>NZ_BQME02000001.1:0-507500 GCF_022180385.2 Paenibacillus sp. L3-i20
CAGCTCCGCCGCCTGCACCGCCACCAGCTCCGCCGCCTGCACCGCCACCAGCTCCTCCGCCTGCACCGCCGCCTGCGCCACCACCAGCTCCGCCGCCTGCACCGCCACCAGCTCCTCCGCCTGCACCGCCACCAGCTCCGCCGCCTGCACCGCCGCCGCCTTGTCCAGCGCCTTTACCTTTGCCGTTTCCTTTAGATTTCGCTTTCGCAGCTGCTTTTGCAGTCGAATACGAATAGCTAATGGATTGTAACGTTTTTGCATCTACTGATCCTGTTATCGGTAGACCATGTGTTTTTTGATAATACTTAACTCCTCTTACTGTTTGTGGTCCATAATGTCCATCTATAGGTCCACCGTAACTTCCCAATGATTTGAGCATTCCTTGAATTACGTATACTTCCGGGCCTTTTGCTTTCTTTCCAACCGCTAAGGTTGTGTTTGGCAGACTAAACATTAATGCCAGCGTAACTACAGCCACGCTTAAGTATTTAACCACGCGCCAGCTAACTTTCTTTTGTGTATTTTCCACTAGCCTGCACCTTCCTTTTCTGAATGAATTGTTGCTACCAAAGTTACTATCCCCAATTTTTCGTTTTCATTTCAGTAATTTCAAAAAAATTTATGAACTTACTTTCAGAGCGAACAATTATCTCCTTAATCGTTCAGAAGCTATCCCCTAATAATTCCGTTTATAAAGCGATACTTTCTACCTCTTTCGTTGCCAAATCAATTGCTAAGTTGATCAACATACAAAGGACTCCTGACAAAAGCTTAACTTTGCCAGGAGTCCTTTATACATTTTCCTTGGTACAAGAAAGTAGTAAATAGGAACACGAACTCTTTCCGTTTGGACGGTTCGCCAAGATATATTCCCCGTTACCCTACATACTCTCCACTCATAAACCGTTCGATTTCATTTGGCGTTGGCAATGATGATATAGCACCTTTGCGAGTAGCTGCAAGTGCACCCATAGCATTAGCGAATATAAGCATATTGTCCAGTTTGTCTTTGCTCCAAGTTGGAGCAGCTGGAGCTTCTTCACGCAATAAACAATGTATTACCCCACCAAAGAACGCATCTCCGCAACCGGTGGTGTCAACTACTTCAACCTTGTAGCCTTCATGACTCGTTCTCACGTTCCCAAATTGTTTTGATGTACGGCAATAGCTTCCGTTCGCTCCACATGTGATTAACAGTAGCTTTATGTTAAAGCGCTCCATCAACAGATCCACTCCACGTTCCAGATCGCTCTCACCTGTCAACAATTCCAGTTCGTCTTCGGAGAGCTTTACGATATCAGCAATCTCCATACCTTTCACAATCTCAACCTTCGCTTCTTCAGCATTATTCCATAATGGCAATCTAACGTTCGGATCGAACGTAACGATTAGCCCCTGACTCTTCGCATACGCGGCTGTTGCAAGAGTTGCAGTTCTCGAAGGCTCATGTGTCATAGAGACAGAGCCGAAATGAAACAACTTAGCGCCAGCGATTTTCGAATAGTCAACATCCTCAGTACGGAGCATTTGGTCAGCACCGGGCTTGCGATAAAATGTAAATGATCGATCCCCATCCTTATCTAGATGAACGAAGGCAAGTGTCGTCTGTGCTTCATCCGAAAACGTAAGACCATCAACATTTATTCCGGTTTCCTTAAGCGTTTCTCCTAAATAGCGACCAAACTCATCGTTGCCCACAGCTCCAATAAAAGCCGTTTCGCGGCCTAACCTAGCTAGTCCAGTAAGAACATTAGCTGGAGCACCTCCAGCGTTCCGTTCAAAAAGCGGCTGCCCCTGCTCTGACATACCATGAGGCGTAAAATCGATCAACAACTCTCCCAACGCTATTACTTCCATCTAGCGTATCTCCCTTCATTTAATAGCTTCAAAATATAATTGCCATAATTATAGCTCATCCCGTCCCTATTGAAAGAGAAATAACATTACCTGTACAATAGAAACTAGACGGATAACAAAAATGACCAGACAAAGTGGTGACTCTTATGCAATCATTAAAAAATAAATCCTTCACAGTGTTCGACTTTGAAACGAGTGGACTTGATCCACAAAATGACCGTGTCATAGAAATGGCAGCAATCCGAGTTGTTAATGGTGAAGTAGCAAGCGAATTCAGCACTCTCGTCCAATTCGATGGCACGTTAGCACCAAAGATAACTGAGTTAACAGGAATTACTAAAGAGATGACGACATTTGGAATGGATGAGGACACAGCATTTCGCATTTTGAACCGAATGCTTGGCGATCACATTCTCGTCGCTCATAATGCACAGTTTGATCTTAGTTTCCTTCATCATTCCTTAATGAGAATTGCTGGGCGTTCCTTTAAAAACGACTTTATCGATACACTTACGATTAGCAGAGCTCGTCATGTATATCCGCATACACTAAAAGATATGTGCGATCGTTACAACATTCCGCTTATTGGAGGACATCGTGCTCTAAATGATGTCGTCGCGTGCTGGGAGTTGTTCCGTACGATGGACGAGGAATTACCTGCAATGGATGCTCTAAATAAACTTGGTTATATAAAAAAATACGGGCCCCCTGCTTGGAGCCCGCCTAATGCGAAGTTGGAAGCGATAACGTTAAAATACGCTCCGCGTTAATAATAATTAATTTGCTAACTTAACGATTGCGCCAAGCGCCGCATCGATCTCTCTTTCTATCGCATTGGCAACTACGTTAGTATGCGGATCGTATTCGGCAGCTAAGTCGGAATCCGCATATCCGTCTATCGCTAGAATAGCTCCTGCACGTGCACCGCGAAGAGTTGCTATGATGTAAAGTGCTGCTATTTCCATCTCTACAGCAATCGCACCTGACGCCTTATATTGTTTGTGAGGGATCTCAACTACACCAGTAAAAAAAGCATCCAATGTAACGGTGATTCCTTTTTTCACAACACCTTCGCTTTCAAGCGCTTTTTCTAACAAAGCATTTACGATATCTCCGTCAGCAACTGCTGGAAATCCATCTGGTACAAGCTGACGGGTCAGGCCATCAGCACGTACTGCAGCAGTACTTACGACTAGACTGCCTGCCGGATGATCGGCAGAATAAGATCCGGCGGTCCCAACGCGAATTAGCGTTGTCACTCCGCCTTTAATCAGTTCCTCAAAGCATACAGCAGCTCCCGGACAGCCTACCCCGTGGCTAACAACTGCTAACTGAACGCCATTATATTCCCCAACAAATGTTCGATACTCACGTGCAAATGCTAGCTCTCTAACATTCGTTAACTTTTGAGAAATGACTTCAGCACGTCTAGGGTCACCGCATACAAGAGCATAAGATGGTAAATCTTCTGATTGAAGCTGCAATATAGGCAAATACATCGTTAATCAAACTCCTTTTGTAGCCATTCGTCTTCAGGCATACTATTTTCTTCACTCGTAAAGCGCTGCTCCTCGAACGGATCAGCGTAATTGTGAAAGCCGTTCCGCTCCCAGAAACCTGGCCGATCTTCCTTCATAAACTCGATACCTCTAATCCACTTAGCACTTTTCCAGAAATAAAGATGAGGCACAATTAATCGCATTGGTCCACCATGTTTATCTGATAGCGGCTCCCCGTCAAAGCGATGAGCAAGAATAACATCTTGCCGAATGAGATCTTCTAGCGGAACGTTTGTATCGTAATCTTCATCTGCGTGAATCATGACATAACGTGCTTCCGACTTTACATTAAGCAAAGACAAGAGATCAGTAAAACGGATACCTTCCCATTCCGTATCGAGCTTAGACCACCTTGTTACACAATGAATGTCACAAACGATCTTCGTCTGGGCTAAATCCATCAGTTGATTGAACGTGAAGGTAAGTTCCTGCTCTACTTCTCCAAAGATACGGAGTGACCAATCAGCCATATCATACTTAGGCACTTCCCCTTCGTGCAAAATGGGAAAACGTTCCGTAACCGTCTGACCTGGAGGAACACGATGTGCAATATGTTCTGGAACCTCCGCTAGCTTTGGCGATACCCGTTTGAGTCGATCTGCTTTGTTGTGCATATTTTCACTCCTCTACATGTCATTATGATAGGCAAGTAACTTTCCGATTAACGCGAGCTTTCGTTCGACTTACGCGCTTCTTCCAAATAACCTTTGTCCTTGAAGAAAAACATCGCTACGATGGTTACGACATAAGGCACCATATACGTAAATTGGGTCGGCAAAGCAAAACCTTGAAGCCTAATACTAAGTGATTCCATAAAGCCAAATAGGAAGCTCGCAGCCGCAACCCCAAGCGGATTAGATTGCCCAAGCATCGTAGCAACAAGTGCAATAAAACCGCGTCCAGACGTCATTCCTTCTGTAAACATCGTCACATTTCCTAATGAAAGCTGCGCTCCGGCTAAGCCGCACAATGCACCGCAAAGTAGAACAGCACCGTATTGCAAACGAGATACTTTAATGCCAAGACTTCGTGCGGCAGTTGGATTCTCTCCAGCTGCTAATAGACGGAATCCCGTTACCGTCTTAAATAAGAAGTATTGAAGTCCAAGAACGATAACGATAGAAAGGTATACGAGAACGGAATGACCTGACAACACATCACCAAGCCAAGGAATGTTCTCAACGAATGGAATATCCCATTTAGGTAAACCAGTCATATCTTTATCATAAAAAGCTCCCCTCACATCAAAGATTGCTCGTAATGCAAACGTTGTTAGTCCTAATGCGAGAAAGTTGAGCGCAATACCAACAACGATTACATTAGCCCTTAAATGAATGCTCATATAGGCGAACAGAAGTGAGAATACAAGCGTACAAATCATTGCAAATAATACAGCAAAAATAATGTTTCCTGTCATATAATTACCGACAATTGCTGTAAATGCGCCTACAAGCATTAGTCCTTCGAGTCCCACGTTGAACAATCCAACCCGCGCACATATAGCTCCGCCAAGTGCCGCAAGGAGAATCGGAGTTACCATTCGAAGTGCAGAGGCAAATAACGAAACATCAAACAGCTGATCCATCTTTCGCCCCCGCTTTCTTGCGTTTTATAAAGGATAAAGTTAATTTAGCTGAAACAAACAATATCAAAACTGCTTGAATAATACTGGATACTTCAAGAGGAACTTCCGTATTTCGTTCCATACCCATTCCACCCGTTTGCAGTGCTGCAAGTAAAATTGCGGCAACTGCCGTTCCTAGCGGATGTGAGCCTGCTAGCAATGTCGCCATTATCCCAGACCATGCATATCCCGGTGCAGTTAACGCACCATCAATAAAACGATATTGTGTGCCAAGTACTTCCACGGAGCCGGCTAGACCAGCTAATCCCCCGCTGACGAACATACTTGCAATCATTAGCTTGCCACGCTGAATCCCGCCATAACTTGCAAACAATGGATTCCCGCCAAGCATTCGAATCTCATATCCTTTGACGGTATGTTTTAAATAGGCATATAAAATAATTGCTCCAACGACAGCTAACACAAACCCAACATGCAAACTGTAACCAGAGAACAATTTAGGCAGCCAAGCGGGTTGATCCAACATTATCGTTTGTGATAATGCGGCAGAACCTGTATTGTCCTTGAAAGGATACGTTACCATATATGATGCAAAAAAAATGGCAATGTAATTGAGCAATAGTGTCGTTATAAGCAAATTCATTCTGAATTTTGCGTCCAGCCAGCCGGCAAATGCCGACCATATTCCCCCGGCAATAATTCCCGCGAACAAGGCTGCAATAATTTTTAGCCAACCTGGTCCTGGTACATAAATAGCCGCTAATGCAGCACTTAAAGCACCTAACACCATTTGCCCTTCCGATCCCATATTAAAGAAGCCCGCACGGAAAGCAAGTGCTACACCAAGACCGATGAGAATAATCGGTGTTGCGCGGCTAAGCGTATTCGTAATGAAATAAAAGTTGCCAAATGCGCCCTTCCACATTTCTGCATATGTTTCCGTAATAGATCCGCCAACGATAACGATAGCAACTGCGCCAACAGCAAGTCCAACAATAATAGCTAGAAGCGGCTGTAACAACGAGCGCAGAAATCCTTTGAGCTTAACCAACTTCTTTACCTCCTGCCATTAACAAACTAATTCTTTCCTCAGTCGCAGTTTCTGCCATCATCTCGCCAACGACTTTCCCCTCGCACATAACATAAATACGATCTGATAATTTCAAAACTTCTGTCAACTCAGACGAAACTAACAAAATTGCGCCTTGCCCATCCCGCTTCTCAAGTAGCTCTGTATGAATAATTTCCATAGCACCAACATCTACACCCCTTGTTGGTTCAGCGGCAATTAGGAAGGGTGAATGTTGTGCGAGCTCCCTGGCAACGATCAGCTTTTGAAGATTCCCGCCTGATAAATATTGTGACTTTGTGTGTAGTGAGCCCGTCTTGATTCCGAATCGCTCCACCCATTCTGATACCATCTTACGAATGCCTGCACCTTGCATAACACCGTATTTCTGATGTTTTTCCGTATGTCCCATAAGACCATTTTCCATCACAGTAGCCTCTTTGGAGACGCCCCATTGATAACGATCCTCTGGAATATGTGCAAGACCTTGCTTGCGTATATTCAGTACCGAAGCACCTGTAATGTCTTGTCCTAATAGTTTAATAGAACCTGCATCCGGTTTCATGAGTCCAGAAATAGCCTGTAAAAGTTCCGACTGTCCATTGCCAGATATTCCAGCAATTCCGACAATTTCGCCTTCATTAACTTGTAAGGTGACCTCATCAAGGAGTGGCTTCGTCTTCGTTCCTCTTACCGTAAGTGAGGATACTTCGAGCACTGCTTTCCCTCGAGTCCTATTGTTCCTTGACAGTTTAACTAGATCTCTGCCGACCATTAACTTAGAGAGTTGCTCTTCGTCCGTATCTGCTGCATTTACTGTTCCTGAAACTTTACCGTCGCGCAGAACAGTAATTCGGTCCGCAACCTCTAATATTTCTTGAAGCTTATGACTAATTAAAATAAAGCTTTTCCCTTGTGCAGCAAGCGCCTTAATGGCAATTAACAGCTCTTTAACTTCAAGCGGTGTTAAAACGCCTGTCGGTTCATCCAAAATAATAATTTCTGCTCCTTGATAGAGCACCTTTAATATTTCTACACGCTGCTGAACACCAAGTGAGCAATCCCCCACTTTCTTCCACGGATCAACAGGCATACCATATTGTTTGGCAAGCCGCTCTGTTTCCATTGCCGCTGCTTTACGATCAAAACCTATCGCCTTAGCTGGTTCTCTACCAATTACGATATTTTCAGCAATCGAAAAGGAAGAAAACAACATAAAATGCTGATGTACCATCCCAATTCCGTGTTTGATAGCATCGGTAGGACTGGCAAGTGATATGGATTTGTCATCTAGTTTAATTTCACCGCTAGTAGGAGTTTCCATGCCATAAAGGATGCGCATAAGCGTCGTTTTCCCTGCGCCATTCTCTCCAACAAGTGCATGGATTTCTCCTTTACGCAAGTTAAAGGATACTTCACTATTCGCCCTTACTGCTCCGTAGTTTTTTGTTATGTTTTCCATTTGCAGCAACATATTGAAACTCCTTTCAAACAAGCAAACCGGCTGCATGATAGCAGCCGGTAATTTGGATTATTTAGCTAGAGGGTTTTCAACTACTACCTTACCAGACTTAATATCTTCTGCGATTGCTTTTACTTTATCAACTGTTTCTTGACCTATGAACGGGCTAAGTGCCGATTTACTTTCCTTGGTAACGAACGTAAGTCCTACACCATCTTCCTTCAATCCATAGTCTGCTAATCCGAATTCGAACTTATCAGATGTAAAAGCTTTTACCGTTTCGTATGCAACTGCATCTGTTCCTTTTAGTTGAGATAGAACAACATGTTCAGGATCGATTTCGGTACGATCGACATCTTGTCCTGATGTGTAGAAGCCAAGTTCTTTCGCTGCTTCGAATACGCCAAGGTCACCTACCGCTGCCATTCCTGCGATAAAGTCAGCACCTTTGGAGTGCTGAAGGACAGCTAACTCTTTACCCTTCGCTGAATCATCGAAACTACCAACGTAGTTAATGAATAGTTCTGCATTTGGATTCGTTAGCTTCAAACCTTGTGCAAAACCCGATGTATACTTGCTAAGAAGTGGAGCGTCGATTGCAACAACTGCCCCAACCTTATTTGTTTTTGTGGAAAGACCTGCTGTTGCGCCAAGTAAGAACGCTGCTTCATGTTCACGGAATACAACACTGCGAACATTCGGTAAATCTACTACTGTATCAATAACTGCAAATGATTTTGTTGGGTTTTCAGCAGCTACCTTTTTAAGCGCATCTTCTGCTTGAAACGTTGCAGTAATAATTAGATCATAATTTTCAGCAACAGTCGTACGTAGGTTTTGCTCGAAACCTGCTGGATCAGTCGATTCGATTGTTTTCACTTCTACGCCAAACTCAGTACCTGCCTTCTTAAAGCCTTCATCCATTAAAGAGAAAAACGGGTTAACACCAATTTGTTCAGGAAGTACTAGTGCGATGCGCTTTTTCTTCTCATCACCGCCAGCAGTATTGTTTCCGCATGCTGCGATTACACTAATCGCCATTACCAAAGTAAGCAGTAATACTAGATGTTTTTTCATGCTGATCTCCCCTTAATTCTTTTTTAAAAAATGATTGTTTTAATTCCTATTTATCCTAGTAGTTTTATAGGGATTTGTCAATCCGTATAATTCCGACATATTTCTACTTTATTCTACACGATCCGAACATTAATGCAATAAAAACTTTAGAACGTCAGGTTTTTACAACAAAAATACGAATTATCGGCCATCATTAACCATGTTTTTGCTCATTTTACGAAAAAGGTCGAGTCCTTGCTCCATCTCATCGATACTTAAGCCATGAAATAACTTCAACATCACTTTCTCGCGAACCTTAAGCATCGACTGTACCATTGCTTCGCCATTTTCAGTCAACTTAAGTACTACTGCTCGGCGATCTTGTTCGCTGCGCTCACGTGTTACATAACCTAACTCGATCAGCCTGTCCGCTACACCTGTAATAGCACCGTTAGTAATAGATAGATTTTCTGCTAACGATGTAGATTTCTGTGGCCCCGCTTCGTGAAGATTAATTAGCATTCTACCATGTGACATACCAAGCGCTTGCTTATTCGTCCGATTCCATTCAGCAAGTATGAGCTTTCTAACTTCACGGAATGCTTCATCTAATTGCTTCATAATAATTAGTTTTTGCTCTCTCGCTTCTTCCATATCCGCAGCACCCCAATCTATCGATTCAAGATCCGATTTTCCTGAACAAAGTATAGACGTGCTACTTTCAAGCGTCAACGATTTTCCTTACATTATTTTCATAGTCAGTGTAACTTTATTGTGAAAATCCCATTTCATAAAGCTTCTTCGTCTCAGTAAATCGAGTATCTTTGGAATCAGCGCCCATTACAACGGAAATTAATCGTTTGCCATCACGTTTGGCTGTACCAGTAAAGCAATATCCGGCATTAGGTGTGTATCCTGTTTTTAGTCCATCGTTTCCAACGTACTCGTACGGCTTATTCTCCAACATTAAATTCGTAGCGGACAGTGACTTTTTATTAGTGGACACCCTCACACTTCCTCTACTTGTCACTTCAAGCACTTCAGGAAATTTCCCCATCAAGTACCCGGCCAGCATTGCTGTATCTTTTGCAGTCATCATCGTATCTTGTTCATGTGCCGACTCATGATAGCTCGCAATATCTTCTTTACTTAATCCGGAGGCATTTCCGAATACGGACTTGATAGATAAACCAATCCGTGCAGCCTTCTCGTTCATCAAATGAACAAAAGCCTTCTCCGAACCACCAATATGCTCTGCAAGTGCAACTGCTGCATCATTGGCAGAATAAATAGTCATGGAATCAAACAGCTCTCTCACCGTAAGTTGATCGCCTTGGCTAAGCCCCATTCTCGTGCCGGGGATATGAGCAGCATAATGACTTGCTGACACTCGATCATTCCAGCTTAACCTTCCTTCAAGAACGCCTTCCAGAACAATTAATTCTGTCATCATCTTAGACATGCTTGCTGGTGGATGAGCCTCATCTGCATTTTTCTGATAAATGACCTTCCCTGAACTAGCATCTATCAATATGGCAGCAGCAGAATGAATCACCATTTCTTCAGCAGGAAGCCAATTTTTAAGTACTTTATCTCCCAAAAAAATAATCGTAGCTATCGCAACAAATGTTGCCAAATATAGGCCAAAATGTCCCCGTCTATGTTTATAAATCAATCTCATTTTTGTCACAAAAAAATCTCCTCTCGCTCACCTTCTACTCTTACGAGTATAAAGACTTAAGCTTAAGGAGACTGTAACGTAATCATAAAAATACCTTAATTTCACTTTAAAGTCGCGGTAATGTAACTCTAAATACCGTTTGTAGAGAATCACTCGTCACATCTATCGATCCATGATGCATATCTACAATGCTTTTGGAAATAGCTAGACCAAGACCTGATCCGCCAGACCATTGCGTCCTCGATTTATCTCCCCTGTAAAAACGGTCGAATATATGAGGAAGATCTATGGCTGGTATTGCATCTCCATAATTAGTTACCTCAACAACCGCTTCACTTCCAATTTCCCTCACTCTAATTTCTATCAGCTTGCCTTCCTTCCCGTAGGACATAGCGTTGGAAATTAGATTTTCAAATACTCGAACAAGCTTTGCTGTATCCCCTTTCACCTGAATAGAGGTTACGTCACAATGCAGCTTACTGCTCATCCCCGCTTCTTTAAGCAGCATATGATATTGCACAAGCAGCTGTCCAATCAATTCAACCAAATTAAAGTTCTCCTGCTTAAGCGTTACCGTATCATGTCTCATGCGTGTATATTCAAACAGATCATCGATTAACTCATGTAATCGTTGAGACTTCTCATAAGCAATCTGTACATAATGCCGAAGCTCTACCTCATCACGATAACGGTCCTGCTCAATAAGACCCAAATAACCAATAATCGACGTAAGCGGTGTTCTAAGATCATGCGATACATTCGTTATTAGCTCATTTTTGGTCTGCTCTGATTTTCGTTCATCTACCAGCGCAAGCTGCAGACGGTCTGATAGCCGATTGACATTACCTGCAATAATGCTGAACGTATTCGTGCTTCTAACGCTGATTTTATAATTCATCTCTAGCTGACCATCTGCGATGCGCCGAACAGAATCGTTTATTTTCCCAAAGTAGCTGAAGTATATCCACTGAATGACTAAGTAATAGAATAGGAACAACACGAACGCAATAACAAAAATTCCTAACTCCCCAGGAAATGCATTCACGATCGTTCGAGCAAATCGTTTTATAGGATAGAATTGATAAAAATTTCTAACAAAAAATTTAATAATCATCTCCACTAACGCAATACTAACAACTGCAAGCAAAGCACTAAGAAATAAGTTTACAAAGGAGCGCAGTACTAATCGAAAAACGACATTATCCTTCAACCTTGTAGCCAACCCCCCACACCGTTACAATCATCTTCTCGCCAAGTTCCTTCTCCAGCTTATCCCTCAGCTTGCTAATATGAACCATAACCGTATTATTTGACTCAAAATATTTTTCCTTCCACACCTGCTGGAAAATATCTTCCGCACTAAACACTCGCCCAGGCTGACTTGCAAGTAGATGAAGGATGCCAAATTCAGTTGAAGTAAGATGGAGAGAGCGTCCATCTACTTCAGCAGTATGGCTAAGTTTGTCGATCCGTAATGCGCCTAATCGAAGTTCTTTGCTCGCAGATTGCTCCCTGTCGTTATCCGATCCGTCATTTGGTTTGCTATATTGGTAAGAACGACGTAAAAGCGACCTTACTCTAGCTAGCAATTCCAGCGGATTAAACGGCTTCACCATATAATCATCTGCACCAGTCATTAGCCCCATTATTTTATCCATATCCTGCGTCTTGGCACTTAGCATCAATATTGGCACATGATCGTCCTTCCGTAGTCGTCTGCACACTTCAAGTCCATCCATCTTCGGCATCATTATATCTAGAATAACAAGATCGAAAGCCTGTCTCTCATAAGCTTCCAGTGCTTGCTCGCCATCAAAGGCGACCTCAGTAGCAAATCCTTCATTTTTTAAATATATTTCTATTAGCTCAGCGATTTCACGCTCATCATCCACAATTAATACACGACGTTCCACAATTTCATCCTCCTATAAACCCCTTGAATTCTATGCCTTTACTATACATGAACGTCAGCAAGAGTGTAATGGTTCTTGACGTAATATCACAAAGCTTAAGGCATTTTTAAGATTTATTTAAATAGTTTACTCAATTCTAGTATTCCCCGTTCTAATGATAGCCAACAATTGTCCAGTATGATAAAATGATCAGAATTGATTATTTATTGATGAGTGAATCGGGCGTTTCAACGTTCCGACTATTTTAAGGGAGGTACTACAATTATGGCGGCCAAAAGAATGCGTTCTGACATGATCAAAAAAGGCTTCGACCGCGCACCGCATCGCAGCTTGCTGCGTGCAGCTGGAGTTAAGGAAGAAGATTTCGACAAACCTTTTATAGCGGTTTGCAACTCTTATATTGACATCGTTCCTGGTCACGTACATTTGCAAGAATTCGGGAAGATTGTAAAAGAAGCCATTCGTGAAGCTGGCGGTGTCCCTTTCGAATTCAATACGATAGGTGTAGACGACGGTATTGCAATGGGTCACATCGGTATGCGTTATTCATTAGCAAGCCGTGAAATAATTGCTGACTCTGTAGAAACTGTTGTGAACGCTCACTGGTTCGACGGCATGATTTGTATCCCTAACTGCGACAAAATTACTCCCGGCATGATTCTTGGCGCTCTTCGCGTCAACATTCCTACAATGCTTGTAAGCGGCGGCCCTATGAAAGCGGGTAAAACTTCCGATGGACGTGCGATCTCACTTTCAAGCGTTTTTGAAGGTGTTGGCGCTCACCAAGCAGGCAAAATAAATGACGAACAATTGCTTGAGCTTGAGCAATATGGTTGTCCTACATGTGGATCATGTTCCGGCATGTTCACAGCAAATTCGATGAACTGTTTGGCAGAAGGTCTTGGACTTGCACTTCCGGGCAATGGAACCATTCTTGCTGTAGCACCAGAGCGTATCGAATTCGTTAAAGAATCTGCTCGTCAACTAATGAAGATTATCGATCTTGGCATCAAACCTCGCGATATCGTGACGAAGGATGCGATCGACAACGCTTTTGCACTTGACATGGCGATGGGCGGCTCCACGAACACTGTACTTCACACGCTTGCTATCGCACATGAAGCAGGCATCGAATATCCAATTGAACGTATTAATGAAGTGGCAGAACGTGTTCCGCATCTTGCGAAGATTGCTCCTGCTTCCGATTACCATATTGAAGATGTACACAATGCAGGTGGTGTAAGTGCCGTTCTTAATGAACTATTTAAAAAAGAAGGTGCTCTGCACGGTGATTGTATGACCGTAACTGGAAAAACACTTCGTGAAAACGTAATTGGCTGTGAGATTCAAGATACCGATGTTATTCATACGATTGACAATCCTCATACGGAGCGCGGTGGACTTGCTGTTCTCTTCGGAAACCTTGCTCCTAACGGTGCAATTATTAAAACAGGAGCAGTCGACAAATCGGTTGGCGGCTATCACAAAGGTCCAGCGATTTGCTTCGACTCCCAAGACGATGCACTTGCAGGAATTGCAAACGGCAAGATCAAAGAAGGTCATGTTGTTATTATCCGTTATGAAGGACCAAAAGGCGGCCCTGGTATGCCAGAAATGCTTGCACCAACTTCACAAATCGTTGGTATGGGACTTGGAGCGAAAGTTGCTCTTATTACAGACGGACGTTTCTCAGGCGCATCTCGCGGAATCAGTATCGGTCATGCTTCCCCTGAAGCTGCCGAAGGCGGACCAATCGCATTTGTACGCGATGGCGACATAGTAGAGATTGATATGAACAACCGCACAATGAATATGCTTATTAGCGACGAAGAGTTTGAGAAACGCAGTGCTGAATGGCCTGGCTTCGAGCTTAAGATCAAACGTGGTTACCTAGCACGTTACGCTCATCTCGTTACATCCGCAAGCACTGGCGGCGTAATGAAGATGTAAATCACCCCTATTATAAAGGTAAGGCGCTGTCCTTCACGCAGATTAATCTGCGTTTAGGCCAGTGCCTTTTTCGTTTTAAGGTTTATGTAAGGTTGCCCACAACAAGGTGTAAGATACGGAACTTATAATTAGTCCTATCACACAAAAGATAAGGGGCAAATAAACATGAAAGTTTTTGGGACAATAGCTGTTATTATGGCGGCTTTATTTATTGGTTTTATTCTGATCACACAAAATGTAAATATTAATCGGTTGGGTACAGAATTATATTACTTGGAAATTACGACGGATGGAAAGGCAAAAACAACTAAAATATCTGCGAATGAGACAGTAACTAGTTATGAATACAACTTGCCTGCCTTCGATAAAGATGGCAATAAAGCAACTTACGTCTTCACAAGCGAAAAGCAGCTTCGCAAAAATGCTTATTTAACTCTATTTATTCGAGATAAAGAAATCGTTCAATCATACCAAGAAGTAACAGTTGAAGAGATTCCAGAAGCTGCAGCAAGTCAATTAAAAAATAATGGAGAAGGAGCAGAACACAATGATTAAGTCTATCAAACAACACGATCGAATTGTCTCATTAGATATTATCCGCGGGTTAGCCTTATTCGGTATTTTGTTTATAAATATAGCAGGTTATAAAGTTCTAGTTGAAGGTGGACCTATGCCTGATACTACTGGCATAAATAGTCTCATTAACGCATCCATCGACGTTCTCATTCAGAAAAAGTTTTTTTCAATTTTCTCATTCTTGTTTGGTGTTGGCTTTTATATCTTTGCTTCCCGAGCAGAACTTCGAGGAGATAAGCCGCGATTGCTATTTGCACGTCGATTGCTAACCTTATTTTTAATTGGAGTTGTTCAAGTTTTCTTTTTCCCGGGAACGATATTACCGATATATGCGATCATTGGCTTATTTCTAATTCCTTTTTTCAAGGCTACTAATCGCACAATTGTCATATGGCTCCTTAGCATAACTGCTTTTTACGTATTTTCACTTATTATTTTACTTTCAGGCTTTACATCAGGATTAATATACGATGTAGCCTCGTTGATCGGTACGGATGCAACATTAATTTTTATTATGTTTTTAGCAGGTTTTCTTTCAGCTAAAGCGAATTGGCTCCGGCAAATCCAACGATTAAAATCGTATTTAAAATGGATCGGGATAATAACACTACCCCTCTTCGTTTTTTCTTCTTATTGGATATGGAAAGCATCTATCCAAAATTCAGAATTAATAGATCAAATCATTGGTATTGGTACAATTCCTACCGTGTTGCTTTATTTAGTTACCCTTTTCACTATTTTAGAAAATGGTTACATAAGACGATTGTTAATGCCAATAGCACGAGTAGGGCAGATGGCACTTACCAATTATTTTGCCCAAAGTTTTATTGGACTTGCACTTATGGCTTTGATCGGCATTGATGTCGTATCTGCAACAGATATCGTCGTTATTGCTCCAATTATATTTGCCATTCATATCGTCACTAGCTACATCTGGTTCAACTTCTTTAAGATGGGGCCGCTAGAGATGGTATGGCGTTTTATGACATATGGAAAAAATCCTAAAAGGACTTAATTTTTACACACGCTTCGACTGTTGTTATAATTGAATACTATTTGTGAAAAACTTAGCTATCTGTTCCTTACAGGTAGCTAAGTTTTTGTAATCATTTTGAATTAGTACTGGAGGAAGCTTATGTCTAACACTAACAAAAGTGTTCTTATTATCGATGATGAAGAGGATCTATTAAAACTGCTTTCTATGGTGCTGAACAAAGAAGGTATTCATCCCGTTTATACTGCAACTACAGTCAAAGATGGATTCTCACAGTTTCAACTACATAGGCCTGATATTGTACTGCTCGACATTATGTTGCCGGATGGGGAAGGTTATGAAGTATGCAAAGAAATAAGAAAGCTGTCAAACGTACCAATCCTATTCCTGTCTGCAAAAGACGAGGAGATTGATAAATTGTTAGGGCTCGCTATCGGGGGCGATGATTATATTACGAAGCCCTTTAGCCCGAAAGAAGTTGCATATCGTGTTAAAGCACAATTGCGAAGAGCAGGGTTTACACAAGAGGTTATAGAACCTTCACTTCTGACCGCAGGTCCATTTATATTAGATAAGAGTCAAGCACAGCTTCGGATGAGAGACAACGTTATAGAATTAAAGCCGAAGGAACTTGGCTTGATGGCTCATTTTATGAAAAATGCTAATCGTATCATTAGTAAAGAAAGCTTATGCGACCATGTATGGGGAGAAGAATTTATTGGTTTTGACAATACCATTATGGTTCATATTCGCAGATTGCGAGAAAAAATTGAAGTTAACCCATCAAATCCAACCTATTTGGTTACAGTAAAGGGGCTAGGCTACAAGCTCGTTGCAAAGGATGAACAACAATGAGATGGAGAGTAACAGGCAGTTATTTATTATCCATCGTTATAGCAATTATGCTCGTAATCGTTCTAAACATAATTGTATTCGTTATTATGCTTTTTACCCATGCTACCCATGCTACCCATGCTACCCATGACGCTCCCATTCTCAAAATTATTGAGTCAAATAAAGAACAATTTACAAGAGAGTTTGCCCAGCATGTAATAATGAGCCAGGGCCAAGTGTCCATTAGTGAGGAAGGCAAGCAATTGCTCGCTGCCAATAATGCATGGATCCAAGTACTACAAGAGAATGGCGAAGAAGTATACAGCTACAGACTACCAGACGGGGTACAGAAGAAATATACGCCTATAGACATTATTCAAATGTATAAATATCGTGAAGTCAATGTTGATACCAACGTCTTTATAGGCAGTCAGCAGCTTGGTCAAATCGAATACAGCTATTTTATAGGAATTGTCGATCGGACTATTAATAGATTAATTGTTACATTAGATTTTGATAACATACTCTATATGTTTAAAGTAGGCAGTTTATTTTTTATTAGCATTAATGGGTTTGTCGCCTTATTGATCGGTTATTTATTTAGCAGCAGACTAAGCAAGCCACTTAATCTAATTATTGAAGGTGTTAGAGGACTTGCTGGCAAGAAATACGATATACATTACGCTGTGAAAGGAATTTATAAGGATGTATTCCATAACGTAAATCTTCTTTCCCAGCAATTGAAGGCAACTGAAGCTGATCGCAGAAGGTTAGATCAAATGAGAGAGGAATGGCTTGGCAACATCTCACATGATATTAAGACGCCTCTAGCTTCTATCCAAGGTTATGCCGAATTAATGGCTGATCCGAATTATCAGTTTACCAATGAGGAAATACACGAATACGCGCATATTATTCAAAAAAAATCCCTGTATATGAAAGAGGTTATGGAGGATTTAAGCTTAACAACAAGACTTCGAAATAAACAATTGATACTACATAAAAAAAGAGTCAATCTCGTTAGACTGCTTCGTGATGTTGTCATCGATATACTTAATGATCCTCAATATGCCGAACGGCATATCGAGCTCAAATGTGATGAGAAGCGAATAGACATGGAAATAGATGAAACGCTCCTACGCAGAGCATTTAACAATCTTATCTTCAATGCCATCGTCCATAACAGTCCAGACACTCACATTATTGTGAGTATTCAGCATGACGATAAGATGCTTATTACAATTGAAGATAATGGTTATGGAATACCAAAAGAAGAGCTGGATAAACTATTTGACCGCTATTATCGTGGAACAAACACGGGTGAGCTCCATAAAGGATCTGGCCTTGGGATGGCAATTGCCAATGATGCCATTGCGGCACATGGCGGCCAAATTGAAATTACGAGTGAAGTGGGTAGCGGAACTAAGATTGAGGTTCGATTATAATATCGTTTAGAATCCGTACAATATAGAAAGACAGTTGCCACATTGGTGAGCAACTGTCTTTCAATTAGCTTATTAATTTTAGACCAATCGCACCGCTCAAAATACAACTTAAGTAAAATAAGCGACGCCATTCAGCAGACTCTTTAAAGATCAGAATGCCGAGTAGAGCACTACCTGCCGTTCCTATTCCTGTCCAGATGGCGTAAGCAGTACCCATCGGCAAAGTTTTCATAGCGAGTGACAAGAAATAGAAGCTGACCGCAAAGTTCATAATTAATATTAGCTTAGGTGCCCAGCCTTTTCTCTCACTAGCAATTTTCATAAAAATAACTCCAGCCACTTCACAAATACCCGCTATAATTAGAAAGATCCATGCCATTTTACTCGGCCCCCTTCTCTTTTTTGTCCCCGGTTACTCGCTTAAGCCCGATTACGCCGAAGAAAATAAGACCTATTAATAAAATTTTGGCAATTGAAAACGGCTCGCCAAAAACGAATATTTCCGTCAGTACGATACCGCCTGCTCCAAGTCCAGTAAATACAGCATATACCGTTCCAACAGGGAGCTTCTTGTAGGCTTTAAATAATAAAATAAAACTAATAGCAATTGCTATTATAACGCCCGCCC
Organism: Paenibacillus sp. L3-i20; assembly: GCF_022180385.2. Classification (GTDB taxonomy): domain Bacteria; phylum Bacillota; class Bacilli; order Paenibacillales; family Paenibacillaceae; genus Pristimantibacillus. The sequence goes on from NZ_BQME02000001.1 coordinate 18,610, forward strand.
ATTCTAATGGCGTTGATGCTTTCTTCAAACCAATTACCCAAAAAATTTCGATAAATCCTGCGACGATTACATAAATCCATTCCATATAACTCTTCCTTCCTACCAGTCGTTAGTCTAGATGTAAAAAAATGACGTCCTGCGTATGCAGCCCGTCAACTTACGTTGCTGTCACGATCCCTTAGAAAAGACCACGCTTAAACACTTCCCATGATGCTGATAGCCGTAATTCAAATCGTTCATATCCTACATATAATAATTCAACCATAACACCATCGAATAGACATAAATACGCTTCTAATGCTGTACTGGCTTCAATGTTTTTTATTATCGCCTTATCGCTCGCATCCTTGAATAATGGAAGTAAAAGCTTGCCTATAGCTGTAATATGATGATTAGCCTTCTCCACAATTTGTTCCCGAAAGGGATCAGGTGGGAAATAGGATGATCTCAACCAAAACATTGCTTCTTCATTAGCACCAAATCGTTGTGCATATCCAGTTAATATATTATGAAGAATTTGTTTGAATTCGATGTTTTGTCCCTGTTCTGCTTGCTGCTGAAAATATAACATATCCTTATTTAAAGCTTCCTCTAAGCAGGCAAAATACAATTCTTCTTTTCCTTTAAAGTGTGCGTAAATAGAAGGCTTCTTAATCCCGACATCTGCTGCAATATTTGCCAGTGATGTACCCTCATAACCAAATCGTGCAAAATGAGAAAGCGCAATTCCTTTAATCCGATTTGCAGTCATATGAAGCCCCCTCTACCTACCGTTCGTTAGTCAAACTATAAAGGATATATGTGAAAAAGTCAATTCGTAATGAAGCAACCATTATTTCGTTATGTCCATACAAAGGGCTGTTCCACTGGTGTTTACACCATTTGGAACAGCCCTCACTTGTGCAGTATACAACGTTCACTATTATAAGACGGTTACTCATGTTTCGTTAAATTGCCGTCGTTTTTGTTCCTAACGAATTAGCTTCATCAGCAACAACATTAATCTTTCGATCTACAGCTTCAGCAATGCGTTCTGCCTCATTTTGTAACAGATTAATTTCAACAGTAGCATATGATCGAATTTTGTCCACAGGCATAAGCAACATACGAGGAGATATCGCATCTTTGCGATTCCTTCGTGTTCGACTATTTTTATATTGCTTCGTATTGGTTAACACTTTCAACAATATACTCAAATAAATACGAGTTGATCGAGCGAACAAGCCATCCGGAAGTTCAATAACTTTAAAGCCAAGTCGATCTGCCCCCCGATGAATCATCGTTACGCCATATACAGCTTTAATATCGTTGGCTAATGGGTCTTTTATGAGCTCATTTGCAAGCTGAGGTAGTGCTTTCTCAATCTCACGCAACATCCGGATGCCAGTAGCAAGTGGCGACTTTGACACCGCAGCTATTCCAGACAGCATCTTATTATCTAAATGCAGCTCAACAACAGAATCCCCTTTAGTGATACCTCCCCCTTCAGCAAATTGAACGGAATCACCGGTATATTTTGTAATTCGGTAGTGAAAAGTTGGAGGTTTGGCTTCACCTACTTGTTTCAAGCGGTAAAGTGAGTGGTACGTACGCTCCCATAGCAGCCATGCTGAAATAATAAACTTCTTCCATACAGATTGATGTATTGCACGTTCAGCATCTGTCAGCTTGATCATTTCATCAATCCCAACAAATGTGTATCCGCGCTTCTCTCCTTCAGCCAAATAAGCTTCAAGTGCAATCAACATATTGCGGGGCGCATCCTTATTCGCACCAAACGTCATTCCACAGTCGTGAAGCAACATGACTTCACCCGGACGAAGCTTCTTCATCATACGACGCTTGAGCCCTTCTGCACCGAGACGTATACGCCAATCGCCAAACATAGCTGACCACAAAATGATTTGTAAATAACCTAGATTGGAATAATCGAATACATTAATAATTCCCCAAGGCGGTCGATAATAGATCGATCTTTTTCCTACAGCTTGCTCGATGATATCATTCGTCCGCTCTATTTGACGCTTCACCGATTTAGGACGCATAAGCCAGTTCGATTTATGGATATAATTGTGTATACCGATTACATGACCTTCCTTTTGCATTCGGCGAAGCAATTCACCCTGCTCTTCTGCGTGTGATCCTACTACAAAAAAAGTAGCTTTCGCATTATATCGAGCAAGCAAATCAAGTAGCAGCGGAGTGTATGTTGGATCGGGTCCATCATCGAACGTAAGAGCAATTTCCTTTTTCACCCTACCCTTCTTAAATACACGAAATCCGAAGGTACGGCTGATCAGGCCGGGGAGAAAAGCATAAAACGTCATGACATAAAAACCCCAAAGAATTAAATTTTCCATTATGTTTTCCCCACCATTGTATGAATTAGTCGACGAATAATTAGCGGTTCAGAACAATTACAATACCTCTAATTGTAGCATATCCAAATAAAAAAAAGGCACAATTCCTGAAATCTATAGTACAATCTTATAGGAAAGATTTATCAATGAAAACTAGATTATGCACTGGAGGAAGGGAAAGCACATGCTGCCATTTTACAAAAAATATTGGAGAACCGCATTTGATATTGCGCTCATCGCACTCACTGTTTATCTAACTATGCTTGCCTTTAGCTACTTCTATAAGATAGCTACACCTATTATATTCTCCTTTGTTATTTTTTTGCTTATTGAACCACTGGCTAGAAAGCTTAATAAGTGGGGCATCAAAAAATCGATTGCCTCTGGCATATCCGTTTTAGTATTCAGTTTAACGATACTTGCCGCATTTTCTGGTGCTGCATTTCTTATTACAAAACAAGGAACAGAGATAGCAAAAAAACTGCCTCAATACCAAGAAGTGCTAGTGGAGCAGATTGGCGCAATTACTGGAGATTTAGACAAACGTTTCGAAAGCCTTCCAGGTAATCTGGATATTGCTGAAACTGCTAAAGATCTCTTTGAAGGTGCTTCCAAAAACTTCGAGAAATTTGGAACAAAAGTTTTGAATAGCATGGTCGGTTATGCTACATCGTTCTCAACCTTTATTTTTAATTTTATAATCGGTATAGTATTAGCCTATTTCTTAAGTATTGAAATTACAACCTGGAAACAGACCGCATCCAATAAAACACCAAAAACATTTAAAAGTGCATTTTTCTTTCTTAGAAATAATGTGTTTAAAGGAATCGCCCTCTACATTAAAGCACAGGCCAAAATGATTTCGATTACGTTTATTGTTATTCTAATCGCGCTCGTTTCACTTGGTGTGGACAATGCTTTTGTTATATCAGTTATTGCAGCAATACTCGATATATTGCCGTTACTCGGTGTTAGCGCCCTATTTATCCCATGGATTATCTATTTATTTATTGTAGGACAAGTTTCACTAGCGATATGGCTTACAGTGCTGTTGGTTGTTGTGACGTTGACTAGGCAAATATTGGAGCCAAAGATCACTGGTGATTCACTTGGTGTATCTGCCTTCACGATGCTGGCATTTATGATCATTTCACTTTCCATATTCGGAATCGCAGGTGTTATCTTATCTCCAATCCTTGTTATTCTTTTAAAATCACTTTACGATCAAGGTTACTTCCATCGGTGGGTTCATGCTCCAATTGGTGAATATGATACGCCGTCCGAAACTGCAACTGATGCAGATGTGGGGAATAATGATAACGAAACTTTGTCGGAGTCATTGTTAGATCAAAACAAAAAAGAAAACTAATCGATCTAGATAGATTCAAAAGACTCCGTAGAAGGATAGACTTACGTTTCTTTTAATAGTTGATGCGAAGGCATGTACTTAATTGCCCTTCAATATGAACAAAAGGCTTTCGAATTCTCATCCCAAAAAGGATGATACTCGGAAGCCTTTTATTATTCGCAGCTCCATTCGCGCATTGAAAGGATGGAATGCGCCGATAACAGCTGTAGATGTTAATACTTGTGTGGGCGATGATTGTGATCGTTAGATCAGAGATTTCGATCGTTAGGTCGGCGATTTCGACGACTTAATGGTATGATGGGCGGCGGCGATATCCATGACGCCGCGGAACAATTTGGTCGCCTGATGGCTGCTGCCAGGCGACCTATTTGCTGCAAGCACCGCGACGGCATATCGCGGTGCTTGCAAGGGGCCATAGCCCGCAAACCATTGGTGATTGCGGGCGGCCCCTGCTTTGACGGTCTCGGCGGTGCCGGACTTGCCGGCCACAGCCCAATGCCCTTGGCGGATCGATCGACCCGTACCATGGTCGACGACCGCCTCCATGCCGCGCAGCAGTAATCGCGCAGTGGCCGACCTTATTCGGCCATGGCCACGAGCAACTTCGCGTGCGCGAAGAGCTGTCATCCGCTGGCCGTCGGCATAGCGGATTTCACGGACTAGGCGCGGCTCCATTACGTGCCCTCCATTCAACAGCGTAACCATTAAATTCGCCGCTTGGAGTGGCGACATTCGTACATCACGCTGCCCTATGCCACTCTGCGCCATGATGCCTTTATCTATTTGATCTTCACTAACTCCCGTATCTCTTTTATTCTCCACGCCGTTATCTCTCTTCTTCATAGAAGTCAAGAACACTCTACCCTCCTCTTCCTCCTCTAAGAGCCTAAATGGCTTAGGAAAAGGACCATACGCCTTGTCACTGTGCCAGCCGATGAGCCCGTTTACGCCAAGGGCTTCGGCTGTCTGCTCCAGTTGTTTTCCTTGGAGTCGTTCAGCAAGTGTTGCATATACAATGTTGCAGGACTGAGCAAGTCCCTCCAATAACGTAATGTTGCCGTGTCCGCCATGTTTCCAGCATGATAGCCCATACTTACCGTACTCACCGTTGCAATGAAATTTCTCATGCCGCTTAACTACCCCATTTTCAATTGCTGATGCTGCTGTTACAAGCTTAAAGATTGAACCGGGCTCCACTGCTTTCAGCGCGTGATTTACCCATTCCGTTCCATCTCCTGAGGAAAATTCCCCAGGTGTAAGCTTTGGCCTGGACACCATTGCTACAATATCAGCAGAATGTGCATCCAACACGACAATAGCACCTTCCTGCAAACCTTGCTGATCTGCATAAACCTCAATTTCATTTTGCAATTGCAAATCGATTGTAGTTACAATTTGTAATGGATAATAATGATTAGAAGGTTGGACGACACGCAAGTCTAGCCCATGCATAGGTGAATTTCGCCCATCCAAAAAATACGAAACAGACGTTTCTCCTATCCCATGAAGCAAATGATCCAACGATTTTTCTAACCCCGTTCCACCCACCTGCTCAGTAAGCTTTCTTTTCCCAAAAGTAAGATCATCGCTATGCATTTCTTTGAGCCATTCAGGATGTTGACTTGTAAAACCGATCATATGTTTAGCTTCAAAACCGGGTAAATAACGATTTCTATAAGGCAATACACGAATACCTTCGATCCCAAGCTCATTTATTTGTTCTGCTTTTTGGGCTGATAGGCGGATAGGATTTTCATTATTATCCTCGTGCCAAAACTCTGGCTCACTGATAGCATTCAAACGACTGATAAGTTCACTTTTTGAAACATTCAACAGTTTAGCAAGAGCAGCTAATCCATCATCCGAACCGCGCATATCAAAGCGTATAGGAAACACTGCTGCTGTCATATAGGTTTCACCAGTTATCGGTTTACCGTAACGGTCAACAAAATCTCCTCTGCCCGTATCCAGCACTAAGCTGCGCTGCCGTTGTGTAACAGCTAATCGCTTCCAATTATCCCTTACATGAGCAACTGGGGCTGTAGAGGTTACTGTTCCGGGAAGTAATTGTAACCACGCTAATCTGCCTATAAAAAAAATCATAATTAAGCTAATGAAAATACCTGCTAATAAGGCTCGTTTGATCACTCCTTGCACATCCTTACTAAGCTCTTTTTTATGTGATTTAAGTTAATTCTTCGCTTTTTTATTCGTCCAATACGGATAACATACTATTACACTAGTGTTGCCAAAATAATCTGCTTCACAAACATAGCCTATAGGGGATCTTTCTCCTATCAAAATGAAAAAAGCTGCTTTCCCTAGGGAAAGCAGCTCCATTGTCTTTATTCATTAATCTGGAATTTCGATAATGATTCCTTTAATCCTCTTGATACAGAATCCAGCTTATCAGAAAGCTTCACTAAGCCGTCGCTTATGCTAAGTTGCTCGCTGCTGAGAGAAGCAACCTCTTCCGAAGTGGCTGAAGATTGTTCTGCAACAGCGCTGACACTTGTCATAGCATCTGATAATACTGACTGTGACCTATCAAGATCTCCAATTGATCGTGTCGTAAGTTCAAGACTTTCAACGAATTGGCTCATCTGACCTTGGACAGATAAGAAAATCTGATTTGCTTCTTTGACGGATGTAATCTGATCTTGGAATATAGGATAAGCATCGGACATGACTCCAACGGTCTCCTCAATCTCTCCTTGAATTTTAGCTGTAATTTGTCCAACTACATCGATCGATTGTCTAGATTGATCAGCAAGCTTGCGAATTTCGTCTGCAACGACCATAAAGCTTTTGCCTGCTGCTCCCGCTCTTGCTGCTTCTATTGTCGCATTAAGTGAAAGAATATTGGTTTGCTTCGTCAAATTATTTAGTACGTCCAATATTTTCACAATCGAACCCGTGCTTTCTTTAAGAGCATCTACCTTCTCTACCATCGCACGTGTTTTATCTTCTGCCATCCCTGTTTTCTGAATAAGTTGATTCATATACGCTGTTCCTTGCTTACTCGCGTTCTCAACTTCAATAGCGGATTGTGTCATTTGCCCATTTGACGAAATAACTTCTTTCATCTGACTATTCATTTGATTAGTCAAGTCGCTGCCCTTTTCGGCTTCAACAGCAAGACTTGTTGCACCGTTTGCAATCTCTTCGGTTGCTACAGATATTTCTTTTGCTGCAATTGCCGTTTTCTTAGATGCATCAGTCAAATCTGTTGCAGTTAACAAAACTTCATCTGCCGAAAGAGTCGTCTGCTTTGCAAGATTCGTTATTTGCGTCATCATTTCATTAAAACTATCGGAGAGTTGACCAATTTCATCCGCCCGCTTATTTATTGGTGATCTAACAGTCAGATTGCCGCTTGCCCCTTTTACCATTAAATTACGCAGCATGACTAAAGGATTTGCAACTGTTTTAATAACAACAATACTAATAGCAATCGCGATAATACCTGAAAGCAATACTATTATCATCGTTACACTTCCAATGACACTAACGTCTTCATCCAGCGTATCTACAGGGAGCGTAGCGACAAATTTCCAATCCATCCACTCAAATGTATGATAAGCAGCCAGTACAGGTACTCCCTTATCCGTGTTTAGTTTCAAACGTCCAGTTTTCCCCTCATCACCTTCAGTAGGTAAAGCTACATTACTTGGCTTTCCAATTAGATCCACATCGTGTGCAACGACATAGTTACCAGAATTATTAACAATTGATAATGTACTTCCTTTGCCTAAATTCACATCCTCATATCTTTTTTTAATCGCATCCATCGATATTTCGATTACCATTATGTAAACGTCATCTTTACTCCCTTGTGTTTTTATTAGTCTTGCTAATCCAAAAGAGTAACTGGCTGTTGGAACAAGTAAACCTTCCTCTTGATGTTCCAGCCACATTTCATCGCCTTCCATTTCGGATACTTCTTTGAACCATGGCAACTCTTTAAGTTTGGCAGCAGCAGGTCCAGATGCGGCGCCTCCTGTTAGAATAGCTCCATCTGCTTTTAATGGGATAAGCGCAATTCCGTTAACTGTGCTATTCCCGATAATGTAGTTAGAAAGTCTAGAAGATACGCCACGTGTTGCTTGCAATGTCTCATAACTATCTTTTGATCTTGCAAGTATGCCTAGGTTTGTCTGAATATCAGTATCAATAATGAGTTGTAACGATAAGTTTTTATAGTTTCCGAATCCATTATTTAGATTTTGTGTAACCTGCTTAACCGTTTGGTAGCTTGCTTCAGAAACATTTTCTTCTACAATATTTTTTGCCTGAGAATACGATATGAGACCTACTGTAAGGACACATCCGATAATACTTACGGAAATAATAAGAAATAGTTTTAATCCAACTGATTTAGAAGGCCACGACAACTTAGTTCCTTTAAGTCCTGCTGCCAAACCCTTTACTGCTGTCAAAAACTTTTTTCCAACCTGTAATAATTTCAATAGTTGCTTATTCGGTTGCTTCTTACCTTTGTTTCCCCCTGATAGATTCTTAGAATCTAACATGATGCAAGACACCCCTTCTAGTATAATATCTGCAATATTGTAATTCAGGCATATTCTATTCAAAATAGAACCAAGCTTCTAATTTTATCGACCACTTTCATCGATTTCATAATAGGAAAATGAAAAAAAAGAACTAATTCATATGAACTAGTTCTTTTCATTATAAAGTACTACTATTGGATCTTGAATTGAGCTAGTGATTGTTTAAGCCCCTGCGATACGGCATCTAGTTTCTGGGACAAATCAACTAGGCTTTCACTAATGTTTAGTTGTTCACTGCTAAGAGAAGCCACTTCCTCCGAAGTTGCCGAAGCCTCCTCAGCTACCGAGCTCACATTAGTCATTGCAGCTGAAAGTATCGTTTGAGATTGTTCCAAGTCGCTTACAGAATTCGTTACTCCATCAAGCTTTTGGACAAATTGCCCCATCTGGCTCTGAACACTAACAAATATACCGTTAGCTTCTTTAACAGAGCTTATTTGCTTTTGGAACATAGGGTAAGCATCTGATAATACACGAACCGTTTCATCAATTTCATTGCTAATCTTTTTTGTTATGTTTGCTACAACATCAATAGATTGCCTTGATTGATCAGCCAGCTTTCTAATCTCATCTGCGACGACCATAAACCCTTTACCAGCAGCTCCTGCTCGCGCGGCTTCTATCGCTGCGTTCAGCGATAAAATATTTGTTTGCTTCGTTAGACTGTTTAAAACATCCAATATTTTCACGATTGATCCAGTGCTTTCTTTAAGTGCATCTACCTTTTCAACCATCGCACGAGTCATATCTTCGGTCATACCTGTATTCTCAATAAGAACTCCCATATAGGAAGCACCCTGAACACTCGCTTTTTCAACTTCTGCTGCTGATAGAATCATATCTTGGTTTGCATCTAAAACCTTTTTCATTTGTTCATTTATATGTACTGTAAAAATATTGCCTTTCTCCGCTTCCATCGCCAAATTCGTAGCTCCACTTGCAATTTCTTCGGTTGCAATTGCAATGTCTTTTGCAGAAATGGAAGTTTTCCTTGATGCATCAGTTAAATTAGCTGCAGTCAACAAAACATCATCTGCGGAACGCGTCGTCTGAATGGCTAGTGCAGTAATCTGCTCCATCATTCGATTAAAGCTAACACTTAATTCACCAATTTCATCCTTACGTCCCTGCATCGTCGAGCGAATCGTTAAATTTCCTTCCGCTCCTTCATTCATAAGATTGCGGATCTTAACCAATGGTCTTGCAATTGCAAAGATAACTAACATTCCTATTCCAATTGCAATAATCGCAGCTATTATTGCAGTAAGCCACGTCAATTCACGAATAGCTTCGGCATCTCTAACTAACTCTTCTACTGGAATCGTCCCAACGAGCTTCCAATCCATTGATGCAAGTTTTTTATAACCAGCCAGCACCTCTACACCATCTGTCGTTTTTAACGTTGGTGATCCACTTTCAGCTTCAACACCCGTAGTTGGTAAATTTACTTTTGCCGGCATCCCAATCATCGATAAATCATTGGCAAGTATGTAATTCCCGTTTGAGCCAATAATCGATACTTCACTATGTTCGCCTAATTTAACTTCACTGTATCTATTACTTATAACTTCCGCTTCCATTTCCATTATTAATACATAAGAAGCATCACTAGAAACCCCATTTTTCAGTAACCGGCTTAAAGCCATTGTAGGCGTACTGCTTTCCATGGATATTCCGTTTGCATGGGGTGCTATCCAATTTACTTTTCCGTCTAATTCAATTGTTTTTTGGAACCAATCGGTTTTGGCCAATGCTTCAGCTCTTGTTTTCAATGCTGAGCCCGAAGATACGACATGCAGTCCTTCCCTCAAAGGAATGAGCAACATACCTTCGATTGTATTATTGCCAATTGTATATCCCTGAATCTTTTCATTCAGATTTCTTGTAGCTTCGAACCTCACATAATCGTCCACATCGGTAATATCTCTAACTAAACTGTGAAATTCCTTATCAGCTAATAACTGAAGAGATAAGTCCTCATATGTTTTAAATATTACGTCGAGATTGCTGGCAACTTGATTAATTGTTTGCAAACTAGCTTCTGATACTTTTTTCTCTACCATTGTTCTAGCTTCGTAATACGCCAATAATCCCACAGTCAATACACAAGCTATTATACTTCCAAATATAACGATGAACAGCTTCATACCAACTGATTTCAACGGGTTTGAAACGTTGGATTCTCTCCATATATGTTTTGCTTTCTTAGCTGCACTCAAAAACAGCTTAATACCCGTTTGTCCTTTGGTCGATCCTTCGGCGATAGAGTGCTTGTCCCCATCACTAGATCCACCTACTTTCTTTCTTGAGAACAATTTCAATATTCCCTTGTATTTATTAGCCATGATGGATAACACCGCCTTTGATTTGGTAGATCAAATATGCATCCTCTAGCGTTAGCGAAGCATGTCGAATTTTGGATAATTGAATAATTCTATTATTTGATATTAGAGTCAGGTTGTCAATTCTTACTTTAAAAAATATAGTACGATTAATTTATGCTACTTTAATCATAAGCGCAAAATAAAAAGGGCAGTCTCCAAGATCCTTTTCAGACCTCTAAGACTGCCCTATATTATCGTTTATTAGCGAATACGTTTACGCATCATATCCATAGCTTTAACTGGCTTTAATGTACGAAGAAGTACATGTTGAAGTGGATGCCTTGCTACATCAAGCACTTGCCCATCCATATCTGTTAACTCAGTAACCGTCTGCTTAAAGAACGTGCCGCCTGGGCCAACAAACTCTACTTCTTGACCAACTTTAAAGTTGTTGCGTTGTTCCAATGTAGCGAATCCAGTTTTTTCATTGTAATCAAGCACGATACCAGCAAAATCATAAGGAGCAGCTTTTTCTTCTTCTTCATAAATATGATCTTCCACGCCTGGTGTATCAACGAAAAAGCCTGTATTAAGCGGACGATTCGCTGCTTTGTTCATCTCATCAATCCATTCCTGTTTCACTTCGAAATGTTCTGGATCAGCGAAATAAGCATCGATCGCTTGACGATACACATTAACAACCGTCGCAACGTAATGAATACTTTTCATTCGACCTTCGATCTTGAAGCTGTCAACGCCAACCTCAATTAGTTCAGGCAAATATTCAATCATACATAAATCTTTGGAACCCATTGTGAATTGATCTTCACCTTGCTCGTACATAGGCGCATCGTCCACAAACAAATCATATTTCCATCGACAAGACTGGCAACAGCCGCCACGGTTAGAATCACGATCAGTAAAGTGGTTAGACAATACGCAACGTCCAGAATAAGATGAACACATTGCACCATGGATAAATGCTTCTATTTCAATATCAACATGTTTCTTGATTTCGGCAATATCTGCGAAGCTCGTTTCGCGCGCTAGAACTACCCGCGGCAAACCCTCATTTTTCCAAAATTGCACAGCCTGCCAGTTCATCGTAGACTGTTGCGTGCTTAGATGAACCTCAACCTTCGGCGCAACACGTTGTGACGTCTCTATAATAACCGGATCAGCAGCAATGATAGCAGAAATACCAGCCTCTTGAAGACTTCTCAAATAGTCCTCCAAGCCGCTAATATCTTCATTATGTGCGTATATATTCGTTGCAACGAATACTTTGGCGCCATAACGATTAGCAAATTCAACAGCTTCTTTCATCTCCTCAAAGCTGAAATTACCAGCGTTTGAACGAAGACCATACTTTTGTCCACCAATATAAACTGCATCAGCACCATAGTGTACTGCAAATTTCAGTTTCTCCAGAGTACCAGCTGGAGCTAGTAGTTCAGGTCGGTCCAATCGATTCCGCTTACCTGTATAGCGTGGCGCAGATTTTGTTGTACTAGTCATACCTGCAAACACCTCCTGCACACAATTGATTAATAGACTTGTTCTTTATAAAAGAAGCCGTAGCTTAGTTCTCTCTTAGGGTCTTGAATCTTTCTAATCGGATCGAGCCATTCATCTTGGAAGGAATAACCTTCTGGATCAGCCAAATAGGCGTCAATGACAGTTCGATAAGCTTTTACAACAGTTTCATTATAATCGATTGACTTCATTATTCCTTCTATTTTTAAGCTATCAACAGAAATTACCATAAGCTCATGCAGATTTTCCAGCATACATACATCATCTGAGCTCATAATATGGGTTCCATTAGCATCCTCATAGATTGGATAACGCTCTTCCGGTCTCTCGGCCTCCATAATATATAGACCACGCTTTTGATCAACATCTACAGAGTGCTCAGATTCGCCTTGATGCTCGAAATAATTATTTACTAGCGAACGTTTGGAGTGGTAAATATTCGTCATACCATGAACTTGTACTTGAAGCTCCAGCTTGGATTTACTTTTCGTATCCTCGATCTGCTCCATGTTGAGCTCACGTGCAATGACGTATCTAGTAGCTCCTCTACGTGCCCAATATTCAGCAGTTACATAATTCGTAGATGTCATTTCGGCATTCCAGTGTAATGCCATACCAGGCGCAGATGTTTTTGCTGCCATTAGCACAGCGGGATCACCAAATACGATTGCATCAACACCTGCTTGATGAAGTGCAGCTATATATTCCGGCATTCCTTCTAGCGCCGCATGATCAATAAGATTATTGATTGCAACATAGATGCGAACGCCCTTCGGCTTCGCAAGCAGAACCGCTGCTTGAATCATCTCCAGCGTAAATTGTCCTGCTTGACGTGATGCATAACGAGCTTCACCGATAACAAACGCATCAGCACCTGCAGCTATTAAACGCTCCAGTTCCTCGATAGACGCAGCGGTCGTGAGCAATTCGGGCTTGTACGACATAGTTGTTCTCCCTCATAATTTGACTTATAACTACCTCATGCTGTTATTGAGCGGATTGGTTGCTTTTTTCTATATTGCGAAGATGTTCTTTATACGTTTTTGCAAATAGATGTGTTTGCGTGCCGTCTTTTTTCGTCACATAATACAAATAATCTGTTTTTTCGGGAAATAGCGCCGCTTCAATCGATGCTAAGCTTGGGCTTGCAATCGGTCCAGGTGGCAATCCATCTACTTTATACGTATTATAAGGACTATCAATTTCTAAATCCTTATGGAATAGTCGCTCTTTTGGTGTATCAAGCGCATACTGTACAGTTGCGTCGATTTGAAGTCGCATTGGTTCTGCTAATCGGTTCATAATAACGCCTGCAACTAGTGCACGCTCCTCGTCAACGACAACTTCACGTTCAACAAGTGAGGCAATCGTTAATATTTGATGAAGTGATTTACCGGACGCTTCTAAAACATTTTGCCAGTCATCAGGCAAAGTTCCGAGTTTTCGATCCGTTTCCACTAACATTCGAGTAATGATCTCTTCTTCTGTACTTTCTTTTTTGAGCTGGTATGTTTCAGGGAATAAGTACCCCTCTAATCGTTTATGCAAGTTTTTTTGATCCGCTACAGCACGAACAGATTCCGCATCTCCCCATACTCGATCACTTTCAGCAAGCTCAAGAAACTTAGCTTTGTCGACAATGCCATCGGCAGCAAGCTTGTCTGCTATTTGCAAAAGGGTAAAGCCTTCAGGAATCGTAAATTTGATCGTCTCAGCTTCGACTGTTTCTCCAGCATTTAGTTTGGCGATTATATCCGATTTATCCATACCCGGCGCAAGTTCATACAACCCTGCTTGAAAACGTGAACCTTCGTCCTTTAATTGCAAATAATAGCTGAACACAAATGCATTTTTGATAATCCCATTTTCCTCAAGTGTGTCAGCTACAGAATTAGCAGACATCCCTCGTTTTATCGTTACTTGCGTAACTTCGCCCTTTGGCGTTGGCTGTAATTTACTCCAAACATAATAAGCCCCGCTTCCGGCAACAATCGCCATAATGCTGAGCAGACTAATAATAACCCACATCGTTATTTTCCAACGTTTCGGGCCAACTTGAGTTCTTTTGCGTTTCTTTTTTTCATTATTTTCCAACTTCTCTTCTGACTTATCCAACCCTCTACACCCTCTTCTGAAAGTTTCCGTGAAAAAGAGCGGTTGTAAGCCGCCCTCTTGGTTCAACTATTAAGAAAGTATGCCTTAAATCTCGTTACGGGTATTCATACTAAGGTCTCTCGTCATTGGCGAAAAGCAGGTCATCATACGCTTCCGAAGCAGCTTCCCACTCTTCATCATCTTCGATCGTTTCAAGCTGGGGTTCGCTTCCACCAAGAATAACTCGGAAGAGCTCTACCTCATCTTCTCCACGCATTGCTTCGTTTTGAAGCGCTGCATAAAGAACATCGCCAATTTGAAACTCGTCTTTGATGCTGAACAATTCGGTAACACCTTCTTCGGAAATGAGTTCAACATCATTGCCGAACGCTTCTTTCAAGTGACTTTGTCTCTTTGGAATGTTAGAGCTTTCAGACATTACTCTTGCTCCTCCAATTCGCCAAGAAGCGTATTAAACGTCTCCTCGACCATATTCCACTCTTCTTCATCTTCGATCGTATAAAGCTTAAGATCGTCGCCTTCTTCCTCATAACGGAATGCATAAACTTCATCTTCCTCGTCGTCTGCTCCGATAAGAGGTACTACCATCATATATTTTTTATCCGAATCATCCACTTCAAATTTCATGATGACTTCGAATTCCTCTTCATTACCTTCTTCATCCGGAATATAAATAATTTCCGGCTCTTCATATTGCAAATCTTCCTTTGTCATCGTTTCCCTCACCTTTTCGTTTTAGAATCGAGATAATTTTGCAAAATGAACGTTGCCGCCATTTTGTCTATCACTAGCTTTCTCTTCCTCCGGCTGACGTCCGCTTCTAAGAGCGTTCGCTCGGCAGCTACCGTTGTCAGCCTTTCATCCCAAAGGTGAACAGGTATATCTAACTTCTGCCTGATTTGTTCGGCAACTGCGATACTAATTTCACCTCGCGGGCCGATGGTGCCATTCATGTTTTTCGGTAAACCAATAACGATCTCGGAAACCTCATGTTCCTTTACGAGTTCAGCGATTCGATCAAGCTCCCCGCCGTCACGTCTCTTCTCAACGACAGTAAGCCCTTGAGCCGTCCATCGGAAAGCATCACTAACTGCCACTCCAATGTTGCGATCTCCGTAATCTAATCCCATTACTCTCATTTACTGCTTGGCTCCCTACATTACTGGTTCTTATGTTGCAAGTAAAACCGGACCAACTCTTCAATCAATTCGTCTCGTTCTTTCTTGCGAATTAAGCTTCTGGCATTGTTGTGCCGCGGAATATACGCGGGGTCACCGGACAGCAAATACCCAACGATCTGGTTAATTGGGTTATATTCTTTCTCCAGAAGTGCCTCATGCACTTGTAGAAGAATATCTCCCGAAGAAGCCTCCACCCCCTCAGCCTTCACGTTAAACTTCATTGTTTGGTCCATAGAACTCATCAACAGCACCTCGCTTTCTAAAACACATCCAAAAAAATGTTGCCTAGCACTATCATATCACATTAGCCCTACTCACAACCAGTTCTTCTACAAGTTTGAGCGCTTCATCAAGCTTAGTAATATCTTTACCGCCAGCTTGTGCCATATCTGGTCTTCCGCCGCCATTGCCACCACATACGACTGCAGCTTCCTTAATAATGTTGCCTGCATGGAAGCCTTTCTTCACTAGATCTGCTGACACTGCTGCAGCAAGATTCACTTTGTCGTCCTGTATTGCACCTAATACGATAATACTAGAGCCAAGTTTCAACTTTAGCTCATCGACGATTCCACGAAGAGCATCCATTGAAGGAGCATTAACTTTTGCACAAAGTATTGTAATGTCACCGACTTTAATTGCCTGCGAATCTAGCGAACCTGCTTCAATGCGACTTAACTTAGCTTGTAGCGATTCATTTTCACGTGAAAGTTCTTTTACTTGTCCGAAGATTGCTTCGATACGTTTAGGCACTTCAGTCACATTTGATTTAAGCAACGCAGCAGAATGCTTTAGAAGCTCTACTTGATCTTCATAATACGTATATGCATGTTTACCGGTAACAGCTTCGATCCGGCGTACGCCAGAGCCAATACCACTCTCAGATAATAACTTAAACAGTCCGATCTGTGATGTGTTGCCTACGTGACAACCACCACACAGCTCAAGGCTGTAATCTCCTACACGTACTACGCGTACAACATCGCCATATTTCTCACCAAAAAGAGCCATCGCTCCCATAGCTTTAGCTTCAGCTAAGGAATTATTCGAAATATTCACATCTGTGCCGATCCAAATTTGCTCATTTACTTTACGCTCGATTGTAGCTAGTTCTTCTGCAGTGATACCGCCAAAGTGAGAGAAGTCAAACCGTAGACGTTCGCCTTCAACGAGCGAACCAGCCTGATTAACATGATCACCAAGCGTTTCTTTAAGTGCTTTATGCAACAAATGCGTCGCTGTATGATTTTTAATAATATCTTCACGAATTGATCTTGCAACCGAAGCTGTTACAGTTCCGCCCGAGGTTACCGTTCCGGATACAACAATTGCATGATGAACACTTTGACCATGTGGTGCTTTTGTTACGTCTTCAACTTGAAGTTCGAATCCATCTCCAACTATCGTACCTTTATCACCGATTTGACCGCCGCTTTCTGCATAGAAAGGTGTCCGATCGAGAATAATCGCTACTTGACTGCCAAGACCTGCAATGTCAACTAATGCTTCATCTAACATAACTGCAATAATTTTTGACTCAGATACCAATTCATTATAGCCAACAAATTCACTTTTATCCGTAAAAGTAGCTAGTGGACCGCCTTGCACCTTCATGCTGCCTGTATCTTGACGAGCTGCACGAGCACGATCACGCTGAGCTTCCATCGCTGCATCAAAACCTTCACGATCAACACTCATTCCATGTTCCGCAGCAAAGTCTTCTGTTAGATCAAACGGGAATCCGAACGTATCATAAAGTTTAAATGCATCTTCGCCGTTAATTGAAGTAACACCAGCTCCACTTGCTTGCTTCACCAACTCAGACAAAAGAATCAATCCGTCAGACAATGTCTCATGGAAACGCTCTTCCTCCGTACGAATTACGCGCTCGATAAACTCCTGTTTCTCCACAACCTCAGGATAGTAGCTGCCCATTACTTCGCCTACAACTGGAGTTAGCTCGAACAAGAACGGACGATCCACACCTAACATTTTTCCGTAACGCACAGCACGACGAAGCAATCTTCGAATAATATAGCCACGTCCCTCATTAGATGGCATAACGCCGTCACCAACAGAGAAAGCAACCGTACGTACATGGTCAGCAATAACTTTAAGAGCAACATCATGCTCTTCATTCGTTTTGTATGTTACACCAGCAATCTCACAAGTACGATCGATAAGCGGACGGAACAAATCCGTATCGAAGTTGGAATCTACGTCCTGAATAATGGATGCGAAGCGCTCCAGTCCAGCACCTGTATCAATATTTTTGTTTGGTAGCGGTGTGTAACTGCCGTCTTTATTATGATTAAACTGGGAGAATACAAGATTCCATACTTCTAGGAAGCGTTCGTTCTCGCCACCAGGCCAGCATTCAGGATCGGATAAATCACCGTACTTTTCGCCACGATCATAAAAAATTTCAGTACAAGGGCCGCAAGGACCTTCGCCAATATCCCAGAAATTTTCCTCAAGCTTATAAATACGTTCCGCAGGTACACCAATCTTCTCATTCCAATAACGGTAAGCTTCTTCATCCTCTGTATAGACTGTTACCGACAGCCGTTCAGGATCGAAGCCAATCCACTTTTTGTCCGTTAGAAATTCCCATGCCCATGAAATAACTTCCTCTTTGAAATAATCGCCAATGGAGAAGTTGCCCAACATTTCAAAAAATGTATGATGTCTGCGCGTTTTGCCGACGTTTTCAATATCGTTTGTACGGATACACTTTTGCGAGTTTGTAATTCTTGGATTTTCAGGTATAACACGTCCATCAAAATACGGTTTAAGGGGTGCCATTCCTGCATTGATCCAAAGCAAAGATGGATCGTTATGTGGGACAAGTGACGCGCTTGGTTCAATTTTGTGACCCTTTTCCTCAAAAAACGCCAGCCATTTTGATCTAATTTCACTAGCTTTCATACGTAATCTCCTCCAAAGTTAAATTGATTTGGTCTAAAATACAGAAAAAAGCCCCTGTCATAGACAGGGACGAATTAGTTTCGCGGTACCACCCTGGTTATTACGCACAAAATAACGCAATCTCCTTATTTAGACGATAACGGGCCTAACCGGTGAAGTTCATTCACACTCCGAAAAGAGCTTTCGGCCATTCTTCGCCATGAGCACTCTTTCAACCATCGCTTACCGCTACACGGCTGTAAAGCGAAGGAGCACTCTCTCTGGCTGACGGGCAATGGCTTACTTCATTTCGTCAACGATTTGTGTACATATATGTTCAAATTATATCTACCGTCCACAGGGCTGTCAAATGATCTTTCGGCGGACGTAATAAGCAAACATATGCTGCACGATTACTTTGCAAGCTGCAAAAATAGGAACAGCAAGAATCATGCCTACGATGCCCGCAATTTCTCCACCTACCAACAATGCAAAGATGATGAGCAAAGGATGCATATGGAGCGTCCTTCCTACGACTTGAGGTGAAATAACGTTGCCTTCGAGTATTTGGCATGCTGTATTAACAACTGCTACTAATATCATCATTTTTAGCGAAACAGTGGAAGCCATAAGAAGAGCAGGCGCTGCTCCAAAGAATGGACCCATATAGGGAATAACGTTCGTAATCGCAACAATGCCAGCAAGAAGTAATGCATAAGGCATTCCTATGAGCAAATATCCGCAGTAGGCTAACACACCAACGATAAGACAAACGAGAAATTGACCCCGTATGTAACTTCCCAGTGCGTGGTCAATATCCTTCATTAATCTCACTGTGTTTTTGCGATGCGACTTAGGCACGTAAGTAATAACCGTTCGCTCGAACACATCAAAGTCCTTCAGAATGTAGAATGCAAGGAACGGAATAATAAAGGCAATGAACACGAAACTAAGTACCTTGCCAATATTGTTTACGAAGTCGAACAACGCTTCAGATACCTTCTTCTCCAATCCGATTAATGCCTTATCAACACCATCCCGAAAGCTCTCTGGCAGGAATGAGGTGTTATTAATATCAGTAACCAAGTTCTGTGCCTTCATAGACAGTTCTGGAATATGGCGATTCAGTTCCTGCACTTGATTGACAAACATCGGAATTAAATTGACCAATAACACCGTAATAGCACCACAAAAAACAGCATAAATGAGCAATACAGCAATCGTCCTTGGCACCCTTCTCTCATGGAGCAAAGTTACGATCGGATTAAGCACATAGGAAATAATCATAGCAATAATAAAAGGTGCCAACACCGCTTTGAGAAAATCATATATGGTAACAATTAAAGGCTTAAGCTGCATCAAAAAATAAATCGCGATAAGACTCAAAATGAAATAGATAAGCCACACAAAAAATCGGCTTTTCGTAAAACGTTCCATTCCTTGCACCTCCGAACATCCACCTTCACCTTGCTCATGCCTATATCCTGCTCTTGCAAAGTCAATGCACTGCTAGTTCAGTATATGTACAAGTTTACCCAATCATCCTTCTTTCACATATAAAAAAACGTCCAAGCAGTGTACAATGCTTGGACGTGATTTATTTACTAGAGCGTAATTTCAATACCAGCACTAGCATAACCATTAATCGAATTATTTAATTGTAATCCGGTTGAAGTTGCAGAAAAAACGAGCATGTAACGAGTGCCTGCCGTTACTGGAATGTTGAGGTTATTCAAAGTACCTTCGGACATTGCACCAATTGAGACAATGCCTGTTAGCTGTGGGAATAATGTTAGCAAAGTACCAGATACCGGGGTAAACAAGTTGGTTGAAGTTGCCTGATATAGTTCTACATTGATGGATACCGAAGTACCCAATAAAGCTTGAGCCGTATAAGTACTAAAAAATGCTGACAACGATCTTATAACACCATTTTTAGGTGCAGTAAATGCAAAGTTTTTTTGCGATGTAATGTCGAAAACTCCATTACCGTTCTTTTGCAGACCACTAACTGAATTCCCAAAACCTAAAGCAGCATACTGCCCAGATAGTCCTCCATTAATGGTTGTCAGACTAATTGGATCACCCGAAGCGAACGGAATAATTGTTGACGCTTGTGGACCTTGAATACCTTGAGGTCCTTGTGGGCCTGCTGGGCCTACTGGACCTGCTGGGCCTGCTAGACCTGTTGCACCATCGTTACCATCCTTGCCTGCTGGACCTGCTGAACCTGTTACACCATTCTTACCATCGATACCGTCCTTACCTGCTGGACCTGTCGCACCATTCTTACCATCATTACCGTCCTTGCCTGCTGGACCTGTCGTACCATTTTTACCATTGATACCGTCCTTGCCTGCTGGGCCTGCTGAACCTGTTGCACCATTCTTACCATCGATACCGTCCTTGCCTGCTGGACCTGTTGCACCATTCTTACCATCGATACCGTCCTTGCCTGCTGGACCTGTTGCACCATTCTTACCATCGATACCGTCCTTGCCTGCTGGACCTGTTGCTCCATCCTTCCCTGCTACACCGTCCTTGCCTTTTTCACCTGGGTCTCCCTTGTCACCTTTCGCACCTGTTGCACCCGTATCTCCTTTGTCACCCTTCGAGCCAGTCGATCCAGAACTACCTGATGATCCCGATGGACCTTGAGGGCCAGTGTCACCTTTTGGTCCTTGAGGACCTGTTTCCCCTTTTTGACCTTGTGGTCCTGCTGGACCTTCCTCACTGCTTATAATAATTACCGTTTGTTTTGTCTTATCCCATTCAACAACAGCACCAAACGTTTCTGCAATGAAACGTACCGGAACCATTATCCGCCCATTTTTTAATAATGGGGATTGATCTATTTGAACTTCAGTTATTTTCTCATCTTGAGTCAACTTCACCGTTTTCTTACCAACTGTGAACAATAGCGTAAGTTCATCCCAAGATACAGTAGCTGTTTTATCAGTACCGTTCCATTTAATGTCTGCTCCGAAAGCCTCTTCAATAAATTGAAGCGGCACCATTACATAACCATTTACTTTAATAGGTGGAGAATCTACTTCCAACGTCTTTCCATTCACAACTAATGATAGACCTGCTGCTTGTACAGCCGGCACAACAAGAATACTTAGCAACATAACTAAAAAGGCCAGCTTACTTGTCCATTTCAAATTCATCTTTATTCGACACCTTCTTTCAAATTGTGACTCTATTAATTGTTGATAGTCCAAAAAATAGTATATACGAATCATGGTAATATTATCTAGTAGTTATTAAGATTTACTAATTTTTATTTGTGACCATAATCGAAACAATAATGAATACTAATAAAAATCCTCAAAAATAATAAAAAACTTTCAGAGCTTATTGAAAATCCAAACAAAAAAAGACGACACAAGGTCGTCTTTGAATTATTTTATCAAGTTGTGGCTCGTCAGTTCATATGTGCTTCTGTTGGAAATTCATCTTCAAAAAAGAGATCATCCAGCGAGCTAAGCGTGCCGTCCTCTTCCACTTGGTAAACGGACATTTTTTCTCCATTGACCGACAGTTCTATGAAACAACCCCAGCAATAAAACTGATGGGAACCAATTTTTCCGATATCTTTTGAATTACAGTTCGGACATCTCATCATCATACATTTCTCCCTATTCTGTGAAATTGGAAGCTGCGACAGGCTCCAATTCCGCTTCACTGACAGCAGGAACAATAATCGCGTCTTCCCCGAGCAATACCATATCCGGATCACTCGGCGCTTTCAGCCATTTACGGCCCTCCATCAGATCCGAAACAAAACCGTCAGTAAGCTCATAGCCTACTATTTGTGTACCCTGAAATGGGTAAATATAAACATCTGACAGCAAACCAAGTTGTATTCCTTGAACCGTGACAACTGGAAAATCCTTTAACTTTACTATTCCAGTATAAAAAGCTCGTCCTATTTGCTTCGGCTTCATGGCTATTACGGCTTCTTCACTAGCAATTATGATCGCATCCTCACCGCAGCTCAGGATTTCACTCCATTGCACGACTCGTATAGAAGTTGCAAACCACTTCGCATATTCGAGAATAAGTCCGTTTAAGCCCCAATGCTCATCAAACCAGGCATCCTTCACTGTACCGACATGTTTGCCGGAACGAATTACGATAACTGGTAGACCTATTAGCCCTTGGAGTTTGATCACCTTGGATGGAGTCCTCCTACTTCTTATTGCGAAGGCGACTCACGATACGAGCAACAATCGGAGCAGCTTCTTCTAGTTCCTCCAAAGTATTCCCCAAACCAAAGCTAAATCTTACAGCTGAATCCAGTCTTTCTTGTGACAAATTCATTGCACGAAGTACATGTGATCTCTCCAATGACCCTGACGTGCATGCTGATCCACTGGCCGCTGCAATTCCCGCCATATCTAAATTCATCAACATCGACTCCGTATGTACACCAATGAAGCTGATATTCACGATATGAGGCAAACTATGGGTATTATGACCATTCACAACCAGCTCGACATCCGGTATAGCTTCATTAAGCAACTCTACCCATCTCTTACGAAGTGAATTCATAAAATGTTGCTTATTTTCGCGTTCGTTCACATAAATGTCAACGGCTTTCGCAAAACCAACAATTCCTGCCACATTTTCGGTCCCAGCACGACGTTTTCGTTCTTGCAATCCACCATGCTGCAATGATTCAAATGGCGTTCCAGCAGCTATATATAATGCCCCAACACCTTGTGGGCCGTTAATTTTGTGCGCAGAAAAGCTCATCAAATCGACTGGAAGCTCTCGCAAACGATAGTTCGTATAGGCCAACGTTTGAACTGCATCAACATGAAATAATGCATTGCCAGCGTGAACAATTTCCCCAATTTCTTCAATAGGTTGAATTGTTCCCACTTCATTATTGCCGTGCATAATGCTCACAAGTGCTGTCTCAGGTCTCATCGCTTCTTTCACTTGCTCAGGATTTACTCTGCCTTCTCGATCAACGGGGAGAACTGTGAGAGAGAATCCTTCATTGTCCTTTAAATATTCGCAAGTATGCAGAACAGCATGATGCTCCGTAGCAGCAGTAATAATATGCGATTTTCCACTTTTTCGTTGTGCCCTAGCCGCTCCGATTAAAGCAGTATTGTCACTCTCTGTACCTCCAGAAGTGAACATCAATTCTGTAGAACTACAGCTAATCGCTCCCGAAATAAGATCACGCGCACGACTGAGCTCCCCTTTAGCTGCTCGTCCGTACGCGTGAATACTGGAGCCATTGCCGCCGGGACCTTGCATCAGCTCTACCATCGTCTTGATGACCTCAGGATGCATAGGTGTTGTAGCAGCATGATCAAAATAATATTTATTCATTATTGTTCACCCTTTTAATGAGGTTGCTGGATTGATTACAGTACCTAAAAGAGTATAGCACACCCGTCAAGAACCCGCACTACGTATAGCATCTTTACAGTTTCTATGCATAAAAATGCGAATTCCAGCGAGCATTAATCGACATGCGTTAGATGGCGAAATTTAGTATGTTTGCAAAAATAATGTCGGATAATATATAATTATTTTGGAACTATTTAGGATATGTAGTCATAAAAGAAATAAAATATCGAAGAAAATAGGAGAGAAATTAATTTGAAAAAAATCTTATTTTAGCGTCATTGTTAGCATTGACACTGGCATCAGGCTGCAGCAACTCTTATGAAACAGTCGATTCTGCAAATACGACATCCACTACAACAAATGCTGCAGCAGAACAATCTGCAGATGCTATGGAAAAGTTTGACACTGCTGAGAAACTTGCGCTTGAGCACGTTACGGTCTTTATTAACGGATCAGATGTAGAAACTAAGAAGAAATATATTGAGGAAAACATTCATCCGCATAGTAAAGCCGCATACCAGCTAGTTACAGCCGTTTTATCCAGTGATCAGAAATTTGTAAACCCGAAAGTAATTGAGACGATTGAACCTAAAGACAACAAGAAGGCCGATACACTTACTTTAATAAGGGATGACAACAACAAAGAGGTTATTGTATATATCGTGGAGGATAAAATGAGTTGGGCTTTCTCATCAGAGGATGATTCTGAGGCATTAATGGTTGCTTTTGAAGAGGCACGATCTGAATTCAAATAAGTAGAAGGGCTGTCACAAAGGTGAAATGCACCCTGTTAAGTAGACAGCCCCGTTTTCTTTTTGTACAAATATTTCTCGAATCAATTCTTTATATGAACTGTTCTTTGGTCCCCATTCCACGTAACTTCCGCACCGAAAGCCTCTGCGAGTACTCTAATTGGTACACTTGTTACGCCGTTTTTTAACGTACCCTTCTGATCGAGCATTTTCCCGTTAACAACAATTTTAATCTCATCATTAGATGGTTTGGGCTTTAACTGTAGCTTTTCCCTTACTTGGTTAATGAACATTTCCCAGCTTGTCCACTTGCCTTCATCATACATCAGCCTAGGACATAATTTTCCTGACCAATCATAATGACGGCGCAGCCGATCCACACCCCAACCACGCTCTTTGAGCATAGAAGCAATTAGTTCGATAGCTCTCTCGACAGTCTTTGCATAATTACCACTCTCGCAAATTTCAATACCGATAGATTTTCGATTGCCTGGTCCATGTCCATCCCCCGCATGCCAACCAACTTCGCTAAGAGGTAAGCATTCTATAGCCTCGTGCTCATCAACAACGATATGATAGGATGCTGTTCGAGCATTGCTCGGGTTTGTTAACCAAGCGCGTTCGTTAGCAGCATTGCTCTTTGGATTGCCTGTGTTATGAATCGTAAGCGTCTCGGCCTTCATGACAATACCCGGGCGTCGATTACATGGTGTAGATCGAGGAATGTGGTTTATTTTATACTGATTAGTCATCTTCAGCCCTCGCTTTTACTTGTTTGACAATTTGGTGGCCATATACTGCAAAAGCTCCCGCAAGAACCCCCTGTATAATCGCCTCGGCTTTCCACCCAATAAGCCAAATGGTGAGAAATAACGCTATTGCTGTAACCAGATATACGATTGACCAATTAGGCACGTTAGGTGTTTGCTTGAGGATAAAGCCGCTCACCCAACATACAGCCACAACGATTAATAATTTTGCATCAATTAGTTGATAAATAACGTTCCAATCCAAGTGGATCACTCCTCAAATTTAGATGTCGTCTTTACTGCCGTCAAGTCTGTTAATTCTTTTATGCGCTTGTTTAACCGACTCTTCCAGACGAATAACTTGTCCAGACAATGCTTCAAAACGTTGTCCTTGCATACGTTGCTCCAGTCGCATATCATCAACACCGCGTTTAATATAATCAACGTCGGTTTTTAAAACGGCATCATTGCCAGCGTCAGACTTTGTGCTAAATTTGATCGCTCGATTAAGTCCAATCCAACCCAATGTAATCGTACTAACAATGCCAGTTGCAGTTATAAGCATCATAATGGTTGATAGCTGCATGCATTCTCCTCCCATAATAAAAGCCCCGCCGATTTGGCGGGGCTTACTAGATTTTTCAACTTCTTTTTTTACTCAGATGGAGTTACAGGTGGATTTTTCTCTGCAATTAACGCTGCTCGATATGGCACTGGTACAAATTCAATAAGCAAACGACCTGATTCAACTGCTGTCCGATACATACCAAGGTAAATTTCATTAAGCATGCGGAACACCTCCTTTCTCAAGTGTTTCAATTCGTTTCCGCAAATAGTCAACTTCCGACATCACTAGAGTTAATAGCATCGTGGCCATCTCCATGTTAATTTGATGTGTACTTTTTTGTGGGAGTACGTCAATACCCTTTGAATTTAAATACTCTACAACCGTTTGTAATGTTGGTTGCATACTACACCACCTCCAATGCTAATAATCTTGCTGCGTATTGCGCTAATATCCAGTCTTGTACGCCATCATGAGATTTTATTTCAGCTATATCTTGCACAGCTTGCGCGAAGGCACCGCCAATTGATGATTGATAGGTCAATGTTGCATCGATAGCGCTAGCCGTATAGGTGTGTTTGTCAAGGACTTCATAGGTTACGCTATATTTTGCTTTAGGATCGTAGTCTGCCATCTTAATTTCAGTATAAGCACCCCCGTTCCCTCCAACCCCGTAAACGGTGTGCCACTTATCATCAAGTTCTCCGTTTCGATAAACTGCTAGAAATTTTGTTGTTTTGTTTTTTAAAAAGCTTCCAGAGTCGATTATACAATTGATTACTTGCATTTTATATTCTGGGTAGTACACAGGATTTGCCAACTCGCGAACAACTACACCTTCCAGTAACTCAACCATATTACCGCCCGTGTGAAAGGTAATCGCTCCGATATCCCCAACTAGTTGCTCAATGATTGGTGTGGCTAGCATGTAATCTAGCGTTGCCCAAGCGTCCCAATTCGGGGCTTTGTTAGTGGATACGTAGGCTTCCGTATTCGTTGGCGGTGCTAGCCCGGTTAAGATAGATATCCACGAGGTATAAACGCTTCCGTTATTGGCAGTCGCTTTCCATCCGTTCAGGATTGCATTGACCGCGTTTGAGGAAGGATTAAGGGCATCCGACCAACCCGAATCAGCGTTAGAGATGGAGAGATAAAAATTTTTGTCAATACCATGGATATATTGTTTATCAGCAAAACGGTTTGTATCACCGTTAGGTACTATTTTTCCGTCAAATCTAATGGCAGAAGTTGAGCCGTCTCCATGAACTACTGTCGACATTGGATTCACAGGTAGTTTGCTTATTGGTAAAAAAAGAGATTTATATCCAATAAATCCATTGGCTAAGCTCCATGGAAGCATTCCGTCTAACTTCACGCCCGTCCGCCAACGCTTAAACACTTGCCCCGATCCGCTATCGTAACCGTCCGCTATACTACGGTCTACATTGCTGGCTAGTATAGTCGGTACGTTGATATAGTCGTTATTTTGCGGTGCGAATGGTGTAACAACTGATCCAAGCTCAAGTTGCGGATTTGTAAAAGTAAAACTTCCCGCAAATGGCGTAACTGCAATAACTCTAAGATAATGTGTTGTTGATCCAGTAGTAAATGATGATGAAAGTCCTACATTAAATTGCCTTATCCATTTCCCATCAACGTCGCTTTCAGCTATGACGTAGTTAGCATCAAAGTGGGAAGACTCACCTGAAAACGAATAGACTGTATTAGGTAGGGCATTAACACCGATATCGCTATTTTGATTGTCTTTCGTTGCTTCTGTAGTCAGTTTATAAGGTCCCATAATTTTTGCGTTTGGGTGAACATACCCCCATTCCGTAAAAGGTGGTAATAAATTCTTTCCCCTCTTTCGGAAACTCACGCCCTGCAAATGCTGCACTCCGTCAACATATGGATACTTCTCAGCAAGCATGGCACCCTTGTGTTCAGGATCAACATTAATTTTCGCGTAATCTGAAGCTGATATTTCGTATACACGTAGGTTGTCAATAAATCCAAATTGCCCTATAGATCCCTGTACATGGACATGTATATTAATATGATCTGAGCCTTTGAGTTCAGCCGGACTTATTTTAGCATTAATAGGTTCAAAAACAGATTTCTTGTCAGTACCTGGACCACCATATTGCGAAATCACGCCACCGCCATCAATATAAAAATACATTTGAATAGCAGTTTCATTTTTCATGTCTGCCATTAGTAGATAATGTTTATTAGGATTAATAAAAAGTGTTCTAAACGATGTTCCGTTGCCCGCTTTATTTAAAACAGTTTTCATTTCAGTAAGTCCATTTTGAGTGTGCGTTGTACCATTTTCTTGCCAAGTTCCGGCATTATTAATCAAATTAACAAGCGTCCGTCCCTTCACCTCTACGTTAGCACCAGATGCCTGGTCAGTTGTGATTAAGTTCACCTTACGATTGATATTTTGCTGTTGATTATTCATTTGCTGGTGCGCATCTGCTATACCTTTCTCCATATTGTTCAGGTTCCCCGCACTTAAAGGAGTGCCCTGCTGAACCACATTACCTTGGTTATCAACAATATGATCTTTCCATTCCGTTTTGTTATATTGCATTACTCAATCCTCCTAGACCCGTCGAAGGG
The DNA here is from genome assembly GCF_022180385.2 of Paenibacillus sp. L3-i20. Taxonomy (GTDB): domain Bacteria; phylum Bacillota; class Bacilli; order Paenibacillales; family Paenibacillaceae; genus Pristimantibacillus. The sequence continues at coordinate 47,040 of NZ_BQME02000001.1, forward strand.
TATATTTAAATGTAACAAGTAAACCGTTAACAGCTGGCTTGCTGATGCTGTCAGGCTGGTCATCCCATATTGCACCAGATGTGTCTATTACCCGAAAGCGTGTAATACTTCCCGAAACACGATCATCCAAATAAAATTGTATGGTTATGACATCACCAGTTAAACTGATAGTGTGAATGGGCATGTCGTGTGTCGTGCCGTTTAATACGTATGTTCCATGAGACAATTGATTCTTCAGCCAATCTTTCATTTTTTGATGCCCTGCTGCTGTAATCGCCATTAACCTACTCCCCCCTCTCCCCTATATTTGAATTAGTAGACCAATGTCACACCATACTACCCACTTAGATTCTTCTCCTATACCTACTACAAACTCTTTATCATCTCGATTTAATATGCGGTATAGCAACGCCACTCGTCCCAGCATAAACAAGCCCCGAAATAGCATACGGTGCTTGGTGTTTTGTTTCGTATGAGCTTATCGTCTCAATCCCGCCGTTGTCATACACAGGATTCGGAGGAATCGTGACGACCATCGGACCGTTGTAAAGTGTCCCACAGTACGTTGTCTGTGATGCAAATGCTTGGAACGGATAATTTTGAACGGTGTATTGACCAACAACATCAATATTACTCGGATACTCCCAATACCCTCGTTGATTGAGCAGCATGTGAGCGGGAATGATTTTTTCCACTTGCTCCAAGAAGCTCGGATCCTCAATAAATGCTGAATCAAAGTCGAATACGATGCTGTAACTATCCACAGATACTTTTACTGGTCGATGTGTATAGGCTTCTGCTATTAGCTCAAGTGTTTCTGCTGAAAAAGGAATTCGACTGCGAGTTCGAGCAAGCAGCCTGCTACGTCTAGTTTCCAGCGATTCTATTGATGGATCAGAACGTATCTTATACATGATTTCCCTGCGCTTAACCGCTTGCTCGCTGGAAGTCTCGATAAACTGATCGTCAAGGATTTGCTGCACGGAAGTCGATAACCATTCAAACTCAACATCCTCAGCGCTAAGTAGCTCTATAAACTCTCGTATTCCACCATAGAAATTCGGTAGATACTCCTCGATTAATTTAACCGACATGCAACGTCACCGTCCCTAATATCGGGATAGCATCCTGCTCCAACGTCAAATTCGAAGACGAGCCATTAATGGTTGTCCCAGCAGTATCTACTATTCCTGATACAGCTAATATTCGAGTTTCAATTTGGTTAATGCGAACAATGTGCTGACTTATATCCTTCCATGATTGCCGCAAAGTCAGCAGATAGGCAGCGATAGCACTCTGAATTTCCTCCCGAACTTGTCCTACAGTTACACCATTAGCAAGAGTTAATGTAGTCTGAACATTTATGGTAGTGCCTATTGCACCAGTTATCGTTACGTGATGTCCAATAGGTGCGATACCCAATCCCTTGCCTTGACTCCCGATTGGATCGACCTTAGCCTGTACTTCCGATATCAATAATGGGTCAGGTACTGAAAACTCTGCACTAATTAGCGTACATTTAACTGTGCCGCCACCATTCCAGGCAGGAGTCACTTTCACTGCACCAACACCAGCAAGCTCACCTATCTTCGTACGATAATCAGCTGCATTTCCGCCAAAAGCTTGTTCGGCAAGCGAATCAAGATATCGTTCACGAAGCGCCGTATCTGTCTCATCATCTTCGCCGGGTATGACTATCTCAGCAAGCTCAGCACGCTCAAGACCATGCACAAATCCAAGCGGTAACAAATTACCGAAACCTTGATTACCTACACTTCCAGTTGCCTCACTCTCTAGCATATAATGACCATCACTAAGCCGATCAATGACAACATAGGTTAGTGATGCCCCTGAAAACCTACTACCAAGAGGAACATGAACGGTAGTATTATTAGTCCCAAAAAACATTCCTTTACGACGTGCTTTGGTAGCCAACTTACGCCTAATACCAAACTCAGCAGTTCTCCGTTCCAAGTACTCACCGGATGCTGTATCCGCAAATGACAGACTCAAGTTGACTTCTAATTCTCCATACATCTGTGCCAATTCAGCAGCAGCAGGAGCTAGCGCATCATAGATGACACTGCCTTCACGCTTATCCAAATCGTTAGAGATTCTATCAAGCATGCGTTTCAATATGACTTCATACGTATGTGCTTCATACATTCAAATTCACCTCCCGCTCCATATCGAAGCTGCCGAAATCAGTAATCACTGAAAACGTTACATGCATCTGGTCGCCTGTCCCTTCGATAGATAGATTTGCAATACTACGAATGCGCTCATCTTGGAGGAGCGCTTCCTCAATACGCCTTAGTAAATCCGCTCGCACGAAGGATGGACTTTGTCCGAGCAACGATCTTAGTTCAATGCCATAGTCGAAACTATAAGTGGTATGATCATACCTTTCCGTATGCAGTATTTTTATTGCTGCTTGTTGGATCGCTTGGAGATCATCGATTACACCTAGTACCCGACCGTTCTCAAAGTCTATTTTCCATGTGTGTGATGGTTGCTGCTCAACAGCACCCTCTAAAGGCAACTGAGCACCTGTTGGTATCATGTTGCCACCATCCTATCGAGGATTAAATATTTCTGTCCTCCCTGCATGCGCAGCAAAATTAGTTTATCTCCTTTATCGAGACCCTTTCGAACTATGATAGGCTTCTCGTTCAAGGCAGGTTCGGTAACTCTAGCTGCTGAGCCGCTACCACTGCTGTCGGTGTACTTATGAGTATGCTGCAAATCAATTTCGTACTTAGTAAGTGACTCTGGCACAATTAAAAAATCCGCATCGAGTGTAAACCGTTGATCGACGGTTACTTCGAGCGGATCCCATTTAGTTACTACTCCAAACATAATAGTTACTGGAGCTCCTGCCCCAACTGCTGCAGCGGCAGCCTGCTTGATTACTTCGAGCATTATATCACCTTCAATGTCAGAGTCATTTTGTGATCAGCACCATTAAATCGATGCTTAACATCTTCCACCAGCATTGGCTGCTTAATTCCTAACGATCCGATAATGACGTGCAAGTAGGTGCCCGCCCGAATACGAATATCGCCGATTGCTTCTAACTTTAAAGACTTGGTTTCTTTATTCTTCAACTCGGCGAGCTGGGTTAACTTTTCATTTATTTGAGCATCATTCATATTTTCATCTACACTTTCATAAAGCTGCAATAGACCCCATCGAGCAATATTGGCACTATCCTGAGTCTGGTAAATGTCTCTTTTTCCCGTTTTTTTATTGTCCCTGTATAACTTTATTTGGTTAAATGTATCTGACTCAATATCACGTTCGTAGTCATAACCAGTTAATAGGCTCTTATCGCCGATATAAAAGCCAGAAACAAAGTCATTCACTAACCTCAGACTCAGAGCTCCAAAATCATCGAAAAACACGTAATTTTTCTGTGAATTGATAAGTGTATGAGTGAGCGCTTTATCAATGATATCAAGCAGAGTCTGCCCATCTTCAACCATCGATGGTATGAGGTAGCCCGTATCATCAATTCTGCCAATTTTCAATTTGAAATCTTCTGCAATTTTTTTGATGATTGACGAAGCTGTAGTCTCTTTGAAAATATAAGTGTCCTTGACTAGCAGATAACGAATTTGATCATAAGCTTTAATGGTTACAATGTCGTCCTGATTGCTCTTAACAGAGAATATATACCCGTAAAAAACATTTACCCCATCATATTTAACACGAATAATATCTCCGTTATTAATGTCAAATTCCTTAGCCTGATACATGCCATTATGAAGAAGTGTTAGATCAATACTGGCTGGTCTTCCGATTCGAGTCGTTGACCAAGTTAAGCCGCTCGCAATTTCCGAGACGTCCCACATGTTTCCGTTTTTATTATCCATTAAAATTTCAAGCATTCGCTTTACCTCCCGGCACTTTCAACACCATACCAATCCGCAAGCGTTTTAAATCAGCATTGCTAATTCCGTTTGCTTTTTGAAGCTCTGGCCACCGATTTGAGTTACCATACACCTTAGCTGCAACTTTCCACAAATTATCTCCTGCAACTAACGTATAGGTAGTAGGTGTTAGACGCTCATTCGCTCGTTGCTCTTCTTTTATAAGCCCAGTAGACTTATTCGAACTAACAACCTTAACTCGCTGAGCTTTAAAAAAACGATACTCCTTAAGCTTCAGACTTATCATAATATCACCGGGTGCACCTGCAACTTCTTTCCATTCAAAAGATTCAATACTTGCCGGAGTGTTGATCTCAAGGCCCCCACCCGTATAGATAAAGCGAATAGGTTGGAGTGTTTGACGCCACTTTTGGATGTAATCGATGTAATGCTTAGGTTCGTAAACGATGTAATGCTTAGGTTCGTAATCGACTGAAGTATTAACCCATGGTCCAACATGACCCAGAGCAGGAAGAAAGCTGTCAATGACGTATTCAGACAGTCCTGGCGATTTAATCACATTGATTTTCCCTAATCCATAAACCTCGTGCTCATCTCCATCACCACTACCGCTTACACTGATTTCAGGAGGCAATACAGGTAGCTTAATCGCTTCCGTCTGATTATTCCAACTTAACCATATGCCATAATCCGTCATTAGCCGTATACCCCCTGTGCAGACGATGCAATTTGCTCAGTAAGCATACTTTCAATACGAGCAACGATCGTATTAGCATCATCACCGCTTTTGATGTCACCTGTCGTAACAGAAACGGTTGGAGTTAGAGAAACGAAGTTCTGAATATTTTTCATCTCTGCAAGCTCTCGCATCATTTTGAGATCCTCACTGCTAATATCAACCTTTTCGTTTATTTGGCCTACTTCATTTACTTTATTAATATCTGGTGTTTCCCCTAACATCGATTTCCCCGCATCTAGCGGAGAATTTTCGACAAGACTTTTCTTGTCAAACATATTTTTCACCATGTCTACACCTTGGTGAAGATTGTCCCCAAGTAATTTCCCTACTGTTTCACCCGTTTTTTGACCCTTATCGAAGGCAGAACCGGTATCCTTTAGCTCGAAGCGTGTTAGTTTAACAACATCTTCTTTAGATTTTAAGTTGTCCCTTTCATCCTCAAGCTTCTTTAGAACATTTCCAAATCCGCCAGTTATATTGATCTCTGCTCCTGTAATCTTGTTTAGTACGGTTTCGATTCCTTTTGCAAGATTTTGGAGATGACTCATCACATTAATAGCCATATCGAGCATTAACTTCTTCACTGCATATACTGGATCACGCCATAGATTGGCGAAAAACTCCGCAATAGACAAGACGAAATTTGCAAAATAAGCGAACTGATTATAGAGGGATGCAAACATTACGCCAAATATCCCACCTATAATTCCGATTACTTCAGTTGTTGTATCTTGCCATTTGTAAAGGCAATAGATAAGAAATCCAATAGCTGCTCCAATTAATAGAATAGGCCAGTTTGCAACAAGCCAAGCTACTGCAGTAGCTAATATTGGTTGAACCATTAGCCACAACCTAACAATTAGCATTGATAATTGTGAATATAAACGAGGTATCATTGTAGTTGCCCACAACATCAATGCACCGCCTACCATAGCCAAAAAGGGCTCCGCCGCTGTATACAACAGCACAAATATTTCACCAATTCCTATCAACGCATCCACTAGCCCAGTCGCCACCATACCTGCTAGTTCAATACCGCTAATGATACCGTCGATTAGAGCTGTTCCTCCCGGCGAGTTAAGCAATGCGCTGATCTTCTCGAACACCGGACCAAATGCCATCATCGCATTATTGTTAAAACTTACAACGACTTCTTCAAAACTCTTTGGTGCTTTGCTAAACTTTTCGTTAATGTCATCCTTTGCACTAAATAACGCTTTTCTAATCGTATCGGATGTGACCGTGCCGGAAGTGGATTTGTCTGATAATTCTTTTTTGCTCTTGCCGGTAAACTTAACAATGGCGTCCGCAAGCACGGGTGAGCTTTCATTAATCGACTTAAAATCTTCTGCCTGCATTTTACCAGAAGCCATTATTTTGATGATATTCGCCATGCCAGCATCCTGATCAGTAGAGTCTGCACCAGAAATTTTTAACGATTTCTGCATTAGCTCCGTGAAAGCGATTATTTCGTTATTTCCATTAAATTTATCTCCCGCAGTATTTGAGAACTTTGCTACATTTTTTGTCGTAGCTGTATAATCACTGCTTGATCTTTCTGCTGCTGCAAAGATATTTTCCTGCAACCCATTAGTCGTCTCACCTTTGCTCTTATCAGCAATGAATGCAACCTTTGTATGATTGGACATATAAGCATCAGTTTGCTTCATTATCTCTTTAAGGTCTAGAAACCCTAAAATTGCACTGCCAATTGCTGCCCCCACTCCCTTAAGCTTACTAATCCATTTGTCAGTAAGTGAACTGCTGCTATCGAGATTATCGTTTATATCATCTTGATCGCTTTTAATCTGATCTTGTATTTGAAGTGCTCCTTGGACTTCAACATTGACCAAAATACCAATAGATAAGGACTGAAATTTTGAAACAAGTGCATAAACCTGCCTATTAGCTTCAGCCGCATAAACGATAACACGTACAATTGCAGCTACTTGCACGATTGCGGCTACTTTTACAACTACAGCGACCTTCCCAATGATACTAAGATGTGCCAGATTCAGTGGTTTCAACTTAGCAGGTAACGACAGACTGCCCGCTGCCTTCTCCAATTTCTCCTTTAATCCCTTTGCACTGCTTATAGCTGAAGCTGGATTAAGCTTTGTCTTTATAGACACTGATCCCAATCCAGAGCTGATCTGGGATTTCATACTAGATAATGACTTTGTGGCTACTTGCAAAATAGCGGCTACTTTTACTATTATATTGAGTTCAGACAGTTTCAATGGCTTCAACTTAGCAGATATTGATAGGCTGCCAGCCGCCTTCTCCAACTTCTTCCTTAATCCTTTAGCACTACTTATTGCTAAAGCCGCATTAAGCGTTGCTTTGACGGCAACAGATCCTAGTCCAGAACTGATATGTGATTTGACATTAGATAATGACTTTGCAGCTACTTGCACAATCGCGGCTACTTTTATAATTATATTGAGCTCAGCCAGATTCAGTGGTTTCAACTTAACAGGTATTGACAGGTTTCCTGCCGCCTTCTCTAATTTACCCTTTAATCCCTTGGCACTGCTTGTAGCTGAAGATGCATCAAGCGATGCTTTGACAGTAGCAGATCCCAACCCAGAACTAATCTGTGATTTAATGCTAGATAGTGACTGAGTAATCGCAGCTGTATCAAACACGACTTGAATCTTTATGGTAGGGTCGAGATTTGCAATCTGTTTTTTTACGCCATCAATCGCTTCTGTAACACTAGATACGTCTGCTTTCATACTAATTGGCGATTTTAGAACTCGCTTAAAGTTCTCCATGGAACCTTTAGCTTTATTTATTCTATTAATCACTTTCTGCAGTGGATCTACAAATGAATCAAACATGGTTAATGCTGACGCGACGGTAGACATGCGTTCACCTCCCATACTCTGAGTTGAAAAAAAGCGCCCAAAGGGCGCTTTCTCCAATTCCATTACTATTTTCTCTTTCTTTTCTGTTGATCTTTTCGCTCCCGCTCGACACGTGTTTCAATCATTGCATAGATTGCTGCACGCTCTCTCCGCCCCATCTCCATAAGTTCATGAGGCAAAATGTGGAGCTCATGGAGGGCGTAGTAGGCATAATTCGTTGCGCCATCGCCCTCCTCTATTAGTTTTTTACTTCCTGTACCAGCTCGTTCATATCTTGATCAAACCCATTGATTCTCTGTACGTTTTGTACAAGTTCTGCATATTCGCCTGGCAGAAGCATTTTGCGAAGCAATGTCTCTGCTCCCATCACACCATAAGATTTTTGCAACTCAACATTTTTAAGATCGGGATGAACAACACTTGTTGTTACTAATAAGGCCAAATAATCTTCTGTGCTCGTTTCTTGTGTATATTGCCCGTTTCTACCTTTTACTCTGCGAGTAGAGGCTTTACGGCACTCCTCATTCTCACCTTCGGTCATACTACGAATCTTCCATAGTACTGTAGCTCCATCTTTTTTACGAAAACGATTCGACACAGCAATTTCCTCTGTTACTTCTGATGTTACGTTTTGTGCAAAAAATAAACTTAAATCACTCATCGTAATTCCTCCTATTAATTACCCGTTAGCGGGTTAAATTGGCCTGAAACCTCATAGTCTGTAAACGTAAATGGCAATTCTTCTTCCATCATATCGTCTGACGTGGCATCGAATTGTACTGCGCTAACACTATCCAAATTACATCCTTTAAGTACGATCGTTTGCTTACCTGTTCCTGATTGCGGGTCTTCATTAATTACTTCAAGATCAAAATAAAAGTCCCGACCAGTGCTAACGTATTCATACATTAGCTGACGGAACATGGAAGTTACATAATAAACTTTAAGCGTCCCTGTGCCCGTCCAACCAGATGATCGCTTGGCAACATTCGTTTTACCAAGAATAGGAACATCAATTTTATTTTTTTCAATCGTTGCTTCTAACGACTTTGCGTAAAAAAGCTCCTCAATCCTCGTACCCATTTTCACAAAAGCTTTGGCTTGCTTCCCACTAATTGCATCATTTTCATTAAAAAACATAGCATTCACTCCCTTATCCGACCGCAATGGTCATATATAGTTTTTCCATACTGTCTACTGGCTGCACATAAACCTCAGAGATTACCGCATCAATTCCATCGCCTGGTGCTACTTTAATATCTTTCTGCAAATCAAAATTTTGAATAGCCTCGATGTTTTGCAGATTTTTCAAATAAGTAACATATTCACTTTTCAGTAAGTTACGACCGTCATCATTGTTGCTGACTTTACCGAGATAAAAGTCACGGAAAATTCGTCCAAAATCATTATTAATACCGTCCAATACGCGAAGAACACGGTTTTTGGCAAATCCCTTGCCCTTTTGCGGACTGAATGTATGCAATGAATTAATATCCTGTTCAACGACTGCACGACCTGCGACTCCAGTAAATACGAACTCGCCATTTTTGAGAGCTGTTTCAATTTGACTGTTCGTATATTTCGGCGTCACATCTACCGCTCCATCATAAGCATCATACGTCAGAGATTTATTCATAGCGGCACTAGCTGTTGCGCCTGCTACCCACGCCACTGACTGAGCAGCTGTAAGAATCGATCCGTCAGATAAAACGACACCATTTTTGACACTAATGACGCCCTCATAATCTGCTGTTGGGTAGTTCTCCATAACAACCTGAACTTTCTTGCCTTCAGATTCGCGCTGGCGACGGCAGAAGGAAGCAAACACTTCCTTCGTTGCTGCATCTGTTACCATTAGACCGATCGTATTGACGTCTTGTACTTCAACAACTGCTAAATAGTCAAGATAATCTTGAGCGGTTGTAACACCATCTGTTCCACCCACGAGTGGAATACCAGCCGATGCAACTAGCGCACCCGTTCCAGAAAATTCAACCCAGTTATTCCCTTTCAAACCTGCGATATTGACAACGTTTTGCCGATCTACTTCAATACCTTCTAGAATCGTTGACACGTCGAATGTACCCGGTTCATCCACATTTGCGGTGATCTTAACTGCCAAAGCATTACCTCTTACACCGCCATACTTTGCTGATAACGTTATGCCTCCAGCAGTTGCAGTTGCTTTTGTTCCTACATTAAGGCGATACAACAACAATGTCTTAGCCCGCTTCAACACTTCCTTAACCGCTAGCAATTGAGGGGCCGTTAATGGATAACCCAGTTTCTTAGAAGCTTCAGCTTCGGATTCAATCGTTACAATCTGCTTTGAAGCTCCCCAAGAAAGCAATAGTGGCAAACTAACAATACCCCGAGTACCGCCACCATCAGCAGATAGCGACTCACCTTTAAAATTGATATACGAGCCAGGTCTCACCTTATTTTGCATACTCCATACGCCTCCAGCCATCTTACATCACCTTCCTTTTCACAAATTCGTTGATTAATTTTTCTGCTTGTTCAACTGTATACGAGCTATCATCTTTCAGGACTGCATGGAGCACGTCCTTTTTATTCGGAGAAAATTGATTCGAATCAATAATTTGAGACTTCGTAAAAACCGGTACTTCAACTTCTTTTTTAATCATAGATAATGCCCTCCTCTAAATTTTGCGTTTTCATCAATGGAATTGTTGGCGACTTCGCCCAGATGAGTAGTTGAAAATCTACAAAGAAATGCAACACACCGTCTATCAATTCGAATTGCATGCCTATTGCGGGAACTGAACGACCTAATACGTTAATCGTTTGAAGAGCACTTGTAAGATGCTCTGCCATTTGATACATCTCTGCGGCATTCCCTGCCAAACTGATGTACTGTACATCAAATGGAAACTTACGGCGATAGCGGCGACCTAACTCCTGCTGATGGCTTGACCGCAGCAGCTTAATCAAGAAATAGGGTGGATTCAGTTGCTGATTGATCCCCTCACTATGAATAGTAATGTGAGGAAACGCTGCAGCAAGAGCCCCGTGCAGGGCTGACCGTATTTCGTTGATAGTCACTTCATTCATCTCATCTTGCTCCTTACCTCTTAATAATCGTTCCCTTGCTTGACCACTAACCTTTCATAAACTTAGTCATGCAAACATTTACATCACCCTCCAATCGATTTTCCGGTTTAGTCCGGTGAAAATGGAAAGGGCCTCGGAAGTCTCATCCGAAGCCCAAGCTACTGAAAATAAAAAAACATCCTTATTAGATGAAGAATGTCGGTTACTAATAATATTCATTTGCTATTTTCACTTAAGTTGATAAAAAGAAAAGCCGTCCATGATCTGGACGACTTTCGCTCATTTACTATTTGTTTGATACTATCATAATAACACGGAAATTCGAGCCTGTGGTACACACTTGGTATACATTTCAGTATACACTCTGGTACAAGCATCATGAATAACGAATGCACAGCGTTTACTTGTAACTTTCATTTATTGAATCTTTGTGGCTAGAAAAAAGAAAAGCCGTCCATGATCTGGACGACTTTCGCTCATTTACTATTTGTTTGATACTATCATAATAACACGGAAATTCGAGCCTGTGGTACACACTTGGTATACATTTCAGTATACACTCTGGTACAAGCATCATGAATAACGAATGCACAGCGTTTACTTGTAACTTTCATTTATTGAATCTTTGTGGCTAGAAAAAAGAAAAGCCGTCCATGATCTGGACGACTTTCGCTCATTTACTATTTGTTTGACAATATCATAATAACACGGAAATTTGAGCTTGTGGTACACACTTGGTATACATTTCAGTATACACTCTGGTACAAGCATCATGAATAACGAATGCACAGCGTTTACTTGTAACTTTCATTTATTGAATCTTCATGGCTTGAAAAAAGAAAAGCCGCCCATGATCTCTGGACGACTTTCACTCATTTACTATTTGTTTGATACTATCATAATAACACGGAAATTCGAGCCTGTGGTACACACTCCGTATACATTCCAGTATACATGCTGGTATAGCGATTATTTTAACAAGACAATTTAATATACTCGCTGATTGCTTTCGTTCGCCAACGGATATAGGTTTGCTTCACAATCGAAAGTTGATAACAAGTTTCATCAACACTTTTACTTTCTATATATTTCAACCTTAGTAATTTCGAATAATCAGGCTTATACTCTTCAAGCGCTACAAGTACGTTGTCAACCTTTTGCAATTGTTCCTGAAGATCTTGAAGCTCTGATAATCTATCCAATACCATATCAATGTCATCACGAATACCGTATCCGCGAGCTTTAATTACATTATCAATCTTGCCCCGTAGTTCCTTCAATAGCTTGTCATCTTCTACGTCATTTCCTTCTAGCGGAATTGCTTTTAACTGACTCTTAATGCCTGCAGGATATTGCTTAAGGTAAGCATGTGCCACTGTTTCAAGTTTCTGCTCCTTTGCAGACAAATACATATAGCTAGGCATTCCCCGCAAACGACTGTGCAGTTCTTGAAGCTGATCATCTTGATTTAACCTGCTCACTGTAATTCCTGAACCAATATTATATGTACTTAAAACTTGAATACGTGCCTTCAATTGCCGATATTGATTTAACTGATCAATTACTTGTTGCTCGGTCATTGTCGATCCCCGCCTTTTATATTATTAATAATGAATAGATTCGATTGAATAATTAATAGGTATTTACTTTCGGATAATCAAACGCAATTGCGTTCATCACTTCGTTAAATGTATACGCATTTTCGTTCAAAGTCAATAGTATTTTGGAGAATTAAACGCAATGACGTTCAACACTCGCTTTACAGCCAGGTAATTATAATGTAGGATATTTGTGTGTACGAAAAAGCGTGCGCAAATTTATGTTTATGAGGTGTGTACGTTGGATAAAAGAGCAAAGATTCTAGCTGATCTTATTGATAAAAGAGGTAGCAGAAGATCATTTGCAGAGGAAATAGGACTACCACCGACAACATTACAATCCATACTTACGAGAGGAATCGGAAAAGCTGCTGTCGATAATGTTCTAAAAGTCTGCAAAGCCCTCAATATATCTATTGAAGAACTTGAGCAATTAGCAGAAACCAATTGTGAAAATTATGAAATCGGAACGATAGCGGCACACCATGATGGAGAGGATTGGACTGATGAGGAAAGGGAAGAGATCGAAAGTTTCAAACAATTCGTTCGCTCCAGAAAGAAGAAATAACAATTACGAAAATCTTATTTTGGAGGCATGTTCACAAGATGTTATTGTAATTGAAAAAAAGATGCCTGAGCGACTGAAAGGTCTTTACTCAGACAATGTCATCTATATCAATCAATGTATCCAAACGATAACAGAGAAAACATGTATCCTCGCAGAAGAGATTGGACATTATCACACTACAGTAGGCGATATTTTGGATCAAACTGAACTTAACAATCGCAAACAGGAACGACGGGCACGGGAATGGGCTAATCAACACTTGATTCCATTAATGAGAATTATAGAAGCTTGCAACGCCGGCATTGAAGGACGACATAATATCGCAGAATTTTTGGGAGTTACAGAGGATTTCCTACAGCATACGATCGTACACTATCAACGTAAATACGGATTATATGCAGCATATGGACAAACACTCATCTATTTCGAGCCACTGTCAGTGACTGCTCTAATTGAATAATTTGTGAAACCACTAGCCTTAAGGCTTTTATTTTATGCCAAACAACAGAACATACGTTCTTTATTTATAGATTACAGCACATTTAATAATGATACAAAATAAGCCTACCCGAGATATAATCACGGATAGGCTTATTTGCTGATGACTTTAAGAGGATGGGAATAATCCCCTAAATGTAGAACATATAGCTATCTTTCTTGTCTTCCTCTTTGTACACAATCATATTCTCTAGCGTTGTGGAGTCTAATACTTCTGCAATACTGTCACGAATTCGCAGCCACAGATTACGCTTTGCCGGGTCATCTTCTTCTGTAAAATCTACAGGAGAGATTGGCCCTTCCAAAATACGAATAATATCGCCTGACGTAATTTGGGATGGCTCCTTGGATAGAATGTAGCCGCCATAAGCGCCTCTGACACTTTTTACAAGCCCTGCGTTGCGAAGTGGAGCGACTAATTGCTCCAAGTAATGTTCGGAAAGTTGATTTTTCTCTGCTATGCTTTTCAGAGAAATTGGGCCTTCTCCAAATTTCAATGCAAGCTCCATCATAATAGTAAGACCGTAACGGCCTTTTGTTGATATTTTCAAGGTAGCACCTCTCTTTAATTCACTGTATTCCCATTATCCATCTATGTTAACATATTATCCATTCGTCGTGTGCAAAAAGGTTTACTTCTTCATGAAAATCTTCTCACCATATGGTACAATAAAGTCAGTTTCAATCAACTAGGTGGTGGTACAGGTGGAAAAATCAATCGCTGAAACCCGCATTGTCGTTGGGATGTCGGGAGGCGTCGATTCTTCAGTCACTGCTCTGCTTCTAAAGCAGCAGGGATATGATGTAATCGGTATATTTATGAAAAACTGGGATGATACTGACGAGTTCGGTCATTGCACGGCAGAGGAAGACTCTGAAGATGTACGCCGGGTATGCGACCAAATTGGCATTCCTTATTATACCGTTAATTTCGAACGACAGTACTTCGATAAAGTATTCACCTATTTCCTAGATGAATATAAGCGGGGACGGACACCAAATCCGGATGTTATGTGCAACCGTGAGATCAAATTTGGTGATTTCCTAAACAAAGCGCTAGAACTTGACGCTGATTATTTGGCAACAGGACATTACGCACGTGTTGAACGTGATGCTGATGGAACGACAAGACTGTTGCGAGGTATCGATTCGAATAAGGACCAAACGTATTTCCTTAGTGCACTGAATCAGACGCAACTGGCGAAAGCAATGTTTCCAATCGGACATATTCCGAAGCCAGAAGTTCGGAGAATAGCAGAAGAAGCTGGCCTCTATACAGCGAAGAAAAAAGATAGTACAGGTGTTTGCTTCATTGGCGAACGCAACTTCAAAGAATTTCTAAGCGGATACTTGCCCGCACAAACTGGCGATATGATCGATATTCGTACAGGTGAGAAAAAAGCCCGTCACGATGGACTTATGTATTATACGCTTGGCCAGCGGCAAGGACTTGGTATTGGTGGTTCAGGTACAGGATCAGGCGAGCCATGGTTCGTCGCTGATAAGGATTTGGAGCGAAATATTCTCTATGTCGTGCAAGGCGAAAGTCATCATAGTCTCTACTCGGAGAGCCTGATCGCAAGCGGGATGAATTGGATTGTACCACGGGAACAAGGAGAAACCTTCCACTGTGTTGCAAAGTTCCGTTACCGTCAGCCTGATCAAGGCGTTACAGTAACAATCGAACCTGATGGTGGCGCTACTATCGTATTTGATAAGCACCAGAAAGCTGTTACACCTGGACAAGCAGTCGTTCTCTACGATGGGGACGTTTGTCTTGGCGGTGGGACGATTGATGTTGTAAATAAAATTGCCCCTGAGGCATCTCTACCGATCTAACAAGATAAAAGGACTCAATAAGGAAACTTACGTTCCCCATTGAGTCCTTTCTTTTCTACAATTCTCCGTTCAGGTTGTACAATCTCTCTTCTATATGTGATACGTATTCGCGAAATACGCAAATGCTGCATTTCCTCAATTTGAAATTCAAATCCGTTCTCCATATAAATTGGTTCGTTGTATTGCGGCGGGAAGTGCATTCGAGCGTACATCCAGCCACCGATAGTGTCATATTCATCCGTCTCAATTGAAGTCCCAAAGAAGCTATTTATCTCTTCAATTAACATTAGTCCACTAACGGAATATGCTCCATCATCTCGCTTCACAATACTTGTTACATCTGGATCAAATTCATCTTGAATATCGCCTACAATTTCTTCCATAATATCTTCAAGGGTAACTAAACCAGAAGTTCCTCCATATTCGTCTATCAAAATTGCAATTTGTGTCCTTTTTTTCTGCATAAGCTTGAGCAATGTACTAATTGAGATCGACTCCGGAACAGTAGTAATTGGCCTCATCAATATGGAAAGATCATCTGCACTCTGCATCGAATGTTTGAGCAAATCTTTTATATGAACAAAACCAACAATATTGTCTTTATCATTTTCGCAGACGGGATATCTCGTTCTCATATATTGAATGGCAATCGTCTTATTAGCCTGGAGTGAAAGACCTGCACGGAGACAAATCATTTCTGTACGTGGGATCATTATTTCGCGGGCTGTCGTTTCGGTGAAATCGAATATGTTGTCTACTAGCGTAAGCTCAGTCTGATCAATATAACCCCTTTGATGACTTTCTTTCAAAAGATTTCTCAAATCTTCTTCCGTATTGGCAGATTCCTGCTCTCTCACCAATCTCATGCCAACCATCTTCAACATAAAATTTGTCAATGAATCAACCAAACGTATACAGGGTGAAAGTACAGCGTACATCACATACAGCGGTCTTGCTGTAGTTAATACTGTTCTCTCAGCGAGAGCACTCGCAATCGCTTTGGGGACAAGTTCACCTATAATGAGATGAAGCATGGTTATGAAGCCGAATACGAGCAAAAAAGCGGTCACTCGAGTTGCGTCACTGCTCATTATACCTAATGAAATAAACCATGCTTCCAACCATTGTGTGGTTATGCCTGCACCAATCCAGCCTATTCCAAGCGATGCAATCGTAATACCCAACTGACAAATAGAGAGATACCGATCTACTCTGCTCATAATACCTTTTGTGAGTTCCACTCTGTCATCCACTTCTACCGAAATGAGTGCAATCCGATTCATCTTTACTTTTAACATTGCGTATTGCGATGCAACAAAAAAACCATTTACTCCAATCAACAACAGCACGAGCAACACCAATAAACTTAATGGTAACGGTTCACCCAACGCATCCCTGTCAACCGCGTCTAACAAACAGACCATACGACGACAGGAGCACCTCCCTTTGAAAACAAAGCTGGCTAAAAGCTTTGCGTAGTTAATCATATGTATTCATAGTAGCTTAACCTTTATGCGCAGTATAATATGTTTAGAAGCTTTTTCTCATGATGGCTCCATTCAAGGAATGTTCATAACTCTGCTACGAAATGCTCACGGTTAAAGAAGCTACAAGTGAACAAGTTTGTTATAATGCAAGAGATGAATAGCGAAATCGAATGTTCGCAACAGATGAAAGGTGGCATTTTATAATGATGAAACGAATTGTATTTATGCTTTTAACGTTGATTCTTCTTATCCCTGGAGCAGCTATGGCTCATTCCAAGCTAGAATCAGCAGTCCCAGCCAAAGATTCTACAGTAGAGGTATCTCCAACTACAATTGAGATGAGCTTCGACA
Organism: Paenibacillus sp. L3-i20; assembly: GCF_022180385.2. Taxonomy (GTDB): domain Bacteria; phylum Bacillota; class Bacilli; order Paenibacillales; family Paenibacillaceae; genus Pristimantibacillus. Next base: position 63,958 of record NZ_BQME02000001.1, read on the forward strand.
CAAAAATTGAATCACTCAGCAACTTTAAATTGCTTAATGCTGCTGGTGATCAGATCAAAACTAGTAAAGCAGAAGTGAACGGCTCTAGTATGAAGGGCTCCCTAACAGACACGCTTGAAAATGGAACGTACACAATTAAATGGACAATTATTGGAGCAGATGGTCATTCAGTAGATGGTGATTATTCCTTTACGGTAAATGCACCTGCTACAGCTGAGCCGTCTCCGGATGCAACAACTAGTACAGAACCAAGTGCTACTCCATCACCTTCACCAACTGTAGCACCAGAGCCAACAAAGGCACCTGTTGATTCTACGGAAGAGAAGGGTTCAAACTTTAGTTCAATCCTTATTGTCGCAGGTATCATCTTTGTCGCTGCTGCAATTGTTATGCTGCTACGGAGGCGCAAATAATGATTTACCTCTCTGAAGGATTATTGTACATTTGCTTTGCCATTCTAATAGGAGCATTGCTGCTCCGGCTTGTGCCGGAGCATGTGCGGCCCACTGTTCATGTGCCGAATACTTTGCTACTCGCATGTGCAATTGCAATTCCGATATTATCCTTCGTTCCAATTCACCAGTTAGCTCAACTATTCGCAAAAAACTTTGAACTAGCTTATATTGATATGCTAAAAAGCATATTGCTTGACGTTAACTCGGGAAAAGCTTGGATATGGACTTTAGTCGGCTCAAGCGGACTCGTTGTTCTACTTGGTCTCAAATCGTTCCGCAACGACAAGCACATGCCGAAGGTAGCTTTATTTGTTACCTTTCTGCTAATTGTATGGTTAGGTTATGCAAGCCATGCTTCTGCGTTAAGCTCACTCAAAGGACTAGTCGTTCATACGGCACATTTCTTAGCATTCAGCGTATGGATCGGCATATTATTTGTCGTTAGTTGGTTTTCAAAGGATGAACGGAACTGGCCCGCTTTCCTAAACTGGTTTTCCCCGGTTGCAATTGGTGCGGTAATTGTTACTTTACTTGCAGGCTTTACTTTAATGACTTTTACAACACCTCAATACGTTAATGCTTGGATGATTCCATATGGGCAAATGTTGCTCATTAAACATGTACTCATCTTGCCTTTGCTCTTATTTGCCTATACAAACGGGTTCGGCTATAAGCGAACGGCAAAGCTGAATAGTGGATTTAATCCTAAGAGATGGCTGAAGGTAGAAAGTGTTATTGCTCTTCTTGTACTGGGTGCGACCGCTATATTAGGGCAACAAGCACCGCCGCATAAGATTCAGGAAACGCTGCAAACTGTCTCTCCTTCACCACTTTTCACGGCCATATACAAAGGATCATTTAGCCCTGATATGTTATTACAATTTACTTTGCATATGGAAAGTGTTTTAATGTTTGTCGCTGCACTACTTATGATTGCCGGCGTTATTTGGACCCACAAATCAAATCGACTTATTCCTTCTTTTATAATGGGGATGTTATCAGCAGTATTTGTTTATTTCGGCCTCATGTTTTCCATTGCATAAGAAGTGATATCAAACTTACAAATGATTGTCGTTTCAAAAAACCCATCCTCTTCACATATAAATGTGGAGTTGATGGGTTTTTGATATTCTATCAGATTATTCTTTATTTAGCTGCAAGCTCGCTTTCTGACACCCATTTGTGATTGGTCACTTTCTCCCCGCCTGTTGTTGGCGTGTAATCAACCATATAGATTGTCGTTTGTTCGGCAGTATCAATAATCGCAACTGCATCTTTCATTCCAGGCATATGGTCAGCGTCTATCACAACTTCTGCTCCTGGTTTATACGGCTCATTGCTTCCACTTTTGATTTCTTCGTGGATAATCCACTTATGATTCGTTACACGATCCCCGCCTGTAGTAGGTGTATATGAAATAGCATAAACAGTAGTAGCATATGCTCCTACGATCGTCGCTTCTGCCCCATTCATTCCATGCATATGATCTGATTTTATCGTTGCTTTACTGCCGACTGGGTATAGTGGATTTTTTGCTGCTTCAAGAGTTTCCGGAACTTCACCAGAGCTGGAATGTGATCCGTGATCCATTCCACCCATGTTGCCTTCAACTTTTTCTCCATTAGATTCTTTACCGCAACCACTCAATACTAATGCAGCTGCTATACCAAAAATAATTATCTTTTTTTTCATCAATTATCCACTCCATTTTGTTGTATGTACTTTCTCCGTGCATTTATTATAGAATCGTATGCATCAATACCTCACTGCTCAAACAGCTAATAAACAAGCCGATATTAAGACTCCATACAATGATAGAAACCGATACCGATCGCGGCTGAAATACCGAAAATCGTATTTCTTCATCAGGCTCAAGTATTTGCTGAATGCGGTAATTGTTAGTAGCTTCTGTAAATCCACTAACAAAATAGGAGGATCTCTCTTTTACATTTAGTTTTGCCAATTTTAAAATTGCAAACCCCAAGGGTTCGCTAGACTTCATCATTTCTATAGCAAATCGATCTGCTAATAACTCCACCTTAGTGTGATAATAAGCCGTCAACCTTTTCATTAACGGTACAAAAAAAACAAACTCCCCGAACAAATCAACGATTACCTTCTTCAAAGGATCACGCATATTTACATGATGATATTCATGCAGCAAAATCGACTCAAGTTCTTGCTTAGTGAAATGCTGGATCACTTGTGAAGAGATGATAATGATCGGGCTAAAAAAACCAATCGTTAATGCGACGAAGCTTGGTTCGTTAATGACGACAACCCTATTTCCGTACAATGAAAATTGTTTGTTAATAGTCGTTGTTAATACATTATCCCTACATGATAACAGCCGATGTTTGAATTGGATCGTACGATAAACACGTAAACTGAATGCTGGTATTACTTTCAGAAGAAGCATAACAAAAGCAACGGTGATGCTTGTCCCGATTATGGATTGCTGGCTTGTCATATTACTCATTGTGAGCCAAGGCAGAGATAAGTTTGTAAAGTGATGCAAAAAAAAGATAACCATTTGAAAAATAATAAACAGACCGCACATAGAGACAACTGCAAAAGCCGCTATCATTCCGATAGATGGTTTTATTTTTGTTTTCATTTTTGTCTACGTTCCCTCGCTTCATTCAGCTTCTTCTCAAGCTGCTCAAGCAATGATGGTTCGATGTCTTCGATAGCTTCTACAAATTGTGAAACAGCAATGTTACCAAACTCTTGGATTAACCCAGTAGCAACTGCTTTTGTTTGCTCTTCCAAAAACAGTTCTTTTGTTTGTATCGGCTCAAACAAGCCATTCCTAGCTTTTACTTCTTTGCGCAAATGACCTTTTTCAACTAAACGGTTCATGACCGTCATAACCGTGTTAAACGCAACTGACTTTTCCGGCTCTAATCGCGCTTGCACTTCCTTAATCGTGAGCGGCTTAGAATTCCAAAGAACATTCATAATTTTTGCTTCTAATGCCCCAAAAAACTGTGTTAAACCTTCTCCATCAGCCTTGTAATTACTCATTCTTTCTCCTCCACCTCCATTTCACTACATATTGTAGTGAAATGGAGGTGGAATGTCAAATTTAGCTTTTTTCCATTTTTTAATCACAAAAAAAACGCCTTATAAAAAGACGCTGTTTGTTTGATACCACTATTGATCTTCATTACTAATCTATTATTGGCTAACATGATATAAAACATGCTTATAGAGAGGGCTACCCTTCTCAACTTTAGGATGGTTGAATTCATTTACAAACTTCATACCGATTTTTTGCATCACTTTTTTGGAGGGAGTATTAATATCAGCTGTGAAGCTATAAATATCTTTAAAACCTAATTCACCAAATCCATACTGCAAACAGGCTGCCGCTCCTTCTGTCGCATACCCTTTTCCCCAAGCATCCCGCTTCAATCGCCAAGCAATTTCTATGCAAGGTGTAAAATCAGCCGCAAATATTGCCTTATGAAATCCTATAAACCCGATATACTCTTTGTTTTCCTTCACTTCCACCGCATACAACCCAAATCCACTGTCTTTGAACTCCGACATAATGGATTGATAAAATGTTTCAGTTTCCTCGATAGACAACGTTTTTGGAAAATAAGTCATAACTTCTTCATCTGCATTTAGTTGACTAAATGGCTCTAAATCTCGTTGTTCCCAGTCACGTAATTGCAATCTCGCCGTTTCTATATAAATCATTGCACACCTCCGAATAAAGAATTTGGGAACAAACTTCACTTCAAGCGTCGCTGTTGATTTTGTTTTATTTTATCCTCCATACCTTGATCGGAAGCTTTATAAAATACTGCCTTAGCAAGTGGATCAGGCAAATATTGCTGCTTCACATAGTGGTTAGGAAAGTCATGTGGATATTGATATCCACCATGTCCAAGCTCTGCTGCACCTTTGTAATGTGTATCGCGAAGATGGAGCGGCACTTCTGCATTTCCGCTTCTTTCGATAGCCGACATGACATTGCCGATTGCAACGGCTGTTGCGTTGGACTTCGGACTCTCAACTGCAAATAAAATCGCTTGTGCAATGTTGTATTTGGCTTCAGGCCAACCGATTTTATGATAAGCATCCATCGCTGTCACAGCTTGCACCATTGCTTGTGGATTTGCCAATCCAATATCCTCACTGCAAGCAACGATCAGCCTTCTTAGGAAAGTCATTGGGTCCATCCCAAGTCTTTCTACTGCATACAAAAACCAATACAACGCCGCATCGCTTGAACCTCTCACACTTTTATGAAATGCTGACAGCACATCATATTGTGTAGACAGATCGGCCCGAATGGATGGCTTTCGAACAGATTCTTGTGCCACTTCTAATGTAATTCTCACAGAACCATCCGGTTCGGAAGGTGTTGTAACTGCTGCAAGCTCAAGCGCATTTAAAGAACGCCTAATATCTCCGCCAGACATGGCTGCAATATGTTCAAGCGCTTCTTCCTCCACATGCAGCGTCATAAATCCAAGGCCGCGCTCACGATCCGCAATTGCTCTATTCATAGCGTCAAGCGAATGCTTCTCTTCTAATGCTTCTAGTTGAAATAAAGTGGAGCGGGACAAGAGAGCGCCATTCACATGATGGAACGGATTTTCCGTTGTAGCGCCGATAAATATTATAATTCCTTGCTCAACAGCTGGAAGCAATGCATCTTGACGGGAGGTGTTAAAGCGATGTACTTCATCGAGAAATAAAATCGTCTTTTTCCCGTATAAAGTTTTGTTGCTCCGGGCCCGGTCTATTACTTCCCGAACATCCTTAACCGAAGCCTCAACCGCATTGAGCTTGACGAAATCCCCTTCCGTCTTCATCGAAATGATATGAGCAAGCGTCGTCTTCCCACAACCTGGAGGACCATATAGCAAAATGGACGATACTTGGTCCCCTTCAATCGCCCGTCTAAGCAGCTTGCCTTGACCTACAATATGTTCTTGTCCTATATATTCATCGAGCGTCTGCGGGCGCATACGATCCGCCAGCAGGCGCGCTCGAGGCAATTCCTCTTCCTGATAAGTAAACAGATCCATGCCAGCGCTCAATCCTTTTATGATGGTATACCATGATCATAGCATACAAGCACAAATGTTCGCCACATTCATCCGTCTTCAGAGGACATTCGCTTTTCTTCTATCACTTCTATGAATGATGAGTTTCCTTCGTCTCCTATACTTCGCCCCAATAGAGTTCAGTCACATATTCGAATGCAACTACACCGCCGCTTTGCGTATCCTTAAATATATTGCTTAACTCAGCAATCATCGGCTCGTGATCGGGATGGCCTGCTGCTGGAGTATAAGAGGAAGACAACAATCTTCCCTTCAGCGCAGCTTCGTCCAGCTGTTGATCGTATGAGAATTGATTTAGTTTAAGACTATCATTTGAAAAATAAGGTCTTAACGTCTCGATCGTAATATTTTTGTGGGATACTTTCTCATAATCCGTTCCATAAGTTCTAAGCAGCTGCTCATATCGCTCAAGAAACGGTGAACCGGTTAGTTTCCGTGAGTTCCAGATCAAAACGACTTTTCCATTCGGATTAAGAATGCGTTGAAATTCTGTTCTAGCCCCATCACGATCAAACCAGTGATAGGCTTGTGCGCATACGATGAAATCAACTGATTGAGACGGTAACCCGGTATGTTCACCAGCACCATTCACTTGACGATAGCGTGCTTCCCCTTTCAACGATGCAGTCGCTGCTTCAGCCATCGCTTTATTGGGCTCGACTCCAATCACTTCACTGCCTCTCTCCAATAGCAGCTTTGAGAATTTACCTGTACCTGCTCCGAGATCTGCAATTACACTGTCCGCTTTGAAACCAACTTCCTCATACAAAAAATCTAGCGCTTCTTTCGGATAAGTAGGGCGGTATTTCACATAGTCATCCACTCGGTTAGAAAATATTTCTTTGCTATTCATTAGCCTTCAACTCCCTCTATATTCAGTTCAACTAGCTCTAGAAACTCCATTCGATTTCCGAACGGATCATTCAAGAAAAATCTATAATACCCTTCTTCTTTTCTATGCTCATCTTCAATGATTGTCATGCCTTGACCGAGTAAATGATTTTTTAGCAAATGTAAGTTGCGAACAGCAAATGCAGGATGAGCTTTGCGCGCGGCATGAAAATCTTGCTGAACACCAATATGAACTTCATGGCTTCCACAAACAAACCAATTTTTGTATATTAGAGAAAGAGTAAGTGCACTTTTGTATGTTAGAGATAAAGCAACTGCATTTTTGTGTGTTAGAGATTGAGCAACCACACTTCCCTTTGTTTCATTAGATGAAACAAAGTTTCATATTTAAGAATATATTACTCCTTTTTCAAATGTAATACAATACCAAATTGTCGTTCGTAAACGTACATATGGATCAAAACAAAATAACCCGTGAAATAAGTAGCTCTTGTCAGAGTACTCATCTCGCGGGTTGCGTTTCATTATAGAATCTTAGTTTTCAGTATTGATTATAATCGACATCCCTCTAACGAATCCAGATGGCGTTATTGATTTGAGACAAACTAGCGTATTTCGAGCTGCTCGCGAACATAAGAGTCTTTTTAAGCGGAACGTTTTGCAAATGAACTTCCACTCGGACCAATAGAGTATCCATGTTCACGAAGCCCATGTTGAATCGATATGTTCAGATAACGGAAGCTATGTCCTTTAAAATAAGTCCACAATAAATCAAGTACTGATCATCATATTGATTTTTAAGCATTCTTCAATTATTTCAGCATCTCTACATATTCGCCATACACATAAGCAACGTTTCCATTATAAGTTACTTTCACCCAGCCGTGTTCAGTTCCTAACACTTCAAAAACAGTGCCTTTCGGAACGGCAGTGTAAATCTTCGCTTTTGCAGAACCTTCAGCACGAACATTCAAAAAGTATGCTGTTACTTTAGCTTCCTTCTTAACGACCGGTTTTACCGTTGGTTTTGTTTCTGGTTTTGTTTCTGGTTTAGGTTGTGGCTTAGGCTCTGGCTTCACTTCTGGCTTAGGCTCTGGTTTTGGCTCTTTAGCTGCTTTAATTGCAGCATTAAGCTTTTGATAAAACTCACCTTTAGTTTTGATGCCGGCAAATAATTCCTGTTTCACATTTGCTTTTTGTGACAATGCAGTGATTTCTTCCTTCGTTACCTCATCCAAAATGTTAATGGAAGCTATATTCGTAAATTTGCCATCTTCCGTTTTAGGAACTTCCAATACGCCAGAATTAATTAGCTCGACTACATCTTTACGTGCAGGCGAAGTCGTATTGACACCTGTAATTTTCCAGTTGTTTTGAATAACAGGCTCGTATACACCCTTTTTCACATCTTTCAAATAAGCAATCGCACGATTACGAATTGTTCCATCCATTTCGCCAAATGCGCTAGCATCCTTTGAAGACCAAACTTGCTCGAATTTCCGTCCTTCAAGCGCTCCACCTTTTGCTTTTAGTGCATCCATTCGATAAGCATTCATACCCAATTTGATTACGTCATCAGATTTGATAGATGTACCATCCATTTTACGCAAGTTTGTAATTCGGCTGCCATTAGGCTTCGTTAGGTCTATTTCATATTTGACGCCGCCAAAAAAGTCATTAGTACTATATTTGGAAGCACGACGTGTTTTATCAAAACTAACGGTTACGTCGCCAGGTCTTGTTGAGTTAAAGTACCCAACCGCCCATTCCATATAATCTTTTAAATCTTTACCTGTTACTTCGTAAACAGTCACTTCACCAAGTGCGAATTGATAGTTGTAAGCAATATCCTTTTTCTTAATTGGACCTACATCCAATCTCGCCTTATCATTATCAATCTGGTGAGCCACTACATCTGCTTTACTATAATAGAGCATAACCTCGTGGAAAAAATCTGATAACGGAGTTTCCTGAATTTGCACCGCAGGAATGCCGTCAATCTCATTTTTAGGTACTAGGTTCGTTTCTTTAAGCTGAGCAACTACGATATTGGCATCAGCTCTAGCAAAATCATGATACGGTTGCAACGTAGTTTCCAAAGCCGCATCTGATGTAGCAAACGTTCCATCTTCAGCTTTAACAGGCATTGCCGCTGCTTTTTTGTCCTTCAGAACAAATTTATCGCCTTGTTTCGTAAATGTGAGGTCAATACGAGAAACGTGCGTTCCGTATTTATCCGGCTCTACGATTAAAACCCCGTTTACCGTTTCCCCTTTAATCAGTTTGTGCATATGACCAGCGAATATAGCAGCTAGCTCTGGGTTAGCTTTAGCTATATCAGCTACACCTGTGCCTGGAATACCATTTTCATTTTCCAGCCCCATATGCATTAGACCTACCATTACGTCTACTTTGCCTTCTAATTCTTTGATCGCTTTTTTCGTTTCTTCAACTGGATTTTTGAATACGAGACCATCCAAATGGTCAGTGCCCTTTTCAAATTCAGTTGTCATTGGTGTATCCATTCCGATAATACCAACCTTTATTCCAGCTTTTTCGATAATCGTATAAGCCGGCAAGAAGCGATCTCCATTGTCTTTATAAATGTTGCCCGCAAGCATCTGGCCTTTATATTGGGAAGTCACCTTTTTGAATACATCAAGTCCAAAATTGAATTCATGATTACCCATAACCCATGCATCATAATTCATTTCATTCATTGCAACCATCATTGGAGACTTCGGCTGATCATTAAATAACTCAGCGGAATTCCCTTGAATCATATCTCCTGCATCCAATAAAATCGTATTCGGATTTTCTTTGCGTACATTTTTAACAATCGTAAACAATTGCGTTAAGCTTCCGCTTGGATTGGCACCATCCAGTGCATAATCCCATGGCATAAATCGTCCATGAATATCCGACGTACCTAAAATGGAAATCTGGGTGTCCTCGTTAACGGATTCTGCCGCTTTCACAGATGCAGGGACATAGGTGACAACGCTTCCAAAAAACATTAAAGCTGCAATGACCAAACTTACTGTTTTCTTAACTTTCATGATGACTCTCCTTCGGCGTGTTGGATTACCGTACAAAAAAGCAATTAAGTTTGTCCCGAATAGGTTATCTACCATATTTCCCCTATCACTGATAACGACTTACTCATTCTATAGTAAAACAACTGTCTTGCACATAGTTATAGTAATAATTATTTTTCATGCTAACAATTATAAAATACTGAATTCATGACACCTCTCTCTGTAAGCCTTATCGGATTATTTCTTGTTTTTGCGAACAAGTTTTACACTACTCATTTATGTAATCCCGAACAGAGGCCACACTATAAAGTTATGATTTAGAAGGATTATTACTAAAGCTGCAGAAGATATTGAGTAATCGGGATGGGATCAGTCATCAGAGCTAGGATTAGTCCATGCCTATAAAGCATTATGAATTAAGGTTTGTTCTAAATAAAGTAAGAAGGGTGTGTTCGTTTGAATTCTAATTTTGTTATTAAATTTGTTATAACATTTCTAGTTTTAATCAATGTAGTACATCTGGTACTTTTCAATGAGCCTAACTTTTCTTATCTGATATTACTAGGCATAGCTATAATTTTGGGCATAGTTCGAGTATTTTTTATGCAAAAAAAGAAAGCCAATAAATAATTTTATTAACTCAAGAAAAGTAAATACATTGTAATTATCTTGCTTATGAAGTTCTCGAGATCAACTGGATTACGAGATACAATTCATAAATTTACGGGGCACCATTTAGCAATCTCAATCTAGACGAAGTAAAAGATAGTATATATTTAGAACCACTTGTGTCACCAAATAACAAAATATCTATTGTCATAAATTTTTTCATACTCGTGAAACTGCTCTTAGCCTCTGATTCTTGCTTATGAACTTTCACTTAAAGAGTAATACCTTTCAATTTACAATATATCTCTATATTTAGAGAATACTTCACTAAAACATACTATTTTTAAAACTTGACTAAGTTCAAATATTTTCTTAATAAATCTATCTAACTATTTTCGAACGTAAAAAAAAGACGCTGCCAGCACATTATCTGCGGCAACGTCTTTTCACTGTTATTCTACCCTTGCGCCTTCGATTCACCAATGACTAGCAGATCCTTCACCACTACACTTACCATGATGAGTCCTGCGACTGGTGGAACGAATGCATTACTTGCAGGAGGTTGCTGTGCTTTACGTATCTCAGGTGCATTGTCAGGTACGATACGCTGGGTAACGTCCTCACGAGGTTTCATTGGTTCCTCGTCGGAGAATACAACCTTAACGCCCTTCTTAATACCATCCTTGCGCAGCTTAGTTCTTACGACGCGAGCGATCGGGTCCGTATGCGTCTTGGAAATATCCGCAACTTTGAATCTCGACGGGTCCATCTTGTTCGCTGCACCCATGCTCGAAATAACAGGAATGCCCCGCTCCAAACATTGTTTGATGAGATGAATTTTATAGATGATCGTATCCGAAGCATCTACAACATAATCAAGCTCATATTCAAACAGTTGCTCATAGGTTTCTTCCGTATAGAACATACGCAATGAAATGACATCACATTCAGGATTGATCAACTTAATACGATCACGCATCAGGTCAGCTTTCGGCTGACCTACCGTAGTCGTAAGCGCCATAATTTGACGGTTAATATTCGTAATATCGACAACATCTTTGTCGATTAATATAATGCGGCCGACGCCTGTTCTTGCCAGCGCCTCCGCTGCGATAGAGCCAACGCCGCCGATGCCGAGCACGGCAACCGTGCTCCTTTTCATCAGCTCAAGTCCCTCAGGGCCTATCGCCAGCTCAGTTCGTGAAAATTGGTGTAGCATAGGGCTGCCGTCTCCTTTTTACCTGGAACGTTATTTATCAGTGCCTTCAGCTGGAGCAGCAACTGCCGCTGCAGCTACTGGCTTAGGCTTAAGAACTGTACGAATATGAAGCTGCTCAAGCTGAGAAAGTTCAACTTCAGATGGCGCATCACATAGTAGATCCGTAGCACTCGCTGTTTTAGGGAATGCAATCGTTTCTCTTAGATTCGTGCGACCAGTCAGCAACATTACCAAGCGGTCAAATCCGAATGCAATACCGCCATGTGGAGGTGTTCCGTATTCAAATGCATCAAGCAAGAAGCCGAATCTTTCTTGCGCTTCTTCTTTCGAGAAACCAAGTGCTTGGAACATTTGCTCTTGAACTTCACGTTTGTAAATACGCATTGAACCGCCGCCAACTTCATATCCGTTCAACACAAGGTCATAAGCTTGTGCACGGATTTTGCCTGGATCAGTATCGAAGTAATGAAGATCTTCTTCGTTTGGACGTGTGAACGGATGATGTTCTGCAACGTAACGCTTCGCATCTTCATCCCAACCAAGTAGCGGGAAGTCAACAACCCAAGCAAATTTGAATTTGGAATTGTCGATTAGTTTAAGGTCACGACCAAGCTTCAGGCGCAAGTTGCCAAGAACATCTGCAACTACTTTTGCTTTGTCAGCCGAGAAAGTAAGCAAGTCGCCATCTTCAACTTGTAGACGCTCTGTAAGAGCAGCAATTTCTTCCGGCTTAAGGAACTTCACGATTGGACCGCGCCATTCGCCGTCCTTCACTTGAATCCAAGCAAGACCTTTACCACCGTAGCGAGCTGCAAACGGCTGTAGATCATCTAGTTCCTTACGGCTCCAGCTAGCGCAGCCTTTAGCGTTTAGTGCTTTAACAACACCACCGCCAGCTGCAACGCTTGCGAATACTTTCACGTCGCTGCTTGCAACGATATCTGTAATATCTTCAATTTCAAGACCGAAACGAAGATCTGGTTTATCTGAACCATATTTGTTCATTGCATCTGCATAAGTGATGCGTTGGAATGGAAGCTCTATTTCAACATTAATCGTCTCACGAAGCAATTTAGCAGACAACTCTTCCATCATACCAAGCAACTGATCTTGGGAAAGGAAAGATGTTTCAATGTCGACTTGCGTGAACTCAGGTTGACGGTCTGCGCGTAGATCCTCATCGCGGAAACAACGTGCGATTTGATAATAACGCTCAAGTCCACCTACCATTAGCAACTGCTTGAAAATTTGCGGCGATTGCGGCAAAGCGAAAAACTCGCCTTCATGCACACGGCTTGGTACCAAATAATCACGAGCGCCTTCTGGAGTACTCTTTGTCAAAATTGGTGTTTCTACTTCGATAAAGTTTTCGCCATCCAAGTAGTCACGGAATATTTTAGCTGCTTTTGAACGAAGCAACAACGTTTTTTGCATCTCAGGACGACGCAGGTCAAGGTAACGATATTTCAAGCGAAGGGATTCATCTACCTCTACTCCATCTTCGATTGGGAACGGAGGTGTTTTGGCTGCATTCAACACTTCGATTTCTGTTACGCGAATTTCGATCTCACCAGTAGCAAGGTTTGCATTAAATGTTTCCGGGTTACGTTCAACTACTTCACCTTTAACTGCAAGGACAAACTCGTTACGAGCGCGATCTGCAACAGCTAGAGCATCGCCTGAAAAATCAGGGTTGAATACAACTTGAACAATTCCTGTACGGTCACGCAAGTCAATAAACAATACGCCACCCAAATCGCGGCGACGTTGTACCCATCCGTTCAAAGTTACTGTTTGTCCTACTTCTGCTTTTGTTAATGTTCCGCAGTTATGCGTTTTTAGCATCGTCATGTATTATTCTCCTCGTCTCATTTTAATTGTATAGACTAAATGACTATTGATTAACCTTTAATCTCTTGAGCTATTGCTGTAAAAGCAACCATGCGTTGTTCACCTTTGGACATATCTTTAAGCGCTATTTCTCCACGAGCAATCTCGTCATCGCCCAAAATCGCTGTAAAACGTGCACCTAGACGATCAGCGGATTTAAGTTGTGCCTTCATCTTACGACCTTGATAATCACGTTCCGCTCGAATGCCTTGACGTCTTAGCTGATGCACCAGCTTAGTAGCTTCTCTGTCTGCTGCTTCACCTAATGCAACGATGTAAACATCAATTTCATTCAAATTAGGAAGCTCCGTTTGTTGGTGCTCCAGCAGCAATACTGCTCGCTCTAAGCCAAGCCCTAAACCGACGCCCGGCTGTTCTGGACCGCCAATGTCGGAAACTAAGCCATTGTATCTACCGCCGCCGCCAATCGTATCAATAGCGCCAATGCCTTCGGCTTTGTACTCAAATGCTGTGTGTGTATAGTAGTCCAATCCACGAACTAGACGGTGATTGATCGTGAACGGAATTTCCATATCAGTCAAGCTTTGCTTCACTTTCTCGAAGTGAATGCTGCACTCTTCATCCAAACTATCCAGAATGGACGGCGCATCAGTGAAGTGTTGCTGATCCACTTTGCAATCCAGCACACGAAGCGGGTTACGGTCAATACGAGATTGACAATCTTTGCAAAGAATCTCTCGCTTCGGCTCCAAAAATGCCAATAGCTTCTCCCTGAATGCCGCTCTCACAGCAGGCGTTCCAACCGAGTTGATTTCTACTCCTACTCCCTTAAGACCAATCTCAGTAAAAAACGTGTAGCCAAGAGCAATCACTTCTGCATCCAAAGCTGGCTCAACAGAACCAATCGCTTCTATGCCGAACTGGTGGAATTGACGATAACGTCCTGCTTGAGCACGTTCATAACGAAACATAGGTCCGACATAAAACAACTTACTTACTTCAGGATCGCCAAACAACTTGTTCTCCACATAGGAGCGTACAACACCCGCTGTTCCTTCAGGACGAAGCGTTAGACTGCGATCGCCGCGATCGATGAACGTATACATCTCTTTTTCGACAATATCCGTTGTTTCACCAACACCTCTGCGAAACAGGTCTGTCGACTCAAAGATTGGCGTACGAATTTCACGGAAGTTGAACCGTCTGCAAATGTCACGAGCTTTATCCTCGATGAATTGCCATTTCTCAACTGAACCTGGCAAAATATCCTGTGTTCCAGGTGATTTTTGAAATTTCATAACAATACCTCCTCACTTATTCCTTCACAAATGATTCCTATACCTATTTTTGAAAACAAAAAACTCCCGCTCCTAACGGCATCGCCGTAGGGACGAGAGTATATCTCCCGTGGTACCACCCACATTCCGAGTGGTTCAATCAAACTAGAACACTCGCTTCAAAACGGGTAACGTCCGTTATACGCAGTACAGCTAGTGAGGAGGTTCGTCGCATAAAGCGTCGTTCTGCCGTTCGCCGTCTGTTCTCAGGGAGGTCTTTCATTCTACCGGTATAAGGATGCTTGCAGCCAATTGGCATCCCTCTCTGTGTATCACGTGTAAAATTACTTCTTCCCGTCAATGAATCTCTATTTAATTATTCTGATTGTTAATTTTACTCGGCGATTGGAGGAAAGTCAAGAATTGAAATGTCGAAAGGTGCGGATTCCACTAATAACCTCCTAAAGACAGAAAAAAACCTGCAAACTCGTTGCAGGTCCAAAATAAATTATATTTTTAAAAAGGGGGTCGAGTTTTATTATAGGCTAGCCATGTTAATAGAACGTTATAGAATGATTACAAAAAGATTACAAATTAGAAAGCGTTTTAATAATTTGTTCGATAAAGTAGGGTCAGGGCTTATAGCCCTGACAATAATGATCTACTCTCCAAAACCTGCACGACGAGAAGGCTCACGCTTTCCTTCCCATTCCTCAGCCGCTTCCATGTTTGTATCGATCTCAGCAATTATTCGAGCTTCTCTGCGATCGGGATTAAGCAAAATGTTTGAAGAACGTTCAAGCCCTTGCTCTTTCCTAGATTGATGCATCGCTGGCATTCCTCCAACAAGAGTTTCCACATGAAAGACACTAAGTCATTTCCCATGTGGCTTATTCTTATTGTTTCCAGCAACGATAATCCTAAGCGCCGCTTTCCAAAATGATCGTTACTGGACCCCAATTGGTCAGTTGCACGTCCATCATTGCACCGAATATTCCTGTCTCAACCTGTAATCCAAGCTGACTGAGAGCATTATTAAATGCGTCATACAATTCTTTCGCCTGCTCTGGCTTTGCAGCTGCCATAAAGTTAGGTCTTCTCCCTTTACGGCAATCAGCGTACAAAGTGAATTGAGATATGGACAAAATTGATCCGCCAACATCCTGAACTGAGAAATTCATTTTTTCGGATTCATCCTCAAAAATTCTAAGACCTGCAATTTTGTCAGCCATCCAACGTACATCCGACATCGTATCTTCATGCGTAATGCCAACGAGCAAAACTAAGCCACTCTGGATCTCGCCAGTCACAATGCCATCGACAGTAACTTTTGCGCCTTTGCTTCTCTGCACAACAACCTTCAATGAATAACTCTCCTCTATTGCATGATGCGCTGGACGGAATAAACATCCTGTACACGTTTAATCTTCTCTACAACCGCTGACAAATGTTCAATATTACGAATCAGAACGGTCATATGGATGAGAGCCATCTTCGTTTTTACAGAACGACCAGTCACAGCCGAAATGTTCGTTTTGCTCTCCGATACGGCCTGCAGCACCTCGTTTAAGAGGCCTCTCCGATCATGGCCGGTAATTTCGATATCAACGCTGTAGTTGGCCTCAATAGATTCTTCCCACTCCACCTCGATAACACGTTCTGCTTCTTCATCATCCGTTCCGAATGGAATGTTTAAACAATCCATTCTATGAACGGAAACACCGCGACCTCGAGTAATATAACCGACAATGGAATCACCTGGAACCGGATTACAGCAACGGGCAAATCGAACAAGGAGATTATCAACACCTCTAACCGTTACACCATGATTCGGCCTGTTTTTACGATTAGAAGCCTTAATTTCTTTCTTTTCACCGTTAAGCTCGATAAGATTCGCTTCTTCTGCTTCCCTGCGCATCTTTTCTGTTAATTTGGTACAGATCTGAGCAGCTGTAATGCCGCCGAAGCCGATTGCAGACATCATATCTTCCGTATCGTTAAAGGCGAACTTCCCAGCAGCTTCCTGAAGTTTATCTTCTGACAAAAATGCTGACGGCTCAAGTCCCAACCGTTTAAGCTCTCGCTCTAACAGATCACGGCCTTTCGCAACATTCTCATCTCGCTTCTCTTTCTTAAACCATTGTCTAATCTTACTCCGAGCATGGGAGGACTGAGCAATTTTCACCCAATCCTGACTCGGTCCGTAAGAATGTTTTGATGTCAAAATTTCTACGATATCACCGGTTTTGAGCTTATGATCTAACGGTACAATTCGGCCATTCGCCTTCGCGCCTATTGTACGGTTCCCGACTTCGGTATGAATTCGATAAGCAAAGTCAAGCGGAACAGAACCAGCCGGAAGCTCGATAACTTCGCCGCTTGGAGTAAATACGAATACAAGATCAGCGAAGAAGTCCATTTTGAGTGATTCCATAAATTCGGAAGCATCACGTGCTTCGTGCTGCAGCTCCAAAATTTCTCTAAACCATGACATCTTATCTTCAAAGTTGCCATCAGGTACGATCATGCCTTCTTTATACGCCCAATGCGCGGCAATCCCGTATTCCGAAGTGCGATGCATCTCCCATGTACGAATCTGAACTTCCGTCGGTTCGCCCTTTGGTCCAATAACTGTCGTATGCAACGACTGATACATATTAGCCTTCGGCATTGCAATATAATCTTTAAACCTGCCAGGCATCGGTTTCCATAGAGTATGGATAATACCGAGTGTTGCATAACAATCCTTTATATTATCAACAATGATCCGAATAGCAAGCAAATCATAGATTTCGTTAAATTGCTTGTTGCGGGCCGTCATTTTTTTGTAAATGCTATACAAATGTTTCGGCCTTCCAGAAATATCACCTTCGATACCCATTTCATCAAGTTTTTCCCGAATCCTTAAAATAACGTCATCGATAAACTGCTCGCGCTCCGCTCGTTTTTTCTTCATCAGATTGGCAATGCGGTAATACTGCTGCGGATTAAGGTAACGAAGTGCAATATCCTCCATCTCCCACTTGATAGCCGATATACCAAGTCGATGAGCGATAGGACAGAAGATTTCCAACGTCTCATATGCAATTCTCCGCTGAGACTCCTCTGATTGATATTTCAATGTACGCATATTGTGCAAACGGTCAGCAAGTTTGATAAGTATTACTCGAATATCTTGTGCCATTGCTACAAACATTTTGCGGTAATTTTCGTTTTGTTGCTCTTCCTTAGATTGAAACCTTATTTTCTCAAGCTTGGTCAGTCCGTCAACAAGCATGGCACAAGTTTCGCCAAATTTCGCGCGGACGGTCCCCAAATCAACCGTCGTATCTTCAACAACATCATGAAGAAGCGCTGCGATTATCGACAGCACGTCCATACCCATATCCACCAATATGTCTGCAACCGTCACAGGATGCAAAATATAAGGTTCTCCCGATTTCCGCACTTGTCCGTGATGGGCTTGCTCTGCGAAATCATAGGCTTCCTTGATGCGTATGAGGTCCTGCTCTTTCATATAGACGGATGCCTTCTCAAGTAACTGCTCTATGCCCATGAAACGTCCCTTTCCAAGCGTAAACGGTTAACGCCATCTTTTTCTCTTCCAAATGTAACCGCTTATACCTAATGCTTGCACATCGGTTAGCGGATTTCCGTTCAGACATTTTCCGAGTTTTCTAATATTATGCCTTTAACTAAGCCGCCCCGTCAACTTCCATAATAAAAAATGAGCCGCCAGCTTCATCCCGTCACTAGACGCGATAACAAATGGCGGCTCTTATTTAATGACTTAAAGAGCGGTTATCTTTATTCATATGTCATAAGTGAGAACAATTCGATGCCATCTAATTTCTCACGGCCATTCAAATATAAAAGCTCAATTAGGAATGCTGCGCCTACCACTTCTCCACCAAGCTGGCGAATAAGGTTCATCGAAGTAGCAATTGTTCCACCTGTAGCAAGTAGATCATCAGCGATCAAGACACGCTGGCCTGGGCTGATTGCATCTTTATGCATAGCAAGCTGATCATTACCATATTCCAAGTCATAACTTGCTGAAATTGTCTCACCAGGAAGTTTGCCACTCTTACGAATTGGAGCAAAACCAACGCCTAATGCAAGCGCAAGCGGAGCGCCAACAACGAAGCCACGAGCCTCTGGACCTGCAATAACATCAATTTGAAGATGTTCTACAGCAGCTCTCATCTCTTCAATAACAGCACGATATGCCGGACCATCCTTTAACAAGGTCGTAATATCTTTAAAGCGAATACCTGGCTGTGGGAAATCCGGTATAACGCGAATGTAATCTTTGAAATTGTAAGTGACTTTGGACACGATGGGTCAACCCTTTCTTTACGTACAAAATAATCTGTTCTTTAAATTGGTACATGAGAACGATCAGAACGTTCCTTAGCAGCGCAGTAACACTGCGAAGATGTTAATTCACGCTTCTCAGGTGAAGAGACAGCATTGAAGCTACCATCCTTTATTTCGATAAACTTCAACTCTTCGAATACGTCAAGCATAAGCCGTACTGCATCTGCCGTCAAGCCGATTTGCTCTGCCAGTTTTTCTGTCAATCCATATAGTGGTGCTTGACCTATTCTTCGCAGCTGCTGATATACGATTCCAAACTGTTCACGATTTGGAAATTCAGGTAGCGGAGCTGGCTCATAGTGAAGATCATGTAATTGCAATTGAGGCTTTTTTTGCCCATTCCATTCATTAATGGAAAGCTCACCGATAATATCAATAGCACAACCTTTATGAAGTCTAACCGCCATATCACCCTTGCCAAAGGCAATCACATCAAGAAGCTTCCTACCACTTCCAATAGCAAGCTTCAAATGTTTGGCTTCCTTACCGATTGCTCGTTTATCTGCCAGCTCTGCTCCTTCGAACAGCAGCCTTGGAGCTCGGTTGCCTATTCCGAATGGCTCTAGAAGAGCAAGCTGTGTAATCGTCTCAATGCTGGCATCTTCCAATGTGCATTGAATATCAATAGCAGTTCTAGGAATCCAGTCCTCTTCACTTAGCCAATCGATCGCTAATTGAGACATGCGAGCTTCCAATTGCTCCAAATGATCACGGTGCAAAGTCATACCTGCCGCCGCCTGATGACCACCGTAATGATCCAGCAAAGATTCGCACTCCGTCAATGCAGCATGTAGGTCAAAGCCTGCAATCGAACGAGCCGACCCTTTGCACATCCCTGTTTTTTCATCAATTCCAAAGATGACAACCGGTTTATAATGACGTTCCAGCAGTTTCGAAGCAACAATACCGATAACTCCGACATTCCAGCCCTCTGCCCCCAATATAATAACTGCCGGCTCTGCATCACCAGTAGCAACTAGCGCTTCCCGCTTTGACTGCCACTTATCTTCGGCTTCCTTCACTATCGTTTCAACAATTCTCTGGCGTTCTTTGTTGAGATTATCTAAACCAATGGCCTGAAGAATGGCAACATCATAATCGGGTGTGGTCAGCATCTCCACAGCTCGCTTGGCATGATCCAACCTGCCCGCGGCATTCACACGAGGTGCCATACCGAATGCAATGCTGGTAGATGTTAACGCATCTAACTCTAGTCCTGTAACTTCTGCTAATGCGCGGAATCCAATGCTCGGATCGTTTCGCATTTTCTCTAGTCCGTAACGAACCAAAATTCGATTTTCATCAACTAGCGGCATCAAATCTGCTACTGTACCTAGACTGACAATGTCCGTAAGATCTAAAGGTGGACGATTAAGCAAGGCTGTAGCGAGCTTGAAGGCAACACCAACACCTGCTAATCCTTTAAACGGGTAAGTACAATGCTCTTGTTTAGGATTTATAATGGCAAAAGCATTTGGAAGCACTTCAGGCGGCTCATGATGATCAGTCACGACGACATCTATTCCTAATTGCCTTGCGTATTCGATTTGATCATACGCACTTATACCAGTGTCAACGGTTACAATTAACTTAACACCAGCATCCGCTGCTTGTTTAATTGCATTGATGTTGAGCCCATAACCTTCGATAGCGCGATGTGGAATATAATAGTCGAAATTCAACTTCATTTCGCGAAACACATGAACAAGCAATGATGTACTCGATACTCCATCAGCATCATAATCGCCATAAATGCGTATTTTTTCACCATTGTCGTTAGCCGTTTGAATACGATCAACAGCTGACTTCATCCCATGTAATAAGTAGGGATCATGAAGCAACTCTTCACCGCCATAAAGAAATTGACGAGCGCTGAGTTGCTCTCTAAAGCCCCTTTGAACGAGCAAACGGGTTACTAAAAGCGGTAACCCCAGTTCCTTGCACAGTTGTTGAGAAGCTTGCTCTTCGGCGTCCCCCCAAGTTGCAACATCCCACCGGGTTGTTCTATGGATCATCAGGTCAACTCCCTTTCTGCTGTCGTACTTTTTATTGCAGCAGTGTCGGCATCTGCTCCTGATTTAGTTCATGATTAGATTTATACGGATATCCCGGGTCATAAGGTTCGACATAAATCGAAACATCAGAAAGATGCAAGAAGCGATGCATCAATAACAACTTGACCTTCTTTGCAATTTCTTGTCCTTCTAAAACTGATATACGCGGATTCACACTAATAACAACTTCCGCAATTACATAATGTCCATGCTCCTTAGCACGGAGTGATTGTACAGTAACGACGCCTTCTACACGTTGAATAACCTGCATCAGTTCATCTGCAGATTCTTCAATAACCGTTTCCTTGCGTCTTCTACGAACACTCCGAAGCAGATCGTCCAACACGTTTTCCCATAAGCGTTTCCTGCTTGCAGGATACTTCTTCACGTCTCGCTGTCTGGTTGACATTTGTACCTCCTACAAGGTTTTGCGCAGCAAAACCTACTTCGTAAGCATTATCCTAAGGTTTTGCGCAGCAAAACCTACTTCGTAAGCATTATCCTAAGGTTTTGCACAGCAAAACCTACTTCGTAAGCATTAACGCTACTCCATTATGGAGTAGCGTTTGTAGCAACTTTTGGCTTCGGCTTATGATTACGTTTCAACAAGTACCACAATGGACTTGCAATAAAGATCGTGGAGTAAGCTCCACTAAACAAACCGATAAGAAGTGCTAGACAGAACATTTTGATAGATGGACTTCCAAGAAGGAATATACATAGCGTTACAATAACAACCGTCAAAACGGTATATAAGTTCCTTGCCATTGTCTGCCAAATACTCGCATTAACCAATTCTGCTAATTGGCTGTGACTTTTAATTGACGCAAACCGCTGATTCTCACGAATTCGGTCAAAAATAACGATCTTATCATTGATAGAATATCCAAGTGTTGTTAGCACTGCAGCAATAAAAGGAAGATCAACTTCAAAGCGGAAGATCGAGAATACCGCAACTACAACGAAGCTATCATACAAAATAGAAATATTAGCTGCTAATGCAAAACGCCATTCAAAACGAACCATCACATAAAGCATAATTCCGAAGCTCGCAACCAATATTGCCCAGATGGTTTTAATGCCTAATTCGCGGGCAATATCAGGTGAAACTACATTTACCTCTGCAGAAATATCATTTCCAAACTTAGACTTCAATACGTCTAACACTTTATTAGATTGATCTTGATTCAGGACATCGTCAAAACGAATAGATATCCGATCGTTATCCGTTCCTCCTACAGTATGGGCAGCATTGCCATGACCTGCAGACGTCAACGCTTCAGTTACTTCAGCCTGAGTAATTGATTTACCTACGGATACATCCATATTGGAACCCGCTTTAAAATCGACTCCCAAATTCAATTGAAATAACAATAGCGATAAAATACCAGCGATCGTTAGAACGATAGAGAAAGTGAAAAATTTGTTGCGATTTCCTACTACATCATATCGAATCTTTGTATTATAGTTCACGAATTTCACTCTCCTTCACACCATAGTAGCTCGGTTTCATAAACTTATTGCTCCGAACAAGCAGTGTCATCAAGAAGCGAGCGAAGAATATGTTCGTTAAGATACTAACAAGAATACTGAAAATCATCGTAAGAGCAAAACCTTTAATAGCACCATCACCGATAACATAAAGTACTCCGCTGGCAATAATACTCGTAATATTCGCATCCATTATTGTACGGAACGAGTTTTTGGAACCTGCTTTTAGAGAAGAGAACATACTTTTACCACTGCGAATCTCTTCTTTAATGCGCTCTGCAGTAATAATGTTGGCATCAACCGCCATACCTACACCAAGAACAAATGCCGCAATACCTGGCAATGTCAACGTTGCATTCATCAAATTTTGTACAAGGATTAGCAACCATGCATAAGTGATAATTGTAATAGATGCCACAGCACCTGGAACTCGGAAAATAACAACCATAAACACAAGAACGATAAGCGAGCCGATTATACCAGCTGTAACGGTATCTTTTAACGATTCCATACCTAGCTTAGCGCCAACGCTTTGGGTATATTTTTCCTCTAGCTTAAGTGGAAGTGAACCCATATTGATGAGATCGCGCAATTCCTTAGCTTCATCCAACGTACCATCTGGACCAAGTCCGATTTGAGCAGTTTCACTACGAATTTCCTGCTCAACTCTAGGGCTGGAAATTTCCTCTTCATCCAAATAGATAGCTAAATATTGACCAATCAAACCTTTTGTAATATCGCCAAATTTATTGGCATCCTTTAACTGGATCGTGACGATAGGTTCATTCAATGGACCCGTTACAACGGCTGCACCATTTTCTTTAAAATCTGTACCGGTCAGCATAATTTTACCGTCTGGTGCACGGAAAGTTAAATTAATTGGTTTCGATAACAATTCACGAACTGCATTTTCATCCTCTACTCCCGGAAGCTTAACGCGAATTCGATTTTTTCCCTCTGTCGTAATTTCAGGCTCTACCAGTCCTGATGCATCAATCCGCTTCTGTAAACTTTGAGCAGTCTGCTTCAATGATTCTGGCGTTACAGCTTGACCTCCCTCATACGGCGAGGCTTCAAACAACACCTCAAATCCGCCCTTCAGGTCTAGGCCTAACTTAACATCTTTCAGTATTGCTGGGCTTGTCCCAACGATTACGGCGAACACGACAACCACGACCGCAAGGAAGGCAACTATTCTCTTCCCGAACATACGTATTAATCCCCCTTATGATCTCAATATGCCTATTATACAGATGCAGTAAAAACGAGTCAAAAAGAAAGAACCCAATTCATTTAGAATGGGTTCCCTTTATATGCGCTCATCGTCATAAAATTCATGAATTGAGTTACCTTGAGTGAGAGGATGTCGTTAACTAATTGATGTAGTTCTGGCTGTCCTGTCTTCACATATTTGGCATTTACGCACTCCCATACTTCCTTACCAGTAACGTGCTCATAACCGATTAATCTAAATTCCTCGGCTTTGCTCTGACATAACTCCTCAATCGTTGCAGCTAATTCTTCGTCCGACATGCCACACCTCCTCGTTTGCAATGCTGTTCCATACGTATTCGATACCTAGTATTCATTCTCCTGCACTATAAAAATCCTTGAGCAAAAATGACAGACATGGAAAGGGACATGCTGAGCATAAAGTGATAATAAGGCATGTACAGATGAAGTCGCCCGGTCTATCTAAAAGGAGATGAGGTCGTCAATTATGACGAAGCAAACATTTATTAAAGGAGCTATGATTCTGCTCGCCGCTGGCATCATCAATCGCCTACTCGGCTTTGTGCCTCGAATAGCACTTCCTCGAATTATTGGAGCGGAAGGCGTTGGACTTTATCAGCTTGCCTATCCCTTCCTTATTGTTATGTTAACGATCATTACGGGAGGAATTCCTCTTGCTATCGCCAAGTGGATCGCTGAGGCTGAATCACAAGGTAATTCAAGGCAAGTAAAACATATTTTCCGTACTGCAATGATTTTGACAATCACTATTGCTACTGTATTAACTATTGTTATGTTATTATTTGCACCATTTATTATTAGGCATGTGCTGCCAGATGCACGTGTTTACCGCGCATTTTTAATGATGACTCCACTATTGCTTATTATCGGGGTTTCTTCTGTGTATCGGGGTTATTTTCAAGGTAAACAAAATATGATTCCTAGCGCTGTATCACAAATTACTGAAACTGTTATTCGAATCATCGGTTCGCTTTTCTTAGCTTACTTCATGTTGCCGTACGGATTAGAGTGGGCAGCGGCAGGCGCTATGCTCGGCGTAGTTGCAGGCGAGGTTGGAGGATTAGCTGTTATGCTGTGGAAATATAAACGTGAAAAAAAACCGATCCATTTCGAAGTTGATTCAGGGACACAAGGGGCTGCTGTAACATCAAAGCCTATTTTAAAACGATTGCTTGGATTGTCTATCCCTGTCACAGCCAGTAAGATGGTTGGCTCAATTTCATACTTATTGGAATCTATCTTCACCGCCCGCAGCTTAGCTGCTGCTGGAATTGTAACGAGTGTCGCTACTTCGCAATACGGTGCATTGCAAGGAATGATCATTCCATTGCTTTTACTTCCTACTGCACTCACATCTTCATTAGCCGTATCACTCATTCCATCCCTTTCGGAGGCTGCTGCAAGAGGAGATAAAGCGCTCATACACAAAAGACTACATCAATCTATGCGGCTTGCTTTAGTATCTGGAGCACCATTTGTTGTCGTCATGACATTGTTCGCTGAACCATTATGCCGAATGATTTACGCACATACAGAGATCGCTCCTATGTTGCAGTGGATGGCTCCGATCGGTATATTTATTTACTTGCAGGCACCGCTTCAAGCAGCTTTACAAGCTTTGAATAAACCAGGCACGGCTCTTATGAACACATTCATAGGCGCAGCAGTTAAATTAATATTAATCGTCCAATTAGCATCTGATCCCGATTTAGGCATTTATGGTGCTTTAATCGCCATTAATGTTAATGTAGTGCTAGTTACAATTCTACATGGCATCAGCGTAATGCGATTCATCGGTTTCCGCATGAATATACTTGATTTCTTGAAAGTGGGGGCAGCTATGATCATTATGGGAGCAGCAGCGTCTTGGATAATGAATCAGATGCCCCTACCAAAAGAATGGATCAATCTCCTGTTAGCTTGTGCTGTCGGCACAATTGTGTATCTTCTTCTTATGGTCTTAATGCGAATTATCGATCGTTATGACATGGCGCGTATTCCATGGCTTGGAACCTTGTTTAAGTAAGTCTCCTTTGATTGACATCTACAAACAATCTCCCTTTGTGATCAATCGTGCAAAGAAATACTTCTTTAAAGTCGGTAACTTTCTGTTCTTGAAGTACATTTTTTAACCAAAATCTGGTTTTTTCAATCTTTTCCAAATTTTCATCTTGTACTTTACCGTCCATAATAAGGGGAATCGGCAATATTTCATAGCGGTAGCCTATCGGTATAATCTTCTCGCGTGCGGAAGTAGATGCAGCTTGGGTTGCGACTCCTCCGGTTTCCTCCGCTTTTTCTCGTGGAATGACAGACAGCTTGCCGCTTGTTTCCAAAATCGCGAATTCAACATCAGCTACTGACGTAATTTTGTTCTCCCTAAGCTGTAACATTAAATCGTCAAGATTATAACGTTGCTTACGCATAACATCCCTATTTATTTTCCCTTTGGCAATAATGACACTGGGTTTTCCATCAAATAGCAATCGGAGCTTACGATTATTCATGGAAATCATGGCGGTACTTATTTGGATGAGCAACAAAACAACCATTGGAACTATTCCATCCCACATCGGTCGATCTGTATCTTCAATAACAATAACCGCTATTTCCGCAACCATAACCGAAATGACGAGATCGAGCACAGAAAGCTTGCCGATCTCCCGCTTTCCCATAAACCGCATGATCAAAAATACAACGATGTATATAACCGTCGTTCGGATCAACAGGCTCCACGTTTCCAAGTGGTAAGCGCCTCCTCGAAAGTAGCAAATTGACTGGTCAGCCAGCCTTAAACTTGTAAAGGTATTCTGACCTCCTACAGTGTTCATCATACGAAATCAAAGGCGTGAATTTATGGCAATTCCTAATTGATGACAGACACTATTTCACATATAACCTGTACTATTCCATTAAGCTTGACCATATGGTTAAGTAATACATTCAATTTGATAGACCAACAAAATAGTGTTAGGAGGAATAGGATGAGCTCCATCAAGCAAGCCCCTAAACTGCCAATTATTGGTTCACCATTATTGGCGGGAGTTGTTTTTTCGTTAATATGGCTGGCCATTGGTGCGCTGCTGCTTTCATTCATGTTACATCTTACAAATATGAAGGAAAGTGAATTAGGTACATATGCTCTATTTGTACATGCCTTTTCAGCTCTAGCAGGAGGTTTCACCTCAGGCAAACGCTCCGAACGCAAGGGATGGTACAATGGCGGCGTTCTCGGTTTACTTTATGGCATCATTGTAATCATCGTTAGCTTCTTAGCTGCTGATGCTACCTTCTCTTGGGACAGTGTCACAATGCTTGGGTCTGCACTGCTATCTGGTGCGCTTGGCGGCATGGTAGGAGTTAATTTAAAACGATGAACAAATTCTTTCAACCAGGGCAATAGTGTATTGCCTAGGTTGAATCATCAGTAGTTATTATGCAGCAAAAAAAGGCCGGCAGAATAATCTGCCGGCCTTTCTCTATGTACCATTATTCAGTTGCCGCTGGTGCAGATGCGGAGATCGCATTGACCGCGCTGCGCTCAAACGTCATTTTTGTTGTATCGTTTACACGAATAACAACTGTATCATCAGCAAGTTCCACGACAGTGCCATGCAAACCGCCAATTGTCGTAATTTTGTCGCCTTTTTTAATCTGATTTAGCATTGCAGTACGCTGCTTTTGTTTCTTCTGTTGTGGACGAATAAGCAAGAAGTAAAATACTGCGAACATAAGAATGAACGGCCAAATCATGTTAAAAATACCGGCTGCGCCAGTAGCAGGCTCAGCTGCTTGTAGTATCGACATCGATTTCACCCCTTTCAAAATCCTTTATCGTTATCATTAAGGCCATACGTCGCAAAGAAAGAATCCCGGAAATCGAGAAGTCGGTCTTCCATAATCGCTTGACGCACATCCCTCATGAGTTGGAGCAAAAAGTGTAAATTATGATACGTCGTCAATCGAATTCCGAACGTTTCATCAGCCTTCAGCAAATGTCTAATATACGCTCGGGAATAGTTTTGACATGTGTAGCATGAGCAGTTCGGGTCCAAAGGACCAAAGTCTTCTGCATACTTCGCATTGCGAATGACAAGTCTTCCGTTGCTCGTCATGGTTGTCCCATTTCTAGCAATTCGAGTAGGCAATACGCAATCGAACATATCAATTCCTCTGATGGAGCCTTCTATAAGCGCATCCGGTGAACCAACACCCATTAAATACCGCGGCTTGTCCGCAGGAAGTATAGGAACCGTGTAATCCAACACATCATACATCAGATGCTTAGGCTCACCTACACTTAATCCTCCAATAGCATACCCCGGGAAATCCATGGAAGTCAAATCTTTAGCGCTTTGAATACGCAAATCTTTGTGCATCCCACCCTGTACAATTGCAAACAGGGCTTGGTCATCTGGACGAGCATGTGCTTTAAGGCATCTCTCAGCCCAACGCGATGTACGCTCTGTCGATTGTTTCACATATTCGTATTCAGCAGGATAAGGTGGACACTCGTCAAATGCCATCATAATATCTGGTCCAAGAGCATTTTGAATTTCCATCGCTACTTCGGGTGACAGGAACAACTTATCGCCATTTAGATGTGAGCGGAAGTGAACACCTTCCTCTGTAATTTTACGCATCTCGCTTAAGCTGAACACCTGAAATCCGCCGCTGTCTGTAAGAATTGGTCGATCCCAATTCATAAACTTGTGCAGGCCGCCAGCACGCTTTACAATGTCATGGCCAGGACGAAGAAACAGATGGTACGTATTACTCAAAATAATATGAGCATCCATAGCTTTTAGTTCTTCAGGGCTCATCGTTTTCACTGTTGCCTGTGTGCCTACTGGCATAAAGGTTGGTGTTTCGATAATACCGTGAGGTGTATGAACGCGGCCTAGCCGAGCTCCCGATTGTTTACATTGCTTTATAAATTCATATTTTACAGCCACGATTCACGCTTCCATTCTACTTAGTTAGTATATAAACATTGCATCCCCAAAACTAAAGAAACGATATTCCCGTTCTATTGCTTCATGGTAGGCCTTCATAACTTCATCTCTGCCAGCAAGCGCACTTACAAGCATAACCAACGTCGACTTTGGCAAATGGAAGTTAGTCAACAACGCGTTTACCAGTTTAAAAGTATAACCCGGGAAAATAAATATAGAAGTCCAGCCGCTGCAAGCTTCAATTGCTCCATTTTCGAATCTTGAAGCTACTGTTTCTAGTGTCCGTGCAGAAGTAGTTCCAACTGCAACGATACGAGCACCATTTCTTTTTGCTTCATTAAGAATGTTAGCTGTACTTTTATCCAGTTCATAATATTCGGCGTGCATTTCATGCTCCTCAACCGTATCTACGGACATTGGACGGAAAGTCCCTAGACCTACATGCAGCGTCACATAGGCTAGCTTTACCCCTTTTTTCTCTAACCTATCAAGGAAAGCTTCTGTGAAGTGCAGTCCTGCTGTGGGAGCAGCTGCTGAACCTTCATGACGGGAATATACCGTCTGATAGCGCTCCCTTTCATCTAGCCGTTCCTTAATATATGGCGGAAGGGGCATCTCTCCTAGACGATCAAGAAGCTCTTGGAATATGCCTTCATAGCGGAAGCGGATAATTCGTGAGCCCATCTCACCAAGCGATTCAATTTCTGCCGTCATAAGAGGCTCGCCGTTACCATTATCGCCAAATGCGATGATCGTCCCTATCTTTAGACGTTTAGCTGGCTTAGCCAGCGTCTCCCACCGATCGTCTCCAAGCTGCTTTAAGAGTAGCAGCTCCGCTTTTGCTCCAGTGTCGCTTTTCATCCCTACAAGTCTAGCCGGTATAACTCTTGTATTGTTTAATACAAGCACATCTCCAGCATGTAGCCCTGCTTCCAAATCTGTAAATACACCATGTTCGATATCTCCGCTATTTTTATTCAACATAAGCAGCTTAGATGCTGTTCTCTCTTGCAGCGGAGTTTGTGCAATCAGTTCTTCCGGTAAGTCGAAATTAAACCATTCTACATTCATATCGTCGCAATCATTCCTTAGCTATGGTTATCCCGTTATAATAGTATTTCAAAATATATTGATAGTCATACCCTTGTTGAGCAAGAGAGAGCGCACCGTACTGGGATAAACCAACCCCATGTCCGTAGCCAGTCCCTTTAAATTGAAAAGCAGCTTCCTTTGTAGCAACTCTCACATTTTTATTGCCGTCAAGCACATACAAATGCTCATCGCTCCATGCAGCAGATTTCCCACTTACACCCATTACATAAAGCTTACGTGTGTTATCCACTCTCGTGCTTTTTGCTTCTTCTGCTCCTTGCATTACGATTTTAGCTGTTTCTTCAATATTAAACAATGTACTTGGTAATGATCCACCATGTCCCAAAATAGATCGAATACTATCTGGGGATGATATTTTCAAAATTTGACCATTTACCTTTAATTCAATTGCTCTGCCCGAAATACCTCTGCCACTAACTTCAATGGATGTAATAGGAGCAGTCAGCTTAGGATTAACACGTGCATTTATTGTAGTCAAAAGCTCATTATGTGTAAATGGACCTCTCACCCAGTTCATTGGGTTAGATTCGATTATTTTCTCTAACGCAATCACTTTTGAGCCCTTTTGCAACTGAGCTACGACTGGCACAGTATCCTGAATAACAGGATGTCTACGTATGTTCGTTCCGTCAGTCGTTATTTCTAGAATAGCACTGCCTGCTTCCGTTTTGTTTCCAGTATCCTTCACAAGATCTTCACGGATATAACCAAGCAGACCGTTCGGCAGCACTATCCGATACCAGTTAAGCAATCCCGCTTGTGCTGAATCATCAGTACTTGTTACAGATTTTAAATAGGGAATTTCATTCCTCCAAACATCAACAGCATCAGCCGTTTTCCCCCCACCATTTGACGAAAAAACAGCTTCGATTACTTTGCCATTGTAGAGTGCAACTTCTCCGTTCGTTGCGTCTACTGCAGCAGTGGAAGTAGGTTTCTCCACTCCTGAGCCATAATAGGCCTGACTTAACGTTGTGTCTACTACATGGGCAATTTGGAACCCAAAACCTTTGTTGAGTGCATATGAACGGGCGGCGACGGCTTGCGCCTTAAGCGCTTCTATCGGCCAGCTTGGATACATCTCTATCGCTACAACGGAATATAAATACTGTTCGAACGGAAGTTCGTTAACGACTGCTAGCTTACCATTTAGAACACTAAGCTCAAAATTACCACGATATGTACGTTTACTTCTTTCGAGCAAACCAATTGTTTCGGTTCCAGCAGGAGATATCCATAACTTCATATCGTTCGCAGGGAACAAATAAAGATCATTTGAGCTATTTCCCTTTGCACTTAGCGAATGATCATTCCGTAGCAGCATATGTCTAGAGTCTTTAGCAACCGCCTTAAGTGCTCCTCCATTTGGAAGACTTGCGGCAGCTGTCTTAATCTTGGCTAACTCATCCTCTGTAATTGCTGAACCAACCATAACAGAGTATGCTGCTCCTCCCTTTGCATTCGCTCTTAATGCAATGTATGCATCAAGCCCCACACCGCCAAATGCGTCGACAGTTGCTTGCGCAGCTGCTTTGTTCTCTAGCTGGGGAGTTTCCAAATGCAAGGGACCTCGTAGTGTTGGCTTGTAACCTGCAACTAGTGCTGCAAGCTTTGTATCTGTACTCCAACGACTGATAGCTGCATTACCTTCTGCAACAGACATATACGCTCCCTCAGAAACTTGAAACTGAAGGACGCCACTTTTTATAGATGAGGTTAAATAAGCCGATCCTTTGAGTGCAACGATATGTCGATACACTGTAAGAGCAACGTTAAAATCGCTTGATTCTAACACATTTACCTTATAATCATCTACAGCAAAACGAACTTGTTGTGAAGCTGGAACTGTAAACCAGCTCTGTACGCCAGCTGGCTCACGAGCGCCAATACTCATCCCACCTGGAGAGTGGAGAGTAGCTGCTGGTGTATTTGAAGTATACTTGCCCGGTATCTGCATAAACAATCCTACTCTAATGGTGTCCAAGACTGGAACAGCAGCGCGCGAGGGCTGTACCGACCAGATCGACACAAGCATCATCAGTACAATAGATGTTAACGTCAGTCGTTTAATTGACCCTTTGTAATACATTATTGAACTCCTTCCTATTCTGGTTATTCATGATGTATGGGTTACTGTCGTTTCGGAAGTGGCAATCCCAAATGGTTATAAGCACTATCTGTTGCTATTCTGCCTCTTGGAGTACGCTGTAGAAATCCGATCTGCATTAAATATGGCTCATACACATCTTCAATCGTTTGACTTTCTTCCCCAATCGTCGCTGCAATTGTATCAAGTCCCACAGGTCTTCCAGAAAATGTCGTCATCATGGCATGGAGCATCTTATGATCGATATGATCAAGACCCATTGGATCTACTTGAAGCAATTCGAGCGCCGAACGAGCAATTTCATGCGTAATAACTCCGTCTCCCCGCACCTGAGCAAAGTCGCGAACACGCTTAAGTAAACGATTCGCTATTCTAGGCGTTCCCCGAGAGCGCATAGCAATCTCTAAAGCAGCTTCTCCTACAGTGGCAACGTTCAAGATTTCGGAAGCTCGCGATACGATGAATGCCAGTTCATCAATTGTATAAAACTCAAGACGGCTTACAACACCAAATCGATCACGCAGCGGAGCAGACAGCTGTCCCGCTCTCGTTGTTGCGCCGATTAGTGTAAATGGTGCTAGATCAAGACGAACTGATCGTGCACTTGGTCCTTTTCCGATCATAATATCAAGAGCAAAGTCTTCCATAGCAGGATATAAAACTTCCTCTACTGTACGATGAAGTCGATGAATTTCGTCAATAAAAAGGACATCGCCTTCTTGAAGATTCGTTAAAAGTGCAGCAAGATCTCCAGGTCTTTCAATGGCTGGACCTGATGTTGTCCTTAAGTTAACACCAAGCTCATTGGCAATAATGTTGGACAATGTTGTTTTCCCAAGTCCCGGAGGGCCATATAACAAAACATGATCCAGTGCTTCTTTCCGCATCTTAGCGGCTTCAATATAGATCGTTAAATTTTCTTTGGCTTTCGTCTGTCCGATATATTCTGCCAAATAACGCGGCCGCAAACTAAGCTCAACCGCTTGTTCATCCATCATAAGGTTCGCGGAAATGATTCGATCGTCCATAACAATAAGTCTCCTTTCCGTTACCCTTTAAACAACTGCTGTAATGCTCGCTTCATAAGCGAGTCTACCGTTTCATCAGCTGTGACGCTTTCTTTCAAGCTATTCCAAGCTTTGTCCAGCTCAGCTGCTGTGTATCCCAAAGCAGAAAGTCCATCACGCGCCTCTTGCCACGCAGTTCCCGCTCCTTCACCTTTGCCGCTGCTTCCTGGCAGTTCGATAGGAATTCCAGCAGCCGATAATAATCCTCCATCCAAGCCTGCACCGATAAGCTTATCTTTTAGATCTAAAATCATTCGTTGCGCTGTTTTCTTACCTATCCCAGGAAGTTTCGTTAAGAACGCAATGTTCTCTTGCTGAATAGCAGCAATAATCGTCTCAGGTTTGCCGGCAGACAAAATGCCTATAGCAAC
This sequence comes from Paenibacillus sp. L3-i20, assembly GCF_022180385.2. Taxonomy (GTDB): domain Bacteria; phylum Bacillota; class Bacilli; order Paenibacillales; family Paenibacillaceae; genus Pristimantibacillus. The sequence goes on from NZ_BQME02000001.1 coordinate 97,138, forward strand.
ACGCGGACCTATGCCAGAAACTTCTAGCAACTTGCGGAATAACGTCTGTTGCTCTCTAGATTCAAATCCATACAATAAAATAGCATCTTCTCGTACATGATGATGAATATATACAGTAACTGCCCCATCCTTGCCAGCAAATGCATAAGGACTTGGAGTAAACACGCGATAACCAATATCTCTAACATCCAAAACAATAAATTCGGATTCCATATGTACAACAGGACCTCGCAAAAAATCGATCATGAACGGGTCACCTCATCTATTTTTTGTTTCATAACGGCTGAATGAGCATGACAAATGGCAACAGCAAGAGCATCTGCTACATCATCAGGCTTCGGAATGGCGGATAGCCTAAGAAATACCTTTACCATCTCCTGTACTTGCCGTTTCTCAGCTTTGCCGTAGCCGACTACTGATTGTTTCACTTGTAATGGTGTATATTCTGCAACGATCAAACCCCGCTGGGCAGCCGCCAAAATAATAACTCCTCGCGCTTGTCCTACAGCAAAAGCAGTAGATACGTTCCGATTAAAAAACAGCTTCTCGACAGCAACCGCTTCTGGCTTATAACGATCCATCAATGCGCCTGCTGACTCGTAAATTTGTACAAGACGCTCCTCCGGCGGTGTGTGGGCCTCCGTCTGAATCGCACCATATTGTACCGGGGTGAGCTTATGCCCAACTTTGTCGATAAAACCAAAGCCAGCAATAGCTATGCCGGGGTCAATTCCTAGAATACGCAAAACGCCAACTCCTAACTTCACATCAAGCAAATACCTACAGAAATGATCAAATGAATAGGGTAATATTATGAATGCCTGTCCTCCATTATAACAAAAGTTACCGAGAATGAGAACGGACGTTTGATAGTAATGTGAACGAAAGCAGAAAGAGCCGCCCATGGAATGAACGACTCTTTATCATTTAATCTATTTAATGACCTATTGCTTCTAATAGGCTTGTTTCATCGTCTTCTCGCTTTGCTGGAGTGCGTAGTCGCTAAATGTCGATAACACACTATTATATTCATCAATATCACTTACTCGGATGCCTTGAGTCAACTGGTCTAATTGATCATGCGGCAAACTGCTTTCCATAAAGTGAATATCTAACTGAAAAAATGTACGCATCACTTTCTCTTCCTTTGGTATTCCGTCGAATAACGAGAAGTTTCCACTTTTATCAACTCCGAAATACGCATGGCTCTTACAGTGATTCGACAAATCGTAAATCCTTTGCTCTAGCATTACCGTTTTCCCATCCTCTTGTAGAGTAGCACTCCACTCAGGATGCTCCTGCAACATACCCATAACATCTTCAGATGCCATTTCACCAAGCGGTTCTGTTTCTTCTCCACAGACGAAAATACGTTGCAGTACGACGAAAACAGCGGCCCTATTATCCTGTAGCTTCTGACTAACAGATGGCTGATCTGCATCATTGCTTGTTGTTGTCTTAATGAGCTTAAATGAGTTTCCTGTCATGCTGTCCTTACGTAGATCCCCGTTTGCATGTGCAATTCCCGACATAAATAAAGTCACAGCACCGATGCTCGCTAACAAAAAGAGCGATATTCCACCAAGTTTCCAAAGTGAGCGGCGTTGCCGGCGAATTCGTCGTTTCAATTGCTTCCACAGGCTGAATATCATCATGAGGAAGACCCCTTCATTGCGTTTTATGATAGTGTGCTCCAACTTTACATAATTATTCAAGGCATAATTGTGACGTTGGATGATAATGGAGGGCTTTGAGGAATTGTATTCTCCCACACTTTTCATTTTACTTTAGAAATTTGTACAAGCAGTTACGAAAAATCAAGATCACAAAAATGATGTAATCATATATGTACCGTTTTTTCTAATAAGGATATTCCTTAGAATCTATATTGATCTTAAAGAATATCTCTACAATGTAAACGCCCCAACTGGTTGCCGTTGGGGCGTTTACACAACATTATCATTTTATTGCTTCATTTAAATTTATCGATTCAGCCACGGACGACTGCTAGTCGTCGTCTTTTTCTTAGGACGTGGGGCGATCGTGCGAACCACTGCCTTTTTACCTTTTTTCTTTGGTTTAGCTGACGTTCCTTTCGAAATTAACGAATTGGTTAGCTCTCCACCAATGATGTCGTCTTCTCTTTTGCCGCCACAACCGCAATCCCCTTTACCTGCTTTTGTATCATAGACTGGCGCTGAATTATTTCCCCATGTCGGATATGTCGTATATGGTGAATATCCAGGAGGATAACCCGGCGGATAACCTTGATTATATGAATCGTATCCTTGTGTGGGATACATCGCAGAGTGTGTAGACATGTTAGCATTCGGCTCATATGAATACGGAGATATAATCCCAGGATTCGATGCGTTCGACAGCGGTGATACTATTCCTGCATTCGATGCGTTCGACAGCGGTGATACTATTCCTGCATTCGATGCGTTCGACATCGGTGATACTATTCCTGCATTCGATGCGTTCGATAGTGGTGATACTATTCCTGCATTCGATGCGTTCGATAGTGGTGATACTATTCCTGCATTCGATGCGTTCGACAACGGCGATACTATTCCTGCATTCGATGCGTTCGATAACGGTGATACTATTCCTGCATTCGATGCGTTCGACAATGGTGATACTATTCCTGCATTCGATGCGTTCGATAGTGGTTCTATCGGCATATTTCCGCCTAGCCCTTGATACATCACATTACCGTAACCCCAATCAGGGGCTCCACCATATGGCATTAAAGCAGGCGATGGATAACCCATCATATAGCTGTTTGGGCTAGCCTCGTATGGATTTAAATGTGGCATGTTACTGTACGGAGCCAAATTTGACTCTGCATTCATACCATAAGGCATCGCTTGATTTGGTGCGGAATAATAAGGATCCATCATATTCGAGTAATTGGCATCTGGATAATTTGGAAGATCGTAAAGTGACATAATCTCTGATGACGGTGTGCCATATTGCTGGAACAAATCAACACTTTGCATGTATTCCGACTGAATTGCTTTAAGCTTCTTTTCTACCGGCTTTTCAATCGGCAGAGCTTTTTTCCCACTAGGTGACACTTTTGCTGCTGGAGAAGTATTAGCCAATGGGCCAACGTTACTGTTAGGTGCTACATTTGATGAGTAAGGTGCTACATTGTTAGATGAAAGTGGAGCTACGTTAGACGAATATGGCGCTACATTTGATGAGTAAGGAGCTAAGTTAGACGAGTATGGTGCTACATTATTAGATGAAAGTGGAGCCACATTAGACGAGTATGGCGCTACATTATTGGACGAAAGAGGAGCTACGTTAGACGAATATGGTGCTACATTATTAGACGAAAGAGGAGCTAGGTTAGACGTGTATGGTGCTACATTATTGGACGAAAGAGGAGCTACGTTAGACGAGTATGGCGCAGCATTAGATGAAAGTGGCAATGTTTTTCCACCTGCTTGCGGCATAATTTTCCCGCCATAAGGTTCTACGTTAGATGCAAGAGGCTCTACTTTCTTGGCAAGGGGTTCAACCTTCTTGGCAATAGGATCTACTTTGGTAGCTAGTGGCTCCACTTTTTTCTCAGCAAGAGGCTCTACTTTCTTAGCAATTGGTTCTACCTTCTCAGCAATTGGTTCCACCTTTTTCTCCGCTTCTTTTTTTGCTGGCTCAACAACAGCCTTTGGTTTTGGTTCTGGCGCAGGTGGTACTGGTGTTACAATAGGTGCTATAGGTTTGTTCTCTTGAATTGGTGCAGTATTCTTTTTCTCCGTCACATATCCTGTAAGTGTCTTCCCAATAATTGGTGCAGTCGACAACTTACCAACAAAGCCTTGAACACCTTGCATAAATGATCCTGTTTGTGAACCCGGATTAGAGTGTCCCTGTTGAGTTACTGAGTTAGGTATCGCCACGTCAGCTTTCGGAATGTTAACAACTTCACCTGTTAGGAGCACATTTGGATTTTTTAGATGCGGATTCACATGCACCATTGTAGCAAGCGGAACTCCCCAAGCTTTAGATAGCTTCCAAAGTGTATCACCTTGCTTCACGACATGTTGATGCATAATCATCATCCCATTTACCCCATTCTGTGCGGTATGACTTGAAGGAATTTTGAGCTTCATACCAACATCAAGTACATCCGGATTCGTAATTCCGGGATTCAGCTGCAAAATTTCTTCAAGGGAAACATTGTACTTCTGGCTGATGAAGTATAACGAGTCGCCCTTTTTTACAATATGGATTTTCACCCGCTGATAACCTCCTGTCACGTTCTGAATAACTCGGCAAATCTTATGCCTGTTATCGATCTTTACATCCTATGCAGAATATGGGCAGGTGTCTCCACTTTCTCAAAAAAATACCTATAGAGTTCACATAATTACTCTTTTTCAGGAAACAAAAACAGCCCCTCCATCGAGAATGCAGCAATTTTCATCGCGCTGATCTCATTGGAAGGGGCTTTATAAGCTAGTGGTTTACACAAATATGGGTAATGATCTACAAAAAACAGTGGTTTTAAGCTGTAACGAACTCAAGATTCGCTATTCCAACAAAACCAGCTCAGTTTCCGCTAAATAAGATGAAATAACGCCACTGGAGTTCGTTAGAACAAAAAAAAAGCGGTTTTCTCCATAATAAGCATCGTACAGTTCTTTGGTCAGAAGATGGGCATTAAACAATGAGTTAGTTACTCAGCCCGTATCCTTTGCTCCGTATCCCTTATTCGCTAGTCGAAAACTTTCACACCGTCAACTGTTACGATGCTGCGGAACTCTTGCAGAAGATGTGTCGTAATTGGACCTGCTTGTCCTGAACCAATTGTACGGCCATCAACTTCACGAACCGCGATAACCTCAGCTGCTGTTCCAGTAAAGAACACTTCGTCCGCGACATATACATCATGTAAAGTAAAAGGCTCTTCTTTAAGTTTGTAACCATGTTTTTCACAAAGCTCCATAATAGCTGCACGTGTGATACCTTCAAGTGCTCCGACATAACATGGAGGTGTATATACGGTACCATTTTTGATAATAAAGATGTTATCACTGGAGCCCTCTGCTACATAACCTTGTGAGTTAAGCATGATTGCTTCCCCAACACCAGCCAAATTCGCTTGAATTTTTACCAAAATGTTGTTCAGATAGTTAAGCGACTTAATCTTTGGATTAAGTGCATCCGGGATATTGCGGCGCTGCGATACGGAAACCGACACAAGTCCGTTTATGTACGCTTCCTCTGGATAGATTGCAAGCTGCTCCACAATAATGATTACCCATGCTGAAGGGCAACGTTTCGGATCAAGGCCAAGATTACCAGGTCCACGTGATACGATTAGACGAATATAACCATCACGCATCTCATTGCGGCGAATCGTTTCAACTAGCGCGTCTTGCATTTCATCAATCGACAGAGGGATATCAAGCATAATCGATTTTGCTGAATCATAAAGCCTGTCCAAATGCTCTTTACATTTAAAAATGTTGCCATCATAAATGCGAATTCCTTCAAAAATGCCATCACCGTAAAGGAAACCATGGTCGTATACTGAAATTTTTGCATCCTCTTTTGATACATACTCACCATTTAAATAAATATACTGTTGTGCCATAACCTAACTTACACCTCCGCTATTTTGTATGACTATTACAATAATTGCTCGTATGAAAAGCTCGGATAACATCCTAATATACGTATATGGCAGCCAATTGCTTCAATTTCCTGAAACGCTGCCGGCAATAAAACAGTATCCATCGACATCTCGATCTCGATATAAAAATAATAGCTGCCGAGTTTCTTCTTTGTCGGACGCGACTCGATCCGCGACAAGTTGATACGCCGCCAAGCAAATGCAGACAATACTTGATGTAGTGCTCCAGGGTAATCTTCGGGAAGGTTAATTAAGATACTTGTCTTAATTCTTTCCGACTTACGAGCCGTATACGGCTCTGAGCCTACTAACATAAAACGGGTATAATTATTGTCATGGTCAGTCACTTCACTGGCAAGTAAGTCAAGTTCGTTGTTAGCTGCAGCAATTCGAGTACCGATAGCAGCAATGCCTTGACCAGGGTTGTCACGTACGATACGAACAGCCTCCGCTGTACTACTCACATGTTCAGTCTCGGCATGAGGAATATGTTTCCTTAGAAACTGCAGACATTGCGCCATCGCAACGGGATGGCTTATCACTTTTGTGATCCGTGAAAAATCCAGCTCTCCCGACTCAAGTTCAAGCTCTGATCGTCTTCCGATCAAATTTTGAATGGAGGGGTAAACCCACTCCGCCTGGAAAGGCAAATCCACTTCGTGGACTAGCCAATCCATATGGAGACTAACAGAACCTTCAATCGTATTTTCAATCGGAATGATACTATAATCGCTAATTCCGCTTACGGTAGATTGAAACACATCTGCAATAAGCCGGTGATGCTTCCATACAACCATATCCTCTAAAGAAAACAGCTGCTTAGCTGCTTCGTCAGAAACTGAACCCGCTGGCAATAACGCTATCGTCTTCATGCTTTGACTTCTCCTTTAATTCTCTCCAGCAGCGACATACGCTCCTGTGATAGAGCTTCACTTCCGACAGGAAGCTCCCAAGTCGTCACTTCCGGACCATTCATACAGGGCGCTAGCCACATTGTCTCGGCTGTAATACCTTCCTTCTGCAGCGTCGCCCGAAGAAAATTCTCAAGCGCAGCTTTATCTGGGCTAGCTGCATCTACAAACGCAATCAGCGTAGGCCCAGCACCGCTGAGTGCAGCACCGAGTGCGCCAAAGTCTGTGGCGCGCTCCAATATTTCTGTCATGCCGGGAATAAGCGCTGCACGATAAGGCTGGTGCAGCCGATCCTTCATAGCATGACGGATCAAACCTAGCTCGCCGCTCGCAAGCGCCGCGACGAGCAGAGAAGTGCGGCCGACATTGAATACCGCGTCGGCCATGGAAATCTGTGAAGGCAGCGCATGGCGCGCCTTCTCAGTAGAAAGCTCAAACGCTGGAATAGCTACCAGCGCTTCAAGTGAAGGATGCGGCTCGATCCGCACATGCTGCGCTTCCGCCCCATCCCAAGCCGATACAGCGATGCCTCCGAATAATGAAGCAGCGACATTATCAGGATGCCCCTCAAGCTCTGTTGCGATTTGGAATAACTTATCATCGCTCAGAGGACTGCCAATTAGCGCATTTGCCGCAACTAGAGCACCGATAATGGCTGATGCACTGCTGCCAAGTCCACGTGTCAACGGAATTTCACTATACATCGCAATATGAAGCTCAGGTACTTCTACACCCGCTTCTTTGAAAACAAGTTGAGCGACTTTATAAACCAAATTCGATTTGTCCGTGGGCAGGCCGTCCATCCCGTCTCCATGCAGCTGGAATGTCGTCATCCCTGTATGCGACTGCTCCATCTCGATCCATGCAAATAGAGACAAAGCCATTCCAAGAGAATCAAAGCCTGGACCTAAATTAGCTGTGCTTGCCGGAATTTTGACGATAACTCGGCGATTTATCATGGGACTAACCTTCGACCCTATAAACACTCTTCACTTTATGAACAACATCAAGCGTTTCAAAAGTATGAAGTACCTTCGAAATTGCCGCCTTATTGGCATCGTGAGTAATAATAATAATTTCTGCCTCAGGGTTGCTTGCGTTCGGTTGCTGCAGCACCGATTCTAGGCTAACCTCAAACTCAGCGAATACTTGTGTTATACGTGCGAGAACGCCAGCACGATCAGCTACATGAAGCAACATGAAATATTTTGACGTTATTTGCTCGTCTGTCTTCAGCTTCTTCTCTTTGTAAGCCATACCGCCGTGTTGACCATTAACACCAAGCTTCAAATTTTTCACAACTGCAACCAAGTCAGCTACGATAGAAGTAGCAGTCGGAAGCTCGCCCGCACCTGGACCATAGAACATCGTCTCGCCTACCGCTTCACCATACACATAAACTGCGTTGAATACACCATTTACAGCTGCAATTGGATGTGAATGTTTTACCATTGTTGGCTGAACACTAATACTGATTGCATCGTCCTGACGCTCAGCAATACCTAGCAGCTTCACAACATAACCCAGTCGCTTAGCATACAAGATATCATCTTTTGTTACAGAAGAAATACCTTTTGCAGACACATCATCCAAAGCAACATTGACACGAAATCCAAGTGTTGATAGAATCGTCATCTTCCGAGCTGCATCAATACCTTCAACATCAGAAGTTGGATCTGACTCCGCATAGCCAAGCTCTTGTGCTTCTTTCAAAACATCAGCGTATGATGCCCCTTCTTGGCTCATCTTCGTCAATATAAAGTTTGTTGTACCGTTCACGATACCCATAATTTTCGTAATGCGATCAGAAGAGAATCCTTCCACAAGCGTTCTAATAATTGGAATACCACCAGCTACACTCGCTTCATACATAACGTCGCAGCGATGTTTTTGCGCTTTAGCCAAAATCTCTGGACCATGCAGTGCCATCAAATCTTTGTTAGCTGTTACAACATGTTTCCCAAGAGATAAAGCTTCCAAAATATATTCCTTCGTGTGCTCAATACCGCCCATTACTTCAACGATTACATCAATTTCCGGGTTGCGGATAACATCCCATGGGTCTTCTGTTAGTTTACCTTCAGCTATGGATACATTTCGTAATTTACTTATATTTTGTACAAGTATTTTCTCTATAATAATTGGTGAACCTACTTGGCTCTGCAAATCCTCTTGATGCCCCTCAACTATACGAACGACACCTGTTCCGACTGTTCCAAGCCCCAATAATCCTACCTTAACTGGTTTCATGTATTCCCTCCGTTGCTATAATATTAACCTCGACCAATTACCATTGCTTTTCGCACACCTGATTGGCTCTTCAGTAATTCCACGAGATGTGATCCATCACCGGTAACTTGCGAAATATCTACAGATAAAACGACATTAGCAAAACCTTGGAGCGGGATGCTCTGATTCATTGTAAGCACATTTCCCCCTTGGCTTGCTACCAGACCTAAAACACTCGATAAAATACCTGCGCGATGATCCAAGTCCATGGAAACTGTCACAATATTCGTTTCTGTCTTCTCATTTAACGCAAAAACGCCATCCTTGTACTTATAAAAAGCACTTCGACTAAGTCCGACACGTTCTACTGCTTCATGTACAGTAGCCGCTCCGCCAGTGCTCAACATTTCTTTGACATGAATCGTCTTTAGAATTGCTTCCGGCAAAATGTCTTCGCGAACGACATAATAGCGATCAGCCACTTCAGTCCTCCTCAAAAAGACAATTGTATTCCTATAGTGGACATTATATCGGAATAAGCTATCATCGGCAATAGGCAGCATAGAAAAAAGACGAATCACGTCATCTTCATCTTTTGTAAAAGTGTCTAAACAAAAAGAAACCCTGCGTTGTAAAAACGTGGGTTTCTCGTCAGTCTGAAAACGACTTCCATCGTCACTCAGTTTAATCGTATGGGTTATAGTCACTGCCCTCAAAAAACTCAAATGCATAGTCTACGACTCTTACCATATCGCCGTCTCTAGCACCCTGCTTACGCAATGCTTCATCAATGCCAAGCTTTCTCATTATACGTGCAAATCGCATAACTGCATCGTAAGAATTTAAATTCATACGTTTCATCATACGTGCAATGCCATCGCTTTCCACGACGAACACTTCATCTTCACGATGTATAGTGAAAGTAATGTCTTCCTTCTTCTCAAACGCATAAACTTTGCGTTCATCGTTAGCTTTTACTTCTTCAACTTCCGTATGGACAGCAATCGTATCCAATACATCTGCCGCTTTATATAATAGCTCCTGAACACCTTGCTTCGTAAGTGAAGAAATTGGAACAATCTGGTATTGACCGTCGCCGCTTACTTCAGCAAGCTTCTGCTTAAACAACTCAAGTTGCTCTTCAGCCTCAGGCATGTCCATCTTGTTTGCTGCAATAATTTGTGGACGATCGATAAGCTTCTCGTTATACAGGGACAGCTCAGCGTTAATCTTCAGCCAATCATCGAAAGGATCGCGTCCTTCTGATGCAGCCATATCAACCACATGAATAATAACTCGGGTCCGCTCTACATGTCGCAAAAACTCATGTCCTAAGCCTACGCCTTCATGTGCACCTTCGATTAGTCCAGGCAAATCTGCCATAACAAAACTACGACTGTCGCCTACATCGACAACACCTAGATTAGGGGTGATTGTTGTGAAATGATAAGCACCAATCTTAGGAGTCGCTCCAGAAACAACGGAAAGTAAAGTAGACTTGCCTACGCTCGGGAAACCGACCAAGCCAATATCTGCCATGACCTTCATCTCAAGCACGACCCAGCGTTCTTGACCTTCTTCACCATTTTCAGAAATATAAGGGGCAGGGTTCGTAGCAGTAGCAAAACGAATATTTCCTCGTCCGCCTCGTCCGCCCTTCGCAATAACAATTTGTTGACCGTTTCTAGTTAAGTCAGCAATGACCTCACCTGTATCGTCATCAACAATAATAGTACCTGGCGGGATACGAACAGTCATATCTTCAGCACCAGCACCATGCATACCCTTTACCTTACCGCGCTCGCCACGCTGCGCTTTAAAGTGTTTCTGATAACGGAAGTCCATCAGTGTGCGCAAACCTTCGTCTACTCGGAATATGAGATCTCCGCCACGCCCGCCGTCGCCTCCAGCTGGTCCACCATTTTCAACATATTTTTCACGACGGAACGAAATGATTCCATCTCCACCGTCGCCGCCTTTTACAAATATTTTCGCCTTATCGACAAACATGTATTGCCTCCGTTCAAGCGCACATTTCCGCTCTTAGCAGCAATTTGGAAAAGGACTGCACGGAGTCCACTTTCGTAAGTGGTGCGCCTTCCAACTGCTGTTTAATTTTTTGGTTTAATTGCTGCTCATTCATAAGCTCGCCCTCATAATAAAATGCCGCATAAAGCCCATCCTCATCCGCTCCTAGCTCCAACCTAAGAACTGACAATTCACCATTTCCCGATTTCACGGAGAAACGGTAAGCATTTATTATATGTATAAGCGTCTCTGCAATGCTCTCCGCATCAGGTGACAGCTCACTCAAATTAAGATCACCCTTTATATCGAGTTCAAGGGAAAGTGAGTTTGTTACCGTTCGGAAAGATTGAATGAAGCTGATCAAAGATGGCACGCCAAGCTTCGCTACTGCGGTCTCCACAGCCATTCTTGCTATTATTTTTTCCACATATTGAATCGTCTTATCCGGCTTTCCCAATCTTGCATAACCAAAAAGTACTTGCAGATCGTTCATCCAGTCATGACGGTGGTGATTTAATGTTCTTATACTTGACGTTTGCATAGCTTGAATCGTTCTGGTCATTCGCTCTTGGTTGTCCTTGCGCTCTGCCCGAGTCCAAAATATTGCCGCAGTAATAATCCATAGAATCAAAATAACTATAAGCGGGCGATTGTCTGGCCATATTAGCGCTGTGCAGCTTGGGAGCACGCAAGATGCTGCTACATAATGCTTCGCTGTTGTAAAGCGTCCCATTCCAAGAACCTACCTTCTTCGATATTCCTAGCTTATCTAGTATATCATGCTTCATATTTCCGGTCATCTTCATAAATATAACGAAAGCCCCGTGCCAAGCAATGCCGGCCGGGGCTTTTGTTTATTTATGCTTCTACAGCTGCAGCTACTGGAGCTTGAACAACAGGGTATACGCTCACTTTTTTGCGATCGCGACCCCAACGTTCGAATTTAACTACTCCGTCTACTTTAGCGTAAAGTGTATCGTCTTTGCCGATACCAACGTTAGTTCCTGGGTGGATCTTCGTTCCGCGTTGACGGAACAAGATGCTTCCGCCAGAAACGGTTTGACCATCAGCACGTTTAGCGCCTAGACGCTTCGAATGTGAGTCACGACCGTTCTTTGTGGAACCTACACCTTTCTTGGATGCGAAAAGCTGAAGATTCAGTTTCAACATGGTGTATCACTCCTTCCCTTAAATGTTACGTTGTACAAGGACAGCTTCAGCGAAGCTGCTCATGTACAACGACATGCTTGCCGTATGATTTAGCGATAGTTTCGAGCATAACCGCCATCGACTCCAGAAGCAGTTGCATCCGTCCGTCTGCATCAGCATCCGGCAGAATAGGTATATCCGAAGATAACCAACCGTTCTTCATCGTGACCGGCAGCTCTACACCCGCCAACGTTTCTATTGCATTAACCGTGCCGATAGATACTGTCGACACGCCGGCACAGACGATATCTTTACCGGGCTTCGCATATTTAGCATGTCCTATGACCGCGAATGATACGATGCGCTTGTCACTGCCATTCCTAACAAATGTAACTGAGATCATAATAAAATCCTCTTACGCTTGGATTTTTTCGATTGTTACTTTCGTGTAAGGCTGACGATGACCTTGCTTGCGGCGATAGTTCTTTTTAGCTTTGTATTTGTAGACGATGATTTTTTGGCCTTTGCCGTGTTTCTCGACTTTGCCTGTAACTGTAGCGCCAGATACTAATGGAGCTCCTGTTACCAATCCGTCTTTGCCGGATACTGCCAATACGCGGTCGAAAGTTACGTTTTCACCTTCGCCTCCATCCAGTTTCTCGATGTAGATAACATCGCCTTGCTGAACTTTGTATTGCTTTCCGCCAGTTTCAATAATTGCGAACATAGTTGGTGCACCTCCTTGTTTTCGAAGACTCGCCTAATTTAGGTGGCATTCAGCAATCGCCGATGCGCTTGTATACCTGATCGGAGCGGTACCTGCATGTCTGTATCAAAAGGCAATACGAAACACACACCCAATCAGTTTATCATATTAATAGGCGCTGTTCAACCTTTTTATCATGATGTGTCCTATTTATTATACTTTATGTATCCTAATGGATAGCAAGATAAGTTCAAGCACTATTTAGTAAAGCTCGACTGTTTGCCCGTACCGCTGCATACTTTACAATTTTCTTTCATCTGGTGAATAGCGTTTTCTCTCGCCTTTTTCCTTGTTAGTTCCATTAAACCAAGCTTCGTCCAGCCAACAATTGTGCATTTGGTTCCATCCAGCTTCGCTTCATCTGTCATACATAACAATATTTTTTGTCTGCTCTCTTCACGTTGCATATCAATAAAATCAATAATGATAATTCCGCCGACATCCCTCACACGAAGCAGTCTTGAGATCAACTGTGCTGCTTCCATATTCGTTTGGAATACAGTGTCCTCTAAATTATCACTACCAACATATTTTCCAGTGTTAACATCAATTACAGTTAGTGCCTCAGTATCTTCCCAAATAAGATATCCGCCGCTCCCCATTGGAATTCGCCTAGAGAAAGCCGTCGTAACTTGTTCTGAAACTTTAAATTGTTGAAACATACTGCTTTTACCACGTTGCTCAAATAATTTAAGTTTCTCCTTAAGTGTAGGAGTCATATCTTGCAACAGCTTAGATGCTTCTTGAAACTTAGCAAAATTGTCAATCCACACTTCGTCCATGTCACGAGTTAACGTGTCGCGAAACGCTCTATGTAGTAAACCTGCTTCAGAGTGTAGTAGCTGTGGAGCAATCGCTTTAGAAATTGACCCTTGAATCGTGATCCAACGTTCTCTTAACTTCGTAACATCAGCACCGAGTGCTTCTTCATCTTCACCTAATGCCGCTGTGCGCATAATGATGCCTTCTTCGCCAGTACGCAACTTCTCGCCAAGTAGACGAAGACGCTCCCGCTCCCCCTCGTTCCCGATCTTTTTGGAAATACCTACGTAATCAGCACAAGGCATAAAAACAAGCCAGCGACCAGCCAAGTTGTAATGCGTTGTTACCCGAGCACCCTTGCCGCCAAGCGGATCTTTTATTACTTGTACAATGATTTCTTGTCCCACTACAGCAAGTTCACTAATTTCCGGTTTATTATGAGATTGCTTGTCCGCATGAGGATGAAGCATATCATCGATATAAAGAAAAGCATTTCTCCCAAGTCCAATATCTACAAAAGCGGCTCCCATACCCGGAAGGACATTTACTATTCTTCCTTTGTAAACATTGCCAACTAGGCTGACTCCGCCAGAACGCTCCATAAAAAATTCAACGAGCTTACCGTCATGCAGAACTGCTGTTTGCAGCATTTCCCCATCTACATGCATCAGCATTTGCTTCATGATCAGATAGTCACCCCCATCATTACTTTTCTTATAGTTTAACTGAAAAGTTCCTTTACTGCACGATGGGGATTAAGGCCAGACAAACAACCCTCGACAATTCGTTGCTCTGTCAACACTTGCAATTCTACTGCGGCAGGCTGGATCACATAAACGATATGATATCTTTCTCTTCTAAATAACCGAGTAACTGACAAAATAGACTGTTGCCCGCTAACGATTATAGGGCTTACCGGCTTTCCCCTATGTTGCGCGAAGTCTGATGCTGCCTCACGATGTGTTAAGAAGCGATAAAAAAGAAACGGAATATTTCGATTATAAGTCCAATTCGTTACAAGTAGAAATATGCCGACAACAAGTAAATTAGCTTGTATTCCTCTACCTTCCATTAACAATGGCAGAAAGGCTCCTGCAATCATTAATGCACTGAACAACAAGCTAATTCGGGCGGTCCACCGCAATGTACGATAATAATTCAGACAATAGCAAAGCAATGCATGCAACAGCTTGCCTCCGTCTAACGGTTGGATAGGTAACAAATTGAACAAAGCGATCATTAGATTAGCTTGTGCTACATATTGTCCCCACTGGTTATCCCAAAGACCTAATGCACCTAGTCCCCATGCAAGCAACCCCATCCACACATTTTGCAATGGTCCAGCAATCGCTACTAATGCCTCTTCCTTCGCTGATAGTCCTCCTGCATCTTCAACTTCTGCAACTCCGCCAAAGGGTAGCAATTTCACTTCTTTTATCTTCCACCCAAAGCTTCTTGCAACTACAACATGACCTAGCTCATGTACCACAACGATTACGAACAACGTAAGCAGTTCTACAAAATATCCCGTCATTGCCGATGCAAGCATAACCATTACAAACAGAGGGTGTACCGACCAAATGATGCCTCGCCATTTAATCAATCGGTATCACGTCCACCGGGTCCAAGTATCGATCATTTTGCTTAATAGCAAAGTACAGTAGGCTATGTTCACCTGCCTTTGATTTGGGCAAATGACCTATTGTGTCACCTGCTTCCACCCAATCATTGACCGCAACATTCGTTGAGGCTAACTTCCCATAAATCGTTATCCGACTGTTTGCATGTTGAATAAGAACGCGGTCTTGTTCCGCTGTAACTTGAATAACTCTACCTGTTTCTACTGCTGCAACTTCCGCTTGTGAAGCACCTGCGAGCTCCACTCCACTTAGAAGATCTGCAAAACTTCTAATAATCGAAGCATCTGCAAGCGGAGAGATAACCGAAGACTTGATTGTCCCATCTACGAGGGTAGCATCTCCGGACTCTTCGCCAAATATCGGAATAAATGATGGCGCTCCATCAAAAACTTCCCTATACCACAACGCCGCTGAAGCAAAATCAATTTCATCAGTCAACGCCTGTTTCACAAAAGTTTGACCTTTGGCAGTCCATTCATGATTATATTGAAACATAGCCCACACCCCGCCAAAGAGAAGCGCAGATATGACGAGCTTCCAAGTCATTTCCTTTTGAAATCTTCCCCGGCCATTTTTAGGCGGATCACTTCGCTCATTATACAGCGGAGCAGACTTCACAAAGCTTCGGGGTGAGTTCGTATGAGCTTTCTCCTCGTCCCAGGCTGCCCAAGGATTCGGATTCCTCTTCCATGAAAGTTCTGGGTCAAGGCCATCCACAGCGCTGAAGGAAGGTGGCGGCAACGGTATTTTTTCTAAATCAATTATTGAATGATACGGAAATTCATCTTCGAATGTAAGACTTGTTTTCTTTTTTGAATGGAAATCATCCTCATTACTTTGCTTCTTTATTGCTTCACTTTCGGGTGATAAGTTATTGTATTCATCAAGCAAGCTCCTTATCTTCTGATGCCTGCGCTGTCTCACATCATCAATTAGTCCCATTTAAATTCCACCCCGCCTCTTCCATTAAGCTCTATTTGAGAGCTTGTTCTCATACTACATAGTTATGAGTTCAAATAGACAAGTATGCGGGGGAGACAAATAAAAGAAGCATTACCCGACTAGGAGAAACTCCTAGCAAGTAATGCTAATGAATGGGCTCTTATTCAGCAAGCTCGTATACTTCCTGATGTGCTTTTATACTGAATACAAGGCCGATAGACGCCATATTCAGTAATAACGAAGTACCGCCATAACTAATGAAAGGAAGCGTAATACCAGTAATCGGCATCAAACCAATCATCATTCCAATGTTCTGGAATACTTGGAACACAAACATGGACACGATTCCTATAATGATATAAGAGGCTCGCCTGTCGAAGCATTTAAATGCAATCATAATCATCCGATAAATAAGAAAGAAATAAAGCATTAGTAATATCGCTGATCCTTGGAAACCAAATTCTTCTCCGATAACAACGAAAATCGAATCTGAATATGGGTATGGAACGAATCCACCGTTTTTCATATCGCCTTCCATAAATCCATCTCCGCTAAGTCCACCAGAGCCGATAGCTATTTGAGCATTTTTCGACTGATGTAAAGCGCTAGTGCTTGCTTCGCCTGGATTGACAAAAGTGTTGATTCGCTCATACCAATGGTACCTATTCTTTTCAATCATATAGTCTTTAATTTCTTCATTAAACGTATTGAACAGAAACATAAACAACATAATGCCTGCCACAACGATTCCGAGACCCATTGCGACATGAGAATATTTCACATTACCAATCCACAACATGCCTAATACAATGACTAGGAAAATGATCGCATTCCCCAAGTCCGGCTGAATCATGACAAGTAAAAACGGCAGGAATGCAAATGCCCCAATCGTGAGCAAATCATTAGTAAAGTTTAGCTTATCGCCCTGTCGTCGACCCAATAAGTAAGCTATCCCAATGATCAAAATAATTTTCATCAGCTCTGCTGGCTGAAATGAAAAACTACCAAACCTAAACCAACCCTTGGCGCTGTTAACTTCTGCACCGAAGAAATAAACAAGGATTAACAACGTAACACCAATTCCGTACAGTACATGCCACAACTTCAATATGATTCGATAATCAAATAGAACAGATGCGATAGCTACAACAAATCCCACACCAAAATAAATGAGATGTAACTTTTCTTTGCCGTGATAGGTTGGATTGGGATCATTGGCAGTAGCACTGTATATAGCAACCGTGCTAATCAGCATAAGACAAACTAGAATGAACAGAATACCCCAATCTAGCTTTTTCAATTTGTTGAGCACTAGGCGATCATCCTATTCCAAGAAACTTACGGAAGCGTTTGAATGCCCCCGCTTTCTCGTCAAGCAGCATAAGCGGAACCATATCCCCTAGTATGCGACGGGCGATATTCCGATATGCGATAGCTGCTCGTGAAGCAGGGTTCATAACGGTAGGCTCACCGCTGTTAGATGCAGAAATTACTTTTTCATCATCAGGTACAATTCCAACTAAATCAATAGCAAGAACTTGACAAATTTCATCAATATCCAGCATTTCTCCATTCTTCACCATCGCATGGCGAATACGGTTAATGACAAGTTTGGATGGTATTTTCTCCCCTTCAAGCAAGCCAATTACACGATCTGCATCACGCACTGCTGCATTCTCAGGGGTAGTAACTACGATTGCACGATCCGCCCCAGCTATTGCATTACGGAAACCTTGCTCAATTCCAGCCGGACAATCAATAATTACATAATCATGCGACTGTTTTAATTCAAGCACAATCTCTCGTATTTGTTCAGGAGTAACGGAATCTTTATCTTTTGTTTGTGCTGCTGGCAACATATATAGCTCGTCGAAACGTTTATCTTTTACAAGAGCTTGATTAAGACGGCATCGACCTTCAGCTACGTCAACTAGATCATATATTATTCTATTTTCCAAACCCATTACGACGTCAAGGTTGCGAAGGCCAATATCAGTATCTACCAAACATACTTTTTTCCCAAGTAGTGCCAAGGCAGTACCGACATTCGCCGAGGTAGTCGTTTTACCAACCCCACCTTTACCCGAAGTTACAACAATCGCTTCTCCCATGCTCTACACTCCTTTAAACATTATAGGGTTATGCCTTATGCGGAATAATTGCGAAAGTTTATCAATCTGCATTTGTCCTTCAATGAGATAAGCGAATTCCATAGCAGCATCGCCGGTAAGCCATTCTTCCGGTGGTCTACTAACGACACCCGCTATCCGCAATTGAGTTGGACGCATTAATGACGTCGCGATAATAACATCTTGACGTCCCCCTATTCCGGCATGTGCCATTCCCTTTAGTGCACCCATCACATATATATCACCTGTACACAACAAAGTGCCACCTGGGTTTACGTCACCAATCAACAACAGATCTCCGTCATGCTCTAAAGTTTGACCGGAACGAACAATTGAAGTTACTACGTGCGGTTGTACTTTTAATGCAGCCTCATTGGGAGCCGATGTTGCCTCCGATTCTATGGAGCCGATCATTAGGTTTCCTTGAGCGCGAATAATAGCAGCAAGCTGTTCCTTTTGTTCATCCGTTATTTCTCTTGTGCCAAGCTTAACATGGATATGTACAAGCGGACCAGTCAAAAGCTGTTGGTGGGTTTTTTCCAATTTATATTGCAATTCGGCTAGCAATGTTTCGAATGCACATTGATCGTCGAGAAGGAACAGAAGACCTTCCTTGACACCTTTAATCATTATATGTTGCTTCTCGGTCACAATCGTCCCTCCCCAACCTATTGAATTCTTGCTAACTGACCAGTTTTCCTGCATTAACTACCCATTTATTCCTCATCTTTCTCTGAGCTAGAAGCAACCCTCGACTCAAACATCCGTCTAACTGGCACATAACAAAGCAAAGCAAACGCCAGCTGTAGAAATAGACTAGGTAAAATATGATTAAGCAACGCCCATGCATAGTCAACATTTGAAATTCTGAACACTTTGTAAATAAAAAATAAGGTCGTGTCGTACAGAATGCAAGCAAATCCTACTACAGTTAACGCCATCATTATCGTTACCCGCTTACGTTCAAGCAGCATCCCAGTAAAATAGCCTATTAATCCCATAATAAAGAAATGCGCACCAAGCAAATGACCGTAATAAACAATATCTTGCAACAATCCAAAACCTGCTCCTAACAAAAGAGCTTGGTGTCGGCTGCCGTACAGGGCAGAAAATAATACGATCACAAAAACAAAATGCGGTATGATGCGGTCGCCGAACCCATCCGGAATGAACCAAGGAATGAGCGTACCTTCTATAACAAACAGAAGCAAGATAAGGCAAACGATCCGGTTCATACTCATTGATCTTGCCCCTCTACTTCGGGAACTTGAACAACAAATACTTCCGTTAAATGATCAAAACTTGTCGCAAGCTTGATCGTTGCTGTATAGGTAAGACCAAAATCACCAACCTGCTTCGTTTCAATCGTTCCGATACGAATTCCCCTAGGATACACATTACCAAGCCCTGAAGTTATAGCCGTATCACCAATTTCCATTTTGTCATTTTCTGCAATCTTTGTCATAACAAGTCTTTTTGTTTCCTTGTCATAACTGCTCAGAATACCAAATGATTCATTTTCTCTGCCCTCAATTGTAGCGGCAATGGAATTAAAGGTTGGTGATGTTTCATTCAGCTCCGTAATAGGTGTAATTGTTGCAGTGAATGGTGTAACGGAACTAACTAGTCCAACAAGACCATCTACTGTTGTAACTGCCATATTCGGTTTAATGCCATTTTTTGAACCTACATTAATATTCATCGTACGATTGTTCGCATCATTACTTACCGAAATAACTTGTGCAATTATATAATTGTAATCGTATAACTGCTTTTGCTGCTCGGTAAATTTAAGTTCTTCTTTCAGACGCTCATTCTCATCTTCGATAAAATTGTATGCCATTTTGTCTCGTGCGTAGGCAGCAGCAGTAAGTCGAAGCTGCTCATTTTCCTCGTAAAGCTCATCCAAATTTCTTATATCCTCAAAGAAGCCCGCTATATAGCCAGCGGGCTTGTAAAACCACTGCTGCACATAACCAGAGGCATCTTTAATAAATTTCTCTGGCCATGTCAGCTCTTTGCGATCACTCAGCGAGAAGCCGATGATCGCAATGAACAATATCAACCCGATCATAAGCATTATGACTCGCTTATTCCTCATTAGATTAAACAGCCCGACCACCTGCCCATCTCATATCCGTTCGTTTGTCCGTTACATATTAACGCTTGGAACGTCCAGTTCCTCTACTTTTAAATAAGTGAATATGATCCAATGAACGACCTGTACCTATCGCGACGCAATCTAGTGGATTGTCAGCGACAATTACTGGCATTCCTGTCTCACGTTGCAATAGCTTGTCTAGATTACGAAGCAATGCTCCGCCGCCAGTTAAGACGATACCACGGTCCATAATATCAGAGGAAAGCTCTGGTGGACATTTCTCTAGCGTTACTTTTACAGCTTCAACAATAGAATTGATTGTATCTGTCAACGCATCTGTAATTTCATCAGAAGTAATAGCCAATGTTTTCGGAAGACCCGTAACGAGATCACGTCCACGAATTTCCATCGTTTCCGGCTTATCCATTTGCAATGCAGAACCAATCTCCATCTTAAGCTGCTCTGACGTTCTTTCACCGATCAGGAGATTGTACAGTCTCTTGATGTATTGCATAATAGCTTCGTCCATCTCGTCACCTGCAACACGAATCGAACGGCTAGTTACGATGCCTCCCAGTGAAATGACAGCAACTTCAGTTGTTCCACCGCCAATATCAACAACCATACTTCCCGTCGGTTCCCAAACAGGCAAGTCCGCACCGATTGCAGCTGCAAATGGTTCTTCAATAATGTAGGCTTCACGTGCTCCCGCTTGTTTAGCAGCGTCTTCAACAGCTCTTTGCTCTACCGCTGTAATGCCTGATGGTACACAAACCATTACATTTGGATGACGTGGAAATAGTGAACGTTGCTTTTGTGCAGCGCGAATAAAATATTTGATCATCGTTGCTGTCGTTTCGAAGTCAGCAATTACGCCGTCCTTCATCGGTCTAACAGCGCGGATATTTCCAGGTGTTCTACCGATCATTTTTTTTGCTTGCTCACCGACTGCTTCGATCGTTTTTGTATCTGTACGAAGAGCGACCACGGATGGTTCTCTTACAACAATTCCTTTACCCTTAACGAAAACAAGTGTATTTGCTGTACCTAAATCAATTCCCAAATCTTTCGAAAAACTCCCAAACATGTTGTTGCTCCCTTCTAATTGCGACAATCCCTTTTATTATATTACAAATGACCCTGCTCCTTCAAACTGACAAATCGTCCATCACCAATCACCAGATGATCCAGTACCTCAATTCCAACAAGCTGTCCCGCTTCTGCTAGTCTCTTCGTAAGAGAAATATCTTCCGGACTTGGCGTCGGATCACCACTTGGATGATTGTGTGCACAAATAATAGACGCACTGCTACATTTGATTGCAGCTCGGAACACTTCTCTAGGATGAACCAATGAAGCATTCAATGTTCCCATCGACAATGTTTCCCGGGCAATAATATGATTTTTTGTGTTAAGAAACAGACATACAAAATGTTCTTTTTTCAAATACCGAAGATCTTCCATCACATAATCAGCCGCATCCTTTGGCCTGCGAACAGTGACCAAATCACCTAACTTGCTTTTCGTTATTCTTCTACCAAGCTCTATTCCAGCACGCAATTGCAGCGCTTTGGCGGGTCCAATCCCACGTATAGCTGTAAGTTCATCCATACTCATATCCATTAGATTACGCAAATTGCCACATTGCTTCAATATTGCTCCTGCCAAATGTACAGCGGACTGCCGCTGTGTTCCCGTTCGCAACAAAATAGCTAGTAGTTCCGCGTGACTAAGTGACTCTGCCCCATATCGCATCATGCGCTCTCTTGGACGTTCTTCATGGGGGACATCTCGCATATTCGATGATTGCGGACTCATGTCCCATTCCCGCCTTCTGTTAAGAGTGATTATCGATTACTATTCAATTATCAGATTAAATAACATAAATATTGTAAGTTTTAAGTATGTCCGATAGAAGTGATAAAGGTAGTCCAACTACATTGGAATGACAACCTTCTATTTCGTCTACGAGCGTTGAACCGAGTCCTTGTATAGCATATGAACCTGCTTTGTCTCTTGGCTCTCCGGTATTGACATATCGCTTAATTTCATCAGCTCTTAATGGCTTCATGCGTACTTTCGTTCTTCGATGCGCAACTGTCAGCTTACCTGACCGAGCGGCAATACATGCAATCCCTGTGTAGACATCATGTTGTCTGCCCTGCAGTCTTGTAAGCATACCGAACGCTTCATCATCATCTTGCGGCTTGCCCAAAATTTCACCATCCAAGGCAACAATCGTATCAGCAGCAATAATTAGATCAGAAAAGCTGTTGCCAGCGTGAACATGATCCTTCAGAAGCGCCTGTGCTGTTTGAGCTTTAAGAATACTCAGTTTCTCCACAACATCTATCGGTGACCAGCCAGCTTGTACCGTCTCATCCGCATCGGTAGACAAAATATAAACCGGCAAGGAAAGGTCGAAAGATGCGACCAGTTCCTTCCGGCGCGGCGACGATGAAGCCAATACAATTCGGCTTATCGGTTCATGTTCATTTGATTGATATTCCATTTCGAACTTCGACTCCTTACGTATACCTATTGTGACTGTATTTGATAGCAAGCTACATTTTGCGATAAAGCCAAACGGCAATAACAGCTCCTATAATGCTGAACATACTGATTTGAAGCTGTAACGTCATATTAAAGCTAAGCACATACAGATCAACAGCAGGTGACCAAGTCGTTACTATCGGTTTTGTTAAAAAAGAAATGCCTGGAACTTTTTCGAGCCAACGAGCTAACAGCGCACCAGCCACTAGTCCAAGTACGATAAATAAGAAAAGGATCCACCCATTTTTCTTCATCGTTCAATCCCTTTCGCCACGAGATGACACCTATGTCTATTATACGCAGGTTATCCTATGTTTACAATGCGCTCATGGACTCAAACCATTCTTTTTGCGAAAGTACTGCGTTCATCAGCTCTGATTGGGCCGACCATAGATAGGTTATTTTCGGTTGTTTATCGTAATCTAGCATTAGAGCTGCCGTTTTTTCAATCGCTTGATTCAAACGATTTAAAAATACTTTTCCTTTTTCATTTTCCATGCCTTCTTTCATTGCAAGAGAACTTTCCTTCCACAGCTTAAATTTCTCCTGCCATGCAGTTGATGCCGCTTTTTCTAAAGCAGACAATGACGGCTGCTCCATCTGAGTAACAATAAGACTAGTCCATGATGATAGAAGCTCATTTGTTCTCTCGAAATATCGACTAGCCTCTTCCTTGCTTCCATTAAAAACAAGCTTGTCCGGTATTTGGACTATAACTTCCTTTTTGTAAACTTCAAGCCCCGGAAGTAATTTTACCAATGCCCCTGTTTGTACAGTATCCGTTGCTATACCTGCATAAACCGGGAACTTCACACCAGTCTGAGTAGAAGCTGACGCAAGCTCCTTAGCCTCAAGCTGCTTAATTGCTTCGTCTCGTCCCGCTGAATGGCTGAAGACGCCATATTGGAGTAACGTATATGAGTACCTTTCCCCACCCAAACTTATTGAAGATACTGCAGTCGATTCAACTGATCTCTCTGGGTTTACTAATTGACCCGATTTTTCACCCGACTCACTCGACAAAGGCAGTGCAACAATTTCGTCCACACTTACATTCTGATCTTTGCTTCCTGTCACTGAAGTACTTACATCAGTTTTGTTACTAAACAGCCACATGTCTCCACCAACAAACAATGATAGGATTAAGTACCCAAACAGCGCACCTGTTGCCAACGCCCCTGCCACCGACAAAAAAACATTAAACCACGAAGGACCATTCGACTTTCTAACAATAATTTCTTCATCATCAAATAATTGCTGCCTTGGCAAATCTCTGCTTGTGAAAGCTTTTGAATGATTTACATATTGAGATTCCTCTACCCAGCTTTCATTACTTACATCCCTATGCTCTTTCTTTGACGCAGTTTTTTTATCTGCATCTGTATTTTTTAGTTTACGTTCATTTGAAACAGAGCTATCGATATACTCCGCATTACGCTGTCCAGACTCTCTTATAAGCTGCTCAAGAGCACCTAACTCTTCTTGAAGAGAATTGTCCCATGGATGGATTTCATTTATAACATTCGTAGAGTTTACTGAATATAAGGGGACAACATTATTTATTGGTGCTTGTCTACTCAATTTTTCAGGAATAACTTTCACTATTTCCGCGTTTTTTTCCACTTGCTTGCCTTTTTGGTCGAATCGATACGTGATCCGATTGTTTGGATTCATGCCCATCTCTCCTCGTCCTAGTATCTACTACTAGTCTATGAAATTGCCAAGAGAGTTATGACGAGATTTGAGAGAAAGAAAATGAGCATAAAGAAGCGAGGCCACTCCAGGGAGCAGCCTCGCTACATTCATTTATAAGCTATATTGTTTATTGTTCCGGTTGCAACGATTTTGCTAGTGCATCCGCAACTTTCCAAATATCCCCTGCACCCATCGTAATGACGAGATCACCAGGAACAACGCGCGTTTTTAGTACTTCTAGAACTTCTTCCTTCGTCGGAATATATTCCGCATTTGCATTGCTGTTGTTTCGAATCAATTCAACTAACTTGCTTGAGTTGACACCTTCAATTTGCTTTTCGCCAGCTGGTGAGTAGATGTCGGTTATTATAACCTGATCTGCTTCAGGGAAAGCTCTGCTAAATTGTTCAAATAAGAAAAAGGTTCGCGTATATCGCTGAGGTTGGAATACGGCAATAATCCGTTTCCCTGTTGCCTTCGCTGCGCTAATCGTTGCTTGAATTTCAGTTGGATGGTGAGCATAGTCATCGATAACAAGAATATCGTTAACTTCACCTAGCACCTGGAACCGACGTTTTGCACCGCGGAACAGCTTAATAGCTCCCTTTATTTTATCGAAAGACAGACCCGATTCCAAACAAGTAATGACTGCTGCCATTGCATTGTAGATGTTATACAACCCTGGAACAGAAAGTTCAATCGATCCTAATAAAACTTTGTTATGAAGCAAATCGAAGGAAACTTTACGATCTCCCAAAACGATATTTTCCGCTTTGAAGTGGGCATTATCGTGAATACCGTAAGTGACAAGCTGAGATGCTTCTATTTGTGAATCATCCGAATAAATTCTAGGAAGCAATTCCTGAACCGTCTTGTCATCAGCGCATACAATTGCTTTGCCGCCTTCTTTCACTTGGCGAAGAAATTGAACGTATGCGGATTTCAGCTTTTCGAAATCACCGTCATAGTTTTCTAAATGATCTGGTTCGATATTTGTAACAATCGCAATCGTTGGATGATATTGAAGGAATGAACCGTCGCTTTCATCTGCTTCTGCTACTACATATTCTCCCTTACCAGCTTTGGCGTTTGTACCGACATTAACGATTTCGCCGCCAATGATGTAAGTAGGATCTGCTCCGCAGGTTTCCATAACAAGAGCAACCATCGATGATGTCGTTGTTTTGCCATGTGCTCCAGCAACTGCGACACCTTTGCCTGCATTCATTAATCGTGCCAACATCTGAGACCGATGCAGAACTGGAATGTTAAGCTCTTCAGCAGCCCTTCGTTCCACATTATCACTTGTAAGTGCTGTGGAATAAACGACGAGATCCGCACCTCTCACATGTTCAGGCTGATGACCGATAAAGATGCTAGCCCCTTTTGCAGCAAGCTTTTCTGTTAACTCTTGTTTTGCGACATCGGAGCCTGTTACTTTATAGCCCATCTCCAGCATTACGCGGGCAATGGCACTCATTCCGTAACCGCCGATTCCGATGAAATGAACGTGTTCTGCCGTGTTCAAAGACGGTTCACCAACCTTTTTCAGCATCCGAGTTGTATAATATTCGGGAACGCACGTCTGCTATTAAATATAGCGTACCTGTTACGACCCCAAGTTCTCCATCCCCGGTTAACTGTTGTAATTTGTTTAAAGCTTGTTTCCAATCCCTCTCTACAATAAGTTCGAAAGGTTTGGCGTTTGGTATATCTTGACGCATCTTCTGAACAATCTCAGCTAAGTTCTGCGCTTCTTTCTTCATCCGATAATCAGGCTCAGTTAATATAAGCGTATCCACTATTGGTAGTATATGCTTAAATGTATCTTCATGATTCTTATTCTCGAGCATCCCTATCATAAGATGTAGACGATCATAGCTGTATGTATGTCTTAGGGCATCAGCCAGCATCTCTGCACCTTCTGGATTATGGGCGCCATCGATCAGAATACGAGGTTCATTCATAACCATTTCAAGTCTTCCAGGCCAAGATGTTGCTAACAAACCAGCTTGCAACACTTCATCCTCTACGACTAGCGCATTGTACTGTCTTAACACTTCAAGTGCCATAACAGCTACAGCAGCATTGGTTCTTTGATGTGCGCCATTCAACCGAATAGTAAGAGGTTCGATTGCTCGGAATAACCCATCAAAGCGGAACGTTTGCTGGTCTTCTTCTATTGATATTGGCAATTCGTTGAATTGTTCTCCGATCAAATACAATGAGCTTTTTCTCTCACTCGCCGTACGCTTCAACACTTCGATTACCTCAGGCTGCGTTGCTGCGCTAACTACTGGGATGCCAGGCTTAATAATACCAGCTTTCTCCCCAGCGATCTCTTCAAGTGTATTGCCAAGACGATCCATATGATCATGCCCAATGTTAGTAATAACGGATAACACAGGATGGACTATATTCGTTACATCCATACGCCCGCCAAGGCCAGTTTCCCATACGACATAATCTGGATATACTACTCTGGCGAAATAAAGAATGGCTAGTGCAGTCGATACTTCAAACATCGTCGGAGAACCAAGCTCAGTATCCGCAATAGCCTCTACATGGGGCTTCAGTTCATTGGCAAGAACACGAAGCGTTTCTTCTTCGATGTCTTGGCCATTATATTGAAAACGATTCGTGAATTTAGTAATATATGGCGATGTAAATGTACCTACATCGTAACCGCTTTTCACTAGCACACTAGTCAAATAAGCGCAAGTTGAACCTTTGCCATTTGTCCCAGCAACATGAATGAACTTAAGACGTCTATGAGGATTATTAAGTCGTTCCATCAAAGATGCTATTCTATCGAGACCTGGACGAATGCCAAATGGTATAAGTCCAGTTATCCAATCTACAGCAGACTGATAGGAGGGAAGCGTATTTGCTTCCCCAAGTCCTTGTCTATTTATATCTTCTATCATCAATAGTTACCTTCTTCCGTTAGAAGCTATTAACCACGTAATTCAGCAATTCTTGCCAACACTTTATCGCGCTTCTCCGCGTAATCATTCATCTTAGCGCGTTCCTCGTCAATGACCTTTGCAGGAGCTTTAGCTACAAATCCTTCGTTGCTAAGCTTCTTCTCAACACGCTCAACTTCAGCCGTCAATGTCTGATGTTCCTTCTCAAGGCGCACGATCTCTTGCGAGATATCAATCAAGCCAGCCAGTGGCAAGTATAGCTCCGCCCCTGTAATGATAGAAGACATTGCTTTATCAGGAGCGCTAATATGTGTTCCTGTTTCTAACATGGAAGTTCCGCAGAACCGTTTAATAAACTCTTCATTGCGAGTCAAAATAGCAGCTTCTGCTTCTCCAGCTGGCTTAATCAATAGCTCAACTTTTTTGCTCATTGGCACGTTTACTTCAGCACGGATATTGCGCACGGAACGAATCATTTCCATAAGCAGTTCCATTTCTTTCACTGCTTCAGGAGCTTCAAGCTGCGCTTCAAATACAGGCCATGATGCAAGTGTAATTGTCTCGCCTTCATGAGGAAGATGCTGCCATATTTCTTCACTGATAAATGGCATGAATGGATGAATAAGACGCTGCGTACGATCTAGCACGTATGCAATCACCGATTGTGTTGCACGTTTTGCCGCCTCGTCCGTTCCATTCAAGCTAAGTTTCGAGAACTCGATATACCAGTCGCAAAGATCGTCCCAAATAAAGTTATAAAGGACACGACCTGTTTCACCGAACTCGTATCCATCAATAAGACGGGTAACGTCACGAACAGTCTCATTTAAGCGATGAAGAATCCAACGATCTGCTGTTCCGAGCTTCACGTCTATATTAATATCTTCCGCACGGAAACCTTCCAAGTTCATAAGCGCAAAACGGGAAGCATTCCATATTTTGTTCGCAAAGTTGCGAGCCTGTTCTACTTTCTCCAAGCGGAAACGCAAGTCTTGACCTGGCGTACTGCTCGTCGAGATCATGAAACGCATCGCATCTGCACCGTATTGCTCGATAATGTCAAGCGGATCAATACCATTTCCAAGTGACTTCGACATCTTCTGTCCGTCTTTGTCACGAACGAGACCATGTATAAGAACATCCTTAAACGGCATTTCATCCGTAAACTCAAGAGCAGTAAAGATCATACGTGCAACCCAGAAATAAATGATATCGTAGCCCGTAACGAGCACATCTGTTGGGTAAAAACGTTTTAAATCATTTGTTTCATCAGGCCAGCCAAGCGTCGAGAACGGCCAAAGAGCTGAACTGAACCATGTATCCAAAACATCATTGTCTTGGCGAAGATGGTCGCCTGCCATATCGTCACGAGAAACGTGCATCTCTCCTGTTGAATCATCGTACCAAGCTGGGATGCGGTGACCCCACCATAATTGTCTGGAAATACACCAGTCGTGTACATTTTCGATCCAGTTCAAATACACTTTTTCAAATCGTTCAGGTACAAACTTCGCGCCTTTGCCCGACTTCTGAGCTGCAATCGCAGCTTCTGCAAGAGGTTTCATCGCAACGAACCATTGTGTGGACAAATATGGCTCTACAACAGCACCAGAACGCTCGCTATGTCCAACTTGATGCACGTGATCTTCAATTTTGATGCAAACGCCTTGCTCTTGCAAATCTTTAATAAGCTGCTTGCGGCAATCAAAGCGGTCCATACCTTGATAAGGACCTGCTTCCGCATTCATCGTCCCAGACTCATCCATAACAATAATTTGCGGCAAACTATGGCGTGCGCCAACTTCAAAGTCATTAGGATCGTGCGCAGGTGTAATCTTAACAGCACCTGATCCAAATTCCTTCTCAACATACTCATCGCCAATAATCGGTATTTCTCTGCCAACAATCGGCAATACGATCATTGAGCCAATCAAATGTTTGTAACGATCGTCTTCTGGATGAACAGCAACTGCTGTATCGCCAAGCATCGTTTCCGGACGTGTCGTTGCAACTGTGATGTGACCTGATCCATCTTTAAGCGGATATTGAAGATGGTACAAGTGACCGTTTATTTCTTTATGTTCAACTTCGATATCCGATAGTGCGGTGCGCGCTGCCGGGTCCCAGTTAATAATTTTTTTGCCGCGATAGATTAAGCCTTTTTCGTATAACTTAACGAATACTTCGCGAACTGCCTTTGACAGTCCTTCATCCAAAGTAAAACGTTCTCTTGAATAATCGAGAGAAAGACCCATCTTCGCCCATTGCTCGTGAATCGTATCTGCATATTGATCTTTCCACTCCCATACTTTCTCAAGGAATGCTTCGCGTCCTAGATCATGGCGGGTTTGCCCTTGCTCGCGGAGCTTCTGCTCCACCTTCGTTTGAGTTGCAATTCCTGCATGGTCAGTACCAGGCAGCCAAAGCGTATCAAAACCTTGCATTCTTTTGGTACGTATCAAAATATCCTGCAACGTAAAATCAAGCGCATGACCGATATGCAGCATTCCAGTAACGTTTGGTGGCGGAATAACAATCGTATATGTCTCTGCTTCAGGTCGTTTACCTGCTTCAAAGTAATTACCTTTTACCCAGTAATCATACCATTTTTGTTCTGCCGCTTTAGGATCATAGGTCGTAGGCATTGCCGGTTTGATTTCGTTATCTGACATTCGTTTCCATCCTCCACAAGTCGTTCTAAACAAACAAAAAAACCTTTCGTCCTATTGATAAAGGACGAAAGGTCAAGCTTCCGTGGTACCACCTTTGTTCCGCATGAAACTTAGATCACACGGCACTCGAACAGATAACGGCTGCTACCGGCCTAATCTAGACGGAGCGCTAGCCGCTCACGTTTCAATCGGGCAACTCCGGGGCGACCCGTATGCAGTCACATCCTGCAGAACCTCTCAGCGTAACGGTTCCACTCTCTGAAGGCTCGCTGCGTACTATTCCCCTTCAACGTTGTTGAAACATATATATGTTTAATCATACCTTTGTTCGCGAAAGTAGTCAACCTGATCCCTTAAAGCCCATAGTTTCCTAGTGGTTGTAACTTTTAATCGCTGTTAAAAAGGATGGTTTCCCCCGCTTATTCCGTAATGTTATTTATGACTTGTCTAGTGGAACACTACTTCCTTTTTGGCCGCCCCAGTGATCTTTACGTGAACCATCTGAATATGGTGTACCGCCAATAATAGCGAGTGCAATCACATTTAAGCAAAGACCAAGACCGAACCACAGGAGCGGACTTTTTCCTCTTTTTACAGCCATGTAAGCACAAGATGACGCAATAATTAATACGGGTATAATTAATTCCCAGACACTATTCATTTGTTGACACTCCTTAGCACATTCTAAGTCTAATAACAATTATATCATGGAGCGGGACTCATGCGTATGACTTCAAAAACTTAACGTTTCTTCGTATTTGCCACAAAGAAAAGGGACGTCCCAAAAGCCATCAATCGATGACTTTTGGGACAGCCCCCTACTTTACTGCTATTAAATAAAACACTTAAGGGATATACAACAACTGTCCTTCCGCAACTGCTGATTCATGCAGTCCGTTACGTATGAGCAGTTCCCTTGGATTAAGGCTATAACGCAATGCGATCTGCTCTAATGTCTCTTCCCGCTGAACGATGCACATCTTTATTTTGCGGAATGCATTATCCTCAGATTGCTTACTGAGAAATAACCTCTTCCATTCAATCTCTTCTTCAACAGCATTAGCACGAGCAGCCTCTTCCGCTTGTTGGACCGATTTACTCTGCTCAACGGCTTCACGTGCTGCTTGCTCTCGCTTGCTTGATTGAAGGAGTGTACGGAACCCGAGATTGGATTGACCTTCGTCACTTGCCCCGGTAGGCTTACCTGCAAATGCAATCTGTACTTCCTGCTGTTTTTTAGTCCCTTGTTCTTGTTCTCCTTGCTGAACTACTTCCCCTTGCAGGACTTCTTCTACTACTTGCAAATTCGCATCATTTCGGGATAGTTCCCACTCACTTTCCAGCTCTGAGTTCGGCAAAAGAACTTCCTCTGATGTACGCTCCAATAACTGCTGCGATTCATAATCTGATAGACTACTATCAGGCTGATGTAGAGGTTGATGTAGAGGCTGCTGATTAGCATTCCAGTGCAACCAGCTCTCTTGACTCGCTTGCTCGGATGCCAAAAACAATTCTCGTTCCTCTTCACTAATTTGCGCTAACTCTTCATGCCCCGTTATGTAATGCTGCTCTTGTACCTGCTCATCAGCATGTCTACCTTCTGTACCTGCTTCATAATGATGTTGGTGAGATTCCGCTAGTTGAGCAACTTCATATTGTTCTGATGCAGAGATGAACCCCTGTTGTCCGAAGTTTTCACGCTGATGAACCGCGGTAAAGGACTCATCCGCCCATTGCCCATTATTATGCTCCTCCGCTGATTCTACAGTGATTCCTCTAAGGGACAATACCCCCGTAATATTCAATGTTCGGGCAGACAATAAATCTACGTCAAAATTGTCGATCTCAATGGAGATGTCATCCAGTCTAGATACGCGGTTCATCGGTAAAGAAATTTCGACTGGAATCCAATGTTCGAGTGTCAAAGGACCTCCAATTCCACCTTGACCGCGATAAATACCGCTTAGGAGCAACTGTCCCCTTAATATAGCTTGGTCCCCTTGATCAATCACTTGGATACGAGGTACTAATTCAATTTCTTCCAGCTCATCAATTGCTGCAACATCGTCTGGTAAATGGACTCGCTCGTATACATCAAAGCGTAAACCGTTCGACTGATTAGACATGCCATATTCCTCCCTTCTCGTACTGAATGCTTGGGCTAGCTATACATTCACTACTTATCTATATGGTAGATAAGGCAGGAGCATGACTGTCTTTTTCGTCAAGGATGAACTATGCCTGCTAACTTTTGCAACCAAGTCGGCCAAGGAGCAGGTACATTAATTCGATTACCTGTAAGCGGATGGTCAAATTGCAGTTCTTCACCATGCAGCGCCTGATGTCCAAGCTCTTTGGAAGAGCCGCCATATAAAGTATCGCCCACTAATGGATGTCCAATATGACTCATATGGATTCGTATTTGATGTGTTCTTCCGGTCTCAAGTTGGACTCTTACTACAGTCAAATTCTCTCTCTGCTCAATAACCTCATAATGAGTAATCGCAGAATCTCCGTGCGGCGTAACTCGCCTCTTGGCAGAATGATGCCTGTCTTTACCAATCGGCTGATTAATTGTGCCAGCGTTACGCTTCATCCGACCCTGTACAACGGCAATGTAGATTCTGCCAATCAACTTTTCACGCATCGCTTCATCGAGTCTGAGCTGAGCCAAGTCATTTTTGGAATAGAGCACTGGTCCCGAGGTATCGTCATCGAGTCGATGAATGTGTCGAACAGGCAATGGGTCTTTCTTCAGTATCATGTGTCTTGCAACTGCTTCATCCAGCATACCCGTCTGCCCCTCGTAGGAAGCATGTACAGGCATCCCCGCTGGTTTATTTATAACGAGGCAATAGTCATCCTCATATAGAAGTGGTGGAATAGCAGCATCCATGTTCTTTAGTGCATTGCAATACAGTTTATCCTTAGACATATTCAGAGCAGGGAAGGCATGAAGTAGAACTTGATCATCCTGCCACTTGATTCCTCCAACTGAAAATATCCGATTTACCCACTTTAACGGGAAAAAGGAATGGGCCAGAAGCCACTGCCGCACAAGATGCGGATGGCTGCCGGCCCGTGGCTGTGCAAGCTCATGAGAGGGAGCGCTGTATGCAGGATCAAGGATGATTCCATCCATGTCCAGTACAAGCCACTCTCCCTTTCGTATTACATATTGATTAAGCATGAGCATTAAAACTAAGCCTCCTAGCTTTCTTTACAAACGACTCAGAGCTTCGTCATTCGCTGCGATCGTTGCAGTAATATCAGCGTCACTATGAACCGCCGATACAAACATGCCTTCGAACTGAGATGGTGCTACACTTACGCCAAGATCAAGCATAGAAGAGAAATAAGCTTTGAACTTCTCTAAATCAGCTGTCTTAGCTGTATCGTAGTTAATAACTACTTTGTCCGTGAAGAATGGACATACCATGGAGCCAACTCGATTGATTGTTGTTTCTACACCATGCTTGCTCGCATTCGCCTCAAAGCCAAGTTGCAATTTCACCGCTTGCCTCTCAAGCTGCTGGTATGTTTCAGGAGTTAACAGTTTCAACGTCGTATAACCTGCTGCCATCGCAAGTGGGTTACCTGAGAGCGTCCCAGCTTGATAGATTGGACCACTTGGTGCCATCATTTCCATCAATTCACGTCTACCACCGTATGCCCCAACTGGCAAACCTCCGCCAATTACTTTACCGAAGCATGTCAGATCCGGCTTTATGTCAAAAAGACCCTGTGCACACTGATAGCCTACGCGGAAACCAGTCATAACTTCATCAAAAATTAAGACACTTCCATAATGAGTCGTTATATCTCGCAACCCTTGAAGGAAACCAGGCAACGGAGGTACAACACCCATATTTCCTGCAATTGGTTCGACAATGACACAAGCAATTTCTTCACCAAAACGTTCGAATGCAAGCTTTACGGATTCGATATCGTTATAAGGAACCGTAATCGTATGTGATGCTACATGCTCAGGCACGCCCGGACTGTCTGGCAGTCCTAGTGTCGCAACACCTGAACCAGCTTTTATTAGCAAGCTATCAGCATGACCATGGTATGAGCCCTCGAATTTCATTATTTTACTGCGCTTCGTATAGCCGCGCGCAAGGCGGATAGCGCTCATCGTTGCTTCTGTACCTGAGTTCACCATACGCACTACATCTACAGATGGGACTCGTTCACATACAAGCTCCGCCATCAATGTTTCAAGTTCAGTAGGAGCTCCAAAGCTTGTTCCTTTTTCCGCAGTTTTGCGAATTGCTTCGACTACTTCCGGATGAGCATGTCCCATAATGAGCGGACCCCAAGAAGCAACATAATCAATATATTCATTACCATCAATATCATAAACACGGCTTCCTTTGCCGCGTTCCATATATACAGGTGTAAGACCTACCGATTTGAATGCACGTACTGGACTGTTTACTCCGCCAGGGATAACTTTCTTAGCTCTAGCAAAAGCTGCAGCAGAACGTTCATCTTTCCTTACCCGAGTCTCTTCTCCCATGACTACACTTCTCCTCTCAGCCATCTTGCAGCATCTTTGGCGTGATATGTAATTATAATATCCGCACCTGCGCGCTTCATACTAGTCAACTTCTCAAGTACAATGGAACGCTCATCAATCCAACCATTTGCTGCCGCTGCTTTGACCATCGAATATTCAGCACTTACGTTATAAGCTACTACTGGAAGGTCGAATTGTTCCTTAAGCAATTTAATAATATCCAAATAAGCGAGTGCTGGTTTAACCATCAGCATATCTGCGCCCTCAGCAACATCCGATTGGGCCTCACGAAGCGCTTCTCTTGTATTAGCTGGGTCCATTTGGTACGTTTTACGATCCCCGAACTGTGGAGCAGAATGAGCTGCGTCTCTAAACGGTCCGTAAAATGCTGAAGCATACTTCACGGAATATGACATAATCGCAATGTCACTAAAACCTGCTTCGTCTAAACCGGCTCTTATCGCATCTACGAACCCATCCATCATGTTGGAAGGAGCAATTACATCAGCGCCTGCCTTCGCTTGGGATACAGCTGTACGTACTAGCAACTCAAGTGATCTGTCGTTATCAACAACCGCAGTCCCTGTCGCATCATCGAGATGAACGATACCGCAATGACCATGATCAGTAAACTGGCATAGACAAGTATCAGCAACGACTAGAAGTTCAGGTGCCCAGCCCTTTACCGCTCTAATCGCTTGCTGCACAATACCATTTGTATCATATGCGGAAGATCCAACTGCATCTTTATAGTCTGGTACTCCAAACAACAATACAGACTTAATACCTGTTGCAACAACATCATTAATTTCTTCTTCAAGTAAATCCATCGAAAGATGGAACACGCCAGGCATAGAAGGAATTTCCGCCTTCACACCATTACCATGAGTTACAAAAATCGGGTATATAAAGTCATCGGCACTTAGCACCGTTTCACGAACCATACTTCTTAATGCTGCTGTCCTACGGAGTCTGCGATGTCTAACAATTGGGAAACTCATCCTTACATTCTCCTTTTTTCGTTATAATTTATTATAGCCTCAAGCAAACTATCTATTGTAGAAGCTTCTGCCTCCACCGTTAATTGAAGACCCGCATCTATAATCGTTTTGGACGTGATCGGTCCTATGCTAGCGATAGGGATTCCTGCCAGCAACTTCACAGGATCTTCAAACCCTCTGCGTCTCAGCAATTCAAGCAAATTCGTTACAGTCGACGAACTCGTAAAAGTAATCATGCCGATACTGCCCTCACGAATCCACTCTAGCGCCAGTTCATCTTGAAACGTCGCTATTACCGTTTCATAAACATCAATTTCGACCGGCTCTACTCCCCATCTGCGAAGTTCACTTGGGAGAACATCGCGAGCAAGATCACCGCGTGGCAACAATGCTTTTTCACCTGCAAGCAACTTGCCTTCTAAACTTTCAAGCAACGATTCCGCATGAAACTTCACTGGTAATTCCTCGACGGTTAAACCTCTATCCATTAGCGCCTCAGCCGTCTTAGGTCCAACTGCCACAATTTTTGCCCCATGGAATCGTCTCACATCAATATTAAATCGTCTTAAGAAATTAAAGAAATAAATAACACCATTTACACTTGTAAACATTAACCATTGATAACTTTCCGCTGCTTCCAAATGTGTACGAAGTGCTTCAAGTTCTTCTGGCTCCGAAGGTTCGCGGGTTTCAATGACAGGAAACTCGCAAGGTTCTCCACCCAAATCTTCAATTCGATCAGCAAGCTCGCTTGCTTGTGCTCTTGCACGAGTAACAAGAACTCGCATGCCAAATAACGGTTTCGATTCATACCAGCGAAGCTTATCTCTTTGCAACACAACATCACCAACAACGATAACAGCCGGCGGCTGGAAATTAGCCGCTTTAACGATTGCTTCGATCGTCTCAAGCGTCCCAACTATCGTCTTCTGCTCTATTCTTGTCCCCCAACGGATTAAGGCAACAGGGGTGTGCTTTGGTTTGCCATGGCGAATTAACTGGTCTGCAATATAGCCGATTTTGGCTACTCCCATTAAAAATATTAACGTTCCAGTAGCATTTGTAACTTTATCCCAATGAATGGATTTGTCCAGTTTATCTGGGCTCTCATGACCTGTAACAATCGAGAGAGAGGAAGCATGGTCTCGGTGGGTAACTGGAATTCCTGCATAGGCTGGAACTGCTATAGCCGACGTAATACCTGGTACGATATCGAATGTAATGCCATTGTCATACAGTAGCTCTGCTTCTTCCCCTACACGTCCAAAAATGGTAGGATCTCCGCCCTTTAAGCGAGTAACTGTTTTGCCCGCAAGTGCCAAATCTACAAGAAGCTGATTAATTTCCTCCTGCTTCATCGTATGTCTGTCAGGCAATTTACCTACATATATGAGTTCTGTCCCCGGCTTAACATGCTGCAGCAATCTCGGACTGGCTAATCGATCATAAACAACGACATCGCATTCCTTCAAACATTGCAAGCCGCGCACAGTAATAAGCTTAGGATCTCCGGGACCCGCACCAACCAAATAAACCTTCCCCGTGTTCATTTGTTATCCCCCGATTTCCGCTAAAATGCGGTCTGCACCACCTGCAATAAGTGCGTTCGCTACTTCTCTGCCTAGCTCTTCTGGATCTCTGCCACGCTTCATTTCTTTCAGTAGTGTAACACCATCTGGTGATCCAACCATCCCTGTAAGCTCCAGCAGCGGCTTGTCGCCATCATCTGAAACGATGACAGCATAAGCACCGATTGGCACTTGGCATCCACCATGCAGCGTTCCAAGAAAGCTACGCTCAGCACGGACAGTCCACTCTGTTTCTTTATCATTGAAAAGGTCAAGCAACTCTCTTATCTCATCATCATTTTCACGACACTCTATCCCTAATGCACCTTGTCCAACTGCTGGAATACATACATCTTCCGATACTAAAGCAGAGATTCTATCTTCCCAGCCCATTCTTGTCAAACCAGCAGCAGCAAGAACTACTGCATCAAAACCTTCTGTTTCAAGCTTCCGAATGCGTGAATCAATGTTGCCTCTTATCGACTCCAGCTTCAGATCAGGTCTAATGTTCTTAAGCTGACAAGATCGACGAAGACTGCTCGTTCCGACACGAGCGCCCAGAGGCAAGTCATCAAGACTACTGCCTTCCTTCATAACGAGACAATCAAATGGATTTACACGTTTTGGCGTAGCACCATTAATTAGACCATTTGGCAGTTCATAAGGCATATCCTTCATACTATGTACTGCAAGATCGATTTCCCCGTCAAGCAGTGCTTGCTCGATCTCTTTTACAAAAAGTCCCTTGCCGCCAACCTTTGATAACGTCACATCAAGAATACGATCGCCTTTTGTAATGATTTTTCGAATCTCAAAAGTATAATTAAAGCCGTGCTTTTCGCTAATCCGTTTCAGCTCATCAATAACCTGACCTGTTTGCGTAAGTGCAAGCATGCTTTGTCTAGTACCTACAACAATGACACGTTGTTCTGTAGATTGATTTATCACTTATGCTGCCTCCCATTCATCCGTTCAAGTAAGCTATTCATCCAGTCCTGTGCATTCATGCTATCGAAAGCTGTATCCATGGCTTCTTTTGCTGCTTGTAGTAAAATCGCTTCCTTGAGTGTTTCATCCTCAACTAAAGCAATGACTAGTTTCCTCAATTGCCTCAGCCTTCTCATAACTCCCAAATAACGATCACCATAACGATCCTCAAGTTCCTTCTTTATTAAAATTGAGAGGGAAGGGCTTGCACCTGAAGTCGTCACAGCGATTAACAGCTCATCTCTACGCATTACAGAAGGAGTTATAAAGCTACCTTTAACTCCGGAACCAGCATTACTTGACAATATGCCCAGCTTCTCGGCTTCTCCTGTAATTTCCTCATTAATTTCATTTTGATCCGTTGCAGCTATAACTAGACTTACGCCTGTTAGATCAGCCCGTTGGAATCTTTTCCTCTGCCAATGTATACGCCCTCTATCTGCCATTTCCTTAATGTAACTAGTTCCTTCAGGACTAATAACACTTACACGATCAGCCCCTGCCTCTACTAGACCTCTAAGCTTTCGTTCGGCAACTCTTCCCCCACCTACTACTAAGCAATGGCGACCCTTCAACTGTATAACAATTGGATAATAACCGTTTGGAGTGTTATCTTCCATTGCTGCTTCATTCCTTTACTGTGGACTAATGAAATGAGGAGAAGGAGCTAGTAATAAGATTTAGCAACAACATAGTAAACGATAATATATAGAGCTTCGCCAGCTGCTTGCCCGGTCTCTTATTCACCGCACGTTGATACACATAAGTGATGTACATAACCAGTGCCGCAAATGAAGTTAATACCTTCCAGTCCAGCAGCAGCATTGGTCTCCCTTCGACTAGCAAAGAAATTACTGCTACAGCCAGTGACATTGCAAGAAGCGGTACACCAATAATGACAGCTCGATCGGCATATCTTTCTATCGTATCAAGACTCGGATAACGACGAACAAATTTAGACCAACGTTTTACTTTTAATCTGTGGTGTAGAAATAAATACATCCCAGCTAACAGTGCTCCAATCGTTAATGCAGCATATGCGCATAGGATAAGACTGATATGTATGTATAGCAAATCTCTGGTTGTTTGCCAAATGTCATAGGTTTCCCCTTCAACTGTCCCGCTGTATAAATTAAGAGCCAGTACAGCAAAGCTGACCACATTAACAAAAAATACGATGTAATCAATAAAGAAGAACCGACTTATGACTAATGATATCGTTACTAGCAACCATGAAAATGCCAGCCAATATTCAAATGTAGTAAGAATAGGCGTATCCACACTAGATACTACTTTCATTACAAGATAACCAGTTTGCAACATCCAAACAAAAATAAGGAGCCCTGTACCTATCCGCTTCGCTCTCCGGCTTGCATTCATAAAGTCGGAGAAATAAAACAGTAGGCTCAGGGCGTAAATATAAATTATTGCGTCATACATCCAGTTAGCTGTTCCCATAGTTCCTCCACTTTACAGCCCTTCAAGGGATGATAGGCAATCAATTCAATGCCGGTGACGGGCCTATTAAGTACGAGCAAATGCCGGAACACTCGCATGAGTATGAACGTTGTTAGTCTGGACAGCAGCTATTGATGTTTGAGCTGCTTTTTGCTCAGCTTTATTCGAATGAGCAAGCTGCTCTTCCAGAGCGAACAGCTTCACGAACATGTCCATTGCGTCATCTGCTCGTTTCTCGCCTGCCATTTCTTTAATCCGCAATATAGGATCTTGCATCATTTGATTTACGATGCTTTTTGTAAGCTTTCGAATCACTTTTAATTCATGTTCACCAAGCTCAGGAAGCTTGTTGGCGAGACTTTGCATCGTTTCTTCATGAACCTCTGCCGACTTAGTCTGCAAAGCACGAATGAGTGGAACTACTCCGAGCGTCTTATACCATTGTTCGAACAGTTTCTTTTCTTCCACGATCATAACTTCGATTTTGGCGGCCTCCTGACGACGCTGCTCCAAGTTGCTCTCCACAATACCTTCCAAATCATCAATATCATACAAAAACACATTCTCTACTGCTGCTATTGAAGGATCTAAGTCTCTTGGCACTGCAATATCGATCATAAAAAGTGGCTTTGACTTTCTTCTCTGCATGGCTGCTAGTACCTGTCCACGATTAAGAATATATCCATCAGAGCCTGTAGAACTGATCACAATATCGACATCAGGAAGTTTCTGAATCGCCTCTTCCATAGAACATGGAATTCCATTAAACTTATCTGCTAGTTTAGCTGCTCTCTCGAAGGTACGATTTACAACGATGACACGATCAGCACCATTTGCATACAAATGTTTTGCCGTCAATTCACCCGTCTCTCCTGCTCCGAGAATCATGACTGTTTTTTTGTTAAACTGGCCGAATATTTGCTTGCCCAGCTCAACTGCAGCATAACTGACAGACACAGCAGTTTCCCCGATCATTGTTTCGGAATGTGCGCGTTTGGCCATTGTTACAGCTTGCTTAAACAACATGTTAAATACGGTACCCGTCGTTTTAAGTCCCTGTGACAATAGAAATGCACTTTTTACTTGACCAAGTATTTGCGTCTCTCCAATAACCATGGAATCAAGACCACTCGTAACTCGGAATAAATGTTCGATCGCTTTCTCATCTTCGTACATATATAAATGGTTCGTAAATTCGCCTCTCGGCAAATTGAACCACTTTTCCATAAAGCTGCGGATATAATGCCCGCACAATTGATGTCTATCGACGACAGCATAAAACTCAGTCCGGTTGCAAGTCGCTACAATGACACATTCCATAATACTCTTCGTTTCCATGAGTCCTTTCAACGCATTCGGCAAATCTTTTTCTGCGAATGTGAATTTTTCTCTCACTTCCACGGGAGCTGTCCGATAGTTGAGTCCAACGGCAATAATGTGCATGTGCGTTCACCTGCCTCCTTCTTTAGCTAGTACGATAGCCTAGATGTTATGAAATAGTATAGCATAGTTCGACATTCATAAAGGGTTCATTTATGAATAATGTTTGAAATTTACATCTATATTATTGCCTTATTTCACAAAGAAATAACCATGGATTGGCTCCATGGTTATTTCCATATCTTACAATAAGGAGCTCTCTTACACGAGCTCAATTTGTTTCATTTTTGGTTCTTCTACTTGCAACTCGCCCATACCGCGAACTAGCTTCTTCGCATGAGTCGTCGTCGGCTTCAGTACAGCAAGCATGTAATCGATCGCAAGCTGAGGATCAACAGTTTCACCGCAGGTATAACAGTCAAGCGCAGCAAAACCTCTCTCAGGGTACGTATGGATCGAGAGGTGACTCTCTGACAGCAGCACAAGTACCGTTGCGCCTTGAGGATCAAATTGTTTGGATTGCACGGACATTACAGTCGCGCCGCACGCTTCGGCAGCCTCTACCATATGTGATTGCAAAAATTCCGCGCTGTTCAGCAAATCAAAATCTACACCCCAAGCATCAACAGCAACGTGTCTTCCGAAAGTTGAGTATTCCATCTTCCGGTTCCCCCTTCCTAGGAATAAAATATTTAAGAAATTTCATCCGCTAGGACCTACGTCATTCACTTCCCGAGGGATTAATCTCTCGCAACATAACCATGTCCTGAGTGAATCCTGGTTCCTAATTTTTGTTTGTAATAATGTTTTCAACGAGAATAAAAATAACATCTATCCGAGATAAATGCAATAGTTTTTTTTGCCTCGGGAGGACAGACCAATTAATAAAGCGGCTCCGTTTCAATGTATGAAAGACTTACACGTCCTGAAACCCATAAAAATAAAAAAAGAAGCCGCATGTTAAATCAGCTTCTTTTCTTCAATTCAGTACATCTGTTAAGCCTCAAGTACAAATAACTTATGGGTTAATTCCTTTAATCTTCCGTCGATTTCAGCAATCTCAGCCCTATCGATCGTTTGATTACGCAAATCAAGCAATTCATTCACAGCGCCATTAATTAAACCAATTTCCCGTTCAACCAATCGACTGTTAAATACTCGCTCCAACTGACCAAGTGTGTCCTTATGCTCGAACACAACACGTTCGCCAGATGCTATGCTTTCAACAATCTTATGAACTGCACCGTTCCTATAGTAATAGATCATCGTATAATGGCTGTATATTCGGTTGACAATGGCGTTGCCTCTATAAGCGGATACCGCCTTGCGCATTGCATTTGTCAGCCTTGGTTCTACAAGACGGCATGAAAGCTCGCAAACATAATAGTCTTGTTGACGTTCAAAGGTCAGTCGGACTTCTTCCCTCCCTGCTACATCCTGAAGAACAAGCTCCTGATTGCCATTATCAAGTACCAACACCTGCAATCGCAATTGTTGATCCTCCATAAATGTAATAAATCGGGCCATCTCTTCATGTTTTAGCTGCAGTTTGGCATTTACATATTCCGTGGCTAGCCGCTTAGCCATAAAAATCTCCTCAATTCTTCTAGACCCCACCGTTTGTTCAGTGACAGCCTTATCAGCATTGCTTAGTTTTATTATACGTGATCGGAACGATTTATTCCTGCTCTCCAGTTGCGATATTTGCGCATATTTCAATAAATATCGGTGGATTTCACGAAGAACCCTTACAATTACACTGTATTCTCTGCTTTATAGAAGAACTCCCTGCACTTTCTACCTTATGTAGCAATCGCAGTCGTAATAACATCCCATAATTGATCCCGACCAAGGCCTGTCTCTGACGAAAACATGACAACAGTATCTCTAGCATCCGTCTCAAGAGATGTCTTGATCATTTTTATATGCTTATCCCATTTCGATCTCGGGATCTTGTCCGCTTTGGTCACAACGATACAAGTTGGAATTTCATAATGCTTCAGCCACTGATACATCAAAATATCGTCCTTAGACGGCTCGTGTCTAATATCAATGATCAAAAGCTGCAGCTTAAGTGGTTCCCGTTCACGTAAATACGTCTCAATCATTTCGCCGAACTGTTCACGCTGTGTCTTAGACACTTTGGCATAACCGTATCCCGGGAAATCGACAAAATAAACCATGTCGTTCACACGGTAATAGTTCAGCTGCTGTGTCTTACCAGGCTGAGAACTTGTTCTAGCTAAGTTTTTGCGCATAATCATTTTGTTAATCAGTGATGACTTACCAACGTTAGAACGCCCTGCCAGAGCTACCTCTGGCAAAGCATCCTCAGGATATTGATGCGGCTTAACCGCGCTTATAATAAATTGTGCGTCCATTATTTTCATGAAGTTGTTGTCCCTGCCCTCTCTACCGTTCCAGCTGCCAGCAAAGCATGCTGCAGCACTTCATCCATATGGTTCACTGGAACAAATTCCAGATCTCCTCGGATGCTTTCAGGAATATCCCTTAAATCACGCTCATTATCCTTCGGAAGCAAAATCTTCTTAATACCTGCGCGATGGGCCGCAAGAGACTTCTCTTTCAGTCCGCCGATCGGAAGAACTCTGCCGCGAAGTGTAATTTCGCCAGTCATTGCAACTTCTTTGGATACATACCGATTGGTGAGCGCAGAAATTAATGCTGTTGCAATCGTTATACCCGCCGAAGGGCCATCCTTAGGAATCGCACCTTCAGGAATATGGATATGAATATCGTTTTTCTCATGGAAGCTTGGATCAATCTTTAGTTCATCTGCTTTTGAACGTGTATAACTGAAAGCCGCTTGCGCGGATTCCTTCATTACGTCGCCAAGCTTGCCCGTTAATGTCAACTTGCCGCTTCCCGGCATAACGGTAACTTCGATAACAAGCGTATCACCGCCAACTTCCGTCCATGCAAGCCCTGTAACAGCGCCAATTTGGTCTTCGCTTTCTGCGAGTCCGTAGCGGAACTTAGGCGGTCCAATCCATTCTTTAACTAGCTCAACATCTACATTCATCAGCTCTGTACTAGCATTCGACACAAATTGTTTCGCTGCTTTGCGACATACAGCTGCAATCTGCTGTTCGAGATTCCTAACACCTGATTCACGCGTGTACTCACGAATGAGAAGCTGCAACGCTTCGTCTGTCACTTGAAGCTGCTCTTCGTTTAATCCATGCTCGCGTCTTTGTTTAGGCAATAAATACCTAATACCAATTTGCAGCTTCTCCAGCTCCGTGTAACCCGGTATGTAGAGAACTTCCATACGATCAAGAAGCGGACGAGGAATGTTGTGCAGAGCATTCGCTGTCGTAACAAACATAACGTTGGAAAGATCAAATGGCACTTCAATGTAATGATCACTAAACGTGTTGTTTTGCTCTGGGTCTAGCACTTCAAGAAGCGCCGATGCAGGATCACCACGGAAGTCTGTTGCCATCTTGTCAATCTCATCGAGCAGGAAAACAGGATTTGAGCTACCCGCTGTTTTCATTCCTTGTACGATTCGGCCAGGCATCGCACCTACGTAAGTACGTCTATGTCCTCTAATCTC
Organism: Paenibacillus sp. L3-i20; assembly: GCF_022180385.2. Classification (GTDB taxonomy): domain Bacteria; phylum Bacillota; class Bacilli; order Paenibacillales; family Paenibacillaceae; genus Pristimantibacillus. The sequence goes on from NZ_BQME02000001.1 coordinate 141,788, forward strand.
AGCTTCATCTCTAACACCACCAAGCGAGATCCGTACAAACTTGCGTCCTAACGACTTTGCAATCGAACGGGCTAGCGATGTTTTACCTACACCCGGAGGTCCAACAAGACAAAGAATGGGACCTTTCAGTTTCTTAACAAGCTGTTGTACGGCTAAGTACTCCAGTACACGCTCCTTCGGCTTCTCAAGACCATAATGATCTTCGTTCAATATCTCCTCAGCCTTTGCTAAGCTAAGATCATCTTCCGTTGTGCTTTTCCACGGCAATGCAAGTAACCAATCGATATAATTGCGAATGACACCACCCTCAGCAGAGGATGGAGGCATTTTCTCAAGACGGTCAATTTCTTTGTTGACCTTCTCCTTAACCTCATCTGGAACGCCTGCTTTTTCGAGCTGAGTTCGAAGATCCTCCGCTTCACCAGCGCGACCTTCCTTCTCTCCAAGTTCCTTCTGAATTGCTTTCATTTGCTCGCGCAAGTAATATTCCTTCTGAGTCTTCTCCATCTGCTTCTTCACACGCTGATTTATTTGACGCTCTAGCTCAAGCACTTCTCGCTCATTGCTGAGCAAATCAAGAAGCAACTCAAGTCTTGCCGCCACGTCAATTGTTTCCAAAATATCTTGCTTATCTTTAATTTTCAGCGACAAGTGACTTGTAATAACATCTGCTAACCTGCCTGGATCATCAATATCAGAAACAGCAGCGTATGTTTCCGGTGTTACCTTCTTCGAAAGAGAAATATAATGCTCAAATTGATTCAACACCGACCGCATTAATGCGTCGACCGCTGGATCATCTCTCTCTTCCTCACGCAGCTCTTTCACTTGCACTTCATAATATTGATCGTTCTCCACATAACTTATTACCTCAGCACGCACAACACCTTCTACAAGAACTCGTATCGTACCATTAGGCAGCTTAAGCATCTGACGAACTTTTGCAATTGTACCGACCTTATAAATATCTTCCTCAGTCGGGTCTTCAATATTCACCTCAGACTGCGAGCAAAGCAATATCATATGATCTTCGACCATCGCGCGATCTAGTGCGCGAACCGATTTGTCCCTTCCCACATCTAGGTGGAGAACCATGCTGGGATAAACGAGTAGCCCTCTCAGCGGAAGCAAGGGCAGCCGACGACCTTTCGATTTACTAGGTCCCATGCCAGCACCTCCATTCATTAACATCTACCTTATTTTATCATTCAGCGGAATCAGCCTGCAAATAGGGAATGTTAGACCCAATAAATGGATCAGAAACCATTGGCGTTTCAATAGATTTCGCAACCAATATGGACTGCGGAAATACATAGTCAAATACCTCTTCCACTCGATCAGCAGGAATTACCTTTAATCCTTCTAAATCAGCAAATATAACTTGCCAATTTTCTCTTGGGATAATGACCTGAGTAGCACCAGCTTGGAACGCAGCTTCAACTTTGGCAAGCACACCACCTACAGGCTTCACATTGCCGTGTATGCCAACCTCTCCAGTCATAGCTAGTTTATTGTCTATCGGCACACCAATGATGGCAGAAGCGATTGCAGTAGCCATAGCAATTCCCGCAGAAGGGCCATCGATTGGCGTACCGCCTGGGAAATTTATATGGAGATCATAATGCTGTGGATTTAGACCGATTCGGCGAAGAACAGTCAGTACATTTTCCACTGATCCTTTTGCCATACTCTTTCTGCGCAGCGTACGCGAACCTCCGCCAAGTTCTTCCTCATCAACAACACCCGTAATCGTAAAAAGACCTTTCCCCTTTGTTGCAGGTATTGCACTAACTTCGATCTCAAGCAGAGTTCCCAAATTCGGGCCATATACCGCAAGCCCATTCACAAACCCAACCTGTGGTGCAGAAGGAATTTTACGATCTGGACGCGGCGGAATTTGACTGCTGTTAACGACCCATTCAATATCTGCAGCCGATATTCGGTCACGCTTCTCAGATAGTGCCACACCCGCTGCTAATTGGATTACGTTTACTGCCTCTCGCCCGTTAGTTGCGTACTTTTTGACGACATCAATAGCTTCTGGGCATGGAGCGAATCCAATTTTTTTGACAGCATTTTCGGCTACTGATGCAATTTCATCCCCCAAAAGAGGGCGGAAATATACTTCCATACAACGTGAGCGAATAGCTGGCGGAATATCTTGTGGTGAACGTGTAGTTGCTCCTACTAGTCGGAAATCAGCAGGCAGTCCATTTTGAAAAATATCATGGATGTACATCGGTATATTGGCATCTTCCGAATTGTAATAGGCGCTCTCCAAAAAGACTTTGCGATCCTCCAGCACCTTTAGTAGCTTATTCATCTGTACAGGATGCAATTCGCCTATTTCATCAATAAACAATATTCCACCATGCGCCTTCGTTACTGCACCAGGCTTAGGTTGAGGAATACCCGCTACCCCCATCGCTCCCGCACCTTGATAAATAGGATCATGCACAGATCCAATCAAAGGGTCCGCAATGCCTCTCTCATCGAAGCGGGCAGTTGTTGCATCAATTTCTGTAAACTTCGCTTCTGGAAGAAAAGGTGATGTCGGATTTTTTTTGGCCTCCTCTAGCACGACACGAGCGGCAGCCGTTTTCCCTACACCAGGTGGACCGTAAATGATAACATGTTGAGGATTCGCACTGCAAAGAGCCGCTTTCAGAGCTCTGAGCCCGTCTCTTTGACCAATGATGTCTCCCATTGTTTGTGGTCTAGTCTTCTCAGCAAGTGGTTTCGTTAAGGAAACGGATCTCAATTTCCTCAGCTTATCCATCTCTTTTTTTGACTCCCGATCAACGGCAGAACGGTTTGTCTTCTGATTACGAAGCAAATTCCAAAAATACAGGCCGATAACAACCGCAAAAAACACTTGAATCAACATTAACACAAGACTTAAACTCATTCCTACCGCTCCTTTCAAATCTTACAGGGGTTACCGTCATATATATCCGTATTAAGACAGTATTACCTTATGGGAGTAGGAATAATCGCCTTCTATCAAACAAAAAAAGTGTTGTACAGGAATCACCCTCCTGCATCAACACTTATCGTTTTGAATATATTTCATCCTAAACGTTTCTATCGAGTCAAGCTTATATCATAAAAGTTACGCATGAGCGTGGTTTTTGCGTCCAGGAATTTCGCCTGTTTCCTCAAAAACTCTTACAATCTCATCAATTTCTTTCTTAAGCTCGCTCAGTAGTTCAGCTTCAGGCACTTTACGAATCAACTCTCCATAACGGAATAACATTCCTTCGCCGCGTGCTCCTGCGATGCCAATATCAGCTTCTCTAGCCTCACCAGGGCCGTTAACAGCACAACCGAGAACAGAAACTTTAATTGGTACTTTGATTTTTGAAATATATTCTTCAACTTCATTAGCAATGGTGAACAAATCAATGTCTAAGCGACCACAAGTTGGACAAGAAACAAGTGTTGCTGCGTTTGTAATGAGACCAAACGTCTTAAGCAGCTCACGAGCTACTTTGACTTCTTCTACAGGATCTGCGCTAAGGCTAATCCTTACTGTATTTCCAATACCGAGTGCAAGCAAAGCTCCGATACCCGCTGAACTTTTTATCGTTCCTGTATGAAGAGTTCCTGCCTCTGTAATACCCAAATGGAGCGGATATTTAATTTTCTCCGCAGCCATGCTGTATGCAGCAATTGCCATCGGTACATCCGAAGCTTTAAGGGAAACGATAATGTCGTGGAAATCAAGCTCTTCTAAAATACCGATGTGGAACAAAGCACTTTCTACCATTGCTTCAGGCGTTGGGTATCCGTATTTTTCGAGCAAATGATTTTCAAGTGAACCCGCATTTACACCGATTCGAATCGGAATACCACGTTCCTTACACGCTTTTACAACTGCTTCAACTCTCTCACGGCGTCCGATATTACCAGGATTAATCCGAACCTTATCAATACCATTTTCGATAGCCAAGAGAGCAAGTCTATAGTCAAAATGAATATCCGCAACTAGCGGAATATGAATCCGTTTTTTAATTTCTTTGATAGCTTCAGCAGCTTCTTTGTTATTAACAGTTACCCGTACAACTTGGCAACCAGCTTCCTCTAGGCGCAAAATCTCCGCTACAGTAGCTTCTACATCTGCCGTTTTCGTTGTACACATACTTTGAATAATCACTTCATTACTGCCGCCAATCGTCAAATCGCCGACTTTCACCGCTACCGTATCATGGCGTAAATACATTTAGCAATCTCTCCTATCAAGCGTAAACGATTTGTACCGAATGAGCGGAAACATTCGTTTCGCAGTGAACTATAAGAACGATATTAGGCCAATTGAATAGATTTTCTTATATATAAACGCCAAAGTCCACCCCATGAAAAACGGAAATCCGCTTGACATAGGGTGGAAACCTTGAGAAAAATAAAAATCACTTAGGCGCTTTCTTCCTTTTTCTTACCTTTTTTCGTTGAAAGCTCCGGCATGATTTTGTCTTGGACGGATTTCTCCGTGATGAGACAAGTACTCACATCGTCGCGAGATGGAACTTCATACATCACATCAAGCATAATGCCTTCGATGATGGCACGAAGTCCACGTGCGCCAGTGTTACGCTTGATTGCTTCTTTTGCAATGGCATCAAGTGCAGCAGGCTCGAACTCCAATTTTACGTTATCCATCTCCAGCAACTTCTGATATTGCTTCACAAGCGCATTCTTCGGCTCGGAAAGAATACGAACTAATGCTGGCTCATCAAGCGGCTCCAACGTAGAAATTACCGGCAGACGACCTACAAATTCAGGAATTAGACCGAATTTGAGCAGATCTTCAGGCAATACCATCGTTAAGTATTCGCCCGCTTTCAAATCCTTCTGTGCTTCGCCAGAGGAATTAAAACCGATAACCTTTTTACCGATACGACGTTTAATCAATTGCTCAAGGCCATCAAAGGCACCACCGCAAATGAACAAAATATTCGTTGTATCGATTTGTATAAACTCTTGGTGTGGATGCTTACGACCACCCTGAGGCGGAACAGAAGCTACCGTACCTTCCAAGATTTTAAGTAGTGCTTGCTGAACGCCTTCTCCAGAAACATCTCTTGTGATGGACGGATTTTCGGATTTGCGCGCTACTTTATCAATCTCATCGATATAAATAATACCGCGTTCCGCTTTCTCCACATCATAATCAGCTGCTTGAATGAGTTTAAGCAAAATGTTTTCTACATCTTCACCAACATAACCTGCTTCAGTAAGAGAAGTAGCATCTGCAATTGCAAACGGCACATTCAAAATTTTAGCCATTGTTTGAGCAAGAAGTGTTTTACCAGAACCAGTCGGACCTAGTAACAAGATGTTACTCTTTTGAAGCTCAACATCTTCAATTTTGCTGCCTGAATTAATCCGTTTATAGTGGTTGTAAACCGCTACTGACAAGGACTTTTTCGCAAAATCTTGTCCGATTACATACGAATCAAGAATGGAGCGAATTTCTATTGGCTTCGGAATATCTTTTAGATCAAGCTCTTCTTCATTACCGAGCTCCTCTTCAACGATTTCCGTGCATAGTTCGATACATTCATCGCATATATAGACGCCTGGGCCGGCTACCAATTTACGAACCTGATCCTGCGATTTGCCGCAGAATGAGCATTTCAATTGGCCTTTTTCATCATTGAATTTAAACATGTACTCACCCCTTCTATTAAATCGTTACGATACCAGGCGATGTAATCACTTTATCAATCAAACCATATGCAAGAGCTTCTTCTGCGCTCATGAAATAGTCGCGATCTGTATCACGGTCAATTTTTTCGTATGGTTGACCTGTACGATCTACATAGATTTGATTAAGCTTTTGCTTCGTCTTAAGTATCCAGTCGGCATGAATCTTAATGTCAGTTGCCTGACCGCGTACGCCACCGAGAGGCTGATGAATCATAACTTCAGCATTAGGAAGTGCAAAACGTTTGCCCTTTGCACCTGCTGTGAGCAATAGAGAACCCATGCTAGCCGCCATACCCATACAGATCGTAGATACTTCCGGTTTAATATATTGCATCGTATCGAATATCCCCATACCAGCAGTTACAGAACCACCAGGGGAGTTAATGTAGAGATGAATGTCCTTCTCAGGATCGTCGGCCGCCAGAAATAGAAGCTGAGCGATAATGGAGTTTGCGACGTCATCATCAATTGCACTTCCTAGAAAAATAATGCGATCCTTCAGCAACCGGGAGTAGATATCGTAGGAACGTTCTCCACGATTCGTCTGTTCAACAACGATCGGTACCAGATTCATGCGACCAACCTCTTTTCTTTTTTGGCATTTGTAATGCTTACCCATTGTAACACGTACGCTTATTGATGTCATTTTTCCAGTTACTACAGTATACGGTAATGGTCTTGCGATATGTACGCATTATGCGTGATTGCAAATACAGAAAATCAATTATGTAGGGTCAAAATAAGGCACGTATAGAACACGCGCCTTATCTTGGAGTAAATCTTATTCTTCTATTCCAGTATTAACCGGGTGTTATTAAACCGTTTTGCTGTTTTCAAGCAAGAACTTAACTGTTTTACGTACAAGAATATCTTCTTGAAGGTTGCTAATATTTCCGTTTTTCTCGAAAATATCGCGAAGCTCTTCTACTGGACGGTTGTAAGACTTTGACAAAGTCTCAAGCTCAGCAGCAAGATCCTCTTCAGTAGCTTCAAAGCCTTCTGCTTTAGCGATTGCTTCAAGTACCAAGTTGTTGTTAACGCGTTTTACTGCGTCAGCACGCATTTGACCACGAAGAGCTGCTTCGTCTTGACCAGAGAATTGGAAATAAAGATCCAAGTTCATACCTTGCATTTTAAGACGGCTTTCGAAATCTTTAACCATGTAATCAGTCTCAGTTTCGATCATCGAATCAGGAATTTCAACTTCAGCAGCTGCTGTTGCTTTGTCTACGACTGCAACTTCAAGTGCTTGCTCAGCTTCCTTCTCTTTGCGCTCTTGCAATTTGCTTGTCAAATCTTGCTTGTACTCTTCTAGAGTATCGAACTCGCTAACATCTTTAGCGAACTCATCATCCAAAGTAGGAAGAACTTTGCGTTTTAGTTCATGAAGTTTTACTTTGAACACTACTGGTTTACCAGCAAGATGCTCTGCATGGTAAGTTTCAGGGAATGTTACTTCAACATCCTTGAAATCACCAAGCTCCATGCCAACTACTTGCTCTTCGAAACCAGGGATAAAGGAACCTGAACCAAGCTCCAAGGAGTAGCGCTCGCTAAAGCCGCCGTCGAATTGCACTCCGTCTACATATCCGTCGAAGTCGATTACTGAGATATCTCCGTTTTGAGCAGCGCCATCTTCCACTACGGAAAGTTCAGCGTGACGTCCTTGCAGACGCTCAAGCTCAGCTGAGATTTCTTCTTCAGTTACTTCAGCTTTAACAGCTTCAACTTCCAAGCCTTTGTATTCGCCAAGTGTTACTTCTGGCTTAACGATTACTTTAGCATTGAATTTGAATTCTTGACCTTTAGCAAATTGAGTTACGTCGATTTCTGGACGATCAACTGGCTCAAGACCATGTTCTTTAATTGCTGCTGTGTAAACCTCAGGCAACAGAATATCAATTGCATCTTGATAAAGACTTTCTACTCCGAAACGGGATTCAAAAATACCGCGAGGTACTTTACCTTTACGGAATCCTGGTACGTTAGCCTTTGCTACAACTTTCTTAAAGGCTTGATCCAATGCTACTGCTACTTTCTCTGCACTAACCTCAACGTCAATCGATACTACGTTCTTGTCTATTTTTTCCCAAGTTGCTTTCATTTTATGCCTTCCCCTCCAAAAATGCGCATGCATCACATGTTTTCACGTTACATAAACCATTCTATTATAATCAAGATAGCCGATCTTTTCAAGGCTGATGTTCATCTTCGCCTCTTTGTAGCAACATTGCAACACTTCGAAGTGATCTGCAAGCTTGCTCATAACGGAAACGCATCGTATCAGTAATCCCGTATGTATCACGAATATCATCATCATTGGCTGAACCATAGACGGTTAGATTCAGTGTGAGATGAAGGGCTGCAGCAAAGCAATCCACCGTCTCGTCATTGTCTCTAAGCATCCATTGATAAGCTGAAGTGCCGTACAAATATTGCAAACTTTCTTTCCATAGCTCACTGGCAAAATGAGGTAGCGTCGGGTCATCTATCTCCGCTACTGCTTCAGTTCGCTCTAGAATCCTACCGATTGGTTCAGGAAATTCTTCCATCGACAAAGGGGTAGACTCAATCTCGAGCTCCACCTTTTCCTCCAAACGAACAATAGAAATAAGTCCCGTCAGTCCCCGTTTGCGCAAACATTGTAATGCTTTGAATTGCACCATAGGATGAATATCATCCCTCTTGAGCCAATCCATAATAATTGAGTTTACATTAGCAGCTTCAATGTAAACTACCCTCTCTAATGCGAGCATCTGCTGGTCAATCATCGGATGATTCTGCATAATGTATAGAACTTGATTGATGTATGCTTCATCCTGAATTTGCGGATTGAGCAATTGCTCTCTCAAGGCAGCTTCATCTTCCGGTTCGCTTTGTACGATCCCCTCTTGGCTGCTTTCATCCCAATCTGGAAAAGCCATTACTAGCCAGTTCAGCAAACTTTCCCATTCTTCATAATTCTTCTTCTCTTGTCCTTGACATTGAAGAAGAAAGCGAAGCAATTCCTTTGCTTCTTTATATTGCTCCGCTTCCAGCATACGGGTTAATTGAATCTGATATTGATCAAGCATGCTGGGAAACAAATATACGTTTTCCTTGCCCTCTGTCTGTGGATCCTGAGGATTTGTAATGATAACACCGCCTTAAGGTATCTCCATATGAATCACCTTGTAATCTTGCGATAAATTATACCATGATGCTAGCCAAGAAAAAAATGTAGACTTTTTTTATAAATATTTTAAAAAAGACTTGCACTATTTATTAACCACATGTTATAGTACTACTTACGCGTCCCAGTAGCTCAGTCGGATAGAGCACTCGCCTTCTAAGCGAGTTGTCGGGGGTTCGAATCCCTCCTGGGACGCCATTAACTTTTCTAAAGCATTGTTTTAAAAGATAGAAACCCCCGAAACCTTGTTACAACAATGGTTTCGGGGGTTTTTTTATTATGTCGATACTTGTAGAAAAGTATCAATTTGTACTAGGATGAACTCGCTACCTTCATTATATCCATAAATGGAACCTTCGTAATATCTCCATTATATTCAACATGAACGAGCTTCGTACGTGAATCCATTCTTACGATCTTTCCATTAACCGGCTCATCCCAATTCCAAACAGTTAGCTGTAACTCGGTCTCTCCTTGGTAAGCCTCGACTAATCGTTCACCTAATTCCTCTAATTCAAATTCATCTCTAGTTGGTCTCTTTGGTCCTCGTGCCATATTAATCTCCTCCAATTTTCGTACGTTAAAATACATATCCAAGATGAGCAATACCGGACTACCACTTCAATAACTCCGCATCACTATGTCGATTGTTCGTCGCATTAATTATACACCAAACAAACGTTCTTATATCAAGTTAATATTTCTAATTCACAACATTTATACAAAATGCGTCATAATTACAAACGAAGGGATACCTTGCGGATATTTGAAATCCGTTAACGGTATCCCCTTTTTCATAGTAAGTACATGCAGATTATCTTATACTCCAGCGGCAAAGCGTTTTAGAATATCCGTTTTTTCTGGCGTCAGCTCACCGCTATTGTCGAAAATTAATATTGAGGATGCAGGAATGTCCCAATTAATTTCTGGAACAAAATCTACGCGTTTCTGAAAGTCTCCCCAATTTGTAAGTTTCCACTGATCTCGCTCCGTTTGCCTACCAACGATACGATCCTTTTGCAGATTCATATCTTGCAACGTTACAACGATAACCTTTACATCTACGAGTTCCTTGTTAAGACCAGCTGCTGTAATTACATCTTCAATCCACAGTTTGTTTTTAAGCTCAGCAGTAAAAGGAGAAATCATAAATACGTTTTGGCCTGCCGCCAAATTTTCGATACAAACATCCTTCGCCGTATCATATTCCAAATCACGTAAATTTGCTTTGTAAAAGTCGGAATCACGATCATTTTTATCTAGACCCTTCATCTCCAAAATCGCCTCTACGAACCGTCCTCCAATTGTATCTCGATCAAGAAAAGCTGCAGGAATTAGGGCACTGAGCCTCTTAGCTACTGTCGTTTTCCCTGTACCAGCTACTCCAACAAAAAATATTAACTTTTGCAATATGTACGCCTCCACTTTTTTGTTTGACATTATACCATGTAAGCGCAAAAAGAGCGATTCATCGTCATTTATAATGACATCTGCATCGCCCTTTCGACAACTTATTCATTGGTACTACAAGATGCCCATCGATTCTATATGCTTCTTTGTATCCGATGTACCACATTCATATAGCTGCCGATAGATTCGACTAATAATTTCATCCGATGCACCGTTTAGTTCCACATCATTATTTGTTGAGAATAGTCTAGTATTAAAATAAAGCACCGACGCATTGTCCTCGGAATTCATCTCCTTAAACAATTCATGCAGTTTGCTAAGCTCCTCTTCATTCGCTTCAATTTCAAGTTCATAGGAAGCTGCTTCAGGATCTTCAAGAATTTGTCCCGCTTGTACCGAAACAAAATAAGACTTTTTCTCTCCGCCTAGGCTTGAATCATGTTGTTGTCCTTGCATAACTCATTCCACCCCTTTCTTGCTTCAATTTGCTTACGGATGATTCAACCTCATTAGCATCCCCCTTCGGACAGACATTTTATCCCTTTTTTCAGCATATAGCTGTTACTATCGCTACTGGAGTCCAGCAAAGAGAGGAATGAGATGGATGTGCGGAATAACCGGCTGGATTGATTGGAATAGAGATCTGACCAAAGACAGTGATAATTTGGAGAGGATGACAGATACACTAGCCCCTCGCGGACCCGATGCCGCTGGAACTTGGATATCAGCACACTGTGCGCTTGGCCATCGTCGTCTATCCGTCATTGATCCGGAGAACGGCGCCCAGCCTATGATTAGGTATACGGGCGACGACAAATATGTCGTAGTTTATAACGGCGAGCTCTACAATGCACCTGAGCTAAAAAGAGAGCTTGTCAGCAGAGGCAGATCGTTCACGACAAACTGTGATACAGAAGTTCTGCTAGTATCCTTTATGGAATGGGGCAGAGCTTGTGTAGAACGATTTAACGGCATATTTGCATTCGCTATTTGGGATGTTGCCGCTCAAGAACTGTTCCTCGCTCGTGATCGTCTTGGAGTAAAGCCATTGTTCTATAGCAAACAAAATGAGTTGTTTATTTTCGGATCGGAACCTAAATGTATTCTAGAACATGATGCAGTAAAGGCTGAAGTTGGCGCAGAGGGACTTGCCGAAGTGTTTATTATTGGACCCGCGCGCACACCAGGGCATGGCGTCTACAAAGCGATAAGTGAAGTGAGGCCAGGGCAATGTATCGTCGTCAATCATGTCGGGGTGAAAACCATTACGTACTGGAAACTTCAGAGCAGCCCGCACGAACATGATGTTGAGCAAACAGCAGAACAAGTTCGAACTTTGCTAAAAGATACTGTTGAAAGACAGTTGGTATCCGATGTTCCTGTGTGCACTCTGCTTTCAGGAGGACTTGATTCCAGCGCATTGACTGCATTAGCCGTCGACTATTACAAAAAGAATGGTCAAAGCAATGTGCATACTTATTCTGTTGATTATCGAGATAATGACAAACATTTTCAAGCTCATGCTTTTCAGCCGAATAGTGATGCACCTTGGATTGAGAGAATGACGTCACATCTCGGTACCATTCATCATCCAATTCAGTTTGATACACCGGAACTAGTAGCTGCACTTAAAGATGCTACCTTCGCCCGTGATCTTCCCGGCATGGCTGATGTCGACGCATCTCTACTTCTATTTTGTCATGAGATTAAGAAAGGTGCGACCGTCGCCATTTCTGGTGAAGCTGCTGATGAAATATTTGGAGGTTACCCTTGGTTTCACAGAGAAGAAGCGTTAAATGCAAATACTTTCCCTTGGTCACTTGCAACATCGATGCGTGGAGAACTATTGGCACCCGATATTGCAAAGTGGATTAGACCAGAGGAATATATCGGAGACAGATATGCCGATGCCGTCGCAGAAGTTCCGCTGCTTGATGGGGAAAATGAAGTACGTAAGCGGATGCGTAGAATGTCTTATTTGAACATTACCCGCTTTATGCCTACGCTGCTTGATCGTAAGGATCGGATGAGCATGGCTGCGGGACTGGAAGTTCGTGTCCCATTTTGCGATCATCGTCTAGTTGAGTACGTCTGGAATATCCCTTGGGAAATTAAATCGGCTGGTGATCGTGAGAAGGGTATTTTAAGAAAAGCACTAACCGGCATACTGCCACAAGATGTGTTAACGAGAAAGAAGAGTCCTTATCCGAAAACACATAATCCAGCTTATCTAGCAGCTGTTCAAGGACTTCTATTAGATGTGCTTAACGATCCAAGCTCGCCGCTGCTGCCACTTATTAATGTCAAAAAAGTACGAGAGCTTGTTGAATCGGATTCTGCTAAATCCAATATTCCATGGTTCGGTCAATTAATGTCTGGACCCCAACTATTCGCTTATTTGTATCAAGTGAATTTGTGGCTTACAAAGTACAACGTTTCGATTAAGTAACGTCATAGCAATAGTCATTTTATAAATTTCAGTTAGCAACACACAATAAAGGGGCGTCTCCTCGAAAAGAGACGCCCCTATCTATTTCACACTAATTAGCAGCTTCTAAATTTGCAAGCAACACTTTCAGCGCTTCACCTCGGTGGCTAATCGCGCCCTTTTCATCCTTGGTGAGCTCTGCCATACCTCTGCCAAGCTGAGGCAACCAAAATAACGGATCATAACCAAAACCTCCGTCGCCATGCGGCTTGTCCGTTATAATGCCGTCGACAGTGCCCTCTGCCTCTACGAATGCACCTGTCGCCGGATCATAGAGCGCTAGCGCACATACAAATTGCGCTTTGCTAAGCAGCTTCGAGCCATCTGATAATTCTTCATCAGAGTAAATCGAGCCTAACAATTCCAATTCTTTCAATAACTTTGCATTGTTGTTACTGTCTGAAGCCTCTTCCCCTGCATAACGAGCCGAATAGACACCCGGATCTCCACCGAGCGCTTCTACCCGAAGACCTGAATCATCTGCTAATACAGGAACACCAAGCAAATCTCCAGTCGTTTTTGCTTTGATCCTTGCATTGGCTGCGAATGTATCTCCATCTTCTACAATATCCGGTATTTCCGGATAATCATACAGACTCGTCATTCGTTTACCCAACTTCTCTAGCGCATGTGCAAATTCCTTAACCTTACCGCTGTTTTTCGTAGCGACAACGATTATATCCCCGCTAAGCCCTAAGCTCGTCATTTCATCCATGCCCCCAATTAGTTGCCAATACGATCCGCAATCGGACCAAGAACCTCACGTTGCTTCTCAATCAGCTCTTCTATGCCCGCTTCCGCTAGCGCAAGCAATTGATTAAGTTCCTCACGTGAAAATGGTGCATCTTCACCTGTTCCTTGAACTTCAACAAATTTGCCGTTGCCAGTCATAACTACATTCATATCGACCTTAGCTTTAGAATCTTCCTCGTAGTTTAGATCTAGAAGTGCACGCTCTCCAATAACGCCTACGCTGACAGAGCCCAGAAAATCTGTAATTGGATATTTTGCAAAATTCGTTTTTTCCGAAATTTTATGAACAGCAATCGCCAAAGCGATAAATGCCCCTGTAATGGAGGTAGTACGAGTGCCGCCATCTGCTTGAATGACGTCGCAATCAAGTGTAATTGTACGCTCACCCAATGCTTGCAAATTAACAACTGAACGCAAGGCTCTGCCAATGAGACGCTGAATCTCCATTGTGCGTCCAGTCAATTTCCCTTTGGAAGCTTCACGTTGATTACGGGAATGTGTTGCGCGAGGCAGCATCGCGTATTCCGCAGTAATCCACCCTTTGCCTTGTCCCTTCATAAACGGAGGGACGCGCTCTTCAATGCTCGCGGTGCAAATTACCTTCGTATCGCCAACCTCGATTAGTACAGATCCTTCTGCATGTTTATTTACGTTCGTTGTTATTGTGAGCGGCCGAAGTTGATTCGGTTGCCGACTGTCATTTCTCATTAAAGTGTGCCTCCTGAAAGTAAAATCCAATTTCAATCCTATTCATTTTAACAAAGTGGCTGATGAAATGCACCCACGTAAAGACGAACCAGACAATTGCCCGGTTCGTCAGTACATTTCTATCTATTTATTGATGACTAAGATTTTAATGCATTGACATGATGAGGTCTGCCAACAGGCTCGCTGTAAGATTTATTTTTTTCATCTACTAAGTTCGTTTCACCATTCACACGTATTTGCACAGTGTCAGAATCCGTGTTTTCCGTTAATGAAAGAACAAGTGCATCCAGCATTTCCGAAGGAATCTGCTGCCCCGTTTCATAAGCATCATCTTGCAGATCGATCGTTACGACTCCGTTCTTCTCTACAATTTCTTTCACTTTCACATCTGGCATAATGACGCTTGTTAGCTCCTTTTTATTAAGCGGGCCTGCAAGCAGTTGCTCCATTGCAGCATGTGCAGTGGAATCTGAACGTGCAACAAGGCGAGTTACTGGAACATAGTATTGTTCTTGGTTAAGCGTCTGTGCAGAGAAATAAAGCGTTACCGGTGATGAGTTCGAGACATTAACACCTTCCGCTGTTTCTAGGTTAATACCGATGGCACGTGTAAGTTTACCTTCAATTGGGTATGCGGCAACAGGCATTTCTTGTAGCAATTCGCCTTCCACAGAAAGCTCAACACCTTCGATTCCCGGCATCGCTGTCAAAGTCCATGTAATCGCCTCTACAATCGCTCTTTCGTCTTGGAGGTTATAATCGACAAATGAATTTGAGAAGTTTACTTTGGCGACCTTCTGTTCCTTGTCGTATTGATAGGACAACACTTGTGTCCCTTGAGGTATAAGCGCTCGGAAATCGGCAGGCAACAAGGACGCGTATGCTCCGTTATCTACCATCATTTCGAGTGCCTTCTGAGCGGCAGTTTCATTTTCACCGAGTGTCAAAGGTACGGCTACTGGTGCAACATATCCATTGATATCCTGCAAATAAATCGTCATGTTCGACCCAGTTTTACCAGTAGGATCAACCTGTCCTGTAGGTTCTCCCTCCACTTCTTCTGTTACCTCAACTTTTGGTGGATCAATCGATTTGCTCGTTTGCTGAGAAAACAATCCGCATCCCGCGGTAAGAACAGGCAGCACCAGAATAGCAGCTAAGGCAGTATGACGAATCCATCGTTTTTGAATCATTTTTACATTTCCTCCCCAATTGATATTAGCCTTTCGGCTTTGTACAACTCCTCATTTGTAGTATTATGTATACGAGCCCTTCCCTTTTTTAGACCAGTTTTGTCCATAAAATCATTAGGGGGAAATACAACGATGAGTAATTCCGAAATCTACAGCCTTAACAGCGGTAAAGTAGCAGCAGCAACAGACGAATGGCTGGCCAAACGAGGTGTGACGAAGCTTGCTATTGCTGAGCTTGTTCACTTCTTGCAGAAGGATTATTTCCCCGGATTAACTCCAGAGGATTGTATCGTCCATGTCGATGCGGTATTGTCAAAACGTGAAGTTCAGAATGCAGTACTTACCGGCATCCAGCTAGACATCTTGGCGGAGGAAGGTAAGCTAATAGCACCTCTACAAGACATGATTAAACATGACGAAAGCTTGTACGGCTGTGATGAAATATTGGCTCTTTCCATCGTGAATGTGTATGGCAGTATTGGTTTTACCAACTTCGGTTATATTGATAAGCTTAAACCGGGTATCCTCGTTCGCCTGAATAGTAAATCTGATGGGGAAATACATACGTTCCTTGATGATATTGTAGGAGCAATTGCCGCTTCTGCAGCCAGTCGGATTGCCCATCGCAAGCAAGCAGAACGCGAGAACGTTACAACACCGCCTCTCGATTAAGCAATGCAACATTAAACTTCTTTGAAATACGAAAGAGCTCCAACGACGTCCATCTAAAACGGGCATCATTGGAGCTCTTATTTGTTTATACTTCCTATATAATTATTACGTTTGTTGCAGCAGCGTTTTGTTCGGCAAATAATGCAAAGTACGAACGAAGCGGACTGTTTTTGTCTTCGCTCTCATTACAATAGAATGTGTTTCGGCACGTTCATCAGGGAAATAACGCACACCACCGAGAAATTCTCCAGGCGTAACTCCGGTAGCAGCAAATATAACATCCTCCGTACCAACCATGTCGTCCATCGTCAAAACACGATACGGTTCTTCAATTCCCATTTGAATACAACGTTCATATTCAGCAGCATCTGCTGGCATAAGACGAGCTTGCAACTCACCGCCAAGACATTTAAGCGCCGCAGCAGCAAGGACACCTTCAGGGGCCCCACCCGATCCAACATATAGATCAATACCAGCTTCTGGGAAAGCAGGGGCCATTGCTCCTGCCACGTCTCCATCTGATAAAAATTTGATTCTCACACCTACTTTTCTAAGCACCTTTATTATTGCATCATGACGAGTGCGGTCCAATATCATGACAGTTAGATCAGACACCTTTTTATTTAGCGCATCAGCAGCTTTTTGTAATGTAATCTCCATTGGGTCCGATATACTGAGCTTGCCAACAAGAGCTGGTCCGTAAGCCAGCTTCTCCATATACATATCCGGTGCATGAAGTAACTGCCCTTTTCCTGCAACCGCAATAACAGACAGTGCATTATTTAATCCTTTAGCAACAATGTCCGTTCCTTCCAGCGGATCTACCGCTACATCCACTTCAGGCCCATTCAAGCTACCAACCTCTTCACCAATGTATAACATTGGAGCCTCGTCCATTTCACCTTCACCAATTACAACTGTTCCCCTGATCGATACGGAATCAAACATAGCTCTCATAGCGGATGTAGCCGCACCATCAGCGCTATTCTTATCACCTCTACCCATCCATGGAGCGGAAGCAAGTGCTGCCAATTCCGTTACACGAACGATTTCCAATGCCAATTCTCTTTCCATTTTCAGCACTCCCTCGTAAATCCAATTCGAATGATAGGATTATATGGTTTATTTAATACGTATTATATCTATTAATATGTATCATATATTTTAATGTGACGCAATATATGTTTGATTTTCTTCATTAAATCATCACTATTGCGGGATATTTCACCAATTTGTTCCTCATTGTACAATTACAAAAAAAATAACCCGAGGATTCGGGTTATTTGATCATTTTTGAACACACTTATTCATTCTGTCGAGAATATAAGAAGATCATCGATACGCTTTGAGTGTACTAAACCTTGTTCTTCCAAATGAAATAGATGCGCAAGCGTCTCAGACATTGCAAACCGAAGATTATGGGGATTGTCACGCAACCTGCCCCCGAACAAAGATTCACATAGATCAAATGCGTTACGTGGTTGCTCGGACAACTGCTCGACCATTCCCTTAAGTCTTCTTGCATGATGTGCTTGCAGCTCAATAATTCGACCTTGAAAATCTGTAAACGGATCTCTATGCCCGGGAAGTGCTAGTTTGACTTCATAAGACTTCAGTTCTTCTAAGCTTTGTAAGAATGCCGCCAGTGGATCTCTCTCTTCACCAGGAACAACGCTTACGTTAGGTGTAATACGAGGCAACACCTGGTCTCCGCATATCATCCAACCCCACTCGATCTGATAGAAGCATAGCCCGCCGAATGCATGACCCGGTGCATCAATAAGCACCCAGGATACTCCGCCCAGCATAATCGATTCGCCCGCTTCAATATAGCTCACCTTCGGATGCGGCGATACTTTTTCAATAAAGCTTGCAAGATTATCCGCAATGGAGTCCATTACATGCGCTGGCATGCCATGTTCCAAATAAAGCTCTCGTAAAGCAGCGGGATAGTCACTCTCTTCTCCCCATAGCCGCAGAGCATACTGATGTGATCTTTTTGATATGTAAACTGAACATCCACTTTTCATTTGCATATATCCAGCTAATCCATAATGATCCGGATGTTGATGAGTTAATACAATCCGTGCAATACTATTCCATTGAATATTGTATTGCTGCAACACTTTATCCCACAGTTCTATTGCTTCTACCGTGCGCAAACCGGGATCAATAATTGTATAACCTTCCTGCTCAGGGATAACGTAACTATTAATCCACTTTAACGAAAACGGAAGTGGAATCTTTACTTGCAACCATCCATTTGCTAGAGTAGTAACTTCATTCATCATTGTGCCTTCCCCACCATTATCATTCGGGGTGAATGTTCTCGATCATATGCTGATCCATCATAATTGCCATACACTACTGCAAGTCCAAGACCTTCCTTAACAAGATGTTGCTCGAACCATTCCAGTGGTAACAATCGTACCCGCTCCAAGTATTGTCTTGTCCGCTCCGTATCATTTGATTCGGATACTGTAATTTCTTTTTGTACCCAGCCATCAACTATCGTGCGAACTTCTACAATTGTAAGTCCACTTTCCTCATCCAATCGTTCGGACCTTGGAACAAGATTGTTTGCTACGTAATTGGGATTAAGAAAGTCAATTAAGAAGGAGCCACCCTCTTTCAGTACTCTTCGAATATTGCGCAGAACCTTTACATTGTCTTCCTCTACGGAGAAATAGCCAAACGAGGTAAACAAGTTTACGGTAGCATCGTAAGTGCTATCCGAAAATGGAAACTGTCGCATATCTCCTTGTACCCACTCCACACTTCCCTCGATGTCATGCTTTTTTGCTTCATCTAGAAGCGTTTCCGACAAATCCAAACCAGTCACAGCGAATCCAGCCCCATTTAAAGCTAGTGCATGCCTGCCCATCCCGCATCCTACATCAAGAATGCTAGCTCCTTCTGGCAGCTCTAGCCACTGAGCCATCTTTCGAACCTCCTGACTCGCATTATTCCAATCTCTATGTTTATAAACGATCATATAGTCGCTGCCAAAGCTCTGTTCATACCACGGTTTCATAACGATTAGCCTTCTTTCTTCGTTGTTCCATTTCTAATGAAACTAGTTAAGATATCTTATCTTAGCATATTCCTTCGCAGTTGGCGCAAACTAAGGAAGCTTGTACCATGGACAATTCGGCATATTTTTTTGTATTAGGAGGCACTACATATGAATGAGCGTATCCGCTTGTTATTTGCTGATGCGATTGATCTAAAAACCTATACGTTGCAAAACAGTGAGATGACGATCGAAATTGCATATATTGCCCCTCTCTGTGACGAAAAGATGATCAGTGACTTTATTACTGTTCCTTTTATTAAAGAAGAAGTTTCTTATCGTAATCATCTTGGTACCAACCCTCAATTTGTCAAAGTCGAAGATCCCGCTAGATGGCAAGATCTCATTTTGCGCGGAAATGTACTCCTTGAAAATGAAAGTGTTATTTATTCGTTATTTACTGGCGATGTTATTTGTAACCAAAGTCCTCAAACCCAAGTGGAAAATGCTATTCAAGGCCCGCAGCTTGCACTTAGTGAGGATCTAAATAAGTCAATTAATCTCATTCGCAGTATGTACCCATCTCCCGAATTAGTAATAGAAGAACATACGGTTGGCTATACTTCCAAAACTCCGCTCAATATACTTTTTGATCAGAGGCATGTCGATCCGTTTGTACTTGATAATGTCCGCTCAAAACTTTCTAAAATAAGCGTAGATATTGTTCAAGCTGCAGGTGAATTAGAGAAACTGATGGTTGGCAAAAAGCGCCATCTATTTCCTACTGTACTCATAACAGAAAGACCAGATCGGTTAGCAAGAGCGATAGGGAAAGGCAAGGTTGTCGTCCTCATTAAAGGCAGTATGTTTGCACTCATTATGCCCGCTGTTTTCTTCGATTTTATGCAAGCCATTGAAGATAACTACGAGGCGTATTGGATGACCCGATTTTTAATCTTTATTCGCTATTCCTCGCTTATATTGACGATCACACTGCCAGCACTTTACATATCCATTGTGTCATATAATCCAGAA
Source organism: Paenibacillus sp. L3-i20 (assembly GCF_022180385.2). Lineage (GTDB taxonomy): Bacteria > Bacillota > Bacilli > Paenibacillales > Paenibacillaceae > Pristimantibacillus. The sequence goes on from NZ_BQME02000001.1 coordinate 161,941, forward strand.
TTGTTTAGAGTTCAGCTTGCTTTTTCCATTGCTGCCAGCCGCTCTGCTGTACCTTATCCCTCGTTTATAGAGGTGTTTATTATGTTATTTATGATTGAAACATTGATAGAAGCCAGTACTCGGCTTCCACGTTATATTGGTTCAACTGCAACTACAGTTGGAGGTCTTATTTTGGGACAAGCTGCTCAGCAAGCAGGTCTAGTAAGTTCGATCATGATTATTGTCACTTCCGTTGTTGCCATTTCGAACTTTGTCATCCCAATCAATTCACTATCCTTTGCTGTTAGGTTTTTGAAATATCCGCTCATAGCTATCTCTATATTTTTTGGTATTACTGGCGTAGCTATTGGTGTTTTTCTGTACATTGCATATCTATGCAATCTACGCAGCTTCGGTAAGCCTTATTTCCGTCTGCACGGGGAAGTCAATCCTGCTGAAGGTGATATTGGGCAGGTGAGAATAAAGTGAGCCGCTACTTTTTCTATCATTTTCTGATGGTCAGCCTTATGAATTTACTGCTTTTTGTTCCACAAATATTAATCGAGCAGCGTACTTCTGGCGCTGTTGCATCGCTTCTTATTAGTCCGATCATTAGCGCTGTTTTCATCTATATGTTCACTAGTGCATTAAAACGATTCCCAGGTAAAGGCATACCTGAAATATTGAGCATGTTTATGCCGAAGTGGATTGTTTCTCCCATTATGTTGTTCTATGCCGTCATGTGGTGGTTTTCTACAACTTCCGTTGTCGTCGCTTATGCTGTATTAATTAATCGTTTCTTTAATCCAGACTCAAAAACAACGATTATTTTGTTGTTTTTAACTTTGGCAGCGGCATATGGTGCTAGTCGTTCCACTCTAACTGTAATGTTGATACTAGAGATCAGTATCATTATAAACACACCAATTATTTTGTTTATTCTGTTCAAAATGGTTCAAAACCCTCAATTGAATATGGATGCTATTCGAATTATTGCGAGCTATGTGAACGAAATGCCCACAATTACAACGATTTCAGCTGCAACCTTCATTTTTACCGGTTACATTAATCTATCGTTGTTTAATCGTTTAATGCCGCCAAATTTCCGAATTAAACATCGATGGATGTATCCATTGCTTGGTTTTTTTATTCTGCTCATTACGTTTTTTATTCCAATTGGTTTTCATGGAACGGAAGGTGTAGACAACTATATTTATCTTTGGACGGTTACGGCCGATTCGATTACGATGCAATACGGATTTATCGAAAGAGTATTGTTCCTGTTTTTAATCGTTTTTTTGAACTTAACATTAGTCTATACGATGATTGGTTTGCATGTAGCTATGGATTTTGTGAAAAGTGTATTGCCAAAATATAAGCCTGATCTGGACACTCCCCAGACACCAATCATTAATTATGTCTTGCTTGTCATTTTCACCTCTGCTACATTAATATATTGGTTTTTGAGCAATGAAAAACTCAATCTCATAATAACTACTAATTGGATGATCGTTCGATTTATTGCTGAAGTTTTCACCGTATTTATGGTTTTCTATTTAAGCCGAAGGAGGCAATCAACGAAATGAAGGATATATTACGATTAGTACTATTTCTGCTCATCCTTCTGCTTGTCGGTGGCTGTGGATTCAAAGATATTGATAAACGTTTTTTTGTTGTAGGTACAGGAATAGATTGGTCTGGCGATGAGAGCAAACCATATCGAATCACGCTTCAGCTTGCTATTCCATCACCCAAAATTGAACCAGGTGCCTCCAAAATTCAATATGAAACTATAGATGCTCCAAGTATTGCGGAAGGTATTCGCATGTTGAAATCATACGTGGACAAAGAGCTTGATTTCGGACATTGTAAAATGTTTATTATTGGTGAATCGTTCGCACGTAAAGATATTAGCAAACTCCTAGATTGGATGCTCCGCCGGAGGGATATTCAGAACGTTGCTAATCTTGCGGTTGGACGACCAACTGCCGAAGCCATTTTTCATGTGAAGCCCGTATCAGAAAGATATCCCGGCAATTCTTTGTTGTTGTCCTTTGGGGCTGATGGAACGGAGTCCTCCTATAGTTATGCAGAAACATTATCAGGATTTGCACGGCGTGTATCCGAAAAAGGTATCGATCCCATTCTTTCCATTATTACAAGTGATAACAACGACAGCTATATCATTAATCAAGTTGCTATGTTCGACAAAAAGAAAATAAAGCTCATTCTAACACCACTAGAAACTCAATTGTTTAATCAACTGTCTGATCATTTCACCAAAGCTTCCATGCATGGCATGGTTGGAGGTTCTCCACTTATCGTTGCGATCAATAATCTCCATTCAAGCTTTAAAATCAAAAATCAAAATGAGCAACCTCTGATCACAATGAAAGTAGGAATGGATGTTATATTCGAGGAAGCTCCAACGGGACTATTTGATATGGACTGGAAACCAATTGAACAACAGCTATCAGATGAATATGTCAAACAAAGTATAGCGTTGCTCAAAAAAATACAAGGGGCTAAGGTTGATCCCTTCGGATTCGGACTACGTTATCGTGCAAATCATCCAAAGGAGAGGAATGGTGATACGTGGGGGCATTTGTATGAAGAGGCGCAATTCAATGTTAAAGTAAATCTATCTATTCAGGGGACCGGTTTAATCAAATAATGGACAAGCCTTCTTATATAGAATGGCTTGCCCATCATTTGTAGATTATAACACCTTAATGGCTTATTTAAGCAGTAGACGATTAGTATTTCTAAGTTGTTCAATCGTACTTGCACCAATACCAAACATTGCTGTACGCAGTTCAAATTCGATTCTTTCAAATTGTAGCAATAAACTTTGGAGAGATAACTCCTTGTCCTCATTCGCTGCTTGCGGCAAAAGAATACGGCCGTATGCTGCATAATGAGCACCTAAAGCAATGGCCTTTGCTGCGTCTACACCGGTCCGTAAACCGCCGCTGGCTATAATAGATGTATTTGGTGCGTTTGCTTTTATATCAACTACACTTTCTGCTGTCGGGATACCCCAATCTTCAAAAGCTTCCGCTGCATTTCTACGAACTGGATCTTTTACGCGAAACTTCTCTACTTGACTCCAAGAAGTCCCACCTGCCCCTGCAGCATCAATGAATGATACACCAGAATCACTTAAACGACGAGCAGTCTCACCATCTATACCCCATCCTACTTCCTTCACTCCGACTGGTACAGTTACTTTCCTACAAACTTCCTCAATCTTTAAAAGCAAACCATGGAAGTTGGTATCTCCTTCTGGCTGGAAAACTTCCTGTAATGCGTTTAAATGGAGGACAAGCGCACTAGCTTCAGCTATATCAACTGCCCGCTGGCAGGACTCCACACCAAACCCATAGTTAAGCTGTACCGCTCCAATATTAGCGATGACAGGAATAGTAGGCGCTTCTTTTCGAATATAAAACGTTGGGGCTAAATCTTCTTTTTCAATAGCTGCTCGCATGGAACCTAACCCAATTGCCCAACCTCGTTCCTCTGCAGCGACTGCCAGTCTGCGATTAATAGCACCTGCCTCGTCAGTGCCTCCAGTCATAGAACTGACTAATAGGGGCGTTTCCAATGGTTGTCCGAACCATAGTGTATCTAGCTTCACATCATCAAAGGCAAGTTCGGGCAATGCCTGATGTTTAAATCTATATCGATCAAAACCAGTAGTAATATCGGTGCCGGTTACATCTTCTTGTAAGCAGATACGGATATGCTCTCCTTTTCGTTTTGCTGTATTTCCATCGTCCTGAATATTCTGATTCAAGATATTACCTCCGATTCATACCCCATCTTGAGGGTTACTTATATATAGGCTAACTGATTTATTTTCCAAAGAGATTTCCATATTTGGTTTAGTCATTGATTTCGTTTAACTAGATGATACATACGAAATTTATCCACTACAGCATAGCATATTTCTCTGTATTTCGCTGTCCGCAGCAATTTATGATCATTTCAATCATTTATTTGATAATACCAATCATTTTTATTGTGCAATCAGCAGTTTTCATTTACACTTAGATCATAGCATCATCACATTATTATTCGGATATTACTTCATTATAACTAATCAGGAGGAACAACCATGGACATTAAAATATTTGAAACAACAGAAAAACTTGATCAATACGCTGCTGAACTTTTTACAGAACTTATTATTAAAAAACCTAATGCGGTGTTAGGTCTTGCAACTGGATCGACACCTATCGGCATTTATGCCAAAATAGTAGAGAACCACAATAACAACAAAGTAAGCTTCAGCGGTGTGACAACGTATAACCTTGACGAATACGTAGGTTTAACACCCGACAACGATCAAAGCTATGCCTACTATATGAATAAACACCTATTCTCTCATATCGACATTCCTGCAATTCAGACTCATCTTCCTGATGGAATGGCAGAGGACCCACAAACGGAATGTGCGCGCTATGAAGCAATGATTACTGCTCGTCCAGCCGATATCCAACTCCTCGGTCTTGGTCATAACGGTCACATCGGATTTAATGAGCCTGACGAAAATCTCTCTGGCGCAACACATGTCGTGAAGCTAAAAGAAGAGACTCGCGAAGCTAACGCACGCTTCTTTGCATCAATGGATGAAGTGCCTACAGAAGCATTCACGATGGGTGTTGGCTCTATATTGAAGGCTAATACGATATTGCTTGTTGTCCGTGGGTCCGATAAGGCTCGAATTGTTAAAGAAGCGCTAACTGGACCTATTACGACACAAGTGCCTGCTTCCCTATTGCAGACACATCCAAGAGTTATCGTATTGCTAGATCAAGAAGCTGGAAGGATGCTGAGTTAAATGAAAAGTAACGCTTCATCTTGGAACATTGGCAATGTTAATGTCGTTCTTGAGAATGAGGTTGTAAAAGGAACCCTCTATGTAAAAGACGGAGTTATTGCAGAAGTTATTGCGGATGGGTCTGTTGGCAGCTCCGAACAACAAAGTGCGATTACTGTGGACGGCAAAGGAGGCTGGCTTCTGCCCGGCTTCATCGATGTGCATGTTCATGGCGGCTTTGGCGGAGACTTCATGCACGCTAATCGCAGTAGTTATGACCGTATTACTAAGTTTCATGCTTCCAATGGTACGACTGGAATGCTTGCAACAACTATGACTGCTTCTAAAGAAGCAATCGAAGCTGTTCTAAGTGCTGTTTCTGAGTATCAAAATGAATCTATGCCGTATGCATCATTATTGGGTGTGCATTTAGAAGGCCCATTCATTAGTGAGAAGTGGCCAGGAGCACAAAATCCTGTTTATATTTTGGATCCTCAGTTGGATTGGCTTAAAACTTGGACTGAGCAATATCCCGGACTAATTCGTTTACTTACACTCGCTCCTGAAAGAACAGGTGCTAAGGAAGCAATCGCTTGGATGGCTGAAGCAGGTATTATCGCTGCTGCTGGTCATACAGACGCTCTCTATGAAGAGATAAAGTCTGCTGCGGATGTTGGCCTTACTCATGCTGTTCATACTTATAATGCGATGCGGGGCCTTCACCATCGTGAGCCAGGTACCCTAGGTGCAGTATTGACCGATGACCGCATCTATGCTGAAATTATAGCGGATGGAGAACATGTTCATCCTGCTGCTATAGCGATTATGCTTGCTGCCAAGCCGCTTGAAAAGATCATTCTGATTACTGATGCAATTGAAGCAGCGGGCATGCCAGATGGCGTATACTCTCTCGGCGGTCTTGCTGTTGTTGTGAAGGAAGGGACCGCTCGTCTTCAAGATGGCAATGCCCTTGCAGGCAGCAGCTTATCAATGATTGACGCATTCCGCTATATGCTCACAAATACGAAGCTAACAGTCAATGAAGTTAGCCAACTAGCTAGTGCAAATCCAGCACGAGAACTTGGCATCTATGAACTTAAAGGTTCTATTGCTGTAGGAAAACATGCAGATCTAGTATTAACAGATTCCGAGTTCAACGTAGCTCAAACGTGGGTACAAGGACGCTCAGTATTTAGTAAATAATTGCTTAGTTAAAGACTTCCCTCTGGAGGCTTAGCTATCGTTTCACGGAGAAATATTAGTCATTTATAGGATAACAAATTTATAAATTCATTTATTTTAAACGTAAAGGCCAGCAATTCCATTTGTTATTGGAATTACTGACCTTTTTGTCTCTAATAGAGTATTTCTCGTTAATCAGTTATGTAAATAGATACATCATGACGCCCTAGTTCCTCTGCAACTTCTCCCGTTAAAGGCGAGTCCGTAATGACAGCACGGAGTTCTGACAACGCTGCAATTGAAAACAAGGAAGTCCTATTTGTCTTCGTATGGTCGAACACAGCATACGTTTCTTGTGATCGCTTAATGAGCGCTTTAGCTATTTGAGCCTCTTGCTCTGAATAGCTGGATATGCCGCCTACCGCTGAAATACCATCAATGCCGATAAACATTTTCCCAATGTGAAGTTGAGAAATCATCCCTTCACCAAGCGGCCCGCATAACTCAAAGCTGTTATGACGCATAATACCGCCTGTCACCACAACTTGAATCTGACTTCCAGCCAGCTCCATTGCAATATTCACAGCATTGGTTACGACTGTAATGCCTTTGCGTGACTTAAGCAGCTTAGCTAACAAAAAGTTCGTTGAACCACCTGACATGCCAATTACATCACCCTCAACGATAAGGGCTGCAGCCAGCTCGGCGATTTTTTCTTTCTCCAGAATGGACAAGCCTTCCTTCTCAGCGAAGTGAAGCTCTCTCATCGTGCCCATCCCATCATACATCGCTCCGCCAATCGTTCGGATGACAGGATAAACTTCCTCCATCTGCTCTAGATCTCTTCGAGCAGTAGCTTCCGAACAACCGAAGCGTTCAACTATCTCGGCTATCGTAATTCGGCCTTGACCTTTGAGCAGCTGCAAAATAGCTTCGCGTCTGCGTTGTCCTTTTGATCCATTTCCTTCAGTCATCTTCAACGCTCCACCCATGCTTTAGCCGACATCCGTTGTTCAACAACATCCCACTCCGGCAATGCTTCCCAGTCGCCGCGCATTTGAACAACTAACGAACCATTAATGCTCGCGAGTCGTACTGCCTCAACTGGCTGCATTCCCTTCATAATTCCAGCAAGGAAACCAGCACAGAAACCGTCACCAGCGCCAACTGTATCAACAACTTGTTCCGCAGGATAAAATGGAATAGATATCTCGGTCTCTTTGTCCAACACAACTGTAGAGTCGCCCATACCTTTAATAATTGTAATGGCCTTTAAATCGTTTAACCGTTTCTTAATGTCCGCATAATCATCCGTATCGTATAGAAGCTTTAGCTCGTCCCAACCCGGAAGGAAGTAGTCTGCATCTGCTGCCAGTGGAAGAAGGGTCTCTCTTGCTTCCTCAATGGACCATAGCTTCAAGCGCAAGTTCGGATCAAAGCTAACAAGTACACCAGCATCTTTAGCAATATCAATAGCACGGCGAATCGTCTTGCGACAATTATCACTTAATGCAGCAGTAATTCCTGTAACATGAAGCAACTTAGCTCCGCGAATATAGTCTTCATCTAAATCTTCAGGACACATTTGGCTGGCTGCTGAATGCTTGCGGAAATAATGGACCCCAAGCTTACCTGCAACATGCTCTCGGAACATCATACCTGTCGGTGCTTCTTTGTTCAATCTTGCTCTGGAGACATCTACACCTTCGCCTCGCAGCGCTTTCAAAATCAGTTTGCCGAATGGATCATCGCCAAGTGCTCCAAACCAACCAACAGAAGCTCCAAGTCGCGCTAGTCCAATTGCAACATTGCTCTCTGCTCCCCCAAAGCTTTGTTCAAGTGTAGCAGCACGCTCAATTGATTTATGCTCTTGTGGCATAAACAATGCCATAGATTCTCCAAATGTTACGATTCCAGGTGAACTTTCACGCACAACTTAATCCCCCTAATGGCTTGCAGATTCATTACTGTTAAAGCTATGAATCTGCACCCCCTTTTCTAACTATTGCTCCACGTAAATTCTGAATACCATAAAGTAAATATTAACAACATACAGTCCCAAAACAACAAAACTCAACACTCTAGCTTTGTTAATATGAGCCGTAGCGCTTTGTCCTGACTTAACAGCAGTTACAATCAGCTTCAGCGGCTTCGTAATGATACCGCCAATAGCAGCAATTCCCAAAAACAATAACGTTACAATAATCATCCAAATAACTGCATACTCAGCTTCAGTCATCAAATAACCGCCTGTGAGCAGCTGCAAAATAAGGAAATATTGAGCGATTCTGTTAGCTGACAAAAGACCTGTTGCAAGTCCTTCTTGACCTGCTCCTGCAAGTTTCGATGCTTTTCCAATCATAATTGGAAGGATAATGTAGAACCCCATTCCAACAGCACCTAAAATATGCAGCAACAACATAATTTTATACATCTTTTTTCCTCCTATTTTTAAGCCTCTACTTAGTAGTTTATCAGAAACAAACTATATTTCAAATGAGAGGTCCTTCGATTTTTTGTACAATTTTAGTCGTTTCACTTTTGTACAAAACTATTGTAATATTCGATCAAAACAAATGATTTTGCCATTAATAAAGGTGACTTTTTTAGCCCTCTTTCATACCATGTTTACTAATTACACCATGAATAGCGAAATAAGTTATCTCTGACGGAAGCTCATCTTTAATTGGCTTGAGCCGTTCAATACCTATTTTCTCAATTGCTCCCAAAATGAGATCTTCTTGATGAGATGGAATAATACGCTCCCACTCTACCTCATGGCCTTCATCCGTACAGCGAATAATGTGACCTTCCACCGTTACTTGGCTAAAACCTCGTTCTTTAGCTATTTCAGATGGTGTCATTCCATTATTGAACATCTCAAGAGAAAGCATATGGCTCGGAAGTTCGTCACCCTCACGATGAGCTGTTGGTGCTTTACGTGATCGCCCACTATTCATTGCACTGACAGTGCTTCCGGGCTCTCCATCTTGGCTGCTAACAACCGAAATGATATCCTCCCCATACTTATCCGCTTTCGCCGTACCGATCCCTTTAATGCTCAGCAATTCATTAATAGACAGAGGTCTTGCATTAGCTATTTCTCTTAATGTTGCATCAAAGAAAATCATGAATGGCGGCACACCCTCTACGGAAGCAGCCTCTCTGCGCCATTGCTTCAATGCATCGAACAAAGGTGAAGTTGATCCACTATCATTTCCACTCGTCTGACGCACGCTTGCTCGTACTCTCTGTGTAATTGCTTCTCTACCCTCAAGCACTGGCAGTGCGTTGCTAGTAAGAGAAACCATTGGGTACTGACCTTCACTTAATCGCATATATCCTTCTGCAACGAGCCAATACAGCCAATCAGCAACTTCTTTCTCAGGCAAGTGGCGCATCAATCCATACGTTGATAGTCGATCAAGGCCAAACTCCAGCAAACGTTTGTCACGAGAGCCCTTTAGCACTTTCGCCGCCATCATAACACCGAAGCGCCCCTTCATCCGGCCTACACAAGAAAGTGCCATCTTAGCATCCTCGGTACGATTGATTGGTTCACTTTTATCAAGGCAACTGCTGCATTTCCCACAATTCGGAACATTAGATTCTCCAAAATAATCGACGATAAATTGTTGCAGGCAACGCTGAGTTCGGCTGTAATTCATCATTAGATGAAGCTTGGACAATTGTATGGACTTACGATCTGAATCACCTGTTCCTTGCTCAATAAGGAATCGTTGCACCTGCATGTCAGCGGGCTCGAACAAAAGAACACAATCGCTTTCCTCCCCGTCCCTTCCCGCTCTGCCAGCTTCCTGGTAGTACGACTCTAGATCACCAGGCAACTGCCAATGAAGTACATAACGAACGTTAGGTTTGTCGATCCCCATACCAAATGCGTTTGTTGCAACCATTATCCGAATATGATCGAACCGAAATTTCTCTTGTGTTTCTGCCCGCTCAGAATCTGATAATCCGCCATGATACTTCCCAGCTTCCAAGCCACTTTGTTGCAGCAAAGAGCACACTTCCTCTGCTTCCTTACGAGTAGCTGTATAAATAATACCGGATTGTTCCTGACGTTCTTTGACAAACTCCCTCAAAAATCGCTTCTTATCCACTCCGCTCACAACCGATAGAGATAGATTTGGTCTTGCAAATCCAGTAACAAATCGGTTAGGATCACGCAGTTTTAACATAGCCACAATATCGTCAGCCACTTCAGTAGTAGCAGTCGCTGTGAATGCTGCAACAATCGGCCGATTAGGCATTCTGCTAAGATGACCAGCTAGTTGCCTATAGCTTGGACGGAAGTCATGCCCCCATTGCGATACACAATGGGCTTCATCTATTGCAATAAGGGGAATATGAAGTTGCTCTGACAGCGATTGGAACATAGGAGCATCCAATCGTTCGGGCGCTACATATAGCAGCTTATACTCACCTAACATCGCATTTCTCAAAATTTCCCGATATTCTTGTGCTCCTAACGAGCTGTTAAGAAACGCAGCAGATACACCTAAACGACGTAAGCTGTCTACTTGATCTTTCATCAGTGAAATTAATGGTGAAATGACGAGGGTCGTACCTGGAAGGAGCATCGCCGGAATCTGATAACAGATCGACTTACCACCGCCCGTTGGCAAAATAGCAAGCGTATCACTTCCTTCTGAAATAGCTGAGATGATATCTTCCTGCCCTTTTCGAAACGTATCATAGCCATATATTCGCTTCAGCAATTGTTTAGCTTGCTCGATCAATGACTTTTCCCTCCTTCTTCACTTAAAATAGAAAGAACCCCGGCAGCATTGTGTCAGGGTTCTCCCGTACATATTAGTAACGAATGTATATTCGTTTATTTATTGTTTAGCCAGCAGAAACAACTTTGATTACGTTGCGCACAGAATCAGCGGATTTATCAAGCGCAGTTTTCTCTTCAGCAGTCAATTCAAGCTCAATAACTTTTTCGATTCCGTCGCCACCGATTACAGCAGGTACACCCATAAACAAGTTGTCATAGCCATACTCACCTTCAAGGTATGCGATAACTGGAATAATACGTTTCTTATCCTTAAGAACCGCTTCAGTCATTTGTACAATAGACGCAGCAGGTGCATAGTAAGCACTGCCGTTACCAAGTAAATTAACTATTTCTCCACCACCAACACGAGCGCGTTGTACAATTGCTTCGATACGTTCCGCAGAGATCAGTTTCTCAATTGGAATACCTGCGACGTTGGAATATCGAACAAGTGGAACCATATCATCGCCATGGCCGCCAAGAACAAAACCACGAACATCTTCAACAGAAACATTAAGCTCTTGCGCGATAAACGTGCAATAACGAGCCGTATCAAGAACGCCAGACTGACCAATAACACGGTTTTTAGGGAAACCAAGTGCTTGGAAAGCTACATAAGTCATAGCATCAACCGGGTTACTCAATATTATAACATAAGCGTTAGGACTAGTCGCCTTTACGTTTTCACATACAGACTTAACAATACCAGCGTTAATGTTTACAAGGTCATCACGGCTCATACCTGGTTTACGAGCAACACCAGCAGTAATAATGACTACATCGGAATCTTTAGTGTCGTCATAGTTGGACGTACCACTAATATTCGCATCTACACCCATAACAGGAGTGGCTTCAAGCATATCCAGCGCTTTACCCTTAGTTGGGTTTTCAAGTGGCGCGATATCAACCAATACCACATCACCAAGCTCTTTTTGCGCTAACATAAGCGCAGTAGTTGCACCTGTGAAACCTGCACCAACAACAGTAATCTTTTTGCGTGTAATAGCCATTCTTCTCATCCTCCTATTTCTAATGCACACAAGGAGAGCCAAAGGCTCTCCTATGCATCGATATAATATGTGTTTATCTTGTCCCACAGGGACAAAAATTGCTCTTCGCTATCACGTCCCGCAGGGACAATAGCACCGCTCTTCGCTATCACGTCCCGCAAGGGACAATAGCGCCGCTCTTCGCTATCGCGTCCCGCAAGGGACAATAGCGCCGCTCTTCGCTATCACGTCCCGCAAGGGACAATAGCGCCGCTCTTCGCTATCGCGTCCCGCAGGGACAATAGCGCTCGCAGTAACCTCGGCATGGTTGTCCCACAGGGGCAACCGCCCACCAACCCCACACATACGCGCCTCTTTCCCTCCAACGTTACTCAGGGCGGGTGTCCAGAGGGCGCAGCGCCTTGGGGCCCTCCCTTGGAAGGGAGGGTTTGGGAGGGTTCGAAACGCCCTTGGAAAGGGTTAGGGTTAGAACTACATATTTTTAATAATTTCGTTAGCAAACTCCGAGCACTTAACTTCTGTAGCGCCTTCCATTAGGCGTGCAAAGTCATAAGTAACCGTTTTATTGTTAATGGATGTTTCCATTCCTTTGTAGATAAGGTCAGCCGCTTCTTGCCAGCCAAGGTGCTCAAGCATCATAACGCCGGAAAGGATAACTGAACCTGGGTTCACAAGATCTTTGTCAGCATATTTAGGAGCTGTGCCGTGAGTAGCTTCGAAGATAGCATGTCCAGTCAAGTAGTTGATGTTCGCGCCTGGAGCGATACCAATTCCGCCAACTTGTGCAGCTAGTGCATCGGACAAGTAGTCGCCGTTCAAGTTAAGTGTAGCGATTACATCGAAATCAGTTGGACGTGTAAGTACTTGTTGTAGTGCAATATCAGCAATTGCATCTTTAACGATGATTTTGCCAGCAGCTTCAGCATCAGCTTGTGCTTTGTTAGCAGCATCTACGCCGTCAGCATCTTTAATGCGGTCATATTGACCCCATGTGAATGTTTGCTCAGCAAATTCTTGCTCAGCCACTTCGTAGCCCCAGTTTTTGAAAGCTCCTTCAGTGTACTTCATGATGTTACCTTTGTGTACCAAAGTAACTGTTTTTCTCTCATGCTTGATTGCATATTCAATCGCAGCACGAACGAGACGTTTCGAACCTTCCGCGGATACTGGCTTAATGCCGATACCAGAAGTTTCAGGGAAACGAATGTTTTTAACGTTCATTTCTTTTTGCAAAAACTCGATTACTTTTTTCACTTCTGCAGAACCTTCTTGGTACTCGATACCAGCATAGATATCCTCAGTGTTCTCACGGAAAATAACCATGTTAACAAGCTCAGGACGTTTAACTGGAGACGGAACGCCGTCGAAGTAACGAACTGGACGAAGGCAAGTGTACAGATCAAGTTCTTGACGAAGAGCAACGTTCAAGGAACGAATACCACCGCCGATTGGCGTAGTCAAAGGTCCTTTAATTGCAACGATGTATTCACGAATTGCAGTTAGTGTATCAGCTGGCAACCACTCACCGTAGTTGTTGAATGCTTTTTCGCCGGCAAATACTTCGTACCAAGCAATCGATTTTGAACCGCTGTATGCTTTTTCAACAGCTGCGTCAAGAACACGTTTCGATGCGCGCCAGATATCACGGCCTGTACCGTCACCCTCGATGAAAGGGATAATTGGATTGTTAGGAACTTGAAGAACACCATTGTCGATCGTGATTTGCTCGCCTTCAGTTGGTAGTGCGAATTTTTCGAAAGTAGCCATGAATAATTCCTCCTAAAAGTTTTTGTGGTTTAGATAATAAGCTAATACTATAGCAATTATAGAACAAAACTTGCTTCGGAAGCATCTGCTTAGTTTGGTAGTTTTATTTTTAAACAAATACATTATAACAATCTTAAAGCATTAAGCATTCCGAAAGCAGCAACTTCTCGAAAAGGAAACTAACGTCCTGTTTCCCCTCTCAAAAAAATAGATGTTGTTTCCATCCAGCTATTAACGTTGTTCGATTGGAATGTACTTCGCATTAACTGGACCAACGTAATCAGCACGTGGACGAATCAAGCGATTATCTTGATATTGCTCAAGAATATGTGCACTCCAGCCGGACAAACGGCTGATTGCAAAGATTGGCGTGAACAAATCACGTGGAATTTCTAGCGCCGTGTAAACGGATGCAGAGTAGAAGTCAACGTTTGGCTTCAAACCCTTTTGACCAGTTACAAGCTCTTCAATTTTCACTGACATCTCGTAAAGTTCCATGTTGCCAGTCAGCTTGCCTAGCTCACGGGACATTTTCTGAAGATGTTTAGCTCGTGGATCTCCGTTTTTGTAAACGCGATGTCCGAAGCCCATAATTTTATATTTATTTGCTAAAGCATTGTTAATGAATGGTTCTACGTTTGCAAATGAACCGATTTCCTCAAGCATAACCATAACCGCCTCATTAGCACCGCCATGAAGAGGGCCTTTTAAAGCTCCAATTGCCGATGTAACACCGGAGTAAATATCAGAAAGAGTAGCAACTGTGACACGTGCTGCAAACGTAGAAGCATTAAGTTCGTGATCTGCATGCAAAACAAGTGCCTGATCCAAAGCTTTAACTGCTACTTCTGCGGGTTCGTTTCCAGTAAGCATGTACAAAAAGTTATAAGCGATTGAAACACCCTTTTTCGGTGCAACTGGCTCTTTACCTTCACGAATACGGGCAAATGCTGCGATAACTGTAGGAATCTGTGCCTGTAATTTAATCGCTTTCATTTGGTTGGCTTCAACAGACATGTCGTTTGCTGCACTATCATACAATGCAAGGCTGGACACTGCTGTACGAAGAGCTGCCATTGAATTTGTATCTGTAGGATACAATTTCATTTGCTCAATTACCGCACTTGGAACGACTGCATATTGATCAAGCTGTTTTTGCAGCCTATCAAGCTCGGAACGATTCGGTAATTTACCATACCAAAGCAGGTAAGCGACTTCTTCAAACGAAGCGTTCTCTGCAAGATCATCAATATCGATACCGCGGTAAGTCAGAACTCCGTCAATTATGGAACTAATGGACGACGCTGCCGCGACAATGCCTTCAAGACCTTTAGTTGCTGTCATCGTTCTCTCTCCTTTATACTTGAAATAGTTACTATTAATGAATAGGTACGAATCTGTATCATCACATCTAATCATAAATGATTTTACCGACTAAGCCAACAAAATCGGACATAAAATTGCTTTATCGGCTTCATTGATATTTTAAATCGCCTATGTAAGAAAATAGTTTGTTATCTAGTATTCACCACTTGTTGCGACGTCTAATTATTCCACACATCCAAAACAATATACTTTGTTACTTAGTTAATTAACTCACTATAATTTAGAAAAATACTAACGTCGACACTATTGCAGCGCTGGAGGTTTCTTATGACAAGTCAACGCATCGGAATTATTGATATAGGCTCTAATTCTATACGACTCGTCGTATATGAAAAAACTGAAACTGGTGCTCATCGCGTAGTAGATGGCAGCAAACGTTCGGCAAGAATAAGCGGTAAAGTCGATAACACTGGCTCACTTACAGATGAAGCCTTGTTCGAATTAATCGACATACTTAAACATTTCGTTCGTATTTGTTCACTGCACAAAATAAATCATATGCGTGCTGTGGCTACTGCTGCTATACGTAATGCTACAAATCAACCATATATTTTGGAACGTATTCGCAAAGAAACTGCACTTGAGATCGAATTACTTTCAGGGCAGCAAGAAGCAGAATATGGTTTTCTTGGCATGATCAATTCTTTAGATGTAAATGACGGCTATCTCATTGATATTGGTGGAGGGAGCACTGAATTATCCCTGTTTCGAAATAGAACGATTCTCCATTCTGTTTCATTCCCCTTTGGTTGTGTCAGTCTGAATCAACGGAATTTTTCGGGCCAGCCATTTAATAATAAGGAGTTAGAGACCATTGAGAACCTCATTACTAAGTCATTAAAACAGTTCGAATGGATCTTTGAAGCACCAGATATGCCACTTATTGGGGTCGGCGGTACCGTCCGCGCGCTTGGAAAAGTGCATCAAGCCGTAAACGGTTATCCTTTATCGCAAACGCATAATTACAATGTTGACGAGTCACAAGTTGAAGTGTTATTTCAGCTAATGCGATCATTACCGCTAGAACAAAGACGCAAAATACCGGGCTTGTCCAAAGATCGTGCAGATATCATCATACCTGGTATTGCCGTGCTGCGCACTATATTTAAAGCAATACAAGCATCACATTATCAAATTTGCGGAGCTGGGCTTAGAGACGGATTGTTCCATGCTACAAGGTTCCCAAACAGACCGAAACTAGACGATCCATTAATGTTCAGTCTTACAAATTTATGTGCACTGCATGCAGAAGCACCCAGGCAGCATGTTAAGCAAGTGAACCGACTAGCACTTGAGCTTTTTGATGAATTACATATACGAGAACAACTTGAAAGTAGAACTCGCACCCTGTTGGACGCTGCCTCTCAACTCTATAGAATTGGGGCATCCATCGATTATTATAATTATGCTAAGCATACTTTTTATCTAATTATTCATTCACAGCTGAACGGATTGTCCCATCGGGAAATCATCATGACTGCGGCTATTGCTTCGTTCAAGAGTAAGGGACGTGCGAAAGGACTCTTAGCACCTTACAAATCATTAATCAGTAGCGCTGATCTTGAACTTATTTGCAAGCTGGGCATGTTGTTGCAACTTGCGGCAGCATTAGATCGAAGCGAGATGCAATCAATCGGAATTCTTGCTATACGTACTACAGAATCTCACTTACTGCTTCGCCCGCTAAATGCCAGGGGCTCCCTTGCAGTAGAGAGCCATGAAGTGGAAGAGCTTTCCCCTGACTTCAACAAGCACTGGGGACTTTCCCCTAATCTCAGACAATACGAAAACTATAGCTAAACTTGGCCTTTCCATAACGTTATCAGTCCTGCTTCGAACTGGCTACGGAAAGGCTTCTCGTTCTCTTTACTTACATGCTCATAAAGGCCGCTAGACTTCAACTCTCTAGCTTTCACATTATCATTTAGATTCAGCTTTAGCATATTAATTAGCATGACTCGCAACGCTGGATCAAATACCGGACAAATAAGCTCGATGCGCTTCAGTAGATTACGAGTCATCCAATCTGCACTGGATAGAAATACCTCTTCATCGCCATTATTATGAAAATACATTACTCTCGCATGCTCCAAGTAACGATCGACGATGCTGATAACTTTAATATTATCGCTTCGTCCCTCCACACCTGGCCTCAAGCAGCAAACGCCCCTCACAATTAAATCAATTTTCACACCCGCCATCGAAGCCTCGTAAAGCTTATCGATTATTTCTTGATTAGATAATGAATTCATTTTTGCAATAATATGTGCTTTGCGACCCGCTATCGCATTCATTCGTTCACGATCAATCAATCGATATAATTTCTCTTTCAAATCAGTTGGAGCAACACCAAATGCTTTCCATTCATAAGGTGATGAATACCCTGTCACTTCATTAAAAAGGGCAGATGCGTCCCCTCCAACTATAGGGTGAGAAGTAAATAATCCGATGTCCGTGTATAAAGTAGCTGTGTTGTCATTGTAATTTCCTGTGCCCACATGCACATACCGCCTAAGTGTCCCTTGCTCTCGGCGCACTACAAGCAATATTTTTGCATGTGTTTTTAATCCGACTAAACCATATACGACATGACAACCTGCCTTCTCAAGTTGTCTAGCCCAAGCAATATTTCTTTCTTCATCAAATCTCGCCCTAAGCTCAACGACAACTGTTACTTGCTTGCCTGCTTCTGCTGCTTTAGCCAAAGCTTGCACTAGTGCCGATTGACCACTTACACGATACAATGTCATCTTGATCGCTAACACTTCTGGATCGTAAGCTGATTGCAATACAAAATCATTAACCGCTTCAAATGATTCATAAGGATGGTACATTAAAACATCGCGATTACGTATAACCTCGAACATATTATCCGTTTCATCGAACTCTCTTGGATAGACAGGTTCTAGCTTTTCATAACGCAAATTGTCGTGTCCGGGCAAACTGTTCACAAATTTGAGCAAAAAGCTTAAATCCATAGGTCCATCGATTTCGAATAAATTATCTTCAATTTCGAGCTCTTCTCTTAACGTTTCTAGAGCTAAAGGATGTATTCCTTTTGCCACTTCCAAACGTACTGGAATCCCCCAGCGACGTCTGCGCAGTTCCTTTTCGATCTCTTCGAGCAGATCTTCTGCTCCCTCTTCGTTAAGGGTTAAATCTGCATTACGAGTCAAGCGGAATGGGTTTACAGAAAATGGGGTGTATCCATTAAACAATGTATCGATATATTGTTGAATGACATCTTCCAAGAGAACATATTCCAGTTTTTTATTATTGAATCGACCTGGTACAGGAACATATCTAGCTAATATCGAAGGTACCTGAACGATCGCAAACAACGTTTCTTCATCATCCGCATCAACATCTCGCTTAAGCAACACAGCCAAGTAGAGTTCCCTTGTATGTACGAGCGGGAATGGTCTACTCTGATCAACTGCCATTGGGGTTAGCACAGGATAGACAATTTCATGAAAATATTCCGAAACTGCCTTACGTTGCACAATATTGAGATCTTTAATGGCATGGATGATAATGCCTTCTTTTTCAAGTGAGCTGAACACATCTCGATAAGTGCTGTATTGCTCGTAAACGATGTTTGTCGCCCGCTTTATTAACCTCTTCCATAACCCTATAGGGGTATATCCTGTAAAATCTGTTTTGGTTAGTCCTGCTCTCATTTGATCTTGAATTCCAGCAACCCTAACACTCATAAACTCATCTAGATTACTTGAGACGATCGACAAAAATTTAGCACGCTCCAGCAAAGGATTTCTTTCATCCTGGGCTTCTTGAAGTACTCTCCGATTAAATTCAATCCAACTCAAATCACGATTAACATATCTAGATAGTTGCTTGGTCATCTTGCTCCTCCTACAGTGTTTGTGTAACAAACACTCTTCGTAAGCATAAGCTTAGGTTTGCGCAGCAAACCTACATCGAAAGCATAAGCCTAGGTTTGTGTAACAAACACTCTTCGTAAGCATAAGCTTAGGTTTGCGTAGCAATCCTATACGCAACATATAAACTAAAAATTTTAATGTAAAACAATCTTTAAAATCTATTTATAGTAAAATTACCGTTTCGCATCCGCTTCTCTAACCACTGTAATACCATATGACGAATAAACGGTCTTGTGATGGGCAACAGCATCACTATTCCGATAAGATCGCTAAAAAATCCTGGAGTCAGTAACAGCAGACCGCCGAGTAAAACGCATATCCCGTCAATTAAAGCGCGTCCTGGCATTTGTCCTGTTTGAAGCTGCTGCTGCGCTTCCTGCCACACTTTACGTCCTTCAGAGCGCGCTAAATATGCACCTGCTGCACTCATCACAATAATAATCAAAAAAGTATTCCAACCGCCTATCCAATCTCCAACTTGCAATATCCCCCACAACTCTACAACAGGCACAATAAGAAATGCCGCAAGAATCCACTTATACATCTTATTCCCCCCTCATTAAATGAATGCTGATTGTTCATGGATACGGGCTACTTTCCATTTAGAAACGAATATAGCTCTGGCATTACTTTATTCAGACGAGTAGGATGCCATTCCGTATTGACCCATACATGTTTAGTTCCGCCCTCTACCAACAATTCCCCTAGTAATGGTTCCCCATACTTGCTTTCCGCAGAATAAAAATGTTCAACATTTACCCTTCTAATTTGTGATTCAAACGTGACTCGAAGTGGCGTGCTTTCAGAAATTCGAGTACATACTAGCACCATATCATCATATTTGGCAGGAGCTACGTAACGACATTGCAAATCAACAACTGGTAAAAGCAATCCGTTTCTTTCAATCGTATTGTAGTCATAACCTGCATTCCTAATCCATTCTGTACGTCCAACTTCAAACCACGTTACATAATTACCATGAAAAACGACACCCATCTGATCCGTTTCTTGATAACGCACTCGAATAGGGTGTAATTTCCAATCAGAGAACGACACGAGAATCCCCCTTATTAAACGAAAAGTAATAAATTAATCGCAATAATTTAACAAAAAGCGATGGTGAGATCACCATCGCTTTTCTTTGTATATATACAGTTGTTGAAAGATTATATAACTTTTGATTGACCTGAGTAGATAACACCAGTTTCTGCATAAACGGTAACTTCCATGCCGTCTTTCAGAACATCTGTTGCATTTTCTACGCCAAGAATGACTGGAATACTAAGATTTAGACCACATACTGCCGCATGGCTCGTAATGCCGCCTTGTTCTGTAATAACTGCTCCAGCTTTCTCGAATGCAGGCATGTACTCTTTATCAGTAGAAATAGCGACAAGAATATCGCCTTTCTCCATTTTAGCGATTGCTTCCTGTGGTGTACGTGCAACTACTAGTTTGCCTGTAGTCGCTTGGCTTCCGATACCTTGACCTTTAGCTAGCAACTCACCAATGTGGTGAATTTTCATCAAGTTAGTTGTACCAGAATGTCCAACTGGAACACCTGCAGTAATAACAACTGTATCGCCAAGGCTCAAAAGTCCAGTGCCCATTGCACCTTTAACGGAGTTTTTGAACATTTCGTCTGTAGTTTCTGCTTCAGCACCTTTAACCGGGATAACTCCCCAGCCTAGAGCCAAACGACGCATTACTCTTTCATCCGTTGTAACTGCAATAATTGGCGCTTTTGGACGATATTTTGCTACCATACGTGCTGTAAAGCCGCTTTGAGTAGACGTAATGATCGCTTTTGCATTCAAATCAAGAGCGGAATTTGCAACTGCTTGGCTGATTGCTTCTGTAACAGAAGTTTGTTGTGCATTCGCTTGTTTCGTGAAAATTTCACGATACTCAAGTGCATCTTCAGCGCGTTCAGCAATACGGGACATCGTTTGTACCGATTCTACTGGATATTTACCAGCAGCCGTTTCGCCGGAAAGCATAATTGCATCCGTTCCATCTATAATTGCATTGTAAACGTCACTTGCTTCTGCGCGTGTTGGACGTGGGTTACGTTGCATGGAATCAAGCATTTGTGTTGCTGTAATAACAGGTTTGCCTGCACGATTACATTTTTTGATCATCATTTTTTGAACAAGAGGAACTTCCTCAGCTGGAATTTCTACGCCAAGGTCTCCACGGGCAACCATCAATCCGTCAGAAACTTCAAGAATTTCATCAAGATTGTCTACGCCCTCTTGGTTCTCAATTTTGGAAATGATTTGAATGTGGCTCGAACCATGTTTCTCAAGCAATTCACGAATTTCCAAAACGTCGCTTGCTTTACGAACAAACGATGCCGCTATAAAGTCAACGCCTTGCTCAATACCGAATACGATGTCATTTGCATCTTTTTCAGTAATACCTGGCAAGGAAATTTTTACTCCTGGTACGTTTACACCTTTTTTGCTTTTGATCGGTCCACTGTTTACAATACGGCAATGGATTTCCGTGCCAACAATCTCTTCAACTGTAAGACCAATTAATCCATCATCAATTAGGACTGTAGATCCAGGTGAGATATCTTGCGGAAGATTGCTGTAAGTAACTGGAATACGAGTGCGATCACCCAAAATCTCTTCAGTAGTTAAAGTGATTGCGTCGCCCTGTACTAGCTCAATCGGCTCTTCTTTCAATTTACCTAAGCGAATCTCTGGTCCCTTCGTATCGAGCAAAATTGCTACCGAAGTTCCAAGTTCTGCATTTGCTAATCTGATGTTTTTGATTCGGTTACCATGCTCTTCGAAGTCACCGTGTGAGAAGTTCAAACGGCCTACATTCATTCCCGCTTGGATTAATTTTTTTGTGTTTTCCAGAGATTCACTGGAAGGTCCGATTGTACAGACGATCTTAGTTTTACGCATGTTTGATTTCCTCCGATTAGTGCCTAAATGTCTTTTTTAAAACTATAAATACACGTTTTCCGAGAAGCTTGTCCTCCCGGAAAAACGATTGTACACAACATTACTTCAAGGTTGATGCAGCTTCCTGGCCCTCAGTAACAGATGGTGCCACAAAACTTGTACTCGCGTCCAAGTCGGCACTTTCCTCTTCATCAATACCATTATCGCTTATTGCTGGCTCACTCATTTTGAAATAGCCGACCTTACGGAATTTATTGTATCGATCTTCAATCAATTGCTCTGCATTCATAACAAGCAGATCTTGTAAATGACTCCATAGACCTTCTTTAATCTGTTCTGCTTGATATTCAAGATCGCGGTGAGCACCGCCTTGCGGCTCTTTAATAATACCTTCAATGATGCCGAATTCAAGTAAATCTTTTGCTGTAATCTTCATAGCTTCAGCAGCTTGATCCGCTCTAGAAGCATCCTTCCAAAGGATAGATGCCGCACCATTAGGTGAAATTGCGGAATAAATTGCATTTTCTAACATGAGTACACGATTGCCTACACCTAAAGCTAGTGCGCCCCCGCTACCGCCTTCACCAATTACTACACAAATGATAGGCACACCGAAACCAGCCATCTCCCGCAGATTACGAGCAATCGCTTCCGATTGTCCGCGTTCCTCTGCCGTATTGCCCGGGTAAGCGCCCTTCGTATCTATAAATGTTATAATTGGTCGATTGAATTTGTTCGCTTGCTGCATCATACGCAGTGCTTTGCGGAAGCCCTCTGGATGTGGGCTGCCGAAAAACCGAGCGATGTTTTCCCGAGTATCCTTACCTCGTTGATGGCCGATAACCGTTACCGGAACGCCATTCAGCTTAGCAAGTCCTCCCACGATCGCAAGATCATCCGCGAACAATCGATCACCATGCACTTCTAAAAAATCAGTAAAAATGGATGTAATAAAATCTAAAGAAGTTGGACGCTGATGATGACGGGCTAGATGCATCTTTTGTGCAGGCGACAACTCACTATAAAGTTCTTCTTCCAGTTGTTTGCAGCGTTCTTCAAGACGCAAAATCTCTTCCGAGAAATCGATGCCTTTTTCTACACTTAAGCTCTTCAGCTCAGTTATCTTTTGACGGAGTTCATTAATTGGCTTCTCAAAAGGCAATTCATTCGCCATGGAACGACTCCTCCTTCACACAGTGCATGTCAAGCAGCTTCGTAAGCGTAGCTTTCATATCCTTCCGATGGACAACCATGTCTAGATGACCATGTTGAAGATTAAACTCTGCTGTCTGGAAGTTATCTGGAAGCTTCTGAAGAATCGTCTGTTCGATTACGATACGACCTGCAAATCCAATCAATGCGCCAGGCTCGGCCAAATTGTAATCACCAAGACTTGCAAAGCTGGCAGAAACGCCACCTGTAGTCGGATCTGTGAAGACCGAAATGTAAAGACCGCCAGCTCCTTGGAATTTCGCAAGTGCAGCACTAGTCTTAGCCATTTGCATTAAGCTTAGTATACTTTCCTGCATACGAGCTCCGCTTGAGGTAGAGAAAATAATAAGCGGAAGACGCTTCTCATGAGCAGCTTCAATTGCCCTTGTTATTTTCTCCCCAGCTACGGAACCCATACTACCTGTAAAGAAATCAAAGCTCATTGCTGCTACTACAACCGGAAATCCGCCAATTTTACCGTCTCCAGTAATTACAGAATCCTTAAGATTCGATTTTGCCTTTTGTTGTTCCAGCTTATTCGCATAGCCTGGGAAAGAGAGCGGATCAACCGACTCCATCTCAGCATCATATTCAGAGAGAAGCCCGTCGTCGAGCGTCATTCTGATACGTTCCCAAGCATTCAGCCTGAAATGATGCCCGCAAGACGAGCACACTTTTAAGTTTTTTTCTAATTCTTTGCTGTACTGAATCGTGCCGCATTTAGAGCACTTATTCATTAAACCTTCCGGAATATCGCGCTTAGTGCGCTCCGAAGGAATTGTTGCGTATTTTTTCTTTGAAAATAGGTCCTTAATTTGCACGTTTGTGACACCTCTCAAGGCGCAATAGTATAGAGCTAGTCATCAAGGGCGAATGATGGCGTTAAACACTTCTTGCACTTCCTCAAGTTCGCCTGATGGAACTAAAATCTCAAATTGCTGTTTAGACAGATTAACGGGTCTGATTTTAACTAAAAATCCTTCATCCGTTAACCGTTTCTTGATATTTTCTGCCATCTTAGCTGTTGGTGCGATATAAATTACCGTCCACATCATGGTACCTCCTGAAAACTTTACGTTTGCAAAGTTCACCTGTTAAACTTTACTGAAGTCCCGCCAAAGGCCATATGATCTAATAATGATAACATAGTCATGGCGAATCCGGCAAATGATATTGGATAGCCTTGGGATCTCCATGAGCGATTCGAGCAGACGCCGCCGCCGCCAAACCTGCCACCAAATCATCGAGAAACACGTGAATTCGCTCACCTTTTACATTCAAATGTCGGATGATTCCTGGCTTCATTTTGTCCAAATAACCAAAGCTTGTAAGACCGATCATACCATATACATTCGTAATTCCAAGTGCCAATGTCTCATCTACACCGTATAGGGATTCATCCTTCTCCATTATGGATTGAAGCGGCTCTGGAAGCAGTTTGCGCTCAGCCAGTTCATCTAATGCAATTCCCGTATACAAAACATATTGCACTTCACGCTTATCAAGTACTGCAAGAACGCTGAGGCGGCATTCCTCCACCGTTAAATCTGCGTTGTATGGATGTTGCAGTGCTAAAACAATTTCTGCGATATCATCAATAACTACCCCACGCCTCTCAAGCCACTTCTCAATCCCGTTCACATGCATCATTCCTCTCGCACCCGCTAGTATCTCTATGCATATGCGTAGACAAGCTCTTATGTGCATAAAAGATCAACATGTGACGAGATCCCTATTTAATGACAACGGTACCTTCTCCCAGCAACTCCACTATAGCCTTTAACAGATCGGGCGTCGGGGTTACACGGTGGCTGTCGCTAAGCGCAATGAGTTTGCCCTCTCTTTCATAAAAAAGTGCCGAATCAAGCCCCCCTGGATGGGCAAAAAGCAATTGTTTCAGTTGACCCAGCACTACAGAATGTTCCTTGTCCGCTGTGATCTTTATGTAAATACGCTGACGCTTCTTCCCGTCTACCACATTCGAAGACACTTTTTTAGTATCTAAAGCTTCGATCGGCTTTGCTTCGATAACAGGCTGCTGCAATTTTGAATTATTCATCCGAGCGGTCCGCGACTTGGCCCATTGACGAAGGCGACGTACGTGCGCAGTCATGTTCTCTACTGACCCAGCAAATGGAACTACATCTTCCACAAGGAGTTTATAGTCGTCGTCTTGCTGCTGTACAGTTGCTTGAACAATGTATAGTCCATCCCTCTCGAGCTTATCTCCGCACCGTTTCCATACAGTTGGGAAAACGACAGCTTCGACACGCATTACACGGTCTTCAACTTCCAGAAAGCCCATCGCATTGCCCTTTTTATTCGTAAACGGCTTGAGTCCAGCAATCATTACGCCTACTATAACAATCGTTCCATCCTGAGCATCAGATAGTTCTACTAACCGATCGAGCTCAAGTCCCTCTAGCTGCGTAGCAACAGCATCAAGCGGATGCCCAGATAAATACATTCCGAGTAAATCCCTTTCAAAATCCAACATCTGCGTTGTTGTAAATGGTCGAATTTCTGGTAATTCGACATCCCAGTTCTGCACCTCGTCAAAGCCGAACATTTCAATTTGTAATTCTTCGCGTTCCTTCCGCCACTTAAGAGCAACTTCTACCGTTTCCTCAAGTGCGCCCAGCAGTTGAGCTCTATGTCCAGGCAACGAATCACATGCTCCTGCTTGGATTAAAGACTCTAACACACGTTTATTTACTACCCGTAAGTCTACACGTTTGGCTAGATCAAGCAAGCTCTCAAAAGGTTTCTCTTGTCGTTCCTTCAATATAGCATCGATAGCTTGAGAACCCACGTTTTTTATAGAAGCGAGTCCGAAACGAACGGCTTGACCAATCGGAGTAAATGAGGTGCTGCTTTCATTAATGTCCGGAGGCAACACCTTAATACCCATTCTTCGACATTCATCGGCGTATTCCGCAGTTTTCCTCATATTGCCTGTTACAGACGCTAACATAGAAGCCATAAAAGGAACAGGGTAATGAGCCTTCAGCCAGGCAGTCTGGAAAGCGAGCACGCCATAAGCAGCAGCATGAGCACGAGGGAAGCCATAATCAGCAAATCGAACAATCATATCATAAACATGGTTAGCTTCGATTGTGCTATATCCTTGCGTTAAGCTTCCCTTTACAAAGTGAGCCCGCTCCTCATCCAGTACTTCTCGCTTTTTCTTAGACACTGCTCGCCGCAGCAAATCTGCTTCACCTAACGAGAAACCTGCCATAAGAGAAGCGATTTGCATAATCTGTTCCTGATACACGATAATGCCATACGTATCAGACAGAATGGACTCCAAAGAAGGATGTGGATATTCAACTACGAGTGAACCATGTTTACCGCCAATGTATTTGGGTATAAACTCCATTGGGCCCGGGCGATACAACGCAAGCACAGATATAATATCTTCAAACGTTGATGGCTTCATTTCACGAAGCACTCTACGTACACCAGCTGATTCCAGCTGAAAGATGCCGGTAGTTTCCCCTTTTCCAAGCATCGTATACGTCTCGGTATCGGAGTCACTCACTTTGCGGAAATCAATGTCTTTGTCAAACAATTCCTTTACCCAATTAAGAGTACGCTCCAATATAGATAACGTTCGAAGTCCAAGAAAATCCATCTTAAGCAAACCAATCGCTTCTAGATGCTCCATTGAATATTGCGTCAAAGGAATTTGGTCACTGCCCTCTTGAAGAGGAACGTAATGGGTAAGAGGTTCTTGGGAAATGACTACCCCAGCTGCATGTGTGGACGCATGCCTTGGCATTCCTTCGACCTTCATCGCCATATGGAGCATCTTATTTGTTTTGGGCTGATTTTCGTACACTTCCCTTAGCCCGCTTCCGCTACGCAAAGCCTCCTCTAGTGTTATGCCAAGCTGATTTGGAATAAGCTTGGCAGCTCTATCAACTTCCTGGAAAGGTACATTTAGCGCTCGTCCAACATCTCTTACCGCTGCCTTAGCCGCCATAGTACCAAAAGTGATTATTTGTGCGACATGCGCCTCACCATACTTAGCAGCAACATAAGCAATAACTTCATCTCTTCGCTCGTCATTAAAATCAATATCGATGTCCGGCATAGATATCCGTTCGGGATTAAGAAATCTCTCAAAGAGCAGCTTATATTTCAACGGATCTACATCCGTAATACGCAGCGTATAAGCAACTAGACTGCCTGCTGAGGAACCCCGACCAGGACCTGTGCGAATTCCTCGTTCATGTGCAAATCGAACGAAGTCCCACACAATTAAAAAATAGTCGCTAAAGCCCATATTTTCGATAACCGATAGCTCATAAGCAAGCCTATCCTCTGCAGTTTTTCTGAAAGCAGAGTTTTCGGTCCAATCTTCCAAGCCCGCATATCTTGAATTGAGTCCGTCACGGCAAAGCTCTGCCAAATATTGTGCAGAGTTAGTACCATCCGGAACAGGACGAAAGACTGGAAGTGCCGCACGGCCAAGTGAAAGCTCCAGATTGCATTTATTAGCAATTTCGATCGTATTTGCGATAGCCTCGGGTACATGTCGGAACAATGAAACCATCTCATCGCCGGTTTTTAAATATAATTGGTCTGTCAAAATTTGCATCCGGTCTTTGTCATCGACGGACTTTCCCGTACCGATACAAATAAGCACATCTTGGACTTCAGCATCTTCCGGTTGTAAATAGTGAACATCATTGGTGGCAACCAGTTTGATACCAGTCTCTTTTGACAATTCGATCATAGCTGTAGAAACTTTTTTCTGCTCAAGCATGCCATGATCTTGGATCTCCAAATAAAAATCGTCTCCAAAAATAGCTTCGTAACGCTTAGCCGCTTCTATTGCAGCGTCCTTACGGTCATGCAGCAAATGCTGCGATACTTCACCCTGTAAGCACGAGCTGAGACATACCAGCCCTTCAGCATATTGAGCCAGCACTTCCATATCCACTCTAGGTTTGTAATGAAATCCTTCCAAATGGGCAACGGAACACAGTCTCATCAAGTTACGATAACCGGCCTCATTTTTGGCGAGTACAATTAAATGATACGTTGGGTTATCTTTACGCGAGCCTCCCTGAAATCGGGAGCCAGCGGTTAAATATAGCTCACAGCCGATGATCGGCTTAATTCCTTGTGCGCGACAAGCGCGATAGAAGGGGATTGCACCGTACATCACACCATGATCCGTCAGAGCGAGCGCCTTCATCCCAAGATCCGCTGCTTTTGCTGTCAGATCTCTAATACGAGCAGCACCATCGAGCAGACTATATTCGCTATGCGCATGCAAGTGCACAAATGCCGTTCCACTCCTGCCATCCATCGTGTTCTTCATTCCCTTCTTGCTCTTGACTTAAAAATGTTAAGTTACAGCTATTTTATCATAATCGAGTTGGACACGCCCATAGAATGGTAGTAAGGAATGGGGTTTAAAGGAGGTTTTACGAATGACTTACTTTTTGTCAAAGGCCGGACTCGATTTTTTTATCGCTTTTGGAGTTGTTATTGGTGGTTCTATGTTAGCTGGTCTTGGTTCGGTATTTATGTTGCTGCCGCCGGCCACTGTTATGGTTGATACAGCCTTGAGGCTGAAGATATGGGCTATCGTCGCCGCAATTGGCGGTTCTATCGATCCCGTTAAAGTTATCGAAAGTAATTTTGCTGCCGGACAATTGTCTCCTGTTGCACAACAAATTTGTTTTATAATGTTTGCATTTCTTGGTGCACATGTCGCGACTGAATTAGTGAAATTAATTTGTAAGGGGGCCGTGTAACGTATGCGTATGCCTACATTTGAGCGGTATGTAAGGGGCATGCAGCTGGTAGGTGTTTTTCTAATCGGAATGTTAGCGGGAGCTATTGTTCTTAATACGTTATTCATCGAGGAGTTTGAGGCTTTATACCATACTCGCAACGAACTTGAAGTAAAGCTCGAGCAATACGAACAAGATATTAAAAACTTGAATCAATATAAAAATCAGCATACTGTTATCAAAAGTATTCAGCTTCGTATAGCAGAAGATTCAGGCGGAGGCATTGCACGTACACAAATAGATAAAGTAACAGAAACCCAATTGATTAAACTTGTCAAAGAAGACTTGTCGATTTTCCTCGGTCAAAGCATCTATGAAATTGATTCAGACGCCAAATTCGCAAGGAGACTTCTCCAGCGCAAAGTATACTTGGATGTAAACGGAAAAGATTATTTTATTGATATCCGTACCGTCCTTTTGGCTGACAATGTGCTGCAAATTTGGCTCGATGCACGAGTATATGTAAAACCACCTGCAACTTGAAGCATTCTATCCCTAAATCTGTTACAATAGATTGCAATTGACACTCTAATGAATTGACATAATTAATTCTAAAAGGAGCCTCATCTACAATGGACCAAATTCTTCAATGGGTGCTATTCCCAGGCATCGTTATTACGCTAGCTCTATCATTGCTTTTTAGTCTGAAATCACGGCGTTCCAAGGAACCAAGAACTCGCGGTATTAACACAGCACGTATGAATATAAGCATGGGTTTCATGCTCCTGTTTTTTGCATCCGTACAACTGTTTTATTCCGCGGAGTCCACTCTACGCATCATTATTGGTGCGATCTTTATCGTTATAGGTTTGTTTAATCTTTTTGCAGGTTTCCGAAACCTTAGTGCGTATAGCTCACGTGGACAGGAAGAAGCCCACCGTCCATAACCCATATTAATAAGGATCAATCATCTGTGCCGTCATCATAGCTTTGGCGGCCAGACCTTGACGATCAAGCACCTCTATTTCCAACTTCGAAAATTTTCTACTCATCTCAAGAGCCTTCGGCTTTATCGTAATGACATTATCGATTTGAACTGGCCTTACGTAATATGAGGTCATACTCTCCAAAAGGAAGTCACGTTTCCCTGTCTCTCTGATCATACGTCTTGCCGCTTGCATCATTAACGTCGATAGTAATCCTTCTGATGCCATACCAAGTGCTCCCGACATCTGCGGTGTAATCGATCCTTTATAACTAATTCCCGCTTCTTCGGTACCGTTCTCCTCCGATTGCATAAAACCTGCCCACATTAAATCTTCAAACGTTTGACCCGATTCCGGCTGCTTGCCTGCGAATCGCATAGCGTCAAGCACTTCTTGACGAGTCACAACTCCAAGCAACTTGCGATGTCGGTCCACGATAGGAAGCAAGTCTATTCCTTCTGCTGCCATTGTATGGGCTGCCGATGTGACGGTAATGTTCGGAGCTGCTGTAATGGGTTGCCTTGACATGATCTTATCAACGGCAATATCATCAACGAAACCTACTGCGTCCTTGGCAGTCATCATACCAATAACTTTTCTACGATCGTCAACTACAGGAAACCGAGAATAGCCTGTCTCCTTTGTCAACTTATTGTACTCAGCTACTGTTGCTCCAAGTCGCAGTACATCAGCAGGTCGACTAAATGTCACAATGTCCTCTATCAACATAATTTTACGCTTAATAAGTCGATCGTACATCGCTCTATTAATCAGTGAGGCCACTGTAAACGTATCATGTCTCGAGGAAAGTATAGGTAGCGACAACTCATCGGCGAGCTTAATAACTTCTAGACTTGGCTCAAATCCACCCGTAATTAAAACGCCAGCTCCTTGTTCTAATCCGCATCGATGTGCACTTACCCGGTTGCCAACAATAAGCAAACTACCCTGATCAATATAACGAAGCATCGCATCAAGCTCCATAGCGCCAATGACGAATTTATGCAGTGACTTGTCCAGTCCGTCAGCTCCACCAAACAAACGTCCATCTACGATTTGAGCAACTTCCCCGAAAGTCAATTGATCCAAAGCATCTCTTCTCTTACGATCGATTCGAACAGTACCAATTCTCTCTTTGGTGCTGACAAGTCCTGACGATTCAGCTTCTTTAAATGCTTTGTAGACAGTTCCTTCGCTCACGCTCAGCGCTTTAGCTAACGCTCTTACAGAAATTTTCGTGCCAATTTTGAGACTTTGTATATGTTGAAGAATTTGTTCATGTTTTGTGCTTGTTTCATTGCTTGAATCATGGTTCGTAGCCAATGCGTATCACTCCTTGTATTTATTATAGGAGATCCTGCAATAAATAACGACTACCAGTCAAATTCAACCTTAGTCACCTTAAACTTAGCTTCCACAGCTTCTCCGCCTGTACCATTAATCCTCCATTTTTTGAATAGACTTTGCATAGTGTTATTGTTAATTGCACTTTCAGCGCCCTTAACAATAAACTCTTGCCAATCATAAGCAATCGGCACACGATAACGGAGTTTCAAAATTGGGTAATTTACGAATTCTATAACTTGCGGAGGAATCTCTTCATACACGCTAGAAAACAGAAATGAGTTGCTCTCGGTGTGAGGTCTTTCGATGGAATCAGACTTTAACTGCATCATATATTCAACCGTCTGAGTATGTGCGTTAACCCCGCAACTAAATGAACCTTTCGCTGTAGCAGTCTTTAGATGTCGGTGCGAGAAGCGGTATGTAAAAGTTAACTTAAAGGAAACATTGCAATAATAAGATCTAACTTTACGGTAAAATTCAAACTCTTCTACCAGCATCCTTCCTTCACCCTGCTCCTTCATTGATTATTCCACCATTCTAACACATTTGTAATTATTATGTTAATTATATTAAATAATCCACCCTTAAGTCAATGACTATAGTAACTAAAATAGATACATTCTATATAATGTTGTTGCTCCTCTCACAAAACCCTATCGTTAGGCTGAGGTGACAAAATGAGTACTATTGGGCGACTAATTGGCGACAACATTCGAGATTTACGCAAATCTAAAGGCTTCAGCCAAGAGCAGCTCGCACTTCGTGCCGATATTAATGCTTCTTATATGGGGCAGGTTGAACGGGGAGAAAAAAATCCCACTATCGATGTGCTCAGCAAAATTGCTATTGCGCTGCAAACGCCATTAGAAAGAATCGTAAATGTTGAGGTCAATCATGAAACAGATGAAAGCTCAACACGATATGTAGACAAAATCGCCAACCAACTGAACGGACTTACCTTGAAGGAACAAGAGGCCGTTTATAAACTCGTCAAGCAGCTCGTTCAGTTCAAGGAAATGGAATGATCCAGGCGTACACGGCTAAGCCGTCCTTTGGAGGCTTAGCTATCGTTTTGCGGAGAAATATAAGCCTTTTATAAGATAACAACCGTATAGAAGGCTTACATTTGAAACAAAACACAAACCATCTACCTGCTTATCGCAGGTAGATGGTTTGTTCGTCCGGCAATTGAAGTTGGTCCCTTTATTCTCCTCTTACCTTACGCTTATTTGTCATATATTTCGTTATTCCCTTCTCAAGCGCCTGTTCAAAATGTACTGCTTTAGCCCGTTTAATCCGCGCTAATTCTTTGCGCTTCTTCTCATTCATGAACAACAGCATATTGATATTTGCAGCAATAATAACGGCGGTAAACGCTAGCCACACATACCAAAAAAGTTTAGCGCCTCCGTCGAGGCTTCCCTGTCCAAGCACAGATAAAGCATAAAAAAGCATGCCTGAAGCTGCTACTAAATAAAAGATATGTTTCCCTTTCCCTGCCACCTTTTCTTTCTTCACCACCCGCATTCAGCCCCTTTTCCTACTCTCGTCCTACATCTCATATCATTCTATGAATATATCGATTCACATATGTCTTAAACGTCTTTTCTTTATCGCCTATACTGCTTAATTAGAATCACAATCCATTAGGCATATTCATATGATGAATTAATTCGTGTAATACACCTATAGGCCTCATGCCTCCATTCGCAATACCTCCTGATTTGGAAGGAGAATAGGAATGCTCAAATCTAAAGTTGCCATACAGGTGATCAGTTCCGGAACATTGCCGGAAGATACGATTATGGTTGGCGAATTTTATGTGAAACAATGGAAGATCCCGAGAGGTCAACATGTACTTTTTAAGTTCGGAGCCTTCAGACAGTATGTGAAAATTATTCCAGTAGCCAAGCTTAACGGCATTCGTGTAAGCCAATCCGTTGCAATTAAGATGGGTTTGCCAACGGAAAGCAAATCGCGCCTTCACCTTCGGATACATTTTGCTGCGAGCACAGGCACATTAGCACTAGGCCCTCTGATCGGCGTACTTATAAGCCGTGACTTCGCTCACATTCCTGATAAACCTTTCGGTTCCATCACCATGTTTTGTAGTGAATTAGTAGAAGCCTGTAAGGCACATGGCGCCTACGTATTCTTCTTCACCCCTAATCATATTGGTGATTCTGTCAGTTCGGTACAGGGATGGATCTATTCTGATGGTTGGAGGCAAGTCACAATGCCCGCGCCCGATATCATTAATAATCGCTTAACTACACGAAAGCTTGAGAACAACCCGGATGTACAGCATTTTTTCAAAGAAACGAAGCGCATTTATTCCACTGTCGTATTCAATGAAAAGTTTTTAGACAAAACAGAAGTTTTCGACGCTCTAAAAAAGGATAACGCCCTTGATCGTTATTTACCTGAATCCCATCAATTGAGCAGTTACGCTACATTCAAATCCATGTGCACCAAGTACAACAACGTATTCCTAAAACCCGTTCGCGGCAGCTTAGGTAAAGGCATTATCCGTGTGTCCCATTTAGAAGGTGAAAGCTATCAGGCACTACACGCCACGCCCACTGGATCAAAGCGACAAATTCACCCAAGTCTTGGGAGGCTATATTCCTCATTGTCGGTCAAAATGAAAACAGCCCGTTATCAAATTCAACAGGGGCTTCAATTGATTGAAGTTGGGAAGCGACCCGTTGACTTCCGTGCTCTCGTACAAAAAAATGCGACGGGAAAATGGATGATAACTTCCATTGTGGCTCGAACTGCAGGGAGTCAACACTTTGTTTCAAACTTAGCTCGTGGCGGCTCACTTAGTACCGTCAGTGCAGCTGTTGGCAAGAGCAACCTAAACACGAACATTAATCGTCTCGAAGCACCTGGTCGTTTACGACAAGCTGCGCTTACTATTGCTAACGGCATCGACACAAACATACCAGCTCACTTTGGCGAGCTTGGCATCGATTTAGCGATGGATACGAATGGAAAAGTGTGGCTGTTAGAAGTCAATTCAAAGCCATCAAAAAATGATAATACCCCTTTGAATGAAGGGAAAATCCGCCCATCAGTGCGGATGATGATTCAATACGCCCGCTTTCTATCAGGCTTCTAAGGGAGGTTGCCATGCCGCTGAGATTGCTTGCGTTTGGTATTATGACTGCATCAAGTCAGGGCGAACGGCGCCTTGCACTAGATAAAGAAGTAGTACCGTCTGAACCGCTGCTATGCAAAGAACTAACTCTAGCATCCCATCCTCTTGCCATTGATGTTTATGTATTTTCGGCGGAGGATTATAACGTTAAGACAGGGCTGCTGTACGGTTATCGCTTGGTCGGAATGAGCTGGAGGCGGCAGCCGGTCCCTTTGCCCGATGTCGTTTATGATCGTAGTTTCTACAAAACAGCAATAGATCGCAGATCCAATGCTATCGCCCTCTCCCATATGCAATTACGAAAAAATTATAAGCTGTTAAATAACAAGCTACCGTCAAAGCTTCATGTCTATGACGTTTTGTGTGAGGACATTGATCTACTCCCACATCTGCCTCCAACTAGCCACTACTCCTCTTTTGACCAACTACTCGGACTAATGAACCAGTACCCGGCTGGCGCTATTCTTAAGCCTGCGGCAGGAATGCAGGGCAGAGGTATCGTTCATCTTACTTATGAGACATTGAGCGGAGAAATAGTTGGAAGCGGGCGTATGCGAAATAATGAGCCATTTACCGTTTTATTCAAAAATAGAGAGCCTTTTGCGAAGTGGCTGGCTCGATTTATGGGGAACTCTTCTTTTCTTGTTCAGCCTTATTTATCCCTATCCAATACGTTTAACCAGCCGTTTGACATTCGGACATTGCTTCAGAAGGATGAACATGGTCGCTGGCAAGTTACCGGTTCTGTTGCGAGGCTGGGTCAAAGAGGTACACTTACCTCAAATCTTCATGGAGGTGGCACTGCTCAGGCTGCTGGCTCACTACTCTCAGCATACTTTGGCAAGCTGCATGCAGAACGTTTACTCCGCAAAATCCATATCATAAGTGGACGTACAGCAAAACGCTTGGAGCAAAACTTAGGCAGATTCGGAGAACTTGCCTTCGACTTTGGCGTTGATCAGAGTGGGGAAATATGGCTGTTAGAAGTCAACGCAAAACCCGGTAGAGAATCCTTTCGATTAATTGATGATTCAGAAGCTCAGAAACTTTCTATTATACGGCCACTGCAATATGCCAGATTTTTATCTAATCGTTCAGAACCAACGATAATTTCCAACCTATCCGTTTTTCAACCTGCTCCAGTTATTGAGCTAGATAACATTTCACAAATAAGATGAAGTCTTTAAACGTTCAGGAGGTTCATCGATGAGTTTGACAACTTGCAACGTACACTTCTCACAGCAATCCGATAAAATCGTCTATTTGTCCAAACCGCTCTACAAGCAGCTCAAGCTGTCTGGAAAACGGTCGATACATCTCAAGCTGGGCAATGAAATCATTACTGCTAGTGTAAGACAGCTTAGTCGTTCAGGTAATCATCTGTATCTTTCCGCGGGTGTCCGTAATTCTATCCGCGTGCCGAAATCAGGAAATGTCTATTTGTTAAGTACCGGAGAGAATGAGCTGCAGATTGGACCGTTGGTCGGCATTCTAACTGACACCATCCATCCTGCCGAGAGCTATCCCTTTGGTTCACGCTCTAGTTTTATTAAACAGGTTATCCGAACAGGGGATCGGAAAGCGTATATGTTCGGCTTCACCCCTAACGATATCAACTGGCAGCAAGAAACAGTTAACGGTTATTTCCTGAATCCACAAGGGGATTGGTTCCGCAAGATTGTGCCTTTACCCGATGTCGTTTACAATCGGCTTCCTAATCGTAAAGCGGAAACCTCTGCTTTTATAAGTACGATAAGAGAACGGTTTGTTAAACGAAAAATTCCATTGTTCAACTGGAGCTTTCTAAACAAAGCTGATGTCTATACACTACTGGATAAAGATCCAGAGGCGCTTGCTCATCTTCCTGAGTCCGTGTCAAACCCATCATCCACTAAAATTAAAGAGATGTTAGAAAAATATCAATTTCTATACTATAAACCAGGCGGCGGCAGTTTAGGTATCGGCATTTACCGACTAACCTACCACCCGACCCGCGGCTACTTCGTCAGATACCGCAAAGGCAGTCAAAACGTTTTAGCGAGATACAGTAGCTTTCAGAGCATGATGAAAATGTTGCAAAACAGACATGGAAGCCGCTTAAATCAATATGTCGCTCAACAAGGTATTCGCTTGTTAGAGATAGACAAATGTCAGCTCGACTTTCGTTTTCATATGCATAAAAACGGGAACAATCAATGGATCGCAGCAGGTATTGGCGCCAAGAAAGCAGGACGCGGTAGTGTGACAACCCATGTCAAAAGCGGAGGCTCGTTAATGACACCGGAACATGCACTGAGCCGAGCTTTTGGCAGCGAGGCAAATGCTATTTTGGAAAAAGCGAAGCGGGTTGCAGTTAAGCTATCAGAAGCGATTGAAAGAAATTATCCTCATCGGTTAGGCGAACTCGGCTTGGATATCGGAATCGACAAGTCTGGTGAGATCTGGATGTTCGAAGCAAATGCCAAACCAGGACGTTCAATCTTTAAACATCCTGCACTCCGTTCGGAGGGTAAAGCTTCTGTTTCATATATTTTTGAACATTGCCTTTATTTAAGCCGGTTCCAAGGGGGCAAAGGTCAATGAGAATCCCTGTCCTAGAGAAAAACCTATCGCATGATATTGGCAAAAGCTCGCCTGTACTAGCTATTCTTACAGTTGATGATGAAAGCGGAGAGTTCAGAGGCAATCGAAGTAACTTCGCTGACCTCATACGAACCGGACAATCGATGGGTTTTCTTGTTTATGTACTCACTATAAAAAATTTATTCTTGCGCCGCAGAATGCTGCGAGGATTTATACATCACAAAGAAACGAATAGCTGGAAAAAACAGCTCCTTCCTTTCCCTGATATTATTTATAATCGCATTCCTCAGCGTGAAGATGAGATGCAGCCCGAAGTGAGACAAAAAATTAATGCTTGCCGTAAACATTCGAAAGTGATGTTATTCAATCCTTCCTTCTTCAATAAATGGGATCTATTTGAATGGCTCAGAGGTTCGAAGACAACTAAACCATTTATCCCAACAACACGCCGATTAATGAGCGTAAGTGGTCTTGGACGGATGATTCGTAAGCATAACTATCTTTATCTAAAGCCAGAAAGCGGAAAAGCCGGAAACGGCATTATGACCGTCAAAGTACACGGAGAAAAAACACTCCCTTATCGACTAAAAATACAAGAAAACAAAAGCAGCTCAACTTACAACTGTTCTTCAATACAAAAACTATGGAGTCGCATCCAGAAGCAAAGCGGCGGCGAAGCCTATATTGCACAACAAGGAATACCTCTTGCTTCAATTAATGAACGTCGATTTGACCTGAGAGCTCTCGTGCAAAAAAACAGGCGAGGCATATGGGAGCTAACAGGTCTTGGAGCACGTATTGCAGGTGCCTCTAGCATAACGACTCACGTTCCTCGAGGTGGGAAAATAGAAGATCCCGAAAAACTGCTTACCTATTCATTCAATTCAGAGCAAGCACATATGCTGTTACAAAAAACGAAACGGGTATCACTTATGATTGCCAAGCAAATCGAACGCGCTTCCGGCCAACGATTAGTTGAAATGTCAATGGATCTTGGGGTTGATAACAGCGGTCATCTGTGGTTTTTTGAAGCAAATTCCAAACCGATGAAGTTCGACGAACCTCATATTCGTCAAAAATCATTGGAGAGAATTTTTCAATATGGAGCTTATTTAGTCGCTAGAAAAAAACTAAAGCCAGCAGGAGGCGCATAATATGGAGCTGCAGTCGCTGACACCTGAAGTTTGGATAAAGGAACGGAGAAGACTACTTGGCTTTATCGTTCGATTCGGGGAGAAGCGAATTACCGTCGCTGCTCTTCATGCGCTGCGCAGCCTTGATGAATCTTGGCTTAAAGTTGACGAGAGCGGCCTATTTAGGGCAACTGTCATCATAGCAAAACAAAATGGAAGATTGACTGGCTTAGGCTTCGCTTCAGATGGAGGAGACGGTGGTTGTTTGATCGTCGTCCATCCAAGTGCTCGCAGAACAGGCACAGGAAGTGCAATTATGATGGCAATGATGAATACCCTCGGAAAGTTGGCTTGCCATGTTGCTGCTGACAATATACCAAGTATGGCTCTCTGTTTTGGGCTAGGTATGAGAGCTGTATCTATCCATAAAGGACCTACCGGCAAATCAACGCTTCGATTTGAAAGGGGAATCCATCATGACTCAGCCCATTCTGGGCATATTGACGCTATATCTCAATGATTTCGGTGCATTGGAAGAAAGGGCTATTTATCAAAAGATGACCATAGAGGGAAAAAAGCTTGGTCTACAACTATTCGTATTCACTCCACAGGATGTAAATTACAATAAAAATCGCATTTACGCATTATTTTACGACCCCGAAACGAGCAGATGGAGCAGAAAATGGACCAACTTCCCGCATCTTATCTTTGACCGTTGCCGAATTCAAAAATCGCACCGTTATGAGCAACTGTTGAAGTTTCGTTCCAAATATAGCCATCTACGATTCCTTAATCGCCCGCTTCGCAATAAGTGGGCGATTCATTCTATATTATCTAAAGATGCGAAGTTGAGTGCATTTTTGCCTAAGACGCGTTTTATCGAAAAAACACAGGACGTGCATGATATGCTGCGCATCCATTCGCTTCTTTATTTAAAACCAGTAAACGGTACTGGAGGCCGCGGCATTTTGCGAATCGAAAAGGGAAAGGATGGCTCCCTTCTTGTTCAAGGCAGAGATCAGTTGCGCCGGATCGTACAGCCAAAAAGAATGAGCAGCAGTCAACTGGACAGTTACCTCTCAGATTGGAACTTGAAGGAAACACGATATATTGTGCAGCAAGGAATTCAACTAAAGCTGCGAAATGGACGGGTTCATGATTATCGTTTGCTCGTTCAGAAGGATGGAAGCGGTCAATGGCGAATAACCGGCTGTGCAGGACGTGTTGGAGCTCCGGGAAGCATTACAGCAAACTTGCACGGCGGGGGCAGGGCAGTTAAGTTTGATCAACTGCTGGGAGAATGGTTTCAGGATGATCAAAAAATTAGTAGCATCAAAGCCGATGTAGAGCGCTTTGGTATTGAAGTTGCGACATATTTGGAACTTTGCTACAGCGCTCTCTGTGAGCTTGCAATCGACATCGCAATTGATAAAAGAGGTAAAGTGTGGATGATCGAAGTTAATCCAAAGCCTGCGCGCGAGGTGTTTATTCGTGCTGGTGAAAGGGATGTTTATCGTAACGCGATTGTTAAACCGCTCGAGTATGCAATTTGGAAGTTCCAACAAAAGGAAAACATTGTCAAGACCAACAAACAGGCAGACCGAGAATAATTCACGGTCTGCCTGTTTGTTGTATATGAATTATTACCTTCTTATTAAAATGGCTGCATGCCAAGTGTATCTACTTTTTCACCGGTAATGTCTACGCCCATCGTCTTCGTAATATCACGATAATGACCTGCGCGTCGTTTCACCGAGCTGCCTTCCGTCTCACCCAAGTTTGCCTCCAAGCCGTTAAGAACCATAATCGTTATGCCGAACCCTGGCTGACCAAGCCCTTTAGCGATATGTGCTTTTGTAGGCTTCCACTTATTAATAATTACATCGTGAGCTGAAGGCTTTGGATCTTGAGGTGTCATCCAGAACAAGATAGCTGTCATGAAACCTACTTTCCCATCCGCTGCGACAATTTCCGGATTACTTAGCAATACATTTTTGTCGCCATAAATGATCGAGCTGAACAAGCCATAGTTGAAGTTCCAGCTAAGCATGATTGGACCACGTCCATAATAACGTTTATCCTTTACGCCCGGATATAGTGCAGCACTTGCCTCATCAACGAATGCAGACGGATTGGTGCCTGTTCTGCCCGCAATATTTTCATTCCAGAACAGACCCCACTTCAGTTCACCGCCAGGAGCAGTGGACCATCCTCCACCAGTTTCATGTGAGAGATTAGCGAGGAATGCAGCTAATTCACGTTTACGATCCTTCTTAAAACCTTCCTTCAGGAACGTCCCAAAATCAATGATAGCGGTTACAATTTCTTGCTTCTTGTTTTTCGTTGAATTGAAATCACTGGAACGAGCAACTAATGTCTCAATTCGAGCATCCTTATCCAGCCTATAAATTTCTTGTACACCTGGACTGCCCTTTCGTGAACTAACTTTCAGCTTAATGTTCGCAACTTCGGTAACAGCATCAATCAGGTTATTATACGAAAAATAATCCTTTTGATCCCCTTTAAAATACTCTTTACCTTTTGCTACTTCATACCAAGCTGGGGAGCCTAACCGATTTGGAAAAAGTGCTTCATAATCCTTTTGCGACAGTAAGCTCTTGACAGCCTCCACAGCTTTATCTGGCTTATATTCTGGATCGATTCCGTCCCACTGCTGTCCGATTTCATTCAGAGTAAGGAACCGATTTTCTCCTACCG
The DNA here is from genome assembly GCF_022180385.2 of Paenibacillus sp. L3-i20. Taxonomy (GTDB): domain Bacteria; phylum Bacillota; class Bacilli; order Paenibacillales; family Paenibacillaceae; genus Pristimantibacillus. Next base: position 202,612 of record NZ_BQME02000001.1, read on the forward strand.
CCAGTAGACTTCCTTCGAATTTTGCCTTGTCAGTATGCTTCACCGCAAATTGCGATGCGTGACTTAGCGCTGATTGCTTGCCATTCGAAGATGATGCGGCTGATACTGTAAGCGGTGTCAAAATTAAAGCTACTCCAAGTGAACAACAGATCGTGCGGTGAATAAGTTTACCGGATAACAGCTTGCTCCATTCTGGCATGTGCAGGTCTCCTTTAAAAAAAATTCATTGCTTTTCCAATTTAATCATTGCCGATCCCATTGTACATAGAGCCAAACACATGCGCTTAAAGACATAGTTTCCTTATTCCGATTATTTTTTCAACCGACTAAATGACTGCTTAGGTATGCGGTTGGCATGGCTGATGTCGAAAAAAGCGCTGCCCGACAAATAGGATCGACCCCTAGAACTATTGCCGCTCATACATTAGTAATAGAGGAAAATACAAAAAAAATAACTGTCGAATGAGACTCGACAGTTATAGTGTATTATTTAGTACTCCTGCGAAATTTAAGTGCTATTTCAAGTTAATCACCCTATAAGAGCTCCCTAAAGTCGAATATATGTACATCTGCGTCTGCCAGCTCTGACTCCCGCCCATAGCGAGCATAAGCACAGCCTATTGTCTTCAAGCCGTTAGCCTTTCCTGCTTCCACATCAGATGAACGATCGCCTACCATCCAAGTCTCCTCAGGGTTAAGATTATGATCCTTCAATAATATAGAGACTAGATCAACCTTACTCGCTGTATTATATTGACCCGCACTATAGATGCCGTCAAACAAATCCGCAATCCCCCGATGTTCTGCTACTCCCTTTACATACTCCTCAAGACCATTGCTTGCAACAAATAGCTTTATCCCATTGCCCTTCAATCTTTCCAACGTTTCTTGCACATGAGGATATAGTCGACCTTCATTAGCTGCAAGTCCCTCTAGCTCATATTGCAACAGAAGAACGTCTGCTCGCTCGCGAGCTTTTTCGGTACTACTTGGCATTAACTGCTTCCAAATGTCCTCTAATATCATGCCTAGACAACCTAGAAGTTGTTCAACAGGCGGCGTCTTCTCCATATATAAATGTTCTTCACGAAGAGTTTGAAATACACGTTTATGCACGGGGATTAATAGCGTATCCGTCTCAAATAACGTGCCGTCCATATCAAATATGACTGCTTTTGGTTGTAAACTTTTCTCTCTACTCATCTAGTAATCTTCCTCCCATCTCTTCTACTTATCATACTGGACGTATTACGAGCATCGCAACCTATAATGAAATAATTCGACAAACTAATTGACTCACCGCAATGCTATAAACGCCGTTCTTCCTACCCCATAAGTGCCTAAGTAAGCGCCGCTTGCTAGAAAAGCAGGCTCTGTAAGAACGCTGTGCACTTCTGTCATAAAAACAGTTCCGTCTAATACGGTACGTAGCACAGCGGTTGCAGCAATAATAAAAAAAACGAACATCGCAAGACATGCAACCCCATCGACTATTTGTCTAGCTCGCTCCCACTTCCAGCTTAATACAGCTAAAGCTGTAGTGAAAACAATAAAGACAGCACTAACCATTACAATCATCCACAGTCACCTCTTGTATTAGTTTGTGTATTATTCCACTTACATAAACCTAGTGCTATTGATTAAATCGGGCTAATATGTCACACTGTTTGGTGGACAAAGGGTTTATAAAATCCTCGTAAAGAAAGGATGTGACAGTATAGCTATGACCAAATGGCTGCTACGCTCTATGACAGAGCTAACTTCTCGTAAATGGATTTCTAGAGTAACTGGAACGTTTGCACAGTCGGCTCCCAGCCGCCTCCTGATTCCCCGTTTCGCCAAGCTGTACGGCATTTCGATCGAGGAAGCAGAGAAGGAACTGTCGCACTATAGCACGTTAAACGAATTTTTCACTAGACGGCTTAAGCCGGGAATGAGAAATATACATAGTGGTACTCATGCGCTAGTTAGTCCCGTCGATGCTCTTGTAACAGGTGCAGGGGAAATAAAAGAGGGTACGATCGTTAATGTTAAAGGACAAAATTATACTATCGATGAGCTTTTGAACGGATCACCACGAGCAGCTAATTATAAAAATGGATACTATATGGTTCTTTACTTAAGCCCTACTGATTACCACCGAATTCATGTACCTGTTACTGGTCAAGTAGTCGAACGTGAACATATTGGTGGAAAAGTATATCCCGTCAACGATTTTGGGCTTACGCATATGAAGCGAGTACTAAGTCGAAATGAGCGACTTATCACGTATATTAAACATAATAGCGGCGAAGCTGCTGTTGTGAAGGTTGGTGCTATGAACGTTAGTAGTATCAAATACGTCCAGCCAATCGTTAATTCCGTAGAAAAAGGCGATGAACTAGCTTACTTTGAATTTGGATCAACAGTTGTTCTAGTGCTTGAGGACAATACCTACACACCACGCAAAGATTTGCAAGTTGGGCTAAAGGTGAAGATGGGCGAATACCTAGGAGAGCTTAGCGAGTAATTGATTCATGCCTAGAATATGTCAGCATTAAAGAACAGACTGCCGCTTCTAACCACTTACGTGGTGTGAAACGGCAGTCTGTTCTTTTTGAAATATAACTTGGGGATATTTATCTAATTTCTGAAGGACTACGTCCAGTATACTGCTTGAATTGGCGGCTAAAGAAAAAGATGTCACGATAACCAAGCGCATCCGCTACTTCTGTCACATTCATGCCCGCATGCATAAGCAAATGCTGTGCTCGCTCAATGCGTGTACGTATCATATACGTCTGCACAGACATTCCAATCATTTCTTTAAACTTCATAGAGAAATATCGTGGTGACAATTGTGCTCGACTTGAAAGATCCTCAACCCGGTGAGCGATACTTGGGTTTTGTCGAATATAATTAGCAATCTCATGTATGGCCTCAGTCAATTGATTGCTGCCCTTCTTCTCGACAGGCGCCTGATGGTCGGCCCTTAGAAGCTGGATCAACAGCGCTTTTAGAACCAATTTCGCTTCTTCCTGTGCTGCATAAGTTTGTACGAGAAACAGTCTTACATATCTCGACAACATATATTCAAAATCCACCGTATCACTTAGCATACGATAACGTACTGGAATTAGATCAATTTGTTCGTTTACTGCAAAATGAATATACGTTAACACAAACGGCCTCTGCGGATGATGTGTTGCACTTGTGTAGTCGCCTGGACGAAATAAAAAGCAGCTGCCTGGTCCTACTTTATAATGAACACCATTGACCTCGACTTCTCCTTCACCGCTCCATACATAAAAAAGATCGAAATTTGCCATCGGTTTTTCACGTCTTGCCCATCTCCATCCTGGCTCGCACACAATTTTGGCGAACGCAGGCAACAGACTCAAACTGTCCGGCGATATTTGAAGCATAATTAATACACCCTCCATTACAAATACTGCTTAACCGTTTTAATTACTATTTTACGATAATCTTGTCCTACTATTATAAAACAACATCGCTATCATTCAATAGGAAACGTTTGAAGTGAAGAGTTGCAATATTCCGAAAAAAATTCTATTCGACAATGGTTTGCACCGATCAAAAATGTTATAATATCACGAACCTTAAAGATACTAAAATGAGTGATTTCGGAAGGATGGAATGAAGTCGATGAACCCACTGGCTCAGCAGTTAAATGAGACGTTGCAGAAAGAAAGTCCAAACGTCTATGCGATGTTGTCAAACTTAGGCAAAGCAATCTATTTCCCGAAGGAGGGCATTCTTAGTCAGTCCGCTGAAGCGAAGTCGAAAGCGACCAAATTTAATGCAACGATAGGAATCGCTACAGAAGGCGGACAGCCGATGCATCTAAAGGTCATTCAAGATACACTTAGCGCTTATAATCCAAAAGATATATATGAATATGCTCCACCAGGCGGTAAACCTGAGCTGCGAAGTGCATGGCGTGCTAAGATGATTAAAGAAAATCCTTCTTTAACTTCTGGCGGATTCGGTAATCCTGTCGTAACAAATGCGCTGACACATGGCCTAAGCATAGTTGCTGACTTATTCGCGGATAAGGGAGATTCCGTAGTCATCCCTAATAAAAATTGGGAAAACTACGAATTAACTTTCGGCGTTCGCCGTGAAGCTAACATTGTAGAGTATCCGCTATACAATGAAGATATGCGATTTAATAGTGCTGGATTGCGTGAAGCATTGCTTGCTCAGAAGGATAAAGGTAAAGCGATTGTTATTCTCAATTTCCCGAACAATCCAACGGGCTATACACCAGGCCAACAAGAAGGCGATGAAATTGTCGCAGCAATTCGTGATGCTGCTGACGCAGGTGTTAACATTGTAGCCGTTACTGACGATGCATATTTCGGTTTATTCTTTGAAAACTCCCTTCAAGAATCATTGTTCTCTAGACTAGCTGAAGTTCATCCGCGAGTGCTTGCTGTGAAAGTCGACGGAGCTACTAAAGAAGAGTATGTATGGGGATTCCGTGTAGGTTTTATTACTTACGCATCTAATTCTGAAGCAACGTTAGCTGCTTTGGAGCAGAAAACGCTCGGTATTATTCGTTCTACTATTTCCAGCGGTCCGCATCCTTCCCAGACGTTTGTGCTTCATGCGCTGCAATCACCTCTGTTCGAAGAGCAAAAAGCTGAAAAATATGACATTATGAAACGTCGTGCAAATGAAGTTAAATCTTTGCTCGATAGTGGACGATATGGCGATGTATGGGGATATTACCCGTTTAACTCAGGTTATTTCATGTGTCTCAAGTTGAGCAACATAACTGCCGAAGCTGTTCGCACCCATCTTTTGAACGAATACGGAATTGGGACAATTGCTCTAGGTGAAACTGACCTGCGCGTTGCTTTCTCCTGTATTGAAGAAGAAAACTTAGAAGAACTTTTCGATACGATTTATAAGGCAGTAACTGATCTTACTGCTTCTTGATCTTACACTTTTAATGTTACAAGCGTAAACGGCTAAAGCCGTCCTTTGGAGGCTTAGCTTTCGTTTCGTGGAGAAATATAAGTCTCTTATATAATGAAAAACTTATAATTTCTTATATTTTAAACAAAAAAGCCTCGTAGTCCGATTCAATCGGAATACGAGGCTTCTCTTATGGTCCAAATCCCTTAAGGAACATTGTTGCTACTCTTCCTCTGCCTCAGTTAGCACCTTCTTCCGATACCTCGACGGACGAATGCCTATGTAGAGGAGCATTACAGCAATAGCTACGATTGGAGGCAATAATATTCCATGCCATAGCAATGGCAGTGCTGCTGGCAGCCATAGCAACATTAGTCCTGTAACTAATGTAGCACGGTCAATTCGAAGTAACTGCTCGACCTGTTCGCCAGCCGGTAATGGGAATACATGCTTCCACACAGAATAACGGTGGACTGCTCTTAGACCACCTGTCTGGAGCCCGAAAACTACCGCAACTATCCCATAAACAAATATCGCTCCCCAACCTGCCAAGCTCGCGGCATCAGCTAGCCAATAAATAACTAGAGAACCAAGCAGCAAAATACGAACTAATATACCGCCAATTTCCGTTCGAAATAAAGAAGCGGCATACAAATACACGAACGTATTTCTTTGCGCAAAGGGGATTCGTGGAAGTATCCACGCAAGATAGGTTCTCCTTGATACGCTTGAAGACAACGTTGGCACGTCAATAAACATACCGAAAAAAACATAATATCGCCTGCGCGTCGTTCTCTCTTCTGCAATTAGTCGCTCCCAAGGAAAACGCTGTTTTTGTGGAAGTCGATAACAAAACGCTACTAATATACTGCACAAAATCGTAAATAGGAGAGCTTGCCACGGAAGGGCAATTAACCAAACCATTATCGTTAAACCCGTCAATATCCAGCGCAGCACTCGAAATGTGTTTCTAATGCTTGTCCAAGACATGCTGCGCTCTCTCCAGCCTGCCACTACATTACCTGCTTTGAGTAAGATTAAGATGAATCCAAGCAGCCATGGACCGCTTATTTCTTCACCTTGTATGTAAATCGGTACATACAACAGGAACACAGCAGCGGCAATTAGTCCGCTTACCCGAATAGAACGTTGGAATGAACGACGAATATAAGGTACTAGTTCATGCTCCCTGGGCATTAAAAACACAGTGTCAGCCATCACCAAAAAAGTTCGGAGCGGGCTCCAGCTTACAACTGGTGTCAATACTAATACACCAATCCATATAATCGGGAAATCCTGAGGCAAATTTTTGATAAGCGTTATATAACTAATCGTAGACGCAATCAAAATAAGCGATAGAAAAGAGGGAAAACCACTTTGCGCCATATAACGGAAATAGGGCATCGTTTCACTTCGAAATGCTCTTGCCCTCTCACGCCAAAGTTGCTCTGTTCCCTTCTTTGCTTTCATTAGACCTCTCCCCCAGCAACCAACGTGTAGAAGGCGTCTTCCAAACTTCCACCTCTAGCATCCAGACCTGCCGCTGCCCGTATCGCTGCCATATTTCCTTGAGCAACTATTCGACCATGATGCATAACGATATAACGATCACAATAAGCTTCAACTGTCGATAATATATGAGAGCTCATTAGTATTGCCGCGCCCTGCTCTTTCACTTCTACAAGCTGGTTCAATAATGAACGAATACCAAGTGGATCAAGTCCCAGAAACGGTTCATCTATTATGTAAAGCGGAGGTGCAGCGAGCAAACTGCTCATAATCATAACCTTCTGCCGCATCCCCTTCGATAAATGGGAAGCGAATGCTTTCCGCTTCGGAAGCATTTGATATTGCACAAGCAGCTGATTCACTCTACGATTATAATCCTCTTCGTTAACGTTATAAGCCATCCCGCTTAACCGAAGATGCTCTTCAACCGTTAACTCATCGAATAAGAGGGGCGTCTCTGGCACGTAAGCAAATGCTTCACGGTACTGCTCAGGTGACTCCTCAAGCTTTACTCCTGCGACCTTCACTTCTCCTTGATGCGGTGTCATTAAGCCAAGAATATGTTTAATCGTAGTACTTTTCCCTGCTCCGTTAAGACCGATCAAACCAACCATCTCTCCCGCCTCTAACTGGAAAGATACATCATGCAGCACAGGTCTACGCGGGCTATAACCGCCTGTCAGTTGATTTACACTCAATATCGTCGTCAATGAATTCACCTTCAATCTGCCAATAGTATACTGCCAACTACCAGCATATCGAATTTATCCGATAATATCAAAAAAACAGTGAATGCATCATAATTGAACCCGTGCTGCTTACTCTTTATTCCAGTTTAAAGGCAGAAGATGTTTTCTTCAAATCAAGTGATAACTCATCGATAGATTTCACCATATCCGCCAATTCCTGCACCATAACAGACTGTTCGTGCATCGTAGCAGTCACTTCCTCAATTGAAGCAGATACCTCTTCACCAGAAGCAGATAAACCTTCTACTGATGACATGACTTCTTCTTTTTCCTTCTCTACAAATGAAACTTCACTCGACATCTCTTTTATTTGTTCTGAAATTTGTTGTACATGTTGGAATATCGATTCAAACGCTTCTTTCGTTTGGCCTACAAATTCATCTTGCTTTACTGAAATATGTTTGATTGTATTAACACTTTCATTATTTTCACCTACATGGGCTAAATTCTGTTCAATAATTGTACGAATTCCATACGACTGCTTGGCGCTTTGCTCCGCTAATTTACGAATTTCACTCGCTACAACTGCGAAACCTCTGCCATGTTCTCCTGCACGAGCAGCTTCAATAGAAGCATTCAGTGCTAACAAATTGGTTTGGTTCGCAATTTCTTGAATCGCCCCTGTAATTTGACGAATTTGGGTTGAGCTGTCCTCTAAACGGTCTGTAATTGCCGAAATTTTAAGTACCTCTTGTTCATTTCGACTATTGTTTTCAATTAAGGCTGAAACAACATCTTTGCTCCGCTCGAACACTTCAATAATATCGTCAGATCGCTCGCCAATCGAAATTGATTTTGTGTTAATCCCATCAATCTTGTGGCTGATAGCGTAAAATTTACCTGAGATGGATTCCGTTTCTGACGCTTGGTTTTCCATTGCTTTTGCAATTTCCAACGTTGTTGTTGACGTTTCACTCACCGATTGTGCAGCTATTTTGGAAGAACGATCCAACTGCTCTGTACTTATATTTAATACGCCAATAGAATTGTTCATATTAACGACAAGCCTTTTATTTTGAGCAACCATTATATTAAAGTTATCTGATAAATCTTTGAATTCACTATCATATTTTTTATCTGAGACTACTGTTAAATCACCGTCAGCAAGCTTGCTAAATAAGCGTGTCAATTCGATAACTGGTCGTGAAATATATCGAGACAATAAAATCCCTAGACCGATCGCAAGTAACAGCGCACATAAAGTGATCATCAACATTCGGTTCATCAATGCATTAAGCGGTTCTTTAATGTTTTTGAATGTGTCTTGGACAACAACGCTCCAATCCGCGACAGGAATTTTTGTATATCGGATGTAGCTTTCATCCGTTTCTATACTTCCTTGTATAAGTTTATCCGCAGACTTACTTTGAAGCTGCTCCGAAACACCTTGATCCTCATATTTTTGTCCAACTGCCTCTATATTTTTGGAGTTATAAATCATTGTACCGCCCCTGCTAGTCACAATAATGCTTCCATTACTATCACTTTTGGTTCCCAATAGTTTATCTAAGAAGGAAGCCGTATTTACGGTTGTAGCGAATACACCGATAACATTACCCTTTTCATCTCGAATAGGTTCAGAAAAAGCAACCAACCAGGTTCCTTTCGACTTGGACAATATTGCATCACTGATAAAAGGAGTTCCCTTTAACGATTGCTGAAAGTATTCACGATCAGATCGGGAATCACTTAACGTGTCCGGATTTGTTCCAGCGACAATTGCACCGCCGCGATCAATGATTAATATGGAGTCATTATCATCTAACCCCTTTAGACTTTCATTTAAAATTTTGTTCGATTGTACAAACAAACTGTTGTCTTCGGAGAAAAATTGTTTGTCGCTCATCGTCCCGCTAGCTCGCAGCTTCAATAAGTCTTTAATAGTAGGATGGAGCGAAACCAAATAAGCAGACTCCTGCCCCGATTGGACAGTGGACCATAACCCTTCCCCAATAAGATTGGAGCTTACTTCAATCTCCTCAATGCTTTTATCCAGCAGCAACGAAGATCCAAACATGTACATAAACACACTTGATCCAACCAGTACAATAATCACTAACAAACTAATTAATGTCGGAAGAATCACCCTTAAAGACAAATTTCTTAGCCCTTTCACTCTGTTCATCAAAATACTCAATCGTATGCCCCCCATGATGTGTAAAAAATTGATCACTCAATAATATCGGATAGTTTTTATCATTAGTGAAGAGCACTCAGTAAGTAGCACAATCAATCATAACTTAATGATGAAAAAGCTTATTTTATGGTACAAAAAAGCACCCTATATACGCTTCATATAGGATGCTTTTTTCGTAACTTATTTGATTTTTACTTAATTTCTATTGTCTTAACGATTCCATTATCACCTTTTACGATAACAACTTGGTTCGCTTTAAGTTTAGATGCATCACCGATAATCGTTACATTAGGATCAACAACATACGTTACTGTAATGTTTTGTCCGTTCTCTGTACGAGAGAGGGAGATAGACGAAAGCCTAGCTTGTGAATTGAATCCAAGTGTATGAACAGCTCCAACATCGGTGAAAGTTGTTGTCACTGGTGCTTTCTCCGTAACTTCAATAAAAATTACCTTCTGTTGATGTGTACGAACGAACAACTTATCTCCTGCTTGCAGTAAAGATAACGGTATTTTTTTATCATCTCTAAAGATAAACACATTAGGATCAATCGCTAGCGTCAATTCTGTCTTGTCTGCTTTAACAATCGTTAGCTTACCATCCTTCGGCAAAGCTTTTAGATGACCGTTTATCGCAATTAAGTCCACATCAGGAATTTCTACATCAACGTGATTAAGTAAAATGGCTAGCTCATCACGGTTAACCGATTGATTTGGATTAAAGTATTTGTTTCCGTGCTTATCTGTAGATCCTTTAATAATACCCTTCTGAAGAGCAACCGTAACATAACCAACTGAACCAGCAGGAATATCTTTAGCATCTTTAAAATCAAGTTTCGTATTATTTAATGCCTTTGCTTCATCCTCTAGTTTCATTGCCTTAACAGCCAAAATTGTTGCCCACAATCGAGAAGCGTATTGATCAGCCTTAACTTCATTATCTGATTCTAAGAAAAGATCATTTTCAAGAGCTACGGCAACATAACCAATAGCTCTAGGATATTTTTTCTTTAGTTTATCCGCATCTGCAAAGTTGAGCACTGTGCTCATCTCAGCAGCAGATTCCGCTTGGCTACGTAGACCCATCAGTCGAACAGCTGCAATTATCGTGTCGATGCGAGATACTTTATCCTTGTTTTTGATTTCATCAAAATAATCATCTCTATCTCTGTCTCTATCGTTATCATCATCGTCGTCATCGTCATCGTCATCGTCATCATCGTCATCATCGTCGTCGTCATCACGATCAAACTTATCATGCCAGCCTTTCCCTTTGCTGTGTTCGCCTCCGTTATGATTGCCTTTTGCATCTGCGAATGCGGAAGTTGCTCCTGTTACTAACATGATCAATGCCATAGATGTGATTGCTGTTTTTTTCCACAACGTATTTTTCGTCAAGAAAGCCACTCTCCTTTGGTTTCGATAGCGGAATTGCCGCATTTTACCTTCGCAAATACTATTCGAAAGGTAAGGATCGTTTAAAGGGGGTGGCTTTCAAAAAAAGATTTTTATTCTGTTTTTGGGTTTAATTGTTTCTCTTTCAACCACTTCGGTGCGCCTTTATTTTTACCTTCGCGTTTCTTCTGCGCATTCGATTTAGCTTTTGTTTGTAGCTTAGGTGCTGGTTTTGAAGATGGTGCTGCTGCTCCAACAGATGTCTTTGCGATAAGCTTACTTTCCAGAGGTTTCCTCACAGGGCGTGTTGTCCCATTAATTACAGGCTTGTCCTGAACTGCAGCAGCAGGCCTAGTTGCAGAAACACCAACCGATGTTGGTTTGTTTGTGCTTGGACGTTCATTCGTTCTCACGCTCTGGTTATGCTCTCGTGCATTTCTTGCCGCACCAGGTTTAGTTGCTTCTCTAAGCTCTTCTTCTGACAGTAGTTTGCCGCGGTACATCGCTCGCTCGCTGAGATCTATGCCAAGCTGCTTCCGGAACTTTTCCATAATAAAAAGTTCTTGAGGCGTTACGATCGAAATAACTGTTCCACTTTTGCCCATTCTTCCCGTTCTGCCAGCCCGATGAACATAATGATCGGCATCAACAGCAGGGTCAAGCTGCAAGACGAGAGGCAAGCCTTCAATATCTAATCCTCTTGCCGCAACATCTGTTGCCAGCAGTAACTGACAACGACCATCACGGAAACGAGTTAGTGTCGCCGCTCTTCTCTGCTTATCAGAATCACCATACAATGCTTCAACTGTAAAACCTTCATAACCAAGCTTCGATTCCCAGTTAGATATATTATCTGTATCATTTAGAAACAGCAGAGCTGACTTTGGATTGAGCAATCTGATGATTCGTCTTACTGTATCAGTCTTATCTCGTTTGTCACTTAAAATATAATAATTTTCAATCGTTTGGGAAACGGTATGCTCCGGCGTCAATTGCACGCGTGAAGGTCCCTTCATCCAGCGACCCTCAAATCTAGCCATCTGTTCTGGATAGGTAGCTGAGAAAAATGCCATTTGACGATTATTTCCTGTTCCGAAAAGCAATACCTCTACTTCTTTTGTTGATCCTAACTGGAATACTTGATCCGCTTCATCAATAACGACATTCCGTACATCGTGCAACTTAAGCTTCCTATTTTTGTACAACTCATGAATCCGTCCAGGTGTCCCAATGACAAGTTGTGGGCGCAATTTAAGCTTTTCTACTTGACGTTTCATCGCCGCTCCACCAATTAATTGCTGAACTCGAATACCAAGCGGCTCAGCATAAACTTGTGCAACTCGGAAAATTTGTATAGCCAGCTCTTGCGTAGGCGACAAAATAACTGCTTGAATTGCACTAGAATCTCTATTCAATTTCTGTAACAACGGTAGTAAAAAAGCAAGTGTCTTGCCCGTTCCCGTTTGTGATCGTGCTGATACATCCGCACCAGAAAGCAGCACAGGTATCGTCTCTGCTTGCACTTCCGTTGGATGTAATATGCCGTTCTTCTCTAGCTCTTGGCACAATGCATCATTAATTCCTATTTCACTCCACGTTTTTCCACTCATTCTAATACCCTCACTTATCGTTAACACTATTTTCGATTAAACAATCCACCGAACATCCGATCAGCTAGCCGCGGGAACAAACCGTAAAGCTTAATTCCAACTGAGGCAGCATGCGGTAGATCAAGCTCTGCTTTTTTCCGTTCCATCACACGAATGATCGCTTTTGACACATAAGCCGGCTTCATCATAAACCAACTCACATTTTTTACATAAGAGCCAGATGGATCTGCAATTGCAAAAAACCCCGTATCAATTGGTCCTGGATTTATAGAAGATACAAAAATTCCTTTTGGCTTAAGCTCCATTCGCAAAGCGTTGGTGAAGCCAAGCACGGCGTGTTTCGTCGCCGTATAGCTAGTTGACTTGGCCGAGCCGATCTTCCCAGCCATTGACGCAATATTAACAATATGACCATTGCCCTGCTTCAGCATGTATGGCAGAACAGCTTTCGTACAACGAACGATGCCCAAATAATTTGTATCCATCATTGCTTCGAAGCTTTCTATTGGCATATCTGTAAAGGACTCAAATTGTCCGTATCCTGCGTTGTTGAGTAAAATATCTATCTTCCCATACCTAGCGATAACAGCTTGCACTGTCTCCTCAACTTGTTTCATGTCCGTAACGTCCATTACATAATAGGAACAATTTCCTCCAATTACCGCTGCTCGCTCCTTCAACTTTTCCAAGTTCCGACCAGTCAATACTGGAATAGCACCACGGCTTGCAAGCATAGATGCTGTTATAGCACCTATCCCGCTTGAAGCTCCTGAAATGAATACAACTTTTCCGTTCAACATTCAACATCACCCACTCACAATTTTACTCCAACAATGCCTTCGAAGCAAAAAAAGCTCCCAAAAGGAGCTTCTTGCGCTTTAGGAAGCGATTAACACTTGAATGTCCAATTCTCCGATCCCTTCCATAATGAGCGGAATCGTTAATGCTTGTGTAGCATTGAAGCCAGCCGATTGTGCCGATTGAATCAGCTTTGGCGGTGTAATATCGACTCTGACACCTTGATTGAACAATATCGTGCTTGCGTTTCCACTTATCATGTTGCCTAGCTCAGAGATCGCACTTCTTACAATCTCATCGATCTCAGAAATAGCATATCCGCCCATCATAGCCGATACCATCTTAAGAGCTACCTGTTCACTAAGACCGAATACGATATCACCGTTCATTTGTCCATTAAGTCCGATCTGGATCCAAATATAATTCTCAACAAACTTAATGTCCTTGAGCCCTAACTCGCCTGTCGCAGGCTTAATCTGTACGACTTGCTCAATTACGATTTTTGCTGATTCAAGAAACGGATTTATATATTCTGCCTTCATAGAAGAGGTTACGCTCCTTTTTCTCGACAAAATTCGCAATTTGTCTATTTTGCAACTATTATACTTGAAATAATAGGACAAGTATACTAGAAAAGACGTATATCGATCTTTAGACCTATATGAATGTTCGGCTCATTATTACATTAAACTGCTTTTTCTTGCATATTTCTACGAAAACGCATCCTTACTAAGCGTAATTTCTCATACAAAAGTTCTATAGGACGCTCTTTACTCTTATCGACATTATTCCCATACACTTGCTCTAGTACTGGTTTCAAATAACGATCTCCGACTGTTGTCAGCGCTTCCAAAATGAGTTGTTGCTCCGAATCAGGAACTGCTACTAATTCCCTATCAATTAGCGGTTCAACATCGTATCCTTCCTGATCTAGCTGTTCAATTCGTAAAAGCAACTCACGTCTTGGAATAGAAAGTTCTGATTGAATGTGATCCAATGTAACAGATTGCCCGAGAAGCGTCAGTATACGTTTCTTTTCCTGTTGTCTTTCTAACATATTCTTATATTTATTTTCCTTTTGCTTATAGAGCCAAGCTGTATACACATCTGAGTCTAGCTTATTCGATACCCAATCAAGTGGAAATACCGTTTCCCTTTCCTTTGAGGATGTTATAGCTAATATCGATGAACTATATGCTTCGTGTTTGGTCTGCCCCCAACCTGGAAGTTGTATTAATTCCTCTTCTGTCTGCGGAACATATGAACTGATCATCCATAACATCCGATTAGTTGCGACTAGATATGCCGACTTTTTCTCTGCAGAAGCAGTATTCCGACGCCATTCTCTAAGTAGTTGAAACAATTCAGGATCAGCGTTCAACTCACCATAACATTGAAGCATCGTCACACTATTGCTACTTGATGAACGTCCATTGTCTAGCATACTTTCAATAATAGGTGTAAAGCCTTGACCCATCATCTTAGCTACACCGTGACGGAAAGTTGTAATCATTTCTTCCCACGATGTACCCTCAAACCAAATATCAGTTGAAACATTACCATCTGCCAATTCTTTATCCTCTACCCAATGAACAGACCATAGTCCCTGCTCCTCGCAGATAGATAACTGAGCACTCATTATTTGATTGCCCTCCACCAGCTTCTCAAACGTGTTTAGAAAAACGATTTGCATACTTTTCACTCACCCTTCAATGGATTAAAATAGCGAGCCAATAGAACGTAATCGCGAAGGAAAACGCAAAAAAGCACCCCTCCTGCCAATGCAGAAGAGGTGCTTCCCCAAACGTTCGTTGATTCGATTGGTTACATGCTATCACAATAAAATATAATTGACAAGCAGTTTTTAAATAGTTGTTACATAAGGAATAAGGTATAATAAAACTAACAAATTCACTTCGGAGGGATATCCTATGCAACTACCAGATTACGATTTTATGTCGGATACGACCGAGGAGACAATTACTCGATTCGTAACTTTTATTACACCAAGCCTAAAAAGATTTGACCTTGCAGTAACAGCAACTAGTCGCTTCTATGGCAAAAAACTTGTTACCGATCTTCAGTCAGGGAAAACTGCTATCATTGGAGCAGATGATTTGGAGGAAGACGGGTACTTAGCATTTACTTTCAAAATTACAGAAGAGGAAGCTGTTGAGTTGACTCAATTTCTATACTTCGTCATCGGAACGGTGAATTTTACTGATTAAAAATGGCAAGTCTAATGTGGTAGTTCATGACTAACGCAGGAGGTGCTTGTTAATGAATCGGTTTGTTCAAGAGGATCGTGAGCCGTATACGGATGTTTCAACTGTTGAATCGCAGCGGAATGATCTCATTGCAGAAGAATTTCCAGAAGGTCCGTATGGATCAGACTTGTTAAGCGAATCACTCGGAAAAAGTTCGCCTTGGCGGAGTGATCAACGTTCATCCAACCGTTTCGACTATGAAAATCGTTCCCTTCATGCAGGGCTTAGTCGACATTATCCCGGTGAAGACAACTATGAAACCGAAATTCCTGAAGTTCAAGACGAACCTTAAAACGTATAATTAGGCTGTCCCAAAAGCAGGTTTCCTTACTTGAGGGTAAAGCTCGCTTTATGAAAAATAGACTATAATCAGAAAGAGCAGTGCTAGGGGATGTTATCCCTGCACTGCCCTTTCTGATTTTTGGTCTATTGCCGCCTTCTTGAGCAAATTGTAGGCGAGTGAAAGTCATTAGACCTCAAGGCTCGCATTCGGTAAGCATCGAAGAAGAAAACGTCTGAATTCTAGATTGGGGTGCGATGAAATAGCCCATCTCCCATAGCTAACGAACCCAGTAACTCTTATTTGATCAACATTGCCCTATTTCGTATTCTAATGAACTCCAGAATAACTATTTCGATAAAAGCAGCTCAGTTTTTACTATAAAGTAACTAATAACGCTACTCGGTTTCGTTAGAATGAAAAAAGAGCGTTTTTTTCGCAATTGGCATCATAGGATACGTTACAAGGGTTGACCGCTCCGTGCTGTGCGAGAAGCACCCCTGCAACAACAAAAACACGCTGCCCCAAGTAGATTACTCCGCTTATTATGGGACAGCCCCGTTAAGTTGTTTCATTACAATTTTTGGTTACGCAGGATTAAGCTCCAGCTCATCCTCATCACCACGGTTGAAAGACTCTCGATCGAATTCACCTTCGGAGTTAGCTACAAGCAACGCTGTAACTGTCGTCCCTGTTGCATTTACTGCTGTACGACCCATGTCGATTACAGCTTCTACCGCAACTACAAGTGCAATCCCTTCTAATGGAAGACCAATAGCCGTAAGTACAACAGTTGTCGAAATTGAAGCAGGTCCAGGTACACCAGCAACACCAATGGACGAAATAACACTTACAATAACAATGAGAACGTAATCTGTAAGGCTAAGTGTCACTCCATATACTTCAGCTACAAATACCGATACTACTGCAGGCCATATTCCGCCACAACCATTAAAGTTCATCGATGCTCCAAGCGGTGCAACAAAACTTGCTATTTTCGGTGAAACACGAAGGCGCTTCGTAATGACTTCAAGGTTAATTGGTAAAGTTGCAAAGCTGCTGCGTGTTGTAAAAGCTACAGCTACTGTCGGATACGCTTTTTTGAAAAACTTCAGTGGGTTAACCTTTGCAACAAGTGAAACAAGCCCACCGAACACAAACACAAAATGAATGGCCAAAGCAACATAACTTACTAAAATTAGCATCGCTAGCGGCTCTAACGTTTCCCAGCCGTATTTTGCAGCCATAACCGCTATAAGTGCATAAACCCCGTACGGTGTAAAACGAAGGACAAATTTAACGACTTGGTGCATGATTTCAGTAGCCGATCCTATAAATGCTCTAACTGGCTGAACTGCCTCAGGTTTTTTGCCTCCAATTTTAACAATTGCAATGGCAATAAATAGTGCAAAGATTAGAATTGGTACAACTTTTCCTTGCGCCGCATCATTAATCGGATTGGAAGGCATTTGATCCAAAATGACCTGAAAAAAACTCGGAATCTCACGTGCTTCGAAGTCAGCAGGCGGTGCTGCTTGGAAGCCAGCTCCTGGGTTCATCGCTGTCGCAACAAGCAAACCTATAATAGCTGCAATTCCTGTCGTGCCTAAAAACCAACCGATCGTCTTTATGCTGAGTTTTTTTAAGTAATTTAAATTCGTAATAGAAATGATACTGTTTATGACAAGTACAAATACAAGTGGTATAACGATCATACGGATAAAGTTAATATATATGGAACCAATCGTACCTACACCTTCAGTCTCGAGCTGAAAGTTATTAAATACAAGGCCTGCTCCAAGTCCAAATCCTAACGCAAGAAGGACGCGAGTTCCAAAACCTACCCGTTTTTTGGCTAGAAAATAGAGAATACCTAAAAATACGGCCGATACAAGCAATGAGATACCATTGTTCTCAAATGCTGTTAATAAATTGTTTTCCATGATGATTGGAACACTCCTTCTACTTTTTTAGCGACGAAAGTCTCCACTCTCTTCTATTATATTCCTGACACAAGAAATCTACTCAACAAGATTAATCTAGAAAATTAAAAACAGAGGTTCCCAATATATGGACACCTCCGTAGGTACGGTTTTTCTACGTTATGCAGAGTAGCTGTGTCTTATTTGGATGTCAATATGCCGCTATATCATATGAGTTTACTCGGATATCTGTTGATGATATCAGCGCTCCAATTGTTTGTCAATCACTTTCAATTTGAAAGTAAATAGAGTGACATAGCTAACCCGTTTTCCCATCATCAATTAAACACACTAAAAAATTCGCTTTAAAGTTCATGAACGGTAACTTCACTTCTAACCATAAATCTTGCATTCACACCGGCTTGCCCAATTCCCTTTGATATGTAAAAAGCACCCTTCGAGCCCTTGTGAAATCCTTTATAAATACCTTGAGAAGCAAGCTTACCTTTACGTCTAATGGAAAAAACGAACGGTACATTAAACTGTTTTCCGTGCAAATGTCCTCCTAATAAATAGCTGTAACTTCTACTTAATGTCAGCAAGAGTTCAGGATCATGTGTAATAATGATGACGGGCTTACGCTCTGTTACTTTTCTAAATGCCTTTTGGACTTGGCTATGCCCTGTTCCGTAATTATCGATACCAACCAACTCGAACGTCGGAAGCTCTATTGAATCATTACAAAGAAGCACTACATTATAGGATTTAAATATATGACTCAGACGCTTTAATGAAGGCAACTGATGGTCATGATTGCCAAGCACTGCATAAATAGGTACGTTGCAAGATGAAATTTCCTTTATATAACGTTCCAGCTTCGGTAAATATTTATTTTTATAGGTATAATCGCCGGTGAGAAAAATATAATCGGGTTTGATTTTCTCAATTGTGGACTTTAGTTTGTATGGGGAAATTCGGAGCATGTTAACATGCAGATCACTAATTTGTAAAATGCGTGCACCTATTCCGAGAGGATAATGAACCTTTTCAACCTTTAACCATTGCGTGGGAAAAATAAACAAAACGTAAAGCGAGATGACACCAATGACGAGAATTAGTATTATTTCATGCCATTCCATCGATTCAGCACTTCTCCTCATGAACTAACTTAGAATTCAATCACTAAGATAAGTATAGAGGAGATCATCAATGAACGCTAATAACTGATGATTATGACTTAAATCCCGAAATAAATTAACTTCTCTCTTGATAACTGCACAAGGAACGAAAATACTTCAGCCTCACAACTCATTCGATCAATATCATATTCGCTCAGTAAAGTATCGACTATCTGTCCAACAGTAATTGGAGATTGAAGCATCTCCCATATACGAGTTCCTGTATTTACAAGCTCATAACACTTTCCTTTTGAAGGAATTAGAATGATCGTTGTCACGTCACAAGATACGCTAAATAACAGTTCTTTATTTCTTATAATTAGCAAATGTGTCGAAAGTGACATCGACAATTCGCAAGGCATAATAATTTCTTGATTGCTTAGCATGCTTATCAATCTCTCCTCTATATTAGTAACAAATATCCATAGCCATTATTATGTCGTTGATCATAAATAAATGTTCTTTATTGAGAACGTATTAGGATTCTATCACTACTTTTTGACCCATGTCAATGATCAATCTATACATCAATTTACCATCCTGAAATTCCCAATCAAACAAAAGAAATTACTCGAAATTACACATCAATAATTTGTTGACAAGGCCGAAAGGAGATGATAACCTTATACCTAGTTCTCAATAAAGAACAAGTTTGCGGAAGTGGTTCTTTACTAAGTTCGTTGGTTAATAAATCACTTCCTTAGCACTACTAAATGAGCATTATAGTGGACAAAAGAGTTGTTCTATACCAAGAACACTTCGTCCTGTAACAATAGAAGAAGAAACGAGATCCACATAAGGATTAGACACCGTTATCAGGAGGAAATCATGAGCGCCATAAGCAGTATTTGTCACATCCATAACGAGTCTATCTCTCATGAGCATGGATCAACTCTCATGAAAGAACTATTGCGATATCCTGCAGACAACATTGATACCTGGCAGCAAGATGATATCTTCCTAGGTTGCCATAATCAATGGATAACTCCGGAATCGAGACATGAGAAACTTCCTTTCTATCACCCTGATTTGGATCTTGCGATTACTTCGGATGCCATTATTGACAATCGTGATGAACTGTTTGAAAAGCTGCAGATTCCAATTACTGATCGTAAAGAAATGACGGATAGCCTTTTAATTATGATTGCTTACAAAAAATGGGGAAAGCAAGCTCCAAAACATTTGATAGGCGATTTTGCCTTCATTATATGGGACCCTCGTGAATCTTCTTTATTTGGTGCAAGAGATTTCTCAGGGGCTCGATCACTCTACTTCGCAAAAAGCGAAGGACTAATTGGTTTCTGTACGATGATCCGCCCCCTTCTGACACTTCCTGGAATGGGAAAAGAACTATGCGAAACATGGATATCCGAATTTCTTGCCATCCCAATCACAATTGAAGCAGTAGATTTGTTTACAACTGTTTACAAGCGTGTGCGGCAAGTGCCTCCTTCCCACAGCTTTACATTGAAGGATGGACATTTAACTTTTGATCGCTACTGTACGATTGTTCCTGAGAAGACGCTTAAACTACGCTCTAACGGGGAATACGAAGAAGCTTTTCGTGAAGTGTATAAGAAAGCTATTACTTCAAGGCTCCGTACATTCCGTGAAGTTGGCGCTAACTTAAGCGGCGGTCTTGATTCTGGCTCAGTAGTTAGTATCGCTGCTAAAGAACTTCAACTGGAAAATAAAAAGCTTCATACGTTCAGCTATGTTCCTGTAGAGGACTTCCAAGACTGGACCCATCGAAGCCAAGTTGCTAATGAGAAGTCACATATTAAGGAAACCGTAAATTTCGTCGGAAATATTAATGATCAATATTTCGATTTTCCAACGATGAATCCTTTAACCGAAATTGATGATTGGTTGGATTTAATGGAATCTCCATACAAATTCTTCGAAAATTCTTTCTGGATAAAGGGAATCTATGAGCAAGCACAA
This sequence comes from Paenibacillus sp. L3-i20, assembly GCF_022180385.2. Lineage (GTDB taxonomy): Bacteria > Bacillota > Bacilli > Paenibacillales > Paenibacillaceae > Pristimantibacillus. Next base: position 223,326 of record NZ_BQME02000001.1, read on the forward strand.
CGGACCAATGCTGGTGTATTGCTTACTGGTAATCGAGGGAATTGGACCGTTTCTTGGGGACCAGTAATGGATTACCAAGCATCGCTTTTGCGACAGATGAATTGGTTCAAATTAAATAGAGAAATGTCATTATACAGCAACAATCTTGGTATTGCTAAATCTCGTTTATATCGACATTTAGGCAGAAAAGCTTTTCCATCGCTTGTAAAGTTACTTGCGAGAAATTCGGAACAAGCAGTTGAGCTACCCAACTTGATTAACCCAGATTTCGCCAAGAAAACAGCAGTATACGAACGACTTGATGAATATGGCTATGACTTCTGGGGGAAAAGCACTGGAGACATCTACGATATTAGAAATCAACAATTTGAAAAGCTCTTTTATTGGACAATTACCGGCACGGTTGGTTGTAAACAATCGCTCAGACATTCATTATGGGAGCGTGATGCAACAAATGATCTTCGTGTCATTCGATTCTGCTTGTCCCTACCAAAAGAACAATCTGTACAAGATGGATTCGGTCGTTCATTAATTCGTCGATCTACAAAAAACTATCTGCCAGATAGTATTCGACTCAATCAGAAGGAACGGGGCGTCCAGGGTGCCGACGGTATTCATCGGATGTTACCTTCATGGAAACAGTTTTTGCATGAAATTAGTCAGGTTGTCAAAGATTCTGCTGTATCCGAATACCTCAACATAAATGAAATGAAAAACGCGCTATCGATGTTCGAGCATTCGCCGCGGCCTGAGCTTATCTTCGATGCCAATTTCAAAACGCTAATGCGTGGTTTAATCTTTCACCGATTTATTAGCAAATACACATGAAGGGAGGTGATTTCATGAAAAAAACGTGGCAACAACCTCAATTGGAGGTTCTAAACGTCAATCAAACAATGGCCGGCCCTGGTACTGCAAAACCAGATGCGCTGCAAACAGATCCTGACGAGCCGGTAAACTACAGCTAGTAAACCTGCAATCCTCGTAGTATAACCAACCTGATGCCCTTATTCTATTTCAAATAAGGGCATCTCCCACCACACAAAAATAAGGTTCGATAAATGAGGCGATCATCCTGATAATTTTGGAACACAAGTTCTGCTACCATTCGTTCGGGCTACACATTCTGAGTGAACTTCCATTACCAGAACTACCTGAATTGCCGAGCTCTCGGTATGGCCAACTTGAGAATGCTCCTGCGCTTACTATTTCAAAGCAACAACTTACAACAAACTGGAGTGATCTTCAGCCAATAAGTGAGTACATTGCTATAGTAGACGATTCGGTTTATCTTCGAGTACCCGACACAGCAATATTCACCATGCATAAAGGCGAATCCATTCTAATTTCTCCCGTACCACACGCCAATATGGACAAAATAAGACTCTATATATTAGGTACTTGTATGGGTATTATTTTAATGCAAAAAAACATCCTTCCATTGCATGGCAGCGCAATTGCGCTTAATGGAAAAGCTTATGCCATAGTCGGACATTCAGGAGCAGGTAAAACTACACTTACTTCCTATTTAATTGAACGAGGTTATCAATTATTGAGCGATGATTTGATCGCAGTTACATTCGATAACAATAATAGAGCTCTTGTCATGCCTGCTTATCCCCAGCAGAAAATATGGCAACAAACAATTGATATGCTTGGTATGAACAATGAAGGGCTAAAACCTTTATTTGATCGGGAAACAAAATTTGCTGTTCCAGTTAAAAGCTTCTGTAGCGAACAATTGCCGTTAGCTGGCATCTTTGAACTAGTTAAAAACGACAATGACGCGGCCAGTCTCTCTCCAATTCAAGGGTTGGAAAGATTCCATACTCTGCTTCAACATACATTTCGCAGTTTTCTGATCAAACAATTAGGTCTCCTCGATTGGCACTTCCATACACTAACACGATTTGCCAATTTAATCACAATGAATCGACTATCTAGACCAATTTCAGGTGACAGCTTAAATGAATTGGGCGAATTACTGCTTCAATCAATCCATAGGAGTGAATAAAAAATGAAAACGGAGCAACTTTCCAAAACATCAATCGTGTCATCCTCTAAGCAAAATATAGTTAGCGATATGGGTGGCGAGAAAGTGATGTTAAGTGTTACAAACGGAAACTATTATAATTTAGGTCATATTGGCGGTCATATCTGGGATGCGATTGCTGAGCCAATTTCAATTGAAGAGCTAATCAATACATTAATGGAACAGTTTGAAGTGGATCGGGAGCAATGTGAAAGTCATGTAGAATCATTTTTAGATCATTTGCGAAAGGAAGGTTTAATCCTTGTTCATGAACAAGATTCGAGTGCTGTTAAAGCTTGATCAACATACTCTCCTCTTATTCATTGAGGCCTTTATCTATTTAGCGATTGCTCGCCTGCTATTACTGCGTCCATTTATGAAGATTGCCCCCTCGCTTGGTGCTCGTACAGAAGTAACCCCGGAAATTTGCGAGGATAAGCAAGTTCAACGTCAATTGAAGAAAATAGCTTCAGCAATCGACATTATGAGTCGCAATACATTTTGGGAAAGCAAATGTTTTGTTCGTGCTATAGCATGTATGAAAATGCTTAAACGGCGAAACATCTCTAGCACTATTTATTTAGGTACTGGGAAAGATGAACATGGCAAACTAATCGCACATGCTTGGCTTCGCAGTGGTCCTATCTATTTAAGCGGTGCTGAAGTGATGAAAGAATTTGTTGTGGTTGAAACTTTCGCGAGTAAGGCAAGTTTTACAGCCTAATGATCATTCATATTGGCTATTGAAACGGAAGGGGATCACCATGAAATATATTATGCATTTCATTAAAAAGCTGCACAAGTATTCAGGTGCCGCTTTATATCGCAACGTATTTGGTATGGTGAGCAGCAGTTTTTTGGAAAGTATTGGTGTCTTACTATTAGTACCACTACTTGGTCTCATTGGTCTTGTGAGTCTTGACGTTGGCGGAGGGTATTTCACTTGGATATCTGATCGTTTAAGTCAAGTGAGTCCAATGGTAGCATTACTTATTGTCCTAGCCATTTATGTCTCCGCAACTACTCTGCACAATCTTATTCATCGTCATGTTATGATCCGAAATGTAGCGATACAGGGTCAATTCGGTAGGCAGCTTCGTCTCGATACCTATCGCGAGCTGCTACAATCGGATTGGCCTTTCTTTCTGCGCAAAAGAGGATCAGATCTTGTCAATGTGCTTACTCTTGAGCTTGCAAGAGTGCTAGGCGCCGTTAATACATCACTACAGCTACTCGCTTCGGTCATCTTTACCGTTATCCAGATCGGAATTGCGTTTTGGCTATCCCCTCTACTCACTATATTTGTATTAGTATGTGGCGGAATTTTAGCACTAGCATCCAATCACTTTATTAAGACTTCTAGGCGACTTGGAGCTCAAACATCCACTAATGCTCAAAACTACTTAGCAGGAATAACTGATCAAATAAATGGGATGAAAGACATCAAAAGCAACACAATGGAACATGCTAGGCTGGAATGGATGGATGATTTAACACAAAGCATTTTCCGAGAGCAGATGGCCTATATTAAATTAAGGATGAACTCCAATCTTCTCTACAAAACAGCATCCATTTTGCTCATTGCCGGTTTTATCATAGCTTGTTTTGCGCTTTTCAAAACGCAAGGTGTAGAACTTTTAACGATAACTGTTATATTTGCACGGCTATGGCCGAGATTTACGTCCATACAATCCAACCTGGAATCTCTTTCTTCATTGATCCCCTCTTGCAGAGCTTTAATGGAATTAAAAGAAGAATGTGTGCAATCTGCGGAAAATGTGTCTGTAGGCTTAACTACGAGCAATCGACTGACCATTACACAACATATTGAATGCCGCAAGCTCAGCTACAAATATAATAAAGCGGATTCCCAATACAATTTGAAGGACATCAGCCTCTATATTAAAGCTCATTCAACAACTGCAATCGCTGGTGCTTCAGGTGCTGGAAAAAGTACTCTGATTGATTTGATCATGGGACTAATTAGTCCTGACAAAGGACAAATTCTTATCGATGGCCAGGCAGTTACAGATAACAATTTATTCGCATACCGCCAAACAATTAGCTATGTGTCACAAGACCCCTTTTTGTTCAATACAACAATTAGAGAAAATATGGAGTTGATCGTACCGGGTGTTACTGATGAAGAAATTTGGCAAGCTTTGATGTTTGCTTCTTGCGATACGTTTATAAAGGGGCTTCCGAATGGACTAGATACACTTATTGGGGATCGGGGAGTTCGACTATCTGGTGGGGAGAGACAAAGACTAGTACTTGCAAGAGCAATTATTCGCAAACCTTCTATCCTCGTTCTTGATGAAGCTACCAGTTCACTTGACGCGGAGAACGAACGAAATATTCAAGAAGCTATTGATCGACTAAAAGGAACAATGACCATTATCATCGTTGCTCACAGATTGTCTACATTGCGTGGGGCTGATCAGGTTTATGTACTACAAAATGGAGAACTCGTGGAACAAGGGAAATTTACTCAACTAGCGGGGGATCAAGAGGGTTACTTCGGTCGTTCGCTTCATCTTCAAACTGAATCGGTAGTATCATCATTTTAAATAAGTAATGATTCCCTCACTATTACTTTCGTATTTTCAATAAATTCGTTATAATAGAAAAAAATAATGCAGCTAAGCATTAACGGGGGAGTCTAATTTGATCGGACAACGTATTCAGATGCTTCGCAAACGGAAGGGCTTATCGTTAACGGAGTTGTCACTGCGAGCTGGAGTCGCTAAATCTTATTTAAGCTCCATCGAAAGAGGACTCCAGCAAAACCCTTCCATACAATTTCTAGAAAAAATAGGCGAAGTATTAAACATCCCTGTTGAAGAATTTGTTAATAGTGATCAATCCGATCGTCCTGCTGACGGGCTAGATAAAGAATGGGGAGAATTAGTCCGGGAAGCGATGGCTTCCGGCGTCAGCAAAGAACAATTCAAAGAATTTCTGGAATTCAACAAATGGAAATCCAATCGCGAATAGCGCCGTATTCTTATACAGCGCTTTCCTGTAATCTATCTTTCCCCTCTTCTTGAAGAACACGAAGTGCCTTACTCACTTCTTCGATAGTAAGCCCCTTTGCGCGTGCGCGCAAAATAAGATCTACCCATTCTTCATCCAGTTCCATTTGATTGTCCGTATTAAATAGTGTCATCCTCATATCCCCCAATTTATTGGGGCCGGTTGCACCACTGACTCCATGCGCTTAAGGTGCCCATATAATAAACGCATTTCCTCGTCTCCCAATTCCAATTTATTTTAACTACATAACTATAGTAGCCTACTTAAATTGCATTTACTGTCGGTTCATGTCTCCATTTTTTGATATATTGCTTCTTAATTTGTCGAAAATATTAGAAACTTATTTTTGAAATCGCATTCATTGCTGTTTTTTTAAATACGCTCTTTAAGTAGTACTTCCGTCCCAGCTTATATAAATGGTCATATCCCATCTCCCGAATAGCCCTAACAAAATGTGGTGAGCATCGGATTGCTGCAGGTTCATAATTTACGCTTTCCATTACTACAGGGTGAATACAATATTGTGCGATCAATGAGATGCGTTCTTCTTTGGATAAATTGCTAAGAAATAGATTTTTTAAGCAGGCACTGATCGAGTTGAGAAGCATCAATCTAATGCCAAATAAGTGGTAGTCTTGATCATGAGCATAGTGTTTAAGTACAACTTCTTTCTGAATTTCATATCCAGTCACTACATCGTGAAATAGATAAGGCATGTAACGACTTGTATAACCACCTAATCGGTAATAATAAAGGGCGTCGGGAATAATTTTGACCTTTTGAGCCTGAATGAACATCTCTAAATTGTTAAATAGATCATCTCCGAAAAAGTGCAGCCTAGATACAAAATGATTACTTGTAAGTAACAGCTCACGTTTATATAACTTGCCGTGCAATTGTACCGGAAAAGGATGACCATGTAGGAAAGCAGGAATCAAGTCATTAAAAATTTCTTCTTCGGCATACACTTGCTCTTTTTCAAAATAGTAACTATTATTGTATTTCCTTATCCATCTAGAACTTCTAAGTACTTTAACTATATTGCACACAGTAATATCGATATCTTCTACTTCAGCTATGCCTACTAGTTTCTCAACAATTGCTGGATGTATCCAGTCATCTGCATCAACAAACATAATATAGGGGGAATTTGATAACTCTACGCCTCTGCGTCTAGCAGCTATACTTCCTGAATTGTGCTGTTGATACATGTGAATTCTATCATCGCTCTTTTCGTATTGTCTCCCTATACTAACGCTGTTATCACTGCAGCCGTCATCAATAAGCAATAGTTTCCAATCCTTGAACGTCTGATTCAAAATAGATTGTATACAGCAATGCAGCTTCTCACCGACATTATAGATAGGAACGACGATACTAATCTTACTCACCTTTACACCTCGCATTGTATGTTCATCTGCTCATCTTCAATGGTTAGTACAATTCGTATTAATCAATCGCAATTAACCCTTCTGTCCAAATGCAACCAGTTCCTTATAGCCGTTTGGATTCATAGATTGCCAGCGCCAAGTATCACTGCACATCTCTTCGATCCCCTTCTCCGCAACCCATTGGAGTTCCGTATTAGCCTTTGTTGTTTCTGCATAACATATCGCGATATCACCAGATCTTCTGTCTGCAATACGATAAGGGATCGAGCGTCCCGATGCTTCTTGAAATGATTTGATCATTTCCAGAACACTATAACCCCGTCCATTGCCTAAATTGTATATGCTTACTCCCGTAGTCTGCTCAACTTTAATAAGTGCCTTTAAATGTCCTAAAGCTAAATCGACTACATGGATGTAATCCCTCACACCTGTTCCATCGAGCGTGTCATAGTCGTTCCCATAAACGTTCACCTCTGATAGTTTACCCACCGCAACTTGGGAGATGTATGGTACTAAGTTATTAGGTAAGCCACTTGGGTCCTCCCCGATTCGGCCGCTGCTATGAGCTCCAACAGGATTGAAATAACGCAATATAACGACACTCCAATTTGAATTAGATAACACGAGATCATGAAGCATCTGCTCAATCATTTGTTTCGTTCGTCCATATGGATTAATTGCGCCAATCGGTGCATTTTCGTCAATTGGCACTTGCTTAGGAACGCCATAGACGGTTGCGGAAGAACTGAAAATTAATTGTCTAACACCATTCGATTCCATAACCTCACATAATGTCATCGTACTCATCAAATTTTCATGATAATACTTAAGCGGAAATTGTACCGATTCTCCTACTGCTTTTAATCCTGCAAAATGAATAACTGCGTCAATCTGATGTTCCTTAAATACATAATCAAGTGACTCACGGTCCATCAAATCGATGAAATAGGAAGAGAAGTTTTTGTTCGTTATTTCAGACACTCGTTTTAATGCTTCTGGATGACTGTTTGACAAATTATCAACTACAACGATATCGAAACCCGCATTCAATAATTCAACACATGTATGACTACCGATATACCCCGCCCCGCCTGTAACTAATACCGTCAACTCTATCTCCTCCAACATTCTTATTTAATCATACGTTCTTTATTAAGAACATTGTAGCAGATAAAGGTAATTTTGTCTCTAATAACGAACACTTCTTCTCAAATAAGATTCATTGGGTATTAGCAGTCCACTATTAGCTCGAAATAAATGATGTATTCGTCCAATATGCAGGACGCTTACACATACATAAATGAGCGCATTACCATAAACTATATCGTTGAATGAAATAGAAAAGCGAGGTGAATCTATGTCATCTTCTATTCCAAACGGATATATCAATTTGAATGGGCAGCAGGTTAAAGTGTTTGACGCTTCATCACTTTCTGACGCGCTAGAGGCGATCTATGATCCGTCGCTGGGGAAAATAAAATCTTCTGCTATGCCAGATGATTTCGTTGGTATTATAGGACCTACAGGTTCTATTGGCCCTGTTGGACCGCAAGGAATACCCGGATTGCAAGGCCCAATTGGCGAACAAGGACTTCAAGGACAACCTGGTCAAACGGGGGCTACTGGACCTCAAGGGCCGCCTGGCATAAATACCATTTTTTCTGGAAACAGCTATACAATTGAAGTGGAGCGATGGGGAATTAGTAGTGGTCTGCCCAGCAAGCCCTATTCGACAAACACCTTTCTAATAGCGAACGGCAATGTAACGGGTATCAATAACGCCATTCAATGGGCTGCGACTAACGGCTTTAACAAGGTAATATTTCCAAAAAATGCGTACGCCATCTGTTATCCCTCCCCTATTCTCATCACTAACAATAATATGACTATAGATTTCAACGGTTCTACACTTAAGGTTATATTCGATTCCGATCAAAAGTCTCCATTCGACCCGCGTCCTTCCGCTTCCGATTACTTTAATTTTCCTGGTATGTATTCTGGCACGCCTGATGGCGTTAGTATCCTATTTCAAGGTGCACAGTATAGTCATGTGAAAAACGTTGTACTTATTGGATGCAAGGCAGATCGGAGCTTTACAAATAGTACTGAAGCTAGAGTCGAATGGACTCACGGCGTTCAATTGGCAAAAGGTACTGCTTATTGTACCGTAAGCAATTGCCAAATTAGCAGCTATATGGGTGATGGTATTTCTATTAACAACACAGCATTTTCTGAATATGCAGAGTTCGCACTTGGATTGACTGTTAATGAAGTTGATCTAATGACTGGTGCGTTGATTCCAACTACAAGTCAATCAATGGTATCGCAGTATTTATTCCTGCCGGTTACTCCTTACAGCAGCTTTCTGCTGGCAGGTGCAGGTTATACGCGTGTTACCGCTCTCAATATGAAGGAAGTCGATGTCATTTATTATCGAGCAGATAACAGCTATGTAACTCGATACTCCAACAAAAAAATATATACTCCGATACCCATCCCACCAGAAGCTAAAAAGATGAGACTATTATTTCGAAATGAGACTTCAACTACTAAAAACATGCAAATTATGATCAAGTACGGACTAACACCACACCATAATAAAGTAGAATACAATGAGATTTATAATACGCATCGTGGTGGCATTATGCTTGGTGGAAACTACAATCTCCTTCAGCACAACAGTATACATGATGGTACGGGATTATTGGACAGAAAACCTCTATTTACCGATTCAACTCGTTATGGCATTAATCAAGAGGACGCTTACGGCGATCACTCTATTATTCGTAATAATTTGATATATAATATGCACCATGGCATATTGCTCGGTTGCTGGTCTTCCGATATTACTAATAACCTTTTTTACAATTTAAGTGGAATCGGAATCAATCTATACACACTTCATTCTGCCAGCATTACCTCTAATTATCTTTACCGATGTCAATCAGGGATTGGCCTAATGAACACGATGGTATCTAATGCTCATATTGAAATTTCAAGCAATACGTTAGCTTACGTTACTAATCAAAGTACCAATGGTACTGGTTACGAGTTGTTTTTTGAACGCAATACGTTAATCGATGTTTCTAATTTCTTTTTTCAGGACGATGATAAGCACGTTTGCCGTGAAAATCGCTTCATCTGGACTGAATTCTTCGTAGGTATACCTTTTGTTACGGTCAACAAAATGGATGGATCTGTTCTAATTGGACTGGGGGCTCAAAGAGAAGTTTATTTGAGGGTCTACGAACAAATTGGTAACGTAATGAAAAATATTCATGCTCGTCTTGAAACAAGAAACCAAGGTACTAAAGCGGAGCAGGTCACCATAATGAAATGTAAATTTATTAACTGCATACTGAACAACCGAATTTACATGATGAAGCAACGTTATACGCTTATTCAATCGTGCGTTATGACTGATACGATTATCAAAATCGGTAATATTAACACCCCCGATCAATCGGCAATAACAAAAGTTGTCGATAGCTCCTTTATTACGAATGCAATTACCTATCTCGTGCTTAATGAAGCAAACGCTGGCATAGGACGAGTAGAAATCAATCGCTGCTCCATTGAAATTAACAACAATTCCTTTAGCTATTTAGTTACTAATTTCTATAGCACTGCAAATACAATTAGCGTTTATCTAAAAAATAGCACGTTATTGTATACAGGAGCGAGTCCATTAAATCTCACCTATTACGAAGCAAGTAAAAAAACGGCTATTCAAACATTTGCTAATGCACGAAATAGATACACAAACATTAATCTACCTGCCGGTGAAGCTGGAAAATATATCGATTACGATCCCGATATCGAAGGATTCCAACCTCCCGTATCCAGATATTGGTTTAGAGGTGACACTTACGGTCATGCTGCGCCAGTTCCAGGTGGATATAAAGGCTGGATATGCATATCTTCAGGATTTGGAAATGCTACTGAATGGAGGGCAAATTGGGCGGTCAATAAGGGTGACCAACTCAATGCAAATGGAAGAGTATACGAAGCTAAAAATGCGGGAACAACAGGTGCGACAAGACCACTTTGGCCAACTATTATAAATGCTACAGTCAACGATAACGGCATTGTGTGGAAAAATTCCGGAGATTTGGCACAGTTTGAGCTTTATGGACCGATTAACGATGATTAATTTTCATTAGCAAGTAAAAAACAAACTACTTTGAACTGTAACCCGAAACATAGACACTCAAACGTAAACGGCTAAAGCCGTCCTTTGGAGGTTTAGCTATCGTTTCGCGGAGAAAAATAAGTTATTTATAAGTAAAAAAACTTATAATTTCTTATATTCTCAATAAAAATGCACTTTTGTCGGGTTACAGTTTAGTTATTATTGTTCGCCTCTTTTTGTGTTATTTATTATTAATGAGAATGAACAGCTACCTTCTTTTTACGTGCAACAATGATTCTTCCTACTGAACGAATCAATCCTTTTTCGTATGCATTCATACCAGCAATATACATGATGACGCAGTAGATAATCATAAAAAGAACAATTTTAACAATAAGCAACCAAACAGCTTGTCCTGGAGCAATTAAATTAATCCCTGCTCCCAATAAAAGAATAGCTGATATCGGTATGGTCATCTTCCCAATCTCGCGCCAAAAAGCTGGAATGTCTAAACCAATCTTTTTATAATAGTAGATGTTAATAATGATTATATTGCCAATTATCATCGAAGCACCGGTCCCAATAGCACACCCAATACCCCCATACGCTTTCGCCAGCGGGATACTAACAGCAAGATTACCTAATGCGATTATTAAATACATAATGGAACGAAACGCAAGCCTATTTTGCGCCTGCAATATGATCAAGCCCATATTCTGTATAAGCGGTACTGTAAACGGACCGATCAGAATAAGTGCTATAATATAAGCTTCGGAATATGCTGGCCCCGCCCACAGTACGATAAACGCTTTTCCGAACAAAATAAGACCAGATAACATAAGACCAAGAATGATATATTGAATTCTCCCCACACGGACAAATAATTCCGAAAGCCCCTTCTCATCAGAATCCTTCACGACGATAGAAGTTACTCTAGGCAAGAACATTCCAGAAATCGCAGTTGAAAGCTGCATATAATACATATTGAGCTGAGCAGCAATTGCATATACTGACACTGCAGCAGAACCAGATATGCTGCCAAGAATCATTTGATCCTTCGTCCAGTAGATTTTATCTACAATGATTGCGAGGAATGTAAAGCCTGAGTAGACGAATATTTCTTTCATTTCTTTCCAATCGAACTGTTTGAAATACACTTTTATTTTCAAAACTTTCATACAGTAATACACGTTTACCCATAAAAATAATACATTAATTACTGTGTTTGCGATTACCATACCTAACGACTTGTGCCCCATGTAAAGCACTGCCAAAATAACGATAGGATTAAGTATGGTCCGAATTAAACCGATAACCTTAGCGAACACGAATCTTTCATGTGATACCATTACTGAACCAAAAACAGAAAAAGGAAATCCAATTGCTAAATTGAAGACGAGCAGCAGAAACATAACTTTGAAAATAGTAAACTCATCTCCAGACAAGCTTCTGCCGAACATCCCATCTAAAGCATATTGATAAATGAAATAACCTGCTACTATCGTCAATACACATATTGCAGTATTAATGACCATAAACATGCCGATCATATTGTATTCCTTGTCCTTATCGCCCAAGGCTCGATGCTTCGACAAATATCTGATACTAGCGTTTCCGAAACCAAGATCAATTAAGCTTAACGTTGCAATCATAGAACCTACAAGGGAATATAAACCATATTCCGATTGTCCAAGCATCCGGAGCATAATTGGTGTATATATTAGTCCTACAACATTGCTTAAAATAATGGTAACGTAAGACAGAACTGCTCCGGTTTTAAATTGATTGCTCATTACGACTTCCGTTTCAGGAGTTCTAGCAATTCATGGCTTGCGCGTCCTGCTCTTTCCTTATATTCCGGCATTATGTTGCGTAAATGCGCTCTTATATCATTTTCATTGTGCAAAATATAGTTAAAAGCTTCTATTAAATCTTCTTTCCCTTTCAAACTTTGAACAGCTATAACCATATTTTGTTCGGTTCCGAATATATCTCTAGCAATTCCTCTGGACTTAACAGAATAACCCAGTACCAAAGTAGGCACACAAGTGGAATAGGCTGCAATCGTTGCATGCGTTCTAGCTCCAATAAACATGCGACATTTAGAAATGACATATTTCATTTGCATACAATTGTATGGCTTGTCGATCAAAAATACTCTTTTGTTGCCCTCGAATCCTGAATACACCTCACGAATAACTTCTAGGTCATTGCTGTGATCCCAAAAAACATGAGGGATAAATACAACACTGGCATCTGTTTCTTCCAACAAATGATGGATAAAACTACGATACATTGCAATAACTTGTTCTTTAGATAGATCAGATTTAAAAATATATGGACTTACATTCACACCAATCGTATTTCCCTCTACAAAGGAGTCTGGCAACTCAACAGTTTCATAGTCAAGTTGGAATGCGGGATCAGGATAAAGCTTTGTATTTCTAGTAATTCCTTTGCGTTGCAACAATTCATAGGTTAAGCTTTCTCTTGCGACAATTAAGTCATATTGGGATAGATCAGTAATCATTTCCTCATCCATATTTTTTTCTTCAAGAGAACAGCCCCATAATGCCGTTTTAGCTCTTCTTTTTTTAGCTTCTTTATGGCTAAGATAGAGCCACTTGGAATCGGTATAGCAATAGTTGTCCCCACCAATAGAAACAGCAAGCGAATCTTCGTTAAAAAGTTTGTACAAGTTACGTTGTGCTAGTGTAATATAGCTATCGACATTACCAAATAGACGATTTTTAACAACCGCCCTCAAATGTTCGTACGATTTTCTTTTTACATAATTTTCATAAGGCACGATACCCATATCTTTTGATAATTCGACATCCAGATCTTCTTGCTTGTTGAGAGATCCTAGATAGACAGGATGATTATTAAGGCCTTCTTTCATTATTTTGAACGTTCCTCTTACAATGGCCTCGCAACCTCGATTACCGCTTCCTCCATGGCTGTATAAAACTACATTTTTCATCAGCGTTCACCTCTTATCCAATATTTGTTCTATCTGTTGTATAATTTGATTACTTTGAAATCTTTCTACTGCTTTAGTTGCATCGTTTCTAAATTGAGAATATAAGGTTGCGTCCGTCATAAGCCGCTCAAGCGCCGCGCTTAAAGAAGATGAGTTTTGATCAACCAACAATCCATACTTTCCACCATCCAATATTTCTTCAGGTCCTCCACATTTGGTCGCAATAACAGGGACGCCTAATGCAAGTGCTTCTGCAAGCACTAGTCCAAATGATTCTGTCCTCGAACAACAAACCAATACTGACGAACTTGCAATATACGGATAAGGATTTGCTTTAAATCCCACAAACGTTATAAAGGCTTCAGCATCAGCTTCTCGGACTAACTGTTCCAGCATATCGTGCCGATTACCATCACCAATGATTATGAGCTCCAAATGATTATAAGTTTCATGCAGCTCGATAATACTTTCAATTAGAAGCTCTACCTGCTTTTCTTCGGAAAGCCGTCCCGCATAACACACTGTAAATTTATTTTCTGTCGTGTTTTGCAGCAATGTACAATTTTCTTCTTGAGAAAGTCTTTCTAACTTATCCATATCTATCGGGTTGTAAACAACTTTCATCTCATCGAGCCCCATATATCTTCGATATGCGTCAGCTATAAACTGAGATACAGTTACAATCTCATCAAACCCCATCAATGACTTTTTTAACGTACCCTTCTCTAAATAAAAAGGTAAATTAAAATCGAAATAGTATGGGTCATTGTGCAGCCAACAGATTTTTTTCGTGCCTCTTCCAGAACCAGACACCAATTTTGTCGGGTAACCTTCTTGAAACGATATTTCAATATCATATGTTTCTTTGACGAACACTTTGTGCAGCAACGAGGCTGGAAGGTGGATAAGCAGCCGATCGAGTCCTCTAACTCTTTTAGAAAATAATCCTTTATAACGAACATGTTCTGGCCACAGAGGAGCCAGTTCTTCCGTATAATCTCCGGTCATTACTGTAATGTTGTACTTTTTGGGGTTCAACAATCTGACATATTCCGCAAGTACTTTTTCTAAACCGCCGATCATGTCGCTTTTTGAAATAAAGAGTACGTTTATCATCGTCCTCCACCGAACTTCCGCCTTATGATCAACATGTAATAAACGCAATAATATTGAAATCCTCTTTGGGAGGCGATTGCTTGCACTAGCATCCGAGGATATTGACGAAGAACTATATTGTCTTGTGTTACAAAAGCTTGTATATCCTCATTTTCAAGTAATGAATTTAGCTGCTTCAATTGAGAACGGATACGTGACAATCCACTTTTGAAGTTCTCATCCAAACAAAAACGGATCGTCTCCATATATCTCTTTTGCAACGTTTCACTAACAGAGTCATAACAGTTTTGTTCCAAGCAAAACGCAACGATTTCTTTATGTAGACGACTAAGAATAAGAAATTTATCAGATCGATATTTATAGGTTAACGTCTGATCAGAGTGAATGACGTAATTGTAGCTAATATTTGTACTTAGACATATATACTTGCATCGACGCAACAGATCGATTACAAACAACGTATCTTCTCCCAAACTAATATCTTCACGGAATCGAATGTTGTGTTCTATCAAAAGTTGCCTTCGGATTAATTTTCCATAACAATAATTCACATATGACGATTGAATCATATCGTTAAAAAATAGGCTTAGCTCGGTTTGTGCGAAGTTGCCTTCCTTCTTGCAAACTAGCTCTTGCAGCAGTGTCATACTCCCATCATGATATCGCACTTGTCGCAAACCGCTAATAACGAGATCGACAGACCTTGAATCTTTTATCATGCCAGAAATATAATCTCTTTCAACATCATCATCAGAATCTACAAATTGAATAAATTCACCTTTTGCACATTCGATACCATAATTTCGTGCGGCTGACACGCCTTTGTTTTCTGTATGGAATACTTTGATGATTGGATTGGAATGATGAAACTCTTCGCAGATAGTTCCGCTGCGATCAGTGGAGCCATCGTTTATTAGCAGAATTTCATAGTGACTATAATCTTGTAGGAGAAGTGAAGTAATACAGCGCTCTAGATGCTGCTCTGCATTATAAACTGGGACGATTATACTAACCAATGGATTCATAGCAACCACCTATTAAAAGAGTTGTTCCACAGCTTGCACTGCCTTGTGGATATTAAACATAGCTCTACGTTCTAGCGACTTGCCCCGGTAATAGGTCCGCCTACCCTCATCTGTTAATAGAGCTTTTGTACCAATGTATAAGTCTTCTTCGTTGTTCGGCACCAGCATTCCAAATTCACCAAAACCTAGCAATTCGTTCGGTCCCGCACAGTCCGTACTAATTACGGGGAGTCCTAATACCATCGCCTCTGCTATAGCAAGGTTAAAACCTTCCGCTCTTGAAGAACATACGAAGAGATCACATTTAGCTATATAAGGATATGGATTAGAATGAAACCCCATTAACCGAACAATGTCAGCTAATTGATGGCTCGATATATACTGCTCCAGCTTGGATCTTTCCTCACCTTCTCCGAAAATCCAGACCTCAATTTGAAGCCCGTCATTCCGCAGTCGATTAACTACTTGAAGCAATCGGTCATATCCTTTTTGCTCAACCAATCTTCCGATCGAACCGATAATAAGCTTTCCAGACGGCTTTTGAATGTTCAACTTTGTGCTCTTGGATAACACTGCCTCACTATCTACTGGATTGTAGCAAACGACATTTCGTTTTCCTCGGTCTATTTTTTTCTCGAATGCTTGCTTAACACTTTGCGATACACATACGACCGTATCAAAGCTGTCATAGCTGTCCTTTTGCTGCTGCAAACTAGAGAAGTAGTTGTCTGCATAGCTTTGATTAATAGGATCTACATGAACCCAGGCTAACTTAGTGCTTTGAGAATTCGTGGATTTGGATATAACTTTAGTTACAAAGCCTTCCACAAAGCCAACTTCTACGTCATAAGCTTGTTTTACAGCTAGTCTGTAAATCCAATTTGCAGGTAACGTGTAGATTAGTTTGTATCGAATACGATATAAGAGATTGTAAAAGTAGCCTCGCGGCTCATAGCTCGGTAACAAACTGAAATAATTGCAATTAGCTCTTACTTCTTCCCTGTATACCCCCGTATCAACTACCGTTCCGACAGTAATTTCGTATTTCGATTTATCAAGATTTTTAACTAGATCAGACAGTACTCTTTCTGCTCCGCCTCCACCTAAGCTTTCGATAAAGAAAAACAGTTTTTTCAGCTTAATCCCCTCACTCTCAGCGTCCCTATATTCCACGTCTTAGAGCAAGCGGTACAGCTTTTCCAGCTCTTCCCCGTTTCCATACTCCCGTCCCATGCAATAATTCGCCAACTTCTGACGCAGTTCCTTAGAGTTGTATAACTCCTCAATCCCATTAGCAATGCCTTCTATTGACATCTCTGTTATATAACCGTCAACGCCATGATCAACTTGACTTGCTGCCGTAGAATATCTCGTGATCATGATTGGTTTTCCTAAAACTTGCGCTTCAGTAACGGTGACCGCTTTACCTTCATATCTCGATGGCTGTACATATAGATCACATGCAGCGATATATGGATAAGGATTAATTTGCTTCCCGAGCAGTATAAAAGAGTGCTCCAAGCCGAATTCTGCAATTAGTCGCCGAATCTCATCCTCATCTCCTCCATACCCAACAACATACCAAACGAGATGATCATATCCTCGATCGAACAACACTTTTAGTGCTCTTACCGCATTATCAATTCCTTTGGCATGTGACAGTCTCGCCACAGTAAGCAACTTAAAGCGATTATCCTGAGTCATTGGATTACCCTGAATATGCTGAGATGACTGTAATCTTATCGTTTCAGGTGACGTTATGTTCTCGATAACCCGTACTTTGTCTGACAGTTCCCCATACTTCGCAAGAAAAGAATCTCTACAGGCTTCAGAAACAGCGATAATCGCATCAAATCGCCGCCATATCTTCATATCCAAAGATATATCCGTTGTTACTGTAGAATAGTCTGTGTGAATCCATGCAATTTTCCGATCCGCCTTTACCTTTTCCGCTACGAAACTATGTGGCCATAAATAACTAATAGCTGCATCATATGTTCGATTTAAATCGGGTAGAAACGGCAAGGCGTATCGCCACATGAGCTGCTGCTGCAAATATCCCGGTTCGCTGACGCCCCCCAAGCGCCCAGAGATAAGGGCATGAGCCTTTGATAATAATCGAGTCATTCCAAGCGTGATCAACCGCTTCCTAAATGTCTCTGATATGGAATATCTAAACGATGCGTATTCAGCTATTTCTTGAAGTAGCTTCGCCTCGCTTGGCAGTAATTTCATAAAGTCGCCCTGATGTCGATACAGCATAAGATCAACTTCATACTTAGAATAGTCGAACGCATTCAACATTCCCGCCATGCTTCGTTCCACGCCGCCAACTTCCATATCGTAGGATGCAATTAACACGTTTTTCATTGAAATCTCCTTACACAGAAATGAATTAGGCGGACTGCCTTCTTGTTTTGCGCCAAGCCCAAAGTAAAGGCCTGAGTGGAAAATAAAGAAAATGCAATTTCAATGGAAGTGGAAGCGTCTTTGCATCTTCTGGAAACGGGTATAGAAAGCTTGCAAAAAAGATCAATTTTTGCCGATTTGTCATTAAAGCAAGTAAATAACGCTTATGATAACGTTCGACATCCTTCGGCACTGGTGGGGTATGGAGATTGATCATTCTTTGTACGTAGAACATCGTATCTTCTGCCAACCATTCAGCTTTTCGGGTAGCCAGAATTGGTCTCATCTCTTCTTTAAGCGGCGCTGCAAGAAGCTTCGCAGCCAAAAATATCGCCTGACCGCCGATATGTAGCAGTTGATGCTTTCGCAGCAAGTTTGTAAGCTTCGTCCAATCCATTCTCTGCTTCAATAACTGCTTAATATCAAGCAACCATCTAAGTCTGGACCAACCATGCCGCGCACCATGCGAAACTAGAAACAGAAATAAATCTTCCCTACCCAAATAATAGATTGGACGACTAATTAGGGAGCTTTGTCGTTTCCTGTTCCACAATTCGTCGAAACTTGGATCTTTTGAAGGGGACGGGTTCAATCGCCAATGGATCTCAACCTTTATTTTTTTCGCTGGATGATAATACGTTACATGGTGATGTCTCCACTTCCAGTCATTCAAAACACTAGTTATATAATCATCCTTCTCATAACCCAATGAAACGAGCAACTTCTCCGCTGCTCCCAATTGACAGATTGGAATGAGAAGATCTAGATCACAAGATGTTCTCAGTGAAACATCCCCATATAAATCCGCTGCTATGACCGGTCCTTTCAAAAATAAAGT
The DNA here is from genome assembly GCF_022180385.2 of Paenibacillus sp. L3-i20. Lineage (GTDB taxonomy): Bacteria > Bacillota > Bacilli > Paenibacillales > Paenibacillaceae > Pristimantibacillus. The sequence continues at coordinate 242,288 of NZ_BQME02000001.1, forward strand.
GCGAATATGCAAGGCAGCTAAGTGGCTGGATAGTTGTTCCATCTCACCGCTTAATGCGAGCATCTGCAACGTATTTCGATAATAGTCTCGTTGAAATAGACTCATGACGAAGGTAGGAACATGGTTCGACTTTATTTCCTGTAACTTGCGACTTATTGTCGGAAATACTCTGTGATGTCTGGCCAATTCAATGAAGTCATGCCAATTCACATCCTCCATCAATTCCAAATGTTCGTAAGTCATTTCTGTGCCTGTATCCATCTCTAGCAACGCAAGTAATAGTGTTAATTCTTGAGAAAATTGCTCTGTATGGAGAATGATATCGTTTTTCATGAGCTTCTCCTTGTCACAATTCTTTAATAACGAACAAAATAGATCAACGTTGTTCTATAAAAAGAACACATGTAAAGATTAACACTCGTCTTTTATTCTGTCAATTATTTCTATGAAAATAAAAATGAGTCGAATTGCGCTGTATGCTAGAATGGAAATGTTAACAATTATAAAAGGAGTGGAAGGTTCTCTCATGACGAAAAAAATTGTTGTATTCGGTGCTGGTGGTCATGCTAAAACGGTTATAGATGTTATTGAAAAAGGAAAGCTTTATACCATTGTTGGATTATTAGATAACAATAAGCCTGTTGGTCAAATCGTTTACGGTTATAACATTTTAGGAGATGACCACTGGCTTGCAGAACATGCATCCTCCATTGATGGAGCAATCGTAGCCATAGGTGATAATTGGATTAGAGGATCAGTTGTGAAATTGTTGCGTAGCATCCAGCCCTCTCTTCCTTTCATATCCGCAATACATCCTTCCGCTCAAATAGCTAGAGGTGCCAATATTGGTGTCGGATCCGTTGTTATGGCTGGTGCTGTGGTAGGAAGTGACACAGAAATAGGGGATCATTGCATCCTATATCCTAATGTCTCCGTTGATCATGATTCCACTATCGACAACTTCGTTAGTTTTGCTCCAAGAAGCGTCACAGGTGGGAACGTGCATATCGGTAGCTTTAGCGCAATTGCAATAAGTGCTACTGTCATACATGGTATTACTATTGGTGAACACTGTGTCATTGGAGCAAGTGCTACTGTTTTATCTAATATTGCGCCTTATACAGTAGCTTATGGGACACCTGCCCGATTCATCCGTACTCGTAAGCAAGGAGAATGTTATCTTTAAGCGTAACGGGCTAAAGCCGTCCTTTGGAGGCTTAGCTTTCGTTTCGTGGAGAAATATAAGCCTCTTATAGGATGAAAAACTTATAAGTTCTTATATTTTAAGAAATGCTAATCGCACTCTCTTTGCAAATAGACTGGAGTACACTTTCAATAACTGTACAAACTCTTTGTTGCTCAACTACACTCATATTGGAGCCTGATGGCAAACAAAGTCCCTTCTTAAATAAATCCTCACAAACAGCTTCTGCACCTTCTTCATGTGAATAAAACTTAGTACTGGAGAATAAAGGTTGAAGGTGAAGTGGTTTCCAAAGCGGTCTAACTTCAATGTTTGCTTCAAACATTGACTTCAGCAACTGCTGAACGATACGATCCGACTCAAGATGGTCGACTGTTATTGTAGTTAGCCATCTATTCGATCGAACTTCACTTAACTCTGGCATAAATACAATCTCTTCCCAACTGCTTAAACTATCCGTATATGTATGAAATATAGTTCTCCTAGATTCTACTCTGTTATCTAGCACCTCTAATTGGGCCTTTCCGATTCCTGCAAGTACGTTACTCATTCGATAATTGTAACCTGTTTGGGAGTGCTGATAATGAGTTGCTTCATCCCTTGCTTGTGTCGATAGGAATCGTGCCTTATCAAGCGCAACCAAATCATTTGATACTAACATTCCTCCGCTTGAGGTCGTAATAATTTTATTGCCGTTAAATGAGAAAACACCAAAATGGCCAAACGTGCCGCTTTGACGTCCCTCAAATGTTGTCCCTAAGGACTCTGCAGCGTCTTCAATAACAGGTATGTTATAGCGATTACATATATCCATTATTTTTTTCATATCTGCCATTCCACCATATAGATGAACAACAATAACCGCCTTCGGTAGATTACCTGATTGAATCGCATCTTCTAAAGAACGCTGAAGTGCAGCCGGAGACATATTCCATGATTCAGGGTCTGCATCAATAAAGATTGGTTCAGCACCAACATATCGTATTGGATTAGCGCTAGCCACAAACGTAAAGCTAGAACAAAGGACAGTATCACCTGCCCCAACACCCAATATGCGAAGAGCCAAATGAATAGCAGCCGTACCCGAACTTACAGCTAATGCACCATCTACACCGAGATAAGTTGCAATCTGTTTTTCGAAGTCTGTTAAATGAGGTCCGACTGGGGCAATCCAATTACTCTCAAAGGCCTCAGCTATATACAGCTGCTCTCTACCACTCATATGTGGAGGAGATAAATAAATACGTTGATTTGAACCTTCTGCTATCCCTGACAATGTAATATTCACCCTTTCTGATTGTTCGTTTTCCCCTCGAAGAGAGGCATAGTAACATGATTCGCATTGCTGATTCCATCTGATTTAAATACTCGAATAACGGTGAGAAATAAAATTTTTATATCAAGCCAAAAGCTCTGATGCTCGACGTACCATACATCCTTGTCGAAACGTTCTTCCCACGTCACCGCATTTCGACCATTTACTTGAGCCCAACCCGTTATGCCCGGTCTTACCAAGTGGCGCTTCGCCTGTTCTTCCGTGTAAAGATCCAAATAATCCATTAACAATGGTCTTGGTCCTACAAGGCTAAGCTCCCCACGAAGCACATTAAAGAGCTGCGGCAACTCGTCTAAACTTAACTTTCGCAGTAAAAGTCCAAATGCTGTTAGACGAAGATGATCCGACAATAGATTTCCATCTGCTCCCTTTTCGCTAGTCATTGTTCTAAATTTGAATACATAAAATGGTTTCCCATGTAGTCCTGGACGCTGTTGTTTGAAAATGACAGGAGCGCCAAGCTTTGTCCTTACTAACACATAAACAATAGCCATTATTGGTAATGCAATGAGCAAAAGGACGCCTGTAATACTCAAATCTAATAATCGTTTCAGCATGGTTTACTCTCCTGTATCTCTATTAATTTATTTAGGTATAGGACTCAGAAGCTTTCTCATTCTAGAAATGAACTTTGGACCGACAATCCGGCTTGCCATTCTCTTGATATTGCTCTTTAGCCTCACATGCGCTGGCAGCCAAGATTGTGAGAAATGATGAATCGTATAACTCTCAGCGGTTATGAAATTTCCTCCGTTGATATAATCATATGGACTGAAATACTCTCTCGGATAAATAGCAACTCCATTTCCGATCATCTGCTCCTTGCCGTTAAGCAGAAGTCCTTCACGTTTGCAAATATCCGAAATAACAGCTGTATTCGTTAACATGTCGTAAGTGCCATCTGGGAGAAGAAATGCTCGATTTGCATAATACTTCAACAGCATTTCAATCCATGGGTGTTCAGCCGTTGCGCCCATCGTGCCTGATTGAAGAAAATTTTCATCTTCGAACCCTGAAAACGCATCATGATGCAGCAAAGGTTCAAGCGGCTTCAGCACTTCCACGTCCGTGTCCAGATAAACACCGCCATGGTGGTAAAGTGCATGAAGTCTCACATAATCACTTACGAAGGCAAACTTCCGGGCTTTGTATGCTTCCTGCACATATTGATTGCTATTGATGTCAAAGCTGTCCTCGTTCCATTCAATGAAACGATAACCTGGGAGATACTTGTTCCAGCTTTTCATACACGCTTTGATCTTCTTGGGCTTCTCTCCTCGTCCAAACCAGCAATAATGAATGATTCGCGGAATTTGCTCCTGATTATCCACAGTTCCCCTCCTAAGTCGATTGTATTAAAATAGTTTGCTTCATATGTGTAGTTGTTAAAAAGGCCATTTAATATAATTACTTTCATACTTAATATCCAATATAATTACATTTTCATAGAAGAAATAAAAAACAAACAAACTGACCATAACTAGATAGACAAGTCGCTGATCCTTCTCCCTAAACAACTTGATAACCCAACCTATCAACACAAGCTGGTACAAATTGAAATAGATCGTAAGACGTGCAAATATCCAATTCTGAGTCGAAATAATCATCAATATAGCGGATAGTATTGAAAGATTGACGAAAATGTCTGAATTAGGAAACAGTTCTCTTAATCTTTCTCTTCCTATATAAGCGATTACGAGAGGAGTGATACTTACTAATACTCGAATAAAGTTCGAGCCACCCTCTTGGAAATTTTGGTAATAGCCATAATTAGTATCAGCTATTGCTGCGAATAGTAAATCCGAAAAGTAGTTATAGCCAAGCACGATCATAATTGCAATAGACAAATAAATCATTGTCGCTCTGGTCCAAGCTTTGTATCTTGCTACAAAATAAATCGGAACCATAATCAAAGCAGTCTGATGGAACAGTGATGCAAATAGTACGAGCAGCATATATGGCTTCCATCGTCCCTCCAGCAAAAACTTTGTGCCAGCGAACACGATAGCAGCAGCCAAAAATTGACGAAGACCGTTCATAGATACGATAAATGCACCTGAAGTAATGTAGACAAACAGACTTATTTCAAGCATCCTTGAATACTTATACAACACACTTACAATCAAAATATTTGTTACTACTGCCGTTGTGACGAGCAGTATTTGCGGATCACTTGTTATCTTCTGAAGAATCATCTGTAAAATACTGAATCCGATTTCTTTACGCTCGAAAACAAGCTCCCACGTCATTTTATCAACTTCATATCCATGCATATAAAAATAGGTATCTCCGATATTGTTGCGTAGACCAGAGACAAGCACTAACGTAACTGCAGCCAGACCCGCTGCAAGTTTGTTAGGCTGAATCGGTAATGCCCCTATACCTATTGGCACTGAAAAGTATCTAGACATAAGACCAAAGAATGTTACAGCGACTAAACTAACCCACAGAATAATCATTTGTTCTTCCCCTTGGAACGTTTTTGTCTTTTACTTTGCGTCGAATGTACATATGCAGCAACAAACCAGGCGGAATCGCAAGCAGTGTCAGCCACTTCTTCGGTGAATCAGAAATCCAACGTTTATTTCGCGCGAACAAGCAGCTGGAAATGTAATGAACCGCTTGGCGGTACTTAAAAAAACGACTTGGGAGTGGTGACTCCATTAAAGCTTTCCTATAAAATGCAAATCCTTTCGGATTGCGAACATATTGCTTTAACATGTTCCGCGAAGAACCATCCTCCATATATTCCACATAGCATAGTACCTCGTTCAATAGTAGCAGCGGCAACATTTCATCTAGTTTGTAATATTTGTATGCAAGTCCAACGTAACGCTCTTCGTGAAAGAGTGGATATGGAAATTGACGAGTCAGTTCAGAACGATAAACAAGCTTTTTATCACCAGTAACACCATGGGTATTGTAAAGTGCAAACAATGAGGAACGTTCAATTTGATCTGGCAGAAGCGATCCAATCAATGTTCCATCCGTATATGCGTCTAATGCAACGAAGCCGCTTACTTCGTTCGTCCCGTACTCTTTCCAAAAATTCACGATAATCTCGACAGCCTGGTCAGGCATATAATCATCAGAATCGATACACACATTAAGTTCAGTTGAAATATGTGCGTATGCCGTATTATGTGCTCCATGCATACCTTGATTTTCTTGGCTAATATATCGAATTGAAATGCTTCCCTCTGATAGCCATTCCCGTACTAACGTCTCCGTATCGTCTGAAGATCCATCGTCGATGACAAGCCATTCGAAGTCACTGCTAGTCTGACGTTTCAAACTTTCATAGAGACGCCCAAGACAATATGCCCGATTAAACGTTGGCGTAAATACGGTTAACGTCTTCATGTTCCACCTCACACTGCGCGTAATAGTAGTTCTGTATCCATCGTGCTGTCTCTCGGATATCATAACCTTGACTTGCGAGCATACCACTTGCTGCTGAGCGAATGCTTCCATGCACCTCGATTTTGGCTATCTGCTTCACATATTCTGTCGTGGATTGATTCGAGATAAATTTCGCAAGTCCAAACCCCAGATCCGCTTCGGACGAAACGGCATCAGAGACGAGACAAGGCAGTCCTGAACACTGCGCTTCTACTAGCGTCACGGGTAAACCTTCATGGTGTGAAGGGAATACAAACACATCAAATGCCTGCAATAAGTTCTCTACGTCCGCTCTTATGCCCAAAAAAATGACTTTCTCCGCTATTCCCAATCTAACTGCTCTTTGCTCCATTTCTTGCCTTAGTGGACCGTCCCCTGCAAGCAACAACATGCTATTTGGTCTAATCTCCACGATGCCTTGGAATATGGTCAGCAACTGAGCATGGTTTTTTTGATGATTGAATCTGCCCACATGGCCCAAAACCAGTGTGTTCTGTTTAATACCAAGTCCACTCCGAACAACTTCCCTAATCGCTTCGGAGTAAGCGAAACACTCTGGGTCAATTCCATTTTTTAATAACTCTACATCTGATCTTCGCCCCGAGAAAAGCCAGTTCGCCGCTGCCTTTGAACATGCAAAACGGTGTGTGGCGCTGCGTCTAATATATAATCCGGCATACCATTTATATATCCTCGCAACAAGGTTGCCTTCACTTCTCGTATTATGGCTGTGTGCGACACGGACAGGAACGCCAGCATTGTGTGCAGCGCTCAGTACGAGACCACTCATCCGATCCATATGCGCATGTACGATAAGAAAGTCTTTGTGTGTGTCGAAAAACTGTCGAAGCGCTAATCGATATCCCTGATGACCAACCTCATTAATATAGGGAATGCGGTAAATTCGACCTCCTAATGACTCCACCTCATCGTCAAAGACCCCTTCCATACAAGTTAAAAAATCGAATTGCACCATGCTCCTGTCGATATGGCGGTACAGATTCATAATTAATGTCTCTGCACCGCCCCTATTCATATTGACTACTACATGAAGTACTCTTAAAGGGCGTTCCACTGCAATCTCTCCGTTTCTTCCACCGTCTGTTCCATCAGCGGCTTATAGAGCTCTTGTAGCTCCATTTGAACGCGATCTATCGAATAATCCTTCACCCGCTCCAAACTACGCCTTCCCATCTCTAATCGAGACTCGCGGAAGTTATAAAGAAGCTGTAAGCGGCTAGCGAACGCTTCGACATCATTTGGCTCGACAAGGAATCCATTGCGACCTTCTTCGATAAGCTCTTGATGTCCCCGATTCGTTGTAGCTACAATAGGTAATCCGCTCGCCATAGCCTCCATAATATTGACAGGAAGTCCTTCTCTGAGACTAGAGGAAACAGCAACGTCGCATATGGGCATAAGCTGCTTCATATCTTTTCTATACCCTAAAAAGTCAACCATCTGAGCGACACCCAGCTGATTGGCAAGATCACGACAACTTCCAAGCATGGTTCCTTCGCCAGCAAATAGTAATTTTGCATCCGGCATTTTTTCTTTTAATTTTGCAAGAGCACGAATGATCAGCTCCTGATTTTTGTTTGCGTTAAACTCAGCTCCGTAAATCATTAAAAATTGATCCTCTGAGTAATTGTACAAACTCCGGAGCTCCTTTTTCCCCTCCTCAGAGAGTGGACAAAACGTGCCTGTTGGTACGCCTACACCATGAACATGATGAATTTCACGCGCACGAAATCGATCCGTGAGTGCTCTTCGAAAATCCTCGTTATTAATGGTAATAAGGCAATCCGTTACCGTAGCCAAAAATTTCTCGATCGGATAATAAAGCAACCAATTTGCAAGTGGTGCACCTTTATAAAAGTGAAAACCATGAGCAGTATAAACGACTTTTGCACCCCGTTTTCTAGCGCCCCTCGCCGCTAATCGGGCCAGTGCACCGCCCATAGGTGTATGGCAATGGATAATACTGTAGCCCTCTTTGTCTATGATGGACTTCAACTCTCGATAAGCCTTTACATTATCTAAACTGATAGGTGATCGATGTATCGGGATATTGAATTTGCGATCAACATATTGCAAAGACAGCTCACCTTTTGCTGCAACATGAACCTCCCAGCCGTTCTTTTGAAACCATTCCATCATCGGAAGATGAAAGGCTTTAAAGTGATAATCAACTGTAGCGCAGAGCAATACTTTAGGTTTCATAGCTAGCAGTTTCCCTATCGAGTGTACGGGTCAAATATTCAAGCAACTCATAACGCAGATCGTCACGTTGCAGAGCAAATTCAATCGTTGTCTGAATGAAACCCATTTTTTCACCTACATCATATCGTTTGCCTTCAAATTCATAAGCGAACACCGCTCTAAATTTGTTTAACTCTGCAATCGCATCAGTGAGCTGGATTTCCCCTCCAGAACCAGGCTTTTGATTTCCCAAAATATCGAATATCTCCGGTGTCAAAATGTATCGGCCCATAATCGCCATATTAGAGGGAGCAGCTTCTTTGGTAGGTTTCTCAACCAAGTGATTGATACGATGGAAATGCGGTTCCATTACCATCCCGTCTACAATGCCATACCTTGATACTGCTTCTTCATGAACCCTTTGAACACCGATAACTGAGGAGCCGTATTGTTCATACTTTTCGATCATTTGTTTAAGACATGGCTTCTGAGCAGAAATAATGTCATCCCCCAGAAGAACAGCAAACGGTTCATCACCAATAAATTTTCTAGCGCACCAGATCGCATGCCCTAACCCTCTCGGCTCCTTCTGGCGTATGTAGTGAATATCAACCATATCGGATGACTTTCTAACCTCTTGAAGCAGCTCGAACTTGTTTTTCGAAGTCAAAATTTGTTCTAATTCCATAGAATTATCAAAGTGGTCTTCAATTGCTCTTTTCCCTTTTCCTGTCACAATAATGATATCTTCAATACCCGATTCAATTGCTTCTTCTACAATGTATTGAATAGTAGGTTTATCAACAATTGGCAGCATTTCCTTCGGCATTGCTTTCGTAGCAGGCAGGAACCGTGTCCCAAGACCCGCCGCAGGAATAATCGCTTTCCTGACCTTCATGTTTAAGACCAACTCCTCTTTCCTTTTATCCAAATATCGTTGCGAGCTTCCCTCGTGCCTCTGAATGGGCATGATTCGCAAGTTCAAGAAGTCGCACTCTTAACTGCGCTTGGTTCATAGTGGGGAATTCCGCAATCAATTCCTCAATTTCATCAAAATAGAGATCGGATGATTTGCCGATATAGATTTTCGGATATACTTGTTTTTCCATCACTTCATCGTCTTTTAACATTTCTTCGAATAACTTTTCACCCGGGCGAATGCCGGTATATTCGATGCCTATTTCTTCAACCGAGTAACCAGACATCCGAATGACATTTTGTGCGAGTTCCGTAATATTAACGGGATCTCCCATATCCAATACAAACACTTCTCCGCCCCTTGCGAGAGCACCAGCTTGAATAACCAATCTTGATGCTTCTGGAATAGTCATAAAATAACGAACCATTTCGGGATGTGTTACTGTAACTGGACCGCCATTTGCGATTTGCTTTTTAAACAGCGGGATAACACTCCCTCTGCTGCCAAGCACATTACCAAAGCGAACAGCAACAAACTTCGTTTGACTGATTTTCCCCATATGTTGAATGATCATTTCGGCAACACGTTTCGTAGCTCCCATAACACTAGTTGGATTAACTGCTTTATCCGTCGAGATCATCACAAACGTTTCGACACGACTTTTGCTCGCCGCTCTCGCAGCGTTCAACGTGCCTAATACATTGTTTTTGAATGCTTCTTCTGGATTACGTTCCATAAGTGGAACATGTTTATGTGCTGCTGCATGATAAACGACATCAGGTCGAAGAGCCATCATAACGGACATCATTTTGTCAGCATCTTGCAGATCCGCAATTTCCGTATAAAACTTAATATTCGAATCCCTGAATGACTCCTTAAGTTCATGTTCTATTGCGTAGATACTGTTTTCCCCATGACCTAATAAAATTAGCTTCTCTGGCAGAAACCTAGCAATTTGCCGGCAAACTTCAGATCCAATAGAACCTCCGGCACCAGTAACAAGGACAACTTTTTGGGTTACATATTCTGAAATACTGTCAATATCAAGCTCGACTGGTTCTCTTCCAAGCAAATCCTCTACTTGCACATCACGAAATTGTGTAACAGATATTCGACCTGTTGCTAAATCTTCAAGCATCGGGATGATTTGCGTCTTTGCAGTCGTTTTTGCACATTCTGTAAAAATGTCATAAAGCTGCTTCTTACTAAGGGATGGTAAAGCGATAACGATATTTTCAATATGTAATTCCTTTGCTTTGACTACGATATCAGCTATACCGCCGCTTACCGGCAAACCCATAATATCGAGCATCTGCTTATGGGTATCATCATCAATAAAGGCAACAGGTAACAACTCGGTGTCTGAGTTGTTCATTAGCTGCCTTGCCAGCATTGTACCTGCTGAACCTGCACCTACAATAAGTGTCCGCTTGCGTTTACCACTGCTTTTAGTGAGACTCCCTCGCACAACTCGCCAACCTAGTCTTGAGCCGCCTATTATTAAAATGTGGATCATCCATGTTGCTGATAACAGCTTTAATTGATGCTGCCCCGTTAATAAATATTGAACTAACCCAGCAAACAAAAACGTAAGTCCAACAGCTTTAACAATAATGACTAGTTCACCTATACTCGCGTATTCCCATGCTTTCTTGTACAGCTTGAAATAAAGAAAAAAGCTATGATGAAATAAGAGTAGTGCAGCTGCTAGAAAGTAGAACGAGTTGCTTGATGTATTTGAAATATCAAGCAACCAACAACTTGTGTAAAGTGCCAATATTACTATGATAGAATCCAGCAAAAGTAAGAGTGACAATCTACTTCGATACGTCATTACAGGTTCATCCTTTCTCCTCTTGTACATCTAATCGTTCGACTTCATTGTTCTTAATAAAGAACAATAAGGCGGAACGATCTTTTCTCCGCAAACTATTTGTTATGCGTTCTTTTTGTTCAATATAGCTCCTACGATGTTCGCTCCCGCAAAGGTCAAAGATTGCTTCGCTTCAAGTGCTTTGCTATGCGTCGTTTTTCCACAGTTCAAAAGCAACACGACACCATCACATTTGTTGACAAGTGCATTTGTATCTGGAGCTGTTAGAACAGGAGGGCAATCAATTACGATACGATCAAATTGCTCTTCAGCTGCTTTAATTAATTCTTTCATCGTTTGTGAATCCAGCATATCGGCTGAATTCGTATAGCTGAGACCACTTGTTAATACTTCAAGACCTTCGATCTCTGTTTCAACTGTTGCTTCAGCAAAGGGAAGCTGCTGTGCGAGCACGTTTGATAATCCTGGAGATATTTGTGCACTGAAAATTTTATGAAGCATGGGATTGCGGAAGTTTGCATCGATTAGAAGTACATGCTCGCCTCTTTGTGCCATACTAATTGCTAAATTAACTGCCGCAGTAGATTTTCCATCACCATCGGACGGAGAAGTAACGATTAAAGAACGGATAGAGCGACCATCAGATGCAAATTGGATATTGTTGCGAATCGTTCTGTATTGCTCTGAAATTTTATGTGTAGGATTTAGATAGGCCACCAAGCTCCGATTGGCTATTCTTTTAGCTATTTTTGCTCGTTCACGAACCAATTGTCTCACTCCTAATCAATCCTGGTTTTATTTTTTTCGCTGAACCGGAAGTATGCCTGCGTCTTATCTTTGACACTTGACCCAATACAGTTATGTCCAATAAGATTTCAACATCTTGTTCATTTCTTATCGACTCGTCAAGCGATTCTAAAAGGAATGTTAAGCTTACACTAAGTATTAGTCCTACAATAAAAGCGATATAGACAACAGTGTTGCTTTTTTCATTAATAGGATTAGCATTTGGTTCTGCCGATGTGAGTAAGCGAATATTTCGTACTTCAAGTGTATCGGCTGCTACTTTCTTAAATACGTCTACAACAGCATTAGAAATATCGGCAGCTCTTTGTGGATTTGAATCAAAGACAGAAATGACTGTAATTAGCGAGGAATCCACACTGCTTACTTGGATTTGACTACGCAATTGACCAATTGGTACAGTTAAATCCAGTTGTTTAATAACCTCTTTCAATACAATCGGCTCTTTGACAAGTGCCTTTACCGTCGACATCATGTCATTAGTAGTTGATATAATTATTCTTGATGAAGAAGAGTAAATATCTGGCTCCGATTGTGAGTTGTATAAAAATCCTAATACCGTACATGTTATTGTCATTAATACAATTAACCACAACTTCTTTTTTAGTGTAATTACTAACTTTCGCAGATCAATTTCCTTACCGGCTGGTCCACTCATTCGATCTTTGACTCGTGTCGTTTCCACTATTTCACCCGCTTATTTTGTTAGTTATAAAGAACATTATCGTAATTATAGTTCTTTATATAGAACAAGTCAACATCCCCATACACTCTTTTTCCTCGATTCATTAATGATCGATATGAAGAATAATGATGTTGGATTTCTTCCGACTATCAATGCCAGCGAACTCCTTGTGCTTTGCTTGTTCTTCCTTCCACTTGTTCGAACGAACAAGATCCTTTAGTGCGCGGAAATCCCCTTTACTCATTCCTTCATCGACAGCATCTCTTATAATTGAATGCCATTCTTCGTCTAACACCTCATCCACCCATACTTTTGGCGAAAGATCTTCCCCAAGCAGAAATTCGATGTTTGTATCGAGATGGTAAGCTATTTTTGCTAGTACTTGAAGGGATGGGTTATTTTGAACATTTCGTTCAATATAACTTAAGTAAGATTTCGATACACCCGCAAGATCAGCAAGTTTCGTGATCGAATAACCTTTCTTTTCTCTAAGCGATTTAATCCGTTCTCCAATCATAATATTCTCCTTCAGTCAGATTAGATCCGTACTATACTTACAAGCGCAAACGATTATCAGGAGTCTTTATAACGGACAATAATCTTATTTTAGTTCTTTAAAGAGAACAGGTCAATACCTTATTACATCTTATTTCTTTCTGTTACTCATTATTAGTCGTTCTTTATATAGAACTGCTACATACTGTAAACAAAAAAGACTAGTCCGATTTTCAGCTCGAACTAGCCTTCGTGCCTGAGTTGCATTATTACTGAATAATATCTTTTAACCCTTTGAGAAATCTGCTTGATGCATAACATTTCTGCCCATTAACCATCGTAATCTCTCTATTCCCAAAATCGATTTCTTCTATATTTCCCTTGCGTTTTCATAGGCTGACAGGTCATACATAAACGCCAAATCTTGCGGTACATATCCAAGCCGCCTATGTAACAGACGCGTAACTGCATCATTACATGCAAATATTCATCATAGTCGTCATTTATTGGGATGAAAATATCGCTGAAATACAAAAAAAGAGCTAGACTGGCTGCTGCCAGTCTAGCTCTCTAACTTTCTTCTACCATTATATTTAGCTAATAAGAGCAATCAAGCTCTTAAACTCTAACTCGTCAAATTTATCTAATACGCTCTGCTTGTCATAGTTCCAACTACAAACATTTATATCCGTATCAAGCGGTGCATCACAGCAAATAGTAGCCAATTGTCGCGAAAGATGCAGCATATCCATGTCGGCTTCAATCTTGGTCCTAATCGTTTTTGATACTCCGTCCAGATTGGCAAGTAATGCATCAATTGATCCATATTCCTGAATGAGCTTATGGGCTGTCTTCTCACCGATACCACGTACTCCTGGATAATTGTCACTAGTATCGCCCATAAGACCTTTAATATCGATGACTTGTACTGGCGTCAATTGACGTTCCTGGAACAAGAGCTCTGGGGTGTAGACCATATAATTGCCTATTCCCTTCTTCATAATTGCAACAGAAACAGATTCATCCACTAGTTGGAGCAAGTCATGATCTCCAGTTACAATAAAAATATCCGCTTGATCTTTAAACATCGACGCCAGCGTTCCGATACAATCATCCGCCTCATAGCCTTCAATGCCAACATTCTGTACATTAAAGCTTGCAACAACCTCTTTGACTAATTCAAATTGCGGAACCAAATCTTCTGGCGCACTTGGTCTATTGGACTTATAGCTTTCGAATTGATCCATTCTAAATGTCTTTCCACCCAGATCCCAGCAGCAAATAACATGTGTTGGGTCAAACTTGTTTACAGCATCCATAAAATATCGAACAAATCCGTGTACTGCATTAACAGGAATTCCAGTGCTTGTCCGGCGAATACTTCCCGTAAACGATGTTGCAAAATAAGCACGGAACAAAATCGCCATTCCGTCTACGAGAAGCAGTCTTTGCTTACTCATTTATAACAGCCCCTATTATTATCATTTAACAATCAACTTTTGAATCGTACCTTCTAATCACAAATGCAACTTTACTAGTTTATCACATGCTCGCCACGAATGAACCGTCCAATTCGTTCCGCAGCTTCCAACAATCTATCCTCTTCCTCAACAAGCGCTATACGAACATAGCCCTCGCCTTCCGTTCCGAAAGCTTCACCCGGAATTACGACGACACCTGTCGCCTTCAACATTTCCCGGGAAATGGTTCTAGAGGTCCAGATTATAGTGCTATCCCAACAAATAGTAGGAAGTTTAGCCCATACGAACATTGTCGCTTTTGGCGCTTCGACTTCCCATCCTTCTCTTCGCAATGCTGCGATAAAGGTGTCTCTTCTTCGTTCATATAACGTACCTATATTTGTGCAATCTGTCTCATTCATTGCTTCCTGCAGCGCAACGATACCTGCTTCTTGAATAGGATCAAATGCACCATAATCAATATTCGCTTTCAGTTCACGCAAAGCGCCAACCGCTTCTCGATTGCCCGCCATAAATCCGATACGACAACCAGCCATATTGAAGCTTTTAGAAAGGGAATGAAACTCAACCACTTGCTCAGAAGCGCCAGCTACTTGCAAAATACTTGGAGGCTTATAGCCATCGAACCCCATTTCGCAATAAGCTAGATCATGCACGACAAGAACATCATGCTTGCGCGCTTTTTCTAACAGTCTCTCGAAAAAAGAAAGATCCGCAACTGCTGATAGTGGATTATTAGGATAGTTCAGTAAAATAAACTTGGCTTTCTGCCAAATGTCCTGACTAATCGCTTCAAGGTCGGGCAAAAAATTGTTTTCAGAACGCAGAGGCATGTAATGGGCTTGAACACCAGCTAAAGCAAGTGATGCGGCATAGATCGGATAACCCGGATTCGGAAGCAATACGATATCTCCCGGATCGCATATAGCAAGCGCTAAATGAGCTAATCCGTCCTGAGAGCCAAGTATAGTAACCATTTCATTTGCTGGATCAACAGTTACTCCAAATCGATGATACATCCATGCTGCTGCTTTCTCTTTAAATGGCATACCACTCTTAATTGAGGGGTACGCATACATGTCCGTACGAAGTACAGCTTCACTTAAAGCTTTACGAACACTTTCAGATGGCGGCTTATCAGGACTACCAATACCAAGATCAATAATATCCATCCCATTTGCTGAGGCCGCCCTTTTCCATTCGGACACCTCTGCAAAAATCGAAGAACCAAGCTGTGATAATCTATCCGATCTCCACGTTTTCCCACTGCCGTTTACGTTATTCATTATTGCCCCAAACCTCAGCATATAGATCTTCTTTAAAACCAACTGTTATTACTTTACCATTTGTTACAATCGGTCGTTTTATCAACATACCGTTGGAAGCAAGAAGATTAAGTTTTTCCTCTTCAGACATCGAAGCCAGCTTGTCCTTCAAACCAAGCTCACGATAGACATCACCTGAAGTATTAAACAATTTTTTAATATCCATACCGCTTATTTTCAGCAATTGTTTAAGCTCCTCAGCGGTAGGCGTCTGCTCAACAATATTGCGAGTAACAACTTCATTCCCTTTGGCTTTTAGCGACTTGATTGCCGCTCTGCATGTACTGCATTTCGGATATTCAATGATTGTAACTTGATTTACAGTAGACATAAGAAAAAACCCCTTTCGGTCGCCGATACGAATCATTTATAGCTCTACATAACACTTCCGACCTTATTTTCATACTGAATAGTATCTAATGAACTGTATACATCTTATCCCGTAAAAATGAAATCATTTCGTGTTGTTACGAACTCCAGTGTCGTTAATTAGATAAAAGAAGGTCAGTTTAAGCGAAATTAACAGCAATAACACCATCTGAGTTCGTTAGAACAAAAATAGCGATTGTTTCTATATATTAAGTGATATACAGTTCGTTAGAGAATTAGGTCATTCGATCAACTACTCAACCACTTGATCAAGTAGTTGCTCTAATTTTAACAATTCAACTGGGAGTTGTGCATGCCATTCCATTCGCAGCCCTGTAATTGGATGAACGAACCCCAGCGTTTCGGCATGTAATGCATGTCGTCCAACCGTATCTTCCCATTCTAACTGAGCTCTTTCTTCCATTCCGTACATCTTATCCCCGATTAGCGGACATCCAATATGACGCATATGCACCCGAATTTGATGCGTTCTGCCAGTCTCAAGTTTAAGCTTTACGGCTGCTGCTCCTGATACATTATCGAACTCACCATTAAAACTCTTTAAAACCTCATAATGAGTAATAGATGGATAGCCTGTATATGTAACGACACGTAAATGTGGTCGTTCTATATCACGATCTATTGGTTCATCTATTGTTCCAGCTTCAGGTTGCGGTACGCCATACACATAAGCCCGATACAGCTTCGTAACCGTGCCAGCTTGTAATTGTTCTGATAGTTGCTGATGGACGTAGCTCGTTTTGGCAATAGCAACGAGCCCTGAAGTTTCCTCGTCCAACCGATGAATAGGACGGAATCGGACACGCTCGCCACGCTCACGCCAATGATGAACAACACCATTTGCTAATGTGCCTGTGTAATGACCATGTGTGGGGTGAACGATAATACCTGATGGTTTATTTACGATTAGCAAATCATCATCTTCAAATACGATTTCAATAGGAATTGGCTGCGGTAATATGTCTTCTGACTCTTCTCGTTCCATGCGTACACGGATAACATCTCCAGCTGACACCTTAGCAGTTGTATAGACCCGCTCCTCATTCACAGTCAAACCATGTTCTGTCAGTTTTACCTGCGATAGCAGCTTGCGTGAAACACCAAGTCGTCGCTCCAATATATTTCTTACGACTTTGCCGTCATCCTCTTCACTTACCTCTACAACTAGAGGTCTATAATAACGGGCAACTAATTGCTCCAGATTAGCTTTCATAAACGAATTCCACTTCCAATCATTTCTTGCGTTTACCGAACACAACTGCACTACGCACGTACTCAGTATCTGGTACAGCCAATTTCGCATTAGCCACTCGTGCCGCAGCAAAGAAGAAATCAGATAATCTGTTCAAATAAATAAGTACATCCTTATTGATATCATGCTCCTGTGATAACGTAACGACTCGTCGTTCAGCTCTTCGACATACTGTACGACACACATGAAGCATCGAAGATGCTGCACTACCGCCGGGTAGAATAAACCGTGTAAGCTCAGGAGCCTCTGCAATGTATTGATCGATTAAAGTTTCTAATCGCTCTGATGGCTCTGCATTTACTTTTAGCGGGGCGCCTTCCATGGCATAAGCCAAATCAGAACCACAATCGAATAACTCTTGCTGTATATCAATCAAAATATGCGTTAGCTCCTGCAAACTCTCATGTTTCCCTGTCTCTGCTGCAGCTACACCAACAAAGCTATTTAGTTCATCAATTGTACCGTAAGCTTCCACACGAGAATCATCCTTACGTACTCTGCCGCCAATTAACGATGTTTCACCCATATCTCCAGTCTTTGTATATAAGCGCATACGTTGCACACTCCTCCTTCATATTTACAATGCTTCTTTTAACAACCTGACAACAAACAGCAGGCCGGAGAAGCTCCTGACCTGCTGTACGTTAATTATTGTTTAATCTTATATACAAATTGTCCGATGCGATCTAACGCTTCCGTTAGTTGTGAAACGGAGGTGGCATAGGAGCAGCGCAGGTGACCTTCGCCGCCAAGACCGAATACATCACCCGGCACTGCCGCGACTCCAGCTTCCTCTAACAGTCGCTGAGCGAACTGTTCACTACTTAATCCAGTAGAAGCTATTGATGGGAACGCATAGAACGCACCTTGAGGTTCATGACATTCTAAACCGATATCTCGGAAGCCCTTCACAACAAGTCGACGTCGTTGATTATACGATTCAACCATCCGATTCATTTCTTCCTGTCCATGTCTAAGCGCTTCAAGTGCTGCATATTGGCCCATAACTGGTGCACACATAACTGTGTATTGATGAATTTTCAGCATAGCTGACAAAATATCGGTATGAGCGCAAGCGTAGCCCATGCGCCAGCCTGTCATTGCAAAAGCTTTGGAAAAGCCGCTTACAAGAATAGTACGATCCTTCATACCTGGCATTGCAGCAAAACTGACATGCTTGGAACCATACGTCAACTCAGCATATATCTCATCAGAAATGACAATTAAATCATGTTCTTCTACAAGCTTAGTAATTGGCAACCAATCCTCATACGTCATCGTACCGCCAGTAGGATTGCTTGGATAACATAAAATAAGTACTTTTGAACGAGGTGTAATAACAGCGCGAAGCGAATCCGCACGAAGCTTAAAATTATCTTCCGCGAAAGTTTCGATTCCTACTGCAACACCTCCGCTAAGTGCTGTTATTGGTGAATAAGAGATATAACAAGGTTCAGGAATTAATATTTCATCTCCAGGAACAATTAATGCACGAAGAGCAAGATCGATTGCTTCACTGCCTCCGACTGTGACGATAATTTCATCCGCAGGATTGTATGCCACTGAAAATGAATCGTTTAAGTATTGCCCAATTGCTTCCCTTAGTTCCGGCATACCAGCGTTAGAAGTATATTGCGTCTTGCCTGTTTCCAGTGCGTAGACTGCTGCTTCCCTAACATGCCACGGTGTAACAAAGTCAGGCTCTCCAACACCAAGTGTTATAATATCTTTACGTGAACTAACTAAATCAAAAAACCGACGGATGCCCGACGGTTTCATGTCTCTTGCAAGCGGAGACAAGTAACCAGCCATCGATTGACGCGTCATAGGGATGGATGTTTGTTCCGATTCCTCTTTTATCATCACCGTCACCCTTTATATTACGGCGAAACCATCAAACGATGGTCATCTTCATTTTCCTCGAAAATGATGCCGTCTTGTTTGTATTTTTTCAATATAAAAAATGTTTTTGTTGAAAGTACAGCATCGATTGGTGATAGCTTGTTTGATACGAAGGAGGCGACTTCCTTTAAGTTTTTCCCCTCAACCTCAACCAGCAAGTCATAAGCGCCCGACATTAAGTAAACGGACTTCACCTCAGGATACAAATAAATTCGTTCCGCGATACCTTCAAATCCACGACCGCGCTCTGGGGTAATTTGAACTTCGATTAAGGCGGTTACCTTTTCGTCATCCACTTTACTCCAATTGACAACTGTCGCATATTTGACAATGATATGGTCCTTCTCCATCGCGGCTATTGCTTCTTTAACTTCCTCTACTGAGACATCAAGCATTGTCGCGATTAGTTCCGCGTCTCTGCGGGCGTCTTCCTTCAGTAGTTCCAAAACCTTTAACTGTAATTCGTTCATTCAAAAACTCCTTCCAGCGCGCCTGCGATTATAAAGAGTATTTTACAACGAATTCCCGCTTCCTGCAAAGAAAAATTGAGAATATATCCCGTTCGAACAATTTATTTTAAATAATTCGCCACAACTAACAAAAAAGACCCCAAAGGGTCTTTAATTGAAATACGATTGATGTGTTTGGTTTCCCGTTTGTTGCAGACTAGCAGGAGTATATATAGACTGTTGCCCTGCATTATACAATTTTTGTTGCAGCATCTGCTTCGTCTTCTGCGTTGTTTGTTGATATTCCTTCGCTTGTTTATCCAGCTCTTGGCGCAGCGCCGGGGAGGAAGGATTATACATATTGGCCTGTTGCATAGCTTGGAACAGCTGCCCTTGCATCGTTAACGTGCTATCTAACAATTTGGTGAACAGCTGGCGAATATCCGGACATGTAGACTCTGTTGCAGCAGTTGCGTATTCACGCACGACCCGTTTCAAGTCGGACAACACCGTTGATACTAGATCCTCTTCTGTTAGAATCGATTGCGATTGCTGATAAGACATCGATTTCCCTCCTATTGAGCTTGAAATTTCAATACAACAACAGCCTATTGCTGCGGCTGTGTCGGAGCTATTTGCTGATGATGCGAAATGGCATGCAGTAGCGAATCATAGTGCTGCTGATGCGTGTTAATCATTTGTGAACACAAATTCCTAAGAGCTGGGGTTGTCGAGACGGCGACTGCTGCCGCACATTGTTTGATAAGTAAATCTTCATTTGACATTGAATCCGCAATATATTCCAGCTCTTTAGCTGTCATTGGCTGTAACATGATGTCCCTCCTCAATTTTGCAAAATGTGATGACTTCCGTATTATGGGCTATTTTGCTCAATTTATGTGTCTTAGTTCAAATCAAATTTGCCTGTTATCCGTATGTAATAATTCAATTTTCATCTTTCCTTTCTTGTTGTATTCTAGCAAAAACGAATCAATTAATGATCAGTGCCACCTACAGATAAGATAACAGGACCGTTGATAGTATAGCGATAATTATGAAGGGCTTGCTTATCAAAAAGGCATTCACTTTATACAACCAATGGTTGTATAAAGTGAATGCCAAAATTAATAACACGGAGGATTATTAGTGCAGAATTAGATAGAAAAACTAACGATGTTTTTAGAATATATCCATACTTAAGTAACGTTCCCCAGTATCTGGCGCAATACATAGAACCCTCTTACCGCTTCCAAGCCGTTTGGCAACTTGCATAGCTGCCCAAACTGTAGCGCCTGAAGATGGACCCAGCAATAGTCCTTCTTGCCTTGCTAACGCTCGCATAGTATCAAGCGCATCTTTGTCTGATACTTGAATGATTTCATCATAAACTGAAACGTTGAGAATAGCTGGAATAAATCCTGGACTTGTCCCAACCAACTTATGCGGTCCTGGCTGGCCTCCAGACAATACTGGAGAACCTTGCGGTTCAACAACTGCAACATATAAGTTAGGCAGCAGCTCCTTAAGCTTCTCGCCTGTTCCCGTTATCGTTCCTCCTGTACCTGCGGAAGCAACGAAGGCATCCAAGCGTCCATCCGTCTGATCCATGATTTCAAGCGCAGTTGTACGACGATGAATGTCAGGATTCGCAGCATTTTCGAATTGGTTCGGAATAAAACTGCCTGGCAAACTAGCTCGAAGCTCTTCAGCCTTCTTAATTGCTCCTGGCATACGCTCTGACGAAGGAGTTAATACAACGTCTGCTCCATAAGCTTTTAGAAGCATAATTCGTTCAGCGGACATATTATCCGGCATTACAAGAATGAGCTTATATCCTTTGGCGGCAGCAGTCATCGCAAGCCCAATACCCGTATTCCCACTAGTGGGCTCTATAATCGTATCACCTAGCTTAATAATTCCTTGTTGCTCGGCAGCTTCAATTAATGCAAAAGCAGCTCTATCCTTTACACTACCGCTTGGGTTAAAACGCTCAAGCTTAATACATACTTCTGCGCTACCTTCTTCGGCAATTCGTTGCAAGCTGATCACTGGTGTATTGCCAATAAGCTTAGTAATGTCAGATACAATTTTGGCCATATAGGTTCAAACTCCCTTATATTCTAGTTGGCACTTTCCTTTTTCCCCTCTACCTCTCCACTTAGAAATGGCTTCATAAACCACCAACCTGCAATAGGCACGATCCCAACTGCAAATAAGAGCCAAGTAATTGCGAGGGGGGAGTCATTACGCGGTAATAAAATCAAATAAGCAGCTGTACCGATCAAACGGCCAATCGATAAGCCAGCTTCACGCAGTACAATAAACTCTTCGCGCTCCCTTGCGCTCTGCTGGGATTGACCAATAAGATCAAACACTCTTGACGTCATTGGGATGTTATAGAGCGGAATGAACAAGGAGGTACCTATGCCTAGAAGAAGTAATGTAAAGTACGATACTTTCCAAAATAATGGTAGAATGACGACCGCAATCATGATAACACCGATCAGCATCGACCATTTGCGGTAATCTTTCTTTAACCATTTCCCCGCTATCCAAAAGCTGATAAGAGCCACAAGTGAGGTAATCAATGAAAAATTACCTAATTTACTCTCATCCTTTGTGGCAGTGTATACCGTTAATCCGACCAAAAACATAAAAACACCTTCACGAACTCCCTGTGCAACAATGGCAGGAAACATCCGTCGCCACGGATTACCCTTTTGGAGCAGCTGATGAATTCCATGCATCCAGTCATACTTCCCTTCGCCATGCCGTTTCTTAAGCCAGAAGCTAAGAACGACACACACAGAAAAGATAACTAGTGATATCGTAAATATGAGACGGTAGCCACTTTCCCCTTGCATCGAAGTAATAAGAATACCAGAAATCCATGGTGCCACCATTCCAGCAGCAGCTCCAAGTAAACCCGCCCAGCCATTATAGCGATCGCGATTATCTGGATCTGTCACTTCAAAATAAACGACATTGAAAGCAATCCAGAAAAAACCCATTGCAATACCATTTAACATACCAAGGGGTAACGACCAGCTAATTGCTCTATCTCCTAGAAGGAGCACAGCACAATAAAATAAACCTGACAACGCAATTCCTAAACGCAAGCTATTCATTTTATTATGTTCTTTAACCCATTTGCCTGCAAGCCAAAAGGTAATACCGCCGAGTGCATATTGAGCAAACGTAAACCAACCAATTATCATGTAGGACTGACTTGATTTCCACAAATAAACAGGAACAAATAATCCTGACAGAGCATGTCCAACACCGTAAAGTGCCTGTACAATTAAGAGCAAGACAGCTTGCTTCTCTAGTGTTTTTGCCAAAACGATACCTCCCGCCAACGATAAACGCGCTTAGAAATTCGTTTTGTAACATGCCCTTTATTGAACAATCCAATGCCCTGTCACAATTGTTAGATCCACTTATTTCTCTTTTGATAGTCTCTCTATCATCGCTTCACGATCCAATGGACTAAGCTGCGATGTTGTTAAATAACAAGATGGACAAACATACCAAATAACGCGGAACGGATTAGGAACGATGGAGTGACCAATTGCTTCAGCAATTGTAGGCTCAAAACCTGCTCCACCGATAGATTGACTGCCTGCTTCAAGCATATACTCTCTGCAAGACGGACATTCTGGAAGCTCAAATTGCTCATTCACTATACGCTGAATGACACTTTCTGCCGCAAGTAAATTTGCATTCGAGCTGCGGAACCCTTCATTATCCTTCATCCAACCTGCATCATTCGCACGTTCTTCCTCTTCTTCAGACCAATCCTCATTACCTTCTATCGATTCTGGAATCTCATCTTCGTCTGAATCCGGCTCAAAGTCATTATCTAAACCAACTTTCAGCGAGCGATAACCGCCCAGTTCATTGTCGCAATGCGGGCAATGTGATTCTGGACCTATCTCTTCATCCCATACGATTTCCGTTACACACCATTGACAAACTTGACGATCTTCCATTGTTGTACATCTCCTCTAATTGTTCATAACATAAATAATACCGACAACAAAAAATAAAATAGCAACGATAAGAAGTGTTATCCATAAATATTTCATCAATAAGCCCCTCGCATTAAATGATGACGGTTGCTCCAATCACATATGATAGCGATACTGATATTGTCATTGCAATAAATCCAACTGCCCGATTGTCCTTTGCTATTTCCTCGTCAATTCGAAATACCGGTGTTAGAAATTCAAATAGTAAATACGCAATAAGCAAAATAATAAAGCCGAATGCTCCCCATATCAAGCTTTGATAGATAGAAACATTCGATTCGATAGAGAATCGGAAAATATTGCAAATTCCAAATATTTTACCGCCGGTAGCCATAGCAACAGCCATATTCCCCTGCTTAATTTCATCCCAGCATTTATACCTTGCTACAAGCTCAAAACATGACAAAAACACAATAAGCGATAATACAGTTACAGACACGAACGCTAACGAAGAGGCATACGGGTTACTTAAAAGCTTCTCAATTTCCGTTTCCATAGATGCATCCCCTATCCTAAGAGAAAACTTGCGATGGAACATCCCTTCCATCGCAGTCCATCGTTAATTCAATTCAGCTACAGTTACTCCTATGCCGCCTTCACCATAATTACCATTGCGGTAACTCTTCACATGAGTATGTCTGCGCAAATATTGTTGGATACCCGTTCTGAGTACGCCGGTTCCTTTTCCATGAATGATATACACTTGACCGAATCCTGAAAGGAACGATTCATCTAGGAATCGATCAACCTCCATTATAGCTTCTTCCAAGCTTTCTCCACGAAGATCAAGCTCCATACGAACATTTTCATCTCTCGTACGTTTTAAGCTAGCCGCTTGTTTTGGTTGCTGAACCTTTTCAATCGGTTTCGCTTTTACAAGTTCCATATCATCAAGGGCAACCTTCATCTTCATAATGCCAAGCTGAACAACTGCATCAGAACCAAAAACTTCAGCAACGATCCCCTTCTGGTTAAGGCTGTACACGACAACCTCATCACCCGCCTCAATTTTTTGAGGTTTGCCATCTGAGCCAGTTTTGCCTCGCTTCTGCTTTTGCGGCTCAGGAGCAGCTTCGTCCAGCTTGCGACGTGCTTCAATGAGTTTATGTTCCTTTACAGAAGCACCCTCTTCTAATGCGAGCTTTCGGAGGTCTGAAATAATCACTTCTGCCTCGCGCTTTGCTTTAGAGACAGCTTCACGAGCTTCCTCCTGTGCTTTTTTCAGCAACTTATCCTTTTGCTCCTCGAAACGAAGCATCTCTGCTTCATGTTTTGCATTAAGCTTCTCCATCTGCAATCGAAGCATCTCCGCTGACTGCCGATCATTTTCAGCACTGAGACGATTTTCTTCTAATGATGCAATCATGTTTTCAACTCGCAGATCCTCTTCGCTTACCTCACCACGAGCATGATCGATTATGGAACGCTGTAAGCCTAACCTCTCGGCAATTGCAAATGCATTACTACGCCCAGGAACTCCTACAAGCAATCGATAAGTTGGACTCAAAGAGGCAACATCAAACTCCATGCTCGCATTGATAACTCCTTTGCGATTGTATGCATATGCTTTTAGCTCACTATAATGAGTTGTAGCAATAATTCGACTTCCCTTTGCATGTATATGTTCCAAAATAGCAATGGCAAGCGCCGAACCTTCTGCCGGATCCGTACCTGCTCCTAGTTCATCAAGTAGAACAAGACTTTTTGAAGTCATCACGTTTAAAATACGAATAATATTGGTGAGATGACTGGAGAACGTACTTAAGCTCTGCTCAATACTTTGTTCATCACCAATATCCGCATAGATAGCATCAAACACACATAATTGACTTCCCTCTTCCGCAGGCACAAATAAGCCAGACATCGCCATCAAGCTCAACAAACCTATTGTTTTTAACGAAACGGTTTTGCCGCCTGTGTTCGGTCCTGTTACGATAATTGCTGAATAATTATTACCAAGCTCAATGTCGAGAGGGACTACTTTATTTCTATCAATTAGCGGATGTCGTCCGCGCTTAAGCTTAAGGAAACCTCTGTCGTTCATTTTTGGCTGGATCGCCTTCATCTCATGTGCAAGTCTCGCCTTAGCGAATGCAAAATCCAATTGGCCTAGCAAATCCTGATTCAGCAAAAAATCTTCTACATAATCAGAAGCTAATGCGGTCAACTTCTGTAATATCTTTTCTATTTCACGCTGTTCCCCGGCTTTTAATTCTTTGAGCTTATTGTTCATTGTAACAATTGCTTCCGGTTCTATAAATAAAGTTGCACCAGAGCCTGATTGATCATGGACAAGTCCGCCGAAGCTCGAACGATATTCCTGCTTAACAGGAATAACATATCGATCGTTACGTAGTGTAATAATAGCATCCTGTAACATCTTCTGAACGGAAGATGAGCGAATCATTGATTCCAACTTCTCACGGATACGTGATTCTCCGGTTCGCAGCTCACGACGAATCGATGCAAGCTCAGAGCTTGCACTATCCATGACTTCAGCTTGTTCATCAATACAAGCAAATATGGCATCTTCAAGCGACTTATGCTCACTTATGCCTTCTGTTAAAGACAGCAACATCGGAATAGCATGTTCATCATGAATGACTTCGATATGCTTCTTAATGCGGCGACCACCACGTGAAGTGGATGCAATATCAAGAAGTTCTGCTGGATTCAAAGTACCGCCTATTCGAGCTCTATGCAGGGATGAGGCAATATCAACAATGCCTCCAAACGGAGCACTTCCCTTTAGTCGATCAGCTGCATAGGCCTCTTCAGTGGCTTGCAAAAGAAGCTTAACCTCTTCAAGTTCTGTGACCGGTTTAAGCATCTCAGTTGTCGACTTTCCTAGTGAGGTGCTCGCATGCTTCGTTAATTTATGTATAATTTTTGGATATTCAAGTGTTGTTAATATTTTGGCGTCCAACGAATAACACTCCTCTCGCCCTTATATTATAGCCGAACCTCGGACATGATGCACGGGTCGAAGTTAGTTTAATGGATTTCGTACCACACATAATTTATACAACGTTGGCAACACTAATTGTGATTCAACAGCTTCAGTTCTTGCTTATCAATAAAAGATGGTTCCATTACATTAAGAAGGAGGACTTCGATATGAGCTTCTTGGGTCATGTTGTACGTTTTATTGTTTCTGCGCTAGTTCTTATGGTTGTCGGATTTCTTGTTCCGCAATTCAGCGTTGGCGGGTTCTGGAGTGCACTTTTCCTAGCCCTTGTCATCGCTGCACTTGGCTGGATCATTGAAGGGATATTCGGTAAGCGCGTAACTCCATTTGGCCGAGGAATCGTCGGTTTTATCGCAAGTGCGGCGGTTATCTGGATCGCCCAATTCATCGTTGGCGGTGTTCACGTAACGATGCTTGGTGCAATATTGGCAGCTCTCGCCATCGGGATTATTGACCTGTTCATTCCAGTTAGTACACCTTATGAATCAGGAAGACGTAATGCCGATTAATCGAAATGCCATCACATTAATTATTAGCCCCTTCTTGTCTTAACAGGCAAGCAGGGGCTCTACTCTTTTTTCATCTAAAACTAAACCTCTCATTGCTATACTCCAAGAGCTGGAACCTGCTTGTTCACCACTTGTTCATCACTTCTTCAACAGTTTGTCAAAGTGTTGTCACGAGGTTTTATTTATTTTATCCATTTTCAGGTTAAAATAATGGGAGACTATCGACATTCATTGTTCAAATTGGAAGGGGTATTATTATGAAAAAGTGGCTAGCGTTTGCATCCGTCCTGGTACTAGCACTTGTTGTTGCAGCTTGCGGCACCAATGGCAAAGAAACGAATAAAGCAGGCTCAGAGAACAAAGAAGCTGTTGAAACTAGTGAAAAAAGCACTTCCGAGGTTGTTATCACTGCTTCTGATTGGGAGTTTGACCAGCAAGAATATAAAATTAAAGCTGGAGAAACTGTAGACCTGACTCTAAAATCAGTTGGAAGCGTCCATGGCGTGTCTATTGTAAAAAGCGATTACTCAATCAAAAACAATAAATCTACTGCCGTCAAGTTCGATGAGCCTGGCACTTACGATATGATTTGCAACGTTCCATGTGGTGCTGGGCATCGAATAATGAAAGCTAAACTTATCGTTGAATAGTCAATATTGTTTTCAATTCTTATAGTGATAAGTTATCGTTACGCTATAATCCA
Source organism: Paenibacillus sp. L3-i20 (assembly GCF_022180385.2). Taxonomy (GTDB): domain Bacteria; phylum Bacillota; class Bacilli; order Paenibacillales; family Paenibacillaceae; genus Pristimantibacillus. Next base: position 270,179 of record NZ_BQME02000001.1, read on the forward strand.
GTGATCTATATACAAAAACTTCAAACGAGTACTAAGAAGCTCATCCATCATTTCTTTATGGTTGAAGCTCTCGGTACTCGTTTTTTGTTCTTTTACTAAGAAATACGGAGCAAAGGAAGGAATTATCATTCTTTTAATTGACAATGAATATCATTATCATATATTCTTTAGAAGTATTTTTTCCATATTACTTGGAATCTATAATCTCGAAGGGACTGACAACATGAAAGCAATTCAATTTACATTCGCAACCATTTGTTTAACTGTTACCTTCCTTGCAGCTACTGGCTGCAATAATAATCAAGCACCTGCAACTCCTGCTTCAAGCTCAACAACAGAAGTAGTAAATACAACGACGAAGTCTAGTTTCGAGCGCGTCATTAAACATGTAGCAGGAGAAACGATTCTAAAAGAAGCGCCTCGCAACATTGCTATTTTGGATTACAGCTACATCGATTATTTGACAGCACTTGAAATGAAACCTGGATCTACTGTTTCGTTTGTTGATAATGAATTACCTCCTTATTTATCCGAACAAGTACAAGCAGATGAAATTACGTTTTTAGGACCAATTGGCGGGGTAAACCCTGAAAAGGTGCTTGCGGCAGATCCTGACTTAATTATCGGTACTTCCCCCGGTCAGGAAAAAATATATGATCAACTATCCAAAATTTCTAATACTATTTTATTATCCCAATCCGCTTTCGACTGGCGGCACACGTTAAATGAATTTGCCAACATTATTGGTAAAGAGGATAAAGCTATTCAACTTATAGCCAACTACGATGAAAAAATGAAAGCTTCAGCTGAGCTTGTTAAGGCAACTATTGGGAATGAATCCGTTCTGTTTCTTCGCGTGTTGGAAAAGGATTATCGTGTTTATGGAAAAGTTAGTCCTGCGGGCTCCGTCTTATATAATGATTTAGCACTTAAAGCTCCTGAAGGTGTCCCTATGGATAAGAAACTTCAAGTGATCTCAATAGAGGTAATGCCAGAGCTTAATCCAGATCATATCTTTTTACTCGTGCAAGAAGATGCCGAAGAAAAAATGGGAGAGCTGCAAAACAACCCGCTCTGGAAAAATATTAATGCCGTTAAAAACAACCGTATTTACCCCGTAGATCAACGTTTATGGATTCAAGGTGAAGGCCCTATCGCAAGCTCCATCATGCTGGATCAAGCAGTGAAGGAACTAACGAAAAAATAGGGGATTACCATCACTCCTTCTATTTGCATTATAATTTTTTTTTACTCCCTGTCCAAATTAGTCTAATAGATGATTCCCTTCCAAAGCCAAGCTAGCTTTGATAAGATATGATCACAACACCTCGTGAATGGAGGAAATCAAATGGGAGCGTTAAAAAATCGTGTTGCTATCATTAGTGGAGCTGGCAGCGGTCTAGGTCGTGCTACCGCAATTGCATTCGCAGCAGAAGGTGCTGACGTCGTTCTTTTAGGAAGAAGACTTGACAAGTTAGAACAAACTGCGGCAATTGTATTGGACAAAACAGGACGCTCAGCATTAACATTGCAAGTTGATGTCACTGAAGAGCAGCAAGTAAAAGATTCAATTGAAGCCGTAATGAATCATTGGGGACGAATTGATGTACTGCTTAACAATGCAGCAGTTCTGGAGCAAGGCTCCGTACTCGAGCTAACTTCCGAAGAATGGAAAAATCAGATTTCGACGAATCTAACTGGACCATTCCTATTAACTAAGGCCGTCATACCATCGATGAGAGGTAAAAGGTACGGCAGAATCATAAATATAACGTCCAGCCTATCTCAGAATGGTGCAGGTGGCTATGCAGCATATAGTGCTGCCAAGGCTGGTCTCGAATCATTAACACGTGCTGTGGCTGATGAAGAACATGAATACGGTATTCTCGTCAATCTCTATAACCCTGGTACTTTACGCACTGAGATGCACGCAACTGGGAAAGATCCCGCTATCGTAACACCTGATCTCATTCGCCTTGCGAGTCTTTCATTTGGTGGTCCCACTGCAACTATACATTCGTATGGTTAATTCTAATAAGTCAAAAAAACCAGCCAAGGTCTCTTGAGGCTGTAACTAGCAAGATATACACGTCATTATCCGTGTACATCTTGTCGGTACAGTCCAATCCTTGACTGGTTATTTTATTGCAATCAACTATTTCTAAATAGCTTAACTTTGTTCAATCAATTCGATCCATTCATTATATTCCGTTTGCAATTTAGCATACTCTACCTTCAACTTATTATGCTGAACAAGTAGTGCAGTATGCTCCTCTGACAATTGAGCAGAGCTTCTTATAGCAGCTTCCTTCTCTTGCTCTAGCTCAGCGATGTGTTCAGTCCAATTGCCCTGATTATCTGATGAAGCAGCCACTTCTTGCAGCGCAAGTTCCATACGCTCGCGGAGACTTTCCTCCTCAGCAGCTAGTGTTTCCTTCATTTTCTCCAAACGTTTTGTTTCCAGCTTCATCTGCTCTATTACTTGCTCCTGAGCTTCCAAACGCTTGTTAAGCTCTTCGCCTCGTGCTGAAGCGGCTTCCAATTGGCCAGATGCAATTCGTTCACGAGCAGATGTTAATTCAAGTTGCTCCATTAATGTTTGTTCTTTGATTTGTTGCTCCTCTATTTGTTCTTTAAGTTTTTTCTGGATCTCTTGTAGAGATTCAAATTGTTGGGTTAACTTGTCTTGATCATTTTGATGCATGTTTAACTGCTCTTGCAAAACATGATTTGCAGCTTTATAGTGTGCAAGCTGTTCCTTATGCTCATGCTCTACTGATAATAGACGAGCCAACTGCTCTTGCAGCTCTTTGTCTTCTTCCTGCTGCAGCTCTAACAACTCCTGAAGCTCTGTTTCGGCGAACTGCTGCGCTTCTAGCTGCTCCTTAAGTTCACGCTCTACTGCTTGCTGTCGCTCCAGCTGCTCTTTAAGATCTCGCTCAGCCGCTTGCTGTCGCTCCAGCTGCTCCTTAAGATCTCGCTCAGTTGCTTGCTGACGCTCCAGCTGCTCCTTAAGTTCACGCTCAGTTGCTTGCTGACGCTCCAACTGCTCCTTAAGTTCACGCTCAGCCGCTTGCTGACACTCCAGCTGCTCCTTAAGTTCACGCTCAGTTGCTTGCTGACACTCCAGCTGCTCCTTAAGTTCACGCTCAGCCGCTTGCTGACGCTCCAGCTGCTCCTTAAGTTCACGCTCAGCTACTTGCTGACGCTCCAGCTGCTCTTTAAGGTCTCGCTCAGCCGCTTGCTGACGCTCCAGCTGCTCCTTAAGTTCACGCTCAGTTGCTTGCTGACGCTCTAGCTTCACTTGCAACTCTTTATCCTCTTCTTGATGCAATTCTAGTAATTCTTGCAATTCATTTGCTACTGACTTAAGTGATAACAATTGTTCTTTTAACTCACGCTCAGTAGTAAATCGGATTTCCAATTGCTCATTTAAGTTACGTTCAACTACTTGTTGTTGTTCTATCTGATCCATCAGGTCGCGTTCTGCGTCAAGTTTTTGTTGTTCAAGTTGCTTAACAAAATCTCGTTCTGCAACAATTTTCTGTTGTTCCAATTGCTCAATCAAATCGCGCTCAGCAACAATCTTCTGCTGCTCCAATTGCTCAATCAAATTACGCTCAGCTGCTATCTGTTGCTGCTCTAACTTCACTTGCAACTCTTTTTCTTCAATTTGCTGTAATTCCAATAATTCTTGGAGATCCTTTTCAGCCGCCTTATGTTGCTCCAGCTGTTCTTTGAGCACAAGCTCAATTGCTTGCTGCTTCTCCAATTGTTCCTTAAGTCCAGCTTCAATTGCTTTCATCTGTTCAAGCTGTTCTTTCAGTCCATTTGCATCTGCATGTTGCTTCTCGAGCTGTTCTTGAAGCTCTAGCCCTTTGAATGCAAGTAGTTCAAGCTGGCCAGCATAACTTTGCTCCGCTTGATCAGCTGCCACGATTCGTCCTTCCAAGCTCTTAATTTGAGATTGCAATTCATCTATATGTTTCTTATGCTCATGCACAAGCTGAAGACGTTGTTCTTCTTGATTAGCAGTCCATTGCTTGCGCTCATCGGCAAACGCAGTAACAAGTGATTCTGCCTCGCTAATTTGTTCTAAATTCGCTTGATGTTCAATTTGAAGGAGGGAAATAGACTTTTTAAGCTCCTCTTCCTGCTCCATTGCTTTTGCCAATTGTTCATCTGCGATCAAAATACGTCCTTCAAGAGATTCCTTCTCTGAAGTCATCGTCTTTTGCAACTCCGTTAACTGAGCAAGCAATTTACTTCGCTCTTCCAGCCAGCCGTTCCTTCTCCGCTCAAGATCAGCACGAGTTGACGTCTCTATTTTTGTTACTTCCTGTTTCCAATGCGTCTCACGTTCCAACGCTAACCGATCACGTTCCGCCTTTTCGGTCCCTTGGGCAGTTAACCACTCTTGCTCCCGTGTATCCCACTTCGACTGCCATTCATTCGATAATGTATTAAGTTCTTGTTCTTTCTGATTAGAAAGATTAAGTATTGCAGTCTCTTTTTCCTGAGTTAAACTAGTTATCGTCGCTTCCCTTTCACTCAATAACTCCGATACCCTCAGCGCATTTTCATTCGTTAATTCCGCAATTAGCCGATCTCGCTCACTTTCTAACTCGGAAATTGTTAGACTGTTTTCGTCCCTTAGTTCAGTTACTTTTCGATTACTTTCAGCTGTTAGTTCGGCAATTTTCTCATCTCGTTCACTGATCAGTTCAGTGATCTTCTTGTCCTTTTCGGATTCAAGCTTTGCAAGTTCCGTCTCCAGCTTACTCTTAAGCTGGATAAGCTCCAATTTCTTTTCTTGCGTTAGCTCCTCTTGCAATCGTGCAATGGCTTCCACATGCTCTTGCTGCAATCCAGCAAGTCGTTCCTCGCTAACTTTAATTGCTTGATCTGTGGCTTCCTGCTCAGCTTTCTTCTGCTCTTCTACCAATAATAGAAAGTCAGCTAATTGTTTCTCCGCTTCAGCCTGAACTTCCAGTAAATGATTCTCTGCAATTTGTTTGGCTTCCTCTATGCTAGTAAGCAATTCCGAATTTCTAACCTGTTCTGACTCCAATTGTTGACGGATTTCCAAAGATTTTGCTTCTTCCTCAAGCAACCTCGTGTTATCTTTTCTAAGCCTGAATACATCCTCGGTTGTCTGCATCGCACAAAGTACAGCTAATCTTTGATTATCTAATCTAGGATTCGTTTTGGCGAGTTTCTTCATGTTTTCATCAATTGAAGTCGCGACCCTTTTCACATATTCGATATTGGTATGACCTTTAACTTTATATTGAATTCCATATATATCAACGGTTACTACAGTTTGATCCGCATCCATGTAGTTACATCCCCCTATCATTCCATGTCACATTTTAATTGTAGTGGTTAAATGCTCAAGCCTCTTCCAACTGGCAAATTGCCAACAAAAAAAGCCGCATCGTCGTTCACTAGGAACTAATTCGATGCGGCGTGGGATGTTTCCTGCCTACTTACGCAATTCTGCTCCAAAAGATTGTTCTAATTTTTGAACAACCTGTGCATGTAGAGCTGTAACTTCTTCATCAGTCAATGTCCGATCCCCATGACGGTATACAAGGGACAATGCGATACTCTTTTTGCCTGCGCCTAGTCGCTCACCCGTATAAACATCAAATACACGAACGGACTCCAAAAGCTCACCTGCTGTGCTCCAAGCGGTTTCTGTCAAACTGCCCGCTGCTACCTCTGTATCGACCAAAACAGCGATGTCACGCTCGATAGCAGGGTATTTAGGTAACACTCTGTATTCGATCTCTGAGCTCGATTGCTCGTAAAGTTCTTCAAGCCCGATTTCGATCAAATAGGTGTCTGCCATATCCCACTCCACTTGAAGAGCTGGATGCAACTGACCAACATAACCGATAACTGCTGGACCTGCTGGCGTTTCAATAATGACTGCTGCTGTTCTGCCCGGATGGAAATGTTCTGGCTGTGCTGGTACATAGGACACTTCAGAAGTTAGTCCAAGCACGTCAACGACAGTTTCAACGATTCCCTTGGCATCATAGAAGTCATAGCCAACTGCTTTACTGTTCCATTGCGCTTCACCTTTGTTGCCAGTAAGCAACGCTGCAAAACGATGTTTCTCTTTTGGCAAACGAGTTAACTGCTCTTCATCTGTATGGAATACACTACCGACTTCGAACAATGCGGCAGATTCATTTCTACGATTACGGTTATAGACAGCTGTCTCTATTAATTGTGCGATAAGAGTCGTCCTTAGAACGCTGCGATCCTCGCTCATCGGCATCGCTAGACGAACAGCCTTCACATCCTCAGCTAGTGCTGGGAACAAAACCGTTCTTGCAGGACTCGTGAAGGAATAGCTGATAACCTCATGCATGCCAGAGTCCGATAGGCGCTTGCGAAGCTCGCGACGAATCGATTGAGGTTTCGTTAGCGCACCTTGAATGACATCTCCATGGATTAGCGTCGTAGGAATGTTATCATATCCGTACAAACGAGCTACTTCTTCGATCAAATCAACATCACGTGTAATATCGCCGCGACGTGCCGGTACTTCTACCGTAAACACATCTTCGCCTGACAACTCATATTGGAAATGAAGACGACCAAAGATAGAACGAACTTCTAGCACAGAAAGCCCCGTGCCCAAATAGCCATTAATTTTGGTAAGTGCTAGGGAAACGGTTTTAGGTTCTGACGAGCGACCTTTAACTTCAACAATCCCATCCGTTACCAATCCATTAGCAAGATCAGCAATCAAAGATGCCGCACGATCAAGTGCAGGAATGACGTTCGATGGGTCAACTTCCTTCTCGAAGCGAATGCTGGATTCAGATCGAAGCCCAAGCTGACGGGATGTCTTGCGTACAGTTCCACCATCAAATCTTGCGGATTCTAGCAAAATGTTAACCGTTTCGCCTGTCACCTCAGTACTTGCACCGCCCATTACGCCAGCCAAAGCAATTGGCTCATTGCCATCTGTAATAACGAGCATATGCGGCTCAAGCGAACGCTCTTGATCGTCAAGAGTTACTAACTTCTCGCCTTCTTTCGCCATACGAACGACGATGCGTCCACCTGGTACACGATCAGCATCAAATGCATGAAGCGGTTGACCATATTCCAGCATAACGAAATTTGTAACGTCAACAACATTGTTGATCGGACGAATGCCTGCTGCGATAAGTCGATTTTGCAACCATTGCGGTGATTGACCAACTTTTACACCTTTAATATAACGAGCGGAATAATGTGTGCATTGTTCAGTAGCGATAACATCAACCGACACAAGTCCTTCCGTCTTCACTTCTGCATCATGTACATCGTTGCTTGGAAGCTTCACTTCGCGGCCTGTTAAAGCTGCTACTTCATAAGCTACGCCAACCATGCTAAGGCAATCAGAACGGTTCGGTGTCAAATCAAGCTCCAATACTTCATCGTCAATACCAAGTACATCTCCGATGGATGCTCCGATAGGCGTAGACGCTGGCAATACAAGAATACCTTCTTGTTGTTCCTTCGGCAGCAGCTTGTCATTAATGCCAAGCTCCTTCGCAGAGCAGATCATACCTTGGGATTCAACCCCGCGCAATTTAGCACGTTTGATCTTGAAATCTCCCGGCAATACAGCTCCAATGACAGCAACAGGTACTAGCTGACCTGCATCAACATTTTTGGCGCCGCATACGATTTGAAGCTCCTCGTCAGTACCAACATCCACTTTACATACGTTCAACTTGTCTGCATCAGGATGTTTTTCTTTCGATTTTACATAACCTACAACTACGCCTGTTACACCTTTATTTAATTTCTCAACGACATCAATCTCGATCCCGCCACGAGTCATTTTCTCAGCAAGCTCTTCTGCGGACAATCCGTCCAAATCGATATATTCATTCAACCATTTATAGGATACTTTCATCGTTCATCTCCCCTTCTCTCTTAGTCACATTCTAGCGAATTGGCCCAAGAACCTTAGATCATTCGTGTAGAAATGACGAATGTCGTCAATGCCGTATTTTAGAAGCGCGATACGCTCTACTCCCATACCAAATGCAAATCCAGTCACTTCTTCTGGGTCATATCCGCCCATCTCAAGCACTTTCGGATGAATCATGCCACAGCCCAAAATTTCAAGCCAGCCTGTATGTTTACACATACGACAGCCGTTGCCACCACATTGTGCACAACTTACATCTACCTCTGCGCTTGGCTCTGTGAATGGGAAGAAGCTTGGACGAAGACGAATTTGCGTCTGTGATCCGAACATTTGTTGTGCGAATTGCAGAAGAGTTCCCTTCAAGTCACTCATACGAATACCTTTGCCAATGACAAGTCCTTCAATCTGATTAAACTGGAATGAATGTGTTGCATCGTCGTCATCGCGGCGATATACTTTACCCGGACAAATAACACGAATTGGCGCCTCGCCCTTGCTCGCCTGCATCGTTCTTACTTGCACTGGCGATGTTTGTGTACGCATCAAAATATCATCCGTAATGTAGAACGAATCTTGCATGTCGCGTGCGGGATGATTTTTCGGCAAATTAAGTGCCTCGAAGTTGTAATAGTCCGTCTCTACTTCAGGACCTTCAGCAATGGAATAACCAAGCCCGATGAAAATATCTTCGATCTCTTGTGATACTTTGTTTAGTGGATGCACCGAACCTGTAGGTAACTTCTTGCCAGGCAATGTCACATCAATCGTCTCTGCGAGCAAGCGATTATTCGTTTCTGCTTGTTGGAAAGCTGCTTGTTTCTCTTCAATAACGGACTCAATTGCTGCACGAACATCGTTACCCACTTGCCCGATAACTGGACGTTCCTCAGCGCTTAGTGAGCCCATGCCACGCAAAATTTCCGTTAGTGCTCCCTTTTTGCCTAAATATTTTACACGCAGGTCGTTAAGCGTTCCTTGCGATTCTACTCCTTGCAGTTCCGCTAGTGCTTCAGCTCGAAGCTCCTCCAGCCTTGCCTTCATCCTCATCGCCTCCAATTGTATTAACCCCAACCCTTACGGGTATCCGGACAAAATAAAAAGGCCCCTCCTCCCCTAAGGGACGGAAGAACCGTGGTACCACCCTAATTTGAACTGCCGCTGTAATATACACCGAGCAATTCCTCAAACCCCGTTAACGGCGGAAACCGTGCCCTCCTACTTATGTCATGACACAACGCCATCACCGTTCAGGGACATGCTCCGGAGTGAACTTCATCAGCCTGGTTTCACAAGAACGCTCTCAATCAACGGCGCCCTCTCCCTGTGCGAAAGTACTGCTTACTTTTCTCCATCATAGCATTTCAACTTTTAATTAAATATTAACCCCTATTATATGCAATGACAGAACCTGATGCAACTGTTAATGCTTATATAACCTCATTAGATAGAAAAAGTCAGAACCTCTTAAAGTAACCAAATCATTACGCTGTTTGTAAACCTGCGAAAGCATTTCGACATTTCTTGGAAGCTCTTTTATACTAGGTTTGAAGGGAGTTGCATGAGATACAATGATAACGTTAGAAACGTACTATATGAAAGATCTTAACCTCGAAGAACAAAATATGTACGGTCACAAGCTTCGAGATCCTCAGTTCTATGTTAATGAAGCTGCAAATTGGTTCTTTCATAGCAGTAAACGAGATCAATTGAGGAAAGCGGGACTTTGTCAGCATGCCATATCCGCAATTATTTTAAAACATAATAATTATTACTTAATGGATTTTTTGTTTAACGGCCCATGCCAATGGAGCGCCATAATATCAGCGTTAAGCGGATTGGTGAAAACAGGACAGGGTAGTGGACTTTTTTATTATAACGAATCGTACATACATCTGACGATGCTTGAAGACGATCGCATTTTGCTACAGTTTGGGAATGAAGGAAAAAGTTCTATTAGAAAATCGGATATTTTGCCAGCAAATGAATTAATGGATCTTCTAATTGCGGGCGCAAAAGAGCATGTTTCTGATTTCATTGCATATGGAATATATCCCCCTGCTTCAATGGATGAGGTAACAGCCTTGCTACGTGTTGACTGAGATGTTAACACAAGCTAAAGCCTCCAGTGCGAGTGTACTATTCCACAATAATAATTTTGGAGTAAGGATCAGCTATTTGCGAGTTAAAAGGAACTAACTGATCCTCTATCTTTAAAAATCAAACTCCCGCTTCACAAGCCCTTTCTCCATCGCATATCTCGTTAACTGGACACGGTTGTCTAGGTGCAGCTTCTGCAATATATTTTTCAAATGATTTTTCACCGTATGCTCTGACAAGTTTAATAGTCCTGCAATTTCACGATTAGAAGCACCTGTCGCAACTCGCTGTAGCACCTCTTTCTCACGTTCGGTCAATGGAGTGGCAGGAAACGATTCTGTACTTGCCTTTTGTTTCTGAAAAGCAACAGCCTTCTCACTCCCTTTTTCGGATCCACTGGAAAACTCTTGAAGAAGTCTGAAAGCCATTTCCTTTGACATCGGCGCTTCGTCTACAACTACTTCTCTTAAGTACTGTAACCAAGCAGAAGGGTCCAAGTTTTTGAGAAGATAGCCTTGTGCGCCTCGCTTAATCGCTTCGAATAGATGCGTAATATCATCAGAAACAGTGACCATAATGATTTTTAATGATGGCAGTAGCAGCTTTAGTCGATAGGTAGCTTCTAAACCACCCATACCAGGCATTCTAATATCCATAAGTACAAGTTCTGGTCGCAGTTCGGCAGCTTTGGCAATTGCTTCTTCTCCGCTGGCTGCTTCTCCAACTACTTGAAAGAGCTTATCGCCAGCCAATATTTCTCGTATACCTTCTCTTCCATGTGGATGATCATCTACGATCATCACACGAACTGTAGACTCGCCCCGGTTTATCATTCCGCTCACCTTCCCCTTATCTCGACTTTTAAACCGCTTCGTTCGCCAGGCAACAGCAATAAATTCCAGCCCATTGCAGTAGCGCGCTCACGCATCATCTTTACACCATATTTACCTTGTTCTTGAAGCTCGACGGGCGTAATTCCTTTCCCATCATCCACTATTGTGCAAACAAAAGATGGCGACGGAACATTCAAGCTTCCAACATGCTCAGCTTGGATAAGAACTCTGCTTGCACCCGCATGTTTCTGTACGTTAATCAATGCTTCACGAATGATGGCTAACAACTCAACCTTTTGCTTATGAGACAATAATCCTTCGTGCAACCGGGAATCAACTGTTGCTTGTATTCCGATACCTTGCTCCATATCTGCAACAAATTTATGGATACTTTGCATCCAAGTTGAATCCGATGGTAGAGGCATGCTTTGCAAATTGGCAAGCGACTGGCGCACATCATCATATACATGTCTTACTGTATGTCTAATTCCTTCCATCGTACGACTAGCATCTTCATCCGATTCGGCTCGATCTAACTTATCGAGCTTCACAGACAACATAAACAGTGACTGGGAGATCCCATCATGAAGCTCTCTGGCAAGTTGTTCCCGCTCCTCGAACGCTGCCTTCACAACTTGCTGACGCTTTAACGATTCTTGCATTACTTCCAATCTTGCAAACAGAGAACGAACAAGTGTGAGCGTAATCAAAAAGACAAATACAGGAGCAAGCAAGTTACCTATTTCCATCGATACATACGGAAGAAGAAAAGCATGTCTAACGTATTCCCATAATCCGATCACTACTGTAGGGATCCATAATATTAACCACTTCAACCATTTGTAAGACATTTCTCCCACCCTCCCATATTTGCCGAATCCTGATCAATTATTATGAAAATATACTACCTTATTTATATCTGTACCTGTCCCATCCGTAATCAAAAGCTCTGCCGACCATTTACCTTTAGAAGGGAGATTCACACTTGCAGCAGTATAGTTGTATTCAGTAAAGTCTTGAAAAGCGATGCCCACCTCAGACGTTATCACCTCAAGTGGAACATCTATCTGTTCTTGATTAGTCCCATCTACAGACTCCAGAGAGAGGCTTACTGCCTTCGGTACTCCACTACCCTCTGGCAGCCATATGGTCAACGATACTTCATTAGGTCCGGGTGCATTTGGTGTAATTTCTAGCGTATAATGAAGCGTCTCACCCATCTCGTGTACTTTCAATGCTTCACTTTCCGGCATTGGGCTAATCGAAGTAAAGACAGCTGCTATCACGATAATAATTGCCATTAATAAACCATCCAGCTTCAGCAGAATACCTCTAGGCATCTCCCTCTTTCGAGCTCTGTGCCGAAGCCCAGCACCAATTCCGATAACGAGCATTACAACTACTATTTTCGCTATTAGCCAGTTACCCCAATCTGTATAAATCAAATATAGCCATGATGGAATAATCGTCCACGTTATAATAATGCCGCTAACAACTAAAACAACCATTGTTACCCATGCGATGGAAGCAAAACGTTCCATAAACCGTCCCGCTTCCTTCCGATCAACACGCCAAAATAATAACAACAGCAGAACTCCTCCAGCCCATAGTGCTGAACAAGCAAGATGGATAAAGTCAGTTATGATGGCGACTATTTCGTGTTCGGATGCTGCTGCATGCCCTATATAGCTCTCCACTGCTAATAGCAGCATCGCCCATTTCGCTCTATATAAATCTTTGTACTTAATAACAACGAATCCAAGCAAGGAAACTATTAATAAAGCAAGCCAAGCTTGGCCTGTTGGCGTCTTCGTGAACAGCTCAAGTAAGTCAGCTCCACGACCTTCAAGTCCACGAATAATTTTATTAGATTGAATAAAAACAAATAGCAGAACTACGATTAGCAAACCTTTCATTACTGGCCTGCTCCACTCCCTGATTAATTCCCGCTGACGATCTCCTTGAACAGATGGTGGTATTGAAAGCCCAAGAAGCATCATTCCTGTTGCAAGTAATAAAAAGAAGTAATAAAAAGTTCTAACTCCATAAAAGAGGATATCTTCAACTAAGCCTTTAATAGTTACGCTACTTGTTGTCCCTGCCCCACTTTCATGTCCAGTAGACGTAAGCAGCGTCCCATATGCAGATACATCTGACGGTAAAAATATTATACCAATAAACACTACGATCAGGGCTATAATCATATCCTTTAACGAAAATCGTATACGACGGGATATCCTTATTTTTTTAGTATGTATCCTAGAAGGAGTTGAGGTCATTACGTCACTTCCTTACGTCATATTCTGCTTCAGTTTACAAGACCATGTCTAAAAGGACAATTTCAATACGTCTCATTTCTTTCAATGGAGCATTCTATGATACAATCAACTGAAGCAAGAATCATCAACATTTTTCCAACTAGGAGGTCGTCATCATATGGCAAACCAAACAGGAGCCATCGTACAACAGTCCCTAAATGCGTTAATGGGAGATTCTTCATTTCTACCACAAATCCAGGATCAACGAAGAGAGCAAGTCTTTCAATCGTTGGCGGCAATTTTGTCTACACCTAACAAAGTTCACAAAGCATTTTTACGTATCGCTCTTGATAACGGAAATGTTGAACGCATCCCCGCTTTCCGTATTCAGCACAACGATGCATTAGGTCCTTACAAAGGCGGAATTAGATTTCATGAATCCGTCAATGAAGACGAAGTTACAAATTTAGCAGCTCTAATGACGCTTAAGAACGCCTTGCACGAAGTGCCATTTGGCGGTGGAAAAGGCGGAGTTGTCGTCAATCCGCGCAGCTACTCTGAAAAAGAGCTATATTCAATTTGCAAAAAGTATGTCCAGTACTTCAGTGACGTGCTCGGACCTGATAAAGATATACCCGCCCCTGATATGGGAACAGGCGACAGAGAAATGGACTGGATGATGGCTGAATATAAAAGTATTAATCCAGGCTCCCCTTACCTTGGCAGCTTTACCGGGAAAAGCATCGTTAGCGGCGGATCACTGGGCCGTAGGGAAGCAACAGGCAAAGGCGTATATTTCACATTCCGTTATATGATGCATGATTTTCTTAACGAAAACATCGGCTGGCTGTCAGGCAGCACTAACATATTTGCCGAAACGGCGCTTGCTTATAAGGACAAGCCCCTCTCCTTAGCGGTTCAAGGCTTCGGCAACGTCGGTTCAGTGACAGCAATGGAAGCCTACAAATGTACAGCTCTTCGCGGCAAAGTCGTTGCTGTTAGCGATCGCAATGTTACTTTGTACAATGAGGAAGGTCTTGATATCCCTTCACTAGTTGAATATGCTGCCACTCATCGCGGTGATCTTCCTTCTACAGATGGGGAATTGCATGAAATTGGTGTAAGCGCAGCGGTACTAGACCGAGAAGATGTACTTTATTTAAACGTTGACGTCCTGTTTCTTGCAGCACTGGAAGATCAAATTCGCGGCGATAATGTCGGGCAAATAAATGCACGAATGATAGTCGAAGGGGCTAATGCTCCAATTACCGGCGATGCGGACGAAGCTCTTGCAAGTTCTGGAGCGATTATTATTCCGGATATTCTAGCCAATGCAGGCGGTGTAATTGTCTCTTATTTCGAATGGCTTCAAGGACGGGAGACACAATTTTATACCGAAGAAGAAGTATACAAGCAGCTATTTGCCAAAATGCAAAAGACGATGAACGGCATCTTGCCAGCTTACTTCGGCGATCCCCTTTCACTTCGCCAAAATTGTTTTGTACATGCTGTGACGAAGCTATCTACCGTCTTATATCGGCAAGGGAAATTATATTAATCACTTTACGCTGAAGTGGATGCGATAGTGGTTAAATCTGTTCTGTTGCCATTTGGGAGGTGGATAGACATGTTGGATATGGAAACGATAATGTTGAAGGGCATACGTATTAACTATCAAGCGAAAACAATGCAGCCCGTTCAATTTCATAAGGCAGATCTCGTATTCGTCACACAATACGGTGATAGGCTTTGGTATATCGATCTAGAAGGGGTAAATGACCGTCATTTGCTTGCTTGGTTTGGTCAAAGCGAAGATATTGCAGTTGTGGTTCGTGCCGATTCAATTGACGGTGATGTTTGGGAAGGTATGGGGTACTTCCACCCTAATGAACCGAATAATGCTGCAGCAATTCGTGGCGCCGGAGAGCTGTATAAGCTCTAGTATGTTACAAATGAAAGTCAAGACAAAAAGAGAGGTCATCCTAGTCAGGACGACCTCTCTTTCTATTATTTAGAAATTTCTGGTGTCGTTAAGCGATCGTAGAAATCAACAGCTTTGTCTTTGTCTTCCGAAGCACGAAGCGCCATTGCTGAACGAGGATGTTCATCCAATATGCCTGTAATCATGTACGGAATAATATAGCCCCATTCTTCCTTCTCACGAAGTGCGATCATATATTTTTCGATCATATCGAGCACTGGGCGAACATTGTATTTCGTATTTTGCAACTCTGTTACAAGTAGCTCTGTGTTGCAGTTACCCGCCGCACGGCCCATGCCGTATACGGATGCATCTAGTAACTCAACACCTTTGCCAGCCGCTATTAATGTGTTAGCGAAAGCTAGCTGCATATTGTTATGTGCATGGACACCAAGACGTTTATTCGGTAAATGTTGTTGGAACTTGTCTACGAGGTAACTAACATCATCCGGCTTCAAGCTTCCGTAAGAGTCAACAATGTAAACAAAATCAACAACACTATCATTTATTAGTTTGAATGCTTCAATCAGCTGATTTTCCATTACATTGGAAAGAGCCATAATGTTAATTGTCGTTTCATATCCACGGTCATGGAACACTTGAACGAGTTCTAGCGCCTTATCAACATCTTGGATGTAACAAGCGACACGAATAAGATCTAGCAAACTTTCGCTTCTTGGCAAAATATCATTTTCATCGACACGACCGATATCAACTAGTGCTGATAGCTTTGTTTTTCCTTTATTAGGGATAATCTGCTTAAGGAAGTCATCATTCAGAAAACGCCAAGGACCCGCGCTTTCTGCACCTTTTAGTAGCTTAGGAGAGTTTTTGTAGCCGATTTCCATATAATCGACTCCAGCCTCGTTTAAGCTATTATATAGGTGCTGAACAAACTCGTTGCTGAAGTCCCAGTTATTAACGAGTCCGCCGTCACGGATTGTACAGTCGACAATTTTACAATGGCTTGTTTTCGATTGCATGATTGATGCTCCTTTGGATTGAACATAAGTTCATTTTTTAAGTATCATCATACTTGAAAAGCACCCGGAACGCAAAGTAATTGTGTCGCATTTTGGGTAAATTAGGCATTAATTTGCACTTTCCGAGTAAGTGATTTACAAATAAAAATAATAGCGGTAAAATATTATGTAAACAATAACGCTGAATTTTTCTATTTTGAGAAAACGGGGGAACCAACGAGAACAGTCATTCTATAAAACAGGATGTTGTTCACAAGGGGTGAATCCGGGGATTTGTGCCCCCGGTAGGGTCTACTCTCTAGCCCGAATCCGACAGCTAACCTCGTAAGCGACCAAAGGAGAGTTGTCATATGCAATCATTCCCTGTTAATGATTCTTCGAGCTCTAATGATCTGTCCCAACAACTAAGCATCAGCCGTATCGAAGTGTTTGTAATACCAGCACTAGCAATTGACTCTGCTGGATATCGTGTTTGCTTGCGCCTGACGAGTGACCTTGGTTACGGTTGGAGTGAGCAATTTGTTTATGAAAGTGATCCCAGCTTTCATCTGAATCGTTGGAATCAGCTTCTTCGTACCTTCATTGGACGCTTCTCCCTCAGCTCGCTTATCGAACGCCTCACCGAACGAATCGCTGCTACGGTCAATCCTGATAATCGTGCTTACAATCTGTTTTCAGTCGCAGTAAATGAGCTTTCTCAACAAATTGACCAATCGACGACAACGTCCAGTGATCCTAGCTCAACAGAGGAATCTGTCCTTCAACAACGTGCAGTGTTTTATTTGTCATTGGATTAATGACGACGGCTTAATATCGAATAGTAAATCAATTCATTATGCATCGTATTACGAACAGCAAGCCCGCAGCCTTCCCAAATGAAGGTACGGGCTTGCATATTTTTTATAGTTACGAACCCGTCGAGCGGTAGTGCCTGACCCCGAATCGCCATATAAGCAAGCATGGCAACAGGAACAACGCGCCTCCGAACGGAACTAACATATAGGTGAACATACCTCCATCCTTTTTATCAAGAATGTACAGGAGCGGCAAATACGTTACACATCCAAACGGTATAATGAACGTAAAAAATCTGGTCACCCACTTTTCATAAATATTAAGCGGATATTGCGCCATCTCACGTCCACCATCTGTAAATACATTCGCAACCTCAATTGCCTGTATCGTCCAAAAACAAAAAGTTGCCGCCAAAATAAATATCCCCGTAAAAATCAGCACGCCATTCATTATCATAAAAAATAAAATGATAAGCTTCGGAAAACTCCATAAAGCCGGCAAATTAGTAACCGACCACACAAGCACGATCATTCCCTGAAGCAATCGGCCAATTCTCGTAAACTCAAACTTTGAACCTAGTACTTGTATTACCGTACTTCTTGGCCTTACTAGCAGCCGATCGAATTCTCCTGACGCTACCAAACTCGAAAATCCATCGAATCCACGTGCGAAACATTCGCTTAATGAAAAAGCTAAATGAATAACTGAAAAACATAATGCAACTTCGAAGAAACTCCAACCTTGCAGCTCGCCAAATCGCTGGAACATAAAATACAAACCACCAAGTACCGTAAACGGAATAAAAAATTGACCAAAACTTAGCAGTAAAAATGATGCTCGATATTGAAGTTGCGACTTAAGTTGAATGTTCAAATATTTTAAATATAGATGCATTCCATCAACCTCCTTGTATGACGACTGCCCGAAGTGCTCGCTTCATAAGTAGACGACCGACACCAACTAAAACGACAAGCCATACAAGCTGAATACCAATCCCCCACATCGCTTCTGCTTGAGGAATATGACCTGAGTAGACTCGGAAAGGAAAATCAGTCGTCCAACGGAAGGGCAGTAAATATGTCATGGTCTGCAACCACGATGGCATAAGCGGAATAGGAATAATCATCCCCGCAAAAAACTCGCCTGCTACTGCTATCATCAAAATAGAGCCCACAGGAGACATTGTCCAAAACACAGAAATATAGATTAGCATGGAGATAGAAACGACTAGCAGCAAGCCTAACAAGAGGGAACCAATAAATAATGCAAACGCAATAAAAGTAGGCGGCAAACTCATGCGATATGGTTCGGGTAACAAAAATATAATAGTTAAAATGGGAAAACATCGAAGGGTTGCACTTGCTACTCTTTGGGCAAGTAACTTAGCATACCAAGAAGGATAAAGGTCCATCGGCCGACACAATTCGTAGGCGATATTTCCGCTTGTTATCATAGCGAATAATTCTTGATCTCGGAACCAAAGCATAATGAAGCTCAAAAAAACTTGTTGCAGCCAAATGTACGTAATCAAGTTATCCAATGAAATAGGCATTGATGTTGAGCTATTGCTATAAAACGCCGTAAAAATCATAATAAAAACGAATCCAAAAAATAGTTGGGTAGCCATCCCTGCTAAAGCTGCAGCACGATATTGCATCCCATTGATGAACCGAAGGCGCCAAATCGAAGTATAAGCCTTCATATCTGATGCTCCTCATAAAGCTGAACGATGATTTCATCTATCGCCTTTGATTCAACAGAGATGTCTATGATCTCCACATATTTGGATAGATGAGAGACTAGGTCGGCAAGAACAACCTGCTCTGTATCAAAGCTGTACACCGCTCGTTCAGAGGTCCACTCCATCCTAGTTGTAAGAGGAATATCAATTGGCGTGGGGTATTCTCTATAATCCACAGTTAACGTTCTTCCTGTACCAAATCTACTGCGCAGCTCATCCAATGATCCATCATACAACAATGTGCCTTTTCCTATCATCAAAATGCGATGGGCCAGCGCCTCGATGTCGCTCATATCGTGAGTGGTCAAAATAACTGTGACACCCTTTTCCTGATTAAGCCGCTTAATAAAATTTCTGACCGCGAGTTTGCTGACAGCATCTAAACCAATCGTAGGCTCATCGAGGAACAGAAGTTTCGGGC
Source organism: Paenibacillus sp. L3-i20 (assembly GCF_022180385.2). Lineage (GTDB taxonomy): Bacteria > Bacillota > Bacilli > Paenibacillales > Paenibacillaceae > Pristimantibacillus. Next base: position 289,233 of record NZ_BQME02000001.1, read on the forward strand.
TATGTAGTAGCGAAGCCGCAATTTCACATCGCATCCTCTGTCCCAAACTAAGTTGCCTGACAGGCGTCTGCAATATCGTTTCAAGCGCAAGCATTTCGGTCAACATATCTACATTTTTCTTGTACGTATGTTCGGGGATCTTATAAATATCCCTCAGCAGCTCAAAGGAGTCGATAACAGGCACATCCCACCAAAGTTGTGATCGTTGTCCGAATACTACACCGATATGCTTCACATATTCTGTTCTGTTCTTCCAAGGCGTATAGCCCATAACAGTACACGAGCCTTCATCCGGCACTAATATGCCGCTCATCACTTTAATCGTAGTCGATTTCCCAGCCCCATTCGGTCCGATATAACCTACGATCTCTCCTTCTGCTATCGAGAAAGAGATATCTTTTAATGCTTCCACGACTGTATGTTTGCGCACAAATAAGGCTTTGGTCGCTTCCTTAAGCCCCGCCGTTCTTGTCGCGACTTTAAAGCTCTTACCAATGCCATCTAACTTGATCCAATCCTTATTCCGATTCATTCTAATTGGTCCTCCTGTTGAATTTCTGCTAGTCCATGAAGCTTTTTGGAGAGCAGCCGCACCCTTCAATCACCTCAGCGAAAATAGCAGGAAAAATAATATACCTTATATTCCAAATAAAGTATAGTTTTATTTTCCAATTAAGTTGATTAGATTGTTGAAAATTAGTAGATATACCCTCATTGAATAAGAACACGACTATAAAAAAATGCCCTTCACCGAGCCATTAGGCTAAGTGTAGGGCATTTACTCTTTTACATATTAAAACTAGTATATGTCGGCATTATCAAGACGTGAACCCATTGGAGCAGTTGTGGAATTGACAACCAATACAACTTTATAGTTGCCTGGGGCTAAGTAACCTACGTTGTAAGTAAAAGTATACATTTGATTGCTTATCAGGTTTTCAGCATCATAGAAAACCTCTGTCCATTGACCTGATGGTCCTTCCTTGTGCAGCGTAATAGAAACGTTGCTTATGCCATAATTAAGTACATCAACTGTCAATTGATGTTCTCCTCCCACGTGTACCGAACCTACGTACCAAGTTTCAGGTGATGAGGAACTTGCGGAAGCGCTTACAGAAAAAGAAAACAACATAACCAGCAAAAGTAATATCATCTTTTTCATCATTATTCACCTCCCTTCTATAACGGAGTGAACTGACGTATTTCGATTGTGATTATATCACTTTATGCAATATATGGATACTAAATTATAGTAGTATTAATAGATGAATACTTCAAATTCTACTAATACAACTCCACCAAAGGAATACTGACAAGGACTCCTCTCATATAGTACTTGAAATGTGATAGTTCAAGGGAGGCCATGCTATTGGCGGATCCGTTTGTAGTGCGTTCATTGGAAGAAGTACGGTTTTGGTCACGGATAATGAAAGAACATTCCTTATTTTTGAAACTTGGATTCCGATGCGAAGACACTCAATTGATTAATGAAGCCAACCATTTTTATTCTGTTTTTCATGCGATCGAAAATAAAGCCAATGCATTCACAACTGGGACAGATCCCTCCGTCATTAGAAGATTCAATGAGGAAGTCCACACTGCAGTTTCTTATATATGGGCCTTCAAACGAAGAATACTTGGATTAATATTAACGTGCCAACTACCTGGTGCAAATAATTTCCCTCTTTTGGTGGATCATGTGAGCAGGGAAGCCAACTATTTTAGAAATCGATTATCGGAATTAAATCAAGGAAAGTTAGAGCCGTTGCCTGATGCAATAATTGACGAAAACGTTTTTTTCCTTAAAATTATGGCCGATCATGCCAAATTTATTAGCCACCTACTTGATCCATCCGAGCGGAAACTTGTAGAGCAAGCTAATAACTTTAGTCAAGAATTCGACCAATTACTATTTCAAGCTAAAGACTTGGAGTCCATGCGTCCCCAGTCACAAACCGTCCCGCTCCTTGATCAATTTCTTGATCAGAACAAGGTATCTGTTAAATCTCTTCGTGATTTCAAGAAAACAGCACGTGATTTAATTGAGGCGTGTCGTATAAAGAGCATTATTCACCCTTTGCTTGCGGATCATGTTTTTCGTGAAGCAGAACATTTTTTGGTCATCATTGATATGTTTGAAAGCAGTCTGACTACTAGACCTAACTGAAAGTGCGAAGAGCACTTTTTGAAGGGGCATTCTAACATTATGAATGCTTTTCTCTCCGCAATAATGGAAATTGAATGCTCATAATGCACGTCAGACATTTTATAATGCTATTCGACTTTAACTACGCTAAATAGGGGAATAAATTCGATGTCCGTCCGTTTCATACATTCGATCGGGCTAAATTTCCAAGAAATCGCTTTGAATGTTTTTTTGATATAAATTTAAAACAGGCTCCCGAAGGAACCCGTAAACCTTGCTATTACAGGGTTTTACAGATGAATTACATCATGCCGCCCATACCACCCATGCCAACCATACCACTCATATCTGGCATAGCCAAATTACTATTCTCAGGTTTGTCTACAACAAGTGTTTCAGTAGTTAAAATCATGGCAGCTACAGATGCGGCATATTGCAACGTAGATCGTAGTAAAAATATTAAACTAAAAAATCAAACTTCTGTTCAAAATTATTCTGTCGATGGCATCTTTATATCGTACGGTAATTGAAATTGAAGAGGAGACGAGTGAGTGAATGAATAAAAAATTGTTAGAACGTCCGACCATTTATACCGAGAGGAGAGAGGATCACTTTATTGGGGCTAGACCCTCTCTTACTTACTGCATGTGGGGACTATTACAATATACAGAGCTTCGAGGAATTTCATTAGATGAAGTGAATGGGCTTACAGGACATGCTTTTTATTTGAATATTTTCGAGGACAGTATACATATCGCGGGACCGACTACTTTTGCTGGCGAGCCTTATACGCAAGAAGCCCTATCTAATCTCGGATATAACCTGGACTTCTTACCATTTGCTAACGTTGAACCGGCAGTCGTAGAACAAGCCCACCAAATTATTAAAGCATCAATCGACAGAGGCCTTCCGGTCATTGCTTGGGATCTATTTCACCCAGAATTCGGAATGATTTATGGGTATGATGACGATAATCAGGTTTATCATGTAATCGATAAATTGCAAGAGAATACACTGCCATATAATCAGCTCGGTCATAGCCAAACGGCGGAGATATATGTTATCGCCCTTCTTGAGCGTAATGAAATCAGCAAGCAGCAAGCTGTACATAACATGCTTAGCTTTGCAGTTAAACATGGTTATACAAATGGTAGCCTTGATCACCCTATCGGCCCTATCGCTCAAGGTTTAGCAGCTTATGATGCATGGATCAATGCCTTTAAGAACCGTTCACTGCATCCATTCTTTAATGCTTATAACATAATCGTCTATTGCGAGTTACGTGCCTATGCAGCAGCATTTTTACATCGACTCTCAGAAGATGATACTATACATGAAAGAAAAATTCTGAAACAAGCCTCCGTGCATTATGATAGCGTTTCCAAAAAACTATATAGCCTTTCCGAATTATTCCCATTCCCACAGTGCGGCGATCCACACAATAGCGAGCTAGCTTTACAAGGAATTCAAATCCTCTCTCAAGCTAAAGAAGAGGAAACACAAGGACTTTCCTTGCTTAAACAACTGCTCGATACTATGAATATTAAAAAATTAGAAGTGAAAAATTAGGATAACCTTCTACTGAATCTCAATATTGTTGAGTTTTCCCTCTCGCTCGTAATAAGGGATTAATGAATGAGGGCATCTCTTCTCGTTCAATAATTCCTTATTTAATTCCTAACGTTCAGATCGCCTATATACCAACTCTTATGTTCATCATGAGATCGATTCCTTACGAATCTTGTCTAGTAAGATGTAAAACCTAACTACTCATCCGTCACTGAACTTATCGATACTAACCCCGTTGTACATCCTATTAAGTTTTTTCTTTGATCGGTATAAATAAGTGTAAACTGTTTTAATTGACACGTTCAAATCGCTTGCGATTTCTTCGGGTGTTCGCTGATGGAGGAAACGTGCTTTGAACATCTCCCGTTCCTTGCAATTAAGGCACTTCACATACTCATCGACGCTTTCCAGAAATTCTTTTTGCAGCAATTGCTCTGCTGGATCGTCCTTAATAACAAACATTGAGGGCAAATCCAAAGTTAGACACGTAGCAAGGTCTGAGTCGTCTCTGCATGAATCATTTTTCGATTGCCAGCTACTAAAGAGAAGCTCACGCTTATTCGGACCTCCCCGGCGCATTTTCATCCGAACCTGATTTATAACAATTATGCGAAACCATTGTACAAATCGATCGGAATCAGTCAAAGAGTGTAATTTAAGATAGGCTTGTATTGAGGCATCCTGTACGATATCTTCGGATAAGCATAAATCACGTGTCATCCTTTCAACCCAGTGTAATACCTTACTTCTATGCAAGTGAATTAACTGACCGAATGCACCTGCATCACCTTGACGGGCCAATTCAATTAATTCTATCTCTGATATCGATTCTTCCATCGAAATTTTGCCCCCTCTCTCACAATATTACTCAAATTAATCCTACTGTAATAGATCAATCGTTTAGAATAGAGAATTTTTTAAAGCTAATTGAAAGTGTAATATATTTTGTGAAAATAGATAAATACCAACAAGGAAAAGCTTTTGTTACAGGATTGAGTTAACATGCAATATTCTACATCAGATCCAATACAAGCTCCAGCTACAAAACAAGAGGTGACTAAAAAATTTTATAAGCAATTAAAGGTCGCTATATATCACTTACTAGAAACCAAATTAATAGTTTTCTTAGACCATCGAAAATATGATCGAGCTGGTATCCATTCAATAAATTAATTCCCCATTTTATCGATAAGATCGTACGTATTAAGCCCGTTAATATTCAACACAGCTCATTATTTGGATCAAACTAAAAAAAATCAATTTTGGTATGCCATGCATTCACAAAAAATGCCCCACTCCTAGCCAATATAGCTAAAAAAAGAGCATACACTCTTTCACATATTAAATTTAATGTAAGTAGACATTATCAGACGTGTACCGAGAGTGACCGATTGATAATGAGCATCTAATGTAACTTTATCATTTCCAGGTGTTAAATAACCTACGTAGTAATTTAAAGTATTCATTTGTGGACCCCCAAAACTTTCGCCATCGTATAAAACTTGTATCACTTGCCAGATGGGCTAATTAGACTCGCATCAAACTCTAGATATCTAGCAACCACATATCCCCTTTCATGCAACGAATTCACTATTTTTAGCATGTAATGGATCTGAATAACAAATAATTCTCATTTAGTCCTCAAACCCGCTTCCATTTCCTTTCCTTGCCTTGCCTAATCCCCCCTCCTATACTAAAATGTCGAAATAATGCATCCTGTCTAATACGATATATTCAGGACAGATGAAACGTGTAAACTATTTATCACCATCGTCTATACTTAGAAGGGAGAACACGATTAATGTCCATCCGTTTCAGACTATTACTATCTTTCACATCAGTTGTCATTGTCTCTGTTATCCTTTTTACGGCAGCAGCATATTTATTATCCGTTGCTGTCACAGGCGATTTCCGCAGCATCAGCAGCTTCTACCGCATTCATTATTCTTTGAATCCTCTTTCCGAAGAAGAGGAGAGCATTTTTCTTGATCTGAAATATTTGGCCAAACATGATCCCGCTCAGCTAAAAGATAATAAGCTTCTGGAAAAGTACGATAATCAGCTAAAAATGGTACAGGCTGGACTCATTGTCCGCCTTGAACATGAAATTATATATGCATCACCAGCGCTGCAAAGTGCTGATCTTGCAACGCTTCTTCCAACTTACGAAATGAACAATAACTCGATCCGCAACACAATGAATTTAGGAAGCCGCTTTTACTCATATGCCAAGTTTGATTTTCTTTTTTCAACTGACAGTGCTGAAAAGGGGAGCGTCTATGTTACAAAAGAACGAAGCCCTTTCGCAGAGATGGTTCGAAAGTTACTGCCCATTTTAATTGGTGTTTTTCTTGCTATTCTGCTCTTAACTAGTGTTCTGCTCTATCGTTATGTAACTCGGAAAATTGTAAAACCGCTTGATGAGCTTCGAAGATCGGCAGAACATATCAAAAATGGCGATCTCACCTTCCAACTGCACCCTCACTCCCATGATGAGGTCGGTCAGCTCTTAATGAGCTTTGAAGATATGCGACAAAAGCTACTTGAATCAGTTCAACTACAACTCCATTACGAGGACAATCGTAAGCAGTTACTTTCAAATATTTCGCATGACCTGAGAACACCCATTACTACGATAAAAGGGTACGCAGAAGGAATTAGAGACGGAGTTACAAATACAAAAGAGAAATTAGACAGATACGTTGACGCCATTCACGTAAGAGCTTCTGATCTCGAACGATTGGTCGATGAGCTACTCTACTATTCGAAGCTCGATATGAATAAGGAACCTTATTCCTTCCAACAGCTTGAACTAAATGGATTTCTCAGACACAGTCTAGAGGAAATGTCTATTGAGCTCGATCAAGGCAAAATTGATGTGACATGGAGCAATGAAAGAAACGAGCTTGCTTATGTTCTAGCCGATCGGGAAAAGCTTAAACGAGTCATCATCAATCTAGTGGATAATTGTCTGAAGTACATGATTCAAGAGCCAAAGAAAATCGAAGTAGGCATAAGTATGCGAACGGAAGATTGTCTAGTCTGGATCTCAGACAACGGCCCTGGCATTCATCCAGATTCATTGCCTCATATTTTTGAACGTTTTTATCGCGAGGAACCTTCACGTAGCAGATCTGCTGGTGGCAATGGACTTGGTCTTGCAATTGCCAAACATATTATCGAAGGACATGGCGGTCAAATATGGGCCGAGAGTTCTCATGGCAACGGAACAACAATCTTTTTTGTACTCAAAAAATTTGTAGATCATCGGTGAGGTAACTATGAAGCAGCTATTAATTATTGAAGATGACCCTTATATTGCTGAGTTGCAACGTGACTACTTCCTCTTGCATGACTATCAGGTAAAACTATGCCATGATGGCCATGAAGGGCTTACAGAGGCTCTCACAGGCCATTATGATCTTGTTATTGTTGACCTGCAGTTACCGGGAATGGACGGTTTTGAAATTTGCAAACAAATTCGTGAGAAGCTGGATCTACCTATTTTAATCGTCTCCGCAAAAAAAGAAGAAATCGATAAAATACGAGGATTCGGACTAGGTGCCGATGATTTCGTCACAAAGCCATTTAGTCCAAACGAATTGGTAGCGAGGGCGAAAGCTCATCTAGCAAGGTACGAACGTTACAAAGGCGGAAAGGTCATCGAAGCTGAACAAATCAACATACGCGAGCTTTCGATTCAAAAGTCATCGCGACGCGTTTTCCTAAATGGCAAAGAAATTTCGCTGACAACTAAGGAATTTGAAGTGCTTGTTTTCCTAGCTGAAAATCCTAATCGAGTGTTCAATAAGGATGTTCTGTTCGATCGAATATGGGGACTTGATTCTAATGGCGAGATTGCAACCGTTACCGTTCATATTTCCCGTATTAGGGAGAAAATCGAAGCTGATCCCTCCAATCCACAGTTCATTGAGACAGTATGGGGAGCTGGGTATCGGTTTACGGTGTAACTTCCCTATAGTATTTTAATGATATTGTATGACTGTGAACTTCTTTATCATTCTGTTTATAAATAGTTTATATTCTCTTATCCGCCCCGTTAGAGTTGTGATCTATCATACAGGTATGACACACGATTTACTCACTCTAGGAGGATGAACGAATATGAATAAAGTTAATCAGAAGGTTGCAATTGTAGCATTATCAGCAATAATCGGTGGTGGTGCATTACTTCCTTTCCAAGTACATGCTGCATCCCTTGCACCAGTTGCACAAATTCAGAAAGCAGCGATTACTAACTTCCAGTTTCAACAAGATAAATCTATTCAACATCTCATTGATAAAGATGTATTGCAAGGTTACTCCGATGGTAAAGTGCGATCAGAAAAAATCGTTACTAACGCTGAACTTATAAAAATGATTCTACTAGCGCTTGAGGTCGATACAGTTGATTCCAACACAGCTGTCCAAGGTGCAAAATGGTATGACGCTTACTTAAGCTCAGCCCTTGCTCACGGCCTCATTGATAACGTAGAGAAGCTTGCTCCTAACCATGCTACAACAAGCTCAGATATGGCATCATTGATCGCTAAGGCTTTGCAACGTGATGTAAAGTCGGTTCAACATTGGATGAACGGTTTATCGATTGGAAGCGAGTCAATTACTCGTGGTGAAACGGCAATGCTCCTAGTTCAAGCAGAGCAAGCCATTCGTTCTGAGAACGCTGAAATCACTTCTATAAAGGCGCTTAACAAGATCGCTTTTGAAGTAACCTTTAATGCTCCGCTATCGCAAGCGGATGAAGCTATGGCTGCAGCATCTGCCAATTTTGTCTTTGATGGTGATATTAAGTTGGTCAACCAACCAAGGTTAAAAACAGGCTCAATCGCAACATACATTGTTCCCGTGCAAACGATGAAGGAAGGTACGACTTATACTCTGAACTACAAAGGCAAGCAAAACCTTTCAGTAGCTGCAAGCGACGAATTGATTCAGTTGAACGCTGTCAGTCAAGTAACAGCTGATACATTTGAAATAAATTCACTTCGCTCTAATAATGTCATTGACTACGGATATGTCATCTCAGCTTATGCAGGGGGACGTGGAGGAAATGCAGCTGTTCTGGACGAGAATAACAAGTTAGATGGTCAGTTAATGCAGGTGATCCCTTCTCTTGCAACACGACAAGCGGTATTAACACCCCAAGGCGGCGAACCACTTACAGTATCCTATGTCGGTTTCACACAATCAACAGATGGCAAGCAAGAGCCGAAGTTCCGTTTGCCACAAGGTACCACATTGCAACCTGGACAAAAGTACACGGTCTCCTCTAACTGGTTTAATGTAAAGGAAGCTAGCTTCGTTGCAGAAACAATTGCACCACTGGGTATTGCCTCAGTAGAAGCAGTGAACGAAACAACATTAAGCGTCTCACTCACCCAAGATCCTGGAGATGAACTATTTGCTTATCGTTCGATTCAATTGAAAGGTTCTGATGGCTCGAGCTTGACAGCGCAGTACAAGGTTCAAACACGTAAAGGAGCAGTTGGAGTATTCGAACTACAGAATAACGGTAAGTTAGCGCTTGGAATCACTTACGAAATAATGCCGGTCGGCACTTGGGCTAAGGCAGACAAAATTAGTTTAACGACCAAATGATACTCCGTATATTCAAAAGCGATGCAGATTACTTGCATCGCTTTTTATTTTCCTCAAAACAAAAGCCTATTAACACAAACTCCTGAAAAAATAATAGTTCCGCCGATTGAATATATATTCTAATTGTTGTATATTTATTCAGTAGCGCGAAATTGAACGGAGGTTAACGATGTTGAACATTTCCTCGATTGAAAAAGATAGCACAACAAACTCTCAAACAGCGGGTTTGCTCGAAGCAGCTCACAAGCATGTACTGTTCACGGTGAATCGTCCAGATGTCATAATGGCAAGCGGTGAAGGTATGCTGCTTCTCGATACAGAGGACAAAACTTATTTGGACTTTATTGGTGGGTGGGCAGTAACAGCACTTGGTCATTCACCTGCGGTTCTTCAGCAGGCACTGGCGAGGCAAGCAGCAACACTCGTTCACGCTAGTCCCGGATTTTACAACAAACCACAGATTGAATTCTCCAAACTGCTAACAACGATTAGCGGAATGGATAAAGTGTTCTTTACTAGCACTGGTGCGGAGGCTAATGAAAGTGCAATTAAGCTGGCTAGAAAACATGGCGCACTTCATCTGAATGGTGCTTTCGAAATTATAACACTGACAAATAGTTTCCACGGACGCAGCTTAGCGATGATGTCTGCAACAGGCAAGCCGCAATGGAAAAACCTATTTGCCCCAAAAGTAGATGGCTTCATACATGTTCCGATTAATGATATTGATGCCTGCTTCGCTGCTGTAACGAACAATACTTGCGCTATAATGATTGAACTTGTGCAAGGTGAAGGCGGAGTACATGAGGTTAGTGAAGCTTATTTATACGCAATCCGCAAAATGTGCGATATGTACGGTATTATCTTAATCGTTGATGAGGTACAAACAGGACTTGGACGTACGGGGAAGTTATTCGCTTACGAGCATTACGGCATTAAACCGGATATAATGACGCTTGGAAAAGGGATTGGCGGCGGATTTCCACTATCTGCAATGCTGACAACAGAAGCATACGATTTATTCCAACCTGGCGATCAAGGAGGAACGTATACTGGTCAGCCGCTTGCAATGGCAGCGGGCCTTGCAGTTGTACAAGAAATACTGGACCGTGATTTAGCAGCTAACGCTGATCTGCAAGGTCGTCACTTAAAACAATCGCTGAACGAACTTGCCAATACTTTTCCGATTACAGAAGTACGTGGAAAAGGGCTTCTCATTGCCTTTGATCTCCCTGAAGGAATGGCTCCTTCTCTAGCTGCTTTGTGCATGGAAAAAGGACTATTGATTAATGCATCCAATGCATCAACAATCCGATTAATGCCGCCTCTTATCGTAGAACAAACTCATATCCATCAATTGATCGGGATTTTAAAGGAAGCAATGGAGCAATTATTTATGAATGTTGGATAAGCCGCTCAGCATACGTTAGTTACAATTGTAATGTGTAATTAGCAGGAGGGCTTAACCTTGAAACGACGATTATTAAATAGCGGATGCGAGCATTTCACGGTTTATATTATTCCAGCTTGGCAATGGAAACAATTTATTGCTTTCGAATTGATCGGGGGAACTGCTTTTTTACTCATTAGCAAAATCATTATTCACTCCGAGTGGTTCTGTATTGCCGCCAATATTGCAGGACCACAAATGCTGAAGTACTCTTTTAGCGCATTACGCACCTAACCTTAAATTGTGTTAATCGCTTGGGCGAAGCTGCTCCGGGCTTTTTTCACTTTGTTTGGAGTTACACATGAAAAATAAAGGGGATAGCAACGCTTATTTGCGCTGCTATCCCCTCATTATAAAATGTATTAGCCTTGTAGAAGTAATTGTTCTGGATCTTCCAAAAGCTCTTTCACTGTTACTAGGAAACGAACTGCTTCGCTTCCATCAACGATACGGTGATCGTATGACAATGCAATATACATCATCGGACGGTTTTCCATATTTACGTCGTCGATTGCAACTGGGCGAATTTGAATTTTGTGCATACCCAGAATACCAACTTGCGGTGTGTTAAGAATTGGAGTAGACAACAAGGAACCGAATACGCCACCATTTGTAATAGTGAAGCTTCCACCTTGCAAATCGCTAAGAGCTAGTGTGTTGGCACGAGCTTTTTTAGCTAGTTCTCCAATATTTTTTTCGATGTCTGCGAAGCTCAAACGGTCTGCATCGCGAACAACTGGAACAACAAGACCTTCTTTAGCTGAAACTGCGATACCGATATCGTAGAACTTCTTCACAACGATGTCTTCTCCGTCAATTTCTGCGTTCAGAAGCGGATACGCCTTCAATGCACCTACAACAGCTTTAGTAAAGAAAGACATAAAGCCCAAGTTTACTTCATTTTTATCAAAGAAAGCTTGTTTGCGACGTTTGCGAAGATCAAGGATTGCTGTCATATCAACTTCATTGAATGTAGTCAACATGGCAGCAGTACGTTGTGCTTCAACAAGACGATTTGCAATCGTTACGCGGCGACGAGACATACGCTTACGCTCAGTCTCCTTACCGTTAACTGCAGGTGCCGCTGGTGCTGCTGGCGCTGCTGCCGGAGCAGCCGCTACTGGAGCTTGTACACCATGCGAACGAATATCGTCAGGATAGATGCGACCGATTCCATCTTTGCCCTGTACTTGTGTTAGATCAATACCTTGCTCGCGAGCTAACTTACGAGCCGCTGGAGTTGCATTAACAGAAGCTGCTAAGGAAACAGCTACCCCCGTCGGAGCTGCTGCCGGTGCAACAGCCGCCGGTGCAGGTGCTGCAGCCTCAGGCGCTTTTGGTTTTTCTGGAGTAGCTACTGGTGCAGGTGTAGCTGGTGCTCCAGTTGAGGCACCGATCGAACCGATTGCCTCGCCTACTAGTACAACTTCACCGTCTTTTTTTGCGATGCTAGATACAACACCGCTGCTGTCCGAACTAATTTCAATATTTACTTTATCTGTTTCAAGTTCAAGAAGTACGTCACCTTGATTTACTGTGTCGCCTTCCTTAACAAACCACTTCGTAATTGTTCCCTCGGATATGGATTCTCCCAATTCTGGTACTATAATATCTGCCATTGTTGCTACCCCCTTACCAAACTCGATTCGAATGGCTGACCATTCAAAGCGGAAGAAATAATAGATTGTTGTTCTGCTGCGTGAACTTCCTGATGCCCGCTTGCCGTACTAGAACGATCTTGACGACCAATATAGCGAACTTGAACTTTACCTGGCGCAAGTGCGCGCAGACGTGGTTCCATATAAGACCAGGAGCCCATGTTTTTCGGTTCCTCTTGTACCCATACTATTTCTTCCAACTTATTGAACTGGCTCACGATACGCTCAAGTTCTGCTTGCGGCAACGGATACAGCTGCTCTACACGAGCAACGCGCAACCATGCGAACTCATCTTGACCAGCAGATGACATTGCTTCTTCAAGATCGACCATAACTTTACCTGTACCAAGAACAAGGCGTTTCACCTTTTCCTTAGCAGCTTTTGGTTCAGTCAGATTAAATTGCGGAAGCACTGGTTTAAAGGAGCCTTCGCTAAGTTCAACACCATGAGACGCAACACGAGGATTACGAATCAAGCTCTTAGGCGCCATCATTACGAGTGGACGCACATTGTCTGCTCCAAGCATTGCTGCTTGCTTACGCAGCAAATGGAAGTATTGCGCCGAAGAAGTCAAGTTAGCTACAGTCCAGTTGTTGTCAGCCGAAAGCTGCAGGAAACGTTCCAGACGAGCGCTGGAGTGCTCTGGACCTTGACCTTCATAACCATGCGGCAGCAAGATTACGATACCTGATTTCTGTGACCATTTTGCACGGCCTGCAGAAATAAATTGGTCAAAAATAACTTGAGCAACGTTGGCGAAATCTCCATATTGTGCTTCCCAGATAACGAATGTTTCTGGAGCAAATACGTTATAACCATATTCAAAGCCAAGAACGGCTGTTTCTGACAATGGGCTGTTATGAACAGCAAATGATGCTTTCGCTTGCGGAAGTATATGCAGCGGAGAGAATTTCGCTCCGGAAGCATTATCATTCAGCATAATATGACGATGAGCGAACGTTCCACGCTCGGAGTCTTGACCGCTTAGACGGATTGGTGTGCCGTCGGCAAGAATCGTTGCGAATGCCAATGCTTCAGCATGTGCCCAATCAAGCTTTTCTCCATCGTTTAATCCAGTTGCACGACGTTGAAGAATACGTTGAAGTTTCGTATACTCTGTGAAACTTTCAGGACGATTCAGAAGCTCAAGATTAATTTCTTTCAGTTCTTCCAAAGGAACTGCTGTACGAACATCCTCAGGAACAACACGACCTGATTCATGCGGAGCCTGTACATGCGTTTTGCCTTCATTAGCTTTCATAGAGTCATAGGCAGCTTGCAACGTTGCCGCTGTTTTTGCACGGAGAGCATCTACTTGCTGTTCAGAAAGAGCTTGCTCAGCCTTCAAATGATTGCTATAAAGAACGCTTACAGTTGGATGATTTCGCACTTTCGAATAGACAAGCGGTTGTGTTACATCTGGATCATCCATTTCGTTATGACCATAACGACGGTAGCCGATTAGATCGATAACGAAACCTTTGTTGAAGCGTAGACGATATTCGCAAGCAAGACGCACGGCAGCAAGACAAGCTTCTGGCTCATCAGCATTAACGTGAACAATCGGAATATCGAAACCTTTTGCCAAGTCGCTGGCATAATGAGTCGAACGAGAGTCAACGCTATTTGTCGTGAAGCCTAGACGGTTGTTTGCAATAATATGAAGAGTTCCACCGTTACGGTAGCCCTGCAAATTGTTGAAGTTCAATGTTTCTGCAACAATACCTTCGCCGATAAATGCAGCGTCGCCATGTACGCAGATTGTAACTGCACCATGTTGATCCTGTTCAGGGAAGCCCGGCTTGCTGCGATCTTCTTGTGCTGCGCGCGTGAAGCCCTCAACAACAGGATTAACAAATTCTAAATGGCTCGGGTTGTTTGCAAGCGTCAATTTCGCGCGAACAGTCTCCCCTTCAGTTACAGCACGGTCAGCACCCAAATGGTACTTCACGTCACCTGTCCAACCATAGTTAATGCCCATTGAGCCCTCGGAAGGAATAAGTTCCTTATTCGGGGAATGATGGAATTCGGAAAAAATCTTCTCGTATGGTTTGCCAAGTACATGTGTCAACACGTTCAAACGGCCACGATGTGCCATACCCATCAAAATGTGATGTGCTCCATCATGTGCAACCGCACGAACGATTTCGTCCAGCACAGGTACTAGCATGTCAACGCCTTCAATTGAGAAGCGTTTCTGACCTACGAATGTTTTGTGAAGGAAGCTCTCGAATTGCTCAACTTGCATTAAGCGCTCAAGTAATGCTTCTCTTTCTCTTGCAGATAATGGAGCCGGGAATGATCCCGATTCAGCTTGCTTATGAAGCCAATTGCGTTCATTTTCATCATGTATATGTGTAAATTCGTATGCTGCCGAACGGGTGTAAATTTCTCTGAGTCGCACAATTGCGTCCCATCCATTCGCCAACGTCTCAGGAGCGTTATCCCAGATTAAAGAAGCTGGAATTGATGCAAGATCCTCCTTCGTAAGTCCAAAGGTTTCAGGCTCAAGCAACTTTGTATCCGCAACCTGACTAATTCCAAGCGGATTAATATCCGCACCTAAGTGGCCATACCTACGGATATTCAGCATGAGCTGATGCGCGGCAACGACCTTCTTCAACATATTGCTGTCAATCGGACCACTTGTTGCTGTAGTTGCTGATTGTACGGCTCCGGCATTGGTTGCCGGCGCTGCTGCGACAGACGCAGTTGCAGCTGTGGAAGGCGGTGCCCCCCATTGGATAAACATTTCGCGAACCGATGCTTCAACTGCATTCGGATCATTCAGGAACAGCTCATATTGCTCCTGGACATAACCAAGATTGGGACCATAGTAGCTTTTCCAAGGCGAAGAGTTGCGCTCATCATGGATGCTCATTGCAGAAAATTCCACCCTCTCTATTCATAACCATCCTATTATTTTCTATGGCGGTTGTTTCCATACATTTCCGCCGATCTTCTCTCTTACTTTGAAAGAGAAGAAGCGTACCAACTACAATAATCAGTTGCGTAACTTCTTCATATTTTAGTACATTAAGCGCTTACCAACCATAATCATATTGGCATCGGTTTCATCGATTTATAGCATCAATAAGAAAGTTCATATAGTTACGAGGGAAAGCACTAGCAGATGCATGTTTTTTTCTTCGTTCCAGTCTTCCCCATTGCTTGAGCTTTATCGATATAATCCAAGGCGAGAGGCACCTTACATGCTGTATTTCCGACATTCACATGCACCTTACCTATCACTTCCGAAATCTCCCTTGCCTCATCCTGCAATTGCAATATATAGACACCTACAGTTATTACAAACGTATTCATCGTATACTTTACTCTGTTTTGCTCGTGATGAATATCTCTTTTAATTCGTTCTAATAAACCTCGAATTTCTATCATGTCGAGCTTCTCATCCTGCGTTATCGAAATGTAGCCCCCATATGTACTCCATCCACAACTAGCGACCATTTCATTCGGAGAATCAATCCATTCCAGTGCTAGTTCCCTAGCAAATGGACTCTCGGCAGCGACACCAGACACTGTATACTCAGCGAGTGAATACCAATATGCCTCTTTGACCCATTGTTGCAGCAGCTCTTTGGATGTAAGCTTTGGATTAATACTAATCCCAGCTAAATACATTGCATCAGAGTTACCTGTCGCATATAGACGCTCTGCTAACGCTTGATCCTTTTTGACGAATTTCACTAATTTCTTTAGATCACCGATTTTGACTCCAAATAGAGGCTCCATTGCGCCATGTCTCATGAAAGTTCCTTTTGTCTGCTCTGTACCTAGCCGCTCAAGCTCTTGCATGATTTCATCGTATGTCACAACAAACACCTCCACTCGGATTACTGTGATTTTATGTTAATTATTGGTATTTAATTAGCGTTTCTCGTCAATTCTACTAGCGTCCTAACCATTACTCCTGTTGCACCTTTTGGTTCCCATCCTCTGGATGACTCTATCCAAGCCGTTCCGCCAATATCTAAATGTACCCACGGAAGATCTTCAGCAAAGTGGCCAATGAATAAACCGCCTATACTTGCGCCCCCGTAACTGCTTCCTGCATTTTTTAAGTCTGCAGCATCACTTTTGAGAGCCTTTTTAAAAGCCGGATAAGTAGGTAGCGGCCATACTTGCTCACCTGACTTCTCCGATGCTTGAATCACTTCACTCATAAGTTGATCATTGTTGGTAACTGCACCTGTCGCCTCATAACCTAGCGTTATCATTACTGCTCCTGTTAAAGTAGCCACGTCAACGAGCTTCGTTGCTCCTCTGCGAATAGCAGTTGTCAGTCCGTCAGCAAGAACGATTCTGCCCTCTGCATCTGTATTCACTACTTCTACTGTGTATCCGCTCATTGTCCGAATAACATCCCCTGGCTTGTATGCCCGATCAGACGGCATATTTTCAGCAGTAGGAATAACTGCAATAAGATTGACCTGTGCCTTAAGCTCAGCAATTGCCTTTACTGCACCAAGTACAGCAGCTGCACCGCCCATGTCGGAGATCATTTCCTCCATGCCAGGAGCCTTTTTGAGTGAAATACCACCAGTATCAAAAGTAATGCCCTTACCGATCAATCCCCATGTCTCTGAAGATTCAGGGGCCCCTTTATAATGAATGACGATCATTCTTGGAGGATTAATACTGCCTTGTCCAACAGCAAGTAAGCCGCCCATTCCTTGTTCTGTTGCTGTCCACTCATCGATAACTTCGATTTCGAGATCATGTGTATTTGCAAGCTCTTCAGCATGGAACGCTAGACGTTCCGGCGTAAGATCGTTACCTGGCAAGTTCGTTAAATCGCGAGCATAACCAACACCATCAGCAATGATTTGGCCACGAACAATACCTTGCTCCCACACTAACTTATCTCCATGCTTCTCTTCGAATCCCTCTTCTGGTTTAAAAGTAACAGCTTCGAGTAAAAAACGCTCAGCCATCTCTTTCTTAAGCGGTTTTCTATCGTGAAGTGCTAATAGGAATCCCTCTGTCAACGCTTGTGCTACTGCATCGGCACCTTTATCTGTAATATCTTGACCAATAACTGTTGACTGTAGCAGCACTTCTGCTCCTTTAACTCGAATACTCTTCAAAGCTTTTGCCGCCGCAGCCGCCGCTCTTCTCAAACCATCTAAACCAGAACCAGCCTTGTAACCAACAAACACTATGTATGGCACCTCAAACAATCCAAAAGTAGGCAGTACCTCAGTCTGCTCTGGTTTTGCTTGAAATATTTCTTTCGTATAGCTGCTTCTTAATCTCGCATCAATCTCTGACTGAACAATAAGATTTGCAGAGACACCGCTTCCCTTTAATTGTTCCTCCGTAATGAATCGGACCAATGCTTCCGGCATTTGACCGCCGCTTCTAGCCCCGTATATAAATGATGTTGCCATCTTTCATCCCTCGCTTTCCCCAAATGAAAAAAATCGGGGCAATAGACCCCGATTCGATTCTAAACGTTTATTCAGCTAATGGCAAATAGATGATAAATTTTGTACCGCTTCCAACTTCGCTGTCGACACGAATCGTCCCGCCATGGTTGCGAATGATACGATAGCTAACGGATAAGCCAAGTCCAGTACCCTCTTGCTTCGTCGTGAAAAAGGGATCAAACAGCTTGCCCATCGTCGTCTTGTCAATGCCTTTTCCATTATCCTTTATAAGCACTTCAGCATATTGTCCATTAACAGTTAATACGATATCAATTCGGCCTCTTCGCTCGGATTGAACTTCTTCGACTGCATCTAGGGAGTTTTTAACAATGTTGAGGATGACTTGCTTCACTTGCTTAATATCGATAGACACGAGCGCTTTGGAATGATACGATTCCATTGATATTTCGCAATTCCGAAGTAAAGCTTCACTCTCTGTTAGCATAACAACTTCCCGAATAAGATGTTCAATTGAAGTAGACTGTTTCATTGGTGCTGACGGCTTCGACGAATTAAGAAATTCATAAATGATATCATTAGCCCGATCTATTTCTGTCAAAATAATGCGTGCATACTCTTCCTTGCCTACTTCGAGCAAGTATGGCCTTAAAAGTTGAATAAAACCTCGTATGCTTGTTAACGGATTACGAATCTCATGAGCAATCGCTGCAGCAATTTTCCCTAGCATTGCGAGTTTATCATTTTGCATAGCACTTTGCTCGATCTGCTTATACTCCGAAACATCCTTTACACTAAATAGAAAGTCACCATCAAGTTGATCACCATAAGTCACTGTTGCTAATAAATGTTTGCCGTCTTTATGTTGAAACTCGTAGTAGCGGTTTCTTTTCAAAAAAATCTCTCTATAAAGCCTTAGTATCGTTCGTCTCGTTTGAATATTTAACTTTCGATGGAGCAATATTTGTTTTATATTGCGACCTGCAAGCGTTTTCCGTGGAATATCCAGCACCTTCGCCATTTGTACATTAATAAATAGCAGAAAACCATCACTATCAAATAATGCGATTCCACTATCTAAATGCTGTAGTATATTTTCATATTTATTTTTCTCTTCTTCAAATGATCGGCTGGAGCGGACAATCTTTTCACGAATTTCAGTTATTTTTCGATCGACTGGCAACTCAACAATTTCTCCAGCGGCATCTACTTCTAATTTGAAACGGGAAGCAACCATCAGCTCCATCAAAAATACAAATGAGCGATGGTATAATTGAATAGCATCTTTCGTTTCAACATTAGCAGCTAAAGCTTGTATGCACTCTTCATGAACGGCGATGATCTCTTCGTAATTAAGGCCATATAGTTGTTTCCCCAGTTCATTAGCTTGAATAAGCGATGCTTCCTTACCGCCCCGTATATATTCGGCAAGCGCCGGGAAATAACGCTTTCGAATGGCCTGCATCTACTATTCCTCCCCGGCAAACACTATAGATAATGAAATATATTTCACTCTCTTCTAATCATAGGTTTACTTTACAAAGGCTGTCAATCGGAAATCCTGTCGAAATATGCGCTGCAAATAGTCGAAAATACTCGATTATTTTAAATGGAACAGAAGCTGTTCTGCGCACAAGACCGGGACTTATATACCAGTGGATAGCATTTTTTTCAATCACGATCCTTTTCTGAATCGTCATCATTATCACTTCCGTCACCTTCATCATTACGTTCATGCTCGTGATTTTCGTCTCGTTTGTCGTCATCGTCATCATCCCGCTCCCGATGATCAACTCCGCCTTCTCCCTTTTGACCGCTGTTATGTTTTTTTTCATCATCACTATGGGTTTCATCGTCATCATCGTCACGTTCATTATTTTTGTCATCATCGTTGTCATTTTTTCGTTCATCGTCGTCTTTATTACGATCATTATTATCGTCTTCATCACGATCATTATCATCAACGTCTTCATCACGATCATTATTATCGTTGTCTTTATCACGTTCATCATTACGGTCATCGTCACCGTCATTATCCCGATCATCGTCACGATCATCATCGTCTTTGCTCTCATTTGACGAGTCTTTCGGCTTTCCTGTTGGTTTAACTGATTTATCTTTTGAATGATTATGTTTGTCTTTACTTACATTCGTGTCCTTGTCTCTATCCTTGTTTCCCTTCCAACCACTATTACCTCGATTATCATTATCGTCATCATCTTTTTCATCATAGTCATGGTCATCGTCATCTTCATCACGATCATTTCCCCCATGATGCTGACTCGGTTTCGTCGTTGGCCTCGGAGTAGGCTTCGGTGTCGGTTTCAATGTTGGTTTCAATGAAGGATTTGCAGTTGGAGGTGTTGTTGGCTTTTTAGTTGGTTGCTCTGCACTTCCATTATCAGTTGGTTTTACCGACTTCTCTTTCCCCTTATTTTCTATTTCTTCTGCAAGCAATTGCTGCAACATTTGCTTTGTAGAAATGTCGTCCTTATTTTCGACATTTTTTTTGACACCACCAATCGGCTCCATAATGGAGTCAATTGACTGATCTTTCATTTTTTCCAACGTTAGATCGTAACCTTCATTTTTTGCTACTAAGTAGGCTGCAAATTTCCCGGCCGATATTCCATTCGCATCTGCTTCTTCTCTTAACTCTTCAGGGATGGCTAATGTTGTAATAGAAATTTTACTTGTTGTTGAGGAATGATCTGTCAGCCAGCTTTGCAGCTCCCGATCCAGCTTCTTCGTCATTACTGACTCAAAATCTGTATCCAACTGCTCCTGTCCACCCAGCACCATACTTGCTATAAAAATATCTTCGTGAGTGGAATCGAGATAATGAGTCTTTCTAGCTTCCTCCAAAATAGACGCAGCAACCCTTTCCACTTTGACTGCTTTGTAACGGATTCCCGCAATAATCTTTTCCCCATCTTCATTTAAAGCTCGCAATTCACGAACTCTCTCATCCTTATCCACACCAATCTCTACACTCGGATTAATATCTATCGTGAGATAAGCAACAACGGGATTCGACCCTATTAACGAATAGGCAAGGCCCGCAAACAGCAATATACAGAGCATAGCTGCCGCCCCAGCATATCGATAAATGGATCTATTTAATCGCCTTGGCCTCGCGATTTCGTCTTCAAAAGCAATTTCTTCACCGATCTCAGGCGAGCCTTGAATGGGAGCTCGAACAAATTGACCATCTGCCGTCATTACTACAGCATGTTTTTTATCGATACTTACTACAACTCCACGCTTCATTGGCTCACCTCCTTGCTGCTTATCGTTTGATCACTTCTGATACGTAAATAATCGTTCATATAGGGATAAGCACCTGTCATAATAATGGCAATTGCAATAATGTATTTCCGATTTCGTTCAATCGTTTTTCGAGAAACAGCACATGCAAGAATGAGCTCTTTTATAGGCATTCTCCCAGTCTGTCTTAATACTTCTAACAGATTCGCATCAGCTGCCAGCGTCCCTGCGATCCCGATCAACATCATTCTGGAATCAGCGTGTTTAGGTGAAAGCTCGACCAGTTCAGCAAAAGTAATGCCGTATTTCCCTAACTCTTGGCTAAGCTCAGCAATCTCCATTTTTCTTTCAGTATCAGCACGATTTGTTTCGTGCGCAGCCATTGCTTGTTTCGTATCCAAAACGTTATAGGTTGATTGATCCTCAGCTTCTGAATCAAACATACTATACGGAACGACTTGCAAATGCCTTTGCTCTTTTCGGACATGATCAATAAGCCGACGTTGAATGACGGTTTTCGCAAATCCTAGAAATGACTTTCCTGCATCACTATCAAAATGATTGATTGCTTCATTAAATGCAAGCATAGCTACACTAAACTCATCGTCACTTCCAGGTTCGATATACCGTTTACAAAATCCGCTTGTTACTTTAGCTATGTATGGGGAATATTCAGCGATAAATTGCTCGCGTAAATGTTCTTCGCCTTGTCTAATTTTTATAATATATTGCTCTGGCGCAAGCTTAGGTTCTGATGATTCAGCTTCATTAGGAACCCATTTACGCAGAAACCGCTTAAATAGGATCAGCAACAACTGCTCCACCTCGCTACTTATAATTTCGTAAATGTTATATCCCTTTCCGGGGGTACACATTAAAATAATTTCATTTTCTTTTGAAGTTAACAACAGAAAAGCCTCCGCAAGGGAGGCTTGATAGTTCCCATATTATTATACTGAAGATCGACCTCGCATAAGTTTATTCCGCCTGCTATTTAGAATGCCTAGTCGTTTTTTTAGTACGAGCTGCCATTCCTTATCGTCAATCTGTTTGGCAAATGCAAGCAAATCAAGCGCCATATCGATCTGGTTACGCACAACTTCGAGTGGTTCTTCATTTTCATGATTAACACAGTTTTCAAGAAGCTCGTGATCCTCTTGCTCAACATAATCTACAAAATCCACTTCGGCTGCACCGTCTCCATGAGCATAATCAGCTAAAATATCATACTCTTGTTGGGCCAAATAATGAATGTCTACTTGATGGCAGACAGGACAAAACAGTATCGGCACATTGTGAATATGTGTTCGATAATGCTTTAGCGTCCCTTTAGTTCCAATCATACTGGCTCCACAGCAAAAGCTCATGTTGACACTCTCCTTACTTTATAAGCATTCGCTTAAGGTTTGTTCGAGTCAAACCACTTCGGTAAGTATTGCCTTAATTTATTATGTATTCGCTGCAAAAGCAGTAAATTCCTGCCCTCTAGCTATTTATTAATATTTCTTAATTGTATTAATTTGACACCACAAACGAAGAAGAGACAAACTCCCACATCCGAAGATGAGAAGTTTGTCCCTTTTTTTATATTTAAACGCCTTATTTGTCGTAAAAAATTACTTCGAAACCAAATGACTTTGGCCGGGTTTCCAGTTAATTGGGCATAGCCCGCCGGATTGAAGCGCTTGTAATACACGTTGTGTTTCTTCAACACTGCGACCAACGTTGTTATGATTAACAACTTGGCACTTCACTTCACCTTCTGGATCGATGATGAATAGACCGCGAAGCGCGATACCTTCTTCTTCGATCAGCACGCCGTAATCACGAGCAACGCTCTTCGTGATATCAGCAGCTAGGGGGAAGTTCAATTGACCAAGACCGTTATCGTTTACAGGTGTATTGATCCATGCACGGTGACTATGTTTACTATCAACACTTACTCCGAGAATTTCAGTGTCAAGCTTCTTAAACTCTTCAGCAACTGCACTTAGTGCTGTAATTTCAGTTGGACATACAAATGTAAAATCGAGTGGATAGAAGAACAACACCAACCATTTTCCCTTGTAATCTGCAAGTGATGCGGAACCAAAATCTTGACCGTTTCCTGTTGCTGTTTCCATAGTAAAATCAGGTGCCGGGCGTCCTACCAAACGTTCTGCCATGATCAAACTCCTCCTTATTCTATCCCAAAAATGCTATTGTGATTTTCGATTCATAGGTGTCTCTCTAGTAAAAAATAGTATCATTCACCCATAATAAAGTCAATATTACATCAATTACCTTATTGGAATGGTTATAATTAGGATATCATTTGACTCGTAAGCTAGTAATCTATTCGTGCTGAATTATTTTTTCATAGCAGTTACAATAAGATCTCCCATAGCTTCTGTTCCGATTGCTTTGCTCTTATCCACTGCGATATCACCTGTACGGTGTCCAGCATCAAGCGTTTCTTTAACCGCATCTTCAATCGATTTTGCAGCATCATGATATCCGAAAGTTAGACGGAACATAAGCGCTACAGATAGGATTGTAGCTATTGGATTAGAAATACCTTGACCCGCGATATCAGGCGCTGAACCGTGAACCGGCTCGTACAGGCCAAAGCTGCCTTCACCTAGTGAAGCAGAGGACAACATACCAATTGAACCAGTCAACATAGCCGCTTCATCACTAAGAATGTCTCCAAACATATTTTCTGTAACGATAACATCGAAACTTGATGGACGACGAAGCAATTGCATTGCACAGTTGTCTACCAAAATATGCTCTAGCTCTACTTCTGGATACTCAACAGCAACCCGGTTTACTACTTCTCTCCATAGACGGGAAGTTTCAAGCACGTTTGCCTTATCAACCGAAGCTAGGCGTTTATCGCGTGTCATCGCAATATCAAATGCTTGGCGAGCAATACGCTCAACCTCATTTACATTATATACACATGTATCTACTGCTTCTTCTCCGTTTGCACCTTCACGACGGAATTTCTCTCCGAAGTAAATACCTCCAGTAAGCTCACGAACTACGATAAGATCAGTTCCTTCAAGTACTTCAGGCTTAAGCGTTGAAGCTTCCTTTAGACAGTCAAATACAGTTGCTGGACGAATATTAGAGAACAATCCTAGCGCTTTCCGAATGCCTAACAAGCCAGTTTCTGGACGAAGTTCCTTAGAGTTGTTATCCCATTTTGGTCCGCCGACAGCACCTAACAATACAGCATCAGCCTTTTGGCAAAGCTCAAGCGTTTCTTGCGGAAGCGGAGTTCCTTTTTCATCTATCGCAATTCCGCCGAACAGTCCATCTGCTGTTTCGAATTGGTATCCGAATAGTTCTTCCGTTCTTTTTAATACCTTTAGTGCTTCTCCAACGACTTCAGGTCCGATTCCGTCGCCGCCAAGAACTGCAATTTTTTTCACTTCTGACATATTATTTTAACACTCCTCTATATCATTCTCAGTCTATTATCATTTGTACCATAAAAGCTAGCTTTATACAAAGATATAAAATCTATGAACTTTATAGTTAATAACTATAACGCTATTAAAAAAAACAGCATAGCATTGGACGTAGTCCTGCCGTGCTGTTATTGGTTGCCTAATTATTTCGTTTATCAACTAAATAAGACTCATTTTATCGCGTTTGCTAGGCGATTTGCTTTTATCAAGTAATCGATTAACCGCATCGAGATAAGCTCTTGCACTTGCTTCCAAAATATCAGTACTGAGCCCGCGTCCCTGTGCCGAAATATCATCTTGTTTCAAGATGACATGAACTTCACCTAGCGCGTCTTTACCTTGAGAAACCGATTTAATCGAATAATCCTCAAGCTCAACGGTTTCTTTCGTCGCTTGATCAATAGCGTTATAGATTGCGTCAACTGAGCCATTTCCTTCAGCAGACTCTTCACGAATCTCGCCATCAACCGTACGAATACGTACAGACGCATGTGGCGTCGATTGATTGCCATAGCTCACTTGAATCGTCTCAAGCGTAAATATTTCCGGCGTATCGATTAGCTTCTCTTCCAGCATTGCACGTATATCGCTATCAACAACCGTTTTTTTGCGATCTGCCAAATCTTTGAACTTCGCGAAAGCTGTGTTGACCGCTTCATCTTCCAGTTCGTATCCGAGATCAATTAACTTCTCTCTGAACGCATGACGACCAGAATGTTTACCTAAAACTAGCTTCGATTCCTTCAAGCCGATCGTGTCTGGAGAAATTATTTCATAAGTCGTCTTCTCCTTCAACATACCATCTTGATGAATGCCCGATTCATGAGCAAAAGCATTGGCTCCAACTATTGCCTTATTCCCCGGAATAACCATACCAGTTAATTTACTTACTAGTCGGCTCGTCTTAGCAATTTCCTTCAAATTCAGCGTAGTATGCGCTCCAAAATAATCAGGGCGTGTAGCAAGTGCCATCGCAATTTCTTCAATTGCAGTGTTACCAGCACGTTCTCCGATGCCGTTAATCGTTCCTTCTATTTGGTCAGCACCATTCAAAATTGCGGCTAGTGCATTCGCCGTTGCCATACCAAGATCGTCATGACAGTGCGCACTTAGTTGGATTTTTTCTATGTTAGGTACATTTTCTTTCAACGTCTTAAAAATGTTACCAAATTCTTGCGGGTTCATATAACCAACAGTATCTGGGATATTTACAACTGTCGCACCAGCCTTAATAGCCATATCTGTTACTTTGCAAAGGAAGTCCAGCTCCGTACGGCCTGCATCCTCTGGAGAAAATTCGATTTTGTCAAAATATTGCTTTGCATATCGAATTGCACGATCAGCTGCTTCCAGCACCTCGTCCTTCTCCATACGCAGCTTATGTTTACGATGTATAGGACTTGTCGCTAAAAACAAGTGAATACAAGGATCTTGTGCACCCTTCAGTGCTTCGCGTACAGCGTCAATATCTGTCTCGCGAGAGCGAGATAAACCGATTACTGTTGCGTTCTTAACTGCCCTTGCAACTGCGTTAACAGCAGCAAGATCGCCTGGAGAAGCTGCTGGGAAACCTGCCTCGATCCGATCGACACCCAATTTTTCCAACTGAAGAGCAATTTCAACCTTTTCCTTCGTGTTCAGGTTCACACCTGGTGATTGCTCACCATCTCGAAGCGTTGTATCGAAAATATAAATTTTCCGCATTTCAGCACTGCACCTCCGTGAACAGAATGATCCCGATACACACGGGGATTACATATGCCATTGCTCGTAAGCAATGGCATACGCTCCGGTGGATCGGGATTAAGTTGATCTTCTAAAAACTATTATATGCGAATAATTGCTATTATTTCTTAATCCAGTGCATTAGCTCACGAAGTTGAGCTCCTGTTTGCTCGATTGGATGTGCAGCTTCATTACGGCGAGTAGCCGTAAGCATTGCGCGGCCGGATTGGTTCTCAAGAATAAAGTCACGTGCGAAACGGCCGGATTGGATATCTTCCAAAACACGTTTCATTTCTTTTTTCGTTTCTTCCGTTACGATACGAGGACCAGTTACATAGTCACCATATTCAGCTGTATTGGAGATGGAATCACGCATTTTAGCCATTCCGCCTTCATACATCAAGTCAACGATAAGTTTCAGTTCATGCAAACACTCGAAGTAAGCCATCTCTGGAGCGTAACCTGCTTCAACAAGAGTTTCGAAACCAGCTTTAACTAGTGCAGTTGCACCGCCGCAAAGTACTGCTTGCTCGCCGAATAGATCTGTTTCTGTCTCTTCTTTGAAAGAAGTTTCAATAACTCCTGCGCGTGTACAACCGATACCTTTTGCATAAGCAAGACCGATAGCCTTTGCTTTGCCAGTAGCATCTTGGTGGATAGCGATCAAACCAGGAACGCCGAAGCCTTCTTGGTATGTACGGCGAACCATGTGTCCTGGTGATTTAGGAGCTACAAGGAATACGTCTTTGTCTGCACTTGGTACGATTTGTCCATAGTGAATGTTGAAACCATGGGAGAACATCAAAGCCGCACCTTGCTTAAGGTTTGGTTCGATCTCTTCATTGTATACTTTCGCTTGCGTCTCATCCGGGAGCAAGATTTGTACGACATCTGCAACTTTAGTTGCTTCTGCAACTGTCAATACTTCGAAGCCGTCCTTCTTAGCAACATCCGCCGATTTACCAGGGCGAAGACCAATAACTACTTTTAGACCACTGTCACGAAGATTTTGCGCTTGCGCGTGGCCTTGGCTGCCGTAACCGATTACTGCGATCGTTTTACCTTGAAGCACGCCTTGATCAGCGTCTTTTTCATAGTACATTGTAACTGCCATAATAATAATTGCCTCCTTTGATTTAACCCTTTTGAGCGGGTGCTTAAGGGGAGAATCGAGATCCTACTAAGGTTCCCCTCTTAAACTCCCGCTCAAAGCGGGATGTTGAAATATTATGAATATAATAGATAAATCAATGATAACTTATTGCTTTACGTTACCACGGTTAAGCGCAGTTACGCCAGTGCGTGAAAGTTCACGGATGCCATAAGGCTTAAGAAGCTCTACCATTGCGTCAATTTTCTCCGTATCACCTACAACCTGAACCATAAGCGAATGAGTGCCAATATCGACTACTGCTGCTCGGAAAGTCTCAACGACACCAAGTACTTCGGGACGAGTCGCAGGTTCTGCGTGTACTTTAATGAGTGCAAGTTCGCGTCCTACCATTGCATTTGCACTTAAGTTTATTACTTTAATAACATCGATAAGCTTGTACAGTTGCTTCGTAATTTGTTCTAACGTATGATCATCGCCAGAAGTGACGATGACCATACGCGACAAACCTTGCTCTTCGCTCGTACCAACTGTAATACTTTCAATATTGAAGCCACGGCGCCCGAACAAGCCGGATACACGCTGCAGAACGCCGGGCTGATCGTTCACAATAACTGCGATCGTATGCTTCTTCATTCTGCATCCCCCATGATCATTTGATCGATGGTGCTACCTTGCGCGACCATCGGGTAGACATTCTCGTCTCTGCGAACGACGAATTCTACAACTGCTGGACCAGGATGACTGAGAGCTGCCTCCCATGCCTCACGTGCTTCAGCTTTGTTAGACGCTCGGAAACCTTTGACACCATATGCTTCAGATAACTTAACGAAATCCGGGCTACCCGCTAGATCAATATGACTGAATCTGTTCTCATGAATGAGCTCCTGCCATTGTCTAACCATTCCAAGTACTTGATTGTTCAAAATAACAACCTTAACTGGGATATTGTTGATCGCACAGATCGCAAGCTCTTGTGCACACATCTGCATGCCGCCATCGCCGTTAATCGATACTACAACTCGGTCAGGATTGGCCATCTGAGCACCAATTGCTGATGGAAATCCAAAGCCCATCGTGCCAAGACCACCAGATGTTACCCATGAACGAGGTTTATTAAATGTATAATATTGCGCAGCCCACATTTGATGTTGGCCTACGTCAGTCGTTACAATCGCATCTCCGTTAGTTGTTTCATGAATCATTTCCACAACCCACTGAGGTTTTAGTTCAACTTCGGAATCGATATATTTGAATGGGTGCTTCGCTTTGGACGCTTGAATATGCGCTCTCCACTCATCGGCATTGTCTGCCCGTACTGCCATTTTATTCACCAAGCCTAGAACGGTTTTTACATCCCCAACAATTGGAATGTCTGTCGGAACGTTTTTGCCGATCTCTGCCGGATCGATATCAATGTGCACAATCTTTGCAAGTGGTGCGAAACCCGCTAGCTTACCAGTTACCCGGTCATCGAAGCGTGCTCCGATATTGATGAGGAGATCCGCTGTTTGCAAGGAAGTGTTCGCTGTGAAAGTTCCGTGCATGCCTGGCATACCTAGCCACAGATCGTTGCCACTTGGGAACCCACCAAGACCAAGAAGTGTTGTCGTTACTGGAATTTGCGTCTTCGTTACGAATTCAAGCAACTCTTCATGAGCACCTGAGTATACAACGCCGCCGCCAGCAAGAATGATTGGCTTCTTCGCTTCGGAAATCGCTTTGATCATTTTGTCGAGCTGCAGTTTATTCGGGTTAACTGTAGGGTTATAACCACGAATGCTTACTTCTGTTACCGGCTTAAAAAGAGTTTTCGCAGCAGATACATCTTTAGGAATATCGATTAGAACTGGACCTTTACGTCCAGTATTCGCAATATGGAACGCCTCATGGATTACACGAGATAAGTCGTTTACGTCACGAACCAGATAACTATGTTTCGTTATTGGCATCGTAATACCAGTAATATCCGCCTCTTGGAACGCATCTGTTCCAATTAATGTGGACATAACATTTCCTGTTATTACAACCATTGGTACTGAATCCATAAACGCTGTAGCAATACCCGTTACAAGATTAGTCGCTCCAGGACCCGATGTCGCAATACAAACACCTACTTTGCCGCTAGCGCGGGCGTAGCCGTCAGCCGCATGAATCGCTCCTTGCTCATGTCTAGTAAGCAAGTGGTTGAAATCAGGGTTACCGTGCATCGCATCGTAAATATACAATACTGCTCCGCCCGGATATCCAAATACGCAATCAACACCTTCAAGTAAAAGACTACGCAGCAAAATTTCTGAACCAGATAATACCTCAGGCTTCGAGAGCCTCTCGATTAATTCCTCTTTCGACTTAAGTGTTGCACCTTGCGTTGCCATCAGTCGTCCTCCTCTCAAGAAAAACAAAAAAACCTTTCAATCCCTCAGCTAAATAATAAGCTGAAAGGGACGAAAGGTTTAGCTTCCGTGGTACCACCCAATTTCGTTATACATCTCCCGATGTATAACCTCCATAGGTAAGAACGCTGTGCACATATCGACGTTCTACCATTGGCACTTTAACGCTTGCCTTGCGATGCTCCCTAATACGCAACTTCGTTGCTTTTCAGGAGGATAGCTCCGAGGTGAGCTCGTAGAAAAGGGATTTTGGCGTAGGTTGCAGCTAATCCGTACGCTCTCTGAGCAAAAGGGCCCTTAACACTTCGTCCTCATCAATGCCGATTTATATGACTTTTCATTATTATATGCCGATTCAGTTTATTCGTCAAGAACCATAAAATCCGAATCTTGCCAAACGTCTTCTCGTCGCATATCTTCATTCTTGCTCATATACTATTGTAGCCTAAGAAGGCAATCTCATGCAGAGCGGTTTAATGAACGTCGCTCAGGATTGGAAGGATACTTATGATTCGTGCTCGAAAATCTAGAACTGACGACAATGAGCTTGTTCGCCTTGTACGTACGGAGCTTATTCCAATGTCTTATACTACCCGTCCACATGATGCTCACACGATCGGAGAAATCCCGAAACAGTTCCGCCGAGGAGTCACATATGTAGCAACTAGATCTAAGTTCGGACCTCCAGTAGCTTTTGTTCATTTCGAAGTCATTGAAGCGACGCTCTCTGTTGACATGCTTGTTACTCATCCAGAACATCGGGGGTTCCGCTTTGGCACTACCTTAATGGCTCATGCCGAGGCCTACGGCAGAGCTCATCATTGCCACATTGTCCGTTTGCTCATAGATCGGATCAATACCAGAGCTCAGCATTTCTACCATAAGCTTGGTTATCAGACCGTCCAATTCTACCCGGATCTTCAATGTTATGAGTTGCAAAAGCCGTTAGCCCCGTCATCAGCATCTAATTATTGCTAGTTACTGGTTAAAAGAATCCGCGATTGTTAGGTCCAAAATTGCCATTTCCACCGCAGCCGCAGTTGTCAAATCCACATCCGCAACCGCCAAAACCACCGCCGAAGCCACCACCAAAGCCTGGACCACCAAAACCACCGCCAAAGCCACCTCCGAAGCCGAAGCCACCGCCCCAGAACCCAAGCGTTCCGATAGCTAATAAATCAAACAATATTAGTGGCAGCAAAAAGAAACTTGTTTGCACCTTTTTGCCTTTCCTACTTCTTCTCGGAGCAATGATCAATTTATTTCCATGTAAACGAAGTAGTTTTCCCTTTACGACAGAACCGTCTTTTCGAACAGCATAGATGGATTTGCCGACCAGTCTCCTTACTTGCTCTCTAGATACTTTACGCATGCCAAATCCCTCCTTTCCCGTTATTCTTTACAGTATTCAGGAAAGGACTTGACTGCCTGTTTGTTTGTCCGCTCTAACGAAAAAAGGTCCTGCCTCAAGTCACGAATGACTGAAGGCAGAACCCTTTATAGAAAACAACGACTACGCGTTGATTTTTTGCTTAGCTACACCCGCAAGCGAGTTGAATGAGCTGATGTCGTTAACTGCAAGATCAGCAAGCATCTTACGGTTTACTTCAACGCCTGCAAGTTTCAAACCATGCATGAACTTGCTGTAGGACAAGCCGTTAATACGAGCTGCCGCGTTGATACGAACGATCCACAGTCTGCGGATGTCACGTTTTTTGTTGCGACGGTCGCGGTAAGCGTACATTAGAGACTTACCAACTTGCTCCTTCGCTGTTTTAAACAGACGATGTTTCGAACCGAAATAACCTTTAGCTAGCTTTAGAATTCGTTTACGACGACGAGTGCGGACAAAACCGCCTTTGACTCTTGCCATTTGTGGAAACCTCCTGTAGGTTGAAATTATTTATTTTAGATGTTAGATAGGCCTTGCTTCAAACGACGAACGTCGCCTGCTGCCATAAGCGGTTGACCCGCAAGAACGCGTTTTTGACGTCCTGATTTGTGAGAAAGCAAATGGTTTCTGTATGCTTTGTAACGTTTCACTTTACCAGTACCGGTAATTTTAAAGCGGTCTTTCAAGCTGCTGTGTGTTTTCATCTTTGGCATGTCAGTTATCCTCCTTAAGGTTGTTAATCAGTGGTTAGCTGTTGTTTTTTGGTGCCAAAATCATAATCATGCTCCGGCCTTCCAGCTTAGGAGCGCGCTCTACATTGCATATTTCGGCAACCTCTTTGGATAAACGATCAAGAATACGTTGTCCGATCGACGCATGCGTTATTTCACGTCCGCGGAAGCGAACAGAAGCTTTAACTTTATCGCCTTCGTTAAGAAACTTCACAACATTGCGGAATTTCGTCTGGTAGTCGTTCTCCTCGATGTTAGCGCGGAACCAAACTTCCTTAAGCTCAACGATCTTCTGATTTTTGCGAGCTTCTTTTTCTTTCTTTTGTTGCTCATAACGGAACTTGCCGTAATCCATAATGCGGCATACCGGCGGCTTAGCCGTAGGCGCGACGTTCACCAAGTCCAAATTAAGTTCAGTCGCAAGCTGGATCGCGTCACGAATCGATTTGATTCCGATTTGCTCTCCCTCCGCGCCAACCAAGCGCACTTCTCTGGCCCGGATCTCATCGTTGATTTGATGTTCTCTGCTAATAACGTGCCACCTCCATAGTGGAATTAAAATATTTAATGTCAAACAAAAAAATGCGGGTTCGCTCGAACCCGCATCTCATAACCGTCCATTGATTCTGCTAATGTCAATTCAACTTGGAATTGACGGCATACTCATTCGATTATCGCAAAACCAGTCAGCCAAGCCGAAAGGTGAGAAGCGGGTGCCTCTTCTTGTGCGAACATTTTCAATTGCAATACCAATAAACTATATCACAGATGATTTACAAGTGTCAACCGTCTATTTACCCTGTACTTCCTCAATTCGAACGACACGTGTATGCTGTGTATGGCTCCACGTTTTGTTGTTTTGAGTAAAGAAAGCGTAAAAAGTAATTGGCCACCAGGAAATAAGGAAAAACGGAAGTGTAAGCAAATGCATATACATCTTACGAGATTTAACTTTCTCAAGCATTAGAGCTGCTGGGAATTGCAATACTGCAGCAAGAACAGCGACTCCAACTATCCACCACGGCAAAGAGCTGTAAATGGAATGGAAAACATCTGGAGCAGGTACTGCAACGTCAATCCATAAAACTACAGTTAGCACAAAACCGAGCAATGTATTGTAAACCGAAACCGTATAGATTGCCGCATCAAATTTAACTATATTACGTTCCTTGATACTTGCCCATAGAAGCGGGAAGAAGTAATTGCGAGCTACGTTGAAATGTCCTTGCATCCAGCGCAAGCGTTGTCTAGCAGATGCTCTGAATGTTACCGGCTTCTCATCAAACACTTTTGCATCATAGTTTAAAATTGGATATACGCCTCTTTGTACACAGCGCATCGAGAACTCCAAATCCTCAACCAGGCTTGTTGCACCCCAGCCCATGTCCTTAAGCAAATTAGATTCAAAGCACATACCCGTTCCACCAAGGAAGTTGCTCATCTTCAGATTCGTTCTGGATAGCTGCCACAAACGATTGCAATACCAATAAGTGATTGCGTATGCAGCCGTAATCCATGAATCATCTGGATTTTTTGTATCTAAGTATCCTTGAATAACTTGATGTCCCTCGCACAAATCATCATTCATAAGCTGTAGGAAATCAGGATTTACCAAGTTGTCAGCGTCGAACATTACGACAGCGTCGTATTGACGAGGCATGCTCCAAAGCTTCTTGAGCATCCATTCAATCGCATATCCCTTGCCACGAAGATTAGTATTTGTACGTTCACATGCTGTTACACCCATACTGCGAGAGATATCAGCTGTTTTGTCCGTGCAATTGTCACAAATAACGAGAATATCATAAAGTTCTTTTGGGTAATCCAGTTTCTTTAAATTTTCAATTAGAGCACCTACAACCTGCTCTTCATTGTGTGCAGCAACTAGGACAGCAAATGATTTCCTTGGTGCATGCCTCTTTCTGCTTTTGTTCTTCATAAACCCAAACAACGAGAGTGTAAATTGATACACCGCGATTGATATGAGCACCACTTGAAACATAATAAATACAACACTAAAGAACATATGGTACTGCCCCCTTGAAACCCCTTTTTTGTGTAGCTTGCGTCTAATCTCTTTTTTTGTAAGACCAAGCCTTCTTTGTATACAGTAAGCTGCGATGTTTGATTTACTGATTTTCCTCTGAATCCATTACTTTGTCAAAATGAGAATTAGGCTTAATTGAGCTTTATTTGGTCAGAAAAACGCTTGCATCCTCATACAAAGCTCACTTCCCCTCTGTTTGCTTCGCTTCCGTCTTATTCTCAACCATTTCCTGCATTTTTAGCACGAATGTCCTCATTTGTTTCACAACTATTAATATTTATTAATGTAATTGTCGAAATGTGTCGAATAAATTGCTTTTGCCATCGCTAACAGCTTTTCCATCCATTGTGAATTGTAATACGAACGGTAGAAGAAAGATCGAAATATTTCACTACTTAAGCAAAGGTAAAGAAAATAGAGGTGGGAAATTGACGAATTAGAATAATTTATGGGGAACAGAAAGAGAATCCTGACGAAAAAAGGCGATGCAAACTTAAGTTAGTCACCGCCTTGTCCTATGCACTACTAGTAGTAACTAATTGTCGTCTGATTCTGAATCTTCTTCTACTTGTGCTGATTCCAATCGTGCTGTCTCAAGCTTGCGAGCACGATGAACGCGAAGCGCTTCTTCACCAATAACAACTTCAACGCGATGAATCGGTTGACCTTTTTCCATAAACTTCATCTCATATTCCGTAAACACCAAATCCTCGCGCGGACCTTCTTTGTGTAAGTGTAGAGAAATATTACGCATAATTAGCTCCATATCTGCAAAGCTATTTAGTGAAAATTCGAACAAAGACTGTGAATCCGTCTTAAAGTGAATCTCTCCACGTTCGTTCAATATTTCAATATATTTGGATACAAATCGTTCATGAGTCAATCTGCGACGCGCATGTTTACCCTTAGGCCATGGATCGCTGAAATTCAAATAAACTCGCTCCAGTTCGCCCGGTGCGAACATCGTTTCGATTCCTTCAATATTTGCGCGAAGCAGCGCCAAATTCGGAGGGCTTTCTATCCCTTTTTCTGCCCATGCTAGACGAGCCTTTTCACTCCCGCGACGAAGCAACTCATCGTACATATCCACACCAACGAAATTGATGTTTGGGTTGCGAACACTCATTTGACTAATAAATCTGCCTTTTCCCATACCTAATTCTACGTAGATTGGATTATCGTTGCCGAAAAACTCACGCCATTTACCCATATGAGGGGCAGCATCCAGTACAACTAACTCAGGTTGGCTTTCCAAACTTTCTCTTATCCCTTTTCTACCTCGTAATCGCATATCATATATCTCCTTCAATTGTTGTTATACGGTGCAATATTGAATCAGTCCTTATTGTGACCAACATTGACATGATTGTAAAGCGTTTTAACGCAAAAGAAAAGCCGCTGCGTCTTAGCAAGCGGCTTACGTCTATATTTAGATGTATGTTCCTCGCATTAGCTTAATAATTGATAAGGAATAGGGGCATTATCACGATTTTCCTGCTCCCAAGTTTCCTTAAGTACAACATTCAGCTTTTTGCGGGCAGATATTTTTACTTCATGATTGGCATGGAAGTGAACCCCTGTAAGTGCCATTAGTTCCTTAACAGTAAGCTCAACAGTTACTTTTTCGTCGCCATTCGGTATTTTTGTCATATTCATTTCACATCACCCCATCGATTTATTATACAAGATTTCCATTTAATCGACTTTTCATGTGTGCGTTTTCATTATTATAATGTTAGGTTTTTTAGTTGATTTGTCGCACTTTTAATTTAACACATCATGTTAGGTTTTGCAAGCCTAATTCGATTTTCACACTTCACTATTTCCAATTTTACCAAAATCCGAACAATAGGAAACTTCCGAAAGATAAACCATGGCTTTTCGCTCTCAATTTCGATAAAATGAAGGTTGAATGTTTTGAAAGAAGGGGAATAACATAATTCAACTGGACACTTCACCACCCGAACCAATGCTTTGGGGGGATAAAAGATTTCATACATGGAATTACGAAATGCGTCAGCAATTAGGATGCAAAGTATTTAAAGTGACGTTGGATGCAGGTTTTACTTGCCCTAACCGTGATGGCTCTATTGCGAAGGGCGGTTGTACATTCTGCAGCGCCAGAGGGTCAGGAGATTTTGCCGGAAGTCGGCGTGATGATCTCGTTACGCAGTTCAATACAATTCGGGATCGCCAGCATCAGAAATGGCCAACTGCAAGCTATATCGGCTACTTCCAGGCTTACACGAATACGTATGCGCCTGTCGAAGAACTTCGAGAGTATTATGAGGAAATATTAAAGCAGCCTGGCGTTGTTGGACTATCCATTGCAACTCGTCCTGACTGTTTGCCCGATGATGTTATTGATTATTTAGCCGAATTGAATGAACGTACTTACTTATGGGTCGAGATGGGTCTGCAGACGGTTCACGAATCTACCTCGGAACTTATTAATCGCGCGCATGATACGGCCTGCTATGTAGATGCTGTACGCCGATTGCGTGAACGAAATATTAGAGTTTGCGCTCATATTATATACGGCTTGCCGCAAGAGACACATGAGATGATGCTCGATACAGGACGTGCTGTGGCTCGAATGGACGTCCAAGGCATCAAGATTCACTTGCTTCATCTCATGCGCAAGACGCCTATGGTGAAGCAATATGAAGCTGGACTGCTGCGCTTTCTGGAGCAAGATGAATACATTAAGCTCATTGTAGATTCCCTTGAATTTCTGCCGCCAGAAATGATCGTTCACCGGTTAACTGGCGACGCACCTCGCGACTTGCTTATTGGACCGATGTGGAGCCAGAAGAAATGGGAAGTACTAAACGGCATTGATTTTGAACTGCGCCGCCGCAATAGCTGGCAAGGCAAGTTCTGGCAGGCGGAGGTGTAGCGAAGTGGGTTTCCTATCTGTACTTAGCATGGCTCATAAGTGGATTGCAGAACGCACGCTTCCCGGCGATACCGTTATAGACGCTACTGCAGGCGGAGGAGTAGATACGTTAGCGCTAGCTGAACTCGTCGGGCCGAAGGGCCGTGTCTATGCCTTTGATATTCAGCAGTCAGCGCTGGATCGAACGCACGAGCGGCTAGCTCCGTTAGCTGAAAGCAGCCGACTGCCAGACGTGCAGCTTCTATTGCAAGATCATGCAACTATGAGTGGAGCAGTCGAGCCGGTTGATCGGGGTCATATAGCTGCGATTATGTTTAATCTAGGCTACTTACCTGGAGGAGACGAAAGTGTCATTACGCAGCCAAAAACGACGATTGATGCACTTCAAGCAAGTTTGACGCTGCTCCGTGCCGGAGGCATTGTTACCTGTGTTCTTTATCCAGGACATCCAGGAGGAGAACAAGAAGCGGCTGCTGTTGAGGATTGGGCTGCAGGTCTCCCACAGAATATTGCACAAGCTGTTATTTATCGTCAATTGCAACGAAAAACTGCCCCATACGTAATCTCTATTGAAAAAAGACGTTAATTGAGAGGGGACAGCCTTGTTATGGCAATTCGGAAGTTAGAGCATATTGGCATTATGGTTAAAAATATCGAAGCCTCTATTACATTTTACACAACTATACTAGGACTAGAGCATAAACAAACATCCATTCATACAAACGACATAATCAAATTAGCATTTCTATCTTTCCCTGGTCATGAAGAAACGGAAATTGAACTTATTCAAGGTTACAACGATAATTTGCCAACAGAAGGAAAAGTTCACCATATCGCCTTTACAGTCGATGACATCGAAAGTGAACTATCCCGAATTAAAGAACTGAACGTTTCGCTTCATGACACAGAAATAACTACATTGCCGAACGGCGCTCGTTATTTCTTTTTTTACGGGCCGGATGGCGAACACCTTGAGTTGTTTCAACCCGCAGCATCCCATTAATTCGTTAATATGCAATTCAACAAAAATCCTCCGTCCCCGCTAAAATAGCGGTTTCGGAGGATTTTTGTACGTTAATTCCATTAATCAGTATCTAGATTTTAACTTTTAATCCATTATCATCAATCTTATATGTAGCCTCTTGTGTGTATAAGCGGAACATTCTGCTTTCCTCATCATAAGAAGCAGCGTGCTCCCATGCTTCCTCTAATGTGTATGGATCTTCTTTTGTTAACTTATAGAAAAAGTGCATCAAAAACAATGGAATTGCTATGCCAGATACATAATCATCGGCTCCGATATAAGCAAGTGCTCCGCCTTGTAGAAATGCCTTTCCAGCACTTTCTACTCCTCCCGTGCAAGCTGCGCTAATAATAACTGTTCCTGGAAGACAAATCGCATTACCTATAGTGGATGGCAACATCACTTCATCCTCTAAGCTAGACACATCAATTTCTTCCATATACTCTCCGAATTCCAGCCCACCCTCATCACCATGAGCACTAATAAGAAGAAACTGAGGAGCGTTCTCTGTTTGCCCAATCACTTTTAAAAAATCATCTGGCGTCCCTACTTTATGTAACAACACAGACATATTTAGTTGCTCTAGCATTTCACGCATAAAGCCCGCTTCCGAGCTGTCTGCGACAGCAGCTATTGCTGCTGAAAGCTTTGGTGAAAAAAACGTTGTATCAACTGGTGACCACATCATGTATATCCCTCCTAACAATAATCAATATAATACGCATGAGTTTGGAATAAGTTACAAAAAAAACATCAAATCCCATTAGGAGATTTGATGTTTTTCATATTTCTCAATTCGTTATTTACTGGGAATTAGCAACAACAGGATCTAATACTCGCATATAAGGTCGCGGCTTAGGTTTGTTAGTCGTCTGATCAAGCGCATATAACATAATTAGCATCGTATGCTTGTCCTTGTTAATTTCACCTGTCGCCAAATAAGTAGCAAGATCAAACGGAATTTTTTCGAGAACAGCATGTTTATGAAGCTCTCTTTCGCCAAGCGCTAAAGCTGCGAACTCTTCGGATACAGTTCCAGGGTTAAGAGCAAGCTCTCTGTACCACTCATTCCACTCCGCCTTTTCCATCGTGAACTCCCACCAAGTTTTGCGCGGCTTGTAGTTATGGTTGAGGTAATAATCATATTTCATTAATCCTAACGATACATCATGATCGAGCTGCTGCTCACCTGGCTCCAACGTCTCCAGATATGACCATAGTCTTGAAAATAGATCTTCTAATTGATGACCAATCTTTTGCCATCCACGACCTTCCCAATAATCGCCGAACAGTTGGAAGAAATCGAACGGTGATGTAAATACTCGATCAACCAAATAAAGCAATGTATGGTCCATACGATGAGCATTCCAATACTTCTCCAGTACATCTTCTACCCGTTTGATCCGAACAATATCCCCAAAAGGCATCAAATCATTGCCCAGCATTTCGTAAGGTGCTCTATCCATATAGATATAGCCCCACTTATGCGCATCGAGCCTCAGACCTGTACCGCGAAGCATCTTTAGGAAACCAAGTTGCAGCTCCTCCGGGCGAAGCTCAAACACATCGTTAAATGTACCTCTAAAGGTATCATAGTTTTCAAGCGGAAGACCTGCGATGAGATCAAGATGCTGGTCGATTTTTTTGGAGTCCCTAACCTTTGTTACTGTACGGACAAGTTTAGACCAATTTTGACGACGTTGAACAGCTAGGTTAGTTGGATCGTTAGTCGATTGTACGCCAATCTCAAAGCGGAATACTCCTGCAGGAGCATGTTCAGCCAAATAGTCCAATACCTCGGGTCTCATAATATCTGCCGTAATTTCAAATTGGAATACACAGCCCTGATGATTTTCAATTAGAAATTGAAACATATCAAGCGCATATTCACGTTTAATATTAAACGTGCGGTCAACGAATTTAATTAGCTTCGCACCATTTGCGATCAAATATAAAATATCTGATTTCGTTCGCTCGATGTCAAAGTATCGAACGCCTACTTCAATACTGGACAAACAAAACTGACAGCTGAATGGACATCCTCTGCTCGTCTCGAAATAAACAACTCTGCTTCCAAGTTGAGGAATGTCTTCCTTAAATCGATACGGAGTCGGAAGTTCATTTAAATTAAGCTTCGGACGTGGCGGGTTAATAAGCACTTCCTCTTGTTCATCACGTTTCTTCCGATACGAAATACCAAATACCATATGATATTTGCCTTCGCCTTCAATTTCGGTGAGAAGATGATGGAACGTTTCTTCACCCTCTCCGATAACGATAAAGTCAACTTCTGGAATACGCTCCATCCAAAAGCCGGTATCATAGCTAACTTCAGGACCGCCAAGTATAATTCGTACATCGGGTTTTATTTTGCGAAGCATGTTGATAACCGTAATTGTTTCTTCTATATTCCAAATGTAACAAGAGAATCCGACCACATCCGGATTGCGGGAGAAAATATCGGAAACGATGTTCATTGCTGGGTCTTTGATCGTGTATTCTGCTATATCGATGTCGAATTGTTCCTCGCTAAAAGCTTTTAGGCAACGAAGTGCAAGTGAAGTATGAATATATTTGGCATTTAATGTGGATAACACGACTTTCATGGATGGTAATACCTCTCTAACTTTGGCATCTAGCCAAATCGATTTCGATTCATTGCCGCTGTTACGACAAGTTGCCTTCTATTGTACCGAAATTCGGAGTAAAAAAGAAGAGGCGCCACTTGCCGCAATTATGCAGCAAGTAGCGCCCAGCATGTTCTTATATTCTAGTTTGAATGTAAAGTTGATCCTTAAACTGTATATTTATGACCGGGTAACGAACTCTCCACTTGTTGTTGCCAAGCGATGAAACTTCTTCTTGCTTCAGATTACGAGGTTGGAAATCATAATCACGCTGGAATGAAATAACAACTTGAATTTTTTCATCAGGCAACATAGCATGTAGCTCATGACTAAGATTTACAGACCAAAGTCTCATTTCGGCTGCACTTGATGCTCCATAATACAAATAAAAGACTGGATCAATATTCGCATTGAAAACTAGCCAACCATCTGAGTCTCTTTTAACTTCCCAATCCGTTAACTTAGCTTCGCCGTCAGATGTTGGAACAGCGGAGAACTCTTCTTTCATAAGCTTCTGAACATCATTTAAAGGTGCACCTACTAAAGTAACAGGAAGACTTGGCGTTAAAAACTTAGCTTTATTCACATTTTCTTCTGTAATCGTTTCGAACAACATGGCTGCATGATAACTCGATACAGCAAAGTTCAAATCAGCAACTGAATTGTCATAGCCAGATGTTGTAATACCAACAAGCTGTCCGTATTCATTAAACAAAGCACCACCGGAGCTGCCATGATCGATTTGAGCATTTGTTTGTATGTAACTAATCCCTTGCTCGTAAGCCATATTGCTTATAAGTCCAGTAGAAACCGTATTCTGTAAACCTTGCGGGCTTCCAATCGCATAAACTCTATCACCTTTGCGAGCTTCATAGTCGTATCCAAATTCAACAGCCAACAAATCTAGCGGTTCCTCTGTACGAATAATGGCAAGATCAGCCTCTTCATTCGCAACGACGACACCCTTGACCTTAATTTCATCCTCATAAATTGTACTAATTGTTGCTGAGGTACCATCTTCAATGACGTGATAATTCGTAAGAATCAAATCCTCACCAATAACAACTCCACTGCCTGATCCACGATTTGTCATAATCATAACGACACTTTCATCAAACATATTTACGAGTTCCGCTGATGAAAACTTTTCTAATGCAATCTCTTCGCCTTCTGATTCCTCGTTTTCTTCATAATCCAGGTAATACCAACTCATCACTACAACAGAATTACTCGCTTTATCCCATTCTACTAAACCTTCCAGTTGCTCAGTAATAAATCTAATAGGCACATATGGAATGTCATTTTTTAAAGCTGCAGCCGTATCAATTTTCATCGTTTTCCCATTAACGATTGCTTCTTTTTTTCCAATTGCCATAGTAATCGTAATGTTACTATCTCTAATAATAAGTGTTTGCGATTTCTTTTCTAGAACGGAAGATACGTCCAACCAATCCAAGAGATCCTTCATCGGCGCCATTGCAACGCCATTTTCCTTATAGATTGGTGCAGATAGCTTCACTTTATGGCCATCAACCATTAGATTTATACTTTCTGCATTCTTTGCTGCAGCTGCAGATATTGATGTATTACTAATACCTGTTAGAGGTGAAAGTAACAATCCTACAGTAAGCATTGGAACAACTACAACCTTATACCATCTCATTTTCATCAACTAATCCCCCATATTGCACCATTTACTCCAAAGAAGTATGTACCAAATAATCCTATCATTCCTACTCTATCATTGTCTATTAAATCGGGAATATTATTAGAACTATTTTCAAAGGAAATCAGTGTTCTTGCGCCTAGTTCTTTAAGCACTGGTTACGTATTTATACGTAAAAAAGGTCGAAAAAAGCCTCTGCATTCGAGCTGCAGAGACTATTTGTAGCTTTATT
Source organism: Paenibacillus sp. L3-i20 (assembly GCF_022180385.2). Lineage (GTDB taxonomy): Bacteria > Bacillota > Bacilli > Paenibacillales > Paenibacillaceae > Pristimantibacillus. The sequence continues at coordinate 331,660 of NZ_BQME02000001.1, forward strand.
TCTTAACCATTCGACTGTATATCCCATCACTCACCGTTATATTTCCATCCGCAATGTATCCTAGTCTGCTATATAGCGAATAAGCTCGTGTATTGTAACTCTCTACAATTAAGGAGAGCTGCTTGCAGCCGAGTGACTTGCCTCTCTCTTCGAAAGCAGTAATTAGATTGCTCGCAATTCCTTGTCCACGATATCGCTCATCTACTGCTACTGCATCCAAATAATAGTCACCTTCTTGGCATTCTTTAACGATCTTCGCTGCTGACGCTTCACCATACAGATGCTTTAATCTATCTTTAATCGGTTTGTCTAATTGCTCAGCCTCGTCACCAAGATAAGCGATCAACATTCCCGCAATTACTCCATCTCTCCGATCAACAATTATATTTCTATAACTGATCCGATTGTTCTCTTGTAGGTAATAATCTGAAAGCACCTGCCATGTCTCATCATCTTCATTGGTTCCTGTAAGTGTATACGCGATAGAACCAATTGCTGATAAAAGCAGCGGCAATACTTCATTAACATCTTCCCTCTTTGCCATTTCAATCATATAAGCACCTCACTCTAAGTTGTTATGTTGGTTTAATTATACTTTACCTTAATTCGTTACATAAGAAAAATAGAGCCTTCAAGGGACGCATGTGATGCACCCATGAAGACTCTGCTCTTACTATTGTTTCGCCTGCTTCATTATTCAGCTGGAGGAGTAAACGAACGACCTGCAAATTCTGAATCCAGCATATAGAAAGCATTACTATCTTTATCGATACGCTTAAGCTTATTAATAATGCTATCAAATAGAGCTTCCTCTTCAACCTGCTCGTCGATAAACCACTTCAAGAAGTTAATTGTAGCATGTTCACGATCATTCATTGCTAGGTCGGATAGATGGTAGAAGCGCTCCGTATTTTGCATTTCGTGCTTGTAGCCTTGCTCGAATGCGTGTAGTACTGAAGTATAGTCATTATTGGGTTCGCCAAGTGCAGCAAGTGTTGCACGACGTCCACGGTCATTTAGAAATTTATAAATTTTCATTGCATGGAACCGTTCTTCTTCAGCTTGTACAATAAAGAAGTTTGCAAAGCCGTCTAAGCTGTCATCTGAGCAATAAGCAGCCATTGCAAGATACACATGTGCGGAATAAAATTCGAAATTCATTTGATCATTTAACGCTTTGGCCAATGCATCATTCATAAACGTGCACCTCACTCTTCTTATTTATAGTTATTCTAACATAAAAATAAGGAGCGGCAAATAGCCGCCCCTCCTATATTTCCCAACATTAATATTAACCAATCATTTTTTTCAAACGTTTATATAGCAATTCGGGGGATGGCGCGCTTATACATTTTGACTTAACGACAACAAAACATTCCACTTTGCACGTTTTACAATTACCGAGGCAATCGCTTTTTTTACGTTTAATTTCTGGGAACTTTTCCTTCATCGCTTTATAGAGCGGCTTAGAATTGTTTTTCAAGTTGCGCTTGCAGTACTTAATTTTTTTCATTATGCCACCCCGCACCGTATCAATCTGATAATTAATCTCATTAAGATGATAGTGATTATCATTCTAATTGTCAAGTCAGAAATTTTTGTATCTGTCCCTAGAACTAAAACATGACGAGGTACCTCAGCGAAATAAATGATGTGTCACATCTTAAATTGGTAAACTGCCAAGCGTAAACGGCTAAAGCTGTCCTTTGGAGGCTTAGCTTTCGTTTCGCAGAGAAATATAAGCCTCTTATAACATGTAAAACGTATAAGTTCTTATATTTTGAAAAAAGCACACCTACCCCATTTAAGAATGGAATAGATGTGCTTTGCTATTTCTCGAATATTTTATGCAGTTGCCTCTTCTACAGTCTGTTTAGCATAGTCAGGAGCTTTATGTTTTAATACGGGAACCATCACCAGCATGCCTAAAAACATAAATGCTCCCGCTGCGCAATAAATAGCTACTAATGGTAAAAAATCCTTCAACAAACCTGCAACTAACGACATAATAGCCATCATCCCCATGAACATTGGCATTAAAACACCATTAACACGACCGATATATTTCTCTTCCGTCCATTGAAGTATCATTGTGCTAATGCCAATTTGTATGAATGGAAATCCGAGTCCGCTAAAAAATTGAATCCCAAGCGTCAAAGGAACACTAGTTGATAATGCGATTCCAATCATCGTTAACGAGCTAATACACATACCAATTGCAAGCAACTTCGGTGCAGACAGCTTTTTGGCTAATGCCATAACTAATCCTCCGCCGACTAACATTGCTATGCCGTTAACCATCAAAAGGAACTGTAAAAACTCTTTCTCCTGTCCAAGACGTTCAATAACGATAAATACACCAAGCGTCTGCGCGACTCCAACCGCGGTTCCTGCAAGGACAAATGCTCCGCCGAGGGCTTTCAATACAGGACTGCGCCACACATACTTTAGACCTGCGCTCAGCTCATTCCAGAACTGCTTATCAGCAACCTCTGTTGTTCGGTCAGGCTGTTTATCCTTTGGAATTCGAAACAATACGATAGCCGACAACAAAAATGCTACGCCCATAATACCAATTGATATATTAATGCCAAACTCATTGTAACTATAAACACCTAGCGCTGGTCCCGCTACCATAAATATAGCGCCCAGAGATTGGAACAAAGCCATAGCTCCTTGCAATTTTGCAGGTTCCACATGTTGTTTGAATAACTTCATTGAAGAGGGTTGAGAAAATTGCGAGAGAATCGCAGAAATAAACGTGACTAAATAAATCATATGCCATGACCCATATATAATTGTTAGCAGCACAGCAAATACGGATATCGCTGACAATATATCACACCATATCATCGTCAATCTCGGTTTCCAACGATCAGCGAATGTTCCTCCTATAATTGAAAATACAAAGATCGGGAAAATTTCAACAAAGACCATTAAACCAACAGCAAAATGATTATTATTTGTCATCTCCGTCACGTACATCAAAATAGCAAAGTTTCGAACCCATATCCCGATTTGGAGCAATACATGAGATAACAAGATCGTTTGCACAAATTTATTACCGAGCAAATTTCCGGCCGATTTTGTTGGTACTACTTGCTCTGACATAAACCTACTCACTCCCATTTTATAAGGTGCAAAAAGCACTCAGCTATAATTGGCTGGAAAATTTCATTATGTCGTTAGTGGTAACCTTTGTCTCCAAAAGGCTGCAGCTTATTAAGCCAATGCTCTTTCAAAGTCTCGACATCCCTTTTGTAACGCTTAGCAACATCACCAAGCTCCTTGCCATTTTCATCGAAGACATCTTTATAATCATACCTAATTGTTCCATCATTTTTAACCGTCTCCAGAACTAGAAACGTAAATTGATCAGCACCAAACTGTTTCCAATCTTTTTGTAACTTCTTATTCGTATGAGACCCTAGCTCGAGCATAAACTTTTCTTTATTCCAAAGGCCATCCATATTCGTTGAGCCCCCAATATATATCCGACCATTCGAATTATTAACAATTTGATACACACCCATTATACGAGCACGCTCCTGATAGTCAGCAATTAGCTCTTTACGCGTCGCTTTATCAGGCCGCTTGGCAGATGTCTCCAACCCCGCCTTTAACTCCGAATTAACTTCCCTCTTTGACTCCTTAGTATCCACTTTGTTCCCATCCTCCCCTGTCATTCGCACCCAATATTGTGACCCATCATCTTTACGATCCAAGAAACCATACTCGATCAAATAACGTCTTATTGTCACATATTCTTTACTTGAAAACTGCTCCAAAAGCTCGTTCACTTCTGACTCTCGATAACGTGCATCATATTGAAAGAAGGATGCTATATGCCCCAGTATTGCAATCCTTTTTTTCTCTTTGCGAGGAAACGAAGTTAACGGACCATTAGGTCCATCTGGCAAATGCTTTTTAATAATTTCCTTATGCTCTTCTTCCGTAATTGCAAACCGTTCATCTACTTGCGTAGCTGTGTGAAGCACCGACTCAAATTTGGGCCAGCCCGTAACTCCTTGATCCATTAATTCCATAATTGCGAGAAGCAACTTAGCTTGTTTGCCCTTCTCCTTCAATACAAAGCGATGATTACGTATAGTAGAAGCACTCCCGCCTCCAGAGCGCTTAACAATTTCATTATCGGTAAAGCCGGCTGCAAAATCACGAATCATGTCCTTCTGCAAATCAGTAAGCCCTGTTGCCTTCTTATCTAGCCCAAGCAAATGATCAAGCATTGAACCATGCTGCTTGGCCACATGGAATTGTACAAACTTCTTAGCTTCGTAGAAACGTCCTGATTCTGGCAATTGAAATACTTCACCATTCTCGAATCGTTCTCCACAAACGAGACAACAATAGTGATCATCTTCATCATTATGGAAATATCCTTGCTTCATTTCAGTTAACGTTGCGCTCCAGAAACGATCATCTAAATCGTAATTCAATCCTTTCACCCCTTGTATAAAACAAACGTATAATATATTCGTTTGCTTAATTTATAGATATTATATAATTACGTTTGTAAAAATGTCAATAAATATAAAAACAAGCGAAGGACTTATGAGCCCCTCGCTTGCCTATTACTTCTCTCTTCGATCCTTCGGTAAAAATATTGCAATGATACTAATGAAAGGCAGGAAGCTGGCTAACAGCATGACATATCTCATTCCTTCAGCATCTGCAATATTTCCAAAAACAACAGCACCTAGTGCTCCCATTCCAAATGACAATCCGGTAATTAAGCCGGATGCCGTTCCAACTTTCCCTGGCATTAGCTCCTGTGCGTACACAACACTGACAGAAAATCCTGCTTGAAGGATAAATCCCATTACAGTGATAACTGGATAAACCCACCCTAACGAAAGATGCGGCAATATGAGGGCAAACGGAGCCGATCCGATAATCGAAATCAACATTATTTTTTTCCTGCCGATTCGATCTGCCATCATGCCGCCCAAAAAGATTCCCGCAACGCCAGCAGCCATAAACAGAAATAACGGTACTTGAGCTTGACCGAGACTTAGTCCATACGTTTCTCGCGCATAAAACTGATAAAAACTGGCTATTGCAGAACCGTACCACGCTCGTGCAAATACAACGATAAGCAAGATGGAAAGCGCTAATGCTATAACCTTTCTATCAAGAGGCTGCGCTGGCTGTATCATTGCGCCTGACTTTTTCTTTATGGCGGCAAGCTTCCCATACTCTACTAATTGCGACGAATACCACGGAACTACTTTGAATAGAATCGCGATTGCAAGCGCAGCTAGCAGCATGCCCCATACTGCCCCCCTCTGACCGAGTGGTATAAAAATAAAAATAGTCATAAGAGGAGCAAGTGCTTGCCCAAAGTTACCGCCTACCTGATAAATGGACTGTGCAAAGGCCCGCCGATTGCCTGCTGCCAAATAAACGACACGTGATCCTTCCGGATGAAAAACTGCTGAACCTAAACCAACAAATACAACAGCAACTAGTAACAGTGTATAATTTGGAGCGAAAGCAAGTCCAGCCATTCCAAGCATACTGCTGAACATCCCTATAGGGAGTATCCACGGTGTTGGTCGTTTGTCAGAAAACATACCTATTACTGGCTGAATAACCGATGAGGTCATGTTCAGCGTAAATGCAATCCAACCAACTTGCGCATAAGTAAGATTTAATGAGTCATGGAAAACTGGCAATAATGCAGCTACGACCGATTGCATCGAATCGTTAAGTAGATGTACAGAGCTGATAGCGAATAAAATCGAGTATACAGTTGCAGCACGCAAGGTGTTACTCGACTTACCAATCTCCGATGCTTTTGATGACACGCTACAAGACCTGCCTCTCTTATACTAGCAACTTACAACAAGAAATCATGTTAATGGCTGTTATTTGCAAAACATATGCTAACGGGTGCGTTTAGTTCCAGCGTAAATCCTGTTTCCGAAATCGTTCCACTCTCTCTATCACGTCTAAATACAACAATGTTACCTGTCTTTTGATTAGCTACAAGTACATAATCACCTTCCGGTGTAAGACCGAAATTACGAGGTTGCTCTCCCCCACAGCCAATATGTTGAATCGATGTCAATGTACCCGATTGTCCATCAATAGCAAATACGGCAATGCTGTTGTGTCCACGATTCGAGCTGTATAGAAACTTACCATCTGACGATACATGAATATCAGCTGAATCATTGTAGTCTGTATACTCCGTAGGAATTGTAGAATAAGTAGCACCTTCTGTGAGTAGACCAGCATCCTTATCAAGATGAAGTAGAGTTACACTAGATGCCAATTCATTGGTAACATAAGCAACTGCAAGCTTTGGATGGAACGCAATATGCCTGGGCCCTGTTCCACCTTGCAGCTTCGTAATATGGTGGTTAGCGAGAATGCCAGCTTCTTTATCATATCGATAGGTTACAACTGCATCGATTCCGAGATCTACAGCACTTACAAACGGTGTTCCCGGTATTGGCACAACACAATGCGCATGTGGAGCACCTTGTCTATCTACAACAGGACCTGGCTCCCCTTCATGCTGCATCAACGATGCAGCATTCTGAAGCTCACCATCTTCCGTTAATGGCAGCAACGTTATATTTCCACCCGTATAATTTGCGGCATACAGCCCCGTTCCTTCCTGATTCACACTGACGTAACATGGATGTTGCCCGATCGTTGAAGCTACGCTAGTAATATCCTTGAGTAGTCCTGTTTCAACTTCAATTGATATAGCTGCGACTTCCCCACCTGGCTGTCCGCCTGACTCGCCGATCTCTTTTGCAGCATACAATCGTTTCCCATCAGGATGAATAGCGAGGAATGATGCATTTTCCACATTCGTGAAACGCTGAATAATATGTAACTTGCCCGTAGTCTTTTCCATTGTACAAGCATGGATAGTAGCATCACTTTTCTCTCCATATGAACCTACGTAAAAAATCCCTTTGTCCCAACCGTTCACTAGACTGCTCAAATAATCCCAACCCTTCAACTTATATTAAATGTAATTTGAACATAGCATAAGCCTGTAGCTCCGACAATGTCTTTTTAATAAGATACTTCACATTGAGAAAGGATTATGATATAATGTAAGCGCTATCAATTCGGAAGTTCACTTGTCTAAGGGGGATTTGGGATGATGATTGTAGCGCTAAAAGAACGGAATGTTTATGAAGAAATTGATTTAGAGGCTGACGTATTATACTTCAAGATTGGGAGTCAAGGGCTCGTTAGTTTCCATGGTAGAAATTATAATAGGAAAAAAAAGTTGAGTGCCGCTGAAATTGGACAACTAACCGAAAAAAATAACTTTTTTCAGATTAGTACGAATTGCTTTATCAACATCTCCAAAATAAAATCGATTGCAAGCAACACCATCTATTTCGGTACAGCACAGTCCGATGCCAAACAATTGCCAGTCAATCGACGCAAACGTTTTGTCATTGAGCAACTGTTCACACAACGTCTGAAAAATAGTGAAGGACGCACATCGAATACATAACGACAACCGCCTCACACTGAACTGCACCTCAATTGTTAGATACCATCTAACAATCGGAGGTGCAGTTTTTCTATGATCAGGTTCAGTACAGATGAAAAAATACAAGCTGTTATACGTTATCAAAAGGGACCAGACAGCTTGAAAGCCATCACGAAATCCTTAGGGCTTCATCATTCTGTCTTTTCAAACTGGATTAGACAATATGAGTATCATGGTGAGGAAGCATTTGAAAATGGCTATACAACATATTCCGTACAAGACAAACTAGACGTACTTAATCATATGAACGAATATGGGACGTCTGTCAGAGAAACGGCTGCGGTATTTAAAATTGCGAGCCATAGTACCATTTTAAGCTGGCAAAGAAGTTTAGAATTACATGGCATTGACGCCCTATAACCAAAGAAAAAGGGGCGATCATCCATGAAGAAAGATCCAATAGAACAAAAGAAGTAAACAGTAGCAGAAGGATCAGTAGAGGCTTTACAAGCAGAGGTAGAACGTTTGCGTATGGAGAATGCGTATTTAAAAAAGTTGAATGCCTTAGTTCAAAACAAGGAAAAATCACCAAACAAGACAAACTACAAGTAGTCAATGAACTAAGGAATGAACTTTCCCGCAAATTAATGTTGTCAATGCCCCTAATCTTGATTTGCCCTCAGACCAAATAGGACTAGTTACGCTGCGGCCAGGAGAATGCTGGGAAGCAACGAGCCGGCTATATCTGCGCAAATAGGGCTTGCAAAGCAAGCCCCTTCTCATCTACTAATTACTCTTCCTTTTCTTCAGGTGGAAGAATTACAATTTTCCCGTCTACCATTTCTAAACGCACTTTATTCGAATTTTTCAGCCCAAGAGTATCTAAATAATTTGACGGCACTTGCAGACGTCCAGCTTTGTCCAATATCGCATATTCGACATGGGAGCTATCAGAGTCGTCTTGTTCAAGCAGTGCGAGTTCCTCTGCATAAGAGCGTCTACGCAACATCTCAGATGAAATTTTCCCATCGCGGATAGCAGCAACCCTGTCCACCTTCTTCGCAAGTTCAGGATCATGGGTAACAATTACAATCGTTATTCCCATATTTCGATTTAGCTCACGGAATAAATCCAGTATTTGATTAGACATTTTGGAATCAACCGACCCTGTAGGTTCATCTGCTAGAAGCAGCTTCGGATGATTAGCTAGTGCAATCGCGATAGCAACCCGTTGCTGCTCTCCGCCAGAAAGTTGATAAAGCTTGTTTTTGGCTCGATGACTAAGCCCTACAGCATCCAGTAGATCCTTCGCCCTCCAACGTTTACGACTGCCTGTCAGAAGGATCGGAAGCTCCACATTTTCCTGAGCTGTTAAATAGGGAATTAAGTTACGCGCGTTATTTTGCCATACAAATCCAACGCATTTACGTTTATAGTTAACTAAATCCCGTTCCTTAAACTTCAGCATATCTTTACCATCTACAATCAATTTGCCTGCGGTCGGCCGATCAAGCCCTCCTAGCATATTAAGCAACGTAGATTTACCGCTACCGCTGTTTCCGATAATAGCCATAAGTTCGCCAGTTTCAATTTGCAAATCAAGTCCTTGAAGGGCAAATACTTCTAGATCAGCTGTTTTAAAAATTTTCACAAGTCCTTCGCAATGGATCATGCTTTAATCCTCCCCAAGTTTGAGCGCCTGATGGATACGCAGACGAGATAGCATGAAGGCTAATATGGTAAGGCCAACTAGTAGCATAGTGCCAACCATCATATAAATCTGCATAATATCCCCCGACTCAATTCTGACCGTGAACGGTGGAACGAGGGTGCTCGGATTAAACGCAATTTGGAAGTTGGGAACATACAACATACTTACTACATTGCCGACAATGATGCCGAACAACACGGCGACGCCAGAGGTTAATAACTGCTCCACAACTAACATCATTATTAGATTTTTCAAGGATAATCCAATTGCCCGCAAAATACCATTTTGAAGAGATCTTCCTTTAAGTGACAATATCCAATATAATAAAAATCCAATAAAACTAACGAGAATAGATATAACAAACCCTAATGTGAGTATCCCATTTAGAGCTAGTAGATATGGATCATTTTGAGCTCTAGTTAAATCTTCTTTTGTATTCACAATACTTGTTACTGGCAGCTCCTTTTCTTCAATAGCCTTATAGACTTCTGCAGTCGTAACTTTAGGATCAAGCTTCAGCCAGACATCATAGGGCTCAAGTTTAAGCATAGATTGTATCCTCGGAAGATGACCAACAATTAACATTGGAGTTTCTTTTGGTCTATCCTCTTTGATAACTACACGTTGAATAGGATTGAATGTTGGAAAATATTCAATTATGCCAAACACTTTAAAGGGTTGCCGCTCCACCCCAGTCCACCCTACATAAATAATGTCACCAGCTTTCACCTTCTGGGTTTCTGCTAACTTCTTTGAGATGAGAACAGCACTGGAGTCGGTCGCGAGTAGATTCAAATAATCATTTAAAGGATAGTCAAGCAGTGAATCCCGGAACCATGTTGTATTGCCGAAATCATCTGTATCAATACCCATCAATGTAGCAATTCCTGCTTCTTCTTTAACGTTAAAGGTTGCATCTTGTTTAGTAAATACTTTGGCAACATGCTGAACGCCCGGCAATTTCAAAAATCCATCAAAAGCAGGCTCCTTATAGTTAATTTCTTTGGGCGTTGTAAATGACCCGGACGACCCACCTCCACCTCCTCGAGATTCTATAGTTGGCGGAGGTGGACCATCACTAATCCAGTTGATGCCTAACGTCATATCCGCTCCATTGCTGTAACGAATTTTTTCATCTGTATTCTGATTAATCGTTCTCGCAGCAGATGCACTGAACACACCTGTAGCAATCGTCATTATTAAGAAGATCATTAGAAATTGATATTGGTTGCTGGAACGACCCACTTGAATTAGTGTTGCATATAGGGAAGGTGGCCACCACTTCTTTCCCATCCAATATACAATTTTAAGAATCCATGGATAGAACCGAAGAAGTAGTAACCCCAAACCCATAATAAATAGGGCAGGAACAATGAACTGTAGTGGATCGATCGCTAAATCGGTTGTTTCTAGATCGAGTTTCTGCAGATCAGCTAACCATTTCCGGAATGTAAATAGCCCATAAATAGATAAACCTAGTGCTATGATATCTAAAAATATTTTGTGCCACAACGGAGTTTTCACCATTCTTGCCATCTGTTTCTTGTGGTCAACGATGGATACACGTGTTGCTGCAATAATCGGAATAATAGATATTAACAAACAACATAATGCTGTAAAAAGTCCATATTGATAAGCTGCCTCTACAATTCGAACGGGTGTACCCACACGCTGCACAAATTCCATAAAGCCACTAGAGGCTCCTAATACTTTTGTGAAGACTGCACCTAGTAACGGCCCAAGTGCAAGGGCAATACCACATAGAAGTATAATCTCCAAAAGGTTAGAGGCAATGATCTGCCATCTAGCAGCTCCTCTGCTTCGAAGAACTGCAATTTCTGTTTTCTGCCGATTAGCCAACAAATTTGCAATCATAAACATATAAAAGGCAAGCATAATCAAGACTGGAATATTCAAAGCCCACATTAGCGTGTATAAATTTTCTGCTTTTAAAGTGTAGACCGCTATTGTTTCATGTGCATTTGCTTTTGTTCCCATTCGATAAGCGGTAAAATCATTTGATATAAAATTGCGTATCGACTCGTACGATTGTTCATAGGAAGGAATATGTCGTAATTCCATCTTCGAATAATCAAGAACGATATACCACCCTGCTCCTGCCACAGGTACTTTTTGCTCTTTCATCAGATGCTTTTCCGCTGTTTCGAAAGGAAGAATAGCACTTTTATCTAGGTCTCCTAAATTGCCAAACCGAAAAAACGGATCGTCATCCTTCGCCTTTTCAAAAATCCCTACTGGTTTAATTTTTACTTTAGTTTTTACTTTTTCATTTTCAATGACAAATACACTATCCAATACTGCTCCAAAAAAATTTAGCGCACGTTCGGTTACCAAAACCTCATACACGCCATCAATGGGCCCAGTTGCAGGCATTTTTCCATCCTTAATTTTAATGTGCTTCTCTAAACCGTCAATTGATTTTATCGTTACTTTTTTAGTGTTATCTTTTACTACTGGATTCGGATCGTCTACTAACTTCATATTAAATGGTATAGTAGAAATATCTGTAACTAGCTCTTGTACAGGAATTTCAAAACCTGCAGCAGCTTCCGATTTAATCATGTTATCGATTTTGTTGAACTTCTTAATCAAATCCTCAGGGGTATCTCCTGAGAAAATAACATTAGAATAAATGCCCCCTGGATATACGTTTCGATTCATTTGCAATTGTTCTAAATCTTTTTTTAGCATACGTGACAGAATGGCCTCCGAATAAATCGGCATACTGCTTACAAGTGCGATCGAGATCAGGATGCCAATGAACATGCTAAAGACCAGCCATTTGTTCTGTACCATCTTGCGCAAAATCATTACAAATAAAGCCATGCAACAAACCTCCCAGGTCCCAAGGCATCACAAATGCTACTATTTTCCAGAATTCCAGTAATTATTATTGCAGTATGATCGCTTGTCCTTCTTCAAGGCCTTTTCTAATTTCAATGACTGTTTGACCATCGATTCCTATCTCAACATCTACTTCCCTGATCTTGTTTTCTTCTTCCAGAACACGAACAAATTTTCTGTCTAAATAGCTGCGTAAACCACTGCGTGGAATAATTAATACATCTTCCCGCGCTTCTAGCTGGATACTCACATCTCCTCGTTGTCCAATAACTACATCATCCGGAAGTTTATCAAATTCAATAAACATGTAATTTGAATTTCGCGTACGTAACTGTTCATCTTTCGTATCTGGTGCCGAGGATGGCGTCTGTGTAACTGTCCCTTCTAATTCATTTAAACCAAACTTAACTCTAGCCTTAAATCCTACTTTGACACTTAGAATATCTTCTATACCATTTACTTGGAAAGAATACCGCAGCTTCGAAGGATCAGAAATAATAATTAATGTTTCGTATGCTTCTATTTCTTCGCCTGGTTCCATTGATGTAACAAATGTAATTACACCATCCATTCCAGCAATAAGCTGCTTCGAATTTAATGTTTTTGATAATTTTTTGTATTTCATTTGGTCGACATCATGTTGAAGCGATGCAATTTTAAGCGCTTCACTATCTTCAGCAAGCTTCGCTACTTTAATAGCTTGAACGGCCTTAGCCATATTTAATTCCAGTTGTTTCAATTCAATATCCATATTTCCTGTCTCTAACTGAAGGAGCACATCACCCTTCTTCACTTTACTTCCAGCCCTAACCAATACTTCTTTAAGTTCTCCACCACCAGCAACAAATTCCAAAGGTTCAAAATGATAGGATTCCAGTGCTCCGTTCGCAACAATTTCACGGGCTATCGGTCCTTTTTCAACTACAGCAGTTCGATATACTTCTTGCGGTGGTTTTACAAGCGGCGGCTTCAATGGCTCTTCCTCTACCGGAAGTAAGGAGCATCCTGTTAACGTCATTATCAAAATGAAGCTCATAATCATGTAAAATCTGTATTTAGGTCGGAATAACAATTTGTCCATCCTCCAATTCGTACACATGATCTACAATTTCCATAATAGCTGGGTCGTGTGTTGTCATGATAATGGTCATTCCCGATGATTCTACTAAGTTGCGAAATGTTTTCATAATTTGAAACCCAGTTTTGGTATCTAATTCTGCGGTAGGTTCGTCAGCTAGCAGCAAGCTAGGTTTGTGAGCAATCGCTCTTGCAATGGCTGTACGTTGCTGCTCCCCGCCTGACATTTCGAATGGACGATGATTCATCCTCTGTTTTAACCCTACTTGATCCAGTGCCCAAATTGCTGCATCTTTTCGTTCTTTTGAAGGAAAACCAGAAACACGTAGGACAAACTCGACATTTTCATAAGCGGACATTAAAGGAAGGAGGGCGAAGGATTGAAAAATTAATCCCATCCTTGTTCGGCGTATATCATCGCGATCTTTGCTCGACATGGAGGACAAATCTCGTCCCTCAAATATAATTCGTCCTTCATTTGGACGGTCTAGCGCGCTGAGCAAATTAATAAGTGTCGTCTTTCCTGAACCTGATCTGCCCTTAAATGCAATTAGCGACCCTGGTTGAATCGATAGATCGACGCCTTTCAATACGTGAACAGCGCCCGCCCCCTTGCCAAAGGTTCTTTTCAAATCTGATGCGACAATGATATCGGATGACGCTGGCTGCAAAACAATCTCCTCCTTCTCTCCTAATTAACCTATTATTGTTTAATTAATGGTATCTTTTACAATGTTAACGTGGTCTTACCATTTTCACAAGAGTGGCTCCGGGACAATTTATAGCATAATTTCATCAAAAAGACCCCTCTTTTTTATAAGAAGGGTTAATAACTATCATATTCATGAAGTTTCACAAAAAACTTAACTACTTTTTATTCAACATTCGATTTTTCCGCTGGAAATTGTAAATCGTATAACTGCTTATACCTTCCCTTATGCTCTAGCAACAACGTATGGGTACCATGTTCGACTATACTACCGTTCTCCAAAACATAAATGTGATCTGCTTGTTGAATAGTAGACAACCGATGAGCTATGACGAGGCACGTTCTCCCCTTTAGCAAAGTATTTAGAGCACTTTGAATGAGCTGCTCTGATTCCGTGTCCAGAGATGCCGTTGCTTCATCCAAAATAATAATTTTCGGATTTTTTAAAATCGCTCTAGCAATGGAAAGACGCTGCTTCTGCCCACCTGAAAGCTTAACCCCTCGTTCACCAATTTGAGTTTTGTAACCATGTTTGAAATTCCCAATAAACTCTGATGCATTTGCCGCTTTTGCAGCTTCAAGCACATCCATTTCCGTGGCATGGTGGTTACCGTACCTAATGTTCTCCTCAATCGATCCATTAAACAATACAATATCCTGTGAAACGATTCCAATCTGCTCTCTTAAGGATTCCATCGTAACATCCCTCAAATCGTAACCGTCTATGGAAATACTACCTGCCTGTACATCATAAAATCTAGTAATCAGATGGGCAATTGTTGATTTACCCGAACCAGATGAACCGACGAGAGCTGTCATTTCTCCGGATTTCAACTCCAATTCGAAGTTTCTTAAAACTTCTCCCTCTTCTAGGCCAGCATACGCAAATGACACATCACGAAATTGAATATGTCCCTTTACTTGCGGAAGGACTACAGCATCTTCACTGTCTACAACCTCTGCCTTTGTATTCATCACTTCTACGATACGCTCGTATGCAGCAGCCGCTTGCTGAATTGTGTTAAGAATACGACTAAAGTGCCGGACAGGATTTTGCAACAGTCGCAAATAGGCAATAAAAGCTACTACTGTACCTACCGTCATAAGATCTTTCATAGCTAACCATGCTCCAAATACAAGTACGATAGCAAGACCAACGAAATTAATAAAATCAATAATCGGCTCATATGCAGCACGCAGTCGTACTACCTGCACATTCGCTTCCATATTGCGACTAGTTCGCTCAGAAAACCGCTCCGATTCATATTCTTCTGCCGTAAATGACTTAATAAGCCTAATACCTGTTAACGTGTTTTGCAGATGATCACTTACATCTGCGAGCGACTCCTGTACCTTCCGAAAGGAAGAGCGTATTCGCTTGCCAAATATTTTTGTCGTCAATATCATGAATGGGAACGTAGCGAGCAGCAGCAATGTCAGTCTCCAATCAATCCACAACATATATATAGCTATGGCAGTAAACGTAAAAAAGTCTGTGAAAAGCTGCATCATACTTGAGGATATGAGCTGTTGAAGTACGCTGACGTCGCTCGTTACTCTAGACATTAAATCGCCTGTTCTAGTGCGATCATAATAAGCTACATCCATCCGCTGCAAGTGGCGATAAAGATCATTACGAAGTTTAAAAAGCACCTTTTGACCAATTGCTGCCATTACGGAAGTACTTAAATAACGCAACACGCCAAGGGCAATTGCCGCACCCAGCACACATGCTCCAATAATAAATAGCTTGTTGAAGAGCTTATTTTCAATGACCGTATCTATCGTGTATTTAGTTAACTGTGGAATAACGAATTCTAACAACGAAATGAATATCATGCAGCAGAGTGCAATTACAAGCGACTTCCATTCCGTCTTGGCATGCTCCATAATGCGGCGGAACATATCAAGGATGCTTGCCGGCTTCACCTTCTCGCCGCTGCCGAACTTCCGTGTCCCCAGTCCTCTTGCAGCATTTGGGCTCTGATGAACTCTTTCTTGATAGCCTCTTTCGCCCATCTTGCTACATCCCTCCCGTAATTTCTCTTAGCGAGTCTCTTAATTTATTTAAAGCTTCTTTGAGTTTTACAGCCTTAGCATCATCCTCCATCGCGACCCTTTCAGCAGCCTTCATAAGGTGGAGCAACTCCTTACCAGCTGGAGTCAGTCTGCGATTGCGGCGGCGAACGTCACAATCTCTTTCTTCCTCCATACTCTCTTGCTCAAAAGGTGTTGGCTCTTCATATGCATTTCCACGATTTTCTACACTTTTTTTCTTCTCTTCGGCTTCCTGAAAATTTGTTCGCTCTTCTTGCAAGTATGAGCAACCTTCTTCAGTAATCTCGAATATCTTTTTCCCATCTTGCTTAGATGAAGAAACATACCCTTGATCTCTAAGCATTTGTAGCGTTGGATAAATAGAGCCCGCCGATGGCTTGTAAGTACCTCCAGATTGTTCCTCCAGATGTTTCATCATCTGATATCCGTGCATCGGCTCTCCTTGCAACAGTTCAAGAAGTGCAAACTTCACTCCACCTCTTGTAAAATATCTTCTTCCTGAGGAGCTTAACTCACGCTCCCCTCTATGATTAAGAAACAATTGATCGCAGCTATTCCATTCCTTGCTCTTTTTCATTGAATCATTACTCATATTAGTTCATCCGCCCTTCTTGCGATATATCGTATTACGCTAAATATATTTTAAACGATATATCGTTATGTAACAACATTGATATTCAACGGGTACACGAAAAAGGCGCTGATCCATAAGTAGAGTAATCTACTTTGGAGCAGCGTCTTTTTGCTGTTGCAGGGGGCAGGGGGCTTCTCGCGCGGTGCGGTCAACCCTCGTTAGCTATGACAATAGACCAAAAATCAGAAAGGGCAGTGCAGGGATAACCTCCCTTAACACTGCCACTTCTGGTTTTTGCCTATTTTTCATAAGGCGAGCTGTATCCTCAAGTAACGAACCTACTTTTGGGACAACCACTAGCTATAGTGATATACTTACACTTCAATTTGCAAGAAAAAGATAACCGCTGTCACTGTAAAAATACTTAGTAGAGTAGATACAAAAACAGCTTGTGATGCAAATTCCTTTTCGTTGTCGAATTCCACGGCAAGAAGTACACTGCTCAGCGAAGTAGGCACAGCCGACGAAACGATTAACGCCGCTGCTGTCATCTTATCCAGTCCCATCAGCCAAACGATCAACGCTGCAAGAACTGGACCTGCCACTAGACGCAATATGCCAGAGAGGCTTACATCAACTAGCAAGGAACGTTTAATTCGCCATTCCATACTGCCAAGTTGCACACCTAATGTAATAAGTGCCGTCCCTATAAATGCACTTGAGAGATAGCCTATCGGCGTCTCTATGGGCTGAGGGATTGGTACATTAAAACCTCTCAGTAGAAAGGCCAGTGGAATGACATAAATAATCGGCATGGAAAAGATCGTTTTCCAAACTTGGCGCATATCCGTCTTATGTGCATTTACACTATAGACACCATAGGTGTTCGGCACAAATGCTTGCGTCATCATAATAAGCACTTGAATAGCAAGTGTCTCCTTATTGCCCGCGAACGCAAGCTGATTAAGCGGTATTCCATAATTCGCACTGTTGTAAAACAACACACTGTTGCGCATAGCGCTTTTCATACTTGGACTGTAGCCCCTTGTCCGTATAACAGCTTCAACTAATATGTATTGCCCTGCCATAAATAGTACAAAAAACAAAAGAACTTGAGCAATAACACCGCCCGAAATTGCTGTATTGTAAATTAAATCAAACATAATTGCCGGGGAAAATAAATAAAAATTCAGCTTTGACAACGTCTTAATATCTAGCGAAAATGACTTCTGCAAAACAATGCCGAGCGCTACCATTATACCCATAGGCAACACGTTCGTAACTAAAATGTGGAAGAAAATGCTCATAGCTGCATCTGCTACTTTCTATTAGTACTTGCGCTTAAGTACGCTGCACTTCATTCTAACTCTGTTCATTAACAACGTAAAGTATATTCTATACAAACATCTTAGTTTAGCAACTGCATATCATTCTACTAACCAAATGGTCAGTTCCAACGATTAGTCTACAAACATAACTTCCTAACTCCTAACCAAAGGTATCAAGGACAGGAGAAACAGACTTTTGATAAACGAAAACACGTCTATGAAGCAGCAAAAGCTTCACATCCAACATGTTGGTCAGGTAACACTGGCAACAGGCGTTTAGAAGAAGAAGTTTAGGGTCGCGACAACTACTTTGACAAACACCGAAGGTTGAATTAGCTTTCTTGTAATCATTTGATATAGCTAAACGAAAGAATCCGTTTTTGATATTGAGTGCATTTGTTGAAAAAATAAATATAATAGCTGTTTTTTTTCAAATACTTTGGCTTTTTTATATCTTGAAAGCGATATTCACTATGCTTTGCCTTTTTTATTAAGTTGAAGAATGATTTAAAGCGACGGTCTACTACTTTCAATATTTGTTGAGATACACCTGCTTGACGTGAAACTGTCATGGCCAATACGAAATAATTAAACATTGAAATCCATATAAATGTTTTATTTATGTAGCTACTACAGTCCGTCCTACGCCCCAAACAGCCTCATAAGCAAAATGCCTGAAAAGGATAACATAATGCCAGCAACTTCGGTTCGTGTAAACTTTTCCTTAACAACAAATCTCGTATACAGCAAGACAATCAATACATTCAGTGCAACGACTGCAGACACAAGCCCTGCTTTGCCAACATCAAATGCAGTTACTATAAGCATCATACCAACCGTATTCGTTGAACCGATTGCCATCCCTATAAAAAAGGTTTGTTTTTCGCTCCAAGCTGCCTTTTCCGTCGCTACACCAATCGACGATAATTGCAGCAATTCAGAGGATGCTCCAGCCTCAACGGTCTTGCTTCTAACGAGCCGCCTATCATTCAGCCACCAAAGACCAAAGCATGTTGCACCTGCTGCAAACATCATAACCATTGTAGGATATAGCTCAGCTTCCATAATTGTAGACCACTTACCAGATAGGTCATTTCCCGCAAATAGTAACATCGCAAGCAGACCCCACTGAGCACCTTGTAAATTACGAAGCGAAATATCATTGGAATAACGCACTAGCAGAACCCCGCCAATAATGATGAGAAAGGCAATAAGCTGTACGCTGCGCAACTGCTCATTCCATAGAAAATAAGCAACAATGACAACAACAACTGACGGAAGTGCTGTCAGAATAGCAACGAGTGATGCTTTGCCGACCGCAAATCCTTTGAACATACTCGCATTAGCGCCGAAAGAGAACACTCCCATCTGAATACCGATTAAACAAGACATCGACCATGGTGAAGATAATATAATTGCAATTATTAAATTGACGACTGCTCCCATCGCAAATGTTCCACAAAGCAGCGCATTACGATTAATTGGCTTTTGACTCGTCCAATGATAAAGAATTCCTCTCACACCGAACCCCAATGCTGCTAATAAAGAATAGGTGAGCCACATACAACTAAATATCTCCCTTCACTTACCTACCTACATTCTGCAAAGATTACTTAGTGAATACTACTCATAATACCACCGTTCCTAGAAGGCAGAAACCAGTTCATTAAACATTCCTTCGTCACATAGATGTATGATTAATTTGCTTCTCCTACCTAAGACTGATTGAAGAGCGGTCTAGAGACTCTGTAATCCCCTATTGAACAATTTTACAATGAATAAGAAAAGGTCATGAATACACTTTCGAAGGTGAGGTTTACATGATGCCCGTATTGGAAGTAAGCCAATTACGCAAGTCATTTAGTTCTGTTCTAGCTGTGGAGGACATTAGCTTCTCGGTTGAACCCGGAGAAATATTTACAATAATCGGTCCTAACGGTGCTGGCAAAACAACAACATTAGAGATGATTGAAGGGCTGTTACCTCCTGATTCAGGCGATATTCGATTTGGTTCCTTAAACTGGATGAAGAACAGTGAACAGATTAAACGCGAGATTGGTGTCCAACCACAATCAAGTGCTCTGTTTGACCTGCTAACTGTAAAAGAAAATTTGGAGTTGTTTGCTACCTTTTACCCTAAATCCCGTCCTGCGCTTGAAGTTATGGAAATGATCAGTTTGACCGATCAGCAGAACAAATACGTCAAGAAACTTTCTGGCGGGCAGAAGCAACGACTTGCTATTGGACTCGCTATGATCAACGACCCCGATATTATTTTCCTGGATGAGCCAACAACTGGATTGGACCCGCAAGCCCGCCGCAACATTTGGGACATCATTCTGAAGCTAAAGGAATTAGGTAAAACAACTATTCTTACAACACATTACATGGAAGAGGCCGAGAAGCTTAGCGACCGTGTATGTATTGTAGACCAAGGAAAAATCGTAACACTCGATACACCTGCAGCACTAATAGATCGTCTAACGAAAGAACGTGAGATCCGCTTGTCATTTCTCGATGGAGAAGCTGCAGCAGCAGAATCAGAGAAAGTCGCAATGCTGCAACAATCTGTCGTGAGAACACAGCTTGAGGGCGCTTCACTTAAGCTATGGTCTACTCAACCCGAAGAAACGTTATTCGAACTATTTGGTTACGCAAAAGAATGCGGCTATCGACTTGAGCAAATTTCAATTCGCGAGATGAGCTTGGAAGATGTGTTCATTGCCTTCACGGGCAAGGAATGGAGGGATTAAACGATGGCAATAAAACAATTCACAAGTATGTTCAATGCGCAAATAAAAATGATGTTTCGGGAGAAACAAGTTTGGTTTTGGAACGTTTTTTTTCCTGTCATATTGATGGTTTTATTTATGATTATTTTCGGAGGAGGAGGCTCCAGTGACAACTTCAAGGCTAAAGTAGCCTTTGTCGATGCAGTTCCGAATGCCTCTTCAAAGCTACTGTTTGATGGGCTGGGACAAATACCTGTATTTGACCTCAATGATGATCAGATAGTAACGTTGGAAGAAGGTAAACGGCTGGTTGAGAAGAACGATATTAGCGCTTTAATCGTTCTTCCAGAGAAGGAAGGTGCTTCTGAGGTACAACTTATCGTCAATCGTGAACATGAGCAAGGAGCCACCACACAAGCTGTTTCCAGCATACTCGATACTTTCATTCAGCAAGCCAACCTAGCCGTTGTAGGTGCAAACCCTACTTATACCATTAGTATGGAATCTGTAACTTCCGCATCTGAAGATACAGAATATCAAGATTTTTTGTTCACCGGCATGATTGGATTATCTGTCGCTCAAGGTGGTCTATTCGGCATGGTGAATATTGTAGATATGCGTAAAAATGGGCTATTAAAGCGCTTTCGCATGACACCCGCTAGAATGGGATTATTCGGACTAGCCAGTATGCTCGTACGTTTCTTATTAGGCATCGTCCAAGTAATCATTTTAGCACTCGTTGGCGTGTTATTTTTCGGAGCTAACCTCAATCTAAATGTGCTTAGCCTCGTAATCGCCTTTTTCGCTGGAACGTTAGTATTCAATGCGATGGGCTATCTATTCTCTTCGTTCAGCAAAACAATTGAATCTTATATGGGCTTAGCTAATATCGCCAGTATGCTGATGATGTTCCTTAGCGGCATCTTCTTCCCAGTTGAATCATTGCCTGAATGGCTGCAAGTAGTACCTAAAATATTGCCGCTCACCTACTTCGTTGAAGGAATGCGTGACGGGCTCATCTATGCAAACGGCGTGTTGTCGAGCACCTTCTGGACAGGGATGGGAATTATGGCGTTATGGGGAGTCTTTTGCTTCGTGCTTGCCTCCAAAATCTATCAAACCAAATCAATTGCAGCGACGAGATAACCTATTGTTAATAGAGGATGATTAGTTCGAATGATGAGCTGATCTCCTCTATTTTCTTGCAGGTATTAACGTGCCACACTTGAACTCCCCCCTTTTTCTTTGTTTAGAAGTGGAGGATTCCTAAGAGTTCTATTGAACACTAGTTCTTTAGGCTAACCCCGTAGTCCCTGCGGTTAGAAACCGCTTAAGTATGGGACTAATTAGGGTTAAGTTCTTTCGGAACGTGCCACTCGATTCATTCGGCAATGAGTGCAGATAAACAAAAAACACCTTGAGGATTACGGAACTGACCCCGAAATGTGAGACAAAGTAAAACACCTTTAAGTAGAAGATACGACTATTGTAAAATAATCGTACAACTTGGAGGTGTTTTTGCTTGGGAACAAGATTAAGTTACCCTGTAGAGGTAAAAATGAAAGCTATTGAAATGAGGTTAGTAGGTGTACCTGTAAAGGATGTGATGGATCAACTGCTCATTCGTAATAAGACCCAATTAAAGACTTGGATGAAATGGTACCGGAACGGTGAAGTCCATCGATTAGAACAACCAGTAGGGAAACAATACAGCTTTAATAAGGGGCCTGAATTTTCCACAGAATTAGCGAGACTAGAGGCTGAAAATCGTTTCTTAAAGCAGCAAATTGATCTATTAAAAAAGTACAAGGAATGGGAAAGGAAGTGGTTCGAGAAGGCGTAGCAGCATGTATGAAGCAATCTGAGGGAAGCATGGATGTCCAGATGATCTGTATGTTGTTCGGTATTTCAAGAGCAACCTATTATCGTTGGAAGAAGGAACCTTGTAACAGCAAAGGAAAAGTAACGGAGCGAATTCGTGAGCTTTGCCACTACCATCGATTTCGTTGCGGTTATCGAAAGATCACTGCGCTCCTTCGTGAAGAAATGAGGATTAACCATAAAGCGGTACAGCGAATTATGCAGCAAGAAGGATGGCAATGTAAAGTTAAGGTTAAAAAACGGAAGAAGAACGGAGCGCCAGCACATGTGGCTGAAAACCTGTTGAAACGACAGTTTAAGTCTGATCGACCGTTGCAAAAGTTAGTTACAGATATAACGTACTTGCCATATGGGCCTAAAATGTTGTATCTTTCAAGCATTCTAGATCTGTTTAACGGAGAGATTGTTGCTTATACACTAGGCGACACGCAAGACACTGCCTTTGTTCTAGACACGTTGCATCAGTTGCCCGAGCTACCAGAGGAATGTGTCCTACACAGTGATCAGGGTTCTGTGTATACCTCTAGCGACTACCAGGAGGCTGTAAAAGGAAAAGGCATTACCATGAGCATGTCCCGTAAAGGTACGCCCGTCGATAATGCCCCCATTGAATCGTTTCACGCCTCACTAAAGTGCGAAACATTCTATCTCGACCGTTTAACGTGTACCACGACGGCAATCGTGATGCAGACAGTCAAAGATTACATAGACTATTATAACCGTATTCGTATTCAAACGAAACTAAATAACCAGTCACCGATTCAGTATCGACAACTGGTTGCTTAGTTAGGTGTTTTATCCCTGTCTCATAAACGGGGGTCAGTTCCTACCTGAACCGCGCCCCTTAAAATAGACATTAGAAAAAGCCCCCGGGTTAATCTAAACTATTTTAGGGGGTGTTTGGCATGGCGATAAAAGGACAGAAGTTAAAAACGTACAGTCAAGAACTGAAGATGAAAGCGATCAGCATGAAGCTAGAAGGAATGACGAAATGCCAAATTGCAAAAGAGCTTTGGAATAGAAGATCCTGCTCGGGTTAAGATCTGGATGCGTAAGTATAAGCAGTTTGGCGAGTACGGTCTTATGGATAATAGAGGAAGACGTGAAGCGTATACGGACGAAGATAGGCATCTTCAGAAGCTTACTCGGGAGAATGAGATGCTAAAAAAGTGCTTGAAAATCTGGATACAGGAGGTACAAAAAGAAGCAGGTTCAAGGTTGTAGAACAGATGGCGCCTGATTATACCGTACAAAGAATATGTGAGGTTATGCAAGTATCAAGAAGTGGCTATTACCGGTATTTGCACACCTCTTTAATGGATCGTGATCGAACAACCCAAGAACGTATACAAGCTATCTATGATCTACGTGAGGGCACATACGGGTATCGTAGGATTCAAATGGAACTAGAGCGTCGTTATGGTGAACGTGTTAACCATAAGAGAGTATATCGACTCATGAAAGAGATGGGACTAAGAGCCATTATTAGACGTAAGAGATTCCATCCTACTTCTTACCAAGTCGCCGTTTCCGATGGACGGATTGCGGAGAATCTATTAAACCGTGATTTCAAAGCTGAAAAGCCAAACCAGAAATGGGTGACTGACATTACGCAATACCGCGTGTTGGACCAAAAGATATATCTATGCAATTAAGGATTTATTTAACGCAGAAATTATTGCATATCATATGAGTTTCAACAATGACAATCCATTAGTATTACATACGTTTGAAAAGGCATTTAACAAACATAAAGACGCGACTGGGAAACTACCTGAATTGATCGTTCACAGCGATCAAGGGAGCCAGTACACGTCTCATGCCTACCACAACATGCTGCCACAGGTTAGCGCCCAAATCAGCATGTCACGCCGAGGAAATTGTTATGACAACGCCTCAATGGAGAGCTTCTTCTCTCATCTGAAAGTAGAAGCACTCTATCCTTATGATATACGAGATATAGCCGAAGTTCAAAGGCGTATTGAAGATTACATTCATTTTTATAATGAAGAACGAATTCAGAAGAAACTAAACAAGCTGACTCCGGTTGAATACCGTTGCCAGCTTGTTTCCTAGGGCTTTTTTCAATGTCTACTAAATTGGGGCTTGACCATGCCGCCCCCAAGGTCTCATAAGATTTACATTAAATATTACTGTAGAACTTCATCAACTTCGAGATAATCTCTTCGGGGACGGTATAATTTCTAAAGTTAAGTGACACTAAATCGGTGATTGCTTTATCCATTGTAAACCACGACTCACTGTTGTAGTCACCAATATCGGCATCATTAAAGCCTAGAACACAAATACCGTAACTCCGTTCCCCCCATATTGCCCATTTCATGGATGAAGATAGCATTACTACGACCTCAGAATTAAATAAAATAGCATCAGCAGGGCTCTCTTCAGGTCCTTGTTCAAGCATACTCCAGTATTCATCAGCCGTAGTTCCCTTCTGTAGAACGCACCAATTATACCGAGAGAACTCTTTATAGTAGTAATCTACAGGATTCGGGTCTAAAACAGCCATAATAACAAATGAATCACCGGACAAGCACATCAATTCCTCCAGTTCGTTCCAAAAACTACGACTCATTGCATGATCGAAATCAAGCACAACAGTTTTTTGAAAGGGAACTTTACAAACTTGGTTGGGTAGTCGTTGTTCATAGTTGAACGTCTTTGTTACCCAATGTGTTGCCTCTTCAAACTGCTTTTTATCCTTTATAAATTTGTTCTGACTCATTCATCAGCCCCCAATCTTATTTTGGTTGTTGGTTTGTCGCTTCCTTTGGCGTAAAAATCGGCAGTTGGTTGTCCCTGATTAGATTTATCACGTACAACATATTTAGCACCGTCTTTTGAATAGATGGTAGCACTACCGTCTTTAGTAACAGTTTTAGTCCAACCATCTCCCATAAGACTACTCTCGAAATCCGCCCTTTTAACATTAGTTGAAACATTTTTCACGCTTTTTCCAACTGTAATGTCTTTATAACCACACTCTGTATTATGAACCCATATTCCTAAATCAGTTACATAATAAGTATGGAAATCCGCAACCGTAAAGTTGTATACTGTAACAGGCTCATCAAGCTTAACGAACTCAACCTTATCAATCGTCAAATTGCTTCCATCAGCTTTTTGAAGTTTATCTCCTACTAGCAGTTCATCTGCGAAGACCCACCCTTTACCTTCAACCCAGAACGGATGGTTGTCGGTCGTCTCGATGACTTGTTCCCCAACATGCAATTTAATAATATCATCACGTTGGTTACGATATAAAGCCGTAACTTCTTTGTAAGCCAACTCGCCATTAGAATCGTATTCAGACTTCGCAAGAACCTTATCCCCTACCTCGATTTCTTCGATAGGTTTCTCCCCTTCGTTAGTTATAAACTTAAAACCAACAAAGGGAACGACGATAACTTTACGAAGCTATCGCCGCTAGTTCTGGCATAGGTGGAACACGATACTCCGACTTGTTCCGCATCATACTATAAAGGATGCTTACTAGTCTTCGCATAATGCAAATGATGGCTTGTTTCTTCTTTTTACCTTCACTTAATCGCTTCTCATAGTAAGCATAGAATAAAGGATTCAGTGGCTTCTTAGACGTTCTAGCGGTCTGAACTTGTCTGACTGCTAACCCCCACAGAATCTTGTTCAAGGCTCTATTTCCTTGCCTTTGGTTACGGTCTTTACCTCTGCCACCGCTACTCATCTGGCTTGGTGTAAGCCCTGCATATTTCGCTAACTTATCTGCACTACTGAATCGGCTTATATCACCAATCTCAGCTACGATAGCGGAAGCTGTTACCGTATCAATGCCTGTAAATGTATTCAGCTTAAAGTCTAGCTTCTCCATAATATCACGGATATTGTCCTCTACATCGTTCATCTCACGATGTACATCTCGAACTTGGTTCACAAGACTACGAACGAGGAAATCACGGTATTCCTGACCTTTTCGCTTCGTATCTCCATCTGCTTGTACACTTTCAAGGATGAGCGTAGCTTTCTTTGTGGAACATGTATTTCTGCTATTTTCTCGTAGAAAGGTTGTGAGGTCTTCAAGTGTCACGCCCTCCAGTAAATACGGTGAAGGGTATTCATGCCATACTGCTAAAGCCGTTGCCCCATCCACTTCGGAAAAGAACTTGCTGTAGCTTGGATAGTTGTAACTTAACTGCGTATGTAATTGATTCTTGAGCATGACAAGTGTGTCCCGTAAGCTATACCGTCGCATAACTAACTGTTTCAATATCCAGTAGTCATCTTGTGGTTGGGCTGTTGGCAATCTATCCAATTCATCCAATAGCAACTTGGCAATATTCTCCGCATCCCAACTATCATGCTTTTCTGTCATGGCATAGCTTCTACGTTTCCAGTTCGATAGAGCGGCATTAACTTCTTTGACTAGGAAATGATTCTCTACAAGGTAAACAGCTAACGACCTTCCATAGCCGCCCACATCTTCTAATCCAAATACAACCGTCATACCTTCCTTGACATGCTTCTTTACCTTAGTGATTACCGCTGAAAAAGCCGATGGCTTATTCTCAAATTCTATTACTTCTAACTTCTCATTCCAACAATTAATAACAACGGCGGTATGCGTCCGCTTATGTAAATCAACGCCGACATAGATAAACTGTTGCTTATGGTGCTTCATGTTGAGTATCCCCTTTGCGACTTATAGCGTTTAGGGAAAAAGAATAGCCGCATCGTCTGTTTAGTATTCACCAAGAAAGGTGTACATTGAAGGGTAAGCGTGTCTATTCTTCCTCTTTAAACGCTATAAGATAGCGTTAGTTTAGATTCATTTCATAGGCTAGAAAAGCTTTCGCTAGTCGTAGATGTAGTAATTCCAATCGAACATCTATTTCTACTTGATTGATGCTCAATAACACTTCTTCAACCATTAACTTATTAAACTGCTCACCATACCGAAAGATATAGTGGAATATGGCACATTGGCATTGTTCCAATGTTGCTAACTGCTTGTGGAATGTGTCTTCTTCCTCTACGTAGCGACTATATGTGTCCATTTGTTCGCTCATCTGCCCCACCGCCTATATAATGGCTTGATGAAGCCCATCAGCTTGAATATCGCCGTATAGATAGAGTCCTTGGTAAAACGATTTGCGGTCAAGTATTCGCTTGACTTGAACCTTTGTAAATAGCTTACCTTGCTGTGTTGTAAAGCCGTCTTTGTTCATTTGATACGCCAACAGTGACAACGACCAGTCGGAATGGGATTCTTTGAGTTCAAACAGATGTTGAACCGCTACCGCTTCATTGTGCTTGATGGTAATTGCCTTTTGACCCTTACTAGCTTTGTAGCCAAATGCCACTCGTCCACCTGCGTAGCCGCCCTGCTGTGCTTTCTTGTTACGTCCTCGACTTAACTTCATGCTGATTTCAAGCCTTTGGTATGCGTCCAGTAATTCCATCAGTCCATTGATTAGGAAATCAGAAGGGTCTTTCTTGTTAATGGAGTAGGTTGGTTGTTCAATACTTTTCACGTTTACGCCTTGCTTCTTAAACTCCCGATGAACCAACACCTTCACGATATCAGACCGCCATAAACGGCTTGTATTAAGAACAACTACTGCATCTACATCTTGGGCGGCAATAGCGGTTAACATGGTCTGAAATCCAATTCTATCCACCTCAAGTGCATCCTCATCCACCTTCGCCCCACTGATTCCCTCGTCGGTAAAGATGTGTATTAAGTTCCATCCCTGTACTTCACAGTACGAACGGATTTCGTCTTGTTGGTACGCTAAGCTGTACCCATCCTTGGCTTGTCCTTGTGTCGATACTCTGACATAACCGATGACATTCACCTGTAAATTCCCCCCACCGTTACGATAATTGGGATTATCGTTACTCTGTATAAATTTTGACGTGCTCTTTTCTTGATATGACAAAACTGCTAAACTGGCATTACTTACGATTAATGGAATAGTGATCTTAAACGTGACTTATAGTCACATTCCACACTTCGATTATAAGGTGACTTAAAGTCACTAGTCAAGGAGTTTTTTCTTATGTTCAATCGAGAAATATTTGCAGAGCGATTCAAAATCTTACGCCTCATGAAATCTGTCTCACAACAGGACATCGCCGCATTTTTGGGAGTTGACAGAACTATCGTCAGTCATTGGGAAAGAGGGACACGAATACCTAGTCTAGAAGTTGCCTACACCTTGGCAGATTATTTTGACGTTAGCCTTGATTACCTAGTTGGACGTTCTGAGTGATTCTTCCCACTACCCCGATAACATCTGTAAGACTCGTAGAGCCACAACACAACATTCGATATTTCTATTGTATTAAATGCCTGTAAAGGCTTCCTGTGCGGTCTCAGAGACATTGAGCGAGCCGCCCGATGGGCGAGGGGAGCGGCGGCGGAACTCCATCTTTGATTCTTGAGTAAAGTATCCATAAGAGTTATCCGCCGTCTTTACCCTTCATCCAAGAATCTAGAATCTCCTTCGAAATCGCAGACCGCCCATGGCGTGTCTGCTGTTTCTTCTCAAGTGATTCTTACTTTGGTTCTTATTAAATTGAATCTTATTAATGATTCTTATTAGTGAGACTTTCAGTCGGTTCGTACCAGACTATGTGTCTATATCCCAGACTCTCTGTCTACCATTGCCGACTTTCTGTCGGAATCGCGGACACATAGTCTACAGCCTTAATTTTTGCCATTTAACCGACTGACTGACGGCTATCTGGACAGGGAGTCTGCTGAAATAACAGACTCTAGATTTTCACCCGTTGACATCTAGCGGAAATCGCTTGGCAAACGCCGTTGTTAGATACTGAGCGTAGCTGTCCAATATTTCCGTTTCAGCGAATTTATCCGTGGAGAAGCGTCTTTCATGAAGCCTTTGGAGACGGGCGGTATACGCTGTGTAACCGTCACTGTTTACAACTACTTGAATCCACAGCGTCAGTTCCCTCTCGTTTACCTGCTTCCTCACACTGCCGATAAACTCATGTGTCTTCTCTGACAGGAGCAGATATGGATGTACGTGCAGGTAGTTCGGCAAGGAATACGTGTTGTTCTTACTTTGGCTGACCAGAATTAGCTTTTTGTCCTCTAGTTTCTTAATATGACGCTCTACCGTCTTGGAACTGCACCCGATATTTCTCGCTATCATCTCCATTGTCGGATAACACTCGTCCTTGTCGCTCATGTAGGCGATAATATCCACCAAAATCAGCTTCTCATATTCGTTAAGACCGTAGCACCTATGAAGCTTTTGCGGCACGATGGTATACCCCTTATGTTTCTCGGTAAAGTTGCTCTCCTTGGCAACCTCGTCCATGTAAACGTTGGCGGCTTTGGTACTTTTAATTAACCAGAAATCGGTTGTTCTTGTCTTCATTTGATGTACCTTCCTTTTCGATTGATGTATCACCGCGCGGCGGCTGTGAAGTCAGGAAAGCGGCTAGCCTAAGCGTTACCTCGCCTGTTCTATGTAAACTGGTCGTCACCAGACTGTCGTTCTGCTATAACCATCGGAGCATATTGCCAGATCGTTGCGGACTATTTAAAATTCTTCTTACTATCCATAGTCGATGTATGTCTGATAATAATTGCGGAAGGCATTTTATCTGAGAAAACCGCAAGAAAACGAAGATAAGGTTTTCGGCATAAAACTTGGAGATATCTAGGGATTTCAGTATAACTGAGAAGGAGAGCAGTACAACAAATAGGTTATAAAATTCAAGCATCTAGCTGTGCGTACACTATTTTGATGGAATTTTGGTACGGGATAGATGAGCGTAAAGTTCTTTCGGAACGTACCTCTCGATTCATTCGGCACTGGGTGGGGGTAAAAGAAAAGACCTTGAGGATTGCCGCCCTCAAGGTCAATGAAATTACATAAAATTATTTATAGTTCGATAATCGTTGATATTGATTTGTATCCTTCCGGTAGATTATACCTCCATAACTCTTCTACCCCAGAACCTCCAATATTTATCCCAAAGAATTGAGGGTCTAAAAATAGTTCCTGTTTATTAGTGTTGTTCGTTATGGATAACCTTAAAGTATCGCAGATAATTTCATTGCTGTTTACCTGCATATTGAACATCTCAATTTTGCTAACTTTGTTGTCAATCAAACTATTATCAAAAATAATGTCGCTAATATTTGATTTAGTCGGAATCACATCTTCTACCTCTACCCTTACATTAAAGGTTGGGGTTAATGCAATTGAAATTTTTGAATATTGCTCAATTGCTTCAACTTTTACGAGTTGATCACCAAACTCAAAAAACAGATAACTTCTATAAGGCACAAACTCTGCAAGTTCATTATCTCTTTCTGAAGGTAACAAGATACCCGTTACATAAACATTACTTAAAAAGTTATTTTGAATTACGCTTTTGATGTCTTCTAAATGCATAGGTATCCCTCGTCTCTTTACTATTCAAACAAGAATTTCAAATCCATACCTTTTCCTGACTCCAAAAGAGTATGCCACTCACCATTTTGTTTTGTAGTCATTGTCAATCCATTACCTCGATAAACCTTATATACTTCTCCACCTTTTTGTAATGTTGCATTCCCTACAAATTTGACTTTACCATCATCAATCATACTTCCAAGATCACTTAAAAATCTTGAACTGGTTTCGTCGTTATATTTTTGATACTTTGTTCCAAGTGCGTTTTCTAGTAATTTTTTATGATCAAGAAAGTGACTTTTGAAATTTTTACCTGACGTAAGAATTGTACAGTTATGAACCCATATTCCAAGGTTGGATACAAAGTAAGAATGATAGTCCGCAACCATAAAATTGTAAACTGTAGCTTGTCTTGGCGCTTTCTCAATCTTATCTATTGCTAGTTTAGTGCCATCACTTGAAACAAGCAAATCTCCAACCTTTAGGTCTTGTACGAGAGTCCACCCTTTTTCATCAAGCCAAAATGGATGTAATCCAGTTGTTTCGATGACTTCATCACCGATACGGACATAATAAATTTCATCAGCTTGCTTTTGGAAAAGCTTTACGACCTCTTTATATTCCACTTCTCCAGTTTCTTCATTCTTGGAAAGTACTTTATCCCCTACCTCGATTTCCTCGATAGGTTTCTCCCCTTCGTCTGTTTGAACCTTTGTCCCCGCAGTGAAGCAGTTACAACTAAATTTTTGACTTCTTGCATTCTGTTTTTCCATTCTGATTTCGTCTGCATTGTTTTTAGGAGCATATTTAACAGTTGTTTTAACTGCTGGCTTAGTCACTGCTTTAGTTGCTTTTCCTACATACGAACCAGGCGCATATGGTACAAATACGGATACGACATCCCAAGCTAAATTTCCTGCGTTTTCCCAACTTGGTTCTTTATACATTTTATATGTACTATGACCAGCGCTTAAAAAATCCAAAATTGTTTCTACTGGAACATTACCACTTGGGTCAACATACTTTAACGGATTATTATATACATACGTATAGAGATTCTGACTTAAAGGATTGCCCAAGTCCCCCTCATACGTATCCTTATTAATAAAACGCCCTAAACTCGGGTCATACCAACGCGCCCTCAGATACTGTAATTGAGTTGTCGAATCCCAAGGCTCGCCAGAGTATCGGAAAATATTTGAAACCTGTTCAGTAGCAGTTAGTGTATTTCCCCAGAGATCATAGGTGTAGGTATTCAATGCGTTATTCCCACTACTGCCCCGTAATTCAATCACATCACCATGACCGTTGTGCAAATAATAAGCTTGACCTGCTGCATCCTGCCTTGCAGCCAACTGATGCCCACGTACATATCTTGCTTTGAAAGTGACCTTTCCATTACTATCCACAATTCCTTCAGCAATTACATTTGGTCCATCGTAATAATATCTCGTCTTGACACCAGCTTCTGTTCGTTCGAAAAGCAATCCATCGCCATTATAACGATAGGTAACCTTTTCCCCATTAACCGTTTCTTTTTTTTTAGACGATTATAGAAATCCTAATTATATATCGTTGTTACAGTAAGAAGTTCTAAATAATTTCCCAACCACGACATATGTTTATATCTTTTGATTGGGTATCAGCGTAGCAAAAAATGAAGCCGCCAAGGAGTGGTTATTCCTTGACGGCTCAAAGTCGCACCCTATTATTGATTTAGGTATGTCTCCAATTCTTTGACTGCATCATCAGGCAAAAATGACTTTGCTACATCGTAAAAAATGTCACTCTCTTGAACTTCAATCCCATTGACAAATATACTGTTATCTTTGCCCCACATGGAAACACTGAATAACTTACCATTTTTCTTAGTTTCAAACACGTAATACAATCGAGCATTCATGCGAGATTCGTGCTCTACTGGTATTAAGACAGTATTGTCTATCTGATTAAGCAGATCAATATGTTCTACCAGACGACTGCCATAAATCGTGACCCTATACTCGAACTTTCCATCGGCTAAATCAGCTTCACTCACTGGCTGACGAGTAAGAATAGTAGGGCTTAAATAATAAATTGTTAAGCTAAGATCATTGAGATTCCCACTTCTGATAAATTCAGAAAATTCAGTTGACGGTTTTACTGAGCCTTTATTGAATAGTAGCAGACTTATAATGATAACGGTTGAAAGTATTAACAATATAATAAGTCCAACAAGTAAATATTTGCGCAGATTCATACACCTCTTCCCTCTAAACATATTTTTATTTTAATTTATCATCAATCTTTTGAACCAACGGTATAGTCATATTTTTTGCCCCAATTACCTGGCCATGTATACCAATACCACGGACGATTGTTCTTTGTTCCCCAGTCAGTGGAATTACGCATCGTATAAACTCCAGACACATCATAATAATCTTTGCGTGTAAATTCGCCAAGCTCCGTTGCAATGGGAGTTTCAACTTTCTCCAAGTTGTCCGCCTCTATTGCGTCAATCGAAGAAAGCTTCGATAAAGACCCACTTAAATCTTGAGATGCATGCCCCATCTCATGTATCAAACCGAGCGCTGCACTCTGAATGGATTTTCCATCACCCAAGACAATCCCACTATTGATATCCCAATATAAAATATTCGTATTATAATTATAGCGATCATTATCATCTTTAATAAATTCGATTGTGATCGTTTCTTTTGATGCTTCCAGTAGTTCAATTAGTGCTTTTGCAGTTTGTGATTTTTTTAAGTATTCTATCGCTGCCTTATATTCTTCCTTCTGTTTTTCCTTCGCCTTGCTCGAAAATTCAATTTTATTTCCACTCGGATCGACATACACCAAAGGATTATTATGCACATACGTATAAAGATTCAGCGTCAACGGATTCTTTATATCCCCCTCATACGTATCCTTATTAATAAAACGCCCTAAACTTGGGTCGGAACTGACCCCCGTTTATGAGACAGGGATAAAACACCTAACTAAGCAACCAGTTGTCGATACTGAATCGGTGACTGGTTATTTAGTTTCGTTTGAATACGAATACGGTTATAATAGTCTATGTAATCTTTGACTGTCTGCATCACGATTGCCGTCGTGGTACACGTTAAACGGTCGAGATAGAATGTTTCGCACTTTAGTGAGGCGTGAAACGATTCAATGGGGGCATTATCGACGGGCGTACCTTTACGGGACATGCTCATGGTAATGCCTTTTCCTTTTACAGCCTCCTGGTAGTCGCTAGAGGTATACACAGAACCCTGATCACTGTGTAGGACACATTCCTCTGGTAGCTCGGGCAACTGATGCAACGTGTCTAGAACAAAGGCAGTGTCTTGCGTGTCGCCTAGTGTATAAGCAACAATCTCTCCGTTAAACAGATCTAGAATGCTTGAAAGATACAACATTTTAGGCCCATATGGCAAGTACGTTATATCTGTAACTAACTTTTGCAACGGTCGATCAGACTTAAACTGTCGTTTCAACAGGTTTTCAGCCACATGTGCTGGCGCTCCGTTCTTCTTCCGTTTTTTAACCTTAACTTTACATTGCCATCCTTCTTGCTGCATAATTCGCTGTACCGCTTTATGGTTAATCCTCATTTCTTCACGAAGGAGCGCAGTGATCTTTCGATAACCGCAACGAAATCGATGGTAGTGGCAAAGCTCACGAATTCGCTCCGTTACTTTTCCTTTGCTGTTACAAGGCTCCTTCTTCCAACGATAATAGGTTGCTCTTGAAATACCGAACAACATACAGATCATCTGGACATCCATGCTTCCCTCAGATTGCTTCATACATGCTGCTACGCCTTCTCGAACCACTTCCTTTCCCATTCCTTGTACTTTTTTAATAGATCAATTTGCTGCTTTAAGAAACGATTTTCAGCCTCTAGTCTCGCTAATTCTGTGGAAAATTCAGGCCCCTTATTAAAGCTGTATTGTTTCCCTACTGGTTGTTCTAATCGATGGACTTCACCGTTCCGGTACCATTTCATCCAAGTCTTTAATTGGGTCTTATTACGAATGAGCAGTTGATCCATCACATCCTTTACAGGTACACCTACTAACCTCATTTCAATAGCTTTCATTTTTACCTCTACAGGGTAACTTAATCTTGTTCCCAAGCAAAAACACCTCCAAGTTGTACGATTATTTTACAATAGTCGTATCTTCTACTTAAAGGTGTTTTACTTTGTCTCACATTTCGGGGTCAGTTCCGTCATACCAACGGGCCCGCAAATATTGTAACTTCGATGTTGAATCCCACATCTCACCTGAATAAAGAAACGGATTGGCAATTGTTCCTGTAGCGGTAAGTGGTTTTCCCCAGAGATCATAGGTGTAGGTATTCAATGCGTTATTCCCACTACTGCCCCGTAATTCAATCACATCACCATGACCGTTGTGCAAATAATAAGCTTGACCTGCTGCATCCTGCCTTGCAGCCAACTGATGCCCACGTACATATCTTGCTTTGAATGTAGCATTTCCGTTGCTATCCACAGTTCCTTCAGCGATGATGTTTGGTCCGTCGTAATAATATCTCGTCGTAACGCCAGCTTCTGTTCGTTCGTAAAGCAATCCATCGCCATTATAACGATAGGTAACTTCTTTCCCATCTACTACTGCTTTTGTAAGTCTATTCTGAGAATCATAGGTGTAGGATTTATCTGAAAACATTGCATTATTAATAGGCTGTTCCGTACTGAGTGTAGCCCGATTGTCACGATTATCATACAAATAGCTTTCATTAAATTCACTCGATGTCGCAATTCGGCTTAATGGATCGTATGTGTAGGATTTATTGATGGCTACATTCGCTTGGCTGCCTGAAGAATTGATGATATTTCCATTCCCATCATACCCATACTGGAACGAGTGTAGCAATGATCCATCATTCTTCTGATGAGACATGTTTTGTAGACGCAAACCTTTATAGTTCATAAGCGTCTTATTACCGTTCTTCAGCGTTATATTCTTCATTAAGTTATTGGTATAGTACGTATAGGATACTTCTTGATCAGTAGCTGACGCCCCAACACCAGTTAAGCGATTACGATTATCATACGTATAGGTTGTAGCATAAGAGAAAGGATCTGTCATCGAATCTCGGAGGCCTAAGCTATTATACGTGTAGTTAATGCTTTTTTGATCGGGATAGGTTGTTTTCAATAACTCCCCTGTAGATCCCTTATATTCGTATAACGTTGACCCCGTTATATCCGTCATAGACTGTCGTCTTCCCGATAAATCATACGAATAGGTTTTTGTTTCATCTGGTGCTTTGGCTTGAATTAATCAATTGCGATTATTATACGTATACGAAAAAGTCTGGCCTTTTCGATCAATATGACTAATCATATTACCACTTAAATCATAGGAGTAGGTATCATTCATTCCCAGTTCATTCGTTTGTCTAATTAAACGCCCAAGCTCGTCATATTGTTTAAGCACTTGGTTGCCATCAGGGAATTGAATGGATTTCAACATGCCTGCTAGTGAATACGTATAAGCTACAAAATTCATCCTAACGAATCATTGATCCGTTACTTCTTCTGACCTCGTATCTGTATTTCAATAGAGGCCCACATTCTACATCATTAAATAGATTCTTACTCATCAAATCTTTCATTACTTACTTCAGTATTAAATATACCCACAGCCTAATACCTTTTATTTAAGGTGTTTAGACTATGGGTCCCTATCACCGCTCTGAAATATTGATTAGATTAAATAATTACTTTTTTTTCGTAAACTTGTCAATCCAAGTTAGCCACTTTGGTTTAAGTGCAATACTTGTCGGTGTACCGTGATAAAATGCATGCCATGGATCATTTTTAAAAAATAATTCATTCCATTGATTAGGTATATCTGTCTCTACAATGTTACGTTGTTTCTTCTGTCTATCGAAGTACTTTAAACAATTAACACATTTAAACGTCTCTGTACCTTTTGAACCTCCTGCGTAATAATTCAATTCGCTTAAACACATGGGACAATAAAGTATATGATGGGTTAGTATTCTCTTGAATAACTTCATTCAAAACACTCCCTTATTCCAAACCAAAAAGTTTTTTTCTCATCGGCTTTAGAGGGTTTTGCCCATTTCATCGAGCTTGCATATCCTGAACCAGTAACCGTCCATTCCCCATTATAATACATAAGATTAAATCCTAAATCATTTTTTGTCAGTCCAAGTCCTTTATGTGTAACATTGTAACCAACATCCTATAAAACTGCTTCTACTGTACCATCGTTACGAATAATTCCAGTAATAGATCTCTTAACATCTAATGACTTTTGAGCGATTGCATTTAATCCAGGGATGGTTGTTACTGTTTTTGAATTAGTCAATTTAGCAACTGCTAATGTAACACCGCCCGTTATCGCAACGGTTCCATACGTGTAAGTCCCAGTTGTTGCGACCTCAAGAGCAGCGAAGCCAGCAGAAGGATTGGCTAACACTGCACCCGTCAGAACTCCCGCTGAGAACCATTTAAATGCATCTTCTAATGTCCAATCACTTTTTGCCATATTCCAAACTTGTTCACCGACATCATCAGAGACTGTTTTCATCCAACTATCGTCCCCTAGTTGCCATCTCAAATATAACATTTTAATTTGATCTGAACGATACGCATCTAGGTTAGATCCAATATCAATATGTTGGTTTCCAGAAGGGTCAAAATACCTTAACAGATTGTTAATTACATACGTATAAAGATTCAAACTAAGCGGACTCCCTAGTTCCCCCTCATACGTATCCTTATTAATAAAACGCACTAACCTTGAGTCATACCAAAGCGGGGAGCGTCGAGAATTATGTGTAAATGAAAATAACCTTTTCTTATAGAAGAAAGAATTAGTCCTTAGTGGTGAACAACTCTTGTAGTTCTGCACGTGCTTGATCAAAGCCGATATGACAGCGTGTAGCGAAGCGCTGGTTATAGCCTTCTAGCTGGCATACTAAGAACTTTTCCAGTGCTTCTTCATGTGGAAACTGTTCCATCCGCTTCGTATATTTTTTAATTTGTTTGTTGAATGATTCAATTACATTCGTTGAATAGATACTTCTCCAAATCGATTTAGGAAAGCTGTAGAACGTGAGGATGTGCGGGTTTTCTCGTAAAGACTTTGTTACTTTAGGATAGGAAGATTTCCATTTATCACAGAAGGAATGTAGCGCTGCCAAACCGGCTTGCTCATCCTCTGCTCGATAGACCGACTTAAAATCTTCACAAATCGTTGCACGATCAGATACACGTACTTTATGTGCAAACGGTTTCACGTCTTACTGCAATGTAGGTAGCGTCGATGTAGACGCACACATAACGCTTTACTAACGGCCGTTTAGTGAAGGCATCTACGTGCTCCACCATCACTTTCGTCATGTTGGAGACCGTCTGTGGCGTGTAGTGATGACCATACATCTTCTCAATAAGGTCAGCAATTTCCGTCATCGTGACGCCTTTTTGAAACAAGTGAATAACAAAGGACTCTAGCGTATCATTGGAACGCTTGTACGGAGCAACGGTCTGCTACCTGAACTCCCCATTACGATCTCGCTGAATAGTGAGCTCTAGGCCCCCATATTCGGTGTGTAGTTTACGTACGTATCCACCGTTACGTGAATTTCCAGAATTCACGCCAATACGGTCATATTTTTCATAATTTAGAAACGCTGTTATTTCCGTTTCTAACAAATGATTCATAGCTAATTCCAGGTGTGAGCGAAAAACTTCTGTGATATCCTGTTTTGTGACTAGAGCTTGGACCAAATCTGATGTAAAACGATTCATAGGGAAGACCTTTTTGATATTTTCTATTTACACAAACCAGCTAATATCATGTCAATACGTTCGCACAAACTTTTTTTCTAAAATATAGAAAAAGACAATACGAAAGTAACCCCCAATGAAAACTGGAGTTTTGTGTAAAATTATCCTTTTTAACGGATTAGGAAGAGTGGTAATAAACCGATTTTTTAAGCATGGCGAAAATCATATGCAATAATTTTTTGGTGCAAGCAATAAGTGCAACCCGGTGAGGCTTTCCTTCAAGCCTCTTCTTGTCATAAAAATTCCGAATACGTTCGTTTCTCACTGCTCCTCGAATACCGCAAAGCACAGCCAAATAGAGCGCTCTTCTTAGACGGGAAGACCCTCGTTTTGTTATACGATTTTTAGTGGCTGTAAACGTACCTGATGAGAATACGCTAGGATCAATACCTGCAAATGCAACAAGTTTTTTGGCATGAGGGAACGAGGAGATGTCCCCAATCTCTGCAAGAATGGATGACGCAAGCTTATCTCCAATACCAGGAATAGAGCGCAACAAATCAAAACCTTGTATGCTTGTCGCTTTGATTTTGATGGCTTGCTCAAGATCAGCAAGATGGTTTTGATACTCCATGAGCAAGCTAATCATAAGAAGCAGTGCTCTAACTTGTGATGGGCTGTATTCCACGATGAGACTGTTCTTAGCAGCGCAAATGATCGCGTCGGCTTTAAGCGATGCCCAGGAGATCGACCGATTGCAGTGTGTCCGAATGATCGTCTCAATTTCCCCATGATTTGCGGTGAGGACGTGTTCCGGTGTAGGATATTTCCTCAATACCTCAAGTGCAGTTTTAGAGAAGAGCTGACCGAATAGGGTGGAGTACAGCGGAAATAGTTGATCCAATATCGATTGGAAGTTAAGCTGGGCTTGAACATAGGTATGGCTAATCATTTCGTGCTGCCTACATAAGAATCGTAGCTCGTCTTGTTCAAGGGGTCTTGATGGAGCTGCTTGGAGCTCCTCTTTGTAAAAGAGCTCTGCTAGATGCTTAGCATCCTCGGCATCGGTTTTCACTTTCCTAAGTTTGGATTTACGTGCACGTTGCGGGATAAGTGGATTGAGTGTAATGACCTCATAGCCCTTCTTTTGCAATACAGCTACAATTCCTAGATGGTAATGCCCAGTGGATTCGAGAACAACAACGGGTCTCAGACCGACCAACGTTCCAACCTCTTGTAATGTTAGTAACAAGACATTCATTTCTTCATGAGTATGCTGAAAGCAGAAGGGTTTACCGTAAGGTTTGTTTCTTTCAAGTAAGATGAATCCTTCGCTTTTTCCCTTAGACACATCGATGCCAATAACAGGTCTCATAAGCTCCTCCTACAAATGAAATCGCCGGTCCTACTAACCATTGCACGTCCATAGCTTCGCGTGTTATTCGAGATCTAGGTCTCAACCAGCTTAATCATGGTTTGCACAATAGCAGGTGGACAGTTTGTGTAACGGGCTTATTGCCCTGATATTTTATCGTCCTCCCCGGCTACAGCTATTGTAATTGAAAATGAGGTCAACCAGATTAAGCTGGCTAACCTCATAATACGAAGATATTTTACGCTCTCCCAAAGCGCTCTGAGAAATTGTCCAAATTTACTATCGAATCTAGTTTTCCAGCAATTCCTACCAATAGTGAAGAAGTAGCTACAATTCATACTCACGTTCTACATCATTAAATAGATTCTTACTCATCAAATCTTTCATTACTTACTTCAGTATTAAAAATACCCATAGCCCAATACCTTTTATTTAAGGTGTTTAGACTATGGGTCCCTACCACTGCTCTGAAATATTGATTAGATTAAATAATTACTTTTTTTTCGTGAACTTGTCAATCCAAGATAGCCACTTCGGTTTAAATCTAATACTTGTCGGTGTACCATGGTAAAACGCATGCGATGGATCATTCTTAAAAAATAATTCATTCCATTCATTGGGTTTGTCTGTTTCAACAATGTTGTGCTGTTTCTTCTGTCTATCGAAGTACTTTAAACAAGTAACACATTTAAAGGTCTCCGTACCATCCGTAGCTCCTGCATAGTAATACAATTCACATAAACATATGGGACAATAAAGTATGTGATGGGTTAGTATTTTATTGAATAACTTCATTTATTACACTCCTTAATTCAAACCAAACAGTTTTTTTATTTTTTCCTCATCAGCTGCAGAAGGCTTCGCCCATTTCATTTCAGCAGCTCGACCCGAACCAGTCACCTGCCACTTCCCATCATGATAGAAAAGATTAAATCCTAAATCTTTTTTTGTCAGTCCAAGTCCTTTATGTGTAACATTGTAACCAACATCCTGTAAAACTGCTTCTACTGTACCATCGCTACGAATAATTCCAGTAACGGATCTCTTAACATCTAATGATTTCTGAGCGATTGCATTTAATCCCGGGATTGTTGTAACTGTTTTTGAATTAGTCAATTTAGCAACTGCTAATGTAACACCGCCCGTTATCGCGACGGTTCCATACGTGTAAGTTCCAGTTGTTGCGACCTCAAGAGCAGCGAAACCAGCAGAAGGATTCGCTAACACTGCACCCGTCAAAACCCCCGCTGAGAACCATTTAAATGCATCTTCTAATGTCCAATCACTTTTTGCCATATTCCAAACTTGTTCACCGACATCATCAGAGACTGTATTCATCCAACTATCGTCCCCTAGTTGCCATCTCAAATATAACATTTTAATCTGATCTGAACGATACGCATCTAGGTTAGATCCAATATCAATATGTTGGTTTCCAGAAGGGTCAAAATACCTTAACGGATTGTTAATTACATACGTATAAAGATTCAAACTAAGCGGACTCCCTAGTTCCCCCTCATACGTATCCTTATTAATAAAGCGCCCTAAGCTTGGGTCATACCAACGAGCCCGGAGATACTGTAATTGAGATGTGGAATCCCATAGCTCACCTGAATAACGGAACGGGTTTGCAATCTGCTCATTCGCTGTTAGCGTATTCCCCCACAAATCATAGGTATATTCATTCAACGACACGTTTCCTGTATGATCGCGCATCTCAATGACGTCACCATGACCGTTGTGCAAATAATAAGCTTGACCTGCTGCATCCTGCCTTGCAGCCAACTGATGCCCACGTACATATCTTGCTTTGAATGTAGCATTTCCGTTGCTATCCACAGTTCCTTCAGCGATGATGTTTGGTCCGTCGTAATAATATCTCGTCGTAACGCCAGCTTCTGTTCGTTCGTAAAGCAATCCATCGCCATTATAACGATAGGTAACTTCTTTCCCATCTACTACTGCTTTTGTAAGTCTATTCTGAGAATCATAGGTGTAGGATTTATCTGAAAACATTGCATTATTAATAGGCTGTTCCGTACTGAGTGTAGCCCGATTGTCACGATTATCATACAAATAGCTTTCATTAAATTCACTCGATGTCGCAATTCGGCTTAATGGATCGTATGTGTAGGATTTATTGATGGCTACATTCGCTTGGCTGCCTGAAGAATTGATGATATTTCCATTCCCATCATACCCATACTGGAACGAGTGTAGCAATGATCCATCATTCTTCTGATGAGACATGTTTTGTAGACGCAAACCTTTATAGTTCATAAGCGTCTTATTACCGTTCTTCAGCGTTATATTCTTCATTAAGTTATTGGTATAGTACGTATAGGATACTTCTTGATCAGTAGCTGACGCCCCAACACCAGTTAAGCGATTACGATTATCATACGTATAGGTTGTAGCATAAGAGAAAGGATCTGTCATCGAATCTCGGAGGCCTAAGCTATTATACGTGTAGTTAATGCTTTTTTGATCGGGATAGGTTGTTTTCAATAACTCCCCTGTAGATCCCTTATATTCGTATAACGTTGACCCCGTTATATCCGTCATAGACTGTCGTCTTCCCGATAAATCATACGAATAGGTTTTTGTTTCATCTGGTGCTTTGGCTTGAATTAATCGATTGCGATTATTATAAGCGTAGGAAAACGTTTGCCCTTTCCGATCAATATGACTAATCATATTACCACTTAAATCATAGGAGTAGGTATCATTCATTCCCAGTTCATTCGTTTGTCTAATTAAACGCCCAAGCTCATCATATTGCTTTAGTACTTGGTTTCCATCAGGGAATTTAATTGATTTCAACATACCTGCTAGTGAATACGCATAGTCGTATTCCTTATTTAGAGCATCCTTCACCTTTATCACTCGACCTAATACATCATAAGAATACAGTGTAGTGTCCGTTGCATTCTCTTGGGACAACACATTACCATCATAGTCATAAACCATAGAAGACGTCTGCCGGTATTGACCATCACGCCACTCTTCTGTCAGTACCGTTCGACCAAGTATATCCGTTGTGTTCCGCCACTTATTACCTTCTGGATCAGTCGAGATCATTCGGCGGTTCAATTCATCATACTCTTTTAGTTCGAATGAATTATCTGGATTCGTTATTTTTTTAATTCTGTCCCATGCATCATACTCAATTTGCTTTGCTCGACCCAGATTGTCTTTCTCCCATAGAACGCGCCCATAATGATCATATTCGTATGAGCGTAGTACTCGATAAGTTCCATCTAATACAGCTTCTTCGATCAAATTGCCTAAACGGTCCCATATATTACGAGTCTTGACACCAGTTTCATCAGTGAATACAGCTTGATTAGCAGAACCATCTATAAACTCCGCAGTTGCAAAAGATCCATCAGGATGTGTGACTCGTATTAAACGATTACCTTTATCATATTGATAGTTTGTCGTATTGAGCTTCCCATCAGTGACTGATTTAATCAATCCAGATGACGGATAATAGTCTAGTCGGTTCTCAATGGCCTCTACTTGATTATTTGCATTTGTTGTTGCTATTTTTTGTTTGGTTGGGAATGCACCTAAATAGATACTTCCGTACTCTGTTTCATACGTAATATTACGGTTATCATCTTTAATAATTGTCTGCTTAACATTGCCATGAGAATCGAAGTTTTTATATTCACTCTGAGCTATTAATGTGCCATTAACATTGTTATTTCGTATTGTCATTTGAGTAATACTTCCATGAGCATTACGTTTGTATTCAGTAAAACGGGTTTGACCCGTATATACCGGGCTGGATATACTACTTAGCAAATGTGTCACCGAATCGTAGGTATAGGTAGTCGTTAGACCAAGCTCATTCCTTTCCGTCAATACATTACCGTAATTATTATAGGTTACTGAGGTTTGAACTTCTGAGGTTGTCGCATTCCCTTTTTTATATTGAACTTTAGTTTGAATCGGTGATGAGATTTTTCTGGCTTCATCATATTGATAAGTCGTAATCCGTTGCTCATCTCCTGCGGTTACAGTTGCCTTATTCGTATAAAATTGTGGTGCTTCGTCTGCATTAGCTACCTTCTTACGATGATCAAATACATTTGTCGTACGTCCATCATTCATATTGACATAAAAATTTGAGATGTTTGTCCCGTAACTGCTAGCATAATCCGTATTATGCCCTTGTGGATTAGTATAAGTGAAAGAGCGTAAATTGTACGCTTTATTGCTGACAATTTCTCTGCGGGAAGCAATTCTATATGCATTCTGTACGGCATTAGCTCCTATACTTCGCGTAACAGGTGCAGCTTCATACACATATCGTGTCCTTGAGTTTGTTGGGTGGAAGGTGTGCAATAGCAATGCCGCTATATTTTTTTTAGTAGGATTGGTACCTATAAGACTAAAATTAACATCTTTCATGTCATAGAGATAAGCTGTTTCTCTTCCTAGCGAATCCTCTACAATATACAAGAGTTCTGTCTTTAGTTGTTGAAATGGTGGTAATGGGTCATATGTTATGTGTTCATCCTTTGTGTATGTGACTGTCTTATCACCTTGAGTCAATATCACTTTATTTGAAACGTACGAAATATTAATAGAATTGCCTATTGCATCAATA
The DNA here is from genome assembly GCF_022180385.2 of Paenibacillus sp. L3-i20. Taxonomy (GTDB): domain Bacteria; phylum Bacillota; class Bacilli; order Paenibacillales; family Paenibacillaceae; genus Pristimantibacillus. The sequence continues at coordinate 376,286 of NZ_BQME02000001.1, forward strand.
ATACTGGTTAGTACGGTTCCATATGTCGGATCTTCACTATAATGAAATTTTATCGTATTATCGTACCGATCAGCTATTTGAATTAATCGCCCGTTAGACCCAAAGTAATGATATGTCCCCTCAATAGACTTTAATACCGTATTTGAGCGAACTCCGTTTACAGTAACGGACGTGTCATGAGCGAGGCTCAAATCCTGAAACGGATAACCTTTCAAATTATTTCCTGAAATTTCATAAGTTCCTTTTCCTTGAAAATTGAGATAACTTTTCCCTTCTACCGTCTTAATGAATGGTATATTCCACATCCACCCTTTTCCAATTGGGAATACCTTTTCTTCGTAAGTCTTTTCTTTCGCCTTATTTTTCCATCCTAAAAATATATTATCAGATGAACCGTAAGAAAACATTTCATTGGTCTGTTGGTGGAATTGTTGTACTCTTCTGTACTGAACACCGTTTGCATCTGGGTACGACCATTCTGTATAGGTCGTTTTACCTCTATTTAATTGTACATAAACCAACCATCCTAGCGCATCCCATGTATTACTCATAGTCCCATCAGTTACATACATCGGACTATATTCAAACCTGCCGGAAATAAAACTGGATGGAACATCAACTATTTGTCCATTATATTGTCTTTGGTCATATTGAGTAGCATTAAAGGTCACTTGACAAAAGCAAGATACATTAGGATACACCTCTGCTTCATATAAGTTCGCGTTCGAGGCGTCGTAATATCTCCCCAGTGTAAAGGAAAGACCATTTCTCCCCGGCAAGGTAAGGTCTGTTGTCTCCACGCTTAAGTTTCCGTTTAACGTAGATATACTTTCCTGTTGAGAATCAATTGAAAAAGGTGCTTGGGCTGTTTTAATGTTCATATTAGAAATTGCTTTTAAAATACTTGGATCAGGGACATATGTATTCATCAAAGCCATTTTCGCATTATCATATGCGCGTGGCCCTTCAAATTTGATTTGTTTACCCGTTTCTTTCTTATTTTTGGATACAAGTCCCGGCACAAATGGGAGTGTTTGAGGTCCTTTTTCTCCTAAGTCTTGCTTTGGCATCTGTTCTTCTAATAATTCTTTTGACTCCGTCTCGTACAAATCAACATTTACAACCTTGGTAGGTGGTAAATTTTCATCTGCTTTTGAAACAGCACTAACACGCTTATCTGTTATCCCAAATGGAATCATCGTTATTATTAGCACAATACATAATACAACAAGCAAATACTTTTTCACTTCTATTTCCTCCTCAATATTAGTTGCCTCTCGACTTTTGCCAAGGCAGATGGGACAAGGCCATCAAACTTCCTTTTCTCCTACTAGCTCATTTTCTGTATATTCACATCATCAATGGACAAAGAACCACCACGATGTACTCCCCAGATTAAGTAGTAATTAGGGGAATCGCCGGTCGTGAATAAGACTGTTTTTTTACCAATTTCTCCAACTTCTCCTGTCCACGTTGTTCCTCCTCGATCAAAGATTGGAACTTGTCCATCTAACGACCTTGCTAAAAAGTAGAAATTTCCATTCTGATCGGAGTTTTGATTTATCTTAAAATTAAACTTCACCTGATATGTCGTATTAGGTTCAAACTGAAGCTTTCTCTTATCCGAATGTAAAAACTCTAGCCATTCTACCGAGCTCTCTGATTCTCCAAGGATAGAATATTTCCCGCTGATCACTTTTGATGGATCATTCGTAATTCTACCTGCATATGCTGGAGCTCCTCTAGTAAATGGAGCAACCAAATAATCTCCACTTTCAAATGACTCCTCTACTTTTTTTATTTCTACATCATCTATTGACAAAGAACCACCATAGTGGATTCCCCATATCAAATAATAATTATTAGAAGGTCCTGTCGTAAACGTGAATACCTTATTTCCTACCTCACCCTCCTTCCCTATCCATGTATTACTCCCGCGATCATTACTATGGTCACCATCCGATGCCCTCGCTAAAAAGTAGAAATAGCCATCTCGATCGGAAACTATATTCACCTTATAGTTGAAACTCACCTGATATGTCGTATTGGGTTCAAATTGTTGTTTATTTAAATTTGTATACAGAAATTCCCACCACTCTTGGCTACTTGATGACTCTCCTAAAATTGAGGAACTACCGCTCACTACTTTTGAAGGAATATTCGTAATACTTCCAGCGTGTGCAGGGTGTCCCTGAGTAAAAGGCGTTACAGCGTAGCTGCCACTTTCAAATGATTCACTTACTTTTTTTATTTGAATATCATCAATTGACATTGCCCCACCATAATGTATTCCCCAAATTAAGTAGTAATCATGAGCGGGACCTGTAGTAAAGGTAACTACTTTATTTCCTACTTCACCTACCTGACCCGTCCATGTATGAGAACCTCGATCTTTACTATGGTCACTTCCTGCTGCCCTCGCTAAAAAATAAAAATAGCTATTGTTATCAGAAACCATGTTTATTTTGTACTTAAATTTAATTTGATAAGTTGTATTCGGTTCAAATCGGAGCTTGCTACGGTCTGAATGCAAGAACTCCCACCAATCTTGGCTTCTTGGTGATTCTCCATAAACAGAATAATTTCCATTGATGACTTCTTCTCGAATGCCGGTAACATTTCCAGCGTTATTTGGGTAACCTGAGTAGTATCGAGTTGAGTTGAATTGTCCACTTTCAAATGTATCTTTATACCAATCAGTCGTACTGTTCAGTAGATTTCCATTCAAATCGTATTCATAATTTTGCATTAACTCTTGTCCGTAGTGCCTAAACTTTATCATTCTCAGCTTACTTGTTGCATCGTAGAAGGATTCTGTTGCAAACGAACTATCAGCAATGTTCTGAGCTTGCACAGATTGTGCTTGCATAGGTTGTGTTTGCATAACTAGTAGTATTGCGATAATCAGTAAGTATTTTAACTTCTTTATCATATTTTCCTCCAAATTTAATCTTCTATCTACTTCTATCATTTCCGTACCGAGATTAAATTTCCATTGGCATCATAGTAGTAGTTGATAACTTCGCCATTTTTATTTTCTACTGATATCAATTTTCCTTGAGCATCATAGACATACCTTGTAGCACCTATCTCTTTTTTGTAACTGACTGGGTAATTTAGAGCAGATTGAGGAATGACACTCTTATTTACACTTGGGCTCGACCATTTTAAGATTGCTGTTGCATGGCCAAAGTTTTCAAAATATTCTATTCGAATATCGTATCGCTCCCCTGCCGTTAAACGTATCGGCGTACTGGCATGCTCGATGTTGTTGTCCTCCCATTTGTCTAAAAGAAGTTCGTTATCCACCCATATCCGAACACCATCATCCGATAACATGTAAAATGTATAGTCATCTGTAATCTCGGGAACAATCTGACCTGTCCAGCGAGCAGAGAATGTATCCGCTTCCATATCTGCAATTGGGGAAAATTCTGTCCATGAGAAATCTATGTTTTTATCTTGCCTCGTGAGTCTCAACTCCTTAAGATCACGATCATTATAATACTCTCCTTTTAACCCTGTCCCACTCACTCTATCAGGAGGATATAAAGCACTCTGCGGAATAACTTCTTTAGATTGTTTCGAGCTAGACCACTTCAAGGCCGCTGTTGCAACACCCTGATTCTCATAATACTCCACTCGTATGTCATAACGTTGATCCGCATTAAGCTGTATGGGGACGCTCGCAAATTCACTAGCCTGGTCTTTCCATCTATTTAATATGAGTTGATTATTCACCCATACTCTCACACCATCGTCAGATGCCATATAGAACGTATATGTATCCGTAAACTTAGGAACTACAAAACCTGTCCACACTGCTGAAAAAGTGTCGCTATCGATTAAAGGAGAAGGAGAACTTGCTTCCCATGAAAAATCTATTACTGCATCTGTTCTCGAAAATTCTAAGTTAGTCAAGTCAACATTGTGGTAATACTCCCCTTTCAGACCAGTTCCAAATCCCTTATCAGGGGGAAATAGAGCACTTTGAGGAACAACTTCTTTTACTTGCTTCTGACTCGACCATTTCAACGCTGCTGTTGCAAGACCGCGATTCTCAAAATATTCAACTCGTATGTCATACCGCTGACCTGCTATGAGTTGGATCGGTATACTAGTAAATTCGCCAAACTGATCTTCCCACTTATCCAGTATCAATTGATTATTAACCCATATCCTCACACCATCATCAGATGCCATATAAAACGTATACGTATCTGTAAAATTAGGAGCCACGTAACCAGTCCATAAGACGGAGAAAGTATCATTCTCAAGTAATGGAGAAGGTGAACTGTCCTGCCAAGAAAAATCAACTTTAGCATCAGTTCTAGTAAGCTTTAAATTTTTCAAATTAATATCATTATAATACTCACCTCGTAAGCCCGTTCCATTCAATTGGTCAAGTATATACAACTGAGCGTGCGGTACTATTTCTTTAGCTTGGCTATTACTAGACCACTGTAACATGACATTAGCTACACCAAAATTCTCATAGTACTCTACTCGTATTTCATTTTTAGTTCCTGCCGTTAAGTATATTGGTATACTAGAATGCTCTATATTTTGATCAACCCATTTGTCAATAACTATCTGATTATTAACCCACAATCGAATTCCATCATCTGCATACATATGGAATTGGTACGACTCACTATATTTGGGTACGACATATCCTGTCCAACGAACAGAAAACGTGTCACTTTCGATAGATGCATCAGGAGTCCCATCCCCCCACTTAAAGTCAATAGTAGCATCGTTTCGGGTCAATATCGGGTTTGTAAGATCAATACTATCGAAATATTCTCCTCTCAAACCGTTCACGGACTGCACGCTGTTGGCATTCACCTCTGTGCGCCAAATAAAAATGACACTGAGGATAATCACCATACAGATACTTGAGAAAATTCTTTTCATTTCACTGACTTCCCTTCCATATAATAGAATACTTTACTTATAATAATAGTAATCGTGACTTTAGTCCATATAATTTTTATGGACTTTTTCACTATTCTCTAATTGACTCCCCTTCTCCATCAAGTCGGAATGAATAGGGTTTCGGACAAACAAAATAAACAGCTAACACCTAAAATCAGAACTATGACCCGATAGGGGACACTTTTTTAAGAGTCCGCCTTTCGGGTCATAATTCAGAATTAACGATTCATTATTTGTTTATCTGCTTTTATTAATCATTTTTCTTATCTACTCGTTCTTTGGATAATAGGAATACCCCGGGTATTTTACTATAAACAATTTTTCCTTCTGCAAATATTTGATGAATTCTGGTCCTACATTTAGGTTATTTTCTACTAGTTGTTGCGGTGTGAGAGCCATCCACTGATTCAGCGAAACATCTTCAAAGCGGTCACTCTTAAACATCACCAGAACCCATAAGCTTTGATTTCCAGTAATCTGGATATAATGACCAAATGCAAACGGTACATATCCGACATCCCCAGCACGATAATCGAAAGTTCGAGCTGTACCATTAGGTGCCATAACCGTCATGCGCGCTGTGCTCGAAATATAATATTGCCATTCATCATTGTTTGGATGCAAGTGCATTTCTCTCATAGCGCCCGGTTTGATTTCTAACAACGATGCGGCTATTTGAGTCGAAATAGGAAAATTGGTTGAGTCTCATGTTCACCCCCGCAAGTGTAGTGGCTATCGGCAACTTCCCGCGACCAGCCGCCGCATATGGATGTCAGAGAACGAGAACTTCAGGTTTGGAAGCGTCCCGGCATCAATGACAGGTGGAACTAACATATCGGGGTTCTCCATGTCTCGCATGGCGTCCCGTGGGCCCAAATCCCACCAACCGATACCATTACTCCTTATCGGTAGCAGTATATGTCCACTCCATGTTTTATTTTCCAAATACCCCCCGTTCTATTCACATTGTACTCACTGCTGTTCAATCCCTAATTTAAGGTATGAATATTTTTGGATTTAGAAATGAAAAAAGACCTCCCGTCGTTCAATTATGAACTTCGAGAGGGTCCCTTGTATGTTTACTATTTATTTTTTAATACTTCAATACCTTTAAGCAACTGAGTGTCTTCTTTTTCAAGCTTCGTACGGAGAAGCTCAATTAATCGATATCCAGTTTTGTCATCAAACTGTCCAGTTGCTTGCAAGCCTTCTGCCGATTGGAACTTTTTGAGTGCATTTTCCGTTTCTACATCGAATACACCTTCTGCTCCAACTGGCCCATAGCCCAATTCCTTCAACATCGTTTGAATCGTCTTCACGTCGTCGCCATAGCTGCCACGTTTCATCTCTACTCCAATAGCAAGCGGTCTTAGAGTTGCATAATCAGGAAGCGGTACGACATGATCAGGGGCTACACCCTCCTTGTTTATCCAAACACCCCCCGGTGTTTTCCACTGGGCTTCCGTAAGTGTCAATACAGATCCGTCAGGGAACTGATTAAATGCCTGAACGACACCTTTGCCATACGTTTTTTCGCCTATTACAACAGCTCCAGCAGATTCCTTAAGTGCAGCAGCCATTACTTCGCTTGCGCTAGCGGAACGATTATTAACAAGAACAGCTATTGGAATCGTCCATTGGTCCTTCTGATGTGAGCGGTAGCTAATAATATTACTTTCATTTTTGTATACAACGTCCAATATTTTTTTATCTTTTGGTATTAGTATGCTTGCAATATCAATCGTTGATTTCAAAAGCCCGCCCGGATTCGATCGCATGTCGAGCAATAAACCCTTTAATGGACCTTCTTTCTCAAGCTTTGCAAGCTCAGCTTCAAATTCCTTAGCTGTGTCTTCTGCAAATCGACTAATCGTCACATGACCGATATCGCCTGCAAGTCGTTCAGAAGTGACTGTATGTACAGGAATGGCAGCACGCTTAAGCGTAACTTTAAGCGGTTCTTTCTCCCCTCCTCTTAGAAGTGTCAACGTAACAGATGAACCTTCTTCGCCACGGACAAGGGCAAGAAGTTCATGGAAGGACTTCCCTTTCATTTCCTTCCCATCCACTTCCAAAATCGCATCGCCAGGCAACACCCCGCCACGCTCCGCCGGCATATCTTTAATAACCGTTGTAATAATGAATAGTCCTTCTTCTTGCCTCATCTCAGCACCTATGCCATAAAACTGTCCTTCATAGGATTGCGTATATTCCTCCCCTTTTTCTCCAACCAAATATTGCGAATAAGGGTCTTCAAGCGATGCGACCATTCCCTCCGCCGCACCATTAATTAACTTTCCAGGTGTAGCGCCATCCAAGTAATCATTTAATATTTTTGTGTACGAAGCATTCAATTGCTTAAATTCTGGTTCCTTTAAAATAGGATAACGCATACTTGTTGAGAGCATTCCAAAAACATAACCGATTCCGATCAGCAATACTATCCCAATAACATATAAGAAGCCCGATCGTTGCTTAGCTGGTGTATCAGTGTAGTTGTTCATTCCATTATCTCCTTGTATGTATGCTAGTTTTTCGCTACAATCATCCTTATTGTTACTATAGTGACAGGGAGAGGAGCTACACCCCTAGTATGTATAAGCTGATTGCCATTGATGTAGACGATACATTATTAAATGATGAACTAATTGTGACCGAAGGTACAAAAAAAGCAATGGAGGCCGCTATTGCACAAGGTGTGACCGTCACACTGGCCACTGGACGTATGTTCGCTTCCGCTCAAAAGATCGCGAGCCAAATTAATCTTAATGTACCTATTATTACTTATCAGGGAGCACTCGTCAAAACACTGCTCGACGGACAAGTATTATATGAACGGTATGTGCCTATAGATGCAGCTAAAGAACTCCACGCTTACTGTGAGAAAAACGGACTTCATCTTCAGCTGTATGTAAATGATGAACTTTATGGCGCACATGATAATGATCGAATAAAAGCCTACTCAGAGCTTACTAATATTCCATATCGTATCGAACCAGACACGAATAAACTCATCGAGCAACCGATGAACAAACTACTCATTATCGACGAACCGGAGCGTCTGGATGAGATCGCTCTCGAGCTTCAACCGCTTATTGGAGATCGTGTTCATATTACGAAGTCAAAAGCGCACTACTTGGAGTTTATGCATAAGGAAGGAACAAAAGGACATGCACTCCAATTTTTGGCTTCTCACCTTGGCTGCACGATGAATGAAACGATTGCAATCGGAGATGCGTGGAACGATCGTGAGATGATTGAAGCAGCAGGACTTGGTGTTGCGATGGGAAATGCTGTTGATACGTTGAAGGCACTTGCCGATTACGTTACTCTTTCAAACAACGATGATGGTGTGAAACATGTTATTGATAAATTTGTACTAAAAAGTACCGAAAAAGCGTAAACGGCTAAAACCGTCCTTTGGAGGCTTAGCTTACGTTTCGCGGAGAAATATAAGCCTCTTATATGATGAAAAACTTATAAGTTCTTATATTTTAAACGAACAGCCCCGTGAGTAAATCACGGGGCTGTCCCTTAAAGGAGTGATATAACATTGAGTGATAGATGTCCGCTATGTGGAGAAAACAACAAATGCGAGATGGAGCAATCCGCCCCGCTTTCCGACTGCTGGTGCTTCCACACAACTATTCCTAAAGAACTGCTCGCACTTATTCCAGAGACTAGCCTTGGTAAAGCTTGTATATGTAATAACTGCGTCAAAAACTTCAGAAATTCAGCTTCAAAGAATGACTCCTTGAAAATCCCCCATGCACCATAACGATAAACTCTTATTTCACTTATGCTAATACAAGTGACGGCATTCGAACGATGCGATCACAAATGGCATCCGCATCCTCTTGGTCATGCGTCACCAAAATGGACGTAATGCCTGATATCCGCAAGAGCCCCCTCAGCTCTTCCCGTATACTTGCTCTAAGGTCTGCATCGAGATTACTAAAGGGTTCGTCCATTAAGAGCAGCTTCGGCTTTGGAGCGAGTGCGCGGGCGAATGCGACACGTTGCTGCTGACCTCCGCTCAGTTCATGAGGATAACGTTTCCCATAACTCTCAAGCCTCACCAGCTCCAACATCTCAGACACACGTTCCTTACGCTCCGAGCGGCCCATGTTGTGCAGACCGAATGCTACATTTTGTGCAACTGTCATATGAGGAAATAAAGCGTAGTCCTGAAACACCATTCCAACTCCGCGGCGCTCAGGCTGAACACAATGAAGATCACTAACCATCGTTACACCATCAATATTCAAAGTTCCAGCTTTAGGCGTTTCTAGACCGGCAACTAGTCTCAGAAATGTGCTTTTCCCACTGCCGCTCTGCCCTAGCAGCCCTACAATTTCCCCTTGATTCAGATCTAGTGAAAAGTCCACAATCACATCAGAGGAGGAACCTGGATAGGCGTAAGTCATATTGTTCACTGATACAAATGTCATTCCGTTCCCCTCCTTCCCATCCAATGATATAGGCATACTGACACGATGCCGAGCACGATAATTAGCAAGGACGGGATAGAAGCTTGATGGATTTGCTCGTCACTTGCGTATTGATAAGCTTTCGTTGATAAAGTATCAAAGTTAAAAGGCCGAAGCAGTAATGTCAGCGGGAGTTCTTTTACAATCTCCATAAAAGCAAGAATACCTCCTGTTAACAGTGCACCTTTAATTAATGGCAAATCCACTTTAAAAAACGTTGCAGTCATTCCATGTCCGAGCATCCTCGAAGCTTCCGAATAACGGTTGCCAATCTTGTCATACCCCGCATCAACTGCATTAAAACCAACCGATACGAATCTGATTACAAATGCAAAAACAAGCATAATTAATGACATACTTAGCACCAGCTTGTTCGATCCGAGCCCTAACGCCTCATAAAATCCCGCCAGTCTCTTATCTACCGATATAAAAACTGCCAAAACTCCAATCGACATCACTGCCCCTGGAATCGAATATCCCATCGAAAGCAGTTTGCTGAGCGTTAGTGTAAAGGTTGAGCGCCAAGTACGATTTACATTAGCAGCAACTACAGCAAGTATCATAATGAAGAGAACTGCAAAAAACGATACAAGCAATGTATTCCCAATCATAGTAATGAACTTATCATTCCAAATATCAGAATATGTCCAAGTGGCCCACACTATTAATTGTGTAACTGGGATAAAAAACGATAATAGTGTCACCACTGTACAGAAACTAATAACTAATGTACTGCCCATGTAACCAAGTGAAATTCGGCGAAGCGGGGTGCTTCGATTGACGGGACTATGATATCTTTTCCTCCGGCGCAACAATCTCTCAGCTATGAATATGCCAATGATTATACTCATTAACAATCCAGCCAAACGAATCGCAGAATCAACATCATACATACCGAACCATGTTTTGAAAATTGCAGTAGTAAACGTCTGCAGTCCAAAATGTTTGGATACGCCATAATCATTAAGTACTTCAAAAGCAACAAGACTTGCACCGCCAACGATAGCACCTTGTGATAATGGGAGCACAATTTTGAAAAATATAGCTACAGGATGTCTACCGAGAAGCCTAGCATTCTCGATGTAAGACGCACTGTGCTTTTCCAAGAACGTTCTTGTTATTAAGTATACATATGGAAAAAGGGATAACGAAAATATGAAAATTGCGCCCTCCATCGACATAATATCAAAATAATTTTGATCGATTGTTAGTCCCAGCCTATTGCGCAAAAAAAGTTGGATACTGCCCGTGTAACTGAACATTTCCCCATACGTATATGCAGCGATATAGGGAGGAATCGCAAGTGGAAGCACGAGTACAAACGAAAAAAATTTCCGCAAAGGAAACTCATAAGCTGCCGTCAGCCAAGCTAATGAAACACCGATAATTAATGTAACGAATACAGCACCTACTACAAGAATCACTGACTCCCAAGCATAATCAATTAGCATATATTGCTTTATATGAGCCCAATTTTCATTCGGTTTGCTAAGTAGACCCGTCAAAATATAAAGAGACGGAAGAAGAGCTGCAAGAGCCCCTATTCCGCTTATTAACATCCAACCATTTATTTTGTGCTTAAATCTAAGGAGATGAGATAGTTTCTTCATCCTATTTCCAGTCAGCTTTATTCATAAGCTCAGTTGCTTTTTTGTTAAATTCGTTTAGTTTCGCGTAATCAAGCTCTTGCGTTTTGAACTCTCCCCACTCTTTATGCAATGCAGGGACTTCGGCTTTCTCATTGACTGGGAACTCGAAGCTGCTGTTAATCAATTTTTCTTGAGCTTCTTTACCAGTCATATATTCAATTAGTTTAATAGCGTTTTCTTTGTTTTTTGCATGTGCAGCAAGACCAATACCACTAATATTCAAATGTGTACCTGTAGTGGACTGGTTCGGGAAAAATATGCCAATGTTTTGAGCTACTTTAACTTCTTCAGCATCTTTGGAGTTAAGCATTTGACCAACATAATACGTATTCATAATCGCTAAATCACCTAGACCAGCTACTACTGCTTTCGCTTGGTCACGGTCGCCGCCTTCTGGATCACGAGCAAGATTTCCTGCAATACCTTTAGCCCATTGCTCTGTTTGTGCTTCACCGTTCAACGCGATCATTGAAGCTACAAGCGATTGGTTGTAAAGATTTCCAGAGGTACGAACAAGCACTTTGCCTTTCCATTGCTCTTCAGTCAAAGCTTCATAAGTCGATAGTTGTTCTGGCTTAACGCGATCTTTAGCATATGCGATTATGCGCGCTCTTGTAGCTACGCCAACCCAGTTGTTGTCCTTATCACGGAATTTCGCTGGAACATTACCATTAATAACATCTGACTTGATAGGTTGTAGAACGCCGTTTTCTTTCGCATAATTCAGCACGCCACCATCTACTGTAATAAATAGATCTGCTTCTGAGCTTTCGCCTTCACGCTTCATACGTTCAACAAGCTCTTCAGCTGTACCTTTAATTTCATTTACGACGATACCTGTTTGTTTCTCGAATTCATCAAACAATGCAAAATCTATATCATAATGTCTAGCCGTGAATACATTAACGACTTGATTCTTTTTCGCCGCTCCTGCATTTTCAACAGCTTTCTCTTCACCTTTGCTACTTTCTGAACCACATGCAGACAAAACGAATACTGCCATCATCATTAGTGTAAGAAAACCTGCTACATACTTCTGTCTCATCGTTTGACTCCCTCTCGTTTCCGATCGTTTTATTTGATAATGAATATCATTACCAAACTTATTGTATATGATGAAAATGAGAAAACGCTGTGAAAACGAAAATAATACAGGCTATTTCTTGATTGTCGAATGAATTGGGATAATCATAATTGCGCTTGTCCCTCCTTCGGGATGGCTTAACAAGCGAATATCTCCCTTTATGTTCATTGCAATATGTTTTGCAATAGATAACCCTAGGCCGTAACCCTCACTACTGCCGTTTCTCGATTTGTCCGCACGGTAGAAACGATCCCAAACAAATGGCATATCCTCCTCCGAAATCCCAATGCCAAAATCTTTTACCGTAAGCGTCACATTCTCTTTGTTACTCGAGCCACAAATGACTATATCTTTACTGTTCCCCGAATACTTAATTGCATTGTCAACAAAAATATGAATAATTTGCTCCAGCTGAATGTCACTCATTTTCAGTGTCAAACCTTGAAGCGGATCAATCTCAAGTTGGAATTTAAAATGTGGATGAACAACTTCTATCTTCTTAACTGCCTCCGATATCACTTCGACTGGGTTGGAACAACACTCATTCACTTTTATTGCATTCAATTGTTCTGCACGGGATAAGACTAACAAATCTTCCACCAGACCTTTCAGTCGAACTAATTCGGTCATAGAAATTTGTAGCGACTCCTCCAGCACTTTTGGATCGTTTTTTCCCCATCTGCGCAAGAGTGCCAAATGTCCTTCAATAATAGCGATTGGAGTCCGAAGTTCATGAGAAGCATCCTCCACAAATTGTTTTTGCTGATGAAACGATCGTTCCACTTGATCCATCATGTCGTTAAACATCTTTTTAAGTGATGAGATGTCGTCATTGGCACTGCCAGGTGACATTCTCTCTTGCAGTCCATTTTGTTTTACTTTTCGGATTGTTTCATTCATCGATTGCAAAGGTTTCATGAGCCCTCTAGCCAACAATTGACCACCTAATCCACATATGATGATGCCCACAAAACAGCTTATCAGCATAATGCGATAAAATGCCGTTATTAACCGCTCAATTTCACCTATACTTCGAACAACCTCCACCGTTCCTTGAAAGCTGAATATCGTAATAGGTTTCCTCATAACAATCATTTCGTTTTCTACAAATAACACATCTCTGCTATGTTCGTCCGTTAGCTTTCGATTAACCCATTGCTCAGACATATTATCTGCTGCAACCACAATGGGCTCCCCTTCCTCTGACAATATTCTAATCATGCCATTCCGCACATTTTCTCTTTCCAAAAAAGTAAGAATAAGAGCATGATTTTGTTGTTCCAGAGTAATTTCTTTGGCGAGCAGTACGTTAAGAAGTTCTTTCATCTCTCGTTCAATTCGTTGTTCTTCCTGCTTCATCATCCACTTTTCTACAAATACGAATTGGACGACATTGTTAGCAACAAACAGAAGACATAACAATAGAGCCGCCCATATCGTCAGCTTCCAATGTATAGGGATGTATGAGAAAATCGATAATATTCGCTTCATTTCCGCATCACATATCCGATACCGCGAACGGATTCTATATAGCTAGTCGTACCAGGGAGATCAATTTTATTACGCAAGTATCGAACGTAAACATCTACGACATTCGTATCCACCACTGCATTATAGCCCCACACTATATCAAGCAACGTTTCTCTATGCAGCACGCGATTAATATTTTTCATAAAAGCCTCCAGCAATGCGAATTCACGTTTCGTTAAATCGATTGTATCCGTTCCGCGGCTAACGATTCGGGAAGATGAATCAAGTCGCAAAATACCGCAGCTGAGCAGGTACTGGCTTTCTTCGACTACTTCTTGCTGTCTTCGGAACACTACTCTAATTCTTGCCAATAGCTCTTCAATCGCAAAAGGTTTCGAAATATAATCGTCTGCTCCACTATCGAGTCCAGAAACTCGATCCGTAATACTATCTCTAGCGGTAATCATCAATATCGGTACTTGCTTCATCTTTCTGATCCTCTTACATACTTCTAAACCATCTATTCCAGGTAACATGAGATCCAATAAAATGATGTCCCATTGTTCTGCCAAAGCCAGCTCCAATCCCGTAGTTCCATCCAAAGCAGTAGTTACAGCAAAACCCTCGTGTTGAAGTTCCAACTCAATAAATCTCGCAAGATTAACCTCATCTTCAATGAGTAAAATACGTCTCAAAACTTAGTCCCTCCTTTTTCTACTATACCGGACACTCCATCATCTTCCCCATTCTAGTGACATCCATTCTCAGCGTCAAATGGAATAAGAAAAAAGCTATACAGTAAGAGAACCTGTATAGCCATTCGTTTTCTATAGGGAAATCCACATATGTTGTCTTATAATTAGGATACAGCTTTGCTGCCACGCTTGCATGTTTCTTTCGAGCAACTCTGATAAGTACCAGTGAAATCAAGCCTATGATCAATTACTTTGAACCCATATTCCTTCTCCAAACGCTCTTCAATCTCAGTCAACCAGTCTTCCTTAATTTCTTCGAGTGATCCGCACTTCTGACAAATCAAATGATGATGCATATGTTCATGATCATCGCCTCTTAGGTCGAATCGAGCTACACCGTCACCAAAATTCATCTTGGCTACAATTTGTAGTTCTGAGAGTAACTCTAGTGTGCGATATACCGTCGCAAGTCCGATCTCAGGAAATTTACTCTTTACAAGCATATACACATCTTCTGCACTAAGATGATCTTGTTCATTCTCAAGCAAAACGCGAACGATGATTTCACGTTGTGTCGTCAGCTTGTATCCGTTCTCCATCAAACACTTTTTTACTTTATCGATTTCAGCTGTAACACCCATTCTATCACTCCTTCGATATTGATCCCATCTATAGTCAACTATTTAATCGATTGGTATGCTAACTAATTAGAATTATTCTAATCTAATGGTATTCGATTTCCAATGAGAAAGCAACCGTCGTTTATTTAGAAATAGCAAAATAGCCGTACAGTATCGAATCCTGTACGGCCATTTTTTATCTGGAATAATGAAGAACGAGAGTAAGGCCACTAGCGTTTTTCAGATTGTACATTATATACCAGCTAATACTTGATACCAAACACCTTTTTTAGAATACAGCTCCTCACGAACCTGATCCCATCCGCCTAAATATCCGATATCAAATAACCCTTCGGGTGTTACAAATTGCTCCTTGGTCTCTTCTGCAACTACACGATTTAGGGAACGGAATCCATGCTTGACGAACAGTCGCTGTACTTCCTCACTATGTAGATAGTCAACGAATGCTTCAGCAACTGCCCTGGTCCCATGTTTATCTACATTTTTATCAACAACTGCTGCTGGGTTTTCGATTATAATGGTATGTTTAGGAATAACGATGTCATACTGAACGCCCTTATTAATACGAGCACGCAGTTCATTTTCATACGTAACGATAACATCGCCTACTCCGTACTCGAAAGCTGCCATCGAAGCTCTTCCGCTCTTATCTAGAGACTCGACATTGGCATGTATGGCACTCAAAAATTCCTTCGCATATTGAGGAGATTTTTCACCG
The DNA here is from genome assembly GCF_022180385.2 of Paenibacillus sp. L3-i20. Lineage (GTDB taxonomy): Bacteria > Bacillota > Bacilli > Paenibacillales > Paenibacillaceae > Pristimantibacillus. Next base: position 391,971 of record NZ_BQME02000001.1, read on the forward strand.
GTTTGTTCTTCCGAAATTTTCAGGCCAGCGCCATAGATGGCATTAATATCCCATTGTGCGCCACCCGAAGTTTTAGGATTCGGATACAGAACCTTAACTCCATCACGACCTAAATCAGACCAATCTTTAATCGCTAGCGGATTGCCTGTACGTGTACCAAGAACAACGATAGAGCTAGTAATCATACCGCCCCCGTGCTTAGCTTTCCAATCATGAGTTATAAACCCTGCACTAGCAATTTTGCCAATATCGCCTTCCATTGCAAGAACTGCTACATCAGCATCAAAACCTCCGACGATCGCTCTTGCTTGTGTACCCGATGCCTCATATGACTCTTGGAACGTTACTCGCTGCCCCGTTTTCTGGAGCCAATCGGCTTGAAACTTAGGGAGCAACTCTGCGAAAGCATCCTTTACAACAGAATATGCTCCAATTACTAACGTAACATCACCGTCAACTGCTTCATTTCCATTACTCGGAACTGCTTTGTTGCTGCATCCAGTCGCTGCCATTAATAGTAAGAGGGCAAGTAGCACTGGAAATAATCGCCTTGCTGTTATTTGAATTTGTATCATCATAACAACACTCTTTCTACGGGGTCGACCCCTTAAATATGAATTGGCATTGGATCTACTTTAAGCGGATTTTCCATAATCCAACTATCGAAATCATTAAATAGGTAAGCACGATGCACAAGAACATTTACTGCTTCACCGGGATGGAGCACATCCTTCTCCAGTGATCGATACGTAATAAGCTTCGTCTTGCCAACTTCCAGCTCAACCATCCATTCACTACCGCGGAAATGCAGATGCTTTACAGTCGCCGGCATCGTTGCTGACGCAAGCTTAATTTCACCTGGTTTACCGATCTCAATATATTCAGGACGAATTAGTGCTTTTGTTTCTATATCGCTAAAAGAATTTTCGAAACCTTTCAGTGAAGAGATATCTTCAACGATAGACGATTCCCCAATAAAGCTTGCAACAAATGGTGTTTCAGGGCTTTTATAAATATCCCAAGGACTGCCCTTCTGTTCTAGCTGTCCTTTATTAATGATCATAATTTCATCCGCTACCTCAATTGCTTCCTCTTGATCATGGGTGACAAAAATAGAGGTAATACCAACACGCTCAATCATATCCTTAAGCCATGTGCGAAGCTCCGAACGAATTTTCGCATCGATTGCAGCAAACGGTTCATCAAGAAGTAACAATTGCGGCTCAGGTGCAAGCGCTCTAGCGAATGCAACCCGCTGACGCTGACCGCCCGAGAGCTGATGCGGATAACGGTGTTCGAATCCTTTTAGACCCGTTAGCTCCACTAGGTACATCACTCGCTCACGAATTTGTTCTTTGGATTGTTTCTTAACTTTCAAGCCAAACGCAACATTATCGTATACTGTCATATGTTTGAACAGTGCATAGTTTTGAAAAACGAAGCCGATACCGCGCTCTTGCGGCGGGAGATCATTAACCCGCTTGCCATGAAACACGATGTCGCCAGAGGTTGGTGTCTCAAGACCCGCCAACATACGAAGAATGGACGTTTTCCCCCCTCCGCTTGGTCCAAGCAGACCAATCAGCTTTCCCTTTTCGATGTCAAAGCTTACATTTCTGACTGCGTGGAAATCACCGAAGCTTTTGTCCAAATTGCGCACTTCAATATGCATCGTTAATGCACTTCCTTTCGTTTTTTGGACCATTCCATTAGGAGCAACAACGCTACAGAGAATGTCGCAAGCACTAGCGCAATACCATTAGCTGCAACGACATTAAAATTTTCTACATCCTGATAAACCAATGTTGTCGCCGTCTGAGTTTTGTTCATTATATTTCCTGAGACGACAAGCACTGCACCGAACTCGCCCAATGAACGTGCAACAGTTAGGACAACCCCATATATGACACCCCAGCGTATAGAGGGCCATGTAACTTTCCAGAAGGTATACCACGAATAAGCACCTAAAGTGGATGCTGCTTCCTCTTGCTGTGCACCAATCTCTTGAAGAACAGGCATTACTTCACGCACCATAATGGGGAACGTAACAAACAATGTCGCCAAAATCATACCTGGCAATGCATAAACAATTTTGATCCCAGCATCTTCAAAAAAAGCACCCATTACAGCATTCGGCCCAAGAATGAGCACGATCATGAGACCGCCAATAACCGGCGATACCGCAAACGGTAGATCAACAATACTGTTAAGCAGTCGCTTCAGCTTTACTCCAAGCCATTCTGCTCGAACAAGATAAAGGGCAAGCATTACACCAAACAGCGTATTAATGACAGTTACAACAACAACTATTATGCCAGTCATCATTAAAGCATGAAGGGATTGGGGTCGTAATAGTGCATCAAGGAAACCATCAACTCCATCCTCCCATGCACCAGTGAAAATCTTAACGAGTGGTGCTATAAGAAGAATTCCGAATACGATATAGGTCAAAATAATCCAGAGCTTTCTAACCGTCATAGTCCTGACCTCCTAGCTTGAAGAAGGTTGACTACCCAGAGTATGAGGAAGGACAACGTAAGAAGCATGACAGATACTGCTGCCGCTCCTTGAGGATTGTTGCTTTCGATTTCACCAAAAATATATACCGATGCGACTAATGTTTTCCCGGGAATATTGCCTGCTACGAGCACTACTGCACCAAACTCAGCAAGTCCTCTGGAGAAAGCGAGCATAGCTCCGCTCAAGATGCCGGGAAGCATCGCAGGGAAGATAACACGGATAAACGTAATCGTTTTGGACGCACCTAACATATAGGCTGCTTCCTCTTCTGATTTGTCCAGTTCCTCAAGTAGAGGCTGAATCGCACGAATAACAAATGGAAATGTAACAAATAACATTGCTACAACAATAGCTGGTTCATGAAACACAATTTCTAAACCAATCGACTCTGCTAATGAGCCTACTAAGCTATTAGGTCCAAGCAGTAATAGGATCAGTAGTCCACCAACAGCAGTTGGAAGTGCAAATGGCAAATCCACAAGGCTATTCAATAAACTTCTACCAGGGAATCGGTAGCGGATCAACACCCAGCCAATCATCGTACCAAGCAAAATATTAATTATAGTAGCGATAGCTGCCAGCTTGATCGTTAATAGTACAGCCTTCCAAGCGAGTGGATCAGTAACACTCTCCCAAAATGGAGTCCAGCCTAGTGAAAAGGATTGCGTATAAATCCCGAATATCGGCAATACGATTAGGAAGATAAAATAAAGCATAATTGCTGATCTAAATCCAAAGCTCCAACCTTTTCCCCGAAATAAAGCATTCACTATGACTAACCCTCCAAACCATCGGCTCGTGCCGTCGGTAATACCGTACTCATAATTACATAATTCCTATGAGCTTACTAGGTATTATAAATGTAGCATCCCCCGCTAAAGGAAGTCAATGGTAAATAACATAAATTTTAAAGTTTTATTCGATTTGCTTATATTTTGGAAATGCAATAATAAGCGGGTTCCACACCTCAGATGAGCTTTGAAATTGTAGACTATTATGATCATCATGATTCAAAAAGGAGTTTACACAAATCGTTTTTTATGTAAAATATATAAAAATATCGACATGGCCTTTTTCACACATTTAGATATTAAATTGGGTATCCCATATTTACTTACAGCATTGTTCTTTGCTCACATATTTAAAACGTTTTTGATACCGGCCGGTTCAAAATACATTCTATTTAAGAAAGAAGTGAGTAACACTTATGAAACAGAAAATGTATATCCATTTAAAAAAACATTTTCTTATTATCCCCCTCGCTATTGTCCTCACATTACTGGTTTCACAAACAGTAGAAGCTTATGTCGCATACAAGCTACAAAGTGTACCTGCAATTAAACAAGAAAAAACCAATTGGTGTAACTTATCCTAATAATGATGGGCATGCGCTAGTCATTTACGGCTACTATCAAGATACTAATAGCTCTAAAGAAGACGTTTATTTCATTGACCCTTCGAATAAATCAAAAAAAATATTAAGCTATAGTAACTTCGTCAGTAATGCTGGATTTACATGGGCATCTACTGTTCAAAATATATATTAAAAGGAGGTAGATTCTTTGTGAAACACCTTTTTAAATGTATAGTAATCATTACTTTGACCACTTGCCTACTTATCCCTGGATTAGTTCATGCTGACACTACGCAAAACATCACTAGATATGCGGACAAAAATATTCGAGAAGCAGTCGAGAAAGATTTTAATACTTATCAGCCCTCACTAGATAATGCAAAAAAAATGTTAGAAGCGACCGATGAACTTTCGTTAATATATAACATGCAACATGACATATATGCCCTTGAAGTCGCAACATTAACAGGAGAGAGAAGTATCCTTACAATGAGAGACAATATGTTTTTGAATATTAAAAAGCATGAACGTATCTCTCTGACTCAATTTAACAATACCATTCAAAGTATCAACGCTGAAAATGCATCTGAACAAACCGTAAATGGCGTTATACAGTTAGGTGGTGGCGGTAGCTCAGATGGCGAAGCAAACTCATCTAAACCACCAATCATTAATTTACCATCCATCATTATCTTATCAATTATTGCAATTGGGCTTATTACATTGATGTGGATACGCAAACGTAAGTCCCCACAATAAACTTTTTGTATTAAAATGAATAAGAGAATGCTCAGCTTCTTTAAGCAGAGCATTCTCTCTACGTACATTTTTTTTCAGGGGGATTTTCATGAAAAAAATAGCAATGATGGTTACCATAATTCTGCTCTTTTTAACTGCTTGCAGCAAACAAGAAGGTCCACCTGTAGAATTACTTAGATATTTGGAAAACAAAAAGTTTAAGATTATATCTTATGAGGGACGACAACCAAGTTTTCTTTTAACAAAAGAGAATCTGTTAAATAGCTCGTATATGATGAGTTGGGGATTACAGGATCCAGACCTAGACCTAATTAAGCTGTTGGGCAAAACCGTTTACGTTGAAAAATTTGTTGTAACAAACCATCCTATTTCAACTGCAAACGTAGATGTAATCGTCTTTGTTATTGACAATAAACCAATTGGAGGAATTTCTAATGAGTCACCGAATAACAATGTTATTCAATTAGGTGGTGGATATTCAATTGATGGTAAGACGATAGAAGAAGTGCACGATATGAACTTTGATGAATGGCAAACTTACTGGATGGATAAGTACAGTAAATAGTTAACGAGAGTACGACCATATAATCGATTATTGTACCTATCATTTCGTTTTTCTTCGCATCACCTTCACAGCGATAAACGCACAGCAGGCTACAAGCAAACAACCAACAATTATTATAGCTGTTGTATTCATCAAAGCTCCTCCTCTACAATTGATATATTTTTATTCATTATGAGCTCCTACATTTGACTGAACATCGTAAGCATTAAGGGCATTAATGCTATAGGTGAGCTCCGTATATTTAAATAATGATTATGGAATGAAACTTCATAATAAGAATGTCCAAGATCCAACGCTTCGACTTCTATATAGTTAGATATCTAACTATATGATGAAGACTGACCTATTTATTTACTGCAATCATAAATGTTAATAGCTAGTATAAGACTGGCATGTGATATGGACAAATCCACCTAATCAAAATTTTTGTCCACTCGCCTCATCCAATGCAGCATTAACTCAATTTCCTGATCTGAGAAGCCTTGGCGAATCATCTTCTCGCCTTCTTCAACAATAGATAAACAAACATCTTTAACTGACATTGCTTTTTCCGTCAAAAAGATTCGATTAATTCGAGTATCAACTTTATCTTGAACGCGGCGAATCATTTCTTTTTTCTCTAAACCACGAAGTAAAAATGTCATGGAAGCTGGTTGGATGCCGAGAATACTTACCATCTCCTTTTGGGTGAGTCCTTCTTGTTCCCATAAAATAATAAGAACACCCAATTGCGAGTTTGTAAGACCTTGCTCTTCAAGACGATTGTCTAAATAATTACAAGCGTTCCTAAAGTTCTTTTTCAGCCAAAATCCAATGGATCCATTTAGTGTCGTATTCATCGTGGTCTCCCTTTTCTTACCGCTCTTAAGTTACATACTCATTATAAACGTTTGTCACGTTTATGAACATGCTACCAAAGAGACTCTTACTCACTAACTTTTGTACTGTCTAATCTTTTGGCTCCAATACATGATCCACCCTGCAACATAACAAATTAAGCAACCAAAAAACTTGGGCCTCTTAGAGTTGATGGAGCATGCTTTCATAGAAATCACCTCATTCTATTATCAGTTAGATATCTAACTATATGGTAGTTGTTTTACCTATATATGTCAACATTATAACTTCTTGGACTGGTAAACGTAACAAAGAGTCGAGCACCGTTAGGGCTCGACTCTTTGTTACGTTTACTCACCATCAATGAAGTATAATTCTTCACCTATCGTGATAATACCTTGTCCTTGCGTTAGGTCAGTGATCCAATCAATAAATGATTCCGAATCTGGCGATTCAGGCAAACACCGCACCTTCACTCTATCGGTGAAATCAGTACCGCCAACTCGTGTACCACGTCCATGAAGCTCATTTTCCAGCTTACCATACCACGTATAATCTACGTCAACAAACACTTCACGGTGAAGCACCTTTACAATTTCATCAGCTGCTTCAATCCCAGCAACTGCTCCATCTGTATAAGCTCTTACAAGACCACCAGCGCCTAACATGATGCCTCCGAAGTAACGGGTAACGACAACAACAACATTTTTGAGACCTTTATTTTTAATGACCTCAAGAATAGGCTTGCCAGCTGTTCCGCTGGGCTCACCGTCATCTGAAGCCTTCTGCCACTGGTCTCGTTCACCTACGACATAAGCCGAGCAGTTGTGCGTTGCTGACCGGTGCAGTCGCTTAATCTCATCGATGTAAGCAACTGCCTCCTCTTCCGTTTCAACCGGCTTCGCATATCCGATAAAACGAGACCTCTTAATAACGATCTCCTTATTCGATTCAGCTCTGACAGTGGAGTATCTATTTAACATCATTTAAAATCCCCTAGTCTTTCCTACTACAAGCGAGCTTCCAACTCCGCTTTTTCCTTCTCGAATCCTGGTTTGCCAAGCAAAGCGAACATATTGCTCTTGTATGCTTCAACTCCTGGCTGGTCGAATGGATTAACGCCTAGCAAGTAGCCGCTGATTCCACAAGCCTTTTCGAAGAAGTAAACAAGATAACCAAATGTATATGGTGTCATATCTGCTATATTTACAATTAGGTTAGGCACTTGTCCATCAGTATGAGCAAGAAGCGTTCCCTCGAATGCCTTTTTATTTACGAAGTCCATCGTTTTACCTGCTAAGAAGTTTAGACCATCCAGATCATCAGCATCTGCTTGGATCGTAATATGCTCCCCTACTTCTCTTACTTGAATGACAGTTTCAAAGATATTACGGTTACCTTCTTGAATAAATTGGCCCATGGAATGCAAATCCGTCGAGAAGTCAACAGCAGCCGGGTAAATACCTTTGTAATCTTTGCCTTCACTTTCACCAAATAGTTGCTTCCACCATTCCGATACGAAATGCAAAGCTGGCTCATAGTTCGCAAGTATTTCAGTTGCTTTACCTTTACGGTATAGAGCATTACGTGCTGCAGCGTATTGGTAAGCTTCATTTTCTGCTAGGTTAGGATTGCTGTATTCTTTTGCTGCATCTGCCGCACCTTGCATAATCGCATCAACATCAATACCGGCAACCGCGATTGGAAGCAATCCAACAGCTGTTAGAACAGAGTAACGTCCACCAACGTCATCAGGAATGATGAAGGACTCATAACCCTCTTCAGAAGAAAGCTTTTTAAGTGCTCCTTTCTCCTTATCAGTTGTTGCGTAAATACGTTTGCGAGCCTCTTCCTTGCCATATTTCTTCTCAAGCTCAGCACGGAAAATACGGAAAGCAATAGCAGGCTCAGTCGTTGTACCCGATTTGGAGATAACGTTAATTGACCAGTCTCTACCCTCTAGCAATTGCAATAAATGAGTAACATAGTTCGAGCTAATATTGTTTCCTGCAAATAATACTTGCGGAGTTTTACGTTGTTCCTTCGATTGAATATTATAGAAAGAATGCGACAACATTTCAATTGCTGCACGAGCGCCCAAATAGGAACCGCCAATACCAATGACGATCAATACTTCAGAGTCAGATTGAATTTTCTCGGATGCCTTCTTAATACGAGCGAATTCTTCTTTATCATAGTTTGAAGGCAGATCAATCCAGCCCAAGTAGTCTGAGCCTGCACCAGTGCCATTATGTAGTTGCTCATGAGCAACACGCACTTGATCCGTCAAATAATCAATTTCATGTTGACCTACAAAAGGTAGAGCTTTGCTATAATCGAATTTAATTGTTTTACTCATAATAACGAATACCTCCTAAATTGTTCGAACTTGTCCTTCCCGTAATAGGAGAACGACTTTCAACTTTTAATTAAGAATATCGGATTACATAGGTAAACACAAGCAAAGGCCGAGTGAAAAGTAGATGAAGAATTAGTAAAACGTTAGACTCTTTTTTAGTAATAAGGCGAGATCATCAAGTAGACGATAACACCAGTCAAGCTGACATAAAGCCAAATCGGCATCGTCCAGCGCGCTATTTTCCTATGCTTATCAATTTGATTCGAAAGACCTCGAGCAACGGAGAGCAAGGCAAGCGGCACGACAACGATAGCTAGGACGATATGTGTTAGCAAGATAAAAAAGTAAATACTTCTTACAATGCCTTCGCCGCCAAAAGGCGTCGATTCAGTCAAATAATGATAAGTAACATAAGAAACTAGGAATAGTGTTGTAGTCGTGAACGCCAGACCGATAAATGTACGATGCATCTTTATATTCTTCTTGAGAATTGCGATTAAAGCTACAATCAGCGCAAGAAACGTGAAGCTATTAAATATCGCATTCAACATCGGCAATATCTTTACATCGAAGCCGATTTCCCCGTCATACGCAGGCAGGAAAAACAGTATGGCGATAAGCGCTACAATGACGACAGTAAGCACAGCTACTAACGGCGTGTAGTTTTTTTCTTTCATTCGTTACGAACCTCCAATTTTCAACTCAGTTGTATATGTTAACTTTAGCCGATTTGTATGAAAGGATTCAATGCGTGAGCAGGTTCTATTGTCACAAAATAACGAATCTTTGCTGAATTGACTATTTTGAAAGTGGTTAACTTGTTAAATGACCCAATAATAGGAAAGGAACCCTTCGCATCCCGAAGGGTTCCTTCTCCATCAAATGTCTATTCGTAGATGTATGAGCAGCAGTAGTCCGTAACTTCAGCAACTTGTAGCTTAAACTTTGTGTTGGCTGGAACGTTGAACACGCCTTCTCCTTGGATATGCAGCCATTCGGATTCACCAGGCAGTAGAACCTTAAGATCACCAGCCAAAATCTCCATAATTTCAAGACAATCCGTACCGAACTCGTACTCGCCAGGCATCATGATGCCAAGCGTTTTTTTCGTGCCGTCTGCGAACAGAACAGCACGGCTCGTTACTTTGCCGTCAAAGTATACATTTGCTTTTTTGACAACAGATACATTTTCAAATTGAGACATGATGAAGTGTGCTCCTTTATATATGGGATTAATGACTAGAAGCCGTTATTATAGCATTGCTTTCACTTTGCTAACGACATTCTCGACCGTAAAACCGTATTCTTTAATTACACGATCACCAGGTGCCGATGCGCCAAAGCGGTCAATCGCAAGGATATCGCCTTGATCGCCAGTGTAACGCTCCCAACCAAACGGATGAGCCATCTCGATAGCTAGACGTGCTTTTACTTCAGGCAACAACACGGAATTTTTGTATTCCTTCGATTGTTTCTCGAATAGATCCCAGCTTGGCATACTAATAACACGAACGAAAATGCCTTGTTCAGCTAGTTCCTTCTGAGCAGCAACAGCGAGTTGAACCTCAGACCCAGTTGCAATAATTTGCGCTTGCGGGCTGCCATTAGCAGCATCAGATACAACATAAGCACCCTTGCGGATATTATCACGAGCACCACTTACTGTACCTTCTAGAATCGGCAAGTTTTGACGCGTAAGCACTAGTGCAACAGGGTTAGACTTATTCTCAACTGCGTATGCCCAAGCAGCAGAAGTTTCATTGCCATCCGCAGGACGGATAACTGTCAAACCTGGAATAATGCGAATTGATGCAAGTTGCTCGATCGGCTCATGTGTTGGGCCATCTTCCCCAACAGCGATACTGTCATGTGTTAGCACATATACAACTGGCTGATTCATTAGAGCAGCAAGACGAATAGCTGGACGCAAGTAGTCAGTAAATACAAAGAAAGTTCCGCCGAATACTTTCATACCCGTATGCAAGCTAATACCGTTCATAGCTGCTGCCATACCAAACTCACGTACACCGAAATAGATATTACGGCCATCGTAGCTGCCTGGCTTGAACTGTGCAATACCTTTCAAATGAGTCATCGTTGAGCTTTCAAGGTCAGCAGATCCGCCTGCAAGACTTGGAACGTTTTTCGCAAGACCGTTCAAAGCGTTACCGGAAGCTACACGAGTAGACAAAGGCTTGTCTTCCGTTGTATAGTGCGGAAGTTCCGCATCCCAACCTTCTGGAAGGTCGCCGGATATTGCAAGCTCGAATTGAGCAGCCAGCTCTGGATATGCTTCTTTATAAGATGCAAATTGAGCATTCCACTCTCCGTTAGCCGCTTCACCTTGACCTTTTACATCACCAAAATGTGCTCTAACCTCATCAGGTACATGGAACTGGTGATCTTCTGACCATCCATAATATTGCTTCGTAAGTTTTGTCTCATCTGTACCTAGCGGGGAACCATGCGTTCCAAGGTGTCCACCTTTGCCGCCTTTATTCGGGCTGCCATAGCCGATAACTGTCTTAACTTCAATCAAAGTTGGCTTGTTTAGTTCTTTTTGCGCTTCTGCAACAGCATTGGACAATGCCGCTAGATCATTTCCGTTTTCTACACGAAGCACTTGCCAGCCATATCCTTCAAAACGACTTTGAACGGTTTCGGAATAAGACAAACTTAGCTCGCCATCAAGCGAGATGTCATTGGAATCATACATAACTACGAGCTTGCCAAGTTGCAAGTGACCTGCAAGTGAAGCCGCTTCATGAGAAATTCCCTCCATGAGATCGCCGTCGCCGCAAATCGAATATGTGAAATGATTAATAATTTTGAAGTTTTCTTTGTTATAAACAGCACCAAGATGTGCTTCTGCCATTGCCATACCAACAGCCATCCCTAGCCCTTGTCCAAGTGGACCAGTCGTTGCGTCTACGCCCGCTGTGTGACCGAATTCAGGATGTCCAGGTGTTAGCGAACCCCATTGGCGGAAGTTTTGAAGCTCTTCCATAGGAAGATCATAACCTGACAAATGAAGCAAGCTGTATAGCAGCATTGATCCATGTCCCGCAGACAATACGAAACGATCACGGTTAACCCACTCTGGGTTGGAAGGATTATGCTTCATTGTTTTTGCAAACAACTGGTAGCCCATTGGTGCTGCACCCATCGGCATTCCTGGATGTCCAGATTTCGCCTTTTCAATTGCATCGATAGCAAGTGTACGAATAGTATCTATAGAAAGTTGTTCTATTGATCTTTGATTTTCAGTCATATTATTTTCCTCCTATTGTTTCGGCAATCGAGTTTACTCATATGTCGCCGAAGCCTTGAAATATTGTATCACTGTCGCTTAATTGAATACAACCGTCTTGTTCTGGTGAACAAGAACTCTATCCTCGATATGCCATTTTACTGCTCTAGCTAAAACAACACGTTCAATTGTCCGTCCAATTCGTTTCAAATCATCTACATTGTCCCGATGGCTTACACGTTGAACGTCTTGTTCGATAATCGGACCACCGTCAAGCTCCTCAGTTACATAATGTGCCGTAGCACCAATAATTTTCACTCCACGATTATACGCTTGTGCGTAAGGCTTACCTCCAACAAATGCAGGAAGGAAAGAATGGTGGATATTGATAATCCGGTTCGGGAAGTGCTCGATAAACTTAGGAGAGATAATTTGCATATATCGTGCGAGCACAATTATGTCCGCTTTATCTGCAACAACTTCCATCTGCTTACGCTCAGCTTCTGCCTTTGTCTCTGCGGTAATCGGGATATGATAATACGGAATGCCAAATGATTCAACCAGTTCTCTCATGTCCGGATGGTTACTAATAACCATAGAGATATCCGCGTCTAAATCACCTGCGCGCCATTGCCACAAGAGCTCAAGTAAGCAATGATCTTCCTTCGATACAAACACAGCAAGACGCTTCTTGCGGCTTGCACGAAATGTATGCCACTTCATTTCGAAACGATCCGCAACTCGTGCGAAATCCTCCACCAAAATAGGCAACTCTTTATCGAGATCAGTTAAATCAAATTCAAAGCGAATAAAGAACATACCGCCCTCTGGGTCCATCGTATATTGATCCGATTGTACGATATTCGCTCCATGCTCATAAAGAAAATGCGATACGGCAGCAACGATACCAGGACGATCTGGACATGAAATCAACATCCGTGCACGTCCATTATTATCCCTCGAAGCATTAGGTTTAGGCATGTTATGTGGTTGGGATGACATGACTTTCATTCTTCCTTTTCTATTATGAATTTTGTTTATACGAAATTATGTTCTTGCAAGCAAGTCCTTGCCAGCAAACCAAGCCGTCAATCGTTGATTAACTTGCTCCTCAGAAAGGTCATTGGACAATGCTTCGCCAGCAATGATCAAATCATACAGACGCTCCATTGGCTCACGTGGATCAGCTTTTTTTGCTTTTGCGTCGCTTTTCAGTAGTGACCATGTGTCAAGCACATAACCTCTTGGATCTATCTCCTGTTTGCTGAAGAAGTGATGCAGACGCTCCACATCATTTAAGAATTCATCACCAAACCGCGATCTCACTTCACCGCGAAGAAGTGCAATTTCAACTTCATACATCGGACGCTCAGTCTTGTCCTCTTTTCCAATCCATGGTGTTTCCAATATAAATGGACGACCCTTTAGCCCTTCATGATTAACAATTGATGAAATAGCTTGTTGTCCAAGCCAGCCCGCTCCAATTGGTGCATGACGGTCCTTGCTTGCTCCACGATCATTTTTGCTATCGTTAACGTGAACGACTGCTACGCGATTTAGTCCAACTACACGATCAAATTGACTAAGCACTCCGTCTAAATCATTGATCAAATCATAGCCTGAATCATGCATATGGCAAGTATCCATACAAACGGTAAGCCGCTCATTATGAGTAACTTTATCCATTATCGCAGCGATCTCTTCAAAACTTCTGCCGATTTCTGTACCTTTCCCTGCCATCGTCTCAAGTGCAATGTTGACATTTGTACCGTTCGTTCCAGCCAGAACCTCATTCAGTCCCTCTGCGATACGCGAAATTCCAAACTCTGCATCTTTATCTGTATATGCACCAGGGTGCAAGACGATATTACGTACACCAATTGCATCCGTTCTGCGAATTTCTTCTTGAAGGAAATTCACAGCAAGCTCGAACGTATCTTCCTTGTAAGAACCTAAGTTTACAATGTATGGCGCATGTACGACAATTTCATCGATACCCGCCTTAGCCATTAATGCCTTACCTTCTTCAATATATAACGATTCAATCGGTTTGCGCCGAGTGTTTTGCGGAGCTCCGGTATAGATCATAAATGTACTTGAGCCGTACGAAATGGCCTCTTTAGCTGCTGTCTGCAACCCCTTGTCCGAAAATGATACATGGGAACCTATTTTTAACATTGATTAAACGCCCCTTTCGGTTGATCACACCTTATTTTACAAGGAATGTCGAAATAAATCTAGGAATACGCTATAATTCATTATTGAGGTGACAGACAATGATGGATAAAACGCCGGATTGGTTCATGTATTTTATTGCTTTCTGGGCAATCGTCATGGTTATAGCCATGTCCATTGGTGGCTTTTTTATGTTCCGCAAGTTTTTAAAGGTGCTGCCAATGAGAGACGGTAAATCAAAACTTGATTGGCAAAACTATTGGGTGGATCGCAGCCGCAGTATGTGGAACGAACCTTCCAAGCAGTTTCTAGATGTACTGGTTTCTCCAGTACCAGTCGCATTCCGGGATATTGCGAAACATTCCATTGCAGCTAGGATCGGGCAAGTTGCTATTGAGCATGGCGCTACGAGTGTAACTCGAGACCATTGCATAGAGGGCTACATAAGAGCTACACCTAAACGTGATTATCGCAGCTTAGTAAGCTTTCTTGATAAAAATGAAATCGATTACTCAGCATTTAAACATTTGCTGAACAAATAATCTGGGCTGCAAGGGATGGCCCCGTCTACGAATATATGCAACCTCCACGCCCATTTTTTCGTTTTAGTATACAGGAGGTGGTTCATCATGAACTTATCAAACAAAAGAAGAACAAAAGCCGCAACCGCTAGTGCCGTCGTCCTTGCAATTATGTTAACTATGTCAGCATGTGGCTCAAATGCTAAGGATCCAAGTGCCGATAATACCCAGGGCAACATTCCAACCGTCGCTCCAACTGATAATTTGCCAGAAGAAACTGGGATAGCAGAACCTGAAACGCCAATAGACAATGGAACCAATAGTGAAAATAATGGTGAAGAAGTTCCAACAAGTAATCCAATTAGTGCTGAAGGCATTTATACAGGACAAATTGATTCCAACTCGATTGAGATAACAACTAGTGCCGGTGCAGATTCTTACCGAATTACTGAAGAACTTACAGCTGTTATTGAAGCTTTGCCTTCTGACAGCAAAGTGAAATTCGAATATACGAGTAAAGTAGATGAGAGTGATTCATCCATTAAGCTGCTCTATCTAACAAAAATTGAAGAAATAAAATAGTTTCCGATAAGGAGATCGTATATAATGCGGGTTGCAATTGCCGGAGGAACTGGTTTTATTGGAAAAGCGTTAACGAAGGCACTTCTAGAGCGTGGAGACACCGTGTGGATCATAACACGAAAAAAATCTTCCGAGCATGTTGCAAGTAATACGAACATTCAATTCGTGACATGGGACGAGCTTGAGCGGGACTCTTCACCACTTGAAAGTTTGGATGCTATCGTTAATTTGTCTGGTGAGTCCATCAATCAAAGATGGACAGCTTCAGCGAAGAAACGTATACTCCATTCCAGACTATGGACTGCTGCAAATGTTGCCACCTTAATAAAGTCGTTATCTAATAAACCATCGGTCGTTATTAACGCCTCCGGCATATCTGCTTACGGGATCTCTCAGGACGAAGTATTTGATGAGTACAGCAAAACAAATGTAACGGACTATCTGTCTGAGGTCGTCAAACAGTGGGAAGAAGCTGCTGACAGCATCCCAGTAGAACGTTTAGTAAAACTGCGAATTGGTGTCGTTTTGGATGCTAAAGGCGGGGCTTTCCCGATAATGGCCCTTCCTTACCGGCTTTTTGGCGGTGGGAAAATCGGCAGCGGACAACAAGGATTATCCTGGATTCATATCGAGGATATGATAGGACTTATACTTTATTGCTTGGACAATGAAACTATGCGTGGTCCTATTAATGCTTCCGCCCCAGATCCAGTGTCCAATGATGCCTTCGGTCGAGCAATCGGTCATGCTATGGGTAGACCACATTGGTTTCCAGTTCCCAGCATTCTCATGCGATTATTATTTGGGGAAATGGCCACTTTATTGCTTGATGGTCAGCGTGCAGTTCCTAAAAAAGCACAGGATAACGGATATATTTTCCGTTACCCAAATGTCCAAAGTGCTATGCGTCAATTGGTTGGCCGATAACTTGCAACTATCCTCTATGCAATTCATAGACTGGTCCCTTCATACCTGCAAGATGGATGGTATCGCCAGTCATCAGCT
This sequence comes from Paenibacillus sp. L3-i20, assembly GCF_022180385.2. Classification (GTDB taxonomy): domain Bacteria; phylum Bacillota; class Bacilli; order Paenibacillales; family Paenibacillaceae; genus Pristimantibacillus. The sequence goes on from NZ_BQME02000001.1 coordinate 407,898, forward strand.
TGTATGCTTTATAAGGGACCATTAAGTTACCATTTAAAAGACTTCCATTTCTAGAACCCAAATCTTTGGCATGATGCTCCCCATCTATTCGTTCTATTTCCAAATGTACACGAGAAACGCCGTCTGCACTTTCAGCGTAGCTTACGCCTTCTGCCGCTCTCCCAATTTTGAAACTCTCCAAAGCAATTGTAATCTCCTCTTCTTGCCCTTTCCATACTCGTTTCAACCATGTTTTCTCACTATCCGCTGACCCAAGTAACGCAGTACTATTTTCTTCCAGCATTCCAGATCCCAAATATGTGGTTGGAAGCATTGCTCCTTCCGAAGAAGTATGGGATTGTGAATTCCTTGGCGGTAGAGAATAACTTCCTAAAGAATCTGTTGTATCCACTAATTGCTCTTGCTCATGATTCCACCCTTTCTTGAATCGTTTTGAACTTGAGTTTTCTTCGAAGGGTTCAGAGATTTCAAGTAGAGAATCCTCTGTTACTTGATGATCGGCATCCCGCTTTTTAAAGAACAGTACTACAGTAAACAATATTAAAGTCAAACCTGAGCTAATTAATAGACTTTGGTTCGCTGGATTTTCAAAGTAGATAAATCTCCACACACATGCCGACACTACTATGAATGCAGCCCCTACCAACCACATGCTCCTTTGATTACCCGTTGCCTGATCGGATTCATCGTCCATAAAATCGTCTACATGCGGTATAAAACTATCCCTTTCTTCCTTATCCATATGTGGCTCATATTTTAAAGAGGCGGACCTTTTACCAGGACTCAATGAAGAAATATTAAGATCTTCTTGCAAGTTGTCTGATCTTTTTGTTGAAACGGGTTCTTTCTTGATTGATACATTTGTAATTGGTTCACTTTTACTAGATTCATTTAAAGTAGATATAAGCTCCAAAAGAGTCTCTCGTAGTTCTACAAGCGGCCATCGATTATTATTGAGAAGCTGAAGAACTCTCTTTAGACCTGCTCCATCAATTGGCTCTACATACGATGTCCATCGAACAACAAGAGAGAGAAGTTCCTCCGTCTTTTGAACATAATCATCTTCAAATGTTTTAATAGGCAAGTAGGGAATTTTAATATCACCAAACTGTTCTCCTGAAAAAATAAATTGATCGTTCAGCAAACAGCCCTCTGGTCTAAGCATATACGCTTTGCACTCTAACAAAGCATCCGTTACTGCTAGTATCAAACTATAATACTGCTCCATTGTAATAGGTTGTTGCTGCAAGCGATGTACTAACATCTTTGTACCTGTCAGCGTATAACGAAATGTAATTTTCCCATCCATCTCGAACCAATCCATTGGCAGAAGGTATGGCACACGTTGCGAGCGAAGCATGTTCAGCTCTATTTCGTCTAGTTCATTTCTTACGATGCCACTTTCACGATCAATCGTCATTTCATGCCCTCGGTTCATCGCAAAATCAATGCGAAATTGATGCATCACGAACATCTCCCCCCTTATTTCTAATCATTGATCGCTTACTCTAATAACTCGTAATCCATAATGTAACGGCTCCTGGTGCCACTGCCAGCATAAAGGGGAAGCTCTTGCCTGACTTTGCCCATGATAGCCACTCTCCTTTGGACCAAGAGACGTTTGGTGCAACAATAGCTACAATGGCGAGCGCTATATTTTTTACGAATGTCCGCCTTGTAACAAGCAGCAAAACAGCAATTGCTCCTGCATAAAGAATGGAATACAACATAAGTTGTGCTACCCAGAGCATGCCTATCCATGCGCCAATTGCACCAAATAGCTTTACATCACCTGCACCAATTCCTTTTAAAATATAAAGAATTAAGAGTGGGAAGAAGCCGACAGCCGCACCTCCCAATGTCCAAATCCACCCTTCAACACCGTTTGCGATCGCATGGTACGCAACACCCAAAGTAAACGAGCAAGCAGTTAACCAGTTAGGTATAAGTTGTTTACGTATATCCGTAATTAATGCGATCGAAAGTATCAACAATGCAGCTATTGTCACAACAACCAAATCGTCGCCTCCTATCTCCATTCTCATTTTCCCCACAATATTATTTAGGGGGCTCAGACTGTTTCTTTTGAACTGAAAAATGTTTAGATACACTGCTTAATCCATCCAACGATTTTGCAGTAAGCTCCCACAATCCCGGCGTTGTATTGCCTGAAACATGCCATGTCCACTGCACATATCCATTTTCGTCCGCAGTTGCTTCTCCTAAGTGCTTTGCTTTGCTTGAACCGCTTTTATACATTACTCCAAGGGATACAACAGCACCTGGCTTTGTCTTCACTATGACTGTAGCCTTATTACCTGGTCGCAATGGTGATGGTTGAATCGCAACGATCTGAAGAGCGGCATTCCCCTCATTGCCCGTATCTTTATCTATTGCTGTTGCTGCGACAGCATCACTGAGCCATACTCGTTCATAGGACTGTTCGCGTAAAACAATTGGTTTGTTGATGAATGGAACATCAATTGGATACTCATATTTAAGCTCGATAGCTATGTATAGATCCTCTTTTTTTTTAAAATCTGGCAAAGTAATTCGTTCCAGCTGTACAAGCTCAGGTCGCAATACATAAGGGTTCACATATTGTCGTACGAATGGTTCAATGACATTTCGACCAAGCTCAGTTGCTGCAATATTTTGTACCGGCCGCCAGTCCCCCTTAATAACCGAAGATACAAATTCCCCCATAGGCTCTGGCAGCCACTTTGCAGCGTCAGCTGCAAAATCCGTCCACTCAGGCAAAGGTACAGGTAACGGAATTGCAGGGACAGGCGGCACCGTATTACCTGCAGCTGCAGCAGCTTGCGCCCTTGCAAGCTCTACCGGATATATATGAGCAGACAACTGACGGACACTCTGAGATGCAGCAGAATGAAGCGCCATCTGAGATGAACTAAGCGATATGATCATCGCAAAAATAATGAGTACAAATATGATTAGGGGCATGACAATTGCTGCTTCTACAACAATTGAGCCCTGTTGACTGGACGAAATAACTCTCCGTGTCCCATCAATAGGACGAACCGACCGTTTGCGTCGTTTCATAGCGATTGCCAACAACCTTTCCTTGAAGGAGATCCATGCGCCCTAACATCTCCATAATTCCAGGTAGAAACCACAGCTTCATTGATACTTTTGTTTCTCCTGTTATTCCTGTGCCAATTGAAGTAAGCGTGAGTCCAGTGCTTTGCTCGATTACAGCAATTATTCGACCGACTCGCTCCTCTTCCTTACCTCCATGCAACAGCATGAACAGTCTTAAATAATCCGTGTATGTCAGATCAACATTCACATACTTTGATAATGGGGCAGAACCATTATAGGTAAACGACAATATATCTTCCATCGTTTTTTCGAGTCCGTAAATGAGTGCCGCCGACAATATTAGAAGCGGATGTCCTAATGAACGACTGACAATAAGGCCTTCCATTGTTCTAATCGCCAAACGAATAGCGAATAATTCTCCATAAGCAGCAATAAGATTTCCAACAGGATCATGAAATCCGTACAATACATATTCCATTTCTTGATTGTGAAAAGATGTTGTTTGGGCTAAGCCCTCAACATCTCCATTTTCCATGAGCATGCGCAGTTGTTGCGGCTCAAAAAAAGAGAAACGATTAACGGCGTATTCGCCGTAATAGAAATAATCTCTACTCTGCATGAGCATATCTGACATTCCAGAAAATAATCCATCCAAAAAAGAAGCTGATTTCTCTGCTGCCTCGTTGGCATTACGAGCCTGACCTTGGATTTTCGGCTCTGTAATCCCAGTGGCTTGTTGATTGTAAATAAGGTTTTGTTTATACCGATCCTGAACCTTTTGAAAGATGAGGTTATGATCAGGATTGTTTGGTATTGAGGCAAGTCCTTGCATCATACGATTGGCCTGCCCCCATAACGATTGTTTCTTCTGTTCTTGCTGGGCTAGTTGATCCTTAATTGAACTGTCCAGTACAGATTTCCTACGTTCAATAATCGTTAATCCTGGCATTGAATATCGTTGTTCATAGTCTCTATAAGCAACTACTGCATCGCCTTGAACGGTTACAAGTAAAGCTTGATTTAAAACTGACGGTGTTGACATTGCTCCTGACCACCTGCCAATAAGCTGCTCAAGCTCACTTGTAACCGCTGTATTTCGAATACCTTGTAACGTCAGTTCTGTCGTATAATCTGAAAACCACCTTTGCTCTCTTATTAATTGTTGACCTGACTTCTTAATCTCGGAAAGCTCCTTTGCAGGATCCCCCGTAGTAGGAACAGTATTGGAACCCGGTACCTTCTTTCCTGCAACCCCATCGTAACCGGCTGAAGCAGAGCTATTCGCACTATTAAGCACACTCTGCATTTGTACGTTCAGTCGTTCAGCTTCCTTCAGTTTTGTCATCGCATCCGAAAGCAACTTGGCATGGCGTTGCTCTAATAAATTACTAAAGCTTCTGACTTGATTAATTAAACCCCACACATCCGATCTATACTGTGCAATTTCCGCACTAAAGCTTGCTTTCTCACCCTTTCGGAGTGATGAATCGTACTCTACTTGACCTACATAGGTGCTATAACCGTTAGCCAAACTAGCAAAAGTAATCCCTCCAGCAGCAGTCACTGGTACTAGAGGCAACGCTTCACTACTTATTAGTGCATCTACTGCTAACTCTTGAAGTTTTAACCCCTGTTCAAGTAATGTCTCTCTCTTCTCATATAACTTGCGAAGCTGCTCTAGCGTTTGGACCGCATTTGAGCTTTCCTTTAGCCCCTGTGCCAGTGGTGTGAACTTTGCAATCACTTCTAGAGTAAAGTCGATCGGAGCTTTATATTTCATTTCCTCTTGGATTTGCCGCTTAAGCACTGGGTGCTCTCCAAGAACAGAGGCTGGTTGGATAACTGCGCTCTCAACTTTGATATCTATTAAATTAAACCGTTCTGATGAGCTCGACCCGCTTGTTTCGTTATTACCCTTCATAACATCCTCGAATATTTTATTGCCTTCTGTACCACCGCGTCCGAATAGACCATACCTTTCATAAAGCCATGAATCATACGCCGACAGTACAGATCTCGTCCCAGATCGAGCCGCATCTTCAGACATCATATGAAAGGCCGCTATTCTGGCATAGTCTATCAATACCGAAAAAAACAATAAAAGAGTAGATAATACGATAACTGCAAATATAGTCACGGCTCCGTTCTGCTCGAATAATAAGCCGGATGAACGATTTTTTTTCAGGGCTCTTCCCCCATTCACTTTGTCTGTTCGTAGGAAGAGAGCACTTGAGCTGCTCTTTCCTTGGCTGTCGTCTTACCCATTGAATTATTCGTAAATTTGGTCGTATAATATCTCACCAAATCAACACTTCGAATAAACTCAACAGGTTCAACGATATGGCCCTTCGATAATGCCTCAGGATCAGCTTTAAACCTGCTTCTCTCCCATGGAAACAAGTCAATCGGTTTCTGCAAACGAACTTCTACGTATCGCTTCAATCCTTTTCTATTATAGAAAACTTTACCCCTGTACGATTGATAAGGCTCAGCTATCCAGGCAGCTGCTTGTATTAACTTTTGGTTGGACAAATTGACTGATCCTTTATTCCCTCCACTATTTATGTCTTTAGGCAACTCGAGCGAAGTATCTTCAGATGATCCTGCCATTCCAAACAGACTTGACAACATCTCATCTGATCCGAGCCTGCGATAAAGCCCGTCATATTCCGGTTTTAGAAGCAGTCCGCTCCTTGAATCGCGATGACTGTTGTCCCAGCTGAATGCGGCACGTTCTGCAGTAACGGCGGTCGAAAAATTTAATACAACATTTTGATAGAGATACATTCCGAAGAGTATAAATAACAGCACTGCACCCAGAAGCAGTGGGAACACGATGACGGATTCAATCGTGTAACTCCCACGCTCATCTTGAAACCACTTAGAAAAGCGTTCCCTATTCAAAAATCTTATCCGCTTCTTTATCTGCTTTATTTAAGAGATCTTCCACAAGTGCAATAATCCAATCCTTAAACAACAAAGCAATAATGATGACTACAGCAATGATAAGAATAACTTCAAGGGTACCCAAACCTTTTTCATCACGCCAAAATAATGCTAGTGGATTTCTAAGTTTCTTCATGTCTCAACATCTCCTCATCATTTTTTATGAACCCATTAACAACACCGCTGGAGCTGCGACGATTACCATCATAATCAGCAATATACCAACAAGCGGAAATACCAGCTTGGACGAAGCTTCTTCTCCGCTAGTCCGCGCAATCGCTTTTCTTTTCTCCCAAAGTGAGAAAGAAAGTTCCTTTACTGCTAACACAAAATGGTCGCCGCCTTTGCGATAGTTCAATAACATAACCGTCGTAAAAACGGACGCTTCTTGCACAGCACATCTTCTATTAAATTGCTCCATAACTAAGCTAAATGGCTGACCGTTTCCCATAGATATAATGGCAGAGCCCCATTCCTTATAAAGGGGATGATTCTTCTCCTCTTTTCCTTCCATACATCTAATGAAGGCCCCTTGTACGGTCTCGCCAGCACCAACTAAAAGCATCAGTTTGCTAAGCATATCTGGGAGAGCAGTAATAATATCCTTCTTGCGTTGTTCGATCTTGCGTCCTGCTTCTGCAAAGCTGCGAAGCCCAAGTCCAATCGCAAATAAAACACCAACTATCATTAACAGCTTTTCATTACTAAGCCAAGCAAGCCACGTACAGCATACAAGCGACATAAATCCATTACCTATAGAAGTCGCAGCTTCGTGCTTCGATCGTTCGTTTGTCCACGAAGAACCGTTTAAGACATAAAGCTTCATATGAAAAGCATTAAGTTGAATCTGTAGCACGTCCATTTGATATATTTTCTCCAATAGCATTTGAAACGGCATTACGATAGCATATTCTTTGAAAAGTTGCTCACTCTTCTTGCCTCTTGTTGTTCTTCGTACCAATAACATTACTAATTGCTTTAACGAGGATTTACTTAAGAGGTAGAGCCATATGCCTGTCAATGCTATGGCTGCAAGCAGCCCCATTCTCTTCACCCTCTACATTTTTATTCTCATAATTTTATTCATTATCCAAAAGCAGACTAGCAGCACAAGGAATACGACCGTCAGCAATACATATCCGATTCCGTTGTACAACGGCTCCATGTAATCTGGGGCTGCGAATGCTAGAAAGCTGAGAAATATAAATGGTACTGCCATCATAATTTTCGCTTCAAAACGTTTCTGCGCTAGCATCACCATAATCTCGCTTTCAACTGTAAGCTTCTCGCCAATAATTGTTGATGCTCGTTTCATTACTTCAAGTAAGTCTCCACCTGAGCGCTTGCATGCGGATAATGCATCAACAAACTGCGTTATCTCCTCAATTTGAGCTCGTTTAGCTAAATCCCGCAAAGCACTTTCTAGTGGCTCTGCATTTTCTAGTCGATAGCATATAAATTGAAATTCTCTTAAAATATCAGTTGCCGGGTCTGTGTATAGCAACCTCATATCATCGAGTGCCCCTCTAAAGGCATTTTCTAATGAACGTCCTGCGGCAAGAGAAGACGTCAGTGAAAATAAAGCTTCTTTAAACTGCACTTTGAGTCGATTTCTACGGCGGTCTAACAATGCCTGTCTTCTAAATCTAGGAGTGGCAACTCCCATTGAAGCCAATATAATAGAAAGTGACATAGAATGATAAAATAAATACGTAGCTGTATAAATGACAACGCTCCCAATTAGGATGGAAAAAAGCAGCTCATTACGACTAAGAACGTACGAGGTGTATATTGGAAGTGAATTAGTCTCGCGACTGCTTGTAGAAGGAAACACACCTTCCCAGCCGCACCAAATCACGAATCCTTTCATTCGATTGCTAGAACGCCTTATGTAGTTATCCCGCAATTCCACCGCTCAGCTCCTTCCCAGCCATTCGGAGCTTCTCCGTACTTTGCAAGTAATGTTCCGTTCGCTCTAAACAACCGATTACATATCCATTCCGCTCACCGTCCTCTCGGAATCGAAATAATGGATTGAGCTGAACCTCGCCATTCATTACTCCAAGGACCTCGCTTATTTCCGTTACTTTCCTAGTTTGATCTCTGAATCTGGATAGATGAATCATAATGTCTATAGCTGAGGCTACTTGCTGCCTGATAACGATAAGAGGCAAGTCTGCGGCACTTAACACCATAGTCTCCAATCTTCCAACCATATCCTTCACGCTGTTGCCATGACCAGTCGATACGGAACCTTCATGTCCCGTATTTAATGCTTGAAGCATATCCAATGCCTCTTCCCCGCGTACTTCACCGATTACAATCCGATTAGGTCTCATCCTCAGTGCTGCACGTATTAAGTCTCGTATCGTAATTTGACCCTTCCCTTCCGTATTCGCATTCCTCGTTTCCAAGGATACAAGATTAGGTACTGATCGAATTTGCAGCTCAGCCGAATCTTCAATCGTAACGATACGCTCATCCACAGGTATGAACTGGGATAATGCGTTCAAAAAGGTTGTTTTCCCCGTCCCTGTACCTCCACTAATAAACATATTGAATTTCGCTTCTACTAACTCCCTAAGAAATAACGCAGCCTCTTCAGTAATTGAACTTCTTTTCACTAAATGTTCCATTAACATAGGCTGATCTGGAAACTTCCTTATCGTCATGCTTGGCCCCTTTAACGCTACAGGTGGAAGCACCACATTCACTCGGGAACCATCCCTCAACCTTGCATCCACAATTGGAGAGGATTCATTGACGACACGATTTACTCCTGCAACAACAGTTTGAATTAAATCCTCCAGCCTTTCCTTACTCTCAAACACCGTCTCTAACTGGCTTATACGTCCATCTCTTTCCACAAAGATTTCAGTATGGCTATTAATCATAATTTCACTAACCGTTGGGTCCTCCATCAGCGGTTGAAGAATATCTAATCCCCTAAACGAATGAAACAACCTTCGAACTAACTTAACCTTCTCTATTGCTGTTAAAGAATGTAGCTGGCACCATCCGAAAACAATCTCCTCTGTCTTTTCCAATAACTCGTCATCAGTCATTGCACCGCTAAAGTCAATTTTCTCTCTGATCTTTCCCCGAAGCTCATACACAATGTCATCGGATATCATGAGCATATTCTCCTTCAGTCAGCACATGTTTTATAAGTTTGCCCACCGCAGCTCGATAATGAGAGGAAGATAGTAAAGTTTTAATCTCTCCGTCCCTCCATTGCTCTACATCTGGTAATGAATATGGTGCAAATATAACTCGTGGTACTTTCTCCTTACTCTCATCCCCCTCTTTACTTTGTCGATTGCGAATGGCTTGTGATTTTTGGAGTAGCCTTTGGAACCGTTCACCCCATTTCTGTTCACCATACATATTGGCAATTGATTGCTTACGGAGAACCGAACGATCCTCTGTAACGATCCAAAAATTACGATCCGCACGATCGAGCAGAGCGATATGAAGCTCCTCCATCCCATCATCCATATCTACGACGACAACGTCATAGTGACCACTTTGAGAGATCGTATCGACGATGGCAACCGCATCTTCAGCACTTAGAGCTAGTCGATCTTCAATATTGGTGAAGCCAAGTAAATAATCACATTTGAGATGAGGATCATATTTACGATGCTGAAGAAGCCATTGTGCTTGCAATTGTGATCGTGTTTTTATTCCGTAGAGTAAATCTGAAAGGCCCGCTCCAGAACCAGCTTCAGCTTCGTTATTACTTAACCAAAGGTTGGCCGTATTATATCTTTCTAAATTCAAATAAAATGTGCGATGCTGGAGCATACTTGCCGCGTTAGCCAAATGCAGAGCAAATGTTGTTTTCCCTACACCACCTGAAGCGGAATGGACTGTCACAACTTTTGAATTGCTCCTGCCGTTGTCAGTCGACTGTGTTCCTGTATGGGACATGACATCAAACAGTTCAGACATTCCTCTTAATAGCTGCGGTAAAGACTGGTATTGAAGAAGCTCATATTTCGCATCCGATTCACCAATTTTCCCTACTAATGCTATAGATGGTACACACGCTAATTCTGGCTGCAATTCACGCAGCAAATCAGGTTCTGCTGCGAGTAAATCAATACCATAACCTTGCTGTAGAAACTGCTTGCATGCATTCGGATGAGTAAAGGCAGAAATTTGCCAACGATCCCCGTAAGGGCTGCTTCGAACGTAATCTGCAAGCCTTCTCGAATATTCCTTTTCTTTGACCGCAATCGCTAATTGATATCGTTTCAGATTGACCCTCCTCCCACACTTTAAGCACTTGCTCTATTCCTTGGATAATAAATGAACGCAAAAAAACACCGGTAAAGTCGCAGCAAGCTGCAGCCCTACACGGTGCTTCCGTCGTTACTTATTTTCTTGGTATAGAATTTACCATAGGATAGTTAAGTCGTCAACCATCTCTATTAAAAACTTTTATTGGAAATGCAAATTGATTTCTCTTTCAGCATTTTCATCAGAATCAGATCCGTGAACAATGTTACTGGAAACATCAATTGCATAGTCACCACGAATTGTTCCAGGTGTTGCTTCTGTAGGATTCGTAGCACCGATTAATGAACGAGCGTTTTGTATGGCATCCTTGCCTTCAAGAACCATTGCAAATACTGGACCGGAAGTAATGAAATCTACCAATTCACCAAAGAATGGCTTCGTGTTCAAGTGTTCATAATGTATTTCTGCCAATTTTCTGTCAAGACGTGTTAGCTTAGCATCTACAAGCGTAAAACCCTTCTCTTCAAACCTAGCAACAATACGACCAACAAGACCACGTTCTACTCCATCAGGTTTAACCATTACAAATGTTCTACTCATTCAAAAACCCTCCATATCTATAGGTACAAGTTTATTTGCTAATCCAATCGATAATGATACCAGCGGTTTCTTCAATTGCGCGATTCGTTACATCGATAACGGGACAATTCAATGACTTCATAACAGATGTAGCATAGTCAAGTTCCTCTAGAATTCGTTCTTGTGATGCATACTGTGCGGAAGAGGGAAGACCAAGTGTCTTCAATCGCTCCGATCGAATACCAAGCAAATGCTCTGGCTGCATAGTAAGTCCAACTATTAGTCTACCAGGACCCTGCTTCAGTTCAATTGGTGGATTAACCTCAGGCATAAGAGGCAAATTAGCTGTCAGTATACCCTTGTGCGACAAGAATACACTAAGCGGCGTTTTTGAAGTCCGTGATACCCCAATAAGAACAACTTGTGCTTGAGCTAAACCTCTCGCATCTTTACCATCATCGTACTTCACAGCAAACTCTATCGCTTCCATGCGTCGATGGTAGGCTTCATCAATTGAATGCAACAATCCCGGCTCTCTCTTTGGAAAACTGCCAAAGGTGTCGACATACGCTTGCATCATCGGCCCCATAACATCAACAGCTCGTACGTCAAGTCTCACTGCTTCTGCCTTCATCAGTTCACGAAGCTCAGGTTGAACGAGTGTGTAGCTAATAAAACCTCCTGTTTTCGCTGCTTCGGCGATAATACGAACAATTTCGTCTTCCGAACGAATATGTCCGTATCGCTTAATCTTCACGCTTTCAGAAGGAAATTGTCTAATCGTCGCCTTAGCTACTGCCTCGGCAGTCTCTCCTACTGCATCGGAGCAAACGTAAATAGTCTGATGTGTCATAAATCAGTGTCCCCCAATTCCCCTTCTGTTGCGATATCTGCCATAAGCCGAATAATGTTAGATTTCGACACCCATCCCGCAACCTCAGGATATTGCTCAGGAGAAGCGGAAGGAACAACGACCGGCAGACAGTCCACTTGATGCTGGGACATCTTTCTCATTGCATCTATTACGGTATTGTCAGGCAAAAGCGTAACAATATTGGGATATCGAGTCATAACCATACTAACAGGAATTGAAGCTGCGCCAGCATTGCCTAACGTAATCTTAAGCAGATCCTTCGGCGTAATAATGCCTGCAAAGCGTTTCTCTTCATTCACAACGAGCAACGTATCAGCGTTTTCCATAAAGAGAGTTATGACCGCATCATGCACAGAGAGAGTCTCCGGAATGTTAACAGGAACACCCAGCACCTCTTTAACCTTCATGCTGCTGTATCGTTGTAGCGGTTCATGCGTCTGTCGATATGTTTTTCCAAGGAAATATCCCACTTTTGGCTTGGCATCTAGCATTCCTAGCATAACCAGCAGGGATAAATCCGACCGAAGAGTAGGACGACTTACTCCTAAATATTCAGCTAACTGTTCACCCGTAATTGGCGAATGTTTCTGAACCAGCTCGATAAGCTCCATTTGTCTTGAAGAAAGCTGAATCGTACTCCCCTCTTTCCTTATATGACTCATAAATAAACGTCATACGAACAAATCGCTTTATTTAAGATATCACAATCATATATAATGTACAATATTGAAATACAAACGCTTTCATTGGTATAACATGACAAGGTAGGGCAGTTAAGGAATATAATTCCCTTCACTATTTCTTTTCTGTCATTTCCAAGAACAATTGAACATCTTCTTCAGTTAGTGAAACAGCATCTCTCCAGAAGTTTTGTTCTTCGAGATTGACCCCCAAATGTTTGCTCGCCAGCTCTTCAACCGTCAATCGTCCTGTGTCACGTAGCAGCGCAACATATTTGTCTGCAAATCCTTCGCCTTTTTTAATCGCCCTTGCATATAAACCTGCACTGAACAAATAACCGAACGTATATGGGAAATTGTAGAACGGTACATCCGTCAAATAAAAATGCAGCTTTGATGCCCAGAAATGTGGATGTGCTTCACCAATCATATTACGGTAAGCTTCCCGTTGTGCGGACTCCATCAGTTCGTTTAATTCTGCAACGGTAACAAGCCCTGCACTTCTGCGCTCATAGAAACGAGTTTCGAACAGGAATCTTGCATGAATATTCATAAAGAACGCAACGGAGCGTTGGATTTTATCCTCAAGCAGTCCAAGTTTCTCATCTTCATCTGTAGCTGCTTTCATCGCTCTATCGGATACGATAATTTCTGCGAATGTAGAAGCGGTCTCTGCAACGTTCATCGCATATTCCTGAGACATGGCAGACAGATCATTCATGACATGTTGATGATAAGCATGGCCTAATTCATGAGCCAATGTAGAAATATTGGATGCTGTTCCTGAGAAGGTCATGAATATGCGTGTTTGTTCACTCTTAGGGAAGGATGTACAAAATCCGCCTGGACGTTTGCCTGAACGGTCTTCGGCTTCAACCCAACCATCTCTGAACGCCATCTCAGAAAACTCAGCAAGCGCCGGATCAAATGCACGGAATTGCTCCACGATAAAGTCTGCTGCCTCGTCAAAAGGTACTGTTCGCGTAGCTGATCCAATTGGTGCTTCAATATCGTGCCAGTCCAGCTTCTCCACGCCAAGCAATTGAGCCTTGCGCTCCAAATAAGGAATAAGTGCATTTTTGCCCTCTTCAATTGCTCCCCACATTGCGTTCAGCGTAGCTTCAGTCATGCGATTAATTTGAAGCGGCTCTTGCAGGACGGAAGACCATCCACGATTTCCATATAGCTTCAACCGGAAGCCGGCAATACGGTTCAATGTTTCTGCGCTTAGATCAGCAAGTGCAGACCATTCACGTTCCCACTCTGCAAATGCCGGTTGGCGAATTGAACGATCACCATCAGAAAGTCGATTGCTCATCTGACCTGCAGATAATACTTTCTTTTCGCCATTCTGCTCTTCTACATGGAATTCTGCTCTCGATACGATGACGTCATAGTTATTACCCCAGCCATGATAACCATCTACTGCAAGATCCCCAACAAGCGCTTCAAGTTCAGGCGCCATCTTCAGTTTAGCGAGATTTCTTCTTTCCTCCAGGTTGAAGGCTATCTCACTTAAATAGTCATCCTTCATTAATTCATCCCAAGTGGAATCATCAATTTCACGAAGCTCATTATCATATCTCGTCATTGCAGATAAATATTTCGCCGCTATCGTTTTCACACGATCATCAAGCCCAATAGCAGCGTGATCACGCACATTTTGAGCAATCAAGCACCCAACAAATGATTCAGACTGTCTTAGTGCGAGCAAAATAGACTGTGCGATCTCTGTCATTGCTCCAATCCGGTCAGATAATAGACCTTCTTTCTCTTTCATAAGCTCATTAAGACTTTGAATATTTGACTCCATTCCTGCTAATTCCTCACCAAATGCTTCTGAACTAGATCCACCAGGATAAATAACTTCCAAATCCCATTGTAATGGATATTTGCTTGACATTATTTTGCACCTCATCATTTCGCATTATTTTTATGTATATACAACAAAAAAACCAAGCGATTACCGCAAATGATTTGCGCAAACCCACTTGGCGGTGTATAACTTTATTATATCCTGATTGGAGGGACAAAACCATGTCGAAACCTTTGCAAATCTCACCGGAAACAGCTATTAAGTTATCCGAACAATTAAATGTGCCACTTGAGCACCTAATGCATATGCCAAAGCATATTTTATTACAGAAGCTTGCTGAACTTGCCAAAAAAGATGCAGCTGCGGAATCGGAGAACAAGGAGTCATGATGATCCCTTTCCAGAATGCATGGCCTTACGAAACAATAATGGGCGATCTTTACGTATCGAGCTGCCCGTTCTGTGACGAAGAAAACGTGCTTCTGCCGTTAAAGAGAACGGAGCTGCCCGACATTCAAGATGGCAAAAAACGATTGTTGGTACTTCCATGTTGCCATAATAAAATGACTTTAATTGATGCCGACCATGACTATCTTCTTACAGATCGTCCATTGAGCAAGCGTACACAATTTAAGTAGTATTTCATTTTATAAGCTGCTTACAATTTGAGAGGAAGAGCTGGACAAGCTTAATCGTCTGGCTTCCGACTCCTCCCGAATAAGCTGCCACTGTTCTCTGCACGCACGGATCATCGCAGCATCCATAATTTTTTTGTCATTAACGACACGTGAAAACCACTTAACTGCTTCTTGATCTTGGCCAATTCTTCTATTTAGTTCCCCTATTAAATACATTAACTTCGCATTATTAAGCGATATGCCTTCTGTTTCAAACACACGAATATAAGCTTCTAATGCAAATGTCAAAAATCTTTTTTCTTCTGTTTCATTATTTTCATATCGATACAACCACGCTATATGATGGAGAATACCTGCAATTACCCGATCTTTGGCATCAGTTGCTTGTCCAGTCAACAAGGCTAGTTTGTAGCTCATCATCGCTTGCTCCGCCGATCTTTCACCGCTAAAGCTTTGACCTCTCCAATTTAGACCGATTCGAGTGTTATAACTCTGTTTCTGTGATTCAGTTAAACTAGCAAATCCGTTCTCCGTAGAAGCAAACCCACACTTTGGGCAAATCCGTACAACATAAAAATCAGGGTTAGTGCCTTTGGAATAATGTCCACAAAAATCAGAATCCACAGCTGTAGCTTTCTTAAAGCTTGGACGTACTCTAGTTGTAATAAATATCGTTTCACAGCAAATACATGAAATCTTGGATTCATACAGCGGTTCCATAGGCTTACGTCTCCTATTCGGTAGTATTAATAAAATGATGAGCTGGTCCAGATAGTCGGTCCAATATAAACGTCCGAAGCTCTGGTTCTATGCCAATCTCCTCAAGCGCTCTCCTCATACAATCGAGCCAAGCCTCCGCGCGCTCCGGTGTAATAGGGAACGGCAAATGCCGCGCTCTCATCATCGGATGGCCATGTTCATCAGAATACAGGGATGGACCTCCAAAAAATTGAGTAAGAAACTGATACTGCCTTTCTATGACAGGATCAATGTCCTCAGGGAACAGCGGACCTAATAGCGGATGCTCTTTCACCTTTGGGTAAAAAGACTCAACTATTGATCTGAGTACTTCGGCTCCCCCGATTGCTTCGTAGATGCTTATATTCCTATTCATCGTCATTTCCATCTCCATTTTGTAGGTATTAAGAATTATATGAGTCAAGCATTTGTAGAATAAAAAAAACGCCCGCATTCATATACGCGGACTTTATCTATACATGGTATTAAGCTTTGTACTCCTCTTCTTGCGGTGTTGCAAGGCACTCCCTGATGACGTAGATAAAAGCACAGACAAGAATGCCAGCGATAACGCTCATTATCATCACTCCAAGTATGTCAGGATGATTCCATTGTACCATATCCAAATTCAAAAACTAGTCTGATAGCAGATGATTTTGAAGAAAATGATGCATATCTTCAGCCTATTTTAGTGATGGATGTCCTTCTTCATTCATATAAGTAATAGGAGATGTTGTACAAGCAATTGAGTCTAAGGAGGAACCTATGCTGCGCGTATTTTTTCATCCATTATCCATAACGGCATTTGTCGCTTTCTTCATTGCGCTGCTAATGGCCATATACCCGACTGAAACGTTGCACTCCTCCCTTCGAGGGTTATCCATTTGGTGGGAGGTGTTATTTCCTGCACTTTTCCCGTTCTTTGTAATATCAGAACTATTATTAGGTTTCGGAATCGTTCATTTTTTTGGTAAATTGCTTGACCCGTTTATGCGTCCCCTATTCCGTTTGCCGGGTATTGGCGGTTTTGTTGTAACGATGGGATACATATCCGGTTACCCTGTAGGTGCAAGGCTTACTGCGCAGCTGTGGGCGCAGAAACTTATAACCCGTGCAGAAGGAGAAAGACTAGTCGCATTTACGACAACGTCTGATCCGATCTTTTTAATTGGAGCTGTCTCAGTCGGTTTTTTTCAAAATGTTTCTATCGTTCCTGTGCTTGCTGCTGCACACTACGGCGGAGGGCTGTTGATTGGATTTTTGATGAGATTCCACGATACCAAATCGGATTCAGAAACCCTTTCCAGAGAAAGAGATGCTCAGCATGATAACCAGTCTCGATCCCCAATGCTCAAAGTTAAACGTTTATCACATTCCCGAATCGCTTTAGCACTTAGATCTATGCACGAAGCGAGACTGCTTGACGGCAGAAGGCTGGGAAGATTACTTCAAGACTCTGTACAGTCTGCCCTAAAGCTGATGATTGTAGTAGGAGGACTTGTTGTTTTCTTCTCCGTCGTGATGGAAATGCTGACACATGTCGGGCTTGTAGAACTGCTAACCGAAATGCTGCGATTATTATTCGGAATGTTAGGACTCCCTATCCCGCTCGCTGACGCTGCTATATTCGGACTATTTGAAGTAACACTAGGTGCAAGGGCATCTGGGACAAGTGAAACTTTATTAATGCATGCGGTAGCTATGGCCGCTTGGGTGCTTTCTTGGAGTGGATTATCCGTGCATGCACAAATAGCCAGCTTACTCAGTCGAACGAATTTGAGGTATGCCCCTTTCCTTATAGCTAGACTGCTGCATGGGTTTATCGCTATGGGTCTCGTCTATTTGTTATGGGGCTGGCTAGGTCCTTGATCGTGGGTTATAGCGATTCATTGAATTTAGAACGATTTTCCTATATCATCAAAGATACAGAACTGATTGCTCGGAAGGAGAAATACAACTTTGAAATATGCCGTTATCGACAGGGGCGACGCTCTGTCCAAATCGTTGGTTCAACAATTTCATTCCTTAGCAGCAGAACGGGGCTTTATACAGCATGAAACACATCCCGACATTGTCATATCTATTGGTGGTGACGGTACGCTCCTACAGGCTTTTCATAAATATGTGGATTGTATTGCTGACGTTGGATTTGTAGGTATACATACTGGCCACCTCGGTTTCTATGCCGATTGGAATGCCGATGAGCTGGAAGAGCTGGTTAGATTAATGGCTGAAGAAACCCCGCGCATGGTCAGATACCCGCTTGCTCAAATCGAAGTTGAAACAAGCACAGAGACACTTCATTACTTGGCACTGAATGAGTTCACGCTAAAGGGTGTAGATGGCACTCTTGTAGCTCAGATCGATATTAACGATGAACTCTTCGAAATGTTTCGAGGTGACGGGATCGTTATTTCCACACCATCTGGCAGTACTGCCTATAACAAAAGTGTTGGCGGGGCAATCGTACATCCTTCCATTGAATCGCTACAGCTCGCAGAGATCGCATCAATCAACAATCGAGTTTTCCGTACGTTAGGCTCTTCTGTCTTATTGCCTAAGCATCATCATTGCGACATTTTCTCCAAAAAAGAACAGCGCATTCAACTTTGCATTGATCATGTAAATATTACACACAGTGACATACGCTCCATCCGTTGCAGCGTCGCTACACGTAAAGTGAGCTTTCCTAGATATCGACCGTTTCCGTTTTGGAACCGTGTACGTGAGGCCTTCCTGGACTATGACCCACGTTAATAATAAAAAAGACGCCGGTTCGCTCCAATTAGGAGCGTCCGGCGTCTTTATTATTAGAGCTTTTTGTTGGCTCAGAAGCTGCTGCTGTTTCATTCGCCGCAATCTTCATTGGTTTCTTTCCGCGATGATCGTTGCCACCCCGATGATTTTTGTTGCGATTATTTTGATCACGACGACGACCCTCGTTCCCCGCTGGTTTCCCTTGATCCTCCGCAGCCCGCTGATTATTGTGAGCGCTCATGCTGCGATGACGAGTTGAGGAGAAATGCTCCTTCTGTACAGGTTTAACGTCACCCTCTGCAGGGATATCTTCCAGTGAAGATGATGCGGCAGATTCAGCTGCAGCACGAAGATCGAACCCTTCTAAACGTATAACCTCGTCACCCAAGTCCAAGTCAAGATCCATATCATCATCGTTTGGTTCTTTACGTCCGCCAAGTTGTTTCTCCAATATAAAATAAGCACAGCCGAAATTACAATATTCATTAATATAGTCCGATATAGCAGAGAACGTGCTATCTTTAGTTGCCTTTTGATGGTTATCTTTGAAGAAACCTTTCAAGCGCAACTGGTTATAACCCCAGTCACCGATAATGTAATCATAACGCTCAAGTACCTCGCTAAAGCGATTACGAAAGGCTTCTGGATTCCAGCCGCTTCTATTCTCATGAACAAGCTCGTACGATTTGCCACCGATATGAATCAAAGCCATAGTTACACCTCACTTGAGCATCAATTACTTAATACTGGCACCGGCACTTGCACATGAGCCTGAAGACTCCATCTCATAAGCAGCCGTCACCGTATTCAAAGTGTCCGCTTCAATCGCTGCGTGTGCAGAATCCGTTTGCTCATGCGCATGGTATGAGCTGCGTACAAGCGGTCCAGATTCCACGTGGCGGAAGCCGCGCTTCTTGCCTTCTTCTTTCAATCCAGCAAATTCATCTGGGTGAACGTAACGTACAATTCGCATATGCTTTGGTGTAGGCTGCAAGTATTGACCAAGTGTCAAAATGTTGACATCTACCGCACGCAAATCATCCATCGCTTGCAAAATTTCATCCCACTCCTCGCCTACGCCAAGCATAATGCTTGATTTCGTCGGAATTTTCGGTTTCATTTCTTTGGCACGCTTCAAAAGCTCAATTGAACGTTGGTACTTTGCCTTTGCACGTACACGGTCAGACAGACGCTCAACCGTTTCAATATTATGGTTAAGAATATCTGGGTTCGCATCCATAACAACTTGAAGCGCATCTTTATTGCCCATGAAATCCGGTATAAGTACTTCGACACGACAGAATGGAAGGCGCTTACGGATCGCTCTAATTGTAGCAGCGAAGATAGATGCACCGCCATCAGCCAAATCATCACGTGCTACTGATGTAACAACGCAATGCTGAAGTCCCATTTGCTCTGCAGCTTCTGCAACACGTTCTGGCTCAGCTGTATCAAGCTCAGTAGGCATTCCTGTTTTCACCGCACAGAAACGGCAAGCTCGTGTACAAATATCACCAAGTATCATAAACGTAGCGGTACGATTAGCCCAGCATTCATAAATATTAGGACACCGCGCTTCTTCACAGACCGTATGTAGCGTCTTATTGCGCATCATGTCTTTTATCTCGGCATAATTACCGTCTGTTGTTAGTTTTATGCGAAGCCAGTCAGGCTTTTGAAGCTTCTCACGCTGTTTCATTCATCATTACCTGCTTTCACATTCAGTTATAAGTTTACGGCATTGCCAACATTATAACATGACTATAACAGAAAAAGTAATGTCAAGCCCTATAAGGAAGACGCATAATTCATAGTTTATCGGAATGTTTTCTATCGCAATTTGAGATACATGCTTTTAAATGACAAAAAGTGATAAGGATCGATTGGTAATCCATCCATTTGAGCTAATATTTTACTTGATTTTGCCAAAATTCAGCGTATAATCATTAATATAACTTACAATTACTTAAAATAACTTAAGTTTACGTACTGAAAAAGGAGAGTTTGCAATGTTTCAAGAAGAACGACTAGTCTCTATTTTGAAGTATTTGCAGGAAAAGAAACGGATTGAAGTTGATGAAATTTGCAGCTTGCTCAACATCTCAAGGGACACAGCAAGGCGGGATATTATCAAACTTGAACAACAAGGAACTATTTTGCGAACGCGCGGCGGAGCAATTCTGCCACCAATATCAAAAGACATTCTAAACTATGAACAGAGAATGAAACAAGACCTAACTTCAAAACAAAGGATAGGCGAGTTAGCAGCAACGCTAATTCACGATGGCGATTATCTGTATATGGATGCCTCAACAACTGTTCGACATACAGTTGAGTATATGACAAGTAAGATGAATGCAGTCGTTACCAATTCAATTAATACGGCAGATGTGCTTACCCAGAAAGAAGGTATTCGCATTCACCTCTTAGGTGGTTTATTCAACAATGAACACCGCTTCGTATATGGTCAAAGAGCGATTGATATGTTAGGCGACTACCAATTTGAGAAAGCTTTTCTTGGTGCATGCGGCATTACAGCTGAAGGACTTACAACTTACTTTGAAGAAGAAAGCTTTCTTATCCGTAAAATTATTCAGCAATCCGAGCAAATCATTGTTCTCGCTGATTCCACTAAGTTTGGTAAAAAACTGTTCCACCGTACTGCCGATCTTAAAGATATTGATATCATCGTTACAAACCAAGAACCTGATGAACAATTGCGAGAGCAGCTAGAGGCTGTAGAGGTCGACATAATGGTTGTAGGAGAGCATGTCGTTTCTTAAAGTAATCGTGCGCCTTAATTACCTCATATGAAGCGGAGGAACTCACATGTATACAAGTATCATTTTTGACGTTGATGGAACTATTATCAATACAGAAAAAGCTGTTATCGGTTCACTACAAAAAACACTCAAGCAGCTGTTAAATCAGGATTTCACCAGTGAAGAACTTTCCTTTGTACTTGGCATACCCGGATCAACCTCTCTACCGATGTTGGGCATTAAAAATATAGATGAAGCAAACACGATTTGGAACGATTATATGAAACAATTTTATGCTGAAATATATATTTACCCTCACTTCGATCTCATGTTAAAAACATTACATGACGCCAATATAACGACGGGAATTGTTACTTCTAAGACAAAAGAGCAGCTAGAAGAGGATTTTGTACCATTTGGACTCATGAAATATTTGCCGTTTGTAGTTACCGCAGACGATACGCTTAAGCATAAGCCGAACCCTGAACCGCTTCAAAAGTTTATTGAAATATCAGGTGTAAACAAATCCAAAGCCATCTATATTGGAGATACGATATACGATATGCAATGTGCTGCTGATGCTGGTATCGACTTCGGTCTTGCGTTATGGGGCGCTCCTTCTCCTGATTCTGTCCATGCTCAGTATAAATTAAATGATCCAATGGACATTCTAAAGCTCATTTCAGCAACAAATAGCGTTTCATAAGTGAAGAAAAACTTATAATTGGTAGTAATAATGTTGAAATCACGTAATAAAGAGGGTATCTGCCATGACATCAAGCATTAGAAAAATATTTACTATGAACATCATCAGCTCTATCATCTACATCTATGTCGGTATTTTTATTAATTTGTACATTTGGGAAGCTGGGCAAAATATATCCGATGTTGCTTGGTACAATATCGTTTTGTTCACTGGCTGGAGCATCTCGTATGGTTGTGGAACATTTCTTGTTCATAAACTAGGTATGAGAAAATTGATAACCATTTCTGCTTTAAGCGTTGGATTAGCATTCGCATTATTAGCTTGGATGCCTCCCTTCGAGAGAATTTGGTGGCTCGCTTCAATTGCACTTCCTGTTGGATTAAGCTGGGGCTTATATTCAGCAACACAAAATATTAGCTTAACTATTTTAGGCAAGGACAAAGACTTTTCTGTTTATTTTGCCTACAGCACTTTGGCTGGTCAAATATTATCCATGATTGTTCCTATCATCTATGCACAAGTCATATTGAAATTTGGCTACTCGGCTTCATTCATTGCAATGATTGTATTTGTCCTTATTATGATGGTATATGCTAAGTTTTTGCCTCATTTACCTAAAGAAAATAGCGCCTTGCCTAGTAAAGAAACTAGAAAAAGCAAGTCATTAAGTCCTTTCGGCATTTTTAAACAAGTTGGCAAGCAGATGTTGCAGCCTCAGTATCGGTGGCTTACGTTCAGTATTTTTGCGGCAGGTATTTTTCTACAATTTCAAAACTTATTTACGTTGCTGTTTACTTTTACCGTGACGCAAGACAAAACCCTTATTTCTTTGTTGAATGCTTTATATACACTTGCCGGCGTTGTCGCTCTGCTCATCTATAAACGCATTAAACTAACAAATATGAAGTGGCTTTGGATTGGTGCTGGTCTGTTGGCGTTTGGCTTCATTATCGTTACTATACCAATGCCTACTCCATCGGCTAAATCTATTTTGCTCATTTCTTCCAACATCATTTCTGCGATTGGTATGCTCTTATTCGCTTCGACCTGGAATGCGATAACGTTTAATTCCATCCAATTTTTAAATGATCAAGAAAGAACGATGTTTCTGGTGTGGCGGGAATGGCTCCTTTGTATTTCGCGAATTGTACTATTAACAATAGTACTTTCACTTAATGATCTTAGCGGTTGGTTATTCAACTTAATTATTGCCTTTACTGTCATCAGTCTTCTTGCTATTCCGTTCACTATGAATATAGCCACTCGAAGAATAGATGCAAAATAACGAGCTTGAAAATCTCAAGTGAAAAAGTTGGATAAAATCCAATCATATGCAAATCATACCTTTATGACCGTCATGCTGCTGAAAGGGTGAGACGATGAAGGTATTGATTCCGATGACAGCTGCGCTCGTTACCCTATCGCTGCTAATTAATCCGACAAATTCAAACGCTAATGCTTCAATGGGTGGAGCACAAATACTAAATGATAATACGGCCAGTGCGAACAGCCAAAACCCATTTGATAGTCAACGTGAACTGTATGACAAATTAAGCAGCGTAACAAATGTAGAATGGTACTGGGTTGCCGCTGTTGATCAGTATGAAAGAACAATGTCAAGAGCTCGCCCCAAGGCTCGACCTTTATTAGGAGAGACAGTAGGCGTGTTCATTGACAAAGAGCTCTGGGCAGGTATTTTGAATCCAGATGATGAGGATAACTCACCCCTCTCGATTAGATGGTTTAATGGTATCGGCCGAGACGGGGACGGCAATGGGATTGCTGAGCGGAATAGTGACTTCGACTTGCTCTATTCACTCATCCGTCATACCTCACTTAAAGGTACAACGGATGAACATTTTCCCATCGGGCTTTGGGATTATTATCAAAATAGTCGCTCTGTTCAACGTATTGAACAATTTGCAGCAATTTATAAGCACTACGGTCAGCTTAATCTGTTCGAACATGCCTTCCCACTCCCAATCGGAAATAATTACTCCTATAAAGACACTTGGGGGGATAAACGCGGTTGGGGCGGCAGACGAACCCATGAAGGTACAGATATTTTTGCTGGATATGGCACTCCCGTCAGAAGCACATGTTATGGCATTATTGAAATTAAAGGTTGGAACAAATTTGGGGGCTGGCGAATTGGTATTCGCGACCTGAACAATCATTACCACTATTACGCCCATCTACAAGGATTCGACAAAACGATTAAAGTCGGCGATATTGTTGAGCCTGGACAAGTCGTAGGATGGGTTGGCAGCTCTGGTTATGGCAAGCCGGGTACTTCTGGGAAATTCCCACCGCATTTGCACTATGGGATTTATAGTGATCGTGGTCTTCTGGAGTGGGCGTTTGATCCGTATCCGATGCTTCGGCGCTGGGAGCAGGGGGATTATAGAAAGCTTCGTTCAAAATAGACCATACAAAAGACGTACAAATGGACTTTCATTTGTACGTCTTTTTATTATTATTTCTATTGAAACATGATGTCGTCTACATCGTGACGAACCCAGCTGAAAGTATGCCACCATTGTTAAAGATGTTATAATACCCCTATTAATTAACATGTTAAACGAAGTGCATTTATGGAAGGATGAACATAACTTGACTGAAAAAGAAGAAGTGTTACATGGTGGGAATGTTAGCACGCTTGTACGGGTAGGCGATACTGTACGGCGAAGTAATAATCACAATCCCTATGTGAATGACCTTTTGATGCATCTAGAAAAAAACGATTTTGGTAAAGCCCCACGATTTCTCGGAATAGATCAACAGGGGCGCGAAATACTTACTTTTATCCCCGGTGAGGTTCCCGGAAATGACTATCCTAACCTAATCCCTTACATGTGGTCGGATGCCGCTCTTATAGAAATAGCTAAATTACTTCGTCAATTTCACGATGCAACAATAGGTTTTACTTCCGAAGCTAAGCCGAATAATGTTTATCCAGATCTAACGATCAATGAAGTCGTTTGTCATAACGACGCCGCACCTTACAATATTGTATTTAGAGATATACAGCCTATGGCTTTAATTGACTTCGACATGGCGAGCCCCGGTCCGCGTATTTGGGATATCGTGTATACACTCTATACAACCGTTCCGCTCGCCAGTTTCGAGCCAGCGTTAATCGATGCAACGACTGTATCCTATAGTACTGAACTCCATGCTGAAAATAGGTGTCGACGGATTAAGTTATTTTTTGAAAATTACGGGATGGAAGCCCCAGATGACCTAAAACATTGGGTTATTAAACGCCTTCAAGCTATGTGTGCAACCCTCTCTCAAGGTGCTGCCAATGAAGTAGCCGCTTTTGTGAAAATGGTTGAAGATGGTCATTTGTTGCATTATCAAAACGAAATTAAGTTTTTGAATGTACATTTTGACGATTGGAACATTCATCATTCCGCAGGAGGTTCGCTTTCATGAGCACCCTCTGCCCCCGATTCTGAGCTTTTCTCAGTGCTATTTTCTGTCCCCTTCTCAGTACTCTTACCCGACTCTTCTGAGTTAGACGTGACACCTGAACCTGGTGCAAGCGGGACAGAAATATTAGGTGCTTGCTGTGCCGTATCCCCTACTGCTTTGCCTGTACTGTCATAATAATACATAGGCACATCGCCGACGACGAGCAGATACGAAATTGGAATTTCAGTCTCGACAATTTCTGGTTCAGTATCAAATGGAATGATAATTGATACCTCTGCAACAACCTTTATATAAACTTCCACAAGCACCATATTAATCGCTGCATTCCTCTCGCGAGTGCTCAGTTCCACTTTAACTGCTCCGACCGGCTCAAATTTAACGGGAACTCTTGGACCGAACGAAGAAATGATCGCACTGTTAAGTGCATGACCAATCGGAATATGCTCAGGAATATCTTTAATTTCACTTAACGTAGATTGCACGGTTTCGATTGTCTGTGAGGTGATGCTCATATGCTCTGCGTAGTTGAGCATAAATCCAGATATCTTCCCATTTCCGTTCATTTTCCAATCTATAAGTTTTTCCGATTCTGACTTGCGGGCTACTTGCTCTGTAATTGCTTTATTGATGGCTTGTGTTGCAACTTGCTTCACCCTAACTTTAGCAATATTCATAAGCGGAGGTCTCAAATTCTTTTCAATAAAAACAAAGGAAGGAATAGATAATACCATCATAAATAAGAGGAACATTAGTAATACATTGCGTTTCTTCATTCGCGGGCGGACACGCGGCTCCCTTGTTCTTGCTCCCCATGTGGAACCTGTACTTTTCTTTACGCGTTGACCTCCAAAAGAGAAACTTGGCCCTTTGCTTCCCCAGCCTGCAGCAGGTTTACTAGCGGATGGTTTCATTCCCCACTTTGCTCCGCTCGATCGACTTGGGGCAGACTTTGATCGGCCGCTCCCCCAACTTACCGTCTTCACTCGTCTTAAAGACTTACCCCGGAATAAATTGAATTGAAAGCCGCCTGACGGCTTGAACCGCCAGCCCTTCTTCCCCCACTTGGCCATATCGGCTCGCCTCCCGTTTCGCCCTGTCCATCAACTACTTTCCATACTTTATGCGGTGAGAGGTCGAAAAAGAAGGCAAGCTGGGCTAACGAATGTACGACGCTCGTCCAATTTACAACGAGTGCAGGACATTCCGAATAGCTTAGTTGTCCATCGGTAAAGGATGCGTTAGACTATAACAGGAGCAAACAAGCAGTGATTAAAGGAGTGTACCTATGTCTCTTCATTTTAAATTAATGACCGATTCCGATTTCCAAGACGTTCTCGATAAAGGAATCCGTATTCGCGTATTCAAAGATAACCATATCGTAGATGCCAGTTCCCTCATCGTTCGCTTCGACGATGGCCTAGTCGTCACACAATCGGATGTCAGTGATCTTATGTATCACGATCGTACTGAATGTGAATTTTATGAGCTGAGAAAACGTTAAACAAAAACAAACATACAAAAGCCGGTCACACGTTGTTGTTTGCGACGAGTGACCGGCTTCCCTGTTTAATTCAAGACATTACATCAACTTCCTCCGCATATGCGTTAAATAACGCCAGCGTATTAGCAAGAAGTATATGATTTGCATCGCTAGAAACGAAACGTAGATGAGTAGTGCATCCTCGAGCATCGGCATTTGCACAAGGTTCCCCATGTTCATAAAGGCTATTGCACTATGAAGCATTCCTACAGAAAAGGGTAGGAAAAACATAAGTATTAGCTGTCTAGTTACTAGTTTACTTAGTTCCTTACCGCTTAGTCCTATCTTGCCGATCATTTCATATTGTTTCTCATCTCGATCCAAATCAGCATACAATCGGAAATATATAAAGCTTGCAGCAAAGGTAAAGAACACTACAGCTACTAGAACGCTAATAATTAACAAGATACCGTTTAGCTGCTTACTGTCATACCAGTCGAGTACTAATGCGGACAATGCAAGAGACTTTATGACCCCGTCTGCGGATGAATCCTTTATTGTCGTTTCTTTGAGATCTTCTTCAATCGATAATTGAAGTTCCCTCGCGACTTGAATTGTATCTTCCCATTGCGGCATTACATAATAAGTTGTAGATTCTAATGCATCGTACTTAGATATGTGGTCATACATTTCATCTGACACAATAATCGTGTCATAGGGACTAGGGATGACCATATCCTCCATTCTTTCCTCTAGCTTCAAATCCGATGTACGTTCTCCTCCTGACGCACGTACCGCAGCAGCATAATTTTCATCGATCATACCACCTCTTGCAATCGTGCCGGATGAGACAAGCATTCCATCAGAATGTAACGTTTTGGGCTCATAGCCGAGCATCTCTATTAGAGCATTAAACTCCATTAGCTTCATAACCGGGTATGTTGCTGCATATTTCGTTTGTACGGAAACTTTTTTAAATGTATACCCTTCATCAGATAATGCCCCGTCTATCCTGCTAAGATGCTCCCCTTTCCACTCACTGTCTTCTTTAGACTTGTAAATAAACGCATACGGATTATCTCGTTCCGTCCGATCAGGATCACCAATGACCAGACAGACGCCAACTCCGGAGAATGCTACTGCCATAACCGTTGCCACCATAAAAAACATAATCGCATTATCCTTCATCCGATAAGCGAGATCGGTGAACGTAAGCAGGTTGATTTTGCGAAAAAATAACTCTTCACGACGCTTAAGTCCACGAATAACATATACGCTTAGTTGTGTGAACAAAAAATAAGTGCCTACTATTACACAACCAACCGCAAGCGAAATTAGCCACATGTAAAATGCTGAATTGTTAACAAAATGGAACACCATGCCATAACCCGCACCTATCAATACGACAGAGATCAGACTTAATAGTAGGGATGCCTTTGGTTCAGGGCGCGGCTTCTCATCAGACTTAATTAGATCCAGCACCTCATTATGTCTGCCAATTCTTGTCGTGAGCAGTGAGATTACAAGGAATAATAGAGCGAATGCTCCCGCAGTCATCCAGACTGCTTGGATAGGAATGTAGAAATTCAATCCTTTCTCTAACATTAATAAGCGAGCACTAATAAGCAACATGAGCTTCGTACAAAGTAAACCTACACTAATCCCAAATAGAATGGCCCCTGATCCAATAATCATATTTTCGATAAATGTAAGCTTCTTTCGTTGTTTCTCCGACATCCCGAGAATCATCAGTATGCCAAATTCTTTCTTTCGCACCTTAAGAAATGCGCTAGTTGAATATAGTAAAAATAAAAATGAAAAGATGAAAATTAAATAGATGGATACTCGAAGTCCCATCGTTCCGAGATAGGAAGCTACTCCGCTGCTCGATGCCAGTTGACCTTGAAGGTCGGGATGGAAAAGCAGAACGGCATAGATGAAAAACACCATTACAGCAAAGGCACTGCTCAAAAAATGTGCCGCATACGTTCGTTTCTTACGAATGACATTTCTAAACGCGAACTGTCGGAAATTCATTCTCCTGACCTCCCAATAAAGAAAGCACATTGATGATTTTCTGATAGAAGGCGCTGCGATTATCTCCGCAATGAACTTCGGTATAATATTGACCATCCTTAATGAATACGACCCGATCACAGTAACTTGCGGCCATTGCGTCATGTGTAACGAGCATCATTGTTGCTCCCTCTTCTTTATTGAGCTTGCACATCAACTCCATCACATCACGTGCTGATTTGGAATCCAAATTGCCAGTCGGCTCATCAGCAAGGAGCAACTGAGGGCGATGGATGAGCGCTCTTGCAATAGCCGTCCGCTGCGCTTGACCTCCCGAAATCTCATACGTTCGCTTGTCCATAATGTGAGAAATACCTAATTTATTTGCGATAGCTTCTGCCATCTGCTTCATTTCATTGACACTTACCCCCTCCAGAGTCAAAGGAAGCACAATATTTTCGTTTACTGTCATCGTATCGAGCAAGTTAAAGGACTGGAACACAAATCCAAGCTCACGTCTGCGAAAGTGTGCCAGCTTCTCCTGAGAAAGGTCATATGGATTATTTCCATTGATTCGAACATCACCAGATGTAGGACGATCAATTGTGGAGACAACATTAAGCAGCGTCGTTTTGCCGCTCCCAGACGGCCCCATAATACCAACGAATTCCCCCTTCTCAATCGTCAGGTCAAAGTTACTTAACGCTTTATAAGACACTTTTCCAGGGTAAATTTTGTTTAGATTGCGTACTTGGAGCAAATCCATTCTCCGCACTCTCCTTATCTGTTTCTGTGATAGCTCCAGTGTAGACGATAACTGCCTCCTTTTCGACGAACAGTACCTTCATCTACCTTACAATATTGAAAGGTAGCATAAAAAAGCGATTAGATCTCAATGATCTCTCGCTTTTCCTACTGCTGCATATGGGAAAATAAGACGTATAATCGTACCTTCTCCAACCTTAGATTCAGCTTCAATTTTTTGATTCATTTTGTCCATAACCGTCTTAGCCATATATAATCCCATACCTGACGATTCTTTAAATCGCCTGCCATTCTCGCCTGTAAAGAAGGGTTGAAATATCCGTTTCATATCAAAAGCTGGGATGCCTACTCCCTTATCTCGAACTTCCAAAATAACACCACGTTCATCGTGATAGGCTGCAATCGTAATGATACTTTCAGTCCCAGCGGCAAATTTAACTGCATTCGAGATAATCTGGATCAATATAAATCGAAGCCACTTGTGATCGGTTTCTACCACTAAATCTTCTTCTATTTCAATGCGAGGATACACATAGTTTCGTATAAACAATCTTTTATTTTCTAAAATAACCTCATTAGCAAGATGGCGTAATATAACCTTATCTACACCAAAATCCACTTCGAACGTTTCAAGCCGCGCCATATAAAGAATCATTTCTAATCCTTTGCGAAGCCGCTCCGTCTCCTCCAGCATACTTTCATTGCGTGGTCCATCATCATCTTGCAGCATAAGTTCCAGAACAGACAATGGCGTCTTCATCTGATGTACCCATTGATTCATAAATGTAATATGGTTCTGCCAACTACGCTCACCGTTCACCAATTCATTTTCATAATGACGATACTGCGAATTTAGCAGCTCGTTCACCGATGCTGGAAGTGGGGCATGTCCTTCAAGCTGATAAGATTCCTCAATCTTAAACGTCTTCCTTGATAATAGCTCATAGAGCTTCCGATGACTCATATATCGATAGATGAGATATACGGCAAAGAGGCATATCCCTAACAAAATCGCATACGCAGCAACTGTCCAACTACGATAGCCATCTAGGTAGAATACTAGAGTAACGATACCTAATTGCACAAACATAAAAAGAGTGAGAGGGACATGTTCGCGGAAAAATAGTCTCATCTTTTCCCCTCAGCGCTCCATGTTCCAAATAGCCGATAACCGGTTCCCCGAACGGTT
This sequence comes from Paenibacillus sp. L3-i20, assembly GCF_022180385.2. GTDB lineage: Bacteria > Bacillota > Bacilli > Paenibacillales > Paenibacillaceae > Pristimantibacillus. Next base: position 438,589 of record NZ_BQME02000001.1, read on the forward strand.
TCCAATGCGTCAGCAATGCCAAGCTCCGCAAGTTTTTTACGCAACCTCGTTACATTAACACTTAGCGCATTATCATCAACATAGGCATAATCATCCCAAAGTTTCTCCAAAATAGATTCCCTGCTAACGAGCATCCCTAGCCGCTTAAGTAATGTCTCGGTTAAGATCATTTCCTTCTTGGTGAGTTCAACCCACTTGCCATTTAAGTGCAGCTCCATCCGCTCTGGATATAGTACAAGTCCAGACTTCTCAATTACTCTCTCTGTCGTTGATCCTGCATAATCGCCGTAAACTCGGCGAATTTGGCTGCGAATCTTCGCCATTACAACTTCATAATGAAATGGCTTCGTTAAATAATCGTCCCCTCCATTTTCTATAGCATATACTTGATCCATCTCGCCACTTCTCGCTGACAGAAAAATAACAGGACAAGTAGATATTGTGCGAATTTGTCTGCACCAATAAAACCCGTCAAAGCTAGGCAAATTAATATCCATTAATACGATATGCGGCTCCACAATCTCAAAAGTTTCCAGTACCTTTTGAAAATCCTCAATAATAATGGCTTTATTTCCGTACTTTTCGATATATGATTTCAGCAGATCCCCGATTTTCTCGTCATCCTCCACTATTAAAACCTTGTACATAGTAAGTTCCTCCCGTTGTTGTTCATTCGCTCCCTTTAGTGCTTTCTAACTGTATCAGTTACATTGTAGCAAAAACTCATTGGCATAATTAGCAATTGTTATTCATCATTTGTTCATATTCAATTGGTACGCTTAATGAGGATAAAGAGAGGAGCATACAAAATGAAACTATTGGAGATTGGATTGGTTATCGTTATAGTCGCTTTTATAGTAGGGTATGTTACGAATTTTTTCAACAAAGATAAGAGAGCTGATATTCTACAATCTATTGGCGCCGCCTTGCTTAGTTTGCACATCATATTCGAAGGCTACAGAGAAGCAATACTTTTGATTTACGGCATTTATGTCATTTGTATACTCCTATACATTATAAATCTTGTTCGACGAGGAAAGTCCTTTGAACGAGTGAGACCTAAGCTCTGGAAACGAATTGTTGTAAGTTGTCTAGGGCTGATTTTCATTCCACTGGCGCTTTCAGTGCCGCTTTATTTCCTCCCTCAAGTAAAAATCCCGCTTCCAACGGGACCTCATGCTATCGGAACGGCTAATTACCACTTTGTTGACACTTCTCGTGAAGAACTTTTTACTGCTGATCCATCCGATCATAGGGAATTGATAGCAAAAGTTTGGTATCCTGCTGAAATCGGAGAGGATTCCAAGCTAGCACCTTATGCTTATACTGCCGAGGAGAGCAAATTGGTCAAAAAGAACCAGCCGCTTTTTAAGAAAGCACTTGTTAGCTCGATTGCGGATGTGAAGTCCCATTCTTATTGGAAGGCTCCTGTATCATCACAATCAGAAAACTATCCAGTCCTTCTTTTCTCCCCTGGTTACGGGGCATCAAATTACATGTATGCGTCTATTTCAGAAAATTTGGCGAGTCACGGGTATATTGTTATTTCGATGCAGCACCCCCACTATTCGATCATTCCAACGTTGTTCCCTGACAAACGAGTAGCAAAGGGACAGATTGAGATGTCGGATTCACTTGAGTGGGAGAGTTCCGATAAAGAGATGGAAGTATGGGTCAAGGATGCTAGATTTCTATTGCATGAGTTAGAGCAATGGAATAAGGCAGAGACCGGGGACCTCTTAAGCGGCAAAATGGACCTATCCAGAATTGGGATGTTTGGTCACTCCTTCGGCGGTGCAGCATCTGCACAAGTGATGACGATTGAGCCTAAAGTTTTGGCTGGCGTGAACATGGACGGCTCTTTATTTGGTAAACGTATTGAAAATGGGCTTGCCCATCCATTTCTTTATATCCAAGCTTCAGATTCAGTCGCATTTTCCAGCAAAGTTTTAACGGAAAAGGAGTGGAAAAATTCACCGCATAGTAGTGCTATCTCCTATGACATTTATAAACCTTTCATAACAGAATCGATCATTCGGACAAAAGGGCTTCTTAGTAATGGGGGGACTGAGCTCGTCCTAGATGATGCCTCTCATGAAAGCTTCTCTGACGGCATACAGCTCTCACCAATCCTAGGTAAATATGTACCTTCGGTCATGACTAAACTTAATAAAATTTTGTTGCAATACTTTAACAAAAACGTTAAATCCGCCGGAGTAAATTAAGATTGCCAACTGATTATAGATTGATATAACATTTATAGGGATTGATGTACGATTTTAACTATTCACCTAAGTTTGTTAGGAGGCTGCAACTTTGATCAAAGTGTTAATCGCTGATGACGATCCACATATCCGTGAGCTTATAAAGCTTGCATTACGTTCCGATGGTTATGAATTTCTTGAAGTTGAAGATGGTAATACAGCGATTGATGCGATGTATCGAAGCAATCCGCAGTTTGCCATTGCTGATATTATGATGCCGGGCAAAGATGGTCTAACTGTCTGTCAGGAAATTAAGCGGTACAGCGATATACCTGTATTAATGTTGACGGCAAAAGGGACAAATACGGATAAAGTAAAAGGATTTCAAGCAGGGGCTGACGACTATGTCGTTAAGCCCTTTGATCCCGGCGAACTCAAGTATCGGGTTAAGGCACTTCTGAGACGATACCGTATGGAGCAAGGTTTTTCGGTACGGGTAGGATCACTTTATATGAATTCCGAAGGGCAATTATTAATTGGAGAAAAAACCATGTCATTGCCGCCCAAGGAATATGAGTTGTTATTTAAACTAGCTGCTCACCCAAACCGTACGTTAACTCGTGAACAGTTAATCGAATACGTATGGGGGCTTGAATATGCAGGTGATGAAAGAACAGTCGATGTGCATGTGAAGCGGCTACGAGAAAGATTCAGCAGTCTAACTGATAGCTTTGAGATCGTAACCGTTCGCGGATTTGGTTACCGATTAGAGGTTAAGCATGTTTAAATCACTTTATACCCGGGTATTCGTCATTTTTATGTCTGCGGTACTATTTAGTCTTCTCGTTGGTTTTGTAACAGCAGTATTGCTGCTTCAAAAATCAAATTATGAAAGTTTATTAAAAATGATAGAAGATAGAGCAAACATTATTATTGAACATTATGATCAATACAACCCTTCTGACCTCTCTCTTTATTTAAGCATTGCTGCGAAATCAGCAGAAGTAGGACTAAAACTAACTTCAACGGATATGAAAACACCACAATATTTTAATGCAACTGAAAATGAATTTTCCTGTAATTGCGAAGAGGCTATTACAGTACCTTGGATTATAGACGGCAAAACGTATGGTTTAGAAGTACTCTTAAAGGAAACAAGTGCATCCGGGATAAAAGAAATACTCATCGTCTTGGCTGTCGTTTTATTGGTCGGTGGACTAATTATGCTGCTCTCAGTGCGATATTTAATAAAACCAGTTAAAGCGGTTACATCAGCAGCGAAGCAAATTGCAAAAGGAGATTTCGATGTACGGTTGTCCCAGCACCGAAAAGACGAGCTAGGTGCATTATCATCTGCTATTAATGAAATGGCAATAGAACTCGGACAGCTTGATCGTGAAAGGCAAGACTTTGTCGCTAATGTATCCCATGAGTTCCAGTCGCCGCTAACGTTGATCAAAGGCTACTCCTCGATGATATTGGAAGGGGAGCTGAATGAAGCTGAGCAAAAGCAGGCGCTAAATACGATGATCAATGAGACTGATCGATTATCGAAATTAAGTGATAACTTGCTTCGATTAGCCTATTTGGAATCTGAGCGATATGCCCCCTCCTTGTCGAGCTTCAATCTAGCCGAGCAAATTCGCCATACTGTATTGGCCTTTGAGCCTATGTGGTCGAGCAAAGGGATTGAAGTATCGATGGATGCCAAGCGGACGATCATTCAAGCAGATCAAGAGCTGCTAGATCAGGTGTGGGTTAATTTAATGTCCAATGCGATTAAGTTCACACCTATTGGAGGCAAGGTTCATATCGAATTGAAGGCAGTAATCGGTCATGCCGAAGATGTGAGCGTAGCTTTTTGGGATAACGGTGCTCCTATTCCACCAGAAGATATCGAAAGAATCTTTCAACGTTTTCAGAAAGGTGATCGATCTCGTGACCGTAAAGTAGGCGGGAATGGACTCGGTCTATTCCTCGCAAAAACGATTATGGATATTCATGGCGGGGATATTAGCGTTGTTCATGATGGGGATGGGAAGGCTTTTGTTGTACGGTTGCCGAGTAATACATAGTGCAGGTGGGATAGTTTGATAGAGGCGCTCTTTCAAAGGTAGATTACTCTACTTAATGGAGAGCGCTTCTTCTTTCGTTAAAGATAAGTTCGTAGCTGATTGTTATTTTTAATTTGCCCGTATAAAACAATATTTTTGCCATACTCAACAAGTGTTGAGTTCACAGGGAGTTTGAGTAAAGGAACTTCACGTATTCAGGTTAAAGTTAAGCTGTGTTATTATTTCTTACTGACTTGGTTTAGGCTGGCTAATTGCGTCTCGGATAAAGGCTTTCATTTCTTCTGGAACTTTAACAATACTTTGTATTAGCACCTCTCCTTTTTCATTTGGTACTGGCGTCAAGTGAATAATTACCATTTCTCCATTATCAAACGAAAGAGTAGTAAAGTTATCTATACCTGCATTGGGAGTTGCGATACCCTTAATTTGACTAAACGATTCTTCAGTACTTGCTGTATCAGTACCATTCATATATAAGGCATTAAATTCTTCATAGTTATCTTGTAGTGCATACATGTTCAGCAATGAAGTAGTATTTAGAGGGCTAATAGGTTTCCAAGCTTTTTCATTATCTCCACATGCAACAAGCGCTATTGATGCAAATAATACCAGGCCTATTTTTTTAATCAATTATTTCTCCTCCTATTTCAATGTCTTATTAGACAATAGATTATTACTCTATTGCTGTCCAAATATCCAAAGCACATGAACGAATCTCAATGTTTGTGTGATTTCTATATAATCTTAATAGGTGAACACATTCCGGGCTCCACAATAAATCACTTCCTGCAACTTCAAGCAAAGAAAGTGCAATAAACTGAGTTTCGTTGCTACCTTCAGACCATATTACATCTACAATTTCTAATACTGTTTCTGGGGTCCAATACCCTTTGCTATCTTTTAAGTCCTGCGCAACCAGCTTGTATGCAACTCCTAAAAGATGTGGCTGATCAGATACGGAATTTGTAATACTATTTAGAAATGCAACGGATTCCGGGGCATTATTCCAATCAATTAATGCTATATACAATTTCATTACAACTTGCTTTAATGTTTCATTAGAATCCAGGCAATCAATAATACCCTTAAATAAAGGTATGAGATTTAAGCGTGTATGCTTCGGCAAATCTATCAGTCTCTCTGTAAATCTCAAGAGCCGCTGTCGATGTGGCAAATCTCTCTTTGCATTTGCATTCCAATCATCACTTATTTGGGTACTAGCGAGCTGTTTAAACACAAGAATTACAGATTCATTAACCTCACCATCACGACACGTTTCTATTAACGTATTCATTGCATCATTCCATCTAGAGGCATCATCTAAATCCAAAATAGCCTTAGCAGTAGCATTCGCAATGGTTAATTCGTTTCCATTTGTCCATCGTCTCATACATTTGAAAGCATATCTTCTAACATTCGTATCTGTACTTGCAATGGTAATCATGATTTCTAAATAGCGAGATCTAAGGTTGACAGGAAGTTCATTAGGATGTTGAGATAATAAACTTATTGCAATATCATCTTGTGAAGAAAGAGCCATTTCATTTACTATTTTCCAACTACGTTCATCGTCTAACAATTGCCTCGCTGCATGCCCTATTGCAATGATTACATCCTTATGAACATTTGTTTTCTCGAATTCATTTATTAATAACGGAATGCTGTCACTGCTTCTATAAGCACCTAGTAATCTGATGGCTTCTTTTCTAACCGTAATTTTGAGTTTTTCCCGATTTAAAAGTTGTTTAACCATTGTAGTCAATAAATTCGGATTAACTCTACGCATGCATCTAGGTATCGCATACATCGCTACACGAGCTCTATCTCCATCCAAGTTGTCTAATAGAATGGGAAGTGCTTTATCTGGTTGTTCAACCAGTGAAAGTCCATAAAGTGCAGCCTCTACTACAGATACTTCCTTATCCTTCAGAAGGTCTAGTATTTTATCAGGGAAAAAGTCCGGCATTTTAGCCATCGTTTTTATAACTTGTGAACGCTCAAAAAGACTACGTTTTGCATCGAATGCAATTCTTTCTAATAAGGAACTAAAAGATTTTTGCTGACGAGGCAACCACTTATTAAACCCATCCGTAGCTGGCACAATATAAATCGTTTTTCCCGTCAAAAACTTGCCGTTAATAACAGCACCCGAAATAAATGGATCTAACCATTCTTGACGCTTTTGATGCAAATGCAGGAACACTTCATTTATTGCAATAAACGATTGATCCGAAGTTAATAATTGTTTAACTCTTTCATCACGTGTTTTAGTTGGTGCAAGCCAATGTCTCGTTGCTTGTGCAGCTGTAGACTCATTGTTCGCATTCGTCGCTTCCTTTAATAAATGTTGAAGTTTTAATAGGCTATAGCCTCTTTTTCCGAAAGAGTTCGCCATACTAATGACAAAACTGTATTTTTCTATTTTATTTGCATTCATAGCTAGTGGATAAATCTCGTTAAATATAACCTCTACAACTTCTTGAGAAAAATTTTCCTGTATTGATGGTAGTTCTAATTGTCCGCTCTGTTTAGTTAGTTTAATAATCGTGTTTAAAGAGAACTTAAACAGCTCGCTTTGCGGATTTGAGGAGTTGTGCCGCATAATACGAATAGCTAATTTTTGAGTTGCATTCCGTGTAGCATATGAAGTATCTCTAGCTTCAATTACGCTATCAACAAGTAACGTAAGTTCTTTTATATGGTCATCCGTAAAGATAGAAGTCGGACTAACTGAAAGCTCTGTTAATACTGCACACCGTACAGGGTCCTGATCATTTTTGATACGACCTAAATACACCAAAGTCTCAGTAACACCTTGCTTCGATAGGGCAGTACTTTTTATTAGCTGCGCAAGTGCTCTAGCACGTTCATCTGCGCTAGATACAAGTGTTGCTTTTTCAAGCATCTCTCTTGAATGTTGAATAGAACGAAAAGCTGTAAACCTAATCATTAATTCCGAATCATCATAGATTTCACGAAGCCCAAGCATTCGGGCTGCTTCTTTGTCACGTAAGGAGTGCGGTAACTGATGCAGTAACACCTCTGAAAAAATACGCTCTTTGCGCTTATCTTCTTCATATACTGACTCGAAAATTAGTTTACGATTTGAAGGAGCTATACAATGAAGTAGTTTCGCTAAACGGTCGGGACTATTTGCAAGTATTTTCGCTATTTCAATCCATTGATCTATCGATAAGTACTTTCTTCTTTTTAAAATCCCCTCAGGTACACCATGAGTAATCAGGTCGCTTCGCAACTCATTTCGTGTTAACAGCTTATAAACTGCATCAGCATTTATGCGAACTAAAGTACCAAGTTGTTTTCTTAACGCAGGATGTATTTTACCCATTGGACCATGATTCATGGCACATTCTAAAACCAAATCCGCCTTTAAATTGCATAATGTTTCGATAGCTGATGAAAGCTCCCACCAAACATTTCCCTTTTCTCTAACTGGTGTTCGTTCTAAAGTTGTTTTAAAATAGTCCGCAACCACGTCAACATGTCGGCTAGCTAATTTATGCCAATTTTTTATGACATGTCCAATTTCTAAAATCCATTTACTCACCGTGTCTTTATAACATACTGGTAGTAATATAGCGGCCTCATGCGCTCCCCACCCAGCATACACAACAGGCAATAAACGTTCCGCCAATGGTTGACGATTAATAAATACAATAGTCCGTAGCAATTTGCGACGGCAATCATGTGATAAATGTTCTATTTCACGTTCAATATCACTATCTGAGGCTACTTTGACCAAAAGTCCTACTGCATGATTTCTAACAGAAGCCATCGGATGCTTTAATGCTTGTATAACAATAGTTGCATTTTGTGTTACACCAGCACCAGTTAATGCAAGATGTGCCTCATAGGCACTTCCCTCTAGCAATGATAAAAGCAATTTTGAATACTGGGCTGACCCGCTGTTATCCCGACCTAATATGGCTATTTTTTTCATTCTGTCAGAATATCCTAGAGCATCTAATTCTTTAAGTAAAATATTTTTATCCATTAGGTCTTTTTTGAAAATCATAATTGCACCTCTTCCACCTTCTGATAATATCCAAATTTATTGTATATATTTATTGTGACTACCAGTCTGATACGCGCACATCCGCCTTCAACCATTTCTCCCAGTTGGGATCTTCAAGCTTAAGCAGGCTCAAGGAAATCCCCTTCATATCCAAGGATGTCAGGTGCGAACCTACTTTAAAGAAACAGACATCGATGCCTTCCAATTGTGTCAAACGTCTGATGTCATTGGCGAAAATATACTGTTCCATTAAGGGTGTTGAGCCTAATCCATTGATTAAGATGGCAAACTTGTCCCCTTTTTTCCAACGGTAAATGCTTTTCAGCTTATTCATCAATTCAATCGCCAGCTTCTCGGATGAATCAAACGTCTCTTTGCGGTATCCTTCTTCACCATGAATTCCGACGCCATAATAAACTTCGTGCTCCTCCAGAGTAAACGAATGCTCCCTTTGAATCGGGTTGTGGGCAGGGGACAGCGCAACACCCAACGTATGTAGATGGCTAACGACAGTAGTACCAATCTCCTTCAGCTCTTGCAAAGAATATCCTTCCGTTGCTGCCGCACCGACAATTTTATGTACAAAAACAGTACCGGCTACCCCTCTTTTTCTTTTGTTAAATGTTGCATCGTTTTCAATGGAAACATCATCGTTCACAAGAATATGATCGACAGATCTGCCTTCTTTTGCCGCGATGGTTTGGGCAGTTAAAAAGTTGTTTACATCCGCTTTAAAATTTTTCACAATCATCAGTACGCTTTGATTTTTGTCCACCTTACGAATCGCAGCCAATATTTGTTCCGGAGTAGGAGGAACAAATATGGTTCCGCTAACCGATATGGAGAGCATTCCGTCCCCAACGTAACCGAAATGCGCAGGTTCATGGCCGCTCCCCCCGCCACTTAAAAGAACGACGTTTTGTCCAATTTCCCCCAGATCTTTCCGATATATGATGTGATGTTTCGAGTCATAATAAACTCTGTCTTTATATTCAAAATAAAAACCCTGCAACATATCTTCAACTATATTTTGAACATCGTTTTTAATCGTTTTTATATTATTCATCGTTTCTCCACCTTATGGTTTGCGGATTGCCGCAGCGATAATAATAGTTGATCCTGAATGATCATTTTCATCAAAGAGGACATGACTGACGGATCGACCACGCAATCATTATGTATCCAATCCCTGATTGTGCCCCCAAACCCGTGACTATAAAAAGAGGCCAACAAACTTTTTTTCTCCTCGGAAACACTTACTCCAGCACCAACCGATAGTTCATCGATAATTTTAATGTATAAGTTTTTTGTATGCTCAAATAAATATTCGTTAAACGAATTTTGCTCGACAACCTTAAACGCATTTCGATAAAACTGCTGATTTTCATAAAAATAGCCGAATAACTGATTAAAAATATTTTCCCACTTCTCATATTCAATAAAATCGGTGATGTTCTCCTTCGTTTCTTCTTTATAGATCCAACCCAGCAATTCAAATTTATCTACAAAATGATAATAAAACGTTTGCCTCCGCATCTGACAGTTTGACATGATGTCGCTCACCGAGACTCTATGGAACGATTCCGTCTCCATTAGTTCTTTTAATGATTTTGCAATCATTTTTTTTGTAATGATCGATGAAGTCATTCCAACCATCCTTTCATTCCTTTCTTAATAGTAACAAAAATTTGTTCGCAAAGATAAACAAGCTTATTTTTGACAGATGCGTTTATTTGTCCGTTTACCATGAAGCGCTTACACTTTAATATAGACATTAACACTAGCAATTCATTCGGACTTCGTCCAAGTTCAACTGAGGAGGCAACTCAAGTGAAAAAAATAATGAATAAACCGGAAAATCTCGTAGTGGAAATGTGTAACGGAATGGTGCTCGCGCATCCGGAACTGGAGTTTCTGAAAAAATATAAAATCATCAAGAAAAAAACGATCAATGAAAATAAAGTAAGTCTGATCAGCGGTGGCGGCAGCGGACATGAACCAGCTCATGCGGGATTGGTGGGTAAAGGCATGTTGGATGCTGCTGTATGCGGCGACGTATTTGCTTCTCCATCGCAAATTCAAGTATATCAAGCCATAAAGGCAACTGCTGGACGCAAAGGCGCTCTGATGATTATTAAAAATTACAGCGGCGATATGATGAATTTTAAAAATGGTGCTGCATTGGCAAAAGAAGAAGGCATCCAGGTAGAATACGTTCGAGTGGATGACGATATCGCGGTCGAAGACAGCTTGTACACTGTAGGACGTCGCGGTGTTGCAGGAACTGTGCTGGTTCATAAAATCGCTGGGGCTGCAGCGGAAGAAGGCAGAGATCTCGAGCAAGTTAAGGAAGTGGCAGAAAAAGCGGCCGCAAACGTACGAAGCATTGGCGTTGCCCTTACTTCATGTACTGTTCCCGCTAAAGGTTCACCTACTTTCACATTGGGTACAGACGAAATCGAATATGGGGTCGGCATTCATGGCGAACCAGGAATTCGAAGAGAAAAAATGATTTCCGCCGACGAATTGGCAGAACGAATGACGAACGACCTTCTGAAAGATTTAGGAATAGATAGCGAAGATCAAACGGAAGCGGTTATCTTGGTCAATGGCTTCGGTGCAACTCCGCTACAAGAGCTCTATCTGTTTCACAATTCGGTTATGCGGGAAATGGATCGAAGAAAGATCCAAGTTCATCGCTCCTTTGTCGGCAATTATATGACGAGTATTGATATGGCAGGTGTTTCGTTAACTGTAATGAAGTTAGACGAAGAATTGAAAACATTGATATCCCGAGAATGTATAACGCCTGCTTTTAGAGTGGACGGGCCGGTAGAGAGTGTTTCGTACGTCGAACATGTAGATCAGGATGAAGCAATTCCTGTTTCCTTTGAGACAGAGACTTCAGAAACACACGCGATCATTAAAGACGATGTGCTTACGCTAGAAAATATGATTTATCTAGTTGATAAAATGAGTGAAGTCATTATCAAAAATGAAATCCCATTCTGTGAACTGGATTCGCATGCGGGCGATGGAGACTTCGGCATGAGTGTTGCCAAAGGATTCAAGCAATTAAAACGCGAGTGGAGCGAAATTTTGAGCCAACCTCAATTAACCATCGGAACGTTCCTTCAATCATGCTCGATTGTTATTATGGAATATTGCGGCGGCGCATCTGGTCCAATCTGGGGTTCAGCTTTCCGCTACGCAGGTAAAGCTGTCGACGGAAAACTTGAATTGTCCCTCGGTGAGTTTGCGGACATGTTACAGGCTGCTGTCCATGGAATTCAGGCTACTGGTGAACGCTCTTTCGGAAGGGGAGCAGTGGTTGGAGATAAAACGCTCGTGGATGCGCTAGTGCCTTGTGTTCATTCGTGGTTGGAAAGCAACACAGCGGGAGATACGTTCAAGACTGCCTTTGAAAAAGGCGCAGCGGCGGCTGTCGAAGGTGCGGAAAAAACAAAGGAAATCGTGGCTCGAATGGGGCGTGCAGGCACTGTAGGGGAAAGAAGTCTCGGTTATCCTGACGCAGGAGCCCACGGTCTAGGAGTTATTTTCACCGAACTCTCACGTTCTCTAAAATAAGTTAGACAAGGAATCATCGACATTAAGTAAATAGAAAAAACACGCCCCACTTGGCGTTTCAGCCTGTTGAGAGACTCTCAACAGGCTTTCTTCTATTCTCATAATTAATCGTATGGTTGCGTAAATGCAAATAAACAGTATGCTTCATCATTTATTCTCCACTAAAGCTTTTGGCCCATTCAGCAACCCTTCGACTACTTTCCTCTTCTGACAAATCCTCAATCCTAGTCATAATAGACCATCTTACTCCAAAAGGATCCAATATACTTCCGAATCGATCACCTGAAACAAAGCTTGCAACTGGTTCCCTTACTTTTGCTCCTCTTGCTACCGCATTTTCAAATACCTGATCAACATTAATTACGTAAATTCCTAAAGAATAACACGCATTGTCTTCATCTGGCGGCAAGACCAATTTATATGCCGGATTCGCTGCTCCCAGCTGCAAAAAACCATTTCCAAAATCTAATTCAGCATGAACAATTCTTTTATTGCCTTTTCCATTAGGAGATTCAGTAATATCCTTAACCCTTGCATTGAAAACAGTTTTATAGAACTCTATTGCTTCTGAAGGATTCTTCACTGTTATAAATGGGGTAATAGATGTAAAGCCGTTGGGTGTTCCATTCTTTGTATACTTACCTGACACTCCCTTCATTGAATTGACTCCATCAACTCATAGAAATAGTTAGATTCATGAGTCTTATATAGACTATACCAGGCATCTAATGTTTGTGAAGAAAACACATCCAGAGCTTTTAAGACGTGTACAGAAAATTCCAATGGAGCTATGCCAGATGCAGTGATCAAATTCCCGTCCGTTACAACAGACTCCATTTTGTAATACTCTTCGCCCGTGTAAGTGGGACAGGTCATTTTTAGGTATCCCAGATCATTGCTTGTATGTTGACGTGAATTCAGCAATCCTGTCTGGGCAAGCGCCATTGTAGCGCCACAAATCGCTGCAACCAATGTACCTTCCTTTAAGCACTTTTGAGCGATCTTTAAGATGGGTTGGTGAATGACTTCTGACCATGTATCTCCACCGGGTAAAATCAATGTATCTGTGCTTTCAATGCTGCATTCATCCAGTTGGATGTCAGGCAGTATTTTCAATCCACCCATTGTCGTTACAGGAGTTTTTTCAATTCCCACGGTAACTATTTTTGATGGGGAAAGCCCTTTTTTATAATATCTTCCCGAGTTCAGTTCGGCAGTTAAGTAACCGATTTCCCAGTCTGCCATTGTGTCAAACACATAAAGATATACCGTATTATTCATTTGTGAATTCTCCTTATTTTACAATTCATCAGGTTTTACCAACCATCGGTAATCAATGACTACCATCATTATAAAATAGCTTCACTGACATCTGCTGTCAGTGAAGCTATTAGCGTTGATAATATTCTATTAACTCCGACGCAACAACAACAAGTTTTTCCTTCAAACTCTGTGGTTCGATTACTTGAATGGATTTCCCGTAGGATAGGAGAAAATAAGGGACATACTTATGAATCGATTGTTCATCTAGTAAAAAGATTGCTTGATTGGATGTCCGCTCCTTCAGATGATGCCCCAAAAACCAATGCAGGCATAAATCATCCAATGCCCCTGACCTGCCTCCGATAATTAATGAAACTAACCCGTCCTTGCCCACTAAATCAGGTAACTGATTTTGTATAAAAAATTCACGAGCCGAAAAAACTTCAGAACGGATAAATATTCTTTCAGTACTCTGGATTTCTAGAATTCGATCCACTCGAAAGCTACGGACTTCATTCCTGAGATGACAATATGCAACGGTATACCATTTGTTGTTCCAGTAAACCACTCCATAGGGGTCTATCACCCTATTCTTATGATGTTCTTCACGGCTTGTGCGATAATCAATTTCTACAGAAAGAAGGCTTGCTACAGCTTGCTCCAATTCAGCCAATACTGGCTGAATTGAAGGGTCTCCCTTACGGTTAATCACTTCAAATCCGGCTAAATGACGACTAAGTATACCTTCCTGTTCCTGATTCGAATACATTTTCAACTTTGATGTCGCATTGTCTAATGCCTCATTCAAAGGGTATCCCGCTTCTTTTGCAAAAACAGCAGCCTGAAGAAGTGCCTTTTTCTCTTCAATATCAAATAACAAAGGTGCTCTGATAAAATTATTCAGCAAGCTATACCCGCCATTATGACCTGCGTCGGATATGATGGGTACTCCACTGGCACATAATGCATCAATATACCGATAAACTGTCCTTATATTTATTTCCAACTTTTCGGATAATTGTTGTGCAGTCATTTTTACGCCCGAATTCAGCATCCATAGAATTGCTAGCATATTATCGTTTTTTGGCAATTTTATAGTCACGACCTTCAAATAGAGTCCTGTATATTTCCACCAATACAAACTATTCCTAACTGACAGAAAACCTCTCATTCTATGAAAAAAACTCCCGCTTGGAGGTTAATGACCTTTCATTTTCATACTTTACTAAGCCGAAGTTCATAAAAATATTGCACAACTGGATGCTTTAACTTTATCTTTTCACTCATGTTTAAGATTCTCTTCTTCCCAACTCGTCTGTCCACCAAAGCTAGAATATTTAATAAGATATCGTTACTCTCTAAGCTTTCATCTATAGAAGTGGATAAAAACTTATTAGCTACAATAACAAAATTTGATTTACTTAATGATAACTGTGCTGATAAAAGCTCCTTAGCAAGTTCTGATGTTTTTCTGCTTCTTACAATTACTTTTAAACGATCCTCCGGTACTTTTCCTTCGGTATCTTTTCTGATCGCTTCAATTTCTTCATTGCTAATGGGAATTTGGATATGTGGATCATTCTTAATTTCAAGCTCCGTTATATACCATTTAATTAAGGTTGTTTTATCACTCATATTAAATACTTTCTTTTTATCTACAGCGATATAACAAAGTCCTGCTTTATCAGGTGAATAACGATAGCTGCTTGAAAGGTATTCAACCCTCCCATGTAACGCAGGACAAAGAAAACTTTCCAGTTGTTGCTTCATTTTGCTCCAGGACATGTAGTCCTCCTATGTTCTATAATATAATTACCTATTAAAGCAGTCGTTCTATTATCCATAAAAAATGGTTAAATCATTACGACAAGCTTCCATAAAATCTTCACTATAAACCTCTAAAGCAATTTTTCATAATCGCGTTTACTATAAATAATGCGTCGAATTTCTACAATATTGTCCAAGACAACATAGAAGATAAGGTAACTCTCAACGAGAAGAATTCGATACTCGTCCTTAAGCTTACCCGTACTTCTATAAAGACGTCCTGAGTAAGGGAAACTTTCTAGTCTAGATATAGTCTCTTCAAATTTTTCTACTAGATGAATTGCGGCTTCTGGTGCGAAAAGTTGTTCGCTAATGTAATTGATAATATTTAATAAGTCCGATTGTGCCAACGCGAGATAGCGTAAAGTATACTTACTTTCCATTAAAGCGACCCCTTTATAGTTTGTTTTTAATCATCATTCTTTCAAGCAATATTCTTTTTTGCATTACATACTTTTCTTCCGTTTCCTTTATTATTTCTTCGTATTCTTGTTTACTCTTCTTTAACTGTTCTCCTACTTCATTCATAAATTCCATCGTAAATAATGGGATTTCAAGTTGCATCAGTTTGGATGGGTTAATTAATTTTATGGTTGTTCCCGTTTGAATACCATCAATCATCCTACGACCCGTATCACTCTGTAAAAATTCATACAGAACATAAGCGTCGTATCGTTTAGGGTTTACTCGAATTATGGATAAGTTGCCACTAATAAACGACTCATTAAATGGTTTTTCAACTATTGCGAACTTGATTACTGAACCTTTGGAAGTGATGAGTATATCCAACGGCTGGATTGCAAACTTCACAAGCCAGTCTTGCTTTTTATAAGTAATTTTCGACTCTTCGTCATAAGAAATTCTCCCACTCTCGATATCCTTAATATTTAGAAAATAATGAGTTGCAGCCTCCTTGAGTTCTTCATATTCTTCTTTCGATAATTGAACACCGCGCCTAATCTCAGCAATTTCGCCAAGCTTAACTGTATGCTGAAATGAATTTTTCAAAATATCAAATTCTAAATATTCTTTTGGATTGAGGCTATAGTTATAGGATTTAATTTTTTCTACATCAATCAGCCTGCAAAATCTTTCCTCTTCATTTCCCTCCCAATAAGATGCAACAATCTTTAAGAGACCCTCTTCAGTAATCGCATGTTGATACCTATTTATTTTGCAAGAATATTTACTGGCATCAATAAACAATATTTTGCCACATCTTTCTCTCGGTTTCCTTTTATTGAAAACGATCAGCTCCGTACTGATATTAGTTTGGGAATAGAGGTTCTCTGGCATGGTGATGATTGCTTCAATTAAATCCTTGTCTATGATTGATTTTCTTATATGAACTTCAGTACTTCTTACCAATGTCCCCTTGGTACCGACTACAATAGCTTTACCGTTTTCATTCAAATGGTATAAAACATTCTGATAAAATGCCCAATCCGCGGACGATTTCGGTGGTATGCCAAACTCGAATCTAGGATCGTTCCATGCATTTTCTTGATTCCAGGTTGCGTTAAAAGGTGCATCCGAAAAAATGAAATCAAAAGTTTGACGCGTGCTCCCACTGCTTACATGATCTAAGACATTCTTATTAACAATATTAAAGTTAGGGATACTTTTTACAAACATTAATAGTTTGGAAATTAAATATGCCGAAACATTCATCTCTTCCCCGTAGTAGTAGGTGAGGTTTTCTTTTCCCGATACATTCAAACGGTGAACCATCTCAAGATAAACACTCGAAATCCCCGAACAGTAATCGGCAATAAACTGAATATGTTCAAGGCGAACTAGATTAAGCGCCAGATTAGTAATCGCTTCCGGAGTTCCGACGTACCCTTTACCACTAACAAACTTGGAGGCCAGTAAGTTAATAAGTTGAACAATTTCATTCAGATTTACAAATTGATAATGGTTCAAGTTCTTAATTAAAATTTCCAATGCTCGATTCGTAGAATCGTTAGAAAAGTGAAGGAATGAATCCACAAGGCCTGTGAAAATACCCTTAAGCTTTTTATCGCTATACTCCAGTTGTTTCATTCTGGCATATAACCATTCTACAATTGGATTATCTTGAAAATCCCGATCCCATTGAACTTTCTTCTCGTTGCTTTGTTCAATTTCATTTAAATAATAGATAGAAGCAATGACTATAAAAATGCGAATAGATTGTTCAGTTGTGTATATTCTCCTTAGCTCATCAAGAGAGTTTCCTATCAATCTATTCAGTTCGGCACTCCTGTCGATATTACTCATCCTGTATCTCCTTTTTAGGTATTAATATACCTATTAAATTCTCTCAAAAAAATATGTATGTCCATACCTAATATATCGTGCGAATAAATAACTGTCAAGAAAAGCAAAAAAACCGGAGGTTACCCCCGGTCACCATTACGAATGTTCTGTTTTATTTTATCAAACACTTCGGAGTGAGTATAACGGACATCTGAGTTATTAGCTTCGAGTTCAGCTTCTTTCAGTTTTGCAAAAATCTCATTGTCGTACTGCATATTCTCATACTGCTCGATGCTCATGACCACCATATCGCCATGTCCATTTTTTGTAAGAAATACCGGTTCTCGACTTTCGTGAACAATCTTTGATATTTCCGAAAAATTATTCCGCAGATCGGATACAGGTCTAATTTGAGGCAAAGCGTCCCTCTCCTTTCTACATTATTTTATCATGATTATGATAACCAATCAATTTAATCTTAATACAAAAATAGCCGTTTTTTCGGAGGTCAAGAATTATGTAGAATTCATTCAAGCAAAAAGCATTGAGCAAAATATAATAACAATCCTCAATTCAGTATCTAATCTTCCAAGCACAAATACATATTCGTTAGATTTTTTTGAAAATGTTATTGATTGGATGCGTAAAAACCGACCATAATTGAATTATTTTTAACTACACTCGAGTAAGAGGGAGCGGCTGGTCACACCTAAAAAAGGGATAACCCGTACACACGGATTATCCCTTTTTATAGCCCCCAAAAATGCCCTAGAACACGTGGTTTGAGAGCTAGTGTCCTCTATTATGATTGCAACTGCATTAAAATCTGTGGATCTTTAATTTTCTTATCCTCAGCCAACATTACGATCTTCGACAAAATTTCTGCTGTCTTTGGATCTTCATCAATAAAGGGCAAGAATATGCGGCCTCTATGCTGTGAATGTACAGGAATGATATACATAGCGCCTGTAGCCTGCTTGTAAACCATACCGCTGCCCAAATGTACGCCATATTCACCAAGAGAGCCTTCAATTCGAGCATAATTACCATCTAAACGAACATTATTAATCTTCATTAGTCGAAGCGACTCTTGAACAATTACTCTACGCATCTCAATCGTTGTTAAGCTAGCTTCTGGATCGACGCCGCCAATATGAGCGATACTTACGACTAGATCGATATCCCGCATTACTTCTGAGAATAAAATAGGAGGAACTTTATCCAAGGTGACACTCTTATACGTATTCCGATCTAAGAACTGGACGGTTTCCAGTGTAGGGGCTTCAACCTCCGAAGGTGAAAACCAATCCGCCATTGCATAAAGATTCGCTATCAAATTTTCAGCATAATATACCTTCTGCAATCCCTCTTCGTAACTAACTGTCCACTGCCTGCCTTTAAGCAAGGAGACCGTTTTTCTTGGCTGTACTTGGTGCCCGGCATATCTGCGAGAAACTGTACCTTGAGCCTGTTCATCTGCATTTGGAACATACAACTCACGGAACACTTGCTTAAATGGTTGACGAAGCTCGCGATCAAACAAGTCCTTCTGATACTGACTCCATTGCCCGCTCTCGTACAAATGAAGAGGGTGAGCAATATAGAGTACATCTGATTCCCCAACAAGCATCAACTTACCGGCTGGATCGACAAGCCCTCCTGCAATTGCATCGAAGTATCCCAAACTCTCTCCAGACTTAAACACTAACGTCCGTAATAGAGGAGTGATTACTGGATTACCTGATAACCCCTTCAACTCCTGGAAAGTGAATGTATTAACTGATTCCATTGAGCGTTCTAGCTCTTTGCGGGCTCTCCGATACTGATCGGTCAGTTCCGACTTCATTTCTTTCAATGTAGCAATATACTCATCTTTTTTATACTTAGCCGGGATGGCTTTCAGCTCTTTCCCTTTTCGGGTGATGCCAATCTCAGATTGTCCCTCTTCATCAATAAGGAGTTGGACTGTCGTCTCTTCATCTAGGTTATAAGGCTGGAAATAAGATTGCATATCGTCCAGCTTTCGTGCTTCCATATCCCACATCAACCGAATGACATCTCCGTACCCAGCATTTCTCGCTAGGTTGCCAAGTGCAATTTGCGAAGTCAAGCTTTCACTTGCCCGACGCTGAGCGCCAAACTTTTTGCTTTGCGCCAAGAAGCGCTGAATAAATTCATAACGTTCTCGAATATCTTGCTCTCGATTGTCAGCCAGCGGAATAAGGCTATAGCCCAGCAAGTGGTCCTTATTCCGTTTCTCTTCTACTGACTTCTGCATATCTATGATCTCTAACTTACCCAATGTCGCATCTGCAAAAAGTTGTGATCTTCGGTGATTAGCTCCAGCCGAAATATACTTAGCACAATCGTACAATAAATCGAATCGCTTCTCTCCGAGTGTATCGTATGCCTCTTTAAACCACCTTATATCAAAGGCGCCGTCATTAAACTCTTGTGCTGAAATTGGTGAATAATGCGCCACAATCGTTTCTTTCTCGGCAGAGAAGCTTTCATTAATATGCGCATGGAAGTACCAAGCGCTACTACGCAGCCCATCCCAATTCAAATAATTGGCTACAATATCCAACCATTGAGGAGCATACATGGCTGCTTCTAGCAATCTTTTTTCTGTAATATCAAGACCTTCTAACATTTGTTTCAATAAAGTATCATCTTCACCTTTACGCGGGTAACTGGCCTTAAGCAGATGACAAAGGGATTCTTTCTTCGTAATGCTATCCCCGTATCCATAGATATAGCCGCGAATGAAGGTTTCCTGCTGCAACCCGGATAAGATATGAATGAAATGCTCCATGCCCTCGATCCGCTCCAGCCCCATGGCGAGAGGTGTTACTTCAGTAGCTAGATCACCACGACCAAGCTCCACCTCCAAAATCCGTTCTACGGCTGTCTGGCGAATCGTAAGCAACATCGGCTTATCGTCTATCCAATCATATTGTTTAGATGTTATATTGCGTATATGATTGCGACCGTTTTGACTGCCGACTATTTCCCGATATACTTCCCCTGCACCGATCATTCCCGCTTCGACAGCACGTAAATAATCGTTAAGGTTAAGATTCGAATCACCTTTCTTATTCGGGTTCATGCGATTAAAAGTATAAAAAGTATGGAACATTCGTTTAAAGCTGTTGTCATCATATATTCGACTACGGGCCATTGAAATCCATGGTTCCGCTAAGAGTTTCAATATTCCCCACTCTTTGGCTACTTTCTCTATTGGCATAGCTTGGATGACTGCATTCAAGGCATTTATCGTTAAATCAAAAGTTTCGCTCTTGTCACTATCTATGAAGTAAGCATAAAGCAGATTAGTGATTTGCCTATTATACTTAAATCCAGTGAGCGCATCTTTAATCTCTTGAATTTGGGCAACAGGATATACCTGCTCCGCAAATTCCTTACGTGAACCTTCTAGCAGCGCATGCTTCTCAAGCTCAGCGTAGTCCAACTCATCAATGAAATACCGATAATAGCGTTGCAACGTCTGGTCAAGCGGCTCTATTTTCGAATAAAAATAGATCTGTAGTAACTGGGATGCTCCCAAATCACTGCGCTCTAAATAATCTTTCCAAACGTCGTGCAGCGGATATTTCGGAAGCACAGCAGCATCTTCCTCGTCCTCATGTAATGGGCGAAGCTGTCTTAATTCTGTACCTAGCAGCAGCGTTTCCTTGTAACCGGAATAATACTCTACCTCATACTCATAATCACGATGTTTATGAATTTCTTGCTCCAGCCCAGAGAGAAAACGAATCACATCTTCCGTTGACAACTGGAAAACATTGTTCCACTCGAACTCCCTTATTACCGGAGTTTCTGTAAGCCAAGGCTCGATAGCATTGGGATCGAATAGACCAAAGCCATTCGCTGCTGTATATTCACTTTTTTTATTGAGCCTGCCTATCAACTGCTGCTCCTTAAGTGTGGGACTATCAATTAATTTAGGTAGCGAGCTCACTGCTTCGTATTGCTCCGCACGTTCATTATCCTCAAAAATCTCAACAATCGTCTCCAATGCCGCCAATCTCTGCAATTCACTTTTTCCTTGCAATAACCTAGTCAACGAGACTTTCATGTTATCCTTTGGTTGTTTCAACAGCAGTTCTATAGCACTTTGGCGTAAGGAACCTGTCTTTAGCTTCAATAAACCTTCCACCAGCATCAACTCTTCGTCCGATAACGTCAGTTTTTTCGCCTTATTGATTGCATGATCACGGTTAGTCATACTCTTATCTGATAGAGAAGCAAATATGAATTCACGCTGAATGGAATTATCCATATCCTTCATGAAATAAGAAAGCAACTCTCCACGCGTATCCGCACTTAATCGATCCTTCAGAGCAATAATTTCGGCGATCCACTCACTATCCATGTCATAGGCGATAAGGTATAACATTTTGCGAATAGGGAGGTCTGGCGTGTAATGAATATGTGCAAAATCCAACACTTTGGAAGTGGAAGCTATCTCTTTTTGAGTTCCACCAAGGAACATCGCCTTAAGCTGTTCAAACTCACATCGACGTTCTTCCTTATTTTCTAGAAGAGGGATACGTTCAAATGTAATACTTGGCTCGTCGTCATCTTCTCTTTTCCATACACGGCTGTAATCATAACAATAGTTGGACAAGATCCAATATTGTAATTCTGAGTCCGCAGTATCTAAGTATTGTCGTGCAATGCTATACCGAACATCGTCATTTTTACTATTAACGAGTACATACTGCGCAATGATCTTTTGGTATAGCTCTCCGTGCTCCATCAAATACTGGATTTTACTAATTAAGTTACGTTCTTCGAAAACTGCTGTAGCCCATAAGCTTAAATAGACATGATTTGCATTTTTGCTAGACAACCAAGACTCACGAACGGATTCATCATTCAGAGATTGATAGGCTCCTTCGATAAGTTGCCCGACTACGCGCTGATTTGTTGCTTCCAGTCCCATACCTGTCCATACGCCAAGCGCTCTCACGACAGAACTATAGCGAATAAATCCGTTATCAACGATAACCTTCAGCATGTACAGGTTCGCTTTCAACGTCCCCTCGTCCATTCGTTCCACAATGGATTGTCGAAGTCCTTCTTGTAATCGTGATGCAGTCAATAGCTCGCCCATCATAACGTACAATTCCTCATTATGACTCATAAATATCCCTTTGATCATTTCATGAGTAAGCAATGCCGTTTGGTTGTCTCCATATACAATTTCCTTAAGTGCTGCAAGTACTTCTGTATGGTTACGATCTATCTCATAAGCAATAACATCACTGATCGAATGTGCCAATTCATAATCCTGTCTCAACGGATAATTGGGTAACGTCAAATAATCGATAATATTAAATTCATAACAATCCATAGTGATGAGCGAACTCATCTTGTTAACCACTTGACCAACATGGGCACTCTTTTCCGTTGTACGGAATGGTCTGCGTGCATAGCCCGTATTATAGGGGTATTCAGTTGCATGAGCAGCAATATACGCCAACACTTCTCCCGTGTGCTCATTCGTAAGCTGCTTCACAACTTTCACCAGCGGCTCGAATAATTGATCGTTATTGCCCGCGGCAAGTGAATGTAATATCTCTTCACATTTCAAAAAAGTAGAATTCCCCTCATTCACACGTACCATTCGACCTAACTCTACTACTAATTTCGCTAATGAAGAAAGATGAGGGTCTACCCTCTCAGCTCGCTCTTGTAGTGATGCAAAATAACGCTTCTGTTGTCCCTGCTTTTCCATCATTTATTCTCTCCCTTCACCATATGCTTCCTGCTAACATTGTAAATCTAATAAATACAACTTCATCCCCTTCATTAAGCTTAATCGGTGATTCCAAATCACTATTTTCTTCTTCACGAATAAACACTTTATATAGCCCGTCTTCAAAAGCTACTACTGCGGTCTCGATTGCTTGTTTAAGATCAGGGATCTGGTCATTATAAACGGAGCCGAATGCTACCTTCCCATTCTCTTTGCGCTCCTCAATCTCCATTCCTGTTAAAAATGGAATCAGCGTTGTACTCTGTTGCTTCTCCGTAAACTGATGTACATTCCATTTAACTACTTCGGTAATAAGCTCCCTCAGCGTTGTCGGAATGACTAGAAGCTCTATTTCAAGCTTTGTCAGCACATTTTTGCGCTTACCTAAGCTTTTTACCGTCACGTACAATTTCATAATCGATTCACCACCCTGAGATGTAAAATAAAAATAATGGAAGGGAAATGAATCATTCCCTTCCTTTCTCACTCAGCCTAACATTAGGCTACTCTATTAAGTTACTGAGACAATTGCAATATAGCTTGTGGATTTTGATTAGCTTGTACAGCACAACTACATTCAAATAGAATTCACCTATATTGTACCATATGTGGAACGAGCATTGTTACGTGAACAGCACTCCACATGTGACGGATTCAGAATTCCTCTATCAACTCACTGCGGTCAAATGACTATTATAAATAGCTGAATCTAATTCGAACTGATAGAAAAAAAAAACCTTCCACTTTTGGGAAGGGTCAGATCACTAAAACATATTCATATTAATAAGTTTCGTAAACGAGATCGCTGTTCATTTCAAGCTTACTATTAAATACCACATAAATGCATAGTTGCCCGGCCGGGGTATCGCCTGCATCGAAACCCAATCGAAATGAGCCCTCTCTATCAAATTCAAGCTCGGATAGAATTAACTCGCTCACATCTTCATCTGGATTCATTTGGGCAATCAGGTTCAGCGCTTTATCGCTCAGTTCGTCAAAGTGTTCCCATGCTTTCTTAACGATGGGCGTCAGTCGTTTCATATCGGCTTTGATGGAGGCATCCGTTGTAATGGACAGTTCTTGCTCCTTATAAAGAATCGTGGATTTATAGGAAGATAGCGAGACATCATATTGAAAAGTCCCCATCCCTTTGATAGTATGATCCGGCTGGCTCAATCAAATTCGAGCAGCCTGTTATGTTCAAGCTGATTAAATAATTGTTTCCGCAATTGAGATATGTAAGCTGCGTATTATAATCCAATTGCAAATCAAACATAGCGTTGTAACTGCAGTTAAGTTCTTTTAAATTTGTGTTCTGATCGATTTGTAATTCCGAAATGATGTTCCAATAACAATCCAGCTTGGTGAGCTTAGCGTTTTGACTGACATCCAGATCCCGAATATGGTTAAAACCGCAATCCAGTTCCTCAAGCGACGCGAAATGTTCAATCCCTTTCAGACTTGAATATCCATGCTTCGCAAGCTTCAGCGATACGATTCGATCCACGTCACTCTTCTGAATCCATTCACGATTTTCACAAAAGTTTTCCAGAACGTATGCTTTGAAACGTTCATCTATGAAATCTTGGGTAATATTCATCGCTATCCTCCTTAGCTGATCCCGAAACGTTATAAACGACTTGCGAATCCCGAATTTTTGCGACGTTTCCATTCCCGGTAACGCTCGGTAATAATCGGCTCTATTATGTGATAGTTTTCAATCGAATCTTCCACGTGGTAGATCGTCGGCAGCCCGTTTGCCAATATGTTCGTGAAATCAACAGCGGTATAAAGATCGTTATGGATATCGAGGTATTCGCGAGCAAATGCATCCGCTTCATCCGACAATTCATTCGAGCTTAATACGCCATCCCAGTTTTGCCGATAAAATTGGGCTCCAGTCATTTCATTCTGTTTAACAAGTACAATTTCCGGTCCATCGTCCCTGCGGCTTCGTTTGCCAACTAGATCGTTTTTAATCAACCAGGCTATGAACATGCCCGTCGGGACGTAGGCTTGAGTGGAATCCAGTTGTTGCGGAAAGTCGCCTTCGTAATGCCATTTTGCTTTGTCGAACACGTATATTTCTTTCTCAGCGATCTGAAATAAGACGTCCGTCGGTTCTTCAACAAAACCTTTGTTTTTAAATTCATCAGCCAGTTCCTTCAGCCGATCGATTGCTTCCTGTTTGGTGGCATATGGCTCATATGTCGGATTTATCGTCTTCTTGTCGGAATATAACCGACCTTTTATGACATTAAGGATACAAACCTTCGTTGCTTCCGTAATGGTCAAATGCCGATAATCTTTAAACGTTTTTCCCTGTTTGGTCAATACCGTCTCTATTTTGCCCACCATATCACCTCGCCGTATCATCGGGAATACTCTACCACTTTCGGGAAACAGGTTGTACATTCCCCACAAACTTTATTATAGCTCTCCAAGATGAAATGGATAGCGGTCTTTTTACCCCCTTGCTTGGGTGATTTTTCCTACTCATTCTAAATATAGTCCCGCCCTCCCTTGTTCACAAGGGCACTAACCACTTCATTCGTAATCGACCCGAAATACATCATGTTTGACAATAAGACTAGTACTTTTTATTTTATACATTACTTGAAGAAGACAGATGAGGTTTAAGATTACGAAATCGTTAAGTGAGAATAAAGTGTGGAAATAAAACCCTACCACAACTAAAAGTTGTTAAGTAAAAAACACAACTCCTCTTTTTCGAGGGAAGTTGTGTTTCGTCCAATTACACATCATATTCCAACTGTTTACGTGCCTTATCAATAAATTCAAGCGGCGACTGAACCGATGCGATATCGTATTCAAAACCTCCCATTCGCAGCTGGAATTCTACTTTGAAATCCTTTTTCTTATCATTTTTATTAAAATGCTCCACAGCTTCCTTTATCCGATTCACTACAATTTTGGAGCCATCCTTATCCGTAAATAATAACAAACCCCATGTTGCGTTTTCTTGATCTAGCATATAAAGCGAATCGTTGTTTCGGATACTCGTTTGGCTCATTTGCGACATTTCATACAACACATCCGACATTTGCTCGTCACTAATCATATTACGAACTTCTTTCCAATAACGAACTTCCATCACAAGAAGTGTTAATGGAATTTCATACCGTTTCGACAACGCCATAAAGACGGTAGCATCCTTCTGAAAGGACAAAATATTTTTTAGATTTGTGTTCTGATCCATCATAGCAAACTGATCATTTAAGCTCCTTAACTCCTCATTTTCCTGCTGAATCTTCTGTACGCCACGTGAGAACAAATAGATAGCACAAGAATATAGTGGAGCCATCAAGAGCCAGAAATAATTTTGAATGTCCACTCCAGCACCCACAACAATCGTTTGGTAAATCGTATAGGTACCATAACCGAATATAAAGAGGATGTTCAAAATTAACCCTGTTGTAATTGTGGTGAAATACGTCAAAATCGCCATCAGAAACACCACATTTAGCAAAATGAGATTTTGAATGTAATGATCCTGATCTCCAGAAATAAACATCACACCAACAAAACATAAAACAATTAATAACAAGAAACCAAAGTCCGATTGAATGCCGCTCCGACTACGCTTCATTTCTGCCACCTCGCTTGTTTCGATATTTACGAACCATAAGAAGTAGCGAGATCATAACGAGCGCAAGTACGAGAATTGCGGCAACGAGGAAACTTAGTATATCCGGTCGGTCAACAATATTTTCAAACATTCCTTTCGGTTCAGCTTCCGCCTGTTGCTTGAAGCGGAATGCAGCCACCGTGCCGTCTTTATCCGCCATGACTGCATCTCCCCAAACTTTCCATCTGTCCTTTTCGGCAGCAATTAGTTTGGAAGCCAGCAGTCCATGTTGTGAACTCGAACCTGAGATGACGAGCAGACCTCTTCCTGCTTGATACGGAGACTCCAGTAATTGAAGCGCCCCTATCTGTGTTCCATATCGTGACTCAATACTCATTTTCTCGTTTGATATAAAACCTTTTCCATTGTTATCATATTTGAAATAAAGCTTTTCGTTATTATCGCGTATGAGTGAGTTATCGGCGTAACTGCCGATCGCAATTACGTTCTTTTTTGCCCAATTATCCGAACTTTCCTCTCCGTTATAAAAACGAACTTCCCCCCTATTTCCTTCCGCATATTGTCCGAGTAAACTAAATACGTTCGATAAGGTTTGATACGTCGAACGGTCAAGTTCCTTTGGCAATACTACAGCTACGTTGTTGAAGTTTCCATCACTTACAAATGGATAAGGGTAATTATCGAATAGTAAATCGGTTTGCTCCTTCGTATTCAGTTTAAGTACTGTATCATTCGTTATAAAAGCCCAAGGCATTTGAGCGTCATTTCGAACACAATAATTGCTTTTTAACTCCAAATCAAACGCAGCTGTAATCTCAAAGTTACCCGCAACGTTTAAATTTTTGGGGATCGTCAGCGTTAATGAATCATTGTCTGCTAAGTCCTCGCTTAATTTTTTACTTCCTATCGGTTTGTCGTCTACAAGGATTGTAACCATAGAACGGTCAAAATCCAGATTTTTGGCATACCTGAAATCTAAATGAATTTGACTTGAATCAGCAATCACTCGGTTGGCTGGTAATGTAATAAAGTACTTGCGTTCCTGATGATATACTCCTGTAAGCTTGTCCCCTGTTTCGGTAAGCTTCATTGTACGTTGAATAGCTACGTCAGGAGTGTTGATTTCAGTGCTTTCATTTACAACTTTTATGTTGCTATCAAGCTGCATCACCATCTCCTGATTGGCTAACAATCTCCCCGCTTTGACTAGCAAAGTTGGTTCACCAGAAGTAACAACAAGAACTTGCTGAGCACCATTCTCGACAACTTGTATGACTGCAACTTTACTCCAATCTTGTGGAGTTAATTGATCTTTCACAACTGCAGGCAAATCTTTATGAAGTGAGACCGCTACTACATATGGTTTTGTTGGCCAAGTCATGTCAGTAAATGGCTGCAACGTTAGAGGTCCTGCCTTTACCACGTCTCCTTTAGCGTATCCAGATATGACATGCGTTGCAGTTTCCAAAGCGGCATGATCACTTTTTGTTGGTAAAACAATGACATTGTTTGAGCTGTTCATCGTATCCATGCCGACAAATCGCTCACTGAAGTCTTTAATTGTACCTTCATGAGGATTCAATGAATAGTTGATATCTACTGACGTCGATTTATAGACGTGAAGCCAGTTATCTCTAGTTTCATCCCAAGAACATACCAATTTATCTTCTGTTGTTCGAATGCCGCCTTCGATGGTCAATAAATTAGATCCTTTAATAAGAAGACCCTTTGGGATATTAACTTGAAGATGCTGTTTCTGATTTTCTTTGATAATCGGTCGGAAAGAGTAAAACGGTGTCCCATTCACAAACAACGTCACACTGGATTGCTCCTGTTTCGAAAGCTGTGATGCTGTGTAATCTAATTTGACAGTAGCTGACTCAACATTCCAATAAGATGGAAGCTGGAAATAACTTTGATTCGATGCCATAATGCCTGACAAATAACGATCCTGCTCGGATAATAAAATCGGATAACCAAGTGCATTTGCACTCAGTGGTGTAGATGTAAACATTATTAATGCTGCTACTAGTGCAGTTATTATTCGAGACGAACTATTTTTTATCATCATTTTCTCCCCTTTCGCTAGTAACGTTCTGTCTTGTACCATTTCACTTCCCTTTTGAAAATAGTATCTTTTATAAAGTTATATAAGCCGTAAGCAGCTACTACCATCCACATCTGGCTATATGTCACATACATCAGCAAGATGAGCAATAGATTCGAGAGACTCATTTCTCCCTTCTCCGTCGTTAATGTAATGAATGTACCGGTAATAAATAACACGATAGCAAGAGTCCATAAAAGTGAACTAAAACCGGCAATGGTCGTATAGACCAACCCTAACGCATGGAGCAACAGCAATACGTCAGAAATAATTAGCGAAGTGAGAAGAAGAAAGTAAATGGACAAGAAATATACGATGTCAAAACGGATGTTTTTGGCTGAACGATCAAATAGTAATGGAGCATTTTTCACGATGACATAAATATTCCCTTTAGCCCATCTCGTTCGCTGTTTAAACCAAACCTTGAGTGTTTGCGGCTCCTGTTCCCATGTGACTGATTTGGGCTGAAACTTGATCCTGTAGCCCATCATATAAATTCGGAAGCTAATTTCCGTATCCTCTGCGATTGCCTTAACATCCCAACCACCAATTGCTTCAATGATAGATCGTCTCATCAAAAAGTTAGTTCCTGGAATGGTGCAGAGCTTAAATAATTGCCATCTTCCTGCTTGCGCCATCCATTGAAAGGACAACGTCTCAATATTAATGAAACGGGTAAGTAAGCTCGCATCGCGGTTTCTCGTACGAAACTTTCCAATTACAGCTCCGAGCTTATCATCATTTGTAATCTCCGCAACTAGATATCTAAGCGCTGTTTTCTCAGGAGTATTGTCTGCATCATAGATCGCGATGAGCTCACCCTTACTTTGCTTGAAACCGATATTCAGCGCGTTTGATTTCCCTTTGCCACCTATCACATTATCTGTATTAATAATGATCAGATTCCTATCGTCATACTTCGATTGCAGAGCAGCTAGCAACTCCGCACTATTATCTGAAGAGTTATCATTAATGACGATAATTTCGTACTTATCTTGAGGATAATCAAGAGCGAGCAACGACTCCACCGTTGGTACGATAACGATTCCTTCATTATGTGCAGGAACCATAATACTCACAAACGGAACAGTTCCCTTTATAGTCGGTTCTGGTTCTTTCTCGCATTTCATGTAGTACAAATATCCCGCAATAATCAATACAATATTGACAAGCAACAAGGACCATATACAAAACACTGCGATGACCATCAAAATATCTGCAACTGTCATATAGCCCTCCTTATTTCAAATATTTCCGTTTGTACAGTCGATATCCGATAACGAATAACCCACTGAACAGCAATAACGAAACACCAATTACAATAAGATAAAAATTGTTTTGGACCTTAAACAGTCCCTCTAAACTTTTTGTTTCTTTCTCTCTATACTCATAATCCGGTAATACACTGCTTATCGTATGAACAATACTTATTTCCTCCTTATTCACAAATAATAGGCCTTCCTTAGATTCCATAACGTACTCCTCTGTTTCGGTTCGATGAGGACTATATTTATAATCATCGAAGGAGATCCAGCTTTCCTTTAGCTCCTGCAATTGCTCCTCCCACTCGGCTGTTCCAGTTGCAAAGTCGAAAGTCACCGCCAAGTCCAAAGGAAGAACACGGCTTGCCTCTGGACGGCCTAATGTTGAGATCACATCATTCCAGCGAACGCTTATGGGTGAAGAAAAAAATGATCTCCCCGGTTCAGCTTCCTTCACCAATTCTGGAATATCGTCCCTAAACAATATTGCAGAGTTAAAAAATGACATGCCCTTCTCTACAAACTGGTCCCCATTTCTCCAATACAACTCGGAGGAAACTCCAATACCAAGCGGTACGATCCCATTTGCTGCCAACAGGTCAATAAATCCAGTCATTTTCTCTTTGAGCAAGTCCTTCTGTATTCCAGCAGCTAAAGATGCCACAGGAGCATCGACGAAGATGGATCCATCTCTCGATTGTACATATTTCAGCACTTCTAAATATCGCTTCATTGCTGGGTAATCGGTGTTATAGAATACCGGCCGGATACTAAATATAAAGGGGATCCCCGCTTCATAAAGCTGATTTGCTGCACTTTCCAGTAGCTTTAAATCGCTAAACGGATATATCTCCTTAAAGATGAGATAGATTTGTCCGTCATTTTGTATACCAAGCCAATCCGCCAACACATATCCCATAGAAATTTCAGCCCCAAAGCCAGTACCGAAATAAGGTACAAATGCAACCTGTCCCCACTTCACACTGTAGGGAAACTTTTCAGTATGACTAGCCAATTCCAATCCACCATATTTTTCTCCAGATGTATGTAAAATAATCGGTATTCGCTCTGCACTTGCCGTAATATTTAACTGATCTAAGCCACCTATCGTAATCTTCGCTCGATCAGGAACAGAAAGAGCCATTTCAACTGGAAATTTGCTCTTTAAAAACGAAGGCCGTTCATGCCCGATGTGGAGATACGCCCCCTTATAGGGGGACAAATCCTTTTCAAACTGATCATTGATAAAATTATTCAGCATATTCCTTACAACAATAAGTTTGTTGTACCCGCTTAATTCACCCGATTGATAGTTCTCAATGGATTGCAGCTTCACATTAAACCCCAATGCAGCGAGTATCCTCTTAAGTGACTCAATATTTCCCTCTTGAGGTGTTCCTTTGGCTAAACTATCGTATATGAGCAGAAGCTTGCTTTCATTATTATTAGAAGCAAATACATTGCTCGGAACTAAAAATAATGGTATTAACATTAAAAAAATAATCATTAATTTGGGAAGCCGCAGCATCTATTCCCCTACCTTTAACCCTTTATTTTGCCAAATGCCTCTTCTAATCACATCTGCGATAGCAAGAAACGTTACGATATCAAACATGACCGTAAATAGGAACAAATGTTTAGCTAAATCAGCATCCCCCGCACCTATAGTGGAAACCGCTATTCCTGATAAACCTAATAACATCATCATAACGATAAGTGGCAGCCTAATCGCACCGCGAACATCCTTTGCTTTAACAGCACTAATAAACGAAGGCATATAAATGCTGCATATAACTATTAACCACAACACAATAAAACCAAACGTTTTCGGCGATAACTCCTTTTTAAGTGTGCTATACCCAGTGAAATAATTCGTTTTTTCTCCGAATGGTTTATTTTCCGTCTTTTCAAAATTCCCCATTGCCGAAGGTCGGATCGTAAAAGCATGTTGAGCTGACAAATCCAGCATCTTCAGCGTTATATCTGGATTAGTTATGTAGAAACCTAATAGTGATCCAAATCCATATTGACTATAAAATTCATCTTTAAGCACTGGGGATTCAACATCGACTGTCGTAAATCGCTCATAATATATACTTTTGGATAAGATCGAATATTGTTCATTAATACCGAACTTTTTCAAAGTCTCCTCTGGATTATCTGATTGAGAAAGCGGACCACGAGTCATCGCATGATATTGATTGATTTCTACAAACTCTTTCGGGATGAAGACGTATGTTGATATTCCTGACAAAAACAAAACAATCATTGACGTTGCTACAACTGTCCGAAACATCTTATTTTTGCGCAGATAGATAAAAATAACTCCAATCAACCCTACAATTACACCTACAGTAGCATTTTGCTGCTTGGCAGTTGTTAGCAGTAACGTACTCACGATAAACAGACCCAACATGACGTAGTCGTTATAACGATTGCGATAAAGTAAAAAACCTGACGCTGCAAGCAGTATGGACATAATGTAAACGACACTTTCTCCGTAGAAGGAGTTAAAATACGCTGTGTAGCCCGTATCAGCAAACATAAACACGGCAAGCAACGCTATAGGATAGCCATATTTACGGCGAACTTTCCAAGTTACACTTTCCACTAACAAATAAACGGCTGCAATAAGTAAAGCTGTATATAATGCACCTTGTATTCGAATATCAAAGAGCTCTGGATGATAAATAAGCTTATTAATTGCCATAGACAACCTAATAAATAACGATTGCGATGAAGTTAACGCCGCAGCATTTTCATTAAAATATTGAAAAATCCCGTATTGTTTTACAAAATGACCAAAGTACTGACTGTAATAATCGGGTTCGTTAAAATAAAGACCATTACCATAAATAATGCGAAAAAAATCACCGTTATCAGCCATCCCTATATAGGGGCGAACAAATAATGCAATACATGTGATCACTGCGAGCATTGATGCAGCAAGCATTGCCGGTGATATATATTTTGAAAAAGTACTCATTCCCTTTCCCAAAAGCTTACTTAATTGATTCATACTAATGCCTCTTTCATTATTATTGTTGTAAAGCTAACGCATTAAGAGCCATCAAGTTATCAAATGAGTACGCTTGTCCCGAAACTGGATCTCCAAAGCCACCATACATCGGACTTGCTGTATCTATAATTTGAAACTGCAACATCTTATCAATACTATCCTTATAAAGCTCCTCGTCTTTGACACTTTTTCCAATCATAGCTGCTAATGCATATAAGGCAGTTGACCTAATATCAGTTGTAGGCTCTCCACTTTTTGTATATCTACCATAAAGTGTTCCCTTTTTAACATGTTCCTTAATGTAATGTACACTTGCTTCTTTATGTTTACCCACTTCCGTTAATGAAAGTACAGTTAACATCCCTTCAACCATGTTGATATCTTCAGAGCTGTAACTGTCCTTATCGTAATTAAATCGAGTTTCATAAAAGGGGAATCCATCCGAGAGATAACCACCCTCGATAATAGCAAGCATATTAGCTTGAAGCTTCTGAGACTCCTTTTCCGTTAGCGGTAATTTCAGCATTGTCCCCAGGTCGATGTAACATAGTGTTATATAGGAATTAACCATTTTATATTGCTCGTCATAGAAATCATGAAGCTTTGAATCCTTGATATTGTGAGCAGTAAATCTTGAAGCATACTTATTTGCTTCATCAAGGTATCGGCTATCATCAAATACTTTGGCACCTTCATACAGCGATTTAACTATTCTCAAATCATCGACTGCTGCGTTCACTGAATATCGTTTATCAAGCTTTGGACTATAGCGATAACTAAAACTCGTTTCCTGATCGAAAACTTGCTTTGCAAGTTCCCACTCCTGTTGAAAAGCATTTCGATCCTTCTTTTTTGCATAAAACTCCATCATAAGTCCAGCAGACTCACTGAGCACCTCATGCCCAGTAGCAACATTGTCACTCTGACCTGAATCCAGCCGATTGGTGTATACACCGTATTGTCCGTATTGTTCACCTTTTAAAAACTGAATCAACATATTTTCTTCCTTAGACACATGCTGTACATCAGGTCCCATCGTTGCAATAGGTGAACTTGTGTCTTTTCCTATCACATCATTATCATGAATCTGTTTACAAGAAACGACAAAAAACGACATTATCACGACAAAAAAAAGGGTCATACTGTGTTTCAAAATAATCAGCTCCACTCCGATATTTCATTTATATTAGTTCTATAAACAATATTTCATTAGTATAACCAATCTAGAGATTCGTACCATTTCAGTATACACTATATTCCCCTGAGCTGATGGTTAATATTTGCAATATTCAAATAATTTATATGAATTAAAAGACTATTTCCATAATAAAATGAAAAAACCTCACTTTTGTTAAACAAGTGAGGTTTTGTACTATTCCAATCATTAGTGCATTTTCACCAAGCTATAGTTTTTCTTACCCTTGCGAATAATAATAAATCGTCCGCCAATAGCCTGGCTATCGTTCACTTCAAACTCCAAATCAGTAATGCGCTCACCGTTCATAGAGATAGCGCCATTAGTAATATCCTCGCGAGCTTGACGCTTTGACTTTATAATACCTAGATCAACAAGCCAATCGATAATATTTTTTGGTTCCTTCGTTGCTTCGAATGTCGGCATTTCTTTAAACCCTTGTTCAATCTCTTCTGCAGTTAACGATTTAATATCTCCGCTGAACAGGGCTGCTGTAATACGCTTAGCTTGCTCTAACATTTCTTCGCCATGTACAAAAGTCGTCATTTCCTCTGCTAGTGTCTTTTGCGCTTCACGTTTATGAGGCTCTGACTGTACCTTTTCAGCTAGCTCATCAATTCGCTCTTTGGAAAGGAAAGTGAAATATTTCAAATACTTCACAACATCACGGTCATCCGTATTCGCCCAGAACTGATAGAACTCAAATGGAGTCGTTTTGTTAGGGTCAAGCCAGATTGACCCACCAGCTGATTTCCCGAATTTCGTGCCGTCGGCTTTCAACATAAGCGGAATCGTGAGACCAAACGCTTTAGCTTCGGCACCTTCCTTCTTACGAATTAGGTCAAGACCGCTTGTAATGTTGCCCCACTGGTCTGATCCGCCGATCTGCAATTGTACATCTTCATTCTGGTATAGATGCAAGTAATCTAGCGATTGCAGAATCTGATATGAAAATTCAGTAAAGGAAATACCGCTATCCAGTCTGCTAGCAACGACATCCTTAGCAAGCATCGTATTAATGCTGAAATTTTTACCATAGTCGCGTAAAAACTCAATTACATTAATTTTATGAGTCCAATCGTAGTTATTTACCATTCGAATTTGATTGTCGCCCTCTGTTATAAACAGCTTATTGAGTTGTGCGGACAACGCATCGACATTCGCTTGAATCTCATCAAGCGTCTGTAATGAACGCTCGGATTGACGACCACTTGGATCACCGATCGTTCCCGTTGCCCCACCAATCAAAATAACTGGACGATGACCGGCAAGCTGAAACCGCTTCAGCACCATGAATGGAATTAAGTGACCAATATGCATACTGTCGCCCGTTGGATCTACTCCGCAATAAAGGGAGACTGCTTTTTCATTCGTTAATTCTCGAAGCCCCTCTGCATCCGTTTGTTGATTAATGGCGTCACGCCATTCCAGCTCATCAATAATATTCATTGTAATCCCACCCCTTCATTTTATAACAATCCGTAAATTACCTTTATCAAGCGTAAACCGCTAAAGTCGTCATTTGGAGGCTTAGCTTTCGTTCCGTGGAGAAATATAAGCCTTTTATAAGATGAAAAACTTATAAGTTCTTATATTTTGAAAAACAAAAAACGCCCCTTGTCTGTATTAGACATAGGGACGATTATTCAACCGTGTTACCACCCAAATTGCACCAATCGACATGCGGTTACGCAAGCTACTTGTGCCACTCTTGGCGAGATATCGTTCGCAATTCCGCTCGGCATTACCCGAGATACTCGAGAGTGTAATTCGCTGACCTAATGTGTACCGGGTTTCATCAACCCCCGGCTTTCTACAACAGGGACTAAGCAGCTACTGGGCTCTTTCAACGTATATCGTATATAAGATTAATGATCAGTATAGATAAATTACAATGGGATGTCAATTACGAACGATAGAAACACGAAAGTTTTTCGATAAGTAGCTTTAGGAATACAAGTAGCTGCCAACTATAATTCGGATAGCAGATAACGAAAAACTTGTGTGATAGCCTTACTTCTCAACTTTTTTTACCAATTTTGTTTACAGTATTTAACTTTTGTGATATTGTTTACTCAACGTTGGATAATCAATGTTGAGTAAAATACTAAGAGAGATACTTTACTTTTAGAAACTACGGACTGAATACTCGAAGGGAGAAACCTATGAATCCAATCATTCATATTCAAAGAAAAACAGAACTTGTGGACGAACAAATTCATATTGAAATCGTCGGACTTCATGTTGGAAAGTTGTATGAGGTGAGGGCCGAGATGAAGGACGATAGCGGGCGTCTGTGGCAATCACATGCAACTTTTGAAGCTGATTTAAGCGGGCGAATTGATCCCTCCTCGCAAGCCCCAAAGTTTGGAACCTACGAAGGAATTGATCAGGCAGGCTTGCTTTGGTCGATGAAATTGCATGCAGAACCATCACAATTATCATATGAGAACATCGGAACTTTTCCTTTTTTTATAAAAGGTAATGTGTCACCACAGGAGATTACAGTATCTCTGTATCTCGAAGATGAGTGGATTGCCCAGACTGAAATAATTGCAAAATATGTAGTCGGGCAGTTGACAGTTGAAGAGGTTCATACTGACTTTGTAGGCAAGTTTTTTGTTCCGACTAATGCTGCAAGTCTACCAACCGTCATCGTAGTCGGCGGTTCAGGCGGCGGATTATATTGGTCCGAGCAAGTAGCGGCTATACTCGCCTCCCGCGGGTTTGCGGCAATGGCTGTAGCCTATTACGATTATTATGGAAATTATGGCTTACCGAACGAATTAGTGAATATTCCAATAGAAAATTTTGCCTCATGTATCAACTGGCTTCGCGGGCGGAGAGAAGTGAATGGCGATTCTATCGGTATAATCGGCATTTCCAAAGGTGGTGAACTTGCATTATTACTCGGCTCTATGTTTCCAGAAGATTTAAAAACAGCAGTAGCTTTTAACGGGTCTATGTACATGTTACAGGGCATTCGAATTGGATCTGATGAGAAACTAGCATCATGGTCGTATAATGGCAAGCCGTTTGGCTTCCTCAGCTACCCGGATAGTTACCAATCCAGTATGGACTTTGACAAATCAAAGCTACATGAAATCCACACTTGGACCATACAAAATGCTACGGATGCAGAAAAGGAGCATGCCCGAATTCCTGTAGAGCGAATACAAGGCAACCTACTGCTTATTACTGGTGACAAAGACGAGACAGGTCCTACATCAGATATGTCTGCCGAGATTGTGCAGATTATCCAGCGTAATTCTTCCCACTGCAACGTGACTCATCTCCGTTACCCAGAAGCAGGACATGGATTCCATATTCCTAATCTACCGCCTAATAGCCTCGCTCCCCATGTCGCCGTTTCGGATATCGCTCGTGCCGAACGAGACGCTTGGGGAAAGATGCTTACGTTCTTACGAGAGCACCTATAAGAGGAACACTTGTAATGCTACATAACAGCGGACCTCCTTTAGTAAAGGAAGCTTCGCTGTTTTTTTGTATAATAAATATCTGAAAATATATCAATATCTGCTATCCTTTTTCTATTTATTCAACAGGTATAGCAACAGCGACTTTTGTACATGCATCCTATTTTCGGCTTGCATGCTCAATTCTTCGATTTTTTTCGTCTTGATAGTGACTTTCATAAAAAAACTCCTTATCGATCCATGTATCTGTATAGACAATCGAAGTCTTTTAACGATATGACATGCTGCATTCGTTTTCCTCTCTCTCGTAATGTTTATTTATGAAAAATGATGTATTTATATTCAATCAATCGTGGAGAGACCTAATTGTCAACAAAAAGAAGAGGAGCCCACAACGAGCAGGCTCCCCTTCTTTGTTTATACAAATCTGATTCGACTTAATGAATTTAATCAGCTTTATTAATATAACGTTTTGGTAGAACTTATATCGAAATTCGAAAGCTCATCACCGCGATTATTGCGTATTTTGGCAGCCCATTCAGGATCAGCGAGTAATGCTCGACCTACTGCAACTAAATCGAATTCTCCATTTTCTAATCTTTCAATTAAACTATTCAGATCCGCTGGCTTAGCAATGTCACCGCTGCTGCTTCTAAACTCATTATCTAATCCGACCGAGCCTACTGTAATGGTTGGCTTTCCAGTCAATTTTTTTGTCCAACCTGCTAGATTTAAGTTAGAATCACCAAACTCAGGCTCCCAATAACGGCGTGTTGAGCTGTGGAAGACGTCCACTCCAGCATCAACGAGTGGTGTTAAAAACTGTGACAGCTCCCCAGGTGATTCGACTAGTTTAGCATCGTAGTTATCTGCTTTCCACTGAGAGAATCTAAGTACGATGGGGAAATCAGCTCCCACAGCACGGCGGGAAGCTTTCACAATTTCAGCAGCAAAACGTGTTCGTGCTGCTATATCCCCTCCATATTGATCGGTTCGATGATTTGTTCTGCCCCAGAAAAACTGGTCAATTAAATAGCCATGTGCACCGTGAAGCTCAATACCATCAAATCCGATTCGAGCAGCATCTGCCGCTGCTTGGGCATATGCTGCTATAAGATCTGCAATCTCATTTTCGGTTAAAGGTTGGGTTATTTTCTCTCCTGAAAGATCTAACCCGGAAGGACCAACTGACAGTGCTTCCGGGTTCGGCTGGCTTCCGGCTTTGCGTGTTAAACCAATGTGCCACAGTTGGGGAACGATCTTCCCTCCTGCTTCGTGCACTTCTTTTACCACGTTAGACCAACCATTTAATGCAGCTTCACCGTGAAAATTAGGCCAGTTCGGACTTGCACCAGCAGCAGGATGATTAATGAGTGTTCCTTCCGTGACGATAAGACCAACGCCATTCTGTGCCCGCCTGCGATAATAAGCGGCAACATCCTCCCCTGGCACACCATTTGGGGAATATCCTCTAGTCATAGGTGCCATTACGATACGGTTTGCGACCGACAAATTTGACGATGTAAAGGGCTTAAACAATGCTTCAACCGAAGTTTCACTTTGGGCATTTGACATGTACTTACCTCCTATATCGTTGATCCCAGTTAATTAACTTTATGTACTATCCATACTATCATGAATTACCATCTATTCCTAGCTGTTTACTTGATATAATTCTAATAATTTAAAAAGAACAGCAATTCGGCGTCCGCCAAACTACTATTCTTTACGGTTATACATAGCTTAATACATTACGATCAAGGAACTATAAAGAATTTAGTTCCACAACCTCGCCTGTTGTAGCATTTACTCCATATTTACAGTCGACTCGACCGCAAAAGATGTAACTCTTACTCGACGAATCGTATACATAGATAGGATCTATCTCGATATGTTCAACTAACTTCGCAAAAGCTTCTTCCTGGTTTACAATAACTTCGCCAGCAGGATCATACCCCTCGAACATCGCAAAGAATGCCTCACTATCCATCATATTAATAACTTCAAAGGTTGTGTTATCAATAACTACACGCAATTTGCGCTTCAATAAACGGATATCCTGAGCTACAGGACGCAATTCAGCAAAGATGAACGCTCTTTCCCGGCGCAGCGTCGACAGCATCCATTGACCAGATTGATCCGCATACACTTTACGCATAAAATTAACAACCGTCTTAATGCATTCTTCTGCTTCGGATTCATTAATGATGATCAATTCTGGATGTTGTTCCTTAGCAATCACTTGTTCCACTGTAATCTCTTCCGAAAAATAAACGGGCTGACTTTTAAAATCATTGACGAGTGGTTCTTCCCATTCAAGCAATCGATCCATTACAATTTGTGAGTTATTTTCATTCATAATCGTTTTAATTTCTATCTTTCTTACATCCTGTACGGTAGCATAAAATTCCTCAAGCCCATATGCGGAAACCCACTTCTTCTTGTTAGTGATTGGAAATTCGGTCAACTGCAATTGTTCCAGTATTAAAGGCTCTACTTCCTTGAAAGTTAGCGTAAATTGATCCTCACTAATCGTCTCCACCATAGGAAATGGTCCAATTACCGAATAAAACACTAACTTCCCCTCTTGATCTAGCTCAATGCTAATACTGCCTGAAGGCGAAGTTCGAATACCATTATAAATACTTCTATATCTAAACCCTGGCTTATCTTTGCCCCTTGTATCCCGTTCGAATTGACTCCCATGCTTCATTCCCGTTTCGCGTTCAATCCACCTTATAATCTCAGCTTCATCATTTAATGAGAATGTGACGCCGTTTTCCCCTGCAAAGCTTTCGCCCTGAACAAAAATGACACTATCATAAAGATTAGTATTCAAATTAATCCTTATTACGGCTGTTCCCGTAGGATTCGAACCTTCGTCTTCATTTACAACAGGTGCATGATTTGGAAACCATTCCAGCGATAACGTGTATATCGTTTCATTTGCAGAACTTCCAGAGCGATGCAAGCTATAAGAATGAAAGCGATAATCGTCCAATGCAAATTTATTCTCTGCATCTTTTATA
Source organism: Paenibacillus sp. L3-i20 (assembly GCF_022180385.2). Taxonomy (GTDB): domain Bacteria; phylum Bacillota; class Bacilli; order Paenibacillales; family Paenibacillaceae; genus Pristimantibacillus. The sequence continues at coordinate 479,267 of NZ_BQME02000001.1, forward strand.
TGTTTCTCTATCCATTTTTCCAAAAAGATACACCTACCCGTTTATGTAATCCATATATTGTATTATAGCGCAGCATGTGATGCAATTTTCTCTATATCTTTCTCAACTTCTGAAAAGAAACGAAACAACTCCTCATGTATAACTTCTGGCTGCTCAAAATTGATGCCATGTCCTGTCTTCGGTATTATTTTATAGTTATATTGTCCGTCGTCCATTACAGCCATAAAATCTTTATCTACTATCCGAAGATGGTCTCCCATTAGAAAATATAACTTATCTCTCACTGCAATTCCCTTTTCCCTATCGTATTTTGCAGGCTGATTCGGAGACATTGCTAATTGATTATGCGCCTTCATTACTAAAATCATGTGCTCCGCTAAAAGTGGGTATCTATCGAATACGTCTGAGTGCGGTGAACTCAGCTTTTTCAAAATACGAAGCATATTACGATTTGTCGGCAGCAATATTTCTGGAAACATAACTAACAATATCCGAAACATAGCCATCAGTGGATTAATAATCATCCCACCTTCCATACAAACCGTTCGTATAACCCGCTCCGGATGTATTGTCGTATATTGATAAGCCATATAAGCTCCATTCGATACGCCAGCCATATATACTCTTTCTAGTTTAAAAAAGTCAATAATCTCATTTATCCATTCGGGCCCATTATACAGTCCCTTCTTAAAGTGTTCATTAGGAGTGCTTTTGCCTGGTCCGCCAATAGTATCAACAGCAATACAATAATATTTACTCGACAAAACTTTTATATTTAGCGCCCACATTACAGCCGAGTTATCACCGACACCGTGGAACAATAGCAGCGGCGGGTTGTTTTTCTTTCCTGCTGTATAACAGTGAGTCGTTCCATATCGGGAAGGAATCGTATGTTCCGTTACATCAGCTTCCCACATTTTCATCACAAGTTCATAAGAATGTAATACTTTCAATCGCGCTTTCTCACTTTTGAACGACTTAATCATATCAACCTCAACTCCCTCCGAATGATAACGCAATACTCACGAATTATTTACGCAAAAATCGAAGTACAACTTCCGCAGACGGGAATGGTAAATCGCCAGTCGTTTGGATTTTGGAAATACCAAGCCCTTGTATAAAGGAAAAATAAGTGATAGCAAGCATAAAAGGATCCCCTTCGACGATTTCTCCTGTTTGCTGCCCTTCAATAATGAGTGGAATAAAATGTTGGAACGGTGCAATTGCTTGTTCTTTCGCAATTCTTTTTGCTTCTTCAGGAATGGCCTCTGACGTAGTCGTTTGCAATAAAAGTAAGCGCCAATGCTGCATCGCGATACTGTCCGTTGATATAAAAGCTTCAGTTAGCCATGTTATCCTCTGGATCGGTGAGCCTAATAATTGTGTTGCTTGATAAACAGATCTTCCTGAACCAACAGTGGCGAGCTCTACAATTTTGGAGAACAACTCATCCTTCGACTTGAAATATGTATAGACATAACCTTGGCTGAACCCCGCACTTTGGGCGATATCTTTAATTTTTGTACCTGTAAACCCTTTTTTCGAAAAAACCTCTATAGCATGCAAAATAATTTGCCTAACAGCATGATCCTGAACATCCTCCTCAAAACTTTTCAAAAACATCTCCTGTAATTGCTCGCTCTCTTTGGACATATTGATCCTCCTATTACAAATTTGAATGAACGTTCATTCAAATTATAGCATTGAAATATTTAAAATGTAAATAAAAACTAATTTAGGCTTTGCTCAAAAAAGATTACCGCTATCACGCTCAATAAATAGAACACACTCTCTACGTCAACACTACTCCTTCACTAACAAGAAAATATAAATAGTAATTGGTATAGCTTTTATGTTCACAATGATAATAAGTTGTATCCTGACAGGCTTGAGTAGGGCTTAAAAAAGCAGAGGTAGATAAGTTCAAGCATGAGAAGTAGCTGGAATAAATGATCGGGGAAAACCTTGTTTGAGTATTAGATTGGGAATGTAATCTGAGGCAGATATATTCAAAATAGACGAAGAACAAGGCTGAGATAATGCCGGAGTGGTAAAGGATTCCGGTTTGTAATGGCGGAGAAATGATTGGGGAATGCCTGAGCTAATGAATGGGAGAACGATTGAAAAAAGAAAAGGGAGAGGGCGGTGTTACTGGCTCTCTCCTCGTTTTGGGTTTCATGTTACTACAGAGTTTAGGGGATGAGTTGGGCTGATACGAGTTTATTTTCTGCTTTATGAGTTTATTTTCGGTGAATATCCCCGCTGCCTGAGCGCCTCAAACAACAATATAGTCGTAGCCATTGCTACATTCAGAGACTCTGCTCGACCTGCCATCGGGATAATAACAGCTTCATCCAACTGTTCACGTACAGCAGGTGACAATCCTTCCGACTCATTGCCCATTAGTAGCCATGTCGTCCCTTTCCAATCATAGCTATAGCAACTATGGTTTGCCTGCAAACTTGTTCCAACTAGTGTTGCACCACTAGCTTTAGCCCTTGGCAGCAGCTCAGAAAGCTCACCTTCAAGGATAGGCAAATGAAATAAGGAGCCCATCGTGGAACGTACCGTCTTAGGGTTATATAAATCTACGCAGCCTTTGCCAAGCACAACAGCGTCAGCCCCAGCAGCATCTGCACTACGAATAATAGTACCTACATTGCCTGGGTCGCGTACCCCGTCAAGGACAACAACTAATGCATGTTCTTTTAACAAGGTATCTTCACAGTAAGAAAGCTTATCAAGAACGGCGAATACAGGTGGCGGAGAATCTGTCCCGGTACATTTCGCCATTACTGCCTTTGATGCACTAACCCACTCCATTTGCTTAGTCGAAGTATAGCTATCTTCCTTCAATTCATGGGGCAGTCCTCGCTCTTCATCAAAAACGATATATGTAACATTAGCTTCTGCCTTTAATGCTTCTTGAATTAAATGAACACCTTCAATAATAAATTGATTAGCACGGTCACGATACTTTTTATCAAGTAAAGATGCCCATTGCTTAACCCTTTCATTCTGAGGTGAACCGATATATATTTGCTTGCTCTGGAAATTATTCATATGATTCTATACCTGACCTTCCGTTCAAGACAGTGAAACTCAACATTAATCGTCTTCGCTTGTCCCATCTTTCTTTCGTCCATTATAACATAATCAAACGAGGTGGATGGTCATGTTTGTTGCTGGGCATAGTAAAGAAGCAAAATTTCCGAATCCGTCAGGAGGGTTATCCATTGACTACGCTAGATCTTCGTCAAGCAATTATTAACCGTGTTCAAGAAAACTCCAAAGAACAACTAACTGATGTCATTCAGGACTCTGTTGGCAATGATGAGCGCACTTTACCCGGCCTTGGTGTATTATTCGAGATGATTTGGAAGCAATCCAATACATCTGAACAGACCCAAATGGTAGATACTTTATACCAACATCTTCATCAAGATGGAACATCGAATCCATCTCCATCTTAATACCTGACTGACGCAGCTAATACATGAACACCGTTAACAATCGTATCTGTCACCCAAGGTAATCCTTCATATCGATCAATAATAATAATGTCAGCGGCTTTGCCTATTTCGATTGATCCAAATGAGTTATCTATATGCAATGCTTGTGCTGGATGTAGGGTAGCCATTCTGACTGCAACAGGCAGATCGGCTATTCCTTCGTCCACCAGCTTAAATATAGCTCCAAGTAGGGATGAAGGATGATAATCCGAGCATAATATCGTTGCAACTCCAGCTTGGATAGCATCAGTTGCGTTTAAATTATTGTCATGAGAGATACCTCTCACTACGTTTGGTGCTCCTACACATACCGAATATCCAAGCTCAGTTGCATATTTGGCTGTATCCAAATTAATCGGAAATTCGCATACACTTATCCCATAGCTCTTTAATTGATCCACTTTAGCTGGAGAATCATCATCATGTGACGCAACGGGTATTCCCCTTTCTACAGCAAAGTTGCCGAGTCTTTTCAATTGGTCCCAATCAATCTCTTGTTGTCTTTTAAGCAATCCTTCCACAATCCCCTGTACTTCTTTCAAAGATACACCTTGATTTTTCATTACATATTTTTCAAATGATCCTGTTTCCCTATATTGACCCTGACCTGGGGAATGATCCATATATGATAAATAGTGTATTTTCCCCTCATCCAAAAAACGTTTCAATATCGGTACGCCTGCATGATGCGAAACCTCGAAGCGTAAATGTACACGATTGCGTATTATCGCTCGCTTACGGTTATAATGATGGATTAGCTCGATCATTTTCGTAAGTAAATGATCGCCTCTTAGACTTAACCCTACCCCAAGCGATAATGAATGATACATCGTAGTAATACCGTGGAGCGGCAACTTGCGCTCGAACTCTACTAATGCCATCTCAAGAGGGAAAAGTGTGTTGGGCCTCGGCTGAACTTCCTTTTCAATTGCATCACAGTGAATATCAATAAGCCCAGGCAATACAAAACGTTGTTTGGCGTCGATTACTGTTAGAATGCTCTGGTCATTAATGCCTTCCTTCCACTCGGCAATCTCCTCATCATTTAACAGGATGGCAGTTATATTTCCATCCTCCACTGCTATAGCACCTGTTACCACCTTATCCTTCAAAACAACTTGTCCATTTATGATCAGCATTTGGTTGTATGTTTTTGTCTCATTAGGCTCAATAGAAGCATTACTAATTTTGGATCATCTCCTTGTTTAAGGATCTTTATTAGTCATATTACCATAATTATCGAGTGATTTCTTTATTTGAAAAATCGAAGAAAAAAAGCCACTCTTGTATTCTTCAGAACAAGGGCGACCAATTCAGTTTCTTTTTATTTCCTGAATCCAATTATAAATGGCGGACAAACTATCTGTTTCTTTGCTAACACTCATTTTTTCAATATAGCGCTGCTTATCTCGGATAACGGGGCCGATATAACAGCATTTTCCCGCTGAAAGCACATTAACTGTTTCAGGAAATGTCGTACAAACTCCTGTCGCGAAGGGTATCGCAATTCCATTAGCTAGGCCAGGTGTAAGATCAGATTCATGCTGAGCCGCCTCCAGTAAACATAATAATTCCCATATCGTCGACCACCCATCATCATATATCATTCTCATCATTATACGATGATCAAATAAATATATCACTGCAACAATAAAGAGCCCCGCTTCGGGAGCTCTCTGGATAACATTATTGAAACACTTCATTCACTATAAACATTAATTAAGATGCCTTAGGCAATTCTTTTGTTTGTTCTTTTTCTTTTTCTTTTTCTTTTTCTTTTGCTTCCTGCTCTTGCATTAGGCCACCAACAATTTGATCTGTCGGCTGAGTAAATAGAGCGTACCAAATTGCTACTTCTTCTTGACGATTAAGAACTTTTTGTGATTGGTAATCGAAAGCACCTTTGCTGTTTACCTTCACTTCGGGACCGTAAATACCAAGTTTAACTAACATCTTAACAGCCGGAACAGCCCATTTATCTGTTTTCCCTGCAAGTTCCACTGATTCAAACAACTCATCTGAATATTGAAGTTTCATGAGACGCCACATCATAACTGCCGCTTCTTGACGTGTAATAGCTTTATCAGGATGGAATAATCCTTTACCATTACCCGTAACCATACCCATTTCATACGCCATTTGAACAAATCCAGCTGCCGAGTGACCTTCTAGATCAGTAAAAGCAAGTTCTGTCGTTTTGCTACCTTTGATATTAGTTATTTCAAGAATGTTTTTTACATATTCACCTCTAGTTACTGCTCCCTCTGGATTAAAGCTTTCTGCTGCATCATTAGCTAAATAACCTAGAGATTGCAATGCAAATATTTGCTTCGCATAAGGATGTTCGTTAGTTACATCGGAGAAACCAGCTGCAACAGCGCCTTTTTGCGAGTAGCCCATTGGATTGAGGTAAGGCTCCTTCATATAGGCAACATGCCCATTTGCATCAAGCTCGAATGCTGTAAACTGATTCGAAAGCGAATCAACAAACAAATTATCATCTATTTGCTTCAAAGCGCGAGTTCCAACGTAAGCATCCGAAACAACTAGATCGCCTTCTCCTTCTGTTCCTAATGCGGATACCATAATATCTAAACGAAGATCAGAATAAAAACCGCCGAACTTGCTTAAATCTTTTTCATTTTGTGCTGTAAATGGTTCTAGCTTAGCAGGTGCTGCATATTGCGGGAAAAAAGTATGAATAAAAGCTGGGTAGAAAAAGTTGCGTAACAAACCTGTTTGATTGTACGTTATAAACACACCTGTATTTTGCTCAGGAATCAAAAACATATAAGAGCTCATACCGAGCATGTCTCCAGCTTTCGTAATCACTTTGGAGCTGCTTCCCGCTCCTGGCAATTGGAATGGAGCTTCGAAACCATATGTCGTATTAGGCATTAACGGATGGATAGAAGAACGATATTGTTCCATGGAATCCACTGTGCTCTCGGACAAAATACGATTAGCTCCAGTTGTTCCGCCCTTCAAAAATGCAATCATAAATTTACCAACATCTTCGGAAGTCGACAACATGCCGCCATGGGGCATAACAGTTGGTGAAACCGCGTATGGAGGAATAATGCCAGCTGGACCATATTCAATTGCTAGATTTTCTTTGAGCTTTCCTTCAGGCAAAAATCCGGTATTGTTCATAGCAAGTGGTTTAAAAATATGCTTATCCATATAATCAGCGAATGGCATTCCACTCACCTTTTCCACAACTAATCCCACAATTAAAGAAGCAAAATTATCGTACAAATAAGAAGTTCCAGGCTCACGCACGACAGGCGGCATGTTGGCCTTAACGTAATCCTCAATCTCTACAATCTTATTAAAGTCATTATGTATATCTTCTGGCTGTACGTCATAATTTTGGAAACCTGTTGTATGTGTAAGTAAATGCTCTATCGTAACAGGTTTATTAAATGGATTATCGAATGTCAGACCCTTTACATATTTCGTAAAGTCATCCTGCAAGCCAACCTTTCCTTGCTCAACTAATTGCATGAGTGCGGCAGCAGTAAACGTCTTGGAAACCGAAGCGATTCTGAACACAGTCGATGTTGGGTCCACTGCCCTTTTCTTTTCTTTATCAGCGAAACCGTAACCTTTCTGAGCAAGCACTTTGCCATCCTTCACAACAACAACGGAAGCACCTACATAGTGAGCTTTAGCTTCTTCCGATGCAAAAAAATCGTCAAGAAATCCATTAGCATTAGCCGAATCCAACGTTTTAGCTTTAGGAGGTGCTCCGCCAGCATCCGCACTCGCATGGATGGCGGGTGTCATTAAGCTAACAGACAATACTGCAGCCACGACCGTTTTGGCCCATATTGATGGTTTTGTTAATACAGATAACTTCTTCACTTGCATAGTCACTCCAATTCTATTTTTTTATGCACACTCCTATAGTATACGATTTAGTAGTTTGCTAGTTTCAATAAAATAACAAACAAAAGGAAACTATTTGTAATATATTACCTAACAAATAGTTTCCTTTTTGATTTTTTGTATTATTTTTTAATTTTTTTATTTAGAAGTATTAGTAGGTAACGCCAGTTGTTGCAACAACTGCATCCTTAAGCAACAAATAGACATCACCGTTAGTTAGTTTCTCACGGTTTTTAATGAGTGCAAGTGTTGCATCTGTAACAATACCTTCAGCTAGGAGCATATCAAGCGCACCTTCTTTTGCAGCGCCTTCTTTCAATGACAATGCAATTGTATATGCTGCCTGATCTAATGTTAACGGACCAAACTTAGTCTTTTCATCCAGCGAAGCAGTAGAAGCATCAACGGATTGTGTTAATGCTGTTGGATGTACCTTCGCAACACCCTTCACATTTTGAAGCATACGCTGCGGATTCGAATCTGCATCTAGCTGGAAGTCATTGCTGTATGCGCCCTGTGCGATTCCCATACTAGCTGCTGCTTTCAATCCTTCATAAGCAGGGTGCTTAATAAAGTCGTATGGTTTTGTCTTAGGTGCTTTCAAATCCATACCCTGTTTAGTCAACAGCTCTTGCAACTGCTTAATCAACTTTTCAGAGGCAGCAAGTTCACGAAGAGTCACACCTTCGTCCATTGCTATCTTGATTGCCGCACCAGCTGCTTGACCAGTAGCCATTCCAAGAGGAACTACACGTGCACTACCATGTGGCAAAGTATCAAAGCTTGCTGAACGACCGACAACAAGGAGGCCATCTATCGTTTGAGGCACTAATGTACGGAATGGTACACCATACAGCTTCGGTGCCATCAATACCGTTCCACGGTCCGTCTTCGCTGCTGATGTGCTTTGAATATCAATCGGGTAAGAGCCAAAAGCAATGTCGTCCCAATGTGTACTTTGCTCTAGTAGATCGACCATCGATAAACGATACATACCTTCCAAATGACGAGTTTCGCGAATATATAATTCTGGTGCGAGCTCGCCGAGCTCAATTGTTGCAAACTCAGGATACAGCTTTTTCATATGTTCCAGCATAAGTGGTATCTCTTTACGTGCAATATCATAAGCTTCTTCTCTTGAAGCTGGATCGAATGGATCAACTCCGAAGATTTGTACGGCATTAATGAGCATCGTCTCATCATTTTGCCTACCAATATTAAGTCCACGTGAACGAATCCGCTCTGGGTTTGAAGATGGATAATCCCACATCTCGATATAACCCCATGCACTCTCATCATTAGCACCTGTACCTGGGTACTCATCTTTGTTCAGACGATCCTTAATTTTACCCCAAACCTTAGGTGTAATACCTGTTAGCTTGTAGACTGGCGTAACAGCCATTAGCAACTTATCGTCACCAATATCTTGACGTCCAAACGTGAATTCTGCTCCTGCCGCTGCTGCAAAATCAGCATCCTGGGTAGCATCGATAACTGCCTTAGCAACTACGACTTTTTCCTCATCTTTAGCAGTTTTCAACTTCACACCAGTAACTGTGTTGCCTTTAGCCGTTTTCTCAATAATCGGCTCTATTGATTTCATGCCCATTCGAACTTCTAGATTAGGCTCTCCTTCAACCATCTTGTGGAAAGCATTTGTCGCTGTTGTAATATCGAATGAGTCACCTTCAATTTGATCAAACCATTCTTTGAATAAACCTTTGTTTAAATAATCTTTGCCGTCTGGCGCACGATTCATATCAAGACTGTTCAGCCAACCTAGTGTAAACAAACCACCTAGTACTTCACGGTCCTTACCGTCTATCAAAAGTGTTTTCAATCCATTGCGAGCAGCTGATACTGCAGCTGTTACACCTTCTGGATCAGTACCAACCACAATGACATCATATTGCTCTTTAACAACTTCAACCTGCGGCACTTCAGTAATTTTTGTAGCGGTTGGTTCAGACGGCTTACTCGACTTTGTTAAATACTGTACTGCGAATAGAGATCCAGCAATAACAATCAACAATCCAATAAATAATAATGGCATTAATTTTCGATTTTTCATAACGTTCTTTGTAACACTCCTTCTTCAGCAATAACTCTCTCATTTTTGTAATAATACCTATTAGTCTATCAAATTTTTCGGTATGATTCGATCTTTTCTCTTAGAATATCCTTAAATTTTTATTACCAATACCATAATACCTAGTTAAAACGTCTCTTTTTTTCGCAAAAAAATCCTCCCTTAACGGAATTCAACGATCCCGTGGGAGGATTCACTAAACGATATTTATTACACAACTTATGGAGCAGTCTCCAGAAACTGAGCTGTCGGATTTTTCTCCATAGCCGTTCTCATTGCATATTCATTCTCGAAAAGAACAACAAAGTTCCCCTTTTTGTCCTTAACCAGTGTCGTATTAATTCTGAATTTGGATGGGTCAATATTATCCCCAACAATCCATCTTGCGAATTGATATGACATACGATGCAACTGGATATCAACGCCATATTCTGCACGCATGCGGTGTTCGAACACCTCAAACTGCAAATGACCAACTACGCCAAGAATCGTTTCATCAAAATTACCGGTAGAATAGAACACTTGAATTGTGCCTTCCTCCGTCAATTGATCCAGACCCTTTTGATACTGCTTATGTTTAAGCGCATTTTTCACAGTTACCTTTGAGAAGATTTCTGGAGAAAACGTTGGTAGCTCGTCGAATTCCACTTCAGACCCCTGGGATAGTGAGTCACCAATTCGGAATATACCTGGATCAAACAAGCCGATAATATCTCCAGGATAAGCTGTTTCTACAATATCTCTATCTTGAGCAAGGAATTGTTGTGGTTGAGACAACTTAATATCTTTACGATTACGCACATGTCTTACACTCATACCACGTTCAAATCGTCCTGAGCAAATACGCAGGAACGCTATCCGATCTCGGTGAGCTGGATTCATGTTTGCTTGAATTTTGAATACATAGCCAGTAAACTTCTCATTTGTTGGCTCAATCTCTCCTGAAGTGCTGTTACGCGGCGTAGGCTTCGGTGCCAGCTTCAAGAAGTTTTCCAGAAACGTCTGAACTCCGAAATTGTTGACCGCACTACCAAAGAAAATTGGTGTAAGCTCTCCTGCTCGAACCTTATCGAAATCGAATTGATCGCCCGCAACATCTAGCAATTCAAGATCTGCAATAAGCTGATCTGTCAAATAATCGCCTGCCATCTCACGGATGATTGGATCGTTGTAGTCGCTTACTTTTCGAACTTCGATCGTTGAATGATCGTTTCCTTGGAACAACTCGACTTGCGAGTTCATACGGTCATACACACCACATAATTCACGGCCAGTACCAATTGGCCAATTCATCGGAACGGAACGAATACCTAACACTTGTTCCAGTTCTTCCATAAGGTCGAAAGGACTTTTACCTTCACGGTCAAGCTTGTTAATGAATGTGAAAATTGGAATGCCCCGTTTACGACAAACTTGGAATAGCTTAATCGTTTGAGCCTCGACACCTTTGGCCACGTCGATCAACATCACTGCGCTGTCCGCAGCAGTTAGTGTACGATACGTATCTTCCGAAAAGTCTTGGTGACCAGGCGTATCAAGAATATTAACACGATGATTCAAATAATCAAACTGCATAACAGATGAGGTAACAGAAATACCACGCTGTTTCTCAATTTCCATCCAGTCTGACGTTGCATGGCGGCTCGCCTTACGAGCTTTTACTGATCCTGCAAGACGAATGGCCCCTCCGAATAGGAGGAGCTTCTCAGTCAATGTTGTTTTACCAGCATCAGGGTGGGAAATAATCGCGAAAGTACGTCTTTTTTCCACTTCCTGTTTAATTTCATTACTTAACGTTTGGCTCATGCTTGACTTCCCTTCACTTTTGCAAGGTATACAATTGCAGCAGTAGTGATTACTCGCTACTTGCTGCCTTTAGTTACCCAAATTACGTTGTCTTCCTCTTGACCGTTTACCGGCCACCAATGGAAACCTTCTTCGTCGAGCAATCTGTTAGCCTCAACAGGTCCCCATGAACCAGCCGGATAAAACGCGAGGTCGCTTTTATCTTCACGCCATGCGTTAGCAATACGGTCTACGAACTCCCAAGCGTGGGACACTTCATCCCAACGTGTAAAGTACGTTGAATCTCCTCTTGCTGCATCATGGATAAGTCGCTCATAAGCTTCCGGCGTATTGATGCCGATTTGACAGCTTTGGCAAAACTCCATTGATACAGGTTGAACAGTATTGTCTGCCCCTGGCTTTTTGGCATTTATTTTAATATATATTCCTTCGAGCGGATTGACACGAATAACGAGCAGATTAGGTGCCAAATCATGACGCTGTGCGAACAATACGTTCTGCGGCATCGATTTGAACTCTACAACTACCTCGGTCGTTTTTACTGGCAGTCGCTTACCTGTTCTGATGTAGAACGGAACACCAGCCCAGCGGAAATTGTCTACGTATACTTTTGCCGCAAAGTAGGTTTCCGTCGTTGACTCAGGATCAACTGACTCCTCTTGACGATAGCCTGGCAACTCTTTGCTTCCGAACTTACCCTTTGCATATTGTCCACGTACTACGTTTTTGCGAACATCATCGCTTGAGGTGTAGCCGCGCAGTGAACGAAGCACTTTCACCTTCTCATCACGAATATCTTCACCGTGAAGACGGCTTGGCGGTTCCATTGCAATCATTGTAAGCATCTGTAACATATGGTTTTGACCCATATCGCGCAAAGCACCAGATTTGTCATAATAACCGCCACGTTCCTCTACCCCAACCGTTTCCGAAAGTGATATTTGTACGTTAGCGATATAATTATTGTTCCACAACGGTTCAAAAAATGCGTTTGCGAATCGGATCACTTGAATATTTTGTACCATTTCTTTGCCTAGATAGTGATCGATACGGAAAATTTCATCTTCCTTGAACACTTGGTTTAGTTGCTCATTCAGCTTTTGAGCAGAAGGCAGATCATAACCAAACGGTTTTTCTATAACTAGACGATGCCAGCCTTGACACTCTAACAAGCCGCCATCACGCAAATTGAAAGAAACCGGTCCAAAAAGGGAAGGTGCGAGTGCCAAATAAAATAAACGATTGCCTGGAATATTAAACTTTTTATCCAGCTCTGTTGAAAGAACATTCAATTCGCGGAAACCATCCACATTATTGATGTCAAGAGACATATACTCAAAATGCTCCGTGAATCGATTCCACAGTTCTAGATTGTCCACTTTGTAGCGACAGAACTCATTAATGGACTCATACAAATCCGAACGAAATTGCTCGTTCGTACGAGGTCGGCGAGCAAGGCCTACAACTGCGAAGTTGTCCGACAACTTGCCTTCTTTATATAAACTGAATAACGCCGGGAAGAGCTTGCGCCGGGCCAAGTCACCGGTTGCTCCGAACAGGTAGTATACTGCGCCCTCCGGAGAGATAGTATCAATTGTAGGATTGTAAGTCGTCATATGCCTCATTCTTTCTATGGAATTTTTATACGAATTACATGTAATGTAGTGTAGCATATTCATCCTTAAATCGCCATTGAACGACCCATAAAAAATACTGATAGGACACACAATTTCTTCTGATTGAAGTTATATTCGGTAATCTTTGCCCATGTAAGATCGCTTACGGCTCATTTTTTGTCGACGAAAAGTCTCCGGTTATAAGGGGAATTCCTATCGTTAGCTCTGTCATTTTCCGTTCGGTATGATCATGCGCAGAGATTTGCAAATTAGCACTTCTTTTATTATCCAACGACTGAGAAGAAAGTAATTTACTTGAATTCAGTGTTACACTCCACGTCCCACCATCCTCATAATCCTCGACTACTTTTCCCAAAGATAATCTTTCTAGTTGCTTAACCGCATCTTTGCTCTTTGCAAATCCATGTACCTTCATGCTGGTATCCGTATAAGAAGAAACTAATGCTAATTCCTCCCCAATAATAGCTGCGGATGCAAGCAACTTCTGCAATGACCCATCTCCACTGCTCGCTTCTAGCATCACTAAAAGGTGATCGACTCCTCCTGCTTCCTCCGGTATATGAATAGATAATATCCCTCCCAATCTCGAAACTTCTCCCCTTATCGATTTCCCTCCGTTCGTAATGACCTTGTTAGTCATATCGCCGTTCTCTTCTTTAAACAAATTTGCTGTCAGCTCTTTAAAAGCGGATTTAGAAGTCGTTGTCACGTCCCAGCGTAATGTCCACTCTGCGCTTCCCGCTCCTGCTTCAAGCACCTCGTCGCTCCAACCCCATAATTGCTCAAGATCATAAGGTACCGATATATTTGCAAGCTTGGCCTCTGACTCCGCCTTGGATAGCAACAAAGCAGTTATTAACATTACAACGAGAACAACAAAACCAATTACTAAACTGTATATCTTCTTTTTTGGTGAGGGTTTACGACCAATTTTTGTAGCTCCGCCCAGATTAAAATGCGAATTTTCGGGTATGTACATATACAAGCCTCCTATCACAATTTTTGCACACATACACATTCGCCCTTGGGTGAATACACTTGATGCAACTACTGATGAGAGGTGGCATGTGAAGCAATTACTTAATCTCCTAGTAAATACGCCTTAAAGGCGCATATTCCTTCCTTGTAAGAGGAACAACTTATGTTGATTGATTTATCCAATTTCAAACTTAAAACAACTGTCCATAAACTGTTAAGTGCTCATTCGACACGCTTCTTCAAATGCAACAGCGAATAGCTCTCTTTTCGAGAAGAAACGTCATTATTCTCCCCGATGTTTCGCCAGTGTTCACAGTCTGCTTGCGTTATGCTGTCGCTATGTTCATTTTTTAGGAGGGTCACATGAATGTCAGGTTATACACGATCTATTCATAGTATCGAACGATCCCATCACTACATACCAATTCAATCTACACGACAATATAGCGACTTGCCTATACCAATTAGCTTTCATATACCTTCTAATGATCAACAACAATGGCACAAAGTCTATAATCTTGCAGCTGAAAGTGTAGCAGAGTGGCTTCAAATTGCCTCGAAAGCAAAGGTGCAAATAGATGGAATGCTTCTTCGTCTAGGAGGAAGAAATGGGATAGAAGTGGATGTTAGTGCTGAAGATGGAATTCGAGAAATCGTGCAATTAATTAATGAGCTGGATAGAAGCTTTAGAAGTCACGGATCAAATCTGAAACAAGAGGTATGGGCGGTTATAGAATTAGCACTTCGCCACCCTGCCATGTCAGCACTTGGTATTAAAAAAGGAAAAGACATGACTTTTCATTGGCAAAGTCCCCATGCGGGTGCCCCAGCTAATCATTTTGTAGCATACGAACGCAAACAAGAGTCGCTACGAATGCTTGTACTTAAAGATAAGGTGTGGCTTAGAAGACTGCTATTAGGCTCTGAAGGATTACTGAACGATCTAAAACGTGCATTATCCTATGGAGAGCAGCAGAAAACAATGAATTTGCTACAGCTCCCTTTTCATGCGACCTTTCCCTACTCCATATACTACGGGGCGATGCAAGCCCATACGCCACTCCCATTCCGAGGGTTGGTACTTAATAAGTTATATTAGTTGACAATTGGATGCTTGATAATCTTTATCCATTCGAATGATCACTATAAATCGATCATTTTCTTTGATTGCCTCATCGAGGCATTATCAACAGCTCGCTCTGATTCTCATTGAGACAAAAGAGACACTTTAGTTTGGTACTCGCTTTAAGGCAATAGCAATACTTCAATCAGGTCGCCCGCTTCTGCTCCAACTGAACCTGACGGAATAACTGCTAAGCCATCAGCATCTGCTAACGAAGCCATCATACTGGACTTTGAGAAGGCAAGTGGATCTGCAAGAAGGCTTCCATCACTATTTTGCTGTAGCCTAATCCGTACATAACGTACATGGGGGCTTCCCTTTCCGATACTAGTTACAAGTGTAGCTTTTACACTTCGTAACAACGGACATGCATCTCCTTGCATCGCACGTAAAGCAGGTCGTGCAAACAGTTCGAAACCTACGAAACAGGCACCCGGGTTACCCGACAAAGCTATGACCAGCTTCCCGTCCACAACTCCTCCTGAGGTTGGACTTCCTGGCCGCATAGCCACTCGGTTGAATAGTGTATACGAGTGACGTGTCTGTTCCGTGGAATGACTCGCCATCCCTCTAAAAATATCCGCCATCACATCGTAATCACCAACAGAAACGCCACCAGTCGTTATAACGATGTCACATTGTTCCCTTACACGAGCTAGTGCAGCCAATACCGCTTCAGGTTTGTCAGGCAATGTACCGCATAGCAGCGGCTCAGCGCCGCTCTCCCTGATCATAGCCGCGACCATATAACTATTGCTGTCGCGTATACGTCCCGGCGCGAGAGGCGCATCCACGGGCAGCAACTCACTGCCCGTGGCGAACACCGCGACGCGCGGGCGCCGATACACGGGCACATTAGCATAGCCGAATGTACCGAGCAAAGCGATATGCCCCGGCCGAATAACCGTGCCGGGCGTAGCTAACGGGCTCCCGAGGCGGAACTCCTCGCCTCGTGGTGCCACGTTCTGGCCGGGACGGGCGGCTGCTTTAATCAGCACCGCCTCCTCGCCACCGGCCAGAACAGCTTCTGCGGTCTGCTCCAGCATGACAACCGCATCCGCCCCTCGGGGCACAGCCGCGCCAGTCATAATTCGCGCGGCAGTGCCCTGCTCTACGGTCGCGGCGGCTATGCCGCCCGCCGCGACCGTAGCAACGATGCGCAGCGACGCCGGGGCATCTGGCGTCGCTTGCGCTGTGTCTGCCGCGCGCATGGCATAGCCATCGAGCCCCGAGCGCGCGAACGGCGGCCAGTCGCTCGTCGCAGCGAGCTGCTGCGCGAGGCGGCGGCCGCCGCATTCTGCAAGCGGCACAAGTTCGCTTGCCATTGTTTGCCCCGTCGCAGCAGTAAGTATGTGCTGCTGCGCCTCATCTACCTTCACCGCTCGGCGAAAAAACTTCCCCTCGCCACCTGTCGCTATTCCAATCCCTTCCGCCACGCTACTTCCCCCCGTCCTTCTCACTACCCGAATCCATTTTTTCTCTGCCCATTATTGTAACATAACACTGATATTCATTAGAACATCGTAAAATATTCGCGAACTCCTGATCTCTATACGTCCATTATGCTAAACTAATGCTGATTCATTAAGCACTTCACATCAAAAAACATATCTGTTCTTACATATAGAGGAGGACTCCAAATCAAATGATTCAACCGAGCAATAAATCTCCACTAATTGTCCAAATCGTAGGATACAAAAATACCGGCAAAACCACGATGGTTTGCCGGTTAACGGAATATTTCAAAAAAGCGTCCTATAGGGTTGGCACAATTAAACGAGATGCCCATGATTTCCAGATGGACACCCCTGGGACTGATACATGGCGTCATCAAGAAGCTGGTGCCGATATTACTGCAATCGCTTCTTCGAAACGAACTGCAATAATTAAACAAAGCTCTGACTCATTAGAACAACTTATCTCAACAATCCGAAATGATACCGATGTCATTCTCATTGAAGGTTTTAAAGAAGCTTTGTATCCCAAAATCATTATGGCCCGAAACGAATCAGACCTTTGTTTACTTAAAACACTACCTAACATTATTGCTCTGGCTTACTGGCCTGATTTAATGCCTACGATAGAGGCATCTAGAGCCACTTTGTTAACTGATCCAAAGGAACTATCGTCAACATTTCAGTTTCTTTCCATAACTGATCATAAACAAATTTTTGATCAGTTGCTTCAGATACATAACAATTCCTAATTATTGATTCCATACATCATATTTATAGCCCAATTATATTTGCTATTCTTTGAATTATAATCCGAACTTGCCTAACACTTTACGCGTAAGATAAATAACTGCAATTAATCGGCTATCCCTTGCTTGTGGGCATAGATAGCCGCTTGTGTGCGATCATCCACATTAAGCTTGTTAAAAATGTTCGTGACGTGGAACTTCACTGTCTTAATGCCAATAAATAACTCATCAGCGATTTCTTGATTAGACTTTCCTTGAGCAACGCGCTTAAGCACATCCATCTCCCGTTCCGTCAGATCATCATGAAGTGGCGCTTGCTCTTGCTGCTTCGGTGCTCTAAAGCGATTCATCATCTTCGCGGCAACTTGTGATTCCAGCACTGACTGCCCTCTCGCTGCTGCTCGAATCGCTTCCGCAATCTCACTTGCTCTCGAAGTTTTTAGCAAATAACTAAATGCTCCCGCTTCGATTACAGGATAGATCTTACTGTCATCAATAAAGCTAGTCAGTACAATAACTTTACATTCCGGATATAGCTCTAATAGCTTAGCTGTTGTTTCTATTCCATCCATGCCATCCATAACTAAATCCATCAATACAACGTCTGGCCGATATGCTTGCGCCAATCGAATGCCATCGGCGCCATTGCTAGCTTCCCCAACCACTTCGATACCGTCCTCAGTATCTAAAACAGCTGCTAGTCCGATTCTGACCATTTCATGATCGTCAACTAATAAAACCTTTATCGCTTCTTCCACTTTCTCTACTCCCTTCACTACGCGCACACCGCCTTCTTATCCTTTTGGACTAAACGGTGCCATTGGCACCCATAAATGAATTGTTGTACCTTCTCCTGGCTGCGAAATCACTTGCAGCGAACCACCAAGCTCATTCACACGTTCTTCCATAGTGAGCATTCCGTACGAAGTTTGCTTCTTTTCTTCCAAATCAAACCCGATACCAGTATCTTGAAGCGTCATATGCACTTTATTATCAATACGCAACAATCTAATATGCATACTTTCAGATTTCGAATGACGTAACGTGTTAGATAATGCCTCTTGTGCAATTCTAAACAAATGGTCCTCCGCTTGTGGCAACAATGCGATGTTCTCATCTACCTCTAACGAAATTTGCATAGGCACTTTCTGCTTCAATTCCTCAACAAGAATAGTTAGCGCTTGTCCAAGGTTTTTACCATCTAAATGAACAGGTCTGAGATGAAGAAGCAGTGCTCTCATCTCTGATTGAGCAACAGCAGCCATCTCTTCGATCAGTTGTACTTGCCGCTTTGCGCGTTCCCAATCGCGATCAATCGTTCGACTCACAGCTGTCGCGGTCATTGATATTGCGAATAATTGCTGGCTGACCGCATCATGGAGCTCTCTAGCAAGCCTTTGCCTCTCCTCAATAACAGCTGTGAATCTAACTTTTTCAGTCCATTTTGGATCATTTTCATCTGGATGGTTTTCTTCTTCGCTTCCTTCATCCTTATGGTTAAAGGTTACGGCAAAAGGTCTCTTACGTGGCTGCTCGCTTAACCGCTGTATTACTGCTTTCAACTTGGAGTTTTGCAAATAGCTCTTCAGTGTCGCTATCGCAAGCCCTGCTCCTACAACACCTAGTCCAATGACTGCCCATTTCCCCTTAAGCACATATAGCTTAAACACATCTAAACCCTGCAAAACAATAATAACTAAGCTTATGATGATAATAAGCCACAGGATTGTCTCTATGATATTGCGTCTTCTAGCCGCTGTGAACTGCTCTCCTTCATTGTCCTTCCCTACATGCATGCTTTACAGCTCCTTATGTAGCGTCAAAATCTTTACATCTAGTTATAAACATATGAAAGAGCAGACCGATTATCGGTCCGCTACTTCCATTGTTTTATATTACTCTTTAGTTTCAGAGCTGCTTGTTGATGATGCACCCATCTTATTTTTCAGAGCTGCAAGCTGCTCATCCACCTTCATGCGCTTTTCAATATCAGCAGAGCTGATGGAAGAATTAGCACTTCCGCCGTAGGAGTAAGGAGTACGAAGCACATCTGCTTCAGCTTCCATTTGCATTATTTTTTCTTCCATACGATTGAAGCCGCGGGATGCTGTACCACTGTCAATAGAATGGTTGGAACTTAGCTGTGACATTTGTTTTTGAGCTTTTGCTACTTGAGCACGGGAAGCTAGTTCATTACGCTTGTTGCGAAGCTGGTAGAACTCTTCTTTCATACCATGCAATTGTTGCAATAACTCTTCTGCTTGTGATTTAACTTGTGCATGAAGATCGATGTATTCAGTAACCTTTTGGTCAAAATACAATTTTTCTTCCAACAACTTACGAGTCAATTCCTCTTGATCAGCTCTAAGTGCTGCTTCTGCTTTTGATTCACGATCAGCAGCATTACGTACTGAATCATCTAGACGTTGTTTCATTCTACGCTCATTTGCCATTTGTTTTGCTACAGTTACCTCTGCTAGATGAATTTCTGATTCCATATCGCGTAAGTACTGATTAAGCATAATAACTGGATCTTCCATTTTGTCCAATACCTCGTTAAATGATGCTTTCGTCATATCTTTCATTCTTTTAAAGATTCCCATAATATTATTCTCCCTTCTCTTGCTTCGCTATTTTGGCTTTCAATTCTTCGATTTCACGTCTTAAAGCTTTTTTCTCTAGATCATCCATCATGCTATCAAATTGCGCATTTGGAATCGGCTCTTCCTTAGCATAGCGCGGATCCCATTGATTCTGGTGTGGAGGCTGATTGTTATTAGTGAATTGTCCGTAAGGATCGGAATGAGGACCTGGTTTTGCACCGTATTGTGGTCCGTAACCTCCCGTGTATCCACCACCATATCCGTTTCCAGGGCCTGGTCCATGAGGTCCAAATGCTCCGTAAACTGGTGGTTCCTTCGGTACAACCAGTCCAGCGATTAAATAAATGAATATAACCATGCCACTAGAGATAATTGTTATAACTACTAGAAGTATCCGTAGTAGCGTCGCATCGACATTAAACATCTCGCTTAATCCACCGCATAGTCCAAGTAACTTTTTATCTCTTCTGGAGCGATACAATTTCTTCAAGATGTCCAGCCCTCCTTCTCCAGCTTACGTTTCAGTTCAATAAGCTCTCTCTCTACAACTGATTTTATTGTATTTCCTATTGAGCCAACTTCAGATTCCCGGCCCATTCTACGAACATCCCGTAAACTCCGTGCCTCTTGCTCCATATCGGTTATACGATCTTCCATCTTCCGAAACACCGTTCCAGGATGTGAGCCATTTTCCAAAATGCCGCCGTTCAATCTGCTGTTCATACGCTGTTGCAAGCGAATGGATTCCATACGAGCAGCGTAATATTCACGTTTATCATATACCGTCTGGTATTCGCTGCGCATCTCACGCAGTTGATCCTCAAGATCAATTGAATTTTGTCTGCTCTGTTCAAATAAATCTTTATATTGAGCTGACCGTTCCTCACAGCTTGCCTTTTCATGTAAGGCAATACGCGCCATGTTTTCCTCGCCAGCTTTAAGTGCTGTCATTGCTTGCTGCTCACGACGCTCTTTCTGGGCTTCTGCTTGCAACCATTGTGCACGAAGGTGATTACTATGGCTATTGTATTGTTGATATAACTTCTCAGCTTGAACGATATCTTCTCTTGTTGACCAAAGAAATTGATCAATCAGTCGAACAGGATCTTCCGCTTTCTCGAGTCTTTCATTTAAAGTGGCGACTGTAATATCACGTATCCTACGTACTATGCTCATCTATTTGACCTCCCATTAAGGTTGCTTCACAACATCACTATTGACACTAACTTAATACGATTTACTTTTATTATTTTTAAACATCGATACGCCGCCTACAATCAATCCAATTGCCAGAAGCAACATTAGCAGTCCGCCAAGCTTGCCGATCAATATTATAGTACCAATGACGATCAAGATACCACCAATTGTTTTCTTATTATTCATCCAGCCAACAACACCGAATCCGATAAGGATGATCGGAAGCAATAAGCTGAAAATTTTGCCGAAGTCAATATTCAAAAAGTTTAATACCGCCAAGCCTCCGACGATAACCAATAACGCTCCAAGTGCACTTTTTCCATTCATGTCCAATTTCATCTCCTTTCTTCGATTAGAATTTCTTCATATTCCTTTTTCGCTTGCGTCTGATTGCTCTTGCCTATGTACTTAGTATAGATGGTTTAACCCCTTGTTAAAACCGACTTCCGGCTGTATTTTCACTAGACTTAGGTCGAGTCCTTCCTCAGACTCCGGTGCTGCAAATGGGTTAATGTCCATTTTTTACAGCTTAAAACGGTTACATTGGCTATGTTACGGTATAACTATCAACTAGGAGGTGCACCAATGAAACAAAACATTTTCACAAAAACAATTGTTGCAGGTATTGTCTCTTCTGCTCTATTAACGACTGGAGTCATTCCTCTTCCTATAGATGGACAAGCTCATGCAGCTACAGCATCAAGCGCTTCTTCTAAAATAGAAGCAACCATTAAACTAGGCAACAAGTACTTGGGTACTCCGTACGAATTTGGATCAAATCGCAGTACTACTAGAACATTTGACTGCTCTGATCTCATCAAACATATTTTCAAGCAAGCTGCAGGTATAACATTACCTGGTTCTTCATCCACACAAGCTGACTATGTCAAAAGAAACTCTACTCTGAAAACGAGCTGGTCCAGCTTGGATCGAGGGGATCTAGTATTCTTCATGTCTTACAAAGGTTCTGCTTCATCAAGTTATTCGAAGCTTTCCAAGTCGCAGCAACAAGTTACTCATGTCGCTATTTATTTAGGAAATGGTAAAGTACTGCACACCTACTCTAAAGAGAGCGGCGGTGTACGTGTTGACTCCATCAAAGGAACTCAGTGGGAACATCGTATGATTTTTGGTGGAAGCGCATTGTAGAACTCATTATCCTATCTTAAAATATATTGAGGACCAGTCCGTAAAGCGCTGGTCCGCTAAATTAGTTATGCTTTACTCCCCAACGACTCGTTCCCTCAAATACAAACCTTTCGTAACGTTTAATGATTATAGAAAGAGAATGTTTTTCATAACATAATGTGTAATGTAGATACATCTATTAAACACAAAAAAGCTCATCGTACATAATGTACAATGAGCTTAAGTTTAAGATTATGGTGCCGGTGAAGGGACTCGAACCCCCACGGTTTCCCTCACGATTTTGAGTCGCGCGCGTCTGCCATTCCGCCACACCGGCATATTGTTTAAATGGCGCGGCCTAAGAGATTCGAACTCCTGGCCTTTTGATTCGTAGTCAAACGCTCTATCCAGCTGAGCTAAGGCCGCACATATTGCTTTTTGAAACGTTGTGGAGGCGCCACCCAGATTCGAACTGGGGGTAGAGCTTTTGCAGAGCTCTGCCTTACCACTTGGCTATGGCGCCAATATGAAAATGGAGCGGAAGACGGGAATCGAACCCGCGACCCTCGCCTTGGCAAGGCGATGCTCTACCGCTGAGCCACTTCCGCAAGTAATGGCTGGGGATCCAGGATTCGAACCTAGGATGACGGAGTCAAAGTCCGTTGCCTTACCGCTTGGCTAAACCCCAACGATTATTTTTTTGTTGATTTAGGTGTATAAATGGGGCGATCGACGGGACTTGAACCCGCGAGTGCCAGAGCCACAGACTGGTGCGTTAACCCCTTCGCCACGACCGCCATGATACAACACCTTATAAAATCTTGGCAGGGGCAGCAGGAATTGAACCCACACCAAAGGTTTTGGAGACCTTTGTTCTACCTTTAAACTATGCCCCTAGGTAAATGGTGGAGGATGATGGATTCGAACCACCGAACTCAGAGAGAGCAGATTTACAGTCTGCCGTGTTTAGCCACTTCACTAATCCTCCATGTGGTGCCGTCGAGAGGACTTGAACCCCCAACCTACTGATTACAAGTCAGTTGCTCTACCAGTTGAGCTACAACGGCGTATTCAATTATGCTTTTAAAAATGGTGGCTCGGGACGGAATCGAACCGCCGACACGAGGATTTTCAGTCCTCTGCTCTACCGACTGAGCTACCGAGCCTTGATGTGGATAAATGGCGGAGCTGACGGGATTCGAACCCGCGGTCTCCTGCGTGACAGGCAGGCATGTTAGGCCACTACACCACAGCTCCACATCATTGTTCTCGGATAATTCCGAAGGTAATTTGGTTGCGGGGGCAGGATTTGAACCTGCGGCCTTCGGGTTATGAGCCCGACGAGCTACCGGGCTGCTCCACCCCGCGTCATTACTAAGTAAGTTATGGTGGAGGATGACGGGATCGAACCGCCGACCCTCTGCTTGTAAGGCAGATGCTCTCCCAGCTGAGCTAATCCTCCATGCGTCGTTAGTTATTCTTGTTAAGCGACTCTTATATAATACCACGAATATTTCAAAAAAGCTAGTCCATTTTAAAAATAATTTCACTCTTTTATATTAGCACTTTTTATATGCAATATTTTGCTTTTCATTAGTTACTTATCAACACCTATCCATTTTAATTCTAATGGATTCCTCTAATATATCATTACTATAAGATAGTATATTGAGATACATGATTATGTAAACCTTAATTTAATATCACTTGCATTTATACAACATCTTCTTTACGCTACTCGCAACATTTGCTTCTACTACATCTACTCTTACATTTTGTTAGGACAAGTCTTTGAATTGAGTATACTCCTAATAGTAAGACTAACATAAAATCTTCAGATATCCCTAAATATTCAAACACAAAAAAGCTCATTGTACATAATGTACAATGAGCTTAAGTTTAAGATTATGGTGCCGGTGAAGGGACTCGAACCCCCACGGTTTCCCTCACGATTTTGAGTCGCGCGCGTCTGCCATTCCGCCACACCGGCATATTGTTTAAATGGCGCGGCCTAAGAGATTCGAACTCCTGGCCTTTTGATTCGTAGTCAAACGCTCTATCCAGCTGAGCTAAGGCCGCACATATTGCTTTTTGAAACGTTGTGGAGGCGCCACCCAGATTCGAACTGGGGGTAGAGCTTTTGCAGAGCTCTGCCTTACCACTTGGCTATGGCGCCAATATGAAAATGGAGCGGAAGACGGGAATCGAACCCGCGACCCTCGCCTTGGCAAGGCGATGCTCTACCGCTGAGCCACTTCCGCAAGTAATGGCTGGGGATCCAGGATTCGAACCTAGGATGACGGAGTCAAAGTCCGTTGCCTTACCGCTTGGCTAAACCCCAACGATTATTTTTTTGTTGATTTAGGTGTATAAATGGGGCGATCGACGGGACTTGAACCCGCGAGTGCCAGAGCCACAGACTGGTGCGTTAACCCCTTCGCCACGACCGCCATGATACAACACCTTATAAAATCTTGGCAGGGGCAGCAGGAATTGAACCCACACCAAAGGTTTTGGAGACCTTTGTTCTACCTTTAAACTATGCCCCTAGGTAAATGGTGGAGGATGATGGATTCGAACCACCGAACTCAGAGAGAGCAGATTTACAGTCTGCCGTGTTTAGCCACTTCACTAATCCTCCATGTGGTGCCGTCGAGAGGACTTGAACCCCCAACCTACTGATTACAAGTCAGTTGCTCTACCAGTTGAGCTACAACGGCGTATTCAATTATGCTTTTAAAAATGGTGGCTCGGGACGGAATCGAACCGCCGACACGAGGATTTTCAGTCCTCTGCTCTACCGACTGAGCTACCGAGCCTTGATGTGGATAAATGGCGGAGCTGACGGGATTCGAACCCGCGGTCTCCTGCGTGACAGGCAGGCATGTTAGGCCACTACACCACAGCTCCACATCATTGTTCTCGGATAATTCCGAAGGTAATTTGGTTGCGGGGGCAGGATTTGAACCTGCGGCCTTCGGGTTATGAGCCCGACGAGCTACCGGGCTGCTCCACCCCGCGTCATTACTAAGTAAGTTATGGTGGAGGATGACGGGATCGAACCGCCGACCCTCTGCTTGTAAGGCAGATGCTCTCCCAGCTGAGCTAATCCTCCATAAATGGTGACCCGTAGGGGACTCGAACCCCTGTTACCTCCGTGAAAGGGAGGTGTCTTAACCACTTGACCAACGGGCCTAAAACTGTTTCTAACAAAATCTTCTCTTGTACAAGAAGTTATTATGGCAGAGAGGAAGGGATTCGAACCCTCGAGACCTTTTGAGCCTACACGATTTCCAATCGTGCTCCTTCGACCACTCGGACACCTCTCTATAATGGCTCCCCGAACAGGACTCGAACCTGTGACAACTCGATTAACAGTCGAGTGCTCTACCAACTGAGCTATCAGGGAATAAAATTCAGTACTTGCGCCCTGAAAACTGGATACGAAAGAATAGCTTGAGTTACTTTAGCTGTTGTTTGTAGGTTGTATGACCCAGGTAATTTTCTCATTGTCTTCGACAAGGAAGAAAACACCGATACAAACATTATAGGATAAGCCCTCGACCGATTAGTATTCGTCAGCTCCGTACATTACTGCACTTCCACCCCGAACCTATCAACCTCGTCGTCTTCAAGGGGTCTTACATACTGGGAAATCTCATCTTGAGGGGGGCTTCACGCTTAGATGCTTTCAGCGTTTATCCCGTCCGTACTTGGCTACCCAGCTATGCTCCTGGCGGAACAACTGGTACACCAGCGGTACGTCCATCCCGGTCCTCTCGTACTAAGGACAGCTCCTCTCAAATTTCCTACGCCCGCGACAGATAGGGACCGAACTGTCTCACGACGTTCTGAACCCAGCTCGCGTACCGCTTTAATGGGCGAACAGCCCAACCCTTGGGACCTACTTCAGCCCCAGGATGCGATGAGCCGACATCGAGGTGCCAAACCTCCCCGTCGATGTGGACTCTTGGGGGAGATAAGCCTGTTATCCCCAGGGTAGCTTTTATCCGTTGAGCGATGGCCCTTCCATTCGGTACCACCGGATCACTAAGCCCGACTTTCGTCCCTGCTCGACTTGTAGGTCTCGCAGTCAAGCTCCCTTATGCCTTTGCACTCTTCGAATGATTTCCAACCATTCTGAGGGAACCTTTGGGCGCCTCCGTTACATTTTAGGAGGCGACCGCCCCAGTCAAACTGCCCGCCTGACACGGTCCCTCTACCGGTTTCACGGTAGTAGGTTAGAACTCCGATACGATCAGGGTGGTATCCCAACGTCGCCTCCACACAAGCTGGCGCTCATGCTTCAATGGCTCCCACCTATCCTGTACAGATCGTACCAAAGTCCAATATCAAGCTGCAGTAAAGCTCCATGGGGTCTTTCCGTCTTGTCGCGGGTAACCTGCATCTTCACAGGTATTAAAATTTCACCGGATCTCTCGTTGAGACAGCGCCCAATTCGTTACGCCATTCGTGCGGGTCAGAATTTACCTGACAAGGAATTTCGCTACCTTAGGACCGTTATAGTTACGGCCGCCGTTTACTGGGGCTTCGGTTCACAGCTTCGGATTGCTCCTAACCGCTCCCCTTAACCTTCCAGCACCGGGCAGGCGTCAGCCCGTATACTTCGCCTTACGGCTTCGCACAGACCTGTGTTTTTGCTAAACAGTCGATTGGGCCTATTCACTGCGGCCCCCTCGGGCTATTAACCCTACCGAGGCACCCCTTCTCCCGAAGTTACGGGGTCATTTTGCCGAGTTCCTTAACGAGAGTTCTTCCGCGCGCCTTAGCATGCTCTGCTCGCCTACCTGTGTCGGTTTGCGGTACGGGCACCTTGATCTAACTAGAGGCTTTTCTTGACAGCCGGAGTACATGACCTTCGCTACTATAATTTTCGCTCCCCATCACAGCCCAGCCTAATAGTGTGCGGATTTGCCTACACACTAGCCTCACTGCTTAGACGGACTATTCCATCAGTCCGCGTCACTGCCCTTCTGTGTCACCCCATTGCTCAAACGATCTTCGGTGGTACAGGAATTTCAACCTGTTGTCCATCCACTACGCCTTTCGGCCTCGCGTTAGGTCCCGACTTACCCTGAGAGGACGAGCCTTCCTCAGGAACCCTTAGGCTTTCGGCGGACAAGATTCTCACTTGTCTTTTCGTTACTCATACCGGCATTCTCACTTGAATACGCTCCAGCACTCCTCACGGTATACCTTCAACGTATATTCAACGCTCCCCTACCCAATGCAGCAAGCTGCAATGTCATAGCTTCGGTGGTGTGTTTAGCCCCGTTACATTTTCGGCGCAGAGTCACTCGACCAGTGAGCTATTACGCACTCTTTAAATGGTGGCTGCTTCTAAGCCAACATCCTGGTTGTCTGTGCAACTCCACATCCTTTCCCACTTAACACACACTTGGGGACCTTAGCTGATGATCTGGGCTGTTTCCCTCTTGACAATGGATCTTAGCACTCACTGTCTGACTCCCGGTAAGCATGTCTATGGCATTCGGAGTTTGACTAGACTTGGTAACCCTTGGCGGGCCCCGCATCCAATCAGTGCTCTACCTCCACGACACTCATATCCGAGGCTAGCCCTAAAGCTATTTCGGGGAGAACCAGCTATCTCCGAGTTCGATTGGAATTTCTCCGCTACCCCCACCTCATCCCCGCATTTTTCAACATGCGTGGGTTCGGGCCTCCAGTGCGTGTTACCGCACCTTCACCCTGGACAGGGGTAGATCACACGGTTTCGGGTCTACGACCACGTACTTATTCGCCCTATTCAGACTCGCTTTCGCTGCGGCTCCGGCTTTCCACCTTAACCTTGCACGGGATCGTAACTCGCCGGTTCATTCTACAAAAGGCACGCCATCACCCATTTAACGGGCTCTGACTTTTTGTAAGCGCACGGTTTCAGGTTCTTTTTCACTCCGCTTCCGCGGTGCTTTTCACCTTTCCCTCACGGTACTGCTTCACTATCGGTCACTAGGGAGTATTTAGCCTTGGCAGATGGTCCTGCCGGATTCCGACGGGGTTTCTCGTGTCCCGCCGTACTCAGGAT
>NZ_BQME02000001.1:512500-1152500 GCF_022180385.2 Paenibacillus sp. L3-i20
TGCCATTACCATCATATAATCGACGACTTTGCCAAGTGCCTCACGATCGAGGAATACTGACCACATCTCGCTTTTTGATTTAGGGGTAACATCGATTGAAACTACCAATCCTTGTTCATGAAGCAAAGGAGTCATCTCTTTCATAAACTGAACGAGATTTTCTTTGTCCTTAGTATATACATTTTCAAAATCTACATTTATACCTTGCAGATTATAGATCTTTGCAAATGCGAGCAGCTGCTGGATCATGAAGAAACGACTCTCAACTGTAGCTAATGCTGCCGTCGTCAAATCTGGTTTAAAGCCATTATCGAACAGTGCCCATACTTGGTAACCACGTTCATGAGCCCATTTCACATAGGCTGGATCAGCCTTCCCTTCAATTGTTCCTTTACCGTCTGTCAGCTTAAACCATGTTGGACTAACGACATTAACGCCTGGCATCTCACCAATCTGTGCTGGATCGATTCTTCGGTTGTATACCGCTTCCCAAGTTAGATTGATTTTGCTGCCTGTCAATTTCCAAGGCACAAAGTTCTTATCACTCACTTGTTCCGGTACTTCTTCTATGGTTGTTAGGTTTACATCTTTCTTATTAATATAGCCAATATGACCATTATTATTTTGTACTAGCAACCATCCCTTTGCTTCGTCCCATATCCGAATAGATTCCCCTTGCTTCACTTTAAGTAAATAAGGCTCACGGATAGATGGTGCGACACGAATAGCTGCTCCATCTTTTGAAGACACATCAGCATGCTGAATAACATCTCCCTCCATTAGGAGTGTTACAATTTTGCTCGTTTTATCATACTCAACCCTTAATCCGAACAGTTCCTCTAATGGAGCAGCCGGAATGTAAACAACATCTTTTACTATCTCTGCTGCGATCGTCAACTTGTAAGGTTTTTGATTAATAATACCTGTTAATGCATCAGTCTTTAACCTGAGCACCTTATCCGTTGTCGTCATTACTATTGTTCCTGATTGTTTTTCATAATGGATAGGCTTGTCCTTACTAAATATTTCTTCTACTAAAGGTAATGGCAACTTCACTAGATCACTTTCAATTTGGGCACCGTATTTCATTACTTTGCCTTTAATCATAATAGGATACTCTAAAGTATAGTTCGGATCTTGTTGTTCATTACTCGGTATAAACTTCATGTAACCAAACCAACCCATTGATCCAATGGCTGCGGCTACAAATAATAGTAGTAATAAACCGAATCCACCTCTACGTTTTTTACGAGGCGATCGACTGTAGTTCGTTTCCAATTTATCACACTCCTAAACAATTTCTTAATTCCAAAATAGTTTGTTTAAAATAAAAACGTGCTGTGTAGCGTTTGATCGCTTCCGGCACGTTATTTGATAACACATATCTGATTTATTAGACGTATTATTTCGTAATAGTGTTGCAAGTTGTGCATAATCCGTATATTTCCATCCGATGTCCTTGTACCATGAAGCCCGTTTCTTTCGAAGCAACTTTCTCCACTTCAAGTAGCGGCGGATGTCCAAAATCAACGATCTGTCCGCAACCCTTGCAAATGGCATGGTAATGATCAGATAAATCCGCATCAAACCGACTTGAATCATCACCGTAGGTTAGTTCACGCACTAAGCCAGCTTCAACAAACAATCTCAAATTGTTGTATATTGTCGCTACGCTCATACTCGGGTATGCCGGAGAGAGCGCCTTATAAATCTCATCCGCAGTTGGATGGGACTTGGTATCCATCAAGAAGCTTAAAATGGCGTGTCGTTGCGGGGTCATTCGGACGCCATTCATCTTCAATTGTTCTAATGCCAAATGAACGCTGGCTGCCATTCCCCTCACGCCTTTCTGTATTGTAGTTATCACTATTGTACGGTCACTGTCACGAATTTGTCAATGAAAGCGCATCATGAGGAAACAATATGACGACTTATCGATATACTATTCGTTGCGTTTATATGAATACGATAAGTACCATTGCCTATAGCACCTTTAATCGACTTGCGACTTTTCTCGAACGGGAAATCCGTCGTAATATTTCCAAATGTTACCGAACCATTAACACTATAATCTCCAAGTTCAGGTATAGACAGTTTAATTTCACCAACCGAACTATCTATATCCCAGTTACCGCCAACACTCGAGCTCTCTACCTGGATACTTCCGTTGAGTGTATCTGCTTTGAGAGCTGACTTTGCTTCTAATACATTGATTTTCCCATTTTTCGTTTCTGCATCAAGGTCACCTTGTACATTATTTAAATCCAAATCGCCGTTCAATGTACTTGCAAACAGCTCCCCTTCAGAGATCAAATCTGCAATAATGCTTCCATTCTTTGTTTCGAGATTAGTTTTCCCAACAACAGTATATGCTTCAATACTACTATTATTACCTGCTACATTCACAGGACCGTGTATATTAGCAAGTTTGACAAGCCCACTGTTACTTTTGACTACAACTCCATCTTGCGCATTCACTCCGTTTACCGTTACCGCTCCATTACCACTTTCTATCTCTAGCTTGATCGCGTGTACGGATTCAGGAGCATTCGTAACGTTTACATCCACACCATTGTCAACATCGGAGCTAGTAGGAGTGGGAAATGCATTATTTGTTGCGATTGGAAATTTCACTTGAGATGTTGTGCTTGGTGTAGGCTGATTACTTTCGGGCAGCACTGTTTCCTCATTATTTACTTCTGTGCTCGCAAGATCAATAATCGGTATGACAATTTCTAGATTCATCTTTGGTAGTCGATTCCCTTTATCACCATGCAGATGTCCTTTTCCTTCAATTAACGTTTCTTCACCAGGTGAAATATTGGCTATTGATTGCTCAGCAATCGCAGTTGCTTCTACCTTATCCTCGACATCAACCCAAACGGTCGTGTATAGCTCGATTTCATCTACGTCATCAGATCGAACGGTAATATCACCATTTACATTCAAAATGCGAAATGTATGTATATTTTGATCGAAAGGAATTTTCACTACATTTTTGTCATAACGAAAGCCTTTTTCTTCTCCATAATCAACGTTACTTTTCAAATCAACATTAAATTGATCCAGCCAGCGAACAGGAAATTCTGCATATTGTGTAACTGCATAGGCCATCACCGCAATGACTATCGCTGCTGAAATTCCCGCAACGTCTAAACGCAGCTTAGCTGCTTTATGATGAAGGACTGTGCTATATAAAATAACTTCAAGTCCCAGGATGATAAACACAACTGGCCACCATTCACCGACTGTTGCAATATCGTTCCGCTCTTTCCAGAGGTCCCAAACAAGCAACGCGCCAACCGTAATAACAAGCACAGCTGCTGTTATTCGACCTAATTTGAACATGGTTATTGCTCCTCTCCGAATTGGATTTATGAGCAAAGTCGCTATAAGGATAAGAAGTGGACCAACGGTCCACTCCGCTAGCTCGTTCATCCATGGTTCCATAAACGTCGGAGGTTTTATTAGGATTAGCATAGTGACTCCAGCAACTATTAGGCATACCCCATGATAAAACCGGATCGAGGAATGCTCTTTACTTCCTCTCTCTACACTTTGCAAAGCATCAAATACGCTTATGAAATAAAAAATGGGCAACATGAGACTTAAGTAGACGATTAATAATAAATGTCTGCCTCCATCTGAATTCGCAAGTCGAAAGATTGCCGTATAATCAAGCAACAATCCTGCTAGTAATAAAAAACCTTTGGAATATTGTCCATTATAGACATGTCCCATACCTGGCAGCAGGAATGCTAGCAACACCGTCACCCAAGCTTTGCCCCGTTCTTTTATTCCGAGCTTACCCAACGTATGCCCTCCATTTTTTTCAGTTCGTCCAGCAGCTTAATCATTGTCTCATTTTTACGATGTGGCATCGTAATATATAGGACAAGTCTTGTTAGTAACTGCTCTTCGGCATGACTGCCAACTTTTTCACTCGATTCCACGTCTTCCAGAAACATTTTTCTAATCGTAATATTTCTTTCACCCATTATGCCGCTTAGGTTACTTATGACCAACGTTAGATCGACGGAGTGAATTTTGATTATATATTCCTTCTTTGCATTTATAAAACGTTTCTCCAACTTGTTAAACAACCAAAGTGTGAGGAGTGCCATAATTGTCACGGATGCTGAAGCAAAGTAGAACCCCGCTCCTACAGCAAGCCCAATTGCAGCAACTACCCAAAGTGAAGCTGCCGTTGTCAAACCTGTAATAGATTTACCCGTAAACAGAATCGTTCCAGCCCCAAGAAAACCAACACCTGTAATAACAGCTGCTGCTAGACGAGCAGGATCAACCCTTACATTCGTTTCCTCTACAAAGTCTGAAAAGCCATAGATAGACAATAACATTAGCAAGCAAGCACCTAAGCAAACCAAAATATTGGTGCGGAGACCTGCTGCATGATTCGATTGTTCCCGCTCGAGGCCAATTAGGCCACCCAAAAGCAATGCTAGAAACAGGCGAATCAAAATGTCCACTTCACTAATATACCAGGGACTGTTTATTGTGCTTTGCAACATTTGCGATCCTTACCTTTCTCACTGATGTAGTATGTTTTAACCATTATTATAACTATTTCTATGCAACAAAAGGCGCGGAACATCCATAAAGATGAACCACGCCCTACTAATTTTGAGTAATCTGTTAGGATAGACGCTCCAGAAGCAGCTTGTTAACAAGTGCAGGATTAGCCTTGCCTCTTGTTTCTTTCATAATTTGACCTACAAGGAAACCAATTGCTTTCTCCTTGCCTGCCCGGAAATCTTCTACAGATTGCGGGTTCTTCTCGATTATGGAGTCCACTACAGCAAGCAATGCACCCTCATCACTAATTTGTACAAGACCTTGCTCTTCAACTATCTGTGCTGGCAGCTTACCGCTTTCAAGCATTTCTTTGAAAACTGTTTTGGCAATCTTACCACTTATGGTGCCTTGCTCAAGCAATCCAATCATCTCGCCAAGCCCTTGTCCAGTAATCTTCGCATCAGACAGCTCAAAACCATTCGTATTCAAGTAACCAAGCAGATCACCCATAATCCAGTTCGCTACTGCTTTGGCATCCTTTGTATGCATTAAGCTTTCTTCAAAGAAATCAGCCATCTTCTTCGAAGCTGTAATGACCTCTGCATCATAGGAGGATAGCCCGTTTTCTGCAATATATCTCGCTTTACGCGCATCAGGAAGCTCTGGAATCGTTGCACGAATCGTTTCTTTCCATTCATCGCTAATATGAAGTTGAACAAGATCCGGGTCTGGGAAGTAGCGATAGTCATGTGCTTCTTCCTTGCCACGCATGGAAAAGGACTTACCTAACGCATCATCAAAACGACGAGTTTCTTGTACGACGACACCACCGCTGTCAAGAATTTCAGCTTGACGAACTTGCTCGTACTCAAGACCACGTTGAACGCCGCGGAAGGAGTTCATGTTTTTGAGTTCTGCACGAGTTCCAAATTCCTCCTGTCCGTAAGGACGAAGACTAATATTGGCATCGCAGCGAAGACTTCCTTGTTCCATCTTCACATCAGAAACTTCGCAATACAGCATGATCGCCTTAATTTTCTCTAGGTAAGCTTTTGCTTCCTCAGGTGTACGGATATCTGGCTC
This sequence comes from Paenibacillus sp. L3-i20, assembly GCF_022180385.2. Lineage (GTDB taxonomy): Bacteria > Bacillota > Bacilli > Paenibacillales > Paenibacillaceae > Pristimantibacillus. Next base: position 518,120 of record NZ_BQME02000001.1, read on the forward strand.
CGATACGATCTCAACAAGTGGAGTACCAACACGGTTAAAGTCAACGAGCGAAGCAAAGCCACCGTCAACATGCGTCAGCTTTCCAGCATCTTCTTCCAAGTGTAGCCGTGTAATTCCAATCCGCTTAGTCTCACCGTTCACTTCAATATCAATCCATCCATTTTCACCAATTGGACGATCATATTGTGATATTTGATAAGCCTTAGGTGAATCAGGGTAAAAATAGTTTTTACGATCAAACTTGCTAATATCAGCAATTTGGCAATTAAGTGCCATAGAGGCTTTCATTGCAAATTCTACAGCTTGACGATTAAGAACCGGCAATACACCGGGATGGCCTAAACATACCGGACAGGTATGCGTATTTGCAGGAGCGCCGAATGCAGTAGAGCAACCGCAAAAGATTTTGCTGTTTGTGTGCAACTCGACATGCACTTCCAGTCCAACGACCGTCTCATATTTGTTCGTTTCAGACATTCTTATCGATCCTTTCGTAAGCGTACTTCTCGAACGCAAAGATTATAGCTGCGGACGCAGCTTATGATGGTCGGTATGAGCCTCGAAAGCATGTGCGGCGCGAAGCACCGTAGACTCATCGAACGCCTTGCCGATAATTTGCAAGCCAATTGGGAGTCCATCTGCTGTGCCACAAGGGACACTAATCGCTGGAACGCCTGCAAGACTTACAGGGATAGTACAAATATCATTCAGATACATCGTAAGCGGATCGCCTACCTGCTCTCCAATGCGGAAAGCTGGAGTAGGAGCCGTTGGTCCGATGATCAAATCAAATTGGTTAAAGACATTATCAAAATCTTGTTTAATCAAAGTCCGAACTTTCTGCGCCTTCAAATAATAAGCATCATAGTATCCAGAGCTTAGTGCATACGTCCCAAGCATAATACGGCGTTTCACTTCATTGCCAAAGCCTTGGCTGCGCGACTTGCGATATAGATCGATCAAATTATCTGGATTATCAGCACGCACGCCGTAACGTACGCCATCGAATCGAGCCAAATTAGATGACGCTTCTGACGAAGCGAGCAAATAATAAGCTGCAATCGCATAATCAGTATGTGGAAGAGATACTTCTTCCCACGTAACTCCAAGCGATTCGTACACCTTCAGTGCATTCATTACAGCTTCCTTCACGCGAGGGTCAATTCCAGCGCCTAAATATTCCTTCGGCACACCAATTCGTAGACCTTTAACATCACCTGTTAATGCAGCTGTGTAATCGGGGATCTCCACGTTTGCAGATGTGGAATCGCTGGCATCATAACCTGCGATTGCTTGAAGCACATACGCCGAGTCCTCTACATTTTTAGTTAATGGACCGATTTGATCAAGCGAAGAAGCAAATGCTACGAGTCCAAACCGAGAAACAAGACCATACGTTGGCTTAAGACCAACGATGCCGCAATAAGCTGCAGGCTGCCTAATTGATCCGCCCGTATCCGAACCTAACGAGAAGTAGACTTGTCCAGCTGCAACTGATGCTGCTGATCCACCACTTGAACCTCCAGGCACATAATCCGTATTCCATGGATTGCGAGTTGGGTAGAAGCTGGAGTTTTCATTGGAACCGCCCATAGCGAATTCATCCATGTTGAGCTTGCCAATTGTAATAGCACCAGCATCTTTAAGCTTGCGTGCAGATGTTGCACTGTAGATCGGATTATAATTACTCAAAAATTGACTGGCGCAAGTAGTTAACAAGCCTTCAGTCACAATATTATCCTTGATACCAGCAGGCAAGCCGAATAATAATCCACGCTCTCCACCAGCTTGAACTTCCTTATCAAGCTCCACAGCATGTGTACGTGCGTTTTCTTCATTTAATGTTAGAAAAGCTTTTATCGACGGTTCAGTCTCCGTAATTCTTGCGTAAGATGCATCAACTAGCTCAGTTACAGAAAGTTCTTTGTTGTTAAGCTTGTTATGTACATCCTGTAGGCGTAAGTCAAACAGTGCCAACAGTAGCTCCTCCCTTCAAATAAAACCCATTCTAATTATTCAAGTACCGCAGGTACTTTAAAGTGTCCATCTTCCTCGTCAGGCGCATTACGCAGCACCTTCTCGATTGGGAGCGATTCCTTCTGCACATCCTCGCGCATCACATTCGTAATGGGAAGAACATGAGTAGTAGGCTCGACATGGTCTGTATCTAGCTCGTTTAACTTCTCTGCATATTTCAAAATAGCGTTGAGCTGATCAGTAAACTGTGCTTTCTCCGTGTCCGTAAGCTCAAGCCGTGCAAGATTGGCTACATGCTCGACATCCTTCAACGTTATGCTCATCGGTGTACTCTCCTTCATAAAAAGTCATTCTTTTTATTATAGCCTACAATTGCGGCATACAGCAACGATAAGCAGTGCCGGCGACAAGTAAGCGAAATAGAAAAGAAGCTGCCTGCTGGATCTATCGATCTAGTGGGCAGCTTCATACTATGGTTATATCCACGCCTTCAGGTTAACCTGCCTTACAAAATCATCTCGACTAAGCGGCTCCTTAGCCGTATTGTCCGTCTCGATCTCCTCTTGATCACCCTTCATGATTCGATTGAACAATTCCTCATTGAAGGTTGCGAGTGCATAATCAATAAGTGCGTCACGCTCAATTCGCTCAACTTCAAGTTGAATGAGCGTTTCCTCTAATTCAATATCTTCGTCCGGTACCAAAAAGTTCCGATTTGCCGCCGGAACCCTCACTATATAGTCAAACACATTATCGGCATTACGATCATAAGCGATTATAAATCCATATTCACCAATGGGAAGCTTCTGTTCATATTGGTCAGCCACTATGACGACCTTGGACCCTAGCTGCAACAATAGTCTCAACCCCTATTTCTTCGTTGCTGATTTCAACTCTACTTTTCTATTATCCTACTAGAATTTAATAGTCATGTCCAATAGATTACTAATTAAACGCGACTTAATAGAAATAAGTAGCAGTCATGAGCGACGTTAAAAAAATATTAGGTGGATCTACCATGGGCAATAATCCTATTTAGTCCACTTGATTACCAAGCTTCATTATAGATGCAGGCAGCTTGAACTGCTGATTGTTCATAAGTAGTTGAGACAGCTCTTGACCGTAATCTTCTTCTTGGTTTTCTTTGATGGCTGTTATTTCACGGTTCAGTCTCTCCATCTGTTGATCTAGCTTATTAGCGGAATCAGAAGCTTCTTTCAATTCCAACAGTAAGCTTGATGGAACAGCCTGATTATATTTATAAAAGATTTTATGCTCTAAGCTTGCCCAGAAGTCCATAGCTATTGTTCTAATTTGGATTTCCACACAAACGTTTTCTCTGCCATCGGACATAACAACCGGTACTTCTACAAGAAGATGAAGACTTCTGTAGCCATTTGGTTTCGGATTTTCGATATAGTCCTTCATCTCATTAATTTTAAGATTAAACTGGTTTTTGAGCATATCTCTGATTCCATAAATGTCCGCGATAAACGAACAAGTAATTCGTAAACCAGCAATGTCTTTAATGTTGTGCTTGATCGCTTCAAGTGAAAATGGGATATCTTTGCGTCCTATTTTCTTCATAATGCTTTCAAGTGATTTCACTCTTGATTTTGTATGCTCAATCGGATTGTAGTCATGAAGAAATTGGAACTCTTCTTTTAAAATTTCTATTTTGGTCTCAAGCTCATTAAGTGCGAATTGATACATCATCATAAATCTGGTTACTTCCGTTTTCATCTTCTTGAATTGCTCGATCTGATTGTTATTCATACCCATTCTCCTTCATTCGAACGGTCACATTCATCAAAAACCTTGACTCATTAATCTTAGTACGAATGCGTTAGCAAATGCAAATCCCCCTGCAACTATCGCACTGGGGGTTGATGTTTGAGACGCATTGTTTTATGAAAAAAGGACAGCTTTAGCGAAAGAACCATCTTCGCTAATGCTATCCTTACTGCTATCATTCAATATTCGCATGAACTTAGCCTTTTGCAGCAACACTATGTGCAGTTCCTCTGATTGCTTCAATTGCTCCCCTATTAGCAGCAGAACGACCCTCCGCTTCAATAATTTCAAGTGACTGGGCGCTACTTTCAGGGGGACAAATCAAAATTTCCTCTCCACTACTTGCAGCTTCAATAAAATATTGAATTTCTCTGTAATAGCCTTTATCACGCGACAATGTGGCAAAAAATCCTCGTGCAGCATTCGGATAAACTTTCAACCGATTGTAATCAAAAACTAGGTTTCCGCCTTCAAAATTTACTCGAAACATCATCGTTAAACCATTGTCGCCTTGCAGTGTCCAGTCCGCACTTGCACTAAGCACTTTACCATCTGGATAAATATAGTTAGTCGAAACGATATCATAGCCACTTCCAGGAATGACGTTGCTTGCTATAGTTGATACCGCCTCTGGCATGCCAAACAACCAATTAATGATATCGGTGTCGTGAATATGCATATCTAGCATACAACCGCCGCTTTGTTCACCATCAAGGAACCATCCTTCCGGAGGATGTCCACCTCGGAAAAAATGTCCTGATGTAACTGCTCCATAACGTCCATCACTAACACATTCTTTCAAATATTCATAGACTGGCCAGAAACGAAGGCATTGTCCAATCATTAATTTCGCAGAAGAATGTTTTGCTGCCTCCACCATCCGCCACGCTTCATCTGACGTTCTCGCCATAGGCTTCTCACACAAAACATGAATTCCTTTTTGGAGAAGTGAGATGGCAAGTTCGGCATGTAATGGTGTAGGCAATGTAATATCAACGATATCAAACTCTTCATTATCCAGCATTGTCGTTATATCATCGTATAACTGATAAGGAGATAAGTCATAAATCTCATGTTCCGTGGCGATGTTTCCCCATGCTGAGCCATCTTTGAGCTCTTTAATTCGTAAATCACATATTGCAGTAAGCTTCACTTCTACTCCTTCGCTCATTAATCTTATATAGCTATCAAAATGCATCCGACCCATAAATCCGAAACCGATTAGACCTACTTTTAACATCGAAATACCTCCTCTAAGTTCGACCCAAAATAACGTCCATTGAACTGGACGTATTAAAAATCATTTGTTCTGAATGATGAACGTACGATGGAATCATCTCTGCCGTTACATAATTGGTATATCCGATCTCGTGAAGCGCTTCCATAACAGCCGGAAAATCCACATCTCCTGCTAGCAAGTCTACAAAACCATGCAATCCACACGCTTCGCGCCGATAATCTTTGAAATGCACCTTTTTAATGCGCTGACCTAAAACTTTTATCCATTGCTCTGGATATCCGCTATGAACGACATTACCAACATCGAAATAAGAGCCAATGAAACTAGAGTTATGCGTATCTATGAACGTTCGCAGCTCTAGTGGAGACAACAAAAATTTGTTCCAGACATTTTCGATTGCAATTGCGACTCCTGCACTAGCTGCAAAAGGCGTTAACTTGCCTATTGCTTCCATTGCCAGGTCATAAGCTCGCTCATAGTCAACAACTTCTGCTCCGGGAATAAAATCAATTCCAACTGCACCTGGGATCACGAGGATTGCATCCACACCAAAGGCAGAAGCTAACTCCAATTGTTTCTTGCAAATATCCATTGCTCTAATTCGATTATTATCATTCCCACTAGTCATCGAATACGTCCAATATAGTCCTGTTGCAAGCCCCGCAATGTCCAATTCCGCTTCTTCTAAACGTGCTTTAATCTCCAAAATTTCTTTGTCGGATGTACGAAGGCCTAGCTCACCCTCTTCATTCAGTGACAGCTCAATCCCATCGAAACCTGCCCGCTTAGCGATTTGGATACATTCTTTAATTGAAGTACCTTCTCTGCACGACCAAATATTTATTCCTTTCTTCATTCCAATGGCCTCTCCCTTTGCTAGAATAGGAATCGCTTCATAAAGAGGAAATAAAATAGCAATAATTTGTATAATTCCGTTATACTGAAGTTAAACAATTAATCTGTTATGTTACATAATTTTAATTAATATATGAGATCATTTCTTTAGCAGTATAAGTGATTTTTTGTACGATTCCGTCTTCTTTTGAAGTGATATCTACTAAGGGGGTAGGCGTTGTGGATACGAGAGGCATTAAATTTCCGCGCCTTCGCTCCGCTCCTTTCCATGAGTGGTCGCCAAGCATTCATTACGCCCAATATCAACGTATGCCAACGGGGCCTCTGCTCGAGCGGAGAATATATGATTTTGAACTGCTTTATGTCAGTCAAGGAGAAGCGGCTATTACTATGCTTGGTCAACGATTTACGTTAACGGCAGGCCAGCTTATTTTCCTGCCATCAGGTGTCTATCATCAGAATGAAGCTATATCTGGGCCGGATACGCGATTTCTTGGTATACATTTCGACTTCTTCGACGAAATCGATATTCAGACTGAATCGGATATAATCGTAAATGAAAAAAACGTTCAAAATGATCGATTTGCATGTGAAGCCGTGTCCGACACCTTCCAGCCACTTTCCCTGCATCCGGTTTACACCCCTACACTAGCGTGTGTGCAACTTATGGAACAGCTCGTACATGAATTTACGATGCGGCCGCTTGGTTACGAACTCGTATGCAAAGCTCATATGCTGAATATCCTTGCCCACCTATTGCGACATGCGAATTCTCGCAGACAATTTCTTACCTCACAGCATGACAACAAACTATTGAAGTTAATCGAAATGATAGACAAATCCCCCTCTGACCCATGGACAAACACGTTAATCGCAGAACGAATGAATTTGAGCATCGACCATACAGCTAAGCTCTTTAAACAGCTTGTGGGTCTTCCACCCAATGAGTATATACATGCAGCAAGACACCGAGAAGCGCGTAGATTGCTGCGAGAGACAGATATGTCTATCGAGCGTATCAGTGAGGAGATTGGTTATTCAGGCATTCATTATTTCAGCCGGCTATTCCGTAAACATGAAGGAATAAGTGCTACTGAATATCGTAAATTGACTAAAGTGCTTTAATCTTCACGTCCTAATGGGCATACGCATATGTTAATCCTGTCGTAACAAACTTCAGATTTGAAGGGCAGGAATTCAAGAATGACAACTTCTTATATGGACTATACGGCTCCCACCGTGCAGTTCACTTACGATGTTTCGGATAGTCTATTTTATAAGAAAAACAATGCTAACTATATTAACGTCTTATCTAATAAGCAGCTCAACACATTAACTGATACATCCCTTCTGGATATATTTTTGAGTGAAGGAAATGTCATCGAGCCTCATTATCATCAGAATGCTTCAGAGCTTGTTTATTGTATATCGGGTGCTGCTGTTGTATCGCTGCTTAATCCCTTCACAAACAAAATCCTTAACTTTCCGATTACTCCGGGTCAAGTCACGAATGTTCCACAGGGCTGGTGGCATTACGAAATTGCTACAGAAAATAATACACATTTGCTTGCGATCTTTGACGCACCTATCCCTGAAGTCATATTAGGATCGGACATACTGCGCCTAACGCCAGCGAATGTATTCGCACACTCCTATTGTCTTAATGAAGCAAAAGTGGCGGATACATTCGCACCGATTACTTCCAGTGTGTTAATCGGCCCTCCCGCAGACTGCAAAAAATCGAATCTTTCAGGGCAGAGTAATTCTTATGTACAGCAAGGGCAGATGAATCAGAGTCAGGTGAATCAGAACCAAGTGAACCAAGCTCAAATTAATCAAGGTCAAATGAATCAAGGTCACATAAATCAGAGTCAGTTGAACCAAGGACAATTCGGTCAAGGGCATAGCAACTATGGACAGTCTCAGCAAGGACAAATTATGCCTGGTGTGTATCAGCAGCAACGGGGGAGGCATGGCGGAATGTACAACTACCCTCATCGACCGATTGAGATAGAGTCATTTTATGAATATCAGCCATTTTACCCAATACCGTACCTGTTCCATAGGTGGAATTAAAATAACAACCTGAATAGGAAGACAACGGGCAGAGGATTACCCTTAGCTAGTTGTCTTCCTATTTGTTATTTCATAGAGTGAACTATTATGGAATTTTCATCTCCCGCCACACCGCTAATGCCGCTCCCGTCGCTACTGCGTCTTCGCGCAGTTCCCCTTTTGAAAACAATGGCTGATATTCAGGGAAGTAATAAATATTTTTGCGAGCGATATCAATAGCAGTTTCATAGAAACGGTCATACGAATTAATTAGTGCTCCTCCCAGAATGACGATTTCTGGATGCAACATGTTGATCATATTAGCTAGCCCAATTCCAAGATACGATGCAGATTTTTGAAATAGTTCTTCGACATGTTCATTATTTGCCCTTAACTTCTGGAGAAGAAATTCATAACGAATTCGATCTGGAGGGAAATTGTTATCTAATGTCCAACCGCTTCTTCCCATCTTCGCCTGAGCTTGAGCCTGTTTCTCGAGCGCTTGCACGGATACGAGAGCCTCTAATGCACCGAAGTTCCCTCCTTCGTTAAGTCTTGGTCCATCTGTTTGAATTATCATCTGGCCGATTGCACCTTCCATATCCATCGACCCATGAACAATTTGTCCAGAAGAAATAATAGCCGACCGAAGCCCTACACCTGCATGGACATACATCATGTGCATCGGATTATGTTCACGCATCGCCCATTGTTCTCCCATAAGAGCAGCATTGGCGCCATTCTCCAGAAGTGCTTGAAATCCGGTCCTCTCCTCTAGCAATCGACAGATTGGCACATTAACCCAACCTTGAGATGGGAAATAAAGCGGCTTTACAATTATTCCGTGCTCCCGATCAATCGGTCCAACTGCACCGACACCAACTCCGATAACTTGGCTCCGCTCAATTCGGTGATCTCGTAAAATTGCTTTCATATTAGAAGCAACATGATCAACTACCCGCTCTGGTGTCATGTCTTCATCCATTCGCCATCGTGTGAACGACATTGGATTCATCCGTACATCGAAGAAACCAAGAGTAGAATAAAACCTAGATATTTCTAAACCAAAAAAATATCCGTAACCAGGATTGGTTTCGTACAAGATTGGTCTCCTGCCTCCACTGGATGGCCCAAAACCCGTTGCAAGAATGAGTCGTTCTGACACCATCTCATCGAGCAAACGAGTGAGCGTACTACTCGTCATTTCATATCGGGTAAGTAATTCAGCTTTAGAGATAATTCCCTGCTCAGCAATATGATAATAGATTAATTGTTTAGGCGACGGCATGCCGATCGACCGTTGAATATTCATATGTATTCCCCATTTATCCGAGTATTCACATTGGAAATATTACAGCAATAGTATAACCTATTTCGTTTCCAGCGGCTACCTTTCCTACTATTAAAAGCGTGGAAAAACGACTATTAAACCCGATAGACTACGTTAATGAAAACAAGTCTAACTAACAATTACTAATAAATAGATCTTATCGTCCATTTCAATATAACTTAATACCAAAATGAAATTAAGGTGGTATAATAAGAAAGAACAGAAGGAGGGATTATAATGAATGCGAAGTGGAAACTGCTTTGGGCAATTTTTTGGACCTTCCTCAAAATGGGACCTCTCTCATTCGGTGGCGGCTATGCGCTAATTCCCGTCATTGAACGTGAAATCGTCGTCAAGCGTAAATGGCTCAAAACAGAAGATGTTGCCGATAGCATTACGGTATCAGGTTCCATCCCTGGAGCAGTCGCCATTAATGCTGCCACGTTCATCGGATACAGAATTGCTGGATTTAGCGGTGCGATTATGGCATTGCTCGGCATATTCCTACCTTCGTTTTTCTTAATGATCGGACTTTCAATCGTATATATGCAAATTAAGGACAACCCAAAAATTGAAGCTGCTTTCTTATCCATCCGAGCTACAGTTGTAGCATTAATCGTATATGCCGCCATCAAAATAGGAAAAACCGCTATCGTTGATTTCACTACAGGTTCAATTGCAGCAATTACAGTAGGATTGCTCTTACTTGGAAATGGGCACTTACATCCACTTTGGCTAATCGCATTAGGAGCCGTTTCGGGTGTCATAGTCGTGAAAGTTCGCTCATTATTCGGCAAAAAAACAAAGATAGTCAAAGAAGAAACCATTTACGACTACATGATCTAATTTCATCATAATGGGGAATGGATATGCTCATCGATTTATTTTTAACATTTTTAATGGTTGGACTTGTCTCATTCGGTGGCGGCTACGCCATGATTCCAGTAATACAAGAAGAGGCACTTCATCGGCATCATTGGATGAATGCTGAACAACTCTCAGATATTGTTGCGGTTGCTGGCATGTCTCCGGGTCCAATTGCAACCAACATTGCAGTGGCAATTGGCTTTCAAACAGCTGGTCCACTCGGTGCCATAACTGCATCATTCGCAATGATACTTCCTTCATTAGCGATTATCGTGCTTGTAGGAAAGTTCTTCTCTCGTTTCCGAGAGAACGAACTCGTCAAATCGTCTTTCTTAGGTCTTAGACCTACTATTGCAGGTATGATTGCATATGCCGCGATCGTTTTCGCACAAAATTCAGGTTTAAACACTACCATAACATTTTCGTGGTTCACTTGGAGTCAAATTGTTATCTTTGCTGGTTCATTGGTCGCACTAGTTTTCTTACGCAAACACCCCTTTTCGGTTATCGTCATTTCTGGACTAGTAGGCATCGCTTTATATGGGTAAACGAGTTGAATGAAAAACCGCTGATTTTCTTAGTAATTATGAAATAAATCACTTGCCAAAGTATCCCGATCTAGTTAGAATCTACTAGGGCGATTTACAAGTCCTAATATAGATCGAGGAGAAAATACGAATGAACACCACAATCGGCATTCATGAAAAACCGCCTGCCATCCAGAGTTTTCTGCTCAGCTTACAGCATTTATTCGCTATGTTCGGCTCTACTGTACTTGTCCCAAACATATTTAAAGTAGATCCTGCTATTTGCTTGCTAATGAACGGTATCGGCACTTTACTCTACATTCTTGTTACTAAAGGGAAGATTCCCGCCTATCTAGGCTCAAGTTTCGCATTTCTTGGTCCTGCAGGTGCTGTCATCGCAAGTGAAGCATCTGGCGGCGGTTATGCAGCTGCACTTGGCGGTTTTATCGCAGCAGGTGTTATTTTCACTATTATGGGTTTCATTATCCAAGTAGCTGGTACACGCTGGATAAATGTCGTCTTTCCTCCAGCAGCAATGGGAGCCATTGTCGCTATCATCGGACTTGAACTTATGCCTGTGGCAGCAGGTATGGCAGGTTGGATTCCAAGCGGTCAAGATGACCCGAAAACTTGGGTAATGAACTCTGAAGTGGTTATCCTGTCAGTGTCTACTCTTGCAGTAACTGTACTTGGTTCAGTACTGTTCCGTGGCTTTATGCGTATTATTCCGATTTTGTTCGGTATTTTGTTTGGCTATACGCTAGCTTATTTTATGGGTATGACAGACTTTAGCAAACTAGATGCTGTAAGCTTTATTCAAATGCCTACAGTAACGTTTCCCGAGTTTCACTGGGCAGCTATTATCGCAATTGCCCCTGCAGCACTTGTCGTCATCGTAGAGCATATCGGACATTTGATCGTCACTGGAAACATCGTGGGCAAAGATTTGTCCAAAGACCCAGGACTTCATCGTTCTATGTTAGGTAACGGTATCTCTACACTTCTATCTGGATTTGTTGGTTCCACACCTAATACTACTTATGGTGAAAATATTGGCGTTCTTGCTATAACACGAGTCTATTCCACTTTTGTTATCGGCGGCGCAGCCGTAATCGCTATTCTATTGTCCTTCTCAGGCAAATTTTCGGCAATTATCTCAGGCATTCCAGAACCTGTTATGGGTGGTGTATCACTGCTATTGTTCGGTGTTATTGCAGCTTCCGGATTCCGTATGCTGGTCGAAGCAAAAGTAAACTATAGCAAGCCTACTAACCTCTTCTTAACTACTATCGTTCTTGTTATTGGCCTTAGCGGTGTAAAACTTACAATTGGCGATGTATCCTTCAGCGGCATGTCGCTTGCAACTATTGTTGCAATTTTAGTAAGCCTTCTATTCAAAGCATTTGAAGTATTAAAATTATCCAACGATAACGAAGCTTCAGGTCATTAGTATTTCACTTATCGGCTCGCCTAGGAAATAGTATTTCCTAGGCGAGTCTTTCTTTTGTTCATTTCGTTATCTTGCTTTTCTATTCGTGGATACGTACAAAGAGTACTATAGAAGGTTATACTATTCATATTGTTGGCGAGACGATGATAGATGAAATGGAGGTTGCGAGTATGCTAGAATTGACAGAACTTAGATGGCAAGCCATTTATACAAATGATATCTCTAGCGATGGCATGTTTTTTTATGCTGTAAAAACGACCGGTATTTTCTGCCGTCCTTCATGTAAATCTAAACCTCCTAATCGAGCAAATGTCGATATTTTTCCTGATGCTAAGGCCGCACAAGCAGCAGACTACCGTCCATGTAAACGATGTAAACCAACTGGTCAAACACTTCCAAATGAAGAGTGGATAACACAAATAACAAATTATATCCATCATCACTTTACAGAAGAGATTACGTTAGCAAAGCTGGCAGACATCGCCCATGGCAGCCCTTATCATCTCCACAGAACGTTTAAGCGAGTGAATGGAATAACTCCAGCAGCTTACATCCATCAACTTCGAATCGATCGTGCAAAAGCTAAGCTAATAGAAACTAATTCAACTGTAAGCGAAATTGGTGAAGCTGTTGGCCTAGCGAATACGCCTTATTTTATAACATTGTTTAAACGACTGACTGGGTACACTCCCGCACATTACAGGCAACTACACACTAAGGAGGTCAAATAATGATCGAACAACAATCTTCCCTATACTGGTCCCAGTTTGAACAAGGAGGCTGGTCGATGTATATCGCAGCTACTTCTTCGGGATTATGTTTTATCGGCTCCAATTATGAATCGTTCGATGAACTCGCAAAATGGGCTAATACACGATTTCCTGGGATTGATCCCGTTCGTGACGATGAGAAACTGAAACCATACTTTACTGAGCTTGCGCACTATTTAGAAGGCGGACGCAACGAATTCACTGCCCCTTCCGATCTTAGAGGAACAGCTTTTCAATTAGAAGTCTGGAATGCCCTTCGAATGATTCCTTACGGCACTACTTCTTCCTATTCTGAAATTGCAAATGTAATTGGTAGACCCGCTGCCGTTCGCGCAGTCGGAGCAGCCATTGGCGCAAACCCCATTCTAATTATCGTTCCATGTCATCGGGTAATCGGGAAATCAGGTTTTTTAACTGGATATCGCGGCGGTTTAGAAATGAAATCTACACTGCTGGAGCTTGAACAAAATAACCCACAGTAAAATAATGATAAGAGCTAATAATTGCAGCCTTGTGGGCGAAATTGTGCTGTTACGTCTTATTCTTATAAAGTTGCTTGAGTTTCTATACTTATATAAAAAATGCCTAACCTTCGTCGTATGCGATGGCTAGGCATTTCATTTATATATTATACATGTTAATTAATTTAGATTAACGCTGCTTCACTGCTTCAACAAATTGTTTAAGCGCCTGTTCTAATATGAATCTCGGACATGCTAAGTTAATACGAAGCCATCCTTCACCTTCTGATCCGAACACAGAGCCTTCACTAAATGCTACCTTCGCTTTTTTGAACATAAGCTCTTGTATACCCTTCTTATCCAATCCGAGCGCTCGACAGTCTATCCATAGCAAATAAGTTCCATCTGGCTTGAGCGGCTCTACTTGCGTCAAATGCTCCTTGAAGTATCCAATTGCATAATTTAAATTGCCATGGACATATTCAAGCATCGCCTCAAGCCATTCTTCCCCTTCATTAAAGGCAGCTTCTACCGCATCTTGTGCAAAATGATGTGCCATATGCAAGCTGAGTGTTCTCAGTCTCTTCTCCATCTTCGCCCTAATTTTATGGTTCGAAGTGATCATAAATGAAGTAAAAAGACCTGGTAAGTTAAACGTTTTTGTTGCCGCTAATGCCGTTATTGTAATGTCAGAAATCTCTGGAGACAAGGATGCAAAAGGCGTGTGTACATGGCCTGGGAAAGTTAAATCACAATGAATTTCATCGGATACGACGATAACTCCGTAACGCAAGCATAGCTCGCCCAGCTCACGCAGTTCCTCACGTTCCCATACTCGTCCGCCTGGATTGTGTGGGCTACATAGGAGCAGAAGCTTTGCTCCGTCTTTGAATAGCGACTCCAAGTGATCAAGATCCATCTCGAAACGGCCATTTCGGATAACTAATGCGTTTTTGGCTACGACTCTATCATTACTTTCAATTACATCATAGAAAGGATAATACACCGGTGATTGAAGGACAACCTGTTCGCCCGGCTTTGTAAACATTTCGACTGCAAGACTTAAAGAAGTGACAACACTTGGCGAGTCCGTTATCCAACTCTTTTCTATCGTCCAATTATGACGGCGTGAGTACCAGTTCTTTATCGCATCAAAATAGCTCTCATTACGGATCGCATACCCATACGCACTTAAATCTGCACGTTTTTTTAATACTTCTTGTACTGCAGGTGGACTAGGAAAATCCATGTCAGCGACCCATAGAGGAAGAATATCTGAGCTTCCGAACAATACCTCGGACTGGTCCCATTTGTAGGATCGAGTATTTCTGCGGTCAATAAGTTCGTCAAAGTTAATGGTCATTGGAACGCTCCTCTTTATCCCTGTGCAATCTGCACTGTATAGTATGTCTCTATCTTATACATTGCCTCTCGATGAAATCAACTAAAATAATCCACTTCATATAGAGAAAGATCAACATAAAAACCCCCTCATCCTAGCAGTGTAGCGTTCATACGATCATGAACTCATCTTTCACTACTATGCTTGAGGGGATTGTATGCGGTATTACTTGTTATTTGCCGCTTTTCACTTCTTCTAGCAGGGACAGATCAAGGAATTTACTTAGATCCAGTGACTCTTCGGTAACATCTTTAATGTAGCCGGCTGCGATAGATACTTTAGCCATTTCTTCAAGCGCCCCTTGGTTCACATCGGAAGTTAATCTCATATGGGAAAGTGCGGCTTTGATTAGTGCAATATCAAGTCCTTTACCACTTAGCTCACTAAGGCGTTTGTTGATCAACTCGTATGCTTCATCTGGATTTGCTCCAATGAACTCAATTGCTTCAAGGTTCGCCTTAACTGCCCCTTTAGCTAAATCTCTATGTTCTTTAATAAATTTGTCGCTAGCTACCAAAATCACTAGAGGATAATCCCCATTGTTTGGTGGAATTTGATCCCAAGGTACGATGACTTTACCGATTCCTTCTTGCTCAATTTGAGTTCCCCATGGCTCTGGAATAAGAGTAGCGTGAACCTCATTTTGGCGAAGAGCTACAAGAGTATCCGACGGAGCGCGCGCTACGATTTGAGCACCTGTGTTATCTGTCGTTACTTTCACGCCTTCTTGCTCAAGAAGTAGTCGCAAAGAAATTTCATTTGTACTTCCTTTTGTCGGAATAGCAATTGTCTTACCAACCAAATCTTTCACTGTAGCAACACCAGAGTCTTTGCCTGCGACTAGAACTGCTCCGCCGTTATCAGCGCCCGAGATCACTCTGAAATTACTGCTTTTCAAATATTGATTAGTGGAAGGTCCAGGACCTACATAACCAAGATCGATCTGTCCTGTTGCAATAGCTGTTGAGAAATCTGAGCCATTATCGAAAGCCTGGACTTCTATTTTCACATTTTCACCAAGCTGCTTTTGAAGAAACTCCTTCTCCAAAGCAATATAGCCAGCAGCATGTGTTACGTTTTTGAATATACCCAATTTAACGGTTACGTTTTCTTTAGTAGATGAGGAACCAGCGTTGTTGCCTCCACATGCTGTCAGTAACAATACAAAAACTAAAGTTAGCATAAGACCCACATATTTTTTCATCTCTATTTCCTACCCTTCTTTATTGAAAAACTACCTTCTTTCATTCTCCAACTAATTCTATCGGATTAATAAAAAATGTCAATCTTTTATTTATTTGCGCTTTCAAGTCCATAACGAACGAGAAGTTTGTCCTCCAGCTTTTTGAAACAGAAGTGGTCAGAGATCGTACCAAGCACAGCTATAATAATGACCACATTCAACATTAATGCCGTATCTCCAAGCCCTCTACCATCTTGTAACAATTGACCAAGCCCCGCTCCACTTGCTATCAATTCTCCCGCAACCAGAGCACGCCAAGCAAATGCCCAAGCAACACGAATTCCCGTCATAAGATGAGGAAATGCACCTGGAATAAGTATTTGTGTAAACATTCGCCATCCATTACCCGTTCCAAGGGTTTGCGCTGCGCGAATATAAATAGGAGGAATATTTTTAATTCCGGTTCGTGTTGCAATAGACATCGTCCAGGTTGCACCTAGTGCAGTGATGAAAATGACGGATGTGTCATTAAAACCAAACCATATAATAGCGAATGGGAGCCAAGCTATACTCGGTACTGTTTGCAATGCAACGACTACAAAGCCGAGTGTATCATCAATTAATTTGGATTTTGCGAACATAAGGCCTAGTAAAGTTCCTAAAACCATAGAAATGGTGAACGCGATAAGCAGTCTTCTCAAAGAATTTAAAATAGCTTCTAGCAGTTGTCCATGGGCAAAGCCATTATAGAAAGATTCGACCGTTTGAAACAGGGACGGAAACTTCCATGCTTCCCAGCCAATAATTCTATATGCCGCCTCCCATGCCACCAAAATCCCGATCAGAAAAAGTGTTCTTCTTAAGACTGTAGCTGTCATCGTCCATTTCCTCCTTAATTACTTTTTCCAATTCGTCTGCTAGACATTCCATAATGGAAGTTTCTACATGATGAAGCAACGGATCTGCGCTGTCCCTTGGCCTTGCAGCTTGTACAGCAAATTCCTTCTTAATCGTCCCAGGACGTGTAGACATAACAAGAACTCGGTCAGATAACATGACAGCTTCTCTAATATTATGAGTGATAAATAAAATCGTCTTACCTGTGCGCATCCAAATATCTTCAAGCTCTTGATGAAGGACAAGTCTCGTTTGCTCGTCCAATGCTGCGAATGGTTCATCCATTAGAAGAATCTGCGGGTCCATAATTAAAGCACGTGCGATTGCTGCTCTCTGCTTCATACCACCTGACAACTCATTAGGGTAACGGTCAGCAAATTTACTTAAGTGAACAGCACGAATTTGCTCCATCGCAAGTTCCATCCGTTCTTTCTTTGGAATCCCCTTCTGCTTCAGGCCAAATGCTACATTCTCTAGCACCGTCAACCATGGAAATAAACCATGCTCCTGGAAAACGACTACTCGATCAGGCGCAGGATCTTTAATAGCTTTACCATTAACTAAAATAGAACCGCTATAGCCTGAGTCAAACCCTGCTATTAAATTCAAGACGGTTGATTTACCACAGCCAGATGGACCAAGTAGAGAGACGAACTCTCCTTCTTTAATGCTGAAATTAATCTCATTTAAAGCTTGAAAGCTGTTCCCGTCACGCTGTTTAAATTGTTTGCTTACTTTATCAATAACTATCATAGTGCCTGACCCCGTTTCATTCATTATGTAAGAGGCTTGTTTTACATATATTAACACTGTTTTTCCATTTAACCATACAGCTTCTATTCTTATCGGATATGTATGTATTGTCAATATTGTTTTTAGAATTTATTTACAATGATAGCTCCCTGTTCACAAAAAAACCTTGATAGGTATATGCCAAATCAAGGTTATTATTCATAACATATTTGATGGTACAAAAAAATTTCCCTATCCTATCTTCGAGTGTACAACCATTGTCCACTTCCATAATGGACTAATAACCTTCTATATTTCAGAAGAGCAATTGGAATGAAAATTGAATATCAGGTTCAGTGAGGTAATGTTGAGGAAATAACGATATTGGACTTGTTTCTATTATAAGCATTTAAACTAGAATACATCTTCCAGTAATGAAAATAAAAGAAACAAGTCCTTTTTTGCAGTCGATACGACTAGGAATAAAGCTCATTGAAGCTTATAACACTAATTTTCGGAAGAAACGTTGTGCAATGCAGGGGTCAGTGAGCTTATTGGCGTCAATTACTAGAGGAGTGCGAAGATTAGACACTGAGGAAGTAGTAGAATGCTATTACATCCTTATCAAGCACGTTAGTACCTCGATTATTGATCGAGCCTGTCATAGTATAATTTTCCACACTAAGTGACGACGAATCTTTTGCAAAAATTTTACGTATAAGATCAAAGCGTCTATTACTCTTTTGTCTGTAGTTTTTTTTCATATTCCGTAACACCCCCTTTATGTCTGATTAACGAAATCTAAGGAAAGGTCAGAGCTATACAAGCAAATTGTCTGCTTCTCATTTCTTCCTGTGTTTGTTTCGACTTTCTTAGTTTACGATGTTCCTGTATCATTTTCCATGTATTAACTTTATATAAACTGAACTTTACCAGTAAGATAGAATTATAAAAATTGATAGAGAGGAGAGCATCCATCCATGCTACAAGTATCCAAATTATCACATTCATTCTCGAATGGCCCCGAAATAACACCCGTGCTGAATCATATTGATTTCACAGTAGAAAAGGGCGATATGGTCGCACTGCTTGGCAGCTCCGGTTCAGGCAAGTCGACACTTCTCAACTTAATGGCTGGCTTAATGAAGCCAACCGAAGGCAATATTTTGATTGCTGAACACAATATTGTAAAAATGAGCGAAAATGAGCTAGCAGAATTTCGGCGCAAACATATTGGCTTTATCTTTCAAGCATACGAACTTATTTCTAATTTGACTGTCCGTGAAAATATAGAGTTGCCGCTCGTATTCCAATCCGTCGCACCCTCCGAGCGAAAGAAACGGGCAATGTCACTGCTTGAACAAGTAGGTATTCCGGATAAAGGGGCTATGTTCCCATCACAACTTTCAGGGGGACAGCAGCAACGTGTCAGTATTGCCCGCTCTCTCATCACTCAGCCTTCTATTATTTTCGCTGATGAGCCGACGGGAAACCTCGACACCAAAACAGAAGAAGAAATTATAGCCATTCTGAAACGACTAAATCGTGAGCTTGACACCACTTTTATGATCGTTACCCACGAACGCGAAGTTGCAGTACATACAAAACGAATTATTACACTCAAGGACGGCTATTTAGTACAAGAGATGCCAGACACTCTTTCAACAAATGAGATGCTCACAGAAGAAGGTGTTGCACGATGAGAATTGGAGATCTGACAAGACTATCTTGGGATCAGGTACGACGTAGGAAAGTGGTAACCAGCCTATGCGCGATCGGTATTTCTATTGGCTGTGCCGCCATTATCGTTGCAATGAGCATGGGGGAATCTGCACAAAGTTATATTGAAGAAGAGATGAATACTTTTTTTAAGATGGATGAAATTACGGTCAGTGCAAATGAAGGGGTAAAAGAAGCAAGCTCTAACATAGATACAGCTACGCTAGAAAGAGGTAAACTATCCGAGCAGAAGATGCAGGCTATCGCAAGCTTCCCTGAAGTAGAAGCTGTTGTACCCATGCTAGGTATGGAGTACATAGAGTATATGACTACGGATGGAAAGACTGCTCATTTGCAACTTTTCGCAACTGACCTAGAGCAGCTTGAGAGTCTAGGAGAATCACTAGGACAAGGATCGTCATCAAATACTGTAGGAAATGTCATACTAAGCTACGGGGCAACACTTGGGCTTGTGGATGAGAAAACACGACAAAATTTGTATGATCAGTTGGAGAAAGATCCTTACAATAACGAGTTGATGGATCAATATCAAAACTTAAACAAGGTTCCCGTCTCACTTTATCAAAGACAAATTCAATTTCGTATGCATGATGACCGAAGTCAATTGCAAACGAGTGCTCCTTACCTTGTCTCAGGCGTACTAAAAAAACCAAAATCTAATGATGCACATAGTATCGCTTTTGACAAACGAGCATATATTTCGCTGGAAACGGCTGAACAAATATTACAACTGCGGAACAGTCCTCTACTTCAAAATGGCGGAAACAGTATGCTCTATCAATCCTTAACTGTGAAGGTTAAAGATCAAAAAGACGTCAAGGTTGTGGAGGATAAAATCAAAAAATTAACATTAACAACGAGCACCAACCTTCATCAAAAAGAGCGAATTGCCTCTCAGTTCAAAATGATTAAAGCTGTTGCACTTGGTGGAGGAATCTTCATACTAATCATTGCATCTATCTCTATTGTAGTTGCAATGACCATGTCTACGTATCAACGTCGAAGACAAATTGGTATTATGAAAGTTTTGGGTGCGAATCTCGCACAAATTCGGAACATGTTTATTATTGAAGCTGCATTACTAGGCTTGCTTGGAGGGCTACTTGGAGTTTTATTCTCCCACTGGGTCGTATGGGGAATAAATATTTTGATTATTGCCATGTCAGGCGGAGAAACGGGTGCTCTTAATATCTATATACCCCTGAGCGTCATACCGATTGGAATGATATTCGCTATTATGACAGGTATTCTCTCAGGTATCTATCCCGCAATTAACGCATCACGCACTGATGCACTAACTGCCATTCGCAGAGATTAACAACTTAAAGGAGCCGATTGCATTATGAAGAAAAAAATAAAATGGATCGTAATATTGGTCGTATTAGCAGGAGTTAGCTTTCTCTTGTACAACATGGCTAATCCATCTAATCAACCTGCACCAACTATGACTGAAGCTTCACTTACGTTTGATGTAACAAAAGAGACAATTGTTAGCTCTGTTGAAGTAAAAGGAAAATCAATTTATGAGCATGAACAGCTCGTCTATGCACCTTATGGAGCAGAAGTTGCGAAATGGCATGTCAAAAATGGTCAGCAAATTGAAAAAGGACAGCCATTGTTCGAGCTTGATAAATCATTGCTTCAAGATCAAATCACTCAAGAAGAAGCAGCAATAAAAAAGGTTGCTCTAGAAGATAAACTTAAGAAACTTATTAACGATACAAGCGGCGATGAATTAACAACTGAAGCCTCAGTAGAGCAGCGGAAGCAAGCATTCGCAAAACGTGAAGTTGATAAGCTGCAAGCGCAATTAAATACTGAAACGATTGCCCTTCAACAAAAAGAACTCGATCGTAAACGCAAAAAATTGAATGAAGCACGTTATACAGCACCAATGTCAGGTATATTTCTGTTCGACGTTGCGAGTAAAGTTCCACAAATTGTAGCTGATCGTGAGTACATTGGTAAAGTTGTCGATCTGAGTACCCTTCATTTGGTTGTATTTGTGGGTGAAAGTGATGTGTTCCGTATACAGGAAGGAATGTCTGTAGCTGTACAGATGAATGCGATGAAGGAAGTCCCGCTTAAAGGCAAAGTGCTTAGCGTTTCTAAATTTGCTAAAGCCAGTACAGAGCAATCCACTGCTAATCAAGCAGCTCAATTTGAAGTTGTTATTAGTTTAGAACCAAGCGAATACTTAATTGCCGGACTTAGTCTAAAAGGCGAAATTGAAATTAGTCGTAAAGAAGATGTTGTTGTTGTACCTACGATTGCAATCTTGCGTGAGTCAGACAAACATTATGTAATGCTAGACAAAGGCAACGGCGTATACGAACGGAAAGATATCGAAATTGGACAAGAAACTCCGGACAAAACAGAGGTTGTGAAAGGGTTAAAGGTTGGAGAGAAGGTTGTAATCCAATAAGAACGTAGACAATAGAATAGTCGATATAAAATAGCCCACTCCCCCACTTGTACGTTGGAGAGTGGGCTATTTTCGTAAATCAACTCTAATGGCTACAATTAATTAGTTGCTTCATGAGCTTTCACAACTATGGAACCAAAATGTTTACCTGCAATTTGAATATCAAATCTCCATAGCCCGCTTGTTGGTAAAGAAAGATTTGATGGAGTATGCCCATCTGCTCCATTAAGGGGATTTGAAACTGCTCCTTCATGAACTATTATGACCTCACCGCTATCTTTACTAGTTGCTGTAATTTTTAATGAGCCTTCAAGTTCTTTACTATCCCCCCAAAAATGCCACATGTATTTTTGGATTTTTTCAGGATAAAACCTCAATACCTCACTATCATCATAAATAAAACCAACTTTTCCTTCTTCCCCAATCATTGAATATGAGCCTGACTCAAATAATGGACTAATAGTCCATTCCACCACATCGTTCTTTTGGGCGTTTTCACATCCAACAATAAATAATAGAGTCACAATCAAAGCAATCATTTTTTTCATATAGTATTCCTTTCATATTCTTTTATATGTAATTAAATCTGTACTCTTATATAACTGTATATTTTTACTTTTTGTTGCAGAAACAAAAAAAATTACAAGTGCACGTGTTCACTTTCCTAGGTAAAATAAGCGAACTGCATCACGGAATCTGGTCACAATGAATATTGTAAAAAGCAAAAACCTTGATAACCAATGTTGTTGGTCATCAAGGTTTTCTACGTGTCACAAACAGATTAAGTTAGCTAAATGATCGATTAAATCTTATAAGCCTTCATAGCCTTACGAATTTCTTTCCAGCTCGGGCGTTTACCGTACATAAGTACACCAGTGCGGTAGATTTTTGCCGATACGTAAACCGAGAAATAGATCGCTAAAAGCAACAAACCGAAGGAAAGAAGTATTTCCCATAATGCAACATCTGTCAAACCTACACGAAGCATCATCACGAATGGTGAGAACAGTGGTATAAATGACGATATTTTTACTAACATACTGTCTGGATTCGAAAGAGAAAAGACTGCGATATAGAATCCTGCAAGCGAGATGATCATCATTGGCATTGTCGCTTGGCCAAGATCCTCTGTCCGGCTTACGATAGAACCAACTGCAGCGTACAACGTTGCGAATAAAAAGAAACCTGTTAAGAAGAATAAAATAGCGTATATGAGCACCAATGGATCGATCAAAGATAAATCAATATCAAGGCTATTTAACGTTTCTCTGTTATGAGGTAGAGAAGCATTTATGAAGATAATAATGGCATATACGGAAACCTGACACACAACGACTACGAACATTCCAAAGATTTTACCGAACATGCTCTTTAGTGGTGAAACGCTTGTAATCAATATTTCCATTACACGTGAACTTTTCTCTGCTGTAATTTCAGTAGCTATTAATTGACCAGAGATCATTATAGCGAAGAAGAGGAAGAATAGTATGACGTAAATAAGCCCCATGTTGACAGCTTGCTCCTCTGGTGACTTTCCAGTTGCTGTTCCTCCGCTATTTCCAGTTGAGATTTGTGCCGTTTCGATCTTAATTGGTGTATTGAGCAAGTTTTGTTGCTCTGCTGTTAAGCCTACATTTTTAAGTATATCGTCTTGAAGAATTTTCTGAAGAGCACCTTGAAGACTGGCTGCTATCGAAAATTCCATAACACTTTTTGACTTATAAGTCATTTTTGGAAGCATACTTCCGCTGACGACTTCAAAATCTAGAAATCCTTTAATATCTTTTGATTCAATCGCTTCTTGAAGCTGCTTTTCATTAGCAGCTATATCACCTTTATCTTGGAACGGAACCATCTTAATCGATGCTTTCTCTTGATTTTCATAATAAGCTTTTAAGCTGTCCCCCGTAATAGTACCTGCTGCCTGATCTCCTCCGACAGCCTTAATATAACCAACATTTGTAATCTTTTCGCCTTTATCAAGTTGAGTAAGAAGATAAGGAAGGTTAGCTCCAATACAAAGTATGATAGCAAGAATCAATGTTGTAATAAGAAATGCTTTCCCTTTAATTTTGTTTTTGATCGTAAACCCTACTACTGTCCATATACTATTCATGCTTATCACCCACCATTTTTATAAAGATTTCGTTTAAAGTTGGTTCTTTAATCTCAAATTTGCTAACTCTAGATTGTGATATGGCTAATCGTAAAATGTCGTCTCCTACTTCTTCCTTCTGAATACCGATTTCATATCCATGTTCAAGACGAGTCACACTATTAACACCAACTATTTTGTCTAAACCGCTAATTTCTTTGTCTGTATTTAGTAAAACTTTCTCTTTTGGAAACTGGCCTTTGATCTCTTTTAGGCTACCTTTTAACACTGTGTTTGAACGATGTAAAATTGTAATATTGCGGCACAATTCTTCTACATGCTCCATACGGTGAGTTGAAAACAGTATGCTCGTACCAGAGTCACGTAGTTCTTTCACTGTCGATTTAAGCAATTCTACATTGACAGGGTCAAGGCCGCTGAATGCTTCATCAAGAATAACGATGCTTGGTTTATGGTTAACTGCTGCGATAAACTGAATTTTTTGTTGATTCCCTTTGGAAAGCTCTTCTACTTTCTTATTGTAGTATTCAGGAACTTCGAATCTTTCGAGCCAATATTTTAAATTTTTATCGGCATCCTTTTTGGACATACCGCGAAGCTGAGATAGATAAAGAATTTGGTCGCTTACACTGACCTTTGGATACATACCTCTTTCTTCCGGTAAGTAGCCCAGTTTACTAAGAATATCGTTACTATATGGCTTACCGTTGTATAATATTTTTCCACCATCCGGGTAAATAAGTCCAAGTACCATACGCATTGTTGTTGTTTTGCCAGCGCCGTTTGCCCCAAGCAATCCGTAAATTTCACCTTCGCTAACTTCAAAATTAATGTTGTTTACTGCTGTTTTTTCTCCGTACTGTTTCATTACCTTGTCGACTACTAGTGGTTTCATTTGCTTTTTCCCCTCGCTTCATGTACTTTTGCTCCAAGTCCATCTTGCTGAAGTAACGTTTCCATAATTTCGTCTAGCTCTAGCGCCTGCCTGCTTACAATATGATGCCCTTCAAACTGGCACCATTGTTCAGCTTCCAACGCTTTGTTAGTGATTACTGCGTAAGTTGTTTCTCCCGCATGTTTAACGATACATTGTCCTGGCATCTTCGCTGCAGCCGCAGCAGTCAGTCCCTCGCCATGTATATAAATGGTAAACCAGCTACTAAATAATTCATCTTTCTCATAAACACCTAACACCCGGCCTTGAGCCATAAACACGATATAATCTGCTAGGCGTTTTACTTCATCTATGATGTGGGTCGTCATTAAAATAGTTCGATTGCCTTTTTCCATATATCGATGAAGAATTTCAATCATTGACTTCCAAGCTAGCGGATCAAGACCCGATGATGGCTCATCTAACAATAATAGATCTGGCCCATGTGATAACGATAAAGTAAGCTCAAACTTTCGTCTCATTCCTTTAGACATTTTGCCTAATGTGCTATTATCATTAATTTGCAGGATGTGTAGAAGTTCTTGATAGCGATTAACATCCCAATTGTTATACCAAAAACTATTAAAGTTTGCTTTGTCATATGCTTTCATACTGTCTTCATGAGGGTATGGTTCTTCAGCTAAAAAACCTATTTTACCTTTCATTTCTTCATCGTCGCCATGACCAACTTTGTGTCCTAGCAAAGTAACTGATCCTTGATCAGGTTTTGTTAGATCAAGTGCCATTCGGAACAAGGTGCTCTTTCCGCTACCGTTAGGTCCGACAATTGCAGTAATGAATCCGCTTGGAATATCTAGTGTTATAGGACCTAGCTTAAAGTTTGACTTCTTCAGTCCAATATCTTTGAACTGTATCGCTACATCACTATCATGCATCACGTATTACCTCCTTGATCGTATTGCTTCTTTAGCACTTCCATAAACAGTTGCTTAAGCTCATCCTCCGAACATTGCATCCGCTTGCCTGATGTAACAGCTTGCTCCAACGCTTCAATAACGGTGGAAAGTCGATGTCGATCCCGCTCTTGCTTATCAACACGGGCTACATAAGTACCCGTACCTTGCCTTGTACGTAGCAGACCTTCTCCTTCAAGATCGCTGTATACACGTTTTACGGTGATGACACTGCACTTTACGGTTTGAGCAAGCTCTCGAATGGATGGAAGCAACGTACCTTCACCCAATTGTCCGCTCACTATTAAAGCTCTTAGTTGAACTTCAATTTGCTGATAGAGCGGCTCTGCACTTTGCTCATTTATTTGAATGGGCAGTTGCATCATTTCACCTGCTTTCAATCAGTTAACTAATATAACTTCGTGCTTTTAATTTTTGAGTAATTTTCGGAATCATGAAAAGTGTTGCTAACACTGATATGAGTATAGATATAAGTGCAACCCACCAATTTCCTTGAACAAATGTGTTATATGTCATAATGACTACACTTTGCTTAAAGGTAAACGTATATATAATCATGATAGCCAAGAAACCGAATAGCAGTAGCGTACTAAACCAGAAGTAAACTTTCCCTGATTGTGTTAGTTCGAAATAGAGATAAATTAAACCAACTGTTATTGCATACCCCGTCCAAAATATGGCGAACATACTAAACGGTAATAAAGCTATTTCAGAAGTGTTTGCTCTTAAAGTTACAAATAATAAAATAAAAAGCAGTACAAGTGCTGGAAGTAGAATGGTTATGAAGATTAAAAACCTGCCCAGCGCAATTTGTTTAACAGGTATTGGCATTATTCTCCAAACAATTAGCTTCTTTGTAAACGCATCTGTTTTCCAATAAAACCCTGTCGTTTGCGTTGACATAAATCCAAGAATCGGCAACATTGAAAATGTCACAAAGTCTATCCCCCAGTTAACTAATCCAACATCCTCACCTTTAATTGCTACAGGGAGCATTGAGGTCATGAACAGGGTCAAATAGCCGATAATGATAAGTGTAAGTAAATGTTTCCAACGAACTTTTTTTAATTCCTCTTTGGCAAAAAAGCAAGCTCCTCGCCATGTACTCATATGCCATATCCTCCTATACATCTTTAAGTCTCTCTTATTTACTTATATCGCTTACTGTGCATACTGTGCTCTCTCTATATACTGTATATATCTATATACACAGTATATGCAGGCTTCTGTTATATGTCAATACAATTTTGGGTAAATATTTCAAATAAAAAAGCCGTCCCTCAGGACGACTCTCTTACCATCTCTTTATCCGAATATCGCATCAAACAGTGGCTTCGCATCTGCTGCTGGATATAGTACATACAAAATAGAATATACCATAACACCGGTTATTGCTGTGAAAAACCAGATGATTGACGTCACACGTCCAAGCTTCCTATGTTTCGCGAATTTCTTTTTATACCCCAAAGTAAGAGTTGTAATACCAAATACCGCTGCAACCGTAGCCATTACTATATGAAACAGTAAGAAAACTAAGTAGTAGGGCTTCAGTCCATCAGGACCGTTATAAGGCGTACTGCCTATAAAAATTGTTCGTGAAGCATAGATGATAAAAAAGATTGTAGCTGCAACTGCCGCATAAACCATCATCTTCTGATGTTGCTCCAGCTTGCGTTTAATAGCTAGTCTCCAGCCAATCGCTACAAGCACTGCACTAAGCACAATAAAAAAGGTGCTGACCGTAGGCATAAGCGTATTAAGATCCATCATAATCACCCTCAATCCATATTAAAAAATTCAATTGCCTATGACTAAGCTGTTTCCGGATCTGGCAGATCATCAGCATGTTCGCGTTTGAACCATTGTTTGAAAATATATACTAAAATAACGCCATACATTAGTTCTTGCACTAGCTTCATAACGATACCGCCAAGCTGCTGATCTTCTACAATGCTCATCGTATTAAAAAATTGAGGACCTCCAAATTCACTTACAAGGTAACTTGTATCCCCTGGCATACAATAACCCATTGCTGTTGCCCATACTTCAGGGTCGCTATACGTTGCATACAGTGCCTCTGGAGCGAAAATGATAAGTGCACATGCAGGCGTCAGTAATACTCCATTAGCGAATACATATGCCATACGCTTCACGTCTGTGAGGCGTGACCATTCCGGTACAGGACAAGCAATTTGCCACCACATCATGAATGAGGTGATAAACAATATAACATAATAAAGTCGATGTACGGTGAAGTTCGTCATAACGTAATCATGTACCATTGGAATATGGTAGAAAGAAAACAGCATATTAAATAAGATTAGAGTTATGATCGGATTCATTAAGAAGCGGAACTTCCTCCAGAAGTTAGTCGAAAACACTTTTCGCCATACAAAAGCGGGCAACCCCAAAAGAATCATAGGCGGGACGACCAAATAAGAGATCGACATATTGACCATATGGTACGTGAACGTCAAATGTCCTAACAAATTTATAGGTCCGCCGTGACATAAATAAACGAGAAAAATGCCGCCTACAAACAACCATTTTTGTTTAGCAGTAGCCTTCGTTTCAGTTGGGAAGTGCTTCTCTCTCCATGGCCCTATTAAATAGAAATACAATATGACCACAGCGATCATAGCAAATAAAAACATAGGTGTCCACAATTCTGCAAAGGAGAAATATTTGTTTAAGTCTAACATCATGGAGGCTCCTTTCTCTTACACAACTCTTTATTTTACAAAAGAAGAGGGACCCAAACCGGGACCCTCCGCTACTTCGTTCAATTGATGATAAAATCCCTGTCCTACCACCAAACCCAATATTCTGCCATTATGACACATGTGAAAACGATAAACACACCC
This sequence comes from Paenibacillus sp. L3-i20, assembly GCF_022180385.2. Classification (GTDB taxonomy): domain Bacteria; phylum Bacillota; class Bacilli; order Paenibacillales; family Paenibacillaceae; genus Pristimantibacillus. Next base: position 546,674 of record NZ_BQME02000001.1, read on the forward strand.
ATAAGAATTCCAATTAATGCATACATATGACCGCGGTCCTTCATATGCATCCAGAATGCCATCTGTACAAACACTTGTAGGAACGCAGTTCCAAGCAAGATGATGTAGATGAAGTCTTTGTTAATCTCTCCGCTGATTACAGTTGCGAATGCAATAAACGTTAGCAAGATCGAGAAAATAAATGCAATGACGTGCTTTTTAGATCCTTCGACCTTATGACGTCTGGTGTTTTGCTCTGTGGCTGGATGATTACTTGCCATAAGTTAAACCACCTTTCCCATCAAGTACACGACTGTAAAGATGAATACCCACACAACGTCGATAAAGTGCCAGTACATACCAGCAACATAGACCTTAGGAGCTGTTACAACGGTCAGACCTTTTCTTTTCAGTTGAACAATTAGAAGCGTGATCCACATTATTCCGAACAACACGTGAGCGCCGTGGAATCCAACAAGTGTATAGAATGAAGAACTAAATGCACTTGTTGTAAAGCCATGTCCTTCATGTACATAGTGGTAAAACTCATAAATCTCAAGTCCTAGGAAGGAAACTCCTAATAAGACAGTAACAATTAACCAGTTTATAAGACTTTTTACATTTTGTTGATGCATCGCCTGTATAGCGAATACGCTAGTTAAGCTTGAAGTCAACAAGATTGCAGTAGCAATTCCAACCAATGTAAGGTTAAATAAGTGATTTTCTGTTGGTCCATCCAGTACTTGATCACGTAATGCAAGGAACGCTGCAAACAACGTTCCGAACAATACCGTTTCGCCTCCAAGGAATAGCCAGAAACCTAAAACTTTATTACGTCCCTCAAGGGTAGCCTTTTCAGGCTCATGAGGCAGTTGCCCGTCTAAATGTGAATGTGCACTCATGCTTTTCCCCCCATATCTCTAATAATTTCATCCTCTTCAATATGGAAGCCAGGATCATCATTAACAGAACGAAGGAACATACAAAGGAATAAAATTGCAAGTCCAACGATACCGATAGCATGACCTGTCTTAAGCGGACCGATATGTCCCCAATCTGGAGCATACATAAAGCCGAAACCTGCGATAAATAATCCAAGACCCATAAAGAATGGAAGTATTGATGGAGATGGCATATGAATTGGACCAATCGGCTCAGCTGGCGTCATGCCCTTATGACCATCTTGTTTTTCTTTCCAGTAAGCATCATAACCACGAACCAACGGTGTTTGAGCAAAGTTGTACTCAGGTGGAGGTGACGGAATTGTCCACTCCAACGTACGACCATCTTCCCAAGGATCGTTAGGAGCGTCTTGTGGTCTTACTTGTGTAATAACAACGTTGAGCAGGAACATAATTGTTCCGACACCCATCATAATAGCACCAACAGTACTGATCATATTCATTTCATTGAATCCCATACCATCAAGGTACTGCCAAATACGACGAGGCATTCCAAGTAGTCCAAGGAAATGCTGGATAAAGAATGTTAAGTGGAAGCCAATAAAGAACATCCAGAAAGTAAATTTACCAAGCGTTTCATTAAGTACACGACCGAACATCTTTGGCCACCAGTAGTGTAGACCAGAGAATATACCGAGTACCAATCCACCTACGATAACGTAATGGAAATGTGCTACTACGAAATACGTATCATGATATTGGTAGTCAGCTGGTGCAGCTGCAAGCATTACTCCTGTTACCCCGCCTAATACGAATGTCGGGATAAAGCCTACTGCATACAAATTAGCTGATGTGAACTTAATGGAACCGCCCCACATCGTGAACAGCCAGTTGAAGATTTTAATACCTGTCGGTACTGCAATCAACATCGTTGCGATAGAAAACAGTGCGTTCGCTACCGGTCCTAAACCTACTGTAAACATATGATGCGCCCAAACCATGAAACCTAAGAAACCGATCAAAATGGTTGCGAATACCATCGAGCTGTAACCAAATAGACGTTTCCTCGAAAATGTACTAACAACTTCTGAAATTATGCCGAATGCCGGCAAGATAAGGATGTAAACCTCAGGATGCCCGAAAATCCAGAAAATATGCTCCCACAGTACTGCGTTACCGCCACCTGCAGGATCAAAGAAGTTTGCGTCGAACAAACGGTCGAACATCAATGCTGCAAGTCCTACTGCTAGCGCAGGGAAAGCAAAAAGGATTAGCGCAGAAGTAATGAACGCAGTCCATGTAAACAATGGCATACGCATAAATGTCATACCAGGTGCGCGCATGTTAATAATAGTAACTAGGAAGTTAATGCCCCCGATTAGTGTACCTATACCTGCTATCTGGAGGCCTAATACATAGTAATCGACCCCATGATCCCCGCTATAGGTTGTACCTGCGAGCGGTGCATAAGACGTCCATCCTGCATCGGGAACGCTTCCAGTTAACCAGCTGATATTCAACAAAATACCACCGAATAGGAAAGTCCAGAAACCTAGTGAGTTAACGAAAGGGAATGCAACGTCGCGTGCGCCGATTTGCAGCGGCACGACAGCATTCATTAGAGCAAATAGTAATGGCATCGCTGCCAAAAATATCATGGTAGTCCCGTGCATCGTAAGCAGTTCGTTATATGTATCTGCAGAAACGAAAGTATTTTGCGGCTTCCAAAGCTGTATACGGATTAGAATGGCTTCCAAACCGCCTACAAGGAAGAAAAATCCTCCTGCTATCAAATACAAAATGCCAATCTTTTTGTGGTCAACCGTAGTCAGCCAGTCCATTATGCCGCTGTAACGTTTGACCTCATGCGTATGTGCATGTGCATGAGCCAATGTAGGTACCTCCTTCAATCACTGATGATAGTTTTACTCGTAGTCCAGCTTTAGACCAGCCAAATATTCTGAAATTCCTTTTAGTTCAGCCTCAGTCAAATCTTTATGATCTGGCATTTGGTTACCAGGCTTAAACTTCTCAGGATCTTTGATCCATTTGTAAAGATTGTTATATATTGTATCCTCATGACTGTATTTCTTATCATCAGCTTCAACATTGACTAGTATACCGCCTACACTTTCACGACTGCCGATACCAGTAAGGTTCGGATAAGCAGGTCCGCCCATATCTCCGACAGCATGGCAAGAAAGACATCTGTCTTCGAATGTCTTAGCGATAGCTGGGTCACTTGGTAAAGCTACTGGAGCTTTAATTGCCGCTGTCCAACGATCAAACGCAGCAGGATCCACTGATTTAACTTTAAAATCCATTAATCCATGAGATGGTCCGCACAATTCCGCACATTTACCTAAGTAAACGCCCTTTTTGGGAGCGGAGAAAAACATTTTATTCTCATTGCCTGCTGGGTTTGTATCAATCTTACCGGCAAGTGATGGAACCCAGAATGAGTGAAGAACGTCAGCTGTCTTGGCTTCGATTGCAATCGTTTTCCCCGTTGGAATAACCAATTCTTGAGCTGTCTTGATACCCAGTTCAGGATACTCAAACTCCCACCAATATAGATGTGAAGTAACAATAACCTTTACGGCATCAGGATCTTTACTGTAATCCTTAGATAGATCAAATACCGATTGTACAGTCGGCACGCCAAGAATAACAAGCAAAATAATTGGAATAACCGTCCAGATAATCTCTAGCTTATGGCTTCCTTCTACTTGTTTTGGGATCGTTTTGTCTCCAGAACGTCTACGGAAACGAATGATTACATACAAGGAAATCGCAAATACGACAACGACAACGCCCGACATAATAATGATTGACGTTTTCATTAAATCGAATTGCTGTTGCGCTACTGGCCCCTGAGGGTTTAGCGTCGACAAGTCTTCCCGTCCGCAAGCAGCCAGTACTAAAGCCATCATGGCCATTAGCGGCGCTAGCCGTTTTAAAAATTGCCACCGATTCATCATTAATCAACCCCACTTTTGACTTTTTCGCAGCTGCCTTTTTTTTCACGTGGCAAGCGGCTTTGCTGCGTGTTCCACAGATGTTTTGACAACTCCTGCAACTTAAATCACTTTATTAAATATAAAGTTGAAGCCCTTATTTGTCAATGTTCCACAGAGAGTTCACAAATTGTTCTCAAAGCTGTCAAAAAGGCGTGTTTCGGGCACTTTTGGGCCCTTGATTAGTCTCTATGTGTTCGTTCTTGGCGATATATCACTTCTTCATTGTGTACCAAATCCATGGTCAATTATGTATAGTGACCGAAACGTATATTTCTTACGCCTCGATCAAGACTAAAGACATCAATTATGAAATGGGGGCCAGCTATTAATGATGAAGCGTTTAGTCTTTCTCCTGTTGTCCACTGTTCTTATATGTACGATGTCCGGCTGCAATTACAAGCAGGTTGTTGAACGGAGTGACTCCGATTATGGAAGCAGGAAAGCTCATGATCCAAAAACAATAAAAGCGAAAGCCTATGGATCGTTATCAAAGGACAGCAATAGACATAACAATACTTTCTTTGAGTACAGCTCTATTTTGTCGGGGAAAGTCAGCTCTGTTAATGGAATTGCATCAGCAATCGTCATGATTACGGACAAAAATGCATACGTTGGTCTCATGCTCGATTGGACGGCAGTAGGCACAAAAAGTTCAGGAGGTACTGAAGAACAAAATAATACAGGATTAAATGGTGGCGTTTATAATGCAGATACAGGAAGCCCATTTGGTACCAGTGGTGTATTAGTATACCCTTATAACTCCTACTTCTCAGTAAATGATCATAACAATCTTTCACCTGAGTTAAAACAGACAGTAGCTGAGCTTATTCGACAATATGTACCTACTGTGCAGGAGGTTCATATCTCTGCTAACATGGAATTCGTCAATTACTTTAATCAATTCGCCAAAGAAGCTTGGGGTGGTCGCTCTCTTACACCTTGGATCGATTCCTTTAACACAGTAGTGCAGTATCATTTCGCAGGAGGAAACGTTATGCCCGAACCAATTACTCAGCCAGGTAGGTACACTCCTTCTGAGTCTCAAATGCGTCGCTAAAAAATCTCTTCCTATATATATGCGTTATTGAAGAGGGTTCTCAATTGAGAGCCCTCTTCCTATTTCACTTTAAATAAAGTTAATTTTCTGTACCCTTCAATCGCATTGCTTCTACCCCTTGATTAAGATGATGAATAGCTGATTGGTACATCTTGCGATCAGATTCGTTTCTAGAAAGATACACTAGCCGCTTCAACTCTTCTTCAAGTTGCTTCGTCAACCCTTGAATTTTGTCTCCAGCATTCGATGAATGTTGTTTTGGAAAACTCCGCCCATCTATCGTCATAAATGTCAGCCCACCTTTACTGTCGAGCTGCGAAAGATAAATATCCTCCAGATTGAGTTTATGCTGATTCAGCTCATGGTTAAACCACTCTGCATCATGACCAGAATCTTTTAATTCCTCTTCAAGGATATGACCATCCATTACAAGTGTATATGGTGCCTTCTCTTCAGCCATTCTCCAGCCTAACATATCGGGCGTAATTGGCTGGAGTTCTTTCTTTAATAAAACGTTGATTTCGCCACTAGCTTCCATAACGGCAAACTCGACATCAGCAACTCGGTAAACATCCTTTTTGCGTAGTTGATTCAGAAGTTCATCCAATGTTAGTCGTTCTTTTTTCATTTTGTCCCTAAACAATCTACCGTCTCGAATAAGTACAGTTCCTTTGCCATCAATAACATCTCTTAACTTCTTGCTCTTAAGTGTCCACAATTCAATTCCAACAGATACACTAACCCAAACGATCAGTGATACTAGTCCTAAAAACCAGAGATTATCCAAATCAAGAGAAATATAAGCAGCAATATTCCCAATGGATATACCCGTAATATACTCAAATAGGGAAAGCTCTGATATTTGTCTTTTGCCTAGCAGTTTCGTCATTATAAATAAGATGACGATGGCAACTAACGTTCTCAACACAATTTGTATCCATTCTGGCATTGCTCTCTCTCCCTTCCAACTCTATATTGTCCAAATTATGTGAACTCATGCGCATTTCCTTGCATTCTTCCCAATAATATGTTAAAGTAAAAGGAATGTTATATTTAACCCCGGTAATCCCCAGTGAGATTCAATAATTTCCCTCAGATTTTGATTTCATGACTGACCATTCCAACTCATGTTTCACAATGTAATTCTGATTCACACTGGCGCGGTCACGGAGCCGCAAGGACGAAAGAGAGGTAGGGCTTTCGTTGTTTTAGGATGCTACACCACACAACTTAGTACACATGTTGTTAGCAGTTTACAAGGGGATACAAACACGCTGTTCTTGATGGGCAGATCGGTTAAATATAAGCAACAATAAGGGCTGCCCTGTCCAATTTAAAAAGCTATATTATTGAAGCTTTTTACACTACATCATATCCTTGATCTTCGATTGCCGCCTTAATTGCTTCGATAGTGACTTTACTTTCCTCGTAATCTACAGACACCTTTTTGCCAGCTAGGTCGACCTTTCCGCTAACTCCAATTTCTCCAAGTGCCTTCTCAACCGAATTAACGCAATGTCCACAGCTCATACCTTCAACATTCAATACTGCATTTGCCATCTTTCATTCTCCTCTCATTATTTCATTAGTTTATTTACGGTTACTAACAATTCTTCAATTACTTCATTCTCACCAGCTTGAATTCGCTCAACTACACAACTCTTCAAGTGGCCCTCCAGCAGGAGCTTCGCTACACTGCCAAGTGCAGATTGTGCAGCAGCTATCTGTGTCAAGACATCATCGCAATAAGTATCCTTTTCAATCATTGCTTTGACACCTCTTATTTGGCCCTCAATCCGATTAAGTCGAGAATTTAAATTTTGCTTTAACTTATCGGAGTGATGACTCTTTCGGTCCTCTGGATCAGAGTGACAGCTGTTATCTTGTGCAGTTTCATCCACTATGTCCATTTCGTATACCTCCATAGGGTATTCTGTTTATAATATGATATTATCATACCCCCTTAGGGTATGTAAAGAGCCTTTTTCCATCCATCATACGATTCTTTTAGTACTATGATTATTCGCATAGTTATGCTACGATCCAAATAATAGTAAGTCTTGTTTTCAATACGATAAGCAAATAGAGATATAATCATTTTTAAAGTCCAAAGTAACACTGTCTTAACACTAGTATGCTAAAAGTAACTTATAACCAGCAACATTAAATGAGAGGATGAACATCATGAAACAACCAATTATATTCGCACACAGAGGCGCAAGCGCTTATTGCCCGGAAAATACTTTAGCTGCATTTAAAAAAGGAATTGAACTCGGAGCTACTGGTATTGAAACGGATGTACAACGGACAAAAGACGGTCAACTTGTTCTTATACATGATGAATCATTACTACGTACAACTGGTATGGATAAGCTTGTTAAAGATGTTAGCTACGAACAATTATCCCTGCTAGATGCCGGCAGCTGGTTTGATTCTTCATTCTCTGATGAACGAGTTCCTACACTCCAACAATTGCTCGAAATAACTCGTCATACAAATCTCATCATTAACATAGAGCTAAAAAACGGGATCTTCCTCTATCCTGGCATGGAACAAGAGGTAATCGATGTGGTACGTTCTTTTGGAATGAGCCAGCAAGTCATCATATCCAGCTTCAATCATTATTCACTTGCACATTGTAAACAACTAGCGCCGGAGATTAAGACAGGAATATTGTATATGGAAGGGTTATACAAACCATGGGAGTATGCATTAACTTTAAATGCTGATGCCCTGCATGCTTACAAATACGCAGTATTGCCCGAATGGGTTGCCCAAGCTACACAACATGGAATCACTTATAATCCTTTTACGGTAAATGAAATTGCTGAGATGGAACGATTGCTACAAGCAGAGGTTGCTGGCATCATTACTGATTATCCAGATCGACTAATTACTCTTATAGATAAGAGGGGTGCTGCAACCGAATGAAAAAAACTTGGCTCCTCGGCTTAGGTCTTTTCAGTATTAGTTTTACATGGTCCCTTTACAATGCATTTGTACCGTTTTTTCTCGAAGATTTTATTAAAAGTGTTACATTGATTGGTTTCATGATGACAATTGATAATTACTTCGCGATTGTCATACAGCCACTCGTTGGGAGGCGTAGTGACCGTATCAATACGTTCATTGGAAAACGGATGCCATTCCTTCTGATTGGAATGCCTATTGCTGCATTATTCGCCGCATTAATTCCATGGCATAACAGTTTGTTCATGCTAGTCGTATTTATGGTAGGCATGAATTTATCCATGAGTATATATCGCTCACCAACGATTGCTTTAATGCCAGACATTACCCCGGACTATAAGCGAACACAAGCAAGCGGAATCATCAATTTTATGGGCGGGGTTGGTGCGATACTGGCCTTTGCAGGTGGTTCATATTTATATAAAACACATAACTCGCTTCCGTTTCTTGTTACTGCTTTATTAACTCTACTTTGCTTAGCCATACTTTTATGGGTCATTCGCGAGAAGAGGGACTCCCTATCTTATATGCCATCAAGCCCTCCAACCTTTACCTCTTTCAAAGGAGAGTGGAATAAACCCACTCTCTTCCTAATTGGCGCAATCTTCTTTTGGTTTTTCTCTTACCAAGGTGTTGAAGCACTTTTTACCCTTTACGGTAAAAATCATATTGGTCTCAGTGAGGCTCAAGCTGGTTTTTCTCTCGCTTTCTTTTCGGTCGCATTCGTCGCTGCCGCAATACCAAGCGGTTTGCTTGGAAGACGATTCGGCAAAAAACGTCTTATTATATCTGGCGTTATTGGTCTTATTATTACATTTAGTTTAATCACATTTGTTGAAACGATGTTCGCTCTTCGCATACTGTTGCTCATAAGTGGTGTTTTCTGGGCACTCATTAATATTAACTCGTATCCATTTGTAATCGCATTGGGGAAAGAAAGCAGTATTGGTACAAGAACAGGCATCTATTACATTGCCTCATCATTAGCAGCTTTAACCTCACCCCCTATTATGGGTACATTGATTGACAAATTTGGTTACTCTTCTTTGTTCTATACTGCTTCTGGCGGCATGATCATAGCTCTCTTACTAGTACTTGGAGTAAAAGACAGAGGAATGGCTCACCCTATCTCACCTGAACAGCAAGCTAGTGCCCTTTAATCCTAATTAAACAAGGACTCAAGCCTGTTGGCTTGAGTCCTTGTTTTTCTTCAAAATGAGTATTCATTAAACGATTAATGAATGCTCTTTTTACTAAAGTTTCCGCCCATCACATCTGATACATGCTCAATTGCTATAAATGCATTTTCGTCAATGGACTGAACGATGCCCTTAAGCTTAGCTAACTCTAGACGCGAGACTACGCAATAAATAACTTCTGTCTCATCACCTGAATATCCGCCGCGAGCTTGTATTAGTGTAGTACCCCGACCAAGTCGATCAATAATTGCTTGCGAAATTTCATCATATTCCTTCGAAATAATCGTTACCGACTTGGATTCATCCAAGCCCTCCACAACAATATCGATTACTTTAATGGCTATATAATAGGTGAGTATCGAATACATAGCCGAAGTCCACTCGAACACGAACCCTGAGATGATAAAGATAATTAAATTAAACACCATTATAACTTGTCCGACAGCAGTACGAAGCTTCTTCGATACGAGAATGGAGACAATTTCTATTCCATCTAACGATCCTCCATAACGAATGACAAGTCCAACCCCAGCTCCAAGAATAATACCACCGAATAATACAGCTAACAGCTTGTCTTCCGGAAATGCTCCCGTATGATGAAGTGCGGCTGTCGTAAGTGACATAACTATAATGCCGTATAGGGTAGATATAGCAAACGTTTTCCCTAGCTGCTTATAACCTAAGACGAGAAAAGGTAAGTTCAATACAAACAAATAAATACTTAGAGGCACCGGAGTTAAGGTCGACAACATAATAGAAATACCGGCTATTCCTCCGTCAATAATCTCATAGGGAACAAGAAATTTTTCAAGCGCCACACCCATTAGTATAGAGCCTATCGTAATAAATACGAATCGTTTCAAAATTTCAAGCTTAGGTAGTTTCTTATGTACTTTATTATTCGCCAAAATAGGCGCACCCCCATCTCTTTTTGTCCGAAACAGTCAATTGATTAACTCGTTATGGATTACATTAATCTATATAACCAGCTAATCCTTTGTCCATCAAATACTCCATCTCCAAATCCAATATTTCTTCGACTTTCAACTCGTCCAATGCAACGTCGCGCTTGCTTAGAATATAATCAACAAGCTCATCGCTATCAATATCCACTTCACCCTTTTTATCTTCTTGGGCGTTATTAATGAACGTTTGTTCATGCTTCAAAACCAACTGAATATCCTTAATGTTTAGCTTAGTACGTTCTGAAATGTACGCTACTAGTTCTTGCTCGTTAACTTGATCACTCATTTTTGTTCACTCCTCTTGTTACGTTTTTCTGCTCATCAATCTTATTATATACAACTTAGGCCTATTCGCGCATCTTTTTACCTATACACACAACAAAAAAAGGTGTTGGTGACGCGAACGTCCGCCAATCACCTTGATTTATCATTTCGCAATTGCTCCTGATGATACTCCTTCACCCTTTTGAAGCTGATACATTTTAAAGTACCTGCCCTTCATCGCCATCAGTGCTTCATGGTTGCCTCGCTCAACAATCTCACCTTTGTGCAATACAAGAATCTGATCCGCATCTCGAATGGTGGAAAGTCTATGAGCGATAATTAAGGTCGTCCTTCCTTCACTTACAACTTGCAGGGCTCGTTGAATAAGTCCTTCCGTCTCACTATCTATACTTGCTGTCGCTTCATCTAAGATAAGAATAGCAGGATCAAAAGCAAGTGCTCTTGCAAAAGAAATGAGTTGCCTTTGTCCAGCTGACAACGTGCTGCCTCTTTCTACTACTTCTTCTTTATAACCATTCGGCAATGCCTCGATAAAGTCAGACGCACCAACTTCTTGCAACGCTTTTTTCACACGTTCTTCTGTAACATCCTTATTATAAAGGCTCACATTAAACGATATATCGCCCGCGAATAAATACGGGTCTTGCAACACGATACCCATATGTTGTCGCAATTCTTGTTTAGACATTAACTTGGTATCTCTGCCATCAATCGTAATTGCACCACTATTCGGTTCATAAAATCCTAACAACAAATTCATTATGGAACTTTTTCCTGAGCCAGTATGACCAACAAGAGCGATTGTCTCTCCTTTGCGCACGTCGAAGGAAATATTTTTCAGTACATTTTCTCCTTCTTTATAGGCAAAAGTAATGTCTTGAAAACGAATATCTCCTTGTGGACGTTTTAGAGCAGATACTTCCTCTACTTCTGCGCCTTCAATGTCCATAATCGCAAATACTTTTTCCGCAGAAACAAAAGCACGTTGAGCATTAGTAAGTTGATCGAAGATACCTATGATGGGCTGGAAGATCCGTCCCAAGTAGTCGATAAACGCATAAAATACCCCAAACAACACGATACCAGATAATGCTTGCCCTCCAAAATACCAGATGACCAGTGCAGTCAGCAAACTGCCAATGGTGCCAACGATATTACGTGAAGAAAGCGAAAATATGCGGAACTGCTTAATTTGGTTTACATATCGGTCTTCATTAAGCGTTTCGAATTCTTCCATCGTTTTGCCTTCTCTGCGGAAAGCTTGAATGATCGGCATGACAGTAATGGATTCATTAATCATCGCATTCATATCGCTTAACCTGGCCCTCATAATAGCAATATACTTTTTGGAATACTTCAAATGAATAACCATAATAATCGCAAAAATTGGCGGGAGCATTAAACAAAACAGGGCAAGATTCACATCTAAAATAAACAATGCCGTGTAGATCCCAATTAACTGAACGAAGCTGACAACAAAAGTAGCCATAAAACTCATGAACAAATCTCTAATCGCTTCCGTGTCATTCGCAATTCTAGAAACGATTTGACCTATAGGCGTGTTATCAAAATAACGCAGTGGAATTCGTCCAATATGTTTCATAAGATCCATACGCATGTTTTTAATAATACGTAGGGCTGTACTTTGCAAAATATAGGCTTGGAGGAAATGAAACACACCGGAAATAATGATTAATCCAACAAAGAGGGCAAGCAGCCATAGTATTGAAGTCATATTCCCCTTTAAATCTGTGAGATGGTTGTCGATAATTGTCTTTACGATGAAAGGCACGGCAAGTTCTGCTCCTACCGCAGTACACAAAATAAGAATCGCTAAAGCAATTCGATATTTGTAGACAAGTGCGTAACCGATTAAACGCCTTGCCGTTGATTGTTTTGCTTGCGGTGCTGCATGCGATGACATTGGTTGCCCCCTCCTCATTCTTCAAGACTCGCTTCCATCTGCTGTCTTTCCCATTGCTCTTTATACCAACCACCGAACAATAATAACTGTTCATGCGTACCTTCTTCACTAATACGCCCGTCATTAAGAACAATAATCCAATCCGAATGACTAACTGCAGAGAGACGATGCGTACTAATTAACGTTGTTTTGCCCGAACGTTCCAATCGAATATGATGTAAGATCCGACTTTCAGTTCGTGCATCAACAGCTGATAACGAATCATCTAATAATAATATTTCAGAGTCGATTAGCAGCGCCCTTGCAATTGCAAGCCTTTGTTTCTGACCTCCCGATAACATAACTCCGTTTTCCCCAACGATCGTATTTAATCCTTCCGGCATGCCTGCTATGTCTGAAGTGAAAGATGCCATTTCGATTGCTTTTGCAATTTGTTCAGCAGTTGCATCCGGTTTGCCTAGGGCAATGTTATCACGGATTGATTTTGACAATAATAGATGTTCTTGCGGGACGTAAGCGATCCAACGTTTCACTACATCAATGGATATTTGCTCAATTGGTATTTCCGACATTAGTAGTCCATTCGGTTGAACCGGATATTGCCGAAGCAATTGTTTCAAAAGAGTACTTTTCCCACTACCCGTCTTTCCTACAATTCCAAGGGTTTGACCACGCTCTAGTCGGAAGCTAATATCCGTTAGACTTGCAGTATTAGCGGTTGGATATGTAAACCCATATCCCTTAAGTTCAATACTTGTCGGAATATCAACAGAAACGGGATTTGCAGGTTCAATGACATCTGGCTTCTCCGCAAATGCACCTTCTAGTCGTTCAGCCGATGCTGTACCACGCTGAAGAACATTAATAAACTCTCCGAATGCAATCATTGGCCATATCAACATACCTAAATAAATATTGAACGTTATAAGTTGTCCGATCAATATTTCTTCTTTCAATACAAGGTATGATCCATATCCAATGCTTATCGCATAACTGATTCCTACAATAATCGAAATAAGCGGGTGGAACATGGCGTTTAAAAACGAAACCCTTTTGTTCTTCTCCATAACATCAGCAGTTACTTTATCAAATGCATTTAAATCATGACTTTCTTGTACGTAGGAACGAATAACGCGAATACCCGAAATAGATTCCAATACATGATCGTTCATCTTCCCGAAGGAAGTTTGAGCCGCCATAAAACGTGTACGCACCTTGCCACCAAGCTTACTAATAACAAATGCCAGCAACGGGAGTGGAATTAATGCTACAATCATTAGCTTGAAACTTACGAAAAACGTCATCATAAATACGACAACTGATGCACCTACAATTGTATTCACGAGCGTCATAACTCCGTAGCCAGCAGTTTGCCCAATAGCGAGCACGTCATTTGTAGCAAGAGCCATCAATTGCCCCGTACTGTTACGTTGGAAAAATGATGGTTTTAACCGTGTCAAATGAGTGAGCAACCGGCTTCGTAGAACCTTCTCGATGAGAGCAGAATTGCCGAACAGGGTTGTCACCCAAAAATAGACAAGCACATAGAGTAATAAAGAAAGACCAACAAGCAGTAATACTGTACTGCTTAATTCATCACGAGTTAATTGACCGAGCCTAATTTCGTCAATCGTGTTACCGATCAGTTTCGGTGGGATAGAAGACAAAATACTTACAATGGTCATCAAGCTAATAGCAATTGTGTAACTGCGCCATCTATCCTTAAAAAACCAGCTCAAACGCTGGACAAACTTCATCAAATCGCCCCTTCTCAAAAAGTAGATTGTATAATATTAACTCTAAAGATAAAAACCTTCAATAGTAGTAAAGACGGAAACAAATAAGACCCCCTTGCAATTATTGCAATAGAAGTCTCATTCATCAGATGGTTATTTATAATAGTATGATCAAAGAATATTAACAATATCAGCTTCGATTTTATTTGGCTCTTCCGTTGGACCAAAGCGCTTTACAACATTACCTTGGCGATCAACAAGAAACTTTGTAAAATTCCACTTAATGGACTTGGAACCCAATAAGCCACGAGCTTCATTCGTCAACAACTTGAAAAGAGGATGCGCATCATTGCCATTAACATTTATTTTTGAATAAAGCGGAAACGATACACCGAAGTTTATTTCACACGCTTCGGCCACTTCACTGTCACTGCCTTTTTCTTGATTACCAAATTGTGCACAAGGAAATCCAAGTACTGCAAAACCCCGATCGTTGTAATCATCATGCAGCTTTTGCAAACCTTTAAATTGTGGCGCAAATCCGCATCCTGTCGCTGTATTGACGATTAGCAATACTTGATCACGATATGGAGCAAGTGTTTGAACTTCTCCTCGAATCGTCTTTACTTCAATATCATATATGGACATTAGTATTCGCCTCCAACTTATCTATCATTTAATTAAATTGTATACAATTTAATTTGGACAGTCAATATTTTTTATGCGCCCCTAAATAACAAAAAACCGTCAGACTATGTAAGCCTGACGGAACCTGATTAACGTTTCCCCACTGCTGCACCAAGGAAACCAATTATTGCGCCTAATACCGCGCCTGCTGCAACTTCACTTGGTTGATGACCAAGTGTTTCCTTCAGTCTTTCCTTCCGCTTTTTGTGTTCAATACCCGGATGATGCCCTGAAAGCTTCTCTACATCTACGTCAAGGTCATTCACCTGAATGGCAATTTCACCTGCATGTCTTCGGATATTCATTGCATCATACATAACGACTAAGCCAAGCATAGTTGCAATTGCAAACTCTGGAGAGCTAACCCCGTATTTAGTTGCACTATAAACTGCTAACGCAGTTACTCCGCTAGAATGTGAGCTGGGCATTCCGCCTGACCCAATGATCTTTTTTGTATCCCACTCCGATGTCCTTACATATTGCATCGGCAGCTTTAGTAATTGCGCAGCACCAACTGCAGTTAGTGCTGTGACAAGTCCTCTGTTAAACATCGGTAATGACCTCCCGTAATAATGTCCCTGTCATTGTTCCCTGAACACGACGGCAACATTCGATTAGCAAAGGCCTAACTTCTTTAACACAAGTACGAAGGGTAAACAGCTAAAACCGTACTTTGGAGGCTTAGCTTTCGTTTCGCAGAGATATTTATGCCTCTTATAAGATGAAAAACTTATAAGTTCTTATATTCGAAAAAAATCCCTCCTTCCGATTCGGAAAGAGGGATTTACACTCGTTATTTATTTGATAGCACTATCAATTTCTGCAACCATTGCAGCAACAGACATTATGCCGCCACCTGAAAGGTACCAATATTGTGGATCAAGATAAATAATTTTACCATTTTTAAATGCATTTGTGTTTTTCACCAAATCATTTTCAATTGTTTCTTTAGCAGCGCTCTCTGTTGCCAAAGCTGCATTACGGTCTACAACGAACAGGTAGTCTGGATTTTTCTCAGCAACATATTCAAACGTCACTTCATTACCGTGAGTATCAATTTTAATGTCTGCATCTACTGGTGCTACGCCCAGTACATCATGGATAATACCGAAGCGTGAACCAGGACCATAGGCACTGATTTTGCCTTCATTTGAAAGAATGATCAAACCTTTTTTGCCAGCTGCTGTCGCTTTTTCGTTAACAGCTTTAACTGATGCTTCAACTTCCGCTAGAGCAGCTTTAGCCTCTTCTTGTTTGCCAAAGATGTCAGCCAAGATGTTCACATTAGTAGCAAAGGAAGTCATGTAATTGGCATTATCTACACCTACGAAGATTGTAGGAGCAATTTCGCTCAATGCTTTATAATGATCCGATTGACGACCTGAGATAATGATTAGTTCTGGAGAAATACCATCAATCGTTTCGAAGTCAGGCTCTTTCAAGCCTCCTGCGTTCACATATTTTTCATCCTTGTATTTCTCAAGGTACGTTGGCAAACTCTTTTTTGCAACTGATTTAACTTCAACACCTAATTTATCAAGTGTATCTAATGCACCATAGTCAAACACAACAACATTGCTTGGATTAACTTTTACTTTTGTCTCGCCCAATTTATGCTTCACAGTAATTTCAGTTGGTGCTGGTGTTGCAGTTGCAGTAGTCTCAGAAGCTGGTGGGTTTGATGCATTGCCCGCTCCACTATTTTTTGCATTATTACCGCCACAAGCTGTTATAACCATCGCAAATACAAGGATGATTGCAGCTAAACTAAACGTCTTTTTCATTTGTACCACTCCTATATCTTTTTTTATTTGAAATAGACACCTATTCGGTTGCCATTAAAAAGCTCGATGGGAATGTCCATATCATAAATTTGGTTCAGTACGGCACTGTCAATGATCGTCTCAGTAGGTCCTTCTTTGACAACCCTTCCATCCTTCAGCGCCACAATGTAATCGGAATAACAGGAAGCAAAATTGATATCATGAATAACGATAACTACCGTCTTGCCAAGCTCTTCAACTAATCTGCGAAGCACCTTCATGATTTGGACTGAATGTTTCATATCCAGATTATTCAGTGGTTCATCAAGCAAAATGTATTCCGTATTTTGAGCGATAACCATTGCAATAAAAGCACGTTGGTTTTGCCCGCCACTTAATTGATCGAGAAATTTATGCTCGATTTCTTTAAGGTCCATATACTGAATCGCTTCATCAACCTTTGCCCAATCCTCTTTTTTTAGCTTGCCCTGAGAATAGGGAAAACGTCCAAAGCTCACAAGTTCTCTAACCGTCAATCGAAGATTAATATGATTGGATTGCTTCAAGATCGAAATCTTTTTAGCAAGTTCTGTACTTTTCCACTCGCTCACTTCTTTGCCCTCGATCAGTACTTCACCGTTGTCTTTAGCAAGCAATCGGCTAATGATCGATAACAATGTGCTCTTTCCAGCGCCATTTGGTCCAATGAAGGTAGTAATACAACCTTTCCGAATGTTGATCGAAACCTCTTCAACGACCGGTTTACCTCCGTATGATTTAGAAATATTTTTAACCTCAATCATGACTTACTCTCCCTTAGCAGCAAATATAAGAAATAGGCTCCGCCGACAAAATTAATAATAACGCTCACCGTCGTTTCGAAGGAGAATACCCGCTCCACTATAAGCTGTCCGCCTACCAAAGCTATAATGCTGATCAATATTGCCCCCGGAATGAGGACGCTGTGTCGGTAAGTATTCATGAACTGATATGCCAAATTGACAACGAGCAGGCCAAGGAATGTTATCGGGCCAACTAAAGCAGTCGAAATCGCAATTAGAATAGCTACGATAATGAGCAAATTTTTCACAACATAATCATACGGAATGCCTAAATTCACTGCATGTTCCTTACCTAGTGACATTGCGTCTAAATATTTTGTGAACCGCAACGCATACAGTACAACTAGTCCAATCAATATGATAGAAAACACTAACATGTCCGTATGCACATTGTTAAAGCTCGCAAACATCTTCCCTTGAAGAATCAGAAATTCGTTAGGATCAATGAGCACTTGCATGAAGGTTGTCATACTTCCAAACATCGTTCCCATTACGAGACCTACAAGGAGCAAGAAAAATAAATTTTTCCCTTCTCTCTTAAAGATAAGCCTATAAAGTAATGCTACAAAAAGAATCATGATACCAACTGTAAAGGCAAAATTAAGCTCCTTACTTGTATTTGGCAAGCTCACCGCTCCGAAGGTAAAAATAACGAAAGTTTGGATAAGCATATACAACGAGTCTAAACCGATAATACTTGGTGTTAGTATCCTGTTATTTGTCATCGTTTGAAAAATTAAAGTTGCGTAGGCAATAGCACCGCCCGTTAACGTAATTGCGAATACTTTTTTGGCTCTTCGCGGCAATGCAAAATCCCAGTTGTGCGGTAGATCCAAAAAAAGAAATGCTGTTATGACTGCAATGGCTATGACGGCGAGCAGTGTAAGTTTAAGCTTCATATGCTCTTCTCCTCAATAGCAAGTACAGGAACAATAGGCTTCCAATAACACCTACAGTAAGTCCAATTGGAATCTCGTAAGGATAAATGATGATCCTGCCCAAGATATCACATGCTAGGACGAATACAGCTCCCAGCACAGCAGTATGTATTAGACTTTTCCTTAAATTATCGCCCATATACAGCGTGACGATATTTGGGATAACAAGACCTAGAAACGGTATCGTACCTATTGTTAAAATGACAACAACTGATATCAAAGCAACTATAACTAAGCCAATATTCACAACAAGCTTATGGTTTAGCCCCAGATTGACAGAAAACTCTTCGCCCATTCCAGCAATCGTGAATTTGTTAGCATAGATGAAAGCGACAATTAATAACGGAAGACTTACATAAAGCAATTCATATCTTCCAGACATGACTGATCCGAAGCTTCCTTGAAGCCACGAAGAAATATTTTGGATCAAATCATGTTTGTAAGCAAAAAAGGTTGTTACTGCATTAATGACACTACCGAACATAAGACCAACGAGCGGTATAAAGATTGTGTCCTTAAACTTTAATCGATCAAGAAACTTCATAAATATATAAGTACCAGCTAGAGCAAAAGCGAAAGCGATTAACATCTTCGTCATCGTACTAGCAGATGCGAATAGCAGCATCGATACTAAAATACCAAGCTTTGCAGCATCATCCGTACCTGCTGTTGTCGGCGATACGAATTTGTTTCGGCTTAGCTGTTGCATAATTAGCCCGGCGATGCTCATACTTACACCTGCGATTAATATGCTGACTAATCGTGGAATTCGGCTGATTGACATTACTTGCCACTGGGCTTCCGTCATACTGAACAAATCAAGCGGCGATATATTTTTTACTCCTATAAACAGCGAAGTAATTGATAAAACAACTAATGCTCCAATCAGATACCATAACTTCATATCTTTACCTCAAATCACGTCTGTTTTCATTCCGCTTAGAAAGATAATCATTCTCAATGTTTGGTCAAAAAAATAAACTTCCTTTAATCAAACACCCTCCTACGGATGATAATGATTATCATAAGCAACATTATTATGTCACTACTCTTAGTACTAGTCAACACTATTATTCCCAAATTAATCGAAAATCGTAATTCAATTCGATTATGTGTCGAAAAAGTGTAAGAGTCATCTGGACTGCTTAATTACAGTCCAGATGACTCAACAATTACTTATAGAAAGGCTGCGCGAATGCGTGCTGCAACACGTTCCGCTGTAAATCCATATTCCTCAAGAACTTTATTTGCTTTCGCTGATGCACCAAATTGTTTGATGCCAATGAGTAAACCTTCGCTGCCAACAATCGATTCCCAGCCGCTAGGATGAGCCATCTCAATGGCAACATTAGCTTTGACGGAAGGATTAACAACTGATTTGCGATAGTCATCTGACTGCATCTCGAACAATTCACGACTTGGCATACTAATAACACGAACTCGCTTACCTTCATTCTCTAGCATTGCTTTTACTTCCATCGCTAAGCTAACTTCGGAGCCAGTAGCAACCAATTGAATGTCTAGAGTTGCAGCATTATCTCCTTGCGCTGTTTCTGAAAGAATGTATCCACCTTTAGAAACTCCTTCGCTCGCAAGATGGACTGTGTTAGGCAGTATCGGAAGATTTTGTCTGGAAAGCGCAAGTACGAACGGACCTTCCTTCGCAGTAAGGGTGTGCTTCCATGCAGCAGCCGTTTCGTTTCCGTCTGCTGGACGGAACAAGGTCAAGTTTGGAATCAGTCGCATCGAAGGAATTTGCTCGATTGGCTGATGTGTTGGACCATCCTCGCCTACTGCAATGCTATCATGAGTGAACACGTAAACAACAGGCAACTTCATCAGAGCAGATAGACGAATCGCCCCGCGCAAGTAATCACTAAATACAAGGAAAGTTCCTCCATATACTTTCAAGCCGCCATGCAGCATCATTCCGTTTAATGCAGCACCCATAGCGAATTCACGAACTCCGAACCAAAGATTACGACCACTGTAATTACCGCTGCTAAATGCAGCGTATTTGTTCATTGCTGTCATGTTCGAGCTTGCTAGATCTGCCGATCCGCCAATAAGGAGCGGTAAGCTTTCTGCTAATGCATTAATCGATTGACCGGAAGCTACCCGTGTAGAAACGTCCGCAGCTTCTGAATTAAAGGATGGAAGACTTCCTTCCCAACCCTCTGGCAGCTCGCCACGAATCGCTTGTTCTAGCTCTGCAGCTAGCTCTGGATAGGACTTGCGGTATTGCTGAAGAGTTTCATTCCAAGCATCTTGCTCCCTCTGACCTTGCTCCTTCACCATCTCGAAATGAGTGTATACTTCATCCGGTACGAAGAAATCGGGCTCAAGCGGCCAGCCAAGTGCTTCTTTAGTTAACTTCAATTCTTCTTTGCCTAGTGGTGAACCATGAGTACCGCCATGGCCGCCTTTGCCCGCTTTATTCGGGCTACCAAAGCCGATTGTCGTTTTCACTTCGATTAATGTAGGGCGATCAAGTTCAGCTTTCGCACTTGCGATTGCTGCAGAAATAGCTTCTACATCGTTCTGATCATCTACGCGTAAGTAATGCCAGCCGCAAGCGCCGAACTTCGCAGCAACATCTTCGGAATAAGACATTCCAAGTTCGCCATCGAGAGAAATATCATTTGAATCATAAAGAACAACTAGCTTTCCTAGTTTCAAATGCCCTGCTAACGAAATAGATTCTCCGGCTACACCTTCCATTAAGTCACCATCTCCACATATAACAAACGTGTGGTGGTCAATAATAGCGGATTCCTCACGGTTGAACACCGATGCTAGATGCGCTTCAGCCATTGCCATACCTACTGCCATTGACAATCCTTGACCAAGCGGACCAGTCGTTGCTTCCACACCAGGTGTATGCCCAAATTCCGGATGACCCGGCGTGCGGCTTCCCCATTGGCGGAATTGCTTAATATCGTCCATTTGAAGATCATATCCACTTAAATGTAGTAAGCTATAAAGCAACATAGAGCCATGTCCTGCTGACAATACGAATCGGTCACGGTTGAACCAGCTTGGATCCTTTGGATTATGTTTCATCCCATTCGTCCATAGTGCGTAACCCATTGGAGCTGCCCCCATTGGCATACCAGGGTGACCCATAGCTGCTTTCTCTACTGCATCAATTGTTAATGTTCTGATTGCATTAATACTTAAATTTTGTATCGCTGTAGTCATTATCTCATCCCCCATTTACTGGATTGAACGTTCTTATTCCAGTATAATAGGGTCAGCTACCATACAAGTAATTAATAATACGACTACCAGCCATAGAGAGGGTCTATGATAAACTACGAACTATATCGCGTGTTTTATTGGGCGGCAAAGACAGGCAGTCTAACCCAAGCGGCTAAAGCCTTGTACATTACACAACCTAGCGTCAGCCATGCAATCAAACAATTGGAACAAGCTTTTTCAACAACACTATTCGCCAGAGGTTCCCGAGGGGTTGAACTTACAAGTGAAGGCATGATGCTGTTTTCATTTGTAGAACCCGCTTTTAACTATTTAAATATGGCCGAGATGAAGATGGAGGAGCTCAAAAACTTGGAGGGTGGAGAGCTGCGAATTGGCGGTAGCGACTCCTTGTTTAAGCATTATCTGCTTCCTTATTTAGAAACCTTTCATAAGCAGCACCCTTCCGTCCAAGTACATCTGCTTCACGGAACAACACCAGAAATTGTTGCATACTTGAAAGAAGGCAAGATCGATCTAGGGGTAGCACGAATGCCAATTGCAGATGCACAGTTGGAAGTCAGAGAGGGCATATCGCTGCAAGATATTTTTGTAGCTGGATCGAAGTATGCTGCCTTACAGGGTCAAACTTTGTCCTTGCCTGAGCTGCTCGCTTACCCCATCGTCATGTTCTCACGTACAAGTCATTCCCGTACTGCTATTACGAAGTTATTTCAGGATCAAGGATATACGCTGGAACCAGAATTCGAGCTTGGTAGTGTAGACTTATTGATTGAATTTGCCAAAAGAGGGCTCGGCATCTCCTTCGTCACAAAAGAATTTGTCGCCAAGGAATTAGAAAATGGCGAACTTTTCGAGCTGCAATTAGATCGACAATTGCCGCCATCACAGGTAGCAATCATTACTCTCAAGCACATGCCTCTATCGAAAGCCGCTCTTTCGTTCGTAGACCAGCTTGATCTGTGAAAGCAATAACGAAGAGCATTGGCGGAGTCATATACATTGTTCGCCGCACAAAAAGAGCTGGCGAAGGAATTACCTTCGCCAGCTCTTTTTTGATCACATTTATCCAACAATCATACTTATTTCTTCAACCTTTTCATCGAAGGAGATACGAAGCTCTTTGTTTTCAACGTACCAAAGATTATCGTCCTCCATATAAAAATTAATTCCTTCTATCGTATGGTTAAGACCTGGACTTCTTGGTTCATCCTTCGTAATACCAAGCGATAATCCGGAGTGAATACTACCACAACCACCCAATCTTACGAAAATACGCAAGTTGTCGCCATCCACTAACCCCATTTGCTCTCTGTACCAGCGTGCAGCCGCTTCTTCTACCACTAAGTTCATCGCTCTCAGCTCCTTACTTGATGTATGGTTATTCTATTATAACCCGAGAGACATCAAAGCGTAATGTAGCTTTTATGAAGAATTTAATCAAGTGCTGGTGAACGCCGCAGCATTCCTACCGAACATACGAGCAACAATACGACAAGTATTCCCGTGACCCCTATCGTCCAAATCAAATGTGTTGGTTCGGCAATACTTCCACTAATTGCTTCATAAGCATAGTTGCTTAATGAACCCGGACTCCATTCCAAATATTTAGGCATTAAACCAACAAGCACAGTCAAAAAGATAGATAAACCCAAAGTTATAAAAGCAGCACCTGCTGCACTTCGAAGCATAGAACTAAATAACAATAGAATCGACATTACAAATGAAAACCAAAGACCATATAATAAATAACTGTTCAGAAATGGTGCCATAGCAACCCGTTCAAAAAGTTGCCCTGTATAATACCATGATGCAAAATAACCAAGAAACAATGAGCCCCATGTCAAAATGAGCATGCTTACCCATTTAGACGCAATATAGGCTCCAAATGAAATAGGTTTCACCAAAATCATAGACGTAGCACCGGTATTTCTCTCTCCTGATACAATACCCATAAATACAAGCACGAGAACAAGTGTCCCGATTGATCCGAATTGAGATAATGTCCCCGTAAGCACTTGTTCTCCTGTCATTTTCGGAATATCAATAACAGTTCCTTCGGGCATATTTCCGGCCTTCTCAAGTATTAACGGCATATAATAATTCGTAATAGGCTGCATAATGCCTAATAGGATAAATACGAGCGGAACCCAAATTAACTTGTAGCTTCGCGTCAGCTCAAGTAATTCCTTTCTTAGCAACACTGTAATTTTTACAGCTCCAGAGGTTGGAATCCAATCTCTGCTCCCTTCTGCTAACGTTCCACCTTTTACATCCGATTTCATTGTATTCGTTGCCATCATTGACTCACCACCTTCATAAATAAATCTTCAAGGGATGAATGTCCAACTGTAAAGCGATTTACTTTCACTCGTTCCTTCGTTATTTCCTCTAATAGTTTCCATCTGGCAGCATCGATATCAGTTGCAGTTATTCGTAATCTATTATCGGTTAATTCTACTCCTTCAATAGATGTAAACTTCATCAATACTTGATCCTGCTTATTATGAACTCGATTCATAAAAGTCGCCAACCATGCTCTCGATTGCTGATTCATTTCCACTTCCAGTTCAATAATCGGTTTGCGATGTGTATTACGTATAGTCGCTAGTGACCCTTGTAGTGCTACTTGTCCTTTATTAATAATGACCACATCATCACATAACTCCTCGGCATCATGCAGTACATGGGTAGAAAATAATACACTGATTTCTTTCTTCAACTCCTGCAACAAATGGAGAACCTCGCGTCGCCCTAACGGATCAAGTGCTGATACCGGCTCGTCCATAATAAGAAGTTTTGGTCGATGAACTAACGCCTGCGCTAGACCAAGCCGTTGCTTCATTCCGCCGGAGTAACCGCCAATTCGCCTTTTCGCTGCATCTCCGAGCCCTACTCTTTCCATTAGCTCTATCGCTCGCTTCTTTGCCATTGAGCCATTTAAACCACATAACTCGCCCGCATATATGACATACTCAAGTCCACTCATCCATGGATGAAATGATGGCGACTGCGGTAAGTATCCAAGTAACTGACGCGAATCATCACCTCTGTTAGCTTGGTGAAACTGGACGCTTCCTTTCGTCGGTTTTAACAATCCCGTCAGCATTCGTATTGTCGTCGTTTTCCCTGCTCCATTTGGTCCAAGCAATGCAACACAATGACCTTCCTTTATAGTGAAATCTATACCATTAACAGCCTGCATAGATCCAAATATTTTTGTTAGTCCCTTTACTTGAAGAAGATCAGTCAATTTTAACTCCTCCGTCCGAATATAAAAAATGCAATCGAGCCGAATAATTGTCCAAAAATAATAATAAGCACCCACATCATTTTAGGACCTTTTGTTTCTTCTGCTTTCACACATAGAACTAACGCAATAATCATCAATATAAGTTGAATGACGATGATAGGAGCTACTATACCAATCACCTTGCTAAGCTCTAAACTTCCCTCCATAATCGGCACCTCCGCCAGCTATTTGATTACCTGCTTTTATCGTTATTCCCACGCTTAATCCAACCGCTTCTTACGAAAATCCAATACACAATGAGAGGGAGTGGGCAGGAGATCAGTCCCCATAACCCCCAAAGCCAATAATTACTCCCTCGTTTGCGCGCATCCAGAAACAACCAGGTAGATTGTGAAATTAAAATCGATGCAACTAACAACCAAAACCACATCGAACGAGCTAGCTCTTCCTCCATGCTCGCTCTCCTTTCTTGCGGTACGAAGCAACGATATACCAGAATGCTCCCGCAGAGGCGAGCACTTGCAACGCTACGAACCACAACAAGTTATTACCGATAACCCACATCATGCCTGTCAAAAGCAATAATCCGATGAGCCAGAAAAGTCCAAGCTCTTTCCATAGTTTTCTGCGCAGCTCTCGCTTATGTGAAGTAACTAGCTCATTAATTGACTCAAGCTGCGGCATCATTGGTTCAAATGCAGCATCCAACTTCTCAAGCTCAACTCCAATATGCTCCTGAAACCATAGTTGATCCTCTTCAGGAGTTCCGTTCTTCCTCATTCGTGGTCAACTCCTTTCTCAATTGCTTCAAGCCAGAATGCAATCTAGATTTAACTGTTCCAAGCGCCACATCAAGCATTGTGGCAATCTCTTCTTGTGAATATCCATAATAGTATTTGAGTAATACCGCCATACGTTGCCTTTCATCCAATTCACCAAGTGCTTGCAGAGCATCTGGCCATTCATTCATACGATTTAAAGCCTCGTAACGAATGGAGCGGAGCATTCCTTCTTCTTGCAACCACTTATTCTCTCTCTCACTTCGCCTTGCTCGATCTATTACTAATCTTGAAGCTATCGCAATTAGCCATGTAGAAAACTTAGATTGACCCTGAAAGGTATCCATTTTCTCGATCGCTTTAAGCATTGTCTCCTGTGTCACATCTTCCGCCTTGACCTTGTTCATCGTAAGTTTAAGTGCATATTGATATAGGAAGGAATAATGTTGCCGCAGCAGCTCGGACAACGATTGGCTATCACCTTTTATTGCTCTCTTCACAAGCATTGCCTCATCCTGCACGGGGCATTTTCTCCCTTCCCTTTGTTGTCTCTTTGTTAATAAGACGATTATGTATTCCTTTTCGTTCATTCACTCTAAAATTATTTTCGAATGTTAATGACTTTATTTCGCATAAAAAAATGGTGACATGTTCAACAACACATCACCATTGTTTCTATTTCATTTTTGTATTATAAAACCATCACACTTTGCTCCGACTATACCATTTCCAGATCTGCTCTACATCCCCTTGGTTCATAAAAGAAACCTTATATGCGAATGCACTTCCGAGCACTTGTACTGACAGCGATATTAGGTTCTTTCTACGCTGTTCATTTGAACGCTTCACTTTCATCGTAACGATTCTACGCTTTCGTACATAATAAGTTGTCCGACTAATATAACGACGACGCAATGTAAGCTGATCGTCCTGTAACAATAGCCCTGCTGAACGATGACAACCTATCCGCCATATGGTTACAAGTGGCAGCAGTAGCAGGGACCATGCACCGTTCAATCCAAAATAAACAATACAGCCTGCACAAATCGCAATAATAACTAGCAAAGGAATTAGCAAATAATAAAAAAGTCCCTTACCCGGTGACTGAGCAATATCTCCTCCGTTATGCTGACTTATTTGTGGAACAAATTGATCAAGAAGACTTTGAATGTCCGCTGTTTTTATAAAAGGATGAAGCATAAGTTGTTCCTGCTTATCAGAGGAAACGACCTGCAATTTAACTTCGGAATAGCCAAAGGGCTGTCTAAGCAAACTTTCATTTGTGATGACAGCTTGTACATTTTTCGGATCGAATAACACTGTTTTCTTCTCCAGCAGACCATACGATAACGAAATTTGATTGCCATCCTTATGAATAGCGAAACCGCTGTACTTAAGAACATAAAGAAGTATCGACAGTAACCAAGCAAATAGTAAAACAGCAACCACGACGATAATAATTAGCAACGAATTAGGCATTAATTTCGTAGAGTCTTCCACAACATTTTCGAAAAAATGATCTGGCAGAAACAACTTAAGGAAATCATCCGCGAAGGAATACAATCCCGCTATAAAGGCAATCGCCAAACCAAAGTTTAGCGACGTTGCAGCTGCTTGAAATAACTGAACGGTATCTAATGCGAGAACTGGCTCCGACTTTTGTTGCTCATTAACATCCAACTGTGTCATAACAGAAGCAACATTTTCACTAGTCCTTGCTTGACCAGCTTGTTCCACTGTCTTCAGTGATAAATCAGCGGATTCATCAGACGATACAACCTCAGTTCCAATCCCAACATTTTCGCTACTCGCTTTTTTTCCTTGCGACTGGGTAAAATCACGAAGCTGTTGCTTAATACGATTAGCTTCTTTTACAGATAGCGTATGTAAGATCCCATCGGACTTCTTGTTGCCGCCAGGTGTTTCAATCTTGAGCTGTGCTACTCCTAATATCCGCTGAATGAACGGCTGTTCTACGTTAACGGAATGGATACGAGAGTAATAAATTGTCTTCTCTTCTCGGAATAACATTCCTTGCCTAATGATAATACGATCTTCCTCCATCCAGAAACCGAACCTCTTCCAGCTGATAAAGGCCGAAGCGACTAACAATAAAATGGCCGCACCTATTCCTGCGTATATGTACCATTCCAATTTAAATAAGTTTTTTCCATTAATGAGCATTATAATGAGAAGTGGTATAAAACCACGAATAACCGAAAGAACGACAAAGAGGATATACGTTGGATGAAGCGTTTTACGTTCATTCATCTTGTTCATCCACCCTTGCCAATTGCCCAAGCCGACGCTTTAAAGCTTCTGCATCATCCCTCTTTAACCCCTCGATCACATGCGTAGTTGCCGCAGTAACGACAGACACTTTGGCCAAATCAAACTTGCGCGTAAGCGGCCCGCTTCCAAGCTCTACATGCTGAACCCGAACCATTGGCACTAATACATTGCTAGTAAAAATTATGCCCGACTCGATTTCTAATTCTTCTTCAAATAGTTCATATTTGAACTTAGCATATTTAACTCGTGGTATTAACCAAGTAAACACAATCAAAGAAACGATGAGCAATCCAGTGCAAATCCACACCGGTATGAGCGTCCACTCTTGCCATAACGCCACACACAGGTACGCAATTATTAACAATAGAAAAACTCCATTGCTAATAAGTTCCGTAATGCGGTACACCTTCAAATAGTCTTGATGTAGTCGTTTTGTAAGTTCTCTGTTCATCTCATTTCTCCTCCTAATCTTCCCCTCCTATTACACCAATTTTCCAATAATCCGTCAACCCATTACAAGCTCTGCCGCCCCCTTAATATTCCATTCAATAGGTCCCATTACAGAGAAACGTCTAGGATATTCCATTTTTGCAATTATGATGACACCTGGACGTTGCAAAGTAACTTCGAAATCATAAGTATCGTTGCGATAGTAAAATGGAAAGCTTTTATCGCTATTTATAATATCAAAAACAACGACTTCTACTTGGTCCTTAAGGAACGAATTGTGCAGCGGCATTAGACTTGCATCTAGCAATAAATTTGCTTGTAAATAAAGTAAAGCTGCACCCTTAGCCGAGGAACTATCTATCTTCAAAACACCTTCGCTTAACGCTGTTTTATCAAACTGTTGAGCGGCCGCATGAGCCGCCCTATTAACGGCACGTTTGCCTTGAAACAATGTCTTCATAGCCATTTCTTCTTCAACCTGGAGCAGATGAACCGATAGCCACACGATCATCATCGCAACAATAAGCACAAGCTTGTACAACTTCCTCGTGCCTCCTTCCCCTACGGAACATACTCACTCATCTTCATACCATATGCACGCATTGACGCATCTGCTGACACTGGTGTTATACCAATTAAGGAATCGATGACAAATAAGTTTTCATAAGGATAACTGATGGAAAGCGATATGCCCGTTCCTCTTGATACAGGAGCACTTCTAATTGTGGGATCAACGCCGCTGGTGGTGCTATATTCATAACGAATGGAGCCCGCTTTCAGTCCAAACTTAACGAGACGTTCACTCGATTGCCTCTCCATATCCTTGCTTATGTATCCATATGCTCCGCTAGCACCAACCTCAAGCAAGTAATCGACTTCCTGTTGCAGTACAGCTTGTCTTACAATAACAACATGTTTGTAGATAGGAGAAAACATGATCCAGCACAACATTGCAGAAAACAGAACAAACAATAAAATCTGCTTCATGGGCTCATTCCCTTAATATATTCACCCATTGCTCCGCCCGATCGTTTGACTTGACGTTTCATTCCGTTTTCTCCCTCTGCAACAGACGTATAGATCAGAACCGCCGTTATAATCAACATTAACGTTGCGAGAATCGCGCGTATACTTAAGCACCTCCAACTTCCAAACTCCATTCATCATATTGCAGATTTTTACTTAAACCATATGTTTATCTCTTTCTTCAATATAAGTAACTATGTCATCGCTATTATGGCAATAGCTCGCTAATTTTTGTGTTTGCTGCATTTCCTTGCGATTGAACCTGGCTTCTCGTTCCTGTTGTATCTTTAGCGATAATGGAGTTGAACAATACAATTACTACAACCAGTAGCATCACCGTCATCAAAATATTACGCATGCTATCACCTCCCTTCAGTTATGAACGATTCATTAACCTAAAGATTGAAACAGCTTTTGACCTTCCATTACCCAAGGATAAATAAAAACTTGAAACGTATATAAAATAGGAATACCCGCAATTGTAAACAACACATAAGAGGTTGATTCCTTTCGGCCCTCTTTGGCTAATTCTAGCTTCTCCTTATAATCGGATATTCGGATTCGAAGAAGCTCGTAATAATGTCCGCTTTCATGCTGACGCAACGCATCGATCGTTTCTATAAAACTCATACCATCATCAGTACCTAGTCGCAGCTTAAATCCTTTTAAAGCTTGTGAAGGATCTTGATACCATTCAGCCAGTAGCCATTCAAGATCGTTACGCATATATTTAGTGAATGGAACACACCTCATTAACTTTGAATGAATATGAAGGGCTGAGTCAGATAAATAAAGAAGCTGATTGCTAACGATATAAATCTCCTTTGTCATTTGCAATGAACGCATCTTACGAATAGAACGAAGCCAAATACGATCCAACTTCAGCCCGATCAAAACTAAGCTCGGCAATCCTATTAATGCTTGAGCAAACATGGACAGGTACGAACCCTTATACAAAATTGCTACAAGCAGAATTAACAACGTAAAAACAATGATTGCGCTTCTTCGGTACAACATGTACCAAGTAGGATCTGTTGTTACTCCACATCCTGAAATAAGCAATACACGTTCTTGATTAGACGGCGCTTCTCGCTTAATACCTGTGAATCGAAGCCAGTTCTCTGGTGGAGATGTAGTTCGCCAATTTAAAAATTGTAACCTCTTCCATCTAACTGAGCGTTTAGGCAATAACCTAAGTAGTGCATATGCTGCTAGTGCAGCGAATACAAATTGCAAAGCAATCGAGGCCAACCCAATAGAAGTCGACACCCATTCGTACATATAAGCAAACCCCCTACATTTTTTTGCGAGAAAGCCAAAGCCCCATTAAAAATGAAGCGAATATTAGTAGTAAAGCATTAAGGAGCATATCCCTTCCTTGCGGGTCTAACAAATAGTAATAATAAGAATTGGTTTTGTTGTATTTAATATTGATACCAATAAATAGGCCAAGGAATAAAATAGGGGTGAAATTTGCAATCCTAATCTCCAGCAGTCTATGCCTCTCCTGTTCATTGGCTCTTCGCGCTTTCCGCATATCTCCGAGCAGTTCACGTAAGCTTTCTGAAATGGACACGCCCTCCGACAGAGAAACACGTAAAATGTTGACAAAATAATCAGCCCATACATTCCCGAGAGAAGCAGCCATTAATCTAAGACTAGTATCATCATCTCCGCGAACAGACAAATTACGATACAACTGCTCGAATACTGCCTGCATTGGACCGAGCAACCGTTTCTCCTCAACAGTCCTTTGCAGCGCAATACGAACTTGTCGCTCACCCGTAACCAAATAACATTGATAGAACAATTCCACAGCAGGCAGAAAATCCATTTGTGCCCCCATTCTCCGATGAATGAGCAGCCCTCGCAACCATACGTATGGTGCAAGCCCTACAACTAACCCGAATAAAATAGTTCCTTTCGCTGTTTGAAAAAACAATCCACCAACGACGACCCCAACTAGAAAAAGCAACCCGGAAATACCAAGAAATATATCACCCTTAATTTTAATTCTCAGCGTCTCCAGCAGCTCAGACATATGCTTGCGGAGCAATCCCCATTGCTTGTACCTGCTACCTAAAAGATGACTGAAATGACGAGGAGCTACATAAGTAAGTCTGTTTTTGAGACGGCGCTTGTGAACTAAATAAAGTAAAATCGAAAAGATACAAATAAACAAAAGCGTGAATAATAATATGCCGGCTGCAACAATAGAAACATCATTCATTCTCGTAACCTCCCGCTTGCAGCAGCCTTGCTTTTGCCCTTTCAGAAGGTAAATGCGGGTAGATCCAATCATTCTTGTCTACATCAAAGCGGGCCCAATCCCTTACATAGGTCTCCCCACTCCTCCAGCCAAACTCACCTATTCGAGTAATTACTCTTCGCCCATTCATTACTCGCATTTCGATACCAATTTCCGTTACATTTTCTGCGACCCTTTTGGCTAGCCGTTCAGGATTCATCCCCCTCCCGTCCAACATACACATATCGGTTATCGCCTCAGGAACATCTTCCAGGTGACTTGCATGAACCGTAGTCATACTTCCTGAATGGCCCCTTGTACAAGCGCGAACATAAATATTGGCATCCTCGTCTCTTATTTCAGCATGAATGATTCTTTGCGGCGACTGCCTTAGCGCTAGTTTGAAAGCTTGACTGGAACGATGTACAGGGTCCTCCTCCGATGTTTCGTATTCGATAATATTTTTACTCGGGAAATCTCTGCCTAACATCATTTCAAATCTCCCTTCAATCGTAACGATTCGCTCCTCATCTGCAATCTCTGCAATAAGTGCCTTCATTAAATTAGTTTTGCCAGAGTTGGTTGCACCAATAATGACAATGTTAAATCTGGCACGTAATACATCCCTCAACATTCGCAGCAACTGGTTATTAAGCGTATAGTATGGATGTCCACATAAGTTAGCGAGACTAATACCGCTAACTGTGTAGAATCGAATTGTTAATGTTGGATTAGCTGTAAAGCCGAAACCAGTCATCGTGACGCGTGACCCGTCTCTTAACATTACTTCAGCCCAACGTTTGCGAGGATTAATCCGATCATTATTGTATAGCACCAAATTTTGTTGAATACGTTCCACTTCTCTCAAGCAGTCGAAACGATATTTCGAGAGCGTAGGAATACCTCCCCGAACTTCGTAAATACGTACACCAACTACTTGGATTTCCTCCAGTCCTTCCTTGTTCGAAAGAACAAGCTCTAAAATGTTCAAACCAACAACTTCTGCGAACAATGCCTCCGCAAGATTTGTATACGGATGTTTGGATGTATTTACATTATCGATTCTCAGTCTGATCAAGCGATCTTCGATGAGAGCAAGAATCTGCTCTCGTTCCTGAGCGAAGCCAAGTACCGCACGATTCAATGTTTCGCTATATTGCCTTCGCTCATCCTCCGTTAGTCCCCTAGGAGAACTTAGATATGTTCTTATTTCGCTTCCCAATCTATCGAATTGTTCGGCATCTGATACCTTTAACTCCTCCGCAGAAGATACTTCATTTGAAATCGTCAGCTCGTTACGCATCTTTGCTGCAAATTCAGTTGGCGAAAATTTACTCTGCCCAAGCGTCAAGAGGAGCTCACTCCATTCCGATGAGTCAGAAGCTTACGATACCAGGGTTGACGGGCAATAGGAGAAAATACCCCTTGCACACCGTGACGTTCCATCAATACTTTAGCTGGTGCCTTCATTGCCACTCTTCCAGCATTATCATTTTTTAACCACTCATCATATGCACCTTTGTCTAATCCTGCGAATAACGTATCGTTTAAGTGAAACTCTCCTATTGCTTTTGTTCCAAGCTCTTTACATATCTCCTTCATGCGATAACCTCCTGTTCCCCACGGATATTGAACAACCACACAATCGTATTGATTTGCATCTATTTCAAATAGCGGAGAAACTCCTCCAATCCAGCGGCGACCATCCTCTTGAAAATGCGATAAAGCAGGTGTGGTGACTAGTACACGTGAATCTGCTCTTCGGATTGCACATATCGTGGCAGCATTGTCCCAATAAGCCCCCAGATCGAGAATAACTAATGAAAAGGTCTTCTCCGCTACACTCAAAAGATGATCAATATCTTCTGGCCTAAAAAACTCTGCCTGATCCCTATTTAAATTACCGAATAATACTCGCAAATTAGTTTGTCCTCTTACTTCTTGACTAGCACTCCGAAGCATATCAACCGTCATCGTTGCCGTTCTGAGCTCGGGCTGGAGCTTATCCAAAGTTACAGTCGGCTCGTCCATTCCGATGTATCGATGCAACTTGGCGCTCTTAAGGTGTAGGCATAAATATCCGATAGGCTTGCCGCTCCACTCCGCAATTCGGTAAGCGGTTGCAAATGCGGCAGTTGTCGTACCGATATTGGGCGTCGTACCAACAAAGGCTACAAGTGGTGCTGACTTCCTACTCACTTTCCTTCCCCCTCGTTGATCAGGCTTGAATCAGTATCTAGACGATCAAACGATTCTGAACTATATGCTATGACTAGCTTGCTCTCACCACTCTTACACAATCGATCAATCTGAAGCCACTGCTCTTCAGTCAAATTAAGATTCACATATTCAATCATCGCATTAGCATCACGTCTAGCGACATACATACCATCCTTATTGCTCTCAGCTAGCGATAACAAGTGTGATTGCTCCAAATTATCAATCTCTACATTTCCCGAACTCTTCACAGAAGCAACAACAACTGCTTGCTGAAAGATTCTCCTCGATTCATCTTCGTTGCCTGATGTATATAGCACCACGCGATCTCCTGCCCGGATACCGTTTGAAACTGAACGAATGTAATCCTTGGGAATTTGGAATGTCGACTCTTCGCCTCGTGGTTGCAGATGATGATCATTGAACTTCCAATTCAAGATTACTTCCCCCTTTCCTAGAGGAATAGCTGCTTCCTTACCTACAGCCAAATCTAATTCTGTAACCATCTCATCAGAAAACACTTCGTATGGACGCCTCGCTAACTCCACATCCCCCCGTTCTATCCGCTCCCCTGCTGAGATAAAACGTGCTGGCACTACAACAGCGATTGTCTCCTGCTGCTGTAGCTGCTGCCTCTGGAGAACATATAGTCCGTATACGAGTGCAGCTGACAACAATGCAGCTGTCACACTCATCCACAAATTTCGTCTTCCCCTCATAACTACCCCTTTCTGAGCAAACAAAAAAGAACGCAATCAGTTGCCAGTGTTTCGGCAAGCTGCTTGCGTTCTTCGCATTATCGTGCTCATATAATTGATCAAAGTTAATTTGAGCCTATAATAGCAAATACTGTCGCTTTTTGTCTATCCCTAATTTTCAAAACCCAAAAAGTTTGTGTATAGATTGTGTCTTTATGAATAATAAAAATGATCGCCAAACATGCCTATGCCCCCACTGTTGACATAAGCTATTGCACATTATTAAAAGTCAATTAAGCCTACGCTAATAAGCAAGGCATCATCTACTTTACGCATCGTTTCATCGTCCAAATGCGTAATTTTATCAGTTAAACGCTGCTTATCAATAGTTCGGATCTGCTCTAGCAGTACGACAGAATCACGGTCGAAGCCATGCGTAGCCGCATCCATTTCTACATGCGTTGGCAGTTTTGCTTTTTGAATTTGAGCAGTAATGGCTGCTACTATAACGGTTGGGCTGAAGCGATTTCCTATGTCATTTTGAATAACGAGTACAGGACGAACTCCACCCTGCTCCGAGCCGACAACTGGGGAAAGATCAGCAAAAAATACATCTCCGCGTTTTACGATCAAGCTCTACACCCCGCTTACAAGACGACCTAATGTATGGTCCGCTTCTTCCTCCGCTTGAAACGCTTCCGAGGCCATATTCAGGTTTATTTTCGCCATTTCCATATAACCGCGTTGCATAGACTCACGGATTTGACGTTTTTTGCGTTCAACCAAATACAGCTTCATTGCTTGACGAATAAACTCGCTGCGATTGGAGTTTTCTTTGGCGACGATCCCGTCGACCTCCTCCAATAATTGATCAGGCAAGCTAATCATGATCCTTTTCGTATTATGCACATTGGCCACCGAACTCGCACCCCCAAAACTTTTCCAAAACCCCATTACACATTATGACAAAATAATGACATAACTATACTTCAACATATCTATGTTGGTCGTATATCATTTATGCTATATACCTATTCAGCATAAATCTTGTAGGAGCGCCCCATACTACATTCGATACAACTTTTACTTTCCCTGCATCATAATAAAAATAGTTCCATTGTAATTTTTACCAATCGCTTATTAGATTAAATGATTACGAGCCTTTACAATGTCGCCTGCCTCTACATAAAGGCGAGGAATTCTAGCAGCCAACATGCATATAACTTCGTAATTAATCGTGCCGAGCTGATCAGCAACTTCCTCTACCGAGATGAAAGCGTCACCTTGTGAACCGATAAGAACGACCTCTTCTCCAGCATCGATAGACAAGTTTCCGTGAGCCTGTTCGACTGAATCGAGAGCAATCATGCATTGATCCATACAAATAGTACCTAGAATCGGGGTTTTCACGCCACGCACCAAGCCATGGGCTTTGCCAGACAGCATTCTACTGAAGCCATCGGCGTAACCGATCGGAAGAGTGCCGATTCTCTCTTCCTTCTCCGCTATATAACGAGTACCATAGCTTATGCCCCAACCTTGCGGGACTGACTTAACCCAAGATATTTTTGTTTTGAGCGACAGCACTGGTTTTAGACTAATAAGTGTCCGATTTACCTCTTCAGAAGGATATAAACCGTACATGCCAATGCCAAGTCGAACCATACTCCCCGCCCAATGGGGGGTATCAATTCCAGCCGCACTATTCGCAGCATGAATAATTGGAATAGACCAGCCGCGTTCCTTTACCGATTCCGTAATGTCATTAAAACGGTCGAATTGCAACTTTGTATAACTTTTATCTAACTCATCCGCTTTGGCATAGTGCGTAAATAATCCCTCTACCTCAAGCTGCGATGTACTTAAACATTTCTCGATAAAAGCTATCGCTTCTTCGTGACCAAGCACGCCAAGTCGTCCCATACCTGAATCGATTTTGATATGGACTTTGAGCTTATGGCCATCTCCTGAGATCCCCAACGTCTCTATTGCTTGCCGAATATCTTCTCGAAACAGACTTATCGTTATCTCGTTGTCCCTAGCAAGCTCCAAAGCTTCAAGCGGAACAAAGCCAAGCACAAGAATAGGCATCTTAATGCCTGCCTTGCGTAACTGTAGCGCTTCATCAAGAAAAGCAACGCCCAAATAATCTACTCCGAAGCGCTCAGCAGCTTCTGCAATTTCTACTGCTCCATGTCCATATGCATTAGCTTTCACTGAAGCCATAAGCAAACATTGTTCCGGTAGTGCGTCTCTCATCGCTTTTAAATTATGTTGAAGAGCATCTATTGATATTTCTGCCCAAGTATGTCGATAAAACGATTCCAAGACGTTCACCTTCCCCTATTACAAAAAAAATACAGTCCGAGCAGCAAACACTAATTAAATTAATGTTATACGTTGCCGCTAGGACTGTCAATGAATTGGGCTCCAGAAATGGCTATAATGTCTCGGATAAATATATGGTAATTTTGTTTATATTTATTTATTTACCCATCTCACCTAATACCGATTGGGCTACTTTAGTCATTTCTGACTCTGGTAGATTGTCGCTTGTGAGACGGAATTGACTACCATGGTAAGTCCATGTGAGCGTTTGAAGATTATCATTTTCACTAGAAGTTAGTTCACCCATAGTGATGCCAAGATCAATGATTGTACCAGGGGTAAACGAAGCTGCTTGATCCTTTTGCTCTGTCTGTATAAGCGTGTAGCTGTATGCACCATCATACCTTGTAATTTGTCCCGGGCTACCACCATAGACGATATCTGTTGTATCCTTTTGTGCAACACCTTCAGGGAAGTATGTAGGACCAAGTACAACAAAGTCTTCCGACTTTATTCCGTCTACTCCGGTAGACGCATCATCGTCAGGAGTTGTTGCCTCTTCCTCTTCTCCGCTAGACTGTTCTTCTCCGTCTACTGCACTTTCATTCTTTTTGCCTTCACCTTCAACAGCCTGATCGTCTGGGACTACCGTCTCGTCCGTTTGACCTTCAGGAGTCGTAATAGTAGGCTCCTCGCCATTCTCTCCACTTGTTGGCGGTGCAGCATTCATATTAGCTTCGGTCTCGAATACGTTTTTATCAAATTTTTGCCCGAATTTGAAAGAATCAAATTTCACATCTACTAATACAGATGCGTTTGTATCGCTAACTTCTACCTGTACTGGACTGAGATCCGACTTGTTGAGCCAAATCTTCTGACGTGCAAGAGATCCATTGTTATAATTCGCCATAACATCGAACACATAAGCATCATCATTTACAGCAAATGATCTAGAACCATCTACAATGATGCTTTGGATCAATGTTTGATACAAATAAACTTGACCTTGATTTTGCGGCCAGTCGCTTTGGAAGCGGAACACTTTGTTAAGCTTTGGTGTCAGAACGAATACTCCCTCATCGTTGCGAAGTACGATTTGGGTAATGCCTTTTTCCTCATTCGTAAGTTTGATGCGATAGTATTGCGGTTGCTGATAAGAAACTTCCACTTGATATTCCAGCGGCTGCTGGCCGGTATGCAGTGTCATCGTGCCGCTTCCTTGATAGCTTTCCAGGTTGTTTGCTACTTTGTCGAGTTCCTTAACAACGGACTCGGCGTCCTTTGTACCGCAAGCGGACAATACGATCGAGAAACACAAAACTATTGCCACGGTCCATATCATACGACGCATGTGATCATCCCCTCTACAACATCAATTTTACTGGCTGATAACATGTCTATGAGGGGACTTGGACATTTATGCGGACTAGCAACAGCTTGGGCAATTTTTAATTACGCGATGACCCGCATTATTGGTTGTAATAGATAATTCCGTTTTAAAATACTCAACTTTCGTGTAAAATCAACTTTAAAAATGTCACTAGTAAATGCTTATAGGCCGTCTAAAAAAGGAGTGATTCGTTGTGAATTTTAAAGAAATAAAAAAAGACCTGTTCGCTTTATCAGATGACTATTACTTGGCGCACTGCATTTCTTCCGATGCCAAGATGGGAGCAGGAATTGCCGTTGAGTTCAAAAAGAAATTTAAGCTTAAATCTCTTCAAGACATGGCAAATAACAATCCTCTAGAAATAGGAAAATGCTATAAAGCGGGTAGAGCTTTGAATCTTATCACAAAATCAAAATATTGGCACAAGCCAACATACGAATCAATTACTGCTGCCATTGTATCTATGAGAAACGTGTGCTTGGATGATGGAATTACTAAACTTGCTATGCCGCAAATAGGCTGTGGTCTTGACAAGCTTCAATGGGGAAAAGTCAGAGAAATTATTCAAGAAACCTTTGAAGATACCGAAATTGATATTGTAATTTGCACATTATAACGAAAAACACTTCATCCATATTGGAAGAAACTTCGGAGAGCAATGTCAGTTCGATCAACTATCCCGAAACAGTACAATTCCTTCATGCTTACTTAAGTTTGTTTCGATGCAAATGCCATCTTTCTAACTCTGCTTCATATTCCTAAAACATAAGAGGATTTAATCCGTTAACCTCTTTTTCAAAATCGACATCTCTTTATTTTTGTAACAGGATTTCTCTGATTTATTCGACATTAAACTGTTGAGCAAGCAACTCATCCGCTATCGTAAGATCTACTAGCTCTGATTAGTATTTACTCTCTAATATAGCGTGATTTCAATGAAAGATAGGTAATAATTTATCCTTCCAGAATAAGAATATAACTAACCATTTTTTTTGCAGCAACTGAAAGATGAGCATTTTGATAGTCGTCTAGTAATTCTAGCAAATAAGTTATTTGCTGAGTAATCCCGCCTGGATCATTTCTCTTAAACAACGCTCTTACATCCTCCAATTTACTTAGCAGCTCATCAAATTCGTTCATTTCCCTCATAAAAAAAGGCTACCCCACTAGAACATTGCCTTGTGGGACAGCCTATTCACGATCCAATTTGAATATTTTAATTACATTCTTCCCATACCTTTTCGAATTGTTCCTTTGTAATAACGGTAACGGCTGTCTCAATCATCTCGCTGAATACAGAAAGCCCAGGAAGAGGCCTGACACCAAGCCAGGTTCTTTCCGACTCATGCGCCTCATCAGCAAATTCGATCTCGTTATTTCTGTAATACACAACTTTCCTAATCTCATATCCATATTCATCCATCTCAACATAATTGCGTCTTGGCAAAATATTGCCATCATCATGATGCTTCCAATACCAATATCTCATATATTTCCTCCTATCTTCTAAAAATGTTGGCCATGTCCTAAAATCCTTTTTCTTATATTCAAATCATACCAAGTTCTACTGACCTGACAACATTGGTGCCTAGTCCCCCGAGCTCTCATACCACCGGTACATACCGTTTCGGTATACGGTGGTTCATGAATTATTACGTAGTGAGTTATACCTCTCCGTTAAACTCTTTAATCCGTTAGATAACCAATAACGCTTATCTAACGTGGATTAAAGAATGAGACTACCTGCAATCCTCCAGTACTTCTTCCATGTATTACCCCAGGTAAGAGCACTATCTTTCTCTACATCTATCTGAATCATTTACTCTCGCATGCCTTCGGCAGTATGGACTTTGATTTGTTATGCAATCTCATCCAACGTACACTAGCCTTATATAAAGTTTATGTTCCTCAGACCAGAGATTTGCCGCCGGCTTCCTTCAGATTCTACCTCATGATGGACACCCTTGCCTTGAGCTATGGTTACTACTGCCTTCACCATTCGGAACTAAAGACAGTGCCCATGCTGGGCACACAAAAAAAAAGTATGACAACTGTCTGTCATACTTTTGAATCTTTCTTATAGCACCCTTCATGGTCAAAAGGCTTTAGGTTTTAGACCACTAACTACTTCCTCTCCCCTTCTTGTGACTCGTTAACATCAAATAAATGAAAAAAGGTGCACCAAATAACGCGATAAATCCACCTGCTGGAATATCTAAGGGAGAAAATAACGTTCTCCCCATCACATCTGCAATAATAAGCAACATACCTCCGATACAGCCAGCCGCAGGAATCAAACGTACACTTGGCGAACCGACCCATTTACGTGCCAAATGAGGAGCCATCAAGCCAATAAATGCTATCCCCCCTGCTATGCTTACGGCTGCTCCCGCTAACAAAACACTAGCTGCAAGCAAAAGAAGACGACTTCTCTGAACTCTACTTCCTAAACCTCCCGCGATCTGCTCGCCGAACTGCAGTACATCCATATGTCTAGACGCATACAACACCAGAGGAATAACGACAATAATCCATGGAGTGAGCGTCCAAACCGACAGCCAAGAAGCTCCATGC
Organism: Paenibacillus sp. L3-i20; assembly: GCF_022180385.2. Classification (GTDB taxonomy): domain Bacteria; phylum Bacillota; class Bacilli; order Paenibacillales; family Paenibacillaceae; genus Pristimantibacillus. The sequence goes on from NZ_BQME02000001.1 coordinate 587,415, forward strand.
ACACTGCCTGTCAGCCAGCTCATCGCTTGAGCTGTTAAATAAGTTGGACCCGTTATAATAAAATAGACAATCAATGCAGACATCGCCGCTGACACACCTAATCCGATTAATACGATTCGTGTTGGAGATACCCCTCTCTTCCACGCGAGAAAATAGATTAATAATCCCGTTACGAGGGAGCCCGCTATCGCTACAACAGGCATCCAATGAATACTGAATTGGCCACCTGTCATCGTTAGAAATGCGATTGCTGCTACATTTCCTCCCCCTGTAATTCCGATTAAATCTGGAGAGACCAGCGGGTTTTGAATGACACCTTGCATAATGGCACCAGCTACTCCCAGCGCAATCCCCACCAATAAGGCAAGAATTACTCTAGGCAAACGAATGTCCCATACAATTAAGGAGTATGTCTCATCTCCGAATCCCATTAGCACCTTCGCCACGTCATAAGGAGATATATATAACGATCCCGCTAGTATGCTAAGAAAAGACAAAAGAAGCAGCAGGGTGAAAAGTATGAACACGATACTTCTCTGCTTTCTAATTATTCCAGCCACTTACTCACCCTCGCTTTCGAGCTAAATAGATAAAGAATGGAACACCTAATACTGCTGTAGCTACACCAATTGGCAAATCTTCTGTTGGCAGTAGCTGCTTTGCAATCAGATCACCATAAACTAACAAATTGGCGCCTAACACCATGCTGTACGGTATAATTCTACGGTAATTAATACCAACCAAAAATCTTGATACATGCGGAATAATGAGTCCGACTAGTCCAATAGGTCCAGTAATCGAGACGGAAGCTCCTGCTAACAATACAACGATGATCGCAAGTACAATCTTAATAAGATTCGTCCGTTGTCCCAGCCCCCTTGATACATCTTCTCCCATTGACAAAACATTGAGGGAGCCAGATGTACAGAAAGCACCTATCATCGCAATAATTATATAAGGGAGGACTGCAACCAAATGACTCATTTCTCGACCTGACAGTGAACCAACAAGCCAGAATAGCACAGTATCCATATTTTCTTTTTTAACCAAATAAATAATAGACGTTAATGAGGAACAAAAAGCTGAAATTGCCGCGCCTGCCAATACGATATTCACTTGCAAATCGCCACGGCCGAGTAAACCAATACTATATACCAGTACTGCTGTTATTGCAGCCCCTGCAAATCCAAACCATACTAAAGCCTGTAAAGTTAGTCCTGAATTAATAAAGCTAATTGCCAAAGTAATAAATAAAACAGCTCCGGCATTTATTCCGAATATAGAAGGAGACGCCAATGAATTACGTGTTAATGCTTGCATAATGGCACCAGCTACAGCCAAACTAGCTCCTACACAAGCAGCAATTAGCGCTCGTGGAATAGAGAGTGTCACAATGGTTATATGTGCCTTAGAATCATCATAATGAAAGAGTGCATTGTATAAGGTGTTAATAGAATAAGTATGAAATCCATATAATATGTTACAAATGATACCAACAATTAAAAAAACGATACCCAAAATGAAGCAAGAAATTAAACTAAACCTGCTTTGAAGCATAGCTTCGAGATTCCCCTCCCTATAAAGCATAAACTTTCACTAAAGAGCAGTTCCTCCTCTTCAGTGAAAGTTTTTTAACCAAATCTATTGTATTGTCAGCTTAGAGAATCTCTCTTCGATATCTTGAATGAGTAATTTAGCGGCAATAACGCCACCTGCTGTATTCCAAATTGGCTCATTAACATTAAATATGTGTTGTTTAGTAACCACATTTAACTTCTCAGCAAGAGGGCCTTTCAACCATTCATCTGCTGTTTTGGTAGCACCCGTGTCTCCATCACGGTCTGATGTGAAGTAGAACAACACATCACCATCTAACACATCAATCTGCTCTTTCGTTACATCTGCAGAAAAATCATCTTTATTTTGTGCGTCCGGTCTAGAGAAACCTAGATCCTCTAGGATTACACCTGCAAAATTTTCTTTGTAATATACGCGTACCTTGCCAGGCTGGAAACGAGCTAATGATACTTTTGCTTTGGTCTTATCTCCAAGACGAGATTTCACATCACTGATCGTCTTATTGTATGCCTCTAAGAAAGCAGCGCCTTCCTTCTCTTTGTTCAGAGCTTGTGCGTAAAGTTCGAAGTTCTCAATCATGCTATCGCCAAGATTTTCTGTGAGTACAGTTGGAGCGATCGCTTCAAGCTGTTGATAAATTTTCTCCTGACGAACTTTAGTTCCAAGTATAAGATCAGGCTTCAAACTCGCTATTAGTTCCAAGTTAGGCTGCGTTTCGTCACCTACTACTGTCACATCTGCCATCTGATCTTTAATATGATCGTACCATGGATCACCAATCCACGACTTTACAGCACCAACAGGCTTAATTCCAAGTTCAAGTAAAGACTCCGTCCCTTGGTTTGTGAGCACTACTACACGCTTAGGCTCAGCCGTAACCTTTGCTTCTCCCATCGCATGTTTAACTACACGTGGTGCTGCTGGTTCCGAACTTGCTTGCGGAGTTGGTGTTGATTTGTCATTACTTCCCCCACATGCCGTTACAACTATTGAAACAATGAGTAACATTAATAGAGCAGATAAACCTTTTTTCTTAAACAACTTAATTAACCCCTTTCATTTCTTCCATTATTTTTGTTGATAATAATAACTATTATCAATACAAAAGCAAAAAAAATAACTTATAATAATGTATAAGTCTTTTTTTGCTACAAGGTAAACGTAACACTTGTATGATAGTACTATGGACTAGCGTTATGACGCAATGCTTCTACTTGCCGTTATAACGACAAATAGACAGAATGGAGGATGTGTCAATTTGCAGCCAGCACCTCTTGATTTTTCGTTACAGACCAATGAATGGATCGAAACCGCACTATTGAAGCTAATGGAAAATAATCATTATACCAAAATAACAATAACCGAGATCGCAGTAACTGCAGGAATCGTTCGGCAAACGCTATATCTGCACTTTACAGATAAGGATGCTATTCTACTAACTATTTTAAATAAGTTGATGAATGAAGTATGGAAACAATTTGATGATATACGAAGCAATAGAGAGGAAGTATTTGCTGCCTTATTCCGCAACTGGAAACAACATATCCCTCCCTCTTTGCTATACAATATTACCTTTAAGGATCGTAAAATTAGACAGCTTATTTACAAAAGCATCACTGATTATGTTGACAAGCAATTTGCGAGTAAACAAACCTCTATTGATTTTTATACAAGACGTGCTTATTGTTCAACCATTCATAATCTGTTAGTGGAGTGGACGCTACAAGACTTCTATCACTCACCAGAAGACATGGGTGCTCTAGTATGCAAACTGACAGCTTCGATGCGTGAGTGTATGGAATAAACTACATTATAATGGTTAGAACATACATGCCCCTGCTAACTTCCTATTGTTCGGAAAGCTCATTTACACTGAACGAATGTTAATTCTTAAACTAAACCGTAAGCAAAGTCGTCCCAACAACTTGTCTTATTAAGTGTTGGAGTTTGGATATATGCAAACAAAACCCTCCATTCCGTTTCACTGGATTGGAGGGTTAACGTTTCGATGCATCATGAAGCCTCTATTCCGGAATAGTATAACGCGCTCGAAGGACTGCAATCATCTCATCGATTTCGGATGGCTCTGGCAAACGAAGATTCATTGAAGAGGCATTAACACCTTCCTCCGATTGCCGGCTGCGAATGACCGCCTGAATCGCATCGGCGAATTGGTTCGCCGCTTGAGGACCAAGTCCAGCAAGCTCCTCCAGACTAGCTGTACTGTTACCGACCACAATCGGGTGACCAAGGTCATTATGCCCGCTTGCTGCGATATCGTAGAAGGAACTTACGAAGTCTGCGCGATTACTTCCCGAGCCTTCAGCAACAACAAAAGCTTGAATGATGGACGCATGAGTCTTCCGTCTCTGTGCAATACCACAAAACTTGTAACCATCTATACTTAAATCGAAATCGCCTGGACAATAAGCACCTGCGATTTCACCCTTCTCGATAATGCGTTTTGTACTACGAAGTGCCTCACTAATCAGTTCATACATATGTTCGAAATCATCATGGAAGTGGTGATCAAGTACGTTATCCTTAGGAAAGATGAGTGAAATATTGACTACACCAGTATCTAAAGGAACAGCAGCTCCACCTGAATTACGTACAATAGTCGCCCACCCCTGTGACTCCAGCCAATGCTGCGCCTTCTTTGCCTCAGGCAATCTGCTGTCACGGTGACCCAATATAAATGCTTGTGGATGCCGCCAAATATGACAAATAGGAGGTCCTCCCTTACCCGCGTTATGACATAACAACTCGTCGAGGGCAAATGAGTAAAATGGATCAATATGCTCAAGCTCATTCATTCGATTCAACAGCAACATTTTACCCCAGTTATCGTTCATCATTGTCTTTTCCCTCTCTGACTGTAATCATGATGCTACTATCATAACACCCGCCAAACGAATACATATATACTTCTGCACCGCTCTGTTCATCATTTCCGATATTCGATGACTATTGGTATAATAGTTGCACTATGCTCAAGGAGGCTGTCATGTTTGTAGTCATTGGAATCGTATTTATCCTTTTATATGCGCTAATCGTATTTTATATTGGCCGAAGCGGTTGGTCATGGATGAAATCTATTGTAACGAAACGCTTTCGTATCATTTACATTATCTCGCTTATTTTTTTGGCAAGCTCCTTCATCCTAGCAAGAGTATTTGAGGGTTCCCTCATTTTGAATATAATAGGCTCTTATTGGCTTGCAATATTCAGTTTACTTGTACTTTTATTACCTCTTGTTCATCTTATTGTTTGGTTAACAAAGCTAACTGCGCTGCCACGTCATCATGTACAGAAGTGGGCAGGGATCGTTACATTATGTACACTCATCTTCCTTATCGGTTTTGGAAGCTTTAATGCCTACAGCCCTACAGTAAGAAGTTACAACATTCATGTGGACAAAAAAGGACCAGCATCCGGCGAGCTAAATATCGTTATGGCATCCGACATGCATTTCGGCTACTTGTCTGGAAAAAGTCATGCAATAACAATGGTAAAAGAAATTAATGCACTAAAACCAGATATTGTTCTGTTCCCAGGCGATCTAATTGACGACGACATCGTTCCATATAGAGAACAGGGAATCAATGATATTTTGGCACAAATAAAAGCTCCTTACGGCGTATATGCATCTTTAGGAAACCATGATAGATATAAGGGCACGATGGATGAGCTAATTTCGTTTTTGGAAGAAAGCGGGATGCACATTTTGTACGATGAAAAAGTAGAAGTTGCCGAATGGTTGACACTCATCGGTCGGAAGGACTACAGCGATACTAATCGAGCTGAACTTGCAGAGCTAACAACGAACATTAATCGCGACGATGTCACATTTCTGCTCGATCATCAGCCTCATGGTTTAGATATCGCACAGCAGAATGGCATTGATCTAGTCGTATCAGGGCATACGCACTATGGTCAAATTGCACCTGCAAATCTGATTACTGGCCTTATTTTTGAAAATGATTGGGGTTATCTGCAGAAGAAACAGCTTCATTCCATTGTCTCCTCTGGTTTTGGCTTCTGGGGGCCTCCTATTCGAATAGGATCGAGAGCTGAAATTGTAAATATTCGTGCTACTTTTAATCAATAACCAACTGTAATCAAATCTTTCTCGTTTCTTAAAAATTTCGTTGTAAAAAGGGCAATGATCGATGATCTCTCATCAGTCATTGCCCTTTTCAATTATAGCCTATTTCCTACGGTACCAGATCAAGACAGGGATAAACAATAGAGCCAATATGCCTCCTGTGAGAGAAAGAACCGCATAGCTTGAACTGGCTACAACCATGCCCGCCATCGCTCCGCTTGATGCTCCCGCTAGTGCGATCGTTACATCAACCTTACCTTGCGTTCGAGCACGAGTAGTTGGGGTCGTCGCATCCACAATAAGAGTTGTTCCGCTAATCAATCCAAAATTCCAACCTAATCCAAGCAATGCAAGTGCGAGGATTAGCAGCAGCATAGAATCAGCAGGTACAGTAGCGGCAATTATACCCGCAGCAAGCAAGGTGACACCTGCAGCAATTGCCATAGCAGTACGTCCCAACTTGTCAACGAGAATGCCGGTAATTAATGAAGGTAAATACATCGCTCCAACATGAATGCCAATGACTAAGCCTACATCACTTAAACTATGCCCATGGTGACTCATATGTATCGGTGTCATCGTCATAATGGCTACCATAACAATTTGGGTTAATACCATAATTGTTGCTCCAACGACGATTCCTCGCGTGTTAGTTGGACGATTCGTATTCGTTTGATTATTGTCTGCTAGTCTCTGCATCGATGCAATTGCTTTTGCCACAATGAGAGGATCGGGACGCAGCATAACTAGCAGCACTAAGCCAGCAACGATAAATGCGGCAGCTGCAAGAATAAATGGTCCAGCTAGTGCTGGCACTCCAATCGAAAGAGCAAATCTCCCCATATCATCAACTAAGTTTGGCCCTGCAACAGCACCAAGTGTAGTTGATACCAAGGCGATACTTATTGCAGTTGCTCGCTTTTTGGGGGTTGCTAAGTCTGTTCCCGCATATCTAGCTTGCAAATTTGTAGCCGTACCTGCCCCATAGATAAACAATGAGACAAAAAGCAGCGTTACATTTCCTGTAACTGCAGCAATTACAACACCGATTGCCCCGATGCCTCCAGCCAAAAATCCTGCGGCTAATCCTATTCGGCGACCATATCTCTCTGAAAGCCTTCCTACCAGCAGTGCTGCAATTGCAGATCCAAGGGTAAAAAGTGCAGTTGGCGCACCCGTTAACCCCTCTGAACCAAGCATATCTTGCGCAAGCAGCGCTCCGACAGTAATACCGGCTGCAAGACCCGCGCCTCCAAAAATTTGTGAAAGGACGATAATAATTAACGTTCGTTTATACAATTGCTGCTGCTTAGTTGGTGAATCTACATAACTCTGCAGCCAAGCAGGGGGACTTTCTATTGTGTCCCTGTTTCTATTCTTATTTGGCATATATGAGGTAGTCCTCTCTATTAAGTGCATTTACTTTTCAAATAGCTTAATAATGAAATTGCTTCGTTGCCTCATACAAAAGTTCTGTATCTGCACTCTATGAAAGAAGCTTCTCCGATTCAATTAGATTCCACCTACAATTTAACTTATCACTAACCATTTTCCGAGTCTAATACTTTATTTTCTTTAAACAACATCCGACTCCAACCCCGACGTCCGTCGCATACATTCCCCGCCTAAAGACCAGCCCCAATAATGGTCGGAGGACCGTTACTTAAACGACTCGCATCCCCTACAATTAGGTTATAGATGAGCAACACGAAAGGATGATTGGATATGAAAAAATTGTTTCGATCAACGACGGATAGCAAGCTTACAGGACTTTGCGGAGGGCTAGCACAATGGTTTGGCATTGACTCTACTATTGTAAGACTTCTAGTTGTAATATCAGCATTCTTCAGCTTCGGAGGAACCATTTTAGCTTACTTTATTGCCACCCTGTTTGTCCCAAAAGATACAAGCAACGGCTTTAGAACAGTCGATCATTATTAATACAAATAGCAGAATGTATAAGAAATAACGGTCAAAATAAAAATGATTGAGGAGAGATGAGAAATGGGTATTTTACAACGTGTAGTTAGTATGACGAAAGCAGCAGCAAATGAGGTTCTTGATAAAATTGAAAATCCGGTAATGATGCTAAACCATTACTTGCGAGACTTGGACGAAGAAATAGCTAAGGTTGAACGTACAATTGCAGCTCAGCAAGCTCAGGTTCGTTTGCTACAATCAAAGATAGCTGAATTACATGCTCAAGCGAGCTATTACGAAGGAAAAGCAGAACAAGCTGCATTAGAAGGCCGTGAAGCAGAAGCACGTACAGCACTAGAAGCTAAGCTTCTCTATCTGGAGCAAGCTGAAGAGAACACAAGACTTCACCACCTAGCAGAGCAAGCAACGATAGATCTTACTCATCGCCTTGAGTCCCTTAAGGAAGAAAAGACTAGATTGCAGGCGAAACGTGATGAGCTGGTTACTCGTGTTAGGCAAACAAGCGGAACAACTGGCACCCCTTCTGCACATTCCCCTTATGGCAGCTCGGCAGCACAAGGCTTTGAGCGCATTGAGCAAAAGGTAATGGTATGGGAAGCAGAACGTGATCTTGCAAAAGGCTCTTACGGTGTGTATCCTAGCGGGCAGCGATTCGAACAACAACAAGAACAACGCAATGCACGTGTAGATGAAGAATTAAATCGTCTTCTGCAAAAGAAACAAAGCAGCTAGTGATCGTTATCTATATAGAGACCGACTTGATACTATATCAATCGGTCTCTTCGTGATTTGATTGATCCTATTGATGCAAATGAAATGATAGTCTGTGCATGTAGCCTTCTTTAGTTAGAGCGTTCAATAGTTTACATAGCTGCGTGACAGAATAATATTTCAAGTGGTATGCTTCCTAAATATGAGGAAATACATGATGACTTAGGAGGAATGTTAGATGAGGAGAAGACTAGCCTCTTTTTTCGGAAAAACTAAGGAAACAACGAAAAAAAATGTAATCGATGCTAACTCACAATTCACTCATAAAATACCGCATCAATTGGGCATTAACCCGACAATACCACAATTAATTACGATCGTAGAACAGCTCGAAAAGGCTTTGGACGATACCTATATGACTCTTGTGCGCCAGAGATTAATATCAAAATATAACTATAGCAACCAAAAATATGATTGGATGCTGCTAGAACTAAAACGTTTCTTCATCCTAACTTCCGTTATGAAGGATGTTCCTATGTATAGTGAAGATGTAGATGTCATCTGGCACGAAATGATCCTGCATACGAGAGATTATGAGGTCTTCTGCAGCAACTATTGTGGTCACTTTATCCATCACCAGCCAACCGTAACAACAGGCGAAGTAAGAAGTGAAAAAGCAAATGAAGATCAACGGGCTATGTTTGATCTCGTTTATAGTCTTCTATTCAACATTTATGATGAAAATAAATCTTTAGTGCAGCCATTCTTCCGCTATAATGTGAATGATACGCTATTTTATGATATTGAAACCTTCTCAGAGGGTCATGTAATAGAAAAATACTTCAACAGGCGGACTAGAGATACGTTTCATAATGTAAAAGTTGATATTATTGAGAATATAAAAAATGCTCATCGAGCTACAAAAAAGGTGAGCGGAAACTTGGCGCTGAGCAGTCTTCCTGTTACTTCTATGTTGTTCTTTACGCCAACTGCCGAAGTCCCTATGGAGGAGCAAAAGCAGGCTTCATGTAGTACAGTTGCAATCGCTGCTTGTGGAAGCGGCAATTCCAAAACAAAATCGTCTACTGATTCTGATTCCTCTCATAAAGGTTCTGACGGTTCATCGGGAGGCTCATCTGATGGGGGTTCATCGGACGGAAGTTCGAGCAGTTCTTCATGCAGCTCATGCGGCGGAGGTTGCGGAAGCAGCTAATTACAAAACAATGACACGGAACAATTGAAATTATATACGTATATCACATTCTACCCATTAGCCCGAGTCCGTTTAGATAACAACGACGAACTCGGGCTCTTTTGGTAACACGCATGAGTGTAAATTAATTATTCTTTCTCTTTTTCACTTGGAAACGATGACCAAATCAATCGAATCGTCGTTCCCTTGCCCAAAGCAGTATCTACTGTTATCTCACCACCCATTGCTTCAACAAGACCTCTAGATATAGCCATCCCTAAGCCTGAACCTTCCAACATAGAAGAAGTGTCTGTACCACGATAATATCGATCAAATAGCCTGCTTGCGGACAACTCATCCATTCCTTTACCATTATCAGAAAAAGTTATCGTCATCCCCTTCTGATCCATGGGCTCTAATAGAGAAACGGTTAGAAGCGTTTGCGGCGGATTATGAAGCAGCGCATTTGCTACAATATTCATTACTACTCGTTCTAGCCAAGGCGTGTAGAGCTGAACCATCACGTCTTTGTTCGCAGGTACAAATAAAATTCTACTCCTATCAAAAGACGGATTCATCGCAACTTGTTCAAGTGAAGAACGAAGCCAATCATTTAATTCAATCCGATCACCTTTTGGAGCTTCAACGCCTGCACTCAGTCGGTAAGTCATCGCCAGATCATTGATTAGTGAGTCCATATGGGCTGATTTCTCCAGCATAATTCGGGAAAACTTGCGAACCTCCTTCGGGCTCCACTCATAGTTATCCTCCGAGAGCATATGAGCATATCCCTTAATTGAAGATAGAGGTGTCTTTAGATCATGTGTAATACCAGAGATCCATTCCTCCCGATAGTTGTTGTTCTGTTTGCGTAGCTCATCGTCGCGAAGCAAAGTTGCTGACAATGTTTGAATGGAATCCATTACATCACTGAACACACGATAACGAGAGCGCCATCTTCCCTTTCTAGTACGACTTCGAGTAATACCCTTCCTATCCCTAGGTTCTTCATAATTAGATTTTCCCAAAGAATCCAGCCAAGCAAGCATGTGCAGCATTGGTCCTCCAAATCGATGGGCGTTCCACAGCGAAAGAAGTATAAATATAACCATTAATGCAAGAAACGTAGACCCTATGCCAATAAGTAAAACTTTCGTTTCCTCTTTCATCTGTGTACCTTTTCCGTCATTGCTGCCATTGGAATAAGGAAGAGCAACGAGCCAAGTCAGACCTGTCTCCTCATTATAGGATGAATCGATTCGAAAACCATATTGCTCCTGGTACACAACACGAAGCGATAAATCTTGAAGCGTATAGTTATTTACTACTGAATCTGGCTTATTGAAAGACGCTAACTCCATTCCATTAGAGTCCAATAACTGAATATATCCTCCAAGTGCTTTAACCTGTTCTGCTACTCCAGCTGGCAGCTTAAGCCCCTCTTTCGAACTAACTGATCCTTCCGTAGCAACTTTCGTTAATAATGTACCTAATTCGTCTCGGACACCGTAAACGATTGAGAATATTTGCCCATCCCGTTCTTTCACCCAAAAGTATACGTGATACGGAAATGAATTTTTCTTTGTGAAATACGAAACGAATTGTCCAGGCAAATAACTTTTTGGAACATCACTAGGTGTATTAAAAGATTGAACCACTTTCCCGTCCTCATCTAAACTTTGCAGCCAACCATTATTTTGTTTCACTTGTTTAAGAAGTTCAGCATCATACTGAATGCCTTCCTTCGTTACCGTTGACGATTCAATGATCTTTACTCCTAGCTCTGGAGACGGGAATATCCGTGAAGAGTCAATATCCGATAATTTAGTCATAATCCAAAAAAAAGAAATTAATCCTAGCAACAGTGTTACAACGCCTGCAAGTGCCAATTGCAAAATGAATCTTATCGTTAGACGATGCTTCATATTCATAAGGCATCGATCCCTTTATTATTTTTTTGGACGAGCTTATAACCTAGCCCTCTCACATTAATGATGAATTGCGGATTAGATGGATCAACTTCGATTCGTTCCCTTATTCGGTGAATATGTACCATAACTGTATTGTCATCTTTAAGCGCATCTATGCCCCATACGGACTCATAAAGCTCGCCTTTGCCAAATATCCGATTAGGGTGCTTGCAAAGAAAAAGCAGCAGTTGAAATACAAGTGCTGGACACGTTACTGCTTGTCCGTCTACTTGCAGCTCGCAAGCTTCCTCGTTAACTTGAAATCGACCGTAGTCGTATATTTTCGATGATTGGCTATTCGATTCTTCAACGGAATGACTTACAACATGTTGACCCCTTTGAGCTGATAAATACCGCCGAAGCTGCGATCTAATTCTCGCAACAACCTCAAGTGGATTAAAAGGCTTCGTAATATAATCGTCACCGCCTACAGCAAAACCTGTCAGCTTGTCGAAATCAGATGTTCGAGCTGTTAGAAATAGAATCGGCGCATTTGTTAATTGCCTTAGAAACGGAGCTACATCTATACCGCTTCGTCCTGGAAGCATAACATCGAGCACAATGATATCAATCCTACTATTCGTACAGGCAGTTAGCGCTTCTTCTGCTGATGTCACCTTACTAATAGTAGTAAAACCTTCTTTCTGAAGTACTGTTTCTAGCATATCCAGTATCGCTTGTTCGTCATCCACAAGCAGAATTGATGCGTCATTCAAGCCAGTTCCTCCTAGTAAATGGGTTAGTAGATTATTATTTTATCATGAATTTTAAGTAGACATGCCGATTGACTCTCTTAACGGAGTCTTAATTTTTATTCGAGTTGCATCCTTCATAATTAAGATCCAGTAAAGATACAGTTTCATAGCACATAAGATTGAGACCTTATTATAGAGTTATCAAGGAAAACACATAGGAGGAAATATAAAAATGAAAAAAAGCGAATTGAAGAAACGGACATTTGGAAAATTAACAGGGGTACTTGCTATGTGTACACTAGTTTCGATCCTTACTGCATGTGGAAATACTGGTGCTGAACAAAAAAATACTAACAGTAATAAAGTTCAAACAACGTCAACAGCTGCAGTGGAGCAAAAGAAAGAGGGCGATAAGATTAAACCCGCGGATTTGCCGAAAGCTATGCTTGAAGGTCGTTATGAATCGCTTTATAGTCAGTTCAGTCCATCATTTATGAAACATGTCAGTTTAGAAGATTTCAGCAAGATGGGGACAGAATTTACAAGTGGTGTTGATCAATTCGAGCCATTCACGAACTTCAAACAAAACGGTAATAATTGGCATGTGTGGACATCCCCTTCCGCAGATAAAGGAATATTAGTTGCATTTGATGAGAATGAATCTATTATTGGACTACAAGTTCAGCACCTCACCTCTCATCCAGAAACGGACAGTAGCTATACAAATACGGAGTTTTCACCACCATTTAAAGACGATTTGTTTGTGTTTTGGGGCGGTACAAATGTACTGGCCAACTATCATTACGAGCATGAAAGCCAGCGCTACGCTTATGACTTAGTTCAGTTAAAGGATGATTTCTCCTTTGAAGGCGATCCTTCGAAAAATGAAAGCTACTATGCATTTGGTCTGCCTATTCTCGCACCTGCTGAAGGGACTGTTGTTTCAGTCGTGAATGATATTGTAGACAATGAGCCTGTTGGCGTTATGAATGAAAAAGAGCCTGCTGGTAATATGGTCGTCATTGATCATGGCGGTGAATTTAGTATGTTGGCACATCTAAAGAAGGGTTCTGTCACTGTAAAGGTAGGAGATAAAGTTACACGCGGTCAAGAAATCGGTTTGCTTGGTAATTCAGGACATTCAAGTGAAGCTCATTTGCACTTTCAAGTTTCCGATGGAAAAGATCTCTTCACTTCCAAATCCCTTCATGTAAATTGGAAAGATGGTGTTAAACCTATACGTGGAGAAATCTTTACTGCAAAACCATAAAAGGGATTGATTCCCTCTTAAATGTAAAGCATACTTTACGTAAAGCTAACTTTACATTTGGGGTGAATCAATGGAAAATCATATTCGCAGCTTACGCTCGCAATTCAATATGACTCAAGAACAATTAGCGGATATTGTAGGTGTATCTAGGCAATCCATCATCGCCATTGAGTCAACGAGATATAATCCCTCACTGGAATTAGCTTATAAGATCGCGCGTGCTTTCGGCAAAACGATTGAAGAAGTTTTCATTTTTAGTGAGGGGGATAAATAAATGGCGTATGTAGGTTTATATGGTGGATTGATATTTGCATTCTTCGGCTGGTACTTCGGGAGACGTGCCGCAATCAAAAACAATGCTTTGGATGAAGTGCACCGATATATTTGGAGCAAAGCAAGATCAACGTCGTGGTTTTGTACACTTGCTGCTATTTACATCATGCTTATGCTAGGAGCTTCAGGAATTCAAATCGAAATGATGCCTGCTCTATCCATTCTATTAGCAGTGCTTTTGAGCAGTTGGGGAATCTCTGGCGCTTTCTATTCAATCCGTATGACTTCTGAGCCTTTACAATCTCATTCCAATCCGAAGTTGCACCTGAAACTTTCTTTATACTTTGGACTATTCATATTGCTCATCTTCACGATTATTTCAATTGTCACTGGAGATTGGAAGTTTTTATTAGCTGCGATACCACCATTTCTGCTGAATCTTGCCATCACTTTTATTATTGTTCGTCGAACTAGTGTTAAATAAACCCTTCTGAAGCACCAAGTCTCATAGTCGAGACTTGGCGCTTTACTCATTTCGGAAAAAACTAAACTACTGCAATTCCCTACCCCTATCGTAATTAGTGCAGACATATCCAATTTCATATAGCTAAGTGAAACAATTTACGGTATGATGTTGCCTTGTACTATAATCGGACCTCGTGGAGAAGGAATGTTGATACGCTGATGGGTATTGAGCTAACTTGGGAGATCATAATTATTATTGTAGTTGGAGGTTTTCTCGCAGCATTTATTGATTCCGTTGTAGGCGGAGGCGGACTCATCGCTTTGCCGGCTCTTCTCGCCGCTGGTCTTCCACCCCATTTAGCACTTGGGACGAATAAGCTAGCAGGAACAATGTCTTCACTGACAAGCACAATTACATTTCTTCGATCAGGGAATATCGACCTTAAAATGACAAGCAAGCTAGTTCCCCTAGCCGCAATAGGAGCGATTACAGGAACATTGCTTGTACAGTTCGTGCCTTCCGAATGGCTGCGTCCACTAGTGATCGTTCTACTTATAATTGTTACGATCTATACACTATTTCGTCGTGACTGGGGTTCGATTGCTACATTTCGCTCTCACTCCAAGCGGAGCTGGATTGCAATGGCAGTAACAGCACTTCTCCTCGGCAGCTATGATGGCTTTTTTGGACCGGGTACAGGCTCATTTCTTATATTCGCCTTTCTTATTCTTGGGCTTGACTTCGTGAAAGCAGCTGGCAATGCTAAATTGCTTAATTTAACAAGCAATGTATGCAGTCTAGTCGTATTTATTTGTCTCAGCTCGGTATCCTATGGAATCGGACTTTTGATGGGTGCAGCTATGGTATTGGGCTCATTAGTAGGTTCCCGTGTCGCAATTCGTCAAGGTGCATGTTATGTAAAACCGCTGTTTATTGGAGTTAGTACGCTACTAATTACACGACAGATTTGGGTCATGATTGCCGGTTAGGAAGAGATCTTCCGATCTTGTCGGAGACTCACAAAATACTTTGTGAAAAAAGTCACAAAAAAGTCATTGTCATTTCCGCAAAAATATCATATGCTAGTAACAAGAAAAGATTGTGAATGTTTTCACACTATAAAATAGGTTGTGAAATAATTCACCTAGTAGGGCATAGCTCAGCTGCAAGTTTCCGCGCCCCACTCACCCAAAGGAGGAAATACGATGAAAACAAAAATTGCTGTTATTGGATGTACGCATGCTGGCACTGCTGCCATTACAAATATGGCTCGTTTATACCCTGAAGCTGAAATAACTGTTTTTGAACGGAATGACAACATCTCTTTCCTATCGTGTGGAATTGCGCTTCATGTTGGTGGGGTTGTGAAGAATGCTCAGGAGTTGTTCTATGCATCGCCCCAGCAGTTAGCCGAACTTGGTGTAACAACACTTATGCGCCATGATGTGTTAAACGTTGATGCAGCAGCCAAAACGATTGAAGCACGTAATCTAACAACTGGCGAGCAAACGACCCATAGCTATGATAAGCTTGTTGTCACAACTGGATCGTGGCCGATTATTCCGGGGATGGATGGTATCAATTTAGAAAATGTTGTCCTTTGCAAAAACTATAACCATGCACAAACTATTATTGAAAAAGCTAAAACAGCGAATCGAATTACTGTCATTGGTGCAGGCTACATTGGAGTCGAACTTGTAGAAGCATTCGAGATGCTTGGCAAAGAGGTTACATTAATCGATAATATGGATCGTGTATTGTACAAATATTTAGACAAAGAAATTACAGACGTAACCGAACAAGCTCTTGTTGAGCGAGGCGTTCAGCTAGCACTTGGACAGATGGTGACATCGTTCGTTGGAGATGAGCACGGCAAAGTTACAACTGTCCTGACCACTGCTGGACAATATGAAACAGATCTTGTCGTCCTATGTGTCGGTTTCCGTCCAAACACAGAGCTATTAAAGGGACAAATTGATATGCTTCCAAATGGTGCAATCCTCGTGGACGACTATATGCGTACGAGCAACCCGGACATTTTCGCTGCTGGAGATAGCTGTGCCGTCCATTACAATCCGACAGGTGATCATGCCTACATTCCGCTAGCTACCAACGCTGTACGGATGGGAACACTTGTAGCAAGAAACTTGATGGAACCAACGATTAAATACTTGGGTACACAAGGTACTTCGGGTATCAAAATATATGACTATAACATTGCCGCAACTGGGATGACAGAAACGGCTGCTCTTGAGGCAGGTATGAATGTGAAAAAAGTCACAATTGTAGACAACTACCGTCTAGAGTTTATGCCAACTTATGAAGCCGTCACGTTAAAAGTGGTTTACGAAGCGGAAACAGGACGAATTATTGGTGCTCAACTATTCTCGAAGGTCGATATGACACAGTCGATCAATACCCTTTCGGTTTGTATCCAAAAAGGTATGACGATGGATGAACTCAGCTTTGTCGACTTCTTCTTCCAGCCTCATTATAACAAGCCATGGAATTTACTAAACCAAGCTGGCTTGCAGGCTGTTTAATATAGTATCACGAGAGTGCGGTAACTGATAAACGCACTCTCAACAAAATATTTTAAGACACAGCGGCAGTTCAAGACATGTTAATAATGTCTTGACTGTCGCTTTATTGATTCAAAAATCATTCTCCTTTATTGCAACAATATGATTGAAACTATTACATACAAGTTATCAACATGTTACCGTCCGGATCTTTGAAATTAAACCAATGACCATTCTCTATATCGGTAGCAAGCTCAATTTTTCGATCTTTCATGAATTGGTAAGCCTTATGTATATCGTCGGTATTATTTACCTGTTTTATTCATATAGATTTGGGTGCCAATCGAAAGTAGCACATCACCCTATTCATGGGATGTCCAATCCATTTGAGCACCATGTGCGGTTGATTACAATGTTCTTCATATAGTATTTTCGTATGCAACCTTAGCATCTCATCCCTCGTCTACATCTTTGAAAGTTTATATCACTCATCAAACTCTAGGAGACCAACATGACAAACAACAAGAGCAAACTTCTCAAACTAGCTTCTTTTATCGTAGCAGTATCGATTATTGCTACTGGCTGTGGTGATTCCAATCAATCTGCAAGCAATAATAAGACGAATGGCGACAATGTTGCCGCTACAAGTTCTCCAACAGCAAGCCCCTCAGACGAGTCAGCTACAACAGGCGGAGCCCCAGAGCCAACAACGGTGCCAACCCCAACGGTCCCACCTGCGACTATTGCTCCACCAACGGAGTCGTCTAACCCAGCAACACAAGCACCTACCAAAGAACCAAACGTTAAGCCTACTGCTAAACCGACCCAGAAACCAGAGATCAAACCATCTCAAAAACCAACTTTAAAGCCATCCGAAAAGCCAATAACTAAGCCTACACCAAAACCTACGGAGAAACCTTCTAAACCGAATCCAACTCCTAAGCCGACTGGAAAACCAGCTCCTAACGGCGGTAAGGATAATGTTGCGATATCCGACATTGCTGCAAAAATAGATAAAGAAATTAAAAACTTATCGTTAATGGACGTAGATAAAGCGATGATTCCTGACATGTACAACGATATTGATCCTGACAAGTTACTGTCAGAGAGTCTATTCAAACAAGCAATGATTATATTATCCTCCAGTGAATATTCTATAGTTAAACTTAAGTCCGGAGATAATTACGAAACGATAGAGGAAGCATTCAAATTCCGTGCTGAAGTCGTGAAAAAGTCGTTTGAGTTCTACTTGCCTAACCAATATGAACTTGCAAAAAACTATCAAATTATACGTAATGGAAACTATGTCCTATTCTCTATTTCCGAACAGCAGGATGACATTGCTGACATTTTCAATAGCTACTTCAAATAGTCGCACACAAGCGTAAAACTCTAAAGCCGCCATTTGGAAGCATAGCTATCGTTTCGCGGAGAAATATAAGCCATTTATAAGATATCAAACTTATAAACTGTTATATTTCCAAAAAGGCAGCATCAGATGATTATTACATCCGATGCTGCTTATTTTGATGATGCTATTATGCTTCATTTTCGATAAATTGCTGCTGTACAAGCTTCGCATATAACTCATGTGTTTGAAGCAGCTCTGTATGGGTGCCTTGACCTGTCACTGCTCCATTTTCAAGAACGACAATACTATCCGCATTAATGATTGTCGACAGCCGATGTGCGATAACTAACGTTGTTCTAGACTTCATTAGAACTTGCAGAGCTGCTTGTACCAACTTCTCTGAGGCACTATCTAAATGAGCCGTCGCTTCATCTAACAACAGAATATCTGGGTCACGCAGCAGTGCTCTTGCTATTGCAAGACGTTGCCGCTGCCCTCCGGACAGCTTCACGCCTCTCTCCCCTACCTCTGTTTCCAAACCATCTGGCAACGAATCCATAAACTCACTTAGATTAGCTTGTTCCAACGCTTCTTTCAGCTTGCTGTCGTTTACTTGTTCTAAGCCATAGGTTAGATTATGACGTATGGATCCTGCCATCATTGGACTTTCTTGAGATACGTATGCAATTCGTTTCCTCCAGTTATCTAGTGTCATCGATGCAATATCCTCTGTGCCGTATTCGATCCTCCCATCTGTTGGTTGGTAGAACCTTTCAATAAGCGAAAATAACGTCGTTTTACCTGTACCGCTCGGACCTACTATTGCGGTCATGCCTCTGGGTGCAGCTCTAAATGATAAGGAATGTAAAATGGGTCTATCCGGGGAATAAGAGAAGCTGACGTTTTCAAAAACGAGCGCTTGCTTATTCATAGATACGACATTGCTACTGACTTTATTTCCTGCAATCGCATCGCTATCTTCCTCTGGTTTTTCATCCATCAATTCAATAATACGTTCAGACGCCCCCATCGCTTTTTGAAACTGTGTGAAAAAAGAAGCCATTTGAGTAAACGGCATGACAATCTGGAACATATATAGGATGATTGCTACTAGCTCCCCGGTTGAAATTGATCCTTGAGCAACTCTAACGCCACCATATCCAATTAGCATCACTAGAATAAGAAGCATAACGGTCATCATTAATGGGGTAACAATGGATAATATTTTCGCTTCCTGCAAGCCAAATCGGAATAAACTGCTGATGCGAGTTTTACCTTGGTTATACTCTTCTTTCTCAGCAAGCGAAGCTTTTACGAGTCTAATCTCTGCAAGCACCCGACCCAAATCGCCTTGGAAATGTGCTGTCTCGTCTTGCATCGCCTTTGATATTTTGAACATTTTACTGCCTAATGGCCACAAAACAAGAAGAGAAATTGGCACTGCAACAAGCATTAGCAATGTCATTCTCCAATCAATATAGAACAAAATGACGACGCCCCCGATAATGGAAACGATACCGCCTAAGAACGAAATGACATGTCCTACAATAAAGTCTTTAATGACATTCGTATCGTTGGTGACACGACTCATTGTTTCTCCTGACGTGTTACGATCGAAAAATGGTACCGGCAAACGAAGTACATGTCCCCATACTTCCTTACGAAGCCCGCTAATCATATACTGTCCTACATAATACATGGTGTAGACAGAAAAGCCTGACATCGCTGTTTGTAAGACGAATACTGATCCAAGTAAAACGATAGTCATTGTCTCAAGTGCGGAATTTGAAACTTGTTCTACTAACGTTTTTGTTAACAATGGAATAAACAACGATAATATCGTTTCACCAAGTCCAAGAATGACTGCGACAGCTACCAGCCACTTTGCCGGCATATGCTTACCAATTAATTTAATAAACGGTTTAACGTCCATTTGTGTTCCCTCCTTGTTTATCTGCTTTGAGCATATCACTTGACGTAACGTTAGGAGCAAGTGATTTTATACATTTTGTTGTGTCTTTATCGTCAAATTGTATGGAAAGCAGCAAAGGGAACTACCTGAAATTAAGGCAGTTCCCTTGCTATTATTCATTATTATTTCTATTTCTTTTCATTGTCGCCATGTAATTTAACCAACTCTTCATGAAGTTGCTTTGCTGATTTCCCATCCGTAGCGATGCCATGTTTTTGGGCTATCCTTCGAAGATGCTCCAATCGCTTCGCTTCATGCTCACGCTTGAAAGCTTCCCACTTTTCCTTATTTGTTTCTTTTGCTATGTTTAGTTCATGCTTGAGCTGCTGAGCTGTCTTCCCTTCAGTTGGGATGTTGAAGTAGACTGCCATCTCCTGTAGCTTTTTCAATCGATACGCCTCAAATTTCTCGCGAGACATTCCGCCCTGATGATGCTTATGTTCTGCGTCCTCTAGATGGATTGGTCCCTCAAAAAATGACTTCGCTATCAATCGTTCAGCTTTTACAGGCTGTGCTGAATAAGTAAAAGAAGCAGCTATAACAACAGCTGCCGTTAGAGTCACATACATTTTTTTATACATCGGTTGCATAACCATCCTTCTATATCATAAATACATAGACAACCATTCTAATCCATCGATCTTTTCTGGATTATTTTGCCCATACGTACATATGATTAGACATGATTCTGCAAATTATGACTGCGACTCTAATGCTTTCAATTCAGAGAGCAGCCATTCCTTTGAGAAATGTTCACCTATAAACACCGCAACATCATTAACTTTACCCTGCGGCTCAATACGTATAAAATCAGATTCTTTATAAGCATATTGAAATAAAAATCGACTAGTTGCTGAAGTATCTGAAAAAGAGACTATACCTTTCGCTCTATAAATATTATCAGGCAATCGCCGTAACAATTCCTCAAATGCTTTACTGCTGACAGCTCCACTGAAATAATGGGTCACGACCATTACATGTTCATGGGAATGATGATGATGTGACAGCTCACTTGATTCTGTACCCGTTAGTTGTTCCATCTTCGTGTCTTGATAATCAGCTTCTGCCAGCCAGCTCCAATCCTTTAACTGGCAACGAACAGTTGCCGTAATTTCCGCATGTTTGTTCATTTCTCTCAACATTTGCTGTGCTTCTACAAGTTCTTCCGCCCCAAGCTTATCGCTTTTATTGAGCAGAAGCGTAGTTGCTGTCCGAATCTGATCTCGCATCAACTTAAACGTCTTTCCTTTTCCTTTGCGACTTCTCGCAAGCAGCTCAGGCCCATCAACTACTGTAATAACTGAGTTTAAAGCAATCAATTGGTACATTGCAGCATCCGTCACACTATCTAGCGTTTCCATTGGATTTGCTGCTCCTGTAGATTCAATGATGATAACATCAGGTTTATGCAACTCCACCAATCTACCGATCTCAATACCAAGATCCCCTCGGATAGAACAGCAAATACATCCGCTTAGCATCTCCGCCATAGGAACTTCTTTGTCTACAAGCTCACCATCCAAATTAATATCGCCAAGCTCATTCATTATGACAGCAGGTTTAAGTCCTAAACTTTTGTAATGAGACAATATTTCTGTCAAAAGAGTTGTTTTCCCGCTGCCGAGAAAACCAGACAGTAAGTGTACAGGTGTTGGTTTAGAGACCTGCTCCCCGTTATTGTGATTTATTATCATAGTTATAACTCCCTTGTGCCAACGCCTTCTTATGGGCCTCTTGAATTTTCTCTGCGATCTCCTTTGGATCTCCGCCTGCAAGCAGCTCTTGCAGTCCGTTATTAACAGCTTCTGAACTTCCAGATGTTAATACACCGTCGTAAACAGGCGTCAATCGAACACTATTCACCAGGTCATAAACCTCCGCGAAGATCGGTGAAACTTTACTTTTATCGAGATCAATTTTATAACTTACCAACTGATTACTTTCAAGTGTACGTCTTTGAGCTTCGGGGCCTGACATTGCATAAATCAGCTTCAGAGCAGCTTCCTTCTTAGCTCCAAGCGCATCTTTGCCAAGCGCCATGCCAGAGCCTACTACTCCAGCTAACGTATTTGGATCACCTTTACCTCCAGGTATGGTTGGAAATACGGTTGCTCCCATCTCGTTCATTACTTCTTTCGTAGTGTTGGCAGCAAGTTTCGTCACTGCCCAACCACCATCTATCATCATTGCTGCTTTGCCTTGTGCGAACATAAGCTCCATCTGTATATTATCGATCGAGTTATAGTCCTTTTGAAATGCATCCGCTTCTGCTAGTTTTTTCATATAGGTCAAAGCCTCTACAAATACTGGATCAGTGAAGCTTGCTCCATCCTGCTTCGCAGCCTTCATAAACCACTCCGTACCCGTCACACGATCTGCCAACGTGCTGAAAATACTGGATTGTGCAGGCCAAGCAGCTTTATTTCCCAATGCAATCGGAGTAATACCATTGTCATTCAACTTTTTTATAGCATGCATTAACTCATCCCATGTTTTTGGCACGCATAGATCGTTTTGCTCTAATACTTTTTTGTTATAATACAAAATTGATGTTGGAGACAGTCCCATCGGAGCCGCGTAGGTACTCCCATTTTCGGTGAAGGCTTCTAATGAGTTCGGTAGAAATTCATCTCTCCAAATAGGATAGGCATCTATTAACTCATTAATCGGTTGAATCAATGCAGCAGAAGAAAATTCTTGCGTCATCGCACCGCTCCACATGACAAATACATCCGGCATCTCGTCAGCTGCAGCAACTATCTTTAGTCTTGAGCGATAACCATCTGGTGGAATCGCTTGTATATTAAAGGTTATATTGCGGTTCTTTACTTGAAATTCATCAATAATTGCTCGCATCGTTTGTGCACGCAGATCATCTCCTGTAAAGTTATGCCACAACGAAATTTCTATTTTCTCGTTTGCTTTATCTATTGCTTCAGCGCCTGTAAAACCGCTTTTTTGGGAGTTGCATGCCGTAACTACGGAAATAAGTAGGGACATCAGAATTATAGCAGAAATCAGCCTTTTCATCTCATGCTTCCTCCCCTTATATGTTTTTCTATCATCCAAGTATAAATAAATGTGGAAAATATGGACAGGGTTAGAATTCGGCAACAAGGTGGGAAAATATCAGATTCACTGCCGCTTTTAATCATTTTCAGCCAAAAGTTATTTGGTTTTCTCCGTTCTTATACGCTGTAAATACTGGCTATATTCCTGTCCCGTTTCTCGGTGAAATACTTCACTGAAATGACTGGCTGATAATTGAACGTAATTTGCAACATGCTCAAGTGTAGGATTTTCGCTCAGATGCTCGTGAATATAGGTTATTGCACGATTGATATGAGGTATATTCAACTGCTCTGAAAGTAACGGGTCCGCCTTCATCATTTCCAATAATCGTCCCAGCAATAACTCATCGGCATTTGTTGTAACACGTTCTAATGGGATTGGATTCCATAACGATGAAAGGATATTGTTGCTGTCTAGAGGTTGAGTCGATTCGCTACCATCACTTTTCCACCCCAGCAAATTCCTAGCTGAACTCAATACAGATTGAATGTAAGACAGAAGCGAATTCGGGGTTGTTTCATTGTCTTCTTTCTGAGCCCCAATGATAGCTTCAACCCAAATACGTAAATGCGCTTCGTTTCGTTGTGCCAAAATAGCTGTTAGTTGGCGCTCTTCTTCTTGTGATATGCGAGTCTTTCCACCTTTTCTTCCTTGAATAGCTTCATAAGTAATAGCTCGCTTCAATGGGAGTAATCCATGAAACAAATAGCAATAAGAAGCTGTATCATAGGCATGCGGCAACCCCTCTTTGGTCTCTGCTAATTGCCCAACACCTGCATAAATTTTGCACTTTAGCTTCATTTCAATCCGCGCAAACTCAACTTCCAATTGTTCTAGAGAAGAGACGTCACCGCTTTGTCTCACTACTAACACCACTTTTTTGCCACTAATAACCGCTTCACCTTCTAAGAGCTCACTAATGACATTATGTACAGCGAACAATAGAAGTTTCTGAATACTGCTATCTTCTCCCCATCCCGCAGCACCGATCTTTAAGACCAAATAGCTATTCGGCTCATGAAGGATAAGTTTCGGAAGCAGCACCTTTGCTTGCATCCAAGTAGACTGGTCGAATTCTCTACCCGTTACAAGCCCCTCCATTACTTCGTCTCGCAGATGATCCCTCTTCAAAGACTCCCCGCGCATAATAATTCGTTGCCTCGCCCCGCCAACTGCCCTCATAATTTCATCAGGACGACTAGTTTTGAGCAAATAATCACTAACCCCTTCTTGTATCGCCTTCTGTGCATATTTGAATTGATCATACCCAGATAGAATAATCACTTCACTTTCGGGTAGCCTTTTCGTAACTTCCCTCGCCAAGTCTAGACCCGTCAGTCCCGTCATTTGGATATCAGTCACAATTATATTCGGCTGCTCGGCATCCAAACGGGCAATCGCCTCCTCCGCTGAAGCAGCTGGCTCAAGAAGCTCATACCCATAATCAGCCCATGGTATGACTGTACATAAGCCCGTTCGTATGATCACTTCATCATCTACAATGAGCAGCTTCATTCGATGTCCTTACCTCCCTCGTTGTCAAACGGAATTGTGAAGGATACGGACGTACCTTTATTGATTTCACTATCAATTTTCAGTCCAGATTCTAAGCCATAATGCAAATGTAGACGGCGGTGGACATTACGTAGCCCATAGCTTCCACGCTCTAGTCTCTCCCGATCTTTCTTCTGATCATTCGGAGCATGGAGTTCCCTCTTTATATCATTCAGCTTTGTTTCATCCATCCCAACACCCGTATCCTCTACCGCAAAATGCATCCACTGCGACTCTAATTTTGCACTTACTTTAATTTCTCCCATCGCAGGCTGCTTCTGTATACCGTGAATTAAGGCATTTTCGATTAATGGCTGGAGAAGCAACTTAAGCATCCTTGTTTGCAACAATTCAGGTTCAATATCCATTTGAAGCTTGAATTTTCCAGGGAAACGAATGGATTGAATATTAGCGTAATGCATAGCATGAGCCACCTCCTGATCAACAGAACAAAATTCTTCACCCTTATTCAAACTAAATCTAAGGAAATCGCTTAAGCTTCCTACCATATCGGCTATTTTTTCATCCTTATTCATAAGTGCCATCCAGTGGATGGATGACAGGGTGTTATAAAGGAAATGAGGATTAATTTGCGCTTGCAAAGCCTGCATATCTGCTTCCTTCTTATAAGACTCTTCTTGCTTTACTTGATGAGTCAGATGCTCGATCCGATCACTCAGCTTATTGTAGCTCCGAACCAATTGTCCGACTTCATCCATCGTCGCAACTGGATACGTTTGCAACGGCTCATCGGGATTAGAATGTTTCATAAATTGCGTCAGCATAATAAGTGGGTTCGTCACACGCTGAACGAAATAAAGGACAAGAACCGATACTAGCAGTACAGAGACAACAATAACAACAGCCATCAGCTTTAGTACATAGCTATTCTGATTACGATACTCCGCAAATGGCATAATACCAGTAAGTGTCCAGCCAACATCACCAACGGAATCATACAGTAGCGTTTGTTTCTCATCGCCCTCCCCATAATTCAGCCAACCTGAACGTCCATTCAGCTGAAAACCAGGCAACATCGCTTCGATGTTATCATCTATTAACTCATTTCTCGTACTGGACAAAATAGAGCCATCCTTGTTCGAAAGCACTACTTCCCCGCTGCCCGGCAAGTTTGCTTGTCGCAAAATTTGCGATATCGCCTTCTCATCCAAGCTAATGACAAGCGTCCCCAATTGTCTGAAACTATTCAAGCTGCGAATCGGTCTTATTAACGATATAACCTGCTTTGGGCCCGAAGCGGTATCTGTCTTATATCTCGCAGTCCAAAATTTTGTTTCCGATTGATACTGTGAAATACGCTGATCATCGTCGCCTGTAAGCCCCGTGTCAAAGATTGTTGCGTTAGAAACAGGCGGGTATTTATTGAGAGGATATATCGTTATATCCGAAATATAACCCTTTGAGTAGACCAAATTAGAAAGAAACTCAATCATTTGCGTTTGCTTAATCGGATCAACATCCTCACTGCTTAGAAACTTTTGGATGTCTTTTTGACCAATCATAAACAATGACATATTCTCGATATCATGAACGATAAATTCCAGGTTCATACTTATTTGCCGCAAAATACTTGTGCCCGATTGCTTGGCCTTTTCTTCTGTTGTTGTAGAAGCCATGTTATATGCGAACAGTCCTAAGGCAAGTAACGGAATTAATACGGAAAAAAGCAATAAAGTCGATAGCTTCCTCTTCAAAGAGCTGCTAATCCAGCGCATCGGCACTCCTCATTCCCTCGTAATTTCATCGTTTTATCATTACCAAGATGGCAGCTTACTATATTAATCGAATCCTATCATACTTTTTTTTAGATTAACAAATTTTTTGTTTGATTTTTCAGTCGTATAGGTGTACCATGTGGTCAAAGAAAAGGTTGATAGTGTGAAAAGGGGACATGAAATGGAATCTATCTCGCAGGAATTTTTATTTTTCTCCGAGCTTGCCAAAGGTATTACCGCACAATTCGGTGAAAATTGCGAAGTTGTTATCCATGACTGGTCAAAGCCCTATGAAAGTACTATCGTCGCTATAGAGAATGGTCATGTTACTGGTCGCAACGTAGGGGACCCTGGAACCAACTTGGGCTTAGAAATTATGCGCGGCACGTCAGAAGGCGACAATCGCCATAACTACGTCACCCAAACGGCAGACGGACGTATCCTTCGTTCTACTTCTATGTATGTGAAGAACAATGAAGGAACGATAATTGGAGCGGTATGCATTAACTTTGATATTACCGATCTGATGATGGCAGAAAGAACGCTGCAATCTTTGACAGCAAGCGGCCTTCAGCCTATACGAGAATCATTCGTAAGCAATGTGAACGAGCTTCTCGATACGTTGTTGCAAGAAACGCAAGAGATTATTGGCAGACCGCCAGCACTTATGAGTAAAGAAGATAAAATAAGACTGATTCAACTGCTTGACCAGAAAGGTGCCTTCCTTATAAAGAAGTCTGGCGAGAAAATATGCAGCTATTTAGGTATATCCAAGTTTACACTATACAACTATTTAGAAGAATCAAAATCATCCGATGACTTGGGAGGTTCTAAGGAATGAGCCAAAACATAAGCACAAACGTCTTATTCGAAACACCGTGTGTCGTTATTAATAGTGATATGGTGGACCGCAATATTAAAGGGATGGCTGAAACGATTAGTCGAATCGGAATTGAGCTTCGTCCTCATGCGAAGACGCATAAGCTTCCTGAGATGGCGCTTCGCCAACTGAAAGCTGGAGCGACTGGCATTACAGTAGCCAAAATTGCAGAGGCAGAAGTGATGGCAGCTGGCGGAGTTAAAGATATTTTCGTAGCCTATCCCATCGTTGCTGCTAGCAAGCTTGAACGCGCTGTCAAGCTTACTGCGTCTGGCATCCGTCTAATTATAGGAGTCGATAGCCTAGATGGTGCGAAGCGTATATCCGAAGTAGCCACCCAGCATGGAGTAACACTTGAAGCTCGCCTAGAAATTGAATCTGGTCTTAATCGTACTGGCGTAGCAGCTTCATCAGCTGCGTTACTTGCGAAGGAAATTGCAGTGCTGGAAGGCGTTAATCTAACAGGCATATTCACCTATCGTGGCGCTATGCTAGGCGGTGCGCCTACGATGGATTTGCGAGCTGCTGGACATGAAGAAGGGCAAATCATGGTAGCCGTAGCCGAAGCTCTTCGTGCTGAGGGACTTGATATTAAGGATATAAGTGTAGGATCTTCACCAACAGCCCTGTATGCCGCTGAGATTGAAGGGATTACCGAAGTTCGCCCTGGTACTTATATTTATCAAGATCGGATGCAAGCTGCGTTTAATATTTGCTCCCTCGAAGAATGTGCGGGAGCAGTATGGGCAACTGTAGTTAGTCGCCCAACTCCTGAACGTATCGTTATCGATGGCGGAAGCAAAACATTTGCAACCGATGTACAGCCTGACAAAGCACCGCTTAATCTAGCAGGCTTCGGACATATCGTTGGGGATGACGAGGCTATATTCGAACGTATGAACGAAGAACATGGTGTCATTCGTGTTAGCCCAAGCAGCGAGTATAAAGTTGGTGACGTGATCGCCATTATTCCTAACCATATCTGCAGTACTGTAAACTTGCATAACTTTGTTTATCTCCAAAATTCCGATGGCGAGCTTTCTAAAGTAGCAGTAGCCGCTCGGGGACTACTAGAGTAGGGTTGATATGAGAGAGGAGCTTAGTAAAACATGTTGGATTTAGTATTGAAAAATGGAAAAATCGTAGATGGCAGCGGCAATCCTTGGTACCTGGGAGATGTCGGTGTAAAAGACGGTGTTATCGTCTCTGTTGGACAAATCGATCAAGAAGCTCATAACGTTATTGATGTAAATCGCAAAATTATTTCACCTGGCTTCATAGATGGTCATTGTCACTCCGATCTCATGATTATCGATCATCCCCATAGTGATATTAAGCTTCAGCAGGGTGTGACAACAGAAGTTGTAGGCAACTGCGGCTTAGCGCCTGCACCATTCGTCCGCAGCAAAGCGGAGCTGCTGCAAACCTATGTTCAGCCTGTATTAGGCAGTACAAGCTGGGAATGGCCTTGGGAGACTGTCGGTCAGTATATGGATTTTGTCGCCCGCTCCCAACCTTCCGAACATATCGCTACGTATGTTGCACATGGTGCTCTGCGTATTGCTGTTATGGGGTTTGAGAATCGTCCTGCTAATTCAGCAGAGATTGCACGGATGAAAGAATTGCTAGAAGAAGGCCTTCGTGCTGGCGCCATTGGTCTATCAATTGGTCTACTCTATGCACCGGGAAGCTATACTTCACGAGAAGAATTAGTAGAGCTGTGCAGCGTTCTACCAAAATACAATGGCTTGTTCTCTACCCATATTCGCGGAGAAGGAAACAATCTGCTGCCGTCCGTTGCTGAGGTTATTTGGATCGCAGAACGTGCCGGCATCTCCCTTCACATCAGTCATTTGAAGGCTGCTGGCAAAGCCAACTGGGGTAAAGTGCTGGAAGCGCTAGAGCTTGTCGAAAATGCACGTGCACGTGGTATGGATGTTACGGTTGATGTATATCCATACAATGCTGGTTCAACGACACTAACTACCGTTCTTCCACCATGGGTTCTAGAAGGCGGTATCGAAGCAACATTGGAAGCGTTCCGCAACCCTTCACTAAGAGCACGAATTAAGGAAGAACTCAGTCATGAACAACAGCATTGGGATAATCTCGTTTGTTCTACTGGTTGGAATAGTATCGTTATCTCTGCTGTTCAATCCGAAGCGAACAAATCACTTGAAGGCAAACATATCGCTGAAGTTGCAGAGATACGTGGTCAACATCCCGTTGATTGCATGATGGATTTGCTTCTGGAGGAGAATGGACAGATCGCAATCGTCTATTTCCATATGTCAGATGATGATGTGAAGCAAGTTATCGCATACGAAAAATCTTTGATCGCATCAGACAGCCTGAATTGTGAAATCGGCAAGCCTCATCCACGTACGTATGGCACTTTCCCTCGTGTATTTGCCAAATATGTTCGTGAAGATAAGGTTCTGTCGCTGGAGCAAGCTGTTCGCAAGCTCACTTCATTCCCAGTACAGCGCTTCAAGCTGGGCAAACGCGGTCTAATCGTTCCAGGTTATCTTGCTGATATTACTGTGTTCGATATGGACACGATTCAGGATACTGCTACCTTCGCAGATCCTCGTCAATTCCCTACTGGTATTTCCCATGTCGTTGTAAATGGTCAGCTTACGATGCAACATGGTGTTCATACGCATAAACGTGAAGGTTCACTCATTCGCGCACAACATTGCTGTTCGATTTAACGGATAGCAAGCACAAATAATACAATTTAAAAGGAGCTAACTACTATGTCAAAAATCGAACAACGCCTTGCTGAGCTAGGAATTACATTGCCAGCAACTACTGAACCAAAATTTCTTTACAAGCCAGTTAACCAAACAGGCAACCTTATTTACACGTCCGGCTTCGATTGCCGTATTGATGGTGTACTTATGTATGAAGGTAAAGTTGGCTCTGACCTAACGATTGAGCAAGGTCAAGAAGCTGCTCGCCAAGTTGTTATTAACTTGCTTGCTGCTATGAAAGCTCATCTTGGCGATTTGGATCGCGTTGTAAAAATCGTTAAAATCCTTGCTTTCGTTAACAGCGCACCTGGATTTGGCGACCAACCTTACGTCATTAACGGCGCTTCTGATCTGCTTATCGAGGTATTCGGAGAAAACGGTCGTCACGCTCGTTCAGCTATTGGAACTAGCGACTTGCCTTTCCATACGCCAGTTGAAATTGAACTAATTGCTGAAGTTCGTGACTAATCATAACACTTCTATATCATGTAAAATCCCCAAGCGAACATCGCTTGGGGATTTTCATGCTATTTCAGCTTGTGGACACGCTTAAACGCTCATTTATGCAATGATTTAGAACAAGAAAGCACGCGTGATGATAACCAATAAAATGAAGAGTACTAGGATGGCTCCAACGTTGTTGCTGCATCCGCCTACAACTGGACCACAATGATTGTGATGATGTGCACCTCCTACAGGGAAGTGAGAATTAGCTCCTCCAGAAACGTTCGCTGCATAGTTCATTTTTTCATCTCCTTTTTATTAAGGTACAGTATCCTATGTATATTTGCGCAAGATGTATAGGCTGATGGGAAAATTGTGCGTTTGCGCATATTTGCAGATTGCCCGCACCTTCCATACTCTGTCACGGCGAATATCTAGTACTTTCTGAGCACTTGTCCATAATTATAGGCATATGCCGAAGTTACTTGCCATGGCAACAAATGCCCAATCACATTGTTCCAGAGGCGCATAACCTACAGAGTAGTCAAAACGTAAGGAGGTGCATGAAACAATGAGTGGTTGCGGAGTTGGTGGATTTGGTAGAGAAAACAATGTAGGGGCTATCTTGGTTCTGTTTATCCTTCTAGTAATCATCGCTTGTAGCTTTGGCTTCGGCGGTGTTGGCGGAGTAGGCGGCAAATGGTGTTAATTCAATTCTGATAATGTAACCTCCATGCATTCAGACTTGAACACGCCTCATAGAAGACAACAAGGAAGACCCGCATGGGTCTTCCTTGTCTTTGTGTTACTAATCACTGAACCTGCTACTTCACAAAAGTCCGTACTTTCTCTTCACACGATCGAGCTTCTCGATCATCGGCTTTGACAGGAAATAAAGAAATACGATAGTTGAGATTGCATGTATCATGTCAAACCAGAATGCCGACACATACGTTGCAAGCAGCGCATTCCACGAAAATTGGGAAGTAAACATCATTAATGATCCTATATTGATGATTCCTCCATAAATAATAAAAGTCGCCAGACCTCCGAATAGGCATAATGAAAACTTCGATTTCTTAAGCCATCCTTTAGTCGCCAATAAACCAGCCAAATAACCGATAATGCCGAAACAAAACATTTGCCACGGCGTCCAAGGTCCTTGACCAAAGAAAAAATTAGAGACGAACCCCGCTGTTGCACCAACGAGAAAGCCTGCTTCTGCTCCTAAACTAATACCTGCAATAATGACGATTGCAACGACCGGTTTAAATTGCGGCAACATAAAAAACGCGCCTCTTCCCGCTACAGCTATAGCCGACATTACTGCTATTATAATTAGCTCGCGCGCTTGCGGCTTCCGATTTTCGAACACTAACGCAAAAGGGATCAGAGTATACAAAATAATAAGCAGACTAATAAAATAATATTTCCGATCATCCAGAACAAAAATGCCCATTAGAATAGTCGCTGGAATGATAACTAAAATGATAACAGCGGCAAGTAGAGCTCGACGATTCATTGGTTTTTTCACACTTTGTAAGGCCGGCATCGGTCCACCACTTCCTCAATCGTAACTGCTTCGCTCCACATATGACGAACCATTCGATTAGCTGCTGTTGTATAGAAGCTATTCCCTCCAAAAAATGTCCTCGCTGTATTCGTTGTAATAATTCCCCCATCAAAGAACATCGAGCACACCTCGCCATGTTTAGCGCAAAACTCAATATCATGGGATACCATCACAATCGTTACACCTTGCGTGATCAGCTTCTTCAGCACTACAGCTAACTTTTCTTTAAAAAAATTATCTAGTCCTTTCGTCGGCTCATCCAAAAGCAATATCCTTGGTTCCAGAAGCAATATTTTCGCTAATGCTGCCCGCTGCTGTTCCCCTCCACTCAAATCATAAGGATGCGCAAATTGCACATGTTCAAGCTCAGTTAAACGAACGACTTCGGCTACTTTCTGCGCTTTCACTTCATTAGACAATGGCGTGCCGGATAACATCTCAAGCAAATCAAGTTCTACCGTCTTCTTCACAAAGATTGACTGTGGATTTTGCGGAAGTACGCCTAAATAGTTTGTAAACCGTTCCTTTGCTTTCATTGCAGCTGGATTGCTGCCGCCAAGCAGTACTTTGCCACGATAAGGCTTTAGCATACCGCTTATAAGGGACAAGGCAGTCGTCTTGCCTGTGCCATTCCCTCCAACTATACAATGAAACTGTCCCTCTTTTACTTCAAGCGACAAATCTTTAATCCGATCGGGTCCGTTTTTTTCGTATCTGAACCAAACATCTTGAAGCGAGATGATCGTTTTTTTCGAGTTATCTGATGGCTCATTGCCAGCTTCTAGAAAATCAGCGGTATCACTTTTATTATGGAGGAGCGAATTCACCCATTGCCGTCCCTCTTTCACCGTGAGCGGACTTAACTGCTCATTATCCACTTCAGCATAAATTTGCATTGGCGTTGGCATCGATTGAAAAAGCGGGTGGCCCATTTGACCCAATAGCCCTCCAACTTTACGAGGTGTATCATTAGCAATGATTGTTCCCTGATCCATAGCTATAACACGATCAGCTGCTGGTATAATATCTTCTAATCGATGTTCCGTCATAATAATGGTTGTTCCAAGCTCTCGATTAATCCGCTTTACCGTTTCTAGAAAGTCTGATGCCGCTATCGGGTCAAGTTGAGAGGTTGGCTCATCCAAAATTAACACTTGCGGATGCATCACCATAATAGATGCCAAACATAACAACTGTTTCTGCCCGCCGGACAGCTCCGATACGTTATTATGAAACCATCCTTGAATACCGAAAAAACTTGCCATCTCGGCTACCCGCAATCGAATCGTACGAGTATCCATTCCTAAGCTCTCTAGTCCAAATGCCAACTCATGCCATACTTTGTCTGTTACGATCCCGTTGTCAGGATTTTGCAGCACAAATCCAATTTCGGCTGCCTGCTTCCGAGCATCAAGCGACTCAATTGGCTCCCCTGAATAATAAATGCAGCCGCTTCTATTTCCATGCGGAGTCAGCGCAGGCTTTAAATGTCGCAGCAAAGTACTTTTCCCACTGCCCGATCTGCCGCATACTGCAACAAACTCCCCACTTTTAATCGACAAATTAATATGTGATAAAGCTTCCTTATCTCGTTCGGGAAATGTAAAGCTCAACTCTTTGATTGCAAAGATCTCCATTTTATTTCCTCCAACAGATGGATAATGACAGGCAGCATACATAATAAAAAATATGCAAAATAGATAATGAGGCTAATAGGAGTCACTTCCGCTGCTTTTATTGATGGAAAAAACCGCATCTCGATATATCCCCTGATTGCTCCGAAAATAATGACAGCAGATAAACTCGTCATTATAATGGCGATAATTTGATCACGTCGTACGAATCGATAAGTTGAAAAGCTGGTTCGATTAGGCAAGCCGTATCCTCTCGATTTCATAGAATCGGCTGTTTCTATAGCATTTTCAAGCGCCCATGTCGTCATAATAGAAAGAATCGTTAGTCCTTGTCGTGCTCGGTTCAGCAGACTCCCCTGCGAAACATCTCGCCCTATACTTTTCTGAGCATAAGAGATAACTTTTAATTGGGCAATGTACCTTGGAACGAAACGAAGCACCATGGAGAGGATCAAAGAAAGTGCAGGCATTATTTTGCCAAAAAGGTAAATAAATTTGTCTGAGGTCATCACTGCATTGTAACAAGAAAACCATATCAGCACGGTTACGAACATACATGCCGCAGCTGCTCCGAACAAAATCGATTCAAGCGTAATGGGATTGCCGTTTTTTAAATAAAACAAAATGGTAACACCCGCATGATTAAACACAGGGTTCAAAACTGCCATAACAAGGAGTAGCGGGAGCATATAGACTAAATTAAATCGAATGGCTCTCCTGCCATTCAGCAAGACAGCGTACAGGACAGCACTTATTAATGCGATGCCTTGCATATAAAGATGCATAAATACCATGCTAAACATTAAAACAAGAGCGAAATAGATTATATTGACGACAGGATGATAGGAAGAAAAGCTGTCTCTTTTCATTCGGCTTTACTCGTTGCAGCAGTGTCTGCGCCAACGTCACGGCCTAAATCACAAGTGTACACCCACTCAATAACATCACCATCTGTCAAAGCATATCGGCTGCTTCCGTAGTTCGGATACCAATCATTCACCTTATATAGCCATCCGCTTAATTCGCCACAGTCAAACTCATATATATTGTTAATGCCTTCTATATAATTGCTGTTATAGATTGGGGTCATATTAAATTCCATATGAATTTTATTGTTTTTCATCTCTCTGAGAAGTACATCAAACACAGATTCCCCTTCATAAAAGGCAACTGCTGCCTCGGGGTAGATAATCCCGTCTTCCGGCAATACTTCAAGCTTATCTTCATTGAACTTATCCAAGTTATTCAAAATCGTTGCAGCCGATATCGACAACGTCACTGATCCTGTTTTTTTCTTGTTGATCGTAGTGTCTTGCCACTCAACTGGCTTTGGCTTACCTTCTGGTACTGGTTCTGTTTCATACTTATCTTTTTTCGGTTTTGCTGTTGTTGTAGGACTCGCTTTAGCTGTCGTCTTGCCAGGCTTTTCAGGATTTTCAGGCTTTGTAGTCTCTGTAGGCTTTGAAGTCTTTGAAGGTTTTTCAAGCTTTATGGGCTTCTCAACTTCCGGCTTTTTGCTAACTTGACCGGCTGGTTCCGATGTCTCACTCACTTCGGTCGGCTTTACCGTTGGAACAGGTGAAGGTGTACTCGTTGGTTGATCTGTCCCTTTAACATTGGTTGTAGGAGTAGGTTCTTGCTGAACTTCCGCAGATGACGCAGACTTTGATTCCGACATTTCCAACGTTTCGACTGGCAGCTTTTCCGTATCATTCGGCACATCTTCGCCCCAGAAAAAAGCGATAGCCAGTACCCCTGCAATGAGGCAAGCCCAAAGCCAATTCTTCGCATTCATATTGCAGCATCCCACCTTAAATAGATAAGCAAGGGTGTATGCAACCACCCTTGCTCAGCTCTTTATGTCATTACTTCACGTCGGTCATATCATAAAGACGACTTTTACCATTCAAAAATCTTTCGTAAGCTACAAGGGCGTACATCGATTGATCAGTAGCCATAATATCTACTTCGCCTGGTTTCGTCCCTCCATTTGTGATGCCTTCTTTTTTAATATGATAGAAACCGCCACCTGGAGCGGCGAAGCTAAGCAATGCGTCTATAGCCGATTTGCCGTTTTTGACAAATCTAGCATCCCTATGAGGATCGATGCCAAGACCTGTTAAAGCTACAATCACTTGAGCGATGCTTTCAGCATTAATAGAATCGCCGCTTGCGTAGCTTCCATCAGCCTTTTGAGCTTTAGACAACCAGTTCAAACCTTGTTCTATTGCAAGTTTTGCTTTTGCATTCGTTGCATGGTAAGGCGTCAACGCTTGAATCGCCATTGCAGTAATATCTGGATCGGCGTTGACAGCTTTTTCGCCTAGCGCCCAACCTCCGCCAGCAATTTCTCTGTTCAAAATAAAGTCGATCAATAACTCCCTTGTCGTCTGTGTTTTCACATCTTTTACAAGTGGAATTTCATACTTATTACTATCCAATGCTAACAACGCAAAGATAGGTCCGTTAATGCCTTGTTTTGTTAACGTGTCGAAGTCTGCAAGAGGCTCTCTCAAGTTATAACCTGCTACGTTGTCAACATTTTTTCCAATAGCAGTTAACGCAAGGATTACCCGATCATATTCCGTATATTTGATAGAATGCAGCTTGCCGGACTTTTCTTTCAAGATACGTTCAACATTGGCATAATACTTCGCATAGTACGCTTCATCTGCCGGAACATTCGAGCGCGCTAGAGAAAATACCGTCCATTCTCCACCAATGCTTGCTATAACGGGGTCTTTGACTGTCTTTTGCAGATAAGCCGCTGTTTCTTTTATTTGCTTGTCAACGGCTGGTTTAAGATCCGCTATGGGATCGACTTGCTTGTTTCCACTCTTATTTTTGTAGTCAAAAGCTCTTAATGCAACAACAGTTGCCATTTCTCTTGTTACTACATCTTGTGGTTCGAAATTATTTTCGCTTCCTACCATCAATTGTTTTGCAACGATTGATTCTACTGCTTCTTTAGCCCATGAGGACACATCTTCAATGTCCTTAAGACCAGACTGCCCAGAAATAGCTTGTAATTTGAGCGCTCTGCTTACTGTTACAGCCATTTGCTCACGCGTAATGTTTTGGTTCGGGTTAAACTTTCCGTTGTAGCCAGTTATATACTCCGCCCCAGCCGCTGCTTGAACATAAGGATAGTACCAGTCTTTAACGGTAACATCACTAAAGCTGCTATTGCTGGCTTTGCTCGTGTCGAGACCAACTACGGAAACTAGCATTTTTGCAAACTCAGCACGCGTAATGGTGGATTTCGGCTTAAAGCTGCCGTTATTCCCTTGAACAATACCCTTTGCTGTAGCGTCAGCAACCGCTAGCTTCGCCCAATCGGATATTGTAGCTGCATCACCGTACAACTCTTGAAGTTCAGTCTTTTTTGTTGTGTAAATAACAAATGATGCTACATAGTTTGTTTTGATGATTAAATCATTGCCTTGAACAAAAGCATAAGCGATACGTTCTTTGCCTTTTGCTGCTGTGTTGCCCTCTGCTTCCGTTTCATAAGTTGGAATGGACAAGAAAGCACCGTTTGCTATTGTTCCTGACAGCTGACCTTTACCGTCTTTAATTGAAACGGTAATCGGTTTATCAACCTTAATCGGATTAGCTGCATCACCGATAACAAAACCATGCTGAATACGATCAAACTTATTTTGACTAGCTAGGCTAGACGCAATATACTCCTGCCACTTTGTCGTTCCTTGCTCCTGTGCTGTAAACAGCTCAAGCTTGTTAGATTTCGTCGTTAGCTTAGTTCCCTTCTCAATACGTGCCGACAGATTGCCTTTATTAATCGTAAGCTGCGGAATATCGTTGACAACGTCGACTAGATTTAAGAAAACTTTTGCTTTCACATCAGGGATATTGATAGTTACACTCTCGATATCAGTCGTTCTTTTCGATAGACGAAGCGTGTAATCCTTCTGAATGTCGCGTGGCACGTCGACCACAGTAAGCTTGCCATTTAGTTCAACTAACTTCTCTTGCGCAAGTGTTCCAGACGCTCCGCCACCTGAATTCGTCCCGCCCGTTCCGTTATTGGCTTTTAAATCTTCACCCATATTTTTCGTATAGCGCCACTCTATCTTGTCGCCATTTTTTAATTCAGTAAGACTAGCTCCGATATTCGGATATGTCCCATTGACGTTATACATCCAGCCGCTGCCGCTTCCATGATTCAATTCACCGTCGCCAGCAATGGATACAACATATACGCTGTTAAAATTAGAGTACCACCTGTAGTCATACACAATGTTTCTGCTATCAAGTACTCTCTTCAATACTGACCAAGCTGTATCGCCAGGAATCAACGTTACAGTCGTAGTCGACACCGTGTATCCCTTATTAATCGTCAGTTTATCAACGGATACCGTTACTTGGTTAATTGGCAGTGGAGATGTGCTACCGTTATCTTTCGCCGTTGTAGAATAAGCAATAAAATCGGTAAAATGTTTTGTTTTAACGATTAAATCACTACCGCTATCATAAGCATATTCCCCTTTGCCGCTTGCTTTGCCAAGCTCATCGCTTCCGTACTTTTGAATAACTTGAGCTTTTCCACTTTGTAGGAATGCTGCTTCTTTACCGGCCATGCCTGCGAACGTTAACGTAACAAAATCACTGAACTCAGTCTTAATCGTACCGCCCATGCGAGTACCAAAAACGAGCTCATTTAAATTTCTGTTCGAAGGGACAAGATCCCTAATTTTGTTGCGCAGGGACGAATCAGCAACGTCCACATTCGTAATTAATTCAATATTATTGTTGTTGCCGCTAATAATTTTTGTACCTTTTGGAATGACAATTGTCGCTTGGCCTTTAACAGCTTTAATACCCGGAAGATTACTGTCTAGCAATTGCAGGAATACTTTAGACTGTTTATCGCTAGGGATTGTTATGGCTATATCCTTTGCGCTGTCTGTTAATTTAATTGGAATAAAATATTCTTTATAATCTTGTGGAACTGTAACCTCAGGTTTATTGCCCTCTGGAAGATTGATCAGCGTAGGCTTTTCTGGCATCTTCTCAGGAACATCCGTCATATCATAAAAGCGGTTTTTCTTATTAATAAATCGATCATATGCATTTAAGGCATATGTCCCTTGATCAGTTGACATACCATTCGCTTTGACTGCCTTAGCATCTTTGGGCAAAGCATGTATGAATCCACCACTTGGCACAGCAAAACTTAATAGCGAGTCAAGAGCAGACTTGCCGTTTTTAACAAAACGCGGATCTTTATGCGGATCAATGCCAAGACCCGTTAAAGCTACAATCGTTTGTGCAGCACTTTCACTTGCGGCTACACCATAGGATACGAAATCACCATTGCTATTTTGTAGCTGTGACAATAGGTTTATACCTCTATCAACAGCAGCCTTAGCCTCAGCATTCGAATTATAATACGGCGTGAGGCTTTGAATAGCCATTGCGGTCATATCTGGATCTGGTTTTGCTCCAAAGAATGCCCAGCCGCCCCACTTTTCCGTTCCCTTATTCAATTCCTTATCAAGAATATTAGTGATAAGATTCTCTCTCGTTGTCTGAGTAATTCCTTCTTTTGCCTTAGGGATTGTATATTTATTGCTATCCATCGCCAATAAAGCAAAGACAGAACCGTTAATGCCTTGTTTGCTCGGATAGTTGTGATCCGCAAGCGCAGCACTTAGATCGTATCCGGCAACATTTTTTATATCTCTGCCAATAGCAGTAAGACCTAATATTGTTCTGGAATGCTCTGTACTGTTGTATTTATGCAGCACTCCATTATTTTTAACCATGTTTTCTTTTACTTTTTCAGCGACATTATTGTAATAGGTATCATAATAACCAGGATTTACGGGGTAATTTGATCTCGCCAAAGCAAGAATCGTCCACTCCATCCCATATTGCAGATTTTGAGACGTTTGAAGTATGTATTCTAACGATTTGACCAAATGACCTTTCGGATCGATGTCGTAATAGAGTACAAAAAATGACTTTGTTGCTTTATTGCCTGCCACATCAACGGCATCTACAGTAATCAAATTGTCCTGCTCACTTAGAACAACTTTGTAGGGGCCAGTTGTTTTCTCTAATGAAACTCCATTCAACTTAACTTCTGTGTCCACTGCGTCATAGATGTTATCTGTTACTGCCACATTAAATGCAATATTATTCGCTGAAACAGACTGATACGCCGCTAAACCTTCCACCACAATTTCTGGTGCGGTTTTATCTGGCTCGTTAGCTTTTGAAATTGCAGCTTGTAATTGTACATTTGCCGCATCGATACTCTCTTGTGTACTCTCTAAGTTAGCCAATATTTCATTGGCATGGAGGTAAGCTACTCTAATCGTTTTTTGTAACAGTAGAGCAGTCTTATTCGGATTTACGTTAATATCACTAATCGCTACTGTAAGCGCATCTTTGTTCGCTGGCGTTATAACATTACCATCCCAGCCCCCTCCAATATCCGCTCCATAACCGTAGAGAGTAAATTGTGTTCTTATGACATCCCCATCTTTAGGGAAATAAGCTGACATCCCTACGCTAAGAAAAGCATTATTGACTGACGCCATCCAGCCGGACATTTTATAATAGTCAGATGCTCCAAGCCAATTCGGATCTACTTTTGTTCCTATTGAACCGTCTTTACTTATTGCATCTACTATCTTAGTTGGAATATTAACTGGACGAGCATCACTATTTTTTATTCCGGTTAAATAAAAGTTTTCTTCGATGCTACCGCCGTTCTTAAAGTTGCCTTCTCCTAGCGCTCTCGCCAAGACGGCAGCGCCATTGTCACCTTGGTAAATCGGAGCTTTAATTGGCTCTACTACATATCCTTGTCCTAGGGTGAACTTCTCAACCGTTACCGTTACTTGGCCAGTTAATGGCTTAGGAGCAGGTGATTCGACTGGAACTATTGGTTTTTCAACAGGTGGTTCTCCTGGAATTTCAATCGGAGGTTCCACTGGAGTTTCAGTTGGTGGTACTACTGGAACTTCTACTGGAGGTTCAGCTGGGAGTTCAGTTGGAGGTACTACTGGAACCTCAGCAGGTGTTTCCACTTGAGGTACGACTGTTAGTGCACCATCTGCAAGTACAGGGGTTAAATTAGTTGAAAACAGCGAAAGAAACACACTAACAATGAGCAACCAAGCTATAAATCTATTCTTTTTCATGAATATAATCTTCCTCTCGTTCTAGTAATGTCTTAATACATGATGGCAACAAAAAAACCTCTTACCGCGGAACGGCAAAGAGGTTTAAACGAACATACAGCAAATATGCATGTACAAATAAACACCTTCCTATCCTACGTAGAATTAATGGTGTAGCAAAACAGGCAGGTATTCTGGCTCAAGTATCATCATTTCTGCAGCCTTCCCGGTTTCCCAGTGGCATCTAGCAAAAACTCCTCTTATACAGCGGCGGGACCGCGTGAGATTTGCACTCACTTCCCTTTTAACCAACTCTACGACTGAACTGACATCAATTCATATAAAATCATATGACTTTATGTGACATTTTTCGCAATTGGCACCTGTTTCATCTATTCAATTATCCTGACAATCATAGCCCATATTTTTCCGCTTGTCATTCATTTCTTAAATATTTGGTAAATCACTCTATACAGCTCGTTATTCTCGCTAATATAGGTGTTATGTAGTAGAATAGTGACACTATTCCTAAAGAGGTGTCCGAATGTCTATTAGTTTTGTTTCATCGATTATAAGTCGGTTAAAAAGAGAAATTGAACAGCTTGAAAAAAACAGCAAAGCCGATTCCAAAAAGAAGGATGGAGCTCTAGCTAAACTAAAACAATTGCAAAAAGATAGCCAAAAAAGTACTTTACCAAGCGATCTAAGCAACAAAATGACTCGCATTGAAAAGCTAAATGAAGAGCTAAGCGAGATTAATAAACGACAGCTTCAACAATCTAAACAACTAGCGGATAAAAAAGCAGAGCTTCAGACGCATCTTTCTAAGCAGAAAAAATAAATGATTACATTTTAGTATGTCGAACTACATCAACTGGCGATCACGAATTCACTATGTTTTGCGTAGATCGCCCATAAGCTGAGATAAAATAAGTAAACAGTCCCTCATAGTTTCATAAGTTCATCCATAATCACTTGTCGGCCTAATGGCGTCCAGCTCATTGCAAACCAATTGTGAATGATTCTAACATGATCCTGCTGTACAGCAGGAATACTGCTCCACATATCTGTTTGTACTAATCGCTGGAACATACTATCGCTGCCGGCTAGCACATGATGTTTATGAATAAAAAGATACTCCGTTTCTAGAAGCGGCAGAGTTTCAGGCGACATCTCCTGTCTCCATATATCCCCCATTTCTGGAGCGCCAGGCTTTAAAGCGAGATCACCGTAAATCAATTCATTTAAAGGATGACCCGCTGTCCCCTGTATTCCGATCGCTCGATGACTGACTTGTATAATCGTTACACTTCGTTTCTCAAACTTTTGTTGCAGAGCGTGCTTAACCTCCACTGTCCGCATTTCCAGTCGAGTGATCGTTTGATCAGCCATACTCTCCTGACCAAGAAGCTCCGCTACTTTAATAAAATTCCTCTTCCAATCCCATGCTGATAAATCGAGAAATACGAGAGCTGCAATTTCTTTAAATAATTCTCTAAATTCCGTATGATAATCATCTGCAATAATAAGATCAGGATTAGACTTAATCAACTCATCTATTTGACTACGGGAATGTTCCCCGTACTCCTTTTCACTTACTCCCGGATAATGAAATAAATCAAGTACACATACAGGCTCAATACCTATTGCGTTCAAATACTGCTGAAATCCTAGCGAGGAAGCTACCGCTACTCTACATGTTTTTCGTTTCATATATAGGGTAGGCGATACTCCAACCGTACGCTGAAACATTCTACTGAAGTAGAACTCGCTTCGAAATCCGACATTGGCGGCAACCTCTTTGACACGATTTTGGCTATTGCTCAACAATTGCTTCGCCTTATTCATTCGAATGGAACCTAAATATTCAACTGGCGTAGATCCGATAATATTAATGAACAAACGGGAATAAGCAACAGGCGACATGCCCGCTACTTCGGCGAGCTTCCCAATGCTTATTTTATCGATATAATGTTGTTTCATATAGTCAATGCTCCGATCGATACGCTCATCACTTCGTTCGATCGACTCTGGCTCAGCTTCAATAATGGAAAGAATTAATTGCTCCAGTTGTAAACGAAGCGATAAACTGTCTTTCGCTCGTTCATTTCTACTGTTGTCATACATATGTACAATCCGCTGCAATATTTGTTGTGGCTGGGAGATCGCAATACGGCCTGGAAGGAATGGACCTGAAAGAGAGATCGAACTCGACATTACCATACTCCCTTTTGTCTTCACTAACGTTATAGGTTGAAAAAATACTCCGTAATATTTAAAGCCATCCGAACGTTCGGATACTTCCACAACCATTCCTGGCACTAGTAAATATAGTTCAAACGGGCGAATATTACACAACATACCGTCGAGCAATACGATGCCTTCACCTTCAGTAATAAAACATAATAAATAAACCGGAATTCGGTACATTCGAACACCTGACTTACCTGCAAACTTTCTTTTTCGTACCGATGAAAAAAGGTATAGCGATTGTGTATGAGTCTGGATAGCATGAGGCAACATTAGGTAAACAAGCACCTGCCTTCCATAAAACTACAATGTCTATCTCTCTTATTATATGACTCTACGTCGAATCAGCAAAGTAATCATATAAGGTGCTCCAAGCAACGCTGTAATTAGCCCTACTGGTATTTCGAATGGGGAAAATATAGTTCTTCCCAATAAATCAGCACTCATAACAATTAATCCACCTAAGAGCGCCGCAACAGGCAGCCGCTTTAAACTTCTGTTGCCAACTAAATGTGAAGCCATATGCGGCGCCATTAATCCAACAAATGATATCGTACCTGCCATTGATACTGCGGAACCCGCTAATCCGACACTAAAGAGCAGGAGAGAAAAACGTATTAATTCCAATCGCAATCCTATCCCAACAGCCATGACATCACTTAATTGCAGTAAATCAAGATGGCGTGTAAATAGTAGCAACAACACAAATAAAAGACTAATCCAAGGTAAAAGCGGCCAAAAATTGTCCCATGTCCGTCCATATAAACTGCCAGCCATCCAAACAAATGCTTGTGAAACTTTAAATACTTGGCCTATCGTCAACAAATAGGTAATTAGAGCTCCAGCCATCGCAGATATGCCGATTCCAACTAATAAAACTCGTTCAGTAGAGCTACCCTTTTTCCAAGATAAATTGTAGATGACAAGTGCAGTCACCAAGGCACCACCAAATGCAACCCAAGGCAGATGGCTCATTGAAAACGTTGGGACAAGCACTAGAACGGCCACTACTGCGGCTGCGGCCCCTGCATTAAGCCCAATGACACCCGGAGAAGCTAATGGATTACGCGTAATAACTTGCAATATCGTCCCCGACAAAGCTAATCCGCACCCTGCCAAAAAACCGACCAGAACTCTTGGCAACCGTAAATGGCGAATGGTAAAAGCATACTCATCATTGCCCACACTAAACGCAGTCAAGATCGCATCTATAACAGGA
This sequence comes from Paenibacillus sp. L3-i20, assembly GCF_022180385.2. Classification (GTDB taxonomy): domain Bacteria; phylum Bacillota; class Bacilli; order Paenibacillales; family Paenibacillaceae; genus Pristimantibacillus. The sequence goes on from NZ_BQME02000001.1 coordinate 631,736, forward strand.
ATATTTCTTTCTCCGATTACGTATTCAATAGGAATACGAACACATTCATAACTAACAGAACGGAAACGATCCATACAAAGCGCCTACTTTGGATTAAGGGTATTATAGCGATCTCCCCCGTCTCTGTGCCAAATAAATTAAAAATGGAGCTCCAAAAAATGCTGTTACAACTCCAACGGGAATTTCCTGTGCAGGGAGTACAAATCGTGAACCAATGTCTGCTAATAATAAAAGAAGTGCGCCGAGTAAAGCAGCATACGGAATAATCCATCGATAATTCAATCCAACTAAAGAACGAGCAATATGAGGAATGGCAAGACCTATAAATCCAATCGGACCAGCAATAGCAACCGAACTGCCCGCTAGAATCACAATGACGATGATACAAAGAACTTTAATAAGAAACACACGCTCACCAAGCCCTTGAGCCATGTGCTCCCCGAGAACGATAATATTTAAATGTTTGCTGAGACAGAACGCACAAATTAAGCCAAATAGTATGTAAGGAAAAACGGCTATAAACAATTGAATATCTCTGCCCGTAACAGAACCAGCAAGCCAAAAACGCATTGTATCCAAAGATTGCTCATTCAAAATGAGTATCCCTTGTGTAATCGATGTAAGCAATAGATTAATGGTCGCTCCCGCCAATACAAGCTTTATAGGCGTCAACGATTCTCTGCCAATTGAACCAAGCAGGAACACAGACGCACCTGCTATTCCAGCACCTACAATTGCCGACCAAGTAAAAACGGAAAGTGCGGTGGAATTCATTACAATAGACACAATAACTACTGCTAGAGCAGCACCACTATTTACCCCAAATATTTCGGGACCAGCAAGTGCGTTCCTGCTTAACGCCTGCATCAAGCATCCAGCCACTGCAAGTGCTCCGCCTACTGCTGCTGCGATAAGTGCTCTTGGTACCCTGACTGTTCGGATAATTAACTGGTCATATGTTCCATCAAATGACCAGATTGCATTTAATGCAGATGTGAATGGAACCTGGACAATGCCAAAGGAAATGCTAGATACAAGCGCAACAGCTACTAGAATAAAAAGAACGATCAATCCCATCAATCTGGCCTTCAATTTCCATACCTCCAGCGAATATGTATAAAATAAACGAACAAAAATTGGGCCGTCTTGTGGACGACCCAATCTTTACTTATTTTAGAAGGAAAGTATTTAGATCATCCACTACTTTATTTACTGCTTGAATCCCCAGTCCGCTCATCCAATATTCCCAATCGACGGAATTTACACTATTATTTTTTACTCCATTAAGAGTAGCCCATAACGGGCTTTTTTCTATTTTGGCAAACGCATCCGGATCTCTATCAAACCAGAGTATGACATCTCCATCTAGTTCAGACATCTGCTCTTCTGTAATATCTTTTGAAAATTCATCTTTATTTTGAGGTGCTGGGCGATTAATTCCGGCATCTGTCATAATCGTACCCGCAAATGTAGCCTTCATATAAATTTGAATCTTATCTGCACGTGGACGGAATAGGGACACTTCTTTCCCGCCTTTATCAGTTAAATCATTTTTTAATTTATCTATTCTTTCCTGATATGCATCAAGCAACTTTTTACCTTCTGCTTGTTTGTTTACTGCTTCTGCATGGAGTTGTAAATTAGATTTCCACGTTACCCCTAAAGTTTCTACAAACAATGCAGGAGCAATTCCGCCTAATTGTGCGTATATCGCATCATGCGTATCCTTATTGCCGATAATTAAATCTGGTTTTAAAGCATCTATCGCTTCCAAATTAGGTTCGTTAACAGACCCAATGTTCTTTATTCCATCAGTCCCTGGCAAATAAGCGGGATATGGATCACCTGCCGCCAAAATCGATGGAGCTCCAATCGGAATAATTCCTAACGCCAACAGATTATCAAGTGCACCAATATCAAGTACAACAATTTTCGAAGGACTAGTTGGAACTGTTACATCTCCATATGCATCTTTAACCGTACGAGTTGCAGATGTCTCGGCCGATGCCTTAGCATTATTTTCTTTGGATGCCCCGCTGGTTGCGCCATTCTCTTTACCCGATCCTGAGTTGCCGCAAGCTGAGAGAACCAACATCAATGCCACGATAAGGGAAAGGACCCCTGATGTTTTAAGACGGGAAGATTGACTACTGAATACCATTTCTGTATTCCTCCACTTTCTAATTAAGAATGATAACCATTATTAATAAGGTAACGTATATGCTGGAAATCTGTCCATGCATAAACATATTCATCTCATGTACTATTTTTAAACTTATCGTTGAATTATCCAATTAGATCCAGTTAACGCCGTTTAAATGTATACAAAATAGGCCTCTAGTAGATAACTCTACTTTGAGACCCCTTTTACTCAAACTATGCACTCTTTTTTACATTTACAAGCAGATAGATCAAAAAAGGCGCTCCAATAAATTATTCCGATTACAAAGTCCGCGACAACGCCGTCAATCGCTGCATCCCTTCCCGCAATAATATCTCATTAGCGAAGGAGTAGCTGAGCCGAATCCACGATTTCTGTTCACCTAGCGGATCACAAATTTCTCCGGGAACAAACGAAATTGACTGCTCTCTGCTCGCTCTAAACAGCGTTTCCGCCGACATATCTTCTGGCAGCTTGACCCACAAATTAAGTCCTCCCTCTGGTGCGCTCCACTCCCAGCCTGCCTGCGTCAGTTCTTCCTCCATAATCTCTTTATGAACTTGAAGCGCGATGCGCAGCTTGCCCAGATGCTGTTGCAGCCGCTGAGAAGTATAGTAATGTAGAAATATTTTCTGATTAAGCAACGGAGTTCCATTATCCGCCAATGACTTCGCTTTAATTAGCTGCTCCATTAATGGATTTCGGCAAGCAATTGCACAAATTCGTAGTCCAGGTGCAATATATTTGCTAAAGCTGTTAATATAGATCACCCAACCTTCGGTGTCATAGGCGAATAGCGGCGGAGGTGGCGGGTTGTTAAAGTAGATGTCACGAAAAGGATCATCCTCCACGAGCAAGCATCTGTACTTTTCCGCAAGCTCCACCAATAACTTGCGTTGCCATGCAGGAACCGTATAACCCGTAGGATTGTGGTGGGTCGGATTCATATAAAACATACGAGGTTTATACGTTCGCATAACCGTTTCCAGCTCAGCCAAGTCGTACCCTACCTGCTTAATTGACACCGCTATTAGCCGAGCACCTTGTCTGCGAAAAATTTCTATCGCTTTGCTGTATGTCGGCCGTTCGATTAATACCGTATCCATTGGTCCAAGCATGACTTGGGCGATCATACTAATAGCTTGTTGAGCTCCTGTTGTAATTAACAGCTCATCTGATGACAACTGTAATCGATGATTTTCTCTGTAATGCTGGCACAGCGACTCTCGAAGCTCATCATCCCCTTGAATATTGGCATATGTCCCCATCACTTTAGGATACAGATCAAACACCTTTTTTACATAATCAGATAAGTATATGTTCGGCAGCAAATTGGGATCAATAAGCGCCTGTGAGAACTGGTACTTGGCTGGTATGCGGTGAATTTCGGACAATGTTGTTGGAACAGCATTGTTAGTACAGTTGTTCCCTTCTTGAATCTCTCTCGAACAAAAACCCTCTTCTGATACAAAATATCCAGACTTGTCCTTAACATATATTTTTCCATCCTCAGTCAAACTTCTATATGCTTTAAACACCGTCAGTCGATGTACGTTAATTTCCTCTGCAAGCAAACGTATCGAAGGCAATTTCGTGTGAACTGTCCACTCTCCCCGATCTATGCGGTTCAACATATAATCATATACTTGACGGAACAACGGATGATTTTGCCGAGAATCGATCACTTTTTTCATATGTCTATATCACCTTCCCGATACAACCTATTCCCATTATTGTACACGATAACGATATCTATCTGTTCTGCCCTTTAGAATCTGTTCTGCCACACTCCCTGTATGATTAACGAAATACTTCACGAACAGGGGAAATGACGATGATTTTAGTGGCTTATGTATGTATTTGTCTAATCTTTGGTACAACCTTCTTAGCTATCAAAATCGGTGTAGATGCCGGAGCACCTCCCTTTTTCTCAGCTGGGCTGCGTTTTTTTGTAGCTGGTGTTATCTTGTTCCTTTGGATGGTATGGAGACGGAAAGCAAGCTTCTCCCTACTTTTGCGTAAAGAAATGTTGTTTATCGGGGTTGCAATGACTTTTGGAACCTTCTCTACCTTGTATTGGGCTGAGCAATATATCTCTTCTGGACTCGCAGCAGTTCTGTCTGCTACTGGTCCAATTATGATTCTATTATTGCAAATGATATTTCTTCGTCAAAAAGCTCATGCCTATTCCTTATACGGCGTGTTCATCGGCTTTAGCGGCGTACTGCTGCTCTTACTGCCTAATCAATCCGTTAATTTTTCAAAGCTGTGGATTATAGGGTGTATAGCCATATTGTTCGGAAAGTTCTGTTATGCAATCGGCGCTCTTTATTCCAAAAAGGTAATGAACAACATGTCCGAAATGTCTCCCATCGCAATGAACGCCGCACAAATGATGTACGGCGGTGCGATATTGCTTATTTTATCTCTATTCACCGAGGATGTTCGACTTAATTTCCTCTTCTCATTCGAGGCGGCAGGCTCCATGCTGTATCTCATCGTGATCGGTTCCATGATTGGGCATACGTTATTTTACTGGCTTGTAGCCAAAACGAATCCTGTTTTCCCTACCACTTGGCTCTATGTTTCCCCGCCTATTGCAGTTGGAATAGGCGTACTGTTCTATCGTGAATCCGTCTCTTGGATCACACTCATTGGGATTATGACGATTATTGCGGGTACGCTGCTTGTGAATGCTCATGCATTGAAGCAGATGGTGATGAAGAAGCGGGTACGAGCTGTTTAAGTATTTACAGTAAGAACAGAAAAGGAAGACCATTTTTGTAGAATTGAGTTACCACACAACAATTCGCAGAAAGCAGTCTTCCTATGAGTCATATTGAAATAGATTTGATTTCACCTCTGGTTACAAACCAGTGAAATTGCCAGATTTCGTTCGCACGACTATTGTTAGGGTCACGGATACGCTCTATAAAACCTTTTTCCTCTAAATCATCCGCCATCCTTGCTATATTCTTCTTGTCTTTGTTTAGCTTTTCTCAGTCGGCGATGAAATATATCGCATAAAAGTGGTCAAGCAATTATCCAATCTTATGTGTCGTATGCGGGAACAAGTCGACAGGTTGCACGCTCACACAATCGATTCTGTGCATCAAACGAAAAAAAATGATATTATGTATGATGGGTAAAGAACTTTACTATAGCTTATATCGTTTTTAAATGTTGCAACAAGAGGAGATATTATGAGTAACGAACAAAATTTTTGGCTTGATTTACCAAAGCCGTTTTTTATATTAGCACCAATGGAAGATGTCACAGATGTTGTATTTCGTCATGTCATTAGTGAAGCTGCAAAACCTGACGTGTTTTTCACAGAATTCACAAGCACAGAAAGTTATTGTCACCCTGTAGGAAAAGACAGTGTACGTGGTCGCTTGACGTTCACAGAAGATGAGCAACCGATTGTCGCTCATATTTGGGGCAATAAACCTGCACTTTTTGCACAGATGAGTATTGATATGAAAAAACTTGGTTTTCGCGGTATCGATTTAAACATGGGATGCCCCGTACAAAACGTTGCATCCAATGGGAAAGGTGCTGGATTAATCCAACATCCTGACCTTGCAGCAGAAATTATTCAAGCAGCAAAAGCAGGTGGATTGCCAGTTAGTGTTAAAACAAGATTGGGTTACTTTGAAGTTGACGAGTGGCGCGATTGGTTAGGACATATATTGAAACAAGATATTGCGAATCTTTCCATTCACCTTCGTACAAAAAAAGAAATGAGCAAGGTAGAAGCACACTGGGAACTAATCCCTGAAATAAAAAAATTGCGTGATGAAATTGCTCCAAATACGTTGTTAACCATTAATGGAGATATTCCAGACCGCGCAACAGGATTAAAATTAGTAGAACAATACGGCGTTGATGGAGTCATGATTGGCCGTGGCATTTTCACCAATCCATTTGCTTTTGAAAAAGAACCTAAAGAACATAGTGCGAAGGAATTTCTCAATTTACTTCTTTTACAGTTGGATCTTCACGATAAATATTCAACTGAAACGCAGCCACGTTCATTTAAACCACTTCTTCGCTTTTTCAAAATCTATGTTCGTGGATTTAGAGGTGCAAACGAACTTAGAATTCAATTAATGGATAGCAAGTCAACAGATGAAGTACGTCGTTTAGTACAAGCTGTTTTAGATCAAGAATTAGATTGAATCATATCGATTTGTACATGATTAAAAATAATGAGAGACCTCCCAAAAGTTCAATGAACTCTTGAGAGGTCTCTCATTTTTGCACGATTTGGTCAAGCAGTGTTTCCTTGAAAGGAAACACTTGATGCTACTGACTTCTCAGCCTGATTACCGCATAGAGCATTTTTGTGCTCCATCGGCGATGATATCTACCGCTTAAGCGCGGTCCTTCATCATCGAATTACTACGATAGTGATTTCATTACATAATGCCGCCAATAAGCTGCCTTTTCAATAAAAAGCAACTGGTCATTATGATCGGCTGCCGCACAGTATTAATAGAACTTATATTTATTCGATGTAAAATTCTTCATATATTTTGATTCCTAGAAATTATTTCCCCTCCGCAGCATTCACATGTAGTTTACTTTCATATTGTTTTCCTAATTACTTTGAGAATCGCACTAACTAGAAACGTGACCTGAATCGTTCCAACAGCGGGTGCCACATCGGGAATTCGCTTATCAGAAAAATTACTTCGGAATGGTATGAGAAGGTCCTTGACGATTTAAATAGAAAACGGGCTCCCGAAGGAGCCCGTAAACCTTGCTATTATAAGATTTTGGGGGATGAATTACATCATGCCGCCCATGCCACCCATACCGCCCATATCAGGCATGCCGCCGCCAGCACCTTTAGGTTCTGGTTTGTCAGCAACAACTGCTTCTGTAGTCAAGAACATAGCTGCTACGGAAGCTGCGTTTTGTAGTGCGGAACGAGTTACTTTAGCAGGGTCAACGATACCTGCTTCGAACATGTTCACCCATTTGCCAGTTGCAGCATTGTAACCAACGCCTACAGCTTCGTTTTTCAGACGCTCAACGATTACAGAACCTTCTTGGCCTGCGTTCGCAGCGATTGTGCGAATTGGCTCCTCAAGGGAACGAAGAACGATGTTAACGCCTGTTTGCTCGTCGCCTTCAGCAACTACAGCTTCAACAGCTTTGTATACGTTGATAAGTGCAGTACCACCACCGGATACGATACCTTCTTCAACAGCAGCACGAGTGGAGTTAAGAGCATCTTCAATGCGAAGTTTGCGCTCTTTCAATTCTGTTTCAGTAGCTGCGCCAACTTTGATAACTGCAACGCCGCCAGCTAGTTTAGCTAGACGCTCTTGCAATTTCTCACGGTCGAAATCAGAAGTTGTATCTTCTAATTGTGCACGGATTTGGTTAACACGAGCAACGATGTCAGCGGAGTCGCCAGCGCCATCAACGATGATTGTGTTTTCTTTTGTAATACGGATTTGACGAGCGGAACCAAGCTGTTCAACAGTTGTTGATTTTAGCTCAAGTCCAAGCTCTTCAGTGATCACTTGACCACCAGTTAGAGCAGCGATATCTTGTAGCATTGCTTTACGACGGTCGCCGAAGCCTGGAGCTTTAACAGCCACACATGTGAATGTACCGCGTAGCTTGTTCACAACTAGAGTTGCTTGAGCTTCGCCTTCTACATCCTCAGCAATGATAAGAAGTTGCTTGCCGGATTGAACAACTTTCTCAAGTACCGGAAGAATTTCTTGAATGTTTGTAATTTTTTTATCTGTAATAAGAACGTAAGGGTTGTCAAGAACCGCTTCCATCTTATCTGTGTCAGTAATCATGTACGGGGAGATGTATCCACGGTCGAATTGCATACCTTCAACCACTTCAAGCTCAGTTACGAAGCCTTTGGACTCCTCAACAGTGATAACGCCGTCATTGCCAACTTTCTCCATTGCTTCAGCGATCAATTGACCAACTTCCTCGTCAGCGGAGGAGATGGAAGCAACTTGTGCAATCGATTGTTTACCTTCGATTGGTTTGGAGATAGCTTTAAGCTCATCTACAGCAGCTTTAACTGCTTTCTCGATACCTTTGCGGATAACCATAGGGTTAGCGCCTGCAGTAACGTTTTTCAAGCCTTCGCGGATCATCGCTTGAGCAAGAACTGTAGCTGTTGTTGTACCGTCACCGGCAACATCATTAGTTTTTGTTGCAACTTCTTTTACAAGCTGTGCGCCCATGTTTTCAAACGCATCTTCAAGCTCGATTTCTTTTGCAATGGAAACACCATCGTTAGTGATCAATGGGCTACCAAATTTTTTCTCCAAAACAACGTTACGTCCTTTTGGACCAAGTGTAACCTTCACTGCATTTGCAAGTGCATCAACACCGCGCAACATTGCGCGACGAGCGTCTTCACTAAATTTAATTTCTTTAGCCATGATCGGTAACCTCCCAAAAATATGTTTAAGTATTTGTATACGAATTTACTTTATTATTCGAAAATCGCGTGAATGTCGCTTTCTTTCATAATCAAATACTCTTTACCTTCGTATTTGATTTCTGTGCCTGCGTATTTGGAGAATAGAACGCGGTCGCCTTCTTTTACTTCCAATGCAACGCGAACGCCGTCTTTAAGCGATCCACTACCAACAGCTATAACTTTTCCTTCTTGCGGCTTTTCTTTAGCCGTATCCGGCAGCACGATGCCGCTCGCAGTTGTTTCTTCTTTCGCGATTGGTTCGATCAATACGCGTTCACCCAAAGGTTTAATCATTGAAAATAGCCTCCCTCGATAATTGTCGCTTATTAACATTTCGTTAGCACTCATAAGCGGATAGTGCTAACAACTGTTTTTATCATACCTATTTTCACGGTCGATTTCAAGTGCTTGGTTTTATTTTTCAGTATTTTTGCGCTACTTAAGAAAAAGAAAAGCTTATGTGCACCTCTAAAGCGATTACTCGTCCCTATAATGCAAACCATTCATAATAAAATCGGTCAAATCTTCGATCAATGATTCTATGTCTGGCAGCTTTTCAACATTGATCTCTATCCAATATTTCTGATGCCTATGGAACAGCAACGCACCTACAATCGACATAAAAGTAGTATCAAGGGAACGAAAGTGAAAATACCCTTGCTCCCGTCCCTCACCTACCCACTTTTGAAGTAATCTCCACATCGGCATAACATGTTGTCTAATTAATTCAATACGAGGTGAATTCATAACGATCTCTTGTTGAATAATACTAATGATCTCTGGGTCAGAGAACCGGAACATAGAGACTTCGCGAATAATAAGCTTAACTCCAAGAACAGGATGCAGCTCTCTATCGACACTAGAAATTCTATCGTTAGGAATAAATGTTTCAAAAAGCGCATTGTACAAATTTTCTTTTCCGCCAAAATGATAGGAGACCAGCGCTACATTAGCGCTTGCCTCATCGCAAATTTGTCTAATGGTCGTTCCGTCATATCCCTGTTTTGCAATTAACTTCTTCGCCGCAAGCAAAATTCGAATTTTAATATCTGTATCGTCAGCAATCTTCATGAACGTCCTCCATGCTGTTTCTTATGAATGTTATTCTTTATGATTGGCTATAATCGCTTGTGCCTCACGAACGTATTGACCTTTTACAGCTACAGCACCTGCACTTATAGCAACCGCTATGCAACTAATTAAGATAAGCATCCCCGCATCGGCTCCAACACTAGGTCCTCCGAACAAAATATTCATCGTACCGTCTACAGCGTAAGTTGCTGGCAAACCCGTTCCGAGGCTCGTGTAGAAATCTGACAGTAACTCACGGGGAACTATCGCACCTGACGCTACAAGTTGTACAGAAAGCAGCATAATATTAAAGAGCATACCCGCCATTCCCAGCACATACAAGAACATTTGTGAAACAAACATAAACGTTAGAACAAACAGCAGTTGGAATCCCCATAGTTGTAAGAACCCTTCTTCAACTTGCCCGCCTAATGCAAGAAGTAACGTCGAACCAACTAAAGCAACCACGATAGCAGAAATTATATTTATGAAGCTCCTTGCACCGAATCTCCTCCATTTACTGATGCTTCCTGCGACTGCTATAGAGGATTGCTCCAAATTCATTCCCATTATCATTGCCCCAACATAAGATGCAAGCACCATCATCATCGGCACCATTTGATTGTTCATCCCTTGAACAATATTAGATGATTGGAATTCAGACCTTACCCGTTCAGACAAACTTTCCGAAGTAGCTACAGCCTGTTCCACTGGTACGTTCATAGCAGTGATTGTTTGCATAATACCCATGGAAACAGCATTCTTGTTTACTTCTGCCGTAATTTGCGCCGCGGCGCCGCTCATAATGCTTTTGATTAAAGCAGGGTTCGATTCATTGATATAGTATTGTAAGCTTGCTTGGCCTTCAATCATTGCGACTTGTTTAGAAAAATCGCTAGGGATATGAACAATCATCTGTAATTTCCGTTCATTCAGCTCTTCTTTCGCCGATTCTAGAGAATCCAACTGAACCATGTCGAAAGGCAGTCCCTTTACCAAGTTTGCGGCTATCTCTTTTCCCATACCGGCATCTTCCGTTACGATTGCAATTCGCAATGTATCTACACGATCCGTCACTCCATTATAACCTGTCATCCAAATGACCGAAAAAATAATTTGAAACATCAATGCCGTTATAATACCAACCCATGTTGTTGGACGTTTCATAAACGCTTTTAATGCTGATCCCATTTAAACCACTCCATTTCACTAAATTAAACAATCGTTTAAAACAACTGTTTAAATTATGTTCTTGATACACTCCTCTTGTCAAGCACAAAAAAAGCTGCCGTTTCATTAGAAACGACAGCTCACCTTTTATATAACGATGTACGTATGAAATTGTTATATTCCTAACCTACAACTTACACTTCAATTAGTCCCTTAGACTTATTCTTCATCCTGTTCCTCATCCCACTTTTCATCAGCAACTTGCTGCTTCTTGTAAATAATTCCGGAGAAGAACACACTCGCTTCGTACAAAATAATAAGCGGAATGATAACAAGCACGTCCGAAATAAAGTCCGGTGGTGTAATCATTACCCCAATTGCTGCCATAATGAAGTAGGCAAGACGCCGCATTTTACGCAATCTTATTGGGTTGACGATCCGGATAGCTGTCAGGAACATAATTAATAACGGTAGTTCGAATAATAGTGAAATCGGTATTAATATGCTAAACATAAATGAAAAATATTGGATAATGCCATACGTTTCCGTCAAATCCAATTTTGCCGCAATGGCACGAGTAAAATCATACGCTAGCGGAAATACGACAAAATAAGCAAATGACAAACCGATTAAAAACATTATAAGTGCAAATGGTACATACTTTAGCGTCGAACGTTGCTCATGTTTCCTAAGTGCTGGTTTTACAAACGACCATAATTGGAATGTGGTAAAAGGCAGTGTAATCACTAACGCAATTACGAATGCAATTTTCATATACATGCCAATACCATCCCATAACGAGAACGTATGTAAGGAAAGTGTATCGTCTGCTGGAGGTTGCGTCATTAGAAAATCATACACCGGTTGTGCGACAGTTAATCCAAGTATAAGACCTATAGTCAGTACAATAATGACGTAGATAAGACGTTTTCGAAATTCCCCTAAATGCTCGAACAGCGGCATCAACCCATCTTCCCGAATGAACCCTTTGCTGCCAGCCGTTTCCTGCTTCTTGTTGTCCATCGACATTGTCTATATGCCGCCTCCTTCCTAATAATCTATACCTGCAAGAAAAAAGCGGGCCCGATTAATCCGGCAACCGCTTATTTTCCTTCTCGTTATTTTCTGTCCGGTTCACTTCAATACGACTTTTGTCTTTATCCTTGTAATCGTCATCGTCCATCATTTCACGAGCACCTGATTTGAACTCGCGTAGCGTTTTTCCGAATGCCCGGCCGAGTTCCGGCAGTTTTTTTGGACCAAACAGCAACAAGGCTATAAGAACAAGCAGGATAACACCTGATGCACCTAATCCACCCATTTCTTTGCCTCCTAATCTCATTATCAATCATTGAATGTATAAAGCATGTCCAAGCTTGGAATTTAGTTGTTAACAGCCAAGTAAGCCGCCATAACCAAGCTCCACAATATCTTTGCGAACGATGATATCACCAGCGAGTATTCTTGGCAATAACACATCGAAGGACGTATAAGGATCATGCATGACACAACCTGGCAAGCCCATAATCGGCACTTCGCCTATGTAGCCCATAAGAAGCATTGAGCCGGGTAACATTGGTGTTCCATAGCTGACAATATCGGCACCCGCAGCTTTAATAGCTCCTGGTGTACGATCATCTGGATCAACCGACATCCCACCCGTTACGAGTATCATATCATACCCTTGATCAAGCAAATAGTGTATTTCCTTGACAATTATTTGTCGATCATCTGGAGCGAAACGCTGTTCAGCAACCTCAGACCCCAAAGCACTCAGTTTCAATGCAACTGCTGGTCCAAACTTATCTTGAATTCTACCGTTAAACACTTCGCTTCCTGTTGTCAGCAACCCCACTTTAAACTTGCGCAAAGAACGAATATGAATAGGCGCGGCGCCATCATGCTTCTCACGAAATGCTCTAGCAAGGCGTTCTACCTCTTCAACCTTCCTCTTCGGTACAACAAGTGGAATGGCTCTTGTTGCTGCCAACAGTCCGCCAACTTGAACGACAGCATTGTTTTTCACAGTAGCTAAAGCAATCTCTCCAAGCTCATTAATGGCCTCAACGATGCTTTGATCAATTTGAGCTAGTCCCATTATAGATGACTTCAAACTTACTTTTCCTTCATGAGGAAGAGTGAGATTGAGATCACTACTCGCAAGCGCTTCTGCCATACGAATAGCTGCATCATCCTCGTGTAAATCTTCGTCGCCTAGTTCCATAACGTAAATATGCTCTTTGCCGATATCAAGCAGACTAGGAATATCCTCTTCTTTAATGAGATGCCCCCGGTTGAACAACCTTCCTTTAAATTGCCCAGGAATAATACGTGTCAAATCATGTGCTAATCGTAATCCGACAGCATCATGAACGGGTACTTCCTTTAGTTTAGTTGATATCCCAATCCTAATGATATTATCGGTTTCATCTTCCATAATCATCCGTTATGCTCTCCAAATTGGCCAGACAAAATACCTAGCGCATGGGGCAGCTGATCCATAATAGCCATAAGGCTTTCATGAACTCCCTTCGGACTGCCTGGTAAGTTAACGATAAGCGAGCTACCTCGTATTCCACATACGCCGCGTGATAACATTGCACGTCGCGTCTTCTGCAATGCCCCCATACGCATCGCTTCAGCGAGTCCAGGAACCTGTCGATCAATTACTCTGAGCGTAGCTTCTGGTGTTATATCACGTGGAGCAAGTCCAGTGCCACCCGTTGTCAGCACGAGATCCGCTTGAAAATATTCCGTCATCTCGATCAATGCTGCCATAATTTCGTCTTGCTCATCGGGTACTATTCTGTAATCCACAATTACGCCGCCTAGCTCTTCCTCGATAAGCTCTCGAATAACTTGTGCAGACGTATCCTCGCGTTCACCGCGCGAGCCTTTGTCGCTAGCTGTTAGTAGCGCAACCTTCCACTGCATCTCCCATTCCTCCTATCTCTATTTCGATCAAGGGGTTGTTGGACGTTGATAATCCCCATTTTTGCCGCCAGATTTCGCTAATAGCTGCGTCGGCCCGATGACCATGTCCTTTTGCAACGCTTTGCACATGTCATATACCGTCAGAGCGGTAGCAGACACTGCCGTTAACGCTTCCATTTCGACCCCTGTTTTACCCTTTGTCTTAACTGTTCCTTCTATATAAAGCTCATCCAAACCATTATCGCTGAAAACAATGTTGATGCCTGTAAGCGGTAGTGGATGGCACATTGGAATCCACTCTGATGTTTTTTTGGCTGCCATAATACCTGCAACCTGAGCAACAGCAAGTACATCACCTTTGCCAATCTTACCTTCTTTAATGCGAGTCAGTGTCGAGCTATCCATCGATACTGTAGTATGAGCTGTCGCTTCCCTTGACGTAACTTCCTTATCGGAAATGTCGACCATTCGGGCTCTGCCCTGTTCATTGAAGTGCGTTAACTCCATATGGTTCGCCCTTTCATTTCTCTTAAATCAATTTATGTACATATAGGTCGATTTCTCCGTAATTACGCCGTCCAATCGCAAATCATGAACCTCAGAAGGCACATGTTCTACAAGTTGAGCTTCGAACGAAGCACCGATCCATAACAGTTTTTTATCCCTGTAGTTAGATGATTCCAATAACGATTCTGCCAATCGATCATAATATCCACCGCCATAGCCCATTCGACCACCTTGAAGATCGAACGCTAATCCAGGCACGACAATCATATCAAGCATAAAAGATTGTTGGAGCGCAGGAGAAAGATCAGGATCAGGTTCTAGTATGCCAAAAGAGTCTTTCTTTAGCTCATTCCAGTCTCTTAGTCTGTGCAACGTCATAGAATGATCTGCCTCAATGCATTTGGGCACTATAACATCCAGCCCATTCTGCCAACACCAAGTTACAAAATCTCTTAAGTCCAATTCACTTCGAAAAGACACATAGACCAAGATGGATTTAATGCTTCGTTCCTCCACCAAATTAGCTAAATGTCTGCAAGCGCTTGATGACCATTTTGACCGAGTATCTACATCTATTGCGTTTCTTAACATTGACAGTCTAGTACGAAAGGCGGCTTTATTAGTTATCCCGTTTCCAGTAGCCATAACCTCTCATCCATCCTTCTTCCCGTCATCAAATAAACTTACATGTAGTGTACCATTGTTATACAACTTTCGCCAATGGAAGCGCTAGTTTGTGGTAAACTAGAAGGAAATCATCGATGCAATGAAGGGGCGTAGATTTCGATATGTTATTGCAGGTTTCCAATATTTCAAAAAATTATGGCGTTAGCGCCGTGTTATCTCATATATCAATGCAAGTTCTAGAGAAAGACCGTATAGGTCTCGTTGGAGTAAATGGTGCCGGTAAATCTACACTACTAAAAATTATTGCTGGAGAAATATCAGCCGACTCTGGTGATATCCATAAATCTAAAGAAACTAGATTAGGTTATTTGGCACAAAACAGCGGACTGCAATCAGATCGCTCGATAATAGAAGAAATGAGAGCAGTATTCGCAACCCTTATAGAAACTGAAAAAGAACTCCGTGAGTTAGAAAACAAAATTGCAGACCCTGAACATCACAGTGATGAAAAGAAGTACGCCGCCACGCTTGAGAGATACGCGCAACGTTCAGACTGGTTCCGTGAGCAAGGCGGCTTCGAAATCAATACGAAGATCAATAGTGTTCTTCATGGTATGGGATTTGGCCATTTTGATGTTAACACACAAATTTCCACACTAAGCGGCGGACAAAAAACACGTCTTGCTTTAGCAAGAATTTTGTTGCAATCACCCGACTTATTAATGCTGGATGAGCCGACCAACTATCTTGATATTGAGACGTTAACATGGCTAGAATCTTATTTGCGCGGCTATCCTGGAGCTATCGTTGTTGTTTCTCATGACCGCTACTTTTTGGATGCCTTAACAAATACAATTGTTGAGATCGAACGTCATGTTGCTAAACGCTACACTGGTAACTATAGTCGTTACTTGGAGCTGAAGGAAGCTGAATACGAAATTACGTTAAAACATTTTGAGAAGCAACAAGATGAAATTCAACGAATGGAAGAGTTTATTCAGCGTAACCTTGTACGAGCTTCAACAACGAAACGTGCCCAAAGCAGACGTAAAGCGCTTGATAAGATGGACAAAATGGACAGACCGCTAGGCGATCTCAAAAAAGCGAACTTCACCTTTGAAATAGAGCGAATGACAGGCAAGGACGTTTTAAATGTAAGCCAGCTTTCTGTTACTTTCCCGGGTCGTAATGCGCCGTTATTTAACAACGTTAACTTTCAATTAACTCGTGGTGAAACTGTAGCTCTTATTGGTCCTAACGGGATAGGCAAATCAACACTACTGAAAGCGCTAGTCGGTCAACTAGAGCCAGCTACAGGAACCATTCAATTCGGGACAAACGTTAAGCTTGGTTACTATGATCAAGAGCATACTCGGCTTACCGGCCAAAATACCGTCCTTGAGGAAGTATGGGGTACATATCCCCATATGGAGGAAGCCAGAATTCGAACAGTGTTGGGCAACTTCTTATTTAGTGGAGAAGATGTCTTGAAACGAATATCGTCACTTAGTGGTGGAGAAAAAGCACGTGTATCATTAGCCAAGCTAATGCTGGCGCAAGCTAACGTACTTATTTTGGATGAGCCTACCAACCATTTGGATTTATTCAGTAAAGAAGTTCTCGAAGCAGCGCTGCTCGATTACGAAGGCACATTATTCTTCATCTCCCATGACCGTTATTTCTTAAATAAGATGGCTGAACGAATTGTCGAACTAGGGCCAGAAGGCACGCAGCATTTCCTGGGCAATTATGACGAAATGTTGGACAAAAAACGTGAAATAGAAGAAGCATTAATCGAATCGTTAGAGGAGAAAAGCACTCAAAAAAAACCGAATCAAACGACCGATGCTCCTTCTCCGGGCTCTTATGAAGCTGAAAAACAAGCCAAACGAGAGGAACGTAACCGAAAGCGTAAGCTCGAACAATTAGAAGACGAAATATCGACATTAGAGACAGCTATCACTGAACTAGAAGAGCAGTTAGCAGATCCCGCCGTATTTAACGACTATATTCGCATTCAAGAGCTTCAAGAAGAAATTGAAAAACGTAAATCCTTCCTATCTTCGGCATATGAGCAATGGGAGCAACTTATGTAATAAATAAAGAGGGGGTGTCCAATAAGTCTAAAATGACTTCCGGACATCCCCCTCTTCATATATTGTCTATCATTAATACTGCTCCAAACTTATTAACCCAAGCCTCTTCGCTTCTTTTATCGCCTCTGATCTAGATCTCACATTGAGCTTCTCAAATATTTTGGTAAGCTGATATTCTACATTTCGTTGACTGACATGAAGATTAGCAGCTAACTCCTTGTTGCTAATACCTCCAGCTACTTCGTTAAGAATGTTCATTTCCTTTTCATTGATCGAAACATCCTGAACCGACAGCTCTGCCCTAGAGATAGCAACCTCGTTTCTTCGGAGCTGCTTTAATAGAGAAATTGGGATTACCGCCTCCCCTCGCAGAGCACAACGTATAGAGTTGTGCAATTGCTCTCTAGAAGCCGTCTTGGAGATGAATCCCGAAACACCACATTCCACCAAGAGATTAAAGTGCGACCCAATTTCATATCCAGAATAAATAATGACTTTCCATTCCGGATCAGAGTGTATGAGACGTTTCGTTAACTCCAAACCGCTTATACCTGGCATATTCAAATCGCATAAAATAAGATCAAATGGTTCTGTTTGAACTTTACTAAGCGCCTCCAGAGCAGACAAAGCAACCGTTACTACCATCTCGTTATCTTGCTCGATCATTGTTTTAGTACCTTCTCCAACAGAAGGATGATCATCAACTAATAAGATACGAATCACGTAATAATCCCCTTTCCGATCTTCCATTGGACATGGTTATCGGCATAAGAATAATGACCTCCAAACCCTTTCCAGGCTCAGAGTAGAATGAAATATCTCCTTCAAGACTGGCTACTCGTTCTTTAATTCCTGACAGACCCATATGTTCAAACGACTCTACCATATGTCTCATTTCCATGCCAATACCGTCATCCTGATAACGGAAAAATAGTGTTTCTTCTCGAAGCTCAAGATCAAGCTGCACAAGCTTTGCAGAGGCATGTTTATTTGCGTTACGCAATAGCTCCTGAACAATCCGATAAATAGCGGTAATTCTTTCTTCATCCAAATGCCCATTAAATAAATGTGGACGGAACTGCACCTCGAAGTTGACTCTCATTTGTGTATGCTCAATTATAGATTCAACAGCTTCAACGACGCCCATTTCTTTCAGCAATGGAGGTCGCAGCTCGTTGCACGTTTCACGAATCTGATGAATTACATCAAGTAAACCTTCTTTAATATCATCAAGCTCTTTCTCAAGCTTACCTGAGATAGGAAAATCTATCATTAATGCCTCTATTTTACGATACCATATTAATTGATCTTGGAGTGCAGAATCATGAAGATCTGCAGCTAACTTCCGCCGTTCATTCTCCGATAGGCAAAATAACATTCGCAGTACCCATGGAGAAGTCGTTTGCTCCTTTTTAACCTCCGACTCCAAGTCTTCAATTAAACCTTCGATTAAATAGAGGTTTTCAAATACAATACTAGAGTAATTCGCCATTGTCTTCAGCCATCTAATTTCGTCGGAATTAAAGCGTGTATGATTCATCTTCAAGCCTATCCATAGAATATGATATCTTGAACGTTGTTTTCCAATAATTAGTCCCAGCCCGTAAGGAAGATCAATTAATTCACCCAGTTTGAATGTCGTGACAATACCAAGAAGAAAATCTTCTGTAATTCTCTCCTCTAGACTGTTGCCCATTGGATAAACCGTCTCTTCTAGTTGGTCCACGATAAGAAAGGATATTCGAGTAACAGGCAATAGTGCATTAATCTCTTGTTTCAGAACCCCTTCTAAATCAGCCTGTTTCATTACCTTTGCAATACTGCGGGAGAAGCGATCCAAACTATCTTGATAGCTGTACATTGCCTTAAATAATCGCGGGCGAAACCGCTGATCAATTTGCTCTTTTACATATAAGAATAAGATCATCCCAATAAAAATGACTATAAATACAACTAGCCATTCTGAAAAAGCACTTCTATTCAATTTGAGAAGTATAAGTGACAATGCAGATGCGACTAATGTAGCTGGTATCAACGAAAGAGCCACATAATATTTAAAACGAGTCAAAATAAAATCAATGTCAAACAATTGATTAGACATCGCTAAGTAGAAGTAAACGACTGGCAATATAAATAAAAATAACGCAGTAAATGCACCCGGAATAATTTGATGATCGGTAAAAAGCAAAGGCATCAAGTTCAACATTGCAAACGGGGAAAATGCGATTAGATGTGAAATAAGCGTGATCTTGGACAATGATTTTAATCTTGTGCGCCTATTCCTTATATATTGAGTCATTAACAAATAAACACATACTAAATTACCCATCAGCACAACTCCGCTATAGGCTGCGATTATATACCTTCTAACTTCGATATCAAATATATTTGTCCAAATGTATAATACGCTTATTACACTTATCGGGCTAACTATTATAAATAATTTAATTAATAGTCTCTTATTAATAAACTGTACACCGAAACGACGGAGATAGATATTCATGAAATTCATGAATATGAGAGGTATGATGGGAATAACTATGTACACAATTGATAATCCTACCGGATCACTACGATACGAAGCTGCCGAACTATAATAAGCAATTCCTATTGCCATAAAGAAAAAAATTAACATTATAGCAGCTTGATCATCCTTACGTTTCACATATAAAAAAGCGGAAAACGCAAAAAAGATTAGAAGAGATATACCCGGAATATAAAGTTGAATCATCATCTCTGTAGTTGAACGATTATTTGACCAACCTTTTGAGAAAGAAATTATTTCTCTTTCCCCATTCTTATGTATAACAAGCACATTATCCGCATTTTCAATCGTATTATATTTCAATATATTAATATATTTTCCAACTGGCGCTCCGTTTACTTCGACTATTTGATCACCAACATCAATACTTTTAACTTTAGCATGACTAGCAGGTTCTACAGAAAGAACAAAGTAGGTGCCATCCGATCTCTTGTGCAGCTCCGCCCCAATTGGTGGAACACTAACAATAACAAACGTTAAGTAGAGTAAAACAATGATAGTGAGTAAAGAAATGAGGATTACACTTAAGCGATGTGGCGGAGTAGTTTTCATGTAATCCTCACCTTTCAAACTGCTATTGCCAGAAGAATGAATATCCATTATTTTTTTCGTTTTTATCTTTCAATTCTCCAAACAGCGCCTTTTGTTCTGCTACAGTGACTCCAGCGAGTTGCAATTGACCACCCATCACCGTAGACATATTTTCTTTGCTGTTTGCCAATTGACGAATTACTTCCTTTAGCATTTTAACTCCTCCATCTCTATTATTAATGTGAATATCTACCTAGTACATTTATACTATATCAATATTCCATTAGACTGCAAACGCAAACATAATTCGTATTTACCGAAATACACTTTGCGTGATTTCGCTATTTTTACAGTTACTTCAACATATTCAGCAACTTTTTCTTCCATTTATCATCTATATTCATCTCTAATAATAGCTCTTCAAACCTATTATAGTGCATTCTGCTTATAACAGAGCCGTACAATGCAGCACCTGAGTTTTCACAGATATCATAGAATATCTTCTCTTTACCTTGAATACTCGACTCCGTAATCCGCTCAGAAAAATAATCTGCAATCCATTGGCCCTGTTCATCTATACCTTCCAACAAATAAATCGTTAATAACGTTCGTTTACGATTTAGGAAGTCACTTTTCTCATCCCAGCGCAATAAATCTCTAGTGTCATTACGAATCTGAGAAGCTATACCAAGCTGAGAAGCATATTCTGCTACTTTCTCATTCCATGAATGCCCTGTCAACATGACGCCTGTCATACATGCCCACACGATTAAAGATGCAGACTTCTGCTCTACCATATATAAATAGGACTCATCATCGCTAATATTGTTCTCTAAATCAATCATCTGTCCGTTCGCAGACTTCAGTAGTTGCTCATTCATCATAGATGCTATTCGTCCTCGAAGTGCCTCGTCGGAGACACTTTCAAGCAATGCTTGTTGAGATAAAGTAATCATAGCTGTAGCAATATGAAGGGTTAAGGACTGTGATATTTTCATCCATGTTCTCGAGGGGGAATCACCATCTTCTAAATCGTCCAATATATCAGAAGCTAGAATAAAAAGTTCGACTGCTGCTACTGCCTGATCAATATTAGCTCCTTTTCCATCAAACATATGGTAATGAATATAAGTAAGCTCACCAAAAGACAATGTATCTCTAAGCTTTTCTTCTACAAAATCAATTGCATATTTCGCTAAAGGCTCAGCAGTAAACCATCTGCTAATCAATCGATGCATCTCAATGCCTATACTCGTATTACGTTCAATCATTGGTAATCCTCCGATGTGTACAACAATAGGACAATTATACTATGATTTAATAATGGGAGCATCTTTTTTATTACCTTTTTTAAGCATCCCTTCGTTTCTTTTCATAAGAATTAGAGCGATCATTTCCATCCTTTTTTTCAAAATACTCTGACGCTCAGAGGACAGTTTGTTACCACCTACTTCATGACTATCCGAATTAAGATTCAAAACCTCCCTCCGACCCTACAGCATAAAACATATATACAGCCTCCATTGTATGGCCTACTCTTGGAAGCTGATCTATTAGTTTTTTTGGAGAATCGCATACGACAAGTCTTCCTTCCTTCATCACTCCAACTCGATCACAGTGACATTGAATCTCTGACATATCATGAGAAATAATAATGATTGTTTTCCCTTGCACTTTTAACTCGGAAAGTAAGCTCCAATATTCTCTTTTGGCTTCTGGATCAAGTCCTGTAGTCGGCTCGTCCAAAAAGATAATAGATGGATTATAGATCATCGAAGTTGCTAATAAAGTTCGCTGCCTCAATTCGACTGATAAATTTTTGACGATGCTATCTACATATGGCAATAACCCAAAACATTTTAAGACGGCATTAACATTATCGGAGCTTTCATTAAGTTTCTGAAATACCTCTAGCGCTTCACGCACTGTAATTTTATCGATGTGAGAGGTGCTGTGCATAAATAACTTCGAATGCTGCCGCAGCTTCTCAATCTCTGAATATACATCGTAATCTAATACCATTATGAAACCTTCGTCGGGAACACCTTGGCCCTTCAATAACTTCAACAGTGTTGTTTTCCCAGCTCCGTCTGAACCCGTAATACCAAATAGTTCGCCTTGGTTCACCTGAAAGGATACTTTTCTTAATGCATTATTCGCGCCGTAATGCTTACTTATAGTCTCTACCTGAATAATTGCTTGCCTATCCACTCGGGTTACCTCCGTGATCGTATTAGTTCTTTTACGATATCGTATCCCTCAGATGATTACACCGAAAAAATTACTAGTAATTTGCGCAATAAAAATTGCGTTCCAACAGCAAGAAACTTATTAACAATATGACAATTTTGCCCTAAACAATAGAATCCACTACATATTAATAGTCATTATCGAGTTATACACAGACTTATCCACATTAAGGCTTAAATTGTTAGTAAATTCTGTCGATGTATATAACGAATGAATACAGAAAACTTACGACTTATTATGTCATTACTTATTCGCAATAAAGAACGTGGATAATTATCCACGTTGTACACACTATCCACAGTGTGTATGTGAAAAAACTATCCACGTTTACATTTTGGCTATAATCTCCATAAACCCTTATTCTATATGCATTTTTTACATTTATACACAGGGAAATGTAGGTATGTGCATAACTTTGTGCACAATCCTGGAAATGGAGCTCTTTCTCCCCTTATAGGAGAAATTATACGATTTCCACTGTCATCATTGCTTGATTACATGCTGAGATATAAGCTTGTGCAGCTGCCAATACTATATCTTTGTGAATCGAAGATCCACGGAATCTTTTCCCTTTGTAAATAATGCTTACCACAGCTTCCCCATGAGCATCTTCACCAGTAGACAGGGAATGCAGCTCCAAATCTTCAAACTCCACCGATTGTGGGATCGCTTGC
Organism: Paenibacillus sp. L3-i20; assembly: GCF_022180385.2. Classification (GTDB taxonomy): domain Bacteria; phylum Bacillota; class Bacilli; order Paenibacillales; family Paenibacillaceae; genus Pristimantibacillus. The sequence goes on from NZ_BQME02000001.1 coordinate 654,771, forward strand.
CCAATAGCTTGAATAACTGCTTCCAGAGGCCCCTCTCCGATAGCCATATAAGACTTCTCTGCCCCAGAACTATTTTCACGAATTGTAACAGTTGCGCTTCTCGACCTCTGTGTACCAGCATGAACATTCAAATCTATAAGTTCCAATGGATTAGGCTGAGTTTTGGTCAAATCGCCTGCTATGCGAATAAGTTCATCATCCGTAACGATTTTTTGTCTGTCAGCCAATTCTTTGAATTGATTATAAACATCTCTCAATTGCTCAGCAGTCATAACTACCCCGTATTCTGACAAGCGATGCTTAATCGCGTGACTTCCAGAATGTTTGCCCAAAATAATCATGCTTCGGGATATTCCCATTGCTTCCGGGTCCATAATCTCGTACGTGTTACGATTTTTAAGCAAACCATCCTGATGAATACCAGATTCATGCTGGAATGCATTACGACCAACAATAGGCTTGTTATAGGCGATTGGGAAGTTCATCGTTCTACTTACTAACCGAGATGTTTCATAAATTTCTCCGATATTAATATTCGTCCCTACATGCAGGGCATCCTTGCGTGTTTCGATTGCCATGACTAGCTCTTCTAGTGAACAATTTCCTGCACGTTCGCCTATGCCATTCACTGTTACTTCAATTTGTGTAGCCCCACCTTGGATAGCAGCTATGCTGTTGGCAACTGCCAGCCCCAAATCATTATGACAATGAGCGCTGTATCGAACCGTGTCGCCGCCTCTTGCTTCCTTTCGAACTGCTTGGAAAAGATCGATTACTTCATGCGGCAAAGCATACCCTAGAGTATCCGGTAAATTAATAATCGTTGCCCCTTCAGCAATGACTGCTTCTACGAGTTGAATGACAAAATCACGTCCAGAGCGCGTGGAATCCATCGCCGAAAATTCAATCTCTTCCACAAACTGTTTACCATAAGCAACCATGTCACGGGCAATTTGTATCACTTCATCCCGTGATTTACGTAGCTGGTGATTCAAATGAATATCCGACGATGAGATAAACAGATGAAGACGTCTGCGCGCTGCATCCTCAGTTGCTCTAACTGCCGCATCAATATCACCTTTAACCGCCCTTGCAAAACCGGCTATTTCTACCCCTTGCAACTCCCTTGAAATTTGCTGAACAGCGGCAAACTCTCCAGGACTGGATACTGGAAAGCCCGGCTCGATAACGTCAATGCCAAGCTTAGCCAATTGGCGGGCAATAATAATTTTCCTCTCTGGTGCAATAGAAGCACCTGGAGACTGCTCGCCATCTCGAAGTGTTGTATCAAAAATTTGAATTTTATTCATTGCATTATTAGTTTCAGTTGTCATCATAAACTACCTCCTAGTTTTTGCATGCTAATTTTTTTGTACAAAAAAAGCTCGCCATCTCTAAAATAAGAGACGACAAGCTTACGCTTATGCCGTGGTACCACTCTACTTGGCTAATTTCATATGCAATTCACTTATTTCTCAAATCCGAGAAATTCGTTTGCAAAAAATAGCCCGCTTATGACCCGATTACAGAGGTTAACTGTAACGAAGTACAAGGCGACATCATCTGCGCAGGATGTGTTCACCGTTCCCTCGATCCGCTCCCAGGCGAGTTTCAAATATTGGCTTCGACTGCGTCGCACCATCCCGCAGCTCTCTGTACGAAATTTGATCTCTAATCGCATTTGCGATGTGTCGACCACTTTCGTTATTTCCACCTTTACTCTACTTGCTCCTGTTCTCAGCGTTTGTTGCCTATTCAGTTGTCAATTTCATCTACTTTTTTACAACAAAAAAAGCCTGTCATCTCTATATTCAAGAGACGACAGGCTATAAAGACCCGCGCGGTACCACCCTTGTTGACATCCCAACGAACCAAAAACGAACGTACAGGTATGCCCACCTTAACCATAAGACCAGCTCCGGATGCCGATACTTATGAACCCTTTCACGAAGGTTAACCGTAATCATGTAACTGTCGCTGTCCTACCATCGATTGGCATCGGACATTGTAAGCTTCCATCACTCCGCTCCCAGGCGAGTTTCAAACGAATCTTCGACTGCGTTGCACCGTCCCGCAGCTCTCTGTACCTTACAGCAGTTACCCGCTTCAGGCAATACCTGATTAGCTTTACTATTCCTGTTCATTGCGTTTGTTCTTTATGAGATTTTTAAGTATTGTTGCTTATTATATGCTTTCAATAATTATCTGTCAATTCAGATAACCCATTGTTTTATTTTTCCCCTAAATAGACCACTGCTCAAGAGAAAGTCCTGGATCAGCTTTCATATCAAGATTAGTAAAAATTCTACGTTTAAGTTTCAGATGAGCAGCCGCACCAATCATAGCCGCGTTGTCTGTACAAAGCGTTCCCGGAGGAATAAGTAATGAAATGCCTTCCACATTACACCGCTCTGTAAGAGCTGCACGTAAACCTCTATTAGCGGCTACTCCACCACATAACAACAATTGTTTTGCTCCATAGTGTTTAACGGAACGAAGTGCCTTTGTAACTAATACTTCGATAACTGATTCCTGAAATCCCCGTGCTAATGCGCCTTCGTCAAGAACTAATCCCTTCATACGGGACTGATTGATTACACTAAGAACAGCTGACTTCAATCCACTGAAGCTAAAGTCATAACTATCCGCTTCAAGCCATGCTCTTGGAAGAGTAATTGAACTCTCTGCTTCAACTGCTATTCTATCAATATGAGGGCCACCAGGGTACGGGAGATGCAAAGCTCTCGCTACTTTGTCATAAGCCTCGCCCACAGCATCATCTCTTGTTCGTCCAATAACTTGGAAGTTTCCTTCGCTCTCAAGTAATACAAGCTCTGTATGTCCACCAGATACAACCAGCGCCATACATGGATATTCCAATTCATGCACTAACTCATTCGCATAAATATGTCCTGCGATATGATGTGTTCCGATCAATGGGATATCTAATGCGAGCGATAAAGACTTTGCCGCTACAATACCTACTAACAGCGCACCAACAAGACCAGGACCTTGCGTAACAGCAATAGCCGACATGTCCGTCAGCTTATATCCTGATTGCTCCACAGCTTGTTCTATAATTAACGTTATTGTTTCTACATGTTTTCTTGAAGCTATCTCCGGGACAACTCCTCCGAATCGTTCGTGAATCTCAATCTGACTAGATACAACATTAGATAAAATATGTTTGCCGCCTCGAATAACAGAAGCAGATGTTTCATCACAGCTTGTTTCAATTGCCAGTATTAGCGCATCTTCATGCGCCAACAATTTTTCCTTATCTAATCCATGTATGCTCAAAACATGCTCTCTCCTGTCTTCAACCGCTCGATATCCAGCTCTGCCCACATAATTAACGCGTCCTCATCGTTATCCGAGTAATATCGAGGACGGATGCCAGAAGACTGGAACCCATATTTACGGTATAAATGCTGGGCAAGCTCATTTGTCACTCTAACTTCTAACGTCATTCTAACAGCTTCAAAAAAAACAGCGGTTCGTTGCATTTGCTCCAGCAGCTTATGCCCAAGTCCGTTTCCTCTCAAATCAGAACGGATTGCGATATTCGTAATATGAGCCTCATCCATAATGATCCACATACCGCCATATCCGAGCACTTGGCCGCTTTCTTCCATTACCATATAACGAGCAAACATATTGTTCGTCAGCTCATTCGTGAAAGCTTCCGCCGTCCAAGGACTAGTGAAAGCCTCCTGTTCGATCGCAATAATCGCAGGAATATCCTCTAACGTCATCGAACGATATATGATGTTGTCTACTACTGAGCTCACAGTTATACTTCACCTGCTTGCTTCGCCTTAAGCTTCACTTCCGCTTCAGTGAGCTGCGTATAGTTAGGTGTAAAGGTATGTGTGTTTTCTAATTGACCAGCTTCTAGCTTCTTCTTGCCTAATCTGGCTAAATATCGTCCCTCCAGCATATATGGCAGCAGTCGAACATCAGCTTGTTGCGAATTTCCATGCTCTCGTAGTTTTTCCGCTGATTCCAGATGCAACGACAAATCTCCAACAAGCCAGATCACTATTTCATGTTTTCTTGCATTTGCGCCAAGCGCAGCGACAATCTCATCAACCCAATCATTCATTAAACGAACGCCATCATCCAGCCATCTCGTCCATCCTGATTGTCGCCCAATGGAAAACCCAGCGCTATACACCTGTCCACGCCTTGCATCTATAATTGGCAGCACCCAATGCTCTACTAAATCTTCTGAAAGTTCACTTTCTGTCTCTATTCCCATTCCTTTATGCCAAGCACCATAAGCAATAGCTTCCAAACTGGACACTCCGACTAGCGGTTTATTCCACACCCAAGATAGCGTCTTCGCTGCAGTTACTGCAATTCGCATTCCTGTATAAGAACCTGGACCATTACCAACAACTATTGCCCCTAGCTGTTCCTGAGAAATTCCCGCTTGAAGCATTAATTCCTTCAAATGTGTAATGACATGTACAGAATGATTCCGCTCAGCCACTGACTGGATTTCGGCTACCACTTCTTCACCCTTCAAAAGAGCAGCAGCCATTGCTGCTGTCGAAGTATCAAGCGCAATAATTGCAGATTCCTTTTGTTCATCCATCATTCTGTCTCCTCCATCATGTTCCATTGGCCGCACCAATCGGCATAAGGTTCACCCAATCCAGTTATACGAAACCGTCTCGTTTCCCCGCCTAAGTTCTCAATAAATAGTGCAAGTCGGTTTGGCGGCAGAAGATCTTCGATGAGACTCGCCCATTCGACGATTGTTACACCTGAGCCATAGAAATAATCATCAAGTCCAAGCTCATCCGCTTCTTCCTGTGACAAACGATATACGTCCATATGGTAAAAAGGAAGCTCAGCTCCCTCATATTCTTTAATAATCGTAAATGTAGGACTATTGACGACTCCTTGCACACCTATAGCCGCAGCAAATGCTTGTGAAAAAGCAGTTTTGCCTGCACCTAAATCACCATCCAGTGCAATAACGACACCTGGTTTGGCGAGTTCTGCCAATTGTCTAGCAAATGTTATCGTATCTTGTAAACTGTGGACTTCCCATTCGGCTTGTCCTCGCTTCTGTTCCATTCTATCCACCCGTTCATCTCTGAAAATGATTATAGCCACGTTTCTGCAAAGGTTGCCTAATTTCTTGTTGTGATGCGGCAGATCCTTTTCCTGAAACGGTCACTTTACCATCCCCGTCATTGTATATACTTAGGAGTTCTACAGCTGGTTCTCCGGCTTCCGTTTCACCGATAATATAAAAGGGCAACCCTTCCGCATGAAATGTATCCCGCACCTCTGGCGCGAGTTTACTACTCATCGTGCCTAGCAGCACGTAGTCCTCGCCGCCGTAGAGCATCCACTCTAACGGGTTCACTCCTGCTATAGACGCATATGCACTCATACTTCCAGCCTTAGGCAACCTATGCTCATACAGCACAAGGCGCAATCCCGATGCTTCAGCTATTTCCCACGCTTCGCTTGCTAATCCGTCGCTTACATCATTTAGAGAGTGACATGCACCCGAATGGAGTAATAATCTTCCCGCCTTAACGGAAGGTGACGGACGTTGATGTGCGCATAACAACGCTCTGTAAAGCTCGTCCTCTATTAAGTTGGACCTTGCAGTTCCAACCTTTGTCATTAGCAAAAGGTTCAAGCCCGCAGCTGACAAACCTATTGGACCAGTCAGAAATATAACATCTCCAGGCTTGGCACCTGAACGCCTAATCTCAGCATTCTTCTCTATCGTGCCCGTTAATGTAACTGTAATGACCAAATACTCCGGTGAAGAGGTTGTATCCCCTCCGATAATTGCAATTCCGTACTTATCTGCACATAAGTAGAGACCGTCATAAACACGCCGTATACGTTCAGCATTGTAAGATGGAGGGACGCTAATGGCTACTAACGCATGAAGTGGTATACCACCCATGGCTGCAATGTCGCTAATGTTAGCCGCAAGCGCTTTGTATCCAATATCCTCATCGCTCATCGTTGAATCGTTAAAGTGAACCTTCTCAACCATCGTATCAACAGCAAGCAAAAGTTGCTTAGGTCCGGCAATTCCGTCTTCTGCCGATCCAATATCGATCGACGCTGTGTCATCGCCAATACCTAAAGTAACGCCTCGCTTCTGCTGCCAGCAGGCGCCTTGTCGGTCGCCCGTCCAATGCTGTATGCTCGCGAACTCATCCAAGAGTACGATCTCCTTTTGCTTACGTCTAAGCAATCTATTTCTAATCATTTTACCTTAATCATGTACATAATCAAAGTAAATACAGGATAAGGAAAGTAATAAAGCTTCTCTTATTAACGGCACGTAGCCGGAACAAGAGAAGCTCGGAATAAAACAGTACAGTTTATAATTCCTTCACAATTGTAATGTGAAGCTCATTTTTTAGTTCAATGTCGTACGGTGACTTTGGCATAGTCCCGTCGGCTTCTTTAATTACCCTAACACGCGGACGATGTACGGCCAGTTCGTTATTAAGCGATACAACAACCTCCTGTCCCGTACTTAAGAGTAGCGTTGTTGACACTGGGTAGACAGAAATATGATTGCAGAACAATCTTATAAGTTCCAGATCAAAAAAAGTTCCGCCCGCCGCAAATAGAAACTCAACTGCTTCGCTCGTTGTATACCTTTTGCGATGAGGTCTTGGTGAAACAAGCGCATCGTATGTATCCGCTAAACCAACAATCTGAGCATACATATGGATTTCATCCTTCTTTAATCCACGAGGATAACCAGAACCATTAAATCGCTCATGATGCTGCAATGCACAATGTGCTGACACGATAGAAATATCATGATATTTACGCAGTATATCGAAACCTTCTTTTGGATGAGTCCGCAGTTGCTCTAGTTCCTCATTTGAATAACGCCCTGTATGTGTAAGCAGCTTTGGCGATACTTTCGTCATTCCAATATCGTAAAGAAGCGCTCCTATACCAAGCTCTTCAAGTTGATTTCGATTAAACCCTTTGGCAATACCCATAATGCCTGACAACACCGCTACATTAAATGAATGCTGGAATATATACGCGTCCATCGAATGTATACTGGTCAAATTTACGAGCATGTTAGGTCTAGTCGCTAAATCCTGCATAATATTCCCGAATACGGATCGGAAGTTACGACCCATGTCGGGTGCGATTGTACGCCCTTTTGTAACAACTTCATCCTTAAAGGAATTCATCGTTTGGAAAATAGTATTTACGGCTTGCTTGCGAGTTTCATCTCGGATACTGTCCTCCGGGATAATATCTGTCGTCCTACCGTCCTCGATGAACAAAAAATCGATGCCCAACATCTGCAATCGATTAATATATCGTTCATTCAGTTCGACACCTTCTCCAAGCAGCACGTTACCGTTTTCTTGAAAGATCGGCTTTGCAACCTTGTCTCCAGGCTTGACTAAACCAAGTTGCACTTTTCTCATCAGATTGCTCCCGCCTTTAAACATTACTAGATACCTGAAGCCAGATAACTCTATTTTAGCAGACAAAGTCTATACTTTCCATGTAAGAGGAAGGAAACTATAAGTAAATAACAATATTAAATGAATTGGAAGAGAGGGCCCCTAACTGAGCATAGTCTCCTCATGCCAGCTTCCGGTTAACAATTTGATTGCGTCCGTTGTACTTCGCTTCATATAGAGCTGCATCCGCCTGCGCTATTAGCTCCCTGAGGAATGATTTTGGATCTTCAAGATCAGTTGAGTCATGTCTTTCAATAGAAACAACACCCATACTAATAGTAACGGCTACTGTACAATCACCATTTCCAGTAGGCACCCTATTTTTCTCTACTGTACTTTTAACGAGTTCCGCAATAATATCCGCTTGATCTCGATTCGTTTGGGGCAAATAGACTGTGAATTCCTCTCCCCCGAATCTTGCCAAAACATCCGTGAGCCTGAGTGCACTGCGTACAGCTTCTACGGTACTGCAAAGCACTTCATCCCCAATCAAATGTCCATAGCGGTCATTGATGGTCTTGAAGTAATCCAAATCAAAAATAAAAATTGAAAAAGGTACACCCTGTCGTAAACTTGTTACAACTTCGCTCTCCAATTGTTGCATCATATATCTGCGATTAAAGCAGCCCGTCAGACCGTCCGTAATCGCCATATGCTCAAGCTTTTTATTAGCTTGAGAAAGCTCATCCTGCATGATCAGCAGTTCCCTATTCCGTTCATGTAAAAGCTCATTTTGTGTATTGGTTTCCTCTACAAGCATACGGAGCTCCGTAACATCTTGGAAAGTTAATACCCGTCCTACGATACGCCTCTTTTGGTTCATAATTGGAGCCGACTGCACAATGATATGCATGCTCTGAGCTAGATTAATCGTTAACTCGATCTCTTGACGTTCCATTGGACGAACACGCTGCGCTTCAAAAAACATCCGCAATTGGTCCGCTGTATCTTTTTTGAACTGTGAAGCAAGTGCCTCCGGCTTAAAGAAATCACCTATTCTCAGACGGATAATCGGCTTTATGACCTTATTAACTTCGATGATCATATCATTTTCATCCATCACGATTATGCCCATCGACATTGTATTCATGACGTCCCTTTGCACGATCTGAATAATATCAAATACTTTATTGCGGCTTATAGCATGAACAATATATGCAGCTGTTACAGTCATCCCTATCGATACTAACGGAATATAGCGTGTAAAATGTTCAATATAGATAACGTTTACAAAGAAATCTGAAACTGCGAAAAAGGTGAGTACAAAAACACCATTGAGTGCCGTCCGGACCATCTTTCGATGGCGAATGGAGTCATCTCTCCGCTTCATCTTATACAACAAAATAATAAGAGACACGGATATATACATAATTAATTGAATGATCATAACCCAATAGAGGGGTCCATGCTGCAACTGCTTCAATGGCTCGAGCATCGGATTAACCGATAAGAACATTCCTTGAGGGTTCCATAAAACAACAGTAATCGAAATGAACGCAGGGATCGATAACAAAAATAAGCGACTTTTGCGAATGACATAATAATGGCCGGTCAAAAACAAAATAAAAGAAAACCAACCGATACCTAGCAACGAAAGAACTATGTACGAAGCAGATAGGTAGAATAGCCTATACGGAACAAAAGCCGTTGTCTGCGAGGCAAATTGGAATAGTGGCCACAGCATGAAGACGACATGTAGTAAGAGATAGATTCGGTGAAGAACCGTTACGGAGCTTGAAGAAAATACGTAGAGAAACAATCCCAACAGCACCAAAAACATACTAAAATCTAGCCAAATCATCCATTCCAATACGTTTCACCCATTCATTGTGTAGCCATCTTCTTCCATTGTAGCAAAAGTTATGCCTATCGACAATTAGCTATTTTTTAGTTCCTTCTATATTTATGTCCCCAGAAGGCCATCGATCAGATAACATCCGCTCTAGTGCTGGAGATATATGTAAAAAGTTTCTGAAACTTTCGTACTGTTCCCACTTATTAATGGATAGTTCTTTATGCCTAGATGACACTGCTCTGATTAGCAAGTTTTTGGGCGTGTGTTCGGGATCTACAAATTCAAGCATGTTCACCTTATAACCTAATACTTCTAACAAGTTACCTCGGGCTGCATCTGTAATAAGGGCAGAAAACCGTTCCTTAAGCAAACCTTGTGACAGTAATGGCGTTAATGTGTCGTTGCTAATTTGGCGAAATAGCTCATGCTGACAACAAGGGACCGACATAATGACTGATGCACCCCAGCCTACCGCCTTCGCGAGCGCAGCATCTGTAGCTGTATCGCAAGCATGCAGGGTAACTACCATATCGACAGAATCAAGTTCATTGTAGTCAGCAATATCTCCTACAAGGAAACGAAGCTTATCATATGCCAGTTTTTCTGCCAGTGAGGAACAGAAGGCGATAACATCCTCCTTCAAATCAAGACCTACAACAGAAATATCGCGCCCTTGCTCCACCGCTAACAAATGATATAACGCAAAAGTCAGATACGATTTGCCGCAGCCAAAATCGACGATCTTTATTTCACGATCTGTAGGCAGAGCATCGAGCACATCGGTAACCATCTCAAGAAATCGGTTAATTTGGCGGTACTTATCCTGCTTCTTGGCATGTACGCGCCCTTCTGGCGTCATAATACCGAGCTCAACAAGAAAGGGAGCCGGCTTGCCTTCTTCTAATATTCTATTCTTCTGGCGATTATGTTCGGTGTTAGCTTGCCTTGCAGCACCGCCACTGGAGGGACTTGTCCTTACAGCAGCCCCACCTTTTTTGTTAAAAAGAAGCTGAACGTCGGCATCCCGAGTTTTCACCAATGCTTGTCGGTACTGTTGACCTAACAACTCCAGCAGTTGGCCAGCAGCCTCCTCGACTCTTACATTTTGATGAAGCACCTTATTAGCAAAGTGAGATTCAAACTGATAATGCGCTCCATCTTTTAGCTGGACAGGACGAATAATCATCTTTGCTGGTTGGTCTCCATCCTTTCGTCTAGGCTGGCTAAGCGTTGCTTGAACAAATTGCTCGCTATTGATCCATTGCTGTATATCTTGCTGCCATTTTTCCATCCTTACTTTGTCACTCCTTCAATAATCCCTTAATATCTGCAAGACCTTGTTCAATTTCTTCTCGCGGTAAACCTCCTGCTGTCAATAAATCATCGCTATGGCAAAGCAAACGTTTGTATGTATTGACCGCATCAGCTGCTGTAAGTTCATTCGCTTCAAGCAGCTCATGCATCATATTTTCTGTCTGATCATATTTGCCTTCTGCTTCGTACCATTCCATCAAAAGTTTTTTTGTTGGAGCGGGCAATTCATAGGGACTTAGCAACTCCAGTAATTCTGCTATCTGAGTTCTCGGCTCCACAATCGTAGGCTCAGCATCTAATAGTGATAATCGTACAAATAGTCTCAGTGATCTTACATATGAATCGAAGCATTCCTTCTCTCTGCCGACATCACCATGAAGGAGTGCTTCCTGCTTCATTAATACAGCGATTGCTTGCAGATGATCCGTTTCAACAATACCGTTCGTCGACATTACCTTCATCAAGTCATCATCCGATAACGAACGTATTAAATTACTACTAAGTCGAAAGTGCTTATCAAGAAGCTCATCAATGACAAGAAATGCCTCTTCCGTTTTTCTTTCCTTTCGTAGTCCAAAAACTTGGGCCAATGCCGCTGTCATATCTTGAATCATACCCATGAAGTAATCTCGTTGGAACATGTGCTTCGCTCCTCTCCAGCTACACTTTTCCCTATACCGATCTTACAAATGAGGCAATTTCCCCTGAAAGTTGTGTAGCACATTCCATCATACTCATATGCCCAGCTTCCGCTAGTTCTACTTTTCTAGTCTCGCTGTTCTCCGCTACGAATGTACTAACGGTAGGAATAACATTATCCTTTGCACCAGCAACTAACAGAATAGGCAGCTTTGAATCATTTATAATTGCACTGCGGTCAATCCGTGTCTTCATCCCTCTTGCTGTCGCGATAGCGCCATGAAGTGAAGTTGCGTAGCCTATTTCTTTACCCCTCTTAAGCTCAGGCTCAAGACCATCGAGACGATCCGCAGCGAATAACTTTGGAATAAGTCCGTCAACAAAAGTAGCCACACCATCTTGTCCTAGTGCAGCAACTGCTTTGTCTCTATTCGCTTTTGCGGCTTCTCCGTCTGGCAGAGGTGTTGAATGTATTAGCCCGAATGCCGCAAGCTTACTACTATGTTTCTCAGCAAATGCAAGCGTAATATATCCGCCTAAAGAATGACCCAGAACAATCACATTAGACACACTTAAAGCATCCAGCAACAGAGATAAATCTTCCGCAAACAATTCCATAGCATAGGTATCATCTAATGGTGCAGCACTGTTACCGTGACCTCTTGCATCAGGCGCTATAACTCTTACTGTTGATGAAAGTTCTGTTACAACCTTATCCCAATATGCCGAGCTACCGCAATAGCCGTGAAGTAGCACTAAAGTAGTTTGCGAACCATGATCCTCCTTCGAATCATAATAAGAGATCTCAACTCCATTCCCAAGTTGCAATACATCAGTAGCAATTGTTACTCCATTATCTCTTCCGTCTGTACTCATCATTCATCTACCTCCATTAATTAAATAGGATTCTGTTTATTTATTCCTATACCACGCATCATGTATAGCTGAAACAACATGCTTAGCCATTCCCATCACTACATGCAGCGACGTCGTTTGGAGCATCCAATATGCTTTTGGACCATTCGTATTCACAACACCGGCAATACTATAATTACCGATAAAAGGCAACCTTCTGCCAGTTGCTTCACCAGGTTGCAATGGACCCCACTTTGTAATAAAACCCCCTACTGATTGGGGCTTTCCAAGGCAAGCATCAATTGCTATAACAATTAACTCCTCTTCCACTTGAAGTCTACTGACAGCTTTAAGTGCAGCTTCCACAGCATATGCATCACATGGCTCCTGTAATGTCCCTATAACTCTCCCCCATCCGAGCTCAACCAACATCGTACCAACAAGCGGCCCAAATGCATCACCCGTGGAGCGGTCTGTACCCACACATACAAATACAATACGTTCTGGATTTGGACAAGCTTCTGAAACTTTTGCGAAAAATGTTTCTAATTGCATCTCTGAGTGAACTTCTATGCTATGTACCGTAGTCTGCACCTTCCCCTTCTCTATGATGCCGAATTGCTTCCATCTTCTAATCATTTATTGTATCGAATTTTTGTAGCCGCTTCAATTTGTAGCCTTGCCCCTTGTGTCATGGTACAATGACGAGAGCGATCCGAGGACGAAGGAGGAATTTCAATTGAATGATTTACAACAAGTAACACAAGAGAATGTTGAATTTATGATTGAAGCCATTAAAACGAAGCTAAGAATGGCATCAGGTGCAGCTATGCAAGCCTCTCATTTCAACATTCGCCAGTATGAAGATCTTAAAGATATATACGACTTAGTTGCTTCCAAACCAAATTTCAGCATCAGTGAAGTTGAAGCGCTTGTATCCGAGCTTGGGAAACTTCGTTTAAAATAATATGAGGTCAAGTATTATCAATTTACTTAGTTCATATTAATTTCCATATTGATACATTTATTATCATAATTCGACATAAAAAACCGAAATCAGTAATTAATCCGATTTCGGTTTTTTGCTGCACTATTTTATTTATTCCTCTGATTCCTGAACTTCTTCAGGCTCTACTGACTCAATGGAAAGCTTGATCGTAATTTCATTGCGTTCACCCTTTAAGAAATGGGCAAGACGCTCTAATTTTTCTGCCAATTCAGGCCCGCTGAGCGTCAGATTCAAATGGTAATCAAAACTGTCTGACGGCAGCTTAATGGGTTGACCAATATGACCAATCTGCGCTCTCCAACCCCGCTCCTCCAGCATGCCTGGACGATGTTGCAATTGCTCTTGGGCTGGGTGGAATTTATCCGATTTGTTAACTACACGCTCATAAATACGAAGCTTCTTAAGTAGCATGTAATATTGTGCAGAATGCTTGAAGTTCCAAGCTTCACGAATATCTTTAAGTGTGTAATCCATCTTCCAACGCTTTAACTTCTCTACCTGTTCATCCGTACTGAGTTGCAGAAAGTCATCGAGCGGCAGCATTTTCTCCGGCATTTCAATCCCTCCAATATGGTCATTCACAATGTAATAAATAATTATTCTAAAAACAATATTTATTATATAAAAAATACCATAATGTTAATCAAAATACAACAAAGAACGTTAGACTTTACGTAAACCTATTGAAAGTAAAAACATTCTAAATGCTGCTTTACCTTCTGTCGTCCTTTTGAAAACAGCTGCATCCATCAACACCTCGAGAAACTTTGCACCAGTCTCCTGTAGCACTATCGTTTTGGCTTCGGAAAATGAATGAGAATGTCCGTAATGATCCACTAAGGTTAATACCCATTTCTTATGTTTATGAAGCTGATGAGAGGTGTCACTAAGCACTTCAATGCTCTCTGAATAATTGGGAGTTAAGTAAACTGCAATCTCATCTAATTCCTCATTTAATCTACCTGGAAGCACAGCAAGACTCATCACCGTAGGGGCCAAAATATTCGCTTCAGCATGGAAAGCTATGGCGACCCGCTTGAAAGTGATCATGGCTCAAGATTGAACCTCCAACGATAGGAAAATCAGCGTTAGAACCAACAAAGTAATGTGGAAACTGTTCGATGAAATCTAGCAGTTTTGCAAAAGTAGAATGCGTTATTTTCATAGGTTCATGCTCACCCTTAAGCACGATACTATGCTCGTTATAATAAACATAAGGCGAATGTTGAAAGAACCAACGCTCTCCTTGCAGCTCTAGTGGTATTAACTGCAAATTTTGTCTCGCAGGGTGATTCATTGATCCTGTATAGCCTACATTGTCCGCACACAACAAACAACGAGGGTAATTGGAAGAGGGTAATCGTTTGAGTGCGGCTATTTCCGCTGGGTCTTTCTCCGGTTTTGAGAGATTAATTGTTATTTCTAGCGAGGCAGCAGTAGCCCCATAATGCGTGAATCAAGCAAATCACGTTGCAGCACCGTTTGACTCGGAATAAGACCAATCACATAGCCATAATCAAGAAGCTGTTCGAGCAGGGGGACGGCGCTATCAAGCTCTTCATGATTGAGTTCCTCTCTATGAGGCTCCGCAAGTTTGAAGAGATCAAGCAGCGAATTACGAGTTGATGTCATATCACTTTCGTGAAGCAGCTCTCGCTGATGGGCAAATGGCAGCAATCTTTCGATTAATAGAAGTACTTCCTCAAGGGATGGCACCTTACGCTCTTCATTTGTCATCGGTTACTCCGCCTCCTGCTCGCCTAGATGCTATTTCTGATATCCATTTGGGTTCGCTTCATGCCATTTCCAAGCACTCTTGATAATATCCTCAAGCCCACTGCGAGACGGCTTCCAACCAAGCTCATTTCTTGCACGTTCGGAAGATGCCACTAACACAGCTGGATCTCCTTCGCGGCGTGGTTCAATAACAGCTTTAATGTCTCTTCCAGTGACGGAGCGAGCGATATCGATCACTTCCTTCACAGAGTAACCCCTTCCATTGCCAAGATTGTATATGGAGCTGCTGCTTCCACCCCGAAGCTTATCGACTGCAAGTATATGTGCATCTGCTAAATCACTAACATGAACATAATCTCGTATACATGTTCCGTCAGCAGTACTGTAATCATCGCCGAACACAGAAATATGAGGTCTTTTGCCTAAGGCAGCTTCTAATACGATAGGAATCAGATGTGTCTCTGGACTATGATCCTCACCGATACGACCGCTTTCATGTGCTCCCGCCGCATTGAAGTAGCGCAGCGAAATATATGAAATTCCATGAGCGGAGTCGAACCATTTCATCATCTTCTCCATCGCCAGCTTCGTCTCACCGTAGGCATTCGTAGGCAACGTTCTGTCAAATTCATCTATCGGCACATTTTCCGGCTCTCCATATGTAGCTGCCGTAGAGGAAAAGACAATTTTGCGAGTACCGTGTTCATTCATCTTCTCAAGCAGGCATAACGTACCATACACATTGTTGTGATAATATTTACCCGGTAGCTTCATGCTTTCGCCTACTAATGAATTAGCAGCAAAGTGGATAACAGCGTCTATATCATTTTCCTTGAACACAACATCCAAAAACTCTCCATCACGCAAATCACCAACATACAGCTTGCCTCCAAGCAATGCTTCCTTGTGTCCCTGTTGTAAATTATCAACGATAATAACCTCTTCACCACGTTCTTGGAGTGCTGCTATTGTATGGGAACCGATGTATCCTGCACCGCCAGTAACTAAAACCGCCATATTATATTCTCCTCTCAATTTGTATACCTATTAAACTTGTTTACACCAATCGTTCGACGCCGTTACCAATGCTGCACACATAAAAATCTCCTGTTAGGCCAGTCTTTGCTTTATAGCTTTGGCCAACTTCTTGAATGAACGTCTGGACAGCATCCTCATGAACGAGTGAAACTGTACAACCTCCAAAGCCTGCTTCCGTCATACGTGAACCCAATACGCCAGACACTTGCCGGGCAGCTTCCACCATTGCATCTAACTCTTGACCTGTTACCTCATAGAGATCTCTTAAGGAATCATGAGAATCATTCATCAAGTTCCCGAACTTTAACATATCGTTAACGTTAAGCGCAGCTGCTGCTTGTATAACCCGCTCATTTTCTTCCAAAACATGCTGAGCTCGCATACGTACGACATCATCTCTTATCAGTCCCTTAGAGCTATTAAACTGCTCCAAAGTAAGCTCACCCAGCAGCTTAAGCTCTGGATAAAGGGATCTAAGATCATTAACAGCCTGTTCACACTCGCTGCGACGTTCATTGTATTTAGAGTCCACTAATCCTCGGCGTTTACCCGTGTTACTAATAATTAACTTATAACCGTGGGATTGAAATGGAATGAGATTATATTCCAATGTATCACACATGAGCAGAATAACATGATCTTTTTTGCCATTTGCTACTGCAAACTGATCCATAATGCCGCACTTTACGCCGTTAAACTCATTTTCCGATCTTTGAGAAAGCAGCGCAATTTTCTCTTTATCCTTAGGCAGATCCTCCATGGAAAGAAGAGCATATGCCGTAACAACTTCTATCGATGCAGAGGATGATAGACCTGCTCCATTCGGAATTTCACCATGATAAAGCAAGTCATAACCACAATTGAAAACAATATGTTGTCGATGCAGCTCATTCACTATACCTTTTGGATAGTTCATCCAATCATCTGCATGATCATACATCACGGAATCTATAGAAAAATGATTGAACGTAGTAAAATTTGTACTTGCGAGCCCCAGCCTCTTATCTTCACGTTTGCGAATTAATAGCGTAGTACCGAATGTCAACGCTGCTGGAAGCACATATCCACCATTGTAGTCCGTATGTTCCCCGATCAAATTGACACGACCAGGAGCATGAAATATTGCAATTCCCGCTTCTTCACCGCCATAAAGATTGATAAACTTCTGTACCAATGCCTCTATTTCAGCCATGTGCGATCACGTTCCCTCTATTAAAATAGTAGTCGTTGCCCATAGCACCAGTATAGTTTAATGAGCTTCAAAACGGAATGGCTGAAAGTGTCCTCAATATGTACTTATGTGACTTCACTAAGTGTTATTGTCCATACTATGATGAAACTAATTCAGTGATCATAGAGCCGATATCCATTTGAAAAGCAGGTGATGATGATTAGATCAGGGACAGAGAGCTTATTTGTACATGGAAACGAATATGTATATCAACGCGTCGTAAATTACCTAAACAGTCAATATACCCAGATTGTATCGATCGAACATATGGCGGATTCGTTAGGGTATAATCGCGCCTATCTTTCACGTATCTCGACGCAATTTCGACATACATACGGAATGTCACCTTCCGAATACCGGAAATCTTTAAGTAATTAACCTTTTCTTTCTGAAATGATGGGCATACTATCATCAGGAGGGATCATATGAAGGAACTTCATACTGGCCGACTCTATTGGCCAACGACGTTATCCAAAACAAAAAATTATGGGACGATAACGGAAAATTGTAAAACAACCGTTGCGATTGTAGGCGGAGGCATGTCAGGAGTAACTTGCGCCCATGTCTTTGCAGCTAATGGTGTAGATACTTTGCTATTGGAACGAGGAAAAATAGCTGAAGGCAGTACATCCGCTAATACAGGGCTACTGCAATTTTGTAATGACGTTATGCTCGTTGACTTAATGAAACAAATCGGGCGAGGCCCAGCAGAAACGTTTTACAAGTGCTGCAAAGGGGCTGTAGCGCAGTTAGCTGCTGCTGCGCAAAGTTTGCCAGTCGATGTAGGCTTTAGAAATAGAAGCAGTCTCTACTTTGCTTCCACCGAGCAGGATTTGCCTAAGTTAAAAAGGGAGTATGAGGCGCTTTCCACTTGTGGATTCGATGTCGAGTATTGGTCCCAAGAAGAAATCGCTCATCACTTCCCATTCAGCAAACCAGGTGGTATTGTCACACACGGTGATGCAGAGGTTAATCCGTATCAATTCGTTAACGCTCTCGCTGAAGCAACTGCTGCCTCCGGCGCACGTATATTTGAAGGAACCGACATCAATAACCATGATACGCAAAGCGACGGAATTCACCTCCTACATACCTCACAAGGCTATACAATTGAAGCTCAACATGTCATTTATGCTGTAGGATATGAGCCTGAGGAATTAAGGGGACGACTTATTAAAGCTAATCTGAATCGCTCCTACGTCATCGTCACAGACGTTCAGCCTCATCTAGAGAGCTGGCACAAACGATTTATGCTGTGGGAAACGGCAAGGCCTTACTTGTACCTTAGAACGACAATAGATGATCGTATCGTTGTGGGTGGCCTTGATGAAGAGACAGAACATCCTGTACATAGCAAGCAAACACTCAAGCGAAGAAGCAACAAACTAATGGAGAAGCTTCTTGCTTTATTTCCGGATGCCAAATCGACGTACGAATATGACTGGAATGCAACTTTCGGAGAGTCGCAAGATAATCTTCCCTTCATCGGAGAAGATCCAAAGTGGGCTAACGTATACTACAGCCTTGGTTATGGCGGGAATGGTACAGTTTACAGCATGTTAGCTGCTCATCTTTTACTGGATATCATTCAGGGGAAAGGGGGAGAACATCCGTTAACCGAAATCGTTTCTTTGTCTAGAGCATCGCTCGCTGAAAAGTAACGGATGCTAAAAGCCATGGATATGGTCCATTAGAAGACCATTCCAGGCTTTTTGTCGTTTACATCCGATACGTCCAACTTATGTTTGGACATGACATAATTATTGTATCAACTATGCTATCACTTACTTTTCCATTCCCTTACTTCCCATCCGCAATACGTGTTGCCCCGTACGTTCGGAAAATTCCTTCTGCGACGCTTAGTCTCGATAGATCAGCGCCGTCATCCTTATCCATTAGCGATTTGCTCTCATCCGTCTCTACGATGACAGCAACAGCCCCATTCTCCACCCCACTGTGACATAGTTCCGCTTCATCCTTCTCCAATCCTAAAGCGCGATAAGCGCTTAATTCATTGAAGTTTAAAAACGGGAACGACGAACCAAACGAATAAATACCGCCTACTGCCGGAGAACCTCCGAAGCTTGCAAGTCCATATCCACCAACTACATTCGCAGCACCATACATATTTGTTGTTCCAACCCCAACATAGCTGTCGTCGCCATCACTGCTATAGGTATTTGCTAGCTCATGCATTTCATCAGCATGAATATCAGTTTCCGACTCAATTCGTCTGGAGTGACTCATATCTTTGGTCAATACTTTTATCTCCCCTCCCGTAAATCCTCCTTGCTCTAATTGATTAATTACATCTACTACTTGCTGCTCACTGTCAAACAAACCAATTTTTTTGGCCATAATATAATGATACCCCCGCCGCTTGGATCTTGTTTAATGCCATAACATTGGTATGCCCATTCAACTATGATATCAATCGAAAATGTCGAATGAAGGAAAGTTTTGACAAATAAGGTCGGATAACTCATGAAAGGTTGTACACCGCCTTATATTCAGGGTATGATGATGAGTATATGTGAGGAATTTCGGACAAGAGGTGAGGGGAAGATGATTCAACATATGCTGCGATATCCCGCAGGCTGGACTTGGCATGTCGTACAACAGGCAAGTCATCTGCCCCAAGAGCAGAAACCTCTGCCAAGCAGGAAATCGGTGCAGAGGGCTGAAGAAGCGATATCCTCAAAGCGCAAAGTGAAACAATCACAAGAAAGCGACCAGCAGGCGCTTGCCGAAGAACAAATTGCCCAGCTCAAGCAACAATTTGTTGAATGTGCCACTTGGATTGATGAATGTGCGGGAAGACGTACCAACCATATCTCCGTAGATGATTTCCCAGGCATTGGACCTATTTTGTGCGGGACATTAATGATACAAGTGTCTGAAGAGCAATCAGACGTTCAGTCGTTCCACTTCTGGTTATCTAGTAAACGACTCATTACGATGCATGAAGATATGCGCATTCCGCTGCGTTTGCAGAACGGTTCACACACGCCAAAATATGATGGCTGCCAAATTGCGCCTGAAGCATTTTTTATAATGATTAGTGTTATGCTTGAACCGTTCCATTCAGGCTTAGACGGCTTCGAGCGTAGACTCGGCGAATTAGAAAAAACGATGCGAATTCAGAATCGGACTGGCTTGATTGATGTTATATTCGAGCGAAGATATGACTTGCTGCATTGGAGCCACTTATTTATCCCCATTCGAGAAGTACACGGAGCTGCAAAAGAATCATTTGGGGAAGAAATTACCGATAAAGATGCTTTCGTGAAAATTAGTTATAAGCTGGAGCGGATCGATACTCTTCTGAAGCATTATGCACTTGAGATCGATACATTAATCTCCATGGATGATGCAATCTCAAGCTTCCGCGGCAACGATATAATGAAGACATTAACCATCTTCACTGTTCTGTTCCTTCCTGCAACGATTGCGGGTACTCTAATGGGGAGTAACTTCGACTGGCTGCCTTTCCAAAAGCATCGATGGGGATTCACAGCGATGGTAATAGGAATAACGTTAATTACAATCGGCATTTATATCTGGCTCTGGAAAAAGGGTTGGACTGGCGATTTACTAAACAGACGAAGTGGGCCATTACTGTTCTCAGAACCATTAGAGCAAGAAGGACGTTCAGCTCGTCATAGTAAACGTAAAAAGCATTCATTAGGAAGCTCCAAACCAGAAGATAGTACTGGCAGTTCGCATCAATTGTTGCGTTCCCGTAAAAAACGTATGTAGCGTTTGCTGCTGCGAAATCGGGAACGTTTTTTATGTTTCAGCCATAAAATTCCCCATGTATGTTGCTGAATTATGTTATTCCGCTGGTACCCATCCCAAGCCTCTCTCATACATTATTACATCAGTGTCAGATGTAATTGATCGGAGGGAAATAATGATGGCTGGGGAAAGTTACTTCAAAGGGCAAAAGCCCGATTTACAAACTGCCATTTTTTTGGCTGCCGTTTGTGGACAAACTTATATTCAATTCAACAATAAAGATGACGGCTTATTTCTAGTCCCCCGCACTTATAGCTTAATTGGCGAATTTAGTGCAAAGGCTTATGACAATCGACCAGAGCGATTCGGTTTCGTCATCGCTTCAGAACAAAGCATTATACTCGCATTCAGAGGCAGCGGCTCCGCTGTGGACTGGGTGTCTGACTTCATTGCTCAACAGACCCCGTACCGTCCGGTCAGAAATGCTGGTCAAACCCATAAAGGTTTTACTGATATCTACATGTCTGCTCGAGATGCCGTTCATTCGTTACTCGGGCAATTAGATGCTGAGCGACCTTTATTTATTACTGGTCATAGCCTTGGCGGATCATTAGCTACACTGGCGGCCCTTGATATTGCTCGCAATACACCTTTCACTGCACCTATTGTCTATACCTTCGGTGCGCCTCGAGTCGGTGATCCCAATTTCGCAAAAGTTTATAATTATTCCGTCCCTACTCACTGGCGTTTCCAAAACGAATTTGATATTGTCCCTCATCTTCCACCGCTTGTTTACCAATCACCAAAAACGAAGGGGAATTACTTTTATTTGCATGTAAAAGGGGAAGTACTGCGTTCTTTCCGTATGGGCTCTGTATCTGGAAATCATCTGTTATCAAATTATTTTAACGACTTGGCAAAAGAACAGCCCGAAGTCGCAGCCGCATTATGCGCCGAGCCTCCGGGCTGGTGTCCAGTCATTGATCCTTAAACTTATGATTAAGCAGGAAGTATGTACTGGATAATAACAAAGAAATGAACGATTGAACCACCTAGTACAAACAAATGCCATACCGCATGGTGATAAGGGAAGCTTCGCCACATATAAAAAATAGTTCCAACCGTGTATAGAATGCCTCCAGTAACAAGCAGAGTCAAGCCGCCTGGTGCAAGATGTGCAGTTAGTGGCTTCCATGCGAATACAATGATCCAGCCCATTGCAATATAGAGAATGGTTGAGGTAAACAAATATTTAGACGGGAATATTGATTTGAATATGACACCAACAACAGCAACTCCCCAAACGATGCCAAACAATACCCACCCTAACGCACCCTGAACGATATGAAACAAAATTGGTGTATAAGTGCCTGCAATAAACACATAAATAAATGAATGGTCCAGCGATTCAAACACTCGCTTGGCCTTTCCTTTGGGAAAGCTGTGGACAAGCGTAGAAGCAGAATATAAGAGCAGCATCGCTGATCCGTAAATGGTGAAACTGACAACATGTAAGGCCGTTCCTTTTATTGAAGCGAACACAATAAGCAGTACTAATGCGGCTACACTTAGCAGCGCCCCAATACCGTGTGTTATTGCATTTGCTATTTCTTCACCCTTAGAAAAAGTATGGGTGTTTGCCATGGGTAACTCTCCTCCTTCAAAAGTTTGCGCAGCAAACTTACTTCGTAAGCCTTAGCTTACTTCAAGTTTAAAGGATTAGAGCCACCCTTTCAACCATGCACGAACACGGCCAATCGTTTTGTCCAAATTACATACCGCCTCTGTATCCATATAAGGCTCCGTATTTCGGAAATAGTCCGCATGACCTCCAACCGTTGGAATACCTTCCACATAACCGGGAGCATATTTATAGCTGTTCCATTGCGGCAACATTCGGCCTGCTCTATTCCAACCACCCCAGCTTCCGATTCGACTTATTGGGTCATTCATCTTACCCAAGCTATCGATGGAATGAAAGTAACTAACCTTCTCCTGTAATCTTGGATGAATTGGCATGCGCGGAGAACCAACCTGAACGATACGAAAGTCGCGCAGCACACCTTCTTCCTCCAGCATTTTGGCTGCCTGATACGCTGCCGCTCCACCCCCGCTGTGTCCAATTAAAAGCGTCCGATCAGAGGTGACATTATCTTTAATCTGCTGCCATACATTGCGACCACCAATTCGACCTGCCTTCATTCGGTTAGAGAGGTCCGTCTTCACTTCAAAAACTTGTCTGACCCAATTACGACTAGCGTCCCCATACGGGTATAAGACATGAATTGCTGGCTGAATACCTTCGGATGTAAGTTGTTCCTCCAGCTTTTCCTTACAAGCATTGAAGGAACCTGTCGTTGTCTTGACGCCTGCTAACAAATATACGTTTAGCGTAGTTGTCTTGACTGCCATTGTGTATCCCTCCATCTAAAATGACTATGGTGAAGTCGTTACCCTCATTATGCGGGGACTCGCGTCATCTCATACGCCATTTCAGATGACAGTTACGACCACAATTGTGTGATATCCTCACAAAAGGGCATACCTCACTTTAGGCTATATCCTATTCCATGAGCGTCTGGAATGCTAATGTAAATGTTCATTCCCAACCCATTCACACCGTCATTTTTTCTTTAAAAAAAGAACGCCAAATGCAGTCATTGACCGCATCTGACGTTCTATCCTTCGAATGATGTACAGTTGCAAGCAAGTGTACACTCTGATGTTATACACCCATTTTTTTGCGTTGGTTGTTAACTTTTTTCGTATTTTGACTCCGCAGTTCCTGAGTCCCGGTTGAGAAGTTTTTTTGGCCTGGCGCTCCGCCAGATTGGCCTTGTTTTTTCTGAGCTAGCAACTGCTTAGCACGCTCTGCTTGAGTCAGCTTCTTCGGCTGCTCTTCTGATTGGTTCTGTTCATTCGTAGACATAGGTTCACCTCACTTTATGTTCCACATCATCTTTATTCTACTACACTTATATACCGTGTAAAAGAGGCTTTACGAAGCTCACCGTAATCCTTCAGCTCAAAATGGGCTAATTTCAGTTGTTGATCGATATTTTCGGTCGTTATAATTACAGCTTTTTCCGCTATTCGTTTAATTGCACGAAGCATCTCAAGCTGTTCATCCCCCTCTAATACTGAACATAAATTATAGGGCAAATCGACGATTGCTGTATCATACTTACCTGTCAGCAATCTCATGTCGCCAAGCTGCACAACATTTGGGTAACCATAGTGAGCTAGGTTGATTCGAGCTCCTTTTGCTGCCAATGGATTCATATCCATGCCTTCTATATTAATATTCATGGATAAAGCTTCAATTAGCACCGTTCCCATGCCGCAGCAAGGGTCAATCATCGTCTTGCCAGCAGGATTCGGACCTGCTGCAATATTAACAAGTGCACGAGCTGCCCGCGTAGGCAGCGCTGTTGAATAATTTTGCGGCTTGCGCTGATGTTTGAGCCATAACGCTTCATTATCTTCACATGGACCGAATAGCCATTGCCCTTGGAATCGCATTAGACCGAGACGACGACGGGGCTCCCGCATATCCGCTTGACCAATCAGAGATGCTCCTACCGTCCGTTCCAGTTGACGCTGCTCTTCATAAGTAAATGATTCATCGCCATCGGTATAAGCAACTTTAAACGAATCGCCTTCCAAATCATAAACGGGCAATAACGCTTCCAACTCGGACAAAGATGATGTTTCTAAAACTGTCGTTAATTTTCTTTTGAAAAATGGGCTGCGATTAATTGAAATCGCCCTTCCCTCTGTACTTTCAATAACTTTTCCACTTATAGTCGAATTATTACCGAATAAGCTGCGAAGCTCCATATCACATAATTGAGCCTCATCTTCATGTCTAGCGTACGTGTACATATATTTCATCTGCTTACCCTTATCCGTCTTTTTTTGTATCCTCAATTAATTCATTACTTACTTCTTCAGAAGGTATCTCCGCATAATTCCTATTGGCATTAATTTCTGAATAAGATGCTTCAAACGCTTCTGCCTCGATGGACCCGTCAGCAACTTGTTTTTCAAGTGTTTTCACCGTTTTCTGCAGTTTGTAGATCCGAATCATACCGAATAACCCAACTGTAAGTCCACCTAAAAGTGTCGATACGAGAATAACAAGAATAAGTGGCGTCGTTGTTTTTGCAAATAGGAAGTTAACTTGAACCGATTCCACATTAATAACAGCAAAAATCGCGATAACTAACGCGAATACAAAAGCAGATATAAGCATTCCTTGACCTTTCATGAGCAATCCCTCCTATATACAGATTCTCACAAACGACTTAAATAGTCTACCCAATTGCCAAATTGCTATAAGAAGTGGGGAGAAAGTAAATAAATAAAACAACAAAAAAGACCTCTAATGGAAAGAGATCCCTTTGTTTATGCTGTCCGGAAAGTGCTTGCCGTAATTGGCTCACAACCTGCATACGAGTGTAACTTGCCGTGGTATACTAACTCAAGCTCTGGTGTATTCTGCAAGTCACCAGGTGTGACAAGCAAGGGAGACTTCTCAACGAGACTAACTCCACTTCGGTCGAATACGGTTGCTACGAACTGAGAGCAAAAGTACGAGTATCTGCGTTCCCATTCAATATTGAATACGACACCGAGCATGCCAACCAAATTATATTTGTACAGATCCTGATATTGCTCGAAATGTTTAATTTGTAATCGGATGCTATTGTAGGTAGTCTGACAAACCTTTATTTTGTATAGGGCGCACATTGATTCTTCGAAAAAATCACCGCGAATGTCCTCTCTAACGAAACCTGCAAAAAAAGGATTGCTAGGATTTTTGCGTCCGAAGCTGTACACCTCGTTCAAATCCTGATCAAATGCAATCGAAGCATGGTTGAGTGGATCCTTTGTGAAGGATCTAATAATTTTAGTTAGGACAGTTCCGGTATCTGTTAATAGCACATATATCTCTTTATCCCTACTCATGCTTTATAACCTCCGCTATCCAAGAACTCTCAATTAGTATTAACTTTAATGTAAAAGAACCATTTTTCATACCTTCTCAAGTACTGGATGATTCCCCTACTTTAGTCCAGTAATACATTGATTCAACAAATAGAAGTTGTGTATAAAAAATGAACAACAATCATCCCATCTTCATTCTACTGGATTTTTATAGTTTACTCAACCTATATGAGCAAAAGAATTGCTAAACTATCTACCTAAATTGTTAAGTTTTACAATGAAAAATCGGTTCTCATGCTATAGTCTAATTATAATCGAAGTTCAGTTTAATCTAATATATTCTCTCATTGGAGTGTTGTGCACGATGGAATGGTATACACGTTACAAGGATCAACTCGAGCTCGTATTTAATCATGCCAAGGAGCACATAGCTGGGTTTCCTCCTCCGCTTAACGAAATAGGACTTCAATATGCACAAGCTTTTAATCCTGTGATGCATAATAACGATACTGACTTTATATGTACTCTACTCCCCTATTGGATGAAAGAAGCAACCGACCTATCAGACACGCAGTGTGAAAAAATTGTGCTAGTCAATATATATGGCATGCTTTACTTTTTTATTCAAGATGATGTCATGGATGATAAGGATCATTCAAATCATAAGCAGCTGCTAGCATTAGGGAATCTCTTTTACTTACATATGTTTAATAACCTGATGGATCTTTTCCCTTCTAATAGCCCTTTCTGGAGCTACTATGAGCGCTACTTAACCACTTGGGCGGACAGTGTTGTGAATGAAGGTGATCGCAACTTTTTTATAAACGATCCCATCCGTACAGCAGGTAAAGCAGGACCTGTTAAAATTTCCAGTACTGGCGCTTTACTTCTTACTGGACAAACTGAGAGAATCAAAGCTTTAGAAACCGCTGTTGATTTAGTCTTGACGACGTTGCAAATGTTGGATGATTGGGCAGATTGGAAACAGGACATGGAGGATGGCAGCTATAATGGCTTGCTTGCAATGATCGCTTCTCGAATTAGTGAAGAAACAACTATCGAAATGTTGACCAAAGATAAAGTTGACATTCAAATCTACGTTCTCGGCTGTATGAAATCATTTGCCGAAATCGCTGAGCAGACCCATGTTCAATTAATTAATCTGCAAGTATCGATTAAACCATTAATTGAATACCATTTCTACATGGTAGATAGTTTGCAGAAAATAGCAGAACAAATTGATGACAATAAGCGAAAGCTGCTTGGTGGAGGATTAAATTATATGTTTTCAAAATAACACGTCATTAGAACTACTATCTTTAGACCTATATATTGTTGAATATAGTAAAATAGTAGTAGAAAATGTCGAATTTTAATGATAGACTATATTGGAAATCGTATACATATTCGGAAGGGTGACCATTATGTTAAATGAACAAGAACTTAAAAATCAAATAATTGAGAGAGCATGGGCAGACGACTACTTCAAGCATCAACTACTTACTGATCCAAAAGCAGCTATTAGAGATGCCTTTGGAGTCGACGTTCCGGATCATATTGAAATCGAGGTGCTTGAAGAAAACTCTGAAAAATATTATCTCGTCTTGCCCCAAAATCCATCTCAATTGCACAATACTATAATACAAGGCTCACGCTGGATTTAATAAATAACTAAAGAAACCGTTCTTCTAAGATAGATGAACGGTTTCTTGTTACTTTATGAATTATACACTGGAAGATCAATACATACTTCTGTACCCTGGCCAATAATGCTATTAATTGTAACTCTCCCTTGCATTGCTTCAATAATTCTAAAAGTTACCATTAACCCCAATCCTGTACCTTTAGTCTTCTTTGAATAGTATGGTTCACCTAAATGTTTCAGGTCCAGTTCGTCAATACCTTCTCCATTATCTTTAATTCTAATTGTTACCCCATTTTTCTCTACATTTTTGTGAACAGTAATCGTTACTACTCCATCTTCCCGAAAAGCTTCTATACTATTTTTGATAATATTAATTAGTGCTTGTTTAAATTTCGATGAATTCCCCTTTACTTCCAGCCCATCCTCGGTTTTCACACGAATACTTCCTCCTTGCATCGTTGCTAGCGGGGCTAATATAGCCTCGATTTGCAAAATCTCGGTTGAAATATCCAACTGCATCATTTCTTCCAAATCAGGTTTGGCAAAAGTTAAGAAATCTGTAATGATCTCAGATGCCCTATCCAACTCTTCAATAGCTAATAATGTGTAGCTTATAGATTTTTCTTCTTTCAAATTCTTTCCTAATATTTGCAGAAAACCTCTTGTAACTTGTAAAGGATTTCTTACCTCATGGGCGATGGATGCTGCAAGATGACTAATCATTTCAATTTTTTCTGAACGCTCAAGTTCATTGTTAAATATTTCTATTTGTTTTGAGTACTTTAACGCTTGTTCATAATTTCTCATAATTCGTCGAACTAACAAAATAATTAAAGAAGCTAAAAAAAGAATAACTCCAAACTTCCAAAAGTACATTCTATGCAACTTATCACTCATAAAATACCATATCACCTCAGTTAAACCCACAAATGCAAATATCCCAAGACCAAAAGCCATAATTAAAGCCTCTCTATTACCACGCCAACAATAATAAATTAAAGAAATAATGAGTAAAATATTTCCGATTACTATCATTGACCCTAAATAAATAATGCTAAACTTTGGATAAAAATAACCTACTGAATCAATCATCGTGCTTAACAACAATAACATTAAACTAATTGGGACTAGAAATAGTTGTATCTTATTAAGCTTAGATATTATACCGTAAGGTCCTTTACCGAATATTTTTTCGAAAAATATAAATAGCGATGGCAATAATATTGTTGAAGCTACATCAAACAGATAATAAAATAAGTTGCCATATTCAGAAAAGTATCTATCTGCAAGTGAGGAATCACTAAGTATCATTAATCCTATAGACAACATTACAAGAAATAATGAGGTCCATCCTGGTAGAAAGGAACGATTCAAAAAAAGTATACTAATAAGCATAAAAAATGATATGCAGATCAATGAAGAACCAATTACAACATCAAGTAATTCATTCTTTGTGTCCTTCTTAAAAAGTTCATAGTACTCGCCCACAATTACTTCATTATGTAGACCAATTCTCCCAAAGCTACTCTTCATTTTCATATAAATAGTCTTATTTGATTCGGAAAATGAAAAAGGTACTACTATTTGATTCCGATCATAAGCATAACTTCTATGTAATTCATATATTTTCGATTGCTCAACATACATCACAATATCATTTGAATATAACTTATCCAATACAATTGCAGGACGCATCTGAGTCATCTCAGGTAACTGGAGTTTAAGCCATGCGGAAGTTACTCCCTCTGGAACAATGGGATATTTCCCGTTTGCTTTTACTGTAAACCATCTCTTATCTTGGGATGAAGCGCTTACTTCTGTTATACTGAGTTCCTCATCCTTCGTCTCCCATAACATTTGCCATTCTGATATCGTTTCCGTTGACTTTGTATTCTTCGTGCTTTCCGCTTGCGCAGACTGCGTCCATAAAACTACTCCGGTAAAAAAGAGTACAATAAGGACTAAGCTAAATATATAGCTTCGCTTTCTACTCATTCCCAACACCTCTGACTAACTATTCGCGATTTAATTTACCTAAAATTCGACAATGTTCGTCAAATTTTACCTATTTCTATTTTCCGCTATGAATGAAAGAATAGCAACAAAAATCGCAAAAAAACCTTTGCAAAAAAAAGCAAAGGTTTATGAGAAACTATCTTTAATTGATTACACTAGTTTACGCTTGATCGGCACACGCCGTACCATCAAATAATTGAGCCAAACGATGCCAACAAGAAGGAGTATAGTTAACGTTGCTTGAAGGATGTTTCCTCCTCCATCATTAAGCCATGGTTGTATTAGTTTACCTCGCCCTGTTACTCCAATCACTACCTCCATTAGCACCGTCGGAGAACCCCAGCAGCCAGATTGAATGATACATTCTCTAGGTCAAGCCCATTTTTGAATATATATTTGCTCAAAAACGACGCTTTATTTCATTTCATCAAAATTGAAACAATTTCCATATCGTTTGCGTTTAAACAGTAATACCCAACAATTTAACTCATCGCTCTATAGTCAAGTTCGACTTTCGTCTTGTAAATAATGAGTAAAGGAGCGCAATTAACTATGAAGAAAAAAACGATCATAGCTGCAATTTTAACAATGACGCTTTGTTTATTGCCTGCTTTGAATGTAACCTTCGAGCGTTCAGTTAAAGCACAAGCAGAGATTGTTGTTCAAATTAAAGGCATCACATTACCTTTAAAAACGTTACCTATTATCGAGAATGGCACAACTTTAGTTCCCCTCAGAGAGATCACCGAAGCCTTGAAAGCCAAAGTTACTTATTCGGAGTCCGGAAAAGGAGTAAAAATCGTTAAGATCATTCGTAATGAGCGATGTGCAGAGCTGACGATAGGCTCCAAGTCAATGAAAGCTAATGGTAAATCAATAAATCTCACTATTGCTCCACGAACTGTAAATAGTGTGACGATGGTTCCCCTAAGAGCCATCACTGAAGCATTGGGAACAGTCGTTAGCTGGGATGGGACTAAACGAATCATTTCAATTAATGAACCGAAAGAGTTGCCTGCAATTGGCTCTGCCGACAAACTGGTAGAGTTGCTTGAAGATTTCAATGCTAATACTTATTATGAAAAAGGTTCTTTAACAGGGATAACCAATAGTACGACTTCAGTCGAAGATACCCCTTCCATGGAACCTTCCCCACCGGATGACTTCTCCAAAACAAATATTCAAGTAAATGGTGTTGATGAAGCAGATTGGGCCAAGACAGACGGACGGTATATTTATCAAATTAGTAACTCCCGCGTTTACATTACGGATATCACTAAACCTAATTCACCAAAGTTAAGCGCTATGCTGGAGTATACAGAGAAAGATGACTTTATGCCAGTGGAGCTATATGTTGACGATAACAAGTTAGTCGTCATTGGACAAAATAATACATTCTCTAACATAAGCGTTTATGATAGCAACACCAGTGCACCTGCTGTTCGAGAAGAAGCTGGCAGTGTCAGTATAGAAGCGGAGGATTCAAGCAAGAGCGTAAGTCAATTAGATTTGTCCAAAAATGCTTCAATTGGCATCCTTCCACCTGCTTATACGAAAAGTACCGTCAAAACTTACATCTACGAGCTTGGCAACATTGGATCTCCAAAGTTAACCCGTCAGCTTGAGCAGGAGGGCAGCTATCTCTCCTCACGGAAGATCGATAACTCCTTGTACATCGTCTCAAATAAATTCAACTATAACTATTCTATCTACGATAAATTAGCAAATCGCAATACTTTGAGTAGTTCAGCCAAGGAGAATAAGAAGCACGCAGCACAGCAGCTAAAACTCAATTTTGAGCCCGTTTATAGTGATTCAGCAATTACAAAAAAACAGCTTACTTTGCCACTCGATCAGATTCGATATTTCCCTGAACCGAGGGACAGCTCTTTGATGCTAGTAGGTTCCATCGATCTAAGTGAACCGAAACAACAACTTAATATCTCAGCATATCTTGGTGCGGGGGAAGCTATCTATGCTTCAAAAAGACATCTTTACGTCGCTTTGTCCAATTACAAAGCAATCGGAGATACCTATGAAGAAGAGACCAAGTTCCACAAATTCCGATTGGATCATGGTCAAGTCGTCTATATTGGTGAAGGAAGTGTCCCAGGTACGCTATTGAACCAATTTTCTATGGATGAACATGACGGCTACTTCCGGGTGGCACTTACGAAAGGCAATATGTGGACAACTGGCGCACAAGGTTCAACAAACAATCTATATGTACTCGATGAAAGTCTAGCTACAGTCGGCAAGCTCGAGGGATTAGCACCAGGTGAACGCATTTACTCTGCACGTTTTATGGGCAAACGTGCTTATATGGTCACTTTCCGTAATATAGATCCGCTATTTGCTATCGACCTAAATAAACCTACAGCTCCTAGTTTGCTTGGTCAGCTGAAAATACCTGGCTATAGTGATTATTTGCATCCATATGATGATAATCATCTCATTGGTTTTGGTAAAGATACTGCCGAAGTTCCGACAAAAGGATCAAATCAGGGAGAAGCAACTGCTTTTGCTCAAGGATTAAAAATGGCTCTTTTTGATGTCACTGATGTCAATCACCCAAAAGAGAAGTTCAAAGAAGTTATTGGAGATCGAGGAACTCATTCTGAACTGTTAGACAATCATAAAGCTTTACTTTTTTCCAAAGAAAAGGGGTTACTAGCCCTTCCAGTTCAGCTCCATGAAATTAAAAACAAAGAAAATGGAAATGAAGATAACCTTACTGCTTACGGGGAGTATACCTATCAAGGTGCTTACGTGTACAAAATTGATCTGGGCAGTGGGTTCAAGCTACGCGGACGTATTAGCCACTTAACAGAAGAAGATATGAAAAAAAGTGGTCAATACAGCTTTGATTACACGAAGTCGGTTAAAAGAATCTTGTACGCTGGAGATACATTATACACGCTTTCCGAGGCACTTCTGAAGGCAAATGATATAGAGAATTTAAATGAACGCGGATCATTAACTTATCCTGTTCTTCCTTAGCGTTAGAAAGAAAATTAGGGAGAAATTTATGAGATGTCGTTGCCAGCATCGACACAATAGAACATTCCATGCACAAGGCCCTATGCCTTGTGCATCTTTTTGGTAATCGACTGACTTCATCACTATTTTAATGTCAAATGGTTCTATTTTACGACAGTTTCCCACCAATCTCCCCTGTTATCTGGTATAATAAACTGTAAATTCCGAATATAAAGGATGATAGCAATGTCCGATTACAATGATCGCGATGAGCTCGCGGAACGTCGCCGGAACAAGCTTAAAGTACTTCAATTCGACAAGAACGGAAAAGATTTAATAGAAACTAACAAGCCTAAAGAAACGTTTCATGATGTCGGTGGTTTGGACGCTGTGAAGAGAAAGATTCGTATGAATTTTATTCTTCCATTGCAACAGCCTGAGCTTTTTGCCGCTTATGGCAAAGAAGCAGGAGGAAGCTTGTTACTTTATGGTCCTCCGGGATGCGGAAAGACATTTCTAGCAAGGGCAATTGCCGGAGAAATCAATGCAAACTTCCTCCATCTTGAACTCCAATCTATCCTTTCCATGTTCGTTGGTCAAAGCGAAAGCAACTTGCATGATCTCTTTGAGAAAGCAAGGGAAAACAAGCCATGTGTCATCTTTATTGACGAACTTGATGCGATGGGCGGAAGTCGCAACTCAATGCGCCAACACCATGACCGCATGTTAGTGAATCAGCTCCTACTTGAGCTGGACGGTCTTCAGTCCTTTAATGACGGAGTTTATGTCATAGGGGCAACAAACACTCCTTGGTATTTGGATTCTGCTCTCCGTCGTCCCGGACGATTCAATCATCTTATCTTCGTTCCGCCACCTGAGGAAGCGGAACGGGTAACCATATTAAATCTCAAACTAGCGGGTAAACCTATCGATACGCTGGATTTATCCAAAATTGCTAAGGACACCCGTCATTTCTCCGGTGCTGACTTAGAACAGATTGTCAAAGATGCTATTGAAGGTGCGCTCGAACGGACTCTCGAAACAGGAGAAATTCAGCCTATTACACAAGATGATATTAAAAAGTCTACCAAAGGTCGCAAAGCAACTACTTTAGAGTGGTTCGCCACCGCCAAAAATTACGCCACTTTTAGTGACATCAATAACGATTATCAGAATGTGCTTGAGTATATGAGGGCTAACGGGCTCAAATAATGTTTCTAATTCATTTACAAGAGTTAATGTTGATGATAGAAAGAGAAACATCAGAACTGCGTTATGCCAAAATCTATCAATTGGTTCGTACGCACGATTACTTTCTACGAAACGAGCAACTGGAAAGCGATGGACGAAGCTCTCGAAAATGAACAACGCAACGATTATGATGAGCAATTGCACATGTTGAAGAATGCCATTCTGCTCGACCCAACAAATAAGCAAATCCGTACTGAATATTTAGAAGCACTGCAAAAGAGCTATACGTTTTATCAAATTGTATTAGCCCCGACTACCATTCTCAAACGCTTAAAGCCGTGGCAAATATTGATTGGTTGGTTTGCTAATTTCCTTCTAGCCAAACCATTCCTAATTGTATTCGTCGTTTTGTATATACTTACCCATTGGGTCACTAAGCTGCTCGTACATCTAAAAGTATTCGGTTGGACTTTTAAACGGTAATCCGTACTTTTAATTATATAAATAAGGATGGTTTTCTCTATGCCGCAACCCTATGATTTACCGCTTGACCAATTACGAGAGTATAAGCCGCAATTAACGAAACAAGACGATTTTGATCAGTTTTGGAAATCGACTTTATCGAAGCTAGCAGAAGTACCATTAAGTTATGATCTTACTCAAATTCAGTATCCAGTAAAGGGTGTTAACGTATACCGTGTTTTGTATACTGGCTTTCAACATTCCCGAATTGAAGCATTGTTAGCACTTCCCGATCAACAATTACCTCTTCCAGGTATCGTATCTTATCATGGATATAACTGGTGTATGGATGGCGACATCCATGAAACGGTTAATTTAGCCCTAAAGGGATACGCAGTACTGAAGATGTTCTGCCGTGGGCAGTATGGCTTAAGTGTTGACAATGTTAGTTCTTCTAACGGACATGTAACGGGGTGGATGAGCAAAGGTATTCAAGACAAGGATGAATATTACTACCGTGCCGTATATATGGATGCTGTCCGAGCTATCGATGTTCTCGCGGCTATGCCTGAAGTAGATGCTAACCTTATTGCTGTAACCGGTGGAAGTCAAGGTGGAGCACTTGCACTTGCTGCAGCCGCATTTTCCGATACACCTAAGCTAGTAGTTGCAGATCATCCGTACCTCTCAAACTTCCAAAGAGCAATCGATATTTCGCCTAGTTTACCTTATAATGAACTGAACGAATATTTCCGCCGTTATTCAGGGAATCCGAATATTGAATTAAATGCTTTGAAGACATTAAGTTATTTTGACATTATGAACCTAGCACCACAAATTAGTTGCTATACTTGGATGACTATTGGTCTCGTTGATACAATCACACCACCATCCACAGTGTTTGCCTCGTATAACCACTTGCTTTGTGAAAAGGATATTGCTGTTTATCGTTATTTCGGACATGAACTAGTACCGGGCTCGATAACGACACGATTGCAACTATTTATGGACTATTTACAGCCATAATTAATAATGGAGGCTCATTTCCTACTTAGGAGATGAGCCTCCTTTTTCCTTTCAATCCAATAGTAAAAGGGTGCTCCGATTAGTCAAGGCTTGACCAATCGAAGCACCCTCTAAGTACTCATTTATTATTTAATTACTGTGCCTGATTCAGTAGTTGACTCTTCCGTTGCTTCTTCTGTAGCGGCTCCACCAGCTGCTGCTTCAGCTTCTTTTTTTTGTTTTTCTTCCATTTCCTTCTGTATTTCTTCATCAGTCATTGGTGCCTGTGCTAATAGCTCATCACCTTTTACTTGAAGCAATGCTAGACCTTCTTTTATTTCCTTTTTACCATCTTGAATTGATTTAAATTCTTCCTGCATTATTCCGTAAAACATTTGGTTGAATTGAGGCGGCAACTTTTCATAATCCGAGTAATTATTAACTTTAGATGGTTTAAGTTTATAGAAAGCTGCTAAGTTACGACCTTCTTCATCTTTAACATATTTCGTATGGATCGGGAATCCATTATAATTGGGTGTTTTAGCTTTGACACGAGAATAGTCTTCACTCGAAATATAAGAAATAAACTTCCAAGCAGCATCAACATTAGGAGAATCCTTTGCAATTCCGAAAATATTGCTGTAATACGCATTGCTGCTCTCGTCTGGCAACTGAGCGCTTACTGGTACAGTAACCATATCCCAGTCTTTAACGACAACTCCCTCTTTTTTAATATAATCAGCTGCTTGTTCTATTTGGTTAATATAATAACTGGAGTCAATCGTCATAGCTAATCGACCACTAATAAATGGATCTCGCATCAAATAATCTTCATAGCTGTCTCCGCCGCTCATACCATTATTGTTGGGATCTTGAACATAAAGTGCCTTTGACTTAATAGCATCTAGTGCGGTCTGCACGGAAGTTTCCCAACCTGGTGTATCTATTGTCATTTTTTTCGTCTTCCCATTAACATAGGTTAAACCTTCTGACCCTGCAACCATAGTACTTAACTCATTCAAATCTCCGCTATATCCAACCTTTAAACCATATACGCGTTCTTCCGGTTTCCCTTCGGTTGGGAAGCGCTTGGCTAATTGAATCACATCATTCCAGCTCATTTTATCAGTTGGAAACTCAATATTATGTTTAGTGAATAACTCCTTGTTGAAATACATGACTTGGCTGTTTACAGCCGTTGGCAAAGCATATACTTTGCCGCCACCAAGCTCCTTCATGTAATCAATCATACCGGGTACGATGCCTTCAGTATTGAATTTATCTTTCGTCATTTGAGCTTCTAAATCATGAAGGCGTCCTTCTTCAGCTGCCTTCTGATACTCATTAATGTCCATCATGATAAGATCAGGTTTTTCTTTTTCTATAAACTCTTTTTTTGCTTTCTCTGCATCAAAATCTGGATCCTCGCCATTATTTCTACCAATCTCCTGAGTAGAAACAACTTGTACCTCTATATTAGGGAAAAGTGCAGTGAATAACATACCATAATCTTGGAAAAATTGACCTTCGTCATAATACATAACCTTTAAAGTCGAGGTCTCAGGTACCTTTGCTTCCTTGCTCCCCCCAAAACTACAACCAGCAAGCAATGTCCCTAACAATACGATCGGTACCGCTTTTTTAAACAACTTTTTCATACAGACTCCCTCTCTTCTATTATTTTGCTTTAATCCTACCCAATATGTTCCATATCTAAATACGCTTTTTATTGCCAATATGTTGCATATATTTGAAATAAAATTACTTATTTTCCTCCTCCATTTTCTTTTGCAGCATTTCACTTATTTCCTTTTCAGTCATCGGCTCCTGAGCTAGCAGCTCATCACCTTTTGTTTGCAAATATGCAAGAGCTTCTTCAATTTCTTTAGTCCCTTTTTCGATAGCAGTAAACTCTTTTTCCATCATGTCATAATACATCGAATAAAATTGTGGCGGGAAATTTTCATTAGCCGTATATTTATCTCTTTTTGATGGTCTAAGCTTATAAAACGCAGCAAAATTGCGTCCTTCATCATCTTTAATATATTTTGTATGAATTGGGAAGCCTCCATTATTCATCTTGCTCTTAACCCTTGCATAATCTTCGCTGGAAACATAAGAAATGAATTTCCATGCTGCTTCCGCATTAGGTGAATCTTTAGCTATTCCAAAGATACTGCCATAATAAGCGCTGTCGCTCTCATCTGGAAGCTGTGCACTTACTGGAACTGTAACGACGTCCCAATCCTTAACAACAGCCCCTTCTTCTTTAATATAGTTAGATGCTTCTTCTATCTCACGAACAAAATAATTGCCTTCAACAACCATCGCTAAACGACCACTAATAAACGGGTTTTTCAGTATGTAGTCTTCATAACTGCCACTATTGTTGTCACTATTTGGATCATACGTAAACATCGCATTTGACTTGATCGCATCTAAAGCTGTCTGTACTGAATTTACCCAGCCCGGAGAATTAATAGTCATTTTATTCGTTTCTGCATTTACATCGTGCAATCCTTCTGAACCAGCAATCATCGTGCTTAGTTCGTTCAAATTCCCGCGGTAACCAGCTCTAAGTCCATACACACGGTCTTTAGGCTCTCCCTCAGTAGGGAATTGTTTAGCCAACTGGATCACGTCCGCCCAGTTCATTTGATCAGTTGGATATGCGATACCGTATTTATCAAATAAAGCTTTGTTATAGTATAAAGCCTGGCTGCTAATAGATGATGGCAATCCATATAATTGACCTCCACCTAGCTCCTTCATATAATCTAGCATACCAGGCACGATACCCTCGGTATTGAATTTATCCTTTGTTATATAGGATTGTAAATCATAGAGCTGACCTTCCTCAGACATCTTCTTGTACTCATCAATTTCAAGCAAGATAAGATCTGGCTTCTCTTTTTCCATAAATTCTTTTTTTACTTTCTCCTGGTCTACTTCTTCTCCTTCTTTACCTCTATAGAGGCCTTCTGTAGATACCACTTGAATGTCTACATTAGGATGCAATGCGCTGAACAACATACCGTATTCTTGGAAAAAGCTGCTTTCACTGTAATACATAACTTTAAATGTAGACTGTTCATTCTCTTTCGCTGCTTTGTCTCCCCCGAGGCTGCATCCAGTTAACAAGGATACTGCTAGCACTACAGGTGCAGCTTTCTTTAACCATTTTTTCATAAAATAATTCCCTCTCCTCACTAATTCTGTCTATAATAATCCAGTATGTACCATATGTCCATACGCTTTTAACTATAAAAAGTTGCAAGAATTTGAATTTAAATTTCATAATGTTGAAAAAGATTAAAATAAACAATTTTATAGATATATTAACCAACAAATAAAAGGCTGGTCACTTGAACCAGCCTTTCTCCTTAAATCGGGTTATTGCTTCTATTCGATTACTAACGTCCAACTTATCCAAAATAACGGAAATGTAGTTGCGCACTGTTCCTGTTGTCAGAAACAGCTCATTTGCAATTTCCTTCGTATTTTTCCCATCTGCAACTAGTCCGAGCACTGCCTTCTCTCGCTCTGTAAGCGGGTTGTCATGACCACCGCCATACGCTTCATCCATGAGTTCTGAGGCATAAATTTTGCGCCCATTCATAACGCTCCGTATAGAGCTCGCCAATTCCTCGCTTGGACTATCTTTAAGCAAATATCCGCTTACCCCTGCTTTCAGTGCACGCTCGAAGTAACCCGCCCGTGCGAAGGTCGTCAAAATAATGACCTTACATTGACCTTTAATTTCCTCTGCTGCTTCCAAGCCGCTTTTGGCCGGCATCTCAATATCCATTATACATATGTCCGGCTTGTGCTGCTGCACGAGCTTTATAACTTCCTCTCCATTGCTGGCCCTTCCGACGACTTTCATGTCCTCTTCTAGGTCCAGAAGCGAAGCTAAGGCGCCAAGCAACATTCGTTGATCTTCCGCTATGACAATAGAAATCATTCGCTTATCTCCTTTACTGGTTGCTTAACGACATGAGGCACTTTAATAATCATTTCTGTTCCAGACTCGGACAATATTTCAAGGCTGCCATTCACGAATTCCAGCCTTTCCTTCATTCCACGAAGACCATTTCCTCGGTAATAGCCAGGGGTTACTGTCATACCAACTCCATCATCTCGAATTGATAAAGTTAATTCAGAGGATGTCGACGCAATCGTTATAAAGCAATGTTTCGCGTGACTATGTCTGACTACATTCGTTACTGCTTCCTTCAAACACATACTTAGAACATTTTCCGTAAGCAATGTCGTATTAGTCAGTTTTGGATCGCCTTCTAGTGTAAGCTCCATCTCAGCTACACCCAATATTTGAACGACGCGATGCATCTCTTCATCAAGACGTATCCCCCTCATCTGCGTTACCATCTCTCGTACTTCCTTCAAAGCTGTTCTTGCTGTCTGCTGCACATCCAATATTTCCGATTGTGCCCTATCTGGATTTTTACGAATAAGTTTACTTGCCAGATCGCTCTTTAGGCCGATTAATGAGAGCTTCTGGCCTAATGTATCATGCAGATCACGAGCAATCCGCTGACGCTCCTCCAACTTTACAAGCTCAGAGATCCGTTTGTTTGCATCTTCAAGCTGCCCTTCAAGCTGTCCTTGCTTGTTCTGGTTATACGTATTGAAGGGGAGCAAAATAACGACGATAAGACTGATGAGAATGAACGGAAACTGCGTGAAGAACAGTGGGTTTTGTGTTGCAAAGCCATAATTGACCGTAATAAATGTACTGAGCAGATGAATCGCATATAGCGTAAAGAACCCTGCCCTGCTCTTTATATTACCGATATAAAAAGCTAAAAATATGGAGAAGTAAACATAATCGAACAATACGGTCATTGCGATAGATATTATTATTTGTACACTGGTCCAAAAATAGATCAGCCATCCCTTAGAAACAAAAGACATTCGGTAGCAAAAGAAAAATAATCCAATCATAATTATGCCGGAAATGACTTCGGGTGTAGACGATGACCGAAATATAAAATAAAAAGGCAATATACAAAATACAACCCAAACATAAGGGCTTAATCCTGTACTCCGATGAAAAATCTGATACCACTTGTTCATAGATGACCATCCCTTTATTGTGTAAGACGAGCTTACACCCTTGACTACCCTTTTTCATACTGATATGCCTTCATTTTAGCATAATCGACCTAGAGCGCAATGATCTGCCAAAACACAACAGGCGACCAACCGATGGCCGCCTGTTATAAACCTCCACAACTTAGCTTAGTAATTCAGTCGCTTTTACGACATTTAGCTAGCTTTTAGAGGATCTCTTTTTGATACTGCTTGTTGTTTTAATTGCTGTAGACGATGTTTTACAGCCTTAAAGCTGACAAATTGTTTATTTTCTTCATCCCAGAGACGGAATTTAAGTGATTGCAAGCTCTGACGAATCGTTATCGTTGTTGCTTTCTGCAAAGGCGGAGTCGAATCATGTGCATCTTCCAAATAATAATTTGGAACTTTTGGGCTTAAATGATGAACATGATGGAAACCGATATTGCCTGTTAGCCATTGCAGCAACTTAGGCAGCTTATAATATGAACTTCCGTCAACTGCAGCCTTCACATAGCTCCACTCATCTTCATTTTCGAAATAGGAATCTTCGAATTGATGTTGTACGTAGAAGAGCCAAATGCCAAGCATCGCTGAAATGTAGAAGATCGGTCCTTGAATCATAAGGAATGCTTTCCAGCCAATAGCCCAGCACATCAGTGCATACACAGCAACAATCAATACATTCATTAAGTACGTATTTAATCGCTCTTTGCGACGTGCATCTTTACGATTGAAGCGGTACTGAATCGCAAATACTGCAATCGGTCCAATGCCAAACATAACAAGTGGATGACGGTAAATACGATAATAAAGCTTAGTTTTCCATGATGCTGCCGCAAATTCTTCTACGGTTAATACCCACATATCACCTACGCCGCGCTTGTCCAAGTTACTGCTTGTAGCATGGTGAATAGCATGCGAGTTTTTCCATTGTTGATAGGGAACAAGTGTTAATACACCAGTAATGATTCCCATGATATCGTTTGCTTTTTTGTTTTTGAAGAAAGAGCCATGACAACAATCATGGAATATGATAAATGCTCGAATGACAAAGCCTGATGTTAATACACAAATGGCAAGGGTTAACCAGTAGGAAAACGCTAAGCTGTAATAAGCCGCATACCAAAGTACAAACAACGGAACGAGCGTATTCATAATTTGCCTTATACTGACTCTTAATTCAGATTTTTCAAATGGTGCTACACTTTTTTTTAGGTTAGCTTGCTTAGGCTCAGTCATGCTGACTTCCTCCTCGGAATATCGCTTATCGCATGGATTAAATTATTTCCTCCAGCTTTCACTATATTCATTGTAAGGAAATTAATTCTCTTCTAATAGTCATAAACGTAATTGGCCTATATGACATTTGTCATATAGGCCAAAAATTATTACCTAATTTATGGAATGAAGATCGCACTGCTACACGTTCTTAATTCTTGTCATAGTAGAAGGTATTGGTTTGCGCATCATGTACGGAAAAAGCAGGATTAGCCCTGCAATATACAGAAAAAGGGCAAACACTGCAGGCAATAAGTGGATGAAGTCCGTATAGCCTATGCCATAATGAACACTAAAGCCAGCGTAGAAACCAGGAGCACCGCCAAGCAGCAACGTCCACCAAAGCCAACGCTCCCCTTGACCTATGCCCCATAATGCGATAATAAGAATCGCTATTGCATCGCAAAGTAAAGCACCACCGAAGCCTGCCCGATCATGAGCAATTAATGCAATTAGCTTCGGATTAACCTCATTCAATAGCTCTCTTGTTGTACCAAGAAAGGCGAGATCTGCCTTCACGAATACATTCGTAATACCAACACCTGCAATGACAAGTCCACCTAGCGCAAGTGCAAAACCTAATACAACGAAACACAGCTGTCCCCACATGGCGAGTCGCCATGCTTTATCATTATATAGATTAACAGGTTTATAATTGGGCTGATCCTTATTTCTTCGTAACGAAAATACAAACATGGGCAGAAGCAACGCCGATGCTATCGCATGCAGCGGGTCAAAATATCCGTAGCCTAAATATAAGAAAAAACTAGTGAAGCCAACTAAGCATGATGTAATTAGAGCCGTCTTTGCCCAATGCTGACCTAATCGCTGACCGTGTCTAGCTAGCTGATAATATATAATTCCGATAGAAATCATTGTACCTGCCAGTGTAATCCGATCATGCGACATGAAATGGATCAAATGGTGATTCACACGATGGATCTCGTCAACAGTCATTCCTAGAAAGTTCAGATCGTAGGAAAGAAGAACTTTAGTTGCTCCGATCCACCAAGCTAACAACCCGCCAATAATCATGCCAACACCGAGCAAACACATCCATCCCCAGTTACTCCAGAAGGAAGGATGATCAGGCACTTCTTTGTGCCGAACAGTCTCATAAATAATTGCTTCATTGATCCGCTTGGGCAGCCCCGGTCCTGAGTAGATAAGACCACTGTGCAGCATAATCAAATCTGCACCTGCCTCTAATAATAACAAAGCATCTTGAGGTTCATGCACACCTGCTCCAGCTTTGACCACAAAAGAAGAGCCACATCGTTGCTTAATGAGACTCGTCTTCGCAAGTGATAGTTGCAGCCCTTCTTTACCTATCGACACAGCATAGTTGCCCGCTTCAATGTTCCGTCCGTCTTCTGAAGTGAAAGCAAAGGTAGCTTCCCCGATGACTGCCCCCTTAAACAAAGAAGTTTCAGGTCTTTCAAGCAGTTCTACAACTCTAGTTTCAGGCATGTCGAGCGGTACGTACAGAAAAAATGGACTTGACGCTGCTTGCTTCATGATATGCGGTAATTCGGTATAGATAAGCTTAATATCATCCCAACAACGTGAGCCTGAAGCAATATCTAAATAAAAGCCAACAGCACCCGAAGCACTTAGCTGAGATACCATCTCTTTAAGTTGCTCGATTGCTTCATTCGGTGGTGCTTCGGGCATAGGTGTAATACGGACAAGCTGAGGAAGTCGATGACCTGGTAGTTTCAACCGAGCAACTACTGCCGACAGACCTTCATTTTCAAAATAGGATGGATATTCCAACCGTTCTTCACGAACATTATTTTCTATTGGTTTCCCATGCCGAATAGCCCCATTTGTAATGGGGCCAATCTCTATAAAACCAAGTCCAAATTGTGCAAGTGCCCGGTGAACCGTTCCTTCTGGATCGACAGCACCAGATAAGCCAATTGGCGAAGCAAACGCAAGCCCTCCTAAATTACGTTCTAATAAAGGGGAGGCCTCCATATGACCTAACGTTCTAATTACAAATGAACCGCCAGGAATTTTGCTAATTCGCCCCATCGCTTGCAGGGTGAGAGAACGACTTAGTCGTGATGGCAATCGGAATAGAATAGGACGAAACAAGGTCTGATAAGACCAATCCGGCATAACCAATACTCCTCTGCTCAATAGTCGGCCCTTTGTTACTTCATACCTTCATTTTACAAGTATT
This sequence comes from Paenibacillus sp. L3-i20, assembly GCF_022180385.2. Taxonomy (GTDB): domain Bacteria; phylum Bacillota; class Bacilli; order Paenibacillales; family Paenibacillaceae; genus Pristimantibacillus. The sequence continues at coordinate 698,428 of NZ_BQME02000001.1, forward strand.
AAATAGCCCAATTACCCTTACGGAACACAGGAACAATCGTACCATCTTCCAATATTCCGTCGATATCCATTTCGGCAGAGCCGATCATGAAATCGTTATGTGTAATACTTGCGTTAACACCGTTTGCCTCAAGTTCTTCAGGCGTCATCGTTTTGCCACCCTCTACGTTGAACGCATATCCGCTGCCGATTGCAAAGTGATTCGACGCATTTTCATCAAACAACGTATTGTAGAACAAAATGCCAGATTGTGAAATTGGTGACTCATGCGGTACTAGAGCTACTTCTCCAAGATAATGAGCACCATCATCGATTTCAATCAACTTATTCAAAATCTCTTCGCCCTCTTCAGCTTCAGCTTTAACAATTCGGCCATTCTCAAAAGTAAGCTTGAAACGATCGATAATGTTACCTCCATAGCTAAGCGGCTTCGTGCTGGACACATATCCGTTTGTCCCCGTCTTAAGCGGCACTGTAAATACTTCCTCTGTCGGCATATTAGCCATAAAGGAATTTCCATCCTGGTTTGTGCTGCCAGCCGCCACCCAAATGTGCTTCTCAGGTAGTTCAACAGTAATATCTGTTCCAGGTGCAGTATAGTGCAGCTTTTTGAAATGATTATTATTTAAAATTTCAGCCTTCGCATGCAACGTATCGTTATGCTTCACCCATGCTGCTACAGGATCAGCATCATGCAATCGCACTGAATCAAAGATTGCTTTCCAAAGTAGATCAACCGCTTCACCTTCGGAAACATTTGGGAATACCTTTTTCGCCCATTCTGAGCCGGCAGCAGCTACAACAGTCCAACTAACTTTGTCAGACTGGATTGCTCTGCGGAATTCTTTCAGCCCTTGACCGGCTGCCTTTTGGAATGCAGATATCCGCTCCGAAGGAATTCCTTTTAGCATATCTGGGCTTGAAGATGTAATCGAAATAAATACTGCGCCCTGTTCGACAAAATCGTTACGCTTATCCGTTTCCCATTGTGGGAAGTTGCTGAATACGTCGTCTGAAGCTTTCTCATATTTCAACCGACCCAACTTTTCGTCTATCCATTCAACGTGAACGTTAGAAGCTCCTGCTTCATATGCTTTTGCAGCAATTAGTCTCACCAGTGGTGCAATTTCAATGGATGCTCCATTCACACATACAGGTTGACCTTGCTGAATATTGACACCCGTCCGCACGATTAACTCTGCGTATTTCTCGAAATATGTTTCCATTGCTATGCTCATATGTACATCTCCCTAAGTATTTATTATTGTAGTTACGCTATTTTTTTGCTCCAACATGTTATAAGTATACCATTCTCGCCGATTCTATTTCATCTATAATCAGTTGCCTAAGATCTACTGGTGCAAGCACTGCTACCCTCGCTCCATAGCTCATTACAATCTCACATGCAGACTCGATTGTTTCAAATTCTACATCAGCCTCAAGCCAACCTTCTTGAGCAGGCTCTACGTTCATAATTGATACAAATCGTTCTCTCTCGATCCGCTCCAGTAGCGATGTTATCAACTTAATTCTAGCAGGAAACCGAGGCAGCTTATCTTTGAATTGTTGCAAGGATTGCTGCCAATAAAGCGCTAAATCAAAGTCATCCGGAGGGGTAAATGAATCTAGAAGAACTTCAGAGTTACGCAAGCGTGATATACGGAAAGTGCGAAACTCACCTTGATCGACCTTTGCAACCAAATACCACACACTTCGTTTCGCTACTAGGCCTAGGGGATATACGATTCTTTCAACTAGAGCACCTTCACGTTCATATGTGAGTTTCAGTTCCCGCTCCAGCCAGAGCGCTTCCTGTACAACAGCAAGAAGCGGCTGCTCCTTAAGGCCCTTCCCTCTATTTGCCGTATACCAACCAGCTCCATCAATATATATCTTCTTCCTCACTGCTGCCGCATTCGACCTTGCAGCTTCTGTTGCAGCTGCGAGCAGCTTCTGCATGGCTGTGTTCAGATTTTTCGATTGCCCCAGATCTCCCAAAGGTTCGGCTTGACTGGACACTAAAAGGGCAGCTAATTCGTCAGCGTGTATGCCTGTAAGATTAGTCCGATACCCCTCTGACAGCAACCAACCTCCCTGCTGTCCCCGTTCTGCATAAACTGGAACACCCGAAACACTTAGTTCCTCCATATCTCGCATAATCGTCCTTACCGTTACCTCTAGCCGATCCGCGAGTTGTTTCGATGTCATCTTCCCCTCACTTTGAAGCAATAATACAATGGACACCAATCTGCTGGCTCGCATCGCTGTCCTCCTCGATTAAAGTAAGGCTAACCCTCTTTTTCCCTACTACTATTTCCCTTTAATTCGTAGATAAGTCTCTTCATCGCTTATAATGTACAACCTTGCATCCGCCGGTATTGGCGTATCAAGCTTACGATTAATACCGAGATCGCCACGATCAGATAACAATGTCGCTCCTTGATCAAGTAATCCTTTAAAAGCATCACCATATGTACGCCAAGCCCGATTAATAGCAACTTCATAAATATCATCGCCATAATCTCTGCTTAGCAGTTGTCTAAACACTTCCGAGTTACCTTCTTGCATAACGGAGCGAACAGCTAAGCGTGATATTGCATCATGCGATAATACAAATTCATTCACTTTCACATGATGGAAGTTTCGAATATGCTTTTCTTGAATGATCTCAACTGTTGTATGTACGTGAGGGGCTATCCGCTCAATACTTGACGTAATAAGCAATGACTTACCATCAACGAGCGATGCTTCGTCAATTCGAACATCTCCAAATATAATTGCTGCTCTCGCCTTCTCAATCATCGCTTTTGATAAAACCTCATCCTCGGAGGGATCACCGCTAATAAAATGAACTTCCTTCTGATGTTCCATAGGATGACGGCCAGATTCATCTATAATGACAATAGAGGTTTTGGACTTGTGGGATAAAATTTCTTCTACCGCGATTTGCGCCTTTTTACTCCAATTGATAATAATGATATGATTTTCTCCTTGAAAACTCAATGTACCTTCTCCTCTCCTGCGTTGGAATATCGCGATTGAATCTATTATCTTCCCGATTACAAGACTTAGCATGCCAATGCCAAAAATATAAAGAAAAATAGTAAGGACCTTACCTTCTACCGTCTTAGCAAAATAATCTCCATAACCTACTGTAGCCATTGTCGTTAGTACCCAATAAAAAGCATTAAACCAAGTGTTAAATGTCGTAGGTTCTAACACATACGCAATAGTTGCACTTATCATAACGAATAAAATAATGCTGATCGTTATCGTTACCTTACTGAGTTGTAACAACTTGGTCGATAAAAGACGAATAAAGTGCATCGTTATTCTCCTCACTGTAAGCGACTTGAAACCATTCAACATACATTTCGTATTGGAAACCATACCAAAAAAACAGGAGGTTCTACCATGTCCTTGTTTAAACGTTTGCGTGATCTAACATTATCAAATGTATATTCTTTAATTGAAAAAGCCGAAGATCCAATTAAACTAACTGACCAATACATTCGCGATATGACAGAAGACTTACAAGATGCTGAGAAAGCTGTTGCATCACAAATTGCTTTAGAGAAAAAGTTCAAGAAGCAATATGAAGAGCAAGAGCAACTGTTACAGAAGCGTACCGAACAAGCACAAATAGCAGTCCAAGAGCAAAACATCGATTTAGCACGCAGAGTTATTGAAGATAAACAAGCTGTGGAGCAAAAAGTAGTCCAATATAAACAAGCTTTTATCGATAACCAACTGCTTGCTAACAACTTAAGAGGCAAGCTCGATGAGATGCGGACCCAACTAAGCGATTTGAAAAACAAACGAGATACACTTGTGGCGCGCTATCAAGCTGCCAAGACACAAACAGAAATTAATAAGACGATGTCCAGCTTCGGAACTAGCTCCGCCGCATCCGGCATGAAGCGAATGGAAGAGAAGATGCTCCAAGCTGAAGCTATGGCAGAAGCAAGCAATGATCTTGCGGCTTCAAAGGGCAAATCGATTGACGATGAGTTCGCAAATCTCGGGAAAAATAGGGCTGTCGAAGACGAGCTAGCTGCGCTTATGAAGCAATTTGAGCAGAAGTAAGCACCTATGAGCATATTCCAACGTTTACGCGGAATTATTAAACGACATGAGCCGCCAATTGCAGAACGCAGCGTATTGACCATTGGACCAGGGGATGCCTGTGAAGTATCCATGGTCACTTATCAAGTGATCGGACGCACATTAAACGAGCGACGCAAAACAATAATGCTTACGTTACAAGATGGTGCTGATCTTCGTTACCTGTTGATTGAAGATCGGGAAACCACTGTATACTCTCTCTATTCACCCATAGATGGACGGCTAGATTCCATTACAGAAGTACCAATGACACTAGAAATGGATGATCGCACTTACCATCTAGAGGAGCAATACAACGACACTATTTCTTCTACCGGCAAAACACCCTTCATGTACGGCGGTGAACAAGCCGTATGGCAATTCCAATCTGACGATCGGAAGCTGATGCGTATTGAATGGCAGGAAGGCCGCTTCATGCTTTATGAAGGTGAAGACATCCTTTCGGCCGATGTAGAAATATTGCGCGGTAGTGTATGATGCAATCCAAAAAAGCAGGCTGCAGCTTGATTTACTCAAGCACAGCCTGCTTTTTCTATTAAATGATTAAGCTGCTAATTGCAAAGGCGAAGCCTAAATAAACGCAGAATAGCAAAATACCTACTGCCGTGTTCCCTTTCACTAACTCATCGGATATTTTGAACTTTGGAGTCAATAACTCGAACAACCAATAGGCCGCAATGAGGCATACGTAACCGATAGCAAACCATAATACCATAAACCAAATATATGAGTTCGTATAAGCTGCTACACCTAATATAATAGCTGTCGAGATAAACTTGCCGCCGAGCGCTAACCCGACAGCAACGTTACCCTTTTTCAACTCGTCCATATCTTTATAAGGCGTCATCAAGTTAAAGATGAACATTCCAAGCAATTGAAGAATAATAATTGCAATTACACTAATAACAATATTTAATACGATTGTCATTTCGCCCACCCCCTAAATTTTGCATAAGCTAAATCATAATCTGCATAGTCGTGAATTTCCTCAAGCTGAACACTTACTGTCTTTTTCTTTTCTATTTCTTTGTATCGTTTATCATCAATCGGCTGCTTCACACGGTTCCCTGATGGCAATTCTACGACAGCGAAGTTGCGAGTCTCACCTTTAAATTCCGTCTTATACACGCCAACCAAATCTACATCTGTCGTAACAGCAATCTTCAAATTGTTCATATCTTTTGTTGCCGCATCTTGTGTTTTGTACGTTTTGATCGTACTCCATGACGATAACCTTACTTTATTGCGCTGATTGTTGTCGGTTGCCATCTCAGCATCCATAAACTGCAACAGCCACACCTTATCTCCAGTTGCGTAATTTCCGTCGTTTGTCATCAGTTGATATTCAGGCAGCACCATCATATCACTGTCGATCAAATCACCGACACTGCCTTCAACTATTTTATAATCCCATGGAACGCGAACCGTTTTTGCTTCAGTTGCTTCCCCTGTCGTTCTTGATGTATGAAGGACCGAATCTGTATTCGATGTACAACCAGTCAGTATCAGCATTAGTGCGAGTGTCAGACCTAAAGTTAGCTTGGAAAATAGACCTTTCCTATGGAAGGCTGCACTGCTACTATCCCTATTCATTTGCAATTATCTCACTCCTATCGCGATAAAATGGCTTGTGTTACCGGTAATTGGCCCGCCGACTCTGCCCAGCATCCCGCAAGGCTTCCCATTAATGACGAACATTCCTGTCAGCAGATGCAAGTCACCTTCTGATGTCCCAATTCGAGCAAGCTCGGCCCGCTTCTGATAGACCGTAGGAAATAACACACTCGTATCGAATCCATCCTGATCTTCTATTTCTAACGTGCCAGTAGCGTCAAATAGCCGCACAGAACCGCCCTCGCGCCCGAACATTGACTTCGACACGAAGCTCCCTTCAAATACTGGCTTATTATAAGTAGGAAGAACATACCTTCCGATGGCTTCTCTTTCTTCGTTGCTAAATAGCTGCCCTAGCTCATATAGTCCCCAAACGACTGCCAGCAGCCCTTTAGATTGCAAAAGAATGCTGTGCGGCGAATTGATTAATGCTACATTACCCGTTTCTACTGAGTATGCTAGTGCATCTCCGCCATCATCGACCGCCATCCACTCTTTCGGATATAGCGCAAACATACGTTGAATTTGACGATCTTCGCTATCTCTCAAAATACCTTCATCCACATAGAGTTCTAGAACATCTCTACATTTGACATCGAGGCCGCTATGGCGTACCAATGCTTCTATCGTTCCTGAATCCTCTAAATGCTCACCATAGGCTACACATGCTGCCGTATCCGGCTTCTCTACCGCCCATGCCTCTGCAACAAGATCTCGCATAGCTAGGTTTGGCGATGAAAGCCCACTCTGCTGACAGATCCATGGTGTCACAATAGATGCTTCTACATAACCTGTTGGCGTATCCGAGTTAAGCTCCAAAAGCTTAATTGATCCTTCATTATCTATCGCATAATCAAATCTCGCGTAGCGGCTAATTAGGCCTTCTTCTGGCATTGGTAGATCGTCAATCATATTCCAGAGGATCGGCGGAATGCCGACCAGCTCATACAATCCGTGATTACGATGAATATAACGAGCGGTGCGGTCGAGTATGTTCCATAACATTGACGAAGCATATTCGAGTTCCTTATACACTTCGTTATTCATAGCTACAACCTGATCAATCCAATACCGCTCTGCACCGATGTCTGCCCATGTGAAACCAAGATTTTTAAGTTCCTCGGTACGACTAGCGCGATCTGGATGAGGCTCGGACAGAACTTCGAATACGCTACTCATCCGCCGAATCCACCGCTAGACCTGCTACTTTTGCTGCTGGAGCTTGATGATGAGCTTAGTCCGCTAGACTTGCCTCCAATAGCTCCAGGTTTCGATGATGTTGTTCTTTTAGTCACGGAGCCTGTCGAAGTAGATGTTTTCGGCATTACCGACGAACCTGCAACATATTTATTTTGGAACATATCACTGGTATACATCTTTGGCTTATATGATTTGCTAGTTGATGAATAGTGGGCTGGTCGATTATTGTAATAACGAGATGATGAATAACTTGAGCCGGTATTGAACAAGAGATGATACAAAAGAAGATCGTCCCATCCAAATCCAGAGTTATAATGGTTGACTACTGTTGTCCCCGCTCCATCACTTGATGTTTCTTCTTCCTCTTCAATTGGCAGCGGAAGGCTCCAATCAACGTTTTTATCGAAGTAAGCTTTTACTTCGTCAGTAGACCACGAAACAAGTTTAGGTGGGTCTGCGGATGTAGCATTACCTGTCGCCGCTACTCCAGTGCTAAATATAGCATTGGCAAGTAACGCTACCCCAAGGGAAGTAGATAATACGCGTAGAGGCTTTCCATCCGGTGTAAACAATTTGGATGTTGTCTTTTTGTTACTAGTTCGTTCAGTCACAGTTCAACCACCTTCCTAGACGATACTTTATGAATTTATAGGAACAAGTAGAAGTTCCAATCTACCTAAATCTACGTTTAATCTGCCTTCGATTGTTTCATATTCTCGATTACCTACAACGATATAATTAACATGCTCTAATGCTGCAACCATGTTCATAGTCCAATTACGTTCCTCTATTTGATGCAAATCACCATTAGCGCTTTTTTCCATCAATACAACTTTCATACCTTGATCCAAGATGACATTCACCCTTCCTCTTTTGTCATGCGAATTTGATTATATCTTATTACGGGTTACTATGGCAGATGTTTCATATGAAAGGGAAAATTTGAGTTGTAATTGCTAACAAATAGGACAACCCTAGACGCCAATACGACGTTTTGGTTTGTCCTTTTTGTTAGTTTTGGTAATTTTCTACGCAACAAACAATGACCGAAAACTAGCGCTCCAACACCTCAACCACAATACCTTCCACTAATCGTTCATCTACAATGGGGAGCAACATCCATTTACCGGGTTCCGGAAGCTCCATCATGCTCGGATGAGTTCGAGTAGAACCACGAATTCCAGTGCCAAAAGATTTTATATATAGTACGGAAATCATTTCTGGGCTACCTTCCTTAACAGCCATTACTCGTAGTGGCCCATCAAGCTCGGCCTTTGATCCCCACAAATGCCACATATATTTGTTTGGTTGTTTTGCTATGAACCCAGGACTAATAATACCAACCTTATTTTCCACACCCGTCAGCTCACTATTTTCCGCAGTGAATAGTGGGCTAAGTTCCCATGTTGGCTCGCCTACTTCCAACAGAACATCAGCGTATTTTTTGCCATCAAAATTAACCTCGAAACGCCACATTCCGCCTAATGGCAAGGCGCAACTAACGATAAATCGTTCCATCATCATTTCTGGAGGGCTATATTCTGTAATCAGGCTCGATTGGATCGGGCTGAGCCGATGCCCCGTTTCAAGATGGATAACATCGACTGACAGTTTTTTTCCCTCAAAGTGCTTATGACTTTCTGTAAAATGAAAAATATAGTTAAATGTACTTCCAGCCTTTACTGTAGGATCTGGAAAAACCTCAAGTATAGATTTCTCATTTTCATAATAAGTTAATCTTGGCTCCGATAGCTCTGTTGTTACTGTGCTTTCTGTATAATTTGCGCTAAAAAAAACGAACAACCAAAAAGAGGCAAGTGCTCCAATTAAAACGGCCGGTGCGATGACATCAGTTCCACTCCTTTTCCCACTATTCCAAGCTTGTTTCATTGGTCCCTCATCTCCTTCATGCAGTGCAGATTAAAATTAAAAAAGGGATGCCCGCAAGAACCAGTTCGGCTGTCGGATATCCCTGTTGTGATATTTGATTTTTTTAAAATATAAAATTTTACATTTTTATTCATTATACAGGAAATCCTTCATTCGCACATAACAAAAACAGACTGTATGAAGGGAACTAACGATCTCCCTAATCACACAATCTGATTCATTTTGTAAGCAACTCTTTTGATCATAGGACTGAGCTTACTTTCGTGTAGAAAAGAAGCTCATCGTTTAATTACAGCCTTATTGGAGTTAGATGAGTAATTCCAGCCATTGTTCCTTCGTGATGGAACCGAAGTAATGGGCAAGGTCAATTCCGTCCGTCCACTCACTAAGCGATGTGGCATCATATCGAACACCAGCGAGCTTCAGCGCTATTTCATTACTGTCCCCTCGTCCGAAGTAATCACCAAAGATGGCCGCTTCTACAATCCGACCTTCTTCTACTTGCAAACGTATGTCGAACGTTCCTACTCCTTCGATACGTTTCTTTTGTCCAACGTTAAAAACAGGTGATCGGCCGTAATTCCACTCCCAGCTGCGGTAACGTTCATTCGCTAAATCACGGACAGCATTCCACTCTTCTTCGCTTAATACGTATTCTGGTATTTGCTCTGAATCGCCGAATAGTGATTGCAGCAATGCCAATCTGAATGCTTCAATCGTCATTGGCTCCGGTAAAAATTCAGAGATGTTCGCTACTCGACTACGGATCGACTTAGTTGATTTGGATACATATTTTTCAGCATTCACTTTAAGTGCGGAAACTACATTTTCGATTTCCGAGTCAAACAACAGCGTACCATGGCTGAACATTTTTCCTTTGGAGAAAAACTGCGCATTACCGGAAATTTTACGTTCACCTACTTGAAGATCGTTGCGACCTGTCAGTTCAGCCTCAACTCCCAATGTTCGAAGCGCTTCTACGACAGGCTCAGTGAACTTCTTAAAGTTGTGAAAGGAACCGCCATCATCTTTCATAATAAAGCTGAAATTCAAATTGCCATGATCGTGGTAGACTGCTCCGCCGCCTGAAAGCCTGCGCACAACATGTAAGTTATTCGCTTCTACGTACTCGCCGTTAACTTCCTCCACCGTATTTTGGTTTTTGCCGATGATGATGGACGGTTCATTTATATAAAAAAGAAGGTAATCGTCGTCAGGAAGGGAACGCAAAATATACTCTTCGAGAGCCAGATTAAGCGCTGGGTCAGTAATACCTTTGTTGCTAACAAATTTCATTGATTTAGCCCCCTAATTAAATTGTAGTTGATAGGGGCATTATACCTGTCAGCGTGATTCATTTTCAACTTTTGGGAAAATAGGTATACTAGAATCTAATTATCTGAGGCAATTACTCAATTAACAATAAGGGGCTGATCATATGAAATATCGCCTTCTAGGCAACAGCGGGTTAAAGGTTTCCGCGCTTGGACTCGGGACAAATGCCTTTGGCAAACGAGCTGATGCGAACACTTCGAAAGCAATCATTCATTACGCCCTAGATCATGGCATCACCTTTATCGATACGGCCAACATCTATGCGGGAACAGAATCGGAGAAAATTATCGGGGATGCGCTTAAAGGTCGTCGTCATGAAGCAGTTCTTACAACAAAAGCTGGTCTTCCAAGAGGACCTGGGCCTTACGAGCGTGGATCTTCCCGTCGTCATCTCACTTTGGAGCTGGAGCAAAGTTTGAAGAGACTCGGTACCGACTATGTCGATCTCTATCAGATTCATACGTTTGATCCAGAAACGCCGCTTGAAGAGACACTTCGAACGCTGGAGAATATGATTCAATCAGGCAAAGTGCGCTACATTGGGGCATCGAATTATTATGCATGGGAGCTTATGAAGGCGGTTGGTATTAGTGATCGACTTGGGCTAAACCGTTTTGTCTCTATGCAGACTAGCTACTCCTTAGCTGATCGAACGCCTGAACGTGAACTAATCCCAATGTGTGTGGATCAAGGCATTGGGATTATTCCATATTTTCCGCTTGCAGGAGGCATCCTTACTGGTAAATACAGCGCTTCGCAAGGAGCACCTGTAGATTCCAGAGCCATTACAGATCCTAACTTCCAAAGGTTCCTTAGCAAAGAAAGAATACAATTCGGAAGTCAGGTTGGACAAATGGCAAGCAGACTAGAAAGCACGGCAAGTGCACTATCACTGGCGTGGTTAATGCAACAACCACAAGTATGTACTGTCATCGTTGGTGCAACTACTGTAGAGCAACTGCGGGACAATTTAAACAGCAATATACTGGAGCTGGATGCCGCTACCCTTGCCGAGCTCAATCAATTGAGTGAGCAATTCCGACACGGTGATCCTTTTGCAATCTATCGCTTATCATAGCTAAACTGGACTGAAACGTCCTTTGCTACAATTTTGAGCACATTCATTGTGAGATAACCAAGAGGAGAGCTGAGCAGAGCATTAACTGTACAGGAGCCTTCCTCCTCGTTCCAAAACAGCTCCTCATAGAGCCACCAGTTTCCGATCATATCCTCTGAAAGCTCATACTCCGACACTCCATGAAAATGAAGTCGGAGTTGATTATCATTCAGCATCGAGCTGCTGCTATCAAGCAGTAGCTCAATGTTTCCATCCTCATTGATATTAATTTCTAACAACTTAGAATCATGTAGAAGATGAATTATTTTGCGATCTACCGGCAGTTTATGTTCGTAATTAGCATATCCATCCTGATATTGCCTGCACGCCTCTTTCCATTCCTCATCAAGTTCTGTCCTCCATTGTTTCACCATGGTTAGTACTTCCGGTTTAGGATAATGAATACCTGTCAATTCGCCACGTTCAATCAGCTCAATAATAGGTTCAGGTGCGTACTTCAACAATAGCGGTTTTATTATTTCAAAAGACTTCGTCGTTAGAGCTTCAAAATCTCGCCCATACTCCACATACCTTTGCTTAACAAGCTCAAGCTCCTCTTGATTGGCCGGAAAGACTAGAGCTCCTCTAACTTGCATCTTCTCGTACATCTCTGTTGTGAAATATCGCAAGTCCATTCCTCCGATGGCTTCAACATGTCGACTATAGGTACTATTAAACGTTATGCAGTAACCCCATCGGCTGGATAGATAACTCCCATTTGTCGTCTAGCTTCATCCATGATCTCCAGTGTAATTAGCGACGTTTCAAATGTATTAATCGCTGATTCCGTCCGACCTTCGTTGATGAGAGAAATAAACTCTGCTACTTCATAGAACATGGAATGTTCAATCGTTGGCTTCGAAATATTTTCAATTTCACCGTTACGGAAGTGGAGCTCGATCTTAGTTGGTTCACTAATTTTATTAATGGTTATATTGCCGTCTTCACCTTGGATTTCATTGATCATTGAGGAATTTGATATTTTCGAATGCAGCAATACTGCATCCATTGTCTCGTACTCTAGCAATATGCTTCCTTCGGCGTCTACACCTGACTCTAGCAAATAACCTGTCGCTTTTACAGACTTTGGTCTGCCAAATAACGCAACAGCAGGATAAATACAATACACGCCAATATCTATTAGCGATCCATTGGATAGCTCTGGCTTGAATGCGTTAAGGATCGTACCATCCTTATATGCGTCATAACGGGAAGAGTATTGACAGAAGCTCGCAAAATAACGTCGTACTGTACCAATACGCCCGATATTTTCTTTTACAGCCTCAAAACCAGGCATTATTGTCGATTTAACAGCTTCCATCAACAACACGTTATTTCGTTTAGATGCTTCAATCATTTCTTTAAACTCACGAACATTAGACGCAACAGGCTTCTCACAAAGCACATGTATGCCGTAGTTCATCGCAGTAATTGCTTGCTCAGCATGATAGCTGTTTGGGCTAGCAATATAAATCGCATCGATTTCACCGCTTGTTAACATAGCTTCTAAATCTATAAATGTGTATGCAATAGTGTGCTTTTGAGCGAATTCACGTGCTCTTTCCTCCGTGCGGGAATAGACCGCAGTAAGCTGAAATTCCTCATGCTGCCTTGCAGCTGCAATAAATCGTTCTGTAATCCAGTTTGTTCCTATAATGCCGAATCGTATCATCATTAACATCTCCTTCATCTTTGACAAAAACAAATCGTCTATATTATATTGGGCGTGAACGAATAAGAACCGCTTTACATAGGAGGTAAAAGATTGGACACATCTGTTGTACTCATACCCGCACTACTTATTATCGCTATTATACTTCTTATTTTCTTCTCGCAAACGAAGCCAAAAAAACATATTTGGTTCGGGGTCACATTCCCTAACGAAGCGTTAAAGGATGCAAGATTAAACGCTTTGCGTAAACCATTTATAAAGAGTTGTGCATCATTCGCTGTTGCATACATTGTTGCCCTGCTGCCTTTACTATGGCTAGGAGACAATGCCGCACCTGCGTTTATTTATTTGTGTCTATGGCTAGTTGCTGTTAGCTTAACTTCAACAGTACCATTTAAACAAATTCATCACAAGGCAGCCATGTTGAAAAGAGATAATGGTTGGTTTGTTGGCAAACAAAAAACAATTACCATCGATAAGGAGATTGCACACTACTCTCGCATGAACCCGCTATCTCCCTACTTGTTCCTCGTACCTGCTCTGTTATCCATACCTTTGATCATTATTTCCGTTCAAAATGATAATCTCTTGCTTCGACTAACCGGTATAGCATCTCTACTAATGACAGGTGTTATGTTACTTCTATCACTCACATTCACACACGGCAAGCAGCGTGCTTATAGCCGGAATGCTCTGCCTAACTTAGCCATTCATCATGCTGCTCGAAAATATTGGTCCGTACTATGGCTTGCGCTTGCCATTTTTGAAGTTGTGAATTGCTTTATCGCTTACTATGTTCTAAGTGAGGGTGCTTCGCTAAGCAGGGGTCTTTGGACAAGCGGAATTGCTATGATGTCCTTGGTGCCACTATTCGGAATCTATTATGTACATAATCGGATTAGAGATCTGGAATACCGCTTCGCACATACGGATGGCAAAAGTTATGTTGCAGATAGTGACCAGTATTGGCGACATGGTATGACCTATTTTAATCCCGATAATCGATCAACAATGGTAGAAAAACGAGTTGGGATTGGAAGGACGGTAAATAGAGCCACTTCCACTGGTAAAGTGATCTATTACGGTACTTTTATTGTTATCGCTGTTGTCATAATACCTGTGACGACGATGCTCATTCGCGCTGATTCGACGGCACCACAATTACTTATAGACGACAGTGGTTTCGTTACGATTGAAGATACAGAGTATCCTTACAAATTTCATAGCAAAGATATTCAAAAGTTGGAACTAGAAACAATGCTCCCTACCGGCTTCCGATCTAACGGCATAGCAACTTCAGCTTTCGCTAGAGGCAATTTCAAGCTCAATGATCTAGGAGCTGCGAAATTGTATGTATTCAAGAAGTCATCACCTTTTATCGTAATGAAGCTAGAGGACTTATATATTGTTTATAATGAAGAAGCACCTGCTGAAACAAAAGCGTTATTTGAAAAGTTGCAGAAACAAGTGAAAAAATGAGAATGTGATCATTCGAGTTGCTAATAAGAAACCGCTGCGTTATTGAAATACACCCCTTAAAGTTAGACGGTATCTAACTTTAAGGGTCACTTCATTTCGCCGCGGTTTCTTGGTATTATTCGTCATCTTCATCAACAAGAAGCTTCTCCAGCATACGATCCCGATTGTTTAGAAATTGCTTTGTAATGATGTAATGATCGGTCTCTTCCCATGTCGTCTCTTGGATTCCATCGGATGATAGCTGATAGATGATTGAGTCTGGATAAGCAAGTAAAATAGGCGAATGTGTCGCAATGACAAACTGAGAATTATCCCGTATCAAATCATGCATTCTAGCCAGCATAGCGAGCTGCCTTGAGGGTGACAACGCGGCTTCTGGCTCGTCCAAAATATATAGTCCATTCCCACCAAATCGATGGAGAAACGTCGCTAAAAAAGATTCGCCATGCGATTGTTGATGGAGTGACTTGCCTCCATAGGAGTCGATGATAGGCCTACCGAATCCACCTGCACGGTCCATCTCATCAATGCTCGTCGCTAGATTGTAGTATGACTCTGCTCGGAAGAAGAAGCCATCACGAGGCCTTCTTGCCCCTCGCGCTATTCTCAAATAATTATATAGCTCGGAATGGGTTGCCGCAGTTTCAAACGAGAAGTTCATCGTCCCGCCCTCCGCATTAAATCCAAGGGCAACGGCAATAGCTTCCATCAGAGTCGACTTACCTGAGCCATTTTCTCCGACCAAATAAGTTACTTTTGGATGAAAGCTTAGTTCACTGAGCTCACGAATAGCATCTAAATTGAATGGATATTGCTCGAATGAGGGAACATTGTCTCTAAGTAAATTTAAATTTCTCAAATAATATCGTTGATCATAGATGGACAAGCGACTACTCCCTCCCTTCGTAGTACGAGGTCATTCCTCTACAAATGTCTTAGGTACTACAAAGATGTAAACTGTTTATTCGCTCCGCCACTTATCCCCTTGCAGCTGCTTCCAAACCGTCTTATTGCTGTATTGTTTCTGAGAACTGATCTCTTCTCCAAACCACGATGGTGCTTCGAATTCATTTGCTTCTTCTATTGATGAAAATTCCACTTCTAATACTGACAATTTCACTTGATCGTAGTTATCAATTTCGACCGTTATGCCATTCCAGCTGGCAGTTATACGATCTTTCGTAAGTGGTGTAAATTCGAATGCCTTAACTACTTGCGTGTAGATTCCTTCGGATATTTCGTATTCTACTTCTTCGCGCACTAAGCCATTCCCCTTTTTGAACGTATGGGTGTAGCTAATTTCACCAGATGGCTCAGCAGCAATACGACGTACTCTGATCTCTTCGTTATCATCCATCGCCAAATATGTTTGCTCAATCCGTTGGTTTAGTTGAACAACTAACTCTCCACTTATTCGTAATTCCTCAGGGAATTGCGGCAGTAAAAACTTTCGTTCGATCTCCATAGACATTTATACACGTCTCCCTTTATTTCTTCTATTGTGACAACATCTATTATTTACATTCATTCATCCAAACTATCAAAATTGAGAGTGCGAAGCAACTGATTACGATACGTTTATGAAATTATCCCATTTTATTCAAGGCAATCGCTTGTTACAATAATAGGAGATTATTCAGACGTTAGGGGCCTGTAAACGATGGTTAATTATACTTCCGTAAGTAAAGTATTGACGATAGCCGGGTCAGATAGCGGCGGTGGTGCTGGCATTCAAGCTGATCTCAAAACGTTTCAAGAGCTAGGAGTGTACGGTATGTCAGCGATTACTGCAATTACTGCGCAAAATACGCTCGGAGTACATCGTATATTTCCCGTAGAAACAGCCGCTGTATCCGCTCAGCTTCAAGCGATTGGCGACGACCTTCCGCCAAATGCACTTAAGACTGGTATGCTTGCAAACGCAGAAATCACCACAATTGTAGCCGAAAACATGAAACGATATGGATGGTGCAATCTAGTCATCGATCCCGTCATGCTTGCAAAAGACGGAGCTTCCTTATTAGCTCAAGAAGCTACAAGCACCCTTATAACGAAGCTATTTCCTCTTGCTACAGTAGTTACACCCAATATTCCCGAAGCGGAGACACTTACTGGCATGAAAATTGTGACACTTGATGATCGTAAGGAAGCAGCCATGCGATTGTTGGATATGGGTACAAGGGCGGTCATCTTGAAGGGTGGACATGATCCTTCTACAGGAGATGTTGTCATAGACATGTTGTTTGAAGAAAACAACGTCTATTCCTTTGAAAGCCCACGGGTAAATACTCGTCATACTCACGGTACAGGTTGTACTTTTTCAGCAGCTATTGCTAGCGGACTAGCAAAAGGAAAATCGCTTCTGGACTCGGTTACAATAGCAAAAGCATTTATCGATTCAGCGATTGAGCATCAGCTTGGTTTCGGTGCAGGACACGGACCAACGAACCATTTTGCCTATAGAAGCATGAACAAGATACATTAGTTTTGACCCGCACGATTTGAACGCTGCTGCAACTTTTGGACATGCTCGGTCGTCTGTTGTTCGACTTCATTAGAACTAAGGAGAGAAGCGAGCATGATCAACAACAAGAAACTGTTCAAAACAA
The DNA here is from genome assembly GCF_022180385.2 of Paenibacillus sp. L3-i20. GTDB lineage: Bacteria > Bacillota > Bacilli > Paenibacillales > Paenibacillaceae > Pristimantibacillus. The sequence continues at coordinate 715,468 of NZ_BQME02000001.1, forward strand.
TGGCCGCGTTAACGATAGCTTTATCGGTATTCGCAGCTGGTTGCAGCAACGGTAACACCGAAGGAAATGCGAACGCGACAACGAAACCAAATGTAAATGAACCGAGTTCAACTGGTACGCCAGAGGCGTCAGAAAAACCTGATGAAACTGAAACACCTTCAACGGAAACGACTGCTCCAACAGCAACTGAAGAACCAACTACAAAACCATCAGATAAGCCAACTGATAAGCCAACAGCAAGCGCAAAACCGTCTGAAAAACCAACAACTAAACCGACAGACAAACCGGTCGTATCACAGCCAAAACCAACGGACAAACCGTCAACCTCGAAGCCTAGCCCTAAGCCGACAGATAAGCCATCGACTTCAAAGCCTAGTCCGAAACCGACGGAAAAGCCAACACCAACGGACAAACCAAAGCCAAAACCGACTCCTGATCCAGAGTCAGCAGATACGATTAAAGTATCCGATATTATGGACAAAATTTTGGCTGATGTGCAACTCCCTGTGCTGATGGAGGCAACGGGTGAACAAATAAAAGATTCTTATTATTTCGATCCGGCGGATTTAGTAGCTGACGGTGTATATAATCAAGCTATGATGAATACTAAAGCAACGGAATTAGTCGTAGTAAAATTAAAATCACTTAAAAATTATGAAGATGTAAAAGCTGGTTTAACGAAACGTGCAGAAGATATTATTGAAACTTTCTCTACATATTTGCAGGATCAATACGAAGATGCTAAAAACTATCAAATTATCCGAAATGGCAACTACGTGCTTTTATCTATTTCCAGCGATCAAGAGGGCATTAAAACCGCATTCGAAAGCTTCTTCAAAAAATAAATGTAATGGCCCGACGATACACAATCGTCGGGCCTTCTTTATTCGTACTTTGCGCCCGCATATAACTCCACAACATCACGGACAAGCATAAAGGAGTTTCCATTTGTAATCGCTCGCTGATTAGTAATGCCTAATAATGTCTCTTTCTTCAGCCAACCTCGATTCACAAGTTCGTCTACAGCACTGGTCGGCGTTACTTTAACTCCCGCCATTTCACAAATCGCATAAGCCGCTTGTTTCAGCGTAATGGTTCCTTTATCTTCTATCGCAACAGGCCATGCCGTTTCACGATTACCCTTAAAATAGGAGGGGTGCATTAGACTAAGCCGCAACATCATATGGTGATATTGCTCTGCACTAACAGCACCATCCAGTTTCCAGCGCATATTGTCATATCCGCCAATTGTCATATTCATGCTAACCGCTGCAAGCAGACCTTTATAGTCCTTATGTTGTGCATATTTCGGCAGCTCAAATGAATGCATCGTTAAGTCCATACCTTGCTTCACCAGCCGTGTTTGAAGCTCAGCAATATGTTCTTTTGACTTCGACAACTGCCGTAGAGAAATCCCTTCCTCTATTGCAAGCTTAACCGCTGCACCGGCAGCTTCTCCCGTCGCCATACCAAGCGGAATGACACGGGCGCTTCCATGAGGCAAAGTATCAAAGCTAGCAGCCCTTCCTACAACGAGCAACTTATCTATTTTGAGTGGAACAAGCGAACGGAATGGCACACCATATTGCAGAGGAGACATCATAATAGCTCCTGTATCTTCATTGCTTAGTCTTTGTATATCAACATCATAAGAGCCATATGTGATTGCATCCCAGAAATTGCGGTTTTCCATCACATCAGTCATCTTCAAACGGTATTCCCCATTGATATGACGACTTTCCCTTACATACAATTCTGGAGCAGTACCCGCATAATCAAGCTGCTGCAGCTCTTTAAAGTTATCTTTTAAAAATGCGATAATACGTGGTGCTTCCTTGCGACCAATAGCGAAACCTTCCTCAATGGAAGCGGGGGTCAAAGGGTCAATACCAAAAATATGCATGGCATTAATAAGGATAGTATCGTCATTTTGCCGCCCAATATTCAAGCCCCTAAGGCCTACCCGTTCAGGGTTAGTTGACTTATAATTCTTCGCATCTAGAAAGCCCCAAGCGCTCATCTTGTCAATGCCAGTATCCTCGCGCTTGCCGAATGATCGCCAAATCTCGTCTGTAACTCCACTCATCTTAAATACAAGTGTCACTGCCATTCGTGCTTCTGGATTGCCTAAGTCTTCACGACCTACTGTATACGAAGCGCCAGCAAGCGCTGCAATATCTCCGTCTTGAGTTGCATCAATTACAGCTTTTGAATGAATCCGCTGTTCCTGCCCAGCTTCGTCAACAATGATCAATCCATTGACAGCCGCCCCATTCATGAGCGGCTTTATGGATTGAGTCTTGATGAGCACATCGATATTGGATTCTGCTTGCACCATCTTCTGAAATACGTTAGCGGCCGTCGTAACATCGATAGAAGTTCCTTCTAGCTGACTGTACCACTCCTGAAATATGCCCTTGTTTAAAAAAGTATGTTCACCCGGAATACTGGAGCGCTTTGGTGAATAATTCAGATCGAGCGAATTAAGCCAACCAAGCGTAATGAGGCCACCTAACCGATCACGATCTTTCCCATCAATAAGCAATACCTTTAATCCGTTCCTTGCAGCAGAAATCGCTGCCGCTACCCCTTCTGGATCTGTACCGGCAACAATAACATCATACCTTTTATGTTGTTTGAAGTCCGATTGAATAGAGGGTGCAGTAACTTTAGGCTCATCCCTATTCCCACCTGAACTCTCGCTCTCCTTTTGCCAAAGAAAATAAGCTGTAAAACCAAATATAACGATGAATAACCCGATAAATGCAAAGTAACTCCGTTTCGGTGCCAACTGCTCATCCACTCCTCCCAGCCTTCACCACTTATTATTGTGCAATTTTTCTATTTTATTTGGTTTACCCCTTGGTAAAAACATGTAGCAACGTAAAACAAAAGGATGTTTCCTTGTTTAGCTAAGAGCTAAACGGTTTACATATAAAGTAGAAGGCAATAAGCCTTAATTTTTTTATAAAAAGGAGAGATCTTGTATGTCCAAACAATCCGGAGGTAACGGAATATTGATCGGCGCAGTCGTAGGTGGAGTTATTGGCGCAGCAACAGCGCTACTTCTTGCTCCCAAATCGGGAGAGCGGCTCCGTGCAGATCTATCCAATCAAATTCAGGCAATTGGTAAGCGTACGATGGAGTTCAAAGAGTCCTTATGCTCACAAACAAAAGATACAATCGAAGAAGCTCTTGAAGAAGCTTGTGACACGACGATCGCTAATTCAATGGCTCCTCGGGAAGAAGATATGGTGAAGTTAGGCAAAGAAATGCAAGCTATGCCAACCAACTCTGAAATTTTGAAAAGAGGGCTCGCCCCTGACCCTGCACAATAACGTAGCCCTTTTCGAAATTCTTAAATACAAAACAGCCTCCAATCCGCATTATAAATCGGATTGGAGGCTGTTTTATGACAGTGATTATTTGGAAATACGCAAAGGAAGTGTAAACACACAAAGAAAAGCGAAGGTAATATTCATCCCTCCACTTGTTCCTTACTTAATATTCCTCTCAGCTTCTCAACCGCTTTCCTCTGTATTCGCGACACACTCATCTGAGAGACACCTAACTGCTCTGCAACCTCACGCTGAGATAGTCCGCTTGAATAAACTAACGTTAAGACAGACTGTTCTTGCTGCTTCAATTCCGAAAGCGCTTCCTTCAGGTCCATTCTTCCTTCAATGGAGAGTAAATCATTTGTTTGATCGGGAATCATGTCGCCAATTGTAGCAGCACTCTCACCTTCTGAGGAAAGTGGGGTATCAAGGGAGACATATTGGTACGATTCCCTCGATGTAAGCACTTCGATCGTTTCCTCTACTGAAAGCTCCAAATAATCTGCTATTTCTTCTACCTTGGGGGAGCGACCCAGCGAGACAGTCAAATGATCAATTGCCTTCTGAATAAGCAATCCTTTTTCTTTAATTCGGCGTGGAACTTGTATGTACCATGATTTATCCCGTAAATAATTTTTCAGATGGCCAATGATACTTTTCATTGCGTAACCTTCGAATGGAATTTCCCGATCCGGCTCAAACTGAGCAAGAAGACGCAGCATAGACATTTGACCGACTTGGAATAGATCCTCATAAAGGTCGGGTCTGCTCCTCGACATTTTCCCTGCTGCCATTCGAACGATCGACTCATAATGAAGCAAGAGAGTCGTCGCACTATCATTACAAGCATCCGTCTGGTACTTCGCCATCAAATCTTTTATTTGCAGTGGAGTTAAGCCTGAAGAGTACTCCTTCATACCATTTCCTCACTTCTGCTCATGCGCTTAGTCAGTACAACCTCCGTACCATTTTCTATACAAACCTCCACATCATCCATTAGGGCTTGCATCATAAATATACCTAAACCTCCCGCGGTAACTTCATTTAGTGGTTTATAATGCAACGTTGATGATCGTTGTTTACCTGGATTATATTCATAACTCCTGCCATAATCCCTAACAGTAATCATTAACGCTTCACCGTTCCACATAAAAGAAATATCAACGGAACCGCTATTTGTACTACCTTCATAAGCATGTAATATGGCATTCGTACAAGCCTCAGTTATTGCAACTTTCATATCCTCAATATCTTCGAATGAGAAACCACATTTGACCGCAACGCCATATAGGGCTGATCGAACAATATCCAGATAATCGGCTTTCGCCGGTATCGTCAATTGGATGGGTCCATACTTCATTACACACATTCCTCTCTACTACATACTAGTATAACTTAAGTTTGCTTTAGTCTGTTCCATATGCGGATCGATGACGTAACTCCATCAGCAATCGCCCCAATCACTCCATTCTCTTCTGCACGGTCTACTGCATCTAGTTGGTTGCTGTTCTTCACTTTGGCAATCGCACCTGCAGCCCCTTCTTTCATCGCTGTCGTTATCATGTGGGTAGCTTTCCCTACTTCACTTATACTTTGGAACAAATCATCTAGCTCCTTCAACTTGTCACGAACATCTTGTGTTACAGCACCCGTATGTTGGACAATCTCTTTCGCCTCAGCGCTCATTTGAATAACTTCAGATCGTAATTTGACCATCGTTAAACTAGCCTCTTCCATCGTTTTTCCAGCCACTTTTAACGTGTTGTAAACAGCATATAACAATAAAAGAACGGCCAGCGTTATCACGACTAAACAAATACCAATAATCGTTTCCATAAGCGTCATCTCCTCTTATATATGTTAATTACCCACCCTTTCATCGTTTGAAACATCTCAATTTTTTGCTAGAATTGTTTGGTTCAAGGAGCTTCATGTTATAATAGAGTGTCAAACCATAAATAGATGCAATTATCCTTGGTTAAGGGAGGACATTATGCAAAAAGCAATACAAGCTAGTATTCGATTAAAAATAGCGTTAGGCTACATTCTTATTATATGCTGCCTAGGCGGTGCTATCGTGGTCGTCACAGAACGAATCAATACAATGCAATACGAGATAGAGACTATTACAAGTCGTGATCTGGAAGTACATAATTTGATTACGACGATTCGCTATAACGTCATTAATATGGAAACGAGTCAGCGGGGCTATCTCATCACGGGCAATGACTCCTACTTAGAACCATATCGTCATGGAAAATCCCAATGGGAAACCAATTACAACAACTTATATACTCTCCTGTCCAGCGATTCAAGTGTGCGAGAAGAACTGGACGCTATTAAGTTGACGATTCAGCACTGGATCGAAACGACAGGCGAATATACCATCGAATTAAAAGAACGTAATGACTCAAAAGGCATTATGAATTATTTTGCAGATGATAAAGGCAAACAAGATATCGATCAATTACGTAATCAGCTCGAATCGCTTCGGTTCGCACAATTAGATGCAACCAAGGCCTACATTAATCAAATTAACGAACGTAACGAAAAGTTGACATTGTCACTTTATGGCTTGCTGTTTCTGGTTGCTATTGTTGCTTTCTTTATCGTTTCCTTTGTTTCAAATGCAATTGTAAAAACAATTCGGCAAGTTACTACTACCATTACAGAAATTTCTGCATCACGTGGAGACTTAACTAAGCGAATATATGTGAATACACATGATGAAGTTCGAGACTTGGCCGAAGCGACTAATAGTTTGTTAGAAATGCTAGAATCCCAATCTTGGATACAGACACGCGTCGCCGAAGTAGCTACGATGAATCATGGGATGAATGATCTCACTGAGCTAGCTAAATCCTTTTTGAGCAAAGTGGCACCTATGGTTGGAGCCGTTTATGGCGTTTTTTATGCAAAGAGAGGTTTTGGTGAGCAACAGCGACTAGAAAAAGTAGCAGCCTATGCCTCGATGGGTGCAGAAAGAGGGAAAACAAGCTTTAAGATGGGCGAAGGTCTTGTTGGACAATGCGCACAAGATCAGCGCACGTATCTTCTGAACGGGCCTAAAGACTATGCGGCACATATTCGAACGGGTTTAACCGAGCTTACCCCGCAAAGCGTATTGGTCGTTCCCGTAGAGTTCGAAGGCAAAGTCATCGCTGTTATTGAGTTTGCTTCCTTAGAGCCATTTACTACACAACATTTGAAACTATTGGAACAGATTGAAGATCATTTCGGAGTTGCGATTGATAATGTTGGAGGCCGTATGGAAGTTGTTCGACTTCTGAATGAATCTCAAGCTATGACGGAGGAACTACAGGCACAAACCGAAGAGTTGCAGGCGCAATCTGAGGAACTACAGATGCAGCAAGAAGAAATGCGAATGACGACAGAGCATTTGGAAGAGCAAAATCTATTTGCCGAGCAGAAAACTAAAGAGCTGGAACAAGCAAAATACGAGCTTGAGCAATATGCAGAGCAACTGAAGCAAAGCGCTCAATACAAAACAAATTTCTTAGCGAACATGTCCCATGAACTTCGGACACCGCTCAACAGCATTCTGATCCTTTCTCAATTGCTTTATGAAAATGAAAATAAATCGCTTTTGGATGAAGAAGCTGGATACGCACGTGTCATTCATTCATCCGGGAATGATCTGCTTACGCTCATTGATGACATTTTGGACTTATCCAAAATCGAAGCCGGCAAAATCGACTTAGTTATGGATGAGGTTAATTTAACGGAAATTCCCGAGCTCATGCGTTTAAGTTTCGATCCTGTTGCATCAAAAAAGGAACTAACCTTTCAAATTGAATTACAGTCCAGCATCCCGAAAATTATGTATACGGACGGTCAAAGGCTGCAACAAATTTTGAAAAACTTGCTTTCCAATGCATTTAAATTTACTGAAAGCGGATCTGTAACACTTAAGATCCACTGGGCTGATCCTTCAGTGACTGAAAACATGTCTCAACTTTCATCACAGGAGCTGCTAGCATTTTCTATCATCGACACGGGTATCGGCATACCAAAGGACAAGCAGGAGCTAATTTTTGAGGCATTCCAGCAAGTAGATGGAAACACAAATCGTCTATACGGTGGAACTGGCCTTGGATTGTCAATATGTAATGAATTTGCGCAGTTGCTTGGGGGCAATATATCAGTTGAGAGCGAGCTTCATAAAGGAAGTTCCTTTACTCTCTATTTGCCGATTAAACATGATGAAGCTTTAGTAGAGCTAGAAAATGCTGCACAAGAAGCGGCTGTAAGTATTGAAGCACAATCACCGCAAAAAATTTCTAATGAGAACTCAGCAATGGTTCGTTCACGGATTGACTCCTCTCCTGCGGATGCTAGTGAAAGTGTGGAAGAAGCTGCTTTGTTCCATGGCAAAAGAGTTCTTCTCGTAGAAGATGATGCGCGCAACGTGTACGCCATGGTGCAAGCGCTGGAGAACAAGGGATTGCACGTCACCGTCGCAGATAACGGGAAAGTATGTATGGATATTATAGAAAACAATACCGACTTTGATATCATCTTTATGGATATTATGATGCCGATTATGGATGGCTTCGAAACAACAAAACAACTAAGACAGCATCCTGTCATGAAGGATAAGCCGATTATTGCGCTTACTGCAAAAGCGATGAAGAGTGATTTGGAAAGCTGCTTAGAAGCAGGAGCATCCGACTATATTAGCAAGCCTATACAAATGGAACAGCTGTTTTCTCTCATGCGTGTATGGCTGACGAAGCAGGTGGAGCATTGAAACACGGGGACAAGGCCAATCCTTTTGGCAAAATAACGGAAGATTGGCATGAGCTTGATGGTCGAGAGGAACTTTCAGAACGCGAGGAACTGGAGATGGATTTGCTGCTGGAAGCGATCTTCCGTATTCGTGGCTATGATTTTCGCAACTATCTGCGCTCCTCACTAAGAAGACGTATTCGAAATCGGATGAACTTAGATCGTTTACCAACTGTTACAGCTATGCTGGAAAAGACGCTTTATGAGGACGGATATCTAGAGAAGTTGCTTGAAGATTTTTCTATAAAAGTGACTGAGATGTTTCGTGATCCTAACTTCTTCCTTGCCTTTCGCAAAAAAGTTGTTCCCATACTTCGAGAGTATCCGTCACTTCGTATATGGCATGCAGGCTGTGCCACTGGAGAAGAAGTGTACTCCATGGCTATTCTTCTGCAAGAAGAAGGTCTTCTAGAGCGAACATCTATATATGCAACCGATATGAGCAAAGAAGCCATCGTCCAGGCAAAGGAGGGCAAATTCCCTCTTAAGCGGATGCAGGCCTATACTAAAAATTATTTACAAGCTGGGGGCATTCAAGAGTTTTCTGCCTACTATTCAACCGATCACACCCATGCTTACGTGCTTCCTTTCATGAAGAAGCATATGACATTTGCTCAACATAATTTGGCTACGGACGGCTCATTTAACGAGTTTCACGTTATATTATGCCGTAATGTGTTAATTTATTTTAACCCAACGCTTCAGACGCGTGTTCATGGTGTATTAGCTGATAGCTTAGCACAAGACGGCTTCCTAGCATTAGGTAACAAGGAGTCATTCTTATCGGTTCATAAAGCCCGCTTCGACGAATATTGGCAAGAGGAACGAATCTTTCGTAAGCGGTGAAATAAGTCGCATAATAAAAGGAGGCCACTATTGCTGGCCTCCTTACTTTATAAGTAGTGCTGCTATTATAAAACCTACTATAATTACAAGTATAACTATTCCTGTTCCCTTCCAACCTAAACCACCTGTTAAATCAGCAAAACTTCCCGTTTGAGCTCTAGTAAACGAATCGTTCATATTTCCAGTCGGATTACCTTTTAATTCCTCTTGTCTTAATCTTTCTCTGCTTCTTTCAGGTGCTTCTTTGTCTTCAGTCATTAGAACACCTCTATTTCTAATAATCCCAAATTATCCATCTTAATACTATTTAAATATGCCTGTCTTTATTGATTTATAACAATTTAGTTAATCGAACCTCGGTTCCACTATCGCTTGATTGAACAACAACCTCATCCATGAGCGCTTCCATCAAATAGATGCCAAGTCCACCTATACGCAGCGATTCTGGTGTATCGCCTTGTAATGGTGCAGCTTGCTTACGGGCTTCCTTATAAGCAAATGATGGTCCGCTATTGCGGATACTGATAACGAGTGAAACATTAGTTTGCTCAAACGTAATATCGATAACATCGAGATGGGATTGATCACTGCCATGAAGAACAGCATTATTACATGCTTCAGACACGGCAACCTTCATGTCCTCGATATTTTCATAAGTAAAACCTACCTTTACAGCGATCCCGTATAGACATATTCTAACTAAGTCGATATGGTCTGCATTAGCTGGTATTCGCAATTGAACGGCGCTCATGCTTCTGTCCCTTTTACTAAATACTTCGATATTCCTGTCAAATCGAACAATCTTTGTATCGAAGCTGGCACTTCCTGTACATAGAACGGTGCTTTCAACCGATCTCTAGTTTTAAGAATAGATACGATAATACCAATCCCTGTACTATCAATATACGAAAGCTTGCTCAGATCAAGCACAAGAGCTATATCTTCACGTTGAAGCACTGGCTCTAATGCACTATTTAACTGCGGAACGACTGATAAATCCAATTCACCAACTAAACGCAAAACGTATTGGCCATTCTTTTCTTCCTGGATAATTTGAAAAGGCTCTACTTTCATCAATCTCTTCACTCCGCTCTATTTCATATACATTCAATGTAACAAGTTATATCTGCTAAGACAAGGTTTACATATGTTGTTTATACTAAACGGATGCCAAATGATAATAACTAATAAACTCCAATTTCCCAGTGTCGCTGTTTATAAAAAGCTTCAACAAAGCTTCATCTCGTTGAAACACGATGCCGTCGTCAGTTACGTAATTCGGTTCGCCAAGTGCGGACTTAATAGCATCAATCGTTGCAGTAACCGGAACATTGTCGATTACCAATTCCCCAATATCGCCGTCATATTCAACATATCTGATCATATCGTCAGAGAAAGCGACTCTCATTGAAGGGTAATAATAAATATCAATTTCAGCAAACAATTCATCCTGTTGTATATCATCTGGTTGGCCCAGCTTCTTTATCATCGATTTAGGGCTGTCGTACAAATCTAAGCCATTCACATTTTTCAGCTTGAACTGTTTCTTAAGTTTGCTTTGCTCTTTTACATTTTCTTTCGCAAGAATCGCGTCAGTAGAAAATTCATTTGGTGCAATCTCTATTTTGTCAGTAATTTTTGTTACATTTGATGCATTTGTTACATTTGTTGCGTTTACATGACTCTGTAGATTAGTAGAATTATGATGTACCGCATATCCACCCATCATACCGCTTATTATCAAGGTGATTAGAATGATTATTTTCATCTTAACGCCCTCCCTACAATTAGCGATTCATTGTCACTATATTATTGTATAAACCAATTCGCGACATTTGAAACAGCCATCCTTAGACATTGCTCAAGAAAAAATGCGGTACATTCTTTATCCCTTTATTTGACCGTAATTCGAACCATACAAATATCATCACGCTGCGAACTGCTATGTGTACCACTCGACAACTCGTCGACGATTTCTGAGGGGCTTTTGGATGCGAAGGTTCTGGTTAGATCAACGATCTTTCCTCTGCGCGCTGCATCATCACTTTCACTCATTTCTTCTAGCAAACCATCTGTATAAAGAATAATAGATGTTTTTCCTTCATAGCTGACCGTTCCTTTTGTAACTTCGATGTTATCAAACAACCCTATTGCAGGAGCAGTTGGTTCAAGCAATGTTGCACCCGTTTCCGTAATGACAAGACCAGGTGGATGTCCCGCATTGACGTAATCAATCCGCTTGCTCTCTGTATCTACAACGACAAAGATCGAAGTAAAGTAATAATTAAGTAATTCGTCCGAGCGGTATAATTGTCCCATGTAACGATTGAGTTCTCTCATCACCTTCTCTGGATCTGTTACACGAGTAATCATGTCCTTAAGCACCGATGAAATAAACATACATACTAAGGAAGACGAAATACCATGTCCCATCATATCCAGCAGCATAACGCCATAACGACGTTCGTCGATGCGGAACCATGCATAATAATCTCCAGCCAGCTCAAATGATGGCTGATATACCGCTTCAATATGTACATTCTCATCCTCAATTGGTGCACTAAGTACGCTGCGCTGCACTTGTTTTGCTAAATCAAGCTCATATTTGATACGTTTATCACGCTCCTTATGCCAATCCTTCTCATGTTTCAAACGCAGCGCTGAGCGCATACGTGCCAGCAGCTCCAGCTTGTTGATCGGCTTCATGACATAATCAGTAGCGCCAGCATCAAGTGCTTCAGCCAGCTTGTTGGAATCGCCTACTGCTGTGACGAAAATAATCGGTACATCACGGTAACGATCCTCCGTTTGAATACGTCTACAAGCTTCAAGACCATCGATACCTGGCATCATCATATCCATTAATATTAAATCTACTCCTTCTACTAATCGGCAAGGAGTGTCTATATGGAGTAGATCATACAGTTCCCTTCCCGAAGAAGCGATCAGTAGATTGGAATAGCCTGCTTTATTTAGTATCGTCTTAATAATCAACTGATTTGTTACATTATCATCTACAATGATTATACTCATCTGCTTGTCCTCCTATGACAACTTACTAGAATAGAGACAGGTATAGCCTACCCTGTAAGGTAGGCTATTTCAAGTTATTTAATAGGAGGTTGTCCATTATGATACATCATATAGGGATGGAAGTAGACATCACGATCATAATCATCGTCCAAGTATTCCCTGCCGCCCCATGCGATGACGACTATTCGGTCACGGTCCATTTCCTCTTCCAAACGCTCCGCTTCTTGTTTGGATATACCTAATGACCTCATCTTTGCCCTAAGCTCGTCACCATGGGATCGGAATAAGTTCGCTATCGCTGTACCAAGTCCTTCTTCTGCTATACCAATCTGTTCCGCATCCGTTCGCTCCACAATACGTTTAGTTCTTGTTTTGTCATGTGTTAGTACAAATATACGATCCTCATGATAACCTTCTCTTTGGAATTCGAGCACCTGCTTCTGTACTTCAGCAGTAGTCATCACGGTATGCACCTTTGTCATCTCAGTATTTGTCGTTTTCATAGTAAATCCCTCCAAATATAGTTTTGATGGTAAATGATTGCATGTGGTTCTTCGTTGTAACTAACTCATTCCTAGTGGCTTAGCTTAAAACTACACTCGCCTTCTGCCAAGAATTAAAGATGCCAAGAACAATATGATGAATATGACGAATAGTATCTTGGCTATCCCTGCTAAGGTGGATGCGATACCCATAAATCCGAATATCCCGGCCACAATGGCTAGTAGGAAGAACATTAATGTCCAACCTAACATTGGAATCACCTTCTTTCGTTTTTCTAAAATCGTTTGCTTGTTTGTATCATTTTCGCTTGCTTGATACATATATAACCGCATACTACTATTTTGAAACAGGAGTAAACAGACTTTGAAAAATAGAAAAAGCCCCATGCTAAAACCGATAACGGTTGTAACAGGAGCCTCACCTCAATTGGTATCTACTGCATTACATGTAAAATATCTGCCCATTTCAATGCACAAGATCATCCTTAATGAGCAATCCGTTTAAACTTTGAAGATAATCAGTACGCTCTGTCTCAAGAGCACCAAAGTCGTAAAATCTCCACTCATAATCTTCGAGCTTTAAGATAGCTTCTAAATAGGCTGCTACCCCAACAGCATTCACTAAATTAATTGCGAAAGTAACACGAATGTTTCCATATTCATCAACTCTCGCACCTACAGGTTGATATGGGAAAGCTCTAGTTGGCTCCCCTACGGCTGCGCTCGCATCAAAATCAGATTTCAATATTTGAAAACCAGGGTTGTTCCATGCGGATTCCGTATACAGGGCACGAAGCTGATCCTCATTCATATGTTCATCCGTTGAATCGGCCATATCCAAGCCCAATGTATGTCCTAATCGATACGAATAAAGTTCGGTTATCCGTCCAATTGATTCATATTCGGCTAACCGATTATGTAAACTCGTTAAATTAAACATACGTTCCTTAATATCTAATTTCCATTCCAGTTCATGCGGTAAATTGCCAACATATGACTCAACGATGAGCGCTTCCTCTCGAATTTCAATTGGACCCTTTTGTTCAATTCCAATCATATCCAGGTTCGTCATTCCATCAGCGGAGGCATATTGAAACTTCAATGGGAAAGCTTGCCCCTCTCTAGTAATAACATATGCGTATAGCTTATTAGTGCTTCTACCATGTATCTCGCTGAATGGGAATTCAATCGTTTGAAGTAGCAACAAATCGTACCCCTCGAAAGGGATGACGCGTATATTCTGCTTTGGCGATGCTAACTTTAGCTCCAACTGCTTAAGCTCTCCCAAAACATGCCTCTTCCCTTGGACATTCGTAAACTCTATCTCGTAGTCACCATAATACATATAAGAAGTAACTTCCTTCGATGACTTCTCCCCCGTTAAAGAACGTAATTTCAGCTTGCCGTATCTGCTCCTCCCTTCCATACGAACGGATTGTTCTTTTGACTCCTGAACTCTATCATCTCTGGAATCGTTCCACCATTCTCTCCCAGATGAGACCCAATCGAAAGCTCCTAATGGCAATATAGGAAATCCATCCGCATTTTGCTTAACTTCCACAGAAAATTTTTTGTATAAAAAATTATTACTACTTCTTTCGCTATAAATAAGCCAATCTCCACTTACCGTTCGCAAGTCCATACCTATCTCATCAGCAACCCATTCTAATTGTTTAAGTTCCTCATTCCAGCGGAACAACATTTGAGATACCTCTGAATTATGCTGTATATACAACTGTCCATTCGAACTGAATGTTTGCCCTTTCATATCAGGGGACCAAACCCGCTTGCTTGTCTGATCGATCCATACAAACGACTTAGAATCAAATGTCTGTCCTTTATGTAACAAAACAAGCTTTGGGCTTGCAAGCTCCGTAATATCTTCAACATTTTTGTACGTCGTCAGCTTGCCTGATTGAAGATTATATTCCTTATATATCACTTTCCCTTTATGTAATTCACTGACTACTGTCGGAAGTAATGAATAGGTTTCAATCAATACTCGCTCTTCATCAAGCCAATTATATACATTCATCTTTTCTCCAGAGGACGACGCTGGCTTCAATGTTCGAGTTAAGTCACCATTTCGGTCATAAAAGTTAATTGATTCAGCAAACACCATATATGAGTTATCAAAACCAACACCTTTTCCACTGCCACTCTCTGCATATTCTTGAAAAAATCGAGTTCCCTCTGCATTCCATACAATACCAGGATCAGTGAGAGCCATCGCGTTATCGATACTCATCGTATTCATTACTTCTCTGTTCAACGTAGCCACCAGCGCAAAGTGATTAGAGGTCGTAATTTGATTACTTTCAATGAATTGATATACGAATCTATCTAAATTAGGCGCAGGATAGATGAGCGCTCTTGGAGCTTTACTGCCTATATCTCCATAAGCAGGATACATATTGCTCCCGCCATGTACAACCTTTAATGTGTCGAAATCAAACAGCCATGTTTTACCCAAAAAAGTTGTAAGCAACATTTGTGAAGTGGTATTGTCATTGCTATATGCATAATGGGCACTAACAAGAAAATCTTCGTTATACTCTTCACTATCCAAATCAACTTTCCAGAATACCGGGAAGGCTCTATTAACCCCACCCATTTCTAAATCCATAATTACCAAATCATAAATCAGCGAACCGTTTTCAACGGTGCGTTTAATAAACATAACTTGTTTGTCATCTATTATTTTTAACTTATGACTAATTGCTTCATTGCCATAATCCACTATGTAAGCCGGATATACTTTCATATCCTTTTGTTCAGGATGGACAACAACTAAATCATACCGCAGCTTCATTGCACTTGATTCATCTAGCGAAGATAATTGGCGCTCAACCAAATGAACGACCATATCGCCAAAAGAATCTTCTGCTACACTATTAGCTAACAGTGATCCATCATCGATCTTCAGCTTAAAGCCCCCGTCAATATTTTCTGAATCCACATTCAATTGAGGGTAATTATTTAATTGTTCGGGGCTGCCCGCCTTTGATTGGCTAACTATAGCTTCCTGTATCTCAGTTGCTCCTGCTGTAGCAGATGGTTCTACAGATTCAATTGGTGATGTCGACTTTCCTCCATCAGCATCTTTTTTAAGCGTAGGGAAAATTAATAACATAATGATACAAATGGATATGATGATCAAATAAATCAATTGTTTATTCATAAACGCACCACCTATTTAAAGTGATCATTACACTACAAATAGACGAAAGTTAAATGAAAATGTTTCCAAAAAGTGATTCAATAACGCAAAATATGCTACATATCGAATTGATCCTATTATATAATAAGGACGTCCCACCGGACTGAACGCTTCAAAGGCGTTAACTACAGAAGTGATAGGAGAATCGGAATGGACGTTATTGAAATCCCCATAACACTTATCGATGAAGATAAGGATCAGCCTAGATATCAGTTTGATGAGGAAGCATTGCAGGAGCTAATGCAAAGCATTGAGGAGCTTGGCTTACTCTCACCTATAAAAGTAAGAACGGGAAATGACGGCCGTTACAAAATTATTTACGGAAATCGTCGTTATAAAGCTTCCCAGATGTTAGGTCGCACAACTATTCCTTGCATCGTATCTAATGTGACGGATGAGATGGAAATTTATTTGGAGCAAATTGCAGAAAATTTAACAAGAGAAGGGTTCTCCCCGATCGAAGAAGCAGAAGCTTTTGACAAGTTGATGAACGACTCAAGATTTAGAAGCTCTATTAAATTTCTAGCCGCTAAGCTTGGCAAGCCTGAGGGCTATATCAAAAACAAATGTGAGCTTCTAAAATTCAACAATGCAGTTAAAAAACTTATCGTAAGTGGAACCGATATTCGGAAAAATAAGCTTACTGAGGATCAACTTATCCCCCTCAAGGATCTTCCTATGGAGCACCGTGACCCGCTTGCACTAATTGCTGCAAGAGATGAGCTTCCCGTAAGCGATGTGAAGAAGATCGCTAAGCTATTTAAAGATAAAACGATTTCAGAGAGTACAAAAGAAAAGCTGTTGTTAAAGACAGGGAGCGGCCTTATCGAAACATGGTCTGTCTATGAGCAAAATCGTAAGGAACGAGCAAAGCCGTCTGCTGAGCAGAAGACAACAAATAAACCAGCTCAAAGCAATCAATTATCTAGTGATTCGAGTCCAACTGCTTCTACAACGGAACAACAATTTATGCAGACAGCCACTATAGCCGTCGAGAAAAAAAGTGAAAGTATTACTGAGTTGCTGCAAATAATGAAGTCTGGTCTACCTAAACAATTAGAGGTTACTGGGGCTATCTCGCGTTTAACTTCAATAGGGGCTAATGGTGGGCAAATGTTATTTCCTCATGAAATTGAAGAGGTTATTGTTGAGCTTGACTCCCTGCTTATGCAATGGAAGGTTCTTCGTGATCATTCGCTGCAAAATAAATATTAATGAGAAGTAACCAGCAGGACTCATTTACATAAAATAGGTCCTATTGGTGTAATGAATCCACCATTTGTAATGCAATTGAAATATAACTTTCATCAGCTCTTAATGGAAAGGGGATATAATAGAACTCGACCCCCTTTTTATAAATATAAACCTTTAGACCCGCTGCCCGTTGCAGTGGGTCACTTTTTTTGTCTAACATTTACAACGGCACCGACACTTTCTATGCTTGCCCTTATGCTCGCATAGGCGTCTACAACGGCGTATACATTTCCGCTCACACCGACGACGGCACTTGCGGTTACGCTCCCGCTTCGCACGTCTACGCTCTTCCTGCCTTCTCTTTACCGCTTCTTCCTCAGTAACAGTTCGTTCCCCCGCAGCAGCCGCTGCTCCAGTAATCGAATTGCTATTTGATCTAAATTCCCATATGTTTCCTACAATGATAGTACCTTCATTTCTATCAATTCGCACCCCTCCGCAACAGTAGGGCATATCACCATCTGCTTCCTATAATAAAATAGTAAGTCTAATAGTAATAGCATATGTTGCGGAGTGAGTGAACGAGTTGGCTTTTCCAACATAATCGATAGCCTTTTTTTATGGGCGTTTCAATTCTACAACAACAATTTCTGGACGATTAAATAGTCGTTGAGAGAATGAACTATTACCAAGGCCTCGGCTAACGATCATTGAAGATTGTCCACTTTCGTGAATCCCTTCAAAATATTTAGGCCACCAGCCTTGGCCAGGTGCAAACATTCCACCCACAAACGGAATTCTAATTTGCCCGCCATGTGCATGTCCCGTTAAACTCAGATCCATGTTGTATTGTGCATAAACATCAAACAGTTCCGGTCTATGCGACAATAGCACCGTATACGCCTCAGGATGACCCAATCCCTCAATTGCCTCATCCAAATGTGCTTCTATCTTATCCACATCTCCATCTTTCTCCTGATTGAACATTGGATCATCAACCCCGATTAATCGAATGACTCCATCGCCTAACGGGATTACCTCATGTGCATTTCGAAGAACGATAACTCCCGCATCAATAAGTTTCTTCTCAAGCATAGGGTAGCTTGGAACGGCAAATTCATGATTGCCAACGATGAAATAAACAGGTGCAATTTCTGCTACACCTAACATCATCGATAAGCTAGCTTCTTCATCGTAATGATTGCCATCTACCAAGTCACCCGTCACTACGATAATATCAGGATCTAGCCGATCGACCTTTTCAAGCAACGGCTTCTGGTTCTTTCCGAATTGTTTACTTTGAAGATCCGAAAGCTGAACAATTTTAAAACTTTCTGCACCACTCGGCAGTTTGTTTGTGCTTATTTTGAAGTTCGTAACGCCGATAGCATTATTTTCGAAATGGAGAAATAAAAATACGACAACGATAAAAGACGGAATGTATATAAAAAACCAACGTTTTGTTCGACTCATATTGCCTGACCTCTTTCATCCTTTAACTAATTTCTATTCCTTCATACGCTCCTTCGCCAAGCTCCAAGATTGCCAATGATTCCTTTCACGCGCTTCAAGACGCAATTGCTTTATAACTTCTTCTAACTCCGTTAACTCAGGATTCTCTTTATAAAACTTTATTAATGTTGGACCAGCATCGGCAGATAACATACCTAAGTAAGAAACATCGATTACACCTGTTCGTTCGTATCGCTCAATATTGTTCGTTGCTATTCGAACATCGAGGTTGGCATAGTTCATGATAACGTACGCTATAATCGCCAAAACAATATAAACTTTCGCTAGAGAGAACCTGCCATACCAGATACGCCCAAGGGAGACGATCATAAGCACGGCTAGAAAAATCATAAATCCATGTACGAGCAGGCGAAGAGTTGTGTAGCCGTATGCTTCCTCATAAAGCGACAATCGGCTATAGGCCGAAATCAGCATCACGAGGGTACAACCCATAAGAAGGCTAAGCAGTACTTTGCGAATACGTTGCAGCCAAACACCACCGGATTTAATAAAATGTAAGCCAACAAGCAATATTGCAATATTTAATATCGCAATTAGTACAAGTTCAGCGAATCCTCTGCGAGCATATTCTGCATATGCCGTCCCGTCAGGCAATAACCCTTCAGCAGCGCCAAACAAATAAGTAAATTGAATTGCAGCAAACACCATATAAACAATATTGACACATATTAGCACAGTTATCGCTGTAATCGGATCTAAAGCTGCAGGTTCGGATGGTTTCCCGGTTTTTACATGCCATACTGGATCATTTTGAAAACCGATGGCATCTGGTTGCTTCGGTTTCCGAAAGAGAAGACCCCAAATATAACAAAAGGTATAAAGCGCTATAAAGGCACCTGCTAATACACGCATAACAGCAGTTCCAAAAACTTCACCGTTTAACCCAGTCGGGATCACATTAAGCCAGGACATGAATATGCCATCAGCAGACGCAAGCAGTGTAAGAACGATAATGAGCAGTGGTGCTGCAAGAATTAGGCCAAATCCAATCTTTCTTGCATTTGAATTAGGTTTAGCAGTCCCCTCTTCTGAACGTACCCAATCTGCTGTTATACCAAACGGTATCGACAAATGGACAAAAGGTGTAATTAACCATTGTTTTAATAACTCGAAATAAAACACGATACGGTTCCATGGTTGCGATGCTCCTCTTGTTAGCAGCATCGTTTGTGTGACGACTAGAATCGGCAAAGCAATCCAATTAAGTGCCCGGAACACTTCATTCGCAAATAGAGCATAACTCAAAGAAAGAAGAGCAATTGGTATGAGCAGCAGCCAACCTAATTTCGATTGTCCTCTCCACTTGTCAAAACCACCGATTCTTCCTTTGATCGAATAAAAAAATAATGTATAGAACCCCAGTGCGAACAGCATCATCGATACGCCAGCTGGTCTAGCGACAAATAAATATTGGCCGATCAGTCCTAGAAATAAGGCCATTAACCACATTGTCACATATCTCTTCTGCCAAGGCGCTGGATCTCTCATAGCTGAACACTCCTTTGTTTTTTTCTACTTTTATTGTAACCTATAAAATAAGAACAAAAAGTGTAAGTTACATTTTTGGAATTTCATATTTTTGATTATGAAAGGAACCGATATGAAAATAAGGCGGCATTATTTTATGTTGCGACGATCCTACCCACAGGCCGTAGATGGAGAAGGACTGGAAATTACAACAGCAGAGCTGGCTGAAACGCTCCAATGTACCCATCGCAATATGGTACTCTTGTTGAAACGAATGGTTCAAGAAGGCTGGATTGTTTGGTCACCTAGACGGGGAAGAGGAAATCGTTCTTCACTCACTTTTATCGCTTCAATGGAGAAGCTTCTTTTGGATGAAGCGAAGGAACTTGTTCTAAGAGGTGATCTGCAAACTGCATTAACAATGATTCAGCAGCAGCAGGCAGGACATACGCTGCAAGAACAGTTTCAAGAATGGCTCACGGGACAGTTTGGATTCCGTACAGAAGTGGAGGGCAACCGGCGAATGGACACACTTCGCTTCCCCCTTCCAGGCATGATCAATAGTCTTGATCCTGCTCGAATTCATTATTTCGGTGAATCACATTTCGTAAATCAATTATTTGATAGTTTAGTTCGAATGGATGATAAGGGGGAATCTATCCTTCCCCATCTTGCTCATGCTTGGGAAGTTAATGAGGATAGGACGGAGTGGACCTTTTATCTGCGAAAAGGTGTCCTTTTCCATCATGGAAGAGAAATGTTAGCTTCTGATGTTATGTTTTCCCTACAGCGACTGCGTAAACTTGCACCCAATGGATTGTACAGCGGGGTATACAATGGGATCGAATCCATGATAACACCAGATGACACGACCATTAGCATTAGGTTGAAGGAGCGTAATGAAGTGTTCCTCTCCTTCCTGACTACTAATCGCGCCTCCATCGTGCCACAAGATATTTGCTTAGCGGAAGGAGAACGATTCGGTGAAGCTGGCAAATCTCCTATCGGAACAGGACCTTTTCGTCTTCTTTCCAATGAACAAGGGATATGGACACTCGAGGCTTTCCCTTCCTATTTCCAAGGTAGAGCTTTCCTCGATCGTGTAGAAATATGGACGATGCCCATCGCTAACGAGCAGGAGGATGAACCAACTGTCGAACTCCAAAAGTTTCAGGTCATGCACAACGTTCGTATATCTGATATGGCTGGAAGCGAGTGGCAACAAGTAAGACAATCAGGAACGACATGCAAATTTTTGACGGTGAATGAATTGAAGGAAGGACCGCTCACGAGCCCCGAGATTCGTGCCACTCTAGATCGTGCACTTAACCGGCCCAAGCTGCTACGAATGCTCTCAGGTGACGTTATTGAGTCTGCATCCAGCTTCTGGCTCCATGACAAAAGTGGTGATACGGATGAGTGTATAGATGATGAGGATCAATTCGCGGCAATTAACGAGGAGGATACTGATTCAAATGATAGGGGTAAAAAGCTTGTTTTGACGCTAACTACGATTCCACAATATGCGAATGATGCTGCTATTCTCAAGCAATTACTTCAAGAACAGGATATCATCTTAGACATTCATTTGATTGCTGCCGAGCAGTTTAAAGGAAATGCTCGTATGTCTAGCGATTTGCTCCTATTCGCTGTCATGCTTGACGAGCACAGAGAATTGCGACTCATTGACCTGTATAAGAGCATACAACAGCATATGCCTACAACACTGAGTCACGAGCTGGAAGATGCATTAGATCGCATTTTATCAGAAAAGGAAGCTGGAAATCGAGTTAAGCTGTTTATTAAAATCGAGCAAGAGCTAGTGAAGAGGCATAGTTTGTTATTTCTGTATCGTAAACATCTTAAGACTGCTTTCCACCCCTCCGTTCAAGGTATTTCACTTGAGTCTCTGGGCTGGGTGCGTTTCCGTGATTTATGGTTTCGCTAATTAAAAGGAGGATTTGTTAATGGGACCCACCAGTTCATTCGGCAATGGATTTGATTTTATGACCACGATATTTCCATTTATATTTATTTTGATATTTTTGTTTATTGCCGGGACGATCGTGTACAGAGTTGTGCAACACTTCCGCAATTCCAGCTCCCCGCAAGAAAATCATTACGCACGGATTATATCGAAACGTATGGATGTTAGACACGTCAATAATAACAATAATATGAACAATGTATCGAGCTCATCCCGTACCTATTATTACATTACATTAGAATTCGATGACGGCTCACGACGAGAATTTCTCGATGTAAAAAATCTGTTCGGATTAGTCATTGAAGGTGACACGGGCTATGCTGCAACAAAAGGCGAATGGATTGTCGCATTCGAACGAAATGCCGGTCAGCAGTAAACTGTTAAACCAAATTGAGATTAGGAAGGTCACACTTTTGTCCATTACGTTAATGTAACAGCATCTGCAATATTGACCTTCCTATCTCATTTCATTAGCCCTACATCTATCAATGCTACTGCGGGAACGCCTCAATTCGTTTCTCCATACATAAACTCGCTTCGCTTTCTTCATATTCGCCAAATGGCTCAATCTCATAGAAGCCCTGCTTCTTATAAAAAGCAACAGATTCTACTTGAGGAGCACCAGTCTCAAGTTTCATGACCGTACAACCAAGCTTAACGGCACATTGCTCCAAGTACTTTAATACTTTCCCGGCAATGCCCTGACGTCTAATGGCAGACTCGACAAAAAACCTTTTTAATTCCGCCGTATTCGCATCAAGTTGCCGAATTCCGCCACAACCAACAGGAACTCCATCCCAGTAAGCAACTACAAAGATCATATCTTTCGTCTTCGGATCATTGAAGTCTACCCCGTTAATATCTTCAGGGACATATAATTCAAGCAAGTAATGATCCAATCTTTCTATTAACATTGCCAGATCAAGGTTATTAGATGGAACCGACTCTATCATTAATCTCTCTTGATTGACTTGCTGCTCCACTCTCTCCAACCTCCATCCTTCTAATTGCAAATATATCTATATGGTTAGCTGCTACTATAATTTAGGGAGACTCATTTGCTCTGCATACCATTCCCAACCGAAACCAACCTGCTCTGGCTTATGCGAATCCGAGCCATAAACACAAGGGATATCCAGTTTTCTGCATTCAGCTAGAAACCATTCTGGTACATAAGGCTTTCCGCATGTTGCTACGCGAAATCCAGCCGTGTTGACATCTATTCCAACATTCGACTTAACAAGCAGCGGCAAAATACGTTCCAATCTCCGCTTTATTAATGCTTCATCGATAGGCGGCAATTCTAGATGAAACTTTTCGATCAGGTTGATATGTCCGATCCGCTTTCGCATAGGCAATTGTGATGCCCATTCAATCGCTGCTTCAACATGGTCATAGTATTCATTGACGACGTTGTCCATCGTCCCGTAATGAGCTAATATATTTGTTTTGAAATCATCCGCTTTGTAGTCCATACAGCGAGTACCGCCAATACCCGGTAAATAGTGAACCGAATAAACAACATCCTCCAAATCCTTATGCCACTTCTCAACAATTCGCTCTGTATAGTCCAACTGACCTGGCAAATAATCCAATTCGAGACCTACAGCAACATCAATCTTCCCTTCGTAACGACGCTTCATCTCCTTAACATACGCCATATAGTCAGGTAGCTCTTCTTCGGGCATCGCAAGTTCGTCCCAAAGCTTTTTATCTTCTATCCAACCCTGAGGCAGCGGTGGATGTTCACTTATTGTGTAGCGTTCGAAACCAAGTTCAATTGCACGGTCCAAATACAATTCTTGAATAGCATCATTCCCGTGATAACAAAAGCGAGTATGTGTGTGACCATCCCATTTAATCATCCAGTTAACTCCTCCATTCAAGCCATATATTCATAGTCAAATGTACTCCATTTCAATAGATTATCATTTTGCTGACTACAGGTAAATCCAATTCTTTCGCTGGAACATAAACCTACATCTACGCACTTTAAACCTGTGAGAATTTCACATTTACTCGAAATAAAGGTATTTTGGCGGGGGATGTCGAATAACTGGTGGGAAAATGTCGTTTATTATTTCTAGGAGGATACATATGAAATGGATGTCCAAACGATTTACATTCGTCGTTATTCCGGATGCGAATCAAACTGTCCAACGTTATCGCATTTCTGGACTCACCTTCATTCTAATTCCTGTCATTATTTTAATACTCGTCGTCTGTTCGATCCTCTTCACTCTTTTGTTTACGGGGAAGGTATCTCATTTCAATAAACTGAAGACACAAATGGAAACGGCAGATGCAAACTATAAGCAACAACTTCTGCAGCGAAATGAGCAAATATCGATGTTAGAAACGAATCTACTCGTTATCTCAGAGCAAGCCCAGCAAGTAGAAACTAAATTGTCGAATATTTCAGAACTCGAACTTCAATTGAAAGAGATCGCAGGTATCGAGAAATCTTCTGTTCGAATTTCATCAAGTATCGAGAAAGCTGAAGGCGGTACAGGCGGTGAGGAAATTATTGTACCTACCAATAGATCAGGTTCCACAGTAGAGCTTACTTCGCAAAACCTCTCCAATTTATCACTCGAAATGGACAAAATGAGGCCCAGCTTAGAAGCAACGATCGAAGCTATTAAAAATTATCAACATATTTTAGATATAACACCAACCATTTGGCCTGCAGATTCCCGGAAAATCACATCCACATTCGGCATCAGGCGAGATCCATTCTCTAGAAGGAGCTCGTTGCACACTGGTCTTGACCTTGGAGGTGATCGAGGTGACCCTATTTATGCGACAGCTGATGGTGTCATCACATTATCTGAAAATAATTACCCGCAAGGAAACAATATTATTATCGATCATGGCCGTGGCATAGAAACCCGCTATCTCCATCTTAATGAGAGGTTAGTTCAGGTCGGAGATAAAGTGTCAAAAGGCGATCTCATTGGAGAATTAGGCAACACAGGTAGAAGTACAGGGCCTCATCTGCACTATGAAGTAATCGTTAATGGTACACAGGTTGATCCACGACCATACATAAAAGAAGATAGAGAGGATAATAACGATGTTCAAAAGTAAGAGCGGCGGCAAAATTAATCCCGATTCAACGGATACATTAATCGGTGAAGGCACAATATTTGAGGGGAATATCAAATCAGAAGCCAGCATTCGTATTGAAGGAACCATCATTGGAGACATCATATCAGATGGAGATATCATCATTGGTGAAAATGGCAGCGTAACCTCCAATGTTTCTTCGCGTGATCTAGTACTAGCGGGAAAACTGAACGGACATGCAGAAGTAAAAGGCAAGCTGACGATATGCTCTACGGGCACATTGAATGGCAACATAATCGCACAATCACTTATTATCGAATCGGGTGGCATTTTTAACGGCAGCAGTAAAATGGGTACAAACAATACCGTTACTCCTACGCAAACAGGGAAAGAAGTAAAGGCATCATCTTAACTTTTTTGCAGGCAAATGGAAGACCCAAGTACAGGGGCTAATTAGTCCTTTAACTTGGGTCTTTCCTTCGTTTGGGTCTTCTTTTCTCTCTATACACGATCTATTTTCGGTTAGTTTCCATCCACTTTACTCCAAAATCCACTACATCTCTTTGACGCATAAGCCGAACAGTTGCGTCGCCAATCTTACCTATCTTGACTGCGTTAGTCTCGCGTTCAAACGCTTCGCCTATTGCTTCAAAATCATCTGAATCAAAATCCAAATCATCGAACGTAATCCACTCTCTTTTGCCATCGACAACACAAGGAGCTCCTTGTTTCATGTGCACCTTTGAAGCATAATCTGCCCTAAGCTCCGACAAATGAAGGGAGGTATTATTGCTATATCCAACACCTAACAGCAACACCCAACCATCCTTGTCGTAAATACGTGCAATTGGAGACTGCTCTCCTATTCCATAATGAAGGGAATGCTCCTCCGTAATGAAGCTAGCTTGTTTGCCACGAGCTGCAAAAGATGTCTGTGGATGCGAGCTGCGAAGTGTACCGTTCTGCTTACGGAAACATTCCACAATAGCTCCCATAGAGGTTGATGGTGTTAAATCCACCTCAAAAGGCGGCATCTCCGTCTTAATTATGCTCCACCATGGTTCAGGTACGGGTGGTTTGCACCAACCAGATGGATCTGTTAAATTCGGAGTATGCGTTGGCATTACTAATGTGCCATCATTCCCTAAAGCTTGCTCAAGTGCCAATACAATAGCAGATTCTCCTCCTACAATCCATCGATTCATCGACTTCATTGAAGAATGAACAATAAGCGTCATTCCCTCCACCACACCTATTTCATGCAAACTTTTGGTAACTGATGCTATCGTTAATGGCATTTCTGCAATATTCATAGTCATTTTGTATCAAACCTCTCTTGGTCCAAACATAGTAACTATAAATTATCACATACACATGCATCTAGATAGGTAAAAGTTTACTATAAAAGTAAAGTACCTTAGTCTGTATCAGCCCCGCAACTAATCATCCACATGACGCCGTATTTATCTTCCAGATCCCCATACAAACCACCCCAGAATACTGGTTCAAGCGGGTGCCTTACTGTTCCGCCTTCAGCAAGATTATCGAAAGCTTTTCTTCCTTCAGTTCCAGATTTGAACTCTAGATTAAGACTGATACCATTCCCACGCGTAAGTGGCTCTAAAGAATCAGCCATGAAGAAACTTACTCCTCCCGCGGTAAAGCACATATGCATAATTTTATCCTTAATTGCATCATTGGACATTGGGGATTCAGCATGAGTCTGTATGGAGTTAATCTGCCCTCCGAGCGCTTCCATGTAGAAATTTGCTTGAGCTCTGGAATCCTCCGAAAATAAAAAAGGCATAAGCGTTGCCACGTTTCATCATCCTTCCAATTAATGATTTGATATGCTTGCTTTCATTGTAACAGTTATCGTGAAAAGAAATTTCTTATGGATTGCTCAGTTCCACTACTTGAAAAGCTGTTTCTTCGAATTAACACTCGGCAAGATAATCCCTTAAAGGGCTATTATCGAAAAAAACCATGTACAGCGCTTTATAATAGCATCGCCGCACATGGTTAACTACAGTCATTTATTCCTTTATGTATCGAAACTACTTAATGCTGATCTGCATTTTTTAATGCATGCTCCCAGCTAGGAAAATAAAAAAGCGCATTCCGCATTAACTCTGGATCGTTCTGCTTCACTTGCTTTTTACTGATCGAGCTTCCACTCGTTTGCAGATGCTTAATGCGACGAACAACTTCGTCCGCGCCAAGTGTAAAGTCCATCGGCTGTGCTCCTTTCCTATAAAGTGGTCTCACACACTTATTGTTTCTTTAAATGCTGGATATATACGTAACACATCACATAAAAAGAAGACTGTCGCAACGTATCTCATACGTGCAATCAGTCTTCCTTCACTTTTATAGAGACCTATTTAGAATTGGAAGTAAATAAAGCTGCTAGACTCTCCATTCATAAGAAGCATAAGCAATACGATAGCAACAATAGCGTAAATTGCTCCTCTTATAATGGCGGGAATGGAAAACTCCCACGCAAGTGACCACCGTTTGAAGTTTTTAACGATTACGTACTCTATGATATGAAGTAAATAAAGACCGGCAACAAGTGCTAGAAGCAAAAGATGTTCCTTCGTAAATTGAATGCCATCCATCATTGTCATCTTTTTGAGCATATAGATTGCATCAGACCAGCTATTTGCTCTAAAGAATACCCATCCGATAACGGTTAAATGGAAAAACACTGCAATCGCGAACACTTTATAAAGACGTGAATGAAGCAGCTTTGTCCAGCCCAGTGATTTCATACCTTTAGCGTACATACGATGCGCTGCTGACAGGATACCGTGATATAGTCCCCATATGATGAACGTCCACGCGGCTCCATGCCATATACCAGAAATCGTCATTGCAGCGATCAAGTTAACGTATATTCTCCAGTTGGCAACACGTGATCCACCAAGCGGGATGAACACATAGTCGCGAATCCATTGGGACAACGTAATATGCCATCTTCTCCAGAACTCATTTGCATTGGAACTCAAGTAAGGTGTCTTAAAGTTCAGATCCAAGCGAAGTCCGAGCAGGAAGCCGATACCAACTGCCATCTCACTGTAAGCCGAGAAGTCGAAGTAGATTTGAAAGGCGAATAAATAGGATGCGATCCAAGACTCTACGCCGCTTAATGTCTGCGCCTTATCGAAGTATTCATTCACATATGGTGCAATTTTCTCTACAATGACAACCTTTTTAAATAACCCAAGTAAAAGGAATGCAAGTCCAAGTTTTACACGCGGTGTCCGCATAATGATCGATTTAATGTTCCGAAGCTGTGGTAGAAAGTCATTACCACGAAGAATCGGACCTGCTGCGGAATGGGCAAACAATGCGATAAACACCCAAAATTCAAACAGGGATTGGCTAGGCTTAAGTTTGCCGCGGTACACGTCTACTAAATAAGCAACTAGCTGGAAGGAGTAAAAAGATATACCGATAGGCAAAGCAATCATACGATCATCAAACGCTGTTCCTTGCAGCGACAATGTAATACCTAACGCTCGCTCCACATTTTCGAGCAGGAACATGGAATATTTGAAGAAAATAAGATTACCGAGTACAACGAATAAACCTGCTCCAAGCGCCAGCTTCCCTCTTTTGCCACCCAAAAACTTAGAAATGACATAAACGGATGCAACTATACAACCAAACAACAAGAAATATCCAACACCTGCATAGGCATAAAATGCTGCATTTGCTAAGGCGAGAACGAGCATACGTCCGCGCGGGAACGCATAATAAAGCGCGAATACGGCGACGAGAAACAATAGAAATGTCGGTGAGTTAAATAACATGATTACGCCTCCTTACCCGTCCAACGATCCCATACGAAACGGGCGAGAAGCTCATTGCCTTCTTTCGTTAAATGAACATGATCGGTAAATAAATTTGGATCAATTTGGTCCTGCATCATCAAGTACGGTACACTTTTGCTAGTGAAGTAATTCTCAATCTTCGACAAATTGTCGACATAACCTGGGTTTGTCACTTCTTTCTTAGACAACTCGCCGTTGCCTCCAGATACAAATACGAATAATCGCTTGCCTTCCTGATGTTCTGCAATACGATTCATAAAGTAAACGCCCCAATTGCTTTCGCTCATGTCGAAGGGCTCTGGATTAAAGAAACTTAAATATTGTGGATCTGCTAGCCACTTTTCTGAAAATGTCTTTTCATTCCATGCTCTCGGATCACCAAGCAAATCGGTTCCCTCTGCTTTCTGTTTCCAATACTCTGGGATGACTTCTTTATATTTCACGACAGGCAATCTGTGGAATACATTTTCAATCGCTTGTTCCTCGAAATATTTAAATCCTGTTTCGTATTTAAACTGATTCTGCTCAAGGTGTGGAAGAACATCCGAAAACACTTTAGGATCTAGCTTCCGCAAATAATCCCCTAACCAGAATACTTGCCTTGGTCCTGGCTTTGGCTCAACAAAAGCAGAATAGGATAAGCCGATCATAACGTTATCGGTTTTTACTCCGTGCTCTTCAAGCATAAGCAGCAAAGTATAAGCATCGCCTGCCATCATCGATGGGGCCGATAAGTTGAAGACAGCTTGCAGCTTGTCCGTTTCTGATGTAGTAGCTAGATCTGATAAATATCTGCCCAAAGAATGTTCGGAACTCTCATTTGTCCCCCATGCTACAGAGTTTCCGATCAGGATAGCATAATCAGTCAGCTTTTCCCGCTTAATTTTGTTAGCCATTTCCTCGACAACAACTTCGATTGAGCTTTTGTCTTCCAGAAACATATTGTAATTAAGGCGGTGCTTATAAACAGTGTCAAGATTGACATAGAAGGTAACTGCAACCTGCGCTGCGATAAAAAACACTAAAGCAGAAGCCAAGCCAATTAGTCCGTATCTCTTCTTTTTGATAGCAGAGTACGGCTTTTTGGTCGGTTTAGTACTGGAAGATTGTTTGTTTGTAATATCGTTCATGATCGCTTCTTTTTGCCCCTCTTCATATAAGTCATACTAATCTATTATATACCATTAAATAATTGTGCTTCCACCTTAATTTCCAATTATTCGACAAGGTGTGATATGCGCAAGCCTGTCCACTGCTTGATAACAATAATTAGCGGTAACCCATATATAAAGACGAGTGCGTTAATCAATTAATAACTCTCGTAAATAAGGACTTATAAATAAATCGTTAGGGTCCATCTGCTTTCTCATTTCTGCGAAGCTCTGCCACTTCGGGTAACAATCCTGTAGATGGACTGCTTTGAGCGTATGCATTTTTCCCCAATGGGGTCTGCCCTCATAACGAAGAAATATATGTTCCATTGCTTCAAAATAACGCTTGTAAGGCATTCCTTTATACATATGAACGGCAATATATGCACAATCGCGGCCACTCGCTGGACTAAGCCAAATATCATCTGCGGCCACATATCGACACTCTATCGGGAAATGAACATGGAACCGCTCACGCTCCATTGCCTCTCGCATTTCACGGATTACAGACGTCATTGCTTCTTTCGGTACACTATACTCCATTTCATTAAAACGAACGCTTCTTTGTGCCGCAAATATGCGATGGCTATAATTCGCTTTCGTCATAACGGGAACATTGGATGCGCTTAGCCTACTTACAGCTGCACTCGCTGACGGCATTATTTTGCATAATCCCGATAATAGACCAAATAACGTGTTTTCAATCAGCTTTTCATTCACATATTCAACAACTTTATTGGAAGGCGTAGGATCATTCGCTTCATTCATCAGCTTGACCTGGCAAGTTTCCGCATACGGAAACCAAAAAAACTCAAAATGCCGATTATCTGCTATAAGGTCTGGCAATTGCGTCAAACAATCTGTGAGCGCCATACGTTTACTCTCATAGGAAAGTATATAACGGTTTCTTAAACGAAGCTTTACCTGAACAATGATACCTAGAGTACCGAGCGAAACCTGCAATGCTTTAAACAACTCAGGATTTGATTCCAATGTACACTCCATCACTTCTCCTAAGCCATTGACCACAGTTATTCCAATCACTTGCGTAGCCAAGCTACCTAAGCTTACTCCCGACCCATGAGTGCCTGTACTAATTGCACCCGCTATGGACTGAACATCAATATCCCCAAGGTTTTCTTGGGCGAGTCCTTCCTCATGAAGCAGCTCCCCCAACAGTTTTAATTTCGTCCCTGCCCAGACGACAGCCGTCTGCTGAGCGGCGTCTACACTAACGATTCCCTGCATTTCGTCCAAAGATATAAGCACATGATCTGAAGCTGCTACTGCTGTGAATGAATGTGCTGACCCAACCACTCGCAAATATCTACCCTCTAACATACACTCGTTACGTACAATTTCTACTACCTCATCGATCGTCTTCGGATAGCGAATAAACTCAGGAGTAGCGGTGACCGATCCCGACCAATTCGACCAGCCCTTCACATTTTTGCTCATAGGAAGCATTCCCCTTCTCCCCGGTAAGTTAGGTATTCAGCAACAATCGTTTCTCCAGAAATTGCATACAGCTTAGGAAAGCGTTCGCATAATTCCCCAGCCTTCGCATGGCGGAAAAATATCGGGTCCCCTAATGCGAGCGCCACACCACTCGGACATCGAAGCGGTGTCTGCACCTCTCCTGCTCCTTCTAATGAGAGCAATGTTAAACCTTCAGGCAAATATGGCTGAGGTGCTTTATCCGCTCCAACAGCTCCTGAAGCCATGTAGCCCCCACCCAAGCAGGTGACCATATCCGACCTAGGTTTCCGAACGATCTCCACCGCATATCCAGCAGCAGGTAAATAGCGAAAGCCCTCATAATGATCAAACAGGGTTGGAGAATAAAAGCCGGAACCTATCGTTATCTCCGTAACACCCCGTTCCAATCTGGAACTATCCATACTTCCTGTGCCTCCAGCGTTTACAAATCGCAATTGTACGCCTAATTCCTTAATCCCTTCGAGCACTTCCTCACGCCTCATGGCTACTTCCCGAATTGATTTCCGCTTCAATTGACGAATGATGGCATTTTTTAAAAATTGCCCTTTGGTATCGTCTGCTACCCCTGCTATTTGAGCCTCATAGCCCATTATCCCATCTAACCTTATCCATTTCGATTGGATAATCCGTTCAACGATCGGCTTCGCCTGCGCCCATGCGGTTATCGGTGATCTACGTACGCCAAAATGCAATCCAGGATAGCTTGCGGACATATCAATATCGAGACAGACAAATGCTTCAATGCCTATGGCTGCCGCAAGCTGTTCAATATGCTCCACATGCTGAATAGAATCAATCATAAAAACAATAATCCGACCATTAGCCGCCGCTGCCTGTAAGAGATTCGAAATTTCACTCTTATCCCAAACGGGATACCCTATTAACAAGTCGTCGAACCCATGCTTAAGTAAAAAGGCAGCCTCTCTTGCCGTATAACACATGACGCCTTGATATACCTCGTGTGACCCAATAATTCGGCGAAGAACTTCCACAGACCGTATAGATTTGCTTGCGATGCGTATCCTTTTGTTACCCGCCGCAGTTGCTATGGCGCTACTATTCGCATCCAATAAATCAAGATTTACATATGCAAAGGGCTTTGGCACCTGCGAGAAAATCCTTTTATATTGCTCATATTGAGGAAGTAAAATAGGCTATTCTCCATTCTCTGACTATCGGTTTTTACATCATATTCCTCATCTCACATTACAATCCTTTTTTTATTCGTGCAAGCGTAAACGGCCAATGTCGTCATTTGGAAGCTCAACTTTCGTTTCGCAGAGAAATATAAGCCACTTAGTCAGATAAAGAATTTATATATTGCTATATTTTAAATAAAAAAAAGCTACCCTTCTCTCACCAATGGTGATGGAAGGATAGCTCTTGATGATATATTTTAAAATGATCTTATGCTTTGTTGGAAGAACCGAACTCGCGCATTTTAGCCATAACGGTTTGTTTGATTCCTTCACGACCTGGCATAAGGAATTTACGCGGATCGTAAGCTTCGGAATCTGCGCTCAACACTTCGCGAACGATTTTCGTGAATGCAATTTGGTTTTCCGTGTTTACGTTAATTTTCGCTGTTCCAAGCGAAATGGATTTTTTGATGTGCTCAGTAGGAATACCTGTGCCGCCATGCAATACCAATGGCAATTTAATTGTTTGGCAAATTTCTTCCATTTCTTTAAAGCCTAGGTTTGGTTCACCTTTGTAAGGACCGTGAACGGAGCCTAGTGCAGGAGCAAGGCAGTCAATACCAGTACGTTGTACTAGCTCGAAGCACTCTTTAGGATCTGCATAAATAACGCCTTCAGCGATAATATCATCTTCTTGTCCGCCAACTGTACCAAGCTCAGCTTCAACTGAAACGCCGCGCTCATGAGCGTATGCAACAACTTCTTGTGTTGTTTTTACATTTTCTTCAAATGGAGAGTGTGAAGCATCGATCATAACAGAAGTGAAACCAGCGTCGATCGCCGCCTTACATTTCTCGAAGCTTGAACCGTGATCCAAGTGAATCGCAACAGGAACTGTAATTTTCATTTCTTCAATTAGAGATTTCACGATTGCAGTTACAACTGTGAAGCCTCCCATGTAACGAGCAGCGCCTTCAGATACACCAAGGATAACTGGGGATTGCTCTTCTTGAGCAGCAGCTAGAATAGCTTGCGTCCACTCCAAGTTATTGATGTTGTATTGACCAACAGCATATCCTTCTTTTAACGCTTTGTTCAACATGTCTTTCATTGATACTAATGCCATATTATAAATCCTCCTTAGAGTTTAACTAACTATTTGTCGTCATGTGAATGTCTAATCATGTCGCTAAATGTATCGACAATTCATATTCAAGGACATTAACATTAATTATATCTTGTACCACTTTGTTAATCACCAACCCATTGTACCTCTTTCTCCTTTAATAAATCAACTCATTTTGCCCTCTAAAAATGAACACTTCCTAGCTGCAATCGCTTACAAATATGTTTTTTTTATTTTCTTGTCTATCTGGTACTTTTCATTCTCCGCACTACTTCCGCCTTTCATAACTAATATGGTATTTAATAGTAATTACTTTAGAATGAATTATTATCTTTGGAGTTTATTAACTACACCATATACGTCCCGATAATAATTAGTTAGTATATTAAATCCTTAGCGCCAAAGACGTAAGCTCAGAGCAGAAGCTTCTTCTAGCTTTATGGCAAAACAAATACATGGATAGAGTCTATACAGCGAATTTACTCCCTTATATAATAAATCCCATAGAGAAATAGGGGGTTTTTTCGATACTTATTACTGCTTGTTTACTATTTATCATAACGATTGTATTCGTTATTTGGCAGCCAAAAGGTTTAAATATTGCCTATTCGGCAGTTGGCGGATCACTGTTAGCTCTTCTGCTTGGAGTGGTTAGCTTACAAGATGTGTGGGATGTTACCTCTATCGTCTGGAACGCCACACTGGCACTAGTTGCTATTATGATCATTTCATTATTATTGGATGAGATTGGCTTTTTTGAATGGTCTGCACTTCATATGGCACGAGTTGCACGGGGTGACGGCAAACGCATGTTCATCTATGTAGTACTGCTTGGAGCCGCAGTATCTGCCTTCTTCGCCAATGATGGTGCAGCATTAATACTAACACCCATCGTATTATCAATGGTTAGAGCATTACATTTCGATGAACGAATGATACTGCCATTCATCATGGCAAGCGGCTTTATATCCGATACTGCATCTTTGCCGTTCGTCATTAGCAATCTAGTCAATATTGTGTCTGCTGATTTCTTTCATATAGGATTTGCCCAGTACGCAAGCCGAATGTCCATTCCTAACTTGTTTGCTATTGGCTCAAGTCTGCTCGTTCTTTACCTATTCTTTCGCAAAAGCATACCTCGCAGCTATGACCTCGGACAGCTTAAACAACCGCATGAGGCAATTAAAGATCGACGGTTATTCAAGTTAGCTTGGTTCGTATTAGCTGCTCTTCTAATCGCTTATATGATTAGTGAAGTGATCGATATTCCGATCTCTCTCATCATTGGAGTAGCAGCACTTATTTTACTTATTGCTGCTCGTAAAAGTGCAACTGTACAAACTCGCGAGATTATCGTTCATGCACCGTGGTCTATCGTTATTTTTTCCATTGGCATGTATGTCGTCGTATATGGTCTGCGAAATGTAGGCTTAACCGATCAACTAGGACATCTGTTACAGTGGACGGTCGATCAAGGCTTGTTCGTGGCTACGATGGGTACAGGCTTTATCGCTGCGATCCTCTCTTCTTTCATGAACAATTTGCCAACCGTTATGATCGGTGCTCTTGCAATCGAAGGGGTCTCAGCTCAAGGTGTGCTCAAAGAAGCGCTCATCTACGCCAACGTAATTGGCTCCGATTTAGGTCCGAAGCTAACTCCGATCGGCTCATTGGCAACCCTTCTTTGGCTGCATGTTTTATCCAAAAAGGGTGTACGCATTACATGGGGCTACTACTTCAAGGTAGGTGTCGTATTAACGCTCCCAGTCCTGTTCCTTACATTAATAGGGCTATACTTCTGGCTCTTAATCATTCATTAATTCAACGCTTCATCAGATGAAGGAACATCTATCTGAACCTTCCAGATCCGATAAAGTTCGTCGGTTTTGCAGAAAAAATGACTAAAGAACTGCTATGTAGCAGCTTTCACTACTAGTATGGCAGTCCTTTAGTCAGTGCTGTTTACCCCATATGCTATCCTTCTTGCTGCTAACTTAATGTTAATTAATATAACCAGCTAATGATTTGCCCAGCAATAACTCCTGTCAAAACAACTACCCAAGGCGGCAATTTCCAAAAGACCAGCATCATGAACAATAATAAAGCCAGCGCAAAGTCTTGTGATGATGAAATCGAGCTCGTCCAAATAGGATTATAAAATGCAGCAACTAAAATGCCTACAATTGCCGCATTCACACCCAACAATGCTCTCTGCACTCGGGGCATCTTGCGAAATACATTCCAAAATGGCAATGCTCCTGCAATTAACAGGAAGGCCGGAAGAAAGATGGCAATCAGTGCAATTACAGCACCTTTCCACCCACCTGCTATTGCCCCCAAGTATGCAGCAAATGTAAACAATGGACCTGGCATAGCTTGAGTAGCCCCATAGCCTGCAATAAATTGCTCTTCACTTACCCATCCATGCGGAATAACCTCACGCTCAAGTAGCGGCAATACGACATGTCCGCCTCCAAAAACTAACGAACCAGCTCGGTAAAAGCTATCGAACATAGAAAAAAGAAAGCTTGTTGCTCCCCATTCTCTCACAATTGGGAGAATAATAAATAAACCAACAAAAAACATCAAAAATATTGCCGCAGTCCCTCTGTCTACGGGTACTTTGCCCTTAGAGGGTTCATTATTAGCACCACCAAGTAAGGTCTGTGTTGCATTTAGGTCAGTCGAAGCGGCTTTAGATGCAGACAACCCCTGCTGACTAAACCACCAGAGGCCAGCACATCCCGCCAGTAAAATAATTATGACCTGACTAATCGTCGTCGGCCATAACAATGCCACTGCGGCGGCGAATACCATAATGGTTACTCTGGCTCGATCTGGCGCCAACTTCTGACCCATTCCCCAGATCGCTTGAGCTACAATTGCGACAGCAACTAACTTGAGCCCATGCAGCCAACCTGATTGACCTACATCCACAAATTCCAGAAGCGATGCGAACACGATCAAAGCAACAGTTGAAGGAAGTGTGAAACCAATAAAAGAAAGGAGGCCACCAAACAAGCCTCCCCTCATAATCCCTATACCAATGCCTACTTGACTACTTGCTGGACCGGGAAGAAAGTGACTCAATGCCACTAGGTCGGCATAACTTTGCTCATCCAGCCACTTGCGCCGCTTAACATATTCTTCATAGAAATAGCCTAGATGGGCAACTGGCCCGCCGAAAGAAATTAATCCGAGCTTAGTAGAAACGCATAAAATTTCTAGCAGTTTTCTCCGATTACTACTCATCTATTACAGCTCCTATTGTACAAATACGTCTTACTCACTATTCGTTCCATTATAGCGAAAAGTGAACTCGGACAATAGTTAAGATACTGTAAGTTATTTTTTCTAAAGGTGTCTCTCCTCCACCTTGCTCTTGTTAGTATTTCGTTGGAGCCATACATCCAGTAATAGTCGAACACCTGCCGCTGTTACAACTAGGAAACAAGCAATTGCGGTAAGTGGAAGTACCGTCCACTCCATTAGTGATTTGCCCAGCAATGTTTGCCAACCTATGGCTGCTATACCGCCTATAAAAGCAATTCCAGAAATATGGATCATGCTATGCTTGAATCGCTTGCTCAGATTGGACTGAAGAGTCAACCACGCGATAATCGGTAACACTTGAATCGAATGAAATCCTAGACCATGGAGCCAAATGAGATTCCCATCCGCTCCTATAAATCTTCCTTCATTGAACGTAATGAAAAACCCGCCTGCAAAAGAAAACATTACCGCTATCATGGCATATCTAATGCTAACGACAAGTTCTGGATTTTGCTGATATGCACGAGGGAGGAGAAATTGAATTGCCAGAACCAAATAATATGCGGCAAGCAACAAAGCAGTTAGTCCAAAGAAGGAACCAATAACAGAATCATAAGTTGACGGATCCTCGGGAAATCTGGGATCAACTCCGCGCCAATGTTGAGTCGTTTCCGTATAGTAGGAAAACGGAGCAAGCGCTATATATGACCATCTGAAAAAGATTCTACCCTTCTTCCCCATACCCGAAAAGGGCAAAATTGCTGCTGTCGATAAGAAAAAAATAGCGAGTGCTGCATTAAATGAGGCAGCTCTCAATAGCCCCGATCCCGGTTTGGCATCTGTTCCGTACACTAGGGCTGCTATGCCGCTGACAATAGCAAAAACGAATCCTAATAGTCCCGCTATAACTAGCCATTTTTCCCCGCGGAACCATGTTGCTTTTTCTGCACCTAAATCTTTTGCCGTTCCACGATCTCTCCCATCTACTCCATTCGTTACTCTTGTCATTATATCTACAACTCCTTCGCACCATCTATTACCATAAATTGTACGAAAAAGCATGTGTAACTGTGAGGGGCGTTAGAATGATCTTATCATTCACCTGTAGCCCTAGCTTGAATCAGACCATAGTCGTAGCTGGCAAGCAAGTGACTACAATTGATTTCAGCAAAGTTGAATGATGATGTTTTTTCCTCCATACTTTAAGAAAGTCATTGATAGACCTGAAGGGAGAATGATGGATATGTTATATTCTGCACATACGAAGCATGAGGCTTCAAGTGAATCTACATGTGATTTGAAAATAGAAGTCGTTGGCGAGGGGACAGTCGCAGTTGCTCCAGATCGTACTTTAATTACGCTTGGGGCTATAACGGAAGGAAAAGTAGTTCAGCCTATTCAAAGTGAAAACGGGGCCATTATTACAGCAATAATCGAAGCTGTGACGGCACTAGGCGTTCCACGCGAGCAAATACAAACGATTACGTATGATATTGAGCCACAATACGATTATGAGACCGGACGGCAAGTATTTAGAGGTTATAAGGTTACCCATTTACTTCAAATTCATTTAAACGATGTTGAAGGAACAGGCGCTGTCATAGATGCGGCTGTTGCCAAAGGGGCAAATTCCATTACGAACATTTCATTCGCATCATCTGAAGCGAAAGCAGCCGAGCAGCAAGCTCTACAGCTAGCAGTACAGAGTGCAGCTATGAAAGCAAAAAGTATTGCAGATACACTTGGCGTTGCCCTATCAGCCATTCCTTGTGGAGTAAGAGAACTCTCCCATGGAGCAGAGCCCGTCCTATTCAAAGGAGCGATGATGGCGGACAGCGCAGCAACGCCTATAGAGCCTGGTCAATTAACATTTAGAGCTTCCGTACGAGTTTGGTATCTATTCGCATAACATAGGCGAGACGAATCCAATCTAGGGTAATCAAAGAGCCAACCTTCATATATTGTTTCAAACGAATCATTTTGCAAAAAGTCATTCGGCGTAACGAGGGCGGAAGATCGATCCCATAGTTCGATGCCTCCCTCTCGAAGTGCCTCCGCTACAAACTGTGAGCAAAAATAAGAGTTCTCTATTTTAAGATCACGATTCAGCAATATGCCGATTAAACCAACTAGGTTATACGAATAGCGCTCCTTATCACAATCAAACCTCCCAATAGCCGCTTGAATAGCCCTCCTCTCCTCACGCGTTACCTCATAACGGAGCAATGCGCATCTTGTATTGGGGAAATGACGATACGTCCCCTCATAAACATCTTCTCGCACAAATCCTGCATTCAGCGGATTGTGAGCTTTCCTACGTCCAAAGCTGTATATTTCGTTTAAATCTGCATCAAGCACAAGCGATGCATGATTATATGGAGCGGCTGTGAAGCCTTTTATAAGTTTAGAAAATAATGTACCGGTATCTGATAGAAGTACATAGATGTAACGATCGCAAGCTGTCTTGTGTGCACGGTTCTTCTTCATAACCTTCACCTCTTCCGATTAGCGGATTGGATCATCGCTTTTGTTGATATGAATATATCAATTGCAAGAAATAGCGAATAGTACTAATCTGAAGTAGTACTGTTAAACGTATGACCCATTTTTATAAACGGAGGGATAGGAATGATTCGATATCCATTGTTGCAGAAGGGCGATACGATTGGTGTTACGGCCCCCTCTTCTGGAGTAGACTTGAATCTGCATGATCTTATGAAGCAAGCGATTTATCGTGTGGAGCAATACGGTTTCAATGTCATTTGCGGGGAAACAGTTTGGACGCAAAATAAAGCCAAGTCAGCTCATGCGCGTATGCGCGCAGCCGAGTTAACTAACATGATTGCGGATGACAACGTCAATCTCATTATCCCTCCTTGGGGCGGGGAACTACTTATTGAAATTCTTGAACATATCGACTTTGATACGATTAAAGAGAAATGGATTTTGGGATATTCGGATTTAAGCGTATTGTTGCTCGCTGTAACATTGAAGACTGGTATTGCAACTGCGCACGGTACTAACTTCTTTGATTTACGTGGAGAGTATTCCGATGAAACTACAGCGATGTGGATAACCGTTCTATCAACAGAAGCAGGACAGTCCATTCTCCAGCACTCATCACAAAACTTCCAGAAAGAATGGGATTTCGAAAATGATTCTCCACATGTTTTTCATCTTACAGAATCTACATATTGGAAGACACTTTCTAATGACGACAACCTTGTGAAGGTAAGTGGGCGACTGCTTGGCGGCTGTATTGATTGCATTAAACATTTGGTAGGAACACCGTATGGAGATGTGCAAGCTTTCCAGAGGGATATCATACAAAATGAACCTATCTTGTGGTACTTTGAAAATAATGATTTAAATACAACTGCTTTACGCAGAACTTTGGTACAGATGAAGCTGGCAGGTTGGTTCAACAATTGCTCAGCTATTTTATTCGGCAGAAGTGACGGTAACCATCTTGTTGAAAACTACACCATTGATGATATCTATCAAGATTTAACCGAAGAACTGCAAGTTCCGATTATTTATGATATCGATTGTGGTCATCTTCCACCGCAAATTACGTTCATTAACGGTGCTTATGCTGAAGTTGAAGTATG
Organism: Paenibacillus sp. L3-i20; assembly: GCF_022180385.2. Taxonomy (GTDB): domain Bacteria; phylum Bacillota; class Bacilli; order Paenibacillales; family Paenibacillaceae; genus Pristimantibacillus. The sequence goes on from NZ_BQME02000001.1 coordinate 756,106, forward strand.
GGGCGGCAAAGGCGTAGTAAAGCAATATTTTAACCCATAAAAAGAAGCCCTGCTGGACTCCCGTAATCGAAATTAAGGGGCCTCGCAGGGCTTCGGTATTTAAACCTTTATTTCATTACTTTATAAATTTCACACGATCTTCAAGCGGACTAAATTGTTTCTCACCAGCTGGTGCAACTATGTTACCAAAAGGCATTTGCGCAATTAGCTTCCAGCTTGCAGGAAGATTCCATTCTGTTTTTACTGAATCATCAATTAGTGGGTTGTAATGTTGCAGAGAAGCACCTAGACCCTCAACGTGCAGAGATGTCCAAATGACGTGTTGCAGCATACCAGTTGAATGTGATGACCAAATTGGGAAGTTATCAGCATACAAAGCGAATTGCTCCTGTAAGCCTTCAACAACTGCCTGATCCTCAAAGAAAAGAACGGTGCCGTAACCTGCTCCAAACGCATTCATTTTGTCCAAAGTAGAACTGAAATGCTCAGCAGGAACGATTGCTTTAAGCGTATCCGTAGTGATCGTCCAAAGTTTCTTATGTTGGTCACCGAACAAAACAACAACTCGTGCGCTTTGCGAGTTAAAAGCTGAAGGCGTATGTTTAACCGCATGGTTAATTACCTCTTGAATACGCTCCTCAGATACAACTGCCTCATTGTTAATCGCATAAATCGAACGTCTGCCTTCTATTGCCTCAAAGTAGTTATTGTTTCCCATTGTATTCCCTCCACTAATTGTTTATTTATATGACAGACATCTCCTAAATAATAGGACATGACGATAAAACGCTCATTGTGTAGCTTGCGCTATTCATTCAAATTTCAAACCGCCCGCTTCAAGGCGATGCTTGTGATGCTGCACCCGTTACGAATGTGCAACTAGTCTCACTGTAATTTGCGACGGGTCTTTTACAAACCAATAGCCCGCTCCCTGTTCAACTGCAAGTCCTGCTTGAGTAGCGGATTGAACTGTCTTCTCCAGCTCCTCATCATTTGGAAGAACAATAGTGAAGTAGTCAATTCCTGTGCCATTGGTAGGTGCTGGCGGTGCTCCCGCTCCTGCCCAAATGTTCAAACCGATATGATGATGATATCTGCCCGCACCAAGAAATATTGCCCCCATTTGACGCATAAGATCAGCCTCAACATCAAAACCTAATGCATCGCAATAAAATTGCTTCGCCTTATGAAGATCACCTACATGAAAGTGAACATGTCCTATTGTCGTATCTGGCTGCAATCCTTGCCACTGACTGTCTTTAGCCTCTTCCAGCAATCCATCCCAGTCGATTGGATCAGAGGACATCTTCACATAACCTTGCGAATCATATTCCCATTCTGCCCTTGGACGGTCACGATAGATTTCGATGCCATTGCCATCAGGGTCGGATATATATAATGCTTCACTAACAAGATGATCAGCTTGCCCGATATGAATGCCGCTATCAAGCAACTTTCTTAACGATAAACCAAGCGCTTTTCTTGTCGGCACCAAAATAGCAAAATGATACAGCCCGCTCGCTGATCTGCGTGGCACAACAGTCGCGTTTGGAACTTCCTCCAGCACAAGCAGTACTGTTTCACCATCAGCTGTCAATTTCGCAATTCGATCATCTTGCCTAAATATGCGAAACCCTACTACTTCCTGATAAAAAGTTAAGGAACGTTCCAGATCGCTAACTTTCAACTTCACTTCTCCAAGCTTCGTTGACGGGTGCAGCTTGTTGCTCATTTATGTTCACCTCAATGTTTGTGAAGTTACTTACTATTTGTAATTAAGTATACATTCACTATTTACTCAAGTCAATTCGAATTTTCATATTTCATTATGTAGCATTCCCAAATATGTCCAACATTTGTCTTACACCATTTATTCAAACAAAAAACCAAGCAGCGCTTAAAAAATCTAAGCCAAACTTGGTTCATCTATTAATGAATTATTGTTGTGTTGATTTTCTTAAATAAACACGCCAGCTCGTACACCACTTCCCAGGATCATCTAGCGATGACTCATCAATGCGATGTACAGTACTTGCATGAGGCGCTTCTTTGACGATATGCGGCGTATGATAAGCTTCGTAGGAAATATGTTCGAGTGCTGCAATATATTCATCCAAATCCGCTTTGGAATAAGATTCTGTCGGCTCAAGTGTAAATGGCTGCCTTCGCTACATCTTTAAGCCCTTCCGCACCCGACTTGCTAAAGTAGCCCTTTCGCCGTTATTTTGTTCTGAAAATAAAAGAACGTATTTCGAGTTCGTCCTTTTGTTTGGTTTTATTCGTCTTATTGTTTGATTAGTTAATCTCATCAGTGAGGGCGAGGGCAATCCAATCTAATATTTTCTACGTAAAAAGGCCTCCTATTTGAATCATTTGATAGTCCAAATAAGTCTACTAAGGAGGCGTAATTTCACTATTTCAAGTTGTCATTGATCAGTCTGTCTGTAGGCATGATCGTTAGTCCTTTTAGCCAATATGCACACTATTTTCATTTTATTTACCAATTGGCTCTATAGGATCTACACGACCGCCACGAGTTGCTGAACCGGGTGTTGGCTCCGCCCAATATACAGCGTTGCTAATAACTTTGAGAACTTCTGCTTGATGATAAACTGGGAAAGTTTCGTGACCAGGTCGAAAATAGAACAGCTTCCCTTTACCCCTGCGGTAACAGCAACCACTGCGGAATACTTCGCCGCCTTCGAACCAAGAGATAAACACCAGCTCATCTGGAGTCGGTATTTCAAAACGTTCGCCGTACATTTCTTCCTTCGGAATTTCGAAGTAATCACCAAGTCCATTTGCAATAGGATGTCCATGCTCGATAACCCACACACGCTCCCGCTCGCCATCATCCCGCCACTTGAGCACACCAGTCTGCGTTCCGAGCAAACGCTCGAACACCTTCGAAGCGTGACCAGAATGGAGTACAATAAGACCCATTCCATCCAGTACACGGTTACGAACCTTGTCCGCAATATCATCCCTTACTTCGTTATGTGCTAAGTGTCCCCACCAGATTAATACATCTGTATTAGCAAGCACCTCGTCGGTCAAACCATGGTCCGGCTCGTCGAGTGTAGCTGTCCTTACTTCAATTCGCTCCTGCGTCCCAAGGTAACTTCCTATAGCATGATGTATGCCTTGCGGATAGATGCTAGCCACATGCTCATTATTCCGCTCATGTCGATATTCGTTCCATACTGTTACTCTGATCGTTGTCATTTTGGTTCTCTCCCTATTCTTCTATTATTGCTAAGAAGATCATCAGCTATCTAATATAGCAATCTCCACAAATAAAATGTTGCATATGACTCCCAGCCGCCCCAGCCAGCGCTAAGCTTAAGCAACTCCTGCTTAGTCGGCTTCCTATCCATCCCGGTAATGTGTTTAATTGAATTATGCAACCCCACATCGTCAATCGGGAAAGCAGAAGGGAAACGCAAACAGCGCATGATCACATAATGTGCCGTCCAAGGCCCAATACCACGAATGCTCACAAGAAGCGCTTCTGCCGACTTCAAGCATTCACCTTGCAACAAAGTCTCCTTGGACAATTTTCCTGAAACGATATTTTGCGCCGCTTCAATAAGATATTCACTTTTCTTCACACTCATGCGAAGCGGCTCCAAATCAGCTACCGTCAGCAGAGCGATATCCTCTGCTTTTGGAAATAACCAGTGAAGCTCTCCATTTGCCTCGACAGCTCTACCGTATAATTCAACAAACCTACGCTTGAGCGTATAGGCAAAGGCCAAATTAATCTGCTGACCAATAATTCCCCAGCACAATGCTTCAAACAAATCAGGAATGCCCATTACTCTGAGCCCATAAAATTGATCCACCGTTTCCTTAAGTAACGGGTCACTGGCTGCAATTTCGTAGAATGGTGATAAGTCTCGCTTTAGATCGAACCAATCCACCACATATTCTTCAATTGCCTCAAGTATATTGTCGCCATAATACTGCTCAGCCACTCCACCGATGATCTCGACGCGAAGACCGCCATCTTCTGCTTCACTAACTTCGATAACAGCATTTGCTTCTCCTAATGAGATTGCTTTATATATTCGGTCCGCTTCAATTCGGTACATGCATTCATTAGGTGATCGCTTTAGATAAACGAGATTCTGTCCATAGCTGAATAACTCAGGTATTGGCACAGTTATGATTTTCATTTCTAACCTCCCAATCCTAACGTTACATTCTATCTCTAGTTTTACCACATATCTCGGAACAAACAACTACTGTATCTTGCTCTTTTATTGCTGTCATTAGCTCTTTGTAAAGACTTACGCTCCACTTCGTATTCCTAATGAATAAAAACCATAAATCCCCTAGCTTAGTAGATTGATTTTCTATACAATTAGTTGTAAAAAATGTGTGGTGAATAACTCTGTTTAAGCTACTGTTAATTGAAGATGATACGACGCTATTCAATGAGATTAGAGATCGCTTATCACTTTGGTCCTATGATGTTTACGGCATCCATGATTTTAGCAACGTGATTAAAGAATTCACTACCATTAATCCAGATCTCGTCATTATTGATATTCAATTGCCTAAATTTGATGGTTTCCACTGGTGCAGACTTATTCGAGCACATTCCAATATTCCTATTCTATTCCTGTCCTCACGCGATCATCCGACAGATATCGTAATGTCTATGCAGCTTGGTGCTGATGATTTTATCCAGAAGCCCTTTCACTTCGATGTATTAATTGCAAAAGTACAGGCCATTCTTCGCCGCGTATACAATTACAATTCGGACAAAAGCGAGCTTAAAACGTGGTGTGGTGCTGCAATAGATTATGAGAGGAATATGGTAACAAATGCTGTGGGGTCAATTGAGCTGACCAGAAATGAAATTCATATATTAAAGCTGCTCATTGATAAAAAAAATAAGATCGTAAGCCGTGATGAAATGATTAACAACCTATGGGATGATAAACGATTTATAAGCGACAATACACTTACGGTCAATGTGAATCGACTACGCAAAAAACTCGATGACCTTGGCTTAGGGGCAAACATTGAAACAAAAGTAGGACAAGGTTACATGGCTACTGAAGAGGCAAATAGAAATGATTAAAAAATATCTTATCGAACGACGCAGTTGGATCTTATTATTTATACTGTTGCAGCTGTTCGTTATTTTTGTCTCCTTTTTGGATTCAGCGGTTCCTCTTTCATCCATGCTCTATGTTGTCTATTTATCGATAATTATTTTTAGCATTTTTTTGATTATTCGCTACCACAAAGAGACGAAATTTTACAAGAGTTTAGAAGAGCAAGCTGACAATTTTGATTTATCGAGATTGAATACGCCAAATAGCCCTTTTGAACAAATAATAGAAACATATATGACAGAACAAATCCAATATTTAAAGCAAGTCTCTTCCCAAAATAAAATGATGTTGGAGCAGGAAAAGGATGACTTGCTTTCATGGATACATGAAGTAAAAACACCTTTAACAGCGATGCGATTAATGATTGACCGCCTAAATAATGACATGATGAAATCACATATAACATATGAATGGCTGCGTATTCATCTACTCCTTGATCAACAGCTCCATCAAAGGCGTATCCCATTTATCGAAAATGATTTATTTATTGAACATACAGATTTGGAGTCAGTTATTTTTAATGAAATAAAAACGCTACAATCGTGGTGCATACAAAAAGGGGTCGGCTTTGATATTCAATTTGACAAAGCAGATGTTGTAAGTGATGCCAAGTGGGTTGCTTTTATCATTAGACAACTGCTAACTAACGCTGTGAAATATAGTGAGTCCTCGGATATTACGATTACCAGCTATGAGCAGGATGGTGGGACTATCCTTAAAGTACAGGATTATGGTCGAGGCATAGATGCTCGAGATTTGCCGCGTATATTCGATAAAGGCTTCACATCCACCACGATGCATCGAGACACTGCCGCTACGGGGATGGGGTTATACTTGGCCAAAAAAGCAGCACAGTCTCTCTTCATCCATATTCATGTGGAATCCGAACTTGGTGAAGGCACGACGGTTACTCTCACCTTCCCACAACAAAATGAATTTATTCGAATAACAAGCGTGTGACATCAATGTCACATGCTTTTATATTTTGTTCGGCCAATCGAAGGAGAAGCGGAGCGAACCCTTTTATAATAAAGCTAACGAGAAAAGGGAGTGTGTCGATATGGTAATTCTTGAAGCCAATAAAATTCACAAAACGTATGGAAACAAATTTAACAAGCATGAAGTGTTAAAGGGATTGGATATTCGAATAGATAAGGGCGAATTCGTCAGCATTATGGGATCTTCGGGCTCAGGGAAGACGACATTGCTTAACGTCCTATCATCGATTGATCATATTAGCAGCGGCACCATTATCATTGAAGGAAAAGAAATTTCTCGTTTGAAAGAAAAGCAGCTGGCTGAATTTCGGAAAAGTCATTTGGGGTTTGTATTTCAAGAATATAATCTGCTCGACACATTGACGGTGAAAGAAAATATTCTTTTACCCCTATCCATTACAAAGACGCCGAAAAAAGAAGCCGAGCTGCGATTCCAGACGCTTGCAACAGAGCTTGGCATCTATGAACTAAGGGGTAAATACCCAAACGAAATTTCTGGCGGGCAAAAACAACGCACTTCCGCGGCACGAGCATTTATCCATGAGCCAAGCATTATTTTCGCTGACGAACCAACCGGCGCACTTGATTCCAAATCCGCTTCGGACTTATTAAACAAACTAAGCGATCTAAATAACAAGCTGAAATCCACAATCGTTATGGTCACTCATGATCCAGTCGCAGCAAGCTATTGCAGCAGAGTTATTTTTATTAAAGACGGTCAAATCTTTACTCAGCTAAATAAAGGAGACGAGAATAGACAATCATTCTTTAACGATATTATGAAGACACAAAGCGTTTTGAGCGGGGTGCAAAATGAGCATTAATGGTCTCATGTTCCGCAATTTACGCAAAAACCTAAAAAACTATTATCTATATGTATTTGCTTTAATTTTCAGTGCCGCTTTATATTTCGCGTTTGTCACACTGCAATTTGACCCATCAATGGATGAAGCAAGAGGGTCCGTTAAGGCCGGTGCTTCCTTTAAAGCAGCCTCTGTCATACTTGTTGCTATCGTTTCTATCTTCCTTCTATATGCCAATAACATCTTTATTAAACGGCGCAGCAAAGAAATTGGTTTGTTCCAGCTCATTGGAATGACTAAGCACAAAATATTTCGTATTCTGACCGCAGAAAACTTTTTTCTTTATTTCGGATCATTAGTAATCGGCATATTCGCAGGATTTGCCATGTCTAAATTACTTATGATGATGTTATTAAAAACAATTGGCGTCGATGTCATTGCCGAACTTCATTTTTCAACAAACGCTTTATTTCAAACATTGATTGTGTTTTCTGTAATTTATCTCTTTATAATGCTAATGAACTATAGGTTTATCAAAAGACAATCCATCTTATCCTTGTTTAAGGTCACTTCTGTAGCAGAAGGTAGAGTTAAGAAGATGTCCATCCTTGAAATGATAATGGGTATACTGGGACTGACATTAATCGCTGTCGGCTATTATGTTTCTTCGAAGCTTTTTGGCGGCAATTTCGAATCGATGGTTGAGTTAACTACTGCGATGATATCGATTTTGGCATCCGTCATTATCGGTACGTATTTGTTCTATAAAGGGTCTGTCAGCTTCATATTTAATATGATTAGAAAGAAAAAGAATGGTCATCTGTCTATTACCGATGTGGTGTCGCTATCGTCCATTATGTTCCGAATGAAATCGAATGCGGTATTGTTAACCATTATTACAACAGTATCGGCGCTTGCACTTGGTTTATTGTCCCTAAGCTACATTTCCTATTACTCAGCGGAAGCATCAGCTAAACGTTATGTCCCCGCTGATTTCTCGATTACAAACATAGAAGACGCTAACAAATTCAAAGCCGCGCTAGCTGAGAAAAACTTACCTTATACTGATAAGGTAGCTGAGGTTATTCAAGCCGATATTAACATCAAGAGCATTCTGAAAACAAAAATAGAAGATATGAAATTTGATCCGAATATTGTAACTTCTTCTGTCATCAGTGAACAAGTTTTTGAAGATGTCAACTTATCAGAAGACGAAGCATTACTTACTAAAGCTCGCGGAGTACTACAGAAATTTATGGTGTTAAAAAATTCCGGTCCAATTGAGTTAATGGGCAAAAGTGAAGTTATACCTCAATCCTATAAAGAAACCGATCGAAAAACACCTATTTCAGGATTTTTTACAAGCGGTGGTCTGCCCGTTGCTATCGTAGACGACACGGTATTTAATCGTTTAAAGCAAGATTTAAATCCAGCCATTCAGAAAAAATCTTCTATTTATGTTGGCATTGAGATGAGGGATAAAGCTCATGTGGAAGAAGCAAATGCGATTTTTCGTGAATTAGGTTTTAATACTAACATCGCTTATGACTCTCAAAATGCGATGCGCGACCATCAGAAGTATAATATGGGCGGAATAATGTTTATTATTGGTTTTCTCGGATTAACCTTCCTCATTACATCAGGCTGTATTCTTTATTTTAAACAAATGGATGAAAGTGAAGAAGAAAAGTCCAGCTATACCGTTCTCAGAAAGTTAGGTTTCACACAAGGGGATTTACTAAAAGGAATTCAAACGAAGCAGCTGTTTAATTTCGGTATACCATTAATTGTCGGTTTGCTCCATAGTTATTTTGCCGTCCAATCAGGCTGGTTTTTATTCGGAACCGATCTGTATGCACCAATGATTATGGTCATGATGCTATATACAATATTGTACTCCATCTTCGGAATACTCTCTGTTTATTATTACAAGAAAGTAATCAAAGATTCATTATAACAAGTGCAAACGGTAAAAACCGGAGCTTCAGTCCGCTAGGATTGAAGCTTTTTGTATTTCGCAAATAAAAAAAATATTTACTTCACCATTGCAGGTGCCGATGAGGCCATCTATCAAATAACAAACAAGAGGTCGCCTCATCCGTCTATTCAGACCTTTGAGACAACCTCGATACTAACTATTGAACGATTTATGTGACGTCTAGATAATCAATTTTTCGGAATGATAAATAAGTGAGAATCAATCCAGCTGCTGCCAAAGACAGCGGAATTGCAATAATTGAACTTAACGTAAAACCTCCATTGTTCGAGCATACAACAGCTACAATAAAGATGGATGAAGTAATGGTAGCCGGTACAGATTTTTTGCGCATGCCCACTATAAGAGGTAACAAGCTCATACCAGCAGCAGCTACTGCGTTCATTAGCATTAATATTCCTTGTTCATAAAGCACCTCGTACGTTAACGTATCTGCTACATAGTTAAAATGAGAGTTAACAGCTATGAACATTGTAGATAATAGAAGATTTCCAATGATCACATTAGCTAATGTCCATATGAATACCATAAATAACTTGGCAGAAATAAGCTTCTTACGACTAATCGGATAAGCGAACAATAATGCCATCGTTTTGTCGCGAAATTCACTAATAATAAGCCGTGAAAGCATAGCGGAGGAGTAAATGATAAAGGTAGCACGCACGATCGTATCAATCACACTTAACATTTCTGTGTAGTTATTAAATATTTGTTCCTCGCTCGATCCCCCTTCGACAAAATAAATGAAAAAGAGGAAAACAGCCATGATGCCGTGGGCCATGAGAGCACCTCCCACGAAGCTTTTCTTCGACCACTTTTTGAGTTCCAGCTTAATAAGATGCAACATGACTTTCACCTCCACGTGTAATTTCGAAGAAATATTCCTCTAGCGAGTGATGACGACGATTAATAGATTCTACAGGGACGTCATTCATAATAAGTCCCTTTGACAACTCCTCTTGCGAGAGCGCTGTTTCATAAATACGTATTAAACGATCACCGATCAACTTAAAGTTTTTCACACCGAGCTTATCCTCTAGTACAAATGTAGCCAACTTAACATTGGAAGTAACAACTTCAACATATTCTGTTTTGGAACTTCGGATGCTCTCCATTGAAACTTCTTTAATCAATCGTCCATTGTTAATTACGCCAATTGTATCAGCCACCTGTTCAATCTCTGCAATAAGATGGCTAGATATGAGCAGCGTCATTCCATATTCATCACGCAAACCACGGAACAACTTGCGCATTTCCTGTATACCAGACGGATCAAGTCCATTAATCGGTTCATCCAAAATCAAAAGCTCCGGTTTTGTACAAATAGCTCTCGCAATACCTAATCGTTGCCTCATACCTAACGAAAATTGTTTAACTGGTTTGTTCTCAATGCCTCTTAGCTGTACCCTTTCTAATGCTTCACGAATCGCTTTTGGGTTGTAGTGACCCATGTATTCGCAATGCAGCTCTAAGTTTTGTTCAGCTGTCAGCTTCTCGTAGAACACAGGAGACTCAATCATATGGCCAATCCGTTTCAATGGTTCAATGGCTCCTGGTAGCAATCGCTCACCGAATAACTCAATTTCACCGCCTGACGGCTTCACTAGATTTAACAGCATCTTCATGATCGTTGATTTACCTGCGCCATTCGGCCCCAAAAATCCGTATATTTCACCTTGGTCGAGCTTCATATTCACATTGGATACTACTTCTGATAAGCCATAATTTTTGCTTAGAAGTCTCGTTCTAACTATCTCTGACATGTTTTCCTCTCCCCGCTTCATTTCGTTCTGAACTAATCATATAGCGGGCTGCTCTCTTTTTTATTTCTCATTTCTTACTTATTTCTTACTTGTCAGAAATGGCAACCCTTGAATCTCTAGATGCTCGATCGCCCCTTGCTATCTGAAGCGTAACTGTGAAACTAGTCCAACTGCCTGGAACACTATACAGATGAATACGGCCGCCTAACCGTTCAACAAGTCTTTTCGTTATCGTCAGTCCAAGTCCGCTACCTTGCATATTTCGGTTTCGTGAGTCTTCTAGCGTATATAATCTTTCAAAGACACGCTCTTGATCACTTTCCCTTATACCTGGACCTCGATCTGCCACTTCAATATGGATCTGCGATCCCTTTTCTTTGGCTGACAGCCTTAAATATTTCCCCTCTGCTCCGTATCGAACGGCGTTAGACAATAAATTATCAAGAATACGTGTTATAGCTTCTTCATTGGCATAAATCCATAATGGGGCATCAGAGATATCAATTTCCACCTGGAAATGCTGTGAATCAAGCAAGTCATAATACGCTAATATGCGCTTACGGCAAATTTCACCTACATCCATAACAGAAAGAGGCAGCTCCGTGTCTTGGGCTTCTAATTTTGCTAAATCGAAAAAAGCATTAATAAGTTCCAACACTTCTAACGTCTTTCGATGAACCTGACCTAATAGCCGCTCCCGTTCTGCATCGGACATATCTGAACTGCTCTTTAATATTTCCGCATAACCCAAAATAACGGTAAGCGGTGTTTTGAGATCATGCGATACATTAGAAAGCATCTTGCGCATCGCCCTCTCCGTATGAGTAAAGTCAGATGCTGATTTATGCGCACTGCTAAGCAAATCATTAATGCTCCGAAGCAATTGACGTAATTCATGTTCTTCCGTCACAAGAAGAACTTTCTCCGTAGTTATAGTTGGCTGATTCGCAATATGATCGAGCTTTTGACTAATATAGCTTATCTGCTTTTTATGAGAGGCATTTTTCCTTCTTTCGAGACCGTACAAACCTAACAACAAGACAAAAAGGGCGACCCATAGCCAATTCATGCTAGAGGTCCCCCAATCTATAACCGATTCCCCATAATGTGCGTATATAACGCGGATTGGACGGGTCATCTTCTATTTTCTCTCGCAGCCTTCTCATATGTACGTTAATGACATTTTCGTCACCATAATATTGTTCATTCCACACAAGCTGATAAAGCAATGCCTTCGTATACACTCGTGTAGGGTGTTGTACAAATAATTTTAGTATTTGAAACTCCTTGGCAGTCAGTTTAATTTCTTCGCCACGTTTTGTGACCATAAAATTGTTAGGATCGATAATAAGCTCACCTACAGCTAAAAGACTATTTCCCGGTTCTTCTGGCGTTTTGGTCTCCGCATATTGCGTCGCCCTTCGAATAGATGCGCTCACCCTGGCGGCTAACTCAAGCAATGAAAAGGGCTTCGCTATATAATCATCCGCACCAAATCGCAACCCCAATGCCTTATCCACTTCTCCGTCCTTTGCAGACAAAATTAAGATAGGCACTCGACTTTGCTCACGAAACTTCTGCAGTAGATCTAGTCCATTTACATTCGGAAGCATCAGATCGAGCAGTACTAGATCATACGATTGTTTCGCGAACACTCGCATTGCGTCCCCGCCATCATTCACCGTTGTAATACGGTAACCTTCTTTAACCAAATATCCCTCAATCATCTCGCTAATGGAAGGATCATCTTCTATTAATAACAAGCTGCCAGACATTATGCAGTCCCCCTTATCTTCTCTTCGCTAGAAGGAGTAAGACCGTAATTAACGTAAAGGCAGTCAATGCTAAAAACGGAATCGTTACGAATCCGAACCAATTAATATATTGCGTCGTACAAGGAACACCCTTTGTACAAGGTTTAATTGCTGCAAAACCCGGAATCTTCTGCTCCATGTAATGGAAAGAGGATACTACCATTCCTATTATTGATAGCGGCAGCGCATATTTTCTAATGATATGTTCATCATAAAAAGCCGCTATGCCAAGCATTATGCTAAGTGGATACATTAGTATACGCTGATACCAACATAATTCACACGGAATAAATCCACGAACTTCGCTAAAGTAGAGACTACCGAGTGTCGCAACAACCGCCACAAACCAAGCCATAGCTAAAGCATTGTGTCTAATTATCATGATGCTCCTCCCTCCATTATTTCAGTTTTTGATCGATTGCTGCTTTAATCGCTTCATAATCGAACGGATTCGTAATTTGTGTTTCATTAATCATGACAGTTGGAGTACCATTAACGCCGAATTGATTTACAAGCATCTCGTCAAGCTGAACAAGCTTAACTGTTTCTTCTGCAGCCATTGTTGTTTTAAAACTCGCCTCGTCAAAACCCGGAACAACAGCTTTTGCTACTTCAAGTACTTTCTCCTCTGTTAGCCATGCGCTATCATGAGCAGAAGCTGGCTGTGCATCGAACAACCCTTTGTTGAACGCCCAGAAGTGATCTGGATACAGTTTTAAGATCGCTTCGCCCGCTAGTGCGCCGAGCTTCGACTCATCTCCGTGGAACAATACGTTAATATAGGAGAATGTTGCTTTACCTGTATCAACATACTCTTCTTTCAGCTTAGGATAGACTGTCTCTCCCCATTGCTTGCAGGAAGGGCATTTGTAGTCACCAAACTCAACGATGGATACTTTAGCATTAGCATCACCCATGACTGGCTGAGCAGCTAGTGGCGGAGCGCTTTCTAAAATTTTATTGCTATTCTCTTCTTTTTTTGATGCCTGATTTACAAAAAACAGAGCTACAACGACCACAATAAGGATACCTGTATACAATACAAAAGAACGAGAACCACTGTTTTTATTTTTCTTATTCGTCGACATTTCATTTCCACCTCAATGTTTATTAAAAGCGTTTACACTACTCAAACTCTATCACATGGCATTCATTTTCACTATATCATAATGGGAAAAAATCGCACAATTTTGAAAACGAAAGCTCAAGAGATCCTTTTTATGGAGCTTAACGATACTTATGGTCATGAAGTTGGAGACCGTGCACTCGTTGCTATTTCGGAAGTATTACAAGAACAATTTCCCGGACAAGCCTATCGAATCTCTGGTGATGAATTCGCCATTGCACTCTCAGGCATCAGCTTAGAGCAAGCTTTCCTCAGAATGGAAGGGCTTAGGCAACATATCTCTGAGTCGCAGCATCGATTCCGAACGGGAGAACTATCATCACGTGAATTTACAGCAACTATAGGTGTTGCACAATATCCTCGTGATGCCAAAGATGCTGCTGCTCTACGTAGAAGTGCGGATGCAGCACTCGAAAATGCTAAAGAAAATGGTCGAAACCAAGTTTCATTGCCACCGAATGAAGAAATGATTATGAAATCATGTTATTATCCCTCTTCGATGGTACGGAGATTAAAAACATTAGCCGAAAAGTTAAAGAAAAAGGAATCCGTTCTGCTTCGGGAAGCATTAAGCGATCTGCTGCACAAGCAAGATCGTATAGACGAACAACAGTAGCAATCCGAGTAGCGTTATATGCTATCTTATAGTAGAAACGGAGCGCCAGCTTTCACTCCTCTACAATTTGCTCAAGAAGGCGACAATAGACCAAAAATCAGAAAGGGCAGTGCAGGGATAACCTCCCTAGCACTGCCCTTTCTGATTTTGCCTATTTTTCATAAAGCGAGCTATATCCTTGTGTTAGCGAACCTACTTTTGGGACAGCCGCTTTCTTTTTTGTTTCATCCACTAATTGTGGAAATCCAATCCCGATGCAACAGCTTTCACGTAACCAGTACGGATAACGAAGTCGCCAAAATGCTCATTTTGCTCCCGTTCTTCTGCATAACGATGAATAATTGGCTTCAATGTGTCCAATATTTCTGTTTCATCCACATTTTCGCGGAACAGCTTGCTTAGGCGGTCGCCAGAGAAGCCTGCACCCATATACATATTGTATTTGCCCGGAGACTTACCAATAAAAGAAATTTCGCCAAGCGCTGGTCTAGCGCAGCCGTTTGGGCAACCCGTCATACGAATATTGATCTCTTCGTCTCGCAAACCGACTTCTTCCATAATCGGCTCAAGCTTATCAATCAAAGAAGGCAAATAACGTTCTGCCTCTGCCATTGCAAGACCACAAGTTGGTAAAGAAACACAAGACAATGAGCTGCGGCGAATAGCAGATAGCTGCTCGCCTACCGTAATTCCATGCTTCTCGAGAAGTGATTCAATCTTAGCTTTCTTCCCGTTTGTAATACCGGCAATCGTCAAGTTCTGATTAGCTGTTAGACGGAAGTCACCAGAATGGACCTTCGCAATTTCTCTTAGACCCGTCATCAGCTGTAAGCCTTCTTGATCCAGTATTCGCCCGCTTTGAATGTACAACGTAACATTCCAACGTCCATTTTTGTCTTTTTTCCAGCCATAACGATCGCCGTTGCTGTCGAATTCAAATGGACGTGCAGCCTCAAGCTTCCAGCCTAAGCGCTCATGCAATTCATCTACGAACCACTCTATGCCATGGCGATCAATCGTATATTTAAATCTCGCATATTTGCGAACAGAGCGATTGCCATAATCACGTTGGATCGTTACTGTTTTCTCCGCTACATCAACTACTTGCTCAGGCTTACAGAAGCCAATTACTCTCCCCAGCTGAGGATACGTATTCGTGTCACCATGCGTCATACCCATGCCGCCGCCTACAGTGACGTTGAATCCAACAAGCTTACCCTTCTTTACGATAGCAATATAGCCAAGGTCCTGAGAGTAAACATCTACGTCATTGGAAGGAGGAACTGCAATCCCAATCTTGAATTTACGAGGCAGATAGACTGGTCCATAGATCGGCTCGACCGGGTCAACTTCAACCGCTTCAGCTTTTGCTGCGATCTTCACTTCTCCCTTAGTCTCAGTCGCTGCTGCAACTTCCGCTACTTCCAAGCTGTCTATAACCTTTTCCCCATCCAACCAAATTTCGTGATAGGCAGGCGTTCGTGGAGCTAGGTGCTTCGTAATTTCCTGTGACCATTTGAATACTTCTGTATGAACTTCAGATTGCTCTGGGTTTGGGTTACACATAACGTTACGGTTAACATCTCCGCATGCCGCAAGCGTCGTCAGCAAGGAATCATTAATATCTTTGATCGTTTCTTTCAAATTCCATTTCAGAACACCGTGCATCTGAAACGCCTGCCTAGTTGTAAAACGAAGAGTTCCGCTACCATACTTTCGTGCAAGTTCATCCAGAACAAGCCACTGCTCGGCTGTAGTGACACCCCCTGGTGTTACTACACGAAGCATGAATTGATATGCTGGCTCTAACTTCTGCTTCTGACGTTCATTACGCACATCACGGTCATCTTGCATGTAGCTACCATGAAATTTCAACAAGCGATTATCAAGCTCAGTAAGTCCACCTGTAATGCGATTAGCAAGTGATTCCACAAGTGATCCACGAAGATAGTTACTTTCAACCTTCAAATGCTCTACATCACTCGGTGGTCCGCCGACCGGCTCTACTTTACGATCTTTAGCCATAGTTGCAAGCTCCCTTCCAATGCGCTAGCTGCGCACATACGATCCTGTTATTAATAAACGTCACGTTGATAACGCTGCTGTGCTTGTAGATCTGCAACATATGCTTTCGCCGACTCTGGGTCTAATCCGCCTTGCTGCTCGACAATCGTAAGCAGTGCAGCATGAACGTCATGCGCCATATGCTTCTCATCACCACACACATACAGATGAGCACCTTCTTGGAGCCATTTGTAAAGTTCGGCTGCATTCTCAAGCATCCGATTCTGTACGTACACTTTCTCCTTCTTATCACGAGAGAAAGCTACGTCAAGCTTTGTTAAAACACCATCATTTAACATCCGCTGCCAGTCCGTCTGATATAGAAAGTCCGTAACAAAATATCTGTCACCATAGAATAGCCATGACTTACCTTCGGAGCCAAGCTCCTCGCGCTCTTCCATAAATGCACGGAACGGCGCAACGCCCGTTCCCGGTCCGACCATAATAATCGGAGTTTCTGAGTTAAGAGGCAACTTGAAATTTGGATTTTGCTGAATAAAGATTGGCAGTGTATCTCCCGCTTCCAATCGTTCAGACGTTTGGACGGAACAAACGCCATTACGCTTACGGCCGTGTGCCTCGTACTGAACTTTTCGGATTGTAAGATGCACTTCTTCAGGATTTGCCTTATTGCTGCTTGCGATTGAATAGAGGCGCGGCGGCAGCTTGCGTAGAATCGAAACCAATTCTACAGCATTTAGATTCCACGGAGCGAAATCTTGCAATAGGTCTAGCAAATCTCTACCATTTGTATATGCTCTTAGCTCATCCTTCTTCTCCGGCAAGGTCAGCACAGCCAACTTATTATTTTCAGAATAAGGCAATGCTTTCTCTAGTACAGGACGAGACAATACAGTAATTTCGAGTTGGCGAAGCAATACGGAACGAAGCTCCCCTTCGTCTCCATCTTTGCCTTGTATAACGATTTCATTGGGTGACCAATCCATCTCTGCAATGATGCTATCCACTAATGAAGGATCGTTCTCCGGGAAAATACCGACACAATCTCCAGGTTCGTAACTGAGACCTGAACCTTCAAGTGATAATTCAAGATGACGGGTTTCACGATCTGCTCCTCGTCCATTCAAGTTAATTGTCGTCAATACTTCTGATCGAAACGGGTTAGAACGAGAATACTGGGATTCATCCTCAGACGTAATAGATGCTGCACTTGAAACGGCAGTAGAGGCGGCTGCTCCAGTATTTCCTGTTGCAGTTGCTGCATTAAGTGCATCGATAACAGCACCGAACCACCCCGTAGCTGGGGCTTCGAAATCCAGATCGCAATCTACACGAGGGACCAAACGTTCTGCTCCAAGCTCCTCGAGGCGCTCATCAAAGTCTATGCCCGTTTTACAGAAAAACTCATAAGACGTATCACCAAGTGCAAGTACAGAAAACTTAAGGCCTTCAAGCTTAGGAGCACGCTTACTGTATAGAAACTCATAAAAAGGAATCGCATTATCCGGCGGATCACCCTCACCGTGCGTACTTGCAACGATAAATAAATGAGCCGTTTTCTTCAGCCCATTCGTCTTATATGCGTTCATCGCTGACAAGGTAACCTCGTATCCTTGCTCCTTCAACTTCGCCGCCAAACGGCCGGACAATCTCTGAGAGTTGCCCGTCTGTGAACCGAATAAAATGGTAGCTTCACGAGGAGCAGCAGGCTCACTTGCAATAACTGGAGCAACCTGCTCAAGCAATGCCGTCGTAACGACCTCTACTGAAGCTGCAGTTTCTGCGCCCGTCCGATAAAATGTTAAATACCCGCCCAACCAATGAATTTGTGCCTCCGTTAACGTTGGCAAGAGCTTATTCAGCAGCTCAACTTGCCCTTCAGTAAACGGACTGTTCGTCACTTTAAGTTGCAACAACATCCACCTCGCATCGAATCTCGCTCATTATAATTCCAAGTGCATTACTCTGTTTAATATACTGCTCTAAAACTACCACAGTCTCCCTTTCATGGTCAATAAAATAGTCAGTTTTTGTCTATAAAAATAATTGAAGGAAAGACTGAGCTTTTCTTATAGTTCTCTTATAAGGTAGAGGATTGACGAATAACCGTGTAATTTCAAGGGTCATAACCCCCTATATACGAGGCTGTTCCAAAAGTAATTTCGCTTACTTGAGGATACAGCTCGCTTTATGAAAATAGGCAAAAATCAGAAAGGGCAGTGCTAGGGAGGTTATCCCTGCACTGCTCTTTCTGATTGTTAGTCTATTGCCGCCTTCCTGAGCAAATTGTAGGCGAGTGAAAGTCATCCGACCTCAAGGCGCTCCGTTTCTACTATTCCGATTGTTGCTGTACAATTGTACGTTTTACTGCAAAACAATGGAGCTGGAAGTTGTCTTTTGATTCAGGAGCATACATCTCTTGTCTCCATTCAGGAAAACCTTGTCTGCTCTTCGGTGTTGGATGAAAAACATGACCAAACAACGAGGACTGCTTTGATTGAATAAACGTCTGTTTTAATTTATACAATTCTTTTGGACCATTTCTGCGCATACGAATAAACGACTCAAGCAGAACACAGCTTTGAATCGCACGAATATGGAGCTCAGCAGTATGGGCTCCATCATGCCCTGCTACTAGATCTTCCACTAGTAAAGCTAAAAATGTTGTGTAATGTAGTGACTGTGGCCCTCTCTGCGATCCGTCTAGGATCAGTCAACTTTCTGCGCTCCCTTTCATATTCATCTCGTATGGATTATTTGGTAACACCGTACCTTCCGATTACACCAAAAAGAGCCCTCACACCTCTATGGGTATGACAGCTCTTGCAGGAAATAGTTCCCTACGTTTCAATATTATTGTTGTCTACTTCATAGCCGCTAGCCAATTCGAAAGTGTGTCGATTTCTTCTACAGTTAGCTGACCTTTGTAGGGAGGCATTCCATTGCCGCCATTGGTAATTTTCGTTTTGATCTCTTCTAGCGTCAACTTTCCTCCAACCTTCTGGAGATTAGGACCTACGCCTCCACCCAGATCAACAGCGTGGCACGCTACGCAGCTTTTCTTATAGATTTCTTCAGCTTTTTCCGCATCCACTGTGTTATTCGACTCATTATTCGTATTATTCGGTTTGCCAGCTTCGTTGTTTTCGGTCTTCTTTCCACTGCCGCAAGCAGATAAGGAAATCACCAAAATGACAACTGCGAGCAGCAGTAACCATTGCGTTTTTCGCACTTTTGAAGCCCCCTAATTGGTAAAGGAATTAGTTATTACACTTCCCTATTTCCACCGGGGTATGCAACCAAAGAAGCATTTTCATTTTAACTCAAAAGATAGCATAACTACGGTGGCATACATAATCATGACAATCATTTTTATCCATTTAGGACTAGTTATTTCCCCACCTCAAACGTCAAGTCCTTTCCGATCTTGAAGTCTCCTTCCTCCTTGCCATCTACTTCACTTACAGTGAATTTCGCATAACCGCTCACATGATATTGACCTGCTGGAAACGGAACCTCAGCTTGCTTTGTCGGAAGCGTCACCCCTTCCTCCACAATTAATGCCCCGGGGCTTGTATACGACTCACGAAACGGCTGACCTTTGATCAGTGTTGTTCGAATCGCTGGCTGATTCATCATATAATAAAATGCATATTTACCCGAATTTTCACTAATTCCATAATGGAATGGCGTTGCCTCATGCAAGATCGTTACAAACTTTCGATCCCCCACATATTCCAGCTCGGAAATAAGCGTGACCGAATCTCCTTCTTGATACGTATCACGTTCCGTATAAATACGATAAACAAAATCATCTTTCACAATTTCCCCATGCTTCGATACTATGAGCTCAAGCGGGTTGCTTTTCTGGGATATCTGAACCCAAATGCCTGCAAGTAAAAGAACAACTGCGAGAACACCCATCACTTTAAGCGGTCTACTCATCTCATCACCCCTTCTTTCATGTAGACGAAAATATCCAAAAAAAGGTTTCTTCTTGGGGCCGATTTACAACCGTCTTTCTTTGGGCTACGATGGTTAGCGACTATCATGCAGCATAGTAGCAAAGGAGAACACCATCAATGGGAGTATTAATATTCATTCTTGCTGGACTCGCAGAAATTGGAGGCGGGTATTTAATTTGGTTGTGGTTAAGAGAAGGGAAGTCTCTTTATCTTGGAATACTTGGCGGAGCAGCACTTGTTCTATACGGTATCATTGCTACCTTTCAATCTTTCCCTACATTCGGAAGAGTGTATGCCGCCTATGGGGGAGTGTTCATCGTAATGGCTCTGTTATGGGGCTGGTTAATTGATCGCAAAACACCGGATACCTACGATTGGATCGGCGCAGCAATTTGTATTATTGGTGTATGTGTAATGTTATACCCTAGACAATAATATGATTTCATTAACTAATTTAAAAAACCATTATATTCCACTCAATAAAAATTATTTTTAAATTAAGCTTGTCAATCGTTATACATTCGTGTTAACATACAGCTTGTGTCTAAGACACGCACATATTATGTGGAGCTGTGGTGTAGTGGCCCAACATGCCTGCCTGTCACGCAGGAGACCGCGGGTTCGAATCCCGTCAGCTCCGCCATTTTATTTCTAACTTAATTGCACGAACTTTAAAAAACCGTCCAACTTCACGAGAGTTGGACGGTTTCTTTGTTAGTTATGAAAAATAATCAATAATGCCCTTTGTAATGGCTTCTGCTGCTTGTTGTTGAAACTCGTCTGAATTCATTCTTTCTTCCTCAACTGTATTGGAAATGTATCCAAGCTCCAGTAAAATTGACGGTTGTGTAGTTTCTCGAATGACGAAGTAATCACCATGCTGCACACCGCGATCTCTCGTATTAATTTCTTGACTAAATAATTGTTTATGAATCATATCAGCTAGTGCAAAGTCCGAATCTTTATTGTAAAAGGTTGTAATTCCCTGCACATCGCTTGTTATAAATGCATCGTAATGAATGCTTATAAAGAGATCAGCATCCCTCTCACTAACAAAATCAACACGCTCTTGAAGGGAAAATGATTGATCACCATCTCGTGTTAATAAAACGTTAGCCCCCGTTTGCCGCATTATTTCATCTTGTATCATCTTAGCAGTTCGTAGTGTGACATCTTTTTCTATCGTACCATTCTGTCCACTAGCACCAACATCTTTACCTCCGTGCCCTGGATCAATCACAATTGTTTTACCTGCTAACTTCATATCTCCATCTGCTTTCGCATTCAACGTTGTCACTTCTACTTTTTCTTTGCTGGTAGCAGATTTTCCTTGATATATATTTCCAATCAAAATGAAACAAGCAATTGTAACGATGAATAATAGTACTAACTTCTTCATTAATGCTGTCCCTTCTTTCACTATAATAAATAATCTAATTGATATAGTGATAGTTTACTGGGGTTAGATGAAGATAATATTAAGACGAGATCAAGACAACAAAAAGACGCTGTTTCATCGGTAGTAGGATCTACTTAGAAACAGCGCCAATCATTACATGTATTATCCTTTTTTGTTCAGGTAGAAGTAAAATACAACACCATCTACCGTATTATAAACACCGTACTGAACTTGATGCAGTTCCAAAATATTTTTCGAAATGGCAAGTCCGATTCCAGTACTCCCTTCGTAACGGTGACGGGAAATATCCCCCCTGTAGAAGCGATCCCACACTTTATCAAGCTGCTCGGCGGATATATGTGCACCTTTATTTTCTACCTTTACTTTAATGACATCATTTTCTTCAATTGTAGAAACGAAAATGTCATTTTGCAGAGGCGTATAACGAATGGCATTCGTCAAAAAATTAGTAATAACCTGCTCAATACGGTGTTGATTGGCGATAACTTCAACAGGCAACAGTGATTTGTGTATGTGAAGCTCCTTTTGCCTAATGCTTGGGGAAAGCTGATCACAAATATACTCAATCACTTTATCGATATAGAACTCGTCCATCTCCATCTTATACGTCCCTGACTCGAATTTAGCCAGATCCAGCATGTCGACAATTAAGATATCCATCTTATCGACTTCCTTCTCCATCGCTTCGAAATAATGCTCCTTCTTATGACTCGCAACGCCGTCCTTTAAAATCGATATGCAGCTCTTCATTATACTAAGAGGAGTCTTCAGCTCATGCGAAACATCCGAAATAAATTCTTTCCTCGTATTCTCCAGCTGCTTCTCCTTTTCAATATCCTGACGAAGCTGCAAAATATACGAATGTAATGTGTTGGATAACAAATTAATGTTTTGCGATAGATCTCCAATTTCGTCTTTAGAGGAGATTGATATTCGTTCTGAAAAGTCCAAACTTGCGATTTTTTGCGTCGTTCTATTTATTTGGAGCAAAGGTTTTGCAATTTTTTTCGAATAATAAAATGCGGCCAGTACGATGAGCAACATAGCAAACAGAACTAGATACCCATAATAGTCTTTAAGCATTTGTACCGCCTCATCAACAGGCTGCATCGATGTCATAGAGATGATATACCCCTTTGACCCGTCCTTATGCTCAATCTGATCTATAATTAAATTATATTTAACGTTATTTTCAACAAAATCAATCGATCGCAATAAGTCGATCTCTGGACCTCTTTCATTGGCTAACAACTGTGCTTGAAATTCCTTGATTTTTTTCATAAACAAAGTGTTGGAATAAATATACCCCGATGCCGCATTTTGATCAGGAATTTGTATGCTTGTAATATCCCCATGCCTAATTGATATTTCATTTTTCATATATTTAAATTTTAAATCACTTTCCTCAATCGGATCTATACCCTCATACACGTATCTCAACAAATTATTTTCTGTTCTCAACTCAAACTGTACCGGTATTTCAACAGAATCTTTGATTAGCTTAATAATACTAATGTCTACCCCTTTCTCAAGAGTAGTCTTTTTTTCTATTGCCTCTTCTATACTCATGAAATTGTATAAAGGTATGGTGATCGTATCCAAAGGCTTTTTATTTTCTATGTCTTCGTGAAGTTTATGATACAACTGAGCCTTCAAATAAAAATCAGGAGCATTTAGCAAGCTGCCATGTTGGTCAAGCGTCGTAATCCATGCATTATTTTCAAGGTAGAAAGCTCGCTCTAGTTTCTGTACAGCCTGGGGTCCGTCACTGTTCAAATAATCCGTTTCGAACGTTTTCATTTTGGTTTGAATTTGATTTAGCTTGTGATTGGCATAATATTTTTCGAAAAAGAACGTTTGCCCCACATAAATTGTTGCTAGAAGCAACAGACATAACGCCGTTGTTAAAGCGAACAGTTTCCATACAATCTTTACTCTCATAGGCTCGCATCGATTTTGTATCCCGTCCGCACGACGGTTGTAATCATCTTAGATTTGTCCCCTAGCTTGTTCCGTAAATTTCTTATATGTGTATTAATAGTACGTTCATCCCCTGCATATTCGTAACCCCATATTTTCATTATGAGCTGCTCTCTCGTCACAACAATTCCTTGGTTGAGCATTAAGTAATGTAAGATTTCGAATTCTGTATAGGTCAAACTACTGCTTACTCCATCTACAGTTACTGTCCGAGATGCGAGATGCATCCGAATACCACCGTAAGACAACATTTCCTCAGACGATTCCGTCTTGCGGACTCGACTGTCTAGCAAGCGCTTCGCTCTTGCCAGCAAGACTGGAGGGCTATACGGCTTCGTAACATAATCATCCGCTCCAAGCTCAAAGCCAAGCAGCGTATCATCTTCATCTACTCTTGCCGTTAACATAATGATTGGGACATTGGATGTTTTCCGAATACGCCGACATACCGACCAGCCATCAATCTCCGGCAACATGACGTCTAGCACTATTAAATCTACTTCATTGTTTTGAAAATGAGACAATCCTTCCTTGCCGTCACTTGCTTCCAATACCGTATAACCCTCATTCACAAAATAATCCTTAATAATTTCTCTTAATATAGCCTCGTCTTCAACGACTAATATCGTTCTCACGACAACGACTCCCATCTAGCCCATAGTTCTTGTGGGTTTAACTCGTACACTTCATTTTCCCGATACATAAATTGATGCATAATAAATTCCCGTCTTATAGTAGCGAAATCATCAAAGTAGCCCTTAATAAACGTATTTATTTCTTTTTCACTATACTTGCGTCCTTTTTCTAGCTGAGATACTAAATGCTCTAATACAATCAGCTTCTTTTTTAACTGGCTTGGCATATTCTTAAGCTTACCTTCGGCTGTAAAGAAACTTCGGATAACAGATGCTTTTAGTTTTAATTGTTCCTCTTTCTTTTGAGCCTCATCCATTTGCTCCATCCCTCCCGCAGTATGTCTATAGATCAGTGCCTCCGTACCTTTAGCGCTATTTTTAATGAAATAATCGTTGAGTGTAAAATAAATTGTATTTTTGTCTCTTCTTTCATTTATTAAGCTAGCTTCTCTCAGCTTCGCAGCATGATGAGTTATCGTAGCTGGTGTAACAGAAAGCTTCTCCGCCAACGCTTGACCATTCATCTCTCCGTCAGCCAAAAGAATCAACAGCTTAATCCGAGTCGGATCAGCTAATGCTTTATGATATTGGACAACTTTCTCCAGTTGCATTCATGCTCAACTCCCATTCAATTTACACATTATCTAATTAGACGTTTATTAAATAAGATAATAAAGTAAGTGACCAACATTTGTCAAACGTTTTTCTTCTGTCTTCATAAAGAGATGCTTGTATCACTCTCAACGAATTTCATTGCTAATTTTTACATATTTTAGTACGATTTTGAGTGAGGGGGAATTTTATTGCTGGCAATATTGAAACAGGAAGATTTCAACACGATGAACAACGTTGATTTGGGAACCGCATGCTTCAAGCCTTTGATTCAAGTCTACAAAAGGGCTCAGACGGAAGAGCAGAACTTTGCAACAGACATTTATCCTCATTGGAGCAGTGGACAGAGGGCATTATTTATTTTTTGGACTTATTACTCGCATGTAAAAAAATCCGAAGCCGATTGTTATTATTGGAGTGCCCTGTATATGGCTCAATCCGAGCGATGGTCAGGACTATTTCGCGGACTGCAATTTTTCGAGGATCGGGATACGCTCCCACTAATCGAAGAAATGGATGCACTCCTCAAAAAAAGAAATCATCCACGCAGCATGAGCGACTTCAATGTTTCATACGACGATATAAACAATGACCCTTTATTACATGAACAAATCTCTGTATGGTATGCAAAGCTGCTCGTAGCTCTGCCTATAACAATTGCTCTAATAAGCGACTACATTCGGCTGCATCCTGATCAGTTTACTGAGCTTGTTGAAAGTTATTAGTATTGGTTTCATTCTATCTAAGTAATTACAAATAAAGTTCTAAATCTAATGCACATCACTCCAGTCATTTGATTGCTAGTGATGTGCATTAACATATTCTATTTATAGTGTCTAAACATAGATTCATATACTAATGGAGGGTATACCATGAAACTTGCTTACCTGCTAGTCGTGCTATTCATTACTCTAAGTTCATGCGGAAAAGCTGCTACTAGTATCAACGAGAACAGCACTCCTGTAATCTCAGGAGATAGCAGCGTAGATCACGCAATGAACATAGAAGTTACCCCCATCACTACAGAGGATGCATCGCAGAATCGCACCGAATATTTAGCCCACGACAAAGATCAACTATCCTATATGGATTTTGAAACGGCAAATTAGTAATTGTTGATTGGTATTCTGGGGGAAAAGATAGTTATGATTTTATGGTACGTGGGCAAAATAAAACGATTAACAATCCAAATATATGGAGTAATAGCGAATGGGGAAAGAAATTAGTCAATAAAGCAGATAGCTTTTCAGGCTCAATTCAATGATTGGTTATTGATAGTTTGCTTAACAATCGATGGCATAAAGCAATGGCTCAATCATTTTCAAAAAGAAATAAAATAAGATTCATTCCGCAGAGAAACCTACGTTTTCCAAAACGTGAGTTTCTCTTTCTTTATTTTTTGTCATTCACACAAAGGAAACTATTTACAATTAATTCAAATTGAATTATAGTATGAACAAATATTGAATTTATTCATACATTCACAAAGTGAGCTGATGAAACGATGGCGAAGAAGTTTTCCGAAGAAGAACGTAGCTGGGTTGGGCAAAAGTTATTAACTGAAGGTAGACGTTTATTTGAAAGTTACGGTCTTAAGAAAACTAGTGTCGAGGAACTTACGCAGGCAGTTGGTATTGCACAAGGCTCATTCTATTTGTTTTATAGCTCCAAAGAGGAGCTTTTTTACGCGCTCATGCAAGAGGATGAGAAGCGTATTCGCGCTGAGATGCAAAATTCTTTTGCTAAGGGCGAAATGATCACTAAAGAAGGGATCAAACGGTTTCTAATCAAATCGTTTCAAATGCTTGAGCAAAGCCCTCTTTTGCAAGGAATGATTGTGAAGAGAGAGCTGGAGCAGCTCATGAGAAAGCTGCCAAAAGAACTACTCGCCCGCAACTTTTCAGAGGATCAAGATGCCATGATGCCGATCATTTCTTTGTGGCAATCTGCGGGGATTATGAAAGGTGTTGCGCCAGAGCTGCTTGTCAGCCTCTTCCGCTCTCTGATCTTGCTCAGGCTGCATAAGGAGGAAATCGGTGAGGGGCAATTCGATGCTACGATGGAACTGCTTATTGATGTGATAGCGACAGGTTTAGTCACTTGGAGCGCAGAGTCGGAAGGAGCAAATACAGATGATAGAGGTTAAGGATCTTAGCTTTCGCTATCCGCGTCAAGAGGAACTCACGTTACATGGCCTCAACTTCGTCATCCCAAAAGGAGAAATCTTCGGATTTCTTGGCCCTTCTGGGGCCGGAAAAAGCACCACTCAAAAAATATTGATCGGCTCACTCAAAAGCTATAGCGGCAGCGTTAAGGTAATGAACAAGGAGATACGAGACATAGGTTCAGATTATTTTGAGCGAATCGGCGTGGCATTTGAATTCCCCAACTTCTATGCAAAATTTTCTGTGTTAGATAACTTAAAGCTTTTCCGTTCTCTGTACTCTGGAGAAACCGAAGATCCGCTTCGGCTTTTGGAACAAGTTGATTTAAAGGATGCCGCCGATAAACCGTTTGCACAGTTGTCAAAAGGAATGAAAATGCGTCTTAACTTTTGCCGAGCACTCTTGAACAAGCCTGATATTATATTTTTGGATGAGCCTACATCTGGACTAGACCCAGTGAATGCAGAACGGATGAAAGAGCTCATTCTTAAACTGAAGACAGAAGGGAAAACGATCGTTATTACAACCCATAACATGCAAGCAGCAGAAGCGTTATGTGATCGTGTCGCCTTCATCGTAGATGGTCAAATTAAGTTAATTGATTCTCCTCGTGAACTTAAGCTTACGCATGGGCAAAGGAAAGTTCGAGTTGAATATATAGATGCGAACGGGAAGCAATCGCAACAATTTTCACTCGATAACATCGGCAGTAACGATCAATTTTCTAAATTGCTTTCATCGTATCCTATCGAGACGATTCATTCACAAGAAGCATCGCTTGAGCAAATATTTATCGCTGTGACAGGGAGGCAGCTATCATGAGGGCACTAACGTCGTTTGCATTTGATGTACGGCTACTATGGCGCCACGGGTTCTTTTGGATTTATGTTTTGGTTTGTGCACTCTATTGGACAGTGTTGCAATTTATTCCCGATAACTATAAGGAGACGACAGTCCTACTTCTGGCTTACAGTGATCCAAGTGCCATTGGCCTTATATTGGCGGGAAGCATCGTTCTGCTAGAAAGAGATCAAGGCATTCATGATCCGCTCTTCGTTACACCGCTGCGAATTAGAGAATACTTGCTTGCTAAAGCAGCATCCATATCCTTATTATCCCTCCTTGCCGCTTGGACCATACATTTGTCCTCTGTGGGAGTTCCAAAGTCTCCACTCGGATTTTCGGTTGGTATTATATTAACGTCAAGTTTCATGACTCTTCTTTCCATCAGTGCAGTGGCCAAATGTCGAACGATCAATGGCTTTATCCTCATGAGTCAAGCTTATGGTCTACCCTTTTCTTTGCCTGTGCTTGGCTATATTGGCGTTTGGGATACACCTCTATTTGACTTTTTTCCAACACAAGGAACGTTATTGCTACTGCAATCCGCATATGAGGGCTTATCGATAAATGAATGGATATATGCGATCCTTATCTTGTGTATATGGAATGGTATTGCTTTTCTATCCGCTAGACGCTCATTCGAGCAG
This sequence comes from Paenibacillus sp. L3-i20, assembly GCF_022180385.2. Classification (GTDB taxonomy): domain Bacteria; phylum Bacillota; class Bacilli; order Paenibacillales; family Paenibacillaceae; genus Pristimantibacillus. The sequence continues at coordinate 784,643 of NZ_BQME02000001.1, forward strand.
CATGTGTTAGGTAGGTTGGGGGCTGGAGCATGAACAAATACAATACGCTCCTAAGAAATGATATAAGGCAGGCTGCTCTTGATCCGATGCTTATGGCTTGTATCTTTGGTCCGCTTATGCTCATCCTGCTTGCCCGAATTGGATTTCCACTTGCTGCTGAATGGCTGATGACATCATACACGTTCCAATTGTCTAGCTATGCTAATTTTGCTCAGTCTTTATTCATTGCAACGATACCTTTGCTCATTGGCACGCTTACGGGACTTCTCATACTCGATGAGCGTGATGAAAATCTAATTGCCTATTTCACTGTAACTCCGCTTACGCGTCGTGGCTACCTTTTTTACCGTCTGCTTCTACCTACGGGACTAACAATTATACTCTCTACACTTTTTCTAACGATGTCCGGATTAATGGAGTTTCGAGCAGTTCACCTTTTAGCACTCCTATTAGTTTGCCTTGAAGCACCTTGGTTCGCACTTTTGCTAGCCGCATTTGCCGGGAACAAGGTAGAAGGAATCGCCTTTTCTAAACTCGGCGGCCTACTCATTGTTGGCCCAATTGCTGTTCACTTCGCACCAGACAGTTGGGAATGGCTTGCAGCCATTATTCCTACCTTTTGGGTCGCAAAGATGTTGGAACACGGATTGCAGCCTTTATTAGCAATTGGTTACGGCACTCTCGGACTATTTATTCATGTTGCAATGTTATGGATAATGATCAAAGTATTCGTCAAAAAAATCGATTAGTGCAAACAAAAAAGGGTTCGTCACTTGTCCTTAGACAAATGACCAACCCTTATACTAGCTTATTATACTTTTGCGAACTCCGAATTAGCTGTTTCAAGCATCGTTTTCCAGTCAGCAAATTTCGTTTCTCTTGCTACATGGCGATTCCAAAGCTCTTCAGGGATCAAATTAACATCCTCTTGCGTCCAAGCTTGGAAATTACCTTTCTCTAGAAACTCCTGAAAGCTCTTGCTGTAGGAATGTTTGTTCATAAATGATTCGTTAAACAAGCGCTCTAGTGTTGCTTCAGCTGAATCATCCTTATTCGCCTTTTGCTCTTGCAATTCCTTAAGTAAATCCTCAAATGACATCGGTTTATTCTTCCTCAAATTACCACTCCTAAGTTTGGATTACATCCCTTAAATTGATTATGCTTCTGATTTATTACCATTATTCTTATTGGAAGTGGCTGTAGTGCCATCCTTCCGCTTTGTACCTTTACTTTTATAAGGTTTAGGTGAGTTTTTGGCTTTGTTGGCAGCAGCCTGCCACCTGTTCCAGCCCTTTTTGTCCGTCCCTCTGCCCGTGCCACCTTTTTTCTTTGAATCGCTCAATTGATCACTCCGTTATAGGTGCTTATATTGCCGCAACCTACATTATACGTTAAATCGGCGTATAGTTCCATGGTATGCATTTAATTTAAAAGGTCCTATAGGAATTTCTATCCTATAAGGACCTAATTGAGAACCTGTATTGATTTATTTAATCAACAAAATTTCTGGAAGTTGGTCGTTCAAACCGTGTAATATACACCTCTGGAGCAACTTCAATATGCTCCATCTCCTCGAAGCCATAGCTAACATACAGTCTAATAGCAGGCACATTCTTAGCACCCGTATGAACTACAATTTTCTTGCCCTCAGCTGGGCCACGCAAAACATGAGCCAATAATTGCTTAGCGATTCCTTTACGGAAGTAATTAGGATGTACAACCAGTCTACAAATATGGATGTCGTTATCGTCCTGTTCGTAAGAAATAAAGCCTGCAACAGCCTCATCCAACACATACGCTACAAAATGTTCATCACAGTCTACAATCGATTGTACCGTGTCTCGCAATGGTGGAATATCATCGAATCCAATAATCTCAGCTTCTACACGATAAGCGGGCAGCTGTACTTCTAATATGTCATTCGCAGTTTTTGTATCCTTATTATTCAATACAATAATCATATGACTCGCTCCTGTTGTTTGTTGCTTACTCGTCTCACCAAAGATCCACTGCTTTTTTCAGAAACCCGCTCCCGCCTTTAATCGATAAAAATAATCGTGCGAGCAGCATCAGATTAAAGATACTGACCTTATATTTTAGTGATAATCGGCAGTAACGAATTGCCTTTTCTCTATTATATCGATGAAGATAACTTAGTGTGTAGTATTTTTTGGCTATACCTATATTGATGTTTAGAAGACATATTTTTTTGTTCTTTAATTGTTTGTCCTTAATGACTTTATCTCTAATCTGCATTCTTACTCGAATAGATCGATGCCCTAGCTCATCGAACTTATTGAGCAATACTTCGTTCTGATAGAGATGATCAGGCTCCAACTGCCGTCTATCGCAGAAGAAATATACGCTGTCCGGAGATTGATAGTATACTGACTGTGGCTTTGTAATTAATGCTATTTTGCAATGATCAAAAAAACGAATAATAAAGGTAGTGTCTTCACCAATATAAAATTGTTCATCAATAAGTCCATAGGTTTCGAGCAATTCCCTCTTGAACATCATCGTATTCAGTTGAAAGAAGTTTCTAGTATGTAATAAAAATTGCTCAAATAAGCTCTCATTGAATAAAATGGCATCGCCATCTACTCGGTTCATTTTCCGCATCTTATTTAGGAGATCCTGCTCAACTTCTTTATCGAAATTACGTACAATGTTCGTGCCATGCTGCTCAACCCATAGTGCGAAGCTGACGTCTACATTCGTTCGCTGGATCGTATCAATGCTATCTTGCAAATGGCAATCATACCATTCATCATCTGAATCAAGGAATGATAAATATTCTCCTTTGGCATGCAGCATACCGGAATTTCTAGCACCCCCAGGACCCTTGGAACGATTATTAACAATATAGTGAACTCTATTATCATCTTTCGCTATTTCTTCGATAACTTCTCTCGTATTGTCTGTACTCTGATCATCAACAACAATCAGTTCCCAGTTCGTATACGTTTGCCGAATAATAGATTCAATAGCGGACCTAATAACACCGGCGCGGTTATACGCTGGCATCACGATACTTATTAATGGATTCGAGTTCATTAATTTCACCCTTTCTAATTTACCCCTTAATGGGAGCTTTACTAGTTGTGTGGCATTATTGCAAAGAGCTTCACACACCCCACTCTCGTATAATTTTTTTCAAATTCAAGTATAGTTTACTTACTACCGCTCCTCTTTATGTCTAGCATATATTAATGTTTTTTACATTGGATGTAAATTAATTTGTTTTAAACATAACAAAAAACCTTTGCGGAGCAAAGGCTTTTCATCTATAAACCTCTCCTTTTGCAAAATGCGACAGTTTGCTTCTATCACTCTGGCATTACGTTTCAAGACATATAATACCCAATCATTTATTTAGCAACAATTGTAGGTCCGTCATTGCGAGCTTTCGCCTTCCGTGCGCTGCCGGACAATGACCAATATGTCCATATACGGAGCAACCGTTCAACGGGACCCATCTTGAAATATTTCAAATAAAGTACACTGAACAATAACTGCAATGCGTATATAACTAAAGCGATGCCAATGCCAGCAGTTAAGCCTAGTTTCCCGTAATAACCGAATCCATATCCGTAGAAAATAGTGGTGCAGATAACGCTCTGCATAAGATAGTTCGTAAGCGATAATTTGCCCACTGCTTCAAACGGATACAATAGTTTTTTGTTTTTGACACCGCTAAGTATCCAAGCAAATGTGAACAAATATCCGATGGCCAGCGTAATTGGACCGATATACTCTGTTATTCCTCCGAAGATGGAGTCCGGCCACATTCCATGCAGCGTTTTTATTAGTAGACCAAGGGGAAGGAATAGCAGCGCTCCTCGTCCGTATCTCCTTCGCTTGGTCTCTGGCTGCGTAAACCATGAGCGTTTGGCTGCATAGATGCCCAGTAGAAACATAGTCAAAGAACCGAACGGAAGTAATAATATTTGTAATACAGTAACTGCCGACATTGAAAGTTGTTCTGCACTATCTGGACCAGAATGATGAAAGATTTCCCAATAGGTGCCTGAGGAGAATACGGGAATCTCTGACTCGATTAGTTGAGTTATCGTTAGTTCTCTTTTCTCTTTCAATTGGTCAGTAGTCAGCAGGTTGAGTGATAATCCAATGATGATTAGAACAACATATCCGATGATCGATCCTATTAATACTGTCCTCGATTTACGAGCTAGGAAACCAAATAACAGCAGTCCCAGAAAGCCATACAGACGCAAAATGTCCCCTTGCCATAAGAAATAAAAATGTAGAAAGCCCAGTCCTAACATCATTATGCATCGACGAATGATAACTAATCTCCACTTCTGTCCACGAGCTTCAAGATTTTCTTTCATTTTGAATATTCCGAAGCCGAACAAGAAGGTAAAGATCGGGACAAAACTTCCATGAATGAGTACATCCATTACAGAATCGACGTTTTTGTCCCATTCTGAGAGATCGAACATTTCAAAATCAACGATTCCAGCGCCATACTGAAACAAAACCACATTGGCAAGCAAAATACCAAGCAAACTTACGCCTCTCAAAATATCAACTAGTGTCTGACGATTGGCCGTCGTAGTTTTCATCTCTTAACACCCCTCACAAGCTTTACATTCATGGTTAAAACTATCATTACATAGAATGCGTCAATCTACTTCTGCCTATATAAGAGAAAGCTAACAATGCTGCACCAATAAGTAAATAAACGAAACCTACCACCAAAGGGTTATAACTACTCTCCGTAATCCACGTCGTCCCATCCTTCGACGATGTTCCCATAAAGTCGAGAAAAGGCATTTTATTAAATGGACCTAAGTACCAGAGCAGCATATAAATCACTTCAAAAGCTCGATTATTCCTTGTGAGAATTCCTAGAGCGAGTGCAAGGCTAGGAATAAGAATAGCAGCACTAACCCAATAAATAAGCAGTTCGACGTTCCTTTCGAGTACAAAGCGAATGAACATTCCACTTCCTGTTACACAAGAGAGGAGAACCCCTGCAATCCAAACTGCTGTCAGTTGACGGAAAACATAACGAGGACTTGAAGCAATTAAAAACTCCGTGCGGAATCGAATTTCCTTATTACCCATACCTGACCAAAGGAGCATCGGCCAAATCCAGGTCAACGGCCAGATCATCCATTGAGAGCTAGCAGTAACAGGAAGGGTCATACAGAGGATACAAAGAATGAGCGCAATCATATACCAAATCAGTGAAGCACCCTTCATCATCAACTGCCACTCCGCTCTAACAAGTGCCCAGAACGAATCCTTTATAACTACTGGGGTGAGTTGAGCAGGACGAATACGCGGAACTGAATGTTCTTTATCAGATTCCATCCATTCCTTTTTAGCTTTCGTTCTGGTCTGCCCATCTTCCTCCGCTTTAAAGCCTCGGAATACTATCGCTGTTACAGGTATGATAAGAAACGCAACTAAAAAGAGGGATAGCTGCTGTAGTACTAGTTCTACTGTCCAATCAACACCGGTCCATACAAACGTCTTTGTTGGTCCTTCTTGAAACAGAATACCTGCACTATAATTACCGTTATAATGAGCATCAATTGCTGACAACTCCAAAATCATATCTGATGTAATGGCGGATATGCCAAAGACCTCAAAAGAGGTACTGGTACTTATGATCATATAGAGAATAAAATAAATAACATTGCCAATCCCGCCTTGCAGCCACTTTATCGATTCAAATAGCAAGGCAAGCGATGCAATAACAGCCATCAGTGGTAACGTCACGAGTAAGAAAGGTGACAAGAGGGGCCATAGCTCTACTTTCATTACTTCCCCACGAACCCATTGCATAATAAGAGCGATGAGCATAATAAAAGCAACAATGATAGCCAACACGATAAAGTTGCTACACCATTTTCCAATCATATAATATAGCTTTTTTACTGGAGTAGATCCGATAATATGACTAACTCTACTTCGTCTATCTCGATCTATACTATTCTTCACCAAATAGAAACCGAACAGGGAAAGAAATATCGTTGTAGAGAGGGCAACTGAACCCGCAACCCATGCCGAATTATACACACCTCTCGATTGCTCCAGAGACATCGTAATATACCCGGCGTCCACGGGCGGGACGAAAAAATAAGCTAACAACATTGTAATAGCGATCATAAGCATAAATGAGTATTGTCTTATTCGTTCAAGGAGATCTGCCTGTGCTATATAATAAATGGTTCGTATGGTCCTCATTCTATTGTTCTCCCCCATTATGCCTAACATAAAGATAAGCATCTTCAAGATTAGGAGAAACTTCCATCGCCTGAGAGGTTGGTTGATGTACAGAAACAATGCGAAGCTGTAATCCGTCCTCTCGACGAATCGTCCCGCTAATTAACCACTTCGCTCTAGCGTCCTGAAGCTCATGCTCCGATATGACGACAGACCATACCTTTCCCTGTACGCTTCTAAGTAGTACCATCGGGTCTGACTTTACAAGCAATCTACCCTTCGACATTATTGCAATTTGATCCGCTGTTGCTTCGATATCCGAAACGATGTGCGTTGAGAATATAATAATTCTTTCACCTGACAAATCTGTTAATATACTACGGAAACGTAATCTTTCCTCGGGGTCTAGACCTACAGTTGGTTCGTCGACAATAAGCACCTTGGGATCATTCAAAAGAGCTTGTGCGATTCCTATTCGTTGGCGCATACCACCAGAAAAGCTGCCGATTGGGCGCTTTAACGTATCTTGTAGATTCAAAAGCTCAAGCAGCTCAAGCATACGAGTTCTTGTTTGACGACTAGACACCCCTTTGAGAGAAGCAGCGTATTCCAAAAATTCTATTGGCTTCAAGTGTGGATATACGCCAAAATCCTGTGGCAAATAGCCTAATACGCGTCTCAGCTCATCAGGCTTTTTCCCTATGTTCATTCCATTCCAGAACACCGTGCCAGTTGTCGGCTTTGTAATTGTTGCTAGTATCCGCATTAGCGATGACTTACCGGCTCCATTTGGCCCGAGCAAACCAATTATTCCTGGCTTTAATTGCAAGTTTATGTCCTGTAACGCCCATGCAGCCTTATTATATTGTTTGCTAATTCCATTAATCTCTAACAGCATCTTACTTCCTCCTCATCCATCTACAAATACTAGTGTAGAAGACGAAAGTAAAATCCAGGTAAAGTGATGACTACATCCAGATTAATTCAAGGTCGGTAAGGACACGATTACTTCTGTACCTTTGTTCAACTCACTCGTTACTACAATATCTCCACCTAAAGCCATAACGAATTGCTTTGCAATTGCCATTCCTAGTCCAGTTCCCTCTGTACTGGCATCAGTTGTTGTACCTCGATAATATCGTTGAAACAGCCGCTCCACCGCTTCCTCATTCATGCCAATCCCATCATCCTTAATAATGACTTGCAGTCCATTACTATTAGTAATGAGAACTTGAATCGTTGTTCCGACAGGATTATGAACAATTGCATTAAGCATTAAGTTTAGCAATGCTCGTTCAAGCAGTTTCACATCAAGCAATACATTAATGTAGGTTTCATTCGTCTCTAATGTTAAATTATGATGAGCAGCACGTGGATCATTCGCTACATCAGCTACAACTCTTCGTATACATTCAACAAGATCATACTTCTCTAATTTTAGAGGTATTGATCCTTCTTCTAGTTGAAAAGTAATATTCAAATCACTGATCAGAAGCTCCATATGGTTTGCCTTGCTTAGAATCTCTGTCAAAAACTTTGTCTTTTCCTCCTTCTCCCAATCATAATCAGGTGATAGGAGCATAGTAGAATATCCTTTGATGTAAGTAAGTGGTGTCTTCAAATCATGAGATATTCCTGCTATCCATTCCCTCTTCATTTCATCCAGCTGACGTCTTTCTTGTCGACTTCTCTCAAGAGCCTCAGATAGTGTTTGTAGTTGAATGATGAGTTCTTTAAAAAGACGGTATCTTCGCTTTAACTTCTTGCTTTTTCCACTATAGAGTTTCTTATGTCTACCCGGTTCATCGTAGATACCGTTAGCCAATCGATTGATCCAACTCATCATATAAAAGATAGGTCTTCCTATCGTCCACCCGAATACAATCGGAAAAAATATAATAACAGCAAACATTCCATACATCCCTACTGAATCTTGATAATCACCTGCAGTAGGAATAAAATACTCTGTTAAGGCAATAGCCCCGATAATCATAGCAGCAAGCAGAATAAGGCCAAACAAAATATGCAAAGCCAGACGAAGCAGTAACCGAGCATTACCCTTCATAATGAGTTACCTGCTTATGCGGGATGAATTTATAACCTATACCACGTAAGTTAACGATCGCCTTCGGATTAACAGCGTCTGACTCCAATTTTTTTCGAAGCTTTGATATATGTATAACAACCGTCTTCTCGTCCCCCATCAGTGCCGTCCCCCACACCTGCTCGTACAATTGTATTGCGGTGAACACTTGGTTCGGATGTTCACACAGAAATAGTAGAAGTTCATATTCCTTTGCCGTACAAGGGACCTCTATTCCATTGACAATAAGCTGCGCTGCTGTTTTGTTTAGTACGAAATAACCATAATCAAATCGTTGTACCTTCGTCACATTAATGGATCTGTCCAATCTCTGCCGCCTTAGTTGTGCATTAATTCTCGCCAGTACTTCAAGCGGATTAAACGGCTTCGTTATATAATCGTCACCACCAATACCGAGCCCCATTAATTTATCGAGATCACCCGAACGAGCCGTTACAAATATTATGGGAGCGAGCGTATGTTTGCGAATTTCCCCACATAATTGAAATCCTTCTATATCTGGGAGCATGACATCAAGCACAATAAGATCAAATGACGTTAGCCCCACCATTCGGAGAGCTTCATTACCCGTAGAAGCGGTTGTTAAACGATTAAATCCTTCCTTCTTTAATAACAGCTCCAGCATAACCAAAATACCTTTTTCATCGTCAACTAACAAAATACTCTCTTCTCGCAACACGACCACTTCCAATCTTGCTAAATATATTTACTGTTTACTTCAATTGTATATTATTTGATGCTCATAATACGAGATTTTGAAAAGATTAATCACATAAATCATTACAGTTTGAAGTAATATTTCAGCATATGTTGAAAGCACTTACACTACTGATGTGTAGGCTATTGTAATCATTAACGACATGTACTATATTAGAAATGTTCATCCAATACATTCCAATAAAGGAGTCCCTATGCGCCTAACGATTAGCAGAAAGTTATTTGCAGGCTTTATGGCTGTTTTACTCGTACTCATTACTACAATTGCCATAATCTATTTTCAAATAACACGGGTCGAGCGTAATTATCTCGATTTAGTAGAAGACAAAGCCCATAAGTTGATCCAGATCAAGCAGCTTAACGTTACCGTAAAAAAGGAACAATCCGGAATTCGCGGCTATTTACTTCTAGGCGATCAAGATACCTTACAATATTTCACTGACGCTCATACGGAATATGAGCAATTGACTACAGACCTAGGCGAACTACTGCAGCACCCTGAGGCGCAGTTAATTCTTCAACAACTCAATCAATTTGAAAGCGAATATTATCACATCTCAAATAATTCAATAGAATTAAAAATTCAAAATAAAACAGAAGAAGCGGTTCAACTAGCGGCCACTAGAGGTCAAAATATTATTTTCCGCTTTGATCAAAAGGCAGAAGAGCTGGCTGCATTCCAGCAAGGGTTATTAGATAAAGAGAAAGAAACAACTGCCCGTGAAGTAGCATCTATCAAAACACTGATTATCTTCTTAGCACTTGCAGCTATTTTGACAAGTCTAATTATCTCCTGGTTTATCGGCAGAATGATGTCCAGACCCATCGTTGCTATTGCTCAGGCAGCCAAAAAGATCGCAATGGGTGACCTCTCCTCCCATGAAGTATCCGTTACAAATAAGGATGAAGTAGGAGATTTAGCCATTTCGTTTAACCAGATGTCTAACAATCTCCGTCAATTGATTTATCAAGTTAGTTCCAATACAGAGCAAGTGGCTGCATCATCCCAGCAATTAACTGCAACTAGTGAGCAGGCCTCCTTTGCCTCACAACAAATTGCAACAACGATGCAACATGTAGCAACTGATGTGAAGCAGCAGTTCCATCATCTCGAGGAAGCTTCTACTACAATGGATGAAATGGCTGAAAGTGTTCAACAGATCGCAGGACATGCAAAGAACGTTTCAAGTACAGCTAATGAAGCTTATGTGCGTGCATCTGAAGGAGGACAAACGATTAGATCGGCGATTGAACAAATGAACTCCATCCACCGTACCGTTTCTAGTCTATCCCAGTTGATTAATGGCTTGAATGAACGTTCCTCACAAATTGGGAAAATATTAAAGGCCATTTCTGACATTGCCAAACAAACGAATATCCTCTCCTTAAACGCTGGTATTGAAGCTGCGCGTGCGGGAGAGAATGGCCGGGGATTCGCTGTTGTAGCAGGTGAAATTCGTAAGCTGGCAGAAGAGTCCGCACAATCTGCAGGGCAAATCGCCGAGCAAATTAGTGCAATTCAGGAGGAAACGAAACACGCGGTACATACAATGGGGACAGCAACAACTGAAGTTTCTTCTGGCATTGAAGCTGTCCATTCAGCTGGTGCAGCCTTTGAGCATATACAAGGCTCCGTGAACTCAGTAAACAAGCAAATCCATGAAGTATCTACTTCCATCCACCAGATGGCTGCAGGTGCTGAACAGATCGTACAATCCATGAAATTTATTACGGGCATATCGGAGACAACAGGCACAGGTGCACAGGAGGTTTCTGCTGAGACTGAAAACCAATTGTCGTCAATGGAGAAAGTGTCTTCATCTGCTAGAGAACTAAGCGAGATGGCAGAGCAATTACAGATTACGATAGAAAAGTTCAAAGTATAGAAATTTACAAAGAATAAGTGCAAAGTAAAGAAGCATATAAAGAATAAGTGCAAGGGCGCTCTCTCATAAAGTAGAGAATTCTACATGTGAGAGAGCGCCCTCTTTATGATTTATGTACATACAATAGTATTTTTCCAGTGCTATTTCTGCTTTCAACTAGCTCGTGCGCGAGTGGAGCGTCCTCAAGCGATAGCTTTTTGCTAATATGCACCTCAAGCTTACCTTCTTCAATCAGTTTAAACACATGAGAGGCCGTTTCCTTTAACAGCTCTGGGCGTTCTTTCCTCGTTGTTCCAAGGCTAAATCCAATAACTTGTCGACAGCTTGCGTGCAAATCTTTCGTTTGCATTTCTGCATATGATCCACTTGAATTACCAAATACAACTAAACGACCGAATTTGGCTAAACACCCTAAACTTTGCTCCGTTATGACTCCTCCAACTGAGTCCAAAATAACATCAGCACCTCTACCCTCAGTTAGCTCATTTACTATTTCTGCGAAGTTATCCGTTTCATAGTTAATGACATGATCTGCACCAGCACTGACTGCTATCGGTACTTTCTTCTCACTACCAACGGTTCCAATAACTTTCGTTATCCCTAACGCTTTTGCTATCTGTATAGCTGTTGTACCAACTCCGCCAGACGCAGCATGAATTAATACCGTTTCATCGGGCTGTATTCGTGCTACGTCTGCAAGTAGCTTGTAGGATAAAAAAGATACAATTCCGCATGCACCCGCAGTATTAAAATCAACACTATCCGGTATAACGAAAGTTAAGTTTTCATCTTGTCTGCTGAACCAAACTTCTCGACAATAACTGCCCTCATATAAACACTCCTAGTTTCATTATACGGAACATAGTTTCATAATATAACAATTATAACCCAGACATGTAAATGAGGAAATCCCTAACATAGTAATCCAAAGATGACATCAAAAAAATAAATCAACCGTGTCAGAGTAGAAGCTCTGAGCAGCTGATTTATTAAAAATAGCAAATGTTTAAAAGGAAGTGAATGTCTACTCCCTTCCTAACAAAATTTAATACTCAATATAACTGCTACACTATGAAATATTAGATCCACTTTCTATACCAAAGTGACGGTTTTTTTCGTTTCGTTATATAATTCCTTCATGACTGCATCAATCGGCAACGCTTCAATAGACATATCGAGTATGCCGCAGCTTTCGTTAAATTGCCTGATGAACCCTTTGAGCGGCATTATATCGATATCGATTTCAAGTTCTACCTCACACTCGTTAATCCTCTTGAGCAGCTCTATACCCGGTATAAACTTATCAGGAAACGGCGTGTCAGTTGTTAGTTTTACAGCCTTCTTCCCACCTAATCTTCCACGCAGCTCATTCAGCGTATTGTCGAACACGATTTCCCCATGATTGATGACGATTACCCGTTCTGCAAGCATCTCTACATCATCCAGATCATGGGTAGTCAATATGAAAGTAACACCTTGGCTATTCATCTCTTTAATGAAATCACGAATTGTTTCTTTTGCAATAACATCGAGTCCGATCGTAGGTTCATCCAGGAACACTAGCTCAGGCCCATGCAACATCGCCATAATAAATTCGCACTTCATTCTTTCACCAAGGGATAGCTGCCTTGTTGGCTTACGCATAATTTCTCCCACATCGAGCACTGTTGTAAGGTGATCCAACGTCCTTTTGTAAGCCTGTTCCGGTACCCCATAGATGGCCTTATTCATGTAAAAGGAATCTGCAGGAGGAATATCCCATAACAACTGCGACTTCTGACCGAATACAGCACCGATCTTCCGAACATATTGGCTTCTTTGCTTCCAAGGTGTAAGACCAAGCGCCTTGATTTCGCCAGAGGTGGGATGAAGCACACCGGATAACATCTTTAAAGTGGTCGACTTCCCTGCTCCATTCGGTCCTAGGAAAGCAATCATTTCCCCTTTCTCTACTGTAAGGGAAATACTTTTGACTGCATCAACTTGCTTCATCGGTCGTTTAATTAAGTTTATCATCGTCTCCCGCAGTGTATGTCCACGTTCATGGGTCATATATGTTTTCGTTAAGTTTTTGACTTCGATCATAATCATTTCCCCCCTTATCCACCCGCACTTGTATAGGTCTTCAGCATTCGTTGCCAAAAAGCGATACCCGCCAATAAAAACAATATGCCGACTATAGCTGAGATCAACGTTTCCCAGTCAGCACGTCCAAGCAATGCTTTTGCCGGGATAAATGCAATCAAGCCAACAGGAATAATATACGTTGTTATTTGTTGAAATGATTTGGAAAAAATCGTGCCTGGATACAGCCCGAAGCTTGTTAGCGAATCAAAAATATCATAAACACGGCTGCCGCCTACCCATTTAAAGAGCAATCCCGACATAAACAAGGAGAATGAACATAACACAGCAAGTGAAGCCAGAAATAAACCTGCAAACTGCAACCAACCTAATAGTGTTGGAGCTTCTAGCCCTGACATTGCATACCAAAATAGTACGCCGCCGCTAAACAATCTGCCGAAATCCTCAGGATCAAGCCCATTCAGCATAGTCATGAAAAGCGTTGGCCTTGGCTTAAGCAGTAATAAATCAAATGTCCCTTCTCTAACTAACGTTAACGTACTTCCTACCATTCCGAAAAACAGAGGAAAAGCTACTCCTTTCGCTAATCCAAATATCCCTTGAATAAGTAGAGCCTCATGGAGTGACCAACCTGGAAAAGATACCCCTGAGCTATATACGAGTAATGTTAACATCGGAACTAGCAAGTCGCCTGCAATCATCAGAAATATGCTGAGGAAAAAGTGGCTGCGATACGCAGTTTGTTCAGCAATTTTCGTGCGCATAACAGAACCAATACAGAGGAGAACTCCCTTCATACTCCCACCCCCGTAAACCGTTTCATCGCCAAATGGTAGAGCAATAACATCAAGCCAGCCATAAGTGCGGTAGCCCCTGCTTGAAACGCAACGATTGCCGGAATAGACATCGAATAACCCGCCAGCTCGTATTCACCAATAAAAACGCGGGTCGGAACATATGTAATGAACTGAAAAGGTAAGAAAAATAACAGCTTCTGCGTCCATTCAGGGAAAAATGTAAGTGGAATAAATACGCCTGCACTAATATCTTTTAGCAGTAGAAATACCCGTCTTACCCCCTCTGCACGAATGAGCCAAAAAGCTGTCAGACCCACACAATAGTTAACCATAAAGTTCATTAGGAAACTTAGTACAATCGAAATGATAGCCCAAACAGGCTGTACTGGAACAAGCTTAATCCCGAACAAGAACATGAAAATAAAAAAGATGGGGATAAATTCGATGATGATACCTAAAGAGCGGTGACCTACTTTTTGCGAGAAGGCATACAAATAGTGAGGCATTGGCCGAAGTGCAAATGTTACATATTTCCCTGTACGTACGAGCATCTGCAAATTCCAATCGGCAGAATCATAAATAAAATAATTAATGACCGTTGCAATGCCAAAATAGGCTAACATCTGCTCCAATGTAAAGCCGTTAATCTTTTCCGTACCTTCATATACAGACTGCCAAATAAAGTATTGCGTTAAAAAGTATACGGGCCCTACGAGCAACGATGCAGCCATATGGGAGCGATAAGCAAGCCACTCCTTATACGTGGCAAAACCAATTGCATGAACAGAACCCAGTATCCTGCTTACCTCCACCTTCTTCACCTCATGACCCATTTTCGACATATTTTACAAGAATGTCTAGGTATCGTCTATAAGTGAATAAATTTTCCATTGCATAGTGCAATAAATAGGAGGTAAGTATCAACTTAATGTGTTCTGAGCGAAGGCTTAAATGATTCGTTTCAAATAAGGGACTTTGGAAATCGCCCAAATGATTAAGTAACTTATGGGTAGTGTAATCGACATCGTAACTACTATACCGACTACTGGATGAACGAATGTTGCATTAATATGAAGTTTTTGATTTAGGAGGGTTAAAATTAATGCATGCACAAGAAATACACCAAAGCTGTATTTATCTAAAAAAGCTTGGAACGGAATCTTTATCGGATGCTTTTGGAAAAATACAAATATACCTACCGACATCAATAATACATTAAGCGTAAAATATCCGTAGAAGAATCGGTCAAACATACCATCATTCATAGCTGTTAGGTAGTATGTACCAAAGATCGTAATAACGAGTCCTATAGGAAATAACCATGCAGTCAGCTTAGGCTTATACTTCTCCAAGTAATGTCCCATGACAAAATAGCCGATATATTCAATCGCTAGCGGCACTCTAAATCTGATATCCAAATCTGTAAATCTAGTAAATAAGGGAATAATAGCACTATTAAAGATCCAAAATACGATAAACAAAAACAACATGCCCTTGGGAGTAACTTGCATCCATCTTTGCAATAGAGGAGTCACTAAATATAATCCGAGGATTGCAAAAAGAAACCATAGATGATAATAAGGTGCATCGACTGCCTTTTTCATTAAAGTAGAAAGAGACATATTATGTACGATGTACTGGAGAATCAAATAGAATAGACTCCAAAATAGAAACGGAATCGCTATTTTCTTTAATCGCTTCCTGTAGAAATAGCCTGCTTCCTCCACTTTATTTAGTAGTAATGCCCCGCTTATCATAAAAAATATCGGCACAGACCAGCGAGTAAAGGAATCTACGATATTACCGTACCACCAATACTCTAAACCATTTTTCTCAAATGAAAAAAGTAAACCTGCACTGATGTGGAGCATGACCACAGCAAAAGTTGCTGCGATTCGTAATGTAGTAAGATGTTGCTTCAAGTTATGCCCCCGCTTTGTACATTCATGTTGCATGTATCTCAGTTTCAACTTTCGAATGCTAGTATTCGACAAATGAGATAAGATTTCCTTTTTTATTACTATGACTTTTGATGGATTGTTTATTTTCTATACTGTATCCTGATAGTTAGATGGACTCATGAGCATATTTAAAAAAGATGGCTCCTGATGCAATCTCAGGAGCCATCCTATTACCGCTTCATTCTAACGGTTTTTCTATAGTGTCTACATACAAGGTTATAGCTCAGAATGAACTTAGGTACAGCCTAATGTCTTCCTCGGGCTTAAACTTTACGCTTCTTCCCACTTTTTCTTGAAGAACAATTCATACACTTTCATAACAACAATTTTTAGCATCATATAGATAGGAATAATTAGTAATATTCCTAAGATACCTGCCAAATCTCCTCCGACCAATACGAGGATAATTGTCGTTACCGGATGAATAGCAAGTTGTTTGCCGAAAATATAAGGAGCAATGAGATTATCTTGTATTTGTTGCGATACAAGTATAATGATCAATGACCAAATTGCAATTGACGGAGATTCAATAAATCCAATAATAACAATCGGAACTGATGACAAAATCGCTCCAATAAACGGAATGAAATTCAATATGACCGCTACTACAGTTAACAATAGTGCATATGGCAAGCCTATAATAAGAAAACCTAGATACATGAGTACACCTAACGCCAAGTTAATGAGCACTCTTCCTATTATAAAACTGCTAAGCGAATAATCGATGTCTTGTACTACTTTGGAAGCTTCTTCGTGATATCTTTTTGGAGCTAGGCTAATCATTTTCCGCCCAAAACCTCCACTTTCCTTCAACATATAAAACAGAATGACAGGAAATATAAATAACACAACAGCAACGTTCGAGATTACGCCAAACAAACCTGCCACATATTCCGTCATAAACGTAAATCCTTTGTTCAAATAGTTAGTCAGCTCAGACAATGGATTTACGTCTTTCGGAAGATACTCCGCTAGAAATCCGCTTTGTTCAAGTTCTTGCAATTGTTCATTCAGAGCGTTAAGCAAACTAGGAGCGTTGTTCACCAGATTTAGCAATTGAGTTTGCAGTGAAGGCCAAACGCCAATAAATAAGCCAGCCAAAACTACTGCTATAACCAAATAAATTAGAAGAACGGATAATGTTCGATTAACTTTCTTCTTTTCCATCCAGTTAACCAACGGGAGCAAAAGATAATAAAAGAAAACAGCTAACATTAGAGGCACAGTAACAATTGTAATTAGAGAAAGGATTGGCTTGAAAACAAAGTTAACAAGTGATCCCACATATATGATTACTAATACTAAAAGCAACGCAAAACATATTTTTATAAATTGATTAAGTTTAGCCACATTATTTCTCCTTATTGTTGAACGTTAAATGATTATCATACATAATGTATCCAATATCTTTTATCATAACACACTAGTGTTGCATCATTCGAATCAGTCAAATTTCTTAAGCGTTTTACTTAGCAACATACTGGTACACGGATATTACTTTAAAAGAAATTTGTGTTGCACCTCGGACCACTCAAATAAGTCTGTATCTATTACATGCTTGTCCAGCAAATGCAGTCTTTCTTCATAGCTGGTGTATCGTCGACCACTTCTTCCCCAATCTCTTCACGCTTCCTCTCATCCTCTGCATACTAACATTCCGATCTCAAATGAAGGTCGAACCATATACCGCTGTCTGGCTCTAGTCGAGACTGCCTTTCAAACTCCTTAATCGCATGTCCATTGGGCCATGGATTGTCTTTAAAATATATTCGATTCATAAAAAACTCTCCTTTTAAATAGATTTTCTCATAAAAAAAGAGAGCAAGCGCAATGCCTGCTCCTCTTTCTTTATATATCCCATTAAAGGAATATAATCATTGATAATACGAACATGAATATTACACCGGCTATCATTGGTACGGATGTTCTTTTTACAATAGCGATCGGATCTGCTTTAACTGTACCTGCTACGATCAGGATAACTGCCGCAACTGGGGAAACAGCACGGAACAGGTTGCCAGATAGACCTAGTGGTACAGAGATAGCAATTGGGCTAATGCCCGCTGCTACTGCAAGCGGAACGATAAGCGGTACCATTGCAAAGATTAGAGCAGTACCACTGCCGCTCAAGATAACGATAAGAGCAGTTAGTGCAACTAAGATAAGCGGTAGAATAAAGTCTAGTCCATTACCTTGCATCTGTTGCATAGATGTCTGTAGCTGATCAACTAGACCTATTGATTTCAAACCGGTTACAAACACAGAAGCTGCAACTAGTAGCGCTACGATTGGAATCGCATCGCCCATCCCTTTAAAGAAAGCTTCTGTCTTAACCAATACGCTTTTGTTAAACTTATGTCTAAACAATTCGCAAATAATTGCAAGGATTAACGATACTAATGTTGCAACTTCAACACTAATTTCAATCGTGTTGCCAGTTGTCATTTGGATAGCGTAAGCACCAAGCAAAAGGATAATAGGGAACACAGGAAGAAGCGCATATACTGTTTTGTATAACTTACCACCGCTGATTACAGCAATAGCTGGCACATCCACGTTTTCTACATCTTTACCAGACTCTTTAAGCAGATTGGACTTCTTGTCCATTCTCTTCTGCCAGAAGTAATGAACGAAAGCAATAAAGATCAAAGTAGGAATTGAAACAAGAGCATGATAGTTAAATACATAATCCGTAACGCTAAGACCTGCAAAGGATGAATGCTTCGCAAGTTCTTCTGCAATTGCAACATTATCACTACCTAGCGGTGTAGGAACGATCGTTGCCGAAGTTGCAATTACTGCCCCTGCTGTCAAAGCTGTCATACCTGCTTTTCTTAATATCGGGTACAACGTAGCTAATAGAATGATCGCAAGGTTCGATGCACTTGGAATAACAAGTGACAATGCATTACCTAGTAGGAATACGATAGGTACCAAAACGTAAACGGACTTAATTTTTGCAATCGGTTTCGTTAATGCATTGACAGTCACATCATTGGCACCGATGGATGACATATAAGCTGTGTATCCACCGAGGATAAGAACGATAAATCCTGCTGCACCGAACGTTTGCTTGAACTGTGTAACGATTACTTGCAGTGGATCTAATAGGAATGATCCCGTTGATTCAAAACCTTTAACAGCAATTTCTTTATCCATACCCATACTAATGAGAATAAGAATGATACCCATTAGAAATAGTGTGATTTTAATGTCCATTTTTTTAATTAACATGTATATAACGATTGATACAGCAATAATTGCAGAAGCATACATTACGAGATTGGAATCCATAGCTTCATTTCCTCCCTGTTCATCTTGGTGTCACTTAGTTACACTTTTGCAAGCTTTCCAAAAACCACTTTTTAAATACGTCTGCATCAATATCGACACATACTTTTGCATTGTTTGGTTGTTTTAAATATCCTTTTAAATCTACTACCGTACAGCCTGCCGTCATCGCGCCCTGCAATTCAATGTCAACAAAAGTGTCGACCACTTGGAACATTTCTGGCTTCAGCAAGTAGGCAATCGCAGTAGCATCATACATTTTCAATCCTGTTTTCATGCTGCCGCCTCTATATTTTTGGAACAATTGATAGATCATGCGACCTGTATCATTCATTCCTTTAAGCTGCTCACTATCTTCTGGATAAACAAGAGCCTTAAGTCCAACATCCAATGGCACCATGACTACTGGCAACTTGCTTTGGAATACAATCTTCGCTGCATCTGGATCGGCAACAATATTAAACTCCGACATAACGCCCATATTGCCTCGACCTGTTGAACCACCCATCAATACGATTTTTGCAATCTTTTCTTTCACTTCAGGATACATGGACAGAAGAAGCGCAATATTAGTCAATGGACCAATCGGAACGAGTGTAATTGGCTCTGGGCTTTCCATTAGGACACGACGCATCGCATTGACAGCATGTTCTTTCAATACTAGATCTTTTGTAGGTTCTTCGAACTCAAAACCATCCATCCCTGTAGATCCATGAATATCACTTGCATCAATCGGAGCTTTAATTAACGGTTTTGTAGCTCCTAATGCTACCGGAATATCTTTACCGAAAAATTGTAGAAGTCTTAGTGCGTTAGTCGTTACCTTATCCAGTCCAACATTACCAGCAATAGTCGTAATTAACTTAACTTCTAACTCTTCGCTGTAAAGAGCAATCGCTAGTGCAACTGCATCATCAATACCCGGGTCTGTGTCAATAATAATTGGTCTCTTTGTCATGTTGTTCATCCTCCTTAGGAATTGTAAAGTAAGCGATTTCATAAATGATACAGAAAGCAGCAGCCGATAGCTGACTACTTCATGCTTTTAATAAAAATGTCCACTTCTTGAGCAGTAGGCATTCCTGTCTGTGCTCCTAGCTTGGTCGTCGATAATGCAGCTACAGCATTGCCGTATTTACAAGCTTCTCTTAGACTTAAGCCTTTAATAAGTCCAATTGCTAGCCCGCCGTTAAATGAATCGCCAGCACCTGTTGTATCAACAACATCTATTTTGTAAGCAGGAATATTGGATTGTTTGCCATCTTCACTAAAGGACACACCTTCACTACCCTTAGTGACAACGAGCTTACCATTCAACTCTTCTTCATCTCTGTTTTGTCTAAGCAACTGCTCTTCATGCTCATTCGGAGTAACATAATCAATGTTGCGAAGCAACTCTGATGGCAACTCTTGAATTGGCGCCGGATTAAGAATGACTGTCACACCATTTTCCTTAGCTATTTCAACAGCTTTTATTACGCCTTCGAGCGGTGTTTCAAGCTGAACGATAAGAAGATTACTTTCCGCAATTACGTCACGTTTCGACTCAACAAATTCTGCTGTTACATAATTATTAGCTCCTGGAACAACAATAATACTGTTGTCTCCATTTGCAACGATAATTGTAGCTGTGCCAGTAACATCAGTAACCGGTTCCACATTCGTTACATCAACACCTTCTTTTTGAAGATGCGCTAATATATCCGTACCAAATGTATCTTGGCCTACACAACCAATCAATTGCACATTAGCACCTAGCCTTACAGCTGCTACTGCTTGATTCGCACCTTTACCACCTGGATTTAATATAAAATGTTCTCCAAATAGTGTTTCACCTACTTTCGGCACTTGCGAAGTAATGGTAACTAAATCCATGTTGATACTTCCTACAACAGTAATTTTCGGTTTCTGCTCCATGCCAAAGCTCCTTATGTTGAATTTCTCTCTATCAGCTCAACATCTAATTTATAATATGTTTTCTCAAGAGGCTGCTGCTCCATCAAATGAACAAGCATTGTTGTAGCCTTTTCCCCTAACTCATAGATAGGCTGTACAATAGTTGTTAATTCGGGCGTAAGGACGGTAGAAAGAGTGATACCATCGAATCCAATAATTTTAAGCTCTTCTGGTACTTTCATCCCTAACTGATACGCAACCTTTATGGCACCAATTGCCATAATATCATTTGCTGCAAATATGCCGTCAATATCAGGATGTCTAGTGAGAAGCTCTTTTGTTGCTTCAATCGATGATTGCATATCAAAATTACCATTTACGATGAAGCTATCATCATACCAAGGTTCACCTGAAACAACTTCCTTGTAACCGTTGAAACGTTCTTCAGCATTAGCTACTCCATGAGTTCCTCTAATATGACCAATTTTCTTACAGCCTTTACTTTGTAAAAACCGTGTAGCAATAATTGCTCCCTTATTGTTCTCTGCTACGATCGTCGGCAAACCTTTACTAATTTCACGGTCAATGCTCACTACCGGAATATTAAGTTCTTTCACTTGGGCAGCCGTTAACGTATTGGATGAAACAATAATGCCGTTTACATAGTTTTGTCTGAGTACATCCAAATATGATTTTTCTTTATCTATATTCCCATCTGAATTGCACAAAATAATCGTATAACCCGACTTTGTAGCCTTGTCTTCGACAGCTCTCGCTAATTCTGTGAAAAATGGGTTCATAATATCAGGGACAATTAGACCAATTGTATTAGATTTTTTCTTGAATAGACTTCTCGCTACTTCATTCGGCTTGTAGTTTAATTGTTTAATTGCTTTTTCAACATTTTCTCTTGTGCTTTGTCCAACATATCCTTTGTCATTAAGCACTCTGGACACTGTTGCAACAGATACACCTGCAAGCCCAGCAACGTCTTTTATAGAAGCCATTCTCTCACTCCACCCTAATAGGTAACCGGTTACACAACTAATATACTACTGATTATGTCGATAGTCAATGCTTACTATTCAGAATACAATTTCCGGTTCGTTATCTAGGTACAACTTGTGTTTGCTGTCGAACCTTTTTTGCCCAAAACGTGAAAATCAGTAAGAAATTAACGTTCTCTATTAAGAATCGACAAAACAATACAAAATCGTCCAAAGACAATGGAAGCATTTTCATGTAAGATGAAGTAGTTGCAATAACTTACATAATCCTCCTTCTTACATGCAACTGCTGTCGATATATAGAATACTACTGATTATTGTTTAGGGGTGCATGTAGTGTGTACATTTCAAGGTCAATGAGGAAACCTAACAAGTCTCCTTCTTTATTTTACCTGACATTAGTTACGATCATGAGAATATTGTTTGGGTTTGGTTGGTTGCTAGCAGGTATTACTAAAATAACAGGAAAAACAGGAGAAATTTCATGGTTTCAATTTCCTGGACAATTTTTAACCGAATATTTAAGTGCTGCTGCCTTAAAACCTCATGTCCCTGTCTTCTATAAATATTTTATAGAACACTTTTGCATTCATTGGGTTATACCTTTTAATTATGCGATACCGATTGTTCAAATCATGATGGGCATATTTATTATGATGGGATTTAGAATTTTACCTTCTGTACTCATCTGTATGTTCATGCATGTGAATTTTATATTGTCAGGTAATATGAACTTGATCAGCTTGACACTGTACACAAGTGCATTCCTTATTCTTCTGAATTTGCAGAAATCAAACGTATTTAGCATAGAACATCTTCCTTTACTTTCTAAGAGAAAAAGAAAGCGCAAACAATACGCTCATAGTCATCCTGTTACACCTACTGTAACGAGTTGATTAATAAAAAGCAGCTAGTTCCTCATCCGAGGGCTGGCTGCTTTTCTTCTTCTAGCTTCACTACTAGATTTCAGGTGTAAAATTTCTGTAATTTTTGTACAATGAGGTAATGTAATCCATTTTAGAAAGGGTGGGAGATAATGGGTAATCAGATTTTGTATTTTGAGGATGATGTTGAAATAGGCGATTTGGTTACAAAAGATTTAGAAAGTAGAGGGTACGGAGTTACATGGAGAGTATCATCTGATCAGTACCCCCAATTTATTAAACAAGCAGATTTAATTATATTAGATATTATGCTTCCTGGCTTAGATGGTTTTACAATTGGCGAACGCATAAAAGCAATACGCTCAGACGTTCCAATTATTTTTTTAACAGCTCGTACATCTATTGAAGATGTTTTAAAAGGACTTGTATACGCGGATGATTATCTCACCAAGCCCTTTCACCCCGATGAATTAGCCGCTAGAATTGATGTTCTTCTCCGAAGATTTGATAAGGTCGCAAAGAGTAGCGTTAACATTCAACATTTAGTAATTGATTTTAATACTAATCGAATTATGGATACCCGTACAAATGATGAAATTATATTGACGGAAAAACAACATAAAATTTTTTATTATTTTCTAAGACACCCTAATCAAATACTTACAAAAGAACAGATTTACGAGCACATTTGGGAGCAATCGTACATTGAAGGCGATAAAACTTTAATGGTGCATATCAGATATTTACGACAAAAAATTGAGATAGACCCTCAGTTTCCGACTGTTATTGAAACGATTCGTGGTATTGGTTACAGGGTGAAACAATGAAATTATCTACGAGATATCTCTTAATTATTGTATTATCTATTTTTATATTCCCTATCTCATATCTTGGTGTTAATCTTGTGTACTACTTTGCTTTAACCGGATTAAATGATCAATCTTCAGAAATTTATCATGATCCTATCGAGACCAAGAAAGAATGGAATGAGATTGTAGCTGGACTATCCGGCAAATCCAATAATGAAATTATAAACGGACTTACAAAAGCTGAAAATTATCAAAATGCCCAAGTAAAGTGGGTAAATTCTGATGGGATATTACTTTTTAATACTAATAAAAACGACGATACATCTTGGAATGTGGGTAAAGCAATAGCGTTTATGCAACAAGCGGATAGCTCTTCCTATTTTACTGTTACAACTTCTTTAATAGGAAGCGAAAATGAAGGATTCGTTATTTTACAAATCCCTCTCAAATATGTTGGATCTCAGTGGGATATTGTTCGTGATAAATATGTGATTATCTGGTTTGGTGCACTTGCGTTTATATGGTCATTAGTTATATTTGTTTCGTGGTTATTTTTCAATAAATTACGCAAGCGACTTGTAGCGCTTCAATTAAATATGGAAAAGGAATGGGAGCACGGAATACCACCACAATTAATGGTTAAAGTAAATGATGAAATTGGACAACTGGAACACTCTTTCAATAAAATGGCGGAGCAAATTCGTGTAAGTAAACAAAATGAACAGCAACAAACAGAACTGCGTAAACAACTCATTACTAATTTATCTCATGATATTCGTACACCTTTAACAGTCATTAGAGGCCATGCTTTTAAATTGAATCAGTGTTCCTTGTCTGGAGAAGCCGAAGCATCCGCAAAAGCAATTCAGAATAAAGTCGATTTTTTAGGTGTGTTAATTGACAACATGGCTTCCTTTACACTTCTTAGCTCCGGAATGCTTCCAATGAATATGACTGAGGTTGATGTGAGAAAAATTGTTCGATCGTCGATGTCAGAGTGGTATCCTATCTTTGAACAAAAAGGATTTCAAATCGATATTGAGCTAGATCACTCAGTAATATGGAGAATGGATGAAGTTTGGTTTAAGCGGGTCCTCGATAATCTGTTGCAGAATGTGATGCGGCATGCTCAATCCGGTAAGTATATTGCTATTAAGTTTGTAAAAACTCCACAATACGTAGGATTATTAATTAAGGACCATGGTCCCGGCATGGAGGCAATATCCGAATGGAGAGGCACAGGCATTGGTCTTTCCATCATTTCTGAAATGCTGACTCAAATGAATATTGCGTATGAATGGAACAGCACACCTCAGGGTACTGAAATTATCATTTATGCAAAAGAATGAATGACTTACACGATCGAACTGACATTGGACCGCCGATGTCAGTTTTTTTATTGATAAAAATATGCATGATTTAGAAATTTTCATCCATTTTTGAATTTAACCTATTTTTAAACAAGATCACACCTTGGATTTAAACAAGTCTGACTACAATAACATTATAACTAGAAAAAGAAAGGAGATGGCTACTAATGTCCGCTCAATATTTATTGGAAGCTCAAGGGATAAACGTCAATATTAAAAAACATTCCATACTCAAAAATGTAAATCTTAGTCTGAAGGGAGGTAAAATATACGGCCTGCTTGGTCCCAATGGGGCCGGTAAAACAACATTGCTAAAAGTATTGCTTGGAATCAATCGTCCCATCACAGGAAAAGTGTTGTTTAACCAACACAATCTTTACGAAAATCCAAATAAGGATGTTTTAAAAACGATCGGAAGCATTATAGAATATCCCGGTTTCTATGAGAATCTAACTTTATATGAAAATTTAGACCTGCATCTACGCTATCAAGGTAAGTCAGCATCACAAAATGAAATAAATGAATTACTCGGATCAGTTGGCCTTTTTTCTGACAGAAGTAAGCTCTTTTCACAAACTTCGTTAGGAATGAAGCAAAGACTGGGTATCGCAAGGTCTATGTCCCACAAACCTAAATTATTACTATTGGATGAACCTACGAACGGACTAGATCCGCAAGGTATTAAAGAAATTCGAGAAACACTTATTAGCGAAGTTATAAGCAGAGGCACAACAGTCATCATATCCAGCCATATTTTAAGTGAAATTAATCTTATGGCAGATGAACTCATCATGATGAATAAAGGTGAAATCATATTTGAAACAAATAATATGAAAAAACACCACCCTATGTTTTTGTATAGAGGAAAAGTTTTAACAACATTCCAAAAAGCAAAGTTAGAAGCGATCTCGGATCATATCTACATGGACGATAACGGCGTAATTGAGTTCATTTCCACTCTAACAAAAGATGAATTTACTCAATATGCAGCTACACATGAACTACAGTTAGAAAACGTTGAAGCATTTGAGCTTCCATTAGAGGATCTTTATATGAAATTAATTTCGAGGAGCACACAATCATGAACATACTCATAAAGAATGAAATGCTTAAGCTTAAACGTATTAAGTCAGTCATTGTTATCGTATTGCTCAGTTTGTTCCCCTATCTAATCAATACGATAGGGTTACTTTCGATGAGATCGGATACGGATTATGATCGATACTATTTCTTCGTATTTAATCAGAACGCAATATTGTTTCCGACCATCATCTTTATTTTTACTGGATATGTCTTTTACTTGGAATTCAAAAATAGGACGATGCTGAATTGGATTTCGTATCCTTTCAATAATTTCAAACTTCTGCTTTCTAAAATGCTTACCATCTTCATCTTTTTATTTTTTGTAGCATTTCTAACTCACTTGATTCATTTATCAACGTTGTGGGCTTCATATTCAGGCGAAATAAAACCGTTTGAAATAATAAATTTATTTCTCGGCTCATTATCATTTTCAACATTAAGCCTACTCATGATTCCAGTTGCGGCATTGATCGCTTTTGTCACACGTAATCTTGTTACCGTAATTATTATAGGAGTTGCTTCTATCTTTGTTACAACTATGTTGCTAGGAGCCGACTTTTCTATAGCTTACCCTTTCGCCTACATTTACAGATTAAGTATTCAGTTTTTTGATCCCACATTTGGATATCCGAGTGTTAGCTTCACACTCTGGGGAGCATTAATACTTGTCTGTTATGTGCTTATACCTGGTTTATTGCTTTACAGAGCTGCACAAAATCCACGAATTAATTAGAAGGAGTGAATGTTATGGGACCAATATTTTTGATTATCGCAGTAATTTCGCTCGCTATAGCCCTCTTTATGTTTATTGGGAGGGTCATTACAGATGGTTTATCAAAAGCGTTAGAACGTGGAAATAAATCATCAAAAGTTATTTTATACAGCTTTATCGTATATTTAGTTAGCTTCGGAGGTTTTATCTTTGTGACAAATAATTAGGTGCCTGGAAAATGTGTATGGATATCGTTTAAAGGAGTTGCTTAATTGGTGGCCGAATTAATATCTAACAAATCTTTCCAAGACATATGTGGCGAATCACTACTATTTAAACAAAGGGAAAATACCCCATTTAAAGAAATAGCTACTGCTCACTACATCGCATTTGGTGGAAACTCTGATGATATGCACAGAGTTTCCACTGCTGTTGAACAGCTTATCTTGTCTTTGGATATCTTTGATGATATTCAAGATAACGATAATGAAGAGGCTCCTTGGAGACAAATAGATAGTTCTCAAGCTATCAACATTGCTTTATGGTTTTTGAGCTCTTCTATTAAGCAGCTAGCCTCCCTAGAGATACCCGGAGCATTAAAAAACATTCAATATTTTTCAAACTTTTTAAGCACATCAATCGAAGGCCAATTTCTTGATTTAAACAATCAATGCAACACAGAGGAACAATATTTAGACATGTGTGCAAAGAAGTCAGGTTCCCTAGTAGCAATTAGCAGTTTAATTGGCACATCAATGGCTACTGATCAGAATCATGAAATTGTAGCTCAATATGCATCCGCTATAGGTATTGCTGGTCAGATAGCCAACGATAGTAACGATCTATTTTGTTTTGATTCCAAAAGCGACTGGAGACAAAAAAAGAAGACGCTGCCCATCATATACTTGCTTGAAAACAAAGAGATGGGAAGCGAACTTATTTATGATTATTTAAATGAGAAAATTAGTTACGAACATTTTGTAAGTCGAAAAGAGGAGGTGATAAATGCGTTACATGATTCGGGAGCATTAATCTATGCTGATGTTGTAAAAAGAAGTTATGAACAGAAGGCAATCGCATTAATTCAAACGATGCCCATCAGTGTCGGGAATCAAGATTATTTAATAGATAGCTTATTAAAAAAATAATAATAGGAGTGATAATGATGGCAGAGATGATTAAATATTTGCAAAAAAACAAAGAGGTTATTTCAAAAGTAAAAGAAGGTAAAGCATCGTTAATAGGTATCTCAAGGGAAGAAGAGAAAGTTATTTTGGATTCATTTGATGGCGAAAGAACTAAATCTTATTACTGGATGTAAAGAGAAAAACTATGAAAACCCGGAATGTTTATCTCATCTTCATTATTTTATTTCTAGTGACCGTTTATATTGTAGACATTATTTTCAAATATCCTCTAGTAGGAATTAAAGCTGAAAAATTAAATAATGAATATTACGTAATTAATGAAATTTATACATCCGGTTGGGCAAATACAAAATCAATAAAACCTGGTGACAAGCTATATATGCCGAGCGATGATGCTACGGCAATAGGTAGTAAAAAGAAAATTGAGAGCATCACTTCACTTATTGTTCTTCGAAATGATACGTTTGTTTCTATAAAAGTTAACTATAAGGATGTTACCTTTAAATATTTGTTAAGTACATATTTACCTATCCTTTTATTTATTGTTAATTTATTAATATCACTCTATATGATCATCAAATCAAAAAGAAAGAAGGAAATAACATACCTTTCCTTCTTTTTCATGTCAGTAAGTTTAGGTTACTTAGGAGCGAGTCTATCTGCTCGAGATATTTTTACCGGAAATATTATTACCAGTATTTCATTGTATTTGTGTCCCGTCTTATTTGTGCATTATCTTGTTGAATCTACAAAGAGTAAAGATATTAAGCTGCTCAGTTCCAGATGGATCGCATACCTATACTCCCTGGCAATTGGATTAACAATAATAGTGAATTTGTTCTACAAAGCGTATTCACAGTCCGCACCGTATCTGCTTGCGTTACTCGTTATCGTCGTGCTCACGGTTAGCTTAACGTTGCTACGCATAAAAACGTTACACTTCTTGTTATTTGATATGAAGTTTAAGGTTGTTCTTTATGCTATTACTGTAGCATTTTTCCCCTTTTTGTTTTTGTACATTTTACCGGAAGTCTTTTTAGGTGAAGCTATTTTACCTGCAGAATATACAACCATCTTCTTATTTGCGATCCCATTCTCAGCTATCTACATCATTATTAATGACAAAATGGCTGACATGGAATATGTATTCCATCGTCTTTTGTACTATATTATTTTATCTACTTTACCCTCTTTAAT
Source organism: Paenibacillus sp. L3-i20 (assembly GCF_022180385.2). Lineage (GTDB taxonomy): Bacteria > Bacillota > Bacilli > Paenibacillales > Paenibacillaceae > Pristimantibacillus. The sequence goes on from NZ_BQME02000001.1 coordinate 813,791, forward strand.
TATTTTCACATTAATAAATATAATCATTAACCATGAACTTGGTGTAACACAAGGCGCAAGAATCTTTGTCATATGCTTAAGCACGATAGTTGGTTTTTTATTTTTAAAAGAAGAATACGATAACTTAATTGGTAGCAAGCTATTTCCAAAGAAACAGAGATATCAAGAAAGCTTACTCAGATATTCAGTTGACGGGAAAAAGAGCAACACCGCTGATGAGCTTATACAAGTTTTGACCAAAGAAATTAAAGCGGTTATTTCATCAGAATATGTTATAAAAGTTCAATATTGCCGTAAAAACGGTGTTTTTTGCTATAACGATCCCTATATAGAAAGAGATATTGTCTATATAAAATCAAGTATAGATATGTATGAATTACAGATCGGACAATTATTAAATTCCTATAGTGGCTATTTTCTTGTCGTTAGTGAAAATGCAAAAATGTATACGTTAATTTATATCAGCTTCAAAAAGTACGGTGTGAAATTAAATAAAGATGATGTGATCTGGCTAAGAACAATAGCATTGAACACCAATATCGCCTTACAGTGTTATTTATTTATGCATGATATATTAAATGAAATTGATAGTATTCGTACCGGACGAAACAGCTCCTTAATGCTTACAAGAATGTTTTTTACAATATCAGAGGAAGAAAGAAAAAAACTATCGAAAGAGATTCATGACTCCATTCTACAAGAGCTTATTTTTATGTATAGAGAACTTGAAGAACAAGCTAAAGGTAATAACAATCTTCATTCTTTGAGTGAAAGGCTATTAGAGGCCATCCGTCATACTAGAGAAGCCTGCTTCGACCTGCGGCCTCCATTTTTAACTGAAATGGGTATTGTTGATTCTGTTAAGTCGATGATTGATAGATATCAAACAAGAGAAGGCATCATAATAGATTTTGTACATAACGTCGAAGTCGATGTGCAGCCGAGCGAAGAAATATCCATTAACATTTATAGAATCATACAAGAATTACTTAATAATGCAGTTAAACACTCTAAAGCTGATTGTATCGTCTTATCCCTCGCACTTAATACAGAACGTTTACTACTATTGTATGAAGATGATGGGGTTGGCTTTGATGTCAAAGCAAATAATAGTACCAAAAAACAGTTTGGAATTGTTGGGATTAATGAAAGGGTGAAAAGTATAGGAGGTACTGTGACAATGTCTTCTCAACCAAATGAAGGTTTATTAGTAAAAGTACATGTTCAAAATAAAAACGACACAAAAAGGGGCGAGGATAAGTTGTTATGATAAACATACTATTAGTCGATGATCATATCGCTGTTGCCCTAGGCACTAAAGGAATACTGGAAAGTAAAGGAGATATTAAAGCAACTGTACTATCTTCTAGTGAGCTCGTTATTAACGAAATACATTCAAATGATTATGACATCATTCTTCTTGATCTGTACATGCCTGTATTGAATGGATTGGAATTATCAAAACAGATTTTAGAAATCTTTCCTGGGAAAAAGATTATAATTTACACCGGATTTGATGTATCTGCTCATTTTAATTTGCTTGTTGAGACAGGAGTATCAGGGTTTATTAGCAAAGCTTCTACATCAGAGCAAATTTTATGCTCCATATATTGTGCACTTAGAGGAGAAACGGTGATACCAACAAATCTGTTTCAACAATTACGGCGTTCAGAAGCAAGGCCTCAACTTGGAATGAAGTCCGAGTTAAAGGATATAACATTAAATGAGAGAGAGCAGTTAATCTTAGTATCTATTGCTGAAGGACTAACCAATAGAGAGATTGCGGAGAAGTTACTTTATAGCCAAAGATCTGTAGAGTATATACTAACTGGTATTTTTAATAAACTTGATGTTCGTTCAAGAGCTGAGGCGCTAATGAAAGCTAATAAGCACGCATTAATAACGATGACGTCTATGCCGTAGCCATCTAAGATATTTTATAAGCTTTACTCCTGCACAATAGATACACTGTCCCTTAACCGGCTGCTATCGATTATAAATCGGTATTAGCCGGTTTCCTTTTGTTTAATAAAATTAACCTGTACAAAAAACATCCCTCTAATCATTCATCGATTAAGTCCCAAAGGCTTCGATGCTTCTTAGTAGGGATGTATTTCTCATGATCTATTTAATTGTTTAATAAGTAATAGGAACACTTATTTTAACGCTTCGTAAACGTTCAGCACACCATGTCCCACATAACGTTCGTCTATTTGATTGTTTCGATCAATTCCTTTTTCATAAAGGATTTTTATGGCCTTTTCAGGGTTATCTTTTAATTGGAATTTTTCAATAATTAAAGCGAGCGCTCCAGCAACTTTGGGTGCTGCAGAAGATGTTCCTGCGCCAAAAGTATATCCTCCGTTTAGAGCAGTACTCAATATATTTTCTTTCATAAATAATTGGTCAGCCACCCACTTTTCGGGACCATATTGTTCGTATAGCCTAAGATCGCCCCCTGGTGCTGCAATATCCACCAGATCGCTTCCATAGTTAGTAAAGATTGAGTGTTCGTTTGTAGGCCCAATTGATGATACAGTAACCACTCCTTTAATGTCGGCCGGAACATCAAGCAATTCCTGATCATCATCTTCATCACTATTAGGAAATTTCTCCTCGATGTATTGTTCTAATGCATCTTCATTATCAAAATTTAATGAATCATTACCGACAGCAGCAACAACCGCACTGCCCTTCTTAATGGCGTATTTAATTGCTCTCTCGTAACCTTCTAGCTCAGCAACTTGATCATCTCTGTCATCATCGTCACCTTCTACCACATATTCACCTAGGCTAAGGTTAATTACATCTACGTCATCATTAGCCGCTTCAATAATGGCTTTAATAATCCATACTGAATCCGCTGAACTTCCACCAAATACACGATAAATTTTCATTCCTACGTTAGGAGCAACGCCTTTAATTAATCCGTTTGCACCGATTTGACCAGCTACATGGGTACCATGCCCTGACAAATCCTCAATATTATTAATTTCCCCAAACTCTTGCGGTTCTTCACCTCTATAACCTAGCGCTGGAACTAAATTTTTTGAGCCTTGCATGAGGTTACCTACTAAATCGGGATGATCGGCGTCAATTCCAGAATCAATTACACCAACTACTACAGCGTTACTTCCAGCATAAGTATCATAACTTTGGCCATTTGCTGTCACTTGAATCATGTCCCATTGGTAGTCCCATAATGTAGTTATTCTAGCTGCCGATTGTACTTCAAATACATGATTTACTGGTGGTTTAGTTGCACGCAGTGATGGATTAAATGTATCTACTCCACCTATCTCTCCAAGTAACTCTATTTCTTCTTCTGTTGCTTTTACTTGAACAATCCCTACTTCAGATACATAATAGGCAACTTGAAGACCAAGTTGTTCTACGTTGCTGATAAAATCATTAACATTTTTATTTTTTTTAAGTAAAATCGTATAATAGTTTTCAGTTGAACTTGCCATTTGTTCAGTTGAAGCTGCTGATTGCGAAGCAAACAATAATGACACTAGCGATATAACAACGATTATTCGTTTTATTAGCTTTCTATTTTTCATGAAAACAACCTCCGTTATAATTTAATCCAATACCAATACTGAAGGAAGACTAGCATCCTGCAATCTTAATAACGTATACAATTGTCCTGTCTTGCCCATCATAAAACCGATGCTGGAGCTATCATTTGCCATACCATTTTGCCAACCCGTTTTGGACATTTGCTCATAATACTGATTTACCCAATTGTTAATAGTTGTTTCTATTTCGGCTCTTCTATTAGCGAAAATAGTAAGCTTGGAAACTTCCAGCAATATATCCACATTACCGATAGTTCCATGACATAACGAATTCCCCTGTTGATGCACGTAACCATCTTTAATCGTTTGGTCTAATGCGATATCTAAATAGTTAATATGAATGACATTACCTAAATTTTCTTTTATTCTAGCCCTTCCAAGCAAAATACCCGAAGCGCCATGGCACCAATAGGGATTAGAACAGTTACCATTTGTGTTTCTATTATCAAGCCAACCCTTTTGCTCGCTAATATAATACTGATCTTCCTTATTTAAAGCCTTTTGAATAACATTAATGATATCTTGATTGCTGCCAAAAACTTTGCAATACTCTGACAGAGAAAAACAAATACCTGTAATCCCATGTGAAAATCCTGTTAAAATGCGCTCTTCAAAATGGTCAGAATACCAATAAATCTCATCATTATTTTGAATTGCACGACTTAAGATAACTTCACATACTACTTTTGCTGCTTCTTGAACAATTGTTAGGCCTGTTCCACTGTATAGATTCGTAAGTAGTTTGAGAGTGCCTGCAAGTCCTCCTATAAAATCTAACTTATCGTATTTATTTGCCTGTTCTATTACTTGTTCCGCAAATTGTACATACCTCTGCATAACATCTTCTTCAATTACATTTTGTTTTCTTAGGTACTCCATATAATAAATAAAAGAACTCGTTCCAGAGAAAACAGAAAGATCCTCTTTAAGACGACTATTTTCTAATATACGATCCATTGTTCTAGCTATATTTTGGGCTATCGACCGTGTAGATTCTTCTTGATGACCGAAAAGTTTATAATAAGCCGACAGATAAATACCTATTCCGGCAAGACCATCATATATTCCATAACCGACAGGTCCAGCTACCATCTTTCCATCCGGGCTTAAATTTACAGATATCCATTGTGCATAACCTTCTATTGGAATTTGCTGATTCAATAATTTTGTCGTTTCATTCTCGATTAAATGATTGGTTTCCACTGGTTTTCCAGTTGGTAACTCACTACCTTTTGAATGAGCGTCATGTTCTCTATTCGAATTTGCTGCACTTACAGCCAAATTAATAAGCTGTATTTGAAAGAGCATATCCTCTTTTGATAAACGGCTAATTTTTTTAATAATTTCCTTTTTAGGACTACGTGTTATTAAATTACACGCCATCTCCTCATCCTTACTACTGAAGACAGAGGTTGAATCAAAATACGTGTAAAAATACGGAACATCCCCTTCATACATATCATTAATCTCATAAGAAGTTATAGAATGAAACGCCTCATATCTTTCATAGGAATCTTTAAGAAAGGATAATACGCGAATGCGTTCACTTGCATCTTGTAAATATTTTGGGTTAGTAAGCGTTTTTAAATATTGAACATACACGTAGGTAGGTCTCACAATTACTCGTACTGGGAAATTGTCACCTGCATGAATGAGTTGCAATAAATCATTTTCACTTTCTCTCGCCCATTGATATACTTTTACAAATCCATTAATAAAGTCATGTTCATAGTTATAAATCTCTATCGGTTTATCTTTATAAACAGGCAGGTTTTTGGCTCTTTCTAATTTCACCTTTACTTTTTTAATGGATACTTTGTCAGTTCCCTTATTAATGATTTCTTCGGAAACTATTTCTTGATCTTCAATTTTGGAAATTCCCCCGACCTGGAGTCTGCTATTTTCTTCTGGAGTGGAGGCATTCATAAAAAAGGTAGAATGATATACTGTTTTCCCGATAAAGTTACTTACTTGCATGTCAATGTTCTGGTTACCGCCATTTAAGAAATCTAACTCCCCTTGAAACATGGTCTCTAAATCAATCAATATTGGTTGAGATCCGTGGGCAATAATATTTTCATAATGAAAGTCAGAACCATTAAATATATAAATAAAAGCAAGATGCATACCTAATTCATAATAATATTGGCTAACCTCATCTAATTTTTTACAAGGTAAAAACTCAGTGAATTCCTGCCAGCCATAATGACCTCTATCCAATGAAATGGGATTTTTCAAATTCTCGTTACAACTTGTGTTATAAGTGGATACAATTTGTGCATATAATAAATCAGCCTTTAGAGAACGCGGTTTATAAATTAGTGTACCTTTTTCTAAGTGGATGATTGCTACACTTTTGCCCTTACAATGCGTATCCCCTAAATCTATATTTATTTTTTTTAATTGACCAAAATTTCGATTAAATTTAGACTTTATGCTATCGTAGTCAGCCTCATATTGATTGATAATATTAACAGTATATTCAATCAGCTGCTGAGATAAAGTTTGAATCATATGCAGAAGCACAGGATATTTTGCAAAAATACTATCCCGATATACGGCGTCTTCCAGCCGTGTTAAAAAAGCATCATAATGAGCTTTATCGTTTTCTTCATCAAATTCATCAAAAGATTCATGGAACTCATTAATGAGCGTTTTACTGGCCAAAACGTTTAGTTTATTTTCAAAACTATCCATTATCGACCTAACAATGCTTGATTGATTAATATGGATAAGAAGCGTTCTATTCATATAATAATTAAGTTGCTTTTCAAAATCCTCTATAATAAAATGAAAGAAAGGTTTGAAGAAATCTTCTTCTTTTTTCTTTGATATCATTAGGGTCATAAGCATATACACATCCTATAGTGAATTAAAAAGGTGCATCGGATGCACCTTTTCTAACCGTTCTAATGTATTAGTTCAACGTTTAATGATTTAGATGAATTAGCCGTTGCAAGGACTTACAATTGAAGCACAGCGTGTTGTTGGGCATGCTGCCAAAGAAATTGGAATAATAATCGTCCAACGCTCATCAGCACCACCTACTAAACTTTTCAATTCTTGCTCTGACATTTCCTCAAGTGCTACAAAATTCTTTTTCATTTTTATTCCTCCTCAAGTTTTTTTGTATATAAAGAATATGTATTGGCGTACATATCCTTTAAAACCAATTATTAACCGTTACAAGAACTTACGATTGATGCACAGCGTGTTGTTGGGCATGCTGCCAAAGAAATTGGAATAATAATCGTCCAGCGCTCTTCAGCACCACCTACTAAACTTTTCAATTCTTGCTCTGACATTTCCTCAAGTGCTACAAAATTCTTTTTCATTTTTGTTCCTCCTCAAGTTTTTTTGTATATAAAGAATATGTATTGGCGTACATATCCTTTAAAACCAACTATTAACCGTTACAAGGACTTACGATTGACGCACAGCGTGTTGTTGGGCATGCTGCCAAAGAAATTGGAATAATAATCGTCCAACGCTCTTCAGCACCACCTACTAAACTTTTCAATTCTTGCTCTGACATTTCCTCAAGTGCTACAAAATTCTTTTTCATTTTTATCACCTCCTTAATAGAATCTACTCCTTACAAAATGAGTCAATTAAGCGGTACTCGCCATTGATTTCTTTTTCAATGGGACTAATTTTCCATTTTGTAATTCATAAACTGATTCATTTTCATTGATAGAATCAGTCCGATGTGTGATGGATATAACGGTTATTTCTCTAGCATATATTTTGCTGAGAATTTCTCTTTCCGTTGCCTTGTCCAAGTTGCTTGTACCCTCGTCAATTAACAATATTTGCGGATTTTTTGCTAACACTCTAGCGATTGCAATTCGTTGCCTTTGTCCTCCTGAGAGACTTATGCCATTTTCGCCAATAATGGTATCGTATCCCATTGGCAATTTGATAATCTCCTCGTGAATGCATGCATCCTTTGCAGCCTGTATAGCATCTTCTCTTGTAATAGCTCCATTAAAATATTTAATATTGTTAAGTACTGTGTCATTAAATAAACTTACATCCTGTACGATAATTCCTATGTTTTGTCTTAGTTGTTTCATGTTCATGTCACTTAACTTATTGGCACCGTAATAGATATGTCCATCTGTAGGTTGATATAAACCAGATAGTATTTTAAATAATGTAGACTTTCCACTTCCTGTTTTTCCTACTAAAGAGATTTTTTCATTCGGATTTATTGTTAGATTTATACCATTCAAAATGTCGTTTTGGCTCTCATAACTGAATGTGATGTTTTCAAGCTTAATAGCTTCTTTTTTAGGATCAAAATCATATCCTCTTTCATCATTCATCTGTTCTTCTTCTTCTTCTAATACAGATTCCACTCGATCAACCATCTCTTCTACAAACTTGACCGACTCTAGACTGCCAATGATTGATCCTAATGGCATCATAAAGCGACCCGCAATAGTAGAGAAAGCAACAATTGCTCCAAGGGTAAGACCTGAATCTACGCCTATTCCTACACCTATTAATAGAATTAATAGAGGTAGTGACATATTAATAGAATTTGAAACACCGCCTAGTATAGAACTGACGTTCATTCTGTTAGAAAAATGTCCAATTTGCCGATCGAACAACTCATTTAGTTGATTTTCAATCGTTTTTGTATCTCCAACCGTCTTAATAAATGTGATTGAACGAAGCATTTCTACCATTTGGCTTTGAAAAAGTGATTGGCTATTTACTTCTTGTTTCGTATACATTTCTATCTTTGGAATTAACCACTTTGTTACAACAATTTGTACGAGAGCACCTATAAATACAATTGAAGATAACAACGGTGAGTAATACAACATGACAATACAGAAAACGACCAACAAACTAATATCCAAAATAAAGGTTGATGCTAGTCTTGAAATAATTTCACGTATAACTGAAATGTTGTTGATCCTAGTAGCTATATCACCTGAAGAATTAATTTCGAAAAATTTGATCGGCAGAGAAAATAGCTTTCTGACAAACTGATTTGTTAAGCTTTTGTTCAATCTCACTTGTAGCGTTATAATCAATTTCATCCTTAATATAGATAGGGCATACAATATGAAAATTGAAGCAACCACCATTAGAAGCAAAGATGTGTATGGGATCGCTTTACCATTGCCAGTCATAAAGGAGTCAACTATATACTGCGTTAAAAATGGTGTAAGTAAGCTTATTCCTTGGAAAATGAACGAGAAGAATATTATTGTATATAGAAGTTTCCTCTCTTGAAGCATATATTTTCCGATTTTTTTAGTTAACCCAATTTCCTTTAGCTGCTTAATTTTTTGCTCGTCCTGCTGCTCAAACTTGCTCTTTTTTAAATCAATAACTACCCCGCTGAAGGATTCTTGAAAGGTTTTTATATCAAGAGCAATTCTTCCAGCTGCTGGATCAATAATGGTCGCTGTACCTCCTTTCACTCCTTCTAAAATAACGAAGTGATTATTGGTCCAATGAATCATTAATGGAAACTCGAGATCACTTGCTTCGGTTACGTCATTAATTTTGTACCCTTTTAACGCGTATCCATATTCCTCCGAAAGATCCCTTAAATACTTTAGATCCGTTCCTTCTCTTCCTATTAAGCCTTTATCGCCTTTAAGTTTATTAATATTTACTCGAATACCCTCGGTATGACTCATAATCATTGCAAGGCATGCAAGCCCGCAATCGTATTTGCTCTTTTGCAAAATAATAGGTATTTGCTTTTTGCTTAAACGCATCTCATACACCTTCTCATTGTATATTTCCAAATTTTACATTAAGTATGTTTGGAATACGTTCGTCACAAGCAAAGAGAATTCCGTAGATGATACCGGCCATTCCAACCATTAAATTAGGTGTCTCCACATCTTTACCAACACCACATTTAAAGCCTTCATGTTTAGCTTTTTCAATACTTTCCATCAACAGATTTTGCCCAATTCGAATGTATTCGGCATCACCCATCTCCCGTCCATATTCTATCAAGATGACCGCATTCCCTATATCACCGTGACAAAGACTATGTTCTCTGCCAAATCCGTCATAAAACATATTGTTTAAAGCTTGTTGCAAATCAGATTTTGCTTGCTCAGACACATCAGTATCGTCCGATCGAAGTAGCTCTAGTCTACTTAATAGAATGCCTGGAGCTCCGTGACACCATGCTGAAGTAGAAGACTCTTTAATCGGCTTTCTATAATCGACCCAGTTATTTTCTATCATGCTATTATTCTCGAAGTTCATTCCTTGACGAATAATTTCCGTTATATCGTCTCTCTTGGTGTATTTATTTAGTAGAGATAGTGCAAATATAATTCCGGCGTTACCATGTGAAAATCCTGTTAACGGTTTTTGGGCAATCCCTATCCATGACATTTCATTCGGGTTCACTTGCATAACATTATTAATAATATGTTGGCCACATAGCTCTGCAATTTCCAAAAACAGAGGATCCTGATCTTGTTCATAGCTCCGCATTAAAACGCTTATAGCACCAGCAGATCCGCCTATAATGTCATATTCTTTATCATGTTTAAGCAGCTTCGGAATAAGCAATGCTACCTGTTTGGCTTGTTCTTTATATTTCTCGATGTTGGTGTACTGGTGAAATATCATTAATGTGTAAACAATTGATGCTACACCTGTAAATGCCCCAACTGAAATATAACTTTCATTTGAATCATTTATTTCCACATTAACAAATCTTGATGTAATATCCTCTATCAGATCCTGAGCGATTTCAAGATACTTAGTATTTTCAGTTGCAATCCAAAGAGACAAATAGGTTATAGCCATTCCTGACAGCCCATCATAAAGAGTATCGCCCATTGCCGCAATATTCCATTGTATTTCCTCTACTCCAACCGGTGTTGAGTTTAACCAGCAGTAATTCGTTCGATTATCTGCCTTACCCTTGAATGCTTGAGAATAAATATATTCGGCTAATTCTTCAGCCTTTTCCATCAAAATAGGTTGCAACTGAAAATTATCTGTATACATCTCTGGCATTTTTGGAGCAAAATGTTTAAGAACCTCTTGACGGTCATCTTGTGTTGCATGCATGCATAATTCAATAATATTTAGTTGAAATTCAAGATCAGTTGGACTTAATTGATCTATTTTATCTAATACAGTCTGAATAGGACTTTTCTTAAAATAATTATTAATAAGCTTATTTCTGGAAGTTTGTAAGTTTCTTGATTTGACTTCAATTTTAAAATACGGGATATCACTATTGAGCAAATCATAAAATTCATGTTTGGCTAGAGGGGCATATTGCTCATTGTGCTTTGCTTCTTCCCAAATTTTAGCCAAAAACAATTCTCTATCCATTGAGTTATGCAAAAAACGAGGATGATAACTGAGTTCCAAAAATGATGAGTATCTTGCTGTGGGTTTAGGAATGAATCTTACATATAGTTTATTCGTATTATCTTGAATAAAATTCACTATTGGGGTTGTATGTTGCTGTATAGTCTCATATGTTTTTGTGAATCCATCTTTAATATTTGTTACATAATCACGTGCATTAACAAAATTACCATTAAGTTTTGGATGGTTAGTTGAACCTTCCATCATGATATATTCTCTTTCTACCTTCATATCATCTGCAAGTTGATTTCTAATTTGAGGAATTTTCATAAAGGACTTCACTTCTCCTTTACGACCAATTCCACTAACATCAACTTTACCTTCACCGAAGAAAAATGGAAGTAACCCTAGCGATCTCACTGATAACCCTAACTTCTTCTCTGCTTGGACGAATGCATCTTCCTTTGTTCTCTCGTCTAAACTTTCATAAGGTACGTGAATGAGCGACTCTAAGTCAATTAGGACGGGGTGACTGCCATGTGCAATAATATTTTCCGAGTGAAAGTCAACAGCATTCAAAACATATAACAATGCAATTTGACAGCCAACTCTCGTGTAAAATTGTTTTATATCTTCATGCTCGCTGCATTCCTCATAACAAATGAATTCAGCCCAACCGTAATTATCTTTATTCAATACTTTCGGTGCAATTGTTATATATTTCTCATCTTTCATTTGTTTATTTATATATGCTGTAATATCGTAGTACAGTTGATCAATACTGAGATCACGAGGTTTATACATTAAAGTCGTTCCATTAACTTTTATTTTGGAAACTTTTCGCCCATCAGAATGTGCATCACCTAGTCCAAGTTCTACTTCATCGATTTTAGTGTCTATGCTTCCCAGTTGAAGAAACAGATTAATTTCTCCCTTATCTTTTTCAAATCTATATAGTAATTCAACAATGAATTTTTTTGTTTTTCTCATGTCGTTTGCTATTATTCTTAGCAAACTCGGATATTGGCTAAAAAATTTATCTATATAAACACTGTTATCTAACAGCACTTCATTATAATACTGATACTTTTCTTCTTTTGTATCCCCTGCCAAACTGCCATTTTCTCTGTTTACATTTAAGTCTAATACTAGCGTTCGATAAGAAATTTTCAGAACCTGTTTTTGAAATTGTATTGCAAGATCACTTAAAAATTGCTTTTCATTTCTAAGGCAACATTTAACCTTTGTATATGACTTTGACTGTTCAAGTAAAGAGATAAAATATGTAGATACTTTTAAGGCAAATGTATGGAACATAATGTTTTTCATGCGATACTTATGATCAATTTCCATTGATGCAATGTCGTCTTTTATTTTCCTGTACATAACAATTTTAGCTGACGATTTAACTTCATTTGTATCATATAACTGATGCACATCATCCAAGGAATCGATGCTTAAAATACGCTTCATACTTTCCTCTGCTAATGCTAAATCACCTTTATATACTAACTGTAGGTTTCTATCCAAAAAGGTTTGATTTGTTTTAACACCAGACATTCTTTTTTCTTTACTCGTTAACACATTTGTTATATTATTCATTAATAAGTTCACTCCTCAATCCACTTATTATTCTATATCCGGGAGAAAAGACGGCCATCTTTTCTCCCAACGGACATAGACGACTGCTATAACGGATGATTAAGACCAGTTGTCTATCAAATCAAGTTTTAGCACCAGAAACAAGTTAGAGTAGGACATACGCTGCACTCCCAAGTTAGTGTGCAATATTTTCCGTCGTTACCTTGTGAGATGCCTCTTTGTTCTGCTCCACCGCTTACTGCTTGTAGAGAGATTTCTTTCATTTCTTCTGTAAAATCTCCAGCCATCGAATATAATCTTTCTTCCATTTTGTTCACCTCCTTTTCTTAACTTAATCATAATCCACAAAATGTCATCCGTCAGCGAAAAGGTATGTTCGGAATACCGCATTCCTTTTTGTGGAATACCGCAATATTTTGCTATTTGTCTACCAATGTACAACAACTGACTCGTCTCACTTTACTTTTCTTCCATAACACAAAAAAACCAGTACCATCATGGCACTGGGTTTCAATTTACGGATATTGTACTCTTTTTGCAGAGTTCTCATTTCAGGAGCCGCTTTTTTGTTTTGCTTCCTTTAGCCCCGATGAAACCCGCCCTCGGAATGAATAATCTGTCCCGTTATCCAGCTTGCTTCATCACTTGCAAGGAATGCCACTACACGAGCTGCATCTTCTGGAGCGCCAATACGCCCCGTTGGAAACTTCGACAATAAATTGTTTCTTATCTCATCCGTCATCCAGTTGGAATCTGTTGGACCAGGGTTTAATGCGTTTACCGTTATCCCTAATTGTGCCAGCTCTGCTGATAATGATTGGCTAAATGCAGAAATAGCACCTTTTGTTGCTACATAAGCTAGGTTTCCAGGCATCGGACCTAATTCCTGACCAGATGTTAAATTAATGATGCGACCCCACGATAGCTTCAATTGTTTAAAGCGACGAGCAAATTCTACACAAATGAGAGAGGTTGCTCTTACATTCACAAAGTAATGATCATCCAATGTCTCTGCATCTAAGTCCATATAATCTGAATCTATCGAGTGGGCTGCACAGTTAATTAGAATGGTTGGGAAACCTAGTTTCTCGATTACCGCATCTAGTAACGTTAATTGGACATCACGTTCTGATAAATCTATAGATATGCCTACTGAACGAACGCCAGACTCCATTAATTCTTTTTGAAATGTATCTACCCAATCAGAATTTGACTGCCAGCATGTAAAAAATATATCGACACCTTGAGACGCTAATTTGCGGCAAACAGCAGCAGCAATTCCTCGATCATTGCTTGCTCCAGTAACGACAGCAATTTTATTCGGCAATTGAACCATAAAACATTCCCCCTGTTAATGGAGTGCTGTAGTTGAAGTTTTTCGAGATGTTGTATTCCCATTTGAAACAAAAAGCGGATACACAGGGGTATCCGCTTAGTAATGGGTTTAAAAACTCCACTCCACGCATTCCTTGTATGATAATAAATAGATACACTACTCCCATACACATGAATGGAAATAGCTTGTTATCCACTTAATTAATCATTACAAAGTTATCCGCATGTGAAATTTAAATTCCCCTTCCATTACATCTCTCATCTCATCATATATGCCGTACCATTCACTTTCAAGCCCACAATTTCATTATATTTGATTTTTACATAGTAAATAAAGCAGGGAACTGTTGAATGATACCATTAGTCATCATATCCGCCATCTCTAATGCTTGTATCTCGATCTCATCACTTAAAGCAATATTTTCATCATAATTTCCTGCTAATCGGGTAGCAGCCTCGTCCGTAGTCAGCTTAAGATGCTCATAAAGCATCCTCTGCCATTCTTCTCTTGACCAAAAGGGATTTATTTGGTGCAAAAAGAGCGCAAGAGCATCCGCATTAGCATACCATCGTTTCTTGGCATCTGCTGCTGCTGCAGTATGTCCATCCCGCAATGCTGTGACCAGCTCAGCGGCAATCGTTAAATGCTCCGTAAACAAGGTGGCGAATTTATGAGCAATGTCCGCACCATATAAGGGCTGCAATAGTGACGCAAAGTCTGTCGGATTCCTCAGAAGTCTTGCTGTCGTTTGCTTTTCATCTGGAAGTCGTCCCACGATACTATTTATCGTTAGTCTAGTCCAGAAGACATGCTGTTCCCACAAGGTGCGCAGCTTCTGATTTAATGCTACTTTTGAAGAAGACCATATAGTCGGGCTACTCTGCCTTACGTAATAGTAATAATAGTGATAGGGATTTACACTATACATCATTACTTTGCACGCTCCTCTTGTTCATATATGAACAGTCTATAGGCGAATAGCTTGTAATGTGCCTTTAAGGAGTGAGCCAACGTACAATTACATTTTTGCAAACAAAAAGCGGCTGCTCGAACCTTCTCAAGCACCGCCCTTTTAATCATCCCTTTATTGCCGAAGTCCATCCCCAGAAAAATGCATCTCGATCCCATGCCGCTTTGCCGCCATGCAACTTCTTAAACGCTTTTTTGACCTCTTTATCGATCGAAGTATGCCCTGCATCGTTAACGTAAATATATTGCTCCCCGTAATGACTCTTAATATGCTGAACGGCAGCTTCTTGGTATAACATGCCGGCATTCCTAAGCTCGTTAAACATCCATTTTGCAATTTCATTTACTGTTTCGCTCATTGCTTTTCCTCCTGTTCCTTTTGGATAGTTACCATGATATTATCGATCCTATCCACTCCACCATAATAACATAGTTGCCCATCTTCAATATGCAATAGACGATCTTGGTCGGATTGTTCAATCTCTTCGATCAGATGTGTGCTTATTATAACAATGCTGTGGAAGGAAAGCTTCTGAATAGCTCGTCTAAAATATTGCTTTTCTCGATTATCGAGTCCTTCATATGGCTCGTCCAATATACATAGTAGCGGCTGATTTAGGAGCGCCTGTATTAACCCAATCTTTTGTAGCTGTCCCCCAGAAAGGGTTCCCAGCTTCTTTCGTTTCAGCTCATAAAGCCCGCTTCTATTCAGCCATTCCTCGACCATATGCTTCATATGATTTCTCGGAATTCCTTTGTGCAATGCCATATAGGTTAAATATCGTTCAATGCTCATATCTGAATACCCAGTAAAACGCTGTGGCATAAATCCGATCGTCTTCCTTACTTCCTCGATACTTAACTGCTTTCGATACGTTCCTACATCGGCTTCTTTCATTAGTCTTGTATACGTAATACTGCCAGTACTCGGCTTAATCGCTGTAGCAATGAGCTTTAAGAGAGTACTTTTTCCTCCTCCGTTGCTTCCAATCACATACGTTATGCCGGCGCTGAGTGAACATGACACATCGGATATTCTTTTCTCATTTTTATCCGAATAGTTTACGTTAGTAATGCTGATTCTGAGACTCATGCTACATCCCTCTTCAAACCCTTTTTGAATAATAGACTGCTCAGCATTAGGTAAGATAATCCAAATAACCCTAGACTCATACCTACCCACTGTTCGTGCTCCGGCAACTGAAACAGTGAAAAAGCACGTCCTTGGTCTAACAGAAATTGACTAAACCAAATGAACAGCGCAATCATAATTCCTCCCCGAGATCCGAACCATATCGCACTTATAAACCCCACAACTCCAAAAAAGAACAAAGGAGCGAAAGCAGCCAGAACATTTAAAACTGAGCTTTCCTGACCTAGAATAAAGAAGGATAGCGGCAATGCTATTGCAACTTGAAACGTTATAATGATAACAAATCTGGCGAACATCTGATGCAGCAATGGATAATAGCTAAGCATTTCTATGATATCGTTTCCTTTATTCCTCGAACGGAAAGCATACCACATCACGACAACCATCAGGAGCGACATCCACTTCATCCAGACCAATAAACCAGTCATTTCATTATCAACACTTACGTGAATGATAACGGTTAACAGTAGCATGACAATGCCGCTTAGCAACCAGCTTCTAGTACCTTGCATATTCCATTGTGATAAAAATAAGTTAACGACTTTGGATGAGGTAGATTGATCCGCTTGTATAGCCTCCAGCTGGGATCTTGGATCAATCAACTCGGTAACCTCTCTCTCTCTAATCCTCGCTAGCAATTGAAAGGACTGCTCCCTTGTTGGCTCGGGGGACGTATAACGGTCAAAGCGAGTTTTCCATTCTTTTTCCAAACGTGTAAGCTCCTGATCCTCATTCATTTGCCCCCGCTCCTTTCCGATCATCTTCTCTTATGATACTCTCCAAATATTTTAACCCGCGCGAAATTCGGACTTTAACTGTATGGATTGGAATATCCAGTGTGAGCGCAATTTCCGCATATTTCAAATCTTGATAGAAACGTAGAAAGAGAACTGAACGATATTCGAAAGATAATTGATTTAGAGAGTCGATCATCCACTTCCGCTCAAGCTGATGGTCGATAATATGATGGATATGTCCAAGCTCTTCCATGTTATGGTCTGTGGACATCTCTTTCTGCGTAGAGGACTTCTTCCAGTAGTCTCTGCAGCAGTTAGTTGCTATTTTGTACATCCATGGTTTGAACTGTTCTGGGATAAACCCCTTTTTTCCTTGCTGATATATTTTGAAAAAGGTTTCCTGTACAATGTCTTCTGCCAGTTTCTCATCCTGCAACAATCGGTAGGTATAGCCATACAAAAGTTTGTGATAGCGGAAAACAAGCGTATCCAGCGCCGAGTCGTTCCCATACGACAGCTGGTTTATATAATGTTCGTCTTGCATTTCCGCACCTCCATCCTGTCCTCGTCTAATCACGTTCAATCTGCCTTATTGCTATCACCCATAATATTACGCCTAGACTCATATAAAATAATCGGTTATACAAAATCCATTCGTTCGGCGGAGCAAATAGTCCATTTCCACCGCTTAACTCTTCGAAAACGATAGGTAAATGCAATAAAGATATACTGGCATGGTGCCATAAAGCATCTCCATCTAGGAATAAAATCCAAATAACCAGTCCGGCAAACAATCCTCCAAGAGAATGTCTGCCGATTATAGTGGCGAGAACGACGATTCCAGCCATACCCACATAGATTGGAATCGAGAATAGGAGAGCCTTCCCAACAAAGCCGCCAGCAAATAGGGTTAACACAATTGTGATAGCGGCTAACAAACCTATAAAAAGAAGCAAAGACAACACTATTCGCTCGACAACAAGCTTCCACCTGGCAATAGGATACGTCAGTAATTGCACATAACATTTCGAATCAAAGTCGATGGAGAAGCACCATTGTACAATGAATACGAAGAAGAGTAATGCCGCTTTTTCATAAAATACCGAAGTAAAGGATGCGATACTGTGAGATAAAAAAGTGTAACTAACGTATGCAACGATCGGGAACAGCAGCATAAGAATGATAGTCGAAGCAGAAGTTAACCATAGCTTAAGCCAAAGCTTAAGCCTAATCGAAAATCCGCTCATAGTGTCCTCTTTCCTTCATACGTTAGAAGTGCCGTCTCCAAGCTAAACTCTAATTTATTTACCAGTCCTGAGTACTCTTTATACAAATATTTGACCGCTTGCCGGAAGTCCTCATCGCCCATCTCATCGTACCGATTTATCAAATCTATTCGGAACCCTACTAATGAGCGTTTCTCTGATGACAATTGTTTGTCGTACCAGTCTCCGAATTCCTGATATTCCGTTTCAACTCCCATATGCTTCATCAGTTCCCATGTCAACGCATGTTGCAAAATATCTGCGTCCTCTCCCATCGATGGATTTTCTGGGAATAGATCATCTAGCTGATAAGCCATGACCGACGGATCTACATATTTAAGATCATAATAGTCCCAAGCAATAAACGCTACGCTGGGTGTATTCACCGTCATTCGGCTATAGTAGTTATCCATCATATAAATTACATCTGGTTTCATCGGCATTTCTAGCCAATCTTCTAAGTGGGTCCATTGCTTCATATATATTCCCGCAGTCTTTCGGGCACCCTTTAGCACTTCTGGATGACCAACAATTCTAGTTCCGTTAACCTGAACCTCTTCCAAGTTTCCACCGATTAGAGACAGCCCATACTCCGAAGTCCCCACATAAGAACCATCAGCCGATTGCGGTATAGTCAAAGCTATCGGTACATCAGAAACCTCATCCATTAGCCGAACGACATACGAGGTTGGAAAGTCCTCCCCCAACCCCCCATTGATGAGCCTATACTTTACGTACCTCGGATCTTCTTGTACTCCTGCCAAGCTCCGTTTCCCTATTAACGGATACCAGCCAGCCTCTTTTGGAAGGTAGATCCGATCAGCTTCAACAAAGGAATGCTGCTGGAGCCCGTCAGCCCGATATTGCTGTACTTTCCCTTCATAATTCAGTTTCAGTTGGAGACGTTCATTGGGTTTCAATTCGTCTTCTAACTGGATATGAATCCAATCCTTTTCCCTTTCGCATGTCATCTGCATATCGCTAGAGCAAGCAGAAATTTGAAGTTGATGATGTAGCGTAAGCGATAAATCTTTTGTCGGCTTGTCACCATGATAGGTGATCGATAACTCGTTTTGAACGTTAATAATATTTTCAGATGGGAACCCTACATTTAAAACAGAATGATCTAATGAAAAGGGGTATTTCGGACGGTCAGTCAAATTTCTATAAAAAGAGAACCCTTCTTCATCGCTCGGAACGTACGTGTTAATGGTGTCGATATATTGTTCAAGTGCTTTGTCATAGGACGAATACCGAATTCCGCTCACGATAAGAACAGGAACCAACAGAATAATAATTGGAGTGACCAACATTTTTCTCTCGAAATTTAGTATGCGATGGGAGCGAAACAATAATATCGCTGCAATCATAACAATCATACTAACCAAAAAAACACCGAGCTGATGTATGATAGCGTCAGCGAACACATCATTGATTCCCCATATGCTTTTGTAAGGAGTAGCAATAAACATAGAGTCATAAGGTGTTAATAGATTTAACCTTGGATTAACGAAGGCGAAGCCATAGCTATTCACCTGTGACAAAAATGCGATTCCAAGCAAAGCGATAATGCACATATACGCCATCATATTTTTGATTAACACACCGAACAAAAATCCGAAAGATACAAGCAAAAAGATTGCACCTTCCATTTGGAGAAATACATAAAAAAGATGTCTCGTCCATTCTTCCCAGCCCATACTGCCGCGTACAAACCATATACCTTGAATGAGCAATGTGATGATGGTAAAACAGAGCCCGTACGTCTGCATGACCAGCCATTTCCCGGTTATCCAATGCGTATTTTCCACCCGATAGGTGATTACAACATGTTCAAACTCGCTATCTCGGTCTTTGCTAGCCATATAGACAGACATTAAACCTGCTAACAACAGAATCAGCATCATAATCCATTGAAAGTTATTGTAGTAAGCAGACGCAATTTCTTCATAATGAATAGACTGACTCTCGTACGAAAAGATAACATACCCAAAACAAATCAATTGGAGCACAAAAGGAAGGGTTGCATAAGGATTCCGGAGTAGTTGCCGCACTTCATTTCGATAAATAAGTCCGATCTTATTCAAGCCGTCACCCCCTGAATGACCGCCATATATCCGTCTTCAATCGTAGGCTGCACAGCCACAGCATTTGTATGAGGAAGAGTTGCTGCAACAACGCGGAAGATCGCATCGTTCATCTCCCTCCTGCTGGAAATAATGACGTATTCCTTCTCTATCTTGTCGTACTCGGAGTAAGGGACTTGGAACTCCCATATTAGACCTCTCGCTTTGTCAGTCAGTCCAGCAGTAGTTCCTTGGTACATCACATTTCCCCTATTAAGTACAGCCACCTTCTCACAACTGGATTCGATGTCGCTAATGATGTGGGTAGAGAGAATGATCGTGTAATCTTTGCTCAACCTCTCGATCACATTACGGAAGCGGATTCGTTCAGACGGATCAAGCCCCGCTGTCGGCTCATCCAAAATGATGAATTGAGGATTGCCTAGCAGTGCTTGTGCGATGCCCAGCCTTCTTGTCATTCCACCCGAATAACCTTTTATTTTCTTATCCGCATGTGGAAGCAGATTAACTTCGTCCAGCAGACGTTCCACTTGCTTGGATCTCTCCTGTCGATTCGTTAACCCCTTCATCGACCCCACATAATGCAGAAACTCTCTGCCTGTAAATGATGTTGGCGCATGGAAATGTTGCGGTAAATAGCCAAGCAGCGTTCGAACCTTGTCCCCTTCTAGAGCCAAGTCATAATTATAGATGTTTACTTTGCCGTCTTGATAAGGGAGGATGGTGCTCAAAATTTTCATCAACGTCGACTTGCCAGCGCCGTTTGGTCCAAGGAGACCGAATAGTCCTTTTTCGATTTGAAGATTAATATTCGTTAAAGCCGGAACTTTACGATATGTTTTATGTAGACCTTCAATTTGTATCGTATTCATCTTCATCTCTCCTCATTGCTCTATTAACCATAACACGAGCAAGCGGAGCGAATTGTTACATTCTGTGAAAATTAAAAAAACTCAAGCACATCAGCGACTTGAGCTTCAATGTTTTATAACTTTGAACAATTGTTGTTACCTAAGCTCCATGAAAAGCCAAAAGAACAGCTCATCACGAGCTGTCCTTTTGATTTTATACTACAAATATCGATCACCTGTAACAGCGTGGAGAAATGTTTCCAACGCGGCAACATTCGTTATATTCTTGTTACAAGTTTCACTATTCACGCATACATAGTTGCCAATTGCTTTATAGTAATCAGGTGATGCATTGGCTGGTTTAAACTTCGTTACCGCCGTATATAATGCAACTTCTTCATGCCGATTGCATAGGAAGCATACACTTTTTTTGCTTACCAGTGTAAATCTCCCTTCCGTTCCGACAAGTCGATCATTCAGATGATAAATGATATATTTTCTATTTGTCGCAATGTCATTCCACCCTAAATAGGTCACATAACGATAATCAATAGCAGCTAGGTTGGGAGCCTTCAGCTTTTTCACTTTTGGAAACAGTTTCTTAAGCTGCATTTCCGTTACGGGTTTAAACATCTCGACATGTTGTTCCAGAGAATTTAAATAATGCTGGAATTCCTCAGCCTTCGTTAACGTTGAAACCTGCTCTACCATTTGCTTTTGAACATCCATTGCATCATGAAATGTTTCTAAAATTCTTGTCTGTACACTATGCCTCACTGCTTCTACAACCTTTCGGTCAGCAACGGTGTTACAAGTGTTCTGCAATTGATTAGCGAGCTTCTTAATTAAATTATATTGATGGTTTCTAATGAATGGTTTGGTCATAGCTTCTCAGCTCCTTTTTATTATTGGAAAAATAAACAAGGTAGAGAGCCATTATTAGAAACGATAGAAGCTATATCGGGCGACAATGTAATGTTATGTTGTCCACCCCATGCAAAGTATCGCCCCTATATCAGGCTCTGCATGAGTCGTTACTTATTCTGACAAACTGATTTGCCATTGCTACCGACCTCCCCTTTTCCTATCTTTTTCATTATAAAATAAATCCAAGTATGGGTACATATTATAATCATTTATTACCGTTCGTGTGAAAAATAAAAAGCACCTCATTCATTGAGAGGCACTTTTTATTTTTTTCTACTGCGATTTGATTTTATTTAACGCAACGTTAATATCATCGTGAATAACATAATTAAATAGACGGTCATAGCGAGTAGGCTCTTTATTGATTATAACTTTTACAATTTTAGTTGCATGTTGAACGTAGCTTGGAATATCGCTTACAGGATATACATTTAATGAAGTGCCTAGCGTCAAAAATAAGTCCGACTCCACCGTTTTCTCATACGCTTTCTCCATATGTTTCACCATCCCGCCGAACAACACAACATCCGGCTTTAGAATGATTGAATCATTGTGACATCTAGGAATTTCCTCTCTAAGCACATCATCTAGTGAATATTGTTGATGGCAGTGTGGACAAAATGCTTGTTCGATAGTGCCGTGCAGCTCGAACACATCTTTGCTCCCTGCCTTTCGATGCAGCCCATCCACATTTTGTGTGAGAATGGTCACTTCTTTTCCTTGCTCTTCTAATTCTTTTAAGAAACTATGCCCGAAGTTAGGTTCGTATTGATGGGTTAATTTAATTTTAAATATTTCTTTATAATATTTCCAAAACAAATCCGGATCTCTTTGGAATTGTCGTTCGGATAACACCGATTCCACATCAATATGGTTGTCATACAATCCGTTCCTTGATCGGAAGTCGGGAATTCCGCTTGCTGTACTAATTCCCGCTCCTGTTAAAACGGTTATTTTCTTCGCCTTGTTTATCGCAGATGCGATCTCCAAATACGTATCCACATGCTTCACCGCCCCACTATTGAAATCATTTATGAACGTTTCGCTAATTTAGCAAATGCCTCATTAATGATCTTCATTCTGTCTTCGACCTTCTTGGCCGCCGCATCGAGTGTATAGCCATCATCCAATAGCTCCTTGATGAGTAGAATTTTTTTCACATTTAAGTAATCGTATTTCCGAGTGGTACCTTCTGCTTCCTTCGTAGAACTTATAATCCCTTTTTCTTCCCAATAACGAATCTGCCTAGTCGGAACTGTAGTAATCTCCGCTACTTCACCGATACCAACAACTAATTTAGTGATCAAATCAACATCTAACAATACGTTTTTTAGCTCTTCATTTGAACTCATGTCATCACCTTTACCGAGTATGTCTCATGATGCCATTTTACTACAATTGCACGTAAGTTACAACAAACAGATACTTATTGACATCCTTTGTAATTTAGTTACAATTAACGTTATGAGGTTGCATTAACCTTCATCATTTAGCCCAAGGGAGATGTTCGTATGCCAATTATTAATGTTGACAGTTGGGAAGGATTTAGTGCCGAGCAAAAAGCGCAATGGATTCAGGAATTAACCGCTGTTACAGTAAACCTGTTTAACTTGCCTCCAGACAAAGTTCTCGTTATTTTGAGAGAAACTCCGCTAACAAATTGGGGGCAAGCTGGAGCAATTGCAACAGATCCTGATTTTCTTAACAAAAGCCGGATAACAGAAGCATCGAGTTAAACAGTCAAACTGGGCTCCACCACGAACACACAATAACAGCCATTTTGACGTGTTGCGGTCTAGCAGTTGTATCAGCCCTATATGTTTCCATTCCTTTAGTTCCTGTATTTGTAACATCGTTCCATGCTACACCTGCACAAGCTTCTTGGGTCAGCAGCTCCTTTTCATTAGCTTATGCGCTTGGGTTTCTTTTCAGTGGAGCCCTTTCCAATAGGCTTGGTAGCAAACAAACGATGCTATACGGATTAATTGCATTGTTCATTATTACTCCCCTACTTGGACTCGTTCACAGTCTACCTTGGATAATCGCATTACGAACGATTCAAGGACTTGCAGCTTCTACATTTGCACCGGCGGTTCTTACCTACATCGTAGAAATATACCCAGTTGAAAAAAGAGTATCTGCAATCGGTTTTGTTAGTACAGGTTTCCTTCTGGCAGGCATCGTGGGGCAAGTATTCATCGGGATCATTGCCGAAAATGCTGGCTGGCAGTACGTATTTTATACTCTTGGTGGCATTTATTTTATATTTGCTCTATTGCTCTGGAGAATGGTGGCGAGAGACAATGTTCCTCAGAGGCAAGCTGCTGCAATTGCAATTCCTAAGCAGATGTTTACTATATTTTTTATACCTTCATTGCGATATTGTTATGTTGTGACAGTTACTCTTCTCCTGTCTTTTGTAGCGTTGTATGTGTCTTTAGGACATTATTTACTCCATCCACCCTTTGAGCTAAACAATAACCAGACTTCTTGGTTCATTAACGTTAAATAATGGAGGGCGGAAAGACCACATTTCACAGTGATCTTTCCACCCTTGCTCTTTATCTTAAAAGGCGATTGTTTCCCCATCCTCAGGTACAATTACATTAACAGTGAGTGCCTTATCTTCGATAAAGTCTTTTAATTCGTTTCTGGTTAAAGAGCAATGATTCACAGCTTCCATATGGGCAACAACAATTATAGCGTCAGGTGCTTCCTTATATGTCCGATAGATGTCCTCTTTGTTCATCGTAATGGGATCTCCTTGCAGAAACTGAGCCGCACCTCCATTTACAACGATTACTTCCGGCTCATGCTCTTCGATTGCCGCTTCTACATCCTCACACCAGATCGTATCACCTGCTATATAAAGCTTCTTTTCATCCGGATGTTTAAAAACAACACCCGATACTTCTCCCATAATAAGTCCAATTTCGCCTTTCCCATGTTGTCCGCTTGTTTGACTAAGACTAATATTATCTATAGTAGAAACTTGTCTTAGCGTTTGTACATTGCTGAAACCCTTTTCTCTAATGGATTTTGCATCCGTATCCGACTGGGAAATGACGAGTATATCTTTAGGTAGAGCTTCTATAGCCGTCGTATCAAAATGATCCAAGTGTAAGTGAGTTACAATAACTGCATCTACCTCTATAATTTCATTAATTGGAGCTGGCAAATGAACAGTAGGATTGCCAACTTGATTAGCAGTGTTAGGGAAAGAAGCATACGTTCCTTTTGGCGCTAGGAAAGGATCTACCAGAAATGTTTTATCCCCATAATTAATAACCAAAGTTGCATTCCGAATTAGTCTAATCCTCATCATCATTACCCCTTAATAGAAATTAGAATCTATTCATAACCTCCATTTATTATAATATTTGAAAATAAATATCAACTTACATATAATCAAGAGATTAGGGTAAAAGAATTGAATGATGAAAGAAGTGATTCCAGTTGCTCGATCAAACCGATAGAAAAATCGTAGAGGAACTTAAGAAGAACGCACGGATTTCAATGAAAGAACTTGGAGAAAAAGTTCATATGACGGGACAGGCAACTACTAATCGCGTGCTTAGGTTAGAAGAGAAAGAAATTATTAAAGGTTATACCACCCTCTTGGATCATAATAAACTAGGGTATGTTGTCCATGCTTTTATTACTATTTTTATGCATGACTTTAACCATAAATCTTTTCTTTTGTTTACGGAGAAGCAGGGCCAATTTATTGTGCATAATTTCAAGATTAGCGGTGATGGATGTTATTTAATAGAAGCGAGGTTTCCTTCTAACGAAGAGCTCGATACCTTTTTAAATGAGTTAAACCAAATAGCTAATTATAAATTGTCTCTTGTTATCAACGATTTGACCGTTAAAAGTAGCCATTAAGTTATTACATGATTCATAGAGGAGCGTAGAATGATGTTTTCGATTCGTCCATCCAAAGCCGTGTCAGTCTTGATTATGATTGTTGCAGCTTTACTCGGGATATTGGGGTTAGTATCGATACCAACAGGCGTTGGATTATTTAAATTAATATGGGCAATTATCACTTTTGGAATAGCTATTCTTCATGGTGCCAATGTCTTTAGTAAAAATGGTATCTCATTTGGTGAAATCAACAGGAAACCTCGAAGGAAATTAAAATAAGCGATTTATTCAATTGTTACTCACTAGCGTGCGCAGCATTCTCCCATCTCTAAACCATATGAATATATAATTGTTCAAGCGGTATAGTTACTCAGTTTCCCACCTCTAATATTTGAGAAGTTGTCTATAATATCTTGTGTGTTGTACTGTTCGCTCATTAGCATAATCACATAATTGAAAATATAAGTACTCTTATTATTGTTAAATCAGATCACACTATATAAAAATATACTATAAAAAGAACGAACTCATTGGAAGTCTCTTACGTTTGAAATTGGTTATTGGGTGTGTACGTCCTTCGGCAAACAAGTCTATATGTCAGAAGCGGTCGAAACCATTACGAACTATGCTATTCGAGAACTATAAGCTTCACGTATGGAAATTCGTTGTGACTCTCGCAATAGTCAAAGTTATCGGGTTGCTGAACGTGCAGGCTTCGTATTGGAAGGTATTCTTCGTAATGAGAGATGTGATGACGAAGGCTTTTTAAGAGATACGATGGTATTTTCTAAAGTGCGTGGTGTTGAGTTTTAATATTCCATTTATATCCATATAAACGATCCAAAACACAAAAAAGAGGGGTTCAGCAATCCCCCTAACTCTACAAATGCCTCATTTTATCCGGATTTCTCATGAAGTATATATTGCGAATTACATTCCCATCGGCATGCAAGAGTGCAATCGTTTCTATACGTTCTCCTGATCGGAAAACAACGCCCGCTTGACCATTTATATTCATTATGGCAACTTTCAAGCCTTCATTTGTTGCCTCGGTGTGAGTTTTACGAAATAGACCGAGTAGGAAACGTGCGACGTGAATAGATGTTTCGATAGGACGAACTGCAGCATGCGCCTTCCCCCCTCCATCTGATACCAATACAACATCTTTGGCTAGCATCGAAACAATCGCATCCACATTGTCCTCTTCAAGAGCAGCCATAAATCGATACACCCACTGCTCGCTTGATGTATCGGGATGGATTGGCTGATCGACCTCAATCCCCATCTTCCCCCTCGCGCGACTGTTCAGCTTACGGCAATTCGCCTCACTTTTCCCAATCAACTGGGCGATATCATCATATTCAAAGCTAAGCGCTTCACGAAGTACGAATACTGCCCTTTCTGCAGGGGACAGCTTCTCCAGCAGTACGAGCATAGCGTAAGACAACAGCTCACCGCGAGCAACGGATTCAAACAATTCATCATTTGCAGTAACGATTGGCTCTGGAAGCCATTCTCCAAAATATTGCACTCGACGCTTACGTGCGGATTGAAGTAAATCCAAGCAATGATTAGTAACCACCTTGCATAAATATGCCTTTGGCTGAGCCAAACTCTCCAGATCTATATCATACACCTTCAAAAAAACATCCTGTACAGCATCTTCCGCATCCGAGTTTGAGCCAGTTAGTTGATAAGCAAGTGTAAACAGCAATCCTTTATATTGCTCATATAGCTTTTGCACCGTACCACCTCCATTCTTCGTTTATCGTACTATTTTATTATTTTATTAGACTTGCTATATCCCAAGTCCATTTTCTTAACCGCCAACCAAGCTTTCCTGTAAATATAACGTCTAATCCCCATTTATGAGTCCACACAAGACCCTGCTCCGGCCCTAGTCCAAAGCAGAAAAAATCCATAAACCTCTTATGCGTTGGAGCAGGATTACCTGTAAGATCGGCTAACACAATGTTCCCAAGTCTCGCAGCTTGAGCAGATGCTTCCTTACATGTCATCCCGTCCACAAGTCCGCTTGCTGGATCTACAATTCGAGCACAGTCACCTATACTATATAAACTATGTGCGCCTTGAACGCGATAACTTGCATCTACAAGTACAAAGCCGTCATCATTAACGGGCAATCCAATGCTGCGTAACATTGGATTCGGCAATAGACCAAGTGTCCAAATACAAAGACCAACTGGTATGGTCTTGTCACCGAGCAGTGTTACTATTCCATTTTTCTCCTTGAGCACCTTGCTATCATGCACAACAGTAACTCCATGGGTCGCAAGTATATGCGCAAGCTTATCCCCTAGCTTCGTTGGCCCTTCAGTAAATAACCGCTTATTCATATTAAATAAAATGATTTTCACCGCATTCGGGTCAAGTCCCAATTGCTTTGCTTCTTCTCGTACAAAGTGAGCTAACTCCGCTGAAGTTTCTATGCCACTTATTCCTGCTCCTGTAACGGCAATCGTCATTAATCTTTGACGTTCATGTACACTTCTCTCCTTAACAACCCTCACCAAATTCGCTCGCCACATCTCATGGATAATCGAAGCAGCATGAATATTCGTCAATGCCACTCCACCTTGTTCGGCGGTCGTTTGCCGCACGACGCTGCCAACAGCTACAACGAGAATATCGTATGTTAGCGTACTCTCATTGCCTTTAGCATCCTGACAAAGCAGCCTTTTCTTATCCGAATCAATTTGTGTTACTGTCGCTTGAACGAACTCAACCCCAGAAGGAAAAAATTCCATTAAAGGGATAGTAATGTTTTGTGTGATTGCTGCAGGCTTGAATAGAAGCACCTTGCGTGTATGATATAGGTTTTTGTCAATTAGAATAAGCCGAAGCGTTCGTCCACTTCTCTCGTTCTGCAATGTCTTTTTTATTTCTTTCACCGCATTAATGCCTGCATAACCTGCACCAACGACGATACATGTAAGTTGCTCCATAATAGTCACTCCTTTTTCGTTTGCTCATAAAACGAAATAAGGAATCTCTTTGTGACATCAATGGAAGTTTATTTAAAATGATTCCTGTTTTAAAGCGTCATATTTTGCCCATACGTTGCTAGAAACTGTTCCTTTTCTTTATAATCCGGCATAATGCTTCCTACTCGTCTCCAAAACGAACGGTCGTGATTCATATGCGTCAGATGGCACAACTCATGAATAATGACATAATCGATAACCTCAATCGGAGCCATTGCTAAGCGATAATTAAACGTTAACTTTTTGTCTGAGCTGCAGCTTCCCCACTTCGTTCTAGACTCTTCCACTTCAAATGACTTGGCTTTAACTTTTAACTGCTGCTGATATATTTTTATTCGTTCACCGACTACCTTTTTACAACTTAAGAAATAAAACTTTTTCAGCTTCGCTTTAAGTTCTTCTTCATCCAAATCTGTTGTATCTATCAGCTCGTGGAGCAAATAATAGCCGCCTAGATGTAGAAACTTCCCTTCATCCTCATAATCTCTTGTTTTGGGAGGTTCCCCAGCTTCCTTTATAACACGCAATTGCTCCAATAGCTTTTTCCCATGTCGCTGCACAGCACTCATTATGATTTCTGCACTGGTGTTGTTAGGAGCTTTGACAGTAATGTGACCTACAGAATCCATTTTGATCGAAATCTTTTTCCCATTTCCATAGAGGACATTAAAATCTATCGTTTCGTTTTCAACTTGTACCTTCATCATCATCGTTCCTATCCATCGATATATTAAAGAAGGACATACCATCTTTACGACGGCACGCCCTACGGATTACTCCATAACCATTATTGTAGATTTATTATTGGTAGGTCATCCACGCTGTAGTGCCCAATACCTCAAAATCTTGTTTAAACCAGAAATTTTGCGATTTATCAATCGAGTATACGTACATCCGTTTGTTCGGATATTTAGCTTTCAGCCATTTCATGAAAAAGGCTGCATTGCCTTTGCCTTCATATTCCTTCAATATATCTAACGCTTCAATAAAGATATAGTCGGTTCTGTTTTTGATATCAATAATGAAATCTCTTTGCATATATTTTTCATCACTTTTGAAATAATCCTTTTCCGCCTTAAGGATTAACTGATTACCGTTACTATACTCCCAAATAACTGCGTAACCAACCATCATGTCATCATTTTCAATAAGATATATATTTTCGGGCAATTCAGAAGCGTCTTTTTGGCTAAGCTCGCCAGAATGATATCCCGAGCTCAATTCACCTAATACTTTTTGCATGTCTTCATTAAAAGGTTTTGCTGTAATTGCAGGCATTGTGTAACTCCTTTTTGCCGTTCATGTTAAGTTACTATTTGCGATCGTTCGTACGGAATGGGTTCAAAAATAACTTTGGAATATCCGTTTCAAAACGCATAATTTTACCCGTTGTTGGATGTTCAAAAGCTAGTACTCGTGCATGAAGCCCAAGCCTGCCAATAATTCGTGATTTCGATCCGTACTTTTTGTCCCCGACTATTGGATGACCGATGTCCTCCATATGAACACGAATTTGATTTTTTCTGCCTGTTTCCAGTATAACTTCAAGCAAAGTAAATGCTTTATTTGTCTGAATCGTTTTGTAATGTGTCACAGCATGCAAACCATCATTTGCACGCGAGCTGGAATACATCTTCATCGTGCTACTTTCTCTAAGCCAAGAAGTAATCGTTCCTTCGGACTTCCTAACCCAGCCTTCAACTAGGGCAACATAGGAACGCTCCTTTACCGATTCTTGCCATGTCGTCTGAAGCTGCTGCTGTACTTTCTCGCTTTTTGCGAACAACATCACTCCAGATGTATCTCGGTCTAGGCGATGAACGATAAATATTCTAGCATTGGAATCTTTTGTTCTCACATGAGTCATTAGCTGACGGTAAGCTGTTACTTCCTTTTCTGTATCCGATGCAACTGATAATAAACCTGCTTCTTTACGAATAACAATAATGTCTGCATCCTCATGCAGAATATTTAATCCGACAAGCGGCTGTTCTTCCACAACTCGATCCATCCGAATCGATACAGTTTGTCCAGCTTCAAGAGGGAAATTGTAAGCTTTCACTACTCGGTCATTAACCGAAACTTGGCCTCGGGCTAAGATTGACTTCACCGAGTTACGTCCAAGATCGGATCGCTTGAGCAGCAAAAAGACCAACAATTCGTTTGGCTCACTTACAACATATTGACTCGCATTTGGCCGTGGTGTTTGAGAACGTGCAGTGTTTGAACGTGTAGTATTCGATCTGGTCGAATTAGATTTTGACGAGCTAGATCTTGTTGAAGCAGCTGCTGACGAACTTGCTTTTTGTCTATTAGAACGTGGTGCATTAGCGCTCATTGGTTTCAGTGAACTACGTTTCTTGTTCTTTTGCATGTGTAATGCCTCCTGCTTGGATCGATCAGAGAAAATCGTTTTATATTTCCGTCTTCCTCATCGTATGTCTCACTATATCATAGCACGGCTATTATCCCAACGAAGATAACAAAATACGGGTTTATCCGCTGCTATAGTTATTTTTAAATTGTTATTCCATTATATAGGAAATCAAAAGAGCAGCTGTATTTACAACAGCATCCGCATGTGTACGTTCCATACCATGTGAAGCATGTACACCGGGACCTAATAATGCAGCACGGATGTTACTTCCGCCACGAAGTGCAGCTGATGCATCTGAACCATAATTCGGGTAAATGTCTACTGCATAAGGCATTTCTTCACGTTTTGCTAGTTCAATGAGCTTGGAGGTCATAGCATAATCATATGGACCAGACGAGTCCTTCGCACAGATGGAGACATCTCTTTCTGTTGCAGACAAGTCATCTCCAATTGCACCCATATCCACCGCTAGCAACTCTGTTATATCTTCAGGAATATATGCGCAGCCATGACCTACCTCTTCATATGTAGAGATTAGCAGCTTGATCGTGTAAGTTGGGGCTTTACCTTCTCTTTTCAACCACTCAAGTAAACCAAGCAACGCCGCTACACTTGCTTTATCATCCAAATGACGTGACTTCACCCAGCCATTCGGTAAAATGCGAGTACGAGGATCCCACGAAATGAAATCACCTACCGAAATCCCAAGTTTCTCTGTTTCTTCTTTTGTTGCTACGAGCTCGTCAATACGGATTTCCATATTGGCTTCTTCACGTTTAAAATCGCGAGCATCATTATAGACATGAACAGAAGGGCGACTGGAAAGGACAGTACCCTCATACTTGCGACCATCACGAGTATGTATGAGACAATATTCACCCTCAACTGTCTGCATCGCATATCCACCAATAGGCGTGAAACGAATCATACCACTTGATTTAATCGAACGAACCATAGCACCAAGGGTATCTACATGAGCAGATATACCAATGACCTTTCCTGATTTCTGACCAGGTATAACAATGATACCTGTCCCTTTTGGCGTCTGTTCCATCGAGTAGCCAAGCTTTTCAACTTCGTTTCTCAAATAGTTCATAATATCCATACAAAATCCACTAGGGCTTGGTATACTTAGAAGTTCATTTAATTGCGTTATCATATAATCTTTATTTAACTGTGGTTTTAAAGGTGTAGACATAGTCGTATGCTCCTTTTCTTCTTAGCAAGTATGTAGTCTATCTATCGTAACATGTCATGGGTACTTCTGCACAAATTGCCTTGCGAACTATATCGTCCTTCGCTATCTGATTTATGGCATACATGTGTTACAGAAATTTTTACCTCATTCGACTAATAGTCCAGTCTTTCCATGTTAATCGACGATTAATTTCGACAAATTATCAATTTAAGATAAATTTACCCCCTTGATAATAGAAATTTATCCTTCCTCAAGTATTAGTAACAACTCATGATAGGGATAGCTACACAAATGGCTTACTTCACGAAAGCCGGGGGTGATTTATACATAAAACGTTAACAATCCGTATTTAATAGGAATTGGTAATCGTTATTTCAGAGGTACCGCCTGCCGGCAATTTTAGAAGACGCTTACATAATTGATTTCATCTATGTAACGGACAAGAAATTAGACTTCTATACGGCGAAATAAACCAGCTTCAACAATTATTACGACAACCACACCAAGTTGATTACCTCCCGAATGTCTCTCCTTCATAAGTTTACTTACATAATCGCTCCTGAATGATCCAACTAAACTAGAAAATGTAAACGCATCCAAGAACCCGCCGAAACACCTAGATCTCGCAAATCTATCCCATGTTTATATGTTCGACTATGAAAATTAGAGGGTGATATGGTGTATTTTTCTATGCGTAAAAAAGAAATGAAACTTTTATTTATCGTTTTTTTATCTTTGGCATTGTTGGTCTCTCCATTATTAAACACAACGGCAACTTACGCCGATAGTTCGGTGGCAACTGAACAAACAGAGCAAAGTAATGAAGTACCTGCTGAAGGACCGGATGATGTACCTACTGAAGTTCCAACTGAGGTACCGGTCGATGTACCTACTGAAGTTCCAACTGAGGTACCGGTCGATGTACCAACCGAAGGGCCTGATAAAACACCTGGTGAAAACACTGAAGTGGTTGTACCAAACCCAGAGGTAACAAAACCTCTTGAACCTGCAGCGGACGCTATCAGCCCACTAGCACCTCAGAATTTAAGTATCGTAGAAGGCACCCTTACTTATAATAGTGTCCAACTAAAGTGGGATTTTAGAGAAAATTTAGATGATAATGATATTCAAATTTATAACGAGATAGTGAATGCAAAAGGTGAGCGTGTGTGGAAAGATCTCATATGGGGAAGTTATTGGTCACGCACCCCCCTATTGAAACCCGAAACGGCATATAAGTTGATGATCGTTTGGAATGGCGATTCGAAGCTTGAGCATAAAAGCAATATCATTGAATTTACTACACCTGCAGATGCCAGCCAATATAAAGAACACCCTCTGACACCACCACTTAACGTAAGATTATCAAACATTACAGATACAAGTGTCACGTTAAGTTGGAAGGGAAGTACCGATGCAGCTGGATATGACTATTACGTAAATGGTGCTTGGATTAGCGGCGTCTGGGATGGCTCCGATACCGTTACTTATACATTCCCTAATGGAGCACCTGCTGCAGGAACCCCTTTCCAATTTATTGTTGGCTCACAAGCTAAAGGTAAAGATCCCGTAAAAGCTGCGCCCATTTCGATCAAGTGGGGTGAACTAGCGGCTCCTCGGGACCTTCAGGTCATAACAGCAAATCGGACAACTGCCGCACTCGGCTGGACTCCTACACATGGGGCAACGAATTACGATATTTACCAAGGAAATACCCTGATTGGTTCCAGTGAATCCCCACGTTATGTCGTGAATGGTTTAACGGAGGGGCAGTCTTACAGCTTCACAGTAGTAGCGAAAAATGCGCTGTGGAAATCACCAGCAAGTATTGCTGCTACTACAGTGCCAGGAGCGGACTACACTAACTTCACTTATTACGGCGCATGGATGGTATATAACCGTAATTATTTGCCTGAAGCTGCTGATTACTCTCAAATTACACACATTAATTATGCTTTCTTTGATCTTTGCTGGCTCAAGGTTAATTCCGCTGGTAAACCTTGTGTAAATCCAAAAATCCCTATCATGTCCGACTACGTATTTGATGGAGAATTGATACTGGGAGACCAAGAAAAAGATCTCGAAAACCTTGCTAAATTCAAAACAATCAAAGCAAATAATCCGCATCTAAAAGTAATGGCTTCGGTAGGTGGCTGGAATTCCTCCAACTACTTCTCAGTAATGGCCAAAACGGACGTTACTCGTCGAGCATTTGCTAATTCTGTTATCGAGTATTTGCGCGAATTTAATATGGATGGATTAGATATTGACTGGGAATACCCAGTCGAAGGTGGAGCTGAAGATAATACCCGCTCGCCTGATGATAAACAAAACTTTACTCTTCTGATGAAGACGGTTCGTGAAGCACTAGATGCAGCTGGCGCCGCAGATGGAAAATACTATTTATTAACTATTGCGTCTGGGCAAGGTGATAACTTTACTGTTAATGCTGATTATGTGAACTCCGTTCAATACTTGGACATGATTAACATTATGACTTATGACTACAGCGGTAGCTGGGCAACGTTGGCTTATCACAATGCACCACTCTATTATGATCCCAACAACACTAGATCTTCTGCAAAACGCAACAATGTTAGAGGTGGCTTACTCGGTCACTTGAACGGCGGCGTGCCAGACTATAAATTGAATGTCGGCATACCTTATTACGGAGTAGCCTGGGAAGGTTGTCCTGCGACGGGTCAATACCAAACATGCGCATCTACCCCTAAAGGAACGTGGGGCGATGGCGATGGCAAGTTCGATATTTTCGATATAGAAAACAACATGGTCAATAAAAACGGCTTCACCTATTATTGGAACGAATATGCTAAAGCCGCTTATGTTTACAATCCTGAGAACGGCAGATTTATTACATTTAATGATCAAACGTCAATGATGTATTTCACCTCATTAGCCAAAACTTTGAACTTGGCTGGTGTTATGAGCTGGGAAATTAGCGCAGACCGTAACAAAACACTTACAACACAAATCATTAAAGATCTTCCGATTGATGGAAAATTTAATGCAACAGCCTTAACTGCACCTAAAAACCTTGTAAGCGAATGGATAGAAGATACCCGCATTCAAGTAAAATGGGATGCTGTAGCTGGTGCAGCTGGATATGAGGTATATCGTAATCATCAGTATGTGGGTTACACAACTGAAACCAAATACACTCATACTGGAATCATTGCAGCTACTGAATATGAATTTAACGTCCTTGCTGTTAAGAAAGACACTAATAAAGTCGTTGAAGTATCACCTTCTAGCCAAATACTAAAAGCAACTACTCTAATTAACGCTCCTATAGGGAGTTTTACACCAGCTCCTATTAAGGCTAAAGACGAACTAAACACATCAACAAGTAAATCCGATGCTGGATTGACCATCAACATTTTGAAAGATGCTTCTATTCAGACGATCGAATCTGCAAAAGTAACCTCTTATAAAATTACGATAAACGAGAATGCACAACTTCTCAATATCATAATACCTAAAGGAGTCATTGATGCTATCTTTGTTCAAGGTGAAGGTGCTCAATTGTCCATTGTCTGGAAGAATATCACTTATGTAGTACCAGCTCATGCTATTCATCTGAATGCCGATATTAAAATATCTATCAAGCCTACAGACTTAACTATTACTGATGAGATTAAGAAATTGGCGCAGGAGCAAGGACTTACTGTAGAAACCCAACCGTTAGACTTCAATATCTTCAAACTTATATCTGGAAATAACTACGAAGAAGTAACCAATTTCGGTAAATTGAAATTTAATCGTACTTTTAAATTGAATGCCAAAGATATCGATACTAACCGTGCAACTGGAGTTTTATATTTACCCGATTCAAAAGATTTCCGTCCAGTCTCCACCGTCTTCACAAAAGGCGAAAAAGACGGCATAACTGCGAACTTGGTTACTAACGGTAACAGCATTTACACCATCGTCGAATCCAATTTCAAATTCAAAGATGTTACTGCCGAGTGGGCTAAGAGCTCTATCGAGCGTGCAACTGCGAGATTGATTGTTTCTGGAGAAACAAGTGAGCTATTTGGTGCAAGCACCAAAATTACTCGCGCTGAATTTGTCTCTATCATGGTAAGAGGACTTGGCATCATCCCGAATATAAAAGGTACTGCGTTCGACGATGTAGCTGTTGATTCCAAATATGCTAGAGATATTGCAGTAGCGAAAGAACTAGGAATAGTGACTGGTAAAACAGCTAACACGTTTAATCCAGAAGGCACGATTACACGTCAAGATATTGCTGTTATATTGGCAAATGTATTGAAGCTTAACAAAGGACTAAAAGATGCTAATGATAACATACTTAACACATTCCGCGATAAGGATTCCATTGCTTTGTATGCCAAACCTGCAGTCGCTCTATTGGTACATGAGAAAATTATGCAAGGTGTATCTGCTACAAAGTTTGATCCTAAGTCCAATATATCTAGAGCACAGGCAGTAGTAGCTATCGTTAGATTCCTTGATAATTTGGAGAAAACGAGCAAGTAGTATCAATAAAGCAAGAATGAAAAAGGGACTAAGCAAGATTAATCTGCTTAGTCCCTTTTCTATATTTTTTCTATGCTTTTCTGTGCCTTTTGTTTACTCTCCGCCTTGTTTACTTGTTATGCCTCGTAACATTCCGCCTATCATCGAGAGGAAAATTCCTCATTCGCAATTAAAGTCACTATTTCCCCTACTCTAATTCCAACAACCCCATTTCCAAACACATCGAGATTGCCAGTGTCTTTACATTGCTTGTTCCAAACCGAATCGTAACTCGCTCTCCATCCATCGCTTCTATGACACCTGCGCCAAACACCCGATGGCGGACCGCCGTTCCTTCTACTAACAATGATTGAGAGCGAATCGCATTCGGATTTACCTCAGCTTGTTTAGCTACTCTACCCGCAGTTATAGATTTAAACTTCACACCACTAGAAGACTCTTCTCGCATAACTGACATGGATGACACACCTTTACTTCGTTCTAGCGCAGAAGCTTCTTTCCTTTCTCGTCTACTCGGATCTACAATATCCCGAACTGCTGTCATAAAGGAAGATTCCGACTTTTTCTCCCCATCCCGCTGCTCGTAAGCAACTAGTTCCAGATGTCTTCGCGCACGAGTCATCGCTACATAGAACAAGCGGACTGCCTCTTCCATAAGCGGTTGAGTTCCATCTGCTTCACTGGACTTCGTTTCGTCTGATGATGGAATAATACCTTCGATAAGATCGACCATGTATACATGATCGAATTCCAAACCCTTTGCGCTGTGGAAGGTCGAGAACGTAACAACATTTTGCCCCCGACGGGACTTTGCCCCCTTAAGAACTGCCTCCAAATACTTTAATCGATTGGCAAAGTCAGCCATCGTCTCAAGTCCGTCAGCAATATCTTCAAGCGTATTCAAAATACCAATCAAATACTCCTTGCTGAAGCCGAGCCTTTCACACATTTTTTCGAGCGCTTTCTCATACCCAAGTCTCGATCGGATAACACGTATAGCCTGTTGAGGCGGCATGCCACTCATTTGCTGGAACGTTTCCTTTGCTTCCGTAATCGGTTTTCTTTGATATTCCTGAAGCTGAACAATGTTCAGCAGATTATCAAACACTGACTCGTTATTTTCGATCGTCTTTAGAACTGCCATCTGATGTTTACTTATATATCCGTTGAACTTAAGATGAATATTTTCCAATATATCAGGTCGCTTGTCGGTAAACGTCATTCGCATGAAATTCAATATGTCTTCAATAACCCAATGCGAGAAAAACCGATTATCAGCATCCTTCATATAGAATGGAATTCCCGCACGGTCAAATTCATTCATTAGTCCAATGGAAGATGAATTATTACGATACAAAATAGCTGCCTCAGAAAGCTTGTCCAGCTTCTGCATCTCTCTCGCCACATATTTGGCCTGCGAACGATAATCCGCTAATCTTTTAAAGGCGACCTCTTCGACTGAAGCATTTTGTGTAAACATATTTTTGTTATACCGATTCTTATTGCGCTTAATAAATTGG
The DNA here is from genome assembly GCF_022180385.2 of Paenibacillus sp. L3-i20. GTDB lineage: Bacteria > Bacillota > Bacilli > Paenibacillales > Paenibacillaceae > Pristimantibacillus. The sequence goes on from NZ_BQME02000001.1 coordinate 852,107, forward strand.
TTCGAGACAGCGACGATCTCTTGTGACGAACGATAGTTTTGTTCCATATAAAGCGTAATTGCGCTTGGGTATGCAGCCTTGAAGTTTAACAAATAAGATGGCTCTGCACCCCGCCAGCTATAGATGGATTGATCATCATCCGCTACAACGCATAGGTTCTGATGCTCTCTTGCCAGCTTCTCGATAATGGCGTGTTGCACCATCGATGTATCCTGACTTTCATCTGTTAACAAATAATCATAGCGGCGCTGGTACTTGCGGAGAACAAACTCGTCCCTTCCCAAAATGTCGTTGCCGATCGTCAACATATCATCGAAATCGATGAGCAGCTTAGAATGTCCCGTTCGCTTGAACGCCTCGTATTCACGTAATATACGCTCCGCCTGCGGTACATCAACCTTTACACGGACCCATTCTTCAGGCGGAATCATTTTATTTTTCACATAACTGATATAGGTCGTTAATGCCTCCATTCCATCATCAGTTGCATTCTCACCGACTATTTCTTTAAATAGTCCACGTAAAATAATACGTTTATGAAGTGGCAACCCATTCTCATCGAGTTCCTCACTCGTCGCTCCCTCCGCTTCCGTCCCACCCTCAATAATGTGATAAGCGGTTCCCGTCTTGCGGAAGTGCTCCCGAACAACTTCATAGGCTAAACTGTGAATCGTAGAGAAATCAACAGCTGGAAGATGGGGAAAGAACCGTTTGAATCGTTCCTTCATATCTCTAGCAGATGCCCTGCTGAACGTCACGGCCTTTATTCTCGACGGGTTCGCACCCTTCTCTTCTATTAAATATCCAATCCGCATAATAATTGTTGTTGTCTTACCCGATCCAGGCGAAGCGAGCAGCAGCAGCGGCCCCTCTGTCTGAACGACAGCTTTCGTCTGAACATCGTTTAGTTTAACGCCAAGCTCTGTTTCTTTCCGTTTCAAAAATTGATCTAACCCGTTCATATTACCCAATTCCCTTTTTGTCCGATTGAATCCATCGCTTCATTATAACATGTCAAAATTCAAAATGATGTGGGGCTTCTACTCCCTTTACAACTGACTTCAAGCACTATCTAACCGTTTGATTATCATGATAATACTGCAACTGAAACTATTTTTTTCCTAAATTAACATTCTCAAATACAAAGACATTTAGATAGGTTATAATGACGAAGAAACCGTATACACGATCTTCCAAATGTACAATATATAGCACTCACAAGGAGGCACTTTACATATGATAGATAAGTTATTCCTATTATCAAACGAAAAATACGAAGCACTTTCAACCGGCCTTCAAAAAGATATCTACCAAGAATATTATCAATTTGTGTATTCAGCTATTATTTTCATGGTGAAAAATCATGCAACGACAGAGGATATTATTCAAACCTCATTCCTAAAGGTTATAGAAAAAATTCCTCCCGGATTAAGCAATGTCCAATTAAAAAGTTGGATTAAAGTCGTTGTGCGAAATTCGGTCCATAATTATTTTAGAAAAACGAAAAAAAACCGCAACGACATCGACTCTGATAGTGTTTATATTAATGAGAGCACCGATTACGCTACTGAATCAGCATCTATTGAACGAGAAATTGAACTCAAGGTTATGACCGAAACAATCGGTGTATGCTTGAACGAAATGAAACCAGAATATAAAGCATTGATTGAGCTGCGCTGGAAAAAGGACTTAAGCTATAGAGAAATGGCCGCTGAGCTTGATACAACCGAAGATAAAGTGAAATACAAACTTTACAGAGCAAGGGAAGCGCTCAAGAAAAGACTGTTCAAGAGATGGGGTGGTAGCTATGAATAAACAAGAATTCGATCAATTATTTGATAACGCTTTTGATGAAAGTGTCAAAACCCACGAATTTCTACCTGATTCCAGCACATCATGGGCCAAGGTTAAGAAGGCACTTGATAAGAAAACGCGAAGAAAACGGACCCTTCGTATCTTGCCTTATATTGCTGCCGCTTTTATATTTGGCGCCGTTATTTTTGGTACACCAACAGTCACCAATGCATTCCAACCATTCTACCAAGCAATAACAACTATAAAAGACGGTGTAATCAACATCATATTTGGGACTAATGCACCCAATCCTACGAAACCTCGTACTGCCCCGCCACCAGATTATACGGGCAATTTATCATATGATCCAACAAGCAACAGTTATGCGGGAAATAACGATGAAGATACAAAATACAATAGCAAGGAATTTAACACATGGGAGGAAGCATCTCCTTTTATTGATTTCAATCTTCCAGACAATTTGAATATTCCAGACAATTATAAGCTGAAATATGTTCAAACCTTAATTAATGAGAAGACACAGATATCAAGCATTACAACTATAAATTATCGGAAGTCAGATGACGTGGGCTATTTTATAACCATACAAAAACTTCGTCCGAATAGTGTACTAAAATCAGGAGCCGATACATCTAATAATGATGTTACATTAGAAACTGTCCATATTGGCGATACTCCAGCATACCTATTTACTACAATCGATGGAACGACAAGCATTGAATTTCTCAAAATAGATACCCATGTGTCCATAATTGGAGCGCTAAGCAAAGAAGATGCAATACTAATTGCAGAAGATTTGACAACAGGAAAATATTAAAAAAACGAGCCCCTAACATTCGGGGCTCGTTTTTGTGTAATTAGGCTGCAACAAATGTTTGAGAATATTCAACTGCTTGTTCAGTTACAGTACCTTGCTTCGCAGTGTGAGTAACTTTGATGCGGAAATAATATCCACTTTCAATCTCTTTTGTTACCTGTTCGCTCAATGAACTCGTGTTGGATTTATTAATTGTACTTGTGGAACTAAAATCTGTCCAAGCAGATCCTGTCCACTTCTGAGTTACTACAGATATTCCTAATTGCTGAACAGATGATTTAGTTTGACTCGTTATGGATATTTCCACCTTTTGATTTTTATTATCGTTAAAATTAATAAGAGAGCTCTGTAAGTATTTATACCCGGTGAATGATGCAAACGGTTGTACTATATTAGGTGGTGGAGCTGTTCGAGGCATTGTCTCACTCCTTGCTGAAGCGATTTGTGGCACTAACATAAGTACAACCATAATCAACAGACCAATCTTCACTTTTGTAAAACGTCTAATTTTTGTCATAGCGGCTATCCCCTTTAATCGATTATGTACTTTCAATCATAATAGACTCTTAAATGATTAAAAATGTTTCATAAATTTGAAAAAATGGGATAATTATTTTCCATGCATACTTACTCAAAACTAAATTATTACTGAAGCTTTCTCATCGGTTGATATATTAATCTCTTTCTTTCACTTTTTCCTTTTCATAACGATCTATCGCCTCTCGAGCAATAAAAAACAATTAAGAGACCCAATTAAAACTCCTCCTCTACAAATACTTCTTCCGCGTCAAAAGCACAAAAGCAAACAATAAAATTAAACCAACAAAGCCTAGAATTGCCCACTCAGTATCGAGATTTGCAATAACCAAAAATACAATACCCATTATAATAACAGTTGTATACCATTGTGATTTTTTCATAAACGCTTCCCCTTTTTACTAAGCAGGCATGATTTTAATTTCAAACAATACTATTTTTTGTACTATGGGAGGTCAGAATTATTTATTTCCCCCACCAGTTTAATATGCGGTCCAAGTAAAATTGCATCAGCACTTACTCCAACAATAATTACATTTCGTAATGCTAAATACTTTAAAGTTTCATCGGCATCACTTTTTACGTATGATATAACAAATTAAACAGGTTCCCGCCACTGATATATATTATATCTTTCTGAGTAAGCCGTTCATGGTTTTTGAAACTGACTGGTTTCTCTGTCAATTAGCTTTAAAAAATTGGTTCATAATATCCTCTAGAAGTTAGTACTAATTTAGTCATAGACAGCCCTCCGCTACTTATTGTACTTACTTTAACAGATTTTGAAGTAATCTTTCCGTTAATTTAACAAAAATAGGCTGTCCCATAGTCAACATTGTTGACTTCTGGAACAGCCTTGCAAACAATAACTTGATCGATACTTATTTCTCGTTTCTTTCAAATTACTTGCAATACTTATTAATCACGATCATTGTCGTCATTGTCATCGTCTTGATCGTTAAAATCATCTTGGTCATCATCATTATCATTATCGTTGATGTCATCATGATCATCATCGTTGTCATCGTTATCATCATCTCTATCGACATCAATGATCTTGCCACTCACTGCGTTAACTTCAACTTCTGTTTTTACTCCATTTACAACAAGCTTCACTTCATAAGTAGGTTGCCCATCATCTTGATCACTCTTTACTTTCACGATAGTTCCACCCACATGAGCAACTGCTAGTTTACCTGCTTGATCAGCAGTAATCTTATGTGTTGCCTTGTTGCTATTTGATGTGTTTCCTGATTGCGCTGGCTTTACAGCAGTAGTCACAACAACGCGATCATCATCATCATTATCATCTAGCTTAGAACTTATCGTTGCGCCAGTGTATGCATCAATTAAGACATCATATTCGACACGCTTCGTCGTTTCGATCTCAACTTCGTAATAAACGCGACCGCCTTCTCTCTCAAGCTCCACGCCTTCTACTCGACCAGCAACAACTTTTGTTGCAGCCTCTTTCGCTTTATTAACCCCAATCAATACTTCTTTTTTTGCTCCGCCACTCGCAGAAGCAGGCTGTACTGCACTTGCACCAATCACTCCACCAACAAGAACTGCAACTGATAATGCTCCGACCAAAGCTATACGTTTTTTCATCATTTTTTAACGCCTCCTGTTTTTGTTTGTCTCTTGCTTGACTTAAATATAACCATCCCACATGAGAACAACATAAGAGCAACATTAGAATTTGATGAGAAATGAAAGTGAACTCTCTCATGAATGCGAACCTCTTACTAATTAAGTATCATCATCCTCATCATCTGAGCTATCGTCATCATCCGTAGTAACTGACATAATCGCACCAGAGATTGCATTTATCTGAACAATAAATTCCTTGCCGTCAGCAGTCTCAACTTCTACTAAGTAATCATCACCGCTTCCTCGCTCAACCTTTTCTACAACACCCTTTACATGTTTGGACGCCAGCTTTCCAGCTTCAGCCGATGTTAAAAGAGCTGGTTTTTCTGTCGTTGGCTTCTTCGTCACAGGTGGCTTTGTTTCCTTATCGCCTGGCTTAGCGCTAGTATTTGGTTCTGTAGGTTTTGGTGTAGCCGAAGGTTTCGGCGTTGCCGTTGGCTTAGGCTTAGGCTTAACAACAGGATCACCTTTTGCACTAAGACGCGTAACAGAATGAATCGCGCCGTTATTCGCATCTACGATAAGCTCATATACTCCTGTTGCTGATTTAAGACCAATGTAATAAGATGCTCCCTTCAAGGTAGCTTCTGTAATTTGTCCAGAATACTTAGCACGCACCGCCTCAATTACTTCTTCTTCCGTCCATTTAGGACCGCTTATCCACGGCTTCCAAACCAGCAAGCCAACTATTAAAGCACTAACCACCGTTACAGCGGTAACAATGGCTATTTTCTTTGACATACTCAAAACTGCCACCTCCATCTCGAAAACAATTTTAGTTAGTATAAATGATCAAGATTAGAATGGGATGAGAAATGCTGATCTCTATTCATCCGTTGTGGCAGTCAATGTTATCGTAACTGTCGTACCGACACCTTGAACACTTTCAAGTGTGAGGCGTGCCCCAATCGCATCTGCGATTTCCTTGGCTAATGATAAACCAAGACCTGCGCCACCGCCCTTGCGAGTCCTTGCTTCATCAACGCGATAGAACCTGTCGAATACTTTCGGTAAATCTTCCTGAGGAATTCCTATGCCACGATCTTTCACCGCAATGATTTGCTCATTCTCACTTGCTGCTACAATGATCGCAACTGGATGTTCGCTATATTTTCTAGCGTTGTCAAGAAATATAAATAGCAGCTGCTTTAGCTTATTTTCATCAGTAACTGTAATAATCCGCTCATTAGGTGCTTCGACTGCAACTTCCCTGCCATAAGCTCTCGTTATCGCCTTTGCAGATTCGATAGCTAATTCACGAAGATCTATGTTTTTCATAACAATATTCCATTCCTCATTATGTTTAGCTAACATCAGCAACTGTTCGGTCATTTCTTTCATACGAACCGCCTCAGAATGAATCGCATGAAGCGACTCATCAATGAGCTCTGGACGTTCCTTTCCTCGCCTCATCAGTAAATGCGCGTAACTTTCGATAACGGTTAGAGGCGTTTTGAGTTCATGCGAAGCATCCGAAATAAACCTTTTCTGCTTATCAAAGTTGCTCTCAAGCAATTCGATCATATCATTGAAAGTTTCTCCCATCTCATACAGCTCATCCTTTGATCCACCATCTTGTTCTAGTCTTTGGAATGTCCCGCTTCGCTTAATATCTTTCATCGTTACCGTCATTGCTGAGATCGGCCGCATAATAAGTTTAGCCAACACTCTACTGGACAAGACGGCAGGAACAAGCGCAATTAAAGTTACTACTATTAGAACCATTCGCAATACCTTCAAATGTTCTATCGTTGGATTCAGGCTTTCCGTTAGTTGCACGTTAACAACTTCTCCATTGCTCCAAATAACAGGCACTGATGAGCTAGCATAACTTTTCCCCTCATGCTTCAATACAAAAATGCGCTTATTTGAGGAATAAGTAACTTTTTGCTTGCTTAGCGATAACTCCGTAAGGGAAGTAACCGTTGAATTAATTCGATTCGGTTTGCCATTAGTTTCTTGCCCGACAATTCGGACCATTCCATCAACAGGGACATATGCACGCAGCAAAGCAGCCACCGAAATATCTCCCGCTGACTCCAGCAAATTTTCGGCTGTTGTGATCCCTTGCGCTTCAGTTTGTTCCAGCTGGCTGTTGATCGACAAACGACTAAACAACAAATAAATAGACACATTCATAAGAATGAGCAACACAGCAAACAATATAGAGGAGTAGAAATGAATTTTACTTTTTAACTTCATACTTGATCCTTAAGCACGTAACCGACACCTCGAACAGTATGGATCAGCTCCGGTTCGAACTCGCTGTCGATTTTTTTGCGCACATATCGGATATAGACATCCACTACATTCGTATCGCCAAAATAATCATAGCCCCATACAGCCTGTACAATTTGATCACGGTTCAACACTTGCCGCTTATTTTTGAGCATATACACTAACAAATCAAATTCCCTCGGCGTGAGATCAATAAACGTGTCTGATCGCATAACTTCTCGTGTACTTTCATTCAACTTCAAATTGGTTGCAAGAAGCCAACCATCATCTTCAGTTACAGCTACTGGAGCTTCGACAACTGGTCGCAAACGGAGTGCTGCTCTAATTCTCGCAAGCAATTCCTCAATTTGAAATGGCTTCGTCACATAATCATTTGCTCCTTGATCGAGACCTGCTACTTTATCTTCCACAGAACCTTTTGCCGTTAACAAAATAACTGGAATAGACGTATCCGATTGACGAACACGGCGTAGTATCTCAAATCCACTCATCCCAGGCAACATCACGTCGAGCAATAAAAGATCCCATCCACCTTCACGAAACTTCTCCAGCGCTGTTACTCCATTACTTGCCTTTTCTACGCGATATCCTTCACATTCCAGCTCTATTTCCAACAATCTTGCAATCTTGTCTTCGTCCTCAACAATTAAAATTGATTCCTTCAAAATGCTACCCCCCGCTCGAAACGATATGCCGCTATAGTACCACATTTTGGGTAACATATTCCAAATAACTATTTTGGCGTATCATAAACGAACCCTATCGACTTCCCTCCTGCAACTTCTATTTCACCTGTTGAAAGATAGTAACTACCGCCAAAAACTTGACGAAGCTACTCACAATCAGACTCGATGGATGCTTAACTTGAATATTAATCTTCTGAAGATTTACTACTTCACTACATGCCTTTTCTGCGCCACAACCAGCACATCCATCGCTCTTGCTTCATTTACAACTACATTCATTGTCGACCCGCTGAGCCATCGTTTCCACCATGGTTGCTTCGTTTGTCCGAGCACAAGTTGAGAACAACCTAACCTATTGGCAATATCGACAATCTCTCGTCCAATCTCGTACCGCATCCCTGCTTCATGCATCACAAATACACCGCCAAGCCGCTCCGTTAATGCTTGAATAGCTTCTACTCTTAACTGGTCAATTTCACATTCTTCCTTCCCATAAGGTTGGATATAGACCGTATGCCAAGTTGCCTTCAATCGGTGTGCAATGCGGAAGCCACGCCTGATTAAACGTTCTGCATGGTCGCTAAGCGATACGAAAACACAGATGGATTCCTTCCGTCTCCATGGTCCACGAAGGGAGCTCGTTCTTTCCCACGCCTCAAGTCGTTCATCAACATCATCTGCAATTTCCCGAAGGGCCAGCTCTCTTAGTGCAATCAAGTTGCCCACTTTAAAAAAATGATTCAGTGATTGTTCTACCTTGTCGAGCGCATACACTTTACCATCCCGCAGCCGCTGCCTAAGCGCAGTTGGGGCAACATCGATCAGCTCAACTTCATCTGCATATCGCAATATACTATCTGGAACTGTCTCTCTGACCCTTACACCCGTAACTCCCTCTACAGCATCATTCAAACTTTCTAAATGTTGAACATTCATAGTAGAAATAACGGAAATGCCGGCTTGAAGAATTTCAAGCACATCCTCATATCGTTTCTTGTTAATGGAGCTAGGCACATTTGTATGAGCAAGCTCGTCAACAAGTACTACCTCTGGATGTAGACGTATAATTTCATCCCTATCCATCTCTTGAAGCGTTGCCCCTCTGTAATCGATGACTTTAAGCGGCACTTTGCTAAGTGCTCCAACCTGCTCTAGTGTTTCTTTTCGTCCATGTGTCTCAAGCAAACCAATGATGACGTTAACACCTTCTTGTAGCAAAGAATTGCCTTCACGCAGCATCGCATAGGTTTTGCCTACACCTGGTGCAGCACCTATAAATACTTTGAACTTACCTCTTCTAATGGATTGTGTCTTCTCCTCGATCTGCGCAGCACTTAATCTGCGATAATGTCCGGTACGATCTTCTGCATCAGCAGTTTTGGCAGGGAGAATACGCTCGCCATCGAGCTCCGCTCGATCCGCTACAATAAAGAGATCCACCTCTCTCATCTTCCAGAGAAGCCCATGAATAACGGATCCCCGAATCAAATCTTGCCACGTTGTTTGCTTCGAGTGGCCTAATACGATTCGAGTCGCTTGCACTTCTCGGGCGTGCTTAAGCAGCTGCTCCGGCAGTTTCCTACGAGAGCGAAAGGGAAGTTCGCTGAACGCAGCATCGATCTTCTTACAGAGCTTCTTCATTGAATGACGGAATGCTTCGGATTCGGTTGATAACTTGATCCCCGGCTTAACGAAAGCAACAACCGACAACTCACCATTCAACCGCTTCGCAATTTGTTGTCCTCTGCGCACGTAGATTGAACCATTCCAATGATATTGCGTGGAAACTAATATACGCTCTGTTACTCCTGACGGTCCCTCTAGTCCCTCTTCCTCTCGATGTCTCTCAAGCGAATCGTTTACTCCCTCTGCCATTAAACGAAGGGCTAACTCACGAAGGACAGCAAGATTTCCTCTCCGGAAAAGTGTCTTATTCATTACCTCTCCCAAGCTTCCATCCGACATCCGCTTCAGCATCGTCTCCGGCGATACATCGATCAAGCGCACCTCATCCGCCTGCTCCAAAATATCATCGGGTACCGTCTCTGCCGCCTCAAGACCTATCCGCTTTTTGGCTAGCTCGCGTACACCTTCAAGGTCATACACGTTGACCGTAACCATGACGCTAATACCAAGTGATTGCAAATAGCGAATATCTTCGAGACGAGTCGCCCGGGGTGCTCCGTGTCTGTTCCGATGAGCCAAACCATCTGTCAGCACCACTTCTGGATTACGTTCTACAATGGCTTCGATATTGAGATCCTTTTTCTCTACGCTATTGCAATCCCACTTCATACTATCAATACGCTCTAGTCCCTCTAACTGCTGTACGGTATCCGGTCTGCGCAGGGTTGATACTGCACAATATACAACATCAACACCGCTTTTCTTAAGCGTATGCCCTTCGCGGAGCATATGATACGTTTTTCCCGATCCGCTAACCGACCCAATATAAATATTGAGCCGTCCACGATGAAGATCGTGAATGGATCGGAGCAGCTCCTCCGGTGTCTTCCGTCGATATTCGTTCATCCCGTTTTCCCCTTCCCATAGCAACGCCCCGACGCTCCGTATAGGCTATCGTCAGGGCTACTTTCTTCTATTATGAAGTTAAAGCTTGCAGATCTTTATTGAGCAACAACACATTTACCGTCTTTTCTCCGAACAACCCAAGCAAGCGCCCTTCTGTATGTTTATTTACAAGGGTCTCCACTTCTTCTTCGGACATCCCATTGCTCTCGCTTACTCTTGGAATTTGCGCCAATGCTGCTTCCACACTAATATGAGGGTCCAGGCCCGAACCCGAGTTAGTAATAAGATCAATTGGAAGCTGATCAACAGGAACGTTTGGATTGTTCACTTTCCACGCCTCGATAGATTCCTTCGTACGTGCTAATAAATCTGGATTGGAAGGTGCATAGTTTGGTGTTCCAGAGCCATCAGCAGCATAATCAATACTGGACACACGTCCGTGGAACAGCTTCGGATCAGAAAAGGATTGACCGATCATCTTCGAACCAATCACTCCGCCTGCCTCGTTATAAACCAAACTTCCGTCCGCCTTATCCGGCATTATTACTTGCGCAATTCCTGTAACGGCTAAATTGTATATCACTCCGCAGAGTACCATTAGTACAAGGCTAGTTCGGATAATAATTGAAAACATATTCCCGCTCGCTTTCTCCATAGTCTAGCTTCCTCTCTTATCAGTCGTCATCATTACACCCATAGATGTACAATCATGTCGATTGCTTTTATTCCTACAAAAGGTACAACAACACCACCAAAGCCATATATAAAGAGATTACGACTAAGCAAACGGGATGATGACATCGGCTTGTAAGATACACCCCTCATAGCAAGTGGGATAAGCAACGGAATAATAACAGCATTAAATATTAATGCAGATAAAATTGCAGATTCAGGTGAACCCAGCTTCATAATATTTAGCCCGTTCATTTCTGGAATAGCGAGCATAAACATTGCAGGAATGATTGCGAAATATTTAGCAATATCATTTGCTATACTAAACGTCGTTAGTGCGCCTCTCGTCATAAGAAGCTGCTTGCCTATCGAAACAACCTCAATAATTTTAGAAGGATCGGAGTCCAAATCTACCATATTGGCTGCTTCCTTTGCCGCAGTTGTACCGCTATTCATCGCAATTCCTACATCAGCTTGCGCAAGTGCCGGGGCATCATTCGTGCCGTCCCCTGTCATCGCAACGAGCTTCCCTTGAGCTTGCTCCTTCCGAATTACAGCGATCTTATCCTCTGGAGTGCTCTCAGCAATAAACTCATCTACTCCCGCTTCTCTAGCAATAGTTGCAGCAGTTAGTGGATTATCGCCTGTACACATCACGGTCTTAATACCCATCTCACGCATCTGCTGGAATCTTTCACGCATACCTGGCTTCACTGTATCTTTCAAATAAATGATGCCGTACACGAGTCCGTCAACAGCAACTGCTAGCGGAGTGCCGCCTTGCATGGCAACTGCATCTCCGTGCGTCTTCAAGCTAGCTGGAACTTTGCCGCCTTGAGTTTCCACCCATTGACGAATTGCATCCACCGCACCTTTACGAACTTTACGGCCATCCTTCAAATCCAATCCGCTCATTCGCGTCTCTGCTTTGAAATCAACGATTTCCGCATCTTCCGTAATTTGCGCATCCCATTCCACGCTGAACTTCTTATTCAGTTCCATAACAGATCGACCTTCTGGCGTTTCATCCTTTGATGAGCTAATGCCAGCCCAACGAGCAAGCTCTTTCTTTTCCACGCCTTCTACCGGTATAAACTCGCTAGCCATCCGGTTGCCGAACGTAATCGTTCCTGTTTTGTCCAAAATAATCGTATTAATGTCGCCAGCAGCTTCGACTGCTTTACCCGACATCGCAAGTACATTAAACTGCGTTACACGGTCCATACCTGCTATACCAATAGCAGACAATAACCCGCCGATCGTTGTCGGGATTAAGCAGACTAAGAGTGCAATCAGCACAGGAACTTCAAGTGAAATATTTAAATATTTGCCGAAGAACGGGAGAGTTACAACGACGATTAAGAAAATTAATGTCAAGCTGATTAGAACCGTAGTCAAGGCGATTTCGTTTGGCGTTTTGCCACGCTTCGCCCCTTCAACTAATGAGATCATCCGATCCAAAAACGAGTCGCCAGGATCGCTTGTTATACGCACTTTAATCTGGTCACTTACAACGCGAGTTCCTCCGGTAACGGAGTTGAAGTCACCGCCCGCTTCTTTAATGACAGGTGCGGATTCACCCGTAATCGCAGATTCATCTACAGATGCCAAACCTTCAATAACTTCTCCGTCGCCAGGGATAAGCTCCCCTTGCTGCACAAAGACAACGTCGCCTTTGCGAAGGGTGTGAGAAGGTACTGTTTCAACGCGGTTGTTAACAACCTTGCGAGCTGACATTTCTTTCTTCGCACTTTTTAACGAGTCAGCTTGCGCCTTGCCTCGCCCTTCTGCAAGCGCCTCAGCAAAGTTTGCAAATAAAATCGTCAAGAGCAGAATGAGTGCAACGGCTACATTAAACCATGGCTTAACGAGCGACTCGCCGAATATGTCAGGTACAAAAATAAGCAAAACCGTTATTAGAAAACCAATTTCTACAACGAACATAATTGGATTTTTTATCATAACGCGGGGATCAAGCTTCAGAAAGGCATCTTTTATCGCCTTGCTCGCAATCGCTCCCGTTATCGTCGATTGATGTTTACTCATAAATGAACGTTCCTCTCTTTCATTAAGGCTTCAAGGTTAGCTGCTCAGCAATTGGACCTAGTACAAGCGCTGGGAAGAAGGTTAATGCCCCAACGATCACAACAGTTCCGATGAACAGTGTAGCGAACAGCCCATTATCTGTTCGGAATGTACCGCTTGATTCTGGCACTGCCTTCTTAGCAAGCAATGAACCTGCTACAGCAAGCAGCGTTACTAGACCGAAGTAACGACCTAAGAACATTACAATTCCCGTCGAAATATTCCAGAATGGCGTATTGTCACCAAGTCCTTCGAAGCCTGATCCATTATTTGCAGCCGATGATGTATATTCGTAGATTACTTGTGTAATTCCATGGAAACCGCCATTAGATATCGTTTCTGGATACAGAGTGACTGCGATAGCAGTTGGCACCAAGATTAGAATCGGCTGTGCCAGTAGAGTGATTGCGATTAGTTTCATCTCTCTGCTCTCGATCTTCTTGCCAAGAAACTCTGGCGTCCGTCCAACCATTAGACCCGCAAGGAAGACGGCAATGATGGCATACATCAGCACGTTGATGAAGCCTGCACCAATTCCTCCATAAATCGTATTTAGCATCATGTTCGCTAAAGGCACAAGACCCCCAATTGGTGTTAATGTATCGTGCATCGTATTAACTCCGCCCGTCTCCGAAGCGGTCGTCACGACAGAATATAAGGACGATTGTGCAACTCCAAGCCTTACTTCTTTCCCCTCCATACTACCTTGTGAGGCGTCTACTCCTAGTGCATTCAAAACAGGATTTCCTGCATTTTCAGCGACCAAAGATACGGTTAACATAATGACAAACATAATGCCCATAGCAGCGAACAATACGTTTCCTTGCTTCTTATTGCCGATCATCTTACCGTAAGCAAACGGAAGTGATGTCGTTACTAACAGCATTAGCAGCATTTGAAGCATATTGGATAGTACTGTTGGATTTTCAAGTGGGTGAGCAGAGTTTACTCCATAGAAGCCGCCACCATTATTACCAAGCTCTTTAATCGCTAAGAAGGAACCTACCGGCCCGCGAGCAATCGATTGCTCGGCACCTTCTAATGTTGTTGCCGTTACAGTTGGTTCAAGTGTTTGCGGAACCCCTTGGGATACAAAAACTAGAGCCGTTACAAATGCAATCGGCATAAGCACACGAGTAATGGATCGTATCATATCGACGAAGAAGTTACCGAGCGGCTTACCTGCAAGAGCGCGAATAAAAGCGATAGCCGCTGCAAATGTTGTAGCCGGTGCGGTAAACATCAAAAATACGATAGCGATCATCTGTGCTAGATAAGATAGTCCGCTTTCACCGCTATAATGTTGTAGATTCGTATTCGTCATGAAACTGATTGCTGTATTAAAAGCGAGTGTCGGTTCCATTGCAGCAATATCACTAGGGTTCAGCGGTAAAAGATGCTGAAGTCTGAATATCGCATACACGATTAGTATCATAAAAGCGTTAATACATAGTATCGAAAGCACATATTGCTTCCAATTTTGATTGTTGTTCTTTATTCCACTAAGCCGCATTAACGGCTTTTCTATCCAGCCGAATACTCTATCCACCCCTGTTGGGGTATAATCAAACGCTTTTGCAATATATAAACCAACTGGCTTCGCCAGCAGAGCCGCGATCAACAACAAAACAGCTATCGAGACAATCCCTATCATGGTCAATTCCATTCCCTCGTTTCGTCAAAATTGTTCAGGGTTTACAAGTACATATAATAAATAAACTACTATTGCAGCTATAAGGGGGTACAAGAGCATCATTGTTCTTTTCCCCCATCACTTTTCGTTTCTTTTGCGGACCAAGCCGCAAGTCCCCACATCGAGAGAAATAATACGAACAACAATGCAATCATCGCAATGTCTAGCATCCCGCTTCCTCCTTCATCTTCTCTTCTTCTGCAACGACCAGCTCTGATGGATGATCTGTTGCGTGAAACAATCGATCTGCACCAAGATACCGATATAGTCCCGGTATGCCTCCATTTTGCATGACCACAATAATTCGACCAGTAACAAGCGGTCTAAATAATCGAAGATACCTGCAAGTGAGCGGGGTGGAGTCGTCAAACAAATAAACATCCTCTATCCAGCCCTGCTGTAGCGGGCAATCCGTTGCTTTTGTATCGAGTCGTACGAAATTATTAATACCGAAACCCTCCAGAACTCGCTTCTGCCGACCGCTGTTAACGACCGCAGCTACTGGAATTCCTTTGGACATTAGCAATCTCAAAAACTGGCGAGCAGTCTCGTTCGGTGCATAAACAAGCGTCATCCTTGTGTCGCTCATCTTAGCAACCTCCTTTGTATATAGAAGCAAATTGGCACAAAAAAAGAAGCCTGTAGAGGAGGGGTTCCTCACGGCTTCTTAGGCATAACGAAATAAGATTCGTGTTATGCATAATGAGCAGCAATTTGCCTCTCTCGAGTACGCTTACGAGGTTAGCTGTCGGATTCGGGCGTGAGAGTCGCCCTACCGGACCTAGCAAGGTCCGGATTCACCCCGGGACTTCTTATCATGTTAATTCATGATTGAAATCCGTTGGTTCCCCCGCTTTCTAATTCAGAAACTCAGCGTCTTGCATGTAAAACTCCGAATTTAGACAATAAAAAACCACAGAGGCGTATGTCGCCCTGCGGTCGTTATGTTACACGATCACAAGTCACATCCTCTCTCTATCAACGCTGACGAGGTTAGCTGTCGGATTCGGGCAGTGAGAGTCGCCCTACGCTTATTCGATCCGTCCATGGCAGGATCGCAAGCGATTCACCCCATGTCCCTTGTCCTTTCGGCTCTCACACCGTGCAGACAATTGACGCTTGGGTCCCCCGTATTCCCCTAAGGGAAATTTAGCGATTAAGAACGCAGTACATTTATTTCATTCGGTAACGTTAATTCATACTCGAATCTTACTCCTGATATTGGTAAAGTGCAAAGGTGATAAAGAACCTTCTTTGCTCCATTTTCCGTATATTGTAATCGAAATTAGCGTTTACAATGACTATTATCGAAAGAATACTCTTCTTTACTCTAGATTTCTCTATATATCACAAATAAAGATGTATCTGCCGCTACAGAGGACAAATTTAGGCTAAATTCAATATTTACATTAATATACTTAACGAGTAATATGATTAAAAAATAGCTTCATTGTCGAATTTCCGCTTTAGGAAATCGGGGGAACCAATCACCGAATAAGTACAAACTCATCGGTGCGGGGTGAATCTTGGAATCTTCCAAGTAGGGTACTCTCATACCCGAATCCGTCAGCTAACCTCGTAGACGCAATGAGAGAGAACCCCTCACAAACTGTGGTCGTTCTCTTCCATGGTTATTTGTTATGTTCTCAAACGAAAGGGGTTTTTACTAATGAGTGAACGATATCGACAGGAAAATGTATTGGTTTGTGTCCACTATGGACCTAATGGGGAAACGTTAATTCGTCGCGGAGCAAAAATTGCCGTGGCACTTCAAGCTACTCTTACCATCTTGACGATTAATCCACTCCGAGACGATGAGTACAACGAAACGAAACTGCAATACATGGCAGAATGGAAGCGGCTTGCGGCGGAGCTCCGAGCGGAATTTGTAACGGAAGAAAGCAAATCTAGACGAATTGCCGATACTATCGTATCTGTAGCCAAGCGTAGACAAATTACACATATCATTATGGGGCAATCCGCTCGTACTCGTTGGGAAGAGTTGACGAAGGGATCTATCAGCAATAATATATTGAAACAACTCGAGTTCATAGACTTGCATGTTGTGTCTGTGCAACGCGAAATGGCTCATATTCAGGACGAATATGAACCAGGGGTTAAAGCTTATTTAGCTCCTGCAGCACACGGCAAAGAACTAAGACTTGGCTCTGCTCCTAATAATGAAGAAGAAGGCCTGTTCTTCAAAGTGTACGGCACAGATTTCAATAATGGTGTCTTCAAACCATCTAAGCAGACTGAAAATCAGTATTATAAAATTTATGACGGTGAGGTCGAACCGAAGAATAGCACTAGCAAGTGACGAAGCTGTCAGTTGCTTATTCGTGCTGCTTGGATATCTCATTCACTATTCGATCAACAAGTCGAATCTAGCGTTTCAGCCGCCCTGTTAGCAGAAGCATGATGAAAGAAATAGCGATCATACCAACCGTCCACGCCCATGCCATCGGCATGTTTCCTGAATCAACTGCAACATAAATAGCGGTTGGAATCGTTTGCGTCTTGCCTGGAATATTCCCTGCAATCATAAGTGTCGCACCGAATTCGCCTAAGCCGCGAGCGAAGCCGAGAATATAAGCTGTAATAACTGCACGGTATACAATAGGCAAAGTGATTAGACGAAATACTTGCCACTCACTTGCTCCCGCAGAACGTGCTGATTCCTCTATCTCTCGTTCTACTGCGGCGAAGCCAACCCTCATCGTCTGATAGACGAGCGGAAATGCTACAACGACTGCAGCAATGACAGCTGCCCATGGCGAGAATAATACTGGAGCAGAGAATACCCATTCGGCGAACTTGCCGAGCAAGCTGCGCCTGCCTAGCGAAACAAGCAGCAAGAAGCCGACAACAGTAGGCGGCAGTACAAGCGGCAGCATAAACAACGTTTCTACCACGATCTTACCTTTAAAATGTTTCTTCGACATCCACCAAGCTGCCGCAATACCTGCGACAGCCGCTATTACGCTTGCCATTAAAGTTACTTGCAATGATAAGAAAATAGGTGGCCAAAGTTGTTGCCAATTCATACCCATAGTCGTTATTCGACAGCCGAAAAGCCGTATTTTACAAATACGTCCGTTGCTTCTTTGGTCTGTAGAAAGTTGTAGAAGTTCTCTGCTTCTTTAACGTGTTTAGTTGCCTTCACAATTCCGACTGGATAAAGTACTGGAGAATAGGCAGCTTTATCAACAGCAAATGCAATCTTAACTGCTTTAGATGCAAGAGCATCCGTCTTGTAGACGAATCCAGCTTCCACATTACCTGTCTCTACATATTGGAGTACTCCTCTAACATCCTTTGCTTGAACCGTTTTTGCCACTACTGTATCCCACAAGCTCGCACTAATAAGCGCTTCTTTTGCATAATTTCCAGCTGGTACACTTTCTGGTATTCCGATTGCGATCTTACCCACTTCTGCGGGCACCAGATCTTTCATCTCTGCGAGCTTTACCTGCGAATCCTTTGGCGCAACAACGACAAGCTCATTCGAAAGCAGGTTGCTCTGTTTGCTCTCCTCAACTAATCCTTTTTCAACGAGTGTTTTCATATTTTTCACTGCTGCTGATAGAAATAAGTCCGCAGGAGCACCTTGCTCAATCTGTTGTTGCAGTGCACCGGATGCACCATAGTTAAATACGAGATCTATTGTTTTATGCTCTTTTTCAAATGTAAGTTCAAGCTCATTCAGCGCGTCTGTTAGACTTGCTGCAGCCGAGATCGTAAGTTCCACCTTTTCTCCACTTGAAACGTCGGAGCCTTTTGAAGATCCGCAAGCGCTTAAAGTAAAAGCAACGACAGTAGCAGTTACTAATAGGACAGCTTTTTTGAAAAATGTCATTCTGAATTCTCCCTTATCGTTATGTTTAGTTATAAGTAGATATATGTAGTATAGAATAAATGAAATAATTTGTCCTGTTGTACGCAATTTTAAAAAAACAAAAAGCTGATCCCTATTGAGTACAGGAACCAGCTTATTTTGGTCTTGACCAGTTTGGCTACTTTTTCTAACTTTAATAAATTTCCGTTCCAACGTGATAAGCTTCAAGATCCTCTTTTACACGTTGTAAAAATGGACCTGCGATTTGACCTTCCATTATACGACTATCAATAGATAGACAAATGTTAGCAACAGAGCGAACAGCGATCATATCATCTACTACCTTCGGTTTTTTTACGATAGATTCAATCGTTAATAGAGCTGCTTGTGGGTAATTAATAGTTGGAAAGGAAAGTATCGAACCAAAAGCTCCCGTATTGTTAATCGTAAATGTTCCATTCTGCGTGTCGTTGAGCGTTAATTTCCCTGATCTTGCCTTTTGTGTTAATTGGTCGATTTCTAATGCGATTTCTGCTATTTTTTTTTGATCTGCAGTTTTAATGACCGGGGCTAGCACTGAGTCTTCGGTACCAATCAGTAATGAGATATTTATATCGTGCTTCACAATGATTTGATCTACAGCCCAAACAGAGTTAATAAGGGGGAATTCCTTGATCGCATTGACAACCGTTTTAATGAAAAAAGAAAGATATGTTAAATTAACACCTTCCTTTTGCCTAAAATCATTTTTTAATCTCGAACGAAGCGTAACCAAATTGGTAACATCAACTTCAGTTGTAAAGAGCATATGTGGGATCTCCCTTACACTCTGAAGAGTACGCATCGCAATTGTTCTACGGATTGGAGTAACCGTAATAAAGTTTTCTGGATTACTATTCGTTTTAACTTCCAGTTGCCTAATCGAATCGGGAGAGCTTTCTGACAAACTATTTCTATCCTTATCCATATTCGTATCTTGGTCTTCTATATTTCTTTCACCACCAAAATGCTTTTCCCCCGCCCCAAAACTCATTATCTCCCACCTTTCCTAATCTCAACTTTCAGAATGAATGACGTACGTAGCTAATATGTTGCAGAATGTGTTTTCAAATCATTCACTTAATAAACATGTTACTGAACAACATTAAAGTACAATTTGCTAAATGTGTGCAGCACCAGCGTTATTTGTTCTCTTTGATCTGGCCTCGCCCAATCGGCTTGAGCCTACAAACATCGCTGTAATGAAACCGATAATACCTACACAAATCGCTAATATAAATCCATGATTAATAGCTGTTGCTAATGCTTCTTGAAGGAATCCTCTAATTTGTGGAGAAATTTCACCGCCTGCTCGCATAAGCAGCTCAGGGTTCGCTAACGTACTGATTTTATCAGCAGGAATTCCTGCCTCAGCCGCACCTTCCGTAATCAATCGATTTAAATTTCCATTCACAATCGTTGCCATAATCGAAGCACCTAATATGCCTCCGATATTCCGCCAAAAGCTCACAACGGAAGAACTTATCCCCATATATTTAGGATCAACATTTGCCGCAACAGCGTTCTGAGCCATACTCATCAACGGTCCAATTGCACCTACACCGAGTAATATCATTAGTGCAATCATGTAGCCGTAGGAAGCATTCGAACTAACAACCGATAGAAGCGAAGCCACTATTATAGCCATGGCCATAGTAATAAGCATCAACGTACGGAAGGCAAATTTAGTTTGGAAAAAACCGAACAAAATAGCTCCTGCAACTATCGATGCCATCATCGGCGTCAGTACACCATTCGCATTGGAATAACCCAAAACCCCTACTGTAAAGCTTGGTAAATATGTAATGGCTGAGAACATAATGACTCCCTGACAGAGACAAAGTATGCAAATGCCCAGCACCATTCTATTTTTGAAAATAACTAGCGGCAGTACAGGTTCCGATGCACGCAGCTCGACCAAAATAAACAATGTGCCAACTATTGCAGCGATTGCGAATAGACTAAGCACCTGCCAAGATCCCCAACCTAACCCATTGCCGTGTTCGATCCCAAGCATCAAAGCAACTGTTGTAATGATAAGAAATACTGTTCCTAAATAATCAATTTTGGGCTTGCGATCGGAACGTGTTTCTTTAAGAGCAATCATCAAAATGATCATAGAGGCAATACCAATCGGCACATTAATGTAAAAAATCCATCTCCAGCCGAAATGCTCAGCTATGAAACTGCCGAGCTGCGGACCTGCTACGGAGGAAATCCCAAATATAGCGCCGAATACACCAGAGATTTTGGCTGCATCCTTTGGATCTTTAAATATCGTGTAAATAATTGTGAAGCTGATTGGAAATAGTGCCCCAGATCCAATACCTTGGATCACACGAAACCAAATAAGTTGATCTGCATTCTGCGCAATTCCGCATAGGGCAGAGCCCACAAGAAATGTTGTAATGCCTATCATGTAGAACAACTTCCTACCGAATAGATCAGACATTTTGCCGAACACTAACATCGTACTTGTTGCTGCCAACACATAAGCTGAAAATATCCAGCTTACTTTATCAAAAATGTGAAAATCCTCGCTCAAATAATTAATACTTGAAGCAATAATCGTATTATCTAGGGAAGACATTAACAATCCAAGTGCCATTGCCAAAACAATAAACTTGTTATTCGAACGTGCTTCCGTCATTCTGCTCCCTCTCTTCTTGTACTAGACGCTCCAGTCGAACAAGCCCCTCACGAATTGCCTCGAGCTTGGCACTATAACCTTTTATCCCTATTTCCATACAAATAATATGCGGAGGCTGCATGGTATCCTTATTAATGGAATACCTTTCACGTAGCGCATCTAATTTGAATTGAATGTGTTCCTCTGTCTGCTTAAGCCATCCGACTACTAAGTCATAGCTTACAAAATGGCCAAAATACAATCTCATCAAAAAATCCGATTTCGTGCCTTCATCTGCCTCCAAGGGGCTATTAAGGTAGTTATTAAAACGCTCCTTGCCATATTGCGTTATCGTAAAAATATTTTTGTTAGGCTTGCCGCTTTGAATGACAACTTCTTTCTTAATCAAATTTTCCTTTTCCATCCGATTAAGCACGGGATAAATGGTTCCGAAGCTCGAACTGTAGAAGAATGAAAATACGTCTTCAAAAAGCCCCTTTATTTCATAGCCTGTTAAAGAACGTTTCATGAGTATGCCAAGTATGACATCCTGGCTGTTCAATTGTGAGCCCCCCTAGTTTTACGAATATCGACATATTTCCAATTATTGTATTACGAATAATCATATATCAGACTGATATATGATGTCAATATTTGTTACTTATTAAATTTACTATGTTAATTTGTAATGGTTGTCATTTGTTTGATCGGTGCATGTCCAAATAGGGCTGTGCTACAATAATAGCGATAATAGCGATGCAGAGACTTCCAATTATGTGAATAGAGGCGATATTGAATGTCAGAAGAGGTTTCATATACGGCGGATGAACTAGCGAAGTTGCTGAAGATTTCCAAGCTCACCGTTTATGACTTGATCAAGAGAGGCGAGTTATCCTCCTATCGAGTAGGCAAGCAAATGCGGGTCGATGCCTCCGACTTAGAAGCCTACAAGCAAAAAAGTAAAGGTATGCAAGCACAAATACACAGTCAACGACAGCCATCTCAATTACCTCAGCAATTCGATGAGCCGGTTACGGATATAGCTGCATATGGAGCATCGGTTGCTTCCTTATATGAACAACCTGTTAAGAGTGAAGCAACTACGCACTTATCCAAACAACATACAGCAACGTCAATAAGTTCTATCGTCATTACAGGGCAAGATATAAGTTTGGATATTTTGGCACGGCATATGGAGAAGGATCTAAAAGGTATCCGCACACTGCGCTCGAACGCCGGAAGTCTGGACAGTCTAATTAGTATGTATCAGGGACACTCGGACATTGTCAGTACCCATCTATTAGACGGAGACAGCGGTGAATATAACATCCCGTATATTCGCAAGCTTCTCATTGGCACTTCATACCTTGTCGTTAATTTGTTAACTCGACCTGCCGGATTGTATGTGGCCAAGGGTAATCCATTCGGCCTTACAAACTGGACCGACCTTCGGCAAAAGGGACTGCGTCTTGTAAACCGGGAACGCGGCTCCGGTGCACGCGTCCTGCTTGATGAACAGCTTCGTATGCACAACATTAAAGCGGAGGAACTCGTTGGCTATACGCGGATCGAAAGCAACCACTTATCCGTCGCTGCCAAGGTAGCTTTTGGAGAAGCAGATGTTGGAATCGGTACAGCGCGTGCGGCTTCCATTGTGGGACAAGTTGATTTCATACCGCTTGTACAGGAACGGTACGACCTTGTTATGCTTAAGAAACCGGATAATCAAAAGTGGATCGAAGAACTACTGCAAATTATTCGTTCAAATCACTTCCAGCAGGAGCTGCGAGCTATTGCTGGCTATGATCTTTCTATGAGCGGACAAATATTATATGAAACCTAACAACTACTTACTAAGGTTAACTTCAATTCGATTATAAAAGCGGAGTGTTCACTCGGCTTTATCGCCCTGAACACTCCGCTTGTATTTTCATAGCCACTATAAGTAGCTATTCATATATCCTTGTTACTTCTCCAACCGTAGACGAACCAATTGTTGAATGATTTCGCTTGTACGCTCATTCGGCAGTGCCTCACTTAGGACAGTGCTAAATGTTGCGTGCGCTTGTTCTACCTTCGCTTGACCGATTGCCGTCAAAGACGTAAAGATGCTCCTGCGATCTGCTTCACATGTGTACCGCTCGAGCGCTCCACAGCCTTTTGCTTCGAATCGGCTAACGAGTCTCGACATTGCACTTTGACTGAGTCCAACCATTGATTCAAGTTGCTGAAGTCTCAATCTTTTCTCAGGCGTTTCATGTAAGAAATAAAGTAAATAATATTCCTTCAGCGATAGTCCATGCCGCTCTTGCAGCGCTTGTTCAAGCTCATTCGTAATCGATACATATAAATTCGTCAGCTCTAGCCAACTATCCGTTAACGTTGCCTTGTGTCCGTTCTCCATACAGTAATCCCCTCTCCCAGTCGCTGCAACACACTTGAACATGTTATTGGCAACATTCCATGGGATAAACATAATAGAGGTATTATACCATTTCACTATAAAATAAATAAACGGCGGAAGACAGTTTTAAGCTTATAGATAAATAAAGTTCCTCATTTGTTTTGAACGTTTGGCGAAAGCTACACCAAGATAACTTAGTTCCTTATTATTCTTTTGCTAATTTCGTAAAAGAAGCCCAATACTGCTTAGGAAAGTCACTCTTCTGCCCCAAAGTAAGAGCTGCTTCCAGCGCCCAATATGGATTTTGCAGCATTCCTCTTCCAACAGCAACAAGATCAGCATCTTCGTTGCCAATTAGCGAATTTGCAAGAACCGGATTATCCAGCCTGCCTACTGCAATGACTGGAACGTTCAGCTCCTGTTTGATTCCTCTAGCTAAAGGCACTTGGTAACCGGCATGAGAACCCGGCCCACCCATTGGAGAATTGACGGTACTGCCTTCTCCACCGGAACTGACATGGAACATATCGACTCCTGCTTCTTGATACTTTTTGGAGAAGGCTACACTCTCCTTCAAACCGTATCCGCCCTCAACATATTCCATAGCGGAGATTCTCATAATAAGCAGCATATCGTCAGGCATCTCGCTCTTAACTGCGCGTACAACTTCTGTTCCGAATAGAGTCAAATCTTTACCATATTGATCCGTTCTTTGATTAGTTAACGGTGAATGGAATTGATGAATTAAGTAACCGTGCGCGCCATGCAGCTCGATTGCATCAACACCAGCTTCAATTGCACGTCTTGCAGTTGCACGGAACTTCTCAACCATTCCTTGAACCTCAGTCGTATCAAGTGCTCTTGGTGTCTTGTATTTATCACTGAATGGGATGGCGGAAGGCGCTACTGGAACGTCAGCATCTTCAGCTTTGCGTCCGGCATGTGCAATTTGAATGGCTACCTTCGCTCCATGCTGATGGCAAGCGTCCACTATTTTCGCTAGGGCAGGAATTTGGTCGTCTGACCATAGTCCAAGATCGAAGTCTGTAATTCGACCATCCGGCTCTACATCCGTCATCTCGATGATGATTAGACCTGCTCCACCAACAGCACGACTTACATAATGAGTAAAGTGCCAATCATTAGCTATACCGTCCTTTTCCGTCACCGAATATTGACACATAGGCGGCATTACCACCCTGTTCTTCAACTCTAGACCTTTCCAAGCAAATGGCGTAAATAAATGGTTCATCTTTTCCTCTCCTTTAACCCCGTTAGTTTGAAAAATTTTTATTACATTGGAATATCTTTAATATGTACATTTATGATCGCACATTGAAATTGAATGCATGTGCATACATTTATATTAACGGAGCAGCTTTTGCATTGTCAATACATGATTAAGCAGAGCTTGTCTGCATGTTGTTTGGCAACCCCATGAATAGTTTCCATATTTTTGTACATGATAGAGGTGTTGCCGTCAGTCTGTTGCTTATGTTCAAACTAAATAACTCTACATATGGAGGAAAAAATGAAAAAAATCATTATGTTAGCGGTGTTGCTAGTAACCATGGTAACCATGAACCCTTCACTTAGTTACGCAGACTCAAATACCAGTGAAGAAAACGAAGAAGCAGGAATTCTAGTGCCAATTATCAATAGCAAAGGTAAGGAAATCGGCAGTGCCAAGCTTACCGAGCAAGGTGATAAAGTGATCCTTCATGTAGTAGCAAAAGAGCTTCCAACCGGCGTACACGGCATTCATTTCCACAATGTTGGCAAATGCGATACGCCAGACTTTAAAACTGCGGGAGACCATTACAATCCTCATCAAAAACAGCATGGGTTCAACAATCCAAAAGGATTCCATAGCGGGGATCTGCCTAATATAGAGGTTGGATCGGACGGTACAGTTGATACAAGTATTGAGAGCTCGAACGTAACACTCCAGCGGGGCAAACCCAACTCCTTGTTAAAAGAGGGTGGTGTAGCAATCATCATTCATGAGAAAGCCGATGATTATGTTACCGACCCATCAGGCAATTCAGGCGCACGCATCGCTTGTGCATTTATTAAGTAACTCCATAAATAATAAAGCCCGCCAAAGCCGATAATCGACGTTGGCGGGTGTTGTTTTTTTAAAATCCTGCACTAGTAATCGTCATAGATGACAGCGGACCACCATAAGAATACCTAACTTTGTTCGTGTCTTGCGACAATCCACTAAAGCTTATGTTAAAACTTTTTGTACCCGAGCCGCTGCCAAGCACTCGTGATCCTCTTGCCACATGCTGTTCTACACCGTTTAGGTTATCACTAGAATGGATAATTTCTTCGCTTTCAATACATCCATCCTTTCGATTCTGAGACTAATAGAAGGTGTCTCTAAGGTGAATGCTGGACTGCACTTTAATCGTTTGAATATTCAGATATTTAAATTGTGAATCTTGACCGTAATTTTGTACAGATTCATCACAGCTACTATGCTGATGGCATTTCAAAATATCGCTTTTTTGATGGAAGCAGTATAATTGTGCATAATAGAACACCAAGTAAAGCCATTACAACGATGCCCCCCAGCACTGCTGCCCCTATCGAAATCCATTCCGCAGCAACACCTAATATGATCGTAGCTATCATAACGAGTCCTGCTTCAATGAACCCATTCATACTGCCCACCCTGCCCATTAACTCAATGGGGATATGGTTTTGGTAGAAAGTAACGTAGCCCGCATTGGCAAACGCAATAAAAAAGGCGAGTACAAAAAATCCGACAGCAGCAACTGCAAAAGTTCCTGAGAATGCATAGATCAGATAGCCAATACAGACACCAATCGTACCAACCCCGATCATTATTGAATTGGCGACTCGTTTTACAATAATGACGTTCAGCGCTGCACCAACAATTATTCCTGCGCCTGCCACGCTCACCAAAATGCCATAGTCACTTTCTGAAAGCCCCAGCACTACCCTCGCAAACGCAGCTTCGAGTGAGTCAACCGCTGTTGCCATTACGACCATAACGATTCCGAATAATAAACAGACTGCAAGTACATAGTACGCTCGTCGATAAAACCCAATGACCACTCCCCAGTCTTGCTTCAGTAGCTTCCAAGACATTCGTTCAACTTCCGCTTCCATGAAAGCATCCTTCTCTAAGTTTGGCATAAGCAGCATGATAAAACCTGAAAATGCTAACGCAGCTGCGTTAATATAGATAGCAGTAGTAGGTGAACCAATTAAAAAAAGCAGCCCTGCAATTGCAGGTCCGATCATAAATGCACCCGAACCGATTAAGCTATTCACCGCATTAAACCGTTGTCTCCGTTCCGGTGGAATAAGCTTCGTAATATACGTACTTGAAGCAGGATAAAAGGCTGAATTACCCATATTTATGAGGAAAACCAGGACATAAATGTAGATTAACGAATCAAAAAGCGGTACGAGAAATATAAGTGCAGCTCTCGCAAAATCGAGGTAAACCATTAAGCTCCGTTTGTTCATTCGATCAATGAAACTGCCTGCCCAGCTATTCGTAAACATCGTAGCAAGCGGTCTAATAAGATACAAGATTGACACAGCAAGGGCTGATTCTGTCATATCCAGCACAATTAAGTTCAAAGCGATAAAATAAATCCACGCACCCATATTCGATATCCCTATACCGAATAACAAAATAGATGGGTATTTCCACGATTCCAGCACATTTTTCATTTTCATATGCATTTCGGCAGCTCCCTTCTGATGATAAACAAAAAAATCCCACCCCCAAGACCGTAGTCTTGGGGACGAGATTGTTCATCGCGGTGCCACCCCAGATTCGTTAATATGTCACCATATTAACCTCATTAAGTACGACATTAACAGGCTTTAAACACTATCGCCGGAATGTTATACTATCGCTCGATAACAGGAGCTACTGTCGGTTCATCTACTCTGGCTGCTAATCCTTAGCCGCCCGAGTTTCCGAAACGATGCTCAGAGACTTGCTTCAAAAGCGCGTTCCTACCCCTTCCCAGTTACCGGGGCTCCCTGTAAAAAACTAACGCAATTTACTCTTCTCTTCTGTGCATTTAAAAGTATTGTCGAGAATAATAGCACAGGAAATAATATCTGTAAACTAAAATTATCCATTATTATTTCAATCCGCCGATACTACTTCATAGATCCTCTTATTGCTCCACACCGATCATACCGTTTAGTTTCGGTGGACTGCGATGTTTTGTTGCCTGCTCATATCCGTAGGCTAACGCGATCAACGTTGGCTCGCTGAAAGCTTTTCCCGAGAATACAACTCCGAACGGCCCCTTTGTCGAATCCCCATCACTATCTACAATGCCTTTCTCCACATATCCAGCAGGTACAGTCACGAGTGGATATCCTAGCCTAGCTGCAACATACATTCCGTCCACATCTCCCGGCAACAGCAACGCATCTAATTTGAAACGATCTAGCGCATCGTCGATCCCTTTTGTGAGTGCTAGTTCATTATACTTTTTCCGCTTCTCAAGATAGGTCATTTCTGTCAGGTTATTGCTCTGCGCAAATTCTAAAGTGTCCTGCCCATATTTCAGTGCAACATCCGCATGCGCTTCGTTAAAAGCTATTAATTCCTCCAAGGAATGAACAGGAACGGAGGGATGCAGTCCTGACAAATACTGATTAAGTCCCTTTTTGAACTCATAACAAATGACATCATTATTCCACGGAAGATGTTCCACATGGAGGGAGACAGAATCAACTATCGTTACGCCAGCATCTTTGAGCGTCTGAATCGCATCCTCCATAATAGCGAGTCTCTCCGCATCAAGGTGTTTATAGTAATGTCGAGGTATACCGATTTTTGCCTTCGTTAAACTCTCTTCGTCCAGAAAGGATGTATAGTCATTGTAAAAGTGACCTTCACTTCTTGATGTAGCCGCATCCCATTCGTCAATACCAGTTAATGCTCCCAAAATAATGGCTGCATCCGTAACCGTCTTAGCGATTGGTCCCGGCGTATCTTGGCTAACCGAGATAGGAATAATGCCAGAGCGACTGACGAGTCCAACTGTCGGCTTAACGCCCACTAATGCGTGTTGGCTTGCTGGTCCGATAATAGATCCTGCTGTTTCTGTTCCGATCGCTGCCGCTGCCATATCTGCAGCAACCGCAGCAGCAGATCCTGAACTAGAGCCACTAACGAACAACTCATCTGGACCATAAGGATTTACTACGAGACCGCCTCTTGAACTATATCCAGCTGGCATCTGGGAATGCATAAAATTAGACCACTCGGTCATATTCGTTTTCCCAAGTAGTACTGCACCTGCTTTGCGAAGCTGAGCTGCAACGAATGAATCGTGCACCGCTATTGAATTTTCCAAAGCTATCGATCCCGCACTTGTATGCATACGGTCATGAGTATCAATATTGTCCTTTAGCAAAATAGGAATGCCATGCAACTTGCCCCGACTACCCTTATCTTCTCTTTCTATATCTAGATCTCTCGCTATTTGCATTGCTTCCGGATTCAGCTCAAGCACCGCATTAATCGTACCATTGTAGCTTTTAATCCGCTCTATATACGCCTGTACAAGCTGCTCCGACTTAACAGCTCCACTCTCCATCGCTGTTTGCATATGTGAAATATCTGCATCGACAATCCATAGATTCATATTCATCTGTCACTTCCACCCCACCAAAACAAATTATTCTTATATAGGATAAACCTACCATAAGCATCTTGTTCGATGACATGTAAAGTTTAGTTATAAATGAACCGCCCCGCTTCATCAGCCTGGGATTCATACTCTGATCCTAGTAGGAACTTAGTATCATTGCTTGTTGTCAAGAGCACATGATTTGCACCGAGCAGTCGATAAATAGACGGAATATTAGTTGTTTTGTCAGCTACTGTTTTTATAATAAACACCGCTTTAGTCGTCCAAGGACGACATACCAACAAATATTGACATAATGCAGGCATGGATTGTTCGAACAAATACACTTTCCCGATCGCTGCTGGCGGTAAAATCTCCTTGTGTTCGTCACCCTGCGACACCATTATCGTGTTGTGCAGGCCAATCTCCTCCATATAGTTAACTTGCTCTAATGTGTTCGCGAGGCCAATAACTGGTACGCCTTTTCTAAGCAAAGCATCCAGAAACGACCGTCCTGCTTCATTCGGAGCAGAAATTAATACGTGTTCTATTTGTTTCATTGATAATATCTCCTATCCCCATCTACACTCGCTAAGGAACTCCGTGGCCGTAGTTGTTATGAGCCAAATCATACTCCCGGAAGTTTCAAATCGTAAACGTCATTCTAACGCTTTTAAAGGACAAAAAACGGTCAAATTGGGGAGAAAAGAACACCAAATAGGGTCAGCATCAACAAAATGCTCACCCCTTCTATCGTTTGCACGCTTTATCCTATTTTTATGGAATCAAACCTATGTAAGACGAAGTAAATGCCTTATTTTGCTATGGAAATGGTAGAGAACTTGCGTTTAATAAGCTAATTCCATGCTACATCGTCTAAAATGGGTTAATTCAGCTATCATGCACAGCATGTTTACTCGCCCGTAGTAAAGCAACCCTATTGGGATGACTCGGATACATCATAATGGAGTGATAAAGTTAACAAAAACTGCTTGTGTGCGGCGGATAGCCACTTGCCCTTATGATAAGAAACCTGTGCGCAAAAAGTTAGCGGTGCTTCCATAGTCTCGATTACTTTCATCTTGTTATCTTGAAGCAATGATTCCACACTAATGGATGGCATAAGACTAATGCCGAGTCCGCTAACTACGCACTGCTTCATCGCTTCCATGCTCGTAAACTCCATCTGATTGCTAACATCGAGACCTCTCTCATTCATGTAGTTCTCGAAAAACCGTCTTAACGAGCAGTTTTTCTCGCTGAAGATCATACATTCCCCTGATGTCTCCAAAATAGTTGATCGATTTCGTTCATACCCTCCGACGAAAACGAGTTTCTCCTCAGAAATCATCTCAGTGACCAGTTGAGAGTCGTTTACGGTAGGTTCCAACGTAATCGCAATGTCCAGCTCTCCCGAATGCAGCTTTTCACGTAATGGCATACAGTTGTCGTTAATTAAAGACAGCTTAACGTATGGGAAACTTTTCTTAAAATGAGACAGCACGGGACCCAGCTTATAAACGGTCATCGTCTCCGACGCACCAATTCTCAGCTCTCCCCTTACTGACGAGTCGCCGTCTGAAAGATGATTTATTTTGGCATAGGCAGTTAGCAGTTCCCCGACATATCTATACAGTTCATCCCCGACCGAAGTGAGTCTAATTCGCTTCCCCAAACGATCAAATAACGGGTACCCTATCTCTTGTTCCAACTGCTGAATATGCGACGTAATCGTTGCTTGCGAATATTGAAGCAGCTTTGCTGCCTTCGTGAAACTATTGGCATCGGCAACTGCTTTAAACGTTTGAAATTGACGAATATCGATATTGGATCACTCCTTACTGTTATTTTTGTTATCAGAAATACTGAATATAATACTTAGATATTCCAATTTTACTAATCATATATTCTATCATAAGATGAGAGTAGAAACCGACAAAAAAATACAGAAATAGGATAGGAGAACATACGATGAGTAAAGTTTGTTTACTTTTGCCGAATGGATTCGAAGCCCTCGAAGCAAGTGTATTCACTGATGTTCTAGGATGGAACAAGCTTGAAGGAGATGGGTCTACCGAGCTAATAACAGTAGGTACCAGAGCCGAGTTAAAGTGTACGTGGAACTTCACAGTCATTCCAGAAAAGGTGCTATCCGAAGTAACAGTAGAGGAATTTGATGCATTAGCGCTTCCTGGCGGATTCAAATCGGCCGGATTTTATGAAGATGCGTTTCGCCCAGATGTACTGGCATTCATCCGTGAATTCGATAGACAAGGAAAAGATATCGCATCGATTTGCGTTGGGGCTTTACCCATTGGCAAAAGCGGTGCTCTACAAGGCAGAACTGCAACCACGTACAATCTAAACAATGGTCTGCGGCAGACTATGCTTGCTGAAATGGGCGTACAAGTGATCCCCGACCAGCCTATCGTTATAGATCGAAACATCATAACTTCCTACAATCCATCTACAGCATTCGATGTCGCTTTCCTATTGCTGGAGAGACTTACTTCCACGGATAATGCAAACAATGTGAAGCGGTTAATGGGCTTTCTTTGAATCAAATCTGCTAATCATCTATAATTACCCAATCTCAAGGTGGGAGTTTAGTTGCTTTCGGATTAAAAAGACCTCGTTTTGAAAAAGATTGATCAAAACGGGGTCATTCTTTGTGAAGTACTATATCATTTCTATTAAAAAGATTGATCATTTTCTACCTGTGTTGTTCTATAATCGCACCCGACTCTGGAACATACATTATCCTCAAATTAATTTTCTTTTAACGCTGAATACTTTCGATAAGCTTTATAATAACTGCAACCACAGAAAACAACCATAAGGAAAGGAAGAAACCTTAAAATGACAAATAGAGTTTCAAATAAAAATGCTTTCCAAAATAATGCACCTTCCATACTCCAAAGACCATCAGCTAAATATATACCTGAATCCTTATTAATCATATAATAAAAAAAGAATAACAGTAGACCTCCACCAAATGAATGACCCATCAATCTTTTATAATAATTACTCTTTGATTGGCGATCCGAGAAGATTTCATTTTGATCATCATCTTCTTTTTGCCAATATCGAATTCCAGCAAGCCAAGGGCCATTTATATAAGTCCAGCCAAAGTCTTCATATATCCCTTTGTAATCTTCGAGCTTTTTCTTTGATAAATGCTCTTGATAATCCAGTCGCATCACATATCTTTTATCGGTTTTTTCGAAAATGTATCTTCCTAATTCACCAATATTTGTACAACGATAGCCTTTTTGTAATTGCTCGTTCAGCCATTGCTCCTCTTTTTCAATATCAAAAGATATCTTAAATTTCTTCATTCGATTCACTTCCTTCGTACAGGGATAAAATATGCAATAACCTATTTTGTTCCATTTTCAAAATGGCGCCTCCTTCCGCAGTTATCATATAAACTTTTCTCCGACCCGATTCTCCAACAGGTTCAATCCAACCATGCTTATTCAAGTTTTCAATCGCACCGTATAATGTACCAGCTGCCAAAATAACAGTGCCGTTACTTATCTCTTCTATTTTTTGCATTGCGGCATAGCCATGGAGTGGCTCACGCAGAGCTAATAAAATATAATGCATCGTTTCAGACAACGGTAATAATTTATGTTTCATATCCCCACCCTTTACTCGGTTCAACTATATAGTTCAACTTAATAAAAATATAATTCAGTTCAACTGAATAGTCAACAACATTTTCAAAATTAGCCAAAGGAACGTAAAGTAACATGCTTCATAACAAGAGAACAATCAATCTAAAAAGTCGCTTTCCTTATGTAAAGGAAAACGACTTTTTGTGTAGTCTTATTCAATGAAATGGTCCGTTTGTTGAATTATCGCCATTACACTTATTATTTTCTAGTGAATTGGTGGTATGTTTGGCGGTTGACGAATTTACTCTTAATAAACGCAATCTCATCCTCTGTCAGTCCAACTGGCTCGCCATCTGCATCGGTTCCAGTGAAAACTACGTTTCCACTAACAGATACTTTTGGTTCGTATTCATCTATATTTCTAATTTGAACTTTCTCGGTAAGATTGAAATTGAATGCGGAACTATCTCCCTGAACGTCCAAGTTCAACCACAAAACGACGTCATTCCATATACTAATGGATTCAACATCGCCATCTGCAATTTCTTCTAATGCGTCGTAAATATTTGCTTTTATTTCGATCTCTCTGACTTCTATTTCTTCTTTTCCGACTTCCGCAACGATAACTTTTATTATAGCCATGCAACAACACGCCTTTCATCATACGAATAGTACCGTTTCAATTCACACGTTAATAAGAGAATCAACTTGAAGCATTACAAACCTTGGTCCAGCTTTGGATTATTGGGTTGTTTGTGCGAAGCTACAAAATCGACACTATCATTTTATCACACTTCTCACTTCGTTAAGCGCTAGCCCTAATCTCCGCACACCTTCTCGAATTTGCTCATCCGTCAGATGCCCATACCCCATTATAATACGATGGGTATGCCTTCCCTTCACTAGAGTATGCGCTTCTACTGGATATACTTTCACACCGCAGCTTTCGATATACGCAAGTTTCTCATCTGTAAAAGAAACCTCATTCCACTCTGTAATGAGGTGCAGCCCTGTTGAAAACCCTATAATCGTGACTCTATCGCCAAATAACTCCTTTAAGCTTTGAATGAGAACCTCTCTTCGACTCTTGTAGAGCTTCTTCATCTTTGCCACATGTTTTTCCAAATAACCTTGCTCGATAAAACGGGCAAGAATCAATTGATCTATAGATGAGGTATGAAGATCCGAAAACCACTTTACTTTGCGACATTGCTCGATCAATTGTAGCGGAAGGATGAGATATCCGAGTCTTAGCGCTGGCGATAATATTTTGCTAAAGGAACCAATGTACAACACACGATCTGGTTCTAATCCTTGCAAGGAGCTAACTGGCGGGCCTTCATAACGAAATTCACTGTCATAATCATCCTCCACTAAGTAGCCTTTCGTTTCTCTAACATAATTAACTAATTGGATACGGCGCTGAATCGGCAATGTGCCTCCTAGTGGGAAGTGATGCGATGGCGTAAGAAAGACACATTGGGGCTGTATATGCTGAGGGAGTAGGGCAGTTTGCATGCCATATTCGTCCGCAGGGATGGGATATAACTTCGCACCTGCATTCGTAAATATCGTTTGAATATCGTGGGTTATAGGATCTTCAATTACAACATGATCCCCTTGTGTCAGAAGGAGCTTGGCGGCTAATGTAAGTGCTTGAGTTGCTCCTGATGTGATTACGATTTGGTC
Source organism: Paenibacillus sp. L3-i20 (assembly GCF_022180385.2). Lineage (GTDB taxonomy): Bacteria > Bacillota > Bacilli > Paenibacillales > Paenibacillaceae > Pristimantibacillus. The sequence continues at coordinate 886,696 of NZ_BQME02000001.1, forward strand.
AGGGTGGCACTCGACACCTCTTGTTTTCATCAAGTAACGAGATAAAATGAGTCTTAATTCCGTTCGACCTTCTGGCATATCGTAACCTAAAGTAGCTGAAGAAACGTCTTGCCAAACCGCTTGGGATAGTCTCGACCATGTTTTACGAGGAAATTCATCCAATGCAGGTATACCGGAGCGAAAATTAATGACATCACCCTTATCCTTCTCATCTGCTTGTAAAAGATGGGATTGATACGGGGAAGTAAGTCTAGTCTGCTCCAGAAAAGTGCCCTCTGCCACATATGTTCCTGATCCTCGCTCCGCAACCAAAAACCCTTCTGCTAGCAGCTGATCATACGCCTCCAGCACCACATTTCTTGATACCTTCAACCATTCAGACAGCTCACGTGTGGAGGGTAGCTTCTCGCCATATTGCAGATCGCCCTTCAAAATCCGACTGCGAATTTGACTATATACTTGTCTAATTAACGGCATATCCAACGATCGATCAATAGGCATCCAAAGCAACACATATAACCTCCCAGGGCAAAAGTGGTACTACAAAACCATGCGTAAAGTGGCACTCACAAAAACCATTTTACCATGTTAAATTGGGTTTAAATAGAAGAAGGAGTGAACTTATAATGCCTAGTCTTGAAGAACAAGTAACCGATGCACTCAAATCCATATCGCGTAATGAGGATATTAAAAGCTACGTTCAAGAGTCCGTTGAGCTTTACCCACTGCTGTGGAAGGCTGCTCGAAGATTTGTAACAGGGGAAAGCAAACAAGAAGCTATACATATAGCGCAGCAATTGAAAACGAAGGGATATGCCATCTCTCTAGAGTACATAGGGGAAAATACGACATCCATAGAGGAATGTGAACGTGTCAAAAACGAGTTTCTGGCACTTATCGATGGGTCAGGCGAAGTTTCTTGTACTCCAAATGACTCAATATCACTCGATTTATCTCATATTGGGTTAAGCTTGGATGAGAATTTTGCTTATACTAACTTGCTGGAGCTAGCAGCGAAGGCAGAGCAACGTGGAATATCCATTATGATCGGTATGGAGGAATCATCGAAGACAGATGCAATTATTCTTTTATATAAACGAGCTTGTGAAAAATTCACGAATGTTGGGATAACGATACAAGCCCAGCTTCATCGATCAGAACAAGATTTGCAAAAGCTTCTGCATTACCCAGGCAGAATTCGACTTGTGAAAGGGGCCTATCAGGAGCACAGCGACTACGCCCTGCCCCGCTCTATAGAACTAAATAATCGCTATTTGGAAATGGCTGCTCAGATTTTGAATGCGAAACATCCTGTTACAATCGCAACCCATGATGAAAATTTACTGCAAGAGCTAGAGCTTCGTTACGATCTTATTGGCCCCCATGCTCAATACGAAATGCTCTATGGTATCCGACCGGATCGGCTAAGTGCGCTGAGGCACGGTGGCAATAGTTGCAAAGTGTATCTCCCTTACGGTAAGGAGTGGTACTTGTATGTATGCCATCGAATTGCCGAAAATCCCGAAAATGTGTATCGTGCACTTACCGATATAATACGACCTTATGATGGCGGAAGAAGTATGGATTATGAATAATGATGGACTTGTGGAATGATGAATATGAACGAGATCTATCAATTATGAATGATGAATATGAGTGGGATTTATTGATTATAAATGATGAATGTATGTTAATTCTCGGATAAAGTCTGCCGCCAGCTCTAGTTGTCTTGTAGCGAATGGCAAATCGCCCATTCCTTTCAGTGCATAGTCCAAATTGCCGAGCGTGGACATAAGTACTCTTGCAGTCACAGCAAATTTAAAATCATCCAATTGATCGGCTTCGATTGCCTGTTGCAGCATGTACCTAAAAGTTGGTTCATGAAATCTGCTCATAAGAGCAAGATTTGTGACATAAGAAGCTTTATCCCAATACGCTGGCATTAACGAAACATCCTCGAAATCCATCCAAAGCGGGCCCCTTGGGCTCGCAAGTAAATTTCGTGCATGAGCATCTCCATGACAAGGCAAAAGAATTCTCGTTCCCGTTCTCATCTCTTCGTCTACGCTTTGGAAAAGCTTGAGCAGATTATGAATACGAGGATCTGACTGTTTTCTTAGGGCTTCGGCCGATTCAGACACTCGTTCCCAAACGCTAAGCGGAGAGAGTGCAATTGGGAGAGACTGCATTGCAGTCGATAGCTTATGTACCATGACGTAAGCCTCTTCTGGCGACAATGGCTGTAACGCTGTTCGCGGTACATACTCCCATAACGTCATCCATGTCCCTTTCGCTTGGAGAGGTACTGTATCTGTCAATTCTGCGGGCAGCAATACAGGAACACCTTCAGTATGCAGGTGCATCGCAACTTGCAACTCACGTTTCATTATATGGCATGCTTTTACCGCATCTGCTTCAGAACGTGCTATTGCTACACGAGCAACAACTGGATGCGGGGATAAGTGTACAATAAGATTACCCTCATCGCTTAGAACATTTGGAGTAACGTTAGTAAATCCGTACTGCTCCACAGCCGCAAGTACCGCCTGAATATATCCACTGTTTTCTTTCAATGCAACAGCTCCCTTTTAGCTAAAGTCGTAGTCTAATAGTAGCTTTCTCACCGTTCGAATGATAGGGGGAAAATGGTTATAGCTAAACTGGTCTACTCCTTTGTAGACCCTACTCTTCTCGCATAAAGGTGGCAACATCCCTTTTGAACACTACGTCTATTAGGTACTGTAAAATACTACAAATCGGATACCCTTAGTTAAATTGCGCATGTGGTTTCACACATGAATCATTTCAATCTCCTGTTTTCATTATTTTTATTGTAGGAGGTTTTGCAAGTGAAGCGAACATTAAGGCTTATTTGCTTATTAATCGCCATAGTCATTCTGATAAGTTCTTGTTCTTCTATTAGTGTAGAAACGGATACTACGATGACTTCACGAAATAATCATTCAGACACAGTCATTCCACCAGATGGTTATACGACTAATAATATCGCAACAGCAATTGAACAATATATTAACTACCGGTTATGGACTGCTCCAGACCGTGTTTATGGGAATTACGGAAATAGAAGTTTTGAACCTTATATTAATCAAACGATTGAAGTACAAGTACGTGTATACACCGACGATATCGGTAAAAAATCCGTTTATGCCCACACGAGTATTGATGATTGGTTGATCCTATTAAATCGTAAGGATGGATTCGTTTACGGTGATGGGCAAGTTAGCGAAGAGGACACGCACTGGCCTGTTGGGGAGTTTAATGTTTTGAATGAGTTTTCCGTACTTATCGACGAGCCTCATAAACCGAACTATGGGACCTCAGCTCGCAAGGACAAAATGATTGCAAATGCAGAAACATATTTGAAATCGTTATTATGCGAGGACTTCGTAAATGGCACGGAGGGAGAAAAGTGGATTGGAGCAAAGGTATATCTTGCAGACTTTTATGAATATGAAGACGGGGCATCAGCATGGATTGTTCGTCAAGATGGATCTATTTCTTCTTCTCCAGTAGGGTTTCTTCAATTCCAGAGGCGAGATCGAGGCTCAAGGTGTAAAAGGCTTCGAAATAGACGATATAAATGCGTTAGATAAAAATGATATTATGCGTTTCACGTACGAGCAGCATATTCAAGAAGCTGTTAGACAGTTTACATGTGAATAGTCTAAAGTAGATGATTCTGTTAGATGAGACAACAAATAAGATTAAATCTACGATAACAGTAAATCGTTATTTCTAGCACATTTATCAGAATCATAGATTATATAGCTTTGTTAATTTGAATGGAGTTATTCAAATCCAAGCTACGCTCCTGCTTAATAGATGACAAACGAAGGCTTATTTTCTGATGAGCTTGCCGCTTTTCAATTGTCGCTCCTGTATAAGGAGCGACCGATGCTCCTGAAGTATCATTTGACCTGGAAGGGTTTCAATCCACGCTCCTGCATAAGGAGCGACAAAATCAGATATACAAAGGATATCTAGTCATGAGTTTCAATCCACGCTCCTGTATAAGAAGCGACTTTGATGAAGGACCAAACGAGATTCAATATATTAGTTTCAATCCACGCTCCTGTATAAGGAGCGACAAGGATTTTTACTTCCTTCGCTTCCAATAGTTCGGTTTCAATCCACGCTCCTGTATAAGGAGCGACCGTACCTTGTAATGATGGTGAGCAACTAATGGGTGTTTCAATCCACGCTCCTGTATAAAGAGCGACTGAGGAACTGATTAGGATAAATGTAACAAGAGAAGTTTCAATCCACGCTCCTGCATAAGGAGCGACCTGAAAGGCGGTGATCCGGTTGCGGTTCACTCGTTTCAATCCACGCTCCTGCATAAGGAGCGACCTCTCTTTTCAGTTCTCCGTGAGCGGCCTACAGAGTTTCAATCCACGCTCCTGCATAAGGAGCGACTTGACGCAATCGCATTACAACTACACTAGTTGTGTTTCAATCCACGCTCCTGCATAAGGAGCGACACATCGCCGCCGTCTTGCGGTCCTATCGCTGGTCGTTTCAATCCACGCTCCTGCATAAGGAGCGACCAACCAGCCTTGTACGTCCGCTTGATCGGCGTGGAGTTTCAATCCACGCTCCTGCATAAGGAGCAACTAACACGGGAACCATCCGCGGAGAACTGTCGAGAGTTTCAATCCACGCTCCTGTATAAGGAGCGACGCGCCGTTCACCCCCGTATTGTAACACGGGGGTAGTTTCAATCCACGCTCCTGTATAAGGAGCGACTTTGTTAACTCCGCATCAGTTCGCCACTTTCTAGGTTTCAATCCACGCTCCTGCATAAGGAGCGACTAACAGACGATAGAATAAAGAACTTAGAATTAGAGTTTCAATCCACGCTCCTGCATAAGGAGCGACGGACGTTATAACAATCTTGCAACAGTACTACGCTGTTTCAATCCACGCTCCTGCATAAGGAGCGACGTGATAGGTTTAAGGAGTTAAGGTTGCTAGATAAGTTTCAATCCACGCTCCTGCATAAGGAGCGACGAAAATTCAGCACAGAATACTTCCTAGGAATGAAGTTTCAATCCACGCTCCTGCATAAGGAGCGACTATTCTTTTGTGATAGCCGATGTCGCCGACTCTGTGTTTCAATCCACGCTCCTGCATAAGGAGCGACATGGAGATTACGCAGCCTACCTTTAAAGAGGTAGTTTCAATCCACGCTCCTGCATAAGGAGCGACAGGCGGGTTCAGCGACGGTCAATTCGTTCTAAACGTTTCAATCCACGCTCCTGCATAAGGAGCGACAATTCACTAAACCTCAGGCCAGAGGTGAGGGCGAGTTTCAATCCACGCTCCTGCATAAGGAGCGACGGGCTTACTTTATGCACAAGTACCTGAAAGACAAGTTTCAATCCACGCTCCTGCATAAGGAGCGACCGCTAGACACTATAAAATCACCAGTTTTACGCTGTTTCAATCCACGCTCCTGCATAAGGAGCGACCGGTTCGCCTTTGCGTTTTTGACCAATGGCAGAGTTTCAATCCACGCTCCTGCATAAGGAGCGACGTCCAGTAGTGACTTACAACGTTAGGGATTCTATGTTTCAATCCACGCTCCTGCATAAGGAGCGACTCGAGCAGCTGAGTGCGTACTAACTGCTGTAATAGTTTCAATCCACGCTCCTGCATAAGGAGCGACTTTTAATTTATTTAAACACTATAGACTATCTTAGTTTCAATCCACGCTCCTGCATAAGGAGCGACTTGTAGAGTTAATCATTGTGCGAGCTTCACTACTGTTTCAATCCACGCTCCTGCATAAGGAGCGACCCTGAGACAGCTAAACACATAATTAAGGCAATCGGTTTCAATCCACGCTCCTGCATAAGGAGCGACTTTAGTGTTGCGCCAAGAACCTTGTTTGTTGTTGTTTCAATCCACGCTCCTGCATAAGGAGCGACTCTACTAATTGGACGGTCAATCCACTAAATCCTGTTTCAATCCACGCTCCTGCATAAGGAGCGACCAAAGCGTTGGTGCCCATTGAAGTGATTCAGTGTTTCAATCCACGCTCCTGCATAAGGAGCGACGAATATTTGGTAACGGGGCTAATCGATGGTGAGGTTTCAATCCACGCTCCTGCATAAGGAGCGACCGACCTATCGTTCGAGTGTTCTGCAGACAAAATTGTTTCAATCCACGCTCCTGCATAAGGAGCGACTTAAGCTGATAGCAGTAGCTAATGTGATTCAATCGTTTCAATCCACGCTCCTGCATAAGGAGCGACTCACTTTTATTGATGATACTTATGTAATAGTTAGTTTCAATCCACGCTCCTGCATAAGGAGCGACATCAATTATGGATAAGGTTGAGGACGTGCTAGAGTTTCAATCCACGCTCCTGCATAAGGAGCGACATTTCAAAGAAAGGGTGTTGGTGAAATGGCTTTTGTTTCAATCCACGCTCCTGCATAAGGAGCGACATATACTCTTGGATTACCTGCGCCATTTGAGTTAGTTTCAATCCACGCTCCTGCATAAGGAGCGACATTTCATTATCAGGAACTAATGGATGTCTGACAGGTTTCAATCCACGCTCCTGCATAAGGAGCGACAAGAGCGTGCAGCAGCTCAGCAAATGGCTAGCAGTTTCAATCCACGCTCCTGCATAAGGAGCGACTGCGGGCCCTACACACCCTTGTCCAGCAAGGGTGTGTAGGGCCTTTTTTGCGAACCTCAATTTAAGAGAGGTCATTTTCGTATACTTATTTGTGAAAATCGCCGAAATACCTTGCCCAGCTTGAGGTGCGAACCCCCTAGGAAATTCATGTGTGCTTGGGGTTCGCACTGAATCTTAGTTTTCTACAGTTACTTCGTCAAGCTGATCAGCTTCAAGTATATCATTAAACATTTTCACATAAGCCCTGTGAGGGAAAAATATAGGATTGTTAATCAACATCAACAATTGATTTAATTGAAATGTTAATGACAATAATGATATTTCTTCAAGTTTATTCGATCTGCTTTTTACACGATAATCCTTAAGTTTGATCTCATTATTGACATTTTTATTTGAATATCCAAAGTTCTCATCTTTACTGTTATCAGAGACATGATTCAATCGATGACTCCAAAGTGTTATATCGTTAGATTCTCTTGGGATTGAAACACTCAATTTATTTGATTCCGTGGAGCGGCAAATTGTTATATCGAATAAAGATTCAATAATTTCAGTAGTATCTTTCTTGGTATGGCATAAAATCCTAATTGGCCGTGTAGACGTTTGTGTTGTTTTTGGAGATAATTTCTCTACTCGAGCGGAACATTTCGAGCACAGCTGATTCGAATCTTGGTTCTCAACTTGTGTTGCTTGCTTACTATGATACTCTATAAATTGATTATAATTATGTTCACCATAATTAATTCCATTTACAGTCCGTACTACGGAATTAGGTGAGGTTTGTAATTTTTTTATCGAGTTCACCCAAGGCTTCAATTTATTTAAAGTTACATTAGTGCTTTTGCATTGTATAACTACAGCAACTGCTTCAATCGGAATATACTTGATGTTCCCGTACCTAAATATATATGGTGTATATTGTTCATCAAATATGGCTAAGTCTACTTCTTTAGAAACATTCATTTCTGAATCAACAATAAACACGGATTGTTCAATGGCGAATTTACGTGGGATCATTTTTTCAAACATTTCTTTCCAAACACCTTCTCTAAAAACCCCACTAGTCAAGTGATGTTCTACTCCATAATCCAATTCAGTTACTACATTACTTTCAAGTAGCTTGTAATTCTCCACGACCTTTTTCATGATATCCAATTTCGATGATTCACGTGGTTGTCTATGACCATGCTTTCCACTATTTCTTTTATTATCTGTTCCCTTCATTTTGGTCCTTCCCATCCCACACTTCCTCCTTAAATCGGCCATAACCTGTACTCGTTTTACCTCCGATACCTTCATACCGAATAGCTTGCAGGATAATTTCTTTCGCTATATCAAGCCAATGCTGGCCAGCTTCATCATCATTTTCACAGGATAACAAGACCTTGAAATTTGCTCTTGCTGACATAAATAGAATAGGCTCTGGAGAATCATCATCTCTTGGCGCAGCCGGTTCCACATTTCCATTCAGCCTCTTATACTCAACCTGCTCAGAAGGGCTTATATTATAGTCTTTATGATGAGGGGTCATCACATCTAATTTCAGCGATTTTGCAACAGTTTCTGGAGTAGGGAAAGCATCATAGTAATAGATGAAGCTCCGATAATCTTGCGAGCCAAACAATATATTAAAATAGTCACCGCCATTCAGAAACTTCTCATTTTCTTTTCCCAAATACCGATGACAGTAATGTGCAGCCATTCCTTTTAGCGCCGTTCCGGGGATATACGGAACTCCGTATATTCGGTGCAACGTTAGTAACGTTTCGGTTATAGAAGTCGAGCCTGTTCCAATCCAAAGATTAGATGTTGGACTAATGAAAAATGGACTAGGAAGATGCCCATTAAGTGGCTGGAAAAGTTGAAACTTAAATCGGTTCATATAAAGGTTATACGACGACTTTTGTTCTAATTGTTGCTCATCATTTTCTTTTATAGTTAGCTCCTTCTCAAAATTGCTGATTACCTCCTCTATCAGATTTATTTTATTGAGCGGATCTGTCTTTTGGGTCCCCTTATCATCCTTAAACATCGTTGCTGAACCATTGAACCCACCATGCTTCGTCATATAAAAGTAAGCGTTCATCCAGACTCACGCTCCCCCTGTATATCTAGCGGTATTTGTAGATTTGTTGACTCTGACTCACCAGTAGAACCATCCGCATCCACCTTCAATATCGTCTGGGCATAACGTTTAAACCAAGCTGCCGCCTTCAGCGATTGTAACGTCATCATACGATACTCCATTTGGTTTTTACTCAACAAATCTGTCCAATCATCACTGCCTAGTACCTTGCTCATATCATTTAAATATTGTGTATGTACTCCACCTTTTGCTTGAAAAAAAGCAACAGTAAGTCTTAGTCCATTCGTCAGTACCATATAGGGGAATTTGTGACATACTCTGCCGTATTCTCCTTTAATCCCGCCCTTCTCTTTCTCTGTTTCATATATACATGCCAATACGTTCATAGCATATTGTTGTTCGAAGGATTTCATTTAGCTACCCCTCCAGTAAAACGGCAGCTAATCCGACCCTTGCCTACAGATGCATTACCACCAATCTGAAGCTTCACCGAAGGACTGAATGGTGCAAACATTTCTTCTGCTCTTATTGTACTGCCCTTTATGTGCACCTTGTCACACCAAGCAATTCCATACAGAATCGATTCCACTGGCAAATATTCCTCATACCACAAAGCACCCTCGTCAACAGTCTTCGTTTCATGTTTAATTCTAATGCGAGGCACAGTCTCACAGCATATCGTTACAAAATATTGAAAAGCATCATCACTCACCAGCATAAATCGCTCATTAAACAGGCTTTGAGAAATATCATCCTCAAATATCAACTGAGACAGCTCTTCAATGCAGTCTATTAATCTACCATCCTCCTTAACGGAGAATTCAAACTCATCAACATATATTTTTTTATTTGATACCAATACATTATTGGCTTGTTTGCCAATAAGTGCTGGACTCCCATCACCTTGTTCTCGCAGGATAGATTCCCACTGATTAATTAACTCCTGATCAAGTCCGCCAATAAATAACCCCGCAGCAGACGAATCACGTAGGAGTCTTCTAAGTGCCATCGGACAGCTTACATAAGCAAATGTTCCATATCCACTTGCAACTGGGAAAGCTAACATTCGACCATCCGTAAAGGCAAGCGAGCCCGCACTCGTTGAATCAGCACTTTCACTTCTACTCTCTGAAACTTTGCCAAATGCGACATCTACCATTTCATTGCCACGATGATCTTTAGCAAGAAGTGTACAATATTCTCGGAGTACTCCCTTAATAGAACTTCCAGGTACTAGTGGCCACGATGTTACACGTTCCCTCATAATTGGCATATCGATGATGCCAACTCCTTGCCCTGTCCCAACATGCACAGGTGACTGACAGTGTATGAAAAACATTTTATTCGATTCGCTCATATTGAACCTCCTAAGGTTTGTTCAGTTCTAATTAGTTAGAGGGCTTCCAAGTTCCCCAGATCGCAAGTCCAAATCCATCTTCTTCATCAAAACTACCTTTTCTTCTATCTCGATCCGACATTGAAGACAACCAGAAGTTCCTAGCGAAATCTGCTGCGTCGTATCCTTCTTCAACCTCGAAGAAATAGACACTGCCCGCTGGCACCATTCGTCTTACAGCCTTTTCAACACCATTTTGTTTTTTATCATTGATCGTCTTCGACTTATCTTTTTCTTCCTTTTTATTCGAATAACTCCACCCCGACACTGGTAAATAACCCGGGATACAAGCCCAACGTAATGTTAAACTAATGCCCTTATCATCACTCCACTCAGACTTTGTCCTGAGCTTCTCGTCAAGCCAACCGGGTCTCCAACCCTTTGCAAAATAAGCGGGAGTAGTCAAAATCATTCGAATGTATTTCGCCCCACGCAAAGACTTTATGACTTCATCGCTGCAAGTAGGGAAGCTGTTAGCATCCACTTCTTGAAAATGTGCAAGACGCCGCTTTCCACCCATAGGATGCACTTCAGAAAGTTGATTCGGCCATTCTAAGCCTGCACCCAGTTCTCCATTTACTTCGGCTACTACTGTTACATCGTGTGGTAACACTATCATTCTCATCGAATATAAAGCCTCATCTTGAGCTGCATAGGTATCTCGATTAATCGCTGTAGAGGTGCGCTCTTCTACTGCGAACGGGGCCATATAATGTTTTTTAACTTGATCCAATAAGACACGATCCATTACATTCAAATTCTCGATGCCACTCTCGCCTCTTTGAATCATTCTCCAAATGGACAGCTCATGCTGCAAATTTGCACGTACTACTTCATCCTCATATCTAACTAACCAATCGTGCATTCGTTCTTCAGAAATATAGGCAGGTGATTCTTTCCATTCTTTACTATTGAGTGGAACATGAATTGTCCACAAGCTATCTTCATGTGCCCCAAGCTTCCCTGTACCCAAAAATCCACTATCGAGGCTAGAATTCGTATACTCATTAACGGGACTTAAAGCTTCTATATGAAATTGCTTTTCTGTATCATCGTAGCCAAATAGATCTTTGGGCATTGGATAGAATCGTCTATCCCCACGCATATAAATTGGTCCCTTAACAAGCAGTTTCTTAATTGAAACTGCTTGTTTCGACGCAAATACGCTTAAATTATGTTCTCGATTAATGATTTTTTTGGCGAGCATCGCTCTAATTGAGCCTGCGAGTACACTTGGAATAATTTCAGACATTGAATGTGCCGTTTCTCCCGGTGTCGCATCGAAAGGTCTGCCGTCACGCATAAGGACCGAATCAAACGGTCTAATTTGAATATGCTTTTTCATATTGGCCCCCCTCTGACTCAATCATTACCGCAATAATCATCTTTTCTGCTAGCTCACGTAGTTGTTCGAGGGGGGTAACTCCATAATGAAAGCATGTCCGAACCCAAGTCACAAACTCCGCATACTTTGAATCAGAGAGCTGAGATGGTTTCTTCTTCCTAAGTAGACGCTCTACTTCTAGCGACAACAGTTTATGCAATCCAACTTCGTCATTATGCCAAGCCGACCCCTTTATGAGACTTCTATATTCTAAATACATCTCGCGAAGCTCATGCGGGAATTTGGTTGAGAAATAACCATTCCTATAGTATCTCTGAAACTCTTTTACTTGAAGCGTTGGACTAGGACGGAGTGTAGACTCTTGACCTTTTTCAATTCCTCCTAGGATATCCTTTACATCACCAAACGGTAAGCTGATCGTTGAGAGTGTTCCTCCATGCCGCTTTTGCATAATAATAGAAATTCTATTTTTTCCATTAGATTTAGCATCATGCTCCGCTCTTCTAGCTAAATTACAAGCTACCTCCAGACGTTCAAGCATATGTACGATTGCAACTCCTATTGATAATGTCGGTCTAGGCAGACCAACAGGAACCGCATCCCTCATAATTTCTGTAAACTTCTGTTGCAGTTTTTCGCAAACCTCCATACAATCACTTAATGAGACATACGCCATGACATCATCGCCGCCACTATAGACTAATTGTCCACGAACAGTTACTTTATCACCATCGCTTTGGTTCCGATGAGATATAATCTCCTCAGCCGCAGTGGCAAAATTGGATAGCTTTTCAGAAAATTCTTTGTGAGCACCTATAGTTTTCATTAATCGAAGTGTCTCGCCCATATTGTCACCATCACACATAATAAAAGCATAATAATTAGGCAATTGTTTAGAGTCTATCCTATACTTGGACCGTAGTTGGGTAATACGTTTTACTATCCCACTAACATGCTCTTCCTCATCGTTTGTCTTCCTAAACCCACTACCTTGCTTCTCTCTTAACTGCTCTAAGGTTTCAGCAACAAATTCTTCAACCCTATTCTCATAAAATAAAGCTGATTCATAATCATTTACGTTACTGCCCTTTAATTGAAGGTCAGCACATTGATAACGGACATCCTCATAAAAAGAGTTGATATCCGACATCTTTGATTCATTATTCTGAATTTTATTGCGATAAGGAAGGAATGCCATGTCACAGACCGATGGGAATATTTTAGAATCGATCTTATTAGATAACCGCTTAACAAGTGAAATCGCATCCAGCGTTTCACCTCGTTTAATACCAAATCGGGCGAGATTACGAAGCTGCTCCGGCCAGATTACAGATTCACGTCCACTATCTAACCGAGACTTCTTATCACCGAATAATGCGCCAGGTTCATTTTGACAAAAGTCACGAAGAGATTTACGAGCCGTCATTAATTGATCCGCTCGTTCAACAGCCTTGTCATAATCACTTTCATCCACAGCCATCGGCGTCCACACCGCATAACACTCTATAAAATCTTTGATTTGTCGATCCCACATGGACGTATTAATATATGGTTCCAGCCTCTTCTTTACATTGTCTGCACGATTGATCCATGACATCGCTACAGCTTTACGTACTGCAAGTGCGATCTCTCTAGGATTTCCACCCACTTCAACTACACCTATAATTTTGTTAGCAACTTTGAGGTTATTCCAAGAGTCTCCTTCACCTATGGATGGAAAAATCAATGTAACCCCGGAACTCATTAATGTCTGAGCAGCAACCTTACTAAGCTCGGATAATAGATGTGATCCGTACCATAAATCTCTCGTCTTACGTGCCTGTGCAATAAATTGTTGTACCGGACCAATAGTAATAATTAGAACCTGTTTGTTGACTACTCCCATTCGGCAACCTCCTTGCTGTGGAGAAAGGCTTGTATGGCTGATGATGTGCTTAGTAAATTTTTTTGAGTTCTTCTATAATCTGAGCTATTTTCAAGCCGCATTGGATTTCTAAATTGATTATCTTTGTATTTAGTCTTAGGATATATGTAGTTATCTTCTATCTTAAAACCTTGTAACTTCTTCTTAGTATCTGTGAATAACTGTTGCTCATGTTCCATTGGTTCTTTGACATCTATTAATTCCAGAGATAACTCGTTAAGCATTGGCTGACGTAAAACGGCTATAATGGCATGTCCCTTAAACGCATTTCCCCATGAGGACTTATTAGCCGAAGGTGAGACTCCTATCACTTTTAATATAAGCGGAGAGGCTAATCTATCCTTATCTTTGGGTAGCAGTTTAGTTTTAAATGGCTCATTAAGCTTAGGTTCATGCGACACTCTTCTTTTTGCAAACTGGAATTGAATCGGAAGCCCCAATTGTGCACGAGGGAAAGCATATTCCTTCTTATCGATAGTGGTGGATGTCTTGTGCTCTTTTTTGGACATTCCCGTTATCTCTCTAATCGAATCTGCCTCGGGCCAGAAACTTCTTTTTAGTACGTTGTCATTACTAACCCCCCCATATTTCATGCAAGGTGCTCTTCGGAAATCACTATATAGTTTGGCTATCTTGTTCCAAGCATCACTAATCGTTTCTTCTGTTTTAGAAAATTTTATATCATCACACAATATAGGCCACTGTTGATTACCGGGACCACTATCCGTTATAGGTAATTGCAGTTCATAGCCTGCTATGTTCTGTTTGTACCAGTCTTTTATGTTTTCTCCTCGCTTAGGTGAAAATTTTTCTGAATAAAGACTACCACAACCTCTTCGAGTCCGAGCTCCAACCCCACCGAAATTAATCCAAGCCCATAATGCAGGTTCAATCTCTTTTTCATACAGTTCTTTATCTGTAGAATTAACTGTTATACGCAGACTAAAAGTGTACTGTGATCCGAATTTTATTTCCGTATTTTTATCAAAGGGGAACATGAAGTATTTTGGCAAACCTTTTACAAATTCATTTTTTCGACCTGAGTGTATTTGAGCATTATCGAGAGAGATATCTTTTCCTACACGCTCAATCCAAATATGAATAGAGCTTGGCGTGGAAGTATTACCGAATATTTCAGTTTCTCTCTTACTTAATTCTGATACATTTTTAAAGGCCGCACCTCGGGTTGCTCGCCACCAAAATCTCAAGTTGCCACGTACGGATGATACACGGACAGGATTATCTTTATCAATTACCCCGGCTCTAGCACTTCCCCCAAACATGGGAGAGATTAATGAAATAGTAAGATTATGAATCGTCACATCACACTTATCAGGTGTGTTTGAGATGAGATTTGAAATGTTCACACTATCATCTGGTATTTCTAATTTTCGTTTCATTCGACTCTTCCCCCTCTAGTCGCTTATAACGCCAATCTTTTCCTGCAATATGAGCTATTTCGACTAAAACAAACAAATACCTCCTATTCTTCCAAGTTATTATTTGGATATATTATTTATCACTAAAGAATTTTCATATTTAAGACAAAAAAAAGGTCCCATCAAATAAATGAGACCAAAATTTTAGATAACAGAGTATTTATTATAATTTTTAAGTCGAGACATTAAAACTTGAATGAGACTTTAGTGTTCCACAGTCACCTCTAATAAACGGGACCTTACTTTATGTCAGTGCGACTATAATTCACTATTCATAGGGTATATATCTTCAAAGAGAATGATTTTGTAATTCGGCTATTAAAACGACCTTCCCCTTACGGATCTTCCCGTCTCTGACCTTTGTTTCAATTAGCATTCCTGCATGAAGAGCGACCAAACATGGTTTCCAGAAGACTACAATCCAGCGGTTTCAATCCACGCTCCCGCACGGGGAGCGACTGAGGAACAATGCGATGAGCTTGCATGAGAACAGTTTCAATCCACGCTCCCACATGGGGAGCGACCCGGCACGATTACATCCTAAAGCTAGACATGGCGTTTCAATCCACGTTCCCACATGGGGAGCGACTGCCTGAACATAAAGAGGTAATTAATCAACATGTGTTTCAATCCACGCTCCCACATGGGGAGCGACGTCTGCCCCGACCAGTTTAATATCTAGTCCTACAGTTTCAATCCACGCTCCACATGGGGAGCGACGCACTTTTTTTTATAGTCTGATGTTTTGCTACAGTTTCAATCCACTCTCCCACATGGGGAGCGACAAGAGGCTTTCATCCGAGAAACTGCCGCTAGGATGTTTCAATCCACGCTCCCGCATGGGGAGCGACCGGTTGACGCTGGATTTACTGATGAAGTAATTTCGTTTCAATCCACGCTCCCGCATGGGGAGCGACTTCCCAAATGTAAATATCAAGTACAACATAGACAGTTTCAATCCACGCTCCCGCATGGGGAGCGACTGACCGTTTGTCCGCACAATACCCAGACTTCAAAGTTTCAATCCACGCTCCCGCATGGGGAGCGACTGCTGATCCTCTTCCCAATCTTTCTCGTCATACCAGTTTAAATCCACGCTCCCGCATGGGGAGCGACTTACCGCTTTCCATGGTTGATATAATTGTTTCTCGTTTCAATCCACGCTCCCGCATGGGGAGCGACTAAAACAACGAAAAAGCCTAAGTCTGATAAAAAAGTTTCAATCCACGCTCCCGCATGGGGAGCGACGGCAAAGGGTGGACATGGTAGTGTGCATTTAATTGTTTCAATCCACGCTCCCGCATGGGGAGCGACGATTGCTTGATGGTGAATATGTTTTTCAATGCATGTTTCAATCCACGCTCCCGCATGGGGAGCGACGAAGAGTATGTACGACAACATGGATTGGGGGAAGTTTCAATCCACGCTCCCGCATGGGGAGCGACGTTTACCTCCACTTTGTTTAAACCATAAAGATTGTTTCAATCCACGCTCCCGCATGGGGAGCGACGTGTAGATGTGGATCCTGATGGTGTTCAGAGCTTTGTTTCAATCCACGCTCCCGCATGGGGAGCGACCAGTCGGCAGAAACGTTAGATGTTGTAGCTAGAGTTTCAATCCACGCTCCCGCATGGGGAGCGACTGCGAGCCTTATAAACCCTTGCCCAGCAAGGGTTTATAAGGCTTTTTCTGCGAACCCCAAATTTGATGGAGTATTTTATGTATACTTATTCGCCATAATCGCTGAAATCCCTTGTCTGGCTTGTGGTGCGAACCTCCTAGGAATTTCATGTGAGCTTGGGGTTCGCACTGAAATAATAAAAGCAGCATCTCAGAAAGTCTCCTTCTGAAATGCTGCTTTTCCTCTATTATGATTTAACCTATCGTTGCAACCAAGGGTTCGACGAAGCAACGCCTGTTGCTTGCGGTTCTGCTGATCTTGTCGGTCTTGATGATGAGCCTGTTCCTTGTGATCCCACTGGTCTTGAAGGTCTCGATGTCGCACTAGCTCCTTGTGACCCCGCCGATCTTGACGGTCTCGATGATGAGCCTGCTCCTTGCGAACCTACTGATCTTGACGGTCTTGATGACGAGCTTGCACCTTGTGATCCCGCTGATCTTGACGGTCTCGATGATGATGAGCCTCCACCATTTGAAGATCTCTGCGATGAATTTGGTCTTGCTGAATTTGATCTCGACGGACCAGACGCTCTGCCTGAGTTCCCTGATCTCGATTGTCCACCCGATTTCCCTGATGGAGCCACTGTTGTAACAAGCATCGGATATGGCTGATCTTCGACAACTGGAATCGTCTTTTTGATCACCTTCTCAATATCTTTACGGTATGGCAACTCTTCTGCTTCGCAGAAGGAAATCGCTACGCCGGTGTGACCCGCACGACCTGTACGTCCGATACGGTGAACATACGTTTCTGGAATGTTCGGGAGATTGTAGTTGATCACATGGGACAATTCTTCAATATCGATACCACGTGCTGCGATATCTGTTGCTACAAGAACGCGTGTAACGCCGCTTTTGAAGTTATTTAATGCGCTTTGACGAGCATTTTGTGATTTATTTCCGTGAATAGCTTGAGCCGTAATGTTCAGCTTTGTTAGTCCACGAACGACACGGTCTGCACCATGCTTCGTACGTGTAAATACTAACGCTGTTTTGATAGCTGGGTCCTTGAGCAAATGAATCAATAACTCAGGCTTGTTATCTTTATCAACCAAATACATCGACTGCTCGATACGTTCAACGGTAGAGGATACTGGAGTAATCTCCACCTTAACCGGATTTGTAAGAAGCGACTTAACAAGGTGAGCAATTTCCGGCGGCATTGTTGCAGAGAAAAACAACGTTTGGCGCTTGCTCGGCATCTTCGAAATAATTTTTTTCACGTCGTTAATGAAGCCCATATCCAACATACGATCTGCTTCGTCGAGAACAAGTATTTGAACATGTTGCAAGTCGACAAGCCTCTGATTCATAAGATCCATCAGTCTGCCCGGCGTTGCGATCAATATATCTGTGCCTCTCTCTAGCGCACGTTCCTGGGAACGCTGGGAAACCCCGCCAACGATTGCAAAGCTACGCAGATCGGTAAACTGACTATATGCATCTATATTTTCAGAAATTTGTAGTGCTAATTCTCTTGTCGGAGATAATATTAATGAGCGAATGCGGCGGCGAGAGGATTGTGGCTTCTGTGCGCTTAGTAGTTGAATGATCGGCAATGAAAATGCTGCTGTCTTCCCCGTTCCCGTTTGTGCACAGCCAAAAATGTCTCTTCCTTCAAGTACAGCCGGGATCGCTTGCTCCTGAATTGGTGTTGGTGACGAGTAGTTTTCTTTGCTTAAAGCTTTTAATATATCTGGAATAAGGTTCAAATCGTTAAATGTCATGGTATCTCCTATTTATAAAAACGTTTATTTGAATGTCATAGCGTATAAGGATAACACAAAAACAAGCAAATAAATAGCGGGATCGCTCCCGCTCTTCGTTTCTTCGCACTTATAATAGAAGCATTTATGCTAACGCTAACAGCATCTTGCTCATTACGGACGCTCCAATTCCGACTCGTTTAGCATCCGAATTGACTCTAATTGCCAATTACGATTCATAGTACTAGACGAATAAAATGAACCTAAGTCTTCACTATTTCCATTATAATGAGGCAGCCATCCAACATACAGCTTGGAAATCTGATTATTACCTATTAAAGTAGATAGAATTCCACTATCTTCACGTTTCGCATAAGCATCTACCTCAGCTATTTCCTGCCACTCCTTTGGGAATGTCAATGTTCCGTAAGTGCTCTCCTTCATGCTAGCCGACTGCCTAAGTTGAACACGCGGTGTATAAAATGAAACTCCATTTTCAATATGATATGTGCGTTCCCTTATTAAATAAAAATCTATTTCGCTAATAGGCTTTTTAGGATGAGTATTCCACATTATGAATTGCTTGGTCGGATCACTTTGGCTGAGCTTCCATATATATGGGTAACCATTTGTATCAACTGCTACGACTCTCCACTTCATTCGATCCCATATCCAGAAACTCATACTATAATTACCCGAAATAGAGATGAACGGCACGTATACATGGCTGCTATCAAGGTGAATAACATCTAGAATCTCGTTGGCTCCTGCTTCAACATAATAATTATTTATTGACTCTAATGTATCCTGAACACTTAGAAAATGACCAGGCTTGCCATCATAGTTTCGAAAAGCGTAAAGGGCTGCTAAAACCAAAATAATTGAAGCGATGATCAACTTTTTCTTCATGAGTTCCTAACCTCCACTTCAATTAGAGGTTGCTCAGAACGAAAATAATAATGTCGATCACGACCCGCGATATATAGGCCTTTACCATCATCCTGAATATATATAGCTGCTTCCAGACCGCTGCCCCATTTTGACTTTACTCCAATTATTAAATAAGGAAAACGTTCATGCTGAAAGTAGGTTTCACTTTCCAATTTCGACCCGATATACCATGCGTCAACTGTATTTACATCGGGCTGAACTTGTTCTAGTTGGTTAAGTAATTTATTCCTATCAAGCTTTGCTACAGATGCGGACGGATGAATGGCTACAATAGCTGCATGATTAACGTTAGCGATGTATGATGATGCTTCAGACTCTGGATAAATGCTATTTTGAAGAAAACTGAATAATAATGTCACGACCAAAGAGATGTAATTAGACCAAAAGCCGATCCATGCAAATGTTCGGTACTGCTGCCAAGATGTATGTCTATGTCTCAAGTAGAAATATAATATCCATACGCCCAAAGGGAGTATGGCAAGCTTCACGTACGTTTCGAACACCGTCAATGGATTTGTGACTGCAAATAAGCCAATGAACGTAGCAAGTATCATCTTCCAAACAACAGGCCGTTTCTCAAGCTTCAAATACTGCTTAGTGACAAAATAGATAATAAGACCCCAGCTAGAAAGTATCGATAAAATAGTCAGAATAGACATACTATCCACTGAAAATTCCACATTACTAAACATGTTTCCCCTCCCGCCTATATGTATGTAAAAAAACAAAAAAAGTCTTCCGACCCGAATACCGGATTGGAAGACTCACTAAACTTATATTGCGAGCCTCCGCTCACAATTTTAACATACATCATTTGGAAATATATCTTTTAATATGAAAATCACTAATTCTAACTTCGTTCTAAAATGTTTACACACTTACCTCAGAAGAAGCTTGCTTAGGCAACTTGACACTCATTTCGCCTATCCGATAGAACCAAATGGATGACAACGTTATAAGGGCTATCACTATAAACAACGTTTGTCCGCCATATTCTTGCAATAGGAACCCACCCAACCACGGGCCAAGGAAAAAACCTAAGTTGGTAAAGGTCTGTGCTCCAAAATAAGTACCTCTCATCCCCTCTGGCGCTAAGCGATCGAGCATTATAGCACCTGCTGGGAAGGTCAATACTTCGCCCCACGTAAATACAACCATGGCTAATATCAAGAACCACCAGCTATTACTAAATGCAAAACCTATGTTGCCTATCGCATAACAGATACTTCCTAAGATGATCGATGTAAGCGGACTGCGCTTCTCTGCCCATTTGGAAAGTGGCATCTGGAACGCAATAACGACAATCGCATTAATACTCATCATCCATGCAAACAGAGTTACGCCGTCTTTATAGTTCTGACCAATGAATTGTGATAACGTTGACGTCATCTGTGCATATCCGATCGCACTAACTATGCCGCCGATAATAAAGTAACGGAATGCTCTGTCCTTCCGAATGACGTTCCATGAATCAGCGATGGAGACTGGATTTTTCTTCTCCCCTTCGATGCTGCGTATACCATATTTATTAAGTAAGAAATGAAGCCAAATTCCATAAATCAAATAAAAACAGCCTGTAATTAACCACGGTAAACGTCCACTCATGCTTGCAAATACTGTTCCGAGCAGCGGACCTACCGATACACCAATATTAATAGCCATGTATCGTAAAGAGTAGACGGCATACCTTTTTTCAGGTTTGGTTAGATCTGCCATCAGTGCTTGTGACACGGGTTCATAGAATGAACGGCATAAACCATTTAATGCGTTAAGTAGTGCAAAGATAATCGGCAAACTTGCAAAAGCAAATCCGACGAACACAGCACCCCATAAATAAATAGCTGCGAGCATAACAATTCTCCGACCGAATCGGTCAGACAAATGTCCGCCGAAGAAACCACCAAGCATACCTGCGAGGGAACCTGTCCCAATCGTTAAACCTATCATCATTGGGCTCATATCAGTGTATTTAAACAAATAAATAGCAAGAAATGGTAAGCTCATTGAGCTTGCAATACGGGCAAACACAGTACCTATGAGTAACACGTTAACAATAGGATGGTAATCATTTAATAGCGATTTTAGTCGTCTAATCATCGATATCCTTCTTTCCGCTGCTGTGATGATTCCATGAGGTAAAGTAAAAATTCCCAAAATTGTGTATAGAATTCTGATTATACAACAAGCCCTTAAAACGAGGAAGAGCCAAAATAGAAATTAGGAATGTTTCCCGATTTCTATTTTGGCTCTCCCATTAATAACAATTATGAGTATTATTACTCATCCATTAGTCCGCAATAATAACGATTTATACACTTTAATCATGCTGTAAGCCTTCGTGATATAGGCTTAAGCTCAGAAATTGCTCGGGTGTACTCAGTGTAATCCCTGTAGAAGTCGTGTAGGGCACAAGCTTCTCCTGAAGGCGGTTCGCTAATGCTTCATAGATTCTCTCTTGCTGTTCATTAAGCATCCATTCAAGCTCTTGAAGAGTTGGCACAGCATCGGTCGCTGTCGTTGTTAATGGAGAAGTGCCGTATTCATATCGTTCCTTGAATCCTGCCGGCAATTGCTGAGGAAGTCCAATATATTGAAAGGCGAACCGTTCTTGGACAACATAGATGTGGCCATACTGCCAACGAATTGTATTACGGAAGCCATCTGGAATACGATCTGCGTTGTCCTCTGTTACACCATCCAGCAACTTTAATGTTCCTTTTCGAACGAAAGCCAGTTGTCCAAATAAATAATGCCCCCTAGATACATCCCCTCCATAAGTCACCAATCAACATATCTAGCCTAACGATCAGCAAATGAAAGACCCTTTGCTTCAAGCGCACTGCGGAGCGTTTTGATTCCGTTTGGTCCCATTCCATGTAGCTGCAAAACTTCCCTCTCACTGAGGCTCGTAAATTGCTCCAACCGCAAATATCCAGCACCGGTAAGTGCCCTTAGCGCTGGCTTGCTAAGTCCTGCTGGCAAGTCGCTTTCAAGTGTACGATCATTATGTGTACTCAATATCCATTCACCTTCTTATTGTCCGAAATGCACTTATACCTATCACATTTATTTACATGAGTTTACCAAATGTATAGCTTAAATCCAAGCGAGTACTAGGTAACTACAATCACTTGTTTCTCCTTTTACGAAGTATTCCGAAGAGAAGAAGGCTTAACAAAATACCCGCGATTACAATTGAAATAACAATCCAACTACTCATACCAAAAATAGTCTTACTTCCACCGTTAGAAACATTGCCAACCTGCTGGATTTCTCCATTTCCCCCCTGTGGTTACTCCTGTACTTTCTGTGATTTCTGATCCTGCGCTTTCTTGTTCTCCTACTTTCCCCGCTGTTCCCTCCGTTTCTTCGGTATCTTTGAGTGAAATCTCTTTCGCTCCAAGATACTTGAGTTCCTCGCCCGCGTCAGCGATTTTCATTGAAGGGGAACAAAGTGGATTTTCCCATTGTCCGTTACTTTTTTTCAAATAAAATAAATATGTTTCGCCCTTCTCACCTGGACCATCCAAAGAGCCCCACGTCATATCTTCAGTGACCGACAGACTCGTTTCCGTTATTTCCTTAAAGCTTCTTATTACTTTCAATTGCAATCTATTATTTTCTTTTTTTCGAGTGACCTTCTCAACCTGAGCTTCAATAATACCATCGTACTTGTTATAAGCTTTCTCACCGGATTCCAAATCTACGCACTTTAAAGCAAACGAGTTTTTTGGATATAGGAACATACCAATCATCAAGATGCAAACTAAAAGAATATGCTTTTTCATTTCAACACCTCCACTTACATTAACGAAAATATACTGCATAATTGTTGCATTTCCACTAGTGAAACCCAAGTGATTGCCGGCGCAAACAAAATAGGCAACCTTATACCATCCGGTATTAGGCTGCCTATTTGTACATTGACTTTCACTCGCTATCCACCGAATCCAGGGAAATGTGATAACGCCGACATATTTAGAAAAAATAGTACGAACGCAATTAGTCCAATAATGAAAATGGTAGAGGTTTGATAAAAGTTGTCCTTCACACGAAGATGGGTCAATACACCGCCGATAGCTACAAAGCCTAGCAATAATGCTCCCGCTGCCGTCCAGCTTGGTTCCCAATAGCCGATAATTAGAGCAGCAGCGCCTACTAATTGAACAACCCCCGTTACAACGCGGAACCATTGCGGCAGACGCCAGCGCTTAAAGCTTTCTACATGCATGGGGTATCCCGACACCTTACCGTTACCTGCCAATAGAAAAATTAATACCAAAATACTTTGTAATAGGAAGGATACAACGTTCATCGCAATCATCTCCCCACTTCGCAGTTTGATCACTCAAAGAAACACCTTACGTATTACTTTATGCTCCACTTATGGATAAAAGTTCAGAACGAGCTACTATTCCTAAGGATTCTCAATATTATTATGTGCTTAAATCAAGCACATTTTGTCCCAAAAAAATTCGCATAGCAAATTTATTCTTTTATTTGCACATCATAATATCAGAACGATACTATTGATTTATTTTATTCGAAATGCACTATTGCGTAAAATAGTCAACCCGATTCATTACATCAGCTATTGTGAACTGTTTAAGATATTCGATTGTTTGCCGTTCTGCTTCGTATAATATTTTCTCCAACTCTAAGTCGATCTGCACACCCGCTTCATCACACTCGACTCCATACTCCGGTTCATTTGTTAAACTAACTGCGCAATAAACGTGACCTAACGTTATTTGACTTGCAGCCATACGTAATATATAACCGCCTTCACGGCCGCCTTTAGATTCTACTATACCTGCACAGGTCAAAGCCTGCATTACTCTACGCATAAAGGTCGCATGAGAATCGACTTGGTTTGCAATCATAGCGCTTGATACTACGCTGCCGCTTTGGGCAAGCCATACGATAGCATGTACAGCTATTTTGAACCTCGGAGGTCCAATGTTTATTCCACGATTAGCAGTGCTCATCTTTTCTCCCCCTTTAACGCAACCATTTCAAGCACATTGTATTACGTTAAAAAAGAATTCGCAAGTTTCTCATGCATTCTAATTATGAAGAAACTTACAGTTTTGTTGTATATTCAGCAAGGAATGTGCTAATTCGCTGTCGAATATGAAAAATATGTAACTTAAAAGCATAATCGTTAGCTCCAAAGAAGAGGTCGTTCAAGAAGAATGCTGAGGGGATTTTGAACATCCGTCTACGAAATGGTACTGGATGTCACTATTAGTTATAGCATTTGCCATTCGGTCATTTATCGACTGGAAGTATAGAGATGGTTCGCGAGAATTAATTGTTTCACTTATTTTGCTCGTATTTGGTAGCATACTAATCTATTTCCTATTATAACATTGGACAGTTCACCCAAGCCCTTCATAATTCTTCTTCCCGAAGGGCATCTCGCGAAGTAATATCCACTACTGTGAAATGCCTCTCATTGTTAGTATTAGCTAACAATGAGAGGCAGAGTGCACTAACGTAGCATCTACCAGCACCAGCTTCTACATCTCTACATCTCTACATCTCTACATCTCTACATCTCTACATCTCTACATCTCTATACCGTATCTTCCCCGTCCCGCAGCTTCACAATCAACAAATCCCAGAATAATAAAGGGGGGAGCTCTACAATAGCGACATTGCCACGGGCAGTAACCTCTATTCGATAGTCCAACTCCAGCGCTCTTCCAAAGTTAGTATCCGGGCTTGCTAATAAAACAGAGTCGAGTTCGTCATCGAGAGCAATTCTAAACGTACGACCAACTACAATCTCCGGCTGCTCCTTCGGCTCATTCCAATAATCATCAGAGGCAGCGGATAAATTTATGCTGTGGATGAGCTTTACCCTATCATTCTCTCGAATTACCGTCCATACTTTGCCCGCTTCACCATACGTACTATAAGGAAATCCTTCAAATGCATACTCCAAATTATCTCCATCGGCATGAGTCATTGCTACATCCCGCAGCTCGTTATCATGTGTAATATGTCCATATCGCACGCCAAAATCACAATAGTCCCGTACTATACGCATAAACGAAGGACGTAGCTTGGAATGGTCGACATAATATCCTTGCGTCAGCACACCTCCTTGTTCACCATGAAGTAGATGATAGGCACCGTGAGCGGTAACGACTGCATTTAATAAGCGGAATCCATGCTCGGCTCCAACTTTGCGAATTCCTCCCTCTGCATCACTCAGCACTTTCCCTGTCCCACCCATTGATCCAGCTTCTCGGAATGGTTTCAAGTACGCTGCCAAAATAATAGGCTTATTGTCGCTCAAATGTCTCGACCAAGCTATGATTTCTCGCAGGTGATGATATCGTTCATACGGCTTCCACACTTCTACATAGATGGCATCTTGACTTGCCCTTGCAACTGTATGAACTGGCCAATTACCTACATTGTTGAAGATGAGACATATATCATCCTTCGCTATGGACAAAGCATCTCGAGTCGATTCGATCAATTCTGGGAACTGCTCGCCCAGCCGTTCCAAACGAGACTTCCCATTCAACCTTGACCAACCTGTCTTCGGAAATCCGTACGTGTCCATATGAATACCATCGAAATCGAGCAAAGTAACTGCCTTTTGATACTCGTCTACGATATGGCGATGCCAAGGACTATCTGAGGAGATGTTCATAATGCTAAATATACCGATAAAGTCATAGGGCTCACCTGAACTTGTATACAATCTCCAAGCAGGATTGTTATCCGCAAATGCTTTGCTGGCCGCATAGACCGCGCCATAAGCTACAGCTTTCATACCATAGCGATGGCAAAGTCTGATTTTCTCCTCCACCACATCTCGACTTACGACACGCCCCATTAAATCTGTATACGTTTCTGCGTCACTCACTAGATCATCATGTCGATACATCCAATCGTAAAATTGTACGAGATTCAAATGAAGCTTCGCCATCCACTTCACATCTTCATCATCGCCTATTTCTTGAGGGCCAAAGTCACTAAGGAACCCATACCTCGTAGCCTTCCTCCAATTCGAAACGACATCGAAGGCTGTTGAAGCGGTATCGACAACGATACCGCGATTAACTACATCCACATCAGCACCATAACCCGTAAAGTCCCTCTCGAACGGTCCTACCTCTATCGTGTAAGCAGCCGTGGCATTGGAAGGAATGCTCATCTCAAATTCTAGCTTCTCCACCTCGTCTGCAAGCTCCCGAATCGTACATACCACCCGCACAAACCGTACCTCATTTCCTTCGTTCACAAGCTCGACGGTCAAAGCAACCTTTTCCCCACGGACAAATTGAGCTTTCGCAGGGTATAGATCTCCAATCCTGCACACTATTTTCTCAGCGCTCAATTCCTTCACCCTTTCAACGCACCAGCAGTGATGCCTTTAATGAAATATCTTTGGAAAAGAACAAATGCAAGTACCGCAGGGGCTAGACCAATGAGCGCAGCAGCAGCCATCAAATTCCACTTGGCGCCATAGGTCTGGAAGAACATCGAAACAGCTAGCGGAATCGTCCGCATCTCTTGACTTTGCAGGAAAAAGACCGCCTGACCATAATTGTTCCATATGCCGAGTCCCGTCAGAATAACAACAGCCGATGTAACCGGACGGAGAAAGTGGAAGGTCACTCGCCAAAATGCAGTGAAGTATGTGCAGCCATCTATAACAGCTGATTCCTCTACTTCCTTAGGCAATGTACGAATAAAGCTCGTATACAGGAACACCGACAATGGTAGGGCGTTCGTTGCGGTTAACAAGATCATCGCCCAGTGAGTATTGATGCCATCAATAGATCTTATTAATGTATAAAGCGGAACCGTAATAATAATGGCTGGAATCATCAAACAAGCGAGCAAAATATTAAAGATCGCAGCATGCCTCCAGTTGCGAAATCTCGCAATCGCATAACCAGCCGAGCTTGCGACGAATACGACAAGTGCTACCGCTCCAAACGTAATAGAGATGGAATTGATCATCGCCCTCCCGAGCTTGGAACCGTTCCAAGCATCGATGAAATTGCCAAAGTGAAAATCTGGCATTAGAAATAATCCGTTGAACATACTGCCTGATGGTGTATTCATCGCCAGATACAACAAGACGTAGAACGGAATGATAGAGATTAAGACCATCATTCCGGCAATGACATACTTTATGACGGTTGATGCACGTAGTTTCATCGCCCTCTGCCCTCTCAAAGCTCATATTCAGACTTTCGTGTGAATCGCAGAAACAGTGCAACAGGAATCAAAATAATGACGAATAAAATAATAGCGACTGCCGTAGAGTATCCAGTAAAGCTTCCATACAGCATTCTCAATATATAAATACTGAGTGACTCGGTTGCATATCCTGGCCCGCCATCGGTCAATGCAACAATAATCTCGAACACAGACAAGGAGCCGATAATGTTTGTTACGACATTGATTTTGATCGATGGATACAGTAATGGCAATGTAATGTATCGGAGAGATGTCCACTTGCCCGCTCCATCGATAGTCGCTGCTTCATACAGATCAGCGGGAATTCCTTGAAGTCCCGCCAAGTAGACAATCATGGTCATGCCGACGTATTGCCATACGTTGACGACAATAAGAACAATTAGGGCTGAAGAGCTCTCGCCGAGCCAATTAACATCGAGGAATCCAAGGCCGATGTTCTCCAGCACATAAGCCACATATCCACGTTCCGGCTGAAGAATGAAATACCAGATATAGCCCATAATGAGCGGGCTAATGACAGCAGGCAGGTAAACCACTGCTCTAACGATTCCTCTGCCAGCGAGCTTCCTATCTAGAAGCAGCGCATACATAAGTCCGAACAAATTGAGCAATGGTGCGCTTCCTAATGCGAAATAGATCGTAATTAGAACATCATTTCGTGCTCGATCGTCTTTAAAAAAGTCTACGAAATTTTGTAGCCCCACAAAGTTTGGTGCCGTTATACCATTCGAATCCGTCAAGCTAATACCTATGCCCTGCGCTAACGGATAGAGGAAAAACAAGCCAAATAGCAGAATTGCTGGCACAGCCATGAAATGATGCAGGTTGCCCCACATTTTATGAAACATTGTACGCATCGTTTCTCTCTCCTGCCGTGTGATCGCTACTTATTCGTGGCACTCCAAGCTTTATCCCAAGCTGCTTTATAGGCGGAGGCAAAGTCACCCGTGCTCTTATACTTACCAGCAAGCAGCTCTTGCACTATGCGTCCAGCATCATCGCCCGAGAATCCTGATGGTGTATCTGTAAAAGCAATATTAACACCCGATTGCAGCGCTGCCGCAGCTTGATCCTTGAGCGGTCCCCAATCTGCGCTTACATCCGTAAAGGCTGGCGGTGATTTCAAAAATTCGCTGTACTGCTTCAAGTTTTCTGGCTGGAATAAAAATGCTAGAAACTTCTTAGCTTCCTCTGGATGCTTGGATTCCGATGTAATGGCATAAACAGAATCCTCCGCTGAGAGTGTAACAGGTTTTGTTCCGTCTACGATTGCAGGGAATGGTGAAAATCCGATGTCAGGAGCAATATTAGGATTCAGTGTCAATAAATCTCCAAGTACCCACATTCCTTGGCTGAACAGAGCCGATTTCCCAGTAACAAATGCTTCTTTCTGATTGTCGTAAGTGGCTGTTAACGCATCCTTATTAATCAAACCTGCTTCCTTCAGCTCCAGCAATCTTCCTGCAAATGCATCGATCCCGCCGCCTGCTGCATCAAATGTAAGCTTTTCGGATTCGTTATTAATAAATGCTGTACGTGCTTCCGTTACACCGAATTGTTGTTTAATAACACCATGTGCCATGAACTCTATGAGATGACCAAGCGTCCAAGAATCTTTGCCTGCTAGAAACATTGGCGTCATATCCGGCTTTCGATCTTTAATCGTTTGCAGGTTGCCCTTGAACTCCTCCCATGTGTAGGCTTCCTTCAAACCCAGTTCCTCAAATACCCGTTTATTATAGAAAATACCTGCCATCGTTACATTCGTCGCTGCTCGGAATTGTTTGCCTGTCTTAATATCCGTATTCAATTCCTTAATTGCAGGCAGAACGCGGGACCAAAAGGCTTCGTTAGACAGGTCTAAATATTTACCCTGATCTACATAGTCCTGCGAATACACAGTTGTAATGTCTGGAATGTCACCCGAGGCAAATTTTACTTTAATCACATTGCTAGCATCCTTCTGGTATTCTTGCTCTACATTAATATGAGGATTATCAGTCTCAAACTTGGCGATCAGCTCATTCATCAGATCAACCGTCTCCACTTTTCCTGTAAAAAATTTCAGCGTTACTTTCTCCGGCGGCTTCTCTGTCTCAGGCTGCCCCGCAGAGGCGGTTGGCGCTTGCGATGAAGCGCTTCCAGAACTGGTCGGCTCTTTCCCGTTCGAACTACATGCTGCACTAAGCGCCAAGATGAGCAATACGCTCAGAAACCACACCATTCTGTTACGGATCAATGTGTTTCCTCCCCTGAGGATATAATTGTGCTACTGTTCTAGATTAAAGGTAAATAACCTCTCAATGAAATACCGGATTTTAGTGATTTGGGTACGTTTTTTTCACATTGCCTTTACAATTGCTTGGGATGATCCTATACAATATAACTAACAGAACCCAAATCGCTTGAGAGGAGTATGCGATGAAATCTTTCCTCCCCTTCAAGAGTTACCGTGAATGGAGCATTAAGCCCAAGCTGATTACAATAACTAGTCTGCTTTTGCTTGGATCTGTCTTTTTTGAATCCTACTTATCCTATATACAGTACACCCGTGACTTTCATGAGCAATCCTCAAATAAAGTCCAACAAATCATTGAGCAAGTATCACTAAATATTGATACGTATCTCGACGACCTCTACAGACTAACCTTGTTCCCATACCGCAACGGTAGCTTTATGCAATCTCTTGAAGAACCAACTGATCATACTGAACTAGCACAGCTAGAGAAGCGTAGACGAATTGAAACCTTTCTTGATGAAATGATGATATTCCCACGTGAAGATATTCTCCGTGTCTCGATCGTAACAGACGACATCTACTCCAGTGCGCGGCTTCCCACTAAGCTCATTCCTGATGAACGTATGGAAGACTACGACTGGTATAGGCAGGCTTTGGCCTCCCAACAATATGTTGTCGTGCCCGCAAGCAAAAATGAATTTAATCCTAGTGGTAACGTACAACTATTTTCGGTGGTTAAACAGCTTAGAAGCATTACGAACACACAGAAGATTCTAGGCATCATTAAAGCTGATGCTAACTATAAAGGAATAATAGATATCGTCGAGAGAGCAAAGATGGGTCAGAACGGCGGATTGTTTATTTTGGACGCTCAGAATGATTTCATCTACGCCTCAAATGATGCTTTCAAAGATACTGTACTCGCAACTGTTCAAATGGAGGGGAACATGAAAGGCGGCTATCTTTTGAATACAACCGTCATTCCAAAAATGAATTGGCAGATTATCGCGATTAATTCTGTAAACGAGATGAACAGCGAAGCGATACATACGCGCAATCGAACCTTATTCCTCTCCATCGCAAGCGCATTGTTAGCTATTCTCGTGCTCATTGTTTTTATTCGCCATTTCTTGAAGCCACTGCTAGCTATCGTCAAACTAATGAAGGATGTGGAAATGGGTAGGCTGGACGTCAGCTTCCTAAGCAATCGCAGAGACGAAATAGGTTATTTGGGAGCAGCATTTAATCGTCTTGTTGGTCGCATAAATGAAATGCTTCGTGAAAATACCGTACTCGTCAAGGAAGTATATGAGTCGAAGTTACTCCAGCAGGAAGCGCAAATCAATGCGCTATTCAGTCAGATCCGCCCGCATTTTATTTTCAACACCCTCAATCTCATTAGTCTTTCTATGCAGTCGGGCAAGCAGGAAAGGGCAGTTGATCACATTAATGCGCTCAGCAGCCTCCTTAGAGCCATGTCTCAATGGGACAAAGAAATGCCGCTTCAAAAAGAAATTGAATTGCTCCACGCCTACTTAGGTATTCAAAGCAGTCGCTTTGAAGGTCGCCTTGACTACAGTATTACGATTCATCCGGAATTATACAGCCTTCCTATTCCCGCACTTCTACTACAGCCCATCGTTGAAAATGCCGTTCTGCACGGATGTGAACGCAAAAAAGGAAAAACGACGATTGTTGTTACAAGCTACAAATTAACCGATTCCTTACTAATTGAAGTTAAAGATGACGGTTCTGGTATGGATGCTGACACCCTTAGCAGTCTTCAGCAAAAGGTCGATGGATTCTATGATACCGAAAGCCCGGGCAGTAACCATACCGGTATCGGTCTCATTAATGTAAATAAAAGAATCAAAGTAAAGTACGGAATTGAATATGGATTACGTATTGCTAGTTTGCCGCAAGCAGGGACGACAGTTACCTTGTCCATTCCTTACCTACAGATGGTAAAGGAGGCTAATGATGTATAAGCTGCTAATCGTTGATGACGAACCACTAACGAGGGAATATATAAAGTTGAATATTCACTTGCTTCATAATCAGTGGATATGTGCTGGAGAAGCTTCGGACGGGAAAGAAGCGTTGGACTTGATAGAGGGAGGGGCAGCCTTCGATCTCATTATGACGGATATTAAAATGCCCATAATGACTGGCATCGAACTGGCACGAAAAATATCGCTTAAACATCCAAAAACTCGGATGATCATTATTTCAGGCTATGACGAATTTTCTTTGGCGAAAGAAGCTATGCACTACGGTGTTCATGATTATTTGCTGAAGCCGTTAGTACGCGAGGAACTGGTGTCTGTGCTTGGCACTGTCGCTTCTGAACTCGCAGCTGAACAATTAAAACAAGACGCTTATCGCTCCCTCGTTTCCTTATCAGAGGAATCACGAGAACAAATTGCTAGAAATGCGCTGCGAGCCATTATTACAGACAATTATATCGAAACTAAAGTGTTGTATCCGATGCTGCATCGGCTAAAGATTAGCTTGATTGAAGCAGAAGGGGCAATCATGATCGTTGACCTTGATGATGCTGAACTTCGAAAACGAGATCTTTCATTAACTGATCAGGCTCTATACCGTTACATCGTCCATCAGACAGCAGCCGAGTTAACCGTTATGAATTCAGGTCAAACACTCTTTGTCGATAACGATGGGAGAACAACACTGCTCATAACAGGTGAAGATGGGAAAGATGTCGGAGATCACTGCCTGCTGCTATTTCAGCAATTATCAGAGGCTATTCGTCATATGACAGGTCTACCCTTATGGGGAGCTATCGGCACGCCGGAGATCGATGTGCTTCAGCTTGCTGCTTCCTATAAATGGGCTGATACTATTTTAAAAACAAAACGCTTGAAAGGACCTCCTTCTCTTCTCTCCTCCAAGCATGGCAACAACGAAACTTTCGAAGATTCGAAAACAACAGATAAATCGATAATCTCGCCTCAATTCGCAATGAAAGAGGAACATGAAACGATTACGAAGGTTAAGGAATATATTTTTGATCACTTTGCTGAACCACTTAGCCTTGCATTAATTGCAGACAAAATGCGAATGTCACCTGGATACTTAAGCAGCTTATTCCATCAACAGACCGATGAGTCCTACATTAAATTTCTGACGCGAGTTCGAATGGAACATGCGGCAACATTGCTGCGGAAGAGACCTTCAGAGAAAGTATATGATGTTGCAGAGAAGGTTGGTTACGTGAGCGTCAAACATTTCTCATACGTCTTCAAAGGACATTTCGGCATGCCTCCCGGTGTGTTTCAGGAGAGGGCGTTGAGGCAATAGATGAATGACAAAGGGTGTACTCACTTACTCGTATTTCTGTTCTACGAATAAAAGATTGCCATCTTTGATTTCAAATAAATATGTCAATTTTGAAACACCAACTCATTCATAAAAAGAAGGATGGTTTCAAGGGATCAATTTCTTCCGCTTGAATACCATCCTATTTGGCTTTGCTACATTTACTGCTTCCTCACCCGCACATCATCGACGTGGAGCACGGTTCCGCCCGGGGAGTCGATATAGAAGCCTACGTCGATCACACCACTCGTTACATAAATATTGCTGATCTTTATATACTTCCAGACACCGTCGTTCGTAATGTTTTGCGTCAGCAACGTCCCGCCATATGACGAAATTTCGGCTC
The DNA here is from genome assembly GCF_022180385.2 of Paenibacillus sp. L3-i20. Classification (GTDB taxonomy): domain Bacteria; phylum Bacillota; class Bacilli; order Paenibacillales; family Paenibacillaceae; genus Pristimantibacillus. Next base: position 920,049 of record NZ_BQME02000001.1, read on the forward strand.
TTGCCGTCGTTGGATTGGCATACTGCATACGGACTCTCGCTTCGAACTCGTAATTGCTGTTGTTAACTGGTACGTTGATGACTTGATGAATGCTTTGTTTATATGCGCCTGCGGAATATAAATACGCTCGTTTATCTTCTGTCCACGCAGAAGAAGGTGGATTCGTTCCTGAACCGCTATCAATTCCGTATGCAAGCGCTTGGCCGCTTGGATGCCACTCTGTCCATGCACTGCCATAGCCCGTTTCCCGCTCAAAGTCCCCATTATCAAGTAAATTCCGTTCTGATTCTGGTGTACCAGGAGCTGACGAAGAAACTAACAACCGATCCACGTTAGCATTACCTGTGTCTGCGGAATCGTAGCGGAAAGCAATCGTATTCGAGCCGGCATTTAATGCTAGGGTTTGGGTTGCATCCTGCCACGTATCCCAACTGGTCCCCGGGCTTGTTAAGCTAACTTGTGCTACGTCTACACCATTCACATAGGTGCTAAGCGTTTTTGTGCTGCCCGAACCATTTGCGTATCTTAGCGCAACGCTGTAATTGCCTGCTGAAGGCACATCGACATTAAACTTCACTTGTGCTCCTACCGTCGTTAATGCATCTACGAAAGCTTCACCAGTATAGAACTTATGGTTTTTATTCGTTGCTGCTCCGCCCGAACGTTCCGCACTTTCTGCTTCGTACTTGCTTGCTGTAGGAGCAAACGGCACCGTAATATAATCTACATTCACACTGCCTGTGTCCCCAGCATTATTGTCATATTTGTACGTAATGGCATTGCGTCCTGCTGCCAATGGAACACTTTCGCTTTTCGTAGACCATGTGCTCCAGTTCACCAAGCTTGGAAGATTTGTACTCTTCACTCGCTTGCCGTTCACGTAGATGCTTATCGTCTTTGCTGAGCCTGTAGCGTTCGCATATCTCAGATCTAGCGTGTAGTCGCCGCCTGTCTTCACATCTGCATAAAAGGTTGCCCCCGCACCGGCTTGATCTAAACCGTCGATGAAGCCCGTACCTGTATATCCAGCATGGTTATTGTTGACTTTAGCTTTTGTCCCTATTGTATTGCCCGACAAGGATGCTTCTTCTGCTTCCAACTTTACTGAGGTTGCTGCAACTGTTCCATTTCCAGTAACGACGATAGTTTTGGCTGATGTGCTCGCTGCTGTTACTTTTACATAAGTGACTAAACCATAAATGTCCCTGCCAGTAGTCCAGCCCTCTCCACTAGCAGCTTGCAAAGCATTTAAATCTCCATAAGAAGTAAGGGATGTGCCGTTGCTTGTAACGGCTGTGCCCGCTTTGCCATGAACTTTGACGATGTATGACTGAACCTCAGGCGTGTATACACCGGATTTCGCTGCAATACCTACAGTGACGCCACTTCCACCATTGTCCTGAGCTGTAAACGTCTGCTTAAAGTGTTCTCCACCTTCATAATCATAGCTAGTACCGTCATCTTCATAGTAAGTGAAGCTGGTAGCCGTCGTATCTGGGAACACATCAACATTCACTTTAGAAACTGCGCTTTGACCAATGTAGTCCTGTGTTTTCTGTGATGGAATGATTGCCCCCTTCTTAATAAAGAGCGGAATATCTGACCAAGTCTCTGCATTGACGGGATACGTAATGTTCTGACCACCTGCATACGTAATCCCGCGGAAATAATCCGTCCATGTTCCCGCCGGCAAATAAATATTTTTGGTCGTCTGCGACTGATCGACAATTGGAGCTGCAAGTAGATAATCCCCGAACATCCATGCCTCCGTATAGTTGCTTGCTGCCGCATCATTTGGGTAATCGAATAGTAATGGTCTTACTAAACCATTGCCATTTTCCAATGCGCTTCTCTCATACGTGTACATATATGGGATTAAGGAATATCTGAGCTGGATCGCTCCCTTAGCCGCTTCCTCAGCTGTGTTCCCGTAATACCACGGCTGCCGTTGATGCTGGAGATTGCCATGTACACGGAATACGGGAGTTAATGCAGAAAATTGCAGCCATCTTGCATACAACTCTGGGCTAGGGTTGCTGTCAGACGGATTGAATCCACCTGCATCCATGCCCCACTTCGGCTGACCCATAGCGATCGAAGAAAGCATAACTGTGCGCTGCTCCTGCATGCCGGATGCCCAACTAACTTTCTCTCCTTTATAAAATTGTGCGCCAATATCGCCAGACCATAACGTTGTCGCATAACGTTGAGCGCCAGGGTAGAACGTTCTCGCCGTCTGCCATACACGTTGCGCCCCACTTGTATATGCTCGCTGTCCTTCGTACATCGCCTGCGATAGATGTGTCGTTGAGAAATTACCGAACCACCATTGTGCGGAACCGGAAGCTACTTTATCCGTTTCATCGTTCCACCAGCCTACAATTCCTTTATCGTAAGCATCCTTGGAATGATCCCAATACCAGGCGCGCATAGCCGAATTATAAGGATCGATACTTCTAACTAACACAGGTATAAAATAGTCAGAGTATTCGCTATGCCCCGGATACCAATAACCGCCGCTATTTGCATCGTTATATTGACTAGTACGGTTGCCTCTCGCATCCATCGTGACAATTCTAGGCTTTGTAATGCCAATTAGCTTCACGCCTTTAGCATCCATATGTGTCTTCAAGGCAGTTCCAGCCGCAGAAGGAAAGTTATGAGTGTTCCAAGCAAACTCACCGTAAGCCGTCTCGCCATATTTTTTCCAATCGTAATCCAACCCGTACGCATCAAGCGGAATGTTTTTCGCTCTATACGTATCGGTCATCGTCGCCAATTCTGTCTGATCCATGCCCCATTCGAAATTCATAAAACCAAGCGACCACTTCGGAAGCAGCGGCGACTTGCCCGTTATTTCAGCCACTCCTGACATAATTTCCTTCGGATTGCCTACAATTGCGTAATACTCAACATCCGTCTTACTGTATCGCCTGCCTTCCACTGGTGTTCCGCCGTAATAGAACTCCAGCTTCCCACTAGCGTCATCGGTATACGGATATCCACCATCGCTGTCTACCAAAATGCCATACCCAGCTGTCGACCACATAAGAGGACCACCGGAATCTCCTTGATTGCCTGCGTGTGCGGGATGGCTGTTGTTGTTGCGAATTAAATCAGGTGCATCTTCATTTGCATTATAGCTGCGAATACCATAAATATTATGACCGCTGGCATGCTGGAATCTCACGCCATCAGAGAAAATGCCGCCGCCTGCTGGCTCCCATAGCAGCGTCGTTCCATCCGCCTTCTTGATCGTTACTCTCGTTGGAGTTTTAGTAATTTCCACACTCATCTTTGAAGTGGTAATCGTAATGGGGTTACTCGCCGTATTAATCGTCGCGCCTACAGTGCTCCACGTTTTGTTCGGATCGATCATAGGCGTATCGTTGCTTGGCGCTACATTATTTGGTCGATACGATACTTTCACGATATCATTTTGCAAAACATTAAAGATCAGAATGTCATCATTAGGCTCCGCACCATTATCAACAGTGAGCGTTAACGTATCAGCTGACGCTGAGAACGCAGTTACATTGCCAAGAGCAGGTACAAAAGCAGATACAGGTACAACTGGAACAGATAAAAAAGTTGAACATAAGAGCGCAATAATAATTCCATAGATGGCTAAACGCTTACCACGAATTCTACTTGGAATAGACATAATAACTCCTACCTTTCCATTGATGGGTTTGAGGGGATAGAGTGACAGTTTGCCGAAGAAAGTTGCCACTCCCTATGGATCGCATATTTCCTATTGAGGGATATAAATTTCTGGGTCAGATGTTAATTGACTGTAATGTGAAAATCAGTACCTTCCCACCTATCCACACTACTCTCCAGCACGCCGTTTCCATTGTCATCCCATAGGAAAGTGAAATCGACGACTGTTCCAGCGGAGAAAGGCCCAACCGAGATTTCATGATCTAGTAAAGCCTTACTTGATCCGTTTGGTCTCATCATGGAATCTGTCTTGCTGGTCCATCCGTTCACACCTTGATGAGCCCATCCCGATGCGCCAGTAAGAAATGTAATCCGATAACCTGCTGGAACTGTCGTCAGTTGACGGTCGAATTGCCATACATACGTTTTATCCAAATCTAGATGATCCAAATTAATAGCACCTGTATTGGAATTATTTTTCCATATTGTTATCGTATGAATTCCTTTCTTCAAAGAGACCGTTAACTCTGAAGTAGACCAGCCGCTCCAGCTTCCTGTGGATGGGAAAGCGATTGTCCCAGCGTAATTGCCGTCTACGAAAATATCTCTTGTGGCATTCGTTCCGCCATTCGCATAGCGGAATCGCAGTACCTGATCATCATCTTGTGCGGCTGATACAGTGAACGTAACGCCATCATTGTCTGAGAAGTTGTCGACAAAGCCGGTTCCCGTATAACCTACATGGTTCGTGTTCACACCAACGTTTACTTTCACACCTTTTTCCGCTTCATAAATATCATTTGTTGGGGTAGCGAAAGAGCGTTTCATATAAATCATGTCCCAATATTGCAGCGATGGCAGTGTGAATGCGACGTATTTGCCCTTGCTATCTGTACCCGTTGAATACGTTAACGATTGTGTCGCACCCATTGCAATATCTGGCGAAGCGACATAAACTCCTGATACCGACTCCCCATTGCCGATGTACACTTTCGTCTCTAAATTTGTTAGCGTTGTTGGAGTGATATCCGAATTTCGCCAGTCGGTATCTGTACTATTTTTCAAATTGATGAGGTGAACGATGTTGTAGTTGTCGCTTTGCTTCATAAAACTCCATATATTGCCCGCTGTGCCGCTACCTGAAACGGGCTGACCCGTAATTTCAACAAACTGGTTGCCAGAATCGGTATTAAACACATCCTTATCAAACAACAAGTTTTCATATGCCGTAATAAAATTGTATTGATCTTTTGTCGCTTCCTTTAAGCTATTTCGCATTTGCTTCGCTCTATTTGGGAAATAGGGGTGACCTAACATTTGATCGCCTTCACCCATCTCAATTCTGGAAGCGCCAGCCGCTGCAATTGCCGCCCCTGTCAGCCTTACGGAAGCATCATTGAACGTTCCCAAAGTTAAGCTATCGAGATTGATAAAACCTGTGTCGTTTGCTTCTTTCGCCAGCTTAACTGTATGTGTGCCAGCACTTAGCCAAACGGTATGAGAGGCATCGAACTTCCACGTTCCCCAGCTGTTTTGATCGAGAAAATTGCCAACCTGCTTCACAAAAGATCCATCCACATATAGACTGCGAGTGTTGTTTGTTCCTGTATCATTGCCATAGCGGAAGACAAGCCCATACCAACCTTCTTCTGGTGCATTAATCGAAAATTGGACGTAATCTCCGGTATCGCCAAAGCCATCTACGAACCCGCTTCCGGTATAACCTGTATGATTCGTATTCGTTGTTACTCCGTTCAACGATGCTGACTCTGCTTCATAACGAGTACCTGTGTTTTCTTCAAAATTCATGTATGCAGCCAGTACGACCGCCTTCTGCCCGTTATTGCGCTTCGCTTTGTCGATCAGCGATTTCAGCTCGATATAGTCGTTAGCTCCGCCCCATATCTCGGTATATGTGAAATCGTAATTCGCGTTTTTCGTCACATCGTCAAATGCCCAGCCATTAGCCGCGCCATCCACATTGTTAAACGTCAGTACCTTATCTGACATGCCATTGCTATTGAGATTGCTCCGTAAATTATTAACGAAGCCAGAGAAGCTATTATCTAGATCAACGACGTTGCCATTGTAATCGTAAGGATCAGCACGTTCACCCATCTGATCGAGATGGATGCCATCGAACCCTGCTGTCGTGATCATATCCCGATATTGGCCGTAAATATAATTTTGCCAGCCTGCATTAGCAGGATTGAACAACCATAACCACGTATCCGGATTATTGTCGTCGAAGTCAAAACCTAGCTGACTCAAATGTGCGGTATCTGAATACATTGCCCATTGAGGGTTAACTCCTGAAATTGCTTGATAATTGTGGAGCGCTGCGTATGTCATCGTGTATGGCATAGCAGCCGCGTTGTAGTTGTGCATGGAGGAAATCAGGTTTTGGATCGTTGGCCAATACATCGTATGTTTGCCACTCCAATCGGCCCACGAGTTGTCGACCGTCCCGCCTGTTCGTTTAATATTGTTCTCATGCCGCCACATCCAGTCATACAACTGAAATGCGTTCGTATGGTAATCTTCTACGGTACGTTTCACCCTTGCATCCGTAACCGATGCACTTTCGGACGGATATTCCGTAATGTAGCCGTAACGTGGAAATCTGGTCCACTTACTGGATACGTCGACGGCTGTTGCCCCTTTGGACGATCCAGCAGTAATATTTACAAAATAACCCTTATAATCCGTGTTTGGTGTTGTCCAAGTGAAGTTAACTGTGGTAGAACTTCCGTTAGGTAAGTTAATTGGGGTGGAGGTAGCGTACACTTGCGTTTCGAGGTGATGGATAGTCAAATTCACATTTCCGCTAAAAGTAGTTCCTGTGTCATTCTTTAGTTCAACCTTAATCGTTGCGCTTGTTCCGGGATTATACCTCGCTTTGCCCGTATAAACCCGCTTCACAATTCCATTAGCAGCAGCATGAACAGGTGGTGGCACTATACTTGGCAGTACAACAAAAAGCAGCAACAGTACAAGCCCCATACAATAACTGGCTCTTCTCACATCGACTCTCTCCCTTCAAAGATAGAATAAGATGCACTTTAAGTGTATGCTTCCTACTCTATTGAAAGAAAGACCGAAAAATTCATATAACAGTGCGCTTTTTATCGAAGCTGTCCAAAGTAATTTCCACAACGGCATAACTAAAACCAATAATCCCAAATAGGAGTACAGCAATTCCTCCATTAAGTCCGTAGCTTTCAATGAAATAGTCGTCGAATAATACGTGAAATACAACAATACCGCTTAATGAGAACAAGACCGTATAACTAATCATTCGCTCCAACGTGGCTTTGAGAAATGTACGAATAAAGATGGATAGAGGCAATAATGTAAAGAAATAAGCAGCAGCTGAAAATATGACAACAAAAAAAACAAAGCTAACCCCTAAATTATTTAGACCATAATATTCCGTAGTCGTAATTTTATCTCCTTCGACGATTTCGAGTCCAATAACAGCTGTACTAAATAAAACGATAAACACAAACCACATTAAGCTATATATTTTGAATGAATTCATCTCTTCACCGCCTTATAGAACTAACCTATTAGACGCTAATATGCAATATTTAGTTGCGGTGGAAACGGATGTATCCTCATTTGTGAGGATTGTTGATACATTCTTTTGCACATATTTATTATCAGGTCATTACATTCATGAGCTTCGCATTCCGATTCAATAACGCTTCATTCATTTGTAATTATCATTCTGTTCCTTATACGACGTTAATTCAGATATAGTGGCAACATTGGAAATACTCGATAAGACGGAGACGGTGCGATATTTATAGTCATTTATCACCACGACAAAATTATCGCGAACATCGCTTAGTTCAATCTTAAATTTTGTATCAATTGAAGCTTGTAAGTTTCGTGCTTTAGTATTTTTATTAACGTAATTAAATCCTAAGATTATTAAGCCAAGAACAAGCAATGAGATAACGTAAGTACAGTTCTTCAACCTGCAACACCCTTTAATAATCTTATTCTAGAATAGCGATTGGAATTTCAAAAGCTACTTCACAACAAACAATACGGTTGTGGCATTATCTTTCAATGGCTTGAGCCACGAATAGAAGTGAACTAAGTTATTTGAATAACACTCGATTCATAATGTGTTCTTTTTCTACTTTGAAACGAAAGTTAAATACTCACATAATCGTAGTCGAAAGGGATTAAGAAATCTCAATATACGCATTTAACTCTACTACAATACAGACAATCAAATCTTGTACATCTTCCACAATTAGACCCAAATTTCGTAATATATTAGGGGGAAATATGCTAGCCTTCACGTTGCATTACCTGTTCTATGTCAACTGGCACGTTACCAGATTGTATTTGCACAGTAATCATTGGTTCATGTCCAAATCATTCCAGTATAAATCAATAATTCATAACCTCACTTGAGACTATAGTGGTTGGGCTATCTATTGATTTCGTTTCAAAACCTTTATCCGCTTTATAAATCGCTTATGGCTTTATCTACAGACTTCATTTATTTCGGAAAAACCGAGAGAAAACAAAGCTAATGTATTTGACTCTAAATGCTGTGGTATCTGATGATTTTGAGGGTTACTTGGAGATGATCACCATTTCAGGTAGGTTGCACTGCTAAAGCTTAAAAGAGTACGTACATCCATATTCAGAAGAGTTTCATAGGGAGATAATGAGGATAAAGATTCATTCGGCAACGGTCATAGGTAAACAAAGAAAGACCTTGAGGATTGCCGCCTCAAGGTCAAAAATAACATTATTTAGTCATGTTTAGTTGCAAAGTATCTATAAACCACTTTAGCTTGTTGAAAGCCATGTTCCGCATTCCATACTTCCTGACAAACTCATGAATAAACTCCCAATTATCCAAGCGTTGAATAGTCTCCAGTTCGGCAATAAGCAAAGACTGATTTTTTGCCGTTTCACTATTTCTAAATTCAGTAATCAGTTGCTCCAACTCATCATAATTCGCACTGACATTAAAGTAGCATTCAAGAAAATATTTCAGTAATTCATATCTTTCCACCTAACGCCCCCACTTTACTTGACTATTGGAAATGCCGTTATTATTCTAAATCCAAGCTCTTGATTTACATCTTTCACCACTACTATACGAGAATAATTTAAATCATATTTCACAGTTTTCTTATCCTGTAATACTCCTTTTCCAATAGCGTTATCATGCTTCACATCAAACACAACCCTTGCTTTTTCCGATTCATTTACCCACTTCACGATTCCATCAGCATTTTTCCGTAAATTTTCTTGAACCGACCTTATCGCAGTGCTCTTATCAGTAAACGATGTTGTGGCTTCTACATCCTCTTTGTTTGCCCTCTTGATAAGGTCTTCATTTGTTTTTGAAACGTGTCTTTCAAGAGTGTGTCCACCTGCTTCTTCCATCTTATCGAGAATGTCATTTCCAACTTTTCTAAGTGCATCAGCTGTTAGACAACCACTTATATTATGAACCCAAATACCTAAATCACTGACAAAGTAAGTATGGAAATCTTCAACAATAAAGCTATACATCTTGACCATGTCATCATGCTTAAAAATCTTGATGTTGTTAATCGTCAAGGTATTTCCATTGCTCTACTGTAACTTATCACCTATCTGCAAGTATGCCGCAAGAATCCAACCTCTACCCTCAACCCAGAATGGATGGTTATCGGTTGTTTCAATGACTTGGTTACCTACTGTAAGTTCATAGATAATTTTCTTATCATTTCGATAGAGATATGTGACTTACTTGTAACCCTACTCCCTATCTCTTTATTCTTGGAAAGAAAACAATCTCCAACTTCAATGTCTTCGATATTTTTCTCTCCTTCGTTAGTTATAAACTTAAGTCAAAAAAAGAAAGGACGGCAACTTTTTTGTCGCCGCCTACAAGAGTATTACCTTTTAAATTTCCTCAACAGATTCTACAAGATCAGGCATAACTTGTTCCATAAAGATAACCGAAAAATCATCAGAATGGTCATGAAGTCCATGAGATAAAATAAATTGAACTCCATTATCCATAGTAAAACAAATACCAACTTCATTAGGTAGGGACTCATATTTAACATTATGAATAACACCCTTCATTATGCTTACCCTTTGTATTTTTTTATGCATTACTTTGGTCCATTCAAAATCACTATAGGTGTTGTCTAACGAGTCTATCCCTTCTCTTTCTTCTTCATGCTCTATTCTTCCGACTGGCCGAATTGTAACTGAGTTTATCGATGGGTTACTTCCTACAGCAACTACCAACCCACCCGAACAATAAAGGAACACAGGTCCAGTAGTAAATGAAAACACTGCCTCTGGGTTTAAATTATATCTTTCTACCGCTTCTTTACCGGTCCATTCTGAATTTCTAACCATCTTCTCAATATTTCTCCCAACCAATTGTTTTAAAAGTTCCAACTGACGTGAAGGTATTTTGATTATTTCGTCGCTACTCATTAAATCACCCTTTCTACAGATTATTTTCAGCTGCTTTAATTAGTAAGTCTATTGTATCTAGATTTGATTTAGAAGGTGCTGTATTTAGTAATATATCTAAAGGGTCAGCAATAACTACTCGTCCATCCTTCCCAATGAGAAATTGCAGGTCATGAATTCGAATTTTTTTATCAATCATTAATTTCCTTATTTTTTTCAGGTCTTCGATACTTTTCTTATTCAGCAGTTTAGATTGACCTACTATTTTAACCACACCGTCTATAGTTCGCACAACATCTTTCGAACCTAATTCAAAGCGATCCATGAGCATAGCTGGTTCCCCGTCTACGGTCATTCTCTCTGGGTTAACTGTAGGCAATCCTTGTTCATTTATTTTCTTTAAAAGTGCAATTTCATTATCAATTACATTAGAATTAATCCCAGGTTTCAGTACTCCAACTGCTTTATCCTTACCATAAGCATATACATTTTTGTTTCCCCCTGAGCCTAGTTTGCTTCCTAAATCCGAGAGCTTTAGAACCAGACAATTATGAACCCAAATCCTAAGATCAGATACAAAATATGACTGAAAGTCTTCAACCTCAAAGTTATAAACCGTTGCTTCCTGTGCCTCTTTCTCAATCCCGTCTATTGCTAGCGTAGCCCCGTCACTCGTTAGAAGCAAGTCTCCGACTTTCATGTCCTTAACTTCTGTCCATCCCTTGCCATCAAGCCAGAAAGGATGTTCAGCAGTAGCTTCGATGACTTCATCACCGATATGAACCTTATAGATTTCATCAGCCTGTTTCTGGAACAGCCCCACGACTTCTTTATATGCCACTTCACCAGTCGCATCAGACTTAGCGAGAACCTTATCCCCTACCTCGATTTCCTCGATAGGTTTCTCCCCTTCGTCTGTGAGAACTTTCGTTCCAGCAGTGAAACAATTACATGGAATCGTATTATTTTCAAATACTTTGTTTCTTGTACTAGGAACTTCGTCCACTTTTTGCAGAGCCCTATTGAGTAATACGATTCCTTTAGCACTTAATTTTGCCGCTGCCCCTGTCACACTAACTACGGAGACTATGACTATTAGAAGCTTAGCTAAGTTCTTTCCGTATTCTTTAGCTTCTTTATAGGTAGGCTTATCTTTTTTATTCTTACCCCATATTTTGCTTGTATTATGTTTAATATAGTTGAACGCACCCACATACTCTGTCTTTAAATCGTTCAACATATCTCCTAATATCTCATCGCCTTGCCCACTGACAATTGCTAATAATAGTTGATAATATTGAGGTATCGTTTCGCTATAAAACTTAGGGTTTAATGGACACAATGACCATGCTCCGCCTATAATCTCCATACCTTCTTCTATAACTTGAACAAGCATACCTTCCATAATTCCTATCAATGTTTTTAAATCGAATAAATTTGACGATGCATTATTGTTTAAGCTTCTATTGTATTCGTCTATCACTAACCCATTCCATGCAAATGATACCCACGCCGCCGTAATAATACCGTCAAACTTATAGTTAACTTTAAATGTATTAACATGAACTGCCATAATACCCTTATGAGGGATAGCATGTTGAAAAAATAAAAATGCATTTACTAATGCTATAGAATACTTGCCATCTGCTTCTCCATTAAAGATTTTATAATGATCCCTAAGAACGATTTGAATTTTTTTAATAAAATCCGTACTTACACCAGATCCACGTGAAATAATCTCCTTATAAAACTTGACCGAATCTTTTTCGAACCTGAGATTCTGTTCGTACATAAGCAAATGCCCATGCTTTTCGATCTCTCTTCGTCCTAAATCATATAGTGCCTCATACGTTAACGACATAATTTCATGTCTTGGTCTTGCGACTATAGCTTCCTTTACATCATTAGAAACGGAATATGGTAAAATAACCACGTTTGCAGTACTATATATTTTGGAAGCCGACACTTGGCCTAAATCAGGTGCAATAAAATGCCAAGTGTCTCCTGAATCTGCTGGTCCAAGATAATCTAATAGTGCTTTCTTCGTACTAAAAGATTTTACTTCCTTCGTCACCACTTCTCCCGTTAACCTCTTAGACATCAAATCATTCCGAATAGACCGAAGTTGACTTGCGATATGATTATTTCGATCAGTTAGCTGTCTGACGCCAATAAGTAACTTAGGTTTAACTGGAGTATCTCGATACTTATTAATTAGTGTTTGTTCTGCTTTTTTCGCTTCTAAGTAATCTTCTCCGTTATGGATTTCTGTCCATTCCAATCCAAGAAACTTTGGATAACTACGAATGGCATTTTGCTTTTCTTCAATGTTAGCCGTTCTACCTACATACAATAGTTTCCCACTACCCGGTTCAACAAGGCCAAAAACGATATGGTTTCGTTTTGATGATGACTGCTTAATAACACCTAAATCCGGTTCTATGGAATAACGAGTTACTGTTCCATTGCTTTCCTTATATTGAATGTAGAAATAACGATCAAAGAACTTTTCAAAAGTTGCTGTCCCATCTCCACAGCCTCCCGGCACATAGCTGCATGGGTTGTTTCTCATTCGCAATCCTTCAATTGCATATTGATATCGATATTTTTTGTCATCTTCATTACTTGAATCGCTTAATATCCACCAAGCTTCCATATAATTAATGAGCTTATCAAACGATTCTTCATTCATTACATATTCGTAGCTCTCATAAGGCGTTATTGGTAACGTTTTTAACTCCTTTTCATAGATTTGTTTTAGCTCGTTGCTTGTTAAATCATAGCTATTAAAAATGGATTGTTTACCTCTGGGTCCTTCATCAGAATAAATTGTATTATCTACATAATTCTCAATCCCTATCTTCTGATTGATCTTAAGTGGGTTAATAACAACGCCTTCTCCAAATTCAGAATCCATAAGACTAATGTTTGCATTCAGCAACCATATCTTCGCGTCATCATCTGTGGAAGAGAGAATATAATCTGCATAAGTCGAAATGACTGAATTTAACACATCGATGAACAAGCGAATTTCACTTAAGTAAATAAGAAAAGTACTGCGGTCTCCCTCCCGCAAATCATTGTGATAGTTCATAATTCTATTGCTGTACGCAAGCAAATCAGTTTTATAGTTCTCTGCTTTGATAATGTTTTCCTTATAAACATCGATAGATTCTGTTTTCAGATCAACAATCGATTCAAGTTCTGCATAAATATCACGAGCAAACAAACTGACCACCTTGCTGTTTGGATGATCAATTGCCTCGAAGAAACCGCCATCTACACTGTTATAGAATTGGAGATATATGAGTTCAGCACCATCAGTCAAACCGTCTCCATCCGTATCTTGTTTATCAGGGCTCGTCTTGACTGTGTATCGATATTTTCCGTTAAATCCTACACGTATGCCTTGTTTCTCCAGCAAGTCGGGTAGTCCATCTTTATCCGCATCCTTCTGGTCAATCGCCTCGAAATAGGATACTTTAATGTTGTCCATTAGCACAGCTGTATCGTAATCTGTATCCCCACGATCCCATACTCGATATTGAAAATGCAGGATTCCTTCTCCTGCATAACCCGATACATCTACACTTGCGCGCTTCCAACCTGTCATATAAGCAGTTTGGTCTCCGCCGTCCAAATTGAGCTCCTCAACAGCTTCCCACTTCGTTATCGTACTAACTGTTTCTTTGGTGAGCACTTTTTGCTTGCCATCAGCTGCTTCTAGAATGACTTGAAACTCATCATCATATTCAGTATCAAGCCACTCCATTGGTTCTTCAGACAGAATGTTATAGTCGAATAATATAGATTTGGCTCCAGCAGGAATCTCAATGCTGCGCTCCATATAGCTGTCCGAATTATTTACAGAACCAAGTCCTGTACTAATAATAGCCATTTGTTTGCCTTGTGTTGGTGAGATGGACCCTAACTTAGCAATAGCTCTGACATCGCCTTCCCTAGTCCAGCCAGCGAAATCTCCCTCTTCAAATGAAGTATTGAAGAAAGTATTCGTTAAGCTCACATGGGCAGACCCCATCAATTTGATGCTTTCTTTTCCAGGCAAGTCGCTTGAAAGGACGCCCTCATAAGCTTGGTCCAAAGATTTTTTATCTGTCACAAGCGGTAGGAATAACTTTCTTACGATGGCTTGATCATTCTTCACCTCAACATAATCTGAGTAACCAAGATAAGATAAAGCACCCAACCCCAAAAAGGTACTGGCGAAACTATCATTTGCAACACTTAAACAACTACCATTAAATACAATAGTACTTGGAAGTGCTTTGTTATAAGCAGATATAAACGCAGGTGTAATAGCGTAATAACCATTCATCTCTACTAATCTGCCACTCTTCATATCCGTCTCATAGATATTTAGATTCGCTGCAGTCGCTTTCTCTCCCGTTAAGAACAATTGCGTCTTATCCTCCGCTGATCCAAACAATTCTCCATGTGTGTCGAGTATAATAACGCCATATTGACTGAGCTTCTTAAAGGTTTCTACCGTCACCGCTTCATCCTTTAAACGATTCACATTATAATGAGCAGATTTAAAGGCATCCGATATATCATCGTAGGCTGCTGAGGTCAGTCCTTTGCTAGCAAATGGTGAAGCGATGAGAACATTGCCACTTCCCACTGTTAATTCTCCTGTCGAGCTTGGCGCAGGAAAAGAAGGGCTTGTCCCTGATGCGGATATTCCAGCGAGTTCTGCTAATTGTGCCTCCGGCAGAGTGATAGCTCCACCCTCGATTGAACCCTTTATACCTGATTTATTAACTAGAATGCCGCCTCGCATACCGTCTACACTTTCATACCAGATACTCCCACCTTCGGGAGATACACCTGCTGCTTCTACGTTCGGCTGCTTTAATAACCAATCCACAACTTGTTTCTTATTCGTAGCATCTTGTCCTGATTGCCTCACTACCTGATCAAGTGCTTGTTCTCCCAGGTCAATAAATTGCTGGTGCTGTTCCTTTGTTCCACGATCTACGGTTTCAATTTTCACTTCATTGCTTGATAAAACTCCGAAATGGGTGTTTATAACAGCTTGATACATTACTTCTCCTGTAGAATCTGCATCCAGTCTAATCTTCGTTGAATATATACCGTCACTGCCGATATCATCGCCATTATAGAGATTGCCATCGTCATTTAAGACGGCTATCTTCTCCTTCTTACCATCCTCATGAATGCGATACAACAATAGATCATTTTTTACATATTCCGTGTAGAAAGGAACGGTGAATGTAACGGTGTGTGGTTCCTTAACGAAAAGCAGCTGATTCGAAACTGCCAACTCTCCTTGAAATGAAGCAAGATCATTTCTAATGAATATCCGTTTGATGGTGGAGCTATTTCCTGCTTTATCTTGTGCTGTAATAATGACTTCATTTACCCCAGAGGTAAGTGCTAGTCTCGGTATACTCCACTCATTTGTACCTTGGGCTACACTGCTGTAGGATGTATCTTCACTCTTAATCGTATAAGAGATACTTTCTACTCGTTGATTGTCAAAAGCAGTACCACTTAGTTCAATCTCAGATTCTGATACATAAATCGTCTCTGATTGATATTTATTAGCCAGTTGTAGCTCTGGAACTCTAGCATCTTTAATGATAGTAATAGCATCCGTAGATTTATGATTTTCCATATCTGTCAAAGTAATCGAAACTTTTGTTTCCTCACCATTTAACGCAATGGATGGAAGCTCCCAACTCTCCTTTAACGCAATCTGTCCAGTCTGACCATCACTCGTTTCATAGCTGATCGCCTTCAGCGATCGTGACTTTGCTATTCCTCCTAATGTTACTTGACTCTCACGTGTCATCCATTGGGAGCCAGATGTAGGTGAATTGATGATTAGAACAGGCTTATCTTCCGAAATATCTGCTTCTAACGGGAAGCTCGGATTAAGATAATTTTCTTCTTTCTTATTTTCAGTTATGTTAATTGAATACAGTTTTGCGTACCTTTCGAGAACAACTAATGTCTCTGCTCTTGTAATCAATTCCTTCGGTTGGAATGTTCCATCGGGATAACCATCCATTAACTGATCATTTGTCACTTGTTCAACTGCTGTTCTTGACCAATTAGCAATCTGATTCGCATCCGTGAAGGAAATTTTCAGTTTGTTCTTATTAACCAATGGTTGCTGCTCGTTCATAAGTCTATGAAGGATAACAGCAGCTTCCTCGCGAGTAATGGAAACATCGGGTCGAAATATCCTATTATATCCTTGGATATATCCACTTTTCTGCCCTATTGCTATGTCTTTGGCATACCAAGCTGTACTAGATACGTCTCTAAATTCAGCGTCGTATACTCTAGGATTCAAACCAAGACCTTTATTTACAAAAGTAACAAACTCTGCACGACTTACATCTTGATCTGGTTTAAAGCTTCCATCTTCATAACCATTGATCGTCTCGTTCTTCTTCGCCGCAGCAACCGTTTTTTCAGCCCAGTGACCTTTAATATCTATAAAGTTCTCTCCAACTAGCTTCTCTGCTGCACTAGCAACAGGTGGAGGAGGCAATAGTGTAACTAATATGCTTAAAATAATGATATATACAATAAATTGTTTCCTCACTCTTTCACCACTCCTGATTCACTTTATTAGTTGCAAAATCCTTGTCCAGTTCATCTTGAACGATATTCGATGATATTGGGTTAAGTAGACCTCCTTGCGCTACTCCTTCGGTCACTGGTTCTATGTGCTCGTTCATCAATAACTCCTGTTGTCCTTATTGGCTGGCATAATAAAAAAGACGAATCCCGTATACAGTGTTGGGTTCGTCTTGTTGTGTTTAGAAAGCGACATGATTAGCAATTCATGTCGGTTGTGTCATGTTACCAGCTCAACACATTCGCCAAAAACTGTAAAATACCCTTTTATTTTTATGTCGTCGACAAAGGTTCTGTAAAACTCATAAATTATGACAAAAAATTACACATGTTCACTCTTCTGATTTTTTACCTACAAACAAAAAACACGCTTGTATGACTCAACAGTTGAGTCACCTAAGCGTGTTTTCTATTTATTTTTCCGAAGCCGACAAAGGTTCTGTTAATCCGAAAAATATAGACATAAAGCTACAGCATTTTCTGCGATATTACTTTCACTTTGGTTATAACCGAAAAAGAAAAAGAGATGCTCCAAAGGTCACATAACCTCTGAAACATCCCTCAACTTCTGTATATTTACATGTCATCTCATTCTCAACCATAAATCATTACACTGTATTTAAACTATTAAGAGGCGTATCGCCCTGTTCTACTCTCCTAATGTTTTGTACAAAGAAGCGGTATCTTGTTTCATGGAACTTCGTTCCATCCGGCATACCTGCTGTATGAGGCGTCAATATAACATTGCTAAGCTTTCTAAGCTCACTGTCTTCGCTTAATGGCTCCACCGTAAATACGTCTAGACAAGCGCCGCCGATAACGTTATTTTTGAGCGCATCGATCAAGTCCTCTTCACATACGAGCGGTCCTCTAGCGGTGTTCACGAGTAGCGCGTTCTTTTTCATTTTCGCCAAAAAGGCTTTATCCACCATATGTCTAGTAGACTCGTTCAAAAAGATGTTAATCGCAATCACATCGGAATTAGCTAGCAATGTGTCTAGATCAACTAACTCAACATCGTCGCTTTTGATGTTTTTGTTCGTGTCATACGCAAGCACATTCATCTTAAACGCCCGTGCCAGCTCAGCTACTCTGGAGCCGATAGCACCAAAGCCGATTGTGCCGATCGTCTTCCCAAACAACTCGCCTCCGACATAATCCAGCTTTGTTTCGTCTGCCCCGTTCTTCAAAGCCCCATCGAGAAATGGAATGTTCTTATAGTAGCTAAGAACGAATGCGATAATATGTTCCGCTACCGCATTTGCATTAACTCCGGCTGCATTGCTGACCCATATGCCTCTAGCTGTGCAAGCCTCGATATCAACATTGTCATACCCCGCGCCTGTTTGAACAAATTTGAGTCGATGCGCTTTATTCAACAATGGTCCATCTACCTGGATATGCTCTGGTATTAATACTTCTGCTTCACCAATGAATGCTTCGATATGCTGCGGTTCCACAATAGTAATTGTCCAGCCCTTTGGAAAAGCGCCTGTCACTCTTTTCTTGGACGTATCGTTAAAATAACCTGTTATTAAAACATTCATCTACTTCCCAACTCCTGCTGACGGATTATTATGCCTGTGCCCAAGCTTCAAAGAATGTACGTTTAATATTGGCGATAACTAGCTTTTGAGATTCAGAGCCAAGACGACCTACCTCGAAGGTGATGACTGGTTTCCGAGTAGGCTTTGGCCTCTTGAAAAACTCGATATCATCTAGCGTTCGAATAAAGCTAGTCAGTTCCGCTACACCCACTTCGGAATCTTTAATGCCGAATGGAATATGCTTGTCGCCAAAGTAACTCGCTTCCCTATCCTTCATATAACAATTACCGATGTGGATATGGGTCAAATAGTCTTTTGCAAGCCATAGCGACTTATTCGGATCTTCTCCCATAAGAGGAAGATGGCTTTGATCAAGCAACAGGCCAAAGTTGTTATATTCGCTCCTAATAATTTGGGCTACATTAACTGCCTCATGAGTTGGTCCGAGCAAGTAGCGGCGATCCATATGTCGATCCCCGATTTCCAACGAAATACAAAGCTCATACGAACTGGCCTTTTCCTTCGCATACTTGCAAAGCTGCATAGTCGAATCCATAAACGCAATAATACCTTGCTGCTTCGTTTCTTCCCCTTCATACTTGCCAGTAACGATATGCATCACTTTGGCATTCATTTCATAACAGTGGTCGATTAGCATGAAGCATTGTTGAATGGACTGACTTCTAATGACCGGGTCCAAGGAACTTAGATTAATTTTCAATTCACGAAAAGCATCTCCACCGTTAAACAATATTTCTACACCGCTATACTCCATATAGGATTTAGCGAGCTCTCTTGTTTCCTTATCAGCAATATATGAAACCTCAACTGCCGTGAAGAAAGGATCTTCCAATATGGTGAGCAGACCTGAGATCATTTCCTCAGGCTTACTCTGCTCGAATGGGAATAGCTTGGGCAACACAATACCGATGTTTGCTAATTTCTCAAGCTGCTCCATTATACGATTTTGCCCGAAGTAATAAGCTCAGGCAGGTCCTTCACTGTGTGGATGACATGCGTATGATAATATTTGCCCCATACTTCAATTGGCGTTGAACCTTGTGTTACACCAATGATCGCTTTGCAGCCAGCATTGTAGCCTTCGAGCATATCAGCAGGAGTATCGCCAATTTTGATTACGTGCCTAACGTTTTGTACGTTCAAATATTCCATTGCTTTGAACACCATAAACGGTGCCGGACGTCCTTTACCTTCTGGAACCATGTCCAGATCTACCGCATAATCAATTAGGCCATCTCTAACCCAGCCGAGCTTGTCCATAATGACTGCATTAATATCTTTATGAAAACCAGTACCAGTTGCTACTTTGATACCATTGTCTTTGCACCATCTTAGCGTCTCCGTAGCGCCTTCGATTTCACGGCAATTTTCCATATAATAAGCAATCATATACTCGGTATATTTATCGTATAGCTTGATCGCCTCTTCTAGCGTTTCGTTATCGATTTCGATTTCGAAATTTTTGAAGTCAATGATGTTGCCCTTCGTTCTAGCAATCAAATATTGATAGAGATGAATTTTGTTGGTACCCATATGAGTGCTGATTTCATCCCTAGTAACCTCTAATCCAAAATCGATTGCTGCTTGATATAGACAGTCCCTAACCCCGTTATTATCCTCTACCAATGTTCCTGCAAGGTCAAATATCGCTAATTCAATTCCGTTTTTCATCTGTTATCTCTCCCTAGTTGTTATTATTTTTTGTTCAACACTTCATCAAGCTCTTTTTGCGCCTTTTCTTTTGCTTCCTTCAAAGCTTTTGCCGCAGGCATGTTCTGAACGAGTACTTTGTCCTTCGCCAGCTCGATTTCTGCATAAATTTTGCCGCCTGTTGGATCGATATAAGGTGCGATTCCATTAGCCTTAACTTGCTCCAGAGGTACCGACAGATAAGGATTTACTTTCAGTTGATTTTTGAAAATGTCCGTCTCTACCGCACTGTTGCGAATCGGAATATAACCTGTCTCTACAGCCCAATAAGCAGTTTGCTGTGCTTCTGAGAAGAACTTCACAAATTCCCAAGCACCTTGTTGCTGCTCGATTGGAGAATCTTTGAACATGTTAAACATGACAGATACAGCTACAGGTCTTGGTTTGCTGCCGTTAAATCCTTTTTGCATGCCAGTAGCTACCTTCGTGAAATCCAAGTCGCCGCCATCACCAGATGAACCTGTGTAGCCGGCAGACTTGCCATTCATCACATTGTCAATCGTTTTGTACCACCATTCCCAGCCATTGCCGCCGTACACCGTTTCCATCGTTTTGTCCTCATGAATCGACTTGCGAATAAGATCCCATGCGTAAATCCATTCTTCGGAATCTATCGTAATCGTCTTGCCGTCTTCGCTGACGATATCGCCGCCCGCTGAACGTGCATAATCGATCATATGCTCCGCGTACCACATAACGGACCAGCCATTGATGCCTTCTTTTTCCTTAATCGTCTTTGCTGCATCTGCTAATTGCTCGAAACTTTCGAGTGCGTCGTAATCAATGTTAAGTTTCTCGAAAATATCTTTTCTGTAATACATCATTTGAGTGGACACAAACGCCGGAACGCCTACTGTTGCTTCATTGTATTTGCCCTGCTCCAGAAGAAGAATATCGTCCTTGTTATACTCTGGTTGATTGATTTGCTCATCTAGCGGCAGCAACACATCATTTTTAGCCAGCTTCATAAATTCAGGGTAGCCATTAATCGCTAGAGCGGGTGGTTTGCCTGCTGCAAGGGATGCCTGCAATGCCTGCAACGTTTCGCTATAATTGCCTTGAATGATAGGCACAACTTCATACTTCTCATTACTGCTGTTGAAATCTTTAATCAGCTTGTCCATCGTTTCGCCAAGCTTGCCGCCAAGTCCGTAGTAAAACTCAAGCTTCGTTTTCTCTTTTGTCTCTCCTGTTGTGTTCGTCGCAACCTTATTCGTTGAAGTATTATTAGGACCTGAGCAGCCAACTATCCCTACCAAAACCAATGTAAGGCACATAGTAGTCAAAATTGCATTTTTGATGCTTTTTCTCGGATTTTTCATCGTAAACTTCCTCTCGAAGGGATGATTTGTAAAGCTTATCCTGTAATAAAGTCCATGGCTGATCCCTTGAATAGTCTAGATGACATCACCACCTTATTTGTTTACATAGAGACTAGACATCGATTGAATAATTCGTTTATTAGAGACAGCCAGTAGAATAAACATCGGCAGCAGCGATACCGCACAAGCTGCCATTGCTAGAGGAAAGTCCATCCCATAGCCTGCTTGACTCATAAACATTCTTCGGAGTCCGATTGTTACAAACATGTTTTCCTCGGACTTAATTAACAAGGAAGGCCACATGTAGTTGTTGTAACTGTAAATAAAAGTGATCAGTATTAGGGAAGCAATCGCGTTTTTTGAATAGGGTATATACACCGTAAAGATAAGTCTTAAATGTCCCGCTCCATCCAGCTTCGCTGCCTGTACCACATCATTAGGCACTTGAACGAATGTTTGCCGCAAGAAGAAGATGGCGAAGATGCTTATCGATTCGCTGAAGATATACCCGATATGCGTGTCGAGCAAATCCCAATCGGATATCAAGATGAATGAAGGGATATAGGTAACCGCCGCTGGCAACATATACGTTGCTAGAATGATTACGAATATAAATTGCACCCACTTCTTCGGTATCGCCGCAAATACATAAGCTGCAAATATGGCGGATACGATTTGCAACACGATAATAATTACACTGACATAAATGCTGTTCCACAAATATTGCAGCATATTTGTTTCTGTAAACACTCGCAAATAATTTTCAAAATGAAACGTTGATGGCCATATCTTGCCGCTATACAGCTCGTCCTTAGGCTTAATGGACATAATGAACATCCATAAGTACGGAAACACCATAAGTCCACTGAGCGCGATTAACAGGATATAGTTGATACCTTTTTTCACATTCGCATAGTTCACCTTCATCACCTCATTTCTTTACAAATAACTTCGATATGAAGTAATTTAGTGCACTAATCAATAGGCAGATGACGAGGAACATAATGGCAAGCGCCGATGCTGAACCTGTCTCATACCACTGAAAAGCTAATACATAGAAATAATAAAGGATCGTCGATGTTGCCCCTGCTGGACCGCCCTGAGTCAAAATGTATATTTGGTCATAGGCTTTCAGAGAATCTAGCGTAAACAGGATAAACAGGAATATTAGAATTGGCGAGATTGCAGGCAACGTAATTTTCATTAGCTTCCGCAGTCCCTTGCCTCCATCAAGTGCATTTGCCTTTTCTACTTCTGGATCTGACTTAGCTAGTGCTGAGGTAAGCAATAAAATCGCGATACCCAAGTACTTCCACACCGTTACAAGGATAACAACGAACATCGCTGTTGATTCGCCGCCCAACCACATCACTGGCTGTATACCTATTGCTTGCAAGATCGTATTCACGATCCCCGTATCTTTATCAAATATGCTGACCCAAACCATTGATACAATAACGGTTGGCGTTAACCATGATGAGAAGATAGTCGCTACAAACAATGTACGAAGCGCTTTTATTTTGCTTAGCCTAATTGCCACTAGCAGCCCAATAACGATAGGCGGTACAACGGTGAATATTGTAAACACGAGCGTATTAATAAGTACTTTCAGAAAGAAGGAATCGCCTAACAAATCCCCATAATTGTCTAGCTTCACATATTCATAGGTTGGTGAAATATAGTTCCAATCGGTAAAGCTAATATGGAATGTCTTGATCATCGGATAAATCCAAAACACAACTAATGGAATCAATACTGGCAATAGAAGCGCAAGCGACCATAGGTTTTCCTTCACACTTCTGCCCTTTAACCTGATCATCTATTTAAGCTCCCTAATGATGTCTTTAATTTCTGTGCTGGTGCAGGGATGATGGATGCCGAACAACTTCGCAACCGTAGGTGCGATGCTCCCGATTGATTGCTGCTCCAACTGCACTCCCCGCTTCAATCCGTCTCCAATCCAAATCATGAAGCCATTCATTTCATCCACAATATGAGGGTGATATCCGTGTAAACTTTTTAGCCCCACATATTTGGGTTCCTCAGTTGCAAATATATCTTCACCGCATACGGTGTCGTTCAAGTCCATAATGCCGGCTGGTCGAAGTTCAGAGTTATGCTCACCCTCCAGCTTAACCAGTGCATAGAAATGGCTGACTTCTGTCATCTCATTAAAGTAATCCATAATCTTTTGGTTCTGCTCTTGTTCAAGCGAGCTGTAGAACAGCATTGAGCCGCTCCCATCACCAACGAATCGAATCTGATTGTTCAGGAGTTCCTGCTGCCAGACGCTCTGTGCCAATATTTTATTGGGATAAAAGAACGTTCGAACATCGCTTTGCCCATGATCAGAAAAGACGATCAGGTTGTATGCTGTACCGCTCTCCTCTAATGCACGATGAATATCGTTAACATAATCAAGCAACGTCTCAAGACAATGAATGGCCTCTACCGAGTCCTTTCCATGTTGATGAGACAAAGCATCGTAACCAACGAACCGTGTTGCGACAAAGTCATAAGCATTCGACTGAATAGCTCCTAACGTTTCTCGAATAGCAATGCCATCAACCTCGTACACAGCATCAATGTCTCTAGCCTGAATCCGTTTCTTGCTGCTGGACTCCGTCACCAAATGATTGATATATGGATTTCCCGATGTTAGCGGCCAATGGATGCAGCAGCTTGTAAGTGAACTCGCAGCTAAAGAATGGAATAACGTTTGCTTGTGTAGCTCATCGTTGCAAATGAGTTCATGGTCGCCGTAGAGCGGCACTTGCTCCATCGTGCTCCCACGCAATAAGACATTGTCATACACAAGATGCTTATTGCCGTGGTTGCCAGTTATAGCTGTTGCATGTGCGGTAAAAGTAACCGACGGGAACGTTGTAATTAACTTTTTGCAAGAGGAGAAGCCGTTTTCGATAAAACTTCCCGCATAGCGCTCAAAGGTTGTATAGCTTGGGCCATCTACCGATATGAGTACATTCATCGGATGCTCCTTACATTCATTTCTGTGTTCTTATCGAAAACAAGAAGATGACTCGCCATTATACCTACATTGACCGTTTCACCTTTTGCATACATGCCGTCAAAACTCTTTTTCACAAGAAAAGTAGCGTTCTTATACGTTAGATGAAGCAGTACATCCGTCCCGATAATTTCAGTAAAAGAAATCTTCATTGCGAATGTGTTGTTCGTCTCCTCTGTAATGAAACAATGCTCAGGTCGTATACCTGCGATCACGCTCGGATGATTTTTTATCGTATCTAGTGGAAGGTTTGTCTCCACTAACATTCCATCTAAGTCCGCATAAATTTGTCCATATCGTTCAACCAGCTCAGCTTCAACATAATTGATTGGCGGCGAGCTTATAAAGTTGGCTACAAACATGTCCGCAGGGCATTCAATAATTTCCATCGGAGTACCAATCTGCTTAAACTTTCCGTCAGCCATAATCGCAATGCGATCACCTAACGTAACAGCTTCCACTTGATCATGAGTCACATAAATAAAGGTAGAGTCTAAACGCTCATGCAGCTTTTTTATTTCGATTCTCATCTCATTTCGGAGCTTCGCATCCAGATTGGATAACGGTTCGTCCATTAGGAATACTTTTGGTTCTTTCACGATAGCTCTGCCAATAGCAACCCGCTGCTTCTGCCCGCCTGATAATTGACTAGGAAGACGTTTCAACAAATGAGTAATTTGCAAAATGTCCGCAGCTGCTTGAATTCGTTCTTCTCTTTCGGGTTTCTTCACTTTTTTGATCTTCAAACCGTATTCCATATTTTCGTATACGGTCATATGTGGGTAAAGAGCGTAGTTTTGGAACACCATCGCTACCCCACGATCTTTAGGTTCAACATCATTCACACATACATTGCCGATCTTTACCTCACCATGTGTAATGTCCTCGATGCCTGCGATCATTCTAAGCAAGGTAGACTTGCCGCACCCGGATGGACCGAGCAATACGAGAAACTCTTTATCTTTAATATCAAGACTAATATTGTCTAATGTTCTTTTGTCTTTCGTATATTGTTTTGACAATGAATGCAGTGTGATGGCTGACATGATGCGTAACCTCCATTCAAAATTAACATTTGTTTTGTTTGCGTACGCCAATTGTAGGCTTCAATTGTTAACGTCAAATCAAGCTCGAATAAAGGTCTTGTAAAGGAGTTTACATTTCTATGGAGGAAGGTAAAAGGTGGGAAAAAGCTGAGTTAACGAGAAAAACACCCTTGATCGGATCACCAATAAGGTGAAACTTTCAAGGGTGTTAAAGGTTTTTAATTTCTATTTATTCGCTATAATTGTGCTCTTTAGCTAACTTACCTACTTTGCGAAGCTATGATGGCCGATCGTAACAATCACATCAAGGTCAGACCAGAATGATCCTTTGGACACCTTTGGGTTAAAGAAATAGACGGCACCGCCTACATTGTTTTTACCGTTTAACGCATCCTTAGCAGCACGAAGCACACTTGCATTCGGCTTGCTCTTGTCGAGCATCCCGTTATGCGCAGGCGGGAACTGCTTCCCTGAATATATAACACCTTCGATGGAATTCGGAAATCTTGAATCCTTGACCCTATTAAGAATGACATTGGCGACGCCAAGCTGTCCCTCGTATGATTCGTTGCCAGACTCAACTTGTGTAATTTTTGCAAGTAAACTCAGATCCTTATCCGTGAAAGGCTCAGCCTCTTTTGCAAAAATTGATGGTACAACAACGAGCAGCTTAGTGCCCTCCTTGATCGTATCTTGGCTCTCTAGGCCGTTGCGCTTTAACAACTCCGACTTGCTGCTGCCATACTGCTTGCTGATTTCAGCCAGTCCGTAATCCGCTACTACAACCGCCGGCTTCACTGTCGTTAGCTCGGCTGTATTGTCTGCATCATTCCATTTCACTGTTGCATGCAGCAGCTCTGCCATCAGACGAAGCGGCATATACATCTTGCCATCGACTAGGAATGGTACCTCGTCCATAATATAACGTCCCTCGTTGAAATAAAGGACGGGAACCCCATTTCCAAGAACGATTTTATCACCTTGCACCGTATTTATCGTTAATTCCTCATTGTCACTATCCCATTTGCTCTTCGCATCCAATGCCCCCGCAATGCTTGCAACTGGCAAATAGATCCGTTCACCTTGTTTCCTGATTGGATCTTTAATCTTTATTTTCTCGCCATCCTGCTTAATTGAAACACCATTCGCAACGACTGTTTTGTTATCCTGTGCCGCAACGACCGATAGTGGCCCTATGCAAAGTAAGAGCAATGTCCACGTTATAAGAAGCATTCGTTTGCCTATTTTTCCATTTTCTCTAACCATAAATACCTCCTCGAATTTCTCAAGTTATATGGTATGACGATCTTTCGAAAAGTCGGTTTTTGCCTCCGCACAGTATAACACAGGTTTTGGTACAAAAAGGATTAACAATTTCACAGAATTGGGGAAATTACCCGACTTCACAACTTTTTCAGCTGAATAGTTAGTCCCATTATTCAAGGCCTGAATAGATAAAATATCCTATTTGTTGAGAGAGATCTCGATAGATTAGTATATTCCAATCGAGAGCTTGTGCTACAATTTCTTAAAGCCTTAATCAAGTAGAACCAAAAAGGGGAGATTCTGATGATACGTTCTTTAGCGATCACTAATGATCTCGAAATTATAAGAGATATACCACTAGATAAACTTTCTGATGCCAATATCAAATGGTATTGGGTCGATTTCGACATACCTACTGAAGCAGAAGCTACTCTATTAGAAAACCATTTCCGCTTCCACCCGCTTGCAGTTGAAGATTGCTACCATTTACTACAGCGTCCCAAGATGGATCATTATGAGAATATGCATTTTTTTGTTATGCATGCCATTAATCCGAAGACACTTGCCGCTGAAGAAATTGACTTATTTCTAGGTTCCAACTATGTCGTAACCTTTCACCTTCAATATTCAAGAGAGATTGAAGATGCTTGGTGCAAAATTGCAAAGCAAAATAAAGGCGTAGACAAAGGCCATTTGTACGCTGCTTACTTGGTGATGGATAAATTAGTGGATCAATATTTCCCTGGTGTGTACCAGATCGAAGAAGATTTAAACGAAATTGAAGTCAATGTGAGCTCCGAGTCCATTCGAGAGCTAATGGATGATATCTTTGAGATTCGCTCTAAGCTATTAAAATTGCGGCGGACTATATTACCTATGAGAGATTTGTTGTATCGAGTTGTTAATTCAGATCGAATTGACGGATTAGATGAACTCCGTTTGTATTTTACAGATATCCACGATCATTTGCTTAAGCTTTCTGATATGGTCGAATCCAATAGAGAGATGACAGCAGATCTGCGCGACAATTATTTGTCCATCAATTCCAACAGAATGAATGGAATTATGAAGACGCTGACGGTAATGACATCTATTTTTATACCACTTACATTTATTGCGAGTATCTATGGGATGAACTTCGAAAATATACCTGAGCTCAAATGGCGACTAGGATACTTTGGCGTATTAACGATCATGCTCATAGTTGGCACATCCTTGCTGTTTTGGTTTAAACGCAAAGGGTGGTTTAAATAGGGCAGAAGCGTGATAGCGTTTATCCATTAAATACGAAAAAACCAGTAAGATCATTTCCAATGATCCTACTGGTTCACCCTCTACATAAAAAACATCACTATTTCATCATCTTCTTCACCGTAATAAGTAATTCATTAATAATGTCCGTATCGCCTTCATGTATCTTCTGAGCGACACAGCTCTTCAAATGTTCCTCTAGCAAAAGCTTCCCCACACCGTTTAAAGCAGCATGAACCGAAGCAATTTGATTAAGCACATCGTCGCAATAGGCGTCTTTTTCGATCAGTCCTTTGATCCCACGTACCTGTCCTTCTATTCGATTTAAACGATTCATCAAGTTCGTTTTTGTTTTATCTGAATGTTGGCTGCTTCGCTCATCATGGTTGTGCTCCATGGCGTAGTCTTCCTCCCTAAACCTACTTTAAAATAAAGCTTCCGGTAACCGGATTATGATCGCTGTGCTTAAACTTCAAATCATGCCCGTATACACGCTCAATCTCGATATTTGGCGATACAAAAAATCCGTCAATGACAGCAAGAAAGTTAACACCTTCCTTATAGGGAATATCAAGCGTCCTCACAGTTGGTGTGCTCGGATCGATTGCCCATTGGAATCCTTCTGGTGCAAATGTCTCTGGGAAAGGCTGAAGCCATTCCGGCCATTGTTGCTCCGTTTCAAATTGATCCCGCTTTGTTCCAGGCAATGCATGATTCCAATCTCCACCAATGATCATATAATTGTCCTTCTTCATTTCTTCTTGAATGTAACTGTTTAAGAAGCTCAACTGCTGCTTACGAATTTCTCCGCCCTTATCAAACGCGGATGGATGAAGATTAATAAGGACAAGCTCCTTGCCATTATCTACAGGATATCTGCTCTCAATAAAGGAGCGATCCAGCTCCATTTGTTGAACTGGCCAGCTTTCCTTACCGGGAAGATCATATCGAATATGAGACGTACTTTCAAATGTTGACATCGTTAACAATCCACTGTGTACTTTCCCCATCGGTCGCAGCACTGGAACCGGTACCCAAGGCACTTTGTAGTTGGTTGCGAATATTGAGCTGTATTGAGGCAGAGCTTTGCCAAGCTCACTAACTTCATCAATATGATAGCTGCGAGAAGCTTCCCTATCAACCTCTTGCAAAACATACATATCTGAAGCAGTTTCTTCTAATACAGAAGCAATAGCAGCTAAATTATGTTCGGTTTGCTCCTTGCTGCTTGAACGTGACATTTCACCGCCATCCATGAAGAAATCTTGCCCCTCGTCCAGCCCTGCATAACCAATATTGAACGTTGTAACTGTAAACGGCTCGCCTTGCTTCACTTTTCCACTCATATTGTTAATAGCGTTAAGCTCAACCTGCCCGGGAGGTTTGTAGTCTACCGCTGTAACATAAATTAGAAAAATAATGAGTAATGCTACTGGAACCGCTACGATCCAGCATAAATACTTTAACCACTTTTTAATCATTGTTTATCTCCCCCTGTAACATAAATTCAACATTTCACTCCACTTGTCCTACCCATATGAAGCACATTCCGAAAAAATAACGATTATTTTGTCGCATAATACTCAAAAAACCAATAAAACCTTGTCGAAATAACCATTATTATACACAGTTTTAGTGAAAGCGTTTACACGAATAAATTTATCCTCTATATTATCTTCAACAAATGATATTTATTCCGATAGATTCTATTTTTTTACCTACCACACGAGAGGAGGTGAATAATAATGGCATGTCCTAACAGATGTACTGCAGGTGATTGGGTGACTTATTGTACTGAATATTGCGCTGGTATAAACAGAAGAAGATATTTCTTATGCCGTTCTGAAGGTTGTACAGTTAATGGACCTTGTGATTGCTGGTAATCTCTTTATAGAGAGAATCTCTCATTTGAAATGGGAGATTCTCTTTCTACTATTCAACTGCTTAGAAAGGAGAATGAACACAATGAATCCAATAGAAAAAACGATCCCATCATTTTTAAAAGTAGAAGAGGGCTTACAAATTGGTGACTATATGTCCAATATCGCTATCCCTCACTATGAGTCTTTACACCTCTATGATCTCATTACGGACCATCTTCTGCTCGCAACCATAAGCACCACCTGTGCAGCCTGTCTTCCTGCCATGGAGGCTCTAAATACTTTTGTGCAGCAATATCCAACCGCTAATATGCATATTTTCTTGGATACAGAAGAAGATACGTTCGAAAAGGCGAAACAAGTCTTTCATCACACTGCCAAAATTTACCATGCATCTGATGATGTGTTGTTCGGCGAGTTAAAAACCCGCGGCTATCCGTGGGCGTACGGGTTAAATGCAGATGGACAGATCATAACTATTGAACATGCAGGCAGTCTCGACTATTTGGAAAAACTTCTGTTCCCATTCAAAAAGTTTTTGAATCAGCAACCAGTGTCTTCACTTAAGGGGGAATCACAGTGAGCAAGCTTAGCTTTCGCGATTTGTTTAAGAGCGACACTTTGGAGAGTGATCAATTCCAAGCACCCTACATATCTAGTGAAGAAGAAGTGACATCTGATTCCCTCGTTCTGGGACAACGCTTCCCTGACCTTTCGTTAGATGAAAGACTAGCAAATACCCCATCGGCCACCATTCTATTCATTTCTTTGACCTGTAGCAGCTGCATTGATTTACTTCCAAAGCTTCTCTTATTTAGCCAAACATATACCGGCCTTCTTCTGCTCGTCAGCAGCGGACCGCAGGAAGATAACATGGAGCTTGTCCATTACTACGACTATCCATTCCCTGTCTTAACAATGGCGGAGAAAAGTTATAAAGCACAATTCCAATTGGAGGCAACACCAGCTGCAATTATTCTCGAACATGGTCTGATGAAGCAACGCTTTACGATTCAAGATATTACTGATCTATATAGACAACTTGGTATCGAACAAGGAGGCGGATAGCATGCTTTCGAGTGCTGTGTTTGTGGTGGACTTACTAATAGCGGCACTCTTTTTCGCAGCTTTTTATTCTAAAGCAAGCATGTTCAGAGATTTAGAGCTTTCGATACACTCCTATCGCATCATACGATTAGAGTGGATTCGTCCAGCAGCAATAGTGTTGCTCATCTCTGAGTTTATGCTATTTATAGCATTCGCATCTGGTTTAGCCCTTTATTATAAAGAAATGGCTGCGATTGTTTTGCTGCTTATGTTCAATTTACTATTGCTGCGGAAACGTCGCCTTGACCGGGAGAACAGCAGTACTTGTTCCTGCTTTGGCTCTATAAGCTTCCTTAATCGCTATCCACTCAGCCGAAACACGATCTTTATCGCACTTTGTGCAGGCAAATGTATCGTTCCGACGTACGCTCTTTCTACGTACATGGTCTTCATGCAGCTTATCGTCAGTATCATAGCTATTTGTGGTTCAATGATCTTAATCGATTATTACCAAACACGTAATCGACACACAACCCTCAAGGTGAACGCATGATGATCATATGGTTACTTATCGGATCATTATCCGTGTTGGCTCTCGGATCACTGCCGTTAATCCGAATGAAACGTAAAATAAATGCGATAGAATGGCAAATAGCAAGTGCCGCTTCGGCGGAGGAAGCTTGGTCAGCTGCACCAAACATTACTATTCTTAGCGTTCATTACGCACATCCATCATTTAAAAAACTAGATGAATTACTTTCGACGAAACATAGGGCATTTCAGGATGTCATTGTTTTTTTGGATGCGCCAGCATTTATTATTCTTCTGAAACAACGAGCTTGGAGCAGTTGCCGCAGTGTACGTAACAAAGCCGAATGCCACGATTCCAAATGGCTGATGTTGCTGAATGAAGAATCGATAGCCTATCAGTGGAATGGGATAGCGCTCAATCGGTACACGGAGGTAGAGATGTTTGTAGAACGGAAAATGATGATATTCCATCCCAAAGAGGAGGCTGAATTATGCACGCAACAGTAAGCGGACAACTCATTATAGCTGATAAAGTCGTAGACAATTATGAAGCGAGGGCACATTGTATCCAAAATGTTCGCAATGAAGTTCACATTCGTACGTTTCCTTCGGTGACTCTTTTTTATTTATGGGCTAAAGTATTATTTTTGGGGACGAGTGAAGGGGTCGTATTTATTAAGGTTTATGATTCTAATAAAGAAATTGTATGGCAGAAAAAATGCGATGGTCTTATCAACAAACGACAAAGCCATGTTCCTTCGGGGATGGATATGGCCTTTCAGCCACGTTTTGTTGTCCATGAAGAAGGATTATTTCATTTTGTGATGACAGATGTTGATGGTGAAACGTTATCGCATTACCCTCTCTATATTTCCAAAGCAGTGTCATAATGAATCGATCTTACAGCAAGTTTCGTACATTCGGTTTCTTGCTTCCTATATTGTGGAGGATCTCGGGCTTAACTCTAGTTATTCTCATATGCGTAACACTAGCACAGGCATTTATTCCGATCGCACAGATAAAACTTACAAGTAAATTGGTAAATGAAGCTGCTTTTTTGTTCCAAGGGAACAATGGAGACGATTTCCAATCGCTTGAACGGCTCGTTTGGCTACAGCTTGCATTGCTTCTGATTGCCGCTCTTCTAACCAGTGTGTTTAATTATGCGCAGCAATACTTTAATCAACGTGCAACGCTTTATTTCGATGAATTGATGTCGGCGAAAGTAAATCGATTGTCCTTAACGTACTTTGATAATCACTCTAGTTATGATCAACTGCAACGAACCGCATTAGGCTTACAGCTGCAAGGGATCGGAATCATTTTCACCTGTTTAATGATGCTCCAAGGCTTTATTACAGTCATTGGATTTATGATCGTGTTATATCAATTCCACTGGCTTCTTTCTCTCGGCATGCTTCTACTCGTTATTCCAATGTTATGGTCCTATTTGTATGAAAGTAAATCCAAGTTTAAACTCATCGTACATCAAACGCCGGATGAGCGGATGTCATCCTACATTAGCAATCTGCTGAAAAGTCGCGAAGCTGCTAAGGAAATTCGTGTGTTTGAAACGGCCCCCTATCTAATAAATAAGTGGAAGACAATCGCTTGGAGAAATGCGAAGCGTGTTCTCTCATTGGAAAGAAAAACGATCAGTATTACGTATGGCGTACAGATATTCACGCTGACACTTCTAAGCGGCATGTTACTTTTTTCTCTGCATACTGGGGTGAATGGCGGTTTGGAAATTGGAGGATACGTCGCTCTAGCACAAGCGTTGTTCAGCACCCAAGCGCTCGTTCAAAGCTTAGCTCAAAGCTATTCAAGAATCCATCAAGACTTGCTGCATACGAATGAGATTATAGATTTTGTTCATCTTCCTGAAGAAAATAACCTCAAGGGGGAAATGGACTTTCCCGCCCCCATACAACATGGCATTGCCATTAACAATGTATCCTTCCAATACGATGGTGCATCTAGGCCAGCGCTCGATGGGATAACGTTCACGATCCATGCCGGTGAGAAAATTGCCATTGTAGGCGATAACGGAGCTGGAAAAAGTACGTTGGCGAAAGTTCTTCTTGGACTATACAAACCTAGCAGCGGCGATATTGCAGTCGATGGCATACCTTATTCGCAGCTAAAGGCAGACAACCTACGAAGCAATGTAAGTGCCATCTTTCAAGATTTTGTTCAGTATCCCTTCCCTGTCTGGGAGAATATCGGCCTCGGACAGGTGTCTGAGCTGAATAATCGCAGTAGACTACAGTCCTCTAGCATACAAGCAAATACTATTTCCTTCATTAATAAGTTGCCACAAG
Organism: Paenibacillus sp. L3-i20; assembly: GCF_022180385.2. Lineage (GTDB taxonomy): Bacteria > Bacillota > Bacilli > Paenibacillales > Paenibacillaceae > Pristimantibacillus. The sequence goes on from NZ_BQME02000001.1 coordinate 953,771, forward strand.
AGTGGGACACCGTACTGGGCGTTCATTTTGACGGTGGACATGAGCTTTCTTATGGCCAATGGCAGCGTATTGCCCTTAACCGAGCATTCTACCGAAATTTTGAAATGATCGTATTAGACGAGCCAACCGCATCTCTTGATCCTATGACCGAATCTGCTATCTTTGAAAACCTTATGAGCTTAACGAATGACAAAACTGCCGTCTTTATTACGCATCGACTAGGAAGCTGTCGGTTCGCAGATCGAATCATCGTTCTTAAACATGGTCAGTTAGTTGAAAATGGGGACCACGATACATTAATGCACTTAAACGGGGAATATGCAGCCATGTTCCGCAAACAAGCCAGTTGGTATACGAAGGAATGGGCGGAGCAGAAAGTGGGATCTTAACTAGCTGCTCCGCCCCCTAATTTTATCCAGAACTATTTACTATCGCCAGTGGATATGGTACTCTTTATTTCGATATACATAGAAATAAAAAACGAAGAAAACAGTGAGGGAAAACGAATGGTAGAAGAAAATCTGGAAATGCTGCAAGCGATCAAAGTATATAAAGCACTTGGCGAACCTACCCGGCTAAAAATTGCTCTTCTGCTAATCGAGGAGAAAAATTTATGTTGCTCAACTATTGGGAACAAGCTGGCAACTGTCGCTGGATCGACACTTTCTCATCACTTGAAGCAGTTAACGGAATGTGGATTACTGAACCTGCGCAAGGACGGCACCTACATCTACTACAGCGTCAACCGTGAAGTTGCGGCCAAATATGCCCCTTATTTGTTGGAGTAATTTTTTTCGTTTATATTTCTGTATATCTAGAAATATAAAAATATTTAGGCGGAGAGAGGGGGACTCATGTGCTCCCCCTCTTCTGCTTAAAGTAATGTTCAATTCGTTGCAGAACGACTATTTTATCTAATCCTCCATAGTTAATTGTTCCTCGATATGTGAATACCTCTTCTTCCCAGTCGATTACGGCTATCGATATTCCCATTGGCGAGTTAAGCACAATAGAATCTACGACGCTTCTTATACAAGAGCACGCATCACATCATCTATCTTTTTCCTGTGGGAGAGTATCCCGTAACTCATCCAGTTAAGGAAATCAACCTCAATGATTCGTCTATGACGAACTGCTGGGAGTGACTTCAAAAGATAGTTGGCATATCGTTTCTTCTTATTTATCTCCAAAATTTCATAGGTAACGAACAACAGATCCGCATCCAATTGCGCAAGTAACTCTGGCGTCAATGCTACTTTCCGAGCATGACTTGTTAATTGCTTTACGAGAGGATGTGGCGTTAGTTCAAGATCACGGTAAAGAATTGGACCCGTATAACCCTTATCGGGACCGGCATACAACTGAATTTCATTTTCACTTACCCGTAGAAAAGCAACGTTATGATCGCGGTACTGGCGGAGTGCCTTGCGAGCCGAATCTGCTTTCCGTTCATATTCGGAAATAACTTGATCAACCTTGGCATGTTTGCCCCTACCTAGCAAATCTGCTACTGTTTGTAAGGATTGCCTCCAATCCTCTCCTTGACTGGATATATGATAAAGAGGAACCTCTTTTTCTGGGGTTTCAAATCCCCATTTTTCAGAAAAACCGCAATCTACCATAATAAAATCTGGCTTGCACGGAAGTGTGACCGAATATTTATCGGATAACTCAACTGTAGGTATATGATTGAGACCCAAGTAGGATGGCGTGCCCCACCCTACTAAGGAGCATTGCAAGAGAGGTGTAATGCCGAGTGCCAACATAAAGTCCTCCAAAAAAGGAGCAAATACGCGAATATCTTCTCGATAATGACGTCGATATTGCCCCGGTGACAGACCTACCGTCTGCTTAAAACGCCTGTTAAAATAAAATTCATTGCCGAAACCTACGCTCTGGGCAACATCAAATAAACGATCATCGGTCGCTTGCAGTAATTGCTTAGCCTTGTCCATTCGAATATCGGACAAATACGTTAACGGAACCTGACCTGTCATCTCTTTAAACAATCGAGTATATTGTCCACGTCCAACATTGGCCATCGCAGCCATTCGGTCCACCGTCCAGACATCGTCATAATCCTGGTGTAACAGCTCGATCGTAGTTTCCACTGCTTGTCGACTGCCCTGAATAATAGAAGCTGAACTATTTTGCTTAAAAATATGACGAAGCAACATCTGAAATCGCAATTGCTGATCAAATAAAGTCAATTCATCATTTGTTTCGGATGAACAATCACTATAGAGTTCTTTGACCCATTCCAAGAACTGAAAAAACGGAGAGCACTCAAGCTCTCCTACATAAGGAAACGACGGACTCTGTTGTTCTTGTGAAGAAGTAAAACCAACATCATTTTTATAAAAGATTTCAAAGAGTATTTCATAATAAACAAGTCCCAAATTCCCTGATTCGATACCAATCTCCATATTAGGCGTAGTAATAAAGCATTTGCCACGTACTAGCCGGTAGCCAAATTCATTGAGAGTAAGACGCCCTTCGCCTTCAGTAAATACAAGCAGCCGATAGGCTCCATTTCCGGGAATTTCCTTCTGCTCATTAACTCCACTCCCCCTATAATCTAATCCGATCATTCGGTAAAACATACTTGGTGCAGCAACTTTTTTTGCAGTAACTTCATCCACAGGCTCACCTCCCACCTTCTAGTTGTGAGAACTATTATCATTTAAATACAATATAACATAAAAAAGAGCACTTCAACATCGCTGCTGAAATGCTCTCTTTCCTATTTCATAGAATAACTAATTATCACATTATTATTGAAGCAAGTGCTTTTCTAAGTCTTCCATCTTGAGCTGATTAGCTGTAAAAGCTCCCGTCTGCCAGTAGGTACGTTCTACAAAATATACGTTGCCGTTTTTAACAGCAGAATTAGTTTTCCAAAGCGGATCGTTAAGTAAGTTATCAATCGATTCTTTATTTTCAGGTGAGGACCATGAGCCATTCGAAGTCAGAACAATTATATGGTCCGCTCCAAGGTTCGGTATTACCTCCATAGAAATCGTATCAATAAACTTCTCCATCTCTGCGACCAATTTAGGCGGGGTCAATCCCAGTTCCTTGTACAAAATAGAGCCAACAAATTTATTTTTTATTCCCAAAATGTTAAGATCTTTCTCTCCGATATTAAGACGAATTACAGCAACGGATTCTGTCCCGATCTTTGCTTGTAGTTTTGATTTCATATCGGCAACCTTCTGATCGTAATCCTTGATTAATTGCTCTGCCTTTTCCGACTCTCCAACTAGATCGCCTATTGTACGGAGAATTGCCGAGGCACCTCCTCCGACATCTTCGTCTGTCAGCCGATAAGTAGGAGCAACTTTAGAATATTTTTCATATATTTCAGGACTTGCATATCCATCAGAAATAATAAGATCTGGCTTCGCCTCAAGCAGTGATTCAATACTTCCGGTAATATCATATTGAGGTACGCTCAATTTCAAATATTCCTGTTTACCCCACATCGGATGGTACCACTGTACAATTGGCTCAACTCCTAATGCAGCTAGATAATCTTCCAAATAAATAGCAGCTATTCGCTGTGGCTTAGCTGGAATTTTCACGTCGCCGAAGAAGTCTTTTACCACACGTGTTTCACTCTTTTCCGCATTCTCAGCCGTTGCTGTAGTCTCAGTGCTGACTGCGTTTCCTTTATTCGTCGATCCTTCTGTTTGCTTTTCCCCTGAATTACCGCAACCAGTAAGTACCGTAACAGCAATAAGTAAACCAACCATTCCACTCCACAATATTTTGCGCGTTCTTGCGAATGCCACCATGTTCTGCCCACTCCTATATAAATGGTAATGTAACGAAACAACAATTTAATTAAAATGATTATCATTCTCATTTCGCTCAAAACCAATTATAGCACCTTGTTCTTTACATACAATGTCTATTCTTTGGCAAATCTTTTATACAAACACGCTATTTTGAGATTCTGGTTATGCGAGTCTCGTATTGTAAAATCAACAAAGAACCTACCACTTCACATATGTTTAAAGGATGAAACGCCGTTAACAGGTACTGCATTCGACGAAACTGGCTATTTCATCGACATCCCATACTGGGTGTGACTATTTAGAGTCGCTCAACTGATCTAAGACATTTATTTCGATCCACGCACCTACATGAGGTGCGACTCTATAATAGCGCACACAAGAATTCAGCTTCTGATTTCAATCCACGCACCTACACGAGATGCGACGATCCATACCAATCTTCTTCGCCTGTGCCCAGAATTTCAATCCACGCACCTACACGAGGTGCGACCACTAACTCATACATCATTTGGGAGATGATCATTATTTCAATCCACGCACCTACACGAGGTGCGACGTTTTTTTCGAGAAGTCGTCCAGATTTCCAGAGATTTCAATCCACGCACCTACACGAGGTGCGACAAGGGGTTCCAATTGATCAATTGCAACGAGAGATATTTCAATCCACGCACCTACACGAGGTGCGACCGTAGCCTCGGTAACCGTGTTTATGGGGACATCTTAATCTTATTTCAATCCACGCACCTACACGAGGTGCGACCGCTCACCGCATAACCAGTGAGCGCCTTTCATCAATTTCAATCCACGCACCTACACGAGGTGCGACGCTTGTAAACTTAACGCCCCGTGGATGCAAAATATTTCAATCCACGCACCTACACGAGGTGCGACTGGACGAGAAGCAAGCCTTCATCACCCTTCGCAATTTCAATCCACGCACCTACACGAGGTGCGACTAGGCGATATGGCATCTAGTCCAAACCATCCATATTTCAATCCACGCACCTACACGAGGTGCGACGACCTAGCTACTGAGGTACAGAGGTTCAGGAAAAATTTCAATCCACGCACCTACACGAGGTGCGACGTGATGCTGTGAACGGTGCTCTTAATCAATCATTATTTCAATCCACGCACCTACACGAGGTGCGACTTTGATGCTAGTCTAAGCTTCAGCCCGATGGGTAATTTCAATCCACGCACCTACACGAGGTGCGACCCGGAAGCTCTATTACGCTAAACCCTTTTTAAAAATTTCAATCCACGCACCTACACGAGGTGCGACTTTGGCTATACGTATCTTTTTGAGCCTCATGGTATTTCAATCCACGCACCTACACGAGGTGCGACTTGGCGGCGGCGGCAACTATGGCTACATGACTGACATTTCAATCCACGCACCTACACGAGGTGCGACGGGATAAAATCACTGTACGAAAGCGAGATTGAGCATTTCAATCCACGCACCTACACGAGGTGCGACCAACAACCTCATCTATTTCGTGAATGTGTGAAGTATTTCAATCCACGCACCTACACGAGGTGCGACGCAAGCAGCACGGATGGCTAAAATGCAGACAGATATTTCAATCCACGCACCTACACGAGGTGCGACCCTCTCCACGGTAGCTCTCTCCGGATAATCTCTATTTCAATCCACGCACCTACACGAGGTGCGACACAATCGCGGGTTGTCCGTTCCATCCGTCTGTTCATTTCAATCCACGCACCTACACGAGGTGCGACTCGTGGCGCTTTGAATTGGGTGAGCTGATGGCAAATTTCAATCCACGCACCTACACGAGGTGCGACTTAGTTTAATCATTGTTCTGTTTCCTCCTTCACTATTTCAATCCACGCACCTACACGAGGTGCGACACAGTTCAATCTGAGCGCTGGTTGGATGCTCTTATTTCAATCCACGCACCTACACGAGGTGCGACATGTCTCGTTCATCGAAAATGGCGACTTCTCCAATTTCAATCCACGCACCTACACGAGGTGCGACGAAGTCCAGATATTTATCCTGGTCGGGATAAGGTATTTCAATCCACGCACCTACACGAGGTGCGACGGGATATATCAAATATGCTTGTTTGATGAAATCCAATTTCAATCCACGCACCTACACGAGGTGCGACGCGGATCTTAATAGCCATGTTCTCAAAACAGGTGATTTCAATCCACGCACCTACACGAGGTGCGACATATAGGTCTCAATGAATAGTTCTCTCTTGTTTATTTCAATCCACGCACCTACACGAGGTGCGACCTAGCGATAAGCTAGCTTGAAGCTGGTTCTTAAATTTCAATCCACGCACCTACACGAGGTGCGACCAGTTCATGAGATTGAACAATATATTAATGATAATTTCAATCCACGCACCTACACGAGGTGCGACGGATGTAAGACTAATTGGTTGTTGTACTTTTATTAATTTCAATCCACGCACCTACACGAGGTGCGACCTCCATTTTTTTTTGTAGCTCAAGTTCTTCTCGCTATTTCAATCCACGCACCTACACGAGGTGCGACGTCGCATCAACAAGGCATGTATTCAAGGGGTTGATTTCAATCCACGCACCTACACGAGGTGCGACCAGGCAGAACTTAAAAGAGTGGAATTACAGCGTGAATTTCAATCCACGCACCTACACGAGGTGCGACCAAGCTTGTTGCAAATCTATTAATGTATAATCTATTTCAATCCACGCACCTACACGAGGTGCGACACGCTGCACAATTAAAGCTGCAATCCAAAGCCAAAATTTCAATCCACGCACCTACACGAGGTGCGACGAGGATTTTGCAACTATTAATGGTTTATTAATAATTTCAATCCACGCACCTACACGAGGTGCGACAGAAATGTTGCATCGCAATATCTTCACTGTTAAAATTTCAATCCACGCACCTACACGAGGTGCGACTAGTAAGAGAACGATTTGTGGAGTGGGATAAAGGATTTCAATCCACGCACCTACACGAGGTGCGACCTCTTACGATAATTGCATGGATGATCAGTACATATTTCAATCCACGCACCTACACGAGGTGCGACAGCGATTTTAGCTTAAATTACACAAAAAGAACCCTATATTTAAGGGAAATCGCATGAAAACCAGTTAATAAATATGATTTTGTATACATTCCGACCTTTTTATGACCTTTTCAAATATTAAATCCGGTGCGAATGTCCCCGGGATTTCATGTGAGCTATACATTCGCACCAGACTTTCGCACTAGAATATAAGTGGCCCTTCCAAGTCCAATGCTTCTTTTACACCCACATGCTCCACCTTATTCTTATAGTTGTTTCCTAGTTGATAGAATCTAAGACTATCCTGATCCTTATCGATAATATCGAGTAGTTTTAATTTTAATTCTGTAAATTGAGCTGCATCTACTATACATTCAAATACAGAATTTTGAACCCTCTGACCGTAACTTTGGCATGTTTTAGATACCTGTCGCAGCCTTCTCTGACCATCACTGCTGATGGTGCTTACATCATACGTTATTAACACCAACAACTTAAACACCTACTTCCACAGAAAAGGCGGATACTCATCCAGATCATCACGCAGGTACCTAGCTAATAGTAAAGCCTGCACATGAGGCACAAGTCCCCAAGAAATCTTCTCCCCTAAATAGGGATGTGTGATCTTCTCTTGCTTCTTTTCTTGCCATGCCTTTAAAAACGTCTTCCTACCATCATCCTTCATAATAACCGCGCCGTTTTCTTTCTTGAAAAAATCTTCACTGTTCAAAATTTTCTTATTGATTAATGATAATACAAATTTGTCTGCAAAAACCCCTCGCAATTCTTCCATTACATCGAGTGCCAAAGACTCCCGCCCTGGGCGATCTCGGTGCAAAAATCCAACATATGCATCTAATCCAACAGCTTCCAAAGCAGCAGCCATATCTTTAGATAACAATGTATAAGCAAAGGATAACATTGCATTCACATTATCAAGTGGCGGCCTTCGATTTCGATTATGAAAATAAAAATCTTCTTTTTGTTGCAAGATCATATGATTAAACAATCTATTATAAGAAACAGCAGCTTGACCTTCCAAACCTCGCAATCTCTCTAAATCTTCACAATCCCTAACATCAATAATAATAGAAGATAACTGCTGCGAAGCAGCTTTAAACTGAGCAACATCAATTCGTAAGGGATAGTCTCTTGTCATTCTTTCAAGCATCCATTTGTGGTTATATATTTTACCGACAATGAAATTACGAGCTATTTTTGCTGATATCACTTCATCTTCTGACACCAAATATTGCTTCTTTCTCAAAATAACATTACCTTTGCTCTGTCCTATTACTCTTGCTAGAAAACGCCCACTCATCGTCATAAAAACGATATCGATATTGCGTTCTGCACAATAGCCCATTAACGCCGGGCTTGCTCCGGTGTAGCCGAAAGCGATAATTGATTCAATGTTATGAAGAGGTATTCTTCCTAACTTCTCTTGTTCTTTCAGCAATAAAATATTATCACCGTCAAGTGACATATACACATCTGGTTGCGTAACATACAACGTATTCAGTAGTTTTTTCATTCCATAATTTTCCCTTCAACATAACTTTTCACGGTTCGTTTAGTCATCAATTCTGGTAAACATATGTTATGAAGGGAACAACTCTTACAAAATGAACCTGTTTTCACTTTCGGTGTATGTCTGCGTCTGTAGTAATCCTGCATCTCTGAGAAGATTCGCTGGACCTTATGCTTTATTTCCAAAGTGATGGGGACTTCAACTCTATGTTTTATTTCATTGTAGAACATATAGGCTACTTCTATTTCACATAACAGCATCTCTTCCAAACAAATTGCTTGTGCAGCCAATTGTAAAATATCTTCGTCATTTGTTTTTGGTTTGCCACGTTTATATTCAACCGGGTAAGCGACATACTTCCCTTCGGCTCCAAATACTTCTACACCGTGATCACTTCTTTTAAACTCCACAACATCGCAAATGCCTGAAATGCCAAGTTTATTTGACTTAACAGGCATTCCGCGAACGACGAGCTTGTCTCCTCGTTTTTCTCTTGTAAACGGCTTATCAGCATTCCTATGCAGATGTTGCCCTTCAATCGTCTTTACATTTTCTTCCCATTGTTGTTCAATGTGAATCAATGCCCATTGACGTTTACAAAATTGAAAATGTTGTATTCCAGATAACATAAGATAGTCATCTTCGTTATAGGCCATCAATAATTTCGACTTTCAGACCTTCCAATGACTGCACATCAAATCTGTAATCTGTAAATTCTTTTGGCTCAGCTACAAGTTTCTCTACCAGCAATGAACGATGTACTTTCGCTGACGAGTATTGTCCTAACTTAGATGTATGCTCCCACCAAAAAACTTTATGAACTTCCATACTTCCTTCTGGTCTAGCTGAAGATAAGTCATTTTCGAATAATGTAATAAGTGCTTGCTTAAATTTTTGTGCATCCTCTTTCGTAAATTGAGTTTTCTCCGCCAATTGTGTATTAATGCTACCCTTGAAAAGGTAAACTCCTGAATCTACACGGTGCTTCATACCCATCGTATCAGATCCTTTCGAATTACCAGGTTCGGAATTTACACTTTTTGTGATTTGTATGCTTGTAATATCAATGGGATCAAGGCTTGTTGCTGTATGAATAGATACTGGGCCTCTGACGCCCACGGAGACACCTGAGCCTGCTTTATCTGATTTGAATGCAAACACTTGTCCAAAGCTCCGAACATCAATCCACTCTAGACAAGCTATCTGAGCAAACTCATCGCTAGATCCTGTTTTGGACTTCAATATTTTACCTAGCTCAACATTGGAATCGGCACGCTCTCTCAAACTACCAAACGTATCATTTTTTCTGTCATTTGATTGTACAAAAATGGATTCTCCCATATCTTGCAGGCGATTACGAATCTTTCTCTTCAATGCAACGTCGGATATCTCACCAAACCCATCATAATTTTGACGAGGACGGTTGCCGTTAAGTGGATCACCATTGGGGTTAGCTTTCGATACGGATAGTACAACAGCAAAATCAATTTTATAATCCAAAATCGTCATATTTTATCTCTCCCTATTCGTTGATTGGCTCTGCAATAACATCTTCATCTTTATCCTTTTTCTGATAAAGCTCATGCCGCTGACTATAATAACCTAATAGATACAAGCCTGTTAGGGGTCTATTATTAAACTCGTCTACTGGGAGACGTGAACCTATTTCATCAATAATTCTATTCAAATCTGTTGCCTTTCTCCCTAACCTTGCTTGATACGGCTGTAGACATTGTTGAATTGTATTCCACGTTCTCTCTGGATGCTTTGAGAACGCATTCATATAGCGGATAGCGTTGCTCGCACGATTCTCATCTGGACCAAGTGCACGTCTTTCTAGCACATCAGCCACTGCCAACAGACGTCCAAACAAGTAATTACGATCATTATTACTTTGATCTAATGCCACATTCGATTTCTCCCTTCTATTGATTAATGCGCAAGTGATACTAAGCGTCTTCTCCCACTCCCATTTTTCCATAGCAACAGGATTAGAAGCACGGTGAAACGCACTCATTTCAATATCACGAGGTATTTTTTGACCATCTACAATACAAGGAAACATTCGCTCCATCAGGCCTTTGACGATTTTATCTCCTGCACGTGGTCCATATGCAGCAAATGCAATATCTTTTGTCGCAGGAGCTCCGTAAAATTGAACAAATTTACCTTCTTCATCCTTGCGATAACGATGCAACCATGCACATGATGAATGCCACTTAACAAGTCTGTCCAAATAAAGTTCTTTATTCATGCTTCGATAGTACAGTACAGCCATACGTCCAGTTGTTGCAGAATCAAGGATCATAATATTTACATCCGATTTTGTAGAAACGGCAAGCCGATTTTTGTAACCCTCTAATGCCTTCGCAACTTCGTTTGCAAACTCTCGATAAGTAAATGGAATGGTCTCCTTTACTTTGGAAACGGAAGGAAAAATATCAAAAGATTCCTCCGTTAATCCTGGTAAATCCAGTTCCCTATTCGCCCACACAAGAAATACTCGGCCATCAATAATTTTACCTTGCCGATTAATGAGCCACTTTAATGCATTATGTGCCTTCTGCGATACATCATAGCTAATACTAGCTACTTCAAATCCCTTATTAAAACGTCCACGGAACGTGAATCCCGTATCATCATTTGCTGAAATTAACTTTGCCTTATCTCCGGCATTTCTGATCTTATTAGCATGTTTATCAGTGCTTGGCAACAACTCACCTGTCACATAACAATAATCTGCTTCGCCAAGTTGCTGTCGATAGTATTGAATAAAAGATTGATGCATCTCTTTGTCCTTCCACACATCATTTGATAGTGGGTCATGTGAATGGACATTAAATCTAATAAACACACTTTCAGGACCACCAACAATAACAGAATAGATAGGTGGCTTTGAACCATATCGCTCTTCATACTTCTTATCCCATTTATTAATTAATCGCCCATCTTCATCTGTATAAAGCACCTTATTTTCCACTAAATCTTGAATAAGGCAACCCTTGGACAAGTAAGTGTACATACTTTTAACCTTAGGGACAGCATAAGGAGAATTTGCCCACTCACCTAACTTACTAATGTAAGCTACAAAAGGATCTTCTCCCTTTTTAACCTCCCCACCATAGGCTACAAAGTCCCCTGCTACATAACTTAATTTATCATGTAGTGGATATGGCGCTACTACAGCACCTGCTCTGCTAGCGGATTTCTCTGTGCAAGGAATGAGGGTACTTCCGTCGGACTTATCAATAACTGTTGCAGAATGATATTTTCCGTCTTCCGTTATATTTAATTGGACATGTGCCGTTTGAGTCGTATGTGAAATTGGTAGCAGCGTGTACTCTTGATCGTTATGTTTTTTTTCGATCTTACCAACGTGCTCTAAATTAAACTCGTAAGTTTCATATAAATGGAGTAGCCAACTCATAGTTTCCCCCTCCCTTCTAATTCATCAGATAGTACATCCACTGGCTCAACATTTCCCTGATCGAAATATTTAGGCTTCATATCAGAGATAATTCGAACTTGCTCACATTGTTCTGGTCGAATAAATTGAATAATGCCATTTCTCATCACCGGACTCCATAGACGCACTTCCAACTGCTCTCTTCCTGTTTCATCCGGATAGTTAATTCCATGTATCATATTGCCAAGATGAATGTCTCCGTAATTATCATAAAAACTTTCACCTTCACCGAAAACACAGGGTTCAACATATGCTTGGCATTCCCTCGCCCCAAGAAAAACATCCCTGCGACCTCCCGCTTGAAGTGAACGCTTGAATACATTGTGGTGCTTATTTTCGTTGCGATCAAAAGCCATCTCTGGACGGTTCAAATTGAACTCAAAATGTGATCTAACCTGATAACACGGTTCCTTCAAATAAGTGTAGTTCGCTAGCGTATTTCCACCGCTATATTCCAGTGGACGAATGCCCTTCGACTCCATACGGATCGGATTCATAATTCTCACTTCATCTATCACCATAATGAGAGTGGGCTTCCAGTAAATAGATTCCACAATTCCCTTCAGTGCTTGATAAGTCGGGACTTGGTAGCTAAGCTTCTCACCTCCCAACTTAGTTAGAGGGTCCGTAAACAGGGCGTAATCGCCATATATAACAAATTCCACTGAATTTCTCATAGATTCACCTCCTTTCTAAAATTACATTTGTTTCTATAAATAGAATATTACAACGATATCTATAAGTAAAGTATTATTTAACACATTATATGAATCTTATTAACTTATGTTAAATATATGGTATAATAATTCGTCGCACTTCACTGGGCGTGGATTGAAAAATATATTGTGTGAAATGAGAACCTAACTTCCCCACGAAGATAGGTTTCTTTCATTTCTACCCTTAAATAAAGCTGTCCCCAAATCCACTTTCATTTTCAATATCAACACCAAACCTATCACTATACGCACTTTCCTTGAGCGCCCATACCTTTCCATCAAACAAACATACTAATCCATCATTCTGAGTTAACTTTTGAATTTCGTATGGAAGTAAGTTGATCGTGTATTGCTGCGAACTTCGTAATAACTGTGTTAAATTTTCAATCGTCTCATTGCCATTCAATTTCGCAATAATCTCCCTCCCTACTTCACCGTAAGGCGCAATTACAGAGGTTGTATAATTTTCTATAACCTGAAAATGATTTGCAGCTGTTCGATAGCTATTTATAATGAAAAGTGGCAATGCCGTACCATTTTCATGCTTGTTTGCAACATAATAAGAGCTATCTTTACGATTAGCGAATAATAATTCCGTCATATTCTTCTCCAATTTCGCAATAGGATAGTTCAAATTTGTTTCTAACTCTCTATAAAATCTATGGAAATATTGTTTCATCGCATCGATCGACAGAACATGCCCACCATGACAATTGTGATCCTGTTTTAAATCAATTAATAGCTTTTTAGAAATCTCTTTCCCAATCCTTATTTCCTTCAAATGCTTTAAATTTTCTTCCTCATGATCAATGACATACACATACTGAATACCCCATTCCCCATGACGATTGCATCTGCCGGCAGCTTGTGCAATAGAATCTAATCCAGCCAACGAACGAATGACACATTTAAAACTTACATCAACTCCTGCTTCAATTAGTTGAGTGCTGATACACACAACTTTTTCTTCCCTAGCAAGATGCTCTCGCACTTTTCCCAAGATGTCATTCCGATGAGAAGCACACATCGCCGTACTCAAATGATAGATTGATATATCCTCGTAATCACTCAATAGTTCATAAAGTCGTCTGACAACCGACTTCGTATTAAGAATAACTAGAACACTTCCTACTTCTTCAATTTTCTCTTCTACGAAATGAACAAGTTTTTCATTCGTATAGGACTCACCTGTCGCTCGATCTATTATTTTTACTCGTGTGAATTCTTCTATAATGTGGTCTAAGTTATTAATGATTTCAGGTTCAGCTTCTAATTCAAGTTTATGTTCTACGAAATCAAGTGTAGGTTGCGTCGCCGTGCATAGGATAAGAGTGGATCGACCATACGTTTTAAGAAAATTAACAGCGCAATTAAATAATGAAACACATGGAACTGGAACCTTCTGTACTTCATCAAAAATAATTACGGATTCGCTCAGATTATGCATTCTCCGAATATTCCGACTTCCACGCTCATAAAAAACATTCAGAAACTGTACCATCGTTGTGAAAATAATAGGCGAATCCCAGTTGTCTTTAGCTAATTTCAATTTCTGGTTTTTGTTAACAATGCCATCGATGTCCTCATCATCATCGTTTCCATCATCAATAACATTCGAATGATGTTCAAGCAAACTAGTATCATCTTGAATGATTTTGCGTATTTCTAGAGCATTTTGTTCAATTATTGTTGTATAAGGAACAACGCATATAATGCGTTTTTTCCCAAACTCCATTGCATGTTTGAGTGCATATCGAAAGCTTGCCAACGTTTTTCCGCCACCTGTTGGAATTGAAAGTTTATAAATACTTGGCAATTCCATCGCAAACTCTTCACAACGATCCGACATTTGTTTTCTTAGTAGATTAATAGTGGTGTTTGCATCCTTATGTTCTTTGAAGGAACTTATTTTATTCATCATTTTTTCGTAATAATCCTGAAATAACACCGTGCTTTCTAGTTGTGGCTCGATGCTCTTATTTTCTTCAAATAATCTTGTGTTTGTGCGATCTGCATCAATTAATGTACTAAATACAAACTTCGTTAAAAACATTAGTTTACTTTCTTGTGATTCTGTCGATGGTTTTAATATAAATGATTCTAGTTCAGTCAATGCCTCCCCCACATATAGTCTAAGCCTGTCTTCACTCACTACATTAACGAAAAAGTTTCTTTTTGCTTCCTCATATGACTTAAGATCTTTCTCAAATACACGCTTCAAGTAATCAGACTCTAAATCTGGATTCAAAAAATCATGTAAATACGAGTGATGCGAAATAATAACGTTGCCAACTACTTCTGCCAAAATCCATTTTAAACTAGGACTTGGTTCATTATGATACAGTTCAAACAGTAACTTACCACCTGCAGTTGAATGATCTACACTTCCACGCCTTGGCGGATTATCCGGATTATTGACTGCATCCAATATATATGTTCTAAATTCAAGCGTAAATTTGCCCATATCATGGAGTAAACCAGCGAGCCCGGCAATATGCTTAACGCCAATTTTCTCCCCATACGATTCGGCCAATTTTTTTACTCCTAGTAAATGTTCCTCAACACTTTGAATCTCTTTGTCGCTTTCTCGAATATGAGCAATAAAATCCATGAGATGGCCTGCTTTCTTTTCATTTTGTCTACTACTAATCCCTTATATTGCTATTATGCAATAATAAAGTGACAGTTCGTCGTCTCGAATGTATGTTCGGTTCATTAATATAACTTCATCCAGTCACCTAGTTCTTTTTTAAACGCCTCTCTGGCTTGTAAAGGCTCTAGTATCTCTGCTTCTGGTCCATACTGTCGAACCCATCTAATAAACTCTTCCTCGTTATTTACAGTTACTTCGAATAGAATGCTTCCGTCATTCATATCTTTCATTCTCGGACGAACAAATAATTCTTCTTCTTTTACATATCTAGCAACAGTAGAACTAAACCGCACTTTAAATGTAACATTCCGGGTACCTTGCTGAATTGACCATGTATTCTTAAAAAATTTTTTAATATCTAAAGTGCCCCTAGGGAAAGAGTCGGATGTAAATTTCACTTCAAGAAAGCGACTAACCCGAAACGTTTTCACTTTTTCATCTTTGTGACATTTTCCAATAAGATAAAAACGTTGATCACGAGGGACAAGAAAATACGGGTCAATTTTCCGCTCCTTTGTTTCATTTCTATACTGGGTATGATAAACCGTCTCGATCGTTTTTTGCTCCAAAATAGCTTGTATAATCGTTTGTAGGTAATTTGGACTTTCCTTGCGATATGCAGGGGTACCGGTTTGAATAACTTTTGCGATATCTTCAAATATATTATTCAGTCGAGACTTTTCCTTATTATGAGTAGACATGACCTTATCATGGGCGGTTTCAAAACCAGGGGGAAGTTTTTCTAAATCTAATACAGAAGGCAACAAAGAAAAAACAAGTGCTTCTTGTTCGGAGAAATTAAGCGGGTACATAAAAAATTGACCAATAAATCTGTATCCAGTGCCTCTTCCTTCACTCGTAACGGGAGCAAATAAGCTGATTATATCTATATCTCTGTAGATTGTACGTATAGTTACATCAAATTTTAGCGCTAGTTCTGATGCAGTTATTCCTGGTTTTGCTTGTATTGCAATAATAATGTTTATGAGTCGTATAACCTTATCAATCATAGCTTCCCTCCTTATTTCAGGAAATGAACTACCATGATTACCAATTCGACAAAATCCAATAATTTCCTTCAATATATTAATAATTATTATCACTTTTTATTGAACAATAAAACAATAGCTGGAATGGTGTCACATATTGTCGCTACCGAATTGCGATAAACAAGTTAATGGCAGATTTTTAGTATGAAAAACAAGATTTCTTATTATCTATTAGAGATTAAATGATAGTGTTCCGTGTAGGATGTGCATGAAAATTTCATGACCACCCCCATCTTTTCAGGTTAATCAACACATCCATTTACGATGTGACTTTAACTCAAAGCAAGAAGCTCTTTCTATTTGCATTTCAAACCACACAATCCGTGTAGGATGTGACTTATCATTACCGAATAAGGGCGGTAAGACGTACATTTCAATCCACACATCCGTGTAGGATGTGACTCCAAGTTCGTTCAGTAGCTCGTCCAATTCTTGCATTTCAATCCACACATCCGTGTAGGATGTGACTCTCGATACCGAGACATACGGCCTGAACAACTGATTTCAATCCACACATCCGTGTAGGATGTGACGTTGCGAAGCTTGGAAGATCGACTGAAAGCGACAATTTCAATCCACACATCCGTGTAGGATGTGACTAACTAAAAATAGGAGTGATTTACTATGGAATGATTTCAATCCACACATCCGTGTAGGATGTGACTTCACGCTCACCCATACCACTAACAGCCTGTATGATTTCAATCCACACATCCGTGTAGGATGTGACTAACGGGATCGACCTGGGATGGCTCATTTACGAATTTCAATCCACACATCCGTGTAGGATGTGACATACCCTGACGAGGCGCAAGTAATTGAGTTCTTATTTCAATCCACACATCCGTGTAGGATGTGACCAACCGTTCATCAGCGCTTTGATTGCATTACGAATTTCAATCCACACATCCGTGTAGGATGTGACGACATTGACACGGGGTTATATCTCAAAGTAGACATTTCAATCCACACATCCGTGTAGGATGTGACTTACTATTTTTCAGTTTATTGGTACTTATACCGATATTTCAATCCACACATCCGTGTAGGATGTGACAATACCCCTCACTTTTGCCGCCCCCCATGAAATGATTTCAATCCACACATCCGTGTAGGATGTGACAATACCCCTCACTTTTGCCGCCCCCCATGAAATGATTTCAATCCACACATCCGTGTAGGATGTGACAATACCCCTCACTTTTGCCGCCCCCCATGAAATGATTTCAATCCACACATCCGTGTAGGATGTGACTTGTGGTCTCTTCTTTACGTCGTCACTCATTAATATTTCAATCCACACATCCGTGTAGGATGTGACCAAATTGGATACGTGCTTGCTGGCCGTACTTGATATTTCAATCCACACATCCGTGTAGGATGTGACATTGATTTCATCGCATTTATACTAGATTGCGACATTTCAATCCACACATCCGTGTAGGATGTGACGTGCTAGATAAGATGATACGGGATAAGGTCAAGATTTCAATCCACACATCCGTGTAGGATGTGACTACCGATTGCGGATGCGCTTGGCGTTCCCGAACGATTTCAATCCACACATCCGTGTAGGATGTGACGTGACGTATTCCGCTCGTATGTTAAGTAATAATTTCAATCCACACATCCGTGTAGGATGTGACACATAATGACGATGCTAAATAATTCTGATAATAATTTCAATCCACACATCCGTGTAGGATGTGACGACCAATCAAGAAGGAAATGCTATGATTACCTAAATTTCAATCCACACATCCGTGTAGGATGTGACTTACAATTAATGTTTCGCCGCGTTTAAGTTGCTATTTCAATCCACACATCCGTGTAGGATGTGACCAGTTGATTCTTACAAAGCACTAAGGATCGTCAAATTTCAATCCACACATCCGTGTAGGATGTGACTCACATGTTTCATTTGATTCTTGGTATCCTTCGATTTCAATCCACACATCCGTGTAGGATGTGACAGTAGTACCCGTAAAGGCGATTGATTCTGTTGTTATTTCAATCCACACATCCGTGTAGGATGTGACAGGTCCAAAATAGGGATTATTGTTCGCATGAATAATTTCAATCCACACATCCGTGTAGGATGTGACTCTAACTTCATTCGCAAACACCACCTATTCATCATTTCAATCCACACATCCGTGTAGGATGTGACATCAACAACGAAAATAGGGCAAAAAGATACAGTAATTTCAATCCACACATCCGTGTAGGATGTGACTCATCCATTAATCCTATTACTTCAATTGGCAAAGATTTCAATCCACACATCCGTGTAGGATGTGACGCCCCCAAATATGGCACACATTGCCCACTTGAGTATTTCAATCCACACATCCGTGTAGGATGTGACATTCGTGAATGGCGTGATATTGAAACTGCAGAGGATTTCAATCCACACATCCGTGTAGGATGTGACTAACCAAATCCCATTGCATATGTCGGTGCAAAGTATTTCAATCCACACATCCGTGTAGGATGTGACTGGTTGAGTATGAGGATGACTATACGGAGATAATTATTTCAATCCACACATCCGTGTAGGATGTGACTTTTACGAAAAATAATTATCGTCATCTAACAGGCATTTCAATCCACACATCCGTGTAGGATGTGACATGTTGTTCGAGCTTGGTGTCAACGTAGGTCTAAATTTCAATCCACACATCCGTGTAGGATGTGACAGCGAATTCCTATAAGAAAATCTAAAAAGGGTGTCATATCTTCCTCTGTCAGATAAATTTATATGAAATTCGAAACTCTTATAACGATTTTACTCATTATTTTATTATATATTGGATTAATCTTGGTGCGAATGTACTAGGGTTTTCATGTGCACTCCACATCCGCACCAGTATCCATACGGAAGATATCCACCCGTTTTTACATCTATTCGTTCCATTTCTTGTGATAGTAACACACTCATCTTGCTTAATCCAATATTATGTAATTAACACAACTAGATGGTTACTAAAAATAAAATAATTTACAATCATAATCAGTGACAACTCTAACCTATTAAAACATCCAAACTTCTTCCTCCCACCCGGATGCATAGGCAGCACCGAGTCGAACAAGAGACGCGATGCTGGATGAGAAAGGCGATGGAGTGCATGAACATCCTGTAACGTCTCCACAATTTGACCTTGGTCCATCACTGCAATTTCATGGGCGAGCTTCCCAATTGTTTGGAGATCATGTGATATGAACAAATACGATAATCCAAATTCCTTCTGCAATTGAATCAATAAGTCCATAATTTGCATCTGCACGAGAACATCTAAACTGCTGACTGCTTCATCCAGTATGATTAGCTGTGGCTTAAGTGCTATCGCTCTTGCAATACAGACTCTTTGCAATTGCCCTCCGCTTATTTCATGCGGATATTTGCCCATTATATCGGAGCTCAAATTTACTACTTCTAGTAACTTCTCAACCCTCTTTGTTAGCTCGGCAGATGAACATTTCTCATAATTAAGCAGCGGCTCAGCAACGATATCTTTAGTCGTAAATCGGGGGTTCACTGAGCTATAGCAATCTTGAAACATAAGACCAATATTTCTACGTATCCCTTTATTGTTTCTATTAGTCTTTGCTAACATATTTATCCCGTTAAATAATAGCTCACCGCAATCCGGCTGCTCTATCCCAGCGATTATACGACCCAGCGTACTTTTGCCAGAACCACTTCTACCGAAGATGCCAAGGCATTTGCCCCGCTCCAACTTAAGCGAGATATTATTTACTACCTTAACCGATTTCGACGGCGCCATTATCGTCTCTTTCATACAGTATGACTTCGAAATATTTTTAAACTCTAACATACTCATCACTTCTGGTTCCGCCCTCCACATGGTGAATGTCACCCTTTCCAGCTAACTGGCGCCTTGCTCCTAATAAAGCACGGGTATACTCATGTTCAGGCGAATCAAAAATATGATGAACAGACGCACGTTCGACCAATCTTCCCTCGCACATTACCCCTACTTCATCCGCTAATTGAGCGATTACGCCAAAGTCATGTGAGACAAGTAAAATACTCATTCCATACTGATTCCGCATCCGATCCAGCAACTTCAAAATATCGAGCTGACACCCCGTATCCAGCGCTGTAGTTGGCTCGTCGGCAATAAGGAGGCGCGGCTTTAAACATACAGCCATCGCAATCATTACCCGTTGGAGCATCCCACTGCTTAATTGAAACGGATATTTACGTAGCAGCATTTCCCCATTCGCAAGCCCAACCTGATTCAAATAATCCACAGCATATTTGATCGCTTCTCGTTTACTTAAGGGAATATGAGTCCGAATCGTCTCAACAAAATGAGCTCCGATTGTCATTACGGGATTAAATGCTGACATTGGATTTTGCATGGCGAATGCAATTTCTTTCCCTCTAATACACCGCATCTCCATTGGACTCTTCCCTAACAACTGCCCACCGCATAACTCGATACTTCCCCCTGTAACCGCGAGAGTACCGCCAAGTATGTTCAAGATAGACATACATGTTAACGTCTTCCCGCTTCCGCTTCCTCCAACAAGGCCAAACACTTGCCCGCCCATAATGTCAAAAGAAAGCTGATGAACAAGCGGCTCAGTCCCTTGCTTATTTGTGCAACTAATCTCTAAACCTTCAACCCGCAATATTGGAGTATTCACTGCCTAACCCCCCTTCTTCACAATGCCTCTTTCCCATCCAGCTACTGCACACTCTCCTTCACATCAAACGAATCTCTTAATGCATTGCTGAACGTGTTGAATGCCATCACCGTAATAAATATCATTAGTCCCGGATAAAGCATTATCGAAGGAATCGTTGCTATGTAGGGTCTTCTTTCGTTAATCATCATTCCCCATTCCGCGATAGGCTCCTGAACTCCAAGGCCAAGGAAAGACAGCTCCGATATGATAAGAATGACTTTACCTGCATCGAGGGCAAGCAATACAAGCACATGCGGCAATATGCTAGGCCAAATATGTTTCCAAATAATACGTATATGTGACGTTCCCGATAGCCTTGCAGCAATAACATAATTACGTTCTTTTGCACTCAGTACCATTCCTCGAATAATTCGTGCGTAGCTGACCCATTGCACAAAAACGATCGCTAATAGGAGATTTCCCAAACCAACGCTTAAGATGCCTATTAACGCCAATGCTAGAATAAGCTTCGGGAAAGCGAGCAACGCATCACATATTCTCATGAGCAATTGATCCAGACGCCCACCCCTATAATCCGCATACGTCCCTATCGCCATACTAACAACCAAAGTAATGCTTATCGCAAGAAATGCTCCCCCAAGGGATACACGTGTACCATACAATATTCTTGATAAAATGCATCGGCCAAGATGATCGGTTCCGAGCGGATATGTCCAAGAGGAGCCTTGCAATTTATCGATAATTTCTCCTTGATAAGGATCATGTGGTGCAATATAGGGAGCAAATAATGCAATCAATATACATAAACCTACGATCACTCCGCTCACCCAAAATAATTTGTGGCGAATAAGCTTAACTGTAGTCGCAAATGCCATTATGTGTGCTCCCCTTCTCACGAACTCTAAGCAGTCGTAACAGGAGGAAGTGCATTTCTTAGCACATGTGTCCCTATTACTCTACTCTCCTTAATCCCTCTTAATCTGGCATAAAGCACAAACGGACTTTTCAAATAATTCAATATGCCAGTACGAAGCAGTCTTATAAATGAAGAGCAGTAAGCGAGGGCAAGCGTAAGAGCAGGAAGAATGAGATGTGTAATCCCTCCCCTGCCCATAAGCGGCAATACATTCAGTTTCATGGAAAAGAAATAGACGAGAAGAAAGCCCAGCCAAAAGCTGCGCATAGCGGATACAGCAAATACGAATAGACGGCTGATGTGATCGAACCATCGATCTTTATAGAGTGCGGATAAAATGCCAATCGGTATACTAATGACGATTAACAGCACGATTGCACCAGCCGCAAGCTGTAAAGTAGCAGGCAAGTAGGAGAGTATCTCCTCCACTACTGGCTTCTTCGATACATAAGAAATACCAAAGTCCAAACGAAGAGCATCCCCCAGCCATTGCAAATATTGCACCACAAGCGGTTGATCCAGTCCAAGCTCTACCCGTGCAGCTTGGAGCGCTTCTTCCGATACCGCCGTTTTGGACAAGTTCAAATATGCTTCCGCAGGATCAACAGGTACCAAATGGATCAGTATAAATGAAGCAACGATATGCCGAATAAAATTGGAATGGGCGTCAACAATCTTTTACCAATAAATGCAACCATTCAGCACCCACTTATCCTTGTTCATTACTTCACTTCAATCGTTCCGAAAGGAATTTCATATTGCATCGGCAGAAACTGAACGCCATCCACATTTTTGTTATAAACGACCGTATGCGTTGTAAAGGAGATAGGCAAATAAACCGCTTGTTCATGTAAGGTGGTCAAGATGTATGTATATAGCTCAGCTCTTGTTTGCTCATCTGTACTAATTAATACTTCACTAATTTTACGATCAATTTCTGCTTTCATTGAAAGTCCCGATTTCGCTTGATAGTCGCCATGGGATGGATTAGGCATTGAAGCGACTACCGAATGTGGGTCGTAAGGAACACCCCATGTTTCGCTGAAAATTAAATTGAAGTCGCCAGCCTTTTGCCGATTGACATGAGACTGGTACTCTTCGCCAATAAGCTTAACATCAACGCCAAGCTCCCTCAGCTCTCCCTGCATAAACTCAGAAACTGCCTTCTGTACGCTTTCCCCGCTATCATAGGCAAGTGTGATCTCCAGCGGCTGACCATCCTTCGATCTAAATGTATCGCCATTCTTGATCTTCCAGCCTGCTTCATCCAGTAAACTTGCCGCTTTGCTGCTATCAAATTCATATGGCTTTAATGGCAAATTGGCATAAGGAAGCTCTGATGAAAACAACGTATCTGCTTGCTTCTCAATTCCGTAAAATACGTGATCGATTAACGTCTTCTTATCCAGAGCATGAGAAAGAGCCAGCCTCACGTTCAAATCCTTCGTACCCTTTGCCCGAATTAACGGCCAATACACGCGGAAGAAACGAGAGAAACCTCCGATCTGTCCACCTGTACTTACTGTAATGATGACTGCATCAAGTTCTCCGTCACATTGTTCGAACAACTCCGCTGCCGTCTTTTTGTAGTGAGCTTCTCCATTAAGCGGATTAAAGCATTGGTCAGGACGGAACGAATTTGGTATTTCACGGTGCAGCTTATTGGCGAGAGCAATTCTTGTTTTATGATAAGAGCCGCTGTCATCCTGCTAGGTCACGACAATAACCTCTGCACCGTAGGCTTTGAGTATGGCAAGGTTCGTTGACGTTGTTTTCGGATCGATTAGAATAATAACCCGATATCCCCGAGCTGCTCCTATCATCGCAAGGGATATACCAAAGTTTCCTGATGAGGATTCGATGAGAGTACCGCCTGGCTTAAGCCAACCTCTACGTTCTGCCTCTTTCACAATATATAGCGCAGGTCGATCTTTAATGCTCCCTCCTGGATTCGTTCTCTCTAGCTTCAATCGTATATCTTGTACCCTCCAGAACACCAAATTTCTCAATTGCACAAGGGGGGGTATGACCTACCGTATCTAAAATCGTTTTCATTAGTGACCTCCACTCATTTAGGATTCCAACCAAATTTATGATGGAAAACGTTTGTGCAAATGACCATTTGGAGTTATATTGACTACAAAATAGTTATTTTATTTTTAAATGATTCCAACGAGGTGCATATTTTCGGCATAAAAAAATGCACCCGCCGGACAATGGCAAGTGCATGTCTTTATTCATATATGGGGCAGCTTGTCCCAATTGTCTTCTATCCAATGTAATTCTTCGACGAAGCGACCTAATAAGCTTCTGAGCTCCATCTGAGCTCGAATTTCCGTACGCAGCCACCAGATGGATTCAAATACATACAGTAACTTTAATGCTCGAGGAAGCATATCGGCCGGCGCTTTTGAATGTTCACGATACCCGCTCATAAATGCTTCAACCTTCTCTATGTCGAGATGCCCCTTCGATAAGGCGCCAGACAAAATGACACGGGCAACATCAATTTCTGGATAGGCCATCGTCATGCGGTCGAAGTCCACAATCCCAGTTACTCCTTGTTCATGTAGCAATATATTATCCACCCACAAATCCCAATGCATCCATCCAATTGGGCATGAATCAAATAGATTAAAATCGATAGACTGAACAATTTGTTGCGATCGGCTTAACCATTCCTGTGCAGTCTTGTCCCCAGCCTCTTGCGCCGCCTGCCAATTGTTCTGCCAACTAGTAAAGTAATCAGCTTGAACGGGCTTCGAAACATTCTTCTCCAAAGGTGGAACCCTCTCCAGCCATTTATGCATTTGCCCCGTCACTTGCCCTAAATGATACATCTGCGCCCTGTTCATGCTGCCAGCTTGTACGGTATGTCCATCTACCCAATCCTGTACCGTATAGAACAGCCCACTCTTCGTTTCTTGCAACCATTGTTTTTCAAAGGAATAAACGTTTGAACACGGTATCCCTGCTCTACTCAGTTCGTCCTGTAATTGGAGCACTTGTTCAATTTCAGCCCTTCGAGCAGGATAAATATGCATCTTGTACCGTTCTGGATGATAATATTTTATGAAATAGTTCCCTTTATTCGTTGTCATCCGCCATTTGACGTTCAGAAAACCTTTTTCGATAGGTGTTGCTTCAGTGACGGTTAGCCCGAACTGCTCATTCAGATGAAGGGCAATTTCCGCTGCTAACTGTTCATTCGACTCGTGCATAATAGCATCCCTAACCTTTCCTAGAAGGTACAAACTGAGATTCAATATACGACTACTGCATTAAAAAATCGTTCATATGCAATTCCGCATTACAGATAAAAAAGCCAATCAGAGGAAATATTCAAAGAAATGGAATTATTCCGATTCATATAGAATAACCGACTTTTATGTCTGAAGAAAGAGCTATATTGGATGAGTCATTTCTCGAAAAAGTGAGGGTAATGGAGATCATTGCGCAAAAAAAAGCGGCGGCTTCCGAGCTTATAATTAAGCCCAGAAACCGCCGCATATTCGCGGATTATTACATTACAAAAATAAAGAATACCGCAGCTAGAACGAAGCGATAAATCGCAAACCATTCAAGACGAAGACGTTTAATCAAGTTAAGGAACGTTACAACTGCAATCATAGCTACAACAAACGCTGCGATAAATCCGATCAAGAATAGAACTAGATCATCAGATGTAATGTAATCGCGACTATCGTACAGATCTAGCACTGTCGCTCCAAGCATTACTGGAACAGAAATGATAAACGTAAAGTCCGCAGCAGCTTTTTGACTTGTTCCAAGCAACAATCCGCCGGATATCGTAGCGCCTGATCTGGAGAAACCCGGCCATAACGCCAAGCATTGAAACAAACCGATTCCAAATGCTTGTTTGTACGTAATATCGTCCGTTTCTTCGGCAGTGATTGTACGCTTAACCCTTGCTGCAACAATCATCAATATGCCACCCAAAATCAAACTAATGAGAACAGGTGCAGGACCAAACAATACGCGTTTTATAAAGTCGTTCAGTAGCAGATATACGACTAATGCAGGGATCATTGCAATGATCATATGGATAGCATTCAACTTATTTTTGGTTTTGAAGTTGAAAGTCATCAAGTCTTTTAGAATGACCATATATCTCTTCCAATAAAGGATCAAGACAGCCATGACGGCACCTAACTGAATGACAATTTTGAACGTTTTCGCTGCATCTCCATCAAATCCGAGTAAATCACCGGCTAAGATTAAATGACCAGTTGATGATACGGGCAGAAACTCAGTTAATCCCTCAATAATACCTAATATAATCGCATTAATAATGTCTTGCATGTACTTAATTCCGCCTTTCTAATAAAATCTAGGGCGGCCACATTTGTTGCCTATAGCCTTAACATCATAGTTATGGATTACCATCCCCTATAACAGTTTAAAATAATTATGAGCCCAAATCAATCGAATTAGATGACAATTATGCGCTCTATGTTTCAGCTGTGTAAGATGGCTTACAATTAATACCACTTTTTCGTTGTCCAACTTAGAATACAATGTGTCTCTTGATTAACCCGATTAAGCGAACTTCTTTTACTACGTATTGCTTTGCTTTGCTCTCCCCAGCACAAGAGCTGCATTCAAGCCTGCCAGACTCCGCCGATAATAGCTACTTACTATGAGATAACTTCGTCACAGCAAGCAAATTTGCCCTAACATTTGTCCACTCATTATAAAATAGACCATCTTTAATATGATCAATATAGAGAATCCCATTTAGATGATCAACCTCGTGCTGGATGCATCTTGCAAGAAAGCCGTCAGCTGCAATAATAGTCTCTGCGCCTGATCGAGTTATCGTTTTCACTCGTACCGACTGCGCTCTACTCACAATTCCTGCGTGACCAGGATAGGACAAGCAACCTTCTGGTCCTATTTGCTCGCCACTTTTATAAATAATCTCGGGATTAATTAACTCCACTAATCCTTCGCCGCAATCCATCACAATAACTCTTCTTAAAATGCCGACTTGGGGAGCAGCTAAGCCCGATCTACCTTCATCAGCGTAAAGTGTATCCGTCAAATCGTCGAGCAGCTTTATTATTTTTGGAGTAATACTCTCAACTGGCTTAGCTATTTTTCGAAGAATTGGATCTCCGAATGCTACTATCATCTTCGCTGTCATTGTTTAACACCCTCTTTTCGCTCAATTGATGTGCGTTTTACAATTATTTTACATCATAATTCCACTTGGGTTAAGCGGTTTGAAATCCAGTATTGGATTGCAGATTTGCCTAAGTTCATGAAGAGCTATCTGCAAATTTCAAGCTGCGAAAGTAGAATTATAACAAATACATATAATAGTTATTCTTTTTGCTATGCTATAATAAATATTGTAAAAATGATCCTTTTTAACTTGATGCTATTCTAAAATTAGGAGTGTTCACATTGTTGCAAATCAGTCAGTGGAAGTTAAGTGCTAAACAAACCGTATTATTGGTAATGGGTATTATTGTATTCGTATTGTGTTTTCAAGTTCAAGATGTACAAGCAAGCCCGAATATTGAAGTGAAAAAGGTTCGAGAGGTTAAGTATTTTAATGCAAATATACCCGGTGCTATTGCCTATAATGGGAAAAGCTATATTTTCAAAGATTACAAATCCGAAGATGGGTTAACTTGGTATGAATATAACAAAAACTTTTTTGATGGGAAAAATAAACCAACATACATTAAGGATGAATTGAAAACTATTTGGGATGGCAAACGTTTTGTAATGATTGGCGTTGATAATGAGATAGCAACGTCCGTTGACGGAGTAACGTGGCAAACTACGATTATCCCCCATAAGGACGCGGATAAGATGTATGTGATTCAAGATTTTCTGTATGTGAATGGCACCTATTATTTTGTAGCACAAGATCGGGATAAAGAGATTTATATATATGAAGAGTTAGGCGGCGGGTTTTATGTCCCTGGTCCAAATGCCTTTTTCACCAGCAAAGATTTAAAGAGCTTCAAGCTTGGGACAAAGGAAGGCATGACACAAAGCATGGCTGGAGAACGACCGATTGAAAATTTGATGTGGACAGGGAAATATTTTTTGGGAAATGGTAATGCGGTAGCCACGTCTAAAGATGGTATTCACTGGAACGGTGGCGATTCTAAAAAAATGATCGATTTCAACGGTGCAGATAATTTAAATTACGTTTGGGATGGCAAAAAGTTTATTGCAGCATCGTCTGGTTTTGATGGCAATGCTATTATATCCTCGGTTGATGGGGTTAAGTGGAAAACGGTTTTAAAAATACCGGAAAATATTGATTTTAAAAGTATAGGCTTTAATGGGAAGGAATATATCGCGGTAGGTACGGGGAAAGTTTTTTATTATTCAGTGGATGGCGTCCGTTGGAGTGCAGTGACTATAGACAGTAAAGATGCGAGTATTCATAGTGTGCAGCCGACAAAAGATGGTTTTCTTATAGCGGGAAGCAGTGTTTACTACGTCAAAAACAAGGATCTGCAAACACCGAGCAAATGGGCGGCAGCGGCTATTCAGAAAGCTACAAAACACCAATTAATATCAGATGAATTACTTAATTATTATAAATCTAATATTACCCGAAAAGATTTCAGTAGAGCGAGTATTCAATTGTATGAGGCTCTGACTGGGGTTAAAGCGGTGGCCCCTAAGACCAACCCGTTTGTAGATACAGCAGACGGTTATATTTTGAAAGCTTATGAGCTTGGTATAGTTCAAGGTGGCGCACAAGGCAAGTTTGCTCCAAACAATCCCGTTACTAGACAAGATATTTCGATTATGCTCTATAAAACGTTAAAAGCCGCAGGCGTTCAAAACTTAGACGCAGAGACTAACTGGCAGACTTCTTATGGAGATGTGAATCTTGTGGCTACCTATGCGAATCAAGCTCTTCAATTTTTCAACCATAACCAAATCATCAATGGCAAAGAAAATAATCAGCTAGTTCCGAGAGGCAATACGACAAAAGAAGAAGCGATAGTCATGTTAGTAAGAGTGTTTGAAAAGTTTAATACGAGACCTGTAGCAGAACTAGAGAATAGTAATCCAGTTACGGGCATCCCGGCCATTCAATCTCATATGAACAAAAAAGGATATTCGTTCATGCTGGATCGTATATCAAGAGAAGATGAAAAGTACTATGTATTAAGAAATAAGAACTATGAGAAAGTTGCTGTTTATGAGCAGGAGCGCAAGGAAAGTCTAGAAGAAATCGAGGATGAGGTTTATATCTTTTCAGCGGATGAACCTGATTATTTCTATACGGACTTAAACATAAATATAGATTACGTTGCTAAAAAAGATGATTACAAGCTCCAGCTCATTCAAGAAATGATTGAAAGTGAAAAGGGAGTCAAGCTGCCAGGATTAAGCGACGAATTAAAAAATGCGTTGAAGAATGTCAAAATTGCATATGGAGAAAATTCGGATGAAAAATTTATTCAAATTAATGGCATGAATATTATGTATATTATATTTCGTGAGAGTGACAAAAAGGAATATATTTTGAAAGTCCACTATCAGTCTCTAGAGGTACAAGCAGAGCTGGAGAAGAAACGTTATGAGCAGGAGCAAGCCGAGAAAGAGCAGCTGGAGAAGGATCGCTACGAGCAGGAGCAATTCGAAAAAGCGCTAGCTGAGCATGAGGAATTTCAGCAATAGACAAAACCCAGTGCCATTCAAGGCACTGGGTTTCATTTTATAGATACTGTTTTTGATGTGCAGGGATCTCTGTAGAAGAAGTATATCTCTTATCTTTAATAATATCTCGTGTGAACATGGCCATATTGCCGCTTGGTTCAAAAATGATAGAAAATAAAACTGAAAATGGAAAAGCTACAGCCTTTAATAGGAAATTCCCGATTTTGTTAGCCAAACTATCACCCCCATTATTAGATAATAAATGTACGGAATAGTTCATCGTTTGGTAACCTTTTTTTACTACAAAAATTGAATTTTTTTACACTGTATTTGTAAACAATCTATTAATTCTCGATAATTTTAATATGTATCCCAATACTAATGCGGTCATAATGATCATTGGGACCACTAATGGACCATCCTCATACAAAATGGCAAGCAACGTAATGATCGCCTCCCATATGACGAAACTGGGGTATTTCCTGACTGCACTGTTCCTTGGCTATCGGACAGCGGGTATGAAATTTACAGCCTGACGGCGGATTGGCGGGACTAGGCATATCACCCTTCAAGACGATTCGTTCTCGCTTCAGCTTAGGAATCGGTATTGGAACTGCTGACAATAGCGCTTTTGTATACGGATGGAGTGGGTTACGGAATAGCTCATCACGGGATGCTGTCTCCATCATCGAGCCTAAATACATAACCCCGATGCGTGAGCATAGATGCTCGACGACACTGAGATCATGTGAGATGAACAAATACGTTAATCCACGTTGCTGCTGTAAACTGTGGAACAAATTAATAATTTGCGCTTGAATAGAGACATCAAGTGCAGATACTGGTTCATCTGCAATAATGAGCTCAGGCTGGAGAATGAGTGCTCTTGCAATGCCGATTCGCTGTCGTTGTCCTCCAGAAAATTCATGAGGAAACTTATCGTAATGGTACGAGGATAGTCCGCAAAGTGCTAACGTTTCAAGCACTCGGTCACGGATTTCACCTTTTGTAGCTAGACCATGATCGATCACGGCTTCACCAATTGCTTCACCGACTCGAACTCTTGGATTAAGCGAGCCATATGGATCTTGAAAAATAAGCTGCATCTTCGGCCTCAGCTGACGCAACTCCGCACGGGTCGTCCCATATAAATCGATTCCTTTGAACTTTACTTCTCCGTCTGTTTTATCTGTTAACCGAATCATCGTGCGTCCTACCGTGCTTTTGCCGCTGCCTGATTCTCCGACTAGTCCAAATGTCTCTCCCCGTTGTATGCGAAAGCTAATATCGTCAACGGCTTTGACATGACCAATCGTTCTGGTGAACAGCCCGGTTGATGTGATAGGGAAATACTTTTTCAATCGGTTCACTTCTACAAGCGGCTCATTCATCAACTTGCTTCCCCCGCTTTCCCATACAGCCAGCAAGCAACCTTCTGGTTGCCCGGCTCTTCTTGCAGCAGTGGTTGCTTCGTGTTGCATATTGCCTTTCGATGCTCACAACGTTCATAAAAGTAACAAGATTGCTCATTAAGCTCCAGCGGATTCGGCACCTGACCCGGAATCGAATAGAGCTGCTCCTGCCGCTGATTAATGACCGGCTTTGATCGCAGAAGTCCTTGCGTATAAGGATGTAGCGGCTTTTCGAATAACTCTACAACTCCGCCTGTCTCGACAACCTTCCCTGAATACATGACAACGACGTGGTCTGCCATTTCTGCAACGACACCAAGATCATGTGTAATGAGCAAAATGGACATATTCGAGTCACTCTTAATTTGTGCAAGCTTATCGAGAATTTGTGCTTGAATCGTTACATCTAGTGCGGTTGTTGGCTCATCTGCGATAAGCAGCCTCGGATTGCACGAAATCGCAATGGCAATCATAATTCGTTGCAACATCCCGCCACTTAATTCATGCGGATAACAGCCGGCAATTTGCTCGGGACGAGGAATATCGACCATTTCGATAAGCTCAATTGCTCGTAGATGCGCTTCCTTGCGACTTAACTTCAGATGTTCCATAAGCGGCTCCATTAATTGTTGTCCGATGGTCAATACCGGATTAAGCGATGACATAGGCTCTTGAAATATAATCGAGATGTCGTTGCCACGAATCGTTCTTTGCTCATTTTTGCTAAGTTTAAGCAGATTATCGCCCTCAAAGCGGATAACGCCTCCTACAACTTTGCCTGCCGGCTCTTCCACAAGACCCATTATCGACATCGCAGTTACACTTTTGCCGCAGCCCGACTCCCCAACGATGCATACGGTCTCTCCTTCGTTAATACTCAAGCTAACACGATCGACCGCTTTCACTTCTCCATGTTCCGTAAAAAAATGAGTGCTAAGATCTTCAATTTCCAATACAGGTTTCATCGTTTGACGTTCACCTACTACTTTTGTTTTGGGTCGAGCGCATCTCGTAATCCGTCACCGAACATATTAATCGCAATAACTGTCAAAAAAATAGCCATACCCGGCGGTATCCATAACCATGGTCGTAACTCGAAGTCCATTAAATTGTTCGCTGAGTCGATCATATTCCCCCACGTTGCGGTCGGCGGCATAACGCCAAGTCCAAAAAAACTCAATATCGATTCGCTCAAAATAGCACCGCCTACGTTCAGTGTCGAAATAACAATGAGCAGTGGCACCATATTAGGAAGAATATGATTAAATAATTTTCGATGATCACGCAAGCCAAGAACGATTGTCGCCTGCATAAACTCACGTTCTCTTAAACTAAGCAATTGCCCGCGAATGAGTCTTGCAAGTCCTGGCCAACCAATAACGCTGAGCATAATCATAACGACATACATTCGATATTCCGTTGGCATTTTCCAATCGGACAGTAATGCTCCTACGATGAATAGGATAGGCAGATTCGGTATCGTTAGCAGTAAATCAGCAATTCGCATAATGATTTGATCAACAACTCCACGATAATAACCAGCGATTGCACCAAGAACAAAGCCGATCGTAACAGACAACGCCATTGAAGCGATTCCTACAGTTAATGAAATTCGACCAGCTTGCAGCAGCCTTGTTAACACATCTCTGCCAAGCATATCTGTCCCGAGCCAGTGACTTAGACTAGGCGCATTATTCATTACCAATGTATTAATTTTGTTGTCCGCATATGGGGAGAAAAAAGGCCCTATAAAACAAGCCGCAAACATAAAAACAATAAACCAAAAGCATATGACAGCGAGCTTATTTTTACGAATGCGGCGCAGTGATTGGCTCCATAACGAGGACTCGGCAGCAACTTGCTTATCCTTGGATACTTTGCTCACCGCTTTGGCGGTCAACGTCGACATAAAGATTCAGTCCTCCTATTGCAATTTCACGCGCGGATCGGCGACTCGATACATTAAGTCAGAGAATAATGTGCCAATTACTGTAAATATCGCGATTAACATCGTTAAGCCCATTAGCAATGGGTAATCTCTAACTGTGAACGACTGCATAAATAAATTTCCGATACCCGGCCAGTTGAATATTTTCTCAATAATGAGTGACCCTCCAAACAAAGCTGGAAGCTCAAAGCCTATCATTGTGATAGCAGGAAGCATCGCATTGCGCAGTGCGTGACGGAATAAAACGGTTCGTTCCTTTAACCCCTTTGCCCTAGCTGTCCGAATATAATCTTGTCTGATGACATCGAGCACATTGCTGCGGAAATATCGTGTAAGCGAGCCGACACCGAGCAATGTCATTACAGCTACAGGTAATATCATGTGATGCAACACTTCCTTCACATAGGCAAATCCTGTCGCATTACTTCCCGTCGTTATCATTCCGCCCGG
This sequence comes from Paenibacillus sp. L3-i20, assembly GCF_022180385.2. GTDB lineage: Bacteria > Bacillota > Bacilli > Paenibacillales > Paenibacillaceae > Pristimantibacillus. Next base: position 987,095 of record NZ_BQME02000001.1, read on the forward strand.
TGGCAGCCACTTCAAATCAACAGCAAATATTTTGATGAAAAAAAGTCCAATAAAGAAAGAAGGAATAGACATCGCTGCAAATACAAAAATGACAATTATCGTATCAAACCACGAATATTGTTTGTATGCAGATATGACACCGACGATTACCGCTATGAGCCACGTTAATATAGTAGATGTGATTGCGAGTAGAAATGAGCTCCCTATATATTCATTAAATAACGTAAGGACAGGCTTCTGCTGCTGTAAGGAATAACCGAAATCGCCCTGTAGCGCATTACCCATCCAGACCGCGTACCGCTCCAAAACCGGATCGCTTAGTCCATAAATTTCTCTTAGCTCCGCTTCGCGCTCATCCGTTAATTTCACATTGCCCGTAATAAAATCTCCTGGCATTAAGGCATATAGCAAAAAAATGAGGAGCGAAGCAGCCAGCAATATAAGAGTCGTATGCAGCAGTCTGCGCAATATAAATGTTTTCATGATCGGCTCCTTATTTTCGCTGACTGAAGCCGTTGCTCCAGCCAGCGAAACCTGCACATTTATTGGGCTAGCTTCCAATCCGGCAATCCTACCGTAATACCACGGAATGGATTCACGGTAAGATCTTGAATACGTCCGTTATAGCCATAGACCATTTTGCTGTAGCTGGTGAAGATGTATGGAAGATCGTCATTGATAACCTGATAAAGCTCTTTATACACCTTTTTACGCTCCTCGATATCCAATGTAGCCAAGCCTTTCTCAAATAGTTCTTTCACTTTGGGATTGTCATAGCCTTTCACATCTCCGTTAACGAAAGAGCTAACTCCATCAGATGGGTCATTCAAAAGCGGCGTAGAAAATGAAACAAGGTCAAAGTCTCCACTCTTATGTTTGGCGAGTTGTGCATTAAAATCTGCAAATTGCTCAGGCTCGAATTTAATACCAATTGCTTCGTAATTTTCTTTCGCTACCGCTATAAATATATCCGTTCCTTTTTTCTTCGAGCCGATGAAATGGATCTTCAACTCCTTGCCGTCTTTTTCACGAATCCCGTTTTTCCCTACTATCCAGCCAGCTTCTTCAAGCAGCTGCTTTGCTTTCTCTGGATCATACTCGTATGGATTAATGCCCTCCTCTGTGTATGCCCAAGATATTGGAGGAGCAGGAATATTCGCTACTATAGCAGCCCCTTGGTTAGAATCGACGTAGATTGTTTTCCGATCTAATCCATAAGTGAGTGCTTGGCGAACCCGCTTATCCTTCAAATGCTCCTTCTCAAAATTAAATTGAATATAGCCATAATTACTTGCTGTGAAGTTTTGCAAATTTAGGAATCCGAGTTTTTTTAGCTTATTGATATTTTCCTCCGTTGCAGAAAATCCGCCGAAATCTTGTTCGCCAGTCTCAATAAACTGCCACGTATCGCCTTCTGTCGTTTTGTAGATGAAGTTTTGGATACCAACCTTACCGCGGTAATAATGCTCGTTAGCGACAAAACGTACCTCTTGCCCTGGAATAAATTTATCCAGCTTATACGGTCCGTTCCCAACTGGTTTCGCATGCAGGTTTTTGATGTAATCGAGACTGCCAAATGTATAGTCCTTACCATAATAGGCTTTGGATAGCACCTTCCCACCTAACGTCAGGACAGCAGTTGCATTCACTTTCTCAAGCGAAGCAGATACGGTTAATGGATCAATCACTTTGATCCCTTCGATAGTGGTTGCTTTCCCTTCTTTATAATCCTGAGAACCTTTAATACCAAGAGTTAACAAATCGCTGTCCCCGTCATAGGCTTTGTCAAAGATGAGCGACCATGTAAAGGCAACATCCTCTGCTGTCAAAGGAGAGCCATCACTAAACTTCGAATCCCTGCGCAGATGGAATGTGTACGTTAAGTTGTCAGGCGACACTTCCCACTTTTCAGCAAGATCAGGGACAGGTACACCTTTTGTATCAACAGTGACAAGTGAAGAAAATAGAACGGAGGATACGTTGCCGTCATATCCACTTTGATGGAAATAAGGTGTAAATGCTCCGCTCGGATCGGTAAGGCCAACAATAACGGTATCTGTACGTTTTTTTGCTGCTTCTGGAAGCTTCGTAAGATCGCTTGCTAACGTAAGACCAGAATCCGCAGGAGGCGCGGTCGCTGTAGATGTGTTCGGTGATGGTGTAGTCGTAGCAGTTGAATCTGCCGAAGGGGTAGTTGTTGAATCCTTAGGTTCATTATTTTTTGAGCATGCGGAAAGGAGTGTTAACGCTGTGAGAACTACTGCGAGTAAGATCAAAGTTGTTTTTTTCATAGATCGATCCCTCTTCTCATATAAATTATACAATTCCGATAAGATAAGTATGATATCAGCTGATAGGTTATATTATAGGATCGAAATACAGTTCTGTAAATAGAGAACAAATAAAAATTTGTAAATTCAATTATATAGGTGGTAAAAACAAAAAAAGCCGTTTATGCTCCGACTTTCCGGTGCAGAAATGGCTTCGTTTAGAAGAGGTTTCATTAAGGGTTACCCGTTATCGCTCAATAAAATCAAGTAAATTGCTTTGAATTCGTAATAAGGCATGTGATCTTAAGCTGTATTCAGTTAGAGTATCTCCATCGAAATGAGCACAAATTAAGCCTGCGGTACGCAATTTGGCAATATGATCATGAGTAATTCCTTTCGACAGACCAAGGTGACGAACGATCTCACTGAAACTCCGTGGACCTTTGTGGAGATAACGTAATATTTTCAAACGATTCCTCTCACCAAGACTGCGAAGTACACGATAATTATGTGGAGAAAGGAAATCTTCCTGCTCTAGATTAATTCTTGCGGAATAGTGGCATAACGTAACTTCGCCAAAACGAAAGATCATATTAATTGGCTGAAAGTGAAATTGCGGAATAAGGATGAGCTTATTTAAACCTTCTGTTTGCATAAATCGCAAACCATTTGTTGTTTCATCGATAAATACTTCCTGAGACATGCTGTGCATTGCAGCTTTCCGTTCGTTTAACTCCTTCTGCAATGCTGTGATAATAGTTGGCTCGATATGACGGAAATATTGCTCGTTCCAACCATCAATCATTGTTAATGTCCGGGAACGAAAATCGTGCATGCTTTCTGGATATTGGTCAACATAGTTAAGAACAAGCTCATTCAAGTCACCCACAGTTAATCCGTCAAGCCATTTCAAAAAGCCTTCCGCACTAACTGTGTCTGGACATAGATGAATGAGTAAATAAATTAGCTTCCACTCCGCATTCATTTTTGTCCCACTTAGCAGTGAATCTAGCTCAGGGGTAAGCTTTTGGCGGGTATCGTTTGCCCATGTCGATGGCAGATCAAGCTTTTTATGAGAGTTACGACATATATAAGTGTGAAGGCTTGCAATAAGCTCGTGTACGGGCTCGAACATAACTTCCAATCGGTAATCCAATGCAATCCGCTCCTCTCAAGCTACCTGCACTCATTATAACTTGAACGCATCGACGTATTCTATATATGCTCAAACAATTCATTCCTAGCAAAAATAAGCCTTCTTTGCCACTCTAAGAGCAGGTTAGAAGACTTACATTATTATTTTTCATTTTTTTACGTACCGCAATAAGTTCGATATGGATAGGTTGTTGGCGCTGGCAGAGTTGCGTATTCTTCTTGCTCAGGAGAATGAACAAATGGATTTTTTAGAACGTTTAGAAGTTGCTCCATCACGCTCGAATCTCCATTTTCTGCAGCCTGCAACGCTTCCTCAACCCGATGATTACGAGGGATTAGCGCCGGATTGCTGCTCTTCATCAATTGCTTAGCAGCTTCATCTGACTCTTGTTGCCCCTCTAGTCTCGTCTGCCACAGCTCATGCCACTGAGTAAATTCGTCAGTACCAAACATAGCGTTGCCATCCCGTTTATCAAATGTTAGCGAGAGGAACGTATTTGTGTAGTCAGCTTCATACTTCTGCATCAAATTGAGCAAATCTTTAATAAGAGTTTCATCCTGCTCTTCTTCGCCTAACAATCCCAGCTTCGCCCTCATTCCTGCGAGCCAATTTTGATAAAATAATTCGGCAAATTGTGCGATTGCACCTTCGGCAAGCTTTATAGCTTGTTCCTCGTCAGTATGCAGAAGCGGCAATAACGTTTCCGCAAATCTTGCGAGGTTCCATGCGGCAATTTGCGGCTGATTACCATATGCATAGCGCCCATTCTTATCAATAGAACTAAACACCGTCGCTGGATCATAATCATCCATGAAGGCGCAAGGTCCATAATCAATCGTTTCTCCACTAATAGCCATGTTGTCGGTGTTCATTACCCCATGAATAAAACCAACAAGCTGCCACTTGGCAATAAGCCCAGCCTGACGCTTGATTACGGCTTGAAGTAACGATAAATAACGGTTTTCATCAGCCGCAACCTCAGGATAATGTCTTTGCACAGTGTAATCTGCCAAAGCCCGAAGATCATGAACTGTTCCCCAATTTGCAGCGTATTGGAAAGTGCCTACACGTAGATGACTAGCAGCTATGCGTGTAACAATTGCACCCGGCAGCTTCATTTCTCGTTGAACGGACTCACCCGTTGTCACGACAGCTAAGCTGCGGGTAGTAGCAATACCTAGCCCATGCATGGCTTCGCTCATAATGTATTCTCGCAGCATCGGCCCAAGTGCCGCTCGACCATCGCCCCCACGAGAATATGGTGTTCTGCCTGAACCTTTAAGCTGAATATCTACCCGTTCGTTTAGAGGTGTAATCTGTTCTCCAAGCAGAATCGCCCGACCGTCACCCAGCATCGTAAAATGTCCAAATTGATGGCCAGCATAAGCTTGTGCAAGAGGCAATCCGCCTTCTGGAATTTCGTTACCTGCAAGCACTGCTAAACCTTTATCACTTTGTAAATCTTGGACACTCAACCCTAGTGATGTTGCCAATGACTCATTAAGAATGATTAGCTTTGGTGCACTAACAGGGTTTAAGTTAAGCGTAGAGAATAGGGATTGCGGCAGGCGAGCGTAACTATTGTCAAACTTCCAACCTGCTTCTATAGTCATTTTTTGTTCAGTCATCGTTATCTCCATTAATTTGTGACTTGTTAATCGGATTTGTGATTCATTTTCTATTCTAACGCAAGACGCTTCTTTAATTGTAAGCTACCGTTCTTTTATTATACATTTTGTATACCTTTTGGCGCACTGTCACATATTTATTGAAGTCATTCTTCGAAAAGAGTTTGTTGAAGAGCTGAAGAAATTACAGTTTCTGTGATGCATGAAGAAATTGTTATTGAACGACGAGCAATCGATCACGAAGCAAGTGATGATCCCATTCATGCAGAAGAGATCATTCGTATTTCTCTTAGCCTTTTCTGCAAAAGCAGTTTAGGCTCTTTTGATACAGTATTTCAAAAATATGGATACGGCTATATTCGAACAAACCTCGCTAGTAAGTAGGTATACTAATTTCACGACAAAAAGCAGTCTCGAACTTGAAAATAAAGTTCCAAACTGCCTTACATATTAGATATTAAATTAGAATTGCTGGACAATCATTTGCTTCTCCCAAAAAGAAAAATCAATCTACAATTAAAAGCCCATTGCCGCTACAAGTACTCTAGCAATATTAGATAATATAAATGCAGATTCCTTATGAAGCAGCTCATCTTTTGAACGGAAATCAGCTCCGCTTTCACTTGGTTCGATTTCAGGCCCAGCCATGCCAGTTGCTACGAGGAATTGCACTGCTTCTTGACCCCATATAGCCGTCTCGCCGCTCAATTTCACTGGAATTGCTAATGCGCCAAACGTTTGCATCGAGCGATAGACCATAACAGCAGCTTCTTCGCGTGTAATAATTCGATCAGGATAAAACTGTCCTGTGGCATTTCCTTTAATAATTCCGATTACTGCGAGTTGATTAATTTCAGTTGAGTAGCGATGACCTTCTGTATCAGCAAAGGTTGTAGCTACCTGCGTCAACGGATAATTCATTAAATGATGCAGCTGTGTCGCAAATTCAGCACGGGTCAAAGCTCTCTCAGGTTCAAATGCGACTGCATCCGGGTTAAGTGCACCATCTAACGTACGCAGCGTATAAATTTCATTGGCATATGGATGATTACGAGGCACATCATCGTAATCTCGTTTGTCCTCCACTCGCTCGCTCCATGCAGATGGTATGGAATAATCAAGATGAGTTATTTTACCTTCCTCATTCCCTTTAAAAGCAGCTGCTTTTCCCGATTCATCACGAAACAGTCCATCGCCAATAGGTACTAGCTTTTTATTCCCGGTTGCTCCGCTAAACGAAAGATATCCCTCTTCTGCTCTAACAGCAAAGTGTGCAAGCGGATAACGCAAGAAACGGTAGCTTCCTTCATACTTTGTTAATTGAGCTTTAGTGAGTGCAAGAACGGGACGCTCTTTGTCCGTTTCCGGATAATAATGATCCATAAAAGCTTTAAACAATCCTGAAATGATCGCTGTGTTATCCTTATCGCCATTAAGTACAATAAAACCACCAACTTTACGATCAGGCAGCAGCCACATCCATGAATGAAAACCTGACAAATCTCCAGCTTTCCCAATCACATTTTCGCCATTGTAGTTTTCGCGATGAAACATTTCAAATCCATAACTCATAGTCGGTAACTCTGGGTGAATGGAGATGCGTGTCTGATGCATTTCTTTGACCGTTTTCTCCTGCAAAATCCTTTGATTGCCTAGTTGGCCGCCATTCAAATGAGCTAACATGAACTTGGAAATATCTGTACTTGTCGCAACCATACCTCCTGTTGGCATAATGGGTGGATTAATTTCATAAAAAGGCATTGCCTCACCGTTTCCATTATGGCCCGTTGCGAGCTTTTCCTTTACCTTATCTGTTATACGGAAATCACTATTTGTCATACCAAGGGGACGGAATATCTTATCTTCAACGACTTCCTCGAAGGGCTTATTTGTCATCTTCTGCACAATATAGCCCTGTAGGTTTGATGCGTAGTTGTCATATTTGTAAGCAGTTCCGGGTTTGCGGACTACAGTTGGTGCGTAATTTTCGATGTATTGTTCTAGTGTAGAAGGTCCGGCAAGGTCTATATCGGAATAATCAAATCCGGAAGTGTGTGTGAGCAAATCTTGTATTTTCAGCTTAGTCGTTGTTTTGTTTGCTACTTTAAAACCACTTGTATAGTTGTGTATATCCCCATTTAAATCAACCTTACCTTCTTCAACTAGTTGCATTAGCGCCGTAGCTGTAAATACCTTCGACACAGAAGCTACTCGGAAAAGAGTTTCATTCGGATCGATCAGCTTCTTACTTTTCACATCTGCATATCCAAAGCCTTTATTCAGCAGCACCTTATCTTCACCTACAACAACAAATGCCCCTCCAGCCAATGACTTTTTCACTTCCGGTCGGTTGAAGTATGCATCCGCAAATGCCTCTACCTCTTTAGCGTCTTTAGGACCATTAGCAATTGCAGCTGCCACTTTGTTTTCTGGTAATGAAACTGTCGTTACTGTAATAATAGCTGCCATAAGCGCTGCCGCCCATTTGTTCCTCTTTCTTTTCTTACTTTTTGCCACCAACATAGTCTTCCCTCCATTAACTTTTAACTAATTTTTACATCCGATACTTCTCTATCATAATTCACATTCCCCTCTTCAAACTCCGGCTACAGTCCATAATTGCAGCCAGCCCTAAGGTCAAAAATTAATACAACTCAAGACTGACATAATCTCTGTCGGAGGGATGATGAAGAAGTAAAAGTCATCCATCCTATCATTCCTTCTCCAAAATAGTATGCGCAATGCATGAACGAATTGGCGCTTGATTCGCTGCGGAACGACAAAAAAACAAGCTCCTCCTTCGAAAAGGAAAAGCTTATCTTATGTCCTGAATCCAACCTGTTCATTACAATGTTTTTACAAAAGTAACTCTATCAAAAGAAGTTTCGAAATAGTCCTTTTCATAGTCAAGCATTTCAAATCCAATACTTCGATAAAACGTCAAAGTGTCCTCAGTCCCAGTATGACCGAGTGTATAGAGGATCACTGCATTTGCCCCAAACTCTTGTAACTTGTTGCAAATCGTATAAATCAATCGTTTACCTATGCCATGTCGCTGATAGCTGTTCGAAACAGCAACCCCGACTATTTCATAAAGTCCAACTTCTTCATTAAATAGAAAGCCGGCATGACCAGTCACTTCATTCGAATCAGTAGTAGCGACATAATAAGCACACCTACTGGCATCCTGCAAAAAGTTGCTCCAGCGTTGTGGATACCGGTCGACGACGAATGGCGGGAACTGTAGAGAATACCCCGACATAATCCCTGCAACGTATCTTTCATCCTCTTGCCTTAATAGGCGAATATTCAATCTCATTGCCTCCCTATTTCTAAGTTGCCTTGATCCAATCGTATTCCATCAGACGAGTAGTCTGTAATGCTCTCTCTTCTCCAAGAAGTTTTCCAACTACATATAATGACATATCAATACCAGCAGACACTCCAGCCGAAAGAATGATTCGACCATTGTCGACATAACGAGCATCCTCAACTATAGTAGCTGTTTCTGGAATAATTGCTTTTAATTCATTAACCGCATTACGATTTGTCGTTAGCTGCAAACCATCCAATAAATTAGCGCTCGCTAAAATTAATGCACCCGTACAAACGGAAAGTAGCAGTTCCACATCCTTCGACACTTCGCGAATCCAATATAATATGATGTCATTGTTCATTTCAGTTCTTGCACCCCATCCGCCAGGAATGATCAAAATATCTGGTTTAGGACAGTTATGAATAGTGTAAGCGGGGTTAATACTCAAATTACCTAACGCTGTAATAGGCCGATCGTTCTCAGCCACTGTATACACATTGAAGTCTTGCCCTCTGTTGCTTCCTACCGTAAATACTTCGAATGGCCCTGCAAAATCCAATACCTCTACATTGTCAAAAATAAAAATGGCTACATTTCTTGCTTGCCCTGCCTGACTCATTCCATCATCCCCCTGTAAAACAAATAAAAGTATTCGGTCTTAGACCAAATACTTTGCCCAGGCGTACGGCTTATGAAATATGTGCTCCCTCGTGGTTCCTCCACGTTTACGCCAGTCACACATACCAGACTCTTATTAACCATTTATATCAGACTACTCTGATAATTTCAATGATTCCATGGTAACCTTTTTAAATCGAGCTTCATTACATTTCAAAAATCATACCCTCTTCTCAAAACTCATATATTAGTTGAAATTAATGGTGAGGAGTATGTGTAATGGATAACCAACCAAAAATTCAAGGGACTTCTAATCATGTTCCACAGCCCATTCGAAGTGACGGTGCAGGCGCACCTGATCTCGGACCTCGCGATATTATGCGAGATCTTGAAAACCCTGATATGCTGGTTCCGCCTATTACAGATGCGGGTCTACTACCAAACTTGAAATTTTCATTTTCAGATACGACTATGACATTAAATCATGGAGGCTGGTCCCGAGAAATTACAGTGAGGGAGTTGCCTATCGCAACCACGCTGGCAGGTGTAAATATGTGCCTCACACCCGGCGGAGTACGTGAGCTCCATTGGCATCAACAAGCTGAATGGTCATTTATGTTATGGGGAAGGGCACGAATAACGTCAGTTGACCAAGATGGTCGAAATTTCATCGCAGACCTTGGTCCGGGCGATCTCTGGTACTTTCCTCCCGGTATTCCACATTCTATTCAGGGGCTGGAAGGGGGCTGCGAGTTTCTACTTGTTTTTGATGATGGTAACTTTTCGGACCTCAATACACTATCTATTTCCGACTGGTTTGCCCATACTCCCAAAGAAGTGCTATCAGCCAATTTCGGCGTACCAGATAGTGTATTTAACAACATCCCAAGGGAACAAGTTTATATTTTTCAAGATAAAGTACCTGGTTCGCTGGAGAGTCAGAAGATTAAATCTCCCTACGGGACTATTCCGCAAAGTTTCAAGTACGAGCTTCTAGCACAAACACCAATTAAAACACCGGGTGGGAGCGTACGAATTGTGGACTCCACCAACTTTCCAGCCTCCAAAACGATTGCTGCTGCACTGGTCGAAGTCGAACCCGGAGCAATGAGAGAGCTTCATTGGCATCCTAATAATGACGAGTGGCAATATTACTTGACTGGACAAGGACGCATGACGGTATTTGCGGGCAATGGTACGGCTCGTACATTCAATTACAGAGCAGGTGATGTGGGATATGTACCATTTGCTACTGGACACTATATTCAAAATACGGGTAACCAAACGTTGAGATTTTTGGAGATGTTCAAAAGCGACAGATTTGTTGATGTGTCTTTAAACCAATGGATGGCGCTCACACCACGTGAACTAATAGAAGATAATTTACACGTCGGAGCAGAATTGCTGGATGTTTTACGTAAGGAGAAATGGCCTGTCGTCAAATATCCAGAGTTTTAACGTTTGATTATAATGGCAGTTGGTGTGAGTAGTTTGACGATGGATAAACGATCCTCTACTAGAGCATATTATTCATGTCACAACTACATATAACTGGAGGTACTTCCATGGGAACTAATATTTTTGATGCGGATCAAAATGATTTCCACACCGACGAAAACACCAATAACAATGAGGTTCTTCAACAACAAGCGGAACAGAATAATACCAAAGTCATTCCGCAACACACTGAGGATACACACCAACAAGAAATTGTTGAAGAACAGAAGTAACGTAGGATTCCTGTTACACGAAGCTAATGATTATCCTATCCCTTGCCAATGAAACTTTGAAAAGGGAAAGATATGAGGGCCTTTTCTGCGAAAGCAGTGAAGGCTTTTTTGATAGTAATGCTATACATTTTGCCCTTAAACATTCCCGTTTGTTTGAAAAAAATCTCATTTGGAGCATCTTCAGTTAACGGTTGCCCTTCTGCTTTTTCAAAGCACATTAGCTAACGAACTCAGCAACTCTTATTTGATTCATATGTGATGGGTTTGAATTTTAACGAATTCCAGATTCCCTATTTCGAGAAAATCAGCTTGATTACTGTTGTTTATGAGGAAATAACGCCATTTGAGTTCGTTAGAAGAAATAAACCGCGGAATCTTTATTAATAAGCACTTTACGGTTCGTTAGACAGTCCGTTAGACGGTTCGTTAGACGGTTCGTTAGACGGTTCGTTAGGCATAACAACAATCCGCCCCTACCTCCTCCAAATAATTAAACCCGGTTCATCACCGGGTATAAAAAGCCACAAAGTTAACCCAAAATACTTGGTCTAGGAGTAAATATCGCTCATTGGCAAGTTTTTTACTATTGCTGCGGCAGTGTTAAGAAATACTGATAATATTCATCGTCCTTAACATATCCAAGTCCTTCATACAATGACTGCGCCTTTATGTTTTCTGGGGCCGTCGATAGTGCAATTCCTTTTGCTTTTGTTTGCAGGGCAAACGTTTTTACTTCCTCCAACAATTTTCTAGCAACTCCATGCTTACGGTACTCCTCACTAACATAAAGATCATTAAGCACCCATGACCTTTTCATAGAAATAGATGAAAACGTCGGGTACAACTGGGCGAAGCCAATTGCCTGATCCGTTGTATGATGTCTAGCGATATATATGATAGATTCAGCATGGTCAAACCTTTCAAACAGAAACTGTTTGGCTCCCTCCTGATTAGAAGATTGCCCATAAAAAACACGATACAAGTCAAATAAAGGTGCTAAGTCATTTAGATCATTAATAGTTGCTTGCGACACTGAAAACTCGATTGTCATTTGTTCATTTCTCCTTTCACTGATTACACTATTATTTTACAAACACAGTTCTAATTACAAGTAATATTTCCCCAAATAATTCTATCGTAACTTCCATGGTGTTCGCCGAAATAATGCTTTCGCAACTCACATTGTGTTCGCCAATATAGAGGGTTAATGGCATTCGTCCTAAACTGTTATCATCCTCCCTCTAGTTGCTAAGCTTACCTGAATACATGCCATTATCATCCGAAGTAATCTCAATTCTACTGTTGCCTAGCTTTGTTTTATTTTTGTAAGCAGTTATTTCAAGCTCACTCTTAATTGCTGCTGCTTGTGACGCACTGCCTTCTGCTAAGGGGGACCAGTAAATCGTATCGCCAGATTTAACGGTCACTTCCTTTCCCAATACTATTATTTTGGAGTCACTATGATTCCAATTCAACAGCTGCCCATCCGATGCTTGCAATTCGATCAGATCTGCACCTTCAGCAGCAATTGTTATAGGAAAACCCGGCGCATTGCTCATAATCATCGAATATTGACCAAGTGGAAATTCGATATCAGGATTTACCTGTAATGTTGTACCGTCTGCCGCGTACGCAGTAATTGCAAACCCACTAAACAATGTAATTGTATTAGTTGTTTTTGTATGTTGGAGAGCAAGCGTCCCACCTAGAGCAAGTAGGCTTATCATCAGGCAAGAAACGGTGATCATAGTCAATTTTCTATGAAATATGGAAACCGTAGACTGTTTTTCAGCGGTACTTCTATGAGGAATACTGATTAATGTTTGCTTGAGCTCGCTACTCACGTTTATTTCGTTCATATCATTTCTATAATTTTGATCTATTGTCATTAGCAAATCCTCCTGTTATTTTTGCTCTGAGAAGCTCTTTCGCTCGTTTCAACTGCGTCCGAATTGTGCTCTCCTTTACCTTCAAGAGCTCCGCAATTTCTAACGTTTTGTAACCTTCATAGTAATGAAGATGGATGACCACCCTATACTTCCGAGGGAGCGTAAGAACAACGGGCAAAACCTCCATATTTTCTATAAAATAATTGGGTAGAGGCACTTCCTCAACAAGTGAGAACCATTTTTTCCATGGACTTCTAATTACATCCCTGCATGTAGTTATCGTTACCCGGATAATCCACGCTTTCTCATGTTCCTTATCGTTAAAGGGGCGTTGATAATTAAAGAGCTTAATAAAAACTTCCTGACATACATCCTGTGCATCCGCAAAATTCCCAACATGCGCTAGTGCCAAGCGAAGAACTATATCGGCGTATTTGTTTACCAGAAGTACTGAATCTTCTTTCCTATCCCACTCACTCATTCTCAATTTCTCCCCTCCTTCTACCCAGAACACGTTTATCCTTTGAAAAATGTTTCATTTCTTTGATATACAACAAAATAAACGGCTGCCGAAGCAACCGTCATTCTCCTAATCCATTCATCTCTTGAAAAAAGATTAAACCTATCCTGCTACTTATTAATTTCTCCATTTCCTTTTGTTCGTTTAAATTTCGAGTATCTATGGATAGCTACTGGTAAGTTAATAATTCCTGTAAGAAAAGTTATGCAGTGTGGAAGTAGGTCAATAAATGTAGGGGGTGTATATCCATTACCAACTGGTCCAGTTTTGGGCTGCTTGGCATCCCATAAGCCATACCAAAGTGTAAGTATAGACATAACAATAATAAATATAGCTAACACGATGTGTAGAACATACCTGTTCATCGATATCCCTCCATTTCGAAATGACTAGCACAAAATAGTCGAATGCTTCGTTTCCTCTACTCTCCTAAAAGTAAATGCTTTCAGAGTTGAGAAAACGAGCAACATGGGCCATTATCGCTACGTGCTGCTCTTTTTATCGTATCTGGTTGAACAACACAATTCAACAATGAAATGAAAAAATTACCCTTAAACAACATATTGACGAATAAGTAATTAGTGTATATATTATGCATATACATTAATTACTGTATTCACTATAGTTATTAATGTAATACAGGATATGAATGAAATAGGCCATTTGTAGATTTTCGGTACTAAAAATAAACCACGAAGGAGTCCAAAGATGAAAAAGAAATTATTATCCTTACCCGTAGCAATAGCTATGGCACTATACGTAAGCGCATCGGCTTATGCTGATACAGCACCGCCTGCGCCAGCAACACGAGGAGACATCGTTAGCACCTTGTTGAACGCAGCAGATGCTTATAACGCTAATCTTCACAAAGGAACGATTATTCAAGGTTATGAAAACGGAGATTTAAGAGAAAATGAACCTGTTAAAAAAATTGAAGCTTTAGTTATGCTGAGCAGAGCATTTGGCGAGCTGCCCGAGCCAGTAGGGAACGACTTGCGGGTTGGAACGTTTGACGTGGCGTTTACCGAAATACCTACTTGGGCTAAAAAAGATATCAATAAACTGTTGAAAGCAGGTGTGCTGACGGGTAAGGGTGAAGGCACATTAGGTGTTAACGACACGATTACGATATCGGAGTTACAGACGTTTATATCCAGAGTATGGGCGCTCGAAGGCTCTCATTTAAACGATGACTTTTATGAAGCAATCAATAAGAAGTGGCTACAAAAATCAACCATCCCCGCAGGGGAGCTTTGGGACGGAAGCTTCCCAGAACTAAGTAAGCAAAATAATAATAAAATAGCTGTAATCGTAGAAGAACTAACAAAAAAACAATTCGCTTCAGGAACAAAAGAGCGTAAACTTGCCGATTTTTATGTAACGGCACTCAATAGCGAACAACGAAACAAACAAGGGATTGAACCCATCAAGAAATATATAGCTGCGATTGACAGGGCCAAAACTCTCGACGAGCTTGTCCAAGCAGACCTTACCATGGAAAAGGAAATAGCTCTAAGTACACTGTTCCGAATTTCGATTACAAGTGACCCCAAGAACAGTAAGGAAAATGTCCTGTATTACATGGGACTTACAACAGGCTTGGATAAAAGCAGCTATGTGACCGGGGATGCAAAAGCAAAGAAATTATACATCGAACAGGTAGCCAACTATCTCGTACTGACGGGTGAGAAGGAGTCCGCAGCAAAAGCTCGCGCCGAACAGGTTTATGAAATGGAAAAAAGCTTGGCTGCTGTTTCGCTTGAGGGCCATGAACGGCTTGATATTAATAAATACTACAATCCGTATACGATTGCACAATTTGATGACATGCATAAAGAAGTCGATATGAAACAGATTTTGAAATCAATGAAAGTTAATCAAGTCGATAAAGTGATTGTATACGATTTGAAACTTGCGCAAAAAGGCGCAGAGCTCATGACAGAATCTAATCTGGATGTACTTAAAGCCTATACTAAAGCACGACTGCTTGCGGAAACAGGCTCGCTGTTGTCGGATGAAATTAGGAATGTCTCAAACGATTTTTACGCAGCCTTATACGGCGTTGTCGGAACGAAAACGGATAAAGAAAATGCCATAAATGCTACAAAAGGTACGATGTTCGCATATTTGGATCAAATGTATGCGGAGAAACATTTCTCCGCCGTAGCCAAAAAAGATGTGGAGCAGATGGCAAAGAAAATAATAGCCACCTATGAAAAAAGGATCAACCAGCTTGATTGGCTGTCCGAAGCGACCAAGGCAAAAGCAATCAAAAAGCTTGAGACAATGACTGTAAAAGTTGGATATCCGGATAAGTGGGATACGACGCTGGATCAAGTAGAGGTAAAGTCATACAACGAAGGCGGCTCGTTGTTCTCGAATACTTTTGCAGTTAACTCCGCTTATGTTGATGTGTTTAAATCTAGTATTGGAAAACCAGTCAATAAGGGGATGTGGATAGCTAGCGTCTATAGCGTTAATGCTTACTACAGCCCATTCAATAACGAAATAACATTCCCAGCTGGTATTCTTCAATCACCTTTTTATGACATCAATGCCAAGCCTGAACAAAATCTTGGAGCAATTGGCGTTGTAATTGGTCATGAAATCAGCCATGCATTCGATAACAATGGATCGGCATACGACGAACATGGCAATGCGAAGAACTGGTGGACAGAAGAAGACTTTAAGAAGTTTAAAGAGAAATGCCAAGAACTAATTGCATTCTATGATGGGATTGAGGTCGCCCCAGGTGCCATAAACAACGGTTTGCTCACGTTAGGTGAAAATGTGGCGGATTTAGCCGGTATGGCTGTTGCACTGCAAGTTGCTTCCGAAACGGACAATCCGGATTACAGAGCGTTTTTCGAAAGCAACGCAGAAATTTGGACCTACACATCAACAAAAGAATTTGCGGCTTCTCTTAGCAAAGAAGATACTCATTCCGCTAATAAAGTTCGGGTAAACCGAACAATTGTGAACTTCGAACAATTTTATGAAGCTTATGGCATAAACCATGGGGATGGCATGTATGTAGCACCCGAGGACCGTGTTTCGATCTGGTAAAACAAATAATCGTTAAGTAGTGGGGGCTGTCTCAAAGGTTATAGACCTAAGGGACAGCTTTTTGTGTGAAGATCAAAAAGAAACCGGGCTAGACAGTTATCACCTCAAGGTGCTCGCCAAGGTCATTATGTACGCTTACACACAGTGGATTTATTTTTAGAAATGAAGGATGTTCTCACAAGTCCCTCCATCCTCTCACCATCATCAAAATTTCTTCAATCACGATTTCCGGTTCATCGTGGTGAATATAATGTCCGCTATTAGTCGCAACTCGGACTTTACTAGCGGTAGAGAGGCGCTCAAAATCAGCTTGCAGTTTTTGCTCGATTTCCAATATATCTTGGGAGGGCCAATCTGCGCTCCCTTCATCAGGCAAACCTCTAATAATAATAGAAAGAGGATAGCTCCCATGTCCGGTATGATCAACGATTTGTTGATAGCTTTTAATCTTATCGATCTTCTCGCTATTTCGCATAGGATTCTCGTAATACTCCCTGTTTTTCGCAGCAAGCTTTCCTGATAAAACCTTTTCATACTCAAGCTCTTTATATTCAGGTGCCGCATCAACTAAAATCATACCGAAAATAGTATGCGGATACAGGCTTGCATATAACCTGGCGACCAGATCTAAGCAAGTTCGAGGAACAGGAGCATCCTGACTCTTGCCAAGCTCTGCCCTGTCATAAGAAAAAGTTGATGTCTCCTGAGCGATCCGTTCTTGAACCTCATTCCATGTATCACAGCTATCGCCCATTCCTGTTATTAAGATGACACTTGGTGTGACATGACGTGAATATTTGCAGTACAGCCTACGGTGATTGCAGGTGTGGTAGCCTTCATATATCTCTTTATCCAAGTGCATATCGCTTTCTCCTCACGTACTTTTTGTCCGGGTTTTCAGGGAAAGATATCCAATTTATATTCCATGCTGAGTGAAACATTAAAATAGAAAACCTTCGCTTCAACTTAGAGGCTGCCCTTGCCGCTATCATGCCTCTCGCTATCTACAACTAATCTTCAAACCGCAAAGTAAACATAATCGCTCTTTCCATTCTGCTAACTGATTCCGATGATAAATCCTCCGTATGAATTTGGTTGGCGCTTGTTTCGTGAATTCCCCAAACATGAACAGATTGATCCGTTCCAAATGTAACTGATTTATGATTAGAGATCACTCCTTGTGCAACCATCTCCTTTTCCCAAGCAGGCATAGTAAAGGTAGAATGGGTAACTCCAGAAGGATTTATTGTGCTAACTTTTATTTTGTTATAATCCACTTGATCCTTAATAGAAACTTTATCTATCGATATCATAATTTCAACTTCCTTATTTTCCTTATCTCCCGTACTGAAAAATACATCACCAATAGAACCCGCTGAATCTATTTTCTTTCCATATTCCAATATATCAATATCTAAGCTTGGGCTGGGTCTATTACCATCGTAGCGTAATTTAAATGCTCCAGTCATGGAACCTAGAAATGGTTTATACTTCTCCTCTTTACCCTTGAACAACTCAACAGGCGTCAACGTTATTTTGGTAGTCTCATTCTTACTTTCTGAGTCAGCTCGGCATCCTGTTAAACTTAGCAACACTATCAATATGCAAGTTATTAAACGCATAACACACCTCCTAATGGAACATTTTACCTTATTAAATATAAATATTCCACAACGTCTATCTAGCAACACCTTGCAATAGGTTGAATTTCCCTTCCGAGTCTACTAAACTGAACGTATCTACCTATCATCCCTAATTGGGTACGAACAGGAAGTTAAAAGAGGAGTGAGTACAATTGTTTTTACAATTCATCGTAGAACGCGACCATAAAGAAGCTTTTCTAGAACTTGCACACCGAATTGCCAAATCAGATGGATTCGTGAATCGTAATGAATCCACTTACATTCGAGGCTGGATGAATGAGCTTGGTCTCGACGACTGGGAGCCTAATACTGAGGCACAACTTTCAACTGCAGAGTTAGTCGGCAACTTGCAGGACGAACAACTTAAGCGCATTTTTATAGCGGAAATGCTGCTGCTGATTTTAGTGGATGGCAATTATAACGATGAAGAAAAACGGATTGCTAATGAAATGAAGGAGCTATTCGGTTGCAATGACCAGACATTCGATAAATTCAGGAATTGGGTAGAACAGATGAACAAGCTAAAAGTAGAGGGTATGAAGCTTGTACTACACGGATCGAACTAACGAGCCTGCTCTTAACTCTTATTTAAGATGAAGCGAACCTGTCGAAAGCTTCAATCTCACTTAAGCAAAATAAAATATAGATGGCGAATGCCACAAACATAATGTTTGGTCATTCGCCATCTACAATTACTGTATAATATTTTTTCTCCATTGTCCCGCACAATTTGCATGAGGGAACTATCCGTTAACAAGCCTTTGAATCTCTCCAGCTTATACTACAGTCGCAACTATTTTATCCACCTCAAACACGATACAATCATCCACTTGGCGTTCCGTTCCAGACTCTAACTGATTGCGATCAAAGAGCGCTTCAAGCTCTTGTCTGCTATGCCACATCCATCCTGCCGTTGTCGCGAGATAGGATACGTAGCTGTCATTATACAGAAATACAAGCTTCTTACTTATTCGATATAACTCTTTCAACATAATACTTATGAGCGGTTCATTAAACATTCTAATATAATCCGTTACGATAATCACATCAAAGTACTTAGAAGTATAATGGGTATCCAAACCGAGCAAATAAATAAACTCTTTATCAGGCCACGTGCTTTGATATCGCTCGAGCAAATGTTTGTTTTGCAAGAACACATGCGATGTATTTAGTGATGAGAGAAAAGAATGGCTGTCAGCACCTAGTACCGCAGATCGTTCCGCACCTTGTACATATTCCCTATTAAGTACATTAATAAATGAATTGCTGTATGCAGGAATGTAATAATGAATCAACAGACGGTTGAACTTTGCCATAATCTGATCAAAGTGCATATCAGCAGAGTAAGGGTACAATTCTGTATCAAAGGTTCGTTGTTTAACGTGCATTTTTTTGCGATTCAAATAACTGGACTTTATTTTTTGATCAATATTATCGTCAGAAGGATGTGGTAGATGCAAGGTGCAAATCTCATCCGTTGCATACATCAAAGCCCCCTCTTTGTGCAGTCGATATGAAAAATCAGTATCTTCTGCTCCCCAGCCTTTCATCGTCTCATCGAACCCGCCTGTTTGAAGAACGATGCTGCGTGAAGCGCTAACCGCTCCACTCCACCCCATCGTCCAAGGTACATCCATCCTACCCAAATCATTGTTTATTAATTCAAAATGTGATGTACGCAAATCCTCCCAGCCCGGATCATATTTGAGCTTCTCGCATACATGGGCAAGATTTGCTGGATGTACACCTTCAATGACGGACATGTCCTCTTTATTCGGGTCGGTAAATGCACCCAATATATAATGGTATAACACCATATTGCTGCTATCACCGATACGATCAACTACTTTTTCTACGAAAAAGTCAGGAATAACAATGCCGCAGTCAAGGAACACAATAATGTTACCGCTACTCTCACGTATCCCTGTGTTGCGAGTTAGGGAACGACAAGACTTTTTATTACGTTCCAGATAGATATACTTCAAATTTACGATTCGCTCTGCAAAGGAATCTACTATTTGTTTTACCGGCTCTGTCGAACCGTCATCAACGACGATGACTTCAAATGAACGGGCACTAGTGTTCTGGCTCTGTACAAAATATAATGTTCGCTCCAACTGCTCCATTTTGTTGTACACAGGAATTATGATTGATACGTCCACCTTACACCTTCCTTTCCTGCTAAAATTTCGATTGCTGAAGCTCCTCAATTAACTTCTGGATCGCAATCTGTTCGTCATTTTGCATCTCTTGCATCAAATTTGGAAGTGATTGGAGTACCGTTCTATTGTCGCTCATATAACTTTTGAGCATTATATTTCGCTGGGTATACGCTTTTTTCTCCAGTTGCGTAAACTCGGCTAGTAATGTCGTTTCCTTCGAAAGATGACCTAACTGCTGCAAATATTGAATCCTTGCGACCATCATTTTTTTGTGCTCCCACAAAATATGAAACGGTCTAACATCAAAGTTTTGTACACCATCCATGATACGAGTTACAAAATCGTGCAGCTTAGCGTATATCTCAACACCGAAATAACCTTCCATTGGATGCTGTTGCAGCTTGAGACGCTCGGTCGTGTTTCTTCCTTCTAAATAATCTTGTAATACTTCGATAATAAGCTTCAAATCAAATTCAAATTTCCCCGCCCCTGAACCGTATTTCGTTTCATTGTAATCGACAGGCTCCACCCTACTGCATGAGCTTATTAACTTGTGTGATTGAGCGATCTCTGATGAATAGGCTTGATAAAATTGCTCAAAAGAGATCTCCTGCATAGAAAACTGACGATTTTTATCAAATAAAGCAACATGATACACTTGCCGATCCAAATCATACCCGTAGATGAAAATATCATGGACATAATGGTTTTGCTGATAGCAAATTGTATTGTGAATATAGTATTCATCCACATACGTCACAACATAATACTTGCGCTCTAACTGCATAATAAGGTAATGGTGAATATCGATATTAAGCTGCTTAATCATTGCTTTATCAAATTGTCTATAGCGCAGCCATGGCATATTACCGTAGGCGATCATTAAATCCGGGTAAAAATCAAGACGATATTCCTGAAAATCATTTAAGTAGTGCTTGGATAAAAAAAGTTGAATATAGCTGGTGTGTATCCATGGCTGCGCATATTCGTAGGGCTGAAGTATACCGAGCACATAGGCATGACCCAAAAAACCGTACACTTGCGGCATCGCAAATGGCAATTTTACACTTCTCTTCGATTGATCAACCAGTGCGGATTCCACTTCAACGATTGTCATGAAACTGACCTCCATTTTTGTTGATGACTATTGTAGTCGATTAATAGGACTCAGGATCTGCAAACATTCGTGTGCAGCGGTTGCACATCATCAAGTTGGTCGTTCTCAAATAATCACGGAACTTGGTTGCACGCTCGCCCTCCCACATATCCGCAAATGAATTCTCATATATGTTGCCATACTTATAGTCTGGTAGATCAACGCATGGATACACATCACCTGTGCGGCGTATGATCATCTCATGCCAAGGTGCCACACATTTAGTACGACCGAATACATTTTCGATATCCGTATAATAATCGTGTATGTCCACAAAGTGGGAGGCATCCATCCCTTCAGCTGCCCACAACTCTTCCAGTTCCTTCTTCAAGAGCAGTGTATCTACCTGGATTGAATCTTCAGCGAAACCTTGCCATGCTGGCGAAACATCGCAGTCCAAATCATGCTTCATCTGAGTCGCATAAGCACGACCTCTTTCTGGTGTTGTAAATAACAGTGGAGCTAAATTCACGGACAAGTCACGACGCTTTGCCCATGGATTACGAGAGTCATGCAGGAGCACCTCTGCATCTTTGAATCGTTCTCGAAGCGCACTCATAAACTCCTTGATGCTAAGGTAATTGCTTGGAGAGAGCACCATCGTAATATTAATAAATGGGAGTCTCTTTTTCCGTTTACGTTTCTCTGCTAGCAACGCTTCGATATTTTCGCAAATGATTTGGAAGCTGCCCTTACCCCGAATTGCATCATGGTACTCTTCTGGCCCATCAATGGAAATATTCATCGCTACAATATTTTCCATAATAAACTCGATACGTTTTTTAATTAATGATCCATTGGTCAGCAAATAAATATTCGCTTTACGCTTCCGAAGATGCTCCACAAGTTCCGTAAAATGTTTGTACAACATTGGCTCTCCGCCAGTAATAATGACCCCGAGATTTTTATTTACTGCAGTGACATCGTCAAGAAACTTCTTTAATACATCAATATCAAGCTGCTCACGGATAGCACGTTGAGGTTCTTTGAGCGCCCAACCTGTCTCACCCCATATATGACAAAAGTTGCAACGATAATTACATAACTCTGATGGGTATAATGTGAGCTGTTTAATTGTTGGCACCAAGTTCTTAACATGCTCCTCTAATGCGGTTCCTCCAAGTTTTCCTGCTCTTGTTAACATGAAAGCATCCCCCTTCTATTGGTCATCTTCTTGGTTTAAATGGATATAGCTAACAATTTGATTGATCGAGTTGAAATTGCGGAAATCAAGATCCTCATCGCTCCAAGAAACACCAAATTCCATTTCTGTAGCAATAACCAGCTTAATAAACGTCATTGAGTTGATACCAAGTGCCGATAAATCATCGTCTAGCCCGCATTGATCAAGTTCAGATGGATCATCGACATTATCCTTCAGCAGTTCAATAACTTTCATTGTTAATTCGTCCTTCGTTTCGATTATCATGTTTATTCCTCCTAATAGTTGTGAGTTAACGTTAATTGAAGCTGATTGATCATTGCAGCTAGAAACCTTTCTTCAGCCGCTAATAATCGGTCTAATCTAGCATGAATAGCCTCGATCCTATCAATCTGATAGGTCGGTACATAGAAAAAGCGGACGATTCCTTTCCGAATCGTTTCCCAGTGATCTACACATTCACGATGTGCAACAAGAATCTCTGCATCCACTCCATAAAGAGCCGTTATGCGATAACCTTCCACTTGTTTGGCCATTAACATTTGATTCAATGTATCGACAAGCATCCCAACATTCTGTTTTAAACAATCTTCTGTCGAACTGATATGTTTGATCCATTTCACAAACTGTTTCAACACCTCCATACTTTCGTTTAAACTATGGAGGTTGTTAAGCAAGTTGCGCGCGAATATCCCCTTAAGCTCAGGCAAATCAAGACGCCAACGATCTGCATCGCTATTGTGTGAAATAACGTAAGATGCAGCTCTGTGCTCCATCTCTTGATAATGTTCTTGGAACCCTTGACAAGCCCGAACTAGATCATCAAACCCAATCGTGCAAGGCTTATATGACAGATTTTCACGGCGATCATGCTCTAGCATATAGAACAATCGATTCTGCTCATCATAACCATAGATGAGCAAAGTATGATCCACATGTTGCTTCATGTAAGCATCTTTGCGCATTGGCACATAGTAGATATCTATCCACACGATGACGGGATTACCTTGACGAATACTTTGTATAAGCTCATCCGTTAGATCATCGAAGCCATAATTCGTTTGAACGATAAGATTTAATTGCGAGAATAGAGACTCAAGTGGCTGAACTTCTCTGTAGCAAAGCTCATATCCGCTAGAATCCTCTAATCCCGAATGGTGAAATACAATTAAATCATTCAGGAGAAATGGGAGAATACCCCCTCCAAAATGGTTAACTACTGGGAAAAAGGAGTTATAAAAACAATTTCGATAATACAGATCGTTAAATGGCTCTATGCGGGGTAGTATGAAAACTTCCGCATGATTCGGCAGATCCTGATTAGTCTCCAAGACAAGGGAGGTTCTGCTATGCTGTTCGCTAGCAACCGCTGCTTGATCCAATGTAAACTGCTCGCTATCCGGTTGCTCTACCCGTTCAGCTTTTACTGATGTGGATTCACTATAATATTGCTCCACATATGCCGCTATTTCACGAATCGTCGGGCTTTGATACAGCTGCTCCGAGCTAAACTGAATACCTGATTGCTCTAACTCAACCTCTACGCGAATGGCTAGAATTGAATTTCCTCCAAGCTCGAAGAAATCATCATCCAAGTCGAGTTCCGTAACGCCAAGCAGTTGTTCCCATAACTTTGATATCTGTATTTCTAAGGTGGAATAGCGACCGTCTGCTCTTCCTGTCAGACGAGGAGTATGTTTCATTGAAGTGTCATTTGAAGACGATGAAGGAATTAAGTTGCTCTCACCGGGATTTGCGGCAGTCACTGATGTTGTGGGAGAATGATACGTATTAGCGCCAAAGTCAATCCAGCATCGTGTTGCTTCAAAGGAGTAAACAGGGATATGCAGCTTCGAGCGGATATGCCCTTCATATAGCAGCGTCCAATCTACTTCTGCACCTTGTACAACAAGCTGAGCCAGCTGCTCAAGCTGAGTGCGCTCGAGTTTCCCACCTGCATCAACTGCCTGAAGAATTAATTCATGTGAAGCTTTACTTCGAGCTCTCAGCTCTTCAGATGTCCATTCCCCCCTTTTTCGTTCGTCTTTTCGGCTGCTCGCTGTTCGATGTTCATCGTAATAAATCCCTTTCTCTACCACAGAATGCAAGCCAGACTCCAATACCTCTAGCAACTGGTCCAGTAAGCTGGACTTGCTGCCAGCAATAAGGGCCAATCTATAGCTATACTGTCCTCTTCCCGTGTTGGCGGTGTAACAAAGATCATCAAGGTTTGCTTCAAGTGACGGCAATCGATCGACATATGACTGTATGAGTCGTACTAAGGACGACTTACTCTTCGCAGATAAAACGATGAGTTGTCCATCTCCATCCCTGCTGTCTTGATCTAAACCCTTCAACCTCCCAGGAGCTTCTTCAAGTACGAGATGACAGTTCGTACCACTGAAACCAAATGAGCTGACACCACATCTTCGAGGAACTCCTTCATCTGTTGCCCATTCTGCCAAACGATCATTTACATAAAGCGGCGAGCTTTCAAAAGGGATACTTCGATTCGGTTTTGTAAAATGTAGCGTGGGCGGCAACTTCTTATATTTGAGTGCAGCAATCACTTTCGCAAGCCCAGCAACACCCGAAGCTGCATCTAAATGCCCTACGTTTGTTTTTACAGAACCAATTGCACAAAACTGTGTTTGATTCGTGTAATTGCGAAATGCCCTTCGCATACCGTCAACCTCGATTGGATCTCCCAGCTTAGTTCCCGTACCATGCGCCTCGATGTAACTAATCGTTTCCGGATTAATTCCTGCGTCCTGCCATGCTCGAATGAGCAGCTTTTCTTGAGATGCAGCATTTGGAGCCGTCAGTCCTACCGATGTTCCATCTTGATTCATCGCACTGCCCCGGATAACCGCATGAATCGGGTCACGATCTCGAATCGCTTGATTTAGCGGCTTGAGCAGCAGAGCAACGCTCCCTTCTCCCCACACCGTGCCATCCGAGCTATCATCGAATGCACTCGTTTGTCTATTCGTTGATTCAATGCCAATCTCGAACAAGCCGTCCACTGGCATGAGACAAACCTTCACTCCACCCGCAATTGCCATCTCACACTCTTTATTTCGCAGTGCCATGCAAGCAGAATGAACAGCTACAAGTGACGACGAGCAAGCTGTATCAATGAGCAAGGCAGGACCTTGCAAATCTAGTAAATAAGCGATTCGTCCCGCCATAATGGAAGGCGTGTTCCCTGTACTTGCCATTGGGATCTCTGCAGGTTGATTTTTCGTTATATATTGGCCATATACAGGCCAATCCGCATATCCGATATAAACTCCTGTGTTACTTCCTTGTATTCGTCTCCCACCATACCCAGCATCCTCAATGGCTTCCCAGGCAGTTTGCAGAAACAACCGCTGATTCGGGTCCATTAAAGCAGCCTCTTTCGGTGATAGATTAAAAAAGGCATAATCGAACTTATCTACATCTTGCATATACCCGCCATAACTAAAGTGAATTTGTTCCTCACTAAGCTGCGTGAACGTACGAATAAATGCTGCGCTGTCCTCTTGTCTGGTTACTGGGAAAGGACCTGTGCAATCACGACCTTGTTCGACGTTATTCCAAAACTCCTCAACGTTAGTCGCACCGGGCATTTTTAATGATAGCCCTATAATAGCGATGTCCGTCGTCCGTGAATCCCCTTGCTGCTTTAACGTTCGAAGCAACTCCAAAGCCACTTTCTCATCCAGGCGACTCGCAGCAACTTGCTCGAAAATAAGGTTCGCTAATTTATCCATTAACTACCTCCAATTCGTGAAATCGATCAACTGCGTCATCAATCGATAAATCGCCTCGTTTCATTTGCGTAAACATTACTAGAATCTCTTCCTCGAATGAATCAGCTTCCATCGATTCGGGCTCTGGCTTCTCAATACCGAATCTACTTGCAACAACAGAAAAGAGATGACTAGTCATACGTGCAATCGTTGGATAAGAGAAAAGGTCTGCAATCGTTGTTAGACTAGGGAAAGCTTCTTCGATGTAGTGATGCACTTTTGTAATGAGGATGGAATCTCCTCCGATCTCGAAGAAATTAGCGTTTATGTCTAATTCTTCGTAACCAAGTACTAACTTCCAAGCTTTTGTTACCACTTGTTCAATTTCGTCGTGTGTGCCAGCTACTGGATTTACTGTGCTTGCAGTTTCCTTTGCTAGCTTAGCAGCGGTAGCTTCTTCTCCTGTTGACTTACTCTTCGTAGAATAGAGCGAGCTTGTATGAGCTTGTTGAAGTTGCTCGGATTGGCGGAATGGCAATAACTCTCCCAATGCGAACAGATGACTTTTATGATTCCAGTTACCTACGAATACTTGTCGCAAGGGCTGCGAGTCAACTGTTTTTAACAGCAGTTGAAATGCTCGTATTCCTTGCTCCGCAGACATCAAATAGAACATCTCCTTAGATTCATCAACATCGGTATTCCCAGCAACATCACTATCCTCCCATGCAGGCCAGTTAATTGTAAGAGTTGGCAAGCCAAGCCGATTCCGATAGGCCGAATAACCATCTAAATAGGCATTTCCTGCTGTATACGGACCTGATCCAATCCCACCTATAAGCGTTATCGCTGATGAGAATAATACAAAGAAATCAGGTTGATCCTCCCGTGTAAGGTGATCCAGAAGCCATGTGCCTGTCGTTTTTGCAGTGATTACTGCTCGAAGCTCGTCCGATAACAAACGGTTCATTACGTTCCCCTCAGCGACTCCAGCAGCATGAACGATACCAGCAATTCGACTGTATCTCTGCCGCAGTTCTGTTAACGCCGCACTTAGCTGCTCTTCATTTGACGTATCCGCAGCGATGACTTCAACATTTGCACCTAATTCTTTCATACCTCTAATGGCACGTATCGCACGGATGATTCTTTTGTCCAGATTGCTATTCACAAGGTCAGACCACTGTTCTTCCGGCGGCAGCACCGATCTTCCCATTAGGGCAATATTAATGCCATCCTTTGCCTCTTTAACAAAGTGTTCCGCTATAAGGAGACCAATACTGCCAAGTCCACCCGTAATCACATAAACACCCTCATTGCCGTATTCCACTAACCTGTTGTCTTGTCGTTGCTCTTCCACTTGCAACTCATCTACTCGCTCTAAATAACGAGTTCCTTGACGATAAGCGATCCAGTAGTCGTTAGCTGGAACTTCAAGTTCTGACCATATAACCTGCGCAGAATCAGTTTGTTCGTCCAGATCAATCCAGCGAATACGGATGTGCGGATTTTCCCAGCCGATGGCTTTACTTAATCCGATCATTGCGTATTGCTCAGGCTGTACTCGAGCTTGATCGTGGATAACCTCATCTCCATATGAAGATACAATGGTCATTTCTATCGACTCACTGCCTGTCCTGCGCGTTAACGCATGTGCCAAACGATAAAATTTATAAATCGATTGCTCAAGACTTTGTTTATGTCCCGCCAAGTTCTCCGCTTCTGCCCGTATGGACATAAAGCGTAAATCGATAATGTGATGAACGGAGACATTAGCTGTATCTAGCAATAATTGCTCATAATCGCCTGGCTCGTCCCGGATAATATACGTTAAATCGTTAATACGCTCATAATGTTCACCCATAACAACAGCGATAACGGTAGCCCCTGAATCGCCCCATTGACGAATTAATGCACTCGCCGCTATGTGCTCATCATGAAAAATCAAGACTCCTTGACGTTCCCAGCTTCTGCGATTGCTGCTCGCGAGCGGTTCAGGACACCACTTTCTTTGATGGTAGAAACTGCTCTGACTACGTTGATGAATATCAGAAACCGTCTGTTCATCCCTACGATTGGCCGCAAGTCCCTCATGTCCAGCATTTTCATTTGACCTAACATCGCTTGGCTTAACCCAGCAACGATATCGATCGAAAGGGTACGTTGGAAAGCTGACACGTCTCCTTCGCTCTTGTTTGTATAATCGCTCCCAGTTGTAGGTAGCACCCTGCACATACAGCTTGCCTAATTCTAAGCAGAGTTGTCGATCACATTTATCAGATTGAGTAAACGCAGCTAATGCAGAATCGGCATCAGAACGTATCACTTCCACCTGCAAGTTGGGACGATCTGCATTGCCCACATAGAGAGAGCTAGTATCATTGGATTCATCTGAGCAGGCTGTGAAACCTAATTTTTTGAATCTGTTAAGCTCGGCCAAAGCTTCCTCTACATGTTGTGCTGCTATAGCGATTCGATATCGATAATGACCCCTGCCTGTGCTTAATGAAAAACATAGATCACCGAAGTCAATCGATAAATTATGCTGTAAGTAGTCCATACTTGAGTCCACATAAGCTTGTAATGCCGACTCCGACTGTGCCGATAAAACAAACAACCGGTATTCGTCTGGACTACTCTTCCTAGTCTTCCGTTCCGGTGGAGCCTCCTCCAAAACAACATGGCAATTTGTACCACTTATGCCGAAAGAGCTTACTCCACATCTGCGGGGAGATTCACCAGCCTCCCATTCCATCAACTTATCGCTCACATAAAGGGGTGAATACTCAAACTCGATTACTCTATTTGGTCTATCCATATGCAATGTCGGATAAATACATTTATGCTTTAGGGACATTACCGCCTTTAGTAAACCAGCGATACCCGCTGTATTGTCTAAATGTCCGATATTGCTTTTCAGTGCCCCGATTGCACAAAATTGACGTTTATCGGTAAACTTCCGGAACGCCCGCTCCAAACCTTTAACCTCAATTGGATCTCCCAGCTTTGTCGCTGTTCCATGGGTTTCAATGTATCCGATAGTCTCGGGATTAATATCCCCCCGCTTCCACGCATCAACGATAACTGCCTCCTGCGCTTCCGCATTCGGAGCTGTTATTCCCGCAGATCCGCCGTCCTGATTCACCGCACTCGACTTGATGACCGCATAGATGTTGTCACGAGCTGCAATCGCTTGATCCAAAGGCTTCAACATGATCGCTACGACACCTTCACCAGTACCCGTACCATCAGCACCATCATCAAATGTCCGCGCTCGTGATGTCGATGATTCTATTCCGACTTCATACTCCCGAACGGGAATCAGATGAAGTTGAATACCTCCAACAATCGCAGAATCACACTCGCCGTTACGAATTGCCTGACATGCAAGATGAACAGCTACAAGAGATGAGGAGCATGTCGTATCCACAAGCAAGCTAGGTCCCTTTAAGTCCATCAGATATGATAATCGACTGGCGATAATTGGACGAACATTTCCTGTCATCGACATCGACACTGATTCTGGCTCAGCTTGACGGATAAGCTTCAAGTAATCGGCATCCGATCCATACCCGAGATAAACGCCTGTTCGACTCCCACCAAGCTTTCCTCCACCGTAACCTGCATCTTCGATAGCACTCCATGCTGTCTGTAGAAATAGTCGCTGATTCGGGTCGAGGAGACTGGCCTCTTTTGGCGATAACTTAAAGAATGAGTAATCAAACTTGTCAATTTCATCGAGATAAGCGGCTTCTCCATAAACTAACTCCTTAGGGTCTCTACCAAGTTGTTTGAAGTGCGAATCTGTATCCTGTTTCCGCAATTGCGGAATCGATCTGACACAGTCCCTTCCCGTCTTTAGATTTATAGCAAATTGATCCAACGTATCGGCTAGTGGAAGCTTTACCGCTATTCCGATAATTGCGATATCTTGACTGGGTACAGTATCAAAGGCAACATCTTCAAGCGCAGCGGCAGGCTTACGATTTAACTTGATTGATTGAAAATCCACCCCGATCACCTCCATACATCATCAAGTATGAACCAACTAAACACATGTACTTAAGTAGGCTGGAAATTGTGCCGTTGTACCCGTCTGCTGTAAAATATCGGCAAATCGTTCTTGCTGCTCTCCTTCTGGTACTTGCTTTGTATCTAGCATCTGCTTCAGTAGCTCTAACGCTTCTTCCATCTGGGCCTCCGTTGGTGGAGCTCCAGTCTCATCTAATTGTTTTTGCATTTGTTGGACCCGTCTGTATGGTGTAATGAAACCTTGCTCGTACTGTTCCGTATTCCAGTTTCGGTTTCTCGTGCAAATAGCCGCAACAAGACATTTGGTGACCACATTATTGGTTGCTTGACGACGTTCCTGCTCCAACTTATCAGCTGTCAGTTCATTTCGCAGCATATCCAGATCGGCTGCTTTTTCATATGGATAACACAGGATAGACTTAGCATCTGTCTTCATAAATTTAGTGAGAACTTGCTTCGCCCCCATCTCAGCGGCAACTGCAACACCCTGATCGAGCAAGAACTTCATTGAGGTATCCCATCGAACTGGAGCTGTTAACTGCTCAGTAAGAAGGCTGACAATTTGCTCTGCAGATTCATAAGGCTTCCCTGTAACATTGGACAATACAGGCCACTTCAATGGTTGGTACGTATAGGAAGCTAGCTCCTCTTGAAACCGTACCGCAGCCGTTTTCATGAGCGGACTATGAAAAGGTGCACTCACTTTTAGAAACGCAATATTAGCTCCATCAGATTCTAGCTCACGAGCGGCTCGCTCGACAGCCAAGGAATGGCCGGAAATAACGAGCTGCTCCGAGCTGTTGTAGTTAGAAACGACAACCGCTGCTTCATCCTCCGAAGATGATGCTCGTTTACATACCTCTTCTACAAGCTGCCCTTTACTGCCTATAATTGCACACATTGCACCGATTCCTTCTGCGGCAGCTTCCTGCATCAATTGACCCCTGCGTCTAACAAGAAGCAGTGCATCTTGAAACGTTATAGCTCCCGCACAAGTTAGTGCTGAGTACTCACCCAAACTATGCCCCGCCGAATAAGCAGGTTTTAATCCAATCTCCTCCATATATACACGGAATGCAGCGACACTTACCGTAAGCAGGGCTGGTTGTGCGTTCTCGGTTTGCATTAATTCATCAGAACTGCCCTTCGCAATAAGCTCCTGCAAATCGAACCCGAGCACTTCATTAGCCTCAGCAAACACCGTTCGTGCTGTTGCAGATCGTTCGATTAATTCCTTGCCCATGCCGACATATTGCGAACCTTGTCCTGGAAATAGAAGCGCCAACTTTCTCATCTTCGTCCTCCTCCTCTCACACCATCACACGGCTTTTCGCCATTTGACCAAGCAGATCGACATATCCACCCACAAGCGTATGAATAGCTTCCTTTTTTATACGTCTATCGTTGTATTTGATCGATATAGCAAATTGATCTTCATCAACCTGATCCTCTATGCCCCAAGCGATATCATAAGCTTCCAACCAATGCGCATCGAGCTCTAAATCAAGTTCTCGGTAGATTAATGGCAGAACATCGTTTTCTTCTTTTGTATGCTTATATGCGTGTATTCGACGAATAGCATAACGACTTGTTTCCTCACTTTTTTGCGCTGTGTGCACATATTGAAAAAGTTGTTCAAAGCCTTTGATCGCATGCAAATCTGCCATTATTGGAACTACCTGCTCTCCTCCTTCTACCAAACATTGAATCGATACGCGAGGCTCCTCATTCCATTCACTTAATAAATACAGCATCATACCCGACAACACATCGAACGATTCAACTTCGTTCTCCTCGGCAACAGCAACAACCAGCTCGTACAAATGAGATTGAAGATGAAAGCTGACAATTCCCATTCCGCTTCCATTCATCTGATGGTGGAAAAATGTTGGTGGAAGTTGTTGATAACTACCCCATACTGGCTGACCCACACTCTCAGTCTCTCTTTGCTTCTCATCTACCCATTCTGCTAATCTAGCAATCGTCGTATAGGTGAAGAGATCAACGATTTGAAGCCCCCATGCAAATTCCTTCTCTAATTTGGCATGAAGCCGCATCAGCAGAATGGAATTGCCACCAAGGTCAAAGAAATGGTCATGGAGCCCCACATCTTCCGCTTTCAGCACCTCTCTCCATACACGCCGAATGTTGTTCTCCGTCTCACTAACATCGCTATCTTTGATCGATGATTGCACATGACTAGCTAATCGATTTGTAAAGAGCTTCAAAGCTCTGCGATCCAGCTTGCCGTTAGATGTCTTAGGAACAATATCTATCCCATAAAATACAGCTGGTATCATATAGGGCGGTAAACTGCCAGCTAACTCATGACTCAGTTCATAGCCGGTTACATCGCGATTTGTTTTCACATAAGCGACCAATTGCATCATGCCGTGTTCATCTTCATGTGCAAGTACAATTGCCTCGTCTATCGCTTCATGATTAAGCAATCGATGCTCAATATCACCCAGCTCAATGCGGTAGCCTCGAATTTTCACCTGCTGATCATTTCTTCCCACATACTGCAAGCTTCCATCCTGCAGCCAAACTCCGATATCTCCCGTTCGATACATTCGTTCATCCGCATAACACGGATCTTTACTGAATTGCTGAGCTGTCAGTTCTGGTCTGTTCAAGTAACCACGGGCTACACCCGCTCCAGCGATACAAATCTCCCCTGAAACGCCAACTGGCAGCGGATGTCCATAGGGATCAAGTACATAGACACGATAGTTTAAAATTGGCTTGCCTATCGGAATGCTGTTTCGTGACGAATTAGCGATGCATCGATGGTAAGTTGCGCAAACCGTTGCTTCTGTGGGGCCATACGTATTATAGACATCAGCTCTATCTAGTAATGCTGATATATATTCTGGCTTTAACACGTCGCCTCCACTAATAAAAGTTCTCACACTTGCCATCCCGTTCTCTTTATTAAGCTCATTCAGTAGCAATGGCGAGACGGAAACGATCGTAATTTCATAATGATCGATGAGCTGAACAAGCTTCGGCAAGTCAATTACGTCCGTCTTGCGTGTAATAACAACTTGACCTCCTGCTAGCAGCACCGGAAATACTTCCTCTACAAATTGGTCGAAGGAGCAAGAAGCTTGTTGCAGAAAGATATCCTTGCTAGTCAACTGGAACTCATGTTGGAATGCATCCACGTAAGCAACCATATTGCGATGTTCTACAACGACTCCTTTGGGAGTACCTGTCGAGCCCGATGTGTATAAAATATAAGCTGCATCATTGGACTTATGGATAGGAGGCAAGTTGAGCGATTCGTTCGATTCCGTCGAATCTAGTAGCAACAATCCCTCATTAATGTTCACTATCGTGCCGCCAAATGAAATTGAATCAGGCAATAGCTTTCCCATGGTCACTAAAATGTTCGCTTTGCAATCTTGCAGCATTTGATTGATGCGACCTGGAGCATAATCATAGTCGATAGGTACATATGCAGCGCCCGACTTAAGCACTGCCAACATCGCAATGAAAATCTTTTCTGGCTCGTCAATATAGATTGCTACAGGCTCATTGACTTGGACGCCTAGTGCTCTCAATTGATGCGCCAGCCGATTTGCAGCCGTATTTATTTGAGCAAAAGTATAGTTTCTATTACTACAAATCATTGCAATTTCATTCGGAGATTGTTCTGCCTGTCGTTCAAATCGCAGTTTTACCGTATCTAAAACTGCCTGCTCCGGCATTTGTTTAGGAGACTGCTTTTGATTAAACGAATACAATAGTTGCTCTCGCTCTGCCTCTGTTAATAGTCCAATCTCGCTTATGAGCAGCTCAGCACTCCTGCACAATTGCCTGAGGACCTCTGCATAGTGGCCTGCTAACCTCGCTACCATTGCTTGAGTGAAGCTGCCTGCATCATAAGCAAAATCCAGCTCAATCTCTCCAGATCCCAGTAGATTAATGCCTATTGTCATTCCATAATGTGTTGCCTCTTCCATCTCATAATGCGCGATCTGCAACTGGTCTGTTTGCCCGATTCCTTTATCTAACGGATAATTCTCAACAACTACAATCGTATTAAATAACGGCTCGTAATGATCAGCCCCGCTATAGGTGCTAATGTCAATTAACGGCGTTAATTCAAAATCAACTCTACGTTTCAATTGTTCGTTAACAGCCTTAACAATCTGATGAACCGTATCGTCCGGCTTCCAGCACATCCGCAGCGGAATCGTATTGATAAACAATCCGATCATTTCTTCCATCCCATGAAGTTCGGGCGTTCTGCCAGATACCGTAGTTCCGAACAGCACATCTTCTACTCGGCAGTAACGTCCCAGCAATATTCCCCAAGCAGTATACATAAAAGCAGCGATTGTTATTCCATGGTCATTTGTAAAGCGATTCATTTCCTCTGCCTCCGTGGCAGAAATTATGATTGTATGGCGCGCTCCTGCAACTCCATCATCCTGCGCAAGCGGCAGCTCCAGCAGCTGCTCCGTCAATCGGCTGCGCTCCTGCCACCCGGCTAGCTCCCGCTCCCAAAAACGTTGGTGCTCTTCCTTATCTTGAAGCTGTTGCAGCCGCACAAAATGTTTAAATGCCGTTTTCGCAGCACCTCTGAGCGGTACAGGCTTCTCTTCTGATAGTGCTTGATACGTTTGCATAAACTCCTTAATTAAAATCCCATTGCTCCAGCCATCAAACAAAATATGATGCCATGTAATGATCATTTCGCTCGTCGCATTGCCAAGCTGACATAACGTGATGCGAATTGGCGAAACCTCAAGATTGAGCTCCCGGGTGCGATCTTGCCGTTTGAGCTCCACAAGTCGTGTCTCGGCTTGCTCGGTCGAATCATTGGAATAATTATGGATGGAAATCGGTATTTCCCGCTCTCTGAGAACGATTTGAAGGGGATTATCAAGTTTCTCCCATCGATAAACCGTTCGTAGAACATCATTCGCCTTGGCAACGATTTGCCATGCTTGTCTAAATGTTTCGACAGAACATTCACCTGACAATCGTGCCGAAAATTGCTGCGTATAATACCCTCTTCCCTTGTCACTCCTATGATGAAATAACAAGCCCTCTTGCATCGGAGTTAATGCCAACATATCCTCCACATTGTTCTTATCCAACTGGTTAGAATGGTTCTGCTTCATACAGCCTCCTCCTCTCCTCCAAGCTCATAAAATGAACGATCTCTATTTTATTTTGAATAGATTAGCTCGCTGTTCTCTTCGTTTTGCAACACTTGTACGACCTTGCCGAGTTCCATCTTAATAACCTGATCAGCCAGATCGAAATAACGATCATCATGCGTAATTGCGATAATACATTTACCCCTCTGCTTCAACTCAGGCAGCAAGCTGTTATAGAAAAATGCCCGGTACTCTGGATCTTGATCCGCTGCCCATTCATCAAACAAGCAAATTGGTCGATCTTCCAAATAACTAATTAATAGCGCTAGCCGCTTTCGCTGACCTGTAGACAGTTTTGTTGTGTTTAACTTACCATCCTGTATTTCCACTTTATCCTGCAGATGAAGCACGTTAAGATAATGGGAAATCTCTGCCTCCTTGGTCGTATAAGGAACACCATATAGCTTATCGAACAAATAAAAATCACTAAATATCGCGGAAAACTGTTCACTCAGCTCACGCATAGAAACAGGGTTGCCGTTAACGCTTATACTACCTTGCTCAGGAGCATAAAGACCTGTAATTAACTTCGCTAACGTCGATTTACCACTTCCGTTGCCGCCTGTAATAAAGGTGATCTCTCCTGATCGGAATGAACAATCGATAGGTCCTACACCAAAACTCTCGCCTTCACTTTTCCCATAGTGATATTCAACTGCTTGCAGCTTAAGCTCCATTTGCTCCAACACTTCGAGGCTAGGTGCTGCTTGTTTCTCGGCTTCTTGAATCGAATCCAGCTCTTTCGACAATTCATTAATACGTTTCCAACTGATTCTCACGCGGAATATATTAGGGATCGTTCCCAATATGCCGTGTACCGGACCAGTCATATATAGAAGGACGAATACATAATTGCGTAGTGTACTTACCTTCAGGTCACTGAACAACAATGGAAACAGAAAGACGACTGCACCGATGACAAAAGTAAACAGCAGTTCCCCGATTACATTAACATTAGCAAATTTAAGATCGCCCCCAACTCGTTTCTCGCGGTAGGTATGGCAATTCTCTCCCATATCCTGCTGAAATTCTTGACGTTTGTTTTTGTTTAGGCTCAGCTCTTTAAATCCACCTGTTAAGTCACTAATAAATCGGAAAAATACGTTTTGAATATCACGAGTTTGCTCCCAAAGCTTATTTGCTTTAAGTCCCGTGAAATAGTGGATGCCAGCAGCTACTACAATAAATCCAACCGCCATTAGCACGCCCACTAAACTGATCATTCCCATGTACACAAAACAACTGATTAACGTAACGGCACTCGTTGCACCCGTAATTACGATGTTCGAGAATCCGCTTATCGCCTCCGTATCGTTATTAAGGGAGGCAGGAATTTTACCATTCTCTACTCCTTCTATTTTCTGATACGACGTGTTCAATATTTTCCCAAGCAGCTCCATTCGCTTCTCATACACCATGTCATTTGCAATCCGGACTAGCCGAGTACGGACTAGCTTTTGTCCGAACGCATAGATTGCTATTCCAAGCACAAAAAAGATAAGCATACCGCTCTGGAACTGTTCGATACCCCGATTCAACGTTTCATTAACGATAAAAATAATGAGGGCATTACCAAATCCACTAGCCACACTAAGCAATACAATTGCAAAGAAGGAGCGATCATCAGGTTTCGGAAATACGGTCGTGAATAGGAAGTACAGTCCAAACAACACAATCGTTGCATACAAAGTAATTACGGCATATGGCAGTGTGCTTGGGGCCCAGACCTGAACGAACGACCAATTTAATCCCCAAAAGAGCGTGTCAGGTATTTGATATAAGCAATAAGCAAGTCCCGCCATAAACGCTAAAAATATTGCCAATCCAGTAATCGTTGTAGCGTGTCGCCCCACATAGGTTCGTCTACCTTTGAGCGCCTGCCAGACTGCTTTACTTGTCAGCCATAAAACTAACAGCACTACTGGCAGTGTTAAGAGAAGAACTACCGTCGAGATAGAATCAAGACTCTTGTACATATCACTTACAGGTTCTGGCACCTTTTCACCCGTTAGCAAATTCATAATGCCCTGTGCTGTTGTACCAGAATAAGGGGAGTTCATATTCGCAAGGACAGCTACACCATAACCGTCGCTCGGACGAATAACGAAATAAGTCGAATAATTGGGATTACCTCCAGCATGCGCGATCATCCCTGTCCCATCCTGATAAACACTCCAACCTGCCGCATAGGATGAACCATCGCTACCAGGTGCTACGGAACGGTCCGGGTTATGGGATTGCTCAATCCATTTATCGAAGCTTTGTGCTTCCGGAACCGAACCTAACTGAATTTGCAACCACTTAGCTACATCTTGCGAGTTCGCAATAATATAGCCTGCGGCCGTATTCCCCCTATAAATAGGAGCATCGTATGGGGCTGGTCTTAACATGCGAAACTTATAGCCCACAGCCATCTCTCCAAGAGCTGCGTCTTTATGGAACATATACGTTTGCCCTAAATTTAGTGGTGCCAGCACCTGTTTCTGCACGTATTCCTCATATGACATGCCAGAGACAGTCTCAATAATAAGAGCAAGAACATCGTAATTTATCGTTGCATAACTATATTTTTCGCCCGGCTTGTGATCAAGCTTTTGCCCAATCTGTGTGCGAACCGTCGTTTCAAGCGCCCCGTCATCTTCTGCTACGGGGATATCCCCAATACTATGAAAGGGGATGCCGCTTGTATGATGAAGAAGATGTTTTAATTGAATATCAGCAGTCTCACCCTTGTATGTGGTCTCAAACCAAGGGAGATACTTCGTTGCTAAATCATCTAGCTTCAAGAGCCCTTGTTCTTCTAGCTGAAGTACCGCTAACCCGGTATAAGCCTTACTTGTCGAGCCAAGCTCAAATAGCGTTTCTGGTCGTACAGGTATCCCTTTTTTGACATCTGAAAAACCGAATCCCTTTTGATAGACCGTTTCGTTGCCCTTTATAATAACAACGGACATTCCCGGTATTTTCGATTTATCCATCATTTCTTCGATATAAGCATCAATATCGCTATCTGCTGCCAAACCTATTGTTGACGCTGCTGCTATACTTCCACTTGAAGACATAAACAAGGAAACGATTAAACCTACGAACATTAACAGCTTTCCTATGTTATTCATGGCACACCTTCTGCTTCGCAAATTGAATAATCTCATTTACTGCATAATCAATACCGCCCGTCGCTTCAAAGGATTGCTTTATGTATCTGCAATTTTGTTTGTATTGTGGATTCGTTATTAGCTGCCTAATTGATTCTTGCAGCTCCTCTCTATTTGGTGCATTCGTTCTCATAAAGATTCCCGTACCCGATCGCTCTACCATCATTGCACCCATAAACTCGTCAAACACTTGCGGTATCACTAACATCGGTACACTGTTGCATACTGATTCGTAGACACTATTAGCCCCGCCATGAGTAATAAACACATCTGCCATACTTAATAGCTTTAATTGAGGCACATAGGGTCGAACGATAAAGTTATCAGGAACCGTAGTATAGAGCGACTCATCAGTCCCAATACCTAACGACATCACCACCTGATAATCGGTGTCGCCTAAAGCGTCAAAGCAAGCTTGATAAAGCTCAGACAAATTATGAAGGATCGTTCCAAAAGCAATGTAAATCAACGGTCTGCCATTCAATTGCTCAAACGGGAAATCATAAGGCTCAACTCTTGGATAAATCTCATAACCTACAAACCGATGAGTATCGTCAAAGGTTTCCTCATGAATTTGAAATTCACGGGACGTAAATACGAGATTCAGTTTTTCTTTGCTGCAAAATATATCATTCATGACATTAACTTCCCGATTTCCGTATTTGAGAGCAATTACACGTGACAGCTTGTCCAACAACTTACGATATACATCGTGTTGACCCTTATATTTGATATAGAGGGGATCATCTGCGGCAAGAAGTACATATTCCATAAAAAACGCAGGGTCCTTTTTCGCCATCTCATCAATAAAAGGAAAATTCGCGAAGACCGCGATACCCGGAATATTGAGCTTAGCTGCAAGCTCTTTCCCCCAAGGGCAAAATGTATCATGAATAATATAATCAGGTCTTAATTGAGCGACTTCATCATGTAGCGCATCCACCAATATTCGGCACTTATTCATGAGAAAATCGGCGAGCACAATCATCGTCTCCACGCCGGTTCCAATATGCCTTCCGAAACTAAACAGATCTCTATAACTGCGGAACGTCGCACCGGTCCCTTCGATCTTTGCTCGAAAAGAATCATTACTATAATAAGTGACCTCTTCGCCCTTCTCGATTAGCCTATGAATTAATCCAAGCGTTGGGTTTACATGTCCGTGCAAATCTATCCCGAAAAATACCACTCTGGACATACAAAACGACCTCCATTGATAACTCGGATGTGAAACAATTACGTATCAATACCACGTATAATTAATACAATTAACGACGCTAGCAGCACCGAGCTGACGCATCCAATTCCACCTTCTAGACTTTCAAACATAATTAATCATTAGTGAAATAAACTATCCAGCTCTCCCTGTGACAAGCTCGTGGTCTCGAAGTCCGAAGGGGTATATTCCAATACTTGATTGCCCGCACAATGATTAATAATCAAAATTAACGCTTCATTAAATAACCCCATAAACTTTTCAATAGTTTTCATCTTAAACTGATTGCGGCTATAAGTGATGCTAACGTGCAAGGACTGATTGATGATCATAACCTGAATATCTAGCAACGAAGTAAGTTCGTTAGCTCTACTTGAATCTAAGCCACTGCTTTCGGGAGCTAATGTGAACCATCGCTTATCCCATGCACCGTCGAAATCACCAAGAAAATTAAAGCGAATTAACTTTCTGGCATCGTAATTTTGTGTAAATTTCTTTCGTGACTGTAGTAAGCCAAAACCAATCCCTTGCAACGGCACCTCTCGAAGCTGCTCTTTCACTGACTTAATAAGAGAAGCGAGTTGAGGCGTAATGGACCCAGTTGGATACGTTAGCACTACCGGATACATACTCGTGAACCAGCCAACCGTGCGAGAAAGATCAATCTCATGTTGAAGCTGCTCTCGTCCGTGCGCTTCCAGCTCGACAACTATTTCTTCCTTGTCAAAGCAGTTATAGACCGCATGAGTCAGTGCTGCCACAAGCAGGTCTACTGGCTTGCTTCCATAGGCTTGCTGGCACTCGAACAAAAATGTGCTTGTCTGCTCCACACTAAACCTCTGCTCCATCGTACTTGTACTGCTTACCAATGCTTCACCCTCGTGACTATCTGTTGGAATAGCCGTTATGCAATCCAAAGTTGATTGCCAATAATAAAGCTCCTTTTCTGGAACAACGTAATTCGACAAGTGCTCTGACCATAATTGCAAAGACGCCGTTTTCTGAGGAATTTGATAGACTTCACCCCCTGCATGGCTTTTAAACGCTTCCGCAAGATCTTCTAATAAAATGCGCCACGATACACCGTCAATTACGAGATGATGCGCAGTAAGAAGCAATCTCTTCCCATTACGACCGAGATCAAATAGGCACACCCCGATCAGCAATGTATCACGCAGATGGAATTGGGACTTAAATGTCTCGCTTAACTGGGTCATCCGTATAGTTTGCGTATGATCATCAGCTTCATTTAATGAAACCGAATGTATAAGCAGCAGACGATCAACTTGGTTAGAGTAAAATAGCTCATTCGTATCTGAATCAACTTGCAATCGTAAACTATCGTGATGTTCGACAAGTCGTAACAAAATAGCTTTTAAATTATGTTCATCTATATCTCTCTGCAATTGAAGAAGTACCGACTGATGATAATACTCTGGACGTTTAAACTTCTGACGGAAAAACCAATCGGCAATCGGCAACGGTCGGAGCTTTCCTTCCGTCCGCTCCTGTGAATAAACGTTTATTTGGTTTAGCAACTCTAGTCGCAATGCCATCTGCTCAATAATTGGATTTTCCAAAATGTCTCTAACTTTGAGCGAAAAACCCACTTTGTTCAGGCGAGATGAGAGTTGTATCGCTTTAATTGAATCACCACCCAGTTCATAGAAGTGATCCTTAATACCTATACGTGTATTCTGAAGAACGCCACTAATGATTTCGATTAATTGCGATTCATTACTGTTTCGTGCTGCTACATGCTCGTTTTCCCGTACTAAAGCAAAATCCGATTGTGGCAGTAATGTTCTATTTACTTTTCCATTAATCGTTAATGGAATTTCCTCCAACTCTATAAATATTGATGGAACCATATAGGTCGGCAACTGAGCAGATAGGTACTGCCTTAGTTCAGCTGTAGCTATCGAGGCTTGCTTCACAATATAAGCGCATAAATATTTCCCGTACTTCTCACTTTCACGATCAATAACAACTGCGTCTTGAATCGCTTCATGCTGGATAA
Organism: Paenibacillus sp. L3-i20; assembly: GCF_022180385.2. GTDB lineage: Bacteria > Bacillota > Bacilli > Paenibacillales > Paenibacillaceae > Pristimantibacillus. The sequence continues at coordinate 1,028,745 of NZ_BQME02000001.1, forward strand.
CAATTTTCTCGATCTCCGCTGTTTCAATCCGATAACCCTTTATTTTCACTTGATGATCTACTCGACCGGCGTACTCAATCAATCCATTTGCAATCCGCTTCGACAAATCACCCGTGCGATACATCCGAGTACCATTCAAAAATGGATTGTTCAGAAACTTCTCCCTAGTTAACTCTTCTCGGTGAAGATATCCTCTAGCTACTCCGTCTCCTGCAATATAAAGTTCCCCGATGGTTCCCGATCTTACAGGCTGCTGGTCTTGATCCAAAATGTAGAGCATTACATTATCAGAAGGTACGCCAATGGGTACAGATACGAACTGATCTTCATTTCTGTTATATTGATGGATCATACAGCCAACGACCGTTTCAGTTGGGCCATATTCATTGTAAATTTCAATTGCTTCACCAAATCGATTCACAATTTCTTTCGCTAGGTCAGTTTTCAGGTCTTCCCCTCCGACGATAAATCGTCGTACAGATGAATGCCCAACATCTTGTTCCTTGAGTAAAGCAAGATGTGCTGGTGTCAGCTTCACAATCGTAGAAGCATTGTCCTTCATAATGCGATACAGTATAAATTCATCGCCATTATCCCGATAAACGTGTATACATCCACCACATATTAATGGAGTGAATATAGAAGTTACCGTAAGATCAAAGGCTAATGAGGAATAAAGTGGAAACGTTGGAATCTCATCTCGAACATAAACCTTCTTCGCCCACCATATATAATTGGTTAACCCTTTATGCTCAATCATTGCGCCTTTTGGCCGTCCTGTAGAACCCGATGTGTAAATCACATAAGCTAGATCACTTGGTTTATTTACATGATCCAAATTAGCTACATCTTGTCCATCCAGTTCAATGCTCTTATAATCTGAGATCTCGCCCTCGTAGCCCATAATGGTTGCATCATTTATATTTGTAAGCACAAGTTGCGCGGAGGAATCTTCCAGCATGTAACGAATCCGCTCTTCTGGATATGCTGGATCGATTGGCAAATATGCACCGCCTGCTTTCATCACAGCTAAGATGGCGACAACCGCATCAATAGAATGACTCATCCAAAGCCCTACAATCGACTCGTGAACAATCCCTTTTTGCAATAAATAACGTGCCAGCCGATTCGCCTTTTCATTTAATTGCCGATATGTCCACTTCTCTCCTTCAAACGCAATGCCGATCGTACTAGGAGCTCTCTCTTCCTGTTCCTCAAACAGCTTTAGTACCGACTTTTCCATCGGATAGGGCATAGCTGTTTGATTATAGTAATAAAGCTCTTCCTGTCTTTCCGCATCAGTTAATAAGCTTAAATGTTTGATTTCCCCTTCGGGGTTCTCCAACATTTGTTCGATTAAAAGCAGCAAGCGATGAGATAACTCTTCAACTTGCTCGGTTTCATAGGCATCAAGCCTGTAATCAAATTCGAGTGTTAAACTACCGTCCTCCGACCAATGTTTAATAATTATTTGAAGCTCATGCAACTGATGACCGTTGTAAAACTCTACATTCTCAACAGGCAATCCGTTTATCTGCGACTGAAGTTTCGTATTGTAATAATTGATACTCGTCTGAAACAATTGATCGTACCCCCGCTTTTTCAGTTCCAAATCTTGCGAGAGTAGATCGTAAGGGTATCGTTGATGGAAGTAACATTCCATCAGTCCCTTTTGAACAAGCTTTAACGTAGCATTAACTGTTGCATTCGCATCAAGCTCGAACCGAAATGGCATTGTGCTTGTGAACATCCCGTACATCGATTTCTCCCTTTTGCCTGAGCGATTGAGTACAGGAGTGCCAACAACGAGATCACTTTGCTGCGTCGTTTTGTACATATAGATCAAATAAGCTAGCACAAAAAACGTATTCAGCGAAATGCCTAACTCATTTGCTACGGCTTGAATACGCAATGATATCTCGGTGCCTGGCTGCATCAAATATCGTTTTCCCTCTGTGCTGTTGACAGATGATTGAATTAATCCTTCCGGAAGCACTTTAAATTTATCGTTCCAGAACTGCTTGCTCTTGCTGAATCTCGATGAGGAGAAATATTGATCCCCTTCTCCAACATATTGTAAGTAAGAAGGAGCCTTGGCTTCTTTGTCCAGTACCTCACCATTCGCAAGCTTCGTATAGAACTGGGCAATCTGCGATGTAAGCAGCTGATTTGACCATCCATCAGACAAAATATGATGGCATTTAACGAAGTACCCATTGTCTTCATCTGAAATACGAAATAATGCAAAGTAATATAACTTTGCGTTCAACAGCTGGAAAGGCTTGCTTGCTTCACGATGTACCCATGACCAAAAAGCCGCTTCAGGATTAACTTCCTTTGAAAAATCCTTAAAATCTAATGGCAGCCCATCATAAGCTTTGACCATCTGTGAAGCTTCACCGTCAAGCTCACCAAGTTGCAGACGCAATCCTTCATTCTGACCTATAAACGTATGAATTGCCTGCTCAAGCCATTGATTATTAACTGCACCTTTAATCCGAACGGGCCCGCCAATATTCGCTAGCGATGTGCCAGGGAAAATCTTTTCCATATACCATATGCGCTTCTGTGGATGTGTCAAAGAATAAGTCAAATCGTTTAACACCTGAACGGATGACTTTACATTCATATGAAATTCCCTCCATATATTAGAGTAAACAGATCTCTCGTCATTTCTGAGAGTCCAACTCTGCCTCATCTATTACATTTGTTCGATCATTACGTTCAATATTGAATCATAATCTATTTCTATTTTTAATAGGCGGTAAGAAGATTTGAGTACATCATAGGTGGCGTGTGTATACTGGAGTTCATTCTAGGTGGAGGATGCTCTTGTAGCTGCAAGAGTAAATAGATAATTCGAATACTTAAGTGGATATAAAGCCAATTGATAGTACAACAACAAAAGCCACTATTCTCTTGGAGATTAATCGCTTTAAAAGAGCGTATAGCACAAAGTATCCGCTTAGCATGCGTTCCCGGCGCATCACCTGAAGCGAACTTTCGACCTCTATCAATTCCTGTCAGACATTTGCAACATCATATGAATAATTTATAATATCGATAGTTTTCTACGAATGGGTTTATACTTTCAAATGATATAAAACTGGTTAAGTAGTGTAAATGTATCAATTTTAGCCAGAATAAGTCAATACGGCTAATGGAGTGTTTCAAATTTGCTCCATTTCATACGCGTCGAATAATATTACAATTTGTCAAAATAGCAGACGGAGCATAATAAAGACCTTCCACTATCAATTACTACTACATTTTTCTGAATTCCAATATTTTATTTCAAGCATATCTTTGACGAAGAACCCCTTTACCTACTACTATTATCATTTCAAATATGCATAAATCCCAAAATGGTAATTGATAAATACAACTGTTTTTCAAAAGTAGGTTACCTTCTAATTGACTAGCCAAACAACTTATTGAACCTTACTAAGAGATATCAGATGGTTACTTGAAAATTATATCGTTGAAGTAAATGGGTCTTTATACTCATAAAAAGACGAATTATTGTCTATGATTAGGATTTATTGCCTGTTTTTAAAATCACAACTAAAGTACTACGTTTTTTTTATGAATATCTTAGTTTTCTTATATTCAAAAAGAATTAAAGTGGCAATAAAAATGAAACAAAGTGATTTACATCACAGTCAACTATTAAGTATGCTTTAATAATGTAAATTTATTACATTTGTATTGCAGATAAAAAAGATTTCCTATGTCGAATCCATCTATTATTATAGGTTCAGAGCAAACCGGCCACTAGTATTCTCGGATGTCTAGTTCGAGCACAGCAAAGAATTTTAGACTGACCGCTATAATAGAAAAAACGGTAGCCCTGGACGAGAAAATAAAGTCCTAGACTACCGTTTATTTTTTAGCTATCGTGTCCCGTTAGCAAAATATGATGGCTAATTAATTGGTTAGTAACCATTCCTTACAGGTATTTGCACGTAATTGGAGTTCATTATACAACACGCCAGCGTGATAACCATCACAAACGGCATGGTGGAATTGACCCGATAATGGCAACAGTATTTTTCCGTCATGCTGAACATATTTCCCCATTGTAAAGATCGGTAGCAAATAGGTACCTTCGTTGTACACGTTCAAGTTAAACCCAGTGAAGTTGACCCAAGGAATGCTAGAAATAGGGAAAGTGTTTGACGGTTCGTTTGCTTTAGCAGCAAACTGTTTAACACTGCCATACATTTTCATATCGTTAAGATATCGACTGTAAAAATCACTAAATTTTTCACCATACAACGTCCAGATGCTTGAAAAGGTTTTATCATCATCATGGAAAATCGTATAGCTAGGAGACAAACTATCCCAATAACCTAGATTACCTTCAGCATCAAAACATGTACGAAATTCAACGTGGGTGTTTACCACTGTAGTTATCATGTGGATTAATGCTGGGTACAGCTTAATCCCATTATTCTTAAGTTCTGACAGCAGACAGGTAATGTCAATATTTGCCGTCATACTATAGGTGCATCTGACGTTGTTTAAATAATGTTCAAAATAGCGTTTTCTACTCAAGCTGTTAATGTCTATTGGATTAAAAACCATGTATTATGACCTCCTAAAATTATTGCATTTTTCATTTTAGGAGGTCTACTCGACTGATTTAACCATATCCTCATTCCAATCCCTCATGAAATTATTCCGTTACGGTGAGTATACCATCCGCTTAATCAAATTATAACGATTAACATAAAAGTTCATGGGGAAATATAAGCTAATGCAGATATAAAATCCCATTATCGATCGGCTAGCGTCAATAATTGCGTATGAAGTTATAAATTCATCCTCAATCGTTAATTATTTGCCGTAATCCACGTTCCATTCCAATAAATTACTTCATCTACACCTCGTCTAACTGTTGGGTATGCGGGTCCGTTTGCTTTACCAACAGCAATCATGAGGATGTTAACTAAGTTTTCAGGAACATTAAATTCCTTACGGAATTGTTCAACGCTATAACCAAGCATTGGTACTGTATCATATCCTCTTGCTTTTGCAGCTAACATGAGTTGCATAGCTACTAGGCCACCATCTAACATTTGCGATTCTTTTTTGGATTGTTCACTTGCAGATTCATAATAACCTTTTACACTATTGCTAAGAATATCTTTAATCTCGTTTGTCATAAAACCAGCATCGACAGCCCGTTGATTAATATGATCATCATTTGCCGCTGTATAAGCTTCCATATCTCCTAATACGACAATAACTGCTGATGCATCCACTACTTGCTGTTGTCCGAATGCGATTGGCAGAAGCTTCGCTTTTTCAGCAGGATTAGTGAAGACCATAAACCTCCAAGGGTTTAAATTGGTTCTGCTTGGTGCGAGCATCGCCTCTTCAAGAAGCTCTTTAATTTCTTCCTCAGTAATCTTAATTGAAGGATCATAACTACGAGCCGAGCGACGCTCACGAATTACGTCATAAAAATTAGCACTGCGATTTTCTTTTTCCATACTTTCATTACCCCACATTTTTTTTATTTAAAAAATACTATTTAATATAAACAGGTGGTTTTCCGTGTAACCCACATAAATTGCTACGTTGCTGACAAATCCTATTATGGTATAGTACAAATAAAATGAAAAGTACGTACTTTTTTGTAATATAGATACGAAAAAGTGCCTATAGATTGTTTAAAGGGGTATTAAGAGAGTTGGAACGAGATGGTCTAGTTTCTAGAAAAACATACAATCAAGTTCCTCCCAAGGTTGAATACTCACTTACAGAGTTTGGGGAATCGTTAAAGGAAGCTTTGAGAGACCTTTATGATTGGGGTGGGGATTATATAAAGCAACAGTATCCTAATGGCGAAGTTACTATAAGAAATGAAATTGAGGATATTTAAATCGTGTTAAACTCCAAAAAAATCATGTGATTACAAAAATTTTTATACGTTTTGAGATACTAAAATAGAAAAAAACGATGTATAGTTTTCATTCCTTTCTACAAAAATCGAGTTTTATACTATCATTTGTCGCATGATCTGTACTTTAGAACCATATTAAGAAATGACATTCAATGATACTATGTAGAAAAATGTCCACATCATTACAAAAGACAGGAATATGCGTCCTTTGAGATCGCACTTTCCTGTTTTTTGGTTGCCTTAGTTTGAATGAATAGCCTAGTTTGCGAATTAGTAAAGGAGGAGAATAGTGTCTAAACTAATTTATTTTGGAATCGATTTGCACGGACATATCAATGTTTCATTGGGGTTAATACGGGCGCTCGTTGAGAAGGGCGAGGAAGTGCTTTACTACTCTAGTGACGTGTTCCGTGAAAAAATTGAGGCAACCGGCGCTCAGTTTCGGAACTACGGAGATATGGGTGGATTCGAAATGCGTGAGGGGGATCGCGTCGATACGTTCCTCCTATTCTCCCATTACATTTTGGATAAAAGCCACGAACTTGTAGAACGATTTAAAGATGAGGTTACGGCATGGAATCCTGATTACATCATTCATGATGCATTTGCATATTGGGGAAAAGAATTTGCTCAATTGCTTAGTGTTCCTGGCATTTCGGCATTTGCTACATTCGCATATATCGACGAGATGGCTAATTTTGACCCTGACTTCTTTATGTCCAATATTATTCGGATTGGAGATCATCCGGTCTATAATAAATTTAAAAGTGCTGATCTTTACCAGAGATTAGTGAAGATGTCCTCCAAAACAATCGAGTCTAAATACGGGCTTAATAAGGTTAATGTTATAAACGATATTTTGGGCAGCAAAGAGAAACTAAATATTTTATATAGCTCGAAATCGTTTTATATATTCCCGGATTCGTTCGACGAGAGCTACTTATTTGCCGGTTATTCGATTACTCCACGTAAGGAGACAGTGGAATTTCCGTTCGAGCAGCTTGACGACAGACCATTAATTTATATTTCGTTCGGAACTATCTTAAATGAACTAGAAGATTTATTCCTTAACTGCTTTGAGGCCTTTGGACATTCGGATGTACAAGTGGTGATGTCGGTTGGCTACCACCTGAAGGTGGAAGACCTTAAAGGCATCCCCGACAATTTTATTGTTCGCAACTACGTACCACAGCTTGATATTCTGAAACGAGCAACTGTGTTTATTAATCATGCAGGCACGAATAGTGTGTATGAAAGCATCTGTTTCGAAGTGCCGCAAGTGGTCATACCGCAAGCATTCGATGAGTTTATGGGCGCCGTAATGGTAGAGCGAGCCGGTATAGGCATTTACATACGAAGTATGGTTCCAAGTGCGAACGAGCTGCAGGAGGCGGTTCAACAAGTACTGTCGGATTCGTCGTATCGAGATCGTAGCACAACGATAAAAGCTAGTTTCAGCCCCTTAGATGATACAATTAATGAGATAATCGCATATGTGGAACGTGAGCGCGGGACATCAATCACAACATTACGCTCCTCATAAACAAACAACTCCATGTTATAGAGCTTTGCAAACAAGGGGGATTCTTCCCCCTTTCTTATTCAAAAATCACATTCGTTTCAGAACTTCTTGTCCTTCTTGAAACAAACTTATCCAACTGGATAATATTTTATGAATGTATCCATATAAAACTTTTTATTTTATTTGATATTGAAGGAACTTCGCAAACTTTTGTTTCGATCGTTGTATTAACTTCCTCATTTTCGGGTTGTAACCATTCTCCCCTAATTGTCCTGCAATCTCTTGCATAGTGCAGCCTATATCAATAAGTTTAATAACTTGTGCATATTTACGGTTCATAATCTCAAATTCTTTTAGTATTCCCTTTACATGTTCTCTCTCCATAACTATTTGTTCACTTGAAGGAACGGGTGTCATTATTGCATCTGAGTATGAAAAAAGTGTATCCTCTCCTCGGTTCGATCTAGGTGTATCCAAAGAGATGAACCGTGCTTTTTCATACCTACGTTCCGCGTGTTTTGTCCCCCGTGTTTCATAACATCTCCAAGCATCCGCTTCTCTTAACCTAAGATTCACCTGGTATCGAGGCATAAAGTCTCCAATGTTAATGTCATAACCACTTGTTGCTTGAAATAATCCTTGGCTGAAGAAAGAAATAAAATCTTCCCTTGGAATATTGACTCCTGTTCGGATAGCCCTCTGACATGCACGATCAGCCTTTACAAGAATGAACGGATATAACTCCCTATAAAGCTGGCTAAAAGCCCCTTGATTTTGATTTTGTGCAAAATCAAATGCTAGTTTATTTATATGAACTCCATTAATATTACACTCCATATATATGTATTCCTCCCATTCATGTAGTTATTTACTAATGTCGAATGAGAACGTATGTTCGTGACTGATTATTAATTTATCATCTCCACTAGTTATGGTCAATCCACAATATTCGACTTTTCTTTACTTACTGTTTTTTCTTAAAAACATATAATAGCCACAGCAAACACCTAATGGTGCAGTACTGTGGCTATATTTAAAGTGCGTCACAAACAGCTTAGAAAAGCCAACATAAGAGTACATGAGACAAAACGTAACTTCACAAGACGCGTATTGTGAAACCAACGTTACAGCTTAAATACTATAATTGAAAAGAGGAAAATATATGTCTTGTACTCAACCTAGTAAAACAAAAGTTTCTATTCCTGTTCCACCAGCCAATCCCGCTCCTACCATTTTGGTAGGTTCTCAGGATAATATTGGAACTCGACTATTTATTTCTGACAATCCAGAAACAGTCGATTCAAACACAACAACTTTTACAAACGGGTACGCAACGATGTGGAGCGATACTACTACAGGTAAAGCTACTGTTCGATATCGCATGTTTATATGGCATCTCAATAAAACCGGTGCACCTTTCAAATTCGGGATTACCGTAGGCAACGCTGGTTCTTCTACCTACTCCATTCACAATGTAAGGAGCGCCATTTCAAATGAAGCTAATTTCGGGGAGATTGGTAAATGTGCAGCTGCTGCATTAGTAGGTGAAACAATGGATAGTATTTCACCTACAGATGCTACTGTTGCTCCTGGAGATCTTAGTGTAGTGAAAGAATGGACTGTGCCGAACAATACTCTTATAGGCGGCGTCATCGAATTCTCAATTAGCAACCAAGCTGCAGGAGCACCCATGACCTACAGGGTTCGCTCTGTAATTGCATCCAATCCTTCTTCAAATCTACGTTTAAATCAAAATCCTGTAGTTAATTACTTTGTTGGCACTGGCGGGTCGACCCATCCTCGCGGCTCTTGGGATTTTGCTGATATTTCAAGCTCGGCAACTTATACGGCAGCCACTTCTGGTGCGGGATGGAAACACTATAAGATGAGTGCAGGTTTTACATCCTATGATAATATCATGACCTCAGAAAATTCCTATAAAATTGCAGGCGCTCCCGCATCACAAGGGCCTGCCTCCAGTAATAAAGGGCATTATGGTGTGAAATATAACCTGAAAGTATCACTTACCAATACAACTGGTAGTACAAAAACGGTGAAGATTTATATGGCTGCTGGCGGTACACATCCATACACTGGTGCCGTATTGTGGAGTGGTGAAGGAGCAACATACAAAGTACCGGCTCTTGCCGCAGGAACAGGTGCCAATCAAGATGCTGTTGAAATCGCTAGCGTATCCATAGCTAACAATCAAACGATTAATCGTGTTATTACAGTATCTAATGCCGGAGGAGCTGCAACACCATCACTCATTGCTTTTAGAACAATGTAAACAAAATCAGCATGATAAAAAATATTCAAAAAAGTTTTTAAGTAGCTGTCGATTTTGTATTTCCTCATTCGTTGTCTTAATAGAGACTGAGAAAATCGGTTGTTTTTAACGAAGCCAGTCCAAACCAATGGATGAGAGGATGTTGTAAAATGGCAAAACACACAACTTATATTATATCGGAGGACGCAAGAGCTCAAGCTGAGTTCTACACAAATGCACTCGGGGGAGAAATTTTGTCCGTCATGACACATGGGCAACTGCCTGAAGCAAGGGAAGAACTCAAGAACAAGGTTATTAACTTAAGTTTAATAGCCGGAGGAATTCACTTCCTAATGTCCGACTCTGTATTTGAGCCAATCATTCGGGGGAACGCCATACATCAGGGTATCGAGTTTACAACAGAAGCCGAAGCACGTGAAGCCTTCGATAATTTAGCTGAAGGTGGTAATGTAAAGTGCCCACTTGCTCCGGCATTCTGGGGCTCCTTATTCGGACATATTGAAGACAAATACGGCGTAATGTGGATGATTACTACTGCTGGGCCGACTGCCTAAATATAAGAGTTAGTGTAAAAGTCCGTCCGATTATAATATCGGGCGGACTTTTTAAGTTTCTTGTTTATTAAGCATACCTCAAATGATATCAGCTTCTTGATTTAATCTATTTCAATTGTCAGGTTCTTTTAGCCACTGGTCAACAAAATTAAAGAAACTCACTGTTTCTAATATGACTTAAGATGACATATTTAAGATCTATAATAGACAGTATATTAATGAATGGAGTGAAATCTTATGAAACCTTTAAGCGGAAAAGTCGCTTTAGTGGCAGGCGCGACACGCGGTGCTGGTAGAGGAATAGCTATCGAATTAGGAGCGGCTGGGGCCACTGTTTATGTAACAGGACGCACAAGTCGAATACAACGCTCCGAGTACAATCGTCCAGAAACGATCGAAGAAACTGCTGAACTTGTCAATAACGCGGGTGGCCATGGAGTAGCAGTCCAAGTAGACCATCTAGATCCAGATCAGGTGCAGGCATTAATTGCTCGTATTGAAAATGAGCAAGGGCGTCTGGACATCCTGGTCAATGATATATGGGGAGGCGAGAATTTAATACAGTGGAACGAGCCCCTTTGGGAGCAATCCCTTGAGCAGGGCTTCCGTATGCTCCGGCTTGCGATTGATACACATATTATTACAAGTCACTTTGCATTACCACTGTTAATTCAAAACAAGAATGGACTTGTTATTGAAATGACGGACGGAACGGCAGAATACAACGACAAGAACTACCGTTTATCACTATTTTACGATTTAGCTAAGTCTTCGGTCATTCGTATGGCTAAATCTTTAGCCCATGAACTTTCACCTCATCATTGTACAGCAGTAGCATTAACTCCGGGTTGGATGCGTTCTGAAATTATGCTTGATCACTTTGGTGTTAAAGAGGAAAACTGGCAGGATGCTACGGAGAAGGAGCCTCATTTTATCATCTCAGAGTCTCCTCGTTATGTAGGACGTGCCATTGCTGCATTAGCCGGAGATCCCGAGGTTGCCAAATGGAATGCTCATTCCGTTTCAAGTGGTGAACTTGCGAAAGTGTACGGCTTTTACGATATTGACGGCTCTCAGCCTGACTGCTGGCGGTATCTCGTAGAAGTGCAAGAAGCAGGTAAACCAGCGAATGTTTCTGGTTACCGATAGTGTTCAACTTAAAAAATGAGTCTACAACTTTATAACCTTCGGACATTATGATAGAGTTTGTAGATTGATAGTACTATAAATTTACAGTTCCAAAGTGAATAATCAGCAGTAATTAATAAGCCTATAGAAAAACTTGTTCTGGCTCTGGCTCGGTATTTAGTTACCCTAAATAACCGTACATCGTAATAATTGGGGGGAGTATATGAAGGCAATTATAATCGGTGGCGGAATAGGCGGTTTGAGCTGTGCCATCGCACTACGAAAGGTTGGCTGGGATGTCACAGTATTTGAACAGAACGAAAATCTGACAGAAACCGGCGCAGGTATTGTACTCGCAGCAAATGCAATAAAAGCACTCAAGGTTCTCGATGTGGCGGATCGTGTCCAGGGAGAGGGAACGCCGGTCGGAGTTGCGGAGCTCAGAACGTGGAAAGGTAGTCTCTTGACACGATTGCCAGTCGAGAAACAGGCTATGCGTTACAGTACACCGAGTTATCTCATTCACCGCGGCAGCTTGCACTCCATTCTGTATTCGCACGCTCTTGATATCGGTGTGACCGTCCAATTAGGTAAAAAGTATACCGGATTGATTGACAGTAATGAAGGTGCCGAAGTACGTTTCACGGATGGAACAACTGCAAAAAGTGATCTCCTTGTGGCTGCCGATGGATACCGTTCAAAAGTCCGCGATGGGCTGTTTGGTCACAGTTCGCTACGATACTCGGGCTATAGAGCTATACGAGGTATAGGCAACTTTGAAGACCCGCGCTATCCACTTGCGGCTGGAGGAGGATTTGAGGCACTTGGCAAAGGCACTCGATTTGGATTTTCCCACCTTGGCAAAGGACGTATATTCTGGTTCGCGGCAATTAATGAGCCGGAAGGACAGGGAACTTTCCTTACACCTGAGGAAATCAAAAAACACGCTCTGCAAAAGTTCCGGAACTGGTATTCACCGGTCCCGGCAGTAATAGAAGCAACTCCTCCCTCCGATATTTTAACCCATTCCATCTATGACCTAGTACCGTTAAGAAAGTGGAGTAAGGGCCGAATAACGCTGATAGGTGATGCGGCACACCCGATGCTCCCAAACCTGGGTCAGGGCGGGGCACAAGCGATGGAGGATGCAATCATTCTTGCTAATCTGCTTAGAGATAAACCAACAGGCGAAGCTTTAACCGAGGCCTTAAAACAATTTGAGAACGTGCGCATACCTCGTATCCGTAAGATCGTCCACCAATCACGTCTTATGGGACGGCTTATGCAGCTTGAATCGCCGATGGCGCTAACGATAAGAAATACGGCTTTTCGAGTAGCCGTAAATAAATTGTTTATTACTCGGCTTCATCCCGTTGTTGGTTACGAGCCGCCAATATTATAATAAAAAGCACTGCCTATTGTATAACGGAACTTTCTTGAAAAATTCAGTTTTCTCGATTATGCAAACATCGACAGCCTTGGAGCGATTAATAAACTCCATGACTGCCGATGTTTTTTAACTTACATATCCCGTTTATTGAGCAGTGCTTATACAGTAACAATGAAGTACTTCTGTTCTATTTCGAAAGCCATTGCCTGTAAATATACATTAGAATTAAATAGGGAGTAGTGATTAGCTGCAATTGGGCTGATATGGACGTCCCCTTCAATAATGTTTCTCCAATCCAATTTACTTGTATTTAATTGCCCCAAGTATACCATCAGTTCATTCAAAACTGTTCTCGTGTCGACCGCATCAAATATGAGTGCCCTTCCGAGGAAGCGCTCCGTTGGTTTATGCTCTTGGAGCATTTGAATGTTCAGACACCATATCTCAAACAATTGCATCATATCACTGGCTGCAAATCCTTGCGGAATAATATTCATTGCATGTAACTCAGATACCATTCCTGATAAATCCATGGATTGAATTCTAGTAAGCACTTCATATTCAAGCTTCACTTCAGGCTTGAAAAAAGAGTTCACCATAGCTGGAAATGCCTTAAGAAATTGTTCCCTGCTAATAAACTGACCATGATAGGCAGAAGGTACAAAACTATCGAACATAATCAGGTCTGTGACGATTTCTCCTGCTCTTTGGAACTGCAATGAAATTTCCAGTGCGGCATTGCCACCGAACGAATACCCACCAAGTACATACGGGCCGTTTGGCTGCACTTTGCGAATTTCAGACATATAAAACTCTGCTAATCGTTGCATCGATAAGTTCGGTGTGTTCAATAATTTTGTTGGAAACTTAATGCCGTAAATTGTAGGATGACTTTTCATATGAGCGGCCAGTTGGTGATAGACCATAATTGTGCCGCCTGCTGGATGGATGAGGAACACTGCTCCCGGTAATGTTCCCTCTTTGATCTTGAACACGACCTGATCAGAATTCAGCTGATGTGGCAGCCCTTTCTGTACATACTTAACCAAGCTACTGATCGTAGAGTATTCCATAAAATCCTGTAAAGACAATTTAATACTTAGTATTTTGTTAATATCAGATACGATTTCAACTGAGCTTAATGAATCCCCTCCAAGGTCATGAAAAAAATCATCGGTTGACTTTATTTCTTCGATGTCGAGATGTTTCTTCCATATATCAGTGAATATCTGTTCAATGGATAATGCAGCTTCGGGTATTCTATCCTGCACCTGAGACTTCGTATTCTCGTCCTTATGTTCCAAGTCAATCCAATATCTTTTTCTCTCAAATGGATAGGTCGGCATTGGAACACGTCCAGCCTCGTAACCTTGGTACAATAACATCCAATCAATATCGGTTCCTGTTGCCCAAGCCTTTCCAATACAGTTTAACAAGCCATCAAGCGGGGAAGTTCCTGTGTCACTAAACGGAACCTCAATCACGTTTATACCTTCGTGATAGTTGTGCCTGCCATGTACTTCTCGACTGCCACTCCGTTCATCTTTGAGTAGATCGATAGCCGCACCTAATTCATATTTTCCAGTAATTGATGCTACCACATATTCGGCCACTATATCGTCACTATAATAGTTGGCTGGCTTTATTCCGAGATCAATAAGCAATGAAACAAGCGCATGAAGACTTATAAATTGAATGACAATCTCGTCTGCTGCTGAGTCCTGTTTCGTGTTAAGAAACCATGATCGTATTAGGGTACCTGTTGGCTGTTGTATCAATGCTATAAGTTGTTCAATCTTTGTTTGATAGATAGGCAAAGCATCATACAGTTCACGATATTGGTCTAAACTAGATATCGTACTTAGTTTAAACGCAATCGGACATTGATCAGTATTTGTAACTTTAAGTATAGAACAATTTTGATTATATGTTGTCTTAGACAATAGTTCCTTCCTGTCCTGACAAACAAAATAGGCACGGATATCAAATGGTTTTCTTCCAATTGCCAATGTAAATGCCATATCGGATAAGCTCTGCTCTTGATGTATATCCAAATGTAGATTTAACTGCTCTATCATTTGATGTACTGCCTTTTCCGATTTCCCCGAAAGAATAAATAAATGTGGCCCTTGCTGCGATTCAGTGAGCACCTTAGGTCCTTTTTTCAACACAGCAAATGCATTTGTCCCACCCATACCCAGTGAACTAACACCAACGTATTCAATCGAATCATTTTCGCTTCGTCTTTGGAGCGACTCATTCACATAAAATGGGCTATTCTCAAAGCTAATATTTCGATTGGGCCTTCCATAATGAAGGCTGCTAGGAATGACATCTTCTTTTACCACCAGCGCTGCTTTAATCAAATTAGCAACCCCAGCGGCTGCGTCTAAATGACCAATGTTCGGCTTAATTGAGCCTATAGCGCAATATTGTTTCTTGGTTGTGGAAAAGGCATCAATCAAGGCTTTCATTTCAATAGGATCGCCCAAGCCCGTTCCAGTTCCGTGGGCTTCGACATAGCTAATATCTTCCGCTGATATACCCGCCATAGAAATCGCATCCCGGATTGCTTTTGTCTGACCTGCCGCACTTGGAGCTGTAAATCCTATTTTTAACCGTCCATCGTTATTCAAGGCTGTACTCTTAATCACTGCATAGACTGTATCGCGATCTAATAATGCCTGCTCAAGCGGCTTTAAGAGTACGATACCACAACCGTTTCCTTTAACCGTGCCAGATGCTTTATCGTCAAATG
Source organism: Paenibacillus sp. L3-i20 (assembly GCF_022180385.2). GTDB lineage: Bacteria > Bacillota > Bacilli > Paenibacillales > Paenibacillaceae > Pristimantibacillus. The sequence continues at coordinate 1,044,298 of NZ_BQME02000001.1, forward strand.
CCATGCATCGGCCATCTTTAGATAACGTGCCTCCATCTTTATATAGATATCCGGTATGTTGCGGAACCGTTATACTTACTCCCCCCGCAAGCGCCATCTCACATTCGCCGTTTATCAAACTTTGGCAAGCGACATGAATGGCTACCAGCGAAGAAGAACACGCTGTTTGTATGGAAATACTTGGGCCGCTTAAATTCAATTTATAGGATACCCGTGTACTTAAAAAGTCTTTATCATTGCCAATTATGACTGGATAACTAAGCACTTCCTCACCATACTTTTTGCTCTTCGCTATGTGATGCAACAAGTAGGTGCTTAAGCTCATACTCCCATATACTCCGATATTTCTAGGATCAGAAGTTGGTGGATATCCGGCACTTTCTAAGGCCTCCCATGCACATTCAAGGAAAAGCCTTTGCTGTGGGTCTGTCAACTTGGCATCGTTTGGGGTAAATTCAAAAAAATCAGCGTCGAAATTTTCAATTCCGTTCAATACGCCTCCACGTGCAACATACCCATCGCTACGGTACAAAGAACTGCTAATCCCGGAATCTATCAGCTCCTTTTCATCAAACGCGCGGATTTTTTCCTCTCCTGCAATAAGATTTTCCCATAGTTCTCGTATCGTATCGGCTTCTGGGAATCTCCCAGACATCCCAATAATAGCGATATCAGTAAATTCAGCATCGAATCCCGCAACCATCTTCTTCACTCCAATACGATTTTATTGTTATGTTGCTGACCTTCTGCGCAGTAAGGCTGCTTTTCGTTTGTTCGGTTGTGTTTCAGCCGTTACAGCGTTACTTTGATCTACTAATTGATTGAGATAAGCAGCTAAGGCACGCGGGGTAGTATAATCGAACAGTTCAATCATCGACAGTTGCTTTTCAAAATGAAATGTATCAATCAACTTATAATAGACTTCAGTGACTAGTAGCGACGTCCCTCCAATATCAAAGAAATTATTATCAGCTTGTACATCATCTGTTTTTAAAACTTGTTTCCAGATCGCAATAATCTTTTGCTGAGCACTATCCCCTTCCAAAATATTCGTACTTTGTGCCAGCACCGGAGCTGCTAGAGACTTGTAATCTACTTTCCCGTTTACAGTCATCGGGATATTAGGAACTTGAATCCATATAGATGGAATCATATATTCAGGTAATTGTGTTCTCAAAAACGTTTTCATATCTTGTTCATCAGCATGATGTCCAACTTCCATAACCATGTAAACGACCAATCGTTTACCGAACTGTTCATTAAGGGTCACGACACTTTTATTACAATAAGGGTATTTCAGAAGAACAGCTTCAATTTCTCCTAATTCCACTCGATACCCTCTTATTTGAACTTGATTATCAATTCGCTCCATAAATTCCAAGTTTCCGTTAGGCAGCATCTTTACTTGATCGCCTGTTCGATATACTTTACCGTCTTGAGAAATACCGGATAAAAAACGCTCTTCTGTAATATCCCCCCTATTATAGTATCCTTTCGAAACTCCACCTCCACCTATAAATAGTTCTCCTGGTACACCTGTTGGTAGATTATCCATAAATTTATTTTTTATATACAGCTTCACGTCTAGCAATGGTCTTCCAATTATACTTTTAACTTCGTGTTCTACATCGTTGCTAATAATTCGATAGTATGTTGCTACAATTGTCGTTTCTGTGGGACCATATACATTATATAGACGAGGGTGACAATCCCCGTAACGGTCTATCCATGGTTTAAGAATAGAGAAGTGTAACGTTTCTCCACCGATCATCATACACTTTAACGCCATATCTTCTATATTTCCCTGCCTCCGAACGATGTCAATCAATTGCTGCAATGCGGAGGGTGTCATTTGCAGCATCGTAACTTTTTCATTGATAAGCAATTTATAAATTTCATCTGGAGCTTTTCTGCGCCTTTCATCAACTACAACTACTTTACCTCCATATAACAATGCACCGAAAATCTCCCATAGAGAAGGATCGAAACCATACGAATGGTATAACAACCACGTATCCTCATGTTGAAAATTAAATTCCTGTTCGGAAGCCTTGAATGATCGCAACACGTTCTGATGTGTTACCATTACTCCCTTGGGATTTCCCGTAGAACCGGATGTATAAATAACGTATGCCAATTCCTCTGAATCTTCATTTCTATTAAGCGTTGTTTGTTTCATGACATCTATTTCTCTAACGATATTTTCCCACACATAAACATTCCGAGCCTCACTTAACTTATCTAAACAATCTAATTGTGTTAAGCAAGGCGGATCATTTAGGTCGGACAAAATATAATTCAATCGACCTGCTGGCATAATCGGATCTACAGGTACATAGGCTCGTCCCGATTTAAGTACCCCCAAAATAATTGCAATTAAGACGGTGTCACGTTGCATTGAAATGACTATTTTATCTGCCATTAACGGCATATGTTTGTTAATAAAATGTGCAATCTGATTGGATCGTTCATCCAACTGTTGATAAGTCCACTTCTCATCTCCGAATTGGACAGCTACTTGCTGCGGATAATTGCGGGCTTGTTCTTCGAACCTGCTATGAAGCGTACCGTTCGCTCTGAATTGTTGGCTCGGTTGAAGGATCTTTTCCAGCCAATTCGCTTCCTCTTTTTGCATTAAAGGTATAGTTTTAATTTGTCGATCATCTTCACTTAGAATGCTTTGTAAGATAGTCAAATAAATAGATTCCAAATCCGCTTGCTTCAAATACGTACCATACTCAATTTTAACTCGATAAGTATCATCCAATCGCTGTACTGAGGAAGTTAACGGAAAATTCAAATATTTTGATGCGACAGGAATTTGTGTCACTTTGCATTGATCAATGCTAAATGATAGCATTTGTAAATAGTAAGTAAACAGCGTGTTAAAATTACTCGAGCTTGCATCGTTTTTAATGGGAAAAATTTCGGAAACGTGCGCGCGATAATCGAAGTTTTGGTACCGGATCAAGTTCATCGTTTTTCGTTTGATCGTTCGGCAAAGCTCTCGAAATGTATCTACTGATTGAACATCGACGACCATCGGCAAACTGTTAACATAGTAACCGTACGTTGTTTTACTTTGCTTTGAACGGTTAGGGAGCGGAATACCTACAATCACTTTGTTTTGACTAAATAATTTATGAAGTAACACAACATGCACTGCTAAAAACAAACTAAAATCAGTTAACTGATGTCGTTCAATATAACTTCTAACCTCTTCAGACAAGGCAGGCGTCAAATCAAAACATTTGTCCTGACCTAACAATCTTCCCTGCTCATCTCGATTTTGTTCCAACTCTGCTATGTTCAATGATTCAATATTAAGAAACTCGTCCCGAAAGTAGGCAATGGCCTTTTCATTAACGGTTACCTGCTCTTCTTTCGTTTCCTCGAAATACGATACTTCATTACTACTTCCTCTAAGCTCCAAATCAATTTCATCTAAACTTTTTTCGCTATTATACAGTCGACTAAACTCATTGAATAAGTTATATGAACTGTACCCGTCAAAAATAATATGAGGTATGTTTAAGGTGAAATAATTAAATTTTTCTCCATAGTACGCCTTTAAACAGCTTATTGGCCACTGTCCCAGATCGAGGTACGTTTGAGAGGCAATAGTCATGGCATCCCGCACAAAATGATCACAATGGTCTTCTATCATTGGCTGTGGAAGATATTCCACTTCCAATTTCACTTTTCTTGAAGAGTCATATACCTGATATGGACCCTCGTCGCCATGCCCGAAATGAACTTTAAATACGCCTGCGTTGTTAAAAAGCATTTCCCAAACAGCGGTGAATCTGCTTCGATCTATATCCCCCTCCACTTTGTAGCAATAGCTGAGATTATAAGAGGGATCTTGCGGATAAAACTGGTGATGTACAAAAAGCTTTTTTTGGACATTTGACAATGGATATTTGTCCAAGTTATTTATAATTTTACCCGAAACCATAATGTTTCCCTCCTTGTCCCAAACTTACATCGGTTTTTCTTGTATGCGAACTCGCTTGAAACCTGATCCAACTAAAATGACCATAATTTTGCGAAGCCATCTGAAGCGTTTCACAAGTTTAAACCCCACCGTTGAGTTTTTGTTTTTCAGAACTGGATCTATAATTTGTTTTTGCATTAAGCTCTGATAACCTTGAATGATCTTTGTCGACAGCTCCCTCTGCTTTTGTATAGAAGCAAGATGCTTCAAAGAAACATTTCCTTCTCTTAAAGGACGGGCAAGAACATTGGCGGTAACGACAGCATCTTGAATCGCATAGTTAATGCCTACTGCTCCCAGCGGCGACATCGTATGAGCCGCATCGCCAATAAACATAAGTCCCGGCATATACCACTTCTTGAGTCTACTAGAAGATGCAGATAATATAGATATCTGCTTCCAGTCCGTGAGCAGCGCGAACCGCTCTGAAAATTCTGGTACGAGTTCACTCAACGTTTGCTGAAATGAATGTATACCTTGCCTTTGAATTTCTGGATATGTGCCTTTCTGAATAAACATTCCCATCTGCCAGTGCTCTCCCCTGTTGACACAAGCTAACATACTGGAATTTTTAGATCGATTAAACAAGTGTTCCGGATCAGTAGTTTGACGTGGTATCCGAAACCAAATGACGTCTATTGGGCGGGTTAGGGCAACTGGCTCCATACCCGCTAATTTCCTCATCGTTGAGTAACGTCCATCCGCAGCAACGGTTATTTCGGATCTAACCTCATACTGGGCTTGATCCTTACGGAATCGAACACCGCAGACCTGATCATTTTCTTCTACTAGACTGATAACTTTAGCATTCATAATATGTCTGAAATGCTTATATCGGGAAGCTTCGGTAATAATAAATTCTAAAAAATGCGATTGGTTTATGGTCGTCAGGTGAGGGAATTTAGAACGTATCATTCCAAAATCAAGGGTGATGGTTCCTGCAGGGGAATCTACTACGGCCGAATAAATTTTAGTATGTGGAATTTGAAAAAGACTATCAATCAATCCAAGTTGATCTACGATTTCCATTACGGAAGAATGAAACACATCTCCACGAAAATCACGATCGAATGACGAATGCTGTTCCAACAAAGTGACTTCAATCCCTTGCCGAGCTAGCAGTAAAGCTAGTATAGCTCCGCCAGGTCCTCCTCCTACAATGCAGCATTTGGTTAAATGACTTAACATAAATCACCTCTTTATCCGAGTATTAAAAGAAACGAATCATTTCATATTTCGAACAATGACAATAACAGAAAAGATCAAACAAATTAGGGATGGAATTAGCATATCAAAGGAATGATTGGCTTTGAATAAATGTGTATACATTGCACCGAGCATGAGGAAAATAATGACTAGAGAAGCTCCAATGGCAAAAGTTCGATTCCAAAAACCCGCAACCAGTCCTATTGCTGAAAGTAATTCCAAAACTCCGACGACCGTCAAAAACCACAAAGGATAGCTATAGTGACTCCAGTGCTCAACCTGAAATGGAACTCTAATTATTTTTATAATTCCCCCCAAACCAATAAACAAAGCCAATACAGATTGGATGACTATCATTGCTATTTTCATTTCGTATTCCCCCTTATCATTTTTCGTGCTTTTTCTTCATGAAAATCAAACTTGAGTTGTTATACTTTCTTGTTTCTTCTTGCTTAGAAAAAGGGATATAGCCACCAGTAAACCGATAAACGCTGTTACCGCTCCGACCACAAACAAAAATGTAGTTCCTACACTACTATCTACCGTCATACTGCCCAGAAAAGAACCACCTGCAGCACCTAAATTAAACGCTGCAATATTAAAGGAAGATGCAAGTCCTCGTGCATCTGTAGCTTCACGGAGAATCAATACTTGTAATCCTGGTGCTATTCCAAATGCAGTGAATCCAAAAAGAAAAAGACCTATTATTGCAAATAACTGATACTGAAAAGTTACGAAAAATACAAGAAACACAATAATTAGACCCACTTGAAACATCATTAATGAAGGCAGTAACGCCCGATCCGCTACTTTTCCACCGACCACCCCTCCAAATATAGTGCCTATTCCAAACAAAACTAACATCAGACTGGTTTGACTTGGACTGAAACCGGAAACTTGCTGGAGGAGAGGGACAATAAAAGTAAATACGGCAAACACACTACCGAAACTGAAGACTGTCATGATGAGGATCAATACTACTCTTGGGCGAATCAAAACAGAAAATTCCGCAAAGAGACCAAGATTATGACTATTGCTAACTCTAGGAACCCACATTGCAACAGATACAAAACTAACTACAGCTAAAAAAGCGATCACCCAAAACGGAAATTGCCAACCCATCCATTGACCTAAGTAAGTGCCTATCGGAACACCTGCAACATTGGCAAGTACAGAACCAACCATTACCATAGCGAGTGCACTTCCCTGTTTATCGGGCGGGGCAAGTTGGGAAACAACAACCACCGCTATGCCCGTAATAGCTCCTTGGCAAAGTGCTGCAATAATTCGAGCAATCATCAATAGCGAATAGTCATAACTGAGTGCTGACAACACGACTCCTACTATAAAAATGCCCGTCAACCATAACAATAACGTTTTACGCGGTATCCTTCTTGTTAGTACTGTAATACCTGGCGCACCAATGACGATTCCCAGCGCATACCCGCTTACCAGCAAGCCAGCATCAGATAATGAAACATTCAAATCTTGTGCTACATCCGGGAGCAATCCCAAAATTACAAATTCCGTCGTACCTATTGTGAATGCAACAAGTGATAATGCAAATAAAGCAAGGAATAATCGTTTCTTCTGCTTGGGAAGTGAGTGTTCGCGGACGATTGCCGTTTCCATAAACCTATCTCCTCGAATGATAACTTATTAAGTAATCAGCCAATAAGTTAATTCATCATACCGTTCATAAGCAAATCCACAATCTCCTGTGCTATTGCTTCCGGAGTCGAAATTTTTGGTAATAATCGAGATAATGTTAATCTTTCAATCGCACCGAGAATAGAGGCGGCAACAATATCCATACTCAATTCCGAACGATAATATCCAGCTTTTTGTTCAGCAGATAAATTTCCTGCCACTAATTTAATTGCTTGCTCCTTAAATTGTTCGGCATCGTGAGCCAAAAACAAACCGATCCGAGATAAATCCGGATTTTCCGCTAAGAAACGAAACAAAGTTGTAATCGCTTCCAATACCTGTTGTTTCAGTTCTCCACTTTGCAATCCAATTGATAATCGCAGGTCCTTTGTCATCGTGAGCAATCTCATACGAAAATCTGTAACTAATTCATCAAAAATGGCTTCTTTGCTTTCAAAATAAAGATAAAATGCGGGTTGCGTTAATCCTGCCCGAGAAACAATTGAACTGACTTTCGTATCATGAAAGCCATGATTCGAAAATTCATACGCTGCGGCACCCATTATACGTGCTCGACTCTTCAGCCCTTTCCCACCTTTATTTGTTTGCAACTCATTCTGACTCCTTTTCTCGTGATTTTGAAGCACAGATTTACAAAAAGCGATATCATTCGCATCTTACTGCGTGGTAACATTATCAACAAGTAACGTTACCTACGAGTAATATTACTTCAATCGTAAAATATTGTCAATAAATACACAAAAAAGGACTTTTGACTTATACCGCTATCCTACAAAACAGCTCGCCTTTACAGCACCTCTCCGTTCGAATGTTATATACGAAAAAAACCGACTGAAATTAGGAGAAAATACCCAAAATCAAATCGGCTTATTGTGACAATCCACTGTACTTCTTATTTCTCTAATTCATCTTTATTCGCCCGAAGCCACTTGCTCGTGCTCATCCATTTCCGTTCGTTCAACGAGGCGATTAGATCGGATCGTCTGATGCCCGTAATCATATATTGCGGCTGCTACGATAAAAAGTCGTAGTGAGCCGTCCCTCTTTTCGCTGCAGTAATTTGAAGTATCCTTCATAAAAGCATCGTTTGCTTCCTCAATCGAATCGGATCTCCAACTTTCTGGCTTCACCTTTTCTTCGAATTTGAGCAGCACATGTTCATTAAACTTAATCAATTTCTCCAGATGTCTATCATAGTTCATGTTGATATCCGGCGTCCGGTCCGATTGAAAATAGTGCTCGTGCACTGCTTCCAGCACCTCGAAACCTTTCTGCAGGTTGTGCAGCAACTGCTTGTATACGACGATTTGGCGTGTCTGTCGGTACTTCACACGCTTCAGTTTCTTCAGTTCCTCTTCTAGAAGCTTATACTTTTCCATTAGCGATAGCAGGCCATCTTCCAGCTCCTGCTTTTGTTCCCGGAACACTTTTTCCTTCATCTCGTCGGATATCGCGGTGCGTAAGAGTAAAGAAAGCTGATTGAACACCAAATGGATTTGCTTGTTGAACTGTTTCCTCGGATCCGGTGGTACGAACACAATATTAATCAAAAATGCTGCTACAATTCCAATCATACTGAGTAAAAAGCGATTGAGTGCAAATTCCCACTCTCCAGAAGCCTCCATTACAGCTACGACCGTAACCAACGTCAGGCCGATAGATTCCCCCATCTTAAGCTTCATACAGAGCATAATAACAAGAATACAAACGACGCCAATAGCGATTGGTTCATTCGAGAAATACGTCCCCGCCAGTAGCGCAATTGCGGCACCGAGCGTGTTTGTTTGTACTTGCTCGAGGAAATATCGCCAAGATCGATATATCGATGGCTGCAGTGCGAAAATAGCGGCCACTGCGGCAATTACCGGCGGAGAAAATTGAAGCCATGTACTGATGTACAGGGCAAGCGTGACTGCAATTCCAGTCTTGAGCATGCGAGCTCCGAATGTCATGGTGCCCTCCTTGGACTAGTTAGTAAAGTCATATTGTATCAGAGGCTGAGGAGTAATCCAACCGATGTTCTTTCGAAATTTATAACCTGTAAAGTACAGACCCTCAAGTAGTCTAATTTACTGTCTAGACTAAGGTCCAAACATAGACTTCCCCTAAGCCGGTTTCTTATAAACCGGAGAAATTACGAATAAAGAAGATCAGTCTTTTAGTCGCAACAACAAATTTCCTTATCATGTAAATTGTACCCATTTTCGAAATAGTGTATCAGAAAACAATTAGAGAGATAAAAAAGCCGATTGAAATCAGGATGACATACCTGAAATCAATTCGGCTCCCCTATGTTACAAATTATTTTACAATTAAAACAGGTATTTTGGATTGTTGGACGACATGATGACTCACACTACCGAGCATCCATTCTTTAAAAGCTCCAAGACCTCTACTGCCCATGACGATAAGATTGCTATTACTCTTTTCAGCATGCTCCAGAATGACTGTAGCTGGATCGCCAGTTAATACGACAAGATCGGCAAAAGGTAGCTCAGCAATTAAATCTTTAGCATGCTGTAGAAGTGCATCTTCATACTCCTGTAGCTGCTCATGATAGCCTTCGGGGGTAATCCACCCTAATCCTGCAATCGCGAACGTCGGGCGGTAATCAGCATGAGCAACCGTAAGTCTGCTGCCCGGATTGTCCTCAATAATCTTAATGGCATGTTGCAAAGCTTTCTCCGATGCTTTCGAACCATCGAATGCTACTAAGATGTGATGATAGAACATATTAATCCCTCCTGTATTAACGTTGCTCGCTTATTTTCTTTTTACCATATTTCTCAGTCGTCTTCGCCCAGCCTTTACGAAGCAATGGTGTGAGATAAGCATCTAGTCCGAATCGACCAGCATTGGTTCCAGCAGTGAAGATAATGACTAAGAGCAAGAGCAACCAAGGGTTCGTGCTTACAGTTCCGGCGAAGAGGAACATAAAGTTGAGCATCATCCCGAAGAATGTGGCAGTCAATGTCAATCCGCCTACTATAAGTCCAACTCCGATCAGGAATTCTCCAAGCGGGATAAGAAAATTGATTAGTTTCACATTTGGTAATGCGAAATTTTCTAGAAAGTAGTTATAAGTAGGAAACAATGCTTCTTGTGTTGCTTTGTCAGCTACTGGCTTTCCTATCGCATATTTTAGGAAGCCTGTAGCGTCGAATCCGCCAGTCAGCTTCTCCCATCCGTGTACCATCCAATCCCAACCTACATAAATCCTAAGTAATGTTATCGCTACAGCAACCCATACATTTTCTCTAAACCATTTCATGACCATGGTGGTCATCTCCCTCCAACACTGTGTTTGTTTTTATCTGCACCTTCAGTATGAAGGAGAATACATTCCCTGAATGTGATGTACATCACATTTCAGAAAGTTTTGTGAAAAAATTCACATATATCTTTGCGGATGCCACAATATAATTAAAAAAGCCATCTCAGATCATAAAAAGATCCAAAACAGCTATTGTCGAATATCTATGAAGGTATCTTAGTAAAAAACCTTATCAATAAAAACCCCTGACGCGAACCTCGGCTCTAATTGGCATAGTCACGGTCTATTTGCTTCCTTAATCCCATTCTCGATCGTTATTATGGCGAATTGGTCTAGCTTTGTTGATCCCATGGATATCTCCCCCTAAAACTACACCTGCTTGCAAAAGATAGCCCTGCGCTTCCCCTCTTGAAGGTATGGTCATATCGTAGTCGTAGATCCGTCCCATCATCAGATTGATTTGATCTACAGGATGAAGATGTTCGAATTGCATGGTCAACACTCCTCATTTCATTATGAGTATCCTTGACTTTATTTCATTACACCACGAATAGTTGCTTGGCGCTGTGATGATAGTCACTTAGGGTGAAGGATCATCTTTTCTATTGTCTTGTAAAGAACATTTATAAGCATTTATAAAGACTTATAAGCATTGAACCTTATCCAACGTCATGCTAATGTATGAAAAATCTGTATGGATAAAGGTTAGTTGTATTAGCCGCTTCATAAAGAGATTTGAAGCTATCGATGTTCTTTAAGAAATTAGTTCACATCCTTAACTACAATATCCGCCTAGTCGCATCTGTTATTTTGCCCCATATTTAACTATGTATCTCTAGCAAAATAAAAATGAGGCTACCCAAAAGTAGCCCCGAAAAGAGAAGTTTTACTGTCATTTTGAATTTCGATCCTAAGTCTGTAGAAGAGTTTGCTAGTAGCAAAATGTCCGTTCATGTCAACAGACAATAAAATCCTGGACTGACGCTGTCTTAATAAACTTATAGTTACCCGTTAGCACAATACCTGCATTTCCGTTCAAGCAAATGCCCATGAAAAAAGAAAATAAACTCCCACAACGTTGAGAGTGCTTTCCTTTCAACTACTATAACCCTTTTTCAATACTATAGTTTTCATTGGAATTTTTTAAAACTAAATCAAAATTGCCATGTTGAGGATGCATAAATAAATCATATTGAATTCTGCGTTCTTCATGGGATTTCCTTAAATAATTTATATCTGTTCCTCTTTCAGTAACATCACGAATACCCCTTCTCATGAGCTCCGTTTCCCCATCTGTATATAAGTAAACTTTCAAGTCATACAAATTGGGATCTGTAAAGGCAACGGACATACCTTCTACAATATTTATTTTATTTTGTGAAGTAATCAACATACTCTTTGCATAGTTCGTGCCAATAGTATAAAAATCCAAACCATCTCTCATCATATGAATGTCTCTCTCTAAAGCCAATATATTATGAGCAGCAGAATGACAAGCTGTCATTTTTTCTTGATGGTGTTCATTCTTGTATTCATAATTGATTAAAGTGTACTTCCGAAGATCAGAACCGATAATATAGGGGTCCGTATTGATATAATTAACATCGTCATGTCCCAAAAGCTTTAAAAGATTATGGGCGAACGTTGTCTTTCCAGATGCACCATGACCCGAAATCCCAATAATGTATTTTTTATCCTCACGTCTACTCAAATTCGCTATCTCATGTAAAATACTATCCATATTTCCTCCCATTTCTTCAATAATTCATGTTTATTATCTCGCAGTTTATAAGGTGTTTAACAATGCCTATTTACGCGGTACCCAAACCGCTCGGGTCCAAGCCATTTGCATACCGACTCGTTCCATAATGTTTTGACTTGAGGCTCCAAAATCCGCCTGTGCAACAACGATTTCACAATTAGCATTATATGCTTCGTATATTCGTCTATGTAGCAGTCCTGTTTTCAAGCCATTGTTTCTGAATTCAGGGATAGTAGCAGCAAGAGCACAGGAAGCTATATTGTTATCAATATGCATTGCAGCCACTGCAGCCGGGATATCATTCAAAAATGCCAAAAATAATTTCCAACCGGGTCTGTTCAGCAAACCAATGTTATTGTCCAAGAAGTGATGCTTATGAGCTGCGGATATTCCGGAGGCGACACAATGTATCTCCGCATACCTATCAAAATCGTTTTATCTCTTCCTTTAAGGTTTATATCAGTCCCGTTATCCAATAAATAAGCAGCGGCTTCTTCATGTCCAAAGTGAGCAGCAAGTCCCAGCGGCGTATATCCGTCAAAACTATGACTGTTGATCAAATTCGGAGTTTCTCTTAAAATCTCTTGTATTCTAGCTGTGTTACCGACTGCTGCTGCTTCATACAAGTTAAGATTCGCTCCTTTTGCGAGGAGCAATTCCTTTACTTCATGAGTATGGTAATACGCAGCTAATAATAGTGCAGTCTGATCATCCTCGGATTTGGCATCTATTAATTCTTCGTCGACTTCAAGCAATTGTTTTACTTTATCTAAGTTCTTACTTTTAACAGCACCCAACATTTCGTTTTTCAAACTACGAACATTCTCTTCAAGCTCTTTAGCTTTTAGTATCAATTCTTCTGAAGACTGGACTCCGATACTAATGAATTGAGAAGCAACTTCTGAGCGACTTTGTGCAAAGCTTCCCCACTAGGTAAAGACGAAAAAGCCGATTGATAATCAGGAGAAATCCCGAAAATAGATCGGCTCAGTAGCAATCTAATTTTGATGAGTGGTGCACGTTAAGTGTTGAGTGACAGAATTAAAATGTGAATTACAGTAACTATATTATTGAGTTATTCTCACGTCAGCCACTAGTGTTCTTGCTTATAATGAATAAATCAGAAAGAGAAGTTCCTATCGAGTCACAACCATGCTGTGGAGCTATTGGCGTTATCAGACAATCTCCTTGTCCGAAAGCTGTTTATTGCGAATTTCCCCAATTCCTCGACGATGCTGTAGTTGGCCCATGCTCCTGCAACAGCACCGATACCAGGCACCATCTGCAGCATTTTGCGGAAGTCGATCGCATCCCTGTATTCCTTCTGGAAGTTTTCCCAGTTCAACTCTTTATAATATTCTGAATCCGACGACCATTGAATCTTTTCTTTGTTCCAGTCCCGAATCTGTATCAGAATCTGTCTGCGCTTCTTGTTCTCCGAGTATGTCAACTGGAATAGCGTTAGGATGAAGATTCGTTCGGAGAAAGTCTTGGTCGAATAGCCGTACACATGTGCAAGCTCGAAAAGCATCTTCATCTTGATCGCGATAAGAGCTGGGAAATCGACCGCACTAAACAGAATTCCCCCAGCGCCTGTACCGGCTCCCTCGGCTGTGGCGATCTTTTGATACAGGGAAATGACTTGTCTGGCAAGATCATCGGCCTGTTCCAATGTAAGCGAACTTTCAACGGTTCTCTTCGGTGTATACTCTGCTCCGAATAGCGTCGTGCGGACAATAACTTTAACGGTACCCGTTATCGTGTTCTGCACTTTGGCTGGAACGATGGAATTAATTTTGTTTCCGACCTTCTTCGATGCATTCTCTAACAGGCCAGGAGTCTTGTAAAAACTGTGTTCCCAATCTTCTAACTCTTGCAAGATTTTTTCTTCATACCTCATCCTGGTCCGCTCCTTCGTGTGTCTTATTTACTACTAACAAATATACTACGCCAGGTTCAGCTTGAGGTCACCTACAAACAGATAATCTAGATTTCCTGTTAATCTAACGATATAAGCAAGGAACTTCAGAACCTTACTTGTTTATGTTTAATTTAGGATGATTTTTAACTAACCGACTTTTGTCAACTTGATATCCATCCAAGGTACCCAAATGCCGTCATCGCCTGAAAGCTCCCAACTGCCGGCTAAGGTGTTGCTGTCATCACTAAACATACCTGTGAAGCGTTCCGATTTTCCTGTAATGGTCCAGACGGCATCAAGCAGATTCGCTTGGTACGTACCTACATTGCCTCGGTTATCATAAGAGTGCGTAAAGTATGTCTGACTTATAGTATCATAACCTATGATCTCGACGGTCTTAACCTCTTCGTCCCCCATATAGCCATCCACGTGGTGGATAAGAAAAAATCCTCCAGGCAGCCATTCATAAGTATCAGTTGCCTTCAGCTTGGCAGCCGGACCGGATGGACTCACCTTAATCTGTCCTTCTGTATTCCATTTGCCTATAAACACATTCAAACGAGTGAGCGCAGGATCCGGCTTGGATGGATCGTGTGGAGCAAAGGAAGCATTCTTCTCGGTCACTAATATGTTCCTCCTTCATGATCAGAGCGATTGTCACGCTAGACGAATCAATTTTTTAATCTACTTTTATTCTACGTTACTACAAATGATGTTGTTTCTTATCGATTGCCATAGTCTAACACTTTATTTTCTTCTAATAGTTGTTGTAAGATGAAAATAAAGTAATAAATTGGGATAAAGGAGTATGAGATTAGGTTCATACTCCTTTAGATGGTACTATTTCATGTCCAGTATTCCCCAACTTTCTTAAAGAGGTGATAAAGTGAAAAAGCTACTCTTTATTCAAGCACTATTGGTTCTTTGTTTTATTCTTTCAGTCTTCATTATGTACAAGCATTATGAAAGTGAAAATAGTAAAACTACGACAAATTTTATGGCAAAAGAAATAGGAACTACTTTTTCTCAATTAAAAGAGGGGGATCATTTAATTTCTGATTACATCCATTTATCGACTAACGGCTTCGATGAAGATGACGTAATTGAATTAATAAAGAAAACAAAAAAAGTTAAAAACACTTTAAAAGATTTATCTGGATCCTCGGCTTCAATCGAGTCCCTCAATGAGGTATTAAATGCCCTATCAACGGGTAACACAAAAAAGGCATCTACCTTAATTGAGACTGACTTTAAAGACAAGTTAACTGTTTTGAAAGAAGTACAAATATCGAGATTATCGGATGAAGCGGTTGAACGATAGAAATCTATAGGATCAGCTGGTTTTTTCCATTTTCGAAAAGGCATCATAAATTTAACCATAAGTATCTCGATACTCCTGTGGAGTTAAGCCGGTATGCTTTTTGAACACATTAATAAAGGAGTGAGCTCGCTGATAACCAATTTGCGCTGCAATTTCATACACTTTGTCCGATGAGGATAAGAGCATATGAGCAGCTTTTTCAATGCGGATTCGATACACATAGTCGCTTAAATTTTCGCCCGTTTCTAACTTGTAAATTTTAGAAATATATACAGGATGCATAAACACATGCTCCGAGATCGCCGTTAAAGATACGTCGCTCGATAAATGCTGTTCTACGAATTGGTTCACTTCAGCAATCAGCTTCGCTCTAGAATCCCGCACCTCAACCTCATTACCAGAACGCAGACAATTTAGTACATCAAATGACCATTCATAAAGCTGTTGAAAGGAGCGGTGCGGAGTGCCTTGAACGAGCTTATTGTAGCTCTTACCGATTAACTCAGATAAGGGGCGACCATTTTTGTGTGAAAAATAGGTAGCGGCTGAGGCAATCGAAACAAACACTTCCAGCAGATGCTCCTGCAGCTCCACTCGTTTGTCTTTAAGCTCCCTCATAATGAGCTCTAGTCGGTTATGTGCTGCCGTCCACTGTCCCGCTTCCAATAATTGTGCGAGCGTAGGCATCTCATAAAGCGAAGGAATTGATCGCATCTCTATACTTTCCGCTTGTTCCTCCGCAAAGGTCACAATTAAGTCCTGCTCCGTGCCAATCCGCTTTCTAAGTGTCGTAAGTGTGCTGTTGTAAAGTTCGGATAAATCATCCGGAAAAATCCCGTTACGACTTATTAGAATTGACGCAGAACCTTTTAAATGGGTATGAATCACGCTCTGCAACTGTGTAGCGATGAGCTCCATAACATGTAAAGAAGCAGCCTCATCTATAGGAGTCATTACGATGTCCATATCTTGGCTCCTAGGCTTTACTAGGAAAACGAGATAATCATGCCAATCTTTCCCGTGCCATAACTCAAATTGTGGGGCAAATAACTCCTCGGCAATATTTCCAACCGCATACTCTACCAGTGCAAGACTCCGGGAATCATAGCCATAAAATGGTTCTTCAAGCCGCACTAGCATGGACCAAAACACATCTCCATGAAAGTCCGGCAACTGCAACATGCTGAGTCTATCCTGTAGCTCGGAATCACTAAGTCTTCTGCCCTGCAACAGCTCATTGAGCAAGTTAGCACGCAGTTGAGGTAAGTTTTCTCGCAGAGTACGCGAGACCTTACCGCTAGAGAGGACTTGCTCCCACTCGGCCTGAATTTTCTGCAAAGCTTGGGAGACAGTGACGAGCAACTCTTCGTCGGTAACCGGTTTTAACAAATAACTCCAAGCACCTTGATTGATCGCTTTCTTGGCGTACTCAAAATCAGCATGTCCCGACAGCAAGATGCATTGGATCTTCTTCCATTTCATTCTGATCAAAGCGGATAGTTCAAGACCAGTCATGCCAGGCATGTGAATATCGGTAATGACAACATCAATCGGATGCTCATGCAGCTTTTCGATAGCTTCATAAGCGGAATAGGCTTTGTGCACGGTAACAACTCCGACTTGCTCCCAAGGTACAAGTTCCGCTAATCGTTCTACGACATGTGCTTCATCATCCACGATTAAGAGCTGTGACATCTTGTTCGCACCTCCTCCATCTCAATGTTACTTTTAGTCCACCTAGCTTGCTTGGAGCAAGCGTAATTCCACCACCATCTCCGTCCCCGAACATGTAGCGAAGGCGTTTATGTACATTCCATACTCCGCAACTAACTTCGGTATCCATCGGTCTAGTCAATTGTTTTTCCAATTCATGCAGATCAACAGGCTCCATACCACGACCGTTATCTTCTATCGTAATCGTATAGTAGTCACCTTGTTGATCTCCTGTAATTAGAATAATGCCTTCACCCGGTTTTTTTTCTACACCATGTACAATTGCGTTCTCAACGATTGGCTGTATTAATAAGCGAGGAACCTGAACATCCAACATATATGCTGGAATATGAAGTTCATAATGAAGCCTTTGCATCCGTAAATTGTGGATCGTTAAATAATTTTCAATGAGTTTGATTTCTTCGCGAAAAGATGCAGTTTGCAATTCCATACGAGTGGAGTATCGATAATATTCAGCTAAATTCTGAGCCATAGCTACAACGGCGGGAGTGTCTCCAAGTTTGGCAGTATTGATGACAAAAAATAAACTGTTGTACAAAAAATGCGGATTAATTTGCGCTTGAAGCTGCTTAACGGTTGCTTCGTGCAGCCTAAGTTTCTCTGCGTATACGCGCTCAATCAGATCTTGAATCTGTTCCGCCATTTCATTGAAACGTTCAAATAGAAAATCAAATTCATTATGCGGCCTGAAACGGAGCCTTGCGGATAAATCGCCTTTCTTCAGGCGCTGAACACCTTGCACTAGTTTTCGGATCGGTCGCTGAACGTTGCGATATAAGAAATAAGCGACTAGGAAGCTCATTGCGAGAAGCAATACGATTGTTGTATAGAACAGTATGTTTGTTTGTTTGATAGGAGCTAATATATCTTGTACAGGAACGTAATTAATTAAATACCAGTCTAGTTGGGCGGATTTCACATAAAAGACGGCATGCCGTTTACCTTCTAGCTTCGTAAATAAGCTCCCCGTCTCCTCCAAATGCTGGGTATTTAAGAATGGAAGCAGCTCCTCTATTCTATCGTTGTTCTTCGTGCTGCTTCCAATAGGCGGCTTGCCAAAGCGATAAAAGAAAGGGTCTCCCTTATCTCCTGACTTGACCTGATCCAGCATGGCTGTTAAATTGCTGTCCGAGAAGCTTACTTGGATCATCGTACGGATTTGGGAGATGGATGTAGCTCCATAGGGCTCGACGATTTGCCGAACGAAGCGTGCTCCCGGCTGCCTTGCTTCTTCACGTTTGCTAGAGTCATAGGTCCAGCCTAGCAGAGGAGCAAAGGTTCTTATATCCTCTTCGTTATAGCTCATCAGCAAATTAGAGGATACTGCTTGTTTTTCCTTAGGCATATAGACCGTGAGATCATTCGTCCAAGCGCTAGAAACGCTCTGCAGACTTAACTTTTCGGTAATTCGGGTCTGTTCAGTAATTCGGTCAAATGGCTTGTCGGAACGTTTTTCCAAAAAATCGCGCAAATAAGGATCTGAACCTAAAATACCTGGAAACATAGCAAGCTGCTCTACGGTTGTATCGAATTGTTGTAGGAAAAAGGACAGCTGACTGAGGTTCGAAGACTGAATTTCATCTTGAACAACGTCCACACTGACCCTATTCGTATAAATATAAAGAATAAGTACGGGAGTGACCAACACTACAATTAACATAATGATTTTACTAAAGATCGTCAGTCTTCCAGCCATCATCGTTACCGCCTCTTATCCCAGTGGTCTATTAGGATTAGCTTATCCCTTCACTGCACCGGACGCAAGACCGCTTACAATATATCGTTGAGCGAGCAAGGCGATAATAAGAACGGGTAAAGTTATGATACAAGCTGCCGCCATCAAAGCTCCCCAGTTGATTTCCGAATAAGATAAAAAATTAAATACAGCTATTGGCAACGTTTTTGTTTTGTCTCCCGCCAGAATGACCGAAAACATAAAGTTGTTCCAAGAGAAAATGAACGATAATAGGGATGAAGTAATAATTCCGGGAACAGATATTGGCAATACAATACGTGTGAACACACCCGAACGTGTACATCCGTCGATGAGACCAGCTTCCTCAATTTCATGTGGCAGTCCTTCGAAGAAGGAAATCATCACCCAAATAATAAAAGGCAGACCTACAAGCATGTGGCTCAGAATAAGTGCAGTATACGTATCCACAAGCCCCACTTTTGAAAAGATGATAAACCAAGGAATCAAGAATGAAATCCCGGGTACAATGCGGGCAACCAATATAATTAAACCCAAGCTGTGCAGTCGATAACGAGCGATGGCATAAGCGGCTGGGAGTCCTAGAATAAGCGAGCCAATCGTTGAACCTGCAGCGACAACAAAACTATTGATTACGTATTTCATGAAGTCATATTCCTGAAATACATTGATATAGTTGTTAAACGTAGGCTTGAACACAAAAAACTGTTCCGTGGACATAATTTGAGCTTGCGTCTTAAACGATGCGAGCAGCATCCAAATAAATGGGAACGAGAAGGCTAGCAGTACGATCAACGTAGTGAGCGCAAAAATAATCGCATATATTCTCTTTTGTTGTTTCATGACGACGCCTCCATACGTTTACGAATCCAGATCATAAGAAGTGTGGCGCCCATGACTAAAGCGAAGAAAATAACCAAAAGTGATGAAGCTGTACCTAATTTAAAGTATTGGAAGCCAAGGGTGTAACCATAAATATTGAGCGTCTCGGATACATTGTTTGGTCCGCCTTGTGTCGTCGCATAAATAATATCGAATGTTTTCATTACGTCGATAAGTCGCAGCATCATCGCTACGATAATCGTTTGCTTCAGCAAGGGCAAGGTGATATGAATTAGCTTCTGCCACTTCGATGCGCCATCGACATCCGCTGCTTCGTAAGGTTCCGAAGGCAATGTAGATAAGCCGGCCATTACGATTAATGAAATCATCGGTGTCCATTGCCAAACGTCAATCAAAATCAAGGAAGGCAGTGCCTGAGTAGGGGAGGCAATCCACAACTGCGGATCTAATCCTATCAATTTCAATAGGGTGTTGGCAGCACCAATGGTTGGTTCATAAATAAGCAGCCATACGAGCCCCATTGCGACAGGTGTCGCTACCATTGGAAGTAAAAAGATCGTTTTTGCAATATTTTTACCGCGGAAGTTTCTGAATAACAGCAAGGCAATTGCAACACCTAAAAAGGTTTCAATAATGATTGCACCAAACGTGAACGTAAATGTGCTTTGGACGGATTTCCAGAAGCGTTCTTCTGTCAGCAACGTGATGTAGTTGGCTAATCCTACCCATTTCGGCGGTGACGTTGCCGACATACTCCATTCAAAGAAGCTGATTCTTACTGTGTACAGAATTGGAAACACCATCATAAGCAGAACGAACAAAACCGCGGGAAGGGTATAAATCCATTTCAAATTGCGATCGAACCAGTTGGTCGCCATTGCTGATCAAATCCTTTCTCATAGGTGTAGGTATCTCTCAAAATATAGAGGGGCTGTCCCATAAGCTCGTATGGCAAAATCCAAACTGCGCAAGACATATGCTTCCGATCGCTGTTGTATCCAAATTCCCTAAATGAATGGGTTATGGGTGGAATTCGGATACAAAGGCGAACGCTATCGCTTCTCCAGCATATGTCTTACTCCGTTTGTTCTAGCCAGCAAAACTGTTTTGGGACAGCCCCCCGCTTGATTGAGGTTTGGTTATTTCCCGTTATCTTTGTCCATTAACGTTTGTAACTCTCGATTGGCTTGATCGGCTGCTGCTTTAATATCTTCGCCGCTAATCGCTTTTTGTATGATTGAGCCTACGATATCACGAGCTTCAGTAACGCTTTTGATTTGTGGCAGGGAGTGATCGACTCCGCCCTTCTGCGTTTCTCTTGTAACTTCCGCGAGCTGCTGAGGATAAGCGGTAATGCCTTCTGGATCTCCCCACACGGATAATCGAGGACCTGGGTTACCTTTTTTCTGCGTAGCGAGTACAATCTCTTTGCTAGTAGCCCATTGCATGAATTCCCATGCAGCATCTTTGGCTTCTGACTTAGCATTCATCGCTATACCCCACGAGGTGATGTTAAAAGGTTTGGAACCTGCGCTTCCAGCTGGGAACTGAGCGTATCCAACTTTATCCGCTATTTTTGATTTCTCAGGATCAATCGCATTTTGATAAATAGAATTGGCATCTGCAAAGAAAGCAACTTTACCTTGTGCAAATATACCGATTGCTTGTGGCCAAGACATATTCAGTACTCCTGGCGGTGCGAAATCTTTAAGCAAGTTAGCGTAATTCGTCATCCCTTTAATCGCTTCAGGCGTATTCACAGTAGCCTTGTCACCGCTCGTGAAATCGCCGCCTTCGGAATAAATAAACGAGGAAATTTGTCCGACTAACGGAGAGCGCTGACCACGAGAAACGAAACCGTACATTTCATTTTTTGGATCGTGCAGCTTCTTAGCCGCTTCTCTTAGCTCATCCATCGTCTTCGGTACTTGGATATTAGCCTGCTCCAGCAGGTCCTTACGATAGTAGAGAATATGCTGCTCCGTAATAATCGGAATACCTGCAAGTTTTCCGTCGACAGTAGTAGAGCTGATTGATGTTTTCGAGAAGTCAGCTAAATCGTAGCTCGCATCCCTTTTCGCGTAATCGTCTAAAGCTTGGACCCAGCCATTTTTGTAAAATAGTTTAATATCCTGCATCGGACGGAACATGAACACATCCGGAGTATTTGAACCTGCAGTGAATTGTACAGTCAGCTTTTGGGTGAGCTGATCTTCGAAGAAGCTTTGAATATCTACCTTGATACCCGTTTTTTCTTCAAATTGTGGAACCAACGTTTTGACTGCGTCTCCCCAAGGGTGGTTGGCTGTAATAATAGAAAGCTTCTGACCTGCGAACGGTTTGGTGCTCGAACTTGTTGCTTCAGTAGTTCCTGCCGCAGGTTTCGCAGGTTCTGACGTGCTACATGCACTTAGCAGTGTTGCTGACATCACGGTTACAATTGCGGCGCTCATTATCCTTCTGAACGACAATTTCATGAGTATATCCCTCCCATTTGTAATTGAACTCGCTACCCTAGAAAGCGCTGTCAAAAATGTCCTCTTGCTGTATTCCTAGCGTAATTGATTTTGGCTCGGGTTGATATAACGCAGATTTAACATTGATAACTAAGGATGAATGAATGGGATGGAATGAATGGGATGGATAAGATGGATGATGTAGATGAGGGAGTTCATTACAGTATGTCAGTGAGTAACTAATCCTTTGATCCCTGAAAGTTAAAAAGCCTGCCTCCAAGGTTAAACTTCTTGGTAGACAAGCTTAGCAATTGGGAATAGAGTATCAATCGTTATTCCAGAAGGGCTATCCGTCGTGCCTGTAGTTTGAGACAGCCTTGTCGAAGCTCCCTTGGTCGCAGAAAACCTATCCGCCACAGCTGATCGGTCCTGATTAAATCTATACAATCCTCTTTTGATAAGTCGTTTTGTTGTTATCATTGCAATTCCAACCCGGCCTATTCTATTAGCACTATATATATGGTACAATTTTCCTATTAAAGAAAAGGAGATTGATTACATATGAGGAAAATCGTCTTATGTTTTATCGCATTTTGTCTTATAGCTGGAGTATTTCCCCCATCGCAAGTAACGTTTGCTGCCACAGAAACTCCTAAAATTGTGGATGTTCAAGAAAATACTATATTATTGAGCGATGGTACTATCTGGATAAAGAGACTTTGGACATCTTCAGGCTATGAATATATTAATATTGATGCCGTTGAGATCCAAGCTGGTCTAAATAGCGGATATGCACTCAATAGCAAAGGAGAGCTTATCTCTTGGGGTAACAATTCTCTACCTATTGTAGACAAAACACAAACCAACATTAAGAAACTGTTTAACAATTATTATTTAAAAACGGATGGAACAGTTTGGTATTATGACGGTAAACCATTAAAAAACGTAAAAGACGTTCTTTTTGCCGATTATGATTACAGATATTTTACATATATTAATCAAGAAGGAGAGATCTTTCATACAGCTTGGAGCAATTTAACCGAAAGAATTGACAAAATCGAAAATACATCATCAATCGTTTCCCTAAAGGCCTTAGGCGACGATAGTTTGGCCTACTTAGATAACACAGGTAAAATTACGGTGTATAGTAGCAGTGTCAGAGATTACAATGAAGATAACAGGACCTTTACATATTTACCAAAAGTAATAATGGAAGACGCCGTTCATATCGAGCTTATTAATAAAGACAAACTCCTCGCAACCAAAAAAAATGGAACCGTGTGGTCAGTAGCACTTTGGGGAAATTATGAAGCTACTCAATTAGAAGCCATTAAAAATGCCGAAAAGGCCATTCCCTACTCTCCAATCGGTCTATTAGACAACCCAAAACAGTCAGACAATGACAACTTTGATTCTTTTGATTCGGTATTATTAGTCCAACACAAGGATGGGAACTGGAAGTTTCACAATGACGATGATTTTGTACCGCTAAATCCACCACAGATCAAAGACATTACATTTACAACGAACAATGCAAAACCTGTAGTTGGTAACCTTCTTTATTTCAAGGTGGTTCAAAACTATAACAACGGATATAAAGAGACGCTAGATAGAGTGACTGCTCCACTCACGGTAGATAAGCCCCACCTACTTCAAGCGATGAAGGATGGCTCCTATAAAGTGTTAGGAGTCGGAGAATCCAAAGTAACCGTTACCGCTGGAGGAATTAGCAAAACTCTTGTCATTTCAGCAAGTTTGGGGGGAAATTTAACCGGCGCCATGTATTCAAACTCTATCGCTTATTTACCTATTCAAACGGTATTCAAATCTCTTGGTGCTACAGTTACTTTTACCGCATCGAATAAAACGTACGACATCAAACTCGGTAGCACATCTATTCAGTTAAAAGTCGGACAGAAAAAAATAAAAGTAGATGAGAAGGACGTCACACTCGATCAGGCCGTTCGTGAAGAAAAAGGAATAGCACTTTTCCCTTCCTCTTTGTTAACCAAATTATTGGGAGCAAAGACGCAGTGGAATGAGAAGCTCAAACAGATGAAAGTATCACTCGGCAAAGCAACCATGATCATCGAGTCAACAGACACTCCAAAAATTAAGAAGCAGGATGCCCAGGGGAACTTAGTCAATTACATTGGAAAAGTTTATTGGGTTAATCAATATAACAACTGGGATAGATTTATTAAGGTTACCATCTCAGATGTCGTACCCGTAGGGAATGATAATTTTGAGATTGTCTTTAAAAAATCAGATGGAACGCAGCTTAGAACCGAAATAATATACAAGACAGTCATCCCTAATCTACTAGATGACCCATACAAGTTCCTAACGTACGATCCATACAAAAAGTTTAAGTGGTCTTCTACCATGTGGGAAAAAATCAAAGCTTCTAAAGTTGCCATCGGAATGAACAAAGCTCAGGTGGAACTTTCTTGGGGACCGCCGAATGATAATTCTAAATTAATACAAAAAAATATTACAATAGAAACTTGGAGATATGGTATTCAATATATCACATTCACGAATGGTACTGTAACCGGAATTTATTCTTATTGATTGCACTTCGATTATTCAGTCACTAATTGAGAAAACAATGAAGCTTGAAAAAGTTAACGGTCGTTTGGGACTAGGTTCCCGTACGACCGTTTTCCATACTGTTGGCAATGGAGCAAAAATAAAACACCTCATATTGGGTACTATTCTGCCCTTTAGTTTAACGTCCGTTACCAGTCTACATTTTAAATTTTCCCGTCTGAGAATTCATCCTATTGAGACAACTGTTGTTCTGAGAAAATAAAGTTGTAGACTAACATACTCGATGTAAAGGGATCTACCTCCATCAATGTTGTCAGCAGTTTGTTATCAAATTCTCTACCTCGATCTGAAACATTTGAATGCGATCTAACCGTACTGAGATGCTTCCAATGGCTTTGTAAACGAGTCTAGCTATTTTATTAGGACCGCTGCTGTGATTTCCCTAATTGGTGAACTTAGCTGGCAGGTTGATATACTTCTCATCAACAATGTCCGAACAGGCGTAATCAATGATGCTATATGACATATTGACTGGCATTCAAATGGGCAAAATTGCTGATCCATTTGACCGGATGGTTGAAGCGAGTCCTGCTAGTATTTAATATAGGAAATAGTGAAAAGGTTGCCGACAACTCGGTAGCCTTTTTTATAAGTATGGTCAGTATGGATGCTAACTGTAGCGTTCTAGTCCCGGATGGTGGAGGCGACAATCCGAAAGAACTTATTTCAGGAAAGTAGCGGTGAATATACGATTGCACTGAGAAGACCTCAGTCTATCAGCGGCATAAAGTGAAGAAAACATCTAAGCAAAGAGCGTACCTCGAATGATCAAGCAAGTATTGTCACGGGTCAATATGCTTTGGCACTCGCACGTGTCGATACGAATAAAGGAAGTCATGGCGTAAATGAGAGGTCGATAAAAACCTTACGCAGACACCTGCAACAAAACTTTTCTATTTGGCTCTTTTGTTGTCTTTTCAGAGCAAATGCGGACAAACTGCATAGAAAAAACCTCCTGTTTTCGTTGAGGTTTTGTCGCACAATCTCGAAATAAGAAATCCAGTTCATATATAGATCTCTTTTCCGCTTAGCTATTATGAACCACTCTCATCACTAAAAAATCTCTAGTAGCAATTCATGCTTAGTAAAGTCAGTTTTACTGTAGATTAATTTGCTGTTTTTAATTGATTCAATCTCCAGTGTCTGGATATAAATGATTTTCAAACCCTCAGCCAATTTTCCATGGCTCTTGGAACTGCCCCTCTAATCCTTTAACTGATAGAAAACCTGTTTAATTTTGCCTCAGTACTAAGCATGACAGTGTTTAGTTCATTCCCTCGGCTATCTTGTCCCCTTCTGAAATAGAGACTACGCACAAAGTTTTTGCTATTCACACGAGCAATCACCTGAGTGCGACTTCTCGGCAAATCGCAGCATTGCGCCAAGCTGCTAATCCAAGCAGCGATTTCTTGATGTGGAAGTAACTCTTTGTCAATCATCGTATCCACGATGTTGACCATCCGCTCATCGTCTTCATCGCTAAAAATGTGTCTACCATTTTGAAGCATGCTAGAAATAGCGACAAGAACCTCATGCAGCATTGCGACGCTACTCTCCTTGCACTGCACCAGCTCGACAAAAACATCCGCACCGTGAGACGCACTGTGAGCCCAGCCTCCTACTGGTTGATAACCTCGCAGATCCTTCTCCTCTTTATAATAACGGAGCATTGCTTGCATTAATTGCTCAATTTCCGTTTGATTGAGGAATGGATTCTGTCTATGGCGTTGCACAATCAATGCGATAGGCAAGGCAGAGAACGTCCTTGTAAAAACCGACTGATCTTCCTCGCTGCCAATATTATAGAACAAATGGTTCTCATCAATCAGAACAGATAAGAGGTTACGCAACTCCTCTCCACTGAACCTATTTTCTTCCTTAATCCACATATAAAACATCGGATAAATCAAGTTATCACGTAATTCTGGCTGAGCATCTCCAATATATTGAAGTAACAGAGGTAAGAAATCCTGATGCTGCTCACCTTCGCGTAACTGATATTCATCCTTCTCAATTCTTTGCAAATCTAGCATCAACTTGGACCTTGTATCGCTCATTTCCCCATCCCTCTCATCATTCGTTCACTCACCTCACCGAGATAAGAAACTCACGCTGTCTGATTGTTTTTATTCCTGTTAAACGAGTTGAACGGCCCTTTGAAAATATATCTTGAGTCTTTAGCCAAGGTTATAATCTACTCCAATACTGATCCCTCGACCTTGTTTAATCCACTATTCAACATCAAATGTTCTTTTTCTTTTTAACATAAAAAACCTTTAGATAATCATATCTAAAGGGGTAAAACGTTGCAACTTTATTTCAAATTTACACAACTGTAGCTTAAGAATAAAACTTGATAATTTTAGAACTGAGTGATCTGAGAACCTTGGTTTTCTGTTAAAATTTCATTCATTATAAATTATAGTTTGTTAAATGCCAGCAGAAAATAAAGTATTAGTCTGTCGCTGGTTTATTATAACGTACCCGTTAGCATCACAATAGCTGCCTTTCCAATGCCTTTACCCCGAAATGTTTTGTCAATCATCAAAATAGGTATCCAGCAGTTGCCGTCCCCTCTGAAGTTTAAAAGTTTTATTAAAATGGAAAGCAAGCTTTACATTTCTGACATTGCACGATATACTCCCCTTATGGAAAGTCAACTTTCCATAAGGAGGGTGACATGAATAACCGTTTAGAAGAAATCCGCAGGCAACGTGGGATTAAACAAGAAGAATTAGCAACGGCTCTTGAAGTGTCAAGGCAAACTATCGGTTCGCTGGAAAACGGACGTTATAACCCATCGATCCTTTTAGCGTTCAAGATAGCTCGTTTTTTCGATATGAGTATCGAAGAAATCTTTATTTATGAGGAGGATGAACATATATGAAAAAAATTATTCCGATTTATTTTCTTACCGTTGTAGGCGTAGGACTACTAGTAATTGGTGTGTACTTCATCAAAACAATTGAAGATCCACAAGGTATGCTGCGAGCGTTGCCTTATATCTGTGTTGGGATTGGCTGTGTTGTTTTCGGTCACGGTATAGGAGAAATAATTCTCCGTCACGCTATGAATAATAATCCCGCCGCCGCAAAGCAACTAGAAATTGAAAGGAAAGATGAGCGTAATTTGGCAATCGCTAATCGGGCAAAAGCGAAAGCATATGACATGATGGTTTATGTGTTTGGAGCCTTAATTTTAGCATTTTCCTTGATGGGTATAGATTTAATAATGTTATTGCAATTGGTTTTTGTCTATATGTTTATCCTTGGATATAACACTTATTACCGTTTCAAGTACTATAAAGAAATGTAATTAAATCCCCGTACTTCTTTAGGAGTAATCGAAAGGTTGCTCCTTTTGTCAATTTGTCTTAAAGTTTGACGTAAGAGCAGGGGAAAAAGAAAAGCCGCGCGATATCAGGGTTGAATACCTGAAAATCGGTCGGCTTGCGTCAAACTTGAAGTGTTGAGTGGCAGACTTTGATTAATGTCGATAACTTTAAAGGAAACGCACAACTATGTTAATAAATTGCAGTGCATGATGAATATTTTACTTTTGCATATATATTCGTGTCCCTTAACTTGCTTCCATAAATTGTCCAGTATCCTTCAAAAATACAAGTAACCTTAAGTTTTCTCTACTTAGAAATTTAATATGAGCTTCTCTTACCCCAAGTTCTGAATTATACTCGGTATGCTTTTCCTGCGCCCATTTCATCTAAGGCTTCAACTCTTCAATTGAGGTATTCTACAACCACGCTATCCTACTCGTTAGTTCAGCACTTTTTGTTATATCGGTCCCTGATTGATTCAAATGCTTAGAATTAAAAAATATAGAAGATGAGACCTTTGCCCTTGGCTACAGTTTGGCTGTAGAAACGCCGGATTTCATTAAAATGCTGAAGCATGTAGGCAAACAACGCATCCTCATCCTTGTCTGAAACAGTGTCAGGCTCAAGAGGATATACCTCATCCTTGACCATGGCCGGGAAATCATACCGCAATCGGAGCTGCGCTTCATCCAGCTCAGACATAGCCTGAAGCGCTTCTGCAACTTGTCCAGCTCGTAAGGAAAACGCCCCGAATGAGCCAAAATCAATGCCTTTGTCTGACGTCAGCGGAACAACATAGCCAAGAGGGGCATCTCCATCGGAAATATTTCCACAAAGCAAGTAGTGAATCGCCTCCCAGGATCTATCAATGTCCAGTCCGGGATAATCGTCTATTTTCAAACTCCTCAATGCAATGTCGCCTGCTGCGATTTGCTGCACCAGATTATCATCCATAGCAAAGTAATATCCACGCATTCCCATGTTCTTGACCTTCTTTCCATTTTTAGTAGTGACTATACTACCCTAACAAAATGTAACATCCAGGAATTGTGTATTTCAAGGAGCATTATACCCATGTTGCTGTCAGGACTTCTTGCACTGCTATTTTAAAAATACAATCTATTGACTAAAAAATAAAGAAAAGGGTAGCAAAGACCGCATTGTTCCATTTCTCAAGACTTTCAAAGAACTACTGGCCATACGAGTGGATTCGATAAATAAGAAGAAAGTGTGCGACTACCGACACACAAAATGAATATAACAAGGCCATAAATAAGACCCCATTAATTCCATCAGTTTGTGAATATTGTCAGTTATGCTGGTACTCCCCCTACTTGTCCGAAGAATAAGGAGCTGATTAAAAAAGCGAAAGAGCTTAAGAAGTCAGATCCTTAAACATTTTTTTGAAAATGGACATCAATATGTTTCTTCGAATTCAAAACTACCAGTACCTTTTAATTTATAGTTAAAAAATTTCAGAATCAGTTCGTTTTGAGTTTCAATACAGTAGTATTTATCAATATGTGCTTTTCTTCCACCTTGTAGAATATTTGCAAATACAGGAGCGAATAAAGGCAAATCTGTCAGACTTAAATGTTTTGCACCTTTAAAATGGACCGTATATGCCTCTGTGGATTTACTTTCAATAGTCTTGTTTGCTGCATAAACGGGAATAGTTTCAAGCTGTACCCAAACATCGTCAGAATAAATATTAAGAAGCGGGGTCGTATAGACTTCGCTACTAGCTGCAAAATTATCTATCTCTGTATTGTAAATAAGTTCACTAAACAACGGAGCGTCAATATTGACAACTGCACTTATATCATCACGCTCTTTGCCCACCCAAACACTTGCTGCACCACCCATCGAATGTCCGAAAACACCTATTTTACTAGTATCAATAAGTTGATAAATGGGGTTGTTATCATTTTCGGATTTATGAAGAATCGTATCGATTACAAAATTTATATCGTCTGTACGCAGCTTCATCCATTTTTGAATGAGTCCATAGACTTCCTCTGGTGTGTAAATGCCCTCTGTGTTTAAATTACTGATTTCCCGCATATATTCTTTATTGACTAAAGTAGTTGTCCCGTCATCTGAAACCGTATAAAAGGAATGATAGGGATGATCAATCGAAACGACTACATAACCGTTGCTTGCAAGCTCAGTATAAGTAGAAGTGTTGCTATCCTTAATACCGTATGCACCGTGTGAGAATATCAGGAGTGGATAGGTTCCGTCGGCGTTTTCAGGATACCAAAATTGTACATTAACAAATCTGTTTTCGCCGGTGTCGGTAAATTGCTCAATATGGTTTTCATCTGTATATGTGTAAGTGGCTGTTGCGACATTGTATTCACCTGTAACTTTCGGCAATTTGTATTGGGGAAAGACAAGAGCTGGTATACATACAAATAAGAGCGCAAATGTCATCAACATTGCTTTTCCAATCATACGAGAACTTTTGTATTCTTTGGTATTCGCTTTGTTGCGTATGAGCGAAACCGTGCCGATTACAGCTAGTATGAAAAGAAGTATGGCAAGCATTACCCAGCGGAAATCCCAAACGATAACTGACGAAAGTGTAAGAAGGACAAATGTTGTAAATAACGCAATTCGAATCCAGCTTCTGAGTTTCGAGTGGATTTGCTTAGTTGTGACGCAATATATTGCTAACATAAATTCGATAATTAATGTGACAAACAATACTAACAATCCCATAATAATTACCCCTCTCAGTTTCTAATGATTTGTGATTTCATCTTATAAAGCTGCTGAAAGGATGTATATAAAAAAGCAATAAGCTGTAGCTACAGGGCAATAAGTTGCAAAAAAAAGAGCGATAAGCTGTTTAGCTAATCGCTGCTCTTAATTATTTTCCTTAAAAGACTTTAATTTTTCATTGATGCTTTTAGAAACTTTTTTATCATTTTGCCATGCCAGCAAACGAACGATGATGTAGACTACTGCTATTTGTAATGCAAGAATAATTGCACTTAATGTACTGTTTATGATACCAATGAAAACTGCAAGAGAAATCAGAATGATTTCTAAAGCAAAAAAGTGAATAGCAAGTCTTATACGCATTTGCTTCTCACTTAGATCATTGCGAGAATACATAATAAATCCCGTCAATGCACCAATAGCGGAAAATGTCATAATCGTATAAATCGACTTCAAATCAAAGGGTAAATCGGGTTGAACAAATTGTCGCAAAATCGTAATTATAATGATGATGGATCCAAAGATGATAAAGAAATCTCGAATCATCTCTTTTATAAATTCAGAAAATTTCATAATTGCCCCTCCATTTATAATCCAAGCATACTTTTAAGGACAGGCACATATTGCCTAGATATAACAACACGTTCTCCGTTATCAAGCACCGCTTCAAATCTACCGCTTATGGATGGATGAATATATGAAATGATAGCTATGTTCAGTATCGTTGATTTTGACGCACGAAAAAACTTCTTCTCCCTGCATAGTTCCTCTAGTTCATAAAGTTTCTGTTTTATCTCAAAAACCTTGTCCTTACAGTAAATAAACACCTTTCCTTCAACTGCCTCAAAGTAAAAGACATCGCTAAGCTTAATACGATGAACACGATCATTATAGTATCCGAGCAAGATGAGGGATTCTGATTTCAAAATGTTAACGATCTCGTAAATCTCCTCATCCACCTCATGGCATCTGATGAGAATCTCTTCTTCCAGATCCCTATTTATTTCTTCGATTGAAATTTTCATAATAACACCTACTATATTTGGTTATATATACTTTTAATTTTAAAAAGATATATGATTACCGTAGTCGCAATAACTTGAACTCTAACATAAGTAACGTTAAAGCAAAAGGAATTCTATGAAAAGCTGAACTAACGTTACCCGATGGTTGAACATCACATTAGTCTTTTGAATAGTATTATTGTACTGCGCAGCTGGAATGTGTTCTTCTTAAAGATAAGCGCCCCTACAGATCAAAAAGAGATAGTGAGCTAATCATTACATCTTCCTTGCATATTTCGCTAACTAGCTGCCATAACGCGTTGTTTTCTTTATTTTTCGGTCCAAGCCTATTACATTTTTTATAATTAAGGATTTGAATTTCTTTATTTTTCACATTAATCCTTAATAAATTTTTCAAAGGTAACTAATTATTATTTCGTTTGTTAACTTCAATCGCAATGAACTCCGGCAAATAGTCGGGAGTACAGCCCTTTGATACCATTTCATCTTTATAAAGACCCGTTCTCTCACCAAGTTTAATACAACGTGCTCGTTTCTTTTGATCATAAATGCCTATCCAGCCTGCGGTGAAATTCATAGCCCATTGAACTTCCGGTTCTTCCTGCGTAATATTAGCTTCTAATGTAGATAGTAAGTCTTCAGTGTTATCAGGCGGTGTTTGTCCAGTCCATCTCAATCGAGCTTGATAATACCAGAAAGCTCGCCTTTGAAGAGCAGAAGGGCTATTTCTCCATGACTCCATCAATGCAATTGTCTTCTTGTCTTTAGTGAGCTGATTAGCCATTAACCAATCCATTAAGTTATTTCGCTCATCAAAAGTGTGAGTCTGCATATCCTTATCAAGCTTATTTAGTACTTCTTGTGAAAGAAGTTTTTTATCCATAATTAAGATTGCTAATAATCTGGGAAAAAACTGTTCGGTTGTCCAAAGTTCCATAGCTAGTTCGTGATCTTTTTTAATGTCCTTTGCGATTTTTCGTAAGTCGCCTAGCTTAGTTTTACTGTTGATCTGAGATAGAATGTTTTCTGTTTTTGAAGAACGTTTTATTTCTGTACCTTTATATTCATTCATTTTTTACAACTCCTTAATTAAAGCACTGTTTCATAATATGTCCCTGATGGGATATATCAAGAACTTAATTTCGTTATAAGTCTTATTGCAGTGGTGCGCCTCCAAAGTTTATCTTTTTAATATTGTAACATTATTAAAGTTTTCTCCAACTACCCTCAGTTTAAAACTTTATTTTCAGTCTAATACTATTTTTTCTCTGGACACTAGTTAAAATATAGTTTGTTCCTCTGGTCGATTTATGGCTAAGGGTGGCCTTTTTATTATGCTTAAAAATAGAAAAGTGGTCTAGCCACTAAGAACCACTCTCCTAACAAAAAAAATAGGGCTACCCGAAGGTAGCCCTAATTAAAGAGTCATGTTGTTATTCTTGATGTCGATTCTAAGACTGTAGAAGAGCCGCTAGTAGCAGTATGTCCGTTCATGTCAGTCTAACTTTATTTTCTCAGTCTAATACTTTATTTTCTTCTAACAAATCTTGTCTAGTGACATTATAGTTAGTGATTAAGAAATCCCGTGAAATCAAGGTTTTTTTGTCTTTCAGTTCGTTCTTAGAATTACATTATGGTTTGTGTCTCCAAAATGCCCCTTTAAAACTCAATCACATTAAAGTTAGCGTCTATAAATTACATTATAGTTAGTAAGGACAGACATAGTTGTCCCCTTGTTCAATACCAACTCATTTCGCAAACAAACGCTTCTTTAGCTCTTCAATAATTCATTCAAGCCATGTTGCGGGTAACTTTTCCTCGCTGGTCTCTTACGAATTTACGGGGAGGTTCGTATTAATTGAAGTCCATCGGGACTTATAATATGGTACTATATTATTACCAAGTATTACTGAAGATTGGGATGAATTACGATGAATTTAGATGCATATGTACAATTAAAAATAGACGAAATTAGCCAAGAGCCTCTTCCCCAAAACACATCTATCTATCGGCTTTTTTACGGTGATATATCTAATTCAAATTTAAAGGAACTATTTTCAATAATGCATGCAAAAATTAATAACCTATTTTCCTTTATGAATCAAAAAAACACCCCAGGAGAAGGCGGACATTATAATGCTTCCGATAGCAGAGAACTTATCGAAGTAATTAACATGATAAGAAACGTTCAAAAAACGCTTAAAGGGGAGTATAGCTTTGATATCACCCCTTATTACAGTAAAATGATCGCCCAATGCAAAATATTTTTAGCATATTATCGTGGTAGCTCTATCCCTCAAGATTTCCCAATGATAGAAATAGAAGAATCTGAGCCAATCTTTAAGCTTGCCACTACATTGACGACTGTTCATGCAACTAAAAGCCAGACAGCAAAAATGCGGCCTATAGGCAAGGGATCATATGCCACCGTCTATAAGTTCGATGATGCTTACTACGGATGCGGTTTCGCTGTAAAAAGAGCAGATGCAAATTTACGTTCTGATGAGCTCGAAAGATTTAAGAAAGAATATAATGAAATGAAGAAATTAGACTCTCCATTTATCATTAAAACCTATCGGTACGACGATGACAAAAATGAATACGTAATGGAATTGGCCGATGAGACATTAGACACTTTCATCACTAGAAATAATACTAGACTACCTTATGCCAAGAGAAGAGCTCTAGTTATCCAATTGTTTAATGCATTCGAATACATTCATTCGAAAAGAATCTTACACAGAGACATTAGCTATGCAAATATTTTAGTAAAGCATCATGATGATGATTCTAGTTGGTTAAAAGTGTCAGACTTTGGATTAGTTAAACAGCCCGACAGTCAGCTTACAAGACAGGGAACTGAAATAAAAGGTTCAATCAACGATTATAACGATCTCGATAATGTAGGATTTGAAAATTATGAAATCCGCCACGAAACGTTCGCCCTTGGAAAAGTCATTTATTTCATACTTACTGGGCGTAAAGGACATTATAATCGTGAAAGAAATAATGAGCTCAAATCCTTCGTCTTAAAAGCCACATCACCGAATAAAAATGAACGTTTCAGGGATGTCGAAGAGATGAGACAAGCGTTTTTAAATAAAGTAACTATATCGATAAAATCTGCAGTAACGCAATAAAATTATTATCACTTCTAATGCAATTGTATCAAAATATCCTGCAGCCGGATTTAGCAATTTCAATAGCTATCAATCGTTATTAACTTTACTTAAAAAAACCTGGTTTATAAACTTAACCATTTAAATACAAACATCAAGTGGAATAATCTCTAAAATTTTTTCCGGAATAATGCTCACCTCTGGCTTCATGTAAGCGAATATTTCTGGCATCATTCTTTTGTGAACCATATTCCAAACAACATAAAGCGCATTATTAATTAACCAGACTTTCAAAGCTCTTTTTTCTTCATAGTCTTCCTCATACTCGTACTTTTCTGAATAAAAAGAGTAATAAGTAAAGTAGTCTAATGGTGCTTTATACTTAATAACGTATGGTTTACAAGTCTGTTTCCATCGATCTTCTAAAACACCAGCTTTAAATAATTCTTTCAGATTATGCAATATTTCTGGCCTTTCATGAACTCTGCCATCATAATCTTTAGCATCTTGTATGCTAAAAAAGCCGTTTATTTGGTGATCGAAGTATACTTTTCTAGCAACACTGTCTAATCTTTCATCCTTATCATTAGACCAACTGCTGTTATAAGTAATATCTAACTGGTTACCCTTAACCCACAATATTTTATTAGACACATCAAATTCAATTTGAAATTCTCTTAGGTACTTCTTTATTGGTGTATTCATTGTTAATGCCTGTTGTAAATTTAGTAAACCGGTACTTTTAATAGACTTACAATCGTCATCATTAGAAGTTACATGGAGCGCTACGGCTTCTATATTCTCATGTTCTAACTTATCTAATGAAATTTTAAATTTATCAATAAAATCATCTATATCAACATCATTGTCATCTGATTTTACGTACTCAATCACACTCTTAGGATCTATCTCCAAATAATCTTTCAAAAAATGAAGTGAGCCTTCAAAACTTGTTATATTAAAAAGTAAAGACACATAGATCCACTCCCTTCTCTTATTAAATTTGCGGTTATATTTACGTCTAGGGATGCCATGTCTACCTTAACCTAAATATTGAATCGAAACTGAAATTAGCGATAGACACCGCTTATAAAAATAATCATAGTGTCTATGATCCTCAATATTTATTTTTGTTGTTTCATGATGGCGAATTCTAAAGTCATTCCCAATTTGCGTAAGCTCAAGAAATTCTTTTTCAAAGAGGTCTTTATAATGGGCCTTTTGACCGCTTATATCTCCAATGATTCTAATTACAGATTTTTTCTTGTCCAAAGTAGGAGAATAATATGTTTTAAGCCTCTCAAAAGCATCCCACAGTTTTTCAACAGCAATTTTAAGATTATCATTATCATAATAGTTAGCTGCTTCTTGGAGCAATTCTTTAAGACCGGCTTCCTGAATCGGTATTAATGTACTATCCTTTATTTGTATATTAAATATACTTTCAACTTTACCATTATTCAGCTTGAGGGGAACCCCATCCAAATTTCAAAAATGCATTAACTTCTGCCTCGAAATCAGTATTTGGGCTATATTTTTCAAAAAACTCTATTGCATCGATTACACAATAGGGTGAACTTGAAAACACAAAATCTCTTAAGTTATCAGTTTCCACATACTGACCCTGCTCATTATAGCATTTAGGTATGTAAAATTGCCGGATATCACCGATGACCTCTTCATTCGTTGTAGAATCATAATCCCAACCAGTAATCTTATCTGTTTTTCGATATACATCATTATATTTTTCGAAAAGTTGATATATTTGTATTCTAGTGTTCTTTTTGATTGGAAGCGACATTCTCTTCTCTTTAATTCCCTTTTGATTTCTTTGAGAAAATGGGATAAATAGTTTGTTTTCTGCCGAATCAAAAATTCTCCAATTATAGACATCTCGGTTGGATAATTTCTCTGCTGGATAAATTTCATATCCATCGTTTCGTAGCAATTTGTTAACTTCAGCAAGGAACTCTTTCCGATATCCTTTTTCATTTCTTACAGTGGGATGAAAAATTTCACAGATAAATTTCAAATACGTTTCATCAATTCCATTTTTTAATGGGAAGCGTTCGTCCTCAAAAACCCAACAAAATGGATAATCATCATTGTTTATTGTATGTTGCCAAATATCTTCCTCAGCATTTTGGTATCTTTTATCTAAACTTGGCATTCCCTTCAAATCGTATACCCTCTTGAGAAAGTCGATTTCTTCTACTCGCCCAAAATAATTGTAATGTACTCTTTGCATTTCCCAAAGCTCAGGTATATCCATTCCATGTTTAAACAAATCAAAAATATCACGTTTAGTTATCTCACTTATGATATTCATTTGTTTGAATGTCTCTCCTTTCTAAAAATTATTAAATGTAGCTATCGTCGTGTTTAATTGATCAGATGATAATCTAATTTATATCATTTACAACTATTCGCGGATTATAAGAACGTAATTGCCACTGATCATTTTCATATACAAAGAACAACCCAGTAATATTTGCTATATTTGAAAAGGGTAAACCATCTGTTGATTCAACCTTTTCATAAAAGTATCCATCGCTTGAAGTAAGAAAATACTCCCCATTAACCATTCGTAGGTGTAACTTATCAGGAAGATTATGCTTTGCCCATGTAAAATTAGGAAAAGATACTTTCTTAGATGCATGTGTTTTTGCTGATCCTGTTAGCAATTCTATCCATACTCTTGAGCTATCCGAAAGGGCGTGTTCCCATGCTGAAAAGTCCAAAAGTACCTGCTTGATTTCAGAGATACTCTTGTTTTTAAAAATGTCAAAAGTGGACAACTCTAAGGCTGAGCTTCTCGAACGCACACCTGCCATATATATGTTCGTTGCTAGCTTGTTGGGAAGACCCAGCTCAACAATCATAGCAAGTGAAGTATATAACTGAACTACATTATCTTCTGTTTCATGATCAAATAATTGGGAAACAGCGTGTATAATCCATGGTAACGTAAAGCCGTAATAGTCTTTCGAAATTTCAACAACACCTTGTTCAATTGCCATTATTGTAGCGAGCGCATCCCCACTTATCCATGGGCGACGAATATTATCTAGAACAACATGCTCTGGTACAGATTTCATTAAGTTACAGGCTTTTAGATTGCTCCAAATTTCTAGTTCCCGGATAATATTATCTATCAATTCAATATCACGATGTTCGCTAACAGAAGATTGAATGAATGCCAATGCAAGATTTCTAAAAAAATCAATATCCTTTAACATAGATTGGGATACTGACAGCGGAACGCCCGAAGAAATCAACTTTTTTCTATCCGTCCTATTTGGTATTCTGTGCAACAAAGCAGTGGTACGTGCTTTTAAAAGAGCTAGGTAAGATTCTTCATTCTCACTTTCTGCCTGAATAAGTGCTAGTGAATTTCTAAAGACATCGTCAATCCAGTTTATATCG
Source organism: Paenibacillus sp. L3-i20 (assembly GCF_022180385.2). Lineage (GTDB taxonomy): Bacteria > Bacillota > Bacilli > Paenibacillales > Paenibacillaceae > Pristimantibacillus. The sequence goes on from NZ_BQME02000001.1 coordinate 1,082,441, forward strand.
GCATCATCTGTACTAAAATCTTCATGCATTGCGAGAAGCCCATCATCTATAAAGTCAAAAATACGGTTTAACCACTTAGAAAAATCGTCACGAATATTAACTTCAATAAGGTCATTTGCTATTGTTTCAACAAGCAATGTGAAATCAATGCCGGTACGGTTTGCATTTCTGCATATAGCCTTTAACGCAGCAAGTAAACCACTTCGCACTTCCTCCATTTGTAGATTATCAAAATAATTCCGGGCAAGTCGTCTATCATTATTAACTTGCCATGGTGCTCTCGTTGTATCAATTGCATAGAGTATTTTCCCTTCAACATCGGAAAATGCACGCCCTGCTCTTCCACAAATATTCCAAAAGTCTCTATTGCTGATTGCTTTCTCACTATAATATGGTGTTGACACAATCACAGTTGAAATACCAACATTAACTCCTTGCCCAAGTGTTGAGGAAGCAATGATTACTCGTGGAGCTTTAGAACGCATCAGCCTTTCAATAGCAATACGAACAAGCGTAGGCAATCGATTATTGTGACAAATGACCCCTTTTCTTGCGGCTGTTAAAACAATATCGTCATTGCCGAGTTCCTCACTACAAACACTTTCAAAAACATTCCATAGAGAATTATCCCACTGATAATCTACTGGATGCTCTCCTAGTGCTAGAAGTACGCTCTCTGCCAACCCATTAATTGAATTAGCCCTTGCGGAATATATCATGACTGTCCCGTTTTGCGCTAATCGAACTGCTGTTGCAGCTACAGCCTCGTTTTTATTATTCGGGAAGTGATTTCTCCTACGTCCAAATCCTAAAGGCCCTTTTTGGATAAAGTTTGGGTTAAATGGTTCACCTTCGCTTTTCCACTCTAACCTAACGCGATTGCCGTTCCAAAGTAATAAGCCCAACCTCTCCAGAGCAGGCTTCCATTCCGACTTTGCCACTAGATCCGAGTCGCTTGTGATCCATTGAGCTAAATCGTCTGCATTTGGCAATACAGCAGATAAAAGTAACATTCTTATTTGGTTTCTGTAAGCGAACTCCTTGATATGCGTAAGAAATATTTCATTTTTGATATGTCTTTCTTCTACACCCAACAAGTGCCCTTCATCAACAACAATTAACTTGATTTCTTTTTCAAGTCCTGATCCGCAACGAATAAGTGCCTTTGCCTTTTCAGGTGTGGCAATGATGACTTGAGATTCATTGATTAGTTCAAAGTCTGTAACATTGGCAGTCGAACCACCATACAACTGAGAAACAGTAATACCCAGTGGTCCAAATGTATTACTTAAACTTTGCTCAATTTCAAAAGCTAAGGAACGGAATGGTGCAAGATACAAAACTTTTGATAATATATGAGTAGATAAGGTTTTGAGAATCGCTATCTCTGCTATTCTTGTCTTTCCACCGCTTGTACGTAGGTTAATGACAGCGCCACTATTATCGCCAATGGCAAGCGGCAACGCCGCTGTTTGAGATGGCCACATTTCAGTAACTGGAGATCTAAATCCACTGAGTAAACGTATATATTTTTCAGTGATATACTTTGCCGGAAGATACGGTGGCAAGGTAGACCAAAGAGATGAACCTTGAAAAGTAGAAAAGATAATTCTTAGTAGTCGAATAACAAGCCAGTATAACGTCAAAGCACTTTCGGAAGAAATAGCCAATAGCTTTTCTAGAATACCTTTTATAGCTGTAAAGTTCTCTTGATTACCTGTGTGAATGAAGTCCATAACCAATAAAAAACAGCGTGCAATTTCATGTGATATTACCCATTCATCAAAATCACGAAGATTCAAATGTTCTGGTGATTGAGTGAATAGAACATCACCTACAATTCGGAGCATGGATTCAAAGTCTTTTTTTATAAAATGAATGATTATTTGACCTACCGTAAAATCAACATCGATATCGTGGAGGACAATAAATGCACGTGAATATTGCTTAGCTGCATATAACGACATGCCAGCAATTAAAAGGTTGTAGTTTATCGTATCTATTTCATCATGATTAAACTTAAACGCATCCGACAATATCTTTCCGGCTTTTTCTAGTACTACCAATCCCTCGGCAGTTTCTGCGTCGTCATTTTCAACCAATGAACAACCACAAGAAATCAAAGTGTATCCTATATGTGTTGCCTTTTCTGTAAGCGTAGAATCAAAACTAGGATAGTTTTCGGGACTTTCTTTAACCTCTTGCAAAATTCTCCGTGCATCAGCTTGAGTTACAAGGTTTTCAATTCGATCTTGCTCTAAACTCTTAAGCAAAGATATTGCATAATCTGTAGGGATGCTCATCTAATCCTCTCCAATTGTGCAAACGCTTGTTGGACAATCATTTCTGGTGATTGAAAGCCTAAGGATATCATTAATAAATTACGCAACTCACTTGAAGCGTGCTCATTAATAATCTCTTTAGCCCTGTGCGTACTCATCAGTAAACCAACATAATCTATCTGCAATTTATTCGTAGCAAATAATATAGCGCAATTCTGAACCTTCTCAGCCAATTCAGAATCACCAGCTTCAAACAAGCGCTCTGCAACAAACATTAATGAAATAGGCAATCCTGCTTTGTTTGAACGTACGAGTCCATCGATTATTTCGGTTACTGCTTGTTTATTGGGAGTTCCTCTAAACTTTGATTCCCCAACGATGATTCGTACTGGATCAGAATCCAGATCAAAAAGCAACACATCGTCACCTTTCATTGATTGTTCTACGTTTGGATTATATCTTAATCTGTATACAGGGAGCTCCACCTCAGTCGTCATGTACAAATACTCTGCCAGAAAAACTTCAGCAAAATTCCCCTTTTGAGTTGTGAGACTCTTTGGATATGGAGACAGGGGCATTGGCGCATTAACTATTTGTAACGATTTGATTAAATCTTTACGACGTTCTAATGCATGAGGACTAATATGATGATCTTGTAATGCCCGTGTCATATAGTCAAGAAAAATATCATAGTTTTCATTTTCTATTAAACATCTATGTAAAATATCACTCGCTGCATTTTCGTCGGAAGATGTAAGTGATATGGACAATGGATGATTTTCAGTTGAATGATCATTTATCAATGTCATAATTCCTTCAACTCCCCTACTAGTATTTTAACTATAAAAGTCTCCATATTGTTTAACTTTCTCTTTCTATCTACTTGATTTGCAATGGCAGAAAATCTTTGATCATTTTATCAAAGGCTTGTCTGGCTGATTTCCAATGCATTAATCGTTTTTCATGAACTGTAGTCTGATTTTTATATCCTTCATAATTATTTGTTCGCTTCCGCTTCAATTCATTTTCCCCGTTCTGTTTATGAAGGTTTGGATTATAGTTCGCGACCATGTATGCAAATTCGTCATTCTGAACCGACTTATTCTGATTTCATGATATGATTTGATTTTTTATAATTTCTATAACCATATTGAACTTCAGACACAACAGTGTCCCTTCCATGTTTAGTATTTTCAGCACTTAATTGATAATAGACATCAAATTTTTGTAGCAACCCAACGTTCATTACCAATTCGGGGGGTGTAACAACTATCCATTGGAATTTCAATTCCTCGGCAATCGCCAATATAGGGTCTACAATATGTTCACTTACGGCAACGCTAAATGGATTATCCGTTATTAACGGCTTCCAATTACTTCTATCCTCATTTGTTCGTTTGAATGAAATGAGCATCATCAAGATTAAGGTTCTTGCACTAAAGACTTGTCCGCCACTTCCGGTAGGATCCGTTTTAGAAGCCTCGTTGATAGTTTCCCATTCCGTATAGAATTCTGCCTTAGGAGGCTCGTACAAGAAACTATTTTCCTCATGCAATCGGTATAACATAAGCGTAGGATATTTATTATTAAGTGCTGCGAAAATAATATTTCTTGTACCACTCTTGTTTTTTAGCACTTTTTTCGGGATAAGTTCAACGCTGGAATAGTCAATGAATAATTCGGAAATCACCTTGTCATATAGATCCTCTATACCCCCTCTGATTTGTTCTGCTTCTTTAGGGAGAGTATTTTCATTTTTCAGTTTAACAAGCGGGAAGGTTATATTATTCCGATTAATGATCTTCATAGCCTTAATCATTTTCCGTAAATGCTCTATGATTTGTAGAGCATATTTGCAAGCGTGATCCACCCATTCTCTCTTTGCCTCTTCTGCTTCATTCCGCTCATCTTCTGTAGCTGCTATTTGACTAGTTGCTAACAGGTCCAGTCCTTCAACGGAGGCTTTCATCTCTTCTAATTCATCGAAATCCATATCGTTGTAAACTTTTAAGGCCAAATCTTTTATTTCTAGTACCCATTCACTTTTTTCAAAAACCTCTTTTTTCTTGCGATAAACATTTTGAAGAATTCGTTTCCTCTCGTTGACGAGTCCCTCTAATTCCTTATACAGTCCTATCCAATCTTCCCATGTTGTTTTTGGATTTTTTTCTACAATTTCTTGGATGTAAAATGAAGGGATCGAACCGTCTACAATATTAATAGTATTTAGTGTCGCCTTCATATTTTGAGTATACAACTCATATTGACCCAACTTGTCGGTTATATCGTTAATAATCCCGTTTGTATCTGTTATATCCTTATTCGTACCTTCTAGTTCTTTCTCAGCTTCACTCCTCAGTTTCTCAAAATCGATTACTTCCCAAACCTCAACTGTTTTACCAAGGTCATTATAGAAATTATTGTGAACTTGTGTCTTTAATCGAGATAATTCTTGTTCCGATGATTTGGTCTGGGAACTGTAGATATTGATTAGGGCTGATAAAGCGCTGATCTGATTTTCATTTCTTTGTAATTCCTTTTGCTTTATTTCAAACTTGCCCTCTAACATTAAAATGGATTCTGACGGTATTTCGAATTGCTTCCATTGAAGATTCAATTTTCTAAGTTTCGCTTCTTCTTTATCCGTCAATTCCCGATAGTGTTTCAAATCATTTTTCAGTACAAACAATTTACTATCCCTTTGGTTGATTGCTTGCTGCAGAGCATCCCATTGATACAACCAAAGGGTTAAACTCGATTTGTTTAACTGGAGAACAGGCTGTTCAGTAGTCATTGTGCCTACAGACTGTTCAACCGGATCTAGAGCTTGAGGAATCGCTTTACGAACTTCATTTACGAGTTCGTCTTTCTTGTTTCTCCAGTCTCGATAAGATTCTAACCATAGGCCAAAGCTATCTCCTATCTCTTCTAATTCCTTACCTCTAGCGCTTATTTTTCTTACCCTTACTTCAATTTCATGGCTTACCACTGTTAACCTTGATGTTTCTTCTCCATACTTCTTCTTAGCTACAATCCAATTTTCTAGCCTTTTGATCTCTTCTCCTAAAGAGAACATGGTTGCTGAGGCGCTTTTCAGATTTTCTGATATTTCTCTTAAAACAACATTAACGCTATCCATTTTTTTCTGGATTGCCTTTTCCTCATTTTCTTTAATCTTGATGCTTGATTCCAGTTGACTTACTTGCTCTTCTAGCTCTTTGGAAATTACCCTAACATCAAAGGAATCTAATGCAGCCATGACTGAACGAAGCTCTTCAATATACCGGCTTGTACTATCTATTTCTGTTTTAATCTGCAAGCCTTTGGTTGACAGCTCTTCTTTGTATTGAATCAATTCTTCATCATGAATAGATAAATCGGTTGCCTTCTTATCTAAAAGGATGAAGGGCATCTCGTTTATCTTCTCTAACTCACCTACCCAAAAGATCGGTATCGGGGTATGGAAGTACTCTTTATTGATCTTTTGGATTTCTGCCATGTAGGACTTATGATGAGCAGGAATGATTAAGCCGTATTTAAGGAGCGGTTGCCTTTGGTTGAGCTCCACTCTTTTTTCAGGTTCTTGTTGCTTAATATATTCATCACCATAACTAACCGCAATCCCTCTCTCGGTAAGCAGGGATTTAACTTTATATACTTCCTCGCTAGGTATGAGAAAAGGCTCGTCTTTTTGTTTTACTTCAAAGGCCAATTCATACCATTGTAGGTTTAATAGATTTATACTTAATTCCCAATCGTCCTTTTTATTCTCTAGCAAGTTCTTTTGCTCAGGAATCCATGTTCTAAAGTTCGGAATATCAGCAGGCTTCACACGAAGCACGCTCCAAACTTTATTTGCTAAAGCCGTTTCCTTATCCTGTTCGTCTAGAAGTTGCTGATTTAACTTAACTAGATCTCTATTCAGCGCTTTTATTTCTTGTTCTATCGAAACTTTTTCTAGGGAAAAGTTGAATTTATCTTGTTGCTTTAGATCCTGTTCTGACACAAGTTTATCGTGGTTGGCGATAGATTCTTTAATTTTTTGCTCCTTCTGTTGCAACAGAATTTCCATTTCATAATAAAAAGCTTCTCCGTAAATCTGTTTCCCTTCTTCAAGACTAGCTTCAAAAGTCGAGGTGGATTTCAATAATGTACGTCTTTCGACTTCATTATTGAACAGCTCTCCTTTGAACTCTTCTATTTCTTCGGTGATCCCTTTTTGCTTGGTTTTAATGTGTTTTACATAGGAGTTACTTGCAGTTAATATATCCTCAATGGCAGCAGTAACACTTTTCCATTCAAGCAGAATTCCATCTTTAACTCTTTGTTGTTCTGTCATAGTATCCTGAAATTCTTTGGATTGTTCTAAGACCTTAATTTGTTGGCGTACACCTTCCATCTTATGATCTTGTTCATGCCATATCTTAAGTTGTAATAGAAGTTCTGCATGTTCGGTTTCTTCGTTTAGAGCTTTTTTTTGTATTCCCCTTTGTTCTAATTCCGCTTCACCGTTCTTGAGCTCTTTAATCAAATTATGGTACTGGTTATATTTTTCGACATATTGAAGGTTTTGTAATTTCCAATCAAGCGTCTTCTTATTGGTCATCAACTTACCATGTTCATCTTCATGTTGGCTTCTTTCTTTTTCCAGCATCTTAACATGATTAGAAAATGCGGTAAGGATAGAACGCCCCTTTTCAATGTGTTCAATATGCTTGTCCTTTTCGTTAATCAGTTCTAATAACTTAGAATATGTTTCAACATTATGGTTTTTAATTTCCTGATACGAGGAAACGTTCTTCTTTAACTCCGGTAGATTTCTAGCGATAGCAGCACTGCTTTTGAATAACGTAATAAGACTTTCTTCCTCTCCTTCTTCGCTTAGACGCACCTCAATAGCAGGGATGATCATATTGGAGAATAAGCCATTATTTGTTGTGGAATTTTTGTCATCAAAGTAATTGGAGACTCCACCTTCATACTGATTAATATCAATAAGCTGTTCCCAATCCTTCTTGATGATACCATAATCTTTTTCCAAATGTTGATAGAACTTAGCTAGTGTATTTTTGGTATAGGTAAGAAACTCTTTTTGATTATCTTTCAAGAATTTTTCAAAAACTGAGTATGGAATGGGCTGCTCTTTTTCTTTGTCATACAGTTCTAGCGAATTAATTGTAAATTCATCCATTAGACTAATTCCGTATTTACGCACGAAAAGAGTATACACAGGTTCGCTTTCTTTGTTATCATTTAGTTTCGATGTTAAAGCAATACCTACTAACAAAAATTGATCATCTGGTAAAATAAATTCAATGCAGCTGTAAAACGTATAAGGTTGGAAGTTCGAGTTTTTTCCGTAGAAAAAGTGATTAACTGTGTTCTTGCCTCGGTTCCATGCTGTCAGAGGAATTAGAGGTTGGAACAAAATTTGTAAAAACACTCCTTTTCCGAACGTGTTTTTACCAGTTATAATGCCATTTTGCGGTTTGTTATCCGAACCGAATTCAAACATCTTATCTGTGTACATTCGTGTTTGCTGTTTATATCTCGCTCCAACAATACGATATCTATTAATTGCGGCCAATGGTTTACCTCCTCATCTTTTTGGCTTCTGAAATCGAATCTCTCAACATAGTGTAACGTTCGTAATTATGAAAGACCCCTTCAATTCGTTCGTACAATTCAGGGTAAGCATACACTGTATTTTCATCACCCTCTAATATAATATTAAGAAGGTTTTCATGTTCAAATAAGTTCAGTGCCTTTCTCATGATGCCAAATTTATTTCTCATAGATGGTGATAATTTATTTCCATTATCCTTTAAGTCTTTACTTAACCAAAAATCAATCTGTTCTCGTACATTCATGGACCACTTCTTCTCAAACTCTTCATCTTTTGCTAATTTATCCTTCCAGTATTGATACACATTGGTAATGACCTCTTCCAACTGATGAAAGGTAATCCCTCGGATTTCATAGCGAGAACGAACAGACAATTCTCCATCGATCTCACTAAGATAAATCATTAGGATATTGCACAAGAGATAAAACTCTTTCTTATTTTCAATATCACTATATTTCTCTTTCAAATGTGTGAAAGATGTAGCGAATACAGATTCCCTGCCATCGGCTAAGAGCTGGATTTTTTCGTGTCCATCTAAAATAATAGCTCCAAAACTCCTCGCGATTTGATGAACATAATCATAAACTTGCGTATCTTCAAAATAAGCTCTCAGCATACTTTCGTTTCGATCTACTATCTTCAGTCTCATTAATCTTGCAAAGATATCGGTTGATTGTTTTATTTTTTCTGAGGCCATAAATTATTCTCCTTTTAGTCGCAGGGTAAAGGAAGACATTCGAACTTTCTCTGATATAATTTGTTCATTAGAATCAAGGGCTCCGATCAGTGTCTTCCCTTCAAAAAAGCACATTTCTTTATCGAAACTGATCAATTTCTGAAAAAAGGTCATTCTTTCATCGTTATATTTAAGGTTTTCTTGTGTTTTGTGGATTTCAAATTCGCCTTGTGTGAATAATGACCAAAAATCAATAGAATCCCGTTTCCATTGGTCAAACCCTTGTAAATCCTTTAATTCATATACACCATGAATCGCTAATTCCTTGAATATAGGATGCCAGTCTGCCACCGTTTTCTCCCAATTGATTTCATGGTAGTACCTTTGGGATACCTCTTCCTCAATATCAGATAATAGGGTCTCTTCATACTCTCGGTCTTGTTGAAGTTCTTGCTCCTGCCAGATCCAATCCATAGGGAAAATCACGTCTTGTTTTGGAGAGAACAAAGGCCCAAGTACGAAATCATAAATCTCATCACTCGGAACACCTTCCTGAAAAATCTCCTTCTTCCATATTTCTTCATAAAAATTAGCAGTTTTCCGATAGACGAGTGCCAACGGATTATTCTTGCGAATATCTAGCTCAAATGCAATGTTTTTGTACACTTCATCAGACAATTGCAAATGCAATCGTGAAGTAGAATTAATTTTATTTTCAAGTTCTAAATGTTCTATACGAGATATTTCGTCTCCCTTTTCAATAATGGCTAATGTCCCATGCATTCTCTGATATAACTCTTGTGCTTCTTCTGATTGCCTTCTAATATCTTCTTTCAAACTTCTCCTTACATCCCTGTTGGTCAAGAGGATTTTAGGATTTCTTTCTAGTTCATAACGATACTCTTTCTCTTTAAGTAAAACTCTTCGTATTCGTAATGATAAAGCATCCAATACACTAATGGCTTGATTGACTCTTCCAGCTTTGATTAGCTGCAAAGTGTATAATTGTTCTACACTCATATCCATTTCTTCTTCAAACTCGCGCGACATCAAGATCATACGAATACTTTCATCTGTTAATTTATAAACGACCATTCCTTTTCTAATCTTTGTGTATTCTCGATCTTGTTCTAAATACGAAAAACGTTGTTCTTCGAAAAGATGCATTTTAGGATTATAAAAATATCCTTTAAATGAATCCATCCGCTTACTATCACCAGAGTAAAATAAGCCATTTCCTAATCTATTGATATCTTCTTCTTTATAATCAAAGCTGAAGGTATTTAACACCTCATTCACTATTTGGAAAACATCTTCTTTTGTTCGGCCCTCATCATCTCTTAATTCACGATAATATACCTCTAACAAAACACTAAGTAATATATCTCGTATGTAAGGTTGTAACGAATCACCTACATTCATTCCAGAACCAAATAAGAAAATAGGATTCAAAGCCCTTTTTCTTTTATCTATATCATTCCATATATCTCGATTAAGCACGCTTTCAGCCCCTTTTTAATAGGACATCTATCGGAAGAACTTCTTGAGGAATTCGTTTGTTTTCATCCCAAAGTTTTGTAGCAATTGTCCTAAAATTTTCGTTTTCAATTAATTCATTTATGATGAGTAGAAAATGCTCTATGTTCTTCGTTTGTTCTTTTGGTATTGAGGTAGGCTTTCTGCATTGCTCTGTCATCTCGTAATAAATGTGTTTAGCCAGTTTTATATCGTACTGCGGGTTCTTTACCTTAAGACGTGCGTAAATAGAATAACCAGATGGGTCCATATCGCCAACGTAATATACTTCCAAGGATTTCTGCTCCAGCACATCTTCGAGATACTGTATGCTTGATTCAATATGGGTACCTTCTGCATATATAATCATGTCGTAATAAATACCCAGAATGCTTTGCTGCAACCTAAAAAGACGACGACAGCTATGAAAGAATGATAAGTTCTCTATGATTAAAATATTTTTAACTTTAGATAAGACATCTATTTTAGGATTAACAATATAGGAAAAGGGTTCGCCGAATTGCTTGATCTTTAAGTCAGCCTCTGTTAGTTTTAACCGTCCTAGTAATCGATTTCCTTGGTTCTCTTTATTTAACAAGAATTTCTCATCATCGAAAAGTTGATATGAACGAGTAGCTCTAGATTCCCATTCCCATTTTTCTGCATCACCTAAAAATTCATAAATACGGCAGATGTTTTCCCACGTAGCATTATCTTGATACTCCGGATGATCAATATAATAACCGATATCTAAACGGTCGGATACCTGGAACATTTGCTCCTTACTCCATAAAGATTCTACTTTGGTTTTTACTTTTTTCCACCTTACCGGTAAGGAGTTTTGTTTACGATTATTTGTTTGTTTAGTAAACGCTTTTAGAGGACTGATTTCATTGACTTTATGCATATCTGAAATGACCGAGTACATAAACTCATATCCACCTTCATCATGATAATCATTTAGACTCCTATAATGATTTAGGATGTGGCTTTCTAACTCTAGAATAGAGAACTCCAATTTTTTTCGAAAATTTAAATACTCGTCAATGAGACTTCTCATTTTTTTATAGCCATCCACATGTTCACGCCCTTTATATCTTTAATAACGGTTAACAAACAAAGATGCAATATTTGTCTACCTCTTTTTCTCTCCTACTAATCTTGAGCCCAGATTCAATTAAGTTGCATATCGCCTGGGAGCTATTGGAAAATATTTCATTATAACGATAATCCTCAATTTTATCTAACAGTTCCTCCGGTATGGTGATATTTATAACAGGTCTTGCATTAGCTGTCTTTTTATATCCAGACATTTTACAATCACCTTTTTTGTTAATATATGTCGTAAATTATAACATTCTGTCGGTCTGTCAGCTATTAATAATCCAATACTTCATAAAAATAAAACCGAATATAGGGAACTGTCCCCAAGCAAATGAGTTTGCAACTCCCCATCACCTAATCAAAACCCCGCTCCACCTTACTCCCACAAGCCCTCCGACCCTTTCCTCTATCTTATCCTGCCCTTCAAAAGCAATTTAAGTTCGAGCTGAAACCCAAATGAAAACCGAGATAATCAAAATATTCGAGGATAAACCGAGAAAAAGCGATAAATAAATCTGAGATGAATAGTAGGGAAAACCATTTGGGAAGTGCTAGGCTTAGGAAATGATTAATCGGGTAAACAATCGAGAATATGTCTGAAAAATAATTGAATCCTGGGACGAAAAACCTGAGGAAAAGCCAGAGTAAAGTTTTTTTGGAGAAGAGAGCGAGAAAAAAACGAGCGAGATTCGGAGGAAATCCTGAAAATCGGTCGGCTCAGTGGCAAACTTATTTTGATGAGTGGCAGACTTTGAGTGCGCTGATAGAAAATTAATTGGAAGTCTAAATCAATTCCAATTGAACTGGTTACCTAGAATTTCTCTTAGATAAATTACTAGTTACATAACGTGGTTGTAAGTGTAGCCTCACATGCATCGTGGGCCGAAGGGAGAAAAACGGAATTCGGGGAAGCGTAGTTTTACACAATATCCGCAATGCTGACCTTTATAGATCCAAGAAGACGTAAATATACTCGTCGCAGCTTTTCCAAAAAACAAATCACTAACAAAGCTCCTTTAAAAGACATTGTGCTAGGAAGTTTTGGAGTTCAAACGTCTCGGTGTGTGTGGGAGTAATGTCCCCCCACCGAGTAATTCGCCAAAAGTAAAGGAGTGTAGTTACATACTACATAACCCTACTAAACTTATAAACCTGAAAAGCTATATTCTATAAGCCGAATAAAAAAACAAGTATTTTGAAGACTGCTTACCACTCACTGAAAGCAGTTTATCTCCTCCTCAATTAGTGATCTATACTTATCTTCGAATTTTTGTTTAATCCCAGCAACTTTAAAAACTTCCCATGCTTGGACATTCATTTTTTGTTTCATTAAATGTTGTACTGCCCATTTAATTCTCCTAATTTGAAACTGCTCTAAGGATTCAACTACCTCATTCATAGCCTCCTGTGTCATCGGTAATTTAGAATGTGCTCTTATTAACAGTGATTGAACCCTTAGCGTTCTTCCTATTTTCGTTCTGGTAATCCTCACCAACTTTGTCTCGTTATCAACAATATTACTGGCAACCTTCCGTATTTCATCAGAAATCTCTATATCACGACGAGGCCAATTTATCCGATTATTCGAAATTTCTTTTTTTAATACCAACTTCGCATCAGACCGGTTCTCTTTTAAAAAAACTGGCTGCTCAGTTTTATAATTCTCAACACTACACAAAGAACTTACCGATTCATTTACGAAGCCCAAAAAAAGAATATGCCTTAAAGGATGGCATGTCACTCTTGGTGAGCGTAGCAGCTTGTGCAGCCAGGTATCCTCATCACCGGATTGAACGTAGCTAGAGAATTTCAAAAGGAAGTCACGACCGTAATATTGATTAAAAAGCGGAAGAAATTCTAACCATCTAATTCGCCCGGATTCCGTGGCTAAGCCCTTTGCCTGGAGTCTGGTTACATAATATTTTCTAATCTGATCAATCCCCTGTGACAGAAAACTATTATTTAGTAGAACGTATGACTGCTGAGCAATAAAAAATTCTTGCTTTATATCAGGCGTAGCAACAACAGTATTTAACGAATACCCCCTCCTTCTGAGATAATTATTCAACGTAAACATTTCGTGCTTATGCCTCTGATCAACCTCAATATCAGAATCCACTAATCCACACATATGTTTATAACAGACGCTAACCCCAAAGGCTTGATGAGATCTATGCCAATACTCTTCTCCGAATCTATCCTCGTCTTCAACAACACACTTAGGGCAAAATTTCAATAATGGAGCTCTTCTAATTTCACTAGCTGTTAAGCCTAACAGCATATATATAGAAGTGCCGTTCCCATTCTTCATTAAATCTATCAATTTCATCGTTCTTTCTTTAGGAATAAAGGGAGAAAAATAGGGAAGAAATGAATGATTTTGAATCAACTCATTGCTTGTATAAGTGTGGGCAACAGGTAAATGCCTGCAAAAACTAGATAACTGTGAAGGGAATAATAGTGTGGCGCAAATATTTGACGAGCCAAACATTTCTTTCATGGACATTCTAGGGTTTTCGTTCCCCGTATAGAAGTGATATCTAGCTTGAGCGCTATAGAAAAGCTCGTCCTCAAATAAAGAAGGAAAAAAAATCATATGCCTCACTCCAATTCAGGTGACTTGGCTATATGATTATTATTTCCTTCTAGGTTAATTTTAAACGATTCAACTTACTACTATTCAATTAATGAACCCTTTTCTCTCAAAAAATTCGCTATGTGCTCATCAACTTCCTCATCCCCATTTAAATAATATGAAACTGAAGCAGCATTCTTAAATCTCACGACAGTGGTTGAGGTCATCCCTTGGCGTAATAATTTTTCATAATTTCTTGGAATGCTACGAATTAAGAATTGCTTTGGGGTTTCAACAAATTTTGAAATTTCTTCTTTTGCCTTAGGCAAAAACTCATTCACATAAGTCTTATAATGATTTCTATCATATGCATTTAATAATTGGAGAAGTGTCGATTGTCTGATTGGTAATGGATAATTTGAGTCAATACTAATGCCTGCTATATGAATTTTTTGTTGTAGATCCTCATCCATGTCCTCAAAGTCTAGTTTTCTCCATTTTGAATCTATTTTTCGTGGAATTCTTTCCTCCAACCATTGAGTATCATTTATAAGCAACCAATTGAATAAATAACCTTTTTTTCTTCTTATTTCTGAACGAGTTTTAAAATCATTATCTAATAATAAAACGCTCATCCTTTGTCGCATCTTATCCTTCTTTTCATCAATTTCTATTGATGCACCAATTTGTTGACGTGCTTGTATAATTTCACTCATTCCCTTAGTAACTAGTTCTTTTTGATTTTGATTTCTCTGGGAAAGCTCTTGTTTTAAAAAAATCTTTTCACTTATCAGCGCGTTTGGTTTCAATACATCCACCAATGTATTTCCAAGTAATCGAGTAAGGAGAAGGTAGAATCCTATATAACTAACCATGTACTCCTTTTTAAAGATATTGTTAATGAACCATAAACTATGATTGGTTAAGTTTAATGCGTTTCTTATATCTGAAGATATTTTTCTGTTAAAATCAGAAAAAAGTTGCTTTTTTAGAATTAAACCAGCCGGAGTAATGTACCCTCTTCTATATAACTGAGCTAACAATTCATCACGAATTATCTCATTAGATAATTCGTAGTGACGATCTCGAAGCGTAATTAATTCCTCTGCTAGTGAAATTTGAGTTTTAACGAACTCCTCTTTCTCGACTATGTATTCCACAGGTAATCTATGACCATTATTGCATTCCATTAATTTAAGCAGTACACCTTGGTCAGGGTTAGTTAAATGATTCTTACAAATTGGGCAATTAGATAACAATCTTACTTTATGCTTTGGACATACCTCAAGAAATGATAATTGATGCATTCGATGAATGAAAACTTCACCATATTCATACTCGTCGTTTTGCATGCATAATGGACAATATTTTATCGTCAATGTTAAAACTGACAACTCTTTCACTGGGGGGTGCCCGTGCTGGGTGTTCGTACCGTATCGAATATTACTAAATACTCTCATTTGCCTATCAGCAGACAAAAACACTTTGTATAACCCAAACCATGTGTGATCAAAGAGCAACCCATTTATAGAGAATCTATGTCCTTTAGGAAGCTTATTAACTAGATGATTTAAATTTTTAGGGAATAGTGGTAGTTTATATGACTGTGTACCAAACAACTCGAGTCGACTCTCATTGAATTCTTTGTTGGCCGATCGTAAATGGTACCTAAACACAATACTTCGAAAATCTTCATCTGGAAACGGCTCCGGAAAACTAATAATTGATGTCATCAAATCCCCCTATCTAATCCCTAATAAGTCATCAATTCCTCTAATGAGCCCACTTTTCTTTAATGCTTCTCCCGTTGTTTCTCCCTGACGATGGCCCATCTGGACAATGTAACGAATGTCCTGTTCTTCTAATGCAGGTTTAACTTTTTTTGAATATCTCTTCTTTGATAGCCCTTCAGTATTATGCTCTTGGTCACCAAAGTTTAATGTCGCATTTCCCAAGGCTAATTGGGCCAATTGGGCAAACATACTTTCTAAATCTCCCATTCCTCCACTTGAATCATATACCTGGTTTGAAAGGCTCTCCGCTTTCGTAGACGAAATGCCTAAGCATGCGGCAAAATCATTTAGCTTCTTTAATATCGCGTATTTATCCTTTTGTTGCAAAGCTCTAGAATGGTCCCCTGCTAAGTTTCCACTAATTGCAACTCGGTGCTCTGCTTCCCTAATATATCCGTTTAAGGCAACCCAATCAGGCTTTATGTCATCCAATGCTGCAAAGGCTGCGGTATCACCAGACTTCATTTTTTTGAAAATAGGCTGTACCAATTTCATACTCTTACTGGCTACATCCTTAATAAGAAAAGCTGTTATTTTTTCATCCCCACCACTTACAATAGCGCTTGATTGTGCGTGCATAAATAATTTTACAGCCAAATCAGGGATACCAAGAGAATTCTCATACAGTGCTTTTTTAATTTCATCAGTGATTTCTGTGTATTTCTTTGTGTACTGAATATCCCACAAGTTATCAATAAACTCGTTCCACTCCCAGCTATCTTCAACCATATATCCCGAAATGTTTTCAGTAAATCCATTTGCAATTCCTCTGCGTGTATTCGCAAGTGAATCTTTAAATAGGTACAGTGCTTTATATGAGCCCAGCATTACTACTGGAATGCCAATTGTATTTACAAGCTCTGTAATAAAGTCGATCATATCCTCTGCACCGCCGGAATATGCTTTTTGAATCTTTTGAATTTCATCAATTACAAGGACACCTAAATTTATCTGAGCAACCACTTTGATTAGCCTTCTTGCAAGTGTATCGAGCTTACCGGGTTTTTCGCCGAATCTCTCATAGAAATCCGTCCCCAATATTCGGTCGACTTCTGCATAAACATTTTTACAGAAGGCACCGACTGACTTATTAAAGGGACATTCAACCTTTAACCATGTTACTTGAGTAACAGGAATTTTCCTACCACTGTATTCGCTATGGTGAATGACTTGCGGGAACAATCTCAGCAACATTCGTTCATAAACTTGAGACTTCCCCCATCCACTAATTGCGATCTCCACATGGCTTTGGGCTGTTTGTACTACACCTGCAATATTAGCACCGTTCTGATCAATACCTCCTTGAAAGATCTTATCTACTCCAATGGCAAATTGTCTATTATAAGCGGCATTAAGAGGGTTTCGTGATTGATATCCAATTTTAATCATATAATATATATTTCTATATTTGTCGAAGTGTGAGGGGAGTGTAAGCCAAAAATGAGGTTTAATTTGCTGTACAAATTCTAAGCGGTCTTCCACCGGTAACTTCATATACTCAGGTAATACAGATGGTGTACTCGATAAGAGGTCAATAAATTGTTCAATCGTTACCCGATCCGGAATGGCTTCAATAAAGGGATTGCCTTGATTTTGGGGGATTAGCTGCTGTTTATATTGGGCCATGCAATGTGAGCCTTCTAGGGTCGCAAAGTAGTCAATCATCTCTAGGTTTCCTCCTTCGATCTTTATTTTTAGCTGAAAACAATGCTTGAATATCATTAGCGTGTAGTTCAGTCAACAAATGATCTTCAGTTTCACTCTTAGGAAAAGATATAACTTGGGATGGTTCCCCACCATTTGCAGATAGGTCTATCTCAGGACTAGACCATGCATTCTGTGCACCCCAGGTTCGACTATCTTCATGTCGCTTTTGGCGTTTATTTTGGTTTCTAGAATAGAAACTCTTATTGTTAATGGCTTTTGCTGTTTCCTCAATTGCTACTTTATTCAGTTGTTGTGCATAAGCATGCAGTTCAGCTTTATGTTGTTTTTCGCTTTTTTCCTTTTGTTTAATCTCTTCATTTCTGTACTCCATAATTTTAGCGATTTCCTCAAAGTGAAGCCCTTCGTATTCCATAGATTGACCTACCAATCTGCATTGAATCAGTCCCTTCTTATATTTAAAAAAGATGGTGCTGCAGTTCCTTGGGTCATAACTAACTTCAATGTGCTTTTGACCGTTTATTCTTCCTTCTCCTTCAAACCATCCTTCTTTTATACCAATGTCACATGTGTAGTACATGTATTTAAACTCAATTCCAAATCGTGTTACCTTCCCCTGTTCACGAGGCAATAAGTTATACCGAA
This sequence comes from Paenibacillus sp. L3-i20, assembly GCF_022180385.2. GTDB lineage: Bacteria > Bacillota > Bacilli > Paenibacillales > Paenibacillaceae > Pristimantibacillus. Next base: position 1,100,322 of record NZ_BQME02000001.1, read on the forward strand.
TCTCACTTCTCGTTTTTTCGTGTAGCAATCTCTTCCCTTTTCCCCAGGACCAAATCTTTAGCGGTGTTAGTTCTACCTTCTCCTCGAACATTTCTTTTGTTGGCTTAAAATCATTGCTAACCGCGCTTTTGTTATAGGTCAAAAAAAATACAATTAAAAATCGATTAAACTCTTCAATGGTTAGAACAGCATCCCGTGCTGGATCACGATCACCTCTAACTCTAGGATTAGCCTCTGTGGATCCAGGCAATAATTGTCGAATGGTTTCATTCGTAATATGAAATCGTGATTCAACAAATGGTTTTAAATCACCACGATAGGAGGGTGCATTCAACACATCCACTTCTAAATTTACAAACCTCTCTGTATACTGCGCCTTTAGCTCACCACGATCTGCGACTAAATATTTCGGCAAAGCATGACATGGCCATTCTTCCTCGGCTATATCGATTCCAAACTTTTTACAGTTTTCAACTTTGCTAGTTGCTGCATGCTCCATCGCAATCATCGCTTCTAGCCACGATTCCGAAGCTAGACTCACATGATATCCGACCACCAATCTACTAAAAACATCAATTACTATATAGAGAGTAGGCTTTCCGAGAATTGTCTTTCTATCAAATGACACAAGTAAAACATCCGTGCGAGTAGCATCAATCTCAAATAAAGCACCTACACAAGATGCTCTTTCCGAAGAGTTTCCATGCATCGATCTTACGTCAATTGAAGCCCGTCGCTTTCCATGCTTGTTTGAATATCTCGAAAAAAGGGTTGAGTTTTGAGTATACCAATATCTAAATTGACGAAGAGTTGGGGCAAAATCCGGGTTTACTATGGGTACTCTCACTCCATACTTCCTATAAAAACCACGTTTATAATACGTTTCGCACATTCGTTCATGAGTTGTTCTTATATTCATCCCTTGGCGTATATGAAACAACTTAATTGCCGTACTAAAGATTATTTTATCGGAATCCGTAATGAGGTAACGGTTATCGGAGACAGGCCCTGATTTTTTTTTATAGTTCCTCCTTTCACTTGAAACTCCACAATCAAAATAATTATCAAGTAGTCCATTAACGGACTTACCATGAAACCAATATTTTTGTAAGTATCTTCTGATCATTTGCTTTGAGACTTTAGAATTGAGATGAGCCTCCGTGATGAGTTTCCCCCTCAACTCTGATATATAAATTTCAGGTTCTCTTCGTGCAATGTCCTTAATAATTGCCCATCTTCGGTTACGGTTTTCTTTATATTTAGTGAGGTAACCATCTTCTGGAGACAGGAGTTGCATATCACTCTCGTGCTCTAGTATTCTGGTCATCCCTTGCTCTAATTCCTCTAAAATATCCTCATAATTAAGAAAAAACGGGAGTGTCATTTTCCGATGGTCATTAACGTTTACAACAACAACGTTTTTCATATCATCAGAAATCCAAAGAACTCGTAATAGAGCTTCCGTTTCAAGACTCACATTTAATCGTTCAATGATAGAGTTTATAATAATATGCAAAAAAACACCTCTTTCTCTAAGCAAAATGAATAGAGCTAGTTGATGTCATTACTTGGCTATTTAGTTGAATTACTAGTGGTTCAAACTCTTTAATCTTTTTTGTATGCATATCTGTTACCCATCGCTTATTGGCAAGCATATGTTGTAGTATAAATAAGCTTGTCCCTTGCTGTAAGCCAAACGATTTATCCGCGCGTAAGCATAATTTACTTATTGCTGATTGTCCAGCATCATACACGATGAAAGCATATAGCTCTTCCGAAACTAGTGATAGTATTTCATCATCCATACCAGGTCTTGTATTTAAATATTTTGCTTCTACAAGCCACTCGACATTAGTCACCAATATCTCGGGAATTTCATCCTCCGTGATGATTCTCCAGGCGGTTCCTTGTTCTGCAAAATATCTACGTTCAATTTCAAAAAGCTCAAGAGTACGTTCATCGAGCTTCGAATTCGGCTTGACCGTTACGATTTCATCAACTGCCTCGTTTTTAGTAAGAACAGTTAATTTAAAATCTGTAGTCATTGTTACTGGTGTACCATCCACATTTGCATGTGTAATTCCAAGTTGTTCCGCGATTTCAATTGTTTTTTGAATGGGTAACAGTGGCCATTGCTCACGGATGTCTATTATCCTATCAGACCACTCACAAAGGTATAGAAACTTCCTCTCATGTTCAGATAACGTATGATGAATACGCGCAGTTTTCCACCCTTTATGTCGAGTAAGCCATCCTTCTGAAGCCGTCTTATTATCATGCGCTTGTATGAATGGCTTATAATCTTTCCCAGAACCTTGGCCTCTTCCTTTCTTGATATAATTCGTATGTAGCTTTGTTATTCGCGAACCTCTAAGAGACATTTCCTCACCTCCCTGAGTGGAATATTCAAGTTTCACCTGCGTAAAAATGAGCAAAAACACTATCTAATGCCCTTCTTATATAAAATGTTAAATTAGCACATTATGTATGTCAATAAGAGTTTTAAAGTTAAAATATTATCATCTCACATCATATAATATGACGTAATATATATATAATTTTGATTTCACATGAAATATTTAGGGTTTCAAATGAATTTCTGATCAATTGAATTATTATCCCTAGTCTTCGGTTAGATCTAGAGTTCTTTCACAAACATCGCATTTGACTGTAATGATTAATCCAAGTCCCGTTGGAATAAACGTGTATGCAAATTGAGCTCCTGAAACATCTCTTGCAGTACATGAATCCCATTCCTTTATTTTTTGTTCCATTAATTCAGTAATTTCAAAAACCATGCTACCATCCCTTTCATTGGGTATAAGCTTTAATCCTTTTATCAATGATTCCATAGTATTTCTATTTTATCCATATATGACCCTCGTTATTCTAATACGGATAGTTTGCACCAATCATCTAACATGCTTATGCGTAAGTAAAATAGCTTCCATCCAACATTCCCCTTACTATAGGGTTGGTGTTCTATACGAAAAGGTTCGCTATGTCACTTCTTTGCTATAGATATTTGCCAGTAAGACCATTACTGATTTCACTTCCCACTCCAAACGGTTCGAAGACGGGCTCATCACTATTGAAACTTTCATTGAACTTGTTTTTTACATCTCTTTGTCCTAATCTGTCTTCAAAACGGCCTTAACCACATTAACCTAACTCCGATTGAATAGGTCGTAAGCTTTAAAATGTATCTTTTTTATATGGGACTAGAGACATAAGTGCATTGTTGACGAGCCCGTATTCCGTCGAGAAGAATGCATATGACATACCTACCACGACGACCCACGAGATAAAATGGGGTAAGTAGCTGACTGTCTGCACGAACCTCTTCATGAATGAATGCCTAACTTCATTAATCATGATCGCCAGAAGAATAGGAACGGGGAACGAAATAACGAGCTTCAGCAAGCTGATGGCGATCGTATTTCGCACCAAGGTCGGAAACATATAGTCGTTTGTCATCTCATGAAAATAACGCAGTCCCACCCATTCACTTGTAAAGATCCCCTTTATGCCGCTACTGATGGTGTAATCTTTGAAAGCCATCTGAATTCCAAATAGTGGGGCAAATGAGAATACCAGCAGGAACGCCATTCCTAACAAAACGAAAGTTTGAAGGGATACCTGTTTGCGGAATCTGCGTCCTAGCGTTTGTCGCTTGAGCATCACCGCGGCATTCGCTCGGCCGACGGTAGTTAATTCTTTCATGTTGTAGCACCTCCTGATGTATTAAGTATAAAAGCGGTTACATGACCTGAAAACTGATCATATGTCGGAATAACACTGTCCGATTTTAAGATCGCTTACATTTGTGTTTTCAACACCTAAAAATAAAAAAACGAATAGCACTATACTATTGTCAGTTGAAAATAAAGTATTAGACTGGAGTCGTTAAATTACCTGGGTTTCTGAATTGAAGGATCTGTAGCATTTAGAAAATAAGAATTAGAGTGATCCTTAAAAGAAACAGCGGCGGACCAAGACTTAAAAATAAAGTCTTAGACAGCCGCTGTGGTGTTTAAACTATAGTCTCCGTCCCTCGTTTTTAAGAATTATCTCACATATACTTACTCATTCGCAGGATTCCATCACCTTCGGTCAGATAAATCTTAGAACTGACTGTAGACAATACCGGTTGAGGCAGTCGGTTGGGCATGCGGAAATAGAGGAATCGTTAGGAAATAGTCCCCAAATTCATCTCTACTGCACGCATACTCCACTAATTCCTTGGGGTTCACCCTCCCACGACTCAACGGGTCATTGCCCTTACATTCCTTCGTTATACTTGTCCAAGGTGTGGAGACCGATAGCGTTTAGCGGACGGGTCTGAGCTCTTAAGGGAGACGAACTCGGTCCTCCGTGATTTCTTTGTGGAAATCCTGCGAATGAGTCAGTATACGTGATTGCTGCTAACTTAAGCTGCTTCTGACCATGTAAGGACTGTTTTTTCTGGTGTGAACTGTTGTCCCCGTTGTACAATTCCAACTAGAATTCGTGCCAGCTTACCTATTAACTTAAATATGGATTGCTGCTTTTTCATCTTCTTTTCTTGTACATTATGTTCATGAAGATGGCGGAACACTGGGTTGTTCCATACGAGCTGAACCGTCGCCAGATAAAGATATTTTCGCAAAGCTTAGTCTCCTCGCTTCGAAAGAACAATTCGACCTTTTCGCTTTCCTGACGTGCTTTCTGCCAAGTTTAGGCCAGCTTTCCGCAATACCTGACGTCCATGCGCGTACTGTCTTAAGTCTCCTGTACCGGCTAATATGGCCGCTGTAAAGATCTTTCCGAGACCCTTTATTGTGCGAAGGTGTTCCGCCATTGGAATCTCAGAGAGTAGAGTCTCGATTGTTGATTCAATTTCTTCAAGCATGATACTCCCTCGCTCATATTCTTCAATAAGCCGTTGCAAATCTGCCTTTTCTTCTTCAACAGCCGCTCGTTCCCCGACACTGTTCTTTGCCCTGGCAATGAGTAGTGCAGCCTTCTCAGTACCCGTAGAACCTCCAGCGCGCTGCATATGGACTCTCCAGGCATCGATTACGTCCGTCACGGTATAACTCTCCAGATCTTGCGGACAAGGAAACGTTTTAAGGGTCGCCAATGATCGCTTACATGTCCAGTCTTTGAATACTGAAGGATATTCGGGAAAGCGGATGTCCAGCCAACGCACGATCCGATTCTGCAGCCGTACACTATTCGACACCCAAAATTCTCGATCGCTCATCATCGTCAGTAATCGCTGGAACACAAGCGACTGACGCGTATATTCGTGTAAAAGCCTCTACTGACCGCGTCTGCGATGACCAGGGCATCTTTGGGATCATTTTTTGATGGACTATTATCTCGATTTTCTTTGTTTCTCTTCGTTGTGGCCGGGTTAACCATGACCACATGTAATCCCTTATCTAGTAGCCAGTGCGCGTAATGGCTACCTCGTTTACGGCCTGACTCTTCATTGAGATTCCAATGTGGACACTTTAAATTCCAGTAATCTTAAATGAAATTTTCATATATTTTATTCAAAAATTCATTTTAATTATCATAATGCGTGTTATACTATAAATATGGAAATGAAAGGTGGGACTGTGATGCAATCAATCATTCGAATAAATCGGGTGAGACTTGAAAATATCAAGAATGTCCAAGCTGGCGAATTCACTGGAAATCAGATGTACGATAATATCGCCGGCGTTTTGCCTCCCCAACCAACCTCGGGTGACGAGTCGGCAAAACGAAACTTCAAGGAAGAGTTTGAGCTGCAGCTTGAGCAATACATGAATGACAAAAATCTAAACGCAGACATCCTCGGTTTCTATGGTCAAAATGGATCGGGGAAGACCGCTGTTTTTGAATCTTTTCGAATTCTGGGCTGTCTGCTGGGCAGAGAGGCCTCACTGCCTAATAAATCGGAAAACTTAATCTTGGATGGACAACTGTCCTGTACGTTATCTTTCGAATTCGCTGCGGTAGCAGACACTAAGACATTTCTAATCAAATACGACGTAGAGCTTGCGTACGGCGAAGAGAACATGAAGGTCATTAGTGAAAATCTATTCTATAAAGAGAATATTCCTGGTGTTAGATATAAGAATCTTCTGAACTACCGAGACAAGGAGCTGTACCGGGGGAAGAAAATCTTCTTCACGAGCAAAAACCAGAAGGCCATTGCAAGTAAAATCATCGCTATCCACTCTGAGAAATCGGTTGTTTTTCATAAGGAGATTCAGAATCACTTAAAGCAAATCCTAAGCTCCGAAGAAGGCAAGATCCTCCACCTGATAACGGAAACCTTCGCTAAGAATCTCGTTGTAATCCCGAACATTCAGCATGGAGAATTTAGTTCAAAATATTTCATGCCGTTTTCTAAGCGAATCGCAGAATATAACTTTAATGTGCTTCGTTCATTTGTGGTTCCGCTTGATATTCTTGATGAACTAAAAAAGGCCGTCGAATTAAAAAACATCGTGTTCAGATGTTTAATACCTGGCGCCGAAGTTGTTGTACACGAGCTTCATAGTGAATCATTAGATGATGGGGAACCCGGTAAGCGGATTGAGTTGCTGATTAAAAAAGAGGGCCGGTCCTTACCGCTCCGGGCGGAGTCAGCAGGCACATTGAAAATTTTCGCGATTACCAGTGCGCTAATTGCATTTAATATCAATCCCAATACATGTGTCGTCATTGACGAATTCGACTCCGGTGTATTTGAGTTCCTCCTGGGGGAGATTCTCAGCATCTTTAGCGAAACAGGGAAGGGACAACTTATATTTACTTCCCATAATCTTCGTGCGCTCGAGGTCTTACCCGTACAAAATATCTGGTTCACAACGACAAACCCAGAGAAGCGCTATATTCAGATGAAGTATACCAGCACAACCAATAATATTCGTAGAAGATACTACGAGGCGATCCAATTAGGCGGCATGAGTGAGTCCGTTTATACCGAAACTAATAAGTCTACAATTAAGAGGGCTTTTTGGAAGGTGGGACGATCACTTGAGTAAAAAGAAATTAAAGGCTCTTGTTGTGATCGTCGAAGGTCAAACGGATGAAGACTTATTTGCTGCCGCATTGCGGGATCATTATGAACCAAAGGGAATAAAGATATTTCAGTATAGAGGCGACGTCTTTTTTAAAGAGCGCCATGATAAAAATATTCGAGAAAAGATTCGGGATTTCGTAAAGCGGGAGTTAGAGCGGCAGCAGATAAGCCCAGTTCATGTTATTGGGATTGTTCATATTGGGGATACGGATGGAACCTTCATTCCTGATGACCATATTATTGTAAACGGTGAAGTATCCGTAACGGAAAAAAAGCGATATTCGGATACACACATTCTCGTAGTTAATGATACGCAGAAAGGTCATATGGAGGAGCGAAACCGAGATAAATCTGAAAACCACCGCAAAATGATTCAAATCAGTAAATTAACAATATCGAATAAAGATTTGCCATATGCCCATTTCTTTATGTCTTCTAACACCGATCATGTCGTTTTTAACCTTCGAAATTTGAGCCTGAAGGAAAAGGATGACTTAATGAAAGAATACGTCGAGACACATAATGCGGCAGAGATTAAGGCTCTCTTAGAAGCTCACATGGATGTCTGTCCAGCGGGGGTAGATCCTTTCGAATATACGTGGGGGCAGATCCAGCTTGGGATAAATTCATTGGGCCGAAAGACCAACACGCTTTTAATTTACAGTTTCATTGATAACTTACTTGGTGGTGCCGATCAGGTTGTAGTTCCTAATGCTTCAGCAACTTTAGTCCCCGAAGCAGCTGCCCCAGAAGTAAATACAAACTATCCATCTACACTGAACTCATAAATTCCGGATACTTGACCCGCTTCCATCAGAAGCGGGCTCTTTCTTCTGATGTCCTTAGAATTCAAGAGACAGCGAACAAAAAGGCTGCGTGTGAGGCGGGAACGTCACGCTCAGGCGGCTGACAACGAAGAAGAACAGAACGCCGTGTGTTAGGAAACGTACTCCTATGTACAATTTCCCTCATAATATCATTTTTTACAGACGTGCAATAATATAATGTTTAGAATCTCGTTTCCTTCTCGTCAACCTTCTTCTTGCAAAACGGACACCATGCCCAAATTTTATTACGTTTCTTGCCGACCTCGGCAGCTTCATCAGACAATTCCTCAAGGCTGTCGGAGCAAACCTTTTCGTATGAGTTAGTACGGCGCCTCTCATCGCCCTCCGATCGAAGAAAAAAAACAGTTAGCCAAGTGCATCTTGTCCGACGTTGCGTTTTCTTCATACATGTTCAACACGAAGCCGTCTGGATTCTTCGTGAACCAATTCTCGTAGCCTTTATCGTCCTTGAAGAAACGTTTAATCATGTATTTCTCTCCCGTCAACACGAATTGTTTGATTTCGACTCAGCAAGTTGATTCTGTTAATAACATTCGCTAAACGGTTAAACTTTTCTGCCCTTTAGTTTAAGATCTGTTCGATGGTGTAAGGCATATGGGAAGGCATGCACTCAATTCTGAATGCATGCCTTATGTGTTTCATTAAAGTGGGTTCTGATTCAATTAATCCTAGCCCATGACCATCATCAAAAGACCATTATGCAATTTGCATCGACATATTGACGCACACAATTTTGTAACGCTCGGTTTAGAATGGAATCGAATGCTGGAGTAGGATCAATAATAGGATTATTAAAATATTGATCCTGTGTGTGCTGGAGCATATCCTTAAACCGATCATACTGATAAGCGAACCCTTTATTTTTCTCGAACCCATTAGTATGAGCTTCTTTTCCGATCAACTCCGCAACCTCACGACCTACTTCCTGTGAATTAAATAGATATCTGGTGAGTTCTTCCCTAAATTTCTCCCGATCTGTTTCATCAGGAATATAAGAAATTGCATCAATTTGAAATCGATTTTTCAACATGTTCAACGTGTAATTTCGAATTTCTTGAACGAATTCTGTTTCGATATGCGCATAGCCATAATCATTGGGTACTACTACATTAGATTTATGTTTCGTTCCAGATTTACACCACTTTCTAATGCACGCTCTCACTGTGGATGCATACAGTTTTAATCCTTTACAATCGACAACTAAGTTGTTATACAAGCTGCTGATATTTGATTTGGATACCTGACTCAAATCTACCTGAATACAACGTTCGATCCCTTCAGTTACCTTCGGTTTTGATCCATGCTTCGCTTGTTCATTCAACAGGTCATTCAGCAGCCGATTCAGTGCCTCTGGATAGACGAAATCTTTAGCTTCTAAGAAATCCTCCATTTTATTATCTGGGTCAGTCAGAATGGCCGCACGATAGACCCCCATTAATTTAGGTTTTTTCTTAGCTTGATTCAATTCCAAACTTGCTCGTAACATTTCAATCATTTCTTCCTGATCAGCTAGTGCAGTTTTAAATTTTTGTTCCCAGTCTACCGTTTCTTGACCCCTATCAAATTTACCTGCTCCACGTCTTTGCTGACTGTACGTTTTGAGGTACTCATCCCAGTGGGTGTACAAAAGGTATATTTCAATCTCGCGGTTCGTCTCCTGAAGCATCATACGAATCGCTTCGTATCCATCCTTTACCGTGTCTGTGATGTGCGAATTTATGACAATGACAAGTTTATTGCTGTGATATTGCGATAGCATATCAATAATCCGTTCAGATTCTTCCTTTGATTTCACCCCTGTCGCATGGAAGAGGCCTTGTGTGTCAATAAGACGTAAGCATCTGATATTCTGTCCGTTATATTCTACAACCGTCAATAGATGACGGTTTGACCCTTGATAGAGGCCTTCAGCCCCTCTAAAAATCAAAGAGAACTCAGATATGAGATATTCCTTGGAGCCATCTTCACTTTGTAATAGCGTTTTAACGAGTTTGTTGTCTTTATTCGATTGATTTAACACAATGATGAAATCTTCGCCATCTGCCTCAAAGTCTGCTCCGCTTTGCACAAGATCGTCCCTTAGCTCTTTCACATCTTGGTTGATAATCTCCACTATCAAATTCCAAAAAGCCTCAATAAGATACGAAAAACTCGGTTTACTTGAAATTAGTTCAATAAAAATCCGAATCCCCTGCTGGCCCTTTTTTGGGGTTTTCGCAATCATTTCATTATATACGTTCATGACTTCATCAATAGGAAACTGATTTAACAATTCGAGCACTCGGTTGATATGTTGCTCCGTAATTCCTTTGATTTTATAACCTAGCGAGTCATTAGACGGATGTTGCAACGTGTTTTGAAGCGTTTTTTGAATCTTATTTTTAAATCCTTCAGGATCCTGCTGTTTTGAAAAATCTTTGGCCGCGGAATATAGAATACTCCCTAACAGTTCGTTGTCATCACTGCAATCAGAAATTTTCTGCAGCCCCAGCTTCGCACTTACTATTAGGCTATCTTCCGGAATCGCGATACAATCAGTGGCGATTAATTCAACCTCAGATGTTCCTCCTTTTCCATTGGCCTCACGTAAACTTAGAAATTCTTGAACCCCCTCATTCTTCGCACATGCGGACATTCCTGTAGTCTTGCCACTCTTAGTCGTTCCCGTAAAAACAATGGGATTCCCCTTCCCTTTTACTGCCATGACCGCTTTCTTGACATTCATTTCTACCATGTGCATTCTCTCCTCTTTAATCGGATTAAATTGCACATAAAAAACTCTTCTGATTCATCAGAAGAGTGAGTCAATGTCAAATATTGAAATAGCAAGGTACCATCGCAATCGATGTACCTTGCATATTTTCATCATTTTGAACACATCTCAATTCTGACGCATCATACACTGCCCAACATCTATGAGCAATGCTGCAGAGAATTTATGTACATATTACACTGTCTCTAAAAAAATCCCCAATGTCAAGTGTATTTATTCATCTTTGTTCGTTAAGGCCAATTGTGGCTCTTAACTTATAGTTAAAGATATCTGCCCGTTAGGATAAAGCATTGACAGTCTAATACTTTATTTTTCAATCTAGAACTTTATTTTCTTCTGACAGCCATTACAAAGTCGATAACCATATAATTAAAAATAAATCCCGATGATTTATACTTGATCATCGGGACTCTTTAATCGGTTAGGAAGTACTTATCAATGGTTCTATACTACAGCTTTGGACATGCTCAGTAGAACATGATCACAAACTATAATGTAAAATCACATACTATATTGTTAAATCAACAACTATAATGTCTAGTCAACAACTTTAATGTCACCGAACAATCTAACACTAACGCATCTATCCCCTACTCCACAGTCACACTCTTCGCCAAGTTCCTCGGCTTATCCACATCGTGTCCTAGCGCCAGTGAAGCGTAGTATGACAGCAATTGTAGCGGCACGACAGCAAGAGCTGGCGAGAGGATCGGCAACGTCTTCGGAATTGCGAAGATTTCGTCGACGGACTTTGCAACCTCAACCTCTAAACCGTTGTTAGTGATTGCAAGGACGTGAGCGCCACGTGCCTTCACTTCTTTAATGTTGCTAAGTGTTTTCTCATACAGCGCCTCCTGCGTCACTAGCGCAATAACAGGCACGCCTTCTTCGATAAGCGCCAATGTGCCATGTTTCAATTCCCCAGCTGCATAAGCTTCAGAATGGATATACGAAATTTCTTTCAACTTAAGCGAGCCTTCCTGAACGACTGCATAATCAACGCCGCGTCCAATGAAGAACAAACTCTTATGATGTGAGATTGATTCTGCAACTTGCTTAAGTACAGCGGATTGCTCCAAAATACTTTCAACTTGCTCAGGCAACGCTAGAAGACCAGCTACCATCTCTTCTACTGCCGACTGTTCTTGTGTGCCTAATACACGTGCAAGATGCATGCCTAACAAGTAGAACGCAATCAGTTGCGACGTATAAGCCTTGGTCGAAGCGACAGCAATTTCTGGGCCTGCCCAAGTAACGAGTACATCATCAGCTTCACGAGCTACGGAGCTTCCGACAACATTTGTGATCGCTAGTACGCGAGCGCCGTTTCGTCTTGCTTCACGAAGTGCTGCTAACGTATCTGCTGTTTCACCTGATTGGCTTACAACGATAACAAGTGTATCCGGAGTAATAATCGGTGAACGATAACGGTACTCCGAAGCGACATCATTTTCGACTGGAATCCGTGCCAATGATTCAATTACCGACTTGCCGACAAGTCCGGCATGATACGCCGTACCACATGCGACAATATGCACCTTACGAATCGACTGGATATAGTCGTCCGTCATCGTAAGTTCCTTCAATTTTACAGATTTCCCATCGTCAGCGATGCGTCCAAGCATCGTTTCACGATAAGCTTTCGGCTGTTCGTAAATTTCTTTCAGCATAAAATGATCAAATCCGGCCTTCTCTGCTGTCACTAGATCCCAATCGACATGGAATATTTCCTTGGAAATAATTTCGCCGTCGGTCGTCATTAGTTCGACACCATTACGTGTCAAGACTGCCATTTCGCCGTCGTCCAATATATACACATCCCGCGTGTGCTCCAAAATAGCGGGAATATCCGACCCAATAAAGTTCTCACCATCGCCAACACCGATAACAAGCGGGCTAGCGAAACGTACTGCTACGAGTCGTTCTGGCTCGTATTCCGTCAATACGCCAAGTGCGAATGCACCACGCATACGTTTTACAGCTTTTTGAACAGCTTTGACAATATCTCCGTCGTATTCGTCAGCGACAAGATGCGCGATGATCTCCGTGTCTGTTTCCGATACGATTACACGACCTTTTGCGATAAGCTCATCCTTCAGATCCAAGTAATTTTCGATAATACCGTTGTGTACAACCGAAAACTTAGCTGAATTATCCGTATGAGGATGCGAATTGACGTCAGATGGCTTGCCATGTGTTGCCCAGCGTGTATGACCGATTCCGACAAAACCAGTAAGCGGCTCATCTTTAAGCTTATCTGCAAGTACAGCAAGACGCCCCTTAGACTTCGTAACTTCAAGACCATCATTTGTAAATACAGCAATACCAGCGGAGTCATATCCCCGGTACTCAAGCTTCTTCAATCCTTCTAGCAAAATGTCCTGTGAGTCGCGTTTACCAATATATCCTACAATTCCACACATAATGTAATAGACCTCCGTCAACGGTGTATTTCCCGTCCATACGAATGTCAGCTCTGCGCAGCACAAGCAAATATGAAGTTGTCACATGATTCTTATTATTGCGAAAAACGTAACCCTTCTCCCCGTGCCAACCCCTCAGGCGACATCGTGGACATATGGGAGTTATTCTTTTGCAGAAGCCTGCCGTACGATTGTCCGATCGGTCACCCAACCAATTTACGTAACGGCTTACGGATGGCTTGCTAAATACCGGAAGGTCCCCGCCGAATGTTTCGAACACCTTCACCTCGTCAGCTTCCCGTATGAATGTCAAATAATAGCCCTACATTAGAAGCTGCTATTCATCCATTCATCACGCAAGCTCTGGCGCTTTTTGAATCTCGTATAACCTCTATCCTCGCTTTCCTTCTTGAATGCTATGTCCTATCATATTCATTTTCACCCCTCGATGCAACCTCTTTGGACAAATGGTTGAAATTTGATTTATGTGATAACTATTTTGTTAGATTCCCTCATAAATCAACAAAGTATGTACGAAATAACGCAAAAAAAGCTATACAGAATGACAGCACTCTGTATAGCCATTTCATTAGTTAACCTCGCCTACCATTAACCTAGTTCATGTTTAACTACAGCAGCAATCTGATCTACGTACGCTTCTACTTGCTCTTTTTCTGGTCCCTCTGCCATTACGCGAATAAGAGATTCTGTGCCGGAAGGACGTACAAGTACACGACCGTTATCGCCAAGCTCCTCTTCCACTTGCTTAACAGCCTGTTCAATTGCTGCATTGCCGTTATACAAACTTTTGTCTGCTACACGAACGTTAACAAGCTTTTGCGGGTATTTGCGCATCAATTTCTTCAGCTCACCCAGCTTCTTACCTGACAAAGCAACAGTTTCCACGAGTTGCAGCGCTGACAATATGCCATCACCAGTCGTAATATGGTCTAGGAAAATAACATGTCCGGATTGTTCTCCGCCCAGGTTATAGCCGCCACGACGCATTTCTTCCATTACGTAACGGTCACCTACTGCTGTTTGTGCTGTCTTCAAACCAATCTTCTCCGTACCTTTAAAGAAGCCGATATTCGCCATAACCGTTGTTACAACGGTATCATGGTTCAGCTTGCCTTCCCGCTTCATACGGTCACCAATAATGCAGAGGATGAAGTCTCCATCCACCTCTTCACCATTTTCATCTATCGCAATCAAACGATCTGCATCGCCATCAAAGCTTAATCCCAAATCTGCGCCATGCTCCAACACCTTCTCGCGAAGATATTCTGGATGTGTAGAGCCCACACCAGCGTTAATATTGCGTCCGTCCGGCTCAGCGCCTACCGTAATGATGTCAGCGCCTAACTCACGGAACACTGTCGGAGCAAGCTCATAAGCAGATCCGTTCGCGCAATCCAAGACGATTTTCAAACCGCTAAATTGACCAGTAATTGTTGTTTTTAGATAGTCTAAGTACTTCTTCTTCGCATCCGCAAAGCTCGATACAACACCGATATCTCCGCCTACTGGACGTGGCAACTCGTCTATTTCTGCATCAATAAGAGCTTCAATCTCAAGCTCTGTATCATCAGATAGCTTGAATCCATCTCCGGCAAAGAACTTAATGCCGTTATCTTCAACTGGGTTGTGAGAAGCTGATATCATGACGCCTGCGTCAGCCCCTAGTTCTCTAGTCAAATAAGCTACAGCTGGTGTAGATACTACGCCAAGACGTACAACGCTTGCACCAATTGATAGCAGTCCAGCAATTAGCGAAGCTTCTAGCATTGGACCTGATATACGAGTGTCCAGTCCGATAACAACTTTCGGCTTGCTTGCTGATCTAGTTAGTACATACCCTCCTGCGCGACCAATTTTGTATGCTAGCTCAGGCGTAAGCTCCTTATTTGCAACACCACGGACACCGTCCGTACCGAAATATTTCCCCATAATCGATTATCCCCTTTTAATATAAATAGTTAAAAATTGATTGATTAAATAAGTGCATTAGATGATTGGATATAACATATTCCTAATGTCATAAATGGTTATTGCATTGTTACGATACGAGCTGTTTCTTGCATTCCCGCTCTGATTGCTTGGGCTAGGAGTCGCATTCTCAGCTCCATTCGACGCCCCACCGTTGTTGCCAGATCCCTCGCCTTGTTCCGTATTGCCTTCAGGAGGATCTGTTGGTGTTGGTGTTGGTGTTGGTGTACCGCCCACCCCAGTATCCTCTCCGCCATTGCCTTGCTCCGTAGAAGTAGAGTCATCTTTTATTTCAACCGTAACAGTTAATGGTTGTCCACCGGTTAATACCGGCTGAACATGTGGAGGCAGCTCCAGTTCTAAAGGAACTGTATGCGTACCTGCTGCGAGTCCCGCAACTTGAGCAACAATAGTGATATCGGTAAGTTTCACTTTGGCTAGAGCAGCCGATGCACCACTAATCTCAAGATCCAACGTTCCAGTGTCGGGAGTCACTACTTGAGCGCTCATTCCTCCGGTGGTTCCATTTATGAGAATAGGAATACCTTTCAACACTCGTGTAGTAGCAGTCTCCACAACGACATCCAATTCAATTTCATCAGGTGCTACAGATTGAATGCCATCAATAGGACTTGCCTTCACCTTGAACCTACCCGACTGCTTCACTTTCGTTAGATCAAGTACAACCCCGTCAAAGATTTGGAGGTTGTCCAATATATTTTGCTCAGCATAGACAGTAACTTCATCCGTCACCGGCGTCACTGAGACGAGACCCAAATTTTGCGGCAAACTACCCGTGTACCTTACTTGCAGCGGTACTTGCTTGAATGGAAGTGTAATCTTCGTCTCCACCTGCAGAGTCGAAGGTTCTACCTTCGCATTTTCAATTTCTTGCCCCTCAGTATCATAGACGACTATTTTCGCCTTTTTGTTCAACATTGTTTTATTTTCGCCTTCGACATTTACTTTAACTGCCACAACACCGACCTTCAGCATATCATCCTTAGGCAATGTCACCTGTACAACATCACTGTTCTCGGATAAAATCTCTGGCGTTCCAAGTACATATCCCGGTGCCGGCTTACCCTCTGTTATGACCTGCACGTCAAACGATTTGCTCACGATTTCTTCTAATCGCACAGTCACTTTCCTTGGAGACAATTCGACCTCTTTAATGCCTCTTGGCATCTTCACAGTAAGTGGAATCACTTGTATACCTGCTCTTGCGTTAGTTAAATCAACATTTACAACATAATCTTCATTCGTTGCTGCATATAAGTTTGTTATTCGACCTTCCACGACAATACGTGCCACTGTTGGCTCCATAGCCGTCAGCACATACTTTTTTTCATCAAGTCCTATTGGAACAATTGTTGCAGCTTCGATAACCTTCGTATCAATATTTGACGTTATTTGCTGTGGTGATGTTTGCGGATCAATATGTACAACTGCCCATAGAAGCAATCCAAGAATGACGGATATGATTTTTAGCGCAGTAGGATGACTCAGCCATTTATCCATGTCATTCTCCCTTCCGCTTCCAAAACGCAATCTTTGAGCTTTTGACTTTGCCATTTCCACTACTTTTGAGAGTCAGCTCTTCAAATAATTTGGAAATAAGCGATTCTTCGTTAATATCTCTTACGATCATGCCATTAATGGATAAGGATACTTGTCCTGTCTCTTCAGACACAACAACCGACAATGCATCACTAACCTCACTAACACCAATTGCCGCACGATGACGAGTTCCTAGCTCCTTGCTGATAAATGGATTTTCTGAGAGCGGCAAATAGCAGCCAGCTGCCATGATTTGATTACTTCTTATAATAACTGCTCCATCGTGGAGCGGCGAATTTGGTGTGAAAATATTAATGAGCAGTTCGGACGTAATCCGAGATTCCATCGCAATACCAGACTCGATCAGTTCAGTAATTCCAGTCTTGCGCTCAAACACAATTAGTGCGCCGACTTTACGCTTAGACATATTTTGAACCGCGCGAATAACCTCCTCGATTTGCTCGCTAACGGCATTTCTTTCTTGTGAGTAGGTACGAGAAAACAGATTGCCACGGCCCAATTGTTCCAGTACACGCCTAAGCTCAGGCTGGAAAATAATAAGTACCGTTACAATACCAAATGTGAACATTTGATTCATAAGCCATTTGAGCGTATATAAATTAAACCACGTACTAATAGCCCAAGTTGCAACCAGCACGAAAATACCTTTAAGCAGCTGTACCGCACGCGTGCCCCGCACTAACAGAATCATTTTGTAAATAATATAACTTACGATACCGACATCAATAATATCCTTTAACCAATCTTGCCAAGTCGAATCTGTAAAATAACTCATGCGCCAACCCCCAACTGCAGATCACGTACTATCTCTATAATCGCATTTCAACTTTATTATTTTCTATAAATGGGATTGGAAATCCTTTATTTTAAAAATATTTTAAGAAAAAGTTAAGAAGCTGAGAAAAAGTAAAAAAAATGCTTCCCTTTGGGAGGGAAGCAGCTATGATTATTGTGAAACTACACCGCCGAAAGTGGATGTCACCTTGTACCAGAACCAATCGAGCGCTTGATCAATCGTTCGACTTTGCCCTGCAATATGACCTGTCGAAGCAAGAACCATCGTACCATCGATGACTGTAACATCACCGTCTACGGAGCCTTGTACTTCAAGCTTTCCATTCTCAACTGTCAAATTACCAACGATCTCTACTCCTGCTGGCACGATGACCGTATCGCCGTTAATAACAACATGCTGCAAATCCTCGCCAGATACAATCATCTTGGCATCCTCTTCCCATGAAGCGAAGAAGCTGCCCATCATAACGAGCAGGAATACTGCTGCAGCTGTTATACCAGGATAGCGATAGAGGAAACGAACAAATGAACTCCGTTCTTTACTCTTTTGTTTCGGTAGCTGCGACATAATACGTTCCTTCAATTGCTGGGAAGCCGCAGTGTCAAAACGCGCGGTTGGCTTGACCGCTTCTAAGGCGACGAACGCCGCAGCGTCTGTCTTCTCGAGCTGTTCAAATCGAATGCGGCAAGCAGGGCAGGCGTTCATATGCGTTTGTAATGTAGATATTTCTTCACGTGGCAGCTCGCCGTCTAGATAATCATGAATCTTGACGATGGCGACTTTACATTCCATAGCAGCCATTCCTTTCTTCCGTTGCTTGTGCGTTCGCATTATTCTCGTTTTGGGGTACGTAATAGTAGGATACGTAATAGAATGAGGGATGTTTCAAATTTTTTAAATCAACTGTTGGACCTTTATAAACGGTGCTCCAACTTCTTGCGCAAAAACTCACGTCCGCGATGAACACGCGTCTTAATCGTCGTCACGGGCATATCTAAGATGTCCCCAACCTCTTGTAACGACATGTCCTGTATGTATCTAAGCATCATTACGGTTTTATATTTTGGGGGCAGCGATTCCATTGCTTGATGAATAATACGCTGCGTATCCGAAAGAATGAGCTCCGACTCTGGAGTCCGATTATCACTTGGAATCATCGAATAACCGTCTAATCCATCATAATCATTAGATTCTGCATCAAGAGAATACGTTGGTTTTCGTTTCCTCAGACGATCAATACATAAATTCGTAGCTATGCGGTAAATCCAAGTTGAAAACTTCAATGCTTCATCAAAGCGGTCTAAATTTTTGTGTACTCGAAGAAAGGTGTCTTGTACGACATCCTCTGCTTCCTGTCGATTGTTCAACATTCGGTAAGCCATATGAAAGAGCTTGTCTTGATATATGTCTACCAGCTTAGCAAATGCCCCTTGATCGCCCTTAAGAGCTAATCGAGCAAGCCCGTTCTCCACCACGTTCACTTTTTTACTCCTCCAAACGTTCCTATCATCCTTCTATATATAATCGCCGTATCTGCGACAATAATAATCATGTAAAAAGCTACATAAAAAAATGGTAATCGACCTTCACCTAAAAAGCAAGAACAATGAGCAAGAAGTCTTTAATAATAGAAGTTATTTTTACACAAAAAAAGGATCTGATCCTCTAAAGAGGTTCAAATCCTTTTTTTTCTATCATTTCCCCATCGATTAAAGGGTGTTCGACTTCAGCCCATCAAGTACTTTTTCGATTGTTGTCGTTGGAATTGCAAACCCCATGCCTTGTGCCTGTGCGTTAACAGCGGTATTGATCCCAATTACCTCGCCTTCAGCATTAAGCAGCGGACCGCCAGAGTTACCAGGGTTTATAGCTGCATCTGTCTGAAGCAAATGTTCAAAGGAACGTTCCACGCCTTGTTCATCTTGAATCGTAATCGGTCGTTCCTTCGCACTCAGCACACCCATCGTTAGCGACTGATCGAAGCCGTATGGGTTACCAATAGCGATTACCCAATCACCGATATTCGTATCGTTGGAGTTGCCTAACTTAAGTGCAGGGAAGTCTTTACCATCCGCATTAGCCACTTTCAGTACAGCTAAATCGAGCTCTTTGCTTGTTCCAAGCACCTGTGCTACAAGCGGCTCGCCACTTCCACTCACTGTAACTCTTACCTCAGACGCACCAGAGATAACATGTTCATTGGTCAGAATGTATCCTTCTTTGTCAAAAAAGAATCCCGTACCTGCACCCTTTAACGCTAACTCACCAGTAGCACTTTGCTGCCCTTCATTTCCATTACGTCCACTCTCAGCTCCTTGACCTCCCATAAAGTGACGTAGCCACTCATCACCCATCATGGTAGGCTGCTGCGGTTCCTTATAATTTTCAATTTTAACGACTGCTGGACTAGCCTCTTCATAAATGGTTGCAATATCTTCACTTGTGCTCAGTGAAGCTGTTGTTAGCCCTGCATCCTTGCCTGCTACACCATTTGCCAAGCTTCCACTTGCCGCACGTTCTTCCTTAACGCCTCCCGTGAACAGGTTGCCTCGGTCCGCAGTATAAGCTACTCCTCCGATTACGAGAGCCCCCGTTAAAAATGCTGCAAACATCGGGATTAGTGGGTTACTTTTAGGTCGTTTAGGACGTGATTGCCCCACTTCTTTATAATAAGCTTCGAACTGCGGTGCTGCCGGTAGCTGGCTCCTATTCGTGCCTTCTTGTGTATTTCCTGTTCCAAAGTCATGTGTGTTGTTGCTCATTTGTCAACATCCTCTCATGCATGATCAAGTCATGTATTTGATATCTCTATAATGGGGCCTGTACCTTAAAGTAAACTTAAGCTGGGGTAAAAGAAACATAAAACAAGCAGACAATGTTATTTTTCGAGAAAAAATGCAAATAAAAAAGTCAGCCGCGGATTATTATCCATGGCTGACCTATTTCTATCGATAATTCGTTTATTAGCCCGTGTTACGAAGACCCGCAGCAATACCATTGATTGTAAGCAGCACCTCACGAAGCAGCTCAGGATCATCTTGGTCATTGTCACGAAGCTCACGAAGCTCAGTAAGCAACTGTACTTGCATATAGCTGAGCGGATCGACGTAAGGATTCCGCAGGCGAATCGATTCTTGGATGACTGGTACATTATCCAAAATTTCTTCTTGACCCGTAATATCCAAAATCAATTTCGATGTTAAAGCATATTCTTCTTCAATCTGTGAGAAGATTCGATCACGGATGCTTTGATCCTTGATCATAGTCGCATATTCCTTAGCGATGATCAAATCTGATTTGGCAAGCGCCATCTGCAGGTTATCAATTAACGACCTAAAGAATGGGAAATGCTCATACATCGTTTTCAGTGTATCCATCTTCTCCGGCTGATCCAATACGTACTGCTGAAGTGCTGTACCAGCTGCATACCATGCTGGAAGCAAATAGCGGCTTTGTGTCCAAGCGAATACCCATGGTATTGCTCGCAAATCTTCAAAGCGATCACTATTTTTCCGTTTTGAAGGACGCGAGCCGATATTAAGCTCACCAACTTCAGGCAGCGGCGTTGATTCTCTAAAGAACTGTAAAAAGTCCGGATCACGGAAGATTAAATCTTGATATTTATTCAGTGCCGTCTCTGAGATGGAACGTGCAATTGCATCCCACTCTGCCTCCGATGCGGACTCCTGCTCTGGATATTTTGCCATACGAGCTGCGGTAATAAGAGCCCATGTCGCTTGTTCCAAGCTGCGGTACGCAATACCTTGCATGGAATAACGAGAGGAAAGTACTTCACCTTGCTCTGTAATCTTGATTCCCCCGCCAATTGTATGCGGTGGCTGCGCAAGAATACTACGATTCAGCGGCATACCGCCACGACCTAGTGCTCCGCCGCGGCCATGGAAAAACTTCAGCTTCACACCGTATGCTTTAGCTGCAGCTGTAATCTCCTTAAGTGCTACACGCAGCTCCCAGTTTGCAGTCACAACACCGCCGTCTTTGTTGCTGTCGGAATAACCAAGCATAATTTCATGCAAGTCACCTCTTGCTTCGACAGCTTTGCGGTAGACAGGAAGCTCGAATAGCTCCGTCATAATACCGGGCGCTGCATGAAGATCGTCAATTGTTTCGAATAACGGAACAGATTGAAGCGTGCAACGAACAGTACCACTCGCTTCTTGGCGGAATAATCCTACTTCTTTGGCGAATACCATTACTTCCAGCAAGTCGCTTGCAGCTTGCGTCATACTAATCAGGTAGCTGTTAATACAATTTTCGCCAAACTCCCCTTGGGCACGATAAATTGTATGATACACATCCAAACATTCACGCGTCGCTTCTGAGTAATCCAAATGACTCGACGTAAGTGGACGAGGATCATTAAGAAGTTTGTGAAGCAGCTCCGTTTTCTCTGGCTCAGATAAAGACGCATAATCTTCGACAATATGCATTTTGGCCAAAATTTCAGCCATCGCATTCTCATGTTCCTTACTATGCTGGCGAATATCTAACGCCATCAGATGGAAGCCGAACAACTCCACCTGACGAACGAGCTTAGCCAAATCTGTATCTGCTACATAATTGGCATAGTGATGGCGAAGACTGCGATCAATAACTAACAAGTCATCACGCAGCTCATTCGGATTGTTATAACGCATCGGTGTGCCCTTAAGCGATTCATCGCGCGTATTCGCAAGCTTCTCTAGCATAAATCCAAGCTTAATCCGGTATGGTTCCTTCGTGTTGCGCCATAGCTCCACACACTTAAGCTCTACATGCTCACGATCTATACGGATGGATTCAATCAATTCATCCGATACAGTAACGAGATTAGTACTAAAGCTGAGCAGATCCATCAAACCATTTAGCTTCTCTTCATATTTACGCAAAGCTAGTTGACGATGAAGCTGTAGCGTTTCCCATGTTACATTAGCTTTAACGGATGGATTACCATCACGGTCACCGCCAATCCATGAGCCAAAGCGAAGATAATCAGGCACATGCCAGTGCTCTGCCGGGTAATATTTGTTCAAGCAACGCTCAAGCTCTTCATAGACATTAGGCAATACTTCAAACAAAGTTTCATCGAAATAATATAAGCCGTTTCGAACTTCGTCGATAACAGTCGGTTTCCGGTCGCGAAGCTCATCCGTCTGCCAAAGAATAAGTACTTCGTTCATCAATTTTTCCTTCAACTTCTCGCGTTCACGATACGTAAGTGTAGGGTTGTCGAGCAGCATAACATCTTCTGCAATCCTTTTATGAATATCAAGTACCGCACGGCGTGTTGCTTCCGTTGGATGCGCAGTCATAACGAGCTCAAGCGAAATACCGCCTAGAATGTCTTGAACATCATTAATATCGATTCGGCGTTCCTTCAAATCTTGAATTGCGCTTTCGATCGAACCACGCTGAATAGCCTCACCAGTTGAAACCTCGTAATCCCGCTTCCGCCGAATCCGATGGTTCTGCTCTGCAATGTTAACCAATTGGAAATAAAGCGCGAATGCACGAATAACTTGATGACGAATATCAGGGTTTAAAGATGATACCGTAGACTTAAATTGTTCGAATAATTCAGGCACAAATTCAGCCCGCAACGCCTTGCTCTGTTCACGAATTTGTTCTACAATTTCAAGCAGCTCGCGTCCACCCTGATGGACCAACACTTCACCTAAAATGTTTCCTAGGAAACGCACATCTCGTCTAAGCAAATTGTTTGATCCTGTTCGACTAGCAGCTGTTAATGAAACAGATTGTTCTGACATACCGTTCCTCCTACAGATCTGTACAGCAAACTCACTTTGAAAGCATCCGCTAATCCTTCACGCATATGCCTAATTCAACTTTGTAAGGTTACTCTCAGTTTCAGTTAATGGCGTAATCACTCCTACCATCATACTACAAAAAGCCACCACGTTGAAGCCCTGCAGTGCGATACTTCACATTATTCTGACTATTTTAATTCTAAAAATGATCGTATCGATCAAAGTATTGCATGTATCGTTATCTCATTTAATTTAGGAGTTATGATTAACTATTTGTATCATTAATTACTACAAGAGAGAACCTAATTTCATTATGGAAAATGAAGAATTAGCAAGTCAGCTAAAACGAGAGATGTACGTAGAAATTGATGAGCTAAAGTAACAATATCTTTCTTTCAAAAAATGTGTCTGTGTTAGCTGGAACATTCTTTGTTTTATTATTGAATGAATGAGATTAATTAGACTTGTACTGGTCTTGTTCAAATAAAGCTCATCGAAAACAGCTATGAAAAAAGATTGAAAGTTGAAGATCTGTTTTAACATATCGGATATAGGGGAGCCCACTAATCATTACGGTTGGTGGGCTTCATCATGATTGTTACTTGTCAATTGTCTGCTTAACAAATTGATTCGTCAGCACGATGCACGCCCTGAACAACGTCCTATATTTGGAATAGAACAATAAAAAGCAGGAAATATACTACTTGCATCTCCATCTTATAGAAGAAATTTGTCGAAAAACATTTAATTATGAGGTAATATGTAGTAATTAAGCATTATATTATAGGGGGTTAAAAGAATGAAAGTTTTAAAAGCAATTGGATGGATTTTTGTCCCGTATATCATGATTTTTGTATCATGGAAAAATTTAAAAAAGCCAGGAAAAGCATTGGGGACTACTTGGGTTGTGATTTTACTTATTGCTTTCATTGGAAGTAGGGTAGAAACTGATACGAATCTACAAACTACGAGTCCTGGAACAGCTCAGACTGTTAAAACATCCGAGCCCGATAAGTCTAAAAAAGTGGATGATTCTGAGGCAAAGAAAAAGGCTGATGAACAAGAAAAAGCTAAAGCTGAAAAAGAACGAATAAAGAAAAATCAATCTGATGTCTTAGCATTTGAAAAAACTATAAGTACACTCGAAGAATCTTTAGAACCAACTTTGGACAATTATTACACTGCTTTGAATGGGCTTGCAGACGGATCTGTTGATATTTTCACCGCTTACGAAGCCACCGAGAAAGCAAGGGATGCTTCTAATACTATGCGGTTAAAAATAAGCAATGTTGATGTACCTGATACTCTTCCGAAAAAAGCCAAAAAAGCATTAGAATCCGGTAGATCAGAAATTTCTACAGCGTTCTACTCTAAAAAGAAAGCGTTTGAAGCAGTCCTGGAATACTTAGATGATCAGAAACCAAGTCATATGTCAACGTTTAAGGACGAAATCGAAATGTCCGATAACTTCATCCTTCGCGGGACGGCATACATTATTGAAGCTAAACAAGAGGTAGGCATTGATATCACTGCCAAATAGATTGTGAAGTTTAATATGGGGCTGTCCCAAAAGGTCATAAAGTGACCTGAGGGACAGCTTTTTTTGTTCTGAATAAACAAAAAGAAATCGCTTTTTGGTAAAATGGAGGTACCACCCAACCATTCCAAAAGGAGCGATTTCTTTGTACATTCAATATACCATGGACCAACTTACCCTGCCAATGGATTTGGAGGATGACATTCCTCAAAATCACCTCGTGCGTATTGTAAATGCCGCTGTGAACCGACTTAGCGACAGGATCTTTGCCTCCGCATACCCTGGTGGCGGCCGAGATAGCTACCACCCCAAAATGCTCACCAAAGTTATTGTTTATGCCTACACCCAGCGGATCTACTCGTCTCGACAAATCGCTAAAGCGGTCCGTGAAAACGTCATGTTTATGTGGATTGCAGGCAGACAACAGCCGGACTTTCGCACCATCAACCGTTTCCGTTCTGAACGTATGAAGACGGTGCTCGAGACCGTCTTCACCGCCGTTCTACAATTTCTGGCTGAGGAGAAATACGTGCGGCTTGAACATTACTTTGTCGACGGAACCAAGATTGAAGCTAACGCCAATCGCTATACGTTTGTCTGGGGCAAAGCGGTGGTGAAACAGAAGGCGAGGCTGCAGGAGAAAGTCCAGACTTTGTTCGCTACCATTGAAGAATCTGAGCGTCAGGAAGAGCAAGAACATCACGGATGGGATCTTCCTGAACTCGGCGAGTCCACACAGATCACCAGCGAAAAGCTGGAAGAGGCTGTAAAGCAGCTAGAGGAGCAACTACAAGAGAAACCTAAGGACAAGCCATTGAAAAAAACAGTTCGGGCAATCCGCAAAGACCTCCTCCCCCGCTTGCAAAAATACGAAGTACAGCAGGAGATTCTCGGAGATCGTAATAGCTTCAGCAAGACCGATACCGACGCTACTTTCATGCGAATGAAAGAAGATCACATGCGTAATGGCCAGCTCAAACCTGGCTACAATGTACAGATCGGAACGGAAAACCAGTTCATTATCGGCTACAGTTTGCACCAGCGCCCGACAGACACACGTTGCCTCAAGCCCCACTTAGAGAAGGTAAAAGCAACTCTGGGAAATATACCGAAAACAGTTATCGCGGACGCAGGATACGGCGGGGAAGAAAATTACGCTTACTTGGAAAACGAACAACTAGAAACAGTGGTGAAGTACAGCACATACCACAAGGAAAAATCGAAGAAGTGGAAGCAAGATATCAGTAAGTTGGATAACTGGCAGTATGACGAAGCCGAAGACATATGGACGTGCGCTGCTGGGCGTAACCTACTATTTCGCTATGAAAGTAAGGAAACGACAGAAAGCGGATATGAGTTACGGAAGCGCCACTACCGAAGCGAAAACTGCGAAGGCTGTCCGCTCAAAGAGGCTTGTACAAAAGCCAAAGGAAACCGAGAAATCAGCGTGAGCCTGAAGTATCTGCGTTACAAGAAACAAATACGCGAGAAACTCAAGAGCGAGGAAGGGTATGCGCTGTCGGTTCGAAGAATGATCGAACCGGAAAGCGTATTTGGACAACTGAAAAACAACCGGGGATTCCGGCGTTTTCTGCTTCGAGGCCTGCCGAAAGTAAGCCTTGAGGTCGGGTGGCTTTCGCTCGCCCACAATCTGCTCAAGAAGGCGGCAATAGACCAAAAGCCAGAAATGGCGGTGCAGGGATAACCTCCCTAGCACCGCCATTTCCTTATTTTCTCCCATTTTTCATCATGCGAGCTGTTTCATGAAGTAAGTATTTATACTTTTGAGACAGCTCCATTTTTCATTTATCGATTTGATTTGTCCTCATTATCTCTTCCCACGACACCTTCGCCCCAAACTATGGACGGAGTCAAACAATTGTCGAAAGAAGAAAACAAAAAAAGCCTTGCGCTGCAAGGCTTTGGCTCTTAAGATACTGGAGCGGGTGATGGGAATCGAACCCACGCTATTAGCTTGGAAGGCTAAAGTTCTACCATTGAACTACACCCGCAAATATAAATGGTCGGGATGACACGATTTGAACATGCGACCCCCTGGTCCCAAACCAGGTGCTCTACCAAGCTGAGCTACATCCCGAAATAAAAATGTGCTATAAGTATCCGATAAGAAAATGGCGCGGCCTAAGAGATTCGAACTCCTGGCCTTTTGATTCGTAGTCAAACGCTCTATCCAGCTGAGCTAAGGCCGCACAATTTATGGAGCGGAAGACGGGAATCGAACCCGCGACCCTCGCCTTGGCAAGGCGATGCTCTACCGCTGAGCCACTTCCGCATATTATTTCTTATGTCGTTCATTTCGTCGTTTGTTGCGGCGACAAGTAATAATATATCACCTTTCAAAACACATTGCAACTCTTTTTTCAAAAATAATTAAACTTTTTTTAAAACCCGCATTCTCACTAGAGAATACGGGTTTTGGTATGCCAGAATAACCGCTTATGCACCTGATGCAGCAGCAAGTTCTCTCTTCTTGGAAGGTACATTCGCCAGTACTTTTTCCGCAACCGGAGCTCCAGCTAATGCAAATGGCAAGCATAAAGGAACACCGGTTCTAGGATCTGGAACAATATCTGCCTCTATATTAAATACTTCACGCATAATATCTGGTGTAACAACCTCAACTGGAGTACCTTCTCCACTCACCTTGCCATTCTTAATGGCAATCATATGTTGAGCGTAACGAGTTGCATGGTTTAAGTCATGTACGACCATAACAATTGTTCTATTGTTTAACTCATTAAGTTTCTGCAAAAGATGAAGCACTTCAAGCTGATGGGCCATATCTAAGAAAGTAGTTGGCTCATCCAGGAACAAGATGTCCGTTTCTTGAGCAAGTGCCATAGCGATCCAAGCACGCTGGCGTTGACCGCCAGAGAGATGATCGACTGGACGATCAGCAAACTCACCCATCCCTGTTGCTTCAATTGACCATTGGACGATGCTACGATCCTCTTTTGTCATCGAACCGAAGCCCTTTTGGTAAGGAAAACGACCATAAGAGACAAGTTCCGCTACAGTTAGTCCATCTGGAGCTGTCGGATTTTGCGGCAGAATTGCGAGCTGTTTCGCCACTTCCTTCGTTGATTGCTTATGAATCGACTTGCCATCCAACAAAACATTGCCCTTAGTAGGATTCATAATCCGAGCCATCGTTTTCAAAATCGTGGATTTACCAGAACCATTTGCTCCCACGAGTGCTGTGATTTTACCTTGGGGAATAGCAATATTAAGATTTTGGACAATGAGACGGTCATCATATGCAATATCGAGTTCAGAAGTTGTCAAACGAATCATGTAACTAGCACGCTCCTCCTGCTGCGCTTCCGCAGACTATATATCCTAGAATGGTGATAACGATTATCAAATCCACTTTAATGATAATCGTTCTCAGATATATTGTCAATCAAAATGATCCTTTTATACGTCATTAATTGTAGAAAATCAAATAAATACTTCCATTTGTAACATTCATTAAACTACAAGCGTTATTTTAATAAAATGCCCAAGTATAATCAGACTCATCTATTGATTTTTATTACATTGTTGTTTACCATCTTTATCGAATACAAAATTGGGTCTATTTACCATCTCGTGAGTGATTTTCACTTTATTTGAAATTTGGGTCTTTGATTTAGTACACTTGGTAGCAAGGAGTGGATGAACGTTGTCTAACAAAAGATTTACACTTGAAGAAGCTAATGCATTGCTGCCACAGATCAAACAAGAATTGCAGCAGCTCCAGCTTATGTCTAATCAGCTTGAGGAACAATATATTTCTTACCGTAAAGTGAAAGCAAATTATGTCGCTGGGTCTCATGATCCCTTATTTGAATTGGAAGGAAAACTTGATTTCATGCAAATGGAATTTAGTTTGTATATGAATAATATTACGCGCAAGGGTGTCCTATTAAAAATGATTCATCCCGCTCTGCTGGACTTTCCCGCAATTATGGATGGTGAAGAAGTACTTCTCTGCTGGAAGGAAGGCGAAGAGCAAATTACTCATTATCATGGCTGGAATGACGGATATATGGGGAGAAAGCTTCATCCTGATGCTCAATAAACAGCAAAAAACCCTTCTATCAGAAGGGTTTTTTCATGTATGGTGCGCGTAGAGGGACTTGAACCCCCACGGTCGCCCGCTAGATCCTAAGTCTAGTGCGTCTGCCAATTCCGCCATACGCGCGTGAAAAGCTTTAGATCTATAATATACCATACGCTGGCGACCATTGCAAGTTCTTTTGCGAAATCTTTATATACTGACTCTTACCCACTATTTACATCAAGATCCCGCTTCACTAGTTAATGCAGCTAATAACACCATTTCACCACGCTACTGGTTACCTTTTGCATCACGTTCATATGTAATTGCGACTGTAGCATATTGTGTATTCGTAGCAAGACCATCTGCCACAATATTAGTTACAGCCGAGTCTGTCTTCCCTAAAAAGAGAACGGGATATTTCTTTCAACGTAAGTTAATGCGTAATAATTGACGGTTAGTACAGATCCATTACCCAACCATCCCTATAGACAACAAAAAACCCTTCTATCAGAAGGGTTTTTTCATGTATGGTGCGCGTAGAGGGACTTGAACCCCCACGGTCGCCCGCTAGATCCTAAGTCTAGTGCGTCTGCCAATTCCGCCATACGCGCTTATTTAACAACAAAACTTATATTACACGATTTTGAACCGATGTGCAACCCTCAATTTAAAAAAATTTAGAATCACAAAAAATTCAACCCACCCAACTAGTGAAATGCACTTCCAATAGTCGGATGATGACAAGACATTGGAGTCTTTTTACCAAGTGGGTGGGCATTCTTCATAACAACAAACTACGTTCGAACGTCTTCATTCACTGAGCTTTCTTCATTACTACCTACATTCATTATAAGTGAGGCTTGCAGAATCTGATGGTTGTCCATCTTAATAATCCGCCATACATGCTCACCTTGATGAATAGGCTCCGGCTCATCGTCAAGTGAAATGAGCTGAATTTGCAGCCATCCGCCGATCGTGTCAACGTTGTAGCTGTTTGCAAAGGTTAAGCCAAATTGCGATTCGATATCACTTAACAAAACACGTCCATTAAAGTGATATACGTTGTCTTTTATTTTCACAATATCTGCAATCTCATCATTGTCGAATTCATCACGAATTTCTCCAACGATTTCTTCAAGTATGTCTTCCATCGTTATAATACCGGCCGTACCACCGTACTCGTCGATGACAAGAGAAATAGGTGTACCCTTCTTTTGCATCTTGAGTAGTACATCCTGTAACGGAGCTGTTTCATGGATGGCATCAATTTCATGAATGTGGCTTGCCATATGCATCGGTCGCTTCAAGACTAAATTAATTGCTAGCTCTTTCGCATTAAGAAAACCAATTATTTTATCTTTATCGCCATCTTGTGTAACAGGATATCGCGTGTAACGATTGGCATCTATAATATCTAAAATATCGTCCTTCTCCATTAGCTCATCCAGCGCAACAACTTGCATACGAGGCACCATAATATCTTTTGCGACACGCTGATCAAATGCAAATATGTTTTGCATATAAGAAAGCTCAGTCTGGTTAATCTCGCCGCTATTATAACTCTGTGTCATAATGATCTTTAGTTCTTCCTCGGAATGGGCTTGTTCATGTCCTGTTGGCTGCACTCCGAATATTCGCAAAAATACTCGTGCCGAACCGTTTAGCAACCAAATGAGAGGGAACAACACTTTACCAAACAAGACCAGAGGTCTTGCCAGCAACAATGTCATACGCTCTGCATATTGGATCGCAAGTGTTTTAGGCGCTAGTTCACCAAATACGACATGTAGAAATGTCATCAGTGACAACGCAAGTATATAAGAGATCGGCGTAGCCCATCCATCCGAAATCCCCCATGCGTGGAAGATTGGATGCAATATTTTTTCAATCGTTGGTTCACCAAGCGCACCAAGTCCTAAAGCAGTAACCGTAATACCTAATTGACAGGCGGATAAATAGTAATCGAGTTCGGTCACCAATTTTTTGGCTGCGATTGCTTTTTTGTTGCCTTCTGATATTAGCTGATCAATACGTGACATTCTGACTTTGACAACTGCGAACTCTGATGCGACAAAAAAGGCTGTAAACACAATTAATAATAATACCAGTAATAAGTTAATCATGATGGTTAAGTCCAACTAGTTCCCTCAATTTGAGGGATTCACCCCCGTATATTTGCATTCGATAATATAATGATTTAATACGTTTAAATTCGAAGGTCGTTTCAATTATTACCATTACTACCCCAATCCATTTAGTATGACTAATTTTCCATTACCTATTCAATTATAAATGTAGAACCTGCTGCCAACGTATTAAGCCACTTTCTTATTATCAATTGGCTACTCACTTATGCATCGCGTTTTTTTGCCTTCATTAACAGGAGCAAGAAAAACGGAGCACCTATAGCCGCTGTAAATACTCCCGCAGCCACGTCACGCGGTGAAAATAATGTACGTCCAATGAAATCAGCTGTTACCAGCAATATTGCACCAACAATTGCTGAACAAATAATGAGCATACGGTGTGAGCTTCCTACCAGCTTGCGAGCGATATGAGGAGCCATTAGCCCAATAAAGCCAATCCCGCCAACGAACGATATTGCTGCACCTGCAAGAGCTGCTGCTGCTCCAATAAGGGTAAGCCGTTGCAATTGAATACGTCCCCCTAATGATACGGTCAAATCATCGCCGAGCGCTTGTATATCAAGATGACGAACCATATACAATAAGAACGGCAGCAATACACATAGCCATGGGAGTAAGGAATATACGTTACTCCACGTAGCTCCGTAGATCGTGCCAGTGATCCATAATTGCGCTTGACTTGTTAAGAAGATCGGACTGAAAATAAGAAATAACGTTTTGCACGCTTCCATTAATGCGGTTACACCAAGACCTACCAATATCATGCGTAATGGCGAGACCCCACGCTTCCAAGCAAGCATATAAATAAAAAATGATACCAACGCCGCACCAGCAAATGCAAAGAAAGGCAAAAAGCTAATGCCTATCGACTCATTAAAAAAGGCCAAATAAAAAACAGCCATCATCGAAGCCCCACTCGTGACTCCAATAATATCAGGTGAAGCGAGTGGATTACGAACGACGCCTTGCAGTACTGTACCAGCCATTGCGAGTGCTGCCCCCGCAAGACTTGCCAATAGCAACCTCGGTAAGCGTAGGCTCCATATAACAATTCCTTCAGCGGAATTGCTCCCGCTAAATAATAATATTTCGAGTGTCTGGATAGGCGAGACAGATAACGAACCAATGCCAATACTGACTATGGCTAACACGAGCCAAACTAGCAGCAGTATTGCTACTATCTTTTTTCTACCAGAGTGGGGCTTCTTGACTTGCGGTCGGTTAATGACAGTTACTGGCCTCACTTCGTCATCAACTCCCTTCTAGCCATATAGATGAAGAAAGGTGCTCCAACAAGCGCCGTCATGACGCCTACCGGCACTTCCTTCGGAAACGCTATAAATCTAGCAGATAGATCTGCTGCAAGTAGTAGAATAGCACCTAGAAGTAAGCAATAGGGAATGACCCAACGATTATCGATTCCAACAAGCGCTCGCGCAATGTGTGGAATGATGAGTCCAACGAATCCGATTGGCCCCGCAATCGCTACTGAGCTGCCAGCGAGTATAACAACAATAAGCAAAGCTAGCAATTGAAATTGAATAATACGCTGTCCCAAACCTTTAGCGATATCTTCCCCTACCGCAAATACATTAAGTGTCCTTCCCATAAACATAACGACAATATATCCTCCCAGCAAAAAAGGAAGAACCGTCATTATTTGTTCCATGCTGCGTCCTTGAACAGAGCCTGCTAGCCAGAACAAAACAGTATCCAATGTTTGTTCGTCCCCGATTAGTAAAGCAGTTATAAAAGATGTGAATAGAGCTGCAATGGTTGCACCAGCTAATGTTAGCTTAAGCGGGGTTATCCCTTCTCTCCCAACTGCGGCAAATCCATAAACAGAAAGCGCTGCGACAATCGCACCTGCAAATGAAAGCCAAACCATGTTCATAGACGATTGTAATCCAAAAAAAGAGATACCGGCCACAATAAAGAAGCCCGCTCCAGCATTCACACCAAGAATGCCTGGTGAGGCCATCGGGTTACGAGTAAGTGCTTGCATCACCGCACCTGAAACGGCAAGTGCAGCGCCTACTAACGTTGCTGTTATGGCACGGGGTATTCGTAATTCACGGACAATTAGATGAGCATTGGAACCATCGAAACCGCTCAGTGCTTCCTTTACAATCCGCCAAGACGTATCCGTGTAACCCAGTACAATGCTAGCCACAAACAAAACGATGCCCATAAATGCGAGAAGTACTAATCCTGTCACTTTCAAAAGTTTATTATAAAGCATCGTCTCAAGCTCCCGTTCTAGAACTTAAAGCAGTCCGAATGTATTCGGACTGCTTGCAAACTTACTACTTATTTGCTAACAAGGTATGTTTTTAGTTCATCCAATACTAAATTTGCAGAAATGATTCCGCCGGATGAATTCCAAACACCGTCATAAACTTTATGAACTTTGCCATTCTTCGCGACGTTAAGATTTTTCCACAACTCTTCTTGCTGCCATTCTTGTTCTGCTTTAACCGCTTCGCCTTTTTCATTATCATAAGTAAAGTAGAACAATACATCGCCATCCATTTCTGGAATACGCTCTTTACCTACATCTTCGGAAAACTCGGCTTTATCCTGTGTTGCAGGACGCTGCAAACCAACTTGCTTCAATATAACACCGGAGAAGGTATCATTATAATACATACGAACGATACCACCTGGATTGAAACGAACGATAGACACTTTAGAGTTCACTTTATCTCCAAGTTCAGTTTTGAGAGTTTCAACTTTTTTGTCGAAATCACCCAAGTTCGTTTCGCCTTTTTCTTTCAAGTTCAACGCTTCCGCATACACCTTATAGTTGATCTTCCAATCGCCGCTTATACGCTCTGAGAAAACGGTAGGTGCGATGTCAGATAATTGTGTGTAAATTTTTTCTTGGCGAAACTTATTACCCAATATAAGATCAGGTTTTAGAGATGCTATCAGTTCAAGATTCGGTTGATTCTCGTCACCTAGCTGTGGCACATCTTTCAACTGCTCTGTCAGATGCTGATAGACAGGATCAAGTCCCCATGCCTTAACGATTCCTACTGGTGTAATACCAAGGGACAATACCGCTTCTGTTCCTTCATTCGTCAATACAACGATACGCTTTGGCGTTCCAGGAATTTTCGTTTCACCCATCGCATGCTTAACAGTATATGTTTCTCCTTCTTTTGTCCCTTCTTTTGCTCCCTCTTTATTCGATCCCTTGTCAGCAGCACAACCTGACAAAATGAGAGAAACTGCAACAATAATAGATAAAAATAAGCTAAAACGATGTTTCTGAACTAGCATTTTCATTTCCGCTCCCTTTCCATTTATGATAATGATAATTGTTATCATGGTTAAGCTTAAAGGAATGATCCTTTCCCTACAATATCCGTATATATCCACTTATTTGTCTTTTTGTATCATTGTCATGTCATTATTTGTCCATTTGTGTCTTCGCTTTCTCTCACCGTGATCGGCTTAAAAATGACAAATTATTTACTGCTTGTTGCGACAGGTTGTCTCCAAATCATTTTCCGTCGAAACAACGCGAACCATAACAGCAGTAAACATAATAAACAAATCGATGCACTAACAAAAAACAGAGTTTCTCCTCCAAATGGCACAAGAAGAAGTGATGCGGTAAGTGGTGCGAGCAACTGCCCACCATTCTGAAAGACCATCGCCATGCTGTAATTAACATGCATTCGCCCTGTCTCGCTTGATTTAAATAACAACAATTCCATACTTGCTTGAGCAATGGCAAGCCCAATTCCGAATAAACAACGACTTACAATCATAAGTGTCAGTCCACCATCTATCCCTTGTAACACTAGGCTTACTGCAAGCAAAGGTAATGCACAGGTTAGTACCATACTCAAACGTCGCTCTGTAGTAAGCCGCTGAACGGCAAAAAAACATAAAACTGCCATCCCATTTGGAATGAGATAAAGAGCAGTTCCAGCCACCAGCGTAAGCTGTAAGTGTTGCTCGACATATACGGTAAAGTATGGTCTTATCATATGAATTGCTAGATGGAATGCAAGCAGCGTTGAAGCTAATATTAAGATCATCCGGCGCAGCTTCCCACTTCCACTATTACTTTCGGAGGTTGCGGCTACTTCAGCAGTTGAGAGTAGGTCTCTCCCTGTCCGCTTTCTTCTAATCCCTCGCCATATAAACCAACAGAATAGAAATTGAAGCACATCTGTTGCAGCAATCCAAAAAAAGAGGAGCAGAGGTTTCTCCATAGAGAACATCGCTGCCCCAGCAAGACTAGATAAAATAATGGCCATATGATAGGCAACATGATAGCTGCCAGTAGACAGCGCCATCTTCCCTACTCCAGCTGCTTCTACTAACAAGGGATATACAAACATATAACTGCTTTTGAATACAAGAAGAGCTATCGTAATGACTAGAAACTGCTCAACACTACCTGCGAGTGCCATCATTGCGGTACAAATTGCTGTCCCTGCTTGTCCAACAAGCAGTAGATGCTGAACTGCAAACTTACGAGAAAGCAGCCCCCATAACGGAGAAATAAGAACGACTGTTAAACGACACACTAGAATATAAAAACCGGTATAGGTCAAATCTTCAACACCAAACACTTTAGCAAAAAATTGCGGATAAAATGGTGACAAAAGTACTTCGCCAAAAATACTTAAAAAAACACAGCCTAACAAAACGGGTCGTGTAAGCGCACTTGTACGGCTCCCCATCCGACTTACTGAACTCCAAATCGTTGGAACACATTACGTGAGCCGATTGCATACTTAGTTCTGCCTAACAAATCGTTAATAATAACAGCATTGCGATATGCACCTAAGCCAAGATCAGGTGCACCGATGCCGTGTGTATGCAACTCACCATTCTGAACATAGATACGATTAGACGGGAGAGTATCCTCCACCATTTGCAGACGATAGTTTTCCGCTACTTCATAACGACCTTGCTCATCCCACTTAATCGTGTGATGAATACCTTTTAAGAAGGCAGGAACGTTATATTTATAGCCCGTAGCCAAAATAACAACTTCACTCTTATGCTGAAATGGCTTTTCTTGCTCCCATTGCAAACATGACAGCGTATGTCTAACATGATTTTCGTCATTTTCCATCCCGATGCCATCTACACTACCCCTACTTTTCCCTACCTGTATCTCCTGAACTTTTGTTAGCGGCAGCATCGAGATCTCTTTGCCTGCACCACATGCCGTTAAATGATAGAGTTCATCATAAATATCAGCAATAGTCACAGCACTGATCCCCTTATACAGCAAATGCTGGCTGTCCAGTATTTTATCTTTGCTCGCTTTTGGAAGCCCGTAGAAATAAGTACTATAGTCTGGTGAGAAGTGTTCTAATCCAAGCTTCGAGTACTCCATCGGGAAAAATCCTCTTGACCTTGTCATCCAGCTCAGCTCATAACCGAACTCGCGTTGTGACTTAAGCAAATCATAAAAAATTTCTGCTGCGCTCTGACCCGAACCTACAACCGTAATGGACGATGATTTTTTACAATGCCCGCTCCGCTCCATATAGCGTGAAGAGTGAAAGATCGTATCCGATGCTATATTCTGCACTGAGCTAGGCATATGGGGAGTTGTTCCAATACCTACAACAATATCTCTCGCTAAATAAGCGCATCTATTTCCACTCTCATTCTCTACAACTGTAACTTCATATACGCTTTTCCCATCCTGCCAAGCTAACGTAATATCTACAACTGTTTGACCGAATTGACAACTATTCAGCTTACTTGCTGCCCACTGGCAATAATGGTTATACTCCTTGCGCGGAATATGAAACTTCTCGAAAAAATAAAATGAATAAAGCCTTCCCTGCTCCTTCAAATAATTTAAGAAACTATACGGGCTAGTTGGGTCGATCATTGTTACTAAGTCCGCCATAAAAGGAACTTGCAATGTCGTACCATCAATCAACATACCTTCATGCCAATGAAAATGCGTCTTTGACTCGATAAATAGCGCCTTAAGCTCATCAATCCCATCAAGTAACGCTGCTAGTCCTAAATTAAAGGGGCCGATTCCTATTCCAATAACATCGTATATCTCACCAGATGACACTTGCTTATTATTCTGTAGCAATTAGCTTCTCCTCCAACTCTTGCGATCACAAAATAACAATGCTGCTCGCTTATCAGGCAGATCTATATAATGCTGGAATTGATAGCCGCATTTTTCAAAGATGTACAACATCTTGTTATTCATCGCATCAGGCTCCGCCACTACTTTATCAGTTTCCTCATGCTGAAACATATAGTCTGTCATCGCTTGCAAAAGCGGCAATGCATAGCCCTTTCCGATATATGAGGTTGGTCCAATAAGAAGATGAACGCCTTGATCAGTAGACTTAGCTTCATAACAAGCCGCAATTACATCATCTGCGGCCCAGTAACATTCCCAATAACTCATTGGGATACCATCTAATAAGCCGATATATAACGTCTGATGCTTATCCGCGAGAAAAGCTTTCAGATGCCTGCTATAAGCCTCACGAGAAATTTGCAGGTTCCAATACTGCGAAACATGCGGCTGTTGATGCCATTCGTACAATCGATCGAAGTCTTCGTCATAGTTAACACGGCGAAAGCTAATAACGGCTTCAATGCGACTGTCATATTTTTCGTAGACGATTCTCTGAGAGGTTTCACTAAGCGGCGATGATGTAGTACTGGATGCACTATTCCGATCAGACATACGTCACCTTCTCCACTGCCAACAGGGGATTACGTATCGGAACATAAATGGACTGTGATTCCATAGCGCCAACCAATTCATCCATATCATAAAGACGCGTCAATAAATTTGCCTTGCACGGTAATGATTCCGAATGCAGCAAGCTGCTCAAAAACTGTGAAGGTTTCCGATCCATTTCTACAAAATATTCCAACGTTGATCGAAGCTCGCTGAGCAATACTTGTTCACTAATTAGAGCAGCCGAGCCCAATCCATTAATAACTCCAAACATATGGTTAAAAATTAAATAATATCGGAACCTTTCATCCGCTACATGATCCTCGCATACGGTATGGCTGCTGCTGCTGACACCTGGCAATAACTCGTTTAACTGATCAAAGGTCGATTGGCAGAAGTAGTAGCCTTGATTATCCCGATAATAGAAATGAGCAGGATATCCATTAACTAATCGTACAACGCTATTTTGTTGATGAGCCTCCAGAGCAATACCATAGTTCAAATAAAGCCATACCATCGGCTTAAGAGAAACATCTAAATATGATCGGAACCACTTTAGGCTCACCTCGGCAACAGACAGATTTTCTTCAGCCGCTATTTTACGTATGATTGTTTCAATACGAGTTTTGTTGCCATATACAGCATCTTGGAATAACGATGCCGTCACATTCGTATCTTTCGCATCTATTCCACGGAATGGATTATCACGCATAATCGTTTCAAACCCAGACTCCTCCGCATCATGAAGATGTACCGTTACAAAAGCGGGATCAGACAAAATTTCAAAGGATGGATACGCCTCCGCTAATCGCTCGCCAATTTCAGTATCCAGCAGCCGCTTCACTTCAACGCCGCGTTCAAGTTCTTTGTATTTATTGACCCGCAATGAATTTGTAATTTTAACAGGTATCGAGCCCTTAACCATAAAACTTGAATTTGGTTCATACACCGATCGAAGTGATGAAGTAGCACTGTATGCTCGTCCAGCGGTACCAATATCTTGTAACAAACCTTCTTTCATTAGTTGCTGTATCGGGAGTGATTTAAGTACGTGTTTTGCTTGGAGCGGGTGGAGCGGAATTAGCGTATAATTGTCATCCATGCAATACTGCGATATAAACGCTCCATCAGTTACGCCATCACCAGCAAGTTCTTCTTTAATCCATGAAGTTGCTGATCGCCCAGGTAATGCACAATCTTCTTTAACGATCGATTGATGTGCTCGGAAGTAATGGAGCTCGAAGCTGCCTTTTAACTCTGGAGAATAAATAGCACTCTCTTCATCAGATATACCCTGACGGCTCTTAGGGGTAGGATGAATAAGATGCCCTAATAACAACGATTGCTCTGCCTGTAAAAAACTGATCTCCTCACCATATAGTTCATCCTCATCCCCGTCACGCCCTTCAATAAAACATTGGATCTGCTGACAGCTCTGGATAACTCGTAATACTAAATCGTCGTAACTAAGCTCTGATTTGGCTTCTAGTAATAAATCCTTTGCAATCATTGTTACTAGAAACAAATAATCTACTTCAAATGGCTCATCTCCGTTACCTGCGCTTGCGATAATCGGGAAATGGAACTTATGTCTGCCTGTTAAAGAATAATATTGGATACCCGCATACAGTGTTATATTCAAATGGTTTAAATGGCAAATGAAATATGAATCTGCCATTACGACTTCTTTTAGTTTGAATACTATATTTGTTGATAACTCTGTACTTGGTTCACACTGTCCCGTTTCTCGTAAATAACAATTTAAAAAGCTTTGAATAGAGACTTGCTCCGCTAGTTTCTTTGCATCTATCATCCCTTTAACGAACCTCCTCTAAATGATATTGTCTACCGATCGTAATAATCTGATCGATGATGAATTGCAAATCGGCAATCGTTGTTTCCGGGTTTAACAAGGTAACTTTAAGACAAGCTCTCCCTTTATTCCGCGTTCGTGCTAATACAGCAACACCTTGTCCTAACAGTTCCTCTCGTAAATAGGCATTCAACTCATCGGACCAAGTGTCAGCATCATAGTGATCTGGTATATAGGAAGGAACATAGCGAAACACTACCGCATTTATCTCTGGCTCATGCAGTAGTTCGAACTGTTGATGCTCTTCCAATCGTCTTGCAAATTGTTCCGATAGCTCGATTGTGTAATCGATTATTTCCCCGAAAACATTTGTTCCGATATGCTGCAATGACATATACAACTTTAAAGAATCAAATCGTCTTGTCGTCTGCAACGACTTGCCAACTAAATTAGGTATATGTTCAGCTTCATCATGAGGGTTCAAATAATCTGCATGAAGTTTCATCCAACGGAAATTGTGCCGCTCTTTTAGCATAAATGCTCCGCAGCTTATTGGCTGATAGAACAGCTTGTGGAAATCTACTGTGATCGAATCAGCCAACTCAATCCCTGCCAGCTTCGATTGATGTTGTTTACTCAGCATCAGAGCTCCGCCATAGGCAGCATCAACATGCAGCCATAACTGCCGAGTATCTGCTATTGCCCTAAGCGATAGCAACGGATCAATACTTCCATAGTCCGTCGTTCCCGCTGTCGCAACGAGTAAAAAGGGAATTAAGCCCTGGTCTTTTAAAGAATCAAGTGTTCGCTCCAGATCGACTGTGCACATACGATAAGTTTCGTCGGTTTTTACAGCTACAACCGCCTGCTGGCCAAGACCAAGCAGAGCAGCAGATTGTGCAATACTGAAATGTGCAGCTTCTGAGCACAAAATACGAAGCTTGCCCCCCTCCGGGGGCAAACCTTGTTGCTGAACATTCCAATTAAATCGGTGAGCGATTGCGGCATCTCTTGCCAGCAACAGACCCATTAAATTCGACTGTGTTCCACCGCTTGTAAATACGCCATCGCTAGACTCCGTATAACCAAACAACTCGCATAACCAGCGTATTAGTTGCTCCTCTACGAATGTTGCGGCCATACTTTGGTCCCAAGAATCCATAGATTGGTTTGTTGCTGCAATTAATAGCTCTGCCGCTATCGCTGCTATAAAAGGCGGGCAATGGAGGTGTGCAATACAAGTCGGATGTGTCACGACCGCCGAATGGCTAAGCACATTTGAAGCAACACGTTCTATCACTGCTTCCAGACTTTGACCATACTCGGGAACCGTGTTGTTTTCCCTCCATAGTTCGCTTATTTGTTCAGGGGACAAGCCGCTGTAGGGCTTGTCCAATGAAGAAAAGCTGCGAATGATAGCCTCTTGTGCCATCCGAACAGAATCACGAAATTTTTTTTCGCTTTCGCTCTTCCTGGTTAGGAATAGCGGCTCGGTCCTCATTATGTGAGCACCTCCTGCGGCTTGCTCATTACAACTGCCTCAGCCTCAAGCACAGCATCATGGAATCTTTCACAAATTTGTTCCACATGCTCCTCAGTTATAATTAATGGCGGTAAGAAACGAACGACACTTCCATG
Source organism: Paenibacillus sp. L3-i20 (assembly GCF_022180385.2). GTDB lineage: Bacteria > Bacillota > Bacilli > Paenibacillales > Paenibacillaceae > Pristimantibacillus. The sequence goes on from NZ_BQME02000001.1 coordinate 1,141,464, forward strand.
TCTTCCACCTAGCTCTACGATGAGCCCTCGCTTAACACATTCCAGCTGAATTCTTTTGGCCAACTCTGGATATGCGATGTAGCTGCCTAATTGATCTGGAGCTACATCCTTATTCACAATTTCGGCACCCAACATTAACCCTAACCCTCTCACTTCACCAATGCAGCTTGTGCTCACTTGTATTGCTTCAAGCTTACGTTTAAAATAGCTCCCCATCACTTCTGCATGTTCTTCCAGCCTGTTCTCCCTTACAAATCGAATTGTCGCTAGGCCCGTTGCCATTCCTAGCTGATGACCACGGAAAGTACCCGCATGTGCACCCGGTTCCCAGCTATCTAAGCGTTCATCATAAACGATGACCGCTAGCGGAAGACTTCCGCCAATCGCTTTGGACAATACAACAACATCCGGCATAATGCCGGCGTGCTCAAGGGCATAAAGCTTGCCTGTTCGACCCAAACCCGTTTGTACTTCATCTATAATGAGAGGAACATCTTGCCTTGTCGCAACTTCCCTAATGTTTCGCACCCATTCAATTGGGGCAGGAATAACTCCACCTTCACCTTGAACAAGCTCCATAATCATGCCTGCAGGTTTAAGGCACCCGCTCTCAGGGTCACTTAATACGTGATCGATATAGCGGCTTGAAATCTTATGTCCTTGTTCCCCTATACCAAAAGGACAACGATAAGCGTAGGGATAAGGCATAAACTGCACATCCGGCATGAGGCCTGCTACTTTACTTTTCGGATTCAAGTTTCCCGTCAAGCTGAGAGCACCATTCGTCATGCCATGATAACCACCATGGAAAGACATCATGCCTCTCCGGCCCGTTGCAGTCTTAACTAACTTTACCGCTGCTTCAACAGCATCTGCCCCTGACGGTCCACAAAATTGAATTTTTGCTCTTGAAGCAAACTCATACGGCAAGCTGCTGAGAAGTTCCTCAACGAATTGCTCCTTCAGTGGCGTTGTCAGATCAAGTGTATGAAGCGGAAGACCGCTGTTTATTGTGTTATGAATCGCTTCTACCATAACGGGATGATTATGTCCCAATGCTAATGTTCCAGCACCTGCCAAACAATCAATATAACTTTTTCCGTCCGCATCCTTAATCATCACACCTTGAGCATGTGTGATCGCAATTGGAATTTTGCGAGGATAGGATCGTGCGTTAGATTCTCTCATCGATTGCGAATTTAAATAATAGGAATTAGTATGCTCCATTAACTACACTCCCTTCACTCTTTATATGACAATGAGTTGCGCACTTGATGAACTCTTAGCTCCGAGTCAGCAAACAAACGACGTTTGGCTAACTGTTCTAACTCATTGGTTGGCGACAATAAATTAAAGGTGTTGTAACGATCATTCCACTTAGGAAATTGTTCCTGATAACGGATTATAATTGCTCGCGCTTGCTTCCAAAATTTCTGCTCCGAATAGCCGTATTTATCTGCAAGAAATATCGCAATTTCTCCAAGATTAATAAAGAAAAATGCACCCAGAACAAGATCCTTAATATTTTCGGTATCTTCTGTTTCAATAAATGAATTACGGTTCACTCTTGTATGAGCGTCTGGTGTAACATGAAGATTTGGACAGCCCTCAGGGTTCGCCAAATGCTTTCTTGAGAAGCGTATTCCATCATGAAAATCTTTCATCGCAATTCTAGTCGGCAATCCCGCTTCATGAATGAGGATCAAGTTTTGGGCATGCGATTCAAATGCGATACCATGTCCGTACAACAAATGAATAATAGGAACAATACTTTTCTCCAGCAGCTGCTGTACCCAAACATCTATACCATACATACCGATCCACTTTTGAATAAAAGGTGTCCCGTCCGCACTAAGGGCACATAGAGCAGTAAATGCACATGCCTCTTCTCCACTCCTAAGTTTCGTATGCAGGCTCGTCCGCCATATGCAGCCAAGTGATCCATAAGTAAATGAAGCAAGCTGGTCCGAGCGTTCAGTTGATTGATAAGAAGCGCCAATATATTCTTCTAAAATTGATAGTTTTAGCTCATCATGTAAATAACGATCACTTTCCACAATAGAAGAAAGCCAGTCAGAGATGAGAGGTGCATTAGCCACAGTATGAGGCGCCAATACTCTCCCCGTTGAAGTATTAATGATGTTCATAGATAGTTTGAGGTATGCTTTCTCTGGATGAGTGGTGTTTGTTAACGTTCGAATAGATTGCTGGGGACGATATCCATCCTCTGACTCTCCAAGCTTTACAATAAGCTCATTATGAATGTCAGTGTGGTAATAGGGTATGATGCGGTGTTTCCATTGCCATGGATGTACAGGCATTAAGGCATAATTTTCTGGCTTTAAACCACGGCTATCTAATACGTTGTAAAATACTTTTAATTGCTGGCTACCAAGCTCCTCTACTATCCAATCAGGAGACTTATTGGCGGAACTTGAGAGAGTCACATTATGTTTATGAACAGCTAGCCAAATCGGCTTTATCTCTGCTCGAAATTCAGGTCCATAACGATATTGCTCCTCAAAATCAAAGCCAAGTCGCGATTTATAACTCGGATGATAGAGATGACCGTCCATTACTGCGCCCTCAAGTTCATCATAGCTGCATTCAGACAGTAATTCGCTCTCCTCCATACGGGTCTGTTGTGCCAATACATCGTTTAATAGGGTTTGCTCTAGTTCATGAATAAAAGCAATTACTAGAGATTGATCCCCGCCGATCGTACTCGCCGCGTCGAGTAGAAATAAGGATAACGAGTCTACTTCAGCTCTCTTATCGTCTTCTATACGAAACACAGGACCTTCATCCAAACGAATTCTTCCAAACGTGTATCGTTCGCTTCCGCTGCATATATAAGTAATCTCTTTACCTCTATGGTCGGTAACTCCAAGGATGAATTGTGTTTTATTTTCTAATGGAACTTTTTGAGCTGGAAGTACCTTTTCGAATAACAGTGCTTCGATCAGTTGTCGCAAAATACGTTGTCTTACTTTTTTATATTGTGGTCCGCAAATTGCTGATTCTACACTATCGCGTTGTGATCGTTCTGACATCGTATCGGCATATCCCGTCCTATTCAACGTCAATTTCACCCCATTCATCTGTACATATCCAACCAGACGCCAAGCCCTTTACGCCGTGCTGCCTCATACACATACTGTGCACAAGCGACATCTTCAATTGCCATACCCATTGGATTAAGTACAATAATTTCTTGGTCATTTTCACGACCTGCTATTTTGCCACTCACTATTTCACCGAGCTCTGCATGAAGTTGTTCTCTAGAGAAAGTTCCTTCTAGAACAAGCTGATTAATAATTTTTTTCTCCCGATTGCACTGATCCCAATCATCCACTACTACTTTGTCAGCCTTCAGAAATACATCCTTGTGAACATCCATAATGGAAACATTGCTTACAAATGCACCCTTTGGAATCCACTCATAAGGTAAATACGGCTTATCCGTTACCGTACATGTTATAATGACATCCGCTGCCTCTACACCTGCACGTGCAGTTTCGACTATATTCATTTTCACCGCAGGGAATAACTCCTTTAAGTACAGAGCCAGTTCATGCGCTGCTTCTTTTTTGACATCGTATAAAAATACATCTTTAACCGAATCAAAATGCTGAAGCATCGAGAGCAACTGAGCCTTCGCAATATAGCCGCAACCGATACATGTTAATCGTTCAAAACCGGCTTTAGCCAAATGTTTCGCTGCTACAACTGTAATAGCTGCTGTTCGCATACTGCTAATAAAACCTGCTTCCATAACAGCAATCGGATAGTTGCTAACAGGATCATTTAACACTATTAATCCACTCGCCCGTTCAAGGCCTCTTTCTTTCGGATTGTCATGTTTGCTCCCGATCCACTTAATTCCAGATATTGGTTCACTTCCCGACAGATGCGCAGGCATTGCAATAATACGATCTGCAATATGACCCTCACTTTCTGCTGTTCTTAAATATGGTTTCAGCGGTTGAACAAACAATCCCTCCGCATGCAATTTAAGTGCATTTTCAATTGCTTGTACATATATATTGGAGGAAGCTCCTCCCGCCTGTTGTATATGACTTCTACTTAAGTACAATAGTCTAGTTCCTATATCTATTGTTTCTGCTTCAGATGTTTTTTCTGAACGTAAAGATACATTACTCATGAACAACTTCCCCCTCAACTGCTAGCCATTTAGCTTCCACCATTGCATACCAATCATCGTCGTAAACTTTGTCCATGTACCGCTCACCACGATCAGGCAAAATAATAACGACACGAAGTGGACGACCAATAGGTTTTCTCATCTTTGCAACTACTTGCTGTGCAGCCGCAACAACTGAACCTGAAGAGCCGCCAGCGAATATACCCTCATATCGAAGCAATGCACGGCACCCGTTTGCAGAGTCCAAATCATTAATGTGGTAAACAGAATCAATTTCACTTTTGTTTAACAATTCGGGAATTCGGCTTGCGCCGATTCCAGGCAAATCTCTAGATCCCGGTGGTCCACCAAATATAATCGAACCTACTGCATCTACACCAACGACATGTAATGCTGGAAACTTCTCTCTTAAACGTCTGGCAATACCCATAATACTTCCAGAAGTACTTACTCCTGCTATTAATACATCGAGATCATCCAGCGCATCTGCAATTTCTGTTCCAGTGCCTTCAAAATGAGACTTCCAGTTATTAGAATTTGCATATTGATTAATCCACACACTATTTGGAATGCTGCCAAGCAAATATTGCACATGGGCAATGCGAGTAAGTAGGTATCCTCCTTGCTCATCAGCTTCCGTAACCATTTCAATATTGGCACCCATTTGCTTCATAATTTTTAAATTAACAGCTGAAACTTTAGGATCTACTACACAAGTAACAGCAAGACCGTATAATCTCCCCATCATCGCAAGTGCAATTCCCAAATTTCCAGATGTACTCTCTACGATATGAGAATTGGATTGAATAGTCCCATTTTTGAGTCCTTGCTCGATAATATATCTAGCTGGTCGATCTTTCATACTTCCACCAGGATTCATACATTCAAGCTTCGCTAGCACTTCAATATCAGGATCAGTAAACAATCTGTTTAGTCTGACAAGCGGAGTATCTCCTATACATTCCAATATCGATGACTTTATAGATAAGGAATTTATTGGTGCATGTGATTTAAGAATCTTTTTCGCCTCCTTCTTGCTCCTATTAATGATTATCATTATCATTGAATACAATCGTAACACCGCACAATTTCATCGTACATACTCCAAAAAGAGTATAAAATCATCTACTTAGAGTAGGCGCCTGGTTAACTTTTTCAATCTCTCTTAACATCTCAAACACAAATTCACTACCAGAAGAACTGATATTTAGACATTTTTTAATATTTTGTATATGCTTTTTTACGGTATTTTCTGAAATAAACATATGGCTTGCTATCCGTTTAACCGAATAATGCTCAATTAAGAGTTGTACTATTTTACATTGGCGTTCAGTTAATAATGGATGCTCTAACCAAGGTATACTCTTATCATTAATTTGGTAATCATATTCGATTGATAACTGAGCTGGATGTGGAGATAATTGTTGTTTTACATGTTGTTCTATAAAATGATTTAAATCGTTGTATAGTTTATTATTTCCCCCCTCTACAATTGAACCTTGCATCTTTATCGTAATAGTATGAATGTATCCCTTCATCATTGCCTCCCAGTTTTTTTCATAATAGTTTTACTATTAACAATTACTTTTAAAAAATATTTATTTCATTTCCATCGTTGATAATCATTATCAACGTGGTACACTATATATTAGTGCAATGGTTAACACGATTGAATATCCTATTGCATCCTCTCTTTTGTCTAATTGTTGCACTAAACACATTGAAAAAAGGGGCCATAACGATAAATGACCACTCCTATCATTTCTGCAACTCATGATCAGATGTATCTCTTCTTATCCATTCAACGCTATCAGCATCGAGATCATGTAGAAATTACAAGGATACAGTCTGATGAAACCAACTCCCATCTTATTTTTATTTCATCAGGTAAAGGAACGCTTGAAATTGGTCAAAAGATCTATCATTCTGAGCCGATGCAAACCTATTTTCTACCCGCAGGAACACCGATAAAGGGAATGCTGTATGCCCACCACATTCAATATTTCGTCGTTAGCTTTCAAACTATCTCCTTGACTAGGGGAGAGCATCAATGGGTTGGAACCACTTCGGATGTTTGTACAAGCTTACTAACTTCTGGGTTTATAAAACTTAGCGACCCCCTCTTTATGTATCGCGAAATTAAAAACTTATACGACACCCATCTTATTGAACTTAACCGCATTCGTACGAATCTAATTCTTCAAAATCTACTCCTGCATATTCATACCCAAAGAAATGCCGTATCTGAGCTACAGCTTGAGCGCCAACCGAAATGGAATGGCATTGAAGAAAGCATCACATATATGCACACCAATCTTAATAAAAAAATGAATAGAGATACTCTTGCCGCCATTGCAAAACTAACACCAAGCTCTTATTGTCGCAGCTTCAAAAAAACGAAAGGTATTTCACCGATGGATTATTTAAATCAAATTCGAATTGAACAAGCTAAGCAATTACTTGCAGCTGGACATTCGTGCAAAAAGGTTGCCTATCGTCTTGGATATGTAAGTGAATACTACTTCAGTCGTGTTTTCAAAAAAACAACAGGGCTACCCCCAACTATTTATATGAAGCGTGAACACTCGAAAATCGCTGTTGCCTCACGATTTGGCATTCAATTAAATTTGGAATCTATGGGTGTCGAACCTATTCTCGTTATTGATTGTTATCCACACCCAGGAATCGATGCTGATGATTACAATCGTAGACTAATGAACCAGCTTGAAGAATTACGAAGTGCAGAGCCCGATCTCATTATCGGAGATTATTCACATGCAAGCTTCTATGAAACATTTAAACGGATTGCACCGACCGTCATATTTGAAAACGATCTAGATTGGTTAACAACACATCGCAAAATTTCAGAACTTGTAGGAAGAGAAATCGAAGCACAAATCGTCGTAGAAGCACTAGACAAAAAAATTGCAGGGGCTAGACAATGGATCAGTCAATTGGAGAAAGTACCGACTGTATCTGTATTACAAATGATGAACGACCACTTTTACTTACAAGGAACCAAAAATCATCCCTTAAATCATCTACTGTACAATGAACTACGCTTATCTGCAGGTAAGCATGTACCAAAAAACAAAATGAGACTGGAATTGTATCCTGCTGATTTACCCCCAATGGACAGCGATTACTTGTGGATCCGTATGTATTCCGACACACCAGAAGTTATACACACCTTACAACGTTTGAAGGAACATCGAAACTGGAGTAGTATTCAGGCTGTGCATAACAATCAAGTTCATTTTATTAACAATTGGCTAGTTATGAGCTGGACTCCACAAGGAAGGGAACAGATTGTGGATGAAGTGTTGGGGTATTTAGCAAATACGTACGTTACCGTTTAAATTTTTATACGAAACCATTTGTTACTGTGTATAAGTAATATCTTGAGATAAAGTTATACATAACTGTTCATGGTTTGTGTATAAATAATCTTAATTTTCATCTTCTACAAGCTATTTATCAACTTTATTTAACTAATCTGAATAATAAGCAATATTTCTACTATTTATGCACTGTGTATAAGTAATTTATATAGCTCGGCTGTATAACTTTATCTATACACTGTGTATAAATCATTATTTATACAAGAGTTATACATAACTGTTCATCTATTGTGCATAGTTACTTCAAAAACAATAAGTTATACACAACAAAAAACCCTTCTATCAGAAGGGTTTTCTCATGTATGGTGCGCGTAGAGGGACTTGAACCCCCACGGTCGCCCGCTAGATCCTAAGTCTAGTGCGTCTGCCAATTCCGCCATACGCGCGTGGGTATTACCGGGTAAATAACTGGTGAGCCATGAAGGACTCGAACCTTCGACACCCTGATTAAAAGTCAGGTGCTCTACCAACTGAGCTAATGGCTCTTACTAAGAAAATGGCTGGGGATCCAGGATTCGAACCTAGGATGACGGAGTCAAAGTCCGTTGCCTTACCGCTTGGCTAAACCCCAGCGAACGGTATGGTGGAGGATGACGGGATCGAACCGCCGACCCTCTGCTTGTAAGGCAGATGCTCTCCCAGCTGAGCTAATCCTCCATAAATGGTGACCCGTAGGGGACTCGAACCCCTGTTACCTCCGTGAAAGGGAGGTGTCTTAACCACTTGACCAACGGGCCTAACTAAAAGTGTTACTGGCTTGTCCTTCGCATGAATTCAGGAATTGTTCATTCAAGAACTGGAGCTCTCAACCGGGATCGAACCGGTGACCTCATCCTTACCATGGATGCACTCTACCTACTGAGCTATGAGAGCAATAATGGCTCCCCGAACAGGACTCGAACCTGTGACAACTCGATTAACAGTCGAGTGCTCTACCAACTGAGCTATCAGGGAACAACGCACATTCAAGTAAAAAATGTGTCCAAGAGCTTCAATTGCAAAAGACAGTGTTTTTCGCTCATGATGCCATCTAAATCGCTTTAGAAAGGACATTATTTCGCTCTTCAAGGTTTTTGCACCTTGAAAACTGGATACGAAAGAATAGCTTGAGTTACTTTATCTGTTTGCTTATAAGTTGTATGACCTATATAAGCGTATTAGGATAAGCCCTCGACCGATTAGTATTCGTCAGCTCCGTACATTACTGCACTTCCACCCCGAACCTATCAACCTCGTCGTCTTCAAGGGGTCTTACATACTGGGAAATCTCATCTTGAGGGGGGCTTCACGCTTAGATGCTTTCAGCGTTTATCCCGTCCGTACTTGGCTACCCAGCTATGCTCCTGGCGGAACAACTGGTACACCAGCGGTACGTCCATCCCGGTCCTCTCGTACTAAGGACAGCTCCTCTCAAATTTCCTACGCCCGCGACAGATAGGGACCGAACTGTCTCACGACGTTCTGAACCCAGCTCGCGTACCGCTTTAATGGGCGAACAGCCCAACCCTTGGGACCTACTTCAGCCCCAGGATGCGATGAGCCGACATCGAGGTGCCAAACCTCCCCGTCGATGTGGACTCTTGGGGGAGATAAGCCTGTTATCCCCAGGGTAGCTTTTATCCGTTGAGCGATGGCCCTTCCATTCGGTACCACCGGATCACTAAGCCCGACTTTCGTCCCTGCTCGACTTGTAGGTCTCGCAGTCAAGCTCCCTTATGCCTTTGCACTCTTCGAATGATTTCCAACCATTCTGAGGGAACCTTTGGGCGCCTCCGTTACATTTTAGGAGGCGACCGCCCCAGTCAAACTGCCCGCCTGACACGGTCCCTCTACCGGTTTCACGGTAGTAGGTTAGAACTCCGATACGATCAGGGTGGTATCCCAACGTCGCCTCCACACAAGCTGGCGCTCATGCTTCAATGGCTCCCACCTATCCTGTACAGATCGTACCAAAGTCCAATATCAAGCTGCAGTAAAGCTCCATGGGGTCTTTCCGTCTTGTCGCGGGTAACCTGCATCTTCACAGGTATTAAAATTTCACCGGATCTCTCGTTGAGACAGCGCCCAATTCGTTACGCCATTCGTGCGGGTCAGAATTTACCTGACAAGGAATTTCGCTACCTTAGGACCGTTATAGTTACGGCCGCCGTTTACTGGGGCTTCGGTTCACAGCTTCGGATTGCTCCTAACCGCTCCCCTTAACCTTCCAGCACCGGGCAGGCGTCAGCCCGTATACTTCGCCTTACGGCTTCGCACAGACCTGTGTTTTTGCTAAACAGTCGATTGGGCCTATTCACTGCGGCCCCCTCGGGCTATTAACCCTACCGAGGCACCCCTTCTCCCGAAGTTACGGGGTCATTTTGCCGAGTTCCTTAACGAGAGTTCTTCCGCGCGCCTTAGCATGCTCTGCTCGCCTACCTGTGTCGGTTTGCGGTACGGGCACCTTGATCTAACTAGAGGCTTTTCTTGACAGCCGGAGTACATGACCTTCGCTACTATAATTTTCGCTCCCCATCACAGCCCAGCCTAACAGTGTGCGGATTTGCCTACACACTAGCCTCACTGCTTAGACGGACTATTCCATCAGTCCGCGTCACTGCCCTTCTGTGTCACCCCATTGCTCAAACGATCTTCGGTGGTACAGGAATTTCAACCTGTTGTCCATCCACTACGCCTTTCGGCCTCGCGTTAGGTCCCGACTTACCCTGAGAGGACGAGCCTTCCTCAGGAACCCTTAGGCTTTCGGCGGACAAGATTCTCACTTGTCTTTTCGTTACTCATACCGGCATTCTCACTTGAATACGCTCCAGCACTCCTCACGGTATACCTTCAACGTATATTCAACGCTCCCCTACCCAATGCAGCAAGCTGCAATGTCATAGCTTCGGTGGTGTGTTTAGCCCCGTTACATTTTCGGCGCAGAGTCACTCGACCAGTGAGCTATTACGCACTCTTTAAATGGTGGCTGCTTCTAAGCCAACATCCTGGTTGTCTGTGCAACTCCACATCCTTTCCCACTTAACACACACTTGGGGACCTTAGCTGATGATCTGGGCTGTTTCCCTCTTGACAATGGATCTTAGCACTCACTGTCTGACTCCCGGTAAGCATGTCTATGGCATTCGGAGTTTGACTAGACTTGGTAACCCTTGGCGGGCCCCGCATCCAATCAGTGCTCTACCTCCACGACACTCATATCCGAGGCTAGCCCTAAAGCTATTTCGGGGAGAACCAGCTATCTCCGAGTTCGATTGGAATTTCTCCGCTACCCCCACCTCATCCCCGCATTTTTCAACATGCGTGGGTTCGGGCCTCCAGTGCGTGTTACCGCACCTTCACCCTGGACAGGGGTAGATCACACGGTTTCGGGTCTACGACCACGTACTTATTCGCCCTATTCAGACTCGCTTTCGCTGCGGCTCCGGCTTTCCACCTTAACCTTGCACGGGATCGTAACTCGCCGGTTCATTC
>NZ_BQME02000001.1:1157500-1242500 GCF_022180385.2 Paenibacillus sp. L3-i20
CAAGGCAATACTGTTCAGGATAAAGTATCTTCATCACAACAAATTAGTACTTCCGAACAATAATATTAAACGGCCGATTTAGCAGATACATTTGCTGGATCGGTCTTATTTTTTTTCACTAGACGATGCATCATCATATTTTGGTATGCATTACAGATAAACAATGGGATCATCATAAATGCAATTGCAGATATGTCTGTCTCCCCTTGTATTGCTGGCCATGCTTCAATAAATGTAACAAAAAACAGAAGGAACATCGTTGGAACAAAAGCACTGCCGTTTGTTTGCTTTACTTTTGCACGTGCAACAAGCAATGATGCAATTAATAAAGTTAGCGGCAAAACCCAGAAAAACCAGTTGTTCGTACGATTTTCATACAATACGTATCCAAGGCCAAAAACAGCAAATACTGTCGTGTAACCTTGCAATGCATTCCATAAATACTTTTTGCGGAATACGCTTAATGCAATGTAACTCAGCGTCAGATAGGCAAAAAAGCCCATTTGGCTAAAAGCACCAATCATTAATCCGGCTGTAACCATCATGATCAGATTAATTCCTGTATTTTCAAAACCAAAGAAACTAAAATTTCCACTTGTTGAAAGTATAATTGAGCCGCTTACGATGCAAATTGCTGCCCCGAGCACCATGGTGCTCCAAAATAAAAAGAACCAATTTCGTAAATTCACGCGATAAATCCTCCCAATAAAGTTTCTTCCCAAAGGTTTTCCCTTTATTTTACCACGATCACAACAAAAAGCTAATCCGTGTCCATGATAAAACAGTGAACAATGCGCATATTAAAAACGATCATGTGCTGGACCGTTGCACAACGTTAGCCAAGAGCATACCGGAATACAAGCATCCCATTACCATATTGCGTTTGACATAGAAGGGAGCAAGCATTTATGCGCATTCGTTGGATATTGTGGTCGTCTCTTATCGCTTTTGCACTATTATTAACCAGTTGTGGAGGCGAATCTTCAGGCAGCAGTGGACAGATCAGCTACAAGGACATGAAAACGATGGTTATCGACATTTTAAAAACAGAGGATGCTCAAAAAGCTCTCCAACAATCGGCAGAAAAACTATCTGGTTATTCTGCTCAGTCATCCAAACTCCTGTCCGCTCAGGACCAAGAACAAGTTCGTTTGGCTGTGAAGGAAGTAATCAGTGCCCCTGATTACGACAAAGTAATCAAAAAATTAATGACCGATACACGATTCGCAGGCGAATTTGCAAAAGCGGTCAACAAAGATAATAAAGACATTCACAAGGAATTGATGAAAGACCCAGGATATCAATCAGAATTAGTGAAGACGATGAAAGCACCAGAAATGGAAAAAGTCATTTTGGATGTGCTCAAGAGCGCACCCTATCGTAAAGAAGTAATGACACTAATGCAGGAATCTATGCAAAACCCCCTCTTCCGTTTAGAAGTGCTTGATTTGATGAAAAAGGCAGTACAAGAAGAGCTTCAGCCGAAGCCAGAGGATAAAGAGAAGAAAAAAGAAGGACAAGGCTCGGGCGGAGATGAGCAAAAGGAGCAGGAAGAAGAGCAGTCGCAGGAAAGTGAATAATTGATTAGAATGAATCGCAATTAAATGAGGGTGAGTGAATCATGGTGATTATGAAATCAAGATGAAGTACAATCATGGGTGAGTGAATATGTAGTTAAGATGAAGTACGGTAACGGGCCAGTTAATACTGGGTGATATGGTAAACGCCCGAATCAGTATATTGCTGCGCTGTAATATAACGCAGTAAATATCTGGTTCGGGCGTATTATTTTTAAGCAGGTGTTCCATGTATAGGCTATTGCGTATTATATGGTTTTACATATTAGATGCGTTTCAGTATGTTATCTGCCAGCTCCAAGTAAAGCTGACCTGTTTCGGACTCCGCCTTGTAAACAGAAGGAGAGAAATCCGGCTCTGATGGATGGTTGTCTGGAGCTCCAAGCGGTATTTGTGCAAGCAGTTCGCTATGAAGCGTCTCCGCTAATCTTGCACCGCCGCCACGACCAAATACGTATTCTTTCTCGCCTGTCGACTTTGATACGTAATAGGACATATTTTCTACAACACCGATAATTTCATGTTCGGTTTTGATTGCCATTGCACCTGCCCGAGCCGCAACAAACGCTGCCGTTGCATGGGGTGTAGTAACAATGATTTCTTTGCTCTGTGGAATGATCTGATGGACGTCAAGCGCAATATCCCCTGTACCAGGAGGCAGATCGAGCAGCATGTAATCAAGCTCGCCCCATTCAATTTCTTGAAAGAAGTTGCGAAGCATCTTGCCTAACATCGGACCACGCCATACGATCGGGCTATTGTCTTCCACGAAAAAGCCCATCGAAATAACTTTAACTCCAAAACGCTCGATTGGGATTACCCGATCGTTGATAACTTCTGGACGTTCCTCGATTCCCATCATATCAGGAACGCTAAAGCCGTAGATGTCGGCATCAATGATGCCGACGCGTTTGCCCCTGCGGGCTAAGGCGACCGCAAGATTAACGGTCACCGTCGATTTGCCCACGCCGCCTTTGCCGCTGGCGACGGCGATAAAGGTTGTTCCACTGCTAGGTGACAGCAGTGGACTTGCAAGATCTGCCCCGTGACCTTGTACGGGGCTGTCATTTTTGGCGCCGGCGCTGCTTGCGGCCGGCGCTGCTTTCGCTGCGGGCGCAGGCTCTGCGCCGCCCGCAGAAGCTGGCGCGCCCTCGTCCCGAAACCGGCAATGCACGGTTTCGGCGCCGAGGGGCGCCAGCGCCTCGCGAAGCGAGGCTTCGAGCGCGGGCTGCTTCGCCGCGCTCGCTCCGAGAACCGTCAGCGAAACTTGACGGTTCCTGACCATGACATCGCGGAAGCTAATGCCTTCCGCGGAATATTGATTCGCCATCAGAGCTTCGATGGCTTCTAATGCTTGCTCGCGTGTCAACATGTTATGTGTCCCACCTTTATGAAATAAGAGAACTATGTTCCCATTATAACACAGGATGTCCGCTTACTTTGTAACCTCTTCCATCCCAATATGTATCGTTTGCACTAATTGCCGTTTTGCAGTTCCAGCTCCTGATTCGCATTTCCACTTAACTTCTCCCCTGAGTGATAACGAAGAATCCCCTGGTAGATGGATGCTGCTGCTTTCCGCTGATATTCTGCATCAACTAAGCGCTCAGCTTCTCCATGATTAGATAAAAAACCAACTTCAACTAATGCAGTTGGAATATCTTTAATCTCTTTTAAAAGGTAAACACCTTTAACGGTAGCAGCAATTCTAGTCGTATTTTCTAAATTCCGTTTAATCTCATCCTGAATAAAAGCTGCTAACATTCGATTATCGGGATGATTCCCCGCCTGATAAAAAGTTTGTGCACCCGACCATTTCTGTTGTGGAATGCTGTTCATATGTATACTGATGACCGTCGCCGGTTTATTTTCGTTAATAAGAGCCACTCTTCGCTTCAAATCTTCCGTCTTACGCTTACTGTAAGCATGCGCATCACCCGAAGCAAGATCATAATCTCCCTCTCGCGTCATAATGACTACCGCTCCCGCTTGTTGCAAATAATCACGTAAATATAGTGCAATAGCTAAATTTAAATCCTTTTCTATAACACCTTCCTTGCTGATTGCTCCTCCGTCCGCACCACCATGACCAGCATCAATGGCTATCGTCTTACCTGACAGAGGTAATGACCAATATGACCATGTACTGGAAGCCGGAATACTTTGCCTGAGCATTATCCCCGTTAGCACAATAACAAGGAAAGCAATGCCAATACGAACTACTCCCTTATACGTTAACCAAACTACGAAATGCCGTCTTAGCCAGCGCATTAAAAAACCACCTCGTCCTCCATAAAATGAATAAGTGTCCTGAAAGACTATCCTGAGGGATAAGCCTTATGCGCACATTCATATATATGGGACGAGATGGTTAATTATGTTCCTACTATTGGCACGATTTAGCCTACCGGCTGCTCTGACATACCTTCGATCAAAATTTTTGCAACTTCTGGACGTGAAAATTCTGGAGGAGGACAAACTCCATCACGTAGCAATGCACGAACTTTAGTTCCTGACAACGTTAGATGAGCTGTTTTGTCATGTGGGCAAGTTTTAGAAGTCGCCATATTACCACACGTCGTACAGAAAAAGCTATGTTCAAAGTAAAGCGGCGTAATACCAAGATCTTCAGCAGGTATCGACTTGAGCAAGTCTTGCGCCTCATATGTTCCGTAGTAGTCGCCTACTCCAGCATGATCACGACCCACTATAAAGTGAGTACAGCCATAGTTTTTGCGAACGATAGCATGGAAAATTGCCTCACGAGGTCCTGCGTAACGCATCGCTGCTGGAAATACTCCAAGAAACACACGATCCGCCGGATAATAATTTTCAAGAAGTGCGAGATAACTTTTCATACGAACGTTAGCAGGAACATCATCAGACTTCGTCTCACCAACAAGTGGATTCAAAAATAACGCATCAACAATTTCCATTGCTGTTTTCTGAATGTATTCATGAGCACGATGAACGGGATTGCGTGTTTGGAAACCAACGATCGTCTTCCAGCCCTTCTCGGCAAACAATCGACGAGTTTCCGTAGGATCGAAGTAAAACTCTTGGAACTTCTCAGGTTGTGGACGGTTTAATACAATTATTGTTCCACCAACATATATAGATGAACGCTCAAGCAACTTTTGCACACCTGGATGCTCAGGATCATCTGTTTTGAAAACATTTATTGCTTCAATCTTTTGATCTACGTTATAAATACTCTCTATTGCAATAATACCGTACGTTATACCATCTTCACCGACGATTGCCGCACGTTCTCCAACCTGAAGCTGGGCCGCCTTCTCTTCACTAACAGCAAGAGTAATTGGAATGCTCCATACAAGTCCGTTAGCAAGTCTAGTCTTCTCAATAACTGATTTATAATCTTCTTCATTCAAAAACCCTGTAAGTGGAGAAAATGCACCTACTCCAATTAGATCTAAATCAGATATAGTCCACGTATTGATCGTAATCGAAGATAGTCCCTTTGCTTCATTAAGAAGCGATTTACGTTCTGCGCCTTCAGCGATCTGGTTAACCAGTACTCCGCCATGTGGTGAAATTTGACTCATTATCTTAGAAAGCCTCCTCAAAGTTTACGGTAGTAAAATTTACTTCGTAAGCATAACCCTGTTTTACGTCAGTAAAACTGAACTCCTAATCAACGACTTAGTTTTACGATTGTTATTTATGAAGTCCACATTCTGTTTTCTCTTGACCTGACCAACGACCTGCGCGTGGGTCTTCTCCGGGCATTACTTTTCGTGTGCAGTACTCACAGCCGATACTTGGGTAATGTTGGTCATGCAACGGATTATATATAACATCATTCTCGCGAATGTAGTTCCAAACATCTTCTGTTGTCCAGTTTGCAATTGGATTAAACTTTACTAGTCCAAACTTTAAATCGTATTCAATTTTTTTTGCATTTGCACGGGTAGGAGCTTGGTCACGACGAATACCGGTAATCCACGCCTCATATTTCGTTAATATATGAGTTAAAGGTTTTACCTTCCGAATATCGCAGCACTTATTCGCATCTGTCAACCATAGTTGATCACCAAACTGCGCTGCTTGATCCTCAGGCGTAATTTCTGGTTTTACTTCTACGAATGGAATACCTGGATAACGTTCAATCATTCGATCACGAGTTTCGTAAGTCTCTTTAAAATGAAAATCAGTGTCGAGGTAAAAAATATCAGATGTTGGGCTGACTTTTTGCAGCATATCAACCAACACAACGTCTTCTGCCCCGAAGCTGCATGCAAAGGTGATATTAGGGAATGTCTCTGCAGCGAAACGAATGATTTCCTCTGGCGTTGCATGCTCGAGCTCAACAGCCTTCTGCGCAATAAGCGCTTCTTTTTCAAATAAATTCATGAGACACGACCTCCGTTTTTAATTCCAAGTAAAGTAGTATGTATAATCGATTATACGCCTTCCAATCGTTAAGTTCAATAATTAGTTTACATTTTGTAGCACTTTATTCCAAAAAAAAATAAAGATTACCCGGTCAAAAACAAAAAAAAGAGCCCTTGACCAATAAAGGCCAAAGACTCTTTCGTAAAAGAATATTAACGTTTTGAGAACTGTGGAGCGCGACGTGCTGCTTTAAGACCGTATTTTTTACGCTCTTTCATACGCGGATCACGAGTTAGGAAACCTGCGCGCTTCAATGCTGGACGGAACTCAGGGTCTGCTTTAAGCAGCGCACGGGAGATACCGTGACGGATTGCGCCAGCTTGGCCGGACATTCCGCCGCCATTAGCAATAACTAGCACATCGTATTTCGACAATGTGTCAGTCAACACAAGCGGTTGTTTTACAATCAGCTTTAGAGTTTCCAAGCCGAAATATTCATTCAGATCGCGTTTATTAACAATGATTCGTCCTTCACCCGGCACAAGACGTACACGTGCAACAGAGTGTTTACGACGACCGGTTCCATAGTATTGCACTTGAGCCATGAAACGTGTCCTCCTCTTTATTACCCGCGAAGCTCGTAGACTTCAGGGTTTTGTGCTTGATGTGGATGTTCCGCACCTGCGTATACTTTAAGTTTAAGCTTCATCTTGTTACCAAGACGATTTTTCGGCAACATGCCGTGAACAGCCAGTTCGATTACGCGCTCTGGTTTGTTTTTGATCATCTCTTGTGCTGGAGTGACTTTCAAGCCACCAGTGTACATTGAGTGACGGTAGTACATTTTGTCTGACATCTTTTTGCCTGTCAAAACAATTTTTTCAGCGTTGATTACGACAACGAAATCGCCAGTATCAACGTGAGGCGTAAATTGCGGTTTGTGTTTGCCACGGATCAGGCTTGCAGCTTCGCTAGCCAGACGACCGAGCGTTTTGCCTTCCGCATCAATGACGAACCATTTACGCTCAACTTCATTTGGCTTAGCCATATAGGTGGTACGCATGGATGATCCTCCTTAATTTCTTACATTAATCGTTTTTATAACAACGTAAACGTTGGTTTGTTATTCATTATAGTACTTTACTTTTTGGCGGCCATTCTTAGTCGGGGCTGTGGGAGAGCCACTAAGAAAGCACAAGTTATATACTACTATATTTAGTGCCCATATGCAAGTCATATTTCTATTTCTTATTTACTTTGAAGCAGTACTTTTTCCCACTTCTACAATGAAGTTAATCGCATCCTCATAAAAAGGAACTTTTTCATAGCCTTATCAGCAAATACCAGCTCAAATCGTATCCTAGACTTAAGTCGTGGGATGCTGTACATCATTAGTCTGTTCCTACATATCCTAACAACTGGTAATATCAATCTATACATTAAGCGCATTGAGCATTCTCTGGTGTCTATGCGAATACTAGAATAGGAGAAAAAGATCATATGAAAAAAAGATCCGCCCTAGGAACATTTCTCGTCATATTTGGGATAGTCGGATTGCTAGCTGTTTTCTTTAATAACGACAAGTCACCGCTAATTGGTATTACTTCGTTCTTGTCCAAAGAAATCAATGATGGGCAAACCGTTGATGTCAGTGAGATCAAAAATGTTGATATTAATACTGGAAGCATTGATGTACATGTCATCAAGGGAAACAGTGAAGAAGCTGTTATTACTGTGCAAGGCCGCGCAACTAAAACGTTCATTGAAAGCTTGCAGTTAAACGCAATGTCGAAAGGCGACACGTTGGAAATTTCACTTGATGGTGAACGCAAAAACTCTTTGGGATGGGGCTGGTCAAATGTTACGCTCACGGTAGAACTTCCTGAAAAGCAATGGAATGAACTTGCTGTAGAGGTTAATAGCGGAGACATTAAAGTTGATAAGCTTTCATTCGATCATGCAGATCTTCAAGCCAACTCCGGCGATATTATGACGGATAATTTCTCAGTGTTAACAGCGTTAACAGTTAATGTCCATAGCGGTGATATTCATGTTAAAGAATACGAAGCAGAAAAAATAGACTTCAAAGTCGACAGCGGCGATGCATCATTTTTCAACGGCGTCGGTGAACTAATTGGTTCTACGGGCTCTGGTGACATTTTCGTTCACGCAAAGGATTTGTTAAATGATACAACGCTTGAAACTGGAAGCGGCGATATATTCATACAATTAGACAATACACCAACTTCGCTTGCAGTCGATTTTAATACAGCGTCTGGCGATACTACTATGCATAAAGATGGATTTACTTACAAGAACAGCTCATCTCGTGATGAAGATTTGAGAGGCACTTTTGGTACAGGAGAGATTAAACTTAATGTATACTCAGGTTCAGGAGATATATTTATGAAATAACCTCTTTAATATCCACCTAAAGGCTTAGTTAAATCTCCATCACTAGAACGTTTTATCAACTGAAATTAATTCGTACAATATAAATATAGTAAGGATGTCCGTGTAACGATTCGATAAGATGTCTTTAGCATAAATAAAGACCAACATAAGGGAGTAGGAGATGGGCTACGTGAAATTATCACGATTTTTCGGTTTATTATTAGTTGTCATTGGAGTAGTTGCTTTGTTTTATGTTTTGAGTCCTGGGGAGGGTTCCCCATTCAAAAAGCTATTTAAGATGGTTACTAAAGAAATATCAGTGGAAGAAAAATATGATATTAACGACTTAAAACATCTATCGATTGATGACAGCAGTATGAATATAGATATCATACCAGGCAGCTCCTCTCAAGCTATTGTACGCATGACAGGATCAGTCAGTAAAAATGTGTTTAACGAATATAAGCTAGAGGGTCGTAAAGATGGTGACACTTTACGTATTAAAACAAAATCAGGTGATGGTTGGAATTGGTTCACTTGGTCAACAGTGAAATTAACAATTGAACTTCCAGAAAAGCAATGGGAAGAGTTTACTGTGTACACGAACAGTGGCAATATATCCGTTCAGCAAGTGTTATCGACAAAACTTTCGCTCAAAACAAGTTCCGGCAATATCCAAGCTAAAGAAGTCGAAGGGCAAGCTATAAGTCTTAAATCGACAAGCGGTAATATTAAACTTTCTGAAGCATCAAGTGATGATGTTGAACTAAAAACATCTAGCGGCAATATCACTGTTGAGGAATACGAGGCTAAACAAATTGATATCAATACGGTTAGCGGAAACATTAAGGCAATTGAAGGACTCTCCGAAATTAAGGCGAAATCAAGCTCCGGCAACATTACAATTAAAGGCGAAGACCTGCTTCATGATACGGATCTCAAATCGACTAGTGGAAATGTAACAATAGATGTTTATAACGAGCCGACATCATTAGCAGTCGACTATAGCGGTGGATCTGGTCAAGGAAATATCAAAATAAGCAATTTCTCATATGAAACTAAAAGCAATGACCGTGATGTAATAAAAGGGGCTTTTGGAACGGGAGAGACAGAACTTATCGTACGTACTTCATCAGGAAATTTCACTTTAAAGTAAAAGTAAAAATAAGCTATCCATTGGTCATTTTCATGACTAGTGGATAGCCTATTTTCTTTATTGCTCATCACCGTACTCAACATCCATGAGCATGAGCCCGTGCGCCAAAGCTGTAGGACCAGCAAGTGATCGTGTTTTACCTTCCAATATACGCTTCATGTCTTCCGGCTTCAGCTTGCCTTGACCTACCCATAGCAATGTCCCCATAATGACGCGTACCATGTTATACAGAAATCCGTTCCCCGTCACGACCATATGGATCGTTTGGTCCTCCCGTATGAAGTAAGCCTCGTAGATCGTCCGGATATGATGCGGCTTCGTCGAATGTATGGACGTATAGGAAGTAAAATCATGAGTACCTACCAAATAAGAAAGCCCTTCATCCATCGCATCTAGGTCTAACTTCATAGGATGATGTAATCGATACGATCGACCGAATACATTCGGAAATTTCCCCGTATCGATTGTATAGCGATAGGTTTTACGTTTTGCAGAGCGTCTAGAATGAAAATCCAAAGACACATCCCAAGCTTCTAAAATAACAATGTCTTTTGGAAGCCTCGTATTAAGTGCAATGGCCCATCGTTCTGTAGGAATCGACGAATTTGTATGAAAATTGAACACCTGTCCTAACGCATGCACGCCGGCATCCGTCCGCCCCGATCCGATAATTGTTATCGTCTCACCGCTCAAACGATGGATTGCTTTCTCAAGCTCATCCTGAACGGTTCTCCCAAACGGCTGTGATTGAAAGCCATTAAATTCAGAACCATCATAGCTTACTTTCACACAGATGTTACGCATCTCATCACCCTTTATCTTTCCTTTAAGCGCTATCCAAATAAAAAAAGGTGGCCACAAGGGTCACCCTTCCTCAAAACACAAGAAAAGATAAGGTGCACCTTATCTTTATCTTATATTTCAGCGTGAAACGAGCTTGTGCCGTTATAAAACGGCGACAGCCGTTTACCTTTTGTACTAACCGCGGTCAACTAGTTCTAGGTAAACCATAGGCGCAGCATCGCCGCGACGAGGTCCTAGCTTAAGAATACGCGTGTAGCCACCAGCACGCTCCGCATAACGAGGAGCTAGCTCGGAGAACAGCTTTTGGATTGCGTCTTTTTCACCGTCAACGGTTTCACGACGTACAAAAGCTGCTACTTGACGACGAGCATGAAGATCACCTTTTTTAGCTTTAGTGATCAGCTTTTCAGCGATTGAACGAACTTCTTTCGCTTTAGCTTCAGTCGTTTGGATACGCTCATACAGGAATAGATCAGTAACGAGGTCACGGAACAATGCTTTCCGCGCACTAGCGTCACGTCCCAATTTTTGATATGCCATTTTGTTTTCCCCTCCCTTGCTCGTTTGTCTATACTTGCTGTTTTACTACTCTTCCATGCGTAGCCCAAGACCAAGTTCTTCAAGCTTCTCTTGAACTTCCTCGAGGGATTTACGACCCAAGTTACGGACCTTCATCATATCCTCTTCGGATTTCGTAATTAGCTCTTGAACGGTGTTAATACCAGCGCGTTTCAAGCAGTTATATGAACGTACGGAAAGATCAAGTTCCTCGATCGTCATCTCTAGAACTTTCTCTTTTTTGTCCTCTTCCTTCTCAACCATGATCTCCGCGTCTTTGGCTTCATCCGTTAATCCAACGAACAAGTCCAAGTGCTCGGTTAAAATTTTAGCGCCAAGGCTTACAGCCTCTTCAGGGCGGATGCTGCCATCCGTCCAAACTTCAAGCGTCAGCTTATCGTAGTTAGTTACTTGACCGACGCGAGTGTTTTCTACGCTATAGTTAACGCGAGTAATCGGCGTGTAGATCGAATCGACAGGAATAACACCAATCGGTTGATCGTCGCTCTTGTTCCGGTCCGCTTGCACGTAACCGCGTCCCCGATTAGCAAAAATCCGCATATGGAGTCGCGCTCCGGAGGCCAAGGTCGCAATGTGAAGATCAGGGCTTAAAATCTCAACATCGCTATCAGCTCGAATATCGCCAGCTGTTACGTTGCCTTCGCCGTCCGCGTCGATCTCCAGCACCTTCTCTTCGTCGGAGTGGATCTTTAACGAGAGGCCTTTCAGGTTCAGGATGATTTCCGTTACATCTTCAATCACTCCTGGAACCGTTGAAAATTCGTGCAGTACTCCGTCGATTTGCACCGACGTTACAGCTGCACCAGGCAAAGACGACAACAGAATTCGGCGAAGCGAATTTCCAAGCGTCGTGCCGTATCCGCGTTCCAGCGGTTCGACCACGAAACGTCCGTAGGTTCCCTCATTATTCAGTTCTACGGTTTCGATTTTCGGCTTTTCGATCTCAATCACTAATAGTACCCTCCTTCAAACGTCGCTCCGTTACCTAGTCGTTTATTATGTCAAACCTCGTAGTATGCCAAACCTTCACAACCATTATTCACAAGTTGTTGTCATTTGATACCACCGTGGAATCAACTATACGCGACGACGTTTCGGCGGACGGCATCCGTTATGCGGAACTGGGGTTACATCCTTAATGAGGTTAACTTCCAATCCAGCAGCTTGAAGCGAACGAATCGCAGCTTCACGGCCAGCGCCTGGTCCTTTAACCATTACTTCAACCACTCTCATACCATGCTCCATTGCAGCTTTTGCTGCGGATTCAGCAGCCATTTGAGCTGCGAACGGCGTGCTTTTACGGGAACCTTTAAATCCAAGGTTACCTGAGCTTGCCCAAGAGATTGCATTACCGTGTGGATCTGTAATAGTAACGATCGTATTGTTGAACGTTGAACGAATGTGTGCAACGCCAGTGTCAATATTTTTCCGATCGCGACGTTTCGTGCGAACGACTTTTTTTGGTTTAGCCATTGTCCATTATCCTCCCTTCTTATTTCTTCTTGTTAGCTACAGTCCGACGAGGACCTTTGCGTGTACGCGCATTTGTTTTCGTACGTTGACCGCGAACAGGAAGACCGCGACGGTGACGAAGACCACGGTAGCAGCCGATCTCAGTTAGACGTTTAATGTTAAGTGAAATTTCACGACGTAGGTCGCCTTCCACTTTAACGCTTTTGTCGATGGCTTCGCGCAAACGAGCCAGCTCATCTTCAGTAAGATCGCGAACACGAGTGTCCGGATTAACTTCAGAAGTAGCAATTATTTTCTGTGATGTAACTTTACCGATACCGAAAATATACGTCAGGGCGATTTCAACGCGCTTGTCGCGCGGAATATCTACACCAGCTATACGTGCCATGGGCTATATTCTCCTCCTTCTATCCTTGTTTTTGTTTGTGTTTCGGATTTTCACAAATCACCATAACGTTGCCTTTGCGACGAATGACTTTGCATTTCTCGCAGATCGGCTTAACCGAAGGTCTTACCTTCATTGTGATTACCTCCCGAATCTTTCGTAGTAAGCCTAAAGCGGCCTACTTACGATAGGTGATGCGCCCTCTTGATAAATCGTAAGGCGATAACTGTATTACCACTTTGTCTCCTGTCAAAATGCGAATAAAATGCATTCTGAGTTTACCGGAAACGTGTGCGAGAATCTGATGACCGTTCTCCAGCTCCACCTTGAACATGGCATTTGGCAACGGTTCTACGACCGTACCTTCGACCTCAATGACGTCTTCCTTAGCCAACCGTCATTCTCCTTTCGCATGCGCAAACTTCTGAATCACATAACGTAACTTGGTATTGGTCACCCTGCCTGTTTCTAGCAAGCTGTTTCTTACCTCTTGACTAATGGCAGGTTGTAACTTAAGGTGCAGAACGTTCTTTTTCTTCGGCGAATCGAATTTACGCTTATTACCGTCTGCTATCATAACGAATCTGTCGTCGATGATGGCAATAACGACTGCCAAGCTATCTTCATTTCTACCTCGAAGCTCTTTGACGAACTGACCAATCTGGGGACGCGCATCCATCATCAAGCTTCAGTCTGCTGCGGCAAAATGGTCAATATTTCAAAGCCGTCCTCCGTTACAGCTACTGTGTGCTCAAAGTGAGCGCACCATGTGCTGTCTTGCGTTACGACTGTCCAATTGTCTTCGAGCGTGCGAACATATCGTTCACCGATATTGACCATTGGCTCGATTGCAAGCACCATACCCGGCTTTAGCCGCGGTCCTCGATCCGGGATGCCATAGTTCGGTATTTGCGGCTCTTCATGAAGCTCCGCGCCGATTCCGTGCCCTACGTATTCCCGAACAACTGAGAAGCCTGCTGCTTCAATTACCTTCTGTATGGCGTGCGATATCGTATAGAGTCTAACATCTGGTTTAATGAGCGCAAGTCCCGCATAAAGCGATTCTTCCGTCACATTAAGCAGTCTTTGAACTTCAGGTGTAACTGTTCCAACCCCGTAGGTCCAAGCAGAATCACCGTGATAGCCTTCGTACTGCGCACCGATATCAATACTAATAATATCGCCTTCGTTCAACTTGCGAGATCCAGGGAAGCCGTGTACCAGCTCGTCATTTACAGAAGCGCATATGCTGGAAGGAAATCCATTGTAACCTTTAAAGGATGGTGTAGCGCCTTGGCTTCTAATGTACTTTTCTGCAATTGCATCAAGCTCACCAGTAGTGATGCCTGGTTTAACCGCAGCAGCCATTAAACGATGCGTTTCCGCAACGATGCGTCCGGCTTCCCTCATATATCGCAGTTCCATTTCGGATTTGCATATAATCATTACAATGTACCTTTCAAGCAGGAAACAATATCGGATGTAACGACATCGATATCCTTCTCGCCATCGACTTCGCGCAGGAGACCCTTACTGCTGTAATAATCAAGAAGCGGCGCAGTTTTGGATGAATACTCATCCAAACGTGTACCAACCTTCTCAGCTGTATCATCTGGACGTTGATACAATTCTCCACCATCTTTGTCGCAGATTCCTTCGACTTTAGATGGGTTGAATATTACATGGTAAGATGAACCGCAAGTTTTGCAGATGCGTCTGCCAGTTAAACGGGCAAGCAACAATCCACGGTCAATCTTCAAATCTACAACGTGGTCAATGCTGTGGCCCAGTTCCGTCAACATCACATCAAGCGCTTCAGCTTGTTGCAATGTGCGGGGGAAACCATCAAGCAAAAAACCTTTTTTGCAATCGTCAAGTGCAAGACGCGCTTTAACGATTCCATTTGTAATTTCATCCGGAACAAGTAGACCTTGATCTACATATTCCTTAGCTTTCAAACCAAGCGCCGTTCCTTGCTTACTAGCAAGACGGAATGCATCGCCTGTCGAAATATGCGGAATGTCGAATTCATCTACGATCCGCTCAGCTTGTGTACCTTTGCCGGCTCCCGGAGGGCCCATGAATAAAATGTTCATTACCGCGTTCCTCACTTTAAACACAATAGGCCCGTTCGGGCTCCGCACCTCTCGAATTGCGCTAGGCGCGGCAGCCCGCATTCGAACCTAAAGTTATTTATTGATAAACCCTTTGTAATGGCGTTTGATCAACTGGCTCTCGATCTGTTTCATCGTATCAAGCGCAACACCGATAACGATGAGAAGCGAAGTTCCACCAAGCTGTACTGAGCGCGGTAATCCAGCCAATGCTCCGAAAGCTACTGGAAGAACAGAGATTGCCGCCAAGAAAATCGCACCAGTCAACGTAATCCGCGACAAAACGCGAGTTAGGTAAGATGATGTCGGTTTACCAGGACGAATGCCAGGAATGTACCCGCCATTTTTCTTCATCTGATCTGCCATTTGAACAGGATTAATTTGCACGAATGTGTAGAAGAAAGTAAATCCGATAATTAACAATACGTACAATACCATACCGAGTGGTTTGTCATAGTTCATATTGTCAGCAATCCAGATTGCCCAAGGCTTTGTAGACCAGAAGTTCGCAATCGTAATTGGGAACAAAATCAGGGAAACCGCGAAGATGACCGGGATTACCCCTGCGCCATTAACCTTCATCGGAATGTGAGTTGATTGACCGCCATACATTTTGCGTCCTACAACACGCTTAGCGTATTGTACTGGAATTTTACGAATACCTTGCTGAATAAAGATAACACCAACGATAATTGCGATAATCGCAATTACGATTAGAGCAAATTTGGCAATGTTCAAGAACAATTGATCTCCAGCATCTACGAATAGGTGTTGGTAAATTGTACGAATGTGACCAGGAATACCAGCAACAATCGCAGCAAAGATCAAGATAGAAATACCGTTACCGATACCTCTTTCAGTAATTTGTTCACCGAGCCACATCAAGAACGCAGTACCTGCAGTCAAGATAATAGCTATTACCAAGTAATCTACGAAGGTAGCACCAGGAATCATTTCAAGACCGAATGAGCGGTTAAACCCAATCGCTGTAGCGAAACCTTGTACCAGACCAAGAATAACAGTACCGTAACGTGTAATCTGCGCTAACTTTTTCTTACCGTTTTCGCCTTCCTTAGCCCACTCAGCAAACTTCGGAATAACGTCCATAGACAACAACTGCACAATAATGGAAGCTGTAATGTAAGGCGTAATTCCGATAGCTAAAATGGAAAATTGGAAGAGCGCTCCGCCAGAAAACGTGTTAAGCAGACCGAACAAATCAGCTCCGGCCGCATCTGTATTCTTGAACACTTCTTTGTTAACACCTGGTACCGGAATAAAAGATCCGATACGATAAATTAATAGAATGAAAAGTGTGAACAGGATCCTTGAACGCAGATCCGCCACTTTCCATATGTTGGACACGGTTGCGAACAATTAGATCACCTCGGTTTTACCGCCGGCAGCCTGGATTTTCTCTACCGCAGATTGAGAGAACTTAGTAGCTTTTACAGTGATTCCTACATTCAATTCACCATTACCCAAGATCTTGATTCCTGCCAAAGGATTTTTTACAATTCCTTGTTCAAGAAGAACCGCTGGTGTAACTTCTGTACCTGCTGCAAAGCTGTTAAGTTCTTCAATGTTTACAATCGCATATTCGGTACGGAAACGGTTGTTAAAACCACGTTTTGGAACTCGACGATAAAGGGGATTTTGTCCACCCTCGAAGCCAGGACGAACGCCGCCACCGGAACGAGCGTTTTGACCTTTATGACCTCTGCCGGCAGTTTTACCGTTGCCGGAGCCGATACCGCGGCCTTTACGCTTAGGAGCGCTAGAGGACCCTGGTGCTGGTGCTAACTCATGCAATTTCATCGTTCGTGCACCTCCTTATAGATTTCGTAAAAAATCACGCTATTTATTACACTTCTTCAACTTTGACCAAGTGGCTGACATGGTTAACCATGCCGCGAATAGCCGGATTGTCGTTAAGAACAACCGATTGACGAATTTTGCGAAGGCCGAGCGATTCAACCGTTGCACGTTGTTTCTCGTTGCGGCCAATCAAACTGCGAACGAGGGTGATTTGCAATTTTGCCATCGTAGTGCCTCCTTAACCCAACAGCTCTTCGACAGTTTTTCCACGAAGCTTGGCAACATCTTCAGCACGCTTAAGACGGGAAAGACCTTCAAGCGTTGCGTTTACCATGTTCAAGGAATTCGAAGATCCAAGAGATTTCGTTAAAATGTCGCCTACGCCAGCCAGTTCAAGAACTGCACGAACTGGACCGCCTGCGATAACACCAGTACCTTCGGAAGCTGGCTTCAGAAGAACTTCTCCTGCGCCAAAATGTCCAAGCACAAGATGTGGAATTGTAGTTCCTACAAGAGGAACAAGGATTAGGTTTTTCTTAGCATCTTCAATACCTTTGCGAATCGCATCAGGTACTTCGCCTGCTTTACCAATCCCTGCGCCTACGTAGCCTTTGCCGTCTCCGACAACTACAAGCGCACTAAAGCTGAAACGGCGTCCGCCTTTAACAACTTTTGCTACGCGATTGATATGAACAACTTTTTCAGTCAGATCTAACGTATTAGGATCTACACGCAAGTCGATTAACCTCCTTATTGATTATTAGAAATTCAAGCCTGCTTCGCGAGCTGCTGTTGCCAGCGCTTGAATTCTGCCGTGATACAAGTAACCGCCACGGTCGAATACGACCTCAGTTACGCCATGTGCTTGAGCGCGTTTCGCGATCAATTCGCCGACTTTCGCAGCAGCTTCAACGTTACCGCCGTTGCCGATTGCTTCAACTAGTTCTTTATCCTGTGTGGATGCTGATACTATTGTCACTCCTGCTACATCGTCGATCAATTGTGCGTACATATGCTTGGAGGAACGGAATACAGACAGACGCGGACGTGCTGCTGTGCCGTTAATTTTTTTACGAACACGAAGGTGTCTTTTCAGACGAGCCTTGTTTTTGTCGCCTTTCGTAATCATGCAAGGTTCACTCCTTTCCGTATGCCTTAAGACGCTATCTTAAGCGAGCCGTCTGGCTGCTTATTTTTTCTTACCAGCTTTACCTTCTTTGCGAATGATGCGCTCGCCTTCGTACTTAATACCTTTACCTTTATACGGCTCAGGCTCACGTACAGAACGGATTTGAGCAGCAACTGCGCCTACACGCTCTTTATCAATACCGCGAACAGTAATCTTCGTGTTAGCTGGAACTTCAAACTCGATATTGCTCTCAGGAGCAATTTCAACCGGATGAGAGTAACCAACGTTTAGAACGATTTTGTCGCCGGATTTGCTTGCACGGTAACCTACGCCTACTAGCTCCAAATTTCTTGTGAAGCCATCAGTAACGCCAGTAACCATGTTTGCAATGATACTGCGAGTTGTTCCGTGCAAGGAACGATGCAATTTATTATCGGAAGGACGTTCAACAACGATTTCTGTTTCCGCTACTTTCACTAGCATTTCTTTGTGAATTTCACGGGAAAGCGTGCCTTTAGGTCCTTTTACTGTAATGATTGTGTTTTCCAAGTTGATGGAAACGCCGTTAGGCACTTGGATTGGTTTACGACCAATACGGGACATTGTTACACCTCCTGTCTTTGTGACTTATTTCTTACCATACGTAGCAGACAACTTCGCCGCCGGATTTAACCTGACGCGCTTCTTTGTCTGTCATAATGCCTTTGGACGTGGAAATAATCGCTATTCCTAGTCCACCAAGTACACGCGGAATTTCAGTTGATTGCGTGTAAACGCGCAGGCCTGGTTTGGAGATACGCTTCAAACCAGTGATAACGCGCTCTTGGCTAGGGCCGTATTTCAAGAAAATACGGATGATCCCTTGTTTGTTATCTTCGATATATTCAGCGTCGCGGATGAATCCCTCGCGCTTCAAAATTTCAGCAATTTGCTTCTTCACTTTCGAAGCGGGCATTTCCACGGTCTCGTGACGAACGACATTCGCATTACGAATACGTGTCAGCATATCTGCAATCGGATCAGACATAACCATTTATGTGAACCTCCTTCCCGAACTAGGCTTGATTACCAGCTTGCTTTTTTAACGCCAGGAATCTGGCCTGCGTGTGCTAACTCGCGGAAACAAATCCGACAAACTTTAAACTTTTGCAAAACAGAGTGCGGACGGCCGCAACGCTCACAGCGCGTATAAGCGCGCACTTTGAATTTCGGTGTGCGTTGTTGCTTCACTATCATCGAAGTTTTTGCCACTGGGTATTACACCTCCTACAAGTGGATTACTTCGCAAACGGCATGCCCATTTGGGTAAGCAGTTCACGAGATTCTTCGTCCGTTTTTGCCGTCGTGACGATGACGATGTCCATACCGCGAACTTTATCAACTTTATCGTACTCGATCTCTGGGAAGATCAATTGCTCTTTCAGTCCGAGCGTATAGTTTCCGCGACCGTCGAATGCTTTTGTCGATACACCGCGGAAGTCACGTACACGTGGAAGCGAGATGTTGAACAATTTGTCAAGGAAGTGATACATACGCTCACCGCGTAGTGTAACCTTAACCCCGATCGGCATGTCCTCACGAAGCTTAAATCCAGCGATGGACTTCTTAGCACGAGTAACAACTGGCTTTTGACCAGAAATAATGCGAAGTTCTTCAACCGCTACATCAAGAATTTTGGAGTTGGAAACTGCTTCGCCAACACCCATGTTGATAACAACCTTCTCAATTTTCGGCACTTGCATTACTGAAGTATAGTTAAACTTCTGCATGAGAGCAGGAGTGATTTCGTTAAGAAATCTACCTTTCAATCTTGCTGTCATTGATCATGGACCTCCTTTCCTACCATAACGATTAGTCAATCACTTCTCCGGAACGTTTTGCGATCCGAACTTTTTTGCCGTTTTCCAACGTTTTGTACCCAATGCGAGTTACTTTTCCGCTCTTCGGATCAGCATGCATTACATTTGATACATGAATTGGAGCTTCCTGCTCGATGATTCCGCCTTGTGGGTTAGCTTGGGAAGGACGCGTATGCTTCTTCACCATGTTTACACCTTCTACAAGAACGCGATTCTCACGCGGGAATGCAGTGATGATGCGGCCCTTCTTACCTTTGTCTTTACCGGTAATTACGATAACCGTATCGTCTTTTTTAACATGTAGCTTGTTGTTATGGGATTCCAATACTTTTTTAAGCCTTGGCATTTGTTACACCTCCTGCTCGCTTAAGCTTTCAGGCTTTATCTTGTTAGTTAATTAGATTACTTCTGGTGCTAGGGATACGATTTTCATGAAATCTTTATCACGAAGCTCACGAGCAACTGGTCCAAAGATACGTGTGCCGCGCGGGCTCTTATCTTCTTTAACAATTACAGCTGCATTTTCATCAAATGCGATGTAAGAACCGTCTTTACGACGAACCGAACGTTTAGTACGAACGATAACCGCTTTAACAACGTCACCCTTTTTGACAACGCCGCCTGGTGTTGCTTGTTTGACTGAACAAACGATTAGATCGCCGATATGACCTACGCGGCGTCCTGTGCCACCTAGTACACGGATACACATTAGTTCCTTAGCACCAGAGTTATCAGCAGTTTTCAATCGCGAAAATGGTTGAATCATTTCAACGTCCTCCTTTCGGAAAAACTAGGGTATCAATAACGCTCTTTAAAGAACAACAGCAACTTCAACAATCTCGATCAGTCTGAAACGTTTGTCTTTGGACAATGGACGAGTTTCCATAACTTTCACGATGTCGCCAATTTTCGCTTCGTTGTTTTCATCGTGCGCTTTATATTTCTTCGTATATTTAATGCGTTTATGGTACAAATCATGTTTTTTGTAGGTTTCTACAGCCACCACGATTGTTTTGTCCATTTTGTCGCTTACGACTTTGCCGATTTGAACTTTGCGGGCATTGCGTTCGCTCATGTTCTTCCTCCTCTCCTTCATCCGTGATCATACTTTTTCAGTAAGGGAATTAATTAGCTGCTGATACCGAGTTCTCTTTCACGCAAAACGGTTTTAGCGCGAGCTATTTCCTTACGTACGTCACGAATCCGAGTCGGGTTGTCTAATTGACCAGTAGCCAATTGGAAACGAAGGTTGAACAGCTCTTCTTTGAAACCAGCGATCTGTTGTTCTAACTCAGCAGAGGTTTGGTTACGAAATTCACTAGCCTTCATTTGCTTCACCACCCACTTCTTCGCGTTTCACGAACTTCGTTTTAATAGGCAGTTTGTGTGCTGCAAGGCGCATTGCTTCGCGAGCCACATCTTCAGGTACACCAGCAAGTTCAAACATGATCTTACCTGGTTTAACTACAGCTACCCATTTCTCAACGTTACCTTTACCGCTACCCATACGAACCTCTAGAGGCTTTTGAGTTATCGGCTTATCTGGGAAGATCTTGATCCAGACTTTACCACCACGTTTAATGTAACGAGTCATTGCAATACGAGCCGCTTCGATTTGACGGTTCGTAATCCATGAAGGCTCAAGTGCTTGTAGGCCATATTCGCCGAAAACTACTTCAGTGCCGCCTTTAGCGCGACCTTTCATATTACCCCGCATTTGCTTACGGTGTTTAACACGTTTAGGTACCAACATGATTAGTTGCCTCCTTCCTGGGGAGCTTTCTTCTTCGTCGGAAGGACTTCGCCACGATAGATCCATACTTTTACGCCAATGCGGCCGTAAGTTGTATGTGCCTCAGCTGTGCCGTAGTCAATATCAGCGCGCAGTGTATGAAGAGGTACTGTTCCCTCGCTGTAGCCTTCCGAACGTGCGATTTCCGCGCCACCGAGACGACCGCTAACAGCGGTTTTGATCCCTTTAGCACCAGCGCGCATCGAGCGTTGAATCGCTTGTTTCAATGCACGGCGGAAAGATACACGACGCTCTAATTGTTGTGCGATGCTTTCAGCTACCAAGATAGCGTCTAGATCGGCTTGTTTAATTTCAGAGATGTTGATGTGAACTTTTTTGCCTTTGGAAATTTTGCCGATTGCTGTACGCAAGTTTTCCACTTCAGATCCGCCTTTACCAATTACCATACCTGGTTTAGCGGTTTGAATCGTTACGTTCACGCGGTTAGCTGCGCGTTCGATTTCGATATGGGAAACTGCTGCATCTTTCAGCTTTGTCTTCAAGTACTCACGTATTTTAACGTCTTCGATTAGAAGATCACCAAAGTCTTTGCCAGCGTACCATTTGGATTCCCAATCACGGATGATCCCGACACGAAGACCGACTGGATTTACCTTTTGACCCACACGTTATCCCTCCTTATTTCTCAGATACCACCAAGGTGATGTGGCTGGTTCTTTTATTGATCCGGCTTGCACGTCCCATTGCACGTGGACGGAAACGTTTCATTGTTGGTCCTTGGTTCGCAAATACTTGCGAAACAACCAATTTAGTTACGTCAAGCTGGTAGTTATGCTCAGCATTTGCAATTGCAGAGTTGAGCAGCTTCTCCAAGATTGGGGAAGCAGACTTAGGCGTATGACGCAAAATTGCAATCGCTTCGCCAACTTTCTTGCCGCGAATCAAATCCGCAACTAGCTGAGCTTTACGAGGAGCGATACGTACAAATCTTACGTGCGCTTTAGCTTCTGACATGTGGGAACCTCCTCTCGTTCTTTAAGAAATGATAAAGGGCAAATTAACGTCTGCCCGTTTTTTTGTCATCGTTAGCATGGCCTTTGTACGTACGTGTCGGCGCAAACTCGCCGAGCTTGTGTCCAACCATATCCTCAGTCACATATACAGGCACGTGTTTACGTCCATCATAGACAGCAAACGTGTGACCAATGAATTGTGGGAAAATGGTCGAGCGACGGGACCAAGTCTTAATTACTACTTTTTTCTCGGATTCGTTAAGAACCTCGACTTTTTTAAGCAAGTATCCGTCAATAAACGGACCTTTCTTCAAACTGCGACCCATGTGTGTTCCTCCCTTCACGTAAGCGCTGGCGCGATGCATTCATCACGCGGATTGTATCAAGCAACTATTACTTCGTGCGACGACGAATAATGTATTGGCTTGATGCTTTCTTTTTCTTGCGTGTTTTGTAGCCGAGAGTCGGTTTGCCCCAAGGAGACAATGGCGACTTACGTCCGATTGGAGCACGACCTTCACCACCACCGTGTGGGTGATCGTTAGGGTTCATTACTACACCACGAACAGTTGGACGCTTACCAAGCCAACGGTTACGGCCGGCTTTACCGATTTTCACTAGTTCGTGATCTTCGTTACCAACAGAACCGATAGTTGCGCGGCAAGTGCTTAGAATGCGGCGAACTTCACCAGAATTCAAGCGAACCGATACATAATCTGCTTCTTTACCCAACAATTGAGCTTCTGTACCAGCTGCGCGAACCAATTGGCCGCCTTTACCTGGTTTCAACTCGATGTTGTGGATAATTGTACCGACAGGAATATTCGCAAGCGGCAACGCATTACCGATTTTGATATCTGAGCCAATACCTGAAGTGATTTTATCGCCTACTTTAAGGCCTTTAGGAGCGATAATGTAAGCTTTCGCACCATCAACGTAATGGATCAAAGCGATGTTGGATGTACGGTTCGGATCGTATTCGATCGTCGCAACGTTACCCACAATGCCGTCTTTATTACGTTTGAAGTCAATAATACGATATTTACGTTTATGTCCACCACCGTGGTGACGAACTGTAATTTTACCTTGGTTGTTGCGGCCTGCTCTTTTGAAAAGAGGTGCTAGCAACGATTTCTCCGGTGTACTTGTCGTAATCTCCTCGAAAGTAGATACGGACATGTTACGACGTGCAGGAGATGTCGGTTTGTACTTTTTGATTGGCACTTGTATTCCCTCCTTTTCTAAACAGACGTTTCAAAGAACTCAAGTTCTTTGCTGTCACCGCTCAATTGAACGATCGCTTTTTTCCAGTCAGGTCTGTAGCCGCTATGTTTACCATAACGCTTTGGTTTACCCGCTACACGCATTGTGTTAACGCCGGTTACTTTAACGTTAAAGATTGCTTCGATAGCTTGTTTTATTTCGGTTTTGTTCGCGCGAAGATCTACTTCAAACACATAACGTTTGACAGCCATGTAATCGCTCGTACGTTCCGTAATAACCGGGCGCTTGATAATATCGCGTGGATTTTTCATTACGCAAGCACCTCCTGTACTTTCTCTACTGCTTCTTTAGTAATGATTAGCTTGTCATAGACAAGTACATCACGAACATTGATGCCATCAGCTGCAACGAATTTCACACCAGGAATGTTACGTGCAGACAATGCAACGTTATCCTCATAGTTTGCTGTAACTACTAGTGCTTTACGATCAGCTTTCAGGTTGTTCAAAATGCTTGCGAATTCTTTCGTCTTAGGAGCCGCGAATGTCAGTTGATCAAGAACGATGATTTCGTTAGCGATAACTTTTGAAGACAATGCAGATTTGATTGCAAGACGACGAACTTTCTTAGGCAATTTGAAGCCGTATCCGCGTGGTGTTGGACCAAATACAGTTCCGCCACCTACCCATTGCGGGGAGCGAATGCTACCTTGACGAGCGCGTCCAGTACCTTTTTGTTTCCAAGGTTTACGACCACCGCCACGTACTTCGGAGCGACCTTTTGTCTTGTGCGTTCCTTGGCGTTCTGCAGCTTGCTGCAAAACTACCATGCTGTGCATAACATGAGTGTTAGGCTCAATGCCGAATATGTTTTCAGCTAGCTCAAGTTCGCCAACTTGCGAACCGCTCACGTTGAATACTGTTACTTTAGGCATTTCGTGTTCCTCCTTTCCTGTAAGAGCAATTAGTTCTTAACTGTTTGTTTTACTTTAACGAATCCGTTTTTAGGACCTGGAATGGATCCTTTAACAAGAAGTACGTTACGTTCTGCATCTACACGGATAACTTCAAGTCTTTGGATCGTGATTGTTTCATGACCCATATGTCCTGGTAGGCGTTTGCCCTTCGGAACACGGTTAGCTTGAATGGAACCCATGGAACCTGGTCCACGGTGGTAACGGGAACCGTGAGACATTGGTCCAGTGCTTTGTCCCCAACGTTTGATAACGCCGGCAAAGCCTTTACCTTTGGAAATACCTGTTACGTCAACGAATTCGCCCTCTGTGAACAAATCAGCTTTAACTTGCTGGCCAACTTCATAATCACTAAGGTTAATCCCGCGAATTTCACGAACGTAGCGCTTAGGAGTCGATCCAGCTTTTTTAGCGTGGCCGATCTCAGGCTTGTTCGATCTCTTTTCTTTCTTCTCAGCGAAACCGAATTGCACAGCTTCGTAGCCGTCAGTTTCTACATCTTTCTTCTGTAGTACTACGCAAGGGCCAGCTTCGATTACCGTTACTGGAACTACGTTTCCTTCAGGAGTAAACACTTGAGTCATACCAAGTTTTTTCCCTAAGATACCTTTCATGTTGACACCTCATTCCCTCTTTATGATCGTATATACGATATTACAGTTTGATTTCGATATCTACACCAGACGGCAGATCAAGACGCATAAGCGCATCAACCGTTTGTGGCGTCGGGTTTACAATATCGATCAAACGCTTATGAGTGCGCATTTCGAATTGTTCCCTGGAATCCTTGTACTTGTGTACCGCACGAAGAACAGTGATAATTTGCTTTTCCGTTGGCAACGGAATTGGTCCGGATACACTTGCACCGGAACGTTTTGCAGTTTCCACGATTTTCTCTGCGGATTGATCAAGAATTCTGTGATCGTATGCTTTCAAGCGGATACGAATCTTTTGCTTTGCCATATAAGTCCCTCCTTCTATCGCCCAATTTTTTAATCGGACATACTCCGTGAGAATAACCCTTCACGAGCCCCATGGCAAAGGGGCCGGGTGTGTCGGCAACCTCTCACATCAACGCAACGTCAGACCAACATTCAATATTATAACGAATTAGGCGGGCGAATGCAACTATAATTTTAAGTTCTATTCATAATTTTTCTATTGGTAAAAATCACTTGCAGTTTAGCCGCATAATGTTTAACAATCCAATGCTTCTTCTGCGATAAGTTTTCATGTTGGATGTTGTTTACGAGGTCGTTAAATCCAATAAACGAACAATTGAACTTAAATCTCGATATTATCGAGTTAGGATTATAGGTAAGTAAAGTAATGCTCTTAATTCAGAACATTTTCGGATAAATCTCTAAATTAGCTGCGCCTATACACTGAAAGTCACCTATTTTAAAATAACTCCCATGGTTAGTTCCATTTATGCGCTTAAGAGTCACTATAACTACATTGGTCATCTTGATATGATACAACTTCTAGCTTAAGTAGGTCAAAGACCAGAATGTTCTAGCTAAGCTAGTTATGTTATAAACCCGTTTGTTACTGCACTTAATACATGGACATATACAAGCTAATGCATTGTTATGACCCGCTAATATACATATACGCATATACGCTTTTTCACAAATTCCTTTGCCCTCTTTGATCACATATTTCACAGATATTTACGTGTTTCTTCTATATAAATAGAAACAGCGACAAAGTCGCTGTTTCAGTCATTGTATATTTGATTAATGTCATTGATCTGATTATCCCAATACAACACGATCGTCTGCCATCTTTTTGCCGCTGATTTGCTCGAATTCGCCAAGTAATCGTTCTACCGTTAGATACTTCTTGCGATCCTCATTAACTTGTAGAATTATTTGACCCTTATCCATCATAATGAGACGATTTCCTAAACGAATAGCTTGCTCCATATTGTGCGTTACCATTAATGTTGTTAACTTAAGTTCTTTAACGATGTTATCCGTAAGTGAAGTTACTAGCTCCGCACGTGCTGGATCAAGCGCTGCAGTATGTTCGTCGAGCAAAAGAATTTGCGGGCGGGTGAAGGTTGCCATAAGCAAGCTTAGCGCTTGGCGCTCACCCCCGGACAACATACCAACTTTGGCTCCCATGCGATTTTCAAGACCAATACCAAGTCGACTAAGTTCATCGCGGAATATTTTGCGAGTACGACTCGTTACTCCAAGTGAAAACCCTCTGGTCTTACCACGTTTATAAGCAATCGCAAGATTTTCTTCGATTGTCATTCTCGGAGCAGTTCCTGCCATAGGGTCTTGGAACACTCGTCCAATCCATTGACTTCTTTTATACTCGGATATTTGGCTTACATCCTTATTATCAATATATACTTCCCCTGCATCAGGAGCCATTACTCCTGAGATAATATTCATAAGCGTTGACTTGCCTGCGCCATTGCTGCCGATAACAGTTACAAAGTCACCTTGTTTCAAGTGAAGCTTAGCGTTCATTAACGCAATTTTTTCATCAACTGTACCTGGATTAAAAAGTTTTGATACGGCTTCAATTCTTAACATTACCGTACACCTCCAGTATTTGATTTGCCCAATGAGGACAATACTTCAGCTGTACGTTTTTTAGCAATCGACTTCTGTTTGAGTGCTCTTCGGACACTCGGTATAACAAGTGCACTGATAATAATTACTGCACTAATCAGCTTCATATCTTGCGAATCAAGCCATGGCACTCGAAGTGCAAGAGCATAAATCATTCTATAAATAATTGCTCCTATTACAACAGCAATCAATGCTCTTAGTATCGATTTGGAACCTATGACAGCTTCGCCTATAATAACCGAAGCTAATCCAATTACAATCATTCCAATTCCCATTGCATTATTAGCAGCGTTTAAAGAATGTGCTACTAGTGCACCCGAACATGCTACTAAAGCATTCGATAATGCGACTCCCATTATAATTGTGTTATCGGTATTAGCTCCAAAACTGCGAATCATACGACTATTGTCACCTGTTGCTCGTAGACTCAACCCTAAGTTAGTGTTAAGGAAAAGTACTAGAAGTACCAAAACAACAATAACCAGAATAGCTCCTACCAACCAAACATCAGCATCATCAAATGCATTTTCCGAACCACGAAGTGATAAAACTGGTTTACCGAGAATTCTTAAATTAATGGAGTATAGAGCAATCATCATAATAATACCCGATAGCAGTCCGTTAATTTTACCTTTAGTATGAAGTAATCCTGTACACATACCAGCAAGTGCTCCACCAATAAAAGCATAAATAATTGCAAGCCAAGGAGGGCTTCCATTAATGGTCATAACGGTCCCAATTGCAGCACCTGTTGTAAAGCTCCCGTCTACCGTCAAATCTGGAAAATCTAAAATTCTAAAAGTTATATATACGCCTAGAGCCATAAGTGCATACAACAGGCCGCTTTCAACAGCTCCTATCATAGATGTCATCATGATGTGCGCCTCCTTGTTTAATTACAAAAGGGTGAACCAACAGCTCGATCACCCAACGCCTATTTATAATGAAAGTTATTAACTTGATTATTGCTTAATCAATAATAATATTGTTCGCAGCATCTTTAACATAAGCTTTCATAGCCTCAGTTACTGTAATGCCTTGTTCATCGGCAGCCTTCAAGTTTAAAATGTAATCAAGTTTTTGTGGTACTGTTACATCCATTTCGCCTGGCTTCTTACCATTTTTCAAAATTTCAACAGCCATTTGTCCTGCTTCATAGCCATGGTCATAATATTTAAATCCAACAGTTGCAAATGCCCCTTTCTCAACTGTATCACGATCAGCAGAGAAAAATGGAATGTCATTTTCATTTGCCACATCAATAATAGCTTCCACACCAGAAACCACATTGTTATCTAATGTAATGTAAATCGCATCTACACGACCAACAAGGGACTGGGCTGCCTGTTGGATGTCTGAAACATTCGCAATAGGTGCTTTAATCAATTCAATACCATGTGGCTTGAGCGCTTCTAACGCAATTTCACTCATAACAACTGCATTGTCCTCTGACTCATCAATAACAAGTCCAATTTTTTTTACGTTAGGAAGTTCCTTAGCAATAAAGTCCATTGTTTGAATAACGGATGCTGGGTTAGTGTCTG
Organism: Paenibacillus sp. L3-i20; assembly: GCF_022180385.2. GTDB lineage: Bacteria > Bacillota > Bacilli > Paenibacillales > Paenibacillaceae > Pristimantibacillus. Next base: position 1,186,243 of record NZ_BQME02000001.1, read on the forward strand.
CAGCACCTGTAACATTACCGCCCGGTGCTTTAAGCGTTGGAACAATTCCTGCTTTAACTGGATCAGTTATTGCAGCGAATACAACTGGTATGTCCTTTACTGATTCAACAAGAACCTGTGTGTTCGGCGTTGCGATACCTAGTGCCAAATCCGCATCACTTGATGCGATTTTATCTGCGATCGTTTTGAAGTTATTGGCGTCACCTTGCGCATTATTGTAATCAAGCTCAATCTCTAATCCCGCATCTTTTAACGCTGCTAGAAAACCTTGTCTTGTTGCATCGAGTGATGGATGCTCTACTACCTGTGATATCGCTACCTTATACTTTTTGGTTTCAGCACCGCTGCTGCCAGTTTCTTCTTTATTACCGGATGCTGTCTTTCCACCATTTCCGCCACAAGCTGTTGTTATAACCATAAGGGAAGCTAAAGCTAAGCCAAGCCAAAATCTCTTTTTCATTTGAGTACCCCTCTCAATTATATATGGTTAAATAAATTTGTCGCTGTACAACTACTTCGCAGTAATGCTTTATTGCTTTTTGTTGATAAAGTTAACAAGCGCACCTAGCTACGGCAAAAATAGTTCGAAAGTAAGCGAATTCATTCTATTAACTATACTAGCTATCTTAATTCCAGATAAGGTATTCAGTCAATCCAAAGTTGACAGTAACTCATGCATTTTCGCTAATTTTAGCAAAATACACAAAAAACCCTCACCGAAGTGAGGGTTTTTATACACAATGCGGCTAAGCCGCATCATATTATTTTTGGATAGTTGCTACTGCGCCAGCGCCTACAGTACGGCCGCCTTCACGGATGGAGAAGCGAGTTCCTTCTTCAACTGCGATTGGAGCAATTAGTTCAACTGTAACTGTGATGTTATCGCCAGGCATAACCATTTCAGTACCTTCAGGCAGGTTGATGATACCTGTTACGTCAGTTGTACGGAAATAGAATTGTGGACGGTAACCAGTGAAGAAAGGCTTGTGACGGCCACCCTCTTCTTTAGTTAGAACGTAGATTTGAGCTGTGAAGTCAGTATGTTGCTTTACTGAACCTGGTTTAGCCAAAACTTGGCCACGCTCGATGTTGCTGCGGTCTACACCACGAAGCAATGCGCCTACGTTGTCGCCTGCTTGAGCGGAATCAAGCAATTTACGGAACATCTCAACACCCGTAACAACGGATTTGCGAGTTTCTTCTTGAAGACCAACGATTTCGATCTCGTCGCCCACTTTGATAATACCACGCTCTACGCGACCAGTAGCAACTGTACCACGGCCTGTGATTGTGAATACATCCTCGACTGGCATAAGGAAAGGCTTAGCCGTGTCGCGTTCTGGAGTTGGGATGAAATTATCGATTTGGTTGAACAAGTCGATAATTTTTTCTGCCCAATCGCCATCTGGGTTTTGCAATGCTTCACGAGCAGAACCACGGATGATTGGAGTATCATCGCCTGGGAAATCGTACTCGGAAAGAAGGTCGCGAACTTCCATCTCAACTAGCTCAAGAAGCTCTTCGTCTTCAACCATATCACATTTGTTCAAGAATACTACGATGTGAGGTACGCCAACTTGCTTAGAAAGCAAGATGTGCTCACGAGTTTGTGGCATTGGGCCGTCAGTAGCGGAAACAACAAGAATTGCTCCGTCCATTTGTGCAGCACCAGTGATCATGTTCTTAACGTAGTCGGCGTGACCTGGGCAGTCAACGTGTGCGTAGTGACGGTTAGGCGTCTCATACTCAACGTGAGCTGTCGAGATCGTGATACCACGCTCGCGCTCTTCTGGAGCTTTATCGATTTGGTCGAATGCAGTTGCTACACCGCCGTATTTTTTGGAAAGTACAGTTGTGATTGCAGCAGTCAAAGTTGTTTTACCGTGATCGACGTGACCAATTGTACCGATGTTAACATGCGGTTTATTACGTTCAAATTTTGCCTTAGCCATTGAACAGATGCCTCCTCAATTTAACTTAAATTTTATGTGGGGGCCATCACCGAGAGTGCAAGCATACCTGATGACGGCCAAAAACAAACTTTATTTATGCGGAGAGTATTGAATTACTCACCTTTGTTTTTAGCAACGATTGCTTCAGCAATCGATTTTGGTACTTCTTCATAGTGCGAAAGCTCCATGGAGAATACACCGCGTCCTTGAGTACCGGAACGTAGAGTTGTGGAGTAACCAAACATCTCGGAGAGAGGTACCTTGGAACGGATAATTTGTGCACCTGCACGGGAATCCATACCTTCGATACGACCACGACGGGAGTTAAGCATACCCATAACATCGCCCATGTACTCTTCAGGAACAGTAACTTCAACTTTCATGATTGGCTCAAGAAGAACTGGCTTACATTTATCTTTAGCAGCTTTAAGCGCCATCGAACCTGCAATTTTAAACGCCATCTCCGAGGAGTCAACATCATGGTAAGATCCGTCAACAACAACAGCTTTAACATCAACTAGCGGGAAGCCAGCGACAACGCCGTTTTTCATTGACTCTTCGATACCAGCTTGAATTGGAGCGATATATTCACGAGGAATCGATCCACCAACCGTTTTGTTTTCGAATACGAAGCCTGAACCTGGCTCAAGTGGTGAGAATTCAACCCAACAATGTCCGAATTGACCTTTACCACCGGACTGACGAACGAACTTACCTTCAACCTTCGCAGCTTCACGGAACGTCTCACGGTAAGCAACCTGAGGTGCACCAACGTTTGTTTCAACTTTGAATTCGCGGAACATACGGTCAACTAGAATCTCAAGGTGAAGCTCACCCATACCAGAAATGATCGTCTGGTTAGTTTCTTCGTCTGTACGTGCACGGAAAGTAGGATCTTCTTCAGCAAGCTTGGAAATTGCGATACCTAGTTTGTCTTGGTCTGCTTTCGTTTTTGGTTCGATAGCAACCGAGATAACTGGCTCAGGGAAGTTCATGGACTCAAGAACGATAACGTTCTTTTCATCACAAAGTGTGTCGCCTGTAGTTGTATCTTTAAGACCAACTGCTGCAGCGATATCACCAGCATAAACTTCTGAAATCTCTTGACGAGAGTTCGCATGCATCTGCAAGATACGTCCAATACGCTCACGTTTGCCCTTAGTTGAGTTAAGAACATACGAACCGGATTTTAGGATACCTGAGTATACACGGAAGAACGTCAATCTACCAACGTAAGGATCCGTCATGATTTTGAAAGCCAATGCTGCGAAAGGCTCTGTATCAGATGATGGTCTTGCGCCCTCTTCACCGTCTTCAAGAGTACCTTTAATAGAAGGTACATCAAGTGGCGATGGAAGATAGTCAACAACAGCATCCAACATCAATTGAACACCTTTGTTACGGTAGGATGAACCAACGATAACTGGGAAGATTTTAACTTCGCAAACACCTTTACGTAGTGCTGCTTTAATTTCTGGAATAGTGATTTCTTCACCTTCCAAATATTTCATCGTCAATTCTTCGTCCAGCTCGGCAACCTTCTCGATCAATTCTGTGCGTAGCTCTTCCAATTGGTCAGCGTACTCAGCAGGAATATCAACTTCGATTGGGTCTTTGCCTGTATCGTCTTTATACTTGTATGCTTTACGTTCAACGATATCGATAACGCCGACAAAGTCGGACTCTGCACCGATAGGAATTTGAATCGCAACAGCATTTGCTTGAAGACGCTCGCGCATGTCTTTGATAACATTTAGGAAATCAGCACCGATGATGTCCATCTTATTAATGTAAGCGATCCGCGGAACGTTATAACGATCTGCTTGACGCCATACAGTTTCAGACTGTGGTTCAACGCCTTCTTTAGCACTGAAAACCCCAACGGCCCCGTCCAATACGCGTAGGGAACGCTCAACTTCTACTGTGAAGTCAACGTGTCCTGGGGTATCGATAATATTGATGCGATGTCCATTCCACTGCGCAGTTGTCGCAGCGGATGTAATCGTAATACCGCGCTCTTGTTCTTGTTCCATCCAGTCCATCGTAGCTGCACCTTCGTGCACCTCTCCGATTTTGTGAGTACGGCCCGTGAAGAACAAAATACGCTCAGTAGTAGTGGTTTTACCAGCATCAATATGAGCCATAATCCCGATGTTACGCGTATTGTTCAAGGAGAACTCTCTTGACATAAAATTGTCTCCTCTCGTTTATGGTTATTCTACCAGCGGTAGTGAGCAAACGCTTTGTTTGCTTCAGCCATTTTGTGCGTGTCTTCACGCTTTTTAACAGATGCACCAGTGTTATTGGAAGCATCAAGAATTTCAGCAGCTAGACGCTCTTCCATTGTCTTTTCGCCGCGGTTACGCGAGTAGTTTACCAACCAACGAAGACCAAGAGCAGTACGGCGCTCAGGTTTAACTTCGATAGGCACTTGATAGTTAGCTCCACCTACACGGCGTGCTTTAACCTCAAGAACAGGCATGATATTTTTCAAAGCTGCTTCAAAAACTTCCATTGGATCTTTTCCCGAGCGTTCTTGAATAAGTTTGAAAGCATCATATAGTAGTGTTTGTGCAACTCCTCTTTTACCGTCAATCATAATACGGTTGATTAGACGAGTAACCAATTTACTATTGTAAACCGGATCTGGAAGCACATCACGTTTCGTTACAGGACCTTTGCGTGGCATGAGAAAGTCCCCCTTTCTTCTAATAGTCAATTAGTCTAGCATGTTGTAACCCATATGGGGTCATATTATGATTTTTTAGCTTTAGGACGCTTTGTACCGTATTTTGAACGAGCTTGCATACGGTTGTTAACACCCGCAGTATCAAGCGCACCGCGAACGATATGGTAACGTACTCCTGCTAAGTCTTTTACTTTACCACCACGGATCAAAACAACGCTATGCTCTTGCAAGTTATGTCCGATACCTGGAATGTAAGCCGTAACTTCTAAGCGGTTCGTTAAACGAACACGAGCATATTTACGAAGTGCGGAGTTCGGTTTCCTTGGAGTCATAGTTCCTACACGAGTGCACACACCACGCTTTTGAGGAGCGCTGATGTTTGTTGATTCACGTTTCAATGCGTTAAAACCTTTTTGCAAGGCTGGCGATTTCGATTTAACTACTTTCGCTGTACGACCTTTACGAACTAGCTGGTTAATTGTTGGCATGTTGCCACCCCCTTCCCTTATTTCATGCCTTTATGTTGGTAGACATTTTACCCCTAATTTAAGCCCACAGATCCAGGCGGTTCATAAATGAACAATAAGAATTCTTAAACCTAGTCATCAGGCACACTTCGATATATTATCATTCATCGCCCATGCATGTCAAGTATGTAAGATCTCTTTAATTATCGAATGAGCAAATTTATAAAATTATTGTTTATTTTCCGTAACCCATTGCGGATCATCGTACACATTGCTTTTGCACCCATCTACTTCTACTTCGCTTTGCAACAAAACAACATGCACTACTAAACGTGATATTTCGTTACTAAAATCATTATAAAATTTAATTACAGGATAATAGCTGATGTTTCATCTACCACGTGTTTGTATTTCATAATCTGTCCCTATTGTACGCGTGTTTAGATTTCAATTTTTATTATTTCATCACACTAACTACTATTGCAGCAATTACAAAAATGATCACTACAGTCCTAATAAAGTATTGAAAAATACGCAAAGCGATAGGCATGTCATTCAGGTTAATCCTCTTAAGTGGTCCGCCTCCTTCTGCATTCTGAAAGGCTTCCATATGAACATCTTTGTATTCCTTCTCACTTTCGTAGTTAGTTTTTATGTCAGTGGTTTCATTTATTTTATTGTTGGACATTTGAACACCTCCAAATGATTCATACGCAATAACTCATTTCCGTTAACTTCTGCTCCATATATTTTTATAAAGCCCTTTTAACATCAGTTTTACGATACCTTTCTCGTCTAACGTGTTGCCTTCACCCTCATAAAATTCTGTAGGGAATATATAAAAGCCAAACTCATCACCATCTTTATAGGTCAATGCACCTGAGCTGAAGATTGAACTGATATATTCCCTATTTTCATACTCTGCTGTCATTTTGGCTGACATATACGTTGTAAAAGATTGATCTCCCAACGACTCATGCCGAGCTCCTGAAACTAACGAAGCTTCATTTGATGAATAGCGACCAATCGATCTGAAACCAATTCGATAACCGCCACTTCGCACATTACCTGTATTATCAATCCAAGCTACGACTATTTTATGGGAGCCATCATTATATATCTCTTTACCAACATTGCTTTTCAAATCGGACAAATCAATTAGAACTGAATAATTTCCGTCTATTTTATGTCCTAATGTATCTGTGAATTTTTTACTGTCCTGAGCTATGTGAGATATACCATACATATTTAAGTTAATCAGTCCTGTTTGCCATAGAATAAGCATAATCAAAAATATTACTGGTATCAAAATAAGCACTTTCTGCTTTATATGCATAATGAGAGATCCTCCTTCGAATGTTGATGCCAATTACGAAGTGTTGGTTCTTGATTAATGCAAGAAACCAAATACGGGTATGCTTTAAATTGAACCCCAGAAATTTAAAAATTCAATGTGCTCTGTCAAGTGTGATCAAACGTATCCATATCATTTTTTAATTTAATGTAATTTAACTTCTTAACTGAATTGATTATAAACGGTTTTTAGAGGGCTATAAGATCAAAAGGAGTAAAATATGCAGGAGTACTTCTATTATATCTCTAATTTGGTAATTAAAAAGCTATTTTTAAGTGGTACTTTTAATCATACCTTTGATCTTTCGCTTGATCCTCATTCGAAGTTGACTTCATACACACGATTTTGTGTGTCATTAAATATCTAACGAACTCAGTAACTCATATTTGCTCAAAGAGAAGCAAATTTTTATCTTAACGGACTGCACAATCGTTATTTCGGAAAAAGCACCTCTCTTTGTTTACTTATTGCGCAATAAGTCCTTTGAGATTCGTTAGAGCAAATTAATGTTCCTTTTCTACATAGTAAGGTTGTTACGATTCGTTAGAGCGAGTGGCATTGGTTTGTCGAGTAATGAGGCTAATTTATGGAGTAGTGAGACTATTGCGATTCCTTATAGATGCTTTTTGTTCTCACTTACACACCACCCTTGACCATTTTTCAACAATGCTACTCGAATGATTTATACGCTTAACTATTCATGTTGTTTACTTACTAAAAAAAGCGATACACGCTCCATTGCACAAACTGTGCAAGAGCATGTATCGCTTTTATATTTAACCGCTATAAACGGCCGTTATTTATTCAACTACTACAGCTTCCGTTGCTTGTTCAGCAACTTCGCCTTCAAGAATTTCATCATCCAAGCCTCTCAAGCGAATGTTACGGTAACGCTGCATTCCCGTACCAGCCGGGATCAACTTACCGATGATAACATTCTCTTTAAGACCTAGAAGCTGATCGACTTTACCTTTGATTGCTGCATCAGTTAGGACACGAGTTGTCTCCTGGAAGGATGCTGCAGACAAGAAGGAGTCAGTTTCAAGAGACGCTTTTGTAATACCGAGCAATACCGGTTTGGCAACTGCAGGCTCTTTGTCAGCGAAGATAGCTTCGCGGTTAGCTGCTTCGTATTCATGAATGTCTACGAAAGCACCTGGCAACAAAGTAGTGCCGCCAGCGTCTACGATACGGATTTTCCGTAGCATTTGTTTGATCATGACCTCAACGTGCTTGTCATTGATCTCAACGCCTTGGTTACGGTATACGCGCTGTACTTCTTGCAAGATGTAGTTCTGTACGCCGCGGATACCTTTGATACGCAACATATCCTTCGGATCGATCGAACCGTCCGTCAACTCGTCGCCTGCCTCAATATGTTGGCCTAATGCTACGCGGATACGCGAACCATAGGTAACAGCATACACTTTGGACTCAGCTTCGCCTTGAACTTCAATTTCGCGACGATCTTTAGCTTCACGAATCTCTTTAATAACGCCGTCAAGCTCGGAGATGATCGCTTGGCCTTTCGGATTACGTGCTTCAAATAGCTCTTGGATACGCGGAAGACCTTGTGTAATATCGTCTCCGGCAACACCGCCGGTATGGAATGTACGCATTGTCAACTGTGTTCCTGGCTCACCGATGGATTGTGCTGCGATAATACCAACCGCTTCACCAATCTCAACATGTTTACCAGTAGCCAAGTTACGTCCGTAACAGATCTTACATACGCCATGACGAGCACGACAACTTAGTACAGAACGAATTTGCAGACGTTCTACACCAGCATCGATAATCGCATCTGCTCTGTTCGAATCGATTAGTTCGCTACGGTTAACGATAACTTCACCCGTTTTCGGATGACGAATCGTTTCGAACGCATAACGTCCTTCGATACGATCATAAAGATCTTCGATTACTTCTTTACCGTCTTGGATCTTGCTTACGGAGAAGCCTTTATCTGTACCACAATCGTCCTCACGAACGATAACATCTTGTGCTACGTCTACTAGACGACGAGTCAAGTAACCGGAGTCAGCTGTACGAAGTGCTGTATCGGCAAGACCTTTACGCGCTCCATGCGTCGAGATAAAGTACTCGAGAACCGTTAGTCCTTCACGGAAGTTCGATTTAATTGGCAACTCGATAATACGTCCGGATGGATTGGCCATTAGACCACGCATACCGCCGAGCTGCGTAATTTGAGATTTGTTACCCCGTGCTTTGGAATCTACCATAAGCATGATGTTGTTGTAACGATCCATCGACTTCATGAGGATTTCTGTAATCTCGTCTTTACATTTGCTCCAGATGCTGATGATACGGTCATAACGCTCTTCGTTTGTAATCAAACCACGACGGTATTGATTCATAACGGTAGCAACCTTCTCGTCTGAAGCTTTCATAATTTCCACTTTTTCTGGAGGGATAATTACGTCGGATACACCGATCGTAATACCAGCTTTTGTGGAATACGTGAAGCCAAGCTGCTTAATACGGTCAAGAATAACCGCAGTTAGCGTTGTGTGATATTGACGGAAACATTCCGCAATAATCAAAGCAAGATAATCCTTACCTACTGCGCCTGGAATTGCTGGATCTTCAATGAACTTTCTAAGATCCGCGCCCTTCTCATACACAAAATATTTATCTGGTGTACCGTGCAATAAGTTAGTTTTTGTCGCTTCATTCACATATGGGAAATCTTCAGGGAAGATTTCGTTGAAGATTACTTTACCAACTGTAGTAACGAGCATCGAAGCTTGTTGCTGAGCTGTAAAGTTAACCTTTTTAAGCACACGTACAGGGATAAAGATCCGAGCATGTAACGAAACAATACCACGTTGGTACGCAGAGATCGCTTCATTGATCGATGCGAATACGGAACCTGTTCCTTTTGCATCTGTGTTATCCATTGTTAAGTAGAAGCTTCCTAGTACCATATCCTGTGAAGGAGTAACAACTGGCTTACCGTCCTTCGGATTCAGGATATTTCCTGATGCAAGCATCAACAATCTAGCTTCCGCTTGCGCTTCAGCAGACAACGGAACGTGAACAGCCATTTGGTCACCGTCAAAGTCAGCGTTGTAAGCCGTACAAACGAGTGGATGCAACTTGATCGCGCGTCCTTCTACTAGAATCGGTTCAAAAGCTTGAATACCGAGTCTATGAAGAGTAGGGGCACGGTTAAGCAGAACTGGATGTTCTTTAATAACTTCCTCTAGTACGTCCCATACTTCAGGACTAACGCGTTCAACTTTGCGCTTCGCACTCTTAATATTATGAGCTAGACCTTTATTAACAAGCTCTTTCATAACGAAAGGCTTGAATAGTTCAAGAGCCATTTCCTTCGGAAGTCCACATTGGAACATCTTCAGGTTAGGACCTACGACGATAACGGAACGACCAGAATAGTCAACCCGTTTACCTAGTAAGTTCTGACGGAAACGTCCTTGCTTACCTTTCAGCATATGGCTGAGAGATTTAAGCGGACGGTTACCAGGACCAGTAACAGGACGGCCACGACGACCATTATCGATTAGAGCATCGACTGCTTCTTGAAGCATACGTTTCTCATTTTGTACGATAATGTCAGGAGCGCCAAGATCAAGAAGACGCTTCAGACGGTTGTTACGGTTAATTACACGGCGATACAAGTCATTAAGGTCAGACGTTGCAAAACGTCCGCCATCAAGCTGTACCATCGGACGAAGCTCTGGTGGAATTACAGGAAGCACATCAAGAATCATCCACTCAGGCGCATTACCGGAATTACGGAATGCTTCAATGACTTCAAGACGCTTGATTGCACGGTTACGGCGTTGTCCTTGCGCTGTACGCAATTCTTCCTTAAGCTGCACAAGCTCTTTCTCTACGTCAATGTCCTGAAGTAATTTCTTAACTGCCTCTGCACCCATGCCAGCATGGAATCCGTAGCCATATTTTTCACGGTAGCTGCGGTATTCTTTTTCGGACAGAAGCTGTTTTTTCTCAAGTGGAGTTTCACCTGGATCCGTTACAACATAGGATGCAAAATAAATGATCTCCTCAAGTGAACGAGGGGACATATCAAGTGCAAGACCCATACGGCTCGGAATACCTTTGAAATACCAAATGTGTGATACTGGTGCTGCAAGTTCAATATGACCCATACGTTCACGACGAACTTTAGCGCGAGTAACTTCCACGCCGCAACGATCACAGACTACGCCTTTATAACGTACACGCTTATATTTACCGCAATGACATTCCCAATCTTTAGTAGGTCCAAAAATCTTCTCGCAGAAGAGACCTTCCTTCTCGGGCTTAAGCGTTCTGTAGTTAATGGTTTCCGGCTTCTTGACTTCTCCGCGGGACCACGAGCGAATTTTATCCGGCGAAGCCAGACCAATTTTCATATACTCGAAGTTGTTCACGTCCAACAAGGAGCAACCCTCCTTCGTCATGTATGACTGTGTCTTTTCAGAAGCTGAACTTCAACCGCTGGTCCATATTGTTCGAACCGGATTGAAGCTCAGTTTCCCTTTTTATTCAGCGCTTACTTCAGCGCCTTCTAAGTTGAGGTTAAGCTTATCGCCTGTAGCCTCATCGTCATCGTCCATTTCCTTCATTTCGATCTCTTGCTCATCCTCGGCTAGAATTTTTACATCCATACCCAAGCTCTGAAGCTCTTTGATCAAAACTTTAAACGATTCAGGAACACCTGGTTCCGGAACATTCTCGCCTTTGACGATCGATTCGTACGTTTTCACACGACCGACAACATCATCGGACTTGACTGTAAGAATTTCTTGAAGCGTGTAGGCTGCGCCGTAAGCCTCAAGTGCCCAAACCTCCATCTCACCGAAACGTTGTCCGCCGAACTGTGCTTTACCGCCCAGTGGCTGTTGCGTAACGAGTGAGTAAGGACCAGTGGAACGAGCATGGATCTTATCATCAACCATGTGGGCAAGTTTGATCATATACATGACGCCGACAGTAACTTCACGCTCGAAGTTCTCGCCAGTACGTCCATCATATAGAACCGTTTTACCGTTACGTTGCATACCTGCTTCTTCCATCGTATCGAATACGTCGTTCTCACGAGCGCCGTCGAATACTGGAGTAGCTGCATGCAATCCAAGATGTTTACAAGCCATACCAAGATGAACTTCAAGTGCTTGACCGATGTTCATACGGGATGGTACGCCCAGCGGGTTAAGAACAACCTCTACAGGTGTTCCGTCCGGTAGGAATGGCATATCTTCTTCCGGCATGATACGGGCGATAACACCCTTGTTACCATGTCGTCCGGCCATCTTGTCACCTTCAGAAATTTTACGTTTTTGAGCAATATAAGCACGAACTAGCTGATTAACGCCTGGTGGCAATTCATCGCCGTTTTCGCGAGTAAATACTTTAACGTCAACAACGATTCCGTCTGTACCATGCGGTACGCGAAGCGATGTATCACGAACTTCACGCGCTTTTTCTCCGAAGATTGCATGAAGCAATCTTTCTTCTGCTGTAAGTTCAGTTACACCTTTTGGTGTTACTTTACCGACTAGAATGTCGCCCGCGCTAATTTCAGCACCGACGCGGATAATGCCTCGCTCGTCGAGATTACGAAGTGCTTCTTCGCCTACGTTCGGGATATCGCGAGTAATTTCTTCAGGGCCGAGTTTTGTATCACGGGCCTCTGATTCATATTCCTCGATGTGAATGGATGTATAAACATCCTCTTTCACTAGCTTCTCACTTAGCAAGATAGCATCCTCATAGTTGTAACCTTCCCAAGTCATGAAGGCAACGACTACGTTACGGCCTAGTGCTAATTCGCCCTTCTCAGTGGACGGACCATCAGCCATGATGTCACCTTTTTTGATAACATCACCCTTGCGTACTAGTGGACGCTGGTTAATACATGTACCTTGGTTAGAACGCATAAACTTATGCAACTTATGTTTAACCAAGTCTCCGCTTACTTGTTTGCCATCGATTGTCTCCATACGACGAAGCCAAATTTCATTAGCTGATGCGCGTTCAACGACGCCGTCATATTTAGAAACGATACAAACACCGGAATCTTTCGCAGCCTTATGCTCCATACCCGTACCTACAAGAGGTGATCTAGGAATTAGAAGAGGTACTGCTTGACGTTGCATGTTTGATCCCATTAGTGCACGGTTGGAGTCATCGTTCTCTAGGAACGGAATGAGCGCCGTTGCAACCGATACTACTTGTTTAGGGGAAACGTCCATATAGTCAACGCGATCGCTCGGCATTGTCAGGATGTTGTCTGCTTGTTTATTGTAACGAACAATTGTGCTCGTTTCTTTAAACTTGCTTTCTTCGGTCAATACCGCATTCGCTTGCGCGATTACGTAATTGTCTTCTTCATCAGCAGTCAAATAAGCGATTTGATCAGTAACAATTCCTGTCTTTGGATCTACCCAACGATATGGAGCCTCAATGAAGCCATATTCGTTAATGCGGGCAAACGTGGACAAGGAGTTGATCAAACCGATGTTCGGACCCTCTGGTGTTTCAATCGGACACATACGACCATAGTGAGAGTGATGGACGTCACGCACTTCAAAGCCCGCGCGCTCACGCGTCAAACCGCCCGGTCCTAGTGCTGATAGACGACGCTTATGCGTAAGTTCCGCTAGCGGATTCGTCTGATCCATGAACTGGGACAATTGAGAGGAACCAAAGAACTCTTTGATCGATGCAATAACAGGTCGAATGTTGATAAGCGCCTGAGGCGTAATCGCATTCGCATCCTGAATGGACATTCTCTCACGAACGACACGTTCCATACGGGAAAGACCGATACGGAATTGGTTTTGAAGCAACTCGCCAACCGAACGCAAACGACGGTTACCAAGGTGATCAATATCATCTGTGCTTCCAACGCCATGCAGCAAGTTAATGAAGTAGTTAATGGAAGAAATGATATCCGCAGGCGTAACATGCTTAACGGATTTATCAATAATACCATTAGCAATAACTTTAATTACTTTGCTATCGTCATGTGGTGAGAATACACTGATTGTTTGTAGTGGAATACTATCTGCATCAAGTACACCATTAGCAACATGATATGTTTTGAAACCTACATCTTTCTCGAGGTTATCGAGAATTTCATCAAGAAGGCGACGATCAATCATCTGACCTGACTCAGCAATAATCTCGCCAGTTGACGGATCTACCAAGTTCTCAGCAAGACGTTGATTAAACAGACGGTTCTTGATGTGCAACTTCTTGTTTATTTTGTAACGGCCGACATTGGCCAGGTCATATCGTTTTGGATCGAAGAAACGTGCAACTAGCAAGCTCTTCGCGTTGTCCAAAGTAGGCGGCTCACCCGGACGAAGACGCTCATAAATTTCAATCAGCGCTTTCTCCGTAGAATCCGTGCTATCCTTGTCCAGCGTATTGCGAATATACTCGTCATGGCCGAGCAAATCCAATATTTCAGCGTCAGTGCCGAATCCAAGCGCACGCAAAAGCACCGTTACCGGTATTTTCCGGGTCCGGTCAATACGAACGTAGACAATATCCTTGGCGTCAGTCTCAAGCTCTAGCCAAGCTCCGCGGTTAGGAATAACTGTCGCGGTGTAATTTTTCTTCCCGTTCTTATCAACCTTCGTGCTGAAGTACACACTTGGGGAGCGAACCAATTGGCTGACGATAACGCGTTCAGCTCCGTTTATAATAAACGTGCCCGTTTCCGTCATAAGCGGGAAATCACCCATGAACACTTCTTGTTCCTTAACCTCGCCCGTTTCCTTATTGAACAGTCGTACTTTGACGCGTAGTGGAGCTGCATACGTCACGTCGCGTTCTTTTGATTCATCCACCGAATATTTCGGTTCGCCCAAGTTATAATCAATAAACTCCAGCGATAGATTGCCCGTAAAGTCCGAAATCGGAGAAATGTCCTGGAATAACTCAATCAAGTCATTGTCCAAAAACTTTTCATACGATTTTTGTTGGATTTCAATCAGGTTCGGGACTTCCAGCACCTCGTTGATCCGAGCGTAGCTTCTGCGCGTCCGCCGACCATACTGAACAAGTTGTCCTGCCAACTTAACCTCACCCCTCGTGTCTGTCTCACAGCATCGATACTCACTGCGTTACCTTTGGGCGGCACCAGCCGCCTGTATAGATAAATAAAGAAAAGCCCTTATCGAATAGTTCGAAAAAAGAGCATGTTTCCGGCAGCTTACCACTCGCAGCGCGGGTGCGATGGTCTCATATCATGTAATTTTGCCCAAAATGTAACCATTATACGTCAAATGCTTCAATTATATGCATACCGCGCTCGAAATTTGCACTTGACATTTTAGTTGACTAAAGAGAATTCGAGCAATTTTATGCTGACATTTTATAATATTACCATATCAAAAAAGTCAAGTCAAATCATTTTATTGATTTTTGCATAAAAATATTGACTTTTTTATTGGCTACCTTTAAAATTTGATGGCTTTTAGAATTCTATAACCTTTATCCTTCGTAACTTCCTCTACTTCATCAAACAATTGTTCTAACTTTTCCATTGCAGATGGTGCGCCTTGTTTCTTCTGGATGACAACCCACATGGTTCCACCAGCTTCTAATAATGCATGTCCTTCTTCAAAAACACGATGTACAGTTGCTTTACCTGCCCGGATAGGCGGATTCGTCAAAACGACAGTAAACGACTGCTCTTTTACTGACTCATAGAGATCACTTTGCAAAACAGTGACATTAGTAATACCGTTCTGCTTCGCATTTTCCATCGAAAGCTCTACTGCTCGTTCATTAATATCGATCATTGTCACATGTCCGCACTTCGCTATCAGAGCAGCCGTTAAGCCGATCGGCCCATAACCACAGCCAACATCAAGGATGCGGTCGTCTTCCTTTAGCTCCATTGCGTCAATAAGAACGCGGCTTCCGTAATCGACACCGGTTTTCGAGAAAACACCCGCATCTGTGACAAACTTCATATTATAACCACGAAGCGACACAGGATGAACTTGTCGATTATTTTTAACTTCTGGCGTTTTGGAGTAATAATGATTAGACATTGTTACCGCCTCCTTAACTTTTTGTCCGATAACATACAATGAACCCCTTGAAACATAACGTTTCAAGGGGTTCATCAGCCTTACCTACTAGCTAGCAGGCATGACTGCCGTATGATGAAGAAAAATTACTTAACTTCAACGGAAGCGCCAGCTTCTTCAAGCTTAGCTTTAACGCCGTTAGCTTCTTCTTCGCTAACTTTTTCTTTGATTGCTTTAGGAGCGCTATCAACAAGATCTTTAGCTTCTTTCAAGCCAAGACCAGTGATTTCACGAACTACTTTGATTACGTTGATTTTGGAAGCGCCAGCGCTGTTCAAAATTACGTCGAATTCAGTTTGAGCAGCTGCTTCAGCAGCGCCACCAGCAACAACTGCAACTGGAGCTGCAGCAGTAACGCCGAATTCTTCTTCAATTGCTTTAACAAGATCGTTCAATTCAAGAACGGTCATAACTTTAATCGCTTCTAAGATTTGCTCTTTAGACATGATTATACCTCCGAAAGTGGTTTAGTTTTTTTGTAATACTGATTATGATGCCGATCTAAGATCGACCTTACTTACATAGCTGATTGACTTATGCGCCAGCTTCTTGCTTTTCTCCAACTGCTTTAACCGCAAGGGCGAAGTTGCGAACTGGAGCTTGAAGCACGCTGAGTAGCATGGAAAGCAAGCCATCGCGGGACGGAAGTTCCGCAAGTTCTTTAATCTGTTCCATACTAACGACTTTACCTTCTACAACGCCGCCCTTAAGTTTAAGAGCGTCATTCTTTTTAGCAAAATCGTTCAGAATCTTAGCTGGAGCAACAGCGTCATCGCCGCTGAATGCAATAGCAGTAGGTCCTGTCAGAATATCTTTTAGCTCAGTCAATTCTGTTCCTTCAGTAGCACGACGAACGAGCGAGTTTTTCAAAACTTGGAAATCAACACCCGCTTCGCGGAGCTGTTTACGTAGTTCAGTTACTTGCGCAACGTTCAATCCGCGATAGTCAGCAACAACTGTACTGGAGCTTGAAGTAAGTTTAGCAGCGATTACTGATACTGCCTCTTGTTTCTCTTGGATGATTTTTGCGTTAGCCAAAGTGTACACCTCCCGTAATAGTATACATCCCGTGAATACGACGGATAGTCCTCTCCTCGATGCATGAGAAAGGCCTCCGCAGAGACTGCGAAGGCCATGATGTCGTTATCAAACTGCAGCAAGTCACCAAGCTACATTCATAAACGTTTTATCATAACACCTCGGTAGGAAATTAAGCTCTCTTGGAGCACCTACTGTCTACGGTATGCGTGTTCGAATTTGAGTAGTTGTCTCTTCTCGACTTAACGGAATTGCGCAGTCGATACACGAGCGCCAGGGCCCATTGTGGAAGAAACAGCAATGTTTTTAAGGTAGACACCTTTTGCAGCAGCTGGTTTAGCGCGCAATAGAGCATCAATCAGAGCTTTCAAGTTTTCGTTCAGCTTTTCAGCATCGAACGATACTTTACCGATTGGAGCATGGATTTGACCAGCTTTGTCCAGACGGTACTCGATTTTACCTGCTTTGATTTCTGAAACGGCTTTAGCAACGTCAAACGTTACTGTACCAGCTTTAGGGTTAGGCATTAGACCTTTACCACCAAGGATACGGCCGAGTTTACCAACTTCAGCCATCATATCCGGCGTTGCTACGCAAACGTCGAAATCGAACCAGCCTTGTTGGATTTTGTTGATCATGTCTGCGTCGCCAACGAAGTCAGCGCCTGCAGCTTCCGCTTCTTTCACTTTTTCGCCTTTTGCGAAAACGAGAACGCGTTTTGTTTTACCAGTACCGTGTGGAAGTACTACTACTCCACGTACAGCTTGGTCTTGTTTACGCGGGTCTACACCCAAACGTACTGCTACTTCAACGGACTCGTCGAATTTAGCTGTTGCAGCCTTTTTCACAAGATCAATTGCTTCTGAAGGCTCATAAGTTGCTTCGCTATCAATTAGCTTAGCTGCTTCTACATATTTCTTGCCGTGTTTAGCCATTGTAATATCCTCCTTATGTGGTTATAGCGGAACATCCTCCTAGGGATGATCCTCCCACCTGCGAAGTCAAAGACTTCGCAAAGCGAGATGTCATAAGACATCCTTGTACCTCGCCCTGTTGGACGAAGTCGTATTAGTCTACGATTGTAACGCCCATGCTGCGAGCAGTACCTTCGACCATACGCATTGCTCCTTCAACTGAAGCAGCGTTTAGATCTTGCATTTTGGACTCAGCAATTTCACGCACTTTCGCACGGTTAACTGTTGCGACCTTTTTCTTATTCGGTTCGCCAGAACCCTTCTCGATACCTGCTGCTACACGAAGCAATACTGCTGCCGGTGGCGTCTTAGTTTCGAACGTGAAGGATCTGTCCTCGAATACAGTGATCACGACTGGAATAATCAAACCTGCTTGATCTGCTGTACGAGCGTTAAATTCTTTACAGAATGCCATAATGTTAACGCCTGCTTGACCTAGTGCTGGACCGATTGGTGGCGCTGGGTTAGCTTTACCTGCAGGAACTTGCAGTTTGACCATCTTGATGACCTTTTTTGCCATGACTCACACCTCCTTGCCCTGATATACAAGCGCTAAGTGAGCGCCTGCTTTCGGAAACTAGATATTATATCTTCTCAACTTGAGTATAATCTAACTCAAGAGGAGTTTCCCTGCCAAACATGTTGACATGAACCTTAAGCTTCGCCTTGTCCAGCAAAATTTCTTCCACTGATCCGACAAAGTCCGCAAAAGGACCAACTTTCACGCGTACCATTTCTTTCAGCTCGAACTCGATCTTCGGTTTCGGCTCTTCCATACCCATGTGTTTCAAAATTTGATCCACTTCATCAGGTAATAGAGGAGTCGGTTTTGAACCGGAGCCAGTCGATCCAACAAACCCAGTTACACCAGGCGTATTACGAACAACGTACCAAGAATCGTCGGTTTGAACCATTTCCACAAGAACATATCCGGGGTAGACCTTACGTTGAACGGTCTTTTTCTTACCGTCCTTCTCTACCACTTCTTCTTCCATTGGAACTAGAACGCGGAAGATTTTATCTTCCATGCCCATAGATTCAACACGGCGCTCCAAATTGGCTTTCACCTTGTTCTCATAGCCAGAGTAAGTGTGCACGACGTACCATCTTTTTTCCATCACAAATCCACCTTTGGTCCCTTCCTAGACAATGAGCTGAACCAATTCCGAGATTCCGATGTCAAGAAGCCAGAAGTAAATAGTTACAGCCACTACCGTTGCGAAAACGATAATTGAATAGCTTGTCAACTCTTTACGACTTGGCCAGCGAACCTTCTTCAGTTCCGCCCAGCTGTCGGCAAAAAAACTAGTCGTCGTACCAAAGCCTTGCTTCAGTTTAGCCAAAAAACCCACGGTTACACCTCCAATGGACTATCGCGTCTCGCGATGAGGAGTCTGCTCGTTACAGAACTTGCAAAACTTCTTCAACTCGATGCGGTCGGGGTGATTGCGTTTGTTCTTGGTTGTCGCATAGTTTCTCTGTTTGCAGTTTGTGCATGCCAACGTGATAATAACCCGCATTGAATTACACCTCCCGAACTGCTTAAAAATACGAATCATGAAGCTCTATAGTAAGTTCATTGATTCCATCGAAAATACGAAAAAAAACCTCGAATTCAGGCCTACCTAAACACTTTATCACAAGGTATACCTTGTGTCAACGAATTAGGTCTGCCCACAGCATGTGAATAATTGGCATCTTCATCTGGATTCAGACTCTACCAGTATGGTCGAATCTTCCTCTTTTAAAACCAATGGACTGTCTTCACTGTCTGAAACTTTCAGACAGAAAAGACAGTCCGTTGTCAGATGAGTCTACTTATTGCCAAAATCTCTAACTTCTAAATACTTCTCAAGTTTGCGCTTTACACGCTGCAATGCATTGTCTATCGACTTTACATGCCTCTTGAGATCAACTGCTATTTCTTGATAAGATCTTCCATCCAAATAGAGCATAAGAACTTTACGTTCTAGATCACTCAAAATCTCAGACATTTTGTCTTCTAAGCCAGAGAATTCTTCTTGGTTAATAATTAACTCTTCAGGATCTGACACTCGTGTGCCACAAATCACGTCAAGCAATGTCCGGTCGGAATCTTCATCATAGATAGGCTTGTCCAGCGAAACATAAGAGTTGAGAGGGATATGCTTCTGGCGGGTGGCTGTCTTGATTGCGGTAATAATTTGTCTAGTTATACACAATTCAGCAAAGGCTTTAAAGCTAGCAAGCTTATCTCCCTTGAAATCCCGAATAGCTTTATAGAGACCAATCATTCCTTCTTGTACAATATCTTCGCGATCGGCACCGATTAGAAAGTAAGAGCGAGCCTTGGCTCTCACAAAGTTTTTATATTTGTTGATCAAATATTCAAGCGCCATACTGTCGCCATTACGGACTGCTTCTACAATTTCCTCGTCCGTGCTGCTTTCATACTCGAGCGTACTCCATTCTTTGAGGTCGATACTCACACACTATCCCTCCGGCCTGCAAGGCGTACACCGCGCTAGATTCATAAGCTTGAATTATAGAGCAAGTATACATTATGTAACCTTGCACCGTCAACCAATCACAGCCTCGCAAAGTATCGTTTTTATAGAAAAAATGTAACATTGTGGCATTGTTTGAAGACCCTTCACAATGAATGAACCTTCCCTATTTTTCGCCTCTGCGTAGCCGTTCCAGCTTACTCCACACGTCAAGACTTACATTTTGGTCGAGTGTATTTCTTTTTATTGGTTTATCTCCATTAATGGAGCTTTCGATCTGCTTACGATTTTGCCCGATATCAATAAGCAATTCACGTGCAGACAGTCTGAGCGCACCCTTACCAAATGCAACATGCTGCTCCACAAGATCAGAGGTCGCAACATAAATGTTCCGCCTTCTGATCATTAATTCGGAGCAAAGTCTCTCAATACATTCATCTGCCGTTTCTTTCTCTTTCGTATAAACAATCGATATATTATGCTGCTTGAACGTTGAGCCAAGTCCTCGGACCTGATGAGCATCGAAGATAACATAAATCAACATGCCAGTAAAACCTTGATAATCTGCCAATAAATCTAGAAGCCTATCCCGCGCGTCCTCCAGATCCTGCTCCTTCAACCTCGCCAGTTCCGGCCAAGCCCCAATTATGTTGTAACCATCAACGAGCAGGACATCATTACGCCGGTTCATACGCTAGACGCTCCGACGCTGTCTAACGACCTCATACATAAGCACACCCGCAGCTACAGAAGCGTTCAAGGAGTTAAGTTGACCTAGCATAGGAAGCTTAACAAGGAAATCGCATTTTTCCCCAATAAGTCTCCCCATTCCCTTACTTTCGTTACCAATAACGACTGCAAGAGGCATGTCAAACTTCATCTTATACACATCCTGAGATGCACTAACATCAGTACCAGCAATCCAAACCCCTGCTTCTTTAAGCTTTTCGATCGTTTGCGCAAGATTCGTTACCCTCGCAACAGGGACATGCTCAGCAGCGCCTGCCGAAATTTTCAGTACAGTAGCGGTAAGTCCCGCTGCACGACGCTTTGGAATAATAACACCGTGTACACCTGTACATTCCGCTGTACGAAGAATAGATCCCAAGTTATGCGGATCTTCAATCTCGTCTAACAACAAAATAAAAGGCATCTCACCTTTTTTCTTTGCGATTTCGAGAATTTCTTCTACTTCAACATATTCAAATGCAGCAGCTTGTGCAATTACTCCTTGATGAGCTACTCCAGTCACCATACTATCTAGCTTGCGCTTGTCAACGAACTGAACGATAATACCAAGCTTCTTTGCTTCGGCTGTAATCGGCAACGTCAAACTTTTTTGTGCGCCATCTGCTATCCATATTTTATTAATTTCTCTTCCGGAGCGTAGTGCCTCAAGCACAGGATGTTTGCCGGCTATAAGTTCCTCTTGATTTAATTCCTCGTTCATTATGCTCCTCCTGTCTTCTATGTGGATTATTAGTTTGTAATTATTTCCTTACTCTCTATCTGCTAAAGCAATGTGGAACAGTTCGCCCAAACGATCCAGTCGTCCTTCAAAATACAAGTAACCGACTAAACATTCAAGCGCCGTCGCTTTGCGATAATCAGCAGGGTCTGCATTTTTCGGTGGAGCACCTGACTTCGTATTGCGCCCTCGCTTGACGATATCTGTTTCTTCTTCCGTCAAATGAGGCAGCCAACGCTCCAGCAACTCGCGCTGCGCTTTAGCAGAAACCATTTTTGTTGCTTCTTTATGAAGATGATGCGACTTGTTATTTGGCAAAGAAATTAGGTATTGTCGCACCAACATCTCGAACACCGCATCCCCCATATAAGCCAGTACGACCGGATTAATTAGGCCGGCTTTCTTAGGCGGTTGATGCAGTGCCAACGGATTAACACCACTAGCTACAACCTCAACAACGTCCCCACTATTCATTGGCCCTGTCATTTACGCCGCCAACGGATGCCTAATGGAGTATCCTCAAGCACAATGTTTTTTTCGATTAATAGATCACGAATCTCGTCTGCACGTGCCCAGTTTTTCGACTTACGAGCTTCTGTCCGCTCAATAATCAGACCTTCAATTTCTTCATCCAACAAATCGTTTGCGTCATCTTGCGGCAATAGGCCTAATACATTATCTATCCGGTCAATAGCTGCTACTAACAACTCAAGACCTTCTTTCGAAGCGTCCTGTTTATTCAAATATACATTCGCTTCTGATACGAGATCGAACAATGTTGTTATTGCATCTGGTGTGCTGAAGTCATCATCCATCTTAGCCTTGAACTGCTCCACAATGTCTGTAACCCGCTTCCGCAATTCTTCAACATTTCCAGCAGTACCATCAGAAGCTTGAAGTCTATGCTTCAGATTCGCATAGCTATTTGTAATGCGCTCCACACTATTTTCCGCTTGCGATATTGCATCATCACTAAAGTTAAGCGGACTGCGATAATGAGTTGCAAGAATGAAATAACGAATGGCCTGCGGTTTCACACGCTTCACAATTTCGTGCACGGATATGCCGTTGCCCAGTGACTTAGACATTTTCACATTATCAATATGAAGATATCCGTTATGCATCCAATAATTCGCTAGCGGCTTGCCTGTTAGTGACTCCGATTGAGCAACCTCACACTCATGATGCGGGAACTGCAAGTCATGTCCGCCACCATGGATGTCGAGTGTATCACCCAAATATTTGCGAGCCATTGCAGAGCATTCAATATGCCAGCCCGGTCTTCCCGCTCCCCATGGGCTATCCCAATTAATTTCGCCTGGCTTAGCACCCTTCCACAATACGAAATCACCTTGGTTTTCCTTGCGCTCACCAACTTCAACCCGGATACCGAATTGCAGTTCTTCGATATTCTGATGCGATAGCTTACCATATTCCTCGAAGGATGAGGTACGGAAATATACATCTCCTTCACTTTCATAGGCATAGCCTTTGTCGACAAGCCCTTCTATAAACGTAATAATCTCCGCGATATGGTCCGTTACTCGTGGATTAAGTGTCGCCTTCCTTACACCTAATGATTCAATGTCATTATAAAATGCTTCGATAAAACGTTTCGCAACTTCAGGAACAGTAGTACCTAGCTCCTCCGCCTTGCGAATCAGTCTATCATCCACATCAGTGAAGTTCACCACATAGTTCACTTCATTGCCCGCATCCTCCAAATATCGACGAACGACATCAAAGAATACGACTGGACGTGCATTTCCGATATGAATATAGTCATAGACCGTAGGTCCGCATACATACATCTTTACTTTACCTTGCTCTTGCGGCTGAAAGCTTTCCTTCGTCCGCGTTAATGAATTATAGATAGCTATTGTCACTATGATTTACTCCCTTCATTTTCTAAGTACCGTTCACCATTCACCTTGTACTTCAACTCGTCAATTTCTTTTTGCATCATGCGAAACATCTCAATGACAGGGTCAGGTAATTGCGTATGATCGAGCCTATCTCCTACTCGCTCCCCATTACGTCTTACTACTCGGCCCGGATTTCCTACAACCGTACAATTATCCGGCACCTCACGCAGTACTACTGCATTAGAACCAATATTAGAATTGTCCCCGACTGCGAACGAACCTAGTACTTTAGCACCCGAACCAATTACGACATTGTTGCCGATTGTAGGATGACGCTTCCCCTTTTCCTTACCCGTACCGCCAAGAGTGACCCCTTGATAAATGACGACATTATCACCTATTTCACAAGTCTCGCCTATTACTACACCCATCCCATGGTCGATAAAAAGTCGTTCACCAATTTTTGCACCAGGGTGAATTTCAATACCTGTCATAAAGCGGCTGACCTGTGAAATAACTCGTGCTACCGTAAACCATCCCTTGCGATAAAACGAATGTGCCAGACGATGTCCCCAAATAGCGTGGACACCGGAATACGTAAATATAACCTCGAATCGACTACGAGCCGCGGGATCGTTTTCGAATACCGTTTGTACGTCTGAGCGAAAATGGCGAAGCATAATGAAATCCCCCTTCAAGCTGCCAAGCGATGATTAAGGTCTTATGAAAATAAAAAAGCCTCTGCAGCATCAAATGCTGCAGAGGCGTGTAATCTCGCGGTTCCACTCTGCTTGAACATCGCATCCGAGAAATCTCGTAGCGTGCTCATCTCATAGTCCGTAACGAGGACAATCCGTTGCTGCCTACCCCGCTATTATCACGATTATGGCATATCGCCTTGCAATCGTTTGTAACAGCAGCTCGGAACAAAGCTCCCAGGTGCAATTTCCGTTTACGTGAACTAGACAACTTTCAGCCTCACTTTTATCGCTTGCATAACAAATACGATTCGAATGACGGTTGTCCTCTCTGCGAATCCACAGTTTAACGTACTTCTCCTGTTCATGGCCGTTTCAATATTATTAATAGTCATAGTATACCGAATCATAGAAAAAGTGCAAGCATAGATTCGGTTTCTCAGGGAACATACCTTACGCCAATCGCCCTTGGAGTCTAGCGAGCACCTTAGCCTTACCTAGCAAAACGATCGATTGATTAAGATCTGGTCCATGAGTCTGGCCCGTCAACGCTGCACGGATTGGCATAAAGAGTGCTTTCCCTTTAAAGCCAGTATCCTTCTGTACAGTTTTGATCATCTCTTTAATTCCTTCAACAGTGAAAGGAGCTGCGTCCGACTCCAATAATTGATGGAAAGCTCCCAGCACGGTAGGAACTTGTTCCTCCGCTAATACAGCAGCAGCTTCTTCGTCTTCAGCAACTGTCTCACGGAAGAACAACTCCGTCACAGGAACGATATCAGCAGCACAACGGAGTTTATCTTGATGAAGTCCAACAAGTCCCGTCACCCATTCTCTGCCGTCACTATCAAGCGTATCTGGAATACAGCCAGCCTTTTGCAAATGAGGAAGACAGAGATCTACAATGCGTGCCAAATCTGCTCCCTTAATATATTCATTATTCATCCAGCTAAGCTTCTGTGTGTCAAACACAGCAGGGCTCTTGCTAAGACGATCCGAATTAAATACATCTACCAGTTGCTCACGCGTGAACATCTCTTGTTCACCTTCTGGCGACCATCCAAGCAGCGATATAAAATTGAACATCGCCTCAGGCAAGTAACCAAGATTATCGTATTGCTCAATGAATTGGATAATAGATTCATCACGTTTGCTAAGTTTCTTCTTCTGTTCATTAACGATAAGAGTCATATGACCAAATATCGGAGGCTCCCAGCCGAATGCTTCATAGATCATCAATTGTCTAGGTGTGTTTGACACATGATCTTCACCACGAAGTACATGGCTAATACGCATTAGATAATCATCCAATACAACCGCAAAGTTATAAGTAGGTATGCCATCTTTTTTCACGATGACAAAGTCACCCATCTCTGCAGTATCAAAAGTGATCGTACCTTTTACCAGGTCGTCAAATGAATATGTGCGATCTTCCGGTACACGGAAACGAATACTTGCAACTCGTCCTTCTGCTTCGAATGCTTGCTGCTGTTCTTGCGTCAAGTTTCTATGCTTTCCAGAATAACGTGGTGTCTCGCCGCGTTCAGTCTGCTCCTCGCGCTCCTTCTCAAGCTCTTCCTCTGTACAGTAACAACGGTATGCTAGATTACGATCAAGCAGCCCTTGCCAGTGTTCACGATAGATGTCGAGACGTTCTGTTTGACGATATGGACCATATCCGCCGCCAATATCGATACTTTCATCCCAATCAATACCTAACCATTTCAAGTACGTAAGCTGGCTTTCTTCTCCTCCAGCAATGTTACGTTTTACATCTGTATCTTCTATACGGATAATAAATTTACCGCCATGTCTTCTCGCGAATAAATAATTGAATAAGGCCGTTCTTGCATTACCGATATGCAAATGTCCCGTCGGTGACGGTGCGTAGCGTACGCGAACTTCTGTTGTCATGACAAAACTCCTCCTTTTTTAATCAAGCAAACGACTGATTGTGCAGCAATCCCTTCACCTCGGCCGGCAAACCCAAGCTGTTCTGTCGTTGTCGCCTTTACGTTAACTTGCGCAATATCCGCATCAAGCGCTTTAGCGATAATTTCCGCCATTTGAGGAATATACGGAAGCATCTTTGGCTTCTGTGCAATAATAGTGGAGTCTATATTTCCTAGCTTATATCCGCGTTCATCTACAAGTGCCCATACCCGCTCCAAGAGCTTCAAGCTGTCTGCATCTTTATAGGCTTCATCTGTGTCTGGGAAGTGCTTGCCAATATCACCAAGTCCAAGTGCACCTAAGATAGCATCGGATATCGCATGCAAGAGAACATCTGCATCAGAGTGACCTAGCAGACCCTTTTCATACGGAATAGTGACACCTCCAATAATACACGGGCGTCCTTCTACCAACTGATGTACATCAAATCCTTGTCCTACACGAATCATATTTTCTCTTCTCCCCTCATCACCCTGCGCTCCGCCATAAGGTATTCAGCCCACGGCAAATCTTCAGGTGTCGTTATCTTTATATTGGTATACTCCCCTTCAGCTACTACAACTGAAGTACCCATTCGCTCAACGACCATAGCATCGTCTGTGCCTAAGAAACCATTTGCAATTGCACTCTCGTGGGCTTCCATTAGTAGATCACGACGAAAAGCTTGTGGTGTTTGTATCGCCCACAAGCTTTTGCGATCTGGTGTAGCGACAATGACTCCCGTCTCATCAACTTGCTTGATCGTATCCTTAACTGGAACGGCAAGTACAGCTGCTCCATCCTGTAGAGCTCTGGCACAGCAGCCCCGAACTGCCTTCTCAGATACTAGTGGTCGAACACCATCATGAACCATAACCCATTCTGACTTTAATGACTGAAGACCACGGAATACAGAGTACTGACGTTCTGTTCCACCGCTTATTATCGAGGTTACCTTTAACAAACTATATTCCTTCGCCCATTGCTGGCAGCGCTCGATATCTTGATCACCTACAACAAGTGCGATTTCCTCAACAAAGTCCATACGCTGGAATAGCTCCAGAGTATGGACTAGAATAGGCTTGTCCCCAAGCCGCAAATATTGCTTACTCTCTTTTGTCCCCATGCGTGAGCCGCGGCCGGCTGCAACGATGACGACACCCCACTTCTCTCTCATACCCTCTACCTGCCTTAACCGAATGTCAATCGCAAACGGCTCCAGACGTTTAGACTGGCATGAGCTCGTTTCGCGCTGCAAGATAAACCCGGCACACGACGATGTCTATGCCCTTTATCTATGTACAATAGTCATATTGTACCTTGTTACAACGCTTTTTCCAACAGCTTAGGCTTAGCAAATATCATTCGACCCGCGGAAGTTTGTAACACACTCGTAACGAGAACCTCCATCGTCGTACCAATGTAATCCCGTCCACCTTCTACTACAATCATCGTTCCGTCATCCAGATAAGCAACACCTTGCCCATGCTCCTTGCCATCTTTAATCACTTGTACAATAATTTCTTCACCGGGTAGAACGACGGGCTTTACAGCATTGGCAAGATCATTAATGTTAAGGACCGATACTCCCTGAAGCTCACAAACCTTATTTAAATTAAAATCATTAGTGACAACTTTACCGTGCAGTGCCTTCGCTAGCTTGACGAGCTTACTATCCACTTCCCCGATTTCTTCAAAGTCACCTTCGTAAATCAATACTTTCACATCGAGTTCCTTCTGAATTTTATTCAGAATATCTAAGCCTCTACGACCCCGGTTACGCTTCAATAAATCAGAGGAATCAGCGATATGCTGAAGCTCCTCAAGGACAAACTCTGGAATAACGAGTGTCCCTTCAATAAAACCTGTTTTACAAATGTCCGCAATTCTACCGTCGATAATAACACTTGTATCTAGTATTTTGTGTTCCTCAAATCCCTTTACCTCATTGGAAGCCGATGAAGAACGTGGCTTCGCCGCTAGTGCAGCAAAACCATCTACAATTTCATCTTGCTTCGATAGGCTGATGCGCATTCCTACATAACCAAATGCAAGAGCCATAATAGCAGGCAACAATTTACCAATACCAGCTAATCCCGCTACTGACGGGTATAACATAACCGCTAACAATAACCCTGTAAGCATGCCTCCCGCTCCAACGAGTAACTGTCTTAGTGGCATCTCAGATGTTAACTCCACACTCTTCCCAATAAACCGAATTGCTGGGCCCGCCAAAATCGATGCCGCAATAACGCCAAAGAGAGCTCCTACCGCTACATTCATGTAATAAGTGCCGGATTGCTGTAACATGTTGAATGACGAGTTCGACCACATAGCCGCACCATTCACCATGTTGTACACCTCGCCGCCAACCATCCCGCCAAACAACAAACCTATAATCTGTATCATTCGTCTAACCATAAAGGTTCACCTCCATTACAATTATGATCAAATATTTCAATCGTTAATCGTAGTAGGGAGAAAAATGTTAAAGTTTTCTATTTCGAGTCATTTAGGTCGCAATACCCTTTCTTCATAGCATTGTGGAAAAGAGGGCTCGGGAGCATTATAATGATTAAGAGATTACTTCACTAGGGGTAGGTGATTGAGATGGAATCCATGAGTGCACCAACATTGGAACAATTTCAGCAGCAAGTATCTGAACTTTTGCTTCGGCACCGCAGTCTGCTTGATGTCATGTCCAAGCTCGGTCAATCCGGCGCATCCGTAAATCGTGCAGTAACAAAAGCGGTAACGGATTGTGGTTGTATTGAATTGAATGCCCGCAAGCAGCAATACACTGACGAATCTAATCTTGAAAATGCAAAAGATACTTTAGAGAGCCATCTTGCAGGTGCTTTATGCGAACATTGCAACGATGCGATTAAGAGTGAACTTGGACGTAACTTGTTTTATATGACGGCACTATGTAATCTGCTACAGGTACAACTTGATGAAGTCATTGCCGATGAATACGACAAATGCTCTACGCTTGGCTTGTTTAATCTAACATAGGAAACAAAAAGAACGTTTTTGACCACAATGAATATGTGATCAAAAACGTTCTTTTTTGTGGTTTTTTACGCTGGCTTCTCGGATTTCACCGGTTCCTCAGGCGTATCGTTCATCTTGCCACGTTTGCGAAGACGTTTCGGCAAACGGCGATCAACGTTTTTTTTTAGGCCATACAATGCATAGATCAGTAATGGAACAAACAGTATTTTCGACAAATGATGCTCGAAATACACTCCAAGTACGATCGATACAATGATGATGATAGGTACAACCCATATCGCGTTGCGCGGAATGCCTACCTTCTTAAAGTTCGGATATCTTATTGTACTAACCATAAGGAGAGACAATACAATTGTACTTGTAAGAAGGATGGAAACCGGAATTTCGTCTTTAAATAAAGCCATTGTCGCTAGAACTCCGCCAGCTGCTGGTATCGGCAATCCGATAAAGTAACCTGCATTGCTTGTAATGACATTGAATCGAGCCAAGCGCAGCGCTCCGCAAATGGGAAACAGTGCAGTTACGATCCATGCAAGCGCAGGACTTAAGTCTTGAAAAGCAACAACATACATAATAAATGCAGGTGCTACACCAAAAGATATGACATCGGACAAAGAATCCAGTTCTTTACCAAATTCGCTTTGTACATTAAGCGCTCGTGCTACTCGACCGTCTACCCCATCAAGAAGCATTGCAATCAAGACCATTATCGCTGCCATCTCAGGCTTCTCATTAAAAATTAAAATGATGGCCACTATGCCAAGAAATAAATTACCCACCGTGAGAAGGCTCGGTATCGATTTTGCGATCATCTATTCCACCTCTTCTCTACTATGCCCACTTATCGCAGCCATTCTACAGGTCAATGATTGGAACACATTCTATCAATTGTATGGGAATTAAATTTGTCTGTCAATGAACATCTGCTCTTGAATGCGCTTCAAACCGTCCTTAATCGCTCTCGCACGCACTTCCCCAATACCATCGACCTCGTCCAGCTCTTCGATCGTCGCCATTAGTATATGCGGCAAGCGGTGGAAACGTTCCACCAAATTATTCATAATAATTAGTGGCAATCTCGGTATCTTATTAAGCAGTCTAAAGCCCCGCGGTGAAACCGATTCATCAGCCATATTATTCGTATGAGGATAACCAATTAAACGAACAATAGGTGAAGCATCAAGCAACTCATCCGAGCTGAGTTTCTTCAGCCCGTTCCGCAATTCTCTAATTTTTTCATCCGAGTTATCTTTCGCGTAGTCCTTCAGTAAGAACCAAGCATCTTCTTCGACTCCTCCAACAAGCTCATCCATCTGCATGCTGATAAGACGACCTTCCGTACCAAGTTCGTTGACGTAACGACTAATTTCCATCTTGATTCGCAGTACCATCTCAACACGCTGGATAACATGGGCAACTTCTTGCAAAGTAACAAGTTCCTCGAATTCAAGTGCAGACAGATTGGTAAAAGATTGCGTTAATACAGCCTTATATTTCTCTAATGTCTGAATCGCTTGGTTCGCTTTAGTTAAAATTACACCCATCTCTTTGAGCGAATAACGCAGATTGCCTTGGTATAACGTAATAATATTTCTCCGTTGAGAAATAGATACCACTAATCTTCCCGTTTGCTTCGCAACCCGCTCCGCCGTTCGATGACGAATACCCGTTTCAATCGAAGGTATGGAGCTGTTCGGAATGAGCTGAGTATTGGCATAAAGAATGCGCCTCATATCTTCGCTCATAATAATTGCGCCGTCCATTTTGGCTAGTTCATACAAATAATTTGACGAGAAGTCGCAATTGATGGAGAAACCTCCGTCTACTACTTCCATGACTTCTGGGCTATATCCCACAACAATAAGTGCGCCTGTTTTGGCTCTTAACACATTCTCTAACCCTTCGCGAAAAGGGGTGCCTGGCGCTACTAATTGCAATAATTGATTCATCACTTCTTGCTGAGTCGGTTCCTTCATCTGATGCCCCCCTATCCAAGCGCTGCCTTAAGTGCTTCCGCTACTGTATTTACTCCAATTATTTCGATGCCAGAAGGCGGTTTCCAACCCTTCAAACTTTTCTCCGGCATAATAACTCTTTTGAAACCAAGCTTCTCAGCTTCTTTAACCCTTTGTTCTGCTCTAGAAACTGCCCTAACCTCACCCGTTAAGCCGACCTCGCCAAATATGACGTCATACGGCTTTGTTGGTGCATCCCGAAAGCTTGATGCCAGACTAACCGCAGCCGCAAGATCAACAGCTGGTTCATCCAGCTTCACACCGCCCGCTACGTTCAAATAAGCATCCTGCGTTTGAAGAAACATCCCGTTGCGCTTCTCCAAAACAGCGATAATAAGTGCCATTCTGTGATGATCAATGCCGGTCGACATTCTTCGCGGCGATGGGAAATTTGTTGTTGCTACAAGCGCTTGCAGTTCTACAAGAATAGGACGAGTGCCCTCCATACTTGCAACTACTGTCGAACCTGATACACCAAGTGGTCTTTCGGATAAAAAGAGCTCAGAAGGATTGCTTACCTCTCTTAACCCATCTTCACTCATTTCGAAAATGCCGATTTCATTCGTAGAGCCGAACCTGTTCTTCACCGCACGCAACAATCGATACGTATGATGTCGCTCACCTTCGAAATAAAGAACACAGTCCACCATGTGCTCCAGTAACCGTGGGCCCGCAATTGCACCTTCTTTGGTCACATGACCAACCAGCACCGTTGCAATGCCTTTGATCTTGGCTACACGCATGAAATGTGCGGTACATTCTCTCACTTGGGACACACTGCCTGGGGCAGATTCCACACGCGGATCATATACCGTTTGAATCGAGTCGATAACTAAAAAGTCTGGCTTCACAGATTCAATAGCATCATTAATGTGCTCCATGTTCGTTTCACAAAACACAAAGAGCGTTTCAGTTAATGCGCCAAGTCGGTCTGCACGAAGTCTTGTTTGCCGTACAGATTCTTCCCCCGATATGTAAAGCACCGTCAGACCCTTTACCGCAAGAGCGTGGGAAGTTTGTAGCAGCAATGTTGATTTACCAATGCCGGGATCTCCTCCGACTAAGATGAGAGAACCAGGTACGACTCCTCCTCCTAGTACACGATTGAGCTCTACCATCCTTGTTTCAATTCGGGGCTCTTGCCCATTCTCTATATGTATGATAGACTGGGGCTTTTCTTTCGTGTGGATTGTCGATAAGCCAATCCCTTTTGTCTTTACGACTGTTTCTTTCTCTTCTACCATCGTGTTCCACTCATGGCAGCTCGGACATTTACCCATCCATTTTGGTGATTCTGCGCCGCATTCCGTACATGCGAACTTCGTTTTTATTTTGGCCATGCGGAACTCCCTCTAACAAATCTCATATTCAAAGTTTACCATTATATCCTGTTGCAAGAAAGTCATATTATTCCCAAATAATTAGTTAGCATAGACCTTAGCATACCCGACTTTCCGTTACTTTTTATATCGGCTAGATTCGGTGTGCTTGTGAGCGGATACATTCATGAGCTACTAAGGACAATTCCTCGTTCTTTTAATTCATTTAATAACAAAAAACCGCTCTCTCCGTATCTGAGAAAACGGTGTAGATACATCATATTAAAATTCATAAATATCTTCTTTATTATGCCCATTCTCAGATTCATAGTACCGAAGAATTTTCCCATCAATATGATACTTTATCTTCCCATTTAAAATCCCTTCCTCATCCCCTAGAACCTAATACCACGCTCACGAACTAAATTTCAACTCATTGAAACATCCTAACGAACATCAGAGCGCTTATGTGTTAGTAATAAGCGGGTTTTCATTTCTAACGGACCTGAGATTCGTTATTTTTCGATAACCTATGTTTTTCACCCTCTTTATTAGTAAATAAGCATTCCTGTGTCCGTTAACAGGGATTTTAATTGAAAAACTGTCAAATAGCTGATCCTATGTTCGTTAGATCAGTGCTGCCCATCCTTGGACGAACATTAACAAAAAAAGAACCAACCCGCAGCCGAAGCTGTTGGTTGGCTCTTCACTATTATTTCGTCGCTGACTCTTCCGCCTGTACAGGCTCCTTCACCGACTTGATAACGACTAAACCGCCATCCTTCTCATCGATGACAAAAGTATCGCCTTTCTGGATAACACCCATAAGCAGATCTTCGGACAGACGGTCCTCGATATGCTTTTGGATCGCTCTGCGAAGCGGGCGAGCACCATACTGCGGATCGTAGCCTTCCTTCGCAAGGAAGTTTTTCGCTGAATCGGTAAGTGTGAAGTCCACTTGCTGCTCGCGCAGACGTTTGCGAAGCTCGTCGGACATTAACGTAACGATCTCAGCAATATGCTCTTCGCCTAGCGAGTGGAATACGATCGTTTCGTCAATACGGTTCAAGAACTCTGGACGGAAGCTTTTCTTAAGCTCTGCCATTACTTTATCTTTCATCACATTGAATTCACGACCAGCGTCATTGGTAGCTGTGAAACCAAGTGTTGAGTTTTTCTTAATTTGATCAGCACCAACATTCGACGTCATGATGATCAGCGTATTGCGGAAATCGACGACGCGACCTTTTGAATCGGTGAGTCTACCATCCTCAAGCACTTGAAGTAGAATGTTGAACACTTCAGGATGCGCCTTCTCAATCTCATCCAACAAGACGACGGAATACGGCTTACGGCGTACCTTCTCCGTCAATTGACCGCCTTCTTCATAACCGACATAACCCGGAGGCGCTCCAACAAGTCTTGACGTTGAATGCTTCTCCATATATTCAGACATATCGATGCGAATTACGGCATTTTCATCACCGAACATCGCTTCCGCAAGTGCTCTAGCAAGCTCAGTCTTACCGACACCGGTAGGTCCCATAAAGATGAATGAACCTATTGGACGTTTTGGATCTTTAAGACCTGCTCTTGCCCGTCTAATCGCACGGGAAACGGATTTCACAGCTTCTTCCTGACCGATAAGACGACCATGAAGAATCGACTCCATCTTCAACAATCGTTCAGTTTCTTCCTCTGCCAGCTTAACAACTGGAATACCAGTCCAGCTAGCAACTACTTGAGCGATATCATCAGGAGTAACTTCCGAATCTGTGCGTCCCTGCTTTTCTTTCCATTGGTTTTTCGTTATATCAAGCTCTTCACGGATCTTTTGTTCCGTATCACGAAGTGCTGCTGCTTTCTCGAATTCCTGACTTTGTACAGATGCATCTTTTTCCTTGCGGATATCTTCCAGACGTTTCTCAAGCTCCTTCAGATTCGGCGGTACTGTATAAGAGTTCAGCCTAACCTTAGAACTTGCTTCATCAATAAGATCAATCGCTTTATCTGGAAGGAAGCGGTCTGGAATGTAACGATCTGATAGTTTTACAGCTTGAACGATAGACTCATCCGTAATTTTTACACGGTGATGCGCTTCATAACGATCACGAAGTCCGTGCAGGATTTGAATCGCTTCATCTACTGATGGTTCATCAACAGTAATTGGTTGGAAGCGGCGCTCAAGCGCAGCATCCTTTTCGATATACTTTCGATACTCATCCAGCGTTGTTGCACCGATACATTGAAGCTCGCCCCGTGCCAGTGCTGGTTTAAGAATATTGGAAGCGTCAATTGCGCCTTCAGCGCCGCCCGCTCCAATAAGTGTATGAAGCTCATCAATAAAGAGGATAATATTTCCCGCTTGGCGAATCTCATCCATAATTTTTTTCAAACGATCCTCGAACTCGCCGCGGTACTTCGTACCTGCAACGACCGAGCCCATATCAAGCGTCATGACACGTTTGTCACGCAGCGTCTCAGGAATTTCATTTGCAATAATTTTCTGCGCCAATCCTTCTGCAATTGCCGTTTTACCGACACCCGGTTCGCCTATAAGCACTGGATTGTTTTTTGTACGGCGACTAAGCACTTGAATAACACGCTCAATCTCCTTGCTTCGTCCAATAACAGGGTCCAGATTGCCTTCCTTCGCATAAGCAGTTAGATCTCTCGCCAGACCATCAAGTGTTGGCGTACTAACATTAGCTTGCGAGCCGTGGCTGCTGGAGACAGCTTCGCTGCTGCCAAGCAATTGCAGCACTTGCTGGCGTGCTTTATTCAAACTAATCCCTAGATTATTAAGAACTCTAGCAGCTACACCTTCTCCTTCACGAATAAGGCCCAGCAAAATATGTTCCGTTCCAACGTAAGTGTGACCCAGCTTTCTAGCCTCATCCATCGATAATTCAATAACTTTTTTTGCTCTTGGTGTATAGGCGATATTGTTTGGCTGTTCCTGTCCGCGTCCGATCAGTGCTTCAACCTCGTCTTGAATCTTCTCAAGACCTAGTCCAAGTCCAATCAACGCCTTCGCTGCTATGCCTTCGCCTTCTCTAATGAGTCCGAGCAGAATATGCTCCGTTCCAATATTATTGTGACCGAGACGAACGGCTTCCTCTTGTGCTAGAGCCAGAACCTTCTGAGCTCGCTCCGTGAATCTTCCAAACATCATATTTCTGCACCCCCATGTTCATTTTTTTTACTTAACTGTCTGCGAATAAGCTCCGCTCTCCGGTAGTCCCGCTGCTCTGGACTCATCTTCTCGTTAAAAGCCTGCTGCAAAAATCCTGGTTGCGTCATAACAAGCAGCTCATTTAATACATGCGGCGTTATATCCTCCAGCAATCCGAGATCTGATCCAAGTCGCACATCAGACAAACGTTGCGCAGCTTCCTTAGAGTCGATAATAACGGCATGGGACAAAATACCAAATGATCTTCTTACCCTATCCTCAATTCGGATACGCGGTTCATCAAGAAGTCGCTTGCGAGCAGCGCGTTCATGCTCAATAATTTGTCTTGCCACACCGTGCAAATCTTCGATTATCTCATCTTCGGACTTCCCTAGCGTAATTTGATTCGATATTTGGAACAAATTCCCGAGCGCTTCGCTGCCTTCTCCATATAACCCCCGCACTGCAAGACCCACCTGCGTGACTGCCTGCAATATACGGTTGATCTGATTAGTGAGCACTAGCGCCGGCAGATGCATCATAACCGATGCACGTATGCCAGTACCGACATTTGTCGGGCATGTTGTCAAATAACCACGTTTCTCATCAAACGCGTAATCAGCAGCTTCTTCATAAATATCGTCAATTCCGCCTGCCACTGTCCACGCCTCACCTATTTGAAAGCCAGGATATAGACATTGAATGCGCAAATGGTCTTCTTCGTTAATCATAATGCTAACTGCTTCATTATCGCTCAAAATAACAGCTCCGCCGCGTGAATCATTGGCTAGATTCGGGCTGATCAAATGCTTCTCCACAAGCACTCGTTTGTCGAGTTCGCTAAGATCGGAGAGCAAAATCGTATCGAAGTTGCCAAATGTATCAAGCATGCCGGACCGAGCCACCTCTGTGAGCTGATCAAGCACTTCTGTCGCTTGTTGGCTCGTCGCAAGCATCGGGAATGGCTGCTGACGCAAATTGCGTGCGACACGCACCCTGCTGCTAATGACAACATCAGAATCAGGACCTACACCCCTCATCCAATCACTTAGCGCATCTTGTGAGAAACGATGCTTCGTCAATTGGCTCACTCCTTTACGTCTATGCTACATATCAGCAATTTGTCGTTCCAATTCGCGAATCCGATCCCGCAGTTCAGCCGCACTTTCGAATTCCTCTTGTTCAATATACGTTTGCAAATCCCGTCTAAGCTGTTCGATTTCTCGCTTACATTTAATTTGACCGCCAGATCTTTTTGGAATTTTACCACTATGAACGGTACTGCTGTGTACTCGCTTCAGAAGCGGGTCTAGACGATCAGCAAATGTCGTATAACAGGAGCTACATCCAAAACGCCCTATTTTGCTGAACTGGGTATACGTTAGTCCACAATTCTCACATCGGATCGATTGAGACGCGTTACTGTTGCTAAGCGCTGAACCCGGAAGTGTATTGAAATCAAGCAAACCAGAAAGCAAATTATGGATAGAGAAACTATTTGGAGTGCCTGGAATGCCCTCACTCTTCTCGCGAGCACAGCTCTCGCAAATATGAACTTCAGTCTTATCGCCGTTTACTATTTTCGTAAAATGAAGTGTAGCAGGTCTCTTGCCGCATTCTTGGCAGAACAAGTACCGTCCCTCCTTCCTATTTGACCAGCAGTGAAATAAGCATCGAACGCAACAGCCTTGCTCGAACTTCATCGCGCACAGGCAACATAAGTGCAATTGTATCTCTATGGATAGCAGCACGCAGCAGGTTTGCCTCCCGTTTGGAGATCAAACTAGCTTCATGGAGCTGATAAATCAGTCCTTCTGCCGTACCTTGATCCACGCTTGAACCTATTGTTTGTTCGATGTGGAATTGAATCGTTTTTAAAGCCGGAAGGTCTACGCGTTGTATCCGAATATATCCTCCGCCTCCTCGTTTACTTTCAACCATGTAGCCTTTCTCCAGCGTAAACCTTGTGCTGATAACATAATTGATTTGCGAGGGAACACATGAGAATTTATCCGCTAAATCATTGCGCTGAATCTCGACTGAACCTTCGTTACTGCCATCCAGTATATCCTTTAAATACTGTTCAATGAGATCGGAAATGTTACGCAAACCACCAACCTCCCAGTTAGTCGTCATTCGAAAGCCGAATATTCGAAAAATTGACTTTGACTTTCTTTGACTTTAACCTTATTATACTCAAAATAATTCAGGGGTCAAGAAAGGAAGTTTAAATTTTCAGACGATTTAATTGGGTGTCGCTAATTTCCCTTCTTATCGAGGGTTTTATCAACAGATGAGCGCCCAGGAAAATTCTTTTTTATTATGTATAGCACATGTGAAAGGGCAATGTTACATGAACTACCTTAATCAATATGACTTATTCATCTGTGGTAACAAATAACGCCGCAGCTAACCGCTATTATCTAGCTTGGTGCGCTCAGGCGTTATTTATACCCGATTCTCAATAGTTTCCCCGGTTTATTACAACAAGCTTAAGCTCTGTCATCTCTTCGACTGCATATTTCAGTCCTTCTCGCCCCGTGCCGCTTTCCTTTACGCCGCCGTAAGGCATATGGTCAACTCTGAAGGTCGGTATATCATTGATCATAACGCCTCCAACATGAAGCTCATCTGCTGCTTGGAGCGCAGTACCTAAATCATTTGTATAAATACCCGCCTGCAACCCGAATTTGGACGCATTAACAAGCGCGATTGCTTCATTTACCGAGGTTACTTTGCTAATAATTACAACAGGTGCGAATAGCTCTTGACAGCTTACCTTCATCCCAGGATCTGCCCCTGTAATGACAGTCGGAGCAAGCATTCCGTTTTGCAGTTCGCCCCCCGTTAGAACAGTTGCTCCATTCGAGCTTGCTTCAAGAATCCAGGCTAAAGCACGATTTGTTTCGGCAGGAGAAATCATCGCAGATATATCTGATTCCATTTCAAGAGGATCACCTACTTTAAGCTTTGAAGCAGCCTCCGCGAACTGCTCAACAAACGACTCATAAATATGCTCATGAACATAGATGCGCTGAAGTGAGATACATACTTGTCCTTGATTTGCGAAAGCTCCCATGACACATCTCGGCACAATCCGCTCTATATCCGCATCTTGATCGATGATTAGTGCAGCATTAGATCCAAGTTCTAACGTCACCCGCTTCAAACCGGCTTTTGCTCGCAAACTTTTCCCAACCTCTGGGCTCCCTGTAAAAGTAACCATCGCTACTCGCTCATCCAGTACGATCTTATTTCCTACGATCGCACCTGATCCTGTTACTACGTTCAGTACGCCAGACGGAAGCCCCGCTTCATGAAATAATTCTGCGATGAAGTAAGCGGACATCGGTGTTTGACTAGCTGGCTTGAGTACAACGGTATTGCCAGCTGCAATTGCCGGTCCCACCTTATGCGCTACTAGATTCATTGGGAAATTAAACGGCGTAATTGCACCTATTACGCCAATTGGTTCGCGCACCGTGTACGCAATTCGCCCTTCACCACCGGGCGCTGCGTCAAGCGGGATCGTCTCGCCACTTATCCGCTTTGCTTCTTCTGCTGCGAATTTATAGGTTTGTACCGTCCGCTCTACCTCGGACAACGCATATTTCATCGGCTTAGCTGCTTCCTCAGCAATGATCCGTGCTGCTTCTTCCTTGCGATCAGCAAGTAACAGCGCTACTCGCTCTAATATAGCTGCCCGCTCATGAGCCGGAATTCTTCGCATAACACCGCACATACGATGAGCGACTTCAATGGCAGCAGCAGTTTCCTCCTCGTTCGCTGCTGGTACTTCTACAATGTTGTTACCCCTGTAAGGAGCTTTCAACTCTGTGTATGCTTTTGCTTCCCGCCATTGTCCGCCAATCCATAGCTGCTTGCGCATTTAATTGCCTCCTTGAACCCTTTTAGGCATTATAGCAACTACGAATGGGCTCATCAATTCACGACTGCCTCTTCATGGTAATCGGGAATTCGCACCACAAATGTTGTTCCCGCTCCAGCCTCACTAGTCCCTTCAATAGAACCTCCATGCAAATGAACGATTTTTTGTACAATCGACAAGCCAAGTCCGGTACTACCCGTCCTTCTATCTCTCGCACTGTCCCCTCGGTAGAATCGATCATAAATAAAGGGCATCATCTCCTGTGGGATGCCCTCGCCCGTATCGGATACCGTAACGATACAGCAATCATGCTCCCTTACTGCTTGAATATGGATGGACCGTCCCCTCGGAATATGTTTGACAGCATTAGACAACAAGTTGGACCACACCTGCATAAGCAATACTTCATCCCCACGCATAATAAGGTGATTCGGAATAAGCATTCTGACAGCGAGCTCTTTCTCAACCAGCTGCCATTCAAGGAGCTGCAACGTTTGCCTTAACATCGGCTGCAGATTGAACGACTTCCTCTCAAGTGAATAACCTGAATGATTAATCGACGACAACAGCAACAATTGCCTGCTTAATGCTGCGAGATGTCTCGTCTCCTGACCGATAATCGTCGCATAATGTCGAATTTGCTCCTGATCCAGACCATCATCTAATAAGGAGTCAGCATATCCTTGGATTGACGCAAGCGGCGAATGAATTTCATGAGACACATTAGCGACAAATTCTTTTTTCATCTGATCCGATCTTTCGAGCTCAAGGCTCATCTTCTGGAAGTGGGAAGCTAATAGTCCAACCTCGTCCTTCCGATTAGTAGGCAGTTCTAAATCATATTGGCCTTGGGCAATTCGCTTGGTTGCCTCAGTCAGACGAACAATAGGCTGAACCAAATAACGTGCGCTTAACAGCAAATTAGGAAAGCTGAGCAATACTGCGAAAGCAAACATTACAATAAAGAAAACACGCAACTCATCAAAAAACACACCACTGTCTTGGCGCAGAAAAAGAGCGTAATGTTCGACATCCGCCGTAACATGTACGCCTACTGTATTACTTAGACGATCTTCAAAATAACCTGTCGAAAATGGCCTATTCGGAAAATCTGCTATCCCATGATATTCACTACCTGACAATACATCCTCTTTAATTTTAGTTGATAGATCATTTGCTTCAAATGGTCTGCCGTAGAAAATATCGTTACCTTGCTCATCATATAAGTACAGCTGATATCCCAGCGCTGCGGAGCTTTGCAAATAATTACCGATCGATTCGGGATATTGTTCGATATGTATGCGCATATGCTCAGCAGCGTGGAACAGCTTCTCATCATGATAAGATTTGAGCGACCAATGATAATACACATTAGCCACATAGTAACCAAGGAATCCGCTGAGTGCGATCGTATACATCGTGATGACAACTACTCGAACATACAATGACCTCATTGCGATGGCACCTCGAGCTTGTAGCCGACGCCTCTAATTGTATGAATAACGAATCCTCGGTCTGTATGCGGGAAACGTTTACGTAGCCTTTTAATATGTACATCTACCGTTCTTTCGTCCCCACCGTAATCTGAACCCCAGACTAAGCGGATTAATTCATCCCTTGAGAACAGCCTGCCCGGATATTCCGCCAGTTGAGCTAGCAGTTCAAATTCCTTCAGCGGCAACAATAACACTTCATCGCCATCGACTACCTCATAATTTTTGCGGTCGATAACAAGCTCGTTTAATCTAATTTTGTCGCTGGAAGCGAGCGAATAACGTCTAAACAAAGCTTTGACGCGATACAAAATTTCTGGCAGCTCAAACGGCTTCGTCACATAGTCGTCGGTACCACTTAAATACCCTTGTTCTTTATCGCTAATTTGGTCGCGGGCGGTGAGCAGAATGATCGGAATATCGTAATTCCTTCGTGTGTATTCACATAATGCAAGCCCATCTACTTCCGGCATCATCACATCCAGGATAGCTAGATCTACAGATTGTTGGGCCAATACGTTCATCGCCTCGCGGCCATTTTGTGCTTCCAACACTCGGAAACCTTCCTTCGTCATGTAATGCCCCAGCAAGGTTCTACTATTAGAATCGTCATCAGTAATTAACAGCTGCTTCATGCTCTGCGTGCACCTCCCACTCCAATGTTAGCCATTTCTTTATTTAGTTAGTTTGTCGCTTCTCTTCAACATTACAATTAAAAATGGTCCACCAATAACCGCCATTATAATAGAAGCCGGAATTTCGGCAGGAGCGAGTACCGTTCGGCCAAGTGTATCAGCTGCCAAAATAAGCAATGCACCACCAAGTGCAGAGAACGGTATGAGCAGCTTATAATTTGAACCTACTAACGCTCTGCCGATATGTGGGACGAGCAAACCTACAAATAAAATCAATCCTCCGATAGCCGTTGCAACAGATGCAAGCAACACAGCAACTGCTGAGATGATCAGCCGAACTCGAACAATTCGAAGTCCCAAATTGCGAACCGTTTCATCTTGAAAGGAGAGCATATTACACCATGAACCGAGGAATAGTGCCAGCAATAAACCAATACCGCCGAACAATGCTATGATGTAGACGTCATCCCAATTTTTCATCGTGAAGATCGACGATACCGCTTGATTCACACTAGTAACTGCATAGCTGCCGCGATAATTAAATGATTGCCCTAAGCCCGTAAAGGTAGCATTGATTGCAATACCAACAAGGATGAGACGCAGCGGATTGAGCTGCGCTTTCCATGAAAGCGAATAAACGAGGTAACAGGCGAAAGCTCCGCCTAATACGGCAAACAATGGTGACCAGAAGTAGAGTGCAGGAAACAACGTAATTACTGTAATTGAAACTAAGCCTGCACCCGAAGAGATACCGATAATGCCTGGCTCCGCAAGGGCATTTTTCATTACAGCTTGCAGCAATACTCCTGATACAGAAAGTGCAGCTCCCGTCATCATCGACACCAAAATACGAGGGAATCGCAAATCTTTTATGACTTCAACCTGTTCATTTCCACCATTAAATAATCCGGATACAAGCTCCCAGAAACCGACCTTAATGCTCCCCGTCATCACTGAGAATAACGCAACTGCTACTAATAGAATTGCAGTTACAATGAATGTAGTTATCGTTCTACTCATTTCTCACTTTCCTTTATGAAGATTCGGGATATAACAATGGCAACAGAGCTTCCAATGCACCACCAACCTCAATGTTGCCAGTTGTACCGAACAGTTTTTCCTCCAGATCGTATACACGCCCCGTTTTGACCGCTTTGAAATGATGCCAAATATCATTTTTTTTAAACTCTTCGTCGAACATTTCTACAACTTCCTTCGGCATTCCATGTGCAAGGCGCAAAATGACATCAGGATCTGATTGCTGCAAATATTCCGTATTAGACGCAAGGAACTCCACCTTCTCTCCCTGCACAATATTAACTCCGCCTAACAACTCAACTAAATCCCCAACATAGGAATGTTCAGTCGCTACCAAATAACTGCCGGGAACCCCTAACAAAATAAGGACAGTAGGTGGCTGCTTGCCTTCAGTAGCTTTGCGGATTTCCTTTAACGTTTCATCGTATTCATTTACAATCTGTGCAGCTTTCTCCTGCTTGCCAAACTTTTCACCCAGCTTAATAATCTCAGCTTGCATTTTCTCAAGGCTAGTAAAGTCAAGAAATGTTGCAGCAATTTTAGCGTTTTCGAATACCGGCTCCAGATCATATTGCAGCGTCGTTACAGAGAGCACCTCAGTTGGCCTGAGCGACTTGACCAGTTCCATGTCAGGGCTCATCGGACTACCTACTTTCGTTAAACCGTCATAACGGGTCGGCAATGTTTTCACGCTTTTCGGAATACCGACCAAATCGATTTCGAGCAAATCCATAATCTGTGTAATGGCAACTGTAGTGGAGACAACCCTTGGCTCCTCTGCGGTAGGGGACGATGTCTTTGTACTTTCGACTGTTTTCGTACTTGCTACAGCCGATTTCTCCACACCTGGCGTACCTTTATTGGCTCCGCTATTACCACATCCGGTTATACTAACCATGATTAAAGTCATAAGTGCAATGAACCTTAATTTCGTTCCAAACATCGTTACTTAACCTCCTCAACAACCTTCGGCTATTTAGTCTTTCTTCGCCAAATAAATACTGCCCCTACAGCTAACAGCAGAATAGCAGCTATTGGGGTCCACCAATTCATACCCGAAGATGACTTCTCATCAGACAATGCGGAGTTATCTCCTGAAGCTGAAAGCGTCTTAACTGCCGCTAAATCTACGCTTTCTTTTGTTTCACCAGTTGCTGCCTCACCTTGCTCAGTCCCACTCGTTGCGTCTACTGTTTCGGTCTTCTTAGTTCTATCTTCATCCTTCGATTCATCGGTTGCTGGCTTAGTAGAAGGTTGTGTTTCCTTTTGCTCCGCAGTCGAATTGACTTGCGCCGAAGGTTCTACTACAGTCTCTGCTCCTGTACCCGTTGCTCCAGCCACCACAGTTTCTTCCTTTTCCGATGAAGATGTAGATGCTTCCTTTTCTATTGTTGAGCCCGTTGTTGCCTCGCTTGCAACTGTAACAGGCTTAGTAGTCTCATCTGATTTCACCGCTTTTGTTCCAACTGTTGCTGCCACTTCCGCGTCAGTACTTGTCGATTTTACAGCTTCTGTTTTGACCGCGGTTTTTGGATTTGTTTTTTCTGGATTTGTTTTTTCTGGTTTTGTTTTTGTTGGTGTATTAGTTGCTTTCGGTTTCTCTGTTTTTGCCTTCGGTTTATCCTTACTCGCACCTTTAACTAACTCAAAGCTCTCTTGATCGAACGCAAATCTAATCGTGTAATCATGATCGTAGTCAATCTCTGCAACTGTTACATGGATTTTGGAAATAATCGGTTCAGCTATATCAGCCTCAAATTCTACAATTCTTGTATCTGCTTTTTTATTCGAACTAATCACTTTTGTATCCACATATCCGCCATCACCTGGCACTTTAAAATCCGTCACCCAAAAGCTATGGTTAATCGTCACTCTAATTTTTGCTTTGCCATCCTTAATTGTTACTGTTGC
The DNA here is from genome assembly GCF_022180385.2 of Paenibacillus sp. L3-i20. GTDB lineage: Bacteria > Bacillota > Bacilli > Paenibacillales > Paenibacillaceae > Pristimantibacillus. Next base: position 1,230,754 of record NZ_BQME02000001.1, read on the forward strand.
AGGCTTCTCCCAATAATCATTAGCCATTGATACCGAGTCGTTCTCCGCTTTCAAAATCAAGTAGTCTGCAGTATACGTCCCATCTGCCAATTTTGTTGCCGCTGTCGCTATTCCTGGTGCGATCAACATCGATAACCACAACACAGCGAGCATGCTGCACAACATTATTTGTTTCTTCACTTCTATCTCCATCCTCTCAATTTACGTATCATTGGTCTTTGTACTTAAAAACATTGTTGAAATAATCGAAACGTGTCGTAAGTACATACAGTACTCTTGCAACCCGTAGAACGAACCTAGTAATAAAAAATGAAATATTGTACTACGATCACCATGAATAAAGAAAAGAAACGTTGTACCATAATCATTGTTCTCATGATAATGATAATTATTATCATCGTCATGAGCAATCCTACCAGTACCATCCATATACTGTCAACATTTTTTTGAGATTTTGCTACAATGTTGTCGACATGCGAAAGGGCTTCAAGAGCCAAAGTTGACTCTCAAAAGCCCATTTGGAGTTTTTATACGTTTTGTGGCTCCTCTAATGGCAACGGATCACGGACAATCAATACATCATAAGTTGCGATTTTGTTTGAAAGAATATAATCCGGTGTTTTTCGATGAGAATGTGATTCACGGAATGCTTCACTCCGCGTCCAGGCTTGGAAATCTGCTTTACTTTCCCACCTTGTACTAACTGTTACCTCATCGTATTCTTTAGTATTTTCAGTCATCATTACTTCAAGTCCAAGAAATCCCTTCATTGCCTCTACCTTACCGATGCGATTGAAGCGCTCTACCAACTTCTCACCGCTGCCTTTTGTTATTTGCGATACATTCGTTACGATTACCATTGATAATTCCTCCTTGGATTGTAAGATTGGGATAATAACCGGATAATCACCTTGGAAATCCACCTTAGCTCTTAATCCAAACACATTCAGCATAAATCGCTGATCAATAACTTGCTCAGGCGGACCGCTGGCTGCAATCCGACCATCCTCCATCGCGATCAAATGATCGCTGTATGCGGCTGCTTGCTGCAGATCGTGAAGCACCATTACAATCGTAAGCCCTAACGTACGATTCAGCTTTCTGAGCATATCCATAACTTCAAACTGATGCGATAAATCTAAAAAAGTAGTCGGCTCATCTAACAGAATGATGCCCGATTGCTGAGCGAGCGCCATCGCAATACGCGCCTTCTGTTGCTCACCACCGGATAAGGTGTAGAACATCCGATCCTCGTTATGTCTTATGCCGACTGTAGATAACGCCCAATTAACTGCTTTCTCATCGGCTTCGGTCAACTTGCTGCGGAACATCGAATGATGTGGTGTTCTGCCCATTGCAACAAGCTCACGAACAGTAATGTCCGGAATCAAGCCTTTCTCTTGTCCTAGTACAGACACCATCCGGGCAAAATCTTTACGGGAATACGATGAGCCCTGTTTGCCCTCATACACAATTTGACCGCTATCCGCTTTAGTTGCTCGGGCAATCATTCGAAGCAAAGTAGACTTCCCTGAACCGTTACGACCAACAATTGCTGTTATTTGCCCCTTCGGTGCAGTCGCATTAATAGCTTGCAGTTCAAACTGCTCAAGCTTATAGGAGAGCTCTTCCATCTTTATCGCCATCTATCTAATCAACCTCCTTCTCTTAAGCAGCACTAGGAAAAAGGGAGCGCCTATACATGCAAGCAAAATACCTGCCGGCAGCTCCAATGGATCAAACCAGCTGCGAGCTGCCGTATCTGCAACTACCATCAATGCCGCTCCACCCGCAATGGAATAGGGAAGAAGATAACGATAATCCTCTCCAATCAGGAGGCGTACAGCATGCGGCACGATCAATCCAACAAAACCAACTAACCCAACAACGCTAACCGCTGCTCCCGCTAACAATGCTGCAAGTGCAACGATAAGCAGCCTTTGCCGCTCTACATGTTGTCCGAGCGATGAAGCAGATTGATCACCCAACATAAGGACATTCGTCGTTTTGGCAGCGAATGGTACAAGCGCAAGCCCAATGGCCGCATAAGGCAGCATAAACATGAGATGCGGCCAGCTTCTACCGCTTAATCCGCCTGCAAGCCATGGTAGAACACTTTGAATGCGGTCGCTGTTAAGTACCATAATACCGTTCATTACACCGCCTAATAGCGCGTTAACCGCAACACCTGCGAGCACGATTTTTACAGGTGAACTACTTCCATCCCATGCCAATACATAGATAACAACCGCTGATATAAGTGCCCCTACAAATGCAAAGCCCGGCAACAGATAGGCAAATTGGGGAAATAAAACAAGCGCAATAACCGCTGCCACCCCTCCGCCTGCTGATACTCCAATAATTCCGGGATCTGCCAGTGGATTGCGCATAACCCCTTGGAGAAGCGCTCCGGAAGCAGCCAAACAAGCACCTGCGAGCAAACCAATCAATACCCTTGGCAGCCTTAAATTCCATATAATTGACTGATGAGTAGCATCACCGCTCCCAAGCAATACTTGCCAAATTTCCGGAATGGATATAGCTACCGAGCCGCTTCCAACCCCATATAGAACTGCAACAATTAGAATGGGAACTACAGCAATCGCTAGCCAGCTTCTCCGGTTATTTCTTTCCTTCACATTCATGATGCCAGCAGCTCCCCAAGATGTTTGATCGCCTGAGCTACCTTCGTACCTGGGTTCGTACCAAACAGCTCAGCAGGCAGTACATGAATTCTTCCTTCACGGACAGCAGCAAGTGAACTCCATGCTGGATTACCTTCCATCTCGTGAATGAAACCTTGCTCCACCTTCTCAGAACTTCCATGCGTCATGATCAAAATAATATCTGGACTTGCTTCAACGACACGTTCCGTATTCAACTGCGCATATTGCGGAAAATTTTGCATTCGCGGATATTCAGCCGCAACATTGACCCCACCGGCAGCTTCGAGTAAATCGCCTGCAAGCGAATTAGGCAATGCAGCCAAATACGTACCAGGCGCTCCATATACGAACAATACTCGTTGTTTATCTTTCGGCAAAATAAGCTTCGCTGCATCTAGCTCTTTATCCATCTGATTAATAATTTCTGTAGCTTTACTCTCTTGATGAAGAATTTCACCGAACAACTGTATTTGCCGTTTAATATCAGCAACTGAATTTGCATGAGTCAATACGACTTTGGAACCGATGCTCTCTAGCTGTGGAACATCATTAATGTTGATCGGATAGTTGCCTAATACAACATCTGGCTGCAAAGATGCAATACGCTCCAAGTCTACTGTATGTACAGAGCCTACAATCGGCACATCCTTCACCGTATCATTGGGAAGTCCACCATTGTTATCTGGTCGCCCTACGAGGTTGCCGCCAAGTGCTGTAACAATGTCTACTTCTCCATTGCCTAACGCTACGATCCTCTCTGGAATACTAGGGAGTACGACCTTTCTCTCTGCGAAGTCAACAAAAGTATGGCCTCCATCATTGGTGCTCCCACTTGTTGTTGCTGATGCACTGCAGCCAGTTAGAATGCCCGAAGCTATCAGGGCAACTGCTAGAATCCCTTTGCAGCGCAATGCGATGGTATTCAATTTCTGTTAGCCTCCAAATCCAATTTAAGTGAGAGTCATTATCAATTACTGCGATACGACGATTTTACTTCTATATTGTGAACGGAGCATGAATTTCAGATTACATTTTCCAGCCTGCTACCCCGTTTCGAATGCTAATCCAAATTTGTAATCTATTGTTCATGCTCCGTTCATAAATAGAGAGTAAAATGCGGAGCGTAGTCAAAAATTGGTTAAAGGTTCCGTAGAGGGAGTCACCTTGCAACGAATCATACAATGAAGGGCACTATTTTTTTTGATTATACATTGAGAATGATAATCATTAACTTTAGTTTACCTCTTACAGTTTCGTGAACCGGACCATTTGAAGGGAGGAGCGCCTCAAGTAGAAGCTTATCGCGTCATGATTGGCTAGAAGTCGTCAGGAGAAGTTGCTTTACCGTTCCAAACCAATAAACCAAATTAAAAGGAGTGTTATTTCAAATGACAAAATTATTCAAAAAATCGCTTTCGATGACTTTACTGGTGATGGTACTTGTAATGGCTATGGCCGCTTCTGCATTCGCACTAACACCTTATAACTATGACTTCGACTACAATGGCTCCTACCATGCTCACTCTAGTTCCTACATCGCTTCTGACGCAACGGTATCAGGTGGCAATGTAACGATCAAGTTGACAGGCAACTACTTCCCTCAAGTAGAAGTTGGCGGCGTTGTTTACGCTGGCTCATATAATGCAGGAACAAACCACACAACTTTTGTATTCCCAGGAAGCATTGGAGTAGATACTCCAATTAAACTATCAATCGTTGCAGGTCCTCATAGCAGAGCTTACAACTTGCTTTTGAACTGGAAATAATCCGTAGATTAATGAATCATTCATAATCTCATTAAGAAAGGAAGCAGCTAACAGCTGCTTCCTTTCTCAAGTGTTTAGATCCAAAAAACATAAAAGGAGTGTTATTTAAAATGGGGAAATTATTAAAAAAATCATTTTCCATGACATTAATGATGTTGGTACTTGTAATGGCAATGTCTACTTCTGCATTTGCATCAACACCTTATAACTATGACTTCTATTATCAAGGCAACTACCATAAAACTCTCAGCTCCTACATCGCTGCTGATGCTACAGTATCAGACGGTAATGTGACGATCAAGTTGACAGGCAACTTTTTTCCTCAAGTTGAAGTTGACGGCGTTGTTTACGCTGGCTCTTATAATGCAGGAACAAATCTAACAACGCTTGTATTACCAGGTAGCTATGGAGCAAATATTCCTATTAAACTAAAAATGATTGCAGGCCCTATTAATAGAAATTTTAATTTGGAGTTATATTGGAAATGAGCTCTGAAAAGATAAATTATTCATAATTTCATTAAAAAAGGAAGTAACTAATAGCTGCTTCCTCAAGAGTTCAGATCATAAGTAATGATAAACTAATTTAATTAAAGGAGTTAAGTAAATTGAAATTCTCAATGAAGAAAATAGTCGCAATGCTACTGACATTTGCGTTTTTATTAGTATCACTAAACATTGGTCCTGCTTCCGCTACCGAAGGTGCTCCTGTAGTCGAAAGTACTCCTACTGCTGAAGTTACTGAGGAAACTCCTGCTGTAGAACAACCTCCAGTTACTGAGAAAACTTCATCCGCAATTACAGCCAGCTCACCAGTAATTCCCAATGGTGAATATACGATCCCTTTCCGTTATCTGAAAGATAATAGTGATCAAACATCAATGGCAGACAAATATATGATTAAAAATACTGGTAAACTAATTGTTAACGGTGGAAATATTTCGTTCCAACATGAGATTACTGACATTGTTCATTCCACATTTTCATTTCTCGGATTACGCAATAAAGATGCTGCCAAAGCAATTATTACTAACGTTGATGGAGTAGAGACAGCTACGGGCATGGATGGGTATACAGTGGTGACTTCTAACGAAGCAGCCAACGCTGCGAATACCGTCATTTCTTATAAAATAATCGATCCGTGGGTAAAACAGGATTTACTAATGTTTATTAATGATCCCGAAGGTAAACTTGAAGGTATCAATTATGTTCACTGGTATCATGGCCATATTGAATTAAATCTGGAAAACATCGACCTAACTCCAGGAGAAAATGGTGGAGGTGAAAACGGCAACACTGATGTAACAAAAGAAATGTTTGATAATCGAGTTGCATCTGCAAATACCCTTCTCCAATCGAGCAATGAAGGCGAAACAGAAGGCACATATCCAGATGGTTCCAAGAAAAAACTTGAAGACGCCATTACTAGTGCGTTAGCAACTGAACAAAGTATGCCGGGCAATAAAGAAATTCTAAAAGCAGCCTACACAATAGTAGATCAAGCCATTAAAAAGTTTGAATCGCAAAAAAATGTAATAGATACATCCAAGCTAAGCGAATGGATAACTCAAATGGAGGCATGGCTTCCTGAGATTAAGGATGTAGGTACAGCTGTTCCTAATCCAGAAAGAGAAACTCCAGTTCCATCAAGAAATCCTGATGGGCCTCAATATCGGCATGACTGGATTATTTCTGCGGAAGAATATCCATTTGTAGAAGATAGTTCTTCGGGTGATGATTATAAATTAAGTTCAGGAATCAAGAGGAAAATTACAGAATTCAAAGCACTAATCAGTGATCCAAATAAGACTCAAGCAAAAGTAAATCATTCTTTTGCTGAAGCAAACGCTGATTTTGGTCGTGAAGTTAACGAGAAGAAAAAATTTGTAGAACAATCGCCCGTTGCTATTCAGGTTCTTGATACATTGGACAATAGTAGCGTTGAATCGAAATATGCATCTGACTTTGACAAAACTGCAGTTATTTTAAAAAGCGCATCCGATCCATATTACGATATGTATGCAAACATTACCTTCAACGATAAACCTGATGATAATATTAATTTCAAGCAAAAATCTATCGTAGTTAGTTCATATAATTCGAATACTGGACTACCCGATCAAAATAATTTCTATTTGCAACCACATATGTTCCCTGTAAACAAAGATGGGTTTCAAGAAAAGAAAGTATATCAAGCTTATTTAAAAGGAACCGTATTAGCCCCCCAACAAACACCAGCAGCTGTAAATAACAAATGGGGCGGCTTTTTTAGAGTAACTTATGCGGATGCATCAAGAATAGTCTTTATTAGCTTCAACAAGTCTTTTCATGATAATCTTAATACGCTAATTACCGAAGCACAAACTTTGCATGATAACGCAATTGTAGGAACGGATCTTGGACAATATCCGGCTCATTTCAAAACTAAACTACAAGAAGCAATTACAAATGCTCAGTATAAAACAAAATATTTGAGCACACCGCGTCCGCAACTAGTATCCGCTACAACTGAATTACAAACAGCAATAAATGCGTTGAAAACTTCAGTAAAGCAAAATATTAACTTCTCGGTTGTTCATGCAATAGAAGAAAAGTTATCTACAATGGAAAGTTATTTCCGCAAACCTGCACTAATCTCTACTAAGGATGATGGTTCATTAGATGTTACAATGACGATTCTAAGCAGCGATGTTGTTAAAGGATTTAAAATTAAACAAAACGGAACTCTTGTGGATGCTAGCGTTGTGAGTGAAGACACAGCAGCTAAAACAAAAACTGTTACTTTCAACGTCCCTAATGTTTCTTCATTTGTTGAAGCAGAGGTTCTAGTGGATGTTCCTAATCGTGATGTCGATCACACCTATTCTATTAGATTAAACTTCAATAATGTCGATACAAGTGCCTTATATAAACTCATTCAAGAAGCTACAACTACACATGAAGGTGCTAAAGTTGGTATAGAACCAGGACAATATCTTGAAATGTCCAAAACTGCCTTCAGGAGTGCAATTGATAGCGCACATAAAGAAGCTGCACGATTAAATGCAACGAATGAGACAATCGCAACGGCGGTACAATCATTGCAACGTGCGCAAACAACATTTAAAGAAACTGTTATACCTCAGAAGCCGACAGGTCCTGGGCCAAACATTCCTACTGGCCCTGCATATCCAGCTGACGGGTATTACTTAATGAACTTTACTATTCTTAAAGAGGGTACAGAATCTACGTCTGTTATGCATGGTTATGTTTTCAGCACCGCTTTAGTGAAGGTTTCTGGCGGTACGAAAACGGTATCCTTTACAGTGAAACAAAGTGCAGAAATAACTGGGCTCACATTAAACGGTAGCAACGGTGTAGTCACAGAAAATAACCCTAACACCAACACTCGTGTCGTAACATTTACATTGTCCGACCTATCATCAAAAATACCTGGATGGGTTGATGTGTATTGGAATCTAGAATCTTTTATTTACGATCATGAATATACTGTTCAATACAAATTTAACGAAGGTTCAGCTCGACCTGCAGGTGCTAATCCAGTTGTTCCAGGTGGAAGCGGTAAAGTTGGCTCACCTCCAGGATTAGAAAATCCTGGTGGAAATAACCCAAGCCCGGGTGGAGGCGGAAACCCAGAAGCAGTTAAAGACAAAGAGAAGGATAAGGACAAAGACAAAGAAAAAACTGAGGAAGCACAAAAGCCAAATGAAGCGGTTAAATTTAATGACATCGAAAAACATTGGGCGAAGTCTTCCATTGAGCAAGCAGCAAGCTTAAACATTTTGAGCGGATATGCAGATGGCAGTTTCCGTCCAAATGATAAAATTACTCGTGGACAATTTGCAGTTATGATTAGCCGAGCACTAATGTTGGAAGGCGAAGATACAGATAACGTCTTTGCAGACTCCAGCTCTACTCCGAACTGGGCGAAAGCACATATCGCAAGAGTTGTTGCAGCAGGGATAATGAGCGGATTTGAGGATGAAACTTTCCGTTCAGGAGAACAACTTACTCGAGTACAATTAGCTATAATCGTTGCTAGAGCAGCTAATCTTAAGCTGGAAGATGGCGCTAAAATTGATTTTGCAGATGCAGCATCCATCCCAGTATGGGCTCAGAAAGAAGTTACCGCCGCTGCGAAAGCTGGTTTAGTAACAGGTAAAGATAATAACAAATTTGCACCAAATGAAGTTGCAACACGTGCAGAAGCTTTGACAATTATATTGCGTTTACTGGAATCATTTGAGAAATAACATTTTCAATAAGTACGCTAAAATCTCCGTATAGTGCAACGCTCAAAGCAACAAAAGAGAGGCAGACATCATGCCTCTTTTTTGCTTTTATCGGCTTTCTCCTACTGTTCTCTGATTCCCCCTATTTGAGCACCACAACCACTATGACCAGCAATCACTTAGAATGTTACATACAGTAAGACAATTAACATAACAAACCTGTAGATAGCAGAACTAGTTATACGCAAGCCATCAATTAAGTAGAGCCTAATTAAAAATAACTTCCCTCAGATAACAGGAATTGATCATCTATCCGTACTTGGCTATACTCATACCGTGCCGAAAAATTATGCATCCCGATTCATATTATTGTCAGCTTCAAACTTATTTGTGCTTTACGACGTCCATTCCGCACCGGTTGAATCACCTTCTTGAGCTACATCACGGTCGGCGTCTGAACCTTCCACTAAGGCCGGGCAAACATCCTTGTATGGCTTCGATACAAAGGTTTAGACACTCTCCCAGTGGGAGAGGAAAGTCTCCAATCAAAACAAAAAACCGACCACATATAAATGTGGTCGGTCATTCGTGCTTGGCGACGTCCTACTCTCCCAGGACCCTGCGGTCCAAGTACCATCGGCGCTGAAGGGCTTAACGGTCGTGTTCGATATGGGAACGCGTGGTTCCCCTTCGCCATCGCCACCAAACGTGACATTTGCTCGTGGCAAACATCTCATCCAAAGCGTGTTTGCGCCCTGAAAACTGGATACGAAAGAATAGCTTGAGTTACTTTAGCTGTTTGCTTATAAGTTGTATGACCTATATAAGCGTTATAGGATAAGCCCTCGACCGATTAGTATTCGTCAGCTCCGTACATTACTGCACTTCCACCCCGAACCTATCAACCTCGTCGTCTTCAAGGGGTCTTACATACTGGGAAATCTCATCTTGAGGGGGGCTTCACGCTTAGATGCTTTCAGCGTTTATCCCGTCCGTACTTGGCTACCCAGCTATGCTCCTGGCGGAACAACTGGTACACCAGCGGTACGTCCATCCCGGTCCTCTCGTACTAAGGACAGCTCCTCTCAAATTTCCTACGCCCGCGACAGATAGGGACCGAACTGTCTCACGACGTTCTGAACCCAGCTCGCGTACCGCTTTAATGGGCGAACAGCCCAACCCTTGGGACCTACTTCAGCCCCAGGATGCGATGAGCCGACATCGAGGTGCCAAACCTCCCCGTCGATGTGGACTCTTGGGGGAGATAAGCCTGTTATCCCCAGGGTAGCTTTTATCCGTTGAGCGATGGCCCTTCCATTCGGTACCACCGGATCACTAAGCCCGACTTTCGTCCCTGCTCGACTTGTAGGTCTCGCAGTCAAGCTCCCTTATGCCTTTGCACTCTTCGAATGATTTCCAACCATTCTGAGGGAACCTTTGGGCGCCTCCGTTACATTTTAGGAGGCGACCGCCCCAGTCAAACTGCCCGCCTGACACGGTCCCTCTACCGGTTTCACGGTAGTAGGTTAGAACTCCGATACGATCAGGGTGGTATCCCAACGTCGCCTCCACACAAGCTGGCGCTCATGCTTCAATGGCTCCCACCTATCCTGTACAGATCGTACCAAAGTCCAATATCAAGCTGCAGTAAAGCTCCATGGGGTCTTTCCGTCTTGTCGCGGGTAACCTGCATCTTCACAGGTATTAAAATTTCACCGGATCTCTCGTTGAGACAGCGCCCAATTCGTTACGCCATTCGTGCGGGTCAGAATTTACCTGACAAGGAATTTCGCTACCTTAGGACCGTTATAGTTACGGCCGCCGTTTACTGGGGCTTCGGTTCACAGCTTCGGATTGCTCCTAACCGCTCCCCTTAACCTTCCAGCACCGGGCAGGCGTCAGCCCGTATACTTCGCCTTACGGCTTCGCACAGACCTGTGTTTTTGCTAAACAGTCGATTGGGCCTATTCACTGCGGCCCCCTCGGGCTATTAACCCTACCGAGGCACCCCTTCTCCCGAAGTTACGGGGTCATTTTGCCGAGTTCCTTAACGAGAGTTCTTCCGCGCGCCTTAGCATGCTCTGCTCGCCTACCTGTGTCGGTTTGCGGTACGGGCACCTTGATCTAACTAGAGGCTTTTCTTGACAGCCGGAGTACATGACCTTCGCTACTATAATTTTCGCTCCCCATCACAGCCCAGCCTAACAGTGTGCGGATTTGCCTACACACTAGCCTCACTGCTTAGACGGACTATTCCATCAGTCCGCGTCACTGCCCTTCTGTGTCACCCCATTGCTCAAACGATCTTCGGTGGTACAGGAATTTCAACCTGTTGTCCATCCACTACGCCTTTCGGCCTCGCGTTAGGTCCCGACTTACCCTGAGAGGACGAGCCTTCCTCAGGAACCCTTAGGCTTTCGGCGGACAAGATTCTCACTTGTCTTTTCGTTACTCATACCGGCATTCTCACTTGAATACGCTCCAGCACTCCTCACGGTATACCTTCAACGTATATTCAACGCTCCCCTACCCAATGCAGCAAGCTGCAATGTCATAGCTTCGGTGGTGTGTTTAGCCCCGTTACATTTTCGGCGCAGAGTCACTCGACCAGTGAGCTATTACGCACTCTTTAAATGGTGGCTGCTTCTAAGCCAACATCCTGGTTGTCTGTGCAACTCCACATCCTTTCCCACTTAACACACACTTGGGGACCTTAGCTGATGATCTGGGCTGTTTCCCTCTTGACAATGGATCTTAGCACTCACTGTCTGACTCCCGGTAAGCATGTCTATGGCATTCGGAGTTTGACTAGACTTGGTAACCCTTGGCGGGCCCCGCATCCAATCAGTGCTCTACCTCCACGACACTCATATCCGAGGCTAGCCCTAAAGCTATTTCGGGGAGAACCAGCTATCTCCGAGTTCGATTGGAATTTCTCCGCTACCCCCACCTCATCCCCGCATTTTTCAACATGCGTGGGTTCGGGCCTCCAGTGCGTGTTACCGCACCTTCACCCTGGACAGGGGTAGATCACACGGTTTCGGGTCTACGACCACGTACTTATTCGCCCTATTCAGACTCGCT
>NZ_BQME02000001.1:1244974-1512474 GCF_022180385.2 Paenibacillus sp. L3-i20
GTTACTCACCCGTCCGCCGCTAACTATCAGAAGTGCAAGCACTTCATCAAGTCCGCTCGACTTGCATGTATTAGGCACGCCGCCAGCGTTCGTCCTGAGCCAGGATCAAACTCTCCAAATTGGTGTTTGACTTGCTCATTACTTAACTAGCTAAATGATCATCTTGGCAAAGCCAGTTGAAGATCATCGATTTAAAAATTTTGTTTGGATTCGACGTGATCCATTTGTTCAGTTTTCAAAGAACTTGTTTGTCACATGTTTCGTTGGTGACAAGATCATATGTTACCAGCTTCTCTTCTTCGTGTCAAGCGTTCGTTTCACATTTTTTTATGTAATTCGTTTGCTTAACGTGTGTCTCAGAAGCACAAGAAATAATATACCATGCGGAATCACATAATGCAACTTGTAGTTTTTTACAATTAAATATCCGTCCCTCCATCACTCTTATACTCCACGTTATTCTGTCTCTATATAGAAAAGAGCCGAACCAGCGTATCGCTTTAGTTCGGCTCCCACTCACAACAAACCCTCACCATTTAAAAGCTAGCATCCTATTACTCTTCGCCAAGTAATCGAATAAGCTCTTCTTCATCATCAATAACAGTAACCCCTAGATCACGGGCTTTCGTCAGCTTACTTCCAGCGCTGTCACCAGCTACAACGAAATCCGTCTTTTTGGAAACACTACCTGAGATCTTCGCCCCACAAGCTTCAAGCCTGCGCGCAGCTTCATCTCTCGTCATAGTTGGCAGCGTACCAGTTAACACGACAGTCTTGCCACTAAAGATACTATCCTGTCTTATTACAGGCAGTTGTTCCGCTTCCGCTTTTACCCCATACCCGCGCATACGTGAAATGCTCTCTACTATTATAGGGTCCGAGAAGAAGCCAACAATACTCTCTGCAACAATACCCCCAACATCCGGCAGGATAATTAACTCTTCTGCAGTTGCTCCCATAACTGCCTCAAGATCACGATAATGATCTGCTAGCATTTTTGTCGTTGCTTTACCTGTATTAGGTATGCCTAATGCGAATAGGAATGCAGCCAAGTCACGTTCCTTGGACTTTTCGAGCGAATCTAATAGTTTCTGTGCTTTCTTCTCGCCGAATCGATCAAGCTTGATTAAGTCATCAAACACTAGTGCATATAGATCGGCTGGATCACGCAGTTCACAATCCGAGTAAAGCTGTTCCGCAGTCATTATACTAAACGACTCGATATCCATAGCATCACGGGATGCGAAATGTGTAATTCGGGCAATGATTTGCGGACGGCAGCCTAGCTTGTTATTACAGAACAAGTGAGCTCCTCGCTGCTCTAACTCTGTACCACAAGAAGGGCACTGTTCTGGGAAAATGATTTCTTGCCCCGGCTCCTCATCCGCTTTGCCCAATATTTCTGGAATGACATCATTAGATCTTCGTATGGTAACCAATGTGCCAAGTGCGTGCTTTAAGTTTTTTCGTTCAATATCCCCTATATTATTCAGCGTACAGTTTTGTACCGTCACACCGGCCAACTCAACCGCCTCAACACGAGCGACCGGAGTTATTTTACCTGTACGGCCTACTTCCCATGATACAGACTCTAACACGGTTGTCGTTTCCTCTGCTTCGAACTTAAAGGCAACTGCCCACCTTGGAAACTTATCCGTATAACCTAACGCTTCTCTAGTCCGCATATCTGTAAGTTTCACTACTGCTCCGTCAATTAGGAAATCGAACGATTCACGTTTAGTTGCAATGTCCGCTAATTCACTTTGAATCTCTTCCATAGTAGCCAAATACTTTACGTATGGATTAACTTTGAATCGGTTGTCCTTCAAAAACTGTTGCATCTCGCTATGCGTATTGAAAGACACACCTTCTGCAAAGCCGATGTTGTAAATAAAAGCATCTAGTTTCCGTTCAGCAGTTGTTTGAGGATTTAGGTTGCGCAGGGCGCCTGCTGCTGCGTTTCGAGCGTTCTTTAGCGGTTCCGCCGCAGTTTCATTGTACTTCGCCAGTGTAGAGAGTCCCATAATTCCTTCTCCCTGAACTTCAATGATGCCCTCTGTAAACGGTATAGTTAGCGGGAGTGAGCGAATTGTACGGACTTGAGGCAAAATTCCCTCTCCAACCGTTCCATTCCCTCGCGTGGACGCTTGAATGAGCTCACCATTTTCATAGGTCAAGTTAAGCGTTAGTCCATCGAATTTTAATTCGATCACATAACTTGGCTGTGGTAGTGGCTCTTTATCAGGATTTTTGGCGTTATAATCTGCAATAGCTTTAATGACTCTAGCGTTCCAAGCTAATAAATCCTCATTGTTCTGTGCTTTGTCCAAGCTCCACAGACGAGCGCGATGACGATGAGGCTCAAACCCTTTTAGCAACTCGCCACCTACACGAAGTGTCGGAGAATCCGGATCTGTTATTCCAGTTGCAGCCTCCAGTGCCGTCAACTCGTCATAAAGCTTGTCGTAATCGGCATCGTTAATGCTTGGCTTATCCATCGTGTAATAGTAATAATTATGTTCAGTAATAAGAGCGATAAGCTCTTTCATTCGTTCTAACTGGCTACCCACGAGTACACCTCCCCTAAAATGGTATTTATATTGTTAATCGATTAGTTCTATGTTAAAGCTTTGTTATAGGAGCAAAACCAGCTAACAATCGTTTAATTCCGACTGGTGCAGGGAATGCGATTTGCAGTTCCATGTCATTACCCGTTCCTTTAACTGAAACAACGACACCTTCACCCCATTTGCCATGAGAAACACGATCCCCCGCAGCATAGCTGCTGCTCCCAGATGCCGAGGCACCACCAACTGCGCCAACTCCTCCAGTGGTAACTACACCTTGTGCAGTTCTTGCTGCATCAAGCGGTGTACTCACCCGCACGCCTCCACCTGTTCGACTTGGAGCAGATCTGTTGCTACCCGCTCCAAATCCTGAAGAACGAGTCCCATTGCTGGATGAAGATGAACCACTCGAAAAGTTACGTCCACCAGAGCGACCAGATCCGCCAATTGTCCCTCCTGGTGAAACTGCTTCTCGAACAATCTCCGGAATTTCTTCAAGGAAACGTGAAGGCATATTCATGCCTGTACGACCAAACAACGTTCGCATCCTTGCACACGTCAGATACAATCGCTTCTCTGCACGAGTTATTCCGACATATGCAAGACGACGTTCCTCTTCAAGTTCCTCATTATCATTTAAAGCACGGCTATGAGGGAACACGGATTCCTCCATACCTATAATGAAAACGATCGGAAACTCAAGACCTTTGGCGCTATGCATCGTCATAAGCACAACAGCATCGCTAGCTTTATCTTTTTCCTCTTCGTCCTTATTCATGGAATCAATATCCGCAATTAGAGCTAAATCAGTCAAAAAGGCGACGAGTGACCGATCCTCATTACGTTGTTCGAAATCAATCGTTACTGACAAAAACTCATCTATATTTTCTATTCGTGCTTTGGACTCTAACGTGTTTTCTCTCTGAAGCTCGACTCGATATTGCGAAAGCTCAAGCACTTTCTCTGTCAGTTCAGTAACTGTCAAATAATCGACCATAGCTGTTAAGTTGTAGATGAGCTCATAGAACTCTTTTAGCAACGTTCTCGTACGACCATTTACTTCAACTTCACCGAGATCTGCTAACACGCGATATACGGAAGTTCCTCTACGAGCTGCCTCATCTTCAAGCTTGCCCACAGTTGTGTCCCCAATACCACGCTTAGGCACATTAATTATGCGCGTTAAGCTTATATCATCGTCAGGGTTAGAAATTAGCTTCAAATAACCTAATAGATCCTTAATTTCTTTCCGATCGTAGAATTTAATGCCGCCAACAATTTGATAAGGAATATCTGATTTGATTAATATTTCCTCGATTACACGAGACTGTGCATTCGTTCTATATAGAATTGCGTGGTCGGAGAAGCGACGGCCTTTGTTTACATTTTTGCGAATTTCGCCAGTGACGAAGTATCCTTCATCATGTTCTGAATCAGCTTGATAGAACGAAATAAGATCGCCGGGTCCCTGATCAGTCCATAGTTTCTTCGGTTTGCGTCCTGTATTGCGTGTAATAACTGCATTAGCCGCATCGAGAATATTAGCAGTTGAACGATAATTTTGCTCCAGCATAATCGTTCTAGCCTCAGGATAATCACTTTCAAAATTCATTATGTTCGTAATATCCGCCCCGCGCCAACGATAGATCGATTGATCACTGTCACCAACTACACATATGTTATGGTGTTTATCTGCGAGCATGCGGCAAAGCATGTATTGTGCACGGTTAGTATCCTGATACTCATCGACATGAATGTAGCGGAACTTGTTCTGGTAGAAATCAAGCACCTCAGGAACTTCCTTAAACAGCTTAATTGTCATCATGATTAAATCATCAAAATCAAGTGAGTTGTTGCTCTTCAGACGCTTCTGATACATCGTATAAACTTTAGCTACTAAGCTTTCAAAATAATCGCTGCCAGCTTTTTCTTCATACCGCTGAGTTGTAATTAATTCGTTCTTAGCTCCGCTAATGGAAGCTTGCACAGCTTTTGGTTCGATTTTCTTCGTATCAATGTTAAGATCCTTCATACAATTACGAACAACGGATAGTTGATCGGAAGAATCCAGAATGGAAAAGCTTGAATTAAATCCAATTCGATCTATATCCTTGCGCAAAATACGCACACACATGGAGTGGAATGTCGATACCCAAATATCTCTGCCTGTAGGTCCTACCAGGGCGCTAACTCGATCCTGCATTTCTCGTGATGCTTTATTCGTAAACGTAATGGCCAGAATACTCCAAGGCGCCACCCGCTTCTTCTCTATAATGTAAGCTATGCGATGGGTTAACACACGCGTCTTACCACTGCCCGCTCCAGCCATAATTAAAAGCGGTCCGTCCGTCGCTTGAACGGCTTCGCGTTGCGGCGGATTGAGCTTCTGCACCGCTTCATCGATACTGATACGATTGAACATAATTAGACTCCTTTGTTCGCCATTTGTTCGCCTATTCACAGTTTAGACAACGACCTGCCACTGTGTCAATTTACCTCAACGAAAATACCCGTCTGCGCATAAGATGCAAACAACACCCCTTCAGCTATGCTGCGGGGTGCTGCCATTATCTTCTTTTCTCTATTCAATTGCACACAAATAAAATTTCTACTTATAATGACGAAGCTTAAGTGTGGATGATATTATTTACTTCGTTTGTCGTACTGCATCAACAGTCGATATCGCCGCAGCAAAGTCCGTATAAATGACATTGCCTACCACTATCGTATGTGCTAATGCTGCTGCCTCTCTTGCTCGGTCAGCCGTATCAATTCCGCCGCCATAGAACAATTGCGCATGCTCAACCGTATCACGAGCGCGTTTTAGTAAGTTCATATCTCCGAACCGGCCGCTGTATTCTATATAGATAACAGGTAATCTCATCAGTCGATCCGCCATTTGGATATAGGAGATCAGTTCCGCTTCGTCTAATGCCGCCTTCGCTTCCGTGACTTTTGCTGCTGTAGCCTCTTCGTTTAATATAATATACCCTTGTGCAGCCGTTTCTTCCCAAGGTACGAATGAACCAAACTCACGCAATCCCTCGATCTGTCTTCCGATAATCCATTCTGCTCGATCCGTGTTAAGAACAAGCGGAACAAAGTAACCGTCAAAGCCAGGTACTGCACCTTCCATCGTTGTAACTTCTAGTGCACAATCCAGCTCATACCTACGAATGCGGGACATGAGGTCAACTGTATTTTCAAATGTTATTCCACTCGAACCGCCTACTATAATTGCATCCGTTCCTGATGTACATAATGCATCCAGCATTTCATCGGATATTTCCTTATCTGGGTCGAGCTTAAATACATGTCTCCACTCTGAAAACCATACGTTATTCATCTATGTTCACGCCTCACTTTTGCCTGATAGAATATGACATTAGGCATCCGCATTAAATTAGAATGCGAATCTGTATATCTCTATGCTAAGGCAGGCTATGCGACGTGTCAAACCACCATTTTGTGAAAATAGGGATAGAGCTCTTCTCTATTTCTCGGACTTCTTAAGTCGCTCCTCCAGCTTAAGCATATATGATTTATCAAATTTATTTGGTGCTTTGATTCGTTTTAAATAGGTCAATGCCTCGGCTGGTTCCCCTTCATCGTCCACCTTAATACCGTTTGCTACTAATCTTGCTAACTTACGGAGTGCATAATTGTCATCGCCAGCCCTCTTGTAGGCTTCAATTGCCTCAGCATATCTATGCTCAAGGACAAGTTTGTCGCCTTCCAACATTCCATCTTCCGGAAGACTAAAGAGAGGCAGTTTATTATTAGAACCTATAAAGTGTCCCGCAGAGCTGGAAAGCTTGCGCCCATCCTCGGCATATGCGTCAACTGACCATTTAAAGTTCCCTCCTGGGTAAACGGTACCTAATATACTGTTCGGCCACAATATAACGTTGCGGGCTCGATCTGTATTTTTGATAACTTCCTCGGATTGATTCCTCAACTCTTCAATTGAAAAAGTGGCAATAGTATCGCGGAATTTCTCTTCTGATATGCTCCTAGTGCTTGCTGATGTAGACTTATCAGAGGCATCCTTGGATGTTAAAGTGGATGTGAACATTACTTGATAGTAATCTGCACCTTCATACGGTTCCCATTGGAACTTTAGCTCATCGCCTTGTATTGTCTCTTGATTAACAGGGGAAGTAGTGCGAATTTGTGGAACGAATTGAAAATTATATTCCCCCGTTTGCTCTTGGCTGATTTCTACCGTCTTAATTTTATTTTCCGTCAAATAGTAACCATCTATCCCCTCAGGTCGTGCACCAACTCCAACTACATATTGACCTGGCCCGATCCCGCTAAACTGATAGTTCCCCTCTTTATCAGTTATTGCAATCGGATAATGCCCATAGGGAGGTGAATGCCAGCTATTATTATTGGAACGTTGCAGTACGACAAATATATTATCAGCTGGCTCATCACCAATCTTCACGTTTCCTTTCAGAGAAGGAGTCACTTCGGGATCAACTTGTCTAGATTCTAATATTTCCAAATAGTTATGTAGCTCATCTCTCCGAAAAAATTCATTTGGGCTACCTTCTATGTCATGAAGAAATTGTTGTGCATTATCCCACTCTTGGTCCCACATATAGAGCTTAGCCACTTCGAGCCTTAACGTATTTGTAAATGGTATGGTCGGGTGCTCTGCAATTAATTGCTCCAACTTAGATCGGGCTTCTGAACGTTGCTCTTTCGTAGTTAAGCCGCTCCCGCTTGACGACCAGCCCCCTTGCGACATTATAAATATGTTATTATCTCCCCAGCTAACTTCGGGAGGTATAATATCGTTAAGCTTTTCCATCAATACTAGTGAAGTTTGATCATCATTAGGG
Source organism: Paenibacillus sp. L3-i20 (assembly GCF_022180385.2). GTDB lineage: Bacteria > Bacillota > Bacilli > Paenibacillales > Paenibacillaceae > Pristimantibacillus. The sequence continues at coordinate 1,252,392 of NZ_BQME02000001.1, forward strand.
AACCATTTTAATAAAGTATTAAATTGTCCGCCGTTATACAACATGGACGGAAGCGACTTGAAACCGACCCAACCGCCAATTGCTAACATGATGACGAAAACAGCGATTACTCCAACTTTAATTTTCATTATTACGAGCCTCTCCTTCCACCAGCTGTGATCGATAAAAGATATAGCAACAACATAAATTAGCTTCTTACTCCTCAACCTTCGCAAGCTCTGCTTTCAACATAATCACCTTCTTTCATTTGTTCATCTACAATAAGACTCTACTGATATAGATGCTTGGAACTATACAAATGGTTGCAATATCCATTATATTATTAACTATTTATGCTATAAACAAAAAAAACCGTCTTCCTCACTTTGAAAATGAGAAAGACGGTTTTTATTATTTTTTATTAACTAATTGTCCACGTGTAACACCGAGCTGGTTCGTCGCTTTCAAGCTGCGCCATACCTGCGTACCAGTAATACGACCATCTAGTGCATCTCTATAGAGGGAAAGAACTTCAGTTACTTTTTCTGCTGTTTCCTCGAGGAATTCAACACGGAAGTGTGAAACGCCCATTTCTACAAAGTTGCGGATATATTCCGCTCCTGATTGCTCAACCGCATTATACACCGTATTACGGCAGCCTTCATCTACACGAACAGGATGGGACATTCCGATTCTATCCTGCAACGATGCACGTTGCTCTTCACAAGGACGACCACAGTTCGTAAAGTCTGTTCCTTCACTCATGAATGTACAGTATACGCAATGCTCCGTATGGAACATCGGCAAATGCTGATGAATAACCATCTCTAGCTTCGAAGTATCAGAGCTTTCGAGCAGATCAACCATTTGACTAATATTAAGATCATAGGATGGTGTGATCAGATCTAGACCAACTTCTGAAAACAGATTAACTGCTTTATGGTTAGCTACGTTAAGTGAAAAATCACCAATTAACTTAGGGAACGGCTTGCCTGGGTTCGCTGTACGAGCACGCAAGTAGTAATAAAGTGCTCCCGTATTACGAATAAGCACTGCATCCGGCTGAAGTTTCAATATGTTCGCATGGTAACCATTTTCCCCTGGCATATGAATTCGTGGCGTAGCAAGTGCGATTGGCTTGCCAGCTTTCTTTGCCGCATCTACTGCCGCAGGGAATTGCTTAATAAATTCGAAATCAGCATATATATAAGAAACATCTGCTGCTATCGCTGCTTCAACTTGACTTAAGCTACGGCATAATGCAGTTAATTTAGCATCCTTGCCACTGTATGTGATGGAGTCAATTTTACCGTTCTGCTGCGCATCTGCAAATGCATCCACTTTGTGTTTAATATAAACAGGAGGCTTGGGACGTTCTCCCGCTAGCAATTCCACCGCCTCACGACGGATACGATTCAATTCGCGGATAGGTACTATTAGATCACCTTGCAGGAATACTTCAAGCTTGTCCAGTTGGAATACTGTTCCGCCGAGTCTGCCTAGTTGATCTTCTAATAGCGCTGCATCCATTGGACGTTTCTGAGCTTGTTCAAGAGGCAGTTCTGAGACAACTTCTACTGTTGTGCCCTTCTGTATATCCGTCCACCATGTACGGAGCGGTTCTCCTAGAGCACCCGTTACACGGATTTGCAATGGGAATACACGATATGGCTTCTCTGTTTCGTAGGTCGCTCTAAGTTGTCTATCTAATGCTGGGTCATTCGTTTTCCAAATCCGATCACCAACATTAACTTTACGAAGATCAACATCATTACGTCCTGGAACGAGCTCAACAAGAGTGCCCTCTTGCGCCTCACCTTCCATCTTAATGCCTTGACGACGCAGATCGTAAATACGGCCGCCTTCTTCTTTCTTTGTCGGGTCACCTGCGTCAAATACGATTCCGTCCCCACGCTTAACCGGTGCATCAAGACGCAACGTTACTGCATCACGCATAATACGCTCTACTTTGCCAAGATAGACACCCCGACTTTTCGGGAATGTTCCATCCACCAACTGCTTATTGTTAATGCCATCAAGGAATCCATGTGTAAAACCGCGCGAGAAGCTTTGTTGCAACTCACGAACTTCCTCTTTAGATGGCTTGGAGCGATCCCCGTCAAAATATTTATCGATTTCACGGCGATACTTACTTACAACGTTCGCTACATACTCTGGAGTTTTAAGACGTCCCTCAATTTTAAATGAAGTTACGCCCGCCTCAATCAGCTCTGGTACGAGATCAATAGCTGCTAGATCTTTTGGAGAAAGCAAATAAGAAATATCACCCATCGGCTTGTGCTCGCCATCAACCATCAAATCATAAGGAAGTCTGCACGCTTGAGCGCATTCACCACGATTGGCTGAGCGTCCGCCCCACATCTCAGAAGTTAAACATTGACCCGAATAGGATACACAAAGTGCTCCATGGACAAACACTTCCATCGGAAGTTTAGCTTGCTCACCAATTGTGCGAATTTGTTTTAAGTTATTTTCACGACCAAGAACAACACGTTCAAGATCATATGGTTTCGTAAATTCCACTGCCTCAGGTGAGGTAATCGTCATCTGAGTAGAACCATGTATCGGGAAATCTGGAGACAACTCACGGATGAGCTTAACCAATCCAAGATCTTGCACGATAACAGCATCAACACCAGCGTCGATACACATTTCAATTAGCTTCTGTGCATCTCTAAGCTCATCTTCAAATACAAGAATGTTAAAGGTCAAAAAACCTTTAACCCCATAAGTATGAAGAAACGCCATAATTTCCGGCAATTCTTCACTGCGGAAGTTATTTGCACGCGCACGTGCATTAAACTTCTCAACACCGAAGAAAATAGCATCAGCACCATTAGCCACTGCTGCTTTCATACACTCCCAGTCACCTGCTGGAGCCAGTAATTCTATATCCGATCTTGTTAAAGCAGTTGTATTCATCTATTTAATTCCTCTCATCGCTAGAGTATCATCCCTTGCGCCGTTTCTAATTACGATCATTAATCGTTTTTGCTCTATCTAGTTTAACAAAGAGGGGCGGATGATTCCACCACACATTGCTACCAGTTTATCAACCTCTTTCACTTTAGCCTACTTATTATGCGATTTTGGCAAATGAGGGTTAGAAGCATTTGTTTTTGAAATGAAAGTGATATACTATCCTCGACAGTAGATACAATCCAAACATTTCTTTCGGGAGGTTATAATAATTATGAAATTAGGCGTATTCAGCGTATTGTTCTCGGGTAAACCGTTTGAGGAAGCTCTTGACTACATCGCATCCAAAGGACTTGATGCTATTGAAATTGGAACAGGTGGATATCCGGGCAATGCCCATTGTGATCCTGATACTCTACTTGCTGATGCTGGCAAGCTAAAAGCGTTCAAACAAGCGGTTGAATCACGCGGACTAATGATAAGTGCTCTTAGCTGTCACGGGAATCCACTTCATCCACAGAAGGCGATTGCTACTGAGCATGACGAGCTTATTCGCAAAACGATTGAGCTTGCGAACCGTCTCGAAGTTAGCGTTATAAATACTTTCTCTGGCTGCCCAGGGGATCATGAAGATGCAAAATATCCAAACTGGCCTATCGCACCATGGCCTAACGAATTCCAAGAAATTTTGACTTGGCAATGGGAGAAAAAAATTATTCCATATTGGTCTGAGATCGGAAACATTGCTGAAAGCAATGGCGTGAAAATCGGACTAGAGCTACATGGCGGCTTCTCCGTTCATAGTCCTGCGACGCTGCTTCGACTGCGTGAAGCAGCTGGAACTGCAATTGGTGCTAACCTCGACCCAAGCCATATGTGGTGGCAAGGTATTGATCCTGTTCAAGCTATTCATATTCTCGGTCGTGCAGGTGCTATCCATCACTTCCACGCCAAGGACACAACGATTGATGCAATCAATGTGAACTATCATGGCGTAACTGACATGCAGTCTTACTCTAAGATGCTCGATCGCGCATGGCAGTTCCGTACCGTTGGCTATGGTCATGACCTTAAAGTTTGGGCTGATATGATTAGCGCTCTTCGTCTTGTAGGCTATGACCATGTCATTAGCATCGAACACGAAGATGGCCTAATGTCCGTTAACGAAGGCTTCACCAAAGCTGTTCAAAACCTTCAACAAGTATTGATCCGCGAACCGATCGGTGACATGTGGTGGGTTTAATCTTTAACGTAATTCTTATTTAATGGGATGAATGAAAATAGAAGTTAATCACACGCAAAAAGTGTTGGTACAGGAATAAAGTCCTGCGCCAACACTTTTTCGTTTCCAGCATAATTGTCCGTAAACATGCGTTGTTCCATAAGTGGCTTCCGTTACGAATGGGACGGATGATTGTAATACGATTGGCTTAAGCCAACCATACTTTGAAGATCATCACGTAGTCGATGAATAAGAACAATCCAAGAGATACCGCTGTAAATCCAATTGCAAATACATTTTTTCTCGGACGCGCTGTTATCAGCCGAACAAACCCGATTGCAATAATAACAGTAAAGGCAAGCATAAACCAATCGAATGGATCTATTACGCTTGCAGCTTTAGCTGCTTCTTCTGCCAAAAACATAAGGGGACCTCCTCATAATCACACGTAACCTAATATTAATCTATGTTAGCTTCTAGACGCTTCTGATGCAAGTGTCAATCTGAATTCGTAACAAGTTTGTCACGATTTTCTAATTCTTTGACGCTATCCTGTCCAAAAATCGGCTTATTTACTCCTTCACACCTGCTCCAACCTGTTCTAATTTGCTGTAGCGTTCCTTCGTACGAATGAGATCTCTTTCCAAAATCGGTTTCAAATAACGACCTGTATACGATTGCTCCACCTTAACAACTTGTTCAGGGGTTCCTGTTGCGACAATCATACCGCCGCCACTACCACCTTCAGGACCAAGGTCGATGAGATAGTCAGCTGTTTTGATTACATCTAGATTATGTTCAATGACAAGTACGGACTCTCCTGAATCGACAAGTCTATGCAGGACGGTCAATAAACGATCAATATCATGAACATGCAGACCTGTCGTTGGTTCATCTAATATATACAACGTCTTACCTGTGCTACGTCTATATAACTCAGCAGCCAACTTAACTCTCTGGGCTTCTCCGCCAGATAACGTCGTCGCTGGTTGTCCTAGCTTCATATAACCAAGGCCGACATCTAGTAACGTCTGTACTTTACGATGTATACGCGGAATATTTTCGAAGAAGGAACATCCATCTTCAATTGTCATCTCCAACACTTCGGCGATGTTTTTCCCTTTGTACTTCACCTCTAGCGTTTCACGGTTGTAGCGTTTACCCTTACAAATTTCACAAGGGACGTATACATCCGGCAAAAAATGCATCTCAATCTTAATGATGCCATCACCACGACATGCTTCGCAGCGACCACCTTTGACATTAAAGCTGAATCTACCTTTCTTATAACCGCGTACTTTAGATTCATTCGTATTCGCATAGAGATCACGGATATCATCGAATACACCTGTATAGGTAGCTGGGTTGGAACGCGGTGTCCGACCAATTGGCGATTGGTCAATCTCTACTACTTTCTCTAGGTGTTCAATTCCGCGAATTTCCTTATACTGTCCAGGTCGAACTTTTGTCGCTTTATTCAGATCACGTGCAAGTGTCTTGTATAATATCTCATTAACAAACGTCGACTTACCTGAACCTGATACACCTGTTACAGCGGAAAAGACGCCTAATGGAATTTTCACATTCACATTTCGCAAATTGTTTTCTTTAGCACCACGTACTTCCAGCCACTTGTCGCCAGTCGCACGTCTTTCTAGAGGCACTTCAATAAACATTCGTCCACTTAAATATTGCCCAGTCAGGGAGTTCTCTTCTTTCATAACTTCCTGCGGTGTTCCTTCTGCAATAACCATACCACCATGAATACCTGCGCCTGGACCAATATCGATAATATAGTCTGCAGCCATCATCGTATCTTCATCATGTTCTACAACAATAAGCGTATTACCTAAATTACGCATATGCTCCAGCGTCTGTATAAGACGATCATTGTCCCGTTGATGAAGACCGATACTCGGCTCATCCAGTATATAAAGCACGCCCATTAGACTAGATCCAATTTGTGTCGCAAGTCGAATACGCTGTGCTTCGCCACCAGACAACGTTCCAGCTGCTCGGCTTAACGATAAGTATTCCAATCCTACATTCACAAGGAAGCCTAGGCGGCTATTGATCTCTTTTAGAATAAGATTAGCAATTAATTTCTCCTTATCCGTTAGTGATAAGGAGTCAAAATAACGCTGCGCCTCGCCAATCGATAAGCTTGTTACATGCGAAATGTTCTGTTCGCCGATCGTTACAGCAAGACTTTCTTTACGAAGTCTTTGCCCCTTACAGCCTCCGCACGGCTTTGCACTCATATAGTTCTCAATATGCTCACGCATCATATCAGATGCTGTTTCCCGATAACGACGCTCTAGGTTGTGTACGATACCTTCAAACGGTACAAATGCTTCCTTCCGATGACCAAAATCATTTTCGTATAGAAAACGAACCTTTTCCCCGCCTGTTCCATAAAGCAGCTTCTTTAATTGCTCTGGAGCAATTTCTGACAGTGGTACATTCTGTGGAATACTATAATGCTCACATACTGCACTCAAAAATTGCGGGTAATAATTAGATGTACTTCCCGCCCAAGCAAGAAACGCACCGTCTGCAATCGTTTTGTTATTGTCTGGAACTAGCAAGTCTGAATCGACGATCATCTTAGCCCCTAATCCATCACAATCTGGGCATGCGCCGTATGGACTATTGAAGGAGAACATACGAGGTGCTAAATCCTCGATACTAAAGCCACATTCTGGACAAGCCAAATTGGAGCTGAATAGCAGCACTTCCTGATCCATAATGTCTACTAATACTCTGCCATCAGAAAGATTAAGTGCAGTCTCCAAAGAATCAGCAAGACGTGTATGAATATCGGACTTCACAACAATCCGATCAATAACGACTTCGATGCTGTGCTTTTTATTTTTTTCTAACTCAATTTTCTCACTAAGTTCTCTTAACTCACCATTTACCCGAACACGAACATAACCTTGCTTCTGAATGTCAGCAAGCAACTTTGTATGTTCGCCTTTGCGCCCAGAAATTAACGGAGCCAAAATTTGAATTTTCGTTCGTTCCGGATATTCCATAATTCGATCGACCATCTGCTCAACAGTTTGGGAAGTGATCTCAATCCCATGATCTGGGCAATGAGGCCTTCCAACACGAGCAAACAACAACCTCAAATAATCGTAGATCTCCGTTACAGTACCAACTGTAGAACGAGGGTTACGGCTCGTTGTCTTCTGATCAATAGAAATAGCAGGAGACAAACCTTCTATAGAATCAACATCCGGCTTCTCCATTTGTCCAAGAAATTGTCTTGCATATGCACTTAGCGACTCTACATAGCGGCGTTGACCTTCTGCATAGATCGTATCAAAAGCAAGCGATGACTTACCCGATCCACTTAATCCCGTCAGTACAACAAACTTGTCCCGTGGAATCGTTACATCTATATTTTTTAAATTGTGGGCGCGTGCACCCTTTACGATTATTTTGTCACTAGCCAATGGTTTCTCCTCCTACTATCCCATCTCAACACGCAGCTCAAGCAATGCATCTCGAAGTTCTGCAGCTCTTTCGAACTGTAGATTTTTCGCTGCGTCCTTCATTTCCTTCTCCAATCGATCGATAAGCGTCTGACGTTCCTTCTTCGTCAACTTGCCGCCGTCTGCTCCTGCCAAATAATCCGCCTTTTGTTCGGCAACTTTTGTTGCTTCAATAACATCATGTACCCGTTTCCGTATCGTCTGCGGCTCTACACCATGTTTTTCATTGTAAGCTAGCTGTATAACTCGACGGCGTTCTGTTTCCTTCATCGCACGATCCATGGAATCAGTAATCCTGTCAGCATACATAATGACACGACCTTCACTGTTACGCGCAGCACGACCAATTGTTTGAATAAGAGCACGGTCAGAACGAAGGAAACCTTCCTTATCAGCATCCAGTATAGATACTAGTGAAACTTCAGGTAAATCCAAACCTTCCCGCAAAAGATTAATACCTACGAGAACATGAAATACTCCAAGCCGCAGATCGCGCAAAATCGCAAGGCGTTCCAGCGTCTTAATATCGGAGTGCAAATATCTGACCTTAATGCCGACTTCCTTAAAGTAGTCTGTTAGATCCTCAGACATTTTCTTCGTTAACGTCGTAACGAGTACTCGCTCGTCCTTAGCGATTCGATCACGAATTTCATTTAGCAAATCATCTATCTGTCCCTTAGATGGACGTACGTCTATGATTGGATCAATAAGTCCCGTTGGTCTAATAATTTGCTCTACCATTGTTGGGCAATGCTCGAGCTCATACGGTCCCGGCGTCGCAGATACATAAACGAGCTGTTTCGTTTTCTCTTCGAACTCTTCAAAACGAAGTGGACGATTGTCTAATGCCGATGGCAAACGAAATCCGTGATTAACCAACATTTCCTTACGAGCACGGTCACCGTTGAACATAGCACGGATTTGCGGCAATGATACATGCGACTCATCAATAACAACAAGCATATCCTCTGGAAAATAATCAAGCAGCGTGTACGGAGTAGCCCCACGCTCCCTAAAGGTTAGCGGACCGGAATAGTTCTCGATTCCAGAGCAGAACCCCATCTCTGACATCATCTCCAGATCGTAGCGAGTACGCTGCTCTAGGCGCTGTGCCTCCAGCAGCTTACCTCCCTCTTTCAGCTCTGCCAGTCTCTCTTCCAGTTCACGTTCGATATTAACGAGCGCTATCTTCATCGTTTCTTCTTTTGTAACAAAGTGAGATGCAGGGAAAATCGCTATATGTTCTCTCTCTCCTACAATCTCGCCCGTAAGCACGTCAATTTCTGAAATACGTTCAATTTCATCACCAAAAAGCTCTACTCTCATGGCACGTTCATTGTTGGCTACCGGGAAAATTTCTACAATATCTCCCCTTACCCGAAATGTTCCCCTCGTAAAACTAATATCATTACGTTTATATTGTATATCTACCAATTTGTGCAGAATCGCATCCCGCGATTTCTCCATACCAACCCTTAAAGATAGAACAAGATCGCCGTATGATTCCGGAGAACCTAGGCCATATATACAGGACACACTCGCAACGATAATGACATCTCTACGATCGAACAACGCACTAGTTGCGGAATGTCGCAGCTTATCTATCTCATCGTTAATACTGGAGTCCTTTTCTATGAAAGTGTCACTTGAAGGAATGTAGGCTTCCGGCTGGAAGTAATCATAATAGCTGACGAAATATTCTACAGCATTGTCGGGGAAAAAGGATTTGAACTCGCTGCAGAGCTGGGCTGCTAGCGTCTTATTATGTGCGATGACTAGCGTCGGTCTGTTTAGCTCAGCAATTGCGTTAGCAATCGTATAAGTTTTACCCGTCCCTGTCGCTCCTAGCAGGGTCTGGTGACGTTTACCTTCACGTACACCAGCTAACAACTGTTCTATTGCTCTTGGCTGATCACCTTGCGGTGTATAATCCGATTTTAATTGAAACACTTTTTCTCCTTGTACGGGTTCAGTCACTAACGTTCCCCCTAGACATTTCATTTTATTAATAGTATGGTCAAATCCATTAATTTCAAGCGCCATAATTCAAATGAGAACCTGTGTTCCCTTATATTATATCGGTTAACCTACATGGATGCAATGAATATCTAATGCGCAAGCTTCCATTGCTGGAACCATTTCGTAATAGATGCAGGTAGCGATAGTTCTAGCTCTTCCCAAAATAATTTATGTAATCGATCGTAATACGAAATGACTTTATCATAATGGCCCAGCCGATCAAATAGTTCTAATACGATCAGCATTTCCGCTTCGTGATAAGGGTCCATTGCCTGTACTCGTTCATATAACGACAATGCTTCTTCTAATCGTTCTTGCTCCATTAAATGGTCGCCAAATACACGTGCATGCTGGAGCCACAAACCTCTGAGACGTTCCTTCTCAATTTCCGCCCACACATAATCATGATCCTGAAGGTAATCAGCTTCATATTCACCTAACACTGGACCGAGCATCTCTCGTGACGAAGAGTCGCTTTCCCTAGCCTCGACAAGTCTCTTCTCCCAATCTTCCGAATCAACCGTTACATGATCTCCTAATTGAAGAATATAACTTTCCTGAATACTTGCATTTACAATCCGTACATCTAGCTTCATACCCTGCAAGCATTGACGAATTTGATAGATAACCGTGTATAACTGAGTCATGGCCCGCTTCTTGTCTATTTCAGGTGATAATAGCTCCAAAATGGTTGATTTATGTACAGCCGTTCCACGATGAAGCAGCAAATAAGCAAACAACTCTTGGGCTTTTGCTGTCCTCCACTTAGGGATTTCCGGCAAACCTCCAGGTGAGTGCATTCGAATCGTTTTAAAACAATAAATAATGGACTGCAACTGCAACGGTTGAGATTCCCTCTCTATCTTCGGTTTGATTGTTCCCCGCGCCTTCAGACGTTCCATCGTAATTTTAATCCGTTCAGCGGTAAAGGGCTTCAGCAAATAGTCAATTGCGTTTAGTTCAAATGCCTTTACGGCAAATTCATTATAAGCTGTAACAAACACAATATTCGTATCGGGACAGTGCTCTTGCAGCCACTCAGCTCCCTCAAGACCCGATATCTCTGGCATTTGAATATCTAAAAATACAGCGTCTGGCCGCCACTCCTTTGCTTTCTTCAATCCTTCAACTGCATATTGAAATGCCATTATTTCTAGCTCACTATTCCACGTGCGAAGCATTTTCTCTAATTGGAACAAAGCCAATCTCTCATCATCTATTAATAACACTCGCATAGATTTACACCTCATTCCTCTACTTCTGCTATGAAACTAGATTCTATCGACGATAAAATGTTAGTTTCCTTTTTTACAATATACGACAATTTTCGGCTTCATTCATTAAAATACCTATATTTTTTCTCTTTTGATCAGAAATTGTCGAGATATCTATTATACAATGTTCAAATGCTCAAAATAATGATAGATATTGGAGGTACAATTTAGTATGAAGAAAAAATCGATAGCTTTAATAGTATCGTTGATGCTCATTTTTCAGTACTTTAACTTTACTGAAGCTGTGAATCTAGCTCATGCCGCGGCTGGGACAATTAGCGATAACATATTGACTGGAATGAAGTTAACGACTCAAAAGACACCAGACACGGTGATCGCTTCCGTCATAGAAGCAGTAAGCTACAGCAACCCAGATGTTCGTATCGATTTCGGGGATACATCGACTCTATTACTTAATTACGAATGGAAGATTGCCGAAGGTCACAACTACAAGAGCGGTGACACATTTGTTTTCAAATTACCTGATGAGTTAGTTCTTTATAACAACATCAAACCTACACCTTTAGCTGGAGAACCATCCGTCGGAACGTTAGAAGCGGATATGAACAGCAGACAGGTAAAACTCACATTTAATGAAAATATTAATGATGGTGCAGCAGCTGCAGGGACAATGCAATTTTGGACTTTCTTGACCGAAGCGAGTGTTAAAAATCAGTCAGAAGTTCTCGTCTACTTCGGCATCGGTGAAGCTCTCAAAATTAAACTCAAACCTAGAGTTACTACTCCAATGACCAAAGTAGGGAAGTTAGACAAGGCCACAAACCCTACTAAAATGATTTGGACTATTGATGTTAATAAAGACTTGAAGCGAATAAAAAATACCACTTTCGCAGACTTTATTCCGGCAGGTTCGGCATACATCGACAAGTCACTAACAGTGAACAAACTGAATATCGGATTAAATGGTAGCACTGTGGTAGGCGATCCTGTGGATCTTGCTGGACTTGATGTTCAAATGCCTAATAGCCCTGATCACATTCTTAGCGTCAAATTCGGAGAAATCGATGCAGCATATCGCATCTCTCTTGAAACTTCTATAACAAATTTTGATATTAAAAGCTTCACAAACAAAGCTACATTAACGGGTGATAATTCTATATCGGACAGCGCAACGTCAACTGTGACCCAAAATCGCGGTAAATCCCTTGAGGGCAAGTCAGTAGCTGGCTACAATGCGCTTGACTCCCATAAAATTGATTGGTTAATTAAATACAACTACGGCGAACAACCTGTCGCAGGAAAAGTCATTACGGATCTGTTCGACGGTCGTCTAGAACTCGTAAAAAACTCTATTAAAGTACTTCCTGTAAATGATGTTAACAATGATAGGAACACTGGCACAGCATTAGTTGAAGGCATTGATTATACGATTAACGAAGATGTAAGCGGAGTAAAGGACGTCGGCACCAAAAAGGGCTTTATTTTGACATTTGTAAAGAACACAAGTTCTGCCTTCAAGATCAGTTATCAAACAAAAGCTAAGGCAGATTTCTATGTAATCGACAGTACAACTGTTACGAATACAGTATCCACTGAAGATACAAAGATCAGCACATCACAAAACATTCAGCAGCAGTTTTATCATAAAAATCGTTCTGAACCAAATTACGCAACAAAAACAATTGATTGGACGATCCATATCCAGAACGGAAATAAGTATCACTTAAATAATCTTGTGTTGAATGATACGTTTAATTCTAATGTTCTAAAACTAGTCCCAGGTACACTCGTGGTTAAACGCGATGGCGTAACGTTACCGAACAACTTATATACGTTAACCTACAAGGGTGGAGCTACGGACACAACAGAAGGATTGACGATCAAATTCAATGAAGATGGCGCTTATTCCTATAAGATTACGTATACGACGAAGTTTGACTATAATGATAACAGCTATTCGCCTCATTTCAACTTCGGCAATAAAGCAGTACTCGATTGGGAAATAGGTGGAGTAAGTGACTCCAAAACGAAAACAGCAACTGTAGACCCAAATAACCAAACGAAAAACAATGGTTTTAAAGGCGGTACGTACGATGCAACGAGTAAGCAACTAACATGGAATATCGGTATTAACTACAATAGTAAAAAAATAACGAATGCCGTTGTAACGGATAAACTTACTTCTGCACAAAAGCTTATTAGCGGATCTATTGTTGTAAAAGAGATGACTGTTGCTGCTAATGGTTCAACAACTCTCGGAAAAGTGTTGACTGAGGGCACGGACTATACCATTATTGCACCGACAACTGGTAATGACAATACGTTAAGTGTTTCATTTGTCTCTATTGATCGTCCTTACCACATTAGCTTCAAAACGAATTTAGAGGGCGAATTAATTAATGATACTACGATAACGAATAAAGCTATTCTAAAGGGTGATGGATTTACAGATAAGTCATTAGTGGCTACTGTAAACGTTCCTAGTGCAGGTGAATACGTACACAAAACAGGAATACAAAACACAAATGATGCTTATCTGGTAGATTGGACTGTATCGGTTAATCGTGGACAATCGACCGTAAATAACGCCAAAATAATTGATGTTCCAAGTACGAAACAATTTCTCGGCAAAGAATCATTTAAATTGTATGAAACAACTGTAGCAGGTAATGGTACTGTCATAAAAGGCAACGTCATTAATGCTGATGCGGGTGTGTATAAACTAGATTTCCTTTCCGTACATGCTCCTGACTTCGATGTTCAGCTAACTGCACTTTTCGGTGCTACCGAAGCTGCAACTATTCTTGCTACTATAAAGGCAGATAGCAAAGCTGGAGAAGAAATATTTGTATTGTCATTCCTTAATCAAATCAATAAACCGTACATTCTAGAATATCAAACCATTCTAGATGCTGCACACAATGATACGATCGATAATACAGTCTCATTCATTGGTACTGGTGTTACTTTGAAAAAGAATCAAAACAACTCTTCCGTTAAAGTCAGACTATCTGGCGGTCAAGGTTCGGGTGGTACTTATCGCGGAAGCCTAACTGTTACCAAATCGGAAGAAGCTCTACCGGCAGTTACGTTGCCTGGTGCTGTGTTCCAGTTAACACATAACACAAATACTAACTTCAAAGCGTTACTAGGAACAACAGATTCGAAAGGCATTCTTCAATTCGACAATTTGCCTTACGGCACTTATACGCTTAAAGAAGTCACTCCGCCAACGGGTTATTCTATAATTGGCAATGGTGAGACTATTGTGAAGGTCAACTCAACAGTTGCCAAAGCAATTGCTATTGAAAACAAAAAAGTACCTACAGGGAGCCTCATCGTTACAAAATCAGAAGAAACCCTGCCTGCAGTTAAGCTGCCTGGCGCAGTTTTCAAATTAACGCATAACACTGATGCTAACTTTAAAGCATTGCAAGCAACAACAGATTCTAATGGGGTAATCGAATTTAACAACTTGCCTTACGGCACTTATACATTAAAAGAGATTACACCGCCAACAGGCTATTCTATCATTGGCAATGGAGAAACAATTGTGACGATTAACTCCACAGTTGCCAACGTTGTTTCAATTGAAAACAAAAAGGTGATAGTACATACAGGAAGTCTCATCGTTGTAAAATCGGAAGAAGCTCTTCCTGCTGTTAAGCTACCTGGCGCAGTGTTTAAATTAACGCATAACACAGATACAAACTTTAAAGCATTGCAGGAAACAACGGACGCAAATGGAGTAATTCAGTTCAACAATTTGCCTTATGGTACCTATACCTTAAAGGAGATTACTCCACCAACAGGCTATTCTATTATTGGTAATGGAGAATCTACTGTGACAATTAACTCCACAGTTGCCAGCTCCGTTTCCATTGAAAACAAAAAAGTAGTGGTGCCGACTCCGTCGCCAGTTGTTCCGACTCCGTCGCCAGTTGTTCCGACTCCGTCGCCAGTCGTTCCGACTCCGTCGCCTGTTGTCCCGACTCCGTCGCCAGTCGTTCCGACTCCGTCGCCAGTTGTCCCGACTCCGTCGCCAGTTGTCCCGACTCCGTCGCCAGTTGTTCCGACTCCGTCGCCAGTTGTTCCGACTCCGTCGCCAGTTGTTCCGACTCCGTCGCCAGTTGTTCCGACTCCGTCGCCAGTCGACCCGACTCCGTCGCCAATTGTTCCGACTCCGTCGCCAGTTGACCCGACTCCGTCGCCAGTTGTTCCGACTCCGTCGCCAGTCGACCCGACTCCGTCGCCAGTCGTTCCGACTCCGTCGCCAGTTGACCCGACTCCGTCACCAGTTGTTCCGACTCCGTCGCCAGTCGACCCGACTCCGTCGCCAGTTGACCCGACTCCGTCGCCAGTTGTTCCGACTCCGTCGCCAGTTGTCCCGACTCCGTCGCCAGTTGACCCGACTCCGTCACCAGTTGTTCCGACTCCGTCGCCAGTCGTTCCGACTCCGTCGCCAGTTGTTCCGACTCCGTCGCCGTCGCCTGAAATTGTGAAGGAAGTAACCGAGGAAGAAACTGTTGTCGAAGGTGAAATTGATGTTCCAAAGGGTGGTACGACAGACATCGGAACACCTCCGAACAATGGTGGTATTACTGTAACACCCCACGGCAAATGGATATACAAACCTGATCCTGGATTTATAGGAAAAGACAAATTCTCCATAGTCGTTACTGATAAGGATGGTACCGAAGAGGAAGTTTGGTTTGAAATCGACGTGGAAGAAGTTCCAAAAGGCAATATCGATATAACACCTGACGTCGACAAACTTCCGAAAACAGGGGAATCCAGCTACTTGCTCATGTATCTTATTGGTACCGCCTTTATTGCTGGCGGCATTACCCTAATCGGAGCAAACTCCGTAATGAAAGCAAGAAGAAAACGTAAGCTAACGTAACCATTAAACTTTCAAACAGACTGCTGCTAAGGTAGTCTGGGAGACTTTTTTAGAGTAAAAAAGACGCCCTCACACAGGTAGAATGCTCTACTTGTATGGGGGCGTCTCTGTTTTACTAATTATTTTGTTATTGCTATTACTAGCCTTGTATTTGCTCACTGTTCGATTCTGATTTTCCTCTACGGTTGGAAGCTCTCATACCTCGTAACAATCCGAATAGAGATGCCGGACCGCTTGCAGCATAGTAGTTAGCTTGCTCATCCGGTGCCAGAATAACGCCTAGCTGATGATGATCACCAGCATAACGAGCCTTTTGTGCGAATTTCAACTCGCCTTCGAAGTTGTACACTTCCAATTTGCAAAAGGCCGAATTTTGCACTAATGCCTCATAAAGCTCTTCCTTCGTGCGCACTCGTATCCCGTTCACTTTATACAATATTTCGCCCACTGATAGCCCCATAGCTTCTGCTGGTGTACCAGGTACAATACCCAATATCCGCAGTCCGCGTGAGTCATGCACGTAAAGTGGTGTACGACTAGATTCTGCCCAATGACTACGCCAAACGATTGCTTCATGCAACACAAAGGACGTTATAGCAGCAATTGGAAGCAAGATTGGTTGCCACCATGCAATAATAGCGACTGCTGCCAACACTACGCTATAGATCAACAGTCCATTAGCAGCATGTTTAGCTTTTGTACGCGGCAGCATAGACCTAGTCATTTCTGAAAACCCAATAATCATAGGCAAAGCTACGAAGGTCCAACCTTGTGTCCAATCAGCTCCGAATAGTGGAGTCCATGGCAACGCATTTGTAGAAATGCCCATGGATGCATCGTTTGTAACTGGAACAAGCAATAATAATGGAACAGGCCAGAAGCCTTGCAAAAAGTATCCTCCAACTAACTTGCCGCGCTTCCCTTCAAGGAATAGCGGTGTAGAAAGCTTGTCTCCTTGCGCACGAACGAGTAACGCTTCCGCCAGATGTAAAAGTGCTACAAGCAACAACAATCCAGCTGCATCAATCTGCTCCAATGATACTGCTAATGTGCCGAGCCAATCCGACCGATCAGCTAACGGAGTGAAGCCTACTATCCATTGCAAGAGCGTGATAACTCCCGCACTATATGCAAAACACAAATATCTAATTTTGATAAGCATTAGTACTGCCGTAATAGACCATAACCATAAAACTGCTGTTGAAGTTAGTGTTGAACCGATAAAGGCACCAACGAGAGACACAGACACACCTATAAGCAAGCCTGTAATAAGCGACTTGAACACTAGGCTCTTCCAATCGCGAAGCTTGACCGCAAATAATTGCCGTTCCATTCTCATCTGTCTAATGTATTGTAAAACGATAAACAAAATGGCTATATAATAAAAGGGCTGTACCAACAGCTGCAAAGCAGCCTCTCCTAGCAATTTCAGCATTGCCTGCACTGTTTCCAATTCGAACACTCCTTTATTAGGACGAAACAAATGAAAAGGGTTGGCTTCGTTGCACGAAGCCACCCCTTTTAAGATTCGACACAGCCTCTTTATTTCCTGCCTACGTACTTAATCGCTTCAAGTAATTGAATGTCGTTTTCTTTGTTTTGTATCCACTTAATGACGGATTGTTCCAATGTTTGCGCAGTTTTCACATCAATCTCACCTGTTACAGGCAAACTGTTTTGCGCTTGAAACTTTTTCACTGCCGCAACCGTCTCCGTGCCATAATAACCATCTTCACGTTTCGGCTCATAACCTAATCCATGCAACATAATTTGAGCACTTCGAACCTGCGGACTTAAACTATCTGGCTTCAATGTTTTTTCTAGTGACAATCGTGCTACAGTAAAAAGGTCCGGCGGTGCAACGAGTTGATTCGGCACTATCCCTTCTTTGTGAATCCAATTACCTTTAGGGGTAAGCCATTTTGCAATTGTCATCTTCACCAAGCTTCCGTCCCCAAGCGCTTTATTATAGCTGACTTGAACAGTTCCTTTGCCGAATGATTTTTCACCAATGACTTTAGCGCCTGCCGCTTCTTGCAGTGCCCCTGCCAAAATTTCTGATGCGCTAGCGCTCCCCTTATTGGTAAGCACAGCAATTGGATAAGACTTCTGTTCTCCACCCTTAGCGAGTGTTTTCTCGCGATTGCCTTTGCGATCTTCCACTTGAACGACCGTGGAGCCTTCTTTCATCATCAATTGTGAAATATCGATAACCACAGGCAGTACCCCACCAGGGTTATTACGCACATCAAGAACAAGCCCCTTCATACCTTGTTGCTCAAGTTTAACTAGCTCTTCTTTAAATCTTTTAGCTGTGTTAAGTGAAAATTGACGTATTTCTATAACTCCTACACCATCTGAGCGTAATGTTCCATAGACGGTTTCTACATCAATGTCATCTCTTATTAGAACAAGCTGTATCGGTTCAGCAAATCCGCTGCGTTGTACAATAATTTTTGCTTTGGTTCCTTTAGGACCGCGAATTTTCCCAACAGCCTCCTGAAGAGTTAGTCCTTCAAGGCTCTCTCCATTAACGGATTTAAGTATGTCTTTAGAAAGCAACCCCGAACGTTCTGCTGGTGAGCCTTTAATTGGAGCGACGATAATAATTTCTCCGTTTTCTGTCGTTACTTCTGCGCCGATTCCAGTAAAGGAACCTTCAATCGATTCAGAAAATTGCTGTGCAACATCTTTTTCCATGTACACGGAATAAGGATCATCTAGCGCTCCCATCATACCGCTAACTGCTCCATCCAGCACTTCTTTACGCTCTACATCTTCATAATACTTCGTTTCAATTAGCTGTAATACCGCATTGAGCTTAGAAAGCTCGTCCGCGTTAAGCCCCTTGCTGCTATCCTCTTCCCTCGCAGCAGCAGAAACCAAAGAGGCCTGCCCTCTTTTATCACCTTTCATCCACTGATCAGCCATAGTCATCGTTACAAGCACGGAGGCGATCATCGTTAACATCACAAACGCAAACACTGTACGTCCTTTAAAATACACCTCGGTACACCACCTTCATCAAAATCCAGCCTACAAGACCACACTAGTATATGACAAGCGGGAGGAAATTATTTGCATCTAGTAGTCAAAAACAGTCCGCATGTCTATTTTGAACATCCATTCTTGTCCATAATATGATTAGAAAAGTACAAGAAGGGCAGCCACATCGCAATGGGCTGCCTCTTATTCTGTAGTACATTTTTGTGTTATTTCAAATATCCGCTTGGATTAACTGCTACCTCATTTTTCCGCACTTCAAAATGAAGATGCGGTCCCGTAGCTGTTCCAGTCATACCTACTTCAGCGATTTGTTTTCCTTTTTTAACAGAATCGCCCTCACTGACTAACAATCCGCCTTGACGAATATGAGCGTAAAGCGTCCATAAACCATTTCCATGGTCTATAATAATTGAATTTCCATATCCTCCATTGAATCCCGAAACGATAACTAGGCCATCAGCGGCAGCGTAAATAGCTGTACCAGATGGTGCACCAAAGTCAATACCGGTATGTGTATGCCTCTTCCCCGATATCGGGTGAATACGAGTACCGAAGCTGGAGGTGACACGGGCATTTCCACCAATTGGCATCCCTAGCTTGCCGCCTTTATACGGATTTTTGATCCGATTTTTCTCAGCACTCAGTTTGGATACTTTCTTTGCTAGTGCAATAAGTACCGCCTCTTGCTCTTCGCTGATTTCGCTCAATTGAGTGATTGTCTCGTCTAGTTCTTCTAGATTTTTGGTATAGCTTGCAATCAATACTTCTTTCTCTGATTCTTTCTTCACCAAATCGTTCTGTTGCAGTACAAGCTCATCACGCAATGTTCTCAGTTCTGCATATTGTTTTTCCGTCTGAACCTTTTTCTTGGCAACGAGTTCTTTATCCTTCTTATGCGATGCAAGAATGTCTCGATCAGCATTCAATATCGTTTGAAGTGCGTCAAATCGATCTAAAAAATCAGTAAAGCTTGTTGCACTAAGCAAAACTTCCATATACGAAACAAATCCATTTGTGTACATTAAACGCATACGTGATTTAAGAAGCTCATCCCGCTCAACAACTCTTTTTTCTGCTTGATCGAGTTCGATTCCGGTTTTTTTGAGTTCCTCTTCTTTTGCATCCATTTCAGCTTGCTTTTTCTCTTTTTTGAGCGAAACACTATTTATTTCATCCAATAATTTCACGAGGCTATTTTGAAGATCCTCTTTTTTTATCGACACATCTTCTTTTTTGTACGCTACTGATCTTGCTTGCTTCTCTGCACTTGCGGCTTTCCGTTCCGCATCTCTTATTTGCTTTTTGGCAGCAGCAATATCTTTCTCAATCTGTGATAAAGAAGAAGCCTCACTGCCAGTCGGCTGGATAACGAAGACGGATAACATAGCTATCGCAATAATGAATGCACATATTTTTCTCATTAAAATCGTTCACCTACACTTTCAAATACTTACGTACCGAAATTGTACTGCCCCAAATGCCGATCACTGTGCCTATAGCCATAATCAACAAACCAGCTGTAAAACCTACTTCCTTCATCGGAACTAGTTTTATTAGCATCAACGATAAGTTTAGTTGAGTTAGCTTGATAATTTGAGCATAACTAGCCAGCACAGCAATAGTTGTAAGAAGCGAGCTGATCAAACCGATCAAAGCTCCTTCAATAAAGAATGGCCAACGAATAAATGCATTTGTTGCACCAACTAGCTTCATAATGCCGATTTCTCTGCGTCTTGCGATAATCGTCATTTTAATCGTGTTCGAAATGAGGAACATTGCAGTTACAGCTAGTCCGATTACGACAACAAAACCGATGTTGCGTACTGCATTCGTAATTTTAAATAACGTTTCTACTGCACCTTGACCATATTTCACTTTGAAAATAGGGTTCGTGCCGTCTGCCTTATTAATGGCTTCGATTTGTGTCGCTACATCCGGAACGGTTTGAGGGTCATATACTTCAACCGTATAAGAGAATGGCAATGGATTGTTTTCGTTAGAATAGCCCTCAAGCCAAAATCCATTTTCTTCGCCCATCGATTCGCCTAGAAGTTTAAGTCCTTCTTCCTTAGTGACGAATGTGACTTTGCTTACTTCCGTAATGTTGCCAATTTTGTTCTGCAGCTCTACTGCCTTTTCTTGCTTTACATCCGTTTCCAAATAAACGCGAATCTGCACCTTACTCTCAATCTGATCCGCCATCGAGTTAACATTCATCGCAAGTAAAACAAAGACTCCCAAAATAAATAATGAAATAAAAATAGAACTCATGGATGCAAAAGACATCCATCCATTTCGAATAATGTTTTTGGCGCCTTCACGCATGTGACGGAGTAACGTACTAAACTTCATAACCGTACTCCCCTCTTGCCTCGTCACGCGCAATAACACCGCTCTCGATAGCGATAACACGTTTACGCATCGAGTTTACAATATCTCTATTGTGGGTAGCCATTACGATTGTCGAACCGCGGAGGTTAATTTCCTCAAGCAAATTCATAATGCCTTGTGACGTCTCTGGATCTAAGTTTCCTGTTGGTTCGTCAGCAACAATGACCGACGGATTATTCACTATTGCCCGGGCAATCGACACCCTTTGCTGCTCACCGCCAGATAACTGAGAAGGCAAGCTGTTGTACTTATGCTTTAAACCGACAAGCTCCAACACTTCCATCGTGCGTTTCTTAATGATTCTCTTCGGTGCTTCAATAACTTCCATTGCAAATGCGACATTTTCATAGACAGTAAGCTTAGGTAGTAGTCTGAAATCTTGAAAGATTACCCCAATGTTTCTTCTCACGTATGGGATCTTGCGTGGCTTCAGCTTTCCAATATTAAAGCCGTTTACCGATAGTTGTCCTTTGGTGGGAATCTCTTCTCGGTAGATTAGCTTCATAAAAGTCGATTTCCCTGCGCCCGAAGGACCGACGATGTAAACAAATTCGTTTCGATCTATGCGTACCGAAACGCCACGAAGTGCATGTGTACCATCGGCGTAAGTTTTCCAAATATCGTGCATTTCGATCACGTTATCACATCCTGTATGTAGTCAATTCTAGTATTTCGACAGCTTGTGGCTAAATCCTTCAACAGAGCCGCCGTTTCTTGTTTTTTCACAATTCTCATTATCGCTGCTCGTGTCGATTTTTCTTCATTTCAGCCAATGGCAATATCGATAATGCACCCGCATATATATGTAAAACTGTCTATTTATACAGGAAGGGTGTTCATCGTAATGAAGAAGCTGCGTATTACCATCGCCATTATTGTTTCTGTATTGATACTGCTTGTCGCCATTGGTCTGACCCTACTATGGAGATATGCTTACCAAGACGTTGTACCCGATGGAGTCAAAGCAGGAGCAATTCTACTCGGAGGAATGCAAATAGATCAATCTATCGACCTACTTAGCAACTATGAACAAGAATTACTCGCTAGGCAAATTACTGTAACAGCTAGTGAGGTTGCAAAAGATAGTAAGAGTTGGATCGCTGATGAGCTCGGCTATCGAGCCCAGTTCGCGGGTGCTAAGGAAACATTACTGAAGCTGCGAGAAGGAAGTGTATGGGATCGCATTCGTTTTCGCTACGAGTTCCCGAAGAGCTTTGCTCTTACACAACAGTGGGATCGTCAAACATTAGATCACGCACTGCGCAAGCAGTGGAGTTGGATCGAGAAGAACGAACCACAAAATGCTACACGTACTATAACAAACAACGACGAAGTCCAATATGAGGCGCATATTGATGCGTATCGATTGAATATTCCCGAGCTAATTCAAAAAGTTAATGACTGGCTCATTGTCCGTGATGAGAACATCGGTCGCCAATTAACAAATAGGGAAACAGTATTTCGAGCTGAATTACCCATTAAATTGGTACAGCCAGACATTACACTTACGAAGCTTAAAAATGAAGGCATCGATCGAAAAATAATGTCCTTTAGCACCTCTTTCACTACAAGTGCAGAGGGTAGAGCACATAATATATCCGTTACAGCACAGACGTTGCATGACTCGTATCTAAAGCCTGGTGAGACGTTCTCCTACAGTAAACTCATTGCAAAAACAGAAAAGAATCATACGTATAAGGAGGCTCCCGTTATTTTGAATGGACGGCTCGTTCCAGGAATAGGTGGTGGGATATGCCAAGTGTCTAGTACATTGTATCAAGCTGTGCTGCGATCTGGGCTTGAAATTGTCGAACGTCGCAACCATTCTCTGCCTGTCGCTTACCTTCCTGTTGGTCTTGATGCCACATACGCCACTGATGCAATCGACTTCAAATTCAGCAACAACACAGGCAAGACACTCCTTATTCGCACCGAGGTGAAGGATCGCCACTTGACCATAAAACTGTTCGGGACAAAGCCTGCTAATGAGCATTATGAAATAGAAGCAATTACGCTTGAGACGATACTTCCCAAATCGCAGCAGATCGTTAATCCGCAACTTCCAGTAGGTAAAAGTGTCGTCGCAGAAACAGGCAAATCAGGTTATATCGTGGAAACGTATCGTTCGCTCATTCGTGATGGCGTTACAGTATCACGCGAACGGGTCTCCAAAGATACCTACAAGGCGCAGCCAACAATCATTGAAGTCGGACCAAACTCGCTTAAAGCCACTCCTCCTCCTGCTACCCAAACACCAGTTGACGATTTGGTAGAAGACGGAGTTTAACGTTAGCTCGTTAAACAATACCTTTGTCCCAATAGATAGCGGGATTGAAAGCTAAAAAAGCCACGTGCGAATGACCCATATAGGGTACATTTACACTTGGCTTTCCTATTTTGCATCTATTTCGCTCCAGCAGAGACTTCAAGCGCCTTCTGCCTTCCCGAACAATCTGAAGTGCAGAGAGTAACTTAAGTTCCCTTACTAAAAATAATTTATCTGCTGCGTCCCATATATTCCACTACCCATGCAGACGTTTCTGCTAATGCAGCATCAGCTCTAGCAATCGCACCTTCTACTTGTTCTTTAGCTGTGCCTCCATATACGTTACGTGCATTTACAACCTGTTCAGGTTGAAGCACTGCATAAATACGATCGTCGAACAAGCTCGAGAATTGCTTAAATTCCTCCATCGTTAGATCGAGTAAAAATTTGTTCTGCTCGATACAATAAAGAACAGTCTTGCCAATCACTTCGTGAGCTTGGCGGAAAGGCAGTCCCTTGCCAACAAGGAAATCAGCAATATCTGTTGCATTGGAGAAATCTTTATTGACCGCTTGGCGCATCTGCTCCTTGTTAACCTTCATCGTTGCGATCATCGGCGCAAACAATTGTAGAGCTCCTTGCAGTGTCTTCACGGTATCGAACATACCTTCTTTATCCTCTTGCATATCCTTGTTGTAGGCTAGCGGCAATGACTTAAGCACTGTCAGCAAACCAACTAAGTTACCATATACTCGTCCCGTTTTGCCCCGAACAAGCTCTGGTACGTCTGGATTTTTTTTCTGCGGCATAATACTGCTGCCTGTACAGAATGCATCATCCAGCTCAACAAAGCGGAACTCCGTGCTTGACCACAAAATAAGCTCTTCACTAAGGCGTGAAAGATGCATCATAATGATGGATGCGTGCGATAGAAACTCCAAAATAAAATCACGATCACTAACTGCATCAAGGCTGTTCTCGTAAACACGATCGAACTTCAGCTCTTTTGCCACGAAGTGACGATCAATTGGAAATGTTGTTCCCGCTAATGCACCTGCACCAAGCGGAAGTACATTAATCCGTTTATAGCTATCTTGAAGACGCTCAATATCACGACCAAACATCGATACATACGCCATCAAATGATGAGCAAACAAAATCGGCTGTGCACGTTGAAGATGCGTGTAACCAGGCACAATAGTGTCGATGTTCGCTTTTGCCTGCTCAACAAGAGCCGATTGAAGCTTATACAACATATCCACAAATTCCACAACACGTTTGCGTAGCCACAAATGCATATCTGTCGCCACTTGATCGTTGCGGCTACGTCCTGTATGTAACTTACCGCCAACTGTTCCAACATCATCGATCAGTGTTTTTTCGATATTCATATGAATGTCCTCGTCACCAATGGTGAACTCGATGTCATCGCGTTTGATACGCTGAAGCACACGATGAAGGCCGTCTTTAATTTTCTCCACATCATCCGCAGGCAATATCCCTTGCTTGCCTAACATCGTTACATGCGCAAGACTACCTTGAACATCTTCCTCAGCAAGCTCTTTGTCGAACATTATCGATGCTGTATATTCCTCAACCAACTGATCCGTCTTTTTTGTAAAGCGACCGCCCCATAGTTTACTCATCGTAATCCAGCACTCCCTTCCGGATGCAAGGGAACGGAAGCCCTTCCGCATGAGCGGTGCGAGCTTCCGTCCTTATCCGGTTATTAGTTTTTACTTTGCTCTACGCCAGAGGACACTTTTAGTCTTAATGCGTTCAGACGAATAAAGCCTGTTGCATCACCTTGATCATACGCTTGCGATGGATCTGCTTCCATCGTAGCGATATCTGGATTATACAAGCTCACAGGGCTTTGTACACCAGCTCCGATAACATTACCTTTGTAAAGCTTCAAACGAACAACACCTGTTACATTTTTCTGCGATTCAGTAACGAGCGCTTGCAACGCCAGACGCTCTGGTGCAAACCAGAAGCCGTTATATACAAGCTGGCTATACTTCGAAATTAGTGAATCACGAAGATGCATCACTTCACGATCCATCGTGAGAGATTCCATCTTGCGATGTGCGGTGAATAGGATCGTTCCGCCCGGAGTTTCGTACACGCCGCGGCTCTTCATCCCAACAAAACGGTTCTCTACCATATCGACACGTCCGATGCCATGTTTGCCGCCCAAATCGTTCAGACGCTCCATGACTCCCAGCGGGCTAAGTGATTCGCCGTTGACAGCTGTGCAATCGCCTTGCTCGAACGTTAGCTCTACATATTCTGATTGATCTGGCGCACGCTCAGGCGATACGCTCAGCACGTACATTTCTTCATTTTCTTCCGCACTTGGGTCGAACCAAGGGTCCTCAAGCATGCCACTTTCGAAGCTGATATGCAGCAAGTTGCGATCTGTAGAATAAGGTTTAGCCGCAGATGCTGTAACTGGAATGCCATGCTTCTCAGCATAAGCAATCATTTCTGCGCGGCCTGGGAACTGCTCACGGAATGCTTCAAGACGCCACGGAGCGATAACACCGATTTCTGGCGCAAGTGCTGCTGCAGTCAATTCAAAACGAACCTGGTCATTACCTTTACCCGTAGCGCCATGTGCGATTGCTGTTGCACCTTCTGCACGAGCAATATCGACCATGCGCTTAGCAATTAGAGGTCGTGCGATGGAAGTCCCAAGGAGGTATTGTCCTTCATACATCGTACCTGCTTGGAACATAGGATAAATAAAATCTTTCGCGAACTCGTCGCGTAGATCGTCGATATAGACTTTGGAGGCTCCAGTAGCAAGTGCCTTCGCTTCAAGTCCGTCAAGCTCATCCTTCTGACCGATATCTGCCGTAAATGCAATAATTTCAGCATCATACGTTTCTTTCAACCATTTCAAAATAACCGATGTATCCAAGCCGCCCGAATAGGCTAGCACGATTTTTTCCTTAGCCATAGTCTTCTCTTACTCCCCTTCAAATAAATAATGTACGTTGTAAATTAGGACATGATTGCTGCCATAATCGCTTTCTGCGCATGCAGGCGGTTCTCAGCCTGGTCGAAAATAATAGAATGTGCGCCGTCGATGACGCTTTCGCTAACTTCTTCGCCACGATGTGCCGGAAGACAATGCATAAATTGAAAATCCTTTTTCGCATATTTCACAAGGTCGTCATTCACTTGGAAGTTGGCAAAAGCAACTTCGCGTTCCTTCTGCTCTGCTTCCTGTCCCATACTTGCCCATACATCCGTATAAATAATGTCCGCATCAGCGATAGCTTCTTTCGGATCATGAGTAACTACGAGACGTGAGCCCGTTTCAGCTGCATTCGCCTTCGTCTGCACGATAATATCGGAATCGGGTTCATATCCTTCTGGAGTCGCAATGGACATATGCATCCCTAGCTTAGCTGCACCCATCATCAAGGAATGAGCCATGTTATTGCCGTCGCCGATATAAGCCATCTTCAAACCTTCAAGACGCCCCTTATTCTCAACGATTGTTTGGAAGTCCGCAAGCGCTTGGCATGGATGAGACAAGTCAGTCAAGCCGTTAATAACCGGAATCGTTGCACCTCTTGCAAGCTCAACCACTTTGCGGTGTGCGAATGTACGGATCATAATGCCGTCCAAATAACGGGACAATGTCTGCGCCGTATCCCAAATCGACTCTCCGCGGCCGATCTGTAGATCATTGCTGCTTAAGAACAGTCCTTGACCGCCTAGCTGATACATCCCTACTTCAAATGAAACGCGCGTGCGCGTAGATGATTTTTCGAAAATCATACCTAACGTTTTGCCCTTCAAAATATGATGGGTTTCGCCAGCCTTTTGCTTCTTCTTCAAATCAATCGCCAAATTGATTAAATAGTTGATCTCCTCTTTCTTGAAATCAACGAGCATCAGGAAATCGCGACCTTTTAAACTATGGGCAAGCTCTTCATTTACGACCTGCATTCGAATTCCTCCTTCTCTACGGAGCTGTAAGCAACTCCACTAATATCTCTACTGCCTCATCTATTTCTTCATTCGTTACAAGTAAATTCGGTAATAACCGGATAACGTTAGGGCCAGCGGTTATAACAAGCAACCCTCGCTGTTGAGCCGCAGCTACAATATCTCCAATTGGACCATCACATTGAATGCCAACAATTAATCCAAGCCCTCGTATCTCTTGGACTGAGCTTGCTCCAGCAAGCTTCATGCGCAACTGCGATATTAAATAGTCGCCTTGTTCAGCCGCACGTGCTGGCAGCCCTTCGCCTACAATCGTTTCGATTGTAGCTTTCACTACTGCTGTCGCAATCGGCGTACCGCCAAATGTTGAGCCATGGCTGCCGGCTGTAAAGCCTTGGCGAAGTTTCTCCTTCGCTACCATTGCCCCGACAGGAAACCCGCTTCCGAGCCCTTTCGCCAAAGTGAAAATGTCCGGCTCGATTCCGAAATGTTCATAAGCGAACAGCTTGCCTGTACGTCCCATGCCTGTTTGAATTTCATCTATAATAAGAAGAATGCCTTGCTTCTCACAAAGCTCTGCCAATGCTTTCACATATGCCGCATCAGCAGCGTAAATGCCACCTTCAGCTTGCACGAGTTCCAGCATAATAGCTGCTGTTTTATCGCTGACCGCACCCTCTACCACAGAAATATCATTAAGCGGTAACGTCTTAAAGCCTTCAGGCAATGGTGCATAACCTTCCTTCACCTTTGCTTGGCCTGTCGCAGTAAGCGTTGCAAGTGTCCGTCCGTGGAAGGATTGCTCAAATGTTATAATTTCGTATCGACCATTCCCCTGCACCACCTGCTGATAACGACGAGCAAGCTTCATTGCCGCTTCATTCGCCTCTGCTCCCGAGTTACAGAAAAACACAGCGTCTCCGCAGCTATTATCCGTCAATAGCTTAGCCGCATCGGCTTGATTCGGAATGTGAAACAGATTAGATACATGCCAAAGCTCATCTAACTGCTTAACAAGTGCTTCTTTAATCGCCTTAGGCGCATGACCTAAGTTCGTAACAGCAATACCGCTCACGAAGTCCAGATATCGTTTGCCTGCATCATCCCAAAGCCAGCTGCCCTCACCTTTTACAAGCGTTATAGGAAACCGTGCATAGGTAGGAAGCAACGCTTCTGAAGCTGCTGCCGCAATCGTCTCGCTCATCCTTAGATCACCCGTCCTTCTTTCGATTGTACGATGCTTGTGCCGACTCCGCCTTCACGCACCGCCCGTGTAAGCACGCCTGCTTCTTGACCACTTACAATAACAACCTCACGCACACGACCTTGAATACACTGAATTGCCGCACGCACCTTCGGAATCATGCCGCCATAAATTTCCCCACTAGCAATCATCACTTCGATCTCTGCTACCGTTACGGTAGCAAGTACTTGCTTCTCACCATTCACCGTCTTCAAAATACCAGGAACATCCGTCACAACAATCATCCGATCTACGCCTAGATGGGATGCTACCGCTCCTGCTGCTGTATCTGCGTTAATGTTGTAACGTTGACCCATTCCGTCAATACCGATAGGAGCGATAACTGGAATATAGCCCATTCCCATAACTCCCTCAATAATAGCGGCATTTATGTCCGTTACGTCGCCTACGAACCCGATCTCCGATGCATTGGATACAGGTCGGGCGCTAATCAGCCCACCATCCACACCCGAAAGACCAAGCGCCTGCGCACCATTTATGCCAATCTTGCGCACGATCTCTTTATTAATACGACCTGCAAGTACCATCTCAACGACGTCAAGTACATCGTCATTGGTCTTGCGCAAGCCATTCACAAACTCCGTCTCGATACCAAGCTTCGTCAACGTCTCCGATATTGCAGGACCTCCGCCGTGTACGATGACTGGCTTCACACCAGACTGTTGCAGCTCGCGCAACTCATCGAAGAAGCTGTCCGGCAATGCAGCTAGCGTGCTGCCGCCGCATTTCATCACAAAGCGCTGTTCCATTCCGCTCTCAGCTATCGCCATGTCACTCACCTAAGTTCGATAGGCTGCATTAATGCGGACATAGTCATACGTCAAGTCGCAGCCCCAAGCAGTAGCCGCTCCATCTGCCATATGAAGATCAACATGAATGACAACCGTATCGCCCTTCAAGTACTCTAATGCAATTTCCTCGTCAAACTTCACCGGACGAGACTGTTCAAGCGTCATAATATCGCCAAGCCGAATATCGACTGTATCTGGATTAACAGGCTGACCAGCCCGACCTACCGCAGCGATGATGCGACCCCAGTTCGCATCAGCACCGAATACTGCTGACTTCACAAGTGAAGATCCGATGACTGTCTTCGCAATCGCTTGAGCTGAATCATCGCTCACTGCTCCGCGAACTTGTACTTCCACAAGCTTAGTAGCACCTTCCCCATCTCTAGCAATTGCTTTCGCGAGCACTTCACAGACGAATCTAAGTGCTCCAGCGAATGCCTGCCAGCCCTCATGCCCTGCCGTCAGCTCCTCATTACCAGCCAAACCGCTCGCCATCGCAACAAGCATATCGTTCGTACTTGTATCGCCATCTACCGTAATCATATTAAACGTCGTATCCGTTGCCGCACGAAGCAAAGTTTGCAGTGACTCACTGCCGATATTTGCATCTGTCGTAACGAAACCTAACATTGTAGCCATATTTGGATGAATCATACCCGAACCTTTGGCTGCACCTGCCACATAAACACGTTTACCATTCAGCTCCAGCTCCACACATACCATCTTCTGAACTAAATCAGTCGTTAGAATAGCTTGGCAGAACCCTTCTGCACCTTCTATTCCTCCATCAAGTGTCAAAGGCAAGCCATCAATCCCGCTCCTCACCTTATCCATCTTCAAGTTTTCACCAATAACGCCAGTCGAAGCTACTGCAACATGATCTGCAGATACGCCAATCGCTTCTGCAAAGCGCGCACGCATTTCATAGGCATCCGCATCGCCTTGCTTACCTGTGCAAGCATTGGCATTACCACTGTTGACAAGTACTGCACGCAATACTCCGCCAGCAGCAATACTTTCTTTCGTTACTTGCAGAGGAGCTGCTTGGAACACATTTGTTGTATATACACCTGCTGCTGTAGCAGGTACTTCACATAAAATAGCGCCAAGATCATACCGCGTCGTTTTTTTGAGCCCGCAGTGCAAGCCCCCAGCTTTAAATCCTTGTGGTGTTGTTATCGAGCCGTCTGCAACGACCGAGAACAGAGAAGTATTGTAATTCTGCCCCATCGTGAATCGTTTCCCCTTCTATTAAACAAATATAATTACGGATAGACAGGAACAAATTGCAAGCCAGACGTTTCGTCCCAACCCATCATAAGATTTAAATTTTGAATCGCTTGACCCGCAGCACCTTTTACAAGGTTGTCGATAACAGATACAATCGTTACCCGATTCGTACGTTTATCAACAGAAAAGCCGATATCGCAATAGTTAGAGCCCCATACTTCTTTTGTCGCAGGCAATTGGCCTTCTGGACGAACACGGACAAAACGTCGTCCCTCGTAAAAACTTTTATATAAATCTATGAAATCATTAGTAGAGCGTTCACCTTCGATACGAGCATACATCGTAGACATAATACCTCGTGTCATCGGCACTAAATGGGTTGTAAATGTTGTTATAACAGGTGTGCCAGCTGCATCGGACAATACCATCTCAATTTCAGGAATATGCTGATGCTGATTCACCTTATACGCTTTGAAGTTTTCATTCAGTTCAGAGTAATGGGTACCAAGAGACGCTCCTCTTCCTGCACCAGATACACCTGTTTTGGAGTCGATAATAATTGTAGACGGATCAATCCAACCTGCTTTCACTGCTGGTACTAAACCAAGCAATGTCGCTGTCGGATAACAGCCCGGATTAGAAACAAAATCAACATCACGAACGTTGTCGCCATAAATTTCAGCAAGACCAAAAACAGCCTTTTCCAAATATTCAGACTCTGCCGCTGGTCTCTTATACCACTCTTCATAGAGCTCGGGTGATTTCAATCGGAAGTCCCCTGACAAATCGATCACTTTCAAACCCGCTTTGAGATACTCTGGTGCTAACTTTGATGCAACACCAGCAGGCGTCGCTAGAAACACGACATCTGCCTTCGATTTAATTAACGTCGGATCAACATCGTCCAGCAATTGCTCTTGAATGCCCAACAGATGGGGATACCCTTCTGTTATTGGTGTTCCTGCGTTCGAAGATGAAATAACAGACGTAACTTCCACAAACGGATGTGAAGCCAAAAGCCTAATCAATTCCACACCACCATAGCCGGTTGAACCGACAATGGCTACTCCAATCTTTGTGCTCATCATTAATCTCCCCTGTCACTAGAAGGCACCAATGGCTGTCGTTAATCGAACTGCCGAAACACCGCAACTGTGAGCATACCCCATGTGAATGCGGCTAACTGTATATGTGCCTACTCTATTTTCACTGCTTTACATATGAATAAATGAAGTATGTAACTACCCTGCAAGCAAAGGGTAAATTTGGATATTACCTACAACTTCCTATTGTACATCAATACTCTGCCCATGAAAATATACAAGTGCACTGTATTATTATACATTCGAGTTAATATTAATACAACGATCTTTTAGCTATATTTTATCGATAATTTGTAAAGATCTCGTCCATTTTTGTTATTTCCATTAGTTCTCTAGCTTAAAGCCTTGTCCTAACACCTCAGCCGTATTACTAATGATGACAAAAGCATGCCCATCGATCGATCGTACGAGCTGTTTCAGCTTAGATACCTCATTCTGCCCTACGACAACCATAAGTACAGTTCTGCCTTCACCTGTATAACCGCCATGACCATCCAATCTCGTTAATCCACGATCTAAATCATGTAAAATTGCTTCGGCAATAGCTTCCGTATGATCACTAATGATAAAAGCAACTTTGGAGAGCTGCAAACCATTTTCCACAAAATCGATCGTCTTGCTCGTAACGAACAAACCTATCAATGCATATAACGAAATTTCTGGCGAGAAGACGAAACCCGCTGCTATAATAACACCACCATCAAAGATCACAATCGCCAAGCTGTAAGGTATACCGGTAAGCCTATGTAATATTTGTGCAGCTAAATCCAGTCCACCCGTAGATCCGCCGCCTCTAAATACAATACCAAGTCCAAGTCCAACTCCAATTCCTCCGTAAATAGCTCCAAGTAATGGGTTATCGGTTGGCACAGGAATATTAGCTGTTAACAAGACAATAAAAGGCAGTAAAATCGTTCCTAACGCTGTTTTTGCCCCAAACTTCTTACCTAACATTATTACTCCGCCAATGAATAAAGGAATGTTGAGTGCCCACTGGGTGATAGCAGGCATGATACCTAGCACCTCATGTATAAGGATGGATATTCCTGACACTCCGCCTGATGCAATGCCGTTCGGCACCATAAACATATTAAAGCTAAGCGCAACAATGACTGAACCAAGCAACACCTGTGCCAAATTCCACATTGCTTTTTTCATCGGATTTTTCGGCTTGATGATGTCCGCGCGTTTAATCTTAACTTCTGACAACCTATCCATCTCCCTTTTCTCAAAAAGAAGAGTTCCACACTTAATAAGTGTCGGAACTCTTCCTCAAAACATTGCGCAACTACATCTTGCACTTATTTTCACTACTTACATTTAAAATACTATCCCTTAGTCATGCCTAATCTGGCTTCTCAGATAACCGTTAATAAAAGCATCTATGTCGCCGTCCATGACAGCACCTACATTGCCCGTCTCAACTGATGTGCGATGATCCTTCACCATACTGTAAGGATGGAACACATAGGAACGAATTTGACTGCCCCATGCGATATCAGACTGGACACCGCGAATTTCGGCAAGCTCCTTCAATTGCTCCTCAATCTTCCGCTCATACAACTTTGATCTGAGCGTCTTCATTGCGCGTTCACGGTTCGCTATCTGTGACCTTTCTTGCTGACATGCAACGATAATGCCCGATGGGATGTGAGTAATTCGAATTGCTGATTCCGTCTTATTGACATGCTGGCCGCCAGCGCCGCTTGCGCGGTACGTGTCGACCTTCAGATCTTCGGAACGAATCTCAATTTCAATATTATCATCAATCTCTGGCAAAACATCACAGGAAGCAAAGGATGTATGACGTCGACCAGCGGAATCAAAAGGTGAAATACGTACTAAACGATGGACACCTTTCTCCGCCTTTAGATAGCCGTAAGCGTTGTAGCCCTTAACGAGTATCGTAACACTCTTAATACCCGCTTCGTCGCCATCCAGATAATCAAGCACTTCGACTTTAAAACCGCGCTTCTCAGCCCACCTCGTATACATACGGTAGAGCATAAGTCCCCAGTCCTGTGACTCCGTTCCGCCAGCGCCAGGATGAAGCTCGACGATGGCATTTAGTCGGTCATAAGGCTGGTTGAGCAGCAGCTGAAGCTCGAAGTCACTAATCTTGCCAAGCAATGTCTTTACGCCGGAAGTAAGTTCTTGTTCAAGTGACTCATCTTCCTCTTCTTCAGCTAGTTCTAACATCATCTGGAGTTCTTCATGATCGTTGTAAAGCCTTTCGTATTGCTCAACGACCGACTTCACTGCATTCAACTCCGAAATAACGCCTTGAGCACGCTCATTGTCATCCCAGAAGTCAGGGTAAGACATCTTTTCTTCAAGATTGGCAATCATCTCTTGCTTAATATCTAAGTCAAAGAGACCCCCTAAGTTCTTGGAGACGCTTCGCCATTTCACGCAAATCCTGTTTCACAGTAACATCTAACATGGCTATCGCTTCACCTCAACCTATTCTTACTTCGTACCGTGGCATTGCTTATATTTTTTGCCGCTGCCGCATGGACAAGGATCATTACGACCTGCGCGATCTTCACGCTTAGCTGGACGCTTCTCTGCAGCTTCACCGCCGCCGCTTGTTGAAGTCGTCTGCCCCTTTACAACCTCTTGACGTTCCAAGTTGCTTTCGACGCGTGCTTTCATAATATATTTGGAAACTTCCTCTTGAATGCTCTCGATCATTTCTTTGAACATCTCGAAGCCTTCGAATTGGTATTCACGAAGAGGATCAGTACCGCCATATGCACGAAGATGAATACCTTGACGCAATTGATCCATCGCATCAATATGATCCATCCACTTGCTGTCTACAGCACGCAGTACAACAACTTTTTCGAATTCACGCATCGTCTCTTCGCCAAGCTGTTCTTCACGCTCATCGTAGAATGCAGTAATCTTGCCAAGAAGGAACTCATTGATTTCTTCCTTCTCTTTGCCCCATATATCTTCCTTCTTGAGAGAACCTTCCTCAAGGAACGTCGCATGAACATAGTCCACAACTGCCTGTAGATCCCACTCTTCCGGAATATCCTCGGAGCAGTGTGCATCCACAATACGATCCAGAACAGGCTTGATCATCTCCATGACTTCATTACGAATATCAGCGGATTCTAGAACTGCGCGGCGTTGTTTATAAATAACTTCACGCTGCTGATTCATAACGTCATCATATTGAAGAACGACTTTCCGTGTATCGAAGTTGCTTCCCTCAACACGTTTCTGAGCAGACTCAACAGCTCTGGAAATCATACGGCTTTCGATCGGTTGATCTTCATCAAGACCAAGACGATCCATCATCGCCATAATATTATCAGCACCAAAACGGCGCATTAGCTCATCCTCAAGTGATAGATAGAATTGTGATGAACCAGGGTCACCTTGACGTCCGGCACGACCACGCAACTGATTATCGATACGACGGCTCTCATGACGCTCTGTACCAATAATGTGCAGACCGCCAATTCCTGGAACTTCCTCACCTAACAAGATATCCGTACCACGACCAGCCATATTCGTCGCAATCGTTACTGATCCATATTGACCAGCACGAGAAATAATTTCAGCTTCTTCGGCATGGAATTTTGCATTCAATACTTTATGAGCAATGCCGCGACGCTTCAGCATGTCAGCAAGCTTCTCCGAATTTTCGATGGAGATTGTACCAACGAGTACCGGCTGATTGTCAGCATGGCGTCTCACAATCTCTTCTACTACAGCCTTGAATTTTCCGTTCTCACTCTTGTACACAACATCCGGCATATCCTTACGAATCAAAAGGCGGTTCGTCGGAATTTGGATTACATCTAGTCCGTAAATACGGCGGAACTCTTCTTCCTCTGTCTTAGCTGTACCTGTCATACCAGACAGCTTGCGATACATACGGAAGTAGTTCTGGAACGTAATGGTTGCAAGCGTCATGCTCTCATTCTGAACCTTAAGTTGTTCCTTCGCTTCAATCGCTTGGTGCAAGCCATCGCTATAACGACGACCAGACATAAGACGACCGGTAAATTCATCAACAATAACAACTTCGTCTTCTTCCACGACGTAGTCGACATCACGCTTCATAATAAAGATAGCTTTCAGTGCTTGTTGAATATGATGATTAATCAGCACGTTGGCATGATCAAATAAATTTTCTATACCGAAGGCACGTTCAGCCTTCTCTACACCTGATTCAGTCAAAATAACACTACGGAGCTTGATATCGATTGTAAAGTCTTCAACATCCTTCAATCGGCTCACAAAGCGATCAGCTGCATGATACATCTCTGTCGACTTTGCTGCTTGTCCAGAAATGATAAGTGGTGTACGCGCTTCGTCGACTAGAATGGAGTCAACCTCATCTATAATTGCGTAATAAAGCGGACGTTGTACCATCTGCTCTTTATAAAGCACCATGTTGTCACGCAAATAATCGAAGCCGAACTCATTGTTCGTGCCATACGTAATATCGCAGGCATAAGCTTCTTGCTTCTCTGAATGAGACAAGCCATGCAAGTTACAGCCTACTGTCATACCAAGGAAATTGTACAGTTGACCCATAATCTCGCTATCCCGTTCAGCTAGATAGTTATTGACTGTTATTACGTGTACGCCCTTACCAAGAAGAGCATTTAAATAAACAGATAATGTAGCAACAAGCGTCTTACCTTCACCTGTCTTCATCTCTGATATCTTACCTTCATGAAGAACCATACCACCAAGCAATTGTACATCAAAGTGTCTCATGCCAAGCGTACGTTTCGATGCTTCACGTACCGTTGCAAATGCTTCCGGAAGTAATGAAATTAGTTCTTCGCCTTTTTCTATGCGAGCTTTAAACTCATCTGTTTTAGCGCGTAGTTGGTCGTCAGACAATGCTGTAAACTTGGACTCCATGCTATTAATTTCTTCTACCGTGCGCGTGAGCCTTTTAACTTCGCGCTCATTCGCGTCTCCGAATATTTTTTTTACCAGTCCGAGCATGGTATTCCCCTCTTTCGGTAATAGGTCTATTTGTTTTAAATTGTAACAGTTTGTAGAGTCTGTCGCAATGTATGTCCATCAGGGGAAAAGAAAAGCCCCCCTCCACAATAATGGAGGCAGGCTGCTATACTCGTATGTTTCTTCCATAATGTATACTAGTTTTGTTCGATTAACCCGTATTTCCCGTCGCTGCGCTTATATACGACGTTTACTTCCTTATTATCTACATTAGCGAATACGAAGAAATTATGACCAACAAGATTCATCTGCAAAATTGCTTCCTCTACATCCATCGGCTTCAGCGTGAACCGCTTCGTCCGAACGAGCTCAAGTTCATCTTCCTCCTCAAGCAAGCCTACTGCGGAGCCTGTTTCACGGAACAAGGCTTTCACTCCGCTGCCCTGTCTGAATTTACGATTCACTTTTGTTTTATGTTTACGAATTTGTCTTTCCAGCTTATCCACCACTAGGTCAATGGATGCGTACATGTCGCCGCTTTTCTCTTCTGCTCTGAGTAAAACACCAACGAGCGGGATCGTCACCTCTACCGTATGCTGCCCTTTCGTAACGGATAGAGTAATATTAATTTCGGAGGCGACTGGTACTTCAAAATATTTTTCCAATCGGCTGAGCTTCTTTTCGACGTAGTCTCTCAATGCATCTGTTACCTGAAAGTGTTGACCTCGAATGTTGTAAATCATGGGGCACTCCTCCTTTACATGCTCTTATTATAGCATATGCAGGAGCCCAGATCAAAATAGTTTTTTATTTATTTAGAATTTTCAGATAAATAGTTCAAGTAGTTGATATCTTTAGCAGGGGAATTCCAGATTCGTAATAAATTTCATAACTTGCTCGCTTAGTAATCAATTTATTCTGTTGATAGAGATCTTTGGTCTCATTTATCAAATTAAACTGACTTAGTGAATAATCTAACATGTTCAAGAAGTCAGCATCTAGTCCATGATAGGTTGATTTGAATAATGAACCATCAACATCCTCATTTGTAACCAAATGAAAATAACTATTATTTAATGATTGAACGAAGGATTTCTTTTCCTCATATGGTACTAAGGAATCAGACACGCCTTGATAAGTAATGATCTGTGCTTTATTATCCACTTGTTTATACAAATACGGTAAGTTTAATATTTCATGATCCAAATCAAGCTTTTTCACCAGATAATCAAAAGTTACGTCAATCTCTAAATTATTCATTTCAGCAATCAGAACTCGATTTCCTTTTAAATACTGAGGAAACATCCATCCAGAATTATCAATGACAAGATCGAAAACTCCTGGAATAAGGGAATTACATAGTAAACTTAGATATGCTCCTTGTGAATGACCATAAACAATAATTTTATTTCTATTAAAGTTAAGATCATTATCCTTTAAAATGTTGATAACATAATATAATGCAGTTATATTATCTAGTGCTTGCATTAAACCCATCTCACAAAAATCGTCTAGCGATTCATTTGGCTTAAATTTTGCAGGAATGCTAGCAATACCACGGTTCTGGCTAATTTCTATCATTTTGGCCCATTTATCATGCGCTTGTGAAATCTCAACAATATCTTCTTTAGAAAATTGTTTGTTTAAGAATTCGCTACTTATAGTTATTGGTTCGATTGATTTTGACTGCATATGGGATTCCCCAAAATAATCACACTGAATTACAACTAGATTATGCTTATCACTACATACATCTCTCATTTTTTTGTATACTTTTGAATCTGTGCTCGCACCAAATCCTGCGATTAATAGTAATATTCCCGTATCATCATTCACCCCATTGTCTGGCTCTGAAAAATAAAATGAAAGATCTCTTTGGCTGAAATTATTATGTATATTCGGATGAGCAGACCATTTTAATTCATACTGTTTAGACATATTAACCCTCGCTTCATCTAGTTGACTACAAATAAAGAAAAAGCCCCGGATGTCCGGAGCTCAGTAATAGACACTGTCAATTGTACCATCTATAAGGTGGCTGATGATAGCCGGATGATTACAGTTTGACTACGTTTGCAGCTTGTGGACCGCGTGCGCCTTCTACAATGTCGAACTCAACCGATTGACCTTCTTCAAGAGTCTTGAAGCCTTCGGATTGAATTGCGGAGAAGTGAACAAATACGTCGCCGCCTTGCTCAGTTTCAATAAATCCATAACCCTTTTCTGCGTTAAACCATTTTACTTTACCTTGCATGTGCAAACATTCCCTTCATCTTCAAATGCTGTGAGGCGTCATTTAAGTGTGACCCACAATTTGACTATAACACCTCATTAATGGAATTGTCAAACAATTTATTGTAAGCGAATTCATTGTTGCTATTACTGGGATTAGCCCCCTCTACAACTGACTAAACCCCGTATCTCCCTCCCTTTTTTTATATATAAAAAAAGGGAATAGAATCCCAAATTCAATAGAAGGTGAATTTATTATTTGCCCAGCAACTCTTAGCGCTTTTGTCTGTGCTGATTCCATCCCCCTCTTATTTCAATATATTCAGAGGGGACATCTTAGCTCTCCTTTCTTACTGTACGACCAACTGTTCTCGCCACCACTCAATTGTTTCGCTAAGCCCTTCTTTCATAGAATAAGTTGGCTTCCACCCTACAATGTTAGTTAATCTACTCGTATCCGCCACGATCATCGGCGGCTCGCTTTGAGGAGATGGAATGGCATTTAGCTTAATTAGCTCCGTTTCCCCCATAAGGCAACCTACTTCATTGACGAGATCCTTTAAGAGATACGGTATACCTGATGCAACATTGACTGGCCCAGTTATGTCGGACTCCACTAACGCAACAAGAGCAGATGCAACATCTTTTACATACAAATAATCGCGTATTTGGTTACCATGAGAGCAATTTGCTGTCTTGCCCAACATTAATGACTGAATGACTGAAGGTACGAGGCGTAAGGGGTGTTCATTAGGTCCATACATATAAAATAACCTCGCCCAAGAGGTAGAAAAACATTTTTTTTGATTGTAGGCGCTCAGCAATTGCTGCAACGTATTTTTACATGAACCATACATCGTCGTAAACGATAACGCTGTTTCATCTTCGTGACAAAGCTCAGCAGTAAAGTTATATTCTGCACATGTACCTACACCAACAAAACGCCGACCTCCTGCCGCTTTAAAAGCGTCTATTAAAGATAAAGTAGCTCTTACCCATTGAACATTCGACGTTGAGTGCCAATATAGCCCCGGCGTAGTATCCCATGCTAGATGTAATAAGTGAGTTGGAGCCTCAAGTTCTTTAAATAAATCTGAAACTTCCTTTTCATCCAGCAAATCAACCTCATGCCAACTAATCCGCTCATCATTTTTTTTATCCCCAATATGGGTCGTCAGGGCATATACCACATGCTCTGAATGCTTTAACAACTCAATAACATGTTTGCCTACAAATCCATTAGCACCAGTAACAATAATTTTCTTCATGCCTCATACCTGCCGTATCCCAGATCTTTATCTGATATAATTCTACTTTCTTCATAGGGCCATTGTATGTTGAATAATGGATCGTCCCACCTTATACCACGTGAAGAGGCAGGATGAAAGAAGTGCCCCATCTGATAGGACACCTCGGTATGATGGGATAATGTTTGGAAACCATGTGCTAAGCCTTGCGGGATATATAGCATCGTCCCGTTATTTTCCGTAAGCTCCAGGCCAAACCACTCCTTATGAGTAGGAGAATCTACTCTTAAATCAATGACAACATCATAAATGGCTCCCCTTGTGCAGCGTACAAGCTTACTTTCCTCATGGGGATAAGCTTGATAATGCATACCTCGCAAAGTTCCTTTACGTTCATTATAAGAGATGTTGCTTTGAACAAAAGAGGTCTGGAGACCGTATGCAGCAAACTCTTCCGAGCACCAGCTGCGAGCAAAATAACCTCTTTCATCCATAATGGGTTCCAGTTCTACGATAAAACAGCCCTTTAGGTTTGTTTCTATAAACTTCAACGTGTAACCTCCGTATCAATTTACTCATTTGGCAAACGCTTCAAATACCCTTCCGGAGCAACCGTGATTAAGAGTTTATCTTCTATACTTTTATCCACAACGAATTGCTGATTGTGTTTTAGAAACTGTCGAACCGCACTTTTAGGGCTGTTACCGCTTTTCCAAGGACGATCCTCAAAAAAGTGGTCAGGCATATCATCCACTACTGTATCAAGCACGATTAAGTAGCTATTCTCGCTGACTAATGGAGAATAGACTTCCAACTCTTTATATACATGTTCATGCGTATGATTGGAATCAAGTATAATGAGGACCGATTTGCGATTCGAGACGATGTTTACTACTTGTTTATAAACTTCCTGGCTTACAGAATCTCCTTCAATTAAATAAATGTTTTTAGATAATGGATGATTCTCTATTTCGACTCTATTATGTGGTCTAATATCTACATCTACACCGATGACAATCCCGTCATTTCCGATTAGTTTTTGAAGAGAGGCATAGAAAATAGCCGATCCTCCCCTGGCAATGCCAGTTTCAATAATGACATCTGGCTTAACCTTCCAAATAACCTCTTGGAGTGCGATCATGTCTTGTGGGAATTGAATAATCGGTATGCCTAACCATGTAAAATTATACGTATACTTATGTTCCACTTGCTGGAGAATAAAATCGTGCGCTGTCTTTTTCAGCGTTTCATTATTTCCTAACGCTTGAATGTTTTGTATTTTCTCCAATTCAAATGCTGCTTTATCCATGTCAATCACCTATCCCTTATTTATTATTTTTCAATAATGATGACTTGAGGTACTGGAATAATCCATTTCCCACCCCACTCGCGTATAAATGCTGTTTGCGATATAATTTCATCTTTCAAATTCCAAGGAAATATAAATACATAGTTCGGTTTTGTTTCTTTAATGCGCTCTGGCGAGAAAACGGGTATTCGTGAGCCTGGCAAGCAATGACCTTGCTTATGAGGACTTCGATCAACGGTGTAGTCGATATAATCGGCGTCCAGTCCACAATAATTAAGCAGTGTATTGCCCTTAGCAGGAGCTCCATAGCCAACGATCGTTTCATTCCGATCTTTAATAGAGATGCACATGCTGACAATGTCTCTTTTCAACTGTACAGCTCTTTTTTTGAAAGCAGCATATTGGGCTAAATTTGTTATCCCAAAGTTATGCTCCATAGCTAGAGTGTCATATACAGCTGGTGAAACTTCATACTCCTCGTTCTCGCTATGTTTTGCATAGATACGCAATGAACCGCCGTGTGTAGGTAAGTGCTCAACATCAAACACCGTTAAACCATGTTTATGAAATAACTTGCTTACCGTCTGCAACGAATAATAAGAATAATGTTCGTGATAAATAGTGTCGAACTGCACATGTTCAATTAGACGCAGCAAATGCGGGAATTCCATCGTAATAACGCCCGCCGGCTTCAGCACTATTTTCATACCTGCTACAAAATCATTCAGATTCGGAACATGCGCTAACACATTATTACCTAACAATAGGTCTGCGCCTTTTTGCTGATTAACCAGCGATGAAGCAAGCTTCGTCCCAAAAAAATCGACAACGCTCGGCACCCCTCGTTCTTCTGCAATCGCAGCAACGTTAGCCGCCGGCTCAATTCCAAGCACAGGCACGTTATAGTCAACAAAATACTGTAGCAAATAGCCGTCATTACTCGCAATTTCAATAACTTGGTGGTTCCTGTTGAACTTGTATTTGTCCATCATCTTATCTACGTATGCTTTGCTGTGCGCAAGCCAGCTTTCTGAATAGCTGCTAAAATAGGCATAATCGCTAAATATATGCTCCGGCGATTCATAATCCTCGATTTGGACAAGAAAACAGCCGCCGCACACGTACGTTTTTAGAGGATACATCGCTTCCGACTGCTGCAAGCGTTCCGAATGGACATAGCTATTGGCTAATGGGGATATGCCCAAATCCAAAAACAGATCCTTGAGAGGATCACCGCATAATCTGCAAACATTTATTTTTCCCATACCGATCTCCTAAAGTGTATTGTAGTTTCTAATTTGATCATTTGTTACCGCAGACATATTCATCCCGCTCAAATAACTCTCATACCACTCCATCGTCCATTCCACAGCTTCGGAAAACGCTAACTTGGGTATCCAACCTAGTTGATCATGTGCTTTCTGACTATTCAAAACTAAATACGTCGCTTCATATGGCCCTCCCGTAGTCGAATATTGAACATCAACAGTACGTGGCATATAACTCCGACTGCTCTCTATTAATTGTTCGACCGTTCTGAAATCTTGAGCAGAGGGACCAAAATTCCAAGCTCCTGTAAAAGTATCTTGCTCGCTCCATAACTTTTCCGCTAGGAGCATATAACCGTGAATACAGTCGAGTACATGTTGCCATGGACGAACCGCCTTCGGCTGACGGATATTAATCGCTTCTTGATTCATAATCGAACGGACGAAATCAGGAATAATTCGATCCCTCGACCAGTCGCCCCCGCCAATGACATTCCCCGCCCTTGCCGAAGCTATATACTTGTCATTCGCACCATAGAATGAGCGTGTATAGGCTGTGCTCACAAGTTCTGCACAACCCTTACTTGCGCTATAAGGATCATGCCCGCCCATCGCATCGCTTTCCACAAAACTTTTCTGCACATTTCTGCTATTTTCATAACATTTATCACTTGTTACATTAATGATCGCCTTGAGCGAATCTACATGCCTTGCTGCCTCTAGAAGATGTACCGTTCCCATCACGTTTGTAGAGAACGTTTCTACTGGGTTATTATATGAAGCTCGAACTAATGGCTGTGCTGCCAAGTGGAAAATAATATCGGGTTGGTAGTCCGTAATAGCCCGCTTAAGCGTTTCATAATTCCGTATATCCCCAAATTGTGAATTCATCACATTGGAGAGTTGTACGACATGAAAGAGATCATTCGGCTGGAGAGGCTGCAAAGCGTATCCATAAATATCGGCTCCCTGCTGAAGAAGGAGAAGCGCAAGCCAACTCCCCTTAAAACCGGTATGTCCTGTCAGGAATACTTTTTTGCCCCGCCAAAATGTTCCCTGCATTACGACCACACCTTCCAAGGGGCCTTATCCGTCGTCCATAATTCCTCCAGCTTCATCTTATCGCGCAAGGTGTCCATTGGTTGCCAGAACCCATCGTGCAAATACGCAGATAGCTGCTTCTCCGCAGCGAGACTCTCAATCGGCCCGTTCTCCCATATACACGCGTCATTATCAATATATTTAAACACCTCTGGTCCCAGTACAAAGAAACCGCCGTTAATCCATGTTGAATCCCCTTCATGCTTCTCCCTAAAGCCACTTACCCGATCATTCTCCAGCTCGATGACACCAAATCGCCCTGGCGGTCTAACCGTTGTAACGGTCGCTTTTCTGTTGTTCTTTTGATGGAAAGCAATCAATTCGGCAATGTTCACGTCACTTAGCCCATCGCCATACGTAAAACAAAACGTTTCACCTTCCACATATTTCTCCACACGCTTCAACCTTCCGCCTG
Organism: Paenibacillus sp. L3-i20; assembly: GCF_022180385.2. Classification (GTDB taxonomy): domain Bacteria; phylum Bacillota; class Bacilli; order Paenibacillales; family Paenibacillaceae; genus Pristimantibacillus. The sequence goes on from NZ_BQME02000001.1 coordinate 1,296,717, forward strand.
TCATCGAGTGTTCACCTGTATCAATAAGAGTTACATTCCATGCTTCGGAAGCATTGCGGTGCACCTTCATTTCGTTGTTCCGAATATCAAAGGTTACATCCGACGTATGCAAGAAGTAGTTCGAGAAATATTCTTTAATTAAGTAACCTTTATATCCAAGGCAAATAATAAAATCGTTAATGCCATAGTGCGAATACATCTTCATAATGTGCCACAGAATAGGCTGACTCCCGATCTCCACCATGGGTTTAGGTTTGATAATTGTTTCTTCACTAATTCTAGTACCAAGCCCGCCAGCAAGAATTACTGCCTTCATACCTTATCCCTCCGCCTGGCGGATACAAGCAAATCTTGGCCACCAATTAAATTGCCAATCATCTGTGTAGATATAATTTCAAAACCTGCTGCTAGAATAGATTGCGTTTCATTGATTACGGCGGCTCCATTTAACCCAGTGAAACTAATTCGACAAGCAAGCTGTCCTTCATCAGTAAGCAGGTAAGCTACATCATTGAATATATTTTTATTAATTTGCAGTGTATCTAAGTCAATTTCTAATACGATATACGAATAAAAATTTTCATCACCAAGGATCGTGCTCATATCGGAGAGAGAACCAACAATGGTTCGATCTGAAACGGTTTCGATATCAAGCTTGTATTTACTGTCCCAATAATAGCTATGAATAGCTATATCGAAGTTCCCTTTTGCTCTAAGCATGTTTTTTATTTGAAGTGGATTACTTCCGCATTTCGTGTTGATGCCCAATATTTTCACAGGGTCACGAGTAGATTTAACGTCTAAAGTCTCCAACATAATGGGTTGAAAATCACACCCGTCCCACGAGTCTAAGCCAAACTTATTTCTGAATACGTCTCTACAAATAGCTAACGAATTATTTTGAATCTGATCGGTACCGACCGTCACTGAACCAAAGTGATGTGTATACGTATCCCCGCAGAAAACAAGCTTATAACCCGCTCTTCTAATTCGAAAGCTAATATCATCATCCGCAAACTCGCCATAATAGTAGGCCGGGTCGTAATATCCAATCTCCTTGAGCAGTGCTGTACGCACCATGAGAACACATGGCAGCAGTCTGACTCTTTCTTGCCACTTAAGGGGATCCGTTTGATTATATCCAGCAGCAAATTGTTGTAATTCATCTATATTGTTATACGCTGCCGGAATTCGTTGGAAATTACTAATGATACCTGCACCTGGTGATACGTACCCAATCGATTCATCTGATTCAATGCAAGCCAATAGATTATCCAGCCATCTCGTTGTAAAAATAAAATCATTACATACACTAGCCGTATATTTCCCTCTCGCAATTTTCATTCCTTCATTAAATCCGCCAACCACACCTTGGTTCACAGGTAGATGAACCGGTCTAGTGTTAGCTGGTAAACTATTGAAATAGTCCATTGTTCCATCCGACGATCCGTTGTTGACCGCTATAAGCTCGAAATCGATGTGCGAGGTGTACTTAAAGATGCTGTCTACACACATTTTTGTAAAATCCAATTTGTTATAGGCTAATAGAACAATGCTTACTAATGGTTTCTTTACTGTTTCCAGCTGCTCTTTGCATTCTTCAATTTTGCAAGCTATCGTCTTTTGAAGAACAGTATCCTTTGTCGTCTCCAATGACTGCTCATAAAAAGAAATAGCCCGCTCGAAATGACCCAGTCGCTGCTGTACAGTTGCTACAAGATACTGTATGTTTGCATCATCTGATTGTTTGGCTATTTCTTCAAGTAGGTACTTCTCAGCTTCATTGTATTTATTAGCCTCTATTAACTCGTAAATCTCTTCTTTATTCATGGCTCATTCACACTCCATTCCTCGATGCTGATGAGCTTCACATCTATTTGATGCTTTGCGATCAGAGACTTGTTTTCATCAATATAGTTGGGATTCATAACAATAACTGTTGATATCCCTCTTTGAGCGATGGCCTCGATACTAACTATTTCATGACCCGTTCCGGGCAAAAAGTTGCCTATTTTGTTCGGATTAACGTCAATGACGAAATCAATGTATGCTCTGTCAGGGTCGATAAGGTTCAAGAAGGTCACCCCTTTCGCCCCGGCACCCCATATGGCTGTCTTGCCTATCGCCAGATAGTGCTCAAGATTGTAATGGACTGTTTCTCTCCACCTACTTTCGTGCTGGGCGAACAGCTTACTTTTTGCTTGATCTTGAAGAAGGGGTTGCTTAGGTTGATGAGCTGGTTCGATAGTTGTGTTAACTTGAGCTTCAATCCACAAGTATTGACCGTTGAAGACATTTTTTACTTCTAATATGTCAAATCCAGCTAACTGGAACGCTCTAGTAATGGAATGTCTATTAAAATAAGAGTTATGTTCATAAAAGAAATCAAACATAACTTTATTGTCCAATATCCAGTCAACGCATGGTGTCTCAAAGAACACCTTCGCATGAGGGGAATTTATTAGTGCATTTCTAATCGCTTTTAATAACGATACGGGCTCTGAGATATGCTCAATTACATGACGACAGATGACAACATCCGCTTGTACATGAGTACATTGCTCATCATACAACCGTTTCTCAAATTTCAACTTCCCCTCTTGCAGCACATCGGGACCAATATAACTAGGATCAAATCCGTATCCAGCATTGTCTCCAAAATCCACGATTTTTTTTAGAAAAAGTCCTTTTCCGCAACCAACTTCTACAACATTCATATTCCTTATTCCATGTTTGGTTACTAAGTCAGTCACAAGGTCATCAAGGTATTGCTCGAAATAAGTAGAATAGGATTGGGTATTCTCATATTGGCTGTCATAGACAACTTTGCTTGAGTCAAATGTTCGGTTGAAAACAAATCCGCAATTCGAACACTCCGTAATGGAAAGGTCTCCTCTGACGATTTGACGTGCTTCCTGAGCACTTGTCATCAATACATTCTGGAATACTGGGATATTGGTGCGGGTTAACACAGTTGATAAATGTAATGAATTACAGACGGGGCAATTGTTGATACTCACTTGGTACACCTCCTGTTAGGACGAATATCATAATGTAAGGCATTGTAAAATGCCGCACGTGGCGACCTGTGGAAACCACTATATACTTATGAGCGACCGTTTCAAAAAGTGACTGCACAGTGTCCAAGATAATGTAATTGTGCTTTTGTAATTGGAGGGAATTACATTTTGATTGAGTATGCGGGGATAGGGGATGAAAAGTTTGGTGTTGAAATCACTAGCGTTGCATTAAAGCGAAATGATTTAATGTCTAAAATTCAGATGAATATTCAAAATTAGCAAATTCAAAAAAACAGACCCCTTATAAAGGTAGCTCGTTCCAGTTAGGTTAATTATGTAAAAGTGTTCACTTAAGTAATTAATTAAAAAGAGCTGGAAGCCAGTGCATTGTTTCTCGTCGTACTCCTAGGGGTTTTCGAATTGGCTTTTGTTTCACTCGATGCAACCACTCGGTGTAGAGCTGCCACAGCAATTTCGTCAACCAATGAGTCTCCCTTTATGTAATATGCCTGTTATACAAAGTAATTTCAATAAATTACATTCTTATATTATGTAAATTTTTATATTATAATTGAGAGTTAAAGGAAACTAACTGAATGTGAAGGATCAGATACAAGTAATCCTATCTCTCCTAATTTCGTTGCAACTACCCCATAGGTATGAATTGATCAAAACTCGACTTTTTTCCAACTCTTCCAGATCACAATTCAAAACAGTATATCTATCCCTATTTTGATACAACAAAAAAGATGAGTCCACCTTGCAACTCATCTCATATCCGTCACTTAATCAAATCGTACTCGTTTACTTCAAATGTAAGTATCTTATCAAAGATAACATAGTCAGTTCTTTTCTTGAATGGCCCTTTATTATTATCATATTTATTAATCCCGAACTTCGCCGAACCAGTACCAGTTTCTTTATTCTCGTACCAAATCATAAATGCGTTAACATCTTCAATAGGTAGGTCAAACTCTTTCTCTAATCCGTTATCCATAGTTATAATAAGGATCGCTCGATTCCCAGATTCAGGTACCGATGTTGGCGTTGGTGTTGGCATTGGACTAGATGTAGGAGTTGGGATAGGTGAAGGTTCCGCACCACCAATTTTCTCCATCATTCCAAATTCATGAATAGTTAAATTCACATCAAGGCTTGTCGCTCCGTTATTAGCAGCGATATTTATTCTGTACTTTTTATACAAAGTCTCGTTCGCAAAGCTAAACTCTTTATGCACGTTCAACTCCCAGTCACTGACGTTAGTCTGAGTATCTAGAGTCGTCCATTCAGTTCCATTATTAGATCCTTCAAATGTCCAATTTTTGGGATTCATTGACAGGTTAGTATTGTTCGATTTACTAGAACCAAAGTAGATAACATATTTAGATATTATTTTGGGTTCAGAAAATTCATACGCTAGCCACCCTTTGGTTGCACCTGTTCCCCATGCTGTATATGAGGTGTTTTCAGTACTATAAAACTTATTTCCATCAAAAGCTTTCCATGCTGATAAACCATCGCTATAACTATTACTTGCCGATGCAATTCCCAATGGAGCACTATTAGAAGTCATGATCGGAATTACATTTTCTGAATACTTTTCAGCAGAAATCGATGGAGAAGATGCTCCCACCATAAAAACAGAACCGATTAGTAATGCAGCACTTAACAACAATACAATTACTTTTTTCAAATAAATACACTCCTATAGAATAGTTTATAATACAACTTACTCTATCGGTATAAGAGTAATTATTTGTAATAGTATTTATCACTAGCGTTGCATTAAAGCGAAATAATCTATATGTCTGAAAATTCAGATGAATATTCAAGGTTAGCATATTCAAAACCCAGACGCCTAATAAAGGTAGCTCGTTCCATTTGGGTTAATTATGTAAAAGTGTTCACTTAAGTAATTAATTAAAAGGGCTAGAAGCCAGTCCATTGTTTCTCGTCGGTACGCTGATGTCGTTAAATTTTTTGCATATTTATCTTGCTGGGTTTCAGAGACTCGATCTGTGAACGTTCTCGTGCATATTGGCGCTAACCATTTACGAAATTAAGATAATAGTGGATGCTTGTCCATGAGATGATCCTTTTCGATGAATTATGGACAGGGCTACCTACCATATCTATTGTAAAGGATTTTTTTGTACTCGGTTCAATAAATAGCAGAATAACGTTAAGATTCAGATAACATTAATGCAACGCTAGTGATTAGAAATAAAAAACAGACTATTCCATTGGTCGCTTATAACCAAGTGATAGTCTGTTTGTTAAACGACGTGATCAAAAATAGAATGCTATTTTATTCTATACCTATTATAAATCTTAGTCACTGCATGAATAACATCATCCTGATCCTGTTCACTCATCAAAGGAAATATAGGCAACGAAATAGCCGTATTATAGTACACTTCAGCTTCAGCGCACTGATTGTCTTCATAACCTAATTTAGAATAATAAGGTTGTTTGTACACTGGAATGTAGTGAACGTTAACGCCGATATTCTCTGCACGCAAATCGTTGAAAATTTGATTGCGTCCTACCGAGAAGCAACTCTCATCCCAGCGGACAACATATAAATGCCAACTAGAAGAAGTATCAGGATGCTGGTATGGTAGTACAAGACCAGGCATATCTATCAAAGCCTTGTTGTATTGAGCTGCTATCTGGCGACGTCGTTCAATAAAGCTATCCAACTTGTCCATCTGAGAGAAGCCCAGTGCAGCCTGCATATCAGTCATCCGGTAATTGTATCCTAAGTCAGTCATTTCATAATACCAAGGACCATCATTGCGAGTCATGTTATGAGAATCCCGAGTCATTCCATGATTTCGGAACAAACGTAACCGTTCAAATAGTGCAGCATCATTCGTTACTATTACACCACCTTCCCCAGTTGTCACATGCTTAACTGGATGAAAGCTGAACATGGTCATATCTCCATAACTACCAACCATACGATTTTCATAGGAAGCACCCAACGAATGAGCAGCATCATGAATGACCAACAAGTTATGTTTACGTGCAATTCGTTCGATTTTGTCAATTTCTGCAGGCTGCCCTGTGAAATCGACAGCAATAATTGCTTTAGTTTGCTTCGTAATTTTCCGCTCAATGTCATTTGGATCTATATTATAGGTTTCTGAATCAATATCGGCGAAAACTGGCTTGCCCCCTGTATATAACACGCAGTTGCTGCTTGCAAGGAACGTAATTGGCGTTGTAATAACTTCATCGCCAGGGCCAATACCAGCCGCGAATGATGCTCCATGTAAAGCAGCTGTGCCATTACAAAACGCGACTGCATACATAGCTCCTACATAATCTGCTACCTTTCGCTCAAACCGTTCAATTGCTGGGCCTTGCGTAATAAAATCACTTTGCAGCACTTGAACGACAGCCGCGATATCATCTTCATCTATCCATTGTTTGCCATACGGCAGCATCGTGCTTCTTGTCTGTTCTATTGACTCTTTCATAGCTTTGCACCATCCTTGCTAAATTGGCTAAATTAGATTAGTTGATGCAATCCATTGCTCAGTACGACGAATACCTTCTTCGAGAGTAACCACTGGTGACCAGTCTAATAGTTCTTTTGCTTTGCTCGAATTACAAAGTAGCTTCTGAATTTCGCTTTGCGGATGGATATGTTCGATATGATGAATGCGATTTTCATCTTCTACTATCAGTTTAGCAAGCTCATTAATTGAAATATCTCTACCTAATCCGGCATTCACAGTCTCACCGTTAACTTTATCTGAATAACCCGCTTCGACGACAAACCTTGCACAGTCTTCGACATATAGCAGATCACGTGTTTGAGTGCCCGTACCATAAATGTTTAAATCTTTACCGTTCAATTTATTTTTGATGAAGATTGCTACTACGCCACCCTCACCGCCCGTTTTCTGATATGGACCATATGTATTAAATGGTCTAATCACTACTGTTGGAAGACCATAAGCATAATAATAGGATAATACCATGTTCTCAGCTGCTATCTTCGATCCAGCATACGGAGAAGCAGGCTTAATTGGATGTTGTTCTGTTATTCCTTGCTCATCTGTACATTGATCATAAACCATGCAAGTACTCATAAATACCACTTTAACTGAATGTTTACGACAGTGCTCCATTATATTAAAAGTACCAATGGTATCATTATTGAACGTGGTACGAGGATCGTCTATGGAATCTTGTACGTTGATAGAAGCACCTAGGTGGTAGCAAATGTCAAAAGCTTTGCTATTAAATAGCTCTTCTAGCAATTGTTCGTCCAATATAGTTCCTTTGATGAACGCGCGAAATCCCCCACGATCTTGAAATTCAGCAATATTTTCAACACGACCGTTCGACAAATCATCTAAGATCCAAACATTATGACCGTCATCAAGCAGTTTCTTCATCACCCAACGTCCGATAAAGCCTGCTCCTCCGGTAAGTAGGATATTCATTTAGGTAGTCTCCATTCTCTTCATTGAATTAGATCAGCAAGTTCCAGTCCAGCGGAGTGCCTTTAGCAGTATCCTGCTTCAACCTTGCTCCCAGTATCGTTTCAAAGTACTTAGGCGATAGTCCTTTTCCTGGTCGGATAATTCTCACATTTTCTTTGGTCAATATTTCTCCAGCCTTCATGTTCTCTCCGAGATATAAGGAACGTCTATGCTTAAGAGAGGCTTGTTCCTTAACAGTAGGACCATATGTAATTTTCCCAAGTGATTGCCATGCTCTTTCCGCTTCTATAACTAGTGAACTCATTTCTGCTGGCTCCATGGAGAAGGTTGAATCTACACCCCCATCATAACGATCCAATGTAAAATGTTTTTCTATAACTGTGCCGCCAAGAGCTACACTAGCTACAGATACCCCTATCCCCAATGTATGGTCTGATATCCCTACTTGGCATCCAAACAGCTCTTTTAAATGCGGAATCGTTACTATATTCGTATTTTCAGGAGTTGAAGGGTACGTGCTTGTACACTTTAATAAAATTAATTGTTGGCATCCAGCATCTCTAGCTGCTCTCACTGAATCATCAAGTTCAGCAATAGTAGCCATTCCTGTGGAAATGATGAGGGGCTTTCCCGTAGAAGCCACTTTTTTAATTAATGGAATGTCTGTATTTTCAAAAGATGCTATCTTATAAGCTGGTACATCTAACGTTTCTAAAAAGTCTACAGCCGTTTCGTCAAACGGAGTACTGAACGCAACAATTCCCCGTTCCTTACATCGATTAAATATTGGTTTATGCCATTCCCATGGTGTGTAAGCCTGCTCGTATAAATCATAGAGAGAAGACCCTTTCCACATGTTATTCGCATCATCTATAAAGAAATCGCCAGAGTGGATATTTAAAGTCATCGTATCTGCTGTATATGTCTGTAGTTTTAACGCTTGCACACCAGCATCTGCGGCAGCATCGACAATTTTCAATGCTCTGTCTAGTGATTGATTATGGTTTCCAGACATTTCAGCAATAACAAATGGACGGTGCCCTGGACCTATTATATAATTACCAATTTTTATTTCGTTCATAATGCACCTCACTTCAATAGTGTCAATGACCAATCATATTTGAAATTAATTTTGGGGTTAACTCCCTTAGTGAATGAATCCTATAATCGGCTTCATATTCTGGGGGTCTCTCAATATTAACAAAACTTCCCCTCATAATTCTTATCGTCTTGAACCCGAGTTTTTTTATTCCAACAAAATCTTTATTGGGATTATCACCTATATACATAACACGATTGAAATCTACTTTTTCTCGATCAGCTATTTTATGAAAGACATAGGGTGATGGTTTTGAATGACGAATTCCATATCTGTGGGTAATAAAGCAATATTTCATATACTGCTCAATTCCCAGAGCCTTAACTTTCATATTTTGGACCATTTTGTTTCCGTCTGTAACTAGATACATCGGATAGTCCGGCATTAGTAATGAGAGACACTCCAAAGCGTCGTCTAGCAATCTAATGTCAGGCGTATGCGTTCGATAAACAGCAAGACATTTCAAAACAATATATTTACTCCAAATGTTAAAATGCTTTAGGACACTATCGAATACCTGCCCCCGACCGTTATCCATCAGTTCATTATTCATAACCATTATCGCATCTTCACTTGATATCCCATAACCATTAGATAAAAATTCAGCGACGGCTGAAAAACCACTTTGCACATAAGTCATTTCATCATACAAAGTGTCGTCCATATCGAATACGACCACAGCCATCTATATATTCCTCCATTATACAAATACGAATTGGCTTTATTATTATTCAATGATTATATAAGAACAAAGAGGATTTAACGGACTACGGCGAATTTTATACTTATCTAGTCCAAATACCTCTTTCAAAGCTATCGTTTCTCCCGGAAACCCGGAATAATTCAATTCATCGAACGCAATAATACTACCTTTTGTTACATGACTTTTTATAGCTTCCAAGCATTTTTTTGTAGGCTTATACAGATCAAAATCAAAATATGCAAAGGCAATAATTGTCTCTGGATGTTCAGCAAGATAGGAATCGATTGTCAGGGTAGCATCACCTTTAACAATCTCGTATTTTTTCATATGAGAAATGGGGCTATCTAATTCATGGTAGGATAACACAGTATCCAAATACTGCTCATAAGATTCAGTAACTGCGTAGTCACCGACACTTGATTTGCTACCATCTTTTGAGTCTATTTCCGGAAAGCCTTCAAAGGTATCAAAGCCAATAATCTTTCTGTTGTAATTATATGGCTCATACATTCCTCTAAATGATTGGAACAGAGCCATATTTTGACCCCATCGTACGCCAAACTCCATTACGACACCATGTACATCTATGATTTGAGAATATAATTGTTGCATGAAAATAATTCTAGACAGTGTTTGCCTCCTCAAATATAGGCCCATATTATCGAGAAATTCATTATCTGGGATAGGCGTATTTTTGAGTAGTTCTATAAATTCGCTTTTTCTTGTCTTTTCTTGTTGATTGGAATTACCTAGTACCTTTATTTCTTCCATAGCCTTAATCCTCCTTATTTAAATCTATCCTTACAATGAACTAAATCATTATTATTATTTTGTATTTGCAAGAAATCAATAATCTGCCTATCTAATCCATGTTCAACTATCGCACGATTTAAGTAGTTTTTTACTGTCATACGCCAAACATTGTTGTGATAATCCTTCGATGCCCTCTTTAACCACAAATTCATTCGTTAAATAATCAAATCTTCCGCATAACGAACCAACTTTTTTTCTTCTGAGCTACGTAAGAATGGATACGAATGAATAGAACTACCCCTCGATTCAAGTAAGAACCAATATATACTATCAAGACCCATTTCTAAACTTAACTTAGATGCACCACCAACACGGGGATTACATTCGATAATATGACACTTGCCGTCGGCATCAACAATGTACTGTAGTACTGCATGTCCTGTCAGTCCAATTTGCTCAGCAAACGCTGCAATCATTCGTTCCATAGACTCATCCCGTACAGTATATGTTATTTGTGATTCGCCATTTACAATATAGTCCCTTACTCTTAAAATGACACCTTTGCTTATCGAGTCTTTATTTAAAAATATATCTGCGCTATATTCGACACCTTCAATATACGGTTGAAAAATTGGCTCCTTCAGTGTTTTGGCATGTTTTAGAGCCTGCGTACGATCCAATGCTAGTCCGATGCTTACAGATCCTGCCCCATACCTCTCCTTTACGACATGAAGCTCTTCACTTGACGTTGGAATATGATTAAATGCCGGAATAGCATATGTACTCCACTCTTTTGATTTTTCGTAGAATGCAAGCTTATCCAGGCACATAGCTATAACTTCTGGTTCTGACACAAATACTCTGATATTATTTTCTAGTAACTTCAGCTTGTGATCTGCAAAATATTTTAATTCCCCATCACGAGTGGGAATAATATATTTCACATTGTTTTCGATACAGTATTGAATTAACGTATCTACTGTTAGATCAGCAAGGTTTGGCATTAACCAAAAATGATCCACAAATTGACGGGCAATAGCCTTAGAGTTACTATCTGCACCTATTATTCGAATAGGTGTGCCCAATTTCATAATAGCCTGACGTACAGATTTAACGAGTGGCACTTTTTTGGAAACACTCGTAATAAGGAGCGATTCAACTTTAAGTTCCGCTTTTTTATTATTCTGATAGGAATAATATTGTATCAATTCAGGGATGGTATCCTCTAGCTGTCTTTCAGGATGCCAACCAGTTATATTACTGAACTTAGCCATGTCAGCTTGGCTTGCTTCATATAAAATAGAACTGTCTGCCTCAACAAATTTCATGTTAGGGAAATAGCCCTTCAAAATTTCAATTATTTCCTCTACCCTTCTTGCATTACCATTCCCCAAGTTGACAATACCTTCTACCCCGTTGCCAGCAAGTTGCAATAGTCCCTCTGCTACATCCTCTGCATATATGTAATCAAACATTCCTTCTTTGCGAAACACTTGTATCTCTTCATTATTTAATAGAGCACGAATCCATCTGGATATAATATCTTTAGAATCCTTACCATAAACTCTATAAATTCTCGCATAAACTGTTTTGAATTTTTGCATTTCTGAAAGGAATCTCAATTCAATTTCATGCAATAGTTTCGCTGCTCCACATAAATTTCTTGGATAGACAGGAGCTTCTTCTGTGAGTAGGTATGGAGCTTTCGCAGGAGCGTTAAAGTTATATAGCTCTGGATTGTAAATTAAATAGCTAGAAGCAAAAACAACTTGCTTAACTGAAGATATGTCCTTTAAAACAGACATGATGTGATGGCTCAATTTCACATTATGTTGATTGTTTTCCTCCCAAAATTCAGCCGTCTCAACAGAACGTTCAAAGGTAGCTGCAAGATGAAACACAAATTCAGGAGCAAAGTGAACTAGCTCCTCTTTTGTAATATAATTCAGATCCCCTTGTCTATAAAGCACAGCCGCTGGCAAATTGGCAGGTCTTTCTTTCAGATCACCAACTAATATGATCGCACCCTGTTCTAACAATTTGTTCACAAGTGATGTTCCAATGACACCAGCCCCACCTGTTACGAACACTTTTGTATTATTAAACATGAACTTCCCCCCTTAAGCACCCATGTAACAACGAATCTACAAAATTGCCATTAATGTTGACATGTTGACGCATAGCTCCTTCATACTTGAATCCATGCTTTTCTAAAATCGATATGTGCAATTCACGAATATTGAACGTTTCTGTATATAATCGATTTAAACCTATTTCATGAAAAGAAATATATTTAATAATTTCTAAAAAACTCCCAAAATCATTTATATATATTTCTTTATTAGACTCATAACTTCTATTGGTATTAACTAAATATGATATTTCAGCTCGCTTATTATCCCAATCAATATTTGTCAATCCACCATATCCGATTAAACTTCCATTCGACATATAACTGAATAGCATCATTCGCGGCTCTTCTTCAGTGAACGTAGGCACAACTACTTTCGAGTAATAATTAAGCTGATCCTCATCGGTTATCCATTTTTTTTGCCGTAGAACATCCATTTGTTCATTACGCCACTGTTTAATAAATAGAACATCTTCTGACCTCAACGGTGTAATTGAATAATCGTAAAAATGCTGTTCCTGTTTTATTAATTTTTTATACATTACTCTGCCACCTTATTCTCTCATTCACCTAGTTTTTTCTGTTCAATATGAGCATTGAGTTGTAATAGATATGGGTTCTGATCTATGAATCCAATAACCCTCTTCCAATCAAAAACATACTCATCAGCTTGAAAGTAGTTCATAATCTCTTGTAATAGCTGATAATCCTCTTCTGTATCCAAAGTCCACCGATGATGTGAGTAATCGGTCTCATGGGTATAAAAAGCCAATCTAAACATTTGAGGGTTTTGATAAATAAATGGTGTAACATGTTCAAATTGGATTGGTGAATCAGCTAGTGTGTATGCTTCTTCCAACGCCATCATTGAAAACACTTCTGTATCCAGTCCTCTTGGGAACGTACGAATATAAGAATTGCTTACATAATCAACATTCTGATCTATAAAATATTGAATAACTTCATTAGTTAAATCTGGATCAACTATGGGGCAATCAGAAGTAATACGTACAATTACGTCCGCTTTTGCTTGCTTTGCTGCTTCGTAATATCGTGAGAGAACATTTTCTTCACTACCACGATAATAGGAAACGTTTAATTTTATCGCTTCCGCTACTATTACTTCATCAGCTTTGTTTGTCGTAGTTGCTATAACTATTTCATCTATCAACGTAACCTTCTTTAAACGCTCTATACAATGAGATAATACCGTTTTGTTGCCCAATTTCATTAAAACCTTCCTTGGCAATCGGGTAGAGTTCATTCTTGCTTGAACAATCGCTACAATCTTCATACGCTAGTCCACTCTTTACTGTTTATGCTCGTTTTTATAAGATTGTTATCAGCTAGTATTTCACTAACTTGTGTTTTGGAAATTGCCGAATCATTATGAGAACTATAACTTTTTACCTTTGCAGGATTAGCATGTAAATACAATCTTTGACCAACAAATGAATTGGGGATCAAAAACATCCTATTAAACTCAAGCGCATGGGCTGCCTCTTCCTGAGTCATTAGTTCTTCGTACATTTTTTCGCCTGGTCGCAAACCAATTTCATCCATAGCAATACTGTGCGGGTTTATACCGATACGTTTTGCCACCTCTTGCACTACACACTCAGCTAGATCCTGCAATCGAATAACAGGCATCTTTAGAACAAATATTTCTCCACCTTGTGCCTTCATTAAAGCTTCAATTGTCAATTCTGTCGCTTGTTTTAGGGTCATCATAAAGCGACTCATATTTCTATCAGTAATCGTTATTCTTGATTTTTCAATGATTTGGCGCTCAAATAGAGGGATGACCGAACCTCTCGATCCCATTACATTACCGAAACGAACAGCTGCAAATATCGTTTTTCCCGCACTACCATAATATTGAGCTGCTGCAATTAGTCGCTCTGCCATAAGTTTAGATGCACCATATGTATTTGTTGGTGATATAGCCTTATCCGTGCTTGTAAAAACCGTCTTCTTTACTCCACAATCAAGAGAAGCTTGAATAACATTTTGTGTCCCTATAATATTTGTCTGTACCGCTTCGAAAGGATTATATTCACAAGAAGGAACATGCTTCATAGCAGCAACATGGAATACATAGTCGATATCCTGCATGGCTCTCCTGACACGCTCATAATCTCTAACGTCACCAATTAGAAATCGAATATTGGATTGATGTCTCATTTGTTGCTGCATCTCGAATTGCTTATGCTCGTCTCGACTAAAGATTCGAACAACGTCTGGCCCATCCTGCAAAATTGTATTAAGGAGAGATTGTCCGATCGTGCCTGTACCACCGATGATAAGCACTTTCTTGTTTTTGAAGTAACCTTCCATTGTTATCCCTCCATACATAACATTATTTTTCTTGAAATAATCTACTGAATGCCACTTTCATTATATTTTTTAGCTCTGGTGTTTTACCTATCATAGTTCGAACTATAGGTTGCATGATCTGAATAGCAAGCTCAGCCTTCTTAATTAAATTAGATTCACCCGCAAACTCCGGCAGGTCCCGTTCAAATTCTAGCAGTTCATTTCTACAAACTTTAACGTATAGACTCTTAAATGAATCGCTTTGCACCGTGAGCTTCCAATTTGCATCAATTGATTGGAACATCTTCAGCCCTTTATTAGAATTATTTTTACATACTATTTTTAAATCATTAAATTGCTTATCTATTATATTTAATCGTTCATCAATCGAAATTATTTCATTTGATAATTGCAACATACGAGATTTAATTAGTGAAACTCGCATCTCACCATAGCCTTGTAACTGTTCCAATTCTTCAATAAAAAATGTTGGTGATACTTCTGTATTTAATAGGAAACCTAACACTTCCTCTAACGGCTGAAAAACAGTATGTCTGATTTTAGCACCTTTACTTGATGAATTAATAAATCGTATATCCGCTTTATCTTTAATTAAACCCTCAATATCGGCTAATGTCTGTTCCATTTGATAATTGGAACGATTGATGCCGCCTTTTACATTTTCAACTACCAGATTTGCACTATCAATAGTAGCGTTCAAGATCGCTTCAGATATGTGTTGTGCGCCTAACGCGTATACACTATTATTTGGAAACGATAGATCTTGTCCCGTAAATACAATTGTATTGCATCCCATATAAATCGCTGCTTGTACTGCAGTCCCCGTAACTGAGAGGGTAGAGGAAAAACGTGGTTCCTCTTTGCTCAAGCCCATAACATAATCCATTGTACAATCGTTATCTAAAAAAGAATGCAACAGGTTACCGTGATTCTCATCAATAATTTGATACTGAATCATAGGAGCGTATAATAATGGAATTTCCCCGATATCTATGTTCTTAAAAACATTATAGTTCGGTTCTCCCCCATCAATAGATACAATAAGATGTGGTTTTATACCATAATGAAGCAACGACTGAATTGCCGACCCTGCAGCAATTAGAAATGAGTGATTTTCAAGCTTCTTTAACGTTCCAATATCCGCCTCTAATGAAGGACCTGCTCCAATAATAATAGCTGTCATTCCACTAAATTTATTACATAAGCCTGCAAGAGATGGTTTTGTTAAAGTAGTATTTAGATTATATAAGCTATTTCGCACCCATTCCATGCTGAATTTTTCAGTGTTTGCAAGGGAACTGTTATAAGTAGCAATAGCCTTTGCTGCATCTTTAAAAAATTCTTCTTTATTTTCCTTACCAATAGAATCATATACAGTCAGTGAATAGAACTGCGGAGCACCCTTTGCATATCTTGCGAAACTATAAAACATCTTCTCTATTCGTCCCTTGCTTACACCAACAACAAAATCTACAACTTTACATTGTTCAAATACTCTCTTAAGATCAACAACTTCCATTGCTGCCAGTAGTATTTGCACATCAGGTTCATAAATGTATATTCTCTGTTCCGGATACAAAGCAGCATAACGTTCGATATGATATCCAAATCCAAATCCGTAGAAAAAGAGACTAGTTGTTCTCCCCTCTGCTCCAACAGATTGTTTGCTGCACCACCGCTCAACTTCTTGAGCAGGATTATACCTACTATACAGGTATATTTGCTCTTGTTCATTTAAATCGATATAAAGGTTCGCGTCACCATTTTTACTATATACAATTTGATGGCTATGACGATTTCTCTCTACTAAACTTATTTGTTGATATAGCATCGGTTTATTAAGCTTCAGATACTCAACATTGTTTAGAAACCGTTGATCAAGTGCTTGTCTATCCCATCCCAACTCAACAGCTAATTGCTCAAATAACGGCACTAATTCAAAGATCATATAATCACTAGCACCTATATAATCTTCTTTATCCATACAAGCATTCATAGCTTGAAACGTCTCTTTAAGTTCCTTACATGTCAGTTCTATACTTGGTTGTACAGCAACCTTAAATCCTAATCCGTTCATATAGTCGTTAACATTAACTAGCGTTTTATAAAGATCATTTATACCTTCAATGACTTCACCGAAATGTTCCCATCCCGAGCTAGTTAATGGATCCAATATATCATCAGAGATTTGGGTGCAAGCCTCAATTAATTGCGGTAAAAACAATTTTATATCTGCAAAAACCATGTTCATTTCTGCTATTTGTTGATCCATCATTCAATCCCCTCCTTACACCTACTCTATATATCGGACTTCATTCTTAAAAACATAATAAAAACCCGTTAGAAATACCTCTAACGGGTTTTTGTAATTATTACCAATACAATGATTACGCTTGATTTAATCTATCTATTCTCATTATCGATTCATCAATGTATTCTAGTAAATGAACATTTATGTCTGCCATTTTATCGATTAGCGTACCCAGTATTTCAACGAACAACTTCGCCTTATTTTCAATATTCTTTTCATCTGCTAACTTAGGTAACTTTCTGTCAAATTCATGTATGTCCCCTCCAATTGCATATGCATATATGATTGTAAATATTTTATCACTTACGATTAAACCCCACTGGTCTTCAATATCCGCCATAGATTCCAAACATTTATCCGGATTAGTACAACTAAGACCAAGCAATGTATTCAGACGTTCCTTTACTTTCTTTATAACAGTGTCAATATCTTCAACTAATTGAGGGAGTTCTCTTAATCTTCCTTCAACCTTAGCTTGTCTTGAACTATCATGACATTCACCTTGAACACTTAATAATTGTTTGATCCGTTCTCCTACCTCTTGCTGACTACTCAATCGATCCAGAACACTTTTCAACGGTTCAAAGCGAGTATGCTCTATCTTCGCTCCCAATTGACTGGCATTTATAAAAGTCACATTACGAGTTTTTTCAATTTGTTCTTCAATATTGCCTAACGTAGTCTGCATTTTCATATCCGTTTTATTTTTCCCGCTCTGTACATTTTCTACATACTTATCTGACTTCGTAACAGTAACCATTTTCGTTTCTTCACTTACATGCTTAGCTCCAGGAGCATACATACTCTCAGTGGGATAAGAAAGATCCTGCCCCGTAAAAATAATTTCTTTGCAGCCCAAGTAAGCAGCAATTTGAATAGCTGTTCCAGTAACTGAGTAAGTAGGTTCAAAAATAGGATCTGTTTCATGCTCTCCCATTAAATAAGATGTTATCGTATCACCCACTAGAAACGCATGCATTGTATTATTTAATTGTCGATCAACAATTCGATACTCGATTTGCGGAAGATAAACGAAAGGAATATTGCTTCGATCGATATGTTTAAACGCATCGTAATTACTTTCTCCTCCATCCATTGACACGACTAGATGAGGAGTAATGCCAAAATGCTGCAATGATTGAATAGCTGAGCCTGCTGCAATAATTACAACATAATCCCTTAATCGTTTTAATACTTCAACATCCTTTTCTAATGACGGTCCGGCACCTACAATGACAGCAGACATCTCGCTTAATACTTGATATTTATTTGATAGTGAAGGAGTATTCAGGTTGGACGAGAGATTATATAAAATATTTTTAGTATGCTGTAATCCTGAAAATTTCATCGTGGCTATATTAACAATATAGCTCCAAGCCTCTTGGTGCACTATATCTTTAAATTCAACCTTTTGATCGTAATACAATTGATTATACATCGGAATATCTATATTACTGACCTTGTTGTCATTAACATAATAAAATCCCTTTACAATCCCTTCTATTCTACTTTTATCAACACCAACAACCAGCTCTTGAACATTCGCTGCTTCGAATAGTAATTCCAATTCCACTGCATACATTGCAGCAAGCAATACCTGCTCATCCGGCTCAATCAGATGTACTTTCATATTAGGGCACCGTCTGGAAAATGCTGATAAGTGATGCCCCAATCCTAGACCATACACGAGAATATGCTGAATTCCTTCCACTGTACTCGCCGTAGCTTCAGCCCAACACTTGGCTTCGTTTAAAGGGTTAAACAGACTATATAGTGGTTTCGAATGCCCTTTTTTATTCCTAATATATATATTTGCTGTTCCATCCTTAGCAGGTATTAACTGATAATTCACAATGTCCCTTGTAATTCCCTCTATCTTATTTAAGGCATCAGGATGTGATAACTTTAGGTAAGTACTATTTTTTTTAAATCTCTGTATACTAACTTCCCTTTTTTCTCCGAAGCTAATAGAAAGGGACTGAATAATAGATATAAATTCGTACTTCATAATATCCCCAACTGCAACATGCATATCATTACCTATATAATCATTCAGAGAAGAAAATCTACTCTCCATCTCCACAACAGCATGACTTATAATAGGTTGTATACCAAAATCAATGTTTGCATCCAATAACCCTTTATCTATACCATACAACGACGTATACAAGTCATCTAATCCAGCTATAACCTGATGGAACACACCCCAGGATTCTTCCGTCATTCCATCATAAAATAATTCAGCAGTTGATTCACAAGCTTTCCGTAGTCTTGGTAAAAATCCCTTAATTTCTTCTATCGTTTCAAATATCTCTTCAACCGCTATATTCATTATTGCACCACCCTTATGACATTACTTAAATATTATATCGGTATATTTAAAATAGATAATAAGAAAAGCTGTCAGGAAAAAATACCCAACAGCTTTTCGCTATTCCTTCCGATCGATAAAGTAACTTTCCGATGGAGATAATTGCTCATACATGTTCTTTTGCATCTGTGACGCTTTAAGCTTAGCAAGCCCTTGAGATGCTTCTTCTTTTAGAAATTCCATTCGACCTATGATTGCATTATCATACTGCCTGATTTCCTGTAGCATCTCTTTCTCGTCTAACGACAGTGGACTAATGCTACTAAGCTTACTGATTACATCATCACGAAGCTCGAGCAACTCATTGAGATCATCTTCATCAATCATATCGATTCGTTCAATCATCCGCTTAGTTTCGTTCAATAAGTGTGTGATATTCTCATCCATATCAAATTGAATCCACTGCAATATGTTGGTTTCCCGTTGCTCCATTGGAAATTTGCTTCCATGATTCCAACATCTCCAGCAAATGTGTAACAACTTCCTCAGCAATTGTTGCATCTTTCTTCATATTCGCCTGTATCAAACAATGTAACATGTAATCATATATTCTGACTAAATCATTTGATATAGCATAGTCGAAATTGAGTGATGCTGCTAATTCATTAATAACGGCTTGCGCCTTTAAGAAATTTGTATTCGCCGCTTCATAGTTACGTTTATGAACAGCATCAATACCTAACCTTGTAAAACGAACTGCTCCCTCATAAAGCATAATGATCAACTTTCCACCATTCGCTGTCTGAACGGAAGATTGCTTGTAAATTTGATATGGTGAGTTTACCAAATTCTACACCCCTTTACTTATAAACTCTTCAAGGATCCCGCTTGCGCATTAAACTTGTTAATTGCAGTTTCCATTGCAGTAAATTTTTTGTAATATTGTTGCTCAATCATACTGAGGCGCCTCAGCATAGCACGCTCACGTCCTTTCATCTCAGCGATTTCCTTACTTAGTATTGAATCTGAACGAAAATTTCCCGTTAAATCAGTACTAACAAGAGAGGTTCCTGCTTTTTTCGAGAGATCTGTTAATGCACTCATACTAGAATTAGACATTGATCTGAAAACGCCTTTACTATTATCCATGAACAGACTTGTAACTTTATCCGAATCAGTATCCAACGCTGCTCTGAGCTTCTTCTCGTCGAGAATGAGCTTACCCTTCTCGGTATAGCTCCCCGTTGTGATTCCTATCGAGATACTGTTTCCTGCCTCATCTTTAATACCGCCAATTAATGAAACCGCAGCAAGTCTAAGCTCTGACGCCAGCTTAGTCAGTGTATTATCATTCCGTAATGATCCATTACGAGCTTTTTCTTCCCAACGTTTAATATCATCATCAGTCATTGCTTTTTTCTCATCGCTCGATAATGGGGTGAAATCGCGACTTTTCACTTCTGCAAGCTCTGAATTTATAGCACCCATTAAACTATTGTAATCTGCAATAAATGACTTGATTGTGTCAACAATTTTATTGTTATCTTGTTGCGCACTGATTATTGAGGGGCTACCCGCTATCGTCTGAGCCTTCACTGTAAATTCAAAGCCATTAACTGAGAACTGATTATTTTTGCTTGTATAGTCAATACCATTGACCGTAACACTTGCGTCTGCCCCTGCAGTTATCGTCGTTTTTGTGACGCCTATATTCGGCATACCGGCTACGTTTAATCCGGCTGCACCTGTTTGGGTTGCTGCCAGCGATAGTTTACCACTCGCATCAAATACTGCAGTAGCTTTTAATGTACCACTATTAGCATTAATAGCCGCTGCTAAGTCAGCCAACTTAGCATCTTTCGCTACTGTAATCTTTTTACCATTAATCATAGCTGAGACATTATTTGTAGGCGTAGGAACACCTCCCACCATTTCCGTTTCCACTATAAATCCAAGCTGCTCTAACGTGTTTGTAGGGTTAGAAAAAGTGTATACATCATTTGCAGCAGTCGCAATCTTTGTAACGTTTACAGCTAAATTTCCTGCCGCACTAGAATTTGTTTTATTTATAGTCAATGCGTTCGTATCACCGCTTATTTGCGCCGTTTTTGCACTGATTACATTAGAGTTGTTATAAGCGAGAATCTTATTGTTACGAAAATCAACTATCTTCGTACTTATTGCACGATAATCTTCTTGTTTCCATTCCGCCCTAGTTCGGTTCTTGACCATCTTGTCATAAGACGATTCACGAGCTTTCATAAGCTTCTTAACCATCGCATCAACATCCATACCTGAAGCCAATCCAGAAAGTCTCATTTTATAAACTCCTTCCTATACTTTTTCGTCGATCATCATCCCGGTTAATTCGATAAGCCTAGCAGCAGCATCCAATAATTTTTCTTCCGGGAACTGCCTAATTACTTCTCCGCTTATTTTATCTTTAATTTTATAAACAACCTGATTCGATTCCTTATGAATAGATCTTTCAACTGATGTTTCTGGACCTTGTATGGCTTGTAATATACGTTCTAGACTTCTTTTCAATTGCGGTCGATCAAGGGAATCATTTATTGCTTTTTCTTCTTTATTATCGACTAGTGATTCAATCCGCGACCCGATGTTTGTGTGTCTGTCTGTTATATACCCTGTCGTGGTGTTGACTGATGAAATATTCATCATCGTTATCCCACCTCAATTATTATTATCGGACTAATAGCGTATCTTTGTTAGTCCCATCTAGAGGAAAAATGTATATTTTTATATAGTTAAAGAAAAGAGACCTTGGATACTCCAAGATCTCTTTCTGAAATACCGAGAATTAACGAAGCAAGGACAATACGCCTTGCGGCTGTGAGTTTGCTTGTGCAAGCATCGATTGAGAAGCTTGAAGAAGAATGTTGTTCTTCGTAAGCTTAACCATTTCACTAGCCATATCTGTATCACGGATACGTGATTCAGATGCTGTTAGATTCTCAACAGTTGTGCCAAGGTTGTTCGAAGTGTACTCCAAACGGTTTTGTTTAGCACCCAGTGTTGCACGTTGCGTAGAAACAGCTTTAATTGCAGTTTCAATATCTGCAAGTGCAGTAGTTGTTGCTGAAGCTTTAAATTTCGTTGCTTGACCAACAAATGCTGATTGCTTAACCCCTGCGATAGTAATCTGTTGTTTGCTGTCATCTGCTTGAATTTTAACACCAGAAGTACTATTAATCTTGATTCCGTTAAATGTTGTCGACGTCATAATGCTGTCGATTTGCGAAGTTAGTTCTGTTAGCTCAAGATCGATGTTCCCCTTATCGGATGTTGAGTAAGTACCAGTCGCTTTTTGAACAACAAGCTCTTTAATACGACCCAACATGGAGCTAACTTCGTTCATTGCGCCCTCAGCTGTTTGTACGAAGGAGATTCCGTCTTGAACGTTCTTTTGCGCTTGCTCAAGACCACGGATTTGACCGCGCATTTTTTCGGATACTGCAAGACCTGCAGCATCGTCAGCCGCACGGTTAATACGAAGACCTGAAGAAAGTTTCTCCATACCTTTACCTGCTGCAGCGTTGTTAAGACCCATGTTACGGTGTGTGTTCAAAGCTGTAATGTTGTGATTAATACGCATTGTTATTTCCTCCCTGAAATTGTGATTTAGTCCCACATCCATGTGGTAGGCTATTTATAATAACCCTATTAGGTATATCGACAGGATTTCAGATAAATTTATAGTTGAGTTCGCTTTTTCATTATATTTATTTGGTTACTCCTTCCTTTCTATACTTTTTCGTCAATTATCATCCCAGTTAATTCGATAAGCCTAGCAGCTGCATCTAACAATTTTTCCTCCGGGAACTGCCTAATCACTTCTCCACTCGTTTTATCTTTAATTTTATATACAACCTGATTCGTTTCCTTATGAATAGATCTTTCAACGGATGTTTCTGGCCCTTGAATGGCTTGTAATATACGTTCTAGACTTCTTTTCAACTGCGGTCGATCTAGGGAATCATTTATTGCTTTTTTATTTTTATTATCTACTGGTGATTCAGTCCGCGACCCGATGTTTGTGTCTCTGTCAGTTAAATATCCTGTCGTGGTGTTGACTGATGAAATATTCATCATCGTTATCCCACCTCAATTATTATGATCCGACTAATAGCATATATAGTTAAAGAAAAGAGACCTTGGATACTCCAAGATCTCTTACTGAAATACCAGAAATTAACGAAGCAAGGACAATACGCCTTGCGGCTGTGAGTTTGCTTGTGCAAGCATCGACTGGGAAGCTTGAAGAAGAATGTTGTTCTTCGTAAGCTTAACCATTTCGCTAGCCATATCTGTATCACGAATACGTGATTCAGAAGCAGTTAGGTTCTCAACAGTTGTACCGAGGTTGTTCGAAGTGTACTCCAAACGGTTTTGTTTAGCACCAAGTGTAGCGCGTTGCGTAGAAACAGCTTTAATCGCAGTTTCGATACTAGTAAGAGCAGCTGTTGTTGCAGCAGCTTTAAACGCAGACGCTTTATTAACAAAATCAGTTTGCACAACACCTGAAATAGTAATCTGTTGTTTGCTGTCATCTGCTTGAATTTTAACACCCGCAGCAGCATTGATCTTGATTCCGTTAAACGTTGTCGACGTCATAATGCTGTCGATTTGCGAAGTTAGTTCTGTTAGCTCAAGATCGATGTTACCCTTATCGGATGTTGAGTAAGTACCAGTCGCTTTTTGAACAACAAGCTCTTTAATACGGCCCAACATGGAGCTAACTTCATTCATTGCGCCCTCAGCTGTTTGTACGAAAGAAATTCCGTCTTGAACGTTCTTTTGAGCTTGCTCAAGACCACGGATTTGACCGCGCATTTTTTCGGATACTGCAAGACCTGCAGCATCGTCAGCCGCACGGTTAATACGAAGACCTGAAGAAAGTTTCTCCATACCTTTACCTGCTGCAGCGTTGTTAAGACCCATGTTACGGTGTGTGTTCAAAGCTGTAATGTTGTGATTAATACGCATTGTTATTTCCTCCCTGAAATTGTGATTTAGTCCCACATCCATGTGGTAGGCTATTTATAATAGCCCTATTATGTATATCGACAAGATTGTATGTAAGTTAATAGCTGGTTTTACTTTTTCATTATATTTATTTGATTTTTCAAAGTATCTGCATCCATATGCGACTGTTCTGCTGTTTTGTTCATTTCCTCTACTGAAGAATAAAGTTCCTTACGTAATATACCGATCTCTTTAGGAGCAGTAATCCCAAGTTTAACGACTTCTCCATTAACCTCCAAAATGCTCAGCTCGATATTATCGCCAATTAATATGGATTCGCCTATCTTTCTCGTCAAAACTAACATCTTACTTTCCTCCATCCTGATTTTCGTTTTTCGAAAACAGAGGTTGCCTCACGGAATACGTGCTGTCTGCTAATATATATTGTACACCGTAATTATTCATTTCATTAATAATAATAGGGGCAGAGAGATTAATTGTCGCCTTTGCTAAGTCGCCTTGAATACTAACGATGCTCATAACCTTCACTTTTTGTTCAGCATGAATGTCCAAATCAAATTTAATATGCTCCGGTAAATCAAATTCATATAGTCCAAAAAACTCAAAAGGAGAAACTACAATAAAAGTAACACTGCCATCCTCAATAGATTGTAAATAATTAAACGGGCTTTCTTCTATCGCTACTAATATATATTTCACAAGATTTTTAAAACCTGGAATTCCATTTTGAAAAGTAATAATACTGGATTCCTCATATTCAAATCTGCCAAATCGAGTCGTTTCAATAATCAACGCTATCACACTCCATCTTTATATTTCATTAAAACAAAAAGCTATAGGATCGCGACTCGATTCCATAGCTTTCTCATTACTTTATTCTCTCTCATCTACAAACTCAAATCAATCGCCGGAGCTGTAACTTGTACAGATGGATACTGTTCCATGTAGGTCGAAACGCTTCCACGCTTATATTCAATCTGAGGATTATTATTAGGCTGAACATTAATACTTACCGATCCCGGTGTAACATTAATTTCAGGTCTCTGTAACATTGCCTGGTAAGTTACATTCCCTGCATAGGCAGCCTCTCCGAAAACCTGAAGCGGAATTGCCTCTCGTGATTGACTTGCAGTGGCTACATCAGCAATTGGATTGCCACCATATAAGATATTGCCTATTTGATTATAATCAGCAACTGTTTGATCGATCGCTTGCTGCGCATATTGTCCGAACTGGTTGTAGATTCGGTTCCAAAATGCTTCTGGCTTTCCGCCATTTAAAGCGTCCCACGTTTTGGACTGATCGATTATAACAACAGGTTGAGTTGTCTTAATATCTATAACCGCTGGTTTAGAAGTAATATCAAGGACCGCTCGGGATTGCCTAATATCAAATTGTCCTTGCTCCGTCTTCATACCAATCTTCGCGGGAGTTGAATGAATTTGAATCTGGGGTAGCTTCATATTATCTCAGGTAATCGACAAGCGATTGTTTAATAACCTTCGACCCTACTGCAAGTGAAGCTTGGTAAATATTTTCGTTGATTTGGGAACTGATAAGCAGTTTCTCGTAATCAGCATCCTCTGTTTTCGATTTCATGTCTGTTAAATTAATTTCTAAATCTGCAAGGCGGTTTTGCATTAACTCCACCCGATTAACACGCGCCCCGATTTCAGATCTCACATTCAGCATTCGATCCATACCTGCGTCAATGTTTGAAATTTCTGCTTTAATTCCACTTTGATTCCCTGAACTGAGCGATGTCATTAAACGATCCAGCACTGAGAAAATATTTTTGCCGGTACCAGTTGGGTCAGCAGCTCCGAATAATTGATCACCAGTAAAATTAATGTCCAGTTTAGCGTTGACACCAACTGCGTACTCGATCGATCCACTATCTGTTGCAACACTTTTGGCATCGAATCCAGGTGTAGTAGCATCATATGGCATTTTATCAAACTGTTCGCCATTAAACACATATTTACCATTAAGTTTACTATTACCAATATCCATTAGCTGGTTTTTCAATTGCTCAATCTCATTTTTGATACTATCCAAAGCGATTTGTGGATTTGTACCCGTAGCTGCTTGAGTAGTCAGCTCTTTAATCTTATGCAATACGTTGCCTGCTTGGTCAACTACAGTATCGTTGAATTCAAGCCACGACATAGCAGCATCGACATTTTTCTGGTATTGTAAATTCCCCGCCAACTCAGCGCGATATCTAATCGAATAAGTCATCCCTACTGGATCGTCCGACGGTTTATTTATCTTTCTACCAGTTGTCGTTTGCTCCTGAATTTCCGACATCTGTGTTATATTACGATTTAAGTTTCTATTTAGCTGCAAGTGCATCATACCTTGCGTAACACGAAGTGACATAATAGTTACCCCCTTCTAATAGCTGCTAACTAGCGTCCTACAACACCCGTACCATTAATCAATTTCTCTAACATTTGATCAAACGTAGTCATAAACCTAGCAGAAGCACTGTATCCGTATTGATACTTAATAAGATCCGCCATCTCTTCATCTAACGAAACACCGCTAACAGATAGTCGACTGGCCTGCACTTGATCAAGCTGGGTTTGATTGTTTTTGTGTAGGCGACCTGCTTCCTGACTCTGAACACCCAGTGCACCAACAACCGCTCCGTAAAAATCCGATACAGTAGCAGATGTAATACCTCCGCCATTCGCCGTTTCGTCAAATGCTATTTTGACATCTTTAAGTTTTGACATTAATAGTGCAAGCCCGTTGTTCCCTTTGATAACTGTAGTTACACCCGCTCCATCAGTAGAAGTTCGAAGTGAAGTAGCTATTTTGTTTGCATCGGACGCAATAGTTGGGTTTAGCTGAATACTACCCGCGGTAATACCAGTAGCTCCCGCCTTGAAAGTGAAGAAGTCTTCTCCTGCAGTTGCAGGATTAGTTAGGGAGTATCCTAATTTATGCAATCCGTTAATACCTTTAACTGTTACTACTTCATCTGCAGTAGTTGGTGTAGTCGTGCCCGGCTTCACCCAGCCTGCTGGTACAGTAACTTGAAATTCTCCATTAGCAAGCGTATTCGCTAGAGTATCCAACTGCTTTTGAAAACCTGCTACGTAATTGTCTCTAGATGCAATCATGCCGTGCATTTCTCCACCAACCAGCGTACCATTAGCATGAGCAGATTCTACTGCAGCAGCCGTCAGTTCGGTAACCGTACCGCCTTGAACAAGATTGACATTACCCATTGAGATGTTGTAACCCTGATCCGTCTCGGAAACATTTATATTGGCAATTTTCGATAGTTTGTCCGTCATGAGATCACGTTGATCTCTCAGGTCATTGGCATCATCGCCAAGCGATTCGATTTTTCTGATTTCCGTATTCAATGACGATATCGTACCAAGCAAAGAGTTGGCCTCAGTCACCTTTACATTAATATTAGACGTTAAATCAGCATGCAAGTCAGTTAACTGACGGTTAAGCTCATTGAAAGTATCAGCTAATGCCGTTGCATTCTCCTGTAAAATTTCACGACCAGTGACGTTTTCAGGATCTTTGCTTAAATCCGACCACGAATTCCAAAAGTTTTCTAGAACAGCACGAATGCCCGTGTCGGATGGCTCATTCACATAACCCTCCAACTTACTTAATGAATCAGTCTGAATAGATAAACTTCCAACACCATGATTCTGATCACGGTATTGCGAATCTAGAAATGCGTTCCTTATCCGTGTGATTGATGTAAACTCAACACCTGTCCCTAACTGTCCAGCTGAATTTGAACGATTCATGCCGTATGCTTCAATAGGACGAGCTGCAACCATATTAACCTTCTGCCTGGAATAACCTTCCGTATTGGCATTAGAAATATTATGACCGACGGTATTAATAGCCGCCTGCTGCGTGAATATACTGCGCTTCGCTGTTTCAAGCGAATGGAATGTTGATCTCATGTTCTCATCTCCCTATCATGCCTTTGAGTCATACCACGTATTTCTTTTATTAGCGGAGATCCCATTCATCGGATGTTGGTAAGTCATATCTTCATTCGGGTCCTCTATCATTAAACCGATAGAAAAGTTAATGAAATCTAGTGATTGTTGAATCAATTGTTGATTCACTTCATTCGTTTGTTTTAAACGTTTCAGAAGTGCTGATAAATCATCATATAACCGCGTTAGTTGCTGTTTTTCATCGGGGTTATATACTGATTTAATTAGATCAGACAAAATTCCAGATCGAGTTCGCAAGCCCGAGTCTCTAAAATATTTTGCCGTCGCCAGAAGCCTGCTTGTTTCCAACTCATCTGCTTTAGCTGTCAATAGCTTTTGCTTTTGAGTTAGAACGTTAAGCTCCACTACTTGATTATTTATAATCATTTCTTTCTTCATCTCTTCGCATTCCAGTAACCGACCATACAGCTTTAATTGCTGCTGAAGAATATCAGTAATGTTTGAAATCGACATTCAATGGATCCCGTCCTTACTCTGGTCGATTATTTCTCAAATAAGGCAGTAGCTTCTCAGCAACCTTACCTGCTTCCACGTGATAAGTGCCTGAGGAAACAGATTCCTTCAATTCATTGATGCGTTCGCTTCGCTCTGCATTGGTTATCTTGCTTGACGTTAGCATTTCCTTAGCTGCAGCCGAGATTTGCACCTCGTCCTTTTGGCGAGCCTTTTTAACCTCATCCCCACGGAATTCCGCATGCTTCTGATAAGGGTTAACTCCGCCGATTCGATTAGTTTCGTTTATCTTCAATTTATCCACCTCATTATTTACAGGAACTAAAAAAGCCGATTACCTTTACAAGTATTATCGGCTCTAGTCAAATTTTATTTAATAGTATCGTTAATTTATCTGTCCTTATACTCGGTTAGACCACGGTAAGCAACTTTTTCAGGGTTTAATTTATCAGACTGTTCCGATTTTTTTGCTTCATTTTCAAACATCTGGGTTTTGTCCTTCAACAATCTCTTGCGACAGCTCTCGCATATATGACTCTCGCGAATAGGGATTCCGCAAGACTCGCACGCATAAGACATATTAGGAGCATTGACCATAGAGATACGACCTTCACGAATGAATTTCGTAATCTGCTTAATAGATACACCTGTCTGATCGGAAAGCTCACCAATAATAGCACCTTTATATTTTCTCAAATAGTCCGCACAAAGCTGGTACTCATTATCAATCTCCCGTATGCATACAGGGCAAACATCTCTAAAATTTTTGGCAAATAACTTGCCACAGCGAGGACAATTATCTAAATTCATCGCTTCAGGCCCTCCTCGTATCCAATTAAACTATGACTATATACAGTTTAACGGAAAGCTCAACAATTTTCATTAGTGAAATTGGGTGCTAAGAACAATCTTTCACATTTTATGACTAAAAACTCGCATTAAGATCTAGCCCACGTTAGTACATATACTTCTATTCTTCTAGCAAAATATTGCTGAATTAGTTTGGAGCAAGCCTCAACTGTGCTCCCTGTCGTATAAATATCATCTACTAACAAGATTCGTAGCGCTCTATCTTTTGGGAGATGCAGATTAGAAGATTGTACGGCATTTTCTCTTAAACGTTCACTCTCTTGAATAAGCTCCTCCATATGTCCTCTATGTAATGAGAACAACAGTCGTGCATCCCTCAGTCGCTCCGAACGTGTTTTGAAACTCATCTTTTCTGTATGTCGCTCACGCACCAACAACTCATATAGCGGAATTTGAAGCGCATCAGACACATACTCCGCCAATTGTTCAGCTTGATTAAACCCCCGCTCTTCCGCACGTTCACTGCTAATTGGTACGTATGTAATAGCATCCCAGCAAGTGTTTTTTCTAGACGGCATAGCTATTCTACTGATCTTTGGGCTCCCCCTCTCCGCAAAAGATTTTCGGTGCGCCGTCTCGTTGTTACTTCGTGCAAGCACCTCATTCGTTAAACGTTCCAATGCAGGCAATAACATTGCCCCAAGGATGGGCGAAAGTCGCTCGTTACCTCGATATTTGTATAGCGCAAGCCACTCCCGCATGGCAGCGTTGTAGGTGACCGCACTACGGTTACATATGAAAGGACGCTCCGTTCTTCTCATACAATCCTCACAATGAATGCCCCTTCCGCATTGTGAACATACGATGCGCCTTAGCCAAGGAATTGCACCATAGCATTCATTGCATAATGAAGCATGTAATCTATTTGTTTCACCGGTAGCGTTCCCACTTCGGCTTTTTGCTGCAAAAATACCTTTATTACATACCGCGCAATTATCCGATTGGGGTGCCATTAAATCTACAGATCTACTCGCAATTAAGCGCAAACAGTTCATCCAATCTTTAATAATGTTCATGATTGGGGATCTCCTTTATGCAAGCCATCATGCAGGAATCCATTCTTTCTAGCGATGTGATTCATAGCTCGAATATGTCGTAACGCCCTGATTTGAGATTGATTGCGTTCTTTTGCAAAAAAGTATACTTGTCCATTTGGATCATTAGCCGAACGACCAGCTCGTCCAGCCATTTGTACAAGGGATGCTTCATCAAATAATCCCCCATCTGCATCCAAAATAAAAACATCACTTTTAGGAATCGTCACACCTCTCTCCAAAATAGTTGTTGTCACCAAAATTCGTATATCCCCATTTCGAAAGTCTTTCACCTTCTGTGCACGTTCAGGGTCCTTAGATGATGTTGCTGCTACAGCAGCAAATTGCAGCTTTAATCGCATGAGAGCGGCAAGTCGTTCTACTAGTGCAATTCGTTGTACAAAAACAAATATTTGTGCCCCTCGGTTAATTGATTTCCGAAGCGCATCATACAATCCATTTGGCATCTTATCGGTATCCAGCATCTGCTTTACAGTCACTGTTCGAACTAATTTCGGTACAGGCAATGGATGACGGTGATACCGCACTGGGACACGGGCATGGGCTAGCTTTCCCCGCTTCACTGCCACTTGAAGCTCTCGTGGAGGTGTCGCAGACAACAAAATTCTAGACACGCCAAGTTTGCAGCACTTATTTGCAGCGTAATGGAGCATTGGATCGCCGTGGAAAGGAAACCCATTCCTTTATTTATGTACCCTATAAACAAAATTCCCACCTAAATCTAGGCAGGAATTCTTTCGTTAACTACTTATTAAATTGCGACAGTGGCTTATTTTTCATAAATCTCTAATCCATTATTGAATATTGGCACTCAGTGTCCAATACTACTCTACCATCATCTAGCATGATTATTGTTATTCCTGGTTCTTCATGATCGTTTCGAATCATACGACCCATTATCTTACTTTCTATATCACGATTAAAAGTTACTTCTACCCGGAGTAAGTCCCCTTGCTTTGGAAAACGGAAAAAGTCTATGTTTTGATGTGCTCCCATTATATTCACCCCTTATTTTTGTTTGTCATGTTTTAACCTTAATCATAAATTACCATGCTGACTTTTTCTTATTGAATCCATTGAATTATTTGCAAGCAATCGAAGGAAATATCTTTCTTAAGTCATCCATACTTTTTATTGTCATTTCATTTTCATAATGCCCCATTTTTATCCACCCTCTTCTTGTCCGGCTTCAGCTGCTGCTTATCAATCAACCACCGACCGCTAACCTTATCAGCCTTGGCATGTCCTGAGTCACACCAACGCTTAACTGTTGCACGGGACACGTTCCATACTTTCGTCGCTTCTCCTACTCCCATGTAATCCATGGTATCACCTCTTTCTAGATTATAACATATAGTGAGCCATTTGGCTCGTAATGGTTAAAATAAAAAGGGGCAATCGCCCCTACTTCAAGAATCCCAATCTCCGAAACTCAGGTTCAAGTTTTAGTAACTGCCCTAAAGCCCATTTCATATCACCGGGTGATGCTGCTGTCCCATTATGGTTTTTACCTAGGCTCAACTTTTGAAGATATAATATGTAGTTTGCCATCCGATAAGCTATCTCTTCTTGCTTGTTTGGTGATTTTATCTGCTCAATTTCCTTTTCTAGCGATAAAACTCCCTCTCTTACTTGGTCCATGTCGTATCCGGGACAATCCGTTGGCTGAATTTGATTATGTCCTTTAATGTACTGGTCTTTTGGGAGATAGTTTTTCATTGAAATGATGGCAGCGTATAGTGCCTTGCGATCTTCAGGTGTTAACTGATCATAATTTTTATAATCACCTGAGACGCAAATATTGACCGTATATCCGTTATTGCCAGCAACTCCGTACTCTCTAGGTTCGACATCGTTGCACCAGTATATGATTCCGTTTCGAATCCATAGATCATAGGGAAACCCTGCATCTCCTTTGGGGTGATTTTTTTTGGATCTTATGTGATCTGTTGCGATTCGTGATGCAAGCTCAACATCTCCATATTTTATTGTCTTATATTTAGGTAGGGCATCGTGATGACAGACAATCGTGTTAAGTGCGTTAATATCACGGATTCCGGCAAGCTGCGACCATGTATAGTTCGGATTTACTGGTAGCTGGCTTCGGATATCAATGAATTGTACGTCAGTGAAACTAGACTCTATTTTCAATTGGAGTTGTGAAGTCATCGTTTTCCTCCTTTAGTTTATCTTTTTTAGGCTTCATAAATAGTCCCAAGAAAAAAATGATGTATAAAATCACATCTGCAGCAACGTTGATCCACTCTTCCGAAATTTCATATCCAAATGATTGCTTAATGAAAAGGGCAATAGCAGATAGTAACGGTATGAGAATGGCCTTGTTAATCGTTGACATGTGTAGTAACCTCCTTAATAGTGTGGGTTTCCCTGCAAACTGGACATAAGAATGTGTTGTTGATTGCGATCCCAATAAGTGCCTTCGCTTGTCCACTGAGTCCTTTTGTTTTTCCTTCCCAATAGGTGCATCCCATTCTAATCTCATCCTCTCCATAATGAGTTTTTGATTGTGTATGATTGTTTGCTGATTGGTTACATATGTTGCATTAACTTCCTCGTCCTGAAATAGATAGGGTAAGTATTTCTTCATCCTCCGCTTGAACATCTTCGTCCGTAAGAGGGCGAATAAAGCCATCCCGAAAGCCGTTGGAGTCGCACCATACCTCCACAATGCATCTGCTGTTGTGATGATCCAGTCCCACATGTTCATTTCCCCTGATTAGCAGTTTATCTGCTGCTTCCTTGCCAAATAAAAGAGCGACAGCACGTAATGTGCAATCGCTCACTGTGGATTTATCGTGTTCAGATTCGTGGAACTCAATCATAAGCATCAGCTCCAATAGAAAGAGCCGAAGGTTCATTCCCTCGGCTCAATTTGATTATATTAAATATATCATTAATTGTAAATATGTCATTTTGTTACCTACTCTTCATAGGAACACCAGCATCACGCAACTTTGAATTCACATCGACATAAATCTCGTTTATTTGTGTTTGAATCTCTCTAATTTTCTGGACCTTATCTTTTGCTGATAGACTACGATCTCTGTTAATTTCTCTCTTCTCTGCATTAAGGTCAGATAATCGTTTTGCTGGTGCTCCTTTTGCAGTAGAATTAGCGAGTTTGTAATTATCCTCACTGTACCAAGATGGCAATTCTTCTCCCATTGAATTGTCAGCTCTCGCTTTTAACAAAGCATCTTTTGCTTTGTAATAATCGTCAGCTAATGTATTCGTGAAAGTTGGATCAACGATAAAGTTCTTCAATAAAGTATTTCTTGTCGTTCCTCCACCAACATCGGAAGTAAGAGGTAACAACAACCTTGCAGGATCTCCGCCGTATGCCCTTAACAAATAATCTACTTTCATTGGTGAGAAATTCAGCACTTTACCTATCTGTTTCGCTACAGAACTGGTTCGCTCATCATACTGAAGTTTAGAAGAATTATTTTTCAATCTTTGTGGTACAATTGGTGATCCCGAAAAGCTTTGATTAGATATTGTCGCAACTGCTGGACCTGCAACGCTGGCATTTGCTAACCCAGTAAGGCTTTTCTCAATCCCTCCACCCTGAGTTGCGCCTTGCATTAATCCTGAGACCAATGGAGGCGTAAAGGCATTAACTACTGCATCTAGAGTACCTTTATAGGCATCCGGATCATTATGGACAACATCATTTAGTACATCTGTTATGAAGGATCCAAATGCAAGATACTCAGGCGGCATGAACTGCTTATTGAATGTTCCGTCCTTATTCTTGCTTATGATGATATTGCGGTATCTTTCTCTTGCAGGAAGCTTCTGATAATCTGCATCCTCATTGAACATTGCATATTCATATAATTTTGGTGCTATTACTAGAGTTGATAGTCCTGCAATCGTTTTGACTGGATTCTTATAAAACGCCTTAGTTAAACGGTACATGCCTTGTACAGCTGCATTTGAGTAAGGGGCAAAAGCCTCTGTTTCTCTTGAGTATGATCCCTTACGTGAAAAGTTAACCGTCGATTCCCGTGCTGCATTAATTGCATTCCGAACGTTCTCAGGTGTTCTCTCCTTACCTTTAATAGCACGATTGAACGCCGCCATACGGTTAATATTTTCCGACATATCAGCAGCTTTTTCTAGTGCTTTAAACGGAGACTTAACAGCTAATAAAGCTCCTTTCGCTATGCCTCTTGTTGATAGTGGAGCTTCCCTTCTCAAGTCCATCACAGAAGTATTTAATCGTCTGTCACCTCGCAATAGAGCTGAGTACTCGCCGCCCGAACGTTTAAAATCTTCCGCAAGATTTTTCAATCCTGGTATCCTCAATACCTCAGCAATGGAGCTTATTGCTGCATGAGGCAAATCCACGGCCATATGTTTAAATGCGTTTGGCGATTGTATTGCTGCTTGCACGGTATCCGCAGTAAGGGACTTGATTGCAAACATTGGAGCTAGCAAACCCGTCGCCCCCCTTTTGGTGGCATCAGATAAAAATTGCATCGTTTTAAGTGCAATTCCTGATTGCTCATTACCAAGTCCTAGTAGGGCTTTTACAGCCTCAGGGTCTTCCACTTTAACATAGACGGGATTTCCGTTTACCATGGCTCTAACAATGTTTTGATCACCTGAGGCATTCTTTGCAAACAGCGACCTAAAGTCATTGTCTAGCAGTTCCAAGAATTCCTCTGAACCGCCTTCACGGAGGGCATCATCTAAACTCCTATAGCTTGTAGATGGTTTCTTAACAAGTTGGGCAATATCTTTCATACCTTGTGGATCAGCCTGAATAGCAGATACAATCTCCTGCATTGTACGATTTCTAAGTTCAGCATTTTTCCATGCGTAAGACTGTTCAATAGCTGATCGGATTGGTGAAATTATCTTGCGAGTAGATCCTGTTGGACTAACAGATTTGATAGGAGCGCTTTGACCTGAGAATGAAGCACCACCACCCCACTTAGGTTGCGCAAACTTTTCAGCAGTTGAAAACTGTCTTCGCATCGATGCATAATTAGGATTCTGTTCCCTCATCGCATCTCTAGCCACTTTACTTATCAAGCCCTCTTTTACTGCATTGTCTAGGATGTTTGTATTGAACCCATCCCAATCTCCTCCCACTCGTTTAAGCTCAGGATACCTAGATTCAAGCGTCTTAATAGCTTGTCTAGCCTTGTCAGGTGTCATCTTAAGAGCATCGTCATATACCCGTTCACCACGTTCCATACGTGTTATAGCATGTCTGAGAACAAGGTAATCGTCTACCTTATTACCAAGTCCACGAGTATTTTTCATGATATCATTTAGGCTTGATCCAATGACATTCCCTTGATTGTCTACAAACTTATCTCTAATGAGTGTATTTGCAAGATTATTTGCTCTAGATGCGTCCATTGCTGTGTCATAGGTCTGACGATTGATCGTTTTAAGCGGTGAAAGATAATCCACATTGTTTTGATAAACAGCTCTAGCAGCTTGTTTCGTCTGATCTACTGTACCTTTAACACTGTTAATCAATGGATTATTCACGATTTGCTGTTCCGTTGAAACCATTTTATTACTTTTTCTTGATCCAATTGGCGTGATGCCCACTGATTGATCACCAAACAATGAATTAAGCCAATTCTTACGTATGATTTCACCCTGAGAAGTATCTAGTGGTTCCCCGGGACGAATAGCAACTTTCACATTTTGTGGAGCTTCGATTGCACCAGAAATGCCACCCATACGTAACCGTTCTGTAGTCTGTTTGAACGTTGGTGCGGTTTGGTTCAATAGTGAATCAAGATCTTGTCCTTGATCATTCGCTACTCGCCTCGCCATGTCAGGAACATTCATGCTTCGTTGTACCTCTGTGGCTAGCTGACGCATATCCTCATAAGGTAATCGATTAACATCGTTTAGTGATACATCTCCAAGGTGAGGTTGAAGCCATTTTGCCAACTCTCTTGGATTCTCTAGAGGTGGTGTCATTCGTTCGTTAACTACAGGCTTAATATCTCCCATCATTTTACTTAAACGTTCAGTGTTGTTCTGCACTCGTAGTCGTTCAGTAGGGACACTTCTATTCGCTGTTTCAATTGCATTTGCTGTATTCAATTTTCTACCTACAACGTCCTGTGCAACACCTCTGGTCATTTGTAGTCCTTTGCCAATACCATCAACGATACCAGCCCCAGCGCCACCAAGAGCCCCGCTAATGCCAACATCAAGTACTCTTTCGCCTAGAGACTGATTATTTCTCCCTGTTAAATGTTCACCAGTTTCAATACCAACTCCCAAACCAGCACCAGCCAATGCCCCTCGTCCAATATTGCTTACAAGTGATGCTCCTGCTTTTATTTTCCCAGCTGGGAGAACGATTTGACCAGCTATTTGTCCTGCTTTACCAGGACCACTCTGCGTGATTCTCTCTGCAACTTCTGGATTGCCCAACATGCGCTCAACATACGAAGTTAACCCCAATGTTGCTGCATCCCCTGCTCCTCCAATAAAAGCTCCTACAGGGTTATTGGCTTGTGCTTCTTGTACATTTGATCTGTAGTTCATTACATCTTTACCAATTCGTAAACCCACCGTGTCATTACTTTTAGGCTTAGGAAATAAGTCACTTAGCGGCTTAGTCCACTCTCTTCCTTTCTCCTGAATCTTATTAGATAACTTTGTGATAGGAGAGTTAAGAGCATCTTGTTGTCTTTTATCTGCCTCAACATTATTGAATAATGGAGACTTTAGTACTTCATCTGGTCTCGGAAGTCTTGTAGGTGACGATTCAGATGATATCTGTGTACGATTTTGTGGTGGTGCAGGCTTAGTCTTCAGCTGGTTTTTAATATTTTCTTGCACCTTGAATGGATTGAGAAGCTCGGGAACGCTACGCATCTGAGACGCATAACGCTCACCTTCTTTTGTTTGATTTTCTCTAATATCGGAAAGACGAACGAGTCCGCTTTTCTTTTCTTCTTTATTCAAGTCTTTCAAGCGCACTACCATTTTCGTCCCCCCCTAAAGTTTATCGTTAATATATTGATTAAGTTTTTTATAGTCTGCATCAGTAAGAAACGCTTGGTTGGATTTCAACAAATTCCTTGCCGTATCTTTGTCTACACCTTCACTTGTTATATCGTCATACAACAAACTATAATTGTCTGCCGACTGTTTAGCTGTTATCTTATTACCTGAAATTGAATCACTGGTGTTATTAGATGATTCACGATCCAGCACATCTTTTTCCTTTCGATAATCAAACTCATCACGGCTCAAATTCAGATTCCCAGACGATGTATTCGCATTTTGCTGTGAAATACTATTCTGTGCCCACGCTAAGGCATTTTGAACACCATCTTGAGTGAGTATTCTATCAAACTCTGTTTGCCATCTTTCATCAGCTACTTTGTCACGACCTTGTGTATATTCAAATTCTTGATTATATCGCCGTGTATCCTCACCAAACGTGCGATCCGACTCGAGAACCCCTCTGTTGTAGTTACGATCATTCTCCAATACACCACGATCATATTGTTTCGTAGCCATGTCCTGACCAAAATTCTGATCCTTAGCTGCCATCGTTTGAACACCTGCACGATTAGCATTTTGCATCGCTGTAGATCGGTTAACATCAGATCCAAATAACGAAGGATCCACACCAAGACCTTGAAGTGCATTACGATATGCATCGGCTTGACCTTTGTATCCAAGCATTGCTTCACGGGAAGTGCCTTTCGCTTCTGCTTGTGCCTTAAGCCCGTTAATTGCATCAATGTACTGTCTTGCTTCTCCGGACAAGTATTGCCCTGTGAGCTGTGCCTCTGCCATCGGGTTTGCAAAGTCCTGTTGATCCTGCATGCCATACAGTCGTGCAAGGTTTGTAACTTGATCCTGTTGTGCTCCATAATTGGCTTGTTGGATTTGCATATCACGGTTAGCATTATCAGCATGGCGCTGATAGGCTTGGTTGATGAGTTGCGGTAACACATCTGTACTTACTCGTCCCATCTCTTTTGCACCAATCTGATTGGCAACTGACTCGCTATACGAGGACTTACCTTGCCCGCCAGCCCTGAGATGAGCATTTGTGTCAGCCTGCTGCTGAGTGATATTTGACCTAGCTGATGCAAGTGCAGCCTGATATGCTGGATCGCTATTCTGGTCGTAGGTAAATGCGGCAGGTGCTTGATACTGGAATGGTTGGGCGTTCGCCAGTTCGTTAATCCTATTTAAAGTCTGATTTGTCCTACTCTCTGGTTGAGTAAAGGTAGATGCTGACTGTGTAGTATTGTTTGGAGAAGTACTATTAGCAAGCTGGGATTTTGCCCATGCCTGTTGACCTGACCCTGCCGCTTGACCTTTTTCGTTCTTTCCTGCTGCCATAGCAGTTAAGTACTTTCGCTGATTTTCACTAATCGTAGCCATTTTAGCCCTCCTCTCGGAAATAAAAAAAGAGCATGCCTTGTGGCAAACTCTGGATTTGATATAATAGATTCAAGCACGCTTAACGGCTATAAGGGCGGTCGGCTACCTCTCAGGAATGGAGGGATGCCCATGGAGGTTAAAGATACTTTGACACTAATGATCGGCTTTGGTGGATTGCTAATTGCACTACTGACGCTAATTGTAGCTATTGTCATTGCGTTTAACCAAAAGAAATAGACCGCCCTCAGCAAAGGTAAACGGTCTATTTTACTGCCGTATTTCCGAAGCCGACTGCTCTTTAAGCGGTTGTCGTGCCCGTTTTGCAAGGGAGTCGTGTTAGCGCACGGCTCCTTTTTCTATCCTAATCATAGCATGAGCATTTTATACGTGCAATGTTCAATACCATTACTTTGCGTACTCAGGATACTTTTCTTTGAGCTCTGTAATTTGTTTATCGATACTCTCAATCTTTCCGTTATACTCTACAATTAGTTCTTCGAATTTCTTTATAGCCTTTTCATCAACGCTATCTTTTTTAAGGACCCTGAATGTTTCTATTCCAATTGACAAACTACTCTTTTCGTCACTTAACTTTTTCAATTTTATATCATAATCAGATTGTGAACCAATATTTTTATTAGTAGTAGGATGACCATCCACTGGGTTCTCCTCCTTAGTTGTTAGTTTAATTGTACCTTTATCAAATGAAACTTCTTTTCCTATAAGCTCTGCCATTTCCTTGACAGGCAAATATGAGCTACCATTGTATGCTAATGGTGAATTCTTCAATTCAACCTTTGATCCATCTAACTCTACTTTATAATCTGTTCGTAACGATGCTGTTATCTTTGATATTGTTGGAGCTGCTAATGCCGTCCCTGCCGTTGCAAATATAACACCTGCCAAAAATCCGATAATAACCTTTTTCATTATCTTCACCTCGTCTGAGTTTTTATTCTCATTATAGGTGTAATGTCGAATTATGCCAATATACCCAATGAAACTAACTTGGCTTGCAGAGCATTAAACTCATCACGAAGTACTACTACCGAAGTTGCAGAACTAAAATTAGCTGGGAAAGTACCAAACCCCACACCATTTTTTACTGCAACCTCAGCACCATTTAATCTTAAATTATGTGTTCCAGCATTAACCATCATATGAGAATCAGATGATATGTGATAAGTATCTCCTATTTGAAATACAAGAGTCGAGAAACTGCCGTCAACAAACCTAAATACAGGCGAAGCAGATGTAATTCCCTCCGCTTCAATTTCTATGAACTGAGTAGGAGTCCTAGCAGCTTTAAACTGCTTTTCTGTTGTTGATACCTCAACTCTTGGATATGAATCCTCTGATGTAGCTATATATGATCCGTATATCTTTACCGCATTCAGTAATCCCGCCGTGATCGTACCAAGATCAGCCGTAATAGCTGACAGTTTATCGACAGTCATTTCTTCAGCGGTGATTGATCCTGCTTTAATTACCTCCGCTGTAAGTGATTTAGATCTAATGTTCTTAACATCGAGATTACCATTGATAATATAATCTAATTCCTTGGCTAACTTAGCAATAATGTCTTGCAATTCTCTTATCTGTGCGGAAGCTTCATTCAGTGACTGTACAGGACCGAAACCTTTTATTCTAGT
Organism: Paenibacillus sp. L3-i20; assembly: GCF_022180385.2. Classification (GTDB taxonomy): domain Bacteria; phylum Bacillota; class Bacilli; order Paenibacillales; family Paenibacillaceae; genus Pristimantibacillus. The sequence continues at coordinate 1,337,301 of NZ_BQME02000001.1, forward strand.
TGGTGCATCACGCCATTGTGTCATGTCTACCTCCTATTTTAGCGGTAATAGCCTGAATTTCCTCGTTAATTCATGTAATCTAGCCCATCCATAACCCTCAAATTTAATTCTTATCATATTGGATAGTGTGAATTTATTGACAGGTATGAGTATGCGTTCTATTTTCCTGCCTGTGCCTACTACTGTTTGTACTAGTTCCCAATCGTCACCATTAGCAGTATCAGATAGATACACGTTTAAGGTTGATCCAGTATCCAGTTCCCAATGCGTCCACATCTTTAACCACCGCATCTTTTGAGCCACAGTTTCGCTTGTATAAGGCTTTGTAGTGGCTGACCAGTTAATGGGTAATCCAGCATCGTTTGAACCTCCTAATCGAAGTACACGACCCTGTGAATCTCCTATATAAAGCTCATTTTGAAACATGAGAAATTGAGTGACCTTTATTCCTTTCCATACACTCCAAGATTGAACATGAGAGCGTGGGTCATAGACTAGTAAGGTATCGGGTGGAAGGTTGAAGTATATTCTTGTTCCATCAGTCCCAGATACTGATTCATTGCTTGTTTGGCTAAAATAACGGCTAACTATATCAGAAAATGATTTGTCTGGTAGAACGCCACCTGTGAAGGTAAAAAGTCCAATTTTATGTATGAACCTCATAATACCTTCGTGGGTTACAGCGCTTTTATTATTTGAGAATCCCTCATCCTCAGTTATTAGCCGGTCATTGAAGTCTGAAGGCAATCCTCCATAAAGCTCTTTGATTGCATTTGGCATACCTACGATTAATTTTGTTAGTCCACCGCTCAGCATGTTTATATTTTCACCACGGGAAGATTCAATGTCTTTGGCATAGCTGTCTTCCTCATTCCCTGCAAAAGTATTCCATAGATCGGGTCTATCTAGTGCGCTTGCTCTCAATTCTTTACCCGATGCGCCCCATAATCTATTTTGATAAGTTGTAACATAATTAAGATTAGCAGGAGCATTCCCAAATGATTGAACACTCGTACCGTCATATCGTCTTAATCCGTTTACACCATTCGTTCCAATCAGATTTATATCAGTTAAATTACCTTGGAAATTCGTGAATGACCAATCTGCTGAAGTATCTAAATTATTCGCCAACTGTACCCATGATGAACCGTTCCATTTTCTCCATGTACCATCGTTAAATACGGCGTGTATCTCTTTATCCTTACACGCACCTAACCCAAGCACTTTTGTACCTACTGTAGATCCTAATTGAGTGTATCCAGGACGGACAGACAATGTAGGGTAATCCGATGTTGTGAAGTTCATCATATCCGTGAACATATTATCAGGTATAGAGAATGGATCTAACGTATTAACACCTTTGAAGTCACGTATTGTTATCGGAGGAATCATTCCCGTTAATGGTTGATACTGCTGCATAGGGTACTGAATTGGTTTCCTCATCTCTCACCTCCTAGATAATTTTGAGCTGCTGAATTCCATGAAGAACGATACTGGTCAGTATAAATAGCTGCTTTTGAAGCGTCATCCTCTTGTACCAACGCCAACCAAGCCGCTAACGCAGGAACATACGTCCAGTGATATTCTGTAGGCGCATCCGGTATAGCTGCAAGGCTGCTACTTAGAAATGTTGTCGTCGCAATACGGTGGTAACGAACAATCCCCTGCAAACCGTTACTATACGGCGCAGGGGATAGCGTTAGAGTATTATTCGAATCATCAAAGCTGTAGTTGTTCTGTGTCGGGTTTATTGGGTCACTCATCAAGTCCAAATAGCTCAGTAGACCAACCTTCACTAGGTCAATATTCTTCTCTCGCACAACGTTGGGAAGTATATACTCTGACTGGTTGAGTACTGCTACAACCTTAGCGAGCTTCGGAATTTTTACTATGTTAAAAAAGTCGTTGTTGATCGCATTGAGCTGAGTGACCTTATCAACAGTCTCAATGGTGTTCGGCACAAGCAGATCAGCTTCTTTAATGATTTGTTGTAGAGATAACATTGGTTAGTCTCCTTCCCATCAAAAATAGCACCCTATCGGATGCTTGGTTATATCGCAGTATGGTCCTACCGAGATATAAACCTACTGTTAATTTCTTTGGAGACGTAGTTGCCGACCCATTCTTTTCCTGCCGCATTGGGGTGCAGCCCCTCAAGTGTAAGCGCACCAGCAGTTAACCTAGATAAACCAGTTTCGCTAAACGAGTCCACGAAATGTACACTTGCGAATTTACAAACTTTTTCGATGATGTTTCTCTTCAGCACCTGTGCTGAATATGTCAGATTAACATTAAGCGAAGATGTTTGCAGAGGAGAGGCCACAAAAATATTTGCTTTTGGATATGCACTTTGCAAAGTTTCGAGCGCCCACCGCAGAGCCGATGCTAACCCTTTTCTTGTCAGTTGGGAGTAAGACTGCGCAAACACATTATCTGTGTCGTCTACAACAAAAGTCGGGGGTACATCATATCCACTTTGCAGTTGACCATCATTAGTCCCAATTGCAATATAGATAATCTCAGGAATATCAGTTATGTTTCCTAGCCCAAGTCCTAAAGATGTATCGATTGAAAAAGAACCATCCAATGGATGGGACCATGTTACTTGTGTATTTAATGGAGTTGTATGCCGCAACATGCATCTCACTTGATTTGACAATACATTGTCATTTACATTAAGTCCTAAATCTGAGGTATCAAACGTGATAATCGTTTCATTTGTTGAGCCATTAAACCAGTCAGATGCAGTCGCCCATCCATGCGCAAAATTGCCGATCATTTCTGCACCCAATTTTTTGCAAACTGTTGTACCAATTCCTGTAACTTCATCGCTTGTTATACTGTCGCCAAAACAGGCATATTTTTTGCTCTGTACTGGGCCTATTAACTCTTTGAGGTACTCAACGTCCACGATATCACCGACAAAAAGTTGAAAATTGAAATTAACAGCCAATGTGTCAGTTAATGAAAAAGTTGTATGAGAGTTTACTGGGAGATTGCTCGCAGAAACCTCGTAATATGAGGTGTAGTCATCTCCGTAGGAACCAACTATAAAACTGATACCACCGAGTTTTTTTACGTTAAACCCAACAAAACTGTCTGTGGGGAGAACATAATTAATAGGAATAAAATTAATGCCTTTTGTAACTTGGCTGATTATCTTATGGGTTAAAGTAAATCCATTTCCTGAATCTTTAGTAAATATGCAAATCTCAATTTCACTGCTTACGTGGGCATGAGTTTTCACCTTTTTGATAAGCGTGTTTGCTGGAATAACAAAATTAGGAATGGTATATTGAACTGCGCCCATTGATGATCCTTCAGTCCCACAGTCGAAAATTTCATGCGGTAATCTGAGTAGTTCGGTATTTATTACACCTATTTCCGAATCATAGACGGATTGCTCAACTAAGTCTCCCAAAATAACTTCCATGTTAAACGTCATGTCCAGTGTGTCGGTTAATGCAAAACCCGTTTCAACACCAATCACCAAATCGGATAGTGATTCCTTTTGATAATAGTTTTGATACCAATTATTAGGTTCTTGCTTATAACTTGATCCTCCATTAAATCCAATATAACTGTCTCGGGTGAGCAAGTAGTGGACAGGGACGGTGTTATACCCAGGAACAACTGTGTGAGTGATTTTACGGTCCATCGTTAATGTCAGTCCTGGTCCGTGAGCGATATAAATATCGATAACCTCACTAACACCCGAAAATAGCACTACTTCTTTTACATAACTACCCTTTGTAAAAACAAAATCGGGAAAGGTGATGTATTTCCGAGGCAAAGTTGTTGGACTGGCGATTTGATCACACTGCAGCATGTTTCTTGGTATTCGTCCAGTCGCTTGCTTCAGCTTTTCGTCAAGCTTTAACTCCGTGACTGATTCGTCGGCATATTTCTTAGTTGTCAAACTTCCATCAGTGACGTTCCCTATCACTGGTGCAGTGCCCGCCATAGCAGCTTGTACACCTTCTGAAAGATCCGGCAGTTGGATTTTATTTGCATCAGACGATTTATCAATATCATGAGTTGTTATTTTACTCGAAAGACTACGCTTGCCGGCTAGACCGTTCGTTAAGTTTGCGTTAGTTACATCTAGCGCAGACTGCGGCGCTTTCTCAGCCAACTGTTCATTTACATAATCTTTGCTTGCTTTTTTATTGACCTCAATTATATCTGCTTTAAGACCTATTTGCGCTTCAAGGTGTTGAACATCCGCATTATTAGCCCATACACCAATTTGATATATCTTTCCGGGAAAACTACCTACAACTGTTGCGTTATCACCAAAAAGCACAACTTTATCAGAATTTACAAGATCATTAATGATATAAATACCGGGCTGGAAGAAAATCGCTTTTCTATTTTCAGAGATCGCCAAGTTGACCAGGTTTTGAACAGCAGAAGTATTATCCTTTACTCCATCGCCAACAATCCCATATACCTCTACGTTATACATTACAGGAGCCCATGCTTTATAATTTGTAAGGTAATTGGTCATATTGCTTGCTATAGTTTCATTCACTTTTGTCATTTACCAACCCTCCAATTTTATCTGATAGTGTTCAGGCTCTGTGTTTACTGCTAGATAATCATCCAGTAACTGATTATATAAGTTGGAGTAGTACATACTCGCATTGCTTATCTCCATGGTCTTGAGCGCTCCATAGACAACCAACATGTCATAGTCTCGATCAAAGCCAATTTCTTGGTCTAAATCTTCTACCGTTAACGGAGAAAGAGTTTTATCGTAAAAGATGGTCATTCCACCAATGACACATTCCGTTGGGGTGGGATGCAATCCTATTAATCCGCTTAGAAAGTAGTAATATCGGCTTCGGGAAATATCATTATCGTACGAGAAAGGATAGTTCTTCCCATTGACCGTAACCGATTGAATCCCCCCTTTAGGTAGTGCCCAAGGGTACATGGATTCCCCTTCGATCAAATTGATTTGATATACATCTGTCTCCCTGCCGAATCTTCTCAATAGCTGATCACGACTTATATTGATCTTCCTAATGATCGACTGCATGGACAAATGATTAGGTGCTTTTTCTAATATTTCTTCTACTGCTTCACTGAGCAACATACCGTCGCCCTCCTTCCGTTACTAAAAGAAGGGCGATCGTACGCCCCTCAGTGTTTAGATCATGTTTGCGTGGCGTAATACCTCAGCGACACTCTCAGGCACTTCAACCTCTTTTCCAAGTTGAATCTGATATGTGTAACCGTTAATACTCACTGTTTCACATGGCCACAATACATCCTTGCCAGCACTCTCCAGTGCTTCTAGCTTCTGTCGTGCCTCTGGGGGCAAGTATAGCTTCACCTTAACTTTGTCTTGCTTAGCAAGGATATCTCCGATTGTAAGTACTTCTTTATCCAAAGAAGTGTCAGATGCTATTGCCTTTGTCATTTTCTATTCCTCCTCAAATTAAAAGAGCAGACCACTTGGATCTGCTCCCTTTGATAAATTGATACTAGCCTGTCATACCATGCTCGATACGAACCATCGCTAACTGCTCGATGATCTTAGTAACAAATGCAGCTTTCCAACCACTTGTTGCACGTTGATTAAGTGGATCACTGGTTCCACCACTACCGTGTGGCTTGATGATATTTTTAACCGTTCCACTCGACTCAATATCTACCATTCCATAAGAGTCTTTACCGAAGATAAGTGTCGCTGCTACGTTAGCACCTGTCGCTCCTGCACCCGAAAACACTTTAGCTAGGGAGGTTTCAACAAAGCGAACACCATAAATCCGACCAATTTCACCATCAAATAGTTGTTCAGGCTTACCGTATTTTGTCGCTTCTTCCCATTTAGGGTCAGATTGGAGATCAAACGTTGTACCAGGCTCCACAATTGACATATAGTGGCGTCCATCAAATGTCTTAGCATTATTCCGCTTTAAGGTTCGAACCGCTTTTCGCACCTCTAAAACGGTTAGCACATCCGTTGAGGTTATCGTGTTACGAGCAGTCTTTCCATTGGCGTATTGCACTGTCGTACCAGCTGCAAGAACTTCTCTAGCTACAACATCTAACGTTTCTGCTGACTGCTCACCAAGTAGATCCGCTGTCTCATCCAACACTGGATCAATTGCTGTCATGTCCAGTAAATCAGATATTTCTACATAATCACCATATTGAGCTACTGTCGCTTCTGTTTCAGTAATAGTTAAATTTTTTCCCGCTGGTGTCACACCCTCTACTAAAGGAGTTGTTGCATGAGCGAGCGGCGAAAAACGTCTAAAGTTGATTGTTTTACCGCCATTCTTGGATATCGGACGTTTCTGCGCCCATTTAAGATGAAACAATGATGGTAGCAATCTTGCTAATAGTTTTTTATCGTAGTACGTCTGCATTGTTGGCGAAAGACTCGCCTGTGTGGTTACTTGAACTGGTGGCATTAATAATCACTCCTTAAAATGTTATGCGCTCGCCACGCTGAACACGTGCTGATATCGAAGCAATATCCGATAAGCTCATGTTGCTTGGGTCGATCGCTGTATTTGCTCCCTGATCTTTACCAGAGAGGACTTGCTTTTGATCTCGACTAGTAATGTTCGCAAGAACTTGTTGTTCAGTCTCTTGTCTAGCTGCCGCAATACGAGAGTCATAAGATACGAGCTTGTAAGCATCTTCAAGTGGTAATCGTCTTTCAGTCGCCATTGCCCAAACTGCATCTTCATGATCTTTGAAATCTGGATATTGTGCAGACAATCTTTCATAATCAGCTTTGATCTGACGTTCAATATCCGATTGTTGTAAACGTGCTAGCTCCTGCTTAGTCTGTGATAGCTCGTTTTTAACAGGTGCAAAGTGCTGATTGTACGTTTCGGGGTCTAAGCCTAACCGATAAGCTTCTTCTTCCGCTTTACGTTCCTTTGCTTGTCTATCCAGATCATCAAAGTAATCATCAACATTTGAAAATCCCTCGGCTTTTGCTAATTGCTCGAATCGCTCAGAACGTTGTTTGTGCGGCTGGTATTGCTGTTCGATCTTTTCACTCTCTTGTTTCAATCGAGAAGCGAATGAAGCCTGTTGCGATACATCAGGAGTGTTTTCTTCGGTAACTGATTCAGGGTCAATCCCTGTATCCGATGTTTCTACATCTGTCTCAACGCTTGACGTTTCCGAATCTCCTAAATCTGATGACGCACCAATATCCCCATCTGCATTTAGCAGGGGGCTTAACCATTTGAATGACATATGAAATCCTCCTCGGTGGTCGGCGCAACTCCACCATCAACGCCGTAGATTCTTGCCCCTGTTGCTCTACAAAGGGCAAGTTAGTTTCTTGATATTCCTGCGTTTGCCCAAAATACAGCTTGCTCCAAATTCGTTAGCGCAACCGATTGCTCACGACTCTTCGGAACCTCGGCATCAATCAAATAGGCAAGCTCTTTTGCTTTATCTTGGATAGCCTCATACTTTGCGAGTTGCCCCTCTTTTGGTGCGTGGTAACTAAAGTTATTTTCAATTGTTGGGTTCATAAAAATAGCCTCCTATTATTGTTTTAATAGCTGCATCAGCGTTTGCATGATCTGCTCATCTGGCATACCCTGCTCACGCATTAAATCAATTTCTTGCTGTAGTTGGGGTGGTGCTTGTGCATATATGTCATCAACTGTCGGCATTGGCTGTGGTGCTGCCGTTGCGTTCGTAGTTGGTTGTGGTGGTGGTGGTTGCCTTTCCATCTCTCTCAACCTTGCAACGATCCGTTCTTTGTTCGGCAAACCATCTGCCATGTCCACGTACTCAGATCCTAGTAATAACTGCTTGTTAAACAGATCATCAGCAAGCTGAGTAATATACGCCCTACTCATTGGAGTAGATGGTCCAGCGGAAACCTTAACGTCAAAATCAACGTCAGCGTATTTTGCACCTTGAAACTCAACAAACTCAGTTCCGCCCTCCTCACCCGTAATACGGATGTAGCGAGTCTCAGTGTAAAACTCCTTAACCAACTCGATCATCTGCTTGTACACCTCTTTAACTGAGCTATACAGGTTTCGTGCTATCCCCTTGATTGGAATGCTGCCCTGTTCCTGCAACATTTGAATAGCAGAAGCAGCTGTTACACCTGTTGGGGTATCACCCGTTAGCGCATCGTATACGCCGCCGATCTTCTCAATGTACCCAGTTAACATATCAGTCAACTTGTACACATCATTAGACATCCGTGGCGGTTCCATCCAGTACGCCGCTTTCCTAGGATCACCCACCGTATACCAAACCATCCCCGGTTTAGCTACCCACTTATCTTTATCAATGCCGGATTTTCGGTCAATCAATGCAATCGGGTTAGCTGTAAGCATTGCATTAGTTGTCGGCATCTCGATGAGCTTGTTAAGGAGCTTCTGATTATTGATGATATTCCGTGGCTCTCCGATCCCGATTATCGATTTGCGGCGGCGCTTGCTGACAAACGGTATGAATGGATAACGACCATGAGCATAAACGTCCTCAATCTTATCGAGGATCTTACCGCCAGCTGCATAGGAAACATTGAGCTTACCGTTTACTCTCGACCATCGGGCATACAGCATGACTCTGTCCTTTCCTTGCTCTACTCCTGGTCGATCATATATCTCCGTCTCAAAGCTTTGTACGCTGTCAGGTTCTACGACTACACCGTACTTTTCCTTCACCCACTGTACCGTCTTGGGGACGGCGTATATCACCCAACGGGCATCGTCTATATCGACGGCTTGTGGATCATAGTACATGTTAGCTGGATCGACCGATTCAACAACCACATCACCCTTCCATATGTTTTTCCTTGCAGCCGATCCGCCTGATAAGGAGTTATCCCAGTAGACGTAAAACCAAGCCACATCCAGCAACAATCCTGTCTGCACAACTTCATCCACTACGCTATCCATATCCACACGATCTGCAATTACATCAGTAACTTGTGTAAATAGCTTAGTAGCGTCCTCATCTCCAGCAGATGTAGGAAGGATGATTCCCGTAGGACGATTGTTTGTGAGCTGCGGTTTCTTTTGGTCAACGATATACGAAATGTAATTGACCACTGGGTCAGGACGCCAGCTCGCACGCTGCGATGACCACTGCTCTGCGATGTAATAATCGTCATATTCTTTCCAATCAGCATGATACTGTTTCATGGCTGACATCGACGAACGATACTCGTTGATAATTTGACTATATTCTTCATGCTCTTTTACAGTTTCTTTCGCCAAGCTCTCACCCCCTATAGATCATGCCAGTCATAGTCATCTGTATCGTTATCTCGTAATGCATAAGGCAAATGTTCTTGTTTAAGCTGCTTCGTGTGACTCATAGCATTCTGCTCTACTGGTCCACCAAGCACAATATCTGGACGACTCATGATGTAATACTTAAGATCATCCATCGCATGGTCGTTCTTCTTAATTGGCTTGTCTTCATCTGGCTTCCAACGATACGACTTGATCTCTCGTATCATCTGTACACAATTACGGAATATAAAAAGCTTCGGTTTTCCTCTCGGCCATACATCGACCTGTGGATTATCCCGAAGCTTTAGGTATTGCTTGACACGTTGTAAACCAGTCCATATGTCCTTTTCAACTCCTGTATCCGCTAAAACATCGTGCTCATAAAACAACTCCGTTACAGTCCTCTCTGCCGCTAGTGTGCGCTGATTAGCTGCACTATCTATCAGTGCGTCTAGCACACCATTACGCTTAGGCCATCCTAGACGATTTGCAATAGCATGAAGTTGTTCTGCATGCCACTCAACTGATTGTCCCGACTGGTAATGCTCCTCGATCACATATATGTTATTGTCGCCATCTACTGCATAGAAATGAGCTGATAACGGCGCATCTAGTCCCGGGTCAATACTGATATTGTCATACCAACTTCTCGGTACATCGAATGGGTCTATAACGTGAATGTCCTCAACAAACTCTTTGTACACAAGTCCCGACATAGCCACAAACTTACCGTACTGACGGGCTTCTCTCTCCTCGTCACTCATAGTTGATTCGAGTTGTGCTATGGCTTCTCTCGACAAGTGAGGATTGTCAGCCCATTGTATGAGCCAGTATTTAACCTCTTTATCCTGCGGCTCGTTCATATAGATCACATCGTACACCCATGTCAGACCTTGTAGCGGTGTCATCGTACCCCACATGTCGCCGACAGTATCGAGCACCCGCATTTTACATTCTGAGTACACATCTTCGGGTGGTTCCTCGTCAAACCATATCCAGTGTTGCGATGTTCCTTGAAACTTTGCTCGCCCTTGATCGCATGACTTAAAGCCGATCAATGAGCCATTTGTAAGCTGGATAAAGTCGATGATTCCCGTTTCCAAGCTGTCTTTCGTTCCTTTACGCATCTGAACATCGGCGATCATATTCTTAGGCAGCCACCGTAATACTTCACGCTGAGCAACATCACGTTGTACCTCATTAGTTAGCGATACAACCCATCCACGGTTAGGAGTCTTTATCTTCTTGTGTGGATGATTTCCAGTAGCGTACCAAACAGCCTCTGCACCGCCCGATACAGTCTTTCCTGTTCGGTTACCTCCAAATACCCAGCGGTTACGTAAAGTTGATCTATGAAAATCCTGTTGCTTTTGGTGAGGTCTGTAATAGCGAATACCCTCTTCTTTAAGCCTGCGTTCCAATTCTTGCCGATAAAGCGTTAATTGCTTGTAATGACTCCTTAATTCCATCGAGGATTTCATTGTCGTTCATCCTCTCTATATCAACATCTAGCCCCAACTTGCCGCTATGATCAATTTCTTGTTTATCTCGCCATGCAGTCGGTCGACGATTCTTTAACCAAAAGATTAAGGCTGTTGTGTTTGGTGCTGCATGTTTCGCAACCTTCTTAGTCACCTCTACGGGAATAACATTTTCCCCTGAAGCTAGATTTGTATATTCTGTTGTTACTTCTTCAAACTCATATCCTAATGCAGCTTTCAATAGTGCGTTTTCGACCATTACGTCGATAATTTCTTTCCCCTTTTTAAGGGCTTCTAAAAACTCTACGTGATCACGCTTGTAATTGTGAAAACTAGCTACCGAAATTCCTAAATTTTCGCATATCATTTCATCCGTTAAACCATCTCTCGCCCATGCCTCTATAAGCAGTAGCTTGGGCTTAACATGCGTATCATATTTTCCTACTGCCATCTTCTCACCCCTATGCTCCCGACTTCATACTTTCTATTTCTCTTTTCCATTCTTCCTCATCCGTTAACGCAACAGGTTCGCTATGGATCACTTGCGGTTCTGTCAACTCTTTGTACTCTTCTAAATTTCTACTCATTAACCGATCTAACATATCTCTACGTTCTTCCTCATTACTCCTAATTACATATATCAACACCATACAAATCGCTATTACAATTCCTAGTGCAGCCCATTCATTCATATCTTCATCTCCCAAAACAAAAAGGAAGCCGCTAGGCTCCCTCTCTGCATATATGTGATGCATCCTACTAACCGTTCGTGTTGAGCTTTCAGATACTATTCACCGTATTGAGGAAACGGCGTGGACGAAGACTGATCATCTATCGTTCGCCCATTCGCAAGTTCCCTATACTAAGATTATAACAGGTCAATGGTTGCATTTGTGTGCAAAAATGATGCATTTAATATGTTGACATGCGATATCGCACATGTTATATTATTAACAAGAGATGCGATAACGCACTTTACGAGAGGATGATACTGGATGAATACAAAAACAAAAAATGAGATTAAGAAAGAATTGCTTCGTTTGACACTATCAGCACAATGGGTAATTGTGCACATTGAAGAGCTTACTAATGAAGCATTGGAGTATCTAAATAACGGAAGTGCAAAAACGATAAATGATGCTGCTTTCAAGGCAATCGACGCTTGCTACTAAATAATCAAAAAAAAATGGTGATAGGGGAGATTAGGAATGGAATCGATTATTCTTTTCAAATGGACAAACTTACAGGCGGTAGACGCTTGGGACACTAAAAACGGTTTTGCACTTGAATACTGTGGTAATTATGGTTTTGTTGAATGTGATAACGGTAATGATTTTGAACTACCTACTGGCTATACACTTGCTGAATCGACTGGCGGTGAAATTATGATCTATGACGAAAACAACAAATGCTGTGACATCGAATACTCCAAAGGTAATCCAGTACTCTCTAGCACTACCCGTAAAATCATTATTAAAGGAGCAGCTGCATAATGGATCGTACTCAAAAATTCGGAAGACTGATAGCAATTGCCAACGTTCTTGGTAACAAAATCGGTGGCGAAAACAAAATCTCAGGAAAGCATCTAACTGACATGTCCAGAAAGCCCGCAAGAACGCTAGAAAGGATACATACCGAATTAATGGAACATGCTCATAAATTCGGAGCAGATGAACTTGCACTTTTAGATATGTTCGGTGAGATAATTGCTGACTTAGATGTTTCGGAATTTACGAACGAACCCCTAAGCAGATCTTACTTGCAGTCCTACTATTCCCAACAGCACATCCTCAACAATATTATGAGTGCGGAGGAAGCTGCTGAGATGTGGGGCTACACCAACCCAGGAACAGTTAAAAACATGTGTTCTGAGGGCAAAGTAATTGCCATAAAAAAGGGAAAGACTTGGATTATAGATAAAAATCATCCGAATCCTAAAACTAAAAATGACTAGACTCTCGTCCAGACCTAACTAAACAAAATAAACGTAAGACCTCACCTTATGGGAGGCAGTATAAAAGGAGAATAATAAAATGAAAAATGTTATAGACACATATTTTAAGTATGCCAACGGTGATTATACTGCGACTTATAAGTATAACCCTGTCAAGGTTGTGGGCACAGAAAAAATAGATCAAGTAATTTCTGTTCTATCTCGCATCAGAGAACTGTCACTACAAGAGTCACCATGCAAAGAACTTGCGCTCTTATGTGGAATAAGAGATATCAGTTTCGAAACTTTTCACTATGGTTTGGTGGAAAGCTACACAGGAATTGAGTACATCCAGATGGCAGATGGAACTATCTGGAAAGTAGAGGGGCATAAAGGCAAAGGATCAAATGATGGTTTTATATCATTTGACCTAATTGACATACAACAGATTCAAAAGGAGTTTATGCTATTTTTTGAGAGCATAAACTATAACCCTGAATGGATGGAAGAGATAAGAAAGATTGCTGAAGTTATAGACCAATGTTGGCTTGTTATTCCTAGGTGGTTTTGGGAGGATTTCAGCTCCAAAGCAAATAGGATGTTATTGTTCAGTTTGCCACAGCGCATGAATAACAGAGAACTTTCCAGTTTCTACAACTGGAAAACAATAGAAGAACGTATTAAAAAAGGTGAGTTGGTAATGGGGGCAGAGATTTTTTCCAATCTCGAATACATGTCCTTAGACATGATACTCCTTGCCAAAAAAAGCATTTTTGAAAAGGAAAATGAGTTCATTCTCCAAACTCATGAAAAATCAGTTCTTGTCATAAAAGAAAACCCATCCAGTGGAACATCAAGTTTTTCCCCAGTCAAAATAGGGGGAGGAAGGCGAGATAACTCGAATACTTTTCATGGAGTTTGCAAGGAACCCCAGGATCAAAATAACAACATAAGCCCCAACGGAGGCTAGTCCGCTAGGGCTTATGTCTGAACTGAATCAGATGTTTCAATCAACGGGGGCGTATAGCCCCTGACAACAACAATTAAAATATATGCTACTTGGATTCACTTGTCAACAAAACAAAAAAAGCCCGCAGACCTTTAATGGTTTGCGGGCTTGTTGTTTATGCAGTCCACATATGATCAAAATTCGTTATCTCCATCTCATCGAGAGATATTGGTTGCATCGCTATTGCTAATTTCCTTATAGCCTCTTTATGCCACCGTCCTACAGTAGTCCGGTCCCTTTTACTGATGTCTGCAATCTCATTAAGGCTAAGTGTGTTTCGCTCGATGTACTTACGCATAATAACTGTCCTCTGATCGTCACTCAATACGTCATTTATTGCTCCATCTAGTATCGCCAGTATCCTTGTATACCTCGTCCCATCCCATAAGTCAGGGTTTAGTCTGCGCTCTGATATGACAACAGGTATTGTAAATCCACTATTAAGCTGACCCTTTGCATTGTTAGCAGCATACTTGTAGCATCTATAGTCCTTGAGTAGTTGTATTACTTTATCGTGGTTCATGCTGGATTCCCCCTAATGGTTGTTTTAGGTAATTCAAAGGGAACCCGCTTTTTATCGCATGGTTCCCCTTTTTGGTGGTGCTATGTTCTACTCAATTGCCTCTAAATCATCTAACAATTCCTTTGTTCTTTCACCGTTTTCATATCGTGATATCGTTTGTGCGATAGTGATTGCTCCAAATGTTCCCGTCGGTATATTTTGGTACTCTTTTAACATGAAATTTGCGTTATTTACTGCTGCTGTCCATCTTTCCTCTGTTAAAGGTGATTCCTTGTACACTGGTTCTCTTCCCTCAATCATTGCAATCATATATTCCGTTCCGTTGTACAAACCTCTCATGTACTCTTCTGATTCAGATGTTCCTGTTTGATCCTGATCTTCTACTAATCTACGCAAATTTTGCAATAATTCCTCATTTTGCTCTTGTGCGATTTTTTGAACTGCTAAGTTCAACAACTGCTCCCCGTTCATTTCTCCGTTATATACCTGTCCCATTATGCTGCACCTCTCATTACCGCTTGCTTTTCAAGTGTTACGACTCTCTCTACGAGCTTTTCAAATTCAGCTCGTCCAACTTTTTCCTCATCCACTTCTCTATCAGAGGACTCGGTTGATAATTGGGCATCCGTTTCCGGTAAGGGGGGAGCTTCTACATGATCAATAGTCTCTTGAACAAGTTTCTCCATTTCCTTTTGCGCCATCTCCGCACGAAATCGTGCTGCTTCATCGGCTGTTTCCTCTCGGTACTTACCGATATCAAGAATCGGGATATGTAACTCTTCTCCTGTTTCGGATAGGTTAGCTGTGAAGTATCGTCTGTCCTCTAAGCCACGTTCACTAATTTTCCAACGTTTGTTATAGATACCGGGCTTAGCTGCCTGAATTTTCCGAATTATCTCAGCAGCATCAATTTGGGGCGTATTTGTTGTTGGCTTTGTCTCAAATTGCTTTCTTAGCGATTCATTGTCTTTCGTTAAACGAGCAATTTCCTCATTTGCATGAAGCAATTCTTCACCTGCCGCATCTCTACGTGCTGTCATATCTGCTAATAGTTCGCTCAAATGAATTGACTCTTTCCGATGTACCTCTAGTTCCAATATTGCTGCTTTTTGTGCCGCTATCTCTGATTGATAACTTGCTTCAAGAACTGCTTGTGCTTCTGCCTTCTGTACATCTCTCGTCTTCAACCATAATGAAAGTAATTGCGCATGTTCTTCTGTTTGGCAAAAATCTGTCAATGATAATATTTCACCACCGATATTAATTGCTTCCAACTCGCTTGTTATTGCTTCAATCGCTGTTCCGGCTGCGCTCTCTATCTTCTCAAGTTCTTCTCGCTTGATTCTTAGCTGCTCCGTTACACTCAATAGTTCATTATTTATCTTGTACCATGTTGTTGTTTCGTTTGCCGTTTCTAGTCTTTGACCTAGATCTTCTTTCGTCGCTGTCAACGTTTCAATCTCAATTTGCAGCTGCTCTTTTTGTCTCATATTAACCCTCCGAATATCATTATTTTGTTATCGTTATTGTACCATTTTTCGGGCTATAAAACCAGTGAAAACCCTTGATATTACTGAGTTTTTTTCGATATTTCAGGTGGTTCACGAACCATTATATTTCCACCTCTTTCTCTATCGTTTTTTTACTAATGTAATTCAATATTCAGTGTTAATCGTTCCAACAAAGCAATTGTGGAACTGTATAAACGAACCCTTTAAGTAACTCCCCAAAGGTCACCTCGTCATAACCATGACCGTCCATCCTCTCAAATCTTCCACTTCGGTCAAACGGAACAACTGCTACATCAATCTCTTCGCTAGTTGCTAAAATCCCTTGTGACTCCAAATGAAATCTTACAGCCTGATTTTCTGTTTCAGCTAAGATGTAGTCCTCATTTACTTTGAAAATACTATAGGCGATTGTCATTTACTTCACTCTCCCATGTAACGTTTTATTCACTGGACAATCTCGCAAACTTTAAATCCATTTGCCTTGAGCTGATCTCTAATTTTTAAGAACGTGTTCCTGAACCAGCGAGAATAATTCAATCCATGATCCTCGTCTCGAAACTTTTCCAAATCTCGTAGTTTAAACTCTTCTTTACTTAATGCCAGCTTTACACAGTAGATGGCAGTCTTGCCTGTGGCTCTCCCATTTGGCGAATTTAACTCTCCAGTCAGAAGATAATGTTTTTGCCAATCATGTAACCTGAAGCCAAGTGACCGCTCTATACGAAGAAGATAAATATTTTGCAATAAGTTCATTTAATACCTCCATGTTCCTCAATATTCATTCAAGTTCATCACAAAATTTAACCGCATCTTCTTCGGCGTCAAAAACTTTAAGTATTTTAAACCCAGTATTTTTGGAACGTGCTATATGTCTATCCGGTCTCTTGCCATTAAGCGCAATAGCTATAAATACGTCACCATCTTCTCCACCATTTTGAATCACATAAAACATATGGTTTCCTCCTTATGTTAATTTGATATTCATTTTGTTACCTTGGATAATCCCCAAAAAGTCCATTAATTCTCTCTTGATACATCTTCTTAGGTGTGGTTATGCCGTTTTCCCAGTTTATTACCGCTCGTTGACTTGCCCCTAACTCATATGCCAAATCATGTTGTGTTAGTCCTCTATGCTTACGATTTGCCTTAATCCACATATCCCATGGGACATACATCTCTAAACCTCTCTATCGCCTCACACAGCGTTTGTAGATTAGTCCGCTGTATTTACCCTATTCGTCATCCAGAACGTCTATACAAGCCTCTCAGAATCCTTGTATTCGATTTTCCTATGCTCCTTCAACTTTCCTAGTACATAATCATTTGATATGACCGCTATGCCTTTCTTTTTCTGCCGTCTTAGAGTATCTTCTAGTTTCTCTAGTGGATTCATGCGACACACTCCTCTATTTCAATAGTGATTCCTGCTGTCTTCTTTCTCTCGCCTTCCGCTATCCGCAGTTCCTTCACAAAACGAAAGTTATCATCCTGCAATATGCCGCTCTTAACGAGTCCATCTTGTATAGCTTTTGCGCTGTATGCATATCCGTCCGGATCTCGCCGTCGTGCATCCTTGAAGTGGAATCGATAAGTCACGATGACCGGGACACTGACAGGCTGAAGCTTCTGCACCTTGACCTCGATCAGCACCAGTTGTTCCCACCGCTTTTTGTGCTGGGCTTGCTCAAAGTGGTGCATCCTGCGAATCTCGTTGAGTGTGGGAGGTATGCCAACTATTTTTAGCTGCTGCATTACATCCATCGCCTCCGCAACCGTTTTGCTGTTGGTGATTGTTCGGCTACCACTTTGACGTTGTAGTTGCCAAGCACCGTCAAACTTCTGCGGTAATTTCTTGCTTCACCCTTACGCATAGAGCCGCTTAGATATCCTTCGTTGGCTGTTACACAATGGGTCATGTTTCTTCCCCCTTTAGGAGATGAGGGTGTTCGTGGATGTTGCCGACAATCTCAAAATAGTCACTATCCCACATTTCTCCATAACTCTGAATAAAAGAAGACCACTCTCGATCATCTTCATGAACCAAATCAGGATATAGATGCCTAAACCCCCAACTTGCATTCTTCCACTCAATGACTACTAGTAATGACTCGATTGGCTTTAGTTCTTTCTGTACTTGTAATATTACAAATTCACAGATGTCGCCATCGTATATCTCCTTACCATTGCGATCCTTTAGTCCTGTGTATTGCATGACCTCATAACACTCTTTCCAATTGCTCGGTGCATGCCATTTTATAAAGTCGCCTTCATGTGGATCATGTTTCATACGTTTATTCCACTTATCCCACGCTCTAAACTTGATTTCCCTAGGCAATATCGTCACCTCCATATATGTTGTAGCTCCTATATGATTCTTTCTCTCGTTGTCTAACCTCTGGTGATTTTATGGATTGCTTCGGCCTTACAAATTCCACATGAATGATTTTTCTGTTATCTCCGCTTACACTTGGTTTGTTTGATTTCATGGTTATCATCCTTTCGGGATTGTTTTTGCGTATCCGCTACACTGCCTCATCCACTTCATCAATATATTGCCTTTGTCCCACTACCAATCTCTTTCCAAGCTCCTGTAACTGTGACCCTACCTTACATTCTCGATTGCAGAAACTATCTATTCGGGCGAATGCACTGCCGTGTAGCTTGTTCAGTTCTTCTTTCTTTGGACAGTTTCCACATTTGTTGTCCAACAGATTACCTATTTTCTTTAATGTTTGGCTGCGTGTACTCACGCTGCTACCTCCTTATTTATCTCAATCTTCCGACTATTCAGTTCCTGTAGGTCTACCGTCTAGTTTTCTAGCCAATATTCTCAATTCCTCAAGTTCTTCTGCTGTAACTGTCTGAGAAGGTGAGTCTGTCACAATTGGTATATTAGGCTTACCTCTACTTCTGCTGAAACTAGATACATTGTTTGGCGCTTGTCCAACTTCGGGTTTTGGAAATAAATGTTCTTTCTTTGTAACGCCTTCAGTGATAAGTCCTTTCAGCGTATTGATTGCATATCTGATCGATTCTTTTCCTGCACCTTTCTTTATTGCGGCTTCAATCACTTCGACATCCACAACTCCGATGTATGAGTAAATTTCCTCTAAATCGAATAAATTATATTTTCCTATTTTGCTTTGGTTTACTAGATTGTGAAGAAAAGTTTTAATAGATTCGAGATCAACAGGGGGGGGGCTATTCCCTTCCTTTACTTTATCTTCTTCTTCTTTTAAATTACCTTCCTTTAACTTCTTTTGGGCGTGATCGTTCAGTGAATCATCAGTGAATGTGCCGTGATCACTCACACCACTATCATTTAATGGCGCAGGAAGCTTGCTAGGCTGCGGTCTGTTAATGGTTTGATGCTTCTTAAAGTTATTAATGAGAATGAATTTTTGCGAACCAACTTCATATTTACGAATCATTTGTTTATGGTCCAGTTGATCAATCCATTTAGCCACGTCGTCCACCATAATGTCGTAGTCGTAAGGAAAAATATGTGACCTTATCAAAGCTGGGTGACCACTCAGTCTACCATCATCATCTGACTGAGAAATCAGTCCCATAAATAGCAATCTAGCTCTTGGTTCGATCTCTCCGACCTTCTCGTCCGTCCAAAAACTAGGATCTATCATTCTTTTTCTAGCCACAAGCTACACCGCCTTATTATCACGCTCAAGCTTCTCCAAAATGGCCTTCTCAATCCATTGGTGCTTAGATTTCAGAACCGATCTAAGTAATGTTTCGTTAATCTGATCGTGCACTATATCTCCAACTCGTAGCGGAAATGTTCTGCACGGTTCCTTTCTAATTCTCATTGCTACCACCTCGTATCAGTTTTGTAATTTCATTGTATCAACATAGTTACTATATTGCAATAAGGTAATGCCAATTTTGAGTATAAAAGTTCTCATATTGGCATCTAGTGGGTATACTGTCTATTAAAACGAATGAACGGTGAGATTATGATAAAGAGTAGACTTCATATATTGATGGGGGAGCGCAAGATTAAGAGTATCTTGCAGCTCCACAATGAAACGAATATTACTAGAAAGTCTCTATCAAACTTGTATAACGACAAATTCAAAGCTGTTGAAACTGAAACGATTAATCGTCTCTGCTCCTATTTTGGCTGTACAGTAGGCGAGCTGCTGGAGTTTGTGCCGGATGCTAAAAGTAACGAATAATTACTGTAACACTCATCACACAAAAGAGAATTACCGATCCTGCCCAAACCCATATTGCATACTTTAGGTATTTGAGGGACTTGTCCATCTCTGTACCTCCTTTACCATGGGCAGAATGTATCGTGCTTACCGCATTTTGGGCATCTAACCACCGCATACATTGTTACTCGTTCCCACTTATGGCAGCAGAATAGCCGTTTAAGCATCCACTTTGCTCCATCTATGTTCCTAAGTAGTTTCATAGCCTAGCTCCTTTAGGATGGTACGAGCTTTAGCGCCCTCATCTTCTAAAACTTCCGGTTTATCATAGTAGTAGTCGAGTTGGTTTTCTTCATCAAACGGCACTTTTTCTTGTTCATAAACCTTTAGTGTGGCATACCACTGTAACCCCTCTATCA
The DNA here is from genome assembly GCF_022180385.2 of Paenibacillus sp. L3-i20. Classification (GTDB taxonomy): domain Bacteria; phylum Bacillota; class Bacilli; order Paenibacillales; family Paenibacillaceae; genus Pristimantibacillus. The sequence continues at coordinate 1,357,594 of NZ_BQME02000001.1, forward strand.
ATCTATCTCTCTCTTCCTCCAACTGTTTGCGGCTAGGTTTCATGGTCTCTTCAATAGCACCGATTACATCCTCAACCGTCACATTGGTTCCCATACGTAGATTAGTGTTTTCTTGCTGTAGGAGGTCTAGTTCAGTGAGGAGGTACAAAACATCGTCAGGATCTCCTGCCCATTTGGTTTCCTCAGCGTATGCTTTCCGTATATCTGCTATCTTCTGCTCTCTATCTGTCGACATGCTCTTCCTCCCTTTAATACTCTCCATGAGTATCGAAATGACATCTGCTACAGTATCCTGCCATTTCACCAACTGGATCGCTGTATGTGCATCCTGCGTGATAAACAATCCATTTATGATCGAACCATTTGCACCATAGACGCTTTAGTAGTTTCATAGCCCCAACACCGCCAATAAGGGGTGTATCTGCTCACGGGTGTATTGTGTCATACCCTAACTACCTCCTTCTGCTTGATTTGTCTTCGAAATGTGTATTAATTGTAATCAGGGTTAGAGAACTCTGTTTCGTAATCATCAATAACCAACTTTGCCTTATGAGTCCACATCTTGAAGATTGTTGCATCAAGTCCATACATTCCGCCCATAATCGTGCGATTATCATGCTTCTTGCCGCCTGTTTCAGCTCTCCAAACAGTGCCATCTTTTTCGAGTGAAATCATGTATTTGCAATAATGCCAGCTCTTATCTTCCTCTGGATCTAAATAAATGTAGGTGTTTCCGTATTTTTCTTCTACAATTACAGTAATTTCTGAAACTTCATCGTAACCTAATTCATTTAGTTCCAAATCATCCTTAACCATTTCTTTAATTAGCTCAGATAATTTGTATTCAACCTTGCTAGTTCCTAATAATTCTTGTACTTGTTCTTTGATAGTTTCCATGCCTTCCTTGTAAATTGATTGATTTATTTCTTCTTGAATCATATTTAGAATTACTTGGTTATAAGATGGAATGTCTAGTTTTTCGAGGTTAATCGCAAGATTGCTTTCAATTTCTTTCTTTAGCTGCTTACCAAAAACTGAATAACTACGTAACGCATCATGTACAACATCTTTAATTGTGTCCTCCAGTTGCTTCTTTACGATATTTTCCACGTACCCCTCAGACTTTAACGTTGACAATGTATCGTTAACAATTAAATTCAAGTCCATGTCCTTTTCCTCTTTTCAATTTTTTATTTGTTACTAGCCGTATCAGGTTTATGTGCTGTCATACCGTCATCTCCTTGAGCGTAAATGGCATCTTAAATCCTTTGGGAAGCACCCACAAGTGATACATGTTTGCTTCGTCAATCAACTCTGGCTCGGTCGGATATACCTCAATTGCAGTTCGGTCATATCCAAACAATTCGTCCTTTATTCTCTGTTTCTCCATCCAAGGTATGTCCGTTTCAGTCGCATTCCGCATGCAAACATGATCAACATTTCCCCACTCTGTTTTGATTTCACGAGACATAACACAATACTGTAATGATTCGTCTACCCATGCTTTGTTCAGTTCTCCGAACCACCCTGTCCCTTTTCTTAAACTTTTGGGAGACGGTTTTCCGATCCACTTCCTCATACCGTTCCCTCCAGTAGGTGAGGATGGTCCACGATCTCTACTGAAGATAAATTACCTGATTCATCCTTCCACATGCGGCAACGATCAAATGGTTGCCAGCAAGCTCTATCGTTGTCATATGTGACTTTTATAATGTAGTCCTTATCACAATAATGATCAGAGTAACCGCCTTGTATTTTAACTCTGACATATTGCCCTCCATAAATCTTGTTACCATTTTTGTCAGTCAATCCGATGTATTGCCCTACTGTATCGGGATCGACCGTGTACCAAAACTCTGTGCAAAAGTAATCGTCATCCCAATCAACTACACTTCCGACTATGCGATCATTGTCTATCAAACTACCATATACCCACTCATCGTCTACCGTTCGTTTGCCTCTATAGGGTCTCATTGATCTGTCTCCTCCTTCACTGAAAATTGGTCTTCCAGAAACGGGCACGTAGCCTCAATCCAGTAAATTAAATCATCTTGGTGAGATGTTAGAGGGTCATTGTAGCCGTCTCTTAGGGCTTGTACTAGAGCCTCATAGCTCGTTTTATAGTCTTCTATTGGCACTGGGGAAGCTAAACCATCCTTAAGATGCTTAATTACCTTTTCTATCACAAGAACGGTATCGTCGAATTCGTCCATACTCTCCCATTCTGCAATTGCTTCTGATATAGAACCTCTGTGTTTCCATAACGCTTTACATACTGCCTCGTATGCATCAACAGTAGGATAGATTGGTACGTTATAACGACCTGATTCTATCCGATAAATAACGCCAGCGATTGTAGACTGATGATTAGACCACCCTTTTTCGGCATATGCTACTTCCCATTCTTTTAAGTCTACTAACAAACGTTGCTTATCAAGACTCATCTTGGACCACCCTTTTCAATTCCAACTCTTTAACATAAGCCTCTTTCCAGCACTTTTCGCAGATGCAATCATGCACGATAAATTTAGGAAATGGGTGAATCCTGCCTTTGCTATAAGGTTCCCGTGTTTCCGTTCCACAGGATTGACACTTAACCCATACAATTTCGCTAGCTGAATAATTTGGATTGTATTCTACTTCAACTTCGAATTCCTTCTCACAAGAACCACATTCAAAATCAAATTTGTTATTTGAAGGATCTTGATGGGAATCACTAACATCATTCTCATACTCACAATAAGGGCAATCTACCAAATTAGACATCTTGGTTTACCTCCTCCTTGGGGGATAGCGCCATACGTGCAATTTGTCCTTTATCGATCATTGATGTAGGAGTGATTTCCATTGATCCAATAGTGGATACATAGTGATTTTCGTCTGCGTAGATGCGTAATGCTTTCCGCAGCTTCTCATTCTCCCTATCCTTGTCAGCAATAGTTCGTGAGAAATCTTTCAAGAGATCAAGTGCTTCATCAGCCGATTTATCCAATTCTTCGAATCTGCCCTTAAGAGATTGGTATTCGTCCTGCCAATAATTCACTTCTAGATGCAAATGACTGTTTGTCTCTTCCTTGTTGGCTATCTCCGTTTGGGCTTCTTCTAGCTCAGTTACGAGTGCTTGGAGCCATGTGGGAGAGTTGGCGATAAGGTGCGCATTTTCGTCCTTTATATAAACAAATTCACCAGTTACACCGTATGCATGATTTACGATCCCATCAGGTCCTTTTAATTGTGGGTGATCATATGCCGTACCAATTAGCGTTTCATTCTCATTTTGCTTACGGTAAACTTTCCACGGTCCCGCAGTTGCCTTCCCTAACGCCTCTTTTACTTGTCCTAACACTTGCTGGATATCCCCGTTCATATCGTTACCTCCTAATTGATTATGCGGCCATCGCTTCGCTAGGTGATTCAGTCGATTTGAGGGCCTTCGGCCTAGTAGTTACTTTTATTCCTCTATCAATTCTTTAGAATAGTCATACTGTTCCTGAGTAATCTCGATGTTTACAGGTTCATACGCTTCACATACACCTTCAAAATCCATCGATATAAATGCCGATTTTCCGTATCGCTCTGTTAACAGGCGTTTATATTCAGCGTGAAATTCCTTATGTTCTTTAAAATCCTCAATTGTCGGAATTGCTAAATCTTTACGTACAATCATGTAAGCGTTTTGGATGTCCTTCATGGTTACATCTAAATTCTCATCGTCCCAATCACCAACATCCATGTTTGCAGCTAAGTACCTCTCTGCATTCGTTTTATTTCTCATTACCATTACTGGGATTTTATCCATTATGCCGATTCCTCCAATAGTTTATTTCTGAACTCTATCAACCAATTGCGACCTTCCTTGCATCCATCAGCCCATAGGTGACACTCATTGCAAAGGTGAACGAGTTCTTTTACTGTTGTGCGATTCTCAACCTTCCATCTCCGTACGCTGTGAGCTGCTTCCCTAGCAAGGTGACTCTTGCATCTCTCGCATATGCCACCTGAACGCTCTCTTAGCTCTCTTCGTACCTTTACCGATATATCTCCCCGTTGCTTTGCAGTTGGCTTGTTACGTCTATGCTGGGGCTTTGGGACGCTTCTAGCGGGTTGGTTTGCTAGATTCATAGTGTCATCTCCCCATTGTTAATTCGAGAAAATGAATAAGTCCGCTTACTTTCTTAGTTTGACGACAATAACGACACTTTTCGCAACGCTTAGCTTCTTCAATACCTTCTTTAACTGAAATGATTCTGGGTAGCTTTTCACTTACCATCAATAATTCATAGTTGAGAGATTCCTCATCAAAACAAATGACTGCTTTATCAGGTGTTTCTTCTTTACTTACAGCTACTATTAAAGGTTCAAGCATTGATATACGACTGCTCTCGATCCTTTCTAACTCTGTATAAACTGCCATTTGAAGCACATAACCAAAGTTTTCAACGAAAGATACCCACTTACCATTTTTCCAGTACCGTTCATGCAAACCTTTCACAGTCTTAAGATCAACAATTCTACCTTCATTGGGGTTATAGACGTCTAATTTAGCCTTCCACAACACTCCTAATAGCTCCGCTGTTACAATTACCTCTTTGTCTCCCTCAAGCATCTGACTGCAAACTGGATCGTCTAGAAGAGTCTTAACCATTCGGTCACCATGTTTATATTCCGTTTTCAGTTCACCTTTTGTTTTACCTTGAGATGAAATGATCTCCGGATGTTCTGCAATAAACTTATCTAGGGCATATTTCCCTTCAATTGAAGCTCCTACATATGAACCGATCAAGAAACAATCTATCTTGGGCTCTTCATATAATCCGTTTATCTTAGCAAGTGCTGAGGCTTCGCATTTATCAAAATCTTTGAACTGGCTGACACTCATATAATATTGATTTGCTTCTTTTGAATAATAATTTTCTTCCGTCAATCTCAAGCTGATTCACTCCGTTTCCCTTTGATCTTTGCAAGTAGATCATCAACTTGTATTTCTGAAAGATCATTAATACCGCAGTTGTAAAGTTCTTTTATTCGAGTTGATAACAAATTAATGTTGTATCCTGCACCGATCCATGCTGATTTTAGCTGCGCTATCGCATTAGAATTGATCTTACCTACAGTTCTTTCCATGCGCTGTTGGAATGCATCAACGTCCATCTGATCCGTGGCAATGTTGAATTGCTTTAGCATGAAAGTCTTCTCCCCGTAAGTAAGTGCCTTACCTACGCCCTTCTCACCAGCTATATCAACGCCTTGTGCATACCATGGGATTCTAATTAGTTCGTCAGGATTCTCTGCATTTACCCAGGTCATAATCAAATCTATCTCGGTAAAATAAGTAGTTGTTTTCTTAGGTTTGTCCTTATCCACTAATTCAATTGTTTCGCTTAACAAGTTATGACTAACTAATTCGGTAATCAGCAATAGTCCCATTTCGTCCAGTTTTGCACGTACCGCCGCTATAACTTGGCTGCTTGAGTTGTATTTGTATTGTTGTCCTGATGCATCCTTTTGCAGAAACGGAACAGCTTTACGCACCTCAATTAACTTTTCATATATATTCATTGCCCTATCAGCTCCTTGTGCTGTACAATGGGTTCATAACTTTTTTTCTTTACCTAATTGGAGCCGCTGCGATGGCTCCTTTTCTTTTTGCATTCTTAAGCAATACAAGAGCTATCTTTCGTCCACTCTTATGCCCCTTGAAGCGTTTGGCTAGCTGAAGATAATCCATCTACTTTCTCCCTCACATAAATCATGATTTCCTCAACCACTGTTTCGTACAAATGTTCATGATTCCATTCGCTATACCTCTCAACAAAATGCCTCCAATCCAGTTCATTACCCATCTCTTCCTCATGATCCACATATGTTCTGATCTGTGATCGCAAGGCTGATAGATACTCACCTTTCGTTGCATCCACTCGCACCCAAAATGGTGCACTATCGATTTCCATCACTTTTCACCCTCCAGCTCGTCCAACTCATACCATGTCGTATGTCGAACGCCGTTCCGCAATGACCACTGTATAGCGTACATCCCTTCATCCTCTTCCTTGATTCGTTGGAAGGGAAACGGTGATCCTTTGGGCTTTGCCATGTCTCCTACTTTCATATTCTTATTCCACCTCTCTGTGACCATGGATCACCTTTTATTGGGTTTCTGACTGGGTTTGTTCTATCGATTGGATGTACCTTCATCATAGGATTACCACCTCGCAGATTCCGTTAAGACATGGGTCACATAGATTCTGTTTGCCTTTGTAACGTGCAACTGCTTCTCTCTGACCGCATTCGCATGGGTTGAATAGATCAATCGGGCGGCGGTACGGGATGCGGTTATTGTGGCGTTCTTGGGCTTGTATTGCAGTGTTATCCATGATTAGTCCTCCTTATCTGAAATTTTCGTATTCATAATTGGAAGTGTCCTCTTCATCAGGATCAAAGTGACCAAACTCGATTTTGGTACAAAGTTCTCGAATGAATAAGTCCTTTTCCGACGATGTATCTTTGCTCTGTGAGCAGATGTAATCCAGTAGTTTTTTACTGCTGATCATTTTCTCATCCTCCTTATGCTGTATCCCGTTTTGATGATCGATTGAGATTCACTCGAGCGATAAAGTTATTTAAGTTCTTCCATGCTTGTTCGCTCATTGGCTTTCCGTTTGTACCTATTGGTCTCATGGTGTAGCCTCCTTCTATTTCGAATGAAATATTCGTTCAAGGATACGTGCTTCAAAATTATCGAATTTGTACTCCAATCCGTGATTACTGAGGAAGAGTTGGACAATTCTTCTTTCCCTTGACTGTTCTTTCTGTAACCGCAGAATAATGTCTGTGTACTCTCTGCACGTTTTGGCCATATCAACAAAGGAGTTATGTGTAGATTGAAGGCCGCAAACAAGTGTTTCCGCTACCTCATTCGCAGTTACCTCTTCTCCACGCTGAACCCTTTCAAGAAGATCCGTGAGTTGAAAACTGTAAACTGAGTCAATGACATCTTTGTGCACCGTTTATCCCCCTTTATTGGACTAATCTAAGATTGCTCTTTCCTTTTTCTTTTGCCAGCAGACCTACTAATATATTGTTGAATTTGTCCAAGCAATCGATCCGAACCATTACGTCGATTCCGTTAACCTTTGACTTCAATGTGGATTCGGAGTACCATTTTCCCGTTTTCTTGTTGTATTCTTCTTGGATCTTGGCTCTTTCGTTCTCTACGCGCTGTCTAACATCTATACCGTGGGCACTCTTTAGTAGTTCGTAAACCTTGTTATAAACTTCGTTATGTCCCAACCTCGTCCATCTGGCGAACTCATTCACCGTGGAAATAACTTTTGTGTGATTAGGTGCTGCGGTCATATTTTCCGTTATTGTTTCGACAGCTTCCTTCACGTCATCCATGCCCTTTAACTTTTCCTCAAGTTGCTGTTGCTTGGCTTCATATGCGTTTTGACGTTGTTCTAAGCTAATCAACACTTGAAGCGTTGGGCTTAATCCGGAAAGATTGGGAGCGGCTTGTTTGAGTTGTTCTACTTTTTTGTAGTAGTCATCAACTAACTTCGTGTATGCGTCCCATGCTTGATCAGTGTTCAATGACTTGGCATGAAGGAATGCTCCCTTTTCTGTCCAGAGGTACAATGTGTGTGCCGTTTTTAAGGAAGCATGAATTTCATGCTCGTATACAAAGTCTTTTCTTTCATCTCCTGTTAGAACGATGTAATGAACGCCTTCTTGGTACCTAGATTTGTTGTAGTTGAAGTTGTAATTAATTCGTTTCAAATCTGTTCCAAATACCTCCGCCAGTTGAGCACTCGTCAAAACTCTTTGGTCGTTCTTTTCGATAACCTTCAATTGATTCATTTCCCTTCCACCTTTCAAATCTTTATTTATTGTCGTAAAATACTAGAAGTTAAGCTGTTTTCTCGTTTTCTGAGAACTTGCGAGCAAAAAAATAACTAGGTTCGATTCCAAGTCCCTTGCGGCAAATAACTTCGTATTCATCAATACTCATTTCAGTCTTACCATTAACCAAGCGATAGAATTTTTTTTGTTCGATAGCTGAACGTTCAGCTACCTTTTTTAGTAATATGCCATTGTCATCGATATGCGATCTAATACGTCTAAACATTTCCATTTGCTATCACCTCTTTTCTCATTTATTGAGAACCCTTGCATTAAATATATATCTCATTTAGTGAGAAGTCAATACATATTTTCATAATTTCAGAGAGTTTTTTTCTTAGTTTCTAAGTATGTGTTAAAATAATTCTTTAGGAGGTGGAAATATTGAGTGAGTTAGGCCATCGTTTAAGAAAAGCAAGAGAAGCTAAAAAATTATCGCAAACTGAAGTATTCAAGAGGATATTTGTTAATAATAAAACGTTATCAAGGTATGAGAACGGTGGGACAGAACCTGATATAGATACATTAAATAAACTATCTGAGTTATATGAAGTATCATTAGATTGGTTGTTAACTGGAAATGTAAAAGAGAGCGAATTCACGCTCCCTGAAAGTGTATATGATCATGTTATAAAAGAAGCAGAAGCAAAATACGGGGTTAACCTGAGGGACGATCCTGTTGTGAATGCAACGTTACGTGAGTTGATACTGGGGATCGCAAAGTCGAAGCAATAAAGTCTATAAGTCCAGTATTTGTATCGGCAATTTTTTTAGTATCGATCAGATATGTAGCCAAATCACATAACGTTTCATCCATAGATGCAACTCCCTTTTACTGTGTTTTCTACAGTCATGATAGCATATCATCCGATAAAAAGGAACGTATGTTCGTATTTTAGAAAGTAAAAACTGAAAAGGTGGCACGGACATGGATCCTAATCCCGTCCGCTGTCGAATTCCCGAATTGCTTTTAAAGATTGGTAAAGACCAGCAGTGGCTTGCTGGAGTTACCAAAAAGAGCAAAACTCAGATATCAGATTATTGCACTATGCGAAAGACAATGAATTTTAGAACAGCAGCACTAATATCTCATTTTCTCAAGTGCAAGATAGATGATATTTACGATTGGGACATTCAGCAGCAGGAGAAGTAGCAATGCTACTTCACGGGTTAGGTACTACTTTTGTTGTACTTTCGGTATAAATAAATAAAGCGATTACAACGACATTGTACGCCACAAATTGCTAACATTCAATGATACATTAGGCCTTGATTTGATAATATACAACATATCACTACTTGTCTGTCGAATTATGTCGCCGCTTTACTACGCTAAAATGGGGTTTAAGGTATTGACAAATGATATTTATACGTTTTTTCTAACTATTACATAAGTATCATCAATAAAAGTGACCTTTGTTCCTCCCTTTGCACGTTTTAAATCTTTTATTCTGCTCACGTTTACAACTTCAGAACGACCATATGACTCAAACCCGAACTTGGCATAAGCAGAGGATATGTCTTTTAAGGTACTTAAAGCTATAAATGATCCATATGAAGTGTGGTAAGCAGGAACTTCTACTGAATTGTGTTCCCAAAGATCAATGTAATTAACTTCATCTAAATCATAATTTACAAAATCTGTAATATCTCCTGTGCGATTATGCATCTTAACCCCTAATATCCTCAATGTGTCAGCTCCCTGATGTTGTTGCCTACCATGATAAGACATGGATATCAGTTGCGCATCCAACAAAATATTACAAGGTAAGTCGTACCAAATCCACTTAACCAAAGGGATTTTCTATTTACCCATATAGTCACTATAATAGAAGCAACATGATTTAACTGGAGGTTCACTATGAGAGTAGTTATATATGTAAGGGTATCTACAGATATGCAAGCAGAAGAAGGCTACTCACTAGAAGGGCAAATAGAGCGATGTAAAGCCTATTGCGTATCTCAAGGATGGGAAGTAATTGAGGTTTTCGTTGAAGAAGGAGAGTCTGCTAAAGATTTAGATAGACCCGAACTGTCAAGGCTCATGCAAGCCGCTGAGGATGGTCTATTTGACATTTTACTTGTATATAAGTTAGATAGACTTACTCGATCTGTGCGTGACTTACATGCAATCCTAGACCGTTTTGAGAAACTAGGGATTAAGTTTCGTTCAGCTACCGAAGTATATGACACGACTACAGCAATGGGTAAACTATTTATCACAATAGTAGCAGCTCTAGCAGAGTGGGAACGTGGAAATCTCGCTGAACGTGTGCGATTTGGTATGGAGACTCTTGTTATGGATGGAAAATGGCATGGAGGACCTGTACCCGAAGGATTCCATTGGGATGGAGAGACAATGCATCTTGTTGTCAGTGAAGTGAAAGTAATGCTAGAACTTAGACAAGTGTACATGGCTGGTAATGGATTCGGAGCAACTGCAAGTTCTCTTAATTCTAGAGGGCTATTTCGACGTGGAGGTAAACCGTGGTCCGCATTTGGTGTAGAGTATATTCTTTCAAACCCTTTCAATGCCGGAAAAATTAAATATGGTGGGAAAAATAAAAAAGGTAAGTACCCAAGTAAGAAAAAGGAACAATCAGTTGATGTTATTTGGGCTGATACAAACTATCCAACTATATACACATGGGAAGAATACGAAGAACATACAGAACGAATAAGACGTAGGCAATTTTATGGTACAAGTAAAAAATATGAATACTGGTTTACCGGCGTATTACGTTGCTCTCGATGTGGTAATGCAATGTTTGGGAGAACGAGAAAAAAGGCTAACGGTGTATTTACTATTTATATGTGTAGTAATCGTACGCAGTCAATGGGCTGTGATATGCCACTATTAAGACAAAATGTTGCTGAGAGTCTAATCATGGGTTACGTAAGATCAATAAAACTAACATATGAAGAAGTCGCTGCTTCCAAAGAAACAATTAGGGAAAAGAACGAATCTGTCGAGGATCAATTAAAGGAATTGCAGAAGAAATTAAATGCCATTTTAGAACGTAAGAAAAAATGGCAATACATGCTGGCGGAGGATCTAATTAGTGAATCTGACTTTAGAAATCGAAAACGGGAAGACGATGATATCGAACGCATAATACGAACACAAATAAATGAGACCAAAGCAAACTCAATTGGATTCAGTGCACAGAATGCATCTTTACTCATTGACTTACCTACCATATGGGAAGAAATAGACGATGCTAGCAAGAAAGAAATGATTCAAACGATATTCGAGTATATTTACGTGGATTGTGATGTTCAGAGTGGCAAGGGTGTTTCAGGGAAAGGTAGGTCTCTTCCTTTTCAAATTAAGGCTGTGACATACAACTAATACGGTTAATAGGGTGCATTGTGGATGGAATGGGAATGCATCGATTTCGTCCACAATGACTAAATCAAAGGCTTCATGGAAACGAAACAGTTGGTGTGTCGTTGACAATGTAATGTCTCCCCGCTCCCACCTCTGGTCACTTCCTCCATATAGAGTAACAACGCTCTTCTTGGGAAAAGCACGTCGAATGCGCGGATCAAGCTCAATAACGACGTCACGTCTAGGTGAAGCAATGAGCACTCTACCTCCCTTACTAATGACTGAATCTACAAGCGGAAATATCATCTCGGTCTTCCCTGCTCCCGTCACCGCCCATAACAAAAAGCTTCGAATATCTGACCTTTCTCCAAAATGTCCCTTCCGCCCGCCAATGCGTTTGATGCCGTGAGATAAAGTGTCAAGGAGTTTGTTTGCTCCACGCCATATTCTTTTTCCGTAGTGAGTTAATAAGTGAAGTTGTTGCAGAAAATGATTTGATCTAATGGGGTTATAAAATAGTTCTCGTTTCCCTTTCAAACGCTTGCATGTTTGTCTCTGCACTTCTTGTTGCACATGCAAATGAACTTCCTCCGGCATTCGACAATGCTCGCCTTGAAGGGGGGCTCTAGTGCCTTTGACGCTCTCCCTTCCGCCTACATTTCTATACTTAGGAGCCGTTTCGACAAATTGCAGAGCTACAGCCGCAGCAAATTGCTGCGCAGGGCTAAGCCCCCACTTTCCCAATCTTTCATTAATCGAGGCGTTGTATCCACTTAGATCGCCTTTTGCACTTATCCCGTTCATTGTGTGCTCACTATTGTGCAGCCCTCTAATCAAGAGCTCGCATTCCCGGCTTCTCCCCATCGTCAAGCATGCCTCGCAATACGCACACATCCGCCCGCACGACGCACAGCGCGTGCGCCGCATATGCTCCTCCCCGCTGCCGCACCGCAGGCAGCGCAAAGTGCCCGGTCGCCCGCCCCAATCGGCGGCGACCGATCCGCTAAGGCACACATGCCCGAGCAGCGATGCGAGCTGGATTACTCCGTTCCAGCTCTCCTTGGTATCGGGCACAGTTGCGCCCTCAAGCAGGGCGCGCGCTTCGCCGCTTAGCAGCGCACGTCCCTGCAATAGGCCAGCAGCAAGCTTCGCCTTTGCCGCAAGCAACCCCAGGCGCTCCGCGTCACCAACTGCTTCGCTCCCATATCCTATCGTCCCAATCGGTCTGCTAATATACGTCTCGCTATCATACTTCCCTCCCTCATATGTTCTACTCATACCAGCCTTACTATCACATCTCCCTCCCTCATAAGGTCTACCCATGTTAATATCGCTTTCCACGATCCTTATACCCTCTACTGTCCATAATTCGGTTAGATGAAGCAAATTATCAACCTTGGTATTATCTCTCCCCCTCTGTTCTTCAAAATGTGATCGAGGTCTTTGCGACTTATTAGAAGTCAGTTGCTTCCCTCCTTGACGAAAGCTATTTTTCACCTCTTTCTCCTTACACTGTTCGATCATTACCGACAGTTCCATTAGTTTCATTTCAACCTCTTGACGCTTTACTCCATTACCCTCAAGATCGCAATTATTCATCACTCGGTTTACACTTATTCTTTTCTGATTTTCATTTTGTTTCTTACTATTCCACTGCTCTATAATCCAGCATGCCTGCCCAAGAGGGAACAGCTCGCCCCACAGCAATCCAATCTCTGCATTTGCAACGCTACTCCCCCCACCAAACCAATATAAATAATCTACAGATGGTTCAATAGTCATTACTGCTCTCCACTGTTTATTATGTTTGATCAGATAAACGTGTGCTTTCACCCTCTTTACACCTCATCCCAACTTAAAATAAAAAAGCGCACTCGACGATGCCAAAAGACGGCAAAATCGAGTGCGCTTCACTCTTTGTTCTTATATGGTTCAAATTATAGGCTAAAATGGAATTTTCGACAAGTCGTCAGGGTTTTGCAAATCTACAAGGATAGCATGCTCTGCTTCCGAAACAATCCCTTCGGCCTGCAACAACCATAACATTTGATGGGCAACACTATCCAATTGTGAGCGCTTTCCGCTATGCGTTTTCAAATTATTATCCGTATGCTCTTGATGTACATGAATTTGCACATCTTTACCGCTTCTCCTCCAGCGTTCCACGATTGCCTTCGTTTCCTCCGTTACACCATGATCGACCACTGTCAGCCGAATATCCCTGCCAATCAAGCTAGAGAAGGAAAACAATGATCTTAAATACCATTCCATATTTTTTTGTCCTTTATCCGCTATCAGCACATAATGATTGCTCGCGCGTCTACGCCCCCGATAGGTCCAGAAAGCCAGATGCACCAACAATGCTGCCAGTAAATAACAACCAGCGATCAGCAGCAGAAGTTCAAACATGTCGGCCACCTCCTCTTTGGAACACTATATGCCGTTTCCTGCCTATCGGTTACGGTATTCGAGGACAAGGCGATTATAATGTACTTATTTCTTATGAATCGACAAAAATACACTCTTGATGAAACACCAATATGTGCTATCATTTTTGTACGTCTTCAAACATATATACATTATGATGGTCTACATATTCTAAGAAAGGGTGAACCCTTTAATTTCATGCTAGTTTAAAGTCTCTAAAACATTAAATAAGAGGAGAGTGAATTGATGAAGAAAGTTAAAGTTCAAATGATCTACCTTTTAGTCTTAGTACTAATATTAACTTTCCCTCTGAGCTCGCTAGTTTTTGCGGAAGGACAACAAGTGGAGACTCATGCTGTAGATACAACCATCACAACTTCAGTATGTAAACAATACTCTAAGCTATGGGGTAAAGTGATTCCCCAAGAAGAGGGCGTTCCATTCATTAAGGTCAATAGTAATGGTACCGCAACTGCGAAATTCAAAACAACGGAAGATTGTGTAGAGGTATCTTTTTCTGTTTATTCTTTTAAGGTAACACCTAAGCCCTACGAAGATCAAAAGCATATCAACAGCTCATCTCAGAAATTCGATAAAGCAGGCAATTACGAACTTGAAATTGACATTCCAGGCTGTGGACTTAGCCAAATTGATTTGTATGCAGGGCCTATTCAAATTAATCTGAAACCTGAAATTGGACACGACCATGCCACATTGGTCAAATACTTATTAGTCTATGGAAGCGCCTGCCCTATTGAGACGCCAACACCGACACCTACTGAGACATCGACACCAACACCTTCAACATCTAACGAGCCTACACCAACGACTTCTACCGTACCTACACCAACGACTTCTACCGTGCCGACACCAACGACTTCTACCGTACCTACACCAACGACTTCTACCGTACCTACACCAACGACTTCTACTGTGCCGACACCAACGACTTCTACCGTACCTACACCAACGACTTCTACTGTACCTACACCAACGACTTCTACTGTACCTACACCAACGACTTCTACTGTGCCGACACCAACGACTTCTACCGTACCTACACCAACGACTTCTACTGTACCTACACCAACGACTTCTACTGTACCTACACCAACGACTTCTACTGTGCCGACACCAACGACTTCTACCGTACCTACACCAACGACTTCTACTGTACCTACACCAACGACTTCTACTGTACCTACACCAACGACTTCTACTGTGCCGACACCAACGACTTCTACCGTACCTACACCAACGACTACTAGTGACCCAACACCATCGACTACTAGTGACCCAACACCGTCGACTTCTAGTAATCCTACACCAGTAGCTTCTACTGCACCTACACCATCGACTATACCAACAATTACTCCGCTGTCAGATGTTCCGGTAGCAGAACCACCACCATCTCTTGAACCATCTATTGAACCATCTTTTGAACCATCTCTAGAACCGTCTCCTTTGCCAAGTCCTTCTGAAGCCCCTCTCATTGAAGTGGAAGAAGAAGAGATTCCAAAGGGAGTCGAAAATGAAGTCATTGTCGACGAGACAACTGAAGAACATAACCCGCCTGTCGATACCCTTCCAAAGACTGGTCAATCAAGCGCGACCCCTTATTACTTATTAGGATCATTTATTACCTTAACAGGCTTAGTCTCACTTAAAAAACGTCGCCGTAGTGACAGTTAATGAACAGTAACAACATCCTATACAAATGAATAGAGGCTGCCGCTAAGTCTAAATGACTTAGCGGCAGCCTCTACTATTTTCGATAGCACTATCATTTATAAGGTTACCCAACCGAACTTTATGGAGCTAATAACAGCCTGTGTCCGATCGTCAACCTCCATCTTCTGCAAAATACTGCTTACATGGTTTTTAACGGTTTTTTCGCTAATGAACAAATACTCACCAATCATTTTGTTGCTTTTACCTTCAGCCATCAACCTCAATACCTCTGCTTCACGCCGAGTAAGTGGACTTTCATTTGTTGCAATATACTTTACACCAGGCTCCTTCGTTGCTGCTGCACCTGATGTAACACCCATCTCATCGAGATAGGTCATACGACGCAGTTGGTTAATCAACTTGCCAGTCACCTTTGGATGTATATATGAATGTCCTTGATGTACGGAACGAATTGCATTAATGAGAGATTCCGCTTCCATATCCTTGAGCAAATAGCCGGTTGCTCCTTTACGGAGTGTCTCAAACACATAGCTCTCGTCATCATGAATGGATAAGATAATGACCTTTACATCAGGGAACATACCCTTCAGTCGCTCTGTCGTAACAACGCCAGTCTCTATCGGCATATTAATATCCATCAACACGATCTCCGGCATCGTATGGTTACAGAACTCAAGCACTTGAATGCCGTCTCCACATTCCCCGATCACTTCGATATCATTTTCCATATTTAGAATGCGCTTTAACCCTTCACGGAAAAGCTGGTGGTCGTCAGCCAAAAGAATTTTTATTTTCCCTGAAGCGCTAGCCGATATCTGGTTCATTACTCTCATTCTCCTTTCTTTGTTCGGAAGTCGTTGGAATGTCTATTACAATCTTCGTTCCTTGTCCTGTTTTTGAGTCTATATCCATCCTTCCTTCAATTAGCTCTACACGTTCTCTCATACCGACTAAGCCAAAATGCGAGTGGCGACTTGTCGGCTGATCAACGGATCCAACCAGAAATCCGATACCGTTATCTTGTATCGTTATTGAAATAATTTGAGAACTGTAACTAATCTCCAGTGATACATAGGATGCGTTTGCATGCTTGAGCACGTTCGAGAATGCTTCCTGAACCATACGATAAATTGCCGCTTCCATAGCTGATGGCATTCTAACTTCTTTACCTAGCAAGTCGAATTTAGTACGAATTCTAGACTTCTCTTCGAAGTCTTGCGCAAACTTTCGCAATGCAGGAACAAGACCTAAATCATCAAGTGCCATTGGACGCAAGTTAAATATGATTTTACGAATCTCCTCGAGACCTGATCTTACCTGGCTCTTCAAATCAACCAGCTCATCTTGCACCAATTCAAATTGTTGCTTGATGAGCATACGCTCAGCAATCTCAGTCCGCAGCACGATATTGGCCAGTGACTGTGCTGGCCCGTCATGAATTTCCCTGGCAATGCGTTTACGCTCTTCCTCTTGTGCTAATATTATTTTCAAACCCAGAAGTTGTCTGGTCTTGGCTGATTCAATAATACGTGTTACTTGATTCAAATCACCAGATAAATACTGAAGCACAACATTAATCTGAGAATCGATCATCTCTGCACGTTCAATGGACTTTTCCACATTCCGCACACGCTTCTGAAGATCATCACGACGAGATTTTAAATAATTTTCCTTCTCGCGATAAACCATTAGATCGAGTTGAATCTGCGTCGCTTTCTCATAAGCGGATTTAATATCCTCTTCCTTGTAACGCACAAAGTCGCGACTGACCTCAGTCAGTCGCATACGGGCGCGTCGGTATTCTTGCTCCAATTGATCAACTTTTTCGATCGTTCGGACCGTCTCTTGCAACACTTGCTCAAGCTCCTGCTCCAATGCTTCAAGCTCCGTGCGCGCCGATTCACATATTTCATAGATTTGATATTTGCTATCTTCCATGACTTGAATCGCATTAGTTATGACTCTATTTATATCGACTGTCAGGTGGTTCACTACGTAAAGGCACTCCTTCATAAAAAAGGATACTACACTCTATCATACCACACTTTTACCATATCCCGTAAAGCTTAATCTATGGTAATCTTTTTCGACTTCTCTTCGTAACCCACTTCGAAACCTAGCTTTTCAGTGAACAAACGTACTGGAATAAGTGTTCTTCCATTACGAGTAAATGGAGCTACTTCGGATGTGTATCGAACGCCATTGAGTATATATTCTTTCTTCCCGATCGTCATCTCGATAACTTGGCTACCCCTGAGTACAGTCACTCGTCTAGTCTTATCATCATAAAGCACTTCTGAACCCATCGCTTCAGTCACAAAGCGGAGTGGAACATATGTTGAGCCATTCTGTAAGATCGGAGCAGTATCAAGCTTCATCGGACTTCCGTTAACTGTTGCTTTAGTATTTCCAATATTCATAACAATGGAAGCTCTCGCAGGATCGCTGACTTCAGCTGTTGCACTCAACATAATATTATCGATTGCGAAGGAGCCTGCAGCTGCCTTCTGCTCACTGCCTTTATCAATTGTAACTACGTAAATACGTTTAAGCTTGGCAGGGAAAGCAATACCCGAAGAGGCCAAATTCAGTTTGACATTTTTCCAGCCACTCCAGTTTAGTTCCTTAGCGACATCGATCAAATGTGCCTTACCATTCGCATCTAATATTTCAGCGCGTACCCAGTTTTTACTATTGTCACTGTATACGTCCATTGTCATAGATGTTGGTGATCCCGTAATCACTCTGCCATCAGCACCGAATACAGCATAAGCAGCTCTTGTCCCAGTACCAGCTGAGAAATCATAAGAAACTTGGAGTGCTCGTCCACTCTTCTGATCAGGAAGATCACTGACAAGCTTAACTGAGCCTTTAGTTACATTCGCTGGTGTTACTTCAGATGTAATTGCATAACGCGATACTTCGAAATCTTCAACTGATACAGCTTGTTCACCTTTTACAAATGGAATCGTCGCTCCATAACCATCATAACGGGCAATTGCATAACCAGTTGAGACACCTTCCTCTATTGAACCAACTGTAACTACTCCATCTTTGTATGTGCCTTCGAAGCCAACAAACTCCCACGCTAACGAATTTCCAGATATATTGTATGTGTTTCCATTTTTTAATTTCACTGTAATTGGCACGTTTAATGTTGAACCTTTCGTTAACATACCTGCAGAGTTATTGATCTTCATAGAAGCGATCGATTCTTGCCCAATTACTTCTATGTCATATTGTGCCTTAACAGCTCCAGACGATACTGTAACTTTGGACTTGCCGATTTTGGAAGCAGTAAATACATTATCCTTGAAGCTACCGGTTTCGTCTGTACTGCTCCATTTCAGCGTGGTAGGGTCAACAGCAATAGGGTTATAGTACGTGTCATAGCCGCTTACAGTAAATTGTGCCGTTCCTCCAAGCACCATAACGTTAGAACCGCCAACGATCATTCCTTTTAGCGCTCCCTGAGGGGCTGTCGTGAACACACCTATCCCGTTGGATACACTACGTTGCGAGCTCTCTTGCGTTCGATGAGATAGCTTTATTGAAGTACTGCCAAGTGGACGCTCTGTCATCGTTGTTGAGCCGCCACCATCAAGATTAACACCTTTATGTACGCCTAGTTGCACCATAACATCTTGCAATTCTTTCAGACTTAAACCTGTGTTGCCCCCGGCTTTTTCACTAGTGATCATATATACCTTCTTGCCGTCGGCAGAATAACCGATTGCTGAACGGGATGTATAGGAAGAACCACTTACACCACTTATATCCCTTGAAAAGGCCGCTGCCGCTCCGTTATCAACGAGCAGCGTGTGCCCACCAATGAGCATTTGGAACGATGAAGGATCGACCGCCGTACCTTTCGTTTTTGAGACAAGTGAATACGTTGAAGTAACTGGCTGTCCGACTTTCAAGTTGTCTTTTATAAACTTAGCTGCTTTACCATGGGCCCTGAGAATATATCCATTTTCAGGTATTGCACCTTGTATAGCTGTATCGAATGTCATTTGCTCTATGATACCATCACGTACAAGAACTTCAGTTGGCTTCGTTGCCGAATTTTTTGGACGCTCAGCTCCACCCCAAGCACTTGTATAAATAAACATATTGTCAACATGACTGTATGTAACGCCTTCTACTTCTGGATAATAAGTGGATTGATTTAAACCCTCGAGCTGGAACGTTGCGCCGTTCTCAGCCGTTACAACGCCTGAGAAAGAATATGAATCAATCGTAGCCTTACGATCTTTCGTTACAGCGAAAGCGTACATTCCCTTTAGCTTCGATGGGCTTGTTACTAATGTACCGCTCGTCACTTGTGCTCCTAGTGGCGCACCCTCGTTTGTCATAACAAATACATCGCCGTTGATTCCACCAACTGCTCCGTTTTCCTTTGTCATGTTCAGAATGTTATTTCGTTGTCCGATGCTGTTACTTTTTCCACTCATTGCATTTAATGATACGTACGGATTGTTTAAATCTACTTCGATGACATGAACGTCGGTTTGTACCGATTTATTTTTCCTTGTCGTGTGCCATACATAGTCACTACGTTTAGCACCAGCTGTTATAATCGATTGCTTCTTAAGTTTCAAAATAGGTGCTGCCTGTGCATCTGCTTGTGACACTATGTATGATTGCCATTTTTCCGGCATAATCGTTGCTATTGGTTGCACAAGTAGAGCACCGCTCACTGCTATAACCACCACACGTCTCCCTAGTCTTCTCTTCTGCAAACCTCTGATGTTAGTAACCTTGTGCATTATTTTTGCAACTCTCCCATCTCTATGTATCTACCTATTATAGACTACTAGAGTAAAGGAAAAGTTACGTTAATAAAAGACTACTATCACAATTTAATTTTTGAAATATTTTTCCTATACGAAAAAAGAACTATCCCACTTGCTCTTGGATGAGCAAATGAGATAGTTTTCCTTCTGCAATTATCGTGTTAACAGTTCCGCCTTCTCTAGCAAACGCATAATCATGACAGTGCCTTCCGCTCTCGTAGCATTTGAAGTTGGACTTAATGTGTATGATGTTTTGCCATTAATGATCCCTAAGTAAATAGCTTCAGCTACATTCGTTTTGGCGTAATTGCTTATCTTCTTGCGATCTGTAAATGCTGCAACATAATAATCTGCGGAATTAGGCATGTTTACCGTCAATCCAGCAGCTTTGGCAGCACGCATCATCATAGCAGCCATATCTTGTCTCGTAATATAGCTATTAGGTTTGAAGCTGTTGCCGCTAATGCCGTTGACAATCCCCGCTTTTGCTGCGGCACCGATATAAGCACCCATCGCAGTATTCGTGCTCACATCTGTAAATTTAGTTGCAGCCGCTCGATCACCGGATAGGCCGAGTCCCTTTGCTATATAAGTAGCAAACTCGCCTCTTGTAATGGACATGTTCGGATCAAACTTCGTTGCTGAATGCCCTTCAACAATAAACTTGCGAGCCATCATCTGTACCGAATCAACTGACCAATGATTGCCGATGTCGGAGAAAGTCGCTGTATTTTTTACAAGTGCGTACGCACTGTTTCCCTTACGTTTGAATATTGCTCTCGTTACGCCGCTCTCCGTCTTGAATGTAGTCGGTACGTAGGAAAGCGTACCCGTTACTGGATCCAACCAGACAGCAGCTGTTTGACTCATATGAACATCAGTTGGTGCTTTCAAGCTGCGAGAAACATAACCGCTAAAATTTTCTACTTTTTGCTTATTTGACCCATTAACGACCATGACCTCATAATGTACAGGCCCGCCAATAACCGTCGCCTTCGAACTATTGAGCGCCGACAGCAATGGGTTCGTTACAGATGAAGCACCTTGGTCAATAGCAATTAACAAATGATTTGATGCATTATTGCCTCCTAGCGCTCTCCCAAGACCAGAGATATCGATTGACCGCAGTGGAAGCTCAAATGTCGCATCTCCTTGCTGTACAACGAACGTAATATCGTTTGTGCTTCTAAGAGCTAATTCAAGCGCTAATATAGGTACAGCTACGATTGCTGCTCGTTCATGGTCCGGTACTTTAAACACGATGCGCGGACTAGCAAGCCCTGACGCTTTATACGTCGTTAGCGCAGCAATAAACTTATCGGTTTGCAAAGTATAACGATTTGCCGTAACGCCAGCAGGTGATACATCTGTAGTAGAATTAGCGGCTGAAGGTTTAATGCCTATTCCTCCGCCAATTGCAGCTTCATAGTCCCCCGTCAAACTATCTAAAAATGACGTCTCATTCAAAATATTTGTGTTAGCAAATACTGCTACAGACTGCCCTTGCAGGGATCTAAGTCCATTCGTATTGTTCAAATAGGACACATCCGCCTGCTCGCCAGATTTCACCGGAGAACTGAGCGTCAAAATGACGGTATTGCCCGCTACTTGTACATAAGCCACAGTTCGAATCGTTTGATTGGCACGTACAAGAAAAGAACTGACCGCAGGTATATACGTTGGATCAAGGTACGTATTGAATGTCATCGTTAATACAGAGCCCTTAATAGTCGCCCCCTGCATAATTGCAGTTCCAATAATTCCAGCCCCATTGCTTGCCATCATCTGTGTAAATGATGCAGCAACATTTCCGCTGTAATCTTTAATAGAACTCCAGTTACCGGTGTAGGATACTTTAACAATCTGCCCAGCGGATATTGACGTACCTAATGTCAACACAACAGTATCTCCAGATATAACCGCACTATTAACTGTCCGTATTTGGTTGTCTGCCAAAACGACATATTGTTGATTGGTTGGATTAGTTGATGTATTCAAATTTTCGTTGTATTTAATTGAAACCGTATTGCCTGAGTATAAAATATATTGGGCAACTGGAGCACTGCTGTCTACTCCGCCGCCTCCATTGTTGCCACCGCCATTATTGCTGCCGCCATTTACATTATAGTTGCTGAATGCGTTAACTTGGCTGCCTGACATTCCATACAACGGGTAGCTTCCCTGTGTATATGTTACGTTCACTGCTTGCCCGCTTGGAATCGTGCCACTAAGCGTCAGTTGTACAGTACTTCCGTTGTGCCACAATGAAGCCGTACTATAATTGGTTCCGCCAACGTTGACTGTGAACTGTGTATAGGCGTACGGGCTAACCGTCATTAACGTCTCATTGAAATTAAGCGTCACCGTGTTCCCAGAAGCCGAACCGCTAGAAACGACGGGATTCGTGCTTGTAAAACCGTTTGCTATATTAATTTTAGTTAAAGTAGCTGCTTGATTGCCCGATGCATCTTGTACGAGTCCCGTAGTCGGCTTCGTATAAGACAACTCTACCTTCTGGTTATAGCCTACTGAGCTGGACAATGTGAGAAGCACCATATTGCCCTCTATCTTCGCGTCTGTGACATTGCGGGGCACTCCGGCTACTGTTACGTAATAACTCGCAGGAGTTGGCTTTAGCGTTGTGTTGAGCGGCTCATTATAAATGAGTCGAATAACAGAACCGCTCACCTCGGACTTCGTCACCGTCGGAGCCGTAATATCTCCGCCTTTTGTCAAAAACGACCACTGATATTGATTCAGTATCCCAATGAACGCATTCCCTACCAAATCCGTAATCGCACCTTCATCGATATTGATATAATAGTTTGTATTTGCCGAAAGCGCAGCATTTGCTGCGGGCTCAATAATCATTCTTTTATTATCTGTTGTATCTACATAGAAGGTGGCTGGGAGTGTAGCGCCTTCATTAACTGGTATAAAATTGATTCCCTTTGTCGGATCAGTACCTTTAGTTATCGGTTTATTGAAACTGATCGTTAATTTAGGTTTTAGATCAACAGCTGTAGCTCCGCTAGCTGGAGATAATACGTTTACTGTTGGGCGGATACCGTCTTGCGTGATCGTAAATTCCCAGCCATATGTATTGGATATCCCCGTAAAGAAATTGCCTGCACCATCGCGAAGCGCACGGTCTCCAATCGTAACGTAGTACTTCGTATTATTCACAAATGACTTAGCAGGATCTGATGCTGAAAGGTAGCTAGTAGCATCAATTGTAATTTGTTTCGTACCTCCGCCTTTTACGCGAGCCGATGTTACAGGAATCGAGCGGAACAATGATCCTCCAACCGATTGTCTGATCTCAATATTGCCGCTATTCGGGAATACCTCTTCACTGAACGTTATTGTAAGCGGTGTGTTCACACCAACACTCGATCCATTCCTTATTGGTGTTAAAGCAGTGTACGATGGAGCCGCTGTGTCATTGCCATAACCAGTACTGAAATTCCAGATCGTCGCTGCTGATATGCCATAAAACCATTGGTCCGTGTACGGGGCCGGCTCAGAGAAAGCGCCAGGTTCAATAATGACATAATATGCTGTGTTAGCAGTTAAGTTTGATGCAGGATTAATAGTGACCATATTTTTGTTTACTGTAATGTATGACGTATTAGTTGCTTGAATTCGCTCAATAACTGCATTGTCGCTTACTCGTCTAATTTCTACATACTTATTGGCATTTGCTTGTACTTGTTGATCAAGTTTTAGAAGCAAATTAGAATCAATTGGTACCAGAGTCGCGTTATCAGCAGGAACAAAGGGTACAGAATCAGCCAAATTTATAGGCGCAGTTGTTGTTTTAAAGCTCCATGAGATTGAATCAAAACCATTGCCTGATGAGTCTTGAAAGTTGTCATTGGCAATGGTGACCTTGTAAGTCATTGTAGGCAGTAGAGAACCCTCAGGTCGAATAGTAATTTTTCTCGTACCGCTTCCAGTAACGTTACTGGAAGTAACCGGGATATTACGAGTATCATCATCAGATGACAAGGTGATAAAACCGCCCGCAGCATACACGATTTCATTAAATGTTATCGTTATGGCACTTGTAATCGAATGAGCTCCGCCTTCGGGAGTCCGGTTTGTATGTAGAGGCTTTATTGCGTCTTCGACTGCAACTGTGCGGAAGTTCCAAGTTGTTGCATTATTAATGCCCGAGTAGTTCGCCTCATTAGACGTATTTAAAAAGGCGCTAGCATCCATCAAGACATGATAGTCCGTATCCAGCGCAAACTTGCCTGATGATGCACTAAGCACAGGATCAATATAAACATCACGGCCGCCTGAAATGGATACTCTTCCGCTAGTAACCCCGATTGTTTCGATAAGTTCATTATTTGCCGTTTTGTAAATATATATATTGGCGGTAGATGGGCCTAACTTCACATTTTCATCAAACGTTATTTTTAAATTTGCCCCAAGCGGAACATTAGTCAAATTATCCGCAGGGTAGAAGCTAATACCAACAGGACCAGCTGGAGCAGCGGATACGCTCATGGAATCAGACCAACCGGGCAAGCTAAGTTGAAGAATCATGACAATAGCAATGAATAAGGATAGCTTGCGAGTACGATACATTTCATTCACTCCTCAAAATAATACACTTGTACCTTATTTTTCGGCTTTTAAGCATGAAAATTTTAGGTTATGTTACTTTTTTATATTTTAAGTACGATATCAACAAAAAAACATCGACTCGACCATCATTAGAAATGACGGTCAAATCGATGTTTAGGTTGCATTTAAAGAGTGTGATTGTGAAAAATCTTACAGACCTGCGCCTGCTTTTAATAGATCAGCCTTGTCAACGCGCTCCCACGGAAGATCGATGTCTGTACGGCCAAAGTGACCGTATGCAGCAGTCTGTGCGTAGATCGGGCGACGAAGATCAAGCATCTTAATAATGCCAGCAGGACGAAGATCGAAGTTGTTAACGATTAGTTCAACAAGCGTTTCTTCGGAAATCTTACCTGTGCCATACGTATCCACGTTAATGGAAACTGGCTTTGCAACACCAATCGCATATGCCAATTGGATTTCACATTTGTCAGCAAGACCTGCTGCAACGATGTTTTTCGCTACATAACGAGCCGCATAAGCAGCGGAACGGTCAACTTTTGTAGGATCCTTGCCGGAGAATGCACCGCCGCCATGACGAGCGTAACCGCCGTATGTGTCAACGATGATTTTACGACCAGTTAGTCCAGCGTCACCTTGTGGTCCGCCAATTACGAAACGACCAGTTGGGTTAATGAAGTATTTTGTTGCTTCATCAAGCCATTCAACAGGAACAACTGGTTTAATAACATGCTCCATAATATCTTGTTGGATTTGCTCCAAAGATACTTCTTCAGCATGTTGTGTTGATACTACGATTGTATCTACGCGAACAGGCTTGCCGTCCACGTATTCAATCGTAACTTGAGTTTTTCCATCAGGACGAAGGTAGTTAAGCGTACCATTCTTACGCACTTCTGCCAAACGGCGAGCAATGCGGTGTGACAACGCGATTGGAAGAGGCATAAGTTCAGGCGTTTCGTTAGTTGCGAAACCGAACATTAGACCTTGATCACCTGCACCGATATCTTCGTTTTCTTGCTTCATGTCCTTGCCATCACGAGTTTCAAGTGCTGCATTAACGCCTTGTGCGATATCTGCAGATTGCTCATTAAGTGATGTTAGTACTGCACATGTGCTTGAGTCGAAACCATACTTCGCGCGCGTGTAACCAATTTCCTTGATTGTGCGACGAGCAATCGACGAAATATCAATGAAATCCGCTTGGCTGCTAATCTCACCAATAACAAGCACAAGGCCTGTTGCTACTGAAACTTCGCAAGCTACGCGAGCATTAGGGTCTGCTTCTAAGAATGCATCCAGAACTGCATCAGAAATCTGATCGCATATTTTATCCGGGTGACCTTCCGTAACTGATTCCGATGTGAATAAGTGGCGTCCTTTTACCGACATCCGTATCAACCTCCTACAACTAATAGTATTCAATAAATGCGAACTTTCTACACAAAAAAACGAACCTTTTCCGCGAAGGAAAAGGTTGTTTGACAACTGTTCTTCTAAAAAATTATATTACCGAAAATGTCGCATGGTGTCAATGGACTCTGTACCTGCCAATTAAAGTGTAAAGCCTCCACCAATCACTTGCTCTGCTTGAGCAATAAGACGACGAGTTATCTCTCCTCCAACGGACCCTGCCTGGCGTGTTGAAATTTCGGACCAATGAACTTTTTGACCTCCGCCACCACTTACGGATCCAAGCTCTCCAGCAAATTCAGTATCTTCTCCAGCTCCAGTAAACCCACCGGACATTAACCCAAACTCAGCAGCAATTTCATACTTTAATTGATTTAATGCGGCCTTACTGTTTGGGACCACAATTTTATTAGATCGACTCATTATAAACACCTCCGAGGAAGATAAGTACACAACCGTAGTGTGTGCTCACATCATCGGACTCAAGCGTATAATCTATTGTCATTTGGAGAAAAATATAGCACAAGTCCCAACCTGATCATTAATGCTTGCCCATAACGGAATCAAGCTGTCACAGCTCTTGGAGAACTGTGACAGCTTGAAATAATAATTACTTTATTGTGTAATTGCCCTTCACTAACAGTGTGAGAGGAATACTCTCATCCGAGTGTCCTTTAATGCCACGACCATCACGAGGGAACCATATTAAATGGTTAGTTGGTACATTCTTGCCGTTCTTAATATCAATGCCATCAGTAAGATCTGAAATTCCGTTAGTGTCTGAGCTGAATGCAACGGCCTTGCCAACACGAACAACAACTTCCGAGCCTGCTGCTGCCATCAACGTCTTTCCGACAGGAACTTCAACAACTTCTAGCTTCGTACTCGTTCCTGCATCGGAACCATTAGTACCACCTGTAGTGCCGCCAGATGAGCCCCCTGCACTTAACTTAGCAATCTGCTCATCTACATAGCTCTTCGTTACTACTGGGTCTTCTATCGTTCCTGCCGTGTGAGTAGCACCACTATTGGCGTTTGAAGTCCATAATGTACTGCCCCATACACCTGCGCCAACGACAGCAACCACCACTGCTAGTTTCAAAAATTTGTTTTTCATTCGTTCTCCCCTATCAAATCATTGCTTAAAAAGATTGCTAATTCATAGAATACTAGATTTTGAGGGGGGGATCTACCCTTTCACTTAAATCATTTTGCCGCTGGGGTAGGCGACATGACTTGGAACGATCCGAATTTCTTCGTTCCTAGCAAACGCTTATACCCATCAATATCTTCATAGATATTAATGATATATCCATTGTACACGAAATCCCCTAGCTGATTTCCTTGAATTGGTACTATAATTTTTTTCTTTTCTCCTGCTTGTAATCCTTCGCCTTCGACAGGCTCAACTTTCACAGAAGTACCATATGAATGTTTTCCATTACTAATTTCGAAATACAGCTTAGTCTCCTTTTCAACAACATCATAAATAGAAGGTTTTAACAACGTGTAATCCATCTCTAACTTCACATTGGATACGTCATTTAGCATCGTATTTAATTTATCTAATGTGAAAGTATAAGGCTCTAATTTTAGATTAGTTAATGAAATTTCATGATCTTGTTGCATCTTCGGCAACTTGAACGCTTGCGCAGAAATATAGCTATCACTTATTCCATCTTGTCCACTATAAACAGCACCATTTAACGCTTCTCCAATAATTAATTGCACTGATTCATCTTTATTGAAAGTTTTTGGTACTGGTGCAGTTGCAGTCATAATTGCAGTACCATCCGGCTTCACGCTTGTTTTGATAAGCGGTAGGTTAGCTTCAATAAATTGTCCATCACTTGTTTTAAAGTATGCTTTAAGGACAGGTAGTTTAGCTTGTCTGCTTTCCTTATTCGTATACTTAAACTCAGCATATAACATATCCCTGTCTTTTCCAGTGAATAAGAACGTATTTAAAAACTCTACTGTCGCACGCCTTCCGACAGAATCAATTTTATACGTGCTTCCATAGCTAAGTTCTGGTGATTTGTTAATTTCATCTAATTTAAATAATCCTATCGTTTGTTTGCTTTTTTCATTAATTTTATCCGATAAGCTTAAAGTAATTTCATTAAAGTCGAACATATATGGAACTTTTGTTGTAAGGACGTAACGAGTTGATTGTCCTGGTTCGATGATTCCTGCGCTGTCTAATTTAATTAGACTAGTCTTATCTTCCTTAACTAACAAGCCATTTAAGCGCAATATTGCAGCTATGTCAGGAATAGCTTGTGACTTTTTACCTTTATTCTCAATATCTATAAACAAGTTAATAATATCTTGACTGCCCCATGGAAGTCGTTCAGCCTGTTTAATTTTGATCTCGTAGAGTCCCTTTGTACTTGTGTACGTTTTAGTAGATACTCCCTTAAGTTCTTGTATTTTAGATAGTTTAAACGCTGCTGATACATACTCTAGTTTATTTTTTTCATCTTTTGGCTGTTTAACCACCAAAGTTAATCCATCACTAAGAGTTACAGGTAGAACCGCCTGAAACATTACTTCCTTCTCCACACCTGGAACTAGTGTTTGATCACCCTCTGCTTCACTAAGTGTAACCGGGTATTTAACACCATTGGAAGCTAATATTTCGTATTTATATTTTGGCAATATAACTGCTTCTGCACCTTTATTCAACCATTTTGTTGTTAGTATGATTTCATTCTGTGTACCGTTTTGATCTGCATATACATTAACAATTGAAGAGTTTACATTATTTCCTGCAATGGAGATCGAGGCCGTTTTGTTTTCTCCTACCAATATCTTATTGTCCTTACCCCAACCTATTTCAAAAATAGATCTTGGCGTTTCAATTTTAGCTTCAGCATCTAAATCTGTGACTAAAATTTGAGCCCCAGTTAAGTTTATACCTTTTTTAGCAGAAGTTCTTAATGTATATTTCACTTTTTCTCCAACTGCAATTGATTCTGTATCAATTGGTTCTGACGCCATCTTTAAAACTAAGCCTGACTTTGTCCGTATGTAAAACTGATAGTTAGGAAGCTTGTATTCAAATGAACCTATATTCTCCATGTTCAGATCAACTTGAATTTGACTAGTTGCACCCATTGTAAATACAGTTCCTGCGTTAAGTGATGTTTTAACTTTACTATTATCATCCGCACTAATAGAGTATGCATTTGCAGGGACTGCATTTTTATATGCAGACGTTACATTAGCTTTACCAATTTTTTTGGTATAGTTCGGGAGTGAAAAATCCCATTTTACAACATTAAAAATTAAATTATTATAATTCACTGTTGAATCAACCTGTGAGTAGAAAACAAAGTCTTTTTTTGTTTTTGAAGGTACTTTACCCGATTTACTATTACTCGCATGAGGTTTAGTTGTATAGGTTGCGCCCGCAGTAGATTGCAATTCCACCCAATAATCCATAAAGTCGATAGTTGAATTATCACCATTATATACAGATAGTGTATAAAATACTTGCTTCTCTTTACCGCCGTACAAAAAGTAAATGTCTTTAATTTGGATATAACTTTTTGATGAAATCATAAACTTCTTAAAGTCTGCGCCCTTAAATGGTACCAAGCCAGCTGGTTTAGCTGTGTTGGTCGGTTTTGGTTTAGCTGCAGCAAAAGTTACGGGTACTTGTACTGTTGATACTGCTAAGCTAGTAGCAACAAGAACAGAAGCTGAGAATAATATTACTTTTTTCATCGCACATTTCTCCTTAGTATTTAGTCCTTACATAAATAGACGTATATTAGAGAGATTTGTTTCATTTTTTTAGAAAAAAATTGTTTCATACAATAGTAATTATCATTAGCAACATAAAAGAAAAAGAGCCTTCCGAAATAATCGGAAGGCTCTTTTTTGGAAACCAAGTTGTAATTAACTACTATGAAGTAGCAACTACTTTAACTTTGTATGGTTTACCACTTAGTTTAGAAGTAAATGTAACAGAGTAGCTGTCACCAGCTTCAATGTTATTAACTGCAGCGGATCCAACAACTCCACCTTGGTTAACAACTTCTAGAAGAAGTGAACCAGTACCTTTTGCTACATCGTCAAGATCAGAGATACTAGCTGTAAATTCGCCAGCAGTAACTGAGTTCATTTCAACTCCGAACTGATCTTTGATTTTTAGTGTATTAAATACAGTTGCAACATTAACTTTAGCTTTGTCGCCTTTAACAACTAGATCTTCAGCAGTAAGTACAACTGTACCATTTTCGCTGTAGTTTTGTTGTTCGATTGTAGTAGGAATTAGAGCTTCATTTGTAACAATGATTTCTTTTTCCAATGATGTTGAAGTAGCTGTAACAAATACAACATACTTAGCTTTTGCAGTACCGTCGTTGCCAACAACTACATCTCCAGCATTAAGTTTAGCACCGTCATATTTCAAACCAGCAGTAGCTGGAGTTACAGTGTACGCACTTGTAGGAAGTGTAACAGTTGATCCATCTGTACGTTTACCTTTAACTTCAACAGCAACGTTATGGCTATCAGCAGTTTGTTTGCTGATTTTTGCAGATGTTGTAACTTCATATGATTCGATAGAATCATTGTCGATTACAGCAATTACATGACCATCGTATTCAGAGATTACAGCTTCTGCAACAGTACCAGCTGCAAGCTTAACCAATGAAAGCTTGATACGCTCATTACCTTTTGCAGTTCCAGTCAAAGTAATAAAGCCGTCTTTAGTAGTAATTTCGCCAAAACCACCAAGTACGTTAGCAGTACCGTCAGCAGCAGAAATTACAACTTTGTGAGTAGAAATAACGTCATTAAGTTTCACGTCGCGACCAAATTGATCTTTAACAATGATATGTTTTGCTTCGATCTTAACAGTTCCACCAACGTGAACGTTAGTACCGATATCTTTTAGACCAACTACTGCTTCTGGGTTACCAGCTGCAACAACATTGATTTGTAGTTGGGAGTTGTTTGGAGTACCAACAACAGTAGCGCCAACGAAGTTTGCACCTTCAACAGATGGAGCAACCCACTCGATGTAAGCTTCTTTAGTGCTGTAGTTTTGTTTCAAAGAAATTTTATCGTTACCATTGCTAGCGTACAATGTGATTTTACCATTGATTTCGCTATATTTTTTCACTGCATTACCGTTTTGGTCAAGTGCTGTGAAAGGAATTTTTACAGTTTTGTTAATGGAAACTGCTTCTGGTTGCTCCAAAGTGAAGTTAGTAAGAACAGATGCTTTCTTAACTACTACATCAAGGGAATCAGACTTTTGACCAAACAACGTCGTTACACGTACAGTGTTTGTTCCATCGAAAGTTAGAACGCCAGTTGCAGGTGCTGTAAGTGGAATACCGATTTTGTCGTTATTCGGACCTACACCAGATACTGCGTGATCTTTGTTAACTGTGAACAAAGATGCGTTGTTAGCTACTGCAAATACACCAGCTTTGAATTGTGCAAGCGTTACAGCATTGCCGTATTGATCTTTAGCATCTACAAGAAGGTAGAAATCAGCAAATGCAGAGTTAGTCATCAATTCTTTGTTAGTAGCATGGTATACAGACAATACATCTACGCTGTCAACCATAGCTTCTGGACCAACAGTAAATGTTTTTGTTGCAGTTACGCCATAAGTGTTAAGGTTTAGAATTGCACTTACATATACAGACTCACCAAGAACAAAAGTTCCAGTGCTAGTCAATGTAACAATACCATCTTTTGCAGAATGAGAAGCAGTAGTACCAGCTTTACCTACTTGGAAAGAAAGGCTTCCACCAGCAGTTTTTGTTACATTTTCGTTGAATTGGTTAACAACTTTGTAACCAACTGCTACTTTTTTGTAGTCGTTACCAGCAACTAGTGCTACTTTATCGTTAGTGAATTGAATTTCAGTGATTTTCTCATCAGCTGTTTCAAACTTAGCAACGATTTCTTTTTCGTTAGCGCCTGTAACAGTAACAGTGGAATCACCTTTCAACAATTTGGAAGCAAGATCCAAAACAACGGATTTCTTGTCTTCAGCGAAAGTAGTTTTCACTACATCACGAGTAGCAATACCGTTTTTAACTACGAACTTAACTTTTGTAGTGTCAACAGCTTTGTTGAATTGTACTGTTGCTTGTTTAACACCAGTTTGAGTTACAGAAGCTGTAACTTCTTTTGAAACGATAAGGCCAAGAACCTCACCTAGAGTTTGACCTTTGCCTGGAACTTCAGTGTTAAGTGCTGTTACGATTACATCGTAAGTAGCGCCACGAAGTGGAATACCAGCCATGTCAGTTTTGTCAGTTGCAAAACCGTATTTGATTGCAGCTGCAGGAATGTCAGCATAAGCTACTTCTGCACCGAAAGCGCGAATTACGAATGCGAAGAACTCTTGGTTCTTAAGTTCGCTTCCGAAACCGAACTTGTTGTTGCCTTTACCCTCAGTCAGTTTGTTTTCAACTGCCCAAGAGATGTAA
Source organism: Paenibacillus sp. L3-i20 (assembly GCF_022180385.2). Taxonomy (GTDB): domain Bacteria; phylum Bacillota; class Bacilli; order Paenibacillales; family Paenibacillaceae; genus Pristimantibacillus. The sequence goes on from NZ_BQME02000001.1 coordinate 1,390,218, forward strand.
CCGTCGTAACCTTTGTCAGTTACGTCAGTGAAAGTGTGGGATTTTTTAGTTGCTTTTGCAACTTCTTCTTTACCAAGAAGACGGGACAATAGAACGATGATATCTTGACGTTTCCAAGTTTGATCTTCTTTAAGATCGCCCTCTGCATTACCTTTGATAACACCTAGTTCTTTCAGGAATTCACCAGCAGATTTTGTTTCTTCTGCTGCAGATACAACAGTTGCGAACATGGAAAATACCATTGCAATCGCAACTAACAAGGATAAACTTTTCTTCATAACCTTTTTTTCTCCTCCTCTAAATTGCTTCGGTTGTTGAGAGTTTTGTTTGGATAATAAATAGCTCGTTTCCCTCATAGCCGATTCACCCCCTTCCCAGAGTAGAGCAGTAATTTGTATAAATGATGTCTACACACATGATCAACCCTATGTAATCTCATGTAGTAGAAACTTGTAAACCATGAAAGAATAGATGCTAGATTAGCTGCATCACTATAACATTATACAATGGGCTACCCTTACCGTAAAGAGGAAGTTGAGAATTCATTCCATTCGCTTCTCTTTTTCCATGTTTTTCGGTAATGTAATGCCCGCTTGTTGATAACGTCATGTATTTAAACGTATGTTGGAGAGAAAAGTTGCGTTATGTTTCGAAAAAGTTTCTGAGGATTTTTTAATTCCTCGATTTTCACTGGAACTTTCTAAGTATATCCTGTATTTATACGTGAAGTCGATGCTAAACATTTTCCATGGATAATGTTACACCTATTAATGAATGAATGAAAAGGAGCCGCATTAAGCAGCTCCTCATTAAAACGGAACGACCAGCTAGATAAACTTCTTCTTACGCATTACACGTTCTGCGATAATAGCCGCATCCGCACGCTTTAGCGGAGACTTCGGATCAAATCTGAACGTCGGCTTCCCTTCAAGTTGTGTATTGGGCAAGCCTTCTATGAATTTTGCATTTGTAATAGCTATTATAGAAGCAAGCGAATAGTTTTCCATGACGTTAGCATCGGTAAACTTTTTCTGCAAAGTTGCTCTATCCTTTTCGAAATTATCGCCTGAATTTTTTAATAGCTCGCCCGCTCTAGCGATCATAACAGCCGCTTCTTCACGAGTCAGATTCTCGTTTGGCAAAAACACTTGTGCCCCGCTTCCACGAATTATCCCTTTTCTTGCTGCTGTTTCAATATAACGATAATCCCATAGATTACTTAAACCAGGGATCGGCGGTACATCTGTAAAGGTCATATTGTTATCGTAATCAAGTGGAATTTGGAACATCTTAACTAGCAGTTGTGCAAACTCTCCACGTGTAATGTTGTCATACACGCCAAATTCATTGAAATCCTTATTGCTCATCATTCCTCTAGCGTACATGAGCTCTATCGAGTTACGCGCATAGGCATGCCCAATGACATCAGGGTAGCTGAATCTCATCATCTTGACTGCATAGAAACCAAATCCATCAATTGGAGCTGTGATCGTATTTTTTTGTGTATTGATAACTCCACCTACATTAGTCCAAATACCATTATAGTAACGCCAAATGCTAAGCGTGTTGGACATAATGTCACGGATAGAAGCGTCATATTTCAACGTTATCGTTCCTTTATTAGAAGGCTCCAACCACTTATCAAGCGATCTTGAAAAGAAGTGATTGCCGGTTTCGTAAGGATGTGAGCCCTTCTTAAATTGATATCCTTCCATATAAGTACCTGTTTTGTAGCCTGGATCAACCCAGAACAGATTGGAAGCATATCCAAAGTGCAGGAGTGGTGTAATAACAGCTGCACCAATTTCATCGTAGCTTACTGTCTTGAATGTACCATCTTGTGCAACACCAGCTTGGTTATCAGAAACATCGTTATATATTTTTACACTTCTGCCGTCTTTACGATCTGCAATTCCGAACAAAATTTCCTGTGAATCAAATAAATCAGGGTTCTCAATTGGCTGTCCCGGATTAATATTTGCTTGACGAAGGAATGTGTTTTTCGGGAAGGCCATTGCTATTTCACCTTTGAAGGCAGATATTTTACCTGAACCTGATAGTAGTGTTTTGTACTGCGCGCCTACCGTGTTGTCGGCAGCATAGTTTACAGAGAACTGACCATCTAACTTTTCTGTACCTCTATAAACCGTAAATTTAATTGTGTTGTTCCCTGCCTTCAAGTTCTTCACTTGATAGCGGAACAGGTCTTCGGACGCTTTTTTAACCATCTCAGTTTTACCTATTAGAATGCGATCCGCGCCTTCAGCTCGAATACTTACATTGAGGAAGTTTTGGTTAACTACTTTCTCCTGTGGCAGCATTGGCGATAAGATCTGAAAAGGCGCTATTTCTCTGGAAATCGTAACGGTTTGAGTGAAGCTTTCTGATCCCACCTTAGCGGAAATCGTAACACTCATTGGACCAGATTCAGGCAGGTTCAATCCAAAGAGGCGCAGCTTATACTCTTTGTTAGCTCCATCATTTCTTTCAGCGTAGAGAACATTTTGCTGATCTGGAGTAAGGATAATATTATTGTTGTTATCCACTGACGTTGCCAACAAATCTTTGCCGTCTATTTTAATTAATAAGTTTTGCAAGTTTGATGCAGTAAAAATTAAGTCTACTTTCTTTTCTGTTGTCGTATAGCTAGTAGGTGTAATTTGTTTAAACTTCTTTGACACACTATCCGTCATAAATCTTTCATTTAAAGAATCATAACGAGGATCCTTCAGATACGGCACGGGCTCAATCAATGTAATTGCAGGTTGTGTCTTTGAGAAGTAATACAACATAAGTCTAGAAGAGACCTGAATACCGTTCGCCCTACCAGATATACCAATTTCGTTTGAACCAAACGTTAGTTGCCCAGGCAATGCATAGACGAACTCACCTGTAATTGTATTTATTTGACCGAGCGTAGGCACGCCTGTCGTAGCAGTCAATCCCATCTTAACTGTACGCCCATTCATCGTAAACTCAAGAGAATTCAAATCATTGGGCAAGTTAAAGTTTACAAGCCTACCATTAAGTTGAGTAAGAGGACTTCCATCATTGTAGAAGATTTGTCCATCGTACACATTGGATAATTGAATTGATGAGATTGGTGAATTGATGAATGTTCGCGTTTCCGTAAATTCATTAGTACCCACTTTAACCGTGAACTCTAATGTAATTTCTCCTTCTGGCAATGCCTCAATTCGATACACTTGGCGCTTAATGCTGCCCGCCATCGTTGTAAATGGCGTATATTTGAATGAGGAGCCTGTAATCGGCACATTGTTCAAACGAGCGGATATTTTCGTCGTACCACCAGCGTCTAAATTAAAATTGTTAGCATCAAGTACAAGCCAAAACGGCATTTGATAAACTGTGGAATTATTAGAGAATTTTGTATCTGATGCATACGTAACTAATGAGTCAGGAGCCCCTTCCCCGCCTAGAACACTATACATTTGACGAACATCACTAATGTAAGGGGAGTTACTGTCTCGTACTGTAAATGGAATAAGAGGACTATAATTTTGCCCTAAGTAATTCGTATTAACTTTAAGTGAATAAAGACCGTTGCCAGTGGTCGAAACCGTACTTGTCGTCGAAAAAGAATACTCTCTGAATGTAGCAGTCTGTCTTACTTGAGTGACTGTAACCTGGTTAGCCGGTATAACAACGGGAGTAGTTCCCGAATCTTTATTAAACTCTAGCGATATTTGCGGTACTCCATCTACTTCACCAGCATTAGGCAAACGTACGACCAACTTACCTTTTAATGTGTGATTAGAAAATGGTTCAATGATACCTCTTGTATCCAGTTGAATGGCATTATTCGCAGGCGCAGGTCCTACAGCCGTTACATTGTGTGCAGTCGCTGCATTGCTCGGGAAATAAATAATTTTGCGAGTAACCGTATAGGATTTGCCCGCGTTCCTTGCTACGATATCAATCGTATTCAATCCGATCGCCAAGGAAAGGCCTGAGTGGATGTATGTTCCACCAGCTCCGTTAAAAGCAATCGAACCATTAATCGATACTTCAGTTGCATTCGCAGCTTTAATTAAAATAGTCGGTTTCTGGATAGAAACCACTTCTTCAATCCCTTCACGCAACTTAATTCCACCAGCAAGCTCAATATCCGTAATAACTGGTACATTGTTGAATGCAACATAACTAGTTGCTTTAACGATACCGCTATTATTGTTGCTAATACCGCTTACTGTAATTTCATTCAAACCTTCAAAAAGTTCAATAGAAGTAAATAAAAAATTGTTGCTTGTCACTAATGGTGCCGCGCTTCCATTCGAAGGCTCGCCTACTGGCTTGCCATTCACCATACGTTGAACGGAATACGTGATCGATTGTGCTGACACATCTGAGAACGTACCAGCCAAGTTCACTCTGTTGGAGTTAACAGTTGTTGGGGATGTCGCTACTGTACTAAAATCTGCGAACGTAAAAAATTGTGAGGCTGCCTTAGCAACTTGTGTACCAGCGGTTAGCGGTAACATTGTGACAATTAGTGCAATCGAAAGTATTGTCGAAATGAGCTTCTTCAAAGTATGATCTCCTTTTTGTTTGGATGACTGATATTGATTAATTCTTTGATCATGAAGGTAGGTTCCTACTTGCTTCTTGGATTGTTTCTTAAAAATATACACTCCTCCTTGCGCGTCTTTCTCTTCTCGCTTGCACGAACAAGCTATTAAGACATCTGAACTAGAGTAATCTATATCTATTTATCGGTCATTAGATGGGATAAGTTTAGTAGGATTGGAAAATTGCAGAACGAATAAAAGCCCCGCATCCATAATGGATACAGGGCCTCTTTGTAAAATAAGTCCGTTACTTGCCGCGTGACTGTTGTGTATCTACTTTCGCAAGTCTCGCTAAGAAATTAATGAGTGGGCGGCGCGTCTTATCGACGATGCCGATCAGTTCAGCTCCAATTTGCAGGAAGAATAGGAGCAGACAGATTACACCAAAGGTAATCCAATTGGCTGCGCTCGATTGCACAACAGCTGATTGAATAATAGCTAACACGCCGAATATTGCTGCTACGCCCCAAATAATTAAAACTGTACGACGGTGGCTGTAGCCTAAATCTTGCAGACGGTGATGCAGATGATCTTTGTCCGGTGCGAAGATTGGTTTTTTATTGACCCACCGACGCACGATTGCAAAGAATGTATCAGAAAGCGGCACACCGATAATCAACAAAGGTATTACGAATGATACTAACGTCACTTGCTTGAAACCAAGCATAGACAATGTTGCTAAGCTAAAGCCAAGGAATAAGGAGCCTGAATCGCCCATAAAGATCTTGGCCGGATGAAAGTTAAACACAAGGAAACCTACAATACCGCCGAGCAGCAATGTACCGAGTAGAATAACTGGCTGGAAGCCCATAAGTGATGCCATTACAACGATCGTTGAGATTGCAATGCCGGACACACCTGCTGCCAATCCATCTAAACCATCAATAAGATTAATTGCATTTGTCACGCCTACAATCCACAAAATCGTGATTGGAATACCGATCCAGCTTGCAATCGGCTGCATCGTCTCACCAAATGGGATATTGACCAAATCAATTCGCACTTCGAAACCGAAAACGACTACGCAAGCCGCAGCAATTTGACCTAAAAGCTTAATCTTCGCAGACAACTCGAAACGGTCGTCAAGTGCACCGATAATAATAATTATTGTACCGCCGACAAGTAGAGCGTTGATCATATTGACATCTCTTGGACGCAACAGTCCATCCGGAATGAATGGCGAAACCAACAAAAATGCCCCTACAAATGCGATATAAATAGCAAGACCTCCGAGACGCGGCATTATACGCGTATGTACCTTCCGGTGGTTCGGTTTATCTATTGCACCAACCTTGAAAGCAAATTTCCTCACAAGTGGTGTCATTAAAAGTGCTAATACAAGAGCGATTATAAATCCAATGGCATACAATAAAACTATTGGCATGCGTACTACTCTCCTTTTCTGAAAACACAAGCAGTCATTACATTAGAGCTATACTCTGCTTATATTTCACATCGAAACGTTTGCTTATGCGATCTAGTGTAAACGGATGAATCCCGGCATCTTCGGGGGCCCAACGTACGTTTCGCGATGAAATATAAGCACCTATAAGCCCTTAGACTTATATACCCTTATATTTTGAAAATCACGCATTGCTCATTCCGTTAGCTACCGAAGTGAATTATACTCCGATCGAAAAAGAAACACCAACCCCGTTTTCATCCATTTTCCTTGAAAAAATCGACATTTTTACGCTAAAGGACGAGTTTTTGTCACGTTTTCTTTGTTACGAACCACTTTCACTACGAATTTCGGCAAATCAAGCATTCTTTTGTACCGTTTTGGTTCCTGAAGCAGACGATACAGCCATTCGATACGAAGTTTCTGGAACACAACAGGAGCGCGCTTTAACTGACCAGAAACAATATCAAAGCTTCCCCCCACACCCATCATAAAGGATGCGCCAAGACGTTCCTTATATTGGATTGTCCAACCTTCCTTCTCCATTCCGCGAGCAATGAACAAAAGATTGGGACGAAGCTTACTAATTTCATCGACGATCACAGCATCTTCATCAGGTCCAAAAAATCCGTTTCGGTAGCCTACAATTCGAACCTGCGGATATTGAAGTTGCAGTTTCTCGGCTGCTGCTTCGATAATCTCTTGAGAAGTACCAAGCAGATATGCCGTCCACTTATGCTTCTCCCCTTGCTCCATTAGTCGGTGCATGAGATCAAAGCCAGCGACACGCTCTGACACGGGTTCCCCTACATAATTAGCAGCCCATACGACTCCCGCACCATCCGGTACGATGATATCAGCTTTATTCATAACGTTAGCAAATTCAGGGTTGTTCAAAGCCGCCATTACCATAATCGGATTAGCCGTTATGACATGCGTTTGACGCCCTTCCTCAATAGCCGTTGTAATATATGTTACCGTCTCGTCCATGCCTAGTTTCGAGAACGGTATGCCAAAGATCGGCACGGTTGGTAGTTGTTTCGACATGAGGAAATCACCTCGACTTATATTGACGCAACAATTGTATAATTTGTTGCGCAGGTTTTTTGGCTTGCCCTTTTAATTGATCAATTACTTCACAATGCTGTGCTCGCCAAACATCAGGTGAGTCGAGCAAAGCGCAGGCTGCATCTGCGAAAGCTTCCGCATCCAGCACCTCTGTCGAGCCGATTGCCTTCATTCCTAATCGATTGAGAAATTGATCGATTTTGGGGTCGTAAGACAAGCCGAGCATAGGTACATGGCGATTGGCTGCATAGATGAGCGCGTGAAGGCGCATGCCGAACAAAGCATCACACTGGCTGACCTCAAGCAGCATGCGCTGCGGGTCATCGCCAGGGGCGGCAAGCTCGGCGGAACTTCCTACGCCGAGTTTGCCGCTTAGCCGTTCCATCACTGCCTCCGACGTTACTCGGTCGGAGGGCGTGTGGAACGGCAGGAAGCGCAGCCGAACCGGCCTGCGCTTCGACAGCGCGACTAGCGCCTCTGCGGCGCGCGCCATATCGGCGCCGTCCGCGCGCCAGCTGCGCAGTGATACGCCGACAATCGGCGGCGTATGACCAGCGCTGACAGAAGCGGCGGCGCCTAGCTCGCCGCTTCGCACATTAGCTGCCATTTCATCTGGCAGCGGCAGGCCCATAACCGGATCGGGAACGATATCGATCCGGTTCGCATCCACGCCCATCCGCCCAAGAAGGGCGGCGGATTCCGCATCACGCACAGACACATATTTGCTCCCGCGCATCACGCCACGGATCAAAGGGTCCATGAAGCGACGATTAACTGGACCGATGCCTTGCGAATAAGCGAAGGTTGGCTTGCCGAGCAATTGGGCCAGCTTCATAACTCCCGTATAATACGGAATCGTCTTTGCACTCGTTGCATCTTGCAGCAGGCTTCCACCGCCGCTGATCAATCCATCGCTGCCTCGCAGTGCTCGAAGCACCTCAGCAGGACGCATCCGATGTACCGATTCTACGCTGTACATCGAAGTTGTCCAAGCAGGATCAGCACTCAAAACAATCGGCTGAATTTTCACACCTTGCGAAGCTCCCTCATCTTCAAGAGCGAGCAATATTGAACGCAGTACCGCTTCATCGCCGCTATTTCGAAAGCCGTAGTAGCCAGAAATCGCTAAGCGGAATATTTCCTTATGTTCGGTAAAACCCATTTACGCCAAGCTCCTTCCAACACAATCCAAGCACCAATGAAGATTGCTCCGATAACAAGTCCTATGCCAAGACCCAGCAGCACACGGATAATAGAAATGTAAAGCGGAGTATGAATATGCGTGAATGTACTTACCATAGTCAATTGTCCGAGAGTACCAACGATAATGAGTACCCACGCTGCGCGATAACGAATCGCAAGGAACAAGCCAAGTATAAGCGGTGGATGTCCTAACATAAATTCTTTAAAGCGCGGACGAACACCAACCGTCGATTCCAGCCAGTTTCGAATAAGAAGCTCAATCCCTGATACTTGCCCAGTGTTGCCTGTACGGGACAAGTAATAGTACCCAACTGCTCCCAGTACCGCTACTGCTAGAACCCATAGCAGTGTAATTGGCTGCTTCAAAAGCCTGATAGCTCTTCCAATAACACCACGACCATCGCTGCCCTCATAAAGGAATACATAGATCGCGACAAGTAAAATTGGTGCAAGATGAAGCACGCTTACTCCGCGGAATTGTTCTAATACAAGGCTATACGTAATATTGTTTAGCAAGCCAAATACAAGAGGTACGGCTATAAAAGTAATACAAGTTGCTACAATAAACCAGTTAAGTGTAATACCGATACGACGTCCGATAGATACATTCGGGAATATCCACTGTGTGCTGCCTTCTTGCTCAAGTGTAGCACCGCCAACATTCCACTGGTCGCCGCCAACCATACGGCGTTCCCCAATCGTTCGGGAGTAAATGCGATTCATGACCCAAATAATCCCTAAAGTTGGGGCACTCACAGCAGCACCAAGTGCTAGCGCCTGCTCCATGAGTGAACTGTTAAGCACATACAAGCCGGCAGAACCGACTAGTCCAATTGCAAACACTAGTAGAGCTACATGCGGTATAAATGCCGCTACGAGCAATGTAATAAGTGCGATAGCACCAAGTGCTACAATACCGCGAAGCGGCTTTTCCCAAGAAGCATTTTCGGATACAAACGGCTTAACTTCACCAGAAGGGAAGCCACCTTCAGTAAGCTTAGATACAACTCCGTTTTCCCCACCCATAGCAAAAGCAAGCTTTTCAATGGAGTTAGTTAACAGTCCTGTATCTGTACTCGCAAGTAATTGAGTATTTAAGAAAAACATCCGGATATTCCGATCCTTCGCAGCTAATAAGAAACGATCAGCAATACCTGCTTGTGTCATCTTCTCGCTATCTTCTGCTGAAAGGGAATATAGCCTTGCTACATTATAATTAGTCAAATAAGCTAATTTATTTATACCTTTTTGAGGTTCTTTTAAATTTTCGATTGTTGTTAAGCCAATATCATATTTATTTAATAACGCACCAAAGCTGTCCAAACTTTGTAAATCTGATTGATTAGCTGTTCCCTTTGCTTGATCACCGTCAAACAACAATCTTGTAACACCATATTCCTTCAGACGTGCGAGCTGCGCATCTGTTCTAACTCCATCAAATGGTACTACACGATCAGAGAAACGAGGCAAAATACGGAAGCCCGCGTTCTTAATGGCTTCAAGCGACATTGGGTCGAAATCCATCGTCTTAAGGATCGCTGCACTTAGAGACTGCTCGATAATCATACCCTTACGATCTTGGTACGACCACTCGCGATGAGCAACACCCATTCGATCGTATGCATCACGCACGATAGGCGCAATACGCTCATATTCCTCTGCACCATGGAACAAAATGTACGTGTTATTGGAACGTTTATCAGGCAACTTCCCTTGCAAAAGTGCTGCATCTTTTTCGTTATAGTACGTCAGACGTCCCGCTTGCATCAGTTCTCTGAGAGAACTCTCGTAGACAGCCATCGTTGTAACGCCCGAATCTTTTAGCAGCTTAAGCTGCTTATCCAGAAATTGCTGCGGACTCGACTGTAGCTCAGAAACTTCAACAAGATCCCGATAATCAAACACGTATTCGATGTTGTTCGAAGATTTCTCCATCGTCATTCTTTGAACGCCTAGCGGCAATGCCGCAAGAACACCGATTAACGTAATAACCCAAAGACAAACTTTCGCTTGTCTATTCCAACGCTGCCATCGAATTAACAAATAAATCCTCCATTCCAAGCTTTCATCTTTTATGTACGATCAACAAGTGACATAACCGCCGATATCATAGATTGCAGCGCGTCTGTCGAAGCTTTATGAGATTGTTGTTTCACGGCAAAATAAACCTTAATCTTCGGCTCCGTGCCGGAAGGACGAAGGCAGAACCATGATCCATCCTCACAAATATATTTCAATACATTTTCCGGGCGAAGTCCGCTTAGACCAATGCTGTAATCCAGCACCTCTGTAATTTTCACTCCACCAATCTCAGAAGGTGGATTGCTCCGCCAATCATTCATAATACCTTGAATCTGCTGTACCCCGTCAAAACCTTTAAGTGTGCGAGATTCCAGCCCCTCTAAATAGAAACCATATTCTACATACAATTGTTGCAAAATATCGTAAATTGTTTTACCTTGGCTGCTATAGTATGCCGCAGCTTCGCTAATTAGCAACGCCGCAACAACAGCATCCTTGTCTCTTGCATACGTACCAGTTAAATAACCGTAGCTTTCTTCGTACCCGAACAAGAAGGAATGCTCGCCTGTCTCCTCGTACCGAGTCATCTTCTCACCAATATATTTAAATCCTGTTAATGTATTTTCGACAGTAACACCGTGAGCACGTGCGATATCGGCTCCCATCTCACTCGTTACAATTGTTTTAATAACAATGCCGTTAGCAGGCAGCAAACCTCGCTCCTTTAGCATGCTGAGCTTATAGTGCACCATTAGCGCACCTGATTGGTTACCCGTGAGTACAACGTAATCACCTGTATTGTTTTTCACTACTGCACCCATTCGATCTGCATCCGGGTCGGTACCGATTATGATGTCCGCATTCACTTTCTTTGCTAGCTCAATCGCAAGCGTGAACGCTTCTCTCTCCTCCGGATTTGGTGAAACAACTGTGCTGAAATAACCATCTGGCTGCTCTTGCTCCTCAACCGTATGCACGTTGCGGAATCCTGCCTGTTTCAACACCTCGCGGACTGGCATATTACCCGTTCCATGGAGTGGCGTGAATACGACTTTAAAGGAATCTCCTAAATCGCCCTTAAGTAGATCCGCATTCAAACTCTGGGATACAACTGTATCGATATATGCACGGTCTGCTGCCTCGTCCAGCCATACTAGTAAACCTTGTGACTCAGCGTCATCGCGGGAAATACGTTTAACCTCATCAAATCCCGCTATGTTACTAATAGCGGAAATGACTTGCTCCGCATCTTCAGGAATAAGCTGGCAACCATCCGGGCCATAGGCTTTATAACCATTGTATTCAGGCGGGTTATGACTAGCTGTAATGACGATCCCGCTTGATGCACCTAATGTACGAACGGCAAAAGACAATTGCGGAGTCGATCTAAGCCCCTTGTACAAATAAGTTTTGATGCCATTTCCAGCTAACACTAACGCTGAATCGAGCGCAAATTCCGGTGAGAAATTGCGTGAATCATGAGCGATTACGACAGAAGGGTTGTGAGCCGAATCTTTGGACAACAACCAGTTAGCAAGCCCTTGTGTAACTTTCCCTACCGTATAAGCGTTTAATCGATTTGTACCAGCACCCATGACGCCTCTCAATCCACCAGTTCCAAACTCCAGCTCACGATAGAAACGATCAACAATCTCTTTTTCCTCAGACGAAATACCGCGAAGCTCTTCCTTTGTGGCCTCATCGATTAATGGATCATTCAACCAGCCCTCATAACGAGCCCGGATCGATTCAGTAGATAGCTCACTCACCCTACAAAAACCCCTCTTCCTAATAAAAAATTATATAATGGAAAAAGCTATTAAGTACGTGCAGATAATGCGAACATTAATTCACCTTCGGCAACAACTTTGTCGCCTACTTTGGCAGTAGCCTTTCCTTTACCGATAGGGCCTTTCAAACGTGTAATCTCAACTTCCAGAATAAGTGTATCTCCCGGCTTTACTTGATCGCGGAATCGGAAACCGTCAATGCCAGCGAAGAACCCAAGCTTGCCACGATTAGCCTCCACCATCAACATCGCAACAGTGCCGACTTGAGCCAATGCTTCTACGATAAGAACACCAGGCATTACGGGATACCCTGGGAAGTGTCCTACAAAAAACGGCTCGTTCATCGTTACATTTTTCAGACCAACTGCACGAACGCCTGGCTCAACTTCCAAAATACGGTCAATCAACAAAAACGGCGGGCGATGCGGTATAATTTCTTGAATTTCATTAATATCCATCATAAATAAACTCTCCTCAACAATTCATAGTATAAAACAGCGCCAATTAAGCGAAACTATAATTATCCTTCATAAAACTGCAGTTTGCGAAGGTTAAGATAAGGGGGCTTGGCTAGCGGATCAGAAGTGTCCCTAGTCAGGCCTCTTTTTGCATATTAGACATGTCCTGGCGGCGTACTTTCTGCATTCAGTGACTTATAAGAGATCATGTATACAAAAGTAGTTAGGAACGAAAATGCGATGACCACCCATAAGTATAGATGTGCAAAAGATGCTTCAAAGAAAATAAACATAATGGCTACATAAAACATGACTGTCGTAAGTTTCCCCATCCAATTAGCCGGAACGTTTTTCTTCTTACGAAAATGGGTCAATAATCCCCCTGTTATCATACCCAAATCACGTAAAAACATAGCCCCAGCAGCCCACCAGGAAATATGGCCAGACAACAGCAACGATAAAATAATGGTAATCAACATCAGCTTGTCCGCGAGCGGATCCAACATCTCACCAACAGTCGTTACTTGACCATATCTGCGAGCAATATAACCATCTAGTATATCCGTCACTCCAGCAGCAACAACGATCAAAAAAGCCGGGATCATATGTCCGCTAACGAATATACCAACATAGACCGGAATCAATATAAACCTTAATATTGTCAATAAATTAGGTAAATTCAATCGTTCACACTCCTCCAGGTCCTCCGGAATGTTCCACCATCGTTCCCAACTATTATAAACCACCTAATCAAAAATGGAAACTAACACCCCTGCGGGCAGAATGAAGTATCAATTGCCAATTATAAAAATCTATGATAATATACTGACTGATCGGTCAGTATATAAAAAATACAGTGGTTTAACCACAATAGGAGTTTATATTTGAACAAAAAACAAATCAAAAGCATTGAAACGAAAGCAAACATTTTGGAAGCCGCCAACACCCTATTCTCGTCCAAGGGATATCACGCTGCCTCTATTGAAGACATTGCTACTTTAACAGGTACGAGCAAAGCGAATATCTACTATCACTTCAAAAGCAAAGAGGGGCTAATCTTCTCCTTGCTGGAGCAAAGTGAAGCTGAGTGGAGAACCCTTTGGAATGAGCAAAGGAGTCAGTATAACACGATAACAGATTTGCTTTACAACATGATTGATATCTCCTTGAAACGCAATCTTCATCACCCGCTCAATCGAGCAATGAAGGAGTTTGTAGACGACAATTTAGGAAAAGATGGGGAGGCGACGGAAAAGCTAAATGCCCGCTTTGAAGAAAAACGGTTGTTTTACACTGGAATTTTGCAAGAAGGAATGGATTCAGGAGAGTTCAAATCAGGAAATCCAGCACTTCTTAGCCAAGTTTTCGAATCCTTGTTCCGAGGATTATACGAGTCTACTCAACAAATGAACTTAGAAGAATCACTCCTGTTATACCGCACAGCATTAGATACCTTTTTCAAAGGAATATCAGCAGAAAGATAACGAATACTACAGAAAACATCTATACAAAAAGATAGGGAGGCATATGGAATGAACCCATCCTCAGCAACTATGGACACTACATCAAAAGATCTCGGAAATATTAAACGACTACCTATCTTAATTGCATTAATCATTGGTGCATTTTTCGCTATTCTTAACGAAACATTGCTAAACATCGCCTTCGTCGAGCTTATGAATGATCTGAACGTTACTTATACGACTATACAATGGCTCTCTACGAGCTATATGCTCGTTGTGGGTATTCTTATACCGGTTACCGCTCTGCTTGTACAATGGTTTACAACTCGTCAAATGTTCATTGGCGCAATGACGCTGTTTTCTATTGGAACGCTAGTCTGTGCATTGTCACCCGGATTTTCTATGCTTCTCATCGGACGTGTCATTCAAGCATTAGGAACTGGTCTCATGCTACCTGTAATGATGAATACAATACTTGTTCTTTATCCTCCTGAGAAGCGAGGAGCTGCGATGGGCAGCTTGGGGCTCGTTATTATGTTTGCACCAGCTATCGGTCCTACATTATCCGGTCTCATATTAGAATCTTTCCATTGGAGATGGCTATTTTACCTAGTGCTTCCTTTTGCTATCTTCTCCATCCTCTTTGCTTTTGTGTACCTCAAAAACGTAACGACTGTAACCAAGCCTAAAGTAGATGTGCTATCGATTCTGCTCTCGACTATCGCTTTCGGCGGCATCGTCTTTGGCTTCAGCAGCCTCGGTGAAGGACATGGCGGCTGGTCCAATCCACGTGTTTACTTAACAGTCATTGCGGGCACCGTAGCTTTATTACTATTCATCTGGAGACAGCTTGTTTCTAAATCTCCGATATTGGATTTGCGAGCCTTCAAATCACCAATGTTCTCATTCGGAACCGTACTGATTATTATTGTAATGATGGCGATGTTCTCTACTCTAATGTTGCTCCCTATTCTCATGCAGCAAGGTTTACTCATGACAGCTGCTGCAGCTGGACTTGTTTTGTTGCCTGGTGGAATATTGCAAGGTTTTTTATCTCCAGTAACAGGTAAACTATTCGACAAATTTGGACCAAGAGCACTCGTCATACCAGGTGCTGCTATACTAGTTGCTGTCATGTGGTTCTTTACTAAGATCTCGCTAGATACAACTACTTCCACTCTCATTTTGCTCCATTGTACAATGAGTGTTGCAATGTCTATGATTATGATGCCAGCACAAACGAATGCGCTGAACCAGCTTCCACCACGCTACTACCCGCACGGTTCTGCTATTTTGAACACGTTACAGCAAGTATCCGGCGCCCTTGGTATAGCCTTCTTCATGAGTGTCATGTCATCCAGCTCAAAACGTTACTTAACCGATTCAGCAGACCCAACCTCACAACTTGAGATTGCACAGTCTGTTAGTGTGGGTATCAATAGCACCTTTACAGTTGGAATGATATTTGCGATTATCGCACTAGTTATGTCCTTCTTTATAAAACGATCTGTAGCTCCTAAAGAGTAGACCCACAACGAAAAAGAGGCGCTGTGCCAAAAGTAGCTACAACTACTTCTGGCACAGCGCCTCTTCAATATATAATAAAATCATTACGTTACGAATCAGCAAATACTAGATCATACAGATGACGCCAAGTCGCCCAGTCAAATACCTCACCCTTTGGACCTTTACCAAGAACAACATACCCAACATACAGACCTATAAGCAACATGATCAGCATAATAATGGGCACAATGCTCTTACGTAGCACCCAAAACATCACCCTAACCCACGTCGGAAATCTATGCTCTTTTTCTTCCCAATCGGATGATTCATTTTTAGAAGTTGTGTCCTTTACCGGTCTTTTTCCAGTCGGATCATTATTCCCCGTCACTTGCGTGACGTTGCCTCCATGACGCTGAGAACGAGAAAGTTGGCCGCTCATTGAACCTGCGTCCCTCTTCCCCTCGGTATTGATTTCCTCTTTAGGTTGATTATCGAACTCTTTCCAACCAGAATTCATTCGATCATCCGCCATAACAATCACCTTCATTCTATTCTAAGCACGCATCGTGTTAGCAAGTCCCATCATCGTATCACTTGACGATAAAGCTCTTGCTGCCAGTTGATAGGCACGTTGAACATTAATAAGCTCCGTCATTTCGTCCGTCATCTGAACGTTAGACTGCTCTAAGTAGCCTTGACGCAACGCTACGCGATTATCCTCGTTCGGCACAATTTCCTGAACTGCATCGTTCACTAAATTGCCGTCTGCGATAGTGAACAAATTATCCGCTATTGCTGTTAACGCAGCAGGACGAGTAGCTTGAAGAAGCTTTATGCTTCCGAGGTTAATCGTATTAGCAGAAGATACACCTAAAGCTGTACCATCTGGTTCTACTTTAAGCGTGTAACCTGCAGGCAGTACAACGTTCCCTTCTACCCTATTCCCATTCGCATCACGGACGTTCGCAACTACCGGATAACCATCCTCCGTTGCCAAAATCGTATCACCGTTTGCACCTATCGTCAACTGAAAGGCCCCGTTACGCGTATATGCACGATTACCAGCACCATCTACTTGTATCTCAAAAAGCGCATTTCCTTCAATTGCAAGATCCGTCAACTGCTCTGTTACTTGCATTGGACCTTGCGATAAGTTGGGCTGAACCATCGTCATCTTAGCTCCCCAGCCTTGACTAAAGTTTAGCGGGGTCAGTCTGCCGGGTTGATCAAACGAATCTGGTTGCCTCTTACTATTATTAAGAAGATCCTCGAAAGTTGCTTCTTTTCGTTTGTATCCAACTGTATTTACATTAGCAATGTTATCCGATATTAAATCTAGCTTCTGTTGGAGCGAGTTCATCGAAACCATTGCATTAATCATTGATGCGTTCATGTAGCGATATCCTCCTATGCTCGTTCGCATTCCACCCCTACATCGGGGTGTTTGCTTAGATCGAATTAGATGCGTCCAACCTCATTGACCGCCTTCTGCAAGCTTTGATCGTAAAATTGAATGACCTTCTGATTCGCTTCATAAGCTCTAACCGCCGACATCAAATCTACCGAAGCTTGAGCAGGATCAACATTTGAACGTTCGACATAGCCCTGTCTAACTTCTATTCTCTCACCAGCAACAGTAGGCCGCACTTCTCCATCATCGGCAGCAAAACGAAAGTTTCCGTTTCCTTGGCGAACAAGATTGTTAGGATTTTCTATGCGAGAAATCATGAGTTGTACTCCAATATCGGTTCCATTAGCATCTGTAAAGCGCTGATCTTCTGTTAGTACAAGACTGTCCAGCCCTACACCTGCTGGCAGTTGAATTGGAGCTCCATTCGTTCCTAGCACATTGGAGCCATCACTAGTCATAAGGAAGCCATCACCTGTAACGGTAAACTTTCCACCTCTTGTATATCTAATCTCTCCAGCTGGATCTTGTACAGTAAAAAATGCTTGAGGCTGGAAAGTTACTTCTCCGTCCGGGCCAATTGCTTTCCCTGAAGCATCGAATGCAAGTCCTTCAACTTCGATATTGGAAATAAGTGCAAAGTCTGAAGATTGATTCGTCTGGGTTAAATCGCCTTGTAGATGAATCGATAAACTTTCTTCTGCAAAAACACCACTTGTCCAACGGCCAATAGATGTATGTTTTGCATTCTCAACACCTGTCATTGACAACAACATCTCTGGAAAAGAGCGAGTAACCGCATTATTCTGTTTGTAACCTGGTGTATGAATATTGGATATATTATTTGTGACTGTGTCATGACGACGTTGCTGAGCAATCATCCCAGACGCCGCAGTATAAAGACCTCTAAGCATAGTTATCCTCCTTAAATGTTTGCGAAGCAAACATCACTTCGAAAGCGTAGGCTTGTTTGCGGAGCAAACATTACTTCGAAAGCATAAGCTTGTTTGCGAAGCAAACATTACTTCGAAAGCATGTGCCTGTTTGCGAAACAAATATCGCTTCTTAAGCTTTCGGCGCTGCTGCCGTTTGTATATTCTTTATGTTTATTATCGGCTCGAAGTGAAATGGGGTGAATAGCTTGTCCCTGCGACCTTAGACTCATTTCCGACTCGGCATGCCCCCCTAAGGCACCCTACCTGCGAAAAGCTTGTCCACTAACGTATATGCTCTTTACTTCTTTAGTTTATCCAAATGATCCAGCAGAATGCCCGTTCCTTTAACGACACAATGCATTGGATTCTCTGCGATGAGGACAGGTACTTTAAGCTCATCCGCAAGAAGAGTATCAAGTCCACCAAGGAGCGCCCCGCCACCAGTTAAGATGACACCGCGATCGATAATATCGGCCGACAATTCCGGTGGTGTCTGCTCTAGCACATACTTCGCCGCTGCGACGATCATCATAATTGGATCATGCAACGCCTCTCTCACTTCACCCGAACGAATAGTAACAGTAAGCGGTAGACCCGTAACCATATCTCTTCCGCGGATATCAATCTCTTCCTTGCGTCCGTCATCATAAACAGATCCTATCTTAATTTTGATATCTTCGCTTGTCCGCTCACCAATCAGAAGTTTGTATTTACTTTTAATATATTTCATTATTGCATCGTCGAACTTATTGCCAGCTACCTTAATAGAGGATGCTGTAACAATATCGCCCATAGACAAGACGGCCACGTCTGTCGTACCACCGCCAATGTCTACGACCATATTGCCGCTAGGCTGGAATATATCCATTCCAGCCCCTATAGCGGCAGCCTTCGGCTCTTCTTCCAAGTACACTTCTTTAGCACCACTACGTTCTGCTGCTTGGCGAATAGCCTTTTGTTCAACAGATGTAATATTCGTTGGCGCACAGATAAGAATTCGCGGGCGGCTAAACCACTTGCGTCCGTCCACACGATCAATAAACGCTTTTAACATAATTTCAGTAATATCAAAATCAGCGATAACGCCGTCTCTTAATGGACGAATGGCAATAATATTGCCCGGTGTACGCCCTACCATGCGATGTGCATCCTCGCCAACTGCCAAAACCTTCTTCGAATCGCTTTCAATAGCGACTACAGAAGGCTCATCAAGTACAACGCCTCTACCTTTTACATGAATGGATACATTAGCCGTCCCAAGATCAATCCCGATGTCCTTGCTCAGCATAAGGCTTAAGTCCCCCAATAAATAATGTTTGCTAAATCGCTCAATTTAGTTCTTCCCACACAGGAAAAACCCCTAACGAACATTATTCGCCAAAAAGGACAAAAATCCTCTATGCATTGTAAAAAATATCAGGATAGAAGACAGATTAACTACACCTTCCCTGCAGCGAGTACTTCGCGCTTCTTCGTGCTCGTTTTTTTGTATTTGATCTTAGTTGCCTCGCCACCTCTAAGATGTCTAATCGACTTATGGTACTCGAGAATGTGCTTAACCTGGTCAGCTAGATCCGGGTTAATCTCCGGCAACCTTTCGGTCAAATCCTTGTGCACCGTACTCTTGGATACACCGAACTCTTTAGCGATCGTTCGTACCGTATGCTTCGTTTCCACGATGCAACGGCCTATTTTAATGGTTCGCTCTTTGATGTAATCGTGCACGTTCCCGCCTCCTTACTCGAGATAGTTTGGTACATTATATGAGTGGAGTGGGTATATATTCGTTATGTCCAAGCGTGACAAGCTTTGAAAGCGAATAAATTTTCAAAAACGAGAAAAAGACGAGGGGGAAATCCCTCGCCTTTACATCTTTAGCTCTATATATCGCTGTGAAATTATTCTTTGATGTAGTCGACCGGATTAACAGTCTCACCATTGAGGCGCGTTTCAAAGTGAAGATGTACACCTAGATCTTTCTCTAGCTCACTACGGCCTGCTTTAGCAATAACAGTACCTTGAATCACATCATCGCCTTGTTTCACCGTTACATCCGTCAAGCTTTGGTAAACGGTAACTAGACCGTCCCCGTGACTGATCTCAATAACAGTTCCATTCGTAGGCTCTTGCTTCACATAAGTAACCTTACCCGCCAAAGCTGCAAGAACATCAAACGGCTGTCCATCGGGATCTACAAAATCGATGCCAGTGTGCGGTGAGAATGTATTCCCTACCTGAACAAGCGCTGCTTCTCTTTCTGTCGCAGTTGCAGTTGCATCATAAAACTTCGTCTGCTCCTGAAGTGCTTCCTTCTTCTCTACCGGCCACTTCATTCCCAGTGTGCTTGCTGCAACAGGGGCAACTTCTTTTTCAACAATTGTACCTTCTGCCTGCTCTTCACCTTGTGAAACTTCAGTAGAGTTGTCCGGCCCAACAGTAGGCTTCACCGGATCAGATCCCTGATAGATCCACATTAAGGTTACGATAATTGCCGCTGCAGCCATGAAGATTGCTGGAGAAACCCATCGCTTTGCGAGTAGTTTCTTCAGTCCGCTGCTAGAGTTCGCGGCAGACGCTCCTCCCATAGAATTTTTGGGAGTTTCTTCTTGTCTTTGCTTCTGTTTGTTTTGGTTTTGATCATTCATTGATATCACCTCACTAGCCATTGTTACCAGATCTGCTAGGTTTATACGTGAAGGATATCATTTTTTAAGAGGCTAATTAGATTGGAAGCTTTGAAGCTTGTTCCAGCTTAGAATCAGTATAGTAGTGAAGCAAAATCTCTTCCGCGCTTCGCCCCTCTTGCGCCATTCCATTGGCTCCCCACTGGCTCATCCCAACACCATGACCAAATCCGTAAGTCGTGAAGATTATTTTGTCCTTCTCAATCTTCCACTTGAATTGCGAGGAAGCTAGTCCTAGCCTCTCTCTCACTTCGCGTCCACTGAACGCTTTTCCATTAATCGTAAGCTCCTTTATCCGATTTCCGTCTGTTCTTTCAGTTACCTTCATTACTAGCTTTGTTCTCGCAAGCTTGCCCGATAGACCCATGGTGCGATAAAACGCATTTCTCTTAAAGACAACCTCTCCCTCATAACGCGGAGATAATTTCTTATCCCAAGGACTTATCACACTCCGCAAGTAGGGAAGAGATTGCTCCCAATAATCTTCTGAATTTTCGGTATAGCCATTGCTTGTAGAAAAAAATGTTGCTTCAATCGGCTCACCCTTATAGGTGACGATTAATCCTTTCGTTTCATCAACAGCACGCTTAAGTTTAGCCAAAAAGACGACCTTATCTTCACCCTTCCATCGCTTTGCAAGCTCACTTTGCGATAGGTAAACCTGATGCTCTGTAGTATTAAGCACGTCGGCCTTCCCTCCTCTCGCATCTGGTCCTTTTTCTAGCATTAGTCTGCGAACGATATAGGTTCTAGCTGCGACAGCTTGCGCCTTCAGTGCTTCTAGATGGAAATCGATAGGCATTTCTGCCGCTAATACACCCAGCACATAGGTTTCAATTGGCACAGTCTCTACCTTTTTCTGATCCGTTAAATAAACACTTACCATCGTCCCATCTAGCGCCCCGTCTGCTTTCACTTTTGGAGAAGAAGTTTTCTCCGATCCTAGCTTCTGAACTTTTTCGAGCGATTGCTCCTTCGCTGGTGTTTGTACTTTCTGCTTCGGTTTTACTTTATTTCCTTCAATGGATGGCGACGCAATAATTTGTCGTGGACGTGCATGCTGTACTGAAGCTTGCTTTTGTTTTGCTTCCTGCCCTAGCCTGTTCGTTAATTCTTTATTTGCCCTGGCATCGACCTCTGTCAAAAATATTTTTACTCCAAAGATGATGAATCCTAGGAGGACGCCTATAGTAAAAATAAGTAACGAACGGCGCCTCCCTAGGGCTCCTGTTCCTGTCATTCTAGTATGCCGTTTTGTTATCCCAATTCGTATTTACACCCCTTCCTAGCGGGTCTTTGCCCTTCTCTCTCATTTCCATTCAGTCATAGTTCAGTCTATGAAGAGGTCTACTAGGATAGAATCAAAATACATATTCTCTTATCTCTAATTAATAAAGCTATTAATTAGAGAGTAACGAACATAGAGTAAAGCAAAAAAAGCGAGAGCTCTTCGTTGTATCGGGATTGCCTGATGGCTAATCCTGATGCAATGAAGTCTCTCGCTTTGTATAGGGAATCCGGGTTATTAAGCCCAAGTTGGCTGTATTTTCATAACAGCAACTTCTTTTTCCCTTTTGTATGTTGTTGAATCATTCATAACTGTTGCTGCTGCAACACCCTTGCTTGCCGTTCCAATGGAAGCGGCCGAATTACTTTTGTTCTCCGATTCTTCACGGTAGATGATTGCACCAAGTGATGCAAGTTTCCCAGTAATGTCCACATAACCACGATCCACATGATGAAGACCAGTTACTTCTGTTTCTCCATCTGCACGTAATGCTGCACATATGAGCGCTGCGCCAGCACGCAAGTCTGTTGCACATACTTTCGCGCCAGTAAGTGGGATTCCGCCAGTAACGATAGCAGAACGACCGTCTACTTTAATGTTTGCATTCATCTTCTGGAACTCTTCGACATGCATAAAGCGATTTTCAAAAACGGTTTCCGTCACGACGCTAGTACCTTCTGATACCAAAAGAAGTGCCATCATCTGTGATTGCATATCCGTAGGGAATCCTGGATGCGGCAATGTTTTGACATCGACTGAACGAAGTGTCGTACTTGATCGAACTCGAATGCCATTGTCGCTCTCCACTATTTCAACGCCCATCTCTTGAAGCTTAGAAATAACCGGAGTCAGATGATCGGCAATCGCCCCTTCAATGAATACATCTCCGCCTGTAATAGCGGATGCAATCATATACGTTCCCGCTTCAACACGATCCGGAATGACATTATGCTTCGCTCCGCTTAGTCGTTCAACACCTTCAATGCGAATCATGCCTGTACCTGCACCGCGAACTTTGCCGCCCATTGCATTGATGTAGTTGGCTAGATCTACGATCTCAGGTTCCTTCGCCGCATTTTCAATTGTTGTTGTACCATTCGCAAGAGCTGCAGCCATCATTATGTTTTCAGTAGCGCCAACACTTGCTACATCCAAATAAATTTTAGCGCCTGACAGGCGAGTAGGGGTGCTTGCTTCGATGAAGCCATGTCCAAGGGTAATGACAGCACCCATAGCTTCAAAGCCTTTTAGATGCTGGTCGATAGGACGAGTCCCGATCGCACAGCCTCCTGGCAATGAAATTCTAACCTTACCAATACGTGCAAGCAACGGTCCCATCACAAGGAAGGAAGCTCTCATCTTACGAATCAGCTCGTATGGTGCTTCACAAGATGTAATGATTGGCGCAGATATGCGCATCGTTTCATTCGTATAAGTTACTTGGGCTCCTAATGAAGCGAGCACATTCTGAATCGTCATAACGTCGTCTAGGAGGGGCACGTCACAAATGACGCTATCTCCTTCAGTCGCTAACAATGAGGCAGCAAGAATGGGGAGCACTGCATTTTTTGCGCCGCTTACGCGGACTGTGCCCGTTAATCGCTGGCCTCCGCGGACGATAATTTTAGTCATCTTTGTGTTCCCTCCGCGAATAGCAATTTCTATTGCATGCTAATTTATTTTCTTATTGCGTGTATATCTGGACAGAATTCGATCACATTACTAAACTTCATCTTAACATTATGCTGCAATAATCGACAAGGGTAAATTCTTTCCACTTTTTTCACATTAAAATGGCTGAAAAAGAGTGGATTCGTCTCCCCCTTATGGTATTTTTTATGCTAAATCGCTTCAAAATGTTCTTAAAGCCATCTAACTATTTTAATCGTATATAGACTTATCGACTATATTCGACAAAATATGAAGTGATGTATTACCCATTGTTAACATGTTTCGACTATGTTATTCGGCAAAACTCTTCAGCATGGATGAATAATCCCAGTACTGCAAAATGAACTGGGCAAACAAATGACCTATAGAAATAGCAAGAACAACTTGAAACATCCTTGCTTTCACACTTCGGGGAAAACGGAATATCGCCTCCCACTTCATTTCTTTAATTAATATCCATACAAAAAATATGCTTAAAATTTGTACGATGATGGAGAAAAGTCCGGTTAAGCCGGTTAAAGTCTGCATTTCATTAAAAAGTTCATTTGCATCCGTCGTATCCATACTTCCTCCTCAAAACCGTCCACTGCCTCTTTGGGCTAATCCTTAAAATAACGATATAACAGTGTTGTAAATTCGGCACGACTAGCCACACCGTAAGGCTCATAACGATTCGCCTGTATGCCTTGCAGCTTTCCATCGACCTTCATTGCAAATAACATAGGAGAGTACCATTCACTTGGCGCTACATCAGTGAACGGCCGAGAAATAGGAAAGCGCGCTTTCACACCTTCGGCATGGCCAATAATTACGGCCATCTCCGCTCTTGTAATCGATTGTTCAGGTCGGAAGGTGTTATTAGGGAAACCCTTCACCCAACCTTGCTGTACAGCCTTCTGGATAGCCCCATTTGCCCAATGTGTACTGCTAACGTCAGTAAACGGCTTAGTAATGGATTGATTAATCAATGGTTTGTAAGCTTTTACGATCATCGCTACGGCTTCAGCTCGTGTAATCGACCGTTCAGGTGCAAATCGATACCCGCCTACACCATTAATGATTTGTTGCTTCGATAAGCTCACAATATCATTTTTGGCCCAATGCTCCTTTATATCCTTGAACCCGAAAATAAGTTCTTCTACCTGTAATCTTAAACGATAATATTGATTGTAAAATGCTTTGTTCGTTGTAAGTTTCACATAATAGAGACCTGGCTGCAGAACCTGCTCCGTAGTCTGAACATTGCCCAGCGTTCCAGAATTTCCTGAAGCTATAATCTTCATTCGTTTATCTAAGCCTTCTAGCTTAAGCTCAGCATCTGACGGAACCCCTGACAGGCTTAAACTGACAATACTTTGACTAGATACTCGGAACTGAAACCAATCCGTATCAGAAGCTGTGGTCATAACTCCCCGGTATTCGGTACCTGGGCTCATTAATAACGCTTCATAAGATTTATCGTTTGGTTCATTTGGATCATCTAACTCAGGAGTAAAGTGCATCTTAAGCGTGTAATGGCCAATTGTTGGACTCGCCTCCAGAGCAATTGCATTGTGAATACGTATATAGTATTTACCAGGCGTAATAGATATGACCGGTGATTGTTCATTCATACCTTCACCATGCTCATCATAAAGAATAAGTGAATGTCCTTCACGCTGCAACGAAAGACCTGGATCAATCCGAACCGAGTTCGTATCAAGCGACAACTCTAGCTTCCCATCATGAGGGAAGTCGACAATATACCAGTCACGATCACCCGTTTGATGAAAAGTTCCTTTGATGGTTTGTGATTTGGGATCTAGTTGTACAGCACTGTTAAAACGATCATTCGGTTCATAAGCATCTGGCAGTATGGCAAAAGAATTAGTCAAGGAATAGGTCCATTGTTGCCCTACATTTGGACTGCTGAATTCTATACCAATAAGCTGCTTACCCTTTCGTACAGTGAGTTCAACGACTTTGCTAGCAAGTTTTATATCCTCAAGTTGCGCAGGCTCGCTCCCATCATAATGCGAAATTTGAACGACAGGCGTCATACTCCCGCTAGTAGGGAACCCCTTGTAATTTAAAGTCAACTTTCCATCACTCGGGACATCTACAACAAACCAGTCTTTGTCGCTATTTGTAGCTAACGTCGCAGTAATCTCACTAAACAGCGAGATCGGTTTAGCCACTTGGCTTCTCTCATTTGGTTCATGCGCATCCATTGACAATGCTGTACTGACAGCCTTGTCAAGCTGTAGAACTCCATAACCAGAAGTATTATCGGCACCTTTAGCACCGATATCTTTTGCAGTTTGCCGTAATAACTCACGTACTTGATAAGGTTTGAGCTTGGGCTGCTTCGCCATTATAAGCGCAGCAGCTGCAGCGACCTGCGGAGCCGCCATTGACGTGCCCTCTTCCTTCTTGTACGTCCCTCCCATAGCTGTCGTATAGACATTCCAAGGGGCGAGTATATCGAGCTCCGATCCGGGATTAGAACGTCGATCAGGACGATTGTTTGGTTGAACACCTCCAACAGCAAGTACAGTCGGATAGGCCGCCGGGAATTTTACAGCCGCTTTTGTTCCTGATTTCACGCCATCATTGCCAGTTGCAGCTACAAGCAAAACGCCCTTGTTTTCCGCATAGTTCACAATGTCTTGCATATACGGAGAATGACGATGTAGACCGACAGACATAACAACTATTTTAGCACCGCGTTTGATAGCGTACAAAATAGCTTCTCCGAGATCAAGCTCCGTGCCGTCACCCCACTTGTCTAATGCTTTGATAGGCATTATCTTTGCATTCCATAGTATGCCTGAACCTCCGATGTTATTATTGCCAGCTGCTGCAATAACACCGGCCACACTTGTACCATGACCGTTATCGTCATCTGCTGTTTTTTTCGGATTAACGAGATTTGCACCTTGCACAAGATTATCTTTTAAATCAGGATGATCCAAATCAACTCCAGTGTCTATCAGAGCAATTGTTAAATCTTTCTGCTCTCGAACAGTACTCCATGCTTTGAGTGCACCTATTTGAACGAGGTGCGTTTGTTTAGCTAGCTCTGGATCGTTTGCAGTAACAGCTTTGGCCTTCGTCTGCGCAGCTTCTTTAGGTGCTTTTGCAGTTTCTTTAGGTGCTTTTGCAGTTTCTTTAGGTGCTTTGGATGCTAAAGATAATTTGATATCAGTAGAGGCTGCCGATTTCGCTGACGGCGGAACAAATAATTCGGATGGAGACTCATGGGATGATACCTTCGATGAGCCTCCATCCGTTTCCTCGGTCGGCACTTGAGACGATTCCGGCACAACTTCTACCGGATTCTGGGACAAGATGCTGACCGATCGATTGGGATGTACGTATTCAATGCCTGGCTCGCTACGCAATCTGCGCAGCCAGGCATCTGCATCCTCGCCAGAGCCCTTGGCGGGGCGCACGACCTCCACCGCCGAAGTGTCTTGGCGGTGAAGCACTTCCACCCCGCGCAGCTCATGCGCCTCGGCGGGGGCGGCCCATTTGAGCAGCCAGCTCTGCGGCTGCTCGGAAGAAGCGCCTGCGGCGTCTGCGTCCGCATATGCGGCGGACGCTAGCGCCGTAGGCGCCTTCGCTGCGGGAGCAGGAGCGAGGGGGGCTGTTAGACCCCCGAGCGCTATGCTCCCGATCAGTAGCGCTAGCAGCGCGCGGCGTAGTTGCCCGCGCGCTGCTAGCCGAAGGCTATGAGCACCTCTGCGTAAGTTGAGGTGCTCACTATCTTGCACAAGGCGCAGCGTGTTTGCGCAGCCATTATATTCTTCGAGATGGTGCGACCCATGCTGCTCTTGGTTTCTATCGATAATCGAACGACCCTTTATCCTCATTATATTTCTGCCTCTAAACGTATTTCATTAATATTTCGTCTAACGAATACGTTTTCCCTTCTTTTTTCTCATTGAAAAGGGTATAGCAAAATTGATTATTCATAGAAGCAAATTGAACAAATTAATGACTGAAGACACTGTACGCAACTATATTCTTCGCATGATACGTCCATTTTGGGACCGTAACTCTACTTCATTCTCAAAAGTTACATTTTCATCCCTCAGATACTCCTCTACAATTGCATCTACTGTCCTACTAATTTCTGCACTAATTACTTGTTCGCGGATACATTGCTTCTGCTCCACTTTGCCTACTACACCTTACCCAGAACTCACAATTTCAAAACATGGTTTGATTGTTCCTATATCTTTATTGACGCAATTTATAACTCTGAGGTTGAATTCGATATAAACTGATACTGTCAGTATCGATCTAAATGCAGAAATAAAAAAAGAAGTCGATAATCACAAGCAATGTATCCTTCTCGATACTTGCTGGCTTTGCCGACTCCACATTTTGAGTTTTATAATTATCACATATCCCACTTAACTATTAGACTAGTTCTATAGAGTTGCTCGCTCTGTCTACTGCATATTCGTCAGGAAAGATTGTATGGAAAATAAAGAGTCAATTAGATTAGAAAGAATCTCTGGGAATATTCCAAAAGCTAAAGTTGCTAAGGCACATAACCAAATGACTATACCAATCGTCAAAGGAATTCGGATTGTTCCTGTATGAATATCTTCAACCTCAACAGAAGCGGCTTCTTCCTTTAAGTCCTTTCTTAACGAAGGGGATAAGGACACTCCATTGCTGCTTCTCATAAACATTTGGCGAATAAGACCAAAGTAGAAATAATACGAAATAACACTGCTAACAACCATGATGACGACGATCCAGTACGCTTCCGCCTGCGCAGCACCTAGTAAAATGAAGAGCTTGCCAAAAAATCCAGCTGAGACGGGAAGTCCCGCAAGCGATAATACAAAGATAACCATAGCAATTGCTGTCCAAGGCGCACGATAATACATGCCAGCAAATCCTTGCAGCTCATCATGGCCAACAGCTCTGCTAACAACTGTATGGATAGCAAATGCACCAATCGTCATGAGCAGATAAGCAACGAGATAAAATAATATTTCAGAAATATTATTGATATGCCCAAAAGTAAACGAAATACCTACTGGAACTAGGAGGTATCCGCCATTAGCTACCCCTGAGAGAGCTAACAATCGTTTTACATTCATCTGTCGCAGTGCCGCAATCGTTCCTACCAGCATAGCAGCCGCCGCAACTAATAACACGGCGAAAAATATATCATCGCTAACACTAATTGCACCGCCCGCTTCAGCAGAAGGCAACTCCGCAAACAATACAATCTCAAACATAATGCGAATAATAATGGCTAATGTAGCGCCTTTGGAAACTACGGATAACCATGCAGCAATTGGTGTAGGTGCTCCTTGATAAACGTCCAGCGACCATGCATGGAATGGTGCTGCTGCGATTTTAATCACCAGGCCCACAAGCATAAAGGCGAAGCCCACATATAAAAGAGCTTCATAACTCTCAATTGCCGCTGGTATCGCAGCACGGATACCCGTAAAATCTACGGATCCTGTCACACCGTACAAATATGACATACCGAATAAAATAAATGCAGATGATATACCGCCAGTTACAACATATTTAAATGCGGCTTCCGCTGACAAGGAAGATTTCCTCCGCATGGCTACCAACACATAACTCGCTATACTTAACAACTCAAGCCCAATGTACAGGGTCACCAAATTGCCAGACGACGCCATAATCATTGCACCGATAACAGCAGGTATAAGCAGATAGAAATATTCGCCCTTTTCTGTTATCGTACGATCTTCCCCTACAGAGCCAATGCCGATCAGCGTTATAAGTGCCGTTCCACCAAGGAATAGCAGCTTCATCACATTTGCAAAATCATCGATGCGATAACTGTCACCCAGAAGTGAAATTAGTCCAGTAGCTTCACTATTGCCCATATCAACCATACGTAGCAGCACCAAAGTGAATGCCCCCATCAACCCCACCAGGGTCAATCCACCAATCCACGTACGTCTTATTGTTTGTGGCAACAGCATTTCAAGTACAACAAGTAACACAAACCACGCACCAAGCGCCAGCTCAGGAGCCATTACAAGCATATCCGACCATGTTAGCGGTTTAAATAACGTTTCCCCCGGCATCGCTTATCCCCCTGCCTTTGCTGCGTTTAATACGTCCATAAAGCTGCTAATACTAAGTTCCACTGTATCCGTTAAAAGTGAGGGGTAGCAGCCCAGCATAATAATAAATGCAAGCAATACAATCATCGGAAGCGCCTCAATAAATCTTGCATCACGAAGTGCTCTGAAGCTTTCTTTTTGTGGACCAAACGTTATCTTAAGTACGCTTCTAAGTACGTAAACTGCTGTTAAAATGACTCCTAGTACTGCTGCTGCTGCAAGCCATCTCATCGATTCGAATAGTCCCAAAATAGACAGAAATTCGCCTACAAAGCCGGACAATCCCGGTAAACCTAGTGAGGCCAGACCTGCAGTCAGTAAAACACCGCTCATGAATGGCATTGAGCGTGCCAGTCCACCAAGTTGATCAAGTTCAGTCGTGCCTGTGCGCTCATAGAGACTTCCAACAATTAAAAACAATAGAGCAGAGATTAATCCATGAGACACGAGTTGGAACAACGCACCTTGCACTCCAATTTCATTGAGAGACGCAAGACCAATCAAAACAATCCCCATATGACTAATTGAAGAGTACGCAAGTACAAGCTTGAATTCCACTTGCCGGAAAGCCAGTATTGCCCCATACAACAAATTGATGACTCCAAGTGTTGCAAGTACTACAGCCCACTCACGGACTTGCTGGGGAAAAAGGAAAAACCCAAATCGTATAAGTCCATATGCGCCCATCTTGAGCAAAATACCTGAATGAATCATGACGATTGCCGGCGGTGCTTCCTTATGCACCTTGAGCATCCACGTATGGAAAGGGAATATCGGTAGTTTGATGCCAAAAGCGATCAGCAGCATAATGAACAACGACCATTGCATCGTATCGCTTATGTTAAAGGGATTGCCTCCTTGTATAGCATCCTCTGGCAGATTGACATATGCGTTCGGATCAGCTAAATTACTCCAAATATCCGAATAGCTACCGCTATAGATATATTGAATACCTTGTGTCGTCTCTTCCATTCGAAAGCCCGCTGTATTAACCAACAGGACGAAAGCTATCAGCATAATGGCAGAACCAATACCGTTGTATATTAAAAATTGGTTAGCGGTTCGCTCCCGATTATAGTAACCCCATATTCCGATTAAGAAGTACATGGCAATTAACGTAATCTCAAAGAAGACAAAAAACAAGAAAACATCACGTGCCATAAAGACGCCCAACATACCAAACTCGAGCAAGAAAAACCAGCTGAAAAAAGCTTTCCAGCGTTTCTTCACATGAATAGCAGCCATAGCAGCCATAGCAGTAACTAACGTTGTCAGTAACAAAAGCGGCAAAGATAATCCGTCGATGCCTAGAGCATACTGGAATGAAAATAGCCACTCTGCATCACCCTGGAACAGCGCAATTGGTGCTTGGATCCAGTTAAGAGATTCATCGTATGCACTTCCTCCTAGTTGCTTGTCATAATCGACAAACAGCCACAATGAAAGTGCTAGCGGTATTAAAGTAATACTAATCGCTGCTGTTTTCAACCATCCCCCTTGATGTTTGGGAAGTAGTTGAATAATTAGAAATCCAAGCAACGGTGACATTAAAATGATCGATAAGATCGGAATATCATGCAGAATACTCATGAGAGAATCCTCCTTCCGATAATCGCGATGATAATCACGATGAAACCAATGACAGCTGCGA
This sequence comes from Paenibacillus sp. L3-i20, assembly GCF_022180385.2. Taxonomy (GTDB): domain Bacteria; phylum Bacillota; class Bacilli; order Paenibacillales; family Paenibacillaceae; genus Pristimantibacillus. The sequence goes on from NZ_BQME02000001.1 coordinate 1,421,472, forward strand.
CGCTATACGTTTGTACGTGTCCATTCTGAAGCTTAAGCGCTAGCTTACTCGCACCGCTTGCAGCAGACCCTGCAAGCTTAACTGCCCCTCCAATAACGTATGTATCAAAAGCCATCAAGCCAGTACCGAATGCACGAAGAGGTTTTATAATAACTGCTTCATAACATTCGTCTACATAATATTTATTTTCCAACAGCTTTGTCAGCCAAGGCATTCGATCTGTAATGATAGTGCGACTTATTCTGCCTTTGCCGTAGATAAGCCATCCTATTACTAAACCTAATAAGCCAACTGCAATAGAACTAGCAATCGCTACAGCGCTGCCATGAGGTGCCACTCTTTCATCGCTCAGCCATGTCCCTAACCAGCCATTCCACGGTGTCTCTACAAACCCTGCAACCAAAGAGAGGGCAGCAAGTACAACTAGCGGCAGCGTCATGACCCAAGGAGATTCCTTCACTTTACCAAGAGCGCTTCCTCCCTGAGGTGATCTCGATTTACCCAAGAAGACAAGAACATATAATCTTGTCATATACAGCGCTGTACAGAAGGCTGCTCCTAGACCAAGGGCGAACAATAATGGATTCTCCTCAAGCGCCACTGTCAAAATAAGATCTTTCGACCAAAAGCCGGCAAATGGCGGAATACCAGCAAGTGCTAATGCACCTATTGCGAATGTCCAAGCAGTTAATCGCATTGGCTTGCCTAGACCGCCCATTTCATTAATGTTCTGCGTATGTACAGCATGAATAATGCTCCCTGCCCCTAGGAACAAAAGTGCTTTAAAGAACGCATGTGTGAACAGATGAAAAATGCCACCTGTCAGCGAACCAAGCCCCAGCGCCATCATCATATAGCCAAGCTGGCTAACAGTAGAATAGGCGAGTATTCTTTTTATATCGTTTTGGGCAAGAGCAATTGTTGCGGCGAAAATAGCTGTAAATCCACCCACATAAGCGACTGTGTTCATGGCGATTGCTGATGCTTCAAAGATATCGAAGGTACGAGCAATGAGGAATACGCCTGCAGCTACCATCGTTGCAGCATGGATTAATGCGCTAATGGGTGTTGGACCTTCCATCGCATCGGGCAACCAAATATGTAGGGGGAATTGACCTGACTTACCTACCGCACCAAGAAAGATTAATAATGCTATGACTGTCGTTATTCCTGTCGTAATCGATCCACCTTGACCATCAAATACACTTTCGATCATCGTAAAGCCTAGTGAATGGTCTGGCATATACCAGAAGAGCAGCAAAATGCCGATTAACAAGCCTGCATCACCAATACGTGTGACGATGAATGCTTTTTTGGCTGCAGCGCGAGCTGATGGCTTAGAGCACCAGAAGCCAACAAGTAAGAACGAGCAAACGCCAACAAGCTCCCAAAAAATATATAAGGACAACATATTATCAGATAAAACAAGGCCTAACATAGAAAAAGTAAATAATGAGATGTATCCATAAAATACCGTTATGCGTTCATCATTCTTCATATAGCCAGCGGAATATACATTGACGAGAAAACCTACCAACGTCACAACAACAAGCATCATCGCAGTTAGGTTAGTGACCTCGTATCCAATGTTAAAGGTATACCGATTGATTGTTATCCAATCAAGGGTGTAGTTATAGTCCACAGCATTGGGCTTAAGTCGTTCGAGCAATACAAGCAATGACATTACGAACGCACTGAGTGAAGCGAGTGAGCCAATCCAAACACCAGCTGTGCGATAGCTCCTGCCAAGCGCAGTCAATACGAGAAAAGATACAAATGGTAACAGCGGTATGATCCAAGCAGCTTTTGTGTACATGTCCATTACCAGCCTTACCTCCTCATTCGATTGAATGCTTCGATGTTAATCGTTCCGCGTGCACGGAACAATGCGATAATTATTGCTACAGCAATTGCAGCTTCAGCTGCTGCGACCGTGATAGAAAAAATAGAGAAGATTTGGCCTGTTAAGGAAGGCACAACCCCATATTTAGAAAATGCGACGAGATTTAAGTTCACTGCATTCAGCATGAGTTCCAGTGATAGCAATATAATGATTGCATTTCGCTTCGCTAGCGCACCGTACAGACCTATACAGAACAATATTGCCGCCATTGTAAGATAGGAAGCTAGCATTTAATCAGCCTCCTTCTTAGCGATCACTATCGCGCCGATAAAAGCAACTGTCAGCAGAATCGACAACAACTCAAACGGTACGATATATCCAGAAAATAATAGCTGACCAATCGCCATCGTATTGTCCTCCCCACCTTGGATCGGTGCAGCATCTGGGAAGGTAGATGTGCGTATGGCATAAAATAATAAACCGAAAAGACTAAGTGCCCCTACCGCAACAAGCACCTCATGTAACGGTCTTGCTGGCTCAGCACTCTCTCCATGATGCTTCGTCATCATGATACCGAAGATCATAAGAACGGATACCGCCCCTGCATAGATCAGCACCTGTACAAATGCGACGAATTCAGCCTCTAACAGTACATATAGTCCTGCTAATCCTAGAAAGACAGCCGCCATCGATATGACCATATGCACGACTTTTTCTAAACTGATCACGAGGACGGCTCCCCCAATCATAATCGCCGCGAATACGAAGAAGGCAATAAATTCTCCCGTTATTTCGACGTTAAACAATTATTTGGCGCCCCCTTTGGCTGGTGCTCCGATATTGTTATTATCTTCGCGTACAAGTGTGTTGTTATCTGTAAGCCAACCTGCATCCTTATACAGATCATCTCTGCTGTAAGTAGCAAGCTCGAAGTGATTCGTCATCACAATCGCCTCGGTAGGACATACCTCTGTACATAGGTCGCATAGAATACAAATTTCAAAATTAATATCGAACGTATCGATAACCTTGCCCCGTTTCTCTGGATCGGGATTCGGCTTACCAGTAAGCGTTATACAATCTGTAGGACAAATACGGGCGCATTGATTACATACGATACACAAATCGGGTATGAAGTGCTGAATGCCACGAAATCGGTCTGGCATTAGGATTGGTTCATCGGGGTATGAGGTCGTCACTTTAGGCGCCGTCAACGATTTAAGCGTCACACCGAGTCCTTGCAACAATCCGTTCATGTTCTTCTCTCCCTTATCCTCATTTAACGAACAATTCCAAGTAGAGCGCTGTCAAAAATACGTTAAGTAACGCTACAGGCAGAAGTACTTTCCAACCTAAGCTCATCAATTGATCTACACGAATACGAGGGAATGATGCTCTTATCCAAAATAATGAAAATACGATAAAAGCAAACTTCAGCAGAAACCAGATAATGCCCGGTACAAAATCAAGGAAAGGTGCCGGCGCATGCCATCCACCCAAAAACAGTACCGTAGTTAGCGCCGCAATCGCATACACATACACGTATTCAGCTAACATAAAAAACGCAAAGCGGAAGCCGCTATATTCGACATGATATCCTGCAACTAACTCCGATTCCGCCTCTGGCAGATCGAAAGGTGTACGATTTAATTCAGATAACGCTGCTATATAGAATACAGCAAATCCGACGATTTGAGGGAGGATATTCCAATCCCAGAACCAACCACCAGACTGAGCAGCAACAATATCCCGCAAATTGAGGCTTCCGCTAAGCAGAATAACACCAACAATAGAAATAACTAGCGGAACCTCATAACTAATCATCTGAGCAGCAGAACGTATGCCTCCAATAAGCGCATACTTATTGTTAGATGCCCAGCCACCGAGCACAATAGCTAATGTGGACACGCCAGACAATGCCACATAATAGAGCAAGCCAACATTTAAATCAGCAAAATATAAGTTCTGAGTATATGGTATGACGGCTAATACCATAAATGCCGGTATAAAGGCTAATGGCGGAGCGATAATAAACAATAGGCGATCTGCCTTGCTCGGTATTGTATCTTCCTTGATCAATAGCTTGAAAATATCTGCAACCGACTGCAGCAAACCTAAAGGTCCTACACGATTCGGTCCAATCCGTAATTGCATCCAACCGATCACTTTACGTTCGAAATAAATGGCATAAGTAACGAAACCAAGCACAATAAGTAAAAATAAGACGACCCATAGAAACATAATTAGCGCATTGCCCCACGTAAGTGGTTCATTTAGCCAAGCTCCCATCAGCAGTCCACCTCTCCAACAACGATATCAATGCCTCCCAGTATCGTAATAAGGTTGGTCATCGACTCTCCAACTAACAATTTAGGCAGTATTTGAAGATTAACGAAGGAGGGTCGTCGAAATTTCAGACGGTAAGGCTCTGCCTTTCCCTTCGAAACGATATGGCAGCCTATCTCTCCTCTAGGAGATTCGATCCGTACATACGTTTCACCAGCAGGCGGACGAATGGCTCTTGGCACTTTACCCATTGTTTCACCATCATTCGGGAATTGTGCTACCGCTTGCTTCAATATACGCAGGCTTTGGCGTATTTCTTCCAGTCTAACTCGATATCGATCGTAGCAATCACCATTCTGACCAACCGGTACATCGAAATCGAACCGTTCGTAGAGGCTATAAGGCTCCGCTTTACGCAAATCCCAGTTCACGCCTGTACATCTAAGATTCGCACCAGATAAACCGTAATCTATCGCAGTAGCAGCATCGTATTTTCCTATACCTTTGATCCTTGCCAGAAAAATTTCATTGCCTGTTACAAGTCTGTCATATTCTTGGAGCTTTTGCTCCATATACGGAATAAATTGTTTTACCTTATCCATCCAACCCGGAGGAGCATCCCACTTCACTCCACCTACCCGCATGTAGTTATAGGTTAGTCTTGCTCCAGTTAGCTCGTTGAATAGATTAATGATAATCTCTCGATCTCGGAAAGCATATAGGAATGGGCTCATCGCCCCAATATCCAAAAGGTAAGTTCCCCACCATACGAGATGGCTTGCCACACGTTGAAGCTCCATAACAATCAGCCGCAGAAATTCCGCACGAAGCGGTATTTCCAGACCTATCATTGTTTCTACTGCGTGTACAAGTACATAATTATTCGTCATAGCGGACACATAGTCCATACGATCTGTATAAGGAATGATTTGTGTGAAATTAAGATTTTCCGCAATTTTCTCCGTTCCCCTGTGCAAATAACCCATTACCGGCGTGGCTTCCGTTATGACTTCTCCATCGAGCTTGACTACAATCCGAAATACGCCGTGCGTACTAGGATGCTGCGGACCTACGTTTAGTAGCAGTTCTTCTGTTCGAATCACCGGTTGTTTACACCTCCGAGTCGAGTGGTTCATAATCTTTGCGAAGCGGGTGGCCTACCCAATCATCCGGCATCATAATTCTGCGCAGATCGGGGTGACCGGGAAAATCGATACCTAATAAATCATAAATTTCTCTTTCGTTCCAATTAGCGGTTGACCATATCGGCGTGGCCGAAGGTACAGATGCTGTTTCGTGGTCTGTTTTTAGCTTGATAGCTACATCCTTTTTGCTATGGATCGATAATAAATGATAGACCACTTCCAAATGTGTTTCGTAATCTACCCCCGATACGTTGCGCAAATAATTGAAGCCCAACTCATTATGATCTCGCAGCACGTTTGCTGCCTTAGTCCAGTGAGTTCCGCTTAAAACGATTGTCGGCATATCCGCATTTAATTCATTAACATAAGACTCAAGCACAGCGTCACTTGCAACCTCATTACCCAATATTCGCACGATAAGCTCAAGATCAGGCAGTCTTGCCGATGGAGGCTTCGGCTGCTCAGGTTCTGCTTCTGCCGCCTCAGCTTCAACCTTAGCTTTCGCTGCTAGTCTAGCAGCTTTGGCTTCAGCTGCTGCCTTTAACTTAGCTTCATGCTCCGGATCTACCGCTGGTGCAGATGCTGGTACAGCCTCTAGTAGCTCACTTGATGCTTCTACCTTCTGCAGTTGACTCGTTGATGCTTCTGCCTTCAGCGGCTCACTTACTGCTGCTTCTACCTTCTCCGACTCACTTGCTTGTGAGGTTCCTTCTGTCTCCAAGTCTTGCTTCTTCTCCTCGTCACTCATCGACCGGTCACCCTCTTCCCGGTCTTCGCCTCATAACGTATTTTCTCTTGAAGCTTGTTTATTCCATAAATAAGTGCTGCAGGATTGGGCGGACAGCCCGGTATGTATACGTCAACCGGTACAATCTGATCGACACCTTTAATGACTGCGTAAGATTTAATATATGGTCCTCCTGCCGTAGCGCAGGAACCCATAGCAATGACCCATTTCGGCTCTGGCATCTGATCATACAATCGACGAAGCAATGGTCCCATCTTTTTCGTAACCGTGCCTGATACAATCATCACATCGGACTGACGGGGCGATGTACGGAACATAACGCCAAATCGGTCCAAATCATAATGCGACGCTCCTGTTCCCATCATCTCGATAGCACAACATGCAAGGCCAAAGGTGAGTGGCCATAAGGAATTACTTCGCGCCCAAGCCTTCAATTGCTCTAAAGTTCCCATAAAAACGTTGCGTTCCAGCTCTTTGCGTTCTTCCAATGTAATCGATTCTAGGTTCAATTCCATTTCAGCACCCTCTTCTTCCATGCATATAGAAGTCCAATGAGTAGCATTCCCGCAAAAATAATCATTTCGATAAAAACAAATAGACCGAGCTTATTATACGCGACGGCCCAAGGGTATAAGAAAACGGTTTCCACATCAAAAATGACAAACATTAATGCAAATAAATAATAACGAATGTTAAATCTAACCTGACCTTCACCTACCGGCTCGTTGCCGCTTTCGTATGTGCTTTGTTTAATTTCTGTAGGTTTCTTAGGCCTAAGAAGCTTGCCAACTGTTAATGCAACAACAGGGAGCAGAATACCAAGCACAGCGAATATAGCGACGACAACGTAGTTATTGATGTAGTTTTCCAAACAATCGCCTCCGTCGTGGAATGGAATGCAGGATGTCTAATCTTGGTCAATTTTTCCTCACAATTATAACAAATGCTTCCACAGCCGTCTATGATGGAGTTGGAGGGTACTTTTTGAGGGATCGTCTATCCTATTCATTTTTCACTGCCCATATGTGCCTAAAATAGAAAAGATTCAAAACCAAATCAAAGCATAAATAAAACTTGAAATTAACAACACCTCAAACAAATCTTATATTACCAACCATACAAAAAACTCGCTTTTTTTGTTCTAGCGAACCTACTATTGCTTATCCTACAAAGAATCTCATTATATTTTTTCTAGCGAATCCATATGACGTTATTGCTGATTCTACAGCCGATACGGAGCACATTTTAATCAAATAGCGAATCTGAGGTTCGTTATAACATAAAATGGCTACTTTTCGATGAAAAAAGAGTTATACGATTCGTTAGCGATTTAATCGTTGACTTCCCTTAGCCTAAACGACATCACATCCCTTATTTCCGACATCGCCATAGAAAACACAAAAAACCGTCGATCTCATTAGAGATCGACGGTTCTTCCGTTACATCATGCTTTAATCAACTAACGCTGCTTCACATTTAGACGGTTCATCGCCCGTTGAAGGGAGAGCTCCGCTCTGCGGAAGTCAACTTGGTCTTGTTGCTTAGCAGCAAGACGTTGTTCAGCACGCTGCTTAGCAGCCTCTGCGCGTTCGATGTTAATGTCATTTGCAAGCTCAGCGCTTTCAGCAAGAATAACAATTTTATCTTTGCGAACTTCGATAAAGCCACCATTAACGGCAACGATATCTACGACTCCATCGCGCTTAATCTTTACTGGAGCGATGCGAAGTGGAGTAACAAGCGGAATGTGGTTAGGCAAAATACCTAGCTCACCTTCTACACCTACTACACTAACCATGTTCGCAGTCTCTTCGTAAACTTTGCGCTCTGGCGTTACGATTTCTACCAAAAAGGTACTCATGTGGATTCCTCCCGCCCCTCGCTATTAAAGCGTTTTGGCTTTCTCCACGGCTTCTTCAATGACACCTACATAACGGAAAGCTTCTTCCGGCAGGTAGTCATATTTGCCCTCGAGAATTTCTTTGAAGCTACGAACGGATTCTTTAACCGGTACGTATTTACCTGGCGTTCCTGTGAACGGCTCGGCAACGTGGAACGGTTGGGATAGGAACAATTGGATTCTACGAGCGCGGGAAACCGTGATTTTATCTTCTTCGCTAAGCTCATCCATACCCAGAATCGCGATAATATCTTGAAGCTCTTTGTAACGCTGAAGAATTTTCTTCACGCCTTGAGCAACATTGTAATGCTCTTCACCTAGAACATCTGCACTAAGGATACGGGAAGACGACGCCAGTGGATCAACCGCTGGGAAGATACCCATCTCCGAAATTTTACGCTCAAGGTTCGTCGTTGCGTCCAAGTGAGCGAATGTTGTTGCAGGAGCTGGATCCGTGTAGTCATCGGCAGGTACGTAGATCGCTTGGATCGATGTAACCGAACCTTTTTTCGTGGATGTAATACGCTCTTGCAATTGACCCATTTCAGTTGCCAGCGTTGGCTGGTAACCTACCGCGGAAGGCATACGGCCAAGTAGGGCCGAAACCTCGGAACCTGCTTGCGTGAAGCGGAAGATGTTATCGACGAACAATAGAACGTCTTTACCTTCTTCATCTCGGAAGTATTCAGCCATAGTCAAACCTGTAAGTGCAACACGTTGACGTGCGCCTGGAGGCTCGTTCATTTGTCCGAATACCATCGCTGTTTTGCTAAGTACGCCGGAATCCTTCATCTCATGGTACAAGTCGTTACCCTCACGAGTACGCTCACCTACACCAGCGAATACCGAAATACCGCCATGCTCTTGTGCAATGTTGTTGATAAGTTCTTGGATTGTTACCGTTTTACCTACGCCCGCGCCGCCGAAGAGGCCGATTTTACCGCCCTTAGCGTATGGTGCAAGCAAGTCGATAACTTTAATTCCAGTTTCCAAAATTTCAGCTTGCGTGGACAACTCATCAAATGCAGGTGCTGCACGGTGAATCGGAAGATTCACTTTGGAAGTCACATCGCCAGCTTCGTCGATTGGTTGACCAAGTACGTTAAATACACGGCCAAGTGTTGGTTCGCCAACTGGAATCGTAATTGCTGCACCAGTATCAACTGCTACCATGCCGCGAACTAGACCGTCAGTTGTGCTCATAGCAACCGCACGAACCTTATTGTCACCGAGGTGAACGGCAACTTCAAGCGTTAGGTTAATATCTACTCCGCCCGCTTGGCCCTTCTCCTCGATCTTGACAGCGTTCAAAATTTCCGGCAGGTTGCCGCGTTCGAACTCAAGGTCGACAACCGGTCCCATGACGGATACAACGCGTCCTTTTTTCATTGTTTTCCCTCCTGGTCCATCTTATATAAAATTATGATTGTGCGTTTGCTCCAGCAACGATCTCGGAGATCTCTTGAGTGATAGCAGCTTGACGTGCCCGGTTGTAGGTAAGCGTCAGTCCGTTAATCATCTTCGTTGCGTTTTTCGTTGCGCTGCCCATTGCTGTCATACGAGCACCGAATTCACTGGCTTTTCCGTCCAGAACTGCACTGTAAATAAGCGTCTCCGCATACTTAGGCAACAGTACTTCCAATACGCCTTCCGGTGATGGCTCATACTCATAAGCAGATACTGCTGTTCCTCCGCTAATTTCATCTAGCGGCAACAGACGAGTTTCAGTAGGGATTTGCGTAATTGCATTTACGAATTGGTTGTAATAGAGATTTAGTTCATCATACGAACCTTCTGCGAACATCTTAACTGCAGTCGCTGCTACCGCTTTGATGTCTGCGAATGTCGGAGAATCTACCAAACCGATTACTTCTTCCACGATTGGCATATTACGACGACGGAAGAAATCACGACCCTTACGTCCGATGACGAACAGGGCGTATTCATCTGTTGACTTATGCTTTTCTTGGATCGTTTGCGTTACTTTACGCAAGATGTTGGCGTTGTAACCGCCCGCAAGACCACGATCCGAAGTAATAACGAGGTATCCTGTCTTTTTGATAGGACGCGATTCAAGCATCGGATGTTTCACATCCTTAGTGCCTGCGGCGATGCTTGCAACTACCTCCTTAAGCTTATCTGCATAAGGTCTTGCTGCAACTGCTGCCTCCTGCGCTCTTCTGAGCTTGGATGCTGCTACCATCTCCATCGCTTTCGTAATTTGCTTCGTATTTTGTTTACTCTTGATCTCACGTTTTATATCACGCATGCCTTTAGCCATTCATTTTCACCCGCCTTCGTTTGCTTGAGAAATGTTTCCCGAGCGTAGTAAGGGGCCTACGCCTGTTCTTACGGACGGACGTAGGCATATATTTCAGAGCCTATTAGGCAAAGCTTTTCTTAAATTTGTTAATTGCATCAACAAGCGCCTTTTCGTTGTCCGCTACAAGATCTTTTGTATCGCGGATCGATGCGCCGATCTCTGGATGATTGGATTCCAAGAATGCAAGGAATTCTTTCTCAAAACGAGAGATTTTGTCAATAGCGATATCATCAAGATGACCTTTAACCGCTGTGTAGATGGACATAACTTGTTTCTCAACAGGCATCGGTTGGTTAGCGCCCTGTTTAAGAATTTCCATCGTACGAGCACCACGGTTAAGACGAGCAAGAGTACCTTTATCAAGATCAGAACCAAACTGGGAGAACGCTTGAAGTTCGCGGTAAGCCGCAAGGTCAAGACGAAGTGTACCAGCAACCTTCTTCATCGCTTTAATCTGCGCAGATCCGCCAACACGGGATACGGAGATACCTACGTTTACTGCCGGGCGTTGGCCCGAGTAGAATAGGTCAGCTTCAAGGAAGATTTGTCCATCTGTGATCGAAATTACGTTCGTTGGAATGTAAGCCGATACGTCAGATGCTTGTGTTTCGATAAATGGCAAAGCTGTAATGGAACCGCCGCCAAGTTTGTCGCTAAGTTTAGCTGCACGCTCTAGCAAACGGGAATGCAGGTAGAAAACGTCACCAGGGTAAGCTTCCCGACCCGGTGGACGGCGAAGCAATAGGGAAAGCTCACGGTATGCCGCAGCTTGCTTCGACAAGTCATCATAAACAATCAATACATGCTCGCCTTTGTACATGAAGTACTCAGCCATGGAAATACCTGCGTATGGAGCCAAGAACAACAATGGAGCTGGCTCGGAAGCGCCCGCTGTAACTACGATTGTGTATTCCAAAGCACCGTGACGACGCAATGTTTCTACAACGTTTGCTACTGTGGATTGCTTCTGTCCTACTGCAACGTAAATACATTTAACGCCTGTACCTTTTTGGTTAATGATTGCATCGATTGCAATCGTTGTTTTTCCTGTTTGACGGTCACCGATAATAAGCTCACGTTGCCCACGGCCAACTGGTACCATCGCATCGATTGCTTTAATACCCGTTTGCATTGGCTCATGAACCGATTTACGGTCGATAACGCCTGGTGCTGGGGATTCAATCGCACGAGTTTGCGTTGTGTTAACAGGTCCTTTGCCGTCTAGCGGCAAACCAAGCGGGTTAACGACGCGTCCAAGAAGCTCGTCGCCAACTGGTACTTCCATAATGCGTCCTGTACGTTTTACTTGATCGCCTTCACGAATGTCTGTATAAGGTCCAAGAATAACGACACCCACATTGCTTTCCTCAAGGTTCAAGGCCATACCAACAACACCGTTTGAAAATTCGAGCAATTCGCCCTGCATCGCATTTTCCAAACCGTGTACACGCGCAATACCGTCACCGACATTGATGACAGTGCCGACGTCCACGACTTGAATCTCGGATTTATATTGTTCGATCTGTTGTTTAATCAGCGTGCTGATTTCATCAGGTCTGATACTCAATTCGTTCACCCCTATCTACAGTGCTTTAGAATTCAAAGATTTTTGTAAACGATCCAGCTTACCTGACAAGCTGCCATCATAGAGGCGATCGCCAATACGAACTTGCAGTCCACCCAGCAATGCCGGCTCGACTATTTGCTGAGCAATAATTTTCTTTCCGGTAATGCTTCCGAATTGTACTGCAACATCTGCAAGTTCTGAATCCGTAAGCTGTTTAGCCGAATATACCGTTGCATGTGCCTGTCCCAATGCTTCACCAGCAATTTTTGTATATGCTTCATATACATCTCCGGTAATAGCTTGGCGTCTGCGAGTCACAAGAACCTGCAGCGTGTTAAACACAAGCTCGGACACCTTGTCTCCGAAAGCCGATTTCAGAAGAGCAATTTTGTTCTCTGGGGCTATGTTTGGCAAGGAAAGGAATTTAATGATTTCTACATCCTCATTCAGAACGTCAGCAACCAGCTTAAGCTGATCTTCCACTTCTGAAACTTTACCTGCGGCGGAAGCAAGCTCGAACAACGCTTTTGCGTAGCGCTTCGCTACAACCGTGTCCCGGCTCATTTGCTGCCTACTTCTTTCAGGTATTTATCAACAAGCTGTTCTTGGGACTTCTCGTCCACTTGCTGCTCGATAATTTTGGATGCGATCTTCACGGAGATGCCGCCCACTTCCGTACGTAGCGCCGCGATTGCTTTGTTCTTTTCGCTTACTATATCTTTCAACGCGTCGTCCTTCAGACGAGTTGCCTCCGATTTCGCAGATTGAACGATTTCATCAGCTTGTTTCACGCTAGTTGTTCTTGCTTGCTCAATAATACCGTATGCTTCCTTACGTGCTTGCTCGAGCGCAGCCTTTTGCTCAGCCATAGACTCCTCAGCTTGTTTACGGCTGGAATCTACTGAATTCATCTGCTCAATAATTAGCTGTCTGCGCTTCTCCATTACATTGAACAACGGACCAAAAGCCCATTTGTTCAAAGCCCAGTACAAAATCAAGAACGAAATAATCGCAATAACCATCGATGTCGGTTCAAAATTCATCATAGCTGACTCCTTTCTTAATCCAATTAATGAACAAATAATCAAAACAAAGGCGAAGAGGGCTAGGCCTTCCCCGCCAATCGAATATACTGCTTATTTACTGAATAGCGCCAAGAAACCGATTACAACGCCGATGATAGGTACAACTTCGACGATACCCGCACCGATAAACATAGTTGTTTGAAGAGCGCCTTTTTGCTCAGGTTGACGAGCGATACCCTCTACAGTTTTACTTACGATCATACCGTTACCAATACCTGCGCCAATCGCGCCCAAACCTACTGCAATAGCTGCTGCCAATACTTCCATTTGAAAAATCCTCCTCTAAAAATAATTGTATTTGTTGTGCTGTATTTAGTGCATCCCGAGCCCCGTCACATAGACTGAACCAGAGTTGATACAAAACCCTATTTTTTAATGAGCTTCATCATGAACGGTGGCTTGTGCAATGTACACCATTGTTAGAACCGTGAACAAGAACGCCTGTATTAAACCGATAAATATACTGAAGCCTTGCCACGCAACCAAGAAAGGAATACCGATCCAACTCAACTTTAGAATAGTGGAGATTAGAACTTCACCCGCATAAATGTTAGCGAATAGACGCAGAGCAAGAGTAACCGGTTTAGCGATCGTCTCAAGCAAGTTAATTGGGAAGAAAATCGGATACGGCTCCACATAATGCTTCAGGTAGTGCTTTCTGTTCTGCTTCAATCCAAGGTAATGAACAAGAACGAACACAATCAGCGCAAGACCAGCAGTTACAGACAAATCAGCCGTCGGCGATTTCCACCAAGTCAAATGAGCTACACCGCCATGATCAGCCAGATATTCTGCTGTCATCCCAACCAACCACGGCTGAGGCTCAACCACTTCTGTCCCAATTATGAATGGCAAACCAAGCAAGTTGGAGATTAGAATAAATAATATTAAAGTCATCGCTAGGGACAAATGCTGTCTAACTTTGTGCACCGGCATCGAGCTCGCGATGGTTCCGTGCATAAATTCTACGACCCATTCCATAAAGTTCTGCGCCTTCGTAGGATTCTCTACCGACAAGTTCCGAGTGCACAACCGTGCGACTAAAATTGTAATAACAACGGAAACGAGAATCGCAAGTATCGCCGCGATGTCAAAGGTCATACCCAGCCACTCTACCTTGGGAAATTCATGCATGTTTCAATTTCACCCCTTTCCGTTGTTATTCTCTTTCATTGTCTGTACCATTGCCACCGCTAAAAGAATAAACGGCATTACCATACTGCCTATTAATCCGGCAGGCATGTTCAAATCCTCTGGGAATCGATAGGCAAGCATCGCTACCAACAGTACGGTTGCGATTCGATTGCCGAATCCCAGCCCTTTCTTTCGTGAACCTTTTTCCATAGCGGCCATACTGATCATGTCCACTCTGCGCTTTAATAAAAACGCATTCATAGCACTTGCTGCAAGACCGACGAGAAGTCCTAACATGACTGGTTTCCACGCGGGAATGACAGCCCACAAAATGAGACAAGCCGACATTAACAATAGCATTATACGTGTTGCCGACTTCATCATTTTATCCATCGGAATCCTCCAAAACCTTCTTCACAATCAGAATGGCTGAAACTAATCCGATTGTTAGACCGACCAGTACGCCGCCAATGGTCCAGTTGTTCCCGCTGCCTGAACGGCTATCCAGAACAGTACCGATCCAATATCCCAAAAAAATACAAAAGGCTATATCAATTCCAATCATACCTACCAAACCAGCAGCTATCCATGGATTATTCCTTTTGCTTCTTTTATTCATGGCTTGTACCCCTATCAATCCTCATTTATTTTATCGAAGCGGCGCAAGGTTTGTCAATTGAAATAACAGCAAACATTCCGTGAACAAAAGGGGTAAAACCCTTATAATACAAGGTTTCCGAACAGCCAAAACCGTACAGTACCACTGTATGCTGTGCATTCAGCCTTCACACCGTCTATGTTGCAATAACTATGAACGTTGTGTGAACGAATCAGGGCGTTCTTTTAGTCTGCCAAAATGATGCAGTATAGCATCGACAATTCGTTCCGAAGCTTTGCCATCACCGTAAGGATTAGCCGCTTGGCTCATACGGCAATAGAGGGCAGAATCGGTCAACAATGCCTTAGCACGAGCATACACTTGCTCTTCATCCGTACCAACTAGCTCTAACGTTCCTGCCTCAATTCCCTCTGGGCGTTCTGTCGTATCGCGTAGCACAAGCGTAGGCACTCCAAACGATGGAGCTTCTTCTTGCAAGCCGCCAGAATCCGACATGATCATATAGGCATGAGGGAAGAAATTATGGAATTCAAACACATCTAACGGCTCAATCAAGCGGACCCGTGGATGATCTCCTAATATTTCATTAGCAGGTTCTCTTACCGCAGGATTTGGGTGAACTGCATAAACGACAACAACATCCTCATGCTCATCAGCAATGCGCTTAACAGCTCTGAATATGTTACGATGTGGTTCGCCAAGTGCTTCCCTGCGATGTGCAGTCATTAGGATCATCCGTTTACCCTTCGCCCACTCAATGACTGGGTGTGCAAACGATTCGTCCACCGTATATTGGAATACGTCAGTAGCTGTATTTCCTGTAATATAAATGGACTCTTCCGACTTGTTCTCCTTGCGAAGATTGTTCGCTGACCAATCCGTCGGAGCAAAATGAATATCAGAGAGCACACCTGCTAGCTGACGGTTCATCTCTTCCGGATATGGCGACATCTTGTTCCAAGTACGTAGTCCAGCTTCGACATGTCCTACCTTGATCTGCTTTAGAAACGAAGCATAGCTCGCAAGGAAAGTTGTTTGAGTATCACCATGTACCAGTACAATATCTGGTTTGGTTTCATCTAGAACGGGCTCAAGCCCCTCCAATACCCTAACCGTAGTTTCTGTTAAGGTCTGGCGCTCCTTCATCACGTTCAGATCGTAATTTGGTTTGATTTCAAAAAAATCAAGCACCTGATCTAGCATCTGTCTGTGCTGTGCGGTTACACATACGATAGATTCAATATCATTTTCACGTCTCTGCAATTCAAGAACAAGCGGGGCCATCTTAACTGCCTCTGGTCTTGTGCCGAATATAGTCATTACCTTTAATTTGGGCAAAAGTTTCCACTCCTACATCTTAGTTCAAGCCAACTGTCTAGTTTGTGCCAAACATACGATCTCCAGCATCTCCGAGACCAGGTACGATATAGCCTTTTTCATTCAACTTCTCATCAAGAGCTGCGATATAAATTTCGACATCCGGATGTGCATCCTGAACTGCTTTGACACCTTCAGGTGCAGCGATAAGGCACATTAACTTGATGTGCTCACAGTTGCGCTTCTTCAAAGAAGCGATAGCTGCGTTCGCAGAACCGCCAGTTGCAAGCATTGGATCGATTACAATTAGTAGTCGATTCGGGGCATCCGTAGGTAGGTTAATATAATACTCTTTTGGCTGGAGTGTCTCATGATCTCTCGCAAGACCAATATGTCCTACTTTTGCTGATGGGATCAACTTAAGGATACCTTCAACCATACCAAGTCCGGCACGCAAAATAGGGATCAAGCCGAGCATTCTGCCCGAAACTACTTTTGCTTCAGTTAGAGTAACAGGTGTTTCTACTGTAATTGTTTCCAGTGGAATGTCGCGTGTAATTTCGTAAGCCATTAAAGTTGCAACCTCGTCCACTAATTCACGGAAATCTTTTGTATTCGTTTCTTTGTTCCGAATGAACGTCAGCTTGTGCTGAATTAATGGATGGTCACAGATTACTAATTTGCTCATGGAGCGTAATTCCTCCCAATATCCTTTTCGAATACCATGCCTATGGCATGGACACAATCCCATACATTATAGCACTCTCGTTTCAGCGTTGCATCTGGGACGCAAAAATAAAAAAGTCTGCACCGGAATGCAGACTTTTTTGTACTCTCATATACTTGTTTGCCAGTTGCTTAAATCATTGAATCAGATTTCTCTATTGCATGATCATTTTCTAACAATATTCTTTGAACAGGATACGCAAGCTTGACTCCCTCTTCAGCCAAAATACGCATCATCTCAAGCTGTGTATCCTGGCGAACGGTCAGATGATCCTTCCAGGCTACTGTTTTTGAGAAATAATAAAGGAAAATGCCAAGACTGCTTTCCTTTATTTCATTGAAGCGCACCATAATCGTTCCAGGGTCAATCGCTGGATCTTCCATTAAGTATTGTTCAATTCGTTCAATAGCGGACCGAAGATTATTCGGCTCTGTGTCGACTGCCACATTAAGTGTGAATGTAATTCTTCTTTTCCCCATGCGGCTCCAGTTCGTAATAGGTTGATCTGCTAGTGTTGAGTTTGGTACAGTAACGACCGCATCTGCGAACGTACGGATTTTCGAGCTTCGGAATGTAATATCCTCCACAACTCCTTCTACACTAGGTGTCAGAATCCAATCTCCCTTAGAAAAAGGCTTTTCCAAAATAATAATAATTCCGCCCAATATATTGCCTAAAGTATCCTTTGCCGCCAATGCAATGGCCAAGCTTCCAAGACCCATTCCGGCAACGACACCGTTAATGCTGAAACCCCACTCGGAAATAACGACTGTTGCGGCAAGAACAATAATGACGAACCTAACAGCCTTGGAGAGAAACGGGATGAGCATGCTGGCTTCATCGACCCCAAACCTTTTGCCTACTCGCTCCAATAGAGCGGACGAAGAAGCAGACATGTTGTATAGTCCCACACCTACCGCTATGACAATACCACTTCGGAACAACCGATGAATTACCGAGAGGATCATCCAGTGCTCCTGTGCGTAATAAACAATGGCCAGATATGCACCTAACAGTACAAATACAGCACGCAAAGGCTTGTGAAACGCTTCAAGCACCTTAACAGCGATGTCTGAGCGTTCCATCCTCCTCATAAGAAATGAAAATAAGTACTTAACGAATAACTTTCGAAATAATAAGAACAACAGAAATATTCCAATAGCTATACCAAGTGGCACCAGCCGCAGCGAATTTTCAAGTTCAATAAACCAGTCTAGTATCATATTTAAATCTCCTTCCGCAATCGTTGTAAACTTGACAACTGTATACCATCAGACCACCAATCCCATTTCATAAAGTTTCATTTTAACACAGCTCCCTAGTAATTCGAAAATGAGAAATAAGCATACAGTCTTCATTTTGAGCGTCAATATGCCGTTATTAGTAGTAAGATAAATAGTTTCAAGGAGAAAGGAAAGGGATGTAGTGAACTCAAATTTAGGTTGGAACATGTCGTTGAAGGGGGCTCGTAAATGGACTGCTGCCGCAATCATATTTGCGATCTTCATGTCGTCTATATCTGGAGTAGCACACGCAGCTGAACCTGCTGTCACAGGCATTGAACTCGGTTACAGTTCTTTAGATTACAACACCAATACGCAATCTCTTGAGATGTTAGTCGATGATGATAAAGTTAATGTAACTGTCTATGCATCCACAGTAGGATCATCGCAGAACAAAAATGTTACAGCAGAAGCCACATGGAAATCATCCAACAGTTCAATCATCAAAGTAGAGAATGGTGTACTGACTGGACTTGGAAAAGGCACATCAACCATTAGCGTTTCTTATAAAGGATTTACAACTTCTATTAAGGCAAGTTCCGATTTTGAATATGACAAAGTAACTCTCATGCAAGGTAATATAGAAGCACCTGCTATTATTGAGGATATAAAACTTGGTAATCCATTATCCTTCTCTCTTAACGGTTTCAAGGGAAGTACACCAAAAACAATTACTACTGAAGCTTTATGGACCTCCTCAAACACATCCGTTGCAACAGTGGAAGAAGGAAAAGTTACATTGGTAGGAGTAGGTACTACAACTATAACAGCCAAGTATAAAGGGAAATCAGATTCGATCAAAATTACAACTTCATCGCCTTACAAAAAAATTATCATAGGGCCAGCACCTCCAAACGAATTACTTGAGCTTGAAGTGGATGCTCCGAAATATAATCTTCATGCTACAACTGAAAATAAGACAGGCGAACCAACATCAACAGTAACTGATGTTGCAACTTGGACGAGCAGCAACACCAAAGTGCTTACTGTAGAGAAGGGTGTTTTGACTCCTTTGGCAGCCGGAAAAGCAACGATTACGGTTTCTCATCTAGGAGTAACTACTACTCTTGAAGCGGTAGTAAGGACACCTTATCAATCGATCAAGCTCCTTCCGGAGAAAGAGTATCATATGCAGCTTCAAGATGCACAATTTCAGATTACAGCAGAAGTTCTCAACATCAATAACAGCATTGAACCAATCACAGATAAAGCAGAATGGTCTTCATCAGACGTTACTATTGTAACTGTCGATAAAGGCGTAATAAAACCAAGATCTGTCGGCACAGCAAAAATTACCGTTTCACACAAAGGGGTTAGCCGCAGTATCGATATCACAGTGTACCCTAGCATTACAAAACTTAAAGCGGAGGAAGACACACTAGACGGTTTTAAAGGTATTAGTGGTGAACTTCCGAAGATTACAGCTACTACATTCGATGGCT
Organism: Paenibacillus sp. L3-i20; assembly: GCF_022180385.2. Lineage (GTDB taxonomy): Bacteria > Bacillota > Bacilli > Paenibacillales > Paenibacillaceae > Pristimantibacillus. Next base: position 1,440,891 of record NZ_BQME02000001.1, read on the forward strand.
CCACTGTAGACGTTACGAAGCTCACAAAATGGACGACAGCAGATGGTAGTATTGCTGACATCGAAAATAATAAATGGGTAGCAAAAAAACTAGGCCAAACAACACTTACAGCTAACGTACAAGGCGTTAAAGTCGACGTTAAAGCAATTGTTCATACAAAACCAGTAAAACTAATTGCCGAAGCAAAAGATATGAGTATCGTCATTGGCAAAGCAACCGCACTACCAAAAGTAACAGTAGTAAATGAAGACGGCGAAGAGGTTGACGTCTCGGAGTCTGTCAAATGGAAAACAACTTCTGATAATATCATTCTCTTAGAGAAAACGATGAAGGGGCTAGAAGCCTCCTCTGTAGCTCTTACTGGTACATATTTAACGAAGTCAGTATCCGTAAGAATTAAAGTCGAAGAAGAGATCGTGAAGCTTGTCGCAGAGCCAACAAACATTCAGCTTAATCCTGGACGTTCGAAGACTATTAAGGTAACTGGTCATTATAAAAATGGTAAGACAATTTCCGTCGGTTCAAAAATGACTTGGGTAGTCGGTAATACAGCCATTGCATCGGTAAGCGGATCCTCTACTGTAAAAGCGCTTAATGTAGGATTAACAAAGCTTATCGGTACCTACCAAGGTAAATCGATTGAAGTGTTTGTCGAAGTGACACCAAAGTTGAAATCATTACAACTATCTACTAAGTCAATTGTATTGCCAGTAAAGGGTACCTACGTTACTACTTTGAAAGCATACTATTATACGGGTAGTCCTGTAGATCAAACGAACATCGCAGAATGGAGCTCCTCTAAAACAACCGTTGCGACCGTTACTGATGGCAGAATCACTGCAGTCGGCAAAGGAACAGCGACAATCAAAGCTACTTTCGAGGGAAGAAGTGTCTCCTTACGCGTTACTGTAAAATAAAATAGCAATCAACCTAAGGGATGTACGGGTCTTATAACCGTACATCCCTTGTTTTAATTCTGAATATCTCATTACTAGTGCTCTATAATTTCAGCAATATATAAATAAATGAACATCAAGTTAGTGTTCAATGTTAGAACAAACAAAACATGTCTCGCCGGGCACAATCAAAAAAAGAGCTTTCTCTCACAAGATTTGTGGGAGAAAGCTCTTCTAATAATTATGCGTAATGACAAGCAGCCAAGTGACCTCTGCCAATATCAACTAGCTTAGGCTCATCGGTCTTGCACTTATCTGTTGCGATCGGACAACGAGTGTGGAACTGACAACCCTTCGGCGGGTTGATTGGGCTTGGTAGATCACCCTTCAGAACGATACGCTCGCGCGTTGCTTCAACTTCTGGATCCGGAATTGGAATTGCGGACAGAAGAGCTCGTGTATACGGATGACGCGGATTGTCATAAAGCTCACTGCTCTCAGCTAGCTCAACAATTTTACCCAAGTACATAACCGCAACGCGATCACTTATATGCTTAACCATCGAAAGGTCATGCGCAATGAACAGGTAAGTTAAACCCATACGTTTCTGCAAGTCCTTCATCAAGTTTACAACTTGTGCTTGGATGGACACGTCTAGTGCAGAGATCGGCTCATCGGCAATGATGAACTTCGGATCAACTGCAAGCGCACGGGCAATACCGATACGTTGACGTTGACCGCCAGAAAATTCATGCGGATAACGAGTAGCATGCTCTGGATTCAAGTTAACAAGATCTAGCAAGTCTTCTACCTTGCGCTTGCGCTCAGCACGACTTCCTGCCAAATTATGAATATCTAGTGATTCTCCGATAATATCGGTTACTGTCATACGCGGGTTAAGTGATGCGTATGGATCTTGGAAAATCATTTGCATGTTGCGGCGCAAACCTTTAAGCTCTGCACCTTTCAACTTGTAAATATCTTTTCCATCAAACGTAACGCCACCGCTAGTTGGCTCATATAAACGTAGAATCGTACGTCCAGCTGTCGATTTACCACAACCAGATTCCCCTACGACACCAACCGTTTCACCACGACCAATATCAAAAGATATTTCGTTGACAGCTTTTAGTATATTGCCTTTGCCCAAGTTAAAAAACTTGCGCAAGTCATTGACTTGAACTAATGGGGAGCTCATACCGGCACCTCCCGTTTAGCATAAGGATGCAACATCCAGCAAGCAGCTGCATGAGAATCGCTGTCTTTAATTGCATGAAGATTAGGATCATTATCGACACAAACTTTCATTGCCTCGTCACAACGCGCACAGAAGCTGCAACCAGTTGGCGGCTTAATTAAGTCTGGCGGTGTACCAGGAATCGGTATAAGCGGCTCATCCTTCTTCTGGTCAAGACGCGGTAAAGAGCGTAGTAGACCACGTGTATAAGGATGCTGCGGGTTTTTGAAAATCTCCCACTTTGTACCTGTTTCAACGATACGGCCTGCGTACATAACAATAACTCGATCACATGCATCTGCTACAACCCCAAGATCATGGGTAATCAAAATAATTGAAGTACCCATCTTTTCTTGAAGATCTTTCATTACACGCATAATTTGTGCTTGAATCGTCACGTCAAGTGCCGTCGTTGGCTCATCCGCAATCAATAGAGCAGGATTACAAGCAAGGGCAATTGCGATCATAACACGCTGACGCATACCGCCTGAGAATTGATGTGGGTATTGCTTAACACGTTGATCCGGGTTTGGAATACCTACCAAATTCAACATTTCAATTGCTCTGGCCATAGCATCTGATTTACTTACATTTTGATGCTTGATAAGACCTTCTATAATTTGAGCACCTACTGTAAGAGTAGGGTTCAAGGATGTCATTGGATCTTGGAAGATCATGCCCATCTTGTTTCCGCGAACATTCTGCATCTCTTTCTCCGACAAAGAGAGAAGTTCCTGACCGTCAAACTTTACAGAACCATTTTTGATTCTGCTCGGTGGTGAAGGGTTTAATCGCATAATGGATTGAGCGGTAACACTCTTACCCGATCCTGACTCACCAACAATCGCAACTGACTCACCTTTCTTGACATCAAAGCTGATATCACGAATGGCTTGTACCTCTCCACCGTATACGTCAAAAGACACGCTTAAATTTTTTACTTCCAGTAAGGTCTTCATTGGCAATGACCTCCTCTCAGCTAGGCTGATTATTATTTTTTCAGCTTCGGATCGAATGCATCGCGCAGTCCATCGCCGAAGACGTTAAAGGCAAAGATTGTTAAGCTCAAGAAGAACGCTGGGAAGAACAAACGCCACCAATGGTCAGCCAAAATACCTGCCACACCATCATCAATCATCGTACCCCATGATGCGATTGGTGACTGAACACCAAGGCCAAGGAAGCTCAAGAATGCTTCTGTAAAGATTGCACTTGGAATCGTTAGCGTCAATGTAACAAGAATAGGACCCATTGCATTTGGAATCAAATGGCGGAAAATAATGCGCATAGCGCCAGCACCCAATGATTTTGATGCTAGTGCGTACTCTTGATTTTTCAGTTGCATAACTTGTCCACGTACAATCCAAGCCATATTGATCCAGCCTGTAATAGACATCGCAACAATAATAGTCGTTATACTTGGTTCCATAACAACAAGCAATAGAATAACAACAAGCAAGTAAGGAATGGAGTTAAGAATTTCAGAGAAGCGGTTCATAACCTCATCCACTTTACCGCCATAATAACCCATAATACCGCCGTAAATAATACCAATGATCAAGTCAATTAGTGCTGCAACTACACCGACAAACAGTGATACTTGAGCACCTTTCCATACTCTTTCGAACATATCACGTCCAAGATCATCTGTACCAAACCAATGTGTAGAACTTGGCGGTAGATTTGTTTTTGACAAATCATTCGTAAAATGATCAAACGGCCAAATGAGCGGCATGAAAATTGCCACAAGAATCATAGCTACAATAATCCAGAAACCGGCCATAGCCATCTTATTACTCAGTAATCGTATGCGGATGTCTTGCCAAGCAGTCAAACTTGCACGACTTGCTCCGTCGACATCCAGTTTAGATCTATCAAGCTTCTGAAACATCTCTGGGGATAATGAATCAGAACGTTCTTTTTCTTTGTTAGACATCGATTATTTCCCCACCTTTCCGCCGGTACGCATGCGCGGATCTACCAACACATAAGCAATGTCCGCCAACAATCGAGTCACCATTAGGATGATGGCGTAAAAAATGGTAATACCCATAATTAACGGATAATCACGATCTATAACACTCGAAACAAAGTGCTTTCCGATACCCGGAATAGAGAAAATTTTCTCAACGACAACAGACCCTGTAATAATACCTGCAGTCATATAACCTAAATAGGTTACAACAGGAAGCATCGAATTTCGAAGAGCATGTTTCACTACGATAACGTATCCGGAAAGACCTTTGGATTTGGCAGTTTTAATGAAATCAGCGCTTAGCACTTCAATCATGGTCGATCTTAATAGTCTAGCAATAAAAGCGATAGGACCAGCAGATAATGCAATTGTAGGTAATACATAATCAAGTGGACCATTTAATCCTGCAACTTCAAACCAACCTAACTTTGTCGACAATAAATATTGCAAAACAGGAGCCATGACTATACTCGGAATAGATAATCCAATTACTGCGATACTCATTGCAATGTTGTCAATCATTTTACGATGATACATAGCAGCCAGTATACCTAAAATACATCCTACAATGACGGATGTTACAATTGCGGATAAACCTAACTTCAGGGATGGACCAAATGATTCTCTGATCATTTTGTCAACAGATTGGAACTTTTTCTTCATGGAAACACCCATGTCACCTTGAAGAAGGTTCTTTAAATAATTTCCATATTGAACAATCTTTGGCTTGTCTAACCCATAATATGCTTCCAAGTTTGCCTGAACGGCTGGACTCAGCGCCTTCTCCCCTTGGAACGGGCTTCCTGGAACGGAATTCATGAGTACAAACGTCGCCGACACTAACAGAAACAACGAAATTAACATCAAAACTATTTTGCCTAAAATGTAGCGGAGCACACGATCACCCACTCTCTCACAATCTTTATTTGCATTTGAAAAGGGTATATATAGAGTGACTATATATACCCTTTTGTTACTACGTTACTCTAGGTTAGTCGCTTTAAATGAAAATGGAGTGGCTTATTCTTTGCTTCCATGTGTCCAGTCAAGGTGACCAGCATAGTTGGAACCAACATTTTTGAAGCCTGGTTTAAGCATTGTTACAGTTGTGTAGTAGTAAACTGGCAATACAGCCATATCATCAGCGATAGCGATTTTCTCTGCATCAGCCATCATCTTAATGCTTGCTGCAGCATCAGTAGCTACAAGGGAGCCATCAAGAAGCTCTTCAACTTTTTTGTTGTTGTAATTACCATCGTTGTTACCAGATTTCGGGTGAATCAAGTCATACGTGAAGTTAATTGGGTGGTTGATGTCCGCGCCCCAACCTGCACGTGAAATATCAAATTGACCAGCATTTCTAGTTTCTAGGAAAGTACCCCACTCTTGGTTGTTAAGTTTAATTTCGATACCAAGATTTTTACGCCACATGTCAACTACTGCTTCAGCCAATTTCTTATGGCCTTCACTTGTGTTGTAAAGAAGCGTTACTTCAGGGAATGCAGCTAGACCTTTTTCAGCCAAACCTTCTTTAAGAAGCACTTTAGCTTGTTCTACTTCTTCTTTGAAGTAGTCTGTATCAGGGAATACATCACGGAATAGCTTGCCTTCAGGACCTGCGATGCTTGGAGGTACTAGACCGAATGCAGGTTTTTGTTTCGCTTGTGTTACATTATCGATCAAAGATTGACGATCGATGGACATTGCCAATGCTTTACGGATCTTAGCATTGTCGAAAGGTTCTTTTGATGTATTGAACAAGTAGTAGTAAGTTGAAGCAATGTCAGTTACTGTACCTGTTTTCTCATCAAGAACTTTCTTTGTTAGATCTGTAGGCACTTGGCCAGCTTGAGCGCCGATCCAGTCAATTTTGTTCGTTTCATACAATTGGTATACCGTTGAATCTTCTTCAACAAGGGAAATTGTTACTTTAGTAAAGTGAATATCTTTTGCACCATGGTAAGTAGGGTTTTTCTCAAGAATCAATTTGTCAGCATGCAACCATTCTTTCAAGATGAAAGGACCGTTGGATACGATTGTTGCTGCTTCTGCAGCCCAGTTAGCTTTACCTTCAACTGAACCAGGATGAACTGGCAAGTATGTGTAATGAGCTAAAAGACTTGGGAAGTAAGTTACTGGCGTGTACAATTTCACTTCAAGAGTAGTGTCGTTGATTGCTTTAACACCAACTTCGTCAGCAGTACCTTTACCAGAGTTGTACTTCTCACCGTTCTCTAGGTAGAACAGCATGTATGCATATGGTGAAGCTGTTTCTGGTTTCAAAGCACGTTTCCAAGCATATTCAAAATCTTTTGCAGTTACAGCGTCGCCGTTGCTCCATTTAGCATCGTCACGAAGTGTAAATGTGTATGTTTTGCCGTCTTCGGAAACTTTAATGTCTTTTGCAATTGCATTTTCAGGCTCACCTTTTGTGTTCAAGCGAGTAAGACCTTCATATAGACCTTCAGCAACAATACTGGATTGAGCATCTTGCATCAAAGCTGGGTCTAAACTTGGCGGCTCACTTGCAAGTGTGAAACGGAATTCTTGAGGCTTCGTGTTCGCTTCCTCGGTAGCAGTTCCGCCTTCTTTAGCCGGTTCTTTTTCTTTGTTACCCGTACAAGCGGACAACAACATACTGAAAGCGATTACTAGGACTAGCATGAAGTGCACTGGCTTTTTGAAATTTTTCTTCACCAACATCAACTCCCACTTTCTATATAATTTTGTTAAAACCAACAGTAATAAGACCCTTACAAATATTATAACGCAATGTAACAAAAATTAACATGAAAATTATATATATATGACGATTAACAATATACAACTTCAATTGAACAATTGTCAACTGAATTGTTGCCCGAAAATGTTTCCAACCAACGGTTTTACTTTGTCCCGTTCGCTATAATTTATGTACTACATTTCCATCATTTTTGATTCTTATTTACTTTATTACATTAACACGGATAAGCATTACCACTTGCTCGTATCACCTCATTCTTGTGATAAAATTAACCCCCAATCTAAAAGGAATCCTTGATCAGAGTGACGTGTTAAACCAAAAAAGTTATATTATTTCTTCTATCTAATAGACTATTTCTGTACCTTAAAAATGAGAACAATCCCCTCTTCAAAGCGACTGTATTTTGACAATTTTCAGAACATTCACAGCGCCAATTATGTAATATTAATCCATAAAAGTTTTTAAATGTTCACATGAAATAAAAAAACACCGCATTGGCTAATATGCCAATGCGGCGCTACTAAGAATGATTAATAAGTCATAGTCGGATAAAGAGGGAATTGCGATGTCAAATTACGAACCATACCATTTGCCTTTTCCAATACGGCAGTATCTTCGGGATTTTTCAATACAAGAGCAATAACCTCAGCAATAACCTTCATAGCTTCTTCATTCATTCCACGTGCTGTAGCCGCAGGAGTACCTAGTCGAATACCGCTAGTGACAAACGGGCTCGTAGGATCGAACGGAATCGCATTTTTATTAACTGTAATACCAACCTGGTCAAGTACATGTTCAGCAACTTTACCTGTAATGTTCAAGTTACGAGTATCTATCAACATAAGGTGGTTATCCGTACCGCCAGAAACGATGTTAATACCTCTAGCAACTAACTCTTCAGATAGAACCTTTGCATTTTTCACTACATTTTGAGCATATTCCTTAAATTCTGGTTGAAGTGCCTCACCAAAAGCAACAGCTTTTGCCGCTATGATATGCATAAGCGGTCCACCCTGAGAACCAGGGAAAACTGCCTTATCGATAGCTGCAGCCCATGCTTTACGACAAAGAATCATACCGCCGCGAGGACCACGAAGCGTCTTATGAGTAGTCGTAGTAACAAAATGTGCATATGGTACCGGACTTGGATGCAATCCAGCAGCAACAAGTCCTGCGATATGCGCCATGTCAACAAAGAATAGAGCTCCAATTTCATTTGCGATTTGGCCTAGTTTTTCAAAATCGATAACACGCGGGTACGCACTAGCCCCTGCAACGATCATACGAGGACGGTGTTTGAATGCTAGCTTACGAACTTCTTCATAATCAATTGTGAAAGAATCTTCTTGCACGCCATAAGCTACAAAGTTGTACAACAAACCAGATGCATTAACAGGGCTGCCGTGAGTTAAATGGCCGCCATGAGCAAGATTCATACCAAGAACAGTATCACCAGGCTTAAGCGCAGCGAGATATACAGCCATGTTGGCTTGAGCGCCGGAATGTGGTTGCACATTGGCATGCTCAGCACCGAAAAGTTCTTTTGCACGATCACGCGCAATGTCTTCTACGATATCAACATGCTCGCAACCGCCATAATAACGTTTGCCAGGATAACCTTCTGCATATTTGTTCGTCAAAACCGAACCCATTGCCTCCAGCACTGCTTCGCTTACGATATTTTCGGAAGCGATTAGCTCAATGTTGTCACGTTGACGATCAAGCTCAAGTCCTAATGCCTTTAATACCTCGGGATCTTGCTTACGTAAATGTTCCATCTCAAATTCCTCCTTGTATGTTAGTGCAGCTGCCGATTGAAAATGTAATCGGCTTGGCTTGCAGAATAAACTATTCGCAATGAAAAGAAGCTTGCTCTGGGTTTAACCTTTGCTCAGCATCATAAACAGCCCTTGCCCCGCCAATTAACTTAGGTCTAGTAATCGCCATAGTTACATGTGCTGCTCCAATCGTTCGAATAGACGGCCTAACGGGAACAGCAACCGGTCTCAGATGCATTCCAATAAAGGTGTCACCAATGTCAATGCCAGCATGCGCTTGTATCGCTTCGACTAAACACGGTTCAGCTAATTTGCCATAGGCATATGCAGCCATTGATCCGCCTGCCTTTGGCACCGGAATGGCTTGAACAATCTGAAGTCCGAAACGCATTGCTGCAGATTCCTCAATAACAAGTGCTCGATTTAGATGCTCACAGCACTGAAAGACTGGAATGAAAGGCGTAACGATGCGAACAGCTTCAATCCCTTTATAAATAGAAGCTGCTGCTTCCACCACACCCGCCGTTCCGATTCGATGTCCAAGAACTTCGCTCGTACTGGCGCCTATGACAAGCAATTGCCCATCCTTCAGCTTCCCAGCTTCCACAAGCTCTCGCACAATAGTTTCTACCTGAATCGCAATGTCTTTAAGTAGATCTTCCTGATGCTCGCTCATGCAATGACATCCTCCTTCCACTACCAGAACAAAAACTTAAGGTTAAACGGTGAATTGCTTCTCTATTTGCTTCACTTTGTTCAAACGTCCTACATGACGTTCGCCGTTCGAGAATGGTGTTTCGAGCCATATTCTCACGATTTCTTGAGCAACACCTGGGCCAATTACACGTTCTCCCATTGCTAGAACATTCGTATCATTATGCTCACGTGTAGCTTGAGCGGAGAACATGTCATTAACCAATGCACATCGAACCCCAGGAACCTTGTTAGCAGCAATCGACATGCCGATTCCAGTACCGCAAATCAATATGCCCCGATCAACCTTACCACCAGCTACTAGTTCACCCACAGGAAGTGCGTAATCCGGATAATCAACGGATTGCTCACATGTACAGCCTACATCCTCAACCTCATGACCAAGCGATTGAATAAAAGGAACAATCAGATTTTTTAGTTGGTAGCCTCCATGGTCAGCACCTATTGCAATTTTCAAACGAAACACCCTTTCTGCTTGAGTTATAGTTAGCATAAACGACTGTCGCCGTCCTTGAGAGCGTAGCATCAGGAAATAAAAACCTATAATAAACTGCTACAAACCTTGTATTGCTAGTATACCTCGTTCCGCAAAAAAAGACGAAAAAAAGAGCAAGACATGCTAATTAGCATGCTGCTCTTTGCCCAGGCGACCGGCCGTATGTTCCGATGCTCCACCGTGGTTAGCCCACTTCCGTCGCCAGTTACACCGGATACCAATAATTATGTTTTTATCATAGCTCAAAACGATATAATAATCAATCAGCAAACGTCCTGAGTTTAGCGCTTTGACAGCCTATCAAGCAATCCCTTTACAGCTTCTCCGATTTCGTTTGAACAACTTTCATATACCGATAACGTTCCACCGAATGGATCTGCAATGTCGAAGCTCGGAATGCGACGTTCAAGTTCCAGTAGACGTTGGCGCTCTTCAGAAGTTAGCTGCCCACCAAGAGCAAGTTTCATCTGCATTTCCGTATATAAACCTTCCAACTCTGAAATATCCTTTAGCACTCGCTCATCTTGATTGGCATATTCCTTTAATGTAAATGTCTTGTCCACAGCCTCAGGATGCCAGTGAAGCAAGTCCCTCTTATGTCCCGAAGTCATCGTAAGAATCAAATCAGCCCAATTAACTGCTTCTGCCGTCATTGCTCTTGAAGTTCCAGTATGCTGGATTTCGCGATTGCGAAGCGTTGCTTGCGCATTTGCAGAGATGGGCAAGCCGTCTATCGTCGACACACCAGCTGATCGAACCGCCACCGTTATGCCTCTTTGCATTGCTGATTGTCTTAGCATTGCTTCCGCCATTGGAGATCGGCAAGTGTTTCCTGTACATACGAACAATATACGTTTCAACCCTTCATCTCCCATCTACGACTAATATTGAGTTACATAATAAATACAATTCCGAATATGAGCAGTATTGCCCCACCACAAGCTTCGCCGTATTCCCCGAGATTAGCACTAACTTTCCTTCCTAATAACAGGCCTAGCATAGACATAAGCGCTCCGGATAGGCCGAACAATAAAATCGTTAGCCAAAGATCCGCAGAAAACATACCGAGCGTGATGCCGACAGAAAAAGCATCGATACTGACACTAAGCGCCAAGACGAGTAATCCCCATAACGTGCGATGATTAAACGATTGTACTTCTTCTCCCCTGAGGGAGCTATATAACATATGTCCACCAAGCAACACAAGTAAGATTCCTGCAGCAGTAGTCGCTACATTGCCCAGTAAATCGCCAACTAGTTGACCAGTAATCATTCCTCCAATTGGCATGAGAACATGGAAGAACCCAATGACGATACCAAGCTTCACAATATCTTGGAGCCGAATTCCCTTTAACCCGATTCCTAGACCGAGTGAAAAAGCATCAAACCCTAGCGCCATCGCAATGATGAGCAGCGTAAAAAACTGTCCTGCATTTGCACTAGCATCAATCACAGCGAATCTCCCCCATGTCCACCTGCATTCTATATGAAACATATGCGGGCGTTGGGACAAACATACTGCAATTATATAACCAAATACATTTGCGATTGATGAGCAATCCATCTAGTTCTCAGATAATCATGTTGTTCCGAACTATATTATACTAAAGTGATACGTTGTCCTGCAGCTTTCACTATTCGATTCATCAAAGCGCCGCCAATTCCTTCTTTCGAACAAGCTTCTGCCCAAATACATTGAACTCCCGCTTCGTCAAACTGGCGCAGAGCAGCATACAATCGTTGGGCCGCTTCGTCTAGCTGTTTCTCGCTACCTAAATCAATGACCATATCCGCCTCATATTTGCCGATACGTTCACTAAATGCGAGTACGCCTGTTTTCTTATTCTCCTTGGCTACTAACACCACTTGTGCGCGAATAAAAGAAATAACATCATCTGCCGTTCCCTGTACAACCTCGAGATCGCCCTTGGGGGCATAATGCGTATACTTCATACCAGGTGAACGTGGCTGTTCTATACCATCGTCGCTTTCTCGGTCATTCAAAATGATTGCTTCAGGGAACGCTTCAATCAATTGTTCCTCCGTAATACCGCCTGGCCTTAAAATTCGGATTGTTCGCTCTCCTTCAAGCTCTATAACTGTAGATTCCAAACCGACCCCAGTAGGACCACCATCAATTATTCCAGCGATGCTCCCATCCAAGTCGTCTAGCACATGCTTTGCTAATGTAGGACTTGGTCTGCCAGAACGATTTGCGCTGGGTGCTGCTACTGGACACTGGGATAACCTTAATAACGCTAAAGCGACAGGATGATCCGGTATACGAATACCTACCGTAGGGAGCGTCGCAGTTACAAGAGAGGAGAGCTTATTCGGCTGCACTGGAAGTACAATAGTAAGCGGTCCTGGCCAGAAACGATCCATCACACTTTTGGCTAACTGCGAATAGGGTAGTACCAGCTCGTCTAACTGATTGATATCCGCAATATGAACAATTAAAGGATTGTCTGACGGCCGACCTTTTGCCTTAAAAATGCCAGCAACTGCTTCACTGTTCCTTGCATCAGCGCCTAATCCATAGACTGTTTCTGTTGGGAAAGCTACTAAGCCGCCCTCACGCAATACTTCTGCTGCTTCAGTAAGTTCAAAAAAATTTTGTTCGTTATTACTTGGATTTATACGATTCTCGTTATATTTACTATTGGCTTGCCATATCGTTGTCTTTGTCTTTGTCATATCCGTTATTCAATCCTTGCTATCGCCTGTAATGTACTCTTCATCGTTATTATAGCACAATGGCAACACAATCGAGATGCTCTGTCATGGCTGCCCTTTGCTACAGATATAGCAGCATAAAAAACGCCCTTCCGCTTGTTATTAGCGAATAGGACGTGTCATTTATTTATTTTCCAAATGTTAGGATTAGAATATTATAATATGATAGCATCATTTAAAATAGTGATTTAAACCAGTCTATAATTGATTTAATCATTTCCCAAATAAAAAACTTTGCTTTCGGTGTTTCACCGTTACTTGTTTCGCTTTCTGCTGAGATCTTTTTTGGAGATTCCTTGTCGCTTGAATCCACACTCACCGTAGTCGTTCCAGCTTCCTTAGTTGAGTTTTCAGCTGGTGCCGCAGAAGCTTCCCCTGTCGTTGCATCAATAAAGCATAGTGGAGGAAACAATACACACCACCAGTTTTGTCCTAGTCCTTCGCCAATCGTCACTAGCAATGCTTCGTATTGCCCTGCTGGGTACACCTTGTTGCCGTACATTTTCGTCGGAAAATCTACCATACCGAGCTCAGCCTTAAACGTGTAGTTGAACCCTCTGCTCCTTAGCACTTCCGACACAATACGTTCGATGTCCGGCATATTGCTTTGAATTGTTTCTCGTGCTTCCTCTATTGTTGCAGGGCTGCTCGCCCAACCATTCATCGTTTTTACAATCTGATCGCGAACTAAGCGTTTAACTAATTGATCTGCCGCACTATCGGAATTAGCCAAAATACGAAGACGAATCGCTTCTTCAGGTATATCACTTTGTACAACAGCAGCATCAATTTGTGATGATTCCCAGCTCATTATAAGAACAATAAGTGCCATAAAAATAAAGCCATATGATTTACGATAAGGGAAACGATAAGGTCGAGCGGAATAATAGGATGAAGGATAATGGGACATACACACAAGCTCCTCTCGCACACCCGCCGGTGTGTCTGCTTGCGTTCCGGAACGTCTCTATCCGTCATTATGCCCGGCATACCCTCTCTATAAACCTATCAAACTAGCAATGTTCAAAATAAAATTTCTGAGTGGAGTTGAATACAATGACTATATCGCAGACCTATGAAACTTACCGCCCCTTGCTATTTAGTTTGGCTTATCGCATGTTAGGCTCAGTTAGCGATGCCGAGGATATCATTCAGGATGTATTCTTGGACTACTATCAGTTGGAATCCCATTCTATTTTGCATGAAAAAGCTTATCTCGCACGAATGGTAACGAATCGATGCCTGAATCTGCAAGGCTCAGCGCTCAAGAGACGGGAAGCTTACGTCGGAATCTGGCTCCCAGAACCTGTAGTTACATATGACTTATTCACAAATGATGATCCAGAAAAACAATTGATGAGGTATGAAAACGTCACTTACGCCATGCTCGTTATGCTGGAGCGTTTGAACGGTATTGAACGGGCCATTGTTCTATTAAGAGAATCACTAGCGTTCGACTATGCTGAAATCGCCTTGATCGTTAATAAGTCAGAGGCAAATTGCCGCAAAATTATGAGCCGAGCAAAAGACAAGCTTGGTGATGCGTTGACCACACCTTCCTTTAATAGTGAGAAGGCAAGCCAGCTTGCTCAAGCCTTTATTCACGGAGCAGAAACCGGAAACACTGCCATTCTTATCGATCTTCTAGCGGAAGATGCTATTTTGTCCTCCGATGGCGGAGGCAAAGTAAGGGCAGCAATAAACCCCATTTTGGGCCGCGATCGAATTATTGCGTTTTTTGTTGGATTATCACGGAAAGGCACACTTGGTAAAGGTTATCTAACCGCTAACGTAAGTGGACAATCGGGGTTACTACTCATGCAAGATGACAAGCCACGAAAAGTGATGACCTTCCAGTGGGATAACAGCGGTGAACGAATTGAACAAATTTTTCTCATTATGAATCCCGATAAGCTAAATCATGTCACAAACGGCAACTCTATTTTGTCTTAACTATATAGCCGTAGCAGCAAGCATCGGCAGCAATTATATAGAAGGAGTTGTTCAGAGATGAAAACAAGAATGGTATTAAACAAGGAACTCCCTAAAGGCTATGAGGCCATGGCGGGAATGGAGAAATTCGTCGTTGCTTCAAGTTTAGACAAAAGCTTAGTTGAACTCGTCAAAATTCGCGCTTCTCAAATAAACGGCTGTGCTTACTGCATTAATATGCATACGGCGGACGCACGAAAAAACGGGGAGACAGAAAAGCGCATTTATGCGTTAAGCGCATGGAGAGATACGCCGTATTTCACAAACAAAGAAATGGCTGCCCTTGCGCTTACTGAAGCGATAACGCTCATTTCACAAAATCATGTTCCTGACAGCATCTATGATGAAGCCGCTAATCATTTCGAAACGAAAGCACTCGGTGAATTGATCATAGCGATCATTACAATTAATAGTTGGAATCGCCTTGCAATATCAACGGGGTTAATGCCAGAGTAAAGGTGCTGAAGTGTAAACGGTAGATGCCTTTCGTTGGAGCTTAAGCAAGCATGCTGTGGAGGAATAGAAGCAAGCCATTATAAGAACTGCAACTTATATGTTCTTATATTTCAAAAAAGGAGGTCGGTTGCAGATTTAATCTGCTCCGACCTCCTTTGGTTATGCCATAGAAATGTTCTATACACGTAATAGATCGTGCCAGCTTCATTTCAAATAATCTTATAATCGCTTAAAAGTGGAGCATAAATGTCTATCACAACAAATCAATCTCACTGTTCAATCGTTCTCACTGCAAGGATGTGGCGATCTATACCGTTGTAATCAGTAATGATACGAATATCATCCCATGCGCCTGCCTGCCGCATAAGTTCAGCAACGATACGAGGCTGACCTATGCCGAGCTCGAAAGCGACGATGCGAGGCATAGAAGGGAGCAGCGGAAGCTGCTCTAACATGCGGCGGTACGGGTCAAGTCCGTCCGCCCCGCCAGCAAGCGCGAGATGCGGTTCATAATCGCGCACTTCGCGCTGCAGCTCTAGCATATCCGCCGCCGGTATATACGGCGGATTGGATACTAGCACATCAACGGGCGTACCGCCGTCGATGGCAGATCCACCGCGCCCTGAAGCTATGAAGGGCGCGAGCAGATCGCCCTGCGCGAAGCGAATTCGGGCCGCCACCCCTTGGCGGGCCGCATTCGCGCGGGCGACTTCAAGCGCGTCCGGCGATAGATCGGACGCGCACACGCATAAGCGTGGACGCTGCGCTGCAAGCGTCACGGCGATCGCGCCGCTGCCAGTCCCGACATCTACTATCGTCGGGACGACAGTACTCCCGTGCTCCGCATTCGCTCCCTGCATCGACGCATCTGCGCTTCCCCCCGCTGCCGGCCATAGCCGATCAACAGCGGCGAGCACCTCCTCGACAAGTAGCTCCGTCTCGGGGCGCGGGATAAGAACAGCCGGCGACACAAGGAATGGCCGGCCATAAAACCATTGCTCGCCGATCATATATTGAATCGGCTCACCAAGCGCCTTGCGCCGCACCAGTTCTTGCCACTCCTCTCCCTTATCTTCAGGGAAGAGGTCGTTCCAAGCCATCAGCAGCGCCGCTCGGTCGATGTCCAGCACATGCATGAGCAGAAGCTCCGCATTGCTGCTAGATTCCTCCACCGACTGCGCCTCCAGCCAGTCGGCAGCTCTTTTGCGCGCCTCTCTCAACGTTAGCGGCATTTGAAACCATGACTCTTGCTCGTCGTTCTGCTTCATCACCACTAAAATCTCACCATCCTTGTCCATTGCCGAGCGAATGAAAAGAGCCGGCTTGCCATTACGTTTCTATAGAAGCAAACGCGCGGCAATCCGGCATCCCCAAAACAACAGTTGCGACAAAAGGTTGTCACATCCGGTTCTTACTTATTTAACTCCTCAATGGTGAGTAATCTTACGAATTACCCATCATCTCACGATCCATCAAGTCAGCTTGTTCCGCTATAGTAAGCGACGAAACAATTTCCGCGATGTCTCCGTTCATAACAGAATCAAGCTTATGAAGCGTTAAGTTAATACGATGATCCGTTACACGACTTTGCGGGAAATTATACGTACGAATACGCTCACTGCGATCACCCGTACCGACTTTACTCTTCCGCTCGCCAGCATATTTAGCCTCTTCTTCTTGACGGCGAATATCTGAGATACGTGCACGAAGTACTTGCAAAGCTTTTGCTTTATTTTCATTCTGTGACTTGCCGTCCTGACACGTTGCCATAATACCAGTTGGTACATGAAGCACCCGTACAGCGGACTTTGTTGTATTAACCGATTGACCGCCTGCACCACTGGAGCAGAATGTATCGATCCGAATATCTTTATCCAAAATCTCGACTTCAACGTCTTCAACCTCTGGCATAACGGCAACTGTTGATGTTGACGTATGAATACGTCCACCAGATTCAGTTACTGGGATACGCTGAACACGGTGAGCTCCGCTCTCGTATTTCAGTTTGCTGTATGCACCTTTTCCATTTACCATGAAAATAACCTCTTTGAACCCGCCAACATCATTTTCGCTGAAGTCCATCAGCTCTACACGCCAGCCTTGCGAATCTGCAAACTTCGTGTACATGCGGTATAACTCATAAGCGAACAACGCCGCTTCGTCACCGCCAGCTGCTCCACGGATCTCAACGATAACGTTTTTATTATCGTTTGGATCTTTCGGAAGCAATAAGACACGAATTTTCTCGTCAAGCTCGCTCTTGCGCGTAGATAGCTCATCTATTTCCATCTTCACCATTTCGCGCATTTCATCATCAAGCTTCTCAGCTTGCATGAGCTTAGCGTCATCCAATTGCTCGGACACTTGTTTATATTCCGTATAAGCATCAAATGAGTCTTGTAAATCCGACTGTTCCTTAGATAGCTCTCTAAGCCTTTTTGGATCACTGGACACGTCCGGATCGCATAATAGCTCACTTAGCTTTTCGTACCGGTCGGCGAGTGCTTGTAATCGATCAAACACTAATATTCACCTCTGTTTTATTCCTTTAGGATATTCAATAGTATATCACAACGTGAACTTTGTATCGATATGTGCTTTTTAACAGATAGAGATAAAGTTATCCACAAATTCATCCACAGGCTGTGCACATCTTGTCCACAACATGCTAATAAAGCGGATTTATCATCCATTTTTACTCCAAAAAAAGGAGCGTTATAGAGCTCATCCACAACATGGGGATCACTCCAAACGCTCCTTATACAAAACATCTATACGTTGAATCGGAAATGCATAACGTCGCCGTCACGCACAACATATTCTTTACCCTCTAGACGAAGCTGACCTTTTTCACGAACAGCTGCCATTGAACCACCAGCCGCTAGATCATTAAAGGATACTACTTCTGCACGAATAAATCCGCGTTCGAAATCAGTGTGAATAACACCTGCCGCTTGAGGAGCTTTTGTACCTTGACGAATCGTCCACGCACGAACCTCTTGTACACCAGCAGTAAAGTAGGTGTAAAGACCAAGCAGCTTGTATGCGGAATTGATCAAACGGTTCAATCCGGACTCAGTCATACCTAGCTCTTGCAAGAACATTTCTTTGTCTTCGCCTTCAAGCTCAGCAATTTCGGATTCCACTTTTGCACTAATTGGAACAACTTCAGCGCCTTGCTCAGCAGCGAATTTACGAACTAGCTGTACGTACTCGTTGCCGTCTGAGTTTGCAACTTCTGCTTCACTCACGTTTGTAGCATACAAAACAGGCTTCATTGTAAGAAGATGAAGGTCACGGACTAGCAGCTTCTCATCATCCGTTAGATCCATGCTTCGAACAGGCATATCATTGTATAGAGATTCCTTTATACGCTCAAGCAATTCGACTTCTTGGGCAACCTTTTTGTCTCCGCCCTTAAGGTTTTTGCGGGAACGCTCAATTTTCTTCTCAACCGAATCTGCATCAGCGAGAATCAACTCAAGATTAATTGTCGTAATGTCGCTAATTGGATCTACTTTACCCGATACATGCGTAATGTTCTCATCTTGGAAACAGCGAACAACGTGAACAATCGCATCAACTTCACGGATGTGGGCTAGAAACTTGTTGCCAAGTCCTTCGCCTTTACTTGCTCCTGCAACAAGACCAGCAATATCAACAAATTCAAATGCTGTTGGAACGATGCTTTTTGGTACAACCAGTTCAACAAGCTTATTAAGGCGCTCATCCGGAACTTCAACAACACCTACGTTTGGATCAATTGTACAGAATGGATAGTTAGCAGATTCCGCACCCGCTTGCGTAATAGCATTAAACAATGTGGACTTACCAACGTTCGGCAATCCTACGATACCAGCCTTCAAAGCCATGTATGAGACACTCCTTATTTTCCGATAGTAAACAACTCTCGTCATTATACCCTAGCCGCATAGACAATGAAAGTACTATGCTCAATCGCCTCTCCGGGAATTACATCCTTCTGCTTCTCAATATGCCATAAGTAGAATGCTCTTACGGGCTCTGGAAATACTACTTAGACCAGGGGGTGATTTCGCAGATGGAAAATAAGTCTCATAAGGGCAATTACAAGGGCACAACAAACATGAAAGCTAAAAATCAGGATATGGCATTCGTCAACGATAATGTTGAAGATGCCAAATCTGTAACTAACTTCTCAACAAACAACAAAAAAACGGACTAGCTCCCATTACTCTACTCAGCTATAAACCGCTACAGCCACGCTTAATCGGCTTACACCGATTAAAACGTGGCTGTAGAGTTAAATAAGTAGAAATAAAGTTTAGGCAAGTGAAGCAAGGGCTGCAATTAACCCTTAACTGCACCTTCCGTCAAGCCTTTTTCAATAAACTTCTGTACAAACAAGTACACAATTAAAACAGGTACGACGGTTAATGATATCGCAGCTGCCATTAATCCGTAATCTGTACCGTACTGGGAGCTTATTTCGCTCAGTAGGGACACGATTGGACGCACACTATCTTTACTTACGAAGATAAGTGCTGAGAACAAGTCATTGTACGACCATAGGAATACAAAGATACTCGCTGATGCAAACGCAGGTCTAGATACCGGGAACAATATTTTCACAAACAATGTCCAACGGTTACAACCGTCAATAAACGCTGCTTCTTCAAGCTCTTTAGGTATAGTCGACATATAGCCGGCCAATACCAATATAGCAAAAGTTAAGTTACCAGCAGTTTGCGGGAAGATCAATCCAATATGCTTATTAGCAAACTTCCATTCGATCAACAGTTCATAAACCGGTACAACTGTAGCGAACGTAGGGATAAGCAATGTCGCATATAGAATTGAATAAATTACTTTTCTTCCTTTGAAGTTGAAACGAGAAAGCACATAAGCTGCTAATCCGCCAAGCAAGAGCACAAGAAACACAACGCTGCCTGACATGATCAAACTATTCGCATATCCTCTTCCGATATTAATACGATCGAAAGCATTCGTATAGTTCGTAAATATAGGCTCTAATGCCACTTTGAATGAATTGTTCATAACGGATTGAGAACCCTTAAACGAGTTATTTACAATCCAGAACAGGGCATAGATCGTCGTCAAGGACCATGAGAATAACACAGTATACATAAGAATAGTGCTAATCTTAATTTTGCTGAAAATATTCTGTGATGGTTGGACTTGACGCTCTCCTTTAACAAGTTGTTGCATATACGTACACCCCTAATACCAGCTTAGTATGTGATTTCTTCCTTTTTCAGAAGGCGATTAGCAAGAACAGCCAATATAACGCCAAACACTACGATGTACAACGCAATGGTTGAACCATAGCCGAAGTTCTGATCCACAATAGCTTTTTTAAACATATACGTTCCAAGTACTTCCGTATCATTCTGGCCTCTCGTCAATACGTATACAAACTCAAACACTTTAAGTGTACCCGTAATAGCTAGAGTGATAACAACTTTAATGTCGCTCATAATGAGTGGAATTGTAAGTAAGAACGTTTTTTTAACGCCTGTAATACCTTCGAGCTTCGCTGCTTCATAGAAGTCTGAAGGAATCTTAGACATTGCAGTCAAAAATAGTACAAAATAGAATCCAACATAGTGCCAAACAGTAGGAATGGCTACTGCCTTCAGTGCCATACTTTCACTCAACCAATAAATCTTCTCAAGACCAAGATTACCTATTAGGCTGTTTAGCAAACCAAATTCGTAGTTGTATAACAAAACGAACAATAATGAAATTGCTGTACCCGATATAACGACCGGGAAGAAGAATACCATTCGGAAAAAGCCTTTACCCCATTTAATGTTGTCTACAAGAACCGCAAGGAACAATGCAATACCAACTTGAAATACGACGACAAAAAACATAATTTCAAGTGTATTAAGCGTAGCAGCGCCAAGCTTTTCATCCGAAAACAATCTTACATAGTTATCGAATCCAACAAACTTTTTACTCAAGAATCCTTTGGTTCGATAGAAGCTGAGGTACAAGCTTTTTAAGAACGGATAATACAAGAAAATGGACATAAATGCTGCCGCCGGCAGTAAAAACATCAAGATATACTTACGATCACCCTTCATCATTATCACCTTTGATGTTTATTTTCAATGATATGCATTTGAAATGATGACGCCGCCCTAACGATTTAAGGGGCGGCGTCCATCACTCCTGTTATGCATAATGAATTATGCGTTTGGAATTAGATTATTATTGGTTCTCAAGTTCAACTTTTTCTGCTTTTTTCAGAGCGTCAGCTGCCGAAACTTTGCCAGATGCTACATCTTTAAAGTTAGCACGAAGCTCAGAGAACGTTTCAGGAGAAACTTTGCTGTCAACTGGACTAGTTACAGAATCAGCTGTTTCCATCATTGCAAGACCGTCTTTTTGAGCTTGTTTCAAGCCGTCAATTTCCAAGCCAGCAACTGCTGGGATACCGCCGTTAGCTGTTGCAATTGTTTTAACGGATTCAGCAGTTGTCAAATGTTTAAGCAATGCTACTGCTGCATCTTTTTTAGCTGCATCTTCAAAAGTCGATTGAGCCAAGTAGAAACCAGTTCCGAAACCACCAACTAGGTTTTTACCAGTTCCTGCACCACCAGGGATTGCAGGGAAAGGAAGTACAGTTGTGTTGTCTTGAACTGTAGCATCTTTAGTTTCTGTGTTTACAAAGCCGCCAACAGCCCAGCTACCTTCAAGGATCATAGCTGCTTTACCTTGTGAGTAGTAGTTGCTCGCCATACCAAGATCGATTGTACCTGCATCTGTAGGGAATGCGCCAAGATCAGCAAGTTCCTTCACAGCTGCAAAACCTTTTTCCCAGTTAGGATCGATGCCGTTAGCCAAACCTTTAGCTTGACCTTCAGGACCAGCAGCACTTAGTACAAAGTGCTCAATTAGGTAGTGAGATTGGTCAAATGGACCGGACAAAGGAATGATTCCTTTAGCTTTGAATGCTGCTACTGCAGTTTTCAATTTCTCCCAGTCAGTTGGAAGTTCTAGGTTATTCTCAGCAAATAGTTGTTTGTTGACGAATAGACCTTCGTAGAAACCAGTCAAAGGAAGAGCGTACGTTTTGCCGTCAGAGTGCTTAGTGAAACCAAGCGCTGCTGGCATAAAGCCGTTTTTCCACTCTGGATCAGCTGCAAGGATATCATCCAAAGCAGCTACTTTGCCGGAGCTAATAATTTCGTTAGCGTCAGAACCAACGAAGTAGAACAACAAGTCTGGCTCATTGCCAGATGTCATATCAGTGTTAACTTTAGTTCTGAAGCTGTCATCGTTTGCAGACATTGTATCATTTTCGATTGTTACATGAGGATGAGTTTTTGTGAATGCATCAAGAGTAGCTTGGAATGCCTCACGAGCTGCGTCAGTACCGCCAAAAGTCGAGAATACGCGAAGTTTAACGTTTTCAGGAGCTTTTGATTCTTCTGGAGCTTTTGATGCTTCAGAACTTGGTGATGGTGATGGAGAAGCTGCAGGTTTGTTGCCGCCGTTGCCGCAAGCAGCAAGGAACATCGACATTACAAGTATCAAGCTTAGAAAAGTAAATGCAGATTTCTTCACTTTGTAAATCCCCCTTAAAATTTTTATAATTGCGCATGACCGCATGACCCTGTCCTGATATCATGCTACACTCAAAATGTTATGGCATGAGCATAGGCTGCGTCAACGGCTTTAGGCCTTTTTCGGGGGGATATTCCTCTAATTTCAGGGGGTATATTCCTATCACATTGAGGGGTAATTTTCTCTGAAATTAGGGATAAATTTCTAATCCCCTACATTCGTAATGGCGCCTCCTGTAACTCGGACCGTTTCTGCAAGTAACGGAGAAATGCTACAGATGCTTCTGCGCGTGTAATTTGCTTTTTCGGAAGAAACTTACCATCGGATAAACTCATAATTTTGAGCCCTACAACGATGGATGACTGGCCTTTATTTTCAATTTGTGCGGAATCTTTGAAATTTGCTTTAAAGATATGATCGTAGTCAGCAAGCGTATTGTATCCGAGCGCCCTTACAATTAGCTCCGACAACTCATCCCTTGTTACTTTCCCTTCAGGATTGAACTTACCATCACCCAAATCTATAAGGTTTTGTTCCAATGCACTTTCGATGTACGCGAAGTATGAGGAATCAGCAGCTACATCGCTAAAAGAAGAATTAAGCTTTGCAAAAGCCCTTCCTGAAAGTTGCTCATAGCCATAATGACTGCCGCCAGCTCTTGCTAATACAAGCATCTTTATAATTTCGCCGCGTGTAATACCTTGATTAGGAAGAACGTTGCCATGTTCAAGATCCAATGCTCGATACGCTACCATTAATTGAAGTGATTGCTCCGCCCAGTGGCCAGCAATATCCTTTGCCGCAGGTATTGCTAGTTGGGTAACTTCTCCCGTTTCTCCATTTCGCCAAATACCTGTCATAGCATCAAGAAATACTGCTTCATTTCTAGGCTTAGCAATTAATTGATATACAAGTTTTATCTCAGATTTATTAACAAAGTCCGCTTCCGTTGCTTCACCGGTTGCCATGAGTGTTTCGTACATCTCTTTTGAAGCAGGTTTACCCTTCCACTCATATTGACTCATCACACGATATGTTAGCTCTGTGTCATAGAATGACATCCATTGCTTAATCGCTGCTTCCTTATCAATCGTTACAGGCTTTGTCTCTGGGAAAATGTGACCCGATACCGATGCATCGGAATGTCTTACTTCCCCGCTTGTAGCATTAATGGACATTTTAATATAATTAAAATCCACGGTTGCTCCATGAACCTTATGCAAAAACCCTATTCCATATTCCTTTGATTCATTTTGATTTACTTTTTCATCATTTTCCTTGTCCGGTTTGATTAAATATAGCTCTCCAGTAAGCCATGGCAACTGCTTCTTCACAATTCCAATTGCTTTCTCCACCGCTTTGTCTACACTAATCGGATTTCCCACTGGTACGTCTTCACTATTATTATAGTATTGGTAGAAATTTTGAATCACACCCGTTGAACCGTTGACACTCGCTGCTATACTCCCAAAGTCCTTGCCATCCTTTTTTACAACCCAGTCTAATAACCAATAGGAAGTTAACTTTCCTGTTGTTTCGTCGCGGTGCTCATTAAAGCTTGAGCCATTAAAATGTTTATTCGTGGGGAGGGACATTACCTCTTCAACAATTTTGCGAGCTTGCGCTTCAGTTATTTTAGTTTCCTTCGGCTCTGCCCCCAGAGGTTTCTCTGTAAGTGGCTTATCTGATACCTTCACACCATAACCGTACATCGGGTCAGTCAACTTCTCACCCGTTACAGCTTCAATAACAAATGGACTTAAATCGTAACTTAATTCTAATTTCTTATCTTGTGTGTTGTGTGGAACGATATATCTCAGCTCCGGTGACGCAATTTCAGCTATCTTCCGCTTAGCCTCATCTAATGTTAACTTACCGCTTACTACAGGAAATTTAATTGTATCATCCCAAATGAGTTCGAAGTTCAATACATGACCTTCACTATTCACTTCAAATTGAATGTAATTATCTAAGTATGGGATTCCATTTACAACCCGGTCATAGCGAAGCCGATGCCTCACCTCACCACTCAGAGGCGGAAGTATCTCAGCACCCACTTTTTCGTTATATTGAACGCTCCCTCTATATTCTTTCGCAACTTCATCAATGAAAGCTATTGCTATTTTCTGTGCCTCTGTCCGATCTACCTTGAGTGGGTAGGATGGCTTTGCATTAGCGTTATCTGTATAAGAATAATAACGAAGCAGCTGGCCTGTAGAAGCGTTCATTGTTACAGAAATACTTCCAGCATGCTTGTTATTAACCACTTTTACGAATTCCATTCCCCATGTATTCTGAACACCATCAACTAGTCTATATGATCCGTAACTTGCGCTTCGGAGCACATATTCCTTCGGAATACTAACGTATTGCCTAAACAATCGTTCTGCATCTTCTTTGGGAATATCTTCTTTGCTGACCTCTTGCTTTGCTTCCTCACCCTCTTTAGTAAGTGGGCTAGACGGTGAACTTGAGGCAGTTGGCTCTGCCTTTAAATTGCTGCGAATCTCCTGATGTGATTTGTTCGAATCATCAGCTGAAACCGACACAGATAATGCACTCGACAACATAGCGATTGCCAGTAGAAGTGCTAATTTGTTTGGCTTTATTTTACCCACTTCAGCACACTCCTCAAAAAATGGTAATATATTCACTTTTTAGACGAGTGTAGCAATTGTTTGGTTGCGGCATCAAGCGGTAAGAAATAAATATACTTGCCCATATCGTTACACGCAAAAAAACCGTAGAATCTGTCTGCTAAAGCAGCAGCACATTCTACGGTTCGTTACCTTGCGGCGCAAGCGCCGCTTGATCATTAAATTTGGTTCGAAATTTTTGCTTTAAGAGCATCTTTTGATTGTAGACCAACCATTTTGTCTACTGGTTGACCGTCTTTGAACAAGATCAATGTAGGAATGCTCATTACGCCGAATTGCGAAGCAAGTTCAGGCTCTTCATCCACATTGATTTTTGCAATTGTTGCTTGACCTGCAAGCTCAGTTGATAGCTCTTCCACGATTGGAAGTTGCATTTTGCAAGGTCCGCACCATGGTGCCCAGAAATCAACCAAGGATACGCCGTTCTCAATGCTTTGTGCAAAGTTTTCTTTCGTCAATGCTACTGCCATCATAAATCATCCTTTCGAATCCAATGTGTATGATATAGGGATACCCCGTCTCACCGCTGACTAATCATCACTCACAAGCGTGAATTTGCTTCAGTACATCTTGAATCGTTATTCCGCTCAGATGCTCCTCGAGTTTCTTCTCCGCTGTGCAAAAAATACCAGACATGACTTGGTTCATATTCGACCCAACTAAACAATCCATGCTTGGGTTGCCAGAGCACCAACTTGGAATAAGTGAGCCCTGTGCCATGACGCGATAAATGTCAGCAAGCGTAACAGATTCAGGATCGATAGTTAATCGATAACCACCACCTGATCCTTCTCGTGTCTCCACGAAGCTGCTGCGGCGTAAACCACTCATCACTTTTCGAACCCGTGCTGAATGTGTACCAACATTGTCGGCAATCATGTCGCTGCTCGCCATTTTCTCAGGCAAATAAGCTAAATATACGAGACTGTGTACGGCAATCGTAAATTCACTATTCACTGTAAGCGGGCCTCCCTGCGTTATACTGTAATATTATCAGTTACAGTTAATATTGTCAAGTATCGGGAAGGTTCATCGCCACTTAGGTTATGGAGCTGGGCAGGCTCTTATGCGTCGACATTACCCACCATCTTATTCATTAGAAAGACACGCAATAACTCGTCCAAACTGATAACCCGATTGATAGGTTATTATAACTAGTAAACAAATTAGAATAGATAGAAACAGGAAACCAAGCAAAGGTTCTTTTCGCATGAACTCTCTTGCATTAGAAACTAATTTTCTCAGCGCCACTGAGCGTAGTTTCCTTTCATCGTTCCGGCATCACTATTAATCCCTTAGCCTTTTTCTTACAAATGAAGTGATTTTATTACATTTTTATACATCTTATGACTCTCTCATTTCTTGCAAACCCTTATCAGTAATGTTACCATTTATACCAAATCTATTCCAATATCGTTAGTAGAAAGGTTGGATTATGAAAACTCATTCCATAACTAAGAAGGATCATATCCCAGAACTTCAGCTCGTTCGTGCGATTGCGATTATCGGTGTACTAACTGTTCATGCGAGTGCCGCTGCAACCGTATACATGAAGGAATCGGCGTACTTTTTCTTTTATAATTTTTTGAATATCTTTATGCGGTTTGGAACGCCCACTTTCATTCTATTAAGCAGTTTTGTTTTATTTTACAGCTACTATACTCGTCCGTTGGACAGCAAGTTGATCGCAAACTTTTACAAAAAGAGACTTCTATATATTGTAATCCCTTATATTTTGTTCTCTATTATATATTTTTTATATTTAAAGGTATCTAACAACTTACCAGCCTTCACAGCTGAAGCGTTACAGCAATTTCTGACTAGGCTCATAAACGGTGAAGTTTATTCCCATCTCTATTTCGTATTTATAAGCATTCAATTCTATCTTTTGTTTCCTATTATTTTATGGATATCAAAACGTTGGCCGAAAATCACCTATTGGTTCATCCCGATCGGCTTCGTCCTCCAGTGGATATTCGTAATATCCAATCTGCACTATGAATGGGAACTTAACAAAGGAAGCTGGTCACTCACCTACTTATCCTTCTTCTTCACAGGTGCGTTTCTCGGTATCTATTTCCCAAAAATAAGAGGTTGGCTTGCCATGACACGGGAAAATGCATCCCTTACTCGTGGTATGTTCTGGGTCTTTCTTATTGCAGGCTGGCTCGCACTTGCAGTTGCGAATGTAACTGTTTATTTCAACGCTCGCGTGTACAACAAGCTGTATGACCCTCTTCTTTATGAGTTTTTGTGGAACTTTCAAACCTTTTTCTCAGCACTGGTAGCTATCGGAGCAGCTTTCTTTATTTACCGACATCTGCCTTCCATGTTATCTCGGTTTCTATATCGACTAGGTCAATTATCATTCGGCATTTACTTGGTCCATCTGTTATTTTTACTTATTTACGAAAAAAACATGCCTAGCTTCGGAACGGCTTGGCTTGAGCATTTAACCTACTTTGGCAGTTGGGTCGTTATGTTAGGTGCTTCATGGGTAACGGTCGCACTTTTCTCGCGATTCATTCCATTTGCATGGATACTGTTCGGTAATGTGCCGAAACAGGGGCTTTCTAAGGAACAACTACCTAAATCAACAACATCTGCTAAGTCCAAAATCATACTATCTGCTAGTGCAGTGCTCCTTATCATCTTCGCTGGTATTGCTGGCGTTTACCTTCGTTCTGAGGACACAGTAAATACAAGCAACAGACAGGAGTTGCTTGCGGTAGAGTCTGCTGCTGAGGTGAAAAGTCAGTACGATGTTATCGTCGCTGGAACTGATCCTGAAGGCGTAACTGCAGCTATATCAGCAGCTCGCAACGGGCTTAACGTTCTACTCGTAGACGGCAGAAATCGTGAAATCTTGGGTGGGTTAATGACTGTAGCTGGCCTCAATTCACTTGATCTCAATTACTCGCCTAAAAAATCATTGATACCTGGCAAACATAACTTTTTGAATAAAGGAATATTCCAACAATGGTACGATCAAATTGAAGGCACTTCCTTTGATACAAACTCAGCAGCAAATGCTTTCTATCGTATGGTCGAAGCGGAGCCGCGTATTGACCTATTAATGAAAGTACAATCGATGGAGCCTCTTGTAGTAGCTGGAAACGATGGTCATGTTACAGTAACTGGCTTGCGTATTGTTAAACAAGATGGAGCAGCTATTGAGGTAACATCCCCTTCCCTCATCGATGCTACACAAGACGGGGACATTGCAGCTATTGCTGGTGCTCCTTACACACTTGGAAGAGAGGATATCGGTGATGCAGATGCACAAATGGCTGTTACACTCGTATTCGCGATGAAAGGTGTTACGCAAGCTGTATGGGAATCTTTTGACGATGCCGGTTTAGCCGGTTTTGACACAATGAGTGCGTGGGGCTTTTCAGATGCTAAAAACTATGAATCTAGTAATCCAGATCGTGTGAAGATGCGTGGACTTAACATCGGTCGGCAAAATGATGACACTATGCTCATCAACGCGATGCATATTTTCAACGTCGATCCACTTGATCCCGCTAGTTTAGCGGAAGCCCTTGAGATCGGACGTGCAGAAGCGCCTCGTATTGTAGATTATTTAACGAGTACTTTCAAAGAATTTAAAGATTTAGAGTTTGATTATACGTTTGATGAATTGTATGTAAGAGAATCAAGGCATTTCACAGGGGAATACCGCCTGACAATGGCTGATTTAATGGATAACCGCGACTTCTGGGACGCCATTGCATACGGTTCTTACGATGTAGATATTCAGGCTGCAAGCAAAACGGACACCGGGTATGTGTTATATGATCCTAGGCAGTATGGTGTTCCATTCCGCACACTTGTCCCACTTAAAGTGGATGGCTTGCTCGTCGTCGGGAGAGCCTCCAGCTTCGACTCTCTGCCACACGGGAGTGCAAGGGTAATGCCGTTAGGCATGGCAACAGCAGAAGCAGCAGGTGTTGCCGCTAAGTTTACAACAGACAATGGAATAACCTTTAGAGAGCTTTCCAAGTCGAAAGAGCTGATCAGCAAGCTTCGAGAGCACCTTACTGAACAAGGTATGGATCTGAAGATGAATACTTTCGCAACACCTTATTATAAAGAGCATAAGTCTTACAAGGGCCTTGTTGCTGCAACAAGCATGTTGATCACTAGTGGTGGCGATGAAAATAAGTTGTTCGATTTGGATGGAAAGTCCAATATGCAACGTGTTGTCTACAGTATGAATCGAGTGGCGAAGCAACATAAAGCATTTTTCAAGGGTGATCCTAGTGTAGCTATCGCTGATATTGCAAACCCTGGAGAACAGCAGCTGTCAGTAGATCAAGCGGTTAAAACAATTGCCCATACCATTAGCAATACCGAGGCCGAATCTCTTACCCGTGAAGAAATGATAACTCGTGGCTGGATAACAGCGGAAACTTTAGCTGCTATTACAGATCAAGCGGCTATTACAAATGGGGAATTTTTTATGATTATTCGTGATCTAATTGAGTACTACGTTGGTGTTGTTTACGAATAAATAAGGATTAGTCGATAAGTAAAATTCATAGTCATCAGCAAGCTTAAACAGAAAAAGGGTGCGAACTAGTCAGCTACACTGACCGAATCGCACCCTTTTTGTTCTAACAAATTACAAGTTTATTACTTAATGACTACTTAAAAAGTGTTATTTCGTCAGCTCACAAATAACTTCTTTTAATGCAGCGATGAATACGTCCATTTCTTCATCCGTGCCAATGCTAACACGCAAATAGTTATCGATTCGAGGCGAAGCAAAATAACGTACGAGCACACCCTTCTCACGCAGCAGAAGGAACATCTCCTTGGCAGCTAGAGTTTGATGCGTAATGAACACAAAATTAGCTTTAGAGTCCGTAACCTTAAATCCTAATTCGAGCAGTTGATCAGTTACTCGATCTCTCGTACGAATTACCTTCTCGGTAATCGCTTGGAAATGCTCTTCATCCTGAAGCGCAGCTACAGCACCCGGTAGCGCAAGTCTGTCCATTGTATAGGAATTGAAGGAGTTTTTGATGCGATCTAGTCCCTGAATTAGTTCCTCGGAGCCAAACGCAAAGCCCACACGAAGACCCGCAAGTGACCTCGACTTGGATAATGTCTGAACGACAAGCAAGTTCGGATATTGGTCGATTAGCTTCACAGCGGATTCACCGCCGAAGTCAATATAAGCTTCGTCGATAATAACAACCCGCTCCTGATTGCGCTCCAACAAAGTCACAATATCACTAAGAGGCAATAACTTAGCTGTAGGTGCATTGGGATTCGGAATAATGATACCGCCATGATCGCCTTCGAATTGATGGAGTGGAATATTAAAATCTTCAT
This sequence comes from Paenibacillus sp. L3-i20, assembly GCF_022180385.2. Lineage (GTDB taxonomy): Bacteria > Bacillota > Bacilli > Paenibacillales > Paenibacillaceae > Pristimantibacillus. Next base: position 1,471,489 of record NZ_BQME02000001.1, read on the forward strand.
CAAGTGGAATTAATTTCGGCCGCAGACTATACATTTGGGCATATACTTTATAGAAGCTGTAAGTGATATCTGCGAATAAGACGGGCTTCGCCGGGTCGAAGAAAGCAGCGAAAGCAAACGCCAATATTTCATCAGAGCCATTCCCTACGAATGTTTGTTTAGGTGATAAGCCATAGTAGCGAGCAGCTTCTTGTACAAGGGTATCACAGGTAGGATCGGGATAAAGTCGCAGATCACTATTTGCAGCCTCAGCGATTGCCGTGAGCACTTTTGATGATGGCGGGTACGGATTCTCGTTTGTATTTAATTTGATATACGATTTGTCTTTAGGCTGATCCCCTGGTACATACGGTACTAGTGATGCGGTTAGCGGACTCCAATACTTACTCATTGCTCGATCTTCCCCTCTTCATAAACCGCTTGATTAATAAAAGTCCTAACCATGCGCCGGTCGTATTTAGAATGATATCGTCAACATCAAAACTGCCTACTTTAAAAAGCATTTGTGATACCTCTACTATAGCGATTAGAAAAATGCACGATACGATCATAGAAAAACTGCGTTTAAACTTTCTATTAAGCAGAGGTAGAAACATGCCTATCGGAATAAATAGGATCAAATTACCGAACAAGTTTTTGAACCAGATATCGAAATTGAAATGGTCACGGTGCTCGATATAGCGCCAAATCGTATCAAACGGAACAAAATTATAGGCGTATCCGTCCAAAAAGTCGCGATCCCGAAGGAATAGAAGATTAAACATAATAAGCCCGTACAGTATTGCTAATATCGAAACCATCACATTAAAGCCGAGATGTTTGCTATACGCTTTTCGAAACATGTTAACCTCTATCACCTCACCTTCCGACTACCGATTCTAGCAACTTACTCGTTTGCCTGAAATTACGAGATCACGTTCCTCGCCGTCTAGTACAGCCACTTTGGGCAATAACCCCCATTGCTCAAAGCCGAACTTATGGAGCAAAGCGAGACTCGGTTCGTTATGACCAAATACAAAACCTAACAATGTCGTTAGCCCAAGCCTTGGACACTCCGCAATGGCTCTCTCGATAAGCAGAGAACCAAGTCCTTGTGAACGATACTTTTCTGCGATATAGATACTAATTTCAGCTGTTGCCAGATAAGCAGGTCTGCCGTAGAACGATTGGAAGCTCAGCCATGCTCCAATCTCCCCATCCTCCATGCGAACAACCCAGATAGGATGTTTCTCAGAGGAATGAGCGTCGAACCAAGCACGCTTGCTCTCAACCGTTACTGGATCTACATCAGCAGTAACCATTCGACTAGCGATGGTAGAGTTATAAATCTCAACGATATGTACTAGATCAGACGGCAAAGCATCAAAAATTTCAAAGGACTGATTGTTCATAATCGCACCTCTCCGCTTACTCGCTATATAATTACGGTAATCTTCGGGCGTATTTAAGTTTAGTAATAAATAGCCCGCTTCTACCCGATCCTGCATCAAACTCTTCGAATTTAATTCGTCGAGTAGTGACATGACTCTGAAGTGCTTCCGCTTAAGTGCAAGCTCAACTTGTCTAGCTACCCTCGTATGATAGAATGCATGGAAGGGCTGGCCCTTCAAATGAATAACGTCCGCTCCGCTGACTTGCTCCCTTACAAGCTGATCAATCAGCTTTCCAGAGATGTCGGGCATGTCACAAGCGATGACAAACGTATAGCCATCTGGCATAGCTGACAATCCTGCGTGTAGACCAGCAAGCGGTCCGCTTCCCGGGTAGTTGTCGACAACAAATTGCAGTTGTTCCGACAGCACTCCTAATTGAGCGCAATATTGCTTCATTCGCTCCTCTGTACCCGCTGCAACCGTGACAGATATCGACAGATCAAGTAGTCGCTTTGCAAGTCGGGTAAGTAAAGATTCGCCCTCAATAGGAAGCAACGCCTTATCTCTTCCCATACGACTACTCAATCCACCCGCAATAATCAAGCTATGGAACGTCTTCTCATACATTTGATCACCCCATCTTCTAACAAAAGAACAGCCCGCCAAGCGGAAAGCTTGACAGGCTGCTGCCGAAGCTATTATTAAGCTTTGGAAGGGTCAAAGGAACTCTTTAAAGAAACGATACGGTTAAATACAAATTTCTCCGCTGCCGAATCCTTCGGATCAACATTGAAGTAGCCGTGACGGAAAAATTGGAACTTGTCTCCACCAACCGCATCTTTCATATTAGGCTCCACAAAGCCTTGCTCTACTTGTAATGAACTAGGATTAATACGATCCAAGAAGGACTTATCTTCTTCTTTGGACTCATCCAATAAAAGTGGCTCGAATAAACGGAAGTCTGCAGGGATCGCTTGTGACGCTTCAACCCAGTGGATCGTTCCTTTTACTTTGCGTTCATTAAAGCCGCTGCCGCTTTTTGTCTTCGGATCGTACGTACAATGAAGGGCAATAACTTCACCGTTCTCATCCTTGATCACTTCTTGGCAAGTAATGAAATAAGCATGCTTCAGTCTTACTTCATTGCCAGGGAACAAGCGGAAATACTTATTCGGCGGGTTCTCCATGAAATCGTCGCTTTCAATGTAGATCTCACGTGAGAACGGAATTTGACGCGTGCCCATTTCCTCGTTCTCTGCATTGTTTTCTGCATCAAGAAGCTCCGTTTGTCCTTCAGGGTAGTTCGTAATGATCACTTTAAGCGGACGCAGTACTGCCATTGTACGAAGTGCTTTCATCTTCAAGTCTTCGCGGATAAAATGTTCTAAGTTGCGCTCGTCAACCAAGCTGTTACTCTTCGATACACCTATCTCACGACAGAATGTGCGAATCGCTTCCGCTGTAAATCCACGACGGCGCATTCCACTAATAGTTGGCATACGAGGATCGTCCCAGCCATCAACAACACCCTCGTCAACCAATTGCTTTAAGTAACGTTTACTCATAATCGTATTCGTCACATTAAGACGAGCAAATTCATATTGGCGAGGTACAGCAGCCATCTCACATTCAGCGATTGCCCAGTCATAGAGTGGACGATGATCCTCAAACTCCAGCGTACAGATTGAGTGCGTAATACCTTCTATTGCATCGCTGATTGGATGTGCGTAGTCATACATCGGATAGATACACCAGTCATCACCTGTACGATGATGATGTGTATGCGAAATTCGATAGAGGATAGGATCACGCAAAGTAATATTAGGTGAAGCCATATCGATCTTCGCACGTAGAACACGTTCTCCGTCTGGGAACTCTCCAGCACGCATACGCGCGAATAGATCAAGATTCTCTTCAACGCTGCGATCACGATATGGGCTCTCTTTGCCCGGTTGCGTCAAAGTTCCTCTCATCTCTCTGGTCTGCTCAGCACTCAAATCACATACATAGGCTTTGCCTTTTTTAATGAGAAGAACAGCACGATCATACAGCTCTTCGAAATAATCAGAAGCGAAATGAAGTCCATCCCACTCAAAGCCAAGCCAGCGAATGTCGTCTTGAATCGCGTCTACGAATTCAGTGTCCTCTTTAGCAGGATTCGTATCATCGAAACGTAGATTTGTTTTGCCACTAAACTCCTTCGCAAGTTCAAAGTTCAGACAGATCGATTTAGCATGACCGATATGCAAGTATCCATTAGGCTCCGGCGGGAACCTCGTAATAAGTTGCTGCGTACGGCCGCTCTTCAAATCTTCTACGACAATATTTTTAATAAAGTTTGAGGATGATGCCTTATTCTCTGTTGCGTTCTCCATCGCGACCAACCTTTCCCACGAGAAAATATTTATCCCTATATAATACACAATAATCAATGAAAATACACTCGGAAAGGGAGTATCTGTCTTAATGAAATACGGATATTCGCTTATTCACCGTGTATTTCTAAAAATGCTATCTCCGAAAAAGTTGCATTTTTCATTATTAAAATCTTCTCACATTCAACACGAAGCAACAATTTCCATTTATTATAGTCATTAATGAAAACACAAATAGAACCGCCTAATTCCCTAACGGGAAACGGGGGAACCACTTTGGGTGAATTGATTTCGACGTCTGGCTAGATGGGCGCCAAAGAAATCATAGGGAACCTTCAACCGAACCCCTCAGCTAACCTCGTCGGCACTGGAAGGAGTTTCACCAATTGAAAAAGAGAATTAGCACGATTTTATTCGGGCTTGTACTTCTGCTGACGTTCCAAGCTGGAAGCGCATTCGCGAGCACATCTAAGATGGACAGCTATATCGATGATGTAATTGGTACAAACTATTTGTATGGTGGTTCAACCACTAAAGGCTTTGATTGCTCTGGGTTTACTAGCTACGTCTTCAACCAAATGGGTATCGAGTTGTCCCGCAGATCAGTAGATCAAGCAGACCAAGGAACTAAGGTCGCTAAAGCAGACCTTCAACCAGGCGATCTTGTATTTTTTGATACTAGCGGCAAAGTAAATGGCGGTATCTCACACGTTGGAATCTACGTAGGAGATGGCAAATTTGCTCATTCCTCCACACGTTTCGGCGTAATCGTTGAAGAGATTGATTCTTCTTATTACAAATCCCGTTTCATCACTGCGCGCCGCGTAATGGATGAAAAAGCATTCACACAATATACAGTACCCGTTCAATAGTGATTTGAATCAACTAAAAAAAGAGTTTGCTCCTAAGTAGTTTCTACTGGGGAGCAAACTCTTTTTTTGAACAAGCATTGGGCGAGAGCAAATAGTTCTGCGCACTCCATCTACTTCGAAAGTGCTGATGATCTATATTGTGCCCTGCCCAGTAGTAGCATTATAGTTAATATCACCAGCATACTGAACGTCAATATTCCGATATACCACATTGTAGATTGAATAGGATAACGATCTAGCATCCAACCAGTAATTTTGGGAAATAACGCTCCCCCTAGCCCGCCAAATGCGACTAGCAAACTGGTCGTTCGTTCTGTCATACCAGGCAGCAGACCATTAGCATACACTAGCGAGATACCGAATATTCCAGAGAAGCACAATCCGCTTAGTACAATTAATACGAGCATCCATATCTGATCCATTGTAACAACCATTAATCCAAATACGAATACAGCTCCTATCGTTGTAATTAATAAATACCTCGCATATCCTAATCGTTCTGCCAGCAAACCTGCGAACAAACGACCGAATACGACAGCACCCCAAAATAAGCTTAATGTTGCAGTAGCGTTTGATTCAGACATTCCCGTTCGAGTAATTAAAATTGACGGCAAATAATTGGAGAAGCTCATCTCAATCCCTACATATACCATAAAAAATAGTGCACTCAGCGCAAGAAATGGAATTGTACGGGTTGGATAATCTCTCCAACTACCGTTATTCTTCAAACTACGGAGCCGATTTCGTTTATCGCTATTCCTATCTTGTTTTGTTAGAGCTGAATGGGCATCTTCTACCCGTCCACTCTTTTTGTTACCAATAGAATCTTCATTAGTCGGTATACCTAGTTGGTCATCCAAACTTCCAAAGGAGAAAGTTAGCCACATGACGAACGTAATGCCAGACATTGCAGCGATTATAGGAAATGAAAGCTGCCAAACATGTTGCCCGATCAAAAAAGCAGCTGTAATTGGAATAATGAGAGCCCCTAGCCCAAAAAAGGTCTCCAGCCTGCTCATCGCAGAAGCTTTCCCTTTCATTAGATCAATAATCATTGCTCCAACTATAGCTTCCGTCATACCAAAACCAATACCAGCGATAGGTGCAATTGCAAGCATCCAACCCCACGGCATGAGCAAGCTATATGCAGCTTGGCTCATTGTCAACAGCCCCATCGCTACAAGCACAGTCCCCCTCTTGCCCATTCTGGAGGATAATGAAGGCGCAAATAGTACACCGACAAGGAAGCCAAGAAATTGATTCATAATCCACTGACCGCCATCTTTGTAAGTCACTCCATAATGCTCAATCATTTGCTCCATGATAGAACCGCCAATAACATGAGCAAGCCCGATGACCAAATAAGACAAACAGCCGATCCACAGTAGCTTCTTCACGCTTCCCGATTCCCCTTATATATACGCCCAAATAGCGTCTATCTGTTATAATGTGATCATGACAAACAACTCTTCCTATTATAAAACAAATAAACCTACGATGACCATTCAACCTTTGGCACTCGAACATGCAATTGAATTGTGCAATTGGTCCTACAGTCCTCCATACAATATATACAACTGGCCGAATTGGGAGCACATGAAAAAGGACGAAATCGAATTTGGCGATCCCGTCCTGCGCGAAGAGCAATACTCATCTGTCCTAGATAACGAGGGAAATCTAGTTGGATTTGCTCAATTTTTCCCTATGTCGAACGTAACAAGACTCGGATTAGGTCTCCGTCCTGATCTTTGCGGTAATGGACTAGGCATACCTTTAGTAGAAGCAGTTGCAACCGAAGCTATCAGACGTTCACCGAGTAATGAAATCGATCTTGAAGTATTAACTTGGAATGTTCGAGCTATTCGAACGTATGAGAAAGCAGGATTCCGCATTACAGACACCTATATGCGCCCTAACTCTGATGGTATGAAAGAATGTCATTGCATGACGTACATGATTTGATTTATCAACAACTCTTAGCGTCGCTCTGCGAAACGAAGCTGTTGTTTTACGTTACCGGTTGCCTGCTCGTTTGCCCGTATCCTTAATATCAGCGAATAGAATAACGTCTCTTCGAACGAATACCGATATGGTGCGAATCCATTCACGTGTGTCGAGATCCGTGTACACTCTAGAAACAATGGATCGTCGATGATCGTTCAGCAACACCAAATTGGGCACGAAGTATGGTCGCCAGCTCCAGTTCAATTGCTTGTAATCCGCTTCATATGACCAGCCTGTTTCCGCTTCGCGTCGGTAGTCTGCTGACAATTGAATCCCTTCTTCATTACATATGTATATCCGAATAAAGGTATCATCCAATTCAGGAATCAGTTGCTCTAACCATAGGTCTGTTTCATGAAGAGAACCCGAACAATTAACAATCTCCTGCAGCTTATCTGCAATTCCTTCTGCTCGGTTATACCAATACCTCTCGGTCATTGCATATTGTTTCAGATGACGTTTCAATTCATGATCAATAACACGATAGAAGTCCTCTGGATCTCGAAAATCAGGTTCAGCCTTAGCGAATAGAAAACCTTGAACATATCGTGCACCCGACTGAATTGCCCGCTCCAAGTCTTCCGTCGTCTCAACTCCTTCAAACAATAACGAAGCGCCAATCTGCTCTGCCAGCTCTGAGAAGGAACGAAGCACCCCGAAGTACCCATTATGAGTAGCGCTTTTTTTGACCATATGCATATCAATCTTGAGTAGATCCGGTTGAATCTGTGCGATTCGATCTGCACTGCTGAACCCGCTCCCTACATCATCAATCGCTATATGGCAGCCGTGTGCGCGATAGCTTTCCACTAAAGATAAAAGAACTTCTATTGAACCTTCAAAACTTTCCTCTGTAATCTCTATTACAATCCTGCGTGGATCAACATTATATTTTTTCAGTAAAGAAAGCGTATACATTCCACCTAATTGTCCAAATTGATAAATCCAGCTAGGTTTCAAGTTTAAAAATAGGAGGGGCGGCGATATCTCTTGTCCCATTCTTGCAATTGCCTGCTCACGAATAATTCTATCAACTAAAAGTTGTTCATCCATCGGGATTGACTCGTCCCCGAAAAATGGCCCTAAGCTACGGACGGACCCATCACCAACGGCTCTTCCGAGCACTTCATATCCCATTATTCGTCTAGTGTCCAACGCAATAATAGGCTGGTAATAGGCTGCTAATACTTCACCATTTAGGCCAAGCGCATGTGGAAGTGAATTCGATGAATGAAAGACTGTCATAGCGCCCTCCTAACGTAACCTGTATGTCAAAATAGCTATCATCATAATTCTTCCATTGTATCGGAGGTAACTTATATTGTAAAGATTCGACATTTTTTTCAGTATTCAGCTTTACGCTATATACGCCCCTCCGAGCATGGAGATTCTATCAGATCAGTCTAATTATTTGAATAACATTATCACCCTGAGACACTTCAATGACATGATGTTTGCTATTATAAGTAACAACTCCTTGGCCCACTTCGATAACGGGGTCCTCTCCTAAACCAAAGAAGACATCATCAGCGAGCGCTTCCATTACTTCATGACGATCCTCTGGAGGCAATACGTCCCATTCTTCCTGCTCCATCTCAAAAAAGGTAAAGCTTCCCTCTATCTCTCCCACCGCTGATGTCAATTCCTTCAAAATATCAGCGTACTCACGCGCATGACGAACTCCCATTTTTATGCACATCCTTTAAATTTATTGATCACTTGTTGTTTACTATAATCTCAGAATACCCTTTTGACGATATAAATAGAAGTAGATGAGTGTAATCGACTGTTCGCTGAACTTATTGGTGCAGTTGGTTTCGCTAGATGTCGCAAACATACTGGACGGGGTGTATGATGAAGAATTCAACAGTTATTGGTATCGTATTAAGTTTAATCGCTGTACTCGGTGGAATGATGTTAAAAGGCGCTCATTTGTCGTCATTGCTAAACCCTGCTGCCTATATGATTATTATTTTAGGTACAATTGCCGCCGTTATGATTGCTTTTCCCATGTCAGAACTTAAAAAAGTCGGCGCTCTATTTAAAATCGCATTCACCGAGCAGAAGCTGACGTCCCGCGAAGATTTAATCGCTAATTTCATGGAATGGGCATCCATTACTCGTCGTGAAGGCTTGCTTGCTCTAGAGACACGCGTGGACGAAATTGAAGATTCATTCTTGCGTAATGGCATGCGCATGATTATAGACGGCAATGATCAAGATCTCGTGCGTGATGTCCTTCTTGAAGATATTGCAGCGACAGAGGATCGCCATAAAGCAGGCGCATTGATCTTCACGCAAGCAGGTACATATGCACCTACTCTTGGTGTACTTGGTGCCGTAGTTGGTCTAGTAGCAGCACTAGCAGATATGAGTGATATGGATAAACTAGCCCATGCGATCGCAGGTGCATTTATTGCAACTTTGCTCGGTATATTTACAGGGTATGTGTTGTGGCATCCAATAGCTAACAGATTGAAACGTATCTCGAAGGCCGAGATCCAAATTCGCCTTATGATGCTAGAGGGCCTTCTATCCATACAGTCTGGTGTTTCCACAATCGCTATTAACCAAAAGCTATCTGTCTTCCTAACGCCAACTGAGCGGAAGAAGCTGAAAGAGAAGGAGGAGGGCGAAGTTGAGCAAAAAGCGTAGACATGAAGAGCATGAAGAACATGTTGATGAATCATGGCTTATCCCCTATGCCGATCTTCTCACTCTTCTGCTTGCGCTCTTCATCGTTTTGTTTGCTATGAATTCCGTCGATGCAAAGAAGTTTGAGGATATGTCACAGGCGTTCAGCGTAGCTCTTAATTCCGGTAGCGGAGTATTAGAGCTTCCTTCGATCGTACAAAATGGTAAAGATCCAGACAAAAAGGATCTGAATGCCGATGACAAGGAAAATGAAGAAAATAAAGACAAAGAAAATGAGAAGACCAAAGATTCTGATGCTGCTATGAAGGAGCTAATTAAGCAAGAGCAAGCAGAGCTTGAAGATTTGAAGAAAAAAATCGATGCTTACATTGATAAAAATGGCTTAACAAGTGAACTAGAGACTCAGCTAAATATGTCTCAGCTATTAATTACGATTAGTGATAAAGCTTTATTTGCACCAGCTCAAGCTGTCGTCAGGGAAGATGCTGAAAAATTAGCTACTGAAATCGGCGCAATGATTCAGCAATACCCGAACTACGATATTATTGTTGCAGGTCATACTGACGATACACCAATCAACAATAGGGCTTTTCGTTCAAATTGGGATTTAAGTTCCATGCGAGCAGTTCGTTTCATGGATGTAATGTTGGAGAACAAAAATCTTGATCCGAAGCGCTTCAGTGCAATCGGTTATGGAGAGTACCATCCAGTAGCTGAAAATACGACCAAAGAAAATAAAGCGAAAAATCGCCGAGTAGAAGTTTCGATCCTTCATACGTATGTGGATGCTACCAACCCTCAAACACTAAAAGTAAAATAAGCATCGAATTACACAAGTACTCTTCTGGTCAAACATAAAGCCTCCAAAACCCACTTGAAACGGTGGATTCTGGAGGCTTTTTGATTACATATTTAGTATTTCTTATTGTAGTTGCACTTAGCTCGGCCTATATTCGAGTAGATCAAACAATTCAGTTCGTTCTCCTTCATTCAGATTACGCCACTTACCAACTTGCAGCTCGCCTAAATGAATGTTCATTATTCTTACCCGCTTCAACTTATGCACCTGAAAACCAAGTGCCTCGCACATTCTGCGAATTTGACGGTTACGACCTTCTGTTAATATAATTCGGAATGCCCTATCGGATACTCTAGTCACTTTGCATGGTAAGGTCATACTTCCCAAAATATGCACCCCACTAGACATACCTTTTAGAAACACTTCATTAATAGGCTTGTTCACCGTAACAATATATTCCTTTTCATGCTTGCCCTCGGATCGGAGAATTGGATTGACTATATCTCCATCATTCGTTAGGAGAATTAAGCCTTCTGAATCCTTATCCAATCTGCCGATCGGAAATATCCGCTCAGGATGACCTATAAAATCGACAATGTTTCCTTTAATATGAAGCTCCGTCGTACAAGTAATGCCTACAGGCTTATTCAATGCGATATAGACATGTTGTTTGTGCTCACCAATCCGACGGCCATTAATTCGCACATCATCGCCATGCTCCGCTTGACTGCCAAGCTGCGCTACGATTCCGTTAATTGTAACCTTCCCGCTATCAACTAATTTATCCGCTTCTCTACGGGAACAGAAACCTGTTTCACTTATAAATTTATTGATTCTCACTGCTGACTCACCTCGTTGTAGCGTATCCTACACTATCCTTTTATTTTCTGCAACTTCTTCGCAAGAGACGTGATCTCGTTCGATTCTACGACATGTAAAGACGTATCACAAGTCAATGCTTCAACAACCATCGCTTGTGCAATATGTACCGCAGTTACCGGCTTATATTTGCTCCATCTGCCGTTAAATAAAAAAGATAATTTGTCCATAACTTTAGCCGCAACACGTTCAACCAAATGATCCTCTTGACGCTGCCCGACTATAATCGAGGGCTGGACTATATGCAGTGACGGCAACTGAAGAGCTTTTAAATCTTGTTCAACTCTTCCCTTCACCTTACTGTAGAAAAAGATTGAGTCCACACTCGCACCGATCGCCGTTACAATTAACATCTTTCTCGCACCATGGCGCTTAGATAAACGTCCGATTTCCATCGGATATTCGTAATCCACAAGCTGGAATTTTTCTTTGGACCCTGCCTTTTTCCTTGTTGTCCCGAGCGTACAATAAATATCCGCTCCCCTTATTAGATCAGCAGGAATATCGCCAAGCTCATTAAAGTCAATCTGACGCTGTTCAAGTCTTGGGTGAGAGATAGACAACCTTCTGCGGACGATAACCGTCACCTTGGCGTAGCTTCTATCACTGAGAAGCAACTTTACAAGATGGCCTCCAACTAGCCCTGTCGCTCCAACAATTACTGCTTTTTGCTCCATTATGATGACCTTCTTCCTCATTACCTCTACAATTGCATTATGCCTCAAGTAATAACTCGTTCTGCTCGTTAAAAGCAGGAAGTGTCAGCTTCACCGACGTCCCTACATCTACTTGGCTTTGTATATCGAGTGTACCTTGATGACTATTAATTATACGCTGACTCACCATTATTCCAAGTCCCGTACCCGTTTCTTTGCCTGTAAAGAATGGATCTCCGATCTTCGAAATCATATCTTCCGGTATGCCTACTCCCTCATCCGTTATAGATATAGCGATACTATCTCTTTTCTTATGTATGGAAATATGAACGGAGCCACCGCCTGGCATTGCTTCGATAGCATTCTTTAACAAGTTAATGAACACTTGCTTCAGTTGATTTTCTTCACACGAAATGTTGCATTCCTCTTCCGTTATAACCGTCCTAAATTCGATATTATGTAGATGAGCCTCACTATCTAAAAAAATTAATACGTCTTGCAAAACATTTCTAATATCCTTAACGACGAACTTAGTAGCTTGCGGCTTTGCAAGAATAAGAAATTCACCAACAATTAAATTTATGCGATCAAGCTCAGACAACATAAGTTTAATATGGGATTGGTTCAGTGTGTGACTTTGCTGTTGCAACTGTAGGAAACCCCTTAGTGTCGTTAGAGGATTTCTTATCTCGTGTGCAACACCGGCGGCAAGCTGCCCAACCGTTGTAAGCTTCTCCGACCTGCGAAGCAATTCTTCCATCCGATTGCGGCTTCTCATATCGCGACAAATACTTGCGAAGGCACGTATCGACCCATCTGAATCCCTAATTGGTGAGACAGTTACGCTAACCGGAATAATGTCGCCTGTCCTAGTTAAACGAACTGTTTCTTGAGCTGGCAGCTTCTTACCTGCAAGCAGCAACCCGATCATCTGACGTTTCTCCATCTGATGGGAAGTAGGAATAGTTGGGTAATGTTTGCCGATCACATCCACCTCGTCATAACCGAATAGTTGCTCGAATGCTCTGTTAACCTGTATGACCTTTCCTTCCAAGTCCATAATATGTATCGCATCATTAGAGTGATTAATAAAGGACTCGAGATGCTCTTTCATCCTTCTATTTTCTTCGAAAGCCTTTCTAAGCTTATTCATATAAATGCTCAAATTTTGAGACATCGCATTAATCTTCAAAGCGAGAAGACCAAATTCATCTTTTCCTTTAATTTGAATCGGCTTATGGAAGCGAACAGAAGATACCTCATTGACTTTCCATAATATATCTTTGAGTGGCCTAATCATAACCCCAACTAGCCAATAGATAATAATGACCATTATAAGCAAGAATGCACCTGTATACATGAGTGTATGTTCCCGTTTTCGATCGACTAAAGTTGTAAGCTTCACTCTGTCATAAACAATACTTACAACATAGCTGCCCTTTTGCTCGTCAGAATAGTAGCTCCTTAAATATTTTTTATCATCCATAGAGAAGTTCCTAGAGCCGAATTGACCCGGCTTTAACGCTTGCACAAATGACTTATCGTTGTTAGCATCAGAATACGTATATGTACCATAACGAATCGCTAACGTTTTTTGATCAAAAACCGTTATTTCCTTGATTCGCGGGTTAATGTTATGTAATACGGAAAACATCGTATCTGGCTTTATTGATCTGTCCTCAGCACTTTTCAATGGCTCTTCCTCAAAGGTCTTAATGGACTGGGCTGCTTGAATGGATGAACTTTTCATTGTTACGGACATCATTTCCTTGATTCCTAACACCATCGAATATTCACTAAGCAGATGGTATAGAATGACAACAAAGAACAACATGAGCGATATGGCGATCGACAGCTTTGACTTAATCGACACTGAACGACACCTCCTTAGTGAGATGATCGGTTAGAAGTAGATCGAAACTACTATTCACAACCTGTACACACTGTCAACAGATGTTATCCACATGTGTTAGTAAGTTGTGTACAACTTTACCTATAAGTCGGATAGTTATCCACAAAGTTATCCACTCTATGTTAACATCGAATATTTGTTCGTTGCATAAATCAAAAAGAAACGTGACAAGGAGCCTCATCATGAAGAGAGAAGAAGAAGATCGTCACTGGATGCTAGAAGCTATGGTAGAAGCTGAAAAAGCTGAAAGTATTGGCGAAGTTCCAATTGGAGCAGTAATTGTAAGAAACAATGAAATTATTGGGCGCGGACATAACTTAAGGGAGACACGCCATGATCCAACCGCACATGCGGAAATAGTAGCCATTCGCGACGCATGCGAGCGAATAGATGCTTGGCGGCTGCTTGATTGCACGCTTTACGTCACGCTTGAGCCTTGTCCAATGTGTGCTGGTGCCATTGTACAATCCCGAGTTAAGCGAGTTGTTTATGGAACAACTGATCCAAAAGCAGGCTGTGCAGGGACATTAATGAACCTGCTTCAAGAGCCCCGTTTCAATCATGAAACGGAGCTCACTAGCGGCGTTCTGCAAGCTGAATGCGCATTGCTGCTCACTCGGTTTTTCCGACGGCTGCGTGAACGGTAATACTTATCTATGTTTATCGCGATTAGTAGAGGGTAGTTCGAATTCATTCCGCTGCAAATACTGAAGTGCTAAGATAAGTTGATCAGCTTCTTCACTAACAGCTAAGACAGCCGGATCTGTCAGGCTTCCTCGTACCTCGGCTATTTCATGAAGCTTTTGCCGAAGCGATTGCAACTGTGTAAGCAAGTATATTTTATCCATGGTCGCTTCGAGGCACGCTCCTTATCTAGTAATCGTGTCGTAATAGTTCCATTATACTCCGTGCTTTTCGTGGTGTTTGTAAAAACGTGTCGACGAACAGCTACAATTTTTAGGCATTATTCGACAATAGAAGGACAAAACCTCCAAATTTTAGTGCTTTTGTCCTATTCGATTTTTAAGGACCTCTGAAACCGAGCGGTATAATTGTAATATAAGAAGCGATGCAGTAAAATTAATACATAACACTATGGATAGAGGTTTGATTTCTTGTGAACAATAAAGCGGTTATTCTTGGTTGCAATTATTACATCGGATTGAGTACAATTCGCTGTTTGGGCGTACATGGCATACATACTGTAGCTGTTGATTATTCAGAGAAACACGCCTATGGTGCGTTGTCGAAATATACATCCGAACGTCTCATTGCACCTCACTATAAAAATGATACAAAGTCATTCATCGCATTCCTAAAAGACTTTGCACGCAAGCAAAGCGAACCTCCTGTTCTCATTCCTTGTCATGATTCTTACGTTGAGATTATCGACGAGCATCTTGATGAGCTTAGAAACTATTATCTGATTCCGCAGACCGAACAAGGTCTATATACGAAAGCAATGAATAAAGAAGTACTGCATCGTCTTGCGGAAGAGCATGGTGTCAACGTACCCGAAACAGTGCGAGTAAATGAAGAGAACTACTTGGAAAAAGTCGCAACTATTCTTAAGTACCCTTGCATCGTTAAGCCAACAGATTCACCTTCATTTGTAGCTAAGTTTAGACGCAAAATATTTAAGGTGAATAACGAAGCCGAACTGCTAGAGGCGCTCGCAAAAGCGAAAGAAGCAAACCTTGAAGTTATCGTACAACGGATCATTCCAGGCTTTGATGATCATATGTATACCTTCGATGCTTATTTGAATCAAGATTCTAAAGTTAGCCACTGGCTAACTTGTCAGAAATTCCGACAATATCCGATAAATTTTGGGGCATCTGTGTATACAGGACAAAGACATGTACCCGAGTTATACGATATTGGGGCCGCTTTTCTAGAGAAAATAGGCTGGAAAGGCTTTGCTGAAATCGAGTTCAAAAAGGATGCGGACACGGGGCTCTTTTATCTTATCGAGATTAATGTTCGTATTACTAATCTTAATCATTTGTTGTATAAAGTAGGCATTAACTTTCCATATATTACGTACATGGAACTAACCGGCGCACCAGTACAGCCTCACGCAATTACTTGGGATACGAATCGTGTATTCTGGTATTTCTATGAGGATATGCTCGCTGTTCGTGATTACATAAAGACGAAGCAAATGACACCCGGCCAGTTCGTACGTTCGCTGTTTAAACCTAAGGCAAGTGCCATCTGGCAATGGAGTGATCCAAAGCCGGGACTCGCTTATGCTTCAATCATTAGCGGCAAAATATTGAATAAACTTTTTAGAAGATAGTTTAAATAAAGAATGGAGCTGATGGCATGCTGCTGGCTTCCTTAGTTGAGCACCTTGAGTACACCACCTTGCAAGGTGACTCTAATACTAACATCTCTTCCATCGCCTTCGACTCCCGTGAGGTAGTACCGAATGCTTTGTTTGTTGCTATTTCTGGCTTCACTGTAGATGGTCATACATTTATTGAAAGAGCAATCGAGCTTGGAGCAACTGCTATTCTTGTTGAGAGGGACATCGTCATCGATGCCCCTGTCACTGTGCTGAAAGTTGCTGATACTCGATACGCAATGGCTCATGCTTCTGCACGTTTTTATAATAATCCTACTGAAAAGCTTAATCTAATTGGGATTACCGGCACTAACGGCAAGACATCTACGACATATTTCATTAAATCCATATTGGAGCAATCGAAGCGAACCGTTGGAGTTATTGGGACGATTGGTGCTATGGTTGGCAATCAGTCATTGAAAACAAAGTCCACAACACCAACGACACCTGAATCGCTTCATCTTCAACATATGTTCGCAGATATGGTGGATACAGGCGTACATGATTGTGTGATGGAAGTTTCTTCTCATGCGCTTAGCTTGCAGAGAACAGCCGCTTCCCGCTTCAAATCTGGTATTTTCACTAATCTAACACCCGACCATCTTGAACTGCACAATACGATGGAGGAATATTTCGAAGCTAAAGCGATGTTGTTCGATTTGACAACTGACTACAATATCGTCAACATGGACGATGAGTACGGAAGACGCTTAGCAACAAAGATCGCTTCCAATCCAGCTAAGCTTGTTACGTACGGCATTGAGAATGATGCTACGATACGGGCTGCTGATATTCGACAATTTGCAGACTACACCAGCTACGTTGTTCATACACCAACGGGCAGTGTTGCTATACAGACTAACCTGCCAGGTATTATATATGTGTATAACAGCTTGGCTGCTATTGCCTGCGCTTATTGCAATGGCATTAACCTTGATCAAATTTCAGCCGGCATTCGTGCTGTAAAAAGCATTAAAGGTCGACTTGAAGTCGTCTATCAAGACGAGGAACGGAAGATTATCGTAGACTTCGCGCATACAGAAGATAGTCTAGAGAAAGCATTATCAACGTTGCGTCCCTTTACGAAAGGTCGGCTTATACTTGTATTCGGCGTTTATGCAGCACCTGGTAAGCTCGGCAGCGGCAAACGACAAGCGATGGGTACAATTGCTGGGCAATATTCTGATATCGCAATTGTCACCTCAGATAATCCGAAAGATCAAGATCCCGATGCAATTATTGCAGAGGTTTCAGCAGCCGTCCAAGCAGCAGGTGGTATGCACCGTGGTATCGTAGATCGACGTGAAGCGATTCAATATGCAATCGATATAAGCGAGAGGGATGACGTCATTCTTATTGCCGGGAAAGGTCACGAAACATCTCAAGTGATCGGTAAGACGGAAATACCTTTCAACGAAGCAGAAATTGTTAATGATATTATGAGCGGAAAATAATAAATGAGGCCGCGCATTATAGTGAGCCTGTTACAAAAATTAAGCAACGGAAGGGCTAACCTAATATGTGCGGTTTCGTAGGATTTGCAAATAGTCATATCCCTATCGACAAACAACAAATTATTCAAGCGATGATGGATACCATTATCCATAGGGGACCTGATAGCGGCGGCATCTTCTCTGATGATGATGTCACATTCGGTTTCAGACGATTGACAATTATTGACCTCTCCCAAGAAGGCAGCCAACCCATGTATAATGAGGATAAGAGCTGCATTCTTATTTTTAACGGAGAAATCTACAACTATCGCGAACTACGGCAAGAACTACTGGATCAAGGGCATATTTTCACCAGCCATACAGATAGTGAAGTTATTCTGCATGGTTACGAGCAATACGGAGTCGACATCGTACAGAAATTGAGGGGTATGTTTGCCTTCACTATCTGGGATACGAAGCGTCGCAGTCTATTTTTAGCAAGAGATCACTTTGGCATAAAGCCCTTGTACTACACGCAGAACACGACAGACGGCTCCCTCCTATTTGGATCGGAAATTAAATCGTTTCTGAAGCATCCAGCTTTCCGTAAAGAGCTGAACAAGGATGCGCTTAAGCCCTATTTGACGTTTCAGTACTCTGTCTTGGACGAAACATTTTTTAAAGGCGTCTTTAAGCTAAGACCTGGTGACTATATGTTGTATAAGGACGGAAAGCTCGAAACAACGCAATATTGGGATGCGGATTTTAATGAGAAGGACGGCTCGCTTGAGCATTATGTGGAGCGGATCAAAGATTCCGTACGAGAATCCGTCGAGTATCACAAAATTAGTGATGTAAAGGTAGGCTCCTTCTTGTCCGGAGGAATCGACTCCAGCTACATTACTGCACTCCTTAAACCAAGCAAAACATTTTCCGTCGGATTTCAGGATCACGAAGGCATGTTCAATGAAACAAATCTCGCCAAGGAATTATCAGATATTTTGAATATCGAGAATCACCGGAAAATGATTAGTGCAGAGGAATGCTTCAATATCCTGCCAACGATCCAGTATCATATGGATGAGCCGCAATCGAATCCGTCCTCCGTACCGCTCTATTTTCTAGCTGAGCTTGCTAGTAAACATGTGACCGTTGTATTGTCCGGTGAAGGTGCAGACGAAATATTCGGCGGATATGCATGGTACGAAACGACGCCTGCAATGAATAAATACAAGAGCTTGCCTTACGGGCTTAGAAGACCATTATCTACTCTTGCCAAGGGACTGCCACGCAATCGTATCACTTCCTTCCTAGTTAAGGGTGGACAGAAGGTTGAGGAGCGCTTTATTGGACAAGCAAAAGTATTTGAAGAAGCAGATGCGCTTGCTGTTCTGAAGGATGATTATAAGCAAGGACCATCTGTGCAAAGCATTACACAAAAGGTTTATACCAACATCCAAGGCAAAGATGACGTAACTAAGATGCAATATCTCGATATGAAGTTATGGCTTCCTGGTGATATTTTGCTTAAGGCAGATAAGATGAGCTTGGCGCATTCCATTGAGCTACGCGTTCCGTTCCTAGACAAAAAGGTTATGGAGCTTGCAGGTCAGGTGCCTACGAGTTTACGTATTCATCCAAGTAATACAAAGTTCGCTTTGCGTACTGCTGCTAAGGAAGTGCTCCCCGATGCATGGGCTAATCGCGAGAAAGTAGGCTTCCCTGTCCCGATTAGGCACTGGCTGAAGGAGAAAAAGTACTATGCACTCGTGAAAGAACAATTCCAGTCGGAGGCGGCAGGACAGTTTTTTCATACCGAACAATTGATGAAATATCTCGACGCGCATTATGACGGGAAAGCTAACTATGCCCGGTATATTTGGACGGTGTATGTTTTCCTAGTATGGTATAAGAGGTTTTTTGAATAATGGAGATACAAAAAAAGAAGCAAAAAAGAAAACAAGGTATTCAACTTCTAATTGCATTAATTCTAATTATTGCAGTTGTTATCATCTACACACAGTTCGCTAATCAAGATCAAGCAGTCGATCTTCCGCTGACAGGCATCACGACAGATGAAGGTGTTGTTAAAGAATCTGAGAAGCCTGCAGTTAAGCAAGGTAATATGACGATTACGAGCGTAGATGCTACAACGGGCTTGCCTATTGCTAATACCGAATTCGCTATCATCGAAGAGATGACATCGGCTATTATAGAAACAGTCCGTACAGATGCAACGGGTAAAGCTTCATCTCAACTACTGAATTATGGAACAACCTATACTGTTAAGCAGGTGAAGGTTGATGACGCTTATGAACCAATAGATGCGGTCACGAAAATTGAAATTTCGGCTCCGAATCAAGCAGTGCCTACAAAAAATAAGCTGTTAAGTCATATTAAAGAGGTTTCACGTACAGCCGATGGACAGATCGACATTAAGAGTGTTTATATGGATGTAGCAACTCTAATGCAAAAGCCTGAGCTACCCAATGGTTGTGAAATTACGTCACTAACAGCTGTACTCAATTATTACGGTTACGAAGCTGATAAGCTGGACATGGCCGACAACTATCTTCCGAAAGAGGCGTGGACGAGAAAAGACGGCAAGTTATTCGGTCCCGATCCTTATAAAGCCTACGCAGGTGATCCAAGAAAGCAGCCAGGCGGCTTCTTCAGCTATGCACCGCCGATTGTAGCAGCTGCTGACAAATACTTGAGTGCCTTTGGCGGAGTTCTCTCCACGGAAGATATTAGCGGAAGCTCGCGAAATGATATTTTGCAGAAACTAGACAAAGGGATTCCCGTTGTGACATGGACGACACTTGATATGTCGCCGCCTAAGTTAAACTATTCATGGTACTTTAACGATACTGGAGAACTATTCACTGCTCCAACAAATCTTCATGTCGTCGTATTAAATGGCTATGATGCTGAGAGCAACACCGTGCATGTCATGAATCCATTAAAAGGTCAAGTAACTTACAACTCAGACATATTCTTCAACAGCTATACTGAAATGGGCAGCCACGCTTTAATCGTATCTGGCTAATCTTAAGTGAAGCTAGCTGTAGTAGAAAAAACTATTCTTATTCAAAGTAGGTTGAATGATGGCGCATAAGAGCTTAGGTGTAATAGGGGGAATGGGCCCCAAGGCAACTGCTGTATTCTTCGACAAAGTTATCGAAAATACGATCGCAGAGCGTGATCAGGACCATATCGATATGGTCATCCTGAACCATGCAACGATTCCTGATCGCACAACTGTCATTCTTGAAGGTACAGGCGAGCTATTCCTTGAAGCGGTAGCGAAGGACTTTAAGCTGCTTGAGTATGCAGGTGTCGCCAATATTGCGATTCCCTGCAATACATCGCATTATTTCTACGAGGATATGCAGCAGATGACGAGCATTCCTATTATTAATATGGTAGACGAGACACTACAGATCATCTATAAAAAATATGGCTCCAATAGCCGTATTGGCATTTTGGCAACGAGTGGAACAATCAAAACGGGCGTCTACTCCAAAGTATGCGAGCAATACGGTATGGAGATGTATGTTCCTGACGCGGAAGTGCAAGCGAAAGTCATGAAGATCATCTACACCAACGTAAAAGGACAGATGGACTTCTCGCCGGACGAGCTCGAAGCACTCATTGAGGAGCTTGTGACCGATCACGGCTGTCAGTGTGTCATTCTTGCCTGCACTGAGCTATCTTGCATCAAGCTAAGCCCAGCTACCGCTGAATGCAGTGTAGACGCTATGCAAGTGCTGGTGGAAAGATCCATAGAGCTGTCGGGACGGGATTCTAAAGAAGTCTTTGATAAGAAAAAGAGCTGATTCCTTGGGGATCAGCTCTTTTTTCATCTTACTTAAGGTTTAGCTTTCCAGTTGTTAGTAGGGGTATATCCGTCAGCCACGTGAGCCTCGTCGAATACGACTGGTACAAACACATAACCGATTACTTTTAATTGCTCATCGTACAAAACGATATAATCAACTTTGT
This sequence comes from Paenibacillus sp. L3-i20, assembly GCF_022180385.2. Classification (GTDB taxonomy): domain Bacteria; phylum Bacillota; class Bacilli; order Paenibacillales; family Paenibacillaceae; genus Pristimantibacillus. The sequence continues at coordinate 1,492,802 of NZ_BQME02000001.1, forward strand.
CATGTACGGTTTTTGGTTGACTCTCATGTGTGCTAAATGGATGATAACTTGTCAATATTACATGTTCTCCATCAGGGTAAACTATCTCAGATACAGTACTTAAGGTTGTGGATGAAAATCCTAAAGGAACGATATCTATTTTAACTTGATCTGTGAGTAAAGAAGATTGATATTCACCACGTGGTGTATACAGATCTTCTGAAGATGTTGAGTAATATTTAACAGTAGGAAACTTTGCTTTTAACTTAGACACGTTCATATAAGTACGAGTACCGCTTCTAAATGGATCTGAGTACCATGGATTTTGAGTAAATGCCTCTAACAACTCTTGTTTGGTTAATGGAGCTACTCTAATACCAACATCTTCTGTTATGAGATGAATTGGTGAAAGATCGTATTTGTACTCCCCTTCTGCAAATACGAGACCATCTCTTAATACTTTAATATAAAATGAACCTTTATCCGCTTCAAAATCTTCCTCTTGCATATGAACACTTATACCAATTTGCGTACCTAAAGGTGTGCTTAGATTACCTAGTTTAAATACTTGAATGACATCCGTATACTGCACTCTTTCACCATTCACGGAACCACCATATAATGATAAGCTGCGATGCCATTTTTTGTCCATGCGATAATAATCACTTTTTAGAATCTTAAAACCTTCTTGAATAGTTCTTGGTTTTTGTAAGACAACTGTATAATATTTCGACCTGCTCCCATCTCCGCTTGTAATGCTAATACTTACGCGTACATCCTGGCCTGGCTTAACATCAATGTTGAGCGTATCATCTTTATAATCTCCGTAATAAGTGAATTTCTTACTTGTAGCATCATTTACATCTACAAAATAATTGATCTTCGAAAGAGGGGATTTCTTCACATTAAATGGAATTGTGGTCGGTCCCTCTAACGTGTTTTTCGTACTATACTTAAAGATATTAGAATCAAAACCGATTTTGTCTGTGCGATTATCCATTCCATCCAACTGTTGAAGCTCGAAATCACCAAAAGATAAACTTTCAATATTGGCTTCCTTACATGCATCAATTGAACATGGCGCTGGCGTTGGTTCTGGTGTTGGCACAGGTGTCGGCACTGGCGTCGGTTCTGGTGTTGGTTTTGGTGTCGGTTCTTGTGTTGGCGCTGGTGTTGGCACAAGTGTCGGCGCTGGTGTTGGCACTGGCGTCGGTTCTGGTGTTGGTTTTGGTGTCGGTTCTTGTGTTGGTTCTTGTGTTGGTTCTTGTGTTGGTTCTTGTGTTGGTTCTTGTGTTGGTTTTGGTGTCGGTTCTTGTGTTGGTGCTGGTGTTGGCGCTGGTGTTGGCGCTGGTGTTGGCGCTGGTGTTGGCACTGGTGTTGGCGCTGGTGTTGTCACCGGCCCTGTACCTGAATTAGAATTTGTAACTGGCGTTGGTGTTGGTGTAACAGCGCCTACACCATCCGTTTTTTCTGGTTTGGATTCAAATTTCGAACCAGTAGCATTTTTATTTATAACGGCACTTTCAATCTTACCTCCACCCAACAACCCTGTAACAGCATCAAGAACCAGTTTACGAATAACTGCTTCTTTGCTTACATTAATTTGGTTATCTGATCCATTAGACTGAACGTTCAATGACTCAACTGATCCCGTCGGGATATTCACTTTTACTTTAGAGGACATAACGTTTACACTTTCAAAATGACCGAGCAATTCAACTTGTGACCCGATCGGCAATTGTTTTGTTATGTCTACATTTGTGATACCAGTATCAGTAACAAATGATTCTTCTAGCTTTACTGGAGAATTTACAAGTACATATTCTATTGCAGAAGCTCCCGCAACGACAACCCTTACCGTACCAGTGCTCTTTTCAATAAGCATACTTACTACAACTGAATCTTCAAAATGAATGGAGTTTGGTCCTCCACCCTGAATAGTTGTTGTACCCTCGATTTTCACTTTTTTGAAGTGAACATCACCTTCGCCAACCGAAGCCGTCAAAGTAACATCACCTTTAATAGTAACGTTTTGGAGTGTTACACCCGGTGCAGAAATAACGACGTTACCTCTAATGACTTGGTTACCCTTCTCAGGACCATAAACGCCAGCATTACTATAAGTTTTGACAGGAGCTTCATATGCTAGAGCAGCATCCAGCAACGTTACACTCTGTGCTCTAGACAGACCACCCTGTGGATTAAATGATCCATCAGGTAATCCATTCATAATTTTCTCTTGAACAAGTGCTGCTATTGCCTCTTCATTAGATTTCGAAATTGAAACTGCATCTTTAAAGTTTTGAATATTTTGTACCGATGTTGACTCTAGCTCAAGCAAATTAGATACCATGCTTGCCGCATCTTCACGTGTAATAATGCTATTAGGATGGAATAACTCGTCAGAAAGTCCGCCCACATAGCCAGCTTTTACAGCAATAGAAACTTGCTCATAAACCCAGCTTTTACTTTCCACATCTTTAAATGTAAGATCCGCCTTCTCTTTCAATTCAAAAGAACGATTAATAAGCGCAACAAATTCTGCCCTAGTTACATGACGATTAGGTTTATAAGACCCATCCTCATATCCTTTTAGCAGACCTTTATCTACCCATGTGCGAAGGCTGTCTGCTGCCCAATGACCATCAATGTCACTTGTTGATTTTGCTGCAGCACCTACTGTACTGAGCAAGGTGAATGTCATTGCTGCAACGAGAATCAAGCTTATCCATCTTTTCGACTTGCTAACTTTCATAATCTCAAACACTCATAATCCCTCCGTTTTCTTCTGTTAGTGCTACTACATGCCGCCTACTCCATTGGTAACCAATTTTGTTGATCTCACAAATCGCAATACAATCCACGAATGTATCCTTTGTCGATTCGCAAACTATTCTCTGGAAATCTAACCTATGTAATCCTAAATACCCACGTTATTCACTAGAGTAAAATATTACATGCAACATTATAATACATAATGCCTAATTAAACGACATATTTTTTACAAATTTGTTGCTGGATTCATCCTAATACTCTTAATTTCATAAGTATTTAGACCTGATTTTTAGAATATATCTTTTTATTTTATATAAAGAGAGGATGAAGCAACTATCACTTTGAAAAGCTACTATACCGTACACCAGTTGCACCATCCTTCACTCAATGCTAGAATAAACAATGTCGTGCGCCCGTAGCTCAGCTGGATAGAGCAACCGTTTCCTAAACGGTGGGTCGTGGGTTCAAATCCCGCCGCGGCGCGCCAACTATAGAAAATGACAAAGAACCACACAGATGTGCGGTTCTTATTTGTCTGTCCTTTTATTCTCTAGTCCATTATTGGGGTTCTATTCATCCATCCTTATATCGTAAACCTATACTACTCCACTTTGGTAGCTAAGTTCATATATGTATTGGGTCTCCACATATCTTTCCTACGATAAGCACTTAACATGAGTCCTACTGCTGCTAACTCAATGATTGTTAAAGAAGTCCAATTCATAATCGGGAGATTGAAACCTCCTATTGGCAATAAGCCAAGGCACATACATATATTCCATAGTAGCTGTGTCCCTAAAACTGTAGATATACCAACAACTAACGCTTTAGCGTATCTATCATTAAGCATATAACCCATCCGAATAACTCTTGCAATAAAAACAATAGCTGCTATAACAATAACGATACCAAATATCCACCCCATACTGTATACCAAATAAGTGAATTGCATTTCTCCAAAAAAATACGGAATTTTCTTGTTAATAACACCGAACCCTTGTCCCCATAAACCTCCCCACTGAATGGCCTCTAGGGAACGATCAGTCATGTAACTTGCATTCGTATTAGATTGTAGGAATCCCGTAAGTCTATCCCATAGTATATTCTGTAAGTAGCCATCAGTAAGACTGCTATTCCAAATGAAAAAACCTACAATGCTTACAGCAGATCCGGTAATAGAGAACAGTAATTTTATCTTCCCTTCTATAAACAACAACACTGCTAATCCCATACAATAAGTTGTAAAATATTCTAACGCTGGCGCTATGAAATAGAGACATGTCGGCAACATTATAAATAAAAAAATGTTACTCATAAATGTTAAAACCCGCTTACCCGTTCCACTTCCCTGTAGTTTCTTACTCTGGATCTGCAATATCCCTGCAATAGAAATGAGAAATAAGTACGGCGAAGCCGCAAATACATTAAGGAAAAACGGTCCCAACCTAATCCACTGATCCGAACCATTAACTTGTACTTCCTGCAATAAAGCTACTATTATTAGCAGAACTGTCCCTCCATATAATAACCAAGAGAAACGAAGAAGCTTACGATAATCGACAAAATACATGACGGTCATGGCTACAATGCCTAAAAATCCGAATATCAGCTTATGTTCAATTGATACCATCCCTGAGGATGCTGAGTGTAGAGAAAATATTGAGACCAGTGCAATACAAATCATACCCGCTATAAGCGCAATAACGCTCCATTCTGGCTTCGGTTTATGCACAGCATGGAATCCTTTGCCCACTTGCTCAGGATCACCCATCTGCTTCAGAACATCTGATACGATTACATCTTGCGACTCGACACCCTCGATACTCCGTTCCTCAGCAAGATCCTCTAAATGAGCCAATAATTCAAGTCGTATGTCCTCATGCACATCTCTGGCCTTCACTTGTCCACAAACCCGCTCCAAATATTGAACAATTAGCGGATGCTCATCAAAGCCCCTTAGTTTATTACTCATAAGCTACCCTCCCCGATAACTCGGTCCACCGTCGAACGGAACAACGTCCACTCTCTTTGCTTATCTGTTAGCTGTAAACGCCCGTCCTCGGTCAACTTATAGTATTTACGCTTGCGTCCACCCTCCTCATTCCAATAAGCCTCCACTACACGTTCAACTTCAAGCGTATGTAAAATCGGATATAATGTACCCTCCTTAAAAGTAAACACACCGTCTGAGCCACGTTCGATTTCTTTCGTCATTTCATACCCGTACATATCTTTACGGCTAAGTAATGTCAAAATGAGAATGACCGTACTGCCCTTCATAAGCTCCTTATTAATTTTCATTCATTTATTCCTCCTCATACATCGATAAACTATACATCGAATATCTATGTATTAGTATAAAATAATTCCCACTTTTAAACAAGTACTGAAATAACGTCAATTGCTTGTTTGGAGTATTATCTTTTACAAAACTCAGCGTACTATGCAAAATCAGAGAGAAAAATTAATTGCTAATTCATCATAAGAAGGAGATGTGTCAGTTGAACCATTCATATGGACCACCAAAATAAGAAAGAACATACGGTATGCTTTACCACTTACTCACACTCTCTACATTTATTATCCCGTTAGGTTCAGTTCTCGACCCGCTCATCATGTGGCTAATAAAAAAGGATCAGTCCTCTTTTGTCTTCTTTAACGGGAAAGAATCATTGAACCTCCAGATCAGTATTTTGATCTATTCCATCGTATCAAGCGCTCTTATGCTCGTCTTTATCGGTTTTATATTAATCATTATTGTCCTTATCTTCTGGCTAGTTATGGTCATTATTGCTTCCATGAAGGCTACTGAAGGTATCGTATATCAATATCCGCTTACCATTCGTTTTGTTAAATAAGACTTAGAAACAAATAACCCCGCCAATCAGTGCCTATACTGATTTCACGGGGTTATTTTTCTTTTAATTTTATAGTGCTGATGGTGCTGCGAGTAGTTGTTTGACCTGGTCCCAAGGTAATGCATCTGTAGGAATTTCTTGATTGAACGTTAAATCCTTATCGATTTCAGAATATTGTCCTGCGAATGTGAACCCTATCTTCTTCGTTAATCCACTTTCTTTATTTGTTGCCTCCACATTTATTTTCCCATTCTGATGGACGAGATATTTATCCTTGATAGCTCCCATAAGCTCAAGAACATGTATTTTAAAATCATTTTGAAGTACATTTAGAAGTTCTGTTTTATTCGTATCCCAATCCGCTCTCAGCTTCTCAAGCTTCGCCTTATCCACTTGAAGAGCCCTCTGTGCTGTCTCATTAGAAAGCACAACGTCCAGCAGCTCTGGCAATACTTTATTTGCTAATAGCTCTGCAGTTCCCGCATAATTGCCTTCGTCAATCACAAACTTAACGACCTGATCCACCTTGACACCCTCAGGTAAACCGGCATCTGCAACCTTAACATTATTAAAGTACTTTTCCTCGTCAAAATGTTTCAAAGATGCCTCTGACAGTTCTTGTATAAGTTTTTGCTGCTCTGCCACAGAAATCCCGGTCTTTGTGCCTTGCTTAGCCGCTAACTTGTCAGCATCAATGACAATATATTTACCTACGACCGATTCAGGAAGCTGTATCAGAGGAATTTCTGGTAATTTGATATACAATAACTTATCCTTCATTATCATCGGGAAAGCAATCTTCATATCCATCATACCCGGCAATACTACTTCTACATTCATATCGGTACGAACTGACTTCTTCGAATAGATTGCATCTATTTTAATCGTCGCATCTTTTAGTACCCCTGCAAAGCTTCCTATAGGAAAATTATTTACCGATGTCGCAACAGGAATATCTAACTCGTCTATTTGTACCGTCATTGAAAGCTTATAGGATTCGGCTCCCGTCGTTTTCAAGATTGCAGCTTGAAGCGCCGCTTTTGGAGGGGTTTTTGAACTACAGCCGGAAATAACGACTACCATTATCATCGTAACAATAAGGACATAACGCGATATTCGCTTCATAAAATGTCTCCTTTACTATTCTTTTTGTCGGCATCTCCAGTCTATACTAAATATAGTGTCATTAGAAGCTCGTAGCAAAAAATCCCGCCTCATTAAGCTGAGACGGGACCTATCGAACCAATCATTAGCCCTGGGGATTATGATGATCCACATGATTATGATTTTTTGTTTTTTTCGAACCAGACAAAGGCTCCTGTTGTCCACCAGAATTATTTTGCCTGCTCTTCTGATTATGAGGAACGCTATCTGGCACAGGCACATTTTTTGGTTTACCCATTATCACAACCTCCTCTACAGCATTGATAATATACTTTATTCAAACAAGCTATAGTCGTCAGTGTTGATGTTCCAGATCCGCTGGTTGATCGAAGTTTATAGAGTCCTGATGACGACGATCGTTTTTGTCCTGTTGAAGTTGCTGTGCCTGATGGCTGTTAACAGGCTCCGTTTCCAATGCTTCTACGACATTAGATAAGTTTTTGTCCGCAGTACCTTTGGCCTTCGTCATCGTCCATCCACTCCTTAAGCATGAGTCAATTGCTGCAATACCTGTGCGCATTCATGCAAATGTCTCTTATAATCGTGAATCAATTGCTGAATAATATCCGTTCTCTCATCAACAGCCACATTATCCTTCTCAACATCAATGAGTTCCACCTTCACCTCACGGCTGTCTACATACGTCACCTTAAAATCAACTTCATACATTTGATGTCCCGCCGCAAAAATCGTTACACGAAGAGATTTATCATCAACCTCATCGCGATGCACCTCGCATCTGTCTCCACCCTTTAACGTTTCCGGTAGCGTTCGTTGCCATGCTTCAGCTAGCTGCTGTGGATCTATTCGAAGCTCGTCTGATTTAGCCATAAGTAAAACACCTCCACACCGTTAAGATGTGAAGGTATTATTGCTTTTATACATGTGTTTGATCAATCACCTATTTTAACAAGTTGTGCCTTTTCAATTTCGGTTTCCGTTAATCCTTTGAGCCTTTTACTTGGGTCCTTTTTATATTTCAAAATAGCCATCGTTTTTTCATCACCCTTTATGTCCTTCCAATCCGTATCTTCCAGGATTAAGAACATCTCACCGTATCTTCTTCCATCACCAATAATCGTGTTTCCTTTGTACTCCACTGCCATTGGCTGTCCATCTATTTGAACTTCTGATAAGGTTTGTTTAGCAAATAAAATACCTTTGCCCTTCTCAACAGAAGGCAATGCTTTAAGCGCTTCTACCTTTTCTTCTGTCCTGACCTCTTTAATTAGTCCTTTTTTCACCAGCTTATTAGCCGTTGTATGATCCAATATTACGATTTTATCGCCCTTATCCTCAGCCACTTTAATCGTATACGCATCTTTTTCTTTGAGTTGGTTCGCTTCCTTCAATATCGCCTCATCCACTTGCTGTTGTTCACCGTACAATATAAAACCATTTGCTTTTGAAAACAAACCACATCCGGCCATAATAGACCCCGCAATAACTGTTGATGCACACAAAAGCATCGCTTTTTTATAATTCATTATATATTCGCCCCTTATTTCGTAGTATTGTTCCTTCTGCTAACCACAGTATAGGGTAGGGGGGGATTTTGAGCCATTTATCTTAGTGACAGAACACTTACAGTATTGTAAGAAAGCAATAAATTTCTGAACATATAAAAAGCCCGAACGATAATCGTTCGGGCTTAAGTTCTTATTAAAGGTAAATGGAGGAGAGAGTGGGACTCGAACCCACGTGGGCTTGCACCCTAACGGTTTTCAAGACCGTCCCGTTATGACCGCTTCGGTATCTCTCCACATCAATGTTTCATAACAGAAATTATTGTATCACAGATCAATTCAAATAATCAAGCCTTTTTTGATCTGTGATACAAAAAAATTTTTAAAAGCAGTTAATCAGATATTCCGTGTTAACGCACAAGACTTAACGTGCCGCAATAACACTAACCCCACCCATATACGAGCGAAGAACTTCTGGAATAATGACAGATCCGTCTGCTTGCTGATAATTCTCTAGAATAGCAGCTACTGTACGACCAACTGCAAGACCCGAGCCATTAAGCGTATGCACGAATTCTGGCTTGCTCTTCTGCTCTCTACGGAAACGAATACCCGCACGACGAGCCTGGAAATCTTCAAAGTTGGAACATGAAGAAATTTCACGATACGTATTAGCGCTTGGAATCCACACTTCAAGATCATATGTTTTAGCTGAAGTGAAGCCCATATCTCCAGTACAAAGTGTAAGCACACGATAGGGCAAACCAAGTAGCTGGAGTACCTTCTCAGCATCGTTTGTTAGCTTCTCAAGCTCTGTATAAGAATCTTCAGGTCTCACAATCTTCACTAGTTCAACCTTATTGAACTGATGCTGGCGAATAAGACCGCGAGTATCTCGGCCCGCTGCACCCGCTTCAGAGCGGAAACATGCGCTATACGCGACAAATCCTTTTGGCAGCTCAGCATTATCCAAAATTTCTTCACGGTGAAGATTAGTAACAGGTACCTCTGCTGTCGGAATTAAATAGTACTCCGTATCCTTCAGCTTGAATAAGTCCTCTTCGAACTTCGGAAGCTGTCCCGTACCAATTAAGCTGTCACGGTTAACGATATATGGCGGAAGAATCTCTTCATAACCATGCTTATCGCTATGCAGATCCATCATAAAGCTGATCAATGCACGCTCAAGCCTTGCACCTAACCCACGATAGAACGTGAATCTGGAACCTGTAACTTTAGCCGCACGCTCGAAGTCGAGTATACCAAGCTCTTGAGCGATATCGTAATGGGCTTTCGGCTCGTAATCGAATTGCGGAACTTCTCCAATACGGCGAAGTTCGACATTATCATCCTCAGATGCACCTACTGGTACGCTTTCGTTCGGGATGTTAGGAATATTAAGTGTCAATTCCTCTACCTGAACTTCAAGCTCACGCAACTCGTCATCTAAAGCCTTAATACGGTCGCCAACCTCTCTCATCTCGATAATGAGCGCATCAGCGTCTCCGCCTGATTTCTTCAGCTTGGCAACTTCTTGCGATACTGTGTTACGACGGCTTTTTAGAGTCTCTGTTTCTTGAATCAGCTCACGCCGTTTAAGATCAAGCTCTGGGAAACCGGCAATTAGATCAAGCGAAGCACCACGATTACGTAGTCCTTGCTCAACCTTCTCAAATTCTGTACGTAATATTTTTACATCTAACACGTTGAATAAGCTCCTCTCTGGAGAGAGTAATAAGTTTTATGTTTATTGTTTTCTTCCTTTAAGCTTTCGCAGCTGCCGCTTCTTTAACCATGTCTAAGAAATAAGCATGTAAACGGTAATCATCTGTAAGTTCCGGATGATAAGAAGCTGCAAGAAGTGTTCCTTGTCTAGCTGTTACAATCTCACCCTTATACGTGGATAAAACATCAACATTTACACCTACTGATTTGATAAGAGGTGCACGAATGAATACAGCACGTATAGGCTCATTAATTCCTTTTACATCCAAATCCGTCTCAAAGCTCTCACGTTGACGACCGAATGCATTACGCGCAACTGTCATATCCATTAACTGAAGATGAGTATCCTCTTGTCCTTCGATTCCTTTAGCAAGAACAATAAGTCCTGCACATGTGCCGAACAAAGGTTTACCTTGCGCTGAGAAAGCTCTAATGGCGTCCATGAAACCGTATTTCCTCATAAGCTTACCGATAGTCGTGCTCTCTCCACCAGGGATTACAAGACCGTTCAGCTCGTCCAATTGTTCAACTCGTTTAACGGCGACCGCTTCCGCGCCCGCCGCCTCTAAGCTACGTATATGCTCTGCTACAGCGCCTTGAAGCGCAAGTACACCAATTTTCATCGTTTTACTCGCCATCCTTTAAAGGGCCGGCCTCCCCTATTGGTTCGACCGGCTCCTGCTTCATTCTTATATTCCGCGATCTTGCATACGCTCAGATGCATTTAGCTTCGAAATTTCGATGCCTTTCATCGGCGCACCAAGGTTTTTCGAAACTTCAGCAATTAGCTTGTAATCTTGATAATGAGTTGTTGCTTCAACAATAGCACGAGCAAACTTCTCAGGGCTGTCGGATTTAAAAATACCAGAACCAACGAATACACCATCCGCTCCAAGGTGCATCATAAGAGCAGCATCAGAAGGAGTAGCTACACCGCCTGCTGCGAAGTTAACAACTGGCAGCTTGCCAGTTTCATGTACGTTAAGCAATAGATCATAGGCAACACCTAGAAGCTTCGCTTCATGATAAAGCTCGTCCTTCGACAAGTTTTGAATTTTACGAATTTGACCATTGATTAGACGAAGATGGCGTACCGCTTCAACGATATTGCCTGTTCCAGGCTCGCCTTTAGTACGAAGCATTGCTGCGCCTTCTTGAATACGACGAAGCGCCTCTCCTAGATCCTTCGCGCCACATACAAACGGTATAGTGAAATCATGCTTGCTAATATGGAAAACTTCATCCGCAGGAGTCAATACTTCGCTCTCATCGATGTAGTCTACGCCCATAGATTCCAAAACTTTAGCTTCTACAAAATGGCCGATACGAGCTTTTGCCATAACCGGAATAGATACAACCTTCATAACTTCTTCTACGATTGTTGGATCAGCCATACGGGCAACTCCGCCAGCTGCGCGAATATCAGAAGGCACACGCTCAAGTGCCATAACTGCTGTTGCACCTGCTGCTTCCGCTACCTTAGCTTGCTCGGCGTTCATTACGTCCATAATAACGCCGCCTTTTTGCATTTCTGCCATACCACGTTTTACGCGCGAAGTACCTGTTTCCATCTGTCTTTTCCTCCTATTTATTATCCCTAAGAATATATAATATACCGCAGTAGTTCTATCCATTGATTTTACAGGAATGACGGTTAATCGACAACCCTATATTTCCTTGTAAGCCACTCGGATTAGAACAAATCCATAATGCTATTGAATAAGTTCGAGAAGAAATCTCCAATTGCACGGAAAAACAGTCGGAACCAACTTGCCTTCTCAGCTTTATCTGCTGTAACTAGGTTTACCGTATACGTCAAATCTTTACCTGTAGCTTCATCTGAATACTTGTACGTTACAGTACCAACCTTCTGACCAGCGGCGATAGGAGCAACTAACTCTTTCTCCGGAATTAACTCAAAACTAGACATTTCTATCTTAGCCTCTACGCCCTTCTTAATCATGAACGTAATATCTTTGTCTGTTACGACAGGAATTGTCTTCTTTTTACCTTTTTTTATCTTTACCTTTTCCACTGTTTTCACAACGGATTTTGGAGGAAGGACAGTTTTTTTCTCAAAAGTTGAATAAGCATAATTATAAAGTTTAGCAGTTTCATAGAAACGTGTACTCTTTGTGCTTGCATCCATAACAACGCTAATATAGCGAATGTCACCTTTCTTAACTGTTCCAGTAAAGTTATAGCCTGCTTCTTCAATAAAACCTGTCTTCATACCATCTACGCCTTCATAAGCTAAGTGTTTAAGACCTTCCTGGTTTACATTTGACCCAAGCATATAATTGAAGTTAATCATCGGATGCTTGTCACGCTCACGGAATTTATATTGCTGAATTTTCGAGAACTCCAAAAACTCTGGATAGTCTCGCAAAATAATTTGTGACAACTTCGCCATATCAGCAGCTGACATAACCGTAGTTTTTTCAAACCCTGTCACACTAGTAAATACAGCCGTTTTCAGTCCAAGCTCATCAGCTGTTTGATTCATTTTTTCTACAAAAACTTCGATGCTTCCAGATACTGCATACGCAAGCGCCTTTGTAGCATCATTTGCCGAACCTACTGCCATAGCTATATATAAATCTTTAACCGAATGCTGATCGCCTGCAGCCAAATATATTTGCGATTCGGATCGATCCGTATTCGCTGCCTCTGGACTTACTGTGACCATTTGTTCCCACGTCATACGACCGCTTTTAATTTCCTTCAGAACAATATACTCCGTCATCAGCTTCGTCATACTTGCGATCGGCAAAGGCTCATCCGGATTGACCTCGAATAATACCTGACCCGACTCCGCTTCGATTAAAATCGCTGATTTCACTTGTAACCCAAGTGAATTTTCCGTACTGGGTCTTTTGTTATAACCTACCGCTAATGCATTCGTCGCACCCAGTGACATTACAGCCACACAAAGCGCTAAACTAGCCGCAATGATCGACAATAACCGAACCGGCCTTCCCATTACTTTCACTGTCGTTCCCTCTTTTCCCATTGATTTTCTCATCCAATTTCTCCAACATAATTGTAACATAGGAGAACACCACAATTAAACCTCTTTCGCCAGTTGGCGTCACAGACATTGCAGGATATACATATTCCAAGTCATAGAGATAGCAATATGCACACACTCCAAGTCAAATAGTGCACTTTTGCAAAATAAAACAGACAGAGCATCCCTTAAGTGGCATGTCCCTGTCTGTTTGTTATACCGATAATTCGGCTAATTATAGAGAGTAATTTGGCGCTTCTTTCGTGATCTGAACATCATGTGGATGACTTTCACGTAGACCTGAACCTGTAATACGAACAAATTGCGTATCATTTTTCAACTCTTCTAGTGAAGAAGTACCGCAATAGCCCATCCCCGAACGCAAACCGCCAAGTAATTGGTGCACTGTATCAGCTAATGGTCCTTTGTAAGGAACTCGTCCTTCGATACCTTCTGGAACTAGCTTGTTCTCGTTCTCTTGGAAGTAACGATCCTTGCTTCCTTCCTTCATTGCACCTAACGATCCCATACCGCGGTATACTTTAAAGCTACGACCTTGGAAAATTTCTGTCTCACCTGGGCTCTCAGATGTACCAGCGAATAGGCTTCCGATCATAATTGCACTAGCTCCGCAAGCAATCGCTTTTGTAATATCACCGGAGTACTTGATACCTCCATCAGCGATGACAGGAATGTTGTATTCTCTGGCAACTGTTGCACAATCGTAGATAGCTGTAATTTGTGGTACGCCAATACCAGCGATGACACGAGTTGTACAGATAGAACCTGGACCGATACCTACTTTAACAACTGAAGCACCAGCTTCAATTAGATCTCTTGTTGCTTCGCCAGTTGCTACATTACCCGCAATAATCGTTAATTCCGGATATGCATTACGCAGCTTGCGAACTGCTTCAAGAATATTGATATGGTGACCATGCGCTGAATCTACAACTAATACATCAATGCCTGAGTTAACTAATGCTTCTGCACGATCCATCGTATCTTTAGAAATACCTACAGCAGCTCCGCAAAGCAATCTGCCTTGAGTATCTTTAGCTGCATTAGGGAATTGAATAGCCTTCTCAATATCCTTAATCGTGATTAAGCCCTTCAGTACATTCGCCTCATCAACAAGTGGCAATTTCTCAATCTTGTGTTGTTGAAGTAAAACTTCCGCTTCCTGTAGCGTCGTGCCTACAGCCGCCGTTACGAGGTTTTCATGAGTCATTACTTCACTAATCTTAATGGAATAATCGTGAACGAAACGCAAATCCCGATTTGTCAAAATACCAACCAGCTTCTTATCCTGGTCCACAATCGGAACCCCAGAGATGCGGTACTTGCCCATAAGCTCTTCTGCATCATATACGTGATGGTTTGGCGTCAATGAAAAGGGGTTAGTAATAACTCCGCTCTCCGAACGCTTTACACGATCAACTTCTTCTGCTTGTTGTGCGATGGACATGTTTTTATGGATAATGCCGATACCGCCCTCACGAGCAATTGCAATCGCCAAAGCAGCTTCCGTGACGGTGTCCATGCCTGCGCTGATCAACGGAATATTAAGCTTAATATTTTCGCTTAATTTAGTTGAGATGTTAACTTCTCTAGGTAGCACTTCTGATTTGCGCGGAACAAGCAAAACGTCGTCGAACGTTAGCCCTTCTTTAGCGAATTTCGATTCCCACACGAGTATGTTCCTCCCTTATTTTCATTGCCTCTGACTTATATTATTGCAATATTAGCAGAGGGGGTAGGGGCTGTCAAGGTTGCTCAATTGTCGATAAATCCCTTACTTTTCCCGTAATGGCAAGCCTTCGCAGTATCAATCCTCAGAAAAAGTCTGCAAGGTACGTAGTTCGTTCGGGTATTCGGCAATGTAAGCGATTTAATGCTTTCGAATCACCCTAAATATGATTAGAATGCGATAATTGCTTGCATGTGCGGTAACTAATAAAGAACGATGTTAATGCTCCGATTCCTGCTCTTATAATCGATATTTCTTCATTAATATCATTTACTTGGAGCAAACGCCCTATTCCTGATGGTTCAATTGTTAATTCGTAAGTACCATCATTCCACGATGCATGCTCATCTTTTACTTCGAGGATGAAGGAATCTGAATAAAAGCTCTCCTGAAAAGTAAAATTATGTATAAACGCTTGCATGTCAACTATTCTAGCCATACAATAAGGAATAATTTCTTGTTTAATGCTCGGTTCTGGCAGCATATCCGGCAACCTATCATCGATAGGTGCATCTAAAGAAACGTGATCAATCATCGAATTATGTTGTGCGATAAAAGTCCAGAGTGCCGCTCTGGCTTCCTCACTTAAATGAAACATTTCATGAATAATGAACTCATTATTCTTCACTCCGTATATGACATAGCCTTGCCCTTTACCAGCAGCATCAGAGTATAGCGCAACTTGTCCTTGTTTACGCTTCGATATTCTTCGTTCCCACCATAAATCCGTACGAACTAACATGTCATTGTATCCCTTTGCAAATTCATCGTAGACTGATTTAATTTCTGTATAGCTGTTTTACGCTCTATTTTTCCAGTAAAGGTTGGTTTTTTCGGTAATTGTGACTTTGTCAGTTTGTATTGCTTGTATTCGATATAAGTTTCCCAACCAAATTTACGATAAAAACCAAATGCGAATGGATGTAGGAATGATTATGTCTGTCCTTTTACCTTCATCTCTTGAAGGCTATGTACCAACAACATACCAACTAAACCTTGCCTCCGATATCCGGTCAAGTTGCAACTCCTGCTACACCACCCATTGCAAAAGACTTTCCAGCAATATAAGTTCGCAAATCCAGTACTGTTGCTTGAGCTGCAAGTTTATTATCAATGATGACAGCCCCATCGATCTGCTGGCTTTTTCTGAAAATTATCCTTTATTCCCTCAATTTCTTCCACTGATCGCTTCAATTAAAAGCAAACTGAGATAATTTAAACGTCTCCTCAATCTATCCAAGCCTAAGCGTTCAATGCGCACTTCTTCCGGTAGAAGATAACCTCCTCCGGTAAAATAAATATACCCATTACCATATCATGTAATTATTTGGATCGCAATTAGCTCGTTAGAAGTGCATAACAATACAGCGTGACCATAAGAAGTAGTTATAAGAGTAAAAGAAGAATAAATATATTCAGTAGTACATCTTTAAACGAAAGATAAACTAGTACGTATTTAGTAGTAAATGTTAAAACAACAATAAGCTGGTACACATATAATAATCGATGTTTAAATTACAGATAAGTTAATATATTTTTAATAATTCATGTTTGAATTGATATTCATTATTTTTTTAGATGATCACTCTAGTTTAACTGTCAGTATATCTTTAGCAATTCAAGCTTGATTGATTGTTGGATCTTATATTTCATAAATTATTGATTGTTTATGTTTAATTTTTATTACTTGGCTACATCCATTTGCTACTGGAAGATTATAAGACTAGCTCCCAATCTAAGTCGATATCTAACTTATTTGTGCTTGGCGACGTCCATTCCGCACCGGATGAATCACCTTCTTGAGCAACATCGCGGTCGGCATCTAACCCTTCCTCTAAAAACCGAGTATGCTTCACTGCCTTACATCGATCAAAGGGTTAGATACTCTCCCAGTAAGGGAGAGGCACGTCGCCAAAAGGACCTCGCATAGGACAAAACCTATGCGAGGTCCTTTAACGCACAAAAAAACTACCGCATTCATCTGCGGTAGTTTATTCGTGCTTGGCGACGTCCATACCGCACCGGATGAAACACCTTCTTGAGCTACATCACGGTCGGCGTCTGAACCTTCCCTTCCACTAAGGCCGGGCAAACATCCTTGTATGGCTTCGATACAAAGGTTTAGACACTCTCCCAGTGGGAGAGGAAAGTCTCCAATCACAACAAAAAACCGACCACATATAAATGTGATCGGTCATTCGTGCTTGGCGACGTCCTACTCTCCCAGGACCCTGCGGTCCAAGTACCATCGGCGCTGAAGGGCTTAACGGTCGTGTTCGATATGGGAACGCGTGGTTCCCCTTCGCCATCGCCACCAAACGTGACATTTGCTCGTGGCAAACATCTCATCCAAAGCGTGTTTGCGCCCTGAAAACTGGATACGAAAGAATAGCTTGAGTTACTTTAGCTGTTTGCTTATAAGTTGTATGACCTATATAAGCGTATTAGGATAAGCCCTCGACCGATTAGTATTCGTCAGCTCCGTACATTACTGCACTTCCACCCCGAACCTATCAACCTCGTCGTCTTCAAGGGGTCTTACATACTGGGAAATCTCATCTTGAGGGGGGCTTCACGCTTAGATGCTTTCAGCGTTTATCCCGTCCGTACTTGGCTACCCAGCTATGCTCCTGGCGGAACAACTGGTACACCAGCGGTACGTCCATCCCGGTCCTCTCGTACTAAGGACAGCTCCTCTCAAATTTCCTACGCCCGCGACAGATAGGGACCGAACTGTCTCACGACGTTCTGAACCCAGCTCGCGTACCGCTTTAATGGGCGAACAGCCCAACCCTTGGGACCTACTTCAGCCCCAGGATGCGATGAGCCGACATCGAGGTGCCAAACCTCCCCGTCGATGTGGACTCTTGGGGGAGATAAGCCTGTTATCCCCAGGGTAGCTTTTATCCGTTGAGCGATGGCCCTTCCATTCGGTACCACCGGATCACTAAGCCCGACTTTCGTCCCTGCTCGACTTGTAGGTCTCGCAGTCAAGCTCCCTTATGCCTTTGCACTCTTCGAATGATTTCCAACCATTCTGAGGGAACCTTTGGGCGCCTCCGTTACATTTTAGGAGGCGACCGCCCCAGTCAAACTGCCCGCCTGACACGGTCCCTCTACCGGTTTCACGGTAGTAGGTTAGAACTCCGATACGATCAGGGTGGTATCCCAACGTCGCCTCCACACAAGCTGGCGCTCATGCTTCAATGGCTCCCACCTATCCTGTACAGATCGTACCAAAGTCCAATATCAAGCTGCAGTAAAGCTCCATGGGGTCTTTCCGTCTTGTCGCGGGTAACCTGCATCTTCACAGGTATTAAAATTTCACCGGATCTCTCGTTGAGACAGCGCCCAATTCGTTACGCCATTCGTGCGGGTCAGAATTTACCTGACAAGGAATTTCGCTACCTTAGGACCGTTATAGTTACGGCCGCCGTTTACTGGGGCTTCGGTTCACAGCTTCGGATTGCTCCTAACCGCTCCCCTTAACCTTCCAGCACCGGGCAGGCGTCAGCCCGTATACTTCGCCTTACGGCTTCGCACAGACCTGTGTTTTTGCTAAACAGTCGATTGGGCCTATTCACTGCGGCCCCCTCGGGCTATTAACCCTACCGAGGCACCCCTTCTCCCGAAGTTACGGGGTCATTTTGCCGAGTTCCTTAACGAGAGTTCTTCCGCGCGCCTTAGCATGCTCTGCTCGCCTACCTGTGTCGGTTTGCGGTACGGGCACCTTGATCTAACTAGAGGCTTTTCTTGACAGCCGGAGTACATGACCTTCGCTACTATAATTTTCGCTCCCCATCACAGCCCAGCCTAATAGTGTGCGGATTTGCCTACACACTAGCCTCACTGCTTAGACGGACTATTCCATCAGTCCGCGTCACTGCCCTTCTGTGTCACCCCATTGCTCAAACGATCTTCGGTGGTACAGGAATTTCAACCTGTTGTCCATCCACTACGCCTTTCGGCCTCGCGTTAGGTCCCGACTTACCCTGAGAGGACGAGCCTTCCTCAGGAACCCTTAGGCTTTCGGCGGACAAGATTCTCACTTGTCTTTTCGTTACTCATACCGGCATTCTCACTTGAATACGCTCCAGCACTCCTCACGGTATACCTTCAACGTATATTCAACGCTCCCCTACCCAATGCAGCAAGCTGCAATGTCATAGCTTCGGTGGTGTGTTTAGCCCCGTTACATTTTCGGCGCAGAGTCACTCGACCAGTGAGCTATTACGCACTCTTTAAATGGTGGCTGCTTCTAAGCCAACATCCTGGTTGTCTGTGCAACTCCACATCCTTTCCCACTTAACACACACTTGGGGACCTTAGCTGATGATCTGGGCTGTTTCCCTCTTGACAATGGATCTTAGCACTCACTGTCTGACTCCCGGTAAGCATGTCTATGGCATTCGGAGTTTGACTAGACTTGGTAACCCTTGGCGGGCCCCGCATCCAATCAGTGCTCTACCTCCACGACACTCATATCCGAGGCTAGCCCTAAAGCTATTTCGGGGAGAACCAGCTATCTCCGAGTTCGATTGGAATTTCTCCGCTACCCCCACCTCATCCCCGCATTTTTCAACATGCGTGGGTTCGGGCCTCCAGTGCGTGTTACCGCACCTTCACCCTGGACAGGGGTAGATCACACGGTTTCGGGTCTACGACCACGTACTTATTCGCCCTATTCAGACTCGCTTTCGCTGCGGCTCCGGCTTTCCACCTTAACCTTGCACGGGATCGTAACTCGCCGGTTCATTCTACAAAAGGCACGCCATCACCCATTTAACGGGCTCTGACTTTTTGTAAGCGCACGGTTTCAGGTTCTTTTTCACTCCGCTTCCGCGGTGCTTTTCACCTTTCCCTCACGGTACTGCTTCACTATCGGTCACTAGGGAGTATTTAGCCTTGGCAGATGGTCCTGCCGGATTCCGACGGGGTTTCTCGTG
>NZ_BQME02000001.1:1514974-1629974 GCF_022180385.2 Paenibacillus sp. L3-i20
CCAAATTGGTGTTTGACTTGCTCATTACTTATATTGCTTTTTCATTACATCCGTTAGGATGAATGAGGCAGTTTCGCTCGTTGTTCAGTTTTCAAAGATCAATCTTTTCTTTCGTGTTTCTTGCGTGTTTCTTGCGTGTCTGCCGTTTGTTTCAGCGGCGACTTAGATAATATATCATGGATGCCTAGAGGAATGCAAGCTTTTTACGAAAAAGATTTTCAAAGAAATATCCCTTCTACTATATATACAAATAAATAGATGTCATCATGTTGTCTATTTAATAGAATACAAAAGAAATCGTTACTATGAGATATTGAATGATGAGGCTTGAGCTTAGTCAACTCTTAAGAATCTAATGAATATCGAGCAAACTGGTCTTACTACGTAGTTGGGGGATACTATGGAAAACTTAAATGGCCGAGAGATTAATGTTAAATACCCTCCTCACTCTTAATCTTACGCCTTAAGCGGTGGCATTGTTGACGATTACCAGGCACTCTAGAACAACATTAATTAAGGATATTTTAATGACGAAAATATAATGTTCATCCAGGCAGGTAATTATAAAATATCCAAACCATTATAACTATGGGACATCATGAGGTTATCCGGAACGGGGCAAGCGTATGGATATCCTAATAAAGGCACACGTTTTTTCAAGCTGGGCTCATGTACGTTCGCTAACGTTGCAAAATCCTCCTAGGCGTATCTAAACCGTTGATGTCGATAGGAAAACCCGCATCTAAGATGATTTGCATAGGTGTTTTTCCCGACTCTTCCCTGATACGTGTTTTAATTAGGTTTTTTCTCTAATAATTGTTTCTTTAGCTCTGTGAAACTTTTCTTTGATTTTCTTCATAATCTGCAACTTCACTCAATCTCAGTTACTATAATTAAAATAAAAACCCGCAAGGCGTCACTTTTTTCAGAGCGCCCATCTTACGGGTTACAGTTCATTTAGACCTTTTGGGACAGCTCTTTTTGAATTACACTTTTATTGATTTGATTATTTTTGCCTACCAGAATAGGTAAATATTTATTAGTAATTTTAACAAATATAGTTGAAATTAAGACGGTAATCGATACGAAGACACAACCCATTAGAGCGGACTTGATAAATGGTAGGTCAGCAGCGAATGGGATTAGGTATTGAAGCAAATTAAATATCATAGTGTGAAGCAACAGCAATAATAACGTATTCATACCTACAAACTGAAGTATGAGGTTTTTATTAATAAGCTTTGAAATCGTGAGTACTAATCCAATCCCTGAAAAGGCTGCTATATAGAATAAAACGTAGTTACCATATTGGTTTGAAAAAAGATCTATATTATTGTTAGACATGCCGACTACAAAAGTTAAAAGAAAATACAAAGGTAGCAGGTAGGGACGAGTTATCTTATTAAGGAGACCGTCTATATTTTTTATAGAGTAGCCAAGTCCAAAAAAAATAATGACAACTAGTGCTGCGTCTATATTCCAAACTAGAGGTTTGTTATAAAACGCGACGATTCCGACACCAATTATTGAGAGGAATGCAGAAGAAGCAATGATTTTCACAAGAGAGTGTTGGTATCGTCTTAATATTATATAAAAAATCAACTCAGTTATAAAAAGACAACTAATAAACCATAAGGTCCCAGTTCCGAAAACATTTCTGATTGACAAGACAATCCCGATTATCCTAGTTGGTAACCCTATGGGATCAGGGTTACCAACGAAACCTATAACAAAAAACCATATAGTCAAAATAATCGAAAGACCAAAGTAAGGTATTATTAGAGAAAAAAACTTTTTGTTAAGAAATGTCTTAAAGCTAGGATATTTTGAAATCGAAAAAAGCAGACCTGATAGAAAGAAAAACAAAGGAACATGGAAAGTATAAATAAACTTTGATAAATCTTGTGGGATTGGAACATGCCCAAACATTACTAGAAGCATGCCTATTCCCTTTGCTAGGTCGATCCATTCAATCCTATTTTGTGTCAACGTATATCCTCTTTTCCTAATTGAGTTCAAATATATATGTAATTATAATATTGATATCCTATAAACACCATACAAATATTAAGATGATAGGACCATACTGCATATTAAATATTTCGAAAAGATACCGTTTCGAGTTCTCTTTGAAATGATATTTTTTATTGAGTTGCGTTATGAAAGATTTCGTTTACATGACCAAATACCCTCTTAGGCCCACAACAACTCATTATGTTCTCTGCTGCTGCTTATTTCGACAGGTTTCGGCAAAGAATTGCTCTATCACTTCTACTATACTTTCGATTTCATATTGCTTTGCTAGATTACTATGGTAATATATAACCATATAAACTTATGACTACTAATATTCCCTTATCCAAATGTAAGAATCTCTACGATAAGCTTTACTATTATATTGACTTTATAAGCTGATCTAGTTGACCGATCATTCATGTAGGACTTTAACGAACAAATAATAGTCATATAAAGAACGATATCTCTTAAACTCATCACGATAATGGCAAACCTATCGAAAGGTAGGGACGCAAAGCTATAGGGCCTTCTATTAAGATGGCAGCCTGGCCACCGAAAGGAGTTTTTATTATGCGCTCAGCTCTTATTATCCTCTTCAACGTCTTTCTTCTATTTAGTTCCGTAAGCTATGTTCATGCTACATCTAGCACGTCTGATTCTTGGATAGACACATCGAAATTGTTACATGGTGTTATAACCATAACTTATCCGACCAAACCTAATGTGAAAACTAAAATAAGGATAGAAAAAGGTAAGCAGTTTTATATGTACAATCTTACAAACGATTCAACGGCAACCACCTTTCCACTCCAACTAGGCAATGGTGAATACAAAGTTATGATTTTAGAGCATGTGTCTGAAAAATCCTATAAAATCAAAAAAAATGTAACAATTAAACTTAATCTTAAGGATGAAAAGGTTGTTTACTTAAATTCCATTCAAAATGTAAATTGGTCAAGCACAGATGAATCTATTTTTTTAGCAAAGCAACTCGTGAAGGGTAAAAAATCAAATTTAGAAAAGGCTAAAGTCGTTTATGATTACATAATCTCGAATATAGATTATGACTACAAATTAGCAGAAGAAGTAACAAATGATTATTTACCTGACATTAATCGAACCTTTCTCGCGAAAAAAGATATTTGCTACGGTTACGCTGCACTCTATGCAGCAATGCTTCGCAGTCTGGGTATCCCTGCTAAGCTTGTAATGGGCGAATCAGACTATGTAGATGTCTATCATGCTTGGAACGAGGTTTTTATTGACGGCGAATGGGTGATCATTGATACAACGGTCGACGCAGGCAATAAGAGTAATATACAAAAGAACAACTTCATTAAAGAAAGCTACAAATATCAGCCAGTAAAGATATACTAAGTAACAATAGCAAAGAAAACTCCCTTGATTCCGCTACAGATCGTAGTGAATTGCGGGAGTTTTTCTTTATTAAGCTATGAAAATCAAAGATGAACACAGATGGTATTGGTAAAAGTATATTATACACAGTCGATACGTACATTTTAAATCCAGTATAAAGATAGCTGGGTAATCGAAAAGAAGAAGACATTACAATTATCGCGATTATTATTGCCCTTCTGCTTATTAACAGATAGCTAAAAACCCCTGACCAATACGTCAGGGGTTACTAATTATTTCAAAAGTTTTTCGGCGATTTCTTTTCCCGTTTTTAGATCAGCTTCAAACTTCGCTCGATATTCAGCAATAATAGCTGTCCTATAACCGTTTGACGATAGTTGGCTCGATACATCTGATACAATTGTTTCGAATTTTTTAGTACAACTATCTACTTCGTTCGTTATTTTTGCAAGTAACTGTTTCTTTGCTTCTTCATCTTTTCCTTCATGTTTCAATACCATGTCCATCAGTGAAGTCTCACAACTCGACCGAAGAGCTTCTAGTTTCGTTAATGCACTACTAGTAATTTGCTCATAAGTTGGCTTAACAGCCCCAGGGGTACCACCAGGTACAGTACCGGGGTTCGTTACAGTACCGCCAGTTCCTCCTTCGCCTGTTCCTGAGCCGCCTTCCTCTTTTTCTCCAAATTGCTCTCGATATGCGGCCGATTCACTTTTAACTGTTTTTGTTGCTTGATCCCACGTGATCTCTGCTCCCGTGGCTTCTGCGAGAAAACGTAGTGGTACGTAGATAGAGCCATTATGGCTATATAGCGACTGTCCTACAGGTAACGCCTTTTCTTTTCCTTCAAATATAAGCTTTACTTTCTTAGGAGTGATAGTGATTGTCTCATTATTTTTGGGCTTGACATCAACGCCGGTAGCCAGTTGAAGAAGTTTCTTTAGTTCAATTAACTCCTTTTCCGTCGGCTCTTTAACTGTCACAACGTTTTTTGTGCCATTCCACAGTACTTGCTTCAACAACGCGTATGACATATAACGAATCGGTACATAAGTGGACCCTTTATAAATAAAAGAATGCTGACCTTTTGGTAGAGAGAGTTGTTCTCCGTCAAAGATCATCTGAATGGGCTGCGACTTTACTTTTATTGCTTGAGAATTACTCGTAGATTTTGCGGCAGTCGCACTTAGAGGTGTTAGAGCAATCAATAATCCTACTAAAAGTATAACAAATGATTTTTTGCTAAGTTTCATAATCTGTTTACGTCCTTTCTAAGATACACTTTATTAAAAGATCCCTTACACAGCATTACTCTAATGCTTCTGCAATTTTTCCAAGAGCGTTTGATCTTGCTTTAGACTTCTCACTTTCATACTCAGTAGCCCAATCAGGTAAGGGCAGTTCTTTGATGCCTGCAGCACTATATTGCGCCTCTGCATCCCCAAGTAATGCAGCAAATTTCTCGTCGCATTCCATCTCAGCGGTCATAACCTTTGTTAAAAATTTCTCCTGAATCGTATCAAGCGCCGCATCTTTATCCGCTTTAATATCCGCCACGATTTGACTTACCAAACTATTGCTTGAGGTCGTACATGCACTTCTTAATTGTGTCATCTTTTTATTGATAGATGTATCAATATTCTTCTTCAGCTTCTCTTTCTCTGCTTTAGAAAGCGGTTTAGCAGTAGGCGTTTTAACTGTTTCCTTCGGAGGAGAAGTTGGCTTTGGCTTCTGACCATCCTTAGGTGTTGATGTCGGCTTTGGTGTAGGTTTTGGTGTTATTGTAGGCTTTGGTGTTGGTGTTGGCGTCGTTGTGGAATCTGGCTTCTTACTTGTAGATGGCTTGTCCGATGGTATAGCAGTACTTTCTGGCTGCGTACTTACTTCTGTATCAGGCTCATCAGAAGGCTTAACTTCACCAGTACTATCAGGCTCTTGGCCATTTTCACTCTCCGGTTTCTTCTCTTGCGATCCTTCAGCCACTTCAATTCGCTTATTGAGATCGTTCACTTTATTCCACTTGGAATAAAGGGTCATGCTTCCAAAAATTACACTTGCAGCAACCAATAAAGTACCAACAGTAATTAAGATTGTTTTTTTCTTATTGTTCATCAACATGTTTTCATGCGCAATGGGAGAATTGATCCCATTTACATGATTCTCCTTTGAATGTTTTTTTAAAAAATATGCTGACGCTTTATCGATAGAATTAGCGTCAGCAATAGTAGATTGTTTTTAATATGTATTACTTTATTTCGGCTAACTATTAGTGGACGCCTGAAAGTGAAAAGCTAGTATTCTCTTATGACGATTAATCGTCAAATAAAGTTTCACCTGCATCATATCTTCGATAAAACCATCAGGTAACTTCTCATAGTAATCTAAGCATAACTAAATGTCATCTACGAGCAATATAATTCTATTGACATATGATTTTCATCCGAATTTCACATACCCCTAGACAGAAGGTACGAAATTCGGGAACTAGCTGGTATACTCTGCGCTCATCGAGTTTAATCCCTAACTTTACGCAACAATTTTTCAATGATTTTGCCCTTGTCGTATGGGTTATGTAGGTAGTTTTCTTATTAACTATATTAACAAAGTGTGGGAACTAAGTATAGGGATATTTGCTTTATATTATTAGGTTCATTTAGCCTATAATATTTCATTATAAGGAATGCTCCTACCTGATACATTCTCAAATGCATGTAGCATTTCCAATACTATAACCCCTACTAGTACCCTGATAATATACTTCAGTACCTTGTATATTTATCAAATGCTCTCAAATGTCTAATAACTAAATCTATCACATGAATGTAATCCCTCACCCATTATTCTGATAATAATTTAGCGGTATCCCAACCGACTTACTAACTACCCTATATCCCGCAAAATGGATAAATTCATTTATTAGCGCAAGTGTAATTTCCAGTGTAACCTACTCCTCCAGTAACTAGTATGACCATATCAATATACCTTTCGATTCTATGCAAATTATATCACGTAATAAATTGAACTATACGAATGAGCTAACCTTATCTCCTACTATAGCAGTCATAATTTACTAATCGAAACGGCTATAAACATATACATGTAATATTTACATCAATAATACATAGATCTCCACTTGCCTCCGGACATACCACTAACGTATCTATTTTAATTTACTTTCTTAATCCTTTTCTTTAAAACATTCATTATATTGTCTACATCTTCTATCTTCATAAAATATATAATCACTAAATATATCAAAGCACCTACACCAACAGATATAATTAATGACATAATTTCATTAATATAATTAACTAATAAATCGTACAAGAGCTTTGCTAAATAACCCATAAAAAGTGAAGCAGCTAGAATTTTCAATAATGAAATACACACTTTTCCTATGCTGAAAATTTCTATTTTCTTTCTAAGACTAATAAATAATAATACCACACAAAAAATAGCTGAAATACTGGTGGCTAGCGCTAATCCAGATATTCCCATAAACCTAGATAAAATGATGTTTAAAACAATATTCATTACTAGTGCTATCGCAGCATTAATAGTTGGTGTTTTCGTATCTTGCATTGAGTAAAATGTTCTAGATAACACCTCTCTGATACCAGTAGCTGTCATTCCTATCGAGTAGTAAAAAATTACATTGGATGTTAATATTATTGCTTGACTATCAAATGCCCCTCTTCCAAACAATAGTCTCACTATTGGTTCTGAAAATACCATGATCCCAATAGAAATAGGTATTACTAAGAGATTAATCGCCCCAATAGCATCTGACAATGATTTCTTTATTCCATCTTTATTTTTTTCAGCAACCATTTTTGACATCAGAGGAAACATTATTGTCGCTATAGTAATAGCAAAAATACTTTCAAGGGAACCAATAAATCTATTAGCATAACTTATTACCGATATACCACCAGTCACTATCTGAGATGCTAGTGTTGTATCAACTAGAGTATTTATTTGATTAACAGATACTCCAATCATAGCAGGAAAAGCTATATATGCCATGCTTTTAATATGTTTGTCTTTTATATCAAATTCCACTCTATATTTGTAACCTTCTTTATATACGAAAGGTAAGATTAGCAGCAACTGTGAAGCTGTAGCAACAACTGTTCCTATAGATAATAATAAAACATCTCCATTAGAGCTTAAATAAATTGATATAATAACTAATATGTTGAGTGGAAATCCAACTAATGCTGGAACAACATAATTGCCCTTTATTTGAAGAAAACTATTGAATATGTACACCATACCTGTGAAGTATATACTTATCATACCTATTTTTGTGAATTTTACCGCTAAGATTAACGATTCTCCCCTGAGCCCTGATGCAAATACGCTTACAATTGGCTTCGCAAATAAAATTCCTAATACCAAAATAAAAGTACTTAATACCAAGTAAATGTTGGTTAAATTATTTGTATAACGAATACTTTCAATTTCCCCGTGTTCTTCACGTATTTTACTATACATAGGAATATACCCTGTAGATATAGCAATTCCTAAGAAACCAAATATTGTGAGTGGTATTGTTGTGGATATTATATATGCATCACTAATGCTAGATGCCCCGTAAAAATATGAAAGGCCTATATCCCTAACAAACCCAAGCAATTTTGAGAAAAGAGTTATTAATATTATTATTAATGCTGTTTTTTTCATTAGCCCGCCCTATCAAAACTAATTTATAATTATAAGAAAATAACCTCTTTTTTAAAAAGATACTTTGAATTTTATGAATTAATTTTTGTGATTTTTCGTTTTACTCCCCATGCCATTCCTGTAGCGTTAATTCCAAAGGTATTTAATAGAAATTTCACAGTTTTAGTTTTCTTAGTGGCATAATGCTTATAATTGCTATCAAGGGTGAAGATATATTCAATCTCTTTAATACTTTCTCTTAGACCTTTTTTCTGTGATTTACTATAAGTAGAATACCAATATAAAACTACGCCTACTAAATCCTGAAAGTTTAAATAAAGCAAATTTTTTAAATCATCGTTAATCCTATAGTGCTCAAATAAACTTAAATTTTGCTTTATCATAAATAATAAGTCATAGGAGAATTTATAACTTGCCACATGAGTAATGGATGCTTCTTGCTCTCTTCTGTATGCATAAACGTTATCTGTAAAATAATCAACCGTTTGCACTTCATTCCACAATCTAAATACAAAATCAACATCCTCACATAGGTAACCTTCCATAAAACGAAAATCTTTATTTAAAATATTTTTATTAATAACAAATCGGACTGGGCACCATCCAAAAGCATAATCATTCTTTAAAACTTCTGTCAGATTACTATTTCCTGTAAAATAATTACCTATGTTCATCTTTTTTGAAAATATTTGATAACTGTCAGATGAATCATAATATGATACCATTGGTATCATTAATAAATCACATCTAGTATTATTTATTTGTTTTACTATACAATCCAATCTATTTTTAATCCAAAAATCATCACTATCTACAAAACAAATATAATCACCAGTAGCATTATCTATACCAATATTTCTTGCAGATGAAGGTCCACCGTTATTTTTATGAATAACTATGATACGATCATCTTGGTTAGCAAATCGATCACAAATCAAAGGACTTGAATCAGTTGATCCATCATTTATTAGTATAACTTCAAGGCTATGATAATCTTGAAATAAAAGGCTTTCAATACATTGAGATAAATATTTTTCAACGTTATACACTGGGATAATAAAACTAATTTTAATATTCATCTGTTACTATACCTCTCACTATTCAACATCTTTCCAAGGAAGATAGGACCTAGAATTGTTACTGCAATATAAAATATCTTATACTTAATACTGTTATTAAATTTCAATACATACCTTAGTTCTTTAAGTTGATCTGCAAGCTCCTTTGATTGTATATTATTTAGTTTTAAATATTTATATGACGTTTTAATAAGTCCCACGTACAGTTGAGTACATCTTGATTGTAGTAAATGAGATCTAATACCTGATAATTCAGTGCTATTAGATAATTTCATTAAATCGCTGATAATAAATATTTTATCGAATTCTTTCTTTATATTAAAGTTATTAATAATTGAACCTTGTCTTCCTAACCTATACATATATAATGCTTGGCTGCAAAATCCCACTTTAGTAGTTAATAACAATAGTTCTGGCGAATATCTTTCATCCTCATGATAAATACCATTTGTAAACACTATATTATTTTTAATTAAATATTCCCTTCTCACAACGAATTGCCATGCAGCTCCCCAGAACTCATTTTGACTATATAAATGTTTAAATGCCTCAACTCCTGAGTACACTTTTCCTATAGGCAAATTATAATTTTGCTCTTTAGATACATCGTTACCTTCATCGTAAGATACAACATTATTAACTATTACATCTACCTCAGCATCATTAATGGTATCATTAATATGTTTAATGAAATCAATATGTAGCCAATCATCGCTATCCACAAATACTATATATTCTCCCGATGTTTCATTAAACCCACTATTTCTTGCCGAAGATAATCCCCCATTCTCTTTATGTATAACCTTTACTCTACTATCGATTTTACTGTATTCATCACATATAATAGGACTCTTATCTGTTGATCCATCGTTTACAAGGATTATTTCTAACTTTTCATATGTTTGCTTTAACACACTTTCTAGACATTCCTGTATATAATTTTCCACATTATATACAGGAATAACTATACTGAACTTTCTCATTATTAATTACCCCCATATTTTAGAAATAATATTAAATAATATATACAGTTATCCCTATTCCTAAAATACGACATACCTTTTTTGTTGTATTTTGCTCACGTGATTTAGTATATTCGATAATGTAATAATTTTATTTCATATTTTTTGATCAACCTACGGGATGTAGTTGCAGTTTTTTATACTTGTAAAAACCATGCTTACTTTAAATTATTCCATACTTTTTCATAATGATTTTTTTTAGAATTAAGTTATACATTAAAATAAATATACCTGTGATCAAGTTGTTTTTGGTGTATTCAATCTTGTAATTTTTTAGTATATAATCTATATTAATAAGTTTATGGACGGTTTCTGTTTCAGATCCCCTTTTTATAATTTCCTTTACCAAATAAAAAAAAATAAAGCACAGGTAATTATTATAGGAACCGATTGATTTCTCATTTATATAGTTTCTAATTCTAAAAAATACATCAAAATTTTCTCTTACTACTTTATTGTTAACTGCTGAACCAGCTCTTTGAATATAGTAGAATAGAACTTCCGAATCATAAAATATGCTCATACATTTAGAAATACATCTAACTTGCAATTCTTGGTCCTCTCCATGTTTCGTATTCTCATCAAAAAGAATTTTATTTTTGTCGATTATTTCTTTTTTAGTAATAAAAGAACACATGGATTGACTGATTTTTTTTGTTAAAAATAAATTGAGAAATTGGACCTCCGTAAGTATTTTATTATTATATTTATTTGATGAGTATTTTTTTATTGTTTGGTTAGTATTCTCATTTAAGGTTTGATAGCCATACGAGAACATATCTACATCTGTATTTGTAAAAATGTGATGTGCTCTTTTTAATAAATCCTTATTAATCAAATCATCTCCGTCTAAAAATAAAATATAATCTCCTGTAGATTTATGAATACCAAAGTTTCTTGCGGAAGATACTCCACCATTCTCTTTACTAAACAACCTCACTCTTTTATCCGTATTTTCAATCTCTTGTAATATCTTATAAGAATCGTCTAATGATCCATCATCAATAATGATTAGTTCAAAATCTGTATAGGTTTGTACCAAAACACTTTCAATTGTTTTACGTATATATTTAGCCAAATTAAAGCATGGAATGACAATAGTGAACTTCATTAAGATCCCCCTTTCAAGTACAAGTTACCATTTATAGAAAACAACAATCACTTATCATTTGATAAGTTGAGTTCTTTTGTTCAACTTGGTACATTAGTTAACCATTCTATTTCCCGAATATCGTTCTAAATGGAAAGTTGAAAGAATGAGTTAATTGCGATACAAACAACAAGGTAGCCCAAGCTATAATTATGATTAACAAAGACCATTTTTTATACTTATTAATGTCCAAACAGAGTATATAAGGGAGCAGAATTATTTCTAAAATTCTAAAAAACATATTTATTCTAGTTGCAAACATTTCTTGAAATGAAAACATAGCATAAAATACAAATCCCAGAAAATACAATTTAAAGATCCATTCAAAACTCGCATTAACCATTTTTAATTTATTGTAATATATTAAAAATAGAATCAATAGCAATAATCTTTGCAAGACACCGATACTATCAATTCCTCCAACAATACCGTTAGCATATATATCGATTTTTGTCTGTATATAATCAGGCATTAAATACATGAAAGCGTTAGTCCAAATATGGTTTGTGAATATAGCAACCACTAGCAAAACAGTCAAAATAACATACGATTTTCTACTAAATTTTAATCTACTAAAAAAATAACCTACCATGATGAAAATAGCAGAAAAGTGCAACGTTAGTCCTATTATTGTGTAAAGTAAAACTTTTTTGAAATTTCGCTGCTCTATGTCTATCAGTAGATAAACAAATAAAGCCATCGCAATTCCCTGTCTCACCCCATTGAATACATATCCTATGTAGAAAACAGTAATGAATAAAAATACTGAGAACATCGGGTATATACTTGTTTTTTTAATTCCATAAAACATATAAAAAAGAGTGATAAAAGAAAAAAAGAAAAATAAGCTTTCCACAGAGAAGCCTAAACTTTTAATTAGAACTATTACAAACCTAAATCCAGGCTCTAAATATCCATAATCACTAATTACATTGACGTAATTAAAAATTTCTAGATAATTAAAGTAATCAGTTCCTATTCCATATCTTATTCCTGCTATTATTGAAAATACCAACAAACATCCTATTATTAATTTATTAATATTACCGCTATAAAATCTACTTGTAGTTATTTCTTTTAGTGATAATACAAGTAATGTGATATAACTTAATAGATAAACATACATTGTATCAGACTCTCTTTCTATCATAAGAAAGTGTTGAACAAAAAAGAATCCCCCACTAACTCTACTGTTAAACAGCAATAAATAATCTTATAGATATAAACATAATTAATTGCGCATCAATAAAGATCCAGCTTTTATTCTCTTAAAAATTTTAAATACATAAATTGTCTAATTTTATTTGGCAATAGCACTCTCGCAATAAATCTTACTGCATTATTATAGAAATATTCAAAAATATTAATCATTCGATTCTTCAACATATAATCAAAAATGAGTTTTTGCAGCCAAAAGTATCTCCAGCCACCACGTCTTAGAAATGTATCCTCATTAATTCTTACATTAACTAGAGTTTCATTTAAATTATAGAAGTTACAATTGGAAAGATTCATTCTAATCCACAGATAATAATCTTCATTCAGGTGCCAGTCCATATAGCTACCTGCTTTTTCCACTTCACTTTTTTTGAACATTACACTCATATGATTAAATGGATTTCTAGTTTTCATATATTTTTTTATATCAACGTCATTAGAAGGTACCTTCTTGTAGCTAACAATATTATGTAATTCCCCAATAAATTCAGAAACATTTGTTCCGACTACACCAACATTACTGTTTTGTATGAAACAATTGATTTGTTTTTCAAATCTATTGGGCATACATATATCATCACTATCCATACGAGCAATTAACTCATAACTACATTCTTTCAGACCTTCTCTTAATGCATTCCCCAGCCCAACATTTTTCATTAACCTTACCAGCTTTAAGTTATTATTCAGTGATTGATACTTTATTAGTACGTTCTCAATATCTTTTGACACCGGCCCATCAATTACAATTACAATTTCTGTTGCTTTCATTGTTTGATTCATAATACTTTCTATGGCCTGCTCTACATATTCTGCAATATCATTTTTATATACTGACATCAGTACTGAAAAATCAAAGTTTTTATTCTTATTCATTTGCTTTCAACTCGTTTCTATCATATAAACTTTACATACTTTTTGAATTTATTATATTTAATCACTTAATAACTCCAGCTAATTAGGTATGATTTATATTTTTATACATTTTTATTTATAGCTTCTCAGTTATTTTTATAGATTCCTTTAAATTATAAATTTGATATTTATCTCGATATGAGCTGATTTCTTGATCATAACTTAAATTTCCAAATACCTTATTTATCAACTTCAACTTATATTCTAAAATTTTAAGAATTGGATTAAATACTTTAGTTAATCTAATCTTCCTTCCGTGCTCATTTGCTATCAATTGAACTAATTCACTTGTCCTAACATAATCGCTATTCTGAGGGAAGAATAACCCTGATTCATTATTATTTATCGTCAAACGAATGAATTCACATAGGTTATCTACATACAACATACTTCTTTGATTCGTAATATCAGGAAAACAAGTAATTCTTTTTGCTAGTACCGCAAGACTTCCATAGTTTCCTTTGGCACCTTTACCGTATATCATAGGAGGTCTAATAATTGCTACTTTAAAATTTTCATCTTCAAGGAGTTTGATCTGTTCTTCTCCTTGCAGCTTAGAAATTCCATAACTGGACTTTGGCTGCGCTAATGTATCTTTATTTATTATGCCTGTTTCGATACCATATACACTCATAGAACTTAAGAATATGAACTGTTTAACGCAATCTCTCTTAGCCTTTATAGCTAGTTTCTCGGTCAAATCTCTATTAACCTTAAAATACAATTCTTTATTGTGCTTTGTCTCCTTAATATGTGCTATTCCTGCTACATGATAAATAACATCATACTTGGCAAAGCTTAAACTCTTCCATTCATCTGTCCTGCAAGATATAAAATCTATATCGAAGTTTTCTCCAACCCACTCCGCAAACGAGTTTCCTAGGTAGCTATTCTTTGCAGTAATTAATATTTTTTTCATTCTAAGCCTCTATACTTGTAACTTTAGATTCTTTTGATACTATTCTTGTAGCAGGTACTTTATCTAAACGACCTGTACCACCTTCTACAACACCATTACCTTTTGTTACACTGAAAATCGTTCCAAAAAAGCATTTCACATCCAATTTAACCCCTAAATTTTTAACATAGTCCCCGTCCAATTTTGCTTTAACTTCTATTGGAAGCTCATCTCTACCGTTAATCTGCGCCCAGCCTGTAAGTCCAGGGAGGATATCATTTGCACCATAAATGTCACGCTCAGCAATCAAATCATATTGATTCCACAATGCTGGACGTGGACCGATAATACTCATTTCACCTTTAAGAATATTAATGATTTGGGGTAGCTCATCTAGGCTTGATTTACGAAGAAATTGACCTAGCTTTGTAATAAAGAGAGTCGGATCTAGAAGCATATGTGTCGGCATATCTTTAGGTGCATCTGTACGCATAGTTCTAAATTTAAGGATATAGAAGTGTTTTTTATTTTTCCCTACTCGTTTTTGTTTGAATAACACAGGGCCTTTAGAATCTACTTTGATTAATATAGAAATAATCACGAATACTGGTGATAGTATAACTAAAGCTAGAAATGAAAATAAAATATCCGCTACAAATTTTAAATAACTATAAAGCTTCACATCATCACCTACATTGTAAGATTTATAATTCTTATACTTTTATTTTTTCTTCGTATTCTTTCATTACGGTTTGTAAGTATTGTAGAAGTTCACCTTTTAACTCACTTCTTTGTAGAGCAAATTCTACTTGTGTTTTAATAAAACCAAGCTTTTCCCCTACATCATACCTTACACCATCAAAATCATATGCGTATACAGCTTCGAAACGATTAAGCTCTGCGATAGCATCTGTTAATTGAATTTCCCCACCTGCGCCTGGTGTTTGGTTTTCAAGAATATCAAATATGCTTGCACTAAGAATATAGCGACCCATAATTGCGATATTAGAAGGAGCTACTTCACGCTTAGGTTTCTCTACTAGATTTGTGACACTGTAGAGTCGATCTTGAACGAGCTTTCCATCCACGATACCATAACGGGATACTTCATCCATTGGGACACTTTGAACACCTATAATTGAAGATTTGTATCGATCATATTGCTCAATCATTTGTTTAAGGCAAGGCTTGTCGGCCTGAACAATATCATCACCGAGCAACACAGCAAATGGTTCATTGCCGATAAACTTACGTGCGCACCAGATAGCATGTCCAAGACCCCGGGCTTCCTTCTGTCGAATGTAATGAATATCAACCATATTAGAAGATTTCTGAACCTCAGATAAAAGCTCCAACTTTCCCTTTTCCAACAGATTTTGCTCAAGCTCAAAAGAGTTGTCAAAGTGATCTTCAATTGCTCGCTTCCCTTTACCAGTAACGATAATAATATCCTCAATACCTGATGCTACTGCCTCTTCTACAATGTATTGAATTGTGGGTTTATCCACAATTGGCAACATTTCCTTAGGCATTGCCTTTGTTGCAGGTAGGAATCGAGTCCCTAGTCCCGCTGCGGGGATTATAGCTTTACGTACTTTCATATCATCACCTAGTTCTTTATTTTTGGTTATTATTTTGTATGTTTTTTTCAAAAAAAGAACCGCTTTTTATTGGGCTGCGGCAAAAATACACTGTCTAGTTTTATTTGTCCTTGGAGACTTCATCATAACTTCTACCTTGGCTTAATCCGTATTTCTTAGCAATCAAAATTAACTCATCATATTGTTCAGGAGATAACTTCTCTAAAATTAGAGCACGTGCTTCCTTCTTTTCTTCTGGGTCCAATCCGTCACCTGCAAGTGATTGTAGTGCTTTTAAATCATCAGCATTCAATTCCTTCAGAAGAACAGAAGCTAGCTGCGCCTTTTCACCAACAGTAATCTTCCCCTGAACTTCTTTAGCTTTATCTTCAGTAATTTCAGCCTTATATTCGGTTGGTGCAGGCTGCTTAGTAGATGGATTGTCTTTATTGTCCTTTTTAATCGTTATTTCAGTAGTACTGGTTGGTGTTGGTTCAGTACCTACTTCTTCACCCTCAGCAATATCCTTAGGGCTTTCGGATGGTGTTGGGACCGTTGTTTCTACTGGTCGCTCCTCTTGCGCACTTATCTCTAAACTACTTGATAAAGAGGATATAAGCTTATTCATAGCATAATTAGCTGCGAATAAGCCCCCTACTCCCAATACAAATATAATGGACACTGTCCATATTAATATTTTCTTCCATTTCTTCTTGGCCATAACTTGTTCCTCCATTCATCGAAGCCATTGTTAGGAGACATTTGAATAAAATGGAACCAGACGCTCAATGGCTGATTTGATCGTTCTTTGATCTTCGCCTATAACCTTCTCGAATCTTCTTAGTTGTAGTTCAAGCTCAGCATGATTAAGTACAATCGGACGACCTATAAAGATACGTTCATGCTGTGTTGCAGTTGTTGCCTCAGACTCAGTAAGCAGTTCCTCAAATAATTTTTCACCTTCACGCATACCGCTAAACTCGATCTTCACATCGACATCGGGCTCAAAACCCGATAAACGAATAACGTCTCTAGCAAGATCCAATATGCGAACCGGCTCACCCATATCAAGAATGAATATTTCTCCGCCCTGTGCTAATGCACCCGCTTGAATAACTAATTGAACAGCCTCTGGTATTGTCATAAAATAACGGACCATATCTGGGTGGGTAACTGTGACTGGTCCTCCTGATGCAATCTGTTCCTTGAATCGGGGTATAACACTACCACGACTTCCAAGCACATTACCGAAGCGAACGGCTACAAATTGTGTTTCACTTGTTACATTGATACTCTGTATGTACATTTCTGCGATGCGTTTTGTTGCTCCCATCACACTAGATGGATTAACTGCCTTATCAGAGGAGATCATAACGAATCGTTCCGACATATATTTATTAGCACTGTCAGCTACATTTTTTGTACCAAAAATATTGTTTTTTATCGCTTCAGAAGGATTGCGTTCCATTAGTGGAACATGTTTATGCGCTGCTGCATGAAAGACGACCTGTGGCCTAAACAAACGGAACACTTCATCTATTCGATCACGGTCTTGAATATCAGCTATAACTGTTACCAGTTTTACATTTGGAAATTTTGCTTTTAACTCCATCTCGATTGTGTAGATACTATTTTCTCCATGACCCAGTAACAATAATTTAGCAGGCTGGATAGATGCAATTTGTCTGGAAAGCTCTGAGCCTATAGAACCGCCCGCACCTGTCACTAATACAACTTTATCCTTGACGTAACCCATAACACCTTCTAAATCAATGCTCACAGGTTCTCTACCAAGCAAATCTTCAACCTCTACATTTCGTAATGTATGCAAGGCGATCGTCCCAGAGATAATATCATTAATTGCAGGAATAATCTTCACTTTCGCACCAGTAACCTTACAAATGTTAATCATATCTGTAATGTCCCCTCTACTAGAAGAGGGGATAGCGATAACTATGTCATGAATCATATGCTTTTTTACAATTTCATTAATTTCCGTTCGACTTCCTAATACAGGAAAGCCAACAACTTGCATATTTTTTTTGTAGGGATCATCATCAACAAATCCAATTAAGCAGCTTTCCTTAAACCTTTTGCTAGTTAAAATTTCTTTGGCGATTAGTGCTCCACAATCTCCAGCTCCTATAACTAGGATATTATTGCTTTGCTCCGTCTTAGCCGTTTTATTTACTCTAATTAGTCGCCATAGAAATCTTGAACCCCCCATAAAAAGGAGCATAAGTTCTAGTGATCTTGTAGCAATAGATAAAGGAACTCTCTCACCGTATAAGAGGAATATAGCTAGATATGACAGAATCATACCGACTAATATTGCTTTGATTAACTCAATAACTTCTCCAATGCTGGCATATTGCCACATTCTCTTATACATTCTGAAAAATGCTAAGCTAACACCGCAAATCACTGTAGTCAACAATGCGTAAAAATACATTTGCTTCTCGTAGAAGGGAGGGATACTTCCATCGAAACGAAATAAATAGGATATTCCAATTGCCACCCATATAATTAAAATATCAACTACTAATATTAATAGCATTCTTTGCTTATAACTCATTTCTTATTTCCCTCCACAATGGCTGCGATCTACGTATACTTCCATGATGCAATAATTATTTGTACCATAATAATAGTAATAATTTTCTTAATACACTTTAAGCTTTGCATTATTTAAAGCTTTGCCGTACGCAACATCTTTTACCATTAGTTGCATCATTTGAGCATTGTTTACTTAATTTACTATGATTTATTTGAAAGTTCATCTGCTGCAAATTCTAGCTCCGGAAATTATTGTGACACTTTATCCAATATAGCAGGTATTTTATTAATTTCTTTATATATGGCTAACATTTATATTCGTATTAATCTGGTTAATATCTAGCTGGCTGGGCTGTAGACCGAGCAAACATTAAATTCACTATAATTTTGGTGGATGTTTCATAAATCGGATCTTTAAAATACTTAAGACCATTGCTACTGTACATATTAGGACGTAGAAAGTGATAATTGCTATTCTTTTTAATCAGAAATCATTTATTTTATTAAGTCTAGTTACTTATTCACTCAAAATACCCTCCATAGAATGTGGATAGGTAAGTTTATTAGGCATTTCTGAATTTATCTCCATTATATATTAACCCATTGAATATCAATTTTATTATCAAAAAAAGTCTTCCTCCCATCCACATGAGAGGAAGACTTTGTTAAAAATAATTACTAATTAACAAATTTGATTGCGTTATGAATCATTACTGCAGCTTGTGCACGAGTTGCTTTACCGTTAGGTGTGAACTTACCTTTATCGCCTTGAACAAGTTTGTTCTCAGCTGCGAAAGCTACGCCTTCTTTAAGTGATGCGCTGATATCTTTTGCATCAGCGAATACTTTAAGTGCTGCATCCACATCTTTTACTGCTGCCGAACCCTTCACTGCACGTGAAATCATAGTAGCCATTTCAGCACGAGTAATTGTAGCTTCTGGGTCAAACTTCGTTGCAGAACGTCCGTTGATAATGCCAGCTTGAACAGCTGCTGCAACATAAGGAGCGAACCAATCTGATGCATTTACATCAGCAAACTCTTCCTTAGCGGAGTTGTTGTTCAAATCTAGAGCACCAACAAGCATTTTTGCAAACTCTGCACGAGTTACGTTATGTGATGGAGCAAATACGCCAGCGGATTTACCGTTGATTGCGCCTTTAGCTGCTACAACTTCAATTGAACGTCCCGCCCATTTTTGTACGCTGGCAATATCGCCGAATGAAACTTTATTTTCTACTACAACATAGGAGGAGAAACCTTCACGGTTTTCTACAAGCTCACCATTACGATAGTGACCACCAACGACTTCTAGTTTACCTTCAACAATTTTTGCTAGAGTCAATAGTTCTGTATCAACCTTAACATCTTTGTTAACTGGCAAGTGAAGAACAACTGGCTTGCTGAAGCTTGTTAATGCAACTCCACCTACAAGCAATTTAAAGTCATAAACGCTCGAAGCTGCTGCTACAGTACCTAGAACTGCTTTGTCAGCTGCAGATGTTTTAACGTTTAGTTCTACCGCTTTTGTGATATCTCCTCCAACAGGAAGGTCTACACCCAAACCGTTAACTTTAACATTAATAGTTCCTAGTTTCACTTTAATTGCTTCAGTGATAAGTTTCTCAGACAATCCAATTACAACTTCAGCTTCTTTTACAGCGCCAAGATCAATTGTAATAGATTGTGCTGGAAGTACTGCGCCTGTCGCATCTAGTAGAGCTTTAAGAGCAGCTTCAATACCTGCGATAGCAGACAAAGCTTTGTCTTGATCTAGATCAAGCGTAGCTACTCCATTAAGTACTTTAACTTTAGCATCGATCTTGTTGATTTTGTTGATAGCGTCTTGTGTGTTTTTAATAGCCTCAGCGATTAAAGCAGCCTTTTCTTCAGCAGTTGCTTTCTCAAGCTTAGCTTTCAATTCGCTTAGTTGTTTTTGAAGATTAACAACATCTTGAGGAACTTGAACTCCACCGCCGCCAAAACCACCATTAAATCCTGTGTTAGGACCAACTGGTTTTAGGTACTGGTATGCTGCATGAAGAGCAAGTGCTGCTTTTTTAAATACGCCTTTGTCTGCAACAGCATCATTTACTGAATTAAGTACACTTACTACATCTTCTGTGCTTACTTTGTAATGTAAGAGAACTGTTTCTAGCTTGTAAGTGCCAGTAACTGAAGCTAGAACATCTTCCATCAATTTATCTACACCATTAGGATTTGTTAATAGTGCTTGTAGCTCTGTTAAAGTCATCTTATTTATCTTAGCCAAGAAAGTATCCTGAATAGCAATGAAATAATTTGCGATATCATCAACAGTCAGATCAACTACCCCTGCAGCAGTCGCGTATGGCTGAAGAGTACTACCATATGTTAGACGAAGATCGTTTAGCTCCTCCAGAGACGGGCTATACGATAAGTTTATCGCAGCAAGGAAAAAGTTTTTTAACTCATCTTTTTTAGCTTGATCAGTCGTTATTTTGTTTACGATTGGAGCAGTAATTTCAATCTTTTTTGCATCAGGTATATCATTAAGCGCATTGCGAAGGACGATAACTTCATCAAGACCACCTACCGCTTTTAAAGCTTTGTAATACTCTTGAATTCTCGTTTCAACTGACTTATTAGGGAAAGCGCTTGCTGCATAAACAACTCCGCTTACTCCCAATTTTTCTGCAAGTCCCTTGTTGCTCAATGGAATTCCTGCGAACGCTGTTAGTGCAACGCTTGCCGCAATTGTTGATACTGCTAATTTTCTTCTTAATGTCACGTTCTTTCACCTCTATATTTAGAATAGTTACATTCATCTAATGGATGAATGGCTTGTAAAACCAATAGTTAGTTCAATGTATTGGTATGTAGATAGCCAAATCATTGAATATATCTAGCGTTTGAATATACGAGAAATGAATTGCCGCATATTAACGCTTGATCCTGTTGTAGGTGGCTGAATACCGAATATTTTACCTCCTACTACGTTACGAGCATAGTCTTGCTTACAAGCAACCCATTGTTCTCTCAATGAACGAATATGCTTTACCTAAGCAAAACTCTCTCCCCGTAACATTATGAACGTCTGATAATACGATATGGTTGCAATCTTGCTTAAGCAAATTTCAATCAGACTGCTCAACCTTTTTACCAAACCCTCAAAGAATCGAATGAGAGACTACTTGTGCAAACATTCCAAGCAAGATTAACTAGACCACTAGTCTCTCTAGGTCCTTCAATACTTCGACATTGCGTTCAGGATGGGCTATAACCAACCTGACCTTCATCATATTTAACTCATGAATAAGGTCTTCCATCGTCTTCGGAATACTTAAAGACAGCATCTCTAGCAATACATATTTCGATTCTGCTAGTGGGAGCAACTATTTTCTACTCCATTCTTCTAACAAATCGTCATGTAATCGAATCTCTTGACCCGATTCTACTAGAATTGGTATACCCTCCGCACGCAACCTCTCATTCACGAACCTAGTATGCTCCAGTACAATAGAAGCAATATTAGAATAGGTTCCATTGGCATGATGTGGTGTTGCAACTATGGTTGTAATCCCTTCAGCGCTTGCCGATCGGGCCATAGCCAAAGTATCTTCTACACTTACTGCACCATCATCTATTCCAGGTAAAATATGAGTATGGATGTCTATCAAACGGATCACACTTTCAAATGGAATATAGACGCTCAGAACCAAAAAAGCTCGAACAATTCCATTCTATCACAATTAAATGGTAAATTCATCATTTTGCTTTATGTCTCGACAAGTTGCTTATTTAAACTAGAGTATATCCCACTTTTTCCAAACTTGTAAAGTAAATTAATGTATTTTAATTTAAATGCTGAAAAACTGTTCAGCATCTGTTTATCTCATAAATACTATAGAATCTTTACAAGGAAAAAGTAAGCGCTTTGAATAACTTGTAATTTAGGGAAGAATGCAGTTGTGAATATAACCAGCAGAATACAAATCCACGTTTGAGTTTATTTAATGCTGCGAGAGTGAGGAAAAGCTCTATGACTATATAATGACGTGCAATTGAATCGGATAAGATACTTGTTTAAAAGAAGAGACGACGCCAATGCAGCAAGTTAATATATGAATAAGTCAGAATACTATTACAACGTTGACCGCTACATACAATGTCGTAGCACTTATTACTATAACGATGGCAGCTTCAGATGGACGATCCAGTTTCAATGGTCCACCTACACAACCGCAACCAGAACGTTAGAATGTACATATAGCGGTAATGTATCTAACTAATTGATGCCGACTACGCGATTTTCAAATCAATCGTAAAATCAAAAACAAACAAATCCCCGTGCTGCTATATAAAGCGGCACGGGGATTTTTGCAATCACGACATTTCGATTTATTTGTTAGGACAGAATAATAACCGCGAGCAATGGTTTGCTCTAGCTTCTTACTCTTCCCATTGTTTAATCTATTTCCTACTCACCCGACCGAAGGTCACGCATATGAGGGAAAAGCAGTACGTCACGGATCGATGGTGCATTAGTAAGCAACATGACCAAACGGTCAATCCCAATTCCAAGTCCTCCCGTAGGCGGCATACCGTATTCCAGTGCGCGAATGAAGTCATCGTCCATCTCATGAGCTTCATCATTACCTTGCTCTTTCTCTTCCATCTGTGCTTCGAAACGCTCGCGTTGATCGATCGGATCATTGAGCTCAGTAAAAGCATTCGCATGCTCACGCGTTACGATAAACAACTCGAAACGATCTGTGAACCTTGGATCTGCCTCACTCTTCTTAGCAAGAGGTGAAATCGCAACTGGATGACCTGTAACAAAAGTCGGCTGAATAAGTGTATGCTCACAACGCTCTTCGAAAAAGGCATTCAAGATATGTCCGAACGTCATATGAGGATCGACAGGAATCTTATGCTCCTTCGCAAGTGCATGAGCTTCTTCATCGCTCATCTGAACGCCAAAGTCTACGCCTGTAATTTCTTTAACAATATCGACCATGCTTACTCTTCGCCACTGCGGAGTCAAATCTACTTCATGCTCTTGATACTTAATTTTTGTTGTTCCCAATACTTCTTGTGCGATGTGCGCAATCATATTTTCTGTCAGTGCCATTATATCTTTATAGTCTGCATACGCTTCGTACAACTCAATCATCGTGAATTCAGGGTTATGACGAGTCGACATA
The DNA here is from genome assembly GCF_022180385.2 of Paenibacillus sp. L3-i20. GTDB lineage: Bacteria > Bacillota > Bacilli > Paenibacillales > Paenibacillaceae > Pristimantibacillus. The sequence continues at coordinate 1,538,657 of NZ_BQME02000001.1, forward strand.
CCCTCATTCCGATAGACACGGCCGATTTCATATACTTTCTCAAGACCACCTACGATTAGGCGCTTCAAGTGAAGCTCTATTGCAATACGCATGTACAACTGCATATCCAGCGCATTATGATGCGTAATGAATGGTCGAGCAGCGGCTCCACCTGCAATCGTATGCAATGTCGGAGTTTCAACCTCTAGGTATCCTAATGAATCTAGGTAGCGACGCATGGATTGAATAATCCGCGAACGAGCGATAAAAGTCTGTTGAACGTCTGGGTTTACAATTAAATCAACGTAACGCTGACGATAACGAAGTTCTACATCTTTAAGTCCGTGATGCTTGTCCGGCAGCGGAAGCAACGACTTCGTAAGCACATCAACATCAATCGCTTTAACTGAAACTTCTCCAGTATTCGTCTTGAATACAACACCTTGAACGCCTACAATATCACCGATATCAAGTAGGTCAAAAGCAGCAAATTTATGCTCTTCAACCGTGTCTTTACGAACATATATTTGAATTCTTCCCGATAGATCTTGTATATGTGCAAATCCAGCCTTGCCCATGCCGCGTTTCTGCATAATACGTCCAGCGATGCTTACCTTAATCCCTTGTTGCTCAAGCTCTTCCTTGGTTTGACCCTCATGAGCATCCAAAATTTCTTTTGCATTATGCGAGCGTTCGAATTTCTGTCCGAACGGATCTACTCCCAGCTTACGAAGCTCATCAAGCTTGTCTCTACGAATCTGCAAGAGCTCACTAAGCTCTTGTTCATTTTGCTCCTGCCCATTGTTCTCATGATCCACTGTATTCATCTCCTTGATACTATCAATAAACGTTCAAAAAGCTTCCTGCGAGGAAGCTTTCGAAACCGTTACTAGCGTACCTTATTTTTTGATATCAATAATTTTATATTGAATAATGCCCGCAGGTACGTTTACTTCAACGACTGTGCCTTGTTTCTTACCAAGTATCGCTTTACCAACGGGACTTTCGTTCGATATTTTGTTCTGCAACGGATCAGCTTCTGCTGTTCCAACGATAGCATATTCCATCGTGTCGCCGAATTCCATATCTTCAACGGTTACAATTGATCCAATGCTTACAATATCAATATCTATGTCATCATTATTGATAATACGCGCATTCCGAAGCATCTTCTCCAGCGTAAGAACACGACCCTCGATGAAAGCTTGCTCATTTTTCGCGTCTTCATATTCAGAGTTTTCGCTAATATCGCCATAACCGATGGCCACTTTAATCCGTTCGGCCACTTCACGACGCTTAACCGACTTTAGATGCTCAAGCTCTTCTTCAAGTTTCTTCAACCCGTCCTGAGTCAGAATGATTTGCTTATCGATCATCTTTCCGATTCTCCTGTCGTGTGACTAATTTTCATACTATGTATGAATGCACTGATTCTTTATTATATTACGCATTATTATCATCATACCTACAACTAAGAGATGCAGATTGGCATCTTGCTGATGGATTATATTGCACGATTATATTGCATGGTTTACCGATTGTCAATCAAAGCCAATGCAACCATTATAACCATTTCACATTGCTCTGCAAAAAAAAAGGAATGACACAAGAAAGCGGTTGATGACGACGATTGCCTTCTAACCACTTTTGCAAATTTAGTGTAGAGCTTCTTCTGTCTTGCCGTTAGAGGACGTTGCCGGAGAAGCTGGATCCATCTCTACTTCCGCTTCAAAGGTTTCAATATAGTTTCGCAGAATAGCGACCATTCTGTCGCGACCCGGTTCTTCCATTATAATATCCCAATTAGCCTTACCGGTATACAATTGCTCACGTGTACGTCCATGGACACTTACAACTTTGCCGCCTGCACATTCTACAGCACGGGCATTCTCCACGGCATAGATGTGTTGATCATCCCAGCCGATACACATCTTGACCGTTACTGGCTCTTATCGACTGCATCTACAACAGCAGATATCATCTCGTATATTTTATTGGGATCAAGCAACCAACTTGCCTCAGCGTCGCACTTCGTTACTTTTGGCACAGGGCAACCTATATTAATATCGATTATATCTGCGTTAGTTTGCTTATCCACGATCTTAGCTGCTTCTACTAGCGATTCTCGGTCCCCCCGAAAATTGCAAGCTAAGCGGCTTATCACGCTCATCGACAAACAACATCTCAAGCGTACGTTTATTTCTGTGTAGAATTGCTTTGTCGCTTACCATCTCTGCGCACACAAGCCCTGTTCCGATTTCCTTTGCAATAAGTCAAAAAGCCGGGTTACTGCATACGCCTGCCATCGGAGCGAGAACCACTCTGTTTTTCATCTCGATGTCTCCGACTTTCAGCATGTCTCCCCCTACTCTTCCTTTATTGTCATAAGTTCTTCATAGCTAATTCCTAGTGTCTTTGCGATATGATTAAGCAGCTTAGGATCGTTTTTGCGAGTACCACGCTCTAGTGAACCTAGAACTGCGACTGAAACGCCTAGCTCCCTTGCCAGTTCTTGTTGCGTGTAACCTTTCAATTTTCGAAAGGCTCTGACGCGCTGCGCCAGTTGATTGTTTTCCATAATGTAATGCCTTCCTTTCCACCCTGAAGCGCTGCTGCAGAAATCGTTGCAACCTCCTCATGCAGAGGATGCGAGCTCGATATCACATCATGCAGAGGGACAAGCACAAACGACCGCTCCATCATACGAGGATGCGGCAGCGTCAGTTCCTCTTGATCCATTCTGACATTATCGTATAGGAGAAGATCGAGGTCAATGGTTCTCGGTCCCCAACGTTCGTGTCGAATTCTCCCGAGGCGCCCCTCAAGCTCAAGCAACGTATGAAGCAGCTTCATCGGCTCTAGAGAAGTTGTGACCGCAACTGCCATGTTCAGAAAAGGGGGCTGATCCGTATAGCCTACTGGATCTGTTTCGTAAATACCCGATACGTGCATGACGCAAATATCCGGCTCGGAATCGATGAGATTGATAGCTTCCTGCAGCAGCTCCTCACGATCGCCTATATTGGAGCCAAGAGCAATATATGCCTCAGCTTTATGCTCGTACTGGCTTGCCATCCCCATCCCGCTTTCTCCGCAGCTCTATCGTCACACCGTCGAAATGAATATCAAACGGTGGATTTGGTTTTGTCACTCTAACCGTAACTTCATTTATCATAGTATAAGCTTCCAATACACGCGATGCAATGTGCCCAGTTAACGCTTCAATCAGCTTGAAGGGCGGTCCTTCGACTATTCCTTTCGTCAGGGCGTGCAGCTCCGCATAGTTAATCGTAGCATTCAAATCATCCGTCTTAGCAGCTTGTTCTAGATCCATCAATAGATCTAAATCGACGTAAAACTTCTGTCCTAGCTTATTTTCCTCGGGAAATACCCCATGGTAACCGTAGAAGCGCATCCCTTTTACAATCATATGATCCATTATTTATCGACTCCTTAATTTCGAAAAATAGAGCTTGTGGCGTGGGTCCGCATATTGACCAACAATAAGATCCGCACAGCCAGCCACCCCTCCCGGGGCAAGGCTGGCCCGGCGTTACGCGCGATAGAGGATCGCATCCGCCATAAGGGCGGTCCGCTTAATCGCGCGGACATCGTGAACGCGCACGATTTGGCATCCGTGCGCGATTCCGAGGGTGACGGTCGCTGCCGTCCCCTCAACCAGCTCTTCTACCGGCAGGTTAAGTGTCTGCCGGATGAATCGTTTGCGCGAGGTGCCAAGAAGCACGGGATAGCCGAGCGCGGTTAGCTCTGATAGACGACCGAGCATGGCGAGGTTGTCGTCATGGGTTTTGGCGAAGCCGATGCCGGGATCAAGCCATACCCGGTCATCGGCGATGCCGGCAGCTTGGGCAATGCCGATGCTGCTTCGCAGATCGGCGAGCACATCCGGGACGAGGTCGTTATAGTCCCGGGAGTGGCGGTTATGGCTGATAATAACTGGACAGCCATACTCGGCCGCTACTGCGGCCATATCGGGGTCCCCTTTGAGACCCCAAATGTCGTTAATGATATGTGCGCCCGCTTCAAGCGCATGGCGCGCAGTTGCAGCCTTATATGTATCGATAGATAACGCTACGTGTGGAAGCGCTTCGCGAACGGCTGTAATAACAGGCAAAACGCGTTTCAGTTCCTCTTCAGGACTGACAGCCTCGTAGCCCGGTCTCGTCGACTCTCCGCCAATGTCCAATATGTCAGCGCCCGCTTCTACCATCTCATGCGCATGCTCAAGAGCACGCTCAACATTCATATATCGTCCGCCATCCGAGAAGGAATCGGGAGTTGCATTCAAAATACCCATTATGAGAGTGCGCTTCCCAAGTTCAAGCTTTACGTCATCGCCCAGTTCATAGCTTCTATCCCAAAAAGTAGGTCTATTATTCATCATCGTCCACTCCTTCATAACAGCACTACGAATCATGATTCACTGTACCGTTTACCGCTGCTTCACATCCCTAACTCTACTACTATACCCTCTGCTGCTCACATTTATCTGATAGTATTAGCTCGTTTAGATAGTATTAGCTCGTTTAACTGGTTGTATCGGCTTGTTTAACTGAGTGTATCCGCTCGATACAAAGCAAGCAGCGATCTTGTTATTTCACCCGCCTCACCACTACTAATAATGATTTGCTGGAAACTAGTGTCTGTTAGTGTCGTGATCGGCACAAGCTCCTGAATAGAGTTGGTCATCCAAATCTCATCCCCCTCTACGAGAGATTCCCACGTATACAATCCTTCTTCTGTTCTGTAGCCGGCATCAGCCGCTAGCTCGAGTACCTTCTGCCTCGTCACACCAGGCAATATTCCCGTTTCTATTGCAGGTGTGCGAATGACACCATCGCTCACGAAAAATAGATTACTGACGATACCTTCCGTCAGCCATCCCGCTTCAGACAGCATCAAGCCTTCAGCACCTGGCATCGGAGGAATATAACTCTCATCCTTCTCCTCACGCTTAGACAAACCAAGTAGCTCACGTTTAGCCAATATATTGTTCATATAATGAAGCGACTTGAAGCGGATAGAACTTTCTGGTGTATTCCGCTTCGTACGAAGCATCCTCAGCTCCCGTCCCCAGAAGAGATCAACATCTCGCACAATAGGCAGTTCTTTGACGAGCATAAACGCATTTGGGCGCTCGTAATCGCTTGAAGGCAATCCTAGTACATCTTCCCCAGCGCTCACCGTCAGGCGAATATAGCCGTCATATAGCCCATTCTCCGCAAGCAATCGCCTTGCCCAATCCTCTACTTCTTCTATACTCATCCTGAATTTAATCCCTAGCTCAGCGCAACCAAGCTGCAACCTCTCCATATGTCTCTCAATTAAATATGGACGACCTTTATACGTACGGAAAGTTTCGAACAATCCCAGACCGTACAAAAAGCCGTGATCATATACTGAGATCACAGCTTCGCTAGCTTCTACGATGGAACCATTAAACCCAACTTTCATTACAGTGTGCCCGTGCGATGACGCAAGAAGTTACGCAGCATCGATAAGCCATGATCGGTAATGATGGATTCAGGGTGGAATTGTACGCCTTCAATCGCGTATGTTTTGTGACGAAGACCCATAATTTCGCCTTCTGCCGTCTCTGCACTTATTTCTAGACAATCAGGAAGTGTTTCTCTTCGTACAATCAATGAATGATAGCGAGTTGCAGTGAACGGTGACTCCAGTCCTTCAAAAATCGATTTACCATCATGCAGTATTGGTGACGTTTTGCCATGCATCAACTTCTCCGCCCGTATTACCTCTCCGCCGAACGCTTGTCCAATCGATTGATGTCCAAGGCAGACGCCGAGAATTGGAATTTCACCCTTGAAGCGCTCAATTAGCGATAAACTGATTCCCGCTTCGTTAGGTGAACATGGTCCTGGCGAAATCAAAATATGGTCGGGTGCTAGCGCTTCAATACCAGCTAGATCAATTTCATCATTTCTTTTCACAACAATCTCTTCACCAAGCTCGCCCAAATATTGAACCAAATTGTACGTGAACGAATCATAATTATCGATTACGAGTATCATATTCCGCACCCCTTCATCCAAAGCCTATAAATAGGTCAATCTACTTCAGTTCTCCTCTGAAAAACGTTCGCTATACTGGATCGCCTTCCAAAGTGCTTTCGCCTTGCTCAGCGACTCTATATATTCCCGCTCCGGATCGGAGTCTATGACGATGCCTGCACCAGCCTGGACATGCACTTGTCCGTTCTGAACAGCCATCGTTCTAATAATTATATTAAATTCCATATCTCCATTATAGTCAATCCATCCTAAGGACCCTGTATAAGCACCTCTGCGAACAGGCTCCAGCTCCTCGATAATTTCCATCGTACGTATCTTCGGAGCGCCTGTAATAGTTCCTCCAGGGAACGTAGCTGCAATTACATCATACGCATCCCTGCCGCTAGCAAGATCGCCTTCAACTTGGGAAACAAGATGCATGACGTGTGAATAATGCTCAATAACCATAAGCTCCTTCACCTGAACAGAACCATAGGTCGCTATTCTCCCTAAGTCATTACGCTCCAAATCAACAAGCATAATATGCTCTGCCCGTTCCTTCTCGTTCGTACGCAACTCTTCAGCAAAGCGCAGATCCTCTTCCTCAGTACGACCTCTCCTCCTCGTGCCCGCAATCGGACGCGTAATTAATCGGCCATTAGACAGCTCTACAAGCAGCTCTGGGGATGCTGATACTAATTGGAAGTCTGGGCAGCGAAGAAAACCCATATATGGTGATGGATTAACTAGTCTCAGCCACTCATACATTTCTTCAGACGCACTCGATAATGTGCGAGTCTGACGCTGGGATAAATTAACCTGAAAGGCATCGCCTTGCCCAATGTAATGCTGAATTTTTCGTACCGCTTCCATATACATCTCTCTAGAAGTAGGTGACGATATGCCTTCGACTGTCTCTACATCGATGTGCAGCGAATCCTTCTCCATCAGCGACAGCCTGCTCGCCTTCAACTTATTCGCTCTCTCACGAGCTTTGTCATTCTCGAACCAGGTCAACCAATAATCGGACATTCCCTCAAGTCGAGATTGCGCCCGCTCATAAACGGATCTCAATTGTTCCTCGGAAGTATCCACATCTATAGCACTATGAACGACGCAATAAACGACAGATTTCGCATGATCGACAATCCATAGTTCATTCATTCGTAGAAATAAGAAGTCCGGTAAGCCTGTGTCATCCGAAGCAATTTCCGGCAATCGTTCAATCGTGCGAATAATGTCGTAGCTCCAGAAACCCGCACAACCGCCTAGCCACTTAGGACCATCCTTGCCATCTAGTCTAGGTCCATAGCCATCACTCATCCACGAACGAACAATCTCTAGCGGCTTACCATGCCATTTCTTACGAGATGGGGATTGTTCCTCCATTGATTGAAACGAAGTAGACTCAGCCTCCATACCCTTACCGCTTATAATACTTTCAGGATGCAAACCCAAATAGGAAAAGCGACCATCTTTTCCACTCTCAAGCACAAAAGCATAAGGAGATGCATCCTGCCACACTTCCTCCCAAGAGGTGATGCTGCCGCCCGCTTCCAACTGAAGCGGCAATTCCTTCATAAGGGGCAACGTCGTATATTTCCCTTCGGCGCGCCACCGAATCCACTCTTCCCACGCGGTGATCATCACCTTGTACCCCCGTTCATCTTACTTATTTCGCTCAGTATACAGAATCATGCAGCAAAAGAAAAGTGCCCCCCAGTCCGAAGAATGGAAGGCCCTCTCTTAACAAGCAATGAAGCTTAATTATCGTTATAAATTAGTTCCGGAAGATAAAATTAATTTTCGAAGTTAAATAGCGGCGTACTCAAGTAACGCTCACCATTACTTGGAATAATGGCGACGACACGTTTCCCTTTGCCTAGCTCTTTAGCTACTTGCAGTGCTGCACTAATCGCTGCACCAGAAGAAATACCAACTAACAGGCCTTCTTCTTTTGCTGCTCGACGTGCATATTCAAATGCTTCTTCATTCTCAACAGCAATTACACCGTCATATATTTCACGATTCAAAATATCAGGGACAAAGTTTGCACCAATACCTTGAATTTTATGTGGACCTGGGTTACCGCCAGAAAGAAGCGGAGAAGCCGCAGGCTCAACTGCATAAATTTTAATACCTTCGAAGTTAGCTTTAAGCACTTCACCAGCACCAGAAATTGTACCGCCAGTACCGATACCTGCGATAAATGCATCTAATTTGCCATCCAATGAGTTGATAGCTTCAACGATTTCGGGTCCAGTCGTTTCACGGTGAATCTTTACGTTTGCTTGGTTTTTGAACTGTTGCGGCATGAAGTATGAGGCATTTTCATTAACAAGCTCCTCAGCCTTGCGAACTGCACCGTTCATTCCTTCGGAACCTGGTGTAAGAACAAGCTCAGCACCATAAGCACGAAGCAAGTTACGACGCTCAACACTCATCGTTTCAGGCATTACAAGAATAGCCTTGTACCCTTTTGCAGCAGCTACTAGCGCAAGCCCGATGCCTGTGTTACCGCTTGTAGGTTCAACGATTGTATCGCCTGGTTTAATTAGTCCTTCTTGCTCTGCTACTTCAACCATGCTGATTGCGATGCGGTCTTTTACACTTGCACCCGGGTTTTGGTATTCAAGCTTTACATAAATCTCCGCGCTATCCTCAGGCACGAGACGGTTCAATCGAACGAGTGGAGTATCGCCAATTAGTTCAGTAACGCTTTGTACAATTTTTGCCATGAAACGGAAAGCCTCCTTATTCCGACTAAAATAGTTGGTTTTGACTAATTCCATCTTAACAATGTCTTGCTTCCGTTGTCAATAGACACTTTCTATTTCTTGTAAACTATACGCCCCAGTGTCAGAAGAAATACTACCACTCACTATTTTAAAATAGCCGCTCCATAGCGCTCTAACAGCTCATCCTCAAGCTCCCTAAGTGGCTTCGCTTGCTCAAGAGCAAGCTTCTTACGAACCGCATTGTACAAATGAACGCCTGTCGGGCCAGAATTCGTTTGTCGCCCCGCCAATTGTATAATGGCAAAACCTTCATCAAGCGCTATCGGACCTTCAATCTCTGCAATCGACATCTCATTAGCTATCTTCAGCATTACATCATTATAGAAAGGATCATCGGCATCAATCATGCCCAAATCTCCACCGTCATCTGCGGTAAACTCATCTTGTGAGTAGTCTCTTGCTAATTGCGCGAAATCTTCTCCATCAGCTAGCTTTTCCAATAGAGATTCAGCTTGAGCTTGTGTATCCGTTACAATCCATAGCAAATGTAATTGCAACTTTGGATCGAATTGCTCCGGGTGGGCTTCCATATATTCTTCTACATCGGAATCGCTAATCGAAATATTTGAAATAGCAATCTTCTCCATTAATATTCGATAGCGCATTTCACCCATCACTTGAGCCTTACTCATCCCGAGTTGATCCTTCATAGCAGCGAAATATAAATCCTCACTACCGTAGCCTTCTGCTAAGAGCGCTAGTTCACGTTCCAATTCTTCTTGTGATAAGACAATATTAGAAGCATCTACTTCGAGGTCTATTGCTAGTCTCACCATCATCTGTCTGAGAACATTATTACCGTATTGCTTGTACAGTTCGTCTGAAAGCTGGGCTCTTGTAATTGGCTTCCCATTAACTGTAGCAACGATCTGATCCCCATGTTTAGCGTTATTCCACTTATCTGCGCCTCCTTGATCCTCCACACCATCCCCTTGATGAGGTGGAGGATCAAGCTTTTCCGTTTGTTCGTTCTCTTCCTTATCCGATTGCGGCCATACCTTCGCTAGCACCATGCCTGTAAGAGCAATCATGCATACAGCTTGAAGGATGACAACCACCTTCAGCACCTCGTATCTCTTCATCGCATGGACTGCCTCCGATTATTGGATCGGCTTTGGTTTCGCTTGCTCAAGCAGCAGCTCCAGCTGTGGCCGTTTGTACGTATATTTCTCATTGCAGAAGTGGCATACCACTTCGGCTTGTCCATCTTCTTGAATAATTTGCTCTAGTTCACGCTGCCCTAGACTAATTAATGTATTTCCGACTTTTTCTTCGGAACACTGGCATTTGAATATCAGATCCATCGTATCATGTATAACTAAATCTTCGTTACCTACGACCAAACCAAGCAGACCTTCCGGCGTTTCCCCTTGCTCTAGCAGCGCTGTAACATGAGGCAATTTGGCAATCGCCTGCTCCAGCCTTGTAATCTCCTCATCCGTTAATCCTGGCATAAGCTGAACGATAAAGCCGCCTGCATGTGTAACTGAGTTGTCTGGCTCTACAAGTACACCAACCCCAACAGCAGAAGGCGTCTGCTCTGATACGGCAAAATAGTACGTAAAATCTTCACCCAGCTCGCCAGATATAATAGGAACGCTTCCTCGATAAGGTTCCTTCATTCCCAAATCCTTCGTTACATAAAGATAACCGCTTGTACCGACCGCACCTGCTACATCGAGCTTCCCTTTCTGATTGCTGCCATGATGCGCTTGCGGATGATCTACATAGCCACGCACTTCTCCATAAGAGTTGGCATCAACAAATATCGAACCAATTGGCCCATCGCCCTTTACTTGAATGGTCAACTTCTCTTGTCCCTTGAGCATAGCACCCATCATCGCTGCTACCGTTAGCGTACGGCCTAATGCTGCTGAAGCTGTCGGGAACGTATCATGCCGCTGACGGTGCTCCTCGACGAGATTCGTTGTTCGTGCTGCGAATACGCGTATTTTTCCATTCCATGCTGTTCCTCGCACAAGCACGTCCTTCAATTGCTCTTCCATTATTGCCCCTCCTGGTTGCGTTCATATATAATGCGCAGACCCTCAAGTGTTAGCAATGGATCAACCTCTTGAATAGTCTCCGATTCTGCTGCAATCAGTTCAGCGAGCCCGCCAGTCGCAATGACGCGCGGCGTTACGCTAAACTCTTTGCGAATGCGATTTACAATACCGTCAACTTGTCCCGCATAGCCGAATATAATGCCAGCCTGCATCGAAGTAACCGGATTTCGTCCTATTACGCTTTTCGGCCTTGTAAGCTCGATCCGCGGCAGCTTAGCTGCCCTTTGATACAATGCCTCAGTAGAAATGCCGATACCCGGTACAATTGCCCCGCCTAGATAGCTGCCGCTTTGGTCGATATAATCAAACGTTGTTGCCGTACCGAAATCAACAACAATTAGCGGTGCACCATACTTCTCTATACCAGCCACTGAATTAACGATTCGGTCTGCACCCACTTCTCTTGGGTTTTCATATCGAATGTTAAGTCCAGTCTTAACGCCTGGCCCAACAACTAGTGGTGCTTTGCGGACATATTTTAGACATAGTTGCTCTAGTGTTCGCATTAATGGGGGTACAACGGAAGAAATAATAACGCCTTCAATTTGATCTATGCGCACTCCCGCATAGTGAAATAAGTTGTGAATGCTTATGCCATATTCATCTACTGTTGCGGAACGATTCGTACTTAAGCGCCAATGATGTAATAGCTCCTTGCCTCGGTATATACCGAGCACAATATTCGTATTGCCGACATCGATGACAAAAATCATCCCGGCTCGCCTCCTTTCTTCTCATTCAAGTCAAGACTAATATCTAGTGCCTGGAATGAATAAGTAAGTGCTCCCACGGAAATTACATCTACGCCACAGGCTGCAATGCCATGGATCGTTTCAAGCGAAACGCCTCCCGAAGCTTCAACCAATGTATGCGGTGAACGTCCCTTTATAAGAGCAACAGCCTCTTTCATTAATGTCGTAGACATATTGTCGAGCATAATAATGTCAGCACCACAATCTAATGCTTCCTCAATTTGAGTAATTGATTCCGTTTCCACCTCGATTTTCATCGTATGGGGAATTTGTTTCCGTGATGCTGTAACAGCAGCCGTAATACTGCCTGCCCCTTTAATATGATTATCTTTAATCATAACAGCATCATAAAGACCAAATCGATGATTTGAACCTCCACCGACTCTTACAGCATACTTCTCAAGCATTCTGTGGCCTGGTGTTGTTTTGCGTGTATCCACCAGTCTTACTGGAAGTCCTTGAAGAGCTTGTACAAACGTATTCGTCTTTGTTGCAATTCCTGACAAACGCTGCATCAAATTAAGCGCTAACCGCTCGCCAGTAAGTAAGCTGCGTGTACTTCCCTCTACTTCTATAATAACCGTTCCTATAGTGACTAAATCACCATCTTGAACGAATGTCCGAAATACTAATGACGGATCAACAACGTCGAATACCAGCTTAGCAACCGGTATACCGGCAATAATGCCAGATTCCTTCATATGAATAACTGCTTTAGAATGAGAATTGGCCGGAATTGTCGTCTCCGTCGTAATATCTCCGCTCCCGATGTCCTCGGCAAGCCAGCCCTGAATTTGATTTCGCAACGCAGCGTCATATCCACCTGTCGTCCATTCAAACATCGTCTATTCGCTCCTCGGTAATTCCTTGTATCCGGTGTAACACCGTATGTTTCCTTGAACCCTCATCATCTCGTATAGGGAAGTCTTCCCGATAATGAGCGCCTCGACTCTCTTCTCTTTGCAAAGCCGACTCCGTCGTCAGCAGTGCACAAGTTAGCAAGTTCGCGAATTCAAACTCCTCGCGCTGTGTCAGGATCGTTTGGAAAAGCGGCAACTGACGCTTCAATTCCTCAAGACCTTTTCTTAATCCCATTTCGTTACGGCGCAAACCGACATAACGAACCATAACTTTCTGAAGCTTCAAGCGCCGTTCAACGACTGCCTGAATAGAAACACTGCTGCGATCCGACTCACATTCAATAGTAGGTTGCTGCTCCAATGCTGGAAGCTCATTAATACGCTTCACGATGCGTCGACCAAACACGACTGCTTCCGACAACGAATTACTCGCAAGCCTGTTCGCGCCATGCACACCTGTAGATGAGACTTCACCGCATGCAAATAGTCGCTTAATGTTCGTCTCACCGTTCAAATCGGTTTTTACGCCACCCATCATATAATGCATCGCAGGGGCTACAGGTATCCAATCTGTAGTTAGATCCAGCCCGTACCGCAAGCAATATTCATATATAGTAGGAAAACGATGTTTAACCATTTCAGGCGATTCATCTGTTATATCAATGTAGACGAAGGTAGATTTTGTCTCCTCCATCTCACTGACGATTGCCCGAGCGACCACATCACGTGGCGCAAGCTCTAACTGCTCATGGTACTTGTCCATAAAGCGCTCGCCCTTAATATTACGAAGCACCGCACCCTCCCCCCGAACTGCTTCGGAGATCAGAAATCGTGGTGCTCCCGGGTAACAAAGTGATGTTGGATGGAATTGAATGAACTCCACATCCTGTATGTAAGCACCAGCACGATAAGCCATCGCTATCCCGTCGCCGGTCGCTATTTCTGGATTTGTTGTATAACGATACAGCTGACCTGCGCCGCCAGAACATAAAATAGTTGCTTTGCCCCGCACGAATAATCGTTCGCCGCTTGGCTTTTGCACGATGACACCGCAACATTCTCCATCCTCAGTTACTAGATCGATTACGAAATGGTCATCCCATACTTCTATCTTCGGGTTGGCTACAGCATTTTCAGATAATGCTCTAACGATCTCAAAGCCAGTAGCGTCACCATTAGCATGCAAAATACGCCTTTGGCTATGTGCGCCCTCCTTGGTCAACGCAAACTCTCCGTTCTCCAAGTCGAATTGCGTTCCCATCTTAATAAGGCTTTGTACGCCACGTGGGCCTTCGTGAACGAGAACGTCAACAGCTTCATTCGAACAAAGTCCCGCCCCAGCGATTAAAGTATCTTGTCGATGGTAAGCGGGGGAGTCCTCATCAGATATTACCGCTGCAATACCACCCTGTGCATAACGAGTGTTGCTCTCTAGCAACGATTTTTTCGTAATCATTAATACAGAATTGTTTTCACTTGCCCGAATAGCGGTAAAAAGACCGGCTATGCCGGCCCCTATAACGATTACATCTTTATCTAGCACAGGAAGCTTATTTAGCTCCACATCGATTAAATATCTAGGAATCATATTTATTCCTCCAGCTCCAACTCATCTTTGGCAATAGCAGCAACGCATGCTACTTCACCAATAGCATACGCTCCAATGACAAACGGGCTTTATCCGCAATTGCAGGTGGTACATAAATCTGCGGCTGCATCGTCTCCAAACATTTTACAAGTTTCTTCAAATTGTTAACCTTCATATTAGGACATACCAAATATTTCGATGCAAACAGGAATGTCTTATTTGGGCTATCTAGGCGAAGCTGATATCCGGTGCCATCTTCCGTACCAACAATAAACTCTTGGCAGTCGGAATCTTTACAATATTTTAGAATAGCAGTCGTGCTTCCCACGAAATCACCAAGCTCCACTACTTCTGGACGGCATTCCGGATGGACAACGAATTGTGCATTCGGATATTTCGCTTTCATCTCTTCAACGTCTTTAACGGTCAACATATCATGAGTGTTGCAATAGCCTTCCCAGATGATCATTTTCTTGTCAGTGTTTTGCTGAACATAATGGCCAAGATTCTTATCGGGAACCCAGATTACCTCGTCGCCTTCCACCGAATTAACAACTTTTACCGCATTGGCAGATGTACAACAAATATCCGTCTCAGCCTTAATGTCAGCTGAGGAGTTAATATAGGTAACTACTTTGGCGTTAGGATACTGAGCCTTAAGCTTGCGCAATCCTTCCACATTAACCATATCAGCCATTGGACAACCAGCACGTTCGTCGGGAATAATAACCGTTTTATTCGGTGCCAAGATCTTTGCACTTTCGCCCATAAAGTGAACTCCGCAAAATACGATAACTTCTGCATCGGTCTCTGCAGCTTTCTGTGCAAGTAAGAAGGAATCCCCACGAAAATCTGCTACTTCCTGAATTTCATCACGCTGATAATAATGAGCAAGAATGATGGCATTACGCTCTTTCTTTAATTGCATCAGCCGTTCACGCAACTCACGGTTTTGTTCCGCCTTGCGTTCCAGTGCCAGCGCTTCCACGATAAATCCTCTCCTCTTATGAGGGATGGGACTTAAGTCCCATTCCATATTACGGCAAACTCAACTTTGTGAAATGATGCACAATCTATAAAAGTCGCTTACCTATAGTTTAAACCAAAAGGGTTTCATTCATTTGATTAAGATTTAATTTACACTTGGCAGAGTGGTCTGTCAATGGATGAATCCTCATTTTATAGAAAAGAGACCCGCCATCATAATGGCAGGCCTCTTCATGACTCGTTATTGATATTACGTCGATATTCTCTAACTTCTCACATTACGAATTTGGTAAGCTCAATTGCCAAGTTACGCCGAATGAATCAGCGACCCAGGCAAACTTTCGACTGAATGGATAAACGTCTAGAGGCATCAGAACTGAGCCACCACGACTCAACTTTTCAAAGAGATCATCAATCTCTTCTTCTGTGTCACAAGTCACGAACAGGGATATTGCTGGGGTAAACGTAAACGCATGTTTGACGCTACTATCTATACACCTATACTGTTGACCATTAAGTGAAAATGTCGCCTGAACAACAGTACCTTCAGCTCCTGGACCTTCTGGACCATATCTTTCAATGGTTAACACTTCAGAATTCCTAAAAAGCGATACATAGAAATTCATGGCTTCTTCCGCTTTCCCTTCAAACATAAAAAACGTATCAATAGTCCCCAACGATGTACCCCCCCTTATAATCACTTGTAGATACTAACGTCTTGCTGGATCGTATGGCTGTCCCAGCGCCGATGGAGCATTGCTGCGTCCTACAGCAGCTGCAAGTACGATAAGCGTCAGCACATACGGCAGCATGTAGAATACTTCGACCGGAATTTGCTTAGAGAACTCGAACAATTGTGCAAAGTTACGAATCGCTTGAGCAAATCCGAAGAAAATTGCTGCTCCCGCAAGACCAAATGGATTCCATTTACCGAAAATCAAAGCGGCAAGTGCAATGAAACCTTGTCCAGATATTGTGTTATGAGTAAAGCTGCTTGTAGTCGTAAGCGTTATTGTAGCCCCACCTAGACCTGCTAGCGCACCGCTTAGCATAACACCAATATAACGATATTTTGCTACACTAATACCGACAGTATCCGCAGAACTTGGATGTTCACCTACCGCACGAAGACGCAAACCGAAAGGCGTCTTGAACAGTACGAAAAAGCTTACGAATACAAGTATGATTGCGATAAATGTTGTTGGATAAGCACGGAACAAACCTTCTCCAATAATTGGAATTTCAGAAAGGAAAGGTATTGCTACCTTACTAAACACATACTCTAACTGACTTGTTTGCGCCGAACCATCATATAGACTGCGTGTGAAATAAATCGCCACGCCGAGTGCAAGTATGTTGATAACGACACCAACAACGGTTTGATCAGACTTAAACGTAATCGTCGCTACTGCATGCAATAACGAGAACAACACACCATACACTGCAGCGGCTAGCAACCCCATCCAAGGAGAGCCAGCACCCATTCCTGCTTGTGCAGCATAATCAGTAGCAACAGCTGCCGCGAATGCGCCTGATACCATAAGACCTTCAAGACCAATGTTAACAACACCTGAACGTTCTGAGAACATTCCGCCTAGGGCGGCAAAGATAAGCGCTGTAGCAAACACGAGCGTCGTATTAATTAATTCTCCGATTGTTTCGAAACCCATATTACGCCGCCTCCTTCCGCTTGTTAGAGCGTTTTATCATGAACGGCTTAATAATAAACTTCACGATTCCATGCGCTGCAACGAAGAAGATTACTGAACCTATAACAATTCGAACGATTTCTGATGGAACGCCTGCACCAAAGCTCATACCTGCCGAACCGTAGCCCAAACCACCAAATAGAACAGCTGCAAGGAATACGCCAATCGGTGTATTACCGCCTAGCAATGCTACTGCGATGCCATCGAACCCGTAACCCCATGATGCAGCCATTATAGTCTGATTGCCGAATACGCCAAGCACTTCGAACACGCCGCCGAGTCCAGCAAACACACCGCTGATGAACATCGATTTAATGATCGTGCGATTCACATTCATACCCGCATAAAGCGCTGCATCCGGATTATAACCAACAGCACGCAGCTCATATCCTTGTTTCGTACGCCATAGAAGGATATAGAATATAGCGACACAAGCCAATGCGATGAGCGTACCCCAGTGCATTCTTGCTTTATCGGTAATTTCAACTAGCCAATCGATATTCATAAGTGCAGATTCATGAATAGGTCTCGACTTCTGTTGACCTTCTTCAAGTAAAAACTTAGCTACAATATAATTGGCCAAATAAAGTGCGGTCCAGTTAAGCATAATAGAGGAAATAACCTCATTAACACCACGCTTCGCCTTCAAATAACCTACGATTCCAGCCCATATTCCACCGAACAACGCACCTGTAAAGATCGCAAGAGGTCCGTGAATGTACCAAGGTAATTCGAATAAAACACCAATGATTGTTGCACCAGTCATACCCATAATGAACTGACCTTCTACCCCGATATTAAATAATCCCGTCCGGAATGCGAATGCAACCGCAATACCTGTAAAAATAAGCGGGGTTATTGCACGTATCGTCTCGCCAATATCATAAGGGGTTCCAACAATTTTTTCGAATAGGGAGCTATACGCTACAATTGGGTTATACCCGCCTGCTAGCATTGCAATTGCTCCGACTAGAAGTCCCAGTATGATCGATACGAGTGGAACGAGTAGGGATGATTTGTTAAATATCTTTTTGATTGTGTCCATATCCACTAACTCCTTCCTTTGCTTGCGTCCGCTTCGTTTAAGCTATTGCCTGCCATAAGCAGTCCCAACTGCTCATCGTCACGATGATCTGCATCAACTTCGCCTACTAACTTACCTTCATACATAACTGCAATTCGATCCGATAGAGCAAAGAGCTCGTCCAATTCAAATGATACTAGCAAAATAGCTTTTCCTTCATTACGTGCCTCCACTAGACGCTTGTGTACGAATTCAATTGCCCCGATATCCAAGCCACGGGTAGGTTGAACTGCAATAAGCAGATCTGGATCTTTATGAAGCTCACGAGCAATGATAGCTTTCTGCTGATTACCACCTGACAACGCTCTAGCATGAGTCTGTATGCCGGATGTACGCACATCAAATTCTTTAACTAATTTATCAGCCAGGTTATCCATTGCGTTGAAGTCGATTAATCCAAAACGTCCATATTGAGGCTCGAAATACGTGCCAAGAATCATATTTTCACTTAGTGAAAAATCTAGCACTAATCCGTGTTTGTGACGATCTTCTGGAACGTGTCCTACACCAGCTGTCGAAACCGCACGAGGTGAATGATTGGTAATGTCTTTACCATTCAGCTTTACTACACCCTCTTGTACCTTACTCATGCCTGTAATTGCATGAATGAGCTCACTCTGTCCGTTACCGTCTACGCCTGCAATACCAAATATTTCACCTGCACGAATTTGGAATGATGTCCCATTCAAGGCCGGTTTTACTCCATCGCCCTTCATTAGAAGGTTGTTTACATCGAGTATAACCTCGCCTGGCTTACTCTTCGTCTTCTCAACCTTGAAATTAACATCTCGTCCAACCATTAGCTCAGCCAGTTGTCGCTCATTAGTTTCGCTTGTTTTAACTGTTCGAACAACTTTACCGCGACGAATAACTGTTACACTGTTGGAAAGCGCCATAACTTCTTTTAGCTTATGCGTAATAATGATAATAGACTTGCCCTCTGCTGCCAGGTTACGAATAATTTGAATAAGTTCCTCTATTTCTTGTACAGTCAATACAGCTGTAGGTTCATCAAAAATAATGATCTCGGCACCGCGATACAGCGTTTTCAAAATTTCTACACGCTGCTGCATACCAACCGTAATATTTTGAATCCGCACCTGCGGATCTACTTTCAAACCATACCGCTCGGAAATATCCTTTACCTTCTTATTCGCGAGCTTGTAATCGATCTTTAAACCCTTTTTCGGTTCATTGCCGAGTACAATGTTTTCTGCAACTGTAAATGGCTGCACAAGCTTGAAATGCTGATGCACCATTCCAATACCCAGATCAATTGCCTTCGACGCTCCGTCAATGACGGTTTGCTTGCCATTAATCCATATCTCGCCTTCATCTGGTTGATATAACCCAAATAGAATATTCATTAACGTGGACTTACCTGCACCATTCTCGCCAAGCAAAGCATGTACTTCGCCCTTTTTAAGTTCAAAATTGATGGAATCGTTTGCAACTAAACCTGGAAAGCGCTTTGTAATACCTTTCAGTTGTACTACTGCCCCGCTCTGATCCATGCTCTCATCATCTCCCGGGATCGACTTTTTGACTCTTGATGCGCCAACTAGAAAAACAGGACAAGACCGACAGATGCCGGTCTTGTCTCATCGGAATACCTATCATTAGCTAATACTTTATCAATTTCCCAAAGAGTTATACTTATTTAGTTGGAACTGTAATGTCTCCGTTAATAATTTTAGTTTTAAATTCCTCAACTGTTTTCAAAATTTCAGGAGTAACGTTTTTAGTTGAAGTGTCTGCTAGACCTACTGCATTGTCCTTAAGACCTAGTTCTTGTGTAGTTCCACCAGCCCATTTTCCATCGATCAAATCTTTGGAAATTTTATGAACTGCTGTTTCAACGCCTTTAACCATTGAAGTAAGAGTAACTTCATGACCGAATTCTAGTGATTGGTCTTTATCTACGCCGATAACCCAAACGTTTTCTCCGTTTTTCTTACGATCGCTTGCTTCGTTAAACACACCGTTACCTGTTCCGCCAGAAGCGTGGAAGATGATGTCGATGCCGCTGTTATACATTGTTGCTGCTGCACTTTTACCTTGGTCAGGCTTATCGAATGCACCAGTGTATACAACGTTTACTTCGATGTTAGGCTTAACAGCTTTAGCCCCTGCAACAAAACCAGCTGCAAAACGCTCAACTACTGGAATTTTCATTCCGCCAACAAAACCGATTTTGTCAGTTTTTGTCGTAAGACCAGCTACAACACCAACCAAGAATGAACCTTCATGCTCAGCAAAAGTAACCGAAGTTACGTTTGGAGCTTTTACTTCTGCATCAATAACTGCAAGCTTAGCATCTGGATTTTCAGTAGCTAACTTTGTAAGCGCATCCGTGAACAAGAAACCAATACCCCAAGTTAGGTTGTAACCATCACGTACAAATTGGTTAAGGTTAGGCTCCATATCTGCCTCGCCTTTACTTTCAAGGTATTTCGTTGTTGCACTAGTTTCAGCTTTCAATCTTTGCAACGCTTCCCATGCACTTTGGTTAAAGGATTTGTCATTAACTCCACCAACGTCAGTTACCATACCAATTTTAAAAGCTTTTCCGCTTTCGTCAGAAACGACAGCAGCGCCTTCTTTGTTTGAGTCTTTACCGCCTTCAGCTTTCTTGTCAACTCCGCAGCCTGACAATACAAGAGTGATGGCCATAATAAGCATGAGCATTGTTCCTAGTGTCTTTTTCATGCGTCGATCTCCCCTTCGGTTCTGGTTTGTGTTGTAGCAACGAGCCATGCAACAGCTTACATTTACAATATAGCTGAACCAAGCCGTTCTTATTTCATTATAGTGACAAAACGATTTACGTCAATCTAATGGTATAAAATTCAACAAAACACTCTCGTAAATTTTATGCACGAAACTATAAATTCTACTTCTATTTCCAAATACACCAAAACGTCCCGCTACTCTTGTCGAGTAACGGGACGGGTAGGGTAAATATTCAATTATTTTTTATCTGGATCTTCGGAGTTATTATCCGGATTAACTGGTTCTGACGGGCTTACTTCATCCTCGTCGCGAGGTTGAATACGCACCTTCACGTCACCAATTTCCTCGATGATCGGCTCAGCAGTTGATTGGGATGCTGAAGAACTTTCCCCATTGGAAGATCCGCCGTCTTCACTTGTTAGCGTACCATTCTCAATAAGGGATTTGATTTGCTCCATCTCCAACGTCTCTTGAGTAAGCAAAGTGTTAGCAATCAAATGCATCTCTTTGCTCTTCTCAGTAAGAAGCTTCTTCGCTCTGTCATAACAAGCGCCGATAATGGTTTGCATCTCTTGGTCGATCTCATAAGCAATCGCATCAGAGTAGTTCTGTTCGTGACCAATGTCACGACCTAGGAACACTTGACCTTGCGAGCTGCCAAACTGCATTGGACCGAGCCTATCGCTCATACCGTACTCCATAATCATGCTGCGTACGATGCCTGTTGCTGATTTAAAATCACTGTAAGCACCAGTACCGATTTCACCGATGAAAATTTCTTCGGCTACACGACCTGCCAGTAATCCTGTAACTTTATCAAGCAACTCTTGCTTCGTTACAAGCATACGATCTTCTTTCGGAAGCATGATTACGTATCCGCCAGCACGTCCGCGTGGAATAATCGTAACTTTATGAACCAAATCAGCATGCTCTAAGAAGAAGCCTGCGATCGTATGTCCTGCTTCGTGATAAGCGACAATGCGCTTCTCGCGATCGCTGATAACACGGCTTTTCTTCTCCGTGCCGACGATTACGCGGTCGATTGCATCATCGATATCTTTCATATTAATTTCTTTCTTGTTGCGTCTTGCAGCTAGAAGTGCCGCCTCATTAAGTAGGTTTTCCAAATCTGCACCGCTGAATCCTGTCGTACGCTTCGCGATAATGTCAAGTTTGACGTCATCCACAAACGGTTTGTTGCGTGAATGTACTTTCAGTACAGCTTCGCGGCCCTTCACATCTGGACGGTCAACCGTAATTTGACGGTCAAAACGGCCTGGACGTAAAAGTGCAGGGTCCAATATGTCTGCACGGTTCGTTGCTGCGACAATGATAATACCTTCGTTCGCACCGAAACCATCCATCTCAACAAGCAATTGGTTAAGTGTCTGCTCACGCTCATCATGTCCGCCGCCAAGTCCAGCGCCACGTTGACGACCTACTGCATCAATCTCATCGATGAAAATAATACATGGTGCATTTTTCTTCGCATTTTCGAATAGGTCACGTACACGGGATGCGCCGACACCGACGAACATCTCCACGAAATCAGAACCTGAAATACTAAAGAAAGGAACGCCTGCTTCACCAGCAACTGCACGGGCAAGCAACGTTTTACCTGTACCTGGAGGACCTACAAGCAATACACCCTTAGGAATACGAGCTCCTACAAGGTTGAATTTGCGTGGATCTTTCAGGAAGTCAACGACCTCAACAAGTTCCTGTTTCTCTTCATCTGCACCAGCAACATCCTCAAATGTTACTTTTTTCTTCTCCTCGTTGTAGAGACGAGCGCGGCTCTTGCCGAAATTCATCACTTTACCGCCGCCGCCTTGAGCTTGATTCATCAAGAAGAAGAACAGTACGAAAAGAAGGATGAAAGGAATGATGGAAGTTAGGAATGTTACCCAAAAACTAGGTACGGTCATTGGTTCTGATTTGAATTTAAATCCGAATTTCTTCTCCCACTCGACCAATTGATCAGCAGCATGAGTGCTAAGCCGGACTGTAAAAGCATCACTCTCAAGCCCTGGTGGGATTACTTTATATTTACCTTTTACTATATACGACTGTTTATCAAACCTAGCTGTTATTTCAGCAACATTACCAGATTCGACCTGAGTACGAAACTCATCGTATCTTAACGGCTTAGTCTTATCACCCTGACCGCTAATGTATTGAAATATACCTACAGTTACCAAAAAGATAATTAAATAAAAACCTGTATTTCGGATGATCCGATTCATCCCCTACCTCCTCTCAGACGCTTCTGATATTTTACCATAGCATGACTTCCCATAACAATAGAGCCTATTGGAGACGCGCATGTACAGCGTTGACACGTTTATTTCTCATAAACCCTCGGCTTCAAAATACCGATATAAGGAAGATTGCGGTACTTCTCTGCAAAATCAAGACCATACCCAACAACAAACTCATCCGGTAGCGTAAAGCCTTTGTAGTCCGGCTCAAGATCAACTGTACGGCGTGCAGGCTTGTCAAACAAGGTTACTACCGTTACAGATTTCGCATTGCGGCGCTCCAGCACATCAATAAGATAGCTCAGCGTTAGACCGCTGTCGATAATATCTTCAACGATTAGCACTTCCCGTCCTTCAACCGATACATCAAGATCCTTAATAATCTTGACAACGCCAGAGGACTTTGTTGAATCACCGTAGCTTGATACTGCCATGAAATCGATCTCAAGTGGTACTGTAATTGTCTTAACTAAATCGGACATGAAAATAAACGCGCCTTTTAGGACGCAAATAACGAGCGGATTACGCCCGTCGAAGTCAATGCTCAATTGAGCACCTAATTCACTTACCTTTGCTCTAATCTGATCTTCGCTGTATAGAACGTCCTGAATGTCGTTTTGCAAAGTTGTAATCCTCCCACATTATACCTATGTTTATGTGTATACCCTTACTTCTTATTCGTTGCTTACTGAGATGAACAACATACCCTTTGAGGAGTCGCTAGTAAGCGCATGATTGGAGCGCCGAATGCCCGGTATCCAAAGCAATCTTCCTTCACCGTCACATAGTAACGGATAAAGCTCCCTTTCTGATGGTGCAATCTTCTCGTCAACGAACATATCTTGCACTTTTTTCGAACCATTTAATCCTAAAACATGAATTCTGTCTCCTGGTTTGCGATTACGTATTTGCAATGGGAAGGTTAACAACGTGGTATCGAAGCAAGCTTCGAATCGTGTAGTCGACTTACGGAATTGTCCGGGTTGCAGCCACTGTAGGTGAAAGCTCCATCCGCATGGCACGACATCAAGTCGGTCCATCCCCTCTTGTATCTTGTAACCATAATGATCTGGAGTGAATCCCTTCTCATGCTGCGAGATCTTAAGCCATCGCATCACATCATATTCACGCAAGCATTGGATTCCACCCTGGGCGTTCATTTTCCATGTTGCAGGTGCGCTTGTAGACGCCGCCAGCCTCATCGTTTCAACCCCGCCATAGGATAAGTTTTCCGTTTCATGCGAAAGATAACTTAATATTAGTTTAATCAATCTCCTTTGTAAAGCGACATGGAGCTGCCCTAGATCAGTACAATTGATCACGCACTCATTAGGTCTTATCCGAACCAGTCTATTGAATAATTCACCTGCTTGCTGCTCCATCCAATCATCTTCAGCTCCCGCTACTTCCGCGAGTCGCTGCAAGGACATAGAAAGCTGTGGATTAAACTGTGACAAGTACGGTAGTACATCCAAACGAATCGTGTTACGGAAGTAATAGCGTTCTTCATTGCTGCTATCCGTGCAGAATGGGATCGCATAGTCTTCGCAATAGCGAAGAAGGTCGAACTTATTCTTACGGAGTAGCGGCCTTATGAGTTCCATGTTTTTTTCGCTTCGTTTGCTCCCCATCCCAGCTAGGCCAGTAAGCCCCGTTCCCCTAATCAAGCGCATCATAACCGTTTCCGCCTGATCGTCTCCATGATGGGCTAACGCAATTCGGCTAGCTCCGCTCTGCTTTGCAACCTTATGAAGAAACTCATACCGCTTCTCACGTGCCGCCGCTTGCAAATTTAGACGATTTTTTTCTATGTATGTAGGAAGATCAAGCGTGATTGTTTCTGCATGTATACCTAGACTCTCTGCGTATGTTTTCACTACATTAAGCTCGTTCTCTGACTCTTCACCACGAAAGCCGTGATTGACGTGTGCGACAATAAGCGACAGATCTTGCGACACAGCCAGTGTATGCAACATATGCAGAAGTGCCATAGAATCTGCTCCACCGGATACCGCTACGACGATGGTATCACCTGGTGACCATAGACCTTTATCTGTCGCTTCCTTCATTAATTCAATATGTATTGGCTCATTCATCGCGTCCATCTGCCTCCGTTCGCAGGTATGTAGAGCGTTCATCGTTAAAGCACTTGACGCAGTAGCCAGAAGATCGATACTGCGAGCAGTAGACCCGAGGTTGCCATAAAACCTTTCAACCACACCGGTGTAGCGTTCGGCCTTCTGCCCTCTCTTCTATGCATCATGAGACGCCATGATTCTGCACCTTCGGCCGCATTTGCAAATTCACCTGCAAGCGCTTTTTGGAGCCATGGGATGATTGGCAAAAGCCCCGGGCAATGACTAGCGATATCCAGTAGATCCGCATACGAACGATTCTGCGGCAAGAGCTCCTTAGAAAGCATGTGAAGTCGCTTTGGATCATGCAGTTGAATACACAATACGCTAAAGGAAAACAAATCGTACCTTGGATCCGCTGAACGAGAGCCACAATTCCAGTAACCCCGGTCGTAAATTTCGGTAAATTGGCGAACACTCTTACCGATTGCAGTCACACCGCCATAATCCACGAGCTCGACATGACCGTAGTCAGCAACCATAACGTTCTCCACCTTCAAATCTCCGAACACCCAGCCCGTCCGATGCAACTTGGCTAACTTACCAAGCAGATTCAGACCAACAAGGGGAAACCATTCGGATCCCTGCTCCTTCAAATAGCTTGCGAGCGTCGTACCTCGCACATATCTCATAATATAAAAGGAGTATTCACGTCCGTTCGGACCGTATAAATCATCAACATCAAAGAGGAAAGCTTCTTTGCCAGGTTCGTTCTGTCCTGCTATAGACTTCAGTACGTTAATCTCCGACTGCAAATCGACCGCATCAATTCCAACCTTCATAGCGAACCAGTCTCGATCCTTCTGGACTAAATAAACTTTCCCATTCGCTCCTTCGCCGAGCAAACGTTCTACGCGATATCTGCCTTGCTTCCACTTGCCGACGACGATATTCCCTCGCCGAAGCTCAAACTTAAACGACGTAGTCACCCATCATCCCATCCGTTTCATGTCTGCTCTTCCTGCCGTAATCACCTTGCCGGTAATAATCTACGACCCCCATAATAGCAGGTCCTGTAGGTGTCGTCCCACCCATTTGGAGCTTAGGGAAGATGGATTGGATACCATTTAGATGACTCGTCCACGCCAAATCCATCTTGCAATCATCTCCATGCTTTGATCCAGGGAAATGAAAGACGGAAATTTCGCTGCGACCTTGCCTAGCTTGTAAGCTCAGCATCAGATCGTGAATCGCTTCCTCGACCGCTGCAAGCTTCGGCTTCATACTGGCACTCGCATCAATCAGCAGCGCCACTTGTAATGCCGACGTTTCACCGAGCTCGTCGATGACACGCACGACTTCGCCCCGCTTCTCTGGCGGAAGCGCCTCAATAGCACCATTGCCAAGCACTTGCTTCAGTTCCTTTTGTACAGCAACCTGAATCGTTTGCAATACTGTCTTGCGCGTCATCATCTGCACGGTATGCGAAAGCTGACGCATGTTGACCATCCGACTTAATCCCCCGCCAGCACGGGCAATCTCATCAATTTCTGTCGCCCCTAGTTCGCCGACATCTCCATGATCCAGTACGCCTACCACATTCACATTAATGCCTTCAGACTTCGCATGTGCGGCTGCCACTACCGGGCTTATTCCCACATTGGAACACCCGTCTGTAATTAACAATATTTGCTTCATGACCTTATCCCTCCAATTTTCCGTGTGCGCGGAAATGAAAAGCTTATCTATCAGCTTTTCCTTTTTTGGGAGAGATAAACTCACTAGAGTTGCAAATTACGTGAATAGCCACCTTTCCTTCTCATATTATTGAACATGTTAAGTCTATCATTGGCTGAAATTTGTTCATTACTAATCATTATATCATAGCAACCATTTCAAAAGAGCGCCTATAATAGCAAAGTCAGAGTCAGCAAAGCTGGTACGTATAATATGTAGCTCTTGGAATATATAAAGGCTTAAGATAGGCAAAAAAGATATAAGCACACCTTGCATGAAGCTTCCGACAATCGCCCCCTTCTTCCCGCCATACACACTTCCAAAGAAGGCACTAGCTGCGCCAGCGAAGAAATGTGTCATAATGCCTGGAATAACGACGCTCATATTCAGCATGGCTTGGATAAATGCACTGCACATTCCCCCTACCAAACTTGAGACAAACCCGATCACAACGAGCGATGGCGAAATAGGAAACAGAACTGAACTGTCCACAGCAGGGATAGCATTCGGCACGATTTTGTCACTAATACCTTTAAAGGAAACTAATAACTGCTCAGTAAACATGCGAACACCGCTTATGATCACGTAAAAACCTGCTGCAAACACAATCGAATATTTTATTGCAAATACTAGTGTATTCTGATCGTTGCTCATATCGGCCATAACATCCTTATTCGTCAGCAAAGCTGTTCCACCGAACAGAATCATCATAAATAACGTTAACACCACATTCGTATCCGAAAAGAAAGGGAGTGCTCCTATCTTCCGCTTCGAAGTCGGTTTCCTTTCAACTGATGTCTCTACTTTCTTCTGTCCCCCTCCAAAAAGCCACTTACCCATATATCCTGACAATAAACAACCAACTGTGCCAAAGAAACCGACAGCAATCGGTTTATCACCTGTTAGCTTTCGTACGAATGGCTGTGTAATGGCTGGAAATATGGCAAGCATGAATCCTAACAGAATCCCTCCGCTTATTAATTTTACGAACGTAAAGGCGCCATTAATCGTAAGAATAGCAGCAATCATCGATGCCATGTACAAGATATAGTAACCATTTAAAAATATATATTTAAATCGTGTAATTCTCGCTACGACAATATTAGCCAAAATCCCAACAAACATAACGATTGTCGTCTCAAAGCTATAATCCATTTGCAATATAGCCATCATGGACTCGTTGCTTGGCACGATACCGAACAGTTGAAATGCATTTTGGAACATAGAAACAAAAATAGACAGCGACTCAATAATCATTTGTGACCCAAAAAGGATGAGTGTATATCCGATCAACGTATGGATCGTACCTGATGCCACTTGACTTGCACTTTTGCGCTGTGTAATCAGCCCAATAAAAACAAACAACGCGATAATGAACATCGGCTCTCTAAATAAAGAAAGTACCATTTGATCAAACATAACCATTTTCCTTCAAATAGAAATCCACTTTTTCCTTCAGTTCCTCGCTGTCCAACACATTTTCTATTAAAACGACGGTACCCTTATTCCCAAGCGGTGCAAATTCGTGGTTGATCGTCGTAATATATAAATCGCTCGCCGTTGACCGGGCTGTCATAAGGTCTATATGTTGAATCTGCGCATGAATGCCATGCGCCTTGAATATTTGCTCTGTTTGGAGTCGAAGCAAAAAGCTTGTACCGAGCCCCAGGCTGCATACTACCGATACGTTCAAGGCGTCTCATCCTTTACCGAATTAATCAACTCGAGGGCAGTTTCTGTTCTGTAGGTCTGAAGTAGACGTTCGAGCTTGTCTTTGTCCATCAGCAGACCTGTCAGTTCCTTAAGCGCCGGAAGATGACTATGCCCGTCCGACGATGCGAAAATAATAATTAAACTTACGGGATCAAACTTGCTGTGCCCAAAGGAAATCGGTTTATATAATGTAATCAAACTCATACATGTTTTCAGTACGCCGTCTGACGGCTTCGCATGCGGCATTGCAATTCCTGGTGATATAACACAATAAGGTCCCAGAGGACCTGCACGTTCACAGCTCTTCAATAGCGCATCGACATAT
This sequence comes from Paenibacillus sp. L3-i20, assembly GCF_022180385.2. Taxonomy (GTDB): domain Bacteria; phylum Bacillota; class Bacilli; order Paenibacillales; family Paenibacillaceae; genus Pristimantibacillus. The sequence continues at coordinate 1,567,356 of NZ_BQME02000001.1, forward strand.
CTCGGCAATATATGATTTTGTGCCAAAAGCATGTTTGCACCTTCTCGAACAGCGCTTCTCCAATCAGAATAAGTCGCCTGCAGCTTAACTGTTGAGGAGGTTAGCAATTCACCAAGACTTGGGGTCGACTCTACGATTTCTTGAACTGGGGCATCCTTCACGGTAGGAACAGACTCTATTTCCGGCTGCAACTGGAAAAGTGTCTGAAGCTCGTCTCTTAGCCCCTTCTCGTCTGTGATGAGACAATGCCGAGCAATAATTTCCATAACCCCTTCATATTTGAGCCGCTGATCGGAGGGAGACGAACCTTTGCTGTCTAGCAGCGCATTAAGGTTGGCACAATCCTCCTCGGTTAATAACGGGTTTACTTGCAAATAAGGAATCGGTGTCTGATCGAGATAAATAGTAGATACAATTAAATCGATATCGAGCATCGTACGCTGTAGAAATGCTTGATAAGATAACGTCTCTACAATTTCAAGATTAGGAAACTGACTCCGAAGTCGTGACTCCAAAATTCGTGCTGTACCTATACCTGATGAGCAGACGGTAACTACTCGTATTTTGTGCAGCTGATTGTTCATTTGACGTTCTACAGCTGCGCAGAAATGAAGCGTAATGTATGCAATCTCCTCATCAATAATTGTCTTCCCCGTGAAACTGTCGATCGATAAGCAAGCCCTTTTTACACAAGTGAACAAATTCATGTACTTCTTTTGTATATCAGCAGCAAATGGGTCTGCAAGCTGCATATCAAATTGAACACGATGTATCGTCGGTATGAGATGAAGCAGCAGATCGTTGAACAGCTTTTCGAAACCGCCGAATTTATAACCTAAGCTAAGTTCCACCTGCAAAATAAGATCATGACAGATCACTTCGATCGGCCTTAGGCTAGCTGCTGACTGCTCCTGTCTTGCATCCTTATGAATGCTTGTACAAAGGATATATAACATCATGTTTACAACTTCCGGCTCAGGAAATGCAATGTCGAAGTAGGCCGCAATATGATCACACATCTCACGTACAACGTCGAACTCACGCAGCTTTTGTAATCTAGCTTCATCAGGCACGACATAATCTCCGATATTACCCGTCTTAAGACGTTCAATCGTAACGCCAATATGAATAATAAGGGTAGAAAAAGAAATATCCGTAAACACAATATCAAGCTGCTTCTCTAATTGGTGTACAGCCATCTTAAGAAATTCAACCTTCTTCGCATCGAATAAATCACCAATCATGGAAGCGATTTCAGGATTAAGCTCGCTGAGTGTAAGTGAAAAGTCCTTCACAAGTTTTGCAATATTGTCTTTGTTGGCATCTGCCAGCAGCAGTTCCATTACAGCTCTTCGCTTGAAACGCTCCTCACCCTCTACATAAATACCTCTATTTGTTTTTTTCACTAATTTCATTTGCTTCTGAAGCAGCCATTCTTCCACACTGCTCAAATCTTTCACAATCGTGGTGCGGCTGACCATTAGTATTTCTGCTAACTTCTCTAGTGTAATTGGATTGTCCGTCTTAAATAATTGAAGAACAATTCTCATCTTTCGTTCGTCCTTGGACATGAAGTAGTCATACGGTTGCAAGGAGCGAATGAGATCAGATAGCCGTTCACAATCACCAGCCGATAGTGTATGAAGCAATCCCTTTGTCTTGCTGCGGATTAGCGGACTAAACCAATGTTCCTTTAGAAATGCATCAATCGTATTTAAATCAGACAGGATCGTCCGATAGGTGACATTAAACGTTACTGCAAGTTCGCCCGGCTTTACTGGGTCTTGAGAAATAATGATTTTCAGAATCTCGATACAACGGAAATTGATCATATTAGCCTCCAAGCCCTCCGTCTGTTAAACCTTCTAAAAGCTGTAGTAAGTCGGCTGCTGCCAATACTTCGTCTGCCCCCTGTACATCGAGTTGAACCCTCGAACCAGCCTGAACGCCAAGCAGCATAAGGGATATTGTACTCCTTAACTCAGCACTCTTTCCATCATAAGAAAGACGCATACGAGAGCGATAGTTCTCGGCCCGCTTGGAGACGATCACACATAATCTAGCATGTAGCCGGGATTTCACATTAATCTGAATGGTTATCATTTCAACACTTCCACATGTATGTTTATACCTATTTTAATAGGTGCACACAGCACGAACAAGATAGGTATTTCACCACATTATTTCACAATCCAATATGAATAAAAGTGAACCAATGGGTAATTGTGGAACTGTCAATGCCACTCCTATAATGAAATTATCATCCAGAAAGGGGAGGATCATCTTGAATCAAATTGCTACACCAAGTGGACAATCGCCGCCCAAAACGGTGCGCACCAACCCTCTAAAGAAGCTTGCTAGAGATCCTATTCTTCTCGCAACGATTATCTTCGTCATTGTTTCGTTGTTCATATTCGTCGTTTTGCCTTTAATCGAAGTATTAAAGCAAAGTTTTATCGCTTCGGATGGATCATTTACTTTAAAAGCTTACGTAAGTGCTTTCACTTCTACGTCCAACTTCACAGCAATTACAAACACGCTGCTACTGGCTACAATTGTAGGTGTGCTTGCAACATTGATTGGATTTATGTTTGCTTACGCCGGTGCTTATATCCGTCTTCCCGGTAAGAAGCTGTTCAATCTCATTGCAATGCTTCCGATTATTTCGCCGCCATTCGCAGTTGCGCTCTCTACCATACTCCTCTTTGGCAGTCGCGGATTAATCTCTCATGACTTGCTTGGAATTGATAGCGCTAACATTTACGGATTAAAGGGTTTGATCTTCGTTCAAACGTTATCTTTCTTCCCAATAGCCTATCTACTACTTAATGGTGTTATGAGATCCATTGACCCTTCTATTGAGGAAGCAGCACGTAACCTTGGAGCATCTCGCTGGAATACGTTCTCCAAAGTAACATTACCTCTTGTGAAGCCAGCCATCTCCAACGCTTTCCTGCTTGTCTTCATCAAGTCGATTGCCGATTTCGGTAATCCGATTACAATCGGCGGTGACTACACAACGCTCGCTACACAAATTTACTTACAGGCAATCGGCAACTACGATATGCAAGGTGCAGCAGCGATGGCTGTTATCCTGCTCGATATCTCTATCATCTTGTTCATCATCTCTAAATACTATTTGGAGAAAAAAACATTTATCACGGTGACGGGCAAGTCATCTCGTGATCGCGTATTGATCGGCGAGCGTCATATTGCCCTGCCAATTTCAATCTTTTGTTTAAGCATCTCTACAATCGTACTTCTACTGTACGCTCTTATCCCGCTCGGCTCGTTCGTTAAGCTCTGGGGTATCGACTACAGCTTTACATTTGATCACTATATTTATGCCTTCGAGATAGGCAAAAAAGCTTTGTTAGACACAACAGTTTTATCATTAATAGCAATGCCAATTACTGGGGTACTGGGTATGATTATCGCATACTTGCTCGTTCGGAAGAAGTTTTTCGGTAAAACGTTTATCGACTTCACGACGATGTTAAGCATTGGTGTTCCCGGAACGGTTATCGGAATCGGATTTGTTCTAGCTTTTAACTCTGCTCCACTTGCCCTTACCGGTACAGCAGCGATTCTAGTAATCGCCTTCGTTTCACGAAGCTTGCCCGTAGGGATCAAAGCAGGACAAAACTCCTTACGTCAAATTGATCCAAGTATCGAAGAAGCTGCAATGAACCTTGGCGCTAACTCATTCAAAGTGTTCACAAGCGTGACACTGCCCTTGATCAAAACGGCATTTTTCGGTGGTCTCGTCTATTCCTTCATTAAAAGTATGACATCGATGAGCGCTATTATTTTCTTAATATCAGCTAAGTACAAGCTGCTTACGATTTCTATTTTGGATCAAGTGGAATCTGGTAAGTTTGGTGCAGCTTCTGCATTCTCTACCATCCTTGTCATTATCGTATATATCGTCATCTTCTTCCTATATCGTTTGATCGCTCTACTCGGAGTGAAGAAAAAGGACATATCGATGTAATTGAAACTAGCCAAAACGAAGGGTTGGAGGGCGACATATGAGCTTCAAATCAGTTACATTACAGGGTGTTACCAAAACATTTGAGGACCAGAACAAAAAAACGGTACATGCCGTTGCAGACGTTAACTTAACTATTAATGAGGGTGAGTTCGCTACTTTGCTCGGTCCATCCGGCTGTGGTAAAACGACAATGCTACGCATGATCGCTGGATTCGAGGAAATTACGGAAGGCACTATATTGTTCGGAGATGACCCTATCAACGACTTGCCCCCTAATAAAAGGGATTGTACGATGGTGTTTCAATCATACGCCCTATTTCCTCACTTGAACGTATTCGACAATGTCGCTTATGGACTCAAGTTAAAGAAGATGACGAAGTCGCAAATCGCAATCAAAGTAGATGAAGTACTGAGCGTTATGAATCTTGGTGAGCATACATTCCGTATGCCAAATCAATTGTCAGGCGGTCAGCAGCAACGTGTCGCACTCGCTCGCGCACTTGTAATGGAGCCAAGCGTACTGCTCTTCGATGAGCCTTTATCCAACCTAGACGCGAAACTTCGCCTCTTGATGCGCGATGAAATTCGCCGTATTCAGAAGATGATCGGTATTACGGCCGTCTACGTTACACATGACCAAGGCGAGGCACTGAGCATGAGCGACAAAATTATAGTCATGAACAAAGGACATGTCGAGCAGATCGGTACGGCACAAGAAATTTATCAGAAGCCACGTACAAAGTTTGTCGCTGACTTCATTGGTACGGCCACCTTCTTAGAAGGCACTGTCATCTCTCATCAGGGGAATACATTTCAGGTCAAAACTGCAGCTAGCATATTTAATACAAAGGCAATTGAGGACGTTGTCGTTGGTGATACCGTGAGCATCGTGCTACGCCCCGAGTCTATTCGATTCACAGAGCGTTCGACACATGTTGCTTCCGTTACAAAAAGTGTATTTATGGGTCAATATCAGGAATACGAGGTCAATTTCGGTGGCCAATTGCTGCAGATTACCGTTATGGACCCTCTAAGCCATAAGATTTATGAAGTTGGGAACATGGCCTATCTGGAATTCCCAGAAGAATCACTGCATGTAGTTAAACGATAAGGAGGGTTCAAGATGAAGGGATGGTCAACGTTTAAAGCGGTAATCGCAGTAACATTAGTCACGTCACTCCTGCTGACAGGCTGTGGAGGCAAGAAGAGTGCCGCCGACGATACGCCGAAAAGTTTAACGATGTATATCGGGGTAGTCGAAGAACAAGCTTTGCAAATTGCGAAGCAATTCGAGAAGGACACTGGCATAAAAGTAGAATTCGTCCGGATGAGTGGCGGTGAGATCTTAGGTCGTATACGCGCAGAAAAGGACAATCCGAAAGCAAGCGTATGGTATGGCGGCCCTGCCGACTCCATGATTGCAGCGAAGGAAGAAAACTTGCTAGAGCCGTACAAATCCAAAAACGCAGAAAACATCGCACCTAACTTCAAGGATGATGAAGGTTATTGGACAGGTATTTACCAAGGTTACCTCGGCTTTGTCGTTGACGGCCGTTACTTGAAGGAGCGCAACGTAGAAATACCGAAATCATGGGATGACCTTCTTAAACCAGAATTTAAAGGACAAATTATTGTAGCTAACCCTGGTTCATCAGGAACTGCTTACGCCCTGCTGTATACATTAATTAAACTTAGAGGCGAAGAAGCAGGTCTTGCGTATATGAAGCAGCTAGATAAACAAATTAAACAATACACAAAATCCGGATCAGCTCCTGCTAAGTCAGCAGCACTTGGTGAAGCCGCAATCGGCATCACATTTATCCATAACGGGATTCGTCTACAGAAGGAAGGCTTTGCAAACGTCGAGCTATCTACCCCAACTGACGGTACTGGCTTTGAAGTTGGGGCTGTCTCTATCATCAAAGGTGGACCAGAGATGAAAGCAGCTCAAATTTTCGTTGATTGGGCACTAACAAAAGAAGTTCAAGAAATTGGTCAACAACATGGCTCGTTCCAGTTCTTGACGAATCCGGATGCAAAGATGCCTGAGGAAGCAGTTCCATTCAAAGATACGAAGCTAATCGACTATGATCTTGATTGGGCAGGCAAAAACCGTGAACGTCTTGTAGAGGCGTGGGATAAAACGATTAAGGAATAAAATTAGCGAAAGATCTTCGATAGTATTATATTCCGAAGTTAGATAATTTACAGGGATGCTCATTGGAGCATCCCTGTTTTAAGCTGAGAGGTCGACAAATCCTGATTGCATCAATTAGCTTCCTATCCGTCTTTTTCTACAAAAAAGAAAAGACCTTCACTGAACTCCGTAGAATCAGCTAAGATCTTAATGTTTGTGCATATTCAATTTGACTAACTATGTTATTGCGCATAGTCCCCTGAATAGTTAATGAGCGATGCATCATGCACACCGTCAATTTCGCTAATGGTCTGAACAAATGCTGTATTGTCGTCACGCAGCATAATCTCAACCGTTAGTTCAGTGAAATCTTTACGTACTGTCTTGGACTTCAACTTACTATTTAACTTACGCAATTGCACACGCAGCTCATCACTGGCTGTATCTGTATGACGTACGATTAGGAGATAGGCTTGCTCCTTCAGCTTGCGTCTTGATAGCCACGCTAGCGTCAAACCAATAATAATAGAACCGCCAAGAGCTAGTGGATACATCTTCGCTCCACTAGCAATTCCCGCTGAAATTGCCCAGAACATATAAACGATATCGAGAGGGTCCTTTACCGCTGTTCTAAACCGCACAATACTTAGTGCTCCGACCATACCAAGCGAAAGAACGATGTTCGTACTAATTGTCATAATAATAAGGGCGGTTATCATCGTCATTAGGACGAACGATACATTATAGTTATAGCTGTATACGACACCACGAAATGTCTTGCGATAGATCCAATAGATAAACATCCCTATAATAAACGAACTAAATAATCCTAGAATCATATCTACATACGAAACGCTGCGAAATGCCTCAAGATGAAGAACGCTTTGTTTAATAATATCCCGAAAATTAGTTGTGTCTCCCATGATCTCACCTCAAACCTTCTATTCTTTATAATGTTTCAAGTTAACTTCACGACAAATAACATATTTGGATATAGAAGAACGAATATGATTATCCGGCCTCACAATATTTCGTACATGATTGGGTAGGAATGTATCATATTTCACTTCTAATATAGTCTGTGGAGAAGGGATGGCCTCCTCCAGCACCAAGCTAGGATCAAACAAATCGAACGTATTGGTGCCAGAGGACAGCTTTTTGTCGAACGTTATTCTAACGTTACCAAACTCGTAAATATACGCTGCACGTAAGTAATCTACAATGGCCGTCGGCCGGAAACCGCGATGCTCGAGCGCGGAGTGGAACTCCCTAAGTAATAGAGAGTCCTTATATGCCAAGCACCTATAATCACCTTGCACAATAGCATCATATTCTTCTCTACTGATACGTGCAGATTCCTTGCAAACAAACTCCCCAAACTTGCTCTTGCGCTCCACAGAGATTACAGAATCGTTTCCGTTATACGTGCGGATACGATACTTCTCCCTTATAAATACGCCATTGTTCTTATCGTGCAAAGCATTGTCATTTGGACCGTCAAAGTACAAGCTTCGAATACAATACCCTTCACTGCTAATAGAATGTCGATCCATCATTAGCATGGAAGATACCCGATGATGCAAGGACATGTAATCATGTATGTGCAAGTAGTATTTATGCTCCGTTCTAAATTTCCTGCCTTGAAATCCCAATTTATTGCACCTCTAATTCTCTTATGCTGGAATGAACTTCATCTTCAACATCAAGATAGTAGTTAAATGAACCTTGCTCGTTGCCGTGGCTGTCTCGTGCAACAACCCTCCAATAATAAATTCCTGACTTAAGCCCTTCCACTTCTAATTTATTCATCTTTACATTTGTTTCTGTTTTGACAAGGTTCTGAAGTTGTGGATCTCTCGCCAAAATTACGTCATAAACGATATCATCTCCCTGGATATCATAAGAGAGTCCCCAACTTAATATTGTTTTTCCTTTTTCTTGAACAACATCATGTTGATAAAATGGTTTTGGATTTTCAAGATCCGCTAAAAATCTTTCCATGCCGCGTTTTGGTGTTTCTCTTAACACTTGCAATTCATTTTGAAATTGCGTATTCAAATTCGGCAGGAATCGAATGTCCGGATCTCTATATAAGAATGGTTCTACCGTCTTCTCATACTGTTTGATTAATTCCGAAATTTTTTCTTCGTTAATGCTAGCACTTAGTTCTTTTACTTTCGCTTTTAGCTGCTCCACATGTTCTGGGTTTCTGAAATATCGATTATGCAGAACGGAATCCCAATAGTTGCTAATTCCATTTTGGAAACTACGAATACTAGATTTCCGACGCTGCAGCTCCCAACCACCATCGTAGTCCCAAGGCAATATGTACCATTTATCCGAATTCAATGGGGAATACAAATAAAAATTGTTTGCATCCGTGTCCATATTGTCCATTAGTATATTTGAGGCTGTCCATGTTAAAAAATTATCTAAATCAAAGTGCTTCTCCATCACATCTTTTATCGATAAGCGCATATTGTTAACATCATCAAGCATGCGTATAAGCTTATCGTGCTCTTCTCTACCTTTAATCTCTAATATCGTTTGAAAAGCATCCTTGTCGTAAGTAGGATCATCATGTGATTTGATGAGTTCAGGATATCGTCTATATTCAAAAAACGTTACCTTATATAAATAACCATTCGGATCGAGCATATGTGTTTTCATAAATCTTTTGTTAGGCTGCTCTACATGGGTGTATAACCCGTAATCCTCGAAAGCTGCTTTACTGTTGCCTTCTGATAAGTCCTTCACATACATATGTACAAATTGGGTTCGCAAGCTTGTCATATTAGGGATCGTTTCAAATAAGTCAAAGCTTAGTTTATTTCTGATCCGAGTTAAATCGAGCATATGTTTATTCAAATTCAAAGTACTTTGATCCATCCATAAGCCTGCTTCATCGTTAAGCTTGATCCGATATGACTTCTGCGGCAACGTCCAAGCTGTTCTACCTCGTATCGTTATAGTTGCATTTGCTTGATCCGTTCCATAGCCAAAATAACCTTGCTTAGGCCCCACACCATCACTTAACCCTTCTTGTACAATAACACCTAGCTTGCTTTCATCTTCCCGGCTTGGTAAACGATTTAGCCCATACCAATTTAATGGGCTATTCGCCTCCTTGCTACTTGGCAGTATCGTTACATACAGGGTCTTTAATGAAGCATTATCATCCCGTTCATATAATCTCTTGTCTTCAACTAGCTTTGTTGATGGAGTCGTTGTTGATAATTGAGGTGCGTTTTTCACTTCTTTTATGTTAGCCGTATTGGAACTACTAGTAGTCGTCTCCGTACAAGCTGATAACACAAGCGTCATAAGCAGAATTACCGATACAACTGTTCCTGGTTTAGTGAAAAAAGATTTGCCCTTCGTTTGTTTACTTTGACTAAGTGGTTGTGAACAGAACGTAAAGTAGTCTATATTGCGAAGCACATACAGCAATCGAGCTATAACAACCCCGAGCGAAATAAATGAAGCAATAAACATACCAAGTCCGTCATAATTAAGCATCATCATCCAATAAGAAAACACTATGTTTAATAGGACAAATAATCCACCGATAGCGACGACACCTTTGCGATCATCAAAATACATAAGAACATGAATAAGAACAAACATAGTAATAAAGAGAAAATAAGAAAGAACTAGTAGGTTATACAAATCAAGCTGGGCCATCGTAAAACCGATCTTTGGAAGAAACTTAATTCCAAGCGCAATAGCCATAACCGTAAACATTAGTTGAACCTCCATTAGGAGGCTAATTTGCTTTACTAACGTATTTTGCATATTTTTCTTTGCTGTTCGGATATCCTGAATCGTACCCCCATTAATAATGTGCAAATAATAGGTGCGAAACTTTTCATAAAACGCCGTTTCAACGAATACTACAAATGTGACGAGTGTAGGCATAACTGATAAAAAAGCAAAAAACACAGGTAAATCATAATAAGGCATTACTAAAAAGCGATTCGCTACCAGCACTCCATCAGGACCAAGCCAATAAACGAAGTTGTGTAAGTAAACGCCAGAATAAACAAAACAGCCTGCGAAAAATAACGAGCTGAATTTTTTGAAGTATGTAACAAACGAAAATAAATAGTGACGATTTGCTCTCGGAAACTTTTGTTCAAAATGGTGGAAGGATAATACTGCGATTATAAAAAAGCCAATATCAATACCAAACAATGCTGCTGATGTTGCCTTAAGATCGGTTAATAAAAATAATAGCCATCCACTAACGAGTGCAGCTGATGTTCCTATAATGAATCCACGTACGATTCGAATATAATCTTTGAGTGCAGATAGAAACACACCCTGCAGCCAAATGACAATGAGCTCCATAAAAAATAAATAAGCAGCAAACTTATAGCTTATATCAGCATCGACTTCCTTAATGAATATCCATGCAACAATGGCACAGAGAGGCAGCATGATAACAAGTGCCCCATAAAAGGATGACATCAGTCGATCGTATTTCTTTTCATAAATCATATCAGCGACATATCTGGTCAATACAATGGATATCCCGCTTGTGCAAATAATTGAAAATACGAAACAATAGGATACGGTTGCAATATAAAGCTCCCATTCAATATAACTGTCACTGTAATTATTCATAATTCGTTGTAGTGCAATGATTAGAAACATACATAAGATCATTGGCCCAACGGTTGTCAGTGAAGAATAAGCATATGCTTTAACATTATTAATGAGTCCTTGCTCTCGAAATAGCTTTCTTAACTCGAAGCCGATTCCCGCCATTGCTGTCCACCTCCTAACGATTGATACAATGCGCGATAGCTTTCAATAACATCCTTTTGGCGATAATACTTCTGAACGCGAAGAAAAGCATTACGCCCCATCTCCATTCGCAATTGTTGATCTTTACATAGTTGAATGGCTGCCAGTGCAAGTTTTTCGTAATGCATGACTGGTGCGATCAACCCAGCGGGACCAATACCATCTTCTATCCCTTCAAGCAGTTCCTTACAGCTTCCAACATTCGTAGACACGAATGGCTTAGAACTCGCCATACCTTCCAATATCGCAAGTGGTTGTCCTTCACTGATACTTGTCAGCATTAATAGATCCATCCGGCCCAAATACTCTTTCACCTGAATAGAACCCGTGAAAGTTACATCCTCTAACGACAATGTTTCTACTAATTGCAAACATTCCTCATAGTACTGCTCGTCCTCTTCATAAGGACCCATAATGCAGAATTCAGCTTGTGGTATTTCACGTTTTATAAGCGCAAAGCTCTGCAACATCGTCTTAATGTCCTTAATAGGAACTACACGTACAATAGCACCAATACGAATGACAGTATCATTTTTATTAACTGTTTCTATGTTGACGTATTCTGCGCTGTGCACGCCGTTAGGGATAACCTTGATCTTGTTGATATCGCAACCCAGCTCAACTTGAATTTCTTTGTTTCTATTAAATAATGTAATAATCTGATCGGATTCTTGATAGGCACAACTGGAGAGCTTATAAAAGTATTCAATCCACATATCTTTGAAATAGCCTTTAACCCAATCAGCTTTAATGATTTCTTCTTCCCGCTCCCGTGAATAAATGCCATGCTCCGTCAATATTAATGGTTTGTTGTATAAATGTTTTGCAAGAGCACCTACAACTCCCGCATACCCAGTGGAGACACTGTGATAGACATCCGCTTCAGGAATATCATTTCGTATAGTAAGAAATAATGGGAGGATCATAGAGCGAACGGTCCAAAACATCTCAGTGAACGGAATTAACTTATATTTCTTGCTGCAAATTTCTTCTAAAATGTCGAAAAAGTCTTTACTCGAAAGGAAGTCAGCTGCATTTTGAAAGTTTGAACTTCTAAGTAATTTAAAGAGATTATTCCAATTAACGTCTTCGCCGCTACCCAGCAAAGCCTGCAAATTCTGCTTTTGTAGCGAAGAAAGTCGGAACCGACTCCCCCACTTACCCTCCTCATCTAGATAGCTATCCAAAAATGTTTCTTTAACTTCAACAACATTTACTGGAAGCTGATATTTAAATTTCCCAGCCTGTTTGCTCTGAGCACCAATTGAATAAATAATAAATTCATGTTCTGGCATCTGAGCGATAATATTATGTATCCAGCTCGATACGCCGCCAGTTATGTAAGGATATGACCCCTCTGCAACTATACAAATTCTCATTGTTCACCCGCCCAATCCAATTGTAAATTTGGAGTCAGTTACAGTTACCAAATATACATTTTCATCCACTTTTTTGACCGTACAGTTGTCTTGCTTCGTAATTTTACGTTCCGATCGTAAAATATAAAATAATGGTGATTCATAATTAGTAACCTCGCCACTAAACGCATCATTTTGTTTTGTAATAGTCACTTGAGCATTTAGCGTTTTGGCCATGTCCAGCGCTGCCTCAGTAGATGTCTGGTTTCTAAGCCACGGATAACTTTTATCCAGTCTTTCTAACATAGCTTCAAATTCTTTGTATAGCTCGTCCCATGGCTTGTTGTGGCTTCTCGATTCCTCTAATAGATCATCTGGGTGAATAAAGTGGGAAAATACACCTACAGATGTCATCGCATTAGCTTCAATCCATCTATAATGTGGAATCTCAAAATATCCCGATGATATTCTTGGCATCTCAATAATGCCGTCATCCGCCACTTCAAACTCTTGAACGTAAGACATATTGCTATAATCTGTATCGTAAAGGGAAGATATTACGGTCAAATTAGGCCAAGCCGCTTTCAAAGCTTCACGACCGTCTGGCCCGAGAACATTAGAAGGGGGTACATACGACATAACGGAATAGTTAGGGAATGCACTGCCTAAATAACTAACCGCTTCACGTATAGATTGCTCCATAAAAGGCTTACCGCCCCATATTTTGTAACCTAAATAATTGGCCGTTTTTTTATTCGTCTGAAGCGATTGATGATTGTAGCCATGCAGCCCAATCTCACCACCACTCTTAAGTACTTCGCGGCCGTATGCAATGAGATTATGGCGCTCCTCATCAATGGGAGCAAGAAATGGAGGAGTTACTTGATCTGTATAAGATTGAATGACTGCCGCTGTATATTTTACAGAGTAGCGATTAGCCACTTTGAGCATATCCGGCCACCATATCTTATGGTAGAACGTTGGAATATCCATTCCATACTTACGATAAATAGTCGGCTCTATTCCCTTTTTTATTGGTGCAGGGAAGTCATCAATAAAGAAAATTTTCGAGTTAAAGATAGGGTAGATTGTATCCTCTTGCAATAAACCGACAGCCCCTGCAATAAGCCCTCTATTCCCTTTAACTTTCAGCATATCTCCATTAAAGACGATGAACTGTCCCGATCCGTATTCGCGCTTCCACATTAACGGAATTCCCTCTAAACTTTCTGCCAAAAGCTCCGTTTCATCATCAAGCTCCACGTTCAAAGAAACGTTAAAAATAAAGTCTTCTCCCGTTTTTAATCCCTTCTCAGCGATTAAAACATTGGAAGTAAGATGAATACCATTCGTCACATTATCATATTCAAATGCAATAATTCCGAGCTTGCGATAGAGTTGATGGAAATTGCCATCATTCTCGACTTTACTCATCAAAAACACTGATCCTCCGTCATGTACGAACGTTTCCAAACTTAATCGATCACCCATCAGATCAAGTTTCCCCGTAGTTAGCAAAGCATTAGTGCAGCTTCTATAATCAATCTTATTCTCAACTAAATCGACTACCTGAACAGCAAGCTTCATATATTCTAACGTCTGAATAGCTTGATTTTTTGTCTCTACACTTGCCTCATCACTGGAATCAAATACTACGCAATACACATCGTTCACATTTAGTGATGTCACAGGTTTAATGCCTTTATTTCTTTGTTCCAATAGAATCTGACGCTCCTCCAGCCACTCTCCATTATGGTTAAACTGAAGTACAAACTGTGATCTCGCAATCTGAATAAGGATAGCAAGTGCCAAAATAGCCACCATAATGATGTAGACGTTTCTCCTAAACTTTACATCCCTCTTCATGTTAAGCTCCCTCCGACCAGAATCGGACCAACGTCAATGCTTGATTCGACAGTTTTATCGGAGATTGCTTCAATTGTTCTAATGTGTGTCGAAGCTTCGAGACTGATCTCGTCTCAAAATATACCTTTAATAGGCACAGATACGTCTCTTCACTATGTGGAAACTGCTCCAAATAGCTTCTACTAGTTGCTTCGGCTATTCCGTATAACCCTAAAGCGAGCTCTGTCTCTATCTTATCCCGATATGCCCATTCCGATTGATCCGACAGCGTTATGAACTGCTCCAAAACAGTTAAATATGTATATTGATATTTGGTTATCGTTCTTTCATCAAGAAATCCGCTGCGAAGAAATCCCTTCAATACCTCAGCATAGGTTTGTACCATATATGGCTCATGTTTTTGGCTTTCGTACTGAACAGACAGATCTTGAATTGCAATAAGCAGCTTGCGCTTTACTTCCATAATGGCACTCACCGCATAATGGGATGTTTCTGTATCCTCATTGCTGACAGCAGTTTGCAATATTTCTAGGTAATGAATAGAATCCTGCTTCAATACATCTATCATGACCCTGCGTCTTGTATGATGTTCACTTACTACAAGGGCATCTTCAATTGGAATAACATTAAGTTCTTTTTCTGCCTCAAGCATCGAATAAATACCTACATGTCGTACTTTATGTTCTTCTTGTTGCTTCATAATGTAATCGTGAAATTCCTCTCCTGCATGAACATAGAATTTTCTTGGCCAAAATATCGGAAACAACCATCCTACAATGGGAAATATGGTCACAATAACAAGCTTGAGCAACCAATCAGAAATGGACCGACCATATCGCAACGCAAGCAAACTTGCTGATAGAAACACATAGATGCCAAACAACCATGCCACCATGTTATATGCCCTCTTGAACCACGCTTAATGTGATTCCCCTCTGCGCAAATCTGCCCAGCACATGACTTGCATCCTCTTTATTTGTATTGGACAAAAGAACCATAATATTTTGATCGATGTCGAGCCCCGTATAATCAGTTTCCCGCAGCATGTTTGAAATTTTATTGCCGATTTCCTCCAAACTAATGTTGCGAGCATTGCCTTTTAGCAGCAAATATGGCGTTTGATTTTTCTCCCACGCCTGTTTTTTTGATGATAATACCGTTTCGAACGCTTCTCTTTGCAAAATTGGCGTGCCGTCTACATACCGTTGTCCTTCCGTTGCCTCTATATAGGCAAATGCCTTGGACAATGCTGAGGATACTAGATCAACAGTTATCTTAAACAAATTTTGATGATATAAAGAAAACTTCTCGAACGACAAGCCATCGATCGCTACTACCGCAGCAATTTCATTCCTGTAATAGATTGGCGCACACATTAATGGAATGCCTTCAGCCAATTGCTTGTTTACATACATTTTGCCCTCTGACATAACCAATGTAAGATAAGGATGCTCATCTACTTTGAGCGATTTAGCCATTTGATTAGTATTGTTGGAGGATTGCGCTACTAAGCGTAAATAGCTTCCACTGCGACTTACCGTATATATCGAAACATTTGGAACAGACATAACAGACTTCACAACATGGACAGTTGATGTGAAAATATTTTCCGGCTCAAGACTTTCAAGCTCTTTCGTTATCGAATATATTTTGCCGTAGCTGTCTCCTGAATTTAAAATACGCAGTTGCAGCTCGTCCTTAACTTCACGAACTTCTTGATAGACACTGCTAAGAAAGTCATATTTGCTCTCAAGTTCCTCGTTCTTCTGTTCATTATCTTGGATCTGCGCATTTTTCCGTTCGATTGAATAGCCAACAACAAGTCCAATAAACAAATAAATCGCAATTTGGAAAAAGACATCTGTATCATAAAGCAATGAAATAAATTCACGTCCATCATCGAGCTTTTGATACACGAATAGCCCGATTGACATGATGACAGCTAATATGGATTGTCGATTACCGTACAAAATACCCATAATCGTAATGTAGAATAACTTGATATCAATGACTCCATAGGAAGCATATTGCTGACCAATCGTTAACCAGGCTGTCAAAGCAAATGCCAACATATTTTCCCCGTATGGCATGACCCTTCTTAATGCTAAACGTAAAGTTGATGGCCCATTGGAAGTTGCTGCTGCCGATTCCTGTTGGGATCTATGTGTTGAAAAATAAGCATACGTACGTTTAAGTCCTTCTTCGATCGAATACATTGGAGACCAATCAAGGTCGCGTTTAATTTTTTCATTACTTAACGAAGATCGGTCAATATCACCTGAACGTTTATCGGAAAAAGCAATTGGCTTAAGTTGTTGAAAAGTACCCATTACCTCCACAACTTCATTGACCGTGCACTCCGTATTGGTAGATAAGTTATATACACCACATAATTGGGAGTACGAAGAACGATAGATTGCATCCGCTACATCCTCAACATAAATAAAATCACGTGTTTGATTGCCATCCCCGTGGATAATTAATGACTGTTCATTCAACAAACGATTCATAAATATAGAGATTACGCCGCCTTCACCAAGCGCATCTTGACGGGGACCGTACACATTTGAAAACCGAAATCCGATCGTTTCAAGCCCATATAATTGCTGCCACTTCTGACTATACGACTCCCCTACCCACTTACTAATGCCATATGGCGAAATAGGGGAACAATCCGCACTTTCAACAATAGGCAGCTCAGCCTTCATTCCATATACGGCAGCCGATGAAGCATAAATGAATTTTTTTACGTTGTACTTTTTGGACAAATTGAGCATATTTACGAGCCCTAGAACATTAGATTCCGAATCTAATCTAGGATTAGAAATTGATGCCGTAACACTTACTTGTGCAGCCAAATGAATGATGACGTCGAATTTGTTCGCTCGGAAAACTTCTTCACATTTCGAATTCTCCACATCAAGTGCATATGACTTGTGTTTGAAGGAAATATTTTCTTTTCTTCCAGAAGACATATTATCGATAATGAATACATCATAGCCCTCCTTCTGAAACCGATCCGCTACATGTGAGCCAATAAATCCGTAGCCGCCCGTTATTAGTACTTTCAAACTATATCTACTCCTCTCATTTAAGCCTATAGAATGGTTCTATATTTTATTCAACTTAGAAATTTATAGTAAAATAGGGCTAGTTATTACACTTTTACATCATAATATATGAAACTAAAAATTTACTGAACAATTCAGCTTTTGATATAATCCGACATAATTTGATTGATTAATATACCTGCATATCTTTAGAAAATAAAAAAACTACCATTACCTTGAACAATAACCGTCATAATGACGAGTTATTGTCTTTAGCAATGGCAGCTCTTTAACTGCGACTTTTGTCCTGTTTTTTATTTAACCAACGTATAACCTGCTAGTTCGCCGCCAAGTGGCAGTTGTTTCTTTTTATTATCATCAATCATAACTCCTAGCTTCACTATTTCACCAGTATTCAAATCTAGTATTGAAAGAGGAATCGCCATCTCGATTATCGAATCTCCTCCAGCATAAGCTTTATTCTGTTTCAGATTACTTTTATCCCTCCAAGACCAGTTTGAACCTTTGCCCGTATAGGAATACAATCGACCGTTCTCGATCAAATATTCTGCTCCCGTCGAATCCCATTTGGATGTTTTATATCCGGTTTGTTCATCTTGATCTGTATCAAAGTACAGTTGAACTTTAGAAGTAAGCTTGCTGCCTTCAATAAGAATATACAAATACTCTGCATCATTCGTAACACGCATTACTTTAGGGTTAGACATGCTAGAGCTTAAGCTTGCCACATGAACCCAATCTCTTTCTTCGCCATCAATTTCGATGATAGGTTTCTCACCAGGATGTGGGCCCGTAGTTTCCTCATCTTGAGCAGGAAGAAGGTTTTTACCCATCGGGAGCCTATTTTCATGCGAATCTTTCCAAACATACCCTAGCTCTACAGTTCCCGACTGTACACCTCCGAGATCAGCTAAAGAAATGGAAGCTTCGACTACTGTAGATGTTGCAATAAAATTACCTAATTTCTTGTATGAACGAATTTCCTTCCAACCCCAATTCGTTCCACCTTTACCGCTATAAGAGTAGAGAATTCCATTCTCCAGTAAATAATCTGCTCCCGCTCCACTCCAATATCGTGCTTGAAAACCTGTTTTGCTATTCCCATCTGTATTTATATAAAGCTGCCCCTTCTCCCCGAGCAAATGACCGGTAACTAAAATATTTAACGCATCATCTGTTATTAAAGCTTTTATTGCCTTCACATTCGAGGTGCCTGTAGTCAATTCATCAACGTCATTCCAATCGGTAAAATTACCGTCAATAATGAATCTTCCAGTTGGTGGTGTAGGTGCAATTGTTGGTATCGGTGTTACTGGTGATACTTCTGTCGGTATCGGTGGTGTCGGTGTTACTGGTGGTACTTCTGTCGGTATCGGTGGTGTCGGTGTTATTGGTGGTACTGCTGTTGGTATTGGTGGTGTCGGTGTTACTGGTGATACTTCTGTCGGTATCGGTGGTGTCGGTGTTACTGGTGATACTTCTGTTGGTATCGGTGGAGGTGTTGTGGCACTCAATGATCCATTAAACTCCGATGCTCCGATGTCCACTGCAGCCCCTTGCTTGCGCGACGACCCGAAGAAATCATACATTGCATCATTATCTATACCTCTATCAATAGCTGGCGAATTATCATTAAGTAGGATAGATCCATTTTGAGTATCGGCTAGCTTGGGATCAGCGAAAATCGAATGAGCATCAAAACTCGTTGCCGCCCTAAAGTCTTCCAACTTAGAGTATGATTGACCCTCCCACTCCCAATAGCTTTTATCCTTCCCATCCATTCTGTAATATAAGTTATAATCAATTTTATTATTGCTGCCGCTTGAGTTGTACTTACTAAACAGTTGATTTCCAGGCAGGCTATACAAAATATTATTTATAATCGAGTTATTGAAGTTATTTTCTTGCAGCGCAATTTCACCAAATCCTTGCCCCAGGGTATCATTTTTAATTAAAGTATTATTCATAATAAAGTTATTTGTGGCACCGCCGTTTGACGCCTCCGATCCACCCATAATAATACCAGCGCCATCGTTATGATGAATATAGTTGCTCTGCACAGTAATGTTGCTCGTTGTTTTCCCTTCGACCTCACTTGCAATGGATATTCCGAAATCATTGTTGTACACATGATTACGTTCAATAACAACATTATTAGACCCGTCTGCATATATGCCCGGAGCACTATTAAATCCATCATCATAAGCAGAATTGACCGATGAATCGATATTATAGACTACATTGCCGCTGACCATACCGTTTCTAGCTTGATCAATGCATGGTGTTGAACAAGCACCATAGAATCCCGCAATATCTATACCGATGTTGTTATTGTCATGCACAGTATTATTTTCTACTGAAAATCCGTCAACGTTGCCGCTCACCGTAAGCGACTCACTGGAACCAAGAATAAGGTGATGAATCTCATTTCCGCCTACCTTAATATTTGTTAGCGGAAGATGTGTATTTCCGTATATATGAATACCATGAGCGTTCCCATCAGGAGACAAATTTTTAATCTGATGAATATTATTATTAAGCAGATGAATATTAGACCCACCTTGATCCACTCTAATACCAGCTGGATATTCCGAGCTACTTGATGACGAGAGGTTACGTACTTCAAATCCTTCTATAACGATATAGTTTGAATTGCGTATGCGGATAAGTGCACTTTCGCCATTAGAAATCGACAACTTACTGCCATCCACAATGGGCTGTTCGCCCGGAAATGCTTGGAATGTAATAAAGCCTGTAGGCTCTGAGCCAGAAGAAGAAATTGAAACAAACTCTTCATAAATACCGCCTCGAACATACACAGTGTCACCACCGGTTAGTGTGTCTGCTGCCTTTTGTATCGTGCGCCAAGGTGCATCAATTGTTCCAAGGTTCGCATCATCGCCCGAATTGGCAACATAATAAACCCTTCCAGAGCTGCTCGAAAATACTGCACTCGGAAGATACGAAGTAACAATCATAAGTGCTAATAGTAGGATGAATCCTGTTTTAATATACCTAAATGGAGTGCTTTTCGGTCCTATAGTTAACATCAGTGTCCTTAGCTCCTTTTTCATCACCCTATTTATTAATTCATAACTGCCATTATGATCCCTGTATCTTCGTTGAGATGAACCCCTTGACGTCTTTCCCTTTTTAGGCACAAAAAAACATCCTTTCGAGTGGTCCAGCCGTCATAATATCGATATACTTCCGATATGTTAGACCTGTGACTTTGCGTCTCCGTCTTTCGAGCGAATTTGCCTTTTTTCCTAACGATGTTATGTCATTACTACCATTATTAATTTCTTATTTACATAAATTCTTTATATAATAGAAAATTCCTCCACAAAATTCTGTGAATTCAAAAATATTTTTTTGAACGCTCAAAATAAACAATGAGAGTAGCCATTCATGCAGTTTTGATATGATCGAATAGTAAATAATTCCCTTTAAAGGAGTCCCTTCATGGCGCCAATTATTATTACACCAAACGTAGGTATTGGACCGTTTAAGTTAGGTATGAGCAAGATTGAAGTAGAGGAAATCATGGAACTCAACTCTAAAGATCTTATCCCGCACCATCACTTAGGTGGAAACATATATGAAAACTTATTTACCCATTTTGAATATGATACCGCAAGTTTCTTAACATTTACTGAAATTACAAATATGAGTTTCTACGATGAAATCATCTGTTTGTACGATGGTATCGATGTATTTAGGAACAAGTCCGATGAGTTTATAGCAGAAATAGAAAAAACATACTCTTATAATCGTATTGAAACTTTATTGGAATCAACATTTATATTCCCAGATTTAAACTTATGGCTCTGTTGCGAGAATCACTTAACGGAAGAGAAATTAGTCTCAGTAGATTCGGGACTAAGTCCTAAGAAGCTAGAGGATGAAACACGCAGATTGTACTTCTCTACTGTAGCGGTGGGTGTATCAGGTTATTTTGATAGTCGTTTAAATAAAAATGAACAATCACAAGTACGATCTGATTTAGACCACTCGACAACTATCCAGATTAATAATCAGTTATTACCAAAGCATGAACAAACAAAAGTTGAATACCAACCTCTTGCCGACGAAGTAAAAGCCGAATTAATAGCCAAATATGGTCTCAGTAATGAATCTGCCCCACCACAAATAAAGTCTCATTACATTGTTCGTTATTCCGCCTCCTCCACATTTGAGGAGATTAGTGGAGAAGATATTCATAATCATCCCGAACTGATTCAATATATAGAAGATGCAGGTCATTCAATAGAAAATGGTGTAATTAACCTCGAAGAATTACTGATTGCCAATACCACAAACTTTATTCCAGATGTAGCACATGTCCCGCCCATTGAGGAAACAACTTATGAAATAGAACTACCGTTCGAACCATTTATTATTACACCAAATGTAGGGGTTGGACCAATCAAGATAGGTATGTGCAAATCAGAAGTTGATGCAATTGTAAAACTCAACTCTAAAGAACGCAGAACCGATCGTATGCACAGTCCAAGCTTATTTAACTGTGTATTTGCCCATTTTGAATACGATTCTGAGGACAGATTGTCCTTCATTGCGTTGGAAAATAACTATACAGAAGATGGAATCGTTTGTTTATACAATGGAATTGACGTATTTAGAACCAAAGCTGACGAGCTCGTAGCAAAATTAGATAAATTATCACCTTATGATCGTAATAATCCTGAATTAGGTTATTCTTATATTTTTAATGAGCTAAATATTTGCCTTTGGAGACCTAGTGTTATAACTGAAGAAGACTTACATTCTGAACGCTTCCTAGAAATGAGTCTAGAAAATCAACAGTATGAAAAACGGTATCTCTACTTCACGCAAATTTTAGTTACTGCATCAGGTTATTATAAGTAAAACAAAATAAGCTCCCTTCTCAATAGCCGCAATGCAACAATTAAAGAGTTAACATTAAATTTTAGCGCAAATTCAGTCATTTGTTCGTCAATAAGTTACACGTGGAACATACCACAACACGATATTTTGTCGTGTTGTGGTTTATTTTCGCCCAACACTTCTTTTCATGATCTAGTAGCATACCCTCTCTAACTCACCGTCCTTGGTCTCTCCATTTTTGTAATACCCGGCCAGCGGAAGGAAGCCCATTCCGGCAAATGTTTGTCAATGCGTGCGACTAACACGGTCATATCATCGACAATGTCGCCCTCATGATAACGCACAACTGTTTCAAGCAGCGCATCTGCCATCTCCTGCGGGTCATCTGTACCAAGCTCGCTAATAATGCGCTTCATCCACAGTTCTTTATTAACAGCATGACCTGGTGCGTCATAAATACCGTCACTCATCATAACAAGTGTATCGCCAGGCTGCATCTGCATAGAAATAAAATCAACGTCAATATCTTGAATAATACCGATTGGCAGGTTATTAGCTGAGATTGGAATGACCTCTTTGCCCCGTTTAATAAAGCTTGGCGTAGAGCCAATCTTCATAAATGTCGTATGAGCCGTATACAAATCTACGATAGCCAAATCTACTGTTGCGTACATCTCCTCTGCAGAGCGAAGCAGCAGTACAGAGTTAACCGACTTCACTGCTAGTTTTTCGTCCATTCCAGACTGTAGCAGTTGTTGTAGAATCGAAAGTGCGGCGCTGCTTTCCTGTCGTGCTCGCTCACCGTTACCCATCCCATCGCTAATCGCTACAGCAAACTTACCATTTCCAAGCTCCACTAAGCTAAAGCTATCCCCCGACAAGAGCTCTCCTCCCTTCGCCGCACCAGCTACTCCGGTCTCCACCTCATATTGCTTCGCTGATCCGAAGATAACCATAGACGGTTCACCATGCTTAGCCGGCGCTTGTTCAGCCTTCACTGCAATATGTTCACCCAAAATATCGCTAAGCAGCGGCGCAATAATTTTGCGGCATTCATCGAAGCCCCTTCCGAACGAATGATACACTTCTATCTCTACATTTCCCTCCTCCAAATTAACAATATCAACACCCTGTATGGATAAACCTAAGCCTTCAACCGCCTCCCGGATTTGTTCTTCTTGCAAATGCAGTGTCTGACCTTCCCGCTTAATCTCCTTAGACAGGTCCTCCATAACCTGCGATACACCAAATAATTGATCAGCGACAAGCTGACGAGAATCGAATATTTGTTTCTTCCAATGCATATTATTTTGATACAACTCGTACTGATGACGCATAATTGTAAGCACCTGAGACGACTTTACGCAATGAGAGGTCCATGTTCTCGGCTGTTCCTTAGTGCCCGGAACCCGATTGTCCTCTATCGAAGTCATCATTTCGGTCATCATCTTATGTGTGTGATAAAACTTATCCTCCCAGCATGATTTCTGACGATGGCAGCTTGCACAGCTCCGTTCAGCTACAGCATTCATAAAGTGACCTACTTCTTCTTCACGCTTCAATTCGGTCACATTTTCATTCAATTGACCAAAACTGCGGGATAATTGACGGAACACGTCAGAAAACTGAACAACACGGCCTGCCGTCACCTCTCTTACCCGCTTAGCATATTCATGCTGTGACTTTACATGCTCGTTCGTTCCTGGCACATAACGAGCTATCGTACGAATGATACCGCGAGGTGTCAGCATTAGGAGAACAGCAGCTGCAACAGATTCCCATGTGGAACTCATCACATCCGCACCGGTTCCTATATAAATAGAGAGAATAGATGTTCCGAGCAGCAATCCAAACGCAGCTGCCATCTTCCCTCCATCACGCAGTAGTCCCGCTAGTAATCCAGCGAAAGCGAGCATACTCATTTGAACAATAGCGCTAAAGTCCGCCAAGCTGAGTATAAGTCCCGCGACTACACCAACCGATGCACCTAATGGTGCTCCACCTGCCATTGCGAACAGCAACAGCAGGAACCGTGACATAACATGCTCCGCTGACATTCCGTAGACGACCCAACCAACAGCGCCCGTCATTACTGACGCAAGCAGTATCATGACACAAATAATTTCTTCATGCTTTAGTGTAGCGGACTTCTTCGTCATTGTGAGGACCGGTATCGCGTGAATAAAGACGAGCGTCAGTACAAACGCAAGCGCTGCTTCAACAACAACAAGCATAAAGCTATACCAACTAAGGGTGTCCCCAATAAATACACTGAACAGCTGGACGAGTAACGTTGCCGTAAAGACAAGAATAGGTGCAGTTGATAACTCCGCCTTCTCATATGCCTCCAGCCCCTTCATAATGAGAAATAATACTGCAATCTCCATTGCAATCCACATAGGAGCAGGATCTGCGGCAAGCCAGCTGCCGGCAACAAGAGATACAGCAACCCACGCGTGAATATCACGCCGCATAAAGTAAATAACAGCAAAGTAGGCTGCAGCAAACGGCATCAGCGACTCCAATATAACAGCTCGTCCGAGCAGGAATGCAATACCAACAAGAAGAATCGTCCATTTCTTCGCTAATAAAACACTGATCAACCCTTTAAATGCCCTCCACTCTTTCCCTTTATTAATTGCTCCCTGCAACAAACCAGCCTTCTTGAATGACGGAATTCCTAATACGCTTTCTTTCTTCACTAACAGACACCACCAATCCGAATGTATTGTGTTCCCCATTATAGGAGGTTGTCTTTATAAAATTTGTCAGTTAAAGGAAGATGTCAAAAAGTTTTTTCCGACAAAAAGATAATGCGTCGCATTCAATGTCAGGTAACCTACAATCCCAAGCCCAGAGCCAGTTTGACCACAGCAGCAAGCTTTCATTGGCACTAGTTCATTCAACAAAAAAAACAGAAACCGTTTACAATAGCTTAGCGAATCTATACGATAACCTGTCGGTAATGCAGGAGGATAGGAGAAAACTATTTATTCGGGTTAGGTATATTCGCCAAACCGACTTTCCATTCCTTTCCATCGACATGGAATGAGTAATTGCCGAGTATTACGCCCTTCACCGTCGGCAAAAGCGCATCAGAGGGGCGAATGAGTCCACTATTTTGCAATAATCGCTTAACAAACTTCTAGAAAAGACAAAAAAAGCAGAGCCGCTGGGGCTCTGCTTGATCTATGAAATAGTCATTATCGATTAATCTCGCTTAGCTCCGCGTCCACCGCGTTTGCCTTCCGTATTCTTCTTAAGGGAAGAAATACGCTCTTCGCTATCTTTCAAGAATCGAGACATTTTATCCTCGAATGACGGTTTACCGTATGCCGGTCTGCCAGCCGATTGCTTGTTGAAGGGACGTCCGCCACCACGGTCTTGGCCGCCTCGGTTGAAACGTTCTCCACCGCCGCTACCTCCGCCTGGTCCTCCACTTCCACCGCTTGTACGCTCACGTTGCTGCGGCGGTTGTTGGCCCTCAGGCCGGTCAACAGCTTGCTTAATAGAAAGCCCAATCTTTCCGTCTTTGTCCACATTGATCACTTTGACTTTAACAACGTCTTCAATCTTCAAGTGATCCTTTACGTCCTTGACGTAATTATCGGCAATCTCTGAAATGTGAACTAGACCTGTGACACCTCCCGACAAGTCGACAAATGCCCCAAAATGCGTGATGCCCGTCACTTTTCCTTCTAACTTGGCGCCCACTTCAATTGCCATAAAATAAAATGTTCCTCTCTCGAAAGTTTTGTGGAAACACAACTTGCTCAATTTGAGCTAAGTTTTGAACAAAACTTACTTCGTAAGCATTTGGTATTGTCTTTAAAAACAAAACTTACTAAACATAAGCCATTGTTTTAAAAACAAAACTTACTTCGTAAGCATAAGTCTTGTCTTTTAAACAAAACTTACATCATAAGCAGCATTTATTAATGAATAATCAATTCTGCCTCGCAAGTATCGCTCTGCTTCTATCGTGATTATAACCGAATCGTCGAATCAAGGTCAACAGACGTTCACCCGAATCGTCGCCCTATTATTTACTGAATATCTGTTGTTCACCCTGTTTGACCATTCCTTGCTCCTTGGTAGCCAGTTGTGATATATATTCTGGATCGTTCAATCGTTCGACCTCTCGCTTCAATGCTTCAGTCTCTAATTTAGATGCTTCAAGTCCACTTTCAATGGTTGTGAGCTTGGCATTAGTCGTCTTCTGCTGTTGCATCTGCCCAAATAACGTATACGTAGCCCAGCCCATGAATAAGACGATAAACGTCATCCATATTCTGTACCTTCGCTTCGCCGGTGAGCGATCTTTTGATTTCTTCGCAGTCGCAGTAGCCATTAATGCTTTTCCCTCCTAAACCATCGGTTCCACCCTCTCGCAAAAGCAGACACCAGTTTTCCTAATCGCTCCTCGAATCGCATTCGATTCCAATAGGGTGCGAGCCATCGTCCAAGTGGACGGGTTATAGGCCTTAGCAACCAGAATAGCAGCAGCCATAAAGGACGAACCAATTGTACCACAATTTTTAGGAGGAAAATAGTGAGTGCAGTCCCAAATCCTAAAATAACCTTCACTATTTTGTAGAGCAAAAGGATAGGCTTCACAATAATAATATCGAATAATCGCAATATAAAAGTAATCAAAGTACCGATTGCTAGAATCAGCCACTTTACGAGTACGACTATCGGCTTGCTGAGCAGCCAGTAATAGACAATGACACCAACAGCTAGTCCAAGGAAAACGTATGCCCGCACCTCGCCATTGTTGCTGGCATACAACACCCGAAAGACGACTACAGCCGCAGCCATCCAATAGATGATATCAAGCAAAGGCAACCACCAGCGTGGAAATCGGAGCTCGTTCGATACTACGCGATAACTATCGAACACTACGCCCATGCCAAGACCCGACAACATCATAACCGCCACCGTAAACCATTGTATGCTTAAGGTCACTTAAACAGCTTTCCGAACAGTCCCTTGGATTTGCCCGCGGCCGCTCCATCTAAATAGGCGAGAGAATGTACTAATCCTTCAATTGCGACTAGTCCCTGTTCCAGGCTAAGATGCTTAATATGCAAATTCTGCCCTGTAACAGTCAGAAATCCAAGCTCCGTATCTAGCAGAAACTCTTCACTGTCAAAGCTCTCTACGTTGACAACTCCCGTCAGCTCTAGAAGCTTCCGATTAATCAGCTTCACATCTTGCTGACCCTTCTGCCCCTTACCCTGTTCAACCATAGACTCGTCCCCCGTCACGTTAATTTCTCTATTAACTTATGGGGACTCTGCAAGATTTAGAACTCGTCTTCTCTTATCTATTAAGGAACACAAAAAGGACCGTCTCGCGAGGTCTATGCGACCTCGAGACAGCCCTTCTATTTGAATGCTATTATTTCTGCTCCCAATCGAGACCGGTCTCGCGAGGTCGCTGTTCTTCTTTCACCAAGGTATATAGCTCGCCAGCTTCATCCTTGCGAGTTGACTCCGAAAGTCTCTCTACCCGGACCGTAACGATCTTCTGACCAAATTGGATTTGAAGCTCGTCGCCGACTTTGACGGCGCTGCTTGCTTTCGCTTCGCGGCCGTTAATCCATACTCGCCCTTGCTCGGATACATCCTTTGCGACAGTGCGGCGTTTGATAAGTCGTGATACCTTGAGAAATTTATCTAAGCGCATGAATTACTTGATCGCTTCTTTAAGCTTGTTGCCTGCTTTGAATGCAGGAACTTTGGATTCAGGAATCGTGATTTCTTTACCCGTTTGTGGGTTACGACCGATACGGCCAGAACGTTTACGAGTTTCGAAAGTTCCGAAACCGATCAATTGTACTTTGTCGCCGCCTGCAAGAGCTTCAGTAACTTCACCTAGAAAGCCGTTAAGTACCGCTTCTACGTCGCGTTTAGTCAAACCGCTCTTTTCTGCAATATTGTTGATCAAATCTGTTTTGTTCATTTGAATATCCTCCTAATAGATGTCGGTTATTTGTGGCTGCCGCTAAAGCGACTTACCCATTGGCAAAATATGCTCTTACGAAGATTACTTATTCTGCTCTTACGTACAAAATCCTGCTTCATACTGTAAATTTTTTTGGGAATAGTGCGGAATTTCGGCGAATTGTGGCGAAAAGTTAATTACGTTAACCGTTTTGCATCATCCCACCAACGATCCATTTCTAGTAAATCAGTTTGGTCAAAAGTTTTGCCATTTATACGAAGTTGCTCTTCAATATATTGAAATCGGCTCTTAAACTTTCGATTCGTACGAGAAAGAGCTTCTTCCGGATCGGCATGGATAAAACGTGATGCATTCACAACTGCAAACAGCAGATCACCAAGCTCATCGGCTTGCTTCTCTGCATCCTCTGATGCGATTGCCTCTCGGAGCTCTTGAAGCTCCTCTTCAATCTTAGCCAGCATAGGCTCAAGTTCATCCCAATCAAATCCAACCTTAGCCGCTTTCTTCTGTAGCTTGTAAGCTTTCATGAGAGCCGGCAGATCTGGCGGAATACCATCTAGCTCTGACTTGCGAGCAGCATCCGTTCCATTAAGCCGCTTCTCTTCAGCTTTCATGCTTTCCCAATTGTTTAAGGCCTCATGAGCGTCTCCCGCACGTTGATCACCAAAAACATGGGGATGACGGAAAATCAACTTTTCGTTCAATGTCTGGATAACATCGTAGACGGAGAATGATCCCATCTCCTCTTCCATCTGGCTATGAAGCATAACTTGAAGGATAACATCTCCGAATTCTTCTTGCATACCAACCGGATCATCGTTATCAAGAGCCTCAAGCGCCTCGTAGAGCTCCTCAATGAAGTTTTTGCGAATAGAGCTATGAGTCTGTTCTTGATCCCAAGGACAGCCTTCAGGACTGCGTAGAGTAGCTACAATCTCATGCAAGCGATCAAACGTTCGGTTTCTAAGTGAAGGATCTTCTGAACGCGGTATATAAATAACCGACAGATTCCCGTAGCTTTGATCCCGATCAAGCTCATAGATAGGAACACGAATCACTTGTTCCTCACCTTTAACCCCAAGTGCATGGCCGATAACGACCTCGTAATCCTCAGGATAACGCTCCATCAATGCTAACTTCACATCAGATGCAGTAAAGACATCATAAACCTGACCAATCAACATATGCAACCCTGGCTGCAGCTGCGAAGTTTGAAGTTCCGACGCATCGAGTAGCGCAAAGCCTTCAATTGGATCGATGCCGAGGCTTGTGAAAGCTGCATCTAGGAAACTTTCACCACCCACGATTTGCAAGTCTATCCCTGCAGCTTCACAGCGTTCGCGCAACAATTGAACCGTCCGTTCCGCAACCATTGGATGGCCTGGTACAGCATACAAGATCGTATGATCCCCGTCATCCGTTCCATTAGACACACTTTCACATGCTGCTTCTAGAAGCGTACTTGCTATTGCTTCATAAACCTCAGGAAAAGATTCATGCTGTTCATACAAATGATCAAATGTTGAATAGCTTATTTCATGCTCTTGCAGCAAGGACATAACCGGATGTTTTTCTGTGCGAGCAAAAATGCGCTTTGCCGACTGTAGTCTCCGCCATACTCCAAGCGTTATTTGATCGGGATCACCGGAACCAAGACCGACGATAACGATAGATTGATTAGCCATAGGGATTGCCTCCTCCAAAATCTTTAATGCTCGCTAGGCGGAATAAGTCGCAAGCTGCGAAGCCGCCTCGCAAGCGCCTCACCGCCCGGCAGCGCGCGCCATTCCTGCGCGCTGACAATACCGACGCGCAAAGCCGCGACGGCAAAGACAATGGCGCCGACGGCTGCGCCCGTCAGCGCAAGCGCTGTCGCCGTCGCCCGCGGCGACAGCGAATACCCGAGCACGACGTCTACCGCGCGCTCGGTGAGCAACACCGCGCTGGCCATAACCGCCAGCGCGACAATTGCTCCGGCGGCGGGGCCAATGCCCGCCAGCCGGCCAGTCCGCACATGCGGCGGGCAGAGCCCCGCAGTCGCATGGCGGATTGCCGCCGCTCCGAGCAGCGCGGCGGCGCTTAGCGCGATAACGCCGGAGAGTGCAGCTCCCTCGATGCCGAGGGAGGGCACTAGTGCGGCGTTAAGCGCGCCTTTTAGCAGCGCTGCGAGTAATAGCAGCGCGATCGGTACCCTCGCTGAGCCGAGCGCTTGCAGCGCGGGGGCGAATACAGCATTAGCACAGCCGGCTAGTGCTGTGCAGCCAATTAGCGCGAAGGTGGCCGTTCCCTTCGCATCCATGTAAAGCATGCGATTAAGCGGATCCGCAAGCAGAACAAGCCCAACCGCTGCTGCTGCACCTACAGTCCAAGCCAATCGAACTAGAAGCGACATACGCAGTCCAAGCGTATTATGGTCGTTTCTCGATCTGGCAGCGACCAACCCAGGCACTAGAGCGGCAGCAGCCGCACCAGCTACCATCACAATCAACTGCACCAGCGGCTGAGCACGGCTATAAATACCGAACATCGTCATAGCACCCGCTTCACCTAACCCACTTTCTCGCAATAATCGAGGCACCATAAATGCGTCCACTACGCCAATTGCCGGAATAACAAGTGCTGCAAGTGTAGCCGGGACAGCCAGTATGATGAGCACTCTCATCTCTCGAAACAATTGACGAGGAACAAATGAGGCAAGCCGTTCCCGAGCTTCCTTCATTCGCCAACCTAACAATACGAGCAACAGCAACGAAGCAAGAGCTCCCGCAGCAGCGCCGCTCATAACACCTGCAGCAAGGGTGGATTCGCTCCAACCTGCTATCATACCTAGTTTCAGTACAAGCAGCATAACGGCCACCCTTATGAGCTGCTCTACCACTTGTGATGCTGCTGAAAGGCCCATACGCCTTCTTCCTTGCATATAACCACGAAGAACAGCAGCGAATGGCACAATTAGCAGCGCAAGCGACAACATACGAATTGCAGCAGCGGTAGACTTGTCCCCTATCCATGCAGCCGTTATTTCCGCACTCGACCACATGAACCAAAAGGAAAGTATCCCTGTTGCTCCTAGCAGCATCATCGCTGCAATCAATGCGGGACGCACTTCATCCGCCGATCCCCCGTCACGCAGTTTTTGCGCTATTATAATGGATACTGCTGTCGGCAAACCCGCCGTAGCCAGCACCGCTATAAGCTGGTAAAACGGATACACTGCATTATAAATACCGAATACCCGATCCCCCGCTAAATTTTGTAGTGGTATTTTCTGCAGCGCACCGATTAGCTTCGATAGAAGTGCAGCGCCGGCCATAACCATGACACCGTTCTTCAACAGCCGCATCGGTTGCTTGCCCACAGAATTACGGCTCATTATTCATTCCCCTGCTCCCCAAATATCCCATGATTAATAATTATACCGTAATTTGAGGCGGATAGAAAAAAAGCTTCCCCAGCCCGAGCTTATATCGGGAAGGAGAAGCTATTATAACCAACCATATGTGAGAACAGTTTTCCTGTTGACTGCGATCTAATGAACAATGGCTATGATCGTATTCCTAGCCGTTATGGACACTATGTTCGCTACTGTTCCATCTGCTTCGCTAAGAAGCCAGCAGCTGTTTCTGCCATCTTCGTCTCCATCTGACCCATCTTAACGGAATCTTCTTTGCTTAGTAGCACAACCGTTCCGATTGGATCACCGCCTGCGATGATTGGCGCTATGACAAATGAAGTATATGGCTCCTGAACATCCTTCACAATTTCAAAAGTACCGCCATTAACTTCCGCTACCGTTTTACGGTTATCCATACAGGATTCCAATGTAGACCCAACGGACTTGTCCAACAGCTCTTTTTTGGAAGCCCCCGCTACCGTAATAATGGTGTCACGATCCGTTATCAACGTAATATGACCAGTGCTTTCAAACAACGATTCCGCATATTCTTTTGCAAAGTCACCCAACTCTCCAATTGGAGAGTATTTTTTCAAAATAACTTCGCCATCACGGTCTACGAATATTTCCAACGGGTCTCCTTCACGAATCCGCAATGTACGGCGGATCTCCTTCGGAATCACCACACGACCGAGATCATCGATGCGACGTACTATTCCAGTTGCTTTCATTTCTTGTTGCCCCACTTTCCTAGAGGATTTTGAACCGACTGGATTTTGCCTGTATGAGAAACATCATTGAGTATATGGCGAGATGGCACGATACCCTCGACGCTTTTCCCAAGATGTGTGGCCGCGTCTTACGCGGCTGTTGTAATCCCTTACCAGATATCTTCGCAGCATTATGTCACTATAATGGGGTCACGCACCCTGATCTGGTAACGATGAGATAAGATCCTTCGATGAAGAATTTGAATCTGACCATAGTATTCATCCGCTCCCAGTTTCTTATGCACGAATCCAATCCAGTCAATTCATTCCGCTTTACCCCTTATATACACTTCCCAAACACAATCCGAAACAAACAAGACCGCCTCACCAGCAAACCTTTGCTGGCAAAACGGTCTTGTCCATTTTTCACTAAGCTATACCTGCTTTGTTTTTACTTTGCAGGAACTTCACTAGGTTTAACTTCGGTACCCTCGGCACCTTCGGTTGGAGCTACTTCAGGAAGTGTAATTTTTAGTTCTTGCTTCGGCATTTCATCTTTCATGAATTTCTCCATGTAAGTGTACGCTGCTGCGCTCTTCACAATTTCCTTATTTTCATCAGACAATTTTTTGTACACAGGATCTTCACGTTTTTCAACTTTTATGACATGGTAGCCAAAGTCAGTTTTCACTGGCTCGCCAACAACGCCAACTTTTTGTTCAACTACTGCTTTTTTGAACGGCTCTACCCAATTCTTACCTTCAGCTTTCTCATAAAGTCCGCCTTTTTCCTTAGAACCTGGGTCATCGGAATATTCTTTAGCAAGAGCATTCCAGTCACCGCCTGCATCAAGCTTCGCTTTTACTTCTTTTGCGCGAGCAAGTGCTACGTCTTCTTTACGAAGCTCTTTTTTCTCACCAGTTTGTTGATTTGTTTCAGTTGTACCTACTAGAATATGACGGACTGTAGAAACTGCAAAATCAGCCTTCATTGTATCGAAGGATTTTGTAATATCTGCGTCCGTTACTTGATCATTCATATGAACAACTACAGCAGAAGTGAGCATTAGGAACGTAGCGATATCATCGGTAGTCACTTTTTTCTCAGCAACTTTAGCTGCAAGCTCTGTGTTCGTTTTCAAACCTTCTGTGTATTCCTTAAGCTGTTTGTCTACCTCTTCACTTGCTTTCTTCAACGATTTCTCAGAAGCTTTGCTGCCAAGAACCTTGTAAGAAACATATTGCTCAAGAATCATTTGCTGAAATTGTGGCATTGCAATAACTTGCTCGTAAGTAGGCTGTGAAATTCCGAAGATTGTAAGGTATTTGTCGAACTCAGACTTCGTTACCTTGCCATCCTTATACGTAGCGACAACTTCTCCTTCACTTACGTCCTTAAATGTTAAAGAATGAGCTGATTTCCCATTACCACTTTTAGGCTCATCTTTATCACTACCGCATGCCGCGAGCATCGTCATGACGAGCACCGCCGAGATAACGAGCAGCGCGCTTCTGCGCCATGCCGATTTGCGTGTACTGTGCAACATGTTGAATCCCCTTTCAGATTATAAACTTACTTTTTATTGTAGCAGAAAAGGAACCCTAAAAGCCAATTTCGTCTAAGAGGTCGCGTTCTGCAGCTCTTCTTTCTTTACTAACGCATCACTAAAACCTGACATGAACTTCTCTGATAAATGGAGCTTTTGCTCCATATTCAGGCCTTTTCCTCTGAGTAGAATAGATGGCGGTTCCTGCTCTCCATTTTGCTTAAACCTATTTTCCAAGCTCATACAAAGCTGATCTACTTTTTTCCGTATAATTTTACCTGTTTGCGTAGCGATCAACTTAAACTGCAGGTCGTCTCCCTTTTGGCTAACCATTTCAATACCATATTGAGCGCCATAAATTTTGAGACGAGCAACAGACATTAGATTACTCACTGCTTGCGGAAGATCACCGAAACGGTCCACTAACTCGTCAATGAGATCATCGGATTCCTCAAAGGTTTTAACAGCTGCAACCTTCTTATAAATTTCAATCTTCTGGATACTGTCGTAAATATAATCCGAAGGCAAGTAAGCATCAACACTAATATCGATAATCGTGCTGACCGGTTTATCTACCTGTACCTCTTCGCCACTCATCTCTGCCTTGCGCTTCGCGATTTCATCAGCCAGCATCTGGGAATACATGTCGAAACCGACTGATGCAATGAACCCATGTTGCTCTGCGCCAAGCAAATTACCCGCTCCGCGAATGGAAAGGTCACGCATCGCAATCTTAAATCCGGAACCTAGCTCCGTAAACTCCTTGATCGATTGCAGTCTCTTCTCAGCTACTTCAGTGAGCACTTTGTCTCGTTGGTAAGTAAAGTAGGCGTAAGCGATCCGATTGGACCGTCCTACACGTCCACGGAGTTGGTACAACTGGGACAGTCCCATCTTGTCCGCGTCATGGACAATAAGTGTATTTACATTTGGTATATCGACGCCTGTCTCAATAATGCTAGTGCTGACCAGTACATCCGACTCACCATCAAGGAAGTCCAGAATCGTCTTCTCCAGCTCCTGCTCAGTCATCTGCCCGTGGCCTACAGACACTTTTGCATCTGGTACAAGCGCATTAATAGCTTCCGCCATTTGATGAATGCCTTGTACTCGGTTGTACAAGTAATAAACCTGACCACCTCTAGCAAGCTCTCTTTCAATTGACTCCCGTACAAGTGTTGGACTGTACTCCACAACATAAGTTTGCACAGGGAACCGGTTCTCTGGCGGTGTCTCAATAACGGACAGATCACGAACACCAAGCATGGACATATGTAGCGTACGTGGAATTGGTGTAGCTGTAAGTGTCAAAACGTCTACATTTGTCTTTAGCTTCTTCAACTTTTCTTTATGCGATACACCAAATCGTTGCTCTTCGTCGACGATAAGCAGTCCGAGCGATTTGAAAATAATATCTTGCGACAACAGTCGATGTGTTCCAATGACGACATCTACTGTACCGTTTTTCAGACCCTTCATCGTGTCATTCTGCTCTTTGCGAGAGCGAAAACGGCTCAACACCTGAACATTGATAGGGTAACCAGCGAAACGTTCACGGAAAGTTTCATAATGCTGCTGTGCCAAAATCGTTGTAGGTACAAGAACAGCAACTTGCTTACTGTCCATCGCTGCCTTGAACGCAGCACGAACTGCAACTTCAGTCTTGCCGTACCCAACATCGCCGCATAACAAACGATCCATGGGCTGGTCCTTCTCCATGTCTCTCTTAATCTCTTCTATCGCACGAAGCTGATCCCGTGTCTCATCATATGGGAACATCGCTTCAAATTCCTGTTGATAGCTCGTATCCTCACCAAATGAATAGCCAGTAGTAGATTGTCTCTGTGCATATAGCTTAATAAGATCATCAGCAATATCTTGAACAGAAGCTCTCGCCTTGCTCTTAGCCTTTGTCCATTCACTTCCGCCCAGCTTGCTGACCTTAGGCTCCTTATCTTCGTTGCCTACATATTTCTGGATCATATCGATCTGCTCAATCGGAACGGACAGCTTATCTCCGCCAGCGTATAGGATGTGCAAGTAATCGCGGTGAATACCGCCGATTTCAAGCGTACCGATACCAACATATTTACCGATACCATGATTATGATGAACGACATGATCGCCAACCTTCAGTTCGGTATAGCTTTTAATACGTTCGGCATTATCCATTTTCTTATCAATACGCCGCTGCTTACGCTGCTTCTGTGAGAACATCTCACCTTCTGTAATAACGACTAAATGTGAAGATGGCAATTCAAATCCTTGCTGAAGATTACCCTCGAGCAGTACTGGCGGATCTATTCCGTAATCATCCAGCACACGACGAATCCGATCCATTCGCTCTGTGTTGCCAGCGAGCATCATGACGGTTGCACCAATCTTTTTCCATCGCTCCATCTCTGCTTTGAGCACATTCATCTGCCCATGAAAATTTTGCATAGAGCGGCTAGTCATATTCAAAATATTTTGCGGCTGACTATGCGGAACTTGCCTTAGAAACAGTGACAAAAACAGTGTAGGGAACGTACGGTGATGTAAAATCTCGTCCGTATCTCTCGCAAGCGCTAGACTAGGAAGTGACTTTCCATTTTGAAGTAAATGAATTGCCCATTCGCTCTCATCTCGTTCAAGCTGTTTAGCTGTCTCTATCAACCGTGTGGGCTCATCTAATATAAGCAGTGTATCTGCTGGCATGTAATCCAGAATCGTTTGACGCTCTGGGTACAGTAGTGAAATATATTTATAGATTTCAGGAAAGTGCACATGATCTCTTAATTTATCCAGTTCACCGCCGATTTCCGCACGAAGTCGATCCTTAGCTGTACGATCTGTCATTTTTTCCAATTGACGCTCGAGCAAGCCGCCAGCATGGTTAGCTGCGGATACCATTCGAGTGATGTCTGCAATTATTTCTTGGCATGGAGTAATGACGTATGATTCCAAGCGATCAGAAGAACGTTGGTCGGCAGGATCGAATGTTCGAATTGAATCGATATCATCGCCGAACCACTCTATTCGATAAGCTTGAGATGCAGTCAGCGGGTAGAAATCGACTATTCCGCCGCGAACACTCATTTCACCTCTAGCTTCCACACGATCAGCTCGAACATAGCCTAACGCTGTCATCTGACGCAAGAAGCCGTCAAGAGGTAGCGTTTGCCCTGCGGATACTGCTATTTGTGCATCTGCCATGACACTGCTGATCGGCAAGTAACGCCGAACACCAGAAAACGGCACAACAACAATCCCGCGATAGCCTTTGGACAGCTTGATCAGCACATCCATTCGCTGCGCCAGCGTCTCGGGACTCGAGATCGCAGCTTCCGCAGCCATTAGCTCATTCGCAGGATACAGCAGCACCTTTTCGGCTGATAAACATTCCTGTAGATCCTCCGCAATTTTCTGTGCGGAGAACATATTATGCGTCACAACTAGCATCGGACGTTCGATGGCTTCCTCAAGTGCAGCAATTAGCACTTGTCTAGACGACCCAGCGAGACCGGATACCATTTGTTCACGCATTCCTTTGCGGATACCGGATATTATCGATTGTACATCCGAATCCGTAGCAAAAGCTTTAATTAGTGCTTTCAACGTTTGCGGCACCTCATTTCTTTACACAACCAAAATTCTATTAGACCGACGCTGAGCTTGCCCACGCAAAAACAGCTACAGCCGTCCTATGACGGCATAGCTTATTCTCGCAGACTGCTATACAAATTGTTCTATTGTAGAGGGTTGCTGACCAGCATTAGGTCAGGATTTGTATGCAGCGCTTCGTTGCAGTAATCACAAACAACCTTCACCGTTACATTTCCATTTAAGTCATACGCTATTATATCGTTGCGCTCTTCGGGGGTCAAGAAATGGAAACCAAGCTGTTGCTCAGTTACCGTTGTACTTTCAAGCGACCCCATTGACGTCTTGCAGTGCCTGCAAATATAGTTTACAGCCATATGTATGCCTCCTGAAGGTAGGTTATACCCATCAGTATGCCCCGCAATGCTGTAATCTAACAGATGTTAACCATTAAACTTTGCCATCGTTTCCTGAAACGGCGCCTTCAGACCAAACTCGACTGCATCACACGCATTTTCAACCATTGTCTGAAGCTTGTCCCTTTCAGCCTTCGGAAAGGTCGACAGTACATAATCAGAGATGACCATGCCCGGCTGTGGCCTAGATATGCCCATGCGGACGCGATTGAATGATTGCGTATTCAAATGTTGAATGAGAGACTTGATGCCGTTATGCCCGCCAGCACTTCCCTGATAGCGAAGACGTAGCTTGCCAATCTCCGTATCCAAATCATCATATACGATAATGCCGTCATCCAAATCCGCTTTAAAATAGTCCATGAACGATCTAACTGACTCGCCAGACAGGTTCATATAAGTCATTGGCTTAATTAATGCCACCTTGACGCCTTGCACGTTGCCTTCACCGATAAGTGCCTTGCACTTATTTTGTGTTACTGATATTCCCCAGCGCTTGGCAAGCTCATCAATAACCATAAATCCTACATTATGCCTTGTATCCTTATAAGTATTACCTGGATTGCCTAATCCAACGATCCACTTCATGACGTCTACACTCCTTTACGATCATAATGTAGCATAATTTATAACTAATTGCTAAGCACTTTGCGTGTATGCCATAAAGCACTCTTACTCTTATGTTAGTTTGCTTCCGTGTATAGATATACTTCTCAAACTATTGATAAGTGCTTTCATAATCGCCATGGTGCAGAAATTGCTATTCATGAATTTGCGAACTGTCCAAGGCTCTGTAGAAACAACAATTGTTAAAATCATTCTCCTGTTACATTTACTCTTTTCTATAAAATATTTTTATTCTCCTAGTATTACATCAATATGTCGAGGATGATTCGCATAATTAGTATTATCGAAAGAGAGCTCACTGCTAGGACCTATACTAAAAAACAATTCATCATCCATAATGTCAGCACAAAACGAAAAATAGCCCGATGTTATCGGGCTATTGCTTTAGCTATTCATCAGTTTTTTGTTAAAAAGCATCATTAAGTACTCGTAGCGATCTCTTTATGCTGAGCATGATCCGAACGAGATTCCGCCTCATGCTGCTCCACATCTTGAGCCGCCTTCTCTTCCTCGCTCAATTCTTTCTGAGGAGCAAGTATAGTTACAACAACAAGCTGAGGCTCAGATTTAACCTCTACCCCTTCAGGAAGTGTTAAATCGCTTACTAACAAACTCTCACCAATGCCTAACGTGCTTATATCAACCGTAATGGCATCTGGAATGCTGTTTGGCAAGCACTGCACCTCAAGCTCATGAAGAATGGCTTGAAGAATACCGCCTTCACGAACGCCTGTAGAGTCGCCTACAGCATCAATCCTTACATGTGCTTTAACTTGCTCATTCATATTAATCTGGTGGAAGTCTACGTGAATAAGCTGCCGATTGAGCGCATCACGTTGCACATTCGCCACCATGACGGAATGTTTACCTACAGATGGTATGTCTAAATCAAGTACAGCATTGGGTTGGGAACGTAGCAGCGCGGTCAATTGTTTTTCATCGATGCTAATATTTGCTGCCGACTCCAGTCCCCTACCATACACAACACCGGGAATTTGTCCGTTAAGCCTAAGCTTGCGCAGATCACCTTTTGTCTGATTACTACGTTGATCCGCCTTCATTGCAATTGCCATATGGAACCCTCCTCGTTGATTTGGAATTCCATATAACTTTACCCACTCAGCGCCGAATTTAAACAACTTATAGGCCTACCTAGCTACAATGCTACTGTGTACGTTCCTTTTTAGCCTTAGCACGCGCACGAATTTTATCTGCATAACCTGGCTTATTAACTTGGCGCTCACGTGCAATAGCTAAATCTCCTGCCGGTACGTCCTGTGTAACTGTTGTTCCTGCTACTACATAAGCACCATCGCCGATCGTAACTGGTGCGATAAGGTTAGCGTTGCTGCCGATAAAAGCATTATCGCCAATTTCCGTAATGAATTTGTTATAGCCATCGTAATTGACTGTAATAGCACCGCAGCCAAAGTTAACATCTTTGCCAATTTTCGCATCGCCAATATAGCTTAGATGAGACACTTTGCTGCCGTCATCCAACGTCGCATTTTTTAGCTCAACGAAATCGCCGACTTTGCAGCCTTTGCCTAGCTTAGTGCCTGGACGAAGATTCGCATAAGGACCTACAGAGCTTTCTTCGCCAATTACGGAGCCTGCAACGACAGAATGAGCAATCGTAGCGCCATCAGCAACTGAACTGTTAGCAATATCAGCTTGAGGGCCAATTATACAATCACTACCGATAACCGTTCCGCTTCGTAGTATAGTGCCCGGATAAATAACGGTATCCGAACCAATCTGAACACCGGCTTCGATATATGTCGCGGCAGGGTCAATAATCGTAACACCATTCAGAAGATGCTGACGATTAATACGCTCTTTCATGAAGCGCTCTGCTTCTGCCAGTGCAACACGATCATTAACACCAATAGCTTCTGCCACATCATCCGTGCAATAGCCCTGAATAACTTCTCCCGCTTCCTTGAAAATACCGATGACATCCGTCAAATAGTATTCTCCCTGTGCATTACCGTTTGTCACCTTGCCTAGTGCGTCAAAAAGCTTGCGGTTATCGAAGCAGTAAGTCCCTGTATTAATTTCCTTAACTGCCGCTTCTTCAGGCGAACAATCTTTATGTTCTACAATACGCTGAACTGCACCATCCTCGCCACGAATAACACGACCATAACCAGCTGGGTTATCAAAAGAAGCAGAAAGTACAGTAGCTGCCGCTCCGCGATCCGCATGCAACTTCAACATCGCCTCTATCGTCGAAACTTGAACAAGTGGTGTATCGCCGCAAATAACGATAGTCGTGCCTTCTTCTTGGCCAAGCAGCTCCTCTGCTTGACGAACAGCATGACCAGTACCTAGCTGCTGTTCCTGCAATGCGTATTCAACTGCCTCGCCAAAGTGTGCTTTAACCATATCTGCACCGTGGCCTACAATAACGACAGTTCGTTCACTTGCCGCCTCTTTTACTATATCAACCACATGCCCTACCATAGGCTTACCGCCAACAGGATGAAGCACTTTGTATAATTTCGATTTCATTCGTTTACCCTGACCTGCGGCCAGAACAATAGCCATTACTTTTTTCAATTGTATTTCCTCCCCATTACCATTCGATCCTCACATGAATATAGCTCATTCTCAAAAAAAAGAAAAGAGAGCCAAGGCTCTCTTTTCCAGGTGAAGCGGATTCATACTTTCAAGGCGTTGCTTATGCGCCTTCTTCAATCGCAACCTCATCGGCCGCGCGCTCATATTCTGCTAGTACAGCAGCTTGAATCTTCTCACGAGTCGTAGAGGAGATTGGATGAGCGATATCGCGGAATTCACCATCCGGGGTACGCTTGCTTGGCATTGCTACGAACATACCATTGTTTCCGTCGATTACACGAATA
Source organism: Paenibacillus sp. L3-i20 (assembly GCF_022180385.2). GTDB lineage: Bacteria > Bacillota > Bacilli > Paenibacillales > Paenibacillaceae > Pristimantibacillus. The sequence continues at coordinate 1,608,572 of NZ_BQME02000001.1, forward strand.
TCGTGAACGACGAATTCGTTGTCAATAGTTATCGAAGCGATAGCCTTCATGCGACCTTCCGAATTCACACGGCGGAGTCTTACATCAGTAATTTGCACTTGTGTTCACCACCTTTGCCTATCAGAGACTTGGTGTATACTTCCACGTTTTTGTGCCAATTCCTTCTACCTTTTTGGTAAATTGATGCTTAATTTAAAATATTTTTTTAACTTTGCATTTTTTTCGTTTTCATTCGACATTTGTCGATGATATAACCTCAATTTCGACAAGAACATCCTTTGGCAGTCTTGCCACCTCAACAGCCGATCGAGCCGGTTTATGAGCTCCAAAATAAGATTCATAAATGCCATTCATCGTTGCAAATTGATTCATATCTTTAAGAAATACAGTAGCCTTTACGACATCATTTAGGGACGATCCCGCTTCCGCGAGAACCGCCTTTAAATTTTTGAATACCTGATGCGTTTGCTCTTCTATTCCACCCTCTACTAAAACGCCCGATGCATCTAGTGGAATTTGACCAGAAGTAAATAGGAGTCCGCCCAGTTTAATCGCTTGTGAATATGGACCAATAGCAGCCGGTGCTTGGTCTGTTGATACCACTTGCAGTTTTGTATTCGTTGTCATAAATGTCCCTGTCTCCTTATTTTTCAAATTAGTCTTTGAAATAATTACCCGGAACAACGGTTGTTTGCTTCGTCTTCATGTCGACTGCCGTTAATTTGGCAAGCGAAATATAGTCCTCCAGCAGTCGCTCCTCAAGCTCTACCTCGCCTGATTCTACAAATACGCCTACTCCAGCAACTTTTGCTTTGAACTCATAGAGCAAGTCCATCATGCCCTTAACCGTTCCCCCAGCTTTCATGAAGTCATCTATGATAAGGACATTTGAGTGCTCCTTCAGCGCTCTTCGTGCAAGCGACATCGTCTGTATCCGCTTCGTTGAGCCTGATACGTAATTTATGCTCACTGCTGAGCCTTCCGTCACTTTATTATCCCGACGAACGATAACAACCGGTATATTCAAACATGCAGCCGTAGCGTATGCAAGAGAAATCCCCTTTGTCTCTACCGTCATAATGACATCAATTTTTTTACCTGAGAACGCTGTAGCAAACATTCTGCCTACATCAGCAAGCAATTCAGGCTGTCCAAGCATATCTGTCATATACAAATAACCACCAGGCAATACACGATCAGGCTCTTCAAGCTTAAGACAGATTTTCTCCATAATACCCAAAGCGGACTCTTCACCCATTAAAGGAATGAACTTTACTCCACCGGCCGCACCTGCTAAAGTGTGCAGCTCGCCAATACTCTCTTCTTCGAAGACCTCTTTTATAATAGCTAAATCTTCACTGATGGATGATTTAGCTGATTGATAACGATCTGCAAATGCTGTCAAAGATATTAACGTGTGGGGACGGGCTAACAGATACTGCGTCATCTCTACAAGCCTGGAGCTCCTTTTTAACTTCTTCACTGGCAATCTCCCCCACTAAATCCGAATAATATAAAGTCAATATTACAATTTTATACGGATTTAATCAATAAAAACGTCATGCTATGTAAGCATTCTTACCACATAAACTTCTTTACAAAAACCTCTTAAACCATTATAAATCCGTGGCAACTTAGCTTCCTTAGAAACTAAACCAAACACTGTTGGTCCACTGCCCGACATTAAGACACCATCTGCACCCAAGCGAATCATACTTTCCTTAAGCTGCATAACCTCTGGATGCAAATCCAAAGTAACAGTCTCAAGCACATTGCCAAGACCACCGCACATGTCATGGAAAGAGCCGCGCTCAAGAGCATCCTTCATTCCTTTAATGGATGGATGTGACTTAAGATCATTTGCTCTCATTCTGCCGTAAACATCAGCAGTGGAAACATTAATAGGCGGCTTTGCAAGAACGACCCAACATTGCGGGGGGCTATGAATTGGCTCTAGCTTCTCTCCGCGTCCGCGTGCGATTGCAGTTCCCCCTGTCACACAGAAAGGAACATCTGAACCAAGTTCAGCACCAAGAAGACATAGCTCGTCCTCTGATATGCCAAGACCCCACAAACGGTTAAGCCCACGGAGTGCAGCTGCAGCATCGCTACTGCCGCCAGCAAGGCCTGCGGCAACCGGTATTTTTTTGTCCAGATGTATGTATACGCCCTTACTTACACCATATCGTTCTTTGATGAGACGTGCAGCCTGGAAGGCTAAGTTTTTCTCATCAAGCGGAATATAGCCAACCTGGCTAGTTAACATGATCGTATCACGCGGCAATTCTTGCATTTCAAGGCGATCTGCAAGGTCAACCATGGTCATTATCATTTCGACTTCATGGTATCCATCGTCACGTTTACGAAGCACATCTAGTAATAGATTTATTTTGGCAGGAGCTTTTTCATAAATTTTCATCAGATAAGTTCACCCGTTCATCGTAAGCTTAAGCACCATTATATCAAAGGAACACAATAAAAGCTAAACTATGGCAACCGCTTTCTTTGGATGCTCACAGTTTAGCTTATTTAACCCGTATTCTATGGACGATATGATTTGGCTGCGGCTTGCTCCGCCAACTGTATAGCCCGCTTCACCATATTACCTGCATCCTTCGCTTTAATGCCGCCCCAGCCCTCTTCTTGCACGGTATTATAGAAGCCCAAGTCCTTCGCAAGTTCATATTTAAACTCTTCAGACATGACACTACGCCTTCTGCGTCCCATAATAGTTTCCTCCGATCTCATAATGGGTATTAGCTTAAAAATAGCTGTACACCCGTAGTATGTGTTTCGGAAGTGGGATTATACGCAACAAAAAAGCGCAGATTAGCTCTGCGCTGTGTGCCCTTAATGGCATTATATAAAGCATATGTCAATCTATTGTTGAAGATAAGCAATTCGTACTTGACCTTCATCATTACATACGGTGACTTCCACAGATTCTGTCAAAATGTCCGCATAACTGTAGGACACGCGCTTGAAGGCATGTTGCTCCTCGTCAAGCTTGACAATGAAAACTGAAGGGTAGATTTCTTCCAACGTGCCGGTCCGTTCAATGGTCTTTCGACGACCACCATTTGCTCTTAGACGGATTTTGGAACCTACATGAGCTTCCAAGCTGCGTTTTATATCCAATAGCGCATTTTTTGCCATTGTCCACTACCACCTCTTTCCTTGTCCATTATAACCAATTAAGGAGGGGTTGTCAAACAAAGCGAAATATTATATCAGTCCATTATTTCTCTTGTCAACGGTGATTTCACCCATTTTTTGAAAATGGGTGCATCTGACCGGTAGTATTTTCATTTTGTCGAATTATTATGCATCAAAAATCCTATTGTTCTTTTAAAATTTTTAGGCTGCATTACGTTGTGACTTTGGGCTTTGGCAAGCCAATTCTGTACCGCCCCATCGTTTCGATACCGCCTATACCGTCTATCCCGCTGATTGTGCCATGAATAACATCAGGCAAGTTAATTGCTTCGCGTATAGACGTAAAGCTTGCCTTGATAGCAATATAGACAGGATCGAGCGCATGGATCAAAATACGGCCGGGTGAGCTGGCAAAGTTAGAACCTGCTTGCAGTAGCGCTTCAAAATGTGATTGACAAGCTCCAGCGATGACGACAAGTCCATCCCGGTTTTTCTCATACTCCCGAGCAACGCGTACGGCATTTACAAAGTTCTGAGAGTTCTTGTAGCTGTTCAAGCTATACAACTCCCCAGCCGCTCTGTTCTTCAGTACCCCGTCGTGGCCGGTAATGACTACAATATCAGGCTTAATCTGCGGAAGTAGTCGATATAGCACATCCGCCATTTGAGACTCGTGAATATGCAATCCATGCGCTAGAACATGCATCGTATTATATAGTTGCATACTCTTCTTTAAATAATTGCCGTCACCATCCAAATGAAGTACTTTGCCCGGTATTTCAAAATAAGGCACACTCTGTTGCTGGGCAACCCGAATAGCATTGTCGTAGCCCATAGTCTGCTTTTCTCTATCGCTGTGCATTCTTTGGAGTGACTCATTAACTTTAATACGCACCTGCTGCACAGCTCGCGTAGATTCAGGGTCGCGAACGACCGATAGATCTGGAATTGGCGCATCCGCCAGCAGTCGGTAATCCGTTCCCTTCAGAAGGGCGTGATTAGTGCGTACAGCTTCAACACGGAACAATACGTCACTGCCATACGATTTGCGGACGACCAGGTCCCCTTGCTTCATAGGTAAATCACCTCTTCCTCTATCCTATGGGCGGATTAGACGAAAGGTGAGAAATTTATATTCTACTAGCCAAGCGCAGTAGGCTTGAGTGTTTCAATGAAGTTTTCCTTATGCTGTATATAGAAAAATGGCCCCCTTAAGGGTGGCCATTTAAAAATATAAGAATTTATATGTTTCCCATCCTATAAATGACTTATATTTCTCCACGAAACGATAGCTACGCCTTCAAGGACGGCTTTAGCTGTTTACGCCTGACATTTGTTATACCTTAACCAAGCCGGAAGACAGCAGAGCTTTGCTGAGTTCAGCGAATTCTTCCAGAGATAATGTCTCGCCACGTCTGATCGGGTCGATGTTTATTCCTATCAGCAACGCGTTCAGAGCCTCACGGTGATCCTTGCCTACGAAAGCTGTCAAGTTGTTAGCAAGCGTCTTACGTCGCTGTGCAAAGCTAGCCTGAACGACGCGGAAGAAGAAAGCTTCATCCGGTACGTCTACCGCTGGCTTCTCTCGAACTGATAACTTTATTACAGCGGAATCGACGTTGGGCTGTGGAATAAATACGGTATTCGGAACCATACATACTAACTGTGGTACGCAGTAGTATTGAACAGCTACACTAAGGCTGCCATATTCCTTGCCTCCAGGCTTAGCCGCCATGCGCTGGGCGACCTCCTTCTGAATCATAACAACGATATGTTGCAGGGGCAGACGCTCTTCAAGCAGCTTCATCAGAATTGGGGTTGTTACGTAATAAGGTAGATTGGCTACTACACTTACACCGGATACATCAGAAAATTGTTCTTCAAACAATTTTTTCAGATCCAGCTTCAGCACATCATCATGTATAACCGATACATGCGACTCGTCTGCAAATACATCTCTGAGGATCGGGATAAGACGACGATCAATTTCTATAGCCGTCACTTTGCCTGCTGCGTCAGCAAGACGCTGAGTCAATGCACCAATGCCTGGACCAATCTCAAGTGCTCCCTTTGTCTCATCAAGCTCAGCAGCGGCAACAATGTTATTTAATATATTTCCATCGATCAAGAAATTTTGACCGAGACTCTTTTTGAAGGAGAAACCGTACTTTGCAATAATTTCTTTCGTTCTCTTCGGGGTCCCCACCTCGGGTGCCGCTGACTTCCCTTGTGTTCCACTTAGAACAGTTTGGTTTTCATTATTCATCCTGTTATTCCTCCAGTATTCGTTCCATCTCACGCAGCGCAACGTCGAACTCCGATTTGGATATACGGAAGCTCGTACACCGCTTATAAAATTGCTTGCCGTTCGCGTATCCAATACCAAGAAGCTTACCCATCTCTAATCGTCTGTTAGAAGCGTTAGGATGAACGATCAAGCCCGCTTCCATGAGGTCATTCCATTCTATCTCTCCGACTTGATCCTCTGTTTCTGTACGAAGCTCAGAGAGAGCCTGAATGATTGCCTCAGGGCTTGCATTTTCAATCCCGATATCCCCTTTATAAAAGGCCTTCTCTTGTGGCAAGAACGCATGCTTACATCCAGGCGCATGGCGCGCAACTATTTTGCGGATCCGTTCACCTGCATGATCCGGATCAGTAAAGATGATAACGCCCCTGCGTTCATTTGCAAGTGCAATTCGACGAAGTACATCCTCACCTATTGCAGAGCCGTTTGTTTCAATCGTATCGGCATCAACCGCACGCTTTATCGCTGTTGTATCATCTTTCCCTTCTACAACAATGACTTCCTTTATCATTTTGCCCAATCCTTCCCGTGACCTAATCCCAACTTTAGTACCTATTAGCAAACATGCAAAAAGAAGAGGCAGTGCCTCTTCTTATGATGGCATATTTAATTGAACTTTACGATATGATGATGAAGAAACTTCTTCATCGTACCTGCAGACTGAGAAAAGAGAACTGCCGTTAGCTGGCAGTTGGCTTTTTCGGCCCAAGTATGTAGACGGTATAGCCCTTTTTCTTGCCGAACTTGGTTGCATGGCTATTACTGTCAAAGTAAACATCTATCTTGTTCCCTTTAACTGCGCTTCCTTTGTCTTCTGCCCGGCGGAAGCCAATTCCTTCAATGTATACCCACCAACCAATAGGAATGACTTTCGGATCGACAGCAATCGTTCTTCCCTCTTTAACAGTTGTTCCAGAAGCAGTAATACCAAATTGAGGATGATCCTCACCTTTGCCGGTAGACGATGCGTCAGCACTATAAGCTGTTAACGTTACGTTTTTGATTACCTTTTTGGCTTTGAATGAGAAGTCACCTTTCTTTACAGTAACATTGCTTGGACTATTGTTAGAAAGTACTGTTACCTTCATATCGTCCTTCTTCGTTCCTACCGCAATGACCTGATCTACCGCCGGACTTTGCACGACTTCACTGACCATCTGATTGGAAATGAGTACGCCATCTTCATACTTTTTCTTAACCTGTTCAACGATGACGCCCTTCTTACCGGTCTGAACAAGTTTTTCCTTGCCTTTTTCCAGCGTCGGATCTTCTTTCTTCACGATAGAGAATGGAACGGTTTTTTCGAGCTCGGATACTTTCGTATCTACTCGAACAATGGTGACCATGTCTTCCGCGCTTACATCCGAGTTCAGCGGAGGACTTATTTTATCTTCACTTCGAAGGGATAGATTTAGTTCCTCTATCGCCGCCTGTACCGTTTTCTCTGTCGTGTACACCGTTGATGTCTTGCCATCAGCTTTTACAACTACTGGTATCGCATGAGTTACCTCAATACGATCGCCGTCCTTTATCGGTGCATTGAGCGGGACAGACACCTCATCATGAGGTCCTATTGTAATAGCTTGTTCATCCAGTAGGCGTTGCAGGACCCATTGTTTTGTTTCCACAATAGTTTCTTGTCCATTCACTACTACGGAGACGCTTTTGACAGCCGTTCCGTACAACAACACCAAAAACATGAAAGTCATAGCGATTGAGATTATAGCGCTCAACATAATCAAACGCAAGTTTCCATGCTTCCATCGCATTGCGAAAGACATGCTGGATGATCGTTTACCATGGGTGTCCTTAGCCTGGATAAATCCCATTTCATCGGTCCTCCTTCATAGCCCCGCCGCCAAGTGTTACGCATGTTACAACTGACGCGACTATAGTATATTGGCGTGCAGGCACGCACTCCAGTAAAGCAGATCCAGTACCTCCCCTAATTAACCCTATGACGACGTTGTATCGTTTATTCAACTTTTAGTGATGAGGTCGTCGTTCATACAACGTGTGTGGTAGGCGCAAGTAGCGTTCACATTAGGGATGCAGGAGAGGAATATTTGAGGTTCAAATTAGGATATCAAACTGGAAATCCAATACAAAACGAAAAGCTCTGATTTGAATGATACCTTCATCAGAGCCTTGTTGTAAAGAAGCGATAAAATGCTATTTTCACTAAAATAGGCTGAAATCTTTGAAAAATTACGGGAATTCAGCGACTAAAATTAGTTTTTTTGCGATAAAGGTACGAATTACTCGTTATTTCACTGTCTTTCACTCAATGCCAAAACATTTTTTACCATTTGATGTTGTGATTAGAGCAATTTCCTCTACCGTTTTACCCTTAATCTCGGCTGCTGCTTGAGCGATTAATGCAACATATGATGTCTCATTTCTCTTTCCACGATATGGATGAGGAGTAAGATATGGGGAGTCTGTTTCGATCAATAATCGGTCCAATGGAACTTGTGCAAGTACCTCTTTTGGCACCTTTGCATTTTTGTAAGTTACTGGACCACCAAACGAAATATAGAAGTTCATATCGAGGCATTGTTTTGCTGTTTCAAGGCTTCCAGAAAAGCAATGCATAACTCCCCCAACCTCTGAAGCTTTCTCCTCTTTAAGAATTCGAAGAATATCTTCATGTGCATCTCGATTATGAATAACGATTGGCTTGCCAACTTTACGAGCTAGACGAATTTGTTCGCGGAATACGCGTTGCTGAACATCTTTTGGTGAAGTATCCCAATGATAGTCCAGACCAATCTCTCCGATAGCTACCACTTTCTTGTGACTGCATAACCCCTCGATCCATTCCAAATCCTCAGGCTTCATATGAATGCTCTCAACCGGATGCCAACCAACCGCGGCATAAATAAATTCATATTTTTCGGCAAGTGCCATCGTCGTTGGTATCGTCTCTCGGTCAAATCCAATGTTAATCATAAGATCTACACCTGCAGCTCTCGCACGTTCGATCACTTCTTCACGATCTTCATCAAATTTATAAGAATCTAAGTGGGTGTGGGTGTCAAATAGCAATGGCTTAGTCAATTCTGTCCCGTCTCCTTAATTCAATTTAAATAACTTTTTCATCTCTTCGGATAACTTGTCCTTATTTTGCAAAAGAGGCTCTTCTGGATAATACAAATGATATTGTCCTTGACGCAGGCCAGTAATAGAACGAACGATGTCGGATTTAACGGAAATCTCACTAATCTCATCTTCGCTGTCAAGCAACAAAATCGGAGCTTTTCCTCTCTTTTCTCCATTCTTCTGCTCAGGGCGATATACATCGTATGGTAGATCAAACGGATAGTCGATCTCCATATGATAATCAGGATTAAGACCAATAGACAATAATGCGGCAGCTACTTCACTAAGCAATGATTCATCAGGATTTTCAATGGTTACATACTTATATAAGTAACGATTAATGAAGCGTCTGCATAAATCGCTGAGCAGCTCGTCCGGCTCTTCTGACCATTCCGAAAAAGCTGTTTGTGCAAGCGCTTCGTCTAGCTTCAAATAATCATCCAAACTTAGAGTATTATTGAGCAATTGCTGCAATGAATTCGTCATCCAGCGGAACCTATATCCTTGACTATTTAGTTGTTGTGCTCTACGGAAAATTTGTCGCAATATAATCTCAGAACTACGAGTAACGGGATGGAAGTAAATTTGCCAGTACATTTGATATCGTGACATTAAATAATGCTCGACTGCATGCATACCGCTTTCCTTTACAACAATTTGCCCCTTATAAGGGCGTAGCACTCGCAAAATCCGCTCCAAATCGAAGGTTCCATAATTAACACCTGTAAAATAAGCATCTCTTAGCAAATAATCCATACGATCCGCATCCATCTGGCTAGAGATGAGACTTACAACAATGGGTTTGGGGTACGTTTTTTTGATTACAGACGATACCATCTCCGGGAAGTCATCCGAAACACGTTTTAAAACGGTATTAATTTCGGTTTCTCCTAATAAAATAGCGCAAGTCCACTCTTCATGGTCCGTTTCGAAAATTTCTTCTAAGGAATGTGAAAAGGGACCGTGACCTACATCATGAAGCAATGCCGCACATAAGGAGACAAGACGTTCCTCAAGGGGCCAATCCGGGTAACCATTACGTTCAAACTGAGATATTATGCGTCGAGTAATTTCATAAACACCTAACGAATGAGAGAAGCGACTGTGCTCTGCACCATGAAAGGTTAGATAAGTTGTTCCAAGCTGTCTGATTCTACGAAGGCGTTGAAATTCCTTTGTATTAATAAGATCCCAAATTGTTTGATCTTGCACATATACATAGTCATGGACAGGGTCTTTGAATACTTTTTCTTCCGTTAATTGTTCCCTCAATTTCTCATCTCCTTTTGTTCATAATTTCGACACATAGATTGCCTTAATTGTCGAATAGTGTCGCAAAATAGTTTCCAAATTGTCGAAGCTGATGTATTCTATTACAAAGCTATTAAACTACTATGATCCGAGATGTCTTATAAACAGCGAACTCTGGCATAACATTCTAGGTTGACTGTTTTGGGAAGAGTTGGTATTATAGTAACATAGAAACTACAAACTATGTCGAATGATGACGAAAATACATTTTGTGAGAGGATTGATAGATTATGATGAAATCAACTGGTATCGTTCGTAAAGTTGATGAGCTTGGTCGTGTTGTTATTCCAATTGAATTGCGTCGTACGCTAGGAATTGGCGAGAAGGATGCACTAGAGATTTACGTAGATGGCGAGCGCATCATGTTGAAGAAATATGAGCCTGCTTGTATCTTCTGTGGTAACGCAGAAAACGTTTCTTACTTCAAAGGAAAAATAGTTTGTCATGTTTGTCTATCAGAAATGCCTACACCTGTGACAAAATAATAAAAATCGGTTATAATCATTTTATACCTACTTGTTAATTCTAACCTTTTTATATTCCTTGACGCCTTCCTGCGCTAGAACCCGGCCAGGAAGGTCCTTTTTTTTCTAGCGCAATTAACAAAATCGCTTCTATATTAACGATTTACTTCATTATAAACTTCCCGTTTCGGAAGTCCTCGATCAATCGCTGTTTTTTTAATTGCCTCTTTACGATCCATCATAGATTCGTAATGAGCTACATGCGCTTCTATAGCGAGCTCTGACCACCAAGCACCTTCAATGTCAGCTTTACTTACTTCCAAAGGATCTGCGCCCTCAATAATAATACAGAACTCCCCAAGAGGTGTGTGTTCAGAAAACCATGAGATACATTCTGTAATTGTTCCTCTAATAGCTTCCTCATGCTTTTTCGTCAATTCTCTAACTACCGCGATTTTCCGATTCCCCAGTTGCTCGAGCATCCTATCCAATGTTTTAGTTAATCGATGTGGTGATTCGTAAAAGATAAGAGTCTCTTTATTAAGCGAAAGCTCCTGCAGCCATTTTCCCAGTGATTTTTTATCACGCGGCGGAAATCCAGAAAATAGAAATCTTTCTGTAGATAACCCCGACATAATTAGTGCCGATAATGCAGCATTTGCACCAGGGATCGGTATAACAGCAATATTATTTTCTACTGCTGATGCAACCAGATCAGCTCCAGGATCAGAAATTGCAGGCAAACCTGCATCACTAACTAGTGCGATCGATTGTCCCTCTAGCATAAGTCTAATTAACTCTGGCCCGCTTGCACCTTTATTATGCTCATGATAGCTAACAAGTCGTGTTTGAATTTCAAAATGGGTTAGCAGTTTGCGCGTTTGCCTTGTGTCCTCTGCAGCAACTAGTCCCACTTCTTTCAGGATACGAATAGCCCGCATTGTCATATCTTCCAAGTTACCGATAGGTGTTGCGACCAAATATAACACACCTGCTCCGGAAGCTCCTCCTCCATCTTCACTTGGGGAATAGCTTTTTTGTCTATTCATACGATCTGAACTCCTTCGTCATTGTATACCATAATCGGTGGAAGCAGCTTAATATCAGGTTTTCCATCACGAGTAGCTTCTATTAATACCATGTTAGCCTCTGATTTAGCATTTGAATGTACAAATTGTATCCGCTTCGGTTCCAGCTTCCATCGTCTCAAAGTCTCAACAATATCTAATAACCGAGTAGGACGATGTACCATAGCAAGCTTGCCGCCAGGACGAAGCAAATTTTTACAAGATTGTGCTAATTGATCAAGCGTACAATGAATCTCATGTCTTGCAATCGCATAATGCTCATTTTCATTTTGTTCCCCTGCTTTTACCGACATATAGGGAGGATTAACAGTAATCGCATCATAAGCACCGTTTTCGACAAGCTTAGGGTATGTTCGTAAATCCTGCTCAATGACTTGGATTTGCCCTTCCAGTCCATTCATTAGGACACTTCTTTTAGCCATATCAGCTAATCGAGGTTGAATTTCTATCGCATCAATTTGTGCCTTTGTTCTAGCCGACAGCAGAATCGGAATAACGCCATTTCCTGTACAAAGATCAGCAATTCGGCCGTATTTCGGAATGTTAGCGAATCTGGACAGTAATACTGCATCAAGTGAAAAGCTGAATACTTCTCTGCTTTGAATAATTTTAAACCCTGTATCCATTAATAAATCATCGATTCGCTCGCCTGCCAACAACTCTATTGATCGATGTTCTAACACATTATGTCTCTCCTTTGACGCTTCAATTAATCTTATACTTACCTAAATGATCAAAAAAGACCGTCCTTTGCGGTAAGGACGGTCTGTCAATACGGATTCCACTTATTTGTTTAAGAAAGAAAGACAAAACAGACAGTCACCTTCTGTACGCAAATGTCCATAATACACGTTACAGATATGGAATCCTTCGTGATACAACCGCGTTAAGTTATCATGTCCTTCTCCGACCGCAACGATAGCTTCTTCGAAGCTTTCTTCACGAACTAGATCAGGCACTGCTTCTTTAGCTCTTGCAGCCGCTTGAGTAGCAAGAACAGCTTCGCGTTCAGAGGACGTTTCTCTCTTGAACACTTGACGTAACTGGTGGTTCTCGATGCTTAATCGCTTATTTTCCTCTAGCAGCTCTTTTACCTTCTGCTTGAGCGCGCTCAGCTCGGCATGAAACAAACCGACCCGTTTATCCAATTCATCCATTTGAATAAATATATCCCTTTTCTCCAAGTTCCCACCCCAGAGCTTCAAGCATGAGTGTTACCTCACCTATCAGAATCACACTAAACCGTTTATTTGACGATTACATCATCAAACGGCATTTCTTTTGGTTTACCTGGTGTATCAAACAACTGTACATATACGCTTTTCGTCGATGCATTGATTCCAGTAACTTTGCCTTCGCCTAACGAAGTGACAACAATTTTACCGATTGCAGGTAACTCTTCTCGCACACTCTCGTAGTTGTCATGCTCGTACTTGAGACAACACATCAATCGACCGCATAAACCTGATATTTTTGTAGGATTAAGCGATAAATTCTGATCCTTAGCCATCTTAATTGACACGGGTTCAAAGTCACCTAGCCATGATGAGCAGCATAGAACTCGTCCGCAAGGACCAATCCCGCCTAGCATCTTAGCTTCATCCCGAACGCCGATTTGACGAAGTTCGATTCTTGTTCGGAATACGCTAGCCAAATCTTTGACTAACTCCCGGAAATCTACTCGTCCTTCAGCGGTAAAATAAAAAATAATTTTGTTACGGTCAAACGTAAATTCGACATCGACAAGCTTCATACGAAGCTGATGACCCTTTATCTTGTCAAGACAGGTTGTAAACGCATTTTTTGCAGCCGCACGATTTTCTTCTACAACTTGTCCATCGACATCGCTAGCTATACGAATAACCTTCTTGAGCGGGAGAACAACATCCGATTCACCGACTTGCTTCTGTCCCACCACCACTTTACCGTATTCGATTCCGCGTGCGGTCTCAACAATAACATGCTGTTCCTTATCCACGGGATGCTCGACCGGGTCGAAGTAATAGATCTTGCCCGCTTTCTTAAAACGGACACCGATGACATTATACAAGGATTAGCCCTCCTGTAGATTTACCAATAGTTGCTCAAACGCGAGCTGAGGCGATACATTCGCACGTATACGCTTGCTCGCTTCAAGGATATGCTCCATGCAGGACACCCAACCTGCGAATGAACGATTGTAGGCGTTATTGTTTAGCCAATCCAACTGATCTATAAAAACAATCTTGTCCTGCCTTCCGGCCTGGATCTGTGTTAAATCTTTAAACCAAAGCGTTAATAATGAAAGCAACAGTTCTATTTGTATTGCTAAATCTGTCTTAAATAACTGTTGTTGGGCAGTGATCATCGCCGCGGTGAATCGGGTCAAACTCTCCTTGCCTAATTGTATCACTAGGTTTCGGATTTCTGCAAACCCATTCTGCTGAACAATTTGTCTTGCTCCGTCTAATCCAGACGATAATTGTACAGCTGCTCTTGCAAGAAGTGCTGGAGAACCTTCCGAAATTAGCTCTTCAAGCATCTTTTCAGGTGATAATGGAAGAAATGGAACCCATTGTGTTCGTGAGCGAATAGTAGGTAATACAGCTTGTCCATTATCTGACATGAGTATAGCAACAACCGGAGATACAGGTTCTTCCAAAAACTTAAGAAGACTATTAGCGGCTTGAAGTGTTAACGTCTCTGCTCGTTCTATTATATAAACAGCACGTCCGGTCTGGGTACTACGATAGGATAAGTTTCGTTGCAGCTCCCTGATTTGATCGATCTTGATGCTGTTTCCATCAGGGGCAATTGTCAAAAGACTTGACTGGTTGCCATGCTCAAACTTCCGACATTCCAAGCATTCCCCACACGCATCCCAGCCGTCAGCTGTACAGAACAATGCTTTGGCAAACCGGAGAGCAATATCTATCTTACCAGTTCCGGACGGTCCGCTAAACAAATACGCATGTGAAACTTTGCCACTCTGAAGGGCATGTTTCAAGATTCGCTGCGCCTTCCATTGTTCGACAGCTGATTCAAAACTCATGACTGTAATCCTTACCTTTCCTGTCTCATTGTGTCAAAACAATAAGTTTATCAAAATACCGCGAATTTCGCCTATTTTGTTCAATAGATCAATTCTTCCTTGCTCACTATCGAGCAAATCTTCTGCCATCGATACAAGAGTCGCATCAATTTCGTCGAGTAGCTTATAACGTTTTACACGTCCTCTACGATCAAATCCACGCACTTCTTTGATTCCTACACCGCGACGTATTGTATCTTCAAGAAACTGTTTCACCATCTGACGATAAAGCATAAGCTCCCGTACCGTCATATTTTTGGCCAGTCTATCCCCTTGTCTATGGATATCCTGCAATTTCCCATTAAGTTGCTCCTGTGTTCGCTCCGCGTCCTGCTGAATCATAACATCAGCGAAGCTTGCAGCTTGAATTGGTTTCATCGCAGAATCTGCGTTCGGTCGATTCTGCCCTAACGGGCGCCAACTATGATCAACTCTCATCTATGTCACACCCAATCAGAAGTGTTCGAATCTCTCAACCGGCATTACGAATACAGCTGCACCACCTATTTGTACCTCTACAGGGAAAGGAAGATACGAATCAGTAGAGCCACCCATCGGTGATACTGGCGTAACAAGCTGATCACGTACTTTGCAGTTCGTACTTATGACCTGAAATACTTCGTTCACTCGCTCATCCTCGATACCGATCATAAATGTTGTATTTCCCGATCTGAGAAAACCGCCCGTGCTAGCAAGCTTCGTTGCTCTGAAGCCTTCACGTACAAGTGCGTTCGATAATCTGTTACTATCCTTGTCCTGAATAACCGCAATTACTAATTTCATCTTCATTCCCCCTGGATTACTATTAGAATAGGTTATTGCTAGCATGAATAGCGATTCGGTACTAGCTAAATCAGCATAATGTCTAATCGTTGATATCAATTGTAACTATTGCTTTAAGCGTCGCTCTACGATAGCTAATACCGCTTGAAAAACATCTTCCCGTTCCGCTTCCGCATCCACCAATTCGATACGCTCTGGAAACTTTGAAAGCAATAATTTATAACCTTCTCTTACTCGTTCATGAAATGAATGACGCTCAAGATCCAATCGATTAATCTCTCTGTCTGCTGCTTGTGATATTCTCGCTAAACCAACCTCAGGAGATACATCCATAAAGATCGTCAGCATTGGCATCATATCACCGATGGCGAACTCATTAATTCCCCATACAGCATCCATACCTAGTCCCCGCGCATATCCTTGATAAGCTAAGCTGCTATCTACAAATCGGTCGCAGATAACAATCTTTCCTTCCTCCAATGCCGGGATAACCTTCTCAACTAAATGCTGTCTGCGTGAAGCTGCATATAAAAGTGCTTCAGTTCTTGCATCCATCATTGTGTGCTCGGTATCCAAAATAACCGTTCGAATCTTTTCTGCGATTGGAATACCGCCCGGTTCTCTCGTCGTTACTACATTCATGCCCTTCTTTTGCAGTGTATTCGCAAGACGTGTAATGAGTGAAGTTTTTCCGGCACCTTCGCCGCCTTCTATAGTAATAAAGTATCCTTTAATCAAGCCGTAGATGCCCCTAACCTATGAAATACTATTTGTTCCCTTCATTGTAACAAAGGCAACCCTCTACTACAACGAACTTTTCAGGAAAATCCGCATAAACACACCGTTTTTCACTCTTTTTTTCCATTTAAAAACACCTTAATCGTAGTTAGAGTAATATCTTCTACACCTTGAAATTTTGCACCAGCAGAAGCTAAATTTTCGATTTGATCAATAATTTCAGTTGTAAGTTTTTCACCAGGGTAAAGAAGCGGTATACCGGGCGGATATGGTACAATCATTTGAGCAGAATGCAACCCTTCACATTCACGAAGCTTGCGTATAACAATCTCAGAATCATCAATATTTCTTCTTGAAAATGACACTGGTGCACCAATCGCAATTTTATCGTTTAATGAAATTGTTGTAACAGTAAGCTTCGAATTTTTCTGATGACTATCAACGATATTGTAGTTATTTTTATACTTATTATGAATAGAAACAACTGCTACTTTTAGCTTTTCAATTTCTGAATCATTAGTATGAACACCCATTACTAGCACAACATAACGAGAGTCTGCCATCTCTGCCCAGCAACCATACTGTTCAAGTTCCTTAAGCAGTTCGAATCCCGATAATTGACCACTCTGATCATAAAGCAGAACCCTCAGCGGATCTAGCTGCCTTAGACCCGTTACTGTACTCGCCTCTCCCCATCTCATTACGCTAATAATCATATTTTCATCATTTACCCATCGTTTGAACGAATGAACCGCATCCAAAGCAGGTTGAAACATTTCAAAACCTAAAGCTTGAACCATTGCTCTTGAAATATCGAGTGATGCCATAATCGGAAATGATGGACTTGAGCTTTGAATCATAGCAAGTGACTGTCTTAATTCCTCCGTATCTAGACGATTGCCTTGAACATGCAGCATAGCCCCCATTGTAAGAGCTGGCAGCGTCTTATGAGTAGACTGCACCACAGCATCAGCACCAGCTGCTAACGCAGACTCTGGAAGCTCTGGATGAAGCCCATAATGAGCACCATGCGCTTCATCCACCAATAGAGGAATGCCGATTCGATGTACAGCCTCCACATAGTGATCAAGCTTTATGCTTATTCCATAATAATTTGGGTTGGTCAAAAAGACAGCCTTAGCCTCAGGATATAACAACAAAGCATCACAAACTTGCTCAAGTGATGGTATCGTAGCTAACCCTGACGATTCATCAATCTGCGGTGTCAAAAATACAGCCTTAGCACCTGCCAATTTCAAACCATTAATAATAGACTTATGTACGTTACGCTGCACGATAATTGTCTCACCTGGTTTACAAACAGTTAGCAACAATGCAAGATTACCTGATGTACTCCCACCCACTAAGAAATATGTATCATCAGAGCCAAAACATTTCGCAGCTAGACGTTGCGCTTCCTTTATGGGACCCTCCGGGTGATGGAGATCATCTGTCGAAGATATTTCTGTTAAATCTATTTCCATAATCGGATTAAACCGATCCGTTATATCTTTTAATTGATCTTTCCCTTGCAAAAAAAATTGCAATGATTTGCCATTGTGATGTCCCGGAACGTGAAAACTAGCCGGATTAGTATTCGCATGATGCTCTAACTTCTCATATAACGGCGCATGAAATGACTTCATTGACACTCTACATTCCTTTCAAACTTAACGTATTTCTTCATCCCTTTATTGTACCGAACTTCTGTATAGACCGTAAGTGATCTTATAATGGAACAAAAAAAAGAACAGCCTCTGTTTCCAGCTGCCGTTCACGCATTCTTTTCCATAAATATGCCCTTCAATTGATGAATAAAGAATGGGTATTTGGCATCCTTTACATCTGTCTTAACCATTTCCATTTCACAAGAAATACATATGAAACCGGAAATAATTCGTATACCTTCACCCTCTGCTCTCTGTTCTCCGCAAATGCTGCAATAATGGTCGTGAATATCGTTCATAACTATCCCCGCCTTCTACTACATTTAATCTATACCTACTATTATGTCATATAGTCTATCGAATTATACTTGTTTCATAACGTTTTTCAAATATTTATATATCCTATGCTGCAGCTGGGCAGGAGGTGAATTGGTGGTCAAATTTGTTATTAATCACTATGGACAAACCTATCTAATATGCCGATATAATGATTGAACCCATGTTATATGGCTGGAAGGACGAATTGAAATGAAGCAATCGCTAACAGAACAAAAAAATGCGACCATTTATCAATACCAGCTTATAAAAAGAGTGTTTATTCATTCCGAGCTCATATTCAGTCATCTTCTTACTGGAGCTATCATTGTAGCCTTCCAAATGCTCTTCTATCAAATGGATGGATTGTTTGCATCTCTGCTTGGTTTTGCCGTTGTACAATTGCTTCATCTTATTATATTGCTGCTTACCTTTATTCGTGTTGACGAAGCAATTGATCGTCAATGGATATGGCGTATCAATCCGCCCTGGATTGGTTTTAAACCTGCCAATGATATTAAATTATCGCTGTTTCGCCGTGTTCATCGCCAACTATTCTGGTTAGGCCTATGTATGATTGCTGTATTGTATCCATGGTTATCATCATCAATGATGATCAGTCTTGTTTGCTGGCATATGTGGATTATTATTCCTAAAATGTTGCTTTCCATCGCTTTTCGCAAGCAACGTAAAGAAGGAGTATTACGTCTACAATCAAAGGAAGCCTCTTATTATCATCGCTAAATTCGTTTCGTAATGTATGAACGGATGAATTGAATTAGTATAGTCCGTTCGTATCCTTACTCATTGATAGTTGTTTATTCTGAATGTGCCCTATACTATACACTCTCTCTTTTATTAGACTGAGTTTCATATTCTTCGCGCAAAATACTCATTTGAATAACGTCCCAATACTTCCCGTTACGAAATAGTTTTTTTCGAGACCTTCCTTCCTCCACAAATCCACACTTCAAATAACATTTATATGCTCTCTCGTTATATTCATAAACTTCCAGTTCAAATCGATGAAGATTTAACGTATGAAAAACAAACCCTTTGAGCAGTTCTATCGCCTCTCTACCGTACCCACGACCTAACATCTCACTCTGGCCTATAACAATTCCTAAACTTGCCGATCCACTTCTCCAATCTATATTGTGCAAATCAATTTGACCCAGATATTGTTCACTATTTGCATCTGCAATTATAAAGCCAGTGACGGGCAATGCTCCTTCAATTCTTTTCTTAACATAACTTTCAGTATCATGAACCGTATGCGGATATAAAAAAATATCGTTCAAGTTATTTGTTATTTCTTTGTTATTCACCCACTTACGAATATGTGGTATATCATCATATCGATACTCTCTAAGCAGTACTTTATCCGATCTAATATGCGGCATTAATATGTCCCCCTCTATTTAAAATGCGTTAACAATGTTCTCATTAACTTAATAAATATTTTATTGGAATTCCAACATTTAATTCACCGAATACATTGAATATTCAAAGTATAGTATCACACTTCAGTCAAATAGTCTGTATATATTTGAATTGCTCCATACACAACCTCTATCTAAAAACATATTTAAGCGGGTTTTCGTGACTATTAGGGTGTCTGTATTCTATATTTAGTTGATTACTCTAATTTAACTATTGGTATATCTTCAACACTTTAAGCTTAATTAATTGTTCGACCTTATATTTCATAAAAAATTAAATATTTAACCTTAATTACCCATGCTTCGCGACGTCCATACCGTACCGGATGAATCACCTTCTTGAGCTACATCACGGTCGGCGTCTGAACCTTCCACTAAGGCCGGGCAAACATCCTTGTATGGCTTCGATACAAAGGTTTAGACACTCTCCCACTGGGAGAGGAAAGTCTCCAATCACAACAAAAAACCGACCACATATAAATGTGGTCGGTCATTCGTGCTTGGCGACGTCCTACTCTCCCAGGACCCTGCGGTCCAAGTACCATCGGCGCTGAAGGGCTTAACGGTCGTGTTCGATATGGGAACGCGTGGTTCCCCTTCGCCATCGCCACCAAACGTGACATTTGCTCGTGGCAAACATCTCATCCAAAGCGTGTTTGCGCCCTGAAAACTGGATACGAAAGAATAGCTTGAGTTACTTTAGCTGTTGTTTGTAGGTTGTATGACCCAGGTAATTTTCTCATTGTCTTCGACAAGGAAGAAAACACCGATACAAACGTTATAGGATAAGCCCTCGACCGATTAGTATTCGTCAGCTCCGTACATTACTGCACTTCCACCCCGAACCTATCAACCTCGTCGTCTTCAAGGGGTCTTACATACTGGGAAATCTCATCTTGAGGGGGGCTTCACGCTTAGATGCTTTCAGCGTTTATCCCGTCCGTACTTGGCTACCCAGCTATGCTCCTGGCGGAACAACTGGTACACCAGCGGTACGTCCATCCCGGTCCTCTCGTACTAAGGACAGCTCCTCTCAAATTTCCTACGCCCGCGACAGATAGGGACCGAACTGTCTCACGACGTTCTGAACCCAGCTCGCGTACCGCTTTAATGGGCGAACAGCCCAACCCTTGGGACCTACTTCAGCCCCAGGATGCGATGAGCCGACATCGAGGTGCCAAACCTCCCCGTCGATGTGGACTCTTGGGGGAGATAAGCCTGTTATCCCCAGGGTAGCTTTTATCCGTTGAGCGATGGCCCTTCCATTCGGTACCACCGGATCACTAAGCCCGACTTTCGTCCCTGCTCGACTTGTAGGTCTCGCAGTCAAGCTCCCTTATGCCTTTGCACTCTTCGAATGATTTCCAACCATTCTGAGGGAACCTTTGGGCGCCTCCGTTACATTTTAGGAGGCGACCGCCCCAGTCAAACTGCCCGCCTGACACGGTCCCTCTACCGGTTTCACGGTAGTAGGTTAGAACTCCGATACGATCAGGGTGGTATCCCAACGTCGCCTCCACACAAGCTGGCGCTCATGCTTCAATGGCTCCCACCTATCCTGTACAGATCGTACCAAAGTCCAATATCAAGCTGCAGTAAAGCTCCATGGGGTCTTTCCGTCTTGTCGCGGGTAACCTGCATCTTCACAGGTATTAAAATTTCACCGGATCTCTCGTTGAGACAGCGCCCAATTCGTTACGCCATTCGTGCGGGTCAGAATTTACCTGACAAGGAATTTCGCTACCTTAGGACCGTTATAGTTACGGCCGCCGTTTACTGGGGCTTCGGTTCACAGCTTCGGATTGCTCCTAACCGCTCCCCTTAACCTTCCAGCACCGGGCAGGCGTCAGCCCGTATACTTCGCCTTACGGCTTCGCACAGACCTGTGTTTTTGCTAAACAGTCGATTGGGCCTATTCACTGCGGCCCCCTCGGGCTATTAACCCTACCGAGGCACCCC
>NZ_BQME02000001.1:1633677-2296177 GCF_022180385.2 Paenibacillus sp. L3-i20
GTTCGTCCTGAGCCAGGATCAAACTCTCCAAATTGGTGTTTGACTTGCTCATTACTTTATATTGCTTTTTCATTACATCCGTTAGGATGAATGAGGCAGTTTCGCTCGTTGTTCAGTTTTCAAAGAACAATCTTTTCTTTCGTGTTTCTTGCGTGTCGGCCGTTTGTTTCAGCGGCGACTTAGATAATATATCATGGATGCCTAGAGGAATGCAAGTACTTTTTTCATTTTCTTTTAAAAAACTTTTAAATACTTTAAAAACACTGCTTTTTCCTTGATTTATAAGGGTTTTACTGTTCTAAAATCAATGAATTTGTTTTCTTTCTTCTATATAAAGAAACGCACCTACTTCAATTCTCATAATTATTGCTCCATGAGATTGAAATAGATGCGATTCTAATGTCTTACTTTATTACCTCTATGATGTGAAGCTGTCTATTTACAGTTAGATTCTCAATTACGCCATCAATGGATACCCATGGTCTAGTTGGTTGTGAACGATCCGAAAAGATAATCTCGCCGATACGTTCATCACTTAAACGAACAACTGTCCCGTTATGGAACTGAGTAACCTTCTCTATAAAGATTCTCACATACGCTGGATCGAGCTTCCCAAAAGCATCGGTCTGTATCTGCTCAAGAACAAGATATGGTGAAGCAGCTTTCCGATAAGCTTTGTTTAGCGTCATAGCATGGAAAATGTCTGCTATACTGACGATTTTGGCATATGGATGTATCTTCGTTGAGTCAATACCTAATGGATACCCTGTTCCATCAACCTTTTCATGGTGCTGTAATGCAGCAAGCTTAGCGCCTTCTGTCAGAGCAGCAACACCCTTAAGCAATTGATAGCCATGTACAGTGTGACGCTTCATTTCTTCCTTCTCTTCAGCAGTAAGAGTGTTCGGCTTGGCTAGTATTGCACGATCGATACGCACATTTCCGATATCCTTCAGCAAACCTGCAAGTGCAACCTGCATCCAATCCTTCTGTGATAACCCAACCCATTGTGCAAGTAAATATGAAGTGAGTGAAGACGTTACACTATTATGTAGAAGGTAATCCTTCTCTTGAAAAATTCTTGGTGCAAATGTCAGTACCTTGTAGCTATCAATATGCTTTAATAGCTTCTCCAGTTGCACCCGAATATCCATTATCGGCAAACCTTGTCCTGTAACGTAAGAATTAAATATGAACCGCAGCACCTCTATCATCGCTTCGTACTCCCGATGAAGAGGTGATAACGGAACTGCTATGCTCAATCCTTGTGTTGCTTCTTCTGGTCGATCTTCACCTAGTTTCATTTCGCTTACGCTATTCTCTACACTTACGCTTGGCACAAGAAAAGCTTGCAAAATTTCTAATTCCCTAGGTGTAATGATCTTGCCTTTCTGAAACAATACGCTCCCAAGCGGGGTGAGGACATCTTCTCCGATTTTGTCTCCTAGCTTTAAATGAGCTAACAATACTGTGCCCACGGAAGTCCTCTCCCCTTATGCCTGATAATCATTCTAAATGAGCTTACCTAATCTATCTATTCTGTAACAGTCGGATTGTCATCTTGCTCTTCTTCATCGGTTAATGCTTCATTCTCTTCGCTGCGAGCGACACGAGTAACGGTTGCTACTGTATCGTCTTCCCGAGTATGAATCAATCTTACCCCTTGTGTATTTCTTCCCATAGAAGAAATACCCTCCATGCTCGTGCGGATAAGTGTTCCCAGAGCTGTCATTATCATGAGATCTTCGTCATTCTCTACAACTTTAAGAGATACTATTGGACCATTCTTATCCGTTACATTAAGTGTCTTAATACCTTTACCACCACGGTTTTGGATTCGATACTCACCTATTGGTGTACGTTTTCCGTAACCTTTTGATGTAACGATAAGCACTTCCTTCTCTGGTACAACAACGTCCATATCAATAACGGTATCCTCTTGATCAAGGCCTATACCCTTCACACCAGTTGCCGAACGTCCCATAGAACGGACATCCTGCTCTGAGAATCGGATAGACATACCTTGAGCGGTACCCATAATAATTTCTTGGTTACCATCAGTCAACTTCACACCGATTAGGTCATCATCTTCACGTAAAGAGATGGCGATTAGACCAACCTTACGAATATTTACGTAGTCATCCAGTGGTGTCTTCTTCACAACACCTTGTCTTGTAGCAAAGAACAAGTAGTGTTCAGAATCAAAGGCTTGAACAGGGATAACCGCATTAATCGTTTCACCTTGCTCAATCTGTATTAAATTGATAATTGGTGTTCCGCGAGCTGTACGGCTCAAGTCAGGAATTTCATAAGCTTTAAGTTTGTATACTTTACCTTTGTTCGTGAAGAACAACAGGAAGTGATGTGTATTTGATACAAAGAGATGTTCGACGAAATCATGCTCTTTCGTATCCATACCGATTACCCCTCTGCCACCGCGCTTCTGACTGCGATATGTAGTAACTGGCAATCGTTTAATATAGCCGGAGTTCGTAATTGAGATAATGACATCTTCACGAGGGATAAGATCCTCATCAAGAATTTCTTCGTCACTTGCCGTAATTTCAGTACGGCGCTCGTCTCCGAATCTCTCCTTGATTTCGTTAAGCTCAGTGCTAATAATTTCTAGCACAAGCTGCTCGTCAGCAAGTATTGCTTTATATTCAGCAATTTTGCGCATAAGTTCTGCATATTCTGCCTCTATTTTATCGCGCTCTAGTCCAGTAAGACGTTGAAGTCGCATATCTAGTATCGCTTGAGCTTGTTCATGACTAAGTGAGAATCTTGTAATTAACCCTTCACGTGCCTCATCAGCATTTAGTGATGCACGGATCAGTTTAATGACTTCATCCAAATTATCTAGTGCAATACGCAAGCCTTCAAGTATATGTGCACGAGCCTCAGCTTTTCTCAGATCAAATTCCGTACGACGACGGATAACGACGATCTGATGCTGCAAGTAGTGATAGAGCATTTCACGCAAGTTTAGCGTCTTTGGCTCTCCATTTACTAATGCAAGCATATTAATGCCAAAGTTAGACTGCAGTTGTGTTTGTTTGTAAAGATTATTCAATACAACACTTGGATTCACATCTCTGCGAAGCTCAATAACGACGCGCATACCATTACGGTCTGATTCATCACGAAGATCCGTAATACCTTCAATCTTCTTCTCACGAACAAGCTCGGCAATTTTCTCAACTAACCGCGCTTTTATAACCTGATACGGTAATTCGTGAATAAGTATGCGAGCCTTGCCATTATTTTCTTCAATTGTTGCTCTAGCACGCATCGTTACTGATCCGCGCCCTGTCAAATAAGCCTGGCGTATGCCTTGACGTCCCATAACAAATGCCGCTGTTGGAAAATCAGGACCCTTCACAAATTCCATAAGTTCAAGCGGGGTAATATCCGGATTACGAATCATCGCTTGTGCTCCATCAATAACTTCATTCAAGTTATGTGGTGGGATATTCGTTGCCATTCCGACAGCGATACCTGTCACACCATTAACAAGCAAGTTCGGGAACCGTGCTGGCAAAACAACCGGCTCATGCTCTTCACCGTCATAGTTAGGTATAAAATCAATTGTCTCTTTATTTATATCGCGAAGAAGCTCCATTGCCATCTTGGACAAACGTGCTTCCGTATAACGCATGGCTGCTGCCATATCACCGTCAATAGATCCAAAGTTTCCGTGACCATCGACCAGCATATAACGCATGGAGAAATCCTGCGCCATCCTAACCATAGATTCATAAACAGCTGAATCACCATGTGGATGGTACTTGCCGATGACTTCGCCTACGATTCTCGCCGACTTCTTATGGGGCTTGTCTGGTGACATGCCCAGCTCAGACATTGCAAATAAAATACGGCGATGTACCGGCTTAAGTCCGTCTCTTACATCTGGCAAAGCGCGACTTACGATGATGCTCATCGCATAATCCATAAAGGAATCTCGCATCTCCGTACCAATATCGCGGTCTGTCACTGACATTCGTTGTTCTTCCGCCATGCTTTACCTCCCTGACGTCATCTATCTGTAGTCCTTCATAACTAATCCCATTATATTACTTTCTCAAATGGAGCACATATAAACCTTGGTATTCATAAGTTACTATTTGGTTCTGATGTGTTCTTAGAACAGCTGACAAAAATTAGGTCAACATACACTCTCTGCACATGAAAAAAAGTCGTAAATTAATCAGAACCAACTTTTATTATACCATTCATTCCATAGTCTGTCTTGTACCTAGCCTTTGACTGAAAAGAAAAACTTGCCGAGTTATCTCGTATGCAAAATTCAATAATTGGTATGTATTCGATCATTCTCTTTGTAAAAAGAAAATATGTTATATCTCCTTGATCCTACACCCGTAGATAGAAAAAGGAGCAACGATCCATAAAGGATGGCTGCTCCTAATTGTTCTATACATCGAGGTTTGTTACATATCTCGCATATTTTTGAATGAAATCACGTCTTGGCTCAACATTGTCGCCCATCAATGTATCAAAAATTGTGTCTGCTTCAATAGCATCCTCGATCGTAACTTGAAGCATGGAACGGCTCTCAGGATCCATCGTTGTTTCCCAAAGCTGGATAGCATCCATTTCTCCTAGTCCTTTGTAACGCTGAATATTCACTTTAACACCTTCACCGAATTCTGCCAGAACGACATCTCTTTCCTTCTCCGTAAGGGCGTAACGAACAACTTTACCACGTTCGATTTTGAATAGTGGTGGTTGTGCAATGTAAATATAACCTGCCTCAATTATCTCCTTCATGTAACGATAGAAGAATGTTAGCAGCAGCGTACGAATATGAGCCCCATCGACATCGGCATCCGTCATAATAATGATCTTATGATAACGTGCTTTTGCGATATCAAAGTCATCGCTAATACCTGTACCAAGCGCAGTTATAATCGCACGAATCTCTGCATTACCGAGAATCCGATCTAGGCGAGCCTTCTCAACGTTCAATATTTTACCACGCAGTGGAAGAATCGCTTGGAAGTGACGATCACGACCTTGCTTCGCTGAACCACCAGCGGAGTCACCTTCGACGATGTACAGTTCGCTTATTGCTGCATCCTTGGATGAACAGTCAGCAAGCTTACCAGGTAATGAACCAACCTCAAGTGCACTTTTACGTCTAGTCAGTTCACGAGCTTTACGTGCTGCTTCACGTGCACGAGCAGCTTGCAAGCCTTTCTCTACAATACGACGGGATACAGAAGGATTTTCTTCAAGAAATTCTTGCAACTTCTCTGCAAAAAATGATTCCACTATTCCTCGTACTTCACTGTTTCCAAGCTTTGTTTTTGTTTGTCCTTCAAATTGCGGCTCTGGTATTTTTACCGAGATGATTGCTGTTAAACCTTCACGAACATCATCACCGGAGAAGTTAGAGTCATTATCTTTAAGAAGATTGTTTTTTCGTGCGTAATCATTAATAATCCGAGTCAATGCACTCTTAAAGCCGGACTCATGCGTTCCGCCCTCATGCGTATTAATATTATTCGCAAAGGAATATATATTTTCTGCATAGCTATCGTTATATTGGAGCGCTACCTCAACATGAATATGATCTTTAGCGCCTTCTACGTAAATTGGATTTTCATGTAAAGCTACACGATTACGATTCAAATAGTTGACGAATTCAATGATTCCGCCCTCATATTTGAACGAATTACTAACACCAGTACGCTCATCCGTTAGGACGATTTCGATCCCTTTGTTTAGAAATGCAAGTTCACGAATACGGGATTGCAGAATATCATAATCATATTCTGTCGTTTCGGTGAAAATTTCACGGTCAGGCAAGAACGTTACTTGCGTTCCTGTTTCTTCTGCTTCACCGATCGCCTTGATGTCATATTGTGGAGCACCTCTACGATATTCTTGCTGATAAAGGGTTCCATTACGTTTTACCTGAACGATGACATGCTCAGACAATGCGTTAACGACAGATACACCGACGCCATGAAGACCACCGGATACTTTGTAACCCTCACCGCCGAATTTACCGCCTGCGTGCAGGACAGTCATAACGACTTCAAGCGTCGATTTCTGCAGCTTTTCATTCATCCCAATTGGAATGCCTCGACCGTTATCAATAACGGTTATGCTATTGTTCTCGTGAACAATGACATCGATCTTGTTACAGTAACCCGCAAGAGCTTCGTCAATACTATTATCGACAACTTCCCATACGAGATGATGAAGACCCTTGGCACTAGTGGAACCAATATACATCCCCGGACGTTTGCGTACCGCCTCTAGTCCTTCTAGAACCTGTATCTGACTCTCGTCATACGTATGCTGTTCCAAAGACATGCAAACTCACTGCTCCTCTCAACTGCTTTCCTGTTCGTTATCCATTCGCTGCAAAGTGATGAGCCCTTTTCTTCAGCGTTGAGGATGATATAGGGGAATAATAGATTTTTTTCTTCGTAACGACGATCGACTTCGGATCTTCCTCGCCAATCGTCTCTACGTCCTTGCGCTTGCGTGCACCAGCAACGAATTGCTTGGATAGCTTGGAGGATTGTTCGATGGAAATATCGAATATGGCTACCAATTCAACAGCTCTAATGATTTTTTCGCCGCCCAAATGTATATACATCTCTCCGCCTCACTTCTTCTCAATCGCGCTTAACTCGTCACTTTACCTTCTTGCACATAATAGATACCGGCATCATGGAGTTTGCTTGTGTTGACGCTCTCCAGGCCGGTTGTTGTTATAAAAGTTTGTACTTTGTTTTGAAAGGTTTCTATCAGCTGCGTTTGTCGATTTTGGTCAAGCTCGGACAATACGTCATCAAGCAACAGAAGGGGATATTCGCCTATCTCTTCGTTGATGAGCTCAATTTCTGCCAGCTTAAGGGATAATGCGGTTGTTCGCTGCTGTCCTTGAGATCCGAATACCTGTGCTTCCTTATCGTTGATAAAGAAAGCCAAGTCATCGCGATGTGGACCTACTAGCGTAACCCCTCTCCGAATCTCCTGATCTTTCACTTGTGTTAACTTTATCATAAATTGATTAAATAAAACAGATTCATCTTGCAGTGCATCCGCATCAAAGGACGGACGATACGATATCGTCAGCTTCTCAGCCCCGTTCGTAATGCCAGCATGAATCTGTTCTGCATAGGTTTGTAGTTTATTAATAAAGTGTTTCCTTTTTTTCATAATTTTAACACCAAGCTCTGCAAGCTGTATATTCCATACTTCCAACATAGAATTGTTAATGCTTCCTGGGGAAGCACTCTTCAAGTAATTGTTCCGCTGCTGCAGTACTTTTCCGTATTGCTGAAGTGTATATAAATAACTGGGCTGAACTTGGCCGATTTCCATATCAAGAAATCTTCGACGTATACCCGGCGTTCCTTTTACAATTTCCAGATCCTCGGGAGCGAACATAACGACATTAACCGAGCCAATGAAGTTGCTTAGCTTCCGCTGTTCCAAGCCATTGATCTTAGCTTTTTTTCCTTGTGTGGAAAATTGAAGATCCAAACGAACGGAGCCATACTTTTTGTCCACTTCTCCAGAAACTCTAGCCGATTCGCCATTCCATCCAATAAGCTCTTTATCTTTAGATGTCCGATGTGACTTCGATAAAGCGAGAGTAAATATAGCTTCCAGAAGATTTGTTTTCCCCTGTGCGTTAGGTCCGAGAAAGACGTTAACTTTGTTCGTTGTAGACAATTCAAGGTTGCTATAGTTGCGGTAATTTTGTAATTCAATGCTCTTTAAGAACACGACTTAACCTCCCGGTTCCTATACGCATTATGTTCTTGTTACAACAAAAATGCCACAGCCCTCTACTTCTACTTTATCCCCAGGGTATAACTTTTTGCCCCTACGGTTATCGAGTTCACCATTTATGTGGATAACATTTTCTTGGAGAAAAAATTTCGCTTGTCCACCTGTGGATATACAATCCGACAATTTTAAAAACTTTCCCAACTCGATGTATTCCGTTGAAATTGCTATTTCTTTCATCTCATCGACTTCCTCTCTTTGCCTCTTTGAACGTTAAACCGTTGTGCGGTATGGCAAGATGACATACATACTGAAATCGTGATCCATTGGTCTGATGATAATAGGGCGCATTGGTCCCGTAAATCCGAAGAACAACTGCTCACTGTCAATTACTTTTAGAACATCGAGCATATATTTGGAATTGAAGGCGATACGCAGCGGATCACCTTTCATTTCTTTTGCTTCTAGTTGCTCTGTTACTCTTCCTAGTTCTGTTGAGCTGGATGATATTTCGATTTGACCGTCTTCCATTGTCGCTAAACGAACGATATTCGTTTTTTCCTCACGAGACATTAAATAAGCCCGATCGATTGCATCCATTACTTTTTTTGTATCAAGTACAAGTTCTGTTTCAAAAACGTTCGGAATTATTTTCGAAGTATCCGGGTACGTGCCATCAAGAATACGTGTGTAGAATAACACATTATCCATCTTGAATAACACCTGATTATCTGCAACAACGATATCAATGAGTGTATTTTGATCTGGAATTAGTCTGGAGAGCTCGTTAAGTGTCTTTGCAGAAATAACGATATTGCTGAAATTATAGTTGCTGTCTACGTCGACCTTTGTTGTTCTGCTGGCAAGACGATGACGGTCTGTTGCAATAAATTTCAATTCACTTTCATGCAATCTCCAAAGTACACCTGTCAAAATAGGAGTCTGCTCGCTTGTTGATGCCGCTAGAACCGTTTGTCTAATCATTGATCTAATAAGATCACCGGGGATTTGTAATATATCATCTTGTTCTATAGACGGCAGTATTGGGAATTCCTCAGGATCTAGCCCCACCATTTGAATCTCCGTTGAACCTGAACGAATGATGGTTTGGTATTGCGCTCCAACCTCTATGCTAACTTCTTCTGATGGCAATTTTTTAACGATCTCTACAAAAAACTTAGCAGGCAGCACAACACTTCCTGGTTTTTCGACTTGAGCATTTATTATATCTTCTTGTTCTACAGTGATAAAGCTTTGAATAGATATATCTGTATCACTTGCAGTCAGTGTTACGAATTGATGGTTGACGTCAATTTTGATGCCTCCAAGGATCGGGATGGCTGGACGAGTGGAGGCAGCTTTGGCCACTTGTTGAATTGCATCGTTGAGCTTATTTTTGGATATCGTTAACTTCATTTTCGTCACCCGTTTCTGCAGTATTTTGATGATATGATTTTAAAGATTTTTTAGTAGTAGTAGTAGTAGGGGCACTGAATATGTGGATAACCCCGAAAAAGACGGATAAAGCAAGCCTATCCACATGTGCATAGCTTGTGCATAGGCTTGCTTAGTTGTTCACATATTATTTTTGATTTTTTCGGTTAAATTTTGAAGTATTTTGAACAGCTCTTGGTCGACCTTTAGCTGCTGCGTAATTTTCTCATGGGCATGGATAACAGTTGTATGATCTCTGCCTCCAAATGCCTCTCCGATCTTCGGCAATGAGTAGTCGGTCAGCTCTCTGGATAGATACATAGCAATTTGTCTAGGATAAGCTACCGCTTTTGTCCGTTTTCTTGCTTTGAACTCCTCCATACGAAGACCATAGAACTCTCCTACCTTAGCTTGGATATCTCCCATTGTAATCATTCGCGGTCTGCCAGAAGGAATAATATCCTTCAGCGCTTCAGCCGCCAAATGCGAGGTTATATCAGCATTAATTAGCGAAGAATATGCTACCACCCTAATAAGAGCACCCTCTAACTCACGGATGTTCGTATTAATTTGGCTTGCGATGTAGTTCATCGCTTCATTCGGTATGTCCAGATTTTCTGAACGAGCTTTTTTGCGCAAAATTGCGATTCTTGTTTCCAAGTCTGGCGGCTGAATATCGGTAATTAGACCCCATTCAAACCGTGAACGCAATCGATCTTCAAGCGTTGGAATTTCTTTTGGCGGGCGGTCACTTGAGATTACGATATGTTTCCGTTCCTCATGCAACGCATTGAAAGTGTGGAAAAACTCCTCTTGAGTTTGTTCCTTCCCAGCCAAAAACTGAATATCGTCGATAAGGAGGACGTCAATATTACGGTATTTCGTCCGAAAGCTCTCACCTTGATTGTCTCGAATGGCATTAATAAATTCGTTCGTAAACTTTTCGGAAGAGATATATAGAACCTTGGTATTCGGATTATGGTCCATAATATAGTGGCCGATTGCATGCATTAAGTGGGTTTTTCCAAGTCCAACCCCCCCATATAAGAACAAGGGATTATAAACTTTGGCTGGTGCTTCAGCTACTGCTAGTGAAGCGGCGTGTGCAAACCTGTTATTTGCGCCAACGACAAATGTGTCGAAAGTATACTTCGGATTAAGCATATGCGAATGTGTTTCTTCTACTGCAACATTCGATTTAGTCGGTTTTTGATGAACAAATACACTTTGCTCATTGTTTTTTGGTTCACCAATAGAAAATTTCACATCAACCTGTCTGCCTAAAAATTCATATAAGGTCGTTCTAATTAGCTTGGTATAGCGACCTTCCAGCCATTCTGCAGCAAATGTTGTTGGCGCGGTTACTTCAAGCACTGAATCATCGACAAAAGAAGCTTTTGTTTCTTTAAACCAGGTGTCATAACTTGGTTTGCTTAGTTTTGTCTGGATGATTGACAATACTTGTTGCCATAAATCATAAGTATGGCTGTCCACAGACTGTCACTCCTTATCTTAAATCGCCGGATGGCGCGGTTACGCAGAATTATGTCGAAAACGTATCGTATACAAACGAAATATCCACATTCTGACGGATAATTAAGTTACGAGTTATAAATAGGGGATAAGTTTGTTCACAATGTTATCCACAGCCTGTTAATAAGATTGTGGGCATAGTGCAGTAGTCCACAACGAAAACATAATAATCATAGCAAATGATGCCTTATATTTCAACGAATTTGCGGATATTATCCACATCGTCAATAACTTGTGTATAAAAGTTATCTACAACACTACATATTGTTTATATCCTGTTGAGATTTCGACAAAGTTCGTTTTAACCCCTTATTTTTTATCCACATGTTATTACTTTTTGACAAAGGGAATAGATCCATTCATTTATCCACATGCTGAATATATGAGTGATAATCTGTAATCGAGATCAGGGATGCGGGACATTGACTTTCGGTCGTTATCGTGTTTTAATAGAAAAAGCGATTTTTGCGAAGAAACGGCTAGTGCCGTTATATCATGGTTCACACGTAATATAGGAGGTGCAGCTTAATGAGACCTACATTTAAACCGAATGTAAGCAAACGTGCAAAAGTTCACGGATTCCGTAAACGCATGAGCTCAGCGAACGGCCGTAAAGTTTTGGCGGCTCGTCGTCAAAAAGGAAGAAAAGTACTAAGCGCGTAAGCAGAAGACCACGTCTGGTGGTCTTTTTTTTGTTCAGATTTAGAGACCCAATTTATTGGAGATACTTATATAATGTAGAGGGAACGGTGGGGAACAGTCGTGCGTAGAAAATTACGTCTTCGAAACCGTGAGGATTTCAGCCGTATTTATAGAGGCGGAAAGTCGTTCGCGAATGGGCAGTTCGTCGTGTATTGGTCGAAACAGAGGATTGCTGATCCTTTCCGTCTTGGTGTGTCCACCAGCAAAAAAATCGGCAACGCTGTCATGCGTAATCGCATGAGACGAATGGTGAAGGAAATTGTGCGCCATCAAGAGCAGCGTATCGTCCCAAATACGGATCTCATTTTAATTGTAAGAAAGCCAGCTACAACTTTGGCTCTCAAAGAGATGGAAAAGAGCATTATCCATGTGTTGAAAAAGGCGGGTTTGATTAAACAAAGGTAGCGAAGCAGTAACTATGTCTCTGAGGGGGAAGCAACTTTCGTTTGCGCTAAAAATATAAGAATGATAATTCTATTTTCCTTATCGGATTCTTCTATTTATACGTAAAACAAAAGTTGATCCTACGAAGGTCGGTCGGGGCCGTTTACGCTTGTTTATTTGTGCAATAAATTATGGTATAGTCAATCTTGGAATAGAACTATGCAGAAGCTCTCAGAGAGGAGATTTAATGTTGTTTCGTTATACTAAACAAAAATGGCTTTTAGTGCTCGGCTTAGTCTTATTGATGGGGCTATTGGCAGGTTGTGTGCCTGCGGACCATACAATGGACACTCCTGATTTATTGAAGGGCAACTTCTGGGAGAAATACGTTGTTTATTATTTCGCGATCACGCTTGATACGTTCGCCGGTTGGTTCGGCGGCTCATATGTGCTTGCAATCCTCATGCTTACAATTATCGTGAGGACATTAATTCTTCCGCTTACGCTTAAGCAATATCGCAGCTCCAAGGCGATGCAAGCTTTGCAGCCTCAAATGGCGGAAATTAAAAAGAAGTATAAAGATAACCCGCAAAAACAACAAGAAGAAACGATGAAGCTATTCCAGACTCATCAGGTTAACCCGATGGCTGGTTGCTTACCTTTGCTCGTTCAAATGCCTATCTTTATCGCACTTTACAATGCGATTTATTGGAATCAGGACATTCGTTTGGACAAGATCTTTGGTTTTGTGCTTGGTGAGCCAAGCCCATGGTACTTCTTGCCGGTACTTGCGGCGTTAACTACATTTATTCAATCGAAGATGATGCAGAAGCAACAGACACAAACGATGCCTGGTATGTCGATTATTTTGACAATTTTCCCGGTTCTGATTTTCGTTATGTCGATGTCCTTCCCAGCAGCACTTCCTTTGTACTGGGTATTTAGTAATATCTATACCATCGTTCAAAACTATTTCCTGTACGTTCGTTCATCAGACAAGGGTAAGAAGGAGGTCCTTGCAAAATGAAGAAAATCGTTGCATCGGGTAAGACGATAGACGATGCTGTACGGAATGGATTGACACAATGGCAAGTAACGGAAGATCGCGTAAAGATTGTTGTGCTAGAGCAGCCATCTAGAGGGTTGTTCGGGCTGATTGGTGTAAAAGAGGCTAAGGTCGAGCTTGAGCTTATACCGGATCCTCTTTTGGAAGCTGAGCAGTTTCTTCGTGAAGTAGCAAGAACAATGGGACTTCAAGTGAGCATCGATCGTAAGCAAACGAGAGACGGTATTCAATTGTCCGTATCAGGCGGGGGAGACCTCGGCATGCTGATCGGTCGCCGCGGAGGAACGCTTGACGCACTACAGTACTTGGTTAATATTGTGGCAAATCGTTATTCAGACAGTCATCTTAGAATCGTCCTTGATGCAGAGGATTTTCGTGAGCGTCGTCGTAAGACTTTAGAGGAACTCTCTGATCGTCTGGCTGGACGAGTTATTCGTACAAGAAAAGAAGTTGTTCTTGAGCCGATGACGCCGCATGAACGCAAGGTCATTCATTCGCAGTTACAAAATCACCCTAAGGTGAGAACTTTCAGTAAAGGTGACGAGCCTAATCGCAGAGTTGTCATTGCTTTAAAGTGAATGTGATGAAATCCTTCTATACCGTTATATAGGCAATACGCAGCAATGGCTTCCCATGGTCATTGCTGTTTTTCCATTTGGAATAGAAGTTATTATGCAAATGTTGTTCTTTTGTCTCTTTTTTTACCTAGAAATTCAAGCTTTTCTGCTATAAGTTAGCGGCAGTTCTTTACACGTGAGAGGTGTGATTCATCATGATGCATGATACAATAGCGGCTATTTCCACAGCGGTTGGAGAAGGTGGAATTGCCATTATTCGAATAAGCGGTCCGCAGGCAATTAGCGGTATCGACGCAATTTTTCACTCGAAAATAAGTCTAAATGAGGCCGATACACATACGGTTCATTATGGTCATATTATAGATCCTTCTACCAAGGAAAAGGTGGAGGAAGTATTAATTACATTAATGAGAGGACCTCGTTCGTTTACAGCGGAGGATGTTGTTGAAATTAATGCGCATGGCGGTGTTATAGCTGTAAAGAAGGTTCTTGATATTGTTTTGCAACAGGATGATATTCGTACGGCGGAGCCAGGTGAATTTACGAAACGTGCCTTCTTGAATGGTCGAATTGACCTTATGCAAGCCGAAGCAGTTATTGACCTCATTCGTTCTAAGTCAGATCGTGCGTTTTCGATTGCGAAGAAGCAGTCAGATGGCATTTTGTCCAAAAGAATTAAAGCTCTCCGTCAGACCGTAATCGAGTTGCTTGCACATATTGAAGTAAACATTGATTATCCAGAACATGATGTTGAAGCAATGACTAGCACTTACATTCGTGAGCAATGCCAGTTGGCAATTGATGAAATTGATAAGCTGCTAAAAACGGCGAATGAAGGAAAAATATTGAGAGAGGGTATTATGACGGCTATCGTTGGCCGCCCTAATGTCGGAAAGTCCTCTCTTATGAATGTGCTTACGCAAGAAAATAAAGCAATTGTTACAGATATTCCTGGTACAACAAGAGATGTTATTGAACAGTTTGTTACGCTTAATGGTATTCCCCTTCGTTTGTTAGATACGGCAGGTATTAGGGAAACCAATGATGTGGTAGAGAAAATTGGTGTGGAACGATCACGAGATGCGTTGGAAGAAGCAGACTTGATTCTTTTCGTGCTAAACTATAATGAGGTATTAGAAGCTGATGACCGATTATTGTTGGAACAGCTGAAGAATCGTTCGGTTATTGTTATTGTTAACAAGATGGATTTACCAGGTCAACTTGATCTGGATGAAGTGAAGACATATGTACCTGATGAAGCTATTGTACAAATGTCCGTGTTGCAAGAAAGTGGACTGGATTCGCTTGAAGCAACGATTAGCGAGATGTTTTTTGATGGACAACTTGAGGCTAACGATTTGACATATGTCAGCAATGTACGACATATTTCGCTTCTGAAACGGGCTAAACAATCGATGTTAGACGCAATAGATGCAACTTATGTAGGAATACCGATTGATGTTATACAAATAGATGCACGGCTTGCATGGGAGTCGCTTGGAGAAATTTTAGGTGATGAAGCAGGGGATTCTTTGATTGATCAAATATTTTCACAGTTCTGTCTTGGAAAGTAGGGGTTAGCAATGGGATATTTGGCTGGTGAATATGATGTTATCGTTATTGGTGCTGGACATGCTGGATGTGAATCAGCGCTTGCTTCGGCTAGAATGGGCTGCGAGACGCTACTGTTGACTATTAACTTGGATATGGTCGCATTTATGCCTTGTAATCCGTCTATTGGTGGTCCTGCTAAAGGTCATGTCGTTCGTGAGATTGATGCACTCGGCGGTGAAATGGGACGGAATATTGATAAAACATTTATACAAATGCGTATGTTGAACACGGGTAAAGGACCTGCGGTACATGCTCTTCGTGCGCAAGCCGATAAGTTTGAGTACCAACATCTGATGAAGAAAACAATTGAGGAAACAGAACATTTAACGCTAAAACAAGGTATGGTAGAAGAACTTATCGTTGAAGACGGCAAATGTGTCGGTATCGTAACTAAATCCGGTGCAGAATATCGTGCAAAAGCAACTGTTATTACGACTGGCACGTACTTGCGCGGCAAGATCATAATGGGTGAGCTCATATATGAGAGCGGTCCTAACAATCAGCAGCCTTCTATTAGGTTGTCAGAGAGTCTGAGGGAGAATGGTCTAGAACTCGTTAGGTTCAAAACTGGAACGCCTCCTCGCGTGCATAAGGACTCAATAGACTTCTCCAAAACTGAAATACAGCCAGGTGATGAGAAGCCTAAATTCTTTTCGTATGAGACAGAATCTTCGGATAACGAACAACTACCATGTTGGCTGACATATACGTCGGAAAAAACGCATCAAATTATTAATGATAATCTTCACCGTGCGCCAATGTTTTCTGGTGCAATTGAAGGAACGGGCCCACGTTATTGTCCGTCCATTGAAGATAAAATCGTTCGTTTTGCAGATAAACCAAAACATCAAATTTTCTTGGAGCCAGAAGGCAAACATACTTCTGAATATTACGTACAAGGTTTATCCACAAGTATGCCAGAAGATGTTCAACTGGGAATCTTACGTTCTATCCCAGGTTTGGAAAAAGTTGAGATGATGCGTACTGGTTATGCCATTGAATATGATGCTGTAAAACCAACACAATTGTGGCCTTCACTTGAGACAAAGGTGATTGATAGTTTATTCACAGCTGGACAAATTAATGGAACGTCCGGTTATGAGGAAGCTGCAGGGCAAGGTGTTATAGCAGGAATTAATGCTGCTCGCAAAGTGCAGGGGAAAGAGCCAGTTATTATTGGTAGAGCAGAAGGTTATATCGGCGTAATGATTGATGACCTAGTAACAAAGGGAACAAATGATCCTTATCGACTACTAACATCCCGTGCTGAGTATCGTCTATTGCTGCGTCATGATAATGCAGATTTAAGGCTTACACCTACGGGTTATGAAATTGGTTTGATTACAGAAGAAAGATACAATAAGTTTCTAAAAAAGAAAGAACTTGTTGAGCAAGAAGTTATACGTCTTCAAAACACAAGAATAAAGCCAGAAGATGTATCAGAAATGTTGGAGGCAGCTGGATCTACTCAACTTACGCAAGGTGGAGATATTTTATCGCTGCTTCGCAGACCAGAGGTTACTTATGCTCATCTAGAGATGGTATCTCCTTCTCCTTATGAATTAACGGATGATATGAAGGAGCAAGTAGAAATTCAAATTAAATACGCTGGTTATATCGATAAACAATTGCTGCAAGTTGAACGTCTGAACAAAATGGAGAAAAAACGCATACCTGATGACATTGACTATGATGAAGTGAAGAGTCTTGCTAATGAAGCGAAGCAGAAGCTTAGTGTCATTAGACCTCTTTCAATTGGTCAAGCAACACGTATTGCTGGTGTTACTCCAGCTGACATTTCAATTCTTCTTGTGCATTTGGAACATTATAATCGTGTTAGGGCGGCTAGAGGATAACTTATGGATATGACGACAAAATGGTTTGTAGAAAAATTACAGGAGAAAGAGATTTCTCTTTCTCCTGGCCAACTTCAACAATTCGAGACTTATTTCGAGATGCTTGTTGATTGGAATGAACGAATGAATTTAACTGGTATAACAGAGCGAGATGCTGTGTACGAAAAACATTTTTATGATTCTATCTCGCTTGCCTTCTTTACTGATATGAGTAAAGTGAAAAGACTTGCTGATATTGGTTCAGGAGCGGGTTTCCCCAGTATTCCGCTAAAAATTTGTTTCCCTCATCTTCAAATATTAATTGTTGATTCCTTAAATAAACGTATACAGTTTTTGAATGCTTTGACGAAGCAATTAGGTTTATCTGATGTACAGTGTGTACATGGTCGTGCAGAAGATGTTGCACGTATGTCTGAACATCGTGATAGTTATCATCTTGTTACGGCAAGAGCAGTTGCAAGATTAAATGTGCTAAATGAGTTTTGTTTACCATTTGTCCGTAAAGAGGGTTTTTTTGCAGCAATGAAGGGTACACAGTCTGATGATGAGGTTAATGAAGCAGCTTATAGTCTACGTCAGTTGAAGGGACGTATTAAAGCGCAGCATATGCTTCATTTACCTAATGAACAGTCAGAGCGACACATTATATTAGTAGAAAAGTTTGAAGGTACTCCAAAGAAGTATCCAAGAAAAGCAGGAACACCAATTAAACAACCATTAGTGTAGTTCATCTTTGTTTCACGTGAAACAATAATGAATAAATAATGTACTCATTTGCAGTAGCATTTCCTCTGTCAAGCAGGAGATTAATCGAAGCAAGTCGAATTAAATGATAAATGCAAGAAAATATGAGTATCTTCTATACTAAACTTATATTTTATCGTGATGCGAGCTTCAAAGTTGCTCTTAACTAGATTCGCTAACGCTTGTCTGATGGAATTTCCTCTCAGGGATGAGCTGGTCTTTCTTTTCGAAAGAAGTCTAAGCTGACAGATGTTGTAGCGAATTATGACCGTGAGGAATTGCGATGAACGCACATGGTCTTCAGCAAAGCTTTAGATTTATCACATGATCGGGTGGTAGTAATCGATATGAAAGAACAAATTTCTCGTTTGTTCGGTTTATCCGAACAGCGCACGCCGCAAGAAGAAGTACGTCAAATACCTCTGCAAGACATCGATACGAGTCCTTTTCAACCTCGTACTGTGTTTGATGATGATCGAATCGATGAGCTATGTCAGACAATCAAGACGCATGGTGTTATTCAGCCTATCGTCGTTCGAGTGCGCAATAATAGATATGAGATTATAGCTGGGGAACGTCGCTTTAGAGCTGTTACTAAGCTTGGATACGATACGATCCCGGCAATTGTTCGTGAATTCAATGATTCACAAACAGCTTCTATTGCTTTGATAGAAAATCTGCAGCGTGAAAACTTAACCGCAGTAGAAGAAGCGGTAGCCTATCAAAAGTTGATAGAGTTACATCAGCTTACTCAAGAAAGCTTGGCACAACGTCTCGGAAAGAGCCAATCGACTATTGCCAATAAGCTTCGCTTGCTCATGTTGCCTGAGTCTATTAAGATATCTTTAATGGAAAGAAAGATAACAGAGAGGCATGCTAGGGCATTATTGTCTCTTGATACAGAAGAACTCCAGTTAAAAGTGCTAGAAGAGATCATAACTAAAGAACTCAATGTGAAACAAACGGAAATTCGTATTGCTTTTTTGAAAGAATCTACAAAAATTAAAAAAGCAAAAAGAGTTTCTTTTACAAAGGACGTTCGCTTGGCCCTGAATACAATTAGACAATCTATTGAAATGGTATCAGGTTCTGGTTTACAAATTAAGACAAATGAAAAGGATCATGAGGATCATTATGAAATCGTGATTCAAATTCCTAAAAGATAGCATAGATTCGACTTTGTTTTACTGTAATTTCTATATCGACTATTGTGCCGCCTTCACAGAAGGCGGCGATGCCATTTGTACAAAAGTTTTACACATGAGGTGAGTTTGAATTGTCGAAGATAATTGCTATTGCCAACCAGAAGGGCGGTGTCGGTAAGACGACAACGTCTGTGAATCTAGCTGCTTGTCTTGCTTCCTTAGGTAAAAAAGTGCTGTTGGTTGATATAGACCCACAAGGTAATACAACTAGTGGTCTAGGGATTAACAAAGCTGACGTATCTAATTGTATTTATAATGTGCTTATTGACGAAGTACATCCAAATGATGCAATGGTGGAAACGAGTGTACCAGGACTTAAAATAATACCAGCTACTATACAACTGGCTGGTGCTGAAATCGAATTAGTACCTACTATTTCTAGAGAACAACGTTTGAAAAAAGCGCTTCATATGGTAAAGAACCAATTCGATTATGTGCTAATCGATTGCCCACCTTCATTGGGGATATTAACGATCAATTCCTTAACTGCTGCAGATTCTGTTCTTATTCCTATTCAATGTGAATATTATGCCCTTGAAGGATTAAGTCAATTATTGAATACAGTAAGGCTTGTCCAAAAGCATCTCAATACGACATTGCAAATAGAAGGTGTTCTTCTTACGATGCTGGATGCAAGAACCAATCTAGGTATTCAAGTTATCGAAGAAGTGAAGAAATATTTCCAGCAAAAAGTGTATCAAACGATTATTCCACGAAACGTTCGCTTAAGCGAAGCACCGTCACATGGTCAAGCAATTATCACATATGATCCAAAGTCCAAAGGTGCAGAGGTTTATCTTGAACTTGCGAAGGAAGTGATCATGTATGAGCAAGCGGCTAGGTAGAGGGTTAGACGCATTAATTCCATCCCTCTCGGTTAATGATGACGATAAGGTTGTTGATATTCCACTTACACAGTTAAGGCCAAATCCATATCAGCCCCGTAAAACATTTGATGAGGACTCGATCAAGGAATTGGCGGAATCTATAAAACAACATGGTGTCATTCAACCTATTATCGTCAGGACTGTTTTAAAAGGCTATGAAATTATTGCAGGAGAAAGACGTTTCCGTGCATCTCAGTATTGCGGCAATATGTCGGTTCCTGCAGTTGTAAGATCGTTCTCCGATCAGCAGGTTATGGAGATTGCGTTAATAGAAAATTTGCAACGTGAGGATCTTAATGCTTTGGAAGTTGCAATTGCTTACCAAGCACTGATGGACAAATTTAAGTTGACGCAAGAAGAGTTAAGTTTAAAGGTTGGTAAGTCCCGTTCACATATTGCTAACTTCGTAAGGTTGTTAAGCCTTCCACCTGAAATTAAAGATTATGTTTCACGTGGAACAATATCTATGGGCCATGCAAGAGCACTAGCAGGTGTGAAGGATGCAGAGGTGCAGAGGGAACTGGCCAATATGGCTGTAACACTTGAATGGAGTGTTCGTGAGCTAGAGGACTCAATACAAAAGTTGGATACAAAAGGTACGGGTCAACAAAAACAACAAAAGCAAAAGAAAAAAGATCCTTATATTGACCACTTGGAAGAAACATTAAGAGAACGTTTCAAGACAACGGTGAAAATCAAGCAACAAAAAGATAAGGGTAAAATCGAACTGCAATATTACAATAAACAAGACTTGGAGCGGTTGTTGGAATTGCTGCAAAAGCTTGCTTAAAATAGTTTGAAACGAATGGCATATCAAAGTTGTAATCTTTCTGATGAAGGATTAAACTAAGATATGCCATTGTTGTTTGATGCCAGTGGAGGGGAGATAGCCAAAAATGAGTACAAAAGCGCAACAATTCATTTACCTTGATCATGCGGCAACATCTTGGCCGAAACCGCAAATAGTGACCGAAGCGGTTATAAATGCGATGCTCAATGATGGAGCAAACCCAGGCAGAGGAAGCCATGCTATGGCTGTTAGAGCGAGCCGCATATTATTTGATACTCGTAAGCATCTAGCCAAACTATTTAATATTAAAAACCCTAATGATATAGCATTTACTTCCAATACAACAATGTCGTTAAACATGGCGATAAAAGGATGGCTGAAACCAGGAGATCATGTTATCTCGACTATGATCGAACATAATTCGGTTAGAAGACCACTTTATTGTTTGGAACAAAGCATAGGAATAGAAGTTACCTACATTGAATCAGACGAGCAGGGAAATGTAAGTGTGGAAGCGATAGAAAATGCGATTAAGTCTAATACGACTTTGATTATAGTTAACCATAGCTCGAATTTACTCGGAACAATTCTTCCGGTGGCTGAAATTGGTGAAGCAGCACAAAGACATGGAGTTAAATTGCTTGTAGATGCGGCACAGAGTGCGGGGATCATTCCTGTAGATGTGCAGGCAATGGGAATTCATATGTTGGCTTTCCCTGGTCATAAAGGATTATTAGGGCCACAAGGGACTGGAGGGTTATATATAGCTCCTGAACTTGAATTAGAACCGCTGTTGCATGGAGGGACTGGCAGTCAATCAGAAACACCTCACCAGCCCCTTGTAAGACCGGATAGGTACGAAGCAGGTACTCAGAACACATCGGGCTTAGCAGGGCTTCAGGCGGGCGTTAAATTCGTTCTTAATGAGACAGTTGAAAAGATTCAAGCGAAAGAATGGGCATTAGCTCAACGATTGATGGTGGGTCTATCAGAGATTGCCAATGTACATATTCTTGGTCCGAAGATAGGAGAGCCGAGAACTGGCATTGTAGCTTTCGTTGTAGATGGAGTTGATCCATCAGAGCTATCCTTCATATTGGATCAACATTACAACATTGCTGTGCGAGCAGGTTTCCATTGCACGCCATTAGCGCATACTAGTGCAGGAACAATAGAGACAGGTGCGGTACGTGCAAGCGTGGGGATTTTCACAACGCAAGAGGAAGTTGAT
Organism: Paenibacillus sp. L3-i20; assembly: GCF_022180385.2. Lineage (GTDB taxonomy): Bacteria > Bacillota > Bacilli > Paenibacillales > Paenibacillaceae > Pristimantibacillus. The sequence continues at coordinate 1,655,475 of NZ_BQME02000001.1, forward strand.
TCATTAATGTTAGCTATAAAAGAAATTTCGCAGCAATATAGTCAATAGGGGATGAGATTAAGGCATGGAAGAATGGTACTTAGAGCCCTTTAATGTGGTAGCAATAATTATGGCAGTGTTAGTAATCGTTTTGTTGATTAGAATGTCCGTAATCGGTCGCAGATTAAAAAAGTTAAGAAAGCAATATGTAGATGTCATGGGAGATACAGGAGTTACCAATATTGAAGAGGTTGTCATCTCGCTGAAAAATGATCTAGAGTCACAACGATTGCAGACTGAACAATTGCAACAACAAATGGCAACGATGCAAGCAACGTTGCCTAAGATGAAGAGTAAAATCGGGATCCATCGCTATAATGCGTTCTCTGATGGAGGTAGTGAGTTAAGTTTCTCGCTGGCTATCGTAAATGATGAGAAGGACGGCGCAGTATTTTCTGGACTTCATAATAGAGAAAGCACATATGTTTATGCCAAGCCGGTGGTGAAGGGGGATTCCCCTTACCCACTGACGCCAGAGGAACGGAAGTCAATAGAAGAGGCAAAGTAATCATTAATGGGGTTTAGATGTGTGCAGTTAACTATGATCAGAGGCTGCAGTTTGATCTCTTGCTGTTGAGGAAATATGAATATGATTGGCAATCGCAGTGAATAAGCTTGTTGCGATAATTTCAGATAATCGCATAACAAGATGGAGTCTCGTATTTTGCAATACGAAGTATTCCATAAATCCTCCAACGTTAACGATACCAGTAACATGAATATCACCAACTGGAGGAAGATCTTTGTTGACACCAGCTCCGGGCCGTACAGGACCTTCGCCAACTTGAATGCAACCAACGCTAGAGACTTGACCTAAACAAGCGTCGATACCGATGATGAAAGGTTTAATATGTTTATGGTTAATAGCAATAAGTGTATCCTCAAGGTTCATTGCATGCACAGGTTCCTCTAATGTGCCGTATAGGTGGAAGTGAGAGCTTCTATACTTTAGTAAAGAAGTACCTGTCAAAGGACCAAGTGCATCACCTGTAGAACGATCAGTACCGATACAAACGACAACAATTGGTCGATTGCTAGGTACATCCTTCATAAAGTCAGTTAATCGATTAACAAGCAATCCAATAATGTTAGTGGTTGTGTAAGGCATTTTAAATGGAACATCTTTTATAAATGGTAGTTTCATATAATCCCTCCCAAATGCGCTTATATAATACTAGTATATGGATGGGACAACCATTTTATACGTTGATGCATATTAAAAAAGAGGGACAAACTAGTAGGAGGTTGTCATGCTCATCGCATTTGACTCAACACAACAGGCTCTTCGAGCGGAAATGCTGCTGGAATACGCAGAAGTGGAAATAGACATATGCCCGACGCCAAAAGAAATAACAGCAGGTTGTGCGTTGTCCATTCATTTCCCCGAAGATGATTTGACAACCGTTCAAGACGTTATCGAGCAAGAAAACGTAGAAATTAGAGGCATTTTTAAAGCAGTTGAACAAGGCTATGAACAGCTAGAGTTAGATAAACAAAAATGATGGTGCTGATGGAGATGAACTGCTATGAATCAAATCATTAATGGCACATTGGATTGGATCAAAGATCCAGAAACGTGGCAGAGCTTCGGAGGCTCGGCACTAAGAATAGTAGCTATATTTCTGATCGGAAGATTCGTAATCTGGATTGTACATAAATCAGTGGATAGATTCGTCATTAATCGTGCAAGCAAGCAATCACCAAGTCATGCTAGACGAATGACGACTGTTGGCAAACTGATGAAAAACGTAATCTCCTATATTTTTTATTTTATTGTTATTATGATTTTATTATCTGAGGTAGGTATTGATCTCGGGCCACTTCTTGCAGGAGCAGGGGTAGCTGGCATAGCGATCGGATTTGGCGCTCAGAGCTTAGTGAAGGATATATTAACGGGCTTCTTTATTATTTTGGAAGATCAATTTGCGGTTGGCGATGTTATTCAAACAGGACAATTCAAAGGTACGGTAGAGGTTATTGGTCTACGAACGACGAAGATTCAGAGCTGGACCGGAGAAATTCATATTATTCCAAACGGAATGATTAATGAAGTAACTAATTTCTCCATTAACAATACGTTGGCAGTTGTGGATGTTCTCATCGCTTATGAAGCAGATGTTGACAAAGCAATGACCATTATCCGGGAAACAGTAAAACAACTTAAGCATGAGCATCTGGTAAAAGAACCAGAGGTGTTAGGTGTTCAGTTGGTCGCTGCTTTAGCAGTAACCATTCGTGTTATTGCGGAATGTAACCCTAATATGCACACTTTTGTTGCAAGATATTTGAATAAAGAAGTAAAAGATGCACTTGATCAACATGGTATTGAAATACCTTATCCAAAGATGGTTACCTACCAACGTTCGTATGAGGAGGTATAAAGGATGGAACGGAAGCAGTTCGAACTAGGCGATATTGTACAGATGAAGAAGCAGCATCCATGTGGAACAAACGAAATGGAAATCATTCGAATGGGAATGGATATACGTATCAAATGTGTAGGATGTAAGCATAGTGTCCTAATACCACGAGTAAAGTTTGAGAAAAATATGAAAAAGGTACTCAGATCTAATCCCAATACCGAACGGTCGCCGGAATAATAAAAAGAACAGTTAGGATGTTAAAAATATCTTACCGGTAGTCCTAGATAATTGCAGCAGGAAATTATAAACTTTAGTGCTCGACATAGAAGGGGCTGTCCCAAAAGGTCATAAAGTGACCTGAGGGACAGCTTTTTTTGTTCTGAATAAACAAAAAGAAATCGCTTTTTGGTAAAATGGAGGTACCACCCAACCATTCCAAAAGGAGCGATTTCTTTGTACATTCAATATACCATGGACCAACTTACCCTGCCAATGGATTTGGAGGATGACATTCCTCAAAATCACCTCGTGCGTATTGTAAATGCCGCTGTGAACCGACTTAGCGACAGGATCTTTGCCTCCGCATACCCTGGTGGCGGCCGAGATAGCTACCACCCCAAAATGCTCACCAAAGTTATTGTTTATGCCTACACCCAGCGGATCTACTCGTCTCGACAAATCGCTAAAGCGGTCCGTGAAAACGTCATGTTTATGTGGATTGCAGGCAGACAACAGCCGGACTTTCGCACCATCAACCGTTTCCGTTCTGAACGTATGAAGACGGTGCTCGAGACCGTCTTCACCGCCGTTCTACAATTTCTGGCTGAGGAGAAATACGTGCGGCTTGAACATTACTTTGTCGACGGAACCAAGATTGAAGCTAACGCCAATCGCTATACGTTTGTCTGGGGCAAAGCGGTGGTGAAACAGAAGGCGAGGCTGCAGGAGAAAGTCCAGACTTTGTTCGCTACCATTGAAGAATCTGAGCGTCAGGAAGAGCAAGAACATCACGGATGGGATCTTCCTGAACTCGGCGAGTCCACACAGATCACCAGCGAAAAGCTGGAAGAGGCTGTAAAGCAGCTAGAGGAGCAACTACAAGAGAAACCTAAGGACAAGCCATTGAAAAAAACAGTTCGGGCAATCCGCAAAGACCTCCTCCCCCGCTTGCAAAAATACGAAGTACAGCAGGAGATTCTCGGAGATCGTAATAGCTTCAGCAAGACCGATACCGACGCTACTTTCATGCGAATGAAAGAAGATCACATGCGTAATGGCCAGCTCAAACCTGGCTACAATGTACAGATCGGAACGGAAAACCAGTTCATTATCGGCTACAGTTTGCACCAGCGCCCGACAGACACACGTTGCCTCAAGCCCCACTTAGAGAAGGTAAAAGCAACTCTGGGAAATATACCGAAAACAGTTATCGCGGACGCAGGATACGGCGGGGAAGAAAATTACGCTTACTTGGAAAACGAACAACTAGAAACAGTGGTGAAGTACAGCACATACCACAAGGAAAAATCGAAGAAGTGGAAGCAAGATATCAGTAAGTTGGATAACTGGCAGTATGACGAAGCCGAAGACATATGGACGTGCGCTGCTGGGCGTAACCTACTATTTCGCTATGAAAGTAAGGAAACGACAGAAAGCGGATATGAGTTACGGAAGCGCCACTACCGAAGCGAAAACTGCGAAGGCTGTCCGCTCAAAGAGGCTTGTACAAAAGCCAAAGGAAACCGAGAAATCAGCGTGAGCCTGAAGTATCTGCGTTACAAGAAACAAATACGCGAGAAACTCAAGAGCGAGGAAGGGTATGCGCTGTCGGTTCGAAGAATGATCGAACCGGAAAGCGTATTTGGACAACTGAAAAACAACCGGGGATTCCGGCGTTTTCTGCTTCGAGGCCTGCCGAAAGTAAGCCTTGAGGTCGGGTGGCTTTCGCTCGCCCACAATCTGCTCAAGAAGGCGGCAATAGACCAAAAGCCAGAAATGGCGGTGCAGGGATAACCTCCCTAGCACCGCCATTTCCTTATTTTCTCCCATTTTTCATCATGCGAGCTGTTTCATGAAGTAAGTATTTATACTTTTGAGACAGCTCCATTTTTTTGCATAAATACATACACAAAGAAATGATAGGTGTGTTATTGGATAATAAGTGGGGGTATATCGACAAAAATGGGAAGAGTCATTGATATAAAATATGATGAAGTTAGCAATTTTTCAGGAGGAGCAGCATGGACGGTTGGGGTTAATGAATAAAGGGGGAAATATGCTTACCTCATTTAACTATTTTGAAATGTAGTATCCAAAATCATTTCAATAAACATCCCATTAGAAAACATGGCTCAATCGTTACCGCAAGAGCAGCTAGAAATGAGTAAAATTTGTACAAGGTGAATAAACATGATAAAATTTTAGAGATGATTAATAAGTGATAGTCGATGATGATAGAGTAACTAACTACGAATGGAGGACATGACATCATGTCTACTATACCTCATTGTCCGAGCTGCAGCTCACAATATACTTATGAAGATAGAGGCTTGTTTATTTGCCCGGAATGTAGTCACGAGTGGTCTCAGGAAGCAGCAGAGGACAACCAAGATACTGTTAAGGTAGTGAAGGATTCTAACGGGAACGTATTGAACGATGGTGATTCTGTTACTGTCATTAAGGATCTAAAGGTAAAGGGCAGCTCACTAGTTGTCAAAATAGGTACAAAAGTAAAAAGTATACGTTTAGTGGAAGGCGATCATGATATTGATTGCAAAATAGATGGTTTTGGTGCAATGAAGTTGAAGTCTGAGTTTGTGAAAAAAATATAATTGCAATAGAAAGCAAAGCCCGCATCTTGATGACAAGAAGCGGGCTTTTTTCTGTGGAGATTCAGTGCAAAAAGGAAAATTGAGCACGACATAGTCAACCGTCACTAGTAGTTGTACTTAGTGGGCAAGAAGGTTTATTTAAGTTTCTTTCAAAGTTTATCCTTTTTTTATAATTACTTTAGAGGAATTCTATAAGATTAATATAAAATTTGGAAGATTAAGTGGTGTGGAAGAGACGGAAATTAGAACTAGGAGGCGTAGTATTGAAAAAGACGTTAGAGGGCTGGGGCAGAATTGTTGCCAAGTTGAAATGGGTTTTGGTTGTATTATGGATAGCGCTTGCTGTGTTTGCAAGCTCGTATTCTTCTCAATTGAAACCGCTGCTTACAGGCGGAGGCTGGGGCGTCCCTGATGCTGGATCTTATGAAGCTTATGAAAAAATGGCGGCTCGTTTTGAGGCAAGAAGTGAAACGTCAATGACTTTGGTCGTAAAGGACCCGAACAATAAAGTAGGAACAGATACATACAACAACAATCTTAAAGCGATTTCGGATTATTTACTTTCAAAAAAGGGAATTGAATCCGTATATACATGGTTGGATGCGCCAGAACAGTCTAAGGAACAATTTACAGGAGAAGGAGACCATGTGACGCTTGCATTCGTTGATATGAATATTAACGAGGGGTTTGCCCAAAAGGAGCTTCCACTTATCCAGCAGGAATTGACAGAAGAGGCGAAGCGGTTAAACATGGAGGCTATTGTGCTCGGTACACCTGCACTTTGGGGTGAAGTAAATACACGTAGCCAAGAGGGATTAAATAAAGCACATCTATATGCCATTCCAATTATTCTTTTGGTGCTCGTTATTGTATTCCGTTCTTTGGTATCAGTAGTAACACCACTTTTGTTAGCCGGAACCTCAATTGTCATTGCAATGGCTACACTTTCTTTTATTGCAAAAGAAACGGAATTGTCGGTATTTATTCTCGATTCTATAATGATGATTGGGATTGGCGTTGGTATAGACTTTGCGCTCATCTTTGTAGCTAGGTTTCGAGAAGAACTGGCTCTCCGAGTGAAAAACAAAGAAAATATTATTTTAGCCTTGTCCAAAACGATGCATACGGCGGGGCACGCTATTTTGTTCTCTAGTTTGACCATCATAGGTGCGATGTCCGCAATTCTGTTTGTTGAGATTGCAGCAGTACGTTCCATGGCGCTAGGTGTTATCGTCGTTGTCTTTTTCTTAATGTTGACGAGTTTGAGCCTGTTACCTGCTGTTCTAGCTATTCTTGGTCATAAGGTGAATGCTTTACGCGTTCCTTTTATGTCGAAGAAAGAGAAAAAAACATGGTATTCTCTTGCACATCATGTGATGCGCAGACCCGTTCTTTATCTGGTTGGATCAGTAGTCGTGCTTGGTGCAATGGCATGGCCAGCTTTACAGCTTCAGACATCGGCGTCAGATGTTAGAATGCTTCCAGAGGAGTCTGTTGTACGTGGCGGAGTAGAACTTGTGCAGGAAGAGTTCGGTTTAGGTTATTCCTCCCCAATTCGAGTTGTTGTTGAATCGAACAATGGCGGTAGTCTAACGGATACAGAAGTACAAAAGCAATTAAATACGTTTACTGAACAGATTACACAATTGGACAATGTAGAATCTGTATCGTCTTATCTGTCGTTCTTCGAAGGACAACAACCTGAAGTCGTTCAAGGAGCTTTAGGAGAAGGACGCAGCAATTTGCCTGTCCAAGTACAAACCTTAGTAGATAGGTTCATTAGCAGAGATATTCAAATCATTGTTATTGATGTTATATCTAATCAATACTCTTCAAGTGAGGGTAGCAAGCAGTTGGTCAAGCAGCTTCGGGACACTACGATTCCTGCTGTATTTGGTCAAACAAATACACTGAACATAGTTGTTGGTGGGGAGACGGCTGAAGGGCTTGATGTAAGCAACTCCTTGAGAGCGAGCTTGATACAGGTAACGATATTTACGCTTATTCTCATCTTTGTTGTTCTGCTCTTTACGTTCCGCAGTATATTAATTCCACTGAAAGCGATCGTCCTCAATTTACTGTCTCTAGGAGCGACATATGGCATACTGGTTATGGTATTCCAATGGGGAGGCGGTTCGGAAATATTCGGTTTTGGTGAGTTCGGAAACATTCAAAACTTTATACCGATTTTGCTGCTTGGTTTACTATTCAGCTTGAGTACAGATTATGAAGTGTTTCTGTTAACTCGTGTTAAAGAAGAGTATGACCGCACTGGAGATAACGAAGAAAGTGTTGCGGTAGGATTGAGTAAAACTGCACCGATGATTTCAGGGGCAGCCATTATTATGATCGGCGTATTCGGTTCCGTCGCTTTTGCTGGAATTTTGCCTATGCAACAACTTGGTCTTGGTATGGCTGTAGCGATATTGTTGGATGCGACTATTGTGAGGCTGTTCCTCGTACCGGCTACGATGAAGCTTCTTGGAAAGTGGAACTGGTGGTTCCCATTTCAGTCCAAAAACAATGTTTCAAAATCGAATGCAGCTGCTATTAAAGCGGTGAAGTTATAATAATTTGAGCTCACAAGGAGGTTAATGGATGTCCATACGTTTAAGGCTGCTAATCTCTTATGCTCTTATGATCGTTGTACCTTTAGTTCTACTGTTTGCTTTTATGCACATTATCTATCATTTGTGTGTAGGCGAGGCGAATGATATTAAGAAGTACTATAACGCGGAGAATCGTACACTGGAGCAATTTCTGCAAGATGAGGTTGTTACATTCGCCAAGCTTCAGTTGGATGTGATGAACAATCCAGATCGGTTGCTGGAGTCAGGTGTGCTTGAAAGCTATGATGAGAAGTTCTCTAAACGACAAACAGGTCTGTTGCTGGTAAAGGATGGTCAAATCCTATATCGCTCTGCTATCATTGATAGTGAAGATGCTGCGAAAATATCTGGGTATGAGACAGAGAACAGCCTTCGTTATAATTATACGGAACGCTCGTTATATATTAATGACAAGTGGATGATAAGTCTCAGCTTCCCTGTACACTATAAGGACGACACAAAAGCAAATCTCTATGTCGTTATTGATACCAATCCGATTAGTAATTTCTTCAATACACTATTGCCGGTATTAATTATTGTATTTATTATTACCTTTATTGCGGTCAATATAGCGATTACGTATTGGATGTCCTGTCATTTACTTGTTCCAATTAGGAAGCTAAAGGAAGCAGCAAAGCAAGTGAAAGATGGTAATCTGGAGTTTTCCCCTACTATTAAACGTAAAGATGAACTCGGTGAGCTTGGTGAGGCATTTGACGAGATGAGATTACGTTTGAAGGAGTCCATAGAGGGTCAATTAAAAGATGAGGACAATCGTAAGCAATTAATAACAAACATTTCTCATGACTTGCGTACGCCTATTACTACTATTAAAGGATATGTTAATGGCATTAAAGATGGTGTAGCCAATAATCCTGAGAAACTAGTTGATTATATGAATACCATTTTGGAAAAAACATCAGATTTGGATCATATGATTGAGGAATTATTCCTTTACTCCAAGCTTGATGCGGATAGTGTACCATTCACATATACGGAAGTGGATCTTGATTCGTATTTGAAAGAATATGTGGAAACTAATTCTAATGAGCTTGAGAGCTTATCTATTCAGCTGAACTATAGATATCTGCTAGATAAGAAGGTGAAGGTTGCAGCGGATCGAGAAAAGTTGAAACGAGTTATAACAAATGTCGTTCATAATAGTATAGCCAGTGTGCATGGTTCGGATAAACAAATTATGATTGAAGTAACTCACGGAAACAATACAGGAATTGCACAAATCTCCATAAAAGACAATGGTGTGGGTATCGAGGAAAAGGATTTACCTCATGTATTTGAGCGATTTTATCGTGCCGACGCCTCGCGAAACAGAACGAGTGGAGGCAGCGGCCTAGGACTTGCCATTGCAAAACAGATTATTGAAGCGCATGGGGGTACAATCTCTATTCGTAGTGAAGCTGGAGTTGGAACAACGGTCTATTTTACCCTTCGAATCATCAATCCATAGGAGAGGTATAATAGATAACTTGGAGGAATGAGATGAAGCGGGTTCTGATTATTGAGGATGAGCCCAGCATTGCCAAGCTTCAAAAAGATTATTTGGAGATTAATGGCTTTGCTGTAGATATAGAATTCCGAGGCGATTCAGGCCTTCAACGAGCATTGAAGTTACAATATGATCTCATTATTCTTGATTTGATGCTGCCAGGCATGGATGGCTTTGAAATTTGTCGTAACATCCGCGATAAGAAGGATACACCTATACTAATCGTTTCTGCCAGGAAAGAAGATGTTGATATTATGCGAGGACTTGGTCTTGGGGCAGACGATTATTTGACCAAGCCATTTAATCCTAGTGAACTCATCGCAAGGGTAAAAGCTCATCTATCAAGATATGAACGACTTGTAGGAAAACGAGTGCCAAAGAATGAGCGCATTGCTATAAGGGGATTGATCATTGATAAAGCTTCCCGTAGAGTATACATTAATGAAGAACAAGAAGTCGTTCTTACTTCGAAAGAGTTTGATCTACTTGCTTATCTCGCCAGCAACCCAGATCGGGTGATGACGAAGGATATGCTTTTTGATCAAATATGGGGGATGGATTCTACGGGTGACAATGCCACTGTAACGGTTCATATTGGGAAGGTGAGAGACAAGATTGAGTTTGACTCGGCTAGCCCACAATATATCGAAACCATTTGGGGTGTTGGATATCGGTTTAGGGCTTAACCTATTTTGAATCATCAGGAGCGTTTATTGTTAATTCATAGGGACCAGATAAGTCTGTTAAGAAATACTAGTATAAAAAGAGATCCGATGAGCTTGTATTAGTGTAATTAGGTTTAAAAGTTAGTAAAATAAAGCGATTACATGCTTACTTATTACTGTAAAAGTGATGTTGCGTTCTCTATGCACAATATGATACAATCAGTTTTGTGTCACAAGGTCGCGGAGAGGTACCCAAGAGGCCCAAGGGGGCTGACTCGAAATCAGCTAGGCGGGTCAAACCGTGCGTGGGTTCGAATCCCACCTTCTCCGCCATATCATATAATTTTCAAACCCTTCTACGTCAATGTAGAAGGGTTTTTTGGTTTAGTTTTGGTTTACGCTAAGTGGCTACTTACTGATTACCTTCTAGTCCACAACAATCTTTTCAAATATTCCTCTAATTCAAACCATTATCGAGCCCGTCAATACAGTTATTTGTGAACGTTATTTGTACCCCCATTTATTTATATAGTAAACTCAGGCAGGAAACAGTTTGTTTCGTTGTATACATTCCCCAACTATGGTACATTATCGGTATTATTTTGTGGTTATCATTTATTCAAGCCAAATGATTAAATAACGATTGGGAGGAATTATAATGTCAGAGGTTAAAATATCAGTAGAATATGAGCAGTATGAGGCTGATGTAAAGATTACGGATTTGATTACAGAACTTGCAAATAGTGAAGCAAGCGCGACTTTAGAGAGTCTTATTATTGGTGATTGGGGTGGAGCTTACGAGCATGACTCTAGTGAAGCTGTTGAAGCACTTGTTCGTCTAAATGCTAGCTTCCCAAAGCTTCGTAAACTATTTATAGGTGATATGTCTTATGAAGAATGCGAAGTGTCATGGATTAATCAATCCAACCTCGCTCCGTTGCTCGCGGCTTATCCTGAGTTAACCTCTCTTACGATCAAGGGCAGTACTGGACTTGCTTTAGATCCCGCAGCTCATGAGAAGTTAGAAGAGTTAACCATTATTTGTGGTGGGCTAGGTAAAGAAGTTCTTGCTAGTATTCAAAATGGTAGTTTCCCGCTATTGAAGAAACTTGAGCTATATTTGGGTGTTGAAAATTATGGATTCGATGGGGAACTAGCTGATGTTCTTCCGCTAATCGAACCTGGCAAATTCCCTGAGCTGGTCTACTTAGGACTCAAGGACAGTGAGATTCAAGATGAGATTGCGATCGCTGTTGCTGAAGCACCGATACTAGATCAGTTGCATACGCTTGATTTGTCCCTAGGTACCTTAACAGATAAAGGAGCAGAGGCACTAATCAATAGTAGTAGAGTTAAAGGTCTGAAGAGTTTGGATTTAAGCTATCATTATATGTCTGACGAAATGATGAAGCGCTGGCAGCAAACGGGGCTGAATGTTGATATTAGTGAGCAGCAACAAAACGATGATGATGATGAGGATTATCGCTATCCGTCATTAACGGAATAAAAATGAACGAGATGATCTTAATTGGCAATGCGGGTAATCGCAGAACAACGGGGCTTCAGTCTGCAAGACTGAAGCTTGGGCTGCCACCGGCATTGGAGCTCAATTACATCGATGTATTACAGGGTAACATCTCATTAACCTCATTTGTTGAAGCGCATAGATCTAGGATGGACAATCCGCCAATCCTTCGTCTAGATGCGCCAGGCGAGCACTTTGAGGTAGAACGTGCACTAATTGCTCTTGGTGCACCTGATGCGCCCCACTGTAAGGATGATGGGTTGCCAGAATACAATGATGAGCACCGGCAGCCCATATCGATGAAGAATGCATTCGCTATGAAGGAGCAAGAAGGGCAGCTCTATCATCCTTCACAGTGGTTTCGAGGGTATCGACGACTATTGGCGCAGTTGACGCGTGAAGCAAAAAGTTTATGGCGCGAACCACATTGGATCAATGCACCTGAGGATATTGCCGTTATGTTCGATAAGCGCTCAACACATGATGTGTTATCAAAAGCAGGTATACCAGTACCGAGGCGCCTCGGGGAACCTGAGATCATTACTGATTATGAGATGCTGCGTGAGCATATGGAGTCGCGTAAAATGCCGCGTATATTCCTTAAACTGGCCTCAGGTTCAGGAGCATGTGGAGTAATGGCCTATCAGATTAATCCTCGAACGGGGGCAGAACTGGCTATTACGACTATTGGTGTTGAAAATTATATGGCAAGACCGCCAATGTACTATAATGTGAAGCGTCTTCAGAGGTATTCGGACAAAACAACCATTCGTCAAATCGTGAATTGGGTACTTCGTCATGGCGCACATGCGGAGCAGTGGGTGGCGAAGACTACTTTTCGAGATCGGGCGTTTGATGTAAGGCAATTAGTTGTTAATGGAGAAGCATGTCATAGTATCGCGAGAGTAAGCTCGACGCCGATTACTAATCTTCATTTGCAAAGTAAAAGAATGAGTTTGGAGGATGTGGGGCTTTCTGATTCCACACAAGCAGATATAAGGTACTGTGCAGAGCAAGTTTTGCAAGTATTCCCCCATTCTAATATAGCTGGAATAGACATTGCTATCAGTGCGGGAGCGGGGCATCCATATGTGCTGGATGTGAACCCTTTTGGCGATTTGCTTTATGAAGTTAACCATCAGGGCTGCAGCACGTATGAGTGGGAAATGATGCAACTTATTGCGGAACAGGGAGCTAGCGGCAAGAAGGAGAATATACAATGATTGATATGAATCAAATTGTCGGAAGTCATGATATTCTTATGATTACATTAGACACTTTACGGTATGATGTAGCCCTTCTGGAAGAGGGAAATTGTCCAAATTTGTGCGGCAGCGGATCTTGGGAGAAACGGCATTCACCAGGCAGTTTCACGTATGCGGCTCACCATGCTTTTTTCGGCGGGTTTCTGCCAACACCGGCGACAACGAATAAATCGGAGCATGTCCGCCTATTTCACTCTAAGAATACGGGTCTGAGAACACACCCAAACACGTGGTTATTTGACACTCCTGATATGGTATCTGGACTGAAACAGGAAGGTTATCGAACGATTTGTATTGGCGGTGTTATTTTTTTTAGCAAAAAGGTTCCTTTAGCGAAGGTGCTTCCCGGCTACTTTCAAGAAAGTTATTGGAGAATGACCTTTGGCGTGACAAACCCGCGTTCAACCGAGCATCAAGTAAACCATGCCATTAAGCTGCTGGACGGGGCAGAAGCCGGCGAGCGATTATTTTTATTTATGAATGTATCCGCTATTCATGGACCCAACCATTACTTCGTGCCAGGCGCCAAAAGGGATTCCATAGAAACACAACGGGCTGCACTGCGATATGTCGATGGTGAGCTAGGAAGGTTGTTTCAGACTATGAGGGAGCGGGAGCGCCATGTATTCTGTATGGTATTTTCAGATCATGGTACCGCATATGGCGAGGATGGTTATGAAGGTCATCGACTAGCACATGAGGTTGTTTGGAATGTGCCTTATCGGCATTTTATATTATAAAGCGTATAGAAGAAATTACGGAAAGGATGAGTAGGCAGATGAATAGTGTAAATTCCTCCTATTCCGTTAGCAGGATTGAAGATGAGGCAGCACTTCGCAAGTGGAAGGAAGCGTTAATTTCGGAGCCATATCGCTCCTATTTATATTCTTATCCTCACAAAATGTCCTATCGAACATTAGAAAACAGTCTGCCGCTAGCTGATTTGTGGAGTAAAGAAACGGTGGATACGTTTTTTCTATATATGCACATACCATTTTGCAGTGCACGTTGCGGCTTTTGCAACCTATTTACACTTCCGGATAAACGATCACATGTACATGAGCAATATGTTGATGCATTGGAACGGCAAGCGAAGCAATGGGCTCCATTCGTAAGCGGGAAGCCTATAGCTAGATTTGCCATTGGTGGAGGAACGCCAACACTGCTTCAAGCGGGTCAATTAGATCGTTTATTTCGCATTGCGGAAGAGACGATGGGAATGGTACCCGGTCAAGCCTCCATATCTGTTGAAACTTCCCCAGAGACCGTAACAACAGAGCGTATGCTCGTGTTGAAAGATAGGGGCGTGGACCGCGTCAGTATGGGTATTCAAAGCTTTGTAGAGGCGGAAGCAAATGCGATCTATCGTCCTCAGAAACCGCTTGAAGTGGAGCGGGCACTTGAGCAATTAAAGCTTCATGAATTCCCTATTCTCAATTTGGATTTAATCTATGGCCTGCCTGGTCAGACAATTAAATCTTGGTTATATTCATTGGATCGTGCCTTATCGTACCATCCAGAGGAAATATTTTTATATCCGCTTTATACACGAGATCACACAATTGTAAAGCCGGAACATATGAGAGAAATCGGCATCGATAATCGGTTGGAATTGTATATTGCAGCGCGAGATCGTCTTATTGCTCATGGTTATGTTCAGTCTTCCATGAGAAGGTTCGCAAGACCAGAGGTGAGTTTAGCCAAGAAGTTGCTTCCTTATAGCTGCCAGGAGGAAGGGATGCTTGGGCTTGGTTGCGGTGCTCGTTCTTATACAGGAGATGTACATTATGCAACACGTTATGGAGTAAGTCGAAGTGCTACTGAAAGTATTATTGCGGATTATGTTGCTGCATCTGATCACACAACAACAGATTACGGATTTATTTTAAACAAGGATGAGCGACAGCGGCGATTTATTTTGAAGGCAATCTTGCATGCTGAGGGGCTCCAGCTCAGTTCATATGTGGAACGTTTCGGTACAAGCCCACTAGATGATCAGCCTGATTTGAACAAGCTGCTACTAACTGACCTGGCAGTAATGGAGTCTGGTGTATTGAGGCTCACAGCAGAAGGGCTAGCTTACTCAGATTCGATAGGAGATTGGTTTATTTCACCCGAAGTGCGAAGTCTAATGGAAAGTTTCGTACTGGCATGAAGGCGAAGATCTATTTCCGCGGGAGTCTAACCTCTTGCAATTATGATTGTCCGTATTGTCCCTTTAGCAAAAATAGAGATAGTGCAGAGACGTTAGCTAAGGATCGTGCCCAAATAGAAGCCTTTGTAGAGTGGGTAAGGGAACAAGGGGAAATCGGGGAACATTCATTATCCGTATTCTTCAATCCCTATGGTGAGGGGCTTACGCATCGGTGGTACCGTACGGCAATGACGGAGTTATCGCATATGAAGCATGTAAAAAAAGTAGCGATTCAGACAAATCTATCTGGAAGATTAGATTGGACATCGGAGTTGAATAGGGATAAAGCTGCTTTCTGGGTCACTTATCATCCTGGGCAAGTATCAGAGGAAAAATTTCTGCAACAATGCAATAAGTTATATGAGCAGGGTATAGCGTTTAGTGTAGGATCTGTAGGTTTGATTCGTGCATTCGAGCCTTTATTATCACTGCGCGAAGCTCTTCCTAAAGATGTTTATATGTGGGTGAATGCGTACAAAGACAGGGCCAATTATTATTCCGCAGCTGACATTGCATTGCTGCAAAGTATTGACCCTCACTTTCATATTAATGCAGTGGACTATGATAGCAGAGGGAAATCATGTGATGCAGGATATAACGTCTTTTACGTTCAGGGAGATGGACGGGTTAAACGCTGTTATAAGGATCGACAAGTCATTGGAAATCTATATCGGGATGGATTGGACGCTTTGTCCAAGCGTCGCCCATGCCGCATGAATTGTTGTGATTGTTACATCGGCTACATTCACATGCCAGAGCTCAAGCTTGAAAATGTGTACGGGGACCATCTGCTCGAACGAATTGCAGTTACACGGTAACGTAGAAGGGATCGGTGATCATTGTTGCAACAAGGACAGACGATATGGTTAACAGGCTTACCGAGTTCAGGGAAAACGACAACGGCATTGGCACTAACAGCTGCGTTGCGGGCTAACGGTCAAACCGTGGAATGCTTGGATGGTGATGAGTTGCGACGAGCAATCGGCAAGGATCTTGGATTTAGTAGGGAAGACCGCATGGAGAACATTCGAAGGGCGGTCTATCTATGCCAATTGTTAAACCGAAATGGGGTAACAACAATTGTTGCAATGATAGCGCCTTATACAGAGATGCGCGAATATGCAAGAGCTAATCTTAAGCAGTATGTAGAAGTATTTGTACAATGTCCGTTAGAAGAATGTATACGCCGTGATGTGAAAGGCTTGTATAAGCTTGCTGTCGCTGGTGAGATACCTTCCTTTACCGGGATATCAGATGTGTATGAACAACCAGAGAGCCCTGAGATAACGATACGAACTGATTTATCAGACATAGAAATTAATGTGGCGAATATAATGAAGGAAATATCCATTAGTCCAATAGAGGTTTAAACAATATATTATGGAAATTTTAAAAAATTAACGAATAATTAAAGCATCCTTCTATATAATGGTCAATGGTTTTATTTCTCATTATATAGGAGGGATTTCATTGTCGTGGTATACGGAGGTACTTAAGCAATACGCAACGTTTACAGGTAGAGCGAGGCGCAAGGAATATTGGATGTTCGTCTTGTTTAATGCAATTATCGGTCTTTTGTTATATTCACTTACGTTTATAAGCGAAACGCTACTGTTTGTCTATGCCATCTATTTGCTCGCAGTGCTTGTCCCGTCCTTAGCAGTAATTGTGCGGAGGCTACATGACACAAACCGTAGTGGATGGTGGTTCTTTATCTCATTTGTACCACTTGTAGGTGGAATTATATTGATAGTGTTTATGATCATTGAAGGTGATAAAGGGACAAATCAGTATGGAGAAGATCCAAAACTTAATTCCAATTAAGTCTGATTTCCATGGATACATTATAAAGGCGATCTCATGTGGGAGAGCCCTGCAAAATGAACACAGTATCTGTGAAATGAAGCCCAGTGCCTTTGGTAGGACTTAAAGTAATCGAATACTTCCTTTAGAAGCGGTCTCACTTGAGATCGTTTTTTCTTTTTTTGCACATATTGATGCAGGTAATCAGCACTCAAAGTGGAATATATAAATGTAATTTATGTAAAAAATTATATAAATTACGAGTGCTGCATACGGCGCCTCGTTCACAGAGAGGATGTTGAATAGTTTGAAATGGGGAAGTAAGTGGAAGTGGAGATGGAGCGCTCTCCTATGCATCGCTCTATTAATTAGTATTGGACCGGATGTGCATGCAGCACCTAAAGATAGTTTTGTTATTAAACCTAAATATGCTCATGTTGAGCCATTTAATAATGGCGTAGCTCTAGTTGCGAATGATGATATGAAATGGGGGTTAATTGATAAATCAGGTCGTGAATTAATAAAACCCCAATATGAGATAACGATTCCTACTTTTGAAGAAGGAATGGTCTTGGTGTCCAAGGATGGTAAATGGGGATACATTAATCAGTCGGGTAAAGAAGCCATTAAGCTGATCTATGATCAAGGCCGATCATTTAGCGAGGGCAAGGCTGCGGTGAAAGTAGGACATAAATGGGGTTATATTGATAAGGCTGGAACAATGAAAATTAAACCTGCCTATTATGATGCAGGAAAATTTGCACATGGCAGGGCAATTGTGAATATTGCAGAATATAAGTCAGGTATTGTTAATCACGAAGGAAATCTGATTCACAAATATGATTATACAATAATAGATGATGCATCGTTTGATATTGCTTCTCGACAAATGGATAAGGATGTAGAGGAACCAAATGAAAATTTCTTGTGGTCAGTTGATCATAACAATAGATGGGGTTTTCTTGATAAAGTAGGAAATGAAATTATACCTCCAACCTATAGTTCTCCCGGTACAATGCCATCGGATTTAGAAAGTGAAAATGATGGCTTTAGTGAAGGTATTGCTGTTGTAGAACTACGGGAGCGGTATGGCCCTTTCACTTGGGCGTTTATCGATCGTAAAGGCAATATTTTAACTGAATTATCGGCCTACCAGATTAGAAGAGACAATTGGATATCAAGATTTGTTGAAGGGCGAGTAGCTTTTTGCACAGGACAACCTAATGATATGAAATGTGGGTATTTAGATAAAAAAGGTAAAGAAATTGTAGCGCCCAAGTATGATGATGTAGTTGATTTTTCTGAAGGGTTGGCAGCAGTCAAACTAAATGAAAAGTGGGGATTCGTTAATAGAAAGGGTGAGGAAATCGTAAAACCGAAATATAAAGAGGTAATCGATTTCGCTAATGGGTTAGCTGCAGTAATGGTGAATGATAAATATGGGTTTATTAATAAAAAAGGTGCAGCGGTTATAAAAGCAAAATATGATGCGGTGGATGAGTTTAAAGACGGGCGGGCATGGGTTTCTATAGACAATAAATGGGGTGTAATCGATCAGTCGGGGAAAGTAATTATTGATCTAAAGTACGGTCTCCACTTCTCGTCAATGTATCCTACTTCTCGGGTGACCAAGAGCGATCTCATTATTGCAAGTAAAAATGAAAAGTACGGATTCATTGATCAATCCGGCAAAGAGTTAACAGAGTTTATATATAAAAAACTTGAAATGCCTATAGAAGGTCTGGCTGCCGCCTCACTCGACGGTGAGAAGTGGGGATTCATCACTATACCCGTTTCAACTCAATAAATACGGACAAGGGGTTTGATGAGAGTGAAATGGAAATTGAGTATTGCAGCATGCATAGTTTTGTTGATAGGTATGGCCACGACTAGTAATGCTGCCGAGCAGAATGAGTTTGTTATTGAGCCGATTTTTAAATATGCATTTTCATTTGATGGAGATTTTGCTGAAATTACCGATAAGAGTGGGAAATGGGGGTTAATAGATAAGACAGGCAAGGTGATTGTTTCGCTCGAACAAGATAGTAGATCATTACATGTATCTGAGGATACAATTATCGTAGAAACTGATTATCTTTGGGGGATTCTTGACCGAAAAGGAAATGAAATCGTTAAGCCGATATATGAAAATAGGTTTAGTTTTAATGATGGAATCGCTGCTGTTTATAAAGATTACAAGTGGGGGTATATAGATACAAAAGGTAACATTGTTATTGAGTTGCAATATGAAAATGCTTCTCCCTTCGTGAATGGACATGCGGTTGTTGAACTCGAAGAGTACCAATCAGCCATTATTAATCTAAAGGGTGAAATTATTAAAAAGTTTGCTGGCGCACAAGCAACAAATTTGTTTACTACTGAACAAGAATTATATGAGAACTATAATATGGGAGATGCTCCAAAGACAGAGGAAGTTTACTTTTGGACAGTTAATAAGCTGAATAAATGGGGTATTGTAAATTTAAATGGTGATGTAATTATTCCACCAACGTATGAAAACCCTTCCTATAATTTGAAAGGACAGCTAGCTGATGACGATAATTGGGAGCAATATCGATTTAGCGAAGGAATTGCTGTAGTGGGTGTGGAGTGGAAGCGATCACTCATTAATTTGAACGGTGAAGTAATCGCTAATCTTAACCAGTTCGATGACGATCCAATGATTACTCTTTCTCATTTCCAAGGAGGTATGCTTGGTTATTGTGTTGTTGAGAATTTGAATAAAGGTTGTGGTTTTATTGACAAAAGCGGGAAAGTGGCCATCGAGCCGAAGTACGAGCAAGCATATAGCTTCTCAGATGGATTAGCAGCTGTCATTGTAAATAGCCAGTGGGGATTTATTAATACAAAAGGTGCATTCGTAATCAAGCCGCAATACGAGGCAGTCTCTCGCTTTTCCGATGGGATAGCATGGGCGCAGAAGGATGGGTTGTGGGGATTAATTGATACAAAGGGTCAAGCTGTGACAGATTTTATTTATGACAGTCAGCAATACTATGGGGAGGTTTATCAATTTCACATTTCTGAGGGGACGATTCGAGCAAGCAAAAACGGGCAGTTTGGTCTATTGGATACGGAAGGAAATGAAATAACGGAATTTAAATATGCAGGGATTGGATATGCATCAAATGGGATGATCCCTGCTTCGCTTGATGGCGAGAAGTGGGGATATATTGTTGTGCCTGATGCAGGAGCTAAGGAAGAGCGAAAAAACACTCGAGATATTGATCTTATTGATATTGTTATGAAAATCATTTTGAACCGTGTTCCTGCTAGCTAGATGAGTGTAAATAGATAAATTTGATTAAGGTGAGAATGAAGAAAGGAGGACTCTCGCGAGTCCTCCTTCTTGACGGTGATGTTGATGGATTAAAGTATCATTCGCACTACAAGCATTGTGAAAAGGTGGAGATGAACATTCCTCATACGGAAATTATCGGCCATAAGCGTCATGAAAACCTAATGAGCACAAATATTTAAGATACGTTTGCACGTTCTCTAGAATATATGCTCGAATGTGTGTTGCAGACAAGTGTCTTTAGCACAACCCCTCGATTCTATACTGAGTGTTAGAAATGAAGTACTTAAGATCCTTGCACCAAATGGTCCAATGGAACCACACCTCTCTTCCACCGTCAAATTTAGAATAGCCTTAATGATGTCTTCTTATACATGTTCGTCAAAAAATTATTTGGGCATCTTCTTCCACTTGCGCTCGTGATTTGATGTTTCGGGGAAGTGCTGCCCTTTTTCTAAATGGACCTTCTTCGGATTTTGGATTCCCATATGAAAGGAATTGACGCCATCCTCAATGTACGTGCCGTTATTCGGCGCTTTGTCGCCAGGAGAGAATAATGTGAACTCACCCATATCTCGCACCTCCGTTTAAATTGTAGATTGGACGATTGTCCAAATGGCATTCATCCAAGGTTTAGTATGGGCATCAGAACGCGGCAACATGAATAGCAGATTACGGGTGGGGTTTTTGATAAAGGTCAATATGAAAAGCCGGAAAATAACGTAGTTCAGAGTTAGTCACATAGGTTACTGGAAAGGGGTAGGCACTTGTCATGTGCTTTCATATTTGATATAGTATAGAGATGCGAGTGAAAGCTCGTTCCTTGCTCCAGTTATGGGGCCGTTAGTCCAAAAGGAGGTGAAACAATATGCGCAAATATGAAGTGATGTACATTATTAATCCAAACGTTGAGCAAGAAAACGTTCAAGCTCTCGTTGAGAAATTTAATGGTATCATCTCCAACGGTGGAGAGATTACGAAAACAAACGTGATCGGCAAACGTCGTCTTGCGTATGAGATCAACAAACTTCGTGATGGTTACTTCGTTCTAGTACATTTCAACGCAACTACTGAAGTTGTGAATGAACTTGACCGTAACATGAAGATTGCGGACGAAGTTATTCGTACGTTGATCGTCAGAGACGTAGCTTAATCCACTTAGGATTGTTCAAAGGGGAGGCCGAAAAAATGTTGAACCGTGTTATTTTGATTGGCAGATTGACGAAAGACCCAGAGCTTCGTTATACACCTGCTGGAGTTGCAGTTACGCAATTCACTCTAGCCGTGGACCGACCGTTTAGTTCGGGTCAGGGAGAGAAGGAAGCGGATTTCATACCAGTAGTCACTTGGCGTCAACTTGCTGAAACCTGTGCTAACTACTTGCGCAAAGGCCGTTTAACGGCAGTTGAAGGTCGCATTCAAGTTCGTAACTACGAGAACAACGAAGGAAAACGTGTGTATGTAACGGAAGTTATTGCAGACAATGTCCGGTTCTTGGAGTCGAATCGTGAAGGCGGAGCACCACGCGAGGATAATAGTGGCGGTGGATATAACAGCAATGCGGGCGGCTACAGTGGTGGAGGCAGTAATGCTTCTAATAACGGTGGCGGGAACAGCGGCGGCAACCGATCGAATAATTCAAGGAACGACAGTGATCCTTTCAAGGATGACGGGCGCCCAATTGATATTTCTGAAGATGACTTGCCATTTTAATTTTTGAACGAAAGGATGGATTTCAATGAGCTTCAAGCAAAGAGAAAGCGGCGATGAGCGTCCAGAACGCAAATTCAGCGGACGCAAAGGCGGACGTAACAAACGTCGTAAAGTTTGTTTCTTCACTGTTAACAAAATCTCTAACATTGATTATAAAGATACAGATTTGCTGAAAAAGTTTATTAGCGAGCGCGGTAAAATCTTGCCACGTCGTGTAACTGGAACAAGCGCTAAGTACCAACGCGCTTTGACAATTGCAATTAAACGTTCACGTCAAATCGCATTGCTTCCTTACACGACTGAATAGGCCGTTAAGTGGCAGTGAAAGAAGGGTCTCCTTAGGGGGACCCTTTTTTATATGGTTACTGACAAGCATATGACGTATAGATACGAAAAAGGCGCTGCCTTTATATTGCGTTGATATAGCACTTAATAATTTGCATTTCGCTTTTAAATACATATACTTAAGTGTATAAAAAGTATACAGTACAATCGAAAACCATCAATCATGACGAATTCAATACAATTAGATATAAAGGAGATACTGATCTGAGCCATCAGCAGTAAATGATAACTATGAATTACTTTCAAGTATTTAATGAAATAAAAGAAATTTGTCCCAACATATTTATGCGATTTGATGAGCGAATGGCAAAGCATACGTTTATTCAAACAGGAGGACCTGCTGATATTTATATTATGCCTACAAATATAGAAGAAGTTCAGCAAATAGCTCGATTTGCTTTCACGAGAAACATTCCGTTGACGATAATCGGTTATGGATCGAATATAATTATTCGAGACAGAGGAATCCGAGGAATAGTAATGAACTTCAACAGACTAAACAAAATAAATGTAACAAACAATAAGATTATAGCTGATAGTGGATCAAGTATTATAGATGTCTCTAGGGCTGCTCTTGAAAATCACTTATCAGGTCTAGAATTTGCATGTGGTATTCCGGGAAGTGTCGGAGGAGCTGTGTTAATGAATGCAGGAGCTTATGGTGGTGAAATTTCATTTGTTCTCAAATCAGTCAAAGCTCTATCGATGTCTGGAGACATTCATATACTCAATAAGTCCGATTTACAACTTGGTTATCGCTCAAGCATTTTTCAAAAAGAGAAATATATTATTGTTGAAGTAACTTTTGAACTAGAGAATGGGGATCAAGATCATATACAAGAGCTAATGAGAAACAATACAATAGCTAGAGAATCAAAACAACCACTGGAGTATCCTTCTTGCGGAAGCGTATTTAAACGACCTCCTAATCAATTTGCGGGGAAGCTGATATCAGAAAGTGGATTGCAAGGGTATCGCGTTGGGGGAGCCGAAGTATCAGTTAAGCACGCAGGATTTATTGTAAATGTAAATCATGCTTCTTCAGCAGATTATCTAATCTTAATCAGACATATTCAAAAAACAGTAAAGAGAAAATTTAAAATTGATCTTGAAACTGAAGTTGTTATTATTTAAAAAGAGAGTGAGAACAGAAATGTGAGCATAGTAATTGTGTTGAAATAAATGATACAAACCGAATTGAAACAAATTTTATAAGTAGCAAAAAAGACCGCTTATTCAACTTTCGATGAATAGCGATCTTTTTATGTTGACGGTTTTTTGTTAATCACATTTTTTACGTGTACCTTTAAAAGTAGCAGTTCTAAAGCTAGCTCCGCATCCACAAGTAGCTTTGGCATTTGGATTATCGATAGTAAAGCCACCAGTCATTCCTTGATTCATATAATCAATTTTTACACCTTCTAAATACTCTTCAGTACGATTGTCCCAAACAACTTTAAAGTTCTCATTTTGAATGAATTGATCAAACTCCGATAATGAATCATCTAATTTGATATTGTAAGATAATCCACTGCAACCACCATCGTCTATTCCAACTCTTAGAAATAAGTTTGTATCGTCATTTTCGATGATCATTTGATCGATGATAGACTTTGCTTTGTCGCTTATTTCAATCATGTTGTAATCACCTCTACTTTATTACTTAATAGCAGCATTGTAGCGGTTATTAACCTCGTTCCAGTTAACAACATTCCAGAAAGCTGCAATGTAGTCAGGGCGCTTGTTTTGATAGTTTAAGTAGTAAGCGTGCTCCCAAACGTCAAGACCTAGAAGAGGTGTTTTACCATCTATAATCGGACTATCTTGATTAGGTAAGCTATAAACCTCGATTT
Organism: Paenibacillus sp. L3-i20; assembly: GCF_022180385.2. Lineage (GTDB taxonomy): Bacteria > Bacillota > Bacilli > Paenibacillales > Paenibacillaceae > Pristimantibacillus. Next base: position 1,679,506 of record NZ_BQME02000001.1, read on the forward strand.
CGCCATTAGCTACAGCTAGGAATGCCCAACCGCTACCAAAACGAGTAGTTGCTGTTTTAGCAAATTCAGCTTTAAAGTTATCGAAGCTGCCGAATTTGTTATCGATTGCTGCTGCAAGTGGACCAGTTGGGGAGCCTCCAGCGTCAGGTCCGATTGTTTCCCAAAATAAGCTATGGTTTGCATGGCCGCCACCATTGTTGCGAACAGTAGTACGAATTGCTTCAGGAACGCTATCAAGGTTAGCTAGTAGTTCTTCAACTGATTTGGATTGAAGTTCGGGCGCAGATTCCAATGCAGCGTTAAGGTTTGTTACGTAAGTATTGTGATGACGATCATGATGAATTTCCATAGTCAATGCATCAATGTGTGGTTCAAGAGCGTTGTTGGCATAAGGTAATGCAGGTAATTGATGTGACATAATAATTCCTCCAATAGATAAGTAGTTTGTTGTTATATTCAATATACTCCACTCCAGCTACTTAATCAACATAAATATATAAAAAGTATAATAATCATTGACAATCGTTTGATGGTCTCTTCATAATGAAAGATAGCAAAAGGCAAGTTCAATGGAGTAAATAAAGATCAAGAATCGCTACAACACAAAGCGCGTAATCCCGTTGTTTGATCGCTTGATAAGACAATATACTATGAAGATGTTATGATTACAGTATTCGATTACGGTTTAACGGATAGAAATGATTGTTCAGGATGGTGATTATAGATGGCAGTAATAGAACAAGAGCAGCTTTCGACGAGAGAGTATATTATGCAGCTTCTTAAAACAAAGGGAGCTTTAAGTACCAAGGATCTTACAGATGAACTTGGCATAACAGTTATGGCTGTTAGACGGCATATTCAATCCCTAGAAAAAGATAATCTTATTACTTCTAAAACGATAAGACAGTCTATGGGCAGACCGACAGCAGTGTACACGCTGACCGAGCAAGCAGAAGGTTTCTTTCCACGTAAGTATCACACGTTAACTTTAGAGTTGTTAGGTGAGCTTGAGGATCATTTTGGCGAAGATGCGGTTGAAAAGCTCTTTGAAGGCCGTAAAAATAAGATGTTTAAAAAATACGATGCAAGTATGCAAGGAAAAGACATCTCTGATCGAGTAGCCTTGCTTGCTGACATTCAGAATGAGAACGGGTATATGGTTGAGTGGGAACAGGTCAATGAAGAAGAGTATTTGATCAAAGAGCATAACTGTCCGATCGAGCAGGTTGCAGTAAAATATCAGCATGCTTGTCAATGCGAACTACAATTGTTTAAGTCTTTGCTAGGGGATGCAGAAGTTTCGAGAACGGATTGTCTGGCCAAAGGCGGACAAAGATGCACCTATTCCATCAAAAAAAGAAAAGAACAAAAATAGCGGGACATCGGCGATGTCTCGCTATTTTTATTAACAAAGTTAGTTTAAAATTTCATATTACTGCTGTGTCCTGGTGAAAGCTTCGCGGTAGGGTCTATATACACTTTGGCATTATTGATTGCTGTAGGGGCTTCCCCAAAACCGACAGCTATAAGCTTCAATTTTCCAGGGTAGGCCGTAATATCACCAGCTGCAAATATGCCAGGGATGTTAGTCTCCATTCGAGTATCAACAATAATAGATCCATTTTGAACCTCTAAACCCCATTCTGATATAGGACCAAGAGATGATATGAAACCAAAATTTACGATAAGTGCATCACATGGAATATCCCTTGTTTCATCGGATTTATTAAAAGCAATCGTGATTTTTTCAATTTGTTCTTCACCATGAAGTTCAGTAATTTCAGCTGGTGTCACGATATTAACTTTAGATTTCATTAGATTCTCTACACTATGCTCATGAGCGCGGAACTTGTCACGTCTATGAATGAGAGTGACCTCTTCGGCAATAGGTTCAAGCATAAGTGCCCAATCCACCGCAGAATCGCCACCACCGTTAATGACAACTCGTTTTCCTGCATAATGGTTTAGATCTTTAACAAAGTAATGGAGATTTGCTTTTTCAAACCGACTAGCCTCTGCAAGATCTAGCCGACGAGGTTCAAAAGCTCCAATACCTCCAGTAATAATGACGGATTTACTATAATGAGTAGCTTTATCGGTGATGACTCCGAAGAGGCGCTCATCCTTTTTGATAACTTGCTGAACCTTTTCCTCTAAGCAAACTTGTGTCGGGAATAGACTCATCTGTTCCGATAAATTATGAATAAGCTGAGCTGCTGTCACTTTAGGAAATCCGGCAACATCGTAAATATATTTTTCTGGATAAAGAGCGATGGGTTGACCGCCAAGTTGTGGCATGCTATCAATAATTTTGGCGCTTGCTTGACGCATACCCGCATAAAAGGCTGCGAACATCCCGGCAGGACCACCGCCAATAATGGTTATATCTGTGATTTGATCTAGTTGCTCGTTTGTCATAGACAGTTGTCTCCCTTGATAATATATATATTATACTTTAATGTATAATAACATTATCTTAGAATGAATAAAGTGTCAATGCACTCGCGATGCCATCGTAACAAGAACTTCTAAGGAATTTACAAGGAGAAAAAAAGAGGTACATACAAGGTTGATCTTGTACGTACCTCTTTACTGTTATTTACAAAGCATTACCCGACCAAAATATGATCCTCTGGGTAGCCAATTTTGTTCGTTTTCTTATTTTGCGATAGTGCAAATGCAAGAGTAAGCGGTCCAAGTCGTCCAATAAACATCGTTATGCAAACGATAATCTTACCTGCTGGCGTTAGATCAGCTGTAAGCCCCGTCGACAAACCTGTTGTACTAAATGCAGAAGTGGCTTCAAACAACACGGCTAAGAAATTATCTTTTGCCACATTTTCAGTTAATGTAAGCAGGAAGGTCACGATTAATACAAAAGCTAATGAGCTCATGACTACCGCAAGTGCGCGCATAACGCTTTCCAGCGATATTTTACGTTGAAAGGCGTGGATCTGTCCGCCGCCACGGAAAGTGGTGATCGTTGCTAATATCAATATAACTAGCGTGTTGGTTTTAATACCGCCTCCGGTTCCGCCTGAAGCAGCACCGATAAACATCAATATAATAAGAACAAATTGGGAGACGGCTAACATGCTTCCGATATCAATGGTGTTATAGCCAGCACTTCGCGGCGCAAAGCTTTGAAAGATGGATGCCATTATACGTTCCCATAAGCTCAGGTGGCCATAAGTTGCGCTATTCCAGCTTTCGAGCAGAAATAACAACACAAATCCGATTAGACCTAAAATAGCAGATGCGAGCAATACAACCTTGGAGTGAAGAGACAGCTTCCTCCATGATCGCTTCCGAAGTATATCGACAATAACGATGTAACCTAGCCCACCGACAACAAATAATATAATAATTGTAAAGTTGACTACGGGGTCCCCGACGAACTGGCTTAGTCCATCTGGCCATAACGCAAATCCAGCATTATTAAATGAGGATATGGAGTGGAATAAGGCGTAATAGAGCGCCGTTCCAAATCCCATCTCACCTTGCCAATGTATGGTCAAGATAATGGTTGCAATCGATTCAAGTACGAATACGATAAGAACCATATAAAGCGATAGCCGGACTAATCCCTGTGCTGATGTGGATTGAGTTGTTTGTTGAATAATAAGCCGTTGCCTAAGTCCAATCTTCTTGCCGAGCAGAATGGCAACCATAACACCTAACGTCATGAAACCAAGTCCACCAATTTGGATAAGTATCATAATAATAACTTGTCCCGTTGTGGAATAGACTGATCCCGTATCAACAACGACAAGTCCGTTTACGCAAACAGCAGACACCGAGGTAAATAAGGCATTGAGTAAACCAACAGAATTTCCACTGCTTGAGGAAAATGGCATGTTGAGAAGAATGGCACCAACCCAAATGAGAAGAAAGAAAACGACTGTAATAAGCTGAGGGGGGCTTATTTTGTTTTTTAACTTTGTGACGATATTTTCTATGATGGGTTGCTTCTTGCGTTTCGGCTGACTAAGGGCGTTCATAATCGTTCTCCAGATCACGAATTTCATCATTGCTTCCTATAATAAGCAAGATATCTCCGGTATGGATAACATCATCAGCGTTAGGTGAAATGTTGATTTCTTTACCTGTTTTAATAGCCATTATTGTACAGCCATATCTTGCTCTTATATTTAAACTTTTCAAAGAAAGTCCGTTCATTGCTGGTGGAGCTAGTATTTCTGCTAAATTGTAGTCAGGGGACAATTCAATATAATCTATAAGATTATCAGAGCTTAGCTGATTGCCTAATCGTATCCCCATGTCACGCTCAGGGTAAATGACCGTGTCTGCTCCGATCTTCTGTAGCACTTTTCCGTGCATTTCATTACGTGCTTTAGCTGTAACTTTAGGAACCTTTAATTCTTTTAATAGAAGAGTTGTAAGAATGCTAGCTTGTAAATCCTCACCAATAGCAACAATAGCATGTGTGAAGTTGCCTGCCCCAAGCTCTCGGAGAACCTGCTCATCGGTACAGTCTGCCTGAAGGGTATGAGTTGCGATAGAGGCTAATTCCTGTACGAGCTGCTCACTCTTATCTACTGCGAGCACCTCATGTCCATTTTCAATTAGTGTTCGTGTTAAGCTTGAGCCGAATCGGCCTAGACCAATTACAATAAACTGTTTTTTCATAGGATCACATCCTGACATGAATAGAAATGTATATTCTTTATACTGACAAATTCATTTGATGTGTTACATGATAGGAGACCACAGCCTATTTGTCAAAGGAATCCTGCTTTTGTTCAGCAGTCTTATAAATTATTTTCACATATTCTCGAGGCAGATAGGGTGTATAGCGTGAATTGAACTTATTTGTTCCATCAAAATGATCATTAAGGTTATCATTATAGATACGAAATGTATCATTATTGGCAGGCGGTCTCATAAAATAATAAAGTCTATCCTGCTTCACTTCATTATGAAGTAGAAACGCTGAACTCATGATGATGAGGAAGACGAATGTGCAGACAGCAATCTTTTTTCGCAACATGGATTAACACTCCTTTGTTAAGAAGGTATCCCCTTTCGTGATCAGTTTCATTCTAAATCAGTACCAAATGTTTTTGACAATTTTAATGTTGAACGATATAATTGACTAGATTTTGAGCGAATTAAATATTGATTTTTAATGGAGGAGCCTGCCAACAGCGGGCTCTTTTTGCGTTTTTTTGGGCATTCAATTAAGGAATTAGGAATGTCTTTTCTAGCAAACGCTTGTATTTCGCTTGTTTGGGAAATACTGTTGTTGAAATACGGAGTATGTTATAGGAGGTAGCACAGTGTCTTTGCTTCATCTCGTCATTATTTTGCCTTTTTTATTCGCTATTTGTATACCATTGCTTCATAAGCTAATGCCTCGCATTCATACGGGGTGGTTTCTTCTACCCGCACCGGTAGTCGTGTTTGTGTATATGCTTAGCTTAATTCCGTCCATTCAGGAAACAGGGGGATTGTATGCCTCTATTCCGTGGATACCATCACTTGGAATCCACATTCAGGTTTATGCAGATGGACTAGGGTTGCTCTTTTCCTTATTAATTTCTGGAATTGGTTCGCTTGTTATTTTGTATTCCATCTTTTATCTGGATAAGGCGAAGGAACAACTGCAACATTTCTATGTATATCTCATGTTATTTATGGGTGCTATGCTTGGCCTTGTACTATCCGATAATGTGATAGTGTTATACGGTTTCTGGGAGCTGACAAGTATTTCGTCATTCTTGCTCATTGCATTCTGGAATGGCAGGGAGAAATCGAGATATGGGGCGCTCAAATCGTTAGTTATTACGGTAAGCGGCGGACTAGCTATGTTTGCGGGTTTCGCAATGCTTTATGTTATTTCAGGCACATTCAGCATTAGAGAAATGATCAGCGAAGGTGCTGCAATCGCACAGCATGGGCTATTTATTCCTGCTATGCTGCTTGTTCTGTTAGGTGCTTTTACGAAATCTGCTCAATTCCCATTCCATATTTGGTTGCCGGATGCGATGGAAGCACCGACGCCGGTAAGTGCTTATCTGCACTCAGCTACGATGGTAAAGGCAGGAATCTATTTGGTTGCTCGTATGAGTCCAATATTCGCTGGAGAAGCGTTATGGTTATGGCTCGTATCGGGAGTAGGATTGTTGACGCTCATCTACGGCTCATTCCGTGCGATGAAGCAGCTCGATCTGAAGTCAATGCTCGCATTTTCTACGATAAGCCAGCTGGGTCTTATTATGAGCTTGTTCGGATTAGGTTCAGCGGCTTCTCTATATGTAGGGACGGATCAAGCTGAATTTTATAGTAAAGCGACAATGGCTGCTATTTTCCATCTAATCAACCACGCTATATTCAAAGGCGCGTTGTTTATGGTCGTTGGTATTGTCGATCACGAGACAGGAACGCGTGATATTAGGAAGCTCGGCGGCTTAATGGCTGTTATGCCTATTACATTTACGATTGCGATTATAGGCACGTTCTCGATGGCTGGTATTCCGCCATTTAACGGCTTCCTGAGTAAGGAAATGTTCTTCACAGCGGTATTGAACATTACGGAGATGAACCTACTGAGTATGGATACTTGGGGGTCATTGTTCCCAATTATCGCCTGGATTGCAAGTGTATTTACTTTCGTATACAGCATGCTGCTCGTATTCCGTACGTTCGGTGGAAAACCTCAATTCGAGAAGCTAGGCAAAAAACCGCATGAAGCACCAATTGGTATGTTGCTTTCACCAGTTGTACTAGCTTCATTAGCAATCGTATTCGGTCTATTCCCGAATATTTTGTCTTACTCGTTAATTGAGCCTGCGATGGCAGCTGTTCATCCAAATCTGCTTTCACCAGGTCAGCAGTTCCTAGTATCGATTGATCTCTGGCATGGCTGGACGACGGAATTGATTATGACTATTGGTGTAGCTGCACTTGGTACGGTACTGTTCCTGTTTCACCGTAAAGTCACGCTCCTCAATGCACCATTGTTTAACAATGTATCGCTCAATAAGAGTTATGATGGTGGTATCAAGTTGCTAGATCGCAGCTCGAACTCGCTGACAAGACTATATATGACGGGATCAATTCGTCATTATTTGATCTACATCTTTGTTTTCCTAGTTGTTGCGATTAGCGTTACGATGTTCGCACAAGATGGATTCCAACTTGATACATCCGAATTTGCAAAAACCTCATTTTATGAGGCTGTAATTATTATCGCATTAGTTCTATCAGCAATTGCTGTGCCGTTCGCAAATTCACGTCTGATGGCGATTATATTAACTGGGGTATCGGGTTATATGGTCACGCTGTTTTTCGTTATTTTCCGCGCGCCTGATCTTGCTTTGACACAAATGATTGTAGAGACGGTATCAGTCGCACTATTTTTGCTCTGTTTCTACCATCTGCCGAAGTTAAAAAAAGAAATAGTAGCTCTACGCTTTAAGCTGGGTAATTTGATCATTGCACTAAGCGTTGGTACGGTCATGACGTTGATTGCGCTCAGTGCAAGCAGTAACCGAAAATTCGAATCGATCTCTCATTATTTCCTGGAAAATAGTTATAAGCTAGCGGGTGGCAAAAACGTCGTTAACGTCATTCTTGTTGACTTCCGTGGCTTCGATACGATGCTGGAGATTGTCGTGCTTGGCGTTGCATCATTCGGTATTTATGCCATGATCAGAGTGAAACTGAAGGGCGACGAAGAGAACGGTGCTCTGGGTGTTCGAGAGTCGGAGCTGATTGATTCGATTTACGGCTTAAAGAGCAACGATGTTATTTTGAGAACAGTAGCGAAGATCGCTATCGTTATTATATTGTGTTTCTCTTTGTATCTGTTCTATATGGGACACCATAATCCAGGGGGCGGTTTTGTTGGAGCATTGATGGCTTCGTCAGCGCTTCTGCTTATGGCAATGGCGTTCGGCATGAAGTCGGTACAACGTATCATACCAATTAACTTTAGAGCGTTAACGGCAGTCGGCATATTGATTGCTTTGTTGACAGGTATGGGCTCATTCGTATTCGATGCACCATTCTTAAGCCATGCGTTCGATTATTTCCAAATACCATTGATAGGCGAGCTAGAGCTTGCAACAGCAACGTTATTTGATCTTGGAGTTTACTTGACGGTCATCGGTGTAACGATGACAATAATCTTTACGATCGGGAGGGATCAATAGGATGGAACTCTATATGTCCTTAGCGATCGGCGTATTGTTTACGGTGGGTGTTTACCTCATCTTATCCAAGAGCTTGCTCCGCATTATTTTGGGAACATCATTTTTAACGCATGGCGTACATTTACTGCTGCTTACGATGTCTCAGCTTAAGACAGGGGCAGCTCCGCTACTTGGGGAGAAGGCGGATTCTTACGTTGATCCATTGCCCCAGGCACTCATATTGACCTCCATTGTTATCAGCTTTGGGGTAACATCCTTTTTCTTCGTTCTGGCCTATAAGGCTTATCAAAAGCTCGGCACAGACGACATGGAAGAGTTAAGGGGGAAAGAAGATGAATAATTTACTTGTTATGCCGCTTCTAATCCCTTTGTGTACCGCTGTTCTGCTTATTTTTCTAAAAGAGCGCATTATCATTCAGAGATGGATTAGCGCAATTAGCAGCTTGCTGAATATTGCAGTCAGTGGACTCATTTTATATCAAGTGAAAACCGAGGGTATCCAAACGCTGTATATGAGCGGATGGGTACCACCGTACGGCATCGTGTTTGTTGCTGATATGCTCGCAGCGCTGCTCGTTCTATCGACAGCCATAGTTGGTTCGTTCTGTCTCTTCTATTCCTTCAGAAGTATAGACAAAGAAAGGGAACGTCATTATTACTATCCGTTATTTCAATTTTTACTTGTTGGAGTAAGCGGTTCGTTCTTGACCGGCGATATTTTCAACCTATTTGTTTGTTTTGAAGTGATGCTTATTTCCTCATATGCACTCATCGTATTAGGGGGAACGAGGCTGCAGCTTCGTGAGTCGCTTAAATATATTTTAATTAATATATTATCGTCGGCTTTATTCGTAGCGGCTGTTGCTTATTTGTATGGAGTGACTGGCGCACTAAATATGGCAGATCTATCTGTACGAGTTGCGGAAGCGGGACAAGGCGGTGTGCTGAATGTTATAGCGATACTGTTCATGATTGTTTTCGCATTAAAAGCCGGATTGTTTCTATTCTTCTGGTTGCCTGGCTCGTATAGTGCGCCGCCAACAGCGATTACAGCCGTTTTCGGAGCACTACTGACGAAAGTAGGCCTTTATGCGCTGCTGCGCACATTTACGCTCATCTTTTACCACGACCAAGCTGTAACACATAGCTGGCTTGGCTGGATGGCAGGAGCAACGATGGTGCTTGGTGCAATTGGCGCATTAGCCTATAAAGATATTCCGCGTATTTTAAATTACAATGTCATCATTAGTGTCGGTTTTATAGCCGTCGGACTAGTGTCTGCTAATAAAGATGGCTTTGACGGCGCGGCTTTCTATCTTATACATGACATGATCGCCAAAGCGTTGTTGTTTATATTGGGAGGTATGATCATTGCTGCGGCTGGCACGAATAAGCTGCAGGAAATGGGCGGACTTATCAGACGTCATCCATATATTGGATGGATGTTCTTTGTTACAGCACTCGCAGTTGCCGGCATTCCACCGCTTAGTGGGTTTGCAGGTAAACTGATGATTGTTAGAGGTGGTATCGAGGCAGGGCAATATGTGTTGGTAGCGATATCGCTCGCCTCAAGTTTTATCGTGCTGTATTCTCTGATTCGTATCTTTATGGCAGCCTTCTGGGGCGAAGAGCGGAGTGTGCAAAGTAGCAATGGAGATGGCGTACAGCTTGTAACAGACAAGAAGCAGAGAGCGGGAAGTTTTAGTTTGCTTCTACCAGCGGCTGGACTGCTGGCTATTGTCATCTTTGTAGGTGTTGGAGCGGAGTGGATCTACTCCTTCGTTCAAGTTGCTGGAGATACCCTTATTAATCCGTCCATCTATATCGACGCTGTGCTAAAGGAGTAGATGAGATGACCTATATCAAAAAAATATGGCCGATCTTCAAGTTGTTTGTATTGTTTAATAAAGAATTATTTATATCCAGCTATGCTGTAATTGTTCAAATCATCAAACCGAAGCTGTCAATTCGTCCTGGCATATTCGCAATGAAGACGGAGCTTACGACAAATTGGGAAATTACATTGCTTTCGTGCCTCATCTGTCTGACGCCAGGCACACTAACGCTAGATGTATCGAATGATGGAGAAACATTGTATATTCATGCCATTGATATTGAAGATGCGGAATTGCTGGCAAGTCAAATTAAGGGCACTTTTGAGCGGGCTATTATGGAGGTGACGAGGTAACAATGTCGGGACTATTAGTAGCTTCATTAATTATTTTGTCACTTTCAATTCTTGGCTGTATGTTTCGACTGCTCATCGGCCCATCGATATCTGATCGAATAGCTGCGCTTGACACAATTGGCGTGCTGCTCCTAGCGATGATCGCCATTATCGGGATGATTCTTGGCACACAGGCGTATTTCGACATCATATTATTGATTGGTATATTAACCTTTATTGGAACGACAGCATTTGCAAGATATATCGAAAGAGGTGTAGTCCTTGAAACCGGAGATGATAAGCGGGATCGTTGAGCTGACGATAGGGGTCATAGTGCTACTGGGTGCAATCATATGTGCTCTTAGCGCCTTCGGACTTATTAGGCTGCCCGACGTATATTTGCGATCCCATGCTGCGACCAAAAGTGCGACATTAGGTGTACTGTTTATTTTGCTAGGTGCGTTCCTCTATTTCTGGATCTATAAAGACCATTTCAGTATCAAGCTGCTGCTCGGTATTTTGTTTGTCTTCATTACTGCGCCAGTTGCGGGGCATCTGAATGGAAGGGCTGCTTATCGATCAGGTGTATCGTTATGGAAGGGCAGCGTGCGGGATGATTGGAAAGAAGCGCTGAAGCGTGAGAGGGAAGATCAAAGAGAAGCGGGACATTAACGTGTAAGCTACTTTTTATACAGTAAAAACAAACCGATCGAGCCCATGCTCTGATCGGTTTGTTTTTTAATAAGGTGTTTAATGGTCTCCGTATAAGACAAAGGGTTACGTTAGCCGTTTAAGCTTGTGGGAAGCGGTGTATATTTTATTGTGACTAATCGATTAAAACTTATTGGCTTGTCCTTCAGCCCATTCACCGATATAAGGAATTTTATAACGTTTGCCTTGTAATGCAAGAAGCATAAGAGCAATCCAAAGGATGAAGGTCAGTGGTGTAATGATAATAGAGATTAACCAACCGATGATGGGAATTATGCCAAGTACTAAACTGATCACGACTATCGCAACAAATACAGCAATCGATTGCATGGCGTGAAATCTGACGTAGCTGCTCTTCTTCTCAACAACTAAAAAAATGATTCCTGTAACGAATCCCAGCAAATAACAAAGAAGGCCAGCTACCTTCGGGTCTAAACCAGTTGAAGATGGATCGGGATTGATGTGTACGGGTTCCATATGGGTATAGTTCTCCTTCCTTTAATCGATATCTATCACAAATTGTATTCAATAGCAGAATGAAATATACCTCTTTTTTTGTCAGAAATTCCACTATTGGAATAAATATTTTGTCACTCTACTGTAACCAAATTAGGTTAAGCTTCGTTTAGAATGGAGGAAGATTCGAAGAGTAGTAGCGACAGATTGACCTAGGAGGAACGGAAATGAAGAAAAAACATAAACGAATATATATAATAAGTGCGGCATTTCTCGTCATTATGACTGCTGTATACTTTAATCGAAGTGCATTAGCCATGATGGGATTTGATTGGTTTCTGCAGGGAGGCATTGAGAAGCAGCTAGAGACGACTTACAAGCCGGCTGACGGACGAAATCCGAAGCCCGTAGGTGTTGATTTGACGAAAGAGCAGCCATTTTCCATGCTATTAATGGGTATCGATCAACGTAAAAATGAGGTCGGTAGATCGGATACTCTCATCTATGCTGTTGTAAGACCAAGTGATGGCAATATGCTGCTAGTTTCTATCCCGCGTGACTTATATGTAGATATTGCTGGCCGTAAGTATAAAGATAAAATCAACCACTCATACGCTTTTGGTGGGGCGGGAATGACAATGGATACGGTAGAGGAGTTATTCGGCACACCCGTACATCACTATGCTGCAATTAACTTTGAGGGCTTCCGGGATGTAATTGATGCGATGGGCGGTATTGCACTTCCGATTGAAGAGGATATGGTCAACGATAACTATAATCATGAGAAGTTTGTCATTAAAGGTGGACAAAGCTCATATAATGGAAAAGACGCGCTTAATTTCGTTCGTTATCGTGAGGATGCGGGTGGCGATATGAATCGGACGGAGCGACACCAACAGTTTCTTCATGCTATACTAGATAAAGCCACAGGAATGAAACAATGGACGAAGATTCCAGAGATGATCAACATTATGGGTGAAAATTTCAGCACAGACATGCGTCCAAACAAGTTGATTGATCTAGCTCAAGGAATGCTTCAAAGCAAAGAGCGTAACATGTACAGCCATACTTTGGATGGTAAAGGGCAACGTATGAACGGCACTTACTACTACTTAGCCGACGAAGAAGATCTACAAAGTGTTCAGACGATGATCAATAATTGGCTGGATGCAAAAACACCGGAGGCAAGTCTCATTATGCCCGCTAAGTACACGGAGGAAAAGGAGAAGGACGGTAAGTCGCTTTCTACTACATCCTCGCCGCTCACGAATAGAACGGAGTGAATGAAAGTATGAACATTGCTTTTTTCTTGCTACCCAAGCAAGATGTCGTCTGCTTGCCGCATGATGCTACATTAAGGCAGACATTGGAGCGAATGGAATATCACCGTTATACCGCTGTTCCGATTATTAATGAAGAGGGCGTATATACTGGAACCGTTACAGAAGGCGACCTCTTATGGTATATGAAGAGTCGTCATGATCTTACTTTCGAGAGTGCAAACAAAGTGAAACTAAGCGAAGTACCGCTGCGGATAAACAACAAGACTGTGAATATAGACGCAACTATGGACGATTTGATATCACTGACGAAGATTCAAAACTTCGTTCCAGTAGTAGATGACCGCAATCATTTTATAGGAATAGTACGTAGAAGTGAAATTATTGATTATTGTCAGAAGGGACTATCCCAGCGGATTTAAGTATCCGCAGGGTGGTCCTTTTCCCTTGAAATGAAGCATTTAAGTGGCTCCCCAATATGCGTGCGGATTATCGCTTTTGTGCTATAATGAGTGGTGAATGTCAGAAACGTAAAGAATTAATGTGTAAGAGGTGAAAGGATTGAAAACTGGGTTGAAACCAGTGTTATGGAGCGTAGCTGCGTTATTATTGTTAGTGCTGCTAGCTGTACCTGGACTGAATTTGTTTGCACTTCTGCTAATGATGGTGCCGTATGTTGTTCTGTACTCGACGTTATCTAGACGAGCATTTATGCTGCATTTGCTTCCTGTGTGGGTAATTGCGGGCTTATTAGCCGGACCTGCTGTCCTCATTATTGGATTGTTCTTCGTCGTTCCGTCAATCATAATGGGACATTTGTACCGCAAGGGTGCATCTGCCGCGAAAGTAATAAAAACGGTGTGTATCGTTATTTTGGCGCAGTTAATGTTAGAGCTGCTTTTATTTGAATTAGTACTCGATTTGTCGCTGCTTGATTCTATGGCTGAGGCGATTCGTTCATCATTTAATGAGGTGATGGCCCAGAACACGCTCGCCAAGGGATGGGATTCCACGCAAACGGAAACATTGATCGACACGGTCATTCATATGATTCCAGTTACGTTCATTATGATGTCGTTCTTCTATACGGTGCTTTCTCATTATATCGCCCGTAGAGCCGTTGTTCGCAGCGGTCTTGAAGTGCCTGCCTTCATGCAAGCAAAGGATTGGCGTCTGCCGAGAGTGCTTGTTATTTATTATTTAATTGTTTATGTAATCGATTTGTTTATGGTACGCAATAGCGAATCGTTCATGTCGGTCGCTCTAATGAACCTAGTGCCGCTGCTTAGTTATGTATTCGCAATGCAAGCGATCGGCTTCTTCTTTTTCCTTGCTGATCAGAAGAAGTGGCATAAAGCAGTGCCAATACTCATTGCTATACCTGTGCTGTTAATACCGCCTTTAAGCTTGATCGGCGTTCTGGATACTGCTTTTCCAATCCGGAAGTCGCTTACTAAACAATAGCACAGGAGCGAATGGGAAATGCCTAAGTTTCTAGTTACAAGGTGGCATGGTATGCACCATATAGCAGCCGTAGCTGTTATGCTGATTTTGTCTGCAACGTTAGCTTGGTTTCAATGGCTAATTGGACTTATTGCTCTCGCACTGACAATTGGTGTAGCGATATACAGCTTCTTAGGTGAGCGGGCGTTCCGCAAGGACCTGAAGTCGTATCTAGGCACGCTTAGCTTTCGAGTGAAAAAAGGCGGCAACGATGTTATAAGCGAGTTGCCGTTCGGAATTATTTTATATAACGAGGAACGCATAGTAGAGTGGCACAATCCTTATATTACCGCCCTGATGGAGCGGGAGTCCGTTATTGGTGTTCCATTAACGGAGTTGTTTCCTACACTTCAACATGCGAAGGACCGTGAAGGAACGGTAGAAGCAACGATTGGCTCTAATATGTATCAGCTTATTTTCCGGCCTAAGGAACGAATTCTGTATGTGAAGAACATAACGGAATTATGGCAATTGGGTAGAAAATATGATGACGAGAAGCTTTCACTCGGAGTTGTAATGATTGACAACTTGGAGGAAGTAACGCAAGGTCTCGATGATCACCAGCGTAGCTCACTGCTTTCCAAAGTAACAACAGAAATTACGGAGTGGGCGCAGAAGTATAAAGTTTATTTGAAACGTCTCACATCCGATCGCTTTCTTCTTATAACTGATCAGAAGACGCTCCGTCAACTTGAGCATTCTCGGTTTGTTATTTTAGATGAGGTTCGCGAAATTACAGGTGACCAAAAGATACCCGTTACGCTTAGTATCGGTTTCGCCGCAGGTGCCGAGCATGTCGTCGAGCTTGGGCAATGGGCTCATATGAGTCTTGATATTGCTCTGGGACGTGGAGGCGACCAAGCTTCGGTAAAGGTTGGAAGCAGGCAATCTTTCTACGGTGGAAAGACGAATGCAGTAGAGAAGCGGACCCGAGTAAGGGCACGCGTCGTAGCTCATGCGCTGCGCGATCTTATTAAGGAAAGCCATAATGTTGTTATTATGGGACATAAGATGCCGGATATGGATGCCATCGGTGCAGCTATCGGTGTTCTGAAAGCAGCACAGCTATTCGGAAAAGAAGCTTATATCGTACTGGAAGGTGTTAATCCATCGATTGAGAAAATGATGGAGTTGCTGCGCGAGGAAGAGAAGCTGTCAAAACGGTTTATTTCGCCTGATCAAGCATCTGCTTTATTGACACCACAATCGTTAATTGTAGTTGTAGATACTCATAAGGCATCAATGCTCAAAGAGCCAAAGCTTCTTCAAGGACGCGAACGTATTGTCGTTATCGACCACCATCGTAGAGGCGAAGAATTTATTTCGAATGCAATTCTTGTCTATATGGAGCCTTATGCATCATCAACTTGTGAGCTTGTGACTGAGCTGCTGCAATACATCCATGATCGTGTAGCGCTGGATGTGAGAGAAGCTACTTCACTGCTTGCGGGTATAACGGTAGACACGAAGAGCTTCACGCTCCGTACTGGTGCACGAACCTTTGAAGCAGCTTCGTTCCTTCGCCGCAACGGCGCAGACTCGACGCTCATTCAGCGAATGTTGCAAGAGGGCTTGAAAGAATACGTGAGCAAATCTGAAATTATTAAACATGCGCATGTTTTGCATGATCATGTAGCGTTAGCAGTTGCAGAAAGCGGCAAAAAAAATTCGCAGCTTCTCATCGCTCAATCTGCCGATACATTGCTCAACATGACGGATATAAAGGCATCCTTTGTCGTCAGTGAACGGCCAGATGGTCTAATTGGCATTAGTGCAAGGTCACTTGGCGCAATGAACGTACAGGTCGTAATGGAGCGTATGGGCGGCGGCGGTCACTTAACGAATGCAGCTTCCCAGCTCGAAGGTACTGTTGATGAAGTGGCAGATAAACTGAAAGCTATTCTAAAACAAATGGAATCGGAAGAGGGGTTATTTGAATGAAAGTAATTTTCTTGCAAGATGTGAAGGGTCAAGGGAAAAAGGGGCAAGTTAAAGATCTATCCGAAGGGTATGTTCGTAATTTCTTGTTGCCGCAAGGTTTGGCTAAGTTAGCTTCTGACGGCAATCTAAAAACGCTTGAGCTTCAATCGGCTTCCGAAGAGAAACGTAAAGCGAAGGAAAAAGAAGATGCACAAGTACTAGGCAAACGTTTGGAAGAAATGACGATTGTAGTAAAAGCAAAAGCTGGCGAAGGCGGTCGACTATTCGGCGCTATTACGAGCAAACAAATTGCTGAAGCACTTGCTGCAAAAGGCATTAAGATCGATAAACGTAAGATTGAACTGGAAGATCCGATCCGTACACTAGGTGTAACTCAAGTGCCGGTGAAGCTTCACCCTGAAGTAAAAGCAAAGCTTAATGTTCAAACAGCGGAAGAGTAAATGTGCTTCGTAATAAATAGGATTAATGGAAGGAGATGCGCACGATGAGTATGGAGTTATCGTTTGATCGGGTTCCGCCTCAAAATCTAGAAGCTGAGCAAGCTGTTATTGGAGCAATTTTGCTTCAGCCAGAAGCACTTATTACCGCAATGGAGCGGGTGAGAAGTGAAGATTTCTATAGGAGCAGCCATCAAAGGATCTATGAAGCGATGGTTGAGCTGGGTGAGAACAACCAGCCGGTCGATCTCGTAACCCTTACGGCGCATCTTCAAGATCAAGGGTTGCTTGAGGAAATTGGCGGCGTTAGCCACTTGTCTAAACTAGCCAATGCCGTACCAACAGCTGCCAATGTCGATTATTATGCTCAGATCGTCGAAGAAAAGTCGATGCTTCGTCGTCTTATACGGACTGCGACTAATATTGTCACAGAGGGGTATGCTAACTCAGAGGATGTTGGTGTTCTACTGAGCGATGCGGAGAAAAAAATTCTCGAAATTTCTAATCGTCGATCAAGCAGTGGATTTATTTCCATTCGCGACGTATTGATGGAAGTATTCGAGAAGGTCGAATTTCTCTATACGAATAAGGGCGGGACATCGGGTATTCCTTCAGGATTTGTTGATTTGGACAAGATGACTGCTGGATTCCAGCGAAGCGATCTTATTATTGTTGCCGCGCGTCCTTCTGTTGGTAAAACGGCATTTGCTCTAAATGTGGCCCAAAATGTAGGCGTTAGGGCTAAGGAAACAGTCGCTATCTTCAGTCTAGAGATGTCGGCTGCTCAACTTGTTCAACGTATGATCTGTGCAGAAGCGAATGTGGATGCTACTAGAATGCGTACCGGTAATCTAGAACCAGATGATTGGGAAAAGCTGACGATGGCGATTGGTGCATTGTCAGAGGCACAAATTTTTATCGATGATACACCTGGTATCACCGTTGCTGATATTCGTGCAAAGTGCCGCAGACTTAAGAAAGAACGTGGACTTGGCATGATCTTGATCGACTATTTGCAGCTGATTCAGGGCAGGGGTAAAGCAGGAGAGAACCGTCAACAGGAAGTATCAGAAATTTCGCGTACATTGAAGCAAATCGCTCGTGAGCTTGAAGTGCCGGTTATCGCACTTTCGCAGCTTAGCCGTGGTGTTGAGCAGCGTCAAGATAAACGTCCAATGATGTCCGATCTCCGGGAATCAGGATCGATTGAGCAGGATGCCGATATTGTATCATTCCTGTACCGGGATGATTATTATGACAAAGAGTCCGAAAAAAAGAATATTATCGAGATCATTATCGCAAAACAACGTAATGGGCCTGTAGGCACAGTCGAACTCGTATTTCTCAAAAACTACAATAAATTCGTAAGTTTGGACAGAACACATCATGATCCGTCGCAAGCTTCGTAAATATCCGAACAATTGTATGGTCATTCATACAATTGTTCGTTTTTCGTTTGACTTATGAAAGTGAGACTGCTACACTAAATATGCTGTCTTATGGTTTGTTGTGTGCGAATTTTGAAGTCGCATAGGCACCTATTACGGTAATTTTCGATGTTCGTAAACATCGGACGGGGGTATGATTATGTCTACGGTTGTTGTTGTTGGTACACAATGGGGAGACGAAGGAAAAGGCAAAATCACTGACTTCCTAGCAGAGGGAGCTGACGTTGTTGCTCGTTACCAGGGAGGAAACAACGCCGGGCACACTATTCTCATCGATAATAAGAAATACAAATTAACGATGATTCCATCAGGTATTTTTAATCATGATAAAACTTGCGTAATCGGCAACGGAATGGTAATTAACCCAGAAGCGCTGATTGACGAAATTAACTATATTCATGAAAATGGCTTTTCGACGGACAACTTGAAAATTAGTGATCGCGCGCATGTTATTATGCCGTATCACCTTGTGCTTGACGCTCTTGAGGAAGATCGTAAAGGCGTTAACAAAATTGGTACAACTCGCAAAGGTATTGGCCCATGTTATATGGACAAAGCAGCGCGTAACGGTATCCGTATTTCTGATCTTATGGATGCTGAGGAATTCGAGACTAGAGTTCGCAGCGTACTTGTAGAGAAAAACTACTTGATTCAACAAGTTTACGGTGGAGAAGTGCTTGACGCTGACAAAATCGTGAATGACTACCTTGGATATGCAGAATTACTTCGTAAATATGTGACTGATACTTCGGTTGTTCTGAATGACGCAATCGACGGCGGCAAGAAGGTTCTTTTCGAAGGCGCTCAAGGCGTTATGCTTGATATCGATCAAGGTACGTATCCATTCGTTACGTCTTCCAATCCATCCGCAGGCGGTGTGTGTATCGGTTCCGGCGTAGGTCCTTCCAAGATTGAGCAAGTTATTGGCGTTGCAAAAGCGTACACGACTCGCGTTGGAGATGGTCCATTCCCGACTGAGCAAGACAATGAAATTGGACAAATCATTCGTGATAAAGGGCATGAGTACGGTACAGTAACGGGTCGTCCACGCCGCGTTGGTTGGTTCGACACAGTTGTTGTCCGCCATGCTCGCCGCGTAAGTGGAATTACAGGTTTGTCCCTAAACTCACTAGACGTGCTAAGTGGTCTTGAAACCGTAAAAATTTGCACAGGCTACGAATACCGTGGAGAAGTAATTGAGCATTACCCAGCTAGCTTGAAAATGCTGTCTGAGTGTACTGCGATCTATGAAGAGTACCAAGGCTGGAGCGAGGATATTTCCGGAGCGAAGAAGCTTGAGGACTTGCCAGCGAATACACTGAACTACTTGAACCGTATATCTGAGCTAACTGGCATTCCAATCGCCATTTTCTCAGTTGGTCGTAATCGTGAGCAAACAAATCCAGTTCGTCCGATCTACTAATAAGCATTAGCAAATAAAGCAAAGAGGCGGTTCCAGTGTCAATTAGACAGTGGATCTAGCCTCTTTTTGCGTGCAGTTATAGTTGATTGGTTTGCTGTTACTGGCAAGGTGAGTCTGCTCAATCGGAACTTTCAATCACCACGTTAGATTGCGATAATTCATAGAAAAATATGAAATAATTTTTTGCCGGCACGCTAAAAACCGAATGTTGATCTCTTTCCTTGACCATAATGATAGATAACAGATAGGAGTGGAGTGATTATGATTAGAAGGTTGGCGTGGCTGGGCAAGCTAATAGCAGCGGGATTGATATTGAGTTTCTTGTCCATATGGACGACAGGTTATATCGTTACTAGTTACGTAGATACTTTGCTTAAACAGTATGAACTTCCTATAGAAGTGCCGCCGATGGCGATGTCTGGTGTTTGGGGTAAGCTATGGGGCGCTAATCCTCCGGTAGAAACGAAACTTTCATCACCGCAGGTAGATTCGACAATCGATAATAGTGAGAGTGAAAGTACTACCGGGACGAAAGAACCGGACTCGGTTGAAGCCTTTGGGGAGATCGAACAAGCTCCAATTACGGACATTGGCATTGGTGAAGGAAGCCATGCGGCAGGTGAGAGTGAAGCGGAGCCGGGACGTGAAGTGCAAGAGGGTACTTCGGGAGTCGATGGGACAGAAACGGCGGTTACTACTGACGAGATAGAGTCAACAAAACAGATGATGAGTGAAGAAGATAAGACACAATTATTTCAATTATTAATGACAAAATTACCGCAAGAATCTTGGCAACAAATATCTGAATTTGTAGAAAATGGACTAACAGAAACGGAGCTTACAAGCGTTGAGCAGATAATGGCACAGCATCTGGACACGGCAGAATATGAGAGAATGCTGGAGATTCTGAAAAAATATTAATATTACGATTACGTACCAAAGGTTGATCCGTTTGTAAACCGTATGTTAAAGTATTAGTCGAGTGATCCGACAGGAAAATTCGTCTTTTTTTTTGTTGGAAGCCACAAAAATTTCATTGCACAAGTGCGAAAAGGAGACAATCATGACCGGTTTCAGGGACATGAGTCGTATTAAGAAGGTCTGGGAACGAACTACAGGGTTCTTTCGACGTACGAACTCGCAAGACTTGATAGGGAACACCGAGCAACAAGCGGCAGACGTGAGCGTTTCTACCCCACTTTGGCGGAAGAAATCAACGGGGATCATAAGCGGTGCAGCAATCTTGCTCACGGTAGCTGGCATTATTGGGTATCAGCAGTATACGCAATATGTGGACAGAAATACTTTTGAGTTTTATCACGTATATATGAATGGCCAAGAAGTAGGAACAGTAGAATCACAAGATTCAGTAGAGAAATTGATTGCCTCAGAAACGACAGAAATTAATAAAGCTAACCCAAAAGTGAACATGGTACTCGCAACTGGCGACATTACATACAAAAGCGATAGCGGTTTTAAAGCAGTTCCTGAAACGAAAGCAACTTTGACGAAGCTGGAAAGTATGTTTACTTCCCACGCGACTGGTGTCGAAGTGAAGATTGACGGTAAAGTAGTAGGTATTGTGAAGGACCAAGAAACAGCTGATAGTATTCTAAAGCGAGTTCAAAGCAAATTCGCTCCTGAGCTGGCAGCAGCAAGCAAAAGTCCATCTAATGTAAAGACACTTTCCTTCAAAGAAGGTGCGGATCGTTCAGCATGGATTGACTCTGATTCAGAAGCATTGAAAGAGCCTGGTAGATTAGTGACCGAAGTTTCCTTTGTTGAGAAGGTTCAAGTGAATGACACAAAAACTGAACCAGAGAAAATAGCGGAAGCAGATGCACTTTACAAAAGAATAGTAGAAGGCAGCACAAAGCCTACGAAGTATGTTGTACAAGAAGGGGACTGTGTCGGGTGTATCGCACAGAAGTTTGATATTTCCCCACAAGTTATTTATGAGAATAACCCTTGGATTGAAGATGACAAGATTACAATCGGTGACGAATTAGATTTGACTGTTCTAATGCCGGAACTGACGGTTCGTACGACTGAAAACCTAGTTGAGCTTGAGAAAATTGCAGCTCCAGTACAAATCGTTAAGAACAACAAAATGCGAGTTGGCGAATCTAAGAAGATTAAAGAAGGCGTAGAAGGTACACAACGTCTAACATATAAAATTGTGAAGCAAAACGGTTATGTTGTAACGGAAGAACTAGTTAAGAAAGAAGTTATGGTAGATCCAATTACAGAAATTATCGAAAAAGGCACTATGGTCGTACTTGGCGAAGGGACAGGCCGTTTTATGATTCCTGTTAAGAGCTACCGGATTACGAGTAAATACGGTCAGCGTTGGGGCCGTACTCATAAAGGCATAGACTTTATCGGCAGTAAGACGATAATGGCATCCGATTCTGGTATTATAGAATTTTCTGGTACGAAGCAAGGCCTTGGAAAAACGATTACTATTAACCATCAGAATGGATACAAAACCGTATACGGTCACATGAGTTCCCTTAGCGTAAGTAAAGGTGATAAGGTCGAAAAAGGTGACAAAATCGGCGTGATGGGTAATACAGGTAATTCAACAGGTACACATTTGCACTTCGAAATTCATAAAAATGGTTCTGCTCAAAATCCTCTTAAGTACTTATAATTTCATTTAATACTCGATATGAAGCATGGCTTGGACATTAGGTCCGAGCCGTGCTTTTTTTAATTGGGCTTTATAGCTAGAAGTGGCTTCCGATCATATACAAGTGATGGTTACTTTTCCATTGAATGAAGGAAGTTTCATTGTGAAGGATGAGGCGCTGTGTGTTAGAATAGAGACAATACAAAGGACAAGCGACGGGCGGTGTGACGATGCACGGAAAAATATTAGTGGTCGATGATGAGCAGCCGATAGCAGAAATCATTAAATTCAACTTGGAAAAGGAAGGCCATCAGGTCATCTGTGCTTTCGACGGCGGAGAAGCGGTAAGACTAGCGTTCGAAGAGCAGCCTGATTTGATCTTGCTCGACTTAATGTTGCCGGTTAAGGATGGTATGGATGTATGCAGGGAAGTTCGAACGAAGCTGCATATGCCGATTATTATGTTAACAGCTAAAGATACAGAAATAGATAAGGTGCTCGGGCTTGAATTAGGCGCTGATGATTACGTGACGAAGCCATTTAGTACAAGAGAGCTATTGGCACGGGTAAAGGCGCATCTCCGCAGACAGAACAAGCCTGAACTGACGGCTGACGGTGGAGCAGCGAACGCTTCTCAAGATCCACATGCAGAGCAGCAGGGACTTCGATTGTTTAATCTTTTTATTGATACGGATATGTATGTTGTTTATAAAGATGGTGAACCGTTGGATCTTACTCATCGGGAGTTTGAGCTTGTTCATTATATGGCACGCAATAGCGGGAAAGTAATGACACGGGAACATTTACTTCAAGCTGTATGGGGTTTTGAATATTTTGGCGACGTTAGGACGGTCGATGTAACGATCCGCAGACTTAGAGAGAAAATTGAAGATGACCCTAGTCGTCCAGAGTATATTATGACTCGGCGTGGTCTTGGTTATATGATGCGAAATGCGAAATCCGGAGGCTTTGGTAACGGATGAAGGCGCGGAGTTTTTTCCGCACCATACAGGTTAAGCTTGTTATCATCTATTTGCTGCTGATTCTTGTTGCGATGCAATTAATTGGCGTCTACTTTATCAGTACTGTAAAAAACTCGCTTATCACGAGCTTTACGAACAACTTGAAGGAGCAGGCGGATATTTTATCAAAATTCGCTGCTCCGTCTTTACTACCGAATATTGAGGTAGATAATGATTCAACTGAAGGAACGACAGAGGATCTAAACCTCGTCGTTCGTAATTTGTTCAGTATAAGTGGTGCTGAGGTGCAAGTGTTGGATGCTAACGGCAAAATTGTAGCAACGTCTTTGCAAGTTCATCAATCTCGGATCGGCCAGAAGAACAACTCACTTGCAGTTAGTAGAGCGCTGCAGAACATCCCTGATAATGAAGAAGAAATTATTGATGATGATAATACACGCAAAAAATCAATAGCACTTCCCGTAACACATAACGATAAGGTTGTTGGTGCGGTGTATGTCGTAGCTTCTATGACGGAGCTTTATGAGACGGTCAACCGGGTTAACCAAATCTTCTTCTCAGGTACGTTAATAGCGCTTGGTTTAACAGGTGTTCTTGGTATATTGCTTGCCCATACGATAACTAACCCAATTAAGGGACTTACTCGGCAAGCGGAAGCAGTGGCGAACGGTCGTTTTGATCTAAAAGCACCTGTACTTGGTGAAGATGAGATTGGACGGCTAAGTATGGCTTTCAACGAAATGACCACTCGTCTGAAGGAAGCACTATCGGCTAACGAGGAAGAAAACGAGAAGTTGGTTTCGGTTCTCTCCAACATGAGCGATGGTGTTGTTGCTGCAGATGAACATGGTGTCATTATCGTATGGAATCGTCGTGCAGTGGAGTTACTTGATGAAGAGTTACAAGGGGTGGAGCTGTCAAAGCTGTTTGACCTGACGCCAGAGAAGCTCACGGAGCTTCAGCAAGGTCGAGGCAGGATGATATTGCTGACAAGAGATGGGCAAGAAGGCGAGAACGCAGACAGTCTTCTGAAAGTAACATTTACTCCGATTCATAGAAGAGGGAAAGGCATTACGGGCACAATTGCTGTTTTGCAAGATGTAACGGAACAAGAGAAGCTGGAGCAATCGCGTCGTCAGTTCGTAGCGAACGTATCTCACGAGCTGCGTACTCCATTAACGACAATTAAGAGTTATGCAGAAGCACTAAATGATGGTGCATTGGAAGAAAAAGAACTGTCGGAGAGATTCGTAGGTGTTATTAGTAATGAGACAGAACGGATGATTCGACTGGTTACTGATCTACTTCATCTCTCGCGACTTGACTCCAAGCAAGCTCCGCTAAGGCGACATCTAACGAATATTCATGAGATGCTGGACGAGATGGCAGATCGATTTTCCTTCCAACTTCGCCAGAAAGCGATTAAAGCAAACGTTCATGTAGATCGGGGACTTCATAAAGTATTGCTGGATCGGGATCAAATTGATCAAGTTCTGGACAATCTATTCTCTAATGCAATCAAGTACACACTTGATGGTGGATCTATTGAACTTGCAGCTAGGAAATCTGCCGATTCAAGCTTCCTTGAGATTAGTGTGAAGGATACAGGTATCGGCATACCGAAAAAGGATCTTACGAAAATATTCGACCGATTTTATCGTGTAGATAAGGCTCGTTCGCGCAATATGGGAGGTACAGGTCTCGGGCTGTCGATTGCCCGGGAAATCGTCAAGGCACATGGCGGGACGATCGCACTTTACTCCGAATTGAATGAAGGCACGACGGTTACGTTTACGCTTCCGCTGCTGCAAGAAGGAGGCGATTCTGAATGATGGAGAGAGTGAAGACGGCAGCCCTTATAGCGCTGGTCGTATTAAGTCTGCTTCAGAGCTATTTTCTTGCGTATAGTATGCCAGGTCTTGGTGCAACAGTAAGGAGCGATCAGGATTATGTCAACGCTGAGCCATTGGGTACACCAGCTGGTGTAGAGAGTGTCATATTCCCAGAGCAATTAATTATTCATATGGGCGATGACAAACATACGGTCATCTATCCGGGTACTCAATTTTACGAAATGATTCTGAACCAGCGTATCGTTGGTCGGGAATTTAAAGGTTTTGAAAAGAGTCCGGCTTCACTGTTGGATTGGGATGATGTTCGGAGAAACGATATCGGTATCGAGCTTCATTTCTCTGGCGGTATCTCGATAGAGTTGTTGCAGAAGCTGCTTAAGGTAGAAGGGGATATTTTATTCCTTAGTGAGAAGATCGAGCGAATATGGATATTTAAAACGAGAGATACAGAGGAGATTCGTACTTTCTTCTTTAGTAACGATGGAGAGACCATATACGAATCGGTTCGTGCAGACTTAACGGTCCGTGACGTTCAAGATTATGTTGGCTTCGGTCAGCATCTTCCTAACTACCGTGTAACAGCAGATGGATTGTATATTCCTACGGAACCTTTTATGGCGACAGAAATGGTATATCCATATGAGATGTACACACCTGAGCAGATGCAGCGCAGTTTGTTTTTTGATTCCAGCACAACAAGGGCGTTCGAGGATCGAAGCGGTTCACAAATCTTCACAGATGGTAAGCGTGGTCTAAAGGTTGAGCAAAATGGGATGTGGATCAGCTACACGAATCCAGCGGCAACACAAAGCAGCGAGACGGAGCCCGGTGAAAATGTGTATGCCTCGGTTGATTTTATTAATCAGCATGGAGGCTGGGATGGTGTGCATCGTCTGATGGGCTCTACGCTTGCTGAAGAGAAAAAGTATGTAACGTTCCGTAAATATATTGAGCAGTTTCCGGTTATCGATTACTTATCATTCCGTTATGGTTATATGAAGTTGACGTTGCAGCAAGGATTCGTGACGGAGTATTCACGTTCACTTATTACATTAAGTGAAAAGTCGGAGGAACGTACTCCGCGTCTACTTCGAGGTGGCGAAGAGCTGGAGAACACGTTAAATGATTATACTCGCCGTGGTGAGGTGGAGGCTTTATTCCCTGCACTAAAACCGGTACCGGAAAAAGATAACCGAATTCGTTTCGTACCAGTGTGGGCAGTCAAATTGAGCGACGGAACAGAGGAAATATTGTCAGAGGCGTATCCTAGAGGATATGTTCCATCAGAGGCAGATAAGGATAAACCACTTAAGAATACAGGTACTGCGGCTCAGAAGGAAAAGAAGATCGGTCAATTAGGTGCTGGAACATCTTCTTCTAATGGGAAACAATTAGTGAGCGATGAAGAGGTTAAGACACCAGAAGTGGATTTGGCCAACAGCAAGCTTACAGAGAATGTGATTGTGGAAGAAACACCTAAAGAATCAGATAAGGCATCATTTGAAGAGCAAACGGAGGGTAGTTTAATAAAGCCCTCCTACAGCAACGAAGACTTTGGGGATATTGAGACACGTATAGAATGGTAGGTGAAGGTGTGTGGAATGGGGAAAAGCAAAAAGTGTGCTTATTATTTCGTTTCTAATGTTGAATATTCTCCTTGGTTACCAGTTGTGGAATGATATTAGCGACCGATTGAATGCTAACGTTAACTCAGCTGAATTGCCACAGGACAAGCTGTTGCTTATGCAGCAGAAGCGTATTACGCTCTCAGCCATTCTGCCGCCGGAGACGCCTAAGCTTAGTGACTTGACATATATGCTTCATTCATCAAGTCAGCAACAAGCATCTCCAACACCTCTCAAAACCCCAGTAGACAGCGGATTGATCTTCTCGCAGCCGGAGCTTGTCAAAGCGATAGGCAAGCAGGTGCAAGATTTGGACAGCTATCATTATAATCATCATAGCAGCCAACACCTGAACGATGTGTTTGTGTTCCATCCTATTGTAGATGGACGGCCGATGTTTAATGTGAAGCTGGAGCTTTTGAAGAGCAATTTAAAAATAACGGAATTTCGGCAGGATCGTGTTGAATTGATCGGCAGAGGTGAAGCGAAGCAAGTTATACCAGCTGCCAAAGCAGTGGCGAGTCTGATTGAAACGTACTTGGAAGAAGGTTCTGTCATTACGGATATTCAATTAGGCTATCATGGACAAATTTTTGATTCAGAGAAGCAAGTATCTAACCCATCCTGGCGTGTGATGCTAGAGAGCGACACAGTCTATTATGTTCATGCGATTAGCGGTGAGGTTACGACAGATAGTGATGAAGAGCAGGAGCGGGACAAAAGGGACGCAGAGTCTGTTCGTCGTGGTGTAACAGAAACACCTTCAAAATAAGAGTTTCATAGAAGTGAGATTCATGTAAGAGAGAGGATTGGATGTTTTGGGACTTCGATTTACAGTACTAGCAAGCGGCTCTACGGGTAACGCAACGATTGTGCAAGGAAGTGAAAAGACGGTACTTGTGGACGCAGGTCTAAGTATGAAGAAGCTGGACGAGTTAATGCGGGAGCGAGGCATATCCGGTCATGATCTGGACGCCTTATTTGTCACGCATGAGCATTCTGATCATATTAAAGGGCTAGGTGCTTTCGCTCGTAAGTACGAGCTTCCAATCTATGCGAACGAAGCAACCTGGGGTGCGATGGAACGGCATGTTGGAACTATTGCACCAGAGAAACAAGTTCGTATGGATACGGGGGAGCAATTAAGCTTTGGTCCAATGTATGTACAATCCTATCCAATCTCGCATGATGCGGCAGAGCCGGTTGGTTATTGCTTTGAAGAGCATGGTGAGAAGCTAAGTCTGGCAACCGATCTCGGGTATGTAAGTGAAAAGGTGAAAAAACAAATTATCGATTCCGACGTGCTTGTGCTTGAATCTAATCACGATACAGAAATGCTTCGAATGGGCCGTTATCCGTGGAATATTAAGCGCCGTATCTTAAGCGATGTCGGTCATTTGTCTAATGTGGCAGCAGGGGAAGCATTAATTGAGCTTATGACGGACCGTACAAAGCGAGTCTATCTAGCGCATTTAAGCTTGGACCATAATCAAATGGATCTAGCTATGTTAACGGTCAATTCTATATTGGAGGACCACGGAATATTTTATAAGAAAGAAGAGATTCCGCTCCGAATGACCTATCACGACAAGCCTACGCCATGGGATGAAGTGAAGCGGAAATAAGAGAATCCAGTTGTAATTCCAGTGATTCGGCTTTTGCGTCTAATTCTTCACGGGACAGAATACCTTTGTCAATGAAGAGCTCAAGCATTGCACTTAAAGTGAGGACGGTACGATAATGTTCTTCCTTTAAATCGGCTAATTTAGCGATAAGTTGAACTTGTTCCCATGCAGGGTTAGAAATTGATTTCATTATGAATCTCTCCTTAGGCTTATATTTGGTCATATGAACGGGAAATAACAAAAAAATTGTATAATACACTCTGTGAATCTATTATTATTTTAGTCAATTCTTCCGAAAACATTCCTAGTATATAAAATTTGTTAATGGCCCGGACCAAGGAGAGGAGCGATTCTAATGAGCATATTCGATGATGATTTTTATTCGACCAAGGTGTCAAGGCGGACTGCTCGCAAGAGCCGGCAAGAGGACACACGGTTACCTTTTGTTGGTGGAGACCGTAAATGGTCCAACCTACGAATCGCTTTTATATCCTCTCTAACCAGTGCACTTGCGGTGGCATTGCTGTTCGGATTATTTTTTGGCGGCTTCGATGAAGTTGGCGGAGGCAGTAGTGACGCGTCCCGAGTGAAAACAGCTATGACTGGTGATCCATCAGAACGGACTATTAACGCAACTGCTAAAGTAAAGCCGGCGGTTGTAAGTATTATTAAAGAGCAGATGTTCTCACTTGGCATTGGTGGAAGCGTAATAGAAGAAGGTGACGAGCGTTCTGGCGTGCTGCGGAAAGCGGGCGTAGGTTCGGGTGTTATCATACAGAAGAAAGCAGGCAGAGCTTTCATCGTAACGAATTACCATGTAGTCGCAAATGCAGCGAAGGTTAAGGCAGTTCTAACGACGGGTGAGGTACGTGAAGCTCGTATTGTAGGTCTTGACCAGATTACCGATCTAGCTGTGCTTGAGATTGATGGCAAAGGGATCGAAACAGTAGCAGAAATCGGTGATTCATCTTCATTGCGCGCTGCTGAGTTCGTTATGGCGATGGGAAACCCGCTTGGCATGGGTGAGTCCATCACAATGGGTATCGTCAGTGTTATCCGTGAAGTGATTCCGGTGTCGCTTAATCAGAACGGTATTAACGATTGGGAACAAGAAGTCATTCGTGTTGATGCGGCGATTAACGAAGGAAACAGCGGCGGACCGCTCATCGATCTAGACGGTAAAGTTGTCGGTATTAACAGCATGAAGATTACGGACTTTGGTGTAGAGAGCATCGGTTATGCAATTCCAATAAATAATGCAATGCCCATCATAGAAGATTTGATTAGCAAAGGTTATGTTTCTCGTCCTTATCTTGGCGTGTATTCAATCGATCTGGAGCAGTATTGGGAGCAACAGAGCTTGGAGCGCATTTATGAAGAAGGTCAGAAGGAAAATACAGCACCAGAGGAAGTACCAAGCATCACAGAGGACATTAAGCTACCGGATCAGGTACTTGCTGGTATTATTGTGCTGGAGGCTGTAGGACCGTCTGGGGATGCTGGATTGCAATTTAATGATGTTATTGTGAAGCTGGATGATCAGAACATTGGCAGCCAGATGGAGCTTCGGAAGTATTTGTATTCGAAGAAGAAAATCGGTGATGACATTGTGGTGAGCTACTACCGGGACGGAGAGCTTAAAACGGTTACCGTAAAGCTTGCGGAGAAGGAAGAAGAGTAGCAGCAGGCAATTAATATAGGTAAGAAAAATCGCAATATGTGATCGTAAGTTAGGGCAGGCACTAATAAAGCGACAGCAGGTTAACGAGTAATCGTTAGTCTGTTGTCGCTTTATTTTGCATATGGGTAATAATAGTGGGAGGTAATTGTGTAGAGGCGTTGCTTTATTGCTCATTTCACTTTCATTAAATGCGGGACGAGCCTTTCAGCAGCATGGATTTTCTGGTATGCTGGAAGTAGAAAAAGTGGACCAAAAACACCAAGAGATAGGATGCGAATTCGATATGTATTGTGTATGCAAACCTTGTATAGAGAAAGCATTGGAACGTTTTGTAGATGAATATGAAGATGCGCCGGATGTAGTCGATTTGAAGGAAACACAATTCGCAGACTGGGATCCACCGCGCAAATGTGATTTCTGTGACGAGCCTGCTGCTTTTTTGGTGGTATAGAAAATAAGCTAGGGTAATTGCAAACAGGGAAGACAAAAATAGAGGCATGAGCGAGCTTAGTATTAAGCAGAGCGATAGAGACAGAGGGATGAGTTAGACATGCACATTCAGATCGTTGCCGTCGGCAAGCTGAAAGAGAAGTACTTGGTGCTTGGCATCGCAGAATATGCCAAGCGGCTCGGGCCTTACGTGAAGCTAACGCTCACGGAAGTGCCCGATGAGAAGGCGCCGGAGACGATGAGTCCGGCGGAAGAGATGCAAGTGCGAGAGCGCGAAGGGGAACGGA
This sequence comes from Paenibacillus sp. L3-i20, assembly GCF_022180385.2. Classification (GTDB taxonomy): domain Bacteria; phylum Bacillota; class Bacilli; order Paenibacillales; family Paenibacillaceae; genus Pristimantibacillus. The sequence continues at coordinate 1,710,185 of NZ_BQME02000001.1, forward strand.
TTCTAGCGCAGCTGAAGCCGGACGCCCACGTAGTGGCGCTCGCACTTGATGGCGAGCTGTGGTCCAGCGAAGATCTCGCTGGCCAGCTCGATAAATTAGCCACGTATGGGCGTAGCCACGTGGCTTTTGTTATTGGCGGGAGCAACGGTCTCGCTCCCGCAGTGATTAAGCGCGCCCAACAGAAGCTTAGCTTTGGGCGCATGACCTTCCCGCACCAGCTAATGCGGCTGGTACTGGTGGAGCAGATTTATCGGGCTGTGAAGATAAATCGGGGGGAACCTTATCACAAATAGGGCGAAACTAAAAAACTTTATTTTGGTCAGTCTATAGATAGTCTTATTTAGATCTCTTTTCTATAAATAGAAAGGGATCTTTTTTGCTTTCAAAAATTCATAATATAGGGAATTAACTAGTAATATGTTCCTATTTAACATAGAATAGAGAGATTAATTACTAAGAAAGACCTAGTTTTAAAGTATATTGATTCTATGTAGCATGGAATTAAATCGAATCTTTATCGATTGATTTTAGAGTTTGTTAGATTATTTGTACAAGCACTTCGGTTTTGAGCATATTATTATGGCGTAAGTAGTTAATGTAGGGGCATTAGGAAAGAGCTAACTGCATTAGATCTGGATGAATTGATGAGGTGAGAGTTGTGCGTTATGTAACACTGACTGATACAATAGAAAAGATCGATTTGTCGGTTCGATCAAGGAATGCACTATATAGAGCGGGAATTAACACGATTGCAAAGATATTAGATGTTACTGAGGAAGAGCTAGGACATATCAAAAATCTAGGTTCAAAGAGTATTGAAGAGATATTAGTTGCTATTACTGATATTAAATCAGGGCATAAGGACATTTGTGTAGTCGCCGAATCTGATGTGCAGGCATTGGAGAACGAACGGGTTTTGCAGGAAGCAGTTTTTTTTCGCAATCGTGAGGGTTTGCTTTGCAAGGACATTCCTATAGATCAACTAGAATTTTCAGTCCGGGCATATAATTGCTTACATAGTTCTGGAATCAAATACGCCTCTGAATTAACTGACATTAAAATCGAAGATTTGCTTGGAATTAAAAATATGGGAAGTTTGAGTGCAAAAGAGATATTATCCGTTATGCAAAATATAGTTTTTCAAACTTCGGATGATTTGCAGACTAAAAGCGAAAAAATACCACTTGTTAATGAGATTTGTTCATCAGTTATACTGGAGATAAAAAAGTACATAATAAATGCTCATGCGGGGCTACTCTATCAGGAAGCAGAATCAATTATAGAAGAATATATAAGCACTCATCCAGACATAAAAGAGTTGAAAATTGAGTTGATTACAAGCATCTACAACGCTAATTTTTTTCAGGTTACAGTTAAACATTTTTTAATTGAATTAGTCGAAAAATTCCGATATGGTACAACTACCTCTACGTTATTAAACTATCTTCCGAAGCACCTAGATGGAACAGCTATAGTAGAAAAAATGGTTAGTTCTCTGATTTCTGATGATTTGATAGCAGTTACGTCTAATGGAGCGTTAGAGAGAAAGTACCTTACTGTACAGGAATATGCTAGGACATTATATAAAGAGAAAGACAGAACGTTATTTGAGGAAAGAATGAATGGTGTCACCCTGGAGGAGATCGGCCAACAATATGGTGTTACACGGGAACGAGTTCGTCAAATTGTTTTAAAACATATGAATAATCGTCCCCATCTTCGAGAAGACCGTTATGCTGATGTTTTTAGAAAATATAGTTTTTCAAAGGCTGACTTTTCACTTTTGTTTAACGAACCATTGAGTACATTTAACTACCTCTCCTTGGCTTATGAACCAGGAACTATAGCTTTGGATATGTTAGTAGAGGACGAATTTTTTCCGATTGAATACAGAAGAGGTGCTGAAAAAGTTGTATATAAAAACTACTTATCAATTGGGAGCGATCGCGTTCGGCGTAATCGTTCTGATTTAGTCGACTATATAATTAGAAATTATTGCAATGATGAAGTTTCTTTCGATGAGTTCAGCGAATTGTATTTAATGTTTCTAAAGGATTATGGTCTTGAACGTGATGAGAGACTATTTCTTTCCGATCGAACCTATGAAAATAAACTGGCTGACAGTGACTATGTGTTATGGAAGTATGGTCGTCGATTCCGTTACTATAATATAGAGGCATATGATTTCAATGATCTTCTTCAAATATTAGATTTAGAGCAATACCAAGACATAGAATTCTCTACTCTTAAATTTTTTGTAGGCTATCAAGAATTTATGCGGAACTATGATATCCGAGATGAATACGAACTACACAATCTTCTCAAAAAATTATATAAACGTACCAATAATATAAATATCAAATTTAAGCGGATGCCGAATATTGAAATTGGAACAGCGAATAGAGATGAACAAATGCTAGATATTTTACTGCAATTTGCCCCAGTATCGAACGTAGATTTAGCAGCCGCCTATGAGGAAGCATATGGTGTACATGCCGAAACTGTATTGGCAAATCATTTGAAAAATTTCGATGAGTATTACTTTGACGGAATGTACAAGATAGACGCAAAACCACTACTTTCGGAACAATCAAGCCGAATGAGCGAATGTTTAGGTAAGGATTTTTACCCCATATCTGAAGTGAAGAGAATATATCTTCGGGAGTTTACAAATGCCGATTCACATATGATTAATCCGTACACATTAAAACTTTTGGGATTCAGGGTGTACTCAACTTATGCAATTCGGAATAAATTTCAATCTGCATCTGATTATTTTCGATACCTTCTGCTGGAGAAAGATATTATTGATTCAAGGACATTTCCACGAGAATTGGTTAGTACAGTTGCTTATACCTCAGAACTTTATAGACTTAAGAGTTTGTATGAATTAGTAGAATATTTACCCTCGGAATACATCAATATTCGAAGATTGAATTCAGCTGGAATTTCAGCAGAGAAGTTACAAGATTATTGTGATTGTATCTATAAATATATAGAGAGGGGTGAATACTTTACTGTAAAATCCCTTAGAAAAAAAGGATTTGAACACCCACTTGATCACCTCGGATTTGAAGATTGGTTTTACAGTTCAATACTGACGGAGGATAATAAGCGCTTTTCATACAGACGTATGGGAGGATCTAAAGTGTTTATTAAAGGAAATCAAGAGGTTACTCTAGGTTTGTTTATAGAGTTTTTGGTGGAATATGAAAAATCTATCGACATTTATGATTTGAATGAGCTTTTATTAGATACTTATGGTCTAAATGCTGAAAGATATAGAATGATATCAATCATAAATAATAGTTCAATGTATTACGACCCTATCATGGAAAAGATATATATAGATTATGATACATATTTCGAGGAGGTATAATTAATGAATTTGCTAAAAGATGGTGTTGCTTTGGGACTGGTAGTTCGAACTGAACTTTCAAGGAAGCTTACCGTTGATGGCATCACGCAAGCTTATCCCGTTTATAAGATTCGATTGGATCATTTGTATTATAATGATCAAAATGACAGGATCGCAACATGGATCAGTCAATACAAAAGCCAACACGATGGACAATCTCCTAATACATCAAAAGGTGATATGTACAATGACATCATTGAGGACTTCATCGTTAAGAGTAATCCGGCAGCCATAGTCGCAACACAAAACAACATCGAACTAGTAGATCAACGTGAACCAGGTGTAGTGCTGGTTGACGGGCGTATTATTGACGGTAATCGCCGCTATACTTGCCTTCGCCGATTATCGAATAAAAACGATCGTTTTAAATATTTTGAAGCTGTGATTCTTGAACGCAATATCGAGAGCAGTGCTAAGCAGATAAAGATGCTTGAACTCTCCATTCAGCATGGAGAGGAAAGTAAGATAGATTATAACCCCATAGACCGACTAGTAGGTATCTTTAATGATATTATTGATACAAAATTGCTTTCGGTTTCTGAATATGCTAAAAGCACAAGTGAGCAAGAAAGTGATGTTAGAAAACGTATGGAAATAACGGGGCTAATGATAGAGTTTCTGGATTTTATTAATGCTCCTAAACAATTTCATATTGCAAGAGATTTGCAAATTGGTTTCCCTCTTGAAGAGTTGGCAAAACTCTTGAAAAAATGTAAATCCGAAGATGAGATTGAGGATTTGAAGATTTGTGTTTTTACAAATATATTAATGAAAACCTCTAATGATTTGGGGCGTTTCGTAAGAAAGATTAAAGACATTGTTACTTCAGACTATATGGGCGAATTCATTGAAGAGCAGAAAGAAATAGCATATAGGGTCGTTGAAAATCTTCCACCTAAGGGAAGCGTAAACGAAAAATTAATCAGAGAAGTAATCAGAGCGAATGATGAAGTTGGACAAGCTCTGGAACAATCTATGGAGAAGTCACTCACAAAAGCAAAAAAGACAGAAACTCGTAACAGACCAATACAGCTAATTGAAAAAGCAACGACACTACTAGAAGATATCGATATGATTATATTGCATAAATTTAATGACAGTGAGTTGCAAAGGGTGAAGCGTCAACTTTCTAAGTTGGAAAAAGTTATTGATGAAATAAGAGCAAATTTAGATGAGTAGTAAATGGTTACTGGATTACGACGGTGGATTGTATATGAAGATCCCGCTTGAAACTACTGATGCTTTTATTGAGAGAGCATGTTACAAACTTTCACTCAAGCGATATGTTAGAGAAGTATTTGTCGGATTTATAAGGTTTAAAGACTCAATGACCTACATTGAATATAAAAAGGTTATTAAGCTATGTCAAAAGGAAGCAGCAAAGAATGGTATCGAGGTTGAAGTATCGGGTGAACTTTCTAATTATATCAATATGAAAGAGTTGTACATTAAAGAAAGATCCATGTTGGGCATTGAATTGAAACAACAACATGAAAAACTGAAGGAAAGATTTGAAGAGTATAGGTCTGTAGTGGATAGTCAGATGACACGTAGACTCCGGGACAAGCAGATGTGGGATTCGTTTTTTATGTGTGCTATGCAAAAGTCTGGAAACTTCTCAGTGCCTGGATCAGGCAAGACGTCATCTGTTCTGGGTGCTTACGCATACCTGAAATTTAAAGGACTTGTCAATCGTATTGTAGTAATTTGTCCTAAAAATGCATTTGGTTCGTGGATTGACGAGTTTGGTTTTTGCTTTAAGGGTAAAGAGCGACTTGAAGTATTCAATATCCATGCTTCGGCTTACTATAGCTCATTAGATCGACGTAGAGCTCTGCAATATGAGTCTGGAAAATGTAACTTATTTTTGTTTAACTATGAATCGGTTAGCACTTATCGAGAGGAGATCATTTCTCTTCTTGATGATAAAATTTTTTTGGTATTTGATGAAGTACATAGGGTTAAGAGAATAGAGGGAGAGCATGCAAATAATGCTGTTACAATTGCAAAACATGCAATCCACGTTGTTGCAATGACCGGCACACCTATACCGAATTCTTACTTAGACATTTATAATTTACTGCATATTCTTTTTCCAGATGAGTATAATGAATTTTTTGGATTTGATGTTAATATGCTTCGTAATCCTTCAACAGAGGTCTTAACTGAAATAAATGATAAATTGTCACCGTTTTTTTGTCGTACTACAAAGCAGCAACTTAATGTACCGAATGCAAATTCCGATATAATTCATTATTCAGATGCTTCAGACAATGAAAACAGATTATTGAACATCTTGAAGATGAAGTACCGTAAAAACAAGCTGGCTCTTATGATTCGTATTTTACAGCTTGAGAGTAATCCGAAGTTGCTACTGCAAACACTTAATCTAAGCGATTTTCAATATATTTTAGATGACAGTAGAGAGATTGATGAGATCGATTATGCAGACTACAGCAATGAAGTTAAATTCCTGATTGAATCATGCAAAACTTCAAGTAAGATGATGGACTGTATTGATTTGATAGAAAGCCTCGCTCTACAAGGAAAACCAGTTGTTGTTTGGTGTATATTTATTGACTCTATAAACCGTATACTTGCTGAATTGGAATCGCGCAGAATCAGGACGAAATGCATATATGGAATGATTCCGATGGATGAACGACAAGAAGTACTCTCTGATTTCAAAAGTGGCTTGATACAAATATTATTGACCAACCCACATACTTTAGCCGAATCAATATCGCTTCACAGCATTTGTCATGATGCTGTATATTTTGAGTATAGCTATAATCTTGTGCATTTGCTCCAATCAAAAGATCGTATCCACAGATTAGGGTTGGAGATGAATCAATATACACAGTACTATTTCCTCCAAACTGATTATAATACAGATAATGGTAGATATTCTTTGGATGAGCAGATTCGCTTGAGGCTAGAAGAGAAAGAACAAATAATGCTGGATGCTATCGACAATAATATATTAGAAAGCATGCCAACCAGTGATGAGGATCTTGAGCTTATATTTTCGAAATTATTCTAAAATAATCGATATCAGCCATTTGTTCGCTAGATATACCCGGGAGGAAAATAAGCACCCATTTGGGTAAGTGAAAGTGCATCTCTGGCATCTAAATATCAAAATAATTTAATTACGTATACTGAAGAAGTAAAGGAATATTCCGTGGAAAAGCAAGAGTAATTCTTATATCTAAATATTTCATTAGCGGGAGGAAAAAACACAGTTTTGCTTCTATCGTTGTTAAAATAGAAAAAGTTCGCTCTATAGATGATAAGCTGAACCGTATCACAAGTAGGGCGAAAAATTGTTGTGTTGGATTCCGGAGGTCATTGATCACCTTGCGGGTTAAAGAGGTCGATGTGTGAAGCGTTAAAAGAGAAACTGGACCGAGGAGCAATAGCCTGCTAAAGCTGAGTTTGCTTGAATCACGGTCACAGCAGTTGCAACTGGTCACACTGAGACTTGATGAACAGATCAGACGAGTCATCGTCGCGATTCAGCCGCAGTGGTCGGCTCGCAACATCCGCTTCGATCTCAATTTGAAGGCAGTTATGCTAATGGCAGATCATGATAAATTAAACGAGGTATGGACCAACATACTCGGCAATAGCATCAAATTTTCCAAGGATAGCGGCATGATTAACGTCAGCATCAAACAAGATATCAAAAACGTGACAATCCGAATATCCGATAATGGTATTGGTATTTCCCCAGAGGACCAGAAGCGAATATTTGAGCGGTTTTTCAAGGCAGACCGTTCCCATAGCGCTAAGTATGGTGGCAGCGGTATGGGACTGGCCATCGTTAAACAGATCGTATCGCTTCATCAAGGTGACATCCGAGTGGAAAGCGAGCCCGGCGGAGGAACGACCTTTATTATCACACTGCCCATCAGAACGCCAACAGATTAGTTAGATTCAGAGAATTCCAACCATGCTACGGCATCATGTGCAAGCTTTCTTGCACGTGATGCCGTAGCATTTTTTGCTTGTTCATACTCCGTTCATATTGACGTCATAGTGAGTTCATCTTCGTCGTATATGCTTTCCTTGACGGCCCGCTAAGGCAGCCCAATATAGAGATGACGATAGGAGAAGATGTGAGTGAGCATACGAGAGGTGAAGAAAATGGACTTGGATACAACGACAAGCAAAAAACCAGCTAATAAGATGAAGAAAATGCTTATCATTTTACTTAAAATAGTAGCAGCATTAGTTATAGCAATCGTCGTTTTTCTAGCCATTGTTTTTGTCGTTGATAAGATCAGCAGCAAATCAGAGGAAGGAAAAATAAAACCCTATGGTCAGTCTGTAACTGTAGATGGGAAAAATATGAATGTTTTGATTCAAGGACAAGGTGAAGAAACAGTCGTGCTACTACCAGGTTTGGGAACAGGAACACCAGCACTTGATTTTAAGCCGCTAGTAGAAGAGTTATCACCATTTTACAAAGTCGTCGTGGTTGAGCCTTTTGGTTATGGCTTAAGTGATGGAACGGATAAGGAACGAAGCACAGAAAATATTGTGAGTGAAATTCATGAAGCTTTACAGAGTCTTAACATTGACCGATATATTCTAATGGCTCACTCCATTTCGGGCATTTACGGACTAGATTATGTGAACAAATATGAAAACGAAGTGAGTGGGTTTGTCGGGATCGATAGCAGTGTTCCAAGACAATATGGTGATAAGGTTGTTGAATCTCCGATACCAAATTCAGTAATTACACTACTTAAAGAATCAGGTTTAGGCAGATTGATAATGAAACTAAGCGCTGACCCATATGCTGCACTACCAGTTGATGATGAAACAAAAGAACAAATGAAAATTCTTTCTTACAAAAACTTTAGAAATCCCACCATTGTGAATGAAATAGACAATAGGTCTCCTAATTTTAAAGCAGCTGAAAATTTAACATTCCCAAAAAACCTGCCTGTAATTTTCTTTTTACAACCGAATAGTGCAGCCATTGAAGGATGGTCAACACTACATGAAGAGCAAGTAAAAGATTCTGTACATGGAAAAGTGATGACATTTGAAGGAACACATTATTTACACCATACTCAATCAAAAGAAATCGCTAAAAACTTTAGACAATTTATGCAAGAAATAAAATAAGCGCACTAAAAGTACAGAAGGTATCTCAAAAGTCATAAAATGATGGAGAGATACCTTTTTAATATTAATGAGCTATATAGAAGGCGTTCATTTTGATAACAGTATTGGTTAGGCAGTTTGGTAGACCATCTGCCGACGGCGGTTCCGGTAATAAGTCAGGATGGCTGGCGGTAAAGGGTCGCAATTTTTTTGCCGATAGACCATTTCTCAGCCTTACAGCATCCTGCTGGCTAATCCCGCACGGACCGTTGTGGAGTCTTCGCCCTACGATACCCCAGAATAGGAATGTAATCCGGCTATGATCAAATTAACGCCGATTAAAGTGAACATGACGACAATAAAACCGATGACGGAGAGCCAGGCGGCGTTCATTCCTTGCCAGCTCCGCGAGAGCCTCAAATGTAGATATGCACTGTAGAATAACCACGTGATAAGCGCCCATACCTCTTTAGGGTCCCAGCCCCAGAAGCGGCCCCAGGCTATATTGGCCCATATCATGGCAAATATTAACGCGCCAAGCGTATACACCGGAAAGCCGATTACGATTGCTCTGTAGCTGATTTCATCCAGTTGCTCCGGATCTAGCTTTCTAAGGACACGATGCAGAACCGATCCCACAGGTCTGCGCAGCATCAATCTCAATAATCCATATAGTAATGAGCCGGTCAGCAGGGACCAGACGATTGTATTCCATTTGCGTGCCGCATTCACCCCTTCCATCCAAGAAGGCGTTTCAAATAATGCAGTCCGAAGTCCAAAATAGGTTCCGATTTCAATATCATTGCTATTGTAGGGCTTAAAGATTGGAGGTAGATGGTAGACAATATTTTCTTCTGTGGTTGAAATCTTCCCTTTTGCGTCCACGCTCACCTTTTCCAGTAAAAATTCAGCTTCATAGCCCACTCCTCTAAAAGCAAATATCGCTATAATAAAGCCAATGATAATAATAATGAAATATACCATAAGTTCCAGCCAACGCTCCATGCGACGCGCTTTAGGGGTTGTACCTTTAAAATCAATTACCCGGAGCAGATACATGAGTCCAGCTATAAAACCGATTGCAAAAAAAGCGTTTCCGAGCGCAGCCATAGTGACGTGTATACCCAGCCATATCGATTTCAGAGCAGGGATGAGAGGTTGTACTTCTTTAGGAAATACAGATGCGTAAGCCAGGATAATGATCGTAAGCGGTAAAGTAAACAAACCCAGTACCCACGAACGATAAATGGCGGTCATAATAATGAATACCAGCATGATCACAAGTCCCATAAAGGCCATAAATTCATACATATTGCTAGTAGGTACCTGATTGGACCCGATCCACCGGGTGAAAAAATAGGTAATATGCGTTACAAAGCCCGCCATCGCCAATATAAATGCAACCAGACTCCAGCGTTTCGTATGAGTTTGGGTGTCGTTGTTCCTCCAGCGTTTGCCGCCATAGGATATCATATAAAAAATAAAGCTCAGGCAGTATAAGAAAAAAGCGATCATAAATGCATTTTGACTCAATGTTATAAGTGCTTGTGAATTCACCGTCGATTCACCTTCTTCAGGTAGGATAGGTAATTAAATTATTTTAAATAAAACATGCACTATTGATTGTAACATGGTTTATTTGGATTTTTCTGGAGACTTTTTTCTTGTTCTTGAACCATTTGTGTCAAATCGTTTATAAATATTGCAATAGGTCAAGTTGTTAATGGCTATTAGGAACATGCACAATTTCGGGGCCGTACTGATTTGCTGTTGCTTTATGAAAAGGGGTGGTACCTTTTAAGAGAGCATCTGTTAATAGATGAACCGGGGACTCTTTTTTAAAATTTTGTCTAAGGTATGATTTCATTACCCCCATTGCTCCGGCAATATGAGCAGCAGCCAGGCTTGTTCCCATCATTGGTATATATTCAGTCTTCAAATCAATCCAATTGCTAGGCTGATTTGCCTTTATTGATATACGACCAAAGCAAAAAACAATAAATTTATTAGAGCTTTGGAAGTCCGCAAAGATTAAACGACTTTAGCTTAATGACGAATCAGGGCATAAGTTAAGTCCGTGAGGCATCCTTTGAATAGGGATGCTTTCGATATTAAACAGTTTCATGATATCTGATACTTAAAATTTCGCCCTAGAGATGATATGTTGAACCGTATCACAAATGATGCAAATATTTTGCCGTAGCTGTTTAAAAGTGCGGAACGAACTCAAGAGTTAAAGTGCTCCGTTCCTCTGGAGTAATCGGACTAGACCATCAGCGTGACTGCTCACGGAAGGAGTAGCTGACTCGCTTTATCGCTGCTTTATGTAGAGTATCCAAAATTTTATAAGACAAAGAAAAAATGCCTTTAAGCCACATCAAGTGGTTTAAAGGCATTTTCATATATGTGCCGAGACAGAATTGTAAGTTGGTTGCGGGGGCAGGATTTGAACCTGCGGCCTTCGGGTTATGAGCCCGACGAGCTACCGGGCTGCTCCACCCCGCGATAGAAAAACAAAGCATATTGGTATTTTGTTTGCCAGACCACTTATACTACAGCAGTTCAAGCTAAAGCGCAAGCTCATTAATGGAAATCTCTCTTGAGGGGAATTCGTAAGGTGAGGATGATATAATCACGCTAGAGTGTTGAAACTAGAAGGGTGATGGCAATGAGCGTAATACGATTGGAGAACGTCACGAAGAAGTATGAAGAGTCCATGATTTTTCGCGACATTTATTTTCGCGTTATTCAAGGGGAACGCATCGGCCTAATCGGACGAAATGGTGCAGGCAAGTCGACGGTATTTAAGCTCATCATGGGCCAAGAAGAGCCGACGTCCGGCAAGGTGGAGATAGATCCTCAAGTGCGAATCGGGTATTTCTCGCAATTCTCGGAACTCAGCGGAGGCTTGTCCGTTCAACAAGAACTAGAAGCATGCTTCAAGCAGGTTGCCCTTATTGAACGAGAGCTGCAAGAGGTCGGAAATAAGTTGGGGGTAGTTACGGACGACAGCGAGATGGATGTGCTGCTAGCAAGGCAAGCGGAGTTATTCGAGCAGATGGATCATCAGGGTGGCTGGAACGTGCCTGTTGAGATTAATACGGTGCTTACGAAGCTAGGGTTTAACGACAGATCCCGAAATCAGCCGATCGATGAGTTGTCTGGTGGATGGCGTAACCGCGCGGCACTTGCAAAGATGCTAATCGAGCTGCCCGATGTCGTTCTGCTCGACGAGCCGACGAATTACTTGGACATGGAAGGGATCGCATGGCTGGAGCAGTGGCTGTACCGATTCAAGGGAGCCATGATTCTGGTGTCGCATGACCGTCAATTTATCGACAAGGTTGTCACGCGCACGATCGAGATCGAGAACTATCATTTTCAGGAATACGAAGGCAACTATACAGATTACGTCCGAAAGAAGAAGATGCGCAAGAAGGAACTGGACCGCCAGTTCGAGTGGGAGGAAGAGTTGCTGCTCATGGAATCCGAAGCGATCGATGATCGCGCGAACCGGAATTCCGGTTCCAAAGACCGTCTCTCACGTAAGCTGGCGGATAACAAAAAGCGGATAGAGCCGCATCCCGTTAACGTGTTAATTACCGACATCTACGATAGGCTGCGCTTCCCGGACAAGCTATGCGAAGTGAAGAAGATCGGGCAGACATACGAGGGCAGGCAGATTTTCGAGAACGTTAGCTTTGATATTCAGAAGGAAGATCGCTTGGTCATCGCGGGGCCGAACGGAAGTGGGAAGTCCACGCTCATTAAGGCGCTTACCGGACAGGAGAAACCGGATTCTGGGGAGATTGTCTGGGAGAAGGGTGTTAACTACGCTTACTTCAATCGGATGTGGGAGGAGCTTGATGCTAAGGATACCGTTAGCCATGCGGTGAATACTTATGGACTCGGACTGGACGCTCCGCGCAAAAAGGTGAACAAATTTCTAGCTATGCTGCAATTTTCGGAGGCGGATCTGAGCAAGGCGATCGGCAATCTGTCCGGCGGGCAGAAAGCTCGTGTGGCACTGGCTAAGTGTCTTCTCTCGGGTGCAGCCGTTATCATCTTGGACGAGCCGACCAACCATCTGGACCTCACGAGCATACAGGTTATGGAGCAAGCTCTGATCCATTTTCCCGGCGCGGTCATTACGGTAAGCCACGATCGCTTCTTCATCGATAAGATCGGAACCAAGATGTTGACCTTCGATCCGGTAACGGGAGTGACCGAACAGAGCTTGTAATGCAGAATGGCCCTTCGATACCTCTCAGCGCTCGCTAAAGCGGATTCGAGGGGGCTATTCTCCATGCATAATAACTTTCTTTGTCGCAGAGAAAGCTCCAGAGCCTATTCCGCTCGCTATTCGTCAGGAGGTAGCATGGAACTTTGACCCCCCAGAGATGGGAATACAAATCAATTGAAGTTGATTGTAAACAGTGTTACTCTTACAACGGCAAACTCAAATCTATATTTTGAAATAATTCTAATAATTGTCACTATTTTAGCTATAAAGAAAGGTAATACTATGATAAAAGTTGATAACTTATCCTTCTCATTTCCGCAAAAAGAACTATATAAAAACATTTCATTTACACTTGATGAGGCACAACATTGCGCTTTTATAGGAACAAGTGGAAATGGGAAAAGTACATTGATAGATATACTGATGGATCCAGAAAAATATTTATTCGAGGGCAAGTTAGAGATAGACTCTACTTGCAAAATAGGGCTAGTAAGTCAATTTTCACAACTCGACAAAACGAAAGAAACAACCGTTTTTGAATATATAGGGGAACAATTTATTAAGATACAAAATGAAATAACAGCTATTTGTACGGAAATGGAAACATCATCGGATATTGATTCATTATTAGAAAAGTATCAATTAGCTTTAGACACATTTGATTCAATCGGTGGGGAAGATTTTGAAAGCAACATTAATAAGAAACTAAATCTAGCAAACCTCATTAAGCTAAAAGATGTTAGGGTATCCGACCTGAGTGGCGGGGAATTCAAACTTATTCAAGTGATGAAGGAAATGCTTAGTAGTCCAGACTTAATGATTATGGACGAACCAGATGTATTTTTAGATTTTGAAAACCTAAATGCGCTTAAAAATCTTATTAATTCTCACAAAGGAATGCTGCTAGTTGTTACGCACAACCGATATCTATTGAATCATTGTTTCAACAAAATTATACATCTTGAAAACACGGAGATCCAAGAGTTTGATGGGCGATATATTGAATATAACTTCTCATTACTTCAGACTAAAATTGAGTTACAAGAACTCACAGTTGCTGAGAAAGAAGAAATTGAGAGAAACGAGAACATTATCAATAATCTTAGAGCTATCGCAACCTATAATTCAGAAGCATCTAGAGGGAGAGCATTAAAGGCTAGAGTTAGGTTCCAAGAAAGATTGGAAGCGCGTAGACTTAAAGCGCCGTTTGTTGATATTAAGCAACCGAATATTAGTTTTGGAATTGATAATGAAATGGAAGACACGGTTGTTATAAATGTCAATAATTATAGCGTTGCCTTTGATGAATTGCTTTTAGACAATGTTAACTTTGAGATAAAATCTACGGATAAAGTAGCTATTATTGGTGCAAATGGTACCGGGAAAACGACATTACTCCGAGATATCTTTAAAAATAATCATGATTCAATTGAAATAAATGCAGATGTTAAAGTGGCTTATTTATCTCAGATTCAAGACGAAGTGCTAAAGGATTCTAATACAATACTAGAAGAATTTATCGATGCTGGGTTTAAAACGTATGATGAGGTTAGATCGTATATTTCAAACTATGGCTTTGAAGGAGAAATCGTTAATCAAAAGATTGAATCTTTATCTGGTGGAGAAAAAAACACGCTTCAATTGGCTAAAGTTTCTGCCAGTAAAGCAAACGTATTGCTTCTTGACGAACCGACAAGCCATTTAGACACGTATACACAAATAGCACTCGAGAAAGCCATTGAAGACTATAAAGGTGCAATTATCATGATTTCTCATGATTTCTATTCTGTTGTAAATGGTATGGATTATGTGTTAATCATTGACGATAAGAAGATTAAAAAAATGAATATGAAGAAATTTAAACAGATGATTTACGCTAGTCATTTTGATAAGAACTATTTAGAAGCTGAACAAAATAAGAGATCAGTTGAAATGAAAATAGAATTGGCTTTAAAAGAGACTGATTTTGAAACTGCAAAGGTATTGGTTGATGAGCTAGAAGAGCTTATTAAGTTGCTTTAAATTAAAACCCTCTAATTGAATTGATTATAGTACTAAGGAGCTGGCCGCGACAGCTCCTTTTCGCATTTTTCGCCGATAGACCCGTTAAGCTGAACCTTATCATATTCTTTTCGTATAGTTTTATCGTATTGATTTCAGCGATTTCCATTGCGAACATTTTTAATACGATTTCGACAGGCGTATCTCTTCGAAAACGAGAGTTTGCGATGCTGAAATCCGTTGGAATGACGCCAAAAGGCTTTTCGAAAATGATGAACTACGAAAGTATGTTTTATGGGGCGAAGGCGCTGTTGTTCGGGCTTCCTGTCAGCTTCGTCGTGATGTATCCGATCTATAAAGCATTTGCGAACAAATTTAGTTATGGATTATCCTTGCCTTGGGTGAGCATCTGTTCTGTCATTGCCGCCATGATATATTCCGGCACGAAAGTAAAAAAGGAAAATATTATTGATGCGTTAAAGCAAGAGAGTGCATGAAGATAACCGGTCCCGACTTAAAGATGTAAGGAACGGCAGTGTTAACCATCATTAGAATAAAATCATAGGGAGCTCCTCGTCTTGGGGATCGATGAAATCTATAATAACCTACATTCTTTAATGCTGCCGGTCATAGTAATTATCGGGATAGAATTCGTTCTTATTGGGCTATATTTCTTCCTATATTATAGAAATCGACAATCAGAGGGAAAGCCACGGACTGGGATGAAAAAGCTTTTTCTTGGCGCGCTGTTCATCGGATATGTTGTTTTTGTGCTTCAGCTAACCATGTTCGGCCGTGGCAACTCACATTTCTTGGAGATGAGTCTCCATCCATTCAGCAGTTATATTGAAGCATGGAATAAGTATTCCTTACGTGATCTTCAGAACTGTATTTTTAATATAATAATGTTTATCCCGATGGGAATATTGCTGCCTTTAATCAGCCGAAAATGTAATGCATTCAAGTGGCTTCTTCTTATTGTTGTAAGTTCTACGCTATTTATTGAAACCTACCAGACGCTTTCAGGCTCAGGGCTGTTTGAGCTTGATGATATCATTAACAATACGCTTGGTGGTATTTTGGGATACCAGTTATACAGACTGGTATCTTCCATTGTTCATAACAAAAAAGTCAGAATGAAAAGTCTTCGGGGAAACCTGGCGATACTTGAGTGGGCAACGCAGATGAAAGAACTGCTGCAAGAAAGCTGGCGGCTCGCCAAATTCGCTCGACAAGACGGCACCAAACTGCCTGAGGATGTCATTGAAACCATGAAAGTCCGGTACGATGGCATTCTTGAGCATGGTAAAAACGAATGGGAGAAGGATCCTGTTCGAGCAAAGATCGGCCCGAGAGGTCGGAAAGTAAAAAGTAAAGCTGCCAACCTGGGAATGCGCTTCCTGACTCATAAAGAGTCAATTCTCCGGTTTCTTTGGGATGCAAATATTCCGTTTGACAATAATTAGGCGGAACGTGATTTACGCATGGTTAATGTAAAACAAAAGGTTTCCGGCATGTTCCGAACGAAGTCCGGTGCCAAACATTTTGCAAGAATGCGCAGTGTAATTGCGACACTCCTCAAACAGCAACTTCCTATACTTTCCTCACTAACCGCTCTTCGCGGCCAACTCAGTTTTCAGACTACCTATGTAGTAGCTGTGGATTTCAGTATTCATAACCAGAGTCAATTTCCTCTCCACAAAAGTTGAGATTATTACTAGAGTTTTACTAATGGAGGAGGTATCCTAAAGGAGAGTGATAATTAGGGCAACAAGATAAAGGGGTATGACTTAAGGAGAAAGTATAATGGATATTTGCCCATGTGGGTATTTCAATGTGGTCTTACATCATACATAGGCAGGTGTGCGTGATTATCAATATAGATAATAAACTTGAGACGTATATGACCATCCCGCCAATCGCACTTGCGGATTTCTTGGAACTCT
Source organism: Paenibacillus sp. L3-i20 (assembly GCF_022180385.2). GTDB lineage: Bacteria > Bacillota > Bacilli > Paenibacillales > Paenibacillaceae > Pristimantibacillus. The sequence goes on from NZ_BQME02000001.1 coordinate 1,726,911, forward strand.
CTGTTATTTTGACGGAGATGGTGTGCCGCGAGCACGCTGATGAGGGAATGATTGAATATTTTGATCTTGCTCGAATTGTTGTGCAAATGGAACAGAAAGTTGCACGTTTGATCAGAAGTATTGAGAGGCATGCAGCGTACCAGTCTCCCGAGCAATCAGGCCGACTCAATCGAGTGGCGGATTTGCGTAGTGATCTTTATATACTAGGCCTTATCCTATATGAGTTGTTTACAGGTCGTAAGCCGTACGATCCTAGTGAAGGGGAAGGCTGGAATACAGCACATATTCATATGAAACCGCAGTCATTGTCAAGCGTTCGGCCAGAGGGGATAGGGATTCTAGAAGCAATCATAATGAAGCTCCTTGCCAAATCACCGGATGATCGCTATCAAAGTGCGGCTGGGTTGCTCAATGACCTGATGCACTGTCAGGACATGCTGCAGCGTAATGGCAGGCTGTCACAATTCGAAATTGGACGCTTGGATCAGCGCCGTTCGCTGCATTTGGCCGACCTATGGGTTGATCGCGTATCTGCTATGGGGCAGCTCCAGGATGGACTAGAGCTTGCGGGTCGGGGCTCGACGGTATTTAGATGGATAACGGGTGCAAAAGGGATCGGCAAGACATCACTCGTCCATAAATTCCAAGCAGCCGTTGTTCGGCAGGGTGGTTGGTTTGTGGAGGGGAGTTGCGGAAAGTCTGCATCGAATGAACCATACGGGGCATTTTTACAAGCGATGCGTCAGTGGCTCGACCAATTATGGTGCGAAGAACCGGATGTCATCACTCGATTAAAGACGAGGCTGCAGGAGGAGTTCTACCACCATTCATCGACTATTGTCTCGGCATGGCCAGAGGCCAAGCCTCTATTTGAATGCAAAGGCGATTCAGGTGATCAAAAAACATACACGGACAAGGGCGCTAGGCCGTTCGGGGAATTGCTCTCAAGCTTAGTTCGTTGCATAGCTGCAACCACCCCTCCCTTGATCTTATTCATGGATGATCTAGATCTGGCGGATGCTGAGACTAGGGCGCTCATTCATTCGCTTAAGCGGGAACAGGCGCTGACGGGATTATTCTTCATTGGGGCTTGTCAATCAGTTGAAGAATGGAGCACTAATCCTGAGGAGCAAATTGGCATTACATTGCTGACTTCGGAAGAAGTGAAGCAATTCGTTTCGGATGCTTTGCATGAGGATTCTATTCGAATCCGCAAGCTGGCCCAATCCATCTATGAGGAGACGGGCGGCAACCCGGGGGCAATTCGGTATGCACTGGAGCACTGGAAGAAGGAAAAAAAGATTCGTTTCAACGAGAAGAACGCCCAATGGGTATGGGATTCAGAGCTTATCGGTTATAAGGTTGATTCTGAGGAGGCTATTCTCCAAGCGGAGATGAGCTTTGCTGAACTTCCCGATACGGGGAAGGAGCTTCTAGCGCTAGCAGCTGCAATTGGGTCAATTTTTCAGTTATCGGCATTATCTGAAATAAGTGGGTTGGATATTGAGCAGGTTACGTACTGGCTCCAGTTGGCAGAGACGGAGGGCCTCATTTGCTTTGGGGAAAATGGTGCAGACGGGTCTGACATGCAGGAAGCAGTCTACTTATTCCCACTGGATGCCGCACACCAGATTGCTTATAACTTCGATTCAGAATGCATTCCATATCGGCACCGGATGATTGGCAAATTCCTGGAGCAATGTGGGTCTGAATGTAACTGGGAATCGTCAGTATCGGCGATTGATCACCTCAATCTCGCAGTAGCGGCCTTATCAGAGCAGGAAAGGATGAAATTGACCGAGTATAATCTCCAAGAGGGACAAAGGGCACTGTCGGATGGGCGCTTTAATAATAGTAGACGATATGCGATGCACGGGTTAGCACTGTTGGAGATGCAAGCGAAATCACAATCCACATCACTGAAGTTGCCGTTCCTATCGGTTCTAGCATGGACGGAGCATATGGATGGACATCTTGAACGGGCTAGAGGACAATTGACGAGCTTAATTGAGGATAACGATAGTTTAAGCCGAGTGGATCGATTGCAGATTTTGACACTATTAATCCGTTTCCACACAATTAAAGATAATGATCGGGCAATTCAATATGGACAGGAGGCATTGACAGCATACGGTTGGAAGCTTCCCAAGAAGGGTTCCTTAATAGCTGTAGTTGTGGAGGTATTGCGAACCCAGCTCCTCCTGCGTTGGGAGAAGGGAAGGAACAAGTCCTTTCAAAAAACGGATGAAGAGCATGCAGCATTTTGTGGGTTGCTAAATTATCTTATGTTTCCTCTACTCCTGCATGATGCGAGAAGTTTAGTTGCACTATATGCCCGAGCAATCCGCTATGGGGTGCAAAATGGGATGGATGAGCAGCTTGTAGGTGTAAGGAGTGTCTACGAACTCATCTTGCAAAGGGTGTTCCCAACCATTAGATTTCCATCGCGAACTTCTACCCTGGCGGTCACTCAGTATGCTGGCACCATCAAATCCGACAATAGATATATAATTTCCTTCATGGAGGGGGTCTTACTACAATTAGAGAAGCCTGTTGCTACCTCCCCTATAATATTTAAGGCAATGCGTGAAGGAATGGAAGCCGGCGATAAAGGATTTGCATACGCAGCCCTAGTTATTAGTCTTGTTGCATACAACGGGAAATTGACTGGCTTAATAGAACTTCACGACTATTACAAGGAACATATGCAGCACAATGCTGATAGCAAAATTGGTGAGCTTGTTGAGGTTGCAAAAAGGTATATATCAGCATTGCAAGAAGAAGCCTCGTTAGAGAAATTCATCTCTACTTTTCGTGATCCTTCTCAAACGATCCCTGGTCATCAGGAAGAGGATAATTATAGCTGTGGTTGCAGGCTAGAGGTCGCCTATCTGGCGGGTAGATACCGTGAAGCCTTGTATTGGGCAAAGCTGGCGAGGGTAAATGAACTTCCGTTGGATTGGATTCGAGTCCGGAAGCAGCGAGTGTATGAAGCTTTATCACTCGCTTCCTTGTACACCCATGCGAATGAAACAGAACAGAAGAGAACCCGTAAAGTAATGAGGAAGCTGTTACGGGGTATGAAACGTTGGCAAGGGTTTCTGGGCAATCAATCTTCGGGACATCTGCTTATGGGGGCGGAGTGGGAGCGCATAGCGGGAAACTATACAGATGCACTTCGAGGATATACAGCGGCGATTGAACAGGCAAAAGCAGAGGAATCCGCTCTTATGGAGGGGATCGTGTGTGAGCGGCTTGCGATTTATTATGGAGAGAAGGGAATGAGCCGATCCGGGGCAGTAATTGCGATGATGGATGCTTGTGATGCCTATGCGGAATGGGGGGCTGCCTCCATAGTTGCGCGGATTAGGAGTCAATATGCTGACCTGTTAAACCCAGCAGTCAGCCGGCTTGGGAATCTGGCAGCTAAGGGGGGATTAGACGATAACAGCGGTGCCTTATCCAACCTACCACCACAAGCTACTCGGGGTGGAACGGATAGACCGTTGGATGTACCTGTGAACGGGGATGAATACGTACCTGTTCAGCACATCATTGAAGGGGTTGTTAAACCGGATATGACGGACTGGGCGGTAAGCCTGTTGGAGGCGTCAATTAGACAAGTGGGTGCGAACAGGGGATTCTTACTGCGCTGCTGGGAAGGGAATTGCTTGATCGAAGCAGGATTAGATGCGGATATTCCTCACAGAGAGACAGTATCCGCACCTTATGCACAAAGCATCATACGCTGGACGATGACGACCGGTGAGCCGCTCGTTCTAATTGATGCTGTTCAGGGTCATTGGATGAAGGATACCTATGTGCGGGAGGAACTACCACGATCGATCCTCTGTATGCCAATCGCAGTTCCAATCAGACAGGAGTCGTATATGCTTTACCTGGAGAATCGACAGATGGCAGGTGTGTTTGCCGATCGGGATTTGAAGGTGCTTGAATTGCTAGCCGTGCGCATGATCTATCATAAGTTGCTAGCGGAAGAAACAGCGGCTACGACTGAAGGGATTGAGTCAGAAAGTGAATCCTGGGCTAAATCGACATCTGTGCTAACAGGGGACGGTGAACTGCTGACAGCACGGGAAACCGAAGTGATAACAGCCATTGCGGAAGGGTTATCTAATCGAGAAATCGCCGAACGATTGGGCATTGCTGAGACGACAGTTAAGACGCATACGTCTAGAGTGATTAGCAAACTGGGAGTGAAGAGGCGAGGTCAGGCAGTTGTTCGTGCGCGAGAACTAGGTGTGATCGAAGAGTAAGCTGTGAAGCGGGCATTGTGTAATAATATGTCGAAGGAACGGGATATAGGGAAGCAAATGGGACCTCCATTTGCTTTTTTTTTGCGTTGTACTACTTTAGGAGGACTTCAATTCTCCCTCTCTCGAACTACAATGGACGCTGGCAGTTCTATTCAAATCACCAAAGCGTTTGTGTGAAGAGAGAGGAAGGAAATGATGAAAGTGATGGTTCAATTCAAAAAAATGATTGCAAGTGTATTAGTGCTCGTATTGGTGGCAACAAGCATTACAACCTCGGCATTCGCGGCACCGCCAGCGGGAAGCTACGATGTTGATGCATATAACACCGAGTTGCTGCGTTTGCTAGAGGAGGAATATGGAGCGGAGCAGGCAGCGGCTATGGTAGAGATGGTGCAGAAGCTTGGTCTTGTAGATGACCAGGGTCAGTTGCTTAGTTACTCCATTCTCCTAAATGGAGAGAACTACACGCTTGATGAGATAAAGCAGGTGTTGGATGACCCAGTTACTGATCTAACTCAAATTGCACTAGTAGATGGTGATCCGATTACGTTGGCAGTGTTGAGAGAGATGATTGCGATTGAAGAACGATTATCTGCGCTGACGTCCATAGGGACGGAAACCAGTCTGTCTACAGAGCATTTGGATAGTCTGGATTCATTGTTGTCACAAGCTGAAGGAGAGGGTGGATTGCCCTTTCTGGATCAGAATGGCAGTGTACTTGCCTCAACATACGGTTCTTCGACGTTTTCAAACTCAGATTATGGGGATGAAACGGTTGTTTCCGTGACTAGTGTGGAGGAGACGCGTGCTGGCGTTTACCCGGAAGTCGTAAAAATTACATTTGAGCTTAATAAGGCTCAAGCAGAAACGGTATCATTTTCCTACAAGCTAATGGAAAGTACACTTCATATTAAGCCGCGTAATAATCAGATTATTGAAGGCACAGTCCAATTTCTACCGGGTGAGACAACAAAAACGGTGTCAATGACAGGATTGTATGCCCAACGCAACATTGTATCGGCTTATTGTACGGCTGGCAGTAACCAATTCCACAGCAGCTCCATTGATTCCTTCCAGAATTATGTTTGGGGGGGTTATGGCAGAGCGGATTATATTCACTTTTACGATTTCAACAACCTGGATCGAATGGATTTCAGACATGTTGACAACAATCTTGATCATGTCCCATTTACCCATGCATATGAGGGTGGTGGCTATCTATCCATTACAGTGGGGACAGGCCAGGGATTATACAAATCGGACTCACTCAATGGACGCGGCATGGCTGCGTGCTACTATGTAGCAGGATTAAATAAGAAAACGGATAAGGATGCTTCGATGAATGACCCGACTATGAAAGAAGTACATGCGACAGCGGGTACGTATACGACGGGTCAAGTGGTGCCGATGCAAGTGCTTTATAGCAATATTATTTCGCGCGAACAACCAAGGGATCTGGATACGACACCTAGATTATTACTTGCCGGGGGAGGGGTCGCATACCCAGATGTAATGACATTCGCTGATTTTGCGAAACCACCAACGGGGCTATTCCCTTATTATCCGAGTCATTCCCTTATTGGCGGGTATATGGCGGTCGTTGGCAAAGGGATGACTCCAGCTGATCTAAAGGTTAGTGGTGTGGCGGACGAAACAGGGGTTATCGTAGTTGGAGCAAGTGAAGACTTTAAATACCGTAAAATGGGGGCTACTGCATGGGGGAACGATTTTACGAATACACCGAATATTACGATCGTATCATCACGTTCAGATGCATTCCAGTCGCTCGTATTGAACAAGACCAGCTATACCATTGGAGACACGCTGAAAGCGACACTTCAACTGAATAATACGAATGATGAGGCGGACTGGCTGATCGATGGCGTTATGACCCCGGCGGATATTGCCAAGCGGGTTATGATCTCGATTGGGGATAGGAGGATAGGTGCGCTTGACTTGCAGTGGAAGCTCGGCGAGGATGGATTGCCATTATCTCCACCCGTATTGGAAGGGCAACTGAAAATAACACAAACCATCTATGATGCCATCGAGGATGGAGATCTGCTGACAGATGGCAAGCAGATTCGTGCTAAAGTGTATTACAATCGGAATTTGACACCCGGCGCACTTACGACCGGAAATGTAAAGGATTTCGGGATGCTCGGTGAGAAGTGGATTGCCTTCCAAGTAACAGAACCGAAATATATTACTTCAAGCGAGCTATCGGTTACGTATCCGACAACATGGCCTTCGGGTACAGCGAATATCGTTAATATAATTGATGCTACAGCTACAAAGCTTGGTTTCACCTACCCGCTAAGCGCAACGTATACGACGCCAGATCAGTTCGAGTGGCGCAGCAGCGATGCAACGGTGGCGGGGATCACTGCGGACGGAACGATTCTACCTATCCAGTCAGGTGCGGTTGTCTTTACGTTGGTTGCCAAGAACAACGGCGAGGCTCCGGAAGCAACTGTAAGCACACAGCCGATGACGATCAGTGCAGACGGTTCAGCCGCAATTGTCATCCCGAGCTTTGCTAATCGGATCTATGTGAATAAGAATAAAAACGCAACGATTCTATGGTCTACGAACGTTATGGATCGTTACAAGGAGTTGGCTGGACCCGGCGGTGCAGCACAGAGCGCCAACTTTAAACTGGAGTTCTTCGAAGGGTACTACGACGAGGCGCAGCTTGTTGCACAGACACCGACCCAGATGTGGAACGCACCAACGACAACAGAATTAATCAATGCCACTAGTTTCGTAATTCCGGGGTCTTACATCCGGGATATATCGAGCAAGGATGTCCCTAGCTATACGGTTCGCATTAGCACGGCCAATCCAGAAAATGCACAGTCTACTCTATCTGCTATTTCTTATATTGTCGTCAGATCGGAATCAGCGATTGTTGCGCTGGATAAATCGCAAGGACAGTTTGTGCTTGACCAAGCAGGCAGTGTACCCTTGTCCTGGACACTTGATAACTTCGATCCCATCAATCAAGGGGAATTTGAATTTCAAGTGACGAAGAATGGGGTGCTTATGCCAGAGAGCGTCATCACGTTCAACAAGGCAAAAGGTCAGTTCAGCGATGCGCAAGTTACAGCCACAGGCGGCAGCTATAGTCTGCGGATAGATCCAGTCACAAACAGTAAGCGGATCAAGGACGATTACGCAATCACAATCGCTGTCAAGAACAGCACGGATTCAACATGGTCTTATGATTCGATGTTCTTGCAAGCATACAAGAGCGATGCACTGCAAATACAAGTAGATGGCCAGTCATCTACCTCGCATACGACGAGCAATATAGACAAGATTAGACAAATGACGAGTGACCAAATTATTGGCCTGAAACGTCAAATTACGCTCAATAATGAGATAGGCGTCAACAACAAAGATTATGACGATCTTGGGGAAATTACGGATCAAATTGCATGGAAATCAAATAGCAATCAAATAGGCGCAATCTATCATCGTAGTGGCGGTTATGTGGAGGATATTGAGATATTCAACAATCCTTCCTATCAGCCCAAGCAGAAGTTTCTATTAGCAGGATTAAACGATGGCACGACGAAGATTACCGCGACGCATGCCCGTACAGGAATTCGGGCTGAGCTCGACCTTACGGTAGAAACGCTGCAGGACAAGCTTTATTTGTTCCAACTGTATCCGAAGACGGAGACAACTTTTACGTACACGAATGGAGACGGTATTGAACGGGTTGTATCAAGTGATGCAAACGGAGAACTCGCCCTCTATGAGGAGAATGGTATTGCTAGCGATGTCTATGTGACATCGGTGTTTGACGGTTCCACTTATACAGGGGTGTACAGTCAGGATCGACTGCTATCGAAAGAAGGAAATCCAGCAAACCTGGAGTTGTATCCGATTAATATTTTGCAATTGCGTCAGTTATCTAAAGTAGAAGTATTCTTCAAAACACCTGACGGCAAGCCATACACGGGCAAAGTAACTTACCGCGGTGGTGTGTACAAGAATGGGAATTATGCAGAGGCAACGGAAGTTGGTGGTACAGGCATTGTTGTCGATCTGGACGATAATGGTAGGTTAGAGGTTATCTTCGACACGACTGATTTCTATTCCGTTGCAGCTGGGGAGAAGAACGCAGCCAACTTGTCTGCTAAGGACAAGCTTGAATTTATTATTGAAACACAGTTTGAAGGGGATCTCTATCAGCCAAGCTTGTTGACTTTTGATGGGGATGCAAGCCCAGTTGACCGGATTATGATTGGCGATAAAATTGCGCGCATGATCCTGAACGGAAGTAATCAGAAGACACCGATCCGCGTGAATCAGTATGTGTTGGATGGGATTAACAACACCAAGGCAGACATTCGGGATTACCGAGGCAAATTCGGCCCGAATGATCATTACCCGAATATTTCTCTGACGACTGAGTTTTTGTGGTGGGGGGAAGAGGTGGATAGTCAGGCCTATGCGGAGTTGGTCGTAGGCAGCACGGACCTTGTCCCACAGGGCCAATCCTATCAGACCATCAAGTACCCATTCTCGGACATGTGGCTAACACGTCATGTGCAGGTGTTGAATAAGGACACCATCTGGCTCGACAAGGCAACGTCGGGAATAACTTATTTTAAGTTGTATACAAAGCCGAATAGCTTCCGCAAGAACATTAAAACTTCATCTACTGTCATCAATATGATTGGAGTGCCTGATGTAAACAAGACATCGCTGCGCACTAACTTGCAGAAGATAAAGAATGAAATAACGAGTGCGAATGGGAGTGCGGCTAGTCCTAGCAATAACGATAAGGTCGTTCTAGAAACGTTAGGATTGCTCGGCAACATCAAGATGGATGTAGGCCCGCTGTCCATGCGTGTATATCCAACGGATGACCCGATGGTCTATAAGATGGTGATGTCCGCTTCTCTCGGTTCGATGGCATCGACGCAGGGCACGAGCGATGTTCAGTTTATGAAACCGAACAATAAGTTTACGCCAGGCGCAAGCGATCTCTACAATGTTGCGATGGGCAACTTTATAGAAGAGCAGAAGCGTCAATTTTCCCAAATCAATAAAGCAGGACATTCCGGCAAAGATATTCCGTTCAAGGCATCGGGCTATTATGTCGGGGAAGTTAAATACAACGTCAAGAAGGATGCGTGGGAAGCGATTGTGCATGCGGGTGGATTCCAAGCGGGCGGAGGATTTGAGTACTCATGGAATTGGAATGTCCAGGCTGGCATCGTACCAGTCACTTTCTCTGTAACCATCGGTGGTGGCGTCGATGTCGGATTCAAAACCTCGGTTTTATTCGATGAGGTGGCAGGAAACCCTTGGAGCGATCCGCAACAGGATAGTGTCAACGACTATTTGACCTCTCTGCGTGTAATTGCTTATATCGAAGCATTCGGCGGGATTGGTTTTGACTATTCGATTATTGCAGCCAAAATCGGGGTGTTCGGTAAAATTACGCTAGAGAACACAAGCACATGGTTGAATCGCGACTATTTGCAGAACAGTCACGATCGAGTGCTGTATGGCAACAAGTTGACGCTCGAAAGTATTGTGGGTGTACGGGTTGTATTCAAATTCTTATTTATTTCGATTAAGCATGATTTTGCTTCTTTGCGTTATAGCCATAGCTGGTTATCAAAGAATTGGAACAAAATTCAAGACTACTGGAAGGACAATGCGATTACCCCGTTTAGCGCGGCTACAATGGATGTGGCTATTCTAGCTTACATGGAATCCATTGGTGAAGACCCGATGCAGGTGTTCAGCACGCAGACGGTAGAGGACCGCGATTACTTGAATGAATACGTTCGAGAATGGAAGAATTCCCCTCGGGTACAAGGAAGAATGCTCGCCTCAACGGCAAGCGTTCCGCAGGTTGTACAATCTAATGCATATCCGTATTCGAATCCACAGGTAGCTGCAGACGGATCTCTGTTTGTCTACTTATCTGATAACAATAGTGTGAAAGTTGAGGATACGGTCGCTTCATGGGCTGTCCGTGATGGTTCGGGAAGTTATGTCGACAAAGGGAAAATTGTCGTTGATCCTGCGTTAGACGGATACGGAGATACAGGGCTTCAGCTTGCAGGCGAAGGCAACTTGATTGGTGCTGTATGGGTTAGACAAAAGGATATGATTACGAAGGATGCCGGTGAGGAACTAACGGCTTCGGATATCTTGCTCATGAATAATAGCGCTGAAATAATGACTTCTGTCTATGATGGGGTGAAGTGGACGACCCAGCGGCTGACGAGCAATCAAAGTCCAGACGTTGCTCCAATTGTGTCTGTTGGCGGCGGTAAAGTATTTGTCGCCTACCGTAGTGTTTATTCGTCTAATACTGAGAATCCACTTGATTTCTCAGAATCAGACAGCATTGTCTATCAGGTATATGATGTGGCAACAGGCGTATGGAGCGATGTTGATACATTGTATAACGGTACAAACGGTACGGTTATGGGGATGTCCTCTCAGACGATGATAGATGGCACGACGGCTGTCACGTATGTAATCAATCCGGGCAATGTCGCTAACATTCCTGCTGAACAATATGTGGCGGGAACGGACAATCAGATTGTCTATGCAGTCATTGATACGAATAAGGATCCTGCTGCAGTGGCAACGACATGGAAGACAATAGGGGTCAAAAAGAATCTTCAAGTGACGAATGATCGCAACACGAATGAGAACCCGCAGTTGACGAGCGTTATTTTCCCAGATGGGGTGGAGCGGTTTGTCCTTGCTTGGCATACGTCCAGTAGCGCGGGGGATGGCTCTAACGGAGACATTCGGATGCTGGCGATTAATCGCGAGGGCGAGGTATATTCGGAGTTTGTTGATAGTTTAAGTGCAGTGAAGGCGTACAATGATGTGACGATCAGCCCGAACTTTACCTTTGTGGAAATGACGGAGGCGACCCGACAGATCGATCGCTTGTCATTAATATGGAAAGAAGCACAGGTGGATGTGACTGCTGCGCAAGCGGCAAGTCGGGATGTGCTTAAAGCAGTGAAATTTGGTGTAGACGGCAGCGAATTGTTCCTGTCCGGTGTGATGGAACTAGGGGCGATGCCGAACGATACAAGCATTGATGCCATCTCTGCCTATATCGGCAATGCTGCAGGCACAGAAATTACCGCATTGTTATTGGGCACAACCTATACAACTGACACACAAGTGGTTGGTTCCCTGACACCGAAGGAAGAAGGTCAAGCCGGGGGAGACGCAATCCCGGTAACTGTATCGAAGACGATTAGTGCGATGTATAAGGCAAGCGGGTTGTTCCACAATCAATTCGATGCCCAGCAGGTGCTGTTCAACCCGGGCGAAATTGTCGCAGGCTTCGACTTGCCAGTTCAGTTCAATCTCGTTAATCAAGGCTTATCCGCTATTCAATCTGTAGATATTACGATTAGCGGGAATAAGACGACCTTTGATCAACTTGCACTTGTACCGAACAGCGGGCGCAGCTTGGTTGCGTATCACAAGGTTCCATCCCCAATTACGGATGCTCCTTATCAGATCGAGGTTACATTCGCAGGCGGTGATGTGTTGTCTACAACAGGCACCTTGCAACTGGATGTACCAGATATGGGTATCTCGAAGATTATCGTAATGAAGGAAGAGGATGGAAAGCGCACCTTATCTGTACCAGTCTACAACAAGAATGGTACGAAGCTAAGTAATAAAGGTCGAGTCGTCAAGTTAGGGATTTATGAGAATAACACGTACTCAGCGGATGCATTGATTGGAAAAGTACTGGAAGTCTCCGATGCGGATGAATTAGATCTAGTCGATCAAGGAGCCTATGTGAAGACAGTGGAGCTTGATGTAAGTGCCTACTTGACCAAGTATGGACTACAGGAGATTCCGGATAGCGGAATTACGGTTTATTTGCGCAGCTGGGCAGAGGATTCCCAGGGGAATGTGCTCAAGGAGTTCGATGTTACGGATAATGAAACGAAGATTACAGTAGACAATCTAGCAGTCAAATACAACACAACACCGATCTTGCTGACAGTAGAGCAGACGAACGATGCGTCGCATACGAGTGTAAATCTCACGATGCAGAACACCAATATGGCACCCGTTTCGTCCGGAAATGTCTTGCTCAATTTATTAGATGGGGATGGGCAAATTGTAGAGACCAAGTATGTGGAGACGGATGCCACTAGTCTGTTGAGTTTTATAGCAGAGGAGAAGAAAACGGCAACGGTAAAATTCAGCCAGGCGGGGGATTCGGTGCAAGCGGTGTTCTTCCAGGAGAGCACAGATGCACGAGATGCGACACTCAGCTCCGTGAAACTCAGCGGCGTTGCATTAGATTTTGATCCAAGTCAAACAACTTATGCACTGCCAGCGAACGACCTGAGACAGACCCGGCTTGTGGCAGTAGCGTCCAATAGTGACGCGACTGTGTCCTTGTTAGATGTCGATGGAAATCTGATTCAGTCGAGCAAAGGTTTCATCTCGATGGATCAATCGTTATTGCTGTCAGCGAGCGGCACAGATAACGAATTAACGATTGCGGTGCAGCCAGCTAGTTCAGCGGGCAAGGTGCAAACGTATCAGTTCATTGTAACGAATACGCAATCAGCCAAGCCGCACCTTGAGTTGAAGGTGAAGGGGAATGCCGGATCGGATGGCAAGTATACGGACCCGGTGGAATTGTCCCTATCGTCCTATGATGTGGATGGGTTTAAAATTAATAAAGCCATGTACAAAATCAACAATGACGACTGGATCGAGGTTGGTTACGATGGCAAAGCCGAGCAGAAGTTAATGACCTTGTCGAAGGAAGGGGTCTATCATGTTGGAGCTAAAGTAGTGTTGGCATCCGGACTAGTCTACGAAGTGGACTCGGTTGTTATTGAGATTGGAGGTGCGATACCGACACCAGTGCCAACGCCGGTGCCGACACCGACACCAGTGCCAACGCCGGTGCCGACACCGACACCAGTGCCAACGCCGGTGCCGACACCGACACCAGTGCCAACGCCGGTGCCGACACCGACACCAGTGCCAACGCCAGTGCCGACACCGACACCAGTGCCAACGCCAGTGCCGACACCGACACCAGTGCCAACGCCAGTGCCGACACCGACACCAGTGCCAACGCCAGAGCCGACACCGACACCAGTGCCAACGCCGGTGCCGACACCGACATCAGTGCCAACGCCAGAGCCGACATCGACACCAGTGCCAACGCCGGTGCCGACACCGACACCAGTGCCAACGCCAGTGCCGACACCGACACCAGTGCCAACGCCGGTGCCGACACCGACACCAGTGCCAACGCCAGTGCCGACACCGACACCAGTGCCGACACCGACACCAGTGCCAACGCCGGTGCCGACACCGACACCAGTGCCAACGCCGGTGCCGACACCGACACCAGTGCCAACGCCGGTGCCGACACCGACACCAGTGCCAACGCCGGTGCCGACACCGACACCAGTGCCAACGCCGGTGCCGACACCGACACCAGTGCCAACGCCAGTGCCGACACCGACACCAGTGCCAACGCCGGTGCCGACACCGACACCAGTGCCAACGCCGGTGCCGACACCGACACCAGTGCCAACGCCAGTGCCGACACCAGTGCCAACGCCAGTGCCGACACCGACACCGACACCAGTGCCAACGCCGGTGCCGACACCAGTGCCAACGCCAGTGCCGACACCGACACCAGTGCCAACGCCGGTGCCGACACCGACACCAGTGCCAACGCCAGAGCCGACACCGACACCAGTGCCAACGCCGGTGCCGACACCGACATCAGTGCCAACGCCAGAGCCGACATCGACACCAGTGCCAACGCCGGTGCCGACACCGACACCAGCGCCGAGTTCATCCATATTCAATATGGATCTGATTCAGTGGGATCGACTGTTGCGAGTGATTCGAGAGCGACTGGCTTCCTCAAATTCAGAACAAGTATCGTTTACGGATACCGCGACACAGTGGTCACGGAAGACGATTGATCGATTAGTGCAGCTCAAGGTTGTCACAGGGTACGGAGATGACAACTTTAAGCCTAACAAATCGATTACACGTGCAGAGTTCGCAACGATCATTGCAAGATTATTTGATTTTACGCCAAAGGACAATGATCTTGTAACGTTCAGTGATTTACAAGGACATTGGAGTGAAGAAGCAGTTACTGAGTTAGCGCAGTATGGAATTGTTTATGGATATATCGATGGTAGCTTCCGCCCGGACGAAAGCATTAAACGAGAGGAAATGATTGTCCTGTTAATGAGGCTTGTCAATAAGGGAGTATTGCCGCAGACAGGCACTGCCGACTTTGTAGATATATCCGATGGAGGCAACTATGCACAACAATCCATTGTTACCGCAGCGAAAGCGGGATTAATCCAAGGTTATAACGGACGCCTGCAGCCGAAAGGCAATGCGACGCGTGCGGAAACCGCCACGATGCTGTGGAAATTACTGATGTTAGATCCAGAATTGAAGGCGATTCTGGAAAACTAACTAATAGACTGTGAGATGACCTTAATGTCATTTCACAGTCTATTTTTCATTGGGTGCATTCGCTCAATATCATCCTGAACTCCTCAAGGTAAATTCGAACGTTACTGACTCCATTTCGTATCCCATTGGTAGTGCAGTAGAAAGCGATTTCGCACACTTCCTCTACAATTGGGTACTGGTTTCTCTAGTTTCAACAAGATTTACGAGCAGCACTCTCCTAGCTAAGGAGACAAAATCGCTTATTATAAACACTTTTTCGAAACAGTGATCGTAATTCCTAGCAGGGTGGTTAGAATGATCGTTGTTAGAATAAGGATTTCCACATCCTATATTTAATGAAGGAAAAATATGCTAAAAATTGATTGGATTCAAATAAATTTTAGGGTAGAGTATATTTCGAGAGCGTAAAATAATATGTGTAATAGAACTAAGGAACCACAACCCATTCATAGAAAAGAGCGGGGTTCCGTTCCGATCGTCTGTCCGGTAGGTATTGTATGGTCCCAGTCAAGGTAAAAAGAGAGGTGCCGATATCATGTTTGCATTAAAGTTTACTCAGTACGTGGGTATTGCTTGTAGCGTCATGTTTGGCGGTACGGTGGAGCTTCAAAACAGAAAAACTCATAACGGTTTCTTGGCTGGCATTTCTACTTCCTGCCGTCTTCCAGCTCGTGGCTGCTTTTTGGATCGGTCCCGGTCAAGCGAAGTGGCTGATCGAATTCGGCTGTATCAATCGGGTGCTCTCTGCCCTTCTGGGTGTGGCTGTCTGGTATCTTCTCCAAGTAGCTAATGCTTATAAGAGAGGCAAATGATTCATGCATTTCTATGTATAACAGTTCATAGCAGGAGTGACTAGAAACCGATTAGAAGGTGATGATTATGAATAATAAAATTGTCGAGTTTATAATTTGGGCTCAGAAAAACGGTTGGGATATAGTCGAAAAATCCAGCCTTCAATTCAATTTGGATCATAGCATCATATCTAGATATAAGGAAATCCCACATGACTATTTAGATTTTTTAAGTAGGATTGAAAAATGTGTTGCGCCCAATGAGATGACTTGGTTTATTTGTGAGAACGAGTTCAATAATCGCTCAGATATTGCGTTTAAATGGAATGAATATGAATTGCTCAGTTTGGAAGCGGCGATGGATGATGATAGTTGGAGGGCAGAAATAACGACATGGTGGAATAATTACATGCCAATCGTTATGTCAGTAGATGGTGGATATTCCTTCTATGCAATTGATGTAACAAATGATAAAGGTGCTATTGTACGTGGATATGAGCCTGAATTCGAAGAAGTTGAAAAAGTATCAAATACGCTTGAAGAGTTTTTTGATCTAATGATGTCGAGTGCAATAGAGGGTAACTCAAAGTCCTAAAGTGACGGAGATATACCCTCTTTCTCATGTGGGAGTGAAATATGACAAATCCCATTATTTAGTATAAAAGCAGGTGGTTTTAGGATAAACAAACACTATAATAGAGTTAGGATGTTTAACATTTAAGGCTAATCTAGTGGTATTGGAGGCTATTCTATGGGAAGATCGTTTGCTAACTTGCAAATGAAGTCTAGTAATGTTGAGAAGACTATCGAAGCATTAAGAAAGTTAAATGAAGTGTATCCCAAAGTATTAGGAAGGAAAGAAGATCCAGAGACCAATATTGTCATGTATGTAAGCCAAAGCAAGGAGGAATCTCTTAGAGATAAATTTGTAAAATATGAATTCTAACGAGCGGCGGTGATCCAAGAATGAAACTTGAAATAGGAGATGAAACGATGTATGAACGATTGACCGATAAGCTGAAAACGACTACGGCTATAAAATGGTTTCCTGGACACGGGGCGGAAGAGCGCTGGATAGTAGAGGTAGAGGAGGAGCTAGGATTCCGTCTGCCGCCGTCCTATCGCTGGTGGTTGACGCATTACGGCAATGCTCGATTGGGAGACGGAAGTATACTAGCGATCACCGATCCAGAACACAGAGAGTATGTTGATACCGACATTCTTTATATACATAGGTTGAATCAAGCGGAGGATTGGTGGGTAGCCCGATTCCCGAACAGACTAGATTTGTACGTTCCGGACAGTGACGAGCTTTACTTTTTCGATACGTCTTTTAGAGACGAACAGGGTGAGATGCCGGTCATGTGTTATGATCTCATGAATGATATGATTGACATTTATGCCTCGACATTTGCGGAATTTCTGGAACAGCTGATCGACGAGCGAGGCTAAGGGATGTTCGGTGAATAGGAGGAGTTATGGATACGGAAGAAATGGAGGAGTAGAATTTTGACCAACGATCCAGAAACGCTGGATCGGAAGCAGATCGAGCAAGATTTGCGTACCGGCAACCAAGTCATTGTTCAGTTTTCTCATCCCGATTACTATGGTTTCTTATTAGAGGAGGTGGACGAGCTTTGCGCGCGCTTGGATGAACATTTCGCAGTTCGTTTTTACGGGAACCATTCTCTCTCGTTCAATGCTCATACGCTTTTGCGGATTCCACATGTCAAAATCAGACAGGCAAGGTATTCATCTGTTATCACGATACCGAGGAGATCAAGTTATTAGCGAATTCATTCGAGGATCTAATTGAGGAAAATTTTTGCGAATGGTAATTCATCCTAATCTATTAATAAGGGGGTGTATTCATGTACATCGTATCTCGGCAACAGCCGCTGTCTGAAGACCAAAACCGAGTGCTAGCAAAGGAAGATGCCGCAGTTTTCCCTCCAGACTACCTTCGGTTTTTGCGACAATATGGCCAAGGGACTTACAGAGGATGGATAAATGTCCAATTGCCTGATGCGGAGGTGCTTCGACCTTTTGCCGAGTACGGGTTATGGGAGCATGACGAAGACAGCCCCATTACTGAGCAACAGATCGGCGAGTGTATCGTTATAGCTACAACGGTGGACGGTGATTTTCTGGCAGTGCATCCCGAGAAGACAGGGCTGCTCTGGCTGCCTCGGCATGCGGATCAAATCAAGGCGATTTCACTAGAGGCGCCGGGACAGGATGGCGAAGGGTCGTACGCCTTGGTTCTGGATAAAGTATACGAGCAGGTGTATGGGTGCAGCAGGCAGGAAGCTGTCTATTATGAACCGTGGACAGATACTCGGAATTATCTCTTTTTGCGCTTGCCACCAGGGCAGGATCAGCCCTCGCTGCCCGAACTGGCGGGAGTGTGCCAAGTGGATTTTCCACCTGATTTGACCATCGAGACATCATTTGCTTGCTTCCTGTTCTATCAGCAGCTAGGTGGTTATGTGCGATTCAATTATGCCTATCAGCAAGAGGTGGCCGTCTTCTATGAACAGGATGCACAACAGGCGTTTGCTGTTATGGAGCAGTGGCTCTTGTCGAAAGGGTGCGAAGCGATTTCAGAAAATAACAGATGATCTGGGTGTTCCTTAAGTGTGAAAGAGGAAGGTATACATGAAACTAGTGAGAGACATCCAAAACTTACAATGAACCTATGTATAGGGAGAGAGGATCGAACTCCTGTATGAGCGTTTGGCAGAAAAGCTGAAAACAACTTCCGCTTTAAAATGGTTTCATGGTCATGGTGCGGGAGAGAGCTGGATAGCGGAAGTCGAAGGGAAATAAGGATTCCGCCTGCCGCCATCTTATCGCTGGTGGCTTGTTCATTATGGTAATGCCCGGTTGAGTGGCGGGAATATTCTAGCGATCGCTGCTCCAGAACACAGAGAGAATTACGATGGTGACCTTCTTTACATATACAGACTGAATAAAGCCGAGGAATGGTGGTTAAGCCGGTTTCCACACAGAATGGACTTGTTCGTGCCAGATAGCGACGAGCTTTATTCTTTTGATACGTCTACTAGAGATGAACAGGGAGAATTTCCGATCATGTATTATGATCTCATGAATGATTTGATCGACAAGTATGCTTCAACGTTTGCGGAGTTTCTGGAACGGCTGATTGACGAGCGTTCTTAGATAAGAATAAATGAATGATTACGGAGAACCTTACCACAAATAGAGCGAAATAAAGCTCGAAAAAAGTAAATCCGGCATGTAATGAGTTCCCTTGAGGGACTTATCACATGCCGGATTTGCTATTAATCGGATTTCTTCTTTAGTTTCGGTTCATTATGTGTGACGGAGTATTCTACGATATTCCCATAATGATCCGCCTCGATAGCGCAGCAGCTGGTCATCATCTCTTTTACTAGTTCGCGACCGCGCTGCACTCTGGATTTCGCTCCCGAATAGGAGATATTCAAATGTTCGCTTAGCTGCTTCTGCGACATGCCCTGCAGCTCGGAAAGCTCAAGCGCCTCTCGATATTTATCAGGCATGCGAGTCAGGATGTTCATCATCCCTTGAGCGGTCTCCGAATTACAATCTGCGACTGGTTGTTCATCCTCGACAATGTTCATGGTATCCAGGAGTAGAAGTGCCTCCATCTTTTTTTCCTTCCGGAAATAATCAACGATGCTATTTCTTGCGATTTTAAAAATCCATGCGCGTCTCTTTTCTTCATCTTGCAGACGAGTCATTCCTTCATAAGCTTTCATAAAGGTCATCTGCACAATGTCTTCGGTATCAGTGTGATTATTCGTTTTATGCAAAACGAAATTCCGGACGTGCTCATGGTATTCATCCCATAATTGCTCTACATTCATCGGCGCGGTCCCCCACTCCACGAAATTTATTCAAAAAATTCACTTCTTATTTGCGTCTATTCCGATTTGGCTTCGTCTCCATTGATATAAACCAAATAATGGAGGTAGTAAAGACGATGAAATACAACTTACTTGGCAATACAGGAGTGCTGGTATCGGAGATAGGGTTGGGAACAATGACATTCGGCGGCGGCGAAAAGTGGGGTGTTTTCGGCGGTCTGGGCGAAAAGGAATCGGCGATTTTGGTTGATCAAGCGATGGATGCCGGTGTGAATTTTTTCGATACGGCCAATGTATACTCGGACGGACAATCGGAAGAAATTCTCGGCAAGGCCCTGAAGAACAAAAGGCATCAAGCTCTGATCGCGACGAAGGTCAGAGGACGCACGGGATCTGGTCCGAACGAGCTCGGGTTATCTCGATTGCATATTATTGGGCAAGTCGAAGCAAGCTTGAAGAGGCTCGGAACGGATTACATCGATCTGTACCAAGTCCATAACCCTGATCAATTAACGGACTGGGAAGAAACGCTTCGGGCTCTCGACGATCTGGTTCGGGGCGGGAAAGTTCGCTACATCGGCAATTCTAATATGACAGGGTGGAACATAATGAAAACTCGGGGTCTCTCGCAGCTTCACGGACTCCATGCTTTCAAAAGCAGCCAATCTTACTATTCCCTCGCCGCACGCGAGATCGAACGGGAGATCATTCCGATGCTAAAGGATCAAAATATGGGCTTAATCGTCTGGAGTCCGCTTTCCGGGGGCTTCCTGTCTGGCAAATACACGCGGGATAATCCGGGCAATGCCAATGACCGACATGCGAAGGTTCCGTTCCCTCCGGTCGACAAGGATAAAGTATTTCCGATTATCGACACGCTTCAGGATATTGCAGCAGCACGTGAGTCGACGGTTGCCAGAATCGCTCTTGCTTGGGTGCTGAATCAGAAGAGCGTAACGAGTGTCGTTATGGGTGCGAAACGCCCCGATCAGTTACAGGATAACCTTGCAGCAAGCGGGATTATTTTAACAAGCGATGAATTGACTAGACTGGATGAGGTTAGCCGCATACCGACCGAGTACCCGGCATGGCCATTCTTGGAGGGTGATGATTCTATCGTGAGGAAGCATTTGAAATACTAAAGTACAAATCTAGGGGGCCTCCTAAGTCATTTATGACTTTTAGGATCAGCCCCCTCTGTTTTTTATTTGGTTAATTTTTCGATAAAAAAGTCTAACTGAGCGCTCATGGAAATCGGATCATTAAAGTAAAACCCGACCGGATCAAATTCAAATACGCGGTTTTGTTGAACGGCAGGTAACTTTTTCCACAATGCACTCTCATACACGCTGTTACCCGACAAATCTGTTGTCCAAGGCGCTGTAAAAATATAATCTCCTGCATACTCCGGCAACTTCTCGAGCGAAATTTCCTTGTAGCCGATTCCGCTGTCGATTGCTTCTTTCTGTACCACGTCCGGCGCTTTAAGCCCGAACTCGTCGTATATGATTTCTCCGCCTCGACCAAAAGAATTGCCGTAAACGTACATGCCACTCTTAAGCGGCTGAATAATAGATACTGTACGATCACCGACTTTATCTAAAATAGACGGCTTCGCTTGTTTGATTCTGCTATCCCAGCCGGCAATCCAATCGTCCGCTTTAGCTTCCGTCCCGGTCATGACACCGAGCTCCTTCAGCTGCTGCTTGTAGTTCAGCTTGCCGTACTCGATAAGTACGGTAGGGGCAATTTTTTGCAACTCTTCGATAATCTCAGAGCCAGTATAACCAATAATTAAGTCGGGCTGAAGCTCCAGTAATTGTTCTAACGACGAACCGTCGCCCAAGTTGACAACCCCGTCTGTTAATCCTTTGTAGTACGGATTTTGGAATGCATAATCCGTAACGGCTATCGGCTTAAGTCCCAGTTCTAAGAAATAGCCATAATACACTTCGGCAAGCAAGGCGATTTTTTTCGGTTTTTTCGGGATGATAATATCGCCATTAGCCGCGGAATAGGTAATTGTTTCGGATACCGGAGAAGGCGTAGGCTCGGACTTCGGATCATTCTTTTTATCGGAGCTGCCACATGCTGTAAATACGGTTAGTATCGTTACAACCATCATACACAGACCAAATCTTTTAAGTTGAATTTTCATCTAGCTGCAACCTCTTTCTCAATGATAATTAATCTCATTTACGAGGTTTAGTTTATCATTCGATTCGGAATTATCGCAATGCCTTTAATTGGGCAAAATTATGGATAAAACCGAGGTCACGTGAAGGTCCAATTGTTTGCTTTCGCAGTTACTCTGTCTGCCTGCTTTCGCAGTCACTCCCCGTCTGCTGGATTCAGAAGGACATCAGCAATCTTATCCAGTTGCCGGACAGACGACAAAAGATCTCCCGGGTGCAAGATATTCATTTCAATCATACGAATTTGACCGTTACGGTACGCCTGCAATTGTCTCCAGATCGGACTGCTCGTGATACGATCGAAGTGCGCCCGACCCCCATCTTCGTCATATATGCTGATGATCATATGATCGGCGGCAAATCGGGGTAAGTCTTCTAATATAATGTTTTTGTACCACAAACTAGCGTCTGCGAATGCTTTCTTTACGGCTAGAGGAGCATTCAAACCGAGGGATTCATATAAGTTGAACACGCCTCTTCCGAATGAGGGATTTCCGAACACCCATATCTCATCTTGCCATATTTCATATACACCTACCGTCTCGTCCGGACCGATAACATCTGATAGTTGTTCTTTAATCAGCTTTGCCTTTCGTTCGTAGATGGCAATCAAGCTTTCCATTTCTTCCCGCTTGTTGAACGTTTCCGCTAGTTCTCGAAGCCGACGGACGGGATGGTCGAATGGGATGACTTTAATTTGTACGGAACTTGAAAGGTGTCGATAGATTTCCGCCGTCCCCCAACAATCCGGTATAATAACGAGATCCGGTTGAAAGCTGTGCAATTGATCGAGTCTATTATCGATTTCGATCACGTCTTCCAACTCATGATGCAGCAACTTTAAATTGCCTAGACTATTGCTATGCGAAGCGGCTATGGGCTTTACTCCTAGCGCAAGCAACTCTCCTACAAGTTCGACAACGACGATTCTTTCAGGTTTGTGCACGTAACGCGAAGGTGATATTCCGACAACTTGTTTGAATTTCCGGCTTAAATAAAGACCGTCGGAATAGCCGATACGCTGAGCAATTTCATTTAGGTTACGATCCCCTAAGAATAAATATTGCTTCGCCTTGTCGATTCGAATTTTCGATAAATATTCCATATAGCTCAGTCCTGTTTCCTTTTTGAACTGTTTGGAAAAATAATCAGGATGAAATCCGCTCAGTAGCGCTAAGCTTTCACGGCTAATTTTTTCTTCGTAATTTCCCTTCATATACGTGAGGACCGCTTCAAGCCAATCGGGCTCAGATTTATCGCCGCTATCCTCATGCCTAATTGGAAGTAAATCGAGTAACTCGCCTAATTTCATCTGCTTGCGGTAGGAAGATTCGGTGGCGTCCATGGCAAGCTCTTTCGCAATGAATTCTGCTCGTCGAATCGCTTTAACCGCAATCGGACCATCCGTAAGCCATTCCGATTGTCTGTCCATATAGACGGCACGTTTGCCGTCCGTTTCTGTTTCTCGTACGATATCGAATGTAACGAGATACCCGGTAAGAGGAGCCCCGGAAACGGAAGTCACTCGAGCAATCCTGTCAGGATTGACGAACAGAAGCGAGCCGGACTTGGCAAACCAACATTGCTTACCAATTCGGACTTCTCCCTTGCCACTCGATAACACGATAATGCCATAACCTTCGATCATTCGATGTTGGCTCTGTCCATATTCGTGAAGGTGCAACACTTCCGTGTCGCTCCACATACAAGATTCTCTCAACTCGTTGCCCACCTTAATACAGCGTATTATGTAACCTTATCTATATTTCTAATATAGCATAGCGAAATAATTTTTAAGTTAATACTCAATATTTACACAGTTGGACGAGGAAGGGAACGGTATTGGGGTCCCCAAAGTAGCTGATATTTCTACACATATAGACACTCCAAGAGAATCCCATTTCGTGCATTCCTTACTCTTAATTTGATTAACATAAAACAAGGAGAAAGGCTATTGGTTAGCCGTCGGCGATCCGATAAACAGTATAACGAAAATATATGGGAAACTTTAGGCGGAGGTAGACAATGAAACGATTAATAGCAACACTGTTATGCTTTATTTTAATGTTCACGGCGTATTCAGATACGGTTCAGGCAAGTGGGAATGACATAAGAGCCGTTAACGAAGGGGAATATACACGAATTGGGGATGATTTCGACAGCCTTGACGAGAATATACTACTAGCGAAAAAGGATGGAACCGTATGGGGTTGGCACATCATAGGAACCGTGGAAGATCCTCTTAATCCTTCAGATACTTTCTATAAAGCTAATCTGGTACAAATTCCGGGCTTGCAAGATGTGAAACAAATCGTAGTTGAAAGGAAAGGGAGTAGTAATTTTAATTTTACGACTAACTACGTTGCGCTAAAAAAAGACGGAACCGTATGGTATTGGGATGCTAAACCTGACAGGATTCTATCAAACAGTCCTTCGAAAACCCCAAAGAGTATTAAAGATTTGAATAACGTAACTTCACTTGTAGCGAATTTTAACGTCAGCTATGGGTACAAGACCTTGTTCGCATTAAAATCAGATGGTTCGGTATGGTATTGGGGAAGTAAAATAGGCGACCCCGAGCAAATGATCCAAAAAAGGCTGCTTGATGATGTCATATCTATAAAGTCCATGGGTAGTAACGTATACGTCGTTAAAACAGACGGTTCGGTATGGAGTTGGAATGCAGCTTCGTACCTTCCTTATAATCTTTCTAAAAACGAAGGTCCAGAGAAGATTGAAGGACTTGCAGGTATCGTTAACATACAACCGGACATTTATACCAACTATGCTTACAAGCAAGATGGCACAGTATGGATCTGGCCAAGGACTGACCCGGGTAGTATTCCTATACAATTACACACAGCAATAGATACTCAATCGATTATTCAATTCCACTGGAAGCAAGATCCGAATATCGACTCAATGTATGCTTTCCGAGGGGACGGCCAGCTTTGGTCATTGGAAAACGATAACGTTCTCCCTGGGCTTGATGAGATCGTTTCCGTTCACCAAAGAGGATCGTATGCAGCTTCAAAGTATCATTATGTATTAAAAAAAGATCACACGTTGCGGGCTTGGGCTTATTCTTCTTCTGTTTTGCCGAAGCTTATTGTTTTCACGAAAGACCCGGCAACTAGTAAGCGCCCTGGGACATCTGACAAACCAACAGATGATGGCTCTGAGACAAAAGCCAAACCTGCGTTACCGACTTCGCCGGAAATCGGCCTTTATCCATTCCTCACAATGCTTGAGCCTGGCGAGAAACAGTTCATTGCTGCAAACAATTTGCCGGGGACAAAAGTAACGTATACCGTTGACGATTCGAGCATTGCAACCTTATCGAATGTGAATGGCATTCAGGTCGTAAAAGCAAATAAATTCGGGCAGACCATTGTGAGGGCAACTGCAACTAGAGCTGGTTTTCCGGATGTGACCGTCTATTTTTTGTTGTATGTCGTTGACAATAAAATGCTGCCCGATACTTATCTTACGGCCGTCAAGTCAATTCCTATCGCTGACAAACAAAATCACTTTATTGTGGAGGGAGTGACTCAAGCGGGAGAGCTTGTTATTACAAAATCAAGCAGCGAAAAGCCAGTATTTCTGAACGACCAATTTGTCATTACACCTGAGTTAATTGATCGCATAGCTAGCCATGCATTAAAGGCAAAGTCTACGGTGGAGCAGACGTTATTGGACAACGAGATTGTTCTTGCTAGAAAGCTAACTGTTAATGGGGAAGTTTCGACCTTGCCGGAGCAGAATGAATACACGTTTAAGCTATATAAGGATAGCCTAGTCAATCGGAAAGATCTTGACTATATTACCGTTCAAGCGGGTGACGCGAAACTAATCGTTAATCTTGCGACCGCAGATCGTCTGTTCAATTCACGATCGGTTATCGTTATTCGGCTGGCCAAAGAAAATAATGGCGGATATCGCGTGCAATTTTTAGATGAACAAGGGAAGGTTCTTTCTAACGTATCAAGTAATATCGGACTGATCCTGCCTGTAAATCAAACGAATGCAACGAGTAACAGCGTCTTCTTCACGAACGGGAAAATAAAGCAGCCAATAGGCGGAAAGCTGAATTCGGACAAAAATGGCGTGGAGGTTGAAATAAACCGTTCAGGTACATATGTCTTAGACGATAACTTCAAATCGTTCCCTGATGTTGGAGATAAGGATCCGGAGCTAAAGCAAGCGGTACAATTTCTGAGCGCTAAAGGAATCGTCAACGGGAAAGACAACGGCAATTTTGAACCTGATTCTTTGCTCACCCGTGCAGAGTTTACGGCTATGCTTGTAAGAGCCTTTTATGCTTTGGATGAAACAGCAGTGGAGAGTTTTTCAGACGTGAACCCGCCTGAGTGGCATCTTCCATTCATCGCTTCATCCGAAAAAAAGCATATCGTTGAAGGGTATCCCGATGGCAAGTTCAGGCCGGATCATACAATATCCCGTCAAGAAATGACCGCGATCGGCGCAAGATCACTGCATGAAAAGAAAGGATATTTTTACCCTTCGAATACGGATGACTATCTAAGTCCATTCATGGACAAAGAAACGATATCGAATTGGGCAAAGCCAACTATGGCTTTGGCTGTGAAACAGCGCTTGATCGATGTTCCTGCAGATAGGCAGATAAGAGCTCGCGAGGCTGTCACGCGCGGAGAAGCAGCCCGTATGCTGTACCGGCTTTATTTACAGCTTTGACCGCTCTGGCTCGAACAACAGCTTAAAGCGATCACTTCTCGGTATCCACTGAAGGAGTGGTCGCCAAGTTCTTCTGTGAGCGGAAGATTCCGTAACCATACACATGCCATAGGTATCACAGCCGCTTGTCATTATAGAAATTGAGATGAAAATGGTCAACGTCATTATAGACACGAAATTCATATCCTTGCTGCTTATAAAATGCAATTATGTCTGGAAGTGCTTGTAAGGTTTGTTGTGTTTCATGCATGAGAATGACTTCTGTGTCTCTTTTCGTTTGCAATTTAATCGTTTCTACAATTTGATTTGGATTATCTTTAAATATCCAGTCCTGAGAATCGATAGTCCAGTCCCAAATTTTAATTTCAGCGTCGTCAATTTGATCGCGAATTTGTTGATTCTTCAATCCTGGTACTGAACCATAAGGCGGACGAACCAACTTAGGATTTGTACCAGTGATATCTTGAATAAGAGATAATGTATCGTTCATCTCTGATACAAACAGTCCGTCATCATATAACCTTTTATAATCATGTGTCATACTATGAGCTCCAACATAATGGCCTTCTTCTGTTGCTCGATTTACACTTGCTTGTAAATCGGTTTTTTGTAAGTAAACTCCCTGCATAAAAAATGTAGCTTGTATATCGTGTTCTTTTAATGCATCTAAAAATTGATCAGTCAATGCAGTAGGGCCATCATCAAATGTTAAATAAACAACTTTACCTGTGGACTCTTCAACAGGTTCTGTTTCTTTTGCCGGTAGTATGTCACTTTGTATGATATGTTCATTGGCTACTACTTTTTCTTCGGGGGACGAAGTGAGTTTCCCTATTAAAAAGATCAATAGAAAGATAGCTGCTAGAACAAAAATTAATCTTCTTCTTTTCTTTTTTACCCTTCTTATTTTATTAACACTTTGTAGTGTATGCATGATTCATCTAGCCCCTCTATGAAGTATCTGGTGTATTGATAAAATCTTAATAACTTCAAGTATTCAGCTAGTGTAGCAAGTGGATATATGATAAGTGAGTTAAACTTGTATAGAACTTGTAAAAGATTAATTTAACGGGCAGCGCACAAAGACAAGTGGGATATATGAGGGAAGAGAATTTTTAATGCAGGCATCCATCACTGGAGGTATTCAAATATAACTCATCAGATTGCCTCACACAGACCTGTACATATACAATAAGAAAAGGATAAGACTTGAGTCGACCAGGAGGATATTAAATGCCACAATTAATTTTCAGAGGAATTCCAGCCGAGGGCATTCGTGCAATTAGCGTATCGCTCGTAGAGGAGATGGCCTCAATCTGCCAATGCGGAACGGATAATTTCACCTTAGAGTGCCTGCACGTTACCGCTATATTTGACGGGAAATATACCGATTCATACCCTTTCATCGACGTATGGTGGTTTGAGCGGGGGGACGAAGTACGTGATAAGATGGCCGAGGCGATCGATAGACATGTCCGGTCGCTCGGTATACCTGATCTGGAAATTTCGTTCCGGGTTGGTCGCGAGGACAATTTTTATATGAACGGCCGCCGTTATAGTTCCTAGCTGATGATATAAATACTACTTTCGAAAATCGTGTTCCATTTATGGACGTTTTTAAAAAGTAGCTATTTATCTTGTGCAGCTATGAGATGGCTTTTGAATTCATTAGGAATCATAATGAAATGATTCAAACATGCGAAAAAAACCGCTACTGTATACCTGTTTCTCTACAGGTGTACAGTAGCGGTTTTCATTTACAACTCTCCTTCAAGAAACTTAATGAGGTACATTTCAGGCTGGGCGAGGAACTCTGTAAAGCTGCACAAATCCGCATATTCCTGATGCTCCACGTCATAACAGCCTACCAAGCCTTTTTTCTTCGGATTCCACACTAGCTGCAGATCGGAGTAATTGTCGATATCAGCTGACAGACGCAACAGCTTTTGCCGGTCGACTTTCATCTCGATCGTATCGGTCAATGTGAAAAAATCGATATAATCGATTGCATAGTCATTTTTCGTTAGCTCAAGGCGCAGCTTGTCTCCGCTTAGAAAGTTGACTAGTTCATCGGTCAATTTATATTTCTTCAGCTCATATTTTTTATTTTCCATATCATGAAACTCAGCCGGCTCCAGTGATTTCAAATAGTCTGCCAAAACTGTATTTTTGTTGCTGATCGCAATCGTATAGGGCCTTTCGCCGTCCTTTTCCGCTAAAGTTACGTCTGCACCGCGCTCAATCAATAATTTGACCATGGCTAGATTACCGATGCGTGCGGCAACAGTTAACGGAGTTGCTTGATGAGGATAAACCATATCCGGTTTATTATAATTGATATCCACGCCATGCTCGAGCAAATAAGTGAGTGTCTTATAGTCATGATCCGACACAGCTTGACGCAATACAGCACCGCCATGCAGCTTTATATCTAATCCCAGCTCATGAATGAGCGGTATATTGTTTTTGTTGCCATAGTAGGCTTGCGAGTATGCGTCTGACCCGACTTGATTGCGCTTGTCCAGCTTGGCTCCTTGCGCCACAACGTACCGAATGATATCTTCCTTGCAATAGCGAACAGCTCGCAAAAATGCCGGATTATGATAGACATTCAAGTCGACGCCGTGCTCCACCAGGAGCTTTACGACATCCATTCTCTGCGATATAAGCGCCAGATCTAGCGGACTTAACGTGGTGTGCTTGCTAAGTACGATGCCCTCTTCAAAATCCCAGCCTGCTGCAATTGCAGCCTGCAAAGCAGGAATATTTCCTTTGTAAATATACATCGCAATTTCTGGCAGCTCCTCGAACTTCCCGATACCCTTTAGATTAATCATCCATTAACCGCTCCTACTCAAAGTCTTATGAACAAGTATAGAAATTACTTATTATCCTTAAAAGGAGTTGCTCCATTTTTGAAAACCCAGCTTTGATAATGAATGTTGAATTTCTTGATCTACTTTGCTTTTGGCAGTCGCAAATTCAACTGTTGTTAAAGAACTTGAAAGGATTTGATTAATAAAGGAATCAAAATCAATTGCCGTTTTAAAAATGCGAAGCGTGTGCAGAGAAGACAATTGCTCCAATCCCGTCATGCGAGTTAAAGCTTTGCAATTCGAAATAGATAACTCCTCCAAAGCCTTCATCTCCCGGTCAAAGCAGATTTCATTCAGTTGGATTTGATCCTCGATCATAAGACTCGTTAGCGCTTGGAAATTCGTAATATTGGTCAGGTCATGAAAACCGCGGACTCTACAAATCTCCAGATGGTCAATTTCATTTTCTTCGATTTCTTGAATATGCTCACGACCTCCTAGCAAAATGCGAAGGTGCTTCAGCTTCTTCAGTCGATTAATAAAATGTAGCGGTAATTTGCTAATCGAATGCAGTGCGAGATAATTCAAGTCCTCCAGATGGCCTATAGCATCAAGGTTTTTCACCTTGCCCCCGATATGCAAGTGTTCTAAATGGGTGTATGCCTTAAAATGTTGTAAGTTGAGCACTTTTTTATCCGAGATAATCGTTAATTCCCTTAGAGAGCGCAGCGTCTCAATTCCCAGGATGTCTGAATTCTCCAGCTCGAATATGCCGATATGTAAATTGCGCAAGTGTTCCAGCGCGGCTAGTGCTTCAGTGTTATGGGCATTGGTGAGACAATTGAGTTGCAGCATTTTGACATGTGGAATCCGCCGGAGAGTATGGCCATCGAACGAGAGGGAATAGTGACCATAGAAACGTACTCCGAAATTTTCATCAAAGAACGCGCAAAGCTCATCCACTTCCTCCAAGATGGAGCCATAAAAATCCGGGTGAGAGAACTGAATAATCACTTGCTTACCGCCGCGCAAATCCTGCTCGATCTGATTTCGGTCCAGCACAACGGGATTATCGATCAAAACCCTACTTTTCCACATTTTGCGCATTTGAAATTCCTCCTATCATCTACTTTCCTCTAGTAATTCTACAGTTTCCTATATTCCACCAAGGTAACGGGTTTACCGCAATACGGCTGGACTCACAGGGTTGGCCAACTGAAAATACTGAATTGGAATACTCACCATTCATAAAAATTTTCCTCGATCAACGCTTCGAATGAATCCGCTAATAACTTGGACTCCCCAGTATCGTGATAGAAGATGAAAACCTTACCTGCCTGATTGATTATAATCGGATCTCCAGACCCATCCATAGAGATGACATAACCGGTTCGTAAAATCTCTGCAAAGGGAAGCTCC
Source organism: Paenibacillus sp. L3-i20 (assembly GCF_022180385.2). Lineage (GTDB taxonomy): Bacteria > Bacillota > Bacilli > Paenibacillales > Paenibacillaceae > Pristimantibacillus. The sequence continues at coordinate 1,757,497 of NZ_BQME02000001.1, forward strand.
TTGAATTGCTCTCGGAACCCCAGGGTCAAATCGACAACCGTTTCTTTTCCGAGGCTAGAGCCATTAGAAAATGCATATACCGCAAGTCCCGCATACGCTCCACCAAACGTCCGGATAAAATGTACGTAGTCCTCATGAAAGCTTACACTCAGCCGTTGCTGTGCCTCAGCAATTTCCTCTTGGCTCGCCGGAATGCCTACTAGTGTGTGATTATCCTCTCGATGAAGGAAAATCTTTAATCTCTCCATTAACGCATCTTTCATAGTTTAATCGACCTCCATGCCAATTCATATTCTCACTTTAATTAGTAATCGCGAGCTGCATCGAACCAGCGTTGAGCCATCTCCTCCGTTATAGGCTGGTCGATCAGGTTGTCACATTGACTTAGTTGCCATACCGCTTCAGCAAGGTCTTCACGTTCAGTAGTTTCGATGCCTTTGAGGGTATTGAAGCGCACGGTGAAGGCGGTAATGGCTGCCTCGGCATCGGCAAAGCTGCGGGCTTGGGCCAGGGTTGCTTGTGTGATGCTATAAGCTTCGTTAGCTAGCTTGGCCTGACGTTTAGGCCAGGATGAGAAAGGGCGGCCGAATTCCGTCGTCCACCACTCAGGCTTTCGCAATTGGCTTACTGAAACATGTCCTGTCCAAGGGCGTGTTTTAGCACGTGTTTTTATTTGCTGTCTTAGGCGCTTACCCGTAATCTCTTCCACGTTGTAGGCGATAAATACGTCAAGCAACGCCCAAGTGTTTAAGGGTGGCAAGTCACCCAGATCAGGCATAAAGCGCAGCTCTAGATTCGTTAATTGACCATTGCGAGCCAACATATCCAAATCGCAGAAGTTCCCCCACAAACTCAATGAGTTTAGGTTTGGAAACCGGTCCAGACATTCTAGCGAGATGGGCTGTCCCAACGGCGAGTTGTGTAGCGTCAGGCTCGTCACCTGTTGTAACTCGCCCATGTCGGGTAGCAAGAAAGGAGCATCATTCCTGCGTCGGCTAGTACGTGGCGCTAATGTCAGAGAATATGGCATATTGCCAGTGCCCGAGAATCGTGATAGATCTCCGGACACACTCAGGCGATAATCTCGCTTCGGAAGCTTCAGGCTTAGACGTCCTCCAGACTGGTCCAACTGGATATGCAAGCCATGCAAATTGGACTTTCTAGCGTCCACCTCTGTGTCTGTAGATAAGATTGGAGTCCACGTCATCTCTTCAATGGGGCGTTTCTGTGCCCAGTCAAAGAAACTTACGTCACTGCCTGCATAATGCAGAAATCGGGGCCAAGGCGAGCCTGCCGGAGTAGCAAAAGCATCGAACACGGTCCAATCGATGTGCGCATCCGGTGCGACGTGAAGGTCTGTTTTCTTCCCCAATTGCGATGGTCCAATGGATAGACTGCCCACACCAGGCTGAATGGCAAGTGTGTGACTGCGAGGACCTGTTAGGTCGATGGGATAACGACCAGTTTCTTTAACAGATCCAGTAGGGGGGCGAGTTTGGTTATCATCTGACATTTCTATCATCCTTTCTACTAAATCATATCAAGCTATTTCGGCAAGTGCGGACATTAGTCTATGTCAAAAACGGCCCTTGAAGACAGAGTTCACATTTCAGAGCATACATCTTGCAAAATAAATCTAACTATTTACGCCTATTTCTATTTTCTGAGTAATAAATTGTTTAAATCTTGAAAAATACCGCTCTGATGCCTCCCAGCGCCTAAGGTTCAAATAGGAGATGTCCTGCTTACCATATTGATCAGGCGGCTGATAATGCCGAGAAATATAAGTTTCATTGTCCAGTGTATAAAAATAATACGCTCCATCAGGAGTCAGGATTTCAATTCGAGCATGTAGGTAGTCTCCGTCCTCGTCCGTGTGCGCTTGACGGAAGCTGTAACATTTTGATCCGTCCCAGAACCCGTCATTCTCTTCCTCTTCCGAATATAATTCCTGAATTACAGGGTGCTGCAAAATATCTTGCACATACTGTACCTCAATGTTGCGTAAATAAAGCTCAGCCATATTAGCGCAGGTGAGCAATATCGTCCAGCAATCGCTAAGCTCTGTTAGCTGCTCCTGAGACTCTTCTGTAATGTTCTCCCACTCAGCTCCTTCATCAACGGTTCTTCTCAACAAACCGACGGAATGATCATCTTCTACCCAAATATAATAGTGATGCCGGCTATCGTTTATATAAACGCTGAGATCCCGTTGATCTCCGTCAGCGTCAATATGTTTTTGCTGAACTTTGAAAAATACGTCCTGCTCCTGAAAATCAAACGATGGCTTGTCATTCGACATTAAAATAGACTGCGTCAATTTCAATATATTTTCCTCATTGATCGTGTTATGGGTAAAATAGACATGAACAATTTTCTCTCTTGTGAGGGAGTCATTTAATTTTTTTATTACAGAGCGCCCTTCTTTAATAACGGACACGAGCGTGTCGAAAGAAAAGTCGACATCCTCTTCTTCCATATCCAGAAAAACTTCATCGATCAACACTTCATGAATATCCACTGGCAGTTCATGAAGTATACCGTCCCCTTCCCACACATTTACTAGGCATGCAATCGATTTCGTTCCGTCTACTTTAACTTTGTACTGATCATCCTGAACTAAAACCGTAGCATTGAGATCACCTTTAACAATCGTTTCCCCATGATTGTAGGAGCCGCACAATATTTCCTCAATCATCATATTGCCTGAAACATATATTTCCTGACCGCCTACAGCTATATTTTTTGCACTTAAATTACCGATCACCATAAGTCCTATAGCGCCATCTGTTTCTTTATTATAGAGATTGCCTACAGTAAAATTCCCATCAATAAAAATGATAATTACCTCTTTGTGATGCGGGAAATGTTCCTCCCAATCCAGATTGAGAGAAGGCAGTGTCAAATCTCCTTCATAATAAGCAGCAAGTTGCTCGTCACTAAAATCTTGGTAAAACTTCGCCCACCAGGAGCCTTCCGGAAACTTATCTGCAAGTTGAGCAATAGGAATGAATTTGAAATCCATACTCATACATTGTTTTCCCTTCACATTAAAATTTCCATTATTTTCTCATATGTAAAAATTAGGGTCAATCTCAACTTTTCTATTGACTCCCCCCCCCCCCGTTAATGCGTTTGTAAATATTTTCAAAAATGCCGGCATAGTCGTTACGATGGATGAAGCAAAAGCAACCATGGGTATTTTAAAAATTGACCATATCCGTGCCATGCTTTCCATGCCGAGGGTGTCGGATGTGTGGAAGGACAAATACGGGCGTCCTCTTAACGAATAGGATGTAGAATCTTCGGTACGGAGCAGATTTTACGATTCCATCAATGAGCGAGCTGCCTGCGTTGATTGAACAAATCAATGACTTGTTATCGGAGGGCTGTAGACCCGGCTACTTAAACCAGCTCAAGTAGAGGCGCTATTTGTAATATGGCTCATTGTAACATCTATAGAACAAGATGAAGGACACCCTGATTGGGTGTCCTTCATTGTAGAGGCAGGGATTAAAACCGATATTTCTATTTTCTCATACATTGCATTCGTACTAGTAACAAACACTAGATCCAGGTATCATTGGATGCGTTTGCCTCGGATTCGGTACCGCCAGAGTTTACTTCGCTTCTTGGTTCTATCAACATAATGTGACATTCCTTTTCGGCGGAAGGCTTCATCTCGATTCCCTTCGGGACAATAATCATCTCACCCTTGGGAATTTTCACCTGGCCATCACGGAAATCTAGGATCATCTCCCCTTCGTGCACGATAAATACTTTATCGGTATCTTGATGAACATGCCACTCATAATCCCCAGCAATCTTAATGAGCTTAAATTGATAGTTATTCATTTCACCAATGACTTTCGGAGACCAAAGATCGTTGAATTTAGATAGCTTTTCATTTAGATTAATAGCTTGGTAAGTGATAATAACGTCTCCTTTTTTGATCTTCAATAAAATTGTTATTCGGATGTTGCACAAGATTGATGTCGATGGAATTTTCTCGACTTCTTAGCGCTTATTTAAGGCATTTATTATATTTTGTAAAGCATATTCGATAGCTAATGGGCCACCAGTAATAGCGGAAGTATCCATTAAATAGACATTTTCTTTCTTTACGGCATTCAGATTATTCCATATATTACTTTGTTTTAAGTCATTCATTAATTGTTCCTGTTTTGTAATTTCACCTATAAGGAAAATATGGTCTGCTTGAACAGTTGAAATTCCTTCAAACGTAGTAAGATTATTAGTAGCACTTATGATTGCATCATCTGGTGTAAGCCCAAGTCCCTTTTCTTTATCAAAAGCAAGTCTATAAACAGAATTTTCTTCACCTAAAAGATTGAATGTTTTTCCATCCCAAGACAATATAAGTGCTACTGTCTCTTCTTGAATCGACTTAAATGCTTCACGACCACTTATAATTTCTTTCATCATCTTAGCAATGACTTTTTCCGCTTCGTCTTCTTTTCCGATAATCTCGGCTACTGTACGGAGTCCATATTGCCAATCATCATGGATGTCCTTGGATTTTATCGTTATGACTGGTGCAATTTTTTCTAGTGAATCATACAATTTTTCATGATGTTCTGTTGCTAGAATAAAATCAGGCTCACTAGATAAAATTTTTTCATAATTAGGAGACGATTTATCTCCTAGTTCTTCAGATGAATCCATTTTTCCTTTCAAATAAGATAAAGAGGATAGATACTCCTTATCAGTAGAAGCAGCAGGCGGCTCACCTAATGCAACTAATATTTCAGGATAAAAAAACCACAGCGCAGCTATCTTTTCTGGTTTTTTCTCGATAACAATTTCTTTACCTAAGGCATCCTTAAATGTTCTTGGCCATTCAGTCGTCTCAACTCTAACTGCTGCTGTAGATGCAACTTCTGTAGTTGATCCTTTATTTTCAGCAGGCGTTTCAGTACAACCTGCTAATATGCCTGCTAATAATAGCATTGAGATTAACAGACCTTTAATCTTTGGCATACAAAATTCCTCCACCATAATGTTTTCTTCGATTAGCCATTATTATAGTAAAGTAATTTTTGGATTTGAATGGATGCCTGTTGAAATTAGGATGGATTATTGATGAACTTCTCTCGATATTCAGTAGGAGAAATACCAAATTGTTTTTTGAACACTCTACTAAAATAGAAGGGGTCATCAATCCCAACAGTATGTGCAATTTGTTGCACAGGTGCATCACTTGTAAATAACATTTCTTGTGCCATATTTATACGATATTTTAATATATATTCTGCGGGTCCCATGTCTACATGTCTTCTAAATACGTAAGAAAGTCGATTTCGATTAACGTTATATTGTTCTGCGAGCGATGTAATTGTAAGATTTTGATAATAGAAATCATGAATGTAAGTAGATACCCGTTCGAATAAAGTATGCGATTCGCAACTATTTTGTCTATTATCAACACATAATAAGGCTTCATTCAGCACATCGCGAAAGAGCATTTCGGTCTGAAACATTGAAATGCCTCCACGCTGATTATATACATGCCAAAGACGCGTAATTAATTCGATAAGACGAGGGGATTGTCCAGTCAATAATTCAAAATGCTGATGAGACAAGCTTGACTCTTCTAGTTCTGAGCTGCATATCCGGTATAAAACAAGAATATACTCCCAATTGGTGTTACCAAACAGTTTTTGGGCTAGTTTCATATTTGCGCCCCCATGCACAACTTTTCCAGGCGAAAGGATATATGGCGTTCCATTAAATTGAAATTGTGTCTTTCCTGTAAGTGGAAATACAAAACCAGGAAAAGAATCTGTATAATCTGCGTAAGGCACACCTGGATTTTTAGCATATCGATAGACCCCTTTTACCTGAAAAGGGGTGTGTGCAAGATGTTCTGCTAACTTATTAACGTCGATGTTCACATTGCATACCTCATTTCAATAGTAATTTGACGGTAATCTGGAAAGGTGAGCATGAGGGTAATCGTCTATTTTTACATTATTGATAACCGTTCTCATTGTCAACTTATATGATCAATAAAATAGAAATCATAGCAAAAAAACACGCCAAGTAGTGGCGTGTTTTTGCATGAAATGTGAATATTATTGATTAGGGCAGGTGAAAATACGTCCGTGGGTTTTACCTTGAGCGAATTGTTCCAGCACTTCATCGAGCTCACTAAAAGGAACTTAATTTCTCGGGTGAAAAGGGACATCCAATCAGTTATCCGTCATTTCGCACTATGAATGTTACGGTAATAGATAGCTTTGGAAAGCCCACGCTTCTACAAAAACGTGGGCTTCTCTACAATTCGAGACGAAGGATGACGTCCTTCTTCCATCTATATCACGCCTGTTTTAGGCGATCATTTTCAAGCCTATAGCTGCTGTTAATACCATCGCTATAAACATAATACGTCTCCAGTCCTTGGACTCCCCGTAGAAGAACATACCGACGAGCGCTCCCCCTACTGTACCAATTCCTGTCCAAACTGCGTAAGCAGTGCCCATTGGCAGAGTTAACATAGCTTGACTTAGGAGTAGGAAACTCGTTAAAAAACCTGTAATAAATACGATAACTGCCATTGCATTCTTATTTTTAACGATAAGGTTCATACCTGTAACTCCAACAACCTCCGACAAACCCGCGATAAAAAGGAATAACCAGCCCATTGTTATGCAACTCCCTTTTTATGAGGTTCTTTAGTGACAATCTTAAGTCCTAGCACACCTGTTAATAGTAAAAGAATTAGACCGATCTTCAGTGCTTGAAAAGGTTCACCGAATACAAACATTTCTACCAAAACAGTTCCTGTTGTTCCGAGTCCCGTAAAGACGGCATAGACCGTTCCCACCGGCAATTTAAGGCATGCCAGAACAGCGAATAGAAAGGATACACCAATACCTATAATAGTTGCTATCCATAGAAGCAACGAATCAGAATGTTTCAAACCGATCACCCAGAATACTTCAATAAATGCTCCAATAAACACTAAAGCCCAGCTGCGTCCCATCTCAAACTCCCTTTACTCTGTTTTTATACAATGCCAATATACAAATTATGTGTGTAAACGTACCAAGCTCTCTACTATGGCTCCACCTTATTTGAATGTAATAAATCTAGCGGTGATGAATTTCCACACTGTCCTGCCTCCTTTGCTATAAGAGCGAATTTAAACTCATTTGGAAGTGATATAACTGTAATCGCATTCTGACCCCTATGGTAGTGTCAATTATAAATATTATTATAGGGTCAGATTTAATTGTGAGGAGACCAACCTATGGTAAGAACGTTCGCAAACTTGCATATCAAGTTGAAAAACCGTGAGAAGAATGAATAATGAATGAGAAGTGAATATGCACAATGTCTAATAGAGTCATTCGGAGTGTGAAAAGAGGAACATTGCTCATTCCGCACATCAGAATGAAATGGCGAACTGAAATACGGGTCCATGTACAGCCATAAAAACAGCCCCTCCAAGGTCACTCATTCCTTATCGTGACATAAGGTTTTGAGCGACTGCTTAAAGGGGCTGATAACAAGTTATAGATTCATTTTGTTTATTGAGCGATGTTATGAGACAAACGTTCAACGATCGTTGCCACTTCGGCACGAGTCACTGATTCCGTAGGATTAATTCTACCATTTCCATTTCCTATCAAGAGCTTGCTGTCAATTGCCCATTGCATAGCATCAATAGCCCACGGGGAAACACGATGATGATCAGTAAAGCTAGATAGCGATTGATTGGTGCTGATATCAAGATTTAATGTCTTGGCAAAGTTAAAGCAGATTAATGCAAGCTGCTCGCGAGTAATGGATTGCTTAGGAGCGAAGGTGTTGCCGCCAATCCCTTGCACAATACGATTACTACTCGCCCACGCTACAGCGTCATAGTAGTAGTCATCAGTGGCTACATCATTGAAGCCGATCGAGTCGTCTCCTGTTGGCTTGTCTGCTAGTCGGTGAAGCACAGTTGCAAACATACCCCGCGTCATTGTACTGTTAGGACTAAAAGTAGTACTTGATGTGCCCGTGAATAGTTCATTTTTCACAACAAAGTCGATCGCTGAAGCTGCCCAGTGGTTGCCCACATCAGTGAAATCATTCTGCTCCGTAACATCAACGAAAATCGGGTTCGAATAGAACCACAAACCTGCATAGTTACGGTCATTTATCATGTTGAAGCGCTTTTCATTATCTTCGATATGGTCAAAGGATTGATCTTGAAGCGGCTCTCCATTTTTTGTGTAACCTTCGACATTGACATCAAGGTTTGTCCCACGCAAACGATAATAGCGGTCCTTATCTGCAGGTACGGTAAATGTAATGGAATAATAGCCGTCTGCATCAGGTTTTCCCCAATCTGCTTCGGTAAAACGTTTAATAACTTTGGTTGTTTCATTTGTTGTATCTCCATACTCGCTTTTGTCGAGTTTGCCAGTTACTTCTCCAGAAATAAGATCAATATGATCGACTTTTACGTCATTCGTTACAGCAGTAGCATGCTCGCTAATTGGAGCGTAATTATTGTTCTTCGGGCTCTTGAATCGAATGCTTACGGTCGTGTTTTCGCCTTCAGCAACTTGCAATTGTTCGCCCATTTCAGCTTGTTCGCCACTTCCGCTTGCTTTAAAGTCGAGGGCATCAATAAGGTCACCATATACGGAGAAGGATTTACCAGAACGCATGCCATCTACGACATCATTAAAGCTATTTCCATCAACCCATGTATAGTTCCGAGAGTATTCACTTGGCCAATAGCCGCTTGAATATTTACGATTGCTACTTACTTTAAAATGATGATCCGAGTTCGTAAAGTTCCAGAATTGGCGGCCTTCACCGAGCAATGCATCCCACATTCCTCCGACCTGTGCGATCATTACATCGGCTCCACCGTAAATGTCAGTCATCTCGGCTCTATTTCCACTTGATGCCATTTGTCCCCCAGGCATTCCTTCCATACCGAATACAATGTCAGGTGCAATATCGTTCATCTTACGAAGGTCTTCAATGGTAACTACGCCGGACTCGCTACCGTTATGACGGGAAGGATGGTTCGGCAATACGATGCTTTCGGGGTAGTTATTTTTAAGCCATGCGATGGCTTCAAAGGTTTTATCTTTATTTAACTTCAGCTCGTCCTTAGCCAGTCTGGGTCCAAAAAGTTTTTCCTCATTGGAATGAAACTGATCATTACTTGTGTCGTAGCTGTACAGCCATTCGAATTGACGGATTGCTTCGACAGGTACGGCATCGTCATTTGAATCAACAATAGCGACCGAACCGTGATCAAGTCCCATCATATCCCACTCAAAGCCAGGATAGATGATCTTATTTGCATATTTTCCTGAGGCCTGCAGCTGTTCCAGCTTCGCTTGCTGATCACGGATCGCCTCCCATCTAGCAGTAGGTTTTTTATTGCCGTCTGGATCACGTGGTGAATTACGTAAATGATCGGAAAGCATAAGGAAATTGAACGGCTTGCCGTAAGTGAAGGAAGTAATTGTTTCAGCTGGTAATTGATCAAGGTCTTCGCGGAATGCAGCGTTCAACACATTTTCCAGCTTCATGAATGGTTCTGATGCATCGCTTGATTGAACGGTATGAGTGTGGTATTCGCCAGTCATCCATTTGCCTGTAGATGGAGCATAGGCATCTGCTTTCACGGAATGAATCGCAACGGTTTGGGATAGCAACAGAACGGCTATAGAGCCGCAGATTAAGGATTTGAATCTGTTCTTCATGATAGTAGTTTCCTCGCTCTCCATTTTAAACACAGAAAATAATTTTCTAGTAATAGGAGTATCTTAATAGAAGTTTGTAAACACAGATCGCACATTATATAAATAAATCGTAAACGACGCAAACCTTGTATTCGAAAAATTAATGGAACAGGAGTGGATGCTGCTAGTAAACCTTTAAAAATAGATGAATAGTGAAGATTAGATTAGTATGATAATGCAGTCGAAGTCGCCAAGGAAGTAGGTAGTTCTACGCTTTCGACGCAGCTTCCCAGCAGCCCGCCGCCTGCACAGATAATTTAAAGGATTTTTTTGGTAAATGTAGAATACTACTCAAAAATATGGTTTAGGGGGGCTATGTGGTGACTATAAAAATTATTGAAAGAGAGCCATTTCGTATCATTGGAACAAAGGTAGAAACTTTATAGCAAGAGACCAGAGAGCAACAGATAATTCCTAAGTATTAGCAATCGTTTAATGAACGATTGACTGAGGTGACGGGTACTCAGTTACCCCGATTACAATATGGCGTTTTCATAGACCCGCCCAATTACAATCCCGATACGGATACGTTTACATGGATAGCTGGAGTTGAAGTTACAGCTGATGCCGTACCGCCAGAAGGTATGATTTCATACAAACTCCCGCAAGCAACTTACGCTGTTTTGGGAATATCAAGGGGAGAATGGTGGAGCTGCTTATAATGAATTATACAAATGAATATATAATAATTCAGATTATGAGCTTGCAGGTGCTTATGGGTTCAAAATGTATTCGGCAGTACAAGCTCCTTTAGAACAAGGAGTTGTACATTTCTCATTACATTTTTCAATTAGGAAAAAGTAGCTTAACAGTAAACAATAGTTGAATAAATCGTGTGTAGAAGTAAAAGGCCATCCAGCAGAGGGTGGCCTTAAAACTTGCCGTTGCAGACAGTGCGGAGAGTCTTATCACCCTCCCGGTTCAGCTCTAAATCATAAGTAACGTCAAGATTTGGGAAGGCTACAGAAAGATCTTAATAGCGTGGTCGGCATAGACATTCAGGGGGGTCCTAATGTGGGCATTATATCGAATTGCAATATCACTAGTGACAGCAGATGGATGGGTGGATTATCCTTGCAATCGGAGCATATCGATCTGACACGCTAAACCTATTCAGTTGCGTTGCATTGGCGCTTATGTCTTCACTTCCGTTAGGCGTATTAAAAGGCACGACCATGTTTTCGGTCAAGCAGGATAAACTCGTGATTATTTGAGATCAAAAAAGCCATCCCGCAAAAGGATGGCTCAAAATCATTTCAAACTAATGGGTTGTTGTTGTGTGACACAATGTATCATACCACCGTCTTTATAGAGCTCTCGTATATCAATTCCAACAACTTCACGGTCAGGATAAAGCTTTTGGATTACGTCGTTTGCTATTTTATCATGGGGATCATTATAGTTTGGAACGAGCACTACGGCATTGCCAACATAATAATTGATATATGAGCCTTTGTATCCCAGGTTTTCTCCATTATCCAGAACGACATTGTTTTTGCTAATCGGCAGATATTCAAACTTATAAGGTTTGTTGGATCTATTTTTAGCGTTCATTAGGGTGGTAAAATCCTTATTTGTGAGACCTGACTCCTCTAAATCAGCCCTGTTCATCGTAACCAATGTCGATTGATTATAGAACTTCGCGATTCCATCAATATGAAAGTCTGTAATATCCAAACCTGCTACACCATCTAGCCAAATGAAGTTAGTAACGCCAAGGTTCTCTGCAACGTACTTCTCAATTTCTGCTTCTGATAACTTAGCATTTCGATTTTTATTCGTAACAGAACTACGTGTTGATAAGAATGTTCCGTTGCCATCTAGCTCAAATGCTCCGCCTTCAAGAACAACGTTATTGAGATCAATATTCTCCATGCCTAATTGCTTGCTAAGTTTTTTTGAAATTGCTGCGTCTTTTTTATATGGCGTCTTTTTGCCCCAGCCATTAAATCCCCAGTCCATCAATTTCATATTGTTGTTTTTGTCGTATACAAAAATAGGCGCGGTATCTCTTGCCCATACGTCGTCAGTGGGGACAATGTAGAAGTCGATTTTATCCATATCGATGCCTTCATCATATAGAAGATCATAAATATAGTTCTGCTCATATTTATTATAGGCGATAATATGAACATTTTCCCCTTCGCTTAAAGCGGCTGTCATCTCGATCCAAATCATCTCGAGGTTTTCTTTATGACCTTCACCATACGTGTAGTTATGAGGCCATTGCAACCAAGTGCCTTCATGTTTGCTACTTTCTTCGGGCATTGTATATTTGCCAACGATTTGTTTCTTTACAGTCTGAGCCTCAGTAGCATGGCTTTGAGTACATCCCATTAAGGTTCCAGTCATTAATACTCCCCCTAAACACAACGCGATTATTTTTTTCATCTGATGTTCTCCCTTTGTAGGATAGCTTGCTCTTGAAGTAGAATAAACGTTGACATTGTGTGAAGGTCAAGGGGTTATTTTTTGATGATAGGAAAACAGACCAGTGTTACAAACTCCTCTGGAGAGCAGTCACATTCTAGTCCCTTTAAGTAAGTTTCGTAAGGAGGCCCATCGAGACGATAGCCGTTGTTTGCTATCCACTCTTCAAGTGCCATATGTGCATATCCGATATAGTCGTAACTCCCTATATGGATTGTAGTAGCAATAATTTTTTCGGGCAGCTTTTCGATTCGGTATTCTTTTGGAGCATCTTGGTCAAGTCCCTGAAAGATCGGGATCATCAATTCAATGTCACAATCGTCAGAGGTGAATTCTTCTTCCCAAAAAGTGGCGGAAGGAGAGCCGAGCAACTGAATATGTTTTTCTTCCGCTTTTTCGTATAAGGAATCGATGTATTTGTCCATATCAACAATGTTAATCCGTAATCTTTGGCTTATGACCATTATCTCGTTTCTTATGCCGAACAATACATCATAAGTTCTTTTTTCTCCGAGAATCATATCCGCTTTCTGTTCGATGACCCCTTGTATTTCAGCAATGATCCCTTTATATTGATTCATTTCGCTCGATAATTCACGTATCTTTAAGTGCAAAAATTTGTTCATTGATTTCTCATCTGTGATTAGAAGCATCGTTTTAATTTCCGGCAAGGAAAATTTATATTCCCTCAGTTTCTTAATTCGTAATGCCGTTTCTAATTGATTTTTCTCATAGTATCTGTAACCGTTCGTGGCATCTACATGTATGGGTTTTAGAAGTTGTTCCTTGTCGTAGTGTCGCAACATACGTGTACTCATTTTGCAAAGCTGAGAAAATCTGCTGATTGTGTACATAGTTCTCACTTCCTCAGTTCTTCCTTTGTTTAATTGCATTGTAGGCAAATGGCATTATTATCGTAAGTATGCATCATTTCAGCTTTCCATACACGGAAATTATGCATACTCAGCGATTGGATGAAAGGAGTTGCTGAACTGCCGTCCGCCTTCGATAACTAATTGGGTACAGAATCTTGTTCGACCCGATTGAATCCTTTCATGATTAGCCATATAGCCAAAACAAATGCCAGTGTCGTAGCCACATGGTTCACCAAATTACGTCCTTCTCTTAACAATCCGCCTAGCATTTGGAAATGAGATACATCCAAAGTTCCAACTCTTGCAAATTCGTCGCTTAATGTCAGTAGCAGAAGAAGAATGATTACACCAATAATAATGAACACACCAGCAATGATGCCGAAGGCAACAGATCCAAGAGCTAAACCTTTATAGTACTTACTTAAAATCGGATATATTGAAATAGGATAACCCACATATGCAGCAACCATTAACAACTGAAAAAACGCTCCTATTAGTACCTGATTTTCATTTGTAGAAGCCCTGACAAGATAGTCTACTCCATCTATGACAGGAACTACACTAAATATACCAGCAACCAGCCCGACTATTAATAACACACTCCTTTTCTATAAAAGCGTAATTGAACGATACGTCCCAGAAGATCGGATAAAAAACCGTAGATGATTAATATAAGAAATGTTAAGTAAGTTGGAATTTCAATAACGAGAGGAATCACGGGCAATAAATATCCGAAGAAAAACACATAAAGCGAAATTTTGTCTGCCTTCTTCGGCATTATTTATCGCTTATAAAGTGTAAAGGGAGTAGATGAGTATATTGCTGCTGATGGTGGCTTATATCTAGTTTATGCTTACACTTTCAGATATAACCACAGCACATCTTGAGACAGACTATGAGTTGCATCTTAGTGATAGCAATTAAAATATACACAATCCTACTGCATGTATTATAAAGTGAACAAAAAATAAGTTTTTTGTTCAGTTAGTAGGAGAGCAGAATAACCGTATCTCAAAAAGAAAGCCATCCCCAAAAAGGGATGGACTTAAAATGTGCCGTTACAGACAACATGGAAAAGCGTATGGAAACTGAAAGCAATGACAAAATTGCCAGTGCTAGGGATAGCGTCCCGTCTATGAATGCCAGATGCCGCCTTAGTTTGTTTATTTTTATAACGTAAGTAGCTCCTGGTATTGTTTCAATAGATCATGTCGATTGATTTTGCCCGCATTGTTATAAGGCATGACGCTCAAAATAATAATATCTTTCGGTATTTTGTACGCAGGTAAATTGTCCTGACAAATAGAATGAATGATCATTTGAAGATCAGCAGAGCCTTGCAAACCGTCCCTCGCTTTTACGAAGGCGACCGGAACCTCTCCCTCTGCTAGATTGGGGATTCCCAATACTTTGGCATCTTCAATTTCTGAAATCCGTTCCAGTACGCTTTCAACCTCGGAAGCATAAAAAATTAATCCGCTTCTGTTAATAGCGTCTTGCTTGCGGCCCAACAAAAATAAATAACCATCATCGTCTAAGTAGCCCATATCTCCTGTTCTTAGAAAGGTACCGTAAAATGTTTCCGAAGTTAGCTGCGGTTCCGAATAATACTCACGCATCGAATGCTTCGATTGAACACACACTTCTCCAGTGCACCCAGCTTGTAAACAGTTTCCTTCATCGTCCATTATCTGAACGGTCACAAAAAAATCTGGCCTGCCGGCCGATTGTTCCTTTTCGAGCCACTCCATGCTGTCCGTTGAGGAAATACCACCAGCCTCACTGGTACCGTAAAAGTCTATAAACAGCACCTCTGGAAAGTAACGACTCGCGTTTTTTTTGAATTCATACGACGTGGATCTGCCGGTAGTCATGACTTCTTGTAGACAATTCGGCATAGTCTTACCATGGGTATTTAGCCATGTAACCATTTCCATGAGATCGGTTGGGCCGGAGATCATATGGGACACAGAATGAAGATTCGTCATATCATATATGCCTGATGGCTCTGGATCGCGCAGTAGTAAGATAGTATTGCCGTCGGATAGAATGGTGGTAGCCAACGTCAAATGAGATCGGAAAAAAAGAGGTCTTATCATCAAATAATTTACGGTACTTTCGCTGAAGTAATTTTCGGGCACATCTATAAAAAAGTTACGGTGAGTGACCACAATTCCTTTTGGAGTGCCCGTTGTCCCGGATGTGAAGAAGAGTAACTCTCTTTCTCCAGTGGAGGATCCCCAGCAGGTTGGTAGAGTGGAATGTTCGGATAACTCCAGTTCCATATCTTCGACTTCCATTGTCATCATCTGGTCGTAACCCGGAATGGTCCCACAATCCATATCACGTTCCGTAATTAGCAATTTGCATTCCGCTCTCTGATAAATCGTTTGAACCCCAAACAAATTGTGGTAATTCAAAGGAATTGCTACAGCATCTAGTTTAATGAGGGCAATGATTGTCTCCATATAAGCTGTACTGTTTTTCATCAGAATCATTACTTTGTCGCCAGATTGGATTCCAAATTTTTGCGAAAGCAGATGAGCCCATTGATCTGTACGACGAAATAATTCGGAATAGGTTACGCTTCGCTGTTCGTCTACAACAGCTTGTCTATTCGGCAAATATTTTGCGTTTTTTTCCAACCTCTCGATAAAGGCCCGCATACGTCTCGATCACCTCTCGCGGTTAATAGCGTACTGACATTTCTTCCATTAATTTAACTGCCTTTGCATTTTCGGGATGA
Source organism: Paenibacillus sp. L3-i20 (assembly GCF_022180385.2). Taxonomy (GTDB): domain Bacteria; phylum Bacillota; class Bacilli; order Paenibacillales; family Paenibacillaceae; genus Pristimantibacillus. Next base: position 1,773,327 of record NZ_BQME02000001.1, read on the forward strand.
ATGGATAATGCTCTCTCCAAGTAATGCTTTGTATTCATTCGATCAGCCAGCTTCAGATATCCTTGTGCAACGGCAAAATTGATATCAAAATCGTCGAAGTTGTTTTCGATACAGAAGAGAAGCTCTTGTACCCCTTGTTGAACATTGCCCCCAAATTGTTCTGGTGTATTCAATAGTTTCATACCGTTGATACGGCGGACGAGTGTCCAATTAGGTGCTAATTTCAGAGCCAGTTTCGTTTCCTTCTCCATTCGTGGCAACAGCTTCATTTTTAGAATTAGGCTGGAGCTCTCAAGCATAAGTCCGTAAGAGAGAGCAAGTAAGCCTCGTGCTTCTGGATGATTGGGTTCAAGAATGATGGCTTCTTGTAACAATGCCTGTGCTTTCTTGAAATCCTTGGCCTCCATGCATATTCTGCTTTCTTCGAGCAGCGTTCGAGTCTCGGGATTGTTAACCTCGAATCGGTGATCATGATGCAGTATTGTGTTGAGAGAGGCATCGCTGCTTGCCGAATCTGGACGTATAGTCGCTAAATCGGTATCGTTTGTTTTGCTTTCTATCTCTCTTAGTCCGAATGCATATTCAAGTGCCTTGGATGCTAGAACAGCCGTTGAGTCGATGCAGGGCAAGTCCGAATTATCCGAGTTGAGTGCGATCGATAATTCGGTACAACCTAGCAGAATAGCTTCACTTCCCTGCTGCTTAACCTCACGAATGACGGATAATAAATACTCTTGGGATACATTGCTGACAAAACCGTTTAGCAACTCACTCGCAATAATATGATCAATTTTTTCATTCTGTTCGGTAGTGGGTTCGATGATATCGATGCCAAATTTATCGAATGCATCGTTATATATGCCGTACTCCGTGGTGGTGAAAGTTCCAAAGACAGTAAGTTTTTTTCTCCCCTGAAGGATGCATTCTTCGACTGTTAAATCAATAATATTTAATAAGGGGATGGGGGATTTCTCAAGGACTTTTCCATATGCATAATGGACAGTATTGGCTGCAATAACGGCAAATTCAGCCCCTGAGGCATGAACTCTCCCAATTGAATCCAATAAATTATGGACCAGTATATCGAAGTCCGCGACATTATAGTCAGAGTAGGAATGATTATGTACGGAGATCTGCGGATGGATTCCGTGCATATTCATTGACTCTACGGCAATTTGTTTATAACAGAGCGATGCTCCTACGGCCGTTACCCCGACAATTCCTACATGCTTCGGTTTGTTCAACGTATATAACCCTCCTAAGGTAAAAATTGACGATGAATAAAGCTAAAAAACATCCAAAAGTTCAAAACAAAATGAAAAATTAGAATCGGCAGTAAACCACCGCTTCTTATTACCAATGCACCCATATACATTCCTCCTGCGGCATACGCCAAACATACGAGCCATGGCAAGCCGAAGGAGTAATGGTACAAGCCAAAAATCGTACTAATTACGATAAGTCCAGTTTTTTCACCAAAAAATTTGATATATCTCGGCATGATGAGTCCGCGCCAAACAGTTTCTTCAAGAACGGAGTTCACAAAAGCAAACAAAAAGGAATACATCACGACTTTCATGATATTGCCGGATATAAAGATTGAATAATCGATAAATGCGAGAAAGACAATAATATTAGCCGAGGAGGCGATTAGTACGAACTTCCACACCGGGACGTTATCACCATACCAAATAAATGGCAGCTTAATAATGGCCCGGAAATTGCCTACCGCTGGGCGGGGTAGCTTTTCTTTTAGTCCTGCAATAAGTAGAATCATGCCAAGCACATAGACAAGAAGGTAGAGGCGATTTAGTATTAGCACCATCTCATGGGAAAGGCCGAAGTTTTCTAATATAGTGCTTTCATATCCAACAACCATCGCTAGATTACCTGCTGATATTACTGCAATTGTGCCTAGTATGGATTTGAACCGACGAGGTACGACGAAAACAGAGACGGACAGTACAAGGACAAGCATTGCCCCCCATCTTATATCCGCCAAAAGGCTTCCTATCGTGACAAAGATGAGAAACATGATGAAGGTGAAGTTTAACAAGCTATTGGCATTACCTGCACGGTTGCTCATCGTACCTTCTCCAACTCAGTCAAACTCATGTCTCTGGAGCGAAGATAGCACTCTACCAATTTGGGGTTGAAGTACTCCAGCAATTCCATGCCTGATTCTTCATAACCGGAGAAATGAACCGAGTAGGTCTTATAGGGAACCATGGTGCTTTGTTTAGAAAATTGTGTATCCACAGGCGTACCCTTCAGGTTAATTGTTTCGTCTGGCGACCGCCAACCGGAAGATTTAACTGTCCTTCGGCTAAATACGTTCAGCTTTTTTATGATTTTACCTATCGGTTTATTTTCTTGCAGCAGTTCATCCAGCAAATCCTTAGGCATGAACTCTGGCTTCAGGAATACGAAATTATGTGAAATGGCAGTGCCGAATGAATCGAGAAGAACGGACTCTCTATAAATCATATTGAGGTCCGCAATGCTCGGCTGCATAACTTCCTGCCGTATGATCATTGGAGTCAAGGAGTCATTGACTATGGTCTCCAACAGATCAGTTGTTCTGCCATCAGAAACCATAACCAGCTCAAAGATCAATGCGGATACGGAGTCGCGGGGCGCTTGATCGAAATCCCCCATAATGTCATACCTCCTTGTTAACAATCAATTAAATCGGTTTCTCCATATGCCTATTGTTAAAAATGCAGCTCCAAACCCCAGTAACGCCAGCACATTAGGCCATACAGCCTCGATTCCCAGCCCCCTTACCAACACATCCTGATATCCAGTTAATGCCCATGCATGGGGGGTGATCAGTGCAATTGTTTGCATTACATCGGGCATTACAAACAAGGGAACCATTGTACCTCCGAGTGCAGCCAATGTGAGAATGATCATGACGGATGCTCCGGAGATTTGAGCCTCAGTCTTAAATAAAGCTGCAATCATCATAGCCATACAAGTACTCGCCCATACGAGTGCAATCGAAACGAAGATGAGTCCTCCTATTGACGAACCTAGCTGCATACCAAATACTACATAACCTATGGTAAACAACAAAAGCACCTGAATCAGTCCCAAGAGAAAATTAGGAATCATTTTGCCAACAAACAGTGTTGTTCTGCTTATCGGCGAGCTTAGTATCCTTCTGAAGGTACCTTCATTTTTCTCCTGAATGAACGAACGTCCGGCAAACATCACGATAAAAAATGCAAACATAACTGTATATCCGGGGACATTCTGTGTTAAGGCATTTGGTTTGGGTGCTTCTATTCCGTTGGTTGATGCGGTTAAATCGAGCGCTACTATTGGTTTGGACATATCCTGCTGTATTTGCATGAATATTTCCTTTTTGTCGGGAGCAGCATTTGCTGCCCTGAAAGATAGCGAGTAAGAGGAGATTGCCCCCTTAAGGGCTTGTCCGATTATATCAACTACGCTACTTTGCGCTTGGTCCTGATATGCCGCAAGAGCGATGTTCTTGCCCTCATGCAAGCTTGCGGCGAATCCTGCTGGAATGATGAAGCCTATAGGATAGTCTCCATCTTGTACACGTTTCGCCAAAACTTCCTCTGTCAGTTTTTTTCCTTCGACTTCGGTCAGTATGGATAACGTACCGTTAAGCTGCAACTGTTGCACCAATGCTTGAGATTCCTTCGAGATGTCATTGTCCATCACCAGAACTTCAAAGACCTTCTCGGAATCATCCTCGTACATAGGTTTTAGTGCGAAGCTCATTACGCTGATGAACATAATAGGGAGCAGGAAGAGAACAACAAGAGCCCCACGGTCTTTGAACAGCAGTCGCAAGTCCTTCTTAACCAATGAGAATAAAACCACGTTCGCCCTCCTATTCTCTAAGTTTTTTCCCCGTTAGCTTCAGAAACAATGTTTCCAAAGTAGGCGGGAGAATATTTAGCTGAACCATTTTACATTGATGTTCTTCAAGACAATCTAATATCTTTTTAAGCGCATTTTTGGAATCCTTTACTAACATGGTCACCACTTGTTTGTCCAAATCTGCTTCAGCAATGTCACTCAAATTACGAAGTTTCTGCAACACCGTATCGAAACGATCTTGATCACCTTCGAGCTCGAAGGACAACAATCCATCATAAACTTGCGATACAAGTTGCTTAATTGAATCCATCACGAGAATACGGCCACTGTCCATAATAGCTGCACGATCACATAGCAGATTTACCTCTTCCATGTAGTGCGTTGTATAGAGAATGGTCATGCCCTCATTACTCATCTGCCGAATCAATTCGTAGATATGGTTTCTTGATTGGGGATCGATGCCCACGGTTGGTTCGTCCATGAACAGCACCTCAGGGTCATGTAGAATAGAGGCAGCTATATTTAGTCGTCGCTTCATTCCTCCCGAGTAGTTGCGGACTGGTTCCTTGGCCCGCTCGGTTAATCCGACGCGCTCTAGCACTTCCTTTACCTTTTGGGTTAATCGCGGTTTGCTCATAGAGTAGAGAGATCCGAAGAAGTGTAGATTCTCGTAAGCATTAAGTCCGTCATACAGGGCAATTTCTTGAGGTACGACGCCAATCTTCCCTTTGATTACTTTTTCATTCTCTTGAATGTCATCGCCAGAAATAAAAATTTGACCGCTCGTGGGACGAATTTGGCAGCTAAGCATGGAAATTGTCGTGCTTTTCCCTGCTCCATTCGGCCCAAGCAACCCAAATATTTCTCCTTTTTCGAGAGAAAAGCTGATGCCGTTTACGACCATTGTATGATTAAAGCTTTTGATCAGGTTCTCGCATCTTAACGTTATCACTTGCGCGCTCCCTCCCAAATGAACGTGAATATTTCAAATAATATAAACAGGTTTGAGGCTAGAATCCCGCTGCACTAGCCGCGTCCGATCTAATAGCATACCTGTCTGATCGACAACGCTTACTCCTAATCCCCAAGAAGATGCAAGATGTTCTTCCGTCTCCTTCTTGTTCCAAGAGGAATCCGACATGTCCATATGAATCTCAAGCCCACCCCCGAGTTGGCGGCAATTCCATGCAGCTGGAACATTCGTTAGGGAATATATACCCTCGTGAATGTCTTTGGCGGTCAAACGAGTGTCATCAATTTGAATCATATCTTTGACCCGTCCATGGTGAGTCAGAACTCTCCCAGTATGACCGCACAAGCAAGCTTCAGCATTAAAGGTGACGAGATCTTCGTTCACATAACGCAGTAATGGAGAGCCCTCGTGGGATAATGTGGTAACTAACAGTTGGCCGATTTCGGAATGATTAATAGGATTGGTCGAATTCAGCTCCAACAATTCAAGATAGAAATCTTCCTCCGAGATATGCAAGCGACCATGGGAGCACATTGTCGCAATATTTCCTGTTTCCGTGGATCCGAAGAAGTTATAGACGGGCACTCCCCATAATTTCTCAACATGTCGCTTGCGCGCATCGGCGAAGAGCTCCCCGGCTACCCAAATAGCGCGCAGATTAGGGAAGGCTTGGGCGCAATCGAATCCCAGAAGTCTCGCCGTCTCAGCAAGAAGTTCCATTTCACGCGGAAGCCCGGCGATTATTGTGCATTCCAGCTGTCCGATCAGTTCAAGTACCTTCGGATAATGAGTAATAGTGTTCCGACTACTTGAAGGAACGATACCTGCGCCTGCCTGCCAAGCCGCTTCCTGAATTAGAAAAGCGGGCAAAGCAAGCGCATAGGGGAATCGATTCAATACCAAATCGTGAGAAGTCAAGCCACTACCCGTACGGCGAAGCTGCGAACCGCCTTGGACAAGGTCATTTCGGGTAAACCATGCAATGCTTGGAATGCCTGAGGAACCCGATGATTCATGATATTGAGCGATCTCTTCCTTACTCGCAGCCAATATCCCCCACTGCCCAGCTTCGCGGAGTTCACTTTTAGTCGTAACAGGTAGACGGCGAATGTCTTCAAGGGTCATATCTTCCAGATCTATGTCACATAGTTTGTTTCGATAGAGTGGTGAATTCGTAATTCTTTTCATGAGATGTCGGAACCGGTTGCTATGAATTTCGCTGTATTCGTTAGCTATCATTCCATATTCTCCTTGCCGATGTTGATAGGATCTATTCAACGTTCGGTAATGGTTTCCGTAATTTTAACGCCGACATGCCTGCCTGGTTCACATACATAAGCGAGAATAGAGTCGCCTTCTTGGAAGGTGGTGGCGCTTTTTGGCTGGCGATCACCATCAAATATGCGGATATGCCAGTCGTCCTGCACGATTGTGTTAATTGTTTGCCCTTCGTACTCCGCTTCAATTAGCAACAATGGTCTAACCTCTATCTTCATTCGTCCGACGTTCACAGTGCGAGCATTGCCATCATAGTCAACCGCGAGCACTTGCGTACCAACCTTCATGTCTGTAATATATTCCGTCATCCCTCCTGGGCACCATACATAGGAGTGAACAGCTCCAGCATTAACTCGGAATGGTCGAGTATTCATATAAGGTAAATAGTGAGTTTCACTACATACCAGCAGACCTCCTGACGATGTCGATCCTATTACCATGCTTTCCTTTTCCGTAAGTAAGCTGGTCGTATCGATACAAGCCCTTTCGCCGGCTCCGATATGTGTGACTTTTTTGACTGTTGCCTTTACAATTTCGAGCTTTTCCAGACGGCTCTTTGACACGATCTCATTCATAGATACAATTTCTCCAATCGATTCACTTGCAAGCAACACTCCATCTGATCCACTTTCCATGACATCGGAAGAAATACGGCCGTTCTCCGCGTTACGAACCTGCTTGAGTATTTCAACATTTTCCCGTTGTAATTTGGCTAAGACAAGTTCGAGCGGTATATTGGTGTCGTCCTTGAATTCAAGAATCAGATACGGATTGTCCTTGCCCATATCGCAAGCTTTATTCATCGTTTCTTGATCATTAATTTTTACATACCATCCGGTCTTTAGACCCATCCTTTTTATAGTTTCGAGTATGGATAGGTTTTCTGATATCCAAATACATTTCATTTTTACTTGTTCGTCCAATTGCTCTATTTCATCGATTTCTTTAATCATGACAGCAGTTGTAAGGCGCTCGGAAATCGGATATTTCTCCACCTGGTGAGGATTAAGCAAAACGGCATGGAAGCAGCTTTGCTGATTCACCAGCGCAATGCAGTCTCCAAAATTGTTGTCGATAACTGTTCTTGCATCATACCAGACCTTTTTGTTATTCATCGCTCACGTACCCTCTTTATCCATGTGTATTTTATTCCGTTTCCTTCCATACCCGTACTACTTTCCCCGGAACGGTAGGAATCGCTTCAACGATTTTGACGGTTACTCTCTGATTTAAGAAATATTCGAAGCGGTTAACGATAGTTTGGATTAATGATTCTTCATCTACTGATTCTTTTTCTTTCAGTAACTCGATGGTCAACTCATGGCCTCGTGTTAAGAAACGATAGTTATTTCCCGTTCCAGCAATGCTCATTAGAAGATCTTCCAAATAAAATGGAGAGTAACTTCCGAACTTCAATTTGATTTGATCGTTGCTTCGTCCTCTTAAATGAACTTTGGGAAGTGATACTCCGCATTTGCAAAGCCCGTATTCCATGTAGCCTAAATCTCCAGTTCGATAACGGATTAAAGGCATGCCTTCCCGCAGCAAAGTCGTAATGACAATCTCCCCGGTATGCCCCGGACCAAGTGTTCGACCGTTTAAGGGGTCGATAATCTCCATATGAACGTGGCCTTCAGGAACATGAAAGCCGTTTTGGTGTATGCATTCAATTCCGAGCAACATGGTCTCCAGAGATCCATAAATGATAGTGGCATTTGCGTTCCAGTATTTTTCAATCTTTTGTCGGAGTGCATGTGAGACACCTTCCCCCGTTAACAGCACCGTCGCAATTTGAAGATCACTTGAAGGATTGATGCCCATCCGAAGAGCAGTTTCAAATAAGGAAATAGCATAGGATGGGGTAGTGACTAGTATGGAAGGTTGTATGGTCATCATAAATTCCAAAGCCTTTTCGGGGGAAGAGTAAGCTCCTCCTTTACCAAGTGGGAGCACTGTGCACTGGAGCATATGCTGGAACTCAGAGTGAAACGACATAGCGGAAGAACTCATTTCATACGGTAAGCAATTCGCAACAATCGTGTTCCGGATATGACCGAATAACGAGGGATGTTGAGGAGCTATGTAGTAATCGAACATTTCCCTCAAGGTATGACCCACATAGATCGGTTTTCCCCCCGTTGTGCCTGTTGAGCAGTACAATTGAGCCAATTGTGCGTTGCAGATTACTGATCGGAAATTGTCCCTCAAGTCATCCTTTGTAACAAAGGGAATGGTCTTGAAGCCCTCCCAATTGATAGTTTCTCCGCTATACCCAGAATCCGCTAATCTTTGAAAATAGAAATCATTGCAAGAAAACACATACTCTATCAAATGATTAAGAATATCTAATTGATAACTTTCCATTACACTTCTGTTCAAAGTTTCAACTGATTTGCCTTGCTGATCCAGATCGGAGAACCATTGCATGTACTTTTCCATATTTCTGGGACGGACAGTTTGAGCTCCATTTTTCAACATGCTCGGGCCTCCTCTTCACATTTCATAATCCTAGCAAGCTGGATAAAGTGCCAGATAAGATTTTTTCTTTGTCGTTGGAGGATATCGAAAGCCGTTCAATTTTTAATTTTTCGATGACTGGATCGGACAGAGGAAATTCCGAGCCGTAAAACATTTTGTCAGGGCCAGCTTGCTCTACGGCCATTCGCAAAGCTAGCGGCGTAGCTGTGGAAGTTTCCAGAAATAGGTTGTTCGTTGTGGCTGATAGTTCAATTGCTTCGTTGTCTAAGGGGCCGAAGCCCATATGTCCAAATACAAAATTCGTTTTTGGGAATTCCTTAGCCAACATGCCCAAAGCCGATGTATTGGCGCCGGGAAAGACGACGACATGTGTGTAGAAAGGCAGATTTAGTTCTCCGCATAAAGCAGCCAGTTCTTTGGATACCTGCCCAAGAAATGAAATTTGATGAACCATGGGAGAGAGCTTTAAACCCTTGAAGCCATTACGGCTAGCCTGCTCTACCTCCTCCAATACTCGGTTGATAGGCTGATTCGGATTTACGCAGTAAAAGCCGTAAAATACGTCCGGGTACTTGCGAATTGTCTCTAGAATAAAATCATTGCATGGTTCTGTACTTTCTGGCTTGCTCTTACCCGTAACATAGCTACTCATTTTTCTTACATCCAGCATTCCTCCCGGAACGATTACGGCTTTGTCCACCTGAGCAGCTTTCAGTTGTTCCATAAGTGCCTCAGGGCTGGAAAAGCTGGATGAGGAAACATGGGCATGTCCATCGATAACCATTCCAAGTCCTCCTTATTCAAAGGAATCATTAATCCTGTTTTCTAATAATGCGATTTACTTTTCCATATGTACGAGGTAGCTGAGTGTTAATTTCCACACGGAAATCAATACCGATTTTTTGCTTCATATGGCTCTGAACTTTATGAATAATTTCTTTCTCCGTCAATTCCGTCTTAAACGGCTCTACTTCAATTGTTATACCTTCCGCATCCAGTACGAAGTGATACCACATTGATATATCAGGCACTTCCATTAAGAAATGCTCAAGTAGAAATGGTGATATTGGAGTACCGTCAATCTTCAGCTGACCTTCCATTCTTCCTCTAATGTGCAGGGTATCCAACTGAATACCAAGCGAGCAATCCGATTTTTTCAAAAACCCAATGTCGCCGGTTCGGTAACGGATGAAAGGCATTCCTTCCCTTACTAGTGACGTAATGACGATCTCGCCTATTTCCTCGTATTCGACAGGTTCACCAGACTCAATATCGACTACCTCAACCTTGACATGCCCTTCCATAATGTGATAACCGTGATGTCCAGAGCACTCTACACCGACTACTCCGCATTCCGTTGATCCATAAACGAAGTGTACGGGGCATTTCCACCAGTCCTCAAGTCGTTTGCGGAATTGAGGGGAACAACCTTCACCAGTTATAAGCATTTTCTTCAGGCGGATATCTTCGCCGAGTCGAACGCCAAGTCTCTCGCATTCTTCAGCCAAAATGGAGGCATAGGATGGGGTCGTGACAAGAATTGTCGAGTTGAATTCTTTCATGATGTCTATGGTTCTATCCGTAGTAGAGAGGTATCCTCCCTTACCCAAAGAGAGAATAGTAGCTCCGAAAACGAACTGGTACAAGCGCTGAAATCCTAAGCCTGGTTGGGAAAATTCGTAGGGTAAAGCAATACCGACAACATCGTCTTCACTATCGTCAAACAAGGTAGTGTACTTCGGAATACCGTCATGGATATAGTGATCGGCCAAAGTATATGAAATGTACAGCGGACGTCCCGTTGTGCCCGAAGTCGTATGTACTTGTCCGATTTTTTTTCTGTCGCAGCAGAGCAATTTGTCCTTATCACCTTTGAGAGATTCTTTGAGTAAGAACGGAACTCGGTTAAAATCCTGTAAGGTATCAATCTGAGGCTTGTTGAATCCTGCTTGAGTCAACTGTTCTCTATAAAAAGCGTTGTTGTTCCAAACATACTCAAGAGTCAAATTTAGAGCATGCAACTGATAATTTTCTATCTCTTCTCGAGATACATATTCGATCGTGGTGCGACGATCATCCCATTCATCGAAAAAGGAAGATAGGGATTGAATATGGGTCTTGTCTCCTTGCAGAACTGCTTCCATTACCCGAGTATGCAGTGGCTTTGTGCTGACGATAGAATTCATGTTAGCCTCCTGAATAGTATTAATTTACTGCTAAGCTGATTTTGGATTCATACATCTCGAACACTTCGGCAGGCCTTTTCAGCTCATGAATCAGCATATTTATAGCCTGAAGCATTTTTGATGGATTTTCATCCTCGAACACATTTCTTCCCGGGCATATTCCCTTGGCGCCGGCTAACATGGCCGTATGGATTTCCTCAAACCATTTCAGTTTGTCGGTAGTGGAACTTCCTCCGGCGATGAGAACTGGGATGGGGAAGGAACCTAAAACATCCAACAGAGCGCTTTGATCTCCGGGATATTCAACTTTGACCAAATCTGCGCCCATTTCGCCTACCACTCTTACGGCATGGGCAATATGGCCTGCGCGCCGGGTTCCCTCACCATGCACGTTCACCATAGCGAGCAGCGGCATTCCCCATTTGTAAGCTTGGTCGGAGAGCTGTCCGAATTCCCTAAGCATGGCGGATTCTTCTGACACACCGAAATTGATGTGAACGGAAACCGCAGTGACTCCAAGTGAAAGCGCATGATCCATACTGGAGACCATTTGCTTGAAGGTTTGGTCCTTGCCCATTGAGGTAGAAGCCGACATGTGGAGAATAAATTCGGTAGGCGGGGCTGACAAGCTCGAACGTAGTGCCCAGTACAAAGTACCTTTGTGGCCGATAATTGCTTGAACTTGGTTTTCACATGCTTGTTCGACGAGATCCGGGATGTTTCGCAGTCCTCTTATAGGACCTAAGGTCGTCCCATGGTCAATTGGAAGCATGACCGCTTTGCCTGTTTTGGGATGAAGAAGCTTGGACATTCGAATAATTTTGTTCATAGTTCGCCCCCTTTAGGAGAGTGGAATTCTGTTCTTATTCCACTAGATTACATTGATGCCAGTAGATTACAAATATAATGGTACAATATGTTTGAGTCGAAAGGAAGAGGGAGAAACTGTATGATTATGAAAGAAATTGTCGATTATTATCGAATAAAAATTAAATTGAATAAATTTGCATGAAAACCACATTTTTTAAAAATCAAAAATTTATAAATACATGTAATTTTGTATTAGAAGGTTTTTATCCGTTATCTTATATCATGAATTAAATACTTCTATTCATTTAAGAAATTAAAGTAGCAATAAAGGAATAATTTCAGCAATTTGAAAGATAGTTCGTACGACACATAAAAAGTAGGTCCTTTTAATTATATTTTCCGAAGGGAAGACGAAGATCCGACTTTCTATGTCAGAATATTGTTACTAGCCAAGTGCCTATCGAGCCTCAAGTGCAACAAGTGAGCTATCTTCAATACTTCCTTAGATCATATAAGATTAAAATGAGACGGTCTTGATCCTGGTTTTAGGATTAAGGCCGTTTTATGATATATTCATGTAAAGAAGGCTTATCTATAAGGACAAGCAATCGAAAGGGAGTGCGAATAATGGATCTAGAAGCAGTTATGCAAGAACTTGAATCTCTCGGCAAGGAACGTACTAAGAAGATATATTTGTCCAATGGCGCGCACGAACCGCTTTTTGGTGTGGCTACAGGCGAGATGAAGCCCATTTTAAGAAAAATAAAGCTCAATCAACCATTGGCTGAGCAACTTTATGCCACAGGCAATTACGACGCTATGTATTTCGCCGGTGTTATTGCTGATCCGAAAGCAATGTCTAAAGCGGATTTTGAGCGTTGGATCGATGGAGCTTATTTTTATATGCTGTCAGATTTCGTGGTGGCAGTAACTTTGTCAGAATCTGATATTGCACAAGAAGTGGCTGAAAAATGGATTGCAAGTGATATAGATCTGAAAATGTCGGCAGGCTGGAGCTGTTATTGCTGGCTTCTTGGTAATCGTCCAGACAAGGAATTTTCTGAAGAGAAAATGGCTGATATGTTGGAACTTGTAAAAAATACGATTCACGATGCTCCTGATCGGACGAAATACTCCATGAACAATTTTATGTATACAGTAGCGACATCCTATCTGCCGCTTCATGATAAGGCAGTCGCAGTTGCGACGGAAGTAGGACCTGTAGAGGTTCATCAAGGTACTGCAAAAAGCAAGTTTATAAATGCTTCCGTTAATATAAATAAGGTAGTGGAAAAAGGCAAAGTAGGCTTTAAACGTAAGCATGTGCGGTGTTAGAAAGTGCAAGGGAAGGGAGCGGCAGCCCTGAAAGGAACATTAAAATGTTAGGACTGCCGCTCTGATTTCAAGCAACGGCTTGTCTTTGATCAGTCGTGATAAATCAGTCTTGTAAGAGTACTTGTATAACTCGTTTTTTTCACGAAAAGTTCGGCTTGGCCACCACCGTCAGTAAATCCGCTAACATTAAATACTTTACTCTGGCCAGGGCAGATAGTGCCCTTTCCGATATAGTCGTTTGGATCATAGGGATCATATTCCCAAAGCTCAAAGTTTACGCAGACTGTATTGTATCGGTCACTTGATACCTTCCAGTTGCCTCCGCCAGAATCCCAGGTGTTTCCATACTTTTTAACAGATTCTTCGCCAATGTAATCCCATTGCCCTGGCGCTGCTGAAACAGAGGGAACGGCAGCAGACATGGCAAAAACGATTGTCACTGGTAAAAGCAATCTTTTAAACTTGTTCATTATTTCACCTCCTCCCATTGAGGATAGTTTAAGTTATATTTCTATTTTTTTGGAATAAAAAAACACTCTTGATTAAAGAACTCTAATTCTCCGATTCACTGTCCCTAAATCCCACTGGTTACTTTCATCTTGACAACTTTGTTAATAAGAGGAATAATTTATTTATTGACTAATAAATAAATTGAGAGGGGGTGAAGAGAGTGGTCGTCCGCGAGGATCGGAAAGAACAGATTATCGATAAAGCAGTGGGGATATTCGCGGAACAGGGATATTACAAAGCGACGACGGCTTTGGTAGCGAAGGCGGCAGGCGTAACGCAACCTTATGTGTTTCACTTTTTTGCTAGTAAGGAAGAATTGTTCAAAGCGGTCGTTGACCGGGCAACGCAACGTGTTCGTGAGACATTCGAGGGAATTGAAGCGCCAGCTGATCAGCTGGGGGTGACGATGGGTAAGGCGTTTTCGTCGATTATGAACGTACATCGTGACGAAATTTTACTCCTTATGCAGTCGTACACCATTGCTGAACCTGTCATTAGGGAGCATGTCAGTAACAATTTTCAGCTTATTCACAAGGCTATAACTACCAAGTTCAATGAAGCTCATATTCCGAATCCGGAAGCAGCAGCAAGCAAATTCATCGGAACGGGTATGCTTATTACGTTGTCGGAAGTGTTGAATTTGCCCCAGCTTAAGTATTACAAATAAGCAGTTGTTTAAGGAAATGTAGAAGGCGGCAAAATGTCGCCTATATATTTCGAAATTTATTTATTTATTGATAAATAAATCTGTCCATCCCGATTAAGAAAGGATTGATCAAGAATGACTGGAGTGAACCATAATACTGTTAGGTACATGGTCGGGAAGTTATTTGCGGGAGAACGTTTACTTGTCATGGTAGGCTTATTAGGCTTAGTGCTAGCTGCAATTAGTGCTCTTTATATCGGATTCAATGGTGCAACTATTCTGCCGGAAGGGAATATAGAAAGCGTGTTTTCTTTCGATGCTGCACTTGGATTGTTCGCCTTGTCTATTGCTGCAATTATGCCTTTGGCGAACCTAAGTTCTCGCAACCGGGCAATTATTAGGTGGCTGTTTATTCAAAGTGCACTTTACGCGTACGCGGTGGAGACGATTCAGCATTTTCGTGGTATTAATCCGCGATTTTCGGAAGTCGGCACGACCGCAGATACGATATTTGGCGCTTTATTCGGTTTGGAATCATTTGTGCTTATCATCGCCACTGTGTTGCTTGCGATCTCTTTTTTCAGAAGACGTGGATATGAAGCACTCAAACCGTTGGTGCTGAGTATCCGCTATGCATTTGTGTCGACGATGGCGGCTTTTGCCGGAGGTATATGGATGATTGCGCTGCAAAGTCGCTATACAGGGGATGCCGGTAATTTAATCGTCCTTCATGGTTTAGGTTTCCACGCTCTGCAAGCACTTCCACTGCTTGGATGGCTTCTTATGCGGTCAAACATGGACGCCAAGATTACTCATAGGTGGGTTCACATTGGCAGCATTTCTTGGACATTGGCAATTCTTTTCGTCGCTATCCAAACGGTTCTTGGTCGTACTTTGTTTGAACTGACACTACTCCCCATTCTATCCCTCGTTATGCTGCTCGCATGGCTTTCTGTCGCAGCGGTATCTGCCCGCAAATTTCTGAGCGGAGAATCGCTTTTCAAACCTTCCAAGGGTAAAGATAGGGGGCTTTCATGATGATCGCAGCATTATTTTCTACTACTGGAATTGCGATACTGAGCTGGTTGCTCCTAATTTTGTTGCCTAAGTGGCGGTTCACACAGTTTCTGGCCAATACGGCCGTCTTCCCGATATATCTTGCATTGCTGTATACTATCGGAATCATTACTGTCATAGTGGAGGCTGGCTTCGGTTTCGTAAACGATTTCGGCTCTGCTGAAGGGGTAATCCGTCTTTTATCAAATCCTGAATTTGCTCTACTTGTGTGGATTCATATACTCTGCTTCGACCAAGCGGTCGGACATTACGTGTACCGTGATAATATGGCTCATCGTTATGTTGCACTGCCGATACAGTCGATTCTGTTGTTCTCCATCCTCATGTTTGGTCCACTTGGATTCTTGTGTTATCTCGCTATAAGGGCATTCAGCAAAAACAGTCGGGAGAAACATGCCGGAACTGAGAGAACGACTGCGAAATCATAATAATGTAGCATCGACGGGGGTTCATTTAAAGAGTTCAGGAGTAGTGAAAATTGTTAATTTTCTGATTCCGTAAAAAAGGGGCTGTTCCAAAAGCCATGGTTCATGACTTTCGGTACACCCCCACTACACAACAGCTATATTTACCAGATCGAAACGCGATCCTTAGGTGCTACATACATGCCGTCGCCATGCTTAATGCCATAAGCTTCATAAAACTCCTCGAAGTTCATAACCGTACGATTCACTCGGACTTTGTTGGCTGAATGGTTGCTTCCCGTGCTGAGAATCGTAGCAAACTCTTTTGTTGTCGTGTACTTGTTGGTTATCGCATGGCTTTCAAAAAACGCTTTGTAATCTGGATTGTCTAGTCCAGTTACAACTTGTAGCGCAACGGCCATTCCTGCTAAGTCCGCCACATTTTCGCTTAATGTAAGCTGACCGTCGTTGTGCGCACCCGGAACGATTTCAATTCCATTGTAGAATGCAATTAGTTCCTGGCATTTCTCTTCGAATTTCTTAAAGTCTTCGTCCGTCCACCAGTTAGTCGCATTGCCATGCTCGTCGTATGCCGCTCCTTCATTATCGAATGCATGACTGATTTCATGACCAATCAAAGTACCGATGCCTCCGAGATTTTTTTCAGGCGTGGCATTGATGTCATAAAAAGGCGCTTGAAGAATACCAGCAGGGAACGTCATGTCGTTATTACCCGTATTGTAGAAAGCATTAACGGTATAGACGCTAGTCGACCAATTATTTTTATCAATCGGTTTTCCAATACTAGCTTTCATTGCATCACTATAAGCGGAAGTAGCTGCATAGGAGTTGGAGAGCAAAGAGCCGCCTTCCTCGTATGACTTGATTGCCACCTGATCTAGTGTCGTATCCCACTTATCCGGATATCCGACCTTAATGTTCATCTTCTTCAGCTTATTGATAGCTTTAGCTTTGGTCGCTTCAGACATCCAATCAAGCTGTTTGATTCTTTCTTCATACGTAGCAATTAATTTCTCTACCATTTTCTCCACATCTTTTTTGGCTTCTACGGAGAAATGTTTCTCAGCAAACATTTGCTCCACATATCCTCCGAGTGCACCCTTTGTAGCACTTATTGCAATTTCTTTATCGGTTTTTGTGCCGACAACACCGTATAAGCCAGCGTAGAAATCATCTGATATTTTTCTAATTTCATCCGTTAGGAGCCAGCCCGTTTCCATGAGTAGCTGTGCTTTGGCGTAAGCTTTAAGTACATCTAAATGATCGTCTTTCATGAACTCAGCGCCTTTTTGCGCTAGCTTCACATCGGTTACAATCACTTTTTTGGAATGGTCGAGCTTCATCGATTCCAATGCCTGCTTCATATCGGCTTCTTTAAGCATGTCGTCAAATTGTTCAATTGTATAAGGGTTGTAGAACTTAGTCACATCACCTTGCTCATGGTCCCCAAGCGAACTGGCAGCGAGGCTCTTCTCCATCTCATAAACTTTCTCAGAAAGAGCTTTGGCTGCTGATTTCTCCTCACCTGTCAGAACGAGATGTTTGGTAACTTGATCGATGTATAATTCCTTCGCATTTGCATCTTCCGTTGCATAGCTGTATTTACTTAATCCTGTCTTAAACCCTGTATAATACAACACATTATCACTGCTGTTTTTGGCATCAGCCATAATCGTAAACTTGAACAGCGTGCTAAAAGATAAATCTTTTTCGATGGCAAGGTCAGCCTGAACTAGCTCGTCGAATGTTTTAGCCCCATCAATCGCCGTTACATATTTTTTGATTGGTTCGATCCCTTGTTTGTTTCTGCTTTCGCTATCTAACGCCGTTGCATAAAAATCAGCGAGTTTACGCTCTTTTGTACCTGCAGCATACGTCTTTCCTGCCAGTGCATCTATCATTACAGTTATTTTATCGTTATTAAGTTTGTGTATCTCAGGGATATCACCACCGAAAAACTCACCTGGGGCGATCGTAGACTTTTTCAGCCAATTTTTATTAATTGCTTCATAAAAATCGTCATTCAAATGGGAGCCTTCAAGTGCCCATACTCTGGAAATGATCTTTTGGAAATCGGACATTGTAATGGTGTCATTAGCACCTAATGTACCATCAGGTTTGCCCGCTAGAACGCCTGCTTTCAGCAATTTATCGATATCGCCTTTAGCCCAAGCTGGTATATCAGTGAATTTCACACCAAACGTACCAACACGTAGATCGTTTCCGACTGGCTCAGGCAACTCGCCGAATGCTCTACTAAGCATAACTAGAGCTTCAATTTTTTTAACTGGTTCATTTTCTTTTAAATCTCCATTTTCATACCCTTGAATAATAGTTCCTTTTTGAAGATCAGAGTTATAAGCATCTGCTGACGTCAACAAGGTTTGAACGATCTCTCCTCGCGAAGCTAGCGGTTTAGTTGCACCAGCATACGCTGATGCGCTTACGGATAGTGCCATTGCAATAGCTACAGGTAGGGCTAAATAATGCTTTTTCATCTTCGGACTCCTTCGTGGTGTATAATATGAATAATTACGGGAATATGTACTGAATATTCCATACATATCCTTTTATTATATGTATAAACCTTTACTTTGCAATGATTCCAGTAGAATTATTGCGTTCTTTTTGGTAAATGAATTAATCGTAATATCTTTACATGTGCAACCATAGTTGTAATTTAATATCTATAAAAGCTTATATCCCAATAAAAGTATATCTGAATACTAAAGATTTAATTGCTCCTGTAAGTCCTTTCTAGTAATAGTTATAAAATCCATCATTTTATCGCGGAAGGCAAATACCTCATATTTTCTATTTATATTTTTATAATCTTTTTCCTTAGAGAAGTAACTGAAGAGATAGATCAAATTATTAAAAAGGATAACGGAGGAAGAGATCATCATAAAATTAGATCAGAGGGTCTGAGTAGATTTTTAAAATGTAAAGGAATAGATTCAAACCCCCAAAAAAATAGAATTAATAATTAGGATGGTTGAAGAACATCTTTATTGATTTATAAAAGATGATGTTTTTATGCACGTTGCTTTAGCATTGAGTAACTATAGATGAATTGAAGCTAGAATAAAAAGTGGACACTCGTTAAGAGAAATTGAGTAATTAACTTAATGAGGGGGAGTTCAGATGGGTGAACAACGGCAAAGATACAATGAAGAGTTTAAGCGTCAGGCAGTAAGGTTTGTACAGGAACAGACGAAAACGGTTACGGATATCGCAGAGGAGTTGAACATTCCTATAAGCAGGCTACACCAATGGATGGGGAAGTATAGGGAGTTTGAAAGTGAACCTGCAGCAAGCATCGATCGTGTTCGTGAGTTGGAACAGCTCTTACGAGATAAAGATCGTGAACTACAAGAAAAAGAGCGTCATATTGCAGATGTAGAAGGGCAATTAGCCATCGTAGAAAAGGCGGTGCACATCTTCAGCAAACCAAAGCTGTAACGTTTGCTTTTATTGAAAACCATCGCTCCGAGTTTTCAGTAAAGAGGATGTGCGACGTGCTTGGTGTATCTCGGAGTGGTTTTCATGCTTGGTGCTCAAGAGGGGCTAGTTCACAACAAATAAGAAAAGAAGCTGTTCAGGAACGCATTCTCTTTCATTTCCATGATTCGGAGAGACGATATGGTAGCCCCAAAATCACCAAGCAAAGGTCTTATTCATCACTCCGATTGCGGAATCCAATACGCCTCCAAAGCGTATCGTAGCAAACTCGCTTCTTACGATATGAACGCCAGTATGAGTCGCAGAGGCAATTGTTACGACAACGCCTGCATAGAGTCCTTTCACAGCATTCTCAAGAAAGAACTTGACTATTGCAAGAAATTTAAAACAAGTGAACAAGCCTATACGGAAATCTACCGATACATTAAGTTTTTCTACAATCGCAAACGAATCCACGGATCACTCGGCTATCTATCTCCCGTTCGATTCACTCAACAATTTATGATGGATGAGGTGTCTTAAGTTTTCTCTTATTTCAGTGCCCACTTTCTTGACGGAGGTCCAATCGTGGATTCTCTTATGAAAAAGTGCATTATCCACTTATCAAATGAAGAAATTAAGATAACATTATTTCGAGAATACGTTCGGAGGATTATGGACAGGTGCAACCTTTCGAATCTGTTATAAAGGATTTTTTTATCTACATAAAAATTTTGAAAATAATAAATGCATCAAAACATATTGTTAGGTATTAACAGAAAAACTAGTATACTCCTAAAGAGTTTATTGGTATTATTTTCATAGTAATATAAATTTAAATATTCTAGTTATTGGAGTGGTTTTTTTTGGGTAACTTAGGTGTTTTACATTTGTCAGATTTACATATTAGCTCATCTGAAGATCCTAGCGCTTCTAGACTGAGGGAGTCTCTTATTGATGATATAAAGAGGGTTAGTGAGAATAGAAACATTAAAATAAATGCAATTGCAATGACTGGGGATGTTGTCGATAAAGGAGGAGATGATAGAGCGTTTGAAATTGCTAAAGACTTTTTTAATGAATTATCAGAAAAATGTGAGATTAGGAAGGATAACATAATATTTGTCCCTGGGAATCATGATGTGCCAAGGAGAGAAGCGATTGAGCATCTAATAACAAATTCTAAAGCGGATTCATTTAACGACGAAAATAAATTGACAGAATATTGGGAAACTATTTATCCTAGGTTTAAAAAATTTAATAAATTTGTGTGTGAGGTAACTGGAAGATCAGATTTTGTTGAGGAGGATTTCGGTAGTGGTGCAGTATTGATAAAAACTCCAAATGGAGTAATTAAGTTCCTTCTTATAAATTCCTCTTGGAGCACACTTGGTGAAAAAGATTTCGGTTCGCTAATGATTAATAGATGGCAGCTAGAACGCTTGAAGAATAATATATTAATTACGGAGAAGGCAGACCTTACCTTGACTCTTATGCACCATCCTCTAGATTGGTTCTCAGCCACAGAGAGGAAGGTATTAATCGAATATTTAACAGATAAACGGTGTATTCCTACTGAAGTGATTTTACATGGACATATTCATGATGGAAAAATTGAATATTTTGGTAATGCAGATAAAAATATTATGAGTTTAGTTACTGGTATAGGATATCCTGAGAAAACTAATTATGGTTTAGGCAGACTGAAAAATGGTAGCTGCAGATATGCTATATACAATTTTAATACAGAAATCTGTAAATTGAGTACATGTCTGAGAATTTCTAGAGATAACGGAGACTTTGTAGCAGATACATTACTATATAAAGTTGCTGGAGAATCAGGTTATTTTGAACGGCAATATAAAGTACCTCTTATAATCGAGACGGCAAAGGCTATTGATACAAATCAAAGTGAAATTGATATTTCCTCAGTTGTAGAGATAATAGATACAAAACTAATTAATACAGATAATTTGGGTCAACTTGACAAAACTATTAATCAACAATTAATAGAGATTAAAGAGAATTTAATCCAAACGAGTACTACATTGGAAATAGTAGATAGGGAAATTAAAACTTTAGAAAAACCACTAATTTCGATAGCAGTGTTAATAACTACGCCACTGGATAGAGAAATTATTTATTCATTTGAAAATATTATCAAAAACTTTGTTAAATATAAAGTTCAGATCAATTGCTATCACTTTTCAATTGATACACTTCGAGATTTAAAGGGATTCGATTATATTTTTGTTTTCACTCAGGTAATAAAGGATAAATTAATAATTGAGGATGAATATTTTAAAAGTAAGCTTATTACTCTTCAAGAAATTGAAGAGAATTTGATGTCTGAACATTTAAAAGGATTTTTTATATTCATTGATAAGGAGTCAAACCTAGATACACAAAATGTGTCAATTCCATTAGGTATTATATGGGGAGATGATTTAAGCAGTTTTATTTTCAAGTTATTTCAAAAGGAATCTTTAAAATCAATAAGTCAATCAATAATATTAAATAATGAAAAGTTTACACTAATCCCCTTCGAAAAGGGTAGTTCGAAAGTTACTATGTTGTATGATCATTCACGGTTGAAATTATCTGAAAATATCGATGTGAAAAATTTGATAAATTTTGTAGGTAGAAGGACTGACTTAGAAGACATTACAAGAAAGATAATTAACAACAATAACCAAATACTTACTATAAAGGGCTCTGGTGGTATTGGAAAAACATCGATTGTAAAGAAGATCGCAATTGAGTTTTTTGAAAGAGGCTATTATCATGATGGTATTTTCTTTATAGACTGCGAGTTCATACACAACTATCAGTCATTTGAGTATAAGATAGCTCAGTGTTTTGATATTGATAGTTCTATTAATCTTAGAGAACATATTGTACAAAATAATATGAAGATAGACGGATTGATTATGTTAGATAATTTTGAGCCGCTCTTATACATTGAGGATGTTGAATTGATTAAGAATCTATTAACATTTATTTGTGAATATTCAAGTATGGTTATTACATCAAGAGAATGGGTGAACCTAGAGTTTGAAGAGAGACACGAACTTAGGGCTTTAACAAATGAGGAGGCGCTACAATTATTTAATAAGTATTACAAATCAAATATAAGTGATAAAGACACTAGAATACTGAAAGAGGATATACTAGGGAAGTTATTGAATAATAATCCGTTAGCTATTAAAATTATTACCAGAAATATTCCAAAGTCAAAAAATATGGAACTATTGAGAAATGAGCTTGAAGTCGATTTCTTTAGTATTACTGCGGAAGGGTACGATGATATTTTTGAAGAAAAGGCTGATACTAACATAGAACGATCAAAATCGCTTTATCAATCAATATCGTATTCATACAAAAGGCTTTTACCAAATGAGAAACTATTATTTGAGATATTATCCTTCTTCCCTGATGGAATTCATATGAACAATATAAAAACTTTTTTTCTTCAAGGCAATAATAAGTGGGGCGCCATGAGAATTACGGACAGAGAAATAAATTCACTTGAAAATAAATCACTAATTGAAATAAACAAAGGATTTATTGAATTACAATCAATTATCGGTCGATTTGCGGGGCACCAGTTTCCGAAAAGAACAAACGAGGATAAAGTTGGTTTTTATAAGAAAGTATTTGAGTTTATCTACTATGTAGTTCATAAAGTTGAGACAGTTTATACTCAAAATACAGCTCAGGGCTTATATGTCTTTGATCAGAATGTTGAAAATTGTTTAAAGTGTCTTGATTATATTACATTATTTGATAAAGATAAGAATGAAAAATTAATCCTTATAAGTTATTTGGATATTTTGTTCAGAGCGCTTGAGCAATCTATGCGATTTTATATGAAGCTCCCAGATATAAAGGAGCACTTCAATGATATTGAGAAAGCTGATTTGATGTTAGATATCATTATTATTAAATCAAAATATTATGAAGGTAATTTTGAGGAAGCTTACGTTCAACTACAGAAACTATTACCAATTGAAAGTATGTATTCGCTTGATAGTAGCGATATTGTACAAAAGTATATTCTACATAGTGCAATATCAGTGTATAGATATAGAAATACTAGTGATATAAGAAGGTTTTTCATTGAAAGTAATTTTATTAGTTACGCTGGGCTTGAAGGTATATTGTTTGATGCAGGAGAATATAAAAAATATATTGATTTAGTTGCTGGCAAAAGAGAAATTGATTTTTATTATTTTGAAGTAAAATATAATACAAATTCTTTAGACAAAGAAATGTTAGAAGAATATATTGGATCTTTATATAAAAAGCAATATGCAGAGATTATGCAAACCAATTATATAAAAGCTAAGCAATATGGGTTGGATAAAAAAACTGTTAATAAATTAGTTGTAACCAGTTCGTATACCTCAGGGTTAAAGCTACTGATGCTCGGATTCATCGAGAGTGATATTGAGAAAAAACGGACTTACTATGAAGCTGCTATAAATGATTTACAACCGATTAGGTATTACTATACAGAAGCGATCTATTTTTACGCTAAGTATTTAGTGAGCCAAAACTTTGAAGACAAAAATGTGTGGATAGAAAAGGGGTTGCTATTATCACACGAAAATCATTACAGGTTATTAACTCATAAATTTGATTGTTTAATTAGTGGCATTGAAGAAGTATATGATGAATCAAAGTATGAGTTGCCACATGATTTACTCATTGATAAAGTGATCTATAAATATAAAAAAGCTGAAAATTACTGATAGCGATGAATCTAAGATTTGGTTAGTAACATAAATATGCTATAAAGTTATCTAACAGAATTTGCGTCACTTATGATACGGCGAAACGTACCACAAGTGACGCAAACTAAACTTCCTAAGGTTAAGAAAATATAGGATGATTTTGTTATAGTATTGTTTTCTATTTCAGATAAAGAAAAAGTATAAGGAATTCATTGAGATAACAGAATACTAGAATCAATTTATGTATTAACTTTAGGGAGCGCCAATCGATGGGGCTCCTTCGCTGTTTAACGAATTACGGGAGAACGAGCAACATGTAGTGATAATCACTCATGTTGCTCTATGTTCTAGATTTCTTAACGATAGGATAAAGGAACTTAGCAGATCGACATCTATGTCCGTTAGTAAGTGTTTTTCTTAAGAGAGTTCACCATATACACCCACCCGATCAGTCCGCATAAAACAAAACCAAAAGCGTGTAGCGATCCGTAAATCGGGATGAAATCGAGTATGGTTAAGGAAAAGAGTCTTTTTAGTAACGGATAACAAATGGATATAACGACAATCGTGTAGAAGGATAAGCAAGAAATGACTAAAAACAAGGATGACTTGTTGCGTAAAGAACTTTTCCTTAAGTAAGTAAGCAAATAAGTGGTGTAAATCGCAATGTTACAGGCGAACAAAGTAACACCAATGTACTCAATCGGCTTTGAGAAAATAATGCCGACAGCGATCAGAATAGGTCCAATAATATCGATGGCGACGATCCACGGATACCAGCTTTTTTTCGCCATGATCCGTCCGAGCATACCTATAAAAATCGGAACGATTGCAGATGAGAAGTGAAAGTGGACCGAATTTAGAGCATGTGTTGCAGGAGCAACTTGGTAAATATGAATCTCATACTGATACAGGGCGAACCAAATGCCTCCGATAAAAAAGTAAACGAGCCCCGCACCGATTGCTATCTCCCCAACTCTGCCCTTGTGATTAACAATAATGGTTATGCCATAAATGCAGAGTAGCAATGTGAAGAGTAGCCACCCTAAGGAGAGTGTTCCTGGAATTGCTGTGTCACCTAGCTCCCACGTCTTGCTACTCATTATAGAGGCTAAGGTTAGGAGCGCTGTGGGAAAATGGAGCAGCTTTATAGCCTTATAAATAATCCGTTGATGTTTATTCCTTTCATCACCGTTCAAAAGTAAAATGACAAGAGGTACAATAACGAAAGCCGCAAACAGGAGAAATTTATCGATAAGATCAAATGCTAAGAAATCCAGAAAAAAGATAACAATTGTTATGATTCCGCCAAATATGGTCGGTAATATCGATGTTTTCATCACTTGCCCCCAAGATGTTATTCATGAATGTTCAGTTTTAACAGTTTAACACATTTTGTGAAGGCTATCGTTCGAAAAAAGCTAATCTACTTAACAGATATAGATTGAATTTAATTAAATATAGATATTGTCTTTATATACAGATGTATCCTGCTGATTTTCATCTATAATGGTAATGAATAACCAGCAATTATTATGGATTCAAAATGACCCAAGTGTGCAGAGGGAGGATTAATGTACCGGATTCTCATTGTAGAAGATGATCAGCAAATTGCCGAGCTTTTATCCAATCATTTGGATAAATACGGATACGAACCCGTTGTGACACAACAGTTTGATGCCATAGATCAAGCCTTTGAGCAAGTCATGCCTCATCTAGTGTTGTTGGATGTGAACCTACCTAAATTTGATGGATATTATTGGTGCAAACAGATACGAAGAATTTCATCTTGTCCCATTATTTTTATTTCTGCTCGAATAGGGGAATTGGATCAGGTGATGGCAATGGAGTATGGCGGAGATGACTTTGTAACCAAACCTTTTTACTATGATGTCATCGTTGCAAAAGTGAAAAGTCAAATTCGCCGTTCGTATGGGGAATTATCAATCGGAGCTACTGCAGAACGAAAAGTTCATTTTCATGGAGTAACATTTTTCCCAGAACGTCCAGAACTACATTACGGACAGCAGAAATTAACGCTTATGAAAAAAGAAGCTGATCTACTCGACCTGCTCATTAACAAATATCCACGTACGGTAAAGCGGGAGAAAATATTTGAACGGATGTGGGACGAAAAAGAATTTATCAACGAGAATACGCTGAATGTCAATGTAGCTCGGTTACGCAAGAAGTTTACAGAACTCGGAATTGAAAATGCCATCGAAACCGTTAAGGGCATGGGCTACCGTCTGAACGCATCTTGGAACGAGGTGGACAAAGAATGAAATTATTTGTTAAGGATAATATCCCCTATATTGTACTTCATGTCATGCAGTTTATATTTTTATATTCGACTTTCCGCTGGTTGGATGCAGATGTTGTTGAAGGCAATATCGTGTATCTCTTTCTAGTGAGTCTTTTTATGCTGATCATTTATCTTACATTTCGTTATGTGGCTGGACACAGCGGCTATAAATGGTTAAGCAAAATTCCCGATTTAAAAGATGCAAAAACGTTCTTGCAAATGGACGTTGCCTCACCGTTGCTTTATGCTTTCAAGAAAGGACTAGGAAGGCAATATCAGTTAATGCAGAGCGAAAGAGAAAGATCCATACAGGAAAAACAGGAACTGATTGATTTTATGAACCGTTTTGTCCATTTGCTGAAAACACCGCTTTCCGCTTTGCACCTAATTGTTCAGGATCGTGAGGACTCGGATGGGGCGGAGGAAATGCAAGTTGAAATCGTTCGTATGGAATACCAGTTGAATATGATTCTGACGCTGTCAAGATTGTCCTCTTTCCGACAGGATTTCTATATTCAAAAGGTATCTATGAAGCCTTTGGTGTTTGAAGTCATTAACGAATTAAAAAGCCACTTTATCCACCATCATTTATTCCCCTCAGCAGATGTACATGGAGATGTCGCCGTGCTTTCGGATCGCAAATGGTTGAAGTTTGTAGTGGTGCAGTTGCTTACCAATGCCATCCGTTATTCCGATGGTGGAAACCGACATATAAAGATATTTGCGGGTCGGGAGGGAGAGTATATTACATTAACCGTGAAAGATGAAGGCGTAGGCATCTCCCCTCAAGACCTTCCTAGAGTATTTGATTTATATTTTACTGGTGCCAATGGACGCAAATTTGGTGAATCCACGGGTATCGGATTATATCTCGTTCGCAAAATTTGTGATGAGCTTAGTCACAGGGTTTCGATCAAATCATTTTTGGGAGTGGGAACGGAGATAGAGATTCGTTTTTCATCATACAATCATCCGTAGTTGACGTTGACCAGGTGACAGATATGTAATGTTGATGTTATTTAGAACGATAGCGACATCCCTTCCTTTCTTATAACCTAAGAGCAAGGAAAGAAAGGAGTGAAGTCACACATGAATATGCTGGAAATTAGTAAGGTATCAAAAATATATGATGGGAAAGTTTCTTATCAGGCATTGAGACATGTCGATTTTATCGTACCGAAAGGCCAATTTGTTGGGGTTATGGGTCCATCGGGGAGTGGAAAGACAACACTGTTGAATGTCATCTCGACAATTGACCACCCGACAACTGGAGAGGTTGTCATCAATGGAAAAGAACCGCATCAACTGCCATCGGAGCAATTGGCTGTATTTCGGCGCCGCCAACTAGGTTTTGTGTTTCAGGACTTCAATTTATTGCATACGTTGACAGTAAGGGAAAATATTTTCCTACCACTAGCTCTGGACGGAGTAGCTGTAAGTAAAATGAATGGACGGTTAAACTCTATTGCTCCTATTCTAGGTATTACTGACATTCTCGACAAGCGTACTTATGAGATATCTGGAGGACAATCCCAACGCGCAGCCATTGCAAGAGCCATCATTCATGAACCGGCACTACTGCTTGCGGACGAACCGACGGGAAACTTGGACACCAAATCGTCTCGTGATGTAATGGAGTTGTTTCGCGATATTAATCGTGAAATTGGAGCAACGATATTAATGGTTACCCATGACCCAACAGCTGCAAGTTATTGCGACCGAGTTATTTTCATTCGAGATGGTTCAGTTTATAACGAGGTTTATCGCGGTGAACATCAGAACGACTTCTATGGCAACATTATGGATGTGTTGTCCATTATGGGAGGCGATTCTCGTGACGTTTCGACAATTCGCAATTAAAAACGTGCAAAGAAATTATAAAGCATACTTGGCTTATTTTCTCAGCAGCACCTTGTCCATACTAGTCTTTTTCCTGTTTGCTGTGAACTTGTTTCATCCTATGATTGGAGAGAGTTTCACATCTGGACCCGTCCATTCTGTTCTGTCTGCAGGAGAAGTTGCGATATCTATATTTTCTTTGCTGTTTATCCTTTACTCAGTGGGAACTTTTTTGAAGACGAGATCAGGCGAATTTGGTTTGCTGACAATGTTGGGTGCTACACGTAAGCAATTGAATCGACTGATTTCGTTGGAGAATATTATAATAGGACTTGCAGCAATGGTGACGGGAATCACGACTGGACTTTTTTTATCGAAATATTTTTTAATGTTTGCTTCGATGATTTTGGAAGTTCCAGAACTCGAATTTTATATACCAGTAAAAGCCATTTTATTTACGATAATCTGCTTTCTAATTATATTCGTGTTGATCTCTAGCCTCGCTCCGTTTGCAGTGAGATCCAAGGAGATTATTGAACTCCTTAAAGGGAATCGAAAACCGAAAGAACCACCTAAAGCATCAATATGGCTCTCAATAGCGGCATTAATATTGATTGGGGCAGGTTATATAATTGTAGTATTACAAATGGCAATCCCTTTTGACTTGGGTGTAATCGCTATATTGGTTTCAGCAGGAACCTACCTGTTCTATTCGCAGCTTAGTGTGTTTGCCTTAAAGCGATTGGCAACCCTTCCAACATTATTTTTTAGAAAAACGAATTTGATTTGGATTTCAGACTTGGTTTATCGTATGAAGGATAACGCTCGATTATTGTTTGTTGTCACGCTTACCTGCACGGTATCATTCACGACAATGGCAGCTTTTTTTTCCATTTATCAGACGGTAGACGAGGAATACGCGAAGAGCTTCCCGATACCGTTTAGTTATTTTTCCTATTCCTCAGACGTTCAGCGTGAGAGTAATCTTTCACTCATTACTTCAAAACTAGATGAAGAAGAGTTATCGTATCAAACAGTCTCAGTGCCGTTTCTGGAGTTCGACAACGGTTCAAGACAGAAAACCGCAGCACTATCCACTCAAGATTACAATCGTCTTGCACAATTATTGAACCGAAAACAATTGCAGTTAAAACCTGGAGAAGTCATTGAAGTTTCTATCTGGACGAGCAAAGCTGATACCCATATAACAATCAAGGAGAACGAAACAGTAAACTTGGGTAGCGATACACTTCGGATTATTGGTGTCGTCCAAGACAACATATTTCCTGAGGGTTCGTTTGGAAATTTGTATATATTGAATGATTTGGATTTCGAGAAACAGGGTTCTATATTAAACAAAGGGGTCTATTATGGTTATGCAGTTCCGGATTGGACGGAGGCATCTACAGCAGCTGAAAAAATCGATGCCCAAATGGGAACCGATTTTACAGCGTTTATGTATCGTTCATCACCGGATTGGTATAAGACGGATCAATTAACTTACAAGTTAATTCTCTTTGTGGGGTCGTTTATCAGTATCGTGTTTTTTATAGCGGCTGGAAGTTTTATTTACTTCCGCTTTTATACCGATGTTCAAGAGGAGAAAGTGAAGTACCGTAACCTACGTAAAATAGGTATGACTATTCGCGAGGTGAAGAAGATTGTCACGGTACAGTTGGCAATCCTTTTCTTTATCCCGTTCCTGATCGCAGCACTACATTCAGTATTTGCACTGCAAACGTTACAAGCAAGAATGTCTGCTTCCTTGGGCAGTTCCGCATCGATTATTTTGATCTTCTTTTTTGCAGCATTGTCCATATACTTCCTGCTTCTGCGTTCTCGCTATATGAGAAGTCTATTGGAAGAGGCTTAATCAGGTTCAAATCGAATATTTGCCCTAACAAGACCAACATAGATTTTTGCATCGGAAGAGGTGATGGTTTGATGTTGAATACGAAGAAAAGTGGAACTGATCATGTCGTACTGGCCTCCATCGAAAAAATTGAAGAAGTCGATTTTCTGCTTATGACGCAGTTAACGGTATGGTTTGTTCTTACTGGTTATCTGGAAATTATGCGGAACGGCTCGGATATTTTGATGCGGACTGGCGACATTTTTGTTTTGAATAAAGGTGACATTGTTCGTGTGATTGGCAGTGAAGATAATGCGACACTCACAGTAAAGTTTCTGACCAATGAGTATCAAGAGGAGTTCCCGCCATTTAAGCTAAACATTCCACTATCGATGGTGTACAAAAAAGATGGTTATGAGCTCGTTAAAAATGATATGGCGTATTTGTATGTAGAAATGATTTATCGGGGGGACGGTTCCGAATATATCATTGAAGGATATGCAAAACGATTAATCGGGTTGTTATACCGATATCTTGGATCAGTAGACGAACTGGAGCAAGCACACGCTGCTTCTGACAAGGTGAAAGAAATTGTATCGCATATTAATGCCAATTATGCCGAGAAACTCAGCTTGGATGAGATTGCAGAACACTTTTATAGCAGCAAATACTACCTGGCGCATTCTTTTAAAAATCAGTTAGGCATTTCAATCGGAAACTACATCAAAGAAGTACGATTGTTTCATAGCTTGCGAATGCTGGAAAGTACGAACGACAAGATTGTCACGATTGCTTTACTGAGTGGTTTTCCCAATGTACGCTCCTTTAACGAGGCATTTAGATTGAGATATAAGCTAACACCGGCTGAATTTCGTGAAGAGCGTCAAGTGAGAGTGGTTCAGAATCATGATGATGGGGGACTGCCTCAAGATGTATTAGCGCTGCTATCTCCTTATGTGTCTATAGGCGATTTACCAGCTGTTGCACCTGTAGTTCCTGATCGCATCGAGGTTCAGATTGATTTGCATAAAACGATCGGCAAACATTCAAAGGCCAATCATGTACTGAAAGTAAAAGGCGAACTTAAGGATGAGCGTTTGTTGGAAGTGCGTGAGCGACTTGGAGTGAAATGGGTATCAGTTGCCCATATAATTAAAGGGATCAATATAGAGTTGAGTGAGGGCAAGCTAGTTTGTTCATTTAGAGAGTTGGATCGCGTGTTGCAGCAGATTGTGTCTGCTGGCATGTCTCCTTATCTCCAATTCCAATTCATCGATTATGATGATTGGCTGGAGCGGGGATTTCCGAACAAGGAATGGTTTCAGAACGTAATGACTGAAATACATCTCCATTTCCAGCAAAATTATAGGACAAGCCAAGATTGGATGTACGAGTTCCGCTGTTACTATGAACTGCAAAATGGCGGGGAGTTATGCCTGCCGCTAGTGAATGCCATATCGATCTTTAAGGGATATAAGAACATTGTCATTCATTTCCCCATGTCGCCTGAAGATGCGGTGTCGCTCGATTTGGATTGCCACAGGGCTGTTTATTGCATTGATGATAGGACGCGTATGCGCAAGATCCCACTTGAGGCTGCACTTGATCAACTATTTGACGAAGCCTACATTCGGGTCATTAGTGAAAATACGAATATGAAAGCCCAAGATCTTATTTTGGACCGAATGCTGGTTTATGAACACGATGATTATTTACATGCTTATTCGGATCTAGCGCATGCAAATGCAAATATATGGCAATACATAAGCCTAATGAATCAAAACGAAATTGCGAACCACTACTTTCCTCCGTTGTCGCTCGATACGGCTAAGTTGTTTGAATATTTTCCAGATGAGCTGGCGAGTAAGTTGTCATTATGTACATTGGATGGCCGTTACAAGGACAATTGGTACGCAACAGAGTTCGTGAGTCGCTTGTTTGACGAGCTTGTCTTCCAAAATGATTCATGTATCGTAACAAAACAACAAGATAATTACCGTATTTTGACCGTTTATCCAGAGGAAGAGGTTCATCAGATTATCAATCAAAAAAATGAACAAACGGAATTAGCTTGGCATAAGGCGAAAAGTCCACATATTTCTGTAAAGCTGGAACTAGAAAATGTGGAAGGCACGTATCGATTGATCAAGCAACGATTAACACCTGAGCAGGTAGATCAACGATTGGACTTAGCTGAATTAAGGAAATGCAAAAAGTTGTCTTTTGAAGATATTGCATATTGGAATGCAATCAATCGACCTTCGAGAAGCATCGAACACCTGAAAATAAAGGGAACCCATATACTTGACTTCGAAGTTCCGATATTCGGAATCGTTATGATTGACCTTGAAAAAACGAATGATTAATGCTAAATGTTGCTCTTCTGATTTTGTGAAAAATCGGATGAACGCAATATTTAGCTTTTTTTTCGGCAAGATCCTCATAGTTAAAATGTAAGCGCTGTATTACACTTGAAAAAAACGAAAGTCGAAACCGGAGGGGATCGCCGTGTTGAACTATTTTAAAGCGAAACAAGCAAGAAAAAAAGAAATCGTGCAGAAAGTAAAAGAAGATAAAGCGAAGCTGCGAGCGCGCAAACAAGCAATTATGGCTATGCCTGAAGCGGAACGCAAAGCTGCGATAGAAAAGGAAAAACAGTTTTTAAAAGAGCAAAAGCAACAAACAAAAATGGAATTGAAAGCGTTGAGCCGTAAAGATCGTAGAGCTATAAAAAAGGAAGCAAAACGATACAAAAAAATTAAAAATAGACCAAGGCGTTTTGCGGGCTGGTCGATTGTGGCGGTTATTGCCGTTATGTTGTTCGTGCAATTTGGACCAATCGCTTCTGGTCTGATCGATGCTTTGACAGGAAAACATATTACAGCGGTAACAGATACACCTGAGGGAATTGCAGCACGTGAACGTGGTGGAAAGGTAGCAGAAGAAATTGCAAATGAAGGCATTGTTCTATTGAAGAATGAAGATAAACAACTGCCATTGCAGGATAAAAAAGTTAACGTCTTCGGCGTAGCGGCATTGGAGCTTCGTTATGGAGGCGGCGGATCGGGTGCGGGCGATACTTCTCGCGCGATTGATCTATTCAAAGGTTTGGAGAATGCCGGCATTGCTTACAATACGGAGCTTCATGATCTGTACCAAAAAGTTGGAGCAGAAGCAGGAGTGGGCGCCGAAGCAAAAACAGGCATCATTCAAGTTGTAAAAGGCATGTTAGGCAAAAACTCAAGCGATGAGCCAAAAATCGATTATTTGACGGACGAAGCGATAGCGCAATCGAAAGCTTATTCGGAAAATGCGGTAATTGTTATTGCAAGTGAGAGCACAGAAGCTAGCGATGCGACTGCTGAACAATTGGAATTGACAGCAAACAAACGCGCTTTAATTGAGAAAGTTTCAAAAAGCTTTGAAAATGTGACGATTGTTGTTAATGCAGGGAATGCGCTGGAACTAGGTTTTGTGGAAGAATTCGAATCCATTAAATCTGTATTGTGGATTGGAACGCCTGGTCCTTACGGGGCTAATGCATTAGGCAACATTCTTGCAGGTAACATCAATCCATCGGGTCGTATTACAGATACGTATGTGTATGACAATTCATCGTCTCCAGCAAGTGAAAATTTCGGAGACTACAAATACGATAATTTGAAGTATTCATTCCTTAATTATGAGGAAGGTATCTATGTCGGCTACCGTTTCTATGAAACCTTCTATTTGAACGACGAAGTAGGTTATCAAAAAACAGTGTTATATCCTTACGGACATGGATTAAGCTACACCGACTTTGAATGGAAAGTTCTAAATCAGAAATTGTCGGATGAGAAAATTGAGCTTCAAGTTGAAGTGAAAAATGTTGGCGATAGAGCCGGCAAAGATGTTGTTCAAGTTTATTATTCCGCTCCTTATATTGCAGGCGGTATTGAAAAATCGGCAATTGAAATGGCAACCTATGCAAAAACATCGTTGCTTGAAGCTGGTCAATCCGAAGTGCTTACCCTTTCGTTTGCTACCGAAGAGATGGCTTCATATGATATGAACGTTGAAGAAGCATATGTATTAGATCCTGGTACCTATACGATTAAAGTGGCTCGCAACGTCCATGATATCGTATCTAGCCATGACCTTGAACTAACAGAGAAAAAGGTATTTAGAGAAGATAAGGATACAAAAACAGCTTACGAAAATCGCTTTGATCTAGCACAAGGCGAAATCGTATATTTGTCCCGTGATGATTGGAAGTCGACGTACCCTTCTGATGAAAATATTAGTCATGTAGCACCAGATTATGTACTTGATGCTTTCTCGAAAAAACCGGAACCTTCAAAGCAGGAAATGCCAACGCTTGGTGCTGATAACGGCATCGTATTAGAGGATTTGAAAGGCTTGGCGGTTGATGATCCGAAATGGGATGCTTTCATGGATCAGTTTACATTGGATGAAATGATTGATTATGTAGCTAACGGTGCGTATCGCACGATGTCAGTAGATCGTTTGGGCGTACCGAAAACGTTATTAATGGACGGACCGGCTGGATTTAGTTACTTCTTTAAGCCAGTCGTAGCAGCATCATATCCTTCTGAGATCGTCATTGCATCAACTTGGAACAATGAGCTGGCGTATCGAATGGGAGAAGCAGTTGGTAAAGAAGCACGTGCTTACGGCATTCAAGGCTGGTATGCACCGGGTATGAATATTCACCGTACGGCACAAGGCGGCCGTAACTTCGAATACTTCTCTGAAGATCCAGTACTTTCAGGAAAAATGGCAGCATCTATGATAAATGGTGCGGAAGATCAAGGCATTATTGCCTTCATG
This sequence comes from Paenibacillus sp. L3-i20, assembly GCF_022180385.2. Lineage (GTDB taxonomy): Bacteria > Bacillota > Bacilli > Paenibacillales > Paenibacillaceae > Pristimantibacillus. Next base: position 1,807,906 of record NZ_BQME02000001.1, read on the forward strand.
AAGCACTTTGCACTAAATGATCAAGAAACGAATGCTCGTTCAGGTAATCTGATCTGGGCTAACGAACAAGCGATTCGCGAACTTTATTTGAAGCCGTTTGAAATTACAGTTAAAGAAAGCAGTCCGCTAGGCGCAATGTCCAGCTTCTCGATCATCGGAACGAAGTGGGCGGGAGCGAATTCAGTCTTATTGAATGATATTTTGCGTAAAGAATGGGGCTTCGACGGATTTGTTTCAAGTGATGCAGTGTTTGGCTTTATGAAAGCACCGGATGCGGTTGTAGCTGGCAATGACATCATGCTCGATATTATGACGCCAAGTAAAAACGAAAAATTGTTGCATAAAGCATACAAACAAGATCCTTCAGGTATTGCAAACGGAGTTCGTACAAGTGTTCAACATGTGTTGTACACGATCCTGCAAACCTACTTGTTCGAAAAGTAAGTGAATGAATGCGGGGTGAAAAGAAATGAAGCATAAAGCATTAATCGAAAGGTTGACGTTAGAGGAAAAAGCAGCGCTAATGTCTGGAGCGAATTTCTGGAATACAAAAGCGATTGAACGAGTAAATATTCCAAGCATTATGCTGACAGATGGACCGCATGGCCTTAGAAAACAAGGCGGAAGGGCAGACCATTTAGGCTTAAATAAAAGTCTGCCTGCCACTTGCTTCCCGACCGCGGCAACTTTGGCTAATAGTTGGGACAGAGGATTAATTTATGATGTCGGCCAAACGATTGGAATGGAAGCAGCCAGCGAAAAGGTGAGCGTATTGCTTGGTCCTGGATTAAACATTAAACGGAACCCATTATGTGGACGCAACTTTGAATATTTTTCTGAGGACCCTTATTTAACGGGTGAATTAGCGAGTGAGATGGTGAAAGGCATACAAGCTAATGGCATATCTGCCTGCCCGAAACATTTTGCTGTTAACAGCCAAGAGCATATGCGAATGACGATTGATGAAGTTGTAGATGAACGCTCGTTAAGAGAGCTCTATTTAGAAGGTTTCAGACGTGTCGTGGAGAAAGGGCAACCGAAATCTATCATGACCTCCTACAACAAAGTGAACGGCACGTTTGCCAACGAAAACAACCATTTGCTACAGGATATTTTGTATGGAGAATGGGGCTTCGATGGTGTTGTCGTTACTGACTGGGGTGGCAATAATGATCGTGTTGCAGGGCTGAAAGCAGGCAACCAATTGGAGATGCCTTCGACTAACGGGATTACGGATAAAGAGATTGTTCAAGCTGTTAAAAGCAAAGAACTAGCCGAAGAAGTACTGGATGAAGCTGTTGATCGTCTGCTTGAGCTAGTCTTTGCTACCCAACTTCACGATCGTGAGCCGTCGTATGTTGATTACGAGGATCATCATAATAAGGCAATTGCTGCTGCCCAGCGTTCTATTGTGCTATTGAAAAATGACGATCAAGTACTGCCGCTAGCGCGGGATAAGAAAATTGCAATTATTGGCGATTTTGCTCAAAACCCTCGTTACCAAGGTGCTGGAAGCTCGCTTATTAATCCTGCGAAGTTGTCCAATGCATGCGACGTACTTAGTCGGTCTGGCTTGCCGGTTGTTGGATATGCAAAAGGCTTCAAACGAATGGGCGGCAATGATAATGGACTGGTAAGGGAAGCTGTTGCGTTAGCTACGCAAGCCGATACCGTTCTGTTGTTCTTGGGGCTGGATGAAGGAAGCGAAGCGGAAGGTGTTGACCGTATTAACCTTAGCCTGCGTGAAAACCAGCTCGACCTGCTTCGTTCACTCACGAAAGTTAATTCCAACATCATAGTCATTCTTGCTGGCGGTGGCGCCATTGAGATGCCGTTTGTACACGATATAAAAGCGATTGTTCATACCTACTTGTCTGGACAAGGAAGCGCCGAAGCGTTAACAAATGTTTTGCTTGGGGCATACAACCCGAGCGGTAAGCTAAGTGAAACATTCCCAATTAGCTATGGTGATGTTTCTTCTGCTCCATATTATCCGGGTAAAGAGGCAACTGCGGAGCATATTGAAGGTATTTTTATCGGCTACCGTTATTTTGATACTGTGGAGAAACCAGTGTTGTTCCCGTTTGGTTATGGATTGTCCTATACAACCTTTGCATATTCAGATCTAACAGCTGATCAGCATCAGGCTTCGTTTACGATAACCAATACTGGTGCAGTTGCAGGCGAAGAAGTTGCTCAGCTATACATCCATAAACAAGATTCGGCAATTTTTAGAGCTAAACGAGAACTGAAAGGTTTCGAAAAGGTGTTCCTACAGCCGGGCGAAAGCAAACGTATCACAATTAGTTTGGAGAAACGTGATTTCTCCTATTATAATCCGACCATTAACGAGTGGGCGGTTGAACCTGGCGCTTACGACATTCAAATCGGAAGTTCAATCCGGTCTATTCATCTAAATGAAAAGGTTACGCTCGAAGGGGATACTGTTTCTTGTGAACATACGAAGGAACGATTCCCGCATTATTTCAGCGGACATGTTCATGAAGTAACGGCAGTAGAATATAAGCGTTTATTGGGCTACGAACCACCGGCGCGATATTGGGATCCGAAACAGGATCTTGGGCTAAACGATACCATTGCTCAGGCTAGATATAAGAATCTGCTAGGGAAAACAATCTATCACGTCGTATATTTCTTTAAGAAGTTTTTTGACGCAGTCAATAAACCGCTGCTAGCGAATAATGTCTACTTCGTTCTTAATATGCCCTTCCGTCAAATCGACCGTTTTACCGGCGGGAAAATTAGTCGAAAGCAAATTTTGAAAGTGTTGAAGTGGATAAATCGATAATGAATCGTCAAGTTATTGTTAGCGTTCGTATCATACAGCACCGGTAAAATAAATACAAAATAAAGGAGGGTGTCCCAAGCTCGATAGGCTTTTGGGGCACCCTCCTTCTAGTTTGCTGACGTGGCGGTAGATAAAGGAGATGTAGAAATACGATGAATACGGTAAACATTAAAGAGAATACAGGGATGCTAGGTTTTTGAAATAACTATAAGGAGCGACATCCTGGTATTGCACAGTTTTTAGTTTTTTTATATTGAGCGCTGGAATAACGGTATTACAGCTTGTCCTAATGCCTTTGATTAAACTTATATTCGCACAGACATCACTGCTGACGATAGGTTTTCAAGTTTTTCAGTTGGGACATAACTTTGATGGAAGCGTTTATTATGTATTCGATTATGCAGCGGGTTCACTTGCATCAGGAGGTGGAGGAGGTCTTGGTTATTTCCTTGCTGTTCAAATCACAATCGGAATTGCACGGATCATTAACTTTTTCGCGCAAAGAAATGTGACATTCAAATCAAACAGCAATATTTGGACAGCTGCTTTTTGGTATGTATTAGCGTACATTGTTATAACATTTGGTGCCGCCGCAGCTCAGGGCTTTTACAAAGCTCCTATCTATAACTTGTTCATCAACACATGGGGAATGGGCTCATTTGGAGAAACAACTGCCGACATTATTACAATGATTATAACGAGTACCATTTCATTCGGGGTATTTTACCCAATATTTAAACTTATTTTCAAACAAGAGGCTGCGAAATAGGGCTAGTATAAATAAAAAATTGGCAGTAGAAAAAACGAAGCAATCTTAGCGGCAGTGTGGCCAAATGACGAATCAATATGAAGTATAAGATAACTGGACAATATATAGAGTATGTAAAGCTCTCGGTTGTTGGCAACGTTAGGTTGCGGGGCCTCGCAACTAAAGCGATCTTTACTTTTGTATGCGGCTAAGCCATTATTGGTTTGTAAGTTGCAGAAAGGAAGTGATTGCTATCATTTTTGGAGAAAAGTTAAAAAAGGAAAGAAACAATAAAGGCTGGTCACAAGAAGAACTGGCGGAGAAGCTGTTTGTGAGCAGACAATCGGTATCGAAATGGGAGAACGGTCAAAACTATCCCAGTATAGAGATCCTTATTAAATTGAGCGATCTATTTGAAGTAACTATAGATGAGCTTTTAAGAAGTGATGAGAATTTAACAAATAAGGTGATAAAAGATAGCAAGAAGTTAGCTTATCCGAGACTAAAGTTATTTTTTGATGTGTTCTTATTAGTTGGACTTGCGTTATTAGTTATAAAACTCGGCGTTCTCCTTCTAAACAAAGTGACAGTGTTGGACATTACCTTGTATGGAGGGAAGTTTTTTTGGAACTTTGGACCTTTAATTATCGGTCTCGTTTCTGGGATTGGGTCTGGAATTCTTAAAGAAAAATATAAAGAAAATTAGATGAAACAGCGTATGTCTTGCCTTACAGATGATAAGGGAAATCTTATTATCGGTAGGGCGTTTTTTGTGAATTTACCGAAATTACTATAATAACAACAAAAATATATTGTAAAACGATAAATTTAATGATATATTCAACTTGAAAATAGTTAAGTGAGGTGCGTATGATGGAACGAGGGACAACACTTTTTTTGAAGGCAACAGTTATTTTGATTGGAATACCGATTCTAGCATTGTGTATATTTGGTTTACCGCTCTTAGCTAAAGAAGCGCCAGAACAGTTTCCGGCTTATTGGTTGTATTTAGCGATTGCAGCTACATATTTAGCGGCGATACCGTATTTCGTTGCATTGTATCAGGCGTTCAAATTGCTAACCTATATAGACAAAAATAATGCATTTTCGGAATTGTCAGTATCGGCTTTAAAGAATATCAAATATTGTGCAAGTGTAATTAGTATCTTATTTGTAGCAGTTATGCCGTTCTTATATCTAATTGCGGAAATAGATGATGCGCCAGGAGTTATTGTTCTCGGATTGATCATTATTTTTGCTTCCATGGTCATTGCAGTTTTTGCTGCTGTTCTTCAAAAGCTATTAAAAAATGCCATAGATATAAAATCCGAAAATGATTTAACAGTCTGAGGTGATGACATGGGGATAATAATTAACATTGATGTGATGTTAGCAAAGAGGAAAATGAGCGTTACTGAGCTTTCGGAGAGAATCGGTATTACGATGGCTAATCTTTCTATATTGAAAAATGGGAAGGCAAAAGCGATTCGTTTATCTACTTTAGAAGCGATTTGTAAAGCGTTAGACTGTCAACCGGGAGATATTTTGGAATACAGAAATGACGAAGATGCGCAGTGATTTGTGATATGAAATATCAATTCAAATGCAGCCCCTGTAGGCTCTGCTAATAAGTATACGATAACTGGGCAATAACTCTAACTAATAAAGGGGCTGTCCCAAAACAATTTTGCATGCTAGAACAAACGGAGTAAGACATATGCTGGAGAAGCGATAGCGTTCGCCTTTGTATCCGAATTCCAACTATAACCCCTTTATTGAAGGAATTTGGATACATCAGCGATCGGAAGCATATGATTTGCGCAGTTTAAACGATAGCCATGCATGCTTTTGAGACAGCCTCTATATTCCGTTCTATGCAATCATGGTAGTTTTAAGTAATTACCTTCCATGCTTCAACAACATAGCAAAACTACCAATCAATAATCCCCAAATCGCATTAGTCACAAACATGCGTATGATTGCAATTAAATTAGCCACTCGTTTGATCAGGACGATAATAAGCCTGTCATGTTCTATTTCCGTAAGATTCTCTGTTACAGTCCATTCATCAAAGAGATGTTAACGACTCTACCAATATTTTGACGATGATTAAAGATTATATCTTTGATATGATTCCTGAGTTAGTATCAGGAGGGATCATGTGAAAGTTTTGGTCGGTAGATTACTTATAATGACGGTCGCTATTATTTTTGCAGTAAGCAGTTTTTTTCCATATATTTCGGTTGCTAAAACGTCGCCCTTTGACGATATAAGCAAAAGTTATGCCAAAAATGAAATCATAAACTTATATAATAAAAACATATTAACGGGTACATCAGCAACTAGTTTCTCTCCTAACAGATCGGTAACGAGAGCTGAATTTATTACGATACTAGACCGTTTGTTGGGACTAGAACCAGTAGCAAGTCCAGTAACTCCCTATACCGATGTGAAGCAGAATGACTGGTATTATGGCTTTGTACAAGCAGCTGTTCAGCTAGAGCTTGCTAAAGGCAAGTCGACTACGACTTTTGCACCGGAGAAATCAGTTACACGTCAGGAAGCGGCTGTATGGATGGCAAGGGCATTGAAACAGTCAGGCAATAAGCCTATCGCAAGTACTGTGTTCAAAGATGGAAGTCGAATTGCTGATTGGGCGAGCGCATCCGTTGCCGCAGCTCATAAGTTGGGATTAATAAAAGGCGATAAGACAGGCAATTTTAGACCAACTGCTCCTATTTCAAGGCAGGAAACAGCAGTTCTAATAGATAGAGTGTTACAAAAAGAGAAATGGGCTGCGGAGCTTCAGGCAAAGCCGAAAAAACGGATCGTTCTCGGATGGCAATATGGTCAAACGACGGCACAATACCAGAATAATATTTTGGAATCAAATGTAAATACGTTGTCTCCACGATGGTATTTCATGGATAAAAACGGTGACGTAACCGATAATACCGATACAGCGCTTATTTCGTGGGCGAAAAAAAATAACAAGCAGGTTTGGGCGATGGTCGGAAACCGATTTGACCAAGACGCTACACACCAAGTCTTATCCAATACAATGGCTAGAAACAAATTGGTTAATCAATTAGCAGAAATCGTGAGACAATACGGTTTACAGGGGCTTAATATTGATTTTGAAAACGTGGCTCCAAAAGATCGTCAATCATTTACAGCGTTTATTACTGCATTAGCCCAAAAACTGCATGCCCAAGGTGCAGTTCTGTCGGTAGATGTTTCCCCTGATCTCGATACCGATTGGACGGATGCATTCGATTATGCTGCACTTGGCAAACAAGCTGATTATATGGTGATGATGGGATACGACGAGCATTACGGGGAACTGTCCGGTGCAGGCTCTAATGCTTCGTTGCCTTATGTTACAAACGCTATAAATAAACTTCTTAAAGTTGTACCAAGCAATAAAATTATACTTGTATTGCCTTTCTACAATCGGGACTGGACTTTGAAGCCGAATGGTGCTGTATCATCGTCGGAATTTATTACGCTCACGAGACAAAATGAGATGATAGACACTTTTTCTCTTAAGCCCATATGGAATGAAAAATTAGGACAATATGTTGCTAGCTATAATAAACAGTATATGAAACATACGATCTGGTTTGAGGAAGGTCGATCATTAATAGCCAAGTATCATTTAATTGCAAACAAAAAATTAGCTGGAACGGCTTATTGGTACATTGGTGGAGAAAGTAAAGATGTATGGTCAAGCATACGTAACGCAGAGAAATATTACGATTATTCTTTCTGAATACAGTATTCTAATTAAGTAGTTTATAACGAGATTATTCGAGAATAGGCCAACCTTTAAATAGGAAGGTCTATTTTATTTGAAAAAGTTCGTATTTTAGGCAGATACAGCGACAACCTCCATATGATTTGAGGGATTTGATTTGCAATCAATAACTGCTTAATGCCAGAGAATGTAGGTCTATCTTTAATGATTTCCACAAAGAGTAGATATACAAGAAAAAACGATTAACTTATAAAGAACTGCATTTCCAATGTTAGATGGTGTCTAACATTGGGAATGCAGCTCAAGATAGAAGTGGCTATGTCTTTATATAGTATTGTACATTTTAAGGCTAACTGTAATTAATGTGCAGGTACATTGCTGTAGGCAATTGACCGCTTTTATTTTACCAAATCGAAACCCGATCCTCTGGAGCTACATACATACCGTCCCCAGGCTTAATTCCATAGGTTTCATAAAATTCTAGGAAGTTCGTTATTGTGCGGTTAGCTCGAATTTTATTAGCTGAATGTACATCGTTTGTACTTAGATACGCTGAAATTTCTTTTGTGGTTGTGAATTTCCAGATCTCGGCATTGTTCTCAAAGTAAGCTTTATAATCGGGATTGCTCATTTCTGATACAACTTGCAGTGAAGCAGCCATTCCACCTAAATCGGCAACATTCTCGCTTAGTGTAAGCAGACCGTCGTTCAATATCCCCGGAATAACTTCAATTCCATTATAGAAATTAATTAGATCCTGGTTTTTCTCTTTAAATTTTTTAAAGTCCTCATCTGTCCACCAGTTTTTTGCATTGCCATTTTCGTCAAATGCCGATCCGTTATTATCAAATGCGTGACTGATCTCATGGCCAATGACCATTCCGATGCCGCCTAAGTTTTCTTCAGCTTTAGCGTTAATGTCATAGAAAGGCGCTTGGAGAATACCAGCAGGGAACATAATTTCGTTATTAAGTGGGTTGTAATAAGCATTTACTGTATAAACGCTCGTTGCCCATTTCGTTCTATCCACCGATTTACCTAGCTCTGCCTTCAAGTTATTAATATATGCTGTGCTTACCGCGAAAGTATTAGAGAAAAGCGAACCGCCGTCGTCATATGTTTTGATAGCTACTTTGTCTAAAGTCGTGTCCCACTTTTCCGGATATCCAATCTTAACGATCATTGTATCGAGTTTTTTAATCGCTTTAGCTTTTGTCGTTTCTGACATCCAATCTAGCGCTTTTATTCTTTTCTCATATGTAGTGATTAAATTGTCTACCATTTGCTCAACATTTTTTTTGGCTTCTGATGAAAAATGTTTTTCGGCAAATATTTGCTCCAAATATCCGCTCATCGTGTTAGTTGTATTGGATACTGCAATTTCTTGATCAGTCTTTTTACCTGTAACGCCGTATAGTGCTGTGTCGAATTCATTTTTCGCTTCTCTAAACCCATCCGATAACAAAGCACCTGTTGAACCAAGCAGTTGTACTTTAGAATAAGCTTTGAGCACTTCAAAGTTAGCCTCAGTCATGAACTCTGCGCCTTTTTGTGCTAGTTTCACATCGATTACAATTACTTTATCGACTTTGTCGATGTTCATCGATGCTAAAACCTTTTTCATATCTATATCTATATGAAGGTCATCAAATTGTTCGATTGTATGTGGATTATAGATTTTATTGATGTCGATTTGTTCATGAACTTCAAGAGATACGGAAGCTAATCCATGCTCCATTTCATAAACCTTTTCGGCGCGTGCTTTTGCTTCGGATTCTTTTTCACCAGTCAAAACGAGAATTTTGGTTATGTGATTAATATAGGCATCTTTCGCTTTTACGTCTTTCTTTACAAGGCTATTTTTGTCTAGACCTGTGGTTAATCCGTTGTAATACAGGGCATTTTCACTGCTGTTTTTTGCATCGCCCGTAATCGTAAAGCGAAATAAAGTGCTTAAACCAATTTCTTTCTCTAAGGCAAGGTCTGCTTGGACAAGATCGTTAAGAGTTTTGGCTCCATCAATTGCTGTTAAATATTTTTGAATGGGCTCAATCCCTTGTTTATTTCTATTTGTTGCATCTAGCGCTGTCGTATAAAAGTCGGCAAGTTTCTGTTCTTTTGTTCCTTTTGCAGCTTGTTTGCCAGTCAATTCATTTATTATTTTTTCTATTTTATCGTTATTTTGTTTCTGCAACTCGGTAAATCCGTCACTAGTAAATTCTCCTGCCGAAATGGTCGACTTATTTAACCACTGTTTGTTGATTGATCCATAAAAATCGTCATTTAAATGAGAGCCTTCATGCGCCCACACTCTGGAGATAATGGTTTGAAACTCGGTGATCGTAATCGTGTCTTTTGCGCCTAATGTGCCATCAGGTTTACCCGTGAGCACGCCCGCTTTTGTAAGCTTTTCGATATCTTGCTTAGCCCAAGCTGGTATATCGGAAAACTCGATGCCAAATGTCCCACTGCGCAGATCATGTCCGACAGGCTCAGGCAATTCGCCAAATGCCCTGCTCAACATGACTAAAGCTTCAACCTTCTTAGCAGGTTCATTCTCTCTTAAATCCCCTTCTTTTTTACCTTGAATAATGGCTGCTTTCTTAATTCCAGAATTATAAGCATCCGCTGCCATCAATAAGGTATTAACGATATCTCCTCTTGTTGCTGGTGGTGGCGTTTCCTCAGCATAAGCGGATACGCTGATTGATAGGACCATTGCAATGACCATAAGTAAGGATAACAACTTCTTCATCATTTAACTCCTCAGTATGTATATTTTATGCAAAAATATAAATGAATCGGTCTTATCCCATTCATATCCTTACATTATAGAATATATAGGTTAGTTTGAGAATGATGGAGATCAGTAGGGTAGGTTTATTTCGGAAGGTCGTAGTCATTATAAGTTTTGACTTTTGGTCCATTAATCAATAGTGTGGAGAGAATGAAAGGTTGGAATGAAAAAGAGAGGAAAAGTTTCCCCTCTTCTTTGTTCTTTTTATAGCTGATGAGTGGACACTTTCAGGATTTTTACAAACGTCGGTTAAAAATAATGTTATAGAGATATCGAAGTAAGCTCTCAATTCTCATAGCTTCTAGGCATCCACCATACGTTTTTTATACAAATAGACGCACAACGAATAGATAACAACAATCCATAGTGCAATAACAATTAAGTTAGACCATACACCCGCAAATCCTGCACCCTTCTCGACTGCTTCCGCTAGCTGTACAAGCTGCACATTTGGCAAATAGGTAACAGCTTTAAGTGCTGGAATTGAGTCAGCGAAAGTAATGAGTGAAGATCCCCACGTAAACAATATAAGGCACGGCATAATAGCGACCGAAGCCTCCATTACCGACTTTGTAAGCAACCCAACGAACGTACCAATACCTACATAGAAAACTAAAGATAAAAGTAATCCAACGAGTACTACGGCCATATTAGCGGGATTATAACCAAGCAATCTGATTGAAGCATATAGTATAATCCCAGTCGCAAGCATGCTTAATAAGCTTTTTCCTAAGAAAATTTCATAGATACTAGCGGGTGAAAGTGTAAGTCCCCTCAGCGTATTTTTTTCTTTTTCTTCTGCGACTAACGCCGATTGAATATAGGCTCCTACCATAATAAATGTCAAATTAATAATCATATAATGCGCATCAATCGTGATGTCGTCTGACTTTCCGTAAAATAAAGCTAAAATCAATGGAACAATGATTGTCGTAGAGACATACAAGTTTCGGGATACATCTTTATAATCTTTTTGCAAAATAGCCATTACACGGTTCATTGAAAAGGTCATGATAATTTCCTCCCAGTTACGTCTACGAAAATATCGCCAAGCGTCGGATAATTAGATTGAATCGTTTTTACTCGGTTTGCATTCATATATTCATAAACTTGCCGAGCGCCTTTAGCACCCTTAGGTACTGTAACAGTAGAACCATCATTCAATTCTAACGTAATCGTATCATTGCTATGCATTTCGCGAAGCTTCTTCGGTGAATCAAGCAATTGAATCATACCGCCATTCAGGAATGCAACGCGGTCACATAAGGTGTCAGCCTCACTCATATCATGCGTCGTTAAGAAAATCGTCGAGCCTTTTGCCTTTAGTTTTAATAAACCATCATAAATATGTTTCGTATTTACAGGGTCTAAAGCTGAGGTTGGCTCATCGAGAAACAGCAGCTCCGGCTCATGAAGGAAAGCTCGGGCCAACACGACCCGCTGGGTCATACCTTTTGATAACTTCGATACGACCTTTTTACTCTCTTGTTCCAAATTGACCATTTGCAGCACTTCATGAATGCGTGTCAAAGGAATATCGTACAAACTACAATATAGCTTCAAATTATCATAAACGGACAAGCGGCTATATAAGGAAGTATTGTCTGTAACGACCGCCATCTTTTGGCGATATTTTGGTTCACTTAACTTGCTGGCAGGTACTCCGAATACATAGGCGTTACCTGCCGATTGTTTTAATTGAGCAGTTAAGATTTTAATTGTAGTCGTTTTGCCGGATCCGCTTGGGCCAAGGAATCCGAAAATTTCACCTTTTTTCACGTTAAAGGATACGTCTTTTAGTGCTTTAGAATTTGCAAATGACTTCTCTAGTGATGTTACTTCAATGATATTTTCCATTGCGTTGTTAACCTCCGCTTTCGTTTTCTGTTGTGCCTTCATCTTAGGACAAATCCAGCAGTGGCGCATTATAATCGCAACGAAAGGAGCGTGAAGAGGGGTCAATGCTGCGTATTTGGAGCCAAATGGCGCATAGAACACTCTGTTTGGAGCAACAAAATGAGTGAGTGGAGCTATTTATTTGAGTGCATTATTTCTTTGAGTGAAGTATAGAGATTATTAAATCAAACGTAGCTCTTATGCTGGGTGAAGATAAATCGAGTAAGTCGCTTTCTAAATAATGACAAGTTTTTTGCAACTTTCCTTGCGGGGCTGGGGTTTAAATATATGTGTGCAGACGATTTTATTCAGTGCGCTTAGGTTCGATAAGGCCTCGGTTACATTGAGTTTAGTTGTGCTAGTGATAAATAACCGGTCAGCAGAGTTCATGTTACCGGCCGCTCCGCTCCATGATAGTCGTCCATCATTCTTTTAACTGGGTTACGAATTGAAGCCTAGTGGCTGATTTATTCAAACATAGATTCTCATCATCAACTAATGTTACTAAATTCATGTAAGTAAAAAATCTTGAAAAACACCTTTTAAAAAGTATAATTATATAAATAATGGAAAGTAGAGTAAATTATAAAAAGGGAGACTGATAACTCATAATTTTTAGAATCAGTCATAATTAACCTGTATTACTGCGAGTGTGAGCGGGGGAATTAATATATGACAACTCAAAAAAAAGGAGAAATGGATAATGAAAAAACAAATGGTCAGCATAACTACCGCACTTTGTTTAACTTTCTTGTTGTCAGCTTCCGTATTTGCAGCGAATTTTGACTTTACGTTCACGCCGCCGTTTTTAGGGAGTTTGAAGTCTTCTTCCTCACAACTTGTACCTGTTGCTAGCTCTCCTTACGTGAATCCTTCTCAGTCGTCAGCATCAACTACTTACTATTTGTCTCCATCTAATGCTACCACTACAGCTGCAACAAATTATCAATCTAGCCATAAATCAGGCACTCATAGCTTTACTTATCGTAGAGGTTACGGTGGTTCTGGTACATCGGTTAAGCTAAATGGGTATCCGACAAACGATAATTTTGAAAATTATACAATAAATGGAACTTGGTCTCCGTAAGCTTTGACAATAAGCACTACACCAAACGGATAACATGCAGGCGTACTCGCCACCTGCATGTTATCCGTTTATGAGCTTAAAAAGGAGTGGGCAATCCAACGATGAAAAAAATAACAATAGTACTGCTTTTAACCTTGTTGTCTCTATCCCTAGCGGCTTGCGAAACATCATCAAACAAAAACAAATTGGTCAAACACGAAGATTTAAAAATCTTTTTGCAAACTGTGAAGTTACCGAGCAATCTTTCTCTCTCGTTTGATGCGGGCAAAGTGAAATCTCCAACATCAGCTAAGACGTATAGCGTAAACTTTATGGAGTTTGACCCTGAACTTGTTTCGCAGCAGCTTCTGCGTCGAGAAATCGTAGAGAAAAAACCTATGGCCGAGGGCCCATGGTACCAAACCGGAGATAAATCACTGCAAGAATTTCTTATCGTGTTCGACGGTGGGAAAGGCTTTAACATTAAAGATGGTGTAAATGGGGGACTCTCCTATGTTACTTTTAAAGAAGGCTCCGACCGAAAACCAACAGTCATTGTGAGCAACGCTGGACCGCCAAATGTTAGTGAGCAACTAGATAAGAGTCAACGGCGAAGCGACTACACTTCTTTTGCAGATTTGTCATTTATGAGCTACGTGGATGCACTAACTTCAGCAGAAAAACAATTGAAAGATCTTAATTTCCCAAAGGTTAGCGTAGCGGAAGCATACTCCATGGATGTCGAGACGATGCAAGAACACTTTGATAGTTACGTTAATGATCCCCGTAACTCTGAAGAAAACCTTAAAGGGATTAGCTGGTCGAAAGACGATGAACAATACATGATCCATTTCCGACAAATAATAGACAATATTCCAGTAACCAACGTTTCATGGCAATGGGGGAACGGAACAGCTACCGGCGCTGCCGGAAACGCGATGAAGGATACGAACATTAGCGTTAAGTATAGTAAAGATGGAATAAATACGATACACGCAGCTAACATTTACAATGTTGAAACTGCTAAAGTCAGCAAAGAAGAGCAGCTTATTAGTGCTGCTGACGCTTTACAAGTGTTATTGAACGAATATGCAGAGCTTATATTGGAGAAGGGGACAACCGTTACCACAGCAGAACTGGTTTATGTATCTATTCCAAAAGATGATAATTATGAGTTGATTCCTGCTTGGACCTTCAGCGTTGCGAAGCCCCAACTTCGGATCGATCAAACAAATGGTACAAAAACACCGTATAATGACTATAGTCATTATGTCGTAAACGCAATTACAGGCCAAAAGATGTCCGATATGAGGTGATGCCGGAATGAATTTATTGATGTCCCTACTTCTCGTAAGCTTCCGTCGGGCTCTCTTCTCTGGGCGTTTTGCAATCAGCGTTGTCGGCGTAACGCTAGCTTTATTTCTTACATCTTACGGAATGATTAGCCCTCAATCCGATGTGCTCTCCGTGGTGATGTTATACGGGGGCGGGAATTTGATATTAATTGTAGGAATTTTGCCACTACTCCCGTTTGCAACGACGTTTGCATCGGAATGGGAGGAGCGTGCTGCCAGCTTCTGGATTGTGCGATCGGGCGTACACTGCTATGCGATAGCGAAGGTGTTTGTAAGCGCAATCTCCGGCATATTGGTAACATTCGCGGGGATTACGTTATATGCGCTTTTACTGCTGACGAAGCTTCCTTTCTTCACCAAGTCGATGACGGGAGATGCGTATGCGCCGTTATTGGACGCAAATATGCCCTTATTATACTTTTTTAGCTCCGCAATACATTTGTCGTTGTCTTCCGCCTTATTTGCCGTAGCCGCGTTATGGATTTCAGCATTCATTCCGAACAGATTTACGGCCATGGCTTTCCCGGCTGTACTCTACTTTGTCATTTTTCGCTTGACCAACTTTTGGGACATTCCCGAGTTTCTAAAGCTAAGTAAAATTGTAGGAGAAACTTATCATGCAGGTTCCCCATTAGCTTCGTTTCTACTTAAACTGGGTACGGTTACCGTATTGTGCCTACTTATGGGGTACGGTTCAGTTAGACAAATACGAAGGAGGGTGCAGCATGACTGATTGGCGAACGATCTGGCTTTGTGCTAGGGTCAATTTCAGCAAATGGGCTGTAACCCCCCGAATATATACGCTTGCAGCGGTCGTTGCAGCTTACTCAATCTGGCTCTACTCGTGGATTTCTGACTATGCATCTGCTGTTGGCATTCACGTAACACCATGGGTATTTCCGTTTTTGTTCACTATGCCTGTCGTGTTCACGATTTATGGCGGACTGACTGCGTTGCTATACTGCGACGCCCCTTTCGTTGACACTCATACTCCCTTCCTTATCGTCAGAACTAGCCGCCTAAATTGGATGATGGGGCAACTCCTCTATATCGTACTATCTGGATTTGTATATACGTCTTTTTTTGCGTTGACGTCCATGGCGGCACTTGTCCCTAACTTGCAGTTTTCCGCAGGATGGGGAATGGTGTTGAAAACGTTGGCTTATGATCCGAGCAGTCCTGATCGATACGGAATTACAGCATTTTTAGAAGTGGGCGGGCCAATGATGTCGATGTTCTCATCCATAGAAGCAATGCTGATTAGCTTTGGTCTGTTTTGGCTCGTAACGGTATTTATTGGCGTGCTGATATTTTGCTTCAACGTTGTAATTGGGAGATTCAGCGGTCTGGTGGCGGCGGGTGTGTTTACCGGCATTGGGTACTTCTCTGTATACGTTGGGAAAATTTCCTACGGTAACATCATTTACTATTTGTCGCCTCTTAATTGGATCAGCATGTCTTATTTAGATTGGGGTTATACAGGTAAGATGCCGACACCGACATACGCCATTTCTATTCTTATTGGAGCAATTCTGTTGATGAGTATTGTTTCAATATTCGTTTTTTGCAAAAAAGATTTACGTATTCAGGAAAGGAGAACTTAATATGACTGCCTACATGATAGAAGTATCCGACGCAGTGAAGAGCTTTAAAGAAACGACTGCGCTAAAGCGAGTGTCTGTCAAATTTGAGCGGGGCAAAATTCATGGGGTCATCGGTCGGAATGGCTCGGGGAAAACCGTGCTTTTTAAATGCGTTTGTGGCTTCATGCACCTTGATTCTGGTCGTATTCTCGTTGATGGACAACCTGTTAAGCCTGCCGCAGCGCAAGATATCGGTATAATTATTGAGGAGCCCGGCTTCATCGGCTCGTTCAGCGGGTTCAAAAACTTGAAGCTGCTCGCCTCCATTCGCCGTGTCATCTCGGATGAACAAATCCGTCAAACTTTACAGCTTGTTGGGCTTGATCCGCAGAGTAAAAAACAGGTAAGAAAATATTCGTTAGGCATGCGTCACAGGCTTGGTATTGCCCAAGCGATCATGGAAAAGCCGAAATTGCTCATTCTTGATGAACCGATGAGCGGCTTGGACAAACAAGGGGTATTGGAAATTCGTGAGGTACTCAAACAGTTGAAAAAGGAAGGAGTAACCATTGTTTTATCCTCACATTATGCGGAGGACATAGACGTATTATGCGATACCGTCTGCGAAATGGATGGCGGTGTATTGACAACAATTAAATAGATGGATTGGCAAATGATTGTCGCTCACTTCCACTGGCAGTGATGTGCTTGATATCTTTGGTAAACTCAGTCAAGCTGGTAGTAGAAACATTCCCGAATCTGTTCTCATTGGGAATATTCCCGATCTGCTTGACTGATTCTTCTCTATGCTTCTTCACATCTGAAATAATTTCTATTCCATTTATCCTACGGAACGTATTGTCGTTTGGGGAAGCAATTCTCACATTAAAAAATCGCAGTCAAAGATAGAGCAATCCTCGCTGCCTGTGCCAGGCTAGTCTATGAGTGAGGTCATGCAGGAGATTGGGCTTGGTCCATACAGCTATTCGCTTGGTCTATATATGGGTGGCGGTAAAAACACAGAAGCGACAGGAGAAATATATGATGTACTGCCTCCGATGGCACATTCTGTTGAGGAAGTTATGAAAGGTACGGGGCATAAGGATTCATTTGTTGATATGCGCTATGCAACTGCGGAAGCGGATAACTCATGGATGAGACAGCCGATGGGATATCATGTTACGGGGGTATCACCGGTGAGCAGTATGACGGCATACTGTATATTGATCAGGTGACAGTTCCGAACTATTTTAAATAGAAGATTATAGAATTAATTTATATTGTATTTGAATGGAAATAAACACATTCTGACCCCTGAGCTGTGATTCCTGAGAAGGACACTTGGAAAAGAGTGTCTTTTTAATGGTTTGCAGTTCACCTTAGTGGTCAATTGGGATGTGTTTTTTCTATTTTGAGTAGTGTTTAAAAATAGTGGAACTTAATTGGTATTTCCTGAACTATTATCCAAAGTATAATGATTGACAAGCTTCTACTCCATACATCATACTAAGCGTAATCGAATATAACCTCACGCAAATGGTGAGGTAGAGGTGCGGAATTTAACAGTTTATAGCAGAGTTTGAGAGACGATGACGCTATGAAGAAGGAGATGCCGCCGAAGCTAGTAATATACTCGGTATTACTTGCTGGGCCTGCAGTTAACAACTGTAGGACTGTCTCAATAAACGTCCCAGTTTATTGAGTTGTGCTATCTTCCAAGGGATGCAAGGGGTATACATGTACTATTATATAGTGCGACCTGAGCTGATCTTGGGTCGCTTTTTTTGTTTTTTTGAATAAAAAATCGTATACATTACAGGAGGATAACAATATGAGAAAGAAAACAAAACTATTTACGACGGTACTAATTGCAGCAATGATTATGATAACGGGTTGCGGTGCAAATAATTCAGGATCGACGGGAAATGATGCTAGTAAAGGTTCAGGATCTACGGAAAAAGAAACTTTTAAAGTTGGAATGGAAGCGGGTTATGCTCCATTTAACTGGTCTCAAAACGATAATTCAAACGGTGCTGTCAGCATTTCTGGAACTTCTGAATTTGCAGGAGGCTATGACCTGGAGATGGCGAAGAAGATAGCAAACGGCTTAGGTAAGGAGCTTGTCATTGTGAAGACAGAGTGGGATGGGCTTGTACCAGCACTCCAATCTGACAAAATTGACGGTATTATTGCTGGAATGTCCCCGACCGCAAAACGTAAGGAGTCGATTGACTTCTCAGACAACTACTACAAATCGAACTTAGTAATGGTCGTGAAAAAAGGCGGGAAGTATGAAGGTGCTACTTCCATTCAAGATTTTAACGGGGCTAAAATTACTGCTCAATTAAATACGTTCCATTACTCTGTCATTGACCAAATTAATGGTGTGTCTAAACAAACTGCGATGGATAACTTCCCGGCCATGAGAGTAGCGCTTGAATCCGGCATTATTGACGGTTATGTCTCGGAACGTCCAGAAGCAGTAAGTGCTTCGGCAGCTAATGAGAACTACGCAATGGTAGAATTTAAGGATGGATTCCAAACTTCCGAGGATGATACAGCAATTGCAGTCGGACTTAAAAAAG
This sequence comes from Paenibacillus sp. L3-i20, assembly GCF_022180385.2. Classification (GTDB taxonomy): domain Bacteria; phylum Bacillota; class Bacilli; order Paenibacillales; family Paenibacillaceae; genus Pristimantibacillus. Next base: position 1,826,502 of record NZ_BQME02000001.1, read on the forward strand.
GCAGTGAATATACAACGAAAATCAATGATATTTTAAAAGGTATTACCGAAGAACAGCGCACAAGCATTATGGATACAGCAATAAAAAATCAGCCTGCAGCAAAATAATGACGACTGTAAGCCGACTGTATCCGATACAGTCGGTTTTGTAATTAATAAAGTGGAGGCATTATCATGAGTATTGAGTGGATTATAAACATTGTTGAAGAGAACTGGCAGATGTTCCTTCGCGGTGCGGGGTTGACGCTATTGATATCACTAGTGGGAACGATCTTTGGCGCTATCATCGGCGTATTAGCCGGAGTAATAAGAACGATACCTAGGCCAGGGAAAATGGTACAACGGATATTGCTTAAGATTGTAAATATTCTTTTGTCGGTATATATCGAAGTGTTCCGCGGAACACCGATGATCGTGCAAGCGATGGTCGTTTATTATGGATCAGCATTAGCTTTTGATATACATCTGAATGTCATTAACGCAGCAATATTCGTCGTTTCTATTAACACGGGAGCTTATATGGCGGAAATTGTTCGTGGCGGAATTTTATCTATTGATAAGGGTCAGTTTGAAGCGGCACGGGCAATCGGCATGAATCATATGCAAATGATGATGAACATTATTTTACCGCAAATGATTCGCAATATTTTACCCGCAACAGGAAATCAATTTGTTATTAACATTAAAGATACCGCTGTTCTTAATGTTATTTCCGTTTCGGAGCTGTATTTCATGACCAAGTCAGTTGCAGGCAATAACTTCCGTTATTTTGAATCGTTTTTTGTGGCGTGTGTCATTTATTTTGTAATGACCTTTACCGTCACAAGAATATTGCGCTATTTCGAGCGGAGAATGAATGGAACTGAGAGCTACACGATGGAAACGACTAGATCACCAAGAGGGGAAATGAACCTATGAAAAAAGTGATCGAAATTAAAAATCTAAATAAGAGCTACGGCGCAAACGAAGTACTAAAAAATATCGAGTTTAGTGTCAATCATGGCGAAGTGGTTACTATTATAGGTTCTTCAGGTTCAGGGAAATCCACTATGCTTCGCTGCATTAATTTGCTCGAAACACCAAGTGGCGGGCAAATCTATTATCGCGGGCAAAATATACTAGATGGCAATTACAATATTCCTTCCTACCGTACAAAGCTTGGCATGGTGTTTCAACAATTTAACCTGTTTGAAAATCATAATGTGCTCGGAAATTGTGTTGTAGGCCAAGTCAAAGTGTTAAAGCGCTCCAAGGAAGAAGCAGAACAAATAGCTAGAAAATATTTGAGCGTGGTAGGCATGGAGAGCTATATTAACGCTAAACCAAAGCAACTATCTGGCGGCCAGAAGCAACGTGTTGCGATTGCTAGAGCCTTGTCTATGGAGCCTGATGTCTTGTTGTTTGATGAACCTACATCTGCATTAGATCCTGAAATGGTAGGCGAGGTGCTCAAGGTTATGAAAGAACTCGCTGATTCTGGTCTGACGATGCTCATTGTCACACATGAAATGGATTTTGCAAAAGAAGTGTCGAATAGGGTAGTCTTTATGGATAAAGGCGTTATTGCCGAAGAAGGGCCACCGGAGCAGATTTTTTATCAGCCTAAGCAAGCTCGTACTAGAGAGTTCTTAAAGAGAACATTAGTTCATCATGACCGAGCTAATCATGGGCCAGCGTAGCCTAGAAAGTATAGTGTTAGAACTGACGTGGGGCTGACCCCACAATGTAAGACCAAACACCTTTAAGTTAAAAAACGGGGATTGTAAAATACTCGTGTAACTTAAAGGTGTTTTTTGTATGACAATAAAACTATGTATGCCAGCCAGAGATAGTTATTCAGTAGAAATAATCAGGCGGGTGATTGTATTAAAACTAGCTTCGGTATAACTTCTACTTACTCTTATTACTCAATGGGAATTAGAGTGGAGTTCCCTTTTATACAAGTTCCCAATATGTGATTAAGTATTACACAAGTTGGAATATGAAACCTGTAATAAAAACCCACTTAACAGTCAAACACCTCTAATTTGTTTTAATTTCCTAAATAAGGTTGTCATAATGGATTTGATAGTATATCATTTCTAATATCTGGTCGAAATGAAATATCATGTACTTATAATTTTATAAACCAATAAAATACGAAAAGAGGAATATTATGAAAAAACTTAGTAAATCATTGAACATTAAACTTTTTGGTATTGCACTTGCTGCAATATTGATTGGCGTCACAACTGCTGCGCATGCCGCACCAACGTGGGGAAGTACAGTTAATGTGAGTGGAATTGGAAAGTATGGATTTGCTTGGACTAAAGATGCAGGACAAACAGTTGGCGCAAGAATTGTTATTAATGGAGAGGTTTCCGATGTAACTAGTACAGGTTATGCCCAGACAGATCAGGTTGATGGCTGGTCGTACAATATTGCCTATATTAATCATTCAGTAAATGGTGTCACTGTTGCTTGGGACGAGAAATAGTATTAATTTGGTATAAATAACCAGATTACAAGCAATTTTCATTAATTTCGACCAGATGTTTTTTTTTAAAACCATGCCAAATGAACAATGTGAGATCGTTTTGTAGGAAGAGGTTAACTAATGAAGCATAAGGCATTTATTTTAATTATTTTTTTTATAGTATCTTTATTTATGTCTGTCACGACGAATACATTGGAATCGGCCTATAAAAATATAGCAGAAATGAATGTATTGCAAAATAAAAATTCCATTTCCTTTGAGATTCTGGGAGCTAAATCAATATCTGGAACTAATTTTATAACAGCACTAGATGCTGGAGATGATATTATTATTCAAAAAAATGGTTTGATACTAGGCCCATATTATGGTAAGGCAATTTATTTAAAAAGTGGTCATTCACTACAGGTGCCGTTAATCTCGGGGCGGTTTGTAACAAGCCAGGATATGGGGCAAGGTCAGAAGGTTGCGGTGATTGGAAAGAATCTCGAATATTTGACGTTTATGGAAAATGATCAAGAGTATATCAGATATGATGACGAGGACTATAATGTTATCGGAAAGCTAGGACACTCGAATAGAAGTTCGAGTTTCGACGATTTATTTATACTGAATTTGGATCAATTATTATTGAAATCTGACAACCTACAGTATTACAGTGACTTATGGACGATTTACAATCTGAATTCTTCAACAGAAGAATCCTTTTATCATTTGAATAATCAGATCAAAAATATAAATAATCAAACAAGTTTAACACAACTAAATACTCAAACTTCAAATAGTTATTTGGAGGAACTACTTACCAATCGATTGTTTTCATTGAGTATTACAGGGGTTATTATTATTTTACTGCTGATGAACATCTTGAACACAACCAATTTTTATATTGAAAGTAAGAGGAGAGAAATCGGCATTCGAAAAGCGGTTGGAGCAAGCAATTGGAATATATCTGTAAAGATATTAAAAGACTATATCTCACTTGCAATCGTAGCATATCTTATCGCCCAAATAGTATATATTGGCGTAGTTAGATTTAAGATTACTCCGCTGATATTTGGAGATAGTATAAATCTATTTTCAACCACGGCGGGGTTTGTTCTTGTTCTAGTTGTCGGTTGCTTGGTAGCGGTTGTTCCGGTTGTTCAATCTATCAGACTACAGCCCAATGAAATAATTAAAGGGGGCTGATAATGTGAGAAATATAACATTTGCTATTCATAGTTTATCCAGAAGAGTAGGATTTATGATAATAGCGGTTCTGCAAATATCGGTATCCTTAATACTTTTGTATTCATCGATCCAAATAAATGAAGGGTTAAATCGTAGCAATAATACGGTTGTAAACTATTTTGATAAGAGAGAGATATATACTTTAAGTAATAACGAAGAGTATCAGAAAGATTTATTTAATGATGTCAAACCGATTAGTTATGAAAAATTTAATAATTATCTAAAAACATCTACTGATTTCGTACATATAAGTTATCAGGGAGACCGATTAATGGTAAAGGATTTTCGAAATAGCGATGATTTTGTTATGACTACTCAATATTTTTTAGAAGATCAAGGGAATAAATATGTAGCTGCGAATGCATTGATCATTGAGGCTAATTACATAAAGTACTTTCCTCTGAAAGTATCAGAAGGAAGATCGTTTTCTGAAACCGACTTCACTCATAATAATGAGGAGCAAACGGTTCCCGTATTGCTAGGAGGAAATTATAAATATTTATTTAGTATTGGAGATATATGGGAACATAAGAATGAGCAAACAGGAGTTATTAGTAAACTTAAGATCATTGGTTTTCTAGAATCCAATCAATTCTTCACTGATGCGAAGCTTCCCCTTAATAACATTAAGAATTTAGAAAATTATATTGTGTTCCCTAAAAATGAGATTAGGTTGAATATTTCTAATGACGATAAGGTGCAAAAACAACAAAACATTAATTATAAACTTAATCTATATAATCATATTATGCATTCCATGGTTCTCATTACCCAAGAAGAGCGACATAAGCAAATTATTCAGGAAATTACTGAAACATCAAGGGAGATGGGCTTTTATGATATTCGTGGAATAAATGCTATGAATCAGCTGGAAAAGCACAAAAAATTGTATCAGGAGCAGACAACTATTATTAATGCACTTTTTGTTATCATTATAGTTATCTCTTCTATTGGTATAGTGTCTAACATGTTGTATTCAATTATGAAGAGATACAATGAGTTTGGGATTCATATCCTAACGGGCGCCAGCATTTTTGATATTGTTTCAAGAATCATTTATGAAGTGCTTGTACTTATTATCATCTCATTGATCTTAACATATGCCGGAATAACATTAGTTAGTGGTTCAGGATTTATTCACTTTGAGATCGCAACGTTTATCCAGCTATGCGGTATGGCAATAGTCCTTGGTTTATTAATTGCGGTCATACCTACGATTTATATCCTGAAGGTGCAGGCTAATCGTTTATTAAGGAGGATCCAATAATGAGTTTAATAATAATGAAAAATATAGGAAAAGTATTCGGACACGGTGATTCAAAACTTCAAGCATTATCAAATATCAATATAAATATTGAAAAAGGCGAAATGGTAGCTATCATGGGTCCTTCAGGTTCTGGAAAGTCAAGCTTGCTGAACATTCTCGGATGTATGGATAATAGTACAGAAGGAAAGTATTATTTGGAAGGCAAGGATTTATCTACTCTCAAAAGTAGAAAACTTGCCAAGGTCAGAAATCAGATGTTTGGATTCATTGTTCAGCATTTCGCGCTACTCGATGATTACGATGTCTATGAAAATATTGCACTTCCTCTGGAATATGCAGGTGTAAGGAAAAGATTTAGAAATGAAATTGTATTAAATCTTGCAAATGAGTTGGGTATCGCACAAAAGTTGAAAAGAAAGCCGAGAGAATTGTCTGGAGGTCAAAACCAAAGAGTAGCAATAGCCAGAGCTCTTGCAAATAATCCTGAAATTATTCTCGCCGATGAACCGACAGGTGCTTTAGATAAAAAGACGGGCGAAGAAGTGATGGGGATTTTCGAAGAATTGAGTCGAAATGGTAAAACGATTGTTATTGTAACTCATGACGAGAACGTCGCAAAAAAGTGCAAAAGAATTATTAAAATCGAAGATGGTTCTGTCGCTATGAGTAAAGAAGAGTAGGAAATCCTTAGGCGGAGAAGGACTTATTCTGTAAAGTTAAATAGTATACACTTTTATATGATTTGTTGGGCATGAATCTGGTATTGAACTGGACTCATGCCTTTTAGTTTTACTTTTATTTGCTTTTGGTTGTAATAGTCAATGTATGAAACCCATTTATTTAATTTTTTAAACGAGTGAAAGTTTCCCTACTAGTTATGTATTTAAGGTGCAAAGAAGAAGCCAGTTTTGGTAGAATTACAAGGTATTTTTCAAGAAGATTGTCCTGGTTCAGAGTCCATTGCATTGCAAGCGAATGTCCTTAACGTGCTGTATACACCTTTGTTTTTATAAACAACGTAGGCAATATATCCACAATAGTCGAATTGTGGTACTCTGAGTAAAAACATAGGGGAAGATGTCGAAATGAGATTCAAACTATCATATTTATTTTTATCAGTGCTTCTTGCATTAACCACATTACTAGATTCGGGTAAAATACAGGCAGCTCCGCAAAAGACTGGTTACAAGCAGATTGAAGCAGGAGCTTTTTTTACGGCAGCATTAAAAAGTGACGGCACGCTGTCAATATGGGGGTATTTAGAAGGAATCCCTAGATTAAAGGGTTACGTTGAGTCATTAGGAAAAAAAGATTGGGCATATATTAGTGCGGGATTACATTTTTTGACGGCCATTAAAAAGGACGGGACAATGTGGAGCTGGGGATTTAATGATGCAGGTCAACTTGGTAACGGGACAACAAAAAATGGTCAGAAGCCTGTTCAAATTGGTATCAATAAAAAGTGGAGAATGGTGTCGAGCAATTATGCTCATAGTGCAGCCATTGCAACAGACGGTACATTATGGACATGGGGATTTAATCCATTCGGAGGACTAGGAACCGGTGATATTAGGAATCGATCTAAGCCTGTGCAGGTGGGCAAGGATAAGGACTGGAGCAACGTAATCGCAGGTGAGTTTCATATGATTGGCGTAAAAAAAGATGGGACGACCTACGGATGGGGAGTAAATTTAGAAGGAACTGTCGGCAATGGGAAAACGGCAGGGGCTCAAACGACTCCAGTGAAAATCGCCAAAGAAAGTTGGAAATCACTTACGGCTGGATTTGATCATACGTTGGCTCTAAAGCCGGATGGCTCACTATGGGGCTGGGGAGCTAATTTTGCTGGGCAAATTGAGAGGGGATTGGCTGAGAAAGTATTGAAAATTACTCGCATCGGTAAAGACAACGATTGGATAGATGTGATGGCGAGTGGGAATGACAGCTATGCTTTGAAGAAGGATGGGACAATTTGGGGCTGGGGTCAAGACTTTTCCGGCAAGCCTCGTCAAATGGGCTTGGATCGTGACTGGAGCAAGATTTCTAAACATGCATCTGGATCACAGCATGTTATTTTGCAAAAGAAGGACGGCTCATTATGGGGCTGGGGAAACAATAGCAGCGGGCAAATTATATACGGAAAAAGCACAGAACATTTGTTTGATATGTCAAAAATTCCGATGGAAGTATTCCCATCTGCAGGTCCAAGCAAGTGGGCATCCGCAGATATTGAAAAGGCAACGCTACATGGTCTCATCAACAAACACGATCTTGGATTTTATAAGTCAGATGTGACTCGTACTGTAGCTACAAGACAATTCATTCAATTGTACAAGTCATTGTCGGGTACTGATGAGATCGAGCAGAAGAAAGACGCATTTACTGATTATCCTTCGGATGACGATGTATTGTCTTATCAAATGGGCTTTATTGAGACAAAATCTAAAAAACAATTTAAACCCTATGAACCTATAAAGAGGCAAGAGTTCTTATTGGGAATTTATCGTATCATGAAAGCATCTGATCTTTCATTAGAGTCACTGCCAACTAAATGGAGCAAGCCCTATAAGGATACTAACGAAGTTAGCGCCAATGCGAAGGAAGCTTTGCAATATTTGGATCAAGCAGGACTATTGATTAGCGAACACAATCAAATAAAACCAAATGAAGCTATTTCCCGCGAGGAAGCTTCGGCTTATATATGGCGTACATATAATCGTTTTATGGCTAATACGAAATATTCGGATGCAGTTAAAGATTTATTTTATAGCAAGGGCTATCAGATTGATGTTGTGAATCAAAGTACTAGTATAGGCTACAAAATTTTGGATAAGGGAAATGAAATCGTCGAAATCACTTATTTTGATGCAAAAAAATTAGACTATGTGCGTAATCGTTCACTTCCGGCAAAAGTTACTACACTATATACGCCCGGGAAAGATGATTATAAACTATCTTTGATTGCCGGTATTATTGAAAAAGATAGGAATGTTTCACTTCCAATTTTCAAGGAATCATTACTTGAGCAGTTCAGTGAGCTGGAGATAGACAAGTTGCCTTATAAAAAGAGTACTTACGAACAATATATTACAGTGGATGGAAATGAGTATTTGTTCATTTTATTTAATACAAGCAAAACCAAGGAACGGGATTTGGAGGTCAATTATTAAGGAATATGAATGAAAATAATCAACTATCTCCTACCACCATAGACAGTTAAAAATAATATTAAGAGAAACGGGGCTGCGACTTAGCAGCCCCGTTTCTCTCTCCTTTTACCTTACTAATCTTCGTTATCATCATCGTCATTCTCTTCATCATCTTCATCATCATTATCGTCGTCATCGTCGTCATCCTCATCATCATTATGCTGCTTGCTCTTCGTCACAGTAACAATGGCTGATGATGTTGTGGTATTCCCGGCTTGATCGCTCACGGTATAGGTGATTAAATATTCACGTGATGTGTTCTTTTTGGAAACGTCGGCAAGAAGCTTAAAGGAAGTATCGTTTGTGCCGTAGTCGGCATTTTGAATATCAGAGGAGTTTTTTTTAGGTATATAAGCTTTTTTTGATTCAGTTATTGTAATGGAAGTTAACTCGACCGCAGCTATTCCTGATCCATTGTCGGCACTGTCAACAGTGACTTCAATAGGTCTGAATTTACGGTTGACTGGTGAGAGTTTATACGTGTTAAGTTTAAGTTTCAGAGTTGGAAGTGTCTTATCGATATTTACTTCAACCGATTTCGTTGCTTCCGTATTGCCAGCTCGGTCCGTGCTTCGAAAGAGGAGAGTGTGCTTGCCATCTTCTTTAATTGCAATCGATTCACTATAAGGCAGCCAAGTGCTACCTTGATTATTGCTGTACTCGGTACGCTCCACACCAGATAATTGATCGTTAGACGTTAGAGCTACAAGGGAATCTGAACGATACCAGTTGTCTTTAAGTACGTTACCCGATACAGACGCTTCTGTTACAGGGGCTGTTTTATCGATGCTAAGCGTGATGTTTCCGGTTCCTGTTAATCCTCCGCTATCCGTTGCGGAACCGCTTATGACTTGATTAGCTCCTTCTGTTGTTACTTGTATTGGAGGATCAATAGTAAGTTGCGAGTCCTCATCCTGCGCTGTAAAGGAGACTGTCACGTCCTTGTTATACCAGCCATTGCGATCTGGCGTTCGTTCTGCGTGCGCCTCCACAACAGGGGGTTGATTACTTTTAATGAGCTTTAGTCGCAGTTGTTGTCTTCCGCCATTAATAACGATATTCTGTTCAAGGGGCAAATAGCCGGGCGCTATAACTTTAAGCGTGTGGTTGCCTCCCCGAAGTACATCTGCACTGAAGTAGTTCCCAGCTTGGAATATGGGTGTATTCGTCCCCACTAACGAAACAACGGCATTATCAACAGGAACGTCCCATTGGTCAATAATTTCACCTTCTAAATACCCGTTTAAAAATGGTGGTCTTATGTCAGCTGTCTGATAATTAACAGTGCGATGTGCTCCCGGAAGTAGTTCAAATACTTGATCAAAATGATCATTAAATATTAATTTGAACATATTTGGTCCGTATACGGAATTAAATTGACCTGCTATGAATGAAAATGTGTAATTCCCTTCTGAGTCTGTTACGGTAGATGCGATATCTATTCTTCCTCCGTTACCAAGATATACGTTCAAGCGCAACGGATATCCAGCAATAGGTGTTTCGTACTCATCCATGTAGGTAATCTTCCCAGTTACTGTCGCTCTCTGTTGCGGTATTTGAAAGTTAAACGTTTCAGATTGCAATGTATTAATGATCACATTTCCTTGTATAGTCAAAATGACGAATACTTCATCACCAAGATATCTTGTGTATGAAGGAACCGTATAATATCCGTTCACATCAGTGATAGCTGAAGCGACTATACGGAAGCCAAGTCCGGCAGTATAAGCACCTACTTCGATTTTGGCCCCTGCAACAGGCCCTCCGCTTTCATTCGTAATCGTTCCTTGAAGAGAACGGACAACTGTATCCCCACCATTTTGCGCGTGTCCAATATTTGTAGTTGTTGTCATGAATGCCAGAACCACTATCAGTATTACAAAAAGCTTTGTCCTGCGGAAACTAATCACATCGTTCATAAATTCCCCTCGCTTTTCATGAGTTTATAAAGAAGTGTTTGTTCTTAATAAAGAATACCATGTTGCCACTAAGTTTGTAAGGGCTTTGCATAGATAAGTTCAATTGGATATCACAAATATTCTAACTCGCCTAAACATCTTGTTGGTGGGTTCCTCCCAAACAAATTCCACCATCTATGGTATGGATAGTTAATGATGAGCTTTGAAACAATATAAAGGAGAGATAGTTATTAGGTTTAATCGGTTACATAAGCCATGGATAATAGTAATAGTACAAATTCGGCCAAAAGGAAGGAGCTTCTATGCCAGACAATGATAGAAATCATAGGTTAAATGTTGCTTTTGAAATAGTGCTTTATGTCATCTGCGGAGTATCAATTATTTATTTTGGCATGATCGGAGCTTATGGCAAATGTTTTCAAGCTGGTCTCATCATAATCGTCCTGCTGCTCTTTAGGGGTTTAATTACTTGGACAAAGAGTGAACTGCCTCCCCTGCTGCGCTTCTCGGTGCTGATCTTTATCGTGATTACGATGATGCTCGCAAATTTATTTAATTTGTATGCGGTAATCCCTTATTTAGATAAAATTGAACATCTAATGTCTGGATTTATTTTATTTTTCGTAGGACAATTCCTTTTGAGCAAAATGGTTAAGCGTAATGGACTGAGTAGCCTGCCTTCCAATATCTTCATCTGGTTTTCCTTCTACTTCTCTGTTGCAATGGCTGGTGTATGGGAAATATATGAGTTTACGGTCGACCATATATTCGGACTTGTTTCGCAAAATGGGAGTTTAACGGACACGATGATTGATATCATCTGTGGAACGGTGGGCGCAGTGGGAGCAGTTATGTATCAATTTTATAATAAAAGGCGCGTTTGACTTTGCGGAAATATGCATAACTTCATAATCTTTTTTTATCCAGTAAATAGGGTGATGAAAGAGCCTTTAGGATCGTTTTGTTCTTTTGCAATGCTTCATTGCATGTTACAATAATTTGGAATCATAGTAGCAAGCCAGCTGGATTGGCTTGAAGGGAGAGATGTTTTATGGAAGGTTTAACTGTTTTTGAAGGTGTCGTAGTCGGGGTCGCAGGAATCCTCTTTTTAAGCGAACAATAATTTTGTTTTCCAAATGAGGATTCGACTGTGACTGGTCTTGGCGTTATTGCCAAATGAATGAACCAATTACAGGGGGAATCCGTAGTGAATCAACAAACAACCTATACAGTATTACAATCGTTAGGCTGGAATGAGTATTTTTCCAAACTATTTGCCGCTTATGCTGAACAAGGCTACCATGTGGGCCGGATTACATTGGAGCATAAACGAATATACCGCCTGCTAAGTGAGTATGGCGAGCTCTTGGGCGAAGTAACAGGCAAGCTGCGTTTTGAAGCGACAGGTCGAGAAGATTTTCCTGCAGTTGGTGACTGGGTTGTCATAAAACCGCGTCCGGAGGAACAAAAAGCTTCGATTCACACTATACTTCCGCGTAAAAGTAAGTTTTCTCGCAAATTAGCTGGAGATACGGTAGAAGAGCAGATTGTAGCAGCGAACGTTGATACTGTATTTTTAGTAAATGCCTTAAATAATGACTTTAATATACGCAGGATGGAACGATATTTGATCCTGGCATGGGAAAGTGGCGCTACGCCGGTAATTGTGCTAAGCAAAGCAGACTTGTGTGAAGATCTGGATGCACGCATGGCAGAAGTAGAATCAATTGCGATTGGTGTACCTATTCATGTAGTCAGCGCCGCACAAGGAGAAGGGCTAGATCAGCTCGAACCTTACTTGGGCGTGGGTAACACTATTGCGTTGATAGGCTCATCGGGAGTAGGCAAATCTACTCTGATTAACACATTAAGCGGAACTGACATGCTACGAGTTAATGGCGTTCGTGGTGGAGACGATCGTGGTCGCCATACGACGACACATCGCGAGCTCGTTCAATTACCGAGTGGCGCTCTGATGATTGATACACCCGGTATGAGAGAATTGCAACTGCTCGAGGCCGATGAAGGTTTCCGTGGTGCATTTGACGATGTGGATTCGATTGTCGAGGCATGCCGATTTAACGACTGTCAGCATGCGAAAGAGCCCGGCTGTGCTGTTCGTACGGCATTAGCGGACGGATCATTGGAACAAGCTCGTTTTGACAGTTATCTCAAACTCCAACGTGAGCTGGCTTATGTAGCACGCAAAGAGAATGAAAGACTGGCAGCGAATGAAAAAGCAAAGTGGAAAAAGATTAGTATGGATCTAAGGCAACGAAAGCCTAAGAGATAAGTAAAGCGAAAGAGGACTGCTCCTTGTCTTTGAAACAGGGAACAATGCGCCTTTCAAGTTCAATAGCCAGTCGTCCTGAAATCAAGGGGCGACTGGCTATTTATTTTCGATTGAATATGTATTGAGTTATCGTAATTGATATCAATAAGAAGCAAAAACCTCTGATATACACGTAGAAGATACTAAGTTTATATCAGAGGCTACTGCCTTGAAATATTGATTTATACGACCAAACTTAGCAATAGAACGAATGCTAGTCCACATACAGAAACGATTGTTTCAAGCACTGTCCATGTTGCAAATGTTTCTTTCATAGTTAGACCAAAATACTCTTTAAACATCCAGAAACCAGCATCATTAACGTGGGAAGCGATCAAGCTTCCTGCGCCTGTTGCAAGCACGACCAAAGCAAGGTTAACGTCAGATTGTCCGAGCATCGGGATAACTAAACCAGCAGTTGTTAATGCTGCAACCGTTGCTGAACCTAAGGAAATACGTAGAATTGCCGCGATCATCCATGCAAGCAGGATTGGTGACATAGAAGTTCCGTCGAACAACTCTGCTACATATTTGCCTACACCGCCATTAATCAATACTTGTTTGAGGGCTCCGCCTCCACCAATGATTAGAAGCATCATTCCAATATGACTAATTGAAGTTGTACAAGATTCCATAATCGATTTGATCGGAATTTTTCTCGCGATTCCCATTGTGTAAACTGCAACTAACAAAGAAATTAACATGGAAGTTGAAGCGTCGCCAAGGAAGCGAATAACTGCAAGCAGGCTGTTGTCTTCCCATCCTAACGTCTTTTGAAGCAAAGTAATAATAGTCGCAATCGACATTAGAATTACAGGGAGCATTGCCGTAAATACGCTGATGCCGAATCCAGGCGTATCTTCTAGTTTAAATTGTTTTTGTTCTCCTAATGAAGCGATATTGCCTGTTTTCGTAAATGAGTCAGGTACAAACTTTTTAGCAAGCTTAGTAAACAGGGGACCAGCAATAAGTACAGTTGGAATTGAAATAATGAAACCGTAAAGTAGAACCTCACCAATATCTGCGCCGTATTCACCCGCGATTATTGTCGGACCTGGGTGAGGAGGCAAGAAACCGTGTGTGACAGACAAAGCGGCTGCCATCGGAATACCAAGGTATAGAATAGAAACTTTTAGCTGTCTTGAAATTGCGAATACAATTGGAATTAACAATACTAATCCTACTTCGAAGAATAGCGCCACACCGATAATGAAGGAAGCGGCTACAACAGCCCATTGGATATTTTTTTCGCCAAACTTGTGTACAAGAGTCATTGCAATTCGTTGTGCACCGCCTGAGTCGGCTATTAATTTACCCAACATTGCGCCGAGACCAAAGATTAGAGCTATGTGACCAAGAGTTCCGCCTATTCCAGCTTCAATTGTTTTTACAATTTCATCTAGCGGCATTCCAAGTGCTAAAGCGACACCGAACGAAACAATAATTAATGAAATAAAGGTGTTTAATTTGAAAGCCATTATTAGAACTAATAATGCTAAAATTCCAATTCCTACAATAACTAATGGCATTGTAATTTCCCCCTGTGATTAAATTCATAGTTGTTTTGTTAGCCCTCTTTGATAATTAGCAATCTTCGTGTAGTCCTCTTCTAGTACTCTGGATAGGCTAATGAAAATCGCAAGCAATTGACTATATTCTTTTGTTGCTTCTTCATTTGGTGTATGTTTGATGGTTGTGCCCACCATTTCGGAAACGACTTCGAATGATTCGATTTTCCCTGTGGCGTATAGGCCTAAAATACAAGCACCTAGACAAGAGCTTTCGTAGCTTTCTGGAACAACTACTTCGGAATCGAATATGTCAGACATCATTTGCCGCCAAACATCTGATCTTGCGAAGCCGCCAGTAGCTTGAATTCGAGTCACAGGACCGTCCATACATTCGAGCAGTGCTAAAAATACGGTGTATAAATTATATATAACCCCTTCTAGGGCTGCTCGAATCATATGTTCTTTTTTGTGTGACATTGTTAAACCAAAAAATGAGCCGCGTACGTCCGGGTTCCATAATGGAGCACGCTCACCAGAGAGGTATGGATGGAATAACAATCCATCAGATCCAGGTCTTACACGTTCAGCAATCTTAGTCAAAACATCATATGGATCAATTCCTAGTCTTTTCGCTGTTTCTACTTCTGATGAGGCAAGTTCATCACGGATCCAGCGAAGAACCATTCCCCCATTGTTCACCGGCCCGCCAATCACCCAATGGTTTTCAGTTAGGGCATAACAGAATATCCTTCCTTTCTCGTCAGTTTGCGGTTTGTCGATAATGGTGCGAATAGCACCGCTTGTCCCGATTGTGACGGCAATTTCTCCTTTTCGTATTGCATTTACACCCAAGTTAGATAGGACACCATCGCTAGCACCGATGACAAATGGTGTTTGCGGATCAATACCAATCTGTTTTGCTAAATCTGAATCACAGTTGGTAAATATCTTAGTTGTTGGTACGAGCTCAGACAGCTGCGCAGATGTTATACCAGCAATTTGTAAAGCTTCTTCGTCCCAATCGAGTGTGTGGAGATTCATTAAACCCATAGCTGAAGCTAGGGAATGATCGACAACGTATTGATTAAAGAACTTTTTGAAAACATATTCTTTAATTCCGATATATTTTTTAACCTTGACAGCGATTTCAGGTAGGTCATTCACTATCCAAGCTATTTTAGTCAATGGTGACATAGGGTGGATCGGTGTTCCTGTCCGTTTATACACTTCATGACCATTTAGCTCAGCTTTAATTTTTCGTGCCCATGCTTCACTTCGGTTATCAGCCCAGGTGATACAAGGCGTTAGCGGCAAGTCACTTTCATCCATTGCAATGACACTATGCATGGCACTGCTAAAAGAAACAAACAATAATCTCTTTTGTGAATGATGTTTCATAATATTTGAAACGGCCTGTAGTACTGCCTGAAAAATCTCTTCTGGATCTTGTTCAGCTGTTGATATATCAGGTGTATAAAGCGGGTATCCTATGTTTTGTTGCGCGATGACGTCACCTTGTTCACTATATAAAACAGCTTTTGTACTTGTAGTTCCGATGTCGATAGCTAACATATAGTTAGTCATTTGGTTGTACTACTCCCTTAGAAAGCATTTGCTGAGAAATCCATAAATCGTCTACTCTACCTTGAACATCATCAAAGTTTTGATGTAACGATTTAATCATGAGATCTCTATCTTTTGTTTTAATCGCTTCAATATAAAGCTCATGATTTTTTATAATCCGTGTAAAGTCTTCAACCTTTTCTTTTAAACGAACACGCATCGACATAAGAATCAGGCTTTCCATTACGGGTTTCAAATTATTCCAGATCATTAGGATGTGTGAATGTTTTACTGCACGAACAATTGTTTCATGGAACAACACATCTTGATATGAAAACTCATCAGCATCATTATATTTGATTGAAACTTTCATCATTTCAAGTATTTTGCTAAGTTCCGTTGCTAATTCATTCGTATCTATTTTTACAAGTCGTTCAAATACAAATGATTCTATAAGTAAACGGACATCATAAATTTCTTCTATTTCTTTCTCGGACAAACCAATTACAACGGCGCCCATTCTTTCTAAACGAATGATATTTTCAGATGCCAGTGTTTTTAACGCTTCACGAATTGGTGAGCGACTGACAGCAAAATCCGCAGCTAATTTGTTTTCAGATAATATGGTACCGCTTCCAATCTCCCCGCAAATAATGCGCATTCTAAGTTCGCAGGATACGCGATCACCAGCTGAAGCTTTTGAAAGCCATTTGGATGGATATAGAAATTCCCGAGCTTCGGTCATAAATTCATCGCCCCAATCTAGTATACTTGTATACAAGTATTATTATAGCGAATACTTTTAATTTTGCAAGCGCTTTTACCAGGTCACTTTTTGCCATAACTAATTCTCTCTTATAGCTTAATTGAATCTTCAATTTCTTTCTAAATTAGGATTTAACCGCCTCTGCCTTACATTTCCCTATATACGTTTGAAGTATCTCTCCTTACCTAATTATAAAAATATCCCCTCCAAATGTTCACTCATTCCTCATACATACATGATGGTCTTTTGAGTGTTTATTTGAAGGGGATATAACTATAATGCAAAGCGTTATGTTCACATTGCATTAGCTTGTATTGAATTTGTTACTGACAACAGATCACTATATCTATTACATCTACTTCAATTTGAATCGAAGTACCAGTGACTGGAGTTCTTCAGCAATTCCAGCAAGATGTGAGGCAGAGGCAGCAACTTCCTCCATCGAAGCGTTCTGTTCTTCGCTGGCAGCAGCGACGAGTTCGACTTCTTGTGACGTCGTCTTACTCAAGGTGCTCGATTCATCGAACGCCACAATCATCGCTTCATTCGATTGCGTAAGCCGCTTACCTACGCTAGCTACTTGGCTGAGTTGGTCGACGATACGACCAATTGCTTCATACATCTCCGTGAACTGTTGTTCGACTGATTGGGTCATAGCATTTCCGGCGGCAGCAGATACTACACCTTCCTCCATGCGGTCAACCATGTTGCGGGTTCGACCCTGTACATCTCCAATTAAGACAGCAATTTTATCGGCGGCAGCACCTGTCTGATCAGCAAGCTTTCTTACTTCTAGAGCAACTACGGCGAACCCACGGCCATCGTGACCAGCTCGTGCAGCTTCAATAGAAGCGTTTAGTGCAAGTAAATTCGTTTGCGAAGCAATCCCTTGTATAAAGCTAGTTACCTCGTTAATTTCTCCTGCGACCCGGTTCAACTCCAATGTTTCATGTTTTGAACGGGTAGAATGCTCGACAATCGTATTCATTTGTTGTCTTGTAGCAGAAAGAGATTTCTCGCCTTTATTGGCTAGGCCATTAATTAATTGCGACAGCTCGGTGCTCTCATGTATGATGTCTATTGCATTTCCTAGTTCTTGTTTAGCAAGTCCAGCTGTTCGCTTAACACTGCCCATGCTTTCATTCATATCGGAGGACATAAATGATATTTCTTGCATAGAGTTAGCGACTTGTTCGAGCGTTATAACATTTTGCTCTGAATTTGCCGATAGTTGCTGCGATGAAGCAGCTACTTGCTCCGAATGATCGGCAATTTGCAGCAATACATTGGACAATGACTGCGACATTGTATTGAAGTTGGATTGCAATTGCCCTATTTCATCTACTCTTTGGTTACCGACGAACCGTACGGTCATATCGCCATTAGCGATAGAGTCAGTCAGTTTCTTCAATTGCAGGATGGGTTGTACTGTCTTCTTCATGAATATCCATGTAAACAAGGCAATAAGGAAAAGCAGTAGCACGATGAACAGGATTGAAGTAAGTAATAAAGATTTTGTCTTCTGTTCGATTTCGTTCCAATTAATGACCGAAACTACATTTAGTCCGAGTGAATTTTCCTTGTTAAATTGATAATACTCGCTAAGCTCTCCTTCTCCGAACATGAAAGAACCTTGATTTTGGTTGCGCATCACGTCGAAGCGCTCGTCTTGAAGCGGCTCACCTTGCTTGAATCGTGGATGCGACATGGTTACGTTGTTCTGATCGAACAAACTGACATAGCCCTGATCTCCGATCTTATATGTACTTACCAATTCATTTAAATGATCGAGGGCGATATCAATTCCAGCTACGCCCGAACCATCAGAGAGCGTCTTGGCAAACGTAATGACGTAACTTTTCGTTACTTCATCGATATAGGGTGGAGTCATTATAACTTGACCTTTATTTTGAATCGCTTTTTTGTACCATTCACGAGTAGTGGGATCAAAAGATGCCCTTTGCGCTTGAGTAGAGTTGTAGTATTGCTTGTTATAATACATGAATGCGGCCAATACGTTGTCAATATCTCCCTCAATATGGACGATTCGATCTTGGATATGCGCCTCTGGGCTTTCTCCAGAAGCTATACGTAAATCTGCAAAACTATCAATTGTAACGGAATAATCGCTGTAAGAATTGTTAAGAACCTGTGTAATCATCGTTGTTACGGCTTCGACTTGGGCCAACTGTTCGCGCTCCAATTGGCTACGTGCAATATGCGTTAAGGATAGACTTAGAGCGACGGTGGGGATAACAATAAGCAAAACAAGGAATAACATCATTTGTTTTGATATTGATGATTTATAGCCGGTAAACAATTTTTTGATCATCTGTGATGACCCCTCTCTGATGGTGTAAGACAACAAGTTGCTGGGGTGATTTTATAATTATTCCATTCTGTATTTATCGGACATTAAAAATAAAAGTTAATATAAAAAGAATCGTTTCATAAGAAAATAAATTAAATATGAATGAATTAGAGGGTTCTGGGTGTAATCATCTTTTTTTGAAATAAATTTTCATAGATTATCCAGAAAGGAAGCTCTATACTACTTAATTATAGGCAGCATAAGACTATGGAGGATGGTAACTATGAATAATTTAGAGACACTCATTAAGTCAAGACGCTCAGCTATGAAGTTTGTAAGTGGAGTCGAGATTCCAAAGTCTGATTTGGACGAAATATTTTCTATTTCAAAATTTGCTCCTTCAGCGTTTAATACTCAGCCTACGCACTATGTGGTTGTGACAGACAATGACCTTAAAGAAAAAGTGTATGAAGCTGCCTACAAGCAATATAAAGTTAAAACAGCATCTGCATTAATCATTGCTTTGGGAGACACAAAAGCTTACAAAGAAATATCTCGTATTAATGAAGGAATGCTCCATCTTGGTATATTAAGCAAACAGGAATTTGATAAAGAAGTTGAAGATGTTAACAACTTTTACGATAGCCGGGGAGAAACATTCCAGAAGGAAGATGCCATTCGTAATGCGTGCTTGTCAGCTATGCAGCTCATGTTAATTGCTAAGGATAAAGGATGGGATACTTGTCCCATGATCGGGTTTGATCCTGATGTTCTTCGTCAAATATTAAATATTCCGGACCAGTATGTTCCTGCACTACTCATTGCGATGGGTAAAGCAGATACAACAAAGGAAAGAGCGCGTGGATATCGCAAGCCAGTAGGAGAGTTTGTATCGTACAATTCTTCGCCTGTTCAACAATAAGCTAGTAAATGGCTAAATATAAGGGGCTTCTACGTACGGCTAACGCCGAATAGTAGAGGTCTCTTTTGTTATAGGTTAATTTCATATAAAATGGTAATTATGAATGGAATGATTGGTGCAGAATGATAGAGTACATATGAAAGATAGTTTATTACGGATTATACAAGGAGATTAGATGGACAATTCGATACATATTCTCGTTGCCGAGGACGATGACGACATCAGTAAGCTGCTATGTAACATTATAAGAAAGAGTGGTTATATTCCACAGCCCGCGTTCTCCGGCACGGAGGCGCTTATTTATTTGGAGCAACGACAATGGAACATGGTACTGCTTGATTTAATGTTACCGGGTATGACAGGTGAGGAGTTACTCGGGCGGATATGCGAAATGGGGCATATACCGGTTATTATCATTTCGGCTAAGGGTGAGCAGCAGACTAAGGTGTCGCTGCTACGAAGCGGCGCGGATGATTTCATTACGAAGCCGTTCGATATCGAGGAAGTATCGGCACGAATTGATTCCCATCTGCGTCGGTATGCACAGAAAGTTCAGCCGGCTGTGCAAGGCATGATACTATTCCACAAGGAACTTGTACTGGACCGTGATACGAAATCGGTGACTGCCGATGGGATGGAGCTTGCACTGACCGCAATGGAGTATGAGATTCTCGCCGTGCTTCTCTCCGCACCGAAAAAGGTATTCACAAAAGCAAATCTATACGAAAGCGTATGGGGCGAGCCATTTTATGGAGATGACAACACGGTCAACGTCCATATGAGTAATTTGCGCAGCAAGCTGGCAAAGGCTGCACCTGGTAGCGAATTTATCGAAACGATATGGGGTATTGGATATCGGCTTAAGCCTTAAGACATTCTTAAGTATTCGCTTTAGCTTCTCTTAAGTTTTCGTTTATATTCTTGGTCTATCACATAAGGGAGGCCAAGATGGCGATGAGTGAATATGTATTACGAACGAATCAGTTATCAAAGAAATTCAAAGGCAGTACAGCACTAGACAAAGTGAATTTGTCTATACGTAAAGGCGCCATTTATGGCTTTATTGGGCAAAATGGAGCAGGCAAATCGACGCTTATACGCATCGTGACCGGACTTGCTTTTCCGACCAATGGTACGATCGAGCTGTTCGGCGCTAGCGACGAGAAATCGTTAATCGAAGCTCGTAAACGAATCGGTTCGATTATCGAAAGCCCTGCGTTGTTTCCTCATATGACCGCCTTTGAGAATGTAGAAGCGAATCGAATTCTTCGTGGTATCCCCGGTAAGGATTCTGTCAGAGATATACTTGGACTAGTCGGTTTGGAAGGAACGGGTAGAAAAAAAGCGAAAAATTTCTCACTCGGTATGAAGCAGCGGCTTGGACTTGCAATCGCTCTACTGGGTGATCCAGAATTTATAATTTTGGATGAGCCGACCAACGGGCTCGATCCGATGGGCGTCATCGAAATGCGTGAACTGCTTAAGCGGCTTAATCGTGAGCGAGGGATTACCATTCTAATCTCCAGTCATATTCTAAGCGAGCTGTCCTTGCTTGCTAGCCATTACGGAATCATTCACCAAGGTCAGTTGCTAGAGCAGCTTACTGCTCAGGAATTATACGGGAAATGCCAGCAGTACGTACTGATAAAGGTGGATAATCCCGATAAGGCGACAACGGTTATTCAGACTGAGCTCGGTACAACCGATTACGAAGTGATGCCAGATGGTGCTATTAAGCTATACAGCGCCATTGAACAACCAAGCAAAGTTTCATCGGTACTATTCTCTGCGGGCCTTGCAATCGAGCAGTTTATGCCGATGGGTGAAGATCTGGAGAGCTTTTTCACGAAACGCATCGGGGGTGTCCCTCATGTATAATCTGATCAAAGCCGAGCTGTTCAAGCTGCGCAAGGATAGAGTATTCCGGACAATGATACTTATAATAGCGATTCTTTCACTGGTGTACCCACTGCTCTACTATTTCGATAATTTGTCCCAAGGCTCACCGCAGATGACAGGAGTACAATTTCTGTTTAACTTTATTACAGGCAATACTCTAATTGTTAAATTCAGCATAGCGGTTCTGGCGGGTTTCTTCATTTCTAGTGAATATTCAACAGGCGTAATGAAGACAATTGCATCATCAGGCAACGTGCGGGCAAAGTTGTACATTGCCAAGCTGATCGGATTTTCGCTTGGAGCAATGATTCTCTCTCTTGTATTTCCAATTGTAAGCACACTCGAAGTATCGCTGCTTTCTGGTTTCGGACATTTGCCAGAGGGAGCTGAAGCTTCTTTTATACCGAGAGCAATTGGGCTTACATTATTGTTTACGGTGGCCTTCGCATCGATTGGAGCGCTGTTTACTGTCGTATTTACTGACAGCGGTAAGACGATCGGATTTTCATTAATTTTTTTCCTAATGATCGATACAGTTTTAGTCGGTTTAGGTAAGAAAATTGCTTTTTTTTCAACATTGTATGATTACTCGATCTTTAAGCTAGTCGGTTATATCGGCCAGACCAGTATCGATAGTGGAGATATTCCAAAACTTCTGATCGTTCCATTGGTGACAATTGTCGTATCGGGGCTACTTGGTATTCTTGTGTTCCGCAGGAAGGAAATTAAATAACGATTAAGAGGGGCGAGGGAGTCTTGCTAATCATAACAATCGTATCGATTGCTGTAGCGGCTCTCTTGCTTGTCCGTCTACTTCTGCTTAGAAGGGAAATGGGACGGATGACGGAGCAGCTACGTTGCTACAACGAACGGACCACCGACAAAAAAATCGACGTATCTCTATTCGATAGGAGGCTAGAGGCGCTCGCAGTACAAATTAATGATCAAGCCAATCTCGTGATCGAGGCGGAGGCACGTAGAAGACGAACCGAAAATGAGCTTCGACAGGCGATTGCGAACATTTCCCATGATATTCGTACTCCGCTGACGTCCATATTCGGCTATATTCAACTGCTAGAAGCTAAGTCCATTACGCCTGAGGAGAAGCTTGAGTACATTACAATCGTCAAAAATAGGACGAAACGACTGCAAGCGCTCCTGAACGATTTCTTCGAGTTGTCTGTAGTTGAATCATCAGATTATAGGCTTAGAACCGAGCGGATTGGGATGACAGTTCTGTTGTCCGACATTCTGATCGGTTTCTATGACCAATTTAACGAGCGCGACATTACACCGGACATCCGGTTGCCGGAAGAAGAGGTCACTATATACGCCGATGAATCGGCTGTTCGGAGAGTCGTCGAAAATTTACTAGTGAATACGATCAAGTATGCGGTCGGAGGGGTAGAAATTCGCTTTACGCGGCAAGAGAAGATAGCGAGCCTGACGATTGTGAATGAAGCGAGGGGTTTGTTTAGCAGCGACGTGAGCCTGCTTTTTGACCGCTTCTATACAGCCGACAGAACCCGATCCACCCAAGGATCGGGGCTTGGACTTTCCATCGCCAAAAGCTTGATGGACAAGATGGGCGGTACGCTGACAGCGGAACTGCAAGGAGATAGGTTAACGATGACCTGTCGTTGGAAGTTGTAAGCACTAGGCGCCGAAATGATCAATCATAACCCCAAAATTTATTCAATCTAAATAGCTGTTGTTGTGTTATACAATGAATTAATAGAGCCATTATTATAAAGTTCTCTCACATCGAATGATTTATTTCACTCTATACTTCCTCATTTTTTTTGATAAAACATACAGTAAACAGGTACATGATTAATTTGTGTTTCTCGTTTCAAAATAAACCCAAATCTTTGATACAAGTTTACGTTTTCTATATTTTCAGTATCTAAAGCTACCCCTTGAGATGTATCACTCATATTTATTTTATTTAATAGGTGCAGCAACAAGGATTTACCGACTCCTTTTCCCTGAACTTCCGGTTTTACTCCAATCATAATGAGGTAGTGATGCGTTAATGAGGGGGAAGCGGGTCTGGTGATGCGCATATACGTATTAAGGAGGCTCAATGCTTTTTCCGATATTTTAGGAATCAATCGAATCAAATAGAGGACTGTAAATAGTGTACCCTTTATATTCTGTAGCTTACTTACTGAAGGTTTCTCAATAAGGTAAGTGCCAAGCAAGTTATCACTTTCGAAAATACCCCACGCTTCCTCGTTAGGCAAAAAACTTTTATCAAACATAAAGGAAACAAAGGCTACCATACTATTTTTTGCTTTCTCATCGAGCTCAGAATCACCAAACAAGTGTAAGAACAGCGGATCTCTGGCAAATGCCTCACTCATAAGTGACACGAATGCAGGTTTGTCCCCCGTTGTTAGTCTGCAAATTTTATACGGAGCGCTCATGCTTCGTCACCAATGTTAGTTATAGCTTTACTATAATGATCTACGGCAAAGCTAAATAACACTTTGAGCACAAATAATAAATAGATGGTCTGCATATAGGGTTGTATATCTGGCAGTAGTGGAATGCCTCCGAGTGCAATAGACAGGAGCACGCCTGCAACAAAGAGTTGCGAACGTTTACCGATTAGCGCATTGACGATAAATGCCCCCGTTATTGTATAAGCCCAAACTCCAATGGAGTACCAGATATCTGTCCCTAATAGAAGTGCAACAAGCACGATATGAAAATGAATGGTAATAAATACGATCCGATTCTTTTTTCTAGCTGCATAAAAGTTACTGGTCGAGGCTGTGAAATTAGCTATACACCCGGAAAATATATCGAAAATGAATAGTAGTGCAAGTAGGGTGCGCCATAATGGCAAATTATCTGTTAGCCCAGGGAATATGACATACAAAGTAGCGGTCAACAGCCCGCCAGAAAGCAATATCGTCATAATAGAGGCAAGAGACTGTCTCTCACCAAAAATATCGTGCAAAAATAAAGGAATTTGCAGTTGTTTCAATTGAACACACTCCCATCATGAATTTTACATGCAAACGCTACTTGTACCTATATAGTTTTAGAGTAATCGTTTGTATTTACTCTAAAATTATTGTAATTTCATACTATGGGAAATGCAATAGTTTTATACTCAATTTATTGAATTACTCTAAAACTTGGATTAAACTGGAGTTGAGGTGAAAAAGATGGATGGCTACGAACGACGTAAACGAAAAAAAATGGAGCAGATATTCAGCGTCTCCTATCAATTATTTGCAAAACACGGATTTCAGAAGGTCAGTGTGCATGAGATTGCCCAGCAGGCCAATGTATCAGCTGCGACTATTTATAATTATTTCGGAACAAAAGAGCAGTTATATAGCGATATGCTTATGAATTGGATGGACAAGCAGTTAGAACAATATGAGTGCATTTTCCATTCAGAGCTTTCCTTTCCTCAGAAGACCAAGGAAATTATGCTTTTGGAGGTTCGAAATTTATCGATGTTATCGGCGGAGCTACCGAAAGTATCATCCGAGATAACGAGTATCGCATATTTAATGGACCGGTTTAACGAGCAAAAGGCAATGCCCTTTTTTATAAAGTTTGTCGCATTAGGGAAACACGAGGGTTATATTCATCAGGATCAAACGGAAGAGATGACAATGTTTTATTTCACAATGTTCAAAAATGAGCTGAGTCGCTATTGGGAAGGTTCAAATGATGAACGTATAGCTGGGGGCATGGAGCAACTGCTGGAATTGTTTTTCTATGGACTAGTTGGACAGAAGAGGACGTAGTAACAAAAAGGTTACTGCCATAAATGATAGTTGGAGAGAAGTTGGAGTTCGATAAAAAGCGCATAGAATAGCTCTTGTAGAAATTCCCCCAAGAGCTGGTTCTTGTTTGCTGTTGCTAATAATGGTTAATTACAACCATGATTTTTTTTGTATAAATCGCTTAGCTACCTCGCCTGCAACCTTTGGAAGTTGCATCCAAACATAAGCGTGGATAGAGGTTTCTATCACTTCAATTTCATATGAATCTAGTAAACTCGCAAACGTATGGAGACTGCTTTTAATGGTCTCATTCGCCCACTCTTCTTCACTAGGAAGAAATAGAACGGGACATTGCACCTTTTTATAATATTCCTCGAATTTCAGGTCCCAATATTTTTGAATATATTCGGTTCTTACACGGTTTAGGTAGCAATAAGTAAAGGTTCCATTGTTCAGCGGTTGTAGATTGTTTGCAAAGAAGGATAGGAAATATTCATTCCATATGCCCTGCTCAGTCAGTTTTGCTTGTTCTTCTCTAATATAATCTTCTTTCGTATCGTATATCCGCTCGATTCTTTGGGCTAATTGAACCTGCTGAATGGCTTTTTTCTGTTTTATTTCTTCGGCTGTCCCATTGTATAAACCATGTTCCCCAAACTCGTTGTATATAGCACCCTCACATAATAAGGATTGAACAATTTCTGGATGTGACGCAGCAAAACTGAGTCCAATCTCTGCTCCCATGGAGCTGCCTATAATATGGCATTGTTTGACGCTTAAATGGTGCAACAGTAAATAAAGATCATGAGCCATATCATCGATGTGATATCCAGTTATAGGTTTGTCGGATTTACCGTGACCTCGAAAATCAGGAGCGATGATGCTGTACTTCTGTTCGAATTGTGGTAGGATACCGTCCCACATGTTCAGATTCCCACCACTAAAGTGTAGAAATAGAACAACTGGTTTATCCGTTATTGCATACTTTACGTTCAATCCAATGTCGTCTAGTTGGATCATTTCCTCTATCATTTGTGTCGCCCCCGAAGTTGGTAATATCTCTTTTTATTTTGTTTATATAGGGTTTATATAACTCTATTACCATATCATAGATATTTGACCTAGTCTTCGATTATAAATGAAAAATACCACTTTAGGTTCATAAGCAAGTGTGGAAGAAGATGAAAGGCTGACAATTAACATAATTATGAACGAAGTATATTTAGTAATGAAAAAGGAGGATGCCTGCAACAAACGTAATAGTGCCGATTATAGCCAATAATATTTCAGTTTTGACAATGGATGTTTTCGAAAATTTGAAGGTGGCTAAATTCAAGAAGCTGTGCAAAGGAATGAGTATCGCTACCGTCCAAGGGTGCTTTGCTACTATTAATGTACAGCCAATATGAAATGCGCTTGCAAAAACTCGTTCTATGACGCCCCATAACGGGCTTTTGTTCAAATTTCCTTGCAGCTTGAGCATTTCTTTCGCTTGCATCGATTTATCATCTGTACGTTTAGCTAGTGATGCCATAACAATGAGGTTGATGACCGTGAAGAGTACTTCCACAGCTGCCCAGCCTTGGCCGATGGAAAGTGCCCAAGAATACGACATGCTAGTTAGTAATAGCAGGGCAACACGAATACTTTCTTCAAACACGCCTGAAGAACCTATAATAATTTTGGCGGCTTTGTCCTTTGGCATTTTCATGACAATTGCACTTAGTGGTCCTCTTAGAAAAAGGGCAATTGTCCATCCGAGAGCGCCTAAACCAAACGCTTTCCATTCCATTTCTGTACCACTGTAATGGAATATTAACCAGAAGGCCGCGGGAACTAATAAATACAAAGGAATAAAGTACATTGCCCTTTTTACTGCAGTTTGAAACTGTTGTTGAGTCTCGTTTCGATCAGCTGAACTAGTGGATGTCATCAACTATCATCTCCTCAAATGGAAGTTAATTATGCTTCACTCCAGGAATAACCATCGTCACAATATTTCTTCTTCTGCGCTCGTTAGTAGGCTTATTTTCGATATGTTTTGCCATTTGTGCCCGCATTCCTTGAAGCAATTCCATATATTCTTCATCCGTTAAATGAAGCTCTAGTTGTCTTAGCGAAACGCCATCTTGTTCGAGATCATAGTTTTCCTGCTGAAGATATGTTCCATAATCTCCAATTAAGGAAGCGACAAACTTCATGAATAGTTCCATATGCGCTTCGGAGCTCATCATTTTTAAATCTTGAGTCGGAATTTCTCCTCCGTTCGAAGTTAGGACATACACTTTCATCATAGTTCCCCGCACTTGGATTTGTTCGATGACTTCAATTAGTTTAGCTTTAAGCAGTTTGTTCAAATGGCGGTACATCGTCGCTTGTGGAATATCTGGCATTCGTTCTGATATTTGCAAGGTGGTTAATTGCGCCCCGCCAACTAAGGTTTGAATAATTCGCATTCGTATGGGATGGAGGATTAAATCTGCTCTTGATTCGCTCAATTTGTATAACAACCTTTCTGATGGTTTAATGTTATCATTATCGATAATGATAACATTAAACCAAAAAAATTCAAGCCCTTTTTTCGGCGCTAAGATCAACCTTCGTAGGAGTTGCTTTAACGTTCTTCACATACGTAGGTCATCGATACAAATTCAGTTTCCTGACCATTTATCATGCTTGTAAAATGGACCTCTTTTTTAAACCCAACGCGCTCATATACGTTAATAGCTCTTTCGTTAAAAGTCGCAACAACGAGCTGAAATTGCTGGGCGTTATGATGTGTATTTAAGAAACGAAGCGCGTGGGATAAGAAATCTACACCTTTACCTTTGCCAGTCAAGTCAGGATCAAGTCCTAATCCAATATCTACGAGCTTGTCATTATTATAAATACCTGCGGGGTAACCGCCTGGAACACGAGCAGAATTTCCACTGCAAATGAAACCGATGAGGGTGTTTTTACTATTCAATGTACAATAGTACTCATCGCTCATGAGTTCATTTATTGTTTCGTCGCTGCCATCCAAATTGTAAATGGAATAGGGTTCGTCATACTTCCAACTGCAAATTTGAGATGCGTATTCTTTGGTCATTGGACGAAAATAATAAGAGAGCATATAATTAAGTCCTTTCATCTACATAAATTTGATTTTAACAAAGGGGTAAATATGCTGAAGCGATGGTCAAAGGAAATTGAAATAAACGCTCCAATCGAACAGATATGGTCTTATTTTGACGGTTCACTGGAAGAAATGCAAAAGATTATGCCCCCAGTAGTGGAGAACACACCAATCAAAATAACGAAAGAAGGCGTTGGTAGCATATACCGCCAAAAGTATAAAGAAGGAAATCGTATTGAAGAATATGATGTTCATACGCTGCAATATTCGAATGAGCCAGATAATAAAAAAGTGCAGATCGGATTCACGCTGGCGAACATGTTTGAAATTACAGCATTATACGAATTCGGTAAAATACACGACAGCAAAACAATGCTCAGATACACAGCTACTAACAAACCATTGAAATGGTATGTGAAGCTGTTTATGCTGTTTGCAACGGAAAAGGTCGTAGTTAAGTTTCTGGAAAAAGTGAAAACTGTCGCCGAATCAGAATTTCAAACAGGGGTAGCGGAGTAGGTAGGAGCAGACTTATTTGTCTGCTCCTATCGTTCTATCTAGCTCTAATGTCAAAAAGGCATAGTCACCATTCCGAGCTCTAGTCCAGCGATTTGCGTTACTTTATCATGCCAGCACCCAAGAGAGGCATGTCCAAATCCCCAGTGACTAGCACTTCTGCGTCGTTAACCTTAGCATTATGCAGTAGACACACGGATTTTTCTTAATAATCTGTCCAACTCGAAGCTGAAGTGTATAGGGGGAAAACTGATAGAGTTAACTTGCGCTCGTATAAGTTCCAGAGGAATACCATGGGATCGTGAGCGTGTCCCTTCCTCTTCCAACATGACGATTTTACTTGTCATTATGTATCTATTATATTCTGAAAAGCTTCAACCTTGACGTAAGTTTGCTTATGTTTTATTATCTAATACAATATATTACAAATGCTTTGATCAAGGACATATTGTTTCGTTTACGACGTTTCAGAGAAGGTGCTTATTGGTGAGAGGCATTTAACGTTGTAGAGACATCCCTACCTTGAGAGCAGCAGTGGTGGAAGTAGCGAATCACTGTCGACGCCGGTCGTTATTCGGATTAAGGATTGTCATTGTTGGCAATTAAAAAAGGGTGGTACCACGAACATATTCGTCCCTGACGAATGTGTTTTTTTGTTTTTCAAAATGAACAGGAGGCCAGTCCATGCGGCAATCAAACCTATTTTTAAACACGTTACGGGAGGCTCCTTCCGAGGCAGAAGCTGCAAGTCATAACCTTTTGTTGAGAGCGGGATTTATTAGGCAGCTTGCAGCAGGTGTTTATTCCTACCTGCCCTTAGGATGGCGTGTATTGCGTAAAGTTGAGCAAATTGTTCGTGAGGAGTTAGAACGTGCAGGAGCGCAAGAGATATTAATGCCAGTTTTGCAACCTACCGAGCTTTGGAAGGAATCCGGGCGATACAGTGTTTACGGACCAGAACTCATTAGATTAAAGGATCGGCATGATCGTGAATTTGCTTTGGGCCCTACTCATGAAGAAGTTATTACTACTCTTGTTAAAAACGAAATTAGTTCTTATCGCAAATTACCCGTTACGCTCTACCAAATTCAAACGAAGTTTCGTGATGAGCGAAGGCCTCGCTTTGGTTTGTTGCGTGGCAGAGAGTTTCTAATGAAGGACGCTTATTCCTTTGATAAGGATCAAGAGGGACTAGATCAATCCTATAAGACGATGTATGAAGCTTACTTTAACATTTTTAGGCGTTGCGGATTAGATTTCAGGGTTGTGGAGGCTGATGGTGGTGTAATAAGTGGTGAAGGTGATACCCACGAGTTTATGGCACTTGCAGATATCGGCGAGGATACAATCGCTGCTTGCAGTTCTTGTAAGTACGCAGCTAATTTGGAGAAGGCACAGTCAGGTGAACTATCTATTATGAGCACAACAGAACAGATCGGCGTTGTACAAAAAGTGCATACTCCAGAGGTTCGTACAGTTGAACAAGTAGCTGATTATTTTAAAACGGGAGCTCAACGTATTTTTAAGACGCTTATTTATACAGCAAATGATAAGCCATTGGCAGTTGTTGTTCGTGGTGATCATGAGGTAAACGAAATAAAATTAAAAAACTATCTTGGTGTGGAAATGCTAGTACTCGCAGATGCTGAGAGGACTGTTGCTGCAACAGGTGTACCTACTGGTTTTGTTGGTCCTGTGGGTTTGAAGATCCCTGTTCTTGTCGATATTGCAGTATTGCAACAAGGTGTTGGTATTACGGGGGCCAATATAGCGGATCATCACTTTAAAAATGTCGTTCCAGGTCGTGATTTCCCTGCTCTGCAACAAGGGGATTTCCGAAATGTAATAGAAGGGGACTCATGCCCTCATTGTACAGGAGGCGAGCTCCAATTTTTTAAGGGTATTGAAGTGGGACATGTGTTTAAGTTAGGTACTAAATATAGTGAAGCATTAGGGGCACGTTTTCTTGATGCCAACGGAAGAGAACAAGCAATGATTATGGGTTGTTATGGAATAGGTGTCTCTCGGATATTAGCTGCCATTGTGGAACAAAATCATGATGAACGGGGGATGATTTGGCCGAAAAGCCTTGCTCCGTATGCGGTACATCTCGTACCTGTATCTACAAAAGACGAAGTTCAAACGATGATCGCCAATGATCTTTACGACAAGCTGCGAAGTCATGGTGTTGATGTGCTTCTTGACGATAGAGATGAACGTGCAGGTGTTAAATTTAATGATTCTGATCTAATAGGCATACCTGTTCGGATCGTTATTGGTAAGGATGCAGTCAACGGGCAAGTGGAATATGTCGAGCGTAGAAGCAGCGGAAAACAAACGTTACCAATTGATGAAGCGATAGCTAGAATCATCGATTTAGCTCATTAATATTACGTTAAATCAACTTATAGTATTGGGGTTTTTAAGAAAGCGGGATATCGTAAACCTTTACGGAAGTAAAAAATGACCGGTAGCAACTTCTGTTATATCCGGTCATTTTAATTTACTTTTTAACATCAGATTTTTATGTTGTAGCCCGAAAGGATTTCCCAAGTTCTTTACCTAGTCCGAAGTAATGGCGGAAGTTGTAGATGAGGGGACTCCATTTCTGCGGATCGATATGATTCCCTTCAATAATTATTTCCTTATGGGCATGTACATGTACAGCTTTTGTCTCGATAATGGCGAAGTTGGGAGAATGCTCAGGGATTCGAATATGTTTAACGACAGCTTCAACTTGTATCGGACATTCCATGATTCGAGTTGGCTTTACCGTCACAGACCGAGCAGGAGTTAATTCACTTATTCCATACTTGTCCTTTTGATAGGAATATCCAATCGATCTCTTATAGTCAGGAACGTTGGTTTTCCCTGTATAGGGGGCTAGTTTCTCAACATTCTCCCAAAGAGAAGGACCTGGAATATTAATGACACACTCTGGATGTCGTTCTATATTTTCGAATGCTTTACCTCCGATACCAATTCCCAAAATGATGCAGTCTCCTAATGCCCATGATGATGAAAGCGGGCTAATATTCACTGTCCCATCTTCATTCAGAGTACTTAACAAAACAACCGGAGTTCCATAGTACAAAATGCTAGGTTTAATTAGTTCTGATTTTAACGCATGATTCATATCATCCACTTTATTTGTCCCCCTATGTATTCGTATGCCCTCATTCTATAATAGGAATAGTTCAATATTCATCGAAGTATGGATTACAAATGGAGGTCAACATGAAAGTGCATTCGAATGCAGCTTTAATCGCTTCTCTAGTAAGTGAAGCATCCCGCGCAGCTATATTAACTGTCTTATTAGATGGGAGATTCCATGCAGCTGGTGAGTTAGCGTATATGGCAGGAATCCAGCCCCAAACAGCAAGCTTCCATCTAGCGAAGATGGTCAATGCTAATGTCGTTACCGTCCAAAAGCAAGGAAGGCATCGATACTATGGCATTCAAAGTCCAGAAGTAGCCGATGTAATGGAAAGCTTATTATCGATAGCTCCGCCAGTTGAAATTAAATCTCTAAAGCAATCATCAGAAGATAAAGCGCTACGCCTCGCAAGGACTTGTTATGACCATCTCGCAGGAAGTTTGGGTGTGCAATTAACAAATGCACTTCTTACAATGGGCGTTTTGCATGAAGAAAAGGATAATTTTATAGTTACCGAACAAGGCAAAATTTTTCTCACAAACTTTGAAATTGACCTTGAGTCGAGTATGAAAAAGCGGCGTTCTTTCTCACATAAATGTCTAGATTGGAGTGAAAGGCGCCATCATCTTGCGGGAGCATTAGGAAATGCCCTACTGGAAAGGCTGTTGCAGTTAAATTGGGTGAAACGTATGCCCAAAACACGAGCTATACAAATTACTCCAGAGGGACTAATAGGATTAAGAGAAGTGTTCTTATATGATTTTGAAAACAATTAAGATGAGTGGAGGACAACATGAAGCGAATATTGTTCGACTATTTGACTCGTTATACTACACTAAGTGAAGAGGAACAAAGGGCGATTGTTGATGAACTGCGTATTGAACAATACAAAAAAGGAACAGTGCTCCTTAAACAAGGTGATGTTCCTACTTGAACTGTGACCCACAAGAAAGACACTTTAAAAAAAGTGCCCTTCTTGTGGGTCACAGTTCATCCCGAAGTTGGGGTTGTTTTGTTACTTTGCAGGTACACAAAGATCTTCTAGATGTCGGGTCACAATATATGTTATTTTCTCCGCTGACACATAGTTCGGGTGAAGGTAGCAATGCATAGATAATCCGTCTACTAAAGCAAATAGCCGATCAATTTCATACTGTGCTTCAATAGTAGGCTTGGCCATCTGCAAGTGAATGAGTGCATCGATGACCAGCTTGAAGAGCAAATAGGAACCCTCATAATTCATTTTATTTAACGGTTGTAATTCTGGTGTGCTGGGCACCTTGGCATGGAACCAAAGCCAAACCTCCATTTCTGTTTTCGTTTCGTTATGAATGGGCAACAGCTGCATAGTAAGGTCGACGAGTTGTTGGAAAGTAGGTGAAGATGTGGTGGCGATCATAGATTCAATGCGTTTCTTCGCCTTGGCATTTACGAGTTCCATGAGATAGATACACAGCTCTGCTTGGCTGCGGAAATAATGACGCATGGAGCCCATAGATAATCCGGCTTCCTTCGCAATATTCCTTACACTGGCTGCATCTACACCATCCCTACTCACAATTCTCCAAGCTACTTCCGCTATCATTTCTCTTTGTTCATTATGGTTCACGATTTTTGGCATGTCATTAGTATAACACGCTTGATCTATTTAGCACACCGTGCTATATTGTATCCAATCATTGGAACTGAAAGGGGATTTATAGAATAATGCGCAAGGAACTGGATGGGAAAATCAACAAAAATGCACTTATCGTCTGGCGACTGACAGCAGCGATCATTCTTTCGCCTACTATTTTGATATTGGCGGGATTGTTCGTGTTATCTTTATTCGCAAATTGGCCATTTTGGATCTTTACGGGGACCCTAATCTTGACCATAATTTCTGTCATTATTCTCGTTCTTATCGTGCCGCGCCTTCGCTACAACCGATGGTCCTATACATTTAATGAACAGGAAGTCGAGCTACATCACGGCATTTGGTTAAGAAAACGAACAATAATTCCTATGGTACGCGTTCAACATGTGGATATGAAGCAAGGACCTTTGCTTCGTCATTATGGTTTAGCATCCATTACCCTTGCGACGGCAGCAGGCAGCCATCAAATTCCGGCGTTAACGGAACAAAAAGCCGATACCATTCGAAGAAAGATAGCAGACTACGCGGGGGTTTCGCATGAAGATATCTAATTCTGATACATCAGCTGCGTTGCAGCGGTTGCATCCTTTATCGTTGCTATTTTTTGCAGCCAGAACAGTAAAAGAAGGGGTTCATGCTCTGCCGTTTATCCCCTTGATCATACTTCTTATTTCATTCATCTACGGTGACAACGTCAGTTGGATAACGGTATCTTCCATAGTCATCGGGGTAGTACTCTGCATCGTTTTTACTTTTGGATTTATGTGTTGGTACCGGTTCAAATATGCTTTGGAGAAGGAAAGTTTGTACATTGAGCAAGGTGTTTTATTTCGCAAAAAAACGTGGCTCCCTAAGAAACGGGTGTTGTCGATTGATTCTACTGCGAGCCTATATCTCCGGCCGCTCGGCTTGGTGAATCTGAAGCTTAGTACAGCAGGAGCTAATGGTATGGCTACTGAACTTAGTGCAATCAGCAGGGCTCAAGCAGAGCTAATACGAGATGCATTGAAGTTATCCCCGGGTGAGACGAGAGAAGCACAGGCAACTGATACTCAAAACAAGCTAACGATTTCGTTTGGAGATTTGTTGAACTACAGCGTAACTTCAGGTCGAATGGGACTTATACTTGCAGTGTTTGGGGCTATTATTTCTCGATTCGATGATGTGAGATCTGTTTTTGATATTTGGAAATTCATTTCTTACGAGCTAGGAACACTTTGGTTTGTTTGGTTCTCGATTATAGTATTGGCATTAGCGTGGATCGTGACTATCATTTTATCTATCCTCATTGATTACAAGTTTCGACTGGAGCGGAGTGGAGACAAGCTCCTTATAAACAAAGGGCTGCTCGACAAAAAGTCGATTACCGTTCCGCTTAATCGGATTCAAGCTGTTCATATTGTGGGGAACCTGTTCCGCAGACCATTTGGTCTAGTGGGCATTCGTATAGTGGTTGCTGGAATGACGGATGCAGAAGCACGCTCTATGATTCTATTTCCTCTTTTAAAAGCTTCTAAATTAGACGATTTTTTGGATCGTTTCGTTCCCGGATATGTGATGCCGCAGCAGTGGTCTGAACGCCCTAACCCGTCGGCACGGAGTCAATTTATGATGCTCCCAACATTACTTGGATCATTATTCATTGTTCCAGGGATTATTTGGCTGCAGGGTTATTATTGGTTACTAACACTCCTACTTCCGATATTTGCAGTCTTCTGGGGTCACCTAAGGTATAATCAAGCTGCATGGGTAGTACAGGAAGGTCAAATAGCGATCCGCTATGGTGGGTTTACGGTGCATAAAGCTATCGTTTCGAAGAAACGGATGCAATGGTACCGAGTATTACAGACGGTTTTCCAAGAGAAAAAAGGGAATGCTACTTTAAAAATTGCAGTTGCTGCAGGAAAAGAGCCTGCCGTATTTAAGGTTCGGCATGCGCCGGAAGCTAAAGTAGAAGAGATAACGAAATGGTTAACAACAAAATAAAGCGTGATAACATGGTTATGATGATGAGAGGTGTTCCTAGATGACAAATAGTGCAACGAATGCTAAGGTAGATGGATTTTTAAGAAAAACTAAAAAGTGGAAAGAAGAATATGAGCAATTAAGAAAAATTGTGCTTGATTGTGAGCTTACTGAGGATTTTAAGTGGATGCATCCTTGCTATACGTTGGATCAAAAAAACATCGTTTTAATACATGGATTTAAAGAATATTGTGCGCTTCTGTTTCACAAAGGTGCCCTGTTGAAGGATACCCAGGGCATTCTAATCCAACAAACGGAGAATGTACAAGCGGCACGCCAAATTCGGTTTACCAATGTTCAAGAAATAGTCCAAATGGAACCAATCTTGAAAGCCTATATTCGTGAAGCCATTGAAGTTGAAAAGGCCGGATTGGAAGTGGAGTTAAAAAAGCATGCAGACTATACTATTCCTGAAGAACTTCAAACTAAATTTGATGCAACACCTGCTTTGAAAACTGCTTTTGAAGCTTTGACGCCCGGACGGCAAAGAGCATATATGATGTATTTTTCTGAGCCCAAGCAATCCAAAACGCGTGAGTCAAGGGTTGAAAAATATATAGGGCACATTCTTGATGGAAAAGGGTTAAAAGATTAGGATGTGTTTGCAGTCGACGAATAGATATCCCGAAAGGTAGATACTTGTTTACAAGTGTCCATCCTTCGGGTTATTTTGCATTAGGCTATTGAGATTCTGCAATGGGAAGGTTAGTCACATCGACATCATACTTGATTTGCTCAGTAGGTTTGAAATCCGTTGGTTTAAGTTTTCTGTGTGCAATATTCGTTGGTCGGCATTGATGAATGAGCTCACGCCAGTTGAGATCGCCTCGTTGCAGGGAGTGTACAAGTAACTCTGCAGTTGCCATATTCGTTGCCACGGGGATACCATATACATCACATAAGCGGAGTAAAGCAGTAATATCGGGTTCATGAGGCT
This sequence comes from Paenibacillus sp. L3-i20, assembly GCF_022180385.2. GTDB lineage: Bacteria > Bacillota > Bacilli > Paenibacillales > Paenibacillaceae > Pristimantibacillus. Next base: position 1,863,047 of record NZ_BQME02000001.1, read on the forward strand.
GTGAGACGAGGGGATCACGAAAAAATAGTAATAAGTCCAATTCATTGCTCGCCACCATAGAGCCAATTTGTTGATCACCGCCAAGTGGACCTGACATAAACCTTACGATAGGTAACGTTGTGTTTTCCATAATCAATCTTCCCGTTGTGCCGGTAGCGAAAAGGGTGTGTGCTTGGAATAACGACTGGTAGGCAATCGTGAACTGAATCATTTCATCTTTTTTGTTATCATGAGCTACAAAAGCTACATTCATCGCAAAACCACCCTCTGTTTTTAGAGTATGTAAGATTATCTAACATAATAATAAAGGATTATCCACGAATAAACAAGATATTTACGAAAATTCAGATAATTTCGTATAAAGTCAGCTAATTTAGCTTTCATGTTTGTTGGAATATGACATGTACATGACGCAAACAAGGTATGAACATAACTTCAAATTCACATGTAATTCTATGGATTGTCATTTGAAGAGAAAAATGCTAGCGTACTGAATAGGTTAGATGGTTATTCGAATAATGAATAGTTAACGCTACAATAATAGGTGTGTTGTATAGAATGGGGGTTTAGCATATGAGTCGCCGAAAACTGCATGAAAGGCTCAAATTAAAAAAGATTGAAACTCAGCATGGTGAGCAATTCAACAATTTATTGCGCTATGTTTTTCAAGTGACGAATGGTGATTTACAAACCTTTGGCTGGGAAAATAGAGAAATAACACAATCCAAGCTGCCCGTTCTCCAGTATGCCGACGTTCAAGGATGGTTCGATGGCGATAAGCTTATCTCTCAGCTTGCTGTTTACCCATTTCAGGTGAACATTTATGGGCGTATTTATGAGATGGGGGGATTAACGGGAGTTGGAACTTATCCTGAATATGCTAATTTAGGACTAATGAACAAACTTATGTTGTTTGCCCTCAGCAAAATGCGTGAACGGAAGCAATCGATTTCCTATTTATATCCCTATTCAATCCCTTATTACAGACGTAAGGGTTGGGAAATTATATCGAACAAAATATCCTTTGAAGTTCCGGACACGCAGCTTCCGAAGCTAAAGAACGTATCTGGTCATGTCGAGCGAGTAACGATTGATCATCCGGATATTCGATCGATATATGAGCAATTCGCCCAGCTTCGCCACGGAGCAATGCTGCGTAATAAGCTCGCTTGGGCAGAATATTTGCGCTGGGATTTGGACGATATGACAGTTGCGATTTACTACGACAACAATGATGTCCCTATGGGGTACTTGCTCTATTGGATCGCTGAGGAAATTTTTCAAATGAAAGAAATGGTCTTCATTAATGAGGAAGCTCGTACAGGTCTTTGGAACTTTGTTAGTGCCCATTTCTCGATGGTTACACTAGTAAAAGGGGATATTTATAATGATGAGCCGCTTGCGTTCATCTTAGATGATGGAGATATTAAGGAGACGATTGCTCCTTACTATATGGCGCGCATTGTAGATCTCGTATTATTCATTGAACAATATCCGTTTCAAAGTGGAGAGAAGGAGTGCAGACTTGTCCTGAATGTGCATGATCCGATGCTGGAGTGGAATCAAGGAACATTCACTTTAACGGTAGACGCAGCAGGGAAAGGATCGATAAAGCCTGGAGGTCCAGCACCATCAGTTACGATAGATATTCCTACGCTAACGACGATGTTGATGGGCTACAAACGACCAACTTATTTGGCGAAGATAGGGCGTATACAGTCCGATGAAACCTCTATTCGCATATTGGAAGGGTTGATTAATCAGGAGCGCCCCTACTTCTCAGACTATTTTTGAATAAAGCATGTATCTGTAATGGCGTGGAACCTACCTCTAAATGTAGTCATTCATTTTTGGATGACCTCGGTTAGAGGTTTTTTGTTATGTAAAAAAAGAATATGGGCTGACCAGTCCATGTGAATATATTTTGGAAACGAAAGGAATGATACCCATACAAATGTTCAAACGTTACCTAAAGTCTACGAGTAGGAGGGGTTAAGGTGAGTACGGTCGATTGGAGTCGCGGATTAACAGAAATGACTCTTGCCTTTCACATTTTGTTCGCCACAGTGGGGGTTGGTATACCGCTTTTCGTTTCGATTGCTGAATTTATTGGAATTAGGAAAAAGGATCCTCATTATTTGCTGATGGCAAGGCGCTGGACCCGCGGGTTTGTTATTACTGTAGCCGTAGGCGTTGTTACCGGAACATGTATCGGGTTGCTGCTTAGTCTTCTGTGGCCGGAATTTATGCGATTTGCTGGTAATGTAGTCAGTTTGCCGCTGTTTCTGGAAACCTTTGCGTTTTTCTTCGAAGCTATCTTTCTCGGTATCTACCTGTATACATGGAACCGCTTTTCCAATCCGTATATTCATTGGCTATTAACTCTTCCAATCGTAATCGGAGCCTCTGCATCTGCCTTGTTTATTACGATGGTGAATGCTTTTATGAACACGCCACAAGGCTTTACGCTGGAAGATGGCAAGCTGACCAACCTTGATCCACTTGCTGCGATGTTTAATCCAGCGACGCCATCCAAAGTGGCTCATGTATTGTCTTCTGCGTACTTAACAGGAGCCTTTTTACTCGCGATGATTGCTGCTTTCGCCATGCTGAGAGGACGGAATAATGATTACAACAAAAAGTCAATTCGCCTTAATATGACGACCGGACTGATCCTTGCTGTTGCTACGATCGTGATAGGGGATTCTTCGGCCGTATTTCTGGCAAAGGCACAGCCAGAGAAGCTTGCTGCAGCAGAATGGCACTTCGAGACGAGCAGTCAGGCTCCATTAGTAATTGGTGGTAGAGTGGACCCTGTCACAAATGAGATTACCGGGGCGATCACCATTCCATGGGCGCTTAGTCTTCTTGCTACTCATGATCCAAATGGAACAGTTATTGGACTGAACGATATTCCAAGGGATGAGTGGCCTCCGCTATATGTTCACTATTTGTTTGACTCCATGGTTAGCATTGGATTTTATTTGCTCGCTATTCCTGTGCTATTTCTCATAATGACAAGAGTGAAGCGCTGGAATGCATACAATTGGCTCATGCTTATCGGAATTATTGCTGGGGGACCGTTATCGTTACTCGCCATTGAGCTCGGTTGGTTTTACGCAGAAGTGGGCAGGCAACCGTGGATTATTAGGGGGTACATGCGTGTGTCGGAAGCGGCGACAACGAATCCCCATGTCGATGTTACGTTTTGGATGTTTGCTGCCTTATATCTCGTATTAGGTGTTGTTTGTCTGTTCGTCCTCAGCCGTTTGTTCCGTAACAAACCAGCAGAGCTCGAGCTTGAGGAACGTCGAATTATATTGTAGGAGGCTAACGGAATGTCGCTCGAACACATCGGAATAACGGTTCTTTGGACCTTTCTTTATGGATACTTAATTGTTGCATCCATCGATTTCGGTGCCGGATTTTACTCTTATTATGGCAGAGTAATTGGAATCGAATCAGTTATCAGTCCCATCATATCGAGGTATTTGTCACCAGTATGGGAAGTTACGAATGTTTTTCTAGTGTTTTTCTTCGTTGGGATCGTCGGTTTTTTCCCGGAAACGGCTTTTTATTATGGAACAGCTTTGCTAGTCCCAGGGAGCGTTGCACTCATTTTGCTTGCTATTCGGGGATCATTCTATGCATTTGCTAATTATGGAGCTCGGAAAAGCAATTTGTATCTACTCGCTTACGGAGCAACGGGACTACTCATCCCGGCAGCTTTATCGACGGTGTTTACCATTTCGGAAGGTGGATTTCTGACTGTAAGCGGGAAAACCGTAACATTGCATTTGGAGGAGCTGTTCTTCAGCACTTACTCTTGGGCTGTCGTGCTGCTTGCTGTTTCAAGTGTGTTGTTTATTAGTTCGACTTTCTTGACGTATTACGCTGATCATGCGGAAGACAAGAGGGCGCTTGAATGGCTTCGGTCCTTTGCATTATGGGGAGGCGTGCCAACAATTATTTCGAGCTTGTTCGTTTTTATTGCGCTTCGGAATCATAATTTGGAGCATTTTGAAAATACGCTTGAAATATGGTGGATGTTCGGCTTCTCGTTGGTAAGTTTTATTATTGCATTCGGGCTCATTTGGCGGCGGAGAAATTATGGTACAGCCTTTATTATGGTGATGCTTCAATTCGCTTTTGCTTTCTTTGGTTATGGCATATCTCATCTTCCATACTTGCTGTATCCATACCTGATTCTTTCGAATAGTGTTACTCATGATACGATGGGAAGGGCGCTAGTGATCACTTTTTTAGCAGGACTTGTTCTGCTTATACCAGCACTTGTTCTATTGCTCAGACTGTTCTTATTTAATGCGAAGTATGTGAAGGGAGAATCTTCATGAGTGTTTTTGAACGTCACGATAAATGGTTAATGCGACTTTGTTTTGTGATCGCTGGTTTGCTTTTGTTGTCGGCATTGCGTTTTTTATTTAAATAAACCGTAGGTCGGTTATATTTTATATCGGCTAAGATTTTTGGTTCATTTCACAACTAAAAAATCCCATATTTCGCTCCCGGCGTGCAAGTAACGGCAACAAAGTTGCTGTTTTTTTTTTGCTTCTGATATAATGGCAGTTATGTTTGAAGATATTAAAGTAGAAAATGTTTCACATGTCACGCATCTGGGTATCGGCATAAGAGAGGTGGATTTACATGCAGCAATTCGTACATGATTTAGTTATTGTAATTAACGAGTTCCTTTGGGCGAAAATTTTGATTGCCCTTCTCATTACGTGTGGTCTTTACTTCACCATTGGATCGAAATTTGTACAGTTCAGTATGTTCAAGGAAATGTTTGTTGTTCTTAGAGGATCGACTGAAAAGTCTAAAGATGGAATATCGGCGTTCCAAGCATTCTGCATTAGTATGGCGGCGCGGGTTGGGACAGGAAATATAACGGGCGTGGCAATTGCGATTTCATTAGGCGGACCCGGAGCCGTTTTTTGGATGTGGCTTATCGCGGTCATCGGCTCAGCTTCAAGCTTTATTGAAAGCACATTAGCACAAATCTATAAAATAAAAGATAAAAATGGATTCCGCGGCGGTCCTGCCTATTACATGGAGCAGGGTTTGAAAAAACGGTGGATGGGATCGTTATTCGCTATACTGATTACATTATCTTTTGGCCTTGTGTTTAATGCGGTTCAGTCCAACACGATCACAGTTGCGTTTGAAAACTCATTTGGCACTAATCGTGTTGCCCTTGGTCTCGTAATGGCTCTTGCCTTTGCAGGAATTATATTCGGCGGTGTGAAACGTATCGCCAAAATGTCCGAGTACATCGTAATTGTTATGGCAGTTATTTATATTGGTGCAGCAATCGTTATCGTGCTAATCAATATTGCGGAATTGCCCGAAGTGATGAGCATTATTTTTAAAAATGCTTTCGGCCTAGAACAGTTTGCGGGCGGTACGTTTGGCGCTATGATTTTGCAAGGTGTGAAGCGAGGTTTGTTCTCGAACGAAGCGGGTATGGGTAGCTCGCCGAATGCTGCGGCAACTGCAACGACAAGTCATCCCGTCAAGCAAGGGCTAATGCAAGCGCTTGGTGTACTTGTAGATACGCTACTTGTTTGTACTAGTACGGCATTTATAATATTGTTTTCAGATGCGTATAAACAAACTGGACTTGATGGTATTGCACTAACGCAAGCTGCATTAAGTGAACATATCGGCTCATGGGCATCGGGATCGCTTGCGATTATGATATTACTGTTTGCATTCAGTACGCTGATTGGAAATTATTATTATGGTGAGACTAACATAGAGTTTCTGAAGTCGAGAAAATCGGTGCTCTATTTCTACAGAGCCAGTGTGTTGGCTATGATCATATTTGGTTCGATTGCGAAGGTTCAATTGGTATGGGATTTGGCCGACTTATTTATGGGTTTAATGGTTATCGTTAACTTAATCGCCATTACGCTGTTATCTAAAGTTGCCTTTGCTGCGCTAAAGGATTACAAGCAACAGAAGCAAGCGGGTAAAGATCCTGTGTTTTATAAGGACAGCATTAAAGGTCTGGATGAGGTTGAATGCTGGGACAATAAATCAACCCTAAACAAGTAGGTATACATATGTCTGAGGGATTCAGTTAGATGTATCCTTAGACATGTTATAGTAGAGAAGGCTCTCCGAGGTAACGATATTTCGTTACCTCGGAGAGCCTTTTTCGTTGCTCCATAGTACTATTTAGAAGTTAGGATTACCCATCTTACCGTCTTGGAAATCTTGAAAAGCTTTAATAATCTCTTCTTCACTGTTCATGACAAATGGTCCATGCTGAAAAATGGGTTCGTTGATAGGTTCACCGCTTAGAACAATCACAAGCGTATCGTCGGTCTGGCCTTCAATGACGATCTCTCCTGAACTATTGGTGAAGAGAACAAAATCTCCTTCTTGGGCGATTTTTTGGTCATTCACTTTGGCCGACCCTTTTAACACCAATGCTGCGGTATTGAAAGTTGAAGGAAGCTCAAACTGAGCTTTGCCAGTCGTCTTGAATGAAATATCGAACATGTGAATGGGTGTAAACGTTTGTGCAGGTCCTTTAGTGCCTTTGTATTCACCAGCTATGATCCGAACCTCTCCCCCATCATCTGGAAGCTCCACCCTTCCCATATTCCCGCCCAGTAATTCTTGATATTTAGGTGCATGCATCTTATTGGCACGGGGTAGATTAACCCATAGTTGAATCATTTGGAACAAACCGCCGCGTTTCGAAAACTCCTGTTCATGGTATTCCTTGTGCAATAGTCCAGAACCAGCCGTCATCCATTGTACATCTCCGGGTCCAATGATACCGTGATTGCCATGGTTGTCATTATGCTCAACGAAGCCTTCATAAGCAATCGTTACCGTCTCAAAACCGCGATGTGGATGTGCGCCTACCCCTTTTGTATGCTCGCTTGGCGGGAAGACGAATGGTGCGTTGTAATCCATTAGAATAAATGGGCTGAACCTTTGCCCGAAGTTTGTGCCAGAGGGAAAGTAGTTTGATACTCGGAATCCATCTCCAACCATATGAAATGGAGCGCCTTTAAAAATGCCTTCAATTGTGCGATATTTTGTAGTCATGTTAGTTAGCTCCTTAGGTTATATTTTTAAATTAAATATCTTAAATTAAAGATAAATGATTAATATAAACTTGTCAAGTAATCGATTACGAGTGGATGTCCTTTGAATTGAAAAATTGGCATGCACCCATGAATAATAGGCGCATGCCAATCGATGAATTAACGGCTAAATTCCTTATCAAAGATTTTATCATGGTTCGGATCTACTTCTGGTCCTACAGCATTGGTGTTAAGTATCATAATATGCTCCCCGCCCAGAGGGCCGCCCACAAGTGTTGAGAATCCGATCGTTCCGCCTGCAGCTGCCCAATAGGACTCCCCATTCGATAGCTTTTTCTCCATAATTCCTAATCCGAAATTTCCAAAAGGCGAGGGGTGACCTGTCGTCATCTCCTTCATCATCTCGTCATTTAATAATTTTCCGCCTAGTAGGGCGCTCATGAAGGTTACAAGATCATCCGCAGTTGATACCATATCCCCAGCAGCATTTCCCCACGAAGGGTTGAACTCTGTGAAGTCATACAGCTTCATTGATCTATCTATGTTATACCCTCTAGCATGATCCCCTGGGATATGCGGATTACTGCCGCGCACAGATGTCCCTGTAAGTTCCAACGGGTCGATAAACCGTTTCTTTATTTGCTCTGCATACGTTTCTCCTGTTACTTTTTCAATAATAAGACCAGCGAGCACGGTATTTGTATTTGAGTAGTCAAAATTCGTTCCTGGCGCAAATACAGGTGGTTTTGCCAACCCTTTGTCTACGAGCTCTTTGGTTGTATAGTAACGATATGGATTTTGAGGTATTGTAATGTCTCGGAAATCGAGATCCGTATAGCTAGCAATTCCGCTGCGATGATTTAATAATTGAGAAATCAGAACTTTGTTACCGTCATATCCATTACCCTTAACGACACCTGGGAGCCATTTTTCTACAGAGTCATCCAAGTTTAACTTCTTCTCCTGAGCTAACTGCAATATTACGGCAGCAACAAACGTCTTTGTGACGCTTCCGACTCGGAAAGAAAAGTGAGGTTCCATTGGATATGAATCTTCCATACTAGCTAGACCTGAAGCATAAGACCATCTTTCTCCGTTCTGTAGTCCTCCTGCCACTATTCCCGGTATATACTTGCTTTTTACCGATTCATCGATTAGATTTTTGATTTCGTTTCGATTCGCTTCTCCTGAAAATTCCGCTGATTGAATGCTCGTTAGATGAGGTACCGGATTACCTAGCGCATTTATATTTATCGAAATGACATGATTACCATCCTTGGTACCGCCTGCAAAATTAGCAAATCCCGGAATGCCGCCGCCATGCCCCCATATGGTGACGCCATTTGGCAACGTTACGTCATGCAGACCTAGCCCGTAATTCCCGATTGGTGTTTCAACAGTAGTCATCATTTCCTTCATAAGCGTAGGCTTCAATAACTTCCCACCCAGTAATGCACGGAAAAATGTTGTCATATCGTTGCCAGTCGAGATCATTTCCCCTGCTGCTCCGGTAAACGAAGGATTAAGTTTGGTAATATCGACTAATGTACCATTCACCTCAATGTACCCACTTGCATGTTGTTTAGGGATAATGGTTGAGCTGCCGGGAAATGATGTCTCTTTAAGCCCAAGCGGCTCAATAATTCTTTTTTTAATCTGCTTCGCATATGTCTCTCCTGTGGCCTTCTGGATAATGAGCCCCATAATAACTGTATTCGTATTTGAATAATGCCAACCTTTGACTGGTTTTTTCTTTAATCCCATAGTAATGAGCTGTTCGACGGAATAATTTTGAGTAGGGTTCTTGATTAGTTTTTGTTTGAGATCGTCATCTAAGTAGTCTGCAATTCCACTTGTATGATTTAATAACTGACGAATTGTAATTTTATTGCCGTCATGCCCATTACCCTTAACGATACCCGGGAGCCACTTCTCTACCATATCATCGAGACTTAATTTCTTCTCCGAAGCGAGCTGCAAAACAACCGTTGCAACGAATGTTTTTGTCGTACTGCCGATTCGGAAATAGTAGTCATCTTCTAACTTATGATTACTTTTTATATTAGCTTCGCCCGAAGCATAAGACCAACTCTTATCACCCTTCTTCACGGATACGATTACACCCGGTACATTTTTGCTGTTTGCGGCTGTGTCGATGGCCTGTCGGGTTGGAATTCCACTCGCATTTACATAACTATGGGCTGGCAGTGCGAGGGTGCTGATTAACAAGGCGGATAAAGTAAGTCTCAGTCCTTTTTTGATAGTGAATTGTTTCATCTTTCATCGCTCCTATACTTTTCGAATGTGTTGTTTCACCCCCTTAATGTAAAGCATATGTTGTTAGAAATGACATTGACGAAACCGCATCAGTTTTTGATGACATCGCCTTAAATCCTGTCAACTAATCGGACTGACGAATTGTCATCTGTCAGGAGTGACAATGTATCTGGAGCTTGACGGAAACGGAAAAAATGGTGCATGATGAATCAGAATTACTTGATTCTTCACGTATCTTTTTAACATTGGCAGGTGTACATAGAACATGATAGATATAATAAAAAAGTGGTTTTGGTATGATTGGATGGCAGTTGGTTTACGAACAATATGGTTGTTCATTGTCGCCATTGCTAGTTTTGTGAACCCTTCACAAGCCGTTGCACCGGTTTGGACAATCATCTTTGTCTTATTGGTTTACCTCATTCCGCTTATGGTCAAATATAGGAGTGAAAACAAATACCTAGTTGTCGAAGTGATATCGGCGGGTTTCTTTTATCTCTACATTGCCTATGTAGCGTCAGATTTGCTTTGGTCCTTTGCTATATTTGTCCTTATTATCGGCTTAGCTAGCAATCGAAAAACGTATGTATGGACGGGTATTAGCGGTGTTCTTATCTTCCCTATCTTGAATGGTTGGATTTCGAATCAGCTTCCATTAGAGTTTGTTGTTAGTTGCAGTATCAGTTTTATTATAGGATTTGCGTTTAATGTACTCATTCAATCTCACAATCAAGCTGGAATTATTCAAGAGCAGAAGCAATTACTGGAACAGCATCTTTCAAAGATAGAAGAGCTCACCCTTAAGGAGGAGCGGAATAGGCTGTCACATGAGTTGCATGATACGATCGGTCATTCGCTAACTTCATTGATTGTTGGTGTAGAGTCACTTCGATCGTCCCTCCCTGCCTCACAGATTGAACGGGTCGATACTCTTGTTTCAATAGGACAGCGCAGTCTAGATAATATCCGAAAGCATTTGCACCAGCTCTCGGATACTCCATCAAATCATTCCTTAAGTGAATCAATTCAGCAATTAACACAAGAGTTTATGAAGTCTACAGGTATTACCGTTCATTTCCGTGTGATCGGTAGTGAGACACTTGTTATGCAGAAAATGAATTTTTGCCTGTATCGCTGTCTTCAAGAATCGCTTACGAATGCAGTTCGTCACGGTCAAGCGAGTAAGGTGTCTGTAGATCTGTATTTCGATAGTCAGCATCTTCGGCTGCAGATAGAGGATAATGGAAGTGGAATGGAGACAAGCCAGTTCGGATTTGGTCTGCAAGGTATGAAGGAACGACTTAATCTGTTGCATGGTTCGTTGTCTGTTCATTCTGGACCGCAGCAAGGAACTATCGTCATCTGTACGATTCCTTTGCAGATTGAGCTTGTACAAGGTACTATCCGTTTGCTCATTGTAGACGATCAAGTCATCATAGCGGATAGTTTAAAGCATATTTTGGATCAGCATACAGACTTTCTTGTTGTTGGTACAGCTGGAAATGGGCATGACGCTTTAACACTTTGTGAGCAATCCCAACCAGATATTGTGCTGATGGATGTTCATATGCAGGGAATGAATGGGCTTGAAGCGTTACAAGAGATGAAGAGACGTTGGTCTACCATGAAGATTGTGCTTATGACGACGTTTGAGGATACGAAGCAGGCAGCAACAGCACTGGAGAATGGCGTTGAAGGATATATGTTAAAGTCGATTCATCCGAAAGAGATGATTGAAGCAATGAAACTCATCTATAACGGAGGAACTTGGATTGATCAGACAGTTGCTGCGAGAGTATTTGAAGAGATGAAACGTCAGCGCGAGGTACTAGAGAAGATCGGCCCTAATGATCCGTATGGGCTAACGAAAAGAGATAGGGAGATTCTAGAGCAATTGTCTAATGGGATGCGATACAAGTCGATTGCTGCCAATCTCTTTTTGACGGAGGGGACAGTACGTAACTATTGTTCGACGCTTTACTCGAAGCTCGGCGTTAGCAACCGTGAGGAAGCGGTTGAACGTGCTCGATCAGAGAATCTATTATAAGCCTTGCCACGGGCGTTGCATAAAGCTCAGACATAGAAAGGTCTGAAAATTAATAAAGTATTTTTCGAAGAAATATCCAAAAGGTCGAGTACTTCTTAAAGGTCACCCCATTGATCTGTTTATTTTATGTATAAGTGTTTGTCAATGATAGTTACTTTAGACTCAAAATAGCTCTCGTTTTCACTCAGTTGATGTTCTGCTTGGCGTGAGATTCAGTAGTGCAAGCCACACATTATTGATCAATAAGTAACAGCCCTCTAAGCATGAAAAGCGGGAAGTTAGTTTTGAAGATAGGTATTATAAAACAAGGCTTTTCTTCCGATATTAGTATAAAATCCATTTGTGAATGGAATTAGGAGGAACTTTCCATGTCTTATATGTCTAGTGTTTCGAATTCTGCTAGAGGGTCCAAAGGGATGACTTCATACTCTGTGCAGGACAAGAAAATACAGCAACTGAATAAAGAACTGGCAAGAATGCAGGAAGAGTTAGGCAATGTGAATAACAACCAAGATCTAGACCCTAAGTTGAAGATGGAACGAGTAAAAGCATTAACGAGCAGTATTCAGGAAATTGAATCTAGAATCTCCGAGAGTAAGATGGAGGATGTTAAAAAGAAAGTTTCTGAGTCACAATCGACTGATTCGCGACCTTCTCGTTCAAAATCTGAACATGATCCCGATCTTGCTATCATTGTTGAGAAGAGTGCTTCTCTATCTCAGCTAAATAAAATGGCTGGTCAACGAACTAAGACGGAGGGTGAAATTAAAACCCTTGAGGGTGGCGTTCGACTTGACCGAACAAACTTGGAATCAGGATCATCCAACGATTCAGGAAGATCAGAGATGCTTCAAAATGCTGAAAACACAGTATTCAAGCTGAAGCGTGAAATGGTGCAAGAAAAACAGGATCAACTTAAAGTCACGGATCAGAAAATGAGTGAGCTTGTCTCATCGATAAATGAACCTGTTGAGGGTGGAGATAAGCCTGCTAACATAGAGGAAACAGCCCCTACAAATGCTGAAAATGTAGGCAACCCTTCGGGTACGAAGGAACAGAAAGTGAAGGACCGAGCCTCAACTACTATAGATATTAGGGTATAGCTATTTTTAAAAATATAATAATGACCGGCAGCTCTTTTTTTTTGAGGGTTGCCGGTCATTTTAGTTCAATCATACTTGCGCGATGTATTTATTCACTGTGATACATATTTATACATTCAAAAAGTAATCGCATTATGGTATTGTTGCATAATGCCATTAGCATTTTGACACGCTAGAACTCTGCGAGCAGGTTCTAATTTTTTTGAATTCATGCATTGAAATAGATATTGATGGTTTTGTATGGTGATATTAGGGAAGCTTAAAATAGATAATAAGCTTGAATACGTCTTATTTAGAGGAATGAATTGTGATCTATGCTCTGAGCTTAGTTAACGAGTATGAGATGCAGTTCATGGTTTAGAGAGGAAGAAGGAAGACAACATGAGCAACCAGAGCAGTCAGAAGAAGCAGGGGAACGAACAATTGGTGCGTGGACTGAAATCACGCCATTTGACAATGATTTCATTAGGCGGATCAATTGGAACAGGACTATTTTTGGCAAGTGGCGGTGCTATTCATACGGCGGGTCCTGGTGGAGCGCTTGTCGCTTATGCGGCAATTGGGTTTATGGTTTATTTTCTAATGACGAGTTTAGGTGAAATGGCTGCTTATATGCCTGTTTCTGGTTCATTCAGCACCTATGCAGGAAGATTTGTTGATCCAGCGCTTGGCTTTGCGCTCGGATGGAACTATTGGTTTAACTGGGCCATTACGATTGCTGCTGAAATTTCGGCTGCCAGTCTAATCGTGAAATATTGGTTGCCCGAATCCTCTTCGCTTCTGTGGAGCGCATTGTTTCTCGGTATTATTGTGTTTATCAATTACTTGTCCGTTCAGGCATTTGGCGAGTCGGAGTATTGGTTCTCCATGATTAAAGTTGCTACCGTCCTTATATTTATCGTTGTTGGCATTCTAATGATTGTTGGAATTATGGGTGACAATGAAGCAGGTTTCAGCAACCTGACAGCGGGTGCAGCGCCGTTTAATGGCGGGTTCATGGCGCTGCTGGGTGTATTTATGACAGCAGGGTTCTCCTTTCAAGGTACGGAGTTAATTGGTGTTACGGCTGGTGAAAGTGAAGATCCGGCTAAAAATGTGCCAAAAGCCGTTAAGCAAATTTTTTGGCGCATATTATTATTTTACATCCTGTCCATCTTTGTCATCGGTACATTGATTTCTTATCAAGATCCGATGCTGCTTAATGCAGATATAACGAATATTGCAGTTAGTCCATTTACAATTGTATTTGAAAAAGCAGGTTTTGCTTTCGCCGCATCAGTGATGAATGCAATTATTTTGACCTCGGTGCTGTCAGCAGGAAGTTCCGGTCTATATGCGTCTACCCGTATGTTGTGGGTGCTTGCTAAGGAGGGCAAGGCGCCAAGTTGGCTGAAGCGTCTCAACAAAAGGGGCATACCAATTGCTGCCCTCTTCGTTACTGCTGCGATTGGCATGTTAGCGTTCTTTGCTTCGTTATTCGGGGAGGGCGTAGTCTATATGTGGCTGCTTAATGCTTCCGGTATGTGCGGATTTATTACATGGCTTGGCATTGCAATTAGCCATTATCGATTCCGCAAGGCATTCGTCTTGCAGGGTCACAGCTTGGACGAGCTGCCTTACAGAGCAAGATGGTTCCCATTCGGACCAATCGTTGCGTTCGTCGTTTGTCTTATCGTTATTTTGGGTCAAGGTTATTCCATGTTCCGTGAAGGGAACGTTAATGTGTATGGCTTGCTCGCTACTTATATTGGTCTTCCGCTATTCCTTGCCATGTTCATCGGATACAAAGTGAAGCATAAAACGCGACTTCTTACTCTGGAGGAGTGCCGGATTGAGGACTAAAGATAGCATAAGGTGCGGTCAACCCGTGTAACTTTTCCTATTTTTTATGAAGCGAGCTGTATCCTCAAGATTGACCTAAATTCAACAAAATAACAAAAGCTTTGCGGGGCTATAGATACCCTTTATTAAGGGTTATTTGTTGCCAATAAGGTGATGATGGAGAAACGTAATTTGATCTGAAATCACTTGTTGACGTATATGAGAGCGATAGAAATCGAAATGGGCAACCGGGTAGCTTTTGAGTGTAACATTAGAGATATTCACTACGATTTGCTTTGTTAAATCCCCTACAGTTTCTTGGTCGAATTCGGCCATAGAAACCAAGACAGGCATTTTGATAAGATGAGCACTGTTACTAGGTTTATATCTCATCATCTCCAAGAGGGCTCGAGGTGCCACTTCGTTTCGCCAGTGCTTACTTGTCATGACATCAATCGTTTTTTTGGCATCTGAACTAGCCATTACTGCTAATTCACCAGTGTTCCCTACGGCAGGTATGTAATGCGGGGCTCTACCTAGTAAGCCGCGAAGCTTGTCTTTGAATATGGCTACTGCAATTTTCCGTGTGTCTTTGGAAGAACGACCTTCTACTTGCTTTGGAAAACCATTAAAGGGTATTTGTGATAATACAGCTGCTAGTCGTGAATCTTTTGCGGCGACTGTTATGACATGCCCACCCCCTAACGAAGACCCCCACAGCACAACTTTTTCTGGATCAATAGCGTCATGGTTTCGAACATAGTGGATCGCTGCATGAAAGTCTTCGACCTGTCCTTTTATACTAACGAGTTGACGTGGTTCACCATCGCTCTCCCCAAAGCTTCGATAGTCGAAAGTTAGTGCAGCGATTCCAGATTCTGCGAAGGAGGTAGCGTTGGAAATGATTGATGGCGTATCTTGAGTGCCGCCAAAACCAGAACCCATTACTACGCATGGAAGATTTGCATTTAGTTTTGAGGGGAAGTAGAGGTATCCGGTGCAATTCATCCCCCCTGAAGCAAAAGAAATTTTCGTACGTTTAATGATGTCAGTCATGGATTAGTATCTCCTTTGAGAGTAAAATCGGAAATTATTACTTAATTATATTATAAAAAGTAAGAATGATTATCTCTTGTTCACAAAAAAACGCTTTTTTAAAAGAACTAAACCCGAAGTGGAAAACAAAAAGGCCGGTCTCAGCAACATGCCAAGGCCAACCTTTTGCAAACGTATTATTAGCTTTTATTTCCGCGACGAACTTTTAATAACTTGCCTTTGATTGTCGTATTTTTCATCAATTCAAGTACAAGCGATCCTTTACCATTCAGAATCTCTACATCTGTTACATGATCGAGAATCGTAATGATGCCGATATCGTCGGCGTTTACACCTTCTAGCTTCGCAATTGTGCCAACGAAGTCGACCGCTCTAAACTTCTTTTTCTTGCCGCCATTAAAGTTAAGCTTCATAATTTGTTTGTTTAATTGCTCGCGTCTGTCTTTTTTGAGTTCAGGCTTAGCGTTGTTTTTCTGGTCAAACTCTTCTCTGCGGCGATCTACAGCCTCATCAGAAGGAGCTTTTACCTTTGTAATTTCAAAGCCGATATAAGCTTCAATATCTGCTAATCGTCGGCCATCATTTTTCGTGACGAAAGTAATTGCTTTACCCGTCTTGCCTGCTCGTCCCGTACGTCCTGTGCGATGAACATAACTTTCCTTTTCAAGTGGAATGTCGTAGTTAATGACATGGGTAATATTCGAAATATCGATCCCTCTAGCAGCTACATCCGTTGCGATCAAGTAACGGAATTGTCCTCGTCTGAAGGCAGTCATAACCTCGAAGCGCTCTTCCTGCTCCATGCCGCCATGAATACGATCACATGGATAATCAAGATTAGCCATTTCTCTAAATAATTTATCCACATTCTCCTGTGTACGACAGAACACAATACAGCTGTCTGGATTTTCTACAATGAGTAGATTTTGCAACAGTGTAAGCTTGTCCGTTTCCGTAGTTTGAATAAGAGAATGTTCGATGGTAGCCGTCGTAAGGCCGCTCGCCTTGATCTCAATTTGAACAGGGTTGTCCATATATTTGCGTGATAGCTTAGCTACATCTTCAGGGAACGTAGCAGAGAACAACATCGTAACCCGTTCACGAGGAAGCGCTCCAATGATGGACTGGACTTGCTCAATAAAGCCCATGTTCAACATCTCATCCGCTTCATCAATAACGAGGTAAGAGATCCGTTCAAGTGACAGCGTGCCACGTTCAATATGGTCAAGTACACGACCGGGCGTGCCCACAACCATATGTGTTCTTTGTCTTAGCTCCGCCTTTTGCATATGAAAAGGATGTTTACCATAAAGAGGTGTTGACTTGATTCGCTTAAAACGCCCGATATTCGTCAAGTCTTCGTTGACCTGAACAGCAAGCTCACGGGTTGGTGTCAAAATCAATGCTTGCGGCTTATTTTCGTTCCAATCAACGAGTTCGCAAAGTGGAATACCGTAAGCGGCTGTTTTGCCGCTGCCTGTTTGCGATTTGACTACAAGATCCTTTTTCCCAAGTGCAACAGGAATAACTTCCGTTTGAACCTCTGTTGGTGTTTCATAACCTAAGCTCGTTAGAGCTCTTACGATTTCTTCACTTAATTGATAGTCTGCAAATTGCTTCTCGCTCATCATTAACCTCTTCTACACTATATTCGAATACTCATACATACAGAGTTTCACCGTACATTTACCGTATACGTATCTATTATACTCTGAATGGCTGAACTTTTAACATGCGCGGAAAAAATGATAAGCACAAGTACCATATCGGTTGTGTATTCCGTTAGTAATGAGTTTATAGGAAATCCGGTACATGATCGGTTTCGGTGTAGATGGAGATGAGAATAATTGCAGGTTCTTCACCGATATTTCTGACCAAGTGGGGTGTGCAGGCATTCCAACTGAAAGAGTCGCCCTCTTTAAACTCAGCATGATCTTCCCCTTGTTCAGCGAAGATGGTTCCTTTCATTACAAAATGAACCTCCTCACCCTCATGGGCGTGAGGGGCATCTCCAGTTGCAGTGCCAGGAGGGAGTTCGACGATCATCATTCTAACGTTTTTTGTGGAGCTTAAGTGCTCCACTTTTAAATGGGCAAGTCCGCTTTTAGTAATCCGTCGCTCATTCGCTCGGACAATATTCATACGCTCCTCTTGTTGAAGAAGTAAATAAGCAAGAGGTACTTTTAGCGCCTTTGCAATGCTTTCGAGCGTAGCGATAGAAGGTGAAGTTTTGTTTGTTTCAACCTGACTCATAAAGCCTTGAGATAAACCGGTTTCCTCGCAGATTTGAGCGATCGTAATATTTTTCCGTTTTCGAATTGCTCGTATGGTGGCACCGATATTCATTGTATGTTCACCTCGCAAAATATTTGTAATACGAATGTTAAATTAATAATAACAATATTTTTGTTGACATGCTACATCATCGCATAATATATTATTAATACGAAATAAACATTCTTATTACTTATAAAAAAGGAGATGAAAGAATATGAATAAAGGTACAGTGGCAACAACGATGATGCGTGTGGTGCTCGGAATTATATTTCTAGCTCACGGAATTAGTAAATTGCAAATGGGTTTAGGTAATGTTGAGGGTTGGTTTAGTTCCTTAGGTATTCCCGGATTTTTGGCTTATGCCGTTGCTGTTCTCGAGCTAGTCGGGGGTGTGATGTTAATTGCAGGACTCTTTACCCGCTATGTTTCGCTACTTCTTGCTGTCATGCTTATTGGTGCGATCTTTACAACAAAGCTGTCCGCGGGACTACTTGGAAGCAGTGAGATGGCTGGTTATGAATTGGATCTAGCCCTTATGGTTATGGCGATTTATTTGATGGTTGCAGAAGCTTCGCCGCTATCGGTTGATCATGTAATCGCTAAAAAACGCAGCGTTTAATGCAAATACATTCAAGTAAGGAGTGAATAATAGATGATGCCTTCCTATTTTTTCGCGCATGGCGCACCTTCGATTGTGTTAGAACAAAATGACTACACAGATTTTATGAAAAGATTTGCGGAGAGTACACCGAAGCCTAAAGCGATCGTACTTTTTTCGGCACATTGGGAACAAACAAAGCAGACGATCAGCTCTGTTGATACGTATAGCACCATTTACGATTTCGGTGGCTTTCAAGATGAGCTTTATCAGATGACCTATCCGGCCAAAGGAGATCGTTCGTTAAGCGAAGGGATTCATTCTTTGTTCGATAAACATGGCATTAAGGGCGTAATAGATGAAGAAAGAGGACTGGACCATGGTGCGTGGGCTGTTCTCAAATTACTTTACCCCGCTGCGGACATTCCGGTAGTTGGTTTATCTGTTAATCCTAATCTAACGAATGAGCAGCAGTATCATATCGGCAAAGCTTTGGCAGAGCTTCGCGAACAGGATGTCCTGGTTATAGGCAGCGGCGGGACAGTCCATAATTTGCGAAGGTTAAACTGGCAGGGTGATGGGAACGACGAGTGGGCAGAATCCTTTGATAATTGGTTAAAGAGCAAGTTAGAAACGTGGGATGTCGATGCGCTGTTTAACTACAGAGAATTAGCACCTTATGCTGTGGATGCTGCACCGACTACGGAACACTTTATTCCCTTGTTGATTGCGATGGGGACAGGAGATAAGAGCCGTAAGGCGGAATTGCTTCATCAGAGTTATCAATTCGGCAACTTAAGCTTGAACTGTTGGCGATTTAATTGACGGTAATAAAAGAGAGTTGAATAGAAGTAATTGTTAAACGAAATAAAGTGATAGACTTATCGAAATAATAAAAACATCGGCAGTCAGGACTGAAAATAAACGCCTGATCCGCCGATGTTTTTTGTGCTCATATTGTCTTTTAAGAGGACTATTCTCTTTCATCTTTGTGAACGAAATGCTGCTTCAAGTTAACCCTTTTAAGGCAAACGATTTTGTGTGAATGATCGTTCCATAAAAAAGGTAGCGATTGCTACCCTAACAATTTTTTTGTTTTTCATGAGTTAACAGCCAGTTTTTCCGTGTTATTCCGCCACCGTACCCGCCTAAGTCGCCATTCGTATTAATGACACGATGACAAGGAACGATGATCGCAAGTTGATTGGCTCCGTTGGCTTGAGCTACAGCACGAAATGAGGTAGGTTTGCCAAGTGCTTTGGCGATATCTAAATAAGACCTTGTTTCTCCTGCTGGTATGTTCATTAATTGCTCCCACACACTTTTTTGAAAGGGTGACCCTAATAAATGTATCGGAGTTTTAAAATGGTTTAGAGAACCATTAAAGTATTGAGTCAGTTCCGCCTCAATGGATTGAATAGGTCCCGTCATGCCAGGAATAATCGCTGATTTTGTCCGCTTTCTAAGCCGCTCTACTTCTCGTTCTAGACCTCTTCGATCTACAAATTCCAATAGATGAAGCGCTTCTTCATCTCCAATCGCAATCATAGGTCCAAGACGCGTATCAATCCAAGATGCTCGCAATATCTTTCCATCTTCTAATAAGGTGGGTGCTGCGCCCATGATGCGAGAGAATGCGTCTCTAAAACCGCTGCTTGATTCATATCCTGTCGATAGTTGAGTATCTATGATGGATTGCCCCTTTCTAATATTTTTCAGTGCAAGTCCCATGCGGCGTGCTCGTGCATATTCAACAAAAGTCATGCCGAATCGCTTTTTGAATTGGCGGCGCGCAGTGGATTCATCAACCGAGAGCTGTTTGAAATCTTGTCCCGTCCATCGTTTTTCAGGATTATGCTCAACCGCTTCAACAAGTACTCGGACAATCTCTGGCACGTGATTTGGATGTGATAAGGGACGGCATCTTTGGCAGGGTCGGAAGGAGGCTAGAAGTGCTTGCTGTGCGTTTTCGTAAAACTCACAGTTTTTGAACATTGGTTTCCGTGCTGGACAAGTCGGACGGCAAAATACACCCGTTGTTTTTACTCCGACATAAAATACGCCTTCGTATTCCGTGTTTTTCTCTACTAGAGCCCTGTAATATTCCTCATACTGTTCGACACCAATCATAGCAGCACATCCTAACCGTGAAATGTTGTTTTAATTATAAAGCAACCCCCAAATTGGCGTCGCCGAAAATCAGGCATTCATTTTTTATTGGTAAGCTGATAACGACGAGGGTAGTTCATGTATCAAGTGATCTCAAAAGATCGCTATTAGAAGGGATATGGTGTTTTGAAAGATTCGGGAGATGAATGGACTAACGTGCATAACGATGTCAGCCAGCTGCCAACGAGTGAAATTCGCTCCTTGTGTACAACAAGGCTACTCTTTAGGGATAGCCTTTTTCGTGTTTTCAAATGACAGAAAATCAATCATCAGGGGGAAGCACGTATGAAGAAAGTGATAGCTATTGCAACATCAGCAGCCATTTTGGTTAGTTTATCAAGTAGCACAGAAACTTGAGATTTGGACATGGCACGAATAATCAACCGACCGGCTTAGTAGCGATGCCAGGCGATATGATCAACGTATATGTGGACGCTGAGACTCAAGTGCCTTCGCTTATCTTCTCACAACAAGAGGGGTCATGGTCCAGTTGGGGCGAGAGTGTACAATTGCGTCCAGGTAAAAATACGATTGTGGTGCCGGAAGAGCAAGGTAAGGCACCGCGGATTCGCTTTGAGGGACTAACACAGATTCCTATGATGACGAAGGATACAGATGTTGCGGAGTTTAAAGCCTTTTTGACAACGTATAAAGAGCAATTGGATGCGGACAAAGCAGCATATCCAAATGTTACAGATCGTAAAATGATTGATGTCGTGGAAATGGAGATGGATCTGACCATGCAACATGGGGAGATGCTAAGCTGCATTCTGCCAGTAAAGAAGTCTAGTTACGTAGCAAACTAGCCATTCATACCTGAAGAAAACGGGGCTGCTCCAAAAAGTTGTGCATAAAAAAGCTGACCCCGTTTTTCTATTGTTAAACATCCTTCAAGTGCTTATTTGAAATATTTCATATCATAAGTGATGATGTAAATGACATCGTCGTTAACAGTTGTAACGGAAATCTGATCGATTGACTTCTCTAATTCGGAGAAGGTTATTACTCCATCCGTATTTGTAAAAGTTTTCTTGGAAGAGAGTTCTATACCGAATAACCCAGGGATTTCACGTTCATTGCGAAACTCTGCCTATGACTGATCTTTACGATATTCCCCCGGATTGATTCCTACAAGCTTTTTGAATACTCTACTGAAATATTTCTCATCGTGATAACCAACCATCTCCGCAACTTGTGCAATACGCAGATGGGGATTATGAAGCAGCAGCTTTGACTTGTCGATGCGGATGCGACTAAGGTAGTCGAGTAACGTAACGCCGTATTCTTGCTTGAATTTGCGTGCGATATATTCTCGGCTTAGGAAGAAGCGACTAGCGACGTCCTGAAGCGATATATCCTCTTGGAAATGATTCTCCACAAATTTAGCGATATCATGAATGAAAAAGTGCTCTTTCGTATGAAGCTGAGTCAATATTTTGGAAGCAGCACCTATGCGATTTTCCATTTGAGCTTTCAACTGTTCAAAGTGAAGCATCCCATCCTCATTTAGAGGCAAAGGGTGAAAAGGCTCATCGTTTGCTGTATCTCGCTCTACAGCATGAGGTTCTTTGTTTTCACTTTCAAACCATTTAATTTGCATCCAATCCCATTCATTATCCCACTCAATCAGTTGTTCAGGCGTAACAGAGCCTAGCGACTTGATGCTGTCCACCCACTTCGCTGTGATCCGTTCGAATTGTTCACGGTTGCCGCTTAGTGCTGTAAGGCGAAGCTGCTCTTCAATCGACGTTAAGCGGAGCGGCCTTGCTGATTGATTGCTATGCTCCTCGAACTGATGCAGCCGAGAGGATACAAGTATATTTCGATTCCATAACGCTTTGGAAGCATCGAGGTATGCTTGCGATACTTGCTCAGGAAATGTCCGCTTCATCACAACCCCGAAATGAACGCGACGGTTCAATGTTGCATAAATACCATCATTAATTTCGTTTAGTAGATTGGTAAATGAACTTCGGTCATCCCAATACAGAATGACAATTTCACCTGAGCTATTTAGGTGGCGGAATGCGATTCCCTTCGACTTCAGCAGTTCGTTGCAAATATTTCCGATGATGAAATAGAGCAGCAACAATTGACCTTGGAATTTCTCTATTAGTTTCTGGTCCAGCTGTGAAATAGATAAAACAGCAACCGAGCAGGACGATACAGGCATCGGAATACGAATATCTTCATGAAGCTGATTAAGAAGATCTCTGCGAGTCTGTCCAGTGACGAGCTCTGTTAACAACTTGTCAACATAATGAGGTTTCATCTCGTTGACTTCAATGCTCTGCTGCATCATCCGTTGCCGTGAATCCTCTTCCTTGCGCCAACAATCTGTTGCTTTGCCCAGTGCCTCGTTCAGTATATCGGCTTTGACCGGTTTAAGAATATAGTCCATCCCACCATTACGGATAGTATGACGAACATATTCAAACTCATCATAACCACTTATAACAATCACTTTAATTTGAGGTTTATTTGTATGAAGCCAGGTCAGTAACTCTGCCCCATTTTTACGAGGCATTTTCATATCGGTCAATACGATTTGCGGGTTCATCGTCTCAATGATAGAGACAGCTTGTTCACCATCAGTAGCTTGTACGACTTCTGATATTCCGTGCGCAGACCAATCTGCTAATAAGTTGATGGCATTTCGTACATGTTTTTCGTCATCTACAATTAATACTTTCATGAAAGCCCACTCTCCCAAACACACTCTAAGGTGATCTTCACGCCATGAGGTTCTATATTTTCAATTCGGAGGACAGCTGTGTCAGCGTAATAAAGTTGCAGTCGCATAAGCACATTGTACAAACCAATAGATGTACGCTCTGTCTCAACATTATCTTCGTTTACATGGTCAATTAACAAATTTTGTTGAAGCTGTTTAAGCTCATGCTCAGGGATAGAGACACCGTTATTCTCTATTTCAATAATAAGCCGTTCCGCAGATGATATCCAGCTTCGTACGAATAACTGTCCCATGCCTAGATGGGGGTCCATCCCATGTTTGAAATAGTTCTCAACGAGCGGCTGCAGCGTCATCTTAGGAATTGCTGCGGTTAAGCTGTCAGGAGCTAAGTCCAGTGTATATTCGAACTGCTCATCGAATCGTTCCTTTTGCAGGCCCAAATAAAGCTTTAAATGGTTGGCCTCCTCTTTCAAGGTCACCAGCACCTCTCCGCTGCGCATTTTGTAACGCATAATATCTGCTAAGGAAGAGAGATGGTTATAGACACGCGGCACATTGTGCTCCAGTGCTACAGTACCGATTGATTGTAAGGTGTTATACAGAAAGTGTGGATCGATTTGCGATTGCAGCGCTTTAAGTTGATTCGTCTTGTTAGCTAATTCAAGTTTATATTTTCGCAAAATAAGATTGTTAATTGTATCCATCATCTGTCTGAATTGCCTGGATAGGTAGCCGATTTCATCTTTGCTGTTCAGCTCAATCTCGACAGTTAAGCGGCCCGTCTGAATTTGATTCATATAGCTCGCCAGTTGCTTAATGGGTTTCGTAATACGGAATGAAATAAACAACGTACCAATTATAACAGCGAGAAGGGCGAGCAAGGCAACAACAACGTTAATGGTAGTCAATTCTGTCGACCTATAATAAAGCGCATCATGAGGAATCTGCTTCACTAACGTCCACTGGGCAAACGGAAGTTCCAGCTTCTCATACACTTGGATGGAGTCATCATCATCAATAACGCCAGAATCGTTCATTGTTTTCTGTGCCGCCAAATCAGCGTTAGCAAGAGGTTTTCCAATTTCTTCTGGATTACCGCTGTAAATGACGATATTGTTTTCATCCAATAGGTACAGATATTCATCTTTCGCATTATTAAGTTGGTTACAGATCGCAGCAATACTATCCAATTTTACATCAATGGCCAAAATAGCGAGTTGCTCTATAGATGGAATTCGAGTGATCGGACGATAGAAGGTAAGTACCGGCGCATCTGAATCATTATTGAGTGAAGCGGGAAATCCATAACTATGAGCTGTATGAGGCGGTTCAATGATGATCTTGTCTGAATCATATTTTTCAGTACTTATAAATGGTGAATCACGCTGTTCTCGTCTTGGCACACTATTAGTTATGAGCGTGGATTGATTGGTCCCGTGTGCATGCATGTATACCTGCTGAATATCCGGCAAAGATCCCTGTAAATTTTGCAGGGTGCTATACATTTCTGCAATTGCCTGATAGTCGTCGATGTCTTTGGATAAGTTATTTAGGAAATGCGGATCGGAGTAAACGACGACAGAAGCACGGTTAATGCTCGTTAAATAATTGCTTAAGTTGGTTTTACCTTGAAAAATTAACTTGGCATTTTCACTTAAAGCTTGTTCCTTGATTGATTCCCGCGTGTGGATGAGCGTAATGACTAATGAAAGTACCAAGGGCACGATAGTAACGACTAACATGAATTTAATTAGTTTTGTCCGTATGCTGTGAGAATTCATGAGCAGTCACCTCGTTTCTGTTAAGGATATAAGTGGAATGAGATCAATATTGTACTCCTATTGGTTCACGATCGTCTGTTTTTTTATCTTTGACTTTCTCGCATACTAAATTATAAGCCAAAAATGAAATGTGCAAAGGGGAGAACGGGATGAACCGCAAAAAAACTTCGCAATTGACTCAGCAGGCTGTGTTCGTAGGTCCTGCTATCATATTTTTCAGCCTTATCATTGTCATGCCCTTCCTACTTGGGTTGTATTATTCATTCACCGATTGGAACGGTGTATCGGGAGAAGTGTCATGGATCGGGCTAGAAAATTATAAACAAATCTTTATGCACGATACGGGCTTCCGTGATTCCTTTTGGTTTACGACCAAATTCACAATCCTTGGCGTCGTATTAACAAATGTATTGGGCTTCTTCTTAGCCTATTTCCTAATAAAACCGCTTAAAACGCGTAATTTTCTTCGCACTGTATTCTTTATGCCAAACGTAATCGGCGGACTGTTGCTCGGATTTATATGGCAGTTTATTTTTGTAAAAGGTTTCTCGGCAATTGGCAGCGCAACAGGCATTTCTTTCTTTAATTTACCTTGGCTCGGCACAGAGAATACAGCCTTTTGGGCAATCGTTATCGTATTCGTTTGGCAAACGGCCGGTTATTTGATGGTTATCTACATTTCATCACTAAACAATGTGCCGAAGGATATTTTGGAAGCGGCTGAGATCGATGGTGCAAGTCGTTTTCAAGTTCTTCGCTCCATTATTATCCCTCTTATTATGCCAGCGGCGACAGTTTGTTTGTTTCTAGCTATTTCTTGGTCGTTCAAAATGTTCGATCTTAACTTGTCGCTTACAAAAGGTGGTCCATTCGGTTCAACGGAATCGGTAGCGATGAACATTTACAACGAAGCATTCGCACGTAATAGATATGGTTTGGGTACGGCAAAAGCGATTATATTCTTCGTCATTGTAGCTGTTATAACAACCCTTCAAGTGAAACTAACAAAAAGCAAGGAGGTTAAAGCGTAATGGACATGACAAAAAACGAACGTACTGGAAGAATTGTGACGGAAGTAATCATGATATTAATCGCTTTACTCTTTCTTGTTCCGTTTTACTTTTTATTCGTCAATTCAGTTAAGAGCATTGGTGATTTGTACACGAATGCAGCTAGTTTGCCGAAGTCATTGGAATGGGGCAACTATGCGCGTGCATTCGAAATCACAAAATTCCCTACTGCGTTCCTTAACTCGTTCATCATCACAATCATTAGCAATGTCGTCATCGTCCTCATAAGCGCGATGGCAGCTTATCGGATGGTACGTACAGATAGCCGATTCAACCGCCTTCTATTCGTTGTGTTCGTAGCGGCAATGGTTGTGCCATTCCAATCCATCATGATTCCGCTTGTAAAGGTGACAAGCACATTAGGTCTCATGAACAGCATTCCAGGATTGATCATTTGTTACCTAGGCTTTGGCGTTCCAATTTCAGTCTTTTTGTTCCATGGGTTTGTGAAGTCGATACCTCTAGAAATCGAAGAGGCAGCAACAGTAGACGGATCGAATGTGTATGGCGTCTTTTATCGAGTAGTATTGCCACTTCTTAAGCCGATGCTAGTGACCGTATTTATTTTGAACACGCTATGGATATGGAATGACTACTTGCTACCGTCGCTTATTTTGCAAGCACCTGAGCTTCGTACGATTCCAATTGCAACGTTCAATTTCTTTGGACAGTATACGAAGCAATGGGATTTGGCACTACCAGCCCTTGTTATGGGTATTCTACCTGTTATCGTCTTTTTCTTATCGATGCAGAAGTACATTATTGAAGGTATTACGCAAGGTGCGGTGAAAGGCTAAGGGGATGTCACAGATGTCTCCCTCTTTGGTCAATATCCTCCCTACAACAATAGGGCACAACACTCTACAATGAAGAAGTAAACGTTTTCAAACATACCAGTCAAAACATACAGGGAGGCTTCATTATGAAAAAGTATACAAAGTTAACACTCGTTATGCTTCTTGCTTTCTCCATGGTATTATCAGCTTGCGGCTCGAATGCAGGTGAAAATAAAGGTACTGAAACAGGCGAATCAAAAGAAACAAAAACAATTAAAATCTTTCAATTTAAAGTTGAAATTGCAGAAGCTCTAAATAAGCTTAAAGCAGAATATGAAAGCACACATCCAGGCATTAAGCTTGATATTCAAACGGTTGGCGGCGGTTCCGATTACGGCGCTGCGCTAAAAGCGAAGTTCGCAGCTGGAGACGAGCCGGATATTTTCAACAACGGTGGATATAGCGAAATGGAAACATGGATTGGCAGCTTGGAAGATCTATCCGATCAGCCTTGGGTTGCGGACGCAATCGACGTTGCGAAAGAGCCAATGACGAAGGACGGGAAAATTTATGGTCAACCAATGAACTTGGAAGGCTACGGATTTGTATATAACAAAGATTTGTTCGCAAAAGCAGGCATTACAGAATTGCCAAAAACAATTACACAACTAGAAGAAGCTGCTAAAAAGCTAGAAGCAAGTGGAGTTACACCTTTTGCTAACGGATATCAAGAGCTTTGGATTCTAGGTGATCACTCCATGAACCTTGCGTTTGCTAATCAGAAGGACCCAGATGCGTTTATTAAAGGTCTATATGATGGTTCAGCAAAAATTCCAGGCAATCCAGTATTCCAAGAGTGGACGAATCTTCTTGATTTGACATTGAAATATGGCAACAAAAATCCATTAACTACGGACTACAACACAGAAATGACGATGTTTGCTAACGGTGAAGCAGCAATGACTCAACAAGGCAACTGGACACAAGTACAGATTGACAGCATTAACCCGAATTTGAACGTTGGTATTTTGCCAATGCCAATAAACGATAACGCTGCTGAAAACGATAAATTGCTAATTGGCGTACCGAACAACTGGGTTGTTAACAAAAATTCAGCTGTAAAAGCAGAAGCAAAAGAATTTTTGAACTGGTTGGTAACTTCTGATGCTGGTAAAAAATATGTGACTAAAGAATTTAAGTTTATCCCTGCTTTCAAGAGCATTAAAGCAAGTAGTGAAGATCTAGGTCAATTGGGAACGGAAGTTATGACTTACAGCCAAGCGGATAAAGTATTGAGCTGGAACTTCAAAAAATTCCCTGATGGTAGTATGAATGAGTTTGGTAATCATGTTCAAGCATACATTGCTGGCAAATCGGATAGAGAGCGTCTATACGAAGATTTGCAAAAAGCATGGGATAATCTGAAAGTGAAATAAGAATAAAAATTAATGTAACAAAAATTATAAGTGGAAGAAAAGAAGCGATCTCCGGTTAACGGCGGACGCTTCTTTTCATAACATCATGGGAGGTAACAGATATGGAAGGAAGCGCAGCGATACATCCAGATAAAGTTGCTCTATTAGAGGGACAAGCAACACGTAAACAATTGGGAGCTGTAAAGTCTGTAGAACAACAGGATGGAGTAAACATTTGTCGTGGAGAGAAAGGGAATGCAGCGGTTGTATTTCTTGCGGATAACATTTGCCGGATTAAGATTTTCCATGGTGCAGATGTAGATTTATCGACAACACCAGGTGTTCTTCCTCAGAAACAATTAGTAGATGTAAAGGTAGAGGAGAACGAAGAGCGTATTATTTTCAAAACGTCATCCATGCAACTAGTCGTTAACAGAGCTGACTTCAGCTTCTTTTATGAGGATCTTGCAGGAAGTCGGATCGCGCATCAACAACCAATAAGCTGGAATGCACGAGGCGAGATTAAAGTAACTTATGATAGTGGATTGGAATCTCATTTCTACGGATTGGGCGAGAAGACAGGTTTCTTGGACAAGCGCGGTGAGCGCTACACGAACTGGAATACCGATGTTTATGCTCCGCATGTGCCGGAAATCGAGGCATTGTACGAATCCATTCCTTTACTTATCCATATGAACGGTGATCGCAGCTACGGATTATTTTTGGATAACCCTGGTCGTACCGATTTCGATATGCGTTCGGAGCAGACAGCATTCACAATTAGCTGTACAACAGGCGCGTATGATATTTATTTCATTAATGGACCAGAACTGAAGGACGTCGTTTCAAGGTACACAACACTGACCGGACGGATGGATCTTCCTCCTAAATGGGCAATCGGATATCATCAATCTCGCTATAGCTATATGAATCAACAGGAAGTGCTTGAGCTTGCAAGAACGTTCCGGGCGAAGCAAATTCCTTGTGATGTTATTTATTTGGACATTCATTATATGGACGAGTATCGTGTGTTCACCTTCGATAAGGATCGTTTCCCTGAGCCAGAAGCAATGATGGCAGAGCTTAAGTCGCTTGGCATTCGAATTGTTCCGATCGTAGATCCTGGTGTGAAGAAAGATGCGAAATATAAGACCTATCAGGAAGGCGTGCGTCAGAACCATTTTGTCAAAAAGCTTGAGGGGGATATTTTCTTCGGTGAAGTATGGCCTGGCATTAGTGCATTCCCTGATTTTACAGAGGATCGCACTTCAGAATGGTGGGGAGAGCAGCATAAGTTCTATACGGATCTAGGTATCCAAGGCATTTGGAACGATATGAATGAGCCAGCCTTGTTTAATGAGAGCAAGACGATGGATCTTGATGCGATGCATGGCAACAATGGCAATCCGTTAACGCATGAGGAGTTGCATAATCTATACGGCATGTTGATGTCGAAAGCTACTTATGAAGGTTTATGCGGATTGCTGGAAGGACAACGTCCATTTATTCTAACTCGTGCAGGATATGCGGGCATTCAGCGCTATGCTGCTGTATGGACTGGCGACAATCGCAGCTTCTGGGAGCACATGGCGATGGCAATGCCGATGGTTATGAACATGGGATTATCGGGTATTCCGTTCGCTGGTCCTGACATTGGCGGATTTGCACATCATACATCGGATGAACTGCTTATTCGTTGGACACAAATGGGCGCATTTTTCCCTTATTGCCGTAATCACTCTGCTATTGGTACGGTACGTCAAGAACCATGGTCATTCGGAAGCAAGTCGGAAGAGATTGTTCGGACATATATTGGTCTACGTTATCGTCTCATGCCGCATCTGTATAATTTATTCCAACAGTCAGCGACAAACGGATTGCCGATTCTTCGTCCGCTTCTGCTGGAATATCCGTCTGATCCCAATGTCACGAACTTATGTGATCAGTTCCTTATCGGTGAAGATTTGCTGATAGCTCCTGTTTATCGTCCAGATACAACTCATCGTGCAGTGTATTTGCCTGCGGGAGAATGGATCGATTATTGGACGGGAGAGCGCCTTTCTGGAGGACGTCATATCTTAGCGAATGCACCAATTGAAATTATGCCTATGTATATGAAAGCAGGCTCCATTATAGCTGAAGGCCCATTGACGCAAAGTGCGGATGAAGTGACAGATGAAGCGATCACTTTCAACGTGTATGGTGCATCGGCAGATCGTACATCTTCCTATACGTTGTATGAAGATGATGGCGTTAGCTTCGATTATCGCAACGGTTCGTATTCCGAGTTAAGTGTAAACGTTGCTGGTCAAGGAAATGTAGTGGAATTGAATTGGGCGTATAACTCTACAAACGGCTTTAAGTCTGAGCGCAAGGGACTTCGATTCTCGTTCCGTAGTGCAAGCTTCACAGCGAAGGGTGTTGAAGGTTTGCAAAGTCTGTCGCCAGAGCAGCTTGCTGCTGGAGCAGAAGGCTGGTCGCTGGATACATCTACAGGAGATCTTCTTATTCAGGTAGCAGATGAGGCGAAGAGCGGTAAACTTATTATTTCTATTGGGTAAAATAAGATAGGTGTGGAGGATGAGTGGCGAAAGCTACTCATCTTTTTTTGGTGATACGAAGAACCGTACCATAAGTAACGACAGGTTAGCACTTATCTGGATGTATTAAATTCGTGTTGTCCAGCGGTCACTATGCTGTTCTTTCGCATTCACATAGTTAAAAATATAAAATCACCTAAAATAATCTAATTAACGGTAGAATTTTGCTGATGTTTCGCGGTATAGTGGTAAAGGATATAGCGCCATTAATTCTGAATATGGGAGAGGAATCTTCAGATGAATCAGAGATATCGTAAACGAAACACCGCTGCTTTCACAGGGGCATCGTATTTTGCATTGGCCGCAGGTCTTTTTCTATTCTGTTTGGGAGTGTACAACGCTGATTGGGAATTGAACGTGAAAGGGTATTATATACTTTGTATGGTGTTAATTACGATTACCTGCATCGTTGTACAGAAGGTCGTTAGAGACAATACGGAAGATAAAGAAATTCGTTTGGATAACCCGAAACACAGAATGCGAAATACAGGGGCTTTCACTATAATGTCTCTTGCCGGTTTGATTATCGGTTACGCGATGTTCTTCATTGGTCTTTACAACGCTCCATTTGAATTAAATGTAAAAGGGTATTATATAGCAGTTATTCTGTTGATTTCATACAGCGCTATTGGCGTTCAGAAGGTGACGAGGGATAATGCAGAAGACAATGAAATTATTGCCGAGCTAGAGAGTGGACGTGGAATACAGGGGTAAGAACGACTACTCCCGAATCGTTATAATCTCGCTACAGCGAAGTGAAGTTTTCCTAGAAGAAGTTACCTTTTGATATTGTTCATAATGAGGAAGAGGGTGCTCCAAAAGCGATGACTTTTGGAACACCCTCTTTCTAGTGTGAACATGTTCGGCAAATGATAGTGAGAAGGACACAACTTGACCTACCGTCTACTTCGAACGTATAAATGTATTTTTGCAATCGTTCAGTTCAGTAGTTATTGACGCTCCCCTTATTCTGGTGAGTTTATACCGGCTTTGTACCACATGCCATAAAAAATAACATCATTGCGTGAGCATCTGGTGAATGAGCGAAGTTTTCATAGGATTTATTTAGTTCATCATATTCGTGTTGTGTAATGACGCCATTTTTATAAAATCCAGCAAATCGATTTATATCGAATTGTTTCTTAAATCCTTCAATACCATGTAAATCACTATGTTGAACGATAGCATCCATATCCACATCTGTAAAACCTGAATGGGTTAACATTCGAGGTAGGCTTCTGCCTATATTTCGGTTGCCGCCTCTTGAGGCTTGGCGTTGTGCAAGCTTTTTTAATATTGAAGGTAAAACGTCTAACTCGGGTTGTATAGCTCCGAATACTCCCTCATCAATATCAATAATAACGAGTTTGCCACCCGGTTTGAGTACACGCATAATTTCTATTGCTGCCTCCAACGGGTTATGTAGATGTAAAAATAGTAATCGCGCAATAGCAAAGTCGAAATAGTTATCCGGTAAATTAGTATTATAAACGGAAGCATGAGAAAATTTGAGTCTTGATTCAGGCATATGATTTAACATATGCTTCGCCTTTTCAAGTAAAACATCGTCAATATCTAATGCGGTAATTTCACTGTGCGGCAAGTTATCAAGCAGCTTTTCGGTAACGAAACCAGGACCGCTGCCGACTTCTAATACTTTCATACCGTCTGCGAGTCCAAACGATTTCAGTGTACGATGTTCTTTTTCCCAACCCATTAATGCTTGTTCCTTTAGGCGTTGCAACTCTGCTTCTGCTCCAATGGGAACATCTTGAAAGGTATACGTTGAGTGACGAGCATCCATTGATACGACCTCCATAGTTGTAAGATTAGCTTCCCTTTTAGGTTAAACATTGCATACTACTGCGTACATGAAAATAATTCCATTTATTCGATATCCAATTTAACATAACCAATCTAAATTTGTAAGGTATATGATAGAATAATGAAATGATAATAGGGAACACAACAACTGAGAGGAAGTAAACTTTTATGAAAGCGCCAAATCTGTTAAGAGGCTTTAACTTTTTGTATTTTGCGTTGCTCGCTATGTTCATTTCATTCCTTCCGGTTTATTTAGATGTGCAAGGTCTGACTAAATCACAAATTGGCTTCATCATCGGGACTGGCGGTTTCGTTACGCTCTTTGCCCAGCCTCTATGGGGAATGATTAGTGACAAAACAAAATCGATACGCAAAATATTGTTAATACTGCTCATGTTCTCAACGATTGTTGGTTACTTGCTGTATGATGCCAGCAGCTATCCCATGCTCATTATGCTAGCTATGCTGCTTTATTTCTTCCTTATGTCGGTTGATCCATTGACAGAAAGCCTCAACTTCTCGGTAGCTGAATCACATGGAACCAGCTATGGATCCATTCGTACCTATGGTGCGTTAGGTTATGCTGTTGCAGCGCTGCTTACTGGCTATGTTATCTCGTATTTCGGTGAAAAAAGCTTGGGCGTGATGTTTGCAGCGTTTGGTGTGATTAGTTTTGTTATAGCTTGGATCATGCCGGATGCTCCTACAACGGGCAAACCTGTTACATTAAAAAGCTTAAAGCATTTTATAAGCAACAAGGAGACACTTTTATTTCTATTGCTTGTCTTTATTTGTTCCATTCCAGCACGTATGAACGATACCTTCCTCGGCATATACATTCGGGAGCTAGGAGGAAGTACCGAATTAGTAGGTATAGCGTTTTTCCTAGCGGCAGGCAGTGAAATTATCGTATTTGCTCTAAGTTTCTGGTGGATGCGCAAAGGAAAAGAGCTGCTTATCATTTCGTTCGCAGCAGCCTTCTATTTCTTACGGTTTTTTGTTTCGGCATGGATTACCGATCCGCATATGTTAGCGTATTTGCAAATACTGCAACTGCTGACTTTCCCTATCTTCTACACTGCAGCTATTCAGTATCTGTATCGTATTGTCCCAGTAGAATGGCGTGCGACGGGTCAAACTGTGCTGGCGTTACTTTTCTTCGGCGTATCGGGCATTATTGCTTCTTATGTAGGTGGGGCGTTGTATGAAGGTTTTGGTGGTCAAACGCTTTATTTATCCATTGCTGCTGTATCCTTCTGTGGGGTGTTGTTTGGTCTTGTTCTATATATGAAGTATGGCAAAAGGCTTTCGGTAAACGAGGAAACTTAATCATAGATTATTGAAGGAATCTACAGTGAAGAGTAAGTATATGAAAGTAATCAGGATTACTATTATATACTTACTCTTTTTGTATTGCTCGGGTTGATTGTGCCTACATGGACCCCACGAATTAAAGGGGAGAACAGTATTAGTACGTTGGAACAAGTTGAAATCAATGGCGCTGGTTATGAAGTTATGATTAGGGGAGTAGATAAAAGCAATCCTATTGGAAATTTCCTAGAATATAGTCTCTAATGGTTGAATATAAGCTGTAGTATGAATGGCTGGCAGCTAGGTTCTGTCTTCTAAAAGAGTGGAATGAAATGTACCATAAATAACGTTATGCTGAACAATGGTTACTTCGGTAAAAAAATTACGACATAATATTTTTTGTTGTATATTTTTTACGCAGTAAGGTATGCTAATTAAAGAAAGGAGTGCAATCTGATGTTAAAAAAAATAACGATGAAAAATTATTTGTCATTTAAAAATAAGACAATAGTGGACTTATGTGCGACGGGGTATAAAGTGTTATCTGAAAAAAACACGTACAATAATACACTAAAAGGAGCTTTCTTTGTAGGAGCTAACGCATCAGGCAAAACAAATGTAATTCGTGCAGTCAAATTACTATTTGATCTATTGTTTGCCGAAAGAAAAATCAACCTAAGCGTTCAAAGGTGTTTATTTTCTTCAGATGAATCATTGAGTTTAGAATATGAATTTGAATTTTCTAATACAACAATTAAATATTACATAGAGTATGAAGTTGCTAAGAGCAGTCTTGTTGAGATGCTATATATTCAAGACAGAAACGTTCTAAATCGAGTTGGTAAGAGTGCTAAATCAGAGATAACTGATAATAAAATATATAATGATATTGACGAAAACACATTACTCCTAAGAGAAATTTACTTTAATACTAAGTTTCGAAATCAGCCAATCTTAAAACAATGGTTCGAGTTTTTAATGCATTCTGTTTACATGGATGGATACAAAGAAACTTTTTTTTCTCCTGGCAAATTGAATTTAGGTATAAAAGAATATCTTGAAAATGAAGGAGCTGACGAAATCAATCACTTCTTCAAACAATTTAATTTTAATCAGAGAATTGAATATTCAAATGCTAGTTCTGGAAACATCACGAGGATAGAATCCATTGAGGAAAAGGATATATTCTTTAAGCGTGAAGGGGTTGGTGAGCCTATACCTTTTCCATGGGAATCACTTGGAAATCAAAAGTTGTTAAGATTACTGCCTTCATTCTTTTATGTAGTTAGAAATGGAGGAATGTTGGTTGTTGATGAGTTCAGCAGTGGTCTACATAATTTTTTAGAAGAACTACTTATCAAATATTTTATGAAAAATTCAAAGAACTCACAGCTCTTCATAGTATCTCATTCTACCAATTTACTTTCTAATTCACTTCTGAGACCTGATCAGATTTACGCTGTAGATTTTAATGGAATTGAAGGAAGTGCACTAAAGAGATTTTCTACAGAACAGCCACGATTAGCTCAGAACCTTGAGAAGATGTATACAGGTGGTGTTTTTGGAGGAATTCCAGACTACAGAGATGATGAAATTGATTAAGATCAATAGAGATAAAAATATAGGAAAAGTGTTGCTAATTGTGGAAGGGTCATTAATACAAAAGAATCCGCCATCTCATTTATTGATGAAACAGATGGATTTTTGGACTTGATGTTTGAGAAGTTAATTGAAGAGTATCACTTTCCAGTTGATCGTGCTGCAATTTTTTATATTTTTGATAGAGATGTTAATTCAAATACCGATCCTCTTTTTATAAGAGAATTAATTAGGTCCTTAAGTAGCTCAAGAGAAAATAATGGTTTTAGTAGACAAGGTTTATTATTACTGAGCTACCCATGCGTAGAGAGCTTTGTTGCTTCAAATTTCATCGAAAACTCATTTCAATTGTCATTTGAAACAGGCAAAGAACTAAGTAAATATTTAGAAGATAAGAAGATCAATCAAAGTAAGATTACAGAGGAAACTGTGATAAGGGCAGTTACAGAAATGGAGCTTGCTTTAAAACAGCTTGGTGTTTCCCAATATGATTTAGATCATTTTTCAGATACTAACTTATTTATTTTTAATCATCAAGAAGAACAGTATATACTTAACCAAAAGTATAGACTTTTAAGTTTAATTTGTATAATACTGTTAGACTTGGGGCTGATAGATATTGTGAACTCTAAGGACGATATTTACTAATTCCCGAACCATGCCTTGAATATCTATTAGTTACTCAAGCATGGTTCATTATTAATATTTATGTGAACAAGCAGTATGAAAATTGTTTCCGTCATAGTTTATCTTTTCAACGTAATAACGGTCAGTTCGGGGCGGCAATGAAAGCGTATGGGCATGCGAGATGTGCCAATGCCACGTGTCGTGTACACTTGTAGTCGGCTGTCGGGTATTTGATAAAGACCTTGTGAATATTTGCTTCCGTATGGAGGCGTATATAAAGGCCCAATAAAGGGAATCTGTACTTGTCCGCCATGACTATGTCCAGACAATTGAAGATCAATGGGGAGCCTGCTATATTCATCAGCAAAGTCAGGCTCATGAGCAAGCAGTATCGTACAAGCATCTTGCGGGATATGAAGCAATGCTTGATCAATGTTGGGTTTACCGACCCAAGGATCATCTATCCCAGCTATATATAGGCTATCACTACCTTTGGTTAACGGAACATGCTCATTATGAAGGACATGAAAGCCTGCTTGTGATAATCCTCTTGTAACTGACCGCCGATTCCCAAATGCATCATGATTTCCTAATACGGCATATTGTCCATACGGTGCTTGCAGCCGAGAAAGCAGTGATACAGCTTCTGCTATATAACTTGTAGAATGATCGAGCAAATCTCCAGTAAAACAAATAAGATCAGGCTTTAATCTCTGAATTTGTTCCATTAGCGCTATTAAATGCTCTGAATCTGAATGAACCCCAAGATGTAAATCGCTGAAATGAACGATTCGAAATTGGTCAAACGAGCGAGGCAAATTAGTTATCTTCACCTCGACGTCAGTCATATCAATCCAGTTAGGCTCTATCCAACGTGAATATGCACCAGATAAACTTGCTGCACTCGCTAGACCAAGACCCCATCCCATACTTTTTTTCAAAAATGTTCTCCGGCAAATCGGTTTCGAATTCATGATACCTCCGATGTCTTACTTCTTTATGAGTAAGATCATCATAGTGCTCTCGTGTTACATCAGTATGACAAAGAGAACAAGCATCATAAAAATCAAAATTCAAATGATGTAAGACCATACACATACATAATAATAACTAGAATGATACATAAATAAGGCGAATGCCCAGTCCGTATGGAATGGAATTCGCCTTTTTCGCTGAAATTTACTTCAAAAATTAAATCAAACCACCAAGCTTAAGCAGAGTATGAATAACTTTGGCGGCTGATTCACGAGTTGTTGGTTGTAGAGGGTTAAATACTTTAGAGCCTTCATTGCCAGAGCCTTGTATCAAACCGAGAGTAGAAAGACGTTTCACACTTTCCTGTGCATATGCAGCGATAGAGGAAGAATCAGCATATGGTTCATTTAGAGGTCCAGTTTTTATAGGGATTTGAACATATTTGGTTGCTTTATCTAACATAATCGCTAAATCTTGACGGCTAATTTGTTGTTGTGGTTGGAATGATCCGTCACCTTTTCCGCTAACTAACCCAGCTTCATAAGCAGCAGATACATCGGCAGCAAACCAGTCAGTTGCGTTTACATCTGTAAACGACGACTTACCGGAGCCCGTAATTCCTAAAGTGCGCACCAACATTGCTGTAAACTCAGCACGGGTTATCGTTTGTTTTGGTGAGAATGTAGTAGCAGTTGTACCATTCAGCAAAAATTTGCTTGTTAATGATTTGATTTGGTCCCCTGCCCAAGAATTAGATAAGTCGGTGAAGTGAACCTCTCTTGTCAATACTGCATATTCGGAGAAGCCCGGTCTTGCAACGATAGCTGTCCAAGTACCATCGTTATTACTGACCAATTGGGAAGGTGCAGCAGATAGTTTGCCGTCCGTATGAAACAGAACTCCCGCAAGGGATAAATCATCTTTAGATTTTACGGTAAATGCCCGCGTAATTAATTTTCCATCCGTGTTAATCGGCTGTGCTCCTGCTTCCGTTACATAAAACGCATCAAACAGAATAGGGGAACCGTGAAGTTTAACGGATTTGTCGTCATCAGTAAATAAGGCTGCCTTGTCTGTTGCAGCACCAATGACAAAATGAATTGCTGCTCCTTTAGGTGCTTTGCTCAATAACTCTGTTGGCAACGAAAGCGCAGCATCTCCCACACTGAAAATAATGGACGATCCTGATGCGGCAGTTGAGAGCGCAGCAACCTGTTCTCCTGACAATTTCAGCTTAGTTTGTTTATTAGTGCTTGATGGGACGCCCACAATTACGGCAGTTGTCACATTAGGTGTAAGCAGTGATTTTAAATCATTTGAATTTATAGATAGGTTAACTGTATTACCCTCTGTTTGAGATGCGGCATTAATATGTTTTAGCGCTTGCCCTTGGTTGACAACAGCTTTTAGTGAAGGAGTTGTCGTTGATGTAGTCACCGGAGCAATTGGTCCAGTCACATATACTGGTGGAGATGTAGTTATTGGTGTCGGGAAACTGATATGGAATGATGCATACGAGAAGCCAACTACGTTAATCTGATC
The DNA here is from genome assembly GCF_022180385.2 of Paenibacillus sp. L3-i20. GTDB lineage: Bacteria > Bacillota > Bacilli > Paenibacillales > Paenibacillaceae > Pristimantibacillus. The sequence continues at coordinate 1,901,695 of NZ_BQME02000001.1, forward strand.
TGTCGTTTTGTTGATGTTGTAAGCATAAGGAATGATTTGATAAGTACCTTCGGTCAACATTTTTTCGATCGGTTTTCCTGAATCGTCTAATACGTAGTATTTTCCAGTCAATAGTCCTTTTAATTCGATCGTACCCGATTCGAGTGGTTCATCGTCCTTCCGTGAATAGGCTCCGAGGCTTCCTATATAGTCTTCGTTACTGTCGATTAAATCAAATCCAATTGTTGTCGCATGGTTAGCTGCTAATTGTGGTTTATTATATTGGAATGACACAGTTCCCGAATCATCTTGACCATCACCATTAGGAGTAATTTTGCTTGGCGTTACTTGTGCCTGCTGTACAGCGAAGCCCGAGCCAGGAGGCTTGGTGCCAATATGCACTGCAAATGGTAGTTGAAGTGTTGGCTGTCCAGCACTTTCAAGCAATATTTCCCCTTCATAGACACCAGTGGCTGCTGTGGATTTTGGCGCTAATTGCAGCACAAAAGGCTGTGAGGACTTGGCGGAAGCTTTCAGTTGTCCGTTGCTATCTAGTCCCGATAAAGTAACATTTAACTGGGAAGAATCAGGTGTTGCGATAGGATTGAGCGGATCTGACGTTACATTATTATGCAAGTTTATTTTGGCGGTATAGGTAACTTCCTGATCGGAAATATTCTTTAACTGAAGTGAAACGGTTTTGGCGGCATCCCCTGGTGCCATCAAACCAAAGCTGTAATTGCTGCCGTAATAATTAATCGTTTGATTGTTCAGTTTCGCATCCTGGATGGTTAGACTTTCTACTGTTTGCAGCAATGCAGGTGTTTTCAGTGCATTGCTTAAGCTAGCACGGCCAGATCCTTGAGAATACACATCGTATAGTGTTCCGCTCGTATTGTAGATATCAACCGATGTATTGGCTAATGCAGCCTTAATATCAAACGGAGACCAATCGGGATATTTCTGTTGAAGCAAAAGGGCTAAACCGCTCACATGTGGTGTTGCCATGCTTGTTCCCGTATTTCGGCCATAAGCATTAGCGAAGTCTGCATCTGGTTTAAAGCCGGGTATAGTCGACAAAATAGCAACGCCTGGTGCTGATACATCTGGCTTGATTAAGTAACGACCGTCCATTGTTGGTCCTCTAGAGCTAAAAGTCCCAACATCCTCTGCAACGCTTTTTGCAATCGTATAATCTGTTCCGAATGTTATTGTGAGAGGATGGTCAGGTTGAGAGAGGCTCGCACTAATCAGCTTGCGGCCTTCATCGCCCCGCATATCGAATACGGGAATTCCACCAGGATTATCTCCTAAATAGACATCAAAGTGACCGTCACGCCCAGCAATTGATTCGGATAAATCAGCTACATCCACATTGTTTTCTTTTTTAGCATTTCCATTGAAAACAATAACTGCTTTTGCCCTGTTAAGACGAGCAAATTTTTCTTTATCTACAAATGGGATAACTCCCCTTGATACGATAACTATTTTATTTTCAACGTTTAATCCGTCATAATCTGATTCGCGTCCTAGTGATGCATAAACGACCTCGTGTGGGTCGGTTCCAAATATTTGTGGAAAATTGTTATCGCCCGTCCCAAAAGCTTCTATTAAAAATCTGTATGGACCAAAGCCAGGGAGTGAGGGTGAAGCATTTGCTTGATAGACATCTGTAGCCACTGAAGTAGCGCCTACGGAAATCGCTAACTGGGAATTGGCCGGTGTTCCCATTGAGTAATAATAAGGAGCTCCTGCATCATCAGCGGCATTGCCGTTGGCAACTACGACAACTGTACCCGCTAATACGGCATTATTAATCGCAATGGTTTCAATTGCATGCGGGTTTTTATTCAGATCCGAGCCGAGAGATAAGTTTAAAACGTCTAATCCAGCTTTCACGGCGAGCTCAATACCTGCAACGACTTGAGCAGAAGTGCCTGTCGCTCTATTTTGGCTATCACGCCCTAACACTTTATAGGCATACAGGTCAGCTTCATACGCAACACCTTTTTGTGAGAATTCCGAGTTGGTGTTTTGGTATCGTCCGACAATTGTACCTGCAACATGGGTGCCATGACTGGAGCCATTGTAACCTAGCTTGAGAGGGTCATCTTCTATCGAGACAGGCAGATCTTCGTAAGGATCATTATCACTGAATCTCGGATCAGCACCTCCTTTGTAGGCATCTTTCAAGTCAGGGTGGTAATAGTCTACTCCGGTATCTAACACACCGACTTTTAGCCCCTTGCCTGTTAAGCCTAGCGCCCATGCATCGGGTACTCCCATTAAATCTAGAGGAGCGCTGTCATAGAAAGGGGCTAGAGATCCATCTATTGCTGGTTCGGGTTCAGAATAATAGTGGCGATTTTCCACGATAGCTGTTACACCAGGAACCTGAGCTAATTGTGGGATTTGGTTTGCGGGTATTGCAATTTCTGCTCCATTAAAGACAGTATCGAACCAGCGCTCTACATTTAAATCGATGCCATTATGTAATGCTTCGCCGAGCACTGCTTGCTGCTCATTGTATACCGTTTGTTTAGTTGCGATCTCGTCAACTGCCTGTAATCCTTGACTTGCTGCATATTGAGCTACAGCAAGGGGTTGACCGCTAAGCTGTACGAGTACATGGATAATATCGGCAGATGCTGTATCAATGGCTGGTGAAATAGTGGAAGGTGTTTTTTTGGAGAGGCCTAGTTGTTCAAGTCCTGTAAATTCAAAGGTAGGGTTAGTGGAAGCGGTTGTTGCGAATGCAGCGGCGGGCTGCAATAAACCAACCGTTAAGGCGAAGGTTAATGATAGGCCGAGTACTTTGGAATAGCGGAAAATGCTCAAAGATTCTCCTCTTTTCTTGTGGAAGATTTATAAAAAAGAATGAATAAATCTGACATAACTTGTTACATAGATGAAATTTACTTAAAAAACATAAAATTCAAAAACCTTGCTACATGAAAAAAAGCAAAAAATCACCGTTTTATTGTGAAAATCACCTTCTTTTTCAAAACCCATACTTGTTTTTAAATTAGCAGAGATTTTTTTTCATTATCACCTCAATTAAATGTCAGCTTAATTAACAAGTGTATTACATAAATTTTCGAATATGCAATGAATGAGAAATTAGTATTTTCCGAATAAAGCTTTGCGTAACAAAAGTGGAGTTGACTACACCTGTCCTAGATTATACTCATAAGCGGTTGCTTTTCTACTTTGGCTTCGTTATCGTAGCATTAAGGTAATAACTATCATTTATGTTAGGAGATTCTGAGAATGAGCAAAAAGATTTTGATTGTTGAGGACGACATTCATATATCCAAAATCATTAAAATGAATCTCAATATCGTGAGCTACGAGACGATAGAGGTTTACGATGGTGAAGCTGCGCTTGCGCTATTGCAACAGGAAAAGTTCGATCTCATTTTGCTAGATGTTATGATACCGAAGTTGGATGGATTTGCATTGATGGAACGAATCAAGCCTTACAATACTCCAGTTATTTTTTTGACGGCAAAAAATTCGGTTTACGATAAAGTGAATGGATTAAAGCTAGGAGCAGACGATTATATGGTGAAGCCCTTCGAAGCGATAGAACTGTTAGCTAGAATAGAGACGGTACTTCGAAGATATGGCAAGGAAGAACGAGTGCTGGCATTCAGGTATGTGTCTGTCGATTTGGACAAACGGGAAGTAACCAAGCATGGAGAAACAGTAGAGCTAACGCCTAAGGAATATGATTTGCTTGTCATTCTTATGAAAAATAAGAACATTGCATTATCCAGAGAGCAATTCATCGATAAAGTATGGGGCGGCGATTACTACGGGGAAACGAGAACGGTTGATATGCATATTAAAACGCTGCGTAAGAAGCTAGAGCTGCAAGAACACATTAAAACGATTTACAAGCTCGGTTATAGGTTGGAGGATTGAGGAGATGAAGTTTTGGCAAAAAATTTATGTCTTCTCTATTTTAGGATTCGTTATCGTTTTTAATGCTGCTTCCATTATGGTCATTGAGCGAAGCCATACTCGAATGCTCCAAGGTGAAATAAACAGCGCACTGAGTCAAAATATGAGTATTCAATCTACCGTCGATGCGATTTTGCCGATTTTCCGTATCTATGATTCGATTGATTATGAGAAAACGGTGCTTACGAGAATTTCCAATGATTTTGTTAACAAAAATCCGGGTGTTTATTTGGATGTTCGTAATGAGAAGGGTCAGGAAGTCTTTAGCAATATGGATTTTCAATTGCCGGATAAACGTTCGGAACTGGATGGAATGAGTATGGATCAAATTAATTATGTGCTGCGGGATATTGATGCACGCACCATATTGTTTACATCAAATCTTGCAGATATTAACGGGAAGAGTTATTTATTTACTTACATGGTGGACGTAACATCCGTCTATCAAGACCGTTTAGATCAATATCAGTTTTTTGTAAAAGTGGATGTGGCGGCTTGTATCGTCTTTATGTTATTTATGTTTTTTGTTAGTCGCAGACTGACAAGATCGATTGAACAGTTAAGCAGGACGGCTCAAGTTATTGCAAAGGGTAACTTCTCGGAACGTGTTCATCTGAATTCAAAGGATGAAATCGGTATGATGGCTCACAACTTTAATGTTATGGCTGGCGTAGTCGAGGACAAGATTACCCATCTAGAGCGGAACAATGAAGAAAAGCAGCGATTTATTAACCATTTCACACATGAATTGAAGACTCCGCTTACTTCTATTATTGCCTATGCTAATTTTATGAGGACAACGAAATATAGTGAAGAATTGTTTCTGGACGGTCTGAATGTTATTTATTCGGAAGGAAAGCGATTAGAGTCATTGTCTTTAAAGCTGATGAATCTGATTATGATGCAAGGTGACAATTTCCAGATGGAGTGGCACGATTTGGGAGTCATCATTACAGAGATGCGACCTTCACTTACTATGATGGCTAAGGAAAAGCAAGTGGAAATTTTCTTTGAATACGGGCAGGGTGAACTTCAATTAGAGCGGGATTTGGTCAAGGTGCTAATTTCTAATCTAGTGGATAATGCGATCAAAGCGTCTGACGAGGGAGGAATTATTACGCTGCGGACGACATGGTCCGGTGATATTTGCAGCCTTGAAGTTATTGATCAAGGGATTGGTATTGCAAAGGAGCATCAGCCTAACCTATTTGAACCATTCTACATGGCGGACAAATCTCGAACGAGAAGCAGGAATGGTGCAGGGCTTGGTCTTTCAATATGCCAAAGCATTGCAAATATTCATAACGCCGTTATTAGGATAAAGAGTACCGAAGGTGAAGGGACAACAATGGAAGTATTGTTCGCTCCTATCCATACGATGGGAGGGATTGAGAATTGAACAGGCTTATTGTTGTGATGTTAAGTGTCGTATGTATGATCGTTATGACAGGATGCGCAGGAATGTTTGATCGGATTCCGAAAGACAATGTAATGGTAAAGAAAATAACGAAGGAAGAGACTGTGAATGAAATTGAATATGAAGGCGTACTCTCTCAAGTTGCAATAAAAACATTAAGTATTAATGCGGTGAAGACATATTTAGACGAGAATATAGCGATGGAAGATCTCCAGTATGAGTTGTTGCTTATTGATCAGAGCAGCTTGAAGGATTTGCTGAGAGGAGCGAATTTTGAATTAATTCCCAGGGGAGAATCGAGAAGTAATTCCACTCCTGTAGCAATCCCTCAAGGGATGGAAAAATATGAATCCTATTTAGAGCCGATTGCTAATGGTTTGTATTTTGCAACGCTTACTAAGCAGTCTGACCCAAGAGAAGTTTATGAAATTGTGCTGAATGCCAAAGATGGGGATATTTTAAAAGTAACCAAGGAAGAAATTGTTGGGATCAGTCTGAGCTATGACGAAGTAGATCAGGATAAAGTTAACGAGATAGCTATTGCGTTTATTGAGAAGATGGGAGACTACTCATTGTCCGATCTATTTAAACGGGATGGGTATACCAGATGGGGAAATAAAGTGAAGTTGTACTATGACAGCATTGACAGCAATGAGCTGAAGTATGTTGTTGAAGTTAATGTGAGGGACCAAAAAGTTGTCGGTTTCCGTAAGGATGTTATGGCTTTCCTTAGTTACTATAATTAGTGTTGCGTGTTTCTCGGAAGGTGTTTATATGAATGCAAAGGATGAAATCGGTATGGAAGTTTTGTTTGCTCCTTTCGATAGGTTGGGAGGGAGTGGGAATTGAACAGGCTTATTGTTGTGATGTTAAGTGTCGTATTTATGATTGTTATGACAGGATGCACAGGAATGATTGATCGGATTCCGAAAGACAATGTAATGGTAAAGAAAATAACGAAGGAAGAGACTGTGAATGAAATTGAATATGAAGGCGTACTCTCTCAAGTTGCAATAAAAACATTAAGTCTTAATGCGGTGAAGACATATTTAGACGAGAATATAACGATGGAAGACATCCAGTATGAGCTGTTGCTTATTGATCAGAGTAGCTTAAAGGATTTTCTTATAGAAACAGAAAACGGAAGAGTTCCTGAGGGAGAATTGAGTGCAGTATTACCTCAAGTGATGAGAAAATATGAAGCCTATTTAGAGCCGATTGTTAATGGTTTGTATTTTGTAACGATAACCAAGCAGTCTGACCCAAGAGAAGTTTATAAAATTGTACTTAATGCGAAAGAGGGGGATGTTTTACAAGTTATTAAGCTAGAAATTGTTACGAGCAATCTGAGCTATGACGAAGTAGATCAGGATAAAGTTAACGAGATAGCTAATGCGTTTATTGAGAAGAAGGGAGACTACTCATTGTCCGATCTATCTAAACGGGATGAGTTTACCAGATGGACAAATAAAGTGATGTTGTACTATGACAGCATTGACAGCAATGAGCTGAAGTATATTGTTGAAGTTAATGTGAGGGACCAAAAAGTTGTCGGTTTCAGTAAGGATGTTATGGCTTTCCTTGTTTACTATAATGCGTGTTGCGTGTGGAGATAAACAGGGTTGTTATACAGGGCTTTTTAATAAAGCTACAGAAAAAAGCTAATCGCCATCGCGATTAGCTTTTTTGTCATATTCAGGTAAATATCTTTTACAACTTCAATACAACTTTATCTAACTTATCATATATCTCCTCCTTATACTGATAGAACGCAGTAGTGGAACGAAGAGTCAGCATGTGCGAGAAAGGAGGAGCAACGATGAAAAAGTCGATTGTTATTTTAATGGTAATGGTTATGGTCATTGTTACTGCGTGCAGTAAACCGAGTAATAGCAATGTGGAAGAAACAAATATATTTAGCGAGGGACAAGGGAAGACGTCAGCGGAGAAAAAAACGATCGTTATCTCTAGCTTCTTTCACGAAGATTTCTTCAAAGAGGGTAAGAAGAGATATGAAGCTAAGTACCCTCATATAACAATCGATGTACAATCAGTTGATTCAACGGATGCGAATTTCGAAGCTAAGCTTGCGAAATATGAGAAGTCGATAGGAACGGCTATGTTATCGGGTAACGGACCTGATCTGATAGAGATGGATCAATTGCCAACAGAGAGCTATGTAAACAAAAAGCTACTAGCTAATTTAGGCGACATGATGGATAAGGATGACACCTTTCACAAGGACGATTATTTCAATAATATTTTTGAAGGAATTAAAGTGAATGGCGGATTGTACGGCATTCCAATGGGGTTTTTCGTCTATGGACTTATTGGGAATGAAACATTGATCGAGAAGAGCGGCGTGAAGATCGACGACAACAATTGGAATTGGAGCGAATTTGCCAACGTAACAAAGGGAATTTTGCAGAAAATAAACAACGATTCAATGGGGCTAGCTAGAACTACACCTGAATATATGGTGAGTGAATTAGTTAACGACCAATATGCAACGTTTGTAAGTCAGGAAAATGGCAAGGCAAGCTTTGAGTCTACTGCTTTTACCGATTTGCTCAAGGAAGTCAAACATTTGCAGGATGAGAAGATTATTGATAGTGAGGGCGGAGTACCTATTTTTCGAGTACAGCATATTAACTCGCCCGCTGACTATGTACGTGAGATGAAGCAGAGTCAGTTTTACCCCGATAACTCTGAACACAAGTCAAAGCTGTATTTAAAACCGAATGCAGGCGGACGACAATCAGGCGGCTATTTTAGAACTTACCAAACGGTCGGCCTTAATGAGAAGTCCGAAGTAAAGGAAGAGGCATGGCACTTTCTGAAGTTTATGTTATCTGATGAGATGAAGGATAAAGCAAGCCGTTCCGGCTTCCCTTTAAACAAAAAGTCTTACGCATGGATCGTTGCGGAGGCGTTGAGGAAGGGAACGGTGGAGTCTAATCATTGGGATGGTCCGTTAAAAGGAATCATATATGAGATCACGCAAGCGGACATTGACGATCTGAATAAATTTCTGACGCATGCGAAGTATCCCGTACAATTCAAGGAATCTAAAATTAATGAAATCATAATCGAAGAGTCCGAAGGTTATTTTAAAGGGCAAAAATCGCCCGAAGAGGTAGCCAAGCTTATTCAAAACAGAGTGACCACTGTATTAAATGAATAGTGGATGAAGTCCTATAAAATCAGATCGTACGAAGAAAGGAACACAAACATGAAACAATCAATCGTTGTTTTAATGGTAATTGTCATGGTCATCGTTACTGCTTGCAGCAACTCAAGTAATGGTAACGGTGGGCCCGATACACCTACAGAAGGAAAAGAGAACACTTCAGCAGGGACAGACGGAAGTGGAACAACGCCGGCTAAAGACGGAAGTGATGGCAAGCAGAATAACACGGAGAAAAAAACGATCGTCGTTTCAACCTTTGTTCAAGAACGTTTCCTCCTAGCAGCAAAGAAGAAATATGAAGAAAAGTATCCTCATATCACCATCGATGTTGACTATGTTGAATTTACTGATGCAAATGGTGAAGCTATGCGGGAAAAGTACCGGAAGACGATAGGAACAGCTATGTTATCGGGTAAAGGACCTGATCTGCTAGAGATGGATCAATTGCCAACTGAGAACTATGTAAACAAAAAGCTGCTTGCCAATTTGGGAGACATGATGGATAAGGACGATACCTTTCACAAGGACGACTATTTCACTAATATTTTTGAAGGAATCAAAGTAAATGGCGGTATATACGGAATGCCAATGAAAGTTTTCCTCTACGGGCTTAAAGGTAATGAAACGATAATCGAAAACAGCAACGTAAAAGTCGACGATAAAAACTGGGATTGGAGCCAGTTCGCCAATGTAACGAAGGAAATTAGCAAAACAGTGGACGGTGGAACATCGGGATTATTTGTAAATATAAATTCTGCTGATTTTAAAATTAGTGAATTTGTTAGTCAATTTGTGAACGACCAATATGCCACGTTTGTAGATCAGGAAAGTGGAAAGGCAAATTTTGAATCCCCTGCTTTTATCGATTTGCTTAAGGAAGTAAAACGTTTAGTGGATGAGAAAGTAATTGATCGAGAAGCGAAAAAATATATTTTTAGTAACACTATAATTATGTCCCCCCCGGACTATGTAATTGAGATGAAGCAGAGTCAGTTTATCGAGGATAAATATAAGTTTAAGTCTAAATTGTACTTAAAACCAAATGGAAGTGGAAAGGAAGCAGGCGGTCAATTTAGAACATTCCAAACGATAGGTATCAATGCGAAGTCTAAAGTTAAGGAAGAGGCATGGCACTTCTTGAAATTTTTAATGTCTGAAGAGCTGACGAATGAAGTAAATGGCTGGGGCTTCCCAATAAATAAAAAGTCTTACGCTTTAGCTGCCGAAAAAATATTGAAAGAGGGCAAGGTGGAGTCTCCTCAGCCGATCGGACCGTTAAAAGGAGTCATATATGACATTACACAAGAGGATATCGACGAATTGGAAAAAATGCTGAACAACGCGAAGTATCCTGTACAATTTAAGGAATCTAAAATTAATGAAATCATAACAGAAGAATCCTATGCATATTTGACTGGGCAAAAATCACCCGAAGAGGTGGCCAAGCTTATTCAAAACAGAGTGACCACTGTATTAAATGAATAGTGGATGGAGCCCTATAAAATCAGATCGTACGAAGAAAGGAACACAAACATGAAACAATCAATCGTTGTTTTAATGGTAATTGTTATGGTCATCGTTACTGCTTGCAGCAACTCAAGTAATGGTAACGGTGGGCCCGATACACCTACAGAAGGAAAAGAGAACACTTCAGCAGGGACAGACGGAAGTGGAACAACGCCGGCTAAAGACGAAAAGGATGGCAAGAAGAATAACACGGAGAAAAAAACGATCGTCGTTTCAACCTTTGGTAAAGAAGGTTTCCTCTTAGCAGCAAAGAAGAAATATGAAGCAAAGTATCCTCATATCACCATCGATGTTGACTATGTTGAACATACTGATGCAAATGGTGAAGCTATGCTGGAAAAGTACCGGAAGACGACAGGAACCGCTATGTTATCGGGTAAAGGACCTGATCTGCTAGAGATGGATTCATTGCCAACCGAGAGCTATGTAAACAAAAAGCTGCTTGCCAATTTGGGAGACATGATGGATAAGGACGATACCTTTCACAAGGACGACTATTTCACTAATATTTTTGAAGGAATCAAAGTAAATGGCGGTATATACGGAATGCCAATGAAAGTTTTCCTCTACGGGCTTATTGGTAATGAAACGATAATCGAAAACAGCAACGTAAAAGTCGACGATAAAAACTGGAATTGGAGCCATTTCGCCAATGTAACGAAGGAAATTAGCAAAACAGTGGACGGTGGAGCATCGGGGTTATCTGTAGGTATAATTGATGCTGATTTTAAAATTAGTGAATTTGTTAGTGAATTTGTGAACGACCAATATGCCACGTTTGTAGATCAGGAAAGTGGAAAGGCAAATTTTGAATCCCCTGCTTTTATCGATTTGCTTAAGGAAGTAAAACGTTTAGTGGATGAGAAAGTAATTGATCGAGAAGCGAAAAATTTTATTTTTAGTAAGACTCACATTATATCCCCTGGGCAATATGTAATTGCTCTGAAGGAGAGTCAGTTTTACGAGGATAAATATAAGCATAAGTCTAAATTTTACTTAAAACCAAATGGAAGTGGAAAGGAAGCAGGCGGTCAATTTAGAACATTCCAAACAATAGGTATTAATGCGAAGTCTAAAGTTAAGGAAGAGGCATGGCACTTCTTGAAATTTTTAATGTCTGAAGAGCTGACGAATGAAGTAAGTAGCGGGGGCTTCCCAATAAATAAAAAGTCTTACGCTTTAGTTGCCGAAAATGCATTAAAAAAAGGCAAGGTGAAGTCTGATCAGCCGTTCGGGCCGTTAAAAGGAGTCATATATGACCTTACACAAGAGGACATCGACGAATTGGAAAAAATGCTGAACAACGCGAAGTATCCTGTGCAATTTAAGGAATCTAAAATTAATGAAATCATAACAGAAGAATCCTATGCATATTTGACTGGGCAAAAATCACCCGAAGCGGTGGCCAAGCTTATTCAAAACAGAGTGACCACTGTATTAAATGAATAGTGGATGGAGCCCTAAAAAATCAGATCGTACGAAGAAAGGAACACAATCATGAAACAATCAATCGTTGTTTTAATGGTAATTGTTATGGTCATCGTTACTGCTTGCAGCAACTCAAGTAATGGTAACGGAGGGCCCAATACACCTACAGAAGGAAAAGAGAACACTTCAGCAGGGACAGACGGAAGTGGAACAACGCAAGCTAAAGACGGAAAGGATGGCAAGAAGAATAACACGGAGAAAAAAACGATCGTCATTTCAACATTTGGTCGTGAAGGTTTCCTCTTAGCAGCAAAGAAGAAATATGAAGCAAAGTACCCTCATATCACCATCGATGTTGACTATGTTGAATTTACTGATGCAAATGGTGAAGCTATGCTGGAAAAGTACCGGAAGACGACAGGAACCGCTATGTTATCGGGTAAAGGACCTGATCTGCTAGAGATGGATTCATTGCCAACCGAGAGCTATGTAAACAAAAAGCTGCTTGCCAATTTGGGAGACATGATGGATAAGGACGATACCTTTCACAAGGACGACTATTTCACTAATATTTTTGAAGGAATCAAAGTAAATGGCGGTATATACGGAATGCCAATGAAAGTTTTCCTCTACGGGCTTATTGGTAATGAAACGATAATCGAGAACAGCAACGTAAAAGTCGACGATAAAAACTGGAATTGGAGCCATTTCGCCAATGTAACGAAGGAAATTAGCAAAACAGTGGAGGGTGAAATATCGGGGTTATCTGTAGGTGGAATAGCCGGAATAAGGACATCTGATTTTAAAAATAGTAAACTTGTTAGTGAATTTGTGAACGACCAATATGCCACGTTTGTAGATCAGGAAAGCGGAAAGGCAAATTTTGAATCCGCTGCTTTTATCGGTTTGCTTAAGGAAGTAAAACGTTTAGTGGATGAGAAAGTAATTGATTCCGAAGCGAATAAGACTATTTTTAGTGATACTCACATTATGTCCCCCCCGGATTATGTAATTGCTCTAAAGCAGAGTCAGTTTAAAGAGGATAAATATAAGCATAAGTCTAAATTTTACTTAAGACCAAATGGAAGTGGAAAGGAAGCAGGCGGTCAATTTAGAACATTCCAAACAATAGGTATTAATGCGAAGTCTACAGTTAAGGAAGAGGCATGGCACTTCTTAAAATTTTTAATGTCTGAAGAGCTGACGAATGAAGCAAATAGCTGGGGCTTCCCAATAAATAAAAAGTCTTACGCTTTAGCTGCCGAACAAGCATTGAAAGATGGCAAGGTGGAGTCTCCTCAGCCGTTCGGGCCGTTAAAGGGAGTCATATATGACATTACACAAGAGGACATCGACGAATTGGAAAAAATGCTGAACAACGCGAAGCATCCTGTTCAATTTAAGGAATCTAAAATTAATGAAATCATAACAGAAGAGTCCGATGCTTATTTCACTGGGCAAAAATCACCCGAAGAGGTGGCAGAGCTTATTCAAAACAGAGTGACCACTGTATTAAACGAATAGGAAAGCAATGAGGGATGAACCCTGCACAATAAGTACAGGGTTGTTCGTTTTCTTCTCTTCCGGAAATGATGAAGGAGGTTTAAAGGTGATAGGCAATCGTTTTTTGAGCAGCATGATGGGCAAGCTGCGTAAAGACTGGGTGGTAGCAGTTCTGTTTCTGGCACCGAGCTTGATCGGTTTTTCTATCTTCTACCTCATCCCGTTCGGCATGGGATTTATTTATTCATTCCAGGATAGTACGGTAGATGGTTCATTTGTTGGGTTTGATAATTACGAAGCGTTGCTTGCAAGTTCTTCTTTCCGCAGAGCAGCATCAAATACGTTTCTGTTCACGAGCGTAAGTGTGCCGATTATGATCGTGTTGTCGTTGTTGCTTGCTCAGTTATTAAACAAACGGTTATTTCTTAGGAACTGGCTGCAAACTGCTTTTGTATTGCCGCTTGTCGTACCGGTAGCATCTATCGTAATGATCTGGCAAATATTATTTGACTGGAATGGCACCTTAAATGTATGGTTGCAGCACTTCAATTTGGCAAGAATAGATTGGATGAAGTCGGAGTGGTCGATTGGCGTGTTGGCTATCGTATATACGTGGAAAAATATTGGGTATAACATCATTTTATTTCTAGCAGGGTTACAGAGTATTCCTAAGGATTACTATGAAACCGCAGATATCGAAGGAGCGAGCAGTTTTCATAAATGGCTCCATATTACACTTGTTTATTTGACTCCGACGATGGTATTTGTTTTTCTGATTTCAATTATTAATTCATTCAAAGTATTTCGAGAAACGTATCTGATTGCAGGCGATTATCCACATGATCGTATCTATATGCTGCAACATTATATGAATAACATGTTTCTCTCTCTTGATGTTCAGAAGCTTACCGCTGCTGCTGTGTTGATGGTAGGCTGCATTCTTGTTTTTGTAATGATCATGTTAGCTGTTGAACGACGTTTTAGGGATTCCATGGAATAGGCAGGGTGGTGGGAAAAGTGACTTTCATTCATAAACTTACGCTATCGCTAATTGTGGGTGGGCTAGCGATTATGATGCTGTTACCAATTGTAATCACGGTTGTGAGCTCATTTATGACGGAGGCCGAAATCCAGTATAACTATCAACTCATTGGCAAATTGATCGATATTGAAGCAGGGGAAAAGGACAGATTTATCAATGTAAAGCTGCTTCCTGATTGGATGTCTTTCCGTCAATATGCGGAGGTGCTCATTCACAAACCTGTGTTTCTCCACATGTTATGGAATTCTGTGTTTATGGTTGTACCTATTATTGCTTTTCAAGTGCTGGTTGCGTCATTAGCTTCCTATGCGTTTGCAAAATTGAGGTTTCCGGGGCGAGAAAAGTTGTTCATTCTATATGTATTAACTATGCTTATGCCATTTCAAGTGACACTTGTACCCAATTACATCATTGCTGATAAGCTCGGTCTTATGAATACAACTTCAGCAATTATACTTCCTGGTATATTCAGTGCTTTCGGAGTATTTATGCTCCGTCAGTTCGTGATGCATATTCCGACTTCTTATATAGAAGCAGCCAAAATAGATGGGGCAGGTCATTTGAGAATTTTTTATCAAATTATTGTTCCGCTTGTTCAGCCAGGCATTGCTGCGCTCGTCGTTCTATTGTTCGTTGATAATTGGAATATGGTCGAGCAGCCGCTTATTTTTCTTGAGGATACATTTAAACAACCGTTGTCGCTGTATTTGTCGTACATTAATCAAGAAGCAAGGGGAGTCGCATTTGCTGCATCCGTTTTATACATGACTCCAATGGTGATGTTGTATTTGTATGCCGAGTCTTATTTTGTACAGGGCATTCAGCTATCAGGGGTTAAAGGCTAATTTAATTACGGGGGGATATGAATGGAAATGCAACCTGCCAGTGAAACAGTATCTGGACGCAAAAGGAGAATTCGCATCTTCTTTAGCATATTTGTGTTGCTACTCGTTGCATTTACGTTGTTCAGTAATACTCTAATGGCGTTAACGTTACCTAAGGTTGTAGTTGCAACACCGGGAAGAGGGGAACTGCATCATACTTTTCAAGGTATGGGAACTGTGAAGTGGAGAGAGGAAGCGGCTTTAACGGGCACTGCGGGAGGCAAAGTTGAGAAGGTCCATGCTAAGGAAGGCCAATCTGTTAAAAAGGGGACAGTGCTTGTTGTTTATAATCAACAGACTATCCAGCATCAGATAGAGGATGAGCAGACAAGTCTGAGTAGATTAAAGGTTGCGTTAGAAGATCAACAAAATAGTTATAAGGAAGCTTCGAAAAGTGGCGATGAGAAAGCAATCGCAAAAGCTAAACACGATATGAAATTGACCGGTATAGATATCGATGCTCAAGCACGGAAAGTTCAGAGACTCCAGGAGGATTTGCGAGAAAATGGCCAATTGATGGCTCCTTTTGACGGAATCGTTACGAAGGTCAACGCGGTGGAAGGACTTGGACCAAGCGAAGGGAAATCTGATGTCATTATCGCGAATGTCAAACTAGGTTTCGAGTTCCAGTTTGCGGCTCCTGCTTCATTAGTTGCTGATTTGGAAAAGAGAGCAACGCTGTTTGTTCGAATAGGAGGCAGTAATGCCAGACAAGTCGAGGGAATAATCGAGGATATTAAAGATACTGAACCGCTTAGTGAACCAGGAAAAGGTGGAAACACAACGATTTACAAAGCGATGAAGCAACTAGTTATCACTATTGAAGATAAAGACTTGAAGGGTGGGGAGCAGGCTGAAACTCAGTTAATCAAAACGATGAGTGATGTCATGATTGTTCCTAATGATGCAATCCACAAAGAAGGAGATAAAAGGTACGTATTAATCGTTGAGGAAAAAAACGGGCCGCTGGGCAACAGTTTTTTTGTTAGACAATCCAATATTACGATCATCGATTCAAATGAATCCGGATCAGCAGTAGATGGTTTAATGGAGTATCAACCAATCATTTATAAAAGCAGTGCTCCGCTGCAAGAAGGCGATAAAATTCGATTGCATTGAGCTATTCATCCGTTGACGTTCCTCTAGTAAGTGTCATTGCACGAATGAGCAGCAGTATTATATTTCCAGCGATATCCGATCGATTTAACCTATCTACCCTATTAATGCTCTCGCAAGTCGGTCAATTGGTGTTACTAGGCATTCTCTATCTGTTGTTGCTTCAAGACTGACGTTTGGCATCGAAGCACGACAGAGCGGGATAACGGCGCTTGCTACCGGGTGGAAAATTATGTTTCAACATAAAAGCTTACGCATCCTTATTATGATGGATGTTATCGAAGCTTTTGTTGGAACGATATGGATTGGTGCTGTTACATTAACCTACGTACAAGATGCATTAGGGAAAGATGAGACGTGGTGGGGTTATATTAACGGAGGCTTTTATTTGGGAACTATCGTAGGCGGAGTATTGATTTACCGTCTAGCCAATCGGATGAAGGGACGTTTGGTCCTGTCTATGCTCATTGGATCAACCGTTTTATCAAGTTAGGGATCTAGCGCAAGAAACGATGTTTCAAAATAGTGCGGACGAACATACGTTAACGAAAATATTAGCGGCCAAATCTGCATTGCTCCAATTTATTTTTATTTTTTCAGTTATCGGAATTGGAGTATTAACCGATCTTATAGGTGTTCGGCTCGTGTATATATTGTCAGGCTTTGTTCTTTTCATCTCTTCTCTTATCGGTTTCTTCCATCTCTATGTCAGGAAAAAAGGGTTGCCGTTGGAACAAGAGCATGTGCGAGTTTAGAATTGAAGGCTGTATTGAACAGTGGCTATGAGCAAAAAGTGCTGTGATCGTTGCATGATGGTATACGAGCACAGCACATACTTATCATTTATGTTTCTGACAATCAGTCGTTATGGGAGGAATGTTGTATCAAGACTATGAATAGTAGTAAACTCATGAGCCAAAACGACTACTTTATATGTACCAGATCAGTAGTGCACAGCTTAACTACATAGATAAGCAGGCCCTTTTTCATCCGGTATAACAAAAGACACGGTTGTTCCTTCATTTAGTTTACTGATAATAGATAATCCTTGACCATACAATTGCGTTAATCGTCGATTTGTATTAGAAAGACCAATTCCGCCCGTTTCCTTCATCGTTGGACCTAGCAGTTGCATGACCTGTTCTTGCTCCATACCTACGCCATTATCGATAACTTCAACAAGTGTACAACCTTCCTTGCGAGTAATCCGAATATGAACCGTACCGCCTGTTCTGCGACTAAGCAGGCCGTGCTTCACCGCATTTTCGATTAGCGGTTGTATCGAAAGCGGAGGAAGCAACAAGTGGATGTCCTCTTCAACTTCCCATACGACGTTTAGTCTGTCTCCGAACCGTTCCTGTTCGATATACAAATAGGCTTTTGCAAGTTCTAGCTCATGTGACAACTCGACAAGCTTTCCTGTATTTAAGAAATTGAAGCTAATTCGCAGGAAGGCGGCAAAAGCATTACCCAGCTTTTGCATCTTCTCCGTATCTATATCACCAAGCGCCATAATGGAATTAAGCGTATTGAACAAAAAATGCGGATGAATTTGTGCTTGAAGATAAGCTGCTTCCATACGTAATCGTTCATTGATCGATTGCTTTAGCGTAATTAGTGCCTTAATCCGGTATTTCAGTTCCAATGCGTCTACTGGCTTGGTCACATAATCATTTGCCCCAGAGGAGAAACCTGTGTAAATATCAGCGGGCTGGCTACGTGCAGTTAGCAGTAATACAGGAAGCTCTGATACGGAATAATGCTCTCTAACCTTTTGAGTCAACTCGTAGCCTGACATTTGTGGCATCATAACATCGGCTATGAGCAAATCCCACTGCCTTGTTGCTAGCAAAGCCAATACTTCACGGGCTGAATGAGCTATCGTAATGTTATATGGCTCCGATGAGAGAATACCGACTAGCACATTCAAGTTAACTGGGTCGTCGTCCACAGCAATAATATTTAGCTTCTCATCATTTAATAGTGATGAGGCAGGCATGGAGATAGCTGATTCATCAATTGCTTTTTTAATCGCATTTGTAAAAATCGAAGTAGCGGAATTAGCGTCAGTTTCTTTAACGGCCTGTTCACGCAGAAGGGGAGGTTGCGATAGAGGCACCCTCGTTATATCTGCAATTGGCAAATTGAAACGAAATACGGACCCTTTTCCCTCTTCAGAATGAACCGTCAATGTGCCGCCATGTAATTCGACTAGCTGCTTACATATACTTAATCCCAGTCCGATTCCGCGTCCATCGCTGATGCCATAAGTCCCTTGTTCATAAGGGAGAAATATACGTGCTTGTGTATCCTCATCCATACCAATTCCGGTGTCAGAGATGCCGATAATGGCATGTCCATTCCGAATAGTGGCTCCCACGGTGATGGTTCCTTGTTCGGTGTATTTGAGCGCATTATGTAATAAGTTATATAAAATTTGCACAAGCCTTTTTTCATCAGCCATAACTGGCGGCAATGATTCTGGAATATCTATATGCATCTGAATAGGCTTGCCCTCGATCATAAATGTCAACATGCCAATAACACCGGGGACAATGGATTGAATCTTTATCGGATCTTGCTGCAATAGGATGCGATGCTCTTGGAGTTGTGCGACGTCTAGAAGATCGCCAAGCATATGCGACATACGTTTACTTATTGTGATGAGCAGTTCCATATCTTTGAGACTTCTGTCCTGTAGTTTCTCTTTTTCCTTACTAACAACACTCTGAGCAATATTCATAATACCGTGCAGAGGTGTTCGCAGCTCATGTGAAGTATTTGCGAGAAATTGGTCTTTTAGTTTGTCGGTCTTTTTTAACTGATCATTTAACTTAATATTTTCCCTAGAATTACGGAAGTATTTTTTAAACCAATAAGTTGAAAATCCGATAATTGCGGCAATGACATCGAATGGATAATAAACAATAATAACTTCTTTATAAGAATTAAGGACATCCCAAAACACGCCAGAGAGTACGCCTGCTACGGAAAGTAACAAGAAAATAGCGTCATCGTCGGTTTGTTTTGTAAAAAACATCTTTCCAATACAATAAAGCAGCCAAAAAAAGGGAACTAAATAGAAAAAATAATAAATACCTAATTCAACAGATCCATGTACCAGTGATGCGTTTGCGGTCAGCAAAAATATAGAGTACAGCATAAGTGCGGCAGTGAATAAGCGCATCCATTTGTTTTTTTGGAAAATGATAGAGAACGATCTAAAGAGAATAAGGACAAGAAAGGATTGCCACACATAGGTGAGCAACTTAATCTTCAGCGCCCATGTGTAATTAATGGGCAGCCATAGTAAGAGCAGGTTGTCGTGATCGGTCACAATAATTAATGAGGCTATGAGCGTCAATAAACCGAACAAGAGAACAGTTCGCTCTAAGCGATTAAATAAATAAATAATAGCCGCGTACAAAACGTGAAGCATCAGCACAATGAATGTCACAAGTTGAAAACCAATGGAATACCATCGCACGTAGTCGAGAGCTGCCTGAGAGCCAAATCGAACAGACCGTATAAGACCACCATTATTCGGATTATCGAAGTTAGCTACACGAATGAGCAATTCGATTTCTTCTGTACCCTCCTCAGTGTAAGTCTCTGTATAGGAGATGCTCCTCGGTATATACTCCCGTTTACTAGAAGCGGGTTTACCTATTTCTCCTTCACTGAACCCGTTTATTTCCGCAGCGGATGAAGTTTGAACTTTTTGAAACCAAAAGGAGACTGGCTTCTCCAGCGGATCAACAAGAATACGTAGTCGATAGGTTCCGTATCCAATCGAGGATTTCGTTTCGTTTGACAGCTCGCTGCTCCAGTCTCCTGGAACTTGAATATAATGAGGTTTAATAGTGGACGATTGTGTGTCTTGATGAGTGAGCAGTTGCTCAGGATAGAACTCCCAGTTACCTTTTAAAGGGATTGTAGGGGAGTTGTTTAAGTCCCAGCCGCGCATATCAAGTACCCCATTAACGGCATGAGGATGCTCTGCTGTTGTGAACAGTTGTAACCAGGCGAGTCGCAAGCCAAGTAGGACGATAAGAAACAGGATAATAGTGAATATATATTTTAGAGTGGTTTTGTATCTAGTAGGTATGTTCATACGAATGAAGTTCGACAAAGTTAGCGATTTTCCTGTATCTATAGCGTGAGTATTTCATTCCGCTGACCTATTGTCGCGAAGAGTCCTGATCGCTAACCTGTTCTTACATAACAACCATTATACGAATGAAGGAGAGAGTTGAAGGCGCTAAGAGTAAACGTATTGTCGTATACACTGATAAACAACCGATAAGATTTGTCGGAGAAGCGGTGTTTAACCTATGAAGTGAAAGGAAATAAGCTTGTCTTAAGCAATGGGAAAACATATTCCTACAAGCTGGGAACTAAGACAGTGGAAATTGACGGGGATGTCTATACCAAGTATGTGCCGGCCAGTCGTGTGAAGCTAGATGGCAAGTATGTTTCTACTAGCTATGCAAGCAGTAGGACTGGTGGTGGATTAGCGAGTGAAGTGACGTATATTTTCAATAAAGATGGCACTTTTCATGATAGCAAATTTACTGGGTGTTGTAGAATTAAAACAAAGTTTGATAATTCGGAATAAATATTGATAATATGTCCATTACACTTCCGCAAAATCATGTTGTAGACTATTAGTTGAAGAAAATACGACACAAAAATGCAAAGCTAGCTTGACATAGAATGAAATGTGAACTATTCTAAAAATGCAAAGCGAACTTTGCATGGGAGTGATCACTTGAAGACAAGAATTACTGAACTGCGTAAACAGCATAAGCTGTCCCAAGAAGAGCTGGGGATGAGCGTAGGTGTTACCCGACAAACCATCACCTCGCTTGAAAGGGGAAAATATACGGCTTCCCTTGTTCTTGCCTACAAGATTGCCAAGCATTTTGGACTAGCCATTGAAGATGTTTTTGATTTCAGTGAAGCGGAGGAATTATAATGGAGAATTACAAGGTTCAAATTAAAACTCGCAAGAACGCACTGTCACTGGTAGCTGCTGCCACGCTATTGATATATGTGGGACTTGTGTTTTACCGCGGGGGTCTTCCCGAATTACCCAGTTTTATAAAGGGGTTTCACACAGGCGCTTTTATCGGCACTGAATTATTTCTCGTTTTATTTCTCGTCAAGTATATAAAAGCCAGCAAAAATGATGAGGAGTTGAAAAAGTTGTATATCGAGGAGAACGACGAGCGGAACGGACTGATTCTCCAGAGTGCCAGTTCGCTCAGCATAATCATAATTCTCATAGGTCTGGCTATTGCCTCTGTGATTGCCGGTTTCTTCAATTCCTTGATATTCTACACCTTATTGGCTGCATTACTATTTGTTGTTATCATTTTTTTTATGCTGTGGAAGTATTACACGAAAAAGCTTTAAAGGCTACATCAAATGGTTCATCGGTAGAATAAGAATGAGCTAACGGGAAACGATAGTTGAATAACAGAAGGGCTGCCTGGTGGTAGCCCTTCGTTGTTAAGTTCAGTTTTTATCAAACTTTATTTTAAAAATATTTGGTCTCCTTAACGGAAAACCAAAGGTAGGTAGCTTTAAAGTTATCAAACTTTATTATATAGCTACAGGTATACGTCAGATGGCTCAGATCAAGGGAATGACGAAGATGTTTTTCAAAATAAATGGCTTGGATTTTATGTGTGGAAAGATTTATAATCGAAAGCTTCTTGCCGAATTTTTATATAAGGGTCACTATTTATGAATTCACAAATTCCATAAGTCCTTTATTTAAGTCATCCGCTTGATCGATTGGCAGCCCGTGACCGCTGTTTTGGAATGGGTATAGCTTTGATCCTTTGATCTGCTGTTGGGTAAGCTGAGCGCTTTGAATCGGGATCAATTGATCATGAACGCCGTGGAAAATCGCCGTAGGTACATTGATTTTACTTAGATCGTTGGTTACATTTTCCCGGGCTGCTTCTCTTAATATTTTGATGAGTGCATAGGAAGCGGATTGCTGACCCATTTCAACAAACCATTGAAGCGTCCCAATGCCCAGGTTTCGATTAAAAAACATAAGGGATACATCGTTAAGAAACTTTGGCATATTGACATACATTTGATTAATAAGACCTTCTGCCTGTTCTTTCGAAACGCCGTAAGGGGAGTCCGGAGCTTTAACGAAAGAAGGCGAAACAGCATCCACCAAAGCAAGCTTGGAAATATGGCGCCCTCCATAGCGGGACATGTACCGGATAGATATAGCTCCTCCAACCGAAAAGCCTACTAAAGTGGCATTTTGGATGCCGAGTGTTTCCAGAACGATATAGACATCATCCGCCATCCGATCATATGAATAGCTGCCCCAAGGCTTAGAAGATTGACCGTTGCCCCGAATATCCATACTGATACACCGGAAACCGTGCTCTGGCAATACGTTAAATTGATATTGGTACATATTATGGTTCAAAGGCCAGCCATGAACAAAAAATATAGGTTTGCTGCCGGGGCCAGGGTTAATATCTTGTACGAAAATATGAACATCTTTTTCGACCTCGATATACATCGCAAATCCTCCGATCAACGACAGATTAACTTGAAGTTTATGTTATGTCTGTCGATTGCGGGGTATGCTTTTTAAACGTTATATGATGGTATCTCGGAATGGTATACATCATCGTTTTCCTCTAATCTTCTATGCAGTCGCTTGATATATCTTTATTTTTGGAAAGCTGAAAAAGCATATCATACAACTGTTTGCGTTGTTCTACTGGAAGATTTTTTAGTAGATCCTCCGCTATGTCAGCCTGATAAGTAAGTGCCTGATCTAAACTAGCTTGTGCTAGTTGCGTTAATTGTATGAGCGTCGCCCGACGATCGGTTGGATCGGGAATACGAACAAGAAGCTTGTCCTCTTCCAGAGCATCGATAAACCCGGTAACTGTACGCGCTTGAATGCCTAATTTATTAGCGAGCTCGTTCATACGAATTTGTCCTGCCTCTGCAACGGTCGATAATAGTCGGAGCCGAGGTCCAGAAAGTTGATAGGGCATATCATGCGCAGATAAACGAGTTTGAAATTCTCTCTGAAGGGCATGTGTTGATCGAACTAATACATGAATGATATCTATTGCAGCAGGCTGATTAATTGGGATCAATAGAAGTACCTCCTTGACAGTTATGGCTGTTTTCGTATAGTCTACATTTACTGAGGTCCATCACTATTCATTATACTCACAATGATGTAGCTCTGTATATTGTAACATATTTTATTGGTCTGATTTACATTCTAAAAAATTTTTGGAGGGGTCTTATGTCTATTTTAACACTTGTATTTCAGTGTTTATTAATTGTTGTATTTTTATTTTCAGGGTTAAGTAAAGTGAAAGGTGCAAAAATGCAGGTTGAAACTTTCCGTCACTTGGGGCTGCCACAATGGTTCAGAGCAGCAGCAGGATATATCGTTTTGGTAGGCGTTGCTGGTCTTATTATAGGATTTTGGCATGAGAGTATACTTTTCCTTGCGGGTATGTGGATTTCTTGCATTATGCTAGGTGCAGTACTATCCCATATTCGTGTTAAAGATTCGTTTAAGCAAATGTTCCCTGCGTTATTGTTAATGATTATTGTATTCCTGTTTTCTCTCTTAAATTACTCTGCTGGCTCCATCTTTTAATTGCAAACTACGCACCTACACTACTGAATAGAATGGAGATTTAGATGATGTCAGATGCAACATCAAAAAATGCTGATAAGCTGCTGCGGGTTTTAGTTATTACTTTAATCTTTTCGGTTATGAACGGCACGATGTTCAATGTTGCGCTCCCTGCGATAGGTGAAGAATTTGATCTCATTCCTTCGCAAGTAAGTTGGATTATGACCAGCTATATGGTCGTATATGCTGTTGGATCAATCGTAATGGGGAAGCTGGCAGACAAATATAGGCTTAAGGACTTGTTAACAGTTGGACTCATTATATTTGCTGTAGGCTCGATGATTGGTTTGGTTTCCAACGATTATTGGCTCGTTATTATGGGGCGAATCATCCAAGCTGCGGGTGCATCCGTTCTTCCAGCAACAGCGATGATTATCCCGATTCGATATTTTGCTCCAGAAAAAAGGGGACGTGCACTTGGAACTGCTGCTGTCGGCCTAGCGCTTGGCAATGCATTGGGTCCAGTAGTAGCGGGCTTAATTACAAGTGTAGGAAGCTGGAGGCTAATGTTCATCATTTCCTTGCTACCACTCCTAACGCTTCCATTTTTCAGAAAATATCTAGATAACGTAAAAGGAAAAGCAGCACGTATTGATATCCTTGGCGGTGGTCTGTTGGCTGGGACAGTAGCTCTTTTCTTGCTGGCGATAACGCAATGGAACATATGGCTGTTGGTTGGCGGGGCTATTTTGCTGGTGCTCTTCATAGTAAGAATTCAAACGGCTGCTGAACCATTTATTAAACCTAGCCTATTCCGCAACAAAAACTATTCCATCGGATTGTCGCTTGCTTTTATTACAACTGCGATGAGCTTTAGTATGATTTTTATGACACCTCAATTTCTAGCATCATTGAATGGCTTGTCTTCTGGAAACATAGGTTTCGTCTTAGTTCCAGCAGCTCTTGCCTCGGCTATACTAGGTCGTAAAGGCGGGAAGCTAGCTGATGAACGCGGCAACTATACGCTTGTTTTTGTTGCAGTGTTACTCATCTTTTTATGTTTTGCCTTACTATCAACTTTTGTCGGAGTATCCGCCTACTTCATTGCAATCATTCTCATTTTAGGCAATGTGGGACAAACTTTCATGCAAATCTCGATGTCGAATACCGTTTCAAGGTCGCTTTCCAAGGAGGAGACAGGGGTTGGCATGGGAATGCTCTCCATGGTCAACTTTATTTCTGGAGCAATCGCTATGAGTCTAATTGGGAAGCTGCTCGACGGGGGTTCAACTTCCACCGCTTTCAATCCATGGCTTGTTAATGAGTCTGCCGGTTTGTTCAGTAATATTTTTGCCCTATTGTCTATCCTAATTATCATTGCTTTCTTGATTTACCGTTTTCAGTTCGGAGCAAGCATGGCTAAGCCGATGAAAGGTAAGTGACAGGTTAGCCCTGCTGAGAGTAATGAAAAATGACGTTTAAAGAGCCTTCAATACCACTATGACAGTGGGAATGAAGGCTCTTTATTTTGATCAAAGATATAAGTGAAAGGGATTTTCAGTTGTTTATTGTGGGTTAGTTGTCCAAATACCTGCTGTTTTAATGAAAACGCGCGGAGGTAATTTTAGAGTTGCTAAAGCTAGTTCAGCTACATCTTCAGGTTGCATCATACGATCCTCGTCACCGATTTTTAATCCTGCGTTAGTTGCTAATTCAGTATTAACTGTACTTGGCGTCAAAGCTGTCACACGAATATTGGATTTACGAACCTCTTGCATAAGAGATTCTGTCAAACCAAGAACAGCGAACTTGGAAGCACAATAAGCAGAACCAGTAGCGAATCCACGCTCACCTGCAGTGGAAGCAACGTTAATAATGTTTCCTGATGCTTGATTGATCATTGTTGGCAATACTGCGCGAGTTACATAATACGTTCCCATAAGATTGACTTGAATAATGCGTTCCCACTGTTCAATGTCCATGTCGACCAATGTACCGAATTGTGCAGTTCCTGCATTGTTGATTAAGATGTCGATTGTCCCAAGCTTCTCTAGTAGTCCAGAAATAGCGGAATCCACTTGTGCCTTGTCGGAAATATCTGCAGAAGCAATATGAACATCCACAGAGTAGGATTCTTTTAATTGGGTTTGAAGTGACTCAAGATCTGAGCTCGATCGTGCAACTAGTCCAAGGTTAACTCCCTCTTTTGCTAGTGCAACTGCGATTGCTTTTCCGATTCCTTTTCCTGCGCCAGTAATTAGAGCTGTTTTATGCTGAAGGTTCATTAGTAGACACTCCTATAAGTTGGATTTTTCTAATATGCATCTTGGGTTAACTTTACCCTGCTAAGATGGTCTATATACTATACAATAATAAGAGATATTTTATAATGACGCACTTTTGAGTTACAGGGTTACCTGCTGGTAACTGTATCTCGACTGAAAGGAATGAACGAATGGGAGATTTAAGGCAAGAAATTCGAGCGAAAATTGAGAACCAACAATACAATTGCGAAAAGGAACTGACCCTGTCCATTATTAGCGGGAAGTGGAAAGTCGTCATTTTATATCATTTAGGCGTTGAAGGAGCACATCGATTCAGTGATATCAAAAGATTATTTCCAAAAATATCGCACAAAGTACTAACAAATCAGCTCAGGGAGCTGGAGGAAGATGGCATCGTAAATCGGGAAGTATTTTATGAAACGAGCCCTATTCAAGTCGAATATTCACTCACTGAGGTAGGGGAAAGCCTGTTGCCGATCGTTCTGATGATGTACGAATGGGGAAAAGAGCGAATGGAGAGTTTGAAGACGAGAGCAGCCACAACGGATACATGTGACAACAGGGACGAGAGGAGCATAGCTGAGCTAAATTCAGCTAATAGTGCGGTTAAGCAGGATATATATTAGTTGTGTATACAATATAAAAGGCTAGAGGAAGGTGTAGAAATACCACCATTTCTCTAGCCTTTTTTAAACCATCTGCCAGGTACAGCTCAATATTACATTGATTCTAGTCTCACCACTGGGCTATCTCTAATTGATTAAGTGCAGCTGCCAAGCGACAGCCATACATCCCATTGTCCACTCTTAAGGTCAGGTCGTTCGTTTTGTGTCCACCATTTGGCCTGATATTTTATTCCGTTATAAGTGACTTGATCTCCATTTAAATACGTTTGGGTGGAGCTCCACGGTGCGGGACATACAGTGCTGAGCGTTGTTACGGAATGTGTGTTGCTTGAAGGAGATACATTACCTGCCTCATCCACAGCAAATACCGTAAAGTTATAGGCTGTACCTGGAGTTAAGCCTGTCACATTGTAGGAGAGTGTCGTCCCGGATACGGTTGTGAGAAGGGCTCCATCCTTGTAGACGCGATAGGCATGAACGCCTACATTATCCGTGGATGCTCCCCACATAAGAGTGAGGTTATTTGTACTTACGCCCATATCGTGCAAGTTGAGGGGTGCGGTTGGAGCTATTGGATCAGGAACGACTATTGTGGTTGTACCCGATATGGAATTGCTATCTCCCGACTGATTGCCAGCTGCGTCCCGTGCTGCAACCTTATATTGATAAGTGGTAGTCGGTGTTAATCCAATATCTTTAAAAGTTGTAGTCGTGCCGCCCACGAAACCAACTTTCACACCGCCGCGATAAATCCAATATTCATCAACAGCTACATTATCTTGGGAAGCGGTCCATGACAATGAAACGGAGGATGAAGTAGTATTCGTCACAGCGAGGTTGCTTGGATTCGTAGGAGCTTCAATATCAGCGGGAGCTCCGAAATTAACATCAATGACGTTGTAAAAGGCATTGGCCGTATCGGCAACTTCCCAAACTGCCAAGATTACTTGGTAACCAGTACGTGCGGGGATATTACAAGTATGAGAAAAAGTTGTTGGAGGCTGACCGCTGTATGGTAAGTCACAGAATGGCACTAGGTCGAAGGAGTTACGCGAAAGAGAAGCGTTTTGGTTCCAGTTTTGCTTCGTCATATAATATTTCCAGCTTGCAGTTGAGTGAGCAGCTGACAGGCTCCATCGGAACGTTGTTGTTCCTGATGTTACTTCTACTTTGGACCAACGAGTTGAAGATTGCTCATCCAGTTTCGGGTAACGCCCGCTTGCACTGGCGATTTGGCCATCAATAGGTCCGGCGGCTGGCCAGCCTTTCAGTGCTTCAAAATTGTGCGCATTATATTGTGCTTCTCCACAGTCCGTGTTTACTTGGATTTTACATAGATATGCACGACTTTTGGGGATATCTACATATCCGTGTGCAGAGGCATTCTCAACAAATATTCCAGCAGAAAGGAATGTAACAAATAACACACTAGTAGCAACGACAAGCTTGAACATCTTTGATTCATAAAGGGATCGGAATAGTACCATTATTATTTCCTCCTCAAATTTGGTTTTCGGATAGGACTGGAAGTAGAAATCCAGTTTGCCAAAGAAACGTAAATGGACAATCTCTCCTTTCAGAACATAGATTAATAGACATAACTAATAGCTTAGGATGTCGTCACCAGTTATGAGTGGATGAAGATAACCACCTCCTTTTCCTGGATGAAAAGTAGTCGAATAAGCAAAGTCTTTTAAAAAGTCGATAAATGAAGTTGTCCAACACAATATGCATGAATTGAATAGTCGGTTCTAAACGAAAGAAGTGGTTTAACAGAGAATGTATGTAGAGGAAAGTTGGGAAAGCAAAGAAGGAATGAGAGTAGAGGCACCTATTAAAGAGTTAATAGAGAGCCTGTTATGGAGCATAATTACGAATCTACGAATGGATCTACAAGGAGAGTAACAGAAAAAGTAAGCGCTTACTATCTATATAATATTCCAAATGGTCATATCAATGCAAGATAGAAAGCGATGTGCGATAGATTAATTTTTTGGAAGACAAGCGAGGTAGCAGGCAAGCGGTGATTACTAGATGGGCGCTGCACCGATACCTTGTTCCAATTAACGGCTATTTTTTTCAAACTTCGAATATCGATCATTTTATTCATATTTTTTAGATGAAGTAGATGAAGAAACGCGAGGTAGCCATTTTATGGCATATGATAGTATAGTTGGATAATAAAGAGTATATAGTTACGGAGGAGTAGCAGAGATGGCCAACATCCTAATTGTCGATGACGACCCGGATATTGTTGAACTTATTCGTTTTTATTTGCTAAGGGATGGATTCAAGGTTGTAGATGCAAGTAATGGTAAAGAGGCAATCGAAAGGATGGAACGGTCAAAATTCGATCTGATCGTCTTGGACATTATGATGCCGCAAATGGATGGCTGGGACTTTTGCCGATATTTGAAGGGCGATTTTCTAGAGATGCCCGTTCTCATGGTAACTGCCAAAGGTGAAACAGAACATAAGCTTAAAGGGTTCAATTTAGGAGCGGATGATTATTTGGTAAAACCGTTTGATCCTATTGAGCTGGTAGCACGAGTAAAGCTGTTACTGAAGAGATACAGAATTCAAACTTCAATGAAGGTACATGTCGGCAATGTTATGTTGGACAAAAATAGATATGAAGCAGTAGTGGATAATCTCCAATTTTCAATTCCGCTGAGGGAGTTTGACCTCTTGTATAAACTTGCTAGTTTTCCGGGACAAATTTTTACGCGGAATGACTTAATTGTGCAAGTGTGGGGAGCGGATTTTGAAGGGGACGACAGAACTGTAGATGTTCATATTAAGCGGATAAGGGATCGTTTCACAGAGCTGGACTGTGCATTCACGATCGAAACGAAACGAGGGCTTGGCTACAAGCTAGAGGTACAGGGATGATCAAGACGTTATACGTTCGAGTCGTACTTACCTATGTGGCAGCAGTGGCTATTGGTTTGATAAGCACTTATTATTTATCATTATTAATTACAACTTCAATAGGGGAGCGGTACATCGATAGGCTACAGAAGAGTTTGGTCAATGATGTGGAAATCATTCGAGAGATATACGAGGATAATGGTTACATGCAGGCTAGCAAGGTGATGAAACAAAAGCGGCTTTCGAAGAAGTATGATGTTAGGCAATTTGACAGCAATGGAAAGCTACTACCGCTCAATAAAGTGAAGCAGGAGGAACTTTATGTTGTATCCCAGCAAGAGGTTCAGTCTGTACTGGACGGTGAAGTTTATAAAGGTTACGAGGCCTCTTCAACGGAGTTGGTTATCGGATTTCCTTATGTAGAGGACGGGATACGCTATGCATTGTTCGTAGAAACCTCGGAGAGTAGTGCGAGCTTAGACTTCTCGATACTACTTACAATTGCCTTGATTATTAACTTCATTGTAGGCTGCTCAATTATGATCGTCGGAGCACGCTACTTAGTACGACCTCTGCGAGGGATGAAAGCAGCTACTGAGCAGCTCGCAAGAGGCGAGTTTAACATTAATTTGGGCTGGTCAAAGCGCAAGGATGAGCTTGGGCAGCTCACACAGAGCTTTAATTATATGGCGAGTCAAATGCAGCAGTTAGAGAAAATGAGACAAACCTTTGTATCAAATGTATCACATGAAATTCAATCACCGCTAACTTCGATCTCGGGATTCTCTAAGGCGCTCCAGCATAATGATCTGTCCGAAGAGGAACGAATTCGCTATTTGCGTATTATTGAACAGGAAAGCGAAAGAGTGTCACGTCTAAGCGAAAACTTATTAAAACTAGCATCATTGGATTCGGAGCATCATCCATTTGATCCCGTGCTGTATGAACTGGATGAGCAGCTCCGCAAAGCGGTCGTAGCTAGCGAGCCCCAGTGGTTGGCCAAGTCGCTGAATTGGTCGCTTGATTTGTCTCGAACCAAGATTAAAGGGGACGTGGACCAGCTCAATCAGGTTTGGATTAATCTGATTGGAAACAGTATTAAATTTACGCCGGAAGGCGGTCAAATAAGTATCCATATAGTCAGGCACGTAGAGTCCATTGAGGTGCATATTAAGGATACCGGAATTGGTATTCCTGAAGAGGATACCATTAAAGTGTTCGAGAGGTTCTATAAGGCTGATAGATCTCACAATAAAAATAAATCAGGCAATGGCTTAGGTCTAGCTATCGTCAAAAAAATTGTATCAAGGCATCATGGCACCATCACTCTGAAGAGTAGTCCAGGTGAAGGAACAACCGTTATCGTTACACTGCCCCATCTCACATAATAACATCAACTAATAGCCAATGATTTAGGGATTTTATTCCTTTATCGTTGGTTTTTTTGTTGTAACTAAGTTATGTCATAGTTTATTCATATTCGTATATTAAGCTTATGACTAGTTGTTGGGAAATGTTTACTATAGGCAAGTGAGGTCTATAGAGATGAAAATGCAGGAGGGTTAAGTTTGAAGGCACTGATTGATTTTTCTATGAACAAAATAGCGGCAATGATCATTCTGATCGCAATCTTGTTTGGAGCTGGAGCTTATTCGGGAATGTCACTTAAGGTAGAGAACATGCCGAATATTTCTGTTCCGTATCTTATGATTACGACGCCTTATCAAGCTTCCCCGCAAGATGTGATGGGCTTAGTTACGAAACCAATCGAAGACAAGATTGCAAATGTGCAAGGTTTAACAATGCTCAGCTCGACTTCCAGTGATGGTATGTCGATGGTTACACTTGAGTTTAATGAGAAAGTTAACATGGACAAGATGAAGCAGGATCTAGAAAGTCTTGTTCAAGAAGTTTCGTTGCCAAAGGGTGCTGGTAGATCAAAGATATCCTCTTTAGGATTCGCTTCTACGCCGGCCTATTATTTGGCTGTTTATGCGAAGGAATCAATGTCTCAAAGTGAGCTGGATCAATTGTATGAGCGGCAATTAAAGCCTAGTTTTGAAGCTATTAATGGTATCGATCATATCGATACGATAGGCGCACGCAAAACTTCGCTAGATATTCAATTGGATGCATCAGCCCTACTGGCATATGGGCTCACTCCAAGTGCAGTTAACGAACTGGTACAGTCTGCCCTGTCGAAAGGATCTGTTGGCGTTGTTAAATTCAATGGAAATACAGGAATTGTTCGAGTTCAAGGAGAGCTGAACAGCCTCTTTTCCTTGGAGAACTTAGAGATCGCTGCACCGACAGGTCAAACATTGTTATTAAAGGATTTGGCCAATATTCAGGCGGTTAATGAAGTTAATTTTATTGCTCGGATGGATGGAAAACATGCGATTGGAATCCATCTCTATAAATCTGCTGCAACTAACGCAGTTGAGTTTTCCGACGAAACGAATAAGCTCATTCACAATTGGGAGAAGGAGTTCTCAGATGTATCCTTTAATAAATTGTACGATAGCGCAGACGAAGTAAGAGGGTCCATCAGTGGATTGTTGAAAGAAGGCTTCATTGGTATCGTGCTGGCATCGTTAATGATTTTGATTTTTTTGCGAAATGTGAGAATGACGATAATTGTAATTGTTTCGATCCCGCTGTCAATTCTCTTAACGTTAATTATGATGCATACGATGAACATTACGTTAAATATTATGTCACTTGGAGGAATGTTCATTGCTGTCGGACGGATTGTTGATGACAGTATCGTTGTTATTGAGAGCATATATGCTAATCTGCAAAAGGCACAACAAAGGAATGAGTCGGTCATTCTACTTGCAGTTAAACAAGTGGCGATGGCAATCAGCTCGTCTACCTTTGTAACCGTTGGAGTATTCCTTCCAATCGCCTTTGTATCAGGCATGGTCGGAGGTTTATTCCGCCCGTTTGCTGTTACGGTATCTTGTGCTTTACTTGCTTCCCTTTTAGTTTCATTAACCGTTATTCCGATGATGGCAAAGCTGATGGTGCTGCGCAGTTCCAAGGCAACGGATGTACAAGAACATGCAGGGGGCAAGTTTGAATCATTATATGAGAGAGTCCTTATCTGGAGCTTAACTCATCGGATCAAGACATTACTATTTTCCGGATTGTTACTCATTTTGACGATAATGTTTACCGTACCTAACCTTCCAAAAGCACTTATGCCGGAGGGGGTTGTAAACAAACAAATGAACTTTGCCATTATGTTGCCTTCCGAGACTCCATTCGACAGTACGGACATGCAATCGAAAGTAATCGAAAAACTACTTCGCGATGCGAAAGACGAGAGTGACAAACCTCTGTTTACATTCGTAGAAGCATTGGTTGGATACTATGAGGATGATGAACGTGTTACCAATTCTATTGAAATTATTACTGAAGTCAATGAGAACGCAGATCCA
Source organism: Paenibacillus sp. L3-i20 (assembly GCF_022180385.2). Taxonomy (GTDB): domain Bacteria; phylum Bacillota; class Bacilli; order Paenibacillales; family Paenibacillaceae; genus Pristimantibacillus. The sequence goes on from NZ_BQME02000001.1 coordinate 1,934,620, forward strand.
AAACTCGTTAAAGATCAATACACCCAATTGATTGCAGCTCAGCTTCCTAAAGGCTCTGAAGTATTGCCAGGGTCGTTTGCAGGCGGAAGTGGATATTCTACTACGGATTTCACTTATGTTATTTATGGGGAAGATCAGCAGGTGCTGGAGCAAGCATCTACGGTTATTAAAAGTAAGATGAAGGAGTCTCCAGAGCTCAAGGAAATTAAAGATAGCTTGGGGGATGCGAAGAAGGAGATGCAAGTCACAATCAACTCTTCTAAGGCAAGATCATTTGGACTGAGTAATGAACATATTAGTGCACTTGTTGGGGGATGGATTGCCAAGTATGAGCTTGGTAACATCCGTTTGGATAATACGGTGTATCGAGCTGGAATCGAACTTGCTCCAAGGGACAAAAGCTCACTAGAACAGCTAGGTCAAATGCCAATTCAGGCTGAGGGTGGAGCTATCGTTTATTTGAATGAAGTAGCTAAATTAGAAGAAGTTAAAGCGCCTGTATCACTTGATCGAGAGAGTCAGAAGTTGATGGTTAGAATGACCGCCAAAATCGATGTGGCTGATAAAGCAGCAGTGGCTGCGAGAGTAACAGCGGAGCTTGGACAAATTGAACTTCCAACAGGGGTAACTACTACGACTCGTGGTGTAAGTACGGATATGATGAAAAGTTTTAATCAGATGTATGTCGCAATGGGTGCAGCGATTGCCATCGTTTATTTAATTATGGTGCTGTGCTTTGGGAATGCCGGTACTCCATTTGCGATTTTGTTCTCATTACCATTGGCAGTTATCGGCGGCCTGTTAGGGTTATGGGTAACCAACGAATCGATAAACATTACATCACTGATCGGTTTTCTGATGCTAATAGGCATTGTAGTTACGAATGCGATCGTCTTACTTGATCGTACACAGCAGCTGAGAAAAGAAGGATATCTCGTTCGACACGCAATAATTGAATCAGGAAAAGTAAGATTGAGACCTATCATTATGACAGCTGGAGCGACCATCTCGGCTATGGTTCCACTAGCGCTTGGACTTTCACATGGGACACTTATTTCTAAGGGATTAGCAGTTGTCGTAATCGGCGGATTAATTACATCCACCATACTAACGCTTGTTGTTGTACCAATTATTTATGAAATGATCGAGTCCTTTAAAGAGAGAATGAGCCGTATGTTCAAGAAGAGCGAGCCGGCAACTGGCGTTAAGGATATCAACGTATAAATTGTACAAGGGAGCTATCGTATATGAAGACAAAGGTTTATCGAAGTGCCATCCATAGTAAGGTTTCCAAGTTATCAATAATCTTATTCTGTGCAGTCTATATCGCGGGATGCTCATCATCGCAGGCCCTATCTTCTGAACCTGTGAAGGCGGAAGTGCCTCAAGTAAAGGTTGAAGCGGTAGGAAAGCATAGTATGGGTGAGCCACGGGAGCAAATAGCGGAAGTTAATGCTTCAGCGAGAATTGACATTATCGTTGAATCCGGCGGAGCACTTGTTACGATGGTGAAGCAGAATGGCGAGAGAGTTCAAGCTGGGGAGGTTATTGCCAAAATTGAAAGTCGTGCTGCCTTAATAGAGAGAGAAAAAGCAGAAATTGCACTTAGAACGGCAGAACTGAATCTTTCCGTCACGACAGCATCAATGAGTGCAGATCGTCTTCAATTAACTAGTGATATCGAAAAGCTTAAGGAATTATTGAAGCAGCAAGTGAGGGATGATGTTGCTGTTGTTGAGCAAGAAGAAACAAAAAGGAGCCTTCAGTCTTCAATGAGAAAGCTAGAAGGTTTATCAGAAGATAAATCGACAGCTATTAAGAAGGGAGAAGTAGAAACAGCGAGACTTACGCTGGAACAAGCAGAGTTAGCCTGGAACGATGGACAAATTTTGTCCCCTGCTAATGGAGTACTGACTGATGTGAAGTTGAACGAAGGGATGACTATTCCCGCAGGGAGTGTGTTCGGAATTATTCAAAAAACGGACATGGTTAAAATTAAAGCACAATTAACGGAATCAGCTACTAAGCTCGTTCGCAATAAGAAGGAAATAACGTTTGTTGATTCCAATGGCGATAAACATGAACGGAGTGCAAAGGTTGTATACCTGTCAGATGTACCTGATGCTACTACAAGATTATATGCGCTGGAACTCGAAGCAGATAATGCTGCTCATACGCTAAAGCCGTCTACTAGAGTACATCTTCAATTGACAACACCAGAAGAGGAAACAGTTATAGCTGTACCGTCTCTTAGTATTTTGAGAGAAGAAAGTGCTGCTTATGTATTCGTTATAAACGGGAACAAAGCAGAGAAGCGAAAAGTAGAGTTAGGCCGAGTGAACGGTCCTTATCAGGAAGTAATAAGTGGAGTCACTCTCGAAGATTCGTTAGTTGTGTCAGGTCAACACGCTTTAACTGAAGGGCAAACTATACAGCAATGAAAGGCTACTGAAGTTAGTGGAGAGGCACAAATGGATCTCGGATAGTATAGAGGTAGAGTTGTCCAAACTCTTAACGATGTTAACTTTTGACAATAATTATATAAATTGCTAATATTAAAGTGGACGTCCAATCTTAGTATCTATCACGAATTAGGAGAGAGAAACCATGAAACTGAGCAAGAAGCTATTTACATTAAGTTTGTCCCTTGTTATGTCCTTATCTATATTTGGCGCGGTGAGCGCAGAACCTGTAACCAATTGTGAGAAGCCCGGTAATTTCACATTAACGGCGTCTCCAGGCAATCATTCAATGGCACTTTCATGGACTCCATCTGCAGGTGCAGATTCTTATGATGTCTTTTATTCTCCACGAGCACCTTATGCTGTACAAGATCTTCAAGCGACCAGCTATACTGTGAATAACTTGCGTAATGGTTACATTGGGTACTCCTTTGGCATTATTGCAAAAAACGCATGCGGTACAACATGGTCCAATTCTATTCAACAAGTACCTACCTCCGCAACAGGTGCACCTAACAAGCCAACATTATCGCTTAATGATAACCAATTATACAGCAAAGGAGAGTTTCACCTTAACTGGTATATTTGGAGCGGCAATGCGGCTACTTCAGGTAAACTTTTCGAAAATGGAGTCGAGTTAGCACACAATTTCTTTGAAGAGTCAGGTACTGCGAACGGGCAAACGTTCGGTTGGTTTTTTAAACGTACACCACGAACATATACGTACCAAGTTGAGCTCGCTAACCCGTTCGGTACCGTGCTCAGCGATCCGATAACGGTTGTTGTTCCACCTTTACCCCAGTAAATTACTAACATAATTGATTAGCTATACCTATGAATCACCCTCTAAGCGGCCAACTCGGCTATATGGAGGGTGATTTTTTATGGAGCCACTTCAAACAAAATCCGTGGGAGAGGTTCTATGATTTCTCAGGTGTTGACAATCAACTAATTGGTGTATATATTACACATACACAATAATTACTTAGTTAACGGGAGTGGAAAATGAATATTATTATTTCACACGCATCTGAAGATCCAATATATATTCAGATTGTGAATCAAATTAGACATAGTATCTTGAATGGTGAACTGAATGCAGGAGATGTACTTCCTTCGATTCGCCAACTTGCCAAAGATTTGCAAGTTAGTGTTATTACGACGAAACGGGTGTACGAAGAATTGGAGAAGGAACGACTCATAGACTCCGTCGTTGGTAAAGGGTCATTCGTATCAGGAGCCAATAAAGCGTTCATAAGGGAGCAGCGTATGAAACTTTTAGAAGAAAAAATGTTGGAAATCATTCATGAAAGTAAAGAGTTAGGAATGAGTGAGCAAGATTTAATCGATCATTTTAATTTATTATATGAAGAGAGATAGTCACTGCGAAGGTAGTTACGCTCATGCAATAACAAAGAAACCAATTGCCGCTCTCACGGAATTGGTTTCTTTGCGTAAATCTCTGTCATCGTCTTGTTCGAATACAGACACTGCTCTTATCGCCAAAGCTCGACTCTACTGGTTGAAATAGCAAACGCCCCTGCTTCGTATAGAACAGGTAAGTTTTCTTTCTTCTCAATAAATCCGCCCAATATAATGTCCACGCCGGTTTCTTTCTTTACCGTTTGGAGTTTTGGATGGGAAAAGCTCGGCAATATTTCGATATAGTCAGGTTTGATCTGTGCTGCAGAATTAATAATCGTCTGCAAGGAATGGGAATCAATAAGGAAACCACGCTGAATAGCTCCCAGGCCGTATTTTTTGGCATTGATGAGCGACGAGGTTCGCGTACTGATGATACCATCGATCTTGATCACCTTTGATAAATAATGGATCGATGCTTCATCATCTTTGATTCCCTTTACCATATCGAGATGGAGAAATATTTTTTTGTTTGCTCGTTTGACCGTATTGACAATACTTTGCAAGTGAATAAGCTCGCCCTCAAGAAGAAAGATCACTTCTTGTGGTGCTTCTAAAGCCATTTCTAACTCTTTGAATCCTCTGATTGCCGGAATGATCAAATCTTTAATGATCATTATTGATCCCCCTTAAGCGATATATCCGATCTAACGTTTTATATCGAAGGATTAACGGAATCCTTTAATTGTTGATCGAGTTCAGCTACATACTTGATTGTAGTTGCTTCATCCCACTTCAACAAGTCCTTCATACAAGTTATAACCTCATTTTTATATTCCTTAACAAGGTTGATATTAAACAATACTGCACCAGTACGACGAATAAAGAAGTCAACCGGCTTAACTGACATTTCGTATTGGATGGAGTATAGAAGCATTAAGTACAGCCCTAGAGGCAGACCATTCTTCTCCGCATCCGAGGGATCGATTGTTCCAGCTATTTTGTATACGGTATCGATGTTCGATCCATAAATTTCAACAAGTTCTTTAGCAGTTGCGGCAGAAAGTCCATACTGCTCACCTTGACGCGATTTTTGTTCTACAAACTGCTTAAAGTTAGACGATCCGCCTACATCGCCGCCGGAGATAGGGATATTGATCGTCTGGCATGAACGGAACTGAACATCATCTTTTTTCGAGATTTTTTCTGCTACCAAATCAACGACCATTTCAGCCATTTTACGGTATCCAGTCAGCTTGCCGCCCGCAATTGTAATGAGACCAGAATCGGACTGCCAAATTTCATCCTTACGGGAAATTTCGGAAGGATCTTTTCCTTCTTCAAATATTAGAGGACGAAGTCCAGCCCAGCTCGATTCGATGTCCTTTTCCGTAATGCGGGTTTCCGGGAACATGTCATTAATCGCTTTGATAATATATGTGCGATCTTCTTTAGACATTTTTGGATTAGCTGTATCGCCATCGTAGAACGTATCTGTTGTTCCTACATAGGTTTTGCCATTACGCGGAATAGCAAATACCATCCTTTTATCTGGTGTATCAAAGTAAATTGCTTGCTTAAGCGGGAATCTGCCGCCATCAATGACAAGATGCACACCTTTTGTCAAACGAAGCTGCTTACCTTTTTTTGAATTATCTTTTTCACGAATCTCATCAACCCAAGGCCCAGTCGCATTAACAATTTGTTTTGCATATACGTCTACGGATTTACCTGTAAGTTGGTCGATAATTGTTGCACCGACAACCTTTTGGTTCTCATAAATAAATCGTTCAACTTTAGCGTAGTTGATGGCAGTTGCACCAAAGTCGACTGCGCGTTTAAGAACTTCAATCGTTAGACGAGCGTCATCAGTACGATATTCGACATAGTAACCGCTGCCTTTCAGACCATTTTTCTTAAGAAGCGGCTCGCGTTTAAGCGTTTCCGTCAAGCTTAGCATCTTACGGCGTTCGCCCCGCTTAACGCCTGCCAAGAAGTCGTAAACACGAAGACCAATAGATGTTGACGAGTATCCGAATGTTCCACCTTTGTAGATCGGAAGCAGCATCCATTCTGGTTTCGTAACATGTGGACCGTTTTCATAAACAATTGCCCGCTCTTTACCAACTTCAGCTACAACTTTAATTTCAAAGTTTTTTAGATAGCGAAGTCCGCCATGAACAAGCTTTGTGGAACGGCTTGATGTTCCAGCTGCATAATCCTGCATTTCCACCAAAGTAACTTTCAATCCTCGATTAGCTGCGTCGAGAGCAATACCGCTGCCAGTAATACCTCCGCCAATGACTAGTAAGTCAACCTGTTGTCCATTACTGCTATCCAATACACCGTCTCTATCGATGCTGGAAAATTGTTTATTCATGATGTATCCCTTCTTCCGCTCTTTATTTTCCCCGTCCATAAATTCCTTATTCCTTTAGTAACCCATTTATGGATGATACGTAACGGAACAAGAAAAAATCCACACTGCTTTTAGTACCCCGCTAAAGAAAGGGTACTAAAAGGTGTGGATCTCACATTCTCCGTCACATGCTATTTACTTGTCATTAGTGTAACATGGCACGCATACGGAGTCTAGTTGTTCTATTCATCATCTTTTTCCCATTCAAGCGTACGTTTAACGGCTTTTTTCCAGCCTTTGTACAACTTGTTACGGGACTCTTCTTCCATCTGAGGTTCAAAAGTTACTGCTCCTGCAGCAAGCTGAGAAATATCTTCCTTCTTCCAGAAGCCTACGGAAATACCAGCCATATAAGCTGCGCCAAGTGCCGTCGATTCTGTTGCTGCTGGTCTTTGCACAGGAACATCCAGAATGTCCGCTTGGAATTGCATGAGCAGATTGTTAGCCGTTGCTCCGCCATCCACACGAAGAGCTTGCAACTTGAGGCCAGAATCACTTTCCATAGCGCCGAGCACATCTTTTGTTTGGTAAGCAAGTGAGTTCAATGTCGCACGTACAATATGCTCTTTTTTCGTACCGCGAGTCATACCGAACATTGCGCCTCTTGCATACATATCCCAGTAAGGAGCACCAAGTCCTGCAAAGGCTGGTACAACGTATACACCGTCTGTATCCTTCACTTTGCTAGCATAATACTCAGAATCAGAAGCTGAGTCGATTAACTTTAAGCCGTCACGAAGCCACTGAATAGCTGCACCTGCGATAAAAATACTACCCTCTAGCGCATATTCGACTTTGCCATCGATTCCCCATGCAATAGTCGTAAGCAGGCCGGATTTTGATGTTACGGCTTTTGTACCTGTATTCATCAACATAAAGCAGCCAGTGCCGTATGTGTTTTTTGCCATACCGGACTCGAAGCAAGCTTGACCGAACAATGCCGCTTGCTGATCGCCAGCTACGCCGGCAATCGGAATTTCTGCTCCGCCGAATGTTTGTGGATCAGTAACACCGAATTGACCAACGGAAGGTCTAACTTCAGGAAGCATGGAAGCAGGAATGCCTAGTTCTTGAAGCATTCTGTCATCCCAACGAAGTTCCATAATGTTGTAGAGCATCGTACGTGAAGCGTTGGAATAGTCCGTCGCATGAACCTGTCCGCGCGTCATTTTCCAAATGAGCCATGTGTCTACTGTTCCGAACAATAGATCACCGCGCTCTGCTCTTTCGCGAGCACCTTCAACGTTATCCAAGATCCATTTCACTTTCGTACCGGAGAAATAAGCATCAACAACAAGACCGCTAATTTCGCGAATGTACGTTTCAAGACCTCTTGCTTTCAAATCATCACAAATTTCTGCTGTTCTTCTATCCTGCCACACGATTGCGTTATGCACGGGCTTTCCAGTGTGCTTGTCCCACACGATTGTTGTTTCCCGTTGGTTTGTTATGCCAATCGCGACGATTTCTTGCGGGCTAATGCTTGCTGTTTCTAGAACTTCACGAGCGACGCCACTTTGTGTTCCCCAAATTTCCATCGCATCATGCTCAACCCATCCTGCTTTTGGATAAAATTGCGTAATTTCCTTTTGAGCGGAGCCGATGACGTTGCCATCCCGATCATATAGAATTGCACGGGAGCTAGTTGTTCCTTGATCTAGTGACATTACATATTTCTTTTCCATGTTAATGACCTCCAAAGGTTATTGTTACCCATTATACTCAGAATACATTTGTATAGAATAAAGCTGCAAGAATTGCGCCAATAATCGGACCTGCAACAGGAATAATTGCATAACTCCAATCGGATGATCCTTTTCCATGAATCGGAAGCAGGAAATGCGCGATACGAGGGCCCAGATCACGTGCTGGGTTGATCGCATAACCGGTAGTTCCACCTAGAGAAAGACCGATTACAACAATTAGTCCACCTACGATAAGCGGGCTTAATCCATCAGCGAGAGTGTTCGCACCAATAGCAAGTATTGCAAGAACTAGGACAAACGTTCCGATAATTTCACTAATCAAGTTAGCGCCGTAATTACGAATAGCTGGAGCTGTTGCAAAAACTGCTAATTTCAAGTCTTTATCTTCAGTTGCTTTCCAATGAGGCAAGTAGTGTAGCCATACTAGAACCGAGCCAAGAATAGCGCCGATCATTTGACCTGTAATATAAGATGGGACTTGATTCCATTCGAATTGACCTGCTACTGCTAATCCAATTGTTAATGCGGGATTCAAGTGAGCTCCGCTGAAGCCGCCGACAGCATATGCTGCAATAGCTACTGCCAAGCCCCAAGCCAATGTAATGACAATCCAACCGGAATTTTCTGCTTTTGACTTCTTCAGCAGGACGCCTGCTACAACCCCGTTACCTAATAAAATTAGCAATGCTGTTCCTACAATCTCAGCTATAAATGGTGACATTGAATGCAACCTCCAAAGGTGTATGTGTTAGTTATCTTCTTCAACAATTAGAAAAAATAGCCGTCTCATAAAAATGATAGCGCTTTCTCACCCCCGACAAAAAATAGTGGTTAGTTTGGATTTTCAGTTTATTTCAGCAATTTTCCTGAAATAAAAAAAGCAGCCATCACAAACCGCTTACGACTCGCTCTCTTCACTAGGAAGGAGAAGACCGTAACCAATTAGATAATGGCTGCTCTCAATGTCTCACAGCATAAGCTATTTACTTTTATAGTCCGTATCTTAAATCATCTACGTTGTTTTGTAAACCCTTACACACAAAAAAGTGCATATCCTTATATTGGATAATGTCGAACTATTCGTGATCCTATGAATAAAAGAAGGTGCAGCCTCATCGATAATGTCATTTATCGATGAGGCTGCACCTCGTACGTCGCGCATACTGTAACCCGTTAAAATTGGGTTAATCAAAATAATGAGGGTATAAACTTTTGTGTGTGTCGACCCATTGTTTCATTTCGGCTACCATCACTTCGTAACTTGGAACTTCAAATGAAAGATCCGTGCGGGTGTTCACTAACGTTTTATCTGCATTCACAGTATCACTAGGCGTAATAGTGAGCTCATCCGCCTTGAAAGTTTTGTTGAATAGCTTTAATAAATCGAACTTAGTAATACTTTTGTTATTAACAAGATTATAGATGCCCGTTATACGTTCCGTTGCTGCTTTTTCCATTGCTTTTGCTAATGTTAAAGTAGTTACACCGGTCCAAATAGCGCCTGTATATCCGTTAATGTTGCCCTTTTGCTTCATGAACCAATTAAACAATCCGATGCCATCCTTCTTCATATCTGGACCAATAATAGAGTTGCGGAAGGTTAAATGATGAGTATGATCAATTTCACCTAAAGCTTTTGTTCTATCGTAAAAGGTATCCCCATCATAATGACTATGCTCATAATAGGGGGCAGACTTTCCAGAGAAAACACAATCTGTGCTCATATGAATAAGTTTAGTTGCAGTTCCTTTTAATAGATCAGCAATCGCATGCGGCAAGTAACTGTTTAAGTAAACGGCTCTTGCGGGCTCTAAGTCGCAGGCTTGGTTTAGAACACCAATACAATTGATGATCACATCATAGCCCTTTGTTTGAAGCAGCGAGTGTAGGGAATAGTTTTCGGAAATGGTCCCATTAATATTTTCACCAAAAGGAAAGGGGGATCGTGAAAAGGTAGTGACCTCATGCCCCTTCTCCTGCAAATAGATAGAGATGGTGTGACCAGCCATTCCGGAAGCCCCAAGTATTAAAAATTTCATGCTATTCCTCCGTTCCATCGGAGCAATTCATCTTTGATATAGGGAAGTTGCAGCAATCTCTCTTTTATTTCAGGGACGGAAAGGATCGTTGTATTGTTGGAGTTATATTCATCGGTTAAAGTGATTTTGGGGGAGCCTTCTTCGAGATATTTGCCATAATTCAGATCGCGATTATCTGCTGGAATTTTATAAAAATTGCCCATATCTATAGCCTTTGCAGCCTCTTCTTTTGTAAGAAGAACTTCATATATCTTTTCGCCGTGGCGGGTTCCGATAATATCTACAGCATTACTCGCTTCAAACAATTCAAGCAATGCCTGTGCCAGATCTGCCATGTAAGCAGAAGGTGATTTCTGCACGACGATGTCGCCATTGGCAGCATTATTGAATGCGTACAATACGAGCTCAACAGCTTCTTCAAGGCTCATAATAAAGCGAGTCATTTTGGGATCGGTAATCGTTAATCGTTTACCCGCTTTAATTTGTTCGACGAACAATGGGATAACTGAACCTCGTGATGCCATTACATTTCCGTATCTAGTGCCGCAAATCAATGTTTTGTCAGGCGTAACAATTCTAGACTTGGCGATAAATATTTTTTCCATCATCGCTTTCGAAATGCCCATCGCATTAACAGGATATGCAGCTTTATCTGTAGACAGACAGATGACCTTCTGCACACCCGCTTGAATGGCGGCAGTTAATACATTATCTGTACCTAGTACATTTGTTTTCACAGCCTCGATCGGGTGAAATTCACAAGAGGGAACTTGCTTGAGGGCTGCAGCATGGAAAATGAGGTCTACGCCATACATCGCATTATTAATGCTGCTGCTATCGCGTACATCGCCAATAAAAAACTTGATTTTGTTATGGTTATAAAGGAGCCGCATATCATCCTGTTTCTTTTCATCACGCGAAAATATACGAATCTCCTTTATATCTGTATTTAAAAATCGTTGCAATACGACATTGCCAAATGAACCAGTGCCACCTGTTATGAGCAAAGTTTTATTTTTAAACACAGCTGTACATCACCATCCTCATTGATGAGGGGCATCTCACAAATTTCACGACGGAAATTTATTATTTCAGCCCTTTTAGGTGCAAATTAGATTCTGAGTCTTCGCGGTAAAAGTTGTACCAATAAGCTGATAAGCCTGTATATTTTGACGTTGGTCGTTTATCCATTAACATTCTATTAAAATCCCAATCGCCAGCGATATCCTTCCTTGTTGTAAATCTCGCGTCGCCAATAAAGCTTCTTCGAATGATTTTGAATTGACCGCACCACGAGTACTCATTACTCGGATATTTAGTAAATAAGTGTCCATCCTTAGTGAGCATGTTGTAGTAATAGATGTCGTATTGACCGTCGATTTGCGCTAATACGTCTTTAATGGCAGGCAAATAGTGATCGTCGCTATCTATAATGGCAACATAATCCCCTCGTGCTTCCTCAATACAACGATTGTAGGAATAGCTGGCGCCGCTATTTTTTTCGTTCACTAGTATGCGCAATTGCGGCCAAATTGTTTTGTATTGTTGCAGAATAGCTAATGTATTGTCCGTAGAGGCATCTTCACAAACTACTATTTCATAGGCATATTCTTTCGGAATACTTTCTAGCATAGTTACAATCCACCGAGCACTATTATATGCGGGCGTCAAAAAACTGATTTTCATAAAACACCTCGTTATGAGTAATGGTCATTCTGAGACATGTGAGGCTGATGCCAATCTAGTAATATACGTGTATACCCGTAGACCGTAACTTTATCCTTAATAAATATATGTTTGTTAGTGGCTAATCGTTACAATTACGGGCGGTGAGCTAAGAGATTCCTTTGATAGATGAGTGGACGGCGTAATGATGAAGCTTGAGCAAAGGGCTAATGGAAGTGCGAAACCTCTTATTTAAACCTAACGTATTATTGAAATTGGAAAATAAGGGGGTTTTAGCATGGTGCAAGAGACGAAAGTCGCTCTGCTCGAAGGGGATAAAATTGTTTTGCGATGCGTAGTGGAATCAGATTGTATTGCATGCTCGGAAATATACGATAGAAGCTGGCTCTATAGGCAGAAATTATTCGAAATCTACGGGGATGGGGCTGTATTTTGCGAAGCAAATGGCGCTTTAAGGAGACCATGATCTTTCCATGGAATCGGAAGAAGGAGAGTATACGACGGTCACTGTTCATTTCCCTAAGATGAGAGATTATTATCAATTTGACCGTACAATGGATTAGCTAGTTTTTCCTCTGCACGTAGAACTTCCCTTATTAGAAAGCCTTAAGAATCCACGACACTGATATACGAGGTGATATACTCCTAATACATCAGAGAAAAACATCAGGGGGTATATCATGCAATACAATTGGATTAAGAAAACGTTAATTGCAACATCATGTTGCGTAGCTATTATGTCTGCTCAATCGGTGGTCGGCACTTCTCATATTGGACAAGCCCAAGCGGCTTCCAAAGTAACGGCATCGGCTAAGGCAGACAAGGTTGTCGCTACAGCAAAATCACTGCAAGGTAAAGTTAAGTATAAGTATGGAGTTAACAATCCAAGTAGATTGATTTTTGATTGTTCTTCATTTACGAAGTATGTCTTCGGTAAACAAGGTGTGAACTTGAAGTGGGGTACTTCTTCTCAGAAGAACCAAGGATCTTACGTATCCAAAAGCAATCTGCGTGCTGGCGATTTGATTTTCTTTAACAACGGAAGATCGTCTAAAGTTAGCCACGTCGGTATCTACATCGGTAATGGACAGTTTATTCATAATACGACTGGCAGTAGAGTGAACGGTGTCGTTATTAATAAACTGAGTGATTACTCGAAGCGTTACTCAACAGCTAGAAGAGTACTGTAGTTACACGAAGTAGTCTGAAAGTAATGGTAGGCTATGGCTCGATACAAATCGAGACGTAGCCTATTTGTATATTTAACTGCTACTATTAGTTCATAAGACTTATGAGCGAAAGGGAGTAGTGCAAGTGCAGCCATTTACAGAAAGAGTTATCTCGATTATAAAAAGCATACCAGAAGGGTATGTCATGACGTATGGGCAAATTGCAGGGGTGGCTGGTAGTGCAAGAGGGGCGAGACAAGTGGTGCGTATTCTTCATTCTATGAGCAGTGCATACGAATTACCCTGGCATAGAGTCGTGAACGCCAAGGGAGAAGTTGCTCTGCAGGATGATGAAGCTCGTTTTAAGCAGGTTCTTTATTTGAATGGTGAAGGTGTTATAACAGACGAAGATGGGCGTATTAATCTAGAGCAATACCGATATTGGCCTGATGCGAATCACTAAACTAAAAATCGACATGAAGGCAAGGTGGCATCCATGCAACTTGGGAAACTAATTGGCAAAGGTAATACGGCAACTGTATATGAATGGGGAGAAGGTACAGTACTTAAGCTTTTTGTTCAGGACTATCCCAAATATGAAGTAGAAAGAGAGTTTCAAAATGTTACTGCTATCAATGATATGAGCTTTGCAAAACCAAAAGCATATGAAATGATTAACTGCGAAGAGCAATTGGGTATTATATATGGGAGAGTTGAAGGCGAATCCCTGTTGAATTGGGTTTTTAGAACGGGAGATATTCAAGGTTGTGCGGAACGTATGGCAACGTTACATAAAACAATTGTTCAGAACAAAGTTAGTAATGTGCCGAATTACAAACAGTTTTTGAAAACGAATATATTAAATGCATTATCGGTTAATGTAGCGGAACAAGAAAGAGCTTTGGAGATTCTTGATAGTTTAAAAGACGGAGACTCCCTTTGTCATGGTGATTATCATCCTGACAATATATTAATTTCAGACGAGCGTAAAACGGTTATAGACTTCATGAACGTGTGCCATGGAGATCCCTTGTATGATGTTGCAAGAACTGTTTATTTGGTGGAGTATACACCGGTTCCAGCGGATACAACTGCGGATGATAGAGAAGTAGTTCTGCAACTTAAGAAAATGCTGGCAGACTTATACCTAATTGAAATGAATGTTACTCGAGAAATGATTCAAGATTATTTAACTGTAATTACTGTTGCTAGATTAGGAGAGTGCCCTAACGAATAATTTGAGATTAGCTGTTCTATGTTTTTGAATAACATGTGGTCTTATCAGTTAACCTTTGGATGATGTAACGGAAGCTCAATACTTATCTCGATAAAGCCGCCTTGTAAAGATGCGTATGCAGAGCCATCCATCTGTTCCGCTAACAGTTTCACAATAGACAAGCCTAATCCAGTGTTATTAGTTCTGGCATGATCACTCGAATAAAAGCGATTAAAAAGGCGCGCTGGCAGTACTACATCAGCAGATTTCCCAGCGATTATTTCATCGAGAGCCTTCCTCATACCATTTAATGCGTATAGTCAAATCGCCACTATTAGCATGGATGAATGGAGGCCATCTATTGATCGAGTAAAGTCGATAGTACCGCTAAATAAGGTAATCTAGAATCGCAGAAGGCTTCCTTAATATGCTAATATTGAGTCACATGACACTGTCATATCAAACATCTGACTGCTGTGAATATTTCCATTTCTGGCTCTGCGCTAAAATATAGCTATGAACGGATTGGGAAGGATGAGGGATGTTATGACAGGAAATAGCGGTAGATTGCGCTTGCTGGATATACTGAGAGGGTTCGCAGTACTCGGCACGCTCGGAACGAACATTTGGATCTTTGCTCATTTAGGGGACGTGAACTATACACTTTCCTATATGGGTATTGAATGGTGGGAGTCGTTCCAACAATTCGTTAGAGTTTTTGTTTTGTTTCTGGTTAATGGAAAGATGCTTGGCTTGCTCACGATTATGTTCGGGATTGGTCTGGAAATGAAGTATCAGCAAGCACTGCGAAAGGGCAATGCGTGGCCCGGTATTTATATTTGGGCGTCGATTATTCTTATAGCTGAAGGGTTCATCCATTTTACTCTCGTGATGGAATATGATATTTTGATGAGCTATGGGATTACGGCCATTATTACTGCTTTTATTATAAAAGGCGGCGACCGTGCTATTCGCAGAGCAATGAAGATTATTGGTGGCCTTTATGGGTCGGTTATGGTTCTGCTTTTGATTTTAGTCATTTATCTTAGTGTAATAGGCGAGCAAATATTTTTGGGTAATTTAAACGAGGCAGTTCTGTTATATGGGGATGGAACCTGGCTACAGCAGGTAGCGTATCGCCTTACGAACTTTGCGTTTCTGCGGACAGAAGCAATATTTGTTATTCCAATGAATATTTTTCTATTCCTGTTAGGTATACGCATGATGAGGTCTGGATATTTTGCTCCTGATGACGTTGGAAAGAAAAAGCGGAGAAAGCTGCTTCAGATTGGACTCTGCGTAGGTATCCCGCTTAATATGCTCGTTTTTGTACCGGGTGGCGGCTTTGATCTGCCAGTGCGCTATTTATTTGCACCAATTCTTGCACTTGGATATATTGGGCTTATTGCTAAGATGGTAGAGGCCAATGAGAAGTTATGGCTATGGAGCAAATTGGAGTTAGTAGGCAAAATGTCACTCAGTAGTTATGTCCTGCAAAATGTTATTTGTTCAATCTTATTTTATGGCTGGGGTTTAGGTTTAGGCGGCAAAGTAGACTCGGTAACAATTGTATTTATATGGTTTGTATTATGTAGCTTCCAAATCATGTTCGCCTCCCTATGGTTAAATAGATTTAAGCTAGGGCCAATGGAGTCAGCCAGGAAGGTTACAACAGGCCTCTTAGGTAAATAATAGACCGATTCATCAACGGATAAGGTGTGTATGAGCGATGCTAAAAGGGATATATCCCGTCGATCAAATTGAAAAATATCTTCTTATTGATGTGCTATTCACAGGCTTACTAATCTATTTGATAGTAGTGGAGGAAGATCAATTATCTATAGGGATAAAGCTTGTACTGATCCTGTTTTATTTGCTCGCCCTCTATGTGGGACTTTGGTATAAGGATTGGCGCCAGCTTATGGCAACACTTACTGGGAGCTTAGTGCTCGTGGTGCTAGGTATTTACCTTGGAGAGTGGATACTGATGTACGGTTTTGTCTTCGCTGATCTGCTCGGCAGAGCTAATCGGAGAGCAACCATCGCCGCTGGGATGTGTGGAATTGTAGCGATGTTTTTTCTGTACAGTTGGATGGATACAGGCAATCCATTTGCTTTTATTTCGACACTGATCTTCCCGTTTATGATTGCTCAGCTCGCCACGCCAATTGTCGTTTATACGAGGGGAAGAGCTCATCTCTTGAAGGAGAAGCTTGATATCGCTAATGCTCAACTTGAACGGTTTATTCAAGAGGAAGAACGGAATCGGATTGCTAGGGATCTTCACGACACACTCGGTCAAACGTTAACGATGATTAAACTAAAGAGTGAATTAACAATGAGACTAGTGGACAAAAATCCAGAGAAGGCTAAAGATGAGCTGCTTGATATTGTGAACAACTCAAGGTATGCGTTAAAGCAGGTAAGGGAGCTTGTTACTGACATGAAGTTTGTTTCCTTTACAAAAGAAATGGAGTTGTCGAAAGAGATACTTCGCAAAGCAGGCATTGAAATGATTGTGGAGGGAGATCGAGCTATTATTCCGTTATCTAATGTAGCGGAAACGATGGCTGCCCTCTCAGTCAGGGAAGCTGTTACAAATATTATTAAACATAGTGAAGCGGATCAATGTACGGTAGCGCATTACATACAGTTCGAGCACTATTATATTAAAGTGAGTGACAACGGCAATGGACATATCAAACAAGGTGACGGAAATGGATTGCTGTCAATAAAAGAAAGAATGAGCAAGCTGCAAGGAGATATGTATATATCTGCTGAACCGGACAAAGGAACGGTCATTACGTTAAAGGTTCCATTAGCGAGCATTGGGAGGGTATAGTCGGTGATCCGAGTCATCATAGCAGAAGACCAGAAGTTGCTTCGAGGAACATTAACCTCCTTGTTATCAATGGAGGAGGATATCGAGGTTGTAGCAGAAGCGGAAAATGGTCTCCAAGCATGGGACGCTATTAGGCAACATGAGCCGGATGTTTGTCTGCTCGATATTGAGATTCCTTCCCTTACCGGACTTGAGGTAGCAGAGAAGCTTAGGGAAGAGGGATGCCCTTCGAAAATCATCATTGTAACGACATTCGCTCGCCCTGGTTTTTTGCAAAAGGCGATGGATCTGAAAGTCGACGGCTATTTATTAAAAGATGAGCCAATCGACTTTTTAATTCATTCTATACGTAAGGTCATGGCTGGGGAGCGGGTTATTAGCACAGACCTAGCGGCGGTTCTTTTTCTAAAGGAAGAAAATCCGTTGTCGGAGCGGGAGACCAATGTGCTGAGACTATCTAGGTCGGGATTGTCGACTAGGGAAATTGCGAAGCAATTATTTCTAACCGATGGGACAGTTCGCAACTATTTGTCTATCGCCATCCAGAAGATGGAAGTTGAGACAAGGCAGCAAGCGACCGAAAAAGCGCATGAGCGCGGGTGGATTTAATCGTAAACGAAAAACGAACCGCTAGAATCGCTTCTAGGGTTCGTTTTTTTTATATAGAGCAATTATAGTAGAACGATTATCCTGCAGCCCAAACATCTAATTCAATTTTTAATTCAGGTAAACCTAACCCACTAATATAAGCAATCGTCATAGAGGGAGGTGTGTCACCGAATACATCATTCCAGATGGAGTCAAAATGATCCCAGTCAATCTCTTCTGTAGCCCAAATGTTGATTTTGATCACATTAGCAGGGGTCAGCCCTTGAGAAGAAAGCAGTGCAACAATATTGCTCATCGTATGGGTTACTTGTTCATTAAAGTTTGAAGGTATATGCCCATCCTGATCATTACCAATCTGACCAGAAAATACGTACATTTCAGCGTTTCGATTTATTTTTGTGACGTGGCTATAATTTCCCACAGGTTTAGCGATTTGATTCGGATTATTTCTTGAAACAACATGATTATTAATGTTCATCATTTGAGCATTCTCCTTATAAGTAGAAAATATATGATTGAATACAATCTATATATTTTCTCTGTTTTTTTGTTCAATCGAATTTTTGACAGACTTATCCCGTTACATTCGATTCTAGAAAAAAACAGCAGTAGAATACCCAATACCAAAGGATAAATTTGCGATCGATCTCTTTTTCATGGGGTACTCCTCCTTCTTTATAAGTAAAATGACGTACTAGAAAAGAATAACATAGAACAAAGAGAAGTGCTAATCGTCCTTGAGTGGGGGAGGGCTTTCATGATAAAAGTTGAAAGGGCGAATAATACCCCGCCAACTAATCCAGAAGCTACAGCTATCATCAAGGTTAGAACATAGAGGGAATCATCCATCTTAATCTATCCGATTCCATATGCCTGTTTAAGCCGTTCTTGGCAAACTCATCTTCAACTAATTTGGTAACGACTCGACTAAGTCTTGTTGCTGTGAAGTACAAGCATTACTTTTAATAAGTCTAGAGCAAGATAGTTATCTCATTTCAATTATTGGGAGTGCATATATATTTGTTTGTAAATACAACCTTTAATTCACTTACCATAAAAAGCAAATACCAAAATGACGACCTTTTTTTACCGGGGATTAGTGACAAAAACGTCACTTTGATTCATGCTACTTCTATGGTTGCAATTCCGATTCCTGATTATAGTAAATAACAGGAAAGGGAGGACGTATATGATGAAAACGGTCATTCAAACAGTTAATTTATCCAAAAATTATGGCTCTACTGAAGTTTTAAAAGGAATTGATTTGACGATTATTTCGGGGGAACTTACTGCGATAATGGGACCTTCAGGCTCAGGGAAATCGACGCTCATGAACGTATTGTCTACGATTGACCAATTTACCGGCGGTGAAGTATGGCTGGAGGGAAAGTCGCTGCTTGATTTGAAGAGAAATGCTCTGCGTCAATTTCGACAGGAGCGGATGGGGTTTATTTTTCAAGACTATAATTTGCTAGATACGTTAACGGTAAAAGAAAATATATTATTGCCGCTTTCGCTTCGCAAGGTTGGGTCTAAGGAAATGGAAACGAGATTGCTCCCTATCATGCAGGCGCTGAATATCGAGGGTATTCTTCATAAATACCCGAATGAAATTTCAGGTGGTCAGAAACAAAGGGCGGCATCGGCAAGGGCGATGATAACAAAACCTGCTATCGTGTTTGCGGATGAACCGACGGGAGCGCTTGATTCGCGGTCAGCAACGCAGTTATTGGAGCAGTTAGTTGGTTTGAATGAAGCGTTCGGAACGACGATTATGATGGTCACTCATGATAGTTATGCGGCAAGTTATTGTAAAAGGATTATTTTTCTACGCGATGGAGCGATTGTGAACGAAATCTACGCAGGCGATCAAACGCAGAAGGCGTTCTACGATCGGATTATGGAAACCCAGAGCTTAATGGGGGGCAAGCTGCGATGAGCTTATTGGACTTAACGATTCGAAACGTGAAGCGTAACTTTCGCCTCTATACCATTTATTTAATCTCTATGATTATAGGTGTCATTATTCAATTTACGTTCTCTTCGCTGATGTTTAATGAGGATCTTACAAATGCGTTGCAAAATCGCAAAAACTTTCAAACGGGTGTAGCTGTTGCCTCGGTCGTTATTTTTTTGTTTATCGTATTTTTCATTCTCTATGCAAATTCGTTTTTTATGAGGCAACGCAAAAAAGAGTTCGGTATGTATTTGTTGTATGGGTTAAGTGAAAAACAAATTACGAGGATGGTATTTTACGAGACGCTCTTTATAAGCATCCTATCTCTTGTAACGGGTGTGCTGCTAGGAGGGTTGCTGTCTAAGCTTTTTGGAATGCTGCTTATGAAACTAATGCAATATAACCAACCTATTTCTCTTAACTTTCCTATTGAGGCGATCGCTTTTACTACAGGTGTATTTTTCTTGTTGGCTATCGTTATTAGTATCCAAAGCTACCTAACAGTGAGCCGTGTACAGCTTACCGAGTTGTTTCATGCGAAGCAAAAGATGGAGAAACCGATTCGGACGTCGGGTCTCATAGCTATTTTTTCACTACTATTGCTAGGAATGGCTTATGTATTAATTAGCAGCGGGAAAGAGACGGCCGTATGGCAGGATTACTCGAAAATAAGTATAGTTGCTATTGCTATAGGCATTATAGCGGGTACCTATTTATTTTTTCGCCAATTTGTTGGCTGGCTCCTTCAAATGATAAGCCGTCGTAAAACATATCATGAAGGGAATACGGTACTGTGGACATCCTCACTTCGATTCCAAATTCAAGGGAATACGCTGAATTTAACGTTTATTTCGTTATTTAGTGCAGCAATTATGCTGATGATTTGCTTTTTCACCATTAACTACAAGGTACAATTCGCAGCAGTTGAGCGGAATTTGCCTAATGATCTCGCCTTTCATTCGCTAGACAGCGCGACAAATCATAAAATAGATGAACTGATCAAAGGGTCCAAACATGACATTCGATTTCATCTTAAGCATGAAGGAATAGTTGCTTCACCCACAACGGATATGAACGTTGCCTTTGATAATCCCGAATATTATACACCTGACGTTCTTCTCGTGTCTGAGCGTACATACAATGAGCTGATTGCATTGCGAGGGCATGACCAAAGTGTGAAGCTGCAAGGAAATGAAGCAGTAGCACTTGCTCAAGGATCTGATCTAGCAACTACGTATGCAATGGGGGAACAACCTGATTTTATGGTTAAGGCGGATACGGAAACATCGTTTAAACTAGTCGAAAAAAAGGATTACGCATACCTCGGATGGGCATCAGATCCGATTTTGTCTATGGTCATTAAGCCTGCGGTGCTTGTCATTTCGAATGAAACATACGAGAGCATGCAGGTACAAGCGAGCAAAAAAACGTTTGAAATCTATGGGATAAAAAATGCTGAAAATGCGGAGGAGCTATCGTTGCAACTACACGCGATCGTTACCCAAACGCCAGACGCTTATTATTCTTCGTTCTCAGACGTATACTCCAAACAAATCGAAGGTTCGTCACTGATGTTGTTTGCTAGCGGTTTTCTTGCATTGATTGCTATCTTTGCACTTGCTAGCGTTATTTATTTCAAACAATTGCGTGAAGCAACAGATGAACGGATGCAATATGCCATATTACGTAAAATCGGTGTCGATAATCGAGAGATGAAAAGTGTGATTCGTAAGCAGCTGCTGTTTGTTTTTTTTCCGCCGCTTGTGCTTGGGGTTCTGCATAGCTGGTTTATTATTAAGTATTACATTCTCGATTCGGTAAATGGTTTTCCTGAGCTAACAAGTATCGTCTGGAGCATCATGGGTGTCTATTTCCTCATCTATTTGTTGTTCTATGTTTCTTCAACGAATATTTATTATAAAATCGTCAATGAAAGTCATTAGAAGTCGTCAAAACAAACGCAATAACCAGTATAGGTTATTGCGTTTGTTTGTTATGTTGCAGCATGCTCAGGTAAGGATCATGATTTTTGGGGAAATGGATGGCGAAGGTTGTAAAGCTGCCGACCGTTGAATCGCATGTAATATAATGCCCCAGCTTCTTCGATAGTTCTTGAGCCAGATACAATCCCATACCTGTTGATTTCGTGTGTGTACGTCCATTGGATCCTGTAAAACCCCGATTGAAAATGCGCGGCAAATCCTTTGAATCAATTCCAATTCCATTATCATGTATGATGAGTAGTTTTTCTTGCTTGGTCACCCGTGTTGTGATGGAAATTTCACCATGGTCATTCGAATATTTCAAACTGTTCGAAACAATTTGGTTGACGATAAATAACAGCCATTTAGAGTCGCTTTGGACAATCGTGGACGGGGCGTCCAATTTGATTTTTATTTTTTTGGAAATGAACGTTTTGGAATGTAATTTAACGACCTTTTTTACCAGTAGTTCTAAATCGCAGTTGATAATTTCATAGTCTTGGCTAAAGCTATCTAGCTTAGCATAATATAGTGCTTGATCCACATAGTGCTCGATGCGGGATACTTCTTCTTCTAAGCTTTTGGGATCAACTTCTGTTTGCTGCATCAATCGAAGGACGGCGATAGGTGTCTTAATTTCGTGAAACCAAGATACGATAAAATCATAATGTTCCTTTTGTTTGGCTTGAACCTCATTTAGTGCACGTATATGTGAAGAGTGCAGTTGTTCCATAGATTCGTAATAAGCTTCGGATTCGAGCGAAAGTGGCTCAGCATCTTCGTTATGCATGTTGCGTATAGCTTGTATCGTTTTCAGATAACGATGGATAAAAAATGCTGTTAGCAACAACAGAATAAGAATTAGTGCAAATAAAAACGTTTGCCATCGCCATGAATACTCAGGATCGATAGCAAACACCATTATCGTTAGAAGGAATGCTACGAAATATATGTAGAGGTATGGTCTTTCATATGTGAGGAATCTCCAAAATCTCATTCGATGATATACCCCATTCCTTTGCGGGTGACGATGAAATCTTCGATGCCTAATACGGCTATTTTGCGGCGGAGGCGATTAACGTTGACCGTCAGCGTATTGTCATCAATAAACTGCTCGTCGTTCCAAAGGACTTGCATCAAATCGTCACGTGAGACGATTTTTCCAATATTCCGCATCATCGTTTGTAAAACGATAAATTCATTCCGCGTCAGCTCCGTTGTATGGTCACCATATTGAACAGAGGAGTTGGATAGATGAAATATAAGGCGACGGTGAGCCAATTGAAGACTTTCATCTTGGTACGTATAGTTGCGACGTAATAGTGCACTCACTTTCGCTACGAGAACGCCGAGATCAAAAGGTTTTTGAACGAAGTCATCGCCGCCCATATTGATCGCCATAATAACATCCATATTTTGATTTCGTGATGATATGAAGATGATAGGTACTTTGGAAATGGAACGGATTTGCTGGCACCAATAAAATCCATCAAACAATGGAAGGTTTATGTCTAGCAACACTAAATGAGGCTGGACAGTTATGAAATCATCCATAACTTCCTCGAAGGAGGTCACTTCGACGACATCATATTGCCATTTCCGAAGTGTGTCAGCTACGATTTTTCTGATTTTTTCATCGTCTTCTACAATCATGATTCGAAACAAGGTTGCTCCTCCGATCAAGGTGACTTGGTATAGTTTAATTATATCATTCCTGTACCAATAAACTCCAAGTTGATTATGATATGATCACTTAAGCCGAAGGGCTAAGAGCAAGATACTATTGAGGTACATGTACGTACATTAACATACAAGGGGATTAAGCCAATGAGTGCAGTTATAAATAGGTCGAGAAGTTGTATAGAGGTGAGCAGCGAATAAACAATAAGGAGAGTTTTCATGACACAAACACAAAACAGAAAAAGTCTATTTCATGGTGAAAAGCTAAGATTTACAGCTCAATATCCGGGTGATGCAGAGAGAATAGCTAGATTTTCGGAAGATTTTGATTATCTTAGAAGATTAGATACAGACTTTGCAGTACCACAAGCCATCGATTCTAAAAAAGAATCCAGTAATCGTGGTCATAATAATGTGGAGTTCATGCTGCGGACGTTAGAAGATGACAGGTTAATTGGTTTTGTCGCTTTATTCGCTATCGAGTGGAACAATCAAGCAGGACGCCTCGCTATCGGAATTGGTGATCCTACTGATCAGGGCAAAGGGTATGGGACGGATGCTTTAAGAATGGTTCTCCGATATGCCTTTCATGAGCTTAATTTAAACCGAGTAGGTTTGGATGTTATTGAATATAACGAAGCTGCCGTAGGTGCCTACAAAAAAGTAGGATTCAAAGAAGAAGGCAGAATGCGAGCCGCAGTACTTAGAGAAGGCAAAGCCTACAGCAGAATCATTATGGGAATATTAAAGGAAGAGTGGGAAACAAAGCACTCTCAGCGACTATAGACGAGAAAAGACATCATCCCAAACAGGTATGATGTCTTTTTTTGGAATATAAGATACTATTAACGTATGATAATGAATGATGAGGTGAATCAATGTCTATCAATTTTGCGATACTAGGGATTCTCAGCAGTAAGTCGTTAACTGGTTACGAATTGAAAAAGATTATTCAAGAGTCACCCTTTATGTATTGGTCCGGCAACAACAATCAAATCTATAAAGCGTTAGCAGAGATGCTGGCTACAGGTTTAGTGACGAACGAGGTACAACAACAAGAAGGTTCTCCTTCAAAAAAAATATATACGATAACCGAAACTGGTCGAGAAGAACTAAGGAAATGCGCACAAATTGCTCCAGAACCACCTGAGTTTAAGAAAACATTCCTGATGCAGCTTGCCTGGTCCGGTCAATTAAATATAAGAGAACTAAACGCTCAACTAGAAGGTTATGAAAATGAGATTAAATGCCAGATCGCACTTCACCAAGAAAAAAGGCGCATCAATACCTTTTGTCCTGATGAAACCGACAGAGAGCTTTATATATGGGACATGATTCATGAAAATATTATTTCATCATATAGAAATGAACTAATTTGGGTGGAGCGGTTACGCCAAGGACTGGGCATATCTTATGAAAAGTGGGGCTGTACCGGCGTGTTAACTACAGCGAAAAGTAGACTTACATATGAGTAAATCCGTTATTATTGAGGAGTATAATAAAGCTTGGGCTGTGATGTATAAGCAAGAAAAAGAATTAATTTTGGAGCTGCTAGGTGAGAAAGTCAAAGCTATTGAACATATTGGAAGTACATCTATTTATGGGTTAGATGCAAAACCAATTATAGATTTTATGGTTGGAGTCAATGAATTAGTAGAGGCAGAACAATTTATCGAACCATTAGCGGGTATTGGATACGAGCATGTGTATCACCCACAATTTCCGAACAGACGATTTTTTAGAAAAGGCGAGAAGAATGCTGGAACGCACCATTTGCATGTGTACGAATACGGAAGTCAGAAATGGGAAGATCTTATTCTGTTTAGAGACTATTTAAGAACTCATGCCGATGCTCATGAGCAATATTCACAGTTGAAGAGAGAGCTGTCAGAGATATATTATAATGACCGATCAGCCTATACTAATGCGAAGCACCCATTCATTGCGGCTGTGATTGATAAAGCTAGAGTGGAAAAAGATAAAGGGATAAACTAATTTTTGGTGGTTAAGAAAATTATGTATTTACAGAAAAATATGGAAATTATATACTCTTTTAAATTTAATAAAGTTAAACACAATAGAAAGAACGTTTAAGAAGAGTGGTACCGCGAAGGTTAAACCTATCGCCTCTTTGCAGGCGATAGGTTTTTTCTGTTTTCAAAAAACGAGTAGAGGTGGGTGCTGTGACAGATGAACAATGTAATTGATTATTACTCCAGATTTAATGGATTCCATGTGCTGAACGCTATACACTTGGAAGGATTATCTGATAAAAAATTTGATGCCTCCCTTATGTTGGGGCCACTCTATCATCTGCAACAAGAAGAGGAGCGAGTATGCGCAGTCAGAGAGTTGCATCGGGTAACGAAGTAGGATGGAATTGTATTTGTTGCTATGCAAAGTCGCATGAGAATGACGCTTACGTCGCTGCAATATCCACAGTATTGGCAACCCAATGACAGCTTAGATGCCATAAATAAGTTCTACGAAGCGGGAATATTTAATCATGCTGATGCAGGGCGGTTTACAGGGGCTTATTATTTTCACGCCGATGGGGAATGTCAGTAAGGCATTTACATGGATACCAATAACATGGTCAGCATCTTGTTGACCCATTTCTGGTGCGACAAATGATCCCGTATCTCCGCCTTGAATACCATATCGATCATAGCCTAGTTGTCCCATTAGCTTTGTAAATACTCCAGCAACACGACCAGGTGTCCATCCGGGCGTGCTCAGCGGCATCGAAAATCCGAATCCCGGTACCGAAGGAATGACCAAGTGGAAAGCCTCGGCAGGATTACCGCCGTGTGCAGACGGGGTTGTATAAGAGACGTTGATATGTTTAAATATGGAAGGTAAAAAATCATTTTATATAAAAAATACCTATTCCTATAAATGAAATTTCTTTTACGATTAAACGATGGATGAATACGTATTTGCTTATGTGAAAGGGGATTATATCATTTTGGAAAGCTATGAATATATAAATGCTGACCTGAGTGGGGATAGGCAACATCTACGAGCCGATTGCGAAAAATGTTTTGGCTTATGTTGTGTGGCGCTACCCTTTGCAGTTTCGGCAGACTTTGCATTGAATAAAGATGCGGGGCATGCTTGCTCTAACCTGAAAGCTGATTTCCGTTGTGGCATTCATACTAGTTTGAGGGAGCGGGGCTTTCGTGGCTGCACAGTGTACGATTGCTTCGGCGCTGGGCAGAAGGTTTCTCAACATACCTTCAAAGGACGCGATTGGCGGGAGGTGCCTAGTTTTGCAAAGCAAATGTACGATGTATTCCCGATCATGTGGAAGCTGCATGAGCTGCTTTGGTATTTATCCGAAGCACTTACGTTAGAAGCAGCTCAACCCATACACGATAAACTGAGATTAGCGCTAAATAAAACAGAGCAACTCACTGAATCCAGTGCTGACGCTTTAATAGAAGTAGATTTCGTTTCACACCGAGAGGATATCAAACTGCTTCTATTGCAGACTAGTGAGCTAGTGCGAGATAAAGCTCATCGAGGGCAGAAAAATTCGCAAGGCAGGAAGAAACAATATGGACCTGGGGCACAATTATTCGGTGCGAAACTTAAAGGTGCGGATCTTAAATATGCGAACCTGAGAGGAGCGTATTTCATTGCGGCTGATCTAAGGGGAGCAGATTTGAGTGGCGCTGACCTTATTGGGGCGGACTTCCGAGATGCCGATATTAGAGGGGCGAACCTTAGCAGAAGTATGTTTCTCACCCAAGCGCAGATGAACGCAGCAAAAGGTGATGCAGCGACAAAGCTGCCTTCGTCACTTACACGGCCGGAACATTGGGTTAGTTAGACAGAGGTATTATTAGAAAAAGGTTTAATACGGTGCGAAAAGAGATTGTTCATGCAGAACGTTTATATCGTTTCAGGGCCAGTGGGAGTAGGCAAGTCAACAACTTCAAGTGCATTAGTTAATGCGTAAAAAACAACGCATATATATCGGGTGATGATGTAAGCTATATGCATGTCAGCGGTCGTGAGAAGCCATGAGAAGCCATGGGGAAATTATCAGGCGTTTATGCTAATGTAGTGATAGAAATAAATACAAGTAGCTACCTTCTCATCGACTGCTAACAAATGTACGTCCGAGATGGAGTACACTTCTTCTGTTATCAAATCCCAAACATTTTCGAAATAATACTTAATTTTGCTCCATGAGGTGCATGTTTTATCTGAGAATCAATGAACGACATTTGGGTGCAATGTATTATTAGTTAAACATTTTGAGCTAATAAAGAAGCTGCTCAGACTTTCTGGGCAGCTAGATCAGTTCTTCACTTCATTCCTTGATGAAAAATAAGAAATGACATATATACGCTTCGATTCTTTGAAAAGTTCTAGCTCTTTTGTAATTACTAAATAGTGCTTGTCAATCGTTATTTCGGGATGCGAGGATAACTCTAAACGGGCTTTGGATCTTGCCACACATTAAACTTGTTGCCATCAGGATCTACGAACTTGAACTGCAAGCCGCATCCGTCTAGGTCAAGCAACGGTTCGACGGCTACCCCCGTTTCTCGGAGCTTCTTATGAAGCTCCACAATATTTCCGACTTCGAAAGTCAATGAGAACATTTCATAGTTTTCCCCGTCCCATTGATTCGTCATAAAGTTTGCATTTCTATGATTCGTTGCTTCAAGCAAGAAAAACCACTGTCCATCTCCTAATACAATAATAGCTCCACCAGGTTCACGCTTTTTAATGGTTAATCCAAAAGTATCTGCATACCACTTTGACGCTCGATCTACATTCGATACAGGCAAGTAGTTGCACAGAACCCTCTTAAGCATAGGTGGTTTTGCAACTTGTTGTTGCTGCATTTTTTTCATTTCTTGATCTGACATCACGTATATCACTCCTCACTTTATCCAGTGCAACATATAGACGCTTCTTATCGGCGGAATCCGTCACGGAGGATTAATTATTATCTACAGCTATATATTTGTTGTGATCCGGATCATAGAAAGTAAAATGCTTCCCAAGCCATGCATCATGTTGAATAGGATCAGCTATAACGCCATTATTACTTAATTGAAACCATAGTTGCTCTGCATTCGATATAGAAAAAGATAAAATAGGAGTATCTAAAGGGCTGTGTCCATGGCATTGCAGTACATATAATTCATGCCCCAACTCTAATAACAGGTTGCCGTGTTTACTTATTTCTAAATGAAAGTGGCGGACGAACCAATCGGTCGTCTTTTTCCTGTTGGTGGCGGGAATATAGAAGTGTCCCATTCCTTTTATGATCTGTCCGCTTACCTTTTGCTCGAAATGATGCCCAAGGCGAAATGTATTGAAATAAGTTTCAAAATCTTCGGCAAGGTGGAGTCTAAGTGTTTCTCTAGCACGTCGTATACGGCTTTCTACTGCTGAAATGGAGAGACTCATAAATTGTCCGATTTCTTTCATCGACCAATCACTTAAATAGTAAAGTATAATGGCTGATTTATTTTTTTCATCAAGTGTATGTAAGGCGGACCAAATAGCTTCATGAATTACATGTCCATCAAGCCATGAATGAACGTTGTCTGCTTTAGGGGTGGTACTATCGTTATATGGAAGTGTAGGCTTCTTTCTTCTTATAAAATCATGACTCGTTCGAAAGGTAATGGAGTAAAGCCAACTGCCAAGCTTATTGGGGTCATTTAAAGTGTGCATTTGATTGTAGCTCTTAATAAAGGCTTCTTGTACGACATCCTGAGCATCATGATAGTTGCCAACAATATTGAAAGCAACAGAAAGCAAGGCGTTGGAGTAACGCAGAACGATGCTGCGAAAAGCGTCAAAGTTTCCACTTTGAACATCGATTACGAGTTGATAATCGGATTTTTCACTATTGGTAAGTATGTTCAATCACTCCCATGCGGAGTTTTTTGAAATAAGTTTGATATCCTCATAATTACGTAACGTCTAAAATACGAGGCGCAGAATCATCTATTCAGTGTGGATTTTACACCAAAATTTAACATTGGTCAAAAAGTTTGGCTCTTACAAAAAGCTCTGAATTACAGCTAAGTATAGGTAAATGAATGAATTTTAATTGAACGAGAGGCAGAGTATGTCAATAACTTTCACATCCAATATGATACTATTGAGAAGGAATTCATTCTGATAGATTGGGGTGTGCGTTGTGACAATAAGTCCTAATGAACATGAAGAAGGATATTTCGGCCAGTTTGGAGGAAGCTTTATTCCTCCTGAATTAAAGGAAGTATTAGGTTATTTAAGCGAGCAGTTTTACACATATAAAGAAGACCCTGAGTTTAACCAAGAACTACGCTATTATTTACGTGAATATGTAGGTCGTGATAACCCGCTGACCTTTGCTATTCAGTTAACGGAAGCGTGGGGCGGTGCAAAGATATATTTGAAGCGTGAAGATTTGAACCATACGGGCTCTCATAAAATTAATAACGTTATTGGACAAATTTTGCTTGCCAAAAGAATGGGAGCGAAACGTGTTATTGCTGAGACTGGAGCAGGTCAACATGGCGTTGCGACAGCGACAGCTTGTGCGATGTTTAATATGGAATGCATCATTTATATGGGTGCGGAGGATACGAAGCGTCAGGCTTTGAACGTATTTCGGATGGAGTTGCTAGGGGCTAAAGTTATACCCGTACATAAAGGACAAGGGCGCTTAAAGGATGCGGTGGATGAAGCATTAAACGATCTAGTTCAAAATTATAAAACGACATTCTATTTGCTTGGTTCCGCGGTAGGTCCACATCCTTTCCCGACGATGGTGAAACATTTTCAGTCCATTGTAAGTGAGGAGTCCAAACGTCAAATTTTAGAAAAAGAAGGTCGCCTTCCAGATGCAGTTATTGCTTGTGTAGGTGGCGGGAGCAATGCAATTGGTGCGTTCGCTCATTATTTAGACGAAAGTTCGGTTCGTTTAATCGGTGTAGAGCCAGATCAAGCACCTACATTAACGGAAGGTGTCCCGAGTGTAATCCATGGATTCAAGTGTTTAGTTCTACTTGATGAAGAAGGTAACCCAAAGCCAACTTACTCGATTGCTGCTGGATTAGACTATCCAGGGGTCGGACCAGAGCATAGTCACCTTCAAGAAATTGGACGAGCTGAATACGTGGCAGTCAGCAACGAAGAGGTGTTGTCAGCTTTCCAGGAACTATCACGTACAGAAGGAATTATTCCTGCACTAGAAAGTGCACATGCGGTCGCTTATGCGAAGAAAATTGCTCCTACAATGAGCAGGGACCAAATTATTATTATTAACCTGTCAGGGCGCGGCGATAAAGATGTTGAGCAAGTGTTCCATATGCTTAAAGACTAGCTATACATTACTTCTCTGATTGCCATCCAAACCACTTACAGCCCTCATCTTGAATAACAAGATGAGGGCTGTTTGATGCTTCGCAACTATTTTAGAAAACTAGTGAGTACCTGAAGTGCAATTTCAGGGTTTGGATTGTGATCTTGGTCTTCAAGTTTGTTGTATACTGCGTTTGGAGTGATTTCACTCAGCTGATTGGTGACTTCATGTATAGAGGCAAGATTAACTAGTAGTCTCTGACTGTACCAAAAGGAGATCGTATGTCGCAGTAACCCCACCCTGTGTGCTGAATGTATCCTCGTATTCCTTATACATAGCAGTAAATAGATTTCTCAAGTTATGCCCGCCTAATGGAATTGCCTCTGATGTGCTTGCTCCCATAGCTTTAACACAATGAAGAAAGTCTCTAGCGGAAGCGTATTTCTTTACATGAATAGTTCGGTCATAACAAACACTTGAATAGCCAGATTGCATCAGCAGTATTTCCCACTGGGCTAACGATAAAAAAGAAAGCCCGTGACGCTGAGGCTCTAATCCGTAAGCTCGATAGGCTTTATTAAAAGCATAATGCATTTCACAAAATGTATCGGGTCCAAAAGTAGTGAATAACAGCAAGCCATTAGGCTTTAGCAGTCGGTGAAGATGAACTAATGTCCCCAAAGGATTACTTAGCCATTGAAAGCAGGCACTTGAGATGATTATATCGAACGAAGATGTCGGAGCATCAACTACCCACGTTTCAATATCGGCTTGAATAAAATCAACACGCTCTGCTCTGTCATTTTGATTAACACATACAGTATCTAATGTTTCAGTGCTAGCGCATTGATTATCTGTTGAAAGAACACGTTCCTTAGCTACTTTGATCATCTCAGATGCAAGATCGACTGCTGTAATTTTTGCTTCATGCCATTTGTTCATTACGATTTGGGTTAGTGTGCCGGTACCACAGCCGATTTCTAGTATAGCGGGTGTTTCTACGAGCGCTTGGCTGCTCCATTTCACGAGAGACTTGGTCAGTTGATCAGCCATTATTCGCTGAACTTGAGCATGGGCATCATAAGAGATAGCGCTGCGACTAAACTTCTGCCCAATAACTCTGCTTCTATCGCTTATCATGCCACCACCCCCTTATTTCCTTAACTATGTGCGCTTCCTTTCCTAAGAAGGGAACATGCCCGCAGTTGGGTAATGCAATTAACGTTGCTCGTGGCAATCGCTCTACAATTTCTAGGACTGCATCATAAGGACATACTTTATCTTCTATCCCGTGAACAAGAAGAACAGGAATATCAATATGAGGAAGCTCGGACAAACATTGTTCGTTTCGTAAAATCTGAAGGCCAGCAATTAGTGCTGAGCTTGTCCAACTGCCCGCCGGTGGAAGTGTTACAATACCATACTCCGAATCTTCTTCCATGAACATGAGCTGCCGAAAGCGGGCTTCAACCGTAACCCTATCTGTTAGAATCCCACGTATCATTCCTCTAATATGAGCATCTGACCAGCCGTGTATATTCATCTCTGTAGAGTGGGTGAAATGTGCGGTTGCGCTAAATAATATAAGACCATCTCCATAACCTTTAGCTGCTAGTTTCAGCGCTAATAAGCTGCCGAGCGACCAACCTGCAAGGAGTAGCGGCTCATGTTCTAGCTTTGCCGGACGAGCTTCTTCATCTCGACTTATTATCTTTCTAATCGTAGTTTCAGTTATGGGCAGCAATTCCTCTGGAGAATTAGCATTGCTGTATTCTGCGGATATATGATGAAAGTCTGGAAGCAGCAAACGAAGCTGATCAAATACAGAGTCTGGTAGACTCCATCCTGTCAGCCACATGATTGTGCCGATTTTTTCAAGTGTTATAGTAGTAGGTTTGTCATCTTTTATACTCATGGTTTTAGCACTCCTAGCTGAATCCCGGTGGCGCAAATAATAGCAGCGGCATCTGCTAATTCCTTCTCAGTATGAGCCGCTGAGAGGGAGAAGCGAATACGTGCTGTGCCGTTAGGGACAGTAGGCGGCCTGATTGCAACTGTTTTAATACCGTTTGATTCCAGTACTCTACTGAAACGAAGTGCGGTATCGTTATCGCCTACAATCAATGGGATAATAGGAGAATTCCCTGTACCAACGTTAAATCCAGCATTTTGGAGTGAGGATCGAAACAGATCGCTTAACGCATAGAGTCGTTCACGGCGCCATTGCTCCCCTTGGACTATTGCTAATGCGGTCGAGATGCCAGCTATAAGAGAAGGTGGCAACGCAGTAGAGTAGATGAGTGGTCTTGCTTTGTTAATTAAATAGCGAATTAGCGTCTGGCTGCCGCAAACATAAGCGCCGTATACACCAAAGGATTTGCTGAAAGTGCCCATATGTATATCAACCTCATTTTGTAAACCAAGATGAAAGCACATTCCTTCACCGCACTCTCCATAAATCCCACCGCTATGCGCCTCATCAACCATTAACATGGCATCATATTCCTGTTTGAGCGCAACGAGTTCACGTAAGTTCGCTACATTGCCATCCATCGAAAATATGGCATCTGTCACAATCAGTTTGCGTCGTTTATGAGAATACTTCTGCAATAAAGTTCTCAAATGCTCCATGTCGTTATGTCGATATCGCGCATGCTCAGCACGACTTAACAGTATGCCGTCTACGATGCTTGCATGATTTAGCTGGTCGCTAAAAACAACATCGTCTCGGCCTACCAGTGCACTAATAACACCTGTGTTAGCCATATATCCGTTGGCAAATACAAGTGATGCTTCACTATGCTGCCAATTAGATAGTTCCTCTTCAAGCTTTCCATACGGTGTACGATTACCAGTTACTAGACGTGATGCGCGTGAGCCAACACCTTCGGTTAAAAGAGATTCTCTAATCGTTTCTACAATAGCCGGATGTTGCGCAAGTCCAAGGTAGTCATTAGATGCCAGATTAAGCAGCAAACGATTCCCTCTGAGTATATAACCGGGGCGATCCAATGCAGGGGCGTTATCGTGCAAGATACGTTCTAATGAAACATCTCTCAATGACTTTAGTTCTTTTTCCATCCAATTCATGATTCACACCGCACTTTCACGGCTTGTTCGACTAATATCTCTTTAATAAATGGCAATCGAATATGTTCCCGGGCAGCATTAATCAATAGTTTTGAAGTTATTTCACCCTTTAGGTGAGGGAATTGTCCGAGAAACGTTATACCACTATAACGTTCGATAAGTGCTGCATTTGTTGCGATACTTGGGTCGTCATGCTTATCAATTTCTACTCCATCGTTGAAAATAAAGCCAATAATCGGAATGCTGTGCTGCTTTAAGTAGGATATGGTTAGTAACGTATGATTAATCGTTCCTAAGCCAGAACGAGCTACAATTAGTGCTGGTATTTGTAGCTCCCGAATGAAATCCGCCACGAGATAGTCACTCGTTAGAGGGACGGCTACACCGCCAGCTCCTTCGATAATTAATGACTCGTAACGCATCAGCAGCTCAGTGCCAGCTACTACTAAATTGTGCAACTCGAAGCTCACACCAGCCTCTTTGGCCGCAAGGAGCGGAGTAAGAGGGGCTTCAAATGAGTAAGTTGCTACAATCTGGGGCAGTTCGTTGATTCCTGTATATTTCAGCAGAAGTTCTGCGTCCGTAGTGCCGCTGCCTAGTAACGCACCAGACTGAACAGGCTTCCAAATGCCTATATTCATACCATCGGTGCGTAGGGCGGCACTTAAAGCTGCTGTTACTATCGTTTTACCAACGGCGGTGTCCGTACCTGTTACAAATATTCCACGTATTTGGCTCATAGATTTTCGCTACTTTCAGTAACTGTGAAAATCGACTCTACCAATATATCCGTCATTTTATCAAGTTCGGCCTCAGTGCTAGAAAGTGGGGGGATAAATACAATAACATTGCCAAGTGGTCTCGTAAGCATGCCAAGCTCCCTTGCGACTTGGCATACTTGAACACCGATCCGTTCTGCCCAATCATAGGGTTCACGAGTAGCTTTATCGCGTACAAGCTCAATTCCGATCATTAAACCTTGTTGCCTAACGTCACCGACATGTGAGAAATGCCTTAGAATTGCGAGTTTTCGCGCTACAAAGTCCGCTTTGGAAACTACATGTTCTACCATATTGCGTTCTTCCATCAACTTAAGGCTAGCCAAAGCAACAGCGCAGCCAAGTGGATTCCCTGTGAAGGAATGACCGTGAAAAAACGTCTTTTGCTCTTCATAATCGGCATAAAAAGCGTTGTATACCTCATCTGTTGCAAGCGTTGCTGCTACAGGCAAGTAACCACCAGTCAGCCCTTTTCCGATGACCATCAAATCGGGAGATACGTCTTCGAGATCACATGCAAACATGGTGCCAGTCCGTCCGAAGCCGGTCGCCACTTCATCAGCTATAAGTAGTACATTATATTGACGACAAAGCGCTGCCATCTCACGCAAACAACCTTGCGGCATAATAATGATGCCACCTGCACCTTGCACAATTGGCTCTACGATGAGGGCCGCTATTTCTTCGGCACTTGCCTCGAGTAAATCTCGTAATGCCCTTAACGTTGTTTCATTTGCCCCTTCAGCGCCGCCCTCATGCCGATATGCATTAGGATAAGGAATAACATGAGAAGGGAATAACATCGGACGAAATACTTCATGGTATAGCGGAATTGCACCAACACTTACAGCGCCAATTGTATCTCCATGATAAGCCTGATTCATCGTAATAAACGATGTTTTGCTCTTTAATCCTCGATTATGCCAATACTGAAATGCCATCTTGATCGCGATTTCAACACCAGTTGCACCTGAATCAGAGTAAAACACTTTTGATAATCGCTCGGGTGTAATTTGGGCTAACTTAGCAGCTAACTCGATGGCTGGTACGTTAGCCATTCCTAGCAAAGTAGAATGGGCTACCTTACCCAGTTGATCGATAATGGCTTGATTCAATTCTGGAACGTTATGCCCATGCACATTAAGCCAAACGGAAGAGAAACCATCATAGTAAGCACGCCCTTGGACATCAAATAAGGTCACACCTTCCCCGCGTTCAATAATAAGGGGATCGGATAGATTGTATTCTTTCATTTGAGTAAATGGATGCCATACATATTCCTTATTTAAGGAAGCAAGTCGTTTGTAATCGGTTGTCACGAATAATCACACCCTCATTGCATTTATTGTTAACCAATAATAATATTAATTGGTTAACAATAAATGTGCAATAGCAGGTAGGGAAGGCAGGGAGTCAGAGCACACCCTAATCAATAATCGTTTCTTTCGTGGGATCCTCAAGGAATTGGAACATCGTTTTAACTTGTTGTATTGTGTTTCTCTCTAGAGAAAGTGGAGGCAGATCATCATGGGCAAAAAATTCGACCGCACTTGTTTCTATACCAGTCACGGCTTCGCTCCCAATGATTTCACATTGAATGAAAAATTTGTACACATGATAGGGCTCAGGTGGGTGATTATGAAACTTCTTGTCTAGTACAGCTAAAAGGCGAGTTGGTGTAACATCAAATCCGGATTCTTCTTTGATTTCTTTCACGGCTACTTCTGAGGGGGAATAGCCAATATCTCCCCAACCTCCCGGTAAAGCCCATGCTCCATCACCTTTTTCACGGACTAAAAGGATTTTATTGTCTCTAAAAACAACACCACGAATATCAACTTTAGGAGTGGCGTAGCCAATTTCACTAGCAAATAAAAGACTGATCTTTTCTTTACTAACCGTGGTATAGTTGGTTAATATATCGACACTAATATGACGCAACTCTTCGTACCGCTCAATGTCGTACACATCCTTGGCATAGGTTAACCCTGTTTGTGCGATCGCTTGAATGTGTTTGGCCCATTCTAACCATTTAGTTTCCATGGAGTATGTTCTCCTTCTCAAGTAGTTCACGAAATTCAGCTACACGATTAAAGATACCATCCGGCATAAGATCATAGTCCGGACTTTGGTATGTAGGCAACCAGCGGACGCCGTAAGTACGCACCCCAGCAGCTACACCTGCCAATATGTCCGCATTACTATCCCCAATAAATATTGCATCTGATTTATCGATGTTTAGTATGCTTAGTGCATTGTTGATTCCTTCTGGATCTGGTTTCGCCCGATCAACGTCATCCCCTGTAATAGAGATATCAAAAAAACGTTGCATCATTAAAGCTTCAGAGGATAATTGAAATGCTCGTCTGCTTTTTCCAGTAATTACGCCTATTATGAGGCCACTTTCTTTTAGAAACTGCAGTAAATCTATAATTTCCTGATCGTTTTGAAATGTGCCAAAATGCCCTTGCTCATATATGGAATAGTAATCTTCAATAGCCTGTTGAACTAAAGTCTTGTCACTAAAATTTCCGTCAATGATATCTTCTTCAGTGGGACCAAACATCGCAACAAGCTCATCATTCGAAACGTCTCTATTATCGTACTGTTTAAATACGGTTTTAAATGCATGAAATGATAGTGGTAGAGTATCAGCAAGTGTGCCGTCAAAATCAAATAAGACAACCTTGATTGACATAATAAGGTCACTCCCTTGTATGGTTGGATGCAATAACCACTATTATAGCAGAGTAATTTCATAATATTTACTTTTATAACAAAAACAACACACAGAAATAACCGTTTCCAAAGGGAATAAGAGGTTTGCAAATCTACGATTTTGAAGACAAGAGGTGAGTCATCCCTACACCACCATCAAATTAAATTAATAGTGCCCTTTTGGTCGAATTTTCCTTATAATTGAATGTGGATAGTATATTCGAAGCGATCGAACCTATTTTGAAGTTAAAGCTTGATTAAGTGCATAAGAGAAAAGGAATGGAATCATGAAATTTACGAAATTATATGCACATAAAAGAATTCTATTTTTTATTATCGTTTCATCTTTTGTACTAGGTTTGCTTACGATTTCTAGATTAGTCGTGTCCTACTATTCAACCGACAAATCGGCTCAGGTTGCTCTTGCGAAGCAATACATAGCAATTGCCGATGATATTGCCAGTGGGATTGATAAACAGGCCTATCAAAACTATTTGAAAACGAAAAAGAAGGATGAGAACTGGAGTAAAACAAAGAACTACTTAGAGGAATACCGCCATCGGATCAATGCGGTCTATGTTTACACGTTAATGTTGGACGAAAGTAACGTCTCCAAAAATACAGTAGTCGCAACGCCACCGAACACAAAAGAGTTTCTATTTGGTTCATCGTGCACAGTTCCACCTGAACAAGTAAGAAGGGCAAAGGGTGGTCATAGTTACTTTACGGGCATTATTGGTGACGATCATAGTGGCTATTACTTATCCGTAGGTGTACCTTTTTACGGGGACGATGGTAACATTCTTGGTGTCGTGGGAATAGATATTGATGCGAAGGAATTAAAATCAGTAAGCAGCCAAGTTGTAAAAAGTAATATGTTTATTTTTGTTATCGATATATTATTTGCTTTAGCACTGTTGATTGTTGTGTTTGTCTTAAATAAATGGTACAAAAACCGCATGAAGCATGATTTGAAAGAAACAGAAAAGATGTATATATCCGAGCTTGGCAAAATAATTGACACGATTAAATCAAGCCGACATGATTTGAAAAATCATCTGCAAGTACTATATGGTTTAATGGATATCAAATCGTATGATCGAGCGAGAGACTATTTAAGAGGTATGGCATTAGAATCTAAAAGATTAGATTTATCATTACAAATCAAAAATCCTGTTCTAATGGTTTTATTTCAAAGTAAATGGGAGCTTGCTCAGTCGAAAAACATACATATTCATTTCGAAACCGATCTTAATGATTTCAGTCGGGTTGAATCTATGGATTTGGTGAGAATTTTCGCTAATCTTATCGATAATGCCATTGAAGCGATGGATTCAAATCCGCAAGAGGATGCTGAACCTATTCAGGTTGTTTGTAAATCGTTTGGGACCAAATACGTATTCGCTGTGGAGAATCCAGCAGAGCTTTCGAGCCAAGATGAGAAGAGACTATTCCAGTACGGTTTTACAACGCAAAATAATAGGGATGGTTTGAGAGGCAACGGACTTACGATTATTAAAAGAACGGTTGAGCAATATCAGGGCGATATATATTTTCAATATGAACAAGGGAAAATATTAATTAGAATCACGTTATAAAACAATTACGTTCCGTTATAAATAACAACAAAAATATCTTATAACGGAACGTAAAGGGGCTGTTCCAAAACAGTTTTGCTGGCTAGAACAAACGGAGTAAGACATATGCTGGAGAAGCGATAGCGTACGCCTTTGTATCCGAATTCCATCCATAACCTTTCTAAATCAAGGAATTTGGATTGATCAACGATCGGAAGCATATGTCTTGCACAGTTTGAACGATAGCCATGCATGCTGGGACAGCCTCTTTTTTTCGTTAGGAAAGTTGGTTATTGACTGCGGTTAATAAGTGGGATATTATTATGTCAGTGATCACTGACAGTTGATTTTGGAAGGCGGAACGTGAATGAGCAATGACACGAAGTTAAGCAGCGATGAGCGGCTTATGCTGGCAGCAATTAGCCTGATCTCGGAAAAAGGTTATAACGGAGCTACTACGCTAGAAATTGCTGCAACTGCTGGTTTAAGTGAAAAGACATTGTTCCGGCGCTTCACAAGTAAGCAGAACCTTCTAGAGCATGCCTTCGATCGGTATCATTATGCAGAAGAGATGAGAAAGCTTTTTCAAGAAAAACTCGTGTGGGACTTGCATACGGATTTGCTCTTGATCTGCCGAACGTATCATGAAATTATGAACCGTAATCGGAAGATGATTCAGATTAGTATGAAGGAAGAAATTAACCTGCCAGGTTTTAAAGAACGAACAAAGAAGCATCCCGAGCAGCTTCTGGAGTTTCTAACTAGTTATTTCGTTGATATGGCGGAGAAGGGCAAGGTCATCAGCAGAAATCCAAAGATGGATGCCTTTTCATTTATGATGGCGAATTTTGGCGCATTTATAAACGATCTAGGGCTGCAATGTAACTATCCGACAATTACAATGGACGATTTCATAACGGAAAGTGTAGATCTATTCACTAGGGCTTTAACTCCCTAGTTTTTTAATAGAAATAATGACAGTAAGTACTGACAGGCAAATTAGGAGTGAGAAAAATGAATACAAAAGAATTACAACGCACAGGTGAAAAGTTGATGATGGTCATGGTGTTTACATTAATTATTTCGATGATGAGTGCATTAATGTTTAACATCGTTCTCCCTGATATTAGTAAGGAATTTAATTTATCTATTGCAGAGGTAAGTTGGTTCTCATCCGCATATGCGCTCATTTATGCTATTGGAACGGTTACTTATGGCAAGCTTGCTGATCGATTTAAGTTGAAAAACTTACTTACTTTTGGGTTGCTTATGTTTGTATTTGGCTCGTTGATCGGACTTTTATCAGAAACTTTTTGGCTTGCGCTTGTTGGGAGATGCCTGCAGTCATTAGGAGCTGCTTCTATCCCGGCAACTGCCATGCTCATTCCAATACGTTTCTTTGCGCCAGAGCGCAGAGGATCGGCACTAGGCATGACCGCAGTTGGCTTGGCAATTGGTAGTGCACTAGGACCAGTTATATCCGTCGTAATTGTCAGTGTTGCTCATTGGCGGTGGTTGTTCGCAGTACCTTTCCTGATTGTATTGACTATTCCGTTTTATCGTAAGTATTTGGGCAATGATGTAGGAACGGCAACGGGGAAGTTTGATTGGATTGGCGGAAGTCTGCTAGGAATAATGGTAGCTTTATTACTGCTGTCAGTTACGAATGAATCTTGGTTGATTATGCTGGGTAGTTTACTCGCACTCCTATTGTTTATT
Organism: Paenibacillus sp. L3-i20; assembly: GCF_022180385.2. Classification (GTDB taxonomy): domain Bacteria; phylum Bacillota; class Bacilli; order Paenibacillales; family Paenibacillaceae; genus Pristimantibacillus. The sequence continues at coordinate 1,974,956 of NZ_BQME02000001.1, forward strand.
GTCCGAATTCGCAAAGCGGGGGACCCATTCATTCAGCCTAGCTTATTCAAAAATCGTAAATATACGCTGGTGCTTCCGATTACTTTCTTATTAAACGGGATGGGATTGTCTCTCTATTTCCTAAGTCCATTGCTGCTTTCAACAGTGCAGCAACTTCCTTCTAGCTGGATTGGTTTTGTGATGGTGCCTGCTGCTGTAGCTTCTGCCCTCATGGGGAGAAGAGGTGGCAGGTTAGCAGATTCGAAAGGAAACTCTTATTTGTTTTATCTCTCATCAGCGCTGTTAATGATATGTTTTGTGTTGCTTTCAACGTTCACGACAAGCTCAGCTGTATTTATTGCCCTCTTCTTAATTTTCGGTAATGTGGGGCAATCCTTTATACTAATCGCTTTGTCTAATTCAGTCTCAAGAGTGTTGCCCAAAGAACAAGTTGGAGTTGGGATGGGATTGTTCTTCATGCTGAATTTCATTTCTCAAAGCATTTCGACCGGCGTATTAAGCAAGGTGGTCGCTCTAGGTTCAGATACGCTATGGAATCCAGCGGGTAGTCAATCAGGTGGTTTTGTGTTCAGCAATATCTTTTTGGTTATAGCAGTTCTGCAGGTTCTCACTATGATTTTTTACTACTACCAGTTTGGTAGAGAGAGTAGTAAAGATATAGAGTCAAAAGAGCTGAAAATAGCGTAAAGCATCGAAATAGTAATAACTATTTGAGAGAAGACTTAAGGAACAGACATTTCTGTGCAAAAGAATAAGCTGACGTCGGAATGAATACGGCGCCAGCTTATTTCATTCTCTTATTGAGAGCTTCGCTCTAAGACATCCCTGTTAGAACGGGCTCATACCAATCGTATTCACCTTTTCACCAGTAATAGAGACACTCATCTTAGTAGTGATGTCACGATAGTGACCTACGCGGCGACCAACACGGTAGTCGGTTTCGTCTTTGTTGCCTTCAAAGTTGCCGTTAATGATCATAATAGTAACGCCAAAGCCCGCAGGCGTTAATCCTTTCGTAATATCTGTTGCAGAAGGAGTCCAGTTTCCAACGATGACATCATGTGCTGATGGCTTCGGCGGTTGTGGTGTCATCCAGAACAGGATTGCTGTCATAAAACCTAACTTTCCATCGTTTACAATAAGTTCAGGATTTTGAAGCAGCGTATCCTTTGTTCCGTAAATAATGCCACTGATCAAACCATAATTATAGTTCCAGCTAAGTTGAATCGGTCCACGGCCATGATAAGATTTGCCTGCAACTGGCGGGAAGTCAGCATGTGCTGCAATATAGCTGGTCGCTGTTGAGTTAATATAAGCAACTTCTTCATTCCAGAACAATCCCCAACTTAGTTCACCGCCAGGAGCTGTCGCCCAGCCTCCGCCTGTTTCATGTGCAATATTTGCAAGGAATGCTGCCAACTCACGTTTACGATTTACCGCGGAGCCTTCTTTAATAAAGGAGCCGAAGTCCACTGTTTTGGAGACGATTGGAACGTTTAAGTTCCAAGATTGGTTAAAGTCGGCATTTTGATAAACCAATGTTTCAGTTTTTGTTGTTTTATTTAAACGGAATACACGGTTGTTCCAAGTAGCGCCTTGACGATATTCAAGCTTATACTTAATGTTCGCAACATCCGTTACTGCGGCAATCAAGTTACTATAGGAGTAGTAGTCTGTTTGGCCAGGCTTATAATACGTTTTACTAGCGGCAAAAGTATGCCATGCTGGGGTACCGATACGCATTGGGAACAATTCTTCATATTGCGTCTGAGGCAAAGCGGCTTGTACTGCCGCTACCGCATTAGCTGGTGAAAATTGTGGGTCAATACCGCCCCATGAGGCTGTAATTTGAGTATCTGTCAGAACACGGCTTTGACCTACTGCAAGGTCATTACCACCGCCACCACCACTACCGCCGCTAGCTGTACCTGGACCAAGCAATAACCAAGGGGAGCTAGAAGCATCACCCGCACCCGGAGTATCTCCCTGATTCCACCATTTAGCCTTGTACACATTACCGTTATGGAAGACTTGATGATCAGGTAAATACACTTGGGTTGCCACCCAAGTAGTGGCGGTTAGTGAAGCCACCTGCTGTTGCCCTCCATTAGCTGAGACTTTTAATGTAACCGCTTCCAAAGATGTTAATACTAAAAGTGATGACAGAACTATGACGCTAAAGCGAATAATGCCCTTGCCTAACAATTTCGACTTCATACACATCCTCCTCATAGTGGTGAATCTGATTGCAATAATAGTATAGTAAACGGGAAAACTGTTATCTATATGTATAATTTACTATATTTATAGAACTTTAGATATGATCTGTAGAAAAATATTACAAATTAGTAGGTAGATAGATGTGAGTATTAAGATGCAGACCGAAAAAGTCGGACTGCATGTCACTATTTGCATTCATTGTCCGTTAATGCGTCAGCGAGTTCCCATGTCTGTCGTGACTCCTTAATAAAGCCATCCACTTCTAATTTCCGAAGCTGCTGAATCGCGCTTATCAGTTACGCCTCACCTACGCTCCGTAAGGAGGTTGCTTGTAGGCCGAAGAAGGTTCAAACTATAAATATATGGTTAGGACTTCTGAATGGGGATTTGTTTATGAAAATTGATCGTTTACTAGCGATGACGGTATTATTGCTGAATCGTGGTCGGGTGAGTGCAAAAGAGCTGGCTGAACGTTTTGAAGTTTCAAAGAAGACGATCTACCGGGATATGGACACGTTAAGCCAATCTGGTATTCCGATTGTCGCGCACCAAGGGACAGCCGGTGGATTCGAAATTATGGAACAATATACGATCGCCCGTCAATATTTGACGTTGAACGAAATAGAAGCTGTTGTTGCGGCAGTTAGAGGCATTAACACAGTGATGGATGATCATGTGTTTGCTTCCTTGCTTGAGAAGGTTAAAACACAGCTAAATCAAGTAGATCGTGAACATCCAGAGCAGCAAGGCACTGGGATTGTCTTTGACTTTAACCCATGGGGACAAGGGACTGCGGCTAGGGAAAAAGTTAATATGTTGAGGCAAGCTGTTGAAAGCTCAAGCTTGGTAGAAATAGGCTATTTAAACATGAACGGTAAGGAGAGCCAAAGAGTTATTGAGCCAGTTGTATTAATTTTGAAGAGTAACATATGGTATTTACACGCGTATTGCACCTTGCGACATAATTTTCGGGTATTTCGATTATCGCGTATTCAACATTTACGCATTATGGGTCAACATTTCGTCCGGCGGCCTGCACCCTCTCTTGATGGGTATGTATGGGATGAGCAATGGTCGCAGTTTACAAAGGAAGAGGTCGTAATTACATTTCAGCCCAAAGTTCGTTATCGAATTGTTGATACATTCCATCCTGAACAGATCACAATACTAGAGGATGGTTCGATTCAGGTGAAGGGGCAATATGTAGCTGATGAATGGTTCTATGGGATGCTTCTGAGTTATGGAGAGTCTGTTAAAGTTGAGGAGCCGAATTATATCGCGGAGGAATTAGTGAATCGTGCACAAAAAATTATAGAACGTTATTGCAAAGTGGACAGATAGATGTCCACTTTTCCTATGTATACTGTGATCAAACGATAGGAAATGAGGCAGAGAGATGAACACATATACAATTGAAAAGCATGAGATAAAAATAGCTGGAGTAAGCACACGAACAACTAATGCAGAGGAAATGGGGTCAAACGGACGATTGCCGCAGCTATGGGAAACTTACTTTAGCGGTGGTACGGCAGCACAGCCTTACAATCAAAATTCCCATCTAATCTATGGATTGTATACAGACTACGAAAGTGATGCAACAGGAGCATATACCGTCATTCTCGGACATGAAGTGAACGTAGATCCAGCGAGTGATGGAGTTGCATATGCGGTTGTTCCAGCAAGCAAGTACAGAGTATTTACGACTAGGAAAGGTCCAGTATACGAAGTGGTTGCTGAGGCATGGGGCTTCATTTGGCAGTACTATATGGATTCATCCGAGGAAAGAGCATATACAGGGGATTTCGAGCTGTATGATGGATCAAATTTTGACCCAACTAATAGTGAAATACAAATCTATATTGCGATTAAATAGGAAGAATAGGCTGACCTCCAAGCGTTCCCAGCAAGCATCCATCTAAGGTATGCATATCGGTTGAACGTTTAGGAGTCAGCCTTTTTCGTTGGTGCGTTTAATTCTAAAAGGGGCTCATACCTGCTGTATCCAATTTTTCACCATCAATATTTACGCCCATTCTAGCTGTAATATCTCGATAATGGGTCACGCGACGTTTAATACGACGGTCAGATTCGTCATTGTTTCCTTCGAGATTGCCATTAATGATCATAATGGTGATGCCAAAGCCTGGTGATGTCAGTCCTTTGGTGATATCCGTTTCCGAAGGTGTCCAGTTACCGACCATCACATCATGAGCAGATGGCTTCGGAGGCTGTGGTGTCATCCAAAATAGGATAGCCGTCATAAAACCTAACTTACCGTCCTTCACTATAAGCTCAGGCTCCTCAAGTAGCGTATCTTTTGTCCCATAAATAATGCTGCTGAACAATCCGTAGTTGTAGTTCCAACTCAGTTGAATTGGACCGCGTCCATGATAGGATTTGCCCGCGACTGGGGGAAAGTCATTATGCGATTCGGCATAATTGACGGTTGTTGTGTTCATATAGGCGATTTCTTCGTTCCAAAATAATCCCCACGTACTTACTCCTCCACGAGGGTTTGGCCCGCCACCGCCCGTTTCGTGAGAAATATTAGCTAAAAATGCTGCGAGTTCACGCTTTCTGTTCGTGACAGTACCTTCTTTAATAAAGGAGCCAAAATCTTCAATTTGGGTTATGACAGGAATCGTTAAATTGTAAGATGCTTTAAAGTTGGCATGTTGGTAAATGAGCATTTCTGTTTTCGTTTCTTTATCTAGTCGGTATATGCGACTATGCGTTGGATTTGCCTGCCGATATTCGACCTTGTACTTGATATTCGCAACGTCCGTAATGGCAGCAATTAAGTTGCTATACGAGAAATAGTCGGCTTGCTCCGTTTTAAAATTAAGACCAGGCACACTATCGACAATGGTTTGCCATTCTTCCGTTCCGATCCGTTTTGGGAATAGTTGTTCATATTCGATCTGAGGCAAAGCGTTTTCTACAGCAGCAACAGCATTGTCTGGTGAATATTGGGGATCTATTCCTCCCCACATGGACTGAATTTGGGGATCGGTAAGAACGCGACTTTCCCCTACCGCTAAGTCATCTAAGTGCAGCACTTCATTACCACCTTTTTCTGTATTAACTACTATATTCGGCGAGGAGCTTGACGAAGGCAATTGCGCCTCATCATCAGAGGGAGCTGTAACAATATCCGACCTAAAATATAGGAGTACAACTATGATCGATAGTACAATTGCAATGACATAAATGAATACCTTCCGAGCTGAATTCGTTTTCATGCTCTTCCTCCGATTGTGGTTCCATTACTCCACTTACAATTATAGTAAATTATAGAGGGGTTATCTATATGAATAATCCACGATTTTTATAAAATGAAGGACACTTTTAGCTGCCGATTTTTCACGATAAGTCCAAATAATACAGCGAAAATATAAGCAGGTTCGCTTAATATAATGCAGTCTTCCAGCTGTTCTACATGGGCTCCAAGCTCGGTAAATTCACAACCCCTTTGAACAGGGGGTATCCCGAATTTCTAAACGATGCCCGAAAAGTCTATAATGAGAGGAGGACAGTTAATGAATCGAAAGTGAGATGGAATGATGAGTTTACAACTAAGAGCAATAACAGCAGACAATTGGCGTGCGGTCGCTGCCTTGCAGGTGGCAGAAAAGCAAGATCATTTTATTGAAAGTAATTCGTTTTCGATGGCAGAATCACTTTTTGAAGGAAAAGGTATCTCAGTAGGATTATATGATGGAGAAGTACTCGTTGGCTATGCGATGTATGGCTGGTATTTAGCATCTGAAGGCAGCATATGGCTGGATCGATTCATGATTGATCAAGGGTATCAAGGAAGAGGATATGCGAAGCGATTTATTCGAGAACTGCTCGATCATATGCAAGCGGAGTATGTAGTTCAAAAAATAAACTTGAGTCTGCATCCAGACAACGAGCGAGCAATGAAATTATATGAATCATTCGGATTCCGATTAACGGGGGCAATCGATGATAATGGTCCAGTTGTAGGTGTCGTGATGGAATGTAAAGTGAAATGATGCTGAGATGAGTAGTCATAATTGTTGTGGCAATGAGCATGGTACAAATGTGCAAGAACGAAAGAACGAAAGAACGAAAGAACATGAGATTAACTGCAATAGGGATAAGCATCGTAACAATGTTTTGTGGGACTGATTGGCGTCATTATGATGCCAATTTCGGGATTTTGGTTATTGCTTCCTCAAGCAGTTATTTTGGTAAGAAAGCCATGGGTCTTATAAAAAAGAAATCAAGGAATATAGTTGATGTGAAGCGATTGAACGAATGTTAATAGTAGCGAAATAAAGGGACTCTCCTGACTGGGAGCCCCTTATCGCTGTACAATTAGTCAATTAAAGTACGGTATCATCCACGCTGTTCAGCCAGTTCTCAATTGATCCAATGACGGAAGTTACGCAGCCGTCTTCGAACGGAGAAATTAACCCTGCGGCACTAACTAACTCCGTGAAGGATAGGCTGCCGCCAAGGCGACACAGTTTCAAGTAATCAGCCCATGCTGCTGACCGATCTTCGTGCATCTTTTTCCAGAATTGAAATGCACAAATTTGCGCTAGCGTGTAATCGATATAGTAGAATGGCGAGTTGAAAATATGGCCTTGCTTATGCCAGAATCCGCCTTGAATCAAGTAAGTATTATCCTCATAATTGCGGTGTGGCCAATATTTCTTCTCAAGTGCACTCCAAGCCTGTTTCCGCTCGGTCGGAGTTGCATCCGGGTTCTCATAGATGAAATGCTGGAATTCATCGACAGCTACGCCATAAGGGAGGAAGCTGAGTGAACCCGCTAGATGGTTGAAGCGATACTTGTCAGCATCCTCTTCGAACAATAGATCCATCCAAGGCCAAGTAAAAAACTCCATACTCATCGAATGAATTTCGCAAGCCTCGTAGGTAGGGAAGCTATACTCTGGCACGGAGTAGCTTCTGCTCTCAAATACTTGGAAAGCGTGTCCTACCTCATGCGTCAAAACGTCAATGTCGCCCGATGTGCCATTGAAGTTAGAGAAAATATAAGGAGCTTTATGCTCACTAATATACGTACAGTAGCCTCCGCTTTGTTTACCTTTCTTACTAACCAAATCCATTAATCCGTTTTCTTGCATGAATGTAAAGAACTCGTCTGTTTCGGGAGAAAGCTCTGCATATAACTTGGCACCATTTTTGACAATCCAATCTGGATCACCTTTCGGTGTTGCGTTGCCAGACAGGAACGCAAGCTGCTCATCGTAGTAAAACAGCTGATCTACCCCGATGCGACTTTGTTGACGCTCTTTGAGCTTCGTTGCAACTGGAACGATATGATCCCGTACTTGATCGCGGAAATTCGCAACCATCTCGGCGTTATAATCAGTACGGTTCATACGGGCATAACCAAGCTCTACGAAATTGTTAAAGCCAAGCTTCTTCGCAATTTTTGTCCTTGTCTTGACGAGATCATCATAGATGCGGTCGAATTGCGCTTCATTCTCCGACATAAACCCGGAGGAGGCTTCTGCAGCAAGCTTCCGCGTGTTTCGATCGGTCGATTGCTGGAATGGAGTCATCTGTGAAAGTGTACGCTCTTCACCTTCGAACATAATTTTAGCTGAAGCAATTAGCTTCGAGTATTCCGTTGTAAGCTTGTTTTCCTGCTGGAGGTCTTCAATGATCTCAGGACTGAACGTTTTGAGTGATAGCTCAGCGAGCTGGAATAACTGGCGACCCCATTTACTCTCTAACTCTGTTCGGAATGTAGAGCCAACGAGTGCGCGATAATAGTCAGTTATGTACTCCTGAACGATTGGACCGTTTTCGTCATAGAAATCCTGTTCGGCTTTGTAGAAGTCATCATTCGTATCGATGGAGTGTCGTATACTTGCAATTGTTTGCATCGAATCGAATTCGCTGCGCATCTTGTTTAATCCAGTCATCGTTTGATCTTGCTCTTCATAGCTTCTTGCTGACGTAAATGCGGCAAGCAGTTCCTTGAACTTTTGCTCAAATGTGAGTACATCTGGTCGTTCGTAAGGATAATCGTTAAATTTCATTACGTACACCGCCTTCGCTATATTTTACAAGTTCCATTATACTCCATTTCATGAGCTGAAAACAGAAAACCGCTAGGAACTTGTCTCTCTAACGAACTGTATAGCGCCTATTATGCGAAAAAAGCACCCTTTTTTGTTCTAACGAATCCTAATGGCGCTATTGCTCCATTTATAGTCCGAACAGAGCTTCTTTTGATGGAATAGCGAAGCAATAGTTCGTTCTAATACGAAATCGTTACTTTTTGACGAAATAAGAGTTACTGGGTTCGTTAGCCTATTTCTGGTTGGCTTTATTTACCGCAAACAGTGCTCAAGAGGCTCAAAAGCTACACAGAATTCATGACTGAAGCCACTATTTCCATGGCTATGCATCTGATCTACAACGGATTCGCCACCGCTCATATCGAACCGCTATATATATTGCTAGCTCTTTCCTATATACTTAGAGTATGAATAGGAGCAGAGAAGATGTCGCCTTGCTGGATTACTTTTAAAATGGCGTACAGGCGGGGTGCTCAATCGGAATCATACCGTTGATAAAAAATATTCGATTGATCGATGGCGATCATAAACGTTTGGGTTACAATAGAACGAAGATAGAGAAATAGGAGCTGAACTAGCAGTGGCTAAAGAGGAATTGATATTGACGCAAGAGGGTTTGGATAAGATTGAACAGGAATTGCAGGAACTAAAGACTGTTAAGCGCAAGGAGCTGGCACAACGACTTAAAGTTGCGATTAGCTACGGCGATTTGAAGGAAAACAGCGAATATCACTCCGCTAAGGATGATCAAGCATTTATGGAAACAAGAATTTTATCGCTAGAGCGGATGCTCAAGATTGCTCGGGTTGTTGATGTGAAAAGCATTAGCTTAACAGATGTTGTAATTGGGTCTGTCGTTATTCTTAATGATATCGAATTTAATGAAAAAATTGAATATCGTATCGTTGGTCCTGCAGAGGCAGACGCAGCAGACTTTAAAATTTCTTATGAAAGCCCGCTCGGGAAAGAATTGCTGGGCAAAAAAGTAGGAAATAAAATTAATGTCAACGCACCAATGGGAATTATTCAATACGAATTGCTTGAAATTAAAGCAATATAATAGCGCTGGTTGCATATAACAAGCTATGCCTGCCGAGGGAATACTCGGCAGGCTTTTTTCTCGTTAGTACAAAATTGGCTCAAGCGATACGAACAATTGACTCTGCTAGCGAGGAAATAGGCGATTGATCATTTTAAGCAGCTTAACCTTTACAAAGGGCACTTCTAGACGATTTCGGTGGAATATGTGGATAGACTAGGATGTTTAGTTTTTAATTGCTTAAGCTTTTCCTCGTTTTGACCGATGATTATGACATGGTTTCCTCGCTGTAGGAAGTCTTCTGTAAGAGCAAGCCCGATGCCAGAAGCTCCACCTGTAATGAGTACTGTATGACCCAATTACTCTATATGTTTTACCTATACTGTATGCAAGGCAAGGATGGTTTTCATTAACTTAAGTTAAGGGGCTTCCGAATTAGGCAAAGTAGCAATGAAGTAACGCCTAGACAGGAGAAGGATTGAATGAGAAAGTTCAAAAGAAGCTACACAAAAAAACTCGTGTTCTTAATGCTGATTACGATTGTGGTTGCTTTTTTTCTAACGGGATATACGGTGTTGTCACAAACGAACAAAATTATTAAAAATGAAATTGAAAGTAGAATTAAGTTGCAAAGTAATATGCTGGCTGACAAGATGAATGTGTTTTTTAATCAAAAAGGACTTTTGATACAAGAAATAAGTACTAATCAAGCTGTTCTACGTTATTTGAAGACGGCGAGCTCAAGAGAAGAAGCAAGCTCCAATCCCGACTACGATGATGTAACGATGGCACTGGATGCGATTAAAGAGCTGGATGCAAATGTAGGATTAGTGTGGATTGGCAGTAAAAGAGGGAACTTTGTTATCGGAAATGGAGGGGCTTTCACGAGTTCCGACTTTCAATTTCAGGAACGACCATGGTATAAAGATGCTCTGGAAGAAGAAAATGTGTTATTCACAGAACCATATGTCGATTACATAACAGGGAAGATGGTTATAAGCGGCACGTTGAAAATTGAAGAAGATGGACATGTATTAGGTTTTGTCGCTATCGATTTATCCTTAGATAATATACCTGGCATCTTGGAGTCTTACCAAATTGGTCAGACCGGTTATCCGATCTTGCTTTCTAAAGACGGAACTATTATGTATCACGCTAATCAAGAGATGGTTGTAAAGCAAAAATTGACGGAACAACCTGGTAAGCTAGGTCACATAGCTGAACGGATGGTTGCAGGTGAAAGCGGGCTGCAAGTTGTATCGATCAATGATCGAAAGGAGTATATAGGTTATGCTCCGATTCCTTACTCTGGCTGGTCGGTCGCAGCTGTTCTGCCAACAAAGGAGGCACTAAAACAATTATCTTCAGTAGTCAGTCTCTCTGTTGGTATCTATGTTGCAGCAACAGTTATTCTCGTCAGTTTACTGTATTTATTGCTAAGAAACTTACTGAATACGCAAAAACGAATTCAAAGGGTACTAAGGCGAGCAAAAGATGAGGCGGAGGAAGCAAGTAAAGCGAAAACGCTGTTTCTTGCTAGGATGAGCCATGAGATTCGAACACCTTTAAATGGTATTATCGGACTCTCGCAGCTGATGCAGAAGACGAAGTTGTCCGGAAGACAACAAGATTTCCAGGAGAAGATATTGTCGTCTTCCAATGTATTATTACGTTTAATTAATGAAATTCTCGATTTCTCGAAGATTGAAGCGGGTAAGCTGGAAATTGAGAAGGTCAGCTTTTATATAGAAGAGGTTGTGAGAAGGGTATCCGATATGCTCGGTGTTTACCTTGGGGGCAATCAAATCGAGGTTATTATGGATACTTCGCCTAATGTGAATGTTGAGCTACTAGGTGATCCTCATCGTCTGGAGCAGATCTTATTAAACTTATGCAGCAATGCGATTAAATTTACGGAACATGGCTTTGTCGCTTTGAGCATCAAGCTTGAGAGTCAGGGACCTGCTGAGATGCGAATTAGGTTTAAAGTAGAAGATACAGGAATAGGTATGTCTGCCGAACAGATCGACCATTTATTTGAGCCTTTTACGCAAGGTGATGGCTCGACTAGCAGGAGATTTGGCGGGACAGGCCTAGGTCTAGTCATATCTCAAAATCTGATTGAGATGATGGGTGGAAGGCTGGAATTAAGCAGCGAATTAGGGAAAGGCAGCACGTTTTCGTTTGCACTGAGCTTTGAAGTAATTGATATGAGAAATCGTCTTAACTTTCATCTCTCCAAGGGATACGAGAGTCTTCCCGTAATAGTTGTAGAAGATCATGAGAGGATGAGAGATCATATAGTCCGGTTGCTGCGATCCTTTGCGTTAGCTCCTGTAAGTGTATCTACGTGGGAGCAATTATTTCGGCGTTTGGAGAGGCAAGCACAATCTGGAGTGCAGAAATACAAACTCATATTAGTAGACATGGAAGCAGACGATATGTATGGTGCAGAAGCGCTGAGCAGGCTGCAATCATTAGCGGGAAGCAGTGGTATAACGATTGCATTAACAACTGAGTATGGAAGGGATGAATTTGCGACTATTGAAGAACGCGATCAACCGCATGCAGTATTGACGAAGCCGATCAATCGGATCAATTTGTATAAAGTTGTTCAAGCGGCATTAGAGCAGGGTGGTACGAGACATGTTGCAACTCCAGAAAAGAAGCTTAAAGAGGAGATTGTAATAAGCGGTTCTAAAGGAAAAATACTACTTGCAGAGGACCATGAGATTAACCAGAAAGTAGCGATGGAACTGCTCATCGGTCTTAATTATTCGGTCACCGTCGCAAGAAACGGTAAGGAAGTGCTTCAGAAATTAAGTACTGACCGTTGGGACTTAATTTTAATGGATGTTCATATGCCTGAGATGGACGGCTGCGAGGCAACACGTCTCATTCGTCAGGATAAGCGTTACGATAGGATGCCGATTGTTGCGATGACAGCCAGCATTATTGCGGAAGAACATGATAATTGTTACCGATCCGGAATGAATGACGTTATGACTAAGCCGATTGATATGAAAGAAGTAGTGGAGATGCTGGACCACTACATTCCAGTGCCGTATTTGGATCTTAATAGTGCCTTGGATAGAGTAGCGGGCAAATGGCATATTTATGAGCATATTCTTATTACATTTGAACGAGAATACTCAGATTTTTGTGATCGACTGAATGAGGCATTAAAAGATGGCGAATACTCTAGAGCTGCAAGATTGATACATACGCTAAGCGGAGTTGCTGGTAATCTCTCGGCAGAGCGGCTTTTTGCCACCTCGAAGAAGTTGGAGTTTATGTTGCTTTTAACCGCAGAATCAACAGAGTATCAGGAATGTGTAAGAAGTGTACAACAGCAGTTAGATGAAGTTATAACGCTCATCAGGAGATGGAAGAGCATTAAAGCTTTGAAAAGTGAGGGATAAGATGTATAAAGTATTAATTATAGAAGATGATCGGATAATGGGAGAAATGTTAGCGATGTATTTAAAAGAAGAGGGCTTTCAGGTAGAACGGGCTGTGGAGGGTGACGAGGGATTGGAGTTGGCTAAGAAGTTCTCTCCTCATGTTATCATTCTGGACATGGTTCTACCTGATAAGGCAGGTACTCAATTATGCAGAGAACTACGGACGTTCACTGTGGTTCCCATTCTCGTCGTATCAATGAAAACTGGGGTAGCGGAGCGAGTAGAGGCCCTGACAGCAGGTGCAGATGATTATGTGTGCAAGCCGTTCAGCCTAAGAGAAGTGACCGCGAAGATTAGTGCAATGATAAGACGTACCCATCTCTATCAGGATAGGAGCATAGAGAGGGTAAAGTCTGAACGAAGTACTGCTAGGCAAGAGGGTGCGATTTTGCTGGATTTGGAGAAGCGGGTAATCAGAGTTAACAACGGTTATGTTGAGGCAACTTTTTCTGAATTTGAGATTATGAGGTTGTTTATGACGAATGTAGAAAGAGTATATAGCAGAGAAGATTTGCTCAATGAATTGCGAGGATATGATTCCTTTGTGACCGAGCGAGCAATAGATGTACATATAGCTAACCTTAGAAAAAAAATCGAAGATAACCCGAAAGAACCGAAATATATTAAAACCGTGTGGGGAATCGGATATAAGTTTGTTACAAAATCGTCATGATCGAAGGTTGTTGATTTGGCAAAGGTATAAAGTGACTACAACGAAAAGGAGCCCTCATATCCAATAGGGGTTCGAAAATACCCCGTTTTGGTTGTGAAGGCTCTCCATTATTTATCCTTTTTCGTTAACAATTCGTCGAAAGAGATGGACGAAGTGCTTTTTCGGGTGAAACGAAAGTATAACCTAGATCATTAGCTACAGCTTCATAGGTGACAGCACCTGACGCCGTATTGACTCCAAGCTTCAAAGAAGGATTGTCGTGAACAGCCCTTAATACACCTTTATTTGCTAATTGAATTGCATAGGGCAATGTCGCATTTGTAAGTGCGATTGTAGAAGTTCTTGGTACAGCGCCAGGCATATTGGCAACAGCATAATGAACGACGCCATGCTTCACATAAGTAGGGTTGTCATGAGTTGTAATATGATCTACTGTTTCAAAAATACCACCTTGGTCAATCGCTACATCAACGATGACGGAACCAGGCCTCATTGCCTGTATCATCTTTTCTGTTACAAGCTTCGGCGCTTTAGCACCAGGAATAAGCACTGCACCAATAACAAGATCAGATTCAGCAACTGCTTCTGCAATATTGAATGGATTTGAAACGAGCGTGCTGATTTGCGATCCGAATATATCTTCCAATTGGCGAAGACGGTCTGCACTAAGATCGATTATTGTTACTTCAGCACCAAGTCCAATAGCGATCTTAGCGGCATTAGTACCAACTACTCCACCCCCAATGACGGTTACTTTACCTCGCTTTACGCCGGGTACGCCGCCTAATAGAATACCGCTGCCGCCGTGATTTTTCTCTAGGAATTGAGCACCAATTTGAGCTGACATTCTGCCTGCAACTTCACTCATCGGTGTTAGCAGGGGCAACGTGCGATTCACTTCTACCGTTTCGTAAGCAATTGCGGTTACGCCTGATTCAGTAAGAGCTTTGGCAAGTTCAGGCTCAGCTGCTAGGTGTAAGTAGGTGAATAAGATTAGACCATCTCTAAAATAATGATATTCCGAGGACAGCGGTTCTTTTACCTTCTTGATCATGTCGGACTTAGCCCACACTTCACTAGCATCATCCAACAAAATTGCTCCAGCACCTTCGTAGTCATCATTCGTAAATCCACTTCCGATGCCAGCATGACGTTCGATATATACAGTATGACCTGCGTTAATGAATGAGACGACACCAGCAGGTGTAATTGCAATGCGATTTTCATTGTTTTTAATTTCTTTAGGAACCCCGATAATCATGATATTTCCCCCTGTTTGCATGAACTCTAGTGCCAAGTATAAAGGTGGAAACGCTTTATTTCATTGTTTGAAATTAACAAAATTATCGGGATTGATTGTGTGTATCAACAAACGGGGTAGATGCTCCGCCTAATTTGCTCATCTTGAGATCAAGATAAATAGTTACTTTCTGATCCATACTATCAAAATCGATGCCGCCAATCTCTGCAATACGCTTTAAACGGTAACTCATCGTATTGAAGTGAACGTGCAGCGATTGCGCTGCTTCTTTTACATTGCTGTCTACGGATAGAAAAATCTCTAACGTATGTAATAAGTTGCTATTATGTTCCTCATCATAAAGGCGCAACCGTTTTAAACATGGATTCTCGACATGATGCGTATTGCTTTCAGAGAGCATAGAAGGAAGCAAGCGATAATATCCAAGATCGGGATAATAGTATATGTTTCGCATTTCATTCGGAAATCGTTCTTTCAGATGGAGTGTCATGAGGGCTTCCCTATAGCTACGTTCGACCAAGACATAATCATCATAGAAGGAGCCTCCTCCACCACTAGAAGGTGAGAATCCGAATCGAATCGCCATTTGCTCAGATATATAGTCAAAGAAGAGAATGTGATCTTTTAGTTTTTCATGCTTCTGTTTTAAGCCATATAGGAGAATAAGTTGATTGCGATGTACGGTATGAAAAAGAATATGAATGCGATGAGTAGTCGTTAACATATATTCAATCTGTTGTTGTTTCTCATTGATGTCGAAATCAAATTCTAATACGAAAATTTGATAACGCTGAGGTAGATCAATGCCTAACATAGCTGCTTTCTCCATAATAGGGGCACTAGTCTTTAGATGTCCGGTAAGCAGCTGCCAGAAAAAGTATTCATGCCCCTTTTCTTCTTTACGCTTCTTGACTTGAAGCTGTAATAGCTTCGTAGTAGCCGCGTGTGCTGCAAACTTAAGCTTGTTTCCTGCATCTTCATCGAACGGTTTATCTGTCTCCAGCACCCATATATAGCCGAGAATCGTCTGCTGCTTACGAATAGCAACAGCAAGTCGACTGCCTAAACCGATCGAGGGAATAGCAGAGATCGAAATAGGTTCTTCACTTTCATGAAGGTGATGCATAATACCATCACGCCATAATGTGCTAATCACTTTTTCTGGAACGCGGCGACCAATAATGGTTGCCACTCGGGCGGCGTCTGTCTGTGAATCATGTGAACTATACGCGATCAGACGATGATTGTCATCTTCAATTGTAACTGGGTTATTCAGGACATCACTTATTGTATCGGCCAGTGCTTCTAAGTTTTCGAAGCTTCTATTAAAGGGATCTTTTGTGGTAACCATAATGAAATACTCCTTCTTGTTTGTCGTAGTTCACAAAAGAATCACCCCGTTATTGCAAGACATTCCGTTTGAAACTTACGTGGATCGTCCAAAAATAGATAAACGTCTGTTATATGCTGTCGACTGCCAAACATACGAATAACTTGAATGCTGTCTTTCAGTTTAATATGAACATTAGGTTCCACAGAAAGTGGTGTAAACGATGTTTTGTATTGATCCTTCGTTAATTTAGCTTCCGTAACGACGGAGAGGGACTCAATATTATGGATATCGATGTAAGCTAACAGCTGCAAACCATACTGTATCCGTATCTCCTGCCCAGAAACTAAAATTGGGTTTAACCGAGTAGCACGGCAGTCAGCCGTCAATAATAGTATGACATATAGATTGCTTATTGTGAGCACCCATGCTGCGATATGTGACCATTGCATAAGGAGAATATGAGCAACTGCCCCTTCAATGATCAGCAATTTAGATAATATCAATACAGTTATTAGCCAGTTTGAATTAGTGTGGTATGTAAATGAGGTAGTGCCTGAGCGTGTGTACGGATTTTTCCTCCAAGAAAATATAGTGTAGTACATGACAGACAATTCATGAGCAATCAAAGATGCTAATGTAGATGAGCCCATTGAAGTTCTGAGGTTTTGTTGAAGTGTCTCGATAGGGTGAGCATGGATGAGATGACTGCGCTTAGATTTTTTTATAGCTTGGTATATTTTGTGGAACTGATAAAGTACGAGCATAACTTCTAGAGGTATTAAAATGTACTTGATAATTTCTAGCGGTTGTTGACCTGTGCCCGGTATGATCAAAACTAAAGCTATGTAGCCTATAAGAGCGAAGGGGAGGACTGATAACAAATTTTTGTTACGTTTCCGAAAAATAAAAAAATAGAGCAATAAGGGCAGTACAACAACAAAATCTAAAGAAACACCAATGATCAAAAGATTATCATTTTGTTGAAATAAAATAGAATTAACAAGAAGCAAGTCAATCAGAATGATTAGTAAGCTTACGCCGATAAAATAAGCTAAATTTTTCTTTTGATGTGTAATGATGATAAAAACACCCCTAACTATATATGATTGCATTCAATTTATTATAAAATATTGTTTTTTTCAAATCTACAATTATATAAATAATGTAAAGATCGGAATTAAATTGACCCCATAATTATGCATCTGTTATAATCGTCTAGGACATCATAAGAACACGCAATGTATGACAGATCGACAATCTGGCGGATACCTTTCGGTGTGCGTTTTTTTTGGTTGTTGGGTGCTTAAGTCGGGAAGGGAATTAACATGAAAAAAAGAATAATTGACATTATTACGATTTTGATTGGATCATTTATATTTGCTTTTGCTATTAATGTGTTTGTTATTCCGAATCATTTTGGCGAGGGCGGAGTTACGGGTATTACGATTATCCTCTATTACGTCTTTCAGTGGTCGCCGGGGCTCGTCAGTATTATTATTAACTCCTTATTGTTAATCGTCGGTTACAGATTTTTGGATAGGACAGCCACGATATATACCATTATTGCGGTCACATTTTATTCCGTATTCCTGCACTTTACCGCAGGTTGGAGCGCTTTATCCGATAATTTAATTATTAATGCGATTTTCGGAGGAGTATTCACCGGTGTGGGTATCGGACTGATTATAAGGGTTGGCGGAACGACGGCTGGAACAACGATTTTGGCACGGATTATGAATAAATATTTGGACTGGAACGTTAGCTATGCACTATTGTTCTTCGATTTAATCGTAGCGTTCTCCTCATACTTCATTATTGGTGCGGAAGCGCTTATGTTTACAATAGTTATGCTCTATATTGGAACAAAAGTAATGGACTTCATCATTGAAGGACTCAATTCGCAGAAAGCTGTCATGATTGTATCGAATGAGCAGGCGCTTATTGCGGAGAGGGTTAATACATTGATGGATCGTGGCGTTACTGTCTTCTACGGAAAGGGCAATTATACGAATACTCCGAAGGATATTTTGTATATTGTCATCACAAAGCAAGAGGTAAGCGCACTTAAGAAAATCGTCAAAGCTATCGACAAAAATGCGTTTATTACGATTCATGATGTTCGAAACGTATTCGGTGAAGGATTTGTAGACATTTCGAAGTAACATGTATTAGGGAATAGTTGCATTAAAGAAGGAGCTGTTGCAAAGGGTCAATGTGACCCGAGCGACAGCTCCTTTTTACATAGACAATTAAGGGGGGCATCGTTCAAGATTATTGCTTTGTTGTTGAACGGATCGTGCCTTGATCGCTTAATACATTTGTTTGTTATTTAAATTACTGTTCAGGTTGAATCTTTTCCCAAAACGACTTAGGTGACACATTAATGTGTGTGAGTTGCTTCATATGGGAGAGGAAATCAGGTATCTGATTAATCATGCACACATCTATGTTCAAGGATTGCAGGCGCTTCAGCTTTTCCAGCTCGGGTGGCAGCTCATGGATCGAGGTGTATTGGATCGTAAGACGCTCCAGTTGTTTCAGTTCACCAATCTCCGGTGGGATGCGTTTTAGGCTGATCTCTTGTTTCGGCTTGACTTGAAATCCGGGGGTGGTCCGATCCGAGCTTCCACAATGGATACTAAGCTCTTTCAAATTCTTTAACTTGGCTATGGATGCAGGGATACCCTCCAAATCAGCCGTCATAATTTTTAAGCGTTCCAGCTTACTTAACTCGAAGAGCTCTTCTGGTAGTCGATAAAGATCCTGTTCGAAAATTTCTAGATCACGCAGCTCTGTAAGGTCACGGATTCTCTCAGGTAGCTCTACCAGCCGATGCCCACTTATATACAGTAAGTCGGTTTTATGTTTAATGGCATCATCTAGAAGTCGCTCCAGGTCCAGGTGAGATTTCACTCGCAAAAATAGTCCTATAATTTGATCCATCAGATCAATTGCTTCTTCCTCAGACACGTCTATACCATACATATGTTCATGTACAACGGAGTAAAGGTAGTCTGTGCCATCTTCTTTCAAGAAACATAAGTCTTCCGGCAAGTTAGGACAAATCCAATCCGACAAGCGGTTCGCAAATTGCTTAAGCAGGTTCCCGCTTTCTTCACAGCATCTATAAAAATAGTAGGTCCCTATACTATAAAAGGCATGACTACGATAGGTACTTCTTATTTGTTCAGCCGTATCCATATCATCTGGATGTATTACAATTGTCTTTACTAGATAAGGTTGTAACGCTTCCCAAACATGTGTGTGTTGGCGTGGTTCCATATCATACATATCATACAAATTTCTCTCAGCAAGCACAAAAGATTCTGAGTTCCTTATAGCCAAATCTATTATTTGCTGGTAAGCTTCGCCTCTAGGGTCTGTATACATTCTCATCCCACAAGTCTCCATTCCTCTTCGAAGTACATAATACTATACTGAATAGTACCATAAACTGGTCATGGAAAAAAATAAAGGTTCCCCTAAAGGCGGTTAAAAAATCCGCTCGAAGGGGAACTCTGATTTATTGAGAAACGAAATCTATTTGTACGTCTTTTTATTTACTGTTCTCAATCCGAGCAAGCTCCTTGCGCACAAGTGGTGCTACTTTTGTGCCCAATAGTTCAATAGCTCGCAATACATCATGATGCGGCATCGTTCCAACATTTAGATGAAGGAAGAATCGAGTTACTCCCAAGTTTTTGCGCAGCAAAATGATTTTCTCCGCTACATAGTCAGCGTCACCGACATAGAGTGCACCAGGGAGACTACGCAAAAAGTCATAGGTAGCTCGGTCATAATGATTGCCCCAGCCGCGCTCCCGACCAATCACATTCATCTGTGCCTGTGTTGAAGGGTAGAACATTTCGGCAGCAGCTTCGGTTGTATCTGCCACAAACCCATGTGAATGCGTCGCAATAGATAACTTCTCAGGATCATGCCCCGCTTGAGCTGCGGCTTTTTTATAGAGAGCAACTAATGGAGCAAATTTCTCAGGCATGCCGCCAATAATAGCGAAGGCAATAGGAAGTCCCAACATGCCTGCTCGCACAGCAGATTGCGGACTTCCGCCACTTGCAATCCAGACTGGAAGCGGACTTTGGACAGATCGAGGATATACGCCAAGGTTGTTAATCGCTGGACGATGTCCGCCGCGCCACGTTACTTTCTCCGAATCTCTAATGGCGAGAAGCAGCTCCAAATTTTCTTCAAATAATTCATCATAATCATCAAGACTGTGCCCGAATAACGGAAATGACTCCGTGAATGAACCTCTACCCGCCATTATTTCTGCACGACCATTAGAAATGCCGTCGAGAGTAGCGAAGTCTTGATAGACACGAACTGGATCATCCGATGAAAGGACGGTAACAGCGCTAGTAAGACGAATTCGCTTCGTCATCGCAGCAGCAGCCGCAAGCACAACGGCTGGCGCTGATCCTGCATAATCGGGCCTGTGATGTTCACCGATTCCATATACATCAAGGCCGACTTGATCGGCCAATACGATTTCTTCAATAGCTTGGCGAAGCCGCTCATCATGGCTAATAAGTTTCCCTGTTACAGGGTCTGGGGTTGTTTCTAGAAAGGTGCTAATTCCTATTTCCATCTTTACATTAGATTCAGACACTTCGTTCGCCTCCTTAAGCTTGTTTAATTTACTATATAATATATTGTTACAAAAGTATAGTTAGTGATATGGTGAATTGAGAGATGTGGAGAACCTACTCTACAGGATAATAGGGCTTCTTTTTCTGATGGAAATAGCAGGGTGAAAGGTCGAGCCTGTCGAAATGGTAGTTGATGTGTTGCATAGCTGCAGCTCTAAAACGATTTGTGATTATCAGCGACTACTTCAAACAGGAGGTCATAATGTTGAAAAAGATACTTGTGCTCGGTGGAACAAGATTTTTCGGTAAGAGGTTAGTTGAACAACTTTTGAATGAGGGACATGATGTCACAATTGCTACTCGGGGTAATAACGATGACTCCTTCGGTCAATCTGTTACGCGAATAAAGGTAGATCGTACCGATTCAACGGCTCTAAAGCTTGCGCTTGGCACATCATCATTTGATGTTGTTTACGATAACATTTGCTACAAGCCACAAGATGCAGAGGAAGCAGTTAAGCTGTTTGCAGATCGGGTTGGCCAATATATATTAACCTCATCAGGCAGTGTGTACACATTCGGAGAACAAAGGTTAGTGGAGAGTGACTTTGATCCGTATCATTACGCTCTTCCACCTGCGTATGAACAGGATATTGATTATGCGGAAGCTAAACGTTTAGTTGAAGCCGTCTTTATGCAAAAGGCTTCCTTCCCAGTCGCCGCGGTCAGATTCCCAATCGTGCTCGGTCACGACGATTATACAAGGCGACTTCACTTCCATATTGAGCATGTCCAGCAGGAGCTTCCTATTGGTATACCAAATTTGGATGCGAAGATGACCTACATTCGTTCCGATGAAGCTGCTGCTTTGCTTGCTTGGCTTGGTCAGACTGATTTGAAAGGTCCGTTCAATGCATCCTCTCATGGTGAACTATCGCTCCGCGAGATATTGGAGATGTTAACGCAGGAAACAGGGAAGCATCCACGAATTACAGATGAAGTGAATGAGAAGAACAGCTCCCCATTTGGTATTCCAGAGCCATTTATGTTGGATATAACGAAAGCGAGCGCCGCAGGATTTTCATTTATGCAGCTACAAGAATGGTTTCCTAAGCTGGTTCGTGAAATCGTACATTCTTCTGCGAAATAAATAGATGAACAAAAAGAAGGCAGAGCCAGCATCCGCTGATTCTGCCTTAATTATAATTAGCTGGTTCAAATTATTTCACTTTTGTCTTGCATGGATTGGCGGGCAAGTCGACTGCCTTATTAATAGCTCTGGTTGCAGTTTTATAGGCTTTGAAGACATATGACTCTCAGGATCTTCTATGCAACGCAGCAGTAGCTCAATGGCATTGCCACCAATTTGCTCAACGGGCTGCCTAATTGTCGTAAGCTGCGGACGAAGTTGGGTGGCGAACAGCTGATCATCATAGCCGACTACAGATACATCTGTTGGGATGCGCAGTCCATTGTTTTTGAACGCATCCATCACGCCATACGCCATCATATCATCGCCAGCGAACACAGCTGTAGGCACAGTAGCCGAGTGTACCCATTGTTCTCCGATTTCATATCCTGATTCGATTGTGAATTGTCCAGGTACTACTCTTGTGTGAAGATTAGCCTCAGTCATTGCCTGTATATATCCAGCAACTCGCTCCTTACTGCTAAGAAACGGGGTTGATCCGCTTATATGCGCAATATCCGTATGCCCGAGATCGATTAAATGTTTAGTCGCCCAATATCCCCCTTGAAAATTATCAACCCGGACAGATGGAGCAACGATATCTTCCTGTTGATTATCTATCATAATAAAGGGAATTTGTTTACGCATCAGTGCTTCTACATAGCGCACCTCGTGAATAGGAGACAGGAGTATCATTCCATCGACTCGATCCTCTTGGAAGATGGCATGATGGAGATCCGACTCTTCATCATCTGAGATGAACAAGGCAAGCAAGTAGTTATGTGCTTTCATTCTATCGTTAATTTCTTTTACTACGGCATCAAGGAAGGAGTCATTCAATGTAGCGATGGTTATCCCGATGACTCCCGTTTTCCCTCTAGCAAGACTTCTTGCTGCCGCATTGGGATGATAGTTAAGTGCCTGCATCGCTTGCAGCACTTTAGCTCGATTTTTCTCTCGAACCGTTCCAGCGTTATTGATAACTCTAGATACCGTTACAACAGACAGTCCAGATTTACGTGCTACATCAAAGATACTAACCTTCATCTTCGCTACTCTCCTTGAAAAATAACCGCTTCTCATACAAACATATCACATTTGGTAACAAGTTGGCAGTCCACGGTCATCAAGAAGTATGAAGTTATATACTATTGTTTATCCTCTAAGCCAACCAAGACAGAAATGGCTTTCGCCCTAGTTATGCTAGCTTCGCTATCGAATGTATCAGAACTTACTTCCTCTAGCTTGTGTCCAGCAGCTTCCAAAATAGTTGCAACTTCTCCTTGCGTTATGTCTGCTTTAGGGTGAAAAAGATCAATAGCTACTTTGCTTAACAGGCCTGATTGAGAGACTTGAGCGACCGATTGCTTTGCCCATGAAGGGATTTTCCGTGCATCCATAAACGTAAGCTCAGAACCAGCACCTTCTAGTTTTAATTTCTTAGCAATCATCACGATGAACTCAGCACGGTTAATAGTTTCATCCGGCTTAATCGTACCATCCGGGTAGCCGTTAATAACTCCTTCTGATAGTGCAGCAACAATTTCTTTTTCGGCTGAATGTCCAGCTATATCTGTGGATGCCACTCCAGTTGGTGACCACCAATTGCCAGAAACAACGATCATGCTAAGAAGTCTGATCGTGTTGCCATAGTAATATTTCCATTCTACAGCGGTCGGATTTACTGCATCGGTATGATAGTCCCAAAGATCATTCAGCCATTGCTGGTTGCTGGAATCAATCGTAGCACTAACCATGAATGGTGCAGTAAAGTCGATTCCGCCGTCCCACTCACTAAGCTTCTTCTTGCCGTCTAGCGTATAACCTGACCATATTTCAGCAGGTGTCTTATGTTTAGCTTTTAGATATGTGTTAAGCGAAGTTAGTTGATCATGAGCCCGAGCATCGCCAGTTAGCAAATAATCAGTTGCAATTCGCCATGGTGTACGGCAAGAGTTATAATTGTGCGCACCATCAAACTCCGATTCTAGGAAGTAGCCGTCTTCTGTTGGCCATTTGAATTGATCAACCGGCTTATACGTTCCATCTTTTGCGTCTTTATAGACGAAATCAGGCATTAGGCCTGTTTTTGGACTGTACTTCTTATGAATGTTAGTAATAATGCCGTAAGTGTTGTCGACAACTTTAGTCCAGCGCTCATCTCCTGTTGCTTTGCCGAATTCTTTCATATGTTGAAGCATAAAATCCGAAGGACGGGATGCTGGAGCGAAACTTGGCACGTTATCCGATACTTTGACCCAATCTCCTAGCTGGAGATGAAAGTCTTTGGGATGTACTTCATTTTCCATTATGGCGTTGATTACTTTAATTGCTTCTGCCTTGTAATTGATCGCACCATTGCTCCCCCACTGTTTATCAGCGAGTAACAAAGAATATGCAATGTCCATGTCACCGTCAGTTGCTGAATCTGTACCGTTCACATTAATAATTTTGCCGCCTCGGTCAGCTTGCTGCCACGCCATCAAGTCAGGATCAAGCGCGCTCGGATGAGCACGGAAGAAACTATACATGCCATCGTAAATCGTTTTTGCCTTTGGATCATGACCTGCCATAATCGCAGTTATGATCATACCGTATCCATGAGCTTCGGACACCGTAACAGCATCCCCATTCCAGCCGCCATCATTGTACCAGACATAATATTGCTTGGCGTCGTATGGATTCGCACGTAAATATTTTTTCTTCCATTCATTGTAGAGAAGGCCAACTTCTTTATCCATTTGACTTTGAGTAACATGGTTTGGTTTAATCGTGTTTTTGACTGGAGCCATGTGCTGAGGGAATGGTCTTAGAGGTTTCTGCGTATTACCGGATTTGCCTGATTGAGCGTGTACGGGCTGCAAAGTAATCATCATTAGTGCCAAGATGACCGTTATAACAATCGTTAGTTTAACAATTGAAAATGGTCCGTTAGCTGTGTGAAGCTTCATTGTAAATCACTGCCCTTCTTCTTCAAAGTTTATTCGTATAACTTCAACGAATTCAGTAGGCTAGCTTGTGTATAGCAGTATTGTAAGTTTCCCATAATTGGATGTCAACACAAAAGTGTAAGCGCTTAAACTTTTATGCTTGCGAAAAAAATATATTTTTGGATAGTCTATTGCGAAGTCATTAGAAATGATCTTGTAGAGGTTGCAGAGTAGTGGTATTTTTTGTTTCAACTAGAAGGATATAGGGCTCCTTTCGACGAAAGTATATTGCTATGAAACCCATTATTAAGCTAAAAAAAGCAGGTGCCATATGAGATTTTCTTCCGTTTTATTCGTAAAAAAATTTGATTATGTAGCATTTTCTCTAGGGATCAGTGCATTGTTGTTATTAATAAGCAACTTGTTCTACGAAACTGGATTTTCTAGCGAATTACTACGCCCTCTGTTTTTAATGGTAGTGCTCTATTATTTTATAACTAGGGAAAGAGCAGAAAAAAATTTAGAAAAGCATGGTATACAACGAGTCATTTTTATGTCATTTTTTTCTTTTTTTATAATCATGATTTTGGGTCTAAATATATTTCACTTTCTAAAATCGTGAAGTTGATTTGGATTACGATGCAGAATTATTTGCTCTATATCTATTGGAAGAGTTTCAGGGAATAGGATATGGACGATTGCTTTTAAATACACTAATTAAAGGATTAAAGTTAGCGAATTATCGATCTATAATGACTTGGGTATTGGAGGGCAATTCCGCTCAAAGTTTCTATGAAAGAATGGGTGGGGTCATCATCGCGAATAAAATAACTCAAATTGGCGCTGAGAAATTAAATAGTATAGCGATCGGATGGAAGGAACTTTAAATTCCACATAAATAGAACGATGCGGTTAATAAAAATTAATTAGAATTAAAGATTCCCTATGATTATGAATGCGTAGCCGTTTAGTATTATGATTGATTATTTGAATGTAGGGAACTTCATAAAGCAATATCTGAAAAACAAGGCCAAACAAACAAGGGATCGAGCAATTAAAAGAAATTTTGGAATAGAATACGGACACAAGGAGGAAGCAATTTGCAAACGTTTTTTCGATACAACTGGATGGTAAGAGAAGAGTGGTACCAATGGTGTGAGAAAGTACCATATGAAGAGTTAGTTCGCAAACGTACAGGCGGAGCTCAGGGCATATTGCAGACGCTTTTTCACATCATTGATGTGGAATGGAGTTGGATCCGTGTATTGCAAGGAAAAACAGACTATCAGGAAAACTTTGACGAATATAATACGTTAGAAAAGATCAAGCAATTAGATAAACAATTCCATATAGAGGTAGAGGAATTTGTTCTTGCATGGAATGACAGCATGGAGAAGCGTCCTTTAATCAATCCCCGTGAGGATGGCAGTGCTGAAGTAGAAGCATGGGGTGTTATTATGCGCCATATTATCGCTCATGAGATCCATCATATTGGACAGCTTTCGATATGGTCGAGAGAAATGGGGTTACAGCCTATTTCGGCGAACGTCATTAGAAAAGGGCTCATTAAGCCAGAGATAACAGAGACTGTCGCAGAATAATATAGAAAATTGGAAGATGATTTGAAAAATTATGATCAGCAAAGAGGATGTGTACAGCATGGAAGTTACTATTAAACCATTACAATCAATAGATGAAGCACCAATGGATTTGTTGCTCTTGGCTGATCCTTCTGAACAGAAAGTCATCAATTATTTGCGTGAAGGTGAATCCTTTATTGCTGAAATTGAGGATGTTGTTGTAGGGATTATTGTTATTATTCGGAAGGATCCCGACACGCTTGAAGTTATTAATGTGGCGGTTAGGGAAGAGTGGCAGGGAAAGGGAATAGGGAAGAAGTTGCTGCTTAGAGCGAAGCAGTTCGGAATAGATCAGAAGGTTAAGAGAATCGAAATAGGAACAGGTAATTCGAGCTTGCCTCAATTGGCTCTCTACCAGCGCTCTGGATATCGCATATTTGAAATATGGGAGAACTACTTCATTGCTAATTATGATGAAGAAATATACGAAAACGGTATTCAATGTATGGATATGATAAGGCTTAAGCTCGACCTATAAGTCCAGTCGATAAATATCATTGTAGAGGAGATTTTTTATGAAAATAGGATTTCTCATTATCGATTTGCAAACGATCCATGTACAAGATAGAGTCGACAAAACAGAGATTAACAAAGCATGTCAGTATATCAATTATGTTTCTAAGTTATTGAGGACTAAGGAACATGTTGTCGTTCATATTCAAGATATTGAGGGTATGAATGACGCCACTAAAGATAAGTATAATATTATTCCTGAGGTTCATATTGCAGATACAGACCTTAAAGTGTCAAAGAAATTTTCGAATGCTTTTTGGCAGACGGAACTGGAACAACTATTAAAAAGTCATGGTGTAGAGTTGCTCATTATTTCTGGGTTTGCAGCGGAATATTGCGTCTTATTTACATACAATGGGGCGACCGAAAGAGGCTTCAAACCTGTCTTATTGCAAAATGGATTTTTAAGTATCAATAGTGACATGATCGCTTCAACATACAGAGACCGAAACGTGATCTCATATCCTGCAATTGAATACTTATTGAAATAGTGTTGCTAGTAAAATAAATGGTAATTTTGCTTTAACACCGTTTTTGACGTTTCTAACATTTGCGCCAGTAACGATTTCGATTTTATCGATTATTCTCATTGGGGGAATCATTAGGTGCGTCTTCAAGAAAAGCAAAGAAAACATGCATCTATCGTTTATGTAAGTCTCGAATACTAGATAACGTTCATTCACTTTAAAACGTAATAGCAGTCGACGAAGGTACGTGAATTGCCCATGAGACCATTAAGAGGCTCACGAGACTATAACGAATACATAAAGAAGAGGATCGCCTGCTGAGGCGATCCTCTTTCCTTTTACATGCATATTCCGAGTGAACTTATAAGCTTGTTCTTTAGTTAGCTTTCAAGTTTTGCTTTGACAACTTCATAGCTGCGACGAGACTTGTGACAACGAGCAGCAATTGTATTGCTAAGGAGATGGTAATGCCTAACTCCGTTGATGATCCCGTCGTTTCCGTTATCGTAATTAGTGCACCTGCAACGCCGATACTAATCGCTGGGGTGAACGTATCTGCCACTGCAAGATCAGCAGATACTTTGCCTTCTTCGCCTGCCTTTGAGTAGGAAAAGGCGAGAGCAGCGCTTGTTGGGTGAGCTAGTCCAATTCCGAAGCCAACAATGACCTGACTCACGATAGCTATGCTGAGTGCTGTCGTTGTATCTGATATAAAGGTGAGCGGGATTGCTCCACTTACTCCAATAAGCATGAATGAGAGGCCGACAAGTACCCGTCGTTTGCGTCCTGCGCCATTGTCTCTTCGATCACGCTGAGCTTGAAGGTTCGCTGCTATAGACCAGCTAATGGAAGCTGTTGCAACAGCAAGTCCAGCCGTATCTGCTGTAAAACCTAAAATCTTTGTAAGTGCAAGAACAAGATAAGTTTGTGTCCCAATATACGCCGCTACAAACAGTCCGCGGGAGGCAACTATTGCAGGGATGCCTGAACGTGCTGTGAAAGTTCCTGCAGGTATGAGCTGACGAAGTGGAATAGCTAACGTTATAAGACCTACAACAGCAAGTGCTATGCCATAAATATGCGGCATCATGCCAAGACCAGTAATCATAATGCCTGTCCCAACTGCCAGTAGAATTGGAGGAAATATACGGAGCTTTTGCTTCCCTTTTATCGTTGTATTCATTCCTCGGAAGGAGGGAGTTGTTAAGAACGCCGCTATGAACACAAACGGCAGTATTAGCCAAAATACATAACGCCAATCTAATTGCTCCGCAATAACACCAGCGACATAAGGGCCGATTAGTCCCGGCAATATATATGCGCTTGAAAATACAGCAAGAATTTGCGGACGCAATGAATCATTAAATCGAAGTGTTATTGCCGTATACACACAGTTCACTATAGCTCCCGCACCATAACCTTGCAGGAATCGACTAATAATGAATACGATCATGTTGTTTGAAATTGCAGCAAGCAAAATGCCTAGGCCAAAGATGATTAAAGATATGATAAATGGCTTAGCGGCTCCGCCCCGATCTACCAGCTGACCTGTAATAACCGTTCCGATAAGTTGAGCAAGCAAATACGTGCTGAATACCCATCCATAAAGATGCTCGCCATTTAATTCTTCCGCCAGTGCTGGTGCAATGGTTGTAACAGCCAATCCTTCAAAAGCGGCAGCTGTAACAACAAGAATAATGCCAATTGTTAATGCCCGATAGTTTGGTCCCCAGATGCTTTCCTTCTTCATGCAGCTATTCTCCTTTTACACGATGCTACGTTCTTGATGATTAAGAGCACGTCGTGCTTTACTTACTTTGATGATTATAACGCTAAAGTAATGTTACTGGTAGGACAATTGACCGTAATTTTGTTTAAATCGCAACGGGGCTGCCTCGTTGGTTTAAATACACCAAATGAGACAGCCCCGATAGATTCGTTATGTTTGATTAAGTTGTGCCTTACCTATAGCAGAGGTTTTTGTCATGGAACCTCGTTGGTACACATTGTTTCTTAATAGTGCAAAGATGACGAGTAACGTACCAGCTATTTCATAAATGCTGATTTGATAACCTTGGAATGCCATCACGATAAACGTCGTAATAGGTACGAAGTTAATGAACAATATGCCGTTTAGCGGCGATAACAATTTGATGCCTGCATTCCAGCACAACAGAGCAGCAAGACCAGGCAACAAAACCATAAAGGCCATTTCATATTTAATGGATAGTACCGTTTCAATAGTAGGAACTGGCACTAATCCAGTTATGGAAAGCACAGCTACGATAACAAGTGATACGACGCTGCCGAGCAGGCAAGTTAATGTGGAATAGCGCAAAATCGACCATTCCTTAAATTGAGCTCCGCCCATCGAATAAATAACCCAGCCTACAACACCTACGAATAGTAAGAACAATGGAAACAGATTCTGACTTGCCGTAGTGAAAAAAGTTAGTTTCCCATTCGTAATAACAAGAAATGCACCGATCAATGCGATCACAACACTTGTGAGCATATATTTTTTCGGCATCGTTTTTTTCGTAATCCATAGGATCATAATAGATATCATCGGCATCATAACTTCCATAATAGAAGCGGCGACAGTTCCAGGCTCCCCCATAAGATCTTGTCCTAGGAAAATGCACATATTATAAACTGTAAAAGCCATCGTGCCCAACAACAATAATGCCTTTCCTCTTCCTTCAAGTTTGAAGGCTGACTTCCCTTCCTTCATAAGAAGCATAACCGTGAGGATAATGCCTACGAGAAAGTAACGAATAAATGAGAAGTAAAACGGATCAATCTTCTGTAGGGCAATATGTGCAACTGGAAACATTGCTCCCCATGACATGCTTGCGATAAGACAAAACAAGGAACCTAAAATGAGCTGTTTTTTAACCATGAGGCTCTCCTTACCCAATAATCTGCGAATTAAATAACCTCCATTCATAGTAATAGGTGGAATCCTCTCCGTAAAATGATTGGAAATAGAGTTTATCATCATTTAAAATGATACCTAGAGTAATTAAGTTTATTGTGCAATGTGAGGAGTAATCGTAGTGGAACTAAACGATTTAAATATATTTAGGGCAGTCGCTGCACATGGAAGTATTAGCAAAGCGGCAGCCGAGCTGAATTACGTACAATCGAATGTGACCGCAAGAATAAAGTTGCTTGAGAAAGAGCTGGATACAGAGCTATTTCTTCGTCATAAGCGTGGAATGATTTTGAATTCAGAGGGGAAGCGGTTTTTGGAGTATTCGGGAGAAATCTTAGCGAAGGTTAAGGAAATGAAACGGGCTTTTCAAGATAAATCTAATCCGTCGGGAATTCTTGATATTGGTATAGTAGAAACGGTAATTTCTTTACCAGAAATATTGTCTGCTTATTACAACAAGTATCCAAATGTGGAATTGTCCTTAAAGTCAGGTGTGACAGAGTATTTGCTTAATGAAGTTATTGAAATGAGACTAGATGGTGCATTTGTGACAGGGCCAATTATGCATCCGCTAATCGAAGGAATAGAAGTTATACAAGAGAAGCTTGTGCTTGTATCGAAGACCAATGATTTTAACGTGCGGGATCTCTCAACAAAACCGTTGCTTCTCTATAATAAAGGCTGTGGATATCGTGAAAGACTGGAAAGCTTCATGAAAGCGGAGGGGATTATTCCTAAACAAATTATGGAGTTTGGCACGTTTGGCACGATTATTGGCAGTGTATCTGCAGGGTTAGGTTTATCGATTATTCCTGAATCAGCCGTTGTGGATTGGATTGCTAACGGAACATTATACGCATACGACATTCCTAAGCCTTACCGTGAAATATCGACGATATTTATTAGAAAGAAAGAATCATATTTAACGAGTACACTGCAATGTTTCATGGATGAAATCATTGCTCGTAATGTTACTACTAGAGTGTAATAGTAATTGTAAGAATGGAATGGTACAAAAGAGGAAATTATGATAGGATGTAGAGCTATACGAATAGAGGAAGTGAACGATCATGATTCTGATCACAGTACCCGCACCGGATGTAACGATAACGAAGCAAGAAAACCCGCAGTTAAGCAATATTTATGGCTTTACAGACTTTCACCTGATCACGAGAGAACAGGGCGGATTTTTTATGTTTTACAATGATAAGGACGAGCTTTTGTTTGTCGGCAAAGCAAGAAAGCTAAGACCACGTATCAAGAAGCATTTCGAAGATACGGTTTCTGTAATGAAAAATCATCGTGACGAAGTAACGAAAATCGAGGTTTATGTGAATGAGAGTGCCGTAGATCGTGAGATCTATGAAACGTACCTCATCAATAATTTTAGAGCGAAGTACAACGTCGAGAAAGTTTTGTACAAGTAAAAATCACAAAAAGCAACGAGCGAAAGTCGCAATAGTGACTTCGTTCGTTGCATTTTTTTCATTTAAGATGAGACTTAAGCAAACCAAATTTCCTAATCTCGAATCGTAGCTATTGTATGCTTTAGGATCTACCCCGTTAGCTTTCAAATAGTTGCCGGCAGTGCTATTCACTTTAATATCATCAACAGGGGATATATGACTTGCAGAAACAGAGTCGCCGAGCAAAAGCAAAACATTTGCCGAAGCAATAATGGAAGAAAACCTTCATACATAGAAAAAACCACCGGAAGGGAATGATAGCCAAACGTGGGGTTCCACCCATGTAGCATTCGATGTGTTGTAGCCCGTACAACAAGAAACTGACATGTAGGGAGCGTAAATGATGTTGACATACGTTTTGCCAATCAAAATGGCTGTTTTCGTGTTTATATTTGCAAGCTTTTTCTTAGTTATTCCGTGGCTATTATATAGTTACAGAAAATATGGCTTTTTTAGTGTAGGGTATTCCATTATTTCGTTTTCATTTATTTTTTATATGTTGTCGGCACTTTTTCTAGTGTTGCTGCCTTTGCCAGAAACTCGGGATACATGTTCCTTTCAGTCAGCAAATACAGTGTATTATTCGCTGACGCCGTTTACCTTTGTCACTGATGTTGCTAAGAACAGTGCAGTCGTATGGTCACAACCAGCAACATATATCGGAATCATTAAACAAAGTGCATTCTGGCAAGCAGCTTTTAATTTTTTGTTGTTGTTACCGTTTGGTGTGTACATCCGATACTTTTTCCGGGACAAACGTTATTGGAAACATGCGCTAGCAGCTGGATTTATGCTGTCACTTTTTTACGAGGTGACCCAAGTTACAGGGATATACGGTATATACAACTGTCCGTATCGTTTATTCGATGTTGATGATCTACTGTTGAACAGCCTTGGGACGTTAGCCGGATTTGCTGTCGCACCTATTGTACTTGCGCTATTCCCTTCTAAGGAAACGATTCAATCGAAACGTCATCACATTTTCGAAAAGGATATTGTAACCCCAATTCCGCAACTGTTAGCGCTTTGGATCGATGTACTCGTTGTTAGAATCAGCTTTTCTCTGACGTCTTGGTTGTTCCCAGCCTATACATTTTACGACTATATGCTTTACTCCATGTTGTATTTGATCGTGTTTTTCGTTATACCGCTTTGTTGGAATGGGAAAACAATTGGGACCAACTTTATGCGATATCGCCTTACTAATGCGGGCTCGGAAAAACCGTTTTGGAGTTATATCGGGCGGAGGTTTCTTGCATTGTATTTGACGTGGCTGACGATCTCGTTGCTCGGAGAAACAAATCAGCTGGATATCCCAATGAGTTCTGCTTTCTATATTACTCATGTATTAGTAACCTTAGTGCTTATCTTAGTGAACCTTACCATATGGGCAGTGCTTATCATACATGTCTTGTTGGTAATTGTGAAAAAGGATCGACGATTGTTTTATTTCGACTCTGTAGCGGACTTAGTTCCTACAAGGAAATTGACTGATTCGGATAGGGAAAACGTATTAAGTGAAAAGTGAAGCTAATTGAGACGGAGGAAGGCTGCCGACAGTAATGAAGCGACAGCCTTCAAGGGAAATAATTATAATTCGTAAGATTGGGGAGTAATCAATTATCTAAGTAATGTAAGTGTTACCTCCAACGAATTATTAATAAATGATCGCTCTGGTCGAGATTTCATCATGACGGTTAGCCCAATAAGCGCTATAATTAGTGCCTGTGATAAAGCCTTCGCGTTAATGCCACTCTCGAGCTCACCTGATTGTATGCCTCGTTCTATCGTTTCTTGAAATATAACGGCTAGGTACATTTGATGCTCCCTGGTTAAAACTTCAAATTTCTCATCATGGGGTGCAAGCTCAACCATTGTATTGATACAAAAGCATCCTCGGCTGTGACTTTCGGTATATCCCTCAGCGACGATCCCTTCAAAGAAAGCACGAAATGCTTCTTTTACAGATGGATGGCTCTGAAGTCTAGTTCGGACAAGAGAGGCACGAGACATCGTATATTTGCGCAGTGCGGCTTCGAACAATACTTTTTTGTCCCCAAATGTTGAGTATATGCTTGGCTTTTGGATTCCCATTCTCGAAGTTAAATCGCTTAATGAGGTAGCCTCATACCCCTTCTCCCAAAATAGCTCCATAGCAGCATCCAATACTTTTTCTTCATCAAATTCACGGATTCGTCCCATAATTAGACCCCTCATTACGTTGAATGGTTTCTTGGTCGTTCAATGCATTCAGCCACGTATAGACTCTTTTCTTTTGATTACCAATCAGTATGATATTATTTTATATTTTGTTGTTTGCAATGTCAAATGGAGAACATCACTGCTTAACTCAAAAAGATAGAGGTGAAACTTATATCCAGTATAAAAGGAATATTTCGGTTGACATAGCACATTTATTTGCGTTATATTAGCCAAACGATTTAACGTACCGAACGGTATGATATTTAAATCCATAATACCATTTTACAGAGGAGGTGTAAGAGATGGAGAAGGTTGATGAACAAATAGCTATCAATTCAGTAGTAAGGACTATTTCGTCACAGGAGTCGGAATCGACATCCAATCCTATCCGCATGTCTCGTTTTATGACCATATTGTTTGCGGTTACTTGCGGTATGTCTGTTGCTAATATCTACTTTGCGCAGCC
This sequence comes from Paenibacillus sp. L3-i20, assembly GCF_022180385.2. Taxonomy (GTDB): domain Bacteria; phylum Bacillota; class Bacilli; order Paenibacillales; family Paenibacillaceae; genus Pristimantibacillus. Next base: position 2,009,456 of record NZ_BQME02000001.1, read on the forward strand.
GATACTCGACAATCTATCTAGTGAGTTCGGAGTAGAGCATTCAACGATTGGTATTCTAATTACGATCACCCAGATCTTTTATGCGGTGGGGTTGTTGCTACTAGTGCCGCTTGGAGATTTACTGAACCAACGAAAACTCATTATTGGTCAGATGTCATTGTCCATGATAGCACTCGTAATTGTTGGGACTGCCTCTTCTAGTACGGCGCTATTTGTAGGTATGGCAATGGTTGGATTGCTTGCCGTTGTCACTCAAACTTTGGTGGCGTTCGCCTCGACTATGGCAATACCAGCTGAACGAGGGCGTGTTGTCGGTACAATCACAAGTGGAATTGTAATAGGCATCCTACTTGCAAGGTCGATTTCAGGAATCATAACCGATTTTGCTGGTTGGCGTTTTGTATATTTGCTCTCAGCTGTGCTTATGTTGGTTATGGTTTATACATTATTTAGAGTGTTGCCAAATGTTGAGCGTAAGGTAACAAATATATCCTATTTCCAATTACTTAGATCGGTCATTATGTTGTTTGCACAAGAACGGATATTGCGCATCCGTGCGATTCTGGCGATGCTGATTTTTACTGTTTTCAGTATTTTGTGGACGCCATTAGTACTACCCCTTAGCGCACCGCCATTATCACTTTCTCACACTGCAATTGGAGCTTTTGGTCTCGTGGGAGTTGTAGGAGCGTTAGCTGCAGCAAGGGCGGGCAAGCTTGCCGATCGAGGTTATGGGCAGAAGACAACGGGTGTAGCGTTGACTCTATTATTACTATCTTGGTGGCTAATCAGTTATACAGAAAAGTCATTACTGGCACTAGTTATTGGGATTGTTTTGCTAGATTTAGCGGTTCAGGCCGTACATGTCACGAATCAAAGTATGATCTTCACATTGCGTGCTGATGCGCGTAGTCGGCTAACTGCTGGGTATATGGTTTTTTATTCCATAGGAAGTGCTGTTGGTTCTATCGCTTCGACCCAAATATATGCACATTATGGCTGGCACGGGGTGTGTTTACTTGGAGCAGCTGTTAGTGCTCTAGCACTGCTGTTTTGGGCAATGACCGTTCGTGCTACTGCTGCCGTTTTGAAATAAAGGTATATAAATGTAAGAGATTGAGAAGGAGAGATTACTAATGGAAATAGGTATAACTTCATTTGTTGATACAAAGCCGGATATTCACACAGGTGAATTAATTAGTCACGCACAACGATTGCGTGAAGTTGTTGAAGAGATCGTCCTTGCTGATCAGGTGGGACTTGATGTATTTGGTGTAGGTGAGCATCATCGGGAAGATTATGCGGCATCTTCGCCAGCAATGGTGTTAGCTGCAGCGGCAGCACAGACGAAAAACATTCGGTTGACCAGTGCAGTGACCGTTCTTTCTTCAGCTGATCCGGTACGTGTATTTCAAGATTTTGCGACGCTTGATGGTCTTTCCAATGGGCGTGCTGAGATTATGGCAGGTAGAGGTTCCTTTATCGAATCGTTCCCACTATTTGGTTATGATTTGAATGATTATGGTGAGCTGTTCGAAGAACATCTGGAGTTGTTACTCAAAATACGTAGTTCCGAAAAAGTAACCTGGAAGGGCGGACATCGCCCAGCAATTAATAATTTGGGTGTGTATCCACGGCCCGTTCAGGATTCCTTGCCCGTATGGGTTGGCAGCGGTGGCAATCAAGATTCTGCCATCCGTGCAGGTTTGCTAGGACTACCTCTGATGCTGGCGATCATTGGTGGGAGTCCGATGCATTTTGAACCGCTCGTTCAGCTCTATAAGAAAGCAGCAGCGCACGCAGGTCATGATGAATCGAATCTTAAAGTAGGGTCACACTCGATAGGATTTGTTGCAGAAAATACTGAACTTGCAGCAGACACATTTTTCCCTTCTACTCAATATGGCATGAATAAGCTCGGCAAGGAGCGGGGCTGGGCGCATTATGATCGTTCCAGCTTTGATGCTGCTCGCAGCTTTGATGGTGCCTTGTATGTAGGTGATCCGGAAACGGTTGCCCAGAAGATCATTCATCTTCGCAAAAATGTAGGTGTTACACGCTTTATGATGTACGTGCCTTTAAGCACGATGCCGCATGATCAGGTGATGAGAGCAATTGAGCTGCTTGGAACTGAGGTAGCGCCTCGGGTCCGTGAAGAAATATGCAAGTGGGAAGCTGAGATGGAAAATGCAATCTAATTTAATGATAGGAGTGAAAAGAATGAACATAGAAAACCGGGTTTTGCCAGAGTTAAAGTCAACATTAGCACAGTTTCCTGGTTTTCAATTGGAGGAGAATTTAGAACTGGGAAGAAGGATGTTAAAGACTCCCCCTATTGAGCAGTCAGAGCAAGTAACTACAAGGATTCAGATGATTCCGGGTGGAGCAGGTAAAATATTGGTTAAAATCTATGAACCTGCCAATCGATCAAAAGCTAAGCTGCCAGCTATGTTGTGGATTCATGGTGGAGGTTACGTGATGGGGCATCCCGATATGGATGACAGCTTAAGCGAACGCTTTGTACAAGCGGCCAATTGCGTTGTTGTGTCGGTCGATTATCGACTTGCTCCTGAGCATCCCTATCCAGCTGCGATCGAGGATTGTTATGCTGCACTGACATGGATGGCGAACGAAGCTGAAGAACTCGGCATCGATTTAACTCGCTTAGCTATTGCTGGTGCAAGCGGGGGTGGAGGTTTAACCGCAGCGCTTGCTTTAATGGTGCGAGACAAGGGCGGTCCAGCCCTCATTTTCCAAATGCCGCTTTATCCGATGATCGATAATCGTAATGATACAGCATCAAGTTATGAAATTACGGCCGGTAATGCAATTTGGAACCGTACAAATAATTTGACAGCATGGAGTATGTACTTGGGTGAACAAAACAATGCTAGTGAGGTATCTCCTTATGCGGTGCCATCAAGGGCAAAAAGCTTAGCTGGTCTACCGCCTGCTTATACATGTGTAGGACAGCTCGATTTGTTCCGTGATGAGACGATTCAATATGTAACCCGTCTTGCTCAAGCGGGCGTAGACGTCGAATTCCATCTGTATCCCGGAGCCTTCCATAGCTTTGAATCTATCGTACCGCAAGCGGAAATAAGTCAGCGTGCCAGTGAAAGTTATATAGATGCAATGGCGAGAGCTCTTAATCCATAAATAATGAAAGTGGCTATCTCCAAGGGTCGGAAACGATCTAGGAGATAGCTATTATGCTTCACAGCGAAGATAGAAAGGATCGTAGTTCATTGCTTAAACGACGAGGATCGCTTAGCATCGGCAATCTAACGATCTTGTTAAGAATAATGGTAGTATATTACAAATTCCAGAAAAAGAAAGTGAACTTTTCTCTTACCATAAAAGTAACATAATAGAAATTTCCCCCTTTCACTATCCGAACAACTGACCTTATACTCTTGTGGACAGATATTTTCATACACATGTTCCTAATCTTCTATGTAAGAAAGGAGGTGTAATGATGAAAAAGTCGATGATTTCCGTTGGTCTCATAATCGCTATTGTTTTAAGTTTTTCAACTTCGGTGCTTGCCGCATACAACTTTTCCAGTCAAAGTTATTATATTTCAAGCGGATCAATTGAGTTCGGTCATGGAGTTATAGCTAATACTGGAACGTACAGAGATGATCTGAAAATTGATCTGTATCGCGGAACGACATTCGTTGCGACTAAAACGATAACGCTTAGTCCGGGAGAATGGCTCTATCCAGGAAGTACTACTACTCCCTTAATTACTCTAGCAACAAATCAACCTGCGGGCCAATACAGATATGTACTTACTGCTTCGGGAAGTTGGAATGTTAAGGCTTATGCTGAGAATTGGTAATATACACACCTAACAGAGATCCCTATGGTTATATGCAGAGTAAGAACGAGTTTTACTTTTGTTTTAGCAACCAGTCAATTAGTAAGCGTTTACATATCGACTGGTTGGGAGCATCAGGAATCCGTCAAGTAGTTGTTCAAATTCACAATTAGAATACCGCAACATAAATTTCAATTAAGAGGGAGATGTTATGATGAAAAAATCAATGATTTCAATCACGTTAATTATCGCTATTGTTCTAAGCTTTTCAACTTCTGTATTTGCCGCATTTAGCTATACTAGCCCATTTCAAACTCTTTCAGCTGGAACAATCAAGTTTGGTAATGGTGTTATAGTTAATACTGGAAAGTATAGAGATGATCTAAAGATTGATCTGTATCGTGGAACGACATATATTACGAGTAAAACAATAACGCTTAATCCAGGGCAATCGTACTATCCTGATACTCCTAGCTCTCCTGCTCCGTTTATTCTAGCAACAGGTCAACCAGCTGGCCAATACAGATTTGTGTTATCTGCTTCGGGTAGCTTTCATGTAATGTCTTCACTTTACAATTAGAAGACTTGCAGTTATAACGTAACAAAAAAAGAGTGCTACGATAACACGCAGCACTCTTTTTTGCTTCATGATTATTAATTTTTGTCAGTGTATTCTTCCGTTGCATCTATTGGATTCACAGCTGATCATGTACACCATATTTTCTCTACCATTATGATCATATTTTATTGCCACATGACTTATGTAGTTCACCCCAAGTAATGGTAACTAAAGAAGCGCATACCTCTTTCGTATCTCAGCCAGATTCGGCGCTGATGGCCATTGCTTTACAGGACATTTAGGGTTCTAAGCGAATCTACATCGATTTTGACAATAAACAAAAAAATGTTAAATATGATACAATATTTAATATATGTAAAGGAGGGTTTTCATTGAAAAAGAACGCTTTTGGCTATCTCATTTTTGCAGTTTTTTGTATTAATATAGTTGATATTCCCTATACACTTTTAACTTCAGATGAGATCCCTTATCTCTCAATTATTATAGTTGTAGTGCTGCTAGTGAGTGCTGTTTCTCATAAACGAGCAAATTTGAAAACTCTCGATTAAAGTGTTATGTGGAAAAAGGGCTCATTCTGCTGCTGAAACAGCGAAATGAACCCTCGAAATGATTACTCTGGAGACAAGCAAGGATACGTTATGCCTAGACAAAGGAACCCGCGCTTTTCTAAGATCGGACGGCTCATTGGACTGGCATCTACGGTCAGCAAAGTATAGCCCCGTTTCCAAGCTTCCTGTGCACGTACTGCAAGAAGTGAAGTATATAGTCCCTTGCCGCGATAGTTCGGTAAGGTTGAACCTCCCCATAAACTTCCGAATGACGTTCCCTCTTGCAAATACATCCATGCGGCACTAACTACTCGACCATCAGCATTATAGGCAGCATAGATCTTTAAGCTCTCAGGATCATTTTTTAGATCAGCCTTTAATCCCATTCCGAATACATCGTGCGGCTCGTTCCATATTTCTTCTTCCATCGCCATAATCTCATCTATGCCAGCATCATCGCTAATGGGACGGATCGTATCAGGTATGTCTACAGCAAGCAGTGGATGATCTTCATGGAGTTCCATAACTAACAAAGCCTCAGCTTCTCCTATATCGAATCCTCTTGCCCGAAGCTTCTCTTGCAAATTGGTAGGCTGATCATAGTCATATAACTTCCACTCAAATTGTTCACCGCGAGCTTTAAAATACGCTATTTGCGCATCGATAATAGCATCTGCCTGTTCCTCGTTCAGATTCGAGTAAGTGATATAATGTCTCGTCCCAGTAAGAGATACTTGTCGTACAACAGGTCCATCCACTTCCCGCATACTGCCCGGATATTCAATGTCGATTCGTTGTTCCCTATTAAATACTTCTAATAGTGCTGCTTTATTCATCGTTGATCCCCTCCTAGAAGTAGCATATCACGGTTATGGATAAGATGGGTATAATACCCATAAAAACTACAGAATTATGTTACGGGAACATAGATTCTATTACAGTCCTCTCAATAGAAATGAATTCATCTTTGTCAAAGGAAATTGGAGATCTATTATTCGAAAAAATAACATGTATTAACAAGAGGAATCACCGAGCTGGACTACCAGCAGTGTGATTCCTTTTGTTAGTTCGTATCGTTTTTCGTACTTCTTTAAGCTAGAAGAGAGTATGTACAAAACATTTTTTGTTATTTTCAAAATTGTTTCAAACAAATGGTGTAAAATAAAAGGAAGGATTGTGCAATAGGAAGTTTAGACTATTTTGAGAGGAAGTTTAATACAATGATCGACAGGAAAAACGGGCTAATGGTAAAGCTTTCGACAGCAGCCACAAGCTTAAATATTATAATTTATGTATTAACTATGCGGCTTGACCCATTTCGACACGAGAACGGCGCTCACGGGGTGCAAGTAGAACTAACAGATTCTATTCTATGGTCACAAGGAATTATGCTTGTACTTTCACTACTTGTTTGGGCGTCAGGGGTGTATTTGTTTTATTTCAAGGACAAAGTACATGCATGGCTGCCATGGGTCAATACACTCGCACTTACATTTGCCAGCTTTTCAATCATCAGCGGAAGTGGTGGTGGAGTAGAGTTTCACTTTTCTATCTTCATGGTCATTGCAGCTGTAGCCTATTATGAAGATACTAGATTAATATTGATGATTACCGTGTTATTCGCTGTTCAACATATTGCAGGTTTCTTTTTTATTCCTGAGCTCGTATTCGGAACTAGCTCTTATCCCTTTTTGATGTTAGTTATTCATGCTGTCTTCTTGTTACTTACATCTAGTGCAACCATCCTTCAAATTATTTCAAAACAAAAAATTACTCGCCAGCTTGAATCAGAAAAGGTGGAAAAGGATAATAAACTGGCTGAGCTTGTCCAACAAGTTGAGTTAATGTCCAAAAATATGGATTCAGGACTTTCGGCCGTATCCGCTAAGTCAGCGACTAATGTAGTTGTAAATGGAGAAATGAGACTCGCATTTGGCGAGGTTTCTGATGGATTAGGGTATCAAATATCAACGATAGAAGCGATTGAACATAATTTAGGAGCTATTCATCTTTCTATTCAAAGTGCACTTGAGGCTTCTGAAGACACAAAGAGCAACATCGCAAGTACAGAGCAAGAAGTCTCACATAGCAACGATACGTTGTTATTGATCGAGAAACAGAATAATCAAGTGTTAGCTGCTATAGAGAGTGTGTCAGGAACGTTGCATATTTTGAAAAATTCAGCGGCTCAAGCCGAGAGCATAAGCGGAATGATTCAAGATATTGCTGATCAAACTAATCTTCTCGCGCTGAATGCTTCGATAGAAGCAGCGAGAGCAGGTGAGAATGGTGCAGGCTTTGCGGTTGTTGCAAGTGAGGTTAGAAAGCTATCCGTTCAGAGTCGTAGTGCCGCTGAGGAAATTCGAACGATTATGTCTGCTATTCATCGTGAAACGAATGAATCTTCTTCGCAAGTAGAGCAGGGTCAGCAATTAATTGTGCAATCCAAACTGCACTTCGAGAAGTTCAGCAATGATTTTGAACAAGTACAGGTCATGATGGGTGGATTAATTGCTTATATCCACTCTATGAATGATAGAATGCATGTCATCAAGAATGGGACATCCGAAGTTGCGATAGATATGAATCAAATATCAGCAGTTATTGAGGAAGGCATGACTTCAATGGGCGATCTGACGGTTAAGTGCGAGGGCTTAATTAAGTCAGCTGATGAGGTGGATACCGAAATTTCGAAGCTCAAAAAGCTCAGTCAATTACTACAAGAACGGTTTACGATAGCCGATAATCATAAGTAGAGCTAATAGAGAAGAGGAAGTTAGATGGAGCATCATATGGAGCATGTATACGGTACATACGATATGGTCCTGGTCATATTTTCATACATCGTTGCAGTAGTAGCTTCTTATACAGTACTAGATTTGGTTGGGAGGATCAGTACAACAGGTGGGTTACGCCGCTTAATTTGGCTGATCTTTGGTGCAGTAGCGATGGGTATGGGCGTTTGGTCCATGCACTTTGTTGGTATGCTGGCGTTTACGCCATCGGTCCCTGTTGCCTATGACCTTATTATTGTTGCATTATCAATGGTCGTTGTTATTGTTGCTTCTTTAATTGCATTATCGATTGTGGGAAGAACTGAGTTATCACTGAAGCAACTGCTTAGCGGTGGATTACTGCTTGCGTCGGGAATCTCAGCTATGCATTATATAGGTATGGCAGCAATGCAAATTGACATCACATATAAGCCATATTATTTTATTCTCTCCATTGTTATTGCTATCGTCGCCTCGATTACTGCCTTGTGGCTGTCATTCTATTTCCGTTCAGGAAACTTAAGAGACATCATGTGGAAAAAGGCGTTAAGTGCATTAATTATGGGTGCTGCTGTTGCGGGTATGCATTACACGGGCATGATGGCTTCTGAATTTCACTTGGGAGACAAGTCATCAAAGATGGTAGGTGTATTACTTGACCAGAAGTTTCTAGCGTATGTGATTGCAGCGATCACTTTGATTACGTTAGGTTTTTCTTTGTTCAGTATTTACATATCCAATCGCTTTTCAAGTAAGGAATCAGAGATGTTGGCTGGAGAGAAATGGTATAGATCGCTTTTTGAAAATAATAAGGATGGAATTATTACCGTCAATCTGCAATCTCAGATTATTGGCTTCAACCAAGCAATGTCCAAGCTTACAGGGCTGCCTAACGAATGGTTTCATTCCCAGAGCATTATTGAGGTGACTCGATTCATCGTAGAGGAAGAGCGGGAGAGAACGAGGGAGATGTTTCTGAAGTCTCTAGGTGGTGAAATGCAGAGTTATGAAACAGCAATCACTCATCGAAATGGACATAGAGTTGATCTCAGTGTCATTAATGTGCCTGTGGAAGTGAATGGACAAGTAGTAGGTAATTACATCATAGCTAGGGACATCACAGAAGAGAAGATAGGTAAGGAGAAAATCCAGCATCAAGCGTTTCATGATGAACTTACTGGTATGCCTAACCGTCGAATGTTCAATCAAGTGCTAGCCCGGAAGATCGAAAGTAAAAGCGGGAGATTTGCAGTTCTTGTCATCGATATCGATCGTTTCAAAATCATTAATGATTCCCTTGGGCATACATATGGAGACTTATTTTTACAGGAAGTAAGCAGACGACTAGTGCAGAAATTAGCAGGTAGCAAGGTCACTTTGGCCCGCATGGGTGGTGACGAGTTCACAGTCATTTGTGATGGCTGTTATGATCATAGAGAAATTGCGGGAATTGCGGAGCAGATTATAAAAGTGATTGCATCTCCGTATCGCTTGAAAGATAATGATTTCTTCGTTACTGCGAGTATCGGTATCGCAATTCACCCAGAAGATGGGGAAGACGCAGTGCAATTGCTTAAAAATGCAGATACAGCTATGTACGAGGTGAAGAAAAACGGGAAAAACGGTTATCACTTTTATTCAAGCGAACTAAACGAGCAGCTACAGCAAAAAATTGAGCTTGAAAGCGATCTTCGCCGAGCGATTACAGGAGATCAGTTATTTCTTCATTATCAGCCGCAAATTCGCGCTGGAGATAGCCAAATGATTGGAATAGAAGCGTTAGTTCGCTGGAAACATCCGACGAAGGGCATCATTTCACCAGCTGCATTTATTCCTATAGCTGAAGAGACAGGAATGATCTTTGAGCTTGGCAGCTATGTACTTCGTGAAGCTTGTCGTCAGATGAAGGAATGGCATGAAGCAGGTGGACCGCTTATTCCGATTTCGGTGAATCTGTCCTCACAACAATTCCATCAGCCCGATTTGATTGTTTTCATTAAGAACATACTAGAGGAATCAGGACTTGAGCCTCATTATTTGGAGTTGGAAATTACGGAAAGTATGATGATGGACGCGACGGTGTCCAGCGGTATTCTGAATGAATTAACGGACTTCGGCGTGCGGATAAGCTTGGATGATTTCGGTACGGGATATAGCTCGCTAAGTTATTTAAAGCTGCTTCCCATTCATAAACTGAAGATTGATCGCTCCTTTATCCGCGATATCGCTGAGAATACAAATGATAGGGCAATCGTAGCGACGATTATTTCGATGGCTCAGCATCTTAGTATGGATGTTGTTGCTGAGGGAATTGAAACGAAGGAACAGCTCGATATTCTTACTGACTACGATTGCAAAAAAATTCAAGGATATTATTATAGTAAACCTCTTCCGGCTGATGAAGTAGAGGATTCATTTTTTATACCGTTAAGAGCTCTCTCAACGAGTAATAAAGCTGATTAAGCGATAGAGTAAATAAGCCAACACCTCCGCATTTGTGAGGGGTGTTGGCTTATTTGTTCATATGGTTCAAAAAAATACTTTAGCCTGAAGGATATCTATCGCCTTACTTAGCTGTTCTAGGTCCTCTTCACTGGCAGTATTAATACGCTCCAGAAAGAGTGTTTCAATATGCAGGAAGGCGTCATCCATTAACGCTTGTCCCTTTTTGGATAATTGAATATATTGTTTGCGCTTGTCATCGGCTGCATCAAATTTTTCGATAAGCTGCTTTTCACTCAGCTTCTTGATCTCTCGGCTAGTGTTAGGCATGGACATATGCATACACAGACTAATTTCACTAAGGGTTGAAGGCTGACTTACAGCCATGTATTCAAGAATGCGATATTGAAGTGGAGTAATGTCATCGTATTTAATATCTTTTGTGAAATCATAAGTAACTTGATGTACGGAAGTCGTTAAAGCTATAAATTTTTGGAAAAGCTCTTTTTTGTTGTCCACAGCAAACACCTCTTAATTGAACAATAGCAAATTAATTATCATAAAACAATTATCATTTGACAACTAAATAATGCAGTGGTACTCTTTAGTTATCATATGACAACTAAAGAGGTGGAAGTTATGAAAACATTAATCATTTATACACATCCAAATCACAAAAGCCTAAGCTATTCATTTTTGCAAAAGGTCATTCAGGGCAGCAAAGAAAATCCGCAAATAAAGGATATAAAAGTGCTCGATTTGTATGAGGAGGGATTTGATCCTGTACTCGTTTTTAATGAAAATAAACGTAGAAGAGATATGCACCGTGATCCCAAGTTAGAGAAATATCGCGAACAGCTACTATGGGCAGATCAATTGGTGTTCGTATATCCAATTTGGTGGGGCCGTCCTCCTGCTATGCTAATGGGTTATATTGATCAAATGTTTTCGTCAAATTTTGCATATCGCGAGGTCGGCAAGATGTTGCCTGTGGGACTGCTGAAAGGAAAGTCGGTTGTTTGTATTTCTTCAATGAAGGGACCGACACTGTATCCACTATATTGGCTCAATAATTCGCATAAGGTGCTTATGAGAAAGGCGTTATTTAACTATGTGGGGATCAAAAAAGTGAAGTTTTTCGAGTTCGGCAATATGGAGAGTCCAAAAGGTAAACATGATAAGAAACTAGACCAGATATATAGCTACTTTAAATCGCTTAGTCACTAGCGCTTTACGTATATAAGATGGGTAAAGTCACAATTCTTATATTGTTTTGAGCAATGAATACATTAGCAGCCCCTCATTTGAGCACACTACTTAAAACTCGCTGAGGGGAGCACGATATGAATCAGCTTTTGAAGGGGATAGTCTGTTTGACCAGTTTTGTTCTCATGACAGGATTTTCCCAGCAGCCTGAGAAACATGATAGAAGTTATTATGAAGCTCGCAAAGAAGTTGTATGGGAAGTACCCATGGATGACAAGCTGATTGCTCTTACGTTCGATGATGGTCCTAATGCGAATACAACACCTCAAATACTGGATTTATTAAAGCAATATGATGCGAAAGCGACTTTTTTTGTAGTGGGTAATCGTATGGATAAATATGCAGAGATTATTAAGCGTGAAGCGCTTGAAGGACATGAAGTTGCGAACCATACATATAATCATGTCTTTTTTACAAGAAGAATAGGTAAATCGGTAATAGCGAATGAAATCATCGATACACAAAAAAAGATAACGGAGCTGACAGGGCAACATACGAAATGGTTTAGACCTCCTGGCGGTTACTATAATGATACAGTTATTAATGTTGCTCGCGAGAATGGATACACGGTTATTATGTGGTCATGGCATCAGGATACACAGGATTGGAACACACCTGGTGTGGATCGTATCGTTAACAAAGTACTGAAGAATGCCCGTAATGGAGACATTATATTGATGCATGATAATGTTAACGGGTCGACACAAACGGTGCGAGCACTTGAGAGAATATTGCCTGCTCTTTACGATCAAGGTTATCGCTTAGTTACCATTACCGAACTAATGGAGCATAAGACAAAAGTAGATAATCCGTTTGTTCCAGAATAGTGTCTGCGTATAGAAGATCAAAGGTTATGTCTCTAGCTTAAGTGGGTATAAAATTACCTATAGTGATCCCAATACAGAGGATGCTTTAGCTCCCTAAAAATATGCCCCATGGGTTGAGATTATTGGAATAATCTCAGTACAGGGGTATTTTCATTGTTTGCCAACAGCAACGTGAAAACGCTATCATTAATTAATGGTATTAGGTATACTCGATATATTAGTAGAGATTAGACTAGCATCGAAAGAGCTAAGAGATGGAGGAGGAATTGTTTTGTCAAAGTGGTTGATAGCACTTATTATCGTGACAGGGTCAGTTCATCTGGCGACGTTATCTCTCGATAGTGAGCTGCTTCACTGGATTTTCAAGCTTGTCCCAATGATTCTTATTATTGTTTTAGCAGTAAGCACACCTAAGTCAGAAGCTCCAATAACCTATAAAGGTCTAATTGTGACTGGACTTGTTTTTAGTATTGGTGGAGATACATTCTTGCTGATGCCAGATGATGAATGGTTTACGTTTGGACTTGCTTCGTTCCTCATTGGCCATGTGTTCTATACGATAGCGATGTTGAAGCACATGAAAGCTTCATGGCTGACGAGGTTATCAGTCATTCCAATCGTCACCTATTCATTTGTACTTGGCAGTCAGCTTCATGGATATATTATTGAAGACAGCAATAATAGTGGATTATGGATTCCGGTTCTTGTGTACATTATCGTTATCGCGGCAATGTGCTGGACAGCAATAATGAGCGGAAATGTATTAGCTGGTATTGGAGCAGCACTATTTGTCGTCTCGGACTCAATCTTGGCATGGAACAAATTTGCTACACCAGTCGCGAATTCCGGCATTTGGATTATGGCGACATATTTTAGTGCACAGTTGCTCATTGCGGCTAGTATTGCTGGATTTTCATTTCACATACGCCAAGTATCAGGCAATGTAGGGAAAGCAAGGACAATGTAGCACCACTTACTTTTAATAAAAGGGTACAACAAAAAGGGAGAGCCTGCTGAACCGAGTTCGGCAGGCTCTCCCTGTAATAAGAAGATTAGTTTATTCTTTGTGCAAAACTACTTGTAGATTATGTTTGGCAAACACCTCAAGCAAAGCTGCTTTTGCTTCAACCTCATCAGGGCCATGCACATAAAGGCGATACTCTTGATTTTGATACAAGGTCATGCTCAGACCAAGAATGCTCTTTGCATCGATGAAATGGTCTGGGCTAACGACAAGAACGATGCTGGAAGAAAATTCATTAGCCTTCATGTTAATATCCACAATAGCTCGAATACCGCTGCCCATAAAATAATCCTCCGTTTCAGTTATGGAATATTCCTGTTATCTGAACTCTCTTGGAATTCTACGTGCTACCCCTGTTCGTATCGCAGCTTTGATTACCAGATCTCTTATGCCGGCTACGACTTGCTGGTTGAACACACTAGGAATAATATAATGTTTGCTTCGCTCATCATCGGAGATAGCAGATGCAATCGCTTCAGCTGCTGCCAGCTTCATTTCTTCATTAATTTCGGTAGCTCTGCAATCCAGAGCCCCACGGAAGATGCCTGGGAAACATAATACGTTGTTAATTTGGTTCGGATAATCTGAGCGACCAGTTGCGATAAGACCAACAATATCTTCAACTTCATCTGGTTGAATTTCAGGTGTTGGGTTAGCCATTGCGAATACAATTGGTTGATCTGCCATGGACTCTACATCTTTACGCTTCAACAACCCGCCAGCCGAGAGCCCGATGAACACATCTGCTCCTTGAATAAGTTCTTGTAACGATCCTTGAATGCGTTCAGGATTCGTATTCTGAGCGTACCAGTTCCACATCTTATTATCATAAGTGACATCTGCGGAGAGTGCTCCGTGACGATCAACACCGATAATGTTTTTTACTCCTGCGGACAATAAAATTCTGCTGCAAGCTATACCAGCTGCGCCAATTCCACAGAATACAACTTTTATGTCGGGAAGGGATTTCCCTACGACTTTCAGTGCATTAATCAAGGCGGCGTATACAACAACAGCTGTGCCATGTTGGTCATCATGGAATACCGGAATATCAAGCTCTTCCCGAAGTCTTTCTTCAATCTCGAAGCAACGCGGTGAGGAAATATCCTCAAGGTTGATTCCGCCGAATGCAGGAGCTATCGCTTTAATAGTAGCGATGATACTTTCTGTATCCTGTGTGTCCAAGCAGATTGGGAAGGAGTCAACATCTGCTAATTGCTTGAACAGCATCGACTTTCCTTCCATTACTGGCATAGCAGCATACGGACCAATATTGCCTAGCCCGAGAACTGCGCTGCCATCAGATATAACAGCGACCGTATTGCGTTTAACAGTTAATGTAAAAGCTTTACGAGGCTCTTCGTGAATAGCCATACATACGCGCGCAACATCTGGTGTGTACACACGTGATAGGTCATCACGGTTTTGAATTGGGGCTTTCAGCTTCGTTTCGATCTTACCGCCTAAATGTAACAAAAAGGTACGGTCTGATAGGTTGACTAAGCGAATGCCTGACATGCTGCGAATTCTTTCGGTAATGATATCAATATCAACGGTATCAACAACTGTGATCGTAACATCACGGACGGTTATATGTTTGCTGGTTTGAATAACGTCGATGGCTACAATATCTCCACCTGCTTCGAATATAGCGGAAGCAACTTGACCGAAGTTTGCCTCGTTCGTATCCATTTCGATCCTTGCGATAATACTTTTACCGCCCAGTTTGTTAGAATTCATGGCTGCCTCCATTACATATACGGAATAGGTTGCGTTTAGCCTTCGTCGTTAACAATAACTTCTTTACCTTTTCTTTTAATAAGAATCGGTACTGTAATCCATAGAACAGCAATAATTAAAAAAGTTAGTGACATTGGCTTCTGCAGGAATATCATAAAGTCGCCATTAGAAATTGTAAGCGCTCTGCGCATATTGTTTTCGATCATTGGACCAAGTACAAGGCCAAGGACTAACGGAGCAAGCGGATAATCATTACGAGCTAACAAGAAACCTGCAACTCCGCAACCTAGCATTAGCATCAAGTCAAAGATTTGTGCTTGAACTGCGTAAACACCAAAGATAGAAATAGCAACAATAATCGGAATCAAATACTTTGGTGGTGTTTGAATAATTTTTGCAAACACTTTTACAAGCGGCATATTCAATATGAGCAACAACAGGTTACCGATTAGCATACTTGCAATCAATCCCCATGCAACTTGTGGATGCTCTTCGAATAACAAGGGACCTGGCTGAACGTTGTACATAATTAGGGCACCCATTAGAATAGCCGTTGTACCCGAACCAGGAATACCAAGTGTAAGAAGTGGAATCATCGCACCGCCAGATGCAGCGTTATTAGCTGATTCTGGTGCAGCAACACCTGCAATGTTGCCTTTTCCGAAGGATTCAGGGTTTTTGCTTATTTTTTTCTCCAAAATGTAGCTGAAGAAGGAAGCTAGCGTTGCACCAGCACCAGGTAATATACCGATAAAGAAACCAAGAACGGAACCACGAGCAATTGGAGCTGCGCTGTCCTTAAGATCCTTTTTAGTTGGAAGAATACGTCCGATCTTTGCAGTAGGGCCTGCTGAATAGTCTTTTTCAAGAATTGTTTTGAATACTTCACCGAGAGCGAATAGACCAACAGCAATCGTTAGAAATTCTAAACCGGAGTAGAGTATAGGAATATCGAATGTAAATCTGGCTACACCCGATACAGTATCCATGCCAATTGTAGCGAGCAATAAACCAAATACGGTCATAATTAATGCTTTCGTAATGGATTTGCCTGCTAGACCGCTAACTGCGCAAAGTCCAAGCAACATTAGAGAAAAGTAGTCTGCCGGTCCGAACCTGATCGCAAGTTCCGATAACGGCTGAGCAAGTGCGATAAGGGCAACAAGGGAAAATAGTCCTGCTGCAAACGAACCGATTGCGGAAATGGACAATGCTGCTCCAGCACGACCTTGTTTCGCCATTTGATAACCATCGAGGGTGGTCACAACTGATGATGATTCCCCGGGGGTATTGAGTAAGATTGAGGTCGTTGAACCTCCGTACATAGCGCCATAATATACACCAGCAAGCAAAATGATGGAGCTTGTTGCAGCTGCCTCTGCGGGCAACCCGCCTGTCATAGAAGCTGTAACCGGAATCAATAGAGCGACACCGCTCATAGGACCGATACCAGGTAGAACGCCAACGGAAGTGCCAATGATTACACCAATTAAGGCAAAAAGGAGATTATGCCATTGAAAGGCTGTGGCGAAACCGTCTGCTAAATAATCCAAGATGCTCATTCAAGTTCCTCCCACACTCATGATAGCCAAGACGGGAAGCCTGGCATTGTGCCTTCAAGTAAAACGACAAATATAACGTATACACCAGCAGAGAATAAGCCGGCAATAATGATAGACCGCAGCATTTTCCCTTTTTCGATTACCTGGAATCCGATTAATAGGAAAAGGAACGTACCTATAATGTAACCGATGAATTCAAGGAAGAAGGCATAGAGGAAAGCTGCACCAAAAATAATGAAAAACCGTTTGTAATCCAAATTAGCTTTTTCTTTGCTAGGAGCTTTGGATTTCAGCACCTCATAAAACAACCGAATGCTAAGCAGTACTAGCGCAAGCCCAAGTCCAAATGGGAAAATATTTGGACCAACTGAGCTTCCGTAGGCGGAGGAGCTGATCTCCGCGCTCTGCCACATGAATCCGATTCCGAGAAGTAAGAAGACAAAGCTAGCATATCGATCGAAAGTCTTATTCATAAGTGACACCTCCTTAAGGATAAAGAAGAGGAGAGAACAAGGCCCTCTCCTCAAGGCACTATGCTTATTTTTACTTTTGCATGCCTAGAGCTGTAAGCAATTCTTGAACATCTTTTTCTTGCTCAGCTAGGTAAGCTGAGAAGTCAGCTGAATTTTTGTACTCGCTTGCCCAGTCGTTTGCAGTAAGTTCTTTCGTCCAAGCTTCGTTTTCGGAAAGAGATTTAAGCGTTTTGTCCCAGTAAGCAAGTTCTTTATCAGTCATTTCTTTTGGTCCAAATACGCCGCGCCAGATCAAGAACTCAGCATCCAAACCTAGCTCTTTCATAGTTGGAACATCTGCGAAATCTCCACCTAGACGTTCAGGGGAAGTAACAGCAAGAATTTTGATCTTGCCTGCTTTCAAGTAGCTGCCAAGTGAAGAAATGTCAGTTCCGATTGCATCTGCGTTATTGCCAAGTAGGGCTGCGATAGCTTCGCCGCCGCCATCATAGGACAAGTAGTTTACTGCTTTAGGATCAACGCCAGATTTGAATGCTGGCAATACGCTGATCAAATGGTCCATTGAACCAGGAGCAGATCCACCAGCAAGCGTTAGTGATTTTGGATCAGCTTTCAATGCATCGATAAGTGATTGTAGATCTGTGAATTTGGAATCAGCCGCAACTGCGATAGCGCCAAAATCTTTTGTCAGTTGTGCAAGAGGTTTTACATCCTTGTACCCGTAAGGGCTGTTGCCTTCTTTTTTAAGATTATTAATTAAGATTGGTGGTGAGCTAACGAACAGTTTGTAAGGGTCTTTGCTGTCTTTCGCTACGTATTCTGCTAGGAATACGGTACCGCCGCCGCCTGGTTTGTTCTCTACTGTCATCGTTTGATCAACAAGCTTTGTTTCCGTCAAAACTTTTACTAGGGATCTTGCAGTTTTGTCCCATCCACCGCCAGCGCCTGATGGTGCTGTTACGACAAATGGTTTGCTTGGGTAACTTCCACCGCTACCGCCTGATGAACTACAAGCAGTTAAACTTACGACAAGAACTACTGCTGCAGCTATCATTTTCCAACCGTTCATCTTTTTCATAGATAAATGCCCCCTTTGGAATCAATACAATGTCGCTTCCGTGACATTTCTGAAAGCGCTTTCGTATGGAATATATTTATACTATCATTGGAAATTATTAATGAACAGAATACCCGCATAAGTTGAAAAATGATCATTTTACTAATTTTGTTCATAAAATTTACGTTATAATAATATATAATTGCTTTGTTCCGAGAAGTATGTAGAATACAATAAGGAAGTTGAGTTTTGCATATTGAGTACGGGGGCGAATGAATGCGGTTACAAACGAGGCTGATTTTGCTAATTGGAAGTCTTCTGTTTATCGTCATAATCGCGTTAACTTTCAGCTTTGAACGGTTACTTGTGAATACATTAGAAAAAAATATTGGAACTTCAGCATTGAAGCTGGCCAAGACGGTTGCGCTAATGGATGTAATCCGGGACGCCTTTAATGATGAAAATCCGTCGCATACAATTCAGCCTATTGTTGAGAAGATTAGGTTGGAGACAGATGCGGAATATATCGTAATTGGGAATAAGGATGGTATCCGATATGCACATCCGATATCAGAACGAATAGGGCAAAAGATGGTTGGGGGAGACAATGGTCCAGTTCTCGATGGAATGTCGATCATTTCTAAGGCTGTCGGCTCGATGGGACCTTCTCTGCGAGGGAAAACACCAATTTATAATGATAAAAATGAAGTTATTGGTATCGTCTCCGTCGGTATACTATTAGAAGATGTAGAAGCTTCGGCTTATGAATATCGTACTAGAGTTATTTTATTCGCGGGAATGGCATTACTGCTGGGAAGTTTAGGTGCGATCTGGATTTCGGGAAGAGTGAAGCGATCGATCCACGGTCTTGAGCCGAAGGAAATCGGATTGCTGTACCAAGAGAAACGGGCGATTCTAGAAACGATTCATGAAGGAATCATCGCTATCAACTTGGAAGGAATCGTTACACAAGCGAACCAAACAGCGAAGAAACTAATTGATCCTCTAGAGAGTATGGAAGTAACAGGACAGCATATTAGAGATGTGATTCCTGATTCAAGACTGCTCGAAGTCATTCAATCTGGGAAAGCAGAAAAGGATCAAGAGATGATGATTAGAGACAGCGTCGTTGTTGTTAATCGATTGCCGATCTTCGACCATCAGCATCAGGTTGTTGGTGCAGTATCCAGCTTCCGAAATAAGTCTGAGCTGCTAAGGTTGACAGAGGAACTGTCGCAGGTTAAGCGCTATACGGAGGCGCTTCGGGCACAGACACATGAATATTCTAATAAACTGTATACAATATATGGGCTTATTCAGTTAGAATCTTATCAGGAAGCGATGGATCTCATCACGCATGAATCTAATGTGCACCAGAATCTGATTCATTTTCTAATGAAGGAAATTCCCGATCCAATCGTTGGGGGAATAGTGATTGGAAAATTTAATCGCGCTAAAGAGCTTAAGGTAAGATTAGAAATAGACGAAAATAGTACGTTTAAAGATATACCGAGTTTTATTAGTAGAAATCATCTAGTTACGATAATTGGTAACTTAATTGATAATGCATTAGAGGCCACACTTGCTTCTAGTTCACGAGACAAATGGGTAGATACGTTGTTTTGCGATAAAGGGGACACGTTGTTGATTGAAGTGGCTGATAGTGGAGAAGGTATTTCTGAAGAAGTTGCCCATAGTGTATTTGAACTAGGGTTTTCTACGAAGAAAGAGAGTAATCGGGGATTTGGGCTTTCGATTGTAAGCGGGGCTGTGCAGCAACTCGGTGGTAAGATCCATTTTAGAAATGCCAATCAGGGTGGCGCTATATTTACGGTTGTCATTCCAAAGGTGAGGGGGGTTTCTCATGATTCGAGTCGTAATCATTGAGGACGATGTTCGTATAGCTGAGATCAATAAACGGTTTGTTGAGAAAGTTGAAAACTTTGAAGTAGTAGGTATCGCTACAGATAAGCAGCAGGCGTACGAGCATCTGGAAATACTAATTCCAGATCTGGTTCTTCTCGATATATTTTTCCCGGATATGAACGGTCTTGATCTGCTTCAGCATATACATCGGAATTATCCGAAAACTGAAGTGATGATCATAACAGCGGCGAAGGAATTCGAAACGGTACGTGAAGCGATTCGTGGTGGCGTCTACGACTTTATGATCAAGCCGATCGTATTTGATAGGTTCCAAGAAAAGCTAAAAACTTATCAAAAGTACCATGAGCAGATGAACCTACTTGGCGGTGCGAACAAACATGTGGATCAGCAAGGGATCGACCAACTGCTTTGGGGCACAGCTGGCGAGCGAGTGGATAAGGAAACATATTTGCCCAAAGGAATTGATAAAATTACGAGTGAAAAGATTCTCTCTTATATAGAGGGAAGAGAAGAAGTATGGACAGCAGAGGAGTTAGGCAGAAGAGGTGGTTTTAGTCGTACGACTGCTCGCAGATATTTAGAATATTTTGTCGATAAAGGTATATTAATCGCTGATATTTCGTACGGAACGGTAGGCAGACCGGAACGGGTCTATCGTAGGAATGAAGGCTAGTAGTGAAGTCATTATCCCGTCCTAATCTTATATAAAAAATGATCAAGGCGCTGACTTCTAGGTAGAATTCTCTACTTAGAAGTCAGCGCCTTGTGTGTTAAGTTGCACGTATAAAAAGTTGGACTGTTCTTGTTCGCGACACTGTCAGCTTAGCTCAATCACTTTGGTAGCGACACGGTCGCGAAATTCCGAATCGTGCTCTACGAACACGATAGTTGGCGCATATTGGAGCAGGAGCTCCTCAATCTGCATCCGGGAAATCAAATCAACGAAGTTGAGTGGTTCGTCCCAAATATGCAGATGTGCCTCTTCGCACAGGCTCCTCGCGAGCAACACTTTCTTTTTCTGCCCGCCGCTTAACGCCCCCATATCCTTTTCGAACTGAATTCGGGCGAAATCGAGTTTCCGCAAAATAGCCTTGAATAAGCTTTCGTCGACATTGTGCTCGGCAGCATAATCGCTTAACGAACCACGCAGATGAGATGTATCCTGGGATACATACGAAATTTTCAGGTGTGGTTCCCGCCGGAACGTGCCAGTATAGGATAGTTCCTCTCCGCAAAGTAGGCGCAGCAGACTTGACTTCCCCGATCCGTTTGGACCTGATATCGCAAGCCTATCCCCTTGCTCGATCGTCAAATGAATGTTCTCGCATACTGGTCTGTCCCCGTAATAAATCGTGACGTCGTCCAATGCGAATAGCTCGGATTTTGAATACGCAAGCTGCGAAATCGCAAGGTTTTCTGCCTGCTCGATGTTTTTCAACAATTTAGATTTCTCTACTGTTGCAGTATGCTGCCGCTGCTCGATGGATTTTGCACGTTTCATCATTTTGGCGGCTTTGTGCCCGACGTAACCTTTGTCTAGCCTGGAGCCGGAGTTGCGTGTACCATTTTTCGATTTTTCAATCTCGTGCGACCAGCCGCTAGTACGTTTGGCAGCATCGGAGAGCCGTTGAATGTCCTTGTGCAACTTTTCATTTTGCGCCAAATCATACGAGTCCTGCCGGGTTTTGTTCGTCCACCAACTCGAGAAGTTGCCCCTTTGGATCTCTATATTCGTTTTATTTATTGACAAAATGTGATCGACGCAGCGGTCGAGAAATGAACGATCATGGGATACAAGAATAAAACCGCGCTTCTTATTTAAATAATCGCCAACAAGCTTGCGGGCATGCAAGTCAAGATGGTTGGTAGGTTCATCAATCAGTAAAAAGTTGTTGTCCCTGATGAACAATGCTGCTAGTTGTACTTTAGTTTGCTCGCCTTGGGATAACGTTTGGTAAGGGCGGTATAAGACGTCTTCCGATACCTTCAGCAGGTTTAGCTCGCGCAACAACTTCCATGGCTCATAACCTGGTACAATCTCTTCGACGGCATCGACGGTAAAAGACTCCGGATGTTCTAGTGAAAATGGGAAGTAATTAAACTCGATGGGTGCTGAGATTGTTCCGCTGTATTCGTATTTACCTTGAAGCAAGTTTAGAAATGTCGTTTTGCCTCGGCCGTTCCGCCCTGTAAACCCTAGTTTCCAGTCAGTGTCGATTTGAAAATGAACATTTTCAAAAACGGGGTCGTAGCTGCCCGGATATGCAAAAGTGAGATTGGATACTTGAATGGCAGTCATGGCAGTCATCCTTTCATATGGAAAAATAAAGAGCCGCAAGAAAGGTACCCTCTCGCGGCTCAAATCCATACGAGTAAATTCAGCCTCATTAAAGAGACCGAACAACTAGTCCGTATTGGAGAGCAAACGGGATGCAGACCTTCCTTGCAGAGACGAATAAATAAACGCAGCCGATGGCTGTGTCCATTCTATTCTTAATCTCGCAGCAAGAAAGTTCTACATGTATCCGTTCAACTCCCCTCATAAAATTACATACAGTTTATCATAGTTGGGATTTACCGACAACCCTGTAAACACCCTTATTATCTACAATCATTACTCGGTTCAAACATCCTATAAATAGGATATGTTCTTACGCTTTTTGTTCGTATAGCTTCACAATTTCTACAATCGTGTTAACAGCTAACTCCATATGGTCAACAGATACATATTCGTAACGACCGTGATAGTTCATTCCGCCGGTAAAGATATTTGGTGTAGGCAGCCCCTTGAAGGAAAGCTGAGAACCGTCAGTACCGCCGCGGATAGGCTCAACAATTGGCGTAATGCCGAGGTTCACCATAGCTTCATGAGCGATATCCACGATTTGGATAACGGGTTCAATGCGCTCGCGCATGTTGTAGTATTGATCATTCATCTCAAGCTCGATGCGATCTTCGCCGTATTTTGCCTTCAGTTCGTTTACGATCCTTCGAAGCGTTTCTTTTCTTTGGTTAAAGAGTTCGCTGTCGTGGTCTCGAATAATATATTTAAGCAGAGCTTGCTCAACATCACCCTCTAGAGAGGATAAGTGATAGAAGCCCTCATAACCTTCAGTATGCTCAGGTGCTTCTTGAACAGGTAGCTTGCCGTTTAGCTCCATAGCGATTTTAGTAGCATTCACCATCTTGCCCTTTGCAGTGCCTGGGTGAACATTGACGCCCTTAATCGTAATGCGTGCACCAGCCGCATTAAAGCTTTCGTATTGCAGCTCGCCAAGCGGGCCACCATCCATCGTATAAGCATATGCCGCGCCAAATGCCTCGACATCAAATCGATGTGCACCTCTTCCGATTTCTTCGTCGGGTGTGAAGGCAACTCTAATTTTCCCATGCTTAATGTCGGGATTAGCGATCAAATAAACGAGTGCCGTCATAATTTCTGTCATGCCAGCTTTGTCGTCAGCACCAAGCAGCGTTGTGCCGTCAGTAGTAATGAGCGTATGCCCTTTGTAGCCAGTAAGTTCTGGGAAATCACGAGGCGACAACACGATGCGCTGCTCTTTGTTCAAAACGATGTCTTGTCCATCGTAATTTTCTACTACTTGCGGCTTAATATCCGTTCCAGTGAAATCGGTAGCTGTGTCCAGATGTGCAAGGAATCCGATAGTTGGAACATCTTTGTCGGTGTTGGAAGGTAATGTAGCCATAACGTAGCCGTTTTCGTCAACGGTAACATCACTCATACCAATAGCTTTCAGCTCATCAACAAGCATAAGTCCGAAAGTGAGTTGACCCGGAGTAGAAGGGCAGTTCGTGCTATTTTCATCGGATTGGGTATCAACTTTAACATATGTAGTAAACCTTGATATTAGCTCTTGTTTCATAGACATTGATAGCTCAGCTCCTGTTCTGTTCATACTGCAAAGTATAATACAAACATGGTTGTAATAGAAAGGATATAGAAAGGCAAGTTAACTGAAAGCTAGTGGAGAATGGGTTTCTAAAACAGATTCAGGTATTGGATATTCGCGGAAATTGGTGTATTACGTGGTGGACGAGCAACTATCGAAATTACGAGTACAGCGGGTTGAAAGTCGGTTATTATAGAAATAACAATTAACAACTCTGCAGGGAGAGACGGAGATATGCAGGAAGAAAATGCTACACCATATAAAAAAATCGTAACTAAAATGGATGCACGCGGCAAATTGCTCCGATTCTGGCATATGGATGGAGGAGTGTCCGCTCAGGTAACAGCGATTGAGATGGAAACTTGGGATAATCAAAATGTGAAGTTAATTGTGCGCAGACATGGAATAGCGGATCGCCAGAGAGACCCGCATATAGCGCGTCACGAATTTCAATTGCTAAGTATGCTAAGGGAGCAGGGAATTGCTGTAGCAGAGCCTTATTTTGTTGATGATTCTGGGGAAGTGTTCGCTGATCCCTATATCGTCATGTCTTTTGCCCAAGGAGAAACAAACGTCAATCCCCAACAAACGCGCGATTATGTAGAGAAATTAGCAATGGGATTAGCTCGGATTCATGGCGTTGAATGTACAAGGGAAGAGGTGTCTTTTCTTGGCAACCAACAGTCTGCGATTGCGAATAAATTAGAGACGCCACCTGTAGCACTAGATGAAACATTGGATGAAGGCATCATTAGAAATGTTTTAAATTCAGTGTGGCCGTTGTCACGAACAAATAGAGATTGTCTTCTGCATGGTGACTTTTGGCCGGGGAACATCCTGTGGAAGAATGGGGAGTTGATCGCCATTATTGACTGGGAGGATGCAGCATGGGGAGATCCGCTATCTGATGTTGGTAACGCTAGATTGGAAGTACTATGGGCGTTCGGGCATGATGCGATGGCTGCATTCACAGTAGCTTATACTCGTTTCATGCCTAATATTGATATGAATCATCTGCCTTATTGGGATTTATGTGCTGCCCTTCGACCAGCTTCACAGTTGTCCCATTGGGGGCTCGGCAAGGAGACGGAAACAAGGATGAGAAAGAGACATAGCTGGTTCGTCCGGCAGGCGATAGAAAGTAGCAGTCTTCTTTAAAAAGTAGCAGTTTTCCCTAGAAAGCAGTAGTCTTCTTTAAAAAGTAGCAGTCTTCTCATGAAAGCAGCAGCTATTTGCAGTATCAGGGGGGAGGATGCCCCCTCTACAATTGTTCCCGTCCCCTTTTGTTATTTTCGTAGATCATTCCAATCGTTTTTTCTAGTTCGGGTTCCTTCAACCGAAGATCTCGTATATCATGCTTGCGAGTAATAAGGCTGATTGCTTCGCCTACGCCGATGTCTCTTTTGTGGAACATAAAGGTGACTGAGGAATCCGTTTTGCCGACTATTTGAATGCGATCATCCGTAAGTACAAAGTCATCCGTAGCAAAATCCACCTCAAGCACCGTTCCGCCGCTAAATCTATCTTTAAATTCGGGCAGTCCTCCATCATAAATAATACGACCATCGTCGATCATCATGAGTCGATCGCATACCTCTTCAATGTCGTCCATATCATGTGTGGTCAGGATGACGGTTGTTTTTTTCTCCTCATTTAGCTCCCTTAGGAATCGACGAATCTTCGTCTTAGCGATGACATCTAAACCAATCGTAGGTTCATCCAAATACAAAATTTTCGGATCATGGAGCAGAGCAGCCGCCAAATTAGCTCGCATTTTCTGTCCTAAGCTTAACTGTCTGACAGGTGTGCGGTAGAAGCTTTGCATCTCAAGCAATTCCACAAAAAACTCCGTGTTTCTACGGAATTCAGGTGCAGGAATGTGGTACATACGTTGAAACAGCTGGAAAGTGTCCTCCATAGGCAAGTCCCAGTAAAGCTGTGACCGTTGTCCAAAAACAACTCCAATATGCATCGCATTATGCTTACGGTCATCACTAGGTATAATTCCATTCACACGTATAGATCCGCGTGTAGGTGTAAGTACGCCGGACAACATCTTTACCGTTGTTGATTTGCCCGCACCATTTGGCCCAATGAAGCCGACCAACTCGCCTTCTTGAATGTGAAAGTTTAAGTCCGTCACAGCCTTTTTCCAATAATGGGTTCTCGTAAATAACGATTTGACAGATGCAAGCCAGCCGTTGTTGCTGTGATACATTTTGTAATCCTTAGATACGCCGTTTACTTCAATCATTGCCGCATTCCCTCCTAAGAACCTGTACTGTGGTAATGTTTGATGCCAAATTTCCATAATAGACAAGCGCCTACAAACATGATCCCGCCGACGACAATGGATAAATATTGGAATGATGGGTGGAACATAAGAAAGTTATCCTTTTTCAAAAAATATTGTGCAGGGTAGAAGTTAATAAATGCATAAGGAACCACTATCGTTAACAAAACTTGAATAGATGCTGGATAGATGGAAATCGGGTAACGAATAAAGCTTTTGAAATCGTTCATAAATAGATTGATCAAGCTATTGTTGCGAACCATCCAGAAGGATGGAATGGCGGTATAGATAAAGGCTGAAGCTTGAATCAGCGTTCCGCCAAGCAGCACCACTACTAGAAACAGATAGTCCCATACATGTAGTGCTAGTTGCAGCTTATAGAGACAGATACCAATAAAAAGCAGTCCGAATGTAACATTTGAGAAATAAGATGCGGTAAACTCTCTGCTCATGAGGTATAGCATCGGATTTAGCGGTTTTGTGAGCAGCTCGTCGAACTCGCCGGATTGAATTTTGGCGGGCAGCTTAGTAAAAGGATGGAAGCAGAAAAAAGCGGCAAGCGAATAGGATGTCAAATTTAGTGCGTACAGAAACATAACCTCATATTGTCCCCATCCCGCAATTGATTTGAATTGATACAGAAGTACCCAAAGCAGGGCAAATTCCGTACTCCAAAGCACCCCTCTGGATAGGAATGTGAGTAGAAATGCAGCACGATATTCGGTTTTGGCTTTTATATTGATCTGTACAAATCTCCAGTAAAGGGACAGATGCTCCATAACTAACCTCCTTGTATAAACACTTTATTTTGTGCCCTTTGCCAAACCCATTTCTCCAGTAGCACAAGAGCTACAATCCAGCCCCATTGCAAGGCGATGATGCCAATAGCTCCCGAAATACTCGTTTTCCCAACCAATATAGCAATTGGCTCAAAGGTGACAAGGCGAAATGGAAGAAAGGTGCCGATTTGCAACAGAAACTGCGGATAAAACCATAGGGGGACGAAGGTGCCTGCAAATAGTTCAAAGAAGGCCCTCATGAACCAATCGACGTAATAGGAGTTTCCAGTCCAGAAACTCGTTAAACCAAGCAAGTAGTGGATATGGTAAATGATGATGATGCCGCTCGTTACACTGATGAGGAAAAGTATGATTCGTGAAGGTTCGCTTGGAACGGTTGGAATGCTCATAAATACAAAATAGATGACACAAGCTGGGATAGCGCTGAACAGAAATCGGAATAGATTTTCACCCCATTGATCTGCAATGATGTATGTTTTGAAGGAAATGGGTCTAAGTAGGTCGGTGCTAATATTGCCGCTAATGACTTTTTCTCCAATTGTATCGCCAATTCGGGAGTGCGTTAGCGTTCCAACGAGCAGATTAATGAGGACGAATAGAATCATATGGTCATACGTTACGCCCCCAATTTCTTCGCGGCCGTGGAACAGTCCCCTCCAAACGCTAATGAGTACAAACAGCTTAAGAAATGAGCCAAGCATAAGAATTAATGTATTTGCACGGTAAACAAAATGTTGCTGGAATGATTTCATTGTAAACATGGCATACAAAGATAATTGCATCATCATGAGTGCTTATTCCCCCCTATCTATCTCTCTCAAATGCTTTTGTCTAGAATAGCGCAGCTGTATGATATAGTAATAATTGTTATTTCATATAGCCGCTATATTGGGGGAATATAACGATGATTAATTTGGAGCTATATCGCATCTTTTATTTTGCTGCGCAAGCAGGGAGTATTTCCAAAGCTTCGCAGCAACTCCATATTACGCAGCCCAGCGCAAGTCTTGCTATTAAGCAATTGGAGGAAGCGATGGGTGCTGTTCTTTTTAAACGGACAACAAAAGGCGTGTCGCTTACGAATGAAGGGGAGACGCTGTTTGCCTATGTAGAGCAAGCCTATGAGCTATTAATGTCAGGTGAAAGCAAGATGAGCGACGTTGCGAGTCTTAAGGGCGGAGAAGTAAGGATTGCATCGAGCACATCGGTTATTCGCAATGTACTTCTACCCTATTTGAAGTCATTCCATCATCAATATCCTAATATTAAAATTAATATATCCGATCATTACACATCAGCTTGCCTGAAGCTGCTTAAAGAAGGGAAAATCGATTTCTGCGTAGTTAGACTGCCTGTTCAGGATGAAGCTTTATTATCGACCAAGTTAATAACGATCCAAGATCGTTTTGTCGTTGGAGAGAAATATAAGCATTTAGCAGAAGAGCCGGGTATTTCTTTGAAAGAGTTAGCGGATTATCCTCATATCCTCTTCCCTCAAAATATGACCTCCCGCAAAGCACTGGACAAGTTTATAGCTTCTCATGGGCTTGTTTTGAATGCGGCGTTCGAAATCGCAAGTTTGCAGTTGTTGACTGGGTTTGCGGCGGCGGGACTCGGAGTCTCTTATGTCATAAAAGAGTTTGTTCAAAGGGAGCTTGCAGATGGGACATTGTTCGAGGTGAAAGTGAAAGAACATATTCCTCCAATCGATCTTGGCATCGTGCAGTTAAAGCAACTTCCTTTGTCCGTAGCGGCGGAGCAATTTATTGCAGTTATGATGAAGGAGGGGGAATAGGCGAGCAGTCATCGAAGAATAGCTAGTTTATTGTTCTGATACGAGAGATGACAAGAGCTTACTTTAAATCTATGAAAAAAAGAAAAATTACGCTTATTATCGTTATTTTCCTGCTTATATTGACTGGAATACGGTCAGTTTGGCTACAGCTTCAACACTCGCCAGCACATGCGAATGCAACAAACGGACAATTGGATTTGCAAGAGTGGGATTGGTCAGTAGAGCCGAAGCTTACTTTGAATGGTGAGTGGGTGTTCTATCCGTATCAGCTTGTAGAACCAATAGTAAACCACCCCCATGGAGAGCGAGTCTCTGGGGAGAGTCGATTCATTACACTCCCATCCAACTGGAGAAAGGCATTAAACGAGGATACTAATTCAGCATATGGCTTTGCATCTTATAGACTTCAGATCCAGGTGAAGTCTAACGACAGCCAGCAGTATAGGATACGAATGCCTGCGATACCAGCCTCTTCTGCATTATTTGTGAATGGCGAGTTACTTGCACAATCTGGTCAGCCTGCGGAGCGGGCAGCCAATTATATAACCGGCAATGTACCCTACTCTGCAACGTTTGCGGCTAAGCATGGTTTCGTTGATATTATCATTCAAGTTGCCAATTTCGATGATCGTATAATGAGTGGCATTATGCAACCGATTAAATTTGGTACAGAAGAGGCGATGAACCGTGCGTATCTCTTTTCTGTTGGTACTCAATTAGCGGTGTGTTTGATACTATTTATGCATATTATTTATGCTGTCGTCCTCTTTTTTATTGGTGCACGCCATAGAGCGTTAATCCCTTTCACATTGATGATATTTTGCGCCACTATTACTATTTTAATAGACGATGAACGTATTTTATCTGATTGGTTTTCAGTTGATTACGAGTGGACTTGGAAGCTTTATTATCTTTCATTTCTTGGTGTCGCTGCATGTATGTTTCACTATACAATTAACTTGCTCCAAAAGCCGATGATGCTTCGCTGGATCTGGTGGTATACAGCCCTTTGTGTAGTCTATGCGATATTCGTATTGTTATTTCCTGCTAGATTGCTCAGTTACGTTGAACCGCTGCATGCCAGTTTAGTTATTATTCCTTTTTTTATTGTGCCAATCTTATCGGTACTCGATATTAGAAGGGGTAATAGCGACATGATCTTTATATTGCTGGGGGCAGTCGCCATAATGACGAATGTTGTATGGGGAATTGTGAAAAATAGCGGTGCAATCCAAAGCAGCTATTATCCAGTTGATACGATTGCCGCATTCGTGTCGCTTGCGCTGTATTGGTTCAGACGTTTCTTCCGAACATCGGAGGCGACAGCTAAACTTACTGAACGATTGAGAGCAGAAGATAAGCGCAAAGATGAGTTTCTAGTTAATACTTCACATGAGCTGCGAAACCCGCTTCACGGTATGTTAAGCATAGCCCAGTCGGTTATAGACAGTGGTACTGTTTATGATGAGGAGAACAATAGAGCACGTATGAAGCTGCTTGTGCTAGTTGGAAAGCGGATGTCTTATATGCTGAATGATCTAATGGATTTAACCCGATTTAAAGAAAATCGGATAAGGTTGCAGCAAACAAATGTACAGCTACAGACGGTCAGCGCAGGCGTGCTTGATATGCTTCGCTTTATGATTGATGGAAAGCCGATTCAGCTTATAAATCGTGTACCGGAAGGTCTGCCAGCCGTTTATGCAGATGAAAACAGACTTATTCAAATATTGCTCAATCTCCTTCATAATGCCGTGAAATTTACACGTGGAGGTGAGATAAGCATTACTGCATCCTATAAGGATGGGAAAATCCATATCTCTGTCTCTGATACAGGAGTCGGAATGGATGAAGCGACCATTGCCAAAATATTCGAACCATACGAGCAAGGTGATGTCTCAATGACGGGCAGTGTGACGGGACTTGGACTTGGGCTTTCCATTAGCAGGCAACTGGTAGAGCTGCATCAAGGTACGCTTACTGTAAAATCAGTTGAAGGCACAGGCTCAACCTTTACATTTACTCTACCATGTGCGGAGCAATCAGCTTCGATTTCGGAGCAGATTGAAGCGGGAGAAGAAGGGAATGTAATACCTAACATCCTATCTGAGCTGCAAGTAACATCCGATAGTGTGGCGGCTGGACAGTACAAGTCCGAGTCCATATCTATCGTCAGCTATGCCCGCCCGCGTCTTCTTATAGTCGATGATGATCCTGTTAATTTAACGGTGTTGAAAAGCGTGCTTTCAGAGGAACGATACGAAATCGTTACAACTACAAATGGTGAGGAAGCATTAAAACTGCTAGATTCGGGAATTTGGGATTTGTTGATTACTGATGTTATGATGCCGCATATGTCAGGGTATGAATTATCGCAAGCTGTGAGGAAGCAATATTCTTATTCGGAGCTACCTATTTTGTTGCTTACAGCGAGAAATCGTATGGAAGATATCGAGACGGGCTTTCGCTTTGGGGCGAACGACTATATTACGAAGCCGGTTGATACGATGGAGCTAAGATCACGGGTACGTGCACTAACGGAGATTACAAAGGCAGCACGAGAGCAAGCAAGGATGGAAGCAGCTTGGCTCCAAGCACAGATTGAGCCGCATTTTCTGTTTAATACTCTTGGAGCAATTGTTGCTCTTAGTGAGATAGACATTGATCGAATGCGCAGTTTGTTGTTGGTGTTCGGAGATTATCTGAGAGCAAGCTTTGGCTTTCATAATGCAGAGCAGCTTGTACCGTTGCAGCAGGAACTGGAGCTTGTTCGTGCGTATTTGACGATAGAGATTGCTCGATTCGAAGAGCGAATAAGTGTCGAGTGGGATATCGATGAAGAGGAATTTCTCCTTATACCGCCGCTCTCCATACAGCCGCTTATCGAGAATGCAGTTAAGCATGGTTTGTTAGCGCGAGCCATGGGTGGAACGATTCGTATCCGGGTCAGGCATTTTGTAGATTATGCGGAGATTTTTGTTCAAGATGATGGGGTTGGCATGGAAGAAGAGATATTAAACGGCCTACTGGCATGGCACGCACCCGATGGTAACAAGCGAAGAGGTGTTGGTGTAGCTAATACAGATTATCGCCTGAAGCAATTGTTTGGAGTGGGGCTACGTATAGAGAGTGCTGTTGGCAAAGGCACAACCGTTTCATTTGTTGTCAGGAAATAAAATAGAGGTGGGGCGCTCTAATGATAGAGGCACCACCTCTTTGTTCGTGAGTTACGATTATTGATAGTCAATATTTGATAGACGAGATAGCTATTGCAGCTTCACAATTGAAATGGTGGTTAGGTCATATGAGCGAGCGACAGCATCTAGATTATTTAACGTTAACAAGCTTGGAGCGCCGCTTGCTGTATTAATAATTGTATTAGAAATTAATGATGTAATTGCTTGACCGTTATTAGGAAATGATTGCGACGTAGAATTCGTACCGGGAATAATTGCCCCATTTAATTCTAAGCCGACTTGAGCAATGATGTTTCCTGGTGTTGGAAGCTCAGTTTTTGTACGATAGGAAATATAATACGTTTGATCGGGAGCAAGGAAGATATCTGTTGAGCCGGGCGCATGGGTAATAGCGGTACCGTTTAGAGTGGTATCGGTGTTAAAAGGAATTGGATCACCAGGGTTAATAAGTGGAGTGAAGGCTGGAAATTGTAAAAAGGCGTTATTTTCCGTTATTTGAACACCTGTTGCTCCAGTCGGCCCAGTCGTTCCTGTTGCTCCAGTTGCCCCAGTCACCCCAGTCACTCCAGTTGCTCCAGTCACTCCAGTTGCTCCAGTTACACTGGCACCTGTTGGTCCGGTTGGCCCTGTCACACAGAGACAAATACCCGTCGCGCCTGTCGCTCCCGTCGCACCTGTATTGCCATTCACGCCAGAAGCACCTGTTACTCCTGTAGTGCCTGTGGCGCCAGTAGGTCCTGTAATACCTGGTGTCCCCGTAGCGCCAGTAGCTCCAGTGTTTCCTGTATTGCCCGTTGTTCCAGAAGCACCTGTAGATCCTGTTACACCTGCAAGACCTGTTGGCCCGACCAGCCCATTTGTGCCAGTCGCCCCTGTTGCCCCTGTAGTACCAGTCGTTCCTGTTGCTCCAGCAACTCCTCCTATGCCTGCACTTCCTGTAGCGCCAGTCGCCCCTGTACTACCGTTCGGTCCCGTATTGCCTGTAGTCCCGTCGATCCCGGGATCACCAGTCGCACCAGTTGCTCCTCTTAAGGGAGTATCGATAATGTTAACTAGTTTATTCGATAATAGATATTCGTATTTTATCGCTTGTGCAATTGTATCCCTCACACTGCTGTTAATTGCGAGTAGATCACTGACAGTTGCAGGTGTCGATAGGCCTGGTAATGTACCAATTATATATTGTAGCTTTTCAGCTTCAGCATTGATGATATGGCTTAAGCCAAGCTCTTCGAGTGCAACGGACACGAGCAGCAGATTCAATGCATCATCTAAATTGACCGTTATATCGGGTGTAATATTGGGTATATTGGCTTGTGACATTAATATCACTCCTTCGCATATAAGACTTAGTTAATTTAAAGCAAAGATACTGACATTAAGACTAGTACCGGGGCTAGTAGATAGTACTTGAAGTGTTGAAGGAGTTGCGCCCGTCGCGTTTACTACCGAGCTCCCCATCAATGTGGCCTGGTTCCCGGTGTTTCCATTCATAAATGCTTGAAGTATGGTGTCGGTATTAAAGAAAGCACTGAGTGATTCTGAGGAAGCGGGATCAACAAATGTTAATATGGCTTTGACAACGATAAAATAGGTATGACCCTCCTCAAGAAAAATAACACTGTCGCCTGGGGTTAGTGTAATAAGTGTTCCATTCAATAATCTAATGACATCAAAGGTGGCTGGAGCACCGGCTGGTACTACTGCTGAGCCTACACTTAAAAAGTTTGCAGTCGCTAGTGGGGTTGCTCCTGTAGCTCCTGTAACACCTGCACCAGTCGCCCCAGTTACACCAGTCGCTCCCGTAGCTCCATCTGCACCAGTCGCCCCAGTTGCTCCTACTGCTCCAGTAGCTCCCGTCGGTCCAGTTGGACAATCGACAGGACAATCACCCGTCGGTCCAATTGGTCCATCGGTACCAGTTAATCCATTAAGACCAGCAACACCAGTAGGGCCTGTAGCACCGGTATCGCCCGTGGCACCAGTCGCCCCACTTGCGCCTGATGAACCAGTGGCGCCCGTAGCACCAGTAGCACCCGTAACTCCTGGGTCACCCGTGGCGCCAGTTGCTCCAGTCTGCCCGGTCGCTCCCGTACTGCCAGCTATGCCCGTAGTGCCCGTTGCACCCGTTGCACCTGTTGCACCAGTCGCCCCCGTTGCGCCCGTTGTTCCCGTAGCGCCAGTAGCGCCAGTAGCCCCAGTCGCTCCCGTTGTTCCAGTAGCACCCGTAGCGCCATCAGCGCCCGTCGCCCCAGTAGCGCCCGTCGCTCCGGTTGAAACGTCAGTTTGTAATATTGCTCCTAATTTCATATCCAAGATTGCAGTATGCTTAGAAATATTTTTAATTGTAGTTTGTACACTATCATTTACTAATAGTAGATCACTGAGTGTTGCGGGAGATGATAGACCTGGCAAAGTGCCGACCACATATTGAATTTTTTCACCTTCAGCATTAAGAATATGACTAAGTCCCATCTCTTCTAAAGCAATGGAAGATAGTAATAAGGCAATCATTTGATCTCTTGATATCGAGATCGTTGGTGTAATATTAGGCAAATTTGCTTGTGACATATACCTGCACTCCTCTCTACCTATAGAAGCGTAATAATGGATATTGAAATATTATCGAATACGGTTGCTACTCCAGAAGTATTAATTAACTCTAACGTCCCCGGGGTGCCTCCGGTCTGAATGATTGTATGATTAGTTAACTCTGAGATCATAGTTGAATCCGATAGATAGATGGAATCTGTAAACAATACAGGTATACCATCTAATTGAAGGATCGTTGAAGCTGTCGTAGTTGCTGATGTCGCCATCGTTTCATATTCGACATAGTACGTATGGTTCGGGGCAAGATTAATAGCGGATGTGCCAGGAGTATGCGTTATTAATGAGCCATTAACAGTTTGATTTGTAGCCAAAATAAGTGGAGCGTCGTCCGCAACAGTCTGAATGCCCACAGTAACGAAGTTTGCGTTACTGACAGTTGGCAGTTCGCCAGTTGCACCTGTATCTCCAGTCAATCCAGCAACTCCAGTCGCCCCGGTTGCTCCAGTTACACCCGTAGCGCCAGTTGCACCCGTCGCTCCAACCCCAGTCGCCCCAGTCGCTCCAGTTGGTCCTGGTGGACAATCCGGACAGGGTCCAGTTAACCCTGTAGCGCCCGTCGCCCCATTAAGCCCTGGATCACCAGTTGCTCCGGTAATGCCAGTCACCCCGGTCGGCCCTGTTACGCCATTTGCTCCAGCGGTACCTGTGCCCCCTGTTGTTCCAGTCGCCCCCGTCGCTCCAGTCGCTCCAGTCGCCCCCGTCGCCCCCGTCACCCCAGTAGCTCCGGTAGCTCCATCTGTTCCGGTTGGTCCAGTCGGTCCCGTAGCCCCAGTTGCTCCAGTGCTGCCAGTTGCTCCTGTACTGCCGGGAGAACCTGTTCCACCAGGTAGACCAGTCGCCCCCGTTGGCCCTTGAGGACCTGTTGGTGATGCCCCTGCCGCCCCGGTTGCGCCAGTTGCTCCCGTAGCGCCAACTGTTAATTCAGAATTGAGTATACTGCACAGTTGGTTTTCCAGAAGTAATTCTTTTTTGGTTATAACTTTAATCATGTCTGTTACAC
The DNA here is from genome assembly GCF_022180385.2 of Paenibacillus sp. L3-i20. Taxonomy (GTDB): domain Bacteria; phylum Bacillota; class Bacilli; order Paenibacillales; family Paenibacillaceae; genus Pristimantibacillus. Next base: position 2,045,068 of record NZ_BQME02000001.1, read on the forward strand.
TTTGATTAATTGCTAGAAGATCACTAAAGCTGCTTGTACCGCTTATTCCTGGTATTGTGCCGAGTACAAATTGGATCTTTTCAGCTTCTGCGTTAATAACATGACTAAGCCCCAATTCCTCTAAAGCGATTGAAGCTAGCAGCAAATTAATAGCATCATCCCGTGTTATGCTGATATCCGGAGTAATATTGGGTATATTAGCTTGCGACATTACTGAATCCCTCCCCGTTACTAAGAGTTGCAGGTTGTTATCCTACGTATGTGTGACGTACGTAAGAAATATTGAGCTTAGTCTCACATCTAGCGATATAAGAAAAGCTATACATTGCTATAGAATATGCAAGTCAAAGAAACAAGGAATGTACTTAATGGACAATGGTCAGGATGTATAATAAAAAAGGCATTTGTATCGTTACAAAACTGCTGAAATCTGCTAAAGAGCATACAAGAATAAGATAAAAGTTACCGCAAGCGTTCTTCAAACAGAGATTGAATGTAAAGGATCATAATAATTGAGCATATTGACGATTTGTTATATGATAAGTAGGGTCCTAAAGGGGCTGTTTTCTTAATAGATTGCGATATGGGGGAACTTACAATGAAACCAAATGAATTGAACTATAGAATGCCTGCTGAATGGGCAACCCATGAACGAACCTTTATTTCCTGGCCGGTACAGGATTCAATGGTATATCCAGAGCATTATGAGCAAGTGACTGCCGGTTATGCTGAGATTATTACAGCTATGTCGGAGTTTGAACCAGTAACAGTCATTGTTAATCCTGATGATATGGAGAAGGTTAGCGCTTTGTTCGCAGGCAATGACGTTGTAAATTGCTTGCCGATTGAGCATAATGATGCTTGGCTTCGTGATAATGGACCTACTTTCCTTCTGAACGAGCAGGACGAGCTTGCTGGTGTGAACTGGGGCTTCAACGCATGGGGCGGTAAATATTCCCCGTGGGATCTAGATGATGCAGTAGCTCCACAAATATTAAAGCATGTTGGAGTCAAGCAATTCGATGCTCCGCTTGTGATGGAGGGCGGCTCTATTCATTCCGATGGAGAGGGAACTCTACTTACAACAGAAGAATGTTTGCTCAATACGAATCGTAATCCGGAGCTATCACGTGAGCAGATTGAAGCTCATGTAAAGAGTTTCGTAAATGTAAATGAGATCATCTGGCTGAAGCGTGGACTTAGCGGAGATGAGACAGATGGACATGTCGATAACATTGCTTGCTTCGCAGCTCCGGGCAAAGTTATTTTGCAAGTATGCAATGATCCTGCGGATGACAATTACGAGATTACACAAGAGAACTTGCGCATATTGGAAAATGCAATAGATGCAAAAGGCCGTAAGCTTACGATCATTCCGATCGAGCAGCCGCCACTTAGAGAGTTCGATGGTCAAAGGCTTACTCTGAGCTACTTGAACTTCTACTTTGTGAATGGGGGCATTATACTGCCAGTATTCGGAGGAGCAGCGGAAGAAACAGATCGCAAAGCAGAGCAAGTATTAGCTGCAGCATTCCCAGACCGCAAAATCCGCACAGTAAACGGAATGGCAATTATTAGCGAAGGCGGCAATGTCCACTGTACAACACAACAGATGCCAGCAGGGCGGACTTAATAGAAACGGAGGCATACTATAATGATGAGAACAGTAAAGGTTGCAGCTACTCAGATGAGCTGCTCTACAGATAGAGATGATAACATTCGTAAAGCGGAAGCGTTGGTACGTGAAGCAGCGAAGCAAGGCGCACAAATTATTTTGCTGCAAGAGCTGTTTGAAACACCGTATTTCTGCCAAAAGGAAAAGTCGGATTATTATATCCATGCATCAGAGCTTGAAGAAAATGCAGCAATTAATCACTTCCGCAAAGTAGCAAAGGAATTACAGGTTGTACTTCCTATCAGCTTCTACGAGAAGAAAAACAATGCTCGATATAATTCCTTAGCGGTTATCGATGCCGACGGTTCAGTGCTTGGCAAATATCGCAAAAGTCATATTCCAGACGGTCCAGGTTATGAAGAGAAGTTTTATTTCAACCCAGGCGATACAGGCTTTAAAGTGTGGAATACACGTTATGCGAAGATCGGAATTGGCGTATGTTGGGATCAGTGGTATCCAGAAGCAGCGCGTTGCATGGCGTTAATGGGTGCAGAAATTTTGTTCTACCCAACTGCAATCGGCTCGGAACCGCAGGACGGCTCGATCGATTCCAAAGATCATTGGCAGACTTGTATGCTAGGGCATGCAGCTTGCAACCTTGTCCCTGTCATCGCATCCAATCGAGTTGGCTTGGAATCTGATGAAGATTCCAGCATTACGTTCTATGGCTCTTCCTTTATCGCTGGCCCGCAGGGCAACAAGATTGTGGAAGCGGGACGTACGGAGGAAACGGTGCTAGTTGCCGAATTCGACTTGAATGCGTTAGAAACACAGCGTATTGAGTGGGGGATCTTCCGTGATCGCAGACCTGATCTCTACGGCATCATTGCTTCCTATGATGGGGAGCTTCGGATTAAATAAAAGAGAAGAAGCCTTCGTATGAGCTTCGCAGCTACGGTATCCACATAGGGAATCCGTAAAGCGAAGCCACCGGAGGCTTCTTTTTTTGGTTTAATTTCACTAAACGAGTTAATAAAAATACGTTCTTATCAGGAGCTTCCATAACCGCAATATGACCTGCTTCAGATGGGAAAGGCGTTCTAATCCATCTTATTTCTTAATAATCGGCACCCAAATCTCCGTCTTGTAATCATCGGCAAAGATGTCTCCGGAGTCATAAACCTCCATATCAGGTCCGCCGGAATGCTCAAAGCCTGTAGCTGGGAACCACTCTTGGTACACACGTGCGATTGTTTTTTGTAATGTTGTTGGAACTGGACCAATGTTAGTGAAGACCGCCCATTTCAATGCTGGGACCTCACGAATCGTATACGTTTCGGATGTTGCGTTAGCTTTTGCTCTACAGGCAATCATATAAGAAAACTCTTCCGTGTCGAAGTTCATGTCGAAGCAGATACCAAGCGACTTGTCGTCTACTGCCATGTCCATCAGTTCGTCTACCGTTCCATTCTGGTTTGATTCTTCCCAGAAACGAGGTATGTTTTGTAAGTTTTCGCCGTTCTTGCAAGTCGTATGCAACATCTTTCCGATTACTGTAAATGTTGGTTTTTCTTCAATTCGATAATCCATTTCTTTGTCCCCCTTTAGTGATAGGTTAAAGGTGATACGGGGAAAGGCCTTTAAATTAACGCCTTCGATCCGAGCTTCTGATGGAGTAATGCCATGAATTTTTCGAAATGCTTTGGAGAAAGACTCAGGCGAGTCATAGCCATATTTCAAAGAGAGGTCTAGTACTTTAATAGCAGTGGCAGCCAGCTCCTGCGCGGCGAGCGTTAGCTTGCGTTTTCTTATATACTCGGCAACCGTAAATCCAGTGAGCATCTGAAACATACGTTGAAAATGAAAGGTAGACATACACGCAACCTTGGCAATCTCTTCGATATTCAGCCTTTCCTCCATTTGCGTTTCCATATAATCTAGTGCGTCTTTTAGTTTAATAAGCGATTCCAACCGTATCACCTCCCTATGTCAGTTATCGTATCATTTGTCATTTGGTTGTTCCTGTCATTCCGTGCTTTTGTTGAACAGGTATCTGTTTATGTTGTATAGGGATTGTTTGTAGTTGGGAAGCAATCCATGCAGTCACGCGTATTTACTAAGCATGTCCAATCCGTTGCTAATATTTGTTATGCAATGGGTTTGATATGCTCAGTGCTTCTTATGTAATCATTCGCGGGGTGCAGAGGAAATGATTTATTAATCATTTATAATTCGAAAATAGTATACCATGGATGGGATTGTTCATGAATGCATTCGCAAATTGGAGGAGTGCAACTTGTCTTTTTCACCTTTTAATAAAAGAGAATCGTTTTATAAAGCGGAAGCTACATGCTATACTCAAATCATGAATATACAACACTCGGAAATGAAAGAACAACCCAATGGCGAGTCAAAGCGGTGCTCCGCTTGCGGAGCAATTAAGCCGCTTGGTGATTTCCTTCGGAGAACAGGCAGGAGATCGGGAAGACATAGTAGGCGAGGGACATGCCGATCATGCCGACAACCGGCGACTGCAGCTCCTTCTGCTTCGAGAGAAGTGCTTGCGAAAGCATCGGAATCACAGGCAGTTGTGGTCGAATCTGCTGCAAGCGCAACGCTTGCATCTCGCAAAAAGCCTGCACGCAAGCGCAGAAGAGGCAACAGTGTGCCTGGTCGACAAGCGACAGCCGAAGTTGCGGCATCACCCCCGCGAAGAGAAAAGGAAAGTCCCTCCGACGTATCGTTCCTTAAACCAACCGGAGGGGGCTTTATTCGAATGCGCGGAAAGACGGATAACGGACGCCGCTGGTATCAGGAAATTGAACCGGAATTGGCCTATGTGTTGGTCAAGGAGGGTGCTGCTGTTGTCGTAAACCGTCACACTATTCGCCGTTTATATAGCAACAAAGAGTTTAGGTTGTTGATTCTGACACGAGACAACTACACATGCCGATTCTGTGGGAAATACGGGGATACTATTGATCATGAGCTACCTCGTGCCAAAGGCGGACATACGACCCCAGTTAACTGCATCTGCGCTTGTTATGAATGTAATCAGTTGAAGGCAAATCGCGATGTTGACGAGTTTATGCGAGCGATGGATTAGCACAATGAAGAGTATTAGATGGACACCGGAAGCGAACATGATGTTCGAGCGCCATTTCTGATACTATATCAAGGTAAGTGCGCACGGACGTAAACTAATTTCTTGTTTTTCTACTATGTTTGTAATAAGTTGAATTTTCATTTGACAACGCTTTCAACTTTTGATCATTTTTTTAGATCAATAATCATGTTGAACTTATATATTTTGGTTTTGAAGATCGAGAGAAAGGGGTGTAGATGGTAGCCGAGCAAACTAGCTTTATTGACATCAGGAGAGGGGGGACGAGAATGAAGCTATTGATTATCGATGATGAAGTTATTATTCGAGAGGGACTTAGCACAGTTATTCAGTGGGAAGAGGGTGGATTTACTCTTCTTAAGCCTGCCGCATCTGCGGAAGAAGCATTGCTTCGTATTCCGATAGAGCGACCAGATATTATATTGACGGACATTCAGATGACGGGCAAGACAGGGTTAGAGCTAGCTAGTGAAGTGAAGAGGGATTATCCACTTACTGAAATCGTTATTTTGTCGGGGTACGAGGAGTTTGCTTATGCTCAGCAAGCGATTCGTGAGGGAATTAGCGACTATTTATTGAAAACAAGCCGTCCAGCGGATATTATGGCGGCTGCTTTGCGTGCAAAGAAGAGAATAGCTGACAAACGTATTGCAATGATAGAGGGACAGGCTCATCAGACAGCGTTCCGCTCGAAGCTGCTAGAACGATTATTACGTGGCGATCAGCCCATTACGGAACGAGAAGCTGAAGAAGTCCTTCTTCATTATCCTGAGCTTCGTATCGCTTCAGCGTGGGAATCACTTGAGCTGTGGCTTGTTACTTCTGCTGGTATGATGACCATCCCTTCGAAGACTAGAGCTGAGCTTGCGGACGTGGACAATATTTTACATGTGACAGAGGACTGCGCAGTACTCGACTGGGATACGGGCTGGCTTCTTATTTTTCGTGCGGGACAACCTGGTGCGAAGCGGACAATTCGTTCAGCGATTGAACGAGCAGAGCGTGCGATGGATCAACGTTATTTTGCTGCTGCTGGCAAGCCCGTGAAGAGCTTAGTAGAGCTTAGGGAATCGCTAAAGACAGCAGAGCAGACCGCAGCATTTCACTGGATTACAGGGAATTCCAGTATGGTAACATACGAGGAAATTAAACATCGTAAAGGCATGCGTACTGTATGTACAGAGGAAGAAGAGAAAGTTCTTATTGCTGTATTGCGAAGTGCAGACAAGGATCGATTATGTACGTGGATGGCTAACACGCTTGAAATGATTAGACATGATTTAGAAGTAACACCAGGCTCCATGACATCATTCCTCCATTCCTTCCTAGTTGCTGGTTTCCGTTGGCTAGAGCGAGGGGCTGTTTCTGTTGGAAAATCCTTACCGAAGCTGTCTCAGCTTGAACAACTCGACATGAAGCAACTTTCCGTTAAGCCCGAACAATTGGTTATACAAATTTTATCAGCCATTACAGTACAATACGAGCAAGTAGTTGGTGGGAAAAGTGGCCGAAACACAACTATCGAGCGCACGCTTACTTATATAAGAGAACATCTGGATCAAAGCTTAACCCTTTCCCAAGTTGCCGCTTCTGTTCATATGAATCCCAATTATTTCAGTGAGTTATTTAAGAAGGAAACAGGGAAAAACTATATTGAATTCGTCACCGAGGCAAGAATAGAATGGGCGATAAGGCTCCTAAGAGAAACACCTGCAAAAGTTAGCGAGATTGCTAAGCGGGTAGGCTATGAGGATATGAAACATTTTAATAGACTTTTTAAGCGATACACGGGAGAAACGCCTTCTTATTTCCGTAATGAGGTAAATCGGTGAATTTTGACCCCCTAACACCTGAATTATCCCCCCTACGACATGTTCGGCATAGAAACTATACTTGAGTTACATTACCGAGGGGGGACTTACTTATGAAGAAGAGACTTACATTAGTTGTAACGCTTATTACATTAATATCCCTGCTAGTCGCTGCGTGCGGCGATAACAAAACAAACACAGGCACAGGAACAAATAAGCCAGCAGAAGGCGGCAAAGAAGAGAAAGTAAAATTAACGGTATGGCATAACTTTGCAGGCGACGACTTGCGTGCAAAAGCGGTCAGAGGTCTTATTGACGAGTACAAAAAAGCTAATCCTAACGTCGAGCTAGATGCACAAGCGATTCCAGTTGACGGCTACCGTCAACGTTTGAGTACAGTCGCAGCAGCTAATGAAATGCCAGACGTATTTTTCGTATATGCAGGCAGCCAGTCCCAAGAATTTTTTGATGCTGGATTGTTGCAACCGATTACACCGCTAGCTGAGAAAAACCCAGACTGGAAAAACAACTTCATGGACGGTGCATTTGATCGCTTCACATTCGAGCCGAATCAAATCTACTCCGCTCCGATCGGATTGTCCGCTACATCTTTCCTTTACTACAACAAAGACTTGTTCGAGCAAAATGGCGTTACAGTGCCAACTACATGGGCTGAAATGATGACAGCTGTAAAAGTATTTAACGAAAAAGGTATTACACCAATTGCACTAGGAAACAAAGCACCATGGGTCGCACAATCGACAATTATTGGTTCGCTTGCTGATCGTGTTACTGGAACAGACTGGTTTATGAAAGCGGTTAAAGGCGAAGCTTCGTTCGAAGACAAAGTATTCGTAGACGCTCTTGGCAAGTTCAAGGAGCTAGCTGACAACAAAGCGTTCCAAGAAGGTGCGAACAGCATCGACAATACACAAGCAGAGCAATACTTCGTGCAAGGCAAAGCAGCTATGATGGTGAGCGGTGCTTGGACACTTACGAACCTTGCTGCTTCCGCAACAGCTGAGCAAGTAGCTCCAATTGAAGTAACAACACTTCCGACAATCGAAGGCGGAGCTGGTGAAGCTGGTACGATCTCTGGTGGTCCAGGCGCAGGCTTCGCACTAAGCAAGAAGACTTCAGGTGCTGCAAAAGACGCAGCTCTTGACCTAATCTACGCGATTAGTGGTCCAGATGGTCAAAAGGCAATTGCAGAGAGCAACTCCATGGTTATGTACAAAATGGATCTTGCTAACTCTAAAGTTAGCCCATTGTACTTGAAAGCTTTCAACGTAGCTATGAACGCAAAAATTACACCTGTATATGATGCTTATCTGTCCGCTGAAGCTGGCGAAACCATTAATAATGGTCTACAGGAGCTCATGATGGGCGGCAAGCCAGAAGACGTTGCGAAGAAGGTGCAAGAAGCACAAGCAAGGTCGACGAAGTAATAAACTCTTAACACCATTATCATAACGCGCACCGTCCGCGGTGCGCGTCGTGATATAGAATTAGAAGGAGGCTGTCGCCATGCTAACATCAGTGCGCACCCGAAGCTTCGTCGCCCTGGCGCTGCTTCCTGCATTACTCATTTTTCTAGTATTTGCGATAATCCCGATTATATGGTCGGCATATTACGGTTTCTTCGATTGGAAGGGCCTTGGTGCAGCTAAGTTTATCGGATTTGAAAACTATACTACGATGCTGCAAGATGAGATTTTCTGGAGAGCACTCAAAAATAATATGATTCTTGTCGTATCGGCTATTGTTGGTCAAGTGCCGATCGCACTTCTACTTGCATTGCTGCTACTGAAAAACACATTTTTTAACCGCGTGATTCGTTCAGCTGTATTTATGCCGATGGTTCTATCAACAGTTGTTGTTGGTCTTATCTGGGGTTATATTTATCACCCACAAATTGGCCTGCTCAACACATTTCTAGAGATGGTTGGTTTAGACTCTTGGACTCGTGCATGGCTGTCAGATCCAAAGATCAACATGTTTGCCGTATCCATTCCGATCAACTGGGCAAACATTGGGCCGTATTTAATTATCTTTATCGCTGCGCTTCAGAATATCTCTTCCGAGGTGAATGATGCAGCTAAGATTGACGGAGCAGTTGGTTATCGTAAGCTGGTTTCTGTAACACTACCGATGGTATGGGATACAGTCATTGTTACGATCGTACTTTGTATTTCGGGAAGCTTGAAGGCGTTCGACCATGTCATCGTTATGACAGGTGGAGGCCCTGCACAATCTACGGAGCTTCTTGCTACGTACATGTACAATAACACCTTCGATGTTTATCGCTACGGTTACGGGTCAGCCGTTTCAACTATGATCATTCTGATCAGCGCCTTGCTCATAGGTCTGAACTATATCATCACGAAAAGACGGAGCTAAGCACAGTGGGGTGCTAGTGAGGCCGATGAAGGAGTGAATCAAATGCAAGTAAATACTAACGTGAAGGCGAATGATTTTAAGACGCCAGCATGGAAAAAGCCGGTTGGTTTTATTCTCAAAATATTGCTTTTGGCTTATGCAATCGTTACGTTATATCCGCTTTATTGGCTCGTTATAAGTGCGTTTAAGACGAATCAAGAGTTTTTCAACCGTTCCTATGCTTGGCCGTTGCAGTGGCAACTTGATAATATAACTCGTGCGTGGGAACTAGGCAATATGGGAAGAGCGATGCTTAATTCAACCTACGTTACCCTTATATCAGTCGTTTTGACAATTGTTTTAGGGACGTTAGCAGCGTATGTATTATCCCGATTTAAATTTAAGTTCAGTGGTCTGATAAAAGGGATGTTCCTGTTAGGCATGCTAATCCCGATTCATAGTACACTTGTTCCGTTGTTCATTTTTATGGGCAAAATTGGAATAGGTGAATATAAACTATTGGGTACGCACTGGTCACTTATTTTCCCTTATACAGCATTCGAGCTGCCAATAGCAATTTTCTTAGGTATGGCTTATATGGCTTCGATTCCTAGAGAAGTAGAAGAAGCAGCAATGATTGACGGCAACGGATGGTGGGGAGTGTTCGGACGAATTATTTTCCCATTATGCCTACCAGTTATTGCGACGGTTACAATTCTTGCCTTTCTTCGTTTCTGGAATGACTTCTCATTTGCACTCGTCTTTATTAATGAACAAGCGCTTAAAACACTTCCGCTTAGTCTATCGTTATTCTCTGATGGATTTGGTACAGACTATGCATTAACGATGGGTGCGATGTTCATCGCAGTTATTCCGACGATTGTTATCTATTTGATCTTCCAAGAGCAAATCATGAAAGGTATGGTTGCAGGCTCGGTTAAAGGCTAATTGCCTTTTCCGGGTCTTTTTTTCATAGTGAAAAATAACCCTTGAAACTACTAGCCGGAGTGTGTACTATTACAAGATACAATCGAATAGAACTCGTATAATTTTGGGAATATGGCCCATAAGTTTCTACCGGATAACCGTTAATTTGTCCGACTATGAGTGAGTGCGAGAGCAGTGGAACACCGTAGGTGTTTCAATGCTGGATCGCCGCGCATGTGCGAATAGGGATGAAATTCCAATAGGACAGGCTTCACTTGAGAGAAACTAGCTCAAGGAAGTCTGTCTTTTTTGTATGTTAAGCGGAATATCTAAGGAATGGCTTCAGGGGTATGGTTGGATGCTGAACATTAAAGCTTTTACACACAACGAGGAGATGACATGGGATGAAAGAACTTGAACAACGTATACGCCAAGAAGGAGCGATCCTTTCTGATAAGGTGCTGAAGGTAGATTCCTTCTTGAACCATCAAGTAGATACGGAGCTGGCGCTTGCAACCGGACGAGAATTCGCAAAGGTGTTCGCCGGAGAAAAAATTACGAAAGTGCTGACGATTGAAGCGAGCGGCATCCAGTTTGCGATGGCTGCTGGCATTGCACTTGGCGTACCTTTTGTATATGCAAAGAAAAAGAAAGCAGTAACGCAGTCAGACAATGTTTATACGGCAACGGTACAGTCCTTTACTCGTGGTGAAACCTATCAGGTTACCGTCGATCAACGGTACCTTGGTGTAGATGATAAAGTGCTCATTGTGGACGATTTCCTTGCAACGGGAGCGGCGCTAGTAGGTTTAGTTGATATTGTTCGGCAGTCCGGAGCGGAACTTGTCGGTGTTGGCTGTATCATTGAGAAGAGCTTCCAAGAGGGTAGAGGCTTACTCGAAGAGAAGGGTGTGAAAATTCACTCCCTGGCGCGCATCACTTCAATGAAGCCAGGCGAGGTTCACTTCGCAGAAGAAGAGCAAAGTGAGCACAAGCTATCCATAAAGGAGCGAGTATAGCAGCATGTTAAGTAAACAGAGAGTCATTACTTTAGGCTTCCAGCACGTTCTAGCTATGTATGCGGGAGCTGTTATCGTACCGCTAATCGTAGGTGCAGCGCTCAAACTTAATGAAACGCAGATGGCGTATTTGATCGCTGCCGATCTGTTCACATGTGGAATTGCGACGATTCTTCAAGTGTGGGGCGGCAAATATTTTGGAAGTAAGCTTCCAGTCGTGCTAGGCTGTACGTTTACAGCTGTTGGTCCTATTATTGCGATAGGTTTGGCGTCCAATCTAGCTACTGTGTATGGAGCTATCATCATATCGGGTATATTCGTTATTTTAGCAGCACCGCTTTATGGTAAGATTCTGCGATTTTTCCCGACAATCGTGACAGGGTCCGTCGTGACGATAATTGGTTTGTCGCTTATTCCCGTAGCAATGAATAATGTGGCTGGCGGGCAAGGTTCACCTAACTTCGGTGCGACGAGCAACCTATTGTTGGCGCTTATTACGCTGGTCGTTATTTTGCTCATTAATCGATTTGCGAAAGGATTTCTACGTGCTGTCTCTGTTCTTATAGGTCTTGCAATCGGCACATGTGTTGGTTACTTTATGGGCATCGTCGATTTCTCAGCGGTTGGCAAAGCATCACACTTTAGCATCGCACAACCGTTCTACTTCGGTACGCCGCAAATTAGCATTACGGCAATTATTACGATGATTCTAGTTAATATCGTCAGTATGGTTGAGTCGACAGGCGTTTACTTCGCGGTTGGCAAAGCGATAGACGAAAAAGTGGAGCAGAAGCAAATTGTGAATGGACTTCGCTCTGAGGGTGTTGCAATCACACTTGGTGGTATTTTCAATGCTTTTCCGTATACGGCATTTTCACAAAATGTAGGACTCATCACGTTGACGAAAGTAAAATCACGTGACGTTATCTTTGCGGCAGGAGGCATTATGTTAATTCTGGGCTTATTGCCCAAGCTTGCGGCAATTACGACAGTTATTCCAAGCTCTGTGCTAGGTGGTGCTATGATCGTCATGTTCGGCTCAGTTGCTGTGTCAGGTATGACGATTTTATCGGAGGTTGATCTGCGCAAGGAGCGCAACTTGCTTATTGCAGCTTGCAGTATCGCAGTTGGTCTTGGCTCAGCTACGGTGCCGCATATGTTCGATCAGCTTCCCGAATTTGCCCGAATGATGTTACAGAACGGTATCGTAACAGGCTCGTTAACAGCTATTGTACTCAATATACTTTTACCTGAGAAAAAGGCTGTTTCATCTGAGCAAGTCATACAAAGTACAGCGAGCTAACGTACTAGTAGGTGGAAAGTTGCTGCTTGAACTAAAAGAGGACCATGCCATTCGGCATGGTCCTCTTTACGTTTTAACAGTGTCAGCTCGATACATATTTAATCAGAGGCTCGGTAGTTACATTACCATTTTGGCCGAAAAATTGCTTCAGAAACACTGACATACAGCTGTCAGACATTGTGTTCTACACTACACGTAGTGGTTCAAATTCAGTAGTGAAGGGTAGTGTAGTATGACAACAACAAAAGGTAAATCAGGATGGGTAGTGGCGGGATTGCTGTTATCAATCCTTATGGCTTCCATGGACAATACGATTGTGGCAACGGCAATGGGGACAATCGTTGGTGAGCTTGGCGGATTGAATCAATTCGTATGGGTAACTTCTGCGTATATGGTGGCGGAGATGGCAGGTATGCCGATTTTCGGGAAGCTGTCGGATATGTATGGCCGTAAACGATTTTTTATATTCGGGATCATTGTGTTTATGATTGGGTCTGCATTGTGCGGGACAGCCAGCTCCATCATGGAGCTTAGTATATTCCGTGCGATTCAAGGAATCGGTGCGGGAGCACTTATACCCATTACGTTCACCGTCCTTCTAGATGCAGTGTCACCAGAAAATCGTGGTAAGCTTATGGGGTTGTTCGGTGCGGTATTCGGCTTGTCGAGCATTTTTGGTCCGCTGCTAGGAGCATTTATAACCGACCAAATAAGCTGGGAATGGATTTTCTATATTAATATGCCTATTGGTATTGTTGCACTTCTACTCGTAGCCAAGGGGTATAAGGAAACTCGTAACCACTCCAAACAGAAGATTGATTGGCTTGGTGCAATTACATTGGTAGGTGCTGTTATTTGTTTGATCTTCTCACTAGAGCTGGGCGGCAAGCTATACACATGGGATTCGTGGCAGATCATTAGTTTATTGGCTGGATTCGGTCTGCTTAGCATACTGTTTCTTATCGCGGAGAAGAGAGCAGTTGAACCAATCATTTCGTTTGCGATGTTCAAAATCCGTTTGTTCGCTGCAAGCACGATGATCGCCGTACTTAGCGGGGCAGCGTTCATTGCAGCATCCGTTTATTTACCGATCTTCATCCAAGGTGTACTCGGTGGTACGGCGACGAATTCTGGATTAATGCTGCTGCCGATGATGGTTGGCACGGTAGTGACGGCAACTTTGGGTGGAGTTGTCATGACCAAAATGTCGTATCGCACCATTCTTTCAACAACGCTATTTCTATTAGTAATTGGTCTTGGTATGTTGACGACGATTACGGTAGATACTTCACGTTTTGTAATTACGATTTATATGATAATCGTCGGACTGGGCATCGGTGCTTCCTTCTCCGTGCTTACCAACTCAGCGATTCATAGCATTCCAGTAGCAGACAGAGGAGCTGCGACATCGACGCTCAATTTCCTGCGTTCCTTCGGAATGATGTTAGGCATAACGATATTCGGCATCGTGCAAAGTCATTTAATGACTCGTAAGTTGACGGAATCGTTCCAAGGGGGCGATGAGGGTGCAATACCTCAGGGGATCGATTTAAAAGATCCTTATGTATTAATGGATTCAACGATTAGAAATGCAATACCAGAAGGTTTCTTGAATCAATTGTTGTCAGGAGTTTCTTCATCGATAACAGACATATTTTTATGGAGTCTCATTCCAGCTGTATTAGCGCTTATTGCGGCATGTGCCATGGGACGAGAAAAATATGATACGAAGGCGGAGATGGAAGCATACGTTTCGGGGCATTAATTGGAGCAAGTGATAATAGATATAACGGAGGGCTATTCACGCCCTTCGTTTTTCCTTTTGCACCCTCAAATACACTATGAAATGTATAATCATGATGATTGTTCAATGAGAATATGATAACATAGTGACAATCTATTAGAAGAGGTGATTTTTTCGTGATCGGTCGTAGTGGTAATCCAACATTAAGAGACGATACATTCCAGAAGCACGGACAGGCTTTATCTGGAGAGGGCATGACCATTAATGGTACAGTAAACAAAATGTTTATTATGCTGGCCATTTTGTTAGGTGGTGCGGTTGTATCTTGGGGCATGTACATGAAGCAGGATGCGAACGTTTTAGGCTTCATGATTGGCGGCGCAATTGCCGGACTTATATTAGCACTAATTATTAGTTTTGTGCCTAGAACAGCTCCATTCCTAGTACCTATTTATGCAGCTTGTGAAGGTTTATTTCTAGGAGCTTTATCTGCTCAATATGAATCAAAATTTAACGGTATCACGTTGCAAGCAGCGCTACTAACGATGTGTGTATTTCTAGCGCTACTTATAGCTTATAGACTACGTCTAATTCAAGCGACCAAAAATTTCAGACTTGGCGTATTTGCTGCAACAGCAGGTATTGCGCTAATGTATCTTGCTAGTTTCGTTCTTGGGTTCTTTGGAATGACAGTTCCTTTCTTGCATGAAAGCAGCTTGATCGGAATCGGAATCTCGCTTGTTATTGTTGTTGTAGCTGCACTTAATCTTGTGCTGGACTTCGACTTTATCGAGCAGGGCGCTGAGCAAGGTGCTCCGAAGTACATGGAGTGGTACGGTGCATTTGGTCTTATGGTTACACTTGTATGGTTGTATATCGAGATGCTTCGTCTTCTTTCGAAAATCGCAAGCCGCGACTAACGTTATTGTTTAGCAGGAAAGTAAATCGCTATATGATTAAATAATGGTTGAAGAGAGTAAGGGCATTATGTCCTTGCTCTTTTTTTGTATAGCATTTACTCACGATAGATCTTCAAATGGGAGGTTATGGGGTGAAAGGGATTGATCATTTGTAATTTATTTCTATTGATAATAATAATCATTCTATCTATAATGATAATCAGTATCAATAAAGACAACATACATTGGGGGCAACATCATGAAATCAGCTAGTTGGAAAACAGGAATTATCGTACTTATGCTTGCGTTAACAGTCGCATGTGGTAACAATACAGGAATAAACGGCGGAACTGCTTCACCTGAACCTACAAAAGCTCCACAAGAAGAGAATGCAGGGAAAGAAACAGTTAGTTTGGTTGACGAGAAAAAAGTAGAAGAGTTGCTTGCGCAGTTTGAGAACAAGTCTCCATCGAAAGCGGTAACAATGTCTGTTTCACTTACAGAGTTATTTGATGTACTGGGCGTAGCACCTATAGGTGTGCCTACGACAAAGAGCACATTACCTGCAGCGTTCGATGCAATTCCGCGTGTAGGTTCTTCACATCAGCCGGATATTGAAGCAATTGCTGGTTTGCAGCCTGATGTTGTTATTGGACCATCTTCCATCAAAGATAATCTAGAGAAGCAATTCGTATCGGCGAAGCTGTCGACAGCTTATCTGCCTTCTGATTCCTTGGATGAGTTAAAGTTGTCTGCAACTGTACTGGGCAAATTGTTTAACAAAGAAGCAGAAGCTAAGGCATATATCGAGAAGTTTAATACGGACGAAAAGGCGGCTATTGCTGCAGTAGAAGGCAAAACAGCTCCTAGCGTCATGATCCTTTTCGGATCTGCTGAATCTTTGATGCTAATGAACGAAAAAACATTTGTAGGAAGCTTAGTGGAAAACTTGGGCGGTACTAACGTTGTAACGGATGTCTTGAAATCGACTGAAACGTACACGCCAATGGATATGGAAAATGTAGTTACAGCTAACCCGGATATTATTTTGCTAGTTGCACATGGTGATCCGACTGCAGTAGCAAAGAAATTTGAAGAAGACGTTAAAACTAACGGCGCATGGGATAAGCTTAATGCATTCAAAAATGATAAGTTGATCTCCCTAGATTACAGCTTGTTCGGTATCGCTTCATTGCCGAAAGCAGTTACTGCGTACACTGAGCTAGCGGGGATTATGTATAAATAATGACGAACCAATCAGAGGCTAATGACAGCAAAGGAAGAGGCAAGATTGCGCTTACTGTTATTGTTGCTATACTGCTGACTCTGGCTGCTTTAGTCGCGATCGGGATAGGCAGTGTGCATTTTCCAATAACGGAGACGTTTAACACGATCATTGGGCAAGGAGATGAGCGCTCGACAACTATTCTTTGGGATATACGGGTTCCAAGGGTGTTGCTCGCACTCATTATCGGAGCAAATCTAGCAGCATCAGGTGCATTACTGCAAGCGGTTATGCAAAATCCGCTCGCTGATCCCGGATTGACAGGGGTATCGAGTGGAGCTGCTGTGTCCGTATTGTTCATCATGTTAGTTGTGCCAGGTTACTCTGCATTTATTCCGCTTGCGGCTATCGTAGGCGGAGGAATTGCCGCAATAATGGTTTATGCGATGGCTTGGAAGAAGGTTGGAGGCTTTACGCCAATCCGCATTATTTTGTCCGGTGTAGCAGTCAATGCAGTGTTCGGCGGAATAATTGGATTATTGTCTATTCTCTATAGTGATCAACTGCCGTCGGCATTGCAATGGCTGAATGGCAGCTTGAATGGAAAAGGTATGGATGACGTATTCGCCATTCTTCCGTATTCCATCTTAGGCTGGATCGCAGCTATTTTATGTATTCGGAAGGCGAATATATTGCGGTTGGGAGAACAAACTGCCCACAACTTAGGACAAAATATGAATCAAACCAGATTCTTATTGTCACTAGTTGCTGTTTATTTGGCAGCAGTATCCGTATCGACAGTCGGTCTTGTAGGCTTCGTTGGATTAGTTGTTCCGCATATTGCCCGCTTGCTCATAGGGACAAATTATAAATATAGCTTGCCTCTAGGCCTGCTGCTTGGCGCTCTTATCTTACTAGTTGCTGATACTGTAGGACGAACAATGTTTAGTCCGCTGCAAATCCCGTCGGGTATTGTAATGGCGATGATAGGCGGCCCGTACTTCTTATATCTCATGCGAAAGGGAGGAGCATAATATGCTACAAATACAATCCTTAGGCATCAGCTATGCAGATCGAACGATTGTGAAGGACTTCTCGCTGGAGGTTAATGAAGGAGAGGTCGTCTCTATTGTTGGTCCGAACGGATCGGGTAAGTCGACCATTTTGAAAGGAATATCGAAGTTGATTCCTTGCCAGAGTGGAACGGTATGTATTGCTAACCAAGGGCTGGAGACGCTAAGTGCAAAACAGCGTTCCCAGCTTATGTGTATGTTATGCCAATCCAATAGCAGCCCTGCTGATATGACGGTAGAGGAACTAGTCGGATACGGACGAATTCCACATAAGAAATGGTATGAGCAGTTAACGACTGAAGATAAAGAGATTGTAGAATGGGCGCTTCATCATACGAAAATGCTCGATTACAGAAAGCGGTTAGTTGTATCTTTGTCAGGCGGGGAAGCTCAGCGCGCATGGCTTGCGATGGCTTTGGCACAGCGCCCGAAGGTGCTTTTATTGGATGAGCCGACTACGTTTCTTGATATCGGTCATCAATTAGAGGTGTTGGAGCTTGTTCGTGAGCTAAATCACGAGCTTAATCTTACGATTGTAATGGTTCTGCATGATCTCAATCATGCCAGTGCATATAGCGATAAAGTATGTGTCATTAAAGAAGGCAACAAATATGTGTACGGTAAGCCGAAGGAAGTATTTACAACGGAGCTTATTCGAAGTGTCTATGGGGTAGAAACAGAAATAGAGTATGATAAATATGATCAGACTCCACGCATTCATATTTTGAGGAAAATAAGAGAAGAAAGAAGGGATATCCTTGAAAACACTGGATCTTGATGCGATCAAGTCACAATATCTAGCATTCACGGAGAGTGTAAAGACGGTTATGCTGAGCACTGCAAGTGTAGATGGCAAGCCGTTTGTTTCGTATGCTCCTTTCGTTAAGCACAATGGTAAGGTGTACATTTATATTAGCCGTATTGCGAACCATTTCCGCTATCTTGAAGAGAAGCCAGATGTAGACGTCATGCTTATTGAGGATGAAGCGAGCACAGCGAATTTATTCGCACGTCAGCGTGCTAGATTTGTAGGAATTGCTGTAAATGTCGGCAACGAAGGATACCCAGAAGTGTTCGAGAAGTTCGAGGAGCGCTTTGGCAAAAACTTAGTCGGCATGTTGCGGGGGCTAGATTTCTCCTTATTCGAGCTAACTTTGTCAGAAGGTCGTTACGTTGTAGGTTTTGGTCAAGCGTACGACATTGACTTACCAGGCGACCGCTTCGATCATGTTTCAAGAGATGGACATACCGCTGGAACGAAAAAGTAGAGGGAGTGAAGTTGAGATGACGTTTTCTACTGTATTGCCGATATGGGAAGCAATTCAGAGTCGTTTTCACAAAATGGTAAAAGGATTGCCAGAAGGGGACTTAGTTCTGCAAATCGGACCAGCTTCCATTGGATATATGTTGCGACATAATGCGGAAGTTGAGTACATGTTCGCAGATTGGTTCTTTGGTTATCCAATGCCGTCTGAGCTTGAGGTTGTAACGAACCGTGGACCAGGAGGCGGGAAGAACAAGCCTACATTTACAAATTTGGATGAGCTGGTTGCACTGCTCGAAGCGTCAAATAGCTACTTAATTGAAGCGATGCGTAGCCTACCCGATGAGAAATGGCATCAGTCTGTAGAAACTCCGATGGGGCCATCTACTCCAATTGAAGCAATTGGCCGCTTGATGTACCATACGGGCATTCATGCTGGTCAAATTTCGTTGATCCAAAAGAATGCACCTGCTGTTGAAGCGAAGTAATCTGCTTCGTTATACATGATGGCGTAACATTGCACCGTAGAACAGGTAAGTTGCCATATGTTCCATCTTCGTGTAAAAAGAAGAGTAGAAACCCTGTAATTGATGGGTATCTACTCTCTTTGTTTTGATAGGGAAAGGAGCTTGATGTACATGCAGACGAAACAAGAACTTACAAATCATTGTATGACTTATAGAGGAGCTGTAGAGGACTATCCATTCGGTCCCGAGCCTCTTGTAATGAAAGTTGGCGGAAAGATGTTTGCCATCATCGGAGTTAACGGAAGTATGGCGAACATATCGCTGAAATGTGAGCCGCACATGGCAGAGTTGCTGCGCTTGGAGCATGAGGCAGTGCAGCCTGGATATCATTTGAACAAAAAGCATTGGAACACAGTCACAATGGATGGCACCGTACCAGATGCTGAGCTCATATCGATGATTGATCACTCTTACGAACTTGTCGTTAAGAGTTTAACGAAGGCGCAGCGGACAGCTATTGCAGGAGCGGAAATCCTTCCCTCATAAACGGATATTGTCAAATGAGATGAGCGCCTTTAAGGGCGTTTTTTCGTCGTGTAACGTTTCTTTTATAATGATAGAAACTTAGTTATCATGATAAGTCTGCTTGATAAATCGCTACTATGTAGGTCTCTCTAAAGATAGAATTTTTTGATTTTAGAATAGTTTCCATTTATGTTCGTCGAAAGGATATAGAAATGGGTAGTGAAAGCTGCCTGACAGACGGAACTATCCGATTAACAAGTGCATACAAATTTGCAAAAGCGATTAGGAAATCGGGGGTTACTTTCATGCTATATTACGCAGAAGTAGAAAATAAACTGCATTGGTTGGGAAGTAAGTCAAATGCATTAAACAATTAGATGAACGTATACATGAGTTTGAGCACAAGCGTGGACAAAATAGTAACAATAGCAGCAATCCACCCTCTGGCGAAGGATTTCGTAAACCTAGCTAGACATAAGTAGTAACTTATTTTCTATGATCATTAAACAATTAAATACAAATTTCTACAAATGTAAATGTTATAAATCCAGTTCATTTATACTATATAAATACAATTATTCAAAACTTATAATAAATATGTTAGTAAATATTAGGAGGTGTAATTTAATATGATTAAGAAAAGGCACGTAGTTTCTTTATTGAGCATCACCGCAATTATCGCCGCTGTGTCGTCCATATCTGCATCCCCAGCTACTGAAACGCAAGTTATTTCTCCGCTTGCGCTCTATTCGTCCCACGTGGTTCAACTCTATGAAAATAAGATTCAAGACCCCGTGGGCAAAATCGTAAAGTATCACCCTTCCAATGTTAAGCCGCTGATTGTAGAACAAACTAAAAGTCACCGTCGTGAACTGACTCCGAAAGAGAATGAAGCGAGGCGAGCAAAAATTGATAGCTACTTCTCTCGCATTGCTACCGGGCAAGAATCAAAATATACAAAAGAATTCTTTGACTTCTTAGAGGAAAATGAGTTGGTTTACTATGAGCTGGGGAAACAGGCTTCGCCTCTTGATGGTGGTATTATGCCATTAAGCACAACGTCTGACATATCGGTAAACACACCATTTGGCTCATATGATTCCGTTAATGGCTGGTACGAAATATGGGGTGGTTTTAATTTCGTCAACGACACTGCATGGTGGAATGAAGCTAGAAACTATTGGGGATTTGCAAATCCGACTGGTAATATTGGTGGATCAGACACGGTTGGCATTAACCTCGATGGCGGTACTAATGGGGCAGCGTTAAAATCTGCCACTATGCAACCAATCTATCGTGATGCACCCGGCAACTTTAACGGTGGAATAAAGGGGCAATATTCTGCACCTGCAGTTACAACTCGGGTAGGTGGCCTTAGTAGTAATACTGGTGGAATGTTTATGTTCCAAGACAAAAGTGTTGGCTTCGGTTTGGGTTCGGACGGTTATGCCAAGTACGCAAATAATTTCGGGTCAGGGGCAGTCAAACTTTCTTATGACAGCAGATTCGCCGCTGCTACTGGTAATGCAGCCACTTATTACGTCCACACATGGGATAAAGCAACGATTACTGGGATTACAGCAAATTCGAATGGAACGTTCGCCATTACTGTAGCAAATTCGCAATATGCCACTCCAACAATGGTCAGTCTTGATTACAGCTACTAATTTAAAACAAGAAGGGGCTGTCTCAAAATTGAACTGGACCCCGTCAAGTAGACAGCAAAAATATTAAAAACCGTTTAGCGGCCTTTGTCCCGAATTCTATTGGACTTAGGCCTTTTAATTTTGCTTGTAATCGATTGTAATAAGCTGCTCAAGCTGGATGAGGTCATTTTTCTTAGCGGCAGTGATTGTCACCTTATCCGGTATAACATCATGTTCACCGACAAATGCCAGTCGCATATGGAGTTTAATACCCGCTTTCGTCTTGCGAAACGTTGCCCATTTGTACGTATGCAAGAACAGAGCCACCGTTAACGAGTCGATAATCTTAATCGCATGGCGATGAGTCGGGGCGTGTTATTTTGTGAAAATCCGTTTGACGAGACGCTCGAACACCTACTGGAGTAGCTCTGGATTCACCTGTTTGTGCTTACGACTGAGCTGTGTTTGCGAGATGGACGTGAGTCCCAGTTGAAAATGGATATGAGATAAGGAAGTGAAAGCTGCCAAGGTTGTCTGCTCAAAGTTGCTTGTACAAAGCACCAAAGAATCGGGAAGAAGTGCCTGCATTACAAGCATAAAGCCCCTGAGAAACCTAGGAGCGTGGAAGGATACACGCTCCTAGGTTCAACGAATGATTGCACCGGAGATTGTGTTTGGGCAAATGAAAAATAACCGAGGATTCAGACGTTCTCTGCTTCAGGCCCGCCGAAAGTAAGCCTAGAGATCGGATGGCTTTACTATCCTAGTAAGTGAAAAGATCTATTTTTGAGACAGTCCCTACTTTGAAAAAACAAAGCCAATTATTTTTTTTTTACTAGCTTATATAACAAGAAAGCAATCAACCAAGGAAGAATGTACATAGTAATCCATTCAAATCTTTTTATTACTTCCGTGAGATCTCCACCGTCATGAATTGTCGAATAAATAATTACACCTAAGAAGAAAACAGCGATAATAGCAGAAGAAATATATAATACATTTAATTTCGTCATTTTGAAAACCTCCCGAATTGCTTTAAATCCATATATTATTCAAGTAGTAACATAAAGTGGATCTCGGCTAGTTTCACAGTCTTACAATAACATATCTCATACCTCCCTACCACCCTAATTGATACTAACATATTAGAACATTTCATAGATCCCCATAGATTAAACAGCATAAATGAGCATAGCAACTGAATTGCACGTTCTAATACACATAAGCACTTTAGAATCTTTCTAGAATAAATAGACTGGATCTATGTAAAAATAGTAGTCACAATTTTGAGTTAACGATTAAGTAATCTTCTTCTTTTTGGAAGAGTGTAGCAAAGCGGACTGGTGTTAAATAGCCAAGCGAGCCATGAATTCGCTTGCGGTTGTAAAAGAACTTGATGTATTGAAAAATGTCATTGTATGCCTGTTGCTTCGTTTGTAACTTGACACAGTAAACCAATTTTTTAAGAATACTTTGAAAGGACTCTATACAAATATTATCGTAGCAATTCCCTTTACGACTCATGCTGGCTGTCATTTTATATGCAATTAGCTTCTCGCAGTAATCTGTTGACGCATATTGTGATCCTCGATCCGAATGGTGGAGTCGTCCTTGAGGGCAAGGAATGTAGCTAATATTGGTTCCCTACACTTTATTTATTTTCTCTGTAGCAAACTGCCGGTTCAATAGATTAGTTGCAATTGGCTGCTTATGGTTGGAATCGGTTGTTGTCACTCTATATTTTTTTGAGACGTAGGAGTGTAAACCTAACTCTTACATATAGGTGCTGTTCGTTCGCTCACAAGTTTTAATCCCTTCTAGGGACAGCATGTACGATATTTTGGGACTGCCATTGCTATACCGTCCAAGGTTATCATGATAATGGTACGTAATTCGCTCCAGAACAAATGCCTTATGCTGTTCCTGCTGGCTTGTTTCAGCGTGTAACCACTTGTAGTAAACGCTTTGTGAAACGTTCATGACTTCGCACATCTTCTCCATTCGAAACTGAGAGTGATAATCTTCGATAAATTAGAACCTCAGTTCCTTGGTTTGCTGAAGATGTGCATGGCGTTTTTAAGGTCGCTAATCCCTCTATTAAGTCTTCGATCTCAAGTTCTTGCTATTGAATCTGCTTTTCATTTTGATGGATACTCAATTCTGAAGCGTGCCTGTAGGAATATTTAGTTCTTCTGTGATCTGCGGAATTATTATCATTTGCTCCTGCACGTATCTAACTGTTTGCTCTTTAAATTAATCATTGTACCGCTGTCTTTTTTCACACATACTGCACACCTCTTCTTTTAGATATATTTATTATAGCTAACCTTCCAGATGATGGATGAGCCGTTTACCCTTGCTACAATTCAAGCCCCGTCCACTGCCAGTATCCGTAATAAAATCCTATCATTAATAGCGCATGAAGTACGATGAGTACTGCACTTAATCGCAACAAGTCACGAGGTGCAAATGTTTCGGTTTCCAATTCCTGAAAGAGAAGGAGTGCCTTCGAACTTACAGGGAACGTTAAGCAATAGTCCATACCAACGGTACCGATAAACAGAACTGCAATTGGGTTCAGCTCTAGAGCGGATGCCAAGTAAAGTAATGGTGGCACCATAACGACAGCACGTGTTGTATGTGAAGTCATGTAAATGTGAGAGGTCAGAGATAATATAATGACGGCGACCAGAACTGCAAATGTTGATTGCCCATTTAAAGACTGGGTAGCGGCAAAGAGAGAATCTTTAATCCAATTCGATGCACCAGAATCGATAAGCGACTGACCTATTGCCAATGCTGCCCCGACGAATACGATCAAATTCCAGGATACGTGCTTGAGTCCTTCCTTCCAAGTGATGACACCGAGCCTAGGCATCGTCAATACTAATACACCTAATATAGTAATCATGGCAATATCTAATCCGTGCAACGATTCAGTTAGCCAGCCGACGATCATAACGAAGACGATGCCAATTGTTCTCTTTTCTGAATTGGAGAAGGATGTTTGCGAAGTAGAATTTCCGGCTAGTCCAACCTCCATTTTTATAGCATCTGTATTTACAGAGCTAAGTCGCTGCTCTTTAGATAGAAATAGCCTTAGCAACACCCAGCAAGAGCAATAGCTGGATACAATTCCGAATGGCAATCCCCACAAGATCCATTGAAGAAATGATATGTTTTCACCGGAAAACTGTTTGAGCAAATCTACTGCAATGAGATGGGAACCAGCTCCGATCAGTGTGGACACGGATGAAACGAGAATAATCATTGGCATTAGCAATGCTAACGCCTTTACAATCTTTGAATCATTGATGTATCCAGCCAAGCTGCGGAACACAGGAAGTGTCACAGATGCCCGTCCTGACGTGGATGGAATGAATAGAGCGAGCGGCTGAAGGGCAGTCGCGAGCAACCAGAATAGGCCCCCGACGGTCTTCGCTCTGAGCAGCAAAGCCAGCGTCAATCTTCCAGCAAGGCCAGTTACTTGCAGAGCCCCGCCGAGTATAAACGTACCGATCATTAACCAAACGATATCGGAAGATAAGGAATCGAATAATAGCTCTTGCGTACCGCCGCCTAGCAAAATAATAAAGGAAACAGTGCAGATAGCAACATAGGCGGTATTAATAGAAGTTGTTGTCCAAAGAATAGTAGCCATTCCTAATGCAAAGAGAGTAATTCTTCCGTTCGTAGAGAGAGCGGCGGGAATTTGGACAGCTATAGCGAGCACGATAAATAGCAACAAAGGTAGGCGGTACTTTCGCACCCAATCTCGAAGCCATGAAGAGAGCGTCGTACTCGGCGGCATTGTTGAACACAATTCTGTCCACGAACGCCGGACGAAGCTTTTTATCATTCCGGTCATGAAGCGTGATCCTCGCTCATCATACTGACTCCAAGTCGATAGCCAACAAGGATTGTCCGCATAGCACTCTCTGAGCTATCCGTTAACCATTCCTCTGCCAGTAGAAAAGCTTCTTCTAACGTAGATGGCGCCTGCAAAATACTTGTATAAGCATCAATGCCGCAGTCATAATTGACCCGTGCATCCTTGCCAATTGTACCTGCGAAGGCAAAGACGGGAATACCCCGCTTTTTCGCTTTGGATGCGACTTCCGATGGGATTTTGCCATGTGGAGTCTGATGATCAATGCTTCCTTCAGCCGTAAATACGAGGTCGCAATGTTGCAGAACTTCATCGAGGTTCATATATTGCGCGATAATATCGTAACGAGAATGCAGCTTAGCGCCGAGCAGAGCCTTCAAGCCCGCTCCTAGTCCACCTGATGCGCCGCAGCCTGGGGCTTGGCGTACATCTAGTCCGATATCTCGTTCGATGACATCAGCATAACGCTCCAAAGCGGCCTCCAATTCATGCACCTGTTCAGGAGAAGCACCCTTCTGTGGGCCAAACACTCGTGCAACTCCTTTTGGACCACATAGTCGGTTATGCCAATTACAAGCTACATCGATTGGTACATGCTGCAATCTAGGGTCTAAGCCTGATAGATCGATCTGATCCAATTGAAGCAAACCAATTGCACCACGTTTTATAATCTCGTTTCCACTATCATCAAGAAGCCGAGCACCGAGTGCTTGCGCCATCCCAACTCCACCATCCGACGTACCCGAGTCACCACAGCCTAGTAGAATACGCTCCGCACCAAGATCCAGTGCTGCACGGATCATCTCACCAACGCCGTATGTTGTAGTTAAGGCTGGGTTACGCATTGTGCGGGGCACATGTTTAAGCCCCGCAGCAGCAGCCATTTCGAGTACAGCAGTGCGTGGTCCATCACCTCCAAGAAAGCCAAAGATGGCTTCAAGCGGTTCTCCGACAGGCCCCGTTACCGTACGATGTACGAGCTGCCCGGATGTAATTCGAACGAGCGTTTCTGCGAAGCCTTCTCCTCCGTCAACCATTGGAAGCGATACGATCGTCGCTTCTGGCAAAACCCTTTTAATACCCTTCTCTATACAATGTGCAGTTCGTTCTGCATTCAAACTTTCTTTAAATCCCGACGGGATCACAACAATTCTCATCTCACATTCTCCTCTCAATCGTTAGCGTCACACATGTGGAATACTTTTCCTTTGATATGTGATTATTCTAAAGGTCAATTCCGAGAACGCCATGAGAGTCAGATTAGAAAATGATGAGAGAGGGGATCTTCCATTCTCATTGTTTTAAACTTTCATATACATCTCTTGAGATATTTTATTATCTAGTGCTGAACTTTCGGACCTAGTGGTATGATCAATAACAAGTGGTTTAAATTGGTACTTAACAAGTGTGGGGGGAAGGACTATTGAAGGTGCAAATTGACATCAAAGATCACTTTGACGAGACGGTGATCACCATACAAGCGAAGGAATGGACGGAAGAGTTAGCTGCTTTAGTGAAGAAAATACAAAGCCCAACAGCTAAACGGCTTGTAGGTATGGAAGAAGATCGTTCGGTGCTGCTGGAGCTAGGGGACATCGATTATGTATTTGCCGAAAATCGCAAAGTGTTTGCGTCTATGAACCGGAAAAATATTGAGCTTAAGATGAAGCTCTATGAAATAGAAGAATTGCTAGCTCCGCATCAATTTATGAGATTTTCGAAATCGGTTATCGGTAACTTGGATAAAATCGAACGGTTTGAATTATCGTTTAACGGTAATTTATGCGTGTACTTCAAATCAGGAAGCAAGGAATATGTGTCGCGTCCCTATGTGTCACAAATGAAAAAGAGAGTCATATTAGGAGGGGGCGGCAAAGATGGCGAGTAAAATATTTGTACGAATAATGATCGGATTGGGCTGCTCTGCAATTAACACCTTCGTTACATTAACGATACTTTTGCTGAATGATATTAACGTCCAGGTAGGGCAATTATGGGTGAATATGTTAGCCAGTATAATAATAGGTACTTTCTTTGGAGTCGCATCTTTTATTTTCGATTATGAACGATGGAGTCCACTTAAAGCGACTGTTATTCATTTTTTTCTGTCTATTATCGTATTTTTTCCTGTAGCAATAAGTGTAGGATGGTTTCCTTTGAAGCTGAGGCCGCTCCTTCTTGGGTTAGTTATGTTTATAGTCATTTATGCGATCTTTTGGCTGGCGATGTACTATTACTTCAAGAAGCAGACGGAAGCATTAAATGCATCCGTAAAGGACAGATTTTAGTGAGTTGATACGCTATTTATGGAAGTTCATCCGGAATTGAACACAAAGTTAGCGCGGAGAAGTCATACTAAGGCAATACAGACGATTGAAATCGAGAGGGAGATAGCTCATGTCTTACATCCTGAAGGTTGAAAATGTAGTTAAAAGCTATAACGGGAACCCAGCTCTCCGAGGTGTTGATCTGCATGTGCGTGAAGGAAGCTGCTTCGGCTTGCTAGGTCCGAATGGCGCAGGTAAATCTACGATGATGAAGATTATGACAGGCATTCTGACCCCGGATCAAGGAGAAATTGAGTTGTTTGGCAAGAGTATTCGTAAGGAGAGTGCAGCGATAAGCCGTCAAGTAGGGTACGTACCACAGGAAATAACCCTTTATGAGAAGCTTAGCGCTTGGCAGAATCTTACGTTCTTTGGAAAGATGTATGGCGTTCGTGGAGAGAAGCTTAAGGAGCGCATGAAGCGTGTTCTTGGGCAAGTGGGTTTATTGGAGCGGGCGGGTGATGCTGTAGGCTCTTACTCGGGTGGAATGAAGAGACGAATTAATATAGCTGCTTCGCTGCTGCATGAGCCGAAGCTCGTTATTCTCGATGAACCTACTGTAGGAATTGACCCACAATCAAGAAATCATATTTTCGAAATGATACGGGGACTGCAACGAGATGGTGTAACGGTCATTTACTCCACGCATTACATGGAGGAGGTTGAAGCGTTATGCGATGAGGTTGCGATTATCGATCATGGTGCAATCGTCTCGCAAGGTGGGCTACGAGAACTACTGGAGCTCCATGCGATCAAAGCGGTGTATATAGAGACAGAAGGAATGGTTGCAGCTCCTTCCATTAATGGAGCCTCGCATGTTAGGCAAGAAGGAGCAGGCTGGATAGTGGAATGCGAGCGACCGATGGAGATGCTTGGGCAACTTTCAAGACAATACGCAAGTTCTGGGAGAGCTGTAAGAGCGCTGGAGCTAATGAAGCCTTCACTGGACAGTGTATTTCTGAAGCTAACGGGGACTAAGCTGAGAGATTAAAGGGAAATAGCGAGGTGAACATTTAGGGAGGAAGGTTGAACATAGATGATTGGAACAATCATTCGTAAAGAAATAGTGCTGGTATTAAAGGATAAAGGTACTTTCTTCTGGCTGATCGTATTGCCTATTTTGTTCATTGTTATTTTTGCATCCATCTTCGGTAAGCAAGAGACCGCGACATACTCCATACCTTATTATGATGCTGATGGAACGAAGCAATCGCAGCAATTAGTAGAAATGTTAGGGCAGGTTAAAGGTTTTGAATTAAAGCTGGATGAGGAGAACACGCTTGAAGAGCAGCTAAAGGGTGTAAAAGACGGCACTCAAACCTATTTGCTTGTTATTCCTAAAGGGTATGGAAACAAAGTTGGCGGCAAGGAAAGTACAGAGTTGGAGCTTTATCGGGATGTTACAGCGGAGGAAGCTGTTGCGCCGGTTATGGCATTGTTAGATAGCATTTCTAGCAGCTTTCAAGAGCATAAGCTTCGTGGTATTTTGTTAGAGATGGGACAAAGCGAGACTGTAGTAGATGCCATGATGGCACCACCCGTACAAGTGAAGGAGATTAAGGAAAACGCTGCAAAGGCCGATCCTATTACACAAATTGTACCTGGTTATACGGTCATGTTTGTATTTTTTATTATGATCAACATGATTACTAATTTTTTGAAGGATCGTCAGTCAGGTATGCTGACTCGCTTGCAAGGTACACCGATGAAGCCGTTGCATTATCTGCTTGGCATGTGGATACCGCATATACTCATTCTGCTCATTCAGTCAACCATACTTCTAGGCTTCGGGCGTTTAGTATATGGGCTTAACGTCGGTAATTTGCTTGCAATTGCTCTGATTGCGTTGGCGTTAGCCGTCTGTGCAACGGGAATTGGACTGATGCTCGCTTTGCTGGTGAGCAGCGAGAACACAGGTATCGCCATCGTTCAAGTGATCGCCTTGGGTGGAGCTATTGTAGCCGGACTATGGTTCCCGTATGACTTCCTTCCGAAAATATTGCAAACAATCGGCAAGTTCACGCCTCAATATTGGGCACAGAAGGGCATGCAGGATGTGATGATTAGGGGAGCGGATGTAACAGATATCGGCATAACGCTGTTCGTATTGTTTGGCTTTGGACTTGTAGGATTAACTGTGGCATTGCTGAGGTTTAAACGGTTTGCGCTGAAAACTGTTTAATAAATAAGTCAATTAACGGATTAATAAACAGGTAGATAAACAGATAGATAAACAGATGGATAAACAGATAAATAAACGGACTAATGAGCAGATAAGCAAACAAATAAATAAATAAATGTACTCACTAATAGAACGCCCTCAGGGGCGTTTTTTAGTTTTAGATACCATTAGATCACTAATTTAACATTTTCATTAATTGAAATGAACCTTTTCTACCGATCGAGCCAATATAGGAAGAGATGCAATACAGAGATAGATTAGGAGGATGAAACAGTTATGAAAAAAATTATTGTTATCGTTGTTATGTTAATTAGTTCAGCATTGATTTTAAGTGGATGTACAAGTAATAAGGTGCTGACACTTGATCATTACAAAGATGCACAGAGCATTAACTTAAGCTCGGAGACAGGTGGACTCAGCAGCCTTGATCGTACAGAGAAAGAAGTTAGAGAAGAGCGTGGTGAGCCGAATGTTAATGGTAGTATGCAGGGTGGCGGGAAGGTGCTTGAATATAACGATTATCAATATACGTTTGCGAAGGACAAGCTGACGGGCTTCTCCACGAAGGAAGGGCAAGCAACAGGCAAAGGTGTGAAGATTGGAGATGGGAAAAGTCGTGTTGAGGAGCTTTATGGCGAGCAATTTACCGAAAGTAAGTTGGACGATATGCTTATAATCGGTTATGCAGACAAGGAACGAGGACTCATCTTAGAGTTTGCTTTAAGGGATGGTGTAGTCGTGCAAACAATAGGATTACGAACGGAGATGTTCAAATAAGATGAGGGTGCTGGGGGGACATAGGCTAGCTTCAACTGATGCTGGACAAGCGACGACGGGTCAGCATTATGTGACGATTTTATTTGGCATATGGTTGGTTGTAGGTATTTTTATCGATGGTTATGCACATCGTCATGGCGTTGTGGAAACCTTTTTCACACCTTGGCACGCTAATTTGTACGCTGGTTTTTTAGTCTCAGCCTTTCGGATCGTTTATTTGGTCTATCGCAATAGGAGGAGAAATAATACGAGCTGGAAGCAATCTATTCCTGCTGGCTATGGTCTCTATCTATGGGGTGTACTACTGTTTTTCTCCGGCGGGCTGTTCGATTTGATGTGGCATACCGTTTTTGGCATTGAAAAGGATCTTGCTGCATTGCTCAGTCCTTCACATATAATCCTTCTTGTAGGTGCGCTGCTCATTCTGTCGAGTCCGTACTTTGCCGCCCAGAAAGTTATCGTGGAAGAGAAGCTCAAGTGGCGAAAGTTTCTTCCGACATTTTTATCGATTACGATGGCTACGGCTGCTTCTGGATTTTTTCTCATTTATGCGTGGATGTTCCACTATAATCTTCCCTCTAAATTGAACATTGATTGGATGCAGAATGAATATGGACTCGAGATAATTAAAACGATTAATGAGTCTAGAGGATTAAGTTATATTCTAATCACTACATTATTTTTAATGATTCCTTTGTTTCTCCTTATGAAAAGTTGGACTCTCCCAATGGGATCAATTACGTTGTACTTAGGCATTATTACGACATTTAATAGTTTTCTTGATGGATTCAGGCACTATCCTGTTATCGTTATTGCGATGACGGCGGGACTCGTTGGAGATGCGCTATATAGTTTACTACGTCCGTATGATGGGCGTGTTTGGGCATATCGCATCGTAGCCGCTGCGGTGCCAATGGTACTGTGGAGTTCGTACTTTATGTGGGTTCATCTATCATCAGCCATCGGTTGGGAGATTGAACTATGGACAGGCGCTATTGTGCAATCGGCACTTGCTTCTATTGCCATTAGTCTACTGACGTTTTCACCAAGGCGAGGTGTTGCGAGTGGGGGCTAAGTGGAGGAAAGCAGGTATTATTTTCGTATTATGGCTCGTCGTCATCTCGATGATAATCCGATCGATACCCCCGATCTTTAATACAGAAATAGAGCCGCCTACGAGCGGGTTATTGCCGTATTTGCAGCAAGGTGACATGCCGAGCTTTTCTGATAATGGATATAAAGTAGTTGTAGATATGAAACCGAAGGTTGTACAACGTTCTAGTGAAGATATGGTAGAGGCTAACGACATTTTAGAAATAGTAGATAGCGATATACAAAGAAATAGTGGAAATGATCAAGTGGCAGGGGGAGATGTGGAAGATGCGTACCACTATGCAAAGTTAGCACATGGTAATCCGCAAGAGGTCGACAACTGGATGACGCTGGTGATTACGCTGCAAGTACTAAACTCGTCAGATATACCAGTGAACGTATTTTCCGAAGACATGACGAAGTTAATGCATCTCATTGTGGTTGATAAAAGCTTGCGTTTTTTCGCCCATGTGCATCCGATCTATGAGGGAAATGGAATATTTCGAGCGGAGCTTACTGTGCCGTATGGAGGAAATTATCTATTTGTTACCGAATTTATTCCAGATAAGAAGGGCGTTACAGTCTATAAGCAATGGCTGAATGCAGCGGGGAAAGTGATGGAGCCCATTCATGAAACGCTAGATGAGGTTTATGCGACAACGGTCGACGGTGTTAGCTTCACACTATCCGTTATGCCGAGTTTCAAGGAGCTTCGCGCTGGTGAGATGGTCATGCTTAATTTTCACTATGAGGATGCAATAACCGGAGAGTCTATTGAGCTGGAGCCGTTTCTGGGGACCAGTGGGCACGGCGTTATTTTTGACATGAAGGCTGAACAATATGTACATGTACATGCTGCTGACGGGATGAGTAGTGAAGGTAATGTAATGTTTCATGCGGAATTTCCTAAATCAGGGTTATATAAAGTATGGGGGCAATTTAAATATAAGGGAAAAATTATTATCGTTCCTTATCTAGTGGAGGTTAAGTAGGAAATGGATACGAGGCAGTTGCAGAGTGAATAGAGGATATACGGAATGGGGACTGCGGGAATGAACGAACAACAGATAGCGGCATTGCTTATTCGCATACAGGAGGGGGATGAGAGGGCTTTCCAAGCCCTCTTTGAGGCTACGCGCGCTCATACATATAGTATGATCTATTTTCTCGTTGGAAGTGAGCGTGATGTAGATGATATTTTGAGTGAAGTATATATAGCCTTATTTCGTTCGCTGGATAGCTATAATGTCGAAAGACCATTCCTGCCGTGGTTTAATGGTTTAATTATTCGGCAAGCACGTGGCTGGAAGCGAAGATTGTGGCGAAGTTTTCGAATACTAGAACGGATGAAGTCTGTACAGCCAACCGACTATTCGTTTATAGATTCCGGTCTTGATGAGGTAAGCTATCGAGAGGAAATATTGCCACATGTAAACGGGTTATCTCATCAACTGCGTGAAGTTATCGTACTGCGCTATTTTCAAGACTATTCGTTAGAAACGATAGCAGAGATATTGAATATACCTGTCGGCACGGTGAAATCCAGAAACCATGCTGCATTAAAAAAGCTACGAGTACGGTTGGAAGGCAAGTCGGGAGAGAAGGAGATGTCTTCTTATGTCCATTGAAGAGAAGCTCACAAATGAGTTTGCACGGAAGTCGCAACAGTTGAATGGTACAGGAGAAATGGACCCGAAAGTGATGGGTGCGTACCGGAAAAGTGTAATGAAGGGGCGGAAAAGCTTGCTTCGAGGAAGTTTTGGGACGACGCGCTGGACGATCGGTATCGTAATTGCGGTTGTACTCCTTTCTGGGTTTGCATATGGGGGAAGCAAGCTGCTGATGGAGGATAAGTTTGGTCAATGGTCGTTTCAGCTTCGGACTAGCAGTGAAGAGATAACGTTAGATGATACAACAGCCAAAGAGGTTCGGGAATCGATTGCAGAAATTAGGGCACATCTTCAGCCAGGGGAGTCCGCATATATTTATTCAGCAGCGTTGGCAGAGTCACCCCAATCCTTCATTCGAATCATGGGAACCTTTGGTATCTACCAGCCAGTTGAAATAAATGACTGGGAACGGGCTATGGAGATGTTGAAAGCGAAGACGTCTATTGTAAACATGCCTAGGGAGCTGCCGGATCAGTTCGTCTTTCAAAGTGCTCATCAGGGTGGATTCCAATATGATATTCCTGTTATTGTTCCCCCGGATATGGTGGACAAGCTTCAGAAAGAGAGTGAAGATACTGGCAAACAGGTAACGTGGATGAGAGCACTAAAGGATAGCCATATACCAGGCGATATCACATTTATTTATTCGAATGCGCTCAATGAACAAATTACGATTACGATTAGACCGATTACCTCAGATCGAACGACACAAAAGATGATAGCGCCTAAATCCGTACAATATGAAACGTTCAAAGTGAATGGGATGAATGCTCACTATACGAGCAACAGCCAGTTTTTTCTAAGCAATAGCAACTATTTTCAAAATCTAATGTGGACTCAAGTGAATGGGAAGGCACAATATGTAATTAATGCTGGATCTGACTCGCCAAAAGTGAAGAAGGAGACTCTTGTGCAGACTGCTAAGCTGCTAGAGTAGCGAAGAGTTTGTGCAGATTGCTGAGTTGTTGAAGTAGCGTAAGGATTGTAGAGTTGTACAGCTGCACAGCTGGTAATGGAGTGATCTTGGAATAATTACTAGTATTCTAATAGGGATATAATGAGACTAAGGACCAGCATTCGTAATGTTAATTCGCAAAGCTCATCATGCTATAATGATTATACGAAAAGATGAGAGAAGCTTCCTCTCGTTAATGTCTCGTAGAAGGTCGGGCGATGAATGAAATGACGAATATACAAATAGGGTCGTTAGTTTTGAATACAGAGCTGTTGATTTATTTGGCTGCAGGTGTAGTTGCTGTCTTCGCCCTCCAGTTGAGAAGCAAGGGACATCCTCTAAAGGACAAAATTGTATCTATAGGATGGAATGCGGTCATTCTTTGGATTGTAGTTTGGAAGGGAAGTTTGCTTTTATTTGATCCAATGAGTGTTATTCGCAACCCCCTTTCTTTGCTATTTTTTAGTGGAGGAGCAGGGGGTTTTTGGCTTGCGACCTTATCGGCCGCAGGTCTCAGCTGGTATAGCTATAGGAAAATAGGTAGTCGTGCAGAGATGTGGAAATGGATGGGGATACTGCTAACGTGGTGGTCAGCCCCTTATTTGTTGATCGTTATTGTGTTTGGGGAGTCTGTAGTTTTCTTGCATTATATTGGGTTTCTACTAGCGGTCGGAGCGGGAATGCTACTACTTCGTCCTATATGGTGGTCAAGGATTAATAAATCCTGGAGTGAGGGCAAGTTGCGAGACCCTCGATTCGCCACACAAGTTGCGGTGCTGCTGCTTGTTTTGGGATTGTTAAGTTATACCTTATATGACCAGACCCAAAATGGTGTGTTGTCTAATCAAACGTCGAATGGCGGAGTTGGCGAAGCTGTAGTTGGTGCGCGTGAAGGGATGACTGCTCCGAGCTTTGAACTTGTTGATTGGGAGGGTGAAAAAGTTTCACTCGACGATTACCGAGGACAGACTGTTATGATTAACTTTTGGACAACATGGTGCAAAGTGTGCAAAACAGAGATGCCGCATGTGGAGAAGCTATTTGCGCATTATGAATCTGCTGGCGGGGACGTTGCGATAGTTACGGTGAACGTTACGAGCCAAGAGCAAAGCGCAAAACATGTGAGGCAATATGTTGAAGGGAAGAAATTTAAATTTCCAGTTTTACTGGATGAACGAGGAGATACTGCATCTCAATACGTTGTGAATGCGTATCCGACTACATTTATTTTGGATGGCAATGGCATTATACGAGAGCGATTTCTTGGGGCAATTAGTTATCATGATATGAAAAAGCGGATAGATCGTGTAGTTAAGGAAAAATAATGTTGAAGGTATAAGGGAGTGCTAACTTTATGCATAGGGAAAGGAGAGCCTCCCCCTTGTGTTCAGCTTCTATTTTTGGGACAATAAGAGACAGACTGCAAGCCCATACGGGATTTGAGCGGAAAGCACTTTAATATAGAGGCTTGAAAGAAGGATTATACGATGAATAAACCATCCATTTATGGATTAACATTAGATCAGTTAACAGCTTGGCTTCAGGAACGTAGCTTTCGGAAGTTTCAGGCGACGCAAGTGTGGGAATTGTTATATCGGAAAAGAGTCACTTCCTTCGAGGAAATGACGGAAGTTCGACCAGAATGTATCGCCATGTTGCAGGAGCACTTTGCTATTAGTACGATGGCTGAGCATGTGAAGCAGGAATCCAAGGATGGTACGATCAAATTTTTGTTCAAGCTGTTTGACGGCAATTTAATTGAAACAGTACTTATGCGTCACAAGTTCGGCTTATCCGTATGCGTAACAACGCAGGTTGGTTGCAATATTGGGTGCAGTTTCTGCGCAAGCGGCTTAATTGCTAAGAGCCGTGATTTGTCGAGCGGGGAAATTGTAGAGCAAATTATGCGTGCTCAATTGCACTTGGATGCAAGAGGTGAAGAGGAACGTGTCAGCCATATCGTTGTAATGGGCATTGGCGAGCCGTTCGATAACTTTACGAATATGACTGACTTTATTCATGTTGTGAAGGATCACAAAGGATTAGCTATCGGAGCGAGGCATATTACCGTTTCGACGAGTGGTCTGGCAGGCAAGATTAGAGAGTTTGCTGATAGCGATTTGAATGTTAATTTAGCTGTGTCACTGCATGCGCCAAACAATGAACTTCGTACTCGCATTATGAAAATCAACAAAGCTATCCCAATTGAAAAGTTGATGGAAGCGATCGATTATTATTTGGAGACGACAAGACGCCGGATGACGATCGAGTATATATTGTTAAGGGACGTCAATGATGGTGTGGAGCAAGCGATGGAACTTGCTGATCTGATGCGCAGCCGTAGTAAGCTCGTTAACGTCAACCTCATTCCGTACAATCCAGTTGATGAGCATAGCCAATATCAGCGTAGCGAGCAGGAGTCCATTCGAGCATTCTACGACGTGATGAAGAAGCAGGGTATTAGCGTCAGCGTGCGTCTTGAGCACGGAGCGGATATCGATGCGGCTTGCGGTCAATTGCGAAGCAAGCAGATGCGCGCGGCGAGTGAATAAGGAATCTACAATTGAGAACTAGATGAAGAATAGGACAACTTAGAGAAATGAGCAGAGCTCTACTTCAGTGAAAACTGTTGTGGGGCTCTGTTTTTTTGATGTATAGAGAGAGGGAATTCCATAAATTATTTATTTAGCAAAAAGTTATATTCTTCTCTTTAATTTATCGAATATGTCCAAGTAGATATTCTTGTTTCATCAGATGTACTACTCTCAGTTGTCATAAGTAGTGTGTTTTCGTCGATCCAAAAGAAGCGTATAGGTTTTATTGATAGATCAGCATCGGTATTGGGGAACTGGATAGTAAAGAAAGTGTTATCTCGTATATCCATAACTTTTAAATAACGCTCCTTTGACCCATCATTCAAATTAATGAAGAAGGCAAAGTATGAATTGTCTCGACTGAACCCTCTTATTTCTAAAGTGGTACTTAGAGTAGCAAAATCATCGAGTATAAATGATGCAATTTCTTCGACTGATCCTGACTGATCTACTTTAGCTATAAAAATTTCGGGATTTTTTCTATCCGTAAAATATTGTACCCCCCGTTCCGTGGAATAAGCGATCAGACCATCATGAACAGAATAGATAAAAGGGTCTATACCTTTTAGGCTTAAATCAAATTGTTTACCATCTAATGTAACTAGCTCATAGGAGGAACTCAAACCATTACTTGTTTCGGAGATGATGCTTTTGGAATTTAACCATGTATTTCTGGAATAATATTCACTTGGTGTATTAGTCACTTTGGTTTCGATGCCAGTAGTGAGATCGTATAAAAAAGAGAGGGATTTCTATTTGCAATGTCGTGTCTGTTAGAAGAATACATTAATTTAGTGTCATCGGGACTTAATGTGAACCCTCCATTCCAAATAACGTTGTTTGTCTTATATAAGTCGAGAGATTCTTGCATTAATGCCTCATAAGTTTTTCCGTTATAAGTACTCGGTATGAGTGGTTTGACCTGATTGTTGGTGTTGTTTACAAGCCAAATACCATCTTCCTTACTAAGGATCGAATTTTCCCCATATGATGTAATGTCAAATCCTGCGCCTAAGTGATCTAAATGTTGAGGTATACTGATCCATTTGTTATTTACCTGTAATTTCTGCATCTTAAGGATGGAATTATGGTGTCCAGACCGAATAAAGACATCGAATTTCTCTGTGACAAGGGGTGGACTTAGATGACTGCCATCAAATGTGTTAACAGTAAGTAAATCTGCAATCATGTGCCTTTGGGATTCCTCCCAATTATTTTTTAGGAAACGTCCATCAGGCAAGATGTTTTTACTAGTATTTACGCCAGGTTTATCATTCAGAGACTCCAGCTCTTTTGGTGTTAAAGGTTTCATTGACGCGTCGACCAGCAATTCCTTCGTTCTTTTGTAATCACTCTCTTGTATCTGATTAAGCAAAATAAGATGCATCGTGTCTAAGTTAATTATCCTATAATCATCATCACTGACGAATGTTAGTTTGTTGGCTGGACTTTCGGTGACGCTAGAAGCCACGACAATGAGAGGTGTCTCTGTATTGTTAGATGGTAAATGATTATTTTGATTGGAAGTACACCCGAGCAAGGCTAAACACGTCATAACCAATAGAATGAGCAGCTTAAATCCATATTTTACATTAATTACTAATAAAGAGACATATGATATAAGTTTGGATACTTCAAAATAATAGCTCTATTACTCGAAATCTTGAGGAGAGTAGAAGCATCTATTCAATGTGTAATACGTTTACAGGCAGGGGGGAGCATATCTATAGTGACAAGACAAACACCATTACATTTCCGGTAAATAAGGCCTATACGGTTCGTTAGCTACAAATCCGACAACAACATAGCTGCACCGCGCGCTAGTTTGTATAGTTGAGGAAGTTTGTCCCCCTTGTAAAATAAAAACGCTGCTCCTCACGGAAGCAGCGTTTTTATTTTGTCTTGTACATCGGGACGCATAAGCTCGCGGCCCATAATCGTAACCTTACCGCTATCTCCGCGCGAGCGGATCAAGCGGCCAATGCCCTGTCTTAAGCGAAGGAGCATGTAAGGCATGTCGACTTCCTCGAAAGGACTTACCGAGTCATTGCGTCTTGCTGTGAATACTGGATCATTCGAAGGGAACGGTAAGTCCCAGATGATGACATGAGATAAAGATGGACCAGGAATATCAAGTCCCTCCCATAGAGTCACAGCACATAGAACGCTTGTCTCATCATTTTGGAACATGGAGATGAGATGGCTAATTTCTGCACTTCCTTCATAGAGGAAGCGATAGTCCGCTTGAGCCGACGCTCCACGCTTATCAATCTGCCCTTTGAAGGCATTCAATTCCTCTTGGGAAGGGAACAAAATTAAGCCACGGCCACCTGACTGCTCAAGCAAGGAAAGCACTTTCCCGACTTTGTCTGTCACTTCTTGATCAGGCAATAACGCAACTTCCATCTGCTCAGAATAATCGTATGGAGAAGGCACTGAGAAGGAAAGAAACGTTTCCACACCTAGGTTTTGTGAAATATAATCAAAGCTCTCGTTAACCGATAAGGTAGCGGAGGAGAACACAACTGGCATTTGTTGTGCAAATACGCGGTCACGAAGCACTTCTTTAACCTTTTTAGGCATAAGCACTAACGTAAGCTCACCTTTATCTTCAGTTACCCAAGAGATGAGATCTTTCGGCTTATCAAATAATGCCAAAGCAATTCCGATCATCTCGATATGTTCTTCTACAATCTTCATTTGATAAGAATCTAGCGTATGCATGCCACTCTCGAATACAAGCTCTTCTTCAATAAGAGCTAGCCGATCGCGGAGACGGGCTACAGTCCTTAGCATCTCTCCATCAAGCACAACCTCTTTACGATCAGAGGCCGGAACTTTACGACTTGTCCGCTCAAGCAGATAGAACAACGCTTCGCTTGCTTCAATGGAATGCTCAATGGCAACCGCGAAGCTTTCACGAACTTCCCCTTGCAATAGCCGTGTCACAATAGCTTCAAAGACAGAGTGCTTCAGCTTGTACGTTAATGCGTTCTGCGTAGCTGTTTCAAGCAAATGTCCTTCATCAAAGACGACCGAGCTATGATCCGGCAGCAATGGCAACTGTCCTTCGCGCTTTCTTGCTTCGTACGTCCACACATGCTCCATGTAGAAATCATGAGAGCAAATGATCAAATCAGGCGATTTCCGATAGTGTTCCCGTGAGATCGTTTGACCGCAGCGATGACGCTGGCTGCAGACAAGGCAATCCTGGAATACATCCCATCCAAGTTTGTCCCACTCATCATTCGTAAGATCAGGATAGTCCTTGCGATTTCCGTATGGGTAAAAGGCTTGCATCGTACTCGGAGAATGAACAAATTCAGGTAGACTCCGGTATATGTTGCGATACATGTCATCCTCATCCTCGGAAGTACGCACATCGTCTAGCTTGTTTAGACAAATATATTGATCTGGCGATTTGCCTAGCCGTGCATCAATCGTAAGTCCGAGATGGCGGGCAAGCTTGGCAATATCTCCTTCTGGTTTAACTAGTTGTTCAATAAGTGATTCATCCGCACATGCGATAATTGCTGGTTTTCTCGTATATCGGGCGTAACAAAGTGCATATAACAAATACACCATCGTTTTACCTGTACCTACGCCAGCTTCAGCGAAAATCGTACCTTTGGTGCTATAGGCACGCTCCAATTGAAAAGCCATATAGATTTGCTCATCACGGGTTTCGAAGCCCGCATCAGGCAAAATTTCATAAAACACATCAGCGATCCAGTCGCTTGCTTGCTCAATAAAAGGAACTTTGGGATCAAAATTGAAAGGGTAATTACTCAATTGCAGGGAGCCTCCAGCTTAATAATTAAAACCATCCCTCCATTATACCTTAAATCCGAGCAAGATGTGAGCGAAGCTGCACGCTGCATGTTTTATTTAATAGAAATGGGTTGTTATTCCAGTTATTCTACCTTCCAACGCTTTAGTTCAGGTAAATTTTGTTCAAGCATCGCTTTCGCAGCGTTTTCTTCCATCCCATCCTCAATCAAATAGGGCAAGCAAACGGTAACCATTCCCTCTAATGTGAGGTCTGGTTGTTTAAACGAACCTTCTTCATAACAATAGGTGCAATAGTCATTAGTCTTCTTGCCACCTGCTTCAGTCCCCAATAAATCTGCACTAGGCATAGGCA
Organism: Paenibacillus sp. L3-i20; assembly: GCF_022180385.2. Lineage (GTDB taxonomy): Bacteria > Bacillota > Bacilli > Paenibacillales > Paenibacillaceae > Pristimantibacillus. The sequence continues at coordinate 2,085,719 of NZ_BQME02000001.1, forward strand.
TGCCGCAGCTTTGGCAATACAATAATTGTGATTGATCTAACATCGTCAATGTAACCACTCTCCTTCTGGAATATATGTACAGTATAAATAACCTAACCTGACAGCCCTGTGTCAAGTTAGGTTATTTGTTTTTATATGTATGCCCACTCTTTTATTGCTCGTTATTTGAATACAGCTGTTGAATACGTGCTGCTTTCTCGGCAATAATGACGCGTATATGGGCAGGTTCGATCACTTCAATTGCCGGACCAAAGCCCAGTAAACATCCATAGAGCCAATCGTTTTCGGGTAAAGTCGTTTTTACTAACCAATCACCCTTGCTTAATGGCTCTAGATCTTCAATGTCGAAATATTCTTCGGCTATGTGTGTTGCCGAGTTATGAATATGAAGGGTGAGGGTTGCCATGTTATTCGAATCGTGCCAACCTTCGTCTACCCTATATTCTAGCGAGGGAACTGGTTTACGGATGAATGTTGCCGTCATTGTTTCAAGATTCTTCATTCGCAGCAGCTTGAATGTGCGAAAATCATTACGATCAAGACAGAATGCTTGCAAATACCAATGCTTCACCTTCCAAAGTAAGGTATGAGGTTCAACCTGTCGCAAGGAGAGTTTACCTTGGGCGTCTGAATAGAGAAATTGCACGATAAGGTTGTCGTTAATGGCTTTCTTTAATATGTACTGCTTCTTCTCTAACGGTCCTTGCTCACCCCAAGTTGTGAAGTCGATCAACACTTGATTCGTTTGTTGTACAAAACTTTCGGTTTGACTTGCGGGAATGATACTTGTTAATTTCTCCATAAGGAGCGCATTCAGATGTTGATCGTAGGATGTGGACATGCTGCGAAGCGCAGTCACGATCGCTGTCAATTCCGCATTTGTTAGCAGATTGCGATCTAACCGGTACCCCTCTGCTAGCCCGATGCCGCCATTCGTCCCTTGATAAGTGACAATCGGAATCCCGGATTGATTAATAGCTTCGATGTCACGATATATAGTCCGTACAGATACCTCGAATTGTTCTGCCAAATCTTTGGCTTGTACGATTCTGCGATTAAGCAGTAATATGACGATGGACAGCAGTCGGTCTAGCTTCATAGTTGCTACCTCCAAATGATCTGTAATTTGTTTTTGGTCGGGCTTGAAATTACCACAGATCTACAGGTCTTTTTAGAAAGTTATTTCTTTTCTTTTTCGATATCAAAATATAAATCATAAGCAAAATGTTGAACACATTCACATTATGTTTCATCGACATGAAGCAATAACGCAAAGCTTTTTTCTGTTCATCTCTATTAATATAGCTTAACGTATAAAATTGTCTTGCCAAGGCATAATTGGATAGGAGCAACAATCGTTTCCTCTTTTTCGGATCGAAGTTTTCCATCTTTTGTCTAAGATGCATCTTAAAAGACACCGTCCTGAGCCCAATCAATTCCAGCTTATCCAGCACCTCTTTGTTTTCATAGATCGTATCCGGGTCTAACGCCCGGCGATCACAGAAGAAATAAACGCTGTCCTGTGATAGATTGTACACAAAATGAGGTTTGCAATGCAGTGCGATACGACAATGATCGAAGAAATTAATAATAAACGCGCTATCCTCGCCGGCCTCATAACCTTCGCCAAACATTTCAAATGTTTCAAGTAATGACCTCTTAAATACCATTGTAATAATGTTGAAAATACTAAGCGAATCTGTAATATATTTCTCCAGCAACCCTGATTCAGCTGGGAAAACAATAACATCATCCTGCACATCGAAGTTTTTTTGGACACTTTCCAATCGTTGTTGATAGCTAATATCGTCAAATACATCATTTACTTTCCCGTTAACTTGTTCCTTCCAGAAGGCGAAGCAAATATCAACTTTCTTCTCCTCTATAATTCTCATACTATCTAGCAAATGACAATCAAACCATTGATCATCAGAGTCGAGAAAGGCGATATATTCACCTTTGGCCTGCAACATCCCGCAGTTTTTTGGTCCTGGCACTCCTTTCGTTCTATCGTTCACCACATATTTAATTCGGGCATCTTTAAGACAATATTGTTCTATAAGTTCCTTCGTATGATCTGTGCTCCTATCATCAACTACGATAAGCTCCCAATTCGTATACGTTTGTCCAATTACAGACTCAATCGAGCTTGAGACTATCGCTGCACGGTTGTATGTCGCCAATATGACACTAACTAGTGGCTGCTGATTCATATAAATAATCCCTCGTTTCTTTCATTTAATTACGTTGTTACCATAGATTTAACGGTTTTTTTAGGAACCCTCCACCTTTTCTTTTGGTCAAAATAATATGGAAGAGAAGCGTCACATTATATAGATTTACATTATGCTTTAGGGACTGAACGCAATAGCTTAATGCTTTTCGTTTATTAGGTTTGCAAACATAACTTAACGTGTAATATTGCCGTGCCAGTGTATAATTTGCAATGAGATTAAGCTTCTTTTTATTAGTAAGCCCGTCCGCCTTTTGTACCCACTGCTTTAGAAAAAGCTTATATTTAATCGATTGCAAGGCGATGGATTCTATCTTTTTGAATATCTCCTTATCACTATACAACGTGTCAGGATCGAGATGACGTCTATCGCAAAATAAATAAACGCTGTCTGGAGATTGGTTATATATGAAATGAGATTTTGTAATTAAAGCAATTCGGCACCGGTCGAAAAAGGGGATCATAAAAGCGATATCCTCTGCAATTCCGAATTGTTCATTGAACAGGCCGGACGTTCGAAGGAGTTCTTTCCTAAAAACCATTGTAGTAATGCAATGGAAGTGTTTTTTCTCGGTAAGAAATCGTTCTAGTAATCCCTTTTCAAAGACGATTGCATTTCCATGAACCTCAAATTGCTCTCGCATATTTTGTAAGATTTGTTGCTCGGTTTTATTATTGAAATTTTGATAGACGACATCACCATGGCGTTCCTCCCATAATGCAAAAGAAACATCGCTTTTCACTTCCCTGATAGTATCGATACTGTCTTTTAAATGAAAGTTATACCATTGATCATCAGAATCTAGGAAGGCAATATAATCCCCTTTTGCAAGCAACATGCCACAGTTTCTAGCTCCGCTTGTTCCCTTACCCCTATCATTTAGTGCATATTTTATTCGCTGATCCTTGTGGCTGTATGCGTTTATAATCGCTTTTGTATCATCGGTACATCGATCACTAACGACAATGAGCTCCCAGTTTGTATAGGTTTGTGCCATGACGGATTCAATGGAAGATGAGATTATTTGTGCACGGTTGTAGGTAGGTATGATAACACTTATGAGTGGGTCCTTATTCAAAACATCATTCCTTTCAGCATTGTATTCATTTGCATTTCTGTTGATGGTGGATAGATATTATCGAAAATATGGTCAAAAATGAAAGGGATTTTCTGGGTATCTCATTTAGTTTAAACTTTAAAATTTTACTATTCAAGGTACTTTTAGGGTGTTTTGCTAAATAGTAAAATGGTAACATATCCTATCGGAATATTGTGAGAATATAAAGCTTAATTTAAGGTTTTCTTTATTTCAGTTTAAATATTTACTGCTAATGTTAAATAAATAGATAAACGAGAAGAAATGAAGGGTGGAGATGGCATGATTCAGCTGTCAGGTATAAGTCACCAATTCAATATTGGAACGAAGGGAAAAGAGAGGGTTGTCCCCGTTCTACATAATATTGATTTGAAAGTAGAAAAGGGGGAAATCGTCGCTATTGTTGGTCGCAGTGGTTCGGGGAAGTCAACGTTGCTTAACCTCATGTCGGGCTACATTCGTCCAACAGCTGGAGACATTACCGTGCAAGGACAAGCGGTTACTAAGCTTGATGAAGGACAATGGGCGAACTTTCGATTAGCCAATTACGGCTTTATCTTTCAAAGCTTTCAATTGATTGCCAGCATGACCGCTTATCAAAATGTAGAACTGCCTCTTGTACTTAAAGGAGTACCGAGTGCTGAACGGGAAAAACGAGTTGATGAGTTAATGGAGAAGTTAGGACTCCAACAATATATGAGCCATTATCCTGGGGAGTTGTCTGGAGGGCAGCAGCAGCGGGTGTCAGTTGCTCGATCACTCATTCTAAAACCACCAATTGTGCTTGCTGACGAGCCATCGGGAAGCCTTGATAGTGATAACGAAAGAGAGTTGCTTACGATGATTCAGCAGCTCAATCATGAGTTTGGCATCACTTTCGTTATTATTACCCATGATGAGCAAGTGGCGTCAATCGCTCATCGTACGATTGGGCTGCGAGATGGGCGAATTGTGAATTCAGAGAGCAGGAGGGGTAGCTATGAAGTTTAAGGATCAGCTCCGGTTCGTCCGGCAAAATATGAAAAAAAACAAGATGAGATTATTTATGACGGTGCTTGCAACTGCGATGGGCTGTTCGTTTCTTATTGTTCTAGCATCCGTTGGGTTCGGACTCCAGCAGAGCATCGTGGACAATATTGTTGGTGATCGACTCGTTACCGCAATCGATATTAATAGCAAAAATCCAAATGAGTACAAAACCCCGGAACTAAATGATACAGATATCGCCTTTTTCCGCGAAATCCCACATGTAAAAGCAGTCACTTATCGTAATTATATCGGACAACCGTTACTTCCACGGGTGGGTGAGACGAAGGTAAATTACGGAGGGGCGCTGCAAGTTGATTTCGAAGCCGAGATGGCAGCAGGCTTTAAGCTGAGTGCAGGTCGCCTTCCACAAAATAGTGATGAAGTTGTAATAGGTTATCATATTCGAAAGCCACTTGAGACTAGTGAAGGAAAGGTCGTTCAAGAAATACCTGATGCAGCTGAATGGATCAATCAAAAAATGCTGCTGGATGTAACTTATTATGTCAACGGGAAGAAGTTAATCGAGACGATTGAACTTACGATCGTAGGTATAACGGAGAAGCCAACGAAGGAATGGATACAGGATACTACTATTTATACTGGGAGAGGTACTTTGGAGAAGATCGAATCGATAACAGGTACTCTGAATGGAGAAATTCCTTATTTTGAAAAGGAGCCAACCCCGGAAGAGGTAGATAAGCGTCTTCAGGAAATAGCAAAACCTACTGCAGCTAGATCGTATCATAAGGTTGAAGTTATTGCAGATAGCGCTGCTCATGTGAATGAGATTTCAGATGTCATTCGCGAAAAACATTACTTTAATTATTCCATTGCAGATGAATTGAAGCAGGTTAATGTGATGTTTCTTATTATGAAGATTGGTTTAGTTTTTGTTGGTACAATTGCAGTCCTTATTGCATCAATCGGTATATTCAATACAATGACGATGGCTGTTACGGAGAGAGCGCAAGATATCGGTATTATGAAGGCGATAGGCGCACATCCAACGGTCATTCAAAAGATCTTTTTGCTGGAGAGTGCCATTATTGGCGTACTGGGGGCGGTAATTGGGACCGTTGTATCTTACATCATCTCGTTTGCCGTCAATGCAGGCTTGCCGCTGCTTATTAAATCATTTATGGAAGAGGATGTACCGCAAGGATTTGTATTTTCGCTTATTCCACCTTACTTGGCTATTTTAGCGTGTTTAATCTCGCTGGGTGTGGCAATGTTGTCGGGTTATCGTCCGGCCAAAAGAGCAACTCGCATCGATGTGCTTCGGGCGCTTCGCCGAGATATGTAAATAGATTAGGATAAGGCTGTCCCAAAAGCATGCATGGCTATCGTTCAAACTGCGCAAGACATATGCTTCCGATCGCTGTTGTATCCAAATTCCCTAAATGAATGGGTTATGGGTGGAATTCGGATACAAAGGCGAACGCTATCGCTTCTCCAGCATATGTCTTACTCTGTTTGTTCTAGCCAGCAAAACTGCTATGGGATGGCCTTTTTCTGTTTTTATGGGAAAACAAGTTAAATAAAATTGTTATTGACCAACATGGTCAATAGGAATATACTGTAATTGACCAGGTTGGTCAATTGAATAAATGATTTAAACAACGTCTAAATAAATGTGCCGCATAGTTTCTATTTTGGTAGGAGGAATTCAATTGTTTACTAAGTTTTTGGCTACAGATGAAGAGAAACAGACTCGTATTATTGGGTCTGCATTGAAACAATTTGCTGAGAAGAGCTATAGCGCGGCTTCCACTAACGAAATTGCAAAGGAGGCAGGTATTTCCAAGGGACTGTTGTTTCATTATTTTGCAAGCAAAAAGGCGCTATATCTCTATATGTACGATTATTCTATTCAAGTTATAAGTGAAGAGATAGGTCAGAAGGTGAACTTCGATGAAAGGGATCTGTTTATAAGAATGAGTCAAGTTGCGGGACTTAAGCTCACGATCTTTCAAAAGTCGCCTGATTTGATGAAGTTTTTGGAGCGGGTGTTTTTTGAGGAGGCTGAAGAGGTTAAGCAAGAACTAGAAGATAGGAAAAAGCAGGTAGCTACAAGCGAATATTTTAAATTATTTTCGGATATAGATAGCTCGAGTTTTAAAGAAGGTATCGATGCGGCTCAAGCGATCAACGTAATTTTGTGGACGCTTGAAGGTTTAGGTGAATCAGTGAAGGCGCGTCATAAGCTGGATGGCAAAGAAATCGATATTCCATTGCTAATGGAAGAGTTTGATCGTTATATGGAATTACTGCGGATGAGCTTTTATAAATAATAGTACTAAGTGTAATGAAGGTTCTAAGTTTGATGAAGGAAGTAGAGAGAAGGAGGAGTTAAGCATGCATGCAATTGAATTGAATCATCTGACCAAAACGTATGGCGGAGCTAGAGGGATTACGGATCTTAGCTTTACGGTGGAGCAAGGGGAGATATTTGGATTTATCGGACCTAACGGGGCGGGGAAATCGACAACAATTCGTACGATGCTTGGACTGATCTATCCTACAAACGGCAGCGCAAAGATTTTCGGCAAGGACTGTATTGCACATGGGCCGGAGATTAAAAAGGAGATCGGGTATTTGCCTTCTGAGGTGTTCTATTACGACAATATGAAAGTGAAGGATCTGCTTCAATATTCGGCTAGTTTTTATAAGAAGGATTGCAGTAAACGGATCAAAGAGCTTGCAGCAATAATGGAGCTTGATCTTACTAAACGAATCGATGATCTGTCGCTCGGCAATAAGAAGAAGGTTGGTATTGTGCAAGGACTTTTGCATGAACCAAAACTCATTATTTTGGATGAGCCGACGAGTGGCCTTGATCCGCTTATGCAGCAGAGGTTTTTTGAACTGTTGGAGGAGGAGAACCGAAAAGGAGCAACCATTTTATTTTCCTCCCACATTCTTAGTGAGGTGCAAAGGCTGTGCAATAGAGTGGCGATTATTAAAGATGGCAAATTGATTGCGCTAGAGAAGATAAGTGATTTAAAGGATAACACGTACAAAAAATTTAAAATTGAGACAGCAACAGAGGTGGATGCGGCATCTTTCGCCATTCCAGGGGTGACGGAGTGGAAGAAGGATGAACGAACGATTAGCTTTCTCTTTAAAGGCAATATTAACGATGTCATGCGAAAAATTGCTGAGCTTACGCTCGTTAATATTTGGGTGGAGGAGCCAGACCTTGAGGAAATCTTCATGCATTATTACGTGAAGGAGGATGGATCACGCCATGAACATGTATCGGCATGAGCTGTGGGCAAATCGGAAAGCAACGATATTGTGGTCGCTGTCTCTCGCAGGTGTAGTTTGTTTGATGCTTGCCATGTTCCCGACTTTCTCCAAAGATGCTGAAACATTTAAAGAAGTGTTGGAGACGATGCCGGATGTTATGCTCAAGGCGATTGGTTTGCAGATTGACAGCATCACTTCTCTTCTGGGCTTCTATTCCTATGTGTTTATGTATGTGACATTATGCGGTGCAATTCAAGCGATGCATCTCGGTGCCTCGATTGTATCAAAAGAGACTAGGGAAAAGACGGCAGATTTTTTACTGACTAAGCCAGTTGCTAGAGGGGTTGTCTTAACGTCGAAGGCGCTTGCTGCACTAACGCTTTTGGTTATAACGAATGTAATTTATTTTGGCATTGCTAGTGTAATAGCGACAATTGTTCAAACCGAGTCATATAGTTACGGCGCATTTACACTGGTTTCACTTACACTGTTGTTTATTCAATTGATTTTTTTGGCACTCGGCATAGCTGCCGCGCTATTGTTTCCAAGGATGAAGACGGTGCTTCCGTTGTCGCTCGGAACGGTGTTTGCCTTCTTTATGATCTCCGCTATTGGAACTTCAAGCGGTGACAGCAAACTAAGGTATTTGACCCCGTTTCAGTATTTCGATCGTTCCTACATCATTACGCATGGCGGATATGAAGCTGTATATGTGGTTGTTGGTGCTGCTGTGATTGCGGTTTGTACCATATTTAGTTTCTTCCGTTACCTGAGGCGGGATGTTCATGTTGGCTAAGAGGGAGGTAGATCTATTATGAATCTGTTTTGGCGAGAAATGAAGGCGAGCAGGAAGTCGCTGCTCATCTGGATAGTTGGTATTATTGCTATGGTTGGAGGCGGAATGAGCAAATTCACCGGACTATCCCAATCAGGAGATGCGATGAATGAGCTTATGGCAGATATGCCAAAGGCGCTTCAAGCAATAGTTGGAGTAAACGGGCTCGATATTTCTACACCAACTGGTTATTATGGCATCCTTTTTCTCTATTTGATCGTTATGGCAGCTGTTCATGCTTCTATGTTAGGTGCGAATATTATCGCTAAAGAGGAGCGGGATAAGACGTCGGAGTTCCTGCTCGTTAAACCTATCTCTAGAACGAATATGTTGTTGTTTAAGTTATTGGCGGCCGTTGTTAATGTGTTCATCTTTTCTATAGTTATGTTTGTGAGTTCTATTGCCTTCGTTGGGTCATTTGCCGAAGGCGGGGTGACATCGGTGACAGGAGATATTGTTCCACTTACGATTGGCATGCTGCTTGTGCAGCTATTGTTCATGAGTGTGGGCATGGCACTTGCCTCATCAAGCCGCAAGCCAAAACGGGCGGTAGCTCTATCGGCTGGTATAATGCTGCTAACGTTTCTATTGTCTATTGTCATTGAAATAAGTGGCGGAATGACATTTATGGGTTACTTGACCCCGTTTCAATATTTCAAGGCAGCTAGTGTAATAGAAGATGGTTTTGAACCGATTTATATTGTAATGTCCCTGTTTATAACTGTGGGTGCGCTAGCCTTTGCCTATAGGAGCTATAATCGAAGAGATATTCAAATATAACTTATAATCTATTAAGCAAATTCTTGCAGCTGCGGCTTCAAGACTTGATAGAGCTCTCCAATAATCCCCTCTAGTTGATGCACGGCTGAATCCGTATTTGTCATGATAACCGCTCCAGTTCCCAAATGAGGGTATGCTACCAACATGCATTGGAATCCAACTCCCCAACCAAGGGAGGAGACTTCTAATGCCTGTTCGGTGTTGTCGAGGAATATGCCTAGTCCAGTCCACGCTTTGCCCAATTGAGGGCTCATCCATTCCTTCGCTGTATGTACAGAAAGGCCTATTCTGCTATTGCCTTGCAAAGCATTCATTATTTCAATGACAAGTAGAGCTATATCCGTCGGTGTGGACCATAGTCCACAAGCAGCATCATAGGGATAGATGGGATGCTGGCTGTTTACGACGTGGCCATCCTTCGAGTGCCCGCATGCAAATTGTGTGCTGTTAGATGCTGAGATGGATGGTTGATAGATACTGTTGGTTAATAGAAGTGGTTCAAAAATTAGTTTGTTCATAACAAGATGAAAGGGTTCCCTGGTAACATCCTCTATCAGTTGTTGTATCATACAAAATCCTGTATCCGAATACTGAAAGTCGCTAATAGGTTCATAGGTTATCGTAGCTGCTTCTTTGCAATAGGAGGTAGAGCCATCTAATAGTTCGGCCATCGTTGGAAAATACCCAGTGTGATCAAGTTCATAATAACTTCCGGCAGGATCAACAACGCCTGACTGATGGCTTAGCAAAGCGCGAAGTGTAACGGGATTGCCCGGATAGTATGGTCCATCGGGAAGTTTCCAAGAATGGAGTCGGTCATTTATATCTTCATCTAGATCTAAGAGGCCCTCTTCAGTTAGCTTGAGTACTAACAATGAGGTTGCAAATTTGCTTATTGAACATGCGTTAAACATAGATTTTTCATTTACGGCGTTAATGTACCCCTTCTCAATAATACCAAAACCTTCTGTCTTGCTTACTTGTCTATTGTTAATGAGTGCAATACTTAAACCAGCAACATTATAATGATTCAAACGCTCATTCATATCGATACGGCTAGGTAATTTCATGTTTTAATAAGCCTCCTATAGTAATCCGTTTAGATTGTGACAGAAATGAACAAGTTTCTTCTCAAATTATAGAACACACGTTCTTATTTTTCAATAGAAAATTGTAATGAGATGGATAGCATCCTTTGTCGTCATAGATTAATAGTAAATAGTAAACAGTGACAATTATTTATGATGGATTCGATCATTCCTTTTGATGTAAAATACATAGATATGAACGAATCAATCACTCTTGGGAGGAACCTCAGATGAAAGTGAAGTTTCAAGGCAATATTTCGGAGCTTGCGCAAGGTATCAAGTTATTGCTAAAGGATCTTGGAGTGACAGAGTCAGAAGACGGAATCGTTGTAACTGTAGAGCCGTCTGAGGAGAAGCTTGAAGTTGGTTTACAGGGTAATGAGGCTTACATTCGTTATGCGGCTAAACATCAATTTTTCCGTGGATTAAGTCTACTTATTCAAAAGGGTCAAAGTGGCGCAGACTTTCAGTTAAGCGAACAGCAGCAGTTCGACGCAATTGGACCAATGTTCGACCTTTCGCGTAATGGCGTGCTTACTGTTGATGCCTTCAAGTTTTTGCTTCGCAAAATGGCTTTAATGGGTATGAATACCGTTATGTTATATATGGAAGATACGTACGAAATAGAAGGAGAGCCATACTTCGGCTATATGCGAGGTCGTTATTCGCAGGCAGAGCTGAGAGAAATCGATGATTATGCTCATCAATTCGGTATTGAGGCATTCCCGAGTATTCAGACGTTAGCTCATTTGGAAGAGTTTCTGAAATGGGAGCCCGTTAAGGCATATAAAGATACGAAGGGTGCCCTCCTAGTAGGCGATGAGAAAACGGATTGTTTAGTAGAAAATATGATAGTTAGTATTACAGCACCATTCCGTAGTAAGAAAATTCATATAGGTATGGACGAAGCAGAAGAGCTTGGACGCGGCAAATATTTGGATCACAATGGACATGTTAGCCGTTTCGACATTATGACGGGTCATTTGGATAAAGTGTTGGAAATTACACGTCGCCTTGGGCTTAAACCAATGATGTGGAGTGATATGTTCCTGAAGCTGGCTTCGGAAAACGGAGAAGAGTACTACGGGCATGACACACAAATTCCAGAAGAAATGGCGAAACGTATTCCGAAAGATGTAGATATGGTCTATTGGGATTATAACCATGTTGAAAGTGAAGATTACGAAAAGCTGATTGCTAAGCATCGCCCGCTAGGCAACAATCTCATTTTCGCAGGTGCAGTATGGGTGTTTAATACATTCGGTGTTAACTATGGTCTTTCATTGCCAGCAACGGATATCGCTTTGCAAGTTTGTAAGAAGGAAGGTATCCGCGAAATTTACGCAACAATGTGGGGCGACGATGGAATGGAGAGCAATCCGTATATTGCTTTATTAGGTTTACAGCTTTATGCAGAGCATGCATATACGGAAGGTTCGCCAGATGATGCGGTTGTGGCCGAACGAGTCAGGTTCTGTACAGGTATTGATGCGGATACGTATATTCAGTTGAAATATTTGGACGAAACGCCAGGAGCCGAGCCGGATAATCAAAAGCAGAGCAATCCTTCTAAATTTTTATTGTATCAAGATGTATTGTTAGGATTGTTTGATAAGCAGATTGAAGATTTAGAGATGTCAGCTCATTACGCGTGGCTAGAGCAGCAGTTCGCAGCTCGTCGTAACGCTTCAGCAGAGCTTGATTATTTGTTTGATGTACCACAGAAGCTTTGCACCGTATTGAAACAGAAAAGCGAGATTGGCATTGAACTTAAGCGAGCATACGATGCTGGTGATAAGTCCGCCCTATCACACATCGCTACTAATGTGCTTCCGGTGATAGCTACCGCTGTTACTGAGCTGCGCGCTGCGCACCGCAAGCAGTGGTTGACGATGTTCAAAGTATTCGGCTGGGAAGTCATCGATATTCGCTATGGAGGAGTAATCAATCGACTAGATACTGCGGTCATGCGTTTGCAGGATTATGTGGAAGGTCGCATTGAGCGAATAGAAGAGCTGGAACAGGAACGGTTGCTGTACAGCACAACGAATCGTTTCACCAATAAAGGGGCTGGCTGGTGCAGCTATTATTACCGTATGGCTTCGCCGAACGTATTTTTCCATGTTATAAATCCATTTTAATAGATAGGCGTTAATATTGTACGTACGAAGTGGTCATATCCTGCAAAGTTTCAACTTGCGGGTATGGCCTTTTTTCATTTCCAAAAAGTATTATGGTGTCGAAATTAAAATTTAAATCATAGCAAAAAAATTAGACGTTAATAATTAATCAATGTTGCTGATGTAAGAAATCCCACATCCAACAAGACAACAACTATTAAATAGCAACAGCATTTGCGGTCAAGCAGTTCCGCTAATATCCAAATCTCCACTCCTATACATATCCATGCCCTCCCAGTCCGCATATAAATAATAGGACATTATACTGCGATTAAGAGTGGAGGAAGCTTATTTGGAACAATATCAAATTGTGCCATGGGATAACATGTTGGAGGAAGAAGCAGCGGGCATAAATCTTGAGCAATATGTCCCGCCTGAGCTGGAGCAACTCGCACATCTAGTGTGCAAGTCATACGATATGGACGTTAAAGGAATGACACTGATTACCTCCAAGCCCGATAAGGGTGGGGCAATATGGCGAATAGATACGAATCACGGCCCAAGGAGTCTAAAAGTACTGCATAGGACCCCCCAGCGGAGCTTATTTAGCGTAGGAGCTCAGGAATATGTGGTGAAGAATGGAGCGAGAGTACCCGGAATTATTTTGACCAAAGATGGCAAAAATTCAGTCGTTGCTGGCGGGAAGCTTTGGATTGTGACCGATTGGATCGACACACTTACGCCTGTCGCCAAAATTGATCTTGAAGGTGCAATGACACTTTGTCATGGTTTGGGAGAATTCCATAAATGGTCGAAGGGTTATGTGCCGCCATTGGAAGCGGGTAAATCTTCTCGGATTTTTAAATGGGAAGGTCAATACCAGAAAATTACAGCTAAAATTGGTTGGTTCCGTCACATTGCTAATGCTTATCCAGAAACTATGGCAAGTGGTCATTTGTTATCTGTACTAGATATGTTTGAAAAACAGGCAGAGGAAATTTTTAAGAGATTTAAAGAATCTGCCTATCAGAAAATGATTCGAAAAGGAGAAGCGCATTGGGGTCTTGCTCATCAAGATTATGGTTGGTCCAATGGGCAAATGGGTCCTAACGGTATATGGGTTATTGATTTAGACGGAGTTGCTTTTGATCTTCCGATCCGAGATCTACGCAAAATTATTACAAGTACGATGGATGACATGGGTGCGTGGGATATTGCATGGATTAGAGGTGTTATCGATGCTTATCATCAAGCCAATCCATTAGACCAAGAAACGTTCGAGCTGCTTTGGATTGATATGGCTTTTCCGAATGAATTTTATAAGCATACAAAAGAGGTCGTATTTGAGCCGGTTACGTTCATGAACACGGAGCTTGATGCGATACTGGATCGGGTAGTTGCCACGGAGGCAAATAAGTGGGAAGTACTAAGGGAGCTTGAAAAGGATAAATCAAAATATGCCGCTGGGGACTATGCGGAAATAGAGGAAACGCCAGATCTTCCGTTTGCCTATAGAGACTATGCAAGGGGCGGAGGATCGATAATTCCGGCTCAAGAACTAAGTGAGGAACAAGATGACAAGGAAGATAAGAAAGATAAGAAAGATAAGAAAGATAAGAAAGATAAAAAAGATAAAAAAGAGAACAAGGGAATACAACTGGTCGTAAATCCCGATGGCAAAGCGATTATTTTACCTGGAACTGACGCAAGTGACGACAAAAAATCGAAGCGTAAACCAGTGAGGAAGGTTAGAAAAAGAGAGAAACAAGAGAAACAAGAGAAACAAGAGGAACGCTTAAGAGAAAGTCTTTCGAAGGGAAGACGATTACAAGGTCGAAAACAGAAGAAACAGAAGAAACAGAAGTTAAAGTTAGAGGAACTCCACAAATCAGTTGGCGAAGTTAGGAAGCCAAGCTCGAAAAAGGCGGCTACTCCTAAGCCCGTTGCCCCAAAGATAAAGGAACCTAAATTCAAAAAAAGTACTGCTACTAAAAAACCTATCAAACCAACTAAATCAACTAAATCAACTAAACCAACTAAGCCAACTAAGCCAACTTCAAGGCCACTTTACGCAAAGCAGCTTCTTGAAGATTTAAAGAAAATTAGAGCCGAGCTTGCGAAAGGGAGCGGGGCAGTCAACAGAAAGCAAGCGCAATCGAAACGCTCCAAACCGCTTACAAAGTTAGGCAACAAGTCCAATAAGGCGAGCACTAAAGCTTATATCTCTGCCTATAGAAAGAGAAGATCGGGAAGGGGGAGAGCGCTATGAATATACTCATGATTTGTACGGAGAAGCTGCCAGTTCCTAATATTAGAGGCGGAGCGATCCAGACGTATATCGGTGGTATAGTAGACCTGCTTAGCAGAAACCATACCATTACAATATTCGGTAGAAGCGACCCAGATCTTTCAAATGATGAGAAGGTAAACGGGGTACGTTATGTTCGGTTTGAATCGCATGGAATGCTCGATATTTATATGCAAAATGTGATTCCTTACTTGGCTGCAAGCAGCGAACAATACGATATTATTCATGTTTTCAATCGTCCAAAGTTGGTGCTCCCAATAGATTCCGTAAGACCTAGTGCAAGAATTGTGCTCAGTATGCACAATGATATGTTTAATCCGCTTAAGCTGAGCAAGCAAGAAGGAGAAGCTGTCGTTGAACGTGTAGAAACGATTGTGACGATAAGCAATTACATCGGTGCAGCGATTTGTAGAGACTATCCGCAAGCAGAAGGGAAAATTAGAACGATTTATTCGGGCGTAGATTTATCGAAGTTTGCTCCATGGAAGGCATCTGCATCCGCGCAAAAGGATCGAGATAGTATTCGTGCGCAACATAGCTTAGGGAACAAAAAAATTATTTTGTTCGTTGGCCGATTGTCTCGAAATAAAGGACCTCATGTACTTGTTAGAGCAATGTCCCAGCTCAAACATTCTGATGCTGTGCTCGTAATCGTTGGTGCCGCCTGGTACAGCGATGATCGGGTGAGTGATTATATTGCGTATCTGCGTGCTCTTGCTGAGAAATCTCCAATACCAGTAGTGACAACAGGTTATGTGCAGGCTAGTGACGTGCATAGGTGGTTTTGCGCGGCAGATGTATTCGTCTGTACGTCGATTTGGGAAGAGCCGCTTGCACGGGTTCACTACGAAGCAATGGCGGCAGGGCTGCCTCTAATTACGACTGCTAGAGGTGGTAATCCAGAAATAATAAGAAATAATAACGGCATTATTATTCAAAATCCGGAGGACCCTGCTGAGTATTCTACCCATCTCAACAGTATGCTTTCTAACGTCGGCAATGCGCGTCAGATGGGACTTCACGGTCGCAAGCTAGTGGAGGAAAACTTCACATGGACTCATGTAGCTGGTCAAGTTTTGGATGTGTGGGGTAAATAAATACTCTTCAATATAGACGATGTCCCATTAGCAGAGTAATCTACTTTGGGCATCGTCTTTTTGTTGTTGCAAGGGTGCTTCTCGCACAGCACGGAGCGGTGCGATCAACCCTTGTAACGAATCCTATGTTGATCAAATAAGAGTTACTGGGTTCGTTAGCTATGGGAGATAGGCTGTATCCTCAAGTAAGTGAATCTACTTTTGGGACAGCCTCTTTTCGCTTAAATGCGTTTACGAACTTTGATAGCAATCTTAATCGCACCGACTACCATCAACACTAAAGGGAGTATGATTAAAGCGTGCCCAATGCCAGGCAAGAAAGTAAGCACGACAGGCCAAGGGACAAGCAGTTTGGGCAATAAGAGTAATAGTGCGCCTGGAAGCAATAAGTGGAAAATAAGAATGAATGCAACGTTTAGAACGGTACGCAGCTTAGTAGGTTGTTTTTTGTTTTTTCTGCTGAAGAGACCATAGATGGTGTACAAAATAAAAACGATAGCTGCGAGTACGATCAGATCAAGTATTACATATGTTTTTGTGTATCCGGTATTCAGAGGTAGTGGCTCTTTTTTCTGCAAAATGTTGCTTATTCCTGTCATAAGGTAATCATAATTATCAATATGGAAAACATCCATTGCGTTGATAAGAATAACAATGCCGTATTCGCCGTCTAGCTGCATCTTTGAGTAGGTATTTTCTGTTGATCCATCATGAGAAATAAGATTGTTATGGACTGTCCAACCCATCGCATAATGCATGCCGCCCCACATGCTGGAAGCAGGCTCATGCATCTGACGGACGCTGTCTTCAGAGAATACGATGTTGTCGTTGTAAACACCTCCATTCATATGTGCAATGAGATAGCTCGACATATCTTCAGCGCTGGACATTAAATATCCTGACGGGAGCGTGCCCTCGTGCCGAAGCTGCTTGGTTGGAATCATTCGTCCAAATACGGGTTGATACCCGGTCGCTAATCCAGCGTTCTGTGCTTCTTTTGGAGAAGCATAACTATGCTTCATGTTCAGCGGCTTAAAAATATGTTGGACTACATAATCGCTATAGGATAAGCCAGATACAGCCTGAATAATGCCGCCCAAAATATCGTAGTTTAGATTGGAGTAGTTAAACTCCGATCCGACTGCTGCCAAAAGGCTAATATTTTCCAAACCATTTAAATGCTCTTCAAGTGGCTTGTCTCCCTTTGTTAAAGGGGCTTGTCCATCATAAGTGGAGAGGCCGCTCGTTTGATGCAGGAGATGCTTCACTACAATTGTTTCGGAGGCTTCTTTGTCAGCTAATTGAAACGATGGCAAATAACGTTGAACAGGTGCATCCAGATCAATTTTCCCATTGTCTACAAGTTGCATGATAGCGGCTGCCGTAATCGATTTAGTAGTAGAACCAAGTACAAAAGGTGTTTGAGGTGTTACTGGTGTTTGGTCTGGTCCAGAGATACCGTAACCTTTCATATATATAGTTTGATTACCCTTTACAATTCCAACTGATGCACCAGGAATACGGTATTCCGCCATTGTTGATTCAACAAGTGCATCGATCTTTTCAAACTGTGACGATTCCTCTTTTGATTCTGCTCTTGATTGTGTTGGTACCAGTAGACTTGTCGTTGTCACGATGACTGCAATCAGAAAAGTACGGATTGATAAGTTAAACAAATGCAATGTCCCCTTCCAGCATTTTCAATTCCAATGTCCTTATTATGCTGGAAAACGTAATTCAGTCGCCATCGATTCAGGTTACATAACCTTACAAACGTGACACTTTGTATACTAAGGAATGGAAAAACAGCGTTGAGAGTGGCTATTTTTTTTGTAGTGCCTGATTCATTGAAAGCATTAGTTGTTTAATACTTGAAAATTGCATATAACCCATGCTATTTCACATGGGTTATATGCAATCTTCAACATGTAAAGATCTATTTGTTAAACAGTAGCATCCACATTGTCTAATGCTAGTTCAAACTTCACTTCAGTTACTTGATTCCATTGAATGGTTTCAAGAAGGTTTTTAATGATTACTTTACGGGCTTCTTCACCTTCACCTAGTTCATATACGTCTGTGTTACCTTGTTCATATACCAGCACGAGTTTTGCAACTTCACTTGAGAAGAGTACACTTTTGAAATCTTGATCAATAGACAAAACGATCCCTCCACTTGTTCTTCATTTTTGAACTGTTTGTTATATTGTATAAAGTGATCACATTTTTGGTGTGGGCAACTTGAAGGTTTGAACCTTTTAATAATGATGAAATTACATATTGACTCTCACGTTGCGTGATACTTTATAGTAAAAGACATAAGGAGGCGAGAACGCCATGAAAGTAAAAGAAGTTGCAGATCTAGTAGGGATCAGTGTGCGCACACTGCATCATTATGACGAAATTGGCTTACTTGTTCCAGACCAATTGACAGAGTCCGGTTATCGTATCTATTCGGAGCAGAACTTGGAGCTGTTGCAACAAATTTTATTTTTCCGCGAACTTGATTTTCCTTTAAAAAAGATAAAAGAAATCATCTTAAGTCCGTCTTTTGACAGACTCGAAGCTCTAACTATGCATGAGAAAATGCTGCAAGAGAAGCGCAGCCAGCTTGATCGGCTCTTGAAGACGGTAGCGAAGACGATACAACATGCCAAAGGAGGCATTACAATGTCCAATAAAGAAAAATTTCAAGGTTTTGACTTTAGCAACAACCCTTATGAACAAGAGGCAAGAGAACGTTGGGGCGGTAAAGTAGTAGATGATTCTAATGCAAAGCTTAATGCAAAGAAGGACAAAGAAGGGTTTCAGGAGACGTTTAATGAGCTCTATCGTAAGCTTGCTGCTGTACGCCATGAAGGTCCTGCATCTGTTGCAGCGCAAACGACGATTGGCGAATGGTACGTATTGCTGAATAAAATGGGCAGCTATTCCTTTGAAGCATTCAAAGGACTTGGCCAAATGTATGTTGACGATGAGCGTTTTACGAAAAACATTGATCAATTCGGCGAAGGACTAGCGTTATTCATGCGAGATGCTATGGCTGTTTACGCGGACAATCGGCAAAACTAATGTATACTTTGTAAGGCTCCCATCTTCCACGGAAGATTGGGGGCTTTACTTTTTTTAGTTGACCATATGATTTAGGCGGGATTATGCTCATTATATGTCTATAACGACTGACTGCAGGAGGCTGCATGAGAATAACGAGGAAGATAGCAGATCTTATTGTAAATAAGACGAAAGAATTAACTCAGCTGAACATGAATGTAATGGACAAGCATGGCATCATTATTAGCTCGAGTGACCCAGTGAGAATTGGCATGCTTCATGAAGCAGCAGCAGAGGTTGTACGCCGGGGTGAGGAACTGACTGTTACTGAGGCACAGGCTGGTCGATGGGCTGGAAGCAAGCCCGGTATTAACATGCCTATCTATTTCCATACGGAAGTTGTTGGTGTTATTGGTATTACGGGACATGAGACTGAGGTTGTACCTTTTGGACGCGCTGTTCGCATGATGACGGAATTATTGTTGCAACAATCCTATTTGTCTGAGCAAGTGGAGATGAAGGAACGCTCCAAAATGTATTTAGTGCAGGAGCTGATTACTAGCACGAATGTAGATCAAACGACAAGGGATGGTCTCTATACAAGAGGGGATCTTCTTGGTGTTGATCTACGATTGCCGCGGGTTATTTTTCTTATTCAGTTGACTCCGCTTGATGATACGAAAGAATATGTTGTACGATTCAAAGAAATTGAAGCATTGTTTCCAAACCCGAAAGAAACGCTTGTTGCCCAGATCGGACGAGGCCGCTGGATGATTCTTGCTGATGCTTCAGTGTACAAGACGAGTCGGCATGCCAAAAAAGCACTGTTAGATATCGCATCTAAGATTACTTCTTTGCTTACAGAATGGTTTCATACTGCTGTGCATGTGGCAATAGGTAGATTGTGTACCGATATTAAGGATGTTGGTGAATCATTTATCGATACGGTCAAGATGCTGGACATTGCAAGAAAGGAAACACAAGGAGGAGCAATACTTCATAGTGAAAATTCTGCTCTTCAACTGATTTTGTCGGAGGTTACAGAAAGTTCAGCAAGGCAGCTCATCGTACAAGTGCTTGGTGAGCTTGTGCAGCATCCCAATCTGCTTGAAACGTTGCAAGCCTTTTATGATCATGATATGAATTTCAATGCAACTGCGAGTGCACTTGGCATTCATCGCAATACGTTGTTATATCGTTTAGAACGTGTGACCACCTATATTGGAGAAGACCCGCGTCAGTTCAAGCAAGGGATGCGTATACAACTTGCCCTTATGCTATATCGAATTAAGGAAACGTAATAATAAGCACAAAAATGTAAAATGTGAATTGGTTTAAACGCACAAGAAAGCGCTTTATATAAAGCGCTTTCTTGTGCGTTTTGTACATTGTTGATGCTTAGTAGACTCTTCTATAATGAGAACTATCAAGAAGAAGGTTGCTGCATGAGGGGGTTGTAAAGGATGAAAGTTGTAATTGCACCAGATTCGTTCAAAGGCAGCTTATCTGCACTAGAAGCGGGTGCTGCTATAGAAAGAGGGATTAGAAAGGTTTTACCTGAAGGCGTTATCAAAGTAATTCCAATGGCAGATGGCGGCGAAGGAACGATGGATTGTTTAATCAGCTCGACTAAGGGAAGGTTTGTCAGCGAATCCGTCGTTAATCCTTTGGGACGACTAATCGATTCGGGCTATGGCATATTGGGAAATGGCACAACGTGCATTATTGAGATGGCGATGTCCTCCGGTTTGTATTTAATTGAAAGGTATGAGCGTAATCCACTGCTCACGACAACGTTTGGTTTCGGACAGCTCATTAAAGCAGCGCTCGATCGAGGTTGCCGACAATTTATTCTGGCGTTGGGCGGCAGTGCTACAAATGATGGTGGAGCAGGAATGCTGCAAGCATTAGGTGCTGAGCTTTTAGATATTGAAAACGAACAAATTGGATTTGGCGGAGGGGAGCTTGAACGTATCAGCACAATTCGCATTGAAGGGATGGATGCACGCTTAAGCGAGTGCGAGTTCATTATCGCTTGCGATGTCGACAATCCATTTATCGGTGAGAAAGGCGCTTCTGCTGTATTTGGTCCTCAAAAAGGTGCTACGACAGAGATGGTAGGGCAGCTTGACAGCAACTTGGAGCATTTCGCCAATGTCATCAACAATACGCTTGGAATAGCGATTCACGATATTCCGGGTACCGGTGCTGCTGGAGGTCTTGCTGGCGGGATACTTGCTTTCCTGAATGGCAAGCTGGAATCCGGTGTATCTATAGTAGCTCGGGTATCTGAACTTTCTAATGCAATGGAGGACGCTGACCTTGTTATTACTGGAGAGGGGAGAGTAGATGCCCAGACGGTTAGAGGAAAGACACCTTACGGGGTCGCAAAAATAGCGAAGTCGCATAATGTGCCCGTCATTATATTAGCAGGTTCTATTGGAGAGGGAGTAGATGTCCTCTATGAATATGGTGTTTCAGCTGTGCTCAGTATCGTAAATCGACCTATGACGCTGGAAGAAGCGATGGAGGAGACGGATACACTTTTGGCAGCAGCATCTGAGCAAGTCATTCGGATCATCCAATCAAAAGTATAGGGGGAACTTAGAATGAAGACGGAAATTAGCCAAGAAGTTATTCAGCTAGGGCCAATTATTCTAGGCTTGTTGTTCGCTTGTATTCTATTTATCGTATTTGCCACTGCCAAGTGGAAGCTCCATCCGTTTCTTTCTATAATAGCGTCTACGTACATCTTCGCGCTGGGGACAAATCTAATCGGCAAGCTGTCCGGACAAGAGGTTCCCATTATCGCGGATATCGGGGCAACGATAACATCAGGCTTCGGTGGCATTATTGCGAGCATTGGTCTCGTCATTATTTTCGGAACGATCATTGGTAAAGTGCTTGAGAAGACGGGTGCAGCAATCAAAATGGCTGAAGTTGTTCTACGTTTATTGGGAGACCGTCACCCAGCCATAGCAATGTCCATTATTGGATGGATTGTATCGATTCCAGTATTCTGCGATTCTGGCTACGTTATTTTGTCCTCACTGAAGAAATCACTTGCAAAACGGTCTGGTGTTAGTGTGGTTACACTATCAGTTGCTTTATCGACTGGCTTGTATGCTACGCACACACTTGTACCGCCAACGCCTGGACCAATAGCGGCTGCAACCAATGTAGGTATCGGGTCATCAGGCCTTTTCTGGGTAATCATTATCGGTATTATCGTATCGATTCCAGTAGCACTAGCGGGACATATTTGGGCTCGTACAGTAGCAAGCAAGCTTCCTACATCATTAGATGAAGCAACAGAAACATTTGAAGAGTATAAAGCAAGATTTGGTAAGTTGCCATCAACATGGGCTGCATTTGGTCCAATTGCTCTGCCTCTTCTATTGCTTGCTCTTGGTTCAATCGCTAATTTCCCAATCGGTACAGATGTAGATGGCAACAAAGAAATGTTAATGAGAGGCTTTGCTCACACACTCTTTACTTTTTTAGGGGCTCCAGTTAATGCTTTGTTCGCAGGCGTATTGCTTGCTATCTTCACCTTGCTGCCTAAACGTGACGAGGAGAATTTGACTAAGCTGATGGGTGATGGCCTTCTTGATGCAGCGATCATTATTATGATTACTGGGGCAGGTGGAGCACTTGGATCGGTCATTAAAGCAACACCTATTGCAGATTATGTTAAGTCGTTAGTATCAGACAATGCAGCTATGGTCGGTGTAGGTGCATTGATTTTGGCCTTCCTTATTGCCGCGGTATTAAAAACAGCTCAAGGCAGCTCAACGGCAGCGCTAATTATAACATCGACGATCATGATGCCATTGATGCCCTCATTGGGATTGATGGAAATGATGGGTACGGTACCGCTGGGACAGATTTTGACGGTAATGGCTATCGGCTCTGGTGCGATGGCGGTCAGTCACGTAAACGATTCTTACTTCTGGGTTGTATCGCAGTTCTCGGGCATGAATTTGAAAACTGCCTACAGAGCACAAACGATGGCTACTTTAGTACAAGGTCTGACAGGTATCATCGTAGTGTGTATTCTAGGTGCGATCTTCCTATAATACTAACTTGAAAAGAACCTTCTATCTCGCTTTTATGGCGGGCTGGAAGGTTCTTTTCTTTTGATATTCATGCCCTATGTAACATTTTATACATGAAATATAGTTTGAATTGTAACATTTCGTTAGTGAATGATAGCCCAAATAGATATACGATTATTGCATAAGCACAATAGTTGAAGGAGAAACCGAGGGACTATGGTTAAAAACAAAAGGCTTTATGGACTAGTTATATTTGTTGCCTTTGTATTTATAAATTATGTTGTATATATGTATTTCTTTCGTGATCCCGACGCATCCCGATTTTTAAGTCACAAAAGCGTAAAACGTCCCCCTGATGTTGAGCTGTGGTTAAACGTTATGCGTGTCCATGCGATTTTGGCATGTGTTGCGATGATAGTAGGGATAACGAATTTTTCAAAGCGATTTCTTCGTTCGTTTCCAAAGTGGCATAGAATTAACGGCTACTTGTATTTAATTTGTGTGTTCTTTGTCGTTCTTTCTTCAGGTTATATGGCGCCGTACTCAACTGGCGGCAAAATAAACAGTGTGGCGTTTAATTTGTTAAGTATGGTTTGGTTCGCAATGACAGTTATAGCTATCATAAAAATAAGGAAGAAGCAATTGGATCAGCATCGCAAATGGAATATTCGCAGCTATGCCTTTTGTTTCACTAATATGTTCATTCATTTGTATAGCTCGATCTTGCACTACGGATTTGGGGTCTCTTATGTTGAGAGCTATACGATCGGTATTTTTGCTACGATTCCCACATTATTTATTTTGGCTGAGTATGTCATAAAAATGGTCCTTCCAACCGCTGCTAAGCCTCTAAAGCTGTAATAGGAGCAGAATTGCCTATCTCTCTTAGAGCAAGTAGAACAGAGCCTTCAACAGGCTTAAGCTTAGGCGAAGTAACGACATAACGCTTATTGTTGCCGCTCGTTAGTAAGTCTTTGAGCAAATTGGATAGGTAAGCACTAGTTATAACACTGCCGATAAAAGCAACTTCAACCTCATCAGTTGAAAAGGCGGAGCCTATCATCTCAATGCCGGTTTTTAGTTGCTCGGCAGCTCGTCTACAGGTTACCTTCGCAACAGAACTACCACCTTCTGCGGCGGTGGTAACAAAGGGGGCGAAATCTCCGAATTTCTTGTTTCGCGCAAACTTATCGGAATCAAAGCCTGCAAAGGAAAGTTCTGCCATCTCATGGATGCTGGCTGCTCCCCAATGATGCAGCATATGTTCCACTAGCCATTTATCAGAAGTATCTCTGTTGCCGGCCAAAATCTCATAAACAGCTTCATAGGCAATGAAACGAGCGGCACTGGAAGCATAATGATGAAAGTCATAGTTTCTAATTTGTCTGCCTGATTCAGTAATGCCAACTATAATCGAACCAGTGCCTGAGATGACGATTATGCCCGGCTTTCCTAATAAAGCCCCCGCATGTGCGGAAGCGGCATCATTAATATGCAGCTTGGGGCAGTCTAAGCCAGGGAGCAATGTCAGTTCTGATACCCACGATAAATCTTCCGGTGTGTCGTACCCCGCAATTCCAGCAACAAGATGGCGGACATCGCCTGTAGTTCGATTAGCGGCAGCCAAAGCATCTGTAATAGCTTTCCTCACATTGTGGACGGCATTTTTGTCTTTGTATATGGATGAAGCGCCATCCCCTTCTACATACGCAAGCTTTTTCCCTTCGAGATCACATACCATTACCCGAGTATTTGTACCGCCTCCATCAATGCCGATAACAACAGATGTGTTCATCATGTGAACTTAATCCTCCTAGTATAATTAGTGATAATTATAAAATAAATATGGAATCTTTTGGTGGAGTTTTATAAAAAGATAGACGGAGGGAAGCCCATGGTTGTTGCATTAACGATCCGTTAGGAGTGGATCAGCATCTGAGACGTTGGGCGTACAAGCGGATTTAATTATAGAGCTGGATTGGTGGAATGAGCTGGAGCTGCAGAGGATTAAGTTAGCCTGTACACCTGCCCGTCATTTCTCTGGTCGAAGTAAACGATATGCTCCCTTTGATCTGACTATGATGGAATGCGGACAATATGATGAGAAATGGGCAGCTATTCATATGCTTCCAGAAGAAGCTGTTCAAGCCCATGAGGATGTACAAGGATAGGTAGTATTGCCGATCCATTGGGGAAGCTTCACCTTGTCCTAAAAACAAATAGACAAAAATTAATATAGCTCAAACGCAATGTCAACCATCATCCCTTTTTTAGCGTTAAATAAGGAAAATGGTGTGTGGAGGTGTAGTTGCGTGGCAAAGAGAGGCGTGAGGGGGAATAGAAGGGATGTAAGGCTTCTTAGTTCGGCTGCGTTTGCTGTATTGGTTAGCCTAGTACTTGCAGGCTGCAATAAGGCGGCGAAGGAAGAAGTAAAGATAGTGAATCTGGATACTAGCATAGTTATTCCAATGGAAGAGTCAGACCCTGCTTGGCAATTGCCCTCGATAGGTTGAGTAAAACTCCGACATTTGACGAGTTGATGCCAGAATTGTTGAAGTATAATTCAGAGCAAATGGCAGTATCTTGGAAGACTACTTATGAACAAAATCCCGGATGGTTAATGGAGCCGTATGGTCTCGTTTATGCCATTTTAATGTACGAGCCGAGTCTTAACGTTTTAGAGAAGAGTGAGGATCATGTGACGTTGGAGTTTAGTACCTATATGCAAGTACCTGATCCCGATTCCATCGTAAGTTCACGTATCATGACGGTAGATTTGATGCGATCGGATGAACAATGGAAAATCGATTCGGTAAGTGAAGAAGTTCTCGCATAGAATCGAACCGCTCCAGCCACAGTAGATGAATAATTATACAGCTGACAACAATAAAATGTGATCAACTATGAATGATACTATACTATATTCAAGGTAAATAACCACGATAATTCCCCGAAAACATCTTCCTTGCTCATGTCATATTATGTTCATATTCCTTTTTTATACTGTTAATGTAAGTAACATACAAAAAGGAGTTGGATGAAAATGAGTAACGAGATGCCTAGAGAACAGTATGAACGCGCGGAGAAAGTGTTGTTTCAGCATTGGATGGATCATGTGTATAATGGCCGTGTAGTACCTAATTGGATGGATGATTCGAGCAGATTTTGGTATCGTCGCGACTTGCGTCTGGAATCAGGAAAAGGAACAGAGTACATCGTTGTAAATCCAGCGGAGCATTCGTCCACACCTGCTTTCGATCATGAGCGATTGGCGGCATCGTTAAGCGTACTGCTTAGCAAAACATTGTCCCCACAGCATCTTAAACTAGATAAGATTGAATTTGATAGAGATAGCAATAGTGTTCGTTTCAAGATGGATGACAGGTACTGGGAGTGTAATCTGAGCAGCTACCTATGTACACTTGTTCAGGAACCTGAACTGAAAGTAGCTGGGCATGAGGTTCTATCGCCAGATAGACAATGGGTTGCCTATGCCGAGCAGTACAACATATATGTTCGTCATATAATGACGGGCGAGATCAAGCAGCTTACATATGATGGTGAGCTGTATTACGACTACGCATCAAGACCAGAGGCAGCAACTGACGTAGGTGGTTCTACTCCACGGCAAATTATGTGGTCGCCCGATTCAAAGAAATTGTTAACGGTAAAGAATGACCAACGCTATTTGAAAGAATTACATGTCGTTCAGAATGTGCCCTTAGATCCAAATACGCAAAGACCAATATTGCATACTTCAAAGTATGCTTATCCAGGAGATGAGCATGTAGCAGAGGCAGATGTCGTTGTTTGTGATATTGAGAAAAAAAGCAGCATTATCATCAAAAGCCCTCGCGTTACAGCTGATGTAAATTCGATCATTAGCCTCGTTATTCCCTTGTCGGCTTGGAGTGCGGACAGTAAGGAAGTTTATTACCTCAATTTGGCTCGTGATTGCAAATCTGCCAAGCTAATCATTGCTCAAATAGATGATGGAACGGCAAGAACGGCAGTAGAGGAGCAAAG
This sequence comes from Paenibacillus sp. L3-i20, assembly GCF_022180385.2. Lineage (GTDB taxonomy): Bacteria > Bacillota > Bacilli > Paenibacillales > Paenibacillaceae > Pristimantibacillus. Next base: position 2,112,690 of record NZ_BQME02000001.1, read on the forward strand.
TGATACGTTTTTGTTTATAGACTCCTATGGATACGGAAACCTAGATCCTTATCACTTCGCAAGTGGCAGACCTAACTTCCAATTGCTACTAGATGGCAATGTTGTATGGTTATCCGAGCGTGACGGCTATGGGCATCTTTATCTGTTCGATGGCAATACGGGACAATTAGTTGTTCAGTTAACATCAGGACAGTGGAATGTGAGACGTCTCGTTGGGATAGATGAGGAGCAGGGGGTTATTTATTTTACAGCTAGTGGTGGTGGGAATACCGTTGACCCGTATTATCAGCAACTTTACCGTGTTTCCCTTACTGGTTCCGACCTGACGTTACTAACACCAGAGGATTCTCATCATTTAATTACAGCTTCCCCTGATCTTCGTTATTTTGTAGATACGTATTCAAGAGTTGATCAAGGCCCTATTTCGGTTGTGTATTCAGGTAATGGTGTATTGATAGATGTATTAGAAGCAGCCAATATTGAGCGTTTGCTGGAGCAAGGTTATCAATTTCCTGAACGCTTTAGCGTCAAAGCACGTGATGGTCATACAGATTTATATGGCATTATGTTTAAGCCCAAAGATTTTGTCCCAGGTCAAACCTATCCGATTATTGACTGCTTCTATGGTGGTCCGCAACTACAAGTCACACCTAAATCATTTCAGTGGGATACAGCAGTATTTGGTACCGATATAACATTTGGCGCGCAGAGCTTAGCACAGCTTGGTTTTGTAGTCATTATTATGGATGGGATGGGGACGCCATTCCGTTCCAAGGCGTTTCACGACGATGCATTTGAAAATATAGAAGGAGCCGCTGGTTTGAATGACCATACGCTGGCCCTTCGGCAATTAGCGGAGTGTCATCCATTTATTGATCTTGAACGTGTCGGGATATGGGGTGTATCTGGCGGAGGATATGGATCAGCGAGGGCGATACTTCAATACCCTGACGTTTATAAAGTAGCTGTATCTGCCGCAGGCAATCATGATCAGCGTAGTTACCTTGTAAATTGGGGCGAACGATTCCAAGGAGCAGTTGACCCTAATTATCCAGAACGTTATGCGAATCAGGCTAATGCGAAGCTAGCACCTAATTTAAAGGGTAAGCTATTGCTTGCACACGGGGATTTGGATACTAACGTGCATTTGAATCATACGATGGGGCTAGTTAATGCACTTATTCAATCGAATAAAGATTTCGATCTGCTTCTGCTGCCTAATGTGGGACATGAGATTAACAACAACCCGTATTTTATCAGACGCAAATGGGATTACTTTGTACGACACTTGTTAGAGATGGAGCCGCCTAAACAATTCGAAATTGGTGCAGCTGCAAAGGAACTAATACCTGTTACTAGCTTATAACCTGGTTTACTATACCATCTCTACTTCTAAGTTAAGTTGTAAATATTGCGGCGCTCCCCGGATTTAGTAGATTAGTTTACTGATGAGGGAGCGCCTATTTTCGTTTTGAGTATATCAGTATGTTAATAGACCCATCGCTCTTTTGGCAGCATCCAGCGTCTTTTGCGCTTCATGCGACGCTTTGCGCGCACCGTCCTGTAGAATATGATCAAGCTCCTCGGACTTGATTAATTGCTCATATTTCTCCTGCAATGGAGTCAGCTTTGCAATAACAACCTCGGCTAAATCCTTTTTGAACGCTCCATACCCTTGCCCTTCATAACGTCTTTCGATAACTGGAATAGTCTCATCCGAAAATACGGCATACAGCTCGATTAAGTTGCTGACGGCAGGTTTCGTCTCCCAATCGTAACGCACACTCATATCGGAGTCGGTGACAGCTCGTGCGAATTTTTTGCGAATGTCAGCAGGCTTATCAAGTAGTAGCACATAGCTGCTCTTGTTTGGATTGCTTTTGCTCATCTTACTAGATGGATCGTCTAGGCCCATAACTCTCGCACCAATTTCTTGAATGACCGGTTCTGGAATGGTGAAAGTCTTGCCGAAACGGTTGTTGAAGCGGCTCGCAAGATCACGTGTCAGCTCCAAATGTTGCTTCTGATCTTCTCCCACAGGCACATGTGTGGATTGATAGAGCAGAATGTCGGCCGCCATAAGCGCAGGATATGTGAATAAGGCAGAACTTACAGCATCTTTGCCGTCGGACTTCTCTTTAAATTGTGTCATACGGCTCATCTCACCGAAATGAGCTTGCGTTTCCATAATCCAGCCTAACTCAGCATGGGCAGAAACCTGGGACTGCATGAAGATTGTATTCTTTACTGGATCTACGCCTGCTGCGATATATAAGGCAGCGATTTGGCGCGAGCGTTCTCTCAGCTCCTTAGGGTCTTGCGGAACAGTGATGGCATGTAGATCGGGTACAAAAAAGTAGCCCTCGTATTCTTCTTGCAGCTTCACGAACTGGCGAAGTGCGCCTACGTAGCCGCCGATATTGAGATCACCGCTCGGTTTAATGCCGGATAACAGTCGTTTCATTTTCATAACCTCACTTTTAGTTGTATTGGACTAGATAGGAGCGAACATTACTTTCAGGCAACAAAAAAAACGCCACGTCCCCTTGTAAGGGACGAAGCGTTAGCTCCGCGATACCACCCGAATTCGGCCGATAGGCCGCTCTTTGCCATGAACGGAGCAAAACAGCGCTGCTGCTTGCATACTTTCGATCATGTCTCCCATGGATAACGGAGGAGAGTCCGTCAAAGCCTACTGTTCTGCCTTGACAGAAGTTCGGTTTGAAGCGATGGGACCCATTCACAACGTGCGAAGCGCCGGACCTCTCACCAATCGCCGGCTCGCTTTATGCATTCGCGCATAAGTTACTCTTTCCCATCATGGCTTTTTGCTTATACCATTTGTTGTTAAATATATTACTCATGTTTGAATAGCGAGTCAAGTAGGGGGCGTGGATAAAAATATGGAAAGTGCGACCCCATTTTAACTCAGTTTGATATCGAATCCAATGTCTAAGTTGTGAGAGGGAGGGTAATAATGGCTTATTAGCGATGACATGCAAGGGAGACTTCATGAATGACAATTAAAAATGCTGGAAACCGTTCTAACACCGCTGATAAGAGCGCTACTAAGGGAAAAGATGAGATAGAACCGATCCTAACAAGCTTGAATGATAACGTACAGAAGATAAAACAAACATTAGGAAACAGTACTGACATCGTCGTTCGTGAAGTGTTTGTAGGTAAGGACGGCAGCCAGGCGATAGCAGTTATTTATACGGACGGTTTAGCAGATAAGATTGTCGTAGATGATTTCATAATGAACTCTATTTTGAAGCATTCACAAATAGCTGATTTCGGAGACAGTGAAATTCCAACGGAAGATCTTTTTACTATATTGAAAAAACACGCTCTAACTACTGTGGAAATATTAGAAATTGCCGATTACAAAAAGCTATTTCACTCCTTATTGTCTGGTGAAACGATTATCTTAATCGATGGCTGTGATAAAGGGATATCAGCCAGCACTCAAGGCTGGAAGGATCGCGGTGTAATGGAACCTTCAACAGAGTCTGTTATTCGGGGTCCTAGGGAAGCCTTCTCGGAGACAATTCGTACAAATACTGCGCTCGTACGCAGAAAGATTAAGGATCCCAATCTTTGGATAGAGACGAAACAAATCGGTCACGTTACCCAGACTGATGTTGTCATTATGTATATAAATGGGATTGCAAACGATAAAGTAATAGAAGAAGTTAAAATTAGGCTGGATCGAATCGATATTGATGGCATTCTGGAGAGCGGTTATATCGAGGCACTGATCCAAGATGAGACGTACACACCATTTCCAACAATCTATAACACAGAACGACCAGATGTAATCGCAGCAGAGCTGTTGGAGGGAAAGGTAGCTATTCTTGTAGATGGCACACCATTTGTACTCGTTGTTCCTGCGTTATTCGTTTCCTTCTTACATTCGGCTGAAGATTATTATCATCGCGCAGATGTGAGCAGTCTTATTCGACTTTTACGCTATTTGGGTGTGTTTATATCCTTGTTCGGGCCGTCATTGTATGTGGCTATTACGACCTATCATCAAGAAATGTTGCCGACGCAGCTTCTTATTAGTCTTGTAGCCCAGCGAGAAGGTATTCCATTTCCTGCTTTTATTGAAGCAATCATGATGGAGGTAGCTTTCGAAATTTTGCGGGAGGCTGGGCTTCGTATGCCGCGAACAATCGGACCTGCGGTGTCCATTGTAGGTACACTAGTCATCGGGCAAGCTGCGGTTGAAGCAGGAATCGTATCTGCAGCGATGGTTATTGTCGTATCGACGACCGCTATTGCAAGTTTTGTGTTCCCGTCCTACGACTTAGCTAACACTATTCGAATGCTGCGATTCCCATTAATGGCGCTTGCTGCGACGTTCGGAATTTTTGGAATTGCTGTTGGTGTTATGGCTATTGTATTGCACTTATGTAGTTTGCGTACTTTTGGTGTTCCATATATGAGTCCATTTGCGCCACTCATTTTATCTGATCAGAAGGATGCTATATTTAGGGCTCCGCAATGGGCGATGACTTCACGTCCCAGGTTAATAAGCCAGAAAAATATAAAACGAGCAAACAATCCATCTTCAAAAAAACCGGGTGCAAAGAAATAGCAGCGACAGTAAAACCATAGGAGGAGAGACAACAACATGAAGCGCAACATACTCCTATTTACCCTAATTGTAATATTGCTCACGTCCACCACAGGCTGTTGGAACCGCCGTGAACTCAATGATCTTGCCATTGTAGCAGCTCTAGGGATTGATAAACAGGATGATAAGTTTCTCGTTTCTGTGCAGGTTGTCGACCCTTCAGAAGTAGCTGCGAATAAGGGGAGGAGTGGAAGCTCACCAGTAACCATCTACCATGGAACGGGAGATACCTTATTTGAAGCGATCAGAAAAATGACGACGATTACGTCGAGAAAGCTCTATTTTGCCCATCTTCGCATGCTAATTATTGGTGATGAATATGCCAAGCAAGGAATAGCAGATGCTTTGGATTTCTTCTCCCGTGATCCGGAAATTCGTACAGACTTTTATGTTGTTGTGGCTAGAGGAGCTACGGCTTCAGATGTTTTGGGTATATTAACCCCGATGGAAAAAATTCCAGCCAGTAAAATGTTCTCATCACTGGAAGTATCGGAGAAGGCTTGGGCACCAACGGCTTCCATTCATGTGGATGAGTTTATTACTGATATTGTGAGCGTTGGCAAGGAGGCGGCTTTGACTGGGATTTTAGTTGATGGTGACGTTGAAACAGGAAAGAAGAGAAAAAATTTGGAGGAGCCTGACACCCCAACTAATTTAAAATATACAGGAATTGCTGTGTTCAATAGCGATAAGCTTATCGGTTGGCTGAACGAAAATGAAAGTAAAGGATATAGCAATATAACGAATGAGCTGTATAGTACGATTATAGAAGTCCCTTGTCCGAGTGGGGGTGTGTTGGGCGTAGAGGTTATTCGCTCGAAGACGAATCTTAAAGGCGAAGTAAAAGCCGGAAAGCCGGAAATTAATATAAGTATGCGTACGGAAGCGAATGTAGGGGAAGTAGGATGCAAAATCAATTTTTCGCAAATTGAAGAAATTAGTGCACTTGAGAAGGAAGTAGAAAAAGTTATTATTACAAACATGATGCAGACAATTCGAAAGGGTAAAAAAATGGGAAGCGATATATTCGGATTTGGTTCAGTCATTCATCAAGCTGATCCGCGTTATTGGGCAAAGGTAAAAGATAATTGGTATGAGTTGTTTCCCGAGTTGCCTGTGAAGATAAAGGTGGATGTAAGAATTAGGCGAACAGGTACCGTCGGAGATTCTTTCATTAATCAAGTAAAGGAGTAGAGTAGTAATGCTTACTGTTATCGGCATATTAATTGTCTCTACGTGGATCGCTTTTATCGAAGTGCCTGCCCTTAAGAGAAAGCATCAAATCAAGGAGTTGTGGATATTCTCAATTCTGCTCTTATTAGGGACGGCTTTAAGTATCGCTGAAAGTTCGCATGTGAAGATGCCCAGTCCTCTTGATTGGATTATGAAGCTGTATATGCCAATTAGTGAGCTGTTGAACGGTGTACTGATATGATCCTGAAATTACGAGAGGGAGGTGACGTATGAGGGGGCAAGAGAAAGTAAGTGCCAGACAATTTGGTATTTTGGTAATCTTATTCTCGATAGGGACAACCATATTAATTATTCCAGCTGGACTTGCTGAAGAGGTTCATCAAGATGCATGGATTGCTTCTATCGTTGGAGTTGGGCTCGGGATGCTGCTCGTTATCTTATTTAATGCGCTGGGCAGTTTGTACCCATCCAAAAGTTTAGTTGAAGTGATGTCTATATTACTTGGATCATGGGTTGGCAAGGCAATAGGATTAACTTTTGTATTTTTCACTTTAATGACAGCTTCAGAGCTAATTTATTTCACTGGTAATTTTTTGACTACAATGATTATGCCGGAAACGCCAATTGAAGTAATTAACATTATTTTGGCCTGCATAGTAGTAATGGGCGCCAAACTTGGTATTGAAACACTCGTTCGTGCAGCAGAGTTATTATTTCCTCTGTTTGTTATATTGTTTTTAGTTTTAGTTATTTTTATATCGCCACAAATCAATATGCAGAATATAAAGCCTATTATGGAGGCAGATGTAACGTCCATATTCGCGGCAAGTCTTTACTTTGCCAGTACGTTTGCGTTCACCCCCATTGTCCTTCTAATGATCTTCCCTGTTTCCGTTAATCGATTGAAGGAAGGTCGCGGCGCTTTCTACAAGGGCGTTTTGATCGGGGGTATAGCTCTGATTATTATTATATTGTTATGTATTTTGGTACTGGGAGAAAACACGACAGCAAGACAAACCTATCCAAGCTATATGTTAGCCAAAAAAATAAATGTTGGAAACTTCCTCCAACGTATTGAAATTGTAATGGCGGGTATGTGGTTTATTTCGATTTATTTCAAAATGTCTTGTTACTTCTATGCGGCTAATAAAGGTCTTGCACAAATTTTCAATATTAAAGACTATCGAATTCTCGTGTATCCACTTGGTCTAATGATCGTTGTTTTTTCTTTAATTGTTCATCCTAGCATATTGCATTCTAACGCATACAATAAGGAAACGTGGCTGCCATATGTCGCTACATATGGATTAGTGCTCCCGATATTATTACTAATGGCATACGGTATACGCAAGTTTTGGAAAAAAAGATCGGGCCAAAAGACTTCATAAAATGAATGCAAGGGATGTTATTTTATGGGGTTGACAGAACGTTTGTTGTTTGATATCTTTAATTTAAGATATTTCAATTGTAGAGATTAGAGGTGCTTGTATGGCTGAGCAAACAACAAATGAATCATTAGATTTGTTCATCGCATTATCCAGAGCAAGTCAATGGGTGAATGCACATGCTGATCGAGATATACGGAAACATGGTCTGAATAGAACGGAATTTGGTGTACTAGAGTTGCTTTATCATAAGGGCTCGCAGCCGCTTCAACAGATTGGCGGTAAAGTACTTATGAGCAGCGGCAATATTACTTATGTAATTGATAAGTTGGAGAAAAAGGGACTCTGTAGAAGACGTGCTTCCTTAGAAGATCGTAGATTGATCTACGCTGAAATTACGGAAGAGGGAAGCCGGTTTATAGAAGAGATCTTTCCTGGTCATACTAGTGTAATTGAGCAATCTGCGGGAGGACTTACCGCTGAAGAGAAGCAAGTCGCAAGCAAATTGCTAAAGAAGCTGGGCAGATTCGCTCAGGAGTCGTTTAAATAGCAGTCTAATAAACAAGAAAATTGCACTGCAGTCATTCATTTAGCTCTTGGTTAGAGCTTTTCTAGATATGACTGCATATACGGGTCACATATCTTAATATTAAGATTATAACAATGAGGAGTGGTTGGTTATGTCAACGAATACAACATCAACAACAAAAACAGCGGGGATTCATCACATAACAGCATTTGTTCGCAATCCACAACAAACAACAGATTTTTACGCTGGCGTATTAGGACTTCGCTTAGTCAAAAAGACGATCAACTTCGATGCACCTGAAGTCTATCACCTTTACTTCGGTGACGATGCTGGAAGCCCAGGAACGATTATTACTTTCTTCCCTTGGGCAGAATCCCGTAAAGGACGTGTTGGAGGAGGGCAAGTCGGCATTACAAGTTATGTCGTGCCAGTAGATGCCTATTCATTCTGGAGAGAGCGCTTAGTGCGACTTGGCGTAGAGGTGCAGGAAACGGAACGCTTTGGGGAACAGTATTTGCAGTTTACTGATCCTGATGGGCTAAGGGGAGAAATTGTAGCAAGAGAAGAAGGTGCACTTAGCAAGTGGTCATTCGGAGGTATCGAAGCGGAAAATGCGATTAAAGGTTTTGGTGGAGCTGTGTTGTTCAGTACTGAACCTGCTTTAACGGGGAAGCTTTTGCAGGAAGTGATGGGGCTTGAGAAAGTTGGCGAAGATGCTGGTTATGCACGCTTCAAATCGTTTGGTGAGATAGGTAACATTATTGATGTTAATGTGGAGGCAATGGCTCCGGGTTCAGGCGGAAGCGGTACTGTTCATCACATAGCTTGGAGAGCAAAAGACGACGCTGAACATGAAGTATGGAGAAATCATGTAGCTAACAGCGGCTACCAGCCAACACCAATCGTAGATAGACAATATTTCAATGCGATCTACTTCCGTGAAGAAGGCGGCATATTGTTCGAGATCGCTACAGATCCTCCTGGTTTTGCTAAAGATGAGGAGGCAGCACATTTGGGTGAGAAACTTATGTTACCAGAATGGTATGAGAAGCATCGTACTGAAATCGAAAAGATGTTGTTGCCGTTCACAGTAAGAGAATTGGAGGGAATATAAGAATGAAACATATATTTAAACAAGGTACGGACCCGAATTCACCTGTATTGTTATTGTTGCATGGAACAGGCGGAACGGAGCGGGATTTACTTCCACTGGCGGAGTTAATCTCGCCTTCCTCCTCCGTGTTAAGTGTCCGAGGTAATGTACTTGAGAATGGGATGCCGAGATTTTTTCGGAGACTAGCCGAAGGTGTATTCGATATCGAGGATCTTATTTTCCGGACGGGGGAGCTACATGATTTCCTTGATCAAGCTGCGGCAGAATACGGCTTTGACCGTAGCAATATTGTAGCTGTCGGCTACTCAAACGGTGCGAATATTGCAGCAAGCTTGTTATTCCACAATAAAGATGCCTTAAAGGGAGCAATTCTGCATCACCCAATGGTTCCAATTAGAGATGTAGTCCTCCCGGATATGACGGGTCTTCCTTGCTTTATCGGAGCAGGAGAAAATGATTCCATGTGCACTCCTCCTGAAACAAAAGAATTAGAGCGCTTATTAAATGGAGCAGGTGCAGCAGTTACGGTTCATTGGGAGCACTTCGGACACCAATTGACTAGCACAGAAGCAGCGGCTGCTGCTGCATGGTTCGGTCAAACATTCGGAAATAAATAATCCAGCTGTACGAAAAGGGGAGAATGTGTTGATCGCTATTGATCCGAAAAACCAGGATGTTAAGGAAAATTACAAGTTGCTTATCGGAAGTGTTATTCCGCGTCCAATAGCTTTTGTATCAACACTCTCCGAAGATGGTGTGTTGAACGCAGCTCCATTTAGCTTCTTCAACATCGTGACGGCTGATCCTCCGATGATTGCGGTATCGGTCCAGCGGCGAAATGGAGAACAGAAGGACACAGCACGCAATGCAATTAGTCGTGGACAGTTTGTTGCTCATATTGCAGATGAACATTACATTGAAGCCATTAACGAAACGGCGGCGAGCTTGCCGCCTGACGTTAGTGAAGTACAGTTAGCGGGACTAACGGCTGTTGCAAGCACCAATATAGAAGTGCCAGGAATTGCGGAAGCGAGAATTCGCATGGAATGTGTGCTGGAACAAGCGTTACCGCTTGGAGGAACGGATGGGTCACCCTCATGTGATCTACTCATCGGCCGAGTGGTGCAATTCCACATTGACGATGCCCTCTACAACAATGGTCGCATTGATGCTAATGGTCTACAGCCAGTCAGTCGCTTAGCAGGCAACGATTATGCGAAGTTAGGCCAACAATTCACGGTGATTCGACCAAGTTAAGTGATTGAGTGTGAAAGATTAAACGTAAATAACATGTTCTTATTAGATAATATTCTAGGAATGAGTTCGGTGATGCACCGGGCTCATTTCTTTTAGTTTTTCCTAAGTGATATAGAAAGTTGAATTTCATGATTTCAAGATGGGTCAGGAGGTAATGCATGGAAGTTATACAAGGCCATGTCACTTTGACAATCTTTTTATTGAAACGGAACGTATGTTCTGATACAATGGAGGATAGGGGTAATTCCTCAATGAGACTAGTCCTGTTACTAAGATATTTTTTTAAGGGGTTGTTTTCAAAATATCGAATATGGAAATGACTTAATAATAAGAAATAGAAAACAGAGATAAGAAGGGGGTAGTTATGTTACATACCGAAGACCAGAGTAAAAACCATTGGAAAAGAAATATTATTCTCTTTATGAGTAGTCAAACCTTATCATTATTTGGCTCCGCATTAGTGCAATATGCGATTATGTGGCATATTACGCTCACTACAAAATCGGGCATGATGATGACATTATTTATTATTTGCGGGTTCATTCCTACTTTTTTGTTATCGCCATTTGCAGGCGTGTGGGCGGATCGCTTCAATCGTAAATATCTCATTTTAATAGCTGATGCCATGATAGCAATTTCAACGTTGATGCTTGCCATTACTTTTTTACTCGGTTATAAAGAGAATTGGTTATTGTTTGCCATCGCTGCTGTTCGTGCGCTGGGAGCTGGTATCCAAACGCCGGCGGTGGGGGCTATATTACCTCAAATTGTACCGGCCGATAAGCTGACAAAAGTAAATGGAATAAATGGAACTCTTCAAGCGCTTATGATGTTTGTTGCGCCTATAGTCAGTGCGATGTTGCTTTCAATGGCAACAATTGAAGTGATATTCTTTATTGATGTTGTTACGGCATTGCTAGCGGTCGTAATTTTATTATTCTTTTTGAAAATACCGTTGCATCAAAAGGCAGCCGATCAACAAACAACTAGTTATTTGGAAGATTTTAAAATGGGATTAAGCTATATTAAAACCCATCCATTTCTTAAAACCTTCTTTATTTTTTTCGCCATTTTCTTTGTGTTGATGGCACCAGCTGCCTTTTTGACGCCACTACAAGTAACACGCAGTTTCGGAGATGATTATTGGCGATTGACTGCCATTGAAATTGCTTTTTCTGTTGGAATGATGGCTGGAGGAGCTATTATTGCATCATGGGGAGGCTTCCGCAACAAAGTCTATACGATGACATTTGCGAGCCTGGTTATGGGCGTTTGCACGATGGTTTTGGGTGTTGTACCAATATTTTGGATATATTTAGCGGTGATGGCTATATTCGGTGTTGCGATGCCAGTCTTCAGTACACCGACGACCGTCTTACTGCAAGAAAAGGTAGACCCGGATTACATGGGACGAATATTTGGTGTATTCGGTATGATCTCGACTTCCATGATGCCAATTGGCATGCTAATATTCGGACCGCTATCGGATGTGATCGATATTGAATGGTTGCTTATTGGTACAGGTTTGTTGATGGTTATATTCTCCATTATATTTATTCGTAACAAACGTTTGGTTGAAGCTGGAATGCCGGTTGAAATAGAAATAGCTGTAGAACAAAAGTAAGGGATTAATTAATGTAGAATGCATGTGCTGTGTGTTATCTCATTATCGGGACTACTAGAGAGCACTAGAACTCGATTGGGAAACTAGGAATATAATTGTATTGAATATATGTGAACGTGAATACATCGTCATGTGAGGCTTCTGCCTTGGGCGGTGTATTTTTTATGTTTAGATTCATTACTTGCTGTCGTTATATTGATCTCATATCAAAATTTCTTGAAAATAATTCAAAGATTAGAGTAATAATTTAGGTAAATTAGACCTATGTCGAATCCTGCTGAAGCATTGATATATCTGTATTTATAGGGAAAAAAGACTAATCATTTGTCATATATTAGATAATTATATAATCGAATAGTCCCGAATAGTGTCTAAAGGCGTTGGAATGTGTAGGAAATATGTGCTATTCTGTCGGTAACTAATATTTACAATATTAGATTTAACAAGGATTATAAGAATCACTTCCCTCAGTATGCAGAACATACCTATAAGAAGTGTTTAATAATATATGGGGTCTATTAGACTAATTAAATGACTTGTGAGTGATGCCAACATGTCTAATGATTCAGATTTATTTCGTTTTAATAGGAAATTAGTAATACTTCTAATGCTAGTGATTAGTGCTTTACTTTTGTCCATATTCGTTTTTAGAAATCAAATAGATGATTGGCTATGGGGCAAAAGCCCTCTAACTGAGAGCCAAGTAGTATCACTAACAGCAAAACAAATGGATACTATTACTTCTGATTTTGCTGACAAAATATATGATAACATCTCAACTAATATAGATTATTTAGAGCCTAGCTCTTTTAATAGCATTAAAAGCAACATTCATTCCTGGCTGCAATTATCACTAGATTCAGACATCTTGAATTTAATTGCATTAAATTCGGAAAAAAAAATACTCCGTATATTTATTTCGTCAGGAAAACCGTTTAGTTCGGAGGGCGAGTCCAAGGGGGACTTGAACTTCGATCGCAATATTAAAGATTTTGGATTTCAGATTCAGGATGGAGAGTGGTGGCTGAGGCTGACACTATCAAATGCTATTATTTCCTATTCTGACGCAAAGTTAGGAGAAGGAGACAGTCATTCAGTTCGACAAGCAGAACAAATGTTGAATCGTTTCATCGGGGCAAGGAAGTTTGCAATAGTGACACAAGATTTCATTACTGACACATCAATATTGGATCCTGTGAGTTTAGAGATCGGCATAGAACGGTCTATTCCTTATACCTATAATGCATCTTTGGAGCAAAGCGCAATTTATTTGGAGTCTCTTCAACTATCTGGATGGGCAATTGATTCAATAGAAGCGGGGGAGCTTTATTTGGATTTTTATTTGTCAAACAGGGATTCGAAAGCAAGAGCTATTGTTTTAGAGGGCAGTTTAAAGGTCTTTTATTGGGGGACGAAAAAGTGAATATCGAATGGAACTTCAAGACGATTGCGATAATGGCTGCTGCTGTTGTTTTGTTTATCGGAACGAACGTAGGTCAATACTACGTTATTTGGAAACCGAAGATAAACGATATGAAAGTTTCTTATGAAGAAAGAATCGCGGTTCTAGATGCAGAGCTTCAAAGAATCGGACCTATTGTAAGCGTGTGGGCGATCAAGGACGAGGCCGAAGATATGTTTGCTGGCAGGCAGATTACACAGGACGACTTGATGATGAGGGAGCTGCCGGAATCTTTTGTCACCCAGAGCTTAGTTTTGAACCCGGAAACCATCTTAGGAAAATATTATCGCATCGGCATGCTTCCAGGTACGTTGTTGTCGACAGACATGGTTATGGAAGATCCGCTGGACGATACGATTAGAGAGTACGATGTTGTTGCCAGTGTAATGCCGATCGGATTAAAGGTTGGCGATTATATTGATTACCGTATCATCTATCCTCTAGGAGAAGATTATATTGTCCTTCCGCATAAGCGAGTAGAGGCGATTCATGACAAGACGATCAAGCTGAAGATGAGTGAGACGGAAATCCATTACTATCAAGCGGCATTAATTGATTTCTTCTTACAATCGAAAAATGGTGCAACGCTTTATTTGACGAAGTATTTGGAGCCGGGCATTCAGAAAGCTGCAACCCCTTATTATGCCGTTCCAAAAAATATTTTAGCGATAATGACAGCCAATCCGAATATTTTGGAAACGTTGAATGGAAGCATAAATGATCAAACAAGAAAGATTATAGATGCGGGCAATGCAAATGTAACTCAGGAAGTTGGGGGAGATATTGCACAAGGACGCGGTGAAGTTTCAGGTAAAATTGATGCGGGCGAAACAGAGTTTAATAACTTAGAAGAGGAATTGAGGGAAGCAGCGGAACAAGCTGCTCTTGCTGAAGGTGAAGGGTTAGCTCCATCTGAGCCAACAGCTCCAAGTGCCGAACCTGACGCAGGAGTGACGCCTTCCGATCCATCCTTACCGGCAAACCCGATCCTTGAAATTGAGAAAGGTGTCGTGGAGTAATGCAAATAGGTGTATACGGATATACCGATAAGCGCCCTGTCATCTATGCGCTAATGAAGTTGCTTCAAACTACTGGCGATGTCGCATTGTTCAGCAATAATCGGCATTATAAACGTTTGTTGGAGGAGGGCGAGTCTCAAGGACATATGGCGAATATTATGATTGCCATATCTGACGCGACCCCTGATGAAATTTTCAAAGAAGTGGGCTATACACCAGATGATTTCGAACATGTCATTTTCGATATTCAAGATACGATACCCGACAACTTGACCCATGCCATCTATGTAAAAACGTATAATCCGAACGAGGATGAACGGGCGTTCCTAGAACTTATTGGTGATTACCGGGTAATTAAACTGAACTACGACGGGAAAAGTGAAAAAAATGCGATCAACGTCATCCCTTCCACGAGTATGTGGAAGTCGATTGAACAAATCGAATTTTACAAGATATTGAATCCCATCCCGTCCAAAGAATTGAATAAAGGGCTTGCAACCATGCTGGCCCCTTCTCTACAAATCACAATGAAATCGGCATTCACGTTGCTCAACAGGAAGTGGTCGAGATGAAAATATCGGTTATATCTCCCGATAGGAGACAAGGCGGAACAACGATCAGCATAATGCTCGCTATAGCATTGGCACAAACACAAAATTATACGACTTGCTTAACTTACACTGGAAATAATAATTCTTCCATCTCGGGAGCGCTTGGGATTAAGCCATCTGAGGACAAAACGAGAAGTATAACACAAGTTATAAAGCTGTTGGAGGCAAACGCTATTTCTGGCGATGAGATATTAGATTATTGCATTCAGGTGCCTGGAGTTCCGAATCTGCAAATGATTGATACGGCATCAGACTCGATCTCAGACGAAGAAAATGCGAAGCTTCTGAAATTCGCAATTAGCAACTTGTCCCATCAAATTGTTATTACGGATGTTACGACCGAAATTTATGAGGAAATTACAGATATCATTATCGAAAATTCCGACTTAATTGTAATGGTTATTACACAATCCAGAGAAATAAAAGAAAAGCTCAGACATTGGGAAGCGGCCAAAATTATGGCCAAGCTGAACAAGAAGGGGCTTGTCTTCATTGTAAATCAATATGATCCTTACGTTGAAGCGTTTAGGGACACAAGTAAAAATATGAAGCTGAAGCATGCTCGTTGCGCCAAAATTTCTTATAACCCGTTTATAAAGCGAACTAGCAATATAGGTAAGCTTCAAACGATTTTGCCTTACATTTTGGAAAAAGATCCTCGTGTAATGGAGTTGAATAATGATTTGAAAGAATGCTTGACCGTAGTGCTTGCCAATCTGGGGAAACGAATGGTGTGGACTTCGTAAAGAAGAACTAAGCTTAGTGCTATGAAGAGCGCACAGCTTAGCTTGATTGGAGGGAAATAAGTTTGAAATTGAACACACTTCTTATCTTAGCAACCCTTCTTGGCATCCTCATCCTTGTGGGAGTCCTTTATTGGAAATCGAAGCGTGAGCGTCCTGAAGTGGAGCTATCTGACAAGCTAACGATGGATAAGTTGCTGGAAATTGTAAAGTATAGCTTGGCGGACCTTATCAAAGACGAGAATTTTACAGGGTTAGCGGACGAAGAATTTGAGTCCATGTACAAACGAAAAGCACGAATACAGGACGCCATGCAAAATTGTGTGTACGGGATCGATTCGGCAAAGCTGATCGTACAGGATCTTATTCGAAGCATACTTGCTGACTTGATGAAAACCGAAGAAGAAATTTTGCAAGTCTATAATTTCCGTGCAACCTATTTAGAGCCGCGCATCAAGTTTGAAATATTGATGTACTTTTATAAGAAGTCCTTTGGTAAAGACGCATTGGCGGAACTTATTAGTGAATACAAGCTGGCCAGAGAAAGATATGAGATTGAGGACAAATCGCAGCCTTCCTATTTAATAAGCGATGAAGATATTGATACGATTTTTGCCGAGAAAAACTACGATATTGATTATAACGTAATGCTGGACATGATGGTCACTATGATTTATCAGAGGTATAAAGGATTCGGCGTCGTGGATACGCTTCGGGAAATGAATATCAACGGATTCAACTGTGGTACATCGGGTTCGATTCTAAGTGCTCTTCTTAATAAAGATATTAAGATTATGAAAGCACCTCGATCTGTTTGGCTTTACTTTAATGGTAAGTACATTCATCTCCGTTTCCTAAGCTTCAATACAGAAGAGGAACTTAGAAGGGTGGTACAGCTGCTGGTCCGCTATAATAATCCCGGTCCATTGACGGAAAAACGGGGTTATATGGTCAATACGATGTATGACAAGTCGAGGGTTCTCGCCATGAGACCGCCAGCAGCCGAGTATTGGGCAGTGTTTGTACGTAAATTTACGCTTAGTGATTCATCTCTGCCTGCACTAATAGACAAGCCTTATGTCAATCAAGCATTCCTTGCCATTAATCTTGTCATGTATCTCATGATGGGGCAAATTACTTGCGGCTTTACAGGAAGGCAAGGGGCAGGTAAGACGGTTATGATGACAGCCGCGGTTAAGTATATTGATCCAAGATACACGCTCCGTGTATTGGAAATGGCACCTGAGATGTATTTGCGGGAACTATATCCTGAACGGAATATCCTTTCGGTTCAAGAAACGGAATATGTATCTGCGGCGGAGTTGCAAGATGCTCTGAAAAAATCCGATGCCGCTGTATCTATTGTAGGTGAGGTTGCAACTGACAGTATTGCTGCCCGAATGATTCAAATGGGTCAAGTAGCTTCGATATTTACCATATTTTCTCACCATGCGAATATGGCGGAACAACTCGTCTATGCGATTCGGAACTCACTGGTTAATGCCGGAGGCTTCACGGGCAATATGTTAACGGCTGAGCAGCAAGTTATAGATGTTATCCGTGTAGACATCCATCTCAACTATACGACCGATGGACGAAGGTATATCGAACGAATATCGGAAATCGTCAGACTGGATATCAGCGTACCCTATCCGGATTATGACAAAAATAATCCATTGCACTCGATGAATGAAATTACGAAAGAATATTACAACCGTAGCACAGATCGCAAATCGTTTACGACAAGAGACATATTGAAGTACAACCTGGAGACGAATACATATGAAACCTACGACTGGTTCACGACGGAGATCACCCAGAAAATGCTGGATGTGATGCCGCTGGACAAGATGCAGGATTTCAAAAAATTCATTCTGGATAATTGGAGGCTGTAATAGGTGGTATTTATAATTATAGGGCTTGTCCTTACGGCCATTACAGCCGTAACGATGATCATCGTCTCCGACAAGAAACGCGCTAGACATCGAAAAGGAAATCATCGTAAAAAACAAAGTTTAATTTCGTTATCAACTTATTTTAGAATGAGTCAGTTTCTTGAAGAGTTTTTCTTAACACGCGGAGGATATCGGAAAGTAAAAGCACGTGTTGCCATGCTATCCGTTTATTCCAATCAGGAAATAAAAGTGTTTTCAGTTCAGGTTTATGCGACAGCTACAATTTCTTCCTTGGCTTTAGTTATTGTAGGAGCAATCATTTTCCAAGACTTATTTTCGACACTGTTAGTTGTTCTTTATGCAGTGGTCATGAATACGGTGCTGGTAAGCAAACAAATTGACCGAATTCATTTCAAGTTGTTAAAGCAGTTGTCTGCTGCTTTGTCATCCTTGAGGCAAAATTATCTTCGGTTGAATTCTATCCCGCAGGCGATTGCAGAGGCGGAAACGGGTTCAGAGCTGCATCGCGCTTTCGAAGAGATTTACAACATTTTGACAGACCCTGGTGGCAAATCCCGACTTAATGAATTTTATGCAACGACGCCATTTCGGCTATTAAGCACATTAGCAGGCGTTTGTTATATTTTGAACAACTCAGGAGATACGAAACTTAAGGATGGTTCCTCCAACTTCTTGCAAGCTATGGGAATGATGGCTGACGAGGTGAATCTGGAAATAAGACGTATATCGTTGCAAAAAGCTAGATTCGGATCGCTAGAATATTTGCCAGTAGCTCCTTTGTTCGCGATTGGAGTTATCGAAACTTTCTTTACTAGCATTATACCGGGAACGTCCGTTATTTATCATGGGCCTATCGGCTATATCTCCCGCGCTCTGATCTTGCTTGCTTCAATTATTGGCTATACCGTCATTGTTAAAGTGAACAGCGCTGTCTCTGTAAAGAAGGACGATCGAAATCCGCTTGTCATGTATCTGCTCAGGCAATCCTGGTACTCAAAAATCGTTAATGATGTCATGCCGAAGAAGCTGATGAAGAAGGCAAGGAAAATGCGTCTCGTAAAAGGCGCGCTGAGCATGACGGATTTGAGACATCTATATGCCAGCAAAATTTTGTTTTCAGTTATGGCATTTGCGTTGACGATTGGCTGTATGTTTTTTGCGGTAAACCTAGGCAAACAGTTCATCCGCGAAAATGTACGCGAGGTTTCCCTTGTCGGTGGAGAGAAGCTTAAAGAAGAAGATATAAAGATTCGACAACAAATGGATGATATATATCTATCTATGCCGGAGCTTCCTAGAGAAAGTCATACCAAAGATTATGTAATAGCCAAACTTCCTGATCTGGAAGCATTCGACCAGGATGCGCAAGTGAAGAGGCTTCAAGAAAAGTACAAAAGCTACTACAACACGTACTTCAAATGGTGGATGGTGTTGATTGCCTTCGCCGCTGCCGCAGGAAGTTTCATGATACCTGAGCTGATGTTAAGGGCAAGGGCATGGATGCTTAAGACGGAAAGTGAAGAAGATGTGCTTCAACTTCAAACAATTATTTCAATATTAATGAACACATCAGCCGACACGCTGGAAACGTTGTATTGGCTGGAGAAGCAAAGTCGTGTTCACAAAAATGCGATATTGGATGCCTATCATGAATATGCATCTGACCCAGACTTGGCGCTTAATCGGATGAAAGCGAAGGCTGTACTGCCAGGATTCAAGCGAATGGTGGACAAGCTTATTTTAACGGTTCATCAAATAACGCTTGCGGAAGCATTCAGCGATCTCGTCACGGAGAGAGACCATGTGATGCGGATTCGTGAAATATCGCAAAACGCCACCTTAAGCAAGAAACGGACATATGTCAGTCCACTGTCGATGGCTCCGCTAGTACTGACAGCGATACTGTATATTCTGGTACCGCTTGGCATATTAGGCTTCAAGGAATTTATGAATGCATTGTCTCATGTAGGTACAACATAGCGGCTAAATAACCAAGAGTGAAGCCATAAGGCTTGATTAATAGTTCTAAAAACAATTTGAAGGAGTGAGTAAACAATGGAAGGTGAATTGGGATCAGGCGCTCGAATAGCCATCGCTCTAATTGTAATCGGAGTAATTATTTCTATTATATTCGTTATTTTGGGTTTTACGAGAGGTACAACAAATCAAGGGATTACAACGGTAGCCAATTCCATGGATTCCATGTCCTTAGCGCAGTTTGATGATTATGATCAGAAAATCTTGTCAGGTACCCAAGTCGTATCCGCAATTAAATTGTTTGAAGGTCGTCCAGTTGCTCAAGTAGTTAGAACTACTTCACAAATGAAATCTACTGGTGGTGCGGGTTCTGGTCATAATTACGGTGCAATACTTGCTGATACTACTGATAAAGGTGTAATTACAATGGGAACTCTTACAGGATCTCATTATGTTGAGGGACTTGAAACTGAAGGCGGTATCACATACAACATGAAATATCTCCCAACTACAGTATCAGGAACGGATACATTTGTTCGTCCAACAGCTAAGTTTCTTGCAGAACTAATTAAAGATACTACAGGAACAATTGTAGGCGTTTGTTTTACACAACAAGCAACATAGAAAATTGTTATAAGCAGCATTAATACAAAGTGAAGTCTATCCGTATTTCAAGGGAGTGAGTGAACAATGGAAGGCGAATTGGGATCAGGCGCACGAATAGCCATCGCACTAATTGTAATCGGGGTAATTATTTCTATCATATTCGTTATTTTGGGCTTTACGAGAGGTACAACAAATCAAGGGATTACAACGGTAGCCAATTCCATGGATTCTATGTCCTTAGCGCAGTTTGATGATTATGATCAAAAAATATTGTCGGGTACCCAAGTCGTATCTGCAATTAAATTGTTTGAAGGTCGTCCAGTTGCTCAAGTAGTTAGAACTACTTCACAAATGGATCCTAAAACTACTGGTGGTGCTGCAAAGTCCGGTCATAATTACGGTGCGCTGCTTGATGGACAGGTGTCAAATATAATTACAATGCCTGATCTTACAGGATCTCATTATGTAAAGGGACTCGAAACTAAGGAGGGAATTAAATACAACATGAAATATCTTCCGACTACAGTATCGGGAACGAACGCTTTTGTTCGCCCAACAGCTAAGTTTCTAGCAGAATTAATTAAAGATACTACAGGAACAATTGTCGGCGTTTGTTTTACACAACAAGCAACATAGAAAATTGTTATAAGCAGCATTAATACAAAGTGAAGTCTATCCGTATTTCAAGGGAGTGAGTGAACAATGGAAGGCGAATTGGGATCAGGCGCACGAATAGCCATCGCACTAATTGTAATCGGGGTAATTATTTCTATCATATTCGTTATTTTGGGTTTTACGAGAGGTACAACAAATCAAGGGATTACAACGGTAGCCAATTCCATGGATTCTATGTCCTTAGCGCAGTTTGATGATTACGATCAAAAAATGTTGTCAGGTACCCAAGTCGTATCCGCAATTAAATTATTCGAAGGTCGTCCAGTTGCTCAAGTAGTTAGAACTACTACACAATTGAATGCTAAAGATTATTCCGGCCATAATTACGGTGCACAGCTTGTGGGTGTTGATGCAAAAGGCATAGTTACAATGCCGGATAAACTTACAGGATCGCATTATCAAGTGGGACTTAACTCTGCGGCCGGCATTAAATATAACATGAAATATCTCCCAACTACAGTATCGGGCACAGAAACTTTTGTTCGTCCGACAGCTAAGTTTCTTGCAGAATTAATTAAAGATAGTACAGGAACAATTGTAGGCGTTTGTTTTACGCAACAAGCATCATAGGAATTTGTCATTAGCAGCACTAATACGAAGTGAAATCTATCCGTATTTCAAGGGAGTGAGTGAACAATGGAAGGTGAGTTGGGATCAGGCGCACGAATAGCCATCGCACTAATTGTAATCGGGGTGATTATTTCTATTATATTCGTTATTTTGGGCTTTACGAGAGGAACAACAAATCAAGGGATTACAACGGTAGCCAATTCCATGGATTCTATGTCCTTAGCGCAGTTTGATGATTATGATCAGAAAATATTGTCTGGCACTCAAGTCGTATCCGCAATTAAATTGTTTGAAGGTCGTCCAGTTGCACAAGTAGTTAGAACTACTGCGCAATTGAAAACCGCACATACTGGCCATAATTATGGTGCACTGCTTATAGGTGCCACTCCAGATAATGTAATAGTTACAATGCCGGCGAAACTTACCGGTTCTCATTATGAATTGGGACTTGATATTACTACGACGAAACCGGAAGGTAAAATTAAATACAACATGAAATATCTCCCAACTACAGTATCGGGCACAGATGCTTTTGTTCGTCCAACAGCTAAGTTTCTAGCAGAATTAATTAAAGATACTACAGGAACAATTGTAGGTGTTTGTTTTACGCAACAAGCATCATAGGAATTTGTCATTATCAGCATGAATACGAAGTGAGATCTATGCATATTAAGCGCATAGGTCTCACCCCTTGAATTAGCGGATGTATAAGGAGGTTTCATCATGAATGAATGGCCAGCGGCAATATGGGCGAGTGTCAGTGCTATGATAGCGGCGTTAGTATTGTCTCTAATTTTTTTACTAGGGTCATTCGCTAGAGAAGCCGTTCAGATACAGCAGCATGACGACAATGCGATTGCGATAGTGAAGGAATATCGAGAATACAGTCATTATGATGGAACGACAAATTTATTAGCTATCGATGTGATGAGCGCAATCACTGAATCCAGCGGTTTTCCTGTAATTGCAGTAGATGTACAACCTGGAACCTATAATGTGCAGTTTAGAGAGTGGACGACAGACACGAAAAAATACTATAAGGATTATTTCAAAACAAAACATTTATACGAATTTTTCGATGATCTGGTTGTGAAGAAGGAAGGGGAAGAGGAAGAAGAACAGGGAATATATAAGTTTAGGTATGATGCGAGTTTGGTTCGAGATGCTAATGGTGTAGTAAGCCGGATCGAGTTCAGGAGGCAGGATAATGGATAATGAGCTAAGCAATGGTATACATATTGCCGTTAACTTGATGGTTATATCTGTCGTTATCGGAATTATTTTGTTGTTTACTGCGTTAGGTCAAAATTTCTCAAGAGGATCAGTGGATAGTGTAGCTGCCATACAGGCTGGTGCTTATTCATCCGATTTAATAGAATCTGCCGCTCATGGTCCTATGCCAGCTGCTGCTGTTTTTGTTCTTTTGGAGAGAAATGCATCTGTTATTGATAGAATTAGCGGTTCTGCCTATAGTCAGTGGTGGATTCAGAAACCCGATGATTTACTTCCATTACTAGATAAGAAAGTGACAATGACTGTCACAGAAAAAGAAGATAACAAAGGGATCTATGATGTTGTAATCGGGGAGGAATAACGTTGCAAGAGAGCGATGACGCCTTTGATGTTCTTATACTGATTATGGTAGTTGCAGTGTTTACACCTATTATGATTTATTGTTCTATTCCTCTATTCAAAGGGGAAGTTGGTGGGTTTAACGTTCAAATTGAAAAAACAGCACTAGAGACAGAGCGAGAGATCGTTCCTGTCGTAAACAAGATAACAACAAACGACGTTCTACTAATGCTGGTCGTCGCCGATAGATTCACTCCACAACCCAAACATATAAATATGAATGTTCAGGGTAAGTTGCTTGATATACCGCTAGATGAATCTTTTTTGATCGATAAGGTTAATAAGATTCAACTTGCGAAAGCAGCAATGCCCAATAATATAGAAGTTGAGATCGGGCTGCATGCAGGTCCAACAGGGACTAGATTTTGGAATGTGAGTGAGCCAAAGCCAAAGCCTTAGGAGGGGATAGTAATGGCAGATATTATTAACAAAATCCTGGGCGTGCTTATTGCATTCGCCATACTAGTTGGAGGCCCTCTGGTCATTACCTCTATGAATAAAGATCTCACCATGAACCGTAGTGTATTGAACGAAATGACGAACTTTATTGACAGGGTGACAGACAATGGCAGATTGTCATCACAAGAATTATCTGCATTCTACACAAGTATTTCCTCTCATGGCGTTGCAATGGATGCTACGGTATATCGTTATATGAAGGTTGTCGTTCCAGATGGAGCGGGGACGAGAACGACGTACATGTTGGTTGATGACAATACGATATGGAATCAGGGAGACATTATTAAAGTTAGAGTACAGGCCGTAGATTACTCGGGTGCGCAAAGGATTCAGAACAGGCTGTTAAGACTTACTCCTCCCAAGTTCGACCAAACATTAGCCGGTATGGTTAGGAAGTAGGTGTGATATGGGTAAGGCCTTTGGCATTATCAATCTCATTTCAGTATTGTTCTTTTCGGCACTTCTAATCGGGTATATGAATTATATTAGCAAGGAAAGAGATGAGATAGAGCGTCTGAAACTATCTTACGCAATAGATTACGCGTCAGATGCAGCAGCCATTAACATGCTGAAGACGGCTGATTTGGATATGGATTATACGAAGGAAAAATATTTTCAGGTAGATCCGACATTGGCTTTAGATACTTTTTTAGATGTCTTTTGTTTAAATTATGATCTCTTCCCGACTTTAAGCAATAAAGCTTATGTACAAGAGTATATACCTGTAG
The DNA here is from genome assembly GCF_022180385.2 of Paenibacillus sp. L3-i20. Classification (GTDB taxonomy): domain Bacteria; phylum Bacillota; class Bacilli; order Paenibacillales; family Paenibacillaceae; genus Pristimantibacillus. The sequence continues at coordinate 2,136,833 of NZ_BQME02000001.1, forward strand.
CTGCAGTGACGGGGTATGACGGTTACTATATCGCATCTCAACAAGTTATACGAACATCCAGTGGCGATTATCCAGAGGGGAAAGCCAAGGATTTAGAATGGGGTTTGGTATTTGAAATGAAGCGCCCCTACAGTTATGAACATAATGGAGTCAATTATGCTTTAAATATGGGATTTAGAAATACGGTTGCTTTAAAGGATTATCAAATGGTTAGGTTAGAGGGCTTGCCTCTTACGGATAATGGTCGAATGTCGACCAGGGATGCCAAAGACTTGATTAACACCACAGTCTCTAATGAAATGGCCCATCGCATTAACCTGATAAATGATGCTAATCCAAATTGGAGGCACAACTTTTTCATTCCAAATCAGATCGCCACTTTTAACAGTGTCAATCCGATTGAAGGACCAAGCTTCCTCGTATTGGTACAGAATTTAAAGATGAATACGACTAGAGCGATTAGCGGGTTCAGCGTATCTGGAACATCGGTAGAGATGAGGCGAATGGTGGTTGGATATGTCCGAGATGGGGTTAATTATTACACCTTTGCAGATCGTGTTCCAGCTGGTGTTACGGTGGACGAACTATTCTATACGATAAACGAGGCCGCAAGCAATAAGTATTATCCTGATCTTGAAACACTTAAAAGCAAGCCGAAGCCGAAGGGGGGATAAACGTGTACAGAAAACTAAGTCTCATCCTGCTCCTTACGCTGCTGCTGCCTTCAGCGCTGGCCTCTGCGGAAGATGCGTCTGTGTTGCTTCAGAAATACAATATTTCTTCCATTGATCCAGTAGAAGAAGGAAAGAAGCTAGAACTATTAGAGGAAGAATACAGCACGCTTTCTTATCAAGTGAATACCAATACGATGCTTGAGGCAGCCATGGAATTGCGCTCGGAACAGAAGAAAATGGCGCTAATTCGAATAGATTCTGAAATTTACGAGCTATCAAATGAATTAAGCAAGCTTGAGACGCTGATGAATGAAAGCCAACAACGTGATGTACCCTATTTATTGGAGCTGGATACCCTTTATAGGACGGCTATCGGGGAGATGGAGTCGAAACAACAGGAAAGAACAGCTTGGACAGAGCAAAAAAAGGAAGTAACTGTGCTAAATCATGAAGAGGCAAAGCAGGATCGCACTAAGCTTCAAACATTAAGTCCAAAGCTGGAAAAGCAAAAAAAGAAATATGAATCAGCGTTAGGTTGCCCTGTCTTAGGGGATGTGAACGCCTTTTATTCACCTTTGGAAATTTCCGTCCAATTGACTTCTCCTTATGGGGAAAGATTGGACCCTGTTACGAGGGATGTTATTACTTTCCATCATGGAATGGACATGCGTGCACCAGAAGGAACGCAGGTATTGGCTGCCTTTAACGGTGTGGTGGAAGAAGCGGCAAGCGGCGAGGAGTTAGGCAACTACGTCATTGTGAATCATGGCTGTGGAATAAAAACGTTATATGGTCATTTAGAAAGTTATCAGGTGTCCGCCGGAGATAAAGTGGAGCAATATGATAGCATCGCAAGATCGGGAAATACAGGTTCCCGTACGACGGGACCACATTTGCACTTTGGTGTTTATATTAACGGAAAGTCTGTTAACCCCGGCGTCTTTGTACCTCATTAATAGAAAGGAGTGATTGGATTATGTTAGTTGTATCCAAAGAACGTTATTTGCCGGTTACTGTAAATACACTGGTTCTTAGCGCAAATGAAACATACTTTTATATTCATCGTGATGTGTATGACCAAGCAGTTATATTGTCGGATCGATACGAAAGCTTGCACGAACTAGCCGAATTAGTAGGCGGTACTGGCAGGAACGACGACACAGTCCAATGGTTCTATGAGCAAGCTCCTAAGCCCATACATATACTTGCTCCTTTTCTTTCTTTAATAGATGGAGAAATTGAACAGGATTTGGAAATATGCTGCGGCGTCTTGCATGTAATTACATCTCTTATCCATGCAAGACATTTTGTCCAAAAACCGCAAGAGGTAAGGAAAAGTGTGTCGTTTTCCCTCACGATCAAAGAGGAGTACGAAATGGCATGGGACCGATTTTTCGCAACTGCGTTGCCATATGAGCAACGCAATATGCTGTATGGAGCACCAGTGACTGTTAGAATGTCAAGTTCTCCGATAATGGAGCCTGTTGTGGGAAATTTCAAAGAAAACGTTCAAGAGCTGTCTAATATAAATCACGTTCAAGCTTCCGTACCAATAGATTCAACCACTCTACTAGAAGGATTTTCTCAAATTAGAGAAGAGGCTGCTCAGGAGTCTGAATCATCACTTTTTGCCTCAACTGCAGCAGAGAGAAAAGCGACCAAAAATTTGCTTGGCTAACGTTTCATATGTTTATCAAATTTCTCTAAGAGCAGGAGCGATGTAAAGATGAGCGTAGAACTGGAGTTGCCAGTTGAAAAAAAGGCAGACGAGGTACAGGAACTAATAGCAGCAATCGTTCATGAATTGACTTCGCTGCATGCTTTGGCAGCACGAATGAAAACCGTTTATGCAGGAGCTGCCGAGAGGAACGATTTGACTTTTATAAAAATTATTGAAGAAAAATATGAGGATATGCTAGTTATTCTTCAGCAATTGACTTCAAGAGTTGTAGAAGAGCAAAATAGCATCGCATTGCAACTAGTAGAAGGAGGTAATGAAAGTGGGAGGGAAGAACCATCTTTTGGATCCGACTTTGCTAAGCGAGCTATATCATGAAAGTCGGCTATTTAATGAGCAAGCCGACACTCGGATTAAGGCAATTCATAAGGAGCTCAGCAATCTAAATGATTTATTGATTCACACAGGATCGCTAGATTATGAGTCAGGTACCCTTACGAGAGAGATTGTATTGGAGTTAATAGATGAGGCAACTGTGCTCAAGGAAGAGTTGGAGTCCACGCAATCTTTCGTAGAAGCGAGATTGGCAGACGCCGTGTTAATGGAAAAGGCGATACAAAGCAAACAATCTAGTACAGGAATACAGCTTGAGGGTTTTCGAACGGCAATCTACTTAAAGAAATAAAAACTATGCTTGAAGATAGCTGTACAGGAAAAGTGCGAGAAGCGTGCACGCCAACAACACGACTGCGATTCCAATCCAAGTTGCAAAATATGCTCTAGAAGCGCTCTTCTCACGATATTCGTAGTCAGAGAGTATATCGGTAGAGGCGATCGTAATATCCGGTTTGAAATTTCCGCAAACCATAGACAGTAAAGTAAACTCGTCTTCTTGCGAAATTTCGCTAATTTGGATATGAGGCGGGTGGATCAGTTGAATGGATTGTCTCACGTTATCTTTAACAATACCTAACCCATTATCACATTCGTAGTAAGTGAATGAACCGGCAGCGATATGCTCCGATCCGAATTTCGCTGAAAAACGATAGGGCGTAACTTCAATCGTTTTCAAAGCATACAGCTCCTTTAATGATGTTATCGAAGAGTGACTAACTTACAAAGCGGTGGATGAAGTGTTGCTAGTTGTATTTGTTCTCGTTTTTGTTGCTGTTTTATATGGAATCTACTTCTTGATTCAGCAAGAGCGAAAGTCCGAATTGCCTCAGCGAGACTATCCCTTCGATTATGAAGCTCTAATGAAATTTGTTGAAAAAGCGGACGATGCATACATTTTAACACATGCAACGTTGGACATCATGTATTTCAGCAAATTTGCTTCGGGGAAAGCCTGTAATGAACTGATTGAGTTTCTGTACCGCAATCCTCCCAAAATGTTTGGTTCAAGAAAACATAGAAGGCGAAGTTGGGATGTGTTAGCGCATGGAGAACGTTATGTTGTGCTGAAGAAGAGCATCTCTCACCGACAAGTGAAGGTGAAACGCGGTATGAGGATTAAGCTCGGCGACGATATGATTGAATATTGGGAAATAGCTGTTACTTCAAGCGGTTTCGAAGTCCAAGCTGTTAATTCAGATAGCGAACTAGAAAAAGAGGTGTATTAATGCAGCTTTCGTTGTTGAAAGAAAATGTCTTGTATACCTGTGTTCTGCCTGAGAGGCAGAAAGGTCAATATTGGGTGACGCAAATTAATGATGACGGGTACGAGGAAAGAGTAATTGGCGTAGAAGGTGTTGAAGGAAAGTGGATTCTAAAATCTAATAAGCACGCCACCTTGGTCGATCAGAATCATTTGCGCATAAAAGAATTAGTACTAGAGCCGCAAGCATTCTATGGTCTCACACTCAATCGAACCAATGAGAGGGCCTGGCTTTATTCCGAACCAGTAACTGACGATCGGAAGAAATTTACCAAACTGCAGCTCCCAGCGGAAGGCAGGCTAGTCATCGGCCGCGCCGCTATGTGCGATATGTGCTACTCCAACTTGTATACGTCATCCAAGCATGCCGAGCTAGTCATTTCCGCAAATGAGCTTTCCATACAGGATTTGGGCAGCTCAAACGGTACCTTTGTTAATGGTTCTAGGGTCAATCACAAGATACTCATGCCTGGCGATGTTATTTACATTATGGGTTTGAAAATAATTGTAGGGAAAGGCTTTATTTCGGTCAACAATCCAGATGGCCAATTAACTTATAATCGCTCGATGCTGTTTCCATTTTCCAAGCAATCGATCATTCGATCTGAAGACGATGAGGCTTGGGATGATGAGGTCTCAATAGATTATTTCTATCGCTCGCCGCGGTTTAAGAGAGAGGCTGAAAGAACGGAATTCAAGATCGATTCCCCTCCAGCACTCGGCAATCAGGAACCAACGCCACTTTTGCTCATGCTAGGTCCTTCACTAACGATGGGGATGTCAGCTTTATTTATGGGTTTTTTCACAGTGCAAAACACATTGAAAAATACGGGTAATATTACTCAAGCGATGCCTTCAGTTGTAATGTCTATAAGTATGTTATTAGGTGCTATTCTTTGGCCGATATTGACACGGCGACATGAAGCCAAAAAACGAGAAGAGAGAGAAAAACTTCGTCAAGAAAAGTACAAACATTATTTAGAAGAGATGAACGAAAAAATAATAGCGGAATGTGAGCATCAAAGTGAAATTCTTCGAGAGAACCACACTGCATTAGACCATACATTAAACCGGATAAGACATCGTCAGCGTAATCTTTGGGAAAGAACGTTTGGGCAAGATGACTTTTTGAAAATGAGGTTAGGAATCGGTACATTGCCGCTAAATGCAGATATTAAAGTACAAGAGAAGAGCTTTTCTCTAGAGGATGACAATTTAATAGATGGTTTGTATGAATTAACAGACGAACCAAAAACGTTAGAGAATGTTCCCGTTACATTATCCCTTGTTGAAGATCGCATCTCTGGTATTATCGGTAGCCGGAATAGTGTTATTGATATGACTAAAGGACTTATTCTGCAATTGGCTTCTTTACATAGTTATGATGAACTCAAGTTTGTGTTTATTTATGATCGTAAGGAACAACATATTTGGGATTTCGCCAAATGGTTGCCGCATGTTTGGAATAGTGAGCCAGGAATTCGATTTATTGCTACACAGCCGAATGAAGTAAAAGAAATGTCCGTTTTTTTGGAGAAGGAATTTGCAAGACGTGAAAGTGCCACTTCTAAGTCTAACGAATTGGATGAAATGAGCCCTTATTATGTCATATTTGCAATGAACAAAGAATTGGCTACTAGAACGGAGCTGCTTGGTTCTATCTACAAGCACAAAAATAATCTAGGCGTAAGTGTTGTTCATTTATATGACGAGCTAATGAACTTGCCGAAGGAATGTTCCATTGTAGTTGAATCCGATCGCAATTTATCCAAAATTTTTGATAGAGATGATATTTCGGGGCAATATGTAGGATTCCAGCCGGATTTCTATTTGAAGCAGGATGAAAGGGAATTAGCTGTTAATTTAGCTAATCTCAAATTGCATTCATCGGATGCGAATTTCGCATTGCCTACTATGATGACTTTTCTCGATATGTTCAGAGTTGGCAAAATCGAACATCTTAATGCTCTTACGCGCTGGAAAGAAAATGATCCGACAACTTCACTTGAAGCAGCAATTGGGGTAGATCCATCAGGTGAATTGTTTAAGCTGGATCTGCATGAGAAATATCATGGTCCTCACGGACTTATTGCAGGGATGACGGGTTCTGGTAAAAGTGAATTTATTATGACGTACATTCTTTCACTAGCGGTTAACTATCATCCACATGAAGTCGCATTTATTCTTATTGATTATAAAGGCGGCGGGATGGCCAATGCATTTACGCAACTGCCTCACTTGGCAGGAACGATTACGAACTTAGATGGAGCGGCAGTTAAACGTTCACTTATCTCCATACAAAGTGAATTGAAGCGTAGACAGGCTATCTTTAGTGAAACTAGCAAAAAGGTAAATACGAGTAATATTGATATTTATAAATATCAAAAGCTATACCGTGAGGGCTTAGTAAATGAGCCTTTACAACATCTATTTATGATATCGGATGAATTCGCAGAGCTCAAAACACAACAGCCTGAATTTATGGAACAGCTTATAAGTGCGGCCAGGATTGGTCGAAGCTTAGGTGTCCATTTGATTCTAGCAACTCAGAAACCAGCTGGTGTCGTAGACGACCAGATCTGGAGTAACAGTAAGTTCAGAATCTGTCTTAAAGTTCAGGAAAAGGCTGACAGTATGGATATGATTAAACGGCCTGATGCAGCTGAGTTGTCTATTACCGGACGTTATTATGTGCAAGTTGGCTTTAATGAGTTGTTTGAATTAGGACAATCCGCTTGGGCGGGGGCACCTTATTATCCAGCAGATCGTGTTGAGAAGCATAAAGACGAAAGCATCGTCATTATCGATAATCTAGGACGACCGTTGAAACAAGTCAAAAGCGACAAGCGCAAATCGGTATCAGCTAATCCACCGAAACAAATCGATGAAATCAACAAATATTTGGCTGACATTGCTAAGGAAGAGGGAATTACTGTTAAGCCATTATGGCTTGACCCAATACCTGAATTCATTTTTGTTGATGATTTAAAAAGTAAATATGACATGCCGAAGGCTAAACCATATTGGATTAATCCGACAATTGGAGAAGTAGATGATCCGGCAAGTCAGCGACAATTTGGAATGACTCTTCCGTTAAGCCAAGAAGGAAATGTGATTGTGTATGGTTCAGCTGGTAATGGAAAAACAACGTTCCTGACATCTTTAATTTATTCCATTATGACCGACCACACGCCTGAGGAAGTTCAGATGTACATTTTAGATTTTGGTTCTGAAACGTTGAAGGCATTTTCGAAAGCCCCTCATGTTGGAGATGTTTTGCTTGCTCATGATGTTGAGAAAATAAACAATTTATTTAAGATGCTATACAAAGAAATTGAGAGTAGAAAAAAACTGTTTTCTGATTATGGTGGCGATTACCATTCTTATATTAGGGCTACGAAGTCTGGAATCGAGTCAATTATCGTTATGATACACAACTACGCAGCTTTTGCGGAGACATATGAAGAGAAAGAAGATGCCATATCCTATTTAACCCGTGAGGGTGTGAAGTATGGAATCTACTTTATCTTTACTGCTTTGAATTCAAATGCGGTTAGATTCCGTATTCTTCCAAACTTTAAACAGTTGTTAGTGCTACAGTTCAACGACTCAGGAGACTATTCGTCTGTACTAGGCAATGTTGAAGGTATACATCCTTCAAAATTAAAAGGCAGAGGAATTATGAAAACTGATCGTGTCTATGAATTCCAGATTGCTCACGTCTTTAAGGAAGTGGAGCAGACGTTGGATCGGGTACGTGAATATTGCAGCCAATACGCTCAGAAGTGGAGTGGAACAAGTGCAAAAAGAATTCCGATATTACCGGATAAAATTGACGTTCCTTATTTGGATCAGGAAACGAAGTCAACAGAACCAAATGTCTTGCCTATAGGGGTAGAGAAGAACAGCTTGCAGCTTGCAAACTTTTCTTTTAATCGATATATCAGTCTTGTATTGTCACAAAACAATGAGGAAAGTAGCTTTATTCAAGGGATATCGGAGATTATTGCAAGTTATTCCGAATCCAAGCTTATTGTTATTGATGCTGATGGTCTCTTCGAGCCAGATGAGCAGAAGCAATATGAGTACATGCAAGATGAGAAACAATTGGATCATATGGTCTTGGAGTTATTCAACATCTTGGTAAGCCGCAACAATAGCTACAAAGATGCTAAGGATGCAGATTTGCCAACACCGGAATTCCAGAAGATAACTTGTATCATTCACTCCTTATCTAGCTTAATGTCCAAAGTATCTGATGATTCCAAGGACAAGCTTAAAATATTGCTTGAGAAGGGCAGCTTAGCCTATAATGTCAATTTTATTATTAGCGATGCTGTATCTGCTATATCTGCGTTTACTTACGAGGAATGGTTTAAGGCGCATGTTTCGACCAATGATGGTATCTGGATTGGTAATAACTTCTCTGATCAATATCAGTTGAAGGTAAACAAAATGTCCAGCGAGTTCTATCAGGAAATTGGTGATCAGTTCGGTTACTCCATTGTAAAAGGAAAAGCGACGCTGGTTAAGCTCGTTTCTTCCATTACAGCCGAGTTGGAGGTGGATATGGTTGGATAAATATTTAATCGAGGTTTACATCCCAGTATTAAACCGAAGCTATGATGTTTACATCCCGGCACTAGTAAAGCTGTATGAAGTCGAAGCTTTATTGGTTGCTGCTATCACGGAACTATCTGATGGCTATTTTACCGCGAGACAGGATACGGTGTTATGCGACACGTTAAGCGGAATGCTGCTGGATATTAACAAGTCAGCTATGGAGTTAGGTTTGCAAAATGGCTCCAGGCTGATGTTAATATAAATTAACTATTTTGAGAGGAGTAATAAACATGTCAAAGAGAATTTTAGTAGATCCAGAGAAGTTGATTACAGCATCTGGTAATATCGCAACTATTGTTGGGGAGTACATCGGTTATTACGGTCAACTGTATAAAGAGGTTGACGCAATGGCTGCTGGCTGGAAAGGTAAGGACAATTTAGAATTTACAGCTCGTATTAAAGATTTTCAGAAAGATTTTAAAGCAATGGAACAAGTATTGAAAGCTTATTCAGATTACTTGAAAGTTAGTGGAGATAATTACAATAAAACTCAAGAAGGTTTGACAAATATGGTCAAAACTCTAGTTAAATAATTTAAGAGGAGGAATTAAAAATGTCAATTGCAGGTATTGATATTACATTACAAAGAGTTTCAGATGCGGCGACGAGTATCAATAATACGAATAAAAGTCTAAATGATTCACTTAAGGAAGTAAAAAAAGAGATGGATTCTCTTAATCAATCATGGCAGAGTGAAGCGGCAACTACGATCAGTGGGAAGTTTAAAGCGCTGGAACCTGCTTTTGAAAACCACTTTCAAGTTATAGCGGCATATACAGCTTTCTTGAATAAGACGGTTGAACTATATACGGAAGTAGAAACAAAAAACAACAGCAACGCAGGCATGTTTAAATAAACTGAAAATCATGGCAAATCGGGGTCGATTGTACCCCGATTTGTTGTATGAATTTTGATAAAAAGGGCTGGTGCATAAGTATGGGAATTAATGTGTCGATGGCAAACTCCCAAGCAAGCAGCATAAGTGGATACGCTTCTGACTTGCGTGGAATTAAAACCGGACTAATGCAATATAAGACGAGTCTTAATCAAGCTTGGAAATCTAATGAAATGCAATACTTAAATAAGGCTCTGGACGCGATTATTACTGATATTACATCCTTGTCTTCTGAGTTAGAGTCACTTAGCGGCGATATCAGATCGGTGGCTACCGAAATTAGAGGTGAAGAGATTAAACAAGAAGAAGCTGAGAGACGAGCCGCAGCTATTCCTGTAGTATCCAAACCAAGGTCATCGGGGTTTCGCTGGTAATAATTAATGTGAATAATTGAATTTTTTACAGGAACGGAGGGGTTATGTTCTATGTCAGTAATCGCTTTTAATGGACCAATCGTACAAAGCTTAAGTTTAGGATTAAAACAAAATATTATTAAAATTGATAATAATCAACGTCAACTTTCATCGACAAAAAATAATGTGGATTACCGTATTTCATCAAGAAGAAATATTGGATCGCGTTTAAATAATGCTGCAATAAAGATAGATTCTATTGAGTCAAAGCTTAAAGCCATGGATACTTTTATCAATGCGTCGATAGGAAAGTACAGTGACAGTGAAACTACCGCGGCTAAAAAGGCAGAGGAAATCAAGAGTTTCCAAGATGTAGCAATAGTGAAGGCTATTAAAAGTGTGGTGGACAATTTAACTAGTTTTGGAAACAAAATGGATCCAAACAAATTATTATATGCAGGTAAAGGGTTGCGGTTTGAAGCAATAAATAAAAATGGTAATGTTTATTTGAAAATAGTGGGAGGAAAAATTCTCACTAAGGCAGATTACCTGAAGTATAGAGACTTGATGAAAGAACATCTTGGAGATTCCCAAATATGGAGGAAGAAATTTTTACAGAGGCTTGTTAATGACGGAGTTCCTTTATATAGAAATAGCGGGCCGAGCAAGGGGTATATTGCAAATAATCAAGCTAAGTTGACAGGAACCAAATTCAATGCGCTGGATGATTATTTAAGTACATTAGATCAAACTAAACGAAGTAAGATGCTAAGTACATTTAAGCAAGAAATAAAACTTAATACTGATTATAAAGGATGGAAAGACGCTACAAAACTTACTAAAGTGACTAAAGGACTCGGCATAGCGGGGACGGCAATTACAGCTGGGATGAATATTTTTGATCCAAAACTCAATGCCGTACAAAAAGTTACTCACACTGCTGTTGATGTTATAAGCGGCACAGCGGCAATGGCTACAGGCGCTGCAATCGGATCATTAATAGTACCTCCATTAGGAACTATAGTAGGAGCAGGAGTTGGACTTGCGGTAAATTTTGCAATGAATTATAAAATACCATTATTCGGAAATAAAAGTATAGTGGACCTTACTAAAGAAGGAGTAGATTATGTAGCAGATGCTATAGTTGATAAAGCGAAGGATGTCTATGATGCAGTTAGTGATGGGTTTAACAATATTGGTAATAAGCTCTCAAAAATATTCTGGTAAATGGCGGGAATCAAAGTGATTAAAATAAATGATAAAACTCGCATTCAAAACTATCAATCTAGAATGGGCGAATTTTGTGAGCGAGACTACTTAACGACAGTCCCACTCGGTGTGCTTATTTTGAATATTATTATGGTAGGGCTTAGTTCAGCTAATATATTGCATGTTTACGACGTTGCTACAACTTTAACGAGAATATTGTTCTATATAATAACCACTGTATTTATTGTTCAAGCTGCGTTTGCATTATTATATTTCAATCATAGCTTTAGAGTTAAGTTCAAAAAAATGCAAGCGACTTTTGTTAGTATATCTATGTTTATTTTTTCCAACATATTATATTATGTCACTATTTCCATTTGGGTTGTAAAAGATTATCCGGAGTTCATTTTGCAAACTGTTCTATACATCTTTTTGGGTGGGATTTTCTCTTTTATTTATTACGTTGTAAGAGCGTTTAGAAGCATAAACAAAAAAAGTATAAACAGAATGTATAACTTCCCTAGAAATGTACTCCATTTAATTGTTCCTGTTGTTTATGTTGTTACGGGATATTATCTTGCATATGTAAATAATCAATCGAGCTTTGATATTCATACGGAAGCTGTTAAAACGGTAGGCATCATTCTAACACTTGCTTGTTTCATTCAATATTTGTTGTCCATTGTATTCGCAGAATTTGTATTGTACACATATCTCATATTTAAATATCCAGAGATTATGATTGAAGCTGACAAGGCAGATGAGAAAAAAACGATTAATGTAAAGAAGCTAGCAAATACACTGCCTAATTTTTTGGTTACTATTGTAATCAAAACGATCCAGTATAGTTTACTCGCATTTGTTGCGATTGGGTTCCCGTTTGGTATTCTTCCTCAGGCGATTATTATTGGTACGATTCTTATGGTAGTATTCGTATATTTTTTATTAAAGTGGATTTGTCTTTATAAGATTGGTGGCGCAGGAAAGTATTACATCAACGCTATGCTAGTTATAATGACTGCGGCTGTTATACCAGCATATATAGAAAAAATAGCTAATCAATCTATGGAGGCGTTAAATCTTGAATGGGTGCTAGCAGTGGGGGCTATTTTATCTATATTTTTATGGGCAAATGTCAATATTATTGCACTGCTTAAGAGAAAAGGAAAACGAGAAGATATCGAAAAAAATCCAGATGAAAATGAACAATAACAAGGATTTGAGAAGGGGAAGAAAACATGCATATTAGAAGATGTCCGATTATGTTCAACAATGTCATTAGCGCCAAAGTAACATCGCCGACTGATCAATGGCATGAAGGAGTTAAAGGAATTCGTAATGCCATTATACGAAATGGGTTGTATGGAACAGGTCCTGTCATGTATCAAATAGGCAACGTGGATGAACAGACGAACGAAGCCGAATATACCTTTTTCATTCCCGTCAGCGAGCCGATTGAAATGAAGGAGAACGATGAATACAGCTTTGAGGAAAAGTGGTTGGTACAGGATGCGCTAGTGTACAGGCATGCCGATCTGGATGAGGATATTGAAGATTCATACGCGCTTCTTAGAGCTTGCGCAGAAGCAAACGAGCTAACGTTGCAGGAGCCATTCTATAATATTTATTTGGATGTATTCGGTGGTGGACTTATTGATATTTGTGCCCCGATCCTAAAGGAGGGCTAGCATGGTACTTCTAGGTGATTCAATCCGTTATACGAATGTAATTTCGAAGCGATATCGCTATCATTACAGCGAAATGAACGATGTGATGGAAAGTTTCATCAATGACATTGTAAAAGTGAAAGCGACGGTCAAAGGTCCAATGTTTTATTCCATTAACAATGTACCGATGGACGAGATGGTGAATGCAGAGTTTTTTATGCCCGTTCATGAGAACCGAGTCGACGTAGAAGAAGATATGAATTTTCATAGTTACTATAATATCGAAGATATGATTACCTTCTGCATCTACGATAAGTTTGAAGTGTCTACGGAACTTGCTTATAGTGCACTGCTTCAATATGTGGATCAAAACAATTTTAACCAGGTTACACCTATTTTTCATATTTTATCAGGCGACACCTCCTTGCAGTATGTATACATTAAGATGGGAATCGCACCCGAGGAACCAGAAGATCCAGAAGATCCAGAAGAACCAGAAGAACCAGAAGAACCAGAAGAACCAAAAGAACTAGTGTGGCGAGATTAGAAAAGCGATCGGTATTAACATAACAATTATGCAAAGGAACGGTGATAGCAATTGTTGCAGCAGGGAGAAATGCTTGGCAGCCGTTATAGGGTAGAGTCTCTATTAGCCAAGGGAGGGATGGGCTGTGTCTATCTAGTTAAGGATGCTAAGTTGAACGATAAGGTCTGGGTTGTCAAAGAGATGACGCAGATCGACAATAATGAAGGCTTCCTCGAAGAAGCCCGTATGCTAACAAGTCTTTCCCATCCGAGCATTCCGAAAATTACCGATTATTACGAACCGGACGAATCGGGCAATTGCTATCTGGTCATGGAATACATCCAAGGGGTAACGTTGCAGAAGCATTTTGAAGATGCCAATTGTCAGTTGCCCCTGCAAGATATTATTTCCTATGCCTCCCAGCTATGTGAAGTGCTTAGCTATTTGCATCATCAAGAGCACCCTATTGTATTCCGAGATTTGAAACCTTCTAACTTGATGTTGGATGAATTCGGGCGTTTGAAGTTGATCGATTTCGGCATTGCACGCAAATATGATGAAGCCAAGTTGTCTGATACGGTACAGATGGGGACAATTGCTTTTGCTGCGCCTGAGCAGTTCGAAAATAGGCAAACCGATCCGCGAACGGATATTTATGCGGTTGGTGCTATTCTCTATTATTTGGCGAGCGGTGGTCATTATTATTTTAGAAATACGATGCCTCTTTCGCAGGTATTGGCACAGTTTCCTCAAGATTTTATACAAATGCTCAAAAAGCTGCTCGAAACCGATGCGAGTCAGCGTTATCAGAACATTAACGAGGTTACTGCTGTGCTGCAACAGCTGCAAGGAAGCACATTTGCCGCTCCAGAATCCGAAATATTGAAAACGCTAATGATCAAATCTACGGCGGTTCCAGCATCACTTGCAAATTATCAGCTTCATACTGTTTCTTATATGCAGCAACAGCCCAAGATGGAAGCCTCCTCACGGAAGATGCATACGATGCAGGCAACGCAAAGCCATCCGGCACTCATTATTTATTTGCTGGATGTAAGCGGCTCTATGACACTGATGAACGGTGAACGCAAACGACTTGATATTGTAACGGATTCTCTATACGTGGCATTAAAGCAAATGGTATTTCGATCAACGAAAGGCAGCCGTATTTCTTCCCGTTATCGTATTGCTGTATATGCTTACAGCGATGATGTTGAGGATGTGTTCGGCGGTGTCAAAAGTATTGATGAGCTTATGCATACCGGGATGCTTCCAACATTGAAGACTCAGCGTTTCACGGATACTGCCAAAGCGTTCCAACATGCAGAGCAACTGCTTAAGTCGGAACTGCCTCGTATACAGGATGGACCTGCGCCATTGATCTGTCATATGACTGATGGGATATATACGGGGGAAGATCCAGAACCAATTGTGCGTAGAATTATGGACATGTCGGTGAAAGACGGCAATGTTCTGGTCGAAAATATTTTTATCTCGGAAGATGTGCTACAACAAGAGGTTGATCAGCCAAAAAGGTGGCAAGGGGTACAGGATCATACTGATTTCCGAGATGAATATGGTCAAAAACTGAAGCGGATGTCTTCCGTTATACCTGAAAGTTATCGGCAAATGATGCGTGAGGCTAATTACAATCTTGCAGACGGCGCTTATCTTATGTTCCCTGGAACTAATCCTGAACTGGTGTCACTTGGCTTCCAAATGTCAGCTGCCACCCCAATCCATTAGTAATGGCGATCAAAATTAGTCTTCCCCAATATTGCGAGACGGAAATTGTCAGCGTGGAACGTCCGAAATGGAGTTATCATTATGGTTACTCTCGATCGACAGAAGCAAGAGAGTCCGAAGATATAGGACAAGATTTTTTGACATTTTTTGAGGAGAAAGATTATGTGTCATTTGCTATATGCGATGGAATAAGCATGTCCTATTACGGAGATTTTGCATCCAGCTTCCTCGGCGAAAGCTTATTGCAATGGCTGCTCACAATAGATGAAGCAGAGGTTGAAACGGAAGCGCTCTCTGCACATTTGCATACCTATTTGTTGGATAAGGCGAAGGAAGCAGACGAGCGATTAAAGGATCATCAAATTCCGACATACATAAAGGGAATGCTGCGCGATGTATTGCTATCGAAGAAGAAGCTGGGAAGCGGATCAATCTACGGTTGCGGAAGAATAGATTGGCCGTGCGAAGCTTATCCAGAGGGACGCATCGTACTGGCATGGCAAGGGGATATTCGCATCAGATTATGGTCAGAAGGGCATGAAAGAAAAGGGCTATTCGGTAATAGGTTCCACACTCGAGAGCAATGGAACAGTGTATCGGGTCCTGTAGGGGGTTCTCCTCACACCTATGTGGGTGATCTGTTGGGCTTGGGAAGCGAGGGGGGCTTATTGTTGTATTCCGATGGTTTGCAGGCTTTGGATAGTATGGAGCAAGTATTGCCTGAGGAGATGTCCTCTACTATTAGAAGTGAGTCATTGAATCTGTCTAGCGATGATATGTCGATCTTTCAGGTGCAGTGGCATTTATAGAAGTATAAGTCATATTCTATTTATTCAATTACAAGGAGAGTCGGTTCATGGCATTTCAGACAGAAGTTCATTCCAAGCTGGTTATTAATGGTGAGACATACGCCATCGGAGAGCATCCCTTTGCACCTGGGGTCCCATATGGACAAGAAGGAAGACAAGGCACGGTTTACTTGCTTCAATCGGAGGACAATCGTCAGAAGAAGGCGATCAAGGTATTTCGATCTAAGCTTATTAATCCGTCTACTGTCCATCTCTCTTCACAGATTAATAAGTTCTCCACAATGGATGGAATGGCTGCTTGTGAGCGGAATACGATAACGCCGCATAATAACCCGGAATTGTTAGCCAAAGAGCCAGACTTGCTATATGCCGTTGTCATGCCATGGATAGATGGTCCTACTTGGATGGATATGGTTTTAAACAAGCAACAGCTCACCCGCAGACAAAGTTATACGGCAGCTTACGCGTTGGCGGAAATTTTAGTCACAATGGAACAACGCGGGCTGGCGCATTGTGATCTGTCCGGTCCCAACATAATTATGCCGATGTTCGCCGAAGGAAGAAATCAAGTTAAGTCCTCCAATTTCGTACAACTGATAGATTTGGAGCAAATGTTTTCTAATCAATTTGAGAGACCTGAATATTTACCGACTGGTTCTCCCGGATATGCTCCCAAATATGTAAATGCGCAAATGTGGAACGCACAATCGGATCGTTTCGCTGGATCGATTCTCATTATGGAAATGCTTGCTGCAAGTACTAGTGTCTTTATCCAACAGGCTTGGGGAGAGAGCTATTTTGACCCGAATGAGCTTCAGACGCATTGCGAACGATATGATCGTTTAATTCAAGTGATTCGACCGATATGGGGAGTTGGCATCGCGAATCTTATGCAGCAGGCTTGGGAGAGCGATGAGCTAGTTCAATGTCCTACCTTTGGCGAGTGGTTGCTGGAGCTGTCCAAAGTCGATCAATCTGCCCTGCGGGAAGACGCAACGGTATCAATGCCGCGCCGAGAGGAGCCGAAAGCGACTCCAGCAGCCCGCCGTGAAGAACCAGCTTCTGCTCCCGTTACTTCTGCACGCCAAGAGACTGCCGCTGCTGCCGCACCAAAGCCAAAGCCTCAAGAATCTGCCAGACCGAGCCAAGCTGATTCGATGAATCAAGCCCGCTATAACCAGCTTATGAAAAAGGCGAAGGAATACGAGAGCAAAGGAAATCTAGCAAAAGCGATAGAAACTTATCGAACTGTGCAGACGCTTAATCCCCATTCCAGCGTTGCCAAGGAAATCGAAATTGCAATTGAATTTCTGCAGAAACAAATGAACGAGAAGAACAAGCAGAAGAGCAAGGTATCATTCGGCAAGTTGTCCAAAAAAATAATTAAGCCTGTAGCGATAGTAGTCATACTCGCAGGTTTCGGCTATGGCGGTTACGCAGGATATAACTACTTTAAAGGGTTGGCGGAAGCGGGGCCTGTTCCTACCAAACAAGAGAAGAAAGTCATTAATGAAGAAATAAAAATGTTGAAGGAAGAAATCGCTGCTAAGGATAAGGAGATCAAAGGGCTAACGAAGGAAGTAGCTGAGCTTCGCAAACCGATGCAACAGCGCAGCGACGAGCTTATACAAAAGCTTGTAAGCCAGTATCAAGAAGTTCAGAAGCTGTCACAGGTAGATCCGATTGAAGATAAGGAACTGCATGAAAAAATGTTTAAAGCTACGGAAGTTTATATGAATCATGTTAACGAGTACTATAAAAATGCCTATAACCTGGATAGTATGCTTTTGGAGGAAATGAACATTGTCGAAAGTTACTACTTCCCTTTTATCTATAACAACAATCGAAATGCACAGTTGAACTATAAATTTTATACGGACTACAAAGACAACTTTTTGCCAGGAGGGCCTTAATTATGATTTATGGCGCATCACTAGGACCGTTCGTCAAAAAGGCGATTACGGACAAAGGATTTCAAACAAACAGCCAGAAATTAATCGACTTGCTTCCGCTTGATTCGAGCGTATCCAAGATGGATGCTGTCGTGCTTGGCCCTAAAGATGTGAGCGGATGGAAAGGTAAAGCATTAAAAGCTGCAGTTAAGGCTAAACATTCATCCGTCGGAGTTATTTATTTTTATCAGAAGGATTCAGAAATAGATCTCATAGAGGGCGATATATTAAAGATCAAAGTGGAGAAGCTGACACTGGAGCAAGTGTCGGAAGCTGTTCAAACCGTTATTGATGGAAAAGTGATCAGCGAGGACCAGCAGATGTTCGAATCGGCTGACATGAGGGGCTATCTCTATAACGAGAACGAATCTGAAAAAGAAGTCGATACAGAGCCTCTAGAGACGCCACAACCATTCGCCGTACAGCAGATTGCCCAGTTGGAGGTGTCTGCCGGACTTGAGGAACGCGTCGTGGAGATTGGCAAATTCACGGGATTTGACTATTTGAAGAAACAGCTGAGCAAAGAACATATTCAGCATGATTTGAGCCGTCAGAATATGGAATACGCTGAAGTTGTCAACATGTTGGATGAACTGGATTCGCAAATAGCTAAAGTGTTTAAAGATTCATCTATTCCACCTGATATGCGCTTCGAGAAGCTAAAGCACATAGGGGTGAACCGCGCTGCTTACAAAGGGCTTGAGAGCAGTCTCGTTGCGGACAAGCTGACTTCCGTTATGGAGTCTGTCTTATTGTCGGCTGAAGAAACTGTGGATGCTCGTATTAATCAAATGAGGGAAGCTCTTGATACGATAACATCAGCAAGGCTCCTTTATGAAGATCACGGCAAGTTGGAGGAGCTCATTAATGCCAGATTGTCCGTCCAAATGGATTTAATGGAGCTTTCAAAAGAAATTATCGAAATGTATCAGGCAATGGACTTAAGTGTGAACGAGTTGATTGATCACGTTCAAGATAAAGGGCCTTCCAACTATGCGTACATTAACGAAATTATGGACCCGATTAAGCCATTGTTCATTCCGCAAAATATGGCAGCCATTACGAGCAGACTATTAAACGATTTGCATCGAAATAAATTAACATTTTCTATTATAGAAGAAAAGATAAAAAGCGTTATCAATCTTGTTTTCAAGCTTTGCGAAGAAGATGCGACGATCATTGCCTATCAGCAAAAGCTCATCAAGCTACTTCAATCTCAAAGAGTAGAAGATGTTGTTATAGTTGATCACGTTATAAAAAACTCGCTTCGACTATTTATTGGACCTGCAGATACAGGCAGAACGGCTACCGCTTTAACTTGGTCGGGAATCGTATCCCGCAGGCAAAATACGCTGCTTCTTGATTTGACTGGTCAGACGAAGCTTGCGCAATATGGTGTGGAGCCTATGGAATTGGATGAATTTTTGGAAACCCGAGTGGAGCGACAGTTCCTATGCGTTGCCGGAAATTCGGACAATATGGTAGATCGAGTGGAAGCTATCGTGTCGGAATTAAAGAAGCGACTTAATTATTACGCTCACATCCATGTATTGCTAGATGCTTCACAAACGGCATTGATGAGTCATCTTGCTTCTTCGGCATTGTCCATTCATTTTATTACCGATTGTACACCTCGTGGAGCAGAGTTGTTAAAGCCAGTCGTCGAGGCATTCCAAGAGCCTAATATTGCCCAGAAGGTTATACTAATTGATCCACCGGTTGACCCAATTCGATTAGTCAATGATATTGGCATCGATCCGCTATTGGCTAAAGTTATTGTTTTGCCGCATCTTAAGCATGTTCGTGCTTGCTCACTTAATCGAATGAAGCCATATGAAAGTAAGGAAGTTGAGGAAGTGTTCGAAGAAGCATTCCGGTAACAAGTGTATAGGCTGATTGAAATCATTGCTGTATGTTGGGATGGTGTAGTCATTGTCATCGATTAGAATAGATCTAAAAGCAGTGGAGGCCTCAAAGCTGAAGCTGGATCAAGGTGTGCAGAAGAGCACGCGAGTAAGCGGAAGATTCCCTTCAACCATGTATCAAGTCGATTATGCAATCACATCCCGTAGAAATATACGCTCTCGGATGGATCAGTCAGTGCAGCGAGTGCGGGAGCTGGAGCGAAGATTACGCTCGTTAAATACGTTTATGAATAGTGCGCAGCAAAAGTATAGCGGGCTTGAAATTGAGCTTGTCAGAAAAGCAGAGATGATAGTCAATGGATCCTCCAAATCATCTGCTTCTAATCCAGCATCTTCGAATGGTGATCATGCTAAGATGGATATAAAAGATATTATTCGAATTATGGCCTTGGCATTAGGAGGGGCGATGGATTGGTTGAAGGGTATCTTTAAGGATCAATCCAAATCAACAAGTTCTGTTCCCATAAGTGCGGGAACGGGAGGGAATAGAAGCGACCAACCACAGCTATTGCCCTATGAACCTGATAAATATTATTCGTATGAAGATGTCTTGAACCGTGATGATCCGAAAGCTTATGAGCGGTTGATGAAAGGTCCATTTGGACGAATGACAGAGCAAGAGCAAAAAGAGGTGATTGCAGAGGCGAAGAAGTCCAAAAGAGAGCATGAGTGGTCTTTGGAAAGATGGCGATATGGGGACGGGTTTGCCGCTGGCTTTGGTTATGGCATAGAAAAAACGTTGACAGGATTGTTCGATGGAATAGTAGATACAGTTAGCAACCCGAAAGAAGCAGGTAAAGTGGCTTGGGGAAAGGTAGAGAACAGTTATAAAGCGGTAACAACCGATCCTTGGGGCGTTGTAACAAATAACTATGACTATTTAAAAGAGACAGGTAAACATTTCTGGTATGGAGATACTGCTGAAAAAGGAACTTATATCGGCAGCCTCTTTACAGGTATTGTATTGACGAGAGGTGTTTCGCAGGCTTTTAAAGCAGTAGGTCTTGGGGATGTTGATTCGAAAGGGAAGTCTGGGGATGATCATAAAGGAGAAAATGGGTTTACAGGAATCGGAAAAACGGGCATGGGTATTCCGCTAGACCAAGTTAACCCAAAAGTGCTAGAACAAATTTACTCAAATCAATCGGGTGCGTTTGGATATTTGCCTAAAGAAGGAACTCCATACGCTAATTTTGATTTCACTGATGTTGATAAAACGATAGCTAATCAGGTAATAAGAAAAGAATATCTAGAACAAACGAAGAAAATAGAGATAACTTTAAACAATATGACCTTGGAAGGGAAATCATTAAAGGAAATAGCTAAGGTAGTTACTGATATGAGAAATCAAGATAAAGTGACAGCTAGAGCTGCCATGACAAAAGAAGAAGTAGTTAATCTTGAAAAAAGGAATATTCAGAAATATGGTAATCCCGTTGGGCCAGATGCAGAATGGTTATTCCAGACGAATAAAGGAAAACTAGAGAAAATAAATCCTAATGTTTCCGATGAAGAAGTCTGGAAATACGTAATTGAAGGTTCATTGAGAAAAGATGAAGTTATAAATACGTTGCTAGGGATAAAGAAATAAATTGTATAGATAGTTATTATTATTGAAAGGTTTGATCAAATGAACAATGAGGTAATACTACGTAGTTATTCAGAGTATAAAAAACAAATAATTTGGAACGGTAGTGACACCAGAATTGTTGATGTTGTTGTAGATATTAGGCCAGAGCAGGGGATAGCTGGATTCACAGAGAACAAAAATATGGTAGGCGTATTTGTGAGAAATAATGAAACATTCTTTCTACTAGATGATAAGGAATACAGAATTGATCAGGAAAAGTTCATCTGTTCAAATAGTTATATATCGAATAAAACGAGACAATTTAAGCTTGCAAATAAGAATGTCGTAATTTGCGATATTATATACGAACCATACATCGATCCCGGGATGCTGATTTATGATGCAGATCCCGAAGAGTTTGATATATTGCTTTATTTAAGTGAAAACATATTAAAAAGCAAGGAAACTTTAGAGAATTATTTGGTTGCAAAAAGTATTAAATAATCGTGTAATATCAAATAAAACTGTTCTGTGTTTTGGCTTGTATTCATACTTAATGCATCTAGGAGTGTTGAAACAACATTAGAGAGGTGAATTATGAATAAAGCTGAGTTTTTAAATAAAATCAAGGAAAATAATTTAAATTTAGGCGAATATGACATCGAGTTAAATTCTATTACTGATGCATCTTATGTGATGGGATGTTGCTTTGATGAAGGAGTATGGAAAATCTATAAAACGGGTGAACGATTGGGCCATTATATTATCAAGGAATTTGATAATGAGTCTGATGCGTTTGATTACTTCTACGAACTAGTGTTTTTACAACATAAAAGAACAATTAGTAATTGATGTATAGGTTATAGCCTATTTAACGCGTAGTGTTACGTTGAACAGGTCGATTATGGTTAGATAGCATCATAATTGACCTGTTTTTAGTTATATCTTTTTTTCATTGGATTTTTGAAATATGGAATTTATAGGAGGGAGATGGATGGTGAAAAAAATTATAGCCCTTTCTCTAGTTTTTTTATTGTTAGTTTCTAATAGGGCTATGGCAGAAATTAATATAATTGCTGTTGATTCAGACAAAGATTATTACGATGTTGAAGCTTCGACAGGTCAAGTGAAAACGTTCCAATTTAAACTGATAAACAACGGTACAAAGGCTGCCGAGGCGTTCGTTTATCCGAGCCAGCAGCTTACTGCGATTAATGGTGGGCAAGCTTTTATCGGAATAGATGATGAAATAGGTGGAAATGGCAAATGGTTTAGCAATAGTAAAGAAGTAATTAAACTTTCCCCGAATGAAACGAAAACTGTTAAGTATGAAGTTAGCATACCAAATCATATAACAGACGGTCAGTATATTCTCGCAATTGTATCCCTTAACAAAAATGTATCAACGATCTCAACTAAGACGGATAAGAATACAAGTATAAGCGGTCCAGTAGACCTTGTAATAGCTAAACAAATCGTTTTGAATGTTGGCACTAATTTTACTAGAAGTATAACGATTGATTCATTCTCCTATACGTATGATTCTGATGGATCTCCAGTAATCGGGACAGTACTAACTAATAATGGAACTATACTAGAAAAACCGAAAATTACGATACATATAAAATCAGACAAAAATACGATAGTAGAATCTGTTGTTCTAAATAATCAATTATCGTTTTACCAAGGTACAGAACAAATAGTAAGACTACCAAGTCAGGAACTTTTAAAAAGTGGGAATTATAAAGCTCAAGTAATCGTAGAGTACTCCAATAAATCTATTGAAAGAATGTTTGATTTTTCTGTAAAGAAAGCAGATGTAGAGAAGTCATTAAAAGCTTTAAAAGAAACTAAAGGATCTACTTCAGAAGTCCAGCAAAATGAAACATCTACAGTCATGTATTTTATTGTAGGAAGCCTGCTAGTAATCATCGTTTTATTATTGTTACTGATTTTCTTCATAATAAGAAAAAAAGCAAACAAGGATTCATCCGCTAATAAAGGAATTGGAGGATAAAACATATGAAGAAATTTTTACTGGCTGCAATTATTGTTGTATTGGCGTTAGGAAATGTAAATACGGTATCTGCACAATCGGTAGATTCCAATGTAGGGGTTGTTGGTGGAACGTTGTCATTTGTTCCAGAAGTTTTTGACTTCTCAAATGTCACAATTAATTCAGAGGGAGTAACTGAGCTTAGTAAAGGAATTAATAATCGGATTGTGGATTCAAGAGGTACAGGTGGAGGCTGGTCTTTATCCTTATCGGCTACTAATTTTATAAGCGATGCTGTTTCTGACAAAACGAATAGTCGTTCTGGAAGTACGATGTCAATCCGGTTTCCTGACAATTCTTTAAAGGTAGAAAATTGGTCTGTTTATAGAAATAACGATTATGGACAAGATATAGACCCAATCAATGGTCCAAATAGGCTTAATTCATCTATGGTAGCTCTGAATTCTATTCCACTGCAATTAGTTGAAGCAAAAAAAGGTTTTGGTATGGGAAGCTATATAAACAATCTTAATTTCACATTAACGATTCCATATAAGGGGTATGTAAACAGCCTGTCAGACGCTGCAACAAGCAGCTACTCATTGAATCAAGAGGTTGGTATCGTTTCTTCTAACTATAAGGCTACATTTACGTATACGCTAACTTCTGGGATTTAGCTTCCTTCATAATTTCCTCCGCAAAGATTATTTCTATTAGATTATTGGTTACAAATATTCTGATTGTACTGTTTTGATAAGTTGACAGTAGGAGGGACAGGATGTCTCCAATTCACATTGATATTGGTCGAATGCAGCAATTAAAAGTGAGCTTAGGTCAACATGTACAACGATCATCGACACTAATAAGAGGTGTAGGCTTCATTCGTGTAGATTCCGCAATAACAGCCCGTCGTCAAATTGGCACTCGTCTGTATCGTACAAATAGCAGGCTACTGGAACTGGAGAGACGAATAAAAGCACTGCAAACCTTTACCAATCACGCCACCGAGCAGTATGATCTTACAGAGAAGGCAATTAATAGAGCAGTACCTAATAGAACGATTCAAGCGGTTACGGTAAATCGTTATGGAGGACAGGGCAAGCAACCTACACCCAAACTAACTCCGGAACAGGCAGCAGCGCTCGCAATGCTGGGCAGAACCATGTTCGATATGATGAAAGGATGGGCGGATAGGCAAGCCAAGTGGAAGGAACAGCAAGCAAGCGCTCCGCCAGTCACTTATGTACAACCCAATGTTACTGTGAAGGAATATAAGTTTGATGATGATGAAAACGATTATGTCGTCTATACGTCGGATGGGAAGAAGACGGTCATTGGGTTCAAAAACTTAGAAGACTTACTCTATCAATATAATGTAGATCAAATAGTAGATGTGATGCCTGGGGACGTATTTGAGCAAGTGAGAGGCATAGACAAAGAAAAGATTGAGGACTTTTTGAAGTATGCCATCTCGGAAGGCTATGATCCCGTTACATTCGAATATAAGGGCAAGGGCATTCAAACCGATTCTGGAGCGCAAAGTTATGTGGAAAAGCGTGGTCAATATTATGAGGAAAATAAAGAGGGAACAACATGGTTCCTAGATGGATTTTCCTTTGGTTTGGATGTTCTCCCGGTTGTCGGAAACTTCAAAGCGCTCTTGGAAGGTGTTTCCGGTAAGAATGTGATTACGGGAGATGAATTATCTACCGGCGATAGATGGCTTGCAGCAGGAGGCGTCTTTATTCCATGGATACGTAAAGCTGGAACGGTTGCGGATGTAGCTAAACATGGCGATGAAGTAGTTGAGAATATTCTGCCAAGTGGACCTGGGAGAACGACCCCAATCGATGAATTTGATGATACGGATATTTATGATGGTGCAAGGGATAGTAGGATTGATGGGGCGGGTGGAGCTAATAAAAAGTTCTCTGAGATAAGTGCTGAAGAACAATTAGCTATAGCAAAGCATTATGCCCAAAGAGCACCGATTGAAATTCCAGAGAATGCAAATATGAAGGCGAAATCAATGAATGCTGGCTATGAACAAATAACCTATACTTGGAATGATGGGTCATATAAATATGAAGTTAGGTGGCATACTAGAACCCCGGGTGCTCCAATTGATCAGGGGAATACTTGGGTTATTCAGAGAAAGGTACCTGGTAATGGTGGGCAACAACCACAGACATATTATAAAATTGGAGAGGATGAGTGGGTAGAAGGATATAAATGGTTTAATGCAATAGATGCAAGAAAAACAGGAACGGCTACCCCTGAACAAGTGAGAATTTTGGATCAAGGACATTGGAAGGAGTAATATTATGAGTTCAGAAATGATAAATGATTCATATTATTTTGGATTTGAAGGAGAGCCTCAAATAACATTCATATACGAAAACCTAAATGATAAGTACGAGTTGCGACTGTGGAATGGATATTTTGAAACCTTGTTAAATTGTATGTTCGAGCAATTCACAGATCGAAGTGGGATTCTGCACGAATATTCTATTTATGAGGGTTGGTATGAGGAAAGTCCTTGGGAAATAACAAAAATTGAGGAAGCAATACAGTTATTTAAATCATTCGATGCTACTAAATTGACAGAAGATAAGGTTAAAATATCAAATAATATAATAGCTACTCTTCCAGCACTTGCAAGTGATATTACTATATTCTTAGAGCAGGCAACTATTAATGGAAATAGAGTATGTATTGTTTATGAATAATTGATTTCCTGGATTTACTTTACAGATACTAGATCATATAATACAACCAACAGGCCACAATATGAGCTATCCGCCCATATTGTGGTCTATTTCTTTCTCTGTTAAGTTGGCGGAATTCAGTATCAATTTCCAATATCAGTAGATATATTGGAGGATCTAGGGTACTTAAAAAAAGTAAATAAGGAGTAGCGATATGACAAAACAAGAAGCACTCGAAGTTACTGCAAATGAGAGTTTAAGTGGCTATAATCTCGATGACCATGCTGTTCAAGCTAATGAGGTCGGAACACAATATAGGGATAGCAAATGGATTGTTTATTCTACTGATGAGAGAGTCTTATATCGGGTCATTGGGGAATATGATGAAGAGGATAAGACTATTTCGCACGTTATAGAGTGTTTAAGAATTAATAAAAGGTTTGAAGAAAGACGTAATCGAAAACGGCAGTAGCGGAGGAATATCATTTTACTAACTGCTTAAATGAGTTGCCCCCTTAGAATTGTCATTGGATAAACCTTTGGTTAATTTCCATGGAGTTTTAGGGGTGCATTTTATTATGTCAGCAAAGAATGGTCGGAAGAATTTTATACCCCAAATAAAGTTTTTCCGTTACACCTAACAGGTCGATTATGGTCAGTTACCACCAAAATCAGCCTGTTTTTTATTATTTACGTTAATCTAAATGATTGGCCAATTTGCCCGATTATTCTTAGTACTTATCACACCTAAAAACTGTGTATAGATGTCAAATCCAATCGAATATCCCTGATTTTTGTCACTTGAGTATTCAAAAGGTAGGTAAATTCTGCTAAAGTAAATGGAGCAATTATCTGGAATATTTTGATTAGAGGAGATATAACAATCATGATAAAAAAATGTATTGCGACTATTGTAGCATTGTCTTTTCTTTTCACGTTGCAGCCTGCGTTTGCAGCAACGAAAGATCAACCTTCTACTTGGGCAAAAGCAGATGTAGCTGCTGCAATTAAAGCGGGTATAGTTCCAAGTAATTTACAATCCAGCTATCAGAAGCCAATAACACGAGGAGAGTTTGCCCAACTACTTGTGCAAACGATGTTTGCTAATTATGAGCATGCTAACGAAGGTTCCAACTATTGGAAGTTAGAAGATTTCCTTAAGAAAGTAGAAATTCATACTGGATTTACAGATACAGATAAGGATTACATTAAAGTAGCTTTTGCTCTTGGCAGTGTTAATGGTGTAACGGATACAAAGTTTAATCCGAATGCGACAATTACTCGTCAAGAAGCTGCTACAATGATAGCGAATACGATTCATACTCAAGTAGGTTTTGCTTACAAAAAAGACACTACTAGATATGGGTATTCCGATTTCGACAAGATTGCGACTTGGGCTAAGCCTGCTGTAATGCTAACGCATGCTACAGAAATAATGGAAGGTACTGGAGGTAAGTTTGACTATAATGGGAAGTATACGAGAGAGCAGTCAATACTAGCTATGAAACGTATTTATGACAGAAGAAGAGTAGGGAAAGTAGCTTTAAGAGGAAACATCGTATCAAGAACAGACACTGATGAAATCTCTTATCTCGTGACAAAGAACTCGGTAAAAGTGAAATTCGATGAAACGGCTTCTGCTAATAACAGTGCAATAGAATCTTACAGAGACCAATGGATAACGTACGATCAGACGAAAGATCAGCCTTTTGATGCAACACAAGGTGCAATCCTTTATGAATTTCAACAAGTGACAAAAAGCCGTAACGTTTCAGCTTTATTAACAAATACATTCAAAAATAAATTCGTAAAAATTGATTATGGATATATGACGCTAACAACATTCAACAAAGATAGTATTATGGAATTTAAATTCAAAAACGTACCAGGATATTCTTCTTTGGTAGCCGGATATACGTATGGATACCCTAAAGTAGAAGTGACCCCAAAAGAAGTTAAGTAATGATTAATAACTATCGATTTTCTAGATATTTGATAATTGAAATTTATGTTGATTCATTAACAGCCTGTAGTATAGATAAAAGTGTAATCGTTACAAAGGAAAGGTTGATCACGGTTAAACACCATCCTGATCAACCTTTTTGTTATATTCATATTCTTGCAGTATTTCACTTCTATGCAACTGAAAACAAATCCAACCTAACATATGTGGACAGAAATGAACTCTGGATCTTCTGAAATTTTGTCCAAGATTTCGCTGGGTAAAGTCAATCCGTAGATTATTGGACCCCATACGAAGTCCATCATTTATTTTACAAATAAGATTATGTTATTAATCTCTGCGGTAGAAGATAAGGTGTTTCTAATATAGGGAATTTGTGCTAGATTTCAGATAGGTATAATGTGTAAAATAAGGAAATGGATAAATGATAGGTCTGCTTGCTCACTGAAAGATAGTACTGTAGGAATGGTTCCTAACAACTCTGATTTCAACGTCTTAATTAACTCCTAGTAGGAGGGACAGGATGTCTCCAATTCACATTGATATTGGTCGAATGCAGCAATTAAAAGTGAGCTTAGGTCAACATGTACAACGATCATCGACACTAATAAGAGGTGTAGGCTTCATTCGTGTAGATTCCGCAATAACAGCCCGTCGTCAAATTGGCACTCGTCTGTATCGTACAAATAGCAGGCTACTGGAACTGGAGAGACGAATAAAAGCACTGCAAACCTTTACCAATCACGCCACCGAGCAGTATGATCTTACAGAGAAGGCAATTAATAGAGCAGTACCTAATAGAACGATTCAAGCGGTTACAGTAAACCGCTATGGAGGACAGGGCAAGCAACCAACTAAATTAACTCCGGAACAGGCAGCAGCGCTCGCAATGCTGGGAAGAACCATGTTCGATATGATGAAAGGATGGGCGGATAGGCAAGCCAAGTGGAAGGAACAGCAAGCAAGCGCCCCGCCAGTCACTTATGTACAACCCAATGTTACTGTGAAGGAATATAAGTTTGATGATGATGAAAACGATTATGTTGTCTATACGTCGGATGGGAAGAAGACGGTCATTGGGTTCAAAAACTTAGAAGACTTGTTATATACATATAACGCGGGCAAAATGGTAGAGATGTGGCCTGCGGACGTATTTGAGCAAGTAAGAGGCGTAGACAAAGAAAAGATTGAGGAATTTCTGAAGTATGCCATCTCGGAGGGTTATGATCCCGTTACATTCCAATATAAGGGCAAGGGGATTCAAACCGATTCTGGAGCGCAAAGCTATGTGGAAAAGCGTGGACACTATTATGAGGAAAACAAAGAGGGTCCAACATGGTTCCAAGATGGAGTTTCCTTTGGTTTGGATGTTATCCCGTTTGTCGGAAACTTCAAAGCGCTCTTGGAAGGTATTTCCGGTAAAAATGTGATTACGGGAGATGAATTATCTACCGGCGATAGATGGCTTGCGGCAGGAGGCGTCTTTATTCCATGGATCCGCAAAGCTGGAACGGTTGCGGATATCGTTAAACAAGGCGATAAAGTAGTTGATAATATTCCGCCAAGTGGACCTGGTAGAAACAAACCGATTGATGAATTTGATGATACGGATATTTATGATGGTGCAAGAGATAGTAGGATTGATGGTACGGGTAAAGGTAATCTTTTCGATAAAGATGGTAAGTATAACGGAGGAAGAAATCAAGAAGAGTTGGATGATTTAGCTCGAGATCCTGCAAGTGGTGGGAAAATAGAACCTAAAAATATAAGGGAAAGGGAAGTTGGATTAGCAGTAGAAGCAAGAGGTGACTTAGGAAAGCTAATACGTGATCCCCAAGCAGAAAAGGGAGCAGAGTTTATTGATACTACTTCTGGTTTAAAGTGGGACGTGAAAAGTTTTGAATCATATCCAAGTGGTGATAATGGAGTACCTATAACAAATCCCAAAAAGGGTGCTTTTACTATCCAACAAGGCATGAAAAAGCTACAAAAAGAATTTGATAATGGGAATAACGTTATTATTGACACGAGAAAAATGGAGCCTGTGCATCTTGATCAACTGAAGAAAGCGATTGATGAAGCAGGAGTAGCAGATAAAATAATATGGTATCCTTAGGAGTGACGAAATGGAAGGAAATATTATTAGGAAGTTTGAACTACATAAAAAGTGGGTTGAGACAATAGGTAAAGAAGGTGAAATGTTAAGGCTAGATGAAGTGGATTTAAGAAGGTTTGATTTATCCGATAAATTGGTTGAACAAGCATATTTAATAGAATGCACTTTTGATGATCTTAATTTGGAGAATATCGATTTTCATACATCACTATTATGTTCATCAACTTTTAAAAATGCGTATTTAGATAAATGCGATTTTTATAAATCTGATCTTAGATATACAGATTTTTCTAATAGCGTCATTAAAAACTCTAGGTTTAGTAAAGGTGATTGTTGGGAAGCAATATTTAGAAATGCAAATTTAGTAGATTGTAATATGATTAATGTACTTTTCTACTTAACTGATTTTAGTGATGCAAGACTAGAAAATGTAGATATAAGTGTAGCGACATTTGAAGAAACATTATTAAACGGAGTGACATTAAAAAATATTAAAGGTATAGAAGAAGCTCATTTTAAAAGTATTAACATAGGTACATTAGAGGAACCTATTTTGTTGAAATCAGAAAAAGCAAAGGAATGGCTGTTAGAAAAATGTGAGTAAGTAAATAGCCGTTAGTTGTAACATAAGATTTTAGCAAATATGAATGTTTTGATAAGAATTTCAATATATAAAGATTATAATAGATCATATTGGGGTTTCTTTTTATCCTCCGTTATATGCTAAACAATGCAAACAAGCGGCAGCTGTTCAATGTCCCTACCCATTGCTGAACGAAATCATGATATAATTAGTAAACACATTTATCTTATGTAATACTCATTTAAACATTCCATTATTTCGTTTGTTCGCACAATAATACTTGATAATTTTGTAATCTAAATAACGATTAAGCGTTACATAAAACAGGTTGACTATGGTCAGATACTACCATAATTAACCTGTTTTTGTTATTTAGGTTTGTCTGAATAATTGATAGGAGAATGACCTCGTTTGCCCAATCCTATTAAGGAATTATCAACCTTAAAACTATGTTAGATGTAAAATCCAATCGAATATCCTTGATTTTTGTCATTTGAGTATTCATAAATTAGGTAAATTGTGCTAAAGTAAACGAAGGTATTATCTGGAATATTATAGGTATGTAAGCGATTTCTCAATTCTAGTAGCGAAGACCTAAAGCAGGAAGGCGGAACGAATGCCAAACCTTTTCTATCTTGTATTATGAAAGAAAAAACCATAGAGAAACATAAAAGGAGATATAAAATCATGATCAAAAAATGTATTGCGACTATTGTAGCATTGTCATTTCTTTTCACGTTGCAGCCTGCGTTTGCAGCAACGAAAGATCAGCCCTCTAGTTGGGCGAAAGCAGATGTAGCTGCTGCAATTAAAGCGGGAATAGTTCCAAGCAATCTACAATCCAGCTACCAGAAACCAATAACACGAGGAGAGTTTGCCCAACTACTTGTACAAACGATGTTTGCAAATTACGAGCATGCTAGCTATGGTTCTGAACATTGGAAGCTAGAAGATTTCCTTAAGAAAGTAGAAATACGTACTGGATTTACAGATACAGATAAAGACTACATTAAAGTAGCTTTTGCTCTTGGCAGTGTGAATGGTGTAACCGATACGAAGTTTAGTCCAAACGCGACAATCACTCGTCAAGAAGCTGCTACAATGATGGCGAATACGATACATACTCAAGTAGGGTTTGCATACAAAGAAGACACTACGGGATATGGTTATTCAGATTTCGCCAAAATTGCGACTTGGGCTAAGCCTGCTGTTATGCTAATGCACGCTACGGATATAATGGAAGGTACTGGAGGTAAGTTTGATTATAATGGTAAGTATACAAGAGAGCAGTCAATACTAGCTATGAAACGAATCTACGACAGTCAATATATAAACGAAGTGGCTCTAAGAGGGAATATCGTAACAAGAACAGATACTGATGAAATCTCTTATATCGTGACAAAGAACTCGGTAAAAGTAAAATTTGACGAAACGGCTTCTGCAAATAACAGTGCAATAGAATCCTATGCGGACCAGTGGAGAACGTATGAAGAAACGAAAGCTCAACCATTTGATGCAGCAAAAGGGGCAATCCTTTATGAATTCCAACAAGTGACAAAGAGTCGTGATGTTCCAGCTTTATTAACGAATACATTCAAAAATAAATCAGTAAAAATTGATTACGGATATATGACGCTTACAACATTCAACAAAGATAGTATTATGGAATTTAAATTCAAGAACGTACCAGGCTATTCTTCATTAATAGCTGGCTATACGTATGGGTACCCGCAAGTAGCAGTGACCCCAAAAGAAGTTAAGTAATGGTTAATAACTATCGATTGTATAAATTTTAAATAATTGAAAGTTATATTGAACCATTAGCAGCATGTAGTATAAATAATAGCCTAAATGAAACATAAGACAGGTTAATTGTGGATGATGTAACCACGATTAACCTTTTTGTTATTTTCATATTTACAGTGATAAGGGAAGACGTTGGT
Organism: Paenibacillus sp. L3-i20; assembly: GCF_022180385.2. GTDB lineage: Bacteria > Bacillota > Bacilli > Paenibacillales > Paenibacillaceae > Pristimantibacillus. Next base: position 2,169,426 of record NZ_BQME02000001.1, read on the forward strand.
CTCAATTTTAATATAATCCAATAGTCCTGATTTTTGTCATAAAAACATTCAATAAGTAGGTAAAATATGCTAGAGTATATACAGGAATGATTTAGGGTTTTCGAGATAAATAGGAAGTATTGGAAGGTCTAATATTTTATTATAGGAAAAAGTTGCGATTAGTAAGTTTTTCGGACTGGTGAGTACTGAATGAAGATATTCCAAAGGAAATGAAATATAGCCTGAATGAAAGAGAGGGTGCAAAGAAATGAAGAAATATGTAGCTATATTTTTAATATTTGTTATTCTGCTTTCGATTTTCTCTCAAGGCCCTACAAATACTGTTCAAGCTGTTGTATTAGGTGGGTCGGGATCTATACCTAGCGGAGGTACCCCAGGACCAAACGGTGGTGTGAATCTAAATGCAGTATATAGAGTAGGAATTGCGAAAGAAACGTTAAGCACTGAAAACAAGCTAGGGATTAATATGTCTAGGGAAAAGATAGAAGGGAAATTACAAAATCACTTTGGAAATCATTTTCCTAAAATGGATAGTTCCATATTATTTGCTCCGAAGGCTAACTACACGCAGAATGCAGTCATTGGATGGTATTCTTCGAGTGCTGGAGAAATGAACTTTGGAGAAAAGCCTCCTGCTTATATGGCAGCAAAATTAAGAGAGATTGGGAGTCCAGAAAGAAATGATTCTAATTTCTTTTCGAAGCTAAAAAAATATGCACCTTATAGTAAAGATGGAGAGAACATAAAAAAGTTAGCGAACGGAAAGTGGAAAAATGTAATTGATTGGAGCGGGGGGTGCGCTGATGGCTGTGCCAAGTATGCATCTCATATTTGGAATTGGATTTTAAGTGATCACAAACTTATTGAACAGAGAATTAAACAGTTTACATTCGACAAATATGCTGATGGGGATGGAATAGATGGCTATGAAGCTCGTTTGCATTATCTAGACCTCCTTATGACCCTTTATGTACTAGTGCCTAAAGAGGATGAAGCATTTTATGAATCTGAAATTAATAGATTTATAAGCAAGACCAAAATAGATACTAATCCTGTCCTTATAGCTATTGATACAGTATCCCGATATTCGGTTCCTAAGTATAGTTCAAAATATTTATTCATGCCTAGTATAGATTTTGTGTTATGGGCTCATGGTGCAACTCCGAAAGGCGACATTAGAGAATCTAGTTTCGATGCAACTGGCGTAAGCAGTAATACTAAAGATTTAATAAAGAAATCTGCAGATTTGTCGAAAAAAGAAATGCCTAGCAGGGACAGAATAACAGATAAGTCTGCCAAAGGTAACGGATTTGCTTATGGATATAACGGAGTAACCGGATATATGTTCAAAACCTCTTCTGGTCAAGGCGTTTGGAGCGGTAGAGGATCTGTGGACTTCGGAATTATGGAAGCGTTAAAGTTTAATAGCAGTGGATCTTATTATGGATTCATGATTGCTGGAGGACACCATAACCGATTAGATCCGGAAGAGGTTGATTGTAAATGTAGTCAAAAAGTATCTCTCAAGATGGATGAAAAGGCTGCTCCTTCATCTGACGAAGTCAAGACAGATAAAATTGGCAAGAAAATTAATATGCCTATTGATATAAAACAAACTGATGAGGTCATAAAACTGTGGGAACAATTTATAGCAGCTGAATCAGGTAGGACTGCTTTTAAGATGAAAGTAACTCTTCATAGAAACTATAGAGAAGGAGGCGATGGTACTCCTGCTAAATGGTCTAAGGAAGGGAAAATTCCTGATCCAGCGAAAGAGGTATCTGTAACTCCTGTACAACTATTAAAATACGTGAAAGGTCAGTCCCAACTCATGTATACGGATGATCTGATGAATTATGATATGCCTGAAGGGAGCAAAGTGACATTTGCTTATAATGCTTCGATAACAGTTAGTTGGACTGAGGATGGAAAACTTGAAACACTGACTTGTGAGAGTTTACTGAAAGAATCTCCTGAAATAACATTCTGGAGAGCTGAACCACCTCCACCAATAAAAGAGACAGGTAGTTATACGTCTGTCCCTGAATTTTGGTCGGAGATAAAAGAAGGTTCACCTTCAACTACTGGAACGGGCTCCAATGAAACATTTGAAGCTATGGCTGGAACTCCAACAACGCGAAGCCTATATTTCGCATCTGGTGGTTCTGAGTTTATAGTGGATGTTGAAGTAGAATACGTTCCTGAGGCTGAGTCAACTAGAACCTATAGAGCGTTCTATTCTGGCGGAGTGCCTAGTGAATTCAAAATAGGAGATCAAGCGAAAAATTACACAGTACCATCTCCAAGCGGCGCTTCCTCAGAAAGCTTAACAGTTAATGGTCATCAGGGTGGAACGGTTACTGCTACTTGGACTGGAACATTGCCCTACACAGGCTCTGTAACTTGGGGAGATCACTGGACAAATGTAAATAACAAATGGGATTATGGTGATTATAATACGGCTAAATCGCAAGCTTCTGCTTGGGCTGGCGCTGTAAATTCTTTTAAAATAACCCATACAGCAGCTAGTGATAGTAAGGAAAGAAGCTTCATCAATTGGGGAGCATCAATAACTAATGATCGCAAAGTAGAGCCTGCTGGTTGGGCTAATGCAGGAAGTGCTGCTGTTCCATGTTCTGGAACACCTTGTGTTGGCGGCAGACCTAAAGTACCGTCTAGCGGGCAAAACGGAAGCCCGGGTACGTATACGATAACTGTTGAGGGCAAACTTCCTGCAAAAATTATAGATGGTCCATCCTCTACCTATGATTTACCAATGGTAGAGGATAAGTGGAAACAAAAAATCACTTATGATTACACTAAAATTACGAAAGCAAACGTTTGGAAATTGGACAAATCAAAAGTAAATGGAATGACCATGTTAACAGGTACAGAGGATTTGACCGCTTCTATTGTACAAGGAGATCCTACTGTTTTCTTTAACATTGCTGAAGAGGGGAAATTACCTACTAAGGCTAGTGAAGAGGGCAGGCTTCGGTATTCTATAGAACCAAATCAACATGATGAGGTCGTTTGGAATTTAGGTCGTAGAACAAATAAAGATGACGGTAATGGTGATAATGGATTAATTTCTGGACCTGGACAGACAGCTGATTGGGCCAAAGGTATTATCTATAATAACTATAAGGAATACAGTGAAATTCCTGATTATCATATTCTAAATTCTACAGAAGATGATAAAAAAACGGTGGAATTTAACAAATTCAAAGAGCTTAGAACAGAACCGGTAGAGGTAACAGCAATATCTGATTTCTTAGTCTTGCAAACATCCTCTGGTGATCAGTCTGTCATGTATTTTGAAAAGACATCGAGTCCTGTGGAGCCGCAAAGGCAAGTAGATATACCCAAAACATCTTTTAATGTCCAGTGGACTAGCAACAAAAATTCAGCGGCAGATTGGTTGCCAGATAAAATAAATATAGGATCGTATAACGGCAACTATCAAAATCCGAACACCAAATATTCAGGATATGATAACAGCAAATTAGAAACGATATTTGATAAATACCCTGCCGGTATAAATAAACCAGCAAGGCCTAGCTCCTCTTTAAGATTAATGGAGACGAATGTGAATCCTATTGTTACAAATCCTAATGGTTTGTATGTAACAGGAACGTCTTCTGTTTTCTACAAGTTGTTGATAAAAGAAGGAAAAGGACTGACACCTTATTCGACAGCGGTTGATGGGGATTATGGAGAAGCGGGCGTTTCTTTCATGAGTAATTATTCTGATTCTCATAGTAAGGTCAATGATATTGTCCTTCATAATCCAGTATCAGTAGAGAAATCTATTGTTAAAGCACTATCTGCTGAAAGAGATCAAAGAACAACTGAATCGAAAGCTATAGGTGGAAATCTACAACCACCAACCATTGAATATGAAAAGATTCTTAAACCCGACTACAGACAAAATATATTGTCTAATGGTGACGCGGAGTTTCTTAATACCAAAGGGTCAGTAGCTGGATGGCAAACATGGACTGCTGCTCCTCCCTCAGATGTAACGTTTACGAGTAGTAGAATAGGTGACGATGACGAGTGGGTTATGAATGGGAAAAGCTCATTTGAAATATATACTACTCCGAATAAAAATATTGATGCAGTATATTACAAAGATGTGACAGTCAAGCCGAATACGAATTACAAATTTACAGGAGATATTAGCTGTCACAGATGTGAAGGATACTTCTACATAGATATATATGGGGCAGATACTAACAAAGCTGCATCTACTGTAAGAAGTACAACTGCTGTTAATACCGGTGCTAAGCATAATAAAGAATTAACCTTTACTACCCCTGCCGATGTGTCAAAAGTTAGAGTGCATATCGTAAAAGGCAAAAGTAGTGGCGGGCAGAATGTAACAGAACATGTTTTTGCTGACAATTTATCTTTGCAAAACATGTCCTTGCAGGAGTTTATACCGGTCGATCCTATATATGGTTACGAACTAGTTAAGAATCCAGACTATAGTACTGCTCCAGAGGTGTTAGACTTTAAATTTACTGGAAGTGCAGAAGAATTTGTAGCTCCTAGATCAGGTAGTTACAAGTTTGAAGTATGGGGAGCAGAAGGAGGTACTTCAGGGTTTGGTGGTAAGGGTGGTTACTCTGTAGGTTCAATGAATCTAAATAAGGGTGATAAGTTATCTCTCCATGTCGGAGGTCAGACTGGATGGAACGGTGGCGGATCAGGGCATGGTAGAATTACTGACTCTGGTGGTGGTGCTACTGATATAAGAAAGGGTGGTACAGGTTTAAATAACCGAATAATCGTCGCCGGTGGTGGCGGAGGTTGGGGAAGTAGAAGTGGTATTAATGGAGGAGTTGGTGGAGGTTCTTCCGGAGGCAGAGGTAAAGACGGAGCAGATAACCGTAAAGGTGCAGAAGGTGGTACACAAACTTCAGGAGGTTCAGGAGGTTACGGTTTAACAACTGGTGGTGCAGGAGTACTAGGAGTCGGAGGAAGTAATAATGCGGGTTCTGGCTCAGGAGCAGGTGGTGGTGGTGGAGGTTACTACGGAGGCGGTGCCGGAGGTAGTGATTACTCAAGCTATGACGACTTAGATGATGGAGGCGGTGGTGGTGGTTCCGGTTATGTAGAAGGTCTAACTGGAGGATCTACAATTGCTGGAGATCAATCGATACCTAATCCGTCTGGTGGGAATCAGACCGGACATTCGGGAAATGGATTTATAAGGATTCATTCACCAATAGGTGCGAATGTCCCAGAATACATTGAAGTGGAAACGATGCTGGATTCTGGATCATCCGTTCCTCCGGAGGATGCCTATATAACAAAAAAAATTGAAACTTCTCCAACCGCTCCAGTTAACGTACCTGGTTTAGGGAAATTCGAACCAGGGAACTTTATTAACTTGGATTACGGATTCCAGATATTCTTCCCGAATAATGGGAATTTTTTCGGGGATGGTGCATGGGGTATTCCAAATGTGACTGCTAATCGCGGTAAAGGGTTTGTAGATAATATGGATACTACAGAATGGACACAGTCTAAAGCTGTAAAGTTCGATTTTAATGTTATCTATGATGGTCAAACACATGCCGCAGGGGAATGGATAGATCTACCTGTCATCTGTAATGATTTTAGTTGTATGTATGATTTTTATCTTCCATTAGGTAATAGGGAAGCGATAAGTGCTTTAGTTGAATTTCAAGCTATAGCGATAAATGGGGACACTCTTGAACCTGGAGCAAAGCCTACCAATAAGGTCAGAGATGAAGCGCTACAGGCTCTTCATAGTGCCTTAAAGAGCTTTAACATTGATATAGTAGGTAGAATAGGAAATCTAGTCATAGAGGATACTGGAGATTTCAGGTTCTCTAACCTGTTCAAGCAACCGATGTACCCAACAAAGTGGCTTGTGCAAAATCTTGTTAAGAAAGTTGATCCTAACAAGCAAAACGCAATAGTTGGGGATATTGTGGACATTAGAGGCGAAAAGATTCAAGATGTAAGGAATTATTTAAACACTTATGGATTATTAACGCATTTGAATCGAGAACCAATACCTTTACCTCTATCTCCTGAGAAGAACAATATAGCTGCCCTGCGTAAGCAACCTATGCGTTTAGGTTATAAAGTTTTTTCTGATGTTCAGACAATAGGCAATTATTATGGAAGTATGCAGATCATACCTCGATATTATGCACTTAATCTAAAAACAGGTGATATAAAAGAAGTAGATGTGTATATGAACGTTGGCGGAAGTTACAAACCGATAAATAAAAGTAGCAGGGGTGAAACGGGTTATAAACCGGAATCTATCCATAAATTTAATTATACTTTGGATTGGGATGCGGAACATGGCAGGAGAAATTATGATGTATTCGAAGCCAATGTGACCAATACAGTGATGGAGTATGCGAATACGAATGATCCAGGAGATGAAAAATCATTAGAGCAGCCTTTTGGAGACCGGTTTCCTTTTGGTTCTGCTGATATTATGAATCTGACGGGTAGAAATAGAACATTTATCGGATCAACCAGAACCAATGGGGATGATAAAAATCCTGGTGGAGCGATACCTACTGAATTATTCAACATGCAAGCTCAGCGTTGGCACTTCACCTATGGGTTACCTTCATCTGCTGTAGTAGTTGAAAAAAATGAGAAGCCCACTCAAGATAACATTGACACCTATAGAAACAACAAGACTGTCATTCTAATGGCTGCGGATATTAATGCTTATGGTGACACTTACGCCTTAAAATATGGATCACCAAGTCAGAATACGACAGTCGAAATTGCGGGGACGTCTTGGCCTATTGAAAAAATTCCATACCCAGTACTAAATGTCTATTCTGCACACAAATCAGCAGCCGATGATCTAGAAATTTCAGGTACGCACTAATGTAGAAATGTAATATGTTTAGATTTATAGAACAGTAGAAGAGGAGGGCAGAACGAAAACCTGTCCTCTTCTATTTGTTTTATGAAAGAGAAGTCGTAGAGAAACATAAAAGGAAATTAAGCAATCATGGGAAGAGAAAAGAATGATGAATAGCGAGAGGTGAAGAAAGAAATGCCGGAAGAAGTACCAGCTAACCCACATGAGGTTACAACAGATGAAAATCAAGATTCATCATGGGGTGTAGATTATACTGAATTGCAAAAAAGCTATGTAGAAATTCCGGCAGAAGCAATACTAACGAAGAGTCAATCAACTGAAGGTTCTGCCGGGATATTAGAATATGTGTTGTGGATATCAGTAGCTCTAGTCGTAATTGCTGGAATTATAGTCGTAATCATTAGGAAGAGGTATCGATAAAAAAAGAGGATTTTTGATTACATATAAGGAGTCAGTCATAGACGGATGCCGTCGTGGTTGGCTTTTTTTCTTTTCTCTCATGGAAATTTGCTTGGGGTTAAATCAACTATTGTTGCATGATGCTAGATTAGTCTAATAGTCCCGATTTTTGTAATAAAAAGTATTTATACTCAAGGGAAAGTGTGTTAAAGTTAAGAAAAATAAGCTTTAAGTCCTTGTTAATAGGTGATTTCATATAGAAAGTACTGTGAATAAAGTAATGTAATGACGATTTTTAAAAATGAAATAGTTAAATGGTTGCAAAGTTTAATTGGTTCTATTTAACTATTTTTAAATGCACATAGGAGTGCGCGATGAAAAAAACAGTATTGCTATTCATTTTTCTATTTTTTTACTACATTGCAAGCGTAAATGCTGAATCTATACAAGGAGAACCCCCAAAAGCTTCATTTTCTATGGTTGGGCTAGAATCTGAAAGTGACTCTATTTTTATGGTGAATTCCAAAGCAGGTTCATCATTATCTTTTAAGGTGAGGGTTAACAACATTAGTGGCAAAGCGTCTTCATTTAAGATCTATGCAACTGATGTGCTGCCGACATTAAGAGGGGGATGGAGTTATCCTGCTAGCTCCGATTCAAAGATTCTGGTAGGTTCTTGGTTTAAAGAAGTTGTAATGGAAGGTACCTTGCAACCAGGAGCAGGAGCAACTTACGCTTTTACTATGGATATTCCGGGAGACGTTAAAGATGGTCAATACATAGGGGCTATTGTGTTGGAAGAGTTTATCCCTGCACCTACAATAGCAGCTAATTCCGAAATGGCTATCGTATCTGATATGTATATAAGACTGCCAATTCAGACAGTCGTGAACATAAACAGGGATAAAGCAATTCATAAGATGGAAGTGAATAATGTTTATCATGAAATAGGAGGAGACGGTCTCGTATCTATTTTTATTCCACACCATAATTTAGGTACGATTTTGGAAAAGCCTTCTGGAACACTGACATTGAAAAATTCATCAGGCGATGTTGTGAAGTCAGAACAATATGCGATGGACTCCGTGTATGTTGGTACATCAGGATTATATGATATGAGGGTATCAGATGTTTTACGTCCAGGCTCCTATAACTTAAATTACACAATAAATTATCAAGACATTGAGTTGAAGGGTGAATATAAGTTTAAACTTGCTGCTGAAGAAGTCATATCTGCCCTTGATAAGGCACAGCAGGTCGGGAAGACTCACAAGAGCTGGCTTTTAGAAATACTGTATTTGTATTGGATATGGGTTCTAGTAATTCTTACAGTAATAATTATTTTATTGCTTATATTCGTAATACTTCTAATTAGGAGAGGGAGAGAGAAGAAGTTTGTTGCAACATCTATTAAACAAGGGGAAATATTCGATGCGAATGAAAGTAATTAGAGTTCTTCTAGTGTTTAGCTTAATCCTTACCGTCATCACTCCAATGTCTGTATTTGCTACTGCCAACATTGTAGACAACGGGGGATTTGAATCGTTCACCTCGGGTAGCACTGCTGATGGATGGAAATTTAGTTCGGAAGGATCGCCAGCTTCGTTTATAGCCGAAGTTTCATCAGCATCCGTGTCAGAGGGTATTTATTCTCAAAGACTTTCTCATGACGGTACTACCCTTTTGAATCAAAAATTGGAAATTGGTAATAACATTAATACAGGCTTCACAGCAGGGCAACCTGTGAAGTTTACATTTAAAGCGAATGTAACTTCATTAGTATGGGCGAAGCTTCGCGCAAAAGTGGAGTTTTATAATGTAGCAGGGCAATACATCGGTCGAGGCGTAGTAGACATCACATCTTCGACATCTGGCTTTTCTGAATTTGAGCTGACCACTGTATTGCCAGCGGAGACTGATCATATCACAGTTAAATTTGAATCGATCATTACTGCGGACGGCGGCTACTACAATCTTTATTTAGATGATGTGAAACTGAATAAGGTATTGGCTTCAGGAAATCAAACTCAGGTAGGAGTACTGAGCGGAGAACTTGAATTTAGCACCATCTCGGGATCGTTTCTAAATGTAGATCTCGATAACGAAGCTGTAATGAGAACAAATACAACCTCTACAGTACGTATTAGTGATAACCGAGGTACTGGTGCAGGATGGGCGGTAAAAATTTCAGCTACAGACTTTTTGAGCGCTAGTCTTCCAGATCCATCATCTGCAGGCAACGCATCGTTCGTTCTTAAAATCCCCATCTCGTCTTTAAGTTTGGAATCATCTAACATTGACTATGTATCAGGACAACCTATTGATCCCGTGAATGGTCCGCTAGCTGCTAGCTTTACAGTTAGCAATGCGAGCCAAACTGTAGTTAGAGCGCAACCTGGATTCGGTATGGGAGCTTACAACGTTCCTATCCATTATACACTTGTGCTGCCGAAGGCATTAGAAATTGCAAGTCAATCCGGAACGGGCAGCAAATTTAGCACGGGTCAGCTTGTAGGTACTCGTGCGGGCTTCTACACAGCTACACTAAACTTCACTATTGGAGAAGGATTATAAGTATATTCGCCACGTGTCCAAGCATTATGGACATTAGAATGGTCGGAGCTCCTCAATTGGGGACTTCGGCCTTTGCTGATTAATAGTGTTTTACTGGTAGACTTTTATAATAACTATAGATTGAACGTTTTTGTGGTACAATGGTACGGGCAATTAGAGAGATTTGTAAGTTTTTAATTAATGTGTATATATGAATGGAGATAAAGATAAATGAGTTTGTTGACTGTTGAGCAATTATCGCATACGTTTGGCGATCGGGTATTGTTTAGAAATGTGTCTTTCCGTTTGCTTGAGGGTGAGCATGTTGGGCTAGTTGGTGCGAATGGTACAGGTAAATCTACACTTATGAATATTTTGACTGGTAAGCTATTGAAGGACGAAGGCAAGGTGGAATGGACACCACGTGTTCGTTACGGTTATTTGGACCAACATACAAAGCTTGAAGCAGGTAAAACGATCAGAGACGTTTTGAAAGATGCATTTTTGCCTTTGCTTTTATTAGAAGAAGAGCTTAACGCTATTACTGCACAGATGGGCGATGCTGATTCAGATACGTTGGAGCAGCTATTAGAGCGTATGGGAGAAATCCAAGAGGAACTTGAAATTGGTGATTTCTATTTGATCGATGTGAAAGTTGATGAAATGGCTAATGGTCTCGGCTTAAACGCAATTGGACTTGATCGCGACGTTACGGCACTAAGCGGTGGACAGCGGACAAAGGTTCTTCTCGCCAAGCTTCTGCTTGAGAAACCGGGAGTGTTATTGCTGGATGAGCCTACGAACTATTTGGATGAAGAGCATATTAACTGGCTCACTCATTATTTGAAAAACTATCCGCATGCGTTTGTTCTTATTTCTCATGAAACGGGCTTTATGAATGGGGTTGTCGATGTTATCTACCATCTTGAATTTACGAAGATGACGCGTTACTCGGCTAATTATGAGAAGTTTCTGGAGATGGCTGAACTGAACAAAGCGCAGCATATTGACGCTTACGAAAAGCAAATGGACTTTATTAAGAAGCAAGAAGAATTCATTCAAAAAAATAAAGCGCGCGCTTCAACCTCAGGACGTGCGAAGAGCCGTGAAAAGCAACTCGACCGTATCGATCGCATCGATAAGCCTGAAGAAGCAGCAAAGCCGACCTTTAATTTTAAAGAGTCCAGGTCAAGCGGAAAGACCGTGTTTGAAGCAGAGGGAATGGTTATCGGCTACAATAAGCCGCTTCTTCCTAAAATGGATATGGTTATTGAGCGAGGCGACAAGATTGCGATCGTAGGTTGTAACGGCGTAGGTAAATCAACGCTTCTTAAGACGATTTTGGGTGTTATTCCTCCACTTGAAGGCAAAACTTATCTTGGCGATTATTTATCCCCTGCTTACTTCGAGCAGGAAGCCAAAGCTCCAACGATGACTCCGTTAGAGGACGTGTGGGATGAGTTTTCCTTTATGAACCAGCATGAGGTTCGGGCAGCTTTAGCCCGCTGTGGTCTTAAGAATGAACATATTACACGAGCTCTTAATCAGCTCAGCGGTGGAGAGCAGGCGAAGGTTCGTCTTTGCAAGTTGTTGATGCGAGAAAGCAACTGGATTTTGTTCGATGAGCCGACGAACCATTTGGACATCGTCGCTAAAGCCGAATTGAAACGTGCGTTACAAGCATACAAAGGTACAGTTGTACTCGTCTCTCATGAACCTGATTTCTATGAGGATTGGGTAACAAAAACATGGGATGTAGAAGCGTGGTCCATGGAGAGCGTAAAGTAATAGACGGGTGAAATAAAAGATTTGAATACATCGCTACAGAGGACGAAAACTCTGTGCGGTGTATTTTTTGCAACTTGCATTAACAAAATTTTAGTAGAGAGGGAGAACATTATGTTGGGGGCTATTCTTCATGGAATCGTATTAGCTTTCGGGCTAATACTTCCCCTTGGTGCGCAAAACGTATTTGTGTTTAATCAAGGGGTTTCTCAGCCCAAGTTTAGAAGGGCAATTCCAGTTGTCATTACAGCAGCACTTTGTGATACTATACTCATTCTATTAGCAACGCTTGGGGTCTCAGTCATTGTATTATCTGTTCCTGCCCTGCAAACAGTCATATTTACTGTTGGACTCTTATTTCTTCTTTATATGGGGTGGTCTATTTGGCGGAGTGTTCCTGAGAATCTAAGTCAACAGGAAGGTGCTATGTCGCCTAAGAAACAGATCATGATAGCTATTTCAGTTTCTCTTCTTAATCCCCATGCAATTCTTGATACAGTAGGTGTCATTGGAACTAGTTCTCTGAATTATTCAGGTTCAGAAAAGATAGCATTTACTGCAGCATGTATTATTATTTCTTGGCTTTGGTTTCTAGGGCTTGCGATAGCAGGGAAAGTTGTTGGAAACTTTGATACGAAAGGCAAACTTCTAAAAGCAATAAATAAAATATCAGCTATCATCATTTGGGTAGTAGCACTGTACATAGCTATTGAACTGTTTAAGATGTTCTAGAGTAGAAGACGCTAATCGCACCACAACTCGAAAAAGGAGCTGTTCTCAAGTGGATTTTAACTTGAAAATAGCTCCTTTTTATAATGTGATCATTTATGCTAACTAACTCAATCAGGAAGCCCTCAGTTAGCTCACCGCACTAATCACTTTCTTCCGTATCTGTTCATCAACAGGACCACTCAAAGTTAATTCCAGCGCCCACAAAACAGCCCCGGCTGCGGGTGGAACTTCTAATAATGTATAGCGGCATGCGCGCCCCGCAAGCTCATCAACATAGCGCTTATAGAGATCGCGCATGACTGGTGATTCCGCCTTTACCCAGACAGAGCCTGCCATAATGATGTCGACGGGCTCTGTTCCGAAATCTAACTGACGCAAGCATCCTGCTGTCGAATAAGCCATTTGCAAGGCAGACTGGCTTACGATGTTCATCGCAACAGTATCACCTTTTTCTGCGGCAGCAAATAGTAGAGTTACTAGTTCCGTATTAGGAAGTTTACGTGCAACCATGCCTTCCAATGCACGCTCCATAAACCGCTCTTTGTTCGGTACACCAAGCAGCTTCATAACGGGTGCAGCCAGAGTAGTCTTCGGTCCTAGTCGGTAAAACGAGTCGTAGATTGTACGAATTACTCTACGCGCTAGGAAGAAGCCACCGCCTTCGTCACCTGCTAACTCACTGCCAACGCCGCCAACTTGTAATCTCTCACCGCTCGGGGAGATACCACCTGTACAAGCGCCAGAGCCATTGATGGAGCAGATGCCATAACCCTTATTACTGCCAGCTTTGATGCCAAGGAAAGAATCGTTGTCCATTGCATAGTGAGTGAAGCCCATTCTCTCAATGATCTCGTTAAGCTTCTCTTTCTGTGAAGGAATGTCTGCCCCGGCAAGTCCGAAAGCACCAGCAGCAATGTCTTCCATCGACAGCCCATTGCGGGAAAGTAACAGACCGATTTGTTTATTCATCTCTTGCCATGCACTTTCATAGCTGCCTGGGAATTGTTCATGACTGCAAGTGCCAGCACGAATATGATCCTTGAACTCACCGTTCATATGAAACAAATAATAATCCGTTTTGCTATTCCCGCCATCAACACCGATTACAAACTGCTTAGCCATAACGTTCTCATTCCCCTTGAACAAATTGCGGAAGATAATCCCGATGTGCTTCTTTTAATTCGTGGAAGCAATCATATGCAGTCTGATAGTCAGCAACGAGAGGGTTCATCATAAGTGCTCTCATTGCCGCTTCTTCGCTGCCCTCTACGGCTGCTGCAACAGTCTCACGCTCGTAAGCTTTTATCATGCGCATATAGTCGATAATATGGCGATTGTTGAACTCTGATAGACGAACCGGCTTAGCACCGTCTTTGCCGATAATTGCGCCGACCTCAATTGCATCGGTATCCTCCATGAACGGAAGTGCGCCATTGTTAAGCAGATTGACGACATGGTATTCTTGTTTATCATTAAAGATAGCGTCTACTAGACTGATTGCGACTTCGGAGTAGTTAGCTCCGCCACGCGAAGAGAGTAATTTAGGTTTCGAATGAAGTTCCGCATTGGAGTAGATTCCCAGAAGCTCTTCTTCGATATCCATACATTTTTCACCGCGTGTTTGCTCGCTTTCTTTCAATAGCTTCAGCTTCTTGTCTTTAAAATAGTAATATTCCATATAGGAAGAAGGGATCGCGCCTACAAGTTGGACTAGCTCTTTACTAAAACCGCTGGATGGTATGTTTTTCATCGTCTCGCTATTCAGACCCATTTCTAAGGCATCTTTCAAATAATCCCTGCCATCATGCTCGATAGCAGTTATCCAGCTCAGATGATTTAGTCCAACATATGTGAGGTTAGCTTCTGGTAGCTCTAACGTTTCACGGATACTCTTGTACATGTTATATGGAACGTTGCACAGACCTAACATTTTGACATTTGTATGATTAAGAACGGCTTCAGTAATAATGCCCGCTGGGTTAGAGAAGTTAATGAGCCATGCATCTGGACAAAGGACTTCCATACGTTTAGCAATATCAAGCACGACAGGAATGGTGCGCATCGCTTTGAAAAATCCGCCAATACCGCATGTTTCTTGCCCAATCAAACCATATTTAAGCGGAATTTGCTCGTCCAGAACACGTGCTGGCAGCTTGCCTACACGAATTTGTCCAAGAACAAAGTTAGCTCCACGAAGTGCATCATCCAAATTTTGAGTTTTGACCACTTTGCAGTCCATACCGGCTGCTTCTACCATTCGCTCGCATAGACCGCCTACAATATCTAGTTTTCTTTCGTCAATATCCATAAGTGCAAGCTCATAGAGAGGTAAGGCATCTTTGCGCTTAATGATGCCTTCCATCAGCTCAGGTGTATAGGTGCTTCCTGCGCCAATAATCGCGATTTTCAACTTGTTGTTCATCATTTTCACTCATCCTTTGCCACAATTGTTAGAGAGCTATGAACCTATTTGCAACGTTATTATAGCACGCACCATTCCGTCCAACAATTAAAATTGTAATAAATTAATCATTTTGATAAAAAGTTTTGAAATAAAATTTTATTCGTGTAAAATATCCTTATATTGCAAAGTAGGAATAATACTTGTAATTTGTTAGTAATACGTATACTATTTAGTTGCGAAAATATGAAGCGGCAGGGAGCGGCACATGGCGATAAACGATAACGTGTTGATCAAAATTCGGGACCGCAAGGACAGTCTTACACCTGTCGAGCGATTAGTTGCCGAATATATTTTATCCAACAAAGAAGAGATTCCACATCTCTCTATTAAGAACCTGGCCCAAGCCAGCAAGACAAGTGATGCATCGGTTCTTCGCTTCTGCAAAACGATGGGCTACAATGGCTATCGTAGTTTTATCGTCAGCATCTCTGCATCACTGGGCTCTATGGATGATGATTCTGGAGACCAGTACACCGACATTCAACCAGGCGACGAATTGCATACAATCATCTCTAACATAAGCAGGAACAATATTCGTTCAATCGAAGATACGCTTAGCGTGCTTGATCGTAGTGCGGTAGCACGCGCTGTAGAGGCGCTTCGTACGAGCAAGCGAATTATTTTTTTCGGCATAGGGGCGTCGGGACTCGTTGCTCAAGATGCAGAGCAGAAGTTTACTCGTATCAATAAAATTTGTCATGCCTTCACAGACGGACATAGTCAGCTTACTGCTGCTGCCTTGCTATCGAAGGATGATGTAGCGATTTTTATATCCAATTCAGGTGATACGATTGAAATTTTGGATTCGCTCGAAATCGCGCACAAAAACAATGCACATATCGTTGCTATTACAAAGTACAGCAAGAGTGAATTGTCCGATCGGGCAGACACGCTTCTGAGCATTTCTACACCGGAGATATCGATTCGAAGCGGAGCGATGGGTTCGCGTATTGCGATGTTAACGATTATCGATATGTTATTTGCTGGTGTTGCAAGTGCTGACTATCAGCAAGTGAAGAAGTATTTGTCCAAGAGCCATAATATCATTGCTAATAAGCGCAGAAGATAGAGGCGGTATTACGTCGCTGATAGAAGTTGCAAAATAGAGCGAATAAAGACGACATTCAATCCTGTTTTTACAGGCATTGGATGTCGTTTTTTTCTTTTAGCAACTGCTTCGACAGCGGTCGTAATTTCACAATAAGGATCGATATAAAATTCCAATAATTTATTTCACGGTAAAAATTTATTTCAAAATGTATTGACGAGATTGAAATAAATTGCTTAATATAGAACTATGTTAAACCAAAGAAACGAATCGATCAGACGGGTTATCGTAACCTAAACATGATCACGTAAGGGGAATCACTATGACTGACTATCTTGCAAGTTTAACGACGGAGGGGATTAATTCCGAAACGAGCATTATCGATGAGCTGACTACAGAACAGATGCTAACACTCATTAATGGGGAAGATGCATTGGTTCCAGCGGCTGTGGCGGCAGAAACGCCAAACATTGCCCGTGCAGTGGAAGCGCTTCATCGAGTGTTATCGAATGGCGGAAGGATGTTCTACATCGGTGCAGGGACATCGGGAAGACTTGGCGTACTTGATGCTTCGGAATGTCCACCTACCTTTGGAACTGATCCAGCACTCATACAGGGACATATTGCAGGCGGAGATATTGCACTGCGGGTTGCTGTTGAAGGTTGCGAGGATGACGGTGAGGAGGGTAAACTGCTTATCGACCGCATCGGAGTGACGAACAAGGATGCTGTCATCGGAATTTCAGCAAGTGGAAGTGCAGCATTCGTAATTGAGGGATTGCGAAGAGCTGGTGAGATTGGTGCAGTTACGATCTGTGTGGTTAACAATAAAGGTACAAATCTAGAAGAAGTAAGTAATATCTGTATTGCTCCAGTTGTAGGTCCAGAGGTTATTTCAGGTTCAACAAGGATGAAGGCAGGAACGGCGCAGAAGCTTGTACTTAATATGCTGACAACTGGCACGATGGTGAAGCTTGGCAAGACCTATAACAATCTTATGGTTGATATGAAGGCAAGCAACAAAAAGCTGTATGTTCGGGCATTGCGCATGGTCAGAATAACAACTGGCGTCGATCATCAGGAAGCAGAGACAGCTTTGCAGAAAGCATCGCTAGATTGCAAGTTAGCCATTATGATGATTAAGTCCGGATTAGAAGCTGATGAAGCGAAAAAAGCATTGGCCGAAAGTGGTGGCAGCCTGAAAAAGGCTATACGCATCTGTTCCAAAGCGATTTAAGGGGCTTTGCTGGATGTGAGCATATAGAACTTAAATTAAAGGGAGGATCTTAGCAATGAAAAGAAAAACAAGATTTGCTGCAACAGCACTAGCTCTTATGTTATCTGTCGGTTCATTAACTGCATGTAGTTCAGGCAACAACAAACCTGCTCCAAGCAATTCGCCTAACTCTAACAGTACATCAAGCCCGACTGACGCAGGTGGTGCGAAAGACACGATTACGGCCTTGCTTCCGCCAGTGTCTCCAAACTATCAAAAGAACTTTAAGCAAATGGAAGAAGATTTCAACAAGCTTTATCCTAACCTAACATTAAAAATTGAACCTGCAAGCTGGGAAGACATGACTCAGAAGCTGGATACGCAAGTAAATGCGGGCAGCCCTCCTGATCTTGCTTTCATCAACTCTGAAGGTATTTCGAAATATGCACAAATGGACATGGTGATGGACATTAGTGATGCAGTAACACCAGAGATGGTTGCTGACTTCGACGAAGCACCACTTTCTTATATGAAGAAAGACGGTGGATTGTTCGGTCTTCCAGCATACATGGAAGTTCACGCAATCGGCGGTAACAAGCAGTTCCTAGAAGAAGCAGGTATCGACTGGAAGAAAGTGCAACAAGAAGGTTGGACTTATGATCAATTCCGCGAAGCAATCAAAAAAGGTGTTGTTCAAGAAAACGGAGCAACTTCCCGTTATGGCTTCGTATTTGCAACATCAGGTGTTGCAGCTAGAGACTACTTAGGTATACTTGTGAAGAATGCTGGTTTGCCTTCACCGTTCACAATGGATCATAAGTACACGTACACAAGCAAAAACTTCCTTGAAGTTTTGAAAGCGGTTCGACAAATGATCGACGATGGTTCCATGCCGAAAGAGCTTAGCTCCGTTGACGCTGGTAAACGTTGGAACATGTTCCTGACTGGTCAAACGATGATCACAGGTAAAGGTCTAGCCGTATTCGAAAACTCTGCTAATGCTAATAACAAGAAAATTGACGCTAACGACGGCAGTGCAGTTGCTAACAGCGTTAAAGTAGAATATATCGTATTGCCGCTTCCATCTTTCGGTGAACATAAGCCAGTATCCCATGCAGTTGTTGACGGCTATGTAGCTTTCCGTGGTAAAAAAGCTCCAACAGATGAGCACAAAGCAAATGTAGCTAAAGCAGCTTATTTCCTAGCATCTGGTCAAACATCAGCGACAACAAACAGCGATCTGTTCGCAGCGTTTATTACTGATAGCGCTCGCAAAGCAGCTGAAAGCATGGAGTCCACTCGCAACCCGGACAACATTGCAGCAGTTGACAAAATGCTAGAAAATGCAGCACCAGCTCGTCCAGACATCCCAACAGATCTTGGTGCTAAAGCGATCAAGGTTGAGACAGAAGTTATCATTCCTAAGCTGCAAGCTTTGCTTGCTAATGAAATTACACCAGAACAAATGCACGAAGCAGTTACTAAAGCTGCTATCGAAGCATTCGGTGCAGACGGAGTAGTAAAAGAGTAGGTTAACACTCGGATAGCCGCTCCTTGATCGGGGCGGGCTATCCGATCTACGTTTTGAACTGTTATTGGAAAGGAGTCCTGCAGCATGGCTCGAGCAAAATCGACTAAAAACTTTCGCTTAAATAAAGGAGACGGCCTGTGGGCTTATGGCTTTATCGCCGTTGCTCTTATCGTTTATGCACTTTTTACAGCTTATCCCGTTTTGAGCGCCTTTATTATTAGTTTCCAAGAGTACAAACCGTTAGGCTCCACTTATGTAGGGCTAGACAATTATGCAGCTATCTTTAAGAGTGAGCTTTTTGGAAAAGCGATTTGGAATACGGTTGTCTATACGATTTTAACAGTACCTGTTGCACTCATTCTTTCATTCGGCGTTGCAATTATGATTATGCCGCTGAAGAAGTGGGCGCAAACAACATTTAAGGCAGTCTATTATTTGCCTGCTGTTGCGTCAGGTGTAGCATTATCGGTTGTATGGCTTTGGATCTTCGATCCAATGGCAGGCGGTATGCTTAATCAGCTAATCGGATTTTTCGGCATTGATAGTCAGAACTGGCTAGGTTCCAGCTCTACGTCTATGTTTTCACTTGTATTAATGTCATGGCTCTCTAGTCATGGTACTAGCATTATCATTTATGTAGCTGCCTTGCTTGGTATTGATGAGAGTTATTATGAAGCAGCAGATATTGATGGTGCATCGTTCTGGCAGAAGATGTGGCATATCGTTATCCCATGTTTGAAGCCAACGACACTATTCCTATTAGTAACTGGTGTAATCGGCTCATTCCAAGTTTTCCAGAACGCTTACCTCATGACAGGCGGTGGACCGGATCATTCAACAACGATGGTTGGACTATTGGTCTTCGATACAGCGTTCAAATATTTCGAGTTCGGCGCAGCAGCAGCTCAATCGCTTGTGCTTGCACTTATTATCGGCATTATCGCGTTTATCCAGTTTAAGTTTCTGGGTAAAGACGTGGAATATTAAAGTAGAAGGAGGGGCTCGACTTGGCCTTATTTAACAACCATTTGGGAAATCGCGCAGCCAGATATACTCGTAATACCATTATAGTTGTCCTCCTTCTACTATTTGCGATTGCGACATTATTTCCAATCTACTTTATGATTATGTCGTCTTTCGGGGATCCGGTAGAAGCAGGAGCAATCAGTTATTCTCTCTGGCCAGGTAAGTTTTCTTTGGATTCGTACAAGTTTTTCTTCGACTATAGCGAATATTCGTATCGTTGGATAGGGAACTCGCTAATTGTTGCAACCGTTACAATGATCTCGAATGTCATATTCGCTACGATGGCGGGATATGCATTTGCCAAACTTCAGTTTAAAGGCCGCAACGTACTGTTCGCAGTATTGCTATGTGCCATGATGATTCCGTATCAAGTGACGCAAGTGCCTCTTTATATTCTGATCGTTAATATTTTCGAGATTCAAAATACGTATGAAGCACTTATAATGCCTTCGTTAGTTACGGTATACAACATCTTCCTTGCGAAGCAGTTTATGAGTTCGATTCCGAAAGAGATATTGGAAAGCGCTAAAGTAGAAGGTGCAAACCAATTTAAAATTTTTGTTAAAATTATTATGCCGTTGTCCAAAACGGTTATGGCCGTTATGGCGATTCTGACGTTTATGGAAGCATGGAATACATTCTTCTGGCCATTCCTTGTGACGAACACAATGGATATGCAAACGATTCAGGTTGGTTTGAAAAACTTCCGTTTTGCAAACACAACATATTTTGCACCGATGATGGCAGGTGCGACAATCTCGGCCTTGCCAATGTTTATTCTCTTCTTTAGCCTACAGCGTTACTTCTTGGAAGGTGTAACAGTAGGTGCGGTTAAAGGTTAATCCGCCTCACAATGGGTGATCGAAGGAGGAACACAATGATTGCGACTTGGCATGACCGCTATACGCACGAAGTAATCGCCTTATGGAACGAAGAGGCGGTGAAGGATGGCTATAAGGAAATGACAGAGGAGTCCTTTAATAGAATCTTCTTGCGCAATACGTACTTCGATGCAATGAACACATTCGTATGGCTTCAGGACGGCCGGGTGCAAGGGTTCGCATGCGGCTGTACTGGCAATGATCTGCCTCTTGGCGATGTAGCAGGTTATATTACTTGTATCGTTCTGAGGAAGAACTACCGTACGGATGAACGTTTCAAACTAATGTTAGATGTAATGGAGCTTAGGTTCCAAGAGCTTGGCAAGAAGCAGGCTGAGGTACTTTTCTTTAATCCCATGCAACTACCATGGTATATTCCTGATACAGCCCGGCATGAGCATAATAATGCGCCGGGCTTTCCCGTAGGGAGCAAGCTGCATATGTTTCTAACCTCTGTGGGGTACAAAGAGCGTGCGACGCAGTGTGCAATGTATTTGTCACTTGATGGATTTCAAGTGCCAATGAATATTGTGTCTAAGGAAGAAAAGGCGGCTGCTCTCGGATATCGAGTAGAGTTGTTTGATGGGAAGATTCATCGTGGAATGGATGAACTGTTAACGAGCTTCAATAACCTTTTATGGCAGAAAGAAATTAGTAGAAGTGTTAAGGAAGGTGTTCCAGTTGTTATTGCCGCTTTCAATGACCGTGCTGTTGGTTTTGCTGGCCCTGTCATTAAGGGGGAAGATGGCCGCGGTTTTTTTGCTGGTATCGGTGTTCATCCTGAGCACGAGGGACACGGATTAGGCTCAAGTTTGTTTTTTAGGTTATGTGAAGCGTTCGAGAATATGGGTACAGAGTATATGTCGCTTTATACAGGAAGTAATAATCCTGCCATTCGCATCTATGAAAAAGCCGGATTTGCGACGGTGAAAACATTTGCGGTCATGAGAAGGGAGCTTACACAATGAGTGAACGTAAACCGATTACGATATTGGGGATTGGTGCCCATGTAGGTGACGTGGAGTTGGTAGCAGGGGGCGTTCTCGCCAGCCATTTTCTGAAGGGTGACAAAATAGCGACGCTGGCGCTAACAGCAGGTGAGCGTGGAGTACCGGACTTTCAAGATGTAAATGAATATCGCGAACAGAAAATTCGCGAGGCTCACACTTTTGCAGGAATGCTGGGTGGCGAGGCTCGTGTATTTGACATTCCAGACGGAGAAATCGAAGACGATCAAGCAATTAGACTTCGTGTATGTGACGTTATTCGTGAAGTAAAGCCTGATATCATCATTACACATCATTGCAATAGTATGCATAAAGATCATGCTACTACACATCGGATTGTAAACGATGCAAGATTTTTTGCGGGTTTGCGTGCAATGGAAAGAGAGTTACCTTCACACTTTGCACCTAAGCTCTATTACGGCGAAAACTGGGAAGATGCTGTCGACTATGTGCCCTATGTCTATGTTGATTTTAACCAAGAGGCGTTTGATCTATGGATCGAAGCGTTATCTACACATTGGTTCGTGACGGGCAGCAAGTCATTTAATTATATGGACTATTATAAGTCACTGGCACGAGTTCGCGGTCTTGAGGCGAGAAAGGAATACGCGGAGACGTTTATGATTCCAGCAGAGACGATGCGACTGCGTCAATCCGAGCTGTAAATTCGGACGAGGTGAATAATATGATTCTAAACGGTATCGATTCAATCTCCAAATACGCTCATTTATTTCAAGGTAAGCGTATTGGGCTAATTACTTCTCCAACGGGACTGGGGAACGATTTTCGATCGACGATTGATATTTTGCATGAGAAGTTTCATCTCGCAGCGATGTTTTCACCCGAACATGGTGTTCGAGGTGACTTGGCAGCAGGTGCTTTAGTAGATACTTATATTGATTCTGGAACAGGTGTCTCGGTGTACAGTCTTTATCGGAAGGATTCCAAAAGACTGACAGCGGAAATGCTGGATGCTGTTGATATCGTTGTATATGATATTCAGGATGTCGGTACACGCTATTATACGTTTATTTATACGATGCTTTATGCGCTCGAGGATTGTGCAACAGCGGGTAAGCCATTTGTTGTGTTAGACCGTATTAATCCTCTTGATGGTGTAACAGTGGAAGGCAATGTGCTGAAGAAGGAATTTCAGTCGTTCGTTGGTAATTATCCGCTTGCTGTCCGTTATGGATTAACAGCTGGAGAAGTTGCAACAATGGCGAATGAAGAGATGGGTTGGAATGGAGAACTTCATGTTGTTCGCTGTGAAGGTTGGGAACGAGCAATGAGCTTCTCTGAGACGGGAAGAGCTTGGATTCCACCATCAATGGGGATACCTCGCTTCCATACGGCGCTGCTTTATCCGGGTACTTGCTTGTTCGAAGGGACGAATCTTTCAGAAGGGCGAGGAACGACGGCACCATTTGAGATGATCGGAGCACCATATATAGACTCGCAGCGGCTATCTGCAGAGATGAATGCGAAGCGACTTCCGGGTGTATATTTCCGTCCTGCCTACTTCAAACCGACGTTCTCGAAACATGAGGGAGTGATATGCGGCGGTGTCTATGTTCATGTTTTGGATGAGCGGGCTGTCCGTACAGTAGAGACGGGAGTTAAGCTGTTGTTCACGATCAAGGAGATGTATTCGGAATTTGCGTTTCTCCCTCCTGTTCGAGAGAATGGAAGACCATTTATCGATCTATTATGCGGAGATCAAGTTTATCGGAATGAGTCTGTGGACGTAGATGCTCTGTTGCAATCATTTGAAGAGGAGAGTCGTGATTTTGGAGAGCGGAAGAAACAGTTCCATCTCTATTGATATTGGAGTGATAGATAGATGAGATATGTTGCGGGATTGGATGGCGGAGGGACGAAAACTGCAGTAACCATTGCGGATGAGCAGGGAATGATTGTGGGAACGTTCGTGGCGGGACCACTTAACTATAACGGGCAAGATGAGGCTAGTGTGAGAGTTACTCTTGCAGAGATTTGTGAAGAGATTGGACTTAGATGCAATAACGATCTTAATGCATGTGTAGCCATCTGTATTGGTGCAGCGGGTATAAGCAACCCTGTTGTCAAAGGGCGATTGACTTCGGGGCTGAGAGAGAGTGGCTACACTGGTAATCTCGTTCTATTAGGTGATCATGAAACAGCTCTATGTGGTGCACATGAAGGACGCTACGGAGTTATTGTTATTGCAGGGACAGGTTCGATTTGTTACGGCCGGAATATGTCAGAAGATGTACATCGAGCGGGCGGCTTCGGGCATCTCATCGATGATGAAGGAAGCGGATATAGCATTGGTCGGGACCTGCTCTCTGCGCTTGTTAGAGCTTCGGATGGACGGGAAGAGCCGACGATTATTTCTAAACTTGTATATGACCAACTAGAATTAAGTACAGTACAGGAAATTGTCGGTTTTGTTTACGATAAGGGGAGAAACAAAAAAGACATTGCCGCTCTTGCCTCCTTACTTTCAGTCGCTTGTGATGCTGGTGATGTTGTAGCTAAGCGCATCGCAATTAAGAGTGCTAATGCGCTTGTTGAGCTTGCTTCTGCAACGGTAGATAAGTTGGGAATTCAGAATGGTGAGCTTGCTCTTCTCGGTAGTGTATTACTTAACAATCGTCAAATACGCCAGATATTCAAGACGCGCATGCAAGAACGATATCCAAGACTGAACTGTATCGAAGCGAAACAAGATGCATCCTATGGTGCAGTGCTGCTTGCACTGGACAGCTTTCAAGCTGAGATGTAATTCGAGGGGATATAGACGGGAGCGTGGGAGATTCATGTTACAGTGGACGAATAATAAGCCTTATGTTATTGCGGTTGGACTTATGTCAGGAACATCACTCGATGGCGTTGATGCTGCTGTCGTACAAATCGAAGGATCTGGTTTGGAAGCAAAAGTTAAGCTTTTACACTACTACACAAGACCTTATGATGATGCGCTACGAGGGAGAATAAAGGAGCTTTGCGACCCTGAACATTCGGATGTTTCCAAAATATGCGGCATGAATGCCTATATTGGGGAACTGTTCGCTGATACAGCACTGGAAGCGGTGCTAGAGGCGGGAATTCCGCTCGATGAGATTGACTTCATAAGCTCGCATGGACAAACGGTTTGGCATATGCCGGAATCTTCCGCCCATGATCCATTTTTAGTGAGATCGACCCTACAACTCGGAGATTTATCCGTTATCGCGAAGAGAACGGGAAGATTGACTGTTGGCGATTTCCGCCCAGCAGATATGGCCGTAGGTGGTCAAGGTGCGCCGTTAGTTCCTTATGGCGACCTTATCTTATTCGGGGATCAGAGCAAAGGACGATTGCTGCAAAATATTGGTGGCATCGGAAATTGTACAGCATTGCCGCCTGGAGCTAAAGCAGAGGATGCATTCGCCTTCGACACCGGCCCTGGTAACATGATCATTGACCAAATTGTGCATACGTTGACAGATGGCAAAATGAGCTATGATGCAGAAGGAGCCTGGGCGGCATTAGGCACGCCGGATGAACTGTTGCTAGCAGAGCTGCTCGATCATCCGTATTTCGGAATGCCTGCTCCAAAGTCGACTGGTCGAGAGCTATTTGGCGAGGCTTACACTGCTGATTTCCTTAATCGTGCTGTTGCACGCGGGATTGCTGCTGCTGACATTGTTGCGACGGCTACTGCGTTCACAGCGCATACAATCGCTAATGCGTGTAAGGAAATTGTGTTGCCTCGATGTCAAATCGATGAAGTAATTATAAGTGGAGGGGGCGCACATAATCGCACCTTGCTTACCATGCTTGCCGCTTTGCTACCTGAGCAGAAGATTATGAATGCAAGTGCACTTGGACTTGCAGATGATGCGAAGGAGGCAGTTATTTTTGCACTGCTTGGGCACGCATTCCTACATGGAAATACGAACAACGTGCCAGCAGCTACAGGAGCATCACGTCCGACAATTATGGGCAAGCTTGCGCTGCCTTAAATAAAGGATATCCGCTGAATGATAGTAATACGATCAATGTGATGAAAGATAACGTTTCCCTTTTAAGGGTGAATTAAGAGAAGGGTGCGGTGTCACCGCCGCTCCCTTTGGCTTCCAATCCGTATCGGGATACAACATAAGAGAACCAACGTTCACCGTCTGACTCGCCTTTATTCCAACGTTCGATAAATAATACCTCGTATTTCTCTTCTCCTAACTCACTTACTCTCGTCACACGTGTTACCGAATAACCATCAATCTCGATAATGGTTTCACCGACGTAATTAGGATAACCATCACCGGGACGATCTTCTGCTGTCACGTATGCCAGTGCATTTACTTTAGTGAAGGGAAGAAGTGCTGCTGGAGGTGCAGGCGGTGGAAGTAAGGCAGCTGTCACAATAGTGATGACGATAGGAGAAATAACTAAAGCTAACCAGACCTTCTTGCGATGTCTATTTGTTTCGATACGGATCAATAATTGATCGATTAAGAAATAGACAAAAGATGTAGCTGCGGTCACATAAATAAACCAATTCACATCAATCAGAAGGGCAAATAATGCGCCGAATACGACATGGCCGATGCCTTGTGTAATAATTAAAGGCCATCGTTTAGTCATTAATTTAGGTAAACCAAATTCTAGGGCAACAGATATTAAGGAACCATAGATGAGTATAACCGGAAACGCAACGAGTCCGGAGATAGAAATCCAGCTTAGAAATTTATCGATTTGATATACTTCCCCAAATACCGGCAACATGCTTATAAGTGGAATGCCGACTACAAGAGCGAACGCAGCGATATAAGTGCTCAGAACCTTTCTTCCAAATACGTGTAACATTTCTGTCAGTCTCCTTTATACGACCTAACTATCTGTGGATTTCATCAACCATTATTTTTTTGAATAGAGGCTCTAACTGCCCAGTTTACAATAGCTGATAGTATGAGGATAGAGGTTAACCAAAATAGTCCCCCCATTAGTGCATTGGACAAGGATGAGTATTTGACTGTGACAGGCACACTGCACCTCTACTGATTCATACTTATTTTCAAACGTTCGGCCGTCCATGGCAAATTTAGATTTCGCAGTTCCTTACAAAGCAATTGCAATGCATCAGAATCGGTTATAAATTGTTCTTGATAGTCTCTTATGAAGGCGAACTTAGCTTCTTTACTAGCAGAAGCTAGAAAGTCGGGCAACAGCGTTGCGATATCATATGGAATCTCATCATTTTGCCAGGGGTGACCGACAAAAGGGCAATTTGATGATGAGGATGGGTCTGGTAGAACTCCTAAACGATTCACCGTCCTTAACGCAACTTGTGCAAGCCGCTCTGAACGCAGCTCTTCTATGTACTCGTAAGGATTTTCAATTAGAGGTAAATTAAATCGTTCACTAGCAAGCGTTCTAACTACTTTCTTCTGCCGGAGCCATTCTTTCTTATCAAAATACGGGTCTTCTTGATCCGCATTATCTCGGCGCAGAGCCTCCAAGTAACTTTCCTTCGATTCGAAGTAATTTAATAATAGCGTAACATGCTCTGAAAATTGAATAGAAAAGAAATCGCGTAAATTTCTCGCGACTAACCACACGCAGTTTCCAAAATCCATTGGTGATACGCATATAATAGGAGCTTCCTCTAAATTAACTACTCTCCCGAAGTCTGTAAGTATCGCATAATGGATACCATCGCCTCCAGTATAGCCAAATGTAATAGAATCAGCTGGCGAGCAGAAGTAATGGCCACAGCCAGTTTCTTGAACGCCCAATTGCAAACCCGAGGGCCATGTTAAATCTGGTACAAGCGAAGCGACTTCTTTTTCCCAAGCTATAATATCTCTTAATAAAGCGGGAATCGATGGGGTTGTCATAGGGAAAATCACTTCCTTCGTTTCACAAATAATTATGTTGATTATACTTAACTAGACGGTATTTATCTTTGAAAAGTTGTAAAAATGCGAGACAATCATAAGCAAACAAAAAAAACGAGTGTTTTCCCCGCTAGAGGAAAACGCTCGTTTTTATTCTTCTCTATAATCCTCAACGAGGACTTCAAGCTGACCGGTATCGGGGTGAATGAGAAAGCCGTGGACAGGAATATCCTTTGGAAACAGTGGATGATTGCGGATCATACGAACACTGTGCATAACGCCTTCCTCAGAACTGCTGAATCCGCGAAGGAATTTCTCCATTTTTATGCCTGAATTTTCAAGCGTCTGAATAGCGAGCGGATCGATGCCATGCTCACTGAATTTTTCGATCAAACCTTTAGTGTCGAGGTTTGTCATGCCACAGCCATGGTGACCAATAACGAGCACCTCTCGTGCTTCGAGTGCGTAGACCGCAACAAGAATACTGCGCATCGCACTTCCGAATGGCTGCGTCAGAATGGCGCCTGCATTTTTGATGAACTTAGCATCTCCATTACGCAAATTAAGCGCTTTAGGAAGCAGTTCAACGAGTCGTGTATCCATGCAAGTAAGAACGGCAATTTTTTTCTCAGGAAATTTATCGGTTAAATATTCCTCGTATTGCTTTTCTTCAACAAATTGTTTATTAAATGCTACAAGCTGAGACACTATAGACATGGGCGTCCTCCTTCAAAATAATGGTGAATCAATTGGATTCGTCTCTGTACAAGTGTACATACCAAGTGGGCATGTACCGCTCAACCCTTGTATTTATTATTCATATTAAGGTGCCATTCGTCAATTAAAGGTTTTGTTGACTTGCAATCAAATGGTATCATATAATCGTAAAAGCGAAACCAAATGGTTTCATATTAACAGCAGATCTACAAAGTAAAATATAAAGTGACATAAAGCGGAGGTTGGATGATGAGTAATAACGATAGAAATGAATCACAAGCGATGTTGCCTGATGTGGTGAAGGAAATTATAATTAATGCGCCAGTTGAGAAAGTATGGAAGGCAGTTTCGTCATCGGAAGGAATTGCAGCATGGTTTATGCCGAATAACTTTGAACCGGTGGTTGGATTCCAGTTCCATGTGGATGCAGGTCCATTCGGCAAATCACCGTGTCAAGTATTAGAGATAACTCCCCCTAATCGACTATCATTTAAGTGGGACAAGGATTGGATCATTACATTCCAGCTTGAAGAGATGGAAGAAGGAACTCGGTTCACACTTACACATGGCGGATGGCTATCAGAAGGTGTAACAGCCTTTAATGAAAAACACGACGTTGTTCGTGATCGAATGGGCAATGGCTGGGTAGGAATAGTGAAGAAGCTTGCTCAATTTGTGGAGGAACAACATGGCGGAACCAGCCCAGAAGCATGATGTTTTTCAAGCGATAGCCGATCCTACCCGAAGAAAACTGTTACAACTGCTCGGTGACAAGGAGATGCCTGTTACAACCATAAGCGGACATTTTCCAATGACCCGAACAGCTGTGTCTAAACATCTTCGAATTTTGGCAGATGCCGGTCTGGTTAAGGATCGTAAAGTAGGCAGAGAAACAAGGTATACACTAAATGCAGAACCATTACGTGAGCTTGAACGATGGCTCGCATATTACGAGCGCTTCTGGGATAACAAGTTATCCATGCTGAAGCATTTAGTGGAGTCGGATGGTTTAGATAACTCTCAGCCAACCAATTTAGAGAACGGAAAAGATGATAAACAGGTGCGTTCTGAATAAAGAAACTGATGAGTCTGAGCAAAAAAATGAGAGAAGTATAATAGAAAATCCTTTTCATAAATAAATGGAATGATCCTCAAAAACACAAAAACGGTCTCTATGCGCTCATTTGAGCCGATGGAGACCGTTTTTTTAAGTACTACCAATTAGCGCAGCAGGCTGAGATCGAAGGCAGGTACGAGTCCTTGAGCAGCAGCACGTCCTAATAATGCTTCAATTGCTGCGTATCCATCTTCGCCTAAATCGCGACTAAAGTTGTTCACGTATAATGCAATGTGTGATTGTGCCACCTCAGGTGAAAGTTCCTGCGCATGATCCATAATATATCCTTCAGAAGCAGCTGGATTACTCCAAGCGTAGTCAACAGATGCACGAATCCAGCCGCTGATGGCTTCACTATCGAGCGATCTGCGGGCGATAATAGCACCTAGCGGTATCGGGAATCCAGTGTCTGTTTCCCACCAGCTACCTAGATCAGCAAGCATTCGAAGTCCGTAGGTCGGATAAGTGAAGCGGGCTTCATGAATGACAAGCCCCGCATCGATCTTGCCGTCTCGGACAGCAGGCATAATTTCATGGAATGGCATGACGACAACTTCCGGAGCACCTCCGGGAACTTGTTGCTCCGCCCATAATCGGAACAGCAAGTATGCTGTAGAGCGTTCGCTTGGAACAGCAATACGTTTGCCAGATAGTGCAGCGGAAGTAGGTTCAATGTTACCATCAATTGAATCTCTTGTGAGAACAAGCGGACCGCATCCTCTTCCAAGTGCGCCACCACATGGCAACAATCGATAATCGTTTAGTACCCATGGCAGAGCGGCATAAGAGATTTTCATAACCTCAGGTCCTTCTGAGCGAGCAGCAAGATGATTAGTTATATCAATGTCAGCATAAGTTACGTTCAGTTCAGGTGCGCCTGAGATGAGGCCATGAGCCCAAGCATGGAATATAAACGTATCGTTGGGACACGGAGAGTAGGCGATGTTTATGCTCGATTTGTTAGTCATATGTTTGTGAACCTCCTCCAAAATGATGCTAACTTAATAGGTAATCAGTAAACGATATGCGCAATGCAGTTACTCTGGGAAAAGTAACGCAATCGCATAGCTGGCATCTTCAAGTGCCTTTAATGCGTCACCGATTCGCCAAGCAGAACGGTTACGAGGACCAACAGGATTCGATATGGCCCGAAGCTCCGTTACAGGGATGCCCTGTTGTTGTGCAGCAATTGCGACGCCATAGCCCTCCATACCTTCGCCTGCTGCGCCCGGCACAATTCGTGAACGCAGCTCGGCTGTGGAAGCTGAGCCAGTTGCTGAGGAAACTGTGATGATAGGTGCGAATACGCAACTTAGTCCGTTAAGCTCTAATGCAGATAGGAGCTGCGAGTTCCATTCATCGCTGACAGCTACCCGAGCGGAGCCAAAACCAAGCTCATCAACAGATAGAAATCCGTCCTGCGTCTCCGCACCAAGATCAGCCGCGACGATAATAGTAGCGAGAACAAGCGACCCGATGCTGGCACGCAGAGGGAATCCGCCGCCAATACCCGCACTAATAACAAGCTCATAAGAGGTGTTAGCAAGTGTAATCGCTGTTCGTGCAGCAACGGCAGCAGGCCCTACCCCCGCAGCAATTACATCAATTCGGGAGGCGGGAGCCTTAGCGACTCCTCTTAATATCGCATCTCGTTCAGCGTCCACTGCTGTCACGATCAGTAGGCGACTGCCCACGGGCTGTATCTTTCCACTATTTAAATCATTAGAAGCATATTGCTTGAATGACATATTGCGAATCCCCTTTAATGTGCAGATATATCAAAAACGTATGACGTAGTGACTAGTGTTTAAGTGGATTATTATTTTTCGTTAGGCAAGCACATAGACTGCACAGGCACAGGAAAACGAATTTCCACGCACGTCCCTTCACCAAGCTTACTATGATAACGCATGCTGCCGTTGTGAATACCGATAATTTGTTGGCAAATCATGACGCCGAGACCGTTACCGCATTCCTTTCTCGTAAAGAAGGGCTCTCCAATGCGCTTCAAATCCTCGTCTGAGATGCCTTTGCCTTGATCGATGAAATTAATAATAATTTCCTGGTCATCAAAGCTCTTTAGCTCGATGATTAACTGTCCGCCATCAGGCATTGCTTCGAGCCCGTTTTTTATTACATTAACAAACACTTGCTTGAGCTGGCTTACTGCGCCCGGAATAGTAGGTATTCTAGTCAATTGTTGTACGATAAGCTCGACGTTATAAAGCTTCGCTTCTGAATCCATCAGCATAACAATATCTCGGACAAGTTCATTTAACTTCATACAATCATGACGAACAGCTTGCGGCTTAGCAAGAACAAGAAATTCGCTAACTATCATATTAATTTGATCCAGCTCAGATAACATAAGCTCTAAATACAATGGCGACAAAGAACCTGTTCGCTGATGATGCTGAACAAATCCTCTTAGAGTTGTTAATGGGTTTCGTACTTCGTGCGCCACTCCTGCTGCTAGTTGACCGACGACGGATAGTTTCTCTGAACGTCTAATCATTTCTTCGGATTGTTTCCGAGAAGTTATATTACGGGAGATCGATGCGATAGCGATAATGGCTTCCTGTTCATTTCGAATTGCAGAAATCGTAATGCTGATGTCTATGCTTTCGCCTGTTTTTGTATATCGAATCGTCTCATGATCCGTAACGGATCCGCCACCAATAATCAATTTGATAAGATCATCATAAGACTTACGATACTCCTCTGGAATGATAGGCAGAGGCTGATCAATTACTTCATCTCTTCGCCAGCCATAGATTGTTTCAAAAGCTTTATTGACTTGGATGATATTCCCCTGCAAATCAATGACATGGATTGCATCTGAAGTATGATTTACAAAGGATTCTAAATATTGCTTCGTTCGTTGCAATTCACTTGCGGTATGCTTGAGTTGAGACGTATATTTATTCAGCTTAGCTCCCATCATGTTGACACGTGTAGCCAACAATCCGAACTCATCGTTATTTTGAATAATGGTAGTAGCGCTTAAATTACCAGTAGCTATAGCATTAACTGTTTTTAAAATCTGATTAAGTGATCTCATCATATAACCAGCTATAAAGTAACTGGAAACCATCGTAATGAGAACAAGACCAAGCGAAATAAAAGCATGGACGACAAGTTGTCGCTTCAAAGGTTCAAGAATCATCTGCTCATCGAAAGCTACACTAATGACGTAAAGCTTGTCCGCATGAATAGGGATGAAACTCCGAAGCATGTGTTTACCGTTCGAAATATGACTGCTAGTTATTATCTCGCCCGTTTTAAGCACTTTTTGGATTAAAACTACGTCTTTTGCAGTGTTTTTATAATTGTACGTACCAAATGGAATAGCTCTAACATCTAGGTTATGAACAGGTACACCTTTTTTCATCTTAATAATGGGCTTTGTACCGAAATGAATGGGATCGATGCCTGTTATTTCTAGAAGTGCAGGCTGCTGACTAATAACTTTTTGAATGACGTCATTTGTACCGTTAATGAGATCATATTGGAAGTTTTTATCCGTATTAATAATGGTGTTGATCATGTAATTCGTTGTGCCATCGTAGAAATAACCCCACTTATTAATAAGTGTAGGGTCGGATACTGCGTAATTGATTGGTCCTGCCCAGAAGTGGGGCAGTGCATGTCCTTGCGGTATGTCAACGCTCTTAAGATCAAATAGCTGCAGAAATGCAGTGTTCCAATAATCCCAAGATTTAGAGCGCAGATTGATTTCATCCGGGTTAGAAGATTTAACCGAGACAGCTTCTTTATCTCCGAGCTGCCATAGAGTAATCCCATCTAACTCTAATTGAGTGCTTAGTGAAACTAACTGCTCGTTTGTTACATCCTGAATATCAGGAGGCAATGCACCTTTTGCTGCAATAGCTGCGAGGCGAAGTTTAATGCCAAGCTCCTGATCCATCGTGTTTCGGGTTTTCTCCAATGTTTCAAGAGTTACAACGATTTGTTTTGCAATTGCCTGCATCTGACCTTCATATGTGGATTCCTGAGTTACCTTCGATGACATATAAGAAAATACAATATTCAATAATAATATGATAGCAACAATAATGGAGATGGAAACGGATAGTTTTGCTTTTATGGACAAGAAATTTCCTCCCGAAGTCTAAGATGTATGTTAACAATTAGACATCGGGAGGCGGAATTCCTGTCTACTCGCGTCGAAACTGTTCGTCTAGTAAATATTGGACGGATTCATCATAAGTTTCGAAAGCCATTTCAAGGTCTTTGCCTGCATAAACGTACCAGAGATCATCTTCCAGAAGCAAAGTGAGGCGAGCGTTGCCTGGTCCTCTCCAAAATTCTGCTCGTGAAGGCTGGTAGTTAGCCTTATCTACAATTGTTGACATATGGGTAGTACTTTCATTAGATGCGCCAGACAATGATGCTATAGATCTGGCGATTAATTGGTGAAGCTGTTCTGCTTCAACATCACGAATATTAACCATGCCTTTGGCATCTGCTGATGCCTCATTCAATAGTCCGGCGAATACGAAGCCGTTGCCATTCGGGTGCAAGTGATAAACGACTGTTTTTTTCTCATGGACGCTATCTTCATAATGAAAGTTTACGCGGCCAAGCGAAACGTCCTTCCGCTGGAGTTCAGGAAAGGACGTAATTATTTCAAGCTTTTGTTCAAATGTAAGCATATTGCAGGGTAAGCCTCCTCATTATAGGTAACGATGGATTTGACGATTAGTATACTCGTCTTAGTCCGTTTTCTTTCTTAATGTTAAAATAGCAGCTCCACCTACGATAAGGAGTATAGCGAAGTACGGCTGCTCCGATAACACGTTGTTAAAAAGTGAACCAAACGAAAAGACGATAAAGAATAGTAGAGAAAGTACCGTCAAAATGTTAATGGGTATAAGCAGCCATTTGTTGCGATTGCCGAACCAATAAAATTCAAGCAGGCCAACTGCTGGTGCAAGGATGAAGCCCGGCCACATGATATGCCAGCTATTGAATAACATAGCAATTTGACACACGATGCCGACTACTATTAAGATACCGCCTGGAATTAACAGCCCGACTCCTTTTTTTCCAGTCATACCGAAATACAACCAGTGGAAGAATAGACCTAGAGGAAGCACGAACATGGATGGCCAAAAGTAAGCAAATATTTTGCCGGGGCCAAAAGTTTCACCTTGATTAAGCAATAACACAATACCGAGCAGCAGCAGGAGAGACCCGCTAATTGTCTTGATTTTCATACCAATGAACACTCCGTTCCTTTTAAATTATAATGGATCATAATAAACAATCAAAGCATGTCTTTATAACAGGTCATTAATAGTATTATAGTTGTAAATAATAAACGAAATTATTTCGCCTACTTATGTTCCAATCAGGGATATAACGGACTAAGTATTTCTGTTAATTGTAACATAGAGTGTTTGGGATTCGTTGTAAAAAACAGTCTTTTCCACAAAATAATCAGCCGTTATTTATTCTAAATACTATCCGTATTGAGCGACCCCTCAATGGAAACTGTCGCCTTTTGATTACGGTATGATTGATATATCCATAACAACGCGCCTAAAGCAAAGAGGATGATAAGCGGCAGTATCGCTCCGAGCCATTGAAATGGCGCTGGTGGTGAGATTATAAAGTAGAAGTTGCCTAAGGCGAATACTGATGTAATTGTAAAGGGAGCTACAAGTGCACCACATGATGCATGTCTTCTACGTGCGATATCTAGTGTTCGTTCACTTTGGCCTGCTGTTCGTTTGACCAAAAGACGCAGTCTAGGCATACTCAGTCTCCAGATGAGCACCACCGTTAATAGTGCTAGCGGAGCACGTAAGAGCAGTCGATCCATCCATATGAGGGGGTGTGCGACAGTTGCTAGGATAATGTCGGTTGCAATAGCAATGAGGGGGAGAATAGTTAGACTAATGGCCCAAAATTTCATTTTGCGTGCTTTGTGATAAAGTTCCTTCTCTGTACGGCTGTAGATAAGTTTGGATGCTTTATTGCTGGCAATTAGGCTCATAATAAGCAGAAGTAGCAAGGCCCCTTGCTCGATTCCAGTAAGTATGCTGTACATTACTTTCGTTCCTCCTAGATCAGTATCGAATCAATAATTGAACCGTTCGTTTATGTATACTAATCGTAGCCTTTGCAGTGTCCGCTTAAAACCTCCGAGAGTCTTATCCTTAACCTAGACTTGAGTCGAGGTATATAAAAATAAGAATATGCGGGTGATACACCTTGCGGAGAAACTTCCTATGAAACGACATTTTACACCTCTTGTTAGTTTCTATGAAAGCGCTACAATTAAAATACAATATGCTAGGAGGTGAAAAATATGAGCCAAGAACAAGAAATTGTTCAAGAGAGCGTGGAAGAAGTAGCTGAAGTAGAGGCTGCAGATGTAGTTGAAGCGGAATTGGAAGAAGCGGCAGCCGCGGTCGAAGCTGAGGAGTCATCCGAAGAAGCAAGTGAAGAAGCGGAATAATTATTTTAATACTAATTAATAAGACTCTTGCGAGTTTCTAATCGTTAGTAATGCGTTAGCATACTCGCATGTTAAGAAGTTTTTTTGAAATAGAGTGCAAGAGAGGGACATATTCAGTAAGTAGAGAAACGATAGGCCTCGGATGCCGGCGCGTTTCTACTTAGAGGAGATGTCCTTTTGTTATTTGTACAGGAGCCATCTGATTAATAAGGGAGAATATAGTTTAATAGTACATACAGCGCTAGTTTAGAAAGCAGTTGACAATGAAATGTCTTTAGTTTAAGATAAATGTATAATATAAAAAGTTAGTTAATTAATTTAAGTTAGTTAATAAAAATATATGGAGGTTTTTATAATGACAAAAAAACAATGGGCAGTAGACGCATCACACAGTGCAATCGATTTTTCGGTAAGACATATGATGATTTCGAAAGTAAAGGGAACGTTTCACACATTCGACGCTAAAGTTGAAGCAGATGTTAATGACCTGACTTCGGCGGATATTTCTTTCACTATTAATTTAAACAGTGTTGATACTCGTAATGCCGATCGTGATGCACACTTAAGAGGTGTAGATTTCTTCGACGTAGAAAAATTCCCTTCACTTGCTTTTAAAGCTATTTCAATTGTGAAAACGGGTGAAGGTGAGTATGAAATTGCCGGTGAAGTAAGTCTGCATGGTGTTACTCGTACTGAAACATTCGAAGTGACTTACGAAGGTTCAGGCAAAGACCCATGGGGTAACGCAAGAGCAGGCTTCAGTGCAAAGAGTACAATTAAACGCAGTGACTATGGTTTAACGTATAATGCTGCATTGGAAACAGGCGGCGTGCTCATTGCTGATGATATAAAAATTTCGTTAGAAATTGAAGCTGTTGAGCAAGTGTAATATATATAATGTAAGCAATGGGGTTGTCTCTATTGTGAACTGTACTCCTAATTGTTAGTTTGATCTAGCAAAAAGGGTACAGCTCATAGCGGAGCGGCTCTTTTTTTTGTATCTGTGGAATGAAGCAGCGATTACAGGTTTATATATGTAACTAATTTACACATTTTATGTCGAATGGTATGATCTTTTCGATACGATCATGAATAGTTAAGGGAGCATAGATGTGGAAAACTCAAAGGGGATACGGATTGCTAAGCTGGTTATTAGCTTAATTGCTATCATTGGATTATTAGTTTATTCGAAAGAATTCTTTTTGGATGAAGTAGATGAAAATTCAGGATCTGAACAAGTAAACCAACCAGTTAGTGAATCGACGGTATTACCAGTATTAAGCCCTGTGCCTGCAGCTAAAAAAACCTTGGAGGAACTGGTGGCGGCTTACGGGGACATTCCAATAATTGATGCACATAACCACAATGCAGGCAGCTCAAAATATAATGCAATGCTGGAAGTATGGGATAAACATAGCATTGACCGAGTTGTTTTATTCGGAGCTGTATCCGAACCCGTTGCTGTCGAAACTGATCAATTGGCATGGAGGGCTTATTTGGAACATCCAGATCGGTTTATTCCTTTTTTCTCTGGTGTCAATTTGTTGGAGGAGTCGGGAATCGAGACGGTGAGAGCGAATTTGGAGAAGGGTTATTTCGGAATCGGTGAAATTGCAGCCGCATCGATACATTCTCCATTGCTCGCCAATGTACCGTGGAAGACAAAGCATCCAATGGACGGTGTATTACCGCAAATTTATGAACTATGTGCAGAGTATAAAGCCCCTCTCCTTCTACATATTGATCCACTGAACGGTGTAGTTATTGATAAGTTGCTTGAGGCAGTAGAGAAGTATCCGGACACTACATTTATTCTTGCACATGCCAACGCATATAACTCTCCAGGTCATGTAGAGTTGTTGCTTGAGGGACGTCCCAATCTTTACGCTGATTTTTTTGCAGGATTTACTGCGTTCAACAAGGATAGCGAATACACGCTTGAAGATTATGTACCCGTTATTAAAAAGTACCCGGATCGTTTCTTGCTCAGCACGGATTCAGGCTTTGGGTTAGAGAGTGAGGAAGTTGCAATAGAGGCGGTATATCAGCTAATCGATGCACTTGATGATCGTGAGCTTGCTAAGCAAGTAGCTTATGACAATTTAGATGCTTTAATCCAGCAGCAGCCAGTAACAGCGACGCAACTTGCGGCTATAGATGCGCTGAATCTTAAGGAAGTGGACAGGCCAGATATGAAATCATTATCTAAAGTAGAAGCAGCCAAAATCATATATGCAAAACAATAAAAATAGGGGTTGTTATACCAAGAACCAACTTGGCATAACAGCCCTATTAGTTAGCTTCTTATTCGGCTTGCTAGTTCCAAGAATGAATAAGTTACACGCTTAATTCGTTCGACAACTTCGCCGCCAGCCCCCTCGTGATCGGTATGTGATTCAGCGAACCAGTTGCGCTGAGCACCGCCGATTGAAACCCATTCTGCCGAATTAATGCCATGAAGGTTGCGGACAATCGACTGAAGTTGTTGTAAGGAGCTTGTTCCAACAGCACCTCCTGCTGAGCTCATCGACAATATAGCTTTCCCACGGAAGTGATCCTGACCAAGATGATCAAGTGCATTTTTGAGTACACCCGATATACTGCTATGATACTCTGGTGTAGCTAATACGATAGCTTCGCTTTGATGCATCAATTGTTGAAATTCAACAATCGTTTCTGTGTTTTCATATTCATCATCTGGCGAATAGAACGGCAGCGGCTTCTGATACAGATCAAAAACTTGAGCGCGGTGCCCCTTTTCTGCAACGATTCTCCCAACAAATTCGGATAAACGAGTGCTTGTAGCATCCTTACGATTACTTCCTGCCAAAATAACGATGTTCATAGTAATGTTCCCCTTTCTTTTTCAACCGGCTATTGATCTGATGTAATCGTAACATGACTCTAAGAGAGTAGCGTCAGCATATGGATTGATCTTTATAAGGAAAGAACATTCAACTTTTGGCTGAATGTTCTACGACTTTAGTATGAGAGTTAAAGAGGAGCGCGTGGGAGGATGAGAACTGCCTAGTCTCGATTAGACTTCAATGATTGCTAACGTCACGTATATGTTGTATTGCTAGTTTTTAATACATGCCAAACTATCCATGCAACCCATGTTTTAAGGCGTACAATGCCGCCTGTGTTCGGTCTGACACACCAATTTTGCTCAAAATATGACTAACATGCGTTTTCACCGTTTTTTCCGTAATCACTAGTTCCTCTGCTATTGAACGATTGCTCATGCCAGAAGCGATCAATCGAAGCACATCATGTTCACGCTTAGTTAGCTGTTCATATGGTTGTTGCTTCTCACTTGCGTTCTCCTCCTGATAGAGTGAAATATATTGATTCATTAACTGACTCGCAATGTCGGGATGAAGCTCCACTTTCCCTTCATGTACCCGGCGAATGACGGAAGCAAGCTCATCTGGTTCAATATCTTTTAGTAGATAGCCCTTTGCTCCAGCTCGAATAGCGGGCAATGCGTGATCTTGATCAGAGAAAGAGGTGAGGATGATTACTTTCACATTAGGGTGTGAGCGCGAAAGTTCTTTTGTCGCTTCGATACCGCTCATATCCGGCATTCGTATATCCATCAAAACAATGTCTGGTGCTAGCTGACTTACGAGCTGCAATGCTTCAATACCCGAAGATGCCTCGCCTACTAATTCAATATCTCGTTGTGAGGATAAGAACATTTGAAGACCTTTTCGCACCATTTTGTGATCATCTGCTAATAAAATACGAATGCTCATAAGCTTTTATCCTCTCTTTTATTCAAAGTAGCTGCTATTGGAATAAACACTTCTAACAATGTTCCTTCATTAAGTGTACTGGTCAGCTTCAATCGTCCACCCAATGAATCAACTCTTTCTCTCATTATGGATAGACCTAGACCGCCTGTTGCCGTTGAGTCAGCTAAGCTCATCCCACAACCCTTGTCCTGTACGACAAAAATGAGCTCTCCATTATGGATAGACAGTGCCATCTCCACACGATCGGTTGCAGCATGTTTTGAAATATTATTTAACGATTCTTGGCCGATGCGCCATAGTGTTTCTTGGATAAGGGGAGAAATCTCTTTAAGCTGCTCGCAAGTGCTCATATGTACCGTAATACCAAGACGTGTTCCATACTCCTTTAGTGCCGTAACAATACCATTATTTAAAGTAGTCGGTCTGAGTTGCAGAATAAGGCTGCGCATTTCCTTTAATGCTTCCTGCGACATGCTGCCCATGTCAGTGATGGCATGGCGAGCTGCTGCAATATTTTGCTCAAAAAGAAGTGCGTTAGCTCCTTTGGCTGTCATACTGATTGAAAATAACATTTGCGAAACAGAATCGTGTAAATCTCTTGCAAGTCGATTACGTTCTTCGGCTCGGATAAGCTCTCTGCGCGTTTCTTCCATCTCTGCTTGCTGGCACGCTGCTTGGATGTGTTCTACAATTCCACAAAGAGCATCTCCATCTACACCCGATAGGAAAGGTGGCCCTGAACATCCGATAAGTAAGTAGATGTCCGCTGACGAATCTCTATCAGACATTTTTGTGGCGAGTACTGTATGGATGTTAGGGGAGTGGTCTTGCTTACCCCAATGCTTAATTAATGTACCTGCAAGCTCGCTATGTACTTGGGCGAAGCGTTCGTTATTCCCAATAGGAGTCAGCCAATCTGCTTCTATAGGAGCAGAGACAGTGATGCCGTTCAGCATTATTTTGCCAGAGTAAAGAGCTTGTAGTTGATAATATTGGTCACTCTTTGCTAACAGTGTTATACCCCGCCAGTCAAAATGAATGGTTAGTAGCTCTATCGCACGCTCTATGAATTGATTATGGAGCAGTCCAGCGCTAATAGACGAATTGAGGGAACGACTGAAGTGGCCAAGACGAGAGAACAGCTCAGCTCTTCGTTGTTCGATCTTATGAAGTCGCATTCTTTCTACTGCAACACCGATCTGATAGGCAACAGATTGAAGTAATGCCAGTTCTTCGAGTGTAAAATGATCCTTATTCGCCGCACCTACATTGAGTATCCCGAATTTGTATTCCCCAATCTTCAGTGGGACAGTGGCATGATGGGTGAAGCCGCAAGTATCGCCGCTGTTTACTTCTCTTGCATGCCTAAGCCTGCGACAACTTATAATATTGACAGCATCGTTTAACTGTTCATCATGATATTGGTCCATGCACCAACAAGACCCGCATTGCATAAGCGTTTTTTCATTATGAAGCAGTCCAGGCGGAAGATTGCGATCGGCAGCAAATGTATATTCACGATTGTCCTCGATAAGAAAGATCCATCCAAAAGTAAGTCCTGTTACATCAAGAAGTTTCTCAAGTACAACTTCAAGCATGGCGAAAACGTCATTGGATTGATTGAGAGTCTCTGCGATCGTTTTGAGCGTCGTAAGCTCTTGAATATGGGAGAGTGGTTTCAATGCGAAATCCTCCTTTTGTATCGATGGATATTATTTACAATATACCGTGTAATTCAAATGAGGGGAACAACGATTGATTTGTGCTTGCGTTTGATATGTGGCATAAGTTACAATATGGATCAACTTAACATTACTATTATGCCAGTGAAGAGTATCCAACTCGGAGGCGTTCTCGTCAAGGGGAAACCAGTCATATGGTCAGCTCCCCCTAAGTTTACCGGAATCTGCCCGTTATCGCGGAACAAAGAGGATCAGACTGTAGTAGTTGTCTGTCTGATCAATTTGGGTGGCACCGCGAGATAAACGCTCCTCGTCCCATGTGGGATTAAGGGCGTTTTTTGTATTTTCCAAAAAAAGGAGCGCGGGCAGAATGTTGGACATGAAATGGATTAGAGAGAACGCAGAAGAGGTACGGATAACGGCGGAGCGCAAAGGAATCGACATATCGGTCGATGACCTTCTTGAGCTGGATGAACGGAAAAGAAGGCTTATCCAAGAAACAGATGGACTACGCGAGAGACGCAACAAGCTATCGCAAGAAATTGGACGATTCATGTTGGAGAAGCGGGTAGAGGAAGCAGAAGTAATTAAGGTTGAAACAAAGGAAGTTAATGAGCGACTTAGTCTACTTGATTGTGAACTTAAGGCTGTGGAAGAACGATTCGTGGCTCTCTATGAGTTAGTTCCTAATCGAGTATCGCCTGATACACCAATTGGTCGTTCGGATGCTGACAATGTTGAACTGGCGAAAGTCGGGGATCTACCTTGCTTCGATTATGAGATAAGGGACCACATAGCGCTTGGTGAACTTCACGATCTTATCGATATACCAAGAGGTGTAAAAACCGCTGGAAGCCGTCACTACTATTTAAAAGGTGCAGGTGTGTTACTTCATCGTGCCGTTCAACAGCTAGCACTGGATCTGCTCATCGAAAAGGGCTTCACCCCGATGGAAGTGCCGCTTATGGTCCGGCCGGAAGCGATGAGCAACACAGCCTATTTCCCACTCGGGAAGGATCAAACGTATCGGCTGGAAGATGAAGAAAGTTATTTGGTTGGAACATCGGAGGTTCCACTTGTAACCTTCCATGCCGGTGAAATTGTCGATGTAGAGAAGCCGATTAAGCTTGCGGCAGCATCGATGTGCTTCAGGAGCGAGGTAGGCTCGGCGGGACGGGATGTGCATGGACTGTATCGAGTCCATCAATTCGCTAAGGTCGAGCAGGTCGTCATCTGCCGTGCAGATCCAGAGCTATCGGATGCTATATTAGGTGAGATAACAGCAAATGCAGAAACGTTGCTCCAACTGCTCGAATTGCCCTATAGGAAAGTAGCAGTCTGTACAGGCGACATGTCGCAAAAAACGTATAAGCAATATGACTTGGAAACATGGATGCCAAGCCGGGCGGCCTACGGAGAGACCCACTCGTCGTCGAATCTCCATGCGTTCCAAGCTCGCAGAT
Organism: Paenibacillus sp. L3-i20; assembly: GCF_022180385.2. Taxonomy (GTDB): domain Bacteria; phylum Bacillota; class Bacilli; order Paenibacillales; family Paenibacillaceae; genus Pristimantibacillus. The sequence continues at coordinate 2,212,048 of NZ_BQME02000001.1, forward strand.
CAAACATTCGTTATCGTGACGAAAATGGAACGTTACGCTTCTGCCATACGTTGAACAATACAGCTGTGGCGAGCCCGCGCATTCTCATTCCGTTGCTTGAGAACCATCAACGGGAGGACGGCTCGATATATATACCCGCCGCACTAAGTCCATATATGTATGGGAAGACGGAGCTTATTCCCCCTCAGCTTTGAGGCAGTGATTGAATGTGCTTTAAGTAGGCGGTAACACGCTGATCCTCGCCTTCGTTGTAGTTGAAGCCATAATGATCGGCAACAACGGAGGCAGTTTCACGGAACAAATCGCCCATCGCAAATAAAGAACGCCAGATGTTGGCTTCGTCGGCATCTGGAAACGTACTAACAAATCTCCGCCAAAGAACGGGCGGCAGAAGCTCCTCATAGTATTTGCCCAGCTTGCCGGGATTGCTTTCGTAATTTGAACTTACACCAATGTACCAATCCAGCATATAGATCAACATCTCTCGTACAGGTCCCTCTAAATGAAACTTCGAATAATAGAGTTCGCCACGCCACAACCCTTTCGCTATATAAGTGTTCACCCACCAAAACTCATTGCAGCATTCTAAGAAATGTGCGGCCGTTGGCGGCTTCGTTCGGTAATCATTGATAGATGGATGTGGAAGTGTACCGATTCGGTTATCCTTATCCAGCAGAACTAAGCTAAGACTATCATGGTGCATACCCTCAAGTTGCTCTACTGGCGATAATGTAAGATCGATGCGATTGCCATCGGTGAACTGCATCAGGAAGGCAAAGCTTTCACGTGGTTCATCCTGAATAAGCATGCCATCATCAGGCGTTTGCATAATGAGAATATCCCCGAAATGCTGCACCCATTCACGATTCTTCGTCCACTCCCGCACATCGGTAACAAAATACACAATATCATAATCTTGAAATCTGTCCCTCACAGCATGGGGGTTAATCCGTGAACCATTCATAATAACCGCTCGTATGCGGGGCTCCTGCTCTGCAAATCTCATAATCAGCCGCATCATTTCTTCTTCTGTACGCATGATTTATAGCCTCCTTTTGTACATTTTTACATTCGTTATAGCAACAATTGTAATGAGTTTAGCAAAGCAATGATTATACGTCGAGACATGATTTTTATAGAAAAACAATAGCGTTGCATTAAATTGTGAAAAATAACCTAGCCGTTTAGCAAGTCCAAGAAGCAGGCTCTCATATGCGTCATGTGAAGGCTTGTGAATATCGACTACTGTATGATGAAGAACAAAACCGGATACAGGGTGGAGGGATCTTTAACAGAATTCAAAGCCGAATGATATAATGGCGGTAATTAGTAAGACGGTTGCCATTTTCCCTTTAATAGATTTTGAGATTACTACTTAGAGTATAGGTGAAGTTAGTCGCAGATGAAGGTAGAGTCGTCGCAATTTCATTTGTTATGTCATGGTATGCTGATTTTCCTCCTGAGAAATGGATCGATTATAGTGGAAATACAGTTCATGTTAGAGTAGACTTTTCAGCTGTACAAGAGATTTCACTTTCTTCAGGCAAAAAAACTATATAGGGGATATTGAAATCTTCAAGGATGAATCGGAGCCTATTATTGTTAAAATTAATGGAACGTTTAACGTATTAATTAAAGCAAAATATGCGTTTGTTCAATCGGTTACTAGTTATTGCAAGGAAGAAGCATCATTATACGAATTGTTTTAATTCCTTTCTAGGTTCGATAGGAATAGATCGAATGCTGAATGAGTTCATAGTTCAAAAAAATTTTTTGATACGAAATATAACGAAAGTCTCAAGCAATCAGTTCGTTATGGTTAAAAAGTCTATAAAAATTAGGGGATAATGATCTTATGAGGGTTCATGGTTATAGAGTTACTACGGGAGATGATAGGCATCATCATACTTTTGGTAGTGATTCATGGAAAACTCCGATCTGTCCAAACTGTGGTACTAATGTACACTTCATCTTTAATTTTGAACTTAATGATAATAAACTCTCAACATTATCAAATGATCAATTGGATAGTATACCAATGGTTTCTTGTTTAAACTGTTCTTCATATTGGTCGACGCAGGTGTTTAAAATCGAACCTAGAACAAGGGAGATTATTATTCTTAAACAAAATGACAAGGACAACTGGCTTAGTGATGAAGAAGATCGTCTCCCTTATCCATTGCCATTCACTAAAGTGAAATTAGAAGAATTATATGAAACGGACACTCCGACAGGAGAATGGGATTCGGACAAGGCTTTTGAAGACTTTGGCTCAGAATATATTTGTAGAATTTTAGGTGAGCCACTTTTTGCAACAGAACCCATTCAAAAAAAGTGTTACTCATGTAATGAAGATATAGAGTACATTGCAACAATTTGTAGTGAGGATTTTGATTCAGAAGGTTTGGTTCACGAAGGATTTAGTTTCAATTTTGGAGAATCCTTTCTTTATTTTTATTTTTGTAAATTTTGCAGTCTCCTACAAACAGAAATGCAGAGTACATAAAAACAATAGGTGCGAATAGCTAAGAGGGCTGAATGAAAGCAAGATATCATTCGAGGAAATTGACGTGATGTGGAAATGATAAACTTCAGAATTGTTCAATCTATTCCTGCGAAGTCATCTCCTCTTCCAAAACAAAAAGAGGACGGCACTCCGCCGTCCTCCCTCATAACCCAAATCCCTACAAAACCTGCTCCAAAAATCGAGCTGCCCGCTCGCTCTGCGGCTGGGTGAAAAACTGCTGTGGAGCGGTCTTTTCTACTAAAAGTCCGTTGTCCATAAAGTAGATTGTGTCAGCAGCCTCACGAGCGAACTTCATCTCATGTGTAACGATGAGCATCGTCATGCCAGAGCTTGCTAACCCTTGAATAACAGCAAGCACCTCTTTGACCATCTCTGGATCAAGTGCAGATGTTGGCTCGTCGAATAACATAATGTCTGGCTCCATGGCTAGACTTCGAGCGATTGCTACACGCTGCTTTTGCCCGCCGGATAGTCTGGAAGGGTAGCTGTCTGCTTTGTCTGCAAGACCTACTCTCTCTAGTAGCACCATCGCTTTATCCTTAGCATCAGCAGGGGATAATCCTTTTACTGTGCGGGGTGCAAATGTAATATTGTCGAGCACAGTCATATGTGGAAATAGGTGAAAGTGCTGAAACACCATGCCAATCCGCTGACGAACAGCTCCAATATCGGTTTGGCGGTTAGTCAGTTCCACACCGTTTATTGTAATGCTGCCCGAGGTAGGCTTCTCCAGCAGATTCAAGCATCGAAGGAAGGTGGATTTACCAGAGCCTGACGGTCCGATCAGAGCAACGACCTCTCCTTGTGCCACCGATGTAGTAATACCTTTGAGTACCTGGTTCTTGCCAAAGGATTTAGTAAGTTCGGTTACTTTAATCACTGCGACGCAGCCTCCTCTCAAGCAAATGCGCAAATGACGTTAAAATAAGGACAAGCACATAATAGATCGCACCTGCGAATAACAATGCCTCAAGCGCTCGGAATTCCGTTGCCTGAACAACTCCTGCTCTGCGCATTATATCTTGCACACCAATGACGGATACAAGTGATGATTCTTTGAGCAATGCAACACATTCATTAACAAGTGCAGGCAATATTGTACGTATGGCTTGCGGCAAAATAATTTTGAACATCATTGTCCAGTAAGGGACACCTAGCGCCATAGCTGCCTCGCGCTGGCCTTTGTCTACTGCCATGATGCCACCACGAATCGTTTCTGATAAATAGGCTGCAGAGTTTAAACCAAACGCTAAGCCTGCTGCCAGCAGTGGGGAAATATCATAATTGAACAGCTGCGGTGTTGCATAATAGATCAGGAATAACTGCAAGAGCAGCGGTGTTCCACGGAAGATAGATGTGTATGCAGTCGCAAACCATTCAAGCGGTTTGATACCCGATATTTTGAATAGGGAAAGGATAGTCCCCCAAACAAATCCGAACAACGCAGACACAAACGTGAACAATAGCGTTACATAGACACCCTTCAATATATAAGGCATGTAGCCCTTAAGGATGCTGAAGTCTAGGTTAAGCATCGAACCCTCTTTTTTCGCTTCCTCCGTCGCAAACCACTTATTAACGATCTTATCCAGCTCACCGTTCTGTTTCATTTCTTCCAATACGCCATTAAAGGCTTCGACGTGAGTAGAGCCTTTAGGGAAGGCAATCGCATAGCCATCTTCCACGTTGCTTGGTGGAAGGAAGTTCATGATAAGATCAGGATTCGCCGCAACCATCTCGACAGCGACGGCGTCCTCGACGACAACAGCATTAATGCGGCCTGTCTTCAGCTCTTGGATTAAATCAGGAATGCGATTTAATTTTGTAAGGGCTACGCCTTCAAGCGTTTGAGCGAATATGTCCTGAGTAGAACCTAGTTGTGTACCGACTTTCTTACCGACCAACGAATCAACTGTTTCTAATGGAGCACTCTTTTTCGAAACGATCGTATTACGAGCGACATAGTAGGTCGATGAGAAATCGACATTTTTTTTACGATCATCTGTGACAGACATTGCAGACATTACAAAATCGACACGTGTTGTTTGCAGGGCAGCGACTAAGCCGTTAAAATCCATGCTGGCGATTTCCAGCTTATAGCCTAGCTGCTCCGCAATGTGTTTGGCGATGTCGATGTCCATGCCAACAATCTCGCCGTTATTTTTTGCATCTACGTTCTCATATGGCGGATAATCAGGAGAAGTGCCCATAACGAGCGTTCCCTTCTCACCAGCGACCGGGGTCGTTTGTTCTACAGCGGCTGAAGCGACTGGCACTAGGTTGCTGCTAATGGTGTTATTTAGCCAAACACCCGAACCGATGATCGTCACAATTAGAACGATAAGCAGCATATACATTTTTTTCATGAATGATGTTCGCATAAGGCCTCTTCCCTTCTTGATGTCTACTTGAAATTGAGTTGTTTTAGCCAAAGTTATTGTATTAAAAATGCGACTTCAATAATTGATTTCACTTAATAGTGTATAATTATGCAGTCGAGAGTATAGAGCATACCATATTCGATACAATTGCAAAAGTATGTTCTAACCAGTGTGAAATATTACCAACTGATTTAGTAGCTGTAGTGCTGGGTTTGAAGGTATTGAATAAACATCAACATATTGAAACCTAATAAATTTTTCATGGTATAATTAATGAATAAATAAGATCGTGACGGGAGGAGGGAATGCAATGTTTGAATTAGAATTGCAGGAATGGATACCTTATCTATTTTCCATTAGTTTGTTATGTACGTTTGTATATGCGTATGCAACACATCTACATGACAAATCGGTAATGACGTATGACAGAGCAGCAGTCGAAGAAGTGCGACTAGGCGAATTGCCGCAAGTTATCCATACAATCACTGCAGTTCATAAGTGGCTAATTCGTTACATTAAGCGCAAAGATGCACCTGATGATGACGAATCGGAGTGTCTGTACTCGTTTGTTTCATGGAAAACAAACAAACGAGGAGGCTATTCATGCCACGTATTCAACATATTAAATTCCCTGCCAAAGCACGTTTAATTACTATACTGTTCGTATTTGCTGCGTTATTCATGCTTGGAGGCTGCACGCCAGCTTCGGGAACCATTGATGCAGAGACGCCTGGAGTATTTAATCATTATGTGATATATCCCTTATCTCAAGTAATTGGATGGACGGCAGGATTGTTTCATAATAATTTCGGTATCGCAATTATAGTTATTACCATTGCTATAAGAATTGTATTATTCCCATTAATGCTTAAGCAGTACCGTTCTCAGCAAGCTATGAAAGTGAAGATGACGGCTCTAAAGCCGGAGCTTAAGGAATTAGAAGCGAAATATAAAGGTAAAGAGGACGCAGCATCAGTGACGAAGCGCCAAGAAGAGATGATGCAGTTATATGCGAAGCATCAAGTGAATCCTCTTGCGATGGGTTGTCTTCCGATGCTCATTCAATTACCGATTCTAACAGGACTATATTCAGCGATTCGATTAACTCCTGAGCTTGCATCGCATTCTTTTCTTTGGTTTAAGCTGGGAGAGCCAGATATTCTTCTGCCGATTATAGCTGCGGTTGTCTATTTCATACAGTTCAAAGTGTCCCAGCGTGGGGCAGATTCGGATCAACCAAAGCAACTTGCGATGCTTGGATATTTGTCTCCAATACTTATGGGAGTATTCGCGCTTTGGGCGCCAGCTGCTATATCGTTATATTGGGTTACTGGTGGTCTATTCATGATTGCACAGTCGTACTTGTTGGGTAAGTTATATCCTAATAACGTTTCGCCTTCAGTGACGAAGCCAGTAAGTAGTCAATCTTGAAGGGTTTAAAATATTGTTCGATAAGAGGGAGAATGAAGATGATTCATATATTTCCTGCATCGGAGCGACATATGACAGATCTAGGCTGGCTGCGCAGCCAGCCGCTCTATTCATTTGGAGATTATCAGGACGCAGAGCGCAACGGCTTTGGTGTTATGCGCGTTTGCAATGATGATTATTTGGCACCGGGAAGAGGTTTTGGTGCTCATCCTCATAGTGATATGGAGATCGTATCTATCGTTCTGAATGGCAGCATTAGACACGAAGATAATTTAGGAAATACTGTCGTGACGGAATTCGGAGAAGTACAGCGAATGTCGGCGGGCAGCGGTGTCATTCATACAGAGTTTAATGCGTCGGAAACGGAAGAAATGCGCTTGTTGCAGCTATGGTTTATGCCACGGGAGCGTGGACTTGCGCCGAACTATGAAGCTAAGCAGTTTAATCTGGATGGGCTTATTAACGAATTGCTTCCAGTCGTAACTGGAAACGCTGCTGGAGAACGAGTACAAGGAGAGATTGCATCCATTAATCAGGACTTAACGATCTATTTAAGCAAGCTTGAAGCGGGTAAGTCGCTGGTTGCTGAAACAAAGCCTGGGCGAAAGCTGTTTCTCTATACGATTGAAGGCAGCATTGGCGCAGCGAATAAATTAGCCGAGGATGATCTAGATTTGCTTGCAACGGGCGATACTGCACATATCGAAGATACGACAGAACTCACCCTTACAGCGGTGGAAGATACTTTTTTTATGTTAATTGATTTGCCGTAGTAGAGCTTGCATTGGGGGTTAGCACATATGAAGCAAACGTTGCTGGTAAAACATGCGGTGAGCGGCCGAATGTTTTTTGATTCCAAGACTCAACATGTTGCCTATACTCTAACTGAACAAGGTGATGGGTGGCTGCTGGAGATCGAATCGCCAAAAGATGAGAAGGTAGAAGCGCTCATACAGGTTAAGGAAGAGCTTAATGTGTTTATCTTCACAACCTATGAGGATCAGCCTACACTGAAGACTTGGTATTATGTGAAGGATGGACCAGTACAATATGACATAGACAGGGAGCGTCTTGTCATATACGCCCATTCTCGAATCGAATATTATCCGCATGAATATGCGCAATGAACCAAAAGAGGCTTCGCCATTACAGCGGTGAAGCCTCTTCTGTCGTTTTGGGCTAATTGTTTGTATTATGTTATTTGTTTGTACTGTGTTGTTTGGTGGATAACCCCTTCGCAGGAGTGCCGTGTCCGAAGCGACGTTTGTTGCGTTCCGCTTTTTGTTGTGTATCTTTAACCTTGTCAACGAAGTCTTCTGTACTCATAATTTCTCACCTCCTATACTCAACTATCCCCCAGTTGTGTCTGATCAATTCTTAACGCGTACACACAAAACGAACATCGTTTGCCTTATCTGGGTGAACATGGTACAATAACTGAAATTTGAAAACATTATCCTGTTGTTGTGAAAGGCAACAGAGCCGCATAGACAAAAGCTGCCCTTGGACCTCGTGTTTAAGGCAGTTTTCCGTTTTGGATTAAAAAAGCGGCACTGTTAGTCCTCAATGCAGCGGGAAGGGATCACTTTTATTTCTGAGATGCAGACGTATGACGACTCCTTGTGTTACACGTTTGCGCTAGTGCTAAGGAGGCTGACCATGTACAATCGTAAAAAACCGCTAGAGGAAATTCCACAGGAAAACACGAAGGTATGGACATGCGAAACTGAGGGCTGCAACAGCTGGATGAGAGATAACTTTTCATTCGAGCAAGTCCCGAATTGCATCATGTGTGACGCGCCGATGGTAAGCGGCGAGCGAATGCTCCCGACTTTGGTTAACACCACGGCAGAATTAAAGAGCTGATCGAATATACATGCAACCCTGCGAGCGCGGCTAACCCCGCCAGCAGGGTTGTTCTGCGTTTACAGCCTATCGTGACAGGTGGGAGATATGGTACACTATGGGAACAAATGTTCTTTGGCGATGCCTGAAGGAGAGGTTATGACGGATACATACACGGTTAATTTATCGGTTAGGCATCTTGTTGAATATGTATACCGGAGCGGCAGTATTGATGCGCGACTTCAGTCGGTTGATGCGATGCACGAAGGAACGAAGGCACATCTGCGTGTACAAGGGAATTACGGTGACGGTGATCAGCGTGAAGTTTATTTGAAGGCAGATATCGCATGGGGAGATCTGTTGTTTGCATTGGATGGGCGCTGCGATGGCTTGCTTGCAACAGAGCCAGTTCCAACGATTGACGAGATCAAGTCGAGTCGGGGAGATCTAGTTCGTATTAAGGAAGAGCAAGGTTACGCAGTTCACTGGGCTCAAGCTTGGTTCTATGCGTATATGTACGCCAAGCAAACGGGAACTGAAGCCATGAGAGTCCAACTGACGTATGTACAGACGGGGACGGGGGAAGAGATTAGATTCGTTCGGGAAGCAAGTTTTGAAGAGCTCGAGTGTGATGTTTTGGAAATGGTAGCACGTTACGCCCCATATGCGCAGTTACGGAAGAATCATCAGGAGCAGAGAGATGTCAGTATCGCTGAGTTGCCATTCCCTTTTGAATCTTATCGAGCGGGCCAGAGAAAACTTGCGGGGGCTGTGTACAAAACAATTGATGAAGGTGTTTCTTTATTTGCACGAGCCCCGACGGGCATTGGCAAAACAGTATCGACAACGTACCCGGCCATTAAGGCGATCGGAAGCGGGGTGTTGCAACGAATATATTATTTAACCGCTCGGACGACTACACGTGCAGCCGCTGAGGATGCGCTTATACTTATGAAGTCACAGGGACTTCGGATACATGCGGTGACAATAACAGCGAAGGATAAAATATGCTTCCAGGAAGAAACTCGCTGTGAAAGGGAGAGCTGTTCATTCGCAGACGGCTATTATGACCGAATTAATGGAGCAGTGTTGGATATTTTTGAACATGAAACAATAATGACACGAGCTGTCATTGAACAATATGCACGAAAGCATAGTGTCTGCCCGTTTGAATTTTCATTGGATCTCTCTTACGGAGCAGATATCGTTATTTGCGATTATAATTATGTGTTTGATCCACGTATTTCGTTCAAACGGCAATATGCGGAAGGGAAGAAACGGACGGCGCTGCTCATAGACGAAGCTCATAATTTAGTTGATCGAGCCCGGGAGATGTATTCGGGGGAGTTAATGAAAGCACCGTTTCTTTCGATGCAAAGAGAACTGAAAGGTAGACATAAGAGCGCTTATTTGGCTGCTAAAGCGGTAAATGATAATTTTATTGCTCAGCGTAAGCTACTCGGAGAATCGACCCAATCGGTGGATCATAACTTGCCAGAAGAGCTTGTTGCGTTAGTGGAAGCATTCGCCGCAGAAGTGGAGAAGCTTCTTGAATCAGGCGTGGTGTTGGGTGGTATCACCGAAACTAATGCTAGTGAGATTGTTTTACAAACCGGTGATTTATTTGCTCAAACTGAGGGGACAGTTGGTCATATCCCCGATACACCAGAAGTGAATCAAAAGCGTGTAAATAGCAGTCAACTTCTTGATATTTACTATGGTGCGCAGCAGTTTCTTAGAGCAGCCAAAGTTTACGATGAGCGCTTTGTCACGTTGACGGAGCTGACTAGAAAAGATATGAGAGTGAAGCTGCAATGCCTTGACCCTTCAAGTCTGCTTGGCCAGATGGGAAAGGGCTACCGCTCGCATATTTACTTCTCGGCGACGTTGACGCCGCTGAGATACTATATGGACATGCTTGGCGGAAGGGAACAGGACTATACATTATCTCTCCCATCGCCGTTTTCTCGGGATCAGCTTAAAGTTGCGATACACCCACTGTCCACTAGATTTGCGGATCGGGGAGATTCTTATGTGCCAATCGCAGAGCTGATTCAACAGTCAGTGCAAGCAAGGCGAGGAAATTATTTTGTGTTTTTCCCTTCCTATGCTTACATGAATGCTGTTCACGAAGCATATATAGAGTTATTAGGAAAGCTTGCGGGGGAGTCCTCTGACGAGGATGTTCAGGTGCTGCTTCAGCGGACGGATATGAGCGAAGCGGAGCGTGACGAGTTTCTATCCGCCTTTCAGCCAGACAATAAGCGAACGTTAATCGGCTTTGCTGTAATGGGAGGCATCTTCTCGGAGGGAGTCGACTTGCCGGGAGATCGACTAATTGGGGTTGTTATCGTCGGAGTAGGATTACCGCAGCTTGGTATAGAACGCAATACGCTGAGAGATTATTATCAGAAGCAAGGCCATAATGGCTTTGACTATGCATATGTCATTCCAGGAATGAACAAAGTGTTGCAAGCTGGAGGTCGCCTCATTCGCTCTGAGAAGGATAGCGGTACGCTTCTTCTGATTGATGATCGTTATTTGCAAGGAGCTTACCTGCGATTGTTGCCAGAGGAATGGTTGCCGCTGGTAGAGAATGATTTAAACTGATTTACAAGGTTGACAGTTTTTTCTTGTGATGGTAAAGTGACAAATAGATTTCACAATTGGAAAGGGGGATTACGTCGATGATTAATTTCAATGGAATGAACAATAACGAAGTGACTATGAATGTAATGGACGCCAACGAGTTCCGTGTTAACGGGATCACTAACATTATGTTTAATCGTCATCGTTTTCATCATAATAACGTAATCCATCCGTGCGATTTCTAACTTTGATCATTAGGGTACTACCCGATATCAAAGGCGCAGGATTACGTTTCCGTAATCATGCGCCTTTTCTGTACTTTGGATTGGTTGCTCCGTTTCTATAGCGGAGGAATGCCAATTTTCAGTCTGATGAAGCGTGTCGTTACGGCGACACGCTTTTTTGTATGTTGTAAAAAAATAGTCATGTGGATGGCAATGGAAGGTGTGATAGAGGAATATGTTCAGCGTATTAAACAAATTAAGCTGGTTTTTCAAAATGGAATGGAAACGTTACACGGTAGCCATATTTTTGCTCGTATTAACAGGTATTATTGATGTTATTCCCCCTTGGATGCTCGGTTACTTGATCGACGGAATTAATCAGAACGTACTTGGTACTGCTGAATTCAACCGCATTATGTATGCTTGGATCGCGTTAACTATTGTAGGTTACCTCATTACGTATGTATGGCATTATAAATTATTTGGCGGAGCTTTCATGCTGGAGAGGCTGATGCGTTCCAGTCTTATGGGTCACTTTCTACGGATGACACCGAAGTTTTTCGAGCGCAATCGGACGGGTGATCTTATGGCACGGGCTACGAATGATCTGAGTGCTGTATCTATGACTGCGGGCTTCGGCATTCTGACGCTTGTGGATTCAACTCTCTTTATGATTACGATTCTAATCGTAATGGCTGCTACAATCAGCTTGAAGCTAACGCTAGCAGCATTGCTGCCGCTTCCTTTTATGGCGATTGCGATGTCTTACTACGGCAAAAAAATTCATGAACGGTTCACCAACGCGCAAGATGCATTCGGTGAATTGAACGATCAGGTGCTGGAATCTGTGGCGGGTGTACGTGTTATTCGCGCCTTTGTACAAGAGGAAGCAAGTGAGGCAAGATTCAGAGATAAGACAAAAGAGGTGCTGGGCAAAAACATTGCAGTTGCTCGCATCGATGCGCTTTTTGAGCCTACCATTAAAATTCTCGTCGGAATGAGTTACTTAATCGGTCTTTGTTATGGCGGATTTCTCGTCTTCCACAATGAGATCTCCTTGGGCGAGTTAGTATCATTCAATATATTTCTAGGGATGTTAATTTGGCCAATGTTCGCTATCGGTGAGTTAATCAATATTATGCAGCGTGGTAATGCTTCACTCGACCGAGTGAATGAGACACTGGGCTACAAGGCAGATGTGGTAAATGCCAGCAAGCCAGTAGATGTTGAGAAGCCAACTGGAATTCAGTTTAATGACGTAACTTTCCGTTACCCATCTTCAGAGGTGGATAACTTGCGAAATATTTCTTTGAAGCTTGAACAAGGCGGGACACTCGGTATCGTTGGGCGTACGGGCAGCGGCAAGACGACATTGCTGAAGCAACTGCTTCGTGAATATCCGCTAGGAAGCGGTAATATTCGTATATCTGGAACATCACTGTCTGATTTAGAGATCAATAAGGTACTTGGTTGGATAGGATATGTGCCGCAGCAGCCAATCCTTTTTTCGAAGACGATCAAAGAAAATATTTGCTTCGGACGTACAGATGCTTCGGAAGCTGATTTACAGCGAGCGCTTGAGCGGGCATCATTCGCCAAAGACATCGTATTCCTGCCAGACGGACTTGAGACGATGGTTGGTGAGAAGGGCGTTGCCTTATCCGGCGGACAGAAGCAACGTGTCAGCATTGCGCGTGCACTAATAGCTGATCCTGAAATATTGATGCTGGATGATGCGTTATCGGCGGTAGATGCGAAGACAGAAGCTGAAATTATTGAAGGTATTCGTACGGAGCGTGCAGGTAAGACGACGCTTATAACGACGCATAGGCTTTCTGCAGTACAACATGCAAATTGGATTATTGTGCTGGAGGATGGACGTATTATCGAGGAAGGTACTCATGATCGTCTCCTTGCAAATGGCGGCTGGTATCGTGAGCAATATGACCGTCAGCAACTTGAAGCTACGATAGAAACGTAAATAGATAGGAGGCGGGAAGAACAATGGGAACGACAGGTAAACGTTTGTTTCAATACGCCATGTTATACAACAAGTCGATTCTGGCTGCAATGGTACTGCTTGTTCTTGCAGTATGTGCGGAGCTTACAGGGCCGCTCATTGCAAAGCGAATGATTGACCAAAATATTCTTGGCGTAGAGAAGCAGTGGCATAAAGTAGAGAGTAAGCAGCCTTACGCTGTGAATTATAAGGATCAATGGTACAAACGTACAGATCGCTTCGAACCTAACGAAGCAGCTTCAAAAGGCGCAGAGGTTCGCGTCTTGCAAGTAGGACGCAGCTATTACTTCTTGAATGGTGCGCTTGCGTTTGAGGGCGGTAAGCGGGAAGTAACTGGCAGCGAGATGACAGTACGGAACAGCACAACTGGAGAAAATGCCGTATATCCCGTAACGAAGTTAACAAAACAGGAGTTATACGCGTTCTATAAACCAGAAATACCAAGCTTGTTCAAACTAGCAGCACTTTACATGGGACTGCTAGTACTCGTCGCGATATTCTCTTACGGGCAGCGATTAATTTTGCAGACATCGGCTAATAAAATTGTGATGAGAATGCGTAATGATGTATTCGCTCATACACAGCGACTGCCTGTTAATTATTATGACAACTTGGCTGCGGGCCAAGTCGTCTCCCGTATTACGAATGACACGGAGTCCATTCGGGAGCTGTATGTTGGCGTTCTGGCCAACTTTTTTACCGGTACGATCTATATGGTGGCGATTTATGGTGCCTTGTTCTTGCTAGATCCTAGGCTTTCGTTAATTACATTACCGCTAATCCCAATTCTAATCGTTTGGATTATTATTTATCGCAAATTTGCGGCGAAGTACAATACGATTATTCGGACAAAACTGAGCGAAATTAATGCAATGATCAATGAATCCATACAAGGGATGACGATCATTCAAGCGTTCCGCCGTCAGAAAGAAACAACAAAAGAATTCGATGAAATGAACAATTATTATTTTAAATATCAAAACAAGTTGCTTAGCTTGAATTCTATTACTTCGCACAATTTGGTTAACGTCGTTCGTAACATCCTTTTCCTTATTGTTATTTGGATGTTCTGGGGTGGATCTCTAGGCGCTATCGTAACAGTGGGCGTGCTTTATGCTTATATCGATTATATGAACCGTATGTTTGCACCGATCGTCGGAATCGTGAATCAGTTGTCTAATCTGGAGACCGCCCGTGTATCAGCAGAGCGTGTATTCAAGCTGATGGACGAGGAAGGTATTGAGGTAACGAAGGGGAAGATGGATCGATACAAAGGCGAGGTTACCTTCAAAAATGTATCGTTTGCCTATAAGAAAAGCGAATATGTGCTTAAAAATATTTCATTGGATGCTCGTCAAGGTCAGACGGTTGCATTGGTTGGGCATACGGGATCAGGGAAAAGCTCCATACTCAATCTATTGTTCCGCTTCTACGATACGAATGAAGGGACCATCGCTATCGATGGCAAAGATGTAAGAGACATTCCTAAGCAAATGTTACGCCAACATATGGGTATCGTATTGCAAGATCCATTCCTGTTTACTGGAACGATTGCATCCAATGTTAGCTTAGATAATCCAGCTATTTCACGCGAGAAGATTGAACAGTCGCTGCGGGATGTGGGTGCTTATGATATGTTCAGCTTGTTGCCTGGAGGTATTGATGCGCCGGTTATCGAGAAGGGAAGTACTTTGTCTGCTGGTCAGCGGCAATTGATCTCCTTTGCAAGAGCACTTGCGTATGATCCTGCCATTCTCATTCTGGACGAAGCTACGGCAAGCATTGATACGGAGACGGAAGCTATCATTCAAGAAGCATTGGATGTGCTCAAGCGGGGTCGTACCACTTTCGTTATCGCACATCGTTTGTCCACGATCAGGCAAGCGGATCAAATTCTAGTGCTAGACCGTGGTGTTATCGTTGAGCGAGGCAATCATGATGAGCTTATGGAGCACGAAGGTAAGTATTATGCGATGTATCAGCTTCAACAAGGCTCGGTGCAAACAGCGTAATAGGGCAACTAGGTTTATACAAATTAAAGAAGAGGTTGTTCCCAGATAGATTGGGAAACAACCTCTTTAGCATGTTATTTACATATCGTCCTTTATCGCATCAACATATTTTTTTGCTTCAGGTAATGACATATTTAAAACTTCGCGTATCTCTTTAATCGCTTCTACATATTTGTCTTCTTTGAGCTTTTTTCTAACTACATCATTAATTGGATGTTCAGGTACCCCAAGTTGTTTGGATAGTTTATCTATTGTGTATTGCTGGTATTTAATCATCTTCTCTAAATTATTCATTTTATTGGAGGCAGCGAGAGCACATATAAACATGATTACTATAAGAAAAGTATATTCCACTTCCGTCATCCCTCTCTAATGTTATTAACGAAAATAGTGTACCTAAACATACTACTAAAGGTTAAAACGTTTTTTAAGATCGGAATGTTACATAGATAATCTGTTATGTTTTGAACCTACCTACCGCTTCTTTTAAGCTTGTTGCCAAACTACGGAGCTGTACAGAACTGCTTGCAACCTCTTGCATAGAAGCAAGTTGCTCTTCTGATGCAGCTGCAACGCGTTGTGAATTTGCTGACGCTGATTGTGCAATATGCTCAAGTTCATCTAACGAAGCGGCTATTTGCTCACTTCCAGCAGACATTTGCTGAGCGGCTGCGGACACTTCCTGCACTTGACTAGCTACATGTTTGATGGATTCCATAATGGTACGGAATGATTCACCAGCTTGATTAGAGACATTGGAGCCTGTGCGTGCTGCGGAGACGGACTGCTCCATAGCGCCGACTGCTTCAGTCGTCCGGCTGCTTATCGTGTTCAAAATTTGTCCGATTTGCTGAGAAGAATCTTTGGAGCGCTCAGCAAGTTTGCGAATTTCAACCGCAACAACAGCAAAACCTTTGCCGTGTTCTCCGGCACGTGCTGCTTCGATTGATGCGTTGAGTGCCAGCAAGTTCGTCTGATTGGCTACGTCGCTGATCAGTACGAGTATGTTCCCAATCTGGTCGCTTTGGTTCTTAAGCTCTTGCAGTGCTACTACAGTTGCTTCAATATTGGATTCTACCTCTTGCATCTGATGCAGAGTTTGCTCTATAACTGCTTCACCTTCAGAGGCGAGCTCGTTCGTTTCTGCCGCTAGCTCAGATACAGAAGATGTAGATTCTGCTATCCGACCGATTCCGATTGCCATCTCGCCCATAGCGCGCTGGCATTCCTGGAAGCTCTGCAATTGTGTTTCCGATCCAGACGCAACCTCTTGAATGGCTTCGGTCACTTCTTCTGTCGCTTTAGAGGTTTGTTCAGCACTTTGCTGCATATGGTAAGCAGAGTTAGAAACCTCCTCTGAGCTGCTCCGAATATCTTTAGATAATGTACGGAGGTTTGCAATCATAGCGTTAAAGGAAGCTGATACTTTTCCGATTTCGTTACTGTTTCGAACAGGAACGGCTAAAGTAAGATCTCCTGCTGCTGCTAGATCTGCTACTTCAACAAGTCGTTTAAGCGGCATCAAAGCAAAACGGATGAGTATGATAACAATCGCAATAGCGACAATCGCTAGAGCAGATGCAATGATAATGCTCTCTTTGACCATAGCGGATAGCTCATTATCTACTTGGTTGTAGTTGAAGTCGATGCTGAATACTCCCACGGGATCGCCTTTTTCATTAACAATAAGCTTGAAATATGAAATCCAACTTCCCATTTTATCTTCATATACATCGCTCCAGCTTTCCCCCTTCTCGAGGGCAATACGGATCGTCTGCTCAAATTCAGCGGACATCTCATACATTTCGCCAATTCCAAAACCGTTTGCGGTCATATCCTCGCTACTTTGCAGGATCATGATGTGTTTCTTCCCATCTTTCACGATAAAATCAGGTATATAAAGAACGGCGTTCGTAATTCTATCATTGCGAGTCATTGCGTCAAACTTGTTTTTCATTACAGAAAACATGGCTGCTTTGCTTGTTTTGGTCGTTAACAGTTCCTTGTAACCCCTTGAAATAAACTCATAATCAAACTCCAATTGGTAACCTAATGTTTCACCTGTATGTCTGATTTCATCCATTAGTGTTTTTTTCTGAAAGCTGTACGATAAAATTTGTGTTGAAGAGATCAGTACCATTAATATAACAGTAATAATAATGGAACTTGTCAGTACTAGACTTTTATTCTTTAAATTAAACATCAATATGCACCCCATAAAATAGTATTTGGCTAAATTTGATTAAGAAACGTCATGGAAGGGCTACTATATGGATTTAATTTCTTAATTAGTCAATCTAACAGTAGCATTGAAATATTAGAAATGTTTTGTTGCTAATGTTAGAAAAGTATGAACAAGCCCCTCTCCATTGGGGCATGGAGAAGGGCTTGTGAATTCAAAATATCAACTTGGAAAGTGACTATAAATCCTTTAGCAATACTAGCTTTTTTTGTGTTGTGCTAATAAAGCTTCCATCTGTGAGGCAGGAAGCGGACGGCTGAACAGATAACCTTGCAGTTCATCGCAATTTAATTCTCTGCAGAACTGTGACTCATCAATGGTCTCGATACCTTCAGCAACTACTTTCATATTCATACTATGAACGAGTTCAATGATAGCTCGAACGATGGAAGATTTTTTGTCGTCACTCGTAATTCCTGAAATAAAGGAACGGTCTAGCTTTACATCGGTAATCGGCAATCGTTGCAGCTGGTTTAAGGAGGAATAACCTGTACCGAAATCGTCAATGGATATTTGAATGCCAAGATTACGTAAATACAGTATTGTCTCTATAACTTGATCAATATTGCGCATGAACACGCCTTCCGTAATTTCCAAGCTTACGTATTTAGGCTCAAGGCCAGTTTTTTGCAGCCCCGTCAGAATCATTTCTTTCAAGTTTCCTTGATAGAAATGCCGTGCAGAGATATTGACGGACACACACACCTTATTCAAACCTGCATCTTGCCAAGCTTTATTTTGCCGGCATGCTTCGTGGAAAACCCAGCTATCGATCTCTAGAATGAAACCGGATTCCTCTGCAAGTGGAATAAACTTGTCAGGTGGAACAAGGCCAAAGTCAGGATGATTCCATCGAATAAGTGCTTCTATACCGCTAAGCTCCCCTGAACTTGCATTAATTTTAGGTTGATACTGCAGGGAAAATTGATCCTCTAATAATGCATTGTACAAGCCATTCTCAAGGCGCATTTTCTCAGCGATGACCTGTTCTTGATCTGGTTTAAAGAAGCGATAACAGCCGTCGCCTTCCTCTTTTGCGTTGTACATCGCAATGTCAGCGTTACGGATAATTTTATCCATGTCTTCGCCATCGTGAGGAAAGACGCTAATACCAACGCTGATCGTTAGAAATAGCGGGAACCCATTGATGACAAAAGGTTCATTAAAACTATCACAGATTGCTTGTGCAGATTTTTTTAATTCACTCTCATCCTCATAGCGAGCGACAAATACAAATTCGTCGCCCCCCAATCGGTATACGCTGCATGCCTCGGAATTCATGTTCATAAAGCGATTTGCTGACATTTGGAGCAGACGATCACCGAATGAGTGTCCGAGTGTATCGTTCACTTGCTTGAATCGATTAATATCAGCAAATAACACAGCGATAGGCAATTGATCGGATGTATTGCCGAGGCTCTTTTTTATAAGCTCCTGAAATTGCAAAGTGAACTGAAGTCGGTTCGGAAGACCTGTCAGCATATCGTAATAAGCAAGCTGATGAAGACGTTCTTCCGATTGCAAGAGCAATTCAGCTTGAGCCTGTAGACGATCCGTATTTCTTTGTGATTCATGGAACAAGTGCAGTAAGCTACCCCCCATATGTTTAAAGTTGGCGATTAGGGAGTGAATCTCTATAATACTGCTCTTTGGGAGCTCTAACGTACGATTTTGACTCAACTTCAAACTAAGATTTTTTGTGGAAACAGCAAGACGCTGCAGACTTCTGGCAATGGACCGATTAATGAGCATTGCTACGATCGCTGCTGCAATTGCAAAGCAGAGCATGTAGATAAAGTGTATAAAGTACTTATCAAACAAGGAAGTATGATAATTGCTGAGCGGGATGCTAACCAGAAAAAAACCTGATCCGTCAACGAGTTCGCTTTTATATAGAAATTTTTCATCTTGCCATGTATAAGGCTTGAATGGGTTTTCGTTTTTATTTGATGTTAAAAAGTACAAGTTATTATTGATATGACGAAGTGAAACCTTCTCCAACGGCCTTATATGCTTGTTAGCTAAATCTGATTGATTGGATGCGACAATAAGATGATTCTGATCTACTAAACTGAATGTGTATCTATCAGGAAAGGTATATCGATCAATCAAAAACTGGAGTTGCCTCGTTTGCACCTCATCTAGTGGACCGGCGTAGGAACTGCTAATTGCGCTCCACTCTTTCGAAACGGTGTTAATCGCTTCAGTAGAAGTATGCTCAGCATAGACACTAGCCTCTTTAAAGGAACTAAGACTGTTAACCAACATGTTAAGTAGAAAGGCGCCCATCACAATTCCAAGAGTCAAATGAAGAAGAAGCTGATTGATTGTACTGGGCAAACGTTTCATGTTGGATAATCCGCTCCAACGGCGAAGGGGCATATATTGATGGATAATTTCAGCGAATAGAGCGTTGAATAATCCGTTGACGACGTAGATACATATAATTAACTTCACATCAATATTGTCATTCGGGTATTGTGCGTTACTAATGAAAATAATTAGAGGAATGGCGATAATAAACCAATAAAATGCAGCAGAACAGAAAAGGCGCCCATTGTATCTTCTCAGCAATAGTCCTACTACAATAACCTCCAAAATGCCTAACATTAAAAATACCGGATGAGTAACCATGAAACCTCCGGCAACATATGCAATTACTGCTGACAGAAGCCCTCCCCACATGCCGAAAAGTCGAACAGCAAGCAGCAGGAAGAGGCTTGTTAGTGAGAAGCTTATTCCATAAATGAACGTAAATTGACTCCATTCCCCGAGAATGGCAAGTAGAGTACAAACGGTAAATGGAACGAGTATCATCCATTTGTGGCGCTTTTGAAATGAAATAGTCACGCAAGTCCTCCCAGTGCTGTAACAAGCAATATAGTGTATGGGCTTTCATGAAAACGAAAAGTGTTGAGTTCACTGTATTTTTGACCGTACATCTACCTTTCGACATTCGACAAAATTATTTAAATTCCTTTTTTATTTGGAAAAATGAGGGGAATTTGCAACCGGATTGCGAAGCTGATATAGTTCTATTATCGAATAGTTCTATAATAGAATTACATTGGGGGGTAGAGTGGATGGGAGTAGATGAAAATATACTTAGATCACTAATCTATCGGTATGAGATGGCTAACTTTACATTTGAACGCAGATTAAATGCAAGGATGCGCGATATACTGCCGGAGGAGCTCACCGTTGAGCAATTCAAAACGATTCGTTACTTAAAGCATAACGGAACCAGTACCTCTTCAGAGTTATCTGAAATTTTCTGTGTTGGAAGAAGCTCAATTACGGCAATCGTTTCGAGATTGTCAGATAAAGGTCTCATAGAGCGTCTTCCTGAAGAAAAGGATCGTCGGGTTATTAACCTTGCTCTAACAGAAGAAGGCGATCGTATATGTGGACTTATGGAGGAGCAAGTGCTCGTTATACTTACAGGGATGATAAGCCACTTCGACGAAAAAGAGGCTTTTTCCTTTGTAGAAACGTATGAGAAGCTGGCTAAACAATCGCAGAAGTCGTGAGGGAATTAAAGAAAGATTTATCCATGTGGGAGAAGGAGTGGAATGATGAGAGTTATTTTAAAGTTTAAGTGGCTGGTGCTTGCACTGTGGGTACTCGGAGCTGTTGGTTTAATGGTTACTGCTCCTAATATGGCGGAGCTTGTTCGTACAAAGGGACAAATAACCGTTCCCGATGGCTACACCTCTACAATTGCAAGTGAGTTAGAAAAAGAGATTGGTTCTGCCGCTGGCGGATCAGAAGGTATGTCAACAGTGCTAACTTTTCATCGAAAAGGGGGGCTAAGTGACTCTGATCTTAAAGAAGTAGAGAGTAGTATTGATAAGCTGAGGAATGAAGGGGATGCTCTCGGCGTCAGCTCCATTATGACTCACTTTGAAATACCTGAGCTTAAGAAACAGATGGTATCAGAAAAGGGAGATACCATTCTTGCGCTTCTAAATGTTGAAGCTGGGGATCGTGAACTGAAAGTTGTTCAAGAAGACTTGTACAAGGCTCTTGAGAATGTGTCAGTCGAACATTATTATACGGGTAACTGGCTTATAAACGAAGATGTCATTCATAGCTCAGAAGAAGGGCTTAAGAAAACAGAGGTTATAACTGTAGGATTTATTTTAATTATTTTATTCATCGTATTCCGTTCTGTAGCTGCTCCGTTTGTTCCGTTGCTGGCAGTTGGATTTACTTATTTAGTATCACAATCTGTTGTAGCCTTTTTAGTGGAATATGTGAACTTCCCACTTTCAAACTTTACACAAATTTTCTTAGTGGCAGTACTATTCGGAATAGGTACAGACTATTGTATTCTTCTGATTAGTCGCTACAAAGAAGAGCTCTCTCACCGTGGTGATAAGACAGAAGCTATCGTACATACGTATCGTACGGCTGGCAGAACTGTATTTTTCTCAGGGCTAGCAGTGCTTGTAGGTTTTACGTCGATCGGTTTCTCTACATTTGTACTGTATCGTTCAGCTGTAGCAGTAGCGGTAGGTATTCTCATTTTATTACTAGCGCTATACACACTAGTACCCGTTTTTCTATCCCTGCTAGGCAACGCATTGTTCTGGCCAGCAAAGGGCTCATTAGAGCATAAACCTAGCAAGCTGTGGGGATTTGTAGGTAATTTCTCGTTGAAACGTCCAGCATGGGCGCTCGTTATTTTAGGAGTCATCATTGTACCCTTCCTAATAGCTTACAAAGGTACTATTTCTTTCAATTCACTAGATGAACTTAGTGATAAATATGGCTCGGTAAAAGGGTTTAATCAAATCGCTGAAAGTTTCGGACCGGGTGAGACTTTGCCCACTAACGTCATTATTAAATCAGATAAACCAATGGATACACCTGAAGGACTTGCAACTCTTGAGCAGGCAAGCCGAGAGCTTGCAAAGGTTGAAGGGGTGAAGATGGTTCGAAGTGCCACAAGGCCGACAGGAGAGGTGCTTGAAGATTTCCTTGTATCGGATCAAGTACTTACTCTCGATGAAGGATTAGGCAAAAGCGGCGAAGGACTCGGAGAAATCAGTGATGGTTTGGCAGAGGCGAGCGGCGCACTGAATGAGAACGCACCGAAGCTTGCAGAGGCAGTAGATGGTGCAGATCAATTAGTTGAAGGAACGAATGAGCTTCGTTCAGGTATTGTTGAATTGACGAATGGTCTACTTGCCATTCAAACAGGGCTTAATGAAGGTTCCATAGGTGCAAAGGAGTTAGTCGCTGGACTTACAAACGCACAACAAAGTGCAGAAACATTAGCGGCAAGCAGTAGTGAGCTTCTTAAAGGCTACAATGGGTTAGCTGGAGGGCTTTCTGGACTAACGGCAGGTTATGGAAAGGTTGCTACAGAGCAAGCAAAACTCACTGAGGGTCTTGGCGGTGTGACCAAGCACTTGACTGGACTCCAAGAAAACTATCCTGATCTTAAAGATGATCGTGTATTCCAAGAGGCAATAGGTACACTTGCAGAGCTGCAAAAGGGTGCTTCGGCACTTGGCATTCAGTTAGTCGAGATGAATAAGCAGTTGGCAGGTGTAGCAGCTGGCATGGAGCAAGCGAACAAAGGTTATGCGGAGGCCTCTGCAGGACAATCCGCTCTAGCTGCTGGACTTCAAAAGCTTGCGGACGGATTAGGTGATATGAACGAAGGCATCTCACAAGCAGCAGCAGGTCAAGGCGAGATCGTAGGGAAACTGCCTGGTGTCACGAAAGCTCTTGGTGAACTTGCTGAGGCGCAAGAGGAACTGAAGAGCGGATTCACTACTATGAACAAACAGTTAAGTGAGCTAACAGGCGGCTTAGATCAGAGTGTAGAGGGCTTATCCCAAGTTACGGACGGTCTAGCTTCGGCAGGTGGTTACTTGCAAGGCTTAGCGGAAGCCCCGAACAAAGGAATTACAGGCTGGCATATTCCGAAGGAAGCGATTAAGGAGGAGCAATTCCAAGCTTCACTTGATGTTTATATGTCCGCTGATCGCAAGACGGCGAAATTCGAAGTCATCTTTGCCAGCAATCCGTATTCGCAAAGTACGATGGAGGAAATTGGCTCCCTGGAAGCGGCAATTGATCGAGCAATGAAAGGAACGCAGTACAAGGAGTCCGAGGTAGCTATCGGAGGCGTGACGAGCATGAACAACGATCTTAACACGATTTCTAAAGGTGATTATGGTCGTACGATAGTGCTCATGCTGATCGGCATATCACTCATATTGATCGTATTGTTCCGTTCTTTCATTATTCCTATCTATATTGTTGTTTCACTGTTAGTGACGTTCTATACATCCCTTGCTATAACAGAAGTTATCTTTGTACGAATGCTGGGTCTGTCGGGCATTAGCTGGGCAGTTCCGTTCTTCGGCTTCGTATTACTTGTTGCTCTTGGCGTCGATTATAGCATTTTCTTAATGGATCGGTTTAAGGAATACAAGGATCTTGATCCGAAGAAGGCTATATTAGAAGCGATGAAAAACATGGGAACAGTTATTATGTCGGCTGCAGTCATTCTTGGAGGAACATTCGCAGCAATGCTGCCTTCGGGGGTAATGTCCCTCTTACAGATTGCGACTGTAGTGTTATGCGGACTGTTTCTGTATGCGCTAGTTATGTTGCCTCTGTTTATACCTGTTATGGTACGAACGTTCGGTGACGCTAATTGGTGGCCGTTCATGAAACGGAAGAGTGAAGAGAGATCGCTGTAACGAAAAAATAGGGGAGCGAGCTCCGTATATGCTGTTCAGCATATGCGGAGCTTTCTTTCTTTTTAGTAAGAAAAAGGGAGATTTTCGGGGCGGATTAAATTAAATGTAGGGTGGAATTATTTTTATTTAAAAATGGTAAAGATAGCATAGAATATAATTGCCCTTATCCGTATAATGGAATAAGCTGTCTCTTATTGAAAGTAAACGGAGGGCCGCAATGAAATTAACGCTCGAAGCCAATCGAAAGATAAAGCTCTCAACTTTACTTACTGGCTTGGTTGCCACGTCTGTACTTTGCACTGCACTTATATTGCTAGTGACCTCCTACACTGCAGAAAAAAACACTTTACTTAACTCGACACTTACACATAACTATTCAAAAGCTAATAAGATGAGTATTACGGTCGATTCCCTTTTTAAATCAATGCGTGAAAGCTTGCAATCTACTGCACGTTTTCTAGAGGACGAAACAGCCTCTAGCTCGGGAGAAGTACAGCTTCATCTTGATCTAGCTGTTGAGTTGAATCGATATTTTAATTCAATTTTATGGATTAACGAAAAAGGTGACATCAGAAATGTAGCACCAAATAATATAGAACTTCGAGGGTCAACGGTTTCTCCACAAATAACGCAGTCAGAATTGGAAGCACGAAAACCTTTTATTACCGCTCCCTACATTGCATCAACAGGAAGGCTAATTATCGTCATTGCAGAACCTTTTTTTACCAAAGATGGACATTTTCAAGGTTATATCGCAGGAACAATTTATTTGCGTGAACAAAATATTCTGTATGAAATAATCGGCGGACATGGATCAGATAAGTTTAATTCTTATTATTTTGTTGTAGATGGTGCGGGGCATTTGATCTATCATCCTGATACCTCTCGTCTAGGTGAAGATGTAACGACAAACCGACTTGTTCGAAAATTAATAAGTGGACAAAATGGGATGGGGGTAGTCGTTAATACGCGAGGGGTTGAGATGGCTGCTGCATACAGTTACATTAATGAAACGGGATGGGGTATTGTTCAGCAAACCCCGACGACATCGATGAATGAGCAGTTAATTGACAATGTAAAAAAACAAATATTGTATATGATCACTCCTTTCGTATTGTTGCTCCTATTATCGATGTGGCTTGCTCAACGTCTAGTGAGACCCTTTGTTTCCTTAGCTAACATTGTAAATGACTTTTCAGAGGGCCGAACAATATCTTTGCCATCACTGAAATCACATTGGAACAGAGAGGCAGACTTTTTAACAAAAACAGTTGTTCTCGCGATTCAAACGATACAAATGAATAATAATCAGCTTGCTCATCGGGCGGTTACTGATCCGCTTACAGGTTTATCAAATCGCAGAGCATTAACGGAACTTATGGACGACTGGGAACAGGATGGCAAGCCATTTGCAGTTATAGTTATTGATATTGATTGGTTTAAAGGCGTTAATGATACGTATGGACATCAAGCAGGTGATGAAGTGCTTAAACATCTCGCTGGAACGATCAAGTCATTGGTTAGAGAATCAGACAGCTGCTTCCGTTATGGTGGGGAGGAATTTGTTATTCTATTGCCTAACACCTATTCGGAGGAAGCTTACGAAATAGCTGAAATGCTGAGAGTGTCAACGGAAAAAACGATTAGTCCAGTAGGACAAGCTGTTACTATTTCTCTTGGTATAGCGGTATATCCTAACCATTCGAAGTCTCCAGAAGAACTGTTCCGTTTAGCGGACAAAGCACTGTATCAATCGAAGAATAATGGTCGGAATCGAACGACAATCGCAGGGTAATTAAGGAAGAAGGGGCCGCTTACGGCTCCTTTTTTTGCTCAATGCCATTAGTATCGTATAATAAGGTCAGAACATAAGAAATACCGAAAGGAGGACTGCATATGAAGCAGCTTTTAGTCATTTTTACAGGTGGAACAATCGGGAGTAAAGCAGAGGGACTTGAGATAAATGTAACAGACTCCGGTTCTTACGCTTTGTTAGAGGAATATCGCAAGCAGTCCTTCAGCCGAGAAGATGTGTCGCTGGATACGTTGCAACCATTAAATCTGTTAAGTGAGAATATAACACCTAGCGATTGGATTACTTTGGCGGCAGCTATCCGCGAAGTTGATTGGAGTGCTTATGAAGGGATTATTGTAACGCATGGCTCAGATACACTTGCCTATACGGCAGCAATGATGAGTTATTTGTTCACGGATATATCACTGCCGTTAGTGCTGACAGCAAGCAACTACCCGATCGCAGATGAGAGAAGCAATGGACTTCGGAATATGTCCAGCTCCATTGATTTTATTATGGATGCAAAGTTATCAGGTGTATTTGTTGTGTATGAAAATGATAAAGGGCAATCAGTTGTTTATTTGGGAACACGAATTTTTCAAAATGAATCTTTCACCGATCAATTTAGGAGCCCATATGTACTGGCATACGGTCAAATGACGAGTGATAGAACCTTCCTCTGGCAAGCGGATCGTAGAAACCCTACCCCTGAATCCTTGTCAGTTACGAAAAGTGCAATTGGATGGACTCCCGCAACGTTGAAGTTGCAGGATGCAATCCTTTACATAAAGCCATATCCAGGTCTTGATTATTCCTTGTATGAATTCGCAGCCTCGAAGCCGAGGGTTATTCTTCATGATCTTCATCACTCAGGAACTGCGTGTGCATTGGACTCAGGAAAATATTCGCTTACTGCGTTCATTAAACGATGCAAGGAAATGAACATCGATGTGTACTTATGTCCCATTAAGGATGCTTCAGATGCGTTATATGAATCATCACACAGATTAATTGAAGCGGGTGCTTGGTTTATTGAGAATATGTCAGTAGAAGCGGCACTGACGAAGATGATGCTTGCTTATGGGCTATATGAAGATAGCAACGAGGCAGATGCATTAATTCGTGGACAATCGATTTATTTTGAAAAGTACGACGTACAAGAGCCTATAAATTAGAGGAGGAACAAGAATGAGTCATGTACAAGTGGGAGAAAAGGTAGCTAACTTTAAACTTCATGCATCAAACGGGAAAGAGGTTTCTTTGAATGACTATAAAGGGAAGAAGTTGGTCATTTATTTCTATCCGAGAGATATGACACCTGGATGTACAACGGAGTCATGTGATTTCCGTGATTTCAATGGTCAATTTGCGGAGAATGGTGCAGAGGTTGTTGGTATTAGTCCGGATGATCTTGCTTCCCATGATCAATTTATAGCAGAATATAACTTGCCGTTCCTATTGCTGTCGGATACAGAACACACGGTGTCGGAGCAATTCGGAGTTTGGAAAGAACTTAGTTGGGGAGGGAAAACATTCCTCGGTGTAGAACGCTCTACCTTCCTAATTGATGAAGAGGGAGTTCTTGTTCGTGAATGGCGCAGTGTAAGTGTTGAAGGTCATGCCAATGAAGTGCTTGAGGCTGTTAAGGCATAACATTACCAATCGTAGAAGGATTGGTTAAAAAGGAAAAGGGTCTTCGCTCCAATAGTCCGCAGATTGCGGAACTATCGGAATGAAGACCCTTATTACTTAACGAACTATTCTGTTTTCCAACTTGGAAGTGAGTTAACGTAGCTGTCTGAAAGCCGCAGCAGTTCAAGAGCACGATTAAACTCATCTTCAGTCGTTTCTTGCTTCGTGTTCCCGTCACCAGTCAGTGGGAAATGTTTACCGTCCTCAAAGCCGCTTCCGGATAGGAACAGCTCTTGGCTGCTTAAAAACGAACCTTTAGGCAAATAATAACGTTGAGGCAAAATATTATAATTCGATTGATTAAATAAATCTTGACCGAAATAAAGTTGATCTTCGATAGATACACCAAGTAGATTTGTGATCGTTGGTAATAAATCCACCTGACCACCTAATTGATCATATACAACAGGTCCTGATTCATTACCTGGATTAATAACGACAAGCGGAATATTGATCATATCAGTGTACTTATATTCTCTACCATAGATTTCTGCCATCAAATCTTTTTCGTTACGATCAAGCGAATAGATTGGGAGTCCAAGATGGTCACCATATAATACGACTAAGCTGTTATCCCAAATACCGCGCTGTTTCAAGTCTTCGATAAATTTTCCTAGTGCATGGTCAGCATAATTTTGTGCGATAAGGTAGTTGCCTACAAGTGTATCCTCGTATCGCTCAGGAATTTTAATTAATTGCTTCTCTTCTGGCATCGTATAGGGATGATGCGCAGTCATTGCAATGACATGTGCGTAGAATGGGTTATTCTTCGCAGCCATATTGCTAAGTTCTTGAGCTGTTTTCTTATAGAGCATTGAATCAGAAGCTCCGAAAAATACGGTATCCTCTTCACCAAAAAACTTTGCGTCATAGTAGTGATCAAAGCCAACCGCTTTGTAAAGCTCACCGCGATTCCAGAATTCTACAACATTTGTGTGGAAGGTCGCTGAATCATAACCTTCTTTTTTCAATAATTTTGGTAAGCTAGGCAATTCCTTATCCGCATACATTTGAGTAGCAGCACCCCGAGGCGGAATATAAAGCGATGTGTTAACGACAAACTCGGCGTCTGACGTATTGCCTTGCCCAACTTGCTGGTAGAAATGTTTGAAGTAACTGTTTTCCTTCACTAGTTTATTGAAGACAGGCGTAATTTCTTGCCCTTCAACGTGTAAATCAACTAGGAAGTTTTGCATAGACTCCATTTGAATAATAATAAGATTTTTATCTTGTGCTGTTCCTTGAAGAAGTGGCTTATCGACTGGTTTAATACCTTTAACCGTTTCAATCTTTTCTTGTGAAATTTGATTAGAATCAATATATTCAACATCTTTATTAGAAAATATCGTGTAAGCCTCGTAATTCAAAATACCCATTTGCTCTGCTTTCACAATTTCATTCATACTTGCGCGATTCGGCATAATGTTGAATATACAAATGGCAAGTGATCCAGTTAACAGAAGGATGATCATTCTTTTATTCTCTTTGCGATTAAATTTGTTCTTCCAATCTTGAGATTTATTACGACGGAACATAATTATCGCTAGAATGACAACATCAATGTAGATTAACAGGAAGTAAGGGTCCATTAATGAAAATACACTGTTCTTGACAGCTGTAACCTGATTGACTTGAGCAAGTGCAAAATAGGTGACGATTACTCCGTAATACTTGAAATACATTATGACTGCAAATAGAATAGAGGTTAGAGTAAGGTTGGCTATCAAATAATAGAGCATCTTTCTTTTACTAGCGAACCATTCAATTAGACAATAAATAATAAGGACGAATGGAATCTCCTTTAGAATCGTCGTCCATGACGTTCCATTTTCGAAGATGACCATCCACGCCAAATAGCTTTTAATTAACATGATGAATGAGAAAATTAAGATGGGACGAGTGCTGACTAGCATTTTATTTTTTAAAAATGACACAATGACCCTACCTTTCACAGCAGAAACAGGCCTTCTCTTAGAGCTAGCCAGTTGCTTTCTAATAGTATAAATATTTACTGCAATTTCTTTATTATTATGCTCCTTTTTACAGCCAATTGTCAAAAGGCAAAACGGACCTTAACAAATTTGTTGTTTTTTTCCTGCTCAGAGTTGATTAAAAAGTGATGCTGCCAACGTCTATATGTATGTCTTGAAATTGATAGGGGGAACTGTTTTATGAAAAAAAGAAGATTATTATTGGTAGTAGGTATAGTGGGTTTGACCGTTTTTATTGGGTTTAACTTCGCTAAAGATATTGGCTGGATCGAACAGTCGCCGACACTCTCAGAGCCGCCTAAGCTTGCTGATGGAGCGAAGGAAAGTACTGGTCAGCAAGGCGGTCAAGTAGAGGGTGAGGAAACTCCACAGCCTACTGAGGGTAACGATGAGTCCAATGTGGACAAGCCTGAGATTACTGATAAGCCGGAAAGTACGGATAAACCTGAAAGTACGGATAAACCCGAAAGTACGGACAAACCTATCAATACAGGTTCGACTGTCGAGGTTGTTGGTATATCAAAGGGTGAAGATGGCGCTATGGGTGTAGTTGCTGAGCCGGAGAACGTAGCTTCGCTTGTTAATCCTTTTAATAAGTTGCCGGAGGACTATAATCCAACGGATCTCGTATACCCAGACGTTCGATTCATCTTTTCTGAGAAAATTGAAAAACGGAAAATGCGTCAGGAAGCAGCGGAGGCGCTGGAGAAGCTATTCAGTGGTGCGGAAGATGCTAAGATCTATTTGGCGGGTGTATCTGCATATCGTTCACATGAGACCCAGAAAAAACTGTTTGATCGCTATGTGAAGCGTGATGGTTATGAGAAAGCAAGAACGTACAGTGCGCTGCCTGGGACAAGCGAGCACGAGACTGGTTTAGCGGTCGATGTGACGAGCAGTGACGGCAAGTGTGCTGCAGCGGATTGTTTTGGTGAGACGAAGGAAGCGGATTGGTTGAAGATGAACGCAGCTACGTATGGATTCATCATTCGGTATCCAGAAGGCAAGGACAAGATTACTGGTTATCAATACGAGCCATGGCATCTCCGTTATGTTGGTACATCAGTTGCAGAGGAGCTTGTTGCAAACGATCAGACGTTAGAAGAATATTATGACGCTGTGCCTGTGAATAACTAATAAGGCTTCTTATTTAGAGGTCATGGGAAGACTATACATGGTATGAGATGACTGCAATAGTAGTAAAATAGATGAAATGTAGCAGCGGCGTATGTTGGCCTTATGCAATCACTTAAGGTGATAGCAAAGAGTTCGCACCACGCCGCATGCATTCTCTTAGGTCTTGCCTTTAGATCTTTGATTCGAACGTTTTGCAATCTGTTTCTTCGGACTGGCTAGCTTGCTTGCCGCGATTACTTACAACATAGATCGAAGAAGCGCCGCAATTATTGCCTGTTGCCCAAAATTTGCAAGAGCTTACTTCACAAAGTACGTCCTTTGCCATTGATGATCACCCCCTTATCCATAGGATGGACAATCGGGAGTCACTTTTATACTAAGACATTATGTAATGATCGTTACCAATTGCGGGGGTTGAAGAGCCGAATGAGTATGCTCCAGAATATATCTTTGATTATCATGTTATTAAATATTTTTCTTGCAATAACCGTTATTTTTTTAGAACGTCGTAATGCAACGTCTACGTGGGCATGGCTTATGATTCTCTTTTTTATTCCTGTGTTGGGATTCATATTGTATCTTGTATTGGGACAAAGGGTGCGAAGAAGGCAACTGAATAAGCTGCTTGGTGACAATCAGCTTATTATTGAAGACACACTTGATAAACAGAAGCAGCAAGTGATCGAAAGAAAACTGCTCTCAGCCAATAGCGAGCATGCGATGTATCAAGATATGATCTACATGAACTTAACTACAGGATATGCACTCTATACGAATAACAACTCGGTCGATATTTTTACCGAGGGTAACCAAAAATTTGATTCTCTAATAAGAGATATCGAAGCAGCGGAGCATCACATACATCTTGTTTATTATATTGTACGAGATGATGTTCTGGGACGAAGATTAGTTAAAGCGCTAGCGAAGAAAGCTGCTCAAGGGATAGAGGTACGTTTCTTATATGATCATATTGGAAGCTCACAACTGCCTAAACGGTACTTTAGCGAGCTTCGTGCTGCTGGGGGGATGGAGACTGCCTTTTTCCCTTCTCGCATTCCTTACGTTAATTTGAAGGTCAATTATCGGAATCACCGTAAGCTCGTTATCATTGATGGCAAGGTTGGCTACATTGGCGGCTTTAATATTGGTGATGAGTACTTGGGATTGAACAAAAACTTCGGCGAGTGGAGGGACACCCATCTAAAGGTAGTAGGCGGTGCTGTCCTGCAGATGCAAGCACAGTTCCTTATGGATTGGAATTTGGCATCGAGTGGTAGATTGGAACTCAGTGAAACGTATTTTCCTGAGACGGTGGAGAGAAAAGGTAACATTGGGATGCAGCTCGTTGCAAGTGGCCCCGATACGGAATATCAAGAGATCAAAAATGCTTATATCAAAATGATTTATTCCGCTAAAGAATCAATTTGTTTGCAAACGCCTTATTTCGTACCGGATGAGAGCCTTATGACAGCCCTTCGAATTGCTGCACTGTCGGGAGTCAATGTGCGAATTATGCTACCGAGCAAACCAGATCATTTCTTTGTTTATTGGGCGACGCATTCTTATTTGGGGGAAATGTTAGCAAGCGGTGTTCAGATCTTCTTATATGAACGAGGATTTCTCCATGCGAAGACGTTAGTGGTAGATAGTAAAATTGCCTCTGTCGGAACAACGAATCTGGATATCCGAAGCTTTAAACTAAATTTCGAGATGAATGCATTTATTTATGACACTAAAACGGCTACGCAGCTAATGACCATTTTTGAAGGGGATGTCACCTATTCGCGTCAGCTCACAGTAGAGGACTATGCTAATCGTCCCTTGTTTAATCGGTTCAGAGAGTCAATCTCCAGATTGCTTAGCCCAATTCTATAACGAACAAGTTTAAAGGGATCCCGCTTATCTATGATAACCGGAATCCCTTTATGTTTCTGATGAACAACTATTCAATTTATTCAAACTCTCCAATCTTTGGCTTCCATAGCATATTATTAATCGCTTTATCCTTTCGATAAGTATCTAATCTCTTAGTCTTTGATTAGACTATTAGATATCTTTGGATTACTTATTTTAGTAGTCTGTTCGATGGATTCCCACATGTCCTCTTTTGCTTGTTGCTCCTTCCTTATTGTAGTAGGACACGCTTCGCTAACTCACTGCATTGGTCTATCCCCTCTCGATTAAGTTAAGCTCAGTATATACTATTATTTTAATATTGTAAATATTCAGATAATTAAAATTTGTTAAGAGTAGAACTTAAAAACAAACTGCTATTATGTTAGTTGTAGCGCGGAAATCACAAGTGAATGGATTGACGGTATATATAATTATATTTATACTTAGTCTAAAATCATAGGATAAGGCGGCATGAAGCAGTCATGAGCAAAATAAACTTAACTATACAGAGGAAAGCCATCTTCGAAGTTGTAAAGGAAGCATACGATCATCCTACGGCAGCTGATGTCATCGATAGACTTCGGGGGCGAGGTTATAACTTCGCATATGGAACCGTATATAATTCATTGCGCTACTTGAGAGATGTTGGGTTGATTCGTGAGCTGAAGCTAGGGGAGGCGATTAGCCGCTATGATGCTAGAACAGATGAACATCAGCATATCGTATGTACGAAATGTGGTCGAGTGGATGAGGTGCTGATTGAAGTGCCGTCGGATTGGATTACAGCTGTAGCAAAGGAAACGAACTATCGGATCGAGCATGCACAAGTTGTGCTGGAAGGGGTATGTGAGACATGTACGAACAAGACCCAATAGTAGATACGAACGAAGGCGTTATTTGCTCCCTAACGAAGCGGGTCATGATCATTAGCCCCTTGCCAGATCGGGTTCGCAGCTTGCTAGTTATGTTATCGACGGAATGTTTTGATGTATTCTCTCTTCATGATTTCAACAAAAGTATGTTGCCAGCTTTGCAGCCCGAACTATTAGTATATGATGCTTTACCTATCGCTCACCCTAAAGCGGGTCAGACGTTAAGAGGTGGCGAAGAATTATTGAAGGCCGCCGAAGGATATGGTGTTCCCGTACTTGTACTTATGGATAAACAATCGTATGAAACATGCGGAGAAGAGGAATTATCGGGTGCTCAGCTGCTTGTTTGGCCTGCGAAACCTGAGGAGGCGCTGGAGCTTATTAACCGAATGTTGGAAAGCCGCTCAACTTCACAGGGATTGCTAGGTCTTGACGATATAAAAATGTTTAAAGACATTGAAATTGATTTGCGCAAAATGAAAGTAACGCAAGGAAATGTACGTGTAGATTTGACGAAGACAGAATATGATCTATTGCTCCACTTTATTGCTTCGGATGGTTCTGTTCTATCGCGGGAATCTCTACTGGACACGGTTTGGGGACTTCAGTTTTATGGCAGCAGCAATGTTGTAGATGTTCATATTAAGAGTCTTCGTAAGAAGCTTAAGGATAGTGCAATTTCGCCCAAATACATTGTTACCGTCCGTGGAGCTGGTTATCGACTCGCGGATGATTCAGCTCATTAATACCGTTCTGTGCGTCTTAATCGTTCATTTAATATTCATCTACCATTCATCATGTGTTCATGACATATGGACAGCGTGACGATACAATTAGTATAAAGATTTAGATCAAGTCTAAATATATAAAACTAATGAGGTGTTATTTATGAATAATCGTTTGACGACTAATCAAGGTACTCCTGTAGGCAATAATCAGAGCTCTCGTACAGCAGGCCAGCGCGGACCGACTTTATTGGAAGATTATCATTTGCTGGAGAAGATCGCTCATTTCGACCGTGAGCGCATTCCAGAACGTGTCGTTCATGCTAGAGGAGCAGGTGCACATGGTGTTTTCCGTACAGAAAATAGTATGACGGAACATACAAAAGCTTTATTTCTCGGTGAAGCAGGAACGGAAACACCAGTGTTTGTACGTTTCTCCACTGTTATTAATGGTACTGGCTCCCCTGAGACGGTACGTGATCCTAGAGGTTTTGCAGTAAAGTTTTACACACAGGAAGGTAATTATGATTTAGTCGGCAACCATTTGCCAGTATTTTTCATTCGTGATGCAATGAAATTCCCGGATATGGTACATTCACTTAAGCCAGCTCCACATACGAATATTCAAGACCCTGCTCGTTATTGGGACTTTATGACGTTGACGCCAGAATCCACACATATGCTTACTTGGCTGTTTTCTGACGACGGTACGCCAGCATCCTATCGTGAAATGGACGGCTTTGGTGTTCATGCATTTAAGTGGATTAACGATGCAGGCAAGCAGACGTATGTAAAATATACATGGAAGTCGCTGCAAGGCGTTCGCAACTTCACTGCCGAAGAGGCATCTCAAATGCAGGCAAAGGATTTCAATCATGCTACTCGTGATTTATACGATGCAATCGAACTTGGCAACTTCCCAGAATGGGAGCTGCACGTGCAATTAATGCCGCGAGAGCATGTCGATCGTTATGCATTCGATCCACTAGACCCTACTAAGATTTGGCCGGAAGATATGTATCCGCTGAATAAAGTCGGTACGATGACGCTGAACCGCAATCCTGTCAATTACTTCGCTGAAGTAGAGCAGTCAGCATTTTCACCGGGCGTGTTAGTAGCAGGCATTGAGCCATCTGAAGATAAGCTGCTTCAAGGCCGGTTATTTTCATATCCCGACACGCAGCGTTATCGTTTGGGAGCCAACTACTTGAACATCCCCGTGAACTGCCCTTATGCGCCTGTTCGCAATCATCAGCGCGACGGAGCAATGACAATGCATGCGGATCCATCATCGGTCAATTACGAACCCAATAGTGCATCTGACAGTCCGAAGGAGTCACCGGATCACAACGATTCCTATTCAACCATTCTTGGCGGCGCAGGTCGGCAAAAGATTGATAAAACAGATGACTTCACTCAAGCAGGGGAGCGCTACCGTTCATTGCCTGAGGAGCAACAAGAAAATCTAGTGACGAATTTGGTTAATGAGCTTCGTGCAACGAACGATGATATACGGCTTCGTGCACTCTGTAATTTCTTCCGTGCCGATCGGACACTCGGTACGAAGTTGTCCGAAGAGCTTGATGTAGATATTCGTGAGTTTATCCCGAAAGGATAAACCATAATTTCTAAATATGTTATCATTTGTGGTGAAGCCCCTCCTTATTAGTCATTGTAAGGAGGGGCTTCTTTGTTTTGCTTGAAATTAAACCGTTTATAACGGTAAACTAGAGTACATGCAAATTAGGCTAGTAGCTATTACACATTTTGATTACGGAGGTTCTTCGGATGCAGTGGACCAATCCAATCTTACAATTAGGAGCTATTTCGGTTTCGATTATAATGGGGCTATGTCTCATTATTGTTCGTATTCGCGCAGGTAATCAGCCGACAACGCTAAAAAAAATTGTTATTCCACCACTGGGTATGGCTACTGGTTTTATTATGTTTGCATTTCCTATGACACATATTCCGTGGTTGTGGGGAGTATCAGCCTTTGGTACAGGGCTGCTTCTATTCGCATTTCCACTTATTGTGACGACTAGACTAGAGAGGGTGGACACAGCTATATTTGTACGACGGTCGAAAGCCTTCGTAGCTATTATTATTGTTATGTTCCTGCTTAGAATCATGCTGCATCGCGTGGTAGAGCATTATGTGACAATTCCACAGACAGGGGCGATTTTTTATTTATTAGCACTCGGAATGATTATTCCGTGGAGATTAGCAATGGTAAGTGATTATTTGCGGCTAAGGAAACTCGCTGCATGACAGGATGGGTAGACTCGATAACGATTATTTTATAGAAATGGTCATACTACCCATTGGTGATGATTTCACGGATAGGTGGTTTTTTTATGAGTTCAAGTAAGAATACGGAACGTTTTACCTCAAAAGGATTTATTATGGCCGCTATTGGCAGTTCAGTCGGCTTAGGTAGTATGTGGAAATTCCCCTATGTGACAGGTTTGTATGGTGGCGCAGCCTTTTTCTTACTATTTATACTCTGTTTGCTGCTAGTTGGTTTGCCAGTACTGCTTGCCGAACTGACTGTTGGTCGGGGAGGCCGTGGGAGTGCTTCATCTTCATTAACGAAGCTGAGCGGGAGTAAGGGCTGGGGCGCTGTTGGATTTTTAACGGTAATAGGTTCATTTCTCGTCATGTCATTTTATGGTGTAGTTGCAGGATGGACCCTTCATTATGCCTTGTTATCCTTTACGGGGAACCTGTTCTCAAAAGATGATTTTGCGGGCGTGTTTGCACAGTTTATTGGTGGCTGGACGCCAATTGGCTGGCAGCTTGTTGTTATGTTGATTACAGCATTTGTTTTGATCCGTGGTGTATCAGCAGGTATAGAGAAGTTCAATAAACTGATTGTACCTGGTTTAGTCATATTGCTCGTTCTCCTTGCCATTCAAGCATTATCGCTGGACGGCGCTAGCAAAGGGGTATCGTTTTTCCTAAAACCTGACTTTAGTAAGCTAACGGCGGAATCTGCGCTTGTAGCACTTGGACAAGCCTTTTTCTCGATGTCTCTTGGAATGGGGACGATGGTAACTTACGGCGCTTACGTGGAAAAAAATCAATCATTAGGTACAGCGACCGTAGCGGTTGGTGTCGGCAACGTATTGTATGCGCTGCTCGCAGGGTTAATTATTTTCCCAACGATATTTGTGTTTGGTATTGCGCCAACGGAAGGTGCAGGACTTGTGTTTGTTGCGCTGCCTGCAGCGTTCTCTGCCATGCCGTTTGGTGCATTGTTCGGCGGATTGTTTTTTGTTTTGCTGGCGTTTGCAGCAATTACTTCTGCAGTATCAGTACTGGAAGTTTCCGTTGCCTTCGTCCGAGATCAATTCAAATGGAGCCGTTTCAAGTCTGTCATTGTTGTTAGTACTATTTGCTTCTTCGCAGGTGTACCTTTATCCATCTCGCTTGGAGGTAAGGTGGACTGGCTTATGATTGGTGGTAAATCGCTGTTCGATTGGGTTGATTTTGTATGTTCCAACATCATATTGCCAATTGGCGGTTTGCTTATAACAATTTTTGTTGCGTATAGGTGGGAAGGCGCAGCGAAGGAATCGGGCTTATCCTCAGGATGGTTGAAGGTATGGATATTTATGTTGAAGTTTGTTTCTCCAGTCTTGGTCCTGCTTGTACTTCTTTATTACGCAGGCATTATTAAGCTGTGAGCAATTAAATAAACGGTCAATAGGAATGACAATAGGAAGGCTGCTTTCAAGGTTTAATGAACCTTAAAGGCAGCCTTTTGCTCCGTCTATACGACTGATTAAGTGGATGAGAAAATTATGTTTCTGACTTTAAGTAGTTGTATTGCGTTGCGATGGTCCAAACGCGCAGTAAAGTTTGGATGAATGGATAGCTTTGGTGCAAGATGAGAGCGAACAGGCCCGCCCACAACATGGAGACGCTTGTCACGGCAAGGCCGAGCAGAGCGGCTATTCCCCACATTAACAAAGAGATGGCAGCATAAGGGGCGAATCGCTTGATGGAATGCCACAAGGAGCCCAATATCCCGTCACCAGAAACAGCGCCGAATTGCATTGCAAGGAACAATAAATGAAGTAGCCCTCCCCAAACAATCCAGATGAGTGCCCCTGGCACAATAGTAGTTAGCAACTCAGGAACACTGCTGCTTCTAAGAAAGATATGAAGTGCCTTTGGTATGAGCCACCAAGCTGGAGCGAGTACGAGAATAGATTGAATCCAATAGAGCAGCATGACGGGCTTCCATGTCTTTCGAACGCCTTCTAGGAAGCGTGTACTTCCGGCGTCTCTCGTCTGTTGATGCATAGAGTAGAAGAAACCGGCATTAAATAGTGGAGTTAGCAGCATTCTTGCGATAAATAACCCGCCGATTAGCCATATGTATGGTGCAATTAAATCAGTTTTAAACAATTGAAACTGTGCCTCTGTCATAAAGATTTGTACGGCATGATCTGTTGTAGAAGCGGACGGGAATCGCCTCAGTAGTGGTGATACTGTGTTGTCTATGATGCGATATAAGAAAAACCCCCAAATGAATTGATAGAGAAATAAGAGCAGTACGAAGTAAAAGTGTTTAAATGTTATTCTCCAGCCTTGCCGCATATGAGCTTTCATCGATATCACCCCGTTGTTACGAATTTTTGGTTTTTACCAGCCTAATGCTCCAAGGAGACCTTCAATAAACTTCGTTACACCGAGACTCCAGCGAGTACGTGATTCATGAGGGATTTCTGCCAGCATATAGTTGTTAATCAGCTTGTTATCCAGCACGTTTGTATGATCAGGGTCCACGGAAACCCATTGCAGCGGCGAATTTGTTACTTCTGTATACTGAATATGAGCTTCATCGCCTAACCACACTTTGCTAATCGTTGAACCATCTGTAAACTTAAATAGAATCGGTATAGGCCCGTTCGAGCCGCCATTTTTTTTGATCAAAATGTTGGATTCATATTGCTTTGTATCATCATTATTTGTCGCTTTTACTTGGATGGCATCCACCGAGAAGTCAGCCATCTCATTGCTATAGACGAATTGATTAAAGTATTCCGTCCACTTTGCCTTAGTCACATATTCCACGATACGTTGGAAATCGGCTGTAGTAGGATGTTTGAATTTATACTTCTGGAAGTAAGTACGCATAATCTTACCCATCACAGCATCTCCGACTTTGTTTTCGATGTCGACAAGTACCAACTTAGCGCGCATATAAACGTTTTCTGCATATTGCTTATGGTTTGCGTACACCCACGAAGGTTGCTTGAGAGGTGCTGGATGGGTCATGTAACTGGCTTCCATTCGAAGATTAGATGTTACCCCATAGGCAGCTTCCATCACTTTGTCTTCGGCGTAGGATGTAAAGCCTTCATCCAACCATGCTTCTTCAAATTCATTGGAGGCGACCATTCCGTACCAAAATTGATGCCCAATCTCATGGACGACGGTTCGCTCCAGATCATATCCTGGATTTTCCTTCTCAGCGGCAAATGATGTTACTAATGTTGGATATTCCATGCCTCCGGCGCCGTTAGCACCCTTTGGAGGAAC
Source organism: Paenibacillus sp. L3-i20 (assembly GCF_022180385.2). Classification (GTDB taxonomy): domain Bacteria; phylum Bacillota; class Bacilli; order Paenibacillales; family Paenibacillaceae; genus Pristimantibacillus. The sequence goes on from NZ_BQME02000001.1 coordinate 2,251,702, forward strand.
GACTATCGACAACGTATTGTATGGATAAGAGCCATACCATTTCGAATAATTGGCTAGAGCTGATTTGGCGGCATGCATGTATCGGTCTTTAAGATGGGCGTGCAGGGGGTCCAAATAGAGCTTGATACGGACACCGGGAACTCCCTTGTCAGAGAAGGCTGCTTCCTCATAGATGAAGTTAGGTGAAGCAGACCATGCAAAGTCATGAACATCCTCCGCATAAAATTGAAACAGATTGGTCCCATTTTCGCTGACAGTGGGCTTAGTTTGGAAGCCAGTTGCTGCGACCGTATAAGATTCGGGAACACGAATAGCTACGCTATAGATACCGAAATCGCTGTAAAACTCTGAATTCCCATGGTACTGATGAACATTCCAACCCTCAGAGGCCCGTCCCCTCATACCGACGGTTTCATATACGGCAAGTTTCGGGAACCACTGTCCGGCCATAACGAAATCACCAGAATAGCCCATACGAGCGAATACTTCAGGCATTTTTACTTCAAAGCTCATTCGAAGTGTAACGGATTTGCCAGGAGCAACTGCTTCAGGCAGACGAAGTCTAGCGAGTGTAAAATCGCTTTTGTTCCCGTCATCTGGTTGTGTATACTGCAAGCGTGGTAGTAAGCTTTCCCCTTCTAACGTTTGTAAGGTAAGGAGCTTGAGATGGCTTCTGCTGTTAGGCGTCGCTTTATCGTGTCGCAGCTTTCCACCCGATTCCATCATGAAGGTCGTTTTGGGAGATTGGAATGCGTTCGGATAGAGGTGGAAGTAAAGCTCGGACACGGCTTTTTTACCTGGATTAGTCCAAGTCACATCTTGTGTACCGTCTAGATGCTGACCGTCGTCACGGAGCGAGACGTTGATGTGATATTCCACTACCCACTTGCTTAGTGGCTTAGGGTTAGCAGGCACAACCGTATCCGGCTGCTGGACAACTTGCGGCTTGGCCGAATTTGGGGCAGGCAGTGTAGGCAGCATAGCTTTGGCGGCAGGGGCGAAAGCATATGTAAATTGAGATTGCCAAGCGTTCCCGAAGCCATAATTCACCGACAAAATAAGCAATACGGCGGCGAATAAACTAAATAAAATTCGTTTGACATTACGTGGGGTCATTGAACGTTTCCCTCCCGTTGACAAGCATCTACAGCATGTATATGTTTGCAATTCCAAGATTATTAGCTAAAATGGAATTATTGTATGGGGAAGGTGGAGTGAAGATGACAGAAGAGCAGAACGTACCAGCACAACCGGAAGTGAAAGAGAAAAAATCCTTGACGCTCAACGTAGTGAGCAGCAAGAAACATAAAGGCTTTGGTGCAGGATCAATCGATCTAAGTGATGTAGCTTGTGTAATGATTGACGAAGGTGTTGCTTACATTGATGTAGGTATTATGCATGCGAAGAGTAAAGTGGAGCGCGGTATTAAATTTACTCCTAATAAGGAAGATACACCGAATGGGAGACAATGCTGGATTGTTTGGGTAGCTGTTGACCGTAACGAGGAAGGTTCATTTTATGCGGGAGTAACATCTTGTGAGATGCTCGTTGATACAGAAGCGAAGCGCGGTTGGAAAATTCTTGCCGATCATGTTAACCGACTAGATTATGCAATTAAGCGTAAATACATGCTGGACAATCTGGGTGAGACCGAGCAGGCTGCATTACGCAAGCTGCTTATTGAACATAATGCGGAATGGTGGGACCGTTCGCCAGCGGAACTTAAAGATGCACTCGGTGGATAACAGTTGATTTAAAAAAGAGAAAGCTGCCGGAAACGGCAGCTTTCTCTTTTTTACGTTGAAGAATAGATTTGTATGAAAGGAGTGAAATGCCGTTATAACTTAAACTTACCTACAAGGACTCGTAACTCATCCGCCATACTAGTCAGTGAAGCAGCTGAAGAGGTGATTTCCTCGATTGTAGCTAATTGCTCTTCGGAAGCTGCTGCTGCGCTTTGGGTACTGGATGCGGAGCGTACGGCGAAGTTAGCCATATGCTCGATGGATGTATAAACCTGCTCCACGCTGGCTGACATTTGCTCAGAAACAGCTGACACTTCTTGAATATCCGCTACTACCTCTTCTACTGATTTTAGGATGACTCGGAAGCCTTCCCCAGTTTCTTGCACAACATCCATTCCCATCTTTACATCTTGTGTGCCTTTTTCCATCGCTTCTACTGCTCGTAGTGTATCTTTTTGGATGAGTTGTATTAAATGCGAGATTTGTTCAGAAGAGTTCTTTGACTGCTCAGCAAGTTTTTTTACTTCACTGGCGACAACGGCAAATCCTCTCCCATGTTCACCTGCACGAGCAGCTTCAATAGCAGCATTGAGTGCTAATAAATTCGTTTGATTAGCTATTCCTGTAATAACCTCAACAATCTTGCCTATCTCGCTTGATCGTTCTCCTAATTGTCTAATAACATAAGCAGAGTCATTTGTTGATCGATGTATTTCATTCATTTGTTGAATTACTTTTTGGATCGATTCATTTCCTTGGTTCGCCTCTTTTTGTGTTTCTAAGGCTGCATCTGATACGGAGGATGTTGTCTCGGCCACTCTTTGGATGCCTATAGAAATTTCTTTCATTGCTCGTGCGCTTTCTTCTGCACCTGCACCTTGCGTCTCTGCTCCGCTGGCTATGTCCTGAAGAGTCATCGTAATTTGATTTGTTGCCTGTACAGTTTGTTGTGTACTTGCAGTTAATTGTTTTGATGACCAAGCAACATGCGTGGAGGTGTCGTTTGCTTTTCGAAAGAGGTCTTTCAAACTAATTACCATGCTGTTAACGGCTTGCATAAGTTGCCCAATTTCATCTTTCCCATCATAGTTGTTAGTTTTAATCGTAAAGTCTCCCTGGGAGAGTTGATTCATATCCGCAACTAGTTTATTAATTGGTCGGGTGATGACTCGGATGAGAATGATACTTAACACAATTACGATTACAATTGCAACTGAAACGGTGATCATAAGGGACTTTTTTGACGATTTTATTATTTTTTCGTCGGCTACAATACGTGATTCTACATATTGAGTATTAATTTCACCGATCTCATTTAGTTCATCTCTTGCGATTGTATAGGAATCAGTTAGCTTATTTAAAGTAAGTACGATTGGTTGTAAGCTCAACTCATTTGATGATGCTTCCTTCTCTTCGATGATGGAAGTAGAGAGCGTTACCCATGATCCAAAATCCTTTTGAAATTGAGTAATCGGTTCATCTATTTTATTCGTTGCCCCGCTATGTTGATAGGTTTCAAGTTCCTTAATGTTATGTACTAGCTCTTTAACGGTTGCTATTCTTTCATTGACTTGCTGTACATTTTCTAAGAAGTCTTCTTTTGATTGTTTGAATTCATTGCTTTGCGTATCAAATATGAGAAGACTTTGAACGGCTGAGTAAGCCTGATACATATCTCTATCTGCATTCATGGAAAGATTTGCGCTGGAGTAAATTTGCGATTTGTCTGCAGTTAAAACCTTCATAATGCTAAAGGTTATTGCTGTTGTGAGGATAAGAGCAAGAGTTGGGATAGACAATACAATAATAATTTTTGTTCGAAGCTTTACATTTTTCAATTTCAGTGAATGTACAATTGACATGGTGATTCCCCCTCTTTAACTAGGTATAATCTTCGGTTCATCTGCTCTTTTATACAAAATAAAAAGTAACCAATCTCAAAATGGAGGAAGGTTACTCTACATACATAGATATTCCGCTGTTACTGACGGGCATCATGTATACATCGTGGCCCTATAGTTTTGCATTCAAGCGGTTTAAAGTACACATCATTAAAAATGGCATTTAATTACTTTTAATTAATATAACGATATCATTTTATTTAAAATCAATCAACCATAAAGATGAATTTTTCATGAAACTTTCATGTATCATTAAATCAAAATCAATAATCAACCATAAAAATAGAATTTCCTGTTAATTCATTCGATGGAATGCTATAAATCTTCATGTTTAATGTTAAATGGGCTGTTCTCATAGGAGAATGGCTATTTTTGCTTTTATAACAGGGACAACCATAAATAGAATTAATTTGACAGTAACATTCAAATGACATAGACTATCATTAAATTGGAATATTAAGGAGTGAAAAGGTAATGAACTGGAAAGAAAATCGCAAGTGGTGGGTACTAGGAGCACTCGCCTTTAGCTTATTGACGGTGGGACTAGATTTGACTGTTCTGAATTTGGCGCTTCCAATATTGGCGACTGACATGCATGCGACGAACGGTCAATTACAATGGTTTGCCGATGCTTATAATCTAGTTATGGCTGCTGCGTTATTGCCAGCAGGGCTGCTTGGGGATCGATTCGGACGGAAGAAGATGTTGCTTATTGCACTTCTATTGTTTGGTGTTGCTTCTTTAGTGTGTGCTTATGCGGATACTGCAGCAGCGTTAATTGCAGGACGTGCTTTACTTGGGCTTGGAGCGGCCTTTCTCATTCCGTTGTCGATGTCCATCATTCCTGTATTGTTCACAGAGGAAGAGCGACCGAAGGCAATTGGAATATGGACAATGGCTAATGCGATTGGTATTCCGCTTGGTCCTATAGTAGGCGGGTGGCTGTTAAATCACTATTGGTGGGGTTCTGTATTTCTGATTAATATACCGATCATTTGTATTGGGCTCATTGCCGTATCTGTCCTGCTTAAGGAATCAAGAAGTGCAATTCGACCTAAAATAGACCTCATCGGTGTACTAGTTTCAAGCCTAGGTTTGATCGGCATTACGTATGGTGTTATTAGAGCAGGGGAAGAAGGATGGGGCGATGCTTCTGCCTTGATCATTATCGGTGCAGGACTGTTAATGCTTCTATTATTTATTCTGTGGGTAAGACGCTCCCGAAATCCACTTATCGATCTCTCTTTGTTCCGTTCACCTAGCTTTACTGGGGGATCTACAGCAGCAGGCATCGTTTCATTCGCTATGTTTGGTTTGTTGTTCGTAATGCCGCAATACTTTCAAGCGGTAGAAGGATCAGATTCCTTTCATACAGGGTTGAAATTATTGCCTATTATGGGGGGTCTGCTTGTAGGTGCAAAGGTATCCGAGCTTCTTGCACGTAAATTAGGTAATCGTACAATAATGATTGCAGGGTTTCTGCTGCTTGCCGCAGGATATGCATTAGGAGCTAATACAGGGTTAGACTCATCATACAGCTTCGCTGCAATATGGATTGCGATAGTAGGTCTTGGTATAGGGTTTGTTTTGCCTGCTTCAATGGATACAGCAATAGGTGCACTTTCTGCAGAGAGAAGCGGTGTTGGCTCGGCGCTTATTATGACGATTCGCCAAGTTGGAGGAACGATTGGTGTCGCGGTATTAGGTACTGTGCTAAGCAATGTTTATCGTGATAAACTAGAGTTGGACGGATTGCCAAGTGAAACCGCTGAAGTCGTAGAGAGAAGCGTCTCTGCTGGTGTGGGTGTTGCACATCAAGCCGATTCAACGATATTGCTCCATACTGTGCGCGATGCTTTTGTTCAAGGTATGGATGTTATGCTTTGGGTATGCGGGGCTTCAGCAGCTTTGGGATTCGTAGTCATCTTGCTTTATTTGCCGAAGCGGGCAAGTAAAAATAGCAAAATGGAATCTGGGTTACCAACTTAGGGAGTGACAAAGTTGTCGACGGATAATGAACAAAGGATGAGCTTGCGAGAACGTAAGAAAGCGAAAACGATGGAAGCCATTCAATCGCATGCCATGAGACTTTTCCGCGAACGAGGATATAACTCAACAACGATAGAACAAATTGCAGACGCGGCTGAAGTATCGCCTAGCACTTTTTTTAGATATTTTCCAACTAAAGAGGATGTAGTCATTAAAGATAGCTATGATCCAATGCTCATTGCTGCTTTCGAAGCGCAGCCAAGCGATCTCAGTGCAATTCAAGCTGTGCGTAGCGCAATGATAGCCAGCTTAACAAAATTCTCCAAATTGGAGTTCGCCACACTTCGAGAAAGAAACCAACTTATTATGGCTGTACCAGAACTTAGAGCTGCGACGATGAACAATTTGACAGACACGATGCAACTATTTGCTGAAATGCTTGCGAATAGAGTTGGTCGATCGAAGGATGATTTAGCTGTGCAAACATTTGCAGGAGCCCTTATTGGCATCAGTATGTCTGTCATGATGTATTACGCGGAGAACCCTGAATCGGATTTCATCCAGACTCTAGATGAGTCATTCGCTTTTTTGGAATCCGGAATGCAACTTTGAGATGATTATAGAATATACCATGCTAGCTCCAGCTTCTTTAATGAAGCGGAGCTATTTGCAGTTTCTAATTTTTAATATCTATTTTAAAATGAGGAACTGCCCTTTTTTGAATCCAACAAATTGCGTGATCACGCAAAAAAAATACGTAGCCTCCACGTTTTTAACCCTCTCTTACGGATTTCAGATTGAGCCTCCGGTGTTAGCATGAAGAGGTACTATACTAAACCAAAGGAGATCTCTCATGAAAAAAATAATGATACTTATTCTCGTCGCTGCTCTTATGATCCCATCTTCCCTAATCTCAGCGGATTCAAAACCGAATCCGCCCGCCGTCAAGCTAGACAAGGCAGAGATAGAGACATTCGCAAAGCAATTTTTTGAACAAAAGGAAATAGCAGATCAACTCGCAGGTGCGGTTCTCGTAGTCGTCAAAGATGGAGAAATACTGCTGAATGAGGGATACGGATATGCTGACATCGCTACGAAGAAGCCAGTGGACCCAGATAAAACGGTGTTCCGCATAGCATCAGTAACAAAGTTAATAACAGCAGTAGGTATTATGCAACTGGCTGAAGAGGGCAAAGTAGATTTAGACAAAGATGTGCAGACATACTTGCCGAATATTCAAATTCCGAATAAAACAGGTTATCCGCTCACGTTAAAGCATCTTCTAACTCATACAACTGGTTTTGACAATGGGACTGCCCCTAATCCAGCCAGGTCATATTCACTTGAACAATATGTGAAAGATACGATGCCCACAGTCGTATTAAAGCCTGGTGAAGCGTACTACTACAACAACTTCGGATATGATCTACAAGGATATATCATCGAGAAAGTATCAGGCCTTTCCTATCATAGTTATTTAAATAAAAATTTACTTGAGCCATTGGGTATGAGCAATAGTAGTCTAATTTTTAGTGAAAAAGTGAAAAAAGCAATCGCTACTCCTTATGATGGTGAACTTAAGCAAGCTGAGCATACGATCAACGTACCCGATAACATGCCAACAGGCGGTATGTTTTCTACCGGATCTGATATGGCTGAATTTTTACTAGCGATGGTGGACGGTGGCAAATTCAGCAGTAACCGTATCCTCACCGAAGCTTCGGTGAAAGAGATGGTGAATAGAAGCGTTACAATCCACCCAGATATTCCAGGTGTAGGCTACGGTCTCGAAACGATCTATCCACAATCTTATAACGGTCACAACGTCGTAGAGAAAGGTGGGGATTTACCTGGCTTTCATGCAAATTTGTGGCTGCTACCCGATCAGAATACAGGAATGTTTATCGCGTTCAACAGTGATAAAGGTAATATTCGTGAACCTTTCATCGAACAGTTTATGAACCGTTATTTCCCTCAAAGCGGCGATGATAAGCCTGTTTATATGACCCCAGCTCCGACTAAAGAGCAGTTAATGCGCTTTGAGGGTCAATACAATGATTTGCGTATGCCGGGATGGGGTTATGACATTACGGCAACAGATGGAACACTAATCGTCGAAGCTCCGACGGGAAAGCATATTTTGCGACAGGCTGATGATATGTTGTTTTACGATGAAGAGGGCATTGCTGCTGGATTTAAGGTCGATTGGAGGGGGGATATTCGTTACTTCTCTTACAACAAGGCAGGCAGTTGGTCTCAGAGGGTACTTGAATCAGAGCTGCCGAAATTCACTGATGTGCCGAGTGAGCATCCCTATGCAGAGTACATCTATGGTTTGGTTCAAGCTGGAGTTCTCAAAAGCACAGAAGGAAGCTTTGAGCCAGCAAAGGCGATGACAAGAGGACAGTTTTTGGGACTCATTATGCCGTTATCCACGTATCCTATTTCGACTCAGCCATCTACGTTTGTGGACACAAAAGGCAGCCCATATGAGAAAGAAATTCAGACAGCGCTTGAAATAGGCATCATCCAAGGATTCTCAGGCAGTACATTCGGGCCAGAAAAACTTTTAACTCGTGAACAGGCTGCGACTATTTTGTGGCGGTTAGTAAAAATCGTTTTGATGGGTGCCACTCCGGTGGAGGCAGAGCTTAAAGAACCTGTTTCATCTTGGGCATCCACAGGGGTTCAATATGTAGTAGGTAAGCAGCTACATGGGCCTGATGTACAAGTGTCTACAGGTCCGACTGATTACAGAGCAAAAGAGCATATATTAAACCAAGAAGTGGCTGCCATGTTATACCGTTTGCTTCAAGAAGCAATTAAATAACTAGGGGAGCGCAAAAATACATTTATTCATTGGGACCAGATGATTGCATTTAAGCGTTAAGAGGTGTCCCTCAAGCCTATAGCTTTTGGGACACCTTACTAATTCCAGATATGATACCAAGATGAACAGCTTCATGTCCAACTGCGAAGTTAAACAACTCTCCAGCGGTATTAAAGCGGAATGGCCCCAATTCAAAGGGAACTTGACGCGGCTTATGGAGTGACTCGGCAGCTATATTCGCCAGAGCTTCACACTGTTCGGATAAATGTGAGAGGAGTTTTTCTTTCAGCATCAGTGCGACTAACTTGGCACCGGCATTTTGCCAATTATAATAGGTTCGTTCAGGTACATATGTACGAAACCACTGGTATGCTTCAAGGGAAGAAGAATCTAATCTACTAGCTGAATATCGCAAACCGTATGGTTTTATCCCGATGATATAAGGGAAATAAAGTGCATTATAAAAGCGCCATTCATCCGTAGTCGCAAATGCTTCTTCTTGTTTTGGTTTTAAATGCTCGATACTTTCTAAAAGAATTGTTTTTAGTTGAATTACACACTCCACTATTTCATCATTAGCACCGCGTTCGCGCAGTCGGCAATCAATAAGCTTCAACTGTGTTAATGGACTTGCCGTAAGCCGCTGCAAATCTCCGAATTGGCTAGGTGCTCTCCTTGTATGTCGATTGATCTCTTCTTCATCCACTTCATCCATCTCTTCTAGTTCAGCTTGATCATCCACGCGGAGCAGAACATCTTCAACCATCCGTGAGCGGGCTCGCAGTTGCCGCAGCTTGGGGAACTTTTCCAAAGCGATGTTGTCCAATATAGTATCAGGTGTAAGTGTTAAGCCCAAATGAGGCGAGGAAGTGGTACAGTGGATCTATGACGATGTTCGTAGTCCCGCTAAAGTTGTAAAGTAAATATACTAGTGGAGAAATAAAAGGATTATAAACACACCGAAGGGTTGAGATATATGCGAAGTTTTCTCCATAATAAACGGATTAGTCGCTTGTTCATTTATAGTTGCCTCGTTTTATGTATATGTACGACTTCGTATATTCAGTTTCGTTCGTTAACGACTCCTACTACGGGTATTTTTGTCGAGCAGAATGCTTCTTCCGAGTGGATAGTTGATTTTGTTATAGACGAGCCTATCACCGTAGATATGAACATCAGGCCGGGCGATCGGATATTATTTTTTGACGGCTCACCTAACCCGAGGCTGTTTATATTAAATAATGAGAAGATGCTGACGAACGTCAAAAGACTAACATTGCTAGATAAACAAGGTTTACAACAAACCATTGTGATCGAACCGACTACAAGTGAAAAGGTTGAGATTGGATTTGCTTTTCTAATGGAAATGTTTCTGCTAGGTGTCGGTTGGTATGCTTTTAAGAAGAAACCGGATTCGAGTCTTATCCGTAAGTTTTTTTTGCTTAATATGTTAATTGCTTTTTGTATGGTCGCCATGTTTTCGAATGAAGTTCAGCTATCTTATTACTTATTCCCTTACGGTATTACTTGGTTGACTTACTTCATGCTTTCCTTTTATTTGTTATTTGCGTTCCGCTCTATTCATTCCAAATTTCAATATTTGCTTCTTTGTTATCAAATTTATTCAGTCGGCTTCACTATTTGTGCCAACTACTTCTTTTTCAAAGGGAAATCATATCAGTGGATGACTGATGTATTTAACATTGTGTTAATTTCCACAATTATTGTTATGGCTGGCATAACAGCATTTTATTGGGCCAAATTAGATCGGATTGAGAAGAAACAGTTGTTTATTTTGTTTATTAGCGTTTTGATCAGCTTATTGCCTTATTTATTACTGCATGCAATTCCTGATCTTCTGTGGACAGGTTTTATTGTGTCCATCAAATATACTTTCGTTGGGCTAGTCCCTATCATTTGCACATTGACATTTCTGCTCGTCCGTCGCCAAATGCTAGAATTGAAATGGTATAATCCTAAGCTAGTTGCCCACATTATTTATTATAGTTTGGCATTCAGTTTGATTGTGCTGTCCTCGGCTCTGGGAAATTTCTTTTATGCTTTTCTCCTATGTGTAGTGTTCGGAATGATAACATATGTCTACCGCAAGATGCTTCAGAGTTTGAAGAGACATAGTGACAGTAAAGAAGATTGGCTTCAGAACCAAAAGCTTCGACTATCATTGCAACTGACAGAAAAGAAATATATTCGTGATATTCTCAGCATGTTTGCTCATGTACTGGATGATAAACTGGCGTTACAAGGACATGTGCTTGTCTATATAAATGAACCCTCACTGCCCATCGTACATCTATCTGGCATTTATGAAGATAAGCAGATTTTAGATAGAGATAATAACGATTGGAAGAGCAATGATGAATATGCTTATGTCGTGGAGTTGTCACTTGGAGCAAACGCTGAAAAATTAGGTTATCTCTGTCTTGGTGCCAAAGCGAACGCCACATTGTTTACTGCTATAGAGCTAAATAAGATTGAGAAATTTCGAATCGAAATGACCAAGGTGCTCCTCAATGCCAAAAAAATGTTCCATCTCCACTATGAATATGAGCAAAACAAAGAGCAGATGAAGCGACATGAACATCAAGTGCATTATTTTCGTAACTATAGCCAAATGTTAATTGAAGCGCGCGAAGCCGAGAAGATAAGGATTTCATACTTTTTACATGATGATTTGTTACAAAACTTAATTTTTTTGTCCCGTGATATTGAAGAACTTCATGATACAGGCCGATATGAAGCAGAACGAGCGGCAGCGTGGTTGAAGTGTTTACACGATTCGCAGCGCAGCATTCGATCTTTAAGCGATCATTTGTATCCGCATATATTGGATCGGGGAGATCTGCAAGAAGCGTTGAGCTGGCTCATTCGTGATATGAATCGTGAAAATGTGATTACAATACATCTACAGTACGACGTTCCATCGCCGGAGACGTTTCCAGCGTTTATTAAAGCTAATATTTTTCGTGCTGTACGTGAACTTATCGTTAATGTATTTAAACATGCACAAGCAACAGAAATGAATGTCCGAGTCTGGTCGATGCATGAACATATTTATTGTTGTGTTTCTGATAATGGGATTGGATTTTCCAACGAAACTTCATTGCGGCATAATTTGAGTGGCGGTAAAGGATTTGGTTTATTGTCCGTTTGTGACCAAATCGAACATCTAGGAGGGCTCGTTGATGTCGATTCAATATTTGGCGAAGGTACGACAGTGACGCTGAAGCTACCTCTTAGGAAGGAAGGATGATCTTATGAACGATAATAGGAATGATTCAATACGTGTGTATCTACTTGATGATCATCCTCTCGTATTAGAGGGGCTTAAATATCGTCTTGACGCCGAGCCTGGAATAGAAGTGCTCCACACATTTACAGATCCTCGTGACTTTATTGCCCAAATGGAGCGAGTGTGCCCGGATGTCGTGTTACTTGATATATCACTCCCACATATGGATGGTTTTCAGCTTGCTCAGCAGTTGAAGGAGCGTTACGGAAACGCTCTCAAGATCATTTTATTATCGGGCTACACATACGAGGATTTTTACTACAAAGCATATAGGATAGGCGTACATGCTTATCTGTCGAAGCAGGCATCCTATACCAAAATTATTAATGCGATTAAACAAAGCATGCTTGGTCATATTATTATTCCTGAAGGTATAGGTGCTGCTAACCGATCACCGGATGCATTGACCTTTGCTGAGCTTGGAGTGCTTCAATTGCTTGCGAAGGAGAAAACGAACAAAGAAATTTCAGAGGAACTGGCTATTAGCAAGCGGACAGTTGAATACCACTTGAGCTCCATTAACGGGAAACTTGGAGTGAAAACGCGTATCGGCGCGGTTGTAAAAGGGTTTGAATTAGGTCATCTCTCTTTTTTAGGAGAAAAATAACGTTCATAGACGAATTTATTTTAAGAGAGTGCAGGGGTTTGCCCATTACTCAACGTCTATTAAATCGGGAAGGGAGGAGAACGACATACATGATGAAGCATGGATTAAAGCAGTGCGTGACGGCGGGCCCGAGCAGTATCGACCGTTCGTGCAGGCTTATGGTCCGTACATATACAGAATCGTCTACGCTGTGCTGCATTCGCCGCATGATGCGGAGGATGTGACACAGGAAGTGCTGTTAAAAATATATCGTTCCCTCCCGAATTACCGAATGGATGGACTGAAAACGTGGATTACACGTATCGCTGTAAATCGAGCTATTGATTTTAAGAGGAGCAGAGCCAGAAGACCGGAAGAGTTGATGGAACAACAATCGGTTGATCGGCAAGATGCGGCAGTTGAAGCAGAAGGAATGCTGGATGCGTCTCCGAAACCGGGGGCAGAGGTTGTTGCGATGCAACGGGCAAAGCTTAAAATGATACAAGCGCAAATTAGTAAGTTGCCGGACAATTACCGTGAAGTTGTGACTGCATTTTATATAGAAGAAAAAAGCTGTGAGCAGATTGCTGTTGAAACGGGACTAGAGCGCAAAAGTGTCGAGTCGAAGTTGTACCGAGCAAGAGGTTGGATGAGACAACATTGGCGAAAGGAGGATTTCGAATGAATGAAGGTGGAGCGGGACATATTTCAATCGAACAACTACAGAAGTATATACAAAATGGGCTTGATGAGCTAGAACGGGAGCAAGTCGATCAGGAGCTGTTGGACTGCGAACAATGTTTGATGCAGTATATGGCAGTACTGGAGGACCCGGATATAACCAGTTTCTATTCGGAATCCTCCTCACCAGATTGGAACCAACTTGAGGAAAAGGTCATCGGGTTACTGCCAGAGCGAATACAGGATGTTACGAGTAAAAAACGCAGATCGTGGCTGCAGCATCCCGTGACACATTATACGATAGCAGCATCTATAACGTTGTTGCTACTGGCATCGGGCGCGTTGGCGGATTTCTCGGGCAAGCTTCAATCGCTGGAAGGCGAGGTTGATACAGGGCCGCCATTTGTAGCAGAAGAGGAACGGCAAGAAGGATCAACATGGTCAGACCGAATGCTTAATCTCACAAGCAATTGGATAGATGGATTGCAAGATTCGCGATTCAAATAAATCAAACAAATAGCATTTTACTTGAAATAAGGAAAGGAATGAATGATGCGTATGCACAAAAGTCCAATGGTTGCGTTTTTACTCTCATTTCTGCCTGGTGCAGGGCATGCCTACTTGGGACGGCCAGTTAGGTTTCTACTGTATGGAGGAAGCTTTTTTGGCTCAATAGGGTTGTTTTTATTTCTTCTTCCCCAATATTCAATTGGTGGAGAAGCTGCGGTGGTTCTTTTCTTTATTGCAGCGATAAGTGGCATAGTTAATATGTTAGACATGATTGTAACTTTAGTTACAGGTAATGCACCTGGTCTTGCCAAGGGTACATCACAGCGGAATGACTCCGCTTCATATAATCAACAACATGGCGGCGACAATACAGGATTTAATGGTAATGGTTATAGTCAAGGTGACTATCAGCAAGGTACAGTATATGGTCAAGGCAGATCCTATGAGCATCAGCAGGTAAAAACTAAGACGATGCTTCTGTCCATCATCCCGGGTCTGGGGCATATGAGTATAGGCCTCATGCAACGAGGTATTACTTTTCTTATTTCGTTTGTTGGCTTGTTTGCGATTATTGTGTTTCTGAGTGCTGTTATGGGTTCGGGGGCAATTCTGGTTTTCCTGCTTATACTTCCAATTATTTGGGTCTATGGCATGTACGACGCCGTTTCATTGGTAGATGCCAAGCATCGTGGTGAAGTTGTAGAAGATCGTTCATTATTCGAAGGTATTGAAGCTCATATTGCTACGGGACACAAAAATAAAGTGCTCGCTATATCACTAGCGATATTTCCGGGTGCAGGGCATCTGTATATGGGTCTCCAAAAGAGAGGGCTTCAGCTTATGACGGGCTTCTTGCTTGCGATCTATATTATGGACAATTTACGATTGTCATTGTTTTTGTTCTTATTGCCGTTGTTCTGGTGTTTTGCTTTCTTTGATGCCCTTGGACAAATCTCTCGTTATGAACGTCAGAAATTGAGCGACGAGCCAATATTACCTTTGTTTGTTCCGTACCAAAGGTGGTTTGGATTGGGCCTTCTCGTTTTCGGTATTTACTTTATCGTTGATCGTATTATGTTGAAAATCATTTTTAGATATTTTCCGGACATTCAATCACATTATATAGCGTTCAAATATATGCTCCCTACGGCTGTCATTGCCTTTGTTATGATTGCATTGGGACTGCGTCTAGCATTTGGGGGCAAAAGTATACTGGGTGGGGGTTCCATAGATAAATCAGGAACAACATCAAGTGAGCGTAGAGGGAGTGAACGTTCATGAATGGCACAGATACGATGAGGCAATCCAATTCACCGAATACAGCTGGAATAGGAGTTCCTGCTGAAGGGGTGCGTGTACGTACGTGGAGAGTAGGGTCGCTGTCAATGGGGATTGCGCTAATGTTGATCGGTACAGCGTTTGCGGTTTCATTATGGCAGGAAACAGAAGCATATGAAATGTTGATGTGGATTGCTCCAATTATCTTCATATTGCTCGGGGCAGAGTTGCTAATTCATCTTAAGATGACGGGCAATCGTAATACGATTGTACGTTATGATTGGATTAGTATTTTCTTCGTCGGTGTGATGGGAATGGGAAGCATTGTGCTCGCATCTGTAATGTCAACAGGACTGTTTGATGAATTAAAACAGGGATTTAATATGACTGAACGAACAGCTTTCGTAGAGACAGAGAAGCTGAGTGTGCCCGCAGAGGTGACCAAAGTTGTTGTACAATCAAGTGGGGGTGAAAAGATAGAGAAGGCAGATGCGAGAGAAGTACAAGTGCTTGGACAAATTCTTTATCGATCGGTAGAACCAGCGTCCAATGTCAGTGATTCTATCATGAAAACAAGCATCGTAGGCTCTACTATGTATATTATGATTGGATCAATGGAGCACTCTACTAATGAATTTAGATCAGATTACGTACGATCAAGACTCATAGTCGTACTCCCACAGGATGTAGTCGTAGAACAGTGGAATTAGCAAAGGAACGAATAACGAATTAAGAGGTTGTTCAAATAGTCCAGATTAGATGGGACTGCTTGAGACGACCTCTTTTTTTAAAATATAGGAATGTATAAGTTTGTTACAAAACATCAGACTGTATGAAGTGACTTTCGGACGCTTTAATTACTGTATAGAGCGGTGCTAATAATCGGAAGGAGCCCCGAAGCGGTGTATATCCGAGCGATCTATTAATGCGCAGTATCGGCTCATTCAAAGAATCGTTATCGGTACGAATGTAGTCGGCACCACGTAGCTTGCCAAGCTCAATGGCTTTAAGTTTAAGGGCGCGAGCAACCTTTTTGCCACGATACGCACGGTGAACACCCGTATACTCATGATACATGCCATTAGATTGCTCGTTATATAGAACATTGGTCATACCTACAAACTCATCACCATGGGCAGCAATAATAACAAGTTCAGGCGTAAATCCTGGAACCTTCAAATACCACTGCAACCAATCCGAGTAGTTGGGAGTTTCCCCGATAAAGCCTGGAATATCCCTGCTTGTTTTTGTAGAAAGTTCATAGAGCTTTCGTTCGCTGTCTTCACCTGGTTCTTCGGCTAATGTGAGTAATCGCAGACCGTTCTTTGCGAGTAATGCATCTGGAGAAATACTATTTTCATCTAGGTAAGTTTTCTTTAGGTTAAGTACTGATTGATAGGCATGGCGTTCAACAATAAACCCACGGTGAGTGGCAAACTGCAATGCCTCGGGTTGATCGTCCCAAACAGTGGACATAAACGCATTTGCTCCAATATCCTTAGCCCAGTTAAGCATATGTTGGAGTAGTAGCGTACCAATACCTTGTTTACGATACTGCTCATCAACTAGAAGGATAGTGCATAAATATCCCGGTTCCGTCCAAGGTGCTCGCCATGAATAAAGATAACCGACAATGTGCCCATGGTCGTTCACAGCGACGCGCCGAGTTCGATCATAACCAGCCAAAAGACCATTTTCGTCCATCCATGTATGTCCAACATCGTACAGCTTATCATCGTCCTCTTTCAATGCCTCGGCTGTAGTAGGTTCTGGGTTTTCCTTATTTAATAATTCCGCTAGAGAACTATAGTCTTGCGGTAGTTGTAATTCCCTTAAGTGAATTTTCATGTTTAATGTCTCCATTTCTATGACACAGTTAGTATGCGAATAGTATCTCATGGGGAGAGATCCAGAAGAAGGGTGCGGTTTAATTATAACTAAAGTTGACTAGGGTAATGAGTCATTTAGAACATCAAAAAAACTGCATCCAGTCACAGAGACCAGATGCAGCTTTATGTGATTCAATTTATTAACCTGCAACTACATTGTTATTCATAATCCATATTGAACCAGCTACAATGGTGACCAAAATAACGAGTCCGAAGATAAGCGTCATCAGGTTATAGCGAGGTTTTTCTTCATCTCGAATGTGCATGAAGAATATGAGTTGTACAGCAAATTGCATAATCGCCATAACAAGAATCAATACGACTGTAACTTGTTTATTGAACAAATCATTCATTACTGCGACTAGTGGGATGATCGTTAGCACAATGGAAAGGATGAAGCCGATAACATATGATTTCATCGATCCGCTATGACCGCCGCCATGTGAATCATGTCCTTCATGACCGTGATTGCCCTGTACTTGATTGTGATTCGCCATCTTACATCACCCCCATCAAATACACGATTGTGAAGACGAAGATCCAAATAACGTCAAGGAAATGCCAGTATAAGCTTACAATGTTAACTTTACGTTTCGTAACTGGTGTGATACCTCGGCGACTAATTTGAATAATAATAGACATCATCCACACAAGACCAAGTGAAACGTGCAATCCGTGAGCACCAACAAGTGTAAAGAAAGCTGACCAATAAGCACTTGTACCAATATTTGCACCTTCATGTACAAGGTGGATAAACTCCGATACCTCTAGATATATAAATGATGCACCAAGTAATGCGGTTATAATAAGCCATCTAATGAGGCCCTTTTTATTTCCACGATTCATCTCTAGAAGAGCTATACCGCTAGTAAAGCTACTTGTTAGCAAGATGAAGGTTGAAGCGATAATACCTGGCAACTCGATTAAATCTCCGCCTGTTGGTCCGCCTGCAGTGTTTAAGCGCAGTACGATAAAAGTTGCGAAGAGAACGCCGAACAAAATAACGTCCGATATAAGAAATAGCCAGAAACCAAACGTTTTTAGTTCTTCTTGATCATGGTGATCATGATGATCGTGATCACCATGATCTGCTTGATGGCCGCCGCCATGAGCGCCATGTGCCGCCGTAAGGGGATGCCCCTTACCGCCTGCTTTTTTCCCAATTGCGTGTGCCATTAGTGAGCCCCCCTTGCCGCGGCTTCTGTCCGCTTAACTTCATCGACAGGAATATAGTAATCCGTATTGTAAGTGAAAGATCTAACTAGCATGCAGACTACAACACCGATCATTCCAGGAATAATCATCCACTTCCAATCCCAAACAAATCCGAAACCAGCCACGAACCAGCACATGGACATTATAAACGGAATGCCGGAATTACGAGGCATGTGGATTGGCGCAAGCGGAGCTTGCTCTGCTGCTATAACCTCAGGAGCTTCTGCTACGCCATTAAGTTTGCGCTGCTTCTTCTCCCACAGATCATCTTGACCTGTTACATGAGGAATTCGTGCAAAGTTGTACATTGGCGCAGGAGATGGGATCGACCACTCCAATGTTCTGCCGTCCCAAGCATCGCCAGATGTTTCTTTTTTAAGGAACTTGATGCTGTGAGCAATCTGCCACACTTGGAAGATAAACGCTAGTCCCATAATAAATGCACCTACGGTGGATATTATGTTCAGCGGCTCCCAGCCCATATCAAAGTTGTATTCATTAACACGTCGAGTCATACCGTCGAGACCAAGTGCATATTGCGGCATGAAGCAGACGTAGAAACCGATATTCCATAACCAGAAAGCCCATTTGCCAAGGCCTTCATGTAGCCTGAAACCGAACATCTTCGGCCACCAGTAGTAAAGTCCTGCGAAATAACCAAATACGACACCACCGATAAGCACCTGATGGAAATGCGCAATCAGGAAGTAGCTGTTATGGAACTGGAAGTCTGCTGGAGCTACTGACAGCATGACCCCGGTCATTCCCCCAATAACGAAACATGGGATAAAGGCGACGGTCCACAACATCGGTGTCGGGAAAGATAGTCGACCTCGATACATCGTAAACATCCAGTTGAACACTTTAACACCGGTCGGTATGGCGATCAACATTGTTGTGACGGCGAAGAACGCATTGACGTTCGCGCCAGAGCCCATCGTGAAGAAGTGATGCGCCCAAGTAAAGAAGGAGAAGAAACTAATAGACATAAGTGCAAATACCATTGATTTGTAACCGAATAGTTTTTTCTTAGAAAACGTTGATACGATCTCTGAGAAGATACCAAAGGCAGGTAGAATAACGATATAAACTTCAGGATGTCCCCACATCCAGATGAGATTTATATACATCATCGGATTGCCGCCGCCGTCCAAGGTGAAGAAATGCGCACCAAAGTAGCGGTCAAGGAATAGTAGGAACAATGTTACGGTAAGGATAGGGAATGCGAATAAGATGGTAATACATGAAGATAACGTAGACCATGTAAACATTGGCATCTGCATTAGCTTCATGCCAGGAGCTCTCATCTTCAGGATTGTAACGATAAAGTTGATACCTGTAGCAAGTGAGCCGATACCTGATATTTGTATACCCCAAATATAGAAGTCTTGTCCAAGACCAGGGCTACCAGACAGCCCGGAAAGCGGTGGATAAGCGAGCCATCCGGCATCCGGTGAACCACCGATAATAAACGATACGTTGAATAGCATAGCCCCGAAGAAGAACATCCAGAAGCTCAGAGAGTTCAGGAACGGGAATGCGACGTCACGCGCACCAAGTTGAAGCGGCACGATAACATTAAATAAACCGAACATTAGTGGCATCGCCATGAATAAGATCATGATTACGCCATGTGTTGTGAATATCTGATTGTAATGCTCCGCATTTAGAAATTCCATCTGTGGTGCAGCGAGCTGTACACGCATAAGCAAGGCATCTACGCCACCACGGAATAGCATCAGGATGGAAGCAATGATATACATAATACCGATCTTCTTGTGATCGACGGATGTTAGCCATTCTGTCCAAAGCCAACGCCATTTTTTGAAAAAGGTTAAAGCGAATACGATCGCTACCATTGTTAATCCGATGGATACTTGAGCGCCGAGTATGAGAGGGTCGCCCGTAACGAAAAATTCGGATGAAAAATCTTTGATCTTATCCCACATGAAGTCTGCTCCTTTCGTTTACGGTGACCTTAATGCCCCGCATGTTCGTCTTTGTTAGCATTTTCGGAGTTCTCTTTAGAGTCTTTTTTAGTGTCCTCTTTAGAGCTTTCTTCCGTCTCTTTCTTAGTACCTTCTTTAGTAGGCTCAGTTGTTCCGCCGCCATGATTAGCATGGGCGCCTGTGCTGCCTTCTTCTACATATTGAGTTACGACATGATCGAACAATCCTTCAGGGAAGCTTGAGAAGAGTTGAACGTCAGAAGCACCTGGAGTAGTTAGCTCTTCATATCCTTCCATTGTGAGAGGAGGAGCACTGCCTTTAACTTCTTTAATCCATGCGTCATATTCTTCTTGAGATACAGCATCTGTCTTGAATGTCATTTGTGCAAAATGTTCTCCATTAAAGTTGGCTCCTGAGCCGAAGTAGCTGCCTTTTTCGTCAGCTTGCAAATGCAGAGTC
Source organism: Paenibacillus sp. L3-i20 (assembly GCF_022180385.2). Classification (GTDB taxonomy): domain Bacteria; phylum Bacillota; class Bacilli; order Paenibacillales; family Paenibacillaceae; genus Pristimantibacillus. Next base: position 2,272,044 of record NZ_BQME02000001.1, read on the forward strand.
ATTGCCATACCTGACATGGAGTAGATTTGACCGCCGAGCTGCGGTATCCAGAAAGAGTTCATCGCTGTGTCCGATGTCACTTTGAAACGAATTGGAACATCTTCTGGGATCTTAATGTAGTTAACCGTTGCAATATCCTCATCAGGGTATTTAAATAGCCATTTCCAATCCATAGACGTGACCTGAATGGTTATTGGTTCTTTGTCTGACGCGATTGCCTTAGAAGGCTCTAGCTTATACGTATAATCAACCGTAATCACCGCAAGGATTATAATAATAACGATTGGTATACCCCACCAAGTCACTTCCAACTTCGTGTTATGCTCCCAGTTTGGTGTATAAGCTGCTTTGCGATTAGGACGATCCCGGTAGCGCCAGACTATGAACCCAGCCAAAATTAAGACGGGAACAATAATCACGGCACATAGCAAAGTTGTTATGATTATCAAATCTTTTTGAGACTGAGCGATCGGTCCTTTAGGATCAAGCACCATGTAGTCTGCACTGCTGCAGCCTGCAAGTATGGAGATCATAGCTAGGAAGAACGCGGTTGCCAGCACTCGATAATAACGTCTCATCACGTTTCCACTCCTCATTAATATATGCTTACGACTACCATAGCAGATTTAAACTGTATTTACTTCGGGGTTAACAATTACGTAAACAATTTGACTTTTTTCCGACAAACAATGGTCACGACTTAGACAAAAGAACGACAACCGGATATGTTCCAGTTGTCGTTCTTTTGCCTCATTTCATAATAAGTGGAACTTATTGGATTATTGAGAAACCGCAAGTACACGCCTTATTGCAGTCGATTCAATTTGGCGATGTGAGGCATGCCAGATGACTTGACCTCCTTTTAGTAGTAAAGCTTGTGGTGATTGATGAGTGATGGAAAAACGCCGAGTAATTTCATTAGAAAGTGCTCTTTCTTCAATAACTCTAACCATTACCATTCCAATATGCAGTCTCTCAGCAAGTATTTGCTGGGCGAACTGTTGCATATGTGCATGAACGAAGCTGCTTGTTCCACAGCGGGTACTGTGCTTGAAAATAATAGTAGGTTTGTGGTGGGACTGCGCTATAACGGAATTGAGCTCTGCTTGTGTTTGAATCAAATGAATCATTTTGTTCACCTCGTATCGTTATTCTAATGAACCGGTCGAGCTCATAAAATAAGGATGAAACTCAACTGACTGATTTAATAAGGTATGTACATGGCAACGTTTCAGTAAAGGCTAATCCACTGCAGTAAATCCCTATTAATAGTTGGGCGATTAGAGTATTTAAGGGGTGTGAAGAAAAGTGATCAATGAACTGTCATGGCTTGAGCTTGCTGTGCTCATACTCGCTAGTTATCGCTTTACTCGGCTTATTGTATTTGATGAGATTACATCATTCCTCCGCAAACCTTTTTTGGAGGAGCACTATGAGACAAATGAAGAAGGCAAGACTATAGCAGTAATTAATGAAAAAGGTGGATTTATACGTTCTTTTTTTCGAAGGTTGTTAACTTGCTACTGGTGTGTAGGAATATGGTCAGCCATTGTTGTCGTAGTTGCTTATTTTCTCATTCCTACTATTGTATATCCGATTCTCTTTGTACTTGCAGTAGCTGGAGCTGCTGGTGTGCTGGAATCCTTTGTGAAGGGATAGCTGCTCAATAGTTAATTATATTACGGCAAAAAACCTCTCATTCCTATTTTGAAGGAAGAGAGGTTTTTAGGGGCGTCCCTTTGGGTCAAAGCTCATACATAAATGAATTTTGCTAAGCAATTATTTAATATCGTCTGAGTATGAATCAGCATTATTGTTGTCATGCAACCTTGCATGCACAAGACCAATCGCTGTACCAATAACATAAATATGAACGCTGCCGATCAGAAATCCAATACCGACCATGAGGCCGATGTTTTGATCACTAAAGTGACTTAAGTTGATGAGACATAACAGGACACCAATCGTGAGAACTCCCCAAGCAATAATGGTCATTACATGGACTAAACGCTTTACATCGGATTTGGATGGTCCTACTTGGCTTATTGAAACTGTTTTGGTTGTCATATGAAACACTCCTATTCAGTGTTTGTAAGTGCTTTCTTTAACAACACTATAACACATTATATGTCGTTTGTTCAAAGAAAATTCACTTTTTGCACATAAAATGGACAAAAGTTGTTCTGTTATTCTTTCCACCAGCGCTTCAAATCATCCAACCAGGAACGTTTGTTCTTATCATTACCCTTAATGTTACCATCATATCCTTTATTTTCTTTTTCGTTGCTACTTACGGTCGTACCGCATACCTCTGTCGGTACTGTACCTACGAGTAAGGTTTCTATTCTGCGGTTAGGACATGTAGCAGCAGCAAGCTTTCCAGAGGTTGGATCAATAAAAACATTGACGACACCTTCTGGCATGGAAAATATTTTTGGTGGAACGGTAGATAAGGAGCTTTCAATAAAGCTCGCAAAGATGGGTGCCGCCCGATGTGCCTCTGCTACGGTAAGTTTTCGATCCTTGTCATAGCCCACCCAAACAGCAGTAGTAAGCTCTGGTGTATAACCTACTAGCCAAGCATCTGTCGGAGTCGTTCCTGTCTTGCCTGCCACAGGTCGTTTAATAACAGAGGCGACTCGGTGTGCAGTTCCGCCAGTATCAAACACACTTTCCATTAAGCTAGTCATCACATAGGCTTCAGCAGGTGAGATGACTCCATCACTTTTTTCCTTCGCTTCATATATAACTTGTCCTTTATGATCTTCAATCCGCAAGATGGCAACAGGTTCAATGCGAATCCCCTCATTCGCGAATGTCCCATAAGCAGAAGCCATCTCGAATGGGCTTACAGGAAAGGTGCCAAGAGCAAGGGACGGGACAGGTCTCATAGGACTGCCTATTCCTAACTTACGGGCTGTATCAATCACTTTCCCGGCACCAACAGTCATAATCGTATTTACGGCGTATATATTATCCGAGCCAGAAACTGCTTGTCGCATATCTATATAGTCATTTGCATATTTATCGTTGTAATTATGCGGTTCATACGTTTTGCGTCCTTCATCATACGAAAACACGGTCGGTTCGCTTTTGAATCGCGTTAGGGGAGACATAAAGCCGCTCCTTATAGCAGTTAGGTATAGAAAAGGTTTGAAAGTAGAGCCAGGCTGACGCGTACTGGCAAATACACGATTATATTGATTGTTTTTATAGTCTCTGCCACCGACCATCGCTTTAATGTAGCCATTGCGTGGATCGATTGCGATCAGTGCCGCCTGCTGCGTCGAGCTTTCTGGTATAACTTTATTAATGGATTCCTCTGCGGCAGCTTGTGCTTCTTGATCTAGTGTCGTGTATATTGTAATGCCGCCTTTGTTAAGCATATCGCTCTCTATACCTAATTTCTCTACAGCAATATTACGTATATAGTCACGGAAATAAGGGGCGAATCCTTCTGTTTGCTCTAAACTAAGCGGTTGGAATTGCAACACTTCCGCATAAGCAGCTGCAGCCTGTTCCTCATTGATAGAACCGCCTTCCTTCATTGCCTCCAAAATAACAAATTGTCTGTCCTTTGCATTTTTCATATTCAAATAAGGAGAGTAGTATTTCGGTCCCTTCGGAATGCCGGCAAGCATCGTACTTTCAGCAATGGATAGCTCAGAGGCATGTTTGTCGAAATAGAGCTTAGCAGCAGCTTCGATTCCATAGGAGCCATGGCCATAATATATTTGGTTTAAATACATCCCCAAAATATCGTCTTTTGAATATTTCATCTCAAGTTGAGCAGTGTACATTGCTTCCTTCAGCTTGCGCTGCCAAGTACGTTCATGAGTTAAATACAGATTGCGGGCAAGTTGCTGTGTCAACGTACTGGCGCCTTGCTTAGTCGACATGCTTTGAACATTAACGACAACAGCACGAGCCATACCTTTCAAGTCGAAGCCGGCATGGTTGTAGAACCTGCGGTCTTCAACGGCTAACGTTGCATCGATGACATAGTGCGATATATTTTCCAATGAGACAGAACGGCGATTCTCGCCTCCGTGAAATGTATCAATAACGTTGCCGTCCAGATCGAGCATTTGCGAAGTTTGACTAATTGTTGAAACAGGCAGTGTTTGCGTGCGCAAATAGAAATAAAGACCTGCGATTGACACGAAAGCAATGACTCCCAATATAGCGATGCGGCGAAACCATTTCTTGAGACGTAAAATATAAGGAAGCATCCTCTCGGATAGTATAGGAAATAGATGCTGGCGGTGCGGTTTTCCTTGCCGCTTTGAGGACTGTTTCATGATGAAAACTCCCTTCGTTGTAAAACAATACATCTCTTAGTATGGAAAAATGAGGAACGACCTATTCATACGAAGATGGATGTATTTCAAATCATGCTAAAAAAGATATGAATGAAATATTTTGTCGAAAGGTCCATTTTTTTCGCAATCATTTATACTAAAGCTTAGAGAGTGACGGCTGTGCACCGGTACATACAACTAGAAGGGGTCTGCTCTTAACTAGAGATATAGAGGAGCTGGGGGAATAGTGGGGAATATTATTTCGTCTACAAAACAGCATGCAAAAACAGTAATGGCAATTCAAGATTTTCCGATCATTATGTTGATCAACATCTTTTTGGGCATCTCGTTTTCATTTGTACTTCCTTTTAATTCCTTGTTCGGTATCGATGAAGTTGGAATGAGCAACACAACCTTTGGGATTTTTATGATGGTTTCTTCCATTTTCGGTATTGTGTTTAGCACTTGGATTGCGAAGCTGTCCGATCGAGTTCCTGATCGTAAGTTTATTTTGATCCTATGTGCATTAGCAGGAGTGATTGGGTATATTGGCTTTGCTTTTTCGCGTAACTACTTTGTTCTTTTAGCTATATCATCTATTTTTCTAGGTATTGCTTCATCTACTTTCGCTCAAGTATTTGCTATAGGCAGAGAAATATTAACAAGATCCACACTGCCAGCGAAGCAGTTGCCTCTTTATATGAACATTCTTCGTACTATTTTTGCTCTGTCATGGACTGTCGGTCCTGCAATTGCAGCTTATGTATTGCTCTATCAGGGATTTATCGGTTTGTTCGTCGTTGCTGCGACATGTAATGCTGTTGTTGCTGTCATCGCATTATTATTTCTAAATAAACGAAAGGTGGGGTCTGCACCGAAGACGGCAGCTTCTAACATCCCTCTTAAACAAATTGTGTTCCAGCCCGTCATCTTTGTTAACTTACTAGCCTTTACATTTATCTCAACAGCTAACACGCTCAGCACGATGAATATGGCTCAATATGTGACGAAGGTGCTTGGTGGAGGCAAGGAGCATATCGGTATCATTTTTAGCATTCCACCCATTTTTGAAGTACCGTTTATGCTTGGGTTCGGTTATTTGGCAACTCGAATGAAAAGTGATCGACTTATTCGACTTGGCGCACTGATTGCTTTTATCTATTTCACAATCTTATTTTTTGTGGAGACCCCTTATCATATTTATGCTGTACAAATTCTTAGTGCAGCCTATATTTCGATTACATCAGGAATCGCTATTACATATTTCCAAGACTTTCTTCCAGAAATGCCGGGTACAGCGACCAATCTATACTCCAATTCGAATAAAGTAGGCTCTATGTTAGGCTTTTTGTTGTTTGGTTTTATTGCAGATGCTTTTGGTTATCGTAATGTGTATCTTGCTTGTGCAGCGTTTACACTTATAGCGGTTGTACTTCTTTTTGGCCTTGCAAAAGCGAAAAAGAAAGGTGTAGATACGAAGCTATCTATAAGCGGATAACTCACGTTCAACTATTAGTTAATAAATATTTTGTGGATTACCGTTTAAAAGGTTGCATTTTTGGCTTGAAATACTATAATACAGGTTGAACTATTGAAGGAAAGAAGGGATTATCGACATGGAATTATGGTATACAGAGAAACAAACAGAAAACTTCGGTATTACAGCGAAGATCACTAAATCGTATGTACACGAACAAACGGATTTTCAACAGCTAGACATGATTGAGACGGAAGAGTTCGGCACTATGCTTGTTCTTGACGGTATGGTAATGACAACGGTAAAAGATGAATTCGTCTACCATGAGATGGTTGCCCATCCAGTACTCTTTACTCACCCGAACCCAGAGAACGTGCTAGTAGTAGGCGGCGGCGATGGCGGCGTTATCCGTGAGGTAATGAAGCATCCTAAGGTGAAAAAAGCTGTTCTCGTTGATATAGACGGAAAAGTTATTGAATATTCCAAAAAGTATTTGCCTTCAATCGCAGGCGAGCTGGACAACCCACGCGTTGAAGTGCTTGTAAATGATGGATTTATGCATATCCATGATCATAAAAATACGTATGATGTCATTATGGTTGATTCCACTGAGCCTGTTGGCCCTGCGGCGAACCTGTTCACTCGAGGTTTTTATCAAGGAATCTTCGAATCACTTAAAGAAGATGGCATCTTCGTTGCTCAAACGGATAATCCTTGGTTTAAGGCGGATCTAATTCAAAGCGTGAACAAAGATGTAAAAGAAGTGTTCCCAATTGTACGTGTATACGGTGCGAACATTCCTACTTATCCAAGTGGCCTTTGGACGTTCACTATGGGAAGTAAGAAATACGATCCGCTTCAAGTGGATGAAACTTCAATTCCTGAAATTGATACTAAGTACTACACGCCTCGCTTGCACAAAGCAGCGTTTGTACTTCCTAAGTTTGTAGAAGATCTAGTGAAATAAACGATTTCAAACAGTTTAATGTTTTGGAATGTAAACAAGAGCCCGATTCGGCCACCCGCCGAAATCGGGCTTCTTATGTCTTCATCCTAATGGAGTAAATACCGTATGAGTCCCTTGTCGTAGGATATAATGGAGAAATGAAAGGGGGCGGCAGTAGTGTCGCGTATTTTTTCTTTTCCACCTCTTATAGATGATCGAGCACATGTGTTGATTGCAGGAACTGCACCCAGCGTGAAGTCGCTACAGCATGGGCAATTCTATGGGCATCCACAAAACTACTTCTGGCGCGTTATATATGGTCTATTTCAAGCTCCGAGTGAGGGTGAAGATACGTTCCCATCGCCTGACCCTATATATGAAAATCGAATAACATTTCTTCAAGAGCATCGCCTTGCACTGTGGGACGTTATTTCTTCCTGTGAGCGTGAAGGCAGTCTTGATGTCAACATTAAAGGTGAAATATTGAATGATATCCCAGGTTTGCTGGAACAATATCCTTCTGTCCGATGTATTGCATTCAACGGAAGTAAAGCGTACGATACTTTTCAAAGAAATTTCCGCGGGCACCCTGCACTCGAAGATGTAGCAATGCTGAAGCTGCCCTCAACGAGCCCTATTCCGACAAAGTATATGCGATCATTAGAGGATCGACTGAATGCATGGCGTGTTATCGTTCCCTATTCGGAAGAATTATGTTGAATATGCAACAAATGTAAACCCTTGATCGTTAGGCATATGTAGGCATATTCGATTCAAGGGGGCTTTGCAAGTATGAATAAATTACATAATTATATGAAGTTAACCATGTTTTCTTTGTTTATGTCATTCGTTATAGCTGGATGCAGTTCAAGTGACAACAAGCCAGTGAGTTCGACTACATCTCAAGTTCCAACGTTTTCATCAAGTGCAAGTGAAGCGGCTACACCGACACCAACTGTAGAGTTGATTGATAGTGATCAAGTAATAAAGACGTTCAGCGATCTCGCAATGGAAAAACCACTGGCAGATGTTATGTATGCAGCATATTCTAAGAATATTGTAGACTTACAGCCAGCTGATGCAGATGAACTAACTCGTGTACTAGAATCCTACTATAATGAAAATCTGGATGCATTTACGGATAAGCTTGACAGTGAAATCGTTCAGAAGGCATTGCATGTAAACTATATACCGATTACGGATAAACAGCTTGATGAGCTCACGACGATTGAAAGTGATGACGTCCGTCAATTCATTCAGAAGACACTTAGAAATGGATACAAATTGGTCTCAGGAGAAGGGACTATTTATCTTGCTGTTGATTACAGTAAGCTGCTTATACATTCAGACAAACTAACACCTGCTATGAAGGCCTATTTAGAAATCATGAGTTCAGAATCAAACGAAAAATCAATGAGTGATGCTAGTATAGTAATTGGGCTTGATGAGTTAGCAACTAGAACGCTTGCTGCTGAAAGCTTCGTTGTAACATATCCTGACTCATTGGAAAGAAAAAAGATTGAGCAGCAATATGGTCTTTATTTATCGATGTTTTTGGCAGGAACGTCTAACACAACCCATTACGGTGAGAAATACATGATTCTCCCAGAAGTGAAGAGTCAATACGAACAAATGGTAGCAGATTATGGAGAGACAATCACAGGTCAAGTGACACAACAATTACTCGACATTTTGAAAGGAACGAAAGGTGCTTTTTTCGAGGTAGATGGACTAGGGGAATCGCAGAGCATACCTGAAGTACAGAAGTTTTTTGATAATTTTTATACGGATGCCGTTGCTAAATTTCCCGCTGCAACTAAATAATTGGATTCGCTCGCCCCCCAAGTGGGATGGTATAATGTGCAGATACCGGATTTCTATTAGAACGTATTCATTGGGAGTAGAAGAATTGTTCTGAATTTATGGGTGAAGTGATCTTCATCATGAGTTATAGTAGTAACATATAAGAAGATAGATAAGCGGGAGTAGACTATGAAAGATAGCGGTAAAGCCATCATCATACTGGAGAGTAAGGTTGATGGTGAGAAGGTTACTCATCGTTATAAGGGAGAATGGTTTCGGAAGCAAAAGTCACTTTTCATTCGCTATGAGGAAGATGGGGACATACGCTCTCTAATACGGTATTCTCCGAATGAGTTGTCTGTTAAACGTAACGGTGCCCTTAAATCCGAGCAGTTGTTTGTCCCGGGCCAGAGCAGAAGTGGTAGCTATCGGTCACCTGTGACAGTATTTCAATTAGAGACGCACACGAAGTCGTTAATTCTGCATGTCAAAGCGAGTCAGGACCATAACGAGCCATTGTTGCCATCATCGCCGCCATTTACGATTGAGTGGCGGTACGAGTTATTTGTAAGTGAGCAAATGTCGGGGCGGTTTCATATCCGTCTCCATCTACAGGAGGATCATGAAGTATGAGTGCGAATGAAAATGTGTTAGACAAATTATATGAGCAAGTCAAAGGTGCGATTGCAGACGCTGCTGTTGCTGCGGGACTTGCTGCTAGAGAAGATTTGCCTCAGTTTGTTCTTGAAGTTCCGAAGGACAAGACTCATGGCGACCTTGCAACGAATGCTGCTATGCAGCTAACGAAACTTGCAAAAAAAAATCCGCGTCAAATTGCGGAAGCTATTATCGAAAATTTAGATTTGAAAAGTGCTTCGATCCAATCTGCTGATATCGCAGGCCCGGGGTTTATTAACTTCCGTATGGATAAGAGCTATCTGTATCCTGTAGTGGCGCAAGCACTTGAAGCGGGGGAAAACTTCGGACGAGCAGCAGTTGGTACTGGCCAGCGCGTACAGGTGGAGTTTGTTAGTGCTAACCCTACGGGCAGCTTGCATCTTGGACATGCACGCGGTGCAGCAGTCGGCGATGCTCTTTGTAACGTTCTCGATTACGCTGGCTACGATGTAACACGTGAATATTATATTAATGATGCTGGAAAACAAGTGGAGAACCTTGCGAAATCCCTTGAAGCTCGCTATCGCCAAGCACTTGGCCAACAGGCTGACATGCCAGAGGATGGTTATTTCGGCGAAGATATTATTGGTTTCGCAAAAGGGCTTGCAGAGCAAGAAGGAGATCGTCTTCTTTCGTTATCTGACGAGGAAAGATTTACTTACTTCCGCAGCTTCGGGCTTGAGAAAGAGTTGGATAAAATCAAGCGTGACCTTAATCGATTCCGTGTTGGATTTGATGTCTGGTACAGCGAGACTGCCCTCTACGAGAGCGGACAAGTTGAGCAGGGATTAGAAGCGCTTAAAGCTTCAGGACATGTATACGACGAAGAAGGAGCAACATGGCTTAATACAATGCTGTTCGGCGATGACAAAAATCGCGTCCTAGTCAAAAATGATGGTTCCTACACGTACCTAACGCCCGATATTGCTTATCACCGTGACAAATACGGTCGTGGCTATGATCGCATGATCAACATATGGGGAGCAGACCATCACGGCTATATTCCACGTGTGAAGGCTGCAATGGAAGCACTCGGCAACGATCCTGGTAAGCTTACTGTCCTGATTGCTCAGATGGTTAGTTTGTTCCAGAACGGCGAGAAGATGAAGATGTCCAAACGTACAGGTAAAGCGGTAACGATGGAGGACCTAATGGATGAGGTAGGCATCGATGCTATCCGTTACTTCTTTTCCATGCGAGGCATGGACTCCCATCTAGACTTCGACATGGATCTAGCCATTTCGACGTCCAACGAAAATCCAGTATTCTATGTGCAATATGCACATGCACGGATTTGCAGCATATTCAGACAAGCGGAAGAGCAAGGCATTGCGCTTGCGGATACAAGCAGTATCAACTTTGAAAAGCTTAATACAGAAGCTGAATATGATCTGCTTCGCAAAATTGGTGAATTGCCGCAAGAGATTACGGAAGCAGCTGCTCAGTATGCACCGCACCGTCTCATCCGCTACGTATATGAACTGGCTTCCCAGTTCCACAGCTATTACCGCGCAGAACGAGTTATAACGGAAGACTCCGAGCAGACTGCCGCACGTTTGGCATTGCTCGGCGCGGTTCGTATTGCCATTGCGAACGTGCTTCGCCTTGTGGGCGTTTCCGCTCCAGATCGTATGTAGCCGTCTTTTCAATATATAGCAAGAGCCGTCCCTGTTAACGGGGACGGCTCTTGTTTATGAATATTATTCGATGAATACGGGGTATCCGGCTTGCGTGGAGTCTTCCAATTTTATTTTGTAGGATTCTCCGGATTTGCTTGATACAGCTTCCATTGTTACTGGTAATTTAATGTTGACGTGATATTCGCCAGGAGGAACTGCCTCACCCTTATCGTTTTTTTGGTCCCAATCGACGGTGGACTGGACTGATCCGGTCTTCCTAATAGATGCTGATTTATAGTATGTACTGTAAAAATAATTGAAATTTGCTATGCAGAGCCACGTTTCTTAATGAGCATAGGGTGAAAAATAAGAACGCCGCCTTGGAATTAGCCAAGGCGGCGCCTATAATTTCAGTTGCAGTTTTACGAAGTTATAATTTTTCTGACGCTTGCAACATGCGCATAATGTCCAGCTCGCCGGTACTTTTGCGCGAGTTACTGTTTTTGAGCGGCTGCATCGATCGTTTCATTATATATTTAATTTCGCTAGGCGTCAGACCAGGCCGCAGAGACAATAAGAGGGCGATCGCACCACTGACATGAGAGGTGGCCATCGAGGTTCCGCTCATTTCATTATAGTTGCCGCGCAGCCAAGCAGAAGTGATTTTGTCCCCGGGAGCATAGATATCGATAAATGCGCCACGGTTGCTGAACGGGGCAACACGACGCAACTTATTGGTTGCGCCAACGGAAATCGTTTGCGAATATCGGGCGGGGTAGTCGACAGAACGACGCTTCCCATCATTGCCGGATGAGGCGACGATAATGACACCGGAGTTGTAGGCACTCGTAACTGCGCCAAGTAAAGATTTACTTCTTGATTTCATTCCAAAGCTCATATTAATAACGTCCATACCATTACGAACACACCATTCGATCCCGAGAATGATATCAGAGACATAGGCACTGCCGTTATGGTCGAATGCTTTGACAGGAGCTATAAGCGCTCTTGGAGCAACACCAATCATTCCTTGCATTTGGTTAGCTGCTGCTATCGTGCCAGCAATATGAGTGCCATGACCGTTGTCGTCATAGGGAGGTTTGCTTCGATGTAGCAAGTTGATGCCGCGCAGCAAAGAATGGCGTAGATCAGGATGGTTGAAGTCTACCCCCGTATCAATAACGCCAACTTTGACCCGATGTCCTGTCGTTACGCTCCATGCAGTAGGAGCTTTAACTTGTTGGACACCCCAAGGAATTCCGTTTTCGATCGCAGGCATTTTCTGACTGGAGGGGCTAAAGCTAATTTTACAATCCTTCTCTATCCATATCCGTCCTGCAAATGATTCTAATGTAATCTCAGTTGGTAAGATGCACGAAAAGCCTGACACAAGAGGCATAAGTTTAATCCATTTCAAAATTGATGAGGAATCAGATTGATGAGACAGCTTGCGCAGGAAGCTTCGATACTCGCTGCCGCTGTGGAAACGTATAATTCTTTTTGTTGCCTTGGAGGTATTATTTGCCATAGCCTGCTGTAAACAACGTATTAATGCGGCGGTATCCATGTGTATGCTTCCCCTCCCGAAGGACGATGCTGAACCATTGTATGAACCGTTTAATCCAACCGCATGAGCAACATGCCTTTTTTTATATAAATAGGCTCTGTGCCGTGTCAAAATCGATTTTGAAACATAGGATGAATAAGGAGCTATCAACGCTCTTGCATCTCCGGTAAGTCCGCTTGCGGCTTTGTCGGATGGATACAGTCAAAGCGAAGGGACCCCCCTTCGCTTTTTGGCATCCGAGGCTCCCGCTTGCTTTTTTGCATGAAATAGGTTTTACTATACTTTGACTAGCGTAAACAATGAAATGAACGAGTACATAATTTCTTTGCAAGAGAGGATGTGTCCATATGAGCGGCAGCAATTTTACATTAAAGCTGGATCCTGAACGCGTGAAGGAAATGCCTATGGTCGACTTGGCGTTTGAAGTGCTGAAAGCGGCTAATACGCCTTACTATTATCGCGATCTAATGATGGAGATCGCTAAGATACGTGGTCTTTCACAAGACGGCATTAATCAATTCATCGCCCAAGTATATACGGAGATCAATATTGATGGCCGATTTGCTTGTGTCGGCAGCAATATGTGGGGACTGAAACGCTGGTATCCAGTTGAACGTTCCGAAGATCCAGTAGGTAACGCGAAGCGTACACGTATTATCAACGACGATGATGATTTGGAAGACGATGATGTGTTCGCTGACGAGGAAGAAGAAACCTATGCGGCTGACGAAGAAGACTACGATGTCTTTGACGAAGACCACGAGGACTTCGAAGAGGCAGAGGAAGAAGTCGAGGCAGAAGTAGATATCGAAGACGAGGACTTGGACGAAGAAGTCAGCGGTGAATTAGACACTGATGATGCGGACGAGGAAGACGAAAGCGATGAAGAAGAAGAGGAAGACGATAAGTAGTCGTTTTCGCTTGACATGTCCTATGAGGGCAGAGTAAACTATTGCATGGGCTTAAGATTCGGTTAACAAATAACGCATATGATATGCCAGTAGAGAAAAGTGCCCCCGTTGCTACGGGTGTCACTTTTTTTGTTTGAAGAGATAAGAAGACAGAAGCTTTGTTCAAGAAGCGAATGTGCAAAAGAGACCGATTTTCAGCGTATTGTCTGGAATGCCTCATCATCAAATAACGGTAATTTTTGAACATCGCATTAATTGGGCAAACTTAAATATTAACCATAGGAGCATGGAGGGTATCATCACAGTGACCAAATATATATTTGTAACCGGCGGCGTAGTATCATCCTTGGGCAAGGGCATCACAGCTGCCTCACTCGGCAGATTGTTGAAAAACAGGGGCTTGAAAGTAACAATCCAAAAGTTCGATCCGTACCTTAACGTAGATCCGGGCACGATGAGCCCTTATCAGCATGGGGAAGTATTCGTAACGGACGACGGAGCTGAGACTGACCTTGACCTTGGTCACTATGAGCGTTTCATCGATATCAATCTTTCAAAAAACAGCAATGTAACGACAGGTAAAATTTATTCAAACGTTATTACAAAGGAACGCCGCGGTGACTATTTGGGCGGAACGGTTCAAGTTATTCCGCATATTACAAATGAGATCAAAGACCGTGTGTTTCGTGCTGGAAGAGAAGCGGGATCAGATGTAGTTATTACAGAGATCGGCGGAACAGTTGGCGATATCGAAAGTCTTCCTTTCTTGGAAGCGATTCGTCAAATTAAGAGCGACATCGGTCGCGAAAATGTTATGTATATTCATGTAACGTTGATTCCATATATTAAAGCTGCAGGCGAAGTGAAAACGAAGCCTACCCAGCATAGTGTAAAAGAACTTCGCAGCATCGGCATTCAGCCGAATGTTATCGTATGCCGTACGGAGTATCCATTAGCTGACGATATGAAGCGTAAAATCGGTTTGTTCTGCGATATCGATGCTAACGCAGTAATTGAATGCCGTGATGCTTCCACATTGTACGAAGTACCGCTTATGCTAAGAGAAGAAGGTCTTGACGAAATTGTTGTCAACCATTTGAAGCTTACGACGGAACAACCGGATATGCGTGAGTGGGAAAGCCTAGTTCAACGTGTCAAATCGTTGCATAAGACGACTGAGATCGCAATTGTTGGTAAATATGTTGCACTTCATGATGCTTATCTTAGTATTGTAGAATCACTAGGTCATGCAGGTATCGCAGTTGATTCGGAAATTAAAATACGCTGGGTAGATGCAGAGCTATTGACTGATGATAACGTAGCAGACAAGCTTCAAGGTATACACGGTATTCTAGTGCCAGGTGGCTTTGGAGATCGCGGAATCGAAGGTAAAATTTGTGCGATTCGTCATGCTCGTGAGCAAAATGTACCGTTCTTTGGTATTTGTCTTGGCATGCAAGTTGCTGTTATTGAGTATGCACGTAACGTCGTTGGTCTTACTAACGCGAACAGCTCAGAAATCAATTCCTCCACACCATATCCTGTTATTGATCTATTGCCAGATCAGAAGGATATTGAGGATATGGGCGGAACGATGCGTCTTGGCTTGTACCCATGCAAAATTGCACCAGAATCGCTTGCTGCACGTGAATATGATGATGAATTGGTATACGAGCGTCACCGTCACCGGTATGAATTCAATAATGAATACCGTGAAGCGATCGAAGCTGCAGGACTTCATATTTCTGGTACATCCCCAGATGGTCGTCTTGTAGAAATGGTGGAATTAGCGGAGCATCCGTGGTTCCTGGCTGTTCAATTCCATCCGGAGTTCACATCCAGACCGAATCGTCCACAACCTCTATTCAAAGGTTTTGTTCAAGCGTCGCAAAGCTATTCGGAGCGTTAAATTATTCACTTTTCACTTCGAGACCGAGATTTTTCTCAATTCCAGCAAGTTTTTGTAGGAAATAGAAGGAAAACCACTAGTCTTCACGAATATATATAAAAAAATATGGAAAGTTGTCCAACATTTTTTATGATGAGATTCAGTCGTGGGGGGTAGATGTAGGTTGGAGAAGAAGAAGGTATTGATTGTTGATGATCAGAATGGAATCCGCATCCTTCTCTTAGAAGTATTTAACAGCGAAGGTTATGACACTTTTCAGGCCCCGAACGGTAAAATTGCCTTGGAAATTGTGAAGCGTGATGCACCGGATCTGGTTTTATTGGATATGAAGATTCCAGGCATGGACGGATTAGAAATATTGAAGCATATCAAGGCGATGGACCCATCCATTAAAGTTATAATGATGACTGCATATGGAGAGCTTGATATGATCAAGGAAGCTACAGATTTGGGAGCGCTTATGCACTTTACGAAGCCATTCGACATTGATGAGATGAGAATCGAAGTGAACAAGCACCTTAATGGTGGCAACTCCTCTGAACGCTTAGCGATAGGATCTTAACATAATGTGTACGGCATCGCTGCTGATATGGGCTGCGATGCCGTTTTTTGTTTCAGAATGAAACAAGCTTTACTATTTGCATGTTCAATATGATATAATAGCTCAGAATGACAAGTTGGAACAGACGTTGATTGTCTTCTACTGCAGTCGGCATAGCCCACAGTATGTATAAAGGCGACCCTAAAATTCATTACGATATAATCTAAAAACTAGTCATCAAGTACTAGGCGCGAACTGCGAAGCTCTTGATCGACGTAAATACTTGACTCCTGCACATGCAGCGATGAAAGCAGTTATTTTAGAGAAAATCAGCTTATTCGGAAGTAAGAACTAAGCATAAGTAACAACCAAGCATAAGTAACAATAGGAACAAAGGAGGACAAACCGTCTTAACAGGCAAGTAGGCTGAAACAGGCAATACCTGATCCTGCTTGCTCCGACGGTTTTTCCTTTGTTCTCTTCCAAGTAACGGGAGGATCAAAGATTTCATGGAGAAATTAATGATACGCGGTGGACGACCGCTGCGAGGAACCGTTCAGATCAGTGGAGCTAAGAACAGCGCAGTTGCGTTAGTTCCAGCTGCTATTCTGGCTGAATCAGAGGTTGTACTCGATAATTTACCACTCATTAGTGATGTAGCAGTGTATAGTGAAATATTGCAGGAGCTAGGTGCGGTTGTTTCTAGAGATGGCGATACGATGAAGATTGATCCTTCGAATCTTGCATCCAAACCGATGCCAAATGGAAAAGTGAAATTACTAAGGGCCTCATATTATTTAATGGGTGCAATGTTAGGACGCTTCGGTGAAGCGACGATCGGTCTTCCTGGAGGTTGTAACTTCGAACCTCGGCCTATAGATCAGCATATTAAAGGTTTTGAAGCATTGGGTGCGACAGTAACAAATGATCATGGTTCCATTCGCATTTCCGCTAAGGAGCTGCGTGGGGCGAAAATTTATTTGGATGTGGCAAGTGTTGGTGCGACGATAAATATTATGCTGGCTGCTTCTAGAGCCAAAGGTTCAACTATTATAGAAAATGCGGCAAAAGAGCCTGAAATTATAGATGTAGCCACTCTTCTTAATTCAATGGGTGCAACCATTAAAGGTGCGGGTACCGAAACGATCCGTATTGAAGGGGTCGATAAGCTTCACGGTTGCCGTCACTCCATTATTCCCGATCGAATCCAAGCAGGAACGTATATGATTGCTGCCGCAGCTACACGCGGTGATGTCCTTATTGATAATGTTATTCCTAAACATTTGGAAGCAATGACAGCAAAGCTGGAAGAGATGGGCGTTCAAGTTATTGAAATGGACGAATCAATTCGGATCATCGGTGGTCCTAATTACTCTGCAATTGATGTAAAAGCTTTAGTGTATCCTGGTTTCCCAACTGATCTTCAATCACCGATGACAACGTTGCTCACACAAGCGAATGGAGTAAGCATTCTAACGGATTATGTATACGGTACAAGATTTAAGCATGTGCCAGAGCTTGTACGTATGGGCGCTAATATCCGTGTTGAAAGCAGGTCTGCTATTATTGAAGGCGGCAAGCTTAATGCAGCTAAAGTAGATGCAGCAGATTTGAGAGCTGGAGCTGCACTAGTTGTTGCGGCGCTAACAGTTGAAGAGGGCGTTACAGAAATTACCGGTGTCGAATACATTGATCGCGGTTATGATCATTTGGTAGAAAACTTATCTAGACTTGGTGCTGAAGTATGGCGTGAATCGGAGTCCTAAGGGACTCCGATAAGCGTTTATCGAATAGGCTGTGCATAGTTTGGCAAAGATGAATAATCAATGATAGATCTATAATTTGAATAGAGTGGTGAGAATATGTCGGATCTTCAGATATCAGATCTGGAAGAATTGAAACTGACAGAACTGTATAAGCTAGCGAAGCAATATCAGATTGCTTATTACGGACAGCTAAAGAAAAAGGAATTAATATTTGCTATACTGCGGGCACAAGCGGAAAAAAGCGGTCTTATGTTTATGGAGGGTGTACTTGATATATTGCAGGAAGGTTTCGGTTTCCTTCGACCTATCAACTATTTGCCAAGCAAAGAAGACATTTACATTTCTGCCTCTCAGATTCGCAGATTCGATTTGAGAAGTGGTGACCTTGTATCCGGTAAATGTCGACCTCCGAAAGAGAATGAACGTTACTTCGGATTGCTTCAAGTAAACGCTGTGAATGGTGAAAATCCAGAAACGGCTTCAGAAAGACTTCACTTTCCTGCTCTTACTCCTCTTTATCCCGAGAAGAAGCTAGTGCTCGAAACCTCGCAGTCGAAAATCTCTACACGTATGATGGACTTGCTTGCACCTGTTGGTCTTGGGCAGAGGGGTCTAATTGTCGCACCTCCCAAAGCTGGTAAAACTCTTTTGATCAAAGAAATTGCGAATAGCATATCGGAAAATCATCCTGAGATCTCATTATTTGTTCTTTTAATTGACGAGCGTCCAGAGGAAGTAACAGATATGCAGCGTTCAGTTAAAGGTGAAGTTGTGTCGTCAACGTTCGACGAGTTGCCGGAAAATCATATTAAGGTTGCGGAGCTTGTATTAGAAAGAGCGCTTAGACTTGTCGAGCACAAAAAGGATGTCGTTATTCTTCTTGATAGTATTACTCGTCTTGCAAGAGCTTATAACCTAGTTATTCCTCCATCAGGTCGTACACTAAGCGGCGGTATTGATCCTGCGGCTTTCCATCGCCCAAAACGTTTCTTCGGTTCAGCGCGTAACGTAGAAGAGGGTGGAAGCTTGACTATTCTTGCCACTGCTCTTGTTGAAACAGGTTCACGTATGGATGATATCATTTATGAAGAATTTAAAGGTACGGGCAATATGGAGCTGCATCTGGATCGGAAGCTTGCGGAACGTCGTATCTTCCCAGCGCTTGATATGCGTAGGTCTGGTACACGCCGTGAAGAAATGTTGCTTACTAAGGAAGAATTGGAGAAAGTTTGGGCTATTCGCAGGGGTATGACAGATGCGCCTGACTTTGTTGATAATTTCCTGAAGAAAATGAAGGAATCGGATAATAACGAGCAATTTTTAATGTCGTTGGATACATCGCCAGAAGCGATGAAGCCAGAGCGTCCTGCTCCAAAGAGCAGTTCGTCATCACAGTCTAATCGTAGACCGGTAGCCAGAACGACGCATAGCTCGTAGTCCTGCTGAAAGGAGTACATCATGAATCTCGTATATGCGGACGAACAAGGTAACGTGTTCGACCATCCCCATTATATCGGGCTTGGCCGAAGTGGTGATATGATTGTTGATATTATGGAGGAGGAACTCATTCCTCTTCCAGAGGGCGCGACGCTAGTAAGTCTGCCATTTACTCGGCCAATTGGACTTGATCCAGTGACAGGAGAGATGCAGGCGCTGCCTGGCGGTGCACAATCTGTAGGAGCACTGCTTCCACAAGGTTATACACGTCTATGTCTGCCTGGTTATGTAAAGTCGAGCAAAGAAGAGAAGTTGCCTTTGTTTGGCTATACGGCTGTTGTGTGGAAAGATGGCGGTTTTTATGTTACTGCAGAGCAATGTGATGATCCAGAAAAATGGGATCCACTTAATTGTGATCAAGGCGAACTTAATGTGCAGGTAGAGAGATTACTGGCGAAATATCCGGATAATCGTCTATACAAACACTTGTCTAATTGCGCACTTGGTTATGAATGCTTAACAGCCTCTAATACGTTTCTAAGCAGATGGGAGGGCGCAGTCCCTGTCTCTTATTCCTGTAATGCAGGATGCTTTGGTTGTATATCTGAGCAACCAGAGGAAAGTGGTTTCGTTGCACCTCAGACACGTATGAACTTTAAACCTACCGTAGATGAAGTGGAGCAGATTATGCTCGAGCATCTTCGTGAGCCTGAGTCCATAATTAGCTTTGGACAAGGTTGTGAAGGTGAACCATCTACTCAAGTGAAAATTATCGTGGAAGCGATGAAGCGTGTTAGAAGCAAGACCTCGCTTGGCTACATTAATATAAACACCAATGCTGGTCTTACTGACTTTATGAGAGCAATTGTAGATGCAGGACTTGATTTGATGAGGGTTAGTACGATTAGTGCCCTTGACGATCACTATAATGCTTACTACAAGCCACGCGGCTATACATTGCAAAATGTTGAAAAATCACTTAAATATGCTACCGACAAAGGTGTTTATACATCCATCAATTATTTAATCTTCCCTGGCGTGACTGATCGCGAAGAAGAGATTGAAGCGATGATTGGGTTTGCAAAACGAACGGGGCTTAAGCTTATACAAATGCGTAATTTGAATATTGACCCTGAAAGTTACTTGTCGTTAATACCAAAGGCGCAAGGTGAAATCTACGGAATGAAACAAATGTTAGAAATATTCCGTCAAGAACTTCCTGATGTCGTTATTGGTTCATATACGCATGTTCCACCTTCCGCAATTAGAAGATAATTGGGCTGATAGGTAAATTCGGGAATCACGCGTATTCAGTAAGGATTCGCATTGCGTACGCTGGGCCTTCCGTGCTATAATCCTACTATGTGTGATTTTAACTCTGGATCCGCATGTGATTCAGGGCAGAAAGAGGTGAACGAGATGAAACAAGGTATTCATCCGACATACCACGTCATTACAGCTACTTGCTCTTGCGGCAATTCATTCGAGACTGGTTCGATTAAATCGAGCCTTCGCGTAGAGGTTTGCTCCGCATGTCACCCATTCTATACGGGTAAGCAGAAGTTCCTGGATGCCGGCGGCCGCGTCGATCGTTTCAAGAAGAAATACGGCATTTAATTTATACAACCATTCAGCCTTTATTTGGCAGAATACAAGAACCTCCCTCAGCCATCCTATGGTTATAAGGGAGGTTTTTTTATGTGGAAATACGGCAAAAATAGAAATAAGAAAAGGGTGTTGAGGCTGATTTTAGTCGGAGCACTTTGCACAGTTATATCTTTAGCTGGAGGCTGCTTCAACGAATCAAAGAGCGAAATGAAGTCCTATGGGCGTGATGGCTATATGGGTTATTCCAACACAAATCCAAATTTATTGAACAAACATTCATCGTTATCATACAAGGATGATGCACGATTGATCGAACAGGTTTTAATTCCCGTCAAAGGTATACAGAGATTAAAAGTTAGTTTTACGGGTGGTCAAGTTCAAGTTGGTATTCAAGTGAAAAAGGGGCTTAGTGGCGCTGAAATAGAGAAAGTAAGAACAGAATCACTAGCAATTGTACAAAAAAATATGCCTCATTATGATGTGAGTGTAAAAGTGAATAGATAACGCTACATGAAGCTTGAAAAGTCCATAGTATTAAAACACTTTTTTAAGACAGGTTGCGCTTTGCGATAGAATGTACTATACTTGTTTTTGCCGTGCTAGATGGGGAGGTAGCGGTGCCCTGTAACTCGCAATCCGCTGTAGCGAGGTTGAATTCCTGTCTGAGGTTATACTGATGTGAGGTTTGGTGCTTGCAAGCAGTGTTGACAGTTGGGTCCTCCGCAATGGACGCTTGTGAACTTGGTCAGGTCCGGAAGGAAGCAGCCATAAGCAAGTTAGTTCATGTGCCGGGGGGATGCCTGGCTCGAGCTGTGTAGCAAGAGTGCCGCTTGGGTCGTATATATCAGGGGCAGGTGCACGGTACTAAATAAGACTTATCTGGGGCAGCGGATGCCCTTGCAAAAATAAGGCCTACAGTAGCAACCTAATCAAGCAGCTAGCTTGAGAGGAGATTGCTAATGTAGGTCTTTTTTCATTCTAATTGTTTTAAAACATTTTGCTTGAAGCCCCAATGTAGTATAATAGATCAAGCAGAAACAGTTGTTAATGAATGAGTTTGTTTGCTGAAAGGGAAGAGTGGCGTGTCACATATAGCTTTATATCGTGCCTGGCGTCCTCAGACGTTTCAGGATATGGTTGGCCAAGGGCATATTATACAAACACTTCAGAATGCAATTCGAGAGCAGAGAGTATCCCATGCCTATTTGTTCAATGGACCTAGAGGAACGGGGAAAACGACAACTGCTAAAGTATTAGCCAAAGCAGTGAACTGTGAACGAGGACCTGCGGTGGAGCCCTGCAATGAATGTGATGCTTGCAGAGGGATAACCGCGGGGCATATTATGGATGTAATCGAGATCGATGCAGCATCCAATCGTGGCATTGATGAAATTCGAGACATTAGAGACAAAGTCAGATATGCGCCATCAGAAGTGCGATACAAGGTTTATATTATCGATGAAGTACACATGCTTACTACCGAAGCCTTCAACGCTTTGCTGAAGACATTAGAGGAACCACCAGGTCATGTTATTTTTATACTTGCTACTACAGAGCCCCATAAGCTTCCGGCGACAATTATTTCTAGATGTCAACGTTTTGACTTTAGACAAGTTTCTCTTGAAGAACAGTCGGGACGTTTAATGCAAATCTGTCAGGAGGAGGGCATTAGCGCCGACGAGGATGCTATTGCTTATATAGCTCGTTTGTCAGAGGGCGGCATGAGAGATGCTATAAGTTTGCTTGAGCAAGTGTCCGCATTTGGAGATAATCGAATTACGCTGGAAGCGGCTATCGATGTTACGGGGGGGATGGCTGCTGATCAGTTTTATCAGCTAGCCGAAGCTCTACGTGATCGTAATGTTGCTTCTGTGATGCCTCTTGTCGAAAGTTTGATGCAAGCGGGTAAGAGTGCGGATAAATGCATGGAAAATTTGGTGTATTACTTCAGAGATTTATTAGTACTGAAGCTGGCACCTTCTGGCGCTGCAGTAACAGAGCGTGTTGTGGATCGTGATCGATTCAAGTCAATGGCAGAGGCATATACTGCTCAGCGATTGTTCGCAATGATTGATATTCTTAATCGCTATCAGGTAGAGTTGAAGCATGCCTCGCAGCCACAGACGTTGTTCGAGGTTGCTTTGATGAAGCTATGTACAATCGGAGAAGATCATTCTTTGGCGAATTCGGGTGGTGGTTCAAGTAATCAATCATCAGAAGGGCTTGCGTCCGGTGCAGAACTGGGCAAACTCCGTCTTCAAGTGGAATCGCTGGAGAGAAAGCTTGAAGCAGCCCTCAAGAATGGCATCGCAGTAGCATCTACAGCAGATGCAGCTCCTGATAGTACAAGGCCAGCCCTTTCAGGTTCGAAGGGGAGTACCCGAGGTGTGTTTGGTGGAGGTAGCGGTGTCTCAAGGGTGAAAGTTAAGTTAGGTCCTTATTTAGAAGCAACAGGTAGTGAATCGTCTAACCTAGCACGATCCAAATGGGGCAATGTGCTTCAACGTGTAAAGGAAGCAAAGGTTACGCTTCATGCTTGGCTTAAAGATGGTGATCTCGTTGCTGTCCAGGGAGGCAACCTTCTACTTGCTTTCAAAAATGAGATTCATCGTGAAACTACTGAAAAACCAAACCATCGTGAAATAATTGAGCGTATTGCTCAAGAAGTTTTAGGTGAGTCGTACCAACTCGTAACCGTTATGCTTAAAGATTGGCAAATCGCGCTAGATGGTGCAGGTGAAACACGAGGGGAAACGCTGGAACTTATACCAGAAGGTGAAGAGGGAGTGCCGCCTCAAGCAAAACGCCCTGTATGGGTTGAAGAAGCGGTAAAGCTTTTTGGTGAAGAGCTGGTTGTCGTGAAGGACAAGGAATAAGGAACAAACAAATAATCGACGAGGTGATTGAAGATGAACAACATGAACCAAATGATGAAACAAGTGAAAAAGATGCAAGAGCAAATGATGAAAGCTCAAGAGGAGCTTGAAACTAAAACCCTTGAAGGTACAGCAGGCGGCGGTGTTGTTACTGTAGCGATCAACGGTCATAAGAAGTTGCTTAACATTGTCATTAAACCTGAAGCAGTAGATCCAGACGATATCGAAATGTTGCAAGATCTTGTAATGACAGCTGTTAATGACGCACTAACTAAAGCTGACGAACTTGCGAATCAAGATATGGGTAAATTTACGGGCGGTATGAAAATTCCAGGCTTGTTCTAAGAAGCGGGTTTAGGCAACGCTTAAAGTCTGAAAGGAGCTGTACCCCCTTTGTATTACCCGGAACCGATAGCTAAGTTGATTGACGCGTTTACCCGATTGCCTGGGATAGGTCCCAAGACTGCTGCTAGACTCGCATTCCATGTGCTGAGGATGAAAGAAGACGATGTTATCGACTTTGCTAAAGCGTTGGTAAGCGTAAAGCGGAATTTATTCTATTGCTCCGTATGTTGCAATATAACAGATACCGATCCATGCAGAATATGCCAGGATAAATCACGTGATGGCTCAGTCATCTGTGTTGTGCAGGAGTCAAGGGACTTGGTTGCCATGGAGCGTACCAAAGAATTTGA
>NZ_BQME02000001.1:2301177-2391177 GCF_022180385.2 Paenibacillus sp. L3-i20
CATGTACTCCGGCTGTCAAGAAAAGCCTCTAGTTAGATCAAGGTGCCCGTACCGCAAACCGACACAGGTAGGCGAGCAGAGCATGCTAAGGCGCGCGGAAGAACTCTCGTTAAGGAACTCGGCAAAATGACCCCGTAACTTCGGGAGAAGGGGTGCCTCGGTAGGGTTAATAGCCCGAGGGGGCCGCAGTGAATAGGCCCAATCGACTGTTTAGCAAAAACACAGGTCTGTGCGAAGCCGTAAGGCGAAGTATACGGGCTGACGCCTGCCCGGTGCTGGAAGGTTAAGGGGAGCGGTTAGGAGCAATCCGAAGCTGTGAACCGAAGCCCCAGTAAACGGCGGCCGTAACTATAACGGTCCTAAGGTAGCGAAATTCCTTGTCAGGTAAATTCTGACCCGCACGAATGGCGTAACGAATTGGGCGCTGTCTCAACGAGAGATCCGGTGAAATTTTAATACCTGTGAAGATGCAGGTTACCCGCGACAAGACGGAAAGACCCCATGGAGCTTTACTGCAGCTTGATATTGGACTTTGGTACGATCTGTACAGGATAGGTGGGAGCCATTGAAGCATGAGCGCCAGCTTGTGTGGAGGCGACGTTGGGATACCACCCTGATCGTATCGGAGTTCTAACCTACTACCGTGAAACCGGTAGAGGGACCGTGTCAGGCGGGCAGTTTGACTGGGGCGGTCGCCTCCTAAAATGTAACGGAGGCGCCCAAAGGTTCCCTCAGAATGGTTGGAAATCATTCGAAGAGTGCAAAGGCATAAGGGAGCTTGACTGCGAGACCTACAAGTCGAGCAGGGACGAAAGTCGGGCTTAGTGATCCGGTGGTACCGAATGGAAGGGCCATCGCTCAACGGATAAAAGCTACCCTGGGGATAACAGGCTTATCTCCCCCAAGAGTCCACATCGACGGGGAGGTTTGGCACCTCGATGTCGGCTCATCGCATCCTGGGGCTGAAGTAGGTCCCAAGGGTTGGGCTGTTCGCCCATTAAAGCGGTACGCGAGCTGGGTTCAGAACGTCGTGAGACAGTTCGGTCCCTATCTGTCGCGGGCGTAGGAAATTTGAGAGGAGCTGTCCTTAGTACGAGAGGACCGGGATGGACGTACCGCTGGTGTACCAGTTGTTCCGCCAGGAGCATAGCTGGGTAGCCAAGTACGGACGGGATAAACGCTGAAAGCATCTAAGCGTGAAGCCCCCCTCAAGATGAGATTTCCCAGTATGTAAGACCCCTTGAAGACGACGAGGTTGATAGGTTCGGGGTGGAAGTGCAGTAATGTACGGAGCTGACGAATACTAATCGGTCGAGGGCTTATCCTATAATGTTTGTATCGGTGTTTTCTTCCTTGTCGAAGACAATGAGAAAATTACCTGGATCATACAACCTACAAACAACAGCTAAAGTAATTCAAGCTATTCTTTCGTATCCAGTTTTCAGGGTGCAATCATAATGTTGATATGGACAAGCTCCATAAAAACTAATTGATTTGTACATGACATTTGGTTATGTCATTATCTGACCTTGATAGCGACCCCGAGCGCTTCAAGTGACACTTATCGGGGTGCAAAATGTGGCGGTGTAGCTCAGCTGGCTAGAGCGTACGGTTCATACCCGTGAGGTCGGGGGTTCGATCCCCTTCGCCGCTACCATATGGAGGATTAGCTCAGCTGGGAGAGCATCTGCCTTACAAGCAGAGGGTCGGCGGTTCGATCCCGTCATCCTCCACCATTATTTTATTGCGGAGCTGTGGTGTAGTGGCCCAACATGCCTGCCTGTCACGCAGGAGACCGCGGGTTCGAATCCCGTCAGCTCCGCCATTTTTTTAAAAAGGTAAGGCTCGGTAGCTCAGTCGGTAGAGCAGAGGACTGAAAATCCTCGTGTCGGCGGTTCGATTCCGTCCCGAGCCACCATAGTTTCTTTCTGCTTTTGGCAGTCAGACACAGCACGTGGAGGATTAGTGAAGTGGCTAAACACGGCAGACTGTAAATCTGCTCTCTTCGAGTTCGGTGGTTCGAATCCATCATCCTCCACCATTTTTACATCAAGAGCCATTAGCTCAGTTGGTAGAGCACCTGACTTTTAATCAGGGTGTCGAAGGTTCGAGTCCTTCATGGCTCACCAGTATTTAAATCCATGAACGTCTAATAAAGAGAGAGGCCAAGCCTCTCTTTTTTGTTTGCAAAAAATAGTATAGCTAAGCTGTATGTGTATACTCCGGATAGTTTTCCATCTAATCATATTAATAATCAAATAACCCCTGCTACTATTTAGTAGCAGGGGTTATTTGATTATAACTATAAAAAAGTTGATATCCAACATACAATAAGATATCAAATGAACCAACAATACATATGATTTGTAAAATTATTGATAATGATTAGAGTAAGTACTATAATTATTTTGGTGATATTTTACAAACTAATGAGTGGAGGAATATATCCTTCTTAACCAAACAACATGAGAAGAACAGGAGTGAAAAGCAATTATGATTCGGAAGCTATAAGTAATGACTGAAAAAATAACGATAAAATATAAGTAATAGGATTTCAGTAAAGTCTTAGAAATAAGAACATTGTTAAATATGTAACTAGCACATTTTCTTTAAATCAAATCTTAAGGAGAGAATGATTCATGAGAAGTGCTTTGCCATCGAGGAAGATCCATAAAAATATACTAATGGTACTTTGTATAATCGTTATACTAACATGCGTTATGCCAGCAGCTTCTATTTCAGCAAATGCTGTTAATCTACTAGCTGGCAGCAGTTATTCGTCAAGCGTTACATCTGATGTCTCCTATCCAGATAGTGGAGGAAAAGAGCTTACTGATGGTCTGACAGCAACACCGTTCCTTGCCGATCAAGCATGGCAGGGAAGATTCAATCAAAGCAGCTATACAATTTCAGTTGACTTAGGTTCAGCAAAAACGTTTCAACAATTCGATGCTGGCTTTTACAAATATACTGGAGCAGGAATACAAACACCAACGCAGGTCTCATTCAATTATTCATCTGATAATGTTTCATTTCAAAAAGCATGTTCACTTGGTCAACAAGGGGAAAGCAATGATATTGCTCGCATCTCTTACAACTGTTCTTCCGCATCACCTATAACAGCAAGATATGTCGAAATGATCGTCAGTAGTACTTCTAGTACATGGTCGTTTCTTGATGAGTGGAGAGTTATGGAGGCGCTTCCTATTTCTACGGGTATTGTAAGATTAGGCGGAACTTTCCTACAACCACAGCTTGCAGATAAGTGGAGTCAAAATGACTGGCAAAAAGAATTTCAGTCCATGAAGGAAGTTGGTATTAATCATTTGATCTTACAATGGTCAGCTGATACAAAGAACGGAACATCGACTTATCCAACTTCGGTATCAGGACTAGTGCAAAATACGTCTAACGATATTATTGGCCAGGCACTTCAGATGGGTGCACAATACGGAATTGATATTTATATTGGTCTCCAAGCCAATGATGATTGGTTTAAGCACTATGCTAATAATGTCAGCTGGCTTAACGAGCAAGCGTCAATTTCTGAACAATTGGTTGGAGATTTATGGAGCAAATACGGAAGCTACTCTTCATTCAAAGGTTGGTACTTGAGTTTTGAAGTAGATAATTGGCACTTGCCGACATCAGTGGAATGGCAACGATTGACTGATTTTTATAATAAAGTAACATCAGTAGCAGATTTAATTACACCTGGGCTTCCGATTATGATTTCTCCTTTTTTTAATGTTGCTGGTGGAATGACACCTGCAGGCTGGGAGTCAATGTGGAGTTACATTTTGAGCCGAGCTAATATCGATATTGTAGCTGTGCAGGATGGCGTAGGTGCGAACCATGCGAATACAGCAGAATTAGCGAGTTGGTTTGCAGCGACAAAAAATGCGATAATCGCATCTGGATCAAGCACGGTACTCTGGGCGAATGCCGAAAATTTTGATAAGAACTATAATCCGATGAATATGGAGCTTATGATAGCAAATATGCGGGCAGTACAGCCTTACGTAAGTCACTACACGAGCTTCAGTTTTAACCATTATATGAGTCCGCAAACCGTCAATCCTGTGTATTATGCGACCTATAGAAATTATTTGACTACAAGTATAATGGATTCAACTGCACCTTCGGTGCCAGCGGATATGACGCTAACGGCAACAGATTCAACGACGGTTAACTTAAAGTGGATGACATCCATCGATAATACTGGTGTTGCAGGCTATCAAATCTTACGCAACGGAAATATCGTTCACACGAATTATAATGCAGCTACTAGTTTTACGGACAAGTGGCTACTGCCGAACACTTCGTATACATATTCGGTTAGAGCTTTTGATGGAGCTGGCAACCATTCTCCTATGACCACTATGCTATCAGTAATTACACCAGTAGATGCTTATCCAAATATTTTGTCGGCGGGTAAATCCTACACTCATTCGACTCCGGATAATAGTTCTTACCCTGACTCAGAGCGTATAGAATTAACAAATGGTTTACATGGTTCTACGGACTATGGAGATGGAGCATGGCAAGGCAGGAATACTTCTGCACCGTATAGTTTTGTAATTGATCTCGGTCAATCACAATCGATTAGAGAAATGAAAGCAAATTTCCTTCAAGTAGAGTCTGTTTACATTTTTTTACCCAAAGAAGTACGGTTTTCAGTATCTTCGGACAATAGCAGTTTCACGGATGTTGGTACAGTAGCTAAACCAGCTCACAGCAGCAATGATCTGACACATACGTATCGCTTAACAAATCTGAGCAGTATTAATGGTCGTTACATTAAAGTAGATGTGATTCCAGCGAGTGAAGCATGGACGTTTGTAGATGAAATAGAAGCGAGGAACTAACGATATAACGATAAAAAGCTACATGGAAGAGTCTTCGTGACTCGCATGTAGCTTTTTTGGTTTATTTTAAGAGAGACGGGATCTAAGGCTAAGTTCCTCAATTAATTCTTGAACGGAAGCTTGAAGTCGTCCCGATAACTCCTCTTTCACTTCGAATTTAGTTATGCTCGATCCGTCTTGGATGCGATCTACTTGATCATCAGTTGCATATACGCCTTTTATGAAGTGACGTGCACCCATCGATGCCAATACCGGCTTAAGGGAATAGTCGATAGATAGGAGGTGTGCTAGTGTTCCCCCGATAAACAATGGTAATACTAATTTGCCCTCTAAACCATTTTGCGGAAGCAAGTCAATATACGTTTTTAGAACACCGGTATAAGAAGCTTTATATACAGGACTTGCAATAATGACTGCTGCAGCATTTTCTACTAAATGGTTTGCTTCCACAATACTTGGGCTGCCAAAGCGAGAATGTATCAAATCTTCAGAAGGTAAAGTGACGACCGTTATCGTTTTAACGGGGTATCCTTCTTTGTCTAATGCAGTATTTACATAATCGATAATGCCGTTTAGGCGTGATGTAGCATTCGGACTTCCTGAGATAATAACAATTGAATTAGACATTGAAATGCATCTCCTTTAAGTTCATCGACGAACTGGATGAATTGTATAGTAGATTTATTTTATATGTTTTAATCTGAAAAATATGTTTTCTCAGTTAAAGACTATCATGAACCTATTAACGGGTCAATTGAGGATCGCAGTGCTGAATAAGATTGGTTGATGTGGTACAATGACGGAAAAGAGCGCCTTTCATGGAGAGTGGAGCACAAATATGAGTACGACAGACTGGTTAAAGCCGCTGGAGCAAATATTAAACTGTCCAATTCAAGTAACCACAAAAGACGTATCAGATTGGGAAAAATTTATCGAAGATTCAGATTCAATTTCTAATGTTGGAAGTATGAATGATAGAGTATCACCAGGTCTATGGGGAGTTAAGCAGAATAATACATGGTTTATTGCTGAAGTAGATGGGAAGACATTAACGGTCCTTATTGTGAGTGGTAATGCCATGAGTGAAAAGGAAAAGGAACTGGTCAGTTGGACATTACAGCTGGCAAATAGGCATAAAATGCAGAAGATGACGGCTTCTATGTCCGATTCGGAACGTTTAGCAATGAAGTTAAATGAGTGGATAGGGGAACAGCTTGAGTCTAGTGAGCCAATTCATTCCTTGCCTGACCATCTTACAGTGGGCAACCGACTATATCACGAAATGATACCATTCCTACTTATAACAGAACAATCAGCAGCTGCAGGAAGTTCATTTTTAGAATTAGAGAAGCTTCTAAGATCATTTTTGTCCGATGAAATATTGTTAATTCCACTCAAAAGCCAAGAATGGCTTATATGGGGACCACTCACTTTGCTAAAAGATGAAGATGCTGAAGTATTTGATCATTCTGAAGAAGAGTCAATTGAAGATAGCTTAGCGTATATTGCGCTTGGGCTTCATGAAATGTTGGCAAGCGAGTGGTTAGGCGAGTGTCATCTCGCTGTTACTTATCCAGTAGCACCAGCAAGAGCAATGATAGAGACGACATTAACACTTCGAGAAACGATTAACTTAGGCAGAAAATTTCATGTAGGCACGAATATTCATCGTCCGTGGATGATGCAGCTAGAGAGGTTATTAAACGCAATACCAGAAGTGCATCGTGCAAAATATTTGGAGCAATCATTGAAGCGTACCGATTTATTTGTTGAGGTAGAGATGCTTGCTACGTTAGAGACATTTTTCTCATTAGATTGTAACGTAAGTGAAACAGCCAAAAAGCTGTATATACATCGAAATACACTTCTTTATCGGTTGGACAAGCTAAAACAGGAGACAGGACTTGATGTTCGCCAGTTTAGAGATGCTGTTTTGGTAAAGATTATATTACTTTTGTACAAAGTTACGAAAAGGAATTAATTTTTTTGTAAAGTATGTGCATAGTCACAAGACTAACTGTGGGATAAGATAGACCTATAACGATATTTCTTTTTAGGGGGATAACTTATCATGGCAGGCGTACGCTTAGAAGGCATTTACAAAAAATATCCGGGATCAGACAAAGCATCAGTAACGGATGTAAACCTAGACATCAAGGACAAAGAATTTCTCGTATTGGTCGGACCATCCGGCTGCGGTAAATCGACTACTCTCCGTATGATTGCAGGTCTTGAAGAAATTTCGGAAGGTAAATTGTTCATCGGCGACCGTCTTGTAAATGACGTAGCTCCTAAAGATCGCGATATCGCGATGGTATTCCAATCATATGCACTTTACCCGCATATGAACGTTTACCAAAACATGGCATTTGGTCTTAAACTTCGTAAATTCAAAAAAGCAGACATCGACAAACGTGTTCGTGAAGCTGCTAAAATTCTAGATATCGAGCATTTGCTTGACCGTAAACCAAAAGCACTTTCTGGTGGTCAACGTCAACGTGTTGCTCTAGGCCGTGCGATCGTTCGTGAGCCGCAAGTATTCTTGATGGATGAGCCTCTTTCCAACTTGGATGCTAAACTTCGTGGACAAATGCGTGCTGAGATCAGCAAGCTGACGAAACGCCTTGAAACAACTACAATCTACGTAACACATGACCAAATCGAAGCAATGACGATGGGTGACCGTATCGTTGTTATGAAGGATGGTTTCATTCAACAAACGGCTTCTCCAGAAGTGCTTTACAACAACCCAGTAAACATTTTCGTGGCAGGCTTCATCGGTGCTCCTTCCATGAACTTCATCACTGGTTCCTTGACTGAGCAAGGTGGAACAGTTCGATTCAAAGCTTCAGGCGTTGACGTTGTTGTTCCTGAAGGCAAGGCTGCTACTCTTCGTTCCAAAGGTTATATTGGTAAAGAAGTTATTCTTGGCACACGCCCAGAAGATATTCATGAAGAGCCAGTATTCCTTGAAGCATCCCCTAACACAATCGTTAATGCGATTGTAGAGGTTGCGGAAAACCTTGGTCACGAAATGTACCTATACCTTAACGGTATCGGCACAGAAACAGTAATCGCTCGTGTAGATGGCCGCTCAGGTCTTCGTGACGGTGCAACTGTTAAACTAGCTCTTGATATGAACAAGGTTCACTTGTTCGATAAAGAGACTGAACTTAACATTTTTGAAAGCTAATTAATCGTATATAAAAGAGTCTTCGGATTTTCCGAGGGCTCTTTTTTTGTTAATTTTTTGGAGGAACAAAACCGTTTGTTGAGTTGAAACGTCTAATGGATACCAAGCGGAGCAAGCTGCAAGGTCTGGGAGGGAAGGCATGAACAATGAAGAAATGTCTATGGGTGATTTTCGAAAAGATGATGAAGCGCTGCTAAGAAAAATAGAAAGCGACAAAAATAAAATGTATGGGATCGCTTTTGCCTATATGAGGAACGAATCGGATGCACTGGAAGCCATTCAAGAAACAATTTGTCGTGTGTGGACGAAGCGCAAAAGCTTACGTGATGAAGGGTTATTTACGACTTGGATGATTAGAATACTGATAAATGTTTGTATGGATGAAAGAAAGAAGAAAAAACGAGAGAAACCATCAAATAGTGACAAAATCATTCACCTGGGCGGACCAGAATCTAGACATGAAGTAATAGAGCGGATGGGTATGGCGGAAGAAATTGCGAAATTGCCGCCAAATTATCGCATGGTAATCGTGCTGAAATATTATAGAGACATGACAATTACAGAAATAGCTCAGTTACTGGATAAGCCAGATGGAACGATTAAAACTTGGCTGCATAAGGCGCTGAAACAAATGAGACAGAGTATGAACAACGGAGAGGGGGTGCTTCGTCATGGAACAATCGTGGAAGAAGGATGACAAGGAGCGGGACGATCATTTTGAGCTTGAAATAGAAAAATTGATGAAAGATAAACAAGAGATTAATTCTTTAATGAATGTAGAAGGACATTCTGAGCTGCAGCAAAAGTTGGATGCAGTCATATTGAATGGGGTAATTCAGGGACGCAAAAGATCTATAAAACAAAGAAGAACACGGATCACTTTACAGATGGGTGCTGCGGCAATTTGTTTGATGTTAATGTTAACTGCCTTTGTCCGAATTTCTCCCGTTTTTGCTGCTGTGATGAAGGAGATCCCGGGATTTAGTCGTTTTGTAGAGATGATTTCTTATGATAAGTCATTACTATCAGCCATCAATAATGACTTTATGCAACCTATAAATGTGTCCGATGAGCGAAACGGTTTTAAGTTTACTGTAAATGGAGTTATTGCTGACTCCCAGCGCATCGTTCTTTTTTATACGGCTGAGGGACCAGGTATTAATGAAGAAGATACGTCATTTCTTAAGTATGATCTAAGAGATGAAAATGGGGATAGTATTGTAGCATCGATAATGTCTTATAATACTTCGGAGGAAGTTGTAGATAAGAATGGTGGAGTACAGGAATATTTAGATATTTTAATGTCACCAGATGCGCCTGTGCCCCATGAGATTCAATTTAAGCTTCAGGTAGGTACGGAGTGGTTAAAAGTAAACATACCAATTGATCATAATAAATTCGCAGGAATGGTTGAACATATCGAAGTGAACAAAACGATTGAGGTCGCTGGTCAAAAATTAACGATTCGTTCAGCGCTAATAACACCGCTTCAAGTATCTATCGACATCGAAAGTGATCCTCATAACTCAAAACAGTTAAATGATTTTATTGATTTGGAACTCGTTGATGAGCGTGGAATAATTTATAAGACGAATGTGGGTAGGGGAGAGTTGGATAATCAAATCACTAGACATTTTCAAAGTAGTTATTTCCAAAAGCCTAAGCAGTTAACACTTACTTCAAAAGGATTAATGATGACTGAACGGGATTTAAAACTAGTAATGAATACGGATACTGGGGAGATTATTGCAGCACCGGATTCGAAGGTGTCATTAGCGGAAGTTACGAAGAAGGATAATCATATTGATGTAACTATGGAGTTAGAGCAAGGTGATGATCCAGGTAAAGTGATGCGAGGATATGAATTGTTCAAATATAATAGTTCATTTAAAGACGCAGAAGGTAATGAATTTCAATTTGAATCTGACGGGAACAGTGTGAGAGGTGATCCTGATGGCGTAGGCGAAAGTTTGATGGGTACTTATAATTATCGCATTCCGAGAAGATACTATGTTCAGCCACTTACGTTCGAGATTGGGCAATATCCGGGTTATGTCTTGGAGAATATAGTTGTGAAGATTAAATAAAGAGTAGGCGCCGAGCAATGGCAACGTTGCGTTCGGCGCCTATTTGCATTACGATGAAGACATTGGGAAAAACGTATACATAATCATATAATGCCATTGCTCTATGAAGGAGGTCTATATAGTGCCGAAAAAGGTTAAAGTGTCTGAGCTAGTGAAACAGTTTCAAATGGAAATAGTAGCGGGTG
The DNA here is from genome assembly GCF_022180385.2 of Paenibacillus sp. L3-i20. Classification (GTDB taxonomy): domain Bacteria; phylum Bacillota; class Bacilli; order Paenibacillales; family Paenibacillaceae; genus Pristimantibacillus. The sequence goes on from NZ_BQME02000001.1 coordinate 2,311,511, forward strand.
AGGACGGACTGAAGCGCAATATTCTTGTCGATGATCTATATCGACCTGGTCTTGAAATGGCAGGATACTTTCACTACCATCCAAGTGAGCGTGTACAACTTCTAGGAAGAACGGAAGTATCGTTCCTGAACATGCTCGATAGCGAAGAAAGAAAAAATCGGATGGTGCGTCTTTGTCATGAAGAGACACCATGTATTATTTTAACCAGAGGGCTGGAAGCACCTAAAGAATTGATTGAACAATCAAACGAAACGAATATTCCTGTCCTTCGAAGTAATGTAGCGACGACTATTCTTTCAAGTAGAATTACTGATTTTCTAGAGCGCAAGCTGGCTCCGACTGCAACTATCCATGGTGTTCTTGTAGACGTATACGGCGTTGGAATGCTTATTACGGGTGGAAGCGGGATTGGTAAAAGTGAGACGGCGCTTGAGCTTGTTAAGCGAAGCCATCGACTAATTGCGGATGATGCAGTAGAAATTCGCCAAACGTCTGATGGTCAGCTTCATGGTACTGCACCGGAACTTATCCGTCATTTGCTCGAAATTCGTGGTCTAGGAATTATCAATGTGATGACGCTATTTGGTGCGGGTGCTGTCCGAACGCAAAAGCGGATTGGACTCGTTATTAAGCTAGAGAACTGGCAGCAAGACAAACAATATGATCGACTTGGTCTTGACGAAGAGACGACTCGTATTATCGATACGGATGTTCCACTCGTTACAATTCCCGTTCGACCGGGTCGTAACTTAGCAGTTATTATCGAGGTTGCGGCTATGAACTTCCGACTCAAGCGTATGGGATATAATGCGGCACTACAGTTTACGAACAAGCTGACTGAAACGATTGCAGATGATGCGGATGACTTCGATTGATGCAGTAATGGATAAAAAGGTTTAGAGATTGGCCAATTACGGATAAAGGAGTAGATAGGAACAATGTATACACTCGCAATAGATCCAGTTGTATTCGAGATAGGACCTTTATCGGTACGCTGGTACGGATTGATATTAGGTTTAGGTGCTCTTATTGGTTTGATAGTGCAGAGTCAAGAGGGTAAGCGCTTCGGAATTAAACCGGACTTTTTTATGGATCTTCTACTGATTGGTGCGCCATCAGCTATAATTGTAGCACGTATTTATTACGTTGCGTTTTCATGGGAAGATTACAAGGATAATCCTCTTGATGTTTTTAAAATTTGGGAAGGTGGAATAGCCATTTATGGGGCGATTATCGGCGCATTTTTATGCGGGATCATCTACTCCAAATATAAAGGTTATAGCTTCTGGCGAATTGTAGATATAAGTGTACCGGGGCTTTTGGTAGGACAGTTGATTGGACGTTGGGGCAACTTTATAAATCAAGAAGCATATGGAGGTCCTGTAAGTGAGGAGTTCCTAAGAAATACATTATTTATCCCTAAATTTATCGTTGACAACATGTTTATTGTGGATAGTGCTTTTCCGGAAGGCGCATTCCGTCATCCAGCATTTTTGTATGAATCACTGTGGTGCTTAGTTGGATTAGCGGTATTGTGCATTCTTCGTCGTCAGAAATTTTTGCGAGCTGGAGAGCTAATGGCTGCTTACTTCATCTGGTACTCCATCGGAAGATTCTTTATTGAAGGATTAAGAACGGACAGCTTGGCATTTATCGGTCCAAGTTGGTTGGCTGATGTGATTAATGGACTATGGTCACCAATGAATGGAGTATTCGATCCAGGATATTTGGATCCATCCTATGGAAATATTCGTATTTCACAGGCGATAGCTCTGTTGCTTATTATCGGGGCAATTATATTTATTATTGTAAGACGTATAACGATTAAGGTTCCTGTTTATTATTCAGATCCTGTCATTACAACTCGTCCTGAACGTAATGGCGAGCAAGTAGCAAGTGTAGAAGAAACAACGAGTAAAAAAGGGAAAGAAAAGCAAGATAAGTAAAACAAACAAGGCAAACAGATAAACAGATAAACAAGTTGCTCAAAGTGTGCAAGCCTCAAGGTGGATAAATCCATAGAGAAGGTCTCACATACACCATACAAGCAAATATGGATGAAAATATCTAGGAGGCAAGTACAGTTATGAAAAAAATACGTACAGTGTTATTCGATTTGGATGGAACCATCTTGGATACAAATGAGCTTATTATTAAATCGTTCTTAGAATCTTTAAAAGGTTATGTGCCAGAAGACTTTAGTCGTGAACATATTATACCAAGCATGGGACAGCCATTGACTGACCAGATGAAGCTGTTTTCTAGACTGGATGAAGTAAGTCCCTTAGTAGCAGCTTATCGTGAAGTTAATCTTCGTTTGCATGATGAGATGGTCAAGCCGTTTGATCATGTTGTTGAAGTAATGGAACAGCTCCACAGTCAAGGCATCCAAGTTGGCATTGTAACGACCAAAATGAGGTTAACAACTGAGAGAGGTCTCAAGTTTGTCGGCATCAATGAATATGTGGATACAATCGTATCCATAGATGATGTAACTCATCCAAAGCCACATCCAGAACCGGTAAGTAAAGCGATTGAGCAACTTGGAGCTGATCCTGCAACAACGATTATGGTTGGAGACAGTACGGTGGATATGCAGTCTGCAGTTGCAGCGGGTGCAATTGCAGTTGGAGTAGCGTGGTCGCTTAAGGGTGGTCAAGTTCTTAAAGATGCAGGAGCATCTTATGTAATTGATGATATGAAAGAATTGTATTCATTCATTTAGATGGGGTGAGCCCACTTGAGAGACGTTGAACGGTATCCTGTAGAGGGACCGAATGCACTGTGGCAAATATATTCGACCGTCAGCAGAGTAAAGGGTATTAGTAACTTTATAATTATTCAGATTGCTCGCTACTGTCCAATATTGTCATGGAAAAATTGGCTATATCGGCATGTACTAGGGATGAAGGTAGGAGAACACACTGCCTTCGCCCTAATGGTAATGGTGGACGTGTTTTTCCCTGAACGGATTAGTGTGGGGAAAAACACGATCATTGGGTATAATACGACAATTTTAACTCATGAATATCTCATTAAAGAGTATCGACTAGGCGATGTGAAAATTGGTGATCATGTCATGATCGGTGCCAATACAACAATTTTACCTGGTGTTACGATAGGTGATCATGCTGTTGTTGCAGCGGGCTCCTTGGTGAATAAGGATGTTCCTGCTCATGCATTCGTTGGAGGGAATCCAATTCAACATATCGAAAAGAAAAAGAAAGAATCAATTACAGCCTAACTAGTAATGACAGCGTTTGCGAGGCAATATCTGTAAGACGGTTTGTTCGGTCAGTACCGTACAGTGGATGCCTTAGGGCATCTTTTTTTTAGTGACAAACGAGTCCAGTATCTGCTTGACGAGTAAGTAATAAGCATGCTAATATTACGACTAACTCTTTATTTTGTTAGCATGGTAACATGGTAGCACTTTAATGCATGAAAGTACTCAAAGGAGATTGCCAATGTCTAAACCAAAGATGTTTGAAAAGCCAATTGGCGTTAAAGATTATTTGCCTGCTGCGGTTAAGAAACTAAGGCATATTGAGCGTGAAGTACTTGCTTGTATGCAAGGCTGGGGCTATGAGCAAATTATTACACCAACGATGGAATATTACGATACGGTAGGCGTTGCAAGCTCAACGTCTGACCAGAAATTATATAAGCTGCTAAATAATCGCGGAACTACTCTTGTTCTGCGATCGGATATGACAGCTCCAATTGCGAGGGTAGTGTCTTCGTTATTGAAAGAAGAAGAATTTCCAATACGGTTGTCATATCATTCCAATGTATTTCGTTCTATTGAAGAAGAGGCTGGGCGCGAAGCTGAATTTTTCCAAACGGGAGTTGAGCTTGTTGGCGACTCATCAGCGGAAGCGGATGCTGAGGTTGTTGCACTCGCAATTGCTTCACTTAAGGCAGCTGGTGTGGAACGGTTCAAGATAGCGATCGGACATGTAGGATTTTTGAACGGATTGTTGGAGGAGATGTTAGCTGGTCGTGATGAGGAGCAGAAGCTTCTAAAGGCTTGTTTACTCGGTCGAGACCATGTTGGCTATCGTGAGCAGTTGCGTAAGCTGTCGTTAGAGGAGCCTGCACGTCGTGTATTGGAAGGTATCGTGCGGCTACGCGGCGGACAAGAAATATGCGATCAAGCGATCTTGTTAAGCTCGGATGAGACAGCTCGCAAATCGATTCAACATTTGTGCGAGCTTTGGGATGTTCTGAAGTCTTACGGAGTATGTGATCATGTGCTTATTGATCTGACGATGATTGGAGATTTCTCCTATTATACAGGAATGACTTTCGAAGGATATGCCGCTGATATGGGATTCCCAGTTGTGAGTGGAGGGCGTTATGACAATTTACTCTCGCAATTCGGCCGGCCGGCTGCTGCTACAGGCTTTGCACTAAAGACGACACGAATACTAGAACTGCTTGGTGCCGAGAGGGATAGCAAAGAAGAGCAGACTCTTATTGTATACGATAGTGATGGCAGAGATGCGGCATTGTCTGAGGCACAGCTGCTCAGAAGCCAAGGGAAAAGTGTACTGACAGATCGTGTAGTGAGTTTACCGGAAGGACTTAAAGCTGTTGCAGAAGCGGCTGATGCATTTGTATACAAGGGAAAACACTATACAACCCTGCGGTCCTACGTTAGCACAACAGTTGAAGGGAGCAGTGCCACATGAGCAGCAATATTGAAAAGAATATATTGAAGGTGGCAATGCCAAAGGGACGGATTTATAAGCAGGCATCGAAGTTATTTCGTGAAGCAGGTCTGCCTATTCCAAGCGACTTTGATGATACTCGTAAGCTCATTATAGAGTTGCCAGACGCTAAGATGGAGTTCATTATGGCGAAGCCGGTAGATGTACCGACCTATGTAGAATATGGTGTAGCGGATATCGGAATTGTTGGTAAAGATGTGCTAATGGAAGAAAAAAAGGATGTTTATGAGCTACTGGATCTAGGTATTGCGAAATGTCGGATGTCTGTTATTGCTCTTCCTGACTGGAAACCGACGATTCAGCCTAGAGTAGCTACGAAGTATCCTAACGTGGCATCGGCTTATTTCCGTGAGTTGGGACAACAAGTAGAGGTTATTAAGCTAAATGGTTCCATTGAGCTTGCCCCACTAATCGGTTTAGCCGATAGAATAGTAGATATGGTTGAAACGGGGCAAACACTTAGAGAGAACGGACTCGTTGAGATGGAATCTATATTTGGTATTACGAGCCGTCTTATTGCTAATCGGGTAAGCTATCGGATGAAAAATGACAGCATTCAGAGCTTATGTGATAAGCTGCAGGATGTTATTTCAGAGAAAGCGTAGATTGGGAGCTGAGCTGAATCTCAAAATTCAGAAAACGAGTGGACGAATACGATAGAGCATATTGAAGGGGGCGGTGCGAGTGCGTATTATGCGAGCAGAGCAATTTGGGCTAAAGCGTGAGGTGGAATATGGGACACCGGAGCAAAATGAAGCAGCCTTGCGGATCGTCGGAGACGTCAAGGCGGAAGGGGACGCGGCGCTGCTTAGGTATACGGAGCAGCACGACGGGGTAAAGCTTGATGCGTCAGCGCTGCGCGTGACGCAAGAGGAAATCCACGCGGCATATGATCGCGTGGACGAAGCTTTCCTCACAGCTATCCGCGAGGCGGCTGTGAACATTCGAAAATTCCACGAGAAGCAATTGCGCAACTCGTGGATGGATCTGCAGCCGGACGGTACGATGCTGGGCCAAATTATGCGACCGCTGAAGCGGGTCGGCGTATATGTGCCCGGCGGCAAAGCCGCGTACCCTTCGTCCGTGCTGATGAATGTTATTCCGGCACAGGTGGCTGGGGTGCCGGAGATCGTGATGGTCACGCCGCCAGCGACCGGCGGCAAGGCTGGTATCGACCCGTATATTCTCGTTGCCGCCGCTGAAGCGGGCGTCAAGGAGTTGTACCGGGTCGGGGGAGCTCAAGCCATAGCGGCACTCGCATATGGCACAGCAACGATTGCACCGGTCGATAAGATTACTGGACCGGGCAATATCTATGTCGCGCTGGCGAAGCGCGCGGTGTTCGGTGCGGTCGACATTGACAGTTTTGCTGGGCCAAGTGAAATTGTAGTGCTGGCAGATGAGGGGGCAGAGCCGTCTTACATAGCGGCTGATCTATTATCGCAAGCAGAGCATGACGAGATGTCCTCCGCGATTCTCATAACACCTTCGGAGAGTCTTGCAGAGGCGGTTGCCGCCGAGGTGGAGCGTCAGTTAGAGCAGTTGCCGAGAAAAGCGATTGCTAGAAGCTCTATCGACAATTATGGCGCAGTACTGCTTGTAGATTCTATAGAAGCGGGCATAGATGTAGTCAACCAGCTCGCACCAGAGCATTTGGAGATTTTGACCGCAGATCCTATGAAGCTACTTGGCTACATCGAGAATGCAGGAGCAATTTTCCTTGGACCATACAGCTCAGAACCTGTTGGCGATTATTTCGCCGGACCGAACCATATTATCCCTACTAATGGTACTGCGAGATTTTCCTCTCCTGTTAATGTGGATGACTTTATGAAAAAATCGAGTTTGATTTACTATAGCAAGGAAGCACTTTTTGCCAATGGCGACAAAATTATGACACTGGCGCGGCATGAAGGGCTTGAAGGGCACGCCAGAGCGATAGAAATACGACTAGAGAAAGAACGAGACTTGAAGTAACGAGGCTCAAAGAAATGCGACTCGAATCAACAACGATACGAAGAAAGCAGGGATAACGATGACAGACAAAACGGTACGTGAAGCATCAGTTGCACGGAAAACGAATGAAACTGACATTACATTGTCGTTCGGAGTAGACGGAAGCGGCGAAGCGAAGCTAGAGACGGATGTGCCATTTTTAAACCATATGTTAGATTTGTTTGCGAAGCATGGCCAGTTCAATCTGAATGTAGACGCTAAAGGAGACATCGATATTGATGATCACCACACAGTGGAGGATATCGGTATTTGTTTAGGCCAAACGTTACGTGAAGCGCTTGGAGATAAACGTGGCATTAAACGTTATGCAAGTGTATTTGTACCGATGGATGAGGCACTTGCACAAGTTGTAATCGATGTGAGCAATCGTCCTCATTTTGAATATAGAGCACAATATCCGTCTTCGCAGGTTGGGAGCTTTTCGACAGAGCTTGTACATGAGTTTCTTTGGAAATTTGCTTTGGAAGCAAGAATCACATTACATGTTATCGTTCACTACGGTCAAAATACGCATCACATGATAGAAGCTGTGTTCAAAGCTCTTGGAAGAGCGTTGGATGAAGCAACAAGTATCGATCCACGTGTGCAAGGAGTTCCTTCAACGAAGGGAGTGCTCTAGAATGATCGCAATTATCGATTATGGGATGGGAAATCTGCATAGCGTTAGTAAAGCAGTGGAACGTCTCGGTTACGAGGCGGTCATAACAGCAGATCCGACAACGATCTCTGGAGCTAGCGGAGCTATATTGCCGGGAGTTGGAGCGTATGGTGATGCAATGCAGAACCTGCGTGAAACGGGATTAGACGAAGTAGCCAAAAGGTATGCAGCTTCGGGCAAGCCGATGTTAGGCATTTGTCTAGGAATGCAGCTTCTATTTAGTGAAAGTGCGGAGTACGGGCAGAATGAAGGACTGGACTTGCTGCCAGGAGAAGTAATCCGATTTAGCGGCAATTATAAAATTCCGCATATGGGTTGGAATAAATTATCGTTCAGAGAACAGAACTCCCCTTTATTTAAGGGATTAACCGAAGGGCATGTCTATTTCGTACATTCCTTCCATGCGAAGCCTAAGGCGGAGTCTGATTTACTTGCTACAACGGATTATTATGGTCCAGTTACAGCGATTGTAGGACGTAATAATGTGTATGGCATGCAATTTCATCCTGAGAAAAGTGGAGAGCTCGGGATGGCGTTGCTGGGCAATTTTTTAACGTTAACGGGAAGCCCAAAGGGTCTAACGACGACATCCTTATAATAAATTGGTAGAAGGAGAGGACAACATGCTGGCGAAACGAATTATCCCTTGCCTCGATGTGAAGGACGGACGGGTCGTGAAGGGTGTTAACTTCGTTAATCTTCGTGATGCGGGCGATCCTGTAGAGCTTGCGGCTACCTATGATCAAGAAGGCGCAGATGAACTCGTCTTTTTGGATATATCGGCTTCAGTTGAAGGGCGGGCCACGATGATCGAAGTTGTGAAGCGTACAGCTGGCGAAATTACGATACCATTCACTGTAGGCGGAGGCATCTCTCATGTCGATGATATGAAACGTTTGCTGCGTGCAGGAGCGGACAAAATTGGTATTAATACGGCAGCAGTCAAAAATCCAGCACTCGTATCCGAAGGGGCGCGTAAGTTTGGGTCACAATGTATCGTAGTTGCTATTGATGCTAAGTTCAATTCAACATGGGGTGAATGGGAAGTTTATACGCATGGTGGACGTCAGACGACGGGTATCAAGGTGCTCGAATGGGCACGTGAGATGGAGCGTTTGGGAGCGGGAGAGCTTCTGCTGACGAGTATGGATGCAGACGGTACGAAGGACGGCTTCGATGTTAGGTTGACGGCGGCAGTATCCGATTCCGTTGGCATTCCTGTTATTGCTTCAGGTGGTGCAGGACGTGTTGAACATTTCCATGATGTATTCCAAAATGCCCGTGCAGATGCAGCGTTAGCAGCTACCATATTCCACTATAAAGAAATGACGATAGGGGAAGTAAAGGATGATTTGCGCAAGAAGGGAGTTGAAGTTAGGTGACGTTAAGTAATTGGAATGATATTATCGGATCAATTAAATGGGATGCAAACGGACTAGTCCCAGCTGTCGTTCAAGATATACAGAGCAAAGAAGTGCTTATGCTTGCTTATATGAATGAAAAATCTTTGCTACGATCGATTGATTCTGGCGTGACATGGTTCTGGAGCCGCTCTAGAGGCGAGCTTTGGAATAAAGGTGCGACAAGCGGCAACACACAGCGTATCGCGTCTATGGCTTATGATTGTGATGGGGATACGCTCCTTGTACGTGTAGAACAGCAAGGCTCTGCTTGTCATACGGGCAGTTATAGCTGCTTCTACAATCAGATCGCAATTAGTACGAATGGTGAAGACCAAGAAACGCAGGAAGCGGAACAATCGTCGGATCGATTCGGTATTATTAGCAGCTTGGAGAGTATTATCGCAGAGCGCTATGCGGAGAGACCTGAAGGGGCTTATACGACATATTTATTCGATAAAGGTGTAGATAAAATATTGAAAAAAGTCGGCGAGGAATCGGCTGAAGTTATTATTGCTGCTAAAAACAAGGACAACATCGAACTTCGCAGTGAAGCAAGTGATTTGCTCTTTCACCTTATGGTACTGCTCCGTGAGAGAGGACTACCATTTGACGATGTTTTGGCAGAACTTACAAGCCGACACGGCAAGCCGACAACAAATAAAATGCGATAAGTGTCTAATTTCATAGCTTTGTCGAAAAATAGTAGGAATACCTTTTTGAAATATCGAAAAATCAATGTATAATAGGACGAGTAAGATTTTCGAGAATGTTCTAAATTAATTGGTTGAAACGCTCAGGAGGGTATCATGTTAAGCGACAAGGTGCGTATTTTTTCGGGTTCGTCTAATCCGGTATTGGCTCAGAAGATAGCTAGCGAGCTAGGCCAGAACCTAGGTTCCATCAAATTGTCCCGTTTCAAGAGCGGTGAAATTTACGTTCATTATGAAGAAACGATTCGGAACTGTGATGTATTTCTTGTTCAATCGTTCTCGCATCCTATTAACGAGCATTTTGTCGAATTGCTTGTTATGATCGATGCGGCGAAACGCGCTTCTGCAAGAACTGTAAATATCATTATGCCTTATTACGGTTATGCGCGTCAGGAACGTAAGGCTGCGCCAAGGGAGCCTATTTCGGCTAAAATGCTGGCTGATGTGTTGACGACGGTAGGAGCTACGCGTGTCATCACAATCGATCTTCATGCTCCTGCTATTCAAGGTTTCTTTAATATTCCAGTTGATCATATGACAGCACTTGATCTGATCAGCGACTATCTGAAGTCAAAGAATATTAAAAACCCTGTCGTAGTATCGCCGGACGCAGGCCGTGCTTCTACAGCGGAGAAGCTTGCCAATTATTTGGACACTTCGTTTGCAATTATGATCAAGAAACGTCCAGCTCATAACGAATCATCCATAACTCATGTTATTGGGGACGTTGCGGGCCAGACACCGATTATTATTGAAGACCTGATTGATACTGGAAATACGATCGTGAACGTTGTCGAAGGATTGAAGGAACGTGGCGCGGAAGATGTATATGTTTGTGCGACACATCCACTATTCTCAGGAAATGCCATTGAGCGTTTAGATCATCCTAATATTAAAGAAGTCATCGTTACGGATTCCATCTTGTTGCCGGAATCAACACCTGAGAGATTCAAAGTGTTGTCAGTAGCTCCATTGCTTGCAGAAGCTACTCGTATTATTTTGGACGGCGGATCAATTAGTACCCTTTTCAAAAACAAAGGTGTATAACAAAGCGATAAGTTCGCAACCAAGTAATTGAATAGAAACACCTTGGAGAAATCGCGGACGGCTTATATGCTGTCCGCGATTTTCCCACATATTCTTTCGTGTTGAGTTGTCGGGGCTATGGTATAATCGTAAAAAACGGAAAAAGAAGGAGGTGCCTTGCTGGTGAAAAGAAAAAAGCAGGTGGCTGTTAATGAGGGGACTAAGGTGATACCCATTCAATGGGATGCAACGTTTTTTTTCGAAAGAGCAGTCCGTTCACTAGATCGATACCATTATGACAAGGCACTGAAATACTTCCGCAGAGCTGTTGAATACGAGCCAGAAAATCCTGTTAACCATTGCAATATGGCGGGCATTCTTTCTGAGATGGGTAATTACGAGAAGTCTAATGAAATATTGAATTGGATAATCGATGATCTTGATCCTACAATGACAGAATGTTACTTCTATATGGCGAACAATTATGCCAACATGGAAAACTATGAGGCGGCGGAACGGTCGCTTATTCAATATTTGCAGGAAGATGCGGATGGTCAGTATTTAGATGAAGCAGAAGAGATGATGGATCTGCTACACTATGAACTTGAACGACCGACACAGCTGACTAACATCAAGTCCCGTCAGGGGCTCGTGGAACATGATCAGGCTCGCAACTTGCTTGAAGAAGGTAAATTTACAGAGGCAGTGCGTATTCTTGAGGAAATTGCCGAGCAACAGCCGGATTTCCTTGCTGCACGGAATAATCTCGCACTAGCCTATTACTATATGGGTATATTCGATAAAGCGATGGAGGCTATTCAAGGCGTGCTTCAGCATGAGCCTGGTAATCTTCATGCGCTTTGTAATCTCGCTATCTTCTATCAGCATGAGGGAGATAAGGAAAACTTGGTGTTGTTAGTAGATCAATTAACAAAAACAGTACCATTTCATCAAGAGCATGTGTTTAAACTCGCTACAACAATGGGTATCTTAGGAGAACACGGTGTTGCTTATCGCCATTTTATACGATTGCTGAAAGACAGCGATGTTAACCAAGATCCTTGCGTCCATCATTACGCTGCCGTAGCTGCTTTCAATATTGGAAAATTGCAGGAAGCTGAACGCCTTTGGAAGCAAACAATGAAGTTGGATCCGAAATCAGGAATTCCTGATTATTATATGGACCAACTTGCACATGTGCAAAATGGGGAAACATCCTCTCCTATTAGTTATCACTATCATCTGCCATTTGACGAGCAGTTTAAGTTATGGGAGAGGACGACTGGTGGAATACCTGATCACTTGAAGCGTGATCCACTTGTTCGCTCATCTTTTTTCTGGGCGCTGAGACATGGCGATCATCATACGAAGCTGCAGGTCATTCAAGCTTTCGGAATGATTGCTGATAATGAAGTGAAGGATGTGCTGCGAGCGTTCCTTCTTGAACCTGATGAGGATGACTATTTGAAGAAGATTGCAGTGTTCGTTCTTCGGACGATTGGTGTACAAGAACCGCTTCATGTATTGCTTGAAGGTAAACAAACGGTCATAGAACCAAATCGAGTACCATCAAGGTTGCCGGAATGGGACGAAAAGTGGGAAGCTGTTGCACAATCTGCTATTAGCCGGATGAGCAAACATTATGATCTTGTTCAGCAGCACGATATGATGACATTATGGGTTGAGTTCCTTACTCGTATGTATCCAAGTGTACCGAAGCTTACAAAGCCTGATAGCTGGGCTGCTGCGCTGGAATATTTGACAGCTAAGATGCATCGCCGTGCAATATCGTATCATGAAGTATCCCTGCGGTATGGAACATCAATTGCTACAATTAGCAAACATGTAAAGCTTATTGATGAAGCATGCGGAATTAAGGAGAAGATGAAGTCGATCAACTCCGTATTTTCTGCACAAGATTTGAAGGAAGATTAATCGCTCACGAGGTGAAAGAGATGTATCAATCTATTATTATCGGAACGGGTCCAGCAGGACTGACAGCGGCTATTTATCTTGCCCGCGCAAATATGAATCCTCTTATTATCGAAGGACCAGAGCCGGGAGGCCAACTCACAACGACAACTGATGTAGAGAACTTCCCAGGTTTCCCCGAAGGTATAATGGGACCTGAGCTTATGGAAAATATGCGTAAGCAAGCCGAGCGCTTTGGTGCTAAATTTATAACGGGCTGGGTCAATAGCGTCGATATGTCGGAGCGTCCTTTCAAGTTGCAAGTTGAAGGTCAAGGTGAAATTGTTGGCGAGAGCTTGATTATTTCTACTGGCGCATCCGCTAAATATCTAGGTATTCCTGGTGAGAAGGATAATGTCGGCAACGGTGTAAGCACTTGTGCAACTTGTGACGGTTTCTTCTTCCGCGGCAAAAAGATTATCGTTGTAGGCGGCGGCGACTCCGCTATGGAGGAAGCTAACTTCCTTACTCGTTTTGCTACGAATGTAGAGCTTGTTAACCGTAGAGAAGAACTTCGTGCATCCAAAATTATGCAGGATCGTGCTCGTGGCAACGAAAAAATTAGTTGGAGCCTGAATCGAACTCCAATTGAGGTCGTAGCTAGTGGAATGGGTGTGAAAGGTCTTAAAGTACGGAACAATGAATCCGGCGAAGAGGAAGTTATTGAAACAGACGGTATCTTCATCGCAATTGGTCATACGCCAAACACGAAATTCCTTGGTGGACAAATTGATACGGATGAGAATGGCTACATCATTGTGAAGCCCGGTTCAACCGAAACGAATGTACCTGGCGTATTCGCTTGCGGCGACGTTCAAGATACTAAATATCGTCAAGCTATTACAGCTGCGGGCAGCGGTTGTATGGCAGCACTCGACTGTGAAAGATTTCTCGAAGGCAGCGTAACACATGATTGGAGCCAATCTTTGTAAATCTCGAAGAGCAAATCGGCTGTTGAATAGAGGAGGGCTTCACCTTAAGAGCTGAGAGCTTAAGGGTGCAGTCCTTTTTTCACTTAAATCATAGGGCAAAAGCAATAGGAAATCAGAGCTTGGCAGGGGTGTAAAGGCCCCCGTATGCGCTTGACCAGAGTGGTAACAAGGCTTATAGTTGGAACAGAGAATGTTAACTTTATGAACGAGGTGGCTTAGTAATGTCTGAGAAGATTTACGTTGGAGTCGATGTCGGTGGTACTACAATTAAGGTAGGCATTTGCGATGCGGAGGGACAACTGCTCCACACGTTTGAAGGACCGACAGAAACGAGTAAAGGAACGGACGCTATCCTTCATAATATTGCAAGCTACTCGCGGAAGATAGTAGCTGATTCCTCATATCAGTGGGAGCAGGTTGATGGCGTAGGAGTTGGGATCGCAGGTTTTCTTGATATTCCTACTGGGTTTGTGAAGTTTTCTGCCAACTTAAATATTTTAAACACAGATCTTAAAGGGTTCTTGGAGCAGGAGCTTCAGAAAACAATTAAAGTGAATAACGACGCAAACGTAGCTGCACTTGGTGAAGCATGGGCTGGAGCAGGTAAAGGCGTAGCTAATTGTGTATGTTACACGTTAGGTACTGGTGTAGGCGGCGGTATTATTATAGATGGTAAGATAGTGGAAGGATTCGCGAGTATGGCTGGTGAGCTAGGACATGTTTCTATCGTTCCTGATTTGGAAGCGATACAGTGTGGCTGCGGCATGATGGGCTGCTTGGAGACTGTTTCATCAGCAACGGGCATTATTCGTATGGCGAAAGATGCTGTTGCGCGCGGAGACCGTACTTCATTATCGTTAGTAGAAAACATTATGGCAAAAGATGTTATTGATGCGGCTAAAGCAGGGGATGAGGTTGCAGCACGTATCGTAAGTCGTGCAGCATTCTATCTTGGTAAGTCGATGTCGATGATTGCGATATTGCTTAATCCACAATATTTTATTATTGGCGGCGGTGTTTCCAAAGCTGGTGATTTCTTATTCGATCAAATTCGTGAAGTATTCGAGAAGTACACACTTGAACAAGCAAAAGAAGGCGTGAAGATCGTTCCTGCTACACTTGGCAACAATGCAGGAGTAGTGGGAGCGGCAGGCCTTATTCTAAGAGGATAGTAGGTGTAGCTCTCATGGAAACGACAGCAACAATGGCTGAGCTTGTCATTATTACTGGTATGTCGGGTGCGGGCAAAACAATTGCTGTTCAGAGCCTTGAGGATCTTGGCTTTTTCTGTGTCGACAATTTGCCGCCAGTTCTTATTCCGAAGTTTGCCGAGTTAATTGAACAATCGAACGGCAAGATTGGTAAAGTAGCGCTCGTGATCGATTTGCGCGGCAGAGAGTTTTTTACTGCGTTGTCGGAATCGTTAGCTTATATTAAAGATCATCATACAATTAGTTGTGAGATTCTGTTTCTTGATGCAAGGGACGAAGTACTTGTACAACGCTATAAAGAAAGTCGCCGTAGACATCCGCTTGCACCGCAAGGGATGCCTCTAGAAGGGATTCATAGTGAACGTCGCTTGCTAGAGGATTTAAAAGGATCAGCCTCACAAGTAATCGATACAAGCACTTTGAAGCCGTTGCAGCTGAAAGAAAAGATTATTTCTCACTTCACAAATTTGGGACAAAGCAATCTTTCAGTAAATGTTACTTCTTTTGGTTTCAAATATGGTGTCCCAATTGATGCGGATTTAATCTTCGACGTACGTTTTCTTCCTAATCCGCATTATGTAGAGCACTTGCGACCTAATACGGGGCAGACTCCTGAAGTGTACGAATATGTGATGAAGTGGCCTGAAACCCAGCAATTTTTAACCAAACTTATTGATATGCTTCAATTTCTTATCCCGCTGTACCGCAAGGAAGGAAAAAGTCAGGTTGTAATTGGAATCGGTTGTACGGGCGGAAAACATCGTTCTGTCGCTATTGCAGAATATTTGGGAAGGATACTCGGAAGTAGCGATACGGAACGAGTACGGGTCAGCCATCGCGATTCTGAACGCGATAAGCATTGACGCGGGGGGATCGCATGGGGACAATACAAAAAATAGCTAGACGTCCCAAAATCGTCGTCATTGGCGGCGGTACAGGATTGTCGGTTATGCTGCGGGGACTCAAGGAGAAGCCGCTTGATATAACTGCTATCGTAACGGTGGCGGATGATGGCGGCAGTTCCGGCATTCTGCGTAATGAGCTTAATATACCGCCGCCTGGTGATATTCGAAGCGTACTGACGGCACTTGCAGATGCAGAGCCGCTTCTTACAGAAGTTCTTCGATATCGATTTCAAAGCGGGACTGGTCTTGCTGGACATAGCTTAGGTAATTTAATGTTGGCCGCTATGACGGATATTTCTGGTGACTTTGTTACAGGAGTGCGCCAGCTGAGTCAAGTGCTTGCTGTTAGAGGCAGGGTACTGCCGGCTGCTAATCGGGCTATCGTCTTGAAGGCTGAGATGGCGGATGGAACGATTATTACTGGAGAGTCCATGATTCCAAAGGCAGGTCAGGCGATCAAACGGGTGTTTATTGAGCCGGCGGATGTTGAGCCACTTGCGGAAGCTGTTGAAGCTATCCAAGGCGCTGATGCGATATTAATTGGTCCGGGAAGTCTCTACACAAGTATTATGCCCAACCTTTTGGTGCCTAAGCTTGCCCAAGCAATTTGTGAGTCAGATGCTGTAAAACTGTTTGTTTGTAATGTAATGACTCAGCCTGGTGAAACGGATAACTATTCGGTAAGTGATCATCTCGACGCAATTCACGCTCATATCGGGCATCATTTATTTGATTATGTTATTGTGAACGACGGAGAAATTCCACCTCAGGTTGAAAGCAAATATGCTGAGATGGGTTCAAAAGCTGTTCATTTGGACATTGATGAAGTGACAAAACGAGGTTACGAAGTCATTGCCGACAGATTGGTGCTCTTCCGCACATTCCTAAGGCATGACGCAGAACGATTAAGCCATCATATATATAAATTAGTTGAGAATTGGATGCTTAGAAAGAGGTGAGGAAGAATGTCTTTTGCGGCGCAAACAAAAAAAGAGCTGACTTTAATTGAAGCGGACAGCTGCTGTGAGCTTGCCGAATTATCGGCGCTTATACGGATGAATGGTTCGGTCAGTCTATCCAGCCGCAAGGTCGTTCTGGACATCTCGACGGAGAATGCAGCGATAGCTAGAAGAATCTATTCCCTGATCAAAAAACACTTTGACGTGCACGTGGAGTTGTTAGTTCGCAAAAAAATGCGACTTAAGAAAAACAATGTGTACATCGTCCGTATGCCAACTATGGTGCAGGAGATATTAAGCAAGCTGACTATCGTGTCAGAGGGCTTTATGTTTAATAATAGTATTAATAAGGAATTGATTCGCAAGCCTTGTTGCAAGCGATCATATTTACGCGGTGCCTTTCTGGCTGGCGGTTCTGTCAACAACCCGGAAGGCTCATCGTATCATCTTGAGATTTCGTCCATGTACGAAGAACATTGCGGAGCACTTGTAGATCTTGCAAATAAGTTTGATCTGAACGCAAGATGCATCGAGCGTAAAAAGGGATTTATTTTCTACATCAAAGAAGGCGAAAAGATTATCGAGCTACTCAACATAATCGGCGCACATCAAGCGCTGTTCAAGTTCGAGGATGTGCGAATAATGCGCGATATGCGTAATTCCGTTAATCGGATCGTTAACTGTGAGACCGCTAACTTGAACAAAACGATCGGAGCTGCTGTTCGTCAGATCGATAACATAAAGCTATTGCAGAAAGAAATTGGTCTGGAAAGCTTGCCGGATAAGCTTAGAGAGGTTGCAGAAATTAGACTTTTGCATCCGGATCTTAATTTAACCGAGGTTGGAGAAATGCTCAGAAGCAGGGTCAGTAAGTCAGGTGTCAACCATCGTCTTCGCAAAATCGACGAATTAGCGGAAAAAATACGTGGCGGAACAACTTATGCCTAGTGCAACTGCTTGTATAATGATATAATAAGATGTAAATGACTTGTTTTTCCTACATGAAAATGTTTTATAGAAAATATAGGGGGTATGATTTCCATGACAAGACTTCCAGTTGTCGTACGTCTCAAGACGGGGCTTCATGCGAGACCTGCAGCGTTATTCGTGCAAGAAGCAAACAAGTTTTCCTCCGAGGTGTTCGTTGAGAAGGATGACAAGAAGGTTAACGCAAAATCAATTATGGGGATTATGAGCTTGGCAATCAGCTCTGGTACAGAGATTTCAATAAGTGCTGACGGCTCAGATTCCGAACAGGCTGTAAACGCTTTAGTGGCGCTTGTCAGCAAGGAAGAACTAGAAAATCAATAAAAAGGAAGGAAGAGGTCACGTCGCATGTTTATGCAAAGCGTCGGACAAGCTTCCTTTTTTGCTGTTTAGACTTAAATTGTGGAACGATCTGTTTTTGTCATGCAGAAAAAAATCGCCATCCGATTAATCGGATGGCGATTTTTTGCGTTGCTTATCTAATCCTCCATAAAAGGTTTATTTACGTAATAATACATGACTGCCATGAATAGTCCGCCTCCGATCAGGTTGCCAAGTGTAACGGGGATCAGATTGTGTAGAATGCCATCCAACGAAATCGTATTTGGCTGATCGAGTACTAACGCAATGGCAAAGGTCGATAGATTAGCGATACTATGCTCATAACCAGAGATGAAGAAACAGAAAACAAATAACATCATGGCAAACATTTTTGCACCGTCGCCCTTGAGTGTCATCGGAACGAAGAAGGCGAGACAGACTAACCAGTTACATAGAATAGCACGGAAGAAAAGTTGGATTGTAGGTGCATGTATCTTTTTTTCAGCTACTTCAAATAAAAAGCTATTTACACTCGGGTCTGCGAAAAGCCCTGTCATCCATATGAGGAAGGCAAATACTGCCGCACCTATCAAATTGCCTCCGTAGCTTAATATCCATAACTTCCAAGTGTCGGACCAACTCATCTTTTTGCGGAGGGCGGCGTAACTGTAATAAAACGTATTGCCCGTGAAGAGGTCACCGCCACCGTAGCTAATCAGAATGATAGCTGATCCGAACATTAGTGCCGCGACTGGGTAAGTGAAGGGAGACTGTTCTAAGTGAAATAGGCTTCCAGACTTGAATGCGACGATGACGCCGAATCCGATGAACATGCCAGCAAGAATGGCTCGTGATAAGTAGCGCCATATACTTTGCTGGTAAGTCCGCAGCTTTTTCAAAGCAAGCTGCTCAACTTTTAATAAGGCTTCAATTTCCATAGGTTTGCCTCCAAATAGATACTCTGTAGATGTAGCTTTTGAAGCCAATATAGCACTTGTATGAGCGATGTGATGTGATTGAGGTCACAGAGGGTAATTGCTGAAAAAGAAACATTTTCCAAATTAGGCATGTCTAGTTGTTTGAAATCTAACTTCACATATTAAGGGAAGGTGATGGAAAGGATGACTGAGCGAACCAAACTCATTTTAATAGCAATTGCGGGTATTGCGGTTGTAATTTTATTTCTACTCTTCAATAAAGGAATGTCCCAGAAAGAAAATGAAGTCGAGCTCACATTACAAAGTACAAGTTCAGACGGAAATTTGCTCTCATTGAATGTAGCTTCTACTATAGCATCATCACCGTTAACAGTTAGAGAAGATGAGATAAAAGCGGAAGGGGCGCTTTGTCTAGAAACAGAGTTTGCGTTGGGCAGCTGTCAGCTTGAAATCGGAGTGGGCGGTTACATTATAGGGAAAGACAGCATGGGAAGTACAGTTGTACATCTTGTTGATTATAGCCCGGATCAGAAGGAAGGAACTGAAAAGACAAAGCGACGATATGAGCTTATGGTTGTGAAACCTGATGAAAATAGTTTGAAGAAATATCCGTTGTATGAAACGCAAAGGGATGATTATTCTAGTGTCTATGGCGTCGATATGATTGATGAAAATCATGTAGTATTTACAAGGCGAATGGTGGAGCATGATCGTTTGGTGTATGACGTAGCGGTGCTGGACATGGAGAATGGAGTTATTACGATGTCACCCCATTTTGGGAGGTAGAGAAAAATACTAAAGAATACGAGAACGATGGATTATTAACTACCTATTTTGCTGAAGATGAGTATGGGAAAAAGGTTAAAATGATGATAACCACTTTAAAGGGTAAGCTGTGGGTGGTCGACTTAAATATGTTAGAGGTGAGTAAGTCTCATCGAAAGTTGTACCACTCTTATGGTGATCCAGGCAGTGCCCCATCTCGTAGTTTAGTGTTCCCTGATCCGAACCTCGAGAGGTTCGTGTATAACATTATGATAGGTGACTTGAATGTGACTAATGATTACCGCATAGTAGACTCAAAAACGGGTAATGTAGTTTCACAATTTAACATAGAAGATTCTTTACAAACGAATCCTGAAGTTCTATGGAACAAGAAGGGCAGTAGATTCGCCCTAGAGTATGCGCAGAAGGGTAATGAACAAGGGGTACAATCAGATAATGCCATTCTTGTGTCGGCACAAGGAATTTCTGTTTATAATCGTAATGGTAAGCTTGTGTCAACATTAAACTCTTCTTCGGAGGAAAGAATTAATATTGTAAATTGGTTAGATGAGAATAGATTGTTAATTGAATGCTTTAGTCCTTCATATATGGGGAGCGGAAATTGGGCAAGGAAAATATTATTTATAAAGCTTATGATGTTCCAACAGGCAAATTGTCGACCTTTCAAGAGGCCAGGGAAATGACATCACTTGAAGACCCAGAAATAACAACCGGGTATTGGTATGGTTCAAATGCACTTGTTATGTATGAACGAGAAGGAAGTCAATTGTGGTCACTTAATGGAGGTCAATATTCTCTTTTTGGTGAAGATGCGTATGTAATCCATTGGGATGGGGACTCGGAAAATATTTTTCAATTGGATAAGGAGCTAGGCTCACTCAAATGGGTCGGTGGTGAGGAAGGTGCTGATTTAGCATTGGCTATTCCTGGTTGGATTATTTCGACGCAAAGATTGAGCACTAACTTCTTATATAAAAAAATAGAATGAACAATATCGATTGATTGTAGCGTACTGTCTTTTTCAGAAAACGACTTCATAATAGTAGATGATTTGTCTTACATGAAACATATAAAGGATGAGCTAATATATGAAACAAAAGAAGCTTTCTGCTATATCCATTGAAATGGATCGGCAGAAAGCTTCTTTTAAGTTACGATTGATTACACAGTTGTAGCGTTCTCGATAACTTTATCCACTAGGCCGTATTCTTTAGCTTCATGAGCGCTCATGAAGTAGTCACGGTCTGTGTCAACTTCGATCTTGCTAAGCGGTTGACCGGAGCGGTCCGCTAAGATGTTGTTTAACTTATCACGCATCTTCAGAATGCGGCGAGCACGAATTTCGATGTCGCTTGCTTGGCCTTCTGCGCCGCCAAGAGGTTGGTGAATCATAACCTCACTGTTTGGCAATGCGTAACGTTTGCCTTTTGCTCCAGCTGTGAGAAGGAATGCGCCCATAGAAGCCGCCATACCTACACAGATCGTGGATACATCTGGTTTAATGTATTGCATCGTATCGTAAATAGCCATACCAGCTGTAATGGAACCGCCAGGGCTGTTAATGTATAAGGAAATATCTCTTTCCGGGTCATCAGCTGTGAGGAATAGCATTTGCGCGATGATAGAATTGGCCACCACGTCATTCACACCAGATCCAAGAAAAATAATGCGGTCTTTCAACAGGCGAGAGTAGATGTCATAAGAGCGTTCCCCTCGATTGCTTTGCTCAATTACCATAGGCACAAAATTCATCTCTAACCAATCCTCCTTCGTCAACGAAAAGCTTTAATATTGGAATCGTATTCCTATAATAACGGATTGATTTGTAAAAGTCAAAGATAGTCAGAGGGGCAATTGGGACTCTTGATAAGAGCTTTCGAACCCTCCCGAACCCTCCCGAACCCTCCCTTCCAAGGGAGGGCCCCAAGGCGCTGCGCCCTCTGGACACCCGCCATGAATAACGACTGATCAACTTCGAGTACTTATGTGACTGCGAGTTTGGAGCGCTATGCCCTTATTGGACACGCTTTACCTATTAATAGAGAAAGAAAGGATTAAAAGATGATTTATATAAAGAATAAAGAACAAAGAATAAAGAATAAAGAACAAAGAGTAAATAATACAGACAAGTGATAATGAAACAAATACAAAAAATACAAAACAACAAAAAAGCTGTCCCGCGTATATCGCAGAACAGCTTGGTTATAGTATGATTGGCGCGCCCGCTAGGAATCGAACCTAGATCTCAGGCTCCGGAGGCCTACGTCATATCCATTGGACCACGGGCGCATATTGCAAAAAACAGTAGCAAAAATGATTATATGTTATTAATGGGGCGAAAGCAAGGGAGATGGCAAAAATAAATTTTACGTAAATTGCGATAGTAATCGTTTTCATCTTCATTTCAGGTCTTGCAGACGAAGCAAATTTTAGTTAAGATAGAGGTGGGACTAAAAAAGTTCATACGGGACGAATCGAGTCCCAGTAACTTGCAAAACTCGGAAACGAGGTCCCTAGCTCGTGGCACAATATATGCTTAGAGCCAAATGGGCTCGAACCGATGGAGTGAAGGATTAGAGATGCGAAAGATCATTGAACTGCAGCAGCAGCTTGTGCCAGATCTTCTAGATGTAATGAAGAAACGGTATTTGATCCTGCATCAGGTTATGCTATCGGATACAATCGGTCGTCGGACTTTAGCGAATACGCTGGAGATGACGGAGCGGGTACTGCGAGCAGAAACAGACTTTCTTAAGGATCAAGGTTTGCTTGAGATCCATACAGCAGGTATGAGAATCAGTGAACTTGGCAAAACGATGCTGGAACAGCTTGAGCCATTATACAAGTCGATGTTCGGTTTGTCTGAGATGGAGGAAAGGCTGCGTGACTACTTTGGTCTAACGCAAGTAATCGTAGTGCCAGGTGATTCGGAATCCTCTGTTCAAACGAAACGGGAGCTTGGAAGAGCGGGCTGCCAAGTATTAAGACAAGTTATGAAGCCGAATGATGTGGTCGCTGTAACAGGTGGATCAACAATCGCGCAAGTAGCTAACCAACTAACGACTTCCTCAGTGATGAAGCATATGTGGTTCGTACCGGCACGAGGTGGACTCGGTGAAAGTCTTGATTATCAAGCCAACACCCTGGCATCAACGATGGCGAAGCGAACAGGCGGACAATATCGCTTATTGCATGTACCGGATCATTTGGGTGAAGAAGCATTTGCTTCATTAATGCAGGAGCCTAACATTCGAGAGATTGTGGAAGTAATCCGCAATGCACGAATTGTTGTGCACGGCATTGGTGATGCGATGGTCATGGCGAGGCGAAGAAAGCTTGATCGGGAACTTGTTGAAGCAATTGCGTCGGAAGGTGCATTAGCAGAAGCATTCGGATTTTATTTCGACCGAAGCGGGGCAGTCGTCCACAAAATGAAGACAGTAGGGTTACGCCTTGAGGATATTGTTAAAACTGAAGTTGTTATAGCAGTAGCTGGCGGCAAGGGGAAAGGCGAAGCGATTGAAGCAGTAATGCGATTCGGACATAATGACGTGCTCATTACAGATGAAGCGGCTGCTCATGAAATAGTTGCCCTGCTTGATGAAAAAGTACAAATCTTGTAAACAAGAAACGTAGTAAATGGCATCTCGACGAATAACGGCCGCCTTTGGCGATAGCCGAGATAGCGTCTTGAAATAAATGTATAAAATTTTAAAATCGCTTAGGAGGAATTTCAAATGGTTAAAGTTGGTATCAATGGTTTTGGACGTATCGGTCGTAACGTATTCCGCGCAGCACTAAACAATTCCGAGGTTGAAATCGTAGCAGTAAACGATTTGACAGACGTAAACACGCTGGCTCACCTTCTTAAATACGATACAACTCATGGTACGCTTGACGCTACAGTTGAAGCAAAAGAAGGCGCTTTGATCGTAAACGGCAGAGAAGTTAAAGTATTTGCAGAGCGTAACCCTGCTGACCTTCCTTGGGGTTCTGTAGGCGCTGAAATCGTTGTTGAGTCTACTGGTATTTTCACATCCAAAGAAAAAGCTGAGCTTCACCTTAAAGGTGGCGCGAAAAAAGTTATTATCTCCGCTCCAGCTTCTAACGAAGACATCACAATCGTTATCGGCGTAAACGAAGATAAATACGATGCAGCTGCTCACAACATCATCTCCAACGCTTCTTGCACGACTAACTGTCTTGCTCCATTTGCAAAAGTACTAAACGACAAGTTCGGTATCGTAAAAGGTATGATGAACACAATTCACTCATACACAAACGATCAATCCGTTCTAGATGTTCCACATAAAGACTTGCGCCGCGCTCGCGCAGCTGCAGAAAACATCATTCCTTCATCCACTGGCGCTGCAAAAGCAGTTTCCCTAGTGTTGCCTGAACTTAAAGGCAAATTGAACGGTATGGCTATGCGTGTTCCTACACCTAACGTTTCCGTAACTGACCTAGTTGCTGAATTGAAAGTTAACGTTACAGTTGAAGAAGTAAACGCAGCATTCAAAGAAGCTTCCGAAGGCGCTTTGAAAGGTATCTTGAACTACAACGAATTGCCGCTTGTATCAAGCGACTACAATAGTGACCCTGCTTCTTCCACAATCGATGGTTTGTCTACAATGGTTGTTGAAGGCAACATGGTTAAAGTTATTTCTTGGTATGACAACGAGTGGGGCTACTCAAACCGCGTAGTTGATCTTGCTGCTTATATCGCAAAAAAAGGTCTGTAAGGAAAGAAAGCTGACGGGTCGTAGCTCCTTATAGCGAGCTTCGGCCCTAGGTCTATTACCCTTCGCAGGGTCTGACCATGAGGGCGTTCCTTCCTTAAAAGAAGGGGCGCCCTCCTCTTTTTGTCTACTTATCTACGAGACCATAAAGTAACTACCACATATTTAGGAGGGTTTCATACATGAATAAAAAAAGTGTACGTGACATTACAGAATTAGCAGGAAAACGCGTATTTGTACGTGTAGACTTCAACGTGCCAATCGAAAATGGCAACATTACAGATGACAAGCGTATTCGTGAGACGCTTCCGACGATTAACTTCTTAATCGAAAAAGGCGCAAAAGTTATTCTTGCAAGCCATTTGGGTCGTCCAAACGGTGAAGTAGTAGAAGAACTTCGTCATACGGCATCCGCTGCTCGTCTAGCTGAACTTCTAGGCAAGCCAGTTATGAAAGCTAATGAAGCAATCGGCGAAGCAGTAGAAGCACAAGTAGCTTCTCTTGAAAATGGCGACGTATTGTTGCTTGAAAATGTACGTTTCTACCCTGGTGAAGAGAAAAATGATCCAGAATTAGCGAAATCTTTTGCTAAACTGGCTGACTTGTTCGTAAATGATGCATTCGGAGCTGCTCACCGTGCTCATGCTTCGACAGAAGGTATTGCACATATCCTTCCTGCTGTATCTGGTCTTCTTATGGAGAGAGAGCTTGAAGTTCTAGGTAAAGCACTTCACAATCCTGAGCGTCCATTCACAGCAATCGTAGGCGGTTCTAAAGTTAAGGACAAAATCGCTGTTATCGATAAAATGCTTGAACTTGCCGATAACATTATTATCGGTGGCGGTCTTTCCTACACGTTCTTCAAAGCACAAGGCCATGAAATTGGTAAATCACTAGTGGACAACAGCAAGCTTGATCTAGCTCTTGAGTTTATTGAAAAAGCGAAGAAGCTAGGCAAAAACTTCCTGATTCCAGTAGACGTTGTCGTAACGGATGATTTCAGCGCAAATGCGAATACACAAATCGTTGATATTGACGGCATTCCTGCTGATTGGGAAGGCATCGACATTGGACCTAAGACACGCGAGCTTTATGCTGACGTGATCAAAAACTCCAAGCTTGTTGTTTGGAACGGACCGATGGGCGTATTTGAAATCGAGCCATTCTCCCATGGTACACTTGCAGTAGCGCAAGCAACTGCTGAAACTTCGGCTTACACAGTAATCGGCGGCGGCGACTCCGCAGCGGCAGCGGAGAAGTTTGGTCTTGCAGATCAAATGAACTTTATCTCCACTGGCGGCGGTGCTTCCCTCGAGTTCATGGAAGGCAAAGTGCTTCCAGGTGTAGTTGCTCTTAATGATAAGTAAGTTCAAAATAAACATATCAATTGAAAACAAATATTACATTATGTGTCGGGGGTATTGAGATGAGCAGAACACCAATTATTGCAGGTAACTGGAAAATGTTCAAAACAGTTTCTGAAGCTGTTTCTTTCTTTTCTGAAGTGAAAGGTAAAGCTGAAGTGGCTGGCGTAGAAAGCGTAATTTGCGCACCTTACACAGCGCTTCCAGCACTTGTTGAAGCAGCTAAAGGTACAACAATTTCAATTGGAGCACAAAACCTTCATTTTGAAGACAATGGTGCTTTCACTGGCGAAATTAGCGGACTAATGTTGAAGGATCTTGGCGTGAAATACGTTATTATCGGACATTCCGAGCGTCGTGCATATTTCCTTGAGTCGGATGAGATCGTAAACAAGAAAACTCATGCTGCATTTAAGCATGGTTTGACGCCTATCGTATGTGTTGGCGAGAAGCTTGAAGAGCGAGAAGCTGGCCAAACAAAAGAACTTTGCAAAGTGCAAACAGAAGCAGCTTTCCAAGGACTATCAGCAGAGCAAGCAGCTGAAGTTGTTGTTGCTTATGAGCCTATCTGGGCAATTGGTACTGGCAAATCCTCTACTTCCGAGGATGCACAAGATGTTATCGGCTACATTCGTAACGTTATTGCAGGTCTGTATGACGAAACGGTTGCAGCAAAAGTTCGTATTCAATACGGCGGCAGCGTGAAGCCTAATAACGTAGCTGAGTATTTGGGACAAGCGGATATCGATGGAGCGCTAGTAGGCGGAGCAAGCTTAGAGCCAGCTTCCTATATCGCATTGATCGAGGGGGCCAAGTAATATGGCCTCTCGCAAGCCTGTAGCATTAATAATTTTGGACGGATTCGGACTTCGCGACGATGTAACGGGAAACGCAGTTGCTCAAGCAAATAAACCGAATTACGACCGTTACTTGAACCAATATCCAAACACTACTCTGACAGCATGTGGAGAAGCAGTGGGCTTGCCAGAGGGTCAAATGGGCAACTCTGAAGTTGGACATCTTAACATTGGTGCAGGGCGTGTCGTTTATCAAGACTTGACGAGAATCAGTAAGTCAATTCGCGACGGCGAATTTTACGATAATGAAACGCTTCTAGGAGCGGTTCGTCATGTTAAACAAAACGGCAAAAAACTGCATCTTTATGGTCTTCTATCTGATGGCGGCGTGCACAGCCACATTAGACATTTGTTCGCATTGCTTGACCTTGCTAAGAAAGAAGGGCTTCAGGATGTGTACATTCATGCCTTTTTGGATGGACGTGACGTTTCTCCTGACAGTGCAAAAGGGTATGTAGAACAGCTACAAGCAAAGATTCAAGAAGTTGGCATAGGCCAAATTGCTACCGTACAAGGTCGTTATTATGCGATGGACCGTGACAAACGCTGGGAGCGTACGGAGAAATCGTATAACGCGATGGTTTATGGAGAAGGTCCTAAATATACTGACCCTCTAGAAGCTGTAGTTGAATCCTATGCGAAATCAGTTTATGATGAGTTCGTTATGCCAACAGTTATTGTAGGTGTTGATGGCGAGCCTGTTGGTCTTGTGGAATCTGAAGATGCAGTCGTATTTTTCAATTTCCGCCCAGATCGTGCTATCCAATTGTCTCAAGTATTTACGAATGAAGATTTCCGCGGTTTTGATCGTGGAGAGAAACATCCCGTTAAATTGCACTTTGTCTGCTTGACATTGTTCAGTGAAACAGTAGACGGCTATGTAGCTTATTCACCTAAGAACTTGGACAATACACTTGGCGAGGTTCTTGCGCAGAATGGCAAAACACAGCTTCGTACAGCAGAGACTGAGAAATATCCACATGTGACGTTCTTCTTCAGCGGCGGACGTGAAGCTGAGCTTCCTGGCGAGACGCGTGTACTTGTTAACTCACCGAAGGTAGCTACTTATGACCTTCAACCAGAGATGAGTGCGTATGAGCTTGCGGAATCAACCGTTCGAGAAATTGAAGCGGATAAACATGATGCGATTATTCTTAACTTTGCAAATCCGGATATGGTTGGACACTCCGGTATGCTTGAACCAACGATTAAAGCGGTTGAAGTGACGGATGAATGTTTGGGTAAAGTAGTAGACGCTGTTCTTGCAAAAGGTGGCGTATGTCTTATTACAGCAGACCACGGTAATGCGGATATGGTATTCGATGAGAATGGCAAACCGCATACTGCTCATACAACCAATCCGGTTCCGTTTATCGTAACAAGAGAAGGAGAGACGTTGCGCGAAGGCGGCATTCTTGCCGACATTGCACCAACGATGCTCGATTTGCTTGGACTTACGAAACCGATTGAGATGACAGGCTCGACATTACTGGGCTCTAAATAGTAGACTTAGGGTATGGGTTTAAATATTTTTCAAATCAAAAGGAGTGTTTACATCATGTCAATTATCGTTGACGTTTA
Organism: Paenibacillus sp. L3-i20; assembly: GCF_022180385.2. Taxonomy (GTDB): domain Bacteria; phylum Bacillota; class Bacilli; order Paenibacillales; family Paenibacillaceae; genus Pristimantibacillus. The sequence goes on from NZ_BQME02000001.1 coordinate 2,339,608, forward strand.
CGCACGCGAAGTATTGGATTCCCGCGGAAATCCAACAGTAGAAGTAGAAGTAACTCTTGAGTCCGGTGGTAAAGGTAGTGCAATCGTTCCATCTGGCGCATCCACAGGCGCTTATGAAGCTGTTGAGCTTCGTGATGGCGACAAATCTCGTTACCTTGGCAAAGGCGTACTTAAAGCGGTTGAGAACGTTAATGCAATCATCGCTCCAGAAATCATCGGTCTTGACGCTCTTGATCAAGTAGCTATCGACCGCAAAATGATTCAAATTGATGGTACGCCTAACAAAGCTAAACTTGGTGCTAACGCAATTCTAGCTGTTTCCATGGCTGTTGCTCGCGCTGCTGCTGACGCTTTGGATGTACCTCTTTACACTTACCTTGGTGGATTCAACGCTAAGACGCTTCCAGTTCCAATGATGAACATCATCAATGGCGGCGAGCATGCTGACAACAACATCGATGTTCAAGAGTTCATGGTTCTTCCAGTTGGCGCTGCTGACTTCAAAGAAGCTCTTCGCATCGGTGCGGAAATCTTCCACAACCTTAAAGCTGTATTGCATGATAAAGGTCTTAACACAGCTGTTGGCGACGAAGGCGGCTTCGCTCCTAACCTTGGTTCCAACGAAGAAGCAATTACAACAATTATCTCTGCAATCGAGCGCGCAGGCTACAAGCCAGGCGTTGACGTATTCCTAGGTATGGACGTTGCTTCCACTGAGTTCTTCAAAGATGGCAAATACGTACTTGCTGGCGAAGGAAAATCCTTCACACCTGCTGAGTTCGTTGACCTTCTAGCTTCATGGGTAGACAAGTATCCGATCGTTTCGATCGAAGATGGCTGTTCTGAAGATGACTGGGATGGTTGGAAGTTGCTAACTGAGAAACTTGGCAGCAAAGTTCAACTCGTTGGTGACGATTTGTTCGTAACGAACACTGAGCGTCTATACGACGGTATCGAAAAAGGTGTAGGTAACTCCATCTTGGTTAAAGTTAACCAAATCGGTACATTGACTGAAACTTTCGACGCTATCGAAATGGCGAAACGCGCTGGTTACACAGCAGTTATCTCCCATCGTTCAGGCGAAAGCGAAGACAGCACAATTGCTGATATCGCAGTTGCAACCAATGCTGGTCAAATCAAAACTGGTGCTCCTTCCCGTACGGACCGTGTAGCTAAGTACAACCAATTGCTTCGCATCGAAGACCAATTAGGTTCAACAGCTCAATACGGCGGCAAAGCAGCATTTTACAACTTGAAAAACTTCAAATAAGTTATTAGCAGTTTAACTGCTGATTATAGAGAAAGAGCATGCCCGATAGGGTGTGCTCTTTTTTTGTGTGTTGCTAAAGACTGGCGACGAGTGGCGATAATGATACAATTGAGGAACAAGGACGGGATATGTTATTTAGTTCGAAGATAGGGGAGCCGAGTAATGATCATCGAAGTAATAGCCATTAGAGTTGAAGATGTTGAGATTGCAGCTGCAAGTGGTGCAGATCGGATTGAGCTTGTCACTGGTATTGCTGAGGGCGGGCTAACGCCTAGCGTAGGTTTAGTTGAAGCTGCGGTGAAGGCGTCTTCGCTTCCGGTTAACGTAATGGTAAGACCTCATAGCCAGTCGTTTTGTTACAGTGAAAGCGATATGACGATTATGCTTAGAGATATAGAGGTCATTCGAGCAGCAGGAGCAGCGGGTATCGTAATAGGATCATTAGATGTTGATGGGGATATTCATATCGGACAATTGGAGCGATTTATTCGCACAGCGGAAGGGCTCGATATTACATTCCATCGTGCTTTCGATGAGGTGCAGGATAAACAAACGGCTTTACATGTACTTGCTCAATATCCACAAATAAGCCGAGTTTTAACAGCCGGTGGGACGTTGCCGGCACTACAATCTACCGAGTCAATTCGTGCTCTGCAAGAGACCTCTCATGGGCTAGCCATTAAAATTATGGGCGGCTATGGTTTGAATGGTGACAACGTCAGTGACTTCCTGCGCGCAACGGGCGTTCCAGAAGTCCATTTCGGCTCGGGAGTTCGACATAATGGAAGTTTCTTAGAGGGGATAGCTAGTGAGCGAATCGCTCGTATACGTACTATTTTGAACGGAGCTTCTTAGAAGCAATATTCCAAAGTATCTCTCTGATGTACAAAGCGCATAATGAAAGTATAGTGTGCTGCATAGGAAAAGGGAGCTAAGGAATGGGAAAAAAGCCGATGGTCGGAATTCAAATGTATTCGCTGCGTGACGAGGCAGAACGAGATTTTTTGGGCACATTGGAAAAAGTAGCAGAGATGGGATATGAGGCAATTGAGCCTATGGGTTATTTCAATGCGAAAGCTCCGATTCTTAAGGAGAAAGCGGAACAAGTGGGACTAGTTATTCCGTCTACATTCATTTCGTTAAACTTTAAGGTGCCTGGAAAGCTGCAAAATGATTTTGCAAAGGAATTGGACTATGCAGGATTGTTAGGTGTTAATTACATCGTTACACCTTGGATTCCGATTCAAGAGCAGCCTACAATGGATGATATAATGTTCCTGTCAGAAGTGTTGACGCATTGCGGTCAGCAAGTGAAGGATGCAGGCATGAACTATGCTCTTCATCATCATGATTTTGAATTTAAACTCGTAGAGGGGAAACCAGCGATTGATCTTTTATTAGAGCTTGTACCTGAGGAACTAATTGCTGTGGAGCTCGATTTAGGCTGGGTCTATATGGCGGGATATAGCCCTGTTGACTACATTCGAAAGTACAAGGGAAGAGTGCCTCTTGTCCACATCAGAGACTTTGCCCAAGGTCGTAAAGATGTTGAGCTTGGAGAAGGTGTTGTGGGTTGCAAAGAGCTGCTTAAGGAGCTAGAACCTGCTGGAGTGGAGTACTTATTTGTGGAGCAGGAGCATTTTCTGAAGAGCTCATTACATTCTGCTCAAGCTAATATTGATTATTTGAAAAAATTGGGGTACTGAAACTGGAATTGAATATAAACTTGTACTATTGTAAATCCTGATTGGCTATGGTACAATCGGCTTATGTGTTTTTAGGGATCGGCTACGCTGGAGGTGGATTGAATGGAAATCACATTGAAGATCTTGCTTGTATTATTTTCAATCGGCTTGATTACAGTCGTATTGCTTCAGAAGGGTAAGAGTGCTGGCTTGTCTGGTGCGATTACTGGTGGTGCAGAGCACTTATTCGGTAAGCAAAAAGCTCGCGGTTTAGACCTGTTTCTACAGCGTTTGACAGTAGCATTTGCGGTTGGATTTTTTGTTTTGTCACTTGTTGTTTCATATTTCGTTCAAAAATAATAAGACTTCTGTAAAAAGCGAGGATTTTCCTCGCTTTTTTTGTTTTTTCCGGGCAATAGCGGATGCACGACTTCCATATCGTGTATACTACATGGTATATGACATTCTATAAACCGTTAGCAGGGCTATAGTTGCGGCGGTTCCTTGAGGAGAACAATTATTGATGATGGATAAAGAGCAGGAATTGCTTGATTTTATGAGAGAGACGGCATACAAGCCGATGACGTATCAAGAGCTAGAGGTACACTTTCGTATAGAGGGTGCAGCTGAGTTTAAGGAATTTCTAAAGCTGCTTAATAAGCTTGAGGATGAAGGCAAGGTTATTCGGACACGAAATGAGCGCTACGGTGTGCCGGAAAGAATGAATCTGCTACGAGGCAAGATTCAAGCCCATGCGAAGGGATTCGCTTTTCTAATACCGGATGAAAAGGATCATCCTGATGTGTATCTTCACGCTAATGATTTGAAGAGTGCAATGAATGGAGATATCGTATTAGTTCGTATTACGTCGCAGAGCGAGGGCGGCGGACGTATGGAGGGTGAGGTCGCTCGCATCGTTCAACGTGCAGTTACGCAGATCGTAGGCACGTTCGAAAATCACGAGGTGTACGGATTTGTAATACCAGATGATAAACGGATTAATCGGGATATTTTTATAGCGAAGGGTCGTTTCCAGGGCGCAGTTTCAGGGCAAAAGGTTGTTGTGCGGATCGTCACTTATCCGGAGGGTCGTTCAGCAGCAGAAGGCGAGATTTTGGAAGTGTTAGGTCACAAAAATGATCCCGGCGTTGATATTCTATCGATCATTCGCAAGCATCAATTGCCGGAGGGTTTCCCTGAAGAAGTAATGGCTGAGGCAGAAGCAGCGCCTGACGTCATTACAGAGGAAGAAATTAAGGAGCAAGGTCGCCGAGATTTGCGCAAAGAAGTCATCGTTACGATTGACGGTGAAGATGCTAAGGATCTTGACGATGCTGTTCATGTGAAGATATTGGAGAACGGCAACTACTTGCTAGGCGTTCATATCGCAGATGTGGGCTACTACGTGAAGGAGAGATCCGAGCTCGATCAAGAAGCGTTCCGCAGAGGGTGCAGCGTCTATCTCGTAGATCGAGTTATCCCTATGTTGCCGCATCGTTTATCGAACGGTATTTGCTCGCTAAATCCACAGGTGGATCGGCTTACGTTGTCCTGCGAAATGGAATTTGATGTGAAGACGCTGAAACGGGTACGTCATGATGTGTTCACGAGTGTTATTCGTACGACTGAACGTATGACGTATACGAATGTGAAACGTATTCTGACTGCGAGCGAAGAAGAGCCTGAGACAGAATTGAAGGAGCGTTACGCAGATCTACTGGGTATGTTCTCAAGTATGGAGAAGCTTGCTATGCGTCTGCGTTCGCAAAGAATGAAGCGAGGCGCTATAGATTTCGACTTCGTGGAGTCGAAAGTGATTGTCGATGAGGCTGGAAAAGCTGTCGATATCGTCAAACGTGAGCGTTCGGTAGCGGAGCAAATTATTGAGGAGTTTATGCTTGTTGCGAATGAGACAGTAGCGGAACATTTCCACTGGCTGCGCGTGCCTTTCTTATACCGTATTCATGAGGACCCGGATCAAGAGAAGCTGCTTAAATTTATGCAGTTCGCTTCTAATTTTGGTTATGTCGTTAAGGGTAAAGGCAATTCCGTTCATCCTCGTGCGCTACAGACGCTGTTAGAAGAGATTCAGGGCAAGAAAGAAGCAACTGTGATCTCTACGATGATGCTTAGATCGATGAAGCAGGCTAAGTATGATGCGGAGAGCTTAGGTCACTTTGGACTTGCGGCGGAGTTCTATTCCCACTTCACATCGCCAATTCGCCGCTATCCCGATCTTGCTATTCACCGAGTTATACGTGAGGTGCTGGATGGAAAAGGTGCGCTCACGGAATCAAGACATGGGATGCTAACTGCTCGTATGCCAGAGATTGCGCAGCACTCGTCTGAGCGGGAGCGTGTAGCGGTCGATGCGGAGCGGGATACGGATAAGTTGAAAAAGTGTGAGTTCATGCTTGATAAAGTCGGCGAAGAGTTCGACGGTATTATTAGCAGTGTAACGAGCTTCGGTATGTTTATTGAGCTCGATAATACAGTAGAAGGCCTAATTAGACTCAGCGATTTGTCTGATGATTACTACCACTTCCATGAGCTTCATATGGTGCTGATCGGAGAGCGCACCTCGAAGGTATACCGAATCGGCGACGAAGTGAAGATTCGTGTCGCACGTGTCGATATGGAAGAGTTTAATATCGATTTCGAAATGGTCGATATGAAGCCGCGCGGCAGTTACAGAGGAGTAGCAGATGCAGGCTTTGGCGCAGGCGGTGGACGTAAGCGCGGGGGCTATGGCAATCGAGGCGGATCAGGCGGAGGACGTGGCAGTTCCGGTGGTGATCGTGGAACAGGAGGTCAAGGCGGAACTGATCGTGAACGAAGAGGTTCAGGCCGTGGAGGACGCGGAGGCGGAGGCGGAGGCCAAGGCGGTACTGGTCGCCCTAGCGGCTCAGCAAGCAGCGGTGATAATGCTAATGGAGCGCAACGTCGCATCGCTGGCAATGCAGCTGGAGGCAAAGGGAATGAGCGTGGGAAGTTCAAGCAAGGTCGCCCAGGCGGTAAACCTCAAGGCGGCAGCAATCCATGGGGAGACAACGGCGGCATCAGCGATCCCGATAGTCCGAAGACTAAGGGAGTGTCTGGGGGCTTTGCATCGGAAGGTGAAGGTACAAGTCGGACTAACGCTAGTGAAACGGAAACACGTAGTCGTAATGATTCACGAAAAGACATGTGGGGTCTTCCAATCCGTGGCGGGGGTGGACGTAATACTGAAGCCAATCGAGATGATCGAGGCGGCAATAATGACAACAGAGGTAAGGCTAAAGACGGGGACGGCGGACGTCGCAACAACACAACAAGTAGAGGCGTTTTCAAAGCAAAACCGAAATCGGACGCAGTTCCTGTTGACGTAAGTATAGTGAAAAAGAAGAAACGTAAAAGTAAAGGTAGCTCTGGCAACGCAACAGCAGCCTTTGTTCGTAAAAATCGCAAGTAATCCGAGTTGCATAATGGAAAATATAAGGTGAATTTCAGGGCGGCATTTCTTTTTTCCTTTGAGGGAATGGAAGTGCCGTCAACTGGACATAATGGGAAAATATATTTAAGCTTGTCACTTGCTTTTTGTCTGCTGGTATAGTAAACTCAAGGCAATCGATGATATGAACCTGAATTCACATATTGAAAAGGGTGTCATTAGAGTCATGAAACCCTTTTCAATGTGTGAATTTTTTGTTTAAAGACGAAACAGGCGCATATTAATAAATTTTTGGAGGTTTTACACATGCAACAAGGTACAGTAAAATGGTTTAACGCTGAAAAAGGTTTCGGCTTTATCGAAGTTGAAGGCGGAAACGATGTTTTCGTTCACTTCTCAGCAATCTCTGGCGACGGCTTCAAGACTCTTGAAGAAGGCCAACGCGTTGAGTTCAACGTTGTTCAAGGCAACCGTGGACCACAAGCAGAAAACGTAGTTAAGCTTTAATAGCTTAATCTCGGTTAGACCGTTCTCGACCTTTGGTTGAGGCGGTCTTTCGCATTTTTTGGGGAAGTATTATTATATGGAAAGTCTACCAGCTGGTGCTGTTGATTTTCAAATGTAAAGTTGCTACAATGAACCAACAGAGTCGCTGATCTTGAAGGCAACAGAAATGAGGTGAACTAGCATGGGCGCTAAGAAAAATGATGGTAAGCAGCTCGCACAGAATAAGAAGGCATCCCATGACTATTTCATTGAGGAAACCTTCGAGGCGGGTATGGTACTGATGGGAACGGAGATCAAATCGCTACGTAATGGTAGAGCGAACATAGGTGATGCGTTCGCAACGATTCGAAATGGTGAAATCTTCATCCACAACATGCACATCAGTCCATTTGACCAAGGCAATATTCATAACCCAACCGATCCAACACGTACAAGGAAGCTTTTGCTGCACAAGGCGCAGATAAGCAAGCTGCTAGGACTATCGAAGCAGGAAGGCTACTCTATCGTGCCACTGAAGATTTATGTGCGCAACGGCTACGCTAAGCTACTGATTGGACTTGGTAAAGGTAAGAAGCAGTTCGACAAGCGCGATACAGCCGCGAAGAAAGATGCACTGCGTGATATCCAGCGTGCGCTCAGGGAGAAGCAGAAGGTGGCTAGATAATCCACTATTTCCATGGATGGATTACGCCAGAACTACCAGCAACAACCCCGAGCTTTTTTGAAGAGTTCGTGGTATACTAAGTGTACGGCAACGACGTATTGTGCCAGTACGAAATGTGTAAGCTAAGGATTAAGAAATACGAATTAACAAATAGATGTACTGATATGTGCAGTCAATAGATTGCCATTGATCCAGAAGTCCCGTTTTGTCAGCTAGACGTTTGGTTGTCCGTTATTGGCTTCGAGAGATCGGAGCGGGACATACGCAGCGTTTATGCCCAATCGGGGGCGTTTATGGATTCGACGGGGATTGGACGAGCGCGTGTTAGCGGGTAGCAGGGAGTCGTCTGCTTCATCAACGCTAAAGCCTATTAAACGGCAAACAACAAAACAACTACGCTTTCGCAGCCTAAGAAACTGTGTGCGTGCTTCTACCCAGCATCGTCCATGTGACTGGAATAGGGGCTAACAAGTAGTGGAATACGCTGTCACATCTCCGCCTGGGGTGTGCTGAAGAAGACAATCAGGCTGACCTATAGAGTACCGTGTTGCAGGGGGACTCCATAGGTGACATCAAAACTGCAGCTACACCCGTAGAAGGCCGTGTGGCGTGATCTTCGGACAGGGGTTCAAATCCCCTCGCCTCCACCATGTAGAACCCCGACCGCAAGAGGTCGGGGTTTTTGCTATTGTTAATAAACGTACCCTTTACAATGTTTCTTTGCTAGACTGATTTATATGAGAGTAATTGCTGGTATTCAATTTCGTTTTTTTGCTGTATGTTTTAGTTATAACCTTTCTACGTGCACAATAATCTGTATACGGGCTGGTGAATCTGAATGAGCGAAAAATTTTGGTTAGTGGTACAGTATCCTCTCAAAAGCGAAAAAGGCAGCCAACGTGACCACTGGTTAAGGGATACAGTAATGGAATACTTGGAGATATCTTTAGCAAATGCTAACTTAGGCCATGTTGATGGCTTTGATAGGGGGAAATGCATTTCGGATCCGAAAAAATATGCGCTTAATATCTTTTGTGTCATTACGGAAGAAGAGCGGAGCATAGCCTTGGTAAAAAAGATTTTAAGAGATAGTAGACTTGATTATACACGTATAAAAATTGCTACAATGCCCTATGGAAAAGAAGAAACATATGCTTTGAAATATTCCTATAAAAAAGGCGTTACCGATTTTTCACTATAGCATGGAATAGGTATGGTGATTAGGTCAGGAGAGGATAAAATCAAATAGTAGCTAATTGGTGGTCTACTATTATTATGTAGTTTTGAACGAAATGATGGTTTGGACTTAATTAGTAGGGTTAGAGTATTTAAGTCAATGGAAAATCCGATCTCGTGAGGTGGTATTATCCCCTCCAAGATCACTTATTGCCTCATGTTATCACATAGGTTTTTAAGAGTGTCTACTTGAAGGGTCACTTCACAGAGATCGGTTTTTTTGTTTTTTATGTTGATTTGGAATTGAAGAAGTCGTTAGTTACATTTAGTAAAATGGAAGTAAATGGTACTATTATGTTCGGAGTTGTGGTTTTTACAAAGCTAATAATGAGTCGCCGGGCGATAAAGGGCTGTAGCTCTATCACTAATATCTTTAAAACTTGCCCACATCACCCACGACAAGTATGATAAAAGCAATAAAACATTTGGATAGGTGGATGTTATGAAGAAAAATATTTATGTTGTTGGGGCTGTAATTGAGCAAGAAGGTAAAATTTTATGTGCTCAGCGAGGGGCGAACCAGTCATTAGCTCTTAAATGGGAGTTCCCAGGAGGTAAGATTGAGTCGGGTGAGACAGCGCAAGAAGCGTTGCACCGTGAAATTAAAGAAGAGATGCATTGTACAATTGCAGTTGGTGATCATATTGATGATACAACGTATGAATATGATTTTGGGATCGTACATTTGACGACTTTCTATTGCAGACTTATAGAGGGAACACCAGTTTTGACAGAACATGCTGCTATCAAGTGGTTACCATATAAGGAATTAGATACACTAGACTGGGCTCCTGCTGATGTACCTGCAATTCAAAAAATTATGGGTCAACATACTAGGTAGTTAGCTAGATACCGCTATTACTATACTCTAAAACAAATTATTGAAGAGGACATCAGCATGAAAAGTGCAGAAGTCCTCTTTTTTCCATTTATTTGATTGTGATATGTTTCCAGTAGCACTACAATTAAGCTAAAACTAAAGTGAGTGGTAAAACTTGACAAACACAACCCATAATATGGCACCCACGTCGTATAGTAATATTATGCCCACATTAGATGAGAATCTTATAAATTACTCCCCTCAGTTATTAATCAATAATCCTTCTAAAAATGTAAATATACTTTCAACTGTTTTAGAGCAGTTATCTCAATGTCAGTCTTTTATGTTCATAGTTGCCTTTGTGACAGAAAGTGGATTAGCAACTTTGAAAACTCATTTTTATGATTTGAAGCGAAAAGGAATCAGAGGAAGGCTATTAACTTCCACTTATTTATACTTTAATCACCCTAAAGTTTTTCGAGAACTTTTAAAAATATCAAATATGGATGTGCGTCTTACAGACCTAAAGGGTTTCCATTCTAAAGGGTACATCTTCAATAATGAAGAACATCATGCACTTATTATCGGTAGCTCAAACTTGACTGCAAAAGCATTGAAAATGAATTACGAGTGGAATGTTAAGCTTGTTTTAAACCCAAATGATGAGTTAATGCTAAAGATACGTGATCAATTTGAAGAAGTATGGCATAGCGCGAGTTCACTAAACGATGCTTGGATTATAAACTATGAGAAAACTTATGTTCAATATAGAGCCAAGATGATTATTGAAGAAGAGATGGCTGCTTTAGCACATGAGTCAAAGGATTCGACGCTAAGTACAACCATTGAGCCTAACAAAATGCAACAAGCTGCTCTATATAATCTTAATAAGGTGCGAATCGATAACCAGCGAAGGGCATTAGTCATATCAGCAACTGGGACAGGGAAAACCTATCTATCAGCTTTTGATGTAAGGAATTTTGACCCTAAAAGAGTGCTATTTATTGCTCATCAAGAACAAATTTTAATTAAAGCTAAGTCAGATTTCTTACAAGTTATCGGAGGACTTGAAGGAGAATATGGCCTATTGTCTAGTACCAACAAAGGGATAAATGCAAAATATTTATTTTCAACTATTCAAATGATGTCAAAGATCGATGTATTGAATCAATTCAATACCGAAGATTTTGATTATATTTTGATAGATGAGGTACATAAAGCAGGTGCTAGTTCATACCAAAGGGTTATTGATTATTTCAAACCTAAATTTTTGCTAGGGATGACTGCTACTCCTGAAAGGTCGGATGATTTTAATATTTATCAATTGTTTGATTACAATGTAGCCTATGAAATTCGACTACAAGAAGCATTAGATGAAGATATGTTATGCCCATTTCATTATTTCGGAGTTACTGATCTTGTTCTTGATGGGGAAGTTATTAATGATACGACAATGTTATCTAAGCTAGTTACGGATAGTCGTGTGGATCATTTAATCGAAAAAATAGAGTATTACGGATTTTCAGGTAGTAAGGTAAAGGGGTTAATTTTTTGCAGTCGAAAAGAGGAAGCACAACAGTTAGCCGTAGCTTTAAATAATAAAGGATATAAAACGATAGCACTTACAGGAGAAGACTCAATTAATAGAAGAGAGATGAAAATACAGGCTCTTGATAATGGTGAGTTGGAATATATTATAACTGTTGATATTTTTAATGAGGGAATTGATATCCCTTGTATTAATCAGGTTGTTATGTTGCGTAATACCCAATCCAGTATCGTTTTTATACAGCAACTTGGTCGTGGTCTGCGCAAGCATAAAGATAAAGAGTTTGTAACGATTATTGATTTTATTGGTAACTATAAAAATAACTATTTAATCCCAATCTCACTTTCGGGAGATCAATCTTTTAACAAAGATAATATTCGTAGAAAGATGAAAGATAGTAGTTATATAAATGGTGTATCTACGATTAATTTCGAGGAGATTGCCAAGGAACAGATTTATAAGTCAATTAATGATGGTCGACTAACGGATCTTAAGAAATTGAGGGAAGCGTATCAAGAGTTGAAAAATAGAATTGGTCGCAGACCATATCTATACGATTTCATAGTCAATAATTCAATTGACCCTGTTGTAATTACAAAAGCATACCCTAGCTATCATGAATTTTTAACTAAGATCAATGAAGATGTGCCAACGTTAACTCCATACGAACAAAAAGTTTTAATTATGTTATCCATGGAGGTACTTGATGGGAAACGAGCACATGAAGCTATATTACTTGATCTGTTAATGAGTCAAAAACACGTATTATTGGTTGATTATATTTCTGCTTTGGAGCAAAAGAATTGTCGAGTTGATGAAGAAACGATTGCATCTGTTTTTGGAGTTATGAATTTATCATTTTTTGTAAAGGCTCAACAAGAGAAGTATGGGAATAAGGCTATTTGTCATTTGAATGACACTAACGAAATAACACTAAACGATGATATCAGTGGAAGCTTAAAAACGAATTCATATTTTAAAGAAATGATATCCGATATTATCGAATGTGCGAAACAAAAAGCAAAAGATTATGATTCTACTCAACCTCTGACGAAATATCAAAAATATACAAGGAAAGATGCTTGTAAGCTTTTGAATTGGAAGACTGATGAAAGCTCAACTATGTATGGATATAAGACTAAATTCGGTACTTGTCCGATTTTTGTAACATATAATAAACATGATGAATTAGATTCTGGTATTAAGTATGGCGATGAATTTTTATCACCAACGATCTTTAAATGGTATACCAGAAGAAATAGAACGTTAAAGTCAGAAGAAGTACAGAAAATCATAAGGGCAACAGAAAACCAGATAGACGTTCATGTTTTCATAAAAAAGAATGATGATGAAGGAACAGATTTTTATTATTTAGGAAAAGGAACCCCAGATCAATCATCCGTACAGCAGACGGTCATGTCCAATAATGAGAACAAGGAAGAGCCTGTTGTCCATATGAATATGATTATGGAAAGTGCAGTTGATTATAAGTTGTATAGTTATATTAAAACGGATTATTTGAAATAATGGTATTTACTACCTATTAAGATAAAGGCTTTGTCCGGTTTAAATGAGGCTAAATTAAATTGCAATGTGGGATGTACTCCACCATTTATTTATTAGATCCACCTATCTGCCCTAGAAAGCGAATTACGGTCTTATACAGTTACGATTCATCTCTCCCTAATGAAACATCCCGACCACTTAAGGTCGGGATGTTTCATTAGGGAGAGATACAATTTTACTAATGCAAATATAAAGTTGTACAGCTGTGATTGTATAGATATGTTGTAAAAGTAATTGTAATAAGAGATTGAAATCCAGCAGCTATGATATTTGCGGGAAGTGCTGTTATTTTAACTTTTCAATAATTTTATCTTATTAGCCAACAAGCTTTTCTCTAATTTCAAATGAAGTAACTCCGTTTGCAAGTCTTTTTCGATGGTATGGATAGCAGTGAGTATGGACTCGCCGATTTGTGGATCTTCTTTACCCGAAATGTATTGAAAAACTACTGAAATACAGCCCTCACAGATCTCAATGTTTTGTAATAACTCTTCCTCTTCCGCAACTAGCTGTTCATAGACACTAATCATTGCATCCATATACTTCAGCTCCATTATATTGATAATTACGCAAAAGCGTACCATTTATTAATTTATTATATGATACGCTTTTGCGTATAGTCAATGGGTAAATTAAATAATAGTTGGTGATCGGAAGATGAAGAAAGTAGTTGTCAAAATTCCTGAATTGATTAAAGAACATAAAATAACATTGAGAGAGCTATCGCGTCTGTCCGATGTTAGGCATGCTGCTTTGAGTGAGTTATCGAATGGGAAAAGAGAGAATATCAACTTTAGCCATATTGAAAGAATTGCAGATGCACTTAATGTTAAAGATATTAAGCAAATTATTGACCTAGTGGAAGTACAGGAAGAATAGATAGTAAAACCCCGACCTCAAGAGGTCGGGGTTTATTTTTGTTGAGGAAATTATGCATCAATGAAAATTATAAATAAGTATGCTGAATCAAGAAGGGTAGGAGGTAAATATGGAAATTAATTGAAATTTGTGAATAGTCGCTGTTATCTCCTAAAATTCTACTATTTTTCATCTTCCATTCTTTATAATCTATTAATGTGAAACCTAATTTATTGAGATAGAGGAGAAATGTTTAAGAAGTTGAAGTGGCTAAGTTTGATTATTCTAGTCATGGTAATGTCAGTAATGTCTGCATTGCCAAGTGTAGTAAGTGCACATGTAGAAGAAAATTCGAATGTAACAGCCAAACAGATTCATACGGAAGACGGTTCAGATGTGATCACGTCAATTCCATTATGTGCGAATGGCTTTGTGGAACCACCGATAAATGTGACATCTATTACGACAAACTCAGCAGTTGTAGATGTGAAATTCCCGATCTCGGGTAATGTCAGTAACAAGCTTTCGATACAATATTATAATTTTGAGAAATGAGAATATGAATTAGTAGAAGAACGAGGAAATAATGCGGCCGAGGAGGGGGGTTATACTTTTACGAACCTAAAGCCCTATACTATGTATTCAGCTAGGATGAGATATACGGACGGTGGGAATGAAACGGGATGGGATATTTTATTTCATACGCACATTCCATCTAATTCTGTTTCTTGGCAATACCGCATGAAAGTAGGTATACCCGATAACGTTGATTCGCCTACTTTTAGAAATAAAGTATTAGATCAATTAGGGGCAGTAGAGAATAACTTAAACACTGCGGGATTCAATAATAGTTCACCTCTTACGATCATTCCTATATTTTTTACGTATCCAAATACACAAGAGGGAAGCGATGCAGCACTGGAGATGAAACTTCCAGATGCTGATGGGAAGTTAGTTTATAGTAACTTTACTCAGCGTAGTTACTATCATCAAGATGATAAAGCGATTCAATTTGGAGCCTATAGCAAGGAAGGTTGGTTTGATCAAAACCATACGGCAATACTTATTCATGAATTTGGCCATTACTTAGGAAATGCATTTGATCTATATCAATACGATGTGTTGAGCAGTTCCTCGAATCCAATTAGTGGCGATACGTATGAATCACCGCCCTCTGTTATGAACAATAGCTATGCTACTACGGCTTGGGATCAACATTCAATTAATCTAATTAATGCGACTAACGGATTTATCCCAACATCGAATGAATCGTACAAATATTTTCCGAAGAAAATAGCTGTTTCAATTACTGATGTTCAAGGTGTTCCGGTGGAGGGAACAGTAAAGTTGTATCCAGTAGATAGTGGAGATAACTCAAAAGTTAATCCGAATCCACTAGTCACTACGCAAACGGTAAATGGACAATCCGTATTTGCTTCAAACCCATTTTTAATAAAAGGACCATTTGGTACATCTATTATTATATACAAAAACTTTTTAGTTGAAGTTGTACTTGCCAATGCAACAAAGTTGTATCAATGGATGCCTATTCATGATGTGCATAATGCTTTTTTTTACAAATCCGAATGCAGAATTTACTCTATCATTCGTATATGATTCAAACAGTCATCTAGGAGATTTTTCTGGGACAGCCAAGTTGCATAAAAAATCGGTTGAATTAAATTGGAGTAAGTCTAATGGGGCATTAAGTTATGATATTTATAGATCGATAAATAATAGTGAATTCAAAATACTAGCTCAAGACGTAAAGGGTACGACATACAGCGATGCAGCAATTATAGATAAGTTTACTCACCAATATAGAATTATTGCTAGAAATGGAGCGATTTCAAAAACGATATCAGCGCCGATAAAGATTCATGTACAGATTCCGATATTAGCAACAGGAAAACCAGGCAACATTTCGTTGTCACATAACAATTGGAGCAATTTAAGTGCTTTTAATATTCGTTTTGATATTCATTGGGGGAATAACGGGACGTCTTGGAAGTTGTATGAGGATGGAGGAACAGCTCCAATACACACGGGTACTCTCATAGACAATTCTCCGAATGCACAATCAGCAGAGTATGCCATTACGGGTAAAGCACCTGGTGTTTACAAATATAAGATAGAAGTAACAAATTCATTTGGGATGACAACGAGTAATGAAATGACTGTAACGGTCAAATAAAGTAATAGGTTAATGAAATAGAAATGTAAAAGCTTCGAGACTATTGTAGTCTTGAAGCTTTTGTTTATGCAGAAGGATGAGTGTATACGATTTTTTGTTTGCTAGCACTGAAAATCTCAGACACTTTAAAATGTAAAATTGTATGTTCAATGGAACGAGTTTCTAAAATCCAATGTAAATACATTTGTTGTGCTTTTGAAAAGTTTACTAAAATATAGCGGATGTTCGAACCCCGGTAGGTAAGCAATTTCACTAATTGATATCTCTAACTTGACTAAGTCATCCATTACCTTCTCAATTAATTTGTTGTGAATATGCTTTTGTACGCTCTGTACAGTCAATTTTCCTCATCACATCCTGCTTCAGTGCTATCAATGTTAGCAATAAGTAAGGTCTGTCCGGGCGACACCTACGTAATGCCATCATTATTTTAATTAATAAAGTGGAATGGGCTTGGCGTATTCATCGCACTTTTCAAGATTGCTCGATAATTCATGGTTAGAAGAAGATCAGAAGTATTAACAAGTTGCAGCAGAGAATATCATTTGGGCCGCCTAGTGGTGGGGATTTCACTATGTAAACGGTCGAGTAACCGTAAATAGTATCATTCTTTTAAATTTTTTTAAAAAAAGGATGTTCAGGGGATTCGAGATATGCTATTTTATAAGCACATCATCGTTTTCCTTTTTTTTTATTCAAAAGTTAAAGCGCTTAAACTTTTGTGGGAAGGAGGCAGTTCATGCTTTAAGTGGTCAAACCATTATAAGGAGGAGTTATTGTGAATCCAATGAAAATCGTGTTTAAAGCTCCAAGGCTAAAACCGGTATTAATTGTTATACTCGCAACGTTACTCTTATTGACGCTTATCGTTATTCCGGCTCCACGGCAAGACGTTGTGCACGCAGCTGGCGAATTAAAACCGTTTCCACAGGCAGTGAACTACGCGGGCATAATTAAACCTAATCATGTAACACAAGCTGCAATGAATACGGCTGTATCCACTTATTATGACTACTGGAAAGCCCAGTATTTGAAAAATGATTTATCCTCGCTCCCTGGGGGCTATTATGTTAAAGGCCATGTTACGGGAAACCAACAGGGTTTCAATGCCCTTGGATCGTCAGAGAGTCAAGGATATGGAATGATTATTACGGCATTAATGGCAGGGCATGATGCCAATGCCCAGAGCATTTATAATGGGTTATTTAAAACGGCAAGAGCATTCAAGAGTGCTAAAAACGCTAATCTGATGGGCTGGATAGTTGCTGACCATATCAATGCTCAGGGACACTACAGATCAGCTACTGATGGAGATTTGGATATTGCTTATTCCTTGCTTCTTGCCCATAAGCAATGGGGATCAAGCGGAACAATCAATTATTTGGCAGAAGCTCAAAATATGATTACAAATGGTATTAAAGTTAGCAATGTAACAACAAATAATCGTCTAAATTTGGGTGACTGGGATTCAAAAAGCGCATTGAATACTCGTCCATCTGACTGGATGTTAGCGCAGCTTAAAGCGTTCCATGAATTTACTGGTGATCAGACGTGGCTAAATGTCATTGACAATTTGTATAACGTTTATACAACATTTAGCCAGACGTATTCACCAACTACTGGACTCATCTCAGATTTTGTCATCAACAATCCACCGGAGCCAGCAGGTGAAGGTTTCTTGGATGAGTTTCCAGAAACCAATATATATTACTATAATGCAAGCCGTGTACCGCTCAGGATCGTGATGGATTATGCAATGTATGGAGATACGAGAGGTAAGGCAATTGCTGACAAGATGGCGACATGGGCTAAAGGGAAAGCAAATGGCATACCGGGCAACATAAGGGATGGATACCAGTTGAATGGAACGACTTACGGAGGCTATGCGCCTGCCGTATTCGTTTCCCCGTTTATAGCGGCGAGTACGACGAACACTAGCCATCAGGCTTGGGTTAACGCGGGATGGGACTGGATGAAAAACAAAAAAGAAAGTTACTACAATGATTCTTATAATTTGTTGACGATGCTGTTTATGTCCGGAAACTGGTGGAAACCAGTCGTAGGAGGAACAACAGACAACCAAGCACCAACCGTACCTGGAGCATTGGTAGCAAATGCGTCTTCCAGTAGCACGATCAATCTAAGCTGGAACGCTTCAACTGATAATGTCGGCGTAACGAGCTACACCATTTTCCGAGGGGGTAGCCAGGTCGGAACTGCTACGGGCTTGTCGTACGTTGATTCTGGTCTGACTGCAAGTACAGCTTATAGTTATACAGTTAAAGCCGTTGATGGAGCTGGAAATATGTCAGGTAACAGCAACATTGCAAGTGCAACGACCCTGCCGTCTTCTCCAGTAGGTGTCAACTTAGCGCTTAACAAGCCAGCGACCGCTAGTACAACGGAGGGCACAGGTTTTGAAGCATCAAAAGCAACTGATGGCAGCAGCTCAACTAGATGGGCGAGTGTGGAGGGAGTAGATCCACAGTCGATTTATGTTAATCTGGGATCAAGCCAATCTGTTAACAAAGTAAAATTGAATTGGGAAGCTGCCTATGCTTCAGGTTATACCATTCAGCTATCCAATGACAGTGGAACACCGACAAATTGGACGACTGTTTACAGCACGAATACAGGAGATGGAGCAGTTGATGACATTACATTCCCTGCGCAAAACGCTAAGTATGTGAGGGTGAACGGTACGGCAAGAGGTACGGCTTATGGATATTCACTTTGGGATTTCGAAGTATATGGAGCGTCAATAACTGTTGCCAATTTGGCAGCAGGCAAGACGACAACTACAAGCTCAGTTGAAGGAGCGGGGTTTGAAGGAAACAAAGCGGTTGACGGTAGCGCCGCTACTCGTTGGGCGAGTGTGGAGGGAGTAGACCCGCAGTGGATCTACGTCAATCTTGATTCAAGCCAATCCATCAATAGAGTGAAGCTGAATTGGGAAGCTGCTTATGCTACTGCCTATACGGTTCAAGTCTCAAATGATGCGGGAGCCCCAAGCAATTGGACGACCGTATACACAACGACATCCGGTGATGGCGCTGTTGATGATTTGACTTTCAACGCAACTCAGGCAAAATATGTGAGAGTACATGCAACAGCGCGAGCTACAGCATATGGTTACTCGCTGTTCGAATTTGAAGTATACGGAGCATAGGCATGTAAGAAGAGCTATCTATTAAAAACGAAAACAGCTGACCGCAAGAGTCAGCTCTCAGGCTGTCGAGAAAGTATCGACAGCCATCTTTATGTCTAAATATTTTAATGCAACACTGCGTTAATATATGGTAATAATATAAACTACTAAGCAGGGCGAAATTGGTAATGTAACGATAACAAACATGCATTCATGTGCGAGTAATAACTTGTTCCGCTTGATCAAGATCTGCCGATTCTCCTGTCAACTTACACGATACCGCAAGTTGACTTCTACGAAGAATTGGAAATGAGATTTACGGTTCGTGAATAACTAGATAAGCTCGCTAATTGTATAAAGCCGTGCTTTCCCTTGCAGGAGGCTCGGCTTTATTGATTCAGTTAACCTAAATACGATGAGTTTGACTGAGCAGATGGTTAAAATAGAGAATGCCTGTCGCTTAGCGGCACAGACCTTCATTAAAGGTCATTGTGTATAGCACAATGACCTTTAATGAATAGGCAAAAAGTTAATGTCATTTATAGTAAATGTAATAAAATTACTTATAATGAGAATTTAATGATCTTAGTATGGCTAGTTATTGCTTATTTATTTGTACTGGATGGTTAAGAAATTCAACATCCAAAACCAGTGATGTACTCCCTGAATGAGAGAGAAACTAGATAGAACAACACAAACTAGCTCGGGAAGCATAGACTTCTCGGGGCTGGTTTTTCTAATACAGTATTATTACATTTATAACTTGCTCAGAAGTATAAGCAATTCGTTTTATATCAATAGTGGAAACAACTAGTTTTAGAATACATCCATAAGAGAGATGGCACCATTTGAACTATAAATTGTATGTGTCGATATATTTGGACAGGGGGTCAAATTCCATCACCTCCATACTCACCATGGAAAAACCGACCTTATAAGATTAACTATCTGAGGTTCCTAATACAGTAAAGTTCAACATATCCCGACATGATATTCCATGATATACTAAATTAAACCAAATGAATATATAGTTCTTGGAGGTACTATGCGGAGACCAATATTAGGACTTAACACACAAGTGGAAACCCGTCTGGATTATACGCCTAGGCAGCAAGTCGTAGCTCGTTTAGAAGGAGTTGCACTAGAAAAGAGATTGCGTACGAAACGCTCAAGCTCTTTCGTTGAAGCGATGACTAAGCTTGATGTTAGCGGTATTGTTGCAGTTAAGGGAGAAGTTCAAGAGTTAATTGATCAAATTGCGAGTGAATTTCCTGAGCTAACGGTGGAGCAACTTGCTCTAGGTATTGTGAGCAAATGTTATCTGGGAAATCCTTATGAAGTTCATTCGCTAGATACTAGATTACAGATTCTCGATCATTATAAACGAGGAGAAGCAGCACCTAACGGTATGGAAAAAGCTAGAAAGTTGGCTATGCATCCTGCTTATGCTTACATTGAGGTATACACGAATATGATCTGTGCAGTATCCAAATCCGGGGAAGTATCTATGATTAAGGAGTAGATGAGCGATGTCAGATCGAATAATTTCAACGGCTAATTTGAACCAGATTGAAAATTCATTGAGCGCAATTAATAATAATGTTCAAACCGTACATCGTAAGGTTGGTGCTGTGGAGCAGCAACTGGGAGATACGCAGAGCGATCTTGCAGTGCTTGCGGAAGAGTTCCGTGAATTTGTTCGTCAAGATGCTTTGATTAAAAATGTCCAGCTAGCAGAGATGAGGCTTGTTAAGGTCAGACAAGAGCTTGAAAATAAATACGGTCACTATGAGGATGTTCGGCGGAAAGCGATTGGCATATTGCAAGCCGTTGACAGCAGTTTGGTGCGTAAGGATACCATTGAGAATGCTTCAGAAGAGCAACTGCTCGCTGCTCCACGTTATTGGTTGGCACCATGTTTAATCGCACTATCTGCTTGGCTAAGTGATAATAAGGAACTGGCGGAGAAGGCTGTAGTTGAAGCCTTGCGAAGAGATGATGAGAAGACATCCTTGTTTTTTGCATTGGTTACACGCCGAGGAGGCCGTTATCAATCAAGCCGTGCTTGGTTGGAACGATATTTTGGCCAGCAAGATCCAAATGAGCTCAAGAGAGAAATTGTTGTTTTGATCGACGGTTTCTCAAATGGAATATTTGGTCCAGAAGCCAGATCGAGATGCGGACTATTAATTAAAGGCTGGTTGGACGAGCTTTCGCAAAAAGCGGGCTTTATAGAAATACAGCGGGATCAATGGAAGAATGCGCTTTACTCTCGTAAAGAAAAGCTAGATACTACAAAATATCCACATTTGCAAAAGTATAGTCCGACATGGCCCCAGCTTCAACATGCGCTTGAGGGTGCAAAACTGCATGATATTATTTTTCAATATTTCAATTTTATACTTACGCAAGAGATTATTCCTTCGAAAAACTTGGCTTTTGCAGTAGACCAACTACTCGATATATTAGTTCGTGAATTCGATGGAGAAGAGCTACCGTTGCGCCGTGAAGAACGATTAAATGAATTAATTGTTAAAGAAGAAGGAGACAAAAATACAGCCCAGCATTTGTTCGCGAATGAGAAGGTCGTGGAGGAAGGACTTAATTTTACCCAGCTTCTAACCAATTTCTCCATGTATCCGGTAGAATCAAATGCTTCAGTTGCTACCCAAAAGCTGGCTATAGCATTATCGAAAGAATGGATTACTCATGCTCATGATGATCTGACGGCCGAAAATCGTAATGCACTCCCTATAGATATTCAAATTACATTGGATGATTGGGCGGGCTATTCGAGGGACGGAAGTAATGAGGGAGAACTGATCTCCAGTTTGCAACAGCATATTCAATTGAAGAAAGAAGATGTGTTGAGAAGAAACAAACTTGGCGCCAAACATTGGGTATCATTGGTTGCAGGTATTGGTTTCTTTTTGCTAGGTTTAGGCACATTATTTTTGTTTATTGTATCGGCAATATGTACGTATATTTTCATACAAGGCCTGCGGAACGTAAGGGCGAATGTTAAAGTAATCGAGCAGAATTATGAAGAAATTTTTGCCAATCATAAACAAATTTTAGTTGCAACGTTAAGCGATATTGTAGATTATCGCCGAGAATACGAGATTGAGGA
Organism: Paenibacillus sp. L3-i20; assembly: GCF_022180385.2. GTDB lineage: Bacteria > Bacillota > Bacilli > Paenibacillales > Paenibacillaceae > Pristimantibacillus. The sequence goes on from NZ_BQME02000001.1 coordinate 2,361,665, forward strand.
TGCAAAAGCAAGTAAAGTAGCCGAGCTGCTTGATCAAGTGACACCAGATCAATATACATATTCGACCTATGATTCTGCCAGAGCGGTTATCTCGTCAAAATAAAAGGAGTGAATCTGAATGTTAAATAGAAGCAGATCAATCATACAACATTCTACCACAGGTCCGTCTGCCGACATGCAAGCGAAGCTGGATCAGAAGATTGAACAATTGCAGAAGCAAACCGTCAATCAATCATTAGCGGAGAACTTTCCATCATGGGATTTGAATCCGCCTGCTGTATTAGTTCGAAGACGGAGCTCGAAATTGCTATGAACCCTCCGCTCTATTATTCAGAATGGATGCAGCTGTTTAATCAGATAAAAGAGTATGGTCAGGAAGATGAAAAGATTATTGCTGTTCTGGAGAGAGGGAAGCTGGAATGGACGTCGGGCGTTGCGGATAAAATTGTGAATTGTACTTATGAAGTAATAGACTTCAAATTAAAGTATACGACACGCCTATTTCAGCAGGAATTAGATCATTCGCGCGGTGAAGAAGCAGCTATTATTTCTTCTATTATCAATGCCCGCTACCGATTTGAATTACTGTATCGTTTATGCCGACTTTCTATATTTCCGAATGAAATTAAGGAATCCCTGATAAATGTTGTTAGCAAGTATGTTGGAGATTCACAGGACGCTTTATTAGAAAGTGCAAAGCATGATCGAACAGGGCAGCTTGCTTATACCATTAGACATAATGGTCTGTTAAAGAAACATATGCAAGCACCGGCGGCAGCCGCACATGAGCGGATTGAACAGAAAGAGTCTAATGCTAATTCATTTCAGTCTAAAAGAAGGGTGCTATATTAAATGAGTGACTTGCAGACATGTATGAAAACGATGGAACAATATTTGAAAGCGAGAATTCCCTTTATTTCTATACGTACTGCGGAACGTTCTCGTGCACTCAGCTTTATAGCTCAATTATCAACAAAGTTAAATTTAAATATTGGCTACCACACGTTATCTCAGGGAATGAGAGATATATCAACCAATCGGCTTCTTAATGAGGACCGTTCAGTTATTGGCGGACTAGATTATGTGACGCAAAAAATCGGCCAGCTCCAAAACCAAACGTTTATTTTTACAGAGGTGCAAGAGATTGAAGATGATACAAGAATGGCAAGACAGTTGCAAGATGCAGTAATGCTTGCTACGGAAACTGGCGGGGCTATTGTAGTTATTACAAATAATCCTGTCTGGGGGCCGCTGCAGCGTCTTGGAATGTCGATTACTCTCTCTCAGCCTAATGAGGATGAAATGTTGGTTATTATTCGAGAACAAATTAATCCTTACCGGAGCGAGATGTTTATTGAGTGGAGAGAGGCTGAGGAGAGACAAGCAGCGGCTATACTTGCTGGCATTAGCCAAATTGAGGCTGAAAATGTTATTGCAACATTATTAGCTAACGGTAGTATTACAAACGAAAATTTAAAGGAATTAATGCACGCCAAAGATAAAATTTTTGCCGATATTTCTGGTATTGAACGAGTGATTGTAAGAGAGGGCTATCAAATTGGAGGTCTCGATGGTCTGAAATTATGGCTGGAAGCGAATCGTGAGCTATTGACCGCGGATTTGCGTGAACGAGGCATTCGTCCACCAAGAGGAATCTTGTTGGTGGGGGTCCCTGGCTGCGGGAAGTCTTTATCTGCTAAGGCGATTGCCTCCTTATGGAACCTGCCGTTGTATCGTTTGGACTTATCGACCATACATGGACAGTATTTAGGCCAAAGTGAAAATCGTTTAAAAGAAGCATTATCAACAGCCGATCATATGGCGCCATGTGTATTATGGATTGATGAAATTGAAAAGGGGCTTGCCGGTGCAATAGGAGGAGGAGATGGAGGCACCTCTATCCGTCTAGTGGGCCAATTCCTGTATTGGTTACAGGAAAGTCTCGCCAGAGTCTTTGTTGTTGCAACTGCCAATGATGTATCCAAGTTACCTCCTGAGCTACTGCGCAGAGGACGTTTTGATGAATTGTTTTTTGTAGATTTGCCAACTGCCAGCGAACGAGAAGAAATTTTAAAGATCTATATTCAGAAAGGCTTAAAGAGAACCATATCCAATGAATTAATGCATTCTTTAGTGAAAATTTCCGACGGTTTTGCAGGTGCGGATCTGGAAGCTGCTGTTCGTGATGTTGTGAAACAAGCGTTTGTAAAAGGTGATGATTCGATTACAGATGAAACTTTCATAAACATCTTTACAAATGTTGTACCATTATCACAAACAAGCCCTGAACAGATTGAAACGATACGTACTTGGGGAAAAGAAAGAGCAGTACCTGCTGGTAAATTAAATGAAGAACAGAACGGACAAGGTGTTCACCGGCCAAGCGGACGAAAGGTAATTGTATAGTACACGAATGTGATTTGTTGTTTCTAAACAAGAGACCATACACTAAACACTATTTTAAAGTGTACAGTGTATGGTCTTTTTTGTTCTGTGATTTTTTGTGTACTTAGGAAGGAGTGAAATCTTCTAATGAAGGATCATGAACAAGTGTTGCGAGAAGGTAACACTGTGGTAGTTAAGTCGAGTATCTCGTTCAAGTGCCGATCTGCTGATTTGATTAAATGAGTGGCAGTCTCGTGGGGTCACAATTATATCTGACAAGGGATGACTCGATTTCTCGAGAACTACTGTAAATTTGATTCTCACCGTGCTTGCAGCACTCTCACAATTTGAAGGGACACTATATGTGATCGAGTATCCCTTCTATTTTAAATAATATGGAAATTTTATGAAGTTGAACATATCAATGGTGTAGTGAGATTTGACAAGCCTCCGAACCCTTATATCGGATATATTACCAACGTTTATACCCACCCTGCGACTAGAAATCAAGGTATTGGTTCTAAAATTTTTACTGCCATGGAGCGGTGGTCAAAAGAGAAAGGTGTAGACCTTTGCTACTGAAATATATTTGAGGAAGAGATTCTCGCCACACCATAAGCATACTGACTAAAGTTGAGTAATAGCTGTATTCTTACTAGTAACAGGGAAGTGAGTTAACTATTATAAGCTTAAAATGTTATAGTTAATATGTCATCCAAACATGTAACGATCCTAGTCTTGTACTTCTAATATCAGAGAGCACGATTAATACAATAGAACTTTGTCCCCATATGCATGATGATTTATTTAATAGCTTGGGATGCTCATGCGGCTTGCAGTTATTACTCTATAGGAGATGTTATATGCATAAGAATGTATTTATCCGCAATAATGTAAATATTTCAGGAAAAGGTACCAAGCATATGATTTTCGCTCATGGATTTGGTTGCGATCAGAATATGTGGCGTTTTGTTGCTCCTACTTTCGAAAGTGACTATCGTGTTGTACTTTTTGATTTTGTTGGGTCTGGCAAATCTGATATACAGTCTTATGACACTACGCGATATAGCCAATTAGATGGGTATGCACAAGATTTGCTCGACATTTGCGAAGAAATCGATCTAAAAGAAGCTGTCCTCGTTGGGCATTCTGTAGGTGCCATAATTGGGATACTTGCATCAATCAAACGACCAGAGTTTTTCAATCATTTGATTCTAATTGGTCCTTCACCTCGTTATATTAATGAATTTCCAGAATATATTGGTGGTTTTGAATATAAAGATCTCGAAGAACTACTCAACTTAATGGCAAAGAATCATATTGATTGGAGTAAATACCTTGCACCACTGGTAATGGGTAATGCTGAACGTCCTGCACTTGCTCAAGAGCTGGAGGAAAGCTTTTGTTCAATTGATCCCATAATTGCTCAACAGTTTGCTAATACTACTTTCTTTTCCGATAATCGCAAGGATTTGCCTAAAGTGTCAGTTCCCTCTCTTATTTTGCAATGTAGTCAAGATGTAATTGCGCCGCTTGAAGTAGGTGCTTACGTTCATTTGAATATTCCAAATAGTACTTTTCAAATTATGGAGGCAATTGGTCATTGTCCTCATATGAGCCATCCTTTAGAGACTATTGAATTGATAAATGAGTACCTTGATGCTCGCTAATCTGGTCTAGAAAGGGGCTTATCATTGGACGAACAAATAAAAGATGTTGAGAATGGGTACTTTGTCTTAAATGAACAATATAGAATAGTTAATGCAAATGAAGTCTTTCTAAATATAGTAGGATCTGATTATGATATTAAAGGATTAGTGGGATGCCAATTCGACACTTTTTTAACCCCGTCTAGTTCATTGTTTTACCATTTGTATTTTCATACGTTCATTTTAATGAATGGAAAAGTTGAAAATTTGAACCTTGTTATTAAATCTGTTGATGGAAACAACAGTATTCCTATACCTATTCGATTGCATGCAGAACAACGAGTACAGGATGGGAAAATGCTATATGATTGTTTTATTGTTATTGAATAATGAGTAGAACAAAAATACAATCATTCCGCTGAGCTTGTTTTTCTTTGCCCACACCTCATATAAGATTCAAATTTCACGGAAACTACGTAGCATAACTAGCTGCTAGGTTTCTTTTTTTATTCTGGAAGTAGAAAATATGTAACCCCTAGTAACGAAATACTCCTTTCAAAATTTTTCATTGATGTAACTACCGACAATTTTCAGGTCCAAGTGAAATAACTTTAAATGAAAAAAAGTTAATGTCACTAATAGTCAACTCTGTAAAATTAATTTATAATAGAACAAAAGAACTAGGAGATTTAACATCATGAACGAATCGTTTTCCGTCTGCGCCAGCGAAATGTATCAACGAAAGTATATGGACTTTCTATTGACACATTACGTAGATTTGCGGCTGCCGTATCCCTTTCCTGATGCGTTTGGCTTTATCGCAAGTCCCGTCCTGCTGGGGCAGGAATGTTTTCTTTGTTTGGACGATGAAGGGGAAGCCATTGGCGCATTCGGATATATACATGGCACGGGCGAAGGTAACTTCGAAGATCGGCATATTGTGCAGTTGCAGGTAGCCTTCCTGATTGAATCGCATAGGAAGACGGCAGTGTTTCTTCATGGTTTGATGGTGCTCGCTGAGCACATGAACGATCTCAATGAAAAGGTAACTGAGCTCGTATTTTGGTCGGGTACGGAGGATAACTATACGACAAGGATGTTCGGCAAGTTTGCCGAACGAACGAGCATCGGAGAGTCTGCCATTGAATATCGGGTTGCGCTGCCGCAGTTAAATGCCTACTTAGCTAAATTCAGGCGCAAGGCGCCGAGATGGCAATTATTTGCCGGTAGTGTGGATGGTCCGAGGAGGAATCGGCAGTGAGACGTCTCTATGCAACACCATGCAAGCAGGACAAGGACTACGGAAGATTTGCGAGATATTATTTGGCTCACTGCGATCAATTCGACAACCAATATTCGTTTCACGATGCGCTCGCGCATCTGATTGTATCACTGCGCACGAGCCAATTCATGTTATACGACGATGAGGATGGCAATCTGCAGGCTTACATGCAATATCGATACGAGGAAGGCGATAATACGGTATTCATTGATTCCACGATTATATCTCCTGCCTATCGGAGCAGCAGAGTGTTCTATAGGGGTTTTGCGGACTGGGCGCGTAACGTCATGGAAGAACAGCACGGCATTCGGCAGGTTCGGTTCCATGTTCGGGCCGATCATAGCTATCTCAACAGACTATACGCTAAGTTCGCTGAGAGAATCAGCGAGCGGGAAAGCTTCGGCCGCGCAGAATATGTGTACGAGACAACATTCGACGAGCTGCTGCGGTATTTGAGAGTGGCTATTTCAACGAAAACAGGGGACTAATTCATGTGATATTAAGCAAAGGAGGTGACATCAATGATCCCACCTAGATTTGATTATAATAAACAGGGGCAAAAAGGCGGCGGTTTCGGCAAAATCAACATTCTTGAAGCGCTGAAAGCGAGCGAGCAAGTGAGAACTTCTGCGGCAGCGGCGAAATAATCGCAAGCAATGACAAAGGGGCAGTTCAAAATCATCCTAGATGACTTTGAACTGCCCCCATCAAGTTGACAGTATAATAATAAAACTCGTAAAGCGGCCTTAGTCCAGAAATCCATGGTACTGAGGTCGTTTAATTTCGTTGGTTATCGCTCGTAATTGTAAAGGATTCCACTAGGCTGTTGTTTGGTGCTTGAATACGTGGGACACACCATGTTTAATATATGTTACATTGGCTGGGGAATTAGAAAGATCTGGTTTACAAAAACACCATACAACGATGAAGTGCGCTTAACATTTCAACGTTATGCTAGTCCTCGAAGGCAATTAATTTGAGGGAGTGGACACTTTGAATAAGAATATGGATCGCAAAACGTTTCTTTCTTTTCTAGGAACAGGAGCAGCTGCTTTAGCTGCAGCGTCGGCTGGTCTAGGCTCTCTAGACGGTAAAGTTTCTGCAATGTCATCGACTGCTGACCACTTGTTTGGATTTAAGACGAATAAAGTCAGCGGGTATTTTGATCCTATTCAACCCTCGAAAGAAGATAAACTCATTATTCCTAAAAACTTTAAATATGACGTAGTGGCCGCATTTGATGACGTCATTAACAAGGCGGGGGAAAAGTTCGGTCAAGGCGCTGACTATAACGCTTATTTTCCTATTAAGGGATCGAATACCCGTGGATTACTTGTAACTAATCACGAATATACCAATATATTTTCATTGGGTCCCATTGTTGACGATAAAATGACAGCAGAACAGATTAAAAAGGATCTTTATTACCAGGGAATGTCTGTTATCGAAGTTTTCCGTGACGAGAAAGGTACGTGGAAAATGGACACTTCTTCTGAATATGCACGTCGGATTAACGGAACATCTAAATTTGATATTACAGGTCCAGCAAAAGGATCAACTGTACTTGGCAAAGCTACAACCGCAATTGGCACATTCGCGAATTGTTCCGGCGGAGTAACATTTTGGAACACTGTATTATCATGTGAAGAGAACTATGCTGAAACTGCTGCTCATGCAAAACTTCCAGACACGCATTACGGCTGGGTAGTAGAAGTTGATCCTTTTGATAAGTCCTACCTTAAGAAGCATACTGCGCTTGGTCGATTTAATCATGAAAATACTGCAATGGGGATGGCTGCGGACGGCAGAGTGGTTGCATATATGGGCGACGACAAAAAGGATGCTTGTGTTTATAAATTTGTAAGCAAAGGTAAATACGATAAGCTAAAAGGCCGCGCGAACTCCTCTTTGCTCGAAGAAGGCACGTTATATGTTGCGAACCTGAAATCGGGTAAATGGCTACCTGTTACGATTGAAGAAGTGAAGAAGATATTATCCAATGAAAAGTACAAAAATCCATATGGAATTTCCGCAACAAAAGAAGCTCTGCTTAAAAAGTTCAAATCACAAGCCGATGTCGTTACATACTGCCATGAAGCAGCGTTACTGGTTGGAGGTACTCCGACTGACCGTCCGGAAGATATTGAAATTTCACCTTTTGATAATACGGTCTTTATCTGCCACACGAATAATGATATTCATGGTAATATCCATGGTCATATTACACGTATTTTCGAATCAGGCAACGATTTAGCTTCACTGGAATTCGATTTTGAGATTTTTGCTGCCGGCGGCAGGCAGTCGGGATTCAGCTCACCAGATAATTTAGCATTTGATTCAAATGCTAATCTTTGGGTAGTAACTGATATTTCGTCAAGCAGTCATAATAAGGGTGTTTATAAATCTTTTATGAATAATGGATTGTTTGTCATTCCGACAAGCGGTGCTGACAAGGGGACTGCACTGCAATTTGCGTCAGGCCCGATTGAATCCGAGTTGACGGGTCCTTTTTTCACCCCAGATGAAGGGACACTTTTCCTTTCCGTACAGCACCCTGGTGAAATGACAACGGACCTAAGCAAACCAACTAGTAGATGGCCTCATCGTCCAGGTGATAAAATAGCACGTTGCGGTGTAGTGGCGATTAGCGGATTTAAACTTGGCTAAGCAGTACGTTTTGTTTACTATCAGTCATGGATGAATGAATTCTGTGACTGAATACTATCCGCTAGGAGATGAGTAGTTATGCCTTTTGGTAACATTGGAATTGGTGGTTTGGTTTTGATTCTTATTATTGCCTTGATTATTTTCGGACCATCGAAGCTTCCGGAACTTGGCAAAGCTTTCGGGCGTACGTTAAGTGAATTTAAAGGCGCTACACGCGGTCTCGTAAACGGAGATGACGAAGAAGAGAAGAAAGCAGCTGAGAAGGGACAGGAAAACGTCCTTGTAAATAAGTAATATGAAAAATCAAAATGAACAAAACTTACTTGGACATTTGGAAGAAATGAGGGCCCGTATTATACGTACCCTCATCTCTTTTCTAGTAGCGATGGTAGCGGCATTCATCTATGTACGTGATATTTATCAGTGGCTGGTTAGAGACATGGATCAAAAGCTGGTTGTACTTGGTCCATCTGATGTAATGTGGGTGTATTTCATGATTGCAGGAGTTGTTGCAGTCGCAGTAACATTACCGATTGCCGCTTATCAAACATGGAAATTTGTTCAACCCGCAGTGCCGAAACAAGCTGAGCGAGCTACGTTTCTTTTTATACCAACCATTACTTTATTGTTTTTGATCGGCATATGTTTCGGTTATTTTATTTTATTTCCGATGGTTCTTCATTTCATGAATGAAATTGCTGCGAATGATTTTGCCACTATGTATACAGCTGAAAAATATTTTACGTTCATGATCCACATGACAGTTCCGTTTGGTATTTTATTTGAAATGCCAGCGGTTGTTATATTTCTCACCAAGCTCGGGATTGTGAACCCTAGTAGATTAGCAAAGGCTCGCAAACTGACTTATTTTATCCTTGTCATTATTGCGGTAACTATTACTCCTCCAGATATATTGTCGGACATTATTGTGATTGTACCGCTATTTTTGCTTTATGAAATCAGCATTAGTATTTCGAAAATCGTGTACCGTAATCAACTCAAAATGCAGAGTGGACTTAATGCAAATGCATAAATATGTATAGCCAAAAGAGCAGCCATATATCGGTTGCTCTTTTATTATATATGCGCTTAAACAAAATGATGAAAAGTGGTGACATAACCGAGGGGGAGGTTGAAGTTGTAATTGGGGTGAGGAGAAATCGGGGTTACAGTTCCAAAGCTTCCTCAGTAATCTTTTTGATATCTACAGGACAATTGGAGCTTTCCTTAATGATGTCAGGTAAAACATGCTTGAAAAAATAATCAACGCAATGCAGCTTTATGTTTTTGATTTTGATAAGCGCTAGGCGATACATAACTACAAATTCTTTCTCCCTGTTGCCTCTTTGCAATTCAGTAAGTGCCTCGTACACTTGATCAAGTTTATCAGCCACTTCGAGAATGAGACCTTCGACGGAGTCATCTTTGCCTTCGCGCAGTTGTCTGCGGAAAATAGGTTTGAACTCTTCTGGAATATTTTCTTCTATAAAATGAGCAATCATGCCTTCCTCTACCTGCTGCAACATGCCGCGCAGCTCTAGGGAGTAATGCTTAACGGGAGTTTTAATATCTCCGATAAATATTTCACCATAATCATGGCTGCTCGTAATCTCATACAACTTCTTCCAATCTATCGTAACACCATTGCTTTCCTCAATATCTGCCAATGTTTTAGCGTATTGTACAACTTTCCAAGAATGAGCGGCTACGCTGTGCTCTTCAAATTTAAACTTACCGGGACAACGAATAATACGTTCGAGATCATTAAGTGATTGGAAATACGTATGAATTCCCATAGTATGCAATTCCTTTCTTATTCAAATTATTTAGTGATGCAATATAGTAAGTATAAAGAACTTTTGTTATTGGATGATTAATTCTATGTTGGTGATATATAAAAATAAAGACGACTTTTCATTCAGAAGGAATGGGAAGTCGCCTTTATCGTTTTTCAGTAGTTTCGTATGCAGCAGAGCAGGTTCTATTCTATTGCAGCTGCCGCATGAATGATGAAAAGGGAGAGAAAGAGCAATTACAGATGCTGTAATCCAGTTATGGTCTCAAACTTGGTGTATGCACAGGAATAGTTCTTGCTTTCGTAGCTTGCTCAAAGGAATAAGCTAGGTTAAGCAATGTTTGCTCGCTGTATGCTGTTCCCAAGAATGAGATGCCCACAGGTAGGCCTTCTTCTACACTTCCTGCAGGTACAGTTACTTCAGGGAAGCCTGTAGCAGATGCCACGTAGCTCGCTGCATAAGTATCATACGCATTGCAAACATAGGTAGGGTCTTCTTTGTCAAAGCGGTTAGAAGCAGGGCAGGCCAACGTAGGGAATACGATAGCGTCCAGGTTGTTCTTCTTCATAATCTTTTCAATTTCTTTACGGGTTTGCGGCATTTCTTTCTTAACGATCGTATTGTACTCTTTGGAATATAGAGTATCGGCTTTAGCCAATGCTGTCTTCAACCCTTCTAAACGAGCAGGGTTAACAGGTGTTGCCGAGTTTAATACTTCAGGAGATTCACTAATATCGATTACTTCTTGCAGCGTTTTAGGTCCGCCGGCAGGAAGCCAGCTCAAATATTTTTCAAACTGGCTTTTGAATTCCGCATCCCCAATCGGTCCAAGAACCGGAGTCCAGAGGTACTTGGTTTGTTTGGAGAATGTGACAGGGACTACTTCTGTTCCCATGCTTTCCATTTTGGCAATTGCTTGATTCGTAATAGCATCTACTTCAACATTGCCGCCGAAGAAGTCGGTCGCTACGCCGATACGTGCATGCGTAAGCGAAGAAGCATTCAGTGCTTTGGCATAGTCTTGAACATGGCGGTTCGCAGACTTTGTAGCATAGTCTCCTTTATCTGTACCAGCCATCGCAGAAAGCACTATACTAACGTCTTCGACACTACGTGCCAAAGGACCAGTTACGTCCAAAGAAAGGGAAGAAGGGGTAACGCCGCCACGACTAGTTAATCCCATAGTCGGTCTGATACCTACTAGCCCGGTAACATTAGCTGGACCTCTAATGGAACCAGAAGTATCCGTTCCAAGTCCGAATACGGCAAAGTTAGCTGCTACCGCTGCTGCACTACCGCTACTGGAACCTGAAGCATCACGGTTCAGATTGTAAGGATTAAGTGTCAAACCGCCCATAGAGCTATAACCCAATCTGCCATAAGAAGCAGCGAGCTCGGACATGTTTGTTTTGGCAATTACAATAGCTCCAGCATCGATAAGCTTCTGTACGGTGAATGAATTTTTAGTAGGATATTCATTCTTCAGAGCTACAGACCCAGATGTGGTCGGCATGCCAACTACATTAAAGTTATCTTTTACGACAAAAGGAATACCGTGAAGCATGCTTCTTGGTCCTTTCAACTTTCGCTCGGCATCGAGCGCCTTTGCAGTTTCAAGAGCTTGATTGTTAACTGTAATAATAGAATTAATAACAGGACCTTGTTTATCAAAGGCTTCAATACGTTTTAGATAGTATTCCACCAGTTCTTCCGATGTAATTTGTTTTGTATCCAGAGCTTGTGTAACTTCTTCGATGCTTTTCTCAAAAGGATCAAACGTATTTTTTGCTTTTTCGGCATTTGCTTGATTCCATGGTAAAACTGTGAAAACTAGCATAATAACTAGTGCAATTTTTAATTTATTGTATTTTTTGTTCAAGTGTGTTGCCTCCTGATGTCTGATTTTTAGTAGTATGTAATACTCATTTTCTCTCCCTATAACAGTTATCGTCATTTCCTCTGAAAAATTAATATATTTCGACATATTAAGCGTACTCGTTTGTCAATTCGACAATATATAACAAAAAAATTTTTTTTACCGATAGTTATATATAGACATAAATATTGCCTACACAACAAGATGGAGGAGAACAACTTGAGAAAGAAACTACAGTGGAATTTAAAGCTCCAACTATTGGTTACGATGGTCGTCCTAGTATTACTGTCGACATTATCGATGGGGCTTGGGATCAACCAGCGAGTTAAGGATGAAATGACGAAGGATTTCTATGAGGCAACTCGGAAGGAAATCGAACAAGTTAGCGGTGCGATAGACTTATACTTCACTACCGTAAATGAATCGGTTGAATACTTTGCCAAGAGCCCATTAGTTAAAAAGATCGACGGTTCCATCACCTCTTATGTGGATGCGGTAGGCACAGATGGAAGTCTTCAGATGACTCCAGCTGAAAATGGTGGTATAGAAGGTGATATTTATAATTTTTTCTTGGAATATTCTAAGACACATAAAAACGTGCCTTATATCTACTTAGGAACAAAGGATGGCCAATACATACAATGGCCGGACGGTACGACTGTTGATAAATTTGACCCGAGAACAAGAGCGTGGTATACCCAAGCGGTTGAAAATCCTGATAAAATCGTGCGTTCGGGTGCGTATGCTGCTTTTACCACAGGCGCTCCGATTGTCAGCTCTTCTATGACCATTAAGGATAACGCCGGCAACATCGTGGGTGTCCAAGGGGTAGACGTAAGCTTGGATTTTCTCACGAATACAATTAACGAAATGAAAATTGGTAAGAACGGTTATGTCATCCTTGCAGACCACTATGGTACGATCCTTGCAAATCCTAAAAATCCGGAAACGAACTTTAAAACATTAAAGGATCTAGGTGTACCTGATTTTGTAGATATCGATAAGGCAGCAGGTAAAAATTTAAATATAGAGATGAATGAGGAAGAGTACACGGCTAGTGTCTATGTTTCACCGGAAACAAAGTGGAAATATATTGCGATAATGGATGAAAGTGAAGTGGCGGAGTCTGTCAATGAGATCGAAAATATCATTTTCCTCATTATGGCTGTTATTGCGATTATCGCTATCGTAGTAGCTTTGTATTTAGCTAGCGTAATTACGAAACCGCTAAATGCGGCTGTTCAGTATTTGCAGCAAATCGGCAATGGTGACTTGGCAGTCGTTATTCCGGAATCTATGCTGAAAAAGCAAAGTGAAGTTGGTACTATGGTTCGGGCTATTAATGAAATGAAAATGGATATGCAGAAAATGATAGGCGGCATTTCTACTTCGGGGCAAATTGTCTCTCAATCGGCAGACAAACTGATAGACAGCATGGATCAGACACAACAGTCTTCCTCACTTATTACTGAGTCCATCATACAACTTGCTTCCGCTTCTAATGATGAAGCTAACAATGTGATGGAGGGCTCTGAAAAAGTTGAACAGCTCGGCGGAGCAATCGATCAAGTTGCGGCATCCGCTCAGGATATATTGGATCTTGCTCGTCGTACAGCCGAATTGAACCAACGCGGTATCGTAATTGTACAGGAGTTAGTAGGGAAATTTAATAGCACACAACAAGCTTCTGAAGAAACAGCACAGGCTATTAATCATGTGAGTGGAAGCGCAGGTGAAATTAGCGGCATACTCCGTACGATTCTTGAAATCTCCAGTCAGACGAATTTGCTGGCTCTAAATGCATCCATTGAGGCTGCAAGAGCAGGTGAACATGGACGAGGATTCTCTGTGGTAGCTGCTGAGATCCGTAAGCTCGCGGAGCAATCAGCTTTCGCTGCGAATAATATCAGTCACATTATTTCAAATGTAAACAACCAGGTAGGAGCGGCTGTTCAGGCCATTGGTACATCTCGTGAATTGTTTGTAGATCAGGAAACGGCAGTTCGAGAAACTGAATTCATATTTAACGATATTATGGTGTCCGTGAACAGTCAAATGGACATGACGAACCAGGTTGACGGTCATATTCAGTTAATGGTCGAAAAACGAGATGAACTCACAGACGTTTTCACCAATATTTCAGCGATTACGGAAGAGAATGCTGCCATTACCCAAGATGTGTCTGCGGCAGCAGAAGAACAGCTCGCTACGATTGATAATATAGCAGGTTATCTGACTCAGTTGCAGGGGCTTTCTAAGGATCTGGAGAGCAATATTAAGAAATTCAATATCCATAATCAGTGATGTATTCCCCGCAGGGGTAACTCTAGTAAATCAAGCCAGCCCGGGAAGCGTTGTCTTCTCCGGGCTGGTTTTTCTTATGCCTTAAAAGAATTGTAAGCTTCAGAACAAGCGTTACATGGATAGACATGGTAACAGATTTTTTAATAGTCTTAAAGTAGCAGATGGACAAATAGTTATAAGTTATATTCAATGTTGACTGTGAAAATAATAATCTCTTATTTTGATTTTAATATGAATTGACTTGCTGGTATTGGAAGTATATGCTTGAAAAAAATAGTATTTTTATACATTTGATAAAGTAGGAGGAGAAATAATGAAAGAAAGAATTGTAATTCTATTAACAACTATTGCAATTGTATTCAATATAATCGCACCTGGGCTGTTACCAAGAGCTGAAGCAGCAAGGGGAACAGTTACAAAGACCTATACAGCCACGAAGGACACCATGGAAATAAACGGTCATATTCAGTATGACGGCATTCATGATAATGATGGGGATGGTTTTCTAGGTATTGGCAGGAGTAACGACGAATTCGGGAATGTTCGGCAGAGGGCTGGCATAACGTTTGATTTGGGTGTGCCAGAAGGGAGCATTGTATCTGCGGAGTTGGTCTTGACTGTTGCTACAGTTACCAGAAATCCTAACCATACTTTGTATATGGAAACCAGAGGATCTGCGGCGAATGATTTGAATTTTGCAACCTTTCCCTCGTTAGATACGAATAGCCCTTATTCAGATAAATTCACTGCAAAAAGCACCGCAGAAGTACCTATGGGTACTTATCTTCAGAATCAATCCATTACATTTAATGTGAAAAGTGCTGTTGATGCTTTCACAGATATCTCGGATCGTAAAATCACCTTTATGCTCAATGGGAATGAGACAGATGCAGAAAGCGGCTGGTTCTCCATTTATTCCATGGAGACTTCTGGGAATGCTGCATACCGTCCTAAGCTAGTTGTTACATATGAGACTGGACCAGCAAATTCCCCTCCTACGGGTTCCTTTACGATTGTGGAGGGAGCAATGACAGGCACAAGCACAGTAAATCTATCGGTAGTAGGATCAGATCCTGATGCAGGTGATAGTGTTACTCATATGAGATTTGCAAACAGCGCTGCGAATTTGTCCGCTGCATCTTGGCTGCCCTTCAGCAGCACAGCAACATTCAGTTTAACTGGCGGTGATGGAGCGAAGACCATCTATATGCAGTTGAGAGATTCCAACAATGCGATCTCTTCCAGTTCTTCTCAGACCATTCTATTGGATCAGACAGCACCAACAGGTACATTGATCATTAATGAGGGTACTTCACACACAAAGTTATCCACGGTCACTTTGAAAGGAACCTATACGGATGGAAGTGGCTCAGGAGTTGAACAGGCGCGCCTTTCTAATATTAATAGCAGTTGGCAGACCAGTTGGATCAATATCGCTGACTTGAATGGGAGGTCATGGGTCCTTCCGGCTGGCGAGGGAGCTAAGACCGTATATGTACAATATAGAGATAAAGTCGGAAATTCGAGCAGTTCTGTTATTAGCAGTACAATTACAGTAGATAAGACCGCTCCTGTTATTACGAATGTAGAGAATGGCAAAGTATATAAGAGTATAGTTACACCTCTATTTAATGAAGGCAGCGGATCGCTCAATGGAGCCCCCTATTCCAGTGGTACAACTATCACGCAGGATGGAGCGTATGTGCTGTCCGTTACTGATTCAGCAGGCAATAGTGCGGTGGTGAGCTTCAGGATTGACACGACGTTACCTATCGTGTTGGGAGTAGCAGAGGGTGGAGTATACACCACAGGCAAAACGATTACCTTTAACGAAGGAACAGCGACCTTAAACGGGGCTGCTTTTGTTAGTGGTGCACAGGTTGCTCTAAATGGCGTGTATACCCTGGTCGTAACGGATGATGCAGGTAATGTAACGACGATAACCTTTGAGATTAAAAAGGTAGTGCTTATTGTAACAGGAGTAACGAATGGCGGAATTTATAAAAAGAAAGTGACCGTTAGTTTTAACATAGGAACAGCAACATTGAATGGTGCTGCTTTTACTAGTGGTACAGAGATTGATAAGGATGGTGTGTACACGCTGGTTGTAACGGATAAAGCAGGCAATGAGACGACAATTAGCTTTACGATTGACACAGCAGTACCTAAAGTAACAGGAGTAACCAATGGCGGAAGCTATAAAGAGAAAGTAACCGTCAGTTTTAACGAAGGAACGGCGAAATTGAATGGTGATACGTTTGTCAGCGGTACGGAGATAGTAATGGATGGAAATTATACGCTGATCGTAACGGATAAAGCAGGCAATGAGACGACGGTTAGCTTCACAATTGACACAGCAGCACCTAAAGTAACAGGAGTAACAAACGGCGGAAGTTATAAAGAGAAAGTAACCGTCAGTTTTAACGAAGGAACAGCAACATTGAATGGTGCTGCTTTTGCTAAAGGAACAGAGATTGAACAGGATGGCGAGTACAAGTTGATTGTAACGGATGCAGCAGGCAATGAGACGACGGTTCACTTTGAGATAGACACAACAGCACCTAAAGTAACAGGAGTAACGAACGGTGGAACTTATAAAGAAAAAGTGACTGTCAGTTTTAACGAAGGAACGGCAAAGTTGAATGGTATTACTTTTGCTAAAGGAACTGAAATTGATCTAGATGGTGCGTATAAGCTGGTTGTAACGGATAAAGCAGGTAATGTGACGACAATTAGCTTCACAATTGACACAACAGCACCTAAAGTAACAGGGGTAACGAACGGTGGAAATTATAAAGAAAAAGTGACTGTCAGTTTTAACGAAGGAACAGCAAAGTTGAATGGTGTTACTTTTGTTAAAGGGACAGAGATTAATCAAGATGGTGCGTATAAGCTGGTTGTAACGGATAAAGCAGGCAATGAAACGAATATTAGCTTCACGATTGACACAACAGCACCTAAAGTAACGGGAGTAACGAACGGTGGAAGTTATAAAGAGAAAGTGATTGTTGGTTTTAACGAAGGAACGGCGAAATTGAATGGTGATACGTTTGTCAGCGGTACGGAGATAGTATTGGATGGAAATTATACGCTGATCGTGACGGATAAAACAGGTAATGAGACGACGATTAGCTTCACGATCGATACAACAGCACCTAAAGTAACAGGAGTAACGAACGGTGGAAGTTATAAAGAGAAAGTGATTGTTGGTTTTAACGAAGGAACGGCAAAGTTGAATGGTGTTACTTTTGTTAAAGGGACAGAGATTAATCAAGATGGTGCGTATAAGCTGGTTGTAACGGATAAAGCAGGCAATGAAACGAATATTAGCTTCACGATTGACACAACAGCACCTAAAGTAACGGGAGTAACGAACGGTGGAAGTTATAAAGAGAAAGTGATTGTTGGTTTTAACGAAGGAACGGCGAAATTGAATGGTGATACGTTTGTCAGCGGTACGGAGATAGTAATGGATGGAAATTATACGCTGATCGTAACGGATAAAGCAGGCAATGAGACGACTGTTAGCTTCACAATTGACACAACAGCACCTAAAGTAACAGGGGTTACGAACGGTGGAAGTTATAAAGAGAAAGTGACTGTCAGTTTTAACGAAGGAACAGCAAAGTTGAATGGTGTTACTTTTGCTAAAGGAACTGAAATTGATCAAGATGGTGCGTATACGCTAGTTGTAACGGATACTGCAGGAAATGAATCAACCATTAAATTCCAAATTGATACAACCGTGCCAACGGGTACAGTAATCATTCAAAAGGGCGCGGAATTGACTAATGTGATGGACACTACACTTACTCTGACTAGCAGCGACGGAAATAATGGTAGCGGTATAGTGGAGATGCGTTTTTCTAACAACGGAACTGACTGGGAGAGCTGGGAATCATCAGCGACAACAAAAGCTTGGAGTCTTGTAACGGGTGACGGCGAGAAGACAGTATATGTACAGTTTAAAGACAAGGCTGGCAATGTGAGTGAAACAATTAATGACGTTATTAAGCTAGATCAAACGATACCTACAGGCAAAATCGTCATAAACAGTGGTGCAACCACGACAAGTGGCAAGTTAGTGGCATTAACTTTGACTTCTTCAGATGGAACAGGTAGCGGCGTTATAGAAATGCGTTTTTCCGAAGATAATCAAACATGGTCGAAATGGGAGAACGTATCGCCTACGAAAAATTGGAACTTTACGGGTAGCTCGGGATTAAAGAATCTTTACGTCCAATTCCGAGATGGAGCGGGTAATGTTAGTGTGGCAAACAAGGCTTCAATTACCTACCAAGAAAGCTCTGGTTCTAACGGCGGCACTTCTGAAAGTACAGGGAGCATAGAGATCGCATCAAGTCATGGTATTGTTCTTAGTATAGGAAGTAAGTCAGAGAAAGCAGCTAAAGTCGAAGTTAAAATGGTAGAAGGAAAAAAGGTAACTACGGTCTTCTTGGAAGAAACACAGCTTAAAGGGATACTGAATGAATCTGGAAATAAACAGGTTATCACTATTACTGTTCGTAACAATTCCGATATCGTTAATTGGGAGATGAGCGCTGCGCTTCTGAAAAGCTTAGAGAACAACAATGTAGTTATTCAAGTTAATACAGAAAACATTGTATATGCTCTTCCCTTAGTTCAAGCTAACGTTAATAAATGGCGTAATCAATTAGGAAGCGATATCCCTTTGAAGGATATGAAGATCAAGGTAGAAATAATTAATGTTCCTAATTCGGCATTTGTATTCAAAAATTCGAGTGATGGACAGGTTTCACTTGTCGCTCCGCCGGTAAGTTTTTCTATAAAAGGGTTGTATGGGGACAAGGAAATAGAATTAAATCAATTCGATACTTTTGTAGAAAGGCGCTTTGCAATTCCTGTTGGGGTAGATCTTAAACGTATTACGACGGGAGTTAAGCTTTTGTCGGATGGCACGATTGTTCATATTCCGACGAAGATAGTACGTGAAGGAGGACGTAATTACGCCATCCTTAATAGTATGAACAATAGCATCTATGGACTAATTTATAATAAAAAAACCTTTACAGATATATCTAACCATTGGGCTCAAGAAAGTATTAATGACTTAGCGTCAAGACTTGTCATTAATGGAGCAGACGAGCAACGGTTTATACCGGAAAGCGATATTACACGTGCAGAATATATGGCTATTATTATTAGGGCTTTAGGCTTAAGCTCAGCTAATAAGACGGTTCATTTCAAGGATGTTGCGGAGAATACATGGTATCATCAAGTCGTTCAGATCGGATATTCTTATGGGCTGGTCGATGGATTTATTGATGGTTCCTTCAAACCTAATGAGAAGATTACTAGGCAGGAAGCGATGGTAATTCTATCTAGGGCAATGAAGCTTGTAGAGTTGAATAAGGAGATAGACAATACGAAGCAGCAAGAACTAGTTGGCAATTTTTCAGATAGCGAGCAATTGGCGTCTTGGGCCCGTCAAGCTGCAGCGTTAACCATCGAAATCGACGTTATTAGCGGTTACAAAGGCGAGCTTCGTCCACTGCAAAATATTACGAGAGCAGAAACCGCAGCAATTATTCAGCGATTTCTTCAAAAAGCAGATTTCATTTAATAAATAGGTTATATAAAAGAGCTCGATAATTGTCTTGAATCTTGTGTAGGTATATAGAATGCTGAAGCGGATATTAAGGGAATTATAGATTTAATAGATAGAACAGAAGTGAAAATAGAGCTGTTTGGTATTATCCCCTTCATAAGTCACTCTTTGAGGCCCATCTGATAACATGAGGCAGTGAGTGAACATGGAGGGGGTTTTTGTATGGTTAAAGAGAGTCAGTTAAGGATCATTAGAGCTTATTTTGGCTATACCTGTGATCGGCGGTTCGATTGTTATTCCAAGGTAGTCTACTAGTTTTCTTTTGTTTTCTCATCCCATTTTAGGTTACCAGTTTGTTTAAATTTTTGAATTTTTCTGAAATTAATAGAGTTAATCATACCACTTTATGGTATCTTAAATCTTAGTGAATGTCTTAATAAAAGGGCTGTGTAACAATGGTAGGGAATACGACAGCGAAAGAGCAGACGATATTTGATCATGCGGGAAATAAATTACAGACAGAAGATAGAGAGATTCGGATTGTTGCTAAGTATGAAGAACCACTGATTGTCGTATTAGGAAATGTGCTTAGCGATGAGGAATGTGATGAGCTAATTAATCAGACGAGAGAGCAATTGCAACGTTCAAAAATAGGCGAAGATCGTACCGTTAATCAAATTAGAACGAGTAGCGGGGTGTTCTGTGAGGAAAGTGAGATCATTACAAGAATAGAGAAGCGGGTCTCTCAAATTATGAATATTCCTATTGAACATGGTGATGGTTTGCAAGTATTGATGTATACTCCTGGTCAGGAGTATCAACCTCATTATGATTTCTTCGCAGAGACGAGCCGTTCAAGTGCCAACAATCGTATTAGTACGCTCTTATTGTATTTAAACGATGTGGAAGAGGGAGGGCAAACAACATTTCCCAAGTTGAACCTTTCTGTTTTTCCTACAAAAGGCATGGCAGTCTATTTCGAATACTTTTACAGTAATCAAGAAATTAACGAGTTAACGTTGCATGCAGGTACACCAGTGGTAAAAGGTGAAAAGTGGGTTGCAACGATGTGGATGAGAAGACAAATCTTTCGGTCTTCTTAAATGAGATTCTGTTTGGAATGAGTGATAGAATTGAAAAGTTTGGGACAGGGGTTCAAATTTCCCCTTCTCCACTATGTAAATCCACAACCGTATATAGTTGTGGATTTTTGCTGTTGCTCGTTTTGCAAACGCGGCGTAGAACTGCAATTACTATTTTCAGATGCTCAGTCTATTCGTATTCCAATATTCCCAGTTTGCTCTCCCTGTTGCATTCGCTGAAAGGCTTGAAGAGTATTTTGTAAAGGAAACATACTATCAATGATAGGGCGGAGCGAGTGGTGCTCCATAAATTGAAGCATAGCAGTAAACTCTTCACTACTTCCCATTGAGGTGCCTATGATGCTGATTTGAGGATAAAATATGGATCTTGCCGCTAGTTCCATTCGATCACCTGAGCTTGCTCCAAACGTGACGATACGACCATTCGGCTTAATGATATCAAAGTAGTGTGGGAACGTCGCTGGCCCGATGCTGTCCAAGATGAGATCGACTGTATCTCCTGCCATACTTCTCTTCCAGTCGCTATGACTATCAAAGGCATGATCTGCTCCATGAGCAAGAGCTGCTTGTCTCTTTGTTTCACTACGTGATGTGACACTGACTCGTGCACCCGCCGCTAAAGCCATAAGCATGGCATAAGTTGCCACACCGCCACCAATACCAGGAATCAAGACATGTTCACCTTGCTGTAGTCGACCTCTCGTGAACAAAGCACGGTAGGCTGTCAAGGCAGACAAGGGCAATACACCGGCTTCTTCCCAAGACAGGTAATCTGGTTTATTGACAGCATTTCGCGCAGGGATGATGATAGACTCGGCGAATGTACCATCTGAAGGACCGCCTACTATAGCTGGAACGGTCGGGACATCGTGGGTGAGTTCCCATCCGATACACGGATTAATAATTACATCGGAACCTACTGTAAGGTTGGTTACACCATCACCTATCGCCTCGATTGTTCCAGCGCCATCAGAGCCCATAATCAGAGGGGCATCCCCATCTGTTCGACTTGCCATAAGGAATAAGTCTCTATGATTTAACCCTGCAATTTTCAGTCTTACCTTTACTTCTCCGTAGCTTGGTTGTTTGTCTATAACGTCTTTATATGTCAGGCCTTCGAGCCCACTCATTCCAGTATGTACAATTGCCTTCATCCTATTTCCTCCCGTAATTCGATTAATGATGAATCTTTATCAAATTGTACATAGTGGGAGTCTTGCAGTAAAATGAACAAAACCGAATGTGAGTATCATAAATGATCATACCAAGCAGGTGACATAGAGATGGAAAGCGGAGATCTAAAAATATTTCAAGCCGTAGCTCGAGAGGGTAGTATAACGAAGGCTGCGCAAATGTTGAACTATGTACAGTCTAATGTGACTGCGCGCATTCAATACCTTGAGGCTCAGTTAGAAATCCCCCTTTTTCGGCGATCCAATCGAGGAATGACGCTAACCGCAGCGGGCGAGAATTTACTAGAATATGCGGATAAAATACTGACTCTAATGGATGAGGCTGTGAAATCCACACAATACTCGGATATTCCGGCAGGGCCTCTTCGGATAGGTTCTATTGAAACGACTGCAGCGATTCATCTGACACCTCTACTTTCCGGATATCACTCAAGATATCCAGATGTAAATATATCGCTCATTACGGGTGTGACGCATGGTCTCCTACAAAAGGTGTTGGACTACGAGCTTGATGGGGCTTTTGTCTATGGACCTATTGATTGTCCGGAAATAGAGCATGTTAAGGCTTTCGAAGAGGAGTTGGTACTCATCTCGGAGCCGGGAAAAAGTGACATGAATGAGTTGCTCACGAAACCGATGTTGTTTTTCGACGTTGGATGTACGCATCGAGCAAAAGCTGAGAGTTTTTTAAGAGAGACGGGCCTGACCACATATCAGATTATGGAGTTTGGAACTTTAGCAGTTATTGTAGACGGGGTTTCCGCTGGACTCGGTGTATCTTTGCTGCCACGATCGACGATTGCCAAAGCGGAAGAAGCAGGAATAGTTGCCTCCCACCGCTTGCCTGAAGAGTACCGAGGTTTACAGGTATGGTTTGTACATAGGCGTGACAACATTTACTCTAGTGCGCTGTTAAAATTAATACAATTAATTAATGATAAGCACTGCAAGTTAATCCCCTGATTGGTCTCGTCGGGACAAAAAATAGTGAACGATTCCATTAAATTGATTTGGTTCCTCGACAAATGGAAGATGACCTGCGCCCGATATAACCGTTTTGGATGAGTGCTGTATGTGACGATGCAAAAAGTAGGCAGTCTTTATGTTATCGGGATGGTCTTGATTAGATACTATGATGTGGGTTGGAACTGGTATTATCCCCTCCAAGTTCACTCATTGCCTCATGTTATCACATGGGTTTTTAAGATTGTCTACTTGAAGGGGATAATACCATGCTTCATCATGGCTTACTTACGGTATTTTTGTTTACTTGATCTACAGAGCTTTAAACGGGCGAAGTACTAGACAGTTAGTCTGCGCAAAAGACGGAGAAGACGTCTGATTTGGCGTCTCAGTCTGCGAATTTCATTACGGTTGCCACCTTGGCGAATTAATCTGCGCAAGCGAATGCGAAGACGTCTAATTATGCGTCTCAGTCTGCGGATGCGTTCACGTCTGCGTCTTCCGCGGCATCCCTCAAAATCACGATCAAACTCACGATCAAACTCACGATCTAGTTCTCCGTCAAACTCACGATCAAAATCCTCATCGCCACGCCTGTTGCTAATCTCTACCTTTTTGCTCATATCCATCCCTCTTTCTGTTAAGAATAGTTCATTCTATTCAGAAAAAATAAGATGGTATAGATAGATTGATAGGTAGATTAATTGATTTATTTAAACGGATTAAATTAGTCTAGGAACAATACTTGTTTAGATCACTGATGATGCAGTACTACTTCTTCGGCAGAACGTCTAGGGCTAGCTAAAGCTTTATGGAGTGGATAGCCCATCCGAAACGTAAATACACCCTCATACCCTATCATGGGGACTAGTTTCGCTATCGCTTCGCCGTAAATAGGCTCGATGCCTAACCACAACTCACGTTCTCTTCTCTCATGGGTCTGTCCCCCTTGAGATTGTAGCTTCATTTTAATGACGGTATCAGTCGACTAATTATGAACTAGAAAAATACGATAGAAGGGGAGAGCGTACTACCCGTTAAGAAGCATAACGTTTGGCCTGTGTATGAAACATATCGGCATATGCGCCTTGTGCGGCAAGTAATGTCTCATGACTGCCCTCTTCAATAATTTGTCCGTTATGGAGCACGATGATTTTGTCTGCATGCCTGCAACTGCTCAAACGATGAGAAATCATGATAGATGTCTTTCCTTCATATAAAGTAGCAAAGTTATCATAAATTTCTGCTTCAGCTCTCGGATCAAGTGCTGCTGTCGGCTCATCAAGAATAACGATTTGTGAATCGCGCATGAAAGCTCGACTCAACGCTATTTTTTGCCATTGACCGCCGGATAGTTCATGCCCGTTTTGAAACATTGCACCAAGTTCTGTGTCTATGCCGTTAGGCAATTTTCCGATTAATTCTCCAACTCCAGCTTTAGAGGCAGCTGCTTCGATATAAGCATCATCATTAATATTTGGGTGTCCCATGGCAATGTTTTCACGAACGGTTAAGTGATAACTCTCGAAATCTTGAAAGACGGCGGATACATTTTGACGCATGCTTTTTGGATCTATAGTACGTATATCCACCCCGTCGAATAAGACGGTCCCTTCGTTGGGCAAATAGAGTCCGAGCAAGCATTTCACCAGCGTACTTTTACCTGCGCCATTTTCTCCTACAATCGCAATCTTTTCACCTGGTGAAATCGTAAAGTTGATCCCCTTGAGCTGAGGAGTCGTATGCGTAGCATAAGTGAAAGATAGATCCTTGACCTCAATGATTTTAGCTAATTTGTCAGGGAATTTGCAATTGCGATCTTCTGAGCTTTCGCCTTCCAAATCGAGAAAGTTCAGCACTTCGTTAATAAATAGGCTTTCTTCGTAGACAGCGGCAATTGAATAGCCCAATCCAGCTATAATTTGCTGAATTTGTTGGAGAGCTTGTGTTAATGAAACATAATGACCAATTGTTAACGCACCAGTAGAACCAAATAGAATAAGCACGATAACTACTCCGATATCTAGCACGACTTGGGAAGCTTCGACAAGGAGCATCCGACTATCTGTTCGTTTACGCAGCTCATATTGTTCGTTTGCAGTTTTCCAAAATATAGTTTTCCATTTATGAGTTAAATAACCTACAAAGTCATAGATGCGTGCTTCCTTGGCGGAACTACGGCTATGTAAAATGCTAAGTAAATAATGAATTTTTCGTTGCTCGGGTGTCTGGGTCATCACTTGGCTATATTTTTTTTTGCCGAAATAAGCATTGACCAAAATATTAGGAATAATCATTACGAGGACAATAGCCGCCAGTATCCAATGGAAAGACCATAAAATAGATACTAACCCCACTAAAGTGATTATACTCGACCCAATGGTTAGCATTAAATTAACTAAATTAAAGCCCTTCACATCTACACCAAACGCAGCTCTCTCTAATTGATCATAATAATCGGGGCGGTCAAAGTAGCTTAATGGCAATTCAGCCGCTTTATTAATTAATAAGTGTTCAAAATAATATTTCAACTTTTGTTGTGTGCGATAACTTACGATAGACTCCAAATAACTAAATAATCGAGCAGAAATTAGTATTAGTGCTTGAAGAGACAGAACATAATAAACATCGGAAGGAATTCCTTGTCTCTTCGTAAATATTGACGTTACCAAATCTACTAATTCTTTAATAATGTAAATTTGAGCAACAGGAAGTAACGCAGTTATGATTTTAAGCAGGATAAGAAAGATAGTTGCACCAGGAATGACCTTAAGCATAAGCGGCATGAACCGGCTAAAGACACTAAAAACAACCTTGTTTTTATTTGTTGTTGTATTATTTATTGTCATCTAAGATCACCTTTAATTTTATAATAAAGAGGAGAACGATAATTCGCTCTCCTCTTTTCACTAATTAGCAGCTGCAAGATGATTCGTGTACATGTTTACCTTGACTATTGCATGTGTAGCTGTGTCTAATGTTGTAACCACTGTTGCCACAAGCCTGAGTATCGCAAAAACTATAAGGATTGCAAGCCATATTTTTTCACCTCCTTTCAATGAATTGATAGGTTGCCACGATATTTTTATCTGCTGTATTTTTAAAGAAACCTCTTAATAACCGCGAACTGATGCAGTAATTGGGTTAGATTCAAAAACATAGTGAGTGAAGCGCTTTACTTCATAGGTAATTGATGTAAAAAGACTAGGATCGTAAATTTCAGTATCAGAGAATGCCATAAACTCACCTCCTTTCCGATTTTACGACGCTTTAGGTACGACAGTTTGGGCTATTAAAGCGTTTAGGGTTTCTCTGCGTTGTACGACACTTTTGGCAATAACCTCACCTTTAGGAGACAAATAATAAACAAAAGGAAAAATACGAGTTTCAAAAGATAATGAGGATTCAAGTGTTGTAACCGGTACTGTCAGCTCATATTGATTAATAATCTCTGTTACTTCTGGTTGTTGGCCGATCATCAGAATAAGAGCTTGGAAGTGGGGGCTTTGCTGCTGGAACCTTTCCAATACAGGATATAGTTCTTTACAAGAGCTGCATTTTGCATCTGTAAAAGCTACCAAAAACCCATGTTTTTGCTTGTCCAGCACTGCTAAATCAATAATACCTTTGTTAACGGTTTCAAATTGAAATTGAGGAAATAATGTTCTTTTGGCAAGTCCATGATCTTCCTCAATAAGATGGGGCATAGTTTCTGCTGGTATTTTGACTGCTTGTATTTTCCGTCCAAGCTGAATAATAAAGTAAGATTGCAGTGCAATAATAGCCCATAAAAAAGCATACGATAAATTAAATAGAGTCATAGAGTTTATGAGCCTCCCTCTAGTAATAGTTTTCTATTTTTCAACATTAAATACATGTTCAATACGCCAATTGTAAGCCCAATGCAACTAATAATTTCTGTAGGGTTCATAGAAGTAAGTGATAGCGAATGATCAGCTATTAGTCCAATCACAGTTAACAAAAAGAGAGGCGTAATCTTCCACATTGTTCCCCATCCCAGCTTTTCTTCACTTGCTTTCCCAAAGCAGTTACAACTGACATTCAATTTTTTATAGATGGCTAAGCCTGCAACTGCATAGAAAGAGAGGAATAACAACATTGCGGCGACTTGTCCAACGAACTGAGTAAAATCCAACACTAGGAGTACAACTATAATTCCCTCTGCTGCTACTACCAGCCATGTGAAAAATAACGGGAACTTCAGTTGCTCGATAGTTGTTTTGAAATCTTGATAAGCTATAACTTTGGCCATAAACGAATACAATAAGAGAGTGGCTAAAACAATAGAAACAATTAAGTTAACGTCCATGAAACTTCCTCCAACTCTAGTTATTTAGTTTGCCTGCATGCATGCATGATTGACGTAGCCAACTTCTTGCGAAATTTCAATTTAAAACTGATTCCATACAGTGCAGTTGAGTGATTTGTTCTATATCCAAAATACAAGCTTTTTAAGAAAATGTCTGTTGACTATAAGTAACAAATAGCAATTTTTCGATAAAAAATTATTGAATTGACTAAGTAGTGAGTAGGGGGGATTCAGTAAGGATATTAAAGAAGGAGTAGCGTTTCAGGCAATCAATGATTCGCTAGATGAGGTATCCTATAGCAAGACATTTAAACTGACGTTAGGTCAGCAACTTTGTGAATATTGTCAGTTATCGCTGTTAGTATAGTGAATATGTTTGAGCATCATTTCACGCCCTAAGTCGTATCTAACATAGTAAAATTACTCGTAATTTTTTAGGCAGAAGTGGCTCTAAGTCGAATCGATCTCACAAACTATTACTGGATATTATGCTAGAGAAAAGGGGTCCCTAAAGCCAATTGGCTTTAGGGACCCCTTTTTGTAGGAAAATCATTTTGTTTGGAAGCTTAGTAAGCAGTCCAACCTGCATCGGCTGTAACGACAGTGCCGTTTACAAAGCTGGAATCGTCCGAAGCGAGGAACAAAGCAACCTTGGCAATTTCTTCGGCGCTTCCGGTTCGCGGATTAATCTGCATGCCTACCATGGCGCGCTCCATACCGAACGCATTCGGTGCGTTGATAGAAGTGCTAATGTTCGTTGCTACGCCGCCTGGAGCAATTGCGTTACAACGTATACCCTTTGGTGCATATTGAAAGCCGACATTTTTCGTAAGACCAACTACGGCATGTTTCGCAGCGGTATATGCCGCTCCTGCTCTGGAACCGTATAAGCCGCCAGCAGATGCTATATTGACGATAACTCCACTATTTTTTTCGAGGAAAATCGGAAGTGACTTACGGATCGTTCTCATAGGTCCTGTCGTATTCACAGCGAATACGCGCTCCCATAATTCATCCGTTAGGTCGCCTGCAGGGACAAAGTTGTCCATGATACCTGCATTATTAATGAGAATATCAAGCGTTCCGTACTCGGCAACTGTGGAGTCGATGAGATGCTGAACGTCTACTTCCTTCGCGACATTAGCAGCAACAGCGAATGCAACTCCGCCCGCCGATGTAATCTCGTTAACGACTAGTGAGGCATTGTCGATGTTATGGTCGGAGACAACGATCTTGGCACCTTCCGCTGCGAACAATTGTGCGATTGCTTTACCCATTCCAGATGCTGCGCCTGTTACGACTGCAACTTTACCTGACAATTTCATTCATGATGCCTCCTCTAAGGAATTAGTATAGACAACGAAACAAATAATATAATAATTGAACACTTGTTCATTACATAACAAGTGTACTTTTACTATAATAAGAATAGAGACTCATAACAATATATAAAACGCTATCAATTGTGCGTTAATGAACAAATGACGTTCGATTGTTCGTTAAAAAATACTGGAAAGGAGGGAGTAGATTGGCACAGAAAGAAAATGATCGCCGAGTTGTGCGAAGTAAAGCAGCGCTCAAGGAATCATTGTTATCGCTAATGGATCATAAGAGTTTTACTGCAATTTCAATTACAGAAATCGTCGAGAGGGCAAATTATAATCGGGGGACGTTTTATTCTCATTTTGAAAATAAAGATGCTTTGCTCGCAGAAGTCATCTCTGAGCTGATCGATGAGTTAATTGCTTCATTCCGAGCGCCGTATGAACATGTAGAAATATTTCGAGTAGACGAGATGGGGGCACATTCGGTAGCGATTTTTGAACATATTTATGAGAAGAAGGATGTCTATTCTATATTGTTCCGAAGTGACACTTTGCCGATCATAAAGGAAAAGATGTTCAGCGCGATCCGTCGAATCTCGGTCGAGGACTTGGTATACCAAGAAGGGGACTCTACCATTAATCCTGAGCTCAGAATTGTGTACAGCCTGCATGCACTGATGGGGCTAGTATTCCATTGGATCGAGGATGGATTTGTTTATACTCCGACCTATATGCAGGATCAATTGGTCCAACTTATTCACTGGAGGCCGACAGCAGCGAAAACTGTGATGCGGAAGAATGATGGGAGAACTAAAAAAACGAGTCGCTAGAATTTCTTCTAGTGCTCGTTTTGCACAAAACAATTTCAAATAACTATGAATCTTCTACAAGAAGTGAAATTTACGGCATTTTAGATTATGAGAAATATGTTCTTATGGATATCCATTCGGAGAATATTCACAATGTGAACTGTATACGAATGCTTCATACTGCATGTGGAGATATGTAAGTGAAGATCCGACAGATTGGAATTGAAAATATAAGCCGCAA
>NZ_BQME02000001.1:2396611-2402750 GCF_022180385.2 Paenibacillus sp. L3-i20
ACAACAGCTAAAGTAACTCAAGCTATTCTTTCGTATCCAGTTTTCAGGGCGCAAAAATGCTCAAGAGAACTTAAATATTACAAACCAAATTCCTTGTTCTGCAAGGTTTTTTTGTTGTTTAGTATTTCAAAATAATTTTCATAATTTTTATTACAAACTCAATGATCACTCACTAATTCAACGACGCATTTAAATCAATATTGATAGAAAATAGTCTTGCTAGGATTATAAGCCTTGCTATAAAGCCCCTTATTAAAACCTCTCTGAAAATCACATACAGGCGATTGATCCAATAAAGATCGGCTTCTGAAACAGCGTTTCATCTAACAAGGGTGCCTTATACAAAGCTACTTAAGCACTAATGAAGATAATTCCTCCCTTTTTTGCTGTAAACTTATGCCTACAAATTTTTTCGCAAAGCTAATAGTAATCATTTTTTTGCATTGAAAGCAAAAAGGGTCCATTAAATTTTATTTCATTATTTTAAAGAAATTTGTTGGATACAAAATGATACAAGCTTATTGGCCCCATGTGTTTTTATATTCCGCTGAAAAAAGGTTCTATTCATTAATTTACTATATTTGAATCGGCAAGATTTTTTTAAATTATGTTGCTGCTAAACTTATTTCAAATTCTTCGCCTTCAACAGGGTTAATTTTTCAATAGTATTTATGCTGATCACTAATTTTGCTGCTTCATCTATTGAACAACTCATATTAAGTCGGAGGGTAATGTTTTTCGAATATTGATGTTAGTATTAGTAATGGCAATTAGTGAATCACGAGGACGCTAGATCCGTTGTTGTGTTTACAACCTAGATCGTGATCGAAATATGCGGACTCGCTTGCAGATGCAAAATAATATTCACATAGATAGTAAGAAAGCAGGATTAGAATGAGAATAAATAAATTCATTAGTGAAACTGGCTATTGTTCTAGACGGGAAACGATTCGTTTAATCAAGGCACAAAGGATAACGATCAACGGTCTTATTTGTGAACAGAATTCTATTGTTATTGAAGGTGATGTTGTACTTATAGATGGGCAAGCGATAGCAAGAAAAACTGAGTCGGTCTATCTGGTGCTCAATAAACCACTTGGGATTACGTGTACCGCGTCAAAAGATGTTACTGGTAATATTATTAGCTACATTAATCATCCGACTCGCATTTTTGCTGTGGGCAGATTAGATAAAACATCTGAAGGTCTGATTTTGTTAACGAACGATGGTGACATTGTAAATAAAATGATGCGATCAGAGAATGGTCATGAAAAAGAATACGTGGTAACAGTGGACAAGGCTATTACTGAATCGTTTATAGAAGAGATGTCTAGCGGTGTTCATATTCTAGGAGTGATGACCAAGCGCTGTGAAGTAATTCGAGTGAGTGACAACGTATTCAAGATTATTTTGACACAAGGCTTAAACCTTCAGATTAGGAGGATGTGTAAGGCTCTAGGCTACAGGGTACTTAAGCTTGAAAGAATTCGAATTATGAATATTACAATCGATGGTTTGGAACGAGGAAAGTGGAGAAATCTTACTATTGATGAATTAAATCTTCTCAAGCAACAACTTGCTTATAAGTTAGACTAATTAATGTATTGATTGAATGCTGCTATAATGGCTGGTTTTAATAAAGAAGGTATAAAATTGAGTATGATATGTTGAGATTAAAAATAAACGGGTCTTTGTTTGCTCTTTTTTTGAAGACTTAGGAGCGTCAAGAATTATGTGTAAATGAAAATAACCTTCTCTTGTAGAAAAATGAATTAGTCCTTAGTGGTGAACATCTCTTGAAGTTCTGCACGTGCTTGATCGAAACCAAGGTGGCGTATCATTAGAGGGAAAACATCTGTAACATCCTGTTTTGTGACTAGAGCTTGGACCAAATCTAATCTAAAATGATATCTATTTATGCAAGATATTTTACGATCTCAATGCGGAATATTGCATTTTAAGAGGGGGAGGGAATAAAGCTATGACAACTATCGTGCAATCAATTAATTATAATGAAGCACCTGATACATTACAAAGTGAGATTGCCGTAATGTTACATCAGGTTTGGCCGGATGCTTGTCCAATGCCGGGGGTAACGATTCCAAAAGCTCACGAAAAAGAACTTAATGCACGTTCATTTTATTTGCACATAGATGGAAAGTTGGTTAGCTATGCAGGTGTGGTACGTAAGACTATCAAGCACGATGGACAAACATTCAATATTGCTGGACTTAGCTGTGTCGCTACTGACCCCGAGTATCACGGTCAAGGCTTAGGTTTACGTACAGTCGCTGACGCTACTCAATGGATTGAAAGACAAGGAGACATAGATTTTGGCATATTCACGTGTAGTCCATCTTTAGATTCTTTCTATAATCGTGCCGGTGCTTGGCCTGTCGTAACAGATGTGGTGCTCATTGGCAGTCGAAATGAGGGTGCTTTATCTAGCGAATCCTTAGACGTTGTTGTTCTGATGCGTCTGTTTTCAGAAAAAGCCGAGGCTTATGAATCGATCTTGCGTCATACTACTATTAATCTTGATTTTCCAGATGGTCAGTTTCTATAACAAACTGAGATCGATCTTCCACAATTCGGGCACTATTACGGATCATACACTAAACTAAGTACGCTAAATTATATTTAAAACTATATCAAAAGATAATGACGATGTATGTGCCTTCCTAATGATGAAAAGGGAGCGTCAAGAATTATGTGTAAATGAAAATAACCTTCTCTTGTAGAAAAATGAATTAGTCCTTAGTGATGAACATTCCTTGTAGTTCTGCACGTGCTTGATCGAAGCCGAGGTGGCAACGGGTAGCGAAGCGTTGGTTGTAAGCTTTAAACTGTGAGACTAGAAACTTCTCCAATGCTTCTTCATGTGGAAACTGTTCTTTGCGCTTGGTGTATTTTTTAATTTGTTTGATGAAGGATTCAATTAAGTTTGTAGAATAAATACTTCTCCAGATCGGTTTAGGGAAGCTGTAGAATGTAAACAGATGCTGGTTTCCTCGTAGGGATTTTAAGACTTTAGGATAGGAAGACTTTCATTTGTCACAAAAACAATCAAGTGCTGCCAGGCCTGCTTGTTCATCGTCTGCTCGATACACTGACTTAAAGTCTTCACAGATAGCAGGACGGTCAAATATTACGTGCTAGATGTACGAAGCATGGTTGGTACTTGGCTTTTGGATATACGTTCTCTATTGCGGATACAATGCCTGCCAACCCATCAGAAATAAAGAGAAGGATCTCTTCGGTGCCACGTGTGCTCACGTCTTGTAATAACACATTCCACATGTAGGCGGATTCGGTAGGCGCAATCGTATAGGCTAACACTTCTTTTGATCAATCCTCACGGATGCCAACTGCTAGATAGACAGCTTCTGTAGAGACCATTTCACGTCTTATTGAAATGTAGGTAGCGTCGATGTAGACGCACACATAACGCTTAGCTAACGGCCGCTTAGTGAAGGCATCTACGTGTTCTACCATCACTTTAGTCATATTGGAGACTGTTTGTAGTGTGTAGTGATGACCATACATCTTCTCGATAAGATCAGCAATTTCCATCATGGTTACGTCTTTTTGAAACAGGTGAATAACGAAGGACTCTAGTGTATCGTTGGAACGCTTGTACGCTTGTACGGAGCAACGGTCTGCTGCCTGAACTCCCTCTTACGATCTAGCGGAATAGTGAGCTCTAGGCCCCCATATTCGGTGTGTAGTTTACGTGTATATCCACCGTTACGTGAATTTCCAGTATTCACGCCAATACGGTCATATTTCTCATAGGCTAGAAACGCTGTTAATTCCGTTTCCAACAAATGATTCAAAGGGAAGACCTCTTTTCTGTGAATGGTGTTGTGGTGACTTCATTCTACAAGAAAAGGTCTTCCATTTTGCCATTTATCTATTTACACAAACCAGCTAATATCATGTCAATACGTTCGCACAAACTATTTTTTTCTAAAATATAGAAAAAGACAATACGAAAGTAACCCCCAATGAAAACTGGACTTTTGTATAAAATTATCCTTTTTAATGGATTAGGAAGAGTGGTAATAAAGCGATTTTTTAAGCATGGCGAAAATCATATGCAATAATTTATTGGTGCAAGAAATAAGTGCAACCCGGTGAGGCTTTCCTTCAAGCCTCTTCTTGTCATAAAAATTCCGAATACGTTCGTTTCTCACTGCTCCTCGAATACCGCAAAGCACAGCCAAATAGAGCGCTCTTCTTAGACGGGAAGACCCTCGCTTTGTTATACGATTTTTAGTGGCTGTAAACGTACCTGATGAGAATACGCTAGGATCAATACCTGCAAATGCAACAAGTTTTTTGGCATGAGGGAACGAGGAGATGTCCCCAATCTCTGCAAGAATGGATGACGCAAGCTTATCTCCAATACCAGGAATAGAGCGCAACAAATCAAAACCTTGTATGCTTGTCGCTTTGATTTTGATGGCTTGCTCAAGATCAGCAAGATGGTTTTGATACTCCATGAGCAAGCTAATCATAAGAAGCAGTGCTCTAACTTGTGATAGGCTGTATTCCACGATGAGACTGTTCTTAGCAGCGCAAATGATCGCGTCGGCTTTAAGCGATGCCCAGGAGATCGACCGATTGCAGTGTGTCCGAATGATCGTCTCAATTTCCCCATGATTTGCGGTGAGGACGTGTTCCGGTGTAGGATATTTCCTCAATACCTCAAGTGCAGTTTTAGAGAAGAGCTGACCGAATATGGTGGAGTACAGCGGAAATAGTTGATCCAATATCGATTGGAAGTTAAGCTGGGCTTGAACATAGGTATGGCTAATCATTTCGTGCTGCCCACATAAGAATCGTAGCTCGTCTTGTTCAAGGGGTCTTGATGGAGCTGCTTGGAGCTCCTCTTTGTAGAAGAGCTCTGCTAGATGCTTAGCATCCTCGGCATCGGTTTTCACTTTCCTAAGTTTGGATTTACGTGCACGTTGCGGGATAAGTGGATTGAGTGTAATGACCTCATAGCCCTTCTTTTGCAATACAGCTACAATTCCTAGATGGTAATGCCCAGTGGATTCGAGAACAACAACGGGTCTCAGACCGACCAACGTTTCAACCTCTTGTAATTTTAGTAACAAGACATTCATTTCTTCATGAGTATGCTGAAAACAGAAGGGTTTACCGTAAGGTTTGTTTCTTTCAAGTAAGATGAATCCTTCGCTTTTTCCCTTAGACACATCGATGCCAATAACAGGTCTCATAAGCTCCTCCTACAAATGAAATCGCCGGTCCTACTAACCATTGCACGTCCATAGCTTCGCGTGTTATTCAAGATCTAGGTCTCAACCAGCTTAATCATGGTTTGAACAATAGCAGGTGGACAGTTTGTGTAACGGGCTTATTGCCCTGATATTTTATCGTCCTCCCCGGCTACAGCTATTGTAATTGAAAATGAGGTCAACCAGATTAAGCTGGCTAACCTCATAATACGAAGATATTTTACGCTCTCGAAGACTTATTGATAAGCAATATGTAGTTAATGAAGGAATTATAGATCAATTCATTAATGTTATTAGTTATTGTCGAAATAATGAGTATAACGACTCTCAATTAAGGGGAATATTACGAAATAGACTTGCTTGATGATAGCTTATGGACTTAGTTTTATGTATTTACAGATCAAGGATTAGAGAATTACATTGAAGAGAATGATTAATTACGTGGGAATTTATAGACGATCTCCTATATATCAAGACATTTTCGTGATTAATTAAACTAAAAAATGGGTATTTATAAATTATAAAAAGAAATTTTAAAAAAGACTTGCATAAGTGTACAAGCCCATGGTATATTATTGTTCCGGCCAAGAAATACACCGGGAAACAAGAACGAAACAAGCAAGAGATTGATCTTTGAAAACTGAACAACGAGCGAAACTGTCTCATTCATCCTAACGGATGTAATGAAAAAGCAATATAAGTAATGAGCAAGTCAAACACCAATTTGGAGAGTTTGATCCTGGCTCAGGACGAACGCTGGCGGCGTGCCTAATACATGCAAGTCGAGCGGACTTGATGAAGTGCTTGCACTTCTGAGAGTTAGCGGCGGACGGGTGAGTAACACGTAGGTAACCTGCCTATAAGACTGGGATAAC
>NZ_BQME02000001.1:2407635-2860440 GCF_022180385.2 Paenibacillus sp. L3-i20
GTCGAAGACAATGAGAAAATTACCTGGGTCATACAACCTACAAACAACAGCTAAAGCAATTCAAGCAATTTCTTTCGTATCCAGTTTTCAGGGCATAATACGCCACTAGTTAGCATTGTTCATATTGAACAATGTTTTTTTGTGTTTTAAGCTAATAAAACGACAAAAAATAACAACACTTTGATACAATCAATTAGATGAACTTTTTTGATGAACGAAATTGAGATACAGACGTTCAGCAACCGTATTAATCATCTTTAGGCAATAAGTAAGAATTTAGTAACAATTGGGTAAGGAAAAAGAGTGTATTATCGACTAATATAAGAAGTGAGCTTGTATTTAGGGAATTATTGATAACTTAACAAATATGTGGATGGAACACGTTACATCAATATTATGTGGATGCATTGTAATTAGCGCTACAGGAGGTAGAAACATGCTAGGAGCATTTTATAAAGGCATAATTAGATCACTTTGGATGATGTGGGAGAAGATTTTTGCGTCAATGTATCAGAGAGGCAACCTGCATACGTTAGATTACGGAATGTGTAAGGTTATGATTAGAAAACATCAAGGTGAAAGTATTTTGTGCAAAGATGGCACTATAATAGTGGCTGGGGATCATATTGGAGAACTACACCTTGATAATGTTCAAATTATAGACCAGCTTAAATCAGGTGGTGCAAACCGTGCTGCAATCGTAATAGCGCGCATGGTTCGAGATTCTTTGGAGGAAATCCATGTCGATATAGACAATAATAAAGCGGAGTATTCAGGGGTAAAGGCATTGATGGGTATTACGTTGCTGCATCGTGGTATTGTGCATGGGCTAGGATTCGAACAACAAGGAATTAAATCAAGTTTTTTTAGAAGCATTACTACTTTGTATTTACGCATACTTTTATCTGTACTGCATCCGGAAGGTAACAAACGAATAGGGCGTAGGAAAAATCAGCTTGTGCCGATGAGATTAATTCATACTCGTAGTTCACTTAAAGCAAGATTTGCTGAGGCAGCATAATACAGTACTAGGATCAGTTTTTTAATTTACATACCTATTTCATAGAAATTTGGTGTTAAAAAGGAGATAATAGGCAACAATACTTTTTGAGTCCAATAAACATGTTATAATGAAGTGTGTTCAGCAAGAAGATGGATGTGAAAGGAAGCATTTAATGCAGGAGTTTGAGGATTGGGATCAGAAGTTAAAGCATACCTTTAATGAAACAAGCAGGGAAGTGGTACTCACGGTAACGGAAGCTGGTAAGTTGCTAGGCCTTACTAAAGATCAGATGAAGGCTTATGTAGATAAGAATAAAGTAACTAAAATTCCGATATCAAGAAGTGTACACCGTTACCTGCTATTGAAAAGTGAGATAGATCAAATTGTTGCTGAGAAGATTTGATAAGATGCATTCTTGTGTTTACTTTGCATGACAATGAATCAAATAGCTACAACAAACGTTAAAAAGTTCACAACAGCAAAAGGTTGTGAGCTTTTTTGTTTTTATTTATAGAAGTTAGAAAGTATGTATGATTTGTTGATTGTAAATTAGTATCTTATTTATGAAAAAACATTCTAATCTATGATGACTAATAAAATGCTCATATAGAGAGGAATATTAAATCCAATATATACAAATATCGGAATATCAATTAGTATATGATTTGTTAGCAAAAAACGAAGTTTAAAGTAGAAAGATGTAGAAATATGATTAATTGGAGGCAGAAATGGTGAGAGTAAAAAAAGTACTTATGTTAATTTTAATTGTTCTAGTATGGATGATGCCTGTTTCAGCAGAAGCGGCATACATTGATGAGACTAAAACAGGATTTGTATTGGGTCAGGCTCAAAGAGCGGCAACAAAGATGTTTATTAATGATGTACAGATTCCTACAATGTCATTTAACGGAAAAATAATCGTTTTGACAAAAGATCTTAAAAATTTTGGATTTGTAGCAAATTGGGATTCTGATTTACGTGATCTGACGATTCGGCGAGATTTGAAAATAACTAAATTTGCTAAAGTGAAGGATACAACTAGTACAAAGCTTGTAGATGTAACGCATACGGATATATTGGTGTTTTTAGACAATCGTATGGTTCCGACTTTCTATGTTGATAATGGTACAGCTATTTATGCGGATGATTTATTCCGATATGGTTCTATCAGTTATGATACGAAAAAAAAAGAACAGCGATTGACGTTATCCAAGTATTCCATTAATGATCTTCCGGTAGGTTTAAAAACAAACTCTGGAGGTGTGGGAGTTATTATAACGGATCGCTCCGCTGAAGGTATAGCATCTGTTGAATATAATTTATACTTCTACAATCGGGAAACTAAAAAAATTGAGACCATTACAAGAGATTATTTTATTCCAGGTGGTAAAGAGAAGGAACATATTGAAATCGTAGATTATGCAGATTATTTCTTTGAGGATAATGAATGGAAATACATATTTATTGGATCTGCTATAAAGTCGATTGAAGATCATAATTATAAAGTTATAAAGTCTGAGAACTTTAAAGGGGAACAGAAATATATTCAAACAAAATATTTAGAGTATGCTCACATGTTGGAGAAGAATAGAAAGGCAGAGCTAGCAAAGGAACTCAAAGCGAACAAAAATGCACCAATTAAAGTTACAGGTAGTGAGATAGAATATGATTCACTTGATAATCCTGAGTCACATATAAGCTTTAAGAACCTATCTACTAAAACGGTAGATGCATTTGAGGTTGATATTTATTGTTATGACACTTTTGATAGAGAAGTTACCTTTACTGGTTATGGCAACGTGTTTGGTGGGATTGCACAAGACATCTACATGCCGTCAGGTAGCGAGGAATCTCTTTATTGGACATTAGATTTATTTGATAATACAACAAAAGTGAAGGTAGTTGTTACGGCTGTTCATTATACAGATGGTACAACGTGGAAGAAGAAATAAGTACTAGGGATAGTGACTACTATAGCTGTAAAAGAATTGTAAGGACCTCCTATCATACAAGAAATCCGATCCTTATTGGTCGGATTTTTTTGTTTAATATGGGACTGTTCTCGGTGGAAAATGATTAAATGTGGATTTCCTTTTTTACTTTCTAGCAGAAGTTAAGATACAATAAGGGTAGATTAGGAAGGAGCTTGCGCAATGGATACTTTTGAGAAAATGTTGAATAAATATGCTGAATTAGTTGTTAGGGTTGGGGTGAATGTTCAAGTTGGACAAGTTCTAATCGTTCATGCGCCGATTGAAACGGCCCAATTAACGAGGTTAATTGTTGCGAAGGCTTATGAGGCAGGAGCTAAGTATGTCATCGTGGAGTGGGATGATGAGGCGATTACTCGCGTTCGATATGAGAAAGCATCTGATGATACATTTGATTATTATCCACAGTGGTTAGCAGATAGCAGAGTGCAGTTTGCGGAAGAGGGCGGAGCGATTTTGCATATTAAAGTGCCGAATCCTGAACTGTTCCGTGGCATTGATTCTTCTAAAGTATCAACTGCAGTTAAATCTGCGGCTATCGCAAACAAGGAATACTCGAAATATACGCGCAATAGTAAAATTAGCTGGTCGCTGATTAAAGCGCCAACTCGTGCATGGGCAGATAAAGTGTTTGCTGATCTTCCTGAGGAGAAGCGAGTGGATGCAATGTGGGAAGCTATTTTCCGAATGGTACGTGTCGATAAAGAAGACCCAATTGCCGCATGGCGGGAGCATATTAATCATTTGAAGACGAGTCAGGATAGACTGAATGCAAAGCGCTATAAGAGTCTGCATTATCGTGCGCCAGGAACAGATCTACGAGTTGAGTTGCCTGATGGTCACATTTGGCGTGGCGGCGGTGGAGAGAATGAGAAGGGTGTATATTTTGTCGCGAATATGCCGACTGAAGAAGTGTACACAATGCCGCATCGCACTGGTGTGAATGGAACGGTCAAAAGTACGTTGCCACTTAATTTGA
The DNA here is from genome assembly GCF_022180385.2 of Paenibacillus sp. L3-i20. Taxonomy (GTDB): domain Bacteria; phylum Bacillota; class Bacilli; order Paenibacillales; family Paenibacillaceae; genus Pristimantibacillus. Next base: position 2,411,609 of record NZ_BQME02000001.1, read on the forward strand.
ACGGAAGACTTGTAGAAGGAATTACGTTTACGTTTGAGGATGGCAAAGTAGTAGCCTATGATGCTGAGTCAGGTCGTGAACATCTAACATCGTTGCTCGAAACCGACGAAGGAGCATCTTATCTCGGGGAGATGGCATTAGTGCCACATGACTCTCCAATATCGAACTTGAACAGAGTATTTTATAATACGGGTATCGACGAAAATGCTTCTTGTCATTTTGCACTTGGCAGTGCCTATCCTGTTAATCTTGAAGGCGGTACGAAACTTTCTAATGAACAACTGGTGGAACGAGGAGCAAATGTAAGTCTTACGCATGTTGATTTTATGATTGGTTGTGCTGATCTTGATATTGACGGTGAATTGCCAGATGGCACAATTGAGCCTGTATTCCGCAAAGGGAACTGGGCGTAGTAGTGGATTTTAAAATATAAGTTGCAATATTGGCGGTAGGGAGTCGAACTTCGATTTAGTCGAGGGGAGGCTCCTTATTTTTTTTATGCGGGGCCAAAGTTCGATACTTGTTTTAGGCAGCCAATTATTAAGGCGAGAGAAATAAATGTAATAAAAGGATTTTGTTGTTGATTTATCCAGTCTAACTATATATAGTATAACTATACAGTTAGACGATACATCGAGTTGAATTATGGAGGAACACATGAAAAGAGATAAAAGCTTACCGCTGACAGAAACCGTGTATTACATTCTATTAGCTTTGATGGAACCAGCACATGGATATTTGATCATGCAGAAGGTGGAGGAACTAAGTAACGGGCATGTAAGAATGGCTGCAGGAACACTTTATGGCGCAATTGAAAACTTGCTTAAGCTTAAGTTTATACTGCCAGTCAAAAGTGAGGATAGTCGGCGTAAAGTCTATACCATCACGGAGCTAGGGAAAGATATTTTGAGCCAAGATGTAGAAAGAATGAAGCGCATGCTTGAGGTTGCGAAAGAAAAATTAGAATAACAAGCAGGAGGGGATGAAATGAAAAAGTATAAAATTTTTATGAATTTCGATAAGGAAGAAAAGTGGCTAACTGATATGGAAAGGAAAGGGTATACTTTGGTGAAGAACTCATATGGGTATACGTTTCAATCCGGAGAGCCAAAGCAGACAGAAATAAAAATCGATTATCGTACTTTTAAAGATGGGGAAGAGTTTGAAGATTACCGTACCTTGTATGAAGATAGCGGTTGGGAGCATATTGCTGGGACTAAGAGATCGGGTTCTCAGTATTTCCGAAGAACAGATAATTTTGCAAGGGAAGATATTTTTTCAGATACTGACTCAAAAGCAGCTAGATACAATAGAATGTCTATCTTATGGTTAAGAACATTAATTCCGATTATAATTATTTATCCAATAATGGTGTGGAAGGACATCATGTCTTTGAAAGCTTTGTTCAATCTGAAACTATTGTATTTAACACCAGGATTATGGGAAAGATCAGGCGATGATTTTACTACTGCCTTTCTATTTGAAACACCGTTTGCTTTAATGAGAGCATTTTTATGGGCGATTCTTCCGGTCATGATTGTTGCGTGTATCTTTTATTCAACCAAAGCATATTGGCAGTATCGAAAAACGTTGGATAGTAAGGTTTAATCCTATAGTATTCCAAAGATCATTTAGTGGGAGCTAATCGCTTCCACGAAGAGAATCCACAACTGAATGCGGTTGTGGATTTTATCTTTTCAATAGAAGATTTGGCTCACCTTAGCGGCAAAATGACAGTGAATTAACTACCCTCACCAAGCTTACTATGGACGGATATTGAGCCATAGTGCATCTTTCTAATTGTGAACTGAATATGAATCAATATGGGCAAATTAAATAAATGAGAAGCAATATGAGGAATAACTATTATTTTTGATGTCTTCATTTGAGGTTACTAAAACACGTAATGTTCGGTTTTTCCGAATATTTAATTGGAATATTTGTAGATAGTTCGTGAAATATAGCGATAAATACGAAAAATCGTTGACATTCCATCGAAAATTGATTATTCTAACCAAGGAAACGAACATCTCGTATATCCTCAATAATATGGTTTGAGGGTCTCTACTAGGAGCCAAAGAATCCTAACTACGAGTATGGGCTGCGTGTCATTTAGCGTATCCTATACTAAGGCTAGGATTTTATTTTATTTTTTTGGAGGATGTAGGAAATGGAGAAAATTTTTAAACTCAAAGAACGGAATAGCTCAATTAGAACTGAGCTTTTAGCAGGTATTACTACGTTTTTTACGATGGTGTATATCGTCATCGTGAATCCCGGCATACTTAGCCAAGCAGGAATGGACTTTAATGGAGTATTCGTAGCAACGGTGCTAGCAAGCATTATTGGTACACTCATTATGGGACTAGCTTCAAACTATCCGATTGTTATAGCACCTGGTATGGGGCTTAATGCATATTTTGCGTTTAGTGTTGTAGGTGGCGAAGGTATTTCATGGCAGACAGCACTTGGAGCTGTCTTCGTTGCAGGATTGCTGTTCATTCTACTCTCGCTAACTTCATTCAGATATATGCTGCTTGATGCGATTCCTTCAAGCTTGAAGCATGCAATTACGGTTGGTATTGGATTGTTCATCACGTTTATCGGTTTGCAAAACTCAGGAATCATCGTTGACTCTCCTGCGACGTTGCTTACATTAGGTTCACTATCCGAGCCTATGACGATGCTTACAATAATCGGGCTTATTATAACGCTTGTTCTAATGTCCTATCGAGTTAAAGGTTACTTATTTATTGGGATGTTAATTACAGCGATCATTGCAGGTTTTATGGGGATTTTGAAAATGCCGGAGAAAGTGGTCTCATTGCCAACCGGTCTTTCTGAGACGATGTTCCAAATGGATATCGGCGGTGTATTCTCAAACGGATTGTATGCGATCATCTTCACTTTCTTGCTGATCACGTTATTCGATACAACAGGAACGATGCTTGGAGTAGCAGAACAAGCAGGATTGTTAGGCAAGGATGGGAAATTCCCTCGTTCAAGAGGAGCACTACTTGCTGATGCTGTGGGAACGACGACAGGTGCAGTTCTCGGAACAAGCCCAACGTCGGCATATATTGAATCGAGTGCAGGCGTTGCAGTAGGTGGTAGGACGGGGTTAACGGCAGTAACGGTAAGCTTGCTTCTTGGGCTAACGCTATTTTTCTCACCAATTGTTTCGGTGCTGGCATCTATTCCAGCCATTACTGCACCTTCTTTAATTATTGTAGGGTTTCTGATGATAAGCGTAGTGTCAAAAATTGATTGGAGCGACTTCGAAGTTGTTTTCCCTGCATTTTTGATTATCGTGCTTATGCCTTTGACTTATAGTATTGCAACAGGGATTGGTGTTGGTTTCATTGTTTATCCAATTCTAAAAGCATTAAAAGGCAAATGGCGTGATGTTCATCCGATTTTTTATGTGTTTGCAGTTTTATTTTTTGTCCAGCTTGTTTTCTTTGGACATTAGAGTTCGTTTCAACAAAAGACACCTCCATGGTGTCTTTTTTTCTTGGGTACAAAAGGGAAGGGATAGCGGTATAATATATAAACATAAAGAATAGAAAACCGCTGAACAACCCCGTTTGGCGGTTTTACTTTGTTTTGTTTATGTTGTCTATGCAAATTTTATGATCGTACTGATAGATTTAAGTCTTTTCATTCGTATTAACTAGTAGGTTCGAGCCAATAACATAAGGGAGCGCAGCATGTGTGAAAATAACAGAAGATAATGTTGTACAACAAATGATTAGTCGAAATGAGAAGACCCTTTCATTTATTATTCAAACGTACGGGGGTTGCTTTCATCAATTATTAAACATCACGTGCACTACAATCAGCAGGAATATGAAGAATGCTTGGATGATGTGCTATTAGCAATCTGGCAGAATATTGGAGCATTCGATGAACGGAAAAATACATTTAAGCAGTGGATAGCCGCGATTCCCAAACATCGTGCAATTGATTATCAACGAAAAATGATAAGAAATGGGCAGAAATATGTAAATGTAGAAATAACGGATGATCTTTTCAATACGAAACATAAGTCACTAGAACAAGATATAGAGAATGTATTAAATCATCTTTCAGCAAACGAGCGGAAAATTTTTGAAAAATATTATTTAGAAGGTGTGTCATCCCGTGAAATGGCACAACAAATGAATGTGAAGGAATCTTGGATTCATAACAAGCTATCAAGAGGACGTAAAAAGTTGAAGCAGGCCTTTATTCCAAAAAACGAGGTGTAAATTGATGTCCCTATATAAAGAGTTAAACGATGTGAAGCTAGATTTATCCGTTTACAAGGAAGAGACTTTATCTGAAGTGGAGCAAAAAAGGTGGGAAAAGCGTGTACAATCAAGGCTTGCCAAACCTAAAAAACAATCTAAAAAGTGGTTAGGGATTGCAGCTGCATTAGTGCTCGCAATTGGTGTAACCTCTCCTCTTGGAAAAGAGGCACTTGCACAGATGACAGCTGTGGCGGGACTTATTGAGCAGTTCATAGATAAAGAGAAGAATCTCGATTATTCCGCTTACAAAACAGCAGTCGGGGAAACTGCTGAAAATGAATTTGGCAAGTTAACATTAAATGAAGTACTTGTTGATGCGGACTTTCTATTTATAAGCTCGACCTTCGAGCCTAACAAAGGTGTTAAGTTCGATGAATTCACGTTTTTACATCCACATATTTTTATTGATGGGAAAAATGTTGAAGTTACAAGGGGAACAAAGACAGTTAAAGAAAATGATAATACGTATACCATCTATGGAGAAATTAAGCTCAGCGAGATGCCGATGGAGGAGCAATTTCACTTAACGATTTCATATGATGAATTCAGTACACCACGTTCAACAATTAGTACAAATGCTATAGATGATCCTTGGATATTTGATGTACTAGTATCTCCAACTCAGCTTAGAGGGGAAACAAAAACAGTTCAATTGTACAAAACGATTAATCTCTATAACGGCGAAAAAGTGAAAATAGAAAAAATGCTTGCTTCGCCTGTTTTTACGTTGCTTTATTATGAACTGAAAGCTGGTTTGGAAAAAACGTACTTTAAACTTGTATCAGCTAGTGGTGAAGAAATCGGGTTTAGGGTGAAATATGCTCGCGTATTAAATTGTAACGAAAATACCACCTGTAGCGAAAGTTGTTGCTATGGGTGTTTTTTTTATTGTGGTGATACTCCATTCTCAATAATTTTTGCTTTCTGACATTTGTCATAATGACTTTGTGACATCCTACACTAATTGCTCGTTCCGTTCCGTTGCTACAATAAGGACATCAAGTAGCGAACACAAATAGCAGCGAACACACAAACATAACGGAGGATGATTATAAATGAAACATGCAATTGAATGTATAAACCTAGTGAAGCAATTCGGTGATTTCCGCGCCGTTGATCATATGAACTTGACTTTCGAGCAAGGCAAAATATCAGCACTGCTTGGCCCGAACGGGGCTGGCAAGACTACAGCAATTTCTATGATGCTTGGGATGATGAAACCAACGTCAGGAGAAGTGCAAATGCTTGGACTACCCGCAGGAACAAAGGAATTAAGACAGCGTGTAGGAGCACTTACGCAGGATGTAAAAGCAGCAGATGGGCTTTCGGTCAAAGAAGTGCTTGAGTTGTTCCGCAGTTATTACCGTAATCCGATGTCACTTGAGCGACTGCTCGACATTTCCGGTCTTCACGGCGATGCAAAGAGAAGAGCATCCTCCCTGTCAGGGGGACAACGTCGCAGATTAGCTTTTGCACAAAGTTTGGCAGGAAATCCAGAACTCATTTTGCTAGATGAGCCAACGGTTGGAATGGACATTCAATCTCGTGACCGCTTTTGGGAAACGGTAAGGGCACTAGCAGGCAATGGACGTACGATTCTACTAACGACACATCATCTAGATGAAGCTGATGCGGTTGCAGACCATATCGCTGTCGTAGCCAGCGGACGTGTAGTAGCCGAAGGAACACCAGAGAAACTGAAGTCGCAAACCGCACTTCGAACTGTATCATTCCGCGCTTCAAACGCACCTAACGAGCAAGAATGGATAAAGTTGCCTGGTGTCAAAAAGGCAGAATGCAACGGTGAAAGAATTCGTCTACATGCTGAGAACACGGATGTATTATTATTCTCACTCATGCAATCTAGCTGGGGTGTCACAGATATCGACGTACAATCCGCTAGTTTAGAAGACACATTCAAAAGTCTTACTGCTAAAAATTAACCAACGATTAAACGATAAACCATAAACTATAAAACATACTAAGGGGATAATTGATATGACACATATGTTTCTTGCACAAACGAAAGCAGAAAGCTTACGAATCGTCCGTAGCCCATTCTTTTTACTCTTCTCAATCGCAATGCCACTCGTATTTTACTTCTTGTTCACAAGTCTCAATGGTGCTGATAAATCGGTGGAATCAACAACTTGGGCAGTATTTTCATTAATGTCGATGACAGCATTCGCTCTAATTGGTACAGCTGTAAGTCAGTTCGGCATTCGCCTTTCGTTCGAACACCAAGAAGGTTGGGTACGTTTGCTTAAACTAACGCCTCTGACTCCAGGTGTTTGGTTGGGAAGCAAAATCGTTGCACAAATGGCTATTCATCTCGTTGTAATTGTTATTATTTTCGCATCGGCTGCTGTTGTAAATGATATTAATCTTACTGTGGGACAATGGATTTCTTGCGGCATGTGGTTGTGGATTGGAAGCTTGTCTCTACTAGCTCTTGGAGCATTGCTAGGAACACTAAAAAATGCAAACTCAGCTATTGCAATCGGAAATGTCATTCAAATGGGTCTTGCGATTGTTGGCGGACTATGGATGCCTCTAAGTGTATTGCCTAAGTGGATGCAAGCAATTGGTGAATGGCTTCCATCCCACAGATTTGCAAATGGTGCATGGAATTTAGTAGCTGGAAAAGCTCCTGAAATGATGGATTACATAATTTTGTCAGGAAGTGGTCTATCATTTATGGTACTATCTGTGTACATATACAATCGACGGGATGTGGCTTAAATCAACCGAGAGAAATGGTTCCTATTTCCAAAATCTGAGGGATTCATCCCTTACCTCTTATTATCAAATATGTTCATTCCAACATACTTTCTTCTTCTTGAGCCGCCTACTATTAGGTGGCTTGGCTTTGTTATTCTTGGCTTATTCATCATTCTGTTTCGTCAATTCTATTTCAATACGAAGTGGGCCGCACCCATATTGTTAACTCAGCTGGGCTTATTGTTAGCTTTAGCTGCTCTATTTCATCCGATGTTTACATTTCTAGGATTTATGATTGCTGGTCCGCTCAGTAAACAAAAACTGCCTGTATTAATTTCTTCCACTATTATTTTTGCAATTGGTATGGGGGCAATTAGTGCTCCGCTTATAGGAGAGGCAGGTCCTCAGTTATGGATTGGGCTGCTGACACCTGTGTTTGGTATTAGCGTTATGCCATATCTGATTCGAGGCACCATAAAAGTTCAACAGAAGTCTTCACGAATGCGAGCAGAGGCGGCGGAACGAATGGCGCAACAGGAAGAACGCCAGCGTATAGCGCGTGAATTACATGATACTTTAGGTCATACGTTATCTTTAATTGCGTTAAAGGGTGAAGTTGTAGAGAAGCTGGTCGTTCGTAATCCCGAAAGAGCTATTCAGGAAGCTCGTGAAATAAGGGAAACGGCGCGTGCTGCACTTAAGCAAATGCGCGAATTGGTTACAGAGATGAAAGTGGCGTTTTTTGTGGATGAATATGAACATGCTATATCACTTTGTTCAGCAGCTGATATTTCTTTATCTTGCTATTATCAATCCGTTACGACTGATCAATCAGCCGAAAGTTTGGAACGAGATGCAGTAGCGGAAATTACTTTGCCACTAAGTACGCTGCAGGAAACGATATTGGCAATGTGCTTCCGAGAAACGACTACGAATCTAGTTCGGCATAGCAGGGCAAAAAACTGCAAGGTTCTAGTTGTTATTGAAGAGGGAGAAGTCTCCGTATCTGTAAGTGATGATGGTATTGGGGTAGATTTAAATGATGCATATGCAAGCAGCAATGGTATAGCTGGATTACGTCAGCGACTTATGCTGGTAGATGGCAATCTGTCTCTTTCTTCGTCCCCAGGCAAGGGGATGGAAGTGACGATACATATTCCTAGAGTAATTAGAACTGTGAAGGTAGGGACAGCATAGATGATTCGAATTATTTTGGGAGAAGATCAGAAGTTATTACGGGGAGCCTTGGCGACCTTACTTTCATTGGAGGATGATATTGAAGTTGTTGGTCAAGCGGAGAATGGGGAAGAAGCCATTGCAGTTATTCAGCAGGTACAACCGGATATCGCGGTTCTCGATATTGAAATGCCGTTAAAAACGGGATTGGATGTTGCCGAATTTATTCACAAAATGGGAATAGAGTGCCGTGTAATTATTTTAACGACATTTGCGAGACCAGGTTATTTCCAGCGTGCTATAGCGGCAGGGGTATACGGATATATGCTCAAAGATACGGGCAGCGATGATTTATCTGATGCGATTCGAAGAGTCTATCAGGGGAAACGTGCTATTAATGCGGAATTGTCTCTCGCAGTTTGGGAGGAGCAGTGTCCACTATCTCCACGTGAGAAGGATGTTTTGAAGCTAGCAGCCCAAGGTCTAACCCTTCAAGAAATTGGGGCGCAGCTGTTTTTATCTTACGGTACTGCTCGTAACTATATGTCGGAAGCCATCAGCAAGTTAGGGGCTAATACTCGGATTGAAGCCATTGAAATGGCTCGCGGAAAAGGCTGGTTAGATTAAGCAGGAAAGAGACTGTTCCAGGATGGGGAATTGTAGCTAATTTGCCCTCTTGTAAGCTAATAATGAAGCCTCCAAAATCACTTTTAAAAGTGACGATGGAGGCTTTTACGTTTTTAATTAATGGAATTAAGTTACGGCAGTGGTTAATCGCTTTTCACGAAATGATATAAAAAATAACATTGAAGCGGTAACATATAATGCGCCTGTAATGCTGAATGTAATGGCATAGCCCCAATAGTAGCCGTAGGTTGATATGAGATAGGAATGAACCGGTCCCATTGTTGCCCATCCAAGCATAAAGGCCGTTTGCATACATGAATTAGCTAGGCTGCGCCTTTTACTCGACACCCGATCAATTAGAATAGCTGATTGCAATGGATTAGCTGCATTCATTAACGCCTGTCGGAAGAGAAAACTGATGGAAGCGACAAGCAGTAAATTCGTAAATCCTGTTAATAGAAGGAATGGTAACGAAAGTGTTTGAAAAATAACAATAGCTTTAACTTGTCCGACTCTATTTGCTAACGTTGGACCTATGAGCATAGAAAGGATAGTCATTACTTGCCCTAACGAGAGTAAGAAACTCATTGCACTAAGTGAGATTGTAAATCGATTTGTGAAATACAGGTTTAAATAAGGAACGACAAGTCCAGAGCCAATACCAATCAATAGCTGTATAGCAGCAAATTTTACGATAAATGAAATTTCGCCTTTTGATTGAACTGCTTGGTTTGTAGTACTTTCCTCACTAGATGATTCCGCTTCAGCATTTTGGGAACGTTTCGATTCTCTTATCGCTTGTAAAGGTATAAAGGCTGCAACAGTTGCTAGACTTCCTATAAGTAAAACAATTTTAAACGAAAGCAGCTTATTTAATCCGACCGCCTGCATAATATCCGCAATAATTCCCCCGCCAAGGCTGCCGGCAACTTGGGAAGCAAGTACAAAAGCAGAATAGATGCTGAAAACGCGCAACCGGTCTGCTTTGGATATATTTTCGGCGAGGAAGGGAATGGCGAGTACTTGAAACACAGCTGCGAAAATGCCTGTAAGAACAGCCATCGTCAGCAAGCTTCCTTCAGATTCAAACAACGAGCGACCAGCAAGTACGATGCCGCTGCATAAAGCACCGATCACGAGCAATCGTTTGCGGCTGGTGCGATCACCAAACAGACCGATAGGAATAAAGCAAAGTGCCGTTGCAAGTGACTGCATACTGACGATTCGTCCACTCATGGCATCGGCGTAACCTAGCTCGTGAATATATAAGTTGTACAATACCGAGAACATGCCTGTGCCGATTTGAAATAACATATTTGCTAGAAAGAAAAGACGGATGTTTTGGGACCAGCCTTGCCACTCCGCAGTGGTAGATTGAAGGATTTTCATATATGCGCCTCCTGATGCTATTCAATCCAACCATACTCCTCTAGCAGACGTAAAGCAACCAAAAGTTGTCACGGAGCGTGATAAACGTATCTATCATTCCATCGCTCGTATAATCATGATATGCTTAACGTACTTATGAACGATGAAGGAGGATTTATATGCAAACGTTTGTTATGTTAGGCAGTATTTTAATGGTACTCGCGGTTGCTATCGGTGCATTTGGCGCACATGCGCTTAAGAGTAGAATCGCACCAGATAAGCTGAAAGTATATGAGGTAGGTGTGCAGTATCACATCGCACATGCTTTGGGCTTGATACTAATCGGAATACTCGCTAGTCTCTATCCAGAAGAGCAGCTTATTATTACAGCAGGCTGGTTTTTGGTAGCGGGAATCGTCTTATTCTCGGGAAGTCTATATGTGCTAAGTGTTGCAAAAGCTAGATTTCTTGGACCTATTACCCCACTAGGCGGACTTTCTTTTATGATTGGCTGGGTGCTTGTAGCGGTTGCTGTTTTGTAAGGGGAAATCAATGCTAGTGTTGATATAAAAGCTAAATACAACGAATAGATAAAACACAACCCAGTTCGAATATAAACGGGGTTGTGTTTTTCTGTTAAAACGATACGTTTTTCTCAACAAACGCCTTTATTGAAGCAGCCAATCGCTCGGGGCATTGTTCCATTAATACGTGACCATAACCTTCGTAAACCGTTGTCTGAAGAGCAGTTAGCTTTTGCTGATACTGTTCAAAAACACGTTTCGGGATAAATCTATCCTTTGTGCCATGAATTAATAGGGTGGGAGCAATAATACTACTAATTTCATTAGATAGAATCCCCGTATCATCGTCGGCTAATGTTTTTGCGATTATATAGGGTAAGTTTGGATGAGAAAATGGTTTTGTCCAATTTTTTATAAAATCGGGAGTAATATCATCACGGGGAATACCTAATAATTTTGATAGCATTTTCGGTTTCATTTGGTTTCGCATTGCCCCAATGAACATACCATTCATCAATCCGTTACGTGCCGCCCATCTAATAGGGGGAGAGACTCCTCGTCTCAGTCCGTAGGCAGCAGTACCATGCAATAAAACGACTGGGATGAGATTCTGTGCACCATATACAGCAATATGTAAGTTTCCATCTGGAACGGGAATGGTTAGTGCAGATGTATTCATTACGTGTCACCCCGGGAATGAAATTGATCAGCATTGTAGATTAACCACTGAATAGTTTGTTTTATCGTTTTTTGTGAATGGGCATAGGGGGTGAGCAAAGGGTTTAGCACCAGCAGCAACTTCCACCATTCGCGCATGCGATCTGATGTCATTTGGTTAGCGTTATGAATAAATAGCTTCAAGTCCTCTATCACAGGCTGCGACTTCTCACCCATGAATAAAGAGACATAATCAAGAGCTGCTTTTTGCATAGGTACACTACTTTCCATTTCTCCCGCATCCATTAAATAAATGACTCTGTTGTATTTTGTTTGTATTTCTCTTGCCACGGCGAAGCATCAATGTGCTGTTCCTGTATAGCTTGCCTAAATGGATTTAACTGTCCCTTTATCTCTTGATTGAAAGAAACGTCATCCAACATAGCGTTCATTTGTGACCAAGCTTACAGCTGAGACTCTGTTAAGCGTTGCTGATCTGGAACAAAACCTATATAAGCGGCGAGTAACTGACTCTGCCACTCATCTGGATGTAGAGGCTCAACGAATGCATCATGTATCTTTGCGGCAATAAAGTTTTGACGATCTTTCGTGCTTTTATTAATTATTTCTGCGATGTCGTGCAAATAGCTCAGCTGTAAGTTTGTTTGCGATTGTTTATCAGAGCTGATAAGTATTTCTTTAATACGATGAAGGTGTTCGAGCTGCTGCTCGATGGCTTCAAGCTGCCACTTTATTGAGGAGGATATGAGCTGTTCGTTCTGCAGCATTCTTTTAATATCATTAACTTTAAAATCAAGATATCGTAGAAACAAAATAAGCTCTAACTGCTCAATATCATGTTGATTGTAATATCGATAGCCTGTATGACTAACATGAGAGGCGGATAACAAATTAATATCATCGTAATAACGGATTGTTTTGACTGTTGCCCCAGTAAGCTTCGAAACTTTTCCGATTGAATAGTTTTTTTTCAATCATTCTACTTATCACCTTCTTCTATTTTCATTATAAATTCCCCAGAAACTGGAGAGTCAATAAGTTGTTGGAGGTGACGGTTATTGAACTTCTGAAGATTGTTGAGACCCCAGTAGACAGTAAGGTAAACGGATCGGTTCTCAAAAGAAGTGTTCAGTATGGTAGCAATCGCTGGCTCCTAAGGGGAGTATCTCATTTTAGGGAACGACTTTTAAGAGGAGTTCATCTTTTTGGATTTATTATCTAGAAATATCTGAATTATTAGATAAAAACTTTATTAAGGATTATGGAACACTGAAAAAGAACATTAATATATGTTATTTGACGGATTGTCAACTCAAGTGCGACACTTCTTCCATAAAGGCTTCGTGTGCCGATTTCCAACCTAGACATTTACGAGGGCGATTGTTAATGAGAAACAATGCACATGTTAGTTCGTCTTCTGTAACTTCTGCGAAATCATTACCTTTTGGGAAGAATTCTCTCAGCAGTCCGTTTGCATTCTCATTTGTTCCTCGTTGCCAGGATGAATAGGGATCAGCAAAGTACACGTTCATACCATGTAATGCTGTTAAGCGTTCATGGCAAGCAAACTCTTTTCCACGGTCAACAGTAGCCGTTTTGAAGGCAATAGCAGAGAACGAACGGACAATTTGCTTAAACGATTCTTCCATTGAATCTGCTGTTCGGTCTATCATGTTTATGGCATGGTAGTATCTTGTTTTGCGTTCAACAAAGGTCGAGACGCAAGCTTTGCTTTTACCACGGCTTGAAACCATTGTGTCCAATTCCCAATGCCCAAAAGATTTACGCGTACGTACTTCTTTCGGACGATCGTGAATAGACTGCCCAATAGTAAAGCGACCTCGTTTCTCTAGCAGCTTACGACGCTTCCCCTTGTGTCTTAGAAAGCTTGTATTTCCTTTGACTAGTCTTCCTTGATAAATCCAACGGTAAATGGTTTTGAATGACACTTGTAGAAGAGGTTCATCCTGTTTCATTCTGCCTTCAATTTGTTCAGGTGACCATGTTTCTACAAGCTTAGAAGTGATATATTGCTGCCGTACTGCATTCCATTTTTCAGGACGTTTACAGTTCTTTCGTTTCATTTCATAGATTTTCTGAGCACGGACTGCACAGTAAGTCTCATCCTTCTTTTGACGCTTCAGTTCACGGGATACACTCGAATGATGGCGATCTAGTTCACATGCAATGGCTCTAGCGGACCATCCTAATCGGTGGAGCAATTCTAGCTGACTTCGTTCCCTTGTGTTAATATGACTATAGCTCATGACTGATTCTCCTGTGTAGGGATGTGGTGTGGTAACTTCATTCTACACACGAATCAGCCATGGGTCATTTTTATATGTCGCACTTCATATTACAATCCATCATAATTATATCTTAAGGATAAGATGCGACTAAGCATTATATAAATACTTTTTTATTATTGAGAATATGTATATAACAGTAATATCTACATGAAGGTAGGGATTAAATATGTTAATGCAACAATTGGATGAACAGTTTAAAATAAAGCAAATACCGACAAATTATAGTCTAGCAGAAGTAGAGAAGTTTCTTAAGACAAAATATAACGCTAGAAATGTTGATAAGAATAATTTTATTGATTTGAAATTAGATCCTTCAGTAAATTTCGATAACATAGTAGCCTGTTATATAATTGATGATAAAACTGTACTAGAATCAATATATAACGAAAGTGAAATTGAAATGCATATTCAATTTTCAGAAATGTATGCATCTAGCTCTGAAAGTATCCCTAAATCAGAATTAATGTGGAGAGATATTCAAAGGGGGAAAATTATAAATGTTGTTATTGAGAGTGCTGATCAGAAGAGTATGACGGCATTTACATTACAAGGGCTATGTGAAAAATTGCTATATGATCTAATCATATTAAAAGGTATCGACCGTAAGGAATGTAAATTAGGAAATGAGCAGTATGAATTTTATTTAACCATATTAAATAATGCTGGACTTCTAAAGTCAGAAGATTAGCTGAAAAGGAAAGTTAAGGCTGCCGAGATATAGTCTCGACAGCCTTATTTTTGTTTATTGTTAATAAAAAACTCAGAAGTAGCCGAGCTGCTTCTAAATGGAATCAAGCGGTGACGTAATCCGCTAAACAAAATGCTTAAACAAAACTTAAACAAAGCGATAACTTCCTTTAACCTCCATCTTCTAACATAGTAATCAAGAGATTGATTGCAATTAAATATAGCTAGAGAGGTGGAGGCAACATTGAGACCATTAGAGATCATACTTGTTATCGCATGTTTGTGCTTGCTTGTTCATTTGTTCAGTGGGAAATTGATGAAAAAAACTGGGCTTGCGGCAGTTGCCGCGAGTGTAGCGGCATTGGCTTTACATGTAGTTGTTGAGGGCTATAGATGGCAGATGGGTTTTATTTATGTGAGTAGTGTACTTGCCAGTATTATAGTAGGAGTCGGAAGTAGACGACGAAATAACCGTTCCCGTGTGTGGAAACCAATAAAATTTGCATTCTATTCAATAATGGTAATTTTCACATTAGGTTCAGCGGTGCTATCGATATATTTGCCGGTATTTAATTTGCCAAAGCCGAATGGTCAATATGCGGTAGGCACTGAAAGTTTCCACTTTATGGATGTTAATAGAGATGAGACTTTTACAACAATGAAAGAAGACAAGAGGCAATTAATGGTCCAACTTTGGTACCCAGCTGAGGCAACTGCTGACAAAAAACAAAGTCCAATCTTCCCAACTGAAGATGCTGTATTTAAGGAGTTTATAGGTGCTTATGCAGAAACATTCAAAGTTCCAGCGATTACGCTTGATTACTGGAAATATGCAAAAAGTAATGCCTATAAAGATGCCAAAATAGTGACCTCAGCAGTACCATACCCGGTTGTTATGTTAAGTCATGGCTTTGGCACAGGCAAAGTTATTCATGCAGGGCAAGCCGAAAGTTTAGCGAGTCATGGATATATCGTGGTTGCTATTGACCATACGTACAATACGATGGCTACTGCTTTTCCAGATGGGAATATAACAAAGTTTAGTGATGCCAAAACAGATATGGATCGAAATACGAATTCCAACGTGACGTTAGATATTTGGGCAAATGATGTAAAATTTGTTCTAAAGCAACTAAAACAAATAAATGAGGGTCAGTTATCGAGTCAGTTTACGGGGAAGCTCGATATGGGGAACGTGGGTGTTATGGGTCATTCGATTGGCGGAGCAACAGCATTCAAATCGTATTATTCCAATCCCGACCTAAAGGCGGGAGTTTTAATGGACAGTTCGATGTTCGAATTAGAGAAAACATATGATATTACGAAACCTTTTATGATTATGGAGGCTGAGAATACATTTGAGATTAGGGAGAAAAGCAAAAAGTTTATTACAGACGAGGAGCTGAAGGAAATAAGCTTAACCCGTGAAGAGATGAATGGGATTATAGAAGATAATAACAAGCAATATAAAATTATTGACCATATCGTTGATCGTGGTGGCACTATGATTTATATAGAGGGTACAAAACACTTTAATTTTACAGATCTCCAAATGTATACGCCGCTAGCTTCAATCATGGGTATTACAGGCGAACTTGATGGAAACAGAGGTGCATTTATTGTGAACCAGTATGTACTGGACTTCTTCAATAAACATTTAAAAGGTACAGAAGGAGAGATCATTAAAGGCTCCAATCCAAAGTTCCCTGAGGTGAAATTTCCTTATGAAGACGGTCATTAGATTCTGATTATTAAAATGATAGCCAAAAATTAGGTTAAGCGTTATTCTCTACTAAAAGCTTGAATACTGCAATCAAGCAAATGAAGGAGATTGGCTTATGAAAGTTATTGGTCTTATTGGCGGGATGAGTTGGGAATCTACCGTGAAATACTATCAAATTATTAATGAAGAAGTGAAACGAAGATTAGGCGGATTGCATTCAGTGAAATGTTTGTTGTATAGCGTTGATTTTGCAGAAATTGCACGTTATCAAGCTGAAGGAGATTGGGAAGGAGCGGGTAAGTTGTTAGGCGAAGTCGCGCTGTCTTTGGAGAAGGGCGGGGCAGACTTTATTGTCATATGTACAAATACAATGCATAACGTAATCGAATATATAGAAGAGAAAATTAGTATACCTATTTTGCATATTGCTGACGCAACAGCGGACCAAATCAATCAAGCAGGGATAAGTGCGGTTGGGCTGCTTGGCACCAAATATACGATGGAGCAAGATTTCTATAAATCTAGAATAGAATCTGCGGGCATTCATGTGTTGGTGCCAGGAATTGAAGATAGAGAAACGGTTAATAAAATTATCTATGATGAATTGTGCTTAGGGAAGATAGAGCAGTCATCAAGGGACTATTATAAGCGAGTTATTGGGCGTTTAGTTGAACGTGGAGCAGAAGGGATCATATTGGGGTGTACCGAAATTGGATTGTTGATCACTCAAGAGGATTCGGAAGTGCCTTTATTTGATACCACTGTCATACACGCTATTGAATCGGTGAATCAAGCATTAGACGAGTAATGATTTCAAGTAGAATGTGCAAAAAAGAAAATGCCATTCCCATACATCTATGAAGTGATGTATGGGAATGGCGTTATTTGCGTTACTTCACTTGTAGGACAAAAGGGGCAACTATCACTTTGCCGTTGACTTGAAATTGTCCCCAAATTTTGTACAGGCCAGCTGCGGGGAATTCAGTATGGAACATAACATTTGAACCTCCGCCCATACCGTCCATAGCATGAACATGCAAATAACGATCCGCAGAAGAATCGAGTATGACCGCATGACCGCGTGTCCCAAGGAAAGGTTCTACATCAGCAATAGGCTTGCCAGAATTTTTATCTGTGAGTTGAAAATTGAGCATAACCATTTGCCCAGCTTTTAACTCATCTGAGTCAGGCATCGTTGATAAAGTGACGACCACGTCGTCAATTGTTTTGGTGGATGATGAATCGGGAGATACGGACGAATTTGCACGAGATGTTCCCGGCAACGTTATCCATTGCTTATGGACAGTGAGTTCTTTTCCCGCAGGTATAAACTCGGAAATGAGTAGAAAGTCTCCAGCGAACGGGAATTGATGTTGGATTTCGAATGTCCCATTCTCATTAAATTCAGGGTGAATATGTGCAAAAATCGAAAGATCACGGCTTACAATGATGAAGTGAAACAGCTTCGTCATATCTTCGGTAAACCTGTTTACAGGCTTGCCTGCCTCATCTTTAACTGCGAGGAGCAACGTTTCAGATTGACCACTCACTATTTCACCGTCACTAGTACTTACTTCAACGACATAGCCATTACTTGTGGGGTTTTTCATTCCCGACGTTCTGAGCTCATGCAGCAAACCACGATCCGGTGGATTGCGTCCTAAGTCATCCCATGCCCCATTTGTACACCCATTTAGAAAAAAAATAACTGCAAGCACTAATGAACCTACAAGCAATAATCTTTTCTTGACCATTGGCTTAACTTCCTTCCCGCGCAGGGGGAATGGCTAATATAGACAATGCGAGTGAAGCTAGTGCAGACTGAACAAGCGCACCACCCCAAAATTCTGGAGGCCAGCCGACCCCAACATCAATTTGCACGATTATAAAATACAAGCCCCAAACGACAAGCGGCACTAAGAGTGCGATTAGTCTGTAAGTCCATATTCGGGTTTGATTTGGTTTCAGTGTATGGACTAACACATCAGCTACAAAGCCACCTGCTAGCAAAAACAGAATTGAGGGCCATGATACAAATCCGTAAAGTGCCCCCATCGCTGTTCCAAGGAATGTCATGTAAAACGTGAATGCACCGAATGGTGTTTTCCAACGACTTAATATAAGGAAAATCGGGTACATCATCAATATCGTATCAAGCAATATAGTAATCAAGCCGCGAATAGCTTCTATTTCAACTAAAAAAGGCATCTTCTCTGTCAGTTGATCGACGTTTGGTTTAGCCGGAATGTTCTCGAAAAATGCCCACGCATACATTAAGAAAAAAGCAACAATCGTCGCGGATAAAGTAGCAGACATTAATGTGGGGAAAAACTGTTTCCATGTTGGTGCCTGCTCTGGCTTTCTCCAACCAACTCGGAAGGGGCTGCTTAGAATCAATAAAGAACCAAGTAATAAAAGTAGATGTGTTGGGCTTAGAAGTGCAGCAGTGTTCTCCTCAATGCCGAAAACGATGTGCCAAGCCATATCGCCTAGTCCACCAATAAAAAATACGAGTACGCCAGATACACCAAGGCCATAGCCCTCGGGGATCGCTTTTAACCAGCCTAACCCAGTACTCCTTTTGTTCTGATACACGATCCACAATAGCCATGTAGCGGTAGCTAAATAACCAGAGTACAGGATGGCATGCCAAGGTGTGAAGAATGATTCTACTGCACCATGGTTATGTGCATAGCCATCGATAAAAAATCCGATAATTAGCCAAGTTCCTAACAGCATTGTAATTACGTTTTTACTGGTTGAAACTTTGTCCTCTGATGTCTGCAATTGTGAGTTCCCCTCATCTTGTTGCTTAGCCACAGTATTCCCTCCCTATTTCTCTCTTTGTAGTTGAACAGTAGTCCGGAGTTCGTCAGCTATTAGGAAGAAATTATAAAGGGTTTATGAATAAGATCGGACACCGTCATTTATTATGTATGCCATTAAATAGGTAATAATCACTATCCGTTCACAACATGATTGTGTGTATAACGTTAATTAGCTGTATTCTGAGCTACGGATTCATACGTAATCCAACTTCTTTTTTCTCCTCAATTGGCCATAGAAATCGGCTTAGTAACAGGCCCAAACAACCAAGTATAGCGGTTATTGTTCCAATTATGATGAAGGATTGACCAGCTCCGACGCCACGAATGAGCATTCCTCCTGCAAGTGGTGCAGTCAGCATAATAGAACCTACTATTGTATTTTGGATGCCGAATATTCGTCCAGTCATGTTGGGAGGTGTATGTTGTTGCAAAGTATAATTATGCGTTACCATGTAGAGCCCGTTTCCAATGCCGATCATAATCCCGAAGCAAAGCAAAAAGCCAAGTTCTATTCCGGGCTTGGAGCTGCCAAGCAGGATGATGCCTGCACCTATCAACAGATAGCCACCGCCAAATCCCCATCCGCTGTTTATAGTACTAAGGCGGTTTAAAAATAAGATGATGCCAACAGCTCCTACACCTATTGCTGAAACAAACCAACCTAGTAATGGCTCATTTGTGGGATCAATTCCTCGTAATACCGTCGCAAATTGATAGTCAATCATTAAAATGGACAACAGGCCGAAGGAGCCGTATATCAATGTGTGCAGCAACCTTTTTGTACGATACATGAATCGCCAGCCCTCACGCCATTCAGCCCAAAACGTATGATGTATCTGTGTTTGTTCTTCGCTAGTAGCGACAAACTCTTCCCGCATAAGGCGAAGTGGCCATAACAACAGTGCCGACAGCGTCTTGGTAATCGCATTAAATATTATGCATGCTTGTGGCGTTAGTACGACTAAAGCAATTGCACCCAAAAGAGGTCCTGCCACCTTGGACGCTTGGCTAACTAATCCGTTAAGTGAAGTAGCTTGAAGCAGTAGGTCAGAGGGGACAACTTGTTTAGTGAGAGCTTGCTGGGCGGGTACATGGAATACACTCATAGCAGCGCGAAGTGCAAGTAGAGGCAGCAGCCATTCTATACTCGAAATAGTTAATATGGATAATGTTAAACCTGCCGTAATAACATCACACACCATCATAATACGAGCTTTTTGGACATGGTCGACGATTGTCCCAGCGAAAGAGCCGAATAGAAGCCCTGGCAATGCCATTACGACTGGTATTAAAGCAATCATAAGTGGGTCGACGCCCCATTGATAGGCTACCAATACTTGAATAGCGAGCATGTCGAACCATTCTCCGAATGAAGCGAGGGAGTAAGAAGAAAATAGAAGTCTAAATTTTCGATCCTTGAGTAGTGCATGATTTTGTTTGCCCATAGATTATTCCTCCGTCAAAGTGATGATGGAATAATCATAGAGGATCAATGTCAGAGGAATATCAGACGGACAAAAGTGCACTTTCGATCATTTTTTCCAAGCTTGCTTTATGTTTGGTTAATCCATATTCCTTGTCTAGAGTTTCGTATATTGTCTTATATTTGCCGAGGAGTGCAGATTCGAACTGTTGTTGTTCCAAATAAAAGATGATCTGACATACTGAGATCAGCAGAAGATGAATGTTCAAGGTCATTTTTATTACATCTATGCCTTCATCCAGTATAACAATCGCCTGATTTCGTTCACCGATTGTAAGGAGCCAAAGCCCCTTGAGCACTAGAAAACGTCCGATTTCTCGTAAATAGGGAGTTTGTTGGAGCAATTCCTCTAACTTAGCGACTTTTTGCTCCGCCTCTGACAGATTTCCAGCTAATAGATATACATACATTTCTGCAAGCTCTACAGCCATAACAAATCCGTCGAGTCCTTGTTCTCTAACAACTAGGTGCGTATGAGCAAATTTTTCTATTGCTTCAGCTGTTTTATCTGCTTCTGCATATACATCTATAATATTAAGGATGTCTAGTTCTCTATGTTGTTCGTATGGAAGTAGATTTGCAGAGAGCACTCTCTTACAGAAGTTCAACATTTGCTCTGGATGGGGTCTAGCTGCTCGATATAATAACAACATCCAGTACAATCGTTCACGAACTGGAATATCTTCAGAGTTAGTAAACCATGAGATGTCGCCTTGGATGAAATGGATATAGATGCGATAAAAAGGATCGATTTCGAAGCCGAGTATATCCTGTTGAGAAGATAATGTCAGCATCGATTTCCCTTGCCCGAAGCGCTGATATTTTTTAAACAAGCTGCTGATCGTTTCTTTCATGCCTTTATCATTCATTGAAGGATTGTCTAACCGGTTTGGCTGAGCGATAGTCAGACTATAACCGTAGCCTCTCACTGTATTAATCGTGATACCTTCCCAATGCTTTAGCTTTTTCCTCAGTCTGTAAATATGGTCATCAACCGTACGTTCTACCGGATATTCAAGTGGCCACACCCTATCAAGAAGCTGACCTCTTGTAAATGTTCGATTGCGATTTTCATATAAAAATTGCAGCAATGCAAATTCTTTGGCCAGTAACTCCCGGTGGTTCACACCTTGGGTAACGATATAATTAGTAGGGTCAAATATAAGCTCCAACATCGTCCGTATTCCTTCCATTTCTAGTTACTAAATAGAATAACACACATCGTTAAGTCAATTAAGGTAGCAATGAAAGATTAGCCCAGTGAGCGTTTCAACATGATATTATTTCTATATAGTCTAATGAAATAACGTTCCACATTTTCAATAAAAGGTTGATTTGAAAGGATAGATACTTATGATTCAATATCAAAGTGAACAAGTAACGGTATTTCAAAGCGAACTATTTCAGACGACCTCGACGGTCATTCAAACGAATGAAATTGTACTTATTGTAGATCCTAACTGGCTTGCGGGTGAAGTTGAAGCGATTAAACAATATGTTAATACGATAAAAAGGGAGCGGGATACCTATCTCTTGTTTACGCATGGAGACTTTGATCATATTATCGGATATCAAGCGTTTCCAGATGCAAAAGTGATTGGGAGCGCGGGACTACATCATCATCCGGAGAAAAAGCAGAAGCTTGAGATGATCCGAGAGTTCGATGCCAAAAATTATATTAGTAGAAATTATCCGATCGAATTTCCAATGGTGGATATCGTTATACATGAGGATGGGCAGCAACTTCAGTTGGGAAATACTTCGATAACGTTCTATTTGGCTCCTGGTCATACGGCAGATGGATTGATTACAGTAGTAGAGTCGCTCGGAGTTATGATTGCAGGTGACTATCTATCGAATTTTGAGCTGCCTTTTATTTATGATAGCGCAAAAGCGTATGTCCAGACTTTGGAGAAAGCCAAGCAAATTTTTTCTGCACATGCGATTAACCTGCTCGTGCCGGGTCATGGACAAGTATCAGACGATTCAGCTGAGATGAAAAGGCGTTTGGAAATGGCTGCTGATTATTTAAACCGACTTATCGAGGCAGTTTTATTGAGCGATGATATCACAATAGACGCACTTTATAAGGAACATGCCTATTTGTCTTCTTTTACAGAGTTTTGTCACGAAGAAAATATACGAATCATTAGAAGTGAATTCATCACCTAAGTTTCCCTAGGAGAGTATCTTGTTATAGATACTGTTTTTGTTGAAGGAGGGAATGGGTGCTTGGGTTACTTTGTTACTGTTGAGCCAGGTGTAAATATTTTTGTAGAAGATATAAATCCTAGAGGGAACAAAACGATATTTTTTATACATGGCTGGCCTTTAAGTCATAAGCAATTTGAGTATCAGTTCAACGTGCTTCCTAAATTGGGATTCCGCTGTATAGGCATTGACTGGAGAGGATTCGGCAATTCGGATAAGCCATACACAGGTTATAATTATGACAGGTTAGCGGATGATGTCCGGGCGGTTATTGATGCATTGCAGCTAAGAAATATCACATTGGCAGGTCACTCCACAGGAGGGGCAATATCGATTCGATATATGGCGCGGCATCAAGGTCATGGCGTATCGAAGCTTGTTCTTATTGACGCTGCATCCCCAATAGGGGTCACACCAGAAGTAGCAGAAAAGTTTATTAGCGGAACGCTAAATGATCGACCCAAAATGTTGCGGGAAGTAACGGATATCTTCTTTTTCCAATATGTTACCGGCCCATTCGCTGATTGGTTTTTACAACTTGGTTTGCAAGCAGCAAGCTGGGCGACCGCATCTATTATGGCAATGTTAAGAGATGAAAATGTGTACAATGATCTTGGCAAAATCGTTGCACCTACATTAATTATTCATGGCATTCATGATAAAGTCGTTCCGTTCGCACGAGCTGAAGAAACACATAAGTTAATAAAAAGTTCACAGCTTGTTCCGTTCCAATATAGTGGTCACGCTGCTTTTTGGGAGGAACGCGATAAGTTTAATACATTGTTGCAGCAGTTTATTGGCTAAATACTTTGGTGATATGTTGCCATTTAAAATGGATAAGGGTGTCCAAAGGGGCATCCTTTTTCTTTTCTCATTATGGATTTTGGAGGGTGCCGATAAAAGTGAAGTTAATGCCTTAAAGGGGGAATTTAATTTTAGCGGCGATCCAAATATGCAAGCATTTTTATATGCAATGTGGGAGCCGTTCGTTTTCAAAATGGTTGTCGGATAACGCCTATGCGGTCTATTTAATACACCCGCCGATTATTGTTGGTTGGACAATCCAAAATAGAAACATTTCACTTCATTCATCCGTCTAATTGGAAAAGAGTGGAGGTATGCTTGTGCGTAATTTGTTTAATTCATGTCTATCTCTTAGCAAATATTTAGTCATAGTGCTTGGTGTAGTTATTCTATTAGCAGGGTGTACGAAACAATCAGAAAAGATAGAGTCTACTGAAAAACCGTATGCTCAGGAAGTCCGGACGACCTCCCCACCGTCTTTAAATCCAGAAGAAATAATGCATACAGTTGCTAAAGAGCGAGTGAATTTAAAGTATTCGGCTCCTATTTTCAAAGAAAAAGTAACAGATTTGCAAGCCCCATTAGGGATGTTTGACTATGGTTTATTGAAGGACTCCTTCGAACTTGTTGCATATGATGGGGACTGGGTGTCTGTAGAAAAAAGTGACAAGGAGCAGGCTTGGATTCCTGTTTGGTATAGTACCGAAGCTGCGAATGACATTCGCAAAGAGTCTTTGACCCGACTTAATTTAAAGAAGAATGCTACACTATCCCTGTTTCCATCGAGTGAATTAAAGCAAGAGATCTTTAGCGGTGAACAGCCACTGTACAGCGTACATAAGTGGAAAGAATGGTTTGGTGTTTCTGGTACCTCTAAGTCTTGGTATGAAGTGGGGCAGATTTATGCACCTGTGTTACTTTGGATCCATGAATCTGAAGTAGATAGGTTGGAAAAGGTAGAGGACGATCTATGGGAAGTAGGCGCAGTGATTCCAGTAAATATTATTCAGGACCTTATAGAGGACAAACTCAAAAAGGGAATACAGCAATCATTCGTGGAGCAGTTGCTTGGATCACCCAGTAATGTCGAAACATCGAGCAATTTGAATTTTACAGGTGAACCTATGCATCTTGGTACGATATGGCGTTATGAGCATGAAAGCATGCATCTCGCACTTACATTCTCTAAAGCTAAAAAGCTCGAAAGTTGGACTTGGTCGCCATTCACAGATCCGCTCAAAATAGATTACAACCATGGGGATGATGCATTGCTCCATTCCTTTCCAGTACCTGCCTCTGCTAAGGTCAACTGGAGCTGGAGAAATAAAGGAACGTTACCCTTTACGTATTTAGAGGGAGCTACTGATGACGTTGTACTCGTAAGAGGTGACGATGGAGGTTATAGTGGTATGCATGATGATTCAAGCATCTACGCTATTGATCAACAAAGTGGTAAAACGCTTTGGCAAATTGATGCTGGTTTTGGTTGGGCATATACGAAGATGGACGAAGAACGAGGGCGGGTTACCGTCTATACACCATACGATCCAAACAAAAAAACCTACCGTCATCAGGTGCGGAATGTGCGACTTTCGGATGGGAAGACGCTGTGGAACTATAGATTCCCGACTGAAGGCAATTGGATGATGACCGGAGCAGAGGGGGTAATTATTTTCTACAGGAAGTCATTAGAAGAAGACGGTCTAATTATTACGCTGGATATGGAGACTGGAAGGCTACTGTGGGAGAAACCATTTAAAGAACCTTTTCGAGTGTTGAATGATAGTGAAAAAGAACCTTTTATTTTGATAAAGCAGCCATATACAGTGTACGCACTCAATCCCCAAACAGGAAAGTTGGAATGGGAGATGAATGCGAATGCGAAGGAAGTTCTGGCTGATGAGGAAGCGTATAGGAATGTTTATGAAGAACAACGTAGAAACCCTCTTGATCCCGATAAATCCTATCGGTGGGTGGGGATTGGCAACCAAATGATGTTAATTGATCTAGCATCGGGTAATGTTAGAGCTAGTTATGAATTGCGATTGAAGGAAAAAATCACTATTGTGGACGATAAGTATTTGCTCGTTCAAGCAGCGACCGATGCATTTGACTTCGGGGATGGAACAACGTTCGAAACGTCATTTTATGATGTAATCCGAGAAAAGTCGATATGGACAATACCCGGAAGAGCTTCAGGAGCAGTAATAGAAGGTGATCGAATATATCTAGCTATAGATGGTATACCTTCTGCCCTTAATAAAAGGACTGGAGCCGTTGAGTGGCAAACGACCATAGTTGAACACCCGCCTGCTCAGGTAAGTGCACTGTTAGCGGAGCCGTTGTTATATTGGGTGGGAGGAGATTTATTACGATTAAACAAAGCCGATGGGAGCATGAATAGCCGGTTTCAGAACGTACTTCTAGGCTACCCGGATGGGAGAGGGCAATCTATAAGTGACGGACTATTCAATCGTGAAGGAGATAGCATTTACTTAGGCTCAGCGAATGGATATTTCTCCAAGTTTAATGTGAAACAATTCAAAGAGTAGGGTAGCTCATTATGAAAATGTTCCTCTAAAGTCTACACTTACAAAAGGAGCTATTCGAGGTGATTCCATCACCAGGAATAGCTCCTTTACTGTTACTCCTCACCCACACTATAACGACCCAGCGCTTTAGAAGATGTTTCACGCATTCGGTGCTGTAGATAGTTCCCTTCAACGATCTTAACTCGCAGCCCAAGAAGACGTATCTTAGACAAGAGAAACTCACTTTCATCAGAGGGATAGGTCACTCTAATATGATAGACATTTAATTTTTCGTTATAGCTGACGGACTTCTCAAAGCAAGAAAAAGCATATAATATTCGTGATAATTCTGCGTTATATGTTTGAATGATCTCAATGACGGCATGTTTTTTACGCTGTTCTTGTAATCTAGCAATACGTGCTTTTAAATCCGTAATTCGATGCATAGGTAGATCTTTCTCTTCAATAGATACAATATTTTGCAGCTTGGTGGACATGAGAGAACGTCCAGAAGTATTGTACCAGAGTAAGTACCACTCACGTTTTACCATAGAATACTCGAGCTTATAAGGGAGTCCTGACAGATTTTCTTTGACCCCGCCATGCTTGATGTTGCAAGAGAGAACAATTCCCTTGTCCATCATAATCATCCGCCGAAGCTGGCGGAGAAGTGGATGATAAACATGCCGCACAATACTTTTAGCCTTTTCTGTAATGATGCTGCTAACTTCAGCAGTGGCTTCATCTTGCAATAACGTCTGAAGTTTAAGTAGAGTTTCTGGGGCAAAAGCTTCTCTAGCGGCAGGGAGGCCTAACATGGTTTTCACCCATGAGCGTTCCTGACTGGTTAGTGCAATCGTTCCTGATTCATCAAGACGAGAGATGATTTGGTAATTAAATATTTTTTCAAAGGGATTCATAGTACGTTTGAATCTCCTTCCATTCTTTAATAAACTCTTGGCGCAGCCAAGCAGGCTCAAGTACCTCACAGCTTGATCCGAAGCTTCGCAGCCACGGCTTTATTTCAAAGATGCCATTGACCGTAATTTCAAACAGGAATGTTGACTCAGATTCCTCTATAATTGAACCCCATTGTCCCTGTGCAACAACTCGCTCCCTAACAAAATTCACGCCAGATCTATCGGGGTTATAAAAGCGTGCCACAACTTTAGAGGGACGGAGTGTATCTGTAACCCAACTGTTTCTAAGCTGCTCGTCAGCATGATTTTTAGCTCGTATAAACTCTTCTTCCGAGGCGGGATCACTTTCTTCCATCTGAGTTAGCCCTTCCATCCGAAACTTGATAAGACCTTTCCCAGTTTTATGTCCGATTAAATACCAGCGACCGTATTGATGGTCATATACAACCTGAATGGGAAGAATAGTTTCTGTAACCCCGTTTGACTCTCGTTCGAAGAGGGGATTCGTGTTTTGTGAGGCATAGCTATTATTCTTTTTAGGAGAAAAATATAGAAAACGTAGCTTTCTCCGCTGCTTTATGGCGCCAAAAATAGTATGCAGATGAGCTTCGTCAAGAATTCGTGAATGATAGTGGTACTTGTATCGATGGGTATCTTCAACATCCCACTTGAACGATCGGTTGCTCAATGCTTTCTTGAGCGTATCTCGCAGCAGATAGCCTTGGACAGAAGGCACTTGTGTATTGGACATCACGTCAACGAAATCGTAGAGATCGAGCAACTCATCATCTGATAATTGATCGATTAAATCGTTAGCAACCCTGTATGTATAAGGTCGAGTGCTATCTATCCGAATAACAACGCCTATATCACCTAAATATTTTAGGTCTTTACGTATCGTTTTTTCATCAGGTGGTGGAAATTCGGCGGGCATTTGTGCGCTGCAATAATCCATTATTTCTTTAGCTGTAAGTTCTTGAGATTGTAATAAAGTTAATAATAAAGACAGCCGAATACTTTCCGATTCCTTTAATGACTTTGCCCGAAAGAGGAATAGGAGCAGCGGGTCTGCCGACTCATAATAGCTATAATTTATTCCTTCTGTTAGCTCAGTAGCTTGATAGGAAGGAAGATGTTGCTTCAAACTGCTCATCATGTCTTTCAGATGCCGTAGCGTTTTGTCATAAGTATGCACAGAAATGCCAAGTCGAGCCGCAAACTGTTGCCTATTGTAAGCTCCTCCCGCTAATGAGAGCATACGGAGAAATTGAATTTCTTTATCGAAGCTTTCTCGGGCCACATGACCACCTCCAGCAAAATGTATTAACACGCTAAACTCCATTGTAGCTCCAATGAATAGTAAATTGAATGGATATTTTTATTCGTTGCCATACATTCGCCATGTTCGAATAGCTATATATGAGCGAAGATAGTAACAGAAAGCAGCAACTGAAACCGTATCAAATAGTATTGTTGGGGCATTGGGAAGAGTTATTTTGAATTGTAGGGGCTGATCATCATGAAAGACATGACACAACTAATCAAGGAACAATTGAAACAATTAGAAAACGATGAGCAAGTTTGCATCCTTTATGCCTGTGAATCGGGCAGCAGGGCGTGGGGTTTTCCTTCAAAAGATAGTGATTACGATGTTCGTTTTATATATGTAAGAAGACCGGAGTGGTATTTGTCGATATTCGAACAGCGGGATGTGATCGAGAGACCGATCAATGACATGCTCGACATCAGCGGTTGGGATTTAAAGAAGACACTAAATCTATTCCGCAAGTCAAACCCACCGTTGCTGGAGTGGCTGCAATCACCTATTCAATATGAAGAAAAATATAGTGTAGCTCAGCAAATTCGAGAGCTATCACCGCTAACTTTCTCGCCAGTATCTTGCATGTATCACTACTTGAACATGGCTCGCGGAAATTATCGGGATTACTTACAAGGCGATCGAGTGAAAATAAAGAAGTACTTCTATGTACTGCGCCCAATTCTCGCATGTGAGTGGATCGAACAATATAACGAAATGCCCCCAATGGAATTTGATGAGCTGGTAGAGAACTTACTCCCTATAGGAGGTAAACTTCGGGAATCAATAGAACAACTGCTAGTCCGGAAAAAAGCAGGCGATGAATTAGACTACGAGCGCCGTATAAGCCCGATCAATGATTATTTGGAGGAAAGAATAGCGTATTTTGAACGAATAACAGGTTCTATGAGGTCGCCAAAAAGCAATCATGATGAACATCTTGATGCTCTGTTCAGAACAGCATTACGAGAAGTATGGGGCTAGTAGACTTTAGCTAAGTAAATGAGATCATGGGAGGAAGATTACCCCAAAGCTGCGAAACTCAGCTAAGGAGTATCACATGGGTCAACGTTTACTTGCTAAGGAAAAGAGATTATCCCTAGATTATAAAAATGGAAATGTAGGAGGTTGTAATAAAATGGCTTACCAAACGATTAATGGCGTCCGAGTCTGGGGCAATCCAGATCCGGGTGCAATGCTGCAAGCTGAAACATGTGCGAAGCATGGGAATGTAGTGCAAACTTTACTGATGGCTGATCATCATAAAGGCTACAGTCAACCGATAGGTGGAGTAGTAGCTTATGATGGGCAAATATCGCCTTCGGGCGTTGGATACGATATTGGATGTGGCAACAAGGCTGTTCGGACTACGCTGATGGCAAAAGATATTGGGCCGAAGCTCTCTGGATTGATGGATCAGATAGCAAGGAAGGTGTCATTTGGTGTAGGCCGTGTGAACAAAGATAAAGTTGATCACGACTTGTTTGATGATCCAGATTGGAGTGTCTATGGGGCTATTGGTCGGCATGAACTGGATAAGTTGAAGACTCTAGCTCGGGATCAACTAGGAACAGTCGGAAGCGGGAACCATTATGTAGATTTGTTTGAGGAAGAAGCAACGGGCAGACTGTGGATTGGGAATCACTTTGGGAGTCGTGGATTTGGTCACAAAACAGCTAGCGGATTTTTGAATCTAGCTGCTGGAAGGGGCTTTTTAGCTAATGCTCCCGGTGAGAGTATGGACCAACCACCCGTATTGCTTAATATGGATAGTGAGCTAGGCGACATGTATTACCGTGCGATGAAGCTTGCTGGCAGATATGCTTATGCTGGAAGAGACTACGTCATCGATGAAGTTCTTTCTATTATTGGAGCGGAAATAGATTTTGAAGTGCATAATCATCATAACTATGCATGGAAGGAAAACCATAATGGCAAGGATACGATCGTCGTTCGTAAAGGTGCAACACCTTCTGCTCCAGGTCAGTTAGGTTTTATTGGAGGCAGCATGTGTGACATATCCGTTATTGTGAAGGGAAAGGACTCTATCGAAAATCGGGATTCGTTCTATAGCACCGTGCATGGAGCGGGACGCACAATGAGCCGTACACAAGCAGCAGGCAAGATGAACTGGAAAACAAGAAAACGTACGGGCGGACAAATTTCTATTGAGCAAATGATGGCAGCCGTTCGGAGTTTTGGCATCGAGCTTCGTGGGGCAGGAACTGACGAAAGTCCATTTGTTTATCGGAAATTGCAAGAGGTGTTGGATGCACATAAGGATACGATTGATGTTCTACATGTTCTGAAACCAATTGGAGTATGTATGGCAGGTGCGAATGAGTTTGATCCTTATAAGGATTGAGGCTGGTATTACATCCAGCTGAAGCCAAACCAACGAGAAAGGAACAACCAACATGCCTATGTACAATAAACTCGTTAGAGACAAAATTCCGCAAATCATCGAATCCAATGGTCAATCATTTGATGCCAACCGGCAACTCGAGTTAACTGATCCTCAGGAGCTATAAGCGGAATTGTCGCTTGGAATGCAGGTGCATGAAAAGCTGATGCTATGGTTCGTATGATCAATATCAAATATACATAACCCAAACTTGGTTCACCCAAAAAGAAGTATAAACCAAGACCTAAGCTAAAGAAGGCAATTGTACTGTCTGCAATAATCCTTGTTTTTTTACGATTCCATCGATCGAGCCAAACGCCGATAGTTAAAATGATGATCCAGCGTAAGGTTGATCCTTTATCATTCTAGGGGCTGAATTCAGCTTAGAAATTCGCTTCTACTCGGAATAGATATCGCCTATCGCCACACTGTGCGCAGCGTTTACATTTTGCAATGTAGAATGGAATGTCACCAATTGGATTATATTAAGACGATAAAATGTTAGATTTAAGGTTACTTGTTTGGGCTAAGTTGTGCTAATATAAGATCTCAACAGCTAAGTTCAACATTAAAGGAGAGTATATTTTCACAATGAAGTCGGACTATCAGCAAGTTAAAATTGCCACGGCAGATCCAAGTGCGATAGGATTGTTTGGTCTCGCCATGGTTACATTGGTTGCCTCCACACAAAAGCTCGGCATAACGGAAGGCACCTCATTTATTATCCCTTGGGCTATTTTCCTAGGGGCGTTCGCACAGCTATTCGCTTGCATCCACGATGCTAAGAAGGGCAATACGTTTGGTACGACAGCATTTGGAGGTTATGCGTTCTTCTGGTTCGCAGTAGCTTCTTCATGGATGATTCAAGATGGCGTGTTCGGTGAATCTTTAGCAGCGGGAGTAGATCCCCATCAGTTAGGTTTTGCTTTCCTAGGGTATCTCATTTTCACCCTGTTTATGACAATCGGAGCGATGGAGACACATAAAGTATTGTTTATGATCTTTGTGTTTATCGATTTCTTGTTTGTAGGACTTACTTTGAATGCCTTCGGTATTGCGGCTGATTCAATGAAAATGTTAGCCGGGATTGCTGAATTGTGTATTGCACTGCTTAGCTTCTATGGTGCAGCAGCTGCCGTACTTAATACGCATTTTGAACGCGAGTTTTTACCAGTGGGCAAGCCATTTGGCATATTTAAAAAGTAAATTTAGTTTTATGATTTATTGTGTCACGGGGCTGTGCCAAAAGTAGATTTGTTCGATCGGTGAACACCTCACCAAGGTGTTGTAGGTTCAAAAACCATAAAGGGCGGTGCTAGGGTTGTTATCCTTGCACCGCCCTAATTATGTCTTATAACGAATGATGATTAAAAGTCATATTCTTCATCTTTTGCTTGCCTAATTTTTGCATAGGCATCTACAAGCATCACGGTATCTTCTACTAATCGCTCTATGCGGAAGTGAATGCCATCATTAACAATTTCTTTGCGCTGGAAATCCTTTTCTTCGATAAATACAAAAGTTTGTACAATATGAGCCTTCATATAAGCGAGAATCGGCTTTAGTTGTTGCTCCACCATCAAATAATGTTTAGAAGTGCCGGCGGTAACTAGCATACTGACCACTTTGTCGCGGAAAGCATTTACGGGCAATAAGTCGAAAATATTTTTTAGAGTGGCTGGAATTGATGCTTGGAATACAGGTGTCCCAATAATGATGGCATCGGCTGACATGATTGTTTCGGTGACGAATTTTGTATCGCCCTCGTAGTCCGAATAGTTGCGGCCATCGCTGAAAACCATGTTATATTCAGCAAGATCAAGTAAAGTAATATGTGCATCTGGATATTTTTCACGTGCTGCTTTGAGTGTATAATCCATTGCTGTACGTGTTTTAGATCCGACATTGGAACCTGAGATACCAACAATCTTCATTATAATCACTCCTTATTTATTGGAAGTATGTTTCTTAATGGCAGGCATAATGTGTGTAGCAATAAGCTCGATATTTTTAGCAATCTTATCAAAAGGAACACCGCCGAAGTCGATCTGTGCCATAAAGCGCTGATGACCATACAACTCGTATTGGTAGAGCATTTTTTCGATCAGTTGCTGTGGGCTGCCGATCATTAACGCATCTCGGTAATCAACAGATTGTGCAAATTGTTGTTTAGGATAACCTCCGCCACGTAAAGCCTGCATACCGGAATTAGCATGTGGATAGTACTCTCTTAGTGCATCCTGTGAATTTTCTGCTGTATAGAGCAAGCTCGTAGTTGCGATTGGCAACGTTGCTGGGTCAAATCCAGTTAGTTTCGCTGCATCTCTGTATGCATCAACAGAAGCTTTGAAGCTAATGGCAGGACCGCCAAGCGTTGTCAGCATCATCGGTACTCCTGCATATCCGGCTTTAATCGCACTAGCTGGCGGTCCTCCAACCGCACGCCAGATAGGCATGTGACCGTTTTGAGGTTGAGGTAGAATGGAGGCTTGATTAAGTGGTGCGCGGAATTGACCTTCCCACGTAACCTTGTCTTCGTTGTTTAGCTTCATCAGAAGCTCCAACTTTTCCTCAAATAATTCTTCATAATCACGTACATCATAGCCAAGCAAGCTATAAGCCCCTACACGTGAACCACGACCAGCGACAATTTCAGCACGTCCATTAGAAATTAAATCAATAGTCGCGAAATCCTCATAGACACGAACGGGATCGGATGTGCTTAACACCGTTGCTGAGCTGGCAATTTTAATGTTTTTTGTCGCTTGAGCAATTGCACCTAATATGACCGAATGAGCCTGAGTTGTAAAATGAGTTTGGTGACTTTCGCCCACCGCGAACACATCAAGTCCTGCCTCATCTGCTAGCTTGCTAGCTTCAATTAATTCTTGAATACGTTGTTCAGCACTGATCATCGTTCCTGTATGCGGATTAGGCAAATGATCCCCAATTGAATATAAGCCGAATTCGAGACCTTTTTCTTTTTTAATACGATATTGTTCCATGTCTAATCTCTCCTTTTTCCATGATGTGGATTACCTATTAATCGAGCGGGATTAAATTCGCTTCAATCTCTGCACGTTTCTTTTCTAGAAATGGTGGCAAGTCCAGCGCTTTGCCTAGTTCGTCGACGGTTGAATCAGCGGTGAATCCAGGACCATCCGTTGCTATTTCAAATAAAATTCCGTTTGATTCCCGGAAGTATAAGCTTTGGAAGTAAAAGCGATCGATAATTCCTGATGTGTGGAATCCTCGTTTCTTCAGGATTACATCCCAATAGCGCAGCTCGTCGATATCTTTAACACGGATTGCCAAATGATGAACGCTTCCTTTACCGGGTTTCTCACTAGGTCCGTCTTCCTGCTGGATAACAATTTCACCGTAAGAATGTCCTGACATAGACTGCAAAATAGCCTGCTGCTCAGAGCGAGAAACTTCCTTATAACCGAAAATGTCTTTGAGCGTTTCTGTTAATCGATCCAGATTTTTCACGGTCATTTCTACTGAACCAAGTCCTAATATACGATGTGTTTGCTCGACATCAGAATCTTCCCATGCGGCCCAGTTATCAGGAATGTTTTCGCCATTGTTATTTAGTAATATCATTCGCAGTCCTTCTTGATCTTCAAAATGGAGAGCGTCTCGTCCCGCATAAGTTGTTATTTCGCCATGGGAGACATCTAATAACTGAAATCGGTTTTTCCAATAGGCCAAACTTTCAAAAGAGGGGACGAGCAAGCCAATCCCAGTAATAGCATTTGTTCCACGAACTGTACTGCCTGCACGAGGCATTTCAAAAAAGGACATTTCAGTTCCTGCACTGCCTGTTAAGTCTCCGTAAAATAAGTGATACATACTCGGGTTGTCTTGGTTGACTGTCTTTTTTACTCTGCGTAGCCCTAATACATTTTTGTAGAAGTGATTATTGAGTTGGCCGCTTTTTGTAAGCATTGAGATATGGTGATGTCCTTGAATGGTGTACATTTATGTTCCTCCTCTTATTAGTTGACTAGTCAAGTGATAGTGTAAAAAAATACTACTCAGGTGGTATTTCTTTAATTTGACTGTGCTTGTGAAGACGTGTCATTAGTTTATATAGTATCCTTTGTTCTTCTTCATTTAATACTTCATCAAAAAAGGATGTTTGAAATGCAATTTGTTCGGGCAATGCTTGTTCCAAAATAGATTCAGCTTTTTCTGTAAGGCTGATCGTTTTTGTTTTCCAATCCTGTTTTCGAACGATATAACGTTCTTTTTCTAAACGAGCGAGCATACGTGATATGCCGCCTTGTGTAACCGTCACTTTATTGGCTAATTCCGTTTGAGTGAGTGGTTGATATACATGAATTTGTACAAGTACATCAAATTGAGCAGTCGTTAAGTCGAATCGTTTTAGAAAAGCATCTGACATGCCATTACTTTGGTTCGTAAAACGCATTAAACGTAACCAGATCAACGAACCTAATGTATTGTTACGCATCGCGTTTGCCTCCCCTGTTTTTAAGTATATTATCACTTTACTACTCAAGTGATAAAAAAGCAAGCAAAACTGTTTGCGAAAATTTTCTAAATTGAAAAAGGCTGTCGATCATTTCGACAGCCATAGCTTATCTACTTGATTGAATCCAGCTCTAATGGCAAAAAGGAATAGTCACCGTCTCTGAGGATGTCGCAAGTACGAATAGGAATTGGGTTTTTGAAGATAGGTCCATCGATAACTGTCGTATGGAATTCTCCGCCTTCTCCGCAGGGGTCAATTCCACGATCTTCAAGCTCTTTTACATAGTCAAGAGTTAACGTTCGCCCTAAATCATCTTCGCTCATGCCTAAAGAACGGTTTACTGTGACAACAATCGTTATGAATCCTAGATTGATAAACTCTTCTACGGCATCACGATGATTCATCTCCCAAAGAGGCATTGCAAGATTCAATCCAGCTTTTTGAGTTACTTCATCATGCCAGCAGCCGTGAGCAGGCATATCCAAATCTCCAGTTACTAAAACTTCTGCTCCTTGCTGTTTAGCGTTTTCTAGTAGACGCACGAAATGTTGTTCATAATCTGCCCAGCTTGAGGCAGCAGTATACAGGGGTAGACCAATGGATTCAGCTTGGGCGCGCATGAGAGCTGGCGGCGTCCCATGGGATCTGGAACGTTGCCCTTCTTCCTCTAACATCACGATAAGTCCCATCGCTTGTCCAACCTTCATTGCTTTATATAGAGCGAGCGTACTATCCTTTCCACCGCTAAAAGAAGCTATAAAGGAATGCCCGCTAGCACCATTTTTCCAATCCAATCGTTCTGACATTCGAATCTTCCCCCTTGTTGTGCATGCTATATATTCTATCATTTCTCTCCATTTATTTCGCATGATGGTAAGGGTATACTCTACAGGCCCACGGATCAAGTAGTTGGCAGTAATGACATTGTGACTGTGGATCTTAGTCCCGAGTTTAATACGTATTGGGGAGACTACGCTCGAACATTGTTAGTTACAAATGGGAAGGCAATAGGGGAAGATGAACTAGTAAATAACAACCATGAGTGCGAATCTGAACTTATAAATGGTGTAAAAATAGGAGTAGAACTTCATCATATCTATAAGAATCATGTCAAACCCGAGATGACTTTTGAAGAGGTATACTTATACATGAATGAGGCTATAAGCCAACACGATTATATTAACCTTGATTTTATTGGAAATTTGGGACATACGATAGAGTTTAATAAGGATCACAGACGATATTTTGAGTTAGGAAATAAGACTAAGCTGAACGAAGTAGAGCTCTTTACATTCGAGCCACATATTAAGCACAAAAATGGCCAATACGGCTTTAAAAGAGAGGATATTTATTATTTCCGTGATGGGGAATTAGTTGTTATATAAGATGAAGACTGAGACGAATTTATTAGCGGATTTCACAGCCCAATCAGGTTGTAGAGTCCGCTTTTTTGCATCCACAGATTATCCTGTGCATGATCACTTTCTGTGTAGATAGAAATATGAACCATCGCAATTTCGCTTCTATATATCCGTTTTCTATATACATATATCCGTATTCTACCAGATACAAAATTAACAGTGCCACTACGAAGGGAAAACACATATTTTGTCGAATTATATCAGATAAAGAGATATGGTTTAGGAGGATATAGTTGTGGTTAAAGTACTTGAATATTTTCGACATAGTATCAAAAGAAGAATGGTGTCAATGATGATGGGCAGTCTTCTGCTCATATTGATCGGTGCAATTATTATGCCGTGGAGCACATTTCGAAATGTTCAGGACTATGACAATGCTGCACGTCATTTGAATGAAAATCAAGAGCATATTACAAGTATCGTTAATCATACAAATGAAATTATTTTGCGAGTAAGAGGTTACTTTGCCTACCTAGATAATTACGAATATGAGCAAATTTTTGTTGCAAAAGACGAGCTGGAGAAATCATTAACGGCATTTAAAAGTACGGCGCTAACTGCAGATGAGCAGGAGCTTGTTCGGCGTATTGAAAGTTATTTTGAAAATTATATAAACGATGTATTGCCTAAAGGTGCAGCATTTGCACAGAAGGGCGATTATGAGTCTTTACGCGAATTAATTACGCTAGGAGCTAGCAATCCAACAAATGAAATCATTCTTTATGCGCAGAACTCGGAAGAAGTTATTCGAGAGCAGTTAGTTTTAGAAAACGAAAAACTGTTTAAATCATTATTGCTGCAAGGTGTTTATTTCGTAATTTATAGCTTATTTGTGCTATTATTTTCACTTATTATAACTCGAAAGATGGCTAAGGATATTGGAATACCGCTAAGCGAGTTATCACATTATGCGTTGAATTATACAAGGGATTCAAGTATAGAGGGAGCTATGCTGGAGCGCAAAGATGAGATCGGATTGTTATCCAGGTCGCTTCATAACATGATTTATGACATAAGAGAGAAAAAAGAGGAGCTACTCGCCCAGAATGAGGAGCTTCAAGCACAGCAAGATGAGCTCCAAGCACAGCAAGAAGAATTGCAAAAGGCACTTGGAAAGATGGAAGAAAATGAAGTGTATTTGAATAAACGGAATCTATTAGCTCAATCCTTGGCGAATACGCTCGACAAAAAAGAGTTGCTGGACAGTATTATTCGAAGCGTTGTAGAAATCTCCCGTACGGAAAAAGGAATACTCGTTTTAATGAACGAGTCCCATAATTATGCCGCTCATGGTATCTCACAAGAGGAAGCGCAACAATTCCGAGACCATATCGGCGGGAGTGCAGTTATTCGCGCTATAGAGACGAAAAAGGTGTATGTACGTGAAAGGGCCGCTACAACGGATGAAAAGGGCTATTTGTCGGGTGAGCTCAGTGCTTATGATATTTTCGTACCTATTATGAAAGGCAACGGCGAAGCTGCTGCTTTTATGGTACTGACGCGTGTAGGTATGGTCATTCATAGGCGGGAAGAGCAAGAAATTATCGGATTAGCCGGACAAATTTCATTATCACTTGAGAAGCTTGAGATGTTTGAAGCGATTGAAAGTCAGAGGCAGATGACTCAAGATATGTTGAATACGATTCAAGAAGGCGTTCAGCTTATGAATTTGGATGGACAATCTCTTCAGATCAATGAAAAGTTATATGAGCTCATGGATCTTTCCTATGATCGTTCGGAGCTTAAGAGCATGTCCCTGAGTAACTTTAAACAGTTATTAAAGTCGAGAGTTGATGATCCAGAGGAATTATTTATTTTCATCGATCATGCACTAAGCGGAGAAACAGATCAAGCTCAAAGCATGAGCTATGTAT
The DNA here is from genome assembly GCF_022180385.2 of Paenibacillus sp. L3-i20. Taxonomy (GTDB): domain Bacteria; phylum Bacillota; class Bacilli; order Paenibacillales; family Paenibacillaceae; genus Pristimantibacillus. The sequence continues at coordinate 2,450,009 of NZ_BQME02000001.1, forward strand.
TAAAGGGAGAAGATACAAGATATATCGGTATTTATTGGGAGCCAATCTTCCGAAACAATATACAAATCGGTATATTGCTTGTTCATAGAGATATGACGAAGGAGCATGAAGTAGATCGTATGAAGTCAGAGTTTGTGAGCACGGTTAGTCATGAATTGCGGACGCCGCTTGCTAGCATTCTTGGATTTTCCGAGTTATTGCTCCATCGCGAATTAAAGCCTGAGCGTCAGCGCAAATATATGGCTACTATTCATCAAGAGGCGCAGCGTCTAACCCAATTAGTTAACGATTTTCTTGATCTGCAACGTATGGAGACAGGGATACAATATTATAATTTACAGCCAGTCGACATGATATCTCTTATTAAAGAAGTGCAGGAACTGCAACAAGCAATTACCGCACAGCACACCATTACATTGCATTCAAATAATGAGAACTCAATTGTGTTTGGTGATAAGGATAAGCTTCTGCAAGTATTGGTGAATTTGGTTGGCAATGCAATCAAGTATTCACCAAAAGGTGGACATATACAGATAACTGCTCAACATGTTGGTGATGATCTGTGTGTGGATGTGTCAGACGAAGGCTTAGGTATTCCGGAACAAGCGATCCCTAATTTATTCACTAAATTTTACCGTGTAGACAATTCCGATCGACGTGAAATAGGTGGGACAGGTTTAGGTCTTGCCATTGTCAAAGAGATCGTGAACCGACATCAAGGTCAAGTCAGTGTGAGAACCGAGCTAGGGGTAGGAAGTACTTTTTCAATTATGCTTCCTAGTCATCAAAAGTCCAGTGTAAGAGATAGCGAAGATGTCTTAATGAATGACTCACAGGAAGCTTCTTCATTAGAGGTTATGCTTATTGAAAATGATTATAGCTTATCCGTTATGCTGCAAGATGAATTAGTGGAGAGAGGTTATCGCACTACCTTATTTACAGATGGAATGAGTGCGCTTGATGCTATGGAGGCGCGTCGACCAGATATTATTATACTGGATCTAAAGCTGGCAGTAGATATGAGTGGTTGGGAAGTTATTGAACGAATGAAGTCCTCTCCTAAGTTAAAGGATATTCTGATCATTATCTCCAGTGCGTTCGAGGAGAAGGAAAGGGCAGCGCAGCTAGGGATTAACCATTTCCTAATTAAGCCGTATGTGCCTTTCAAATTGATCGAAGCTATAGAAGATATTATGTCAATCCATAAGGAGCAGGCCATTGATAAATAACAAATATAAACAGCTTGTAACGCAGCGGATGAAGGTTTCTTTCGACGAATGGACGAATAAAGCTTATGTAGAGGAACGGGAAATCTATCGGTTTCTGCATAATCTCAAAGGTACAGCAGGGACGATTGGTTTGATTGAAATTGAACAAGAAGCAGAGCATAAGCTTCATTTATTTTCGGATGTTAGTACTCGTCCATTTACGTTTCCTGATTGGTATGAGTTATTGAAGTCTCTGTTTGTATATATTTCCGATCAAGAAGCGGTTAATGTCTCTGCCCGAAGCAGTGAAGTTTCCGCAGAATCAATTGGCTCAAGCGATCCATTTGGAAAACGGATATTAATTATTGATGATGATGTTGATTTAGCTGCTTACTTAAAAGGGATTTTGGAGGAACGTGGTTATCCGGTACATATAGCCCTCACTGCTGAGCGTGGATTAAAACTATTTTACGACTGGAAACCAGATATGATATTGCTTGATATTCTTCTTCCAGATAAAAATGGTTTAGTCGTGCTTAAACAAATTGTTGAGAAGTCTCATCAAGAGCATTCGCCAATTATTGTGATGAGCACCAAAGATACGATAGAGCAGCGGATTCATGTTTATCGCACTGGTGCAATGGACTTTTTTCCTAAGCCAATCAATCAAGAGCTGTTTCTCGCCTTAATCGAAAATCGGTTTCAAACTAAACAACAATGGGAACGCTCGATCATTATAGATGAGCTGACAGGAGCATATAATCGAAAACACTTTAACCGTATGATGAAGGAGCTAATCGCTTCCTACCAGCGTACAGGCCAGCGGTTTACTATTATATTAATGGATCTTGATCATTTTAAAGGGGTCAATGATGCATATGGTCATGTTATGGGTGATGAGGTTTTAAGAGTATTCGCCAAAACGGTCATGGAAACGAAAAGAGAAGGGGATATTTTATGCCGTTATGGAGGCGAAGAGTTTGCATTGCTCCTTCCGAATACAGGCAAAGAACAAATAACCGATTTCGTTCAGCGGATTAGGGCACGATTTTCATCACATGTTTTTGTATCAGGGGACACAACATTTAATGTTACATTTACGGCAGGTGTAACGGATATTGATAACAAAAATGCACATCCTGAGCAATTGGTTGAAGAAGCCGATCAAGCACTTTATTGGGGTAAAGAATCTGGCCGCAACATGACAGTGTTGTATACTCCGAACATGAATAGCGAAGGAAAAGCACAAATACTAAACATCATCATTGTGGACGATGATCCATTAATTCGTGAACTAGTGGTCTCTCAGCTACAACAGTGGATGCCAAACCGTAACTTGTTAGTATCTGTGAAGAGCTATGAGGATGGTGTTCAATTTCTGGAATCGGATTGGTATTTGGAGCAGCATAAATATATGATTTTGCTTGATGGTGCGATGCCGACGATGGATGGGGTAGAGGTGCTTACGAAACTTCGTAATGACTACCCAGAACGTAATATTGTAGTAGCTATGCTGACGGCTAGAACGAATCAAACAGACATTATTTATGCGCTTCAGCATGGAGCAGATGACTATATTATTAAACCTTTTCAAATACCGGAGTTATTGTCACGAGTGGAGCGTTTAGTGCAGAAGCTTTATAAATAAAGGGACTTATTGGTGGAGGATTTATGAAAAAAGTATTGATTGTTGATGACGACGACATTTTAAGAATGTTGATCGCAGATACATTGGAAGATTTAGATGTGGAAATTGAAGTTGCAGAAGATGGACGAGTTGCGCTCGAGAAGCTTAGCAACACTAATTATGACTTAATGCTGCTTGATTACATGATGCCTGAGCTTACAGGGTTGGAAGTGTTGCAAAGATTGTCTGAAGAGCAGAAAGCTCATATGCCGATCGTAATGTTAACAGCGAAAGCTCAGGAGTCAGATCGGAAGGGTGCGATGGAAGCGGGAGCGCACAGCTTTATCCCGAAACCATTTAGTCCAATGCAGCTATTGCAGATAGTAGAGGAACTATTGGAGAATGAAGCTGTTTGATCAGACATATCAGTCTTTGATTATGATAGAAGGATAAAGCAAAGAGTGTTGTCCCATAAGCAGAGTAATCTACTTTGGGACAGCCTCTTATTTGTGTACAAACGATTATTTTAGTTTTGTTTTGCTCCAAAGACTTGCTGTGTAAGGAGCAGGAGCCCAATTGAATGCATATGCAGTGTGAGAAGTTACACATCTATAAAATGTACCAGCGTGGAATATAATTTGACCTGATTTGTAAGTGCCGTTAAGTTTCCATGAATCAGTCACATCTAGATTCAATTGAATGGAAGTTGAGAAGTTATATCCCTCAATGTTCACTTTGTTCCAAAGAGCAGGAGTTTGGTCAGGCGTCCAGTTAGCAACATGAGTTTGGTGTGCTTGAATGGCGCGGTAAAACTTACCTTTATGTTCAACAACATCATCAACTTTATAGGTATCCCATAATACCCATTTGCTAGCTGAAATTTCTGGACGTAATGTGATGTTATTAATTGTTGCAGATTTAGCACCATTTAATGTGCTTTCAATTTTTAAATGTAACGTTTCACCGTTAGCAAGGTCTGTTTTATTCGTTCCTTTAAGTTTGTAGCGGTTACCTGTTTGCTTAGTAACAACAGCGCCTGCTACTGATTTGATTTGACCAGCAAAGTCAAATTCCAGTACCCAAGATTTAATTGTGTTTCCATTTGATGAATCTGTGTAGTTATTTTTGATTTGTAGATCGAATTGAGCTGTTTCATACTTTGTGCCAATTCCCCATGCTTTACCTTTTGCAGATACTTGCAGCTTGTCCGTCGATTGTGCGCTTGCTGCTGGAACGAGTAAGACCGTTAGAAGAAGTGCAGAAGTAAGTAGTGCAGTTGTTGATTTGAACAATTTGTTTAACATGAAAAATGCCTCCTAAAATGTTTGAAATTTCAGGTGGGTTGCACTACTGACTCCATATAGCTTAAGTGCCCAGATAGTAGCTATACTTCAATGTCCCCTAAATATGGAAATGTCTTATTCATAGAGTATATGTCGGGTTTATAGATTAAGTCAATTGAAACTTAGGTCCATTTTACTACTTATCTCTGTTCATAAGTAGTTCTAAAGTCATTCATGTGAAGGGATAACTTAATAATATTTACAGCAAAAATGGAGGTTCTATATTCAGAATAAGAGATAGTTAAGGAGAGCAGCTAAGATAGACGTAGAAAAATGAAGGTATTGTATGTGAGAGGTTCTATTAAACGCTTTCATTTCGATTTATGTTGAAATTCCAGTCAAACTTCTGTAGTTTTGGTCGCTTTACAGAAATTAGGAGCAAGTGTAATATTCAATTTATTGCGAGCGCTATTTTCATAAATCGAATCTGTCAGCGTGGCAGAATCGACGTACTTGTTAGCGCTGCATGCTACTATTGAAGCAGCTAGAGCAGGGGAGCATAGCCTTGGATTTGGCATAGTGGCGAATGAAGTGAAGAAGCTGGCAATCCAAGGTTGCTTCCGAGCAAATCGTATCGAGGGATACGATTTATCAATCAACGGATTCTCTAAAGCAAGTAAGCACATGAACATAAGGAACTGGTTAGCAAGTTTATATTGTAGGTTTACTGATATAGTTTAAAGCAGTGGAGTGATTCCAATACTTAACCCACTACTGGGTTGACCCATCCATACGTATAGCAGCATAAATCCAAATAAAAAGACACAGAAAAGGATAAGTAGGAGTGCATGGCGAAGTACGGGGAACCAGTTTAAGCGAAGAATAAACGGTTTGTTCTTGCGCCCGCCAATTAAAAAAATGATCAGAAGAGTGTGAACGATCATATGCCCGATAATTTCTGTAATACCAAACACCATAGTTGTAGTGAGGAATAGACCTGTTAGCATAAGTGCAGTGAAGCGATTCAATATACCTACAATAAATGCCCAAGCTAAGCCAACTTCGATAAAAGCACTTATGAGTACAAAGTCTTCCACGGAGAAGCCCAGCGATGCAATACCGTATTCGTGCATAAGAGAACATGCAAGCTTTGCAAGAGTAAGCTTCTCCATAGCTAGCCATGCGAGTGACAAGCCTGTAAACGTATACAATACTGTTAATGAAGTTTTATGAAACCGTGTTGCAGAAACTAATAAATAATAAATGATTCCAAGATAGAACATATAATCAAGGGAGTGGAACAGTCCGTATGTGATAGATGCGATAATAAACAGTGTTAATAGAGCGAAACCGCTTACAACTAAAGTTCTTTTGTGCAGTAGACCTAAGGTAGCAATGACAAGCAGTGCAGTTGTCCCCCAATCGTTGGGAATTAAATCGGGTGCTAAATAAGTTCCTGTGCCCAGCTGAAGCAGTAGTCCTATACCTAAGCCGATACGTAAAATAGGAAATTGGAAGGGTTCTAGCCTACTCATAAATCCTTCAATCTTCTGAACAAACGCGATTCGCTTAATTAGAGGGTCGCAGATCGATATCAGTAGAAGAATAGCTAATGTAAAGCCGAACCAGAATACAAAAGTTGGAGTAATGACATGTGTTAATGACTGAGGCGTCCACTCGGAATCGCGAACGAACCATTTAACATGCAAGTACGGCGCTATAATTGCCTGTTGTACTATATTCATTATTTATCCTCCTTATAGTAGCGGTAATTTCGAATAACCGGAATTTTTCCGGCATGCTAAACACAATATGAGAGGAAGAACGATTTGGAATAGACAAAGTAGATTAATTATGTTGTTTATATAAAGTTTATTAATAAATAAGTAAATGCCTATGATGTGAACGAAAACAGAAATAACACCGACATTACGCATGTCGGCACACTTTCTAGTGAAATGCAGAATGATAATCGACCTCTTAATATAATGTTTGATCCCCCTTTGAAATGACTATCGCAATAAAAAAATTAAATTTTCCCCCTTTTTGTAGGATAATCTCCCTTACTTTAAAGCGTTAATCCAACTAGTATATGAAGGAGACCCAATCATTGATTACTATAAACTATAAGAGAAATGTGACATCAATCCCAATATTATTGTTCTTTGATAACAGAATAGTATAAAATATTCCAATTTCAACTTCGTCTAAACTTAGGATTTACTGTTGCTTTCTCCCCTTGGCTCAAGACATCATTGTTTTCATCATGTCAGACTACTCATTCAACCCACCTATGATATTACTACATTCAAACTTCCAAACTTTCAGATCTCTCAACTCTCTCATTTTTGTATACTCAACTTTTCAACTATGGAACTTACTATACATCGATTTAAAAAAATGTCAAATTATGTTCTTTCCTGTCAGCTGGATTCCAATTTCATGAAAAAAACAATTAAGAAGATAAGGGCGTGAAATTTCTTTACTTTTTTTATTTCGTCTATTAAAAAACCACTATTCCAAGAGGAGCGTGTCATTATGTTCAGAGAAATCCACAAATCCAAAATCCATCGTGCAGTTGTTACCGAGGCAAATTTAAACTATGTAGGTAGTATTACAATTGATGAGGATATATTAGAGGCTTCTAATATATTGGAAAATGAAAAGGTGCAAGTTGTGAATATCAACAACGGTGCTAGACTCGAAACATATGCAATAACGGGACCTAGAGGTTCCGGTGTAATTTGTTTGAATGGGGCGGCTGCAAGGCTTGTACAACCTGGGGATCGGGTAATAATTATCTCTTATGCAATGATGGAAGAGAAGGAAGCAAGAGGGTATAAACCTAATGTCGTCATTATGGACGACAACAATCGTATCGTAACAGATTCCTATCAAGAGCTGCACTCTACGACGCTTTAACAAAAGAGACGGGAAGTAGGGGAGCTATTATGAACCGAATCCGAAATCTATCGGGAGTACTGTCCGCACGTTTTGAAGGCGAAGCTGGAATTACGTTTTGTGAAGCGGGTAACGAACGATTTATGTCATATAGCGTGTTGCTGCAAAAGGCGCAAAAGGTGCTTGGCCAATTGCAATATAGAGGTGTGGGTACTGGGAATTTCGTCATATTACAGACCGAAGATAACGAACGGTTTATTGTGCTTTTCTGGGCTTGCGTATTAGGTGGAATTATTCCTATTCCACTGACAGCTGGTCGTACTGATGAAGGCCGGAGGAAGCTGCTGCAGGTTAAGAGTCAACTTGGTGAGCCTTATTTACTCTGTGAGCCGGATATATTGGAATCGATATTGACCTATTGCAAGAAGAATGGTGAGGATTCTGCTGCGGAACAGCTCGGGCAGAATATGTTGCCTATTCAAGAACTAATGGAGTGCGATGTTGACCCTAATTATCCGGGAATCATGTATGATGCCAATGAAGATGATGTTGCATTTATCCAGTTCACTTCAGGTTCTACAGGTGACCCTAAAGGTGTTGTGCTAACACATGGAAATTTGCTCTCCAATATGCGGGCGATCATAGAAGGTGCACATTCGACTGAAGCGGATTCGTCCTTAAGCTGGCTGCCGCTTACACATGATATGGGCTTGATTGGCTTCCACCTGACACCTATTCTTGGAGGAATGAATCAGTGGCAGATGCCGACATCGATGTTTGTCCTTCATCCAATGAAGTGGATGGAAATAACAAATCGAAATCGGATTACTTGTCTGTCTTCGCCGAATTTTGGATATGTACACTTTCTTCAGCACTTTAAGCCTGAGGGAGCTTTAAACTGGGATTTGTCTTGTGTACGCCTAATTTTCAACGGTGCTGAACCAATATCTGCGGTGCATTGTAGAGATTTTACGGGTCAAATGGAACGTTACGGGCTTCGTGAGCAATGTATTTTTCCTGTTTATGGACTAGCCGAAGCAAGTTTGGCTGTGACATTCCCTCATGTGGAGGAGCGGCTCCACTCGCTGATTCTGAACAGAAAAGGTGTCGGGATCGGAAATTCAATACAAACGGCATCAGCCGGCGAATCCGATAGTATTGAAATCGTGGAGCTTGGATTTCCTGTAGCGGAATGCCAATTAAAGATTTGTAGTGAATCCGGAGTAGAAGTTGCCGATGGAATAGTTGGCATTGTGCATATAAGAGGCAGCAATGTTACGAGTGGTTATTTTAATCGTCCTGATATTAATGAGGTCATCATATCACCGGAAGGTTGGTTGAATACGGGTGATCTCGGCTTCATGCAAGAGGGTCGGTTATATGTGACTGGGCGAATGAAGGATGTTATTTTCGCTAATGGACAGAACGTGTATCCTCATGACCTTGAAGCTTTAATTAGTGAAATCAAAGGCGCTGAAATTGGTAAGACAGCAGTTTGTGCGGTACAAGATGAAACGACAAAGCAGGATGAAATTGCTGTATTTGTGCAGTACAGAGGTAAGCTCATTAACTTCTTATCTATCAAGGATAATATCCAGCGGCTGCTCAATCGGAAGACAGGTCTTCAAGTGAGCCTTATTGTTCCTGTACGGCGCATTCCGAAGACGACGTCTGGCAAAATTCAACGGTATGCACTTGCGGAAAGTATGCGAGAAGGAGAATTTGCCTCCATACTTTCGGAGTTAGAGCAACTTGTCGCTGCTTCTGTATCACAAGTTATGACTGAAAGTCTTGTACCTCCTGATACTGCCACCGAGCGTGTACTGCACTCAATCTGGCAAGATGTGCTCAAGAAGGAATCGATTGGAATTGATGATCACTTCCTAGAGCTTGGCGGCAATTCATTGCAAGCTGCATACGTGGCTGCTCGGCTCGAAGACTCATTAGGAGCAGATATCACACTGGGGGATTTATTTAGGCATACGACGATCCGAACGTTGGCAGCTTTTATTGATAAGTCAATAAGTGAGAATACCTCAATACCACTAAGAAGCCAGCGAATTGAGAAGTTGCCATCTATGGAAAACTACATGGCTTCCTCAGCTCAGAAGAGATTGTTTGTTTTAGAAGAAATGAATCCCGGGTTGCTAAGTTATCATCTCCCGCATTCCATTCACGTAGAGGGTGAACTCGATCAGGAGAAGTTTGAGCAAGCTTGGCGGAATCTAATTGAGCGCCACGATGCTCTAAGAACCTCATTTGTGATGACGGAGGATGGAGTCCGGCAAACGATAGCTGAGGAAGTTTCGTTGCCGATAGGCTACTTTGACGGAAGTCAGTGTTCAGAAGATAAATTGTTGGACAGACAGATCTCGTTTCTAAAACCATTCGACATTGAGAAAGCTCCACTCTTCCGAGTGGAGCTGGTTTCATTGGGGCAGGATCGTCACCTTATATTGTTCGATATGCATCATCTCATTACGGACGGCACCTCTATGGGACTACTCATAGGTGAATTTGTTGACCTATACGATGGCAAGAAACTTCCACCATTGCCGCTGCAATTCGTTGATATCGTCGGCTGGGAAGAAAGGACGAAACATTCGAATCGTATGGAGCGACAACGTTCCTATTGGCTGGAGCAGTTCCAAGATGGTGCGCCGGTAGTGAACATACCTTCCGATTTCTCTAGACCACTTAATGCCAGCTATCGTGGAGAGATAGAACGATTTGAATTGGATAGAGACCTCACAGCGGAGCTTAAGGAACTCGCTTCACGCACTGGAGGCACTTTATATACGGTTTTAATCGGAATCTATTACGCATTAGTGTCCAAATATACAGGTGCTCAGGATGTTGTAATTGGTACTGCAGCAGCACGTAGAACCCGTGCAGAGATGGGACAAATTGTCGGACTGTTCGTGAACATGGTTCCCCTCAGGCTACAGGGAAATAACGAGATGCCTTTGTCCGAGTGGATGAGCCAAGTCAGTGCTAAAGTGCTGGATTCGCTTGGAAATCAGGATATTCCGTATGAAGAAATTGTAGAGCTTGCAGGGACGAAGTTGGAATATGGACGCAATCCATTATTCGATACCGTATTTACTTTGCAAAATATGGAGCTGCCTCATTTCAGAGCGAAGGATGTTACGTTCCGATCTGTACCGATGGATACGGGATCAGCTAAATTCGACATGACGTGGGAGTGTGTGGAGAAAGAGGACGGAATTGCTGTATCCGTTGAGTTCTCGTTGGACTTGTATAGTTCGTCAACTATACGCCAGCTCGCTCGCCATTATGTAACATTAGCACGAAATATCGTTCGGTATTCGGAAATGCCGCTTGCTGAGGTTGAATTGCATGATTTAGCAGAGATGGAATTGCTTAAAGAGTTAGGAACGGCTTCTCGAACGGGATATCCGAGGGATATAACGCTGAGTCAATTATTCGAACAACAAGCCAATCGGACTCCACATCTTCCTGCTGTAGTATTCAACAACGATGTGATGACCTATCTGGAGCTAAATGAAGAGGCGAATAGACTGGCGCATTTGCTGCTTCGTCATGGTGTACATCCAAGTTCACGTGTTGCACTTGTGCTGTCACGATCGATAGCAATTCCTGTCGCTATCATTGCCACCTTGAAAACAGGATCTGCTTATGTGCCTATCTCTCCTCAATATCCAGCGGAGCGTATTCGCTTCATGCTGCAGGATAGTGGTGCTGCTGTTCTACTAGCTTGCGGATCAACAGCAGAGATATGTCGTGAGCTCGTTAGCGGAATGTCGCTATCTGTTGAAGTGATTGATATGGACGCAAGTCGAGAGGAATGGCTGAAGGAGGATATCTCTAATTTGCCCTCACAGGCAGTTGCTACTGATCCGGCTTATATCATGTACACATCAGGCTCGACAGGACAGCCAAAAGGGATAATTACAACGCATCGCAATGTAATACGAGTGGCAGTGGATACAGACTACATTCAACTGACAGAAGAAGATGCACTGCTACAACTTTCTAACTATGCTTTCGATGGTTCTACATTTGATTTGTTCGGTGCGTTGCTAAATGGTGCGAAGCTTGTTATGCCGGGTGAGGTTGACGTGCTGGATGTTCATGCCTTACTTGAGCTTATTGTTAAACAAGGTGTCACTGTTTTCTTTGCAACGACAGCGCTGTTCAATACATTAGTTGATCATGGTCTTCAGGAGCTGTCGTCCGTTCGGCATGTGTTATTCGGCGGTGAGCGTGCATCTGTATCCCATGTTAGAACAGCCTTTCTGGCGCTTGGCCCAGGTGTATTATTGCATGTTTACGGTCCAACGGAAACAACCGTGTTTGCAACTTGTTATCCTATTATGACACTTGATCGGGATGCCACAGTTATTCCAATCGGCAGGCCAATCGGACATTCGGAAGCAATCATTTTGGATGATAAGGGTCGGCTTCTCCCTGTTCTTGTAGGTGGAGAGTTATGTATTGCTGGTGATGGCTTGGCTGCTGGTTACTTAAATCTACCACATATGACGTCTGATAAATTCGTTCCACACCCATTCTGGGAAGGTGAGCTTATTTACAAAACAGGCGATCTAGTGCGATGGATGCCGGACGGTAACTTAGAGTTTCTTGACCGAAGAGATTCACAAGTGAAGCTGCGCGGTTTCCGAATTGAGCTTGGTGAAATTGAAAGCAAGTTGCTCCAATGCGAAGGAGTTAGAGAGGCGCTTGTCGCTTTGAAGCATAGGGATAATGATCCGCTGTTATGTGCATACATTGTGGCGGATGGTGAGTTGTCAGCGGATAAACTGCGAGGAGAATTGGGTAGTAAACTACCGTCATTTATGATACCTGCAACGATCGTCAGGCTGGAGAAGCTTCCGCTAACTTCGAACGGAAAGATAGATAAGAAAGCGCTACCAGAACCTGATTTCGCCGCATATGGTGCATGGAAGTCTGCGTCTTATGTTGTACCTGCAACTTCTACAGAGGTCAAGATTGCTGCAATTTGGCAAGAAGTACTGAGGGTAGAGCGGGTCGGAGCTTGCGATCATTTCTTCGAACATGGTGGACATTCGCTTAAAGCTTCAGTGTTAGTATCTGAGCTTTATAAGCAATGTGGAGTTAGAATGCCGATTAAGGCAATTTTCGAACGGCCTACAGTAAGAGAACAGGCTGAATGGATGGATAAGGCCGTAACTGAAAGTTATGAGCCGATTATTCCCATTTCTAATGCCATCTCCTATCCGATTAGCCCAGCTCAGCAGAGAATCTACTTAATTGAACAGTTTGGTGATGTCGGCATTGCGTACCATGTTCCTCTTGCTCTGCAATTGACTAAGCCTGTTAGTCATGAAGAGCTTGAGAGAGCACTACTAACCATAATTAATTGCCATGAGCCGCTAAGAACATTTATTCATCTCATTGATGGTGAAGTACGTCAAATTGTGCATGAAGAGGTTACCTTTAAGCTCAGTGAAGTAAGTAATGTAAGTGATGTAGCTGATGAGGAAGCTGACCTAAAGGAGCTCTTTGCAGCTTTTGTTCAGCCGTTGCCTTTACACAAGGCGCCCATGCTCGATGCGCTTCTCGTTAGAAGTGTAGCGGGGACGAGCTATCTGTTTCTAAATGTGCATCATATCGCTGCTGATGGTATATCCATGGGACTCATCATAGAGCAGCTAGCCCAAGTTCTAAAGGGGGCCTCAATTGAGGGGTCATTCGTTCAATATAAGGACTATTCGGCATGGCGTGCTTCGCAAGAAGAAACGAAACGGATGGTTGCTAGCAATCAGTATTGGAGTGAGCAACTAGCTGGACCACTCCCATTGTTAAATATGCCGCTTGATTATCCACGGGGAGATCGTCAATCTTTCGGTGGAGAAACGATTACGTTTCCGTTGTCCCCGGCACTTACAGCTCGTTTACAAGAGTTGTCGAATACGATGGGACTAAGTTTAAACAGTTTATTATTTGCTTCTTATGCTTTACTTTTGCAGAAGTATTCGGAGCAGAATGAACTAGTTATTGGGGCTTTGACGGCGGGAAGAACTCATCCTGATACGGAAAAAATGGTAGGTATGTTCAACAACTTCCTACCTATTCGGCTTACCGTTAATGGCGAAACAACCTTTGCACAATTTGCAAAAGAAACACACCATCATTTGCTAAACGCTTACGAGCATCAGGATGCTTCCTTCGACAAGATGTTGGAAGCGGCACAGCTTTCGTTTGATCCTTCGAGGAATGCTTTATTTGATACGATGCTAATTCTGCACAACCAATTCGAAGATGATTTTGAGGATAAAGGTAAAGCATGGGGAGTTCAGCCAGTTACAATTGGCCGAAATACAACGTCTAAGCTGGATTTCAAGCTAGACCTGTATCTTCTAGGTGAAAGAGGGCTTCGTTGCGAACTTGAGTTCAATACCCGTCTGTTCCAAAAGAGCACAATGGAGCAACTGGCGGAGCGATGGCTACATTTGCTAGAGCAAGCAGCGGGCGATCCCGCTTTGGAATGTGCAACGATAGCGTTGTTAACGAAGCAGGAGGAGTCTCTCATTCTTACGAAATGGAATGAGACTGCACATGACTTTCCGAAGGACCAAACGATCCATAGTTGGTTCGAGCTGCAGGCGAGCAAGACACCAGATCGTATTGCTGTGCGAGGAAGTGAAGGGACGCTTACTTACGGTCAGTTCAATGATCGTGCGAACCAGCTTGCTTTACTCCTTCGGTCTAAGGGAGTTTGCGCAGATACCATCGTACCAATTGCAGCGCAGCGCTCATTTTCGATGATGATCGGTATTATGGGCATTTTGAAAGCCGGAGGAGCTTATTTACCGATCGATCCAGAGTTCCCGGAAGATCGTATTCGCTATATTTTGGACGATTGTGGTGCAACTCTATTATGTACGGAGCAGAAGTGGCAGAATAACCTTCCGTTCGAAGGTGAACTTATCGTTCTTGATCATTTAGATAAGCATGGAGAAGCAGGGCATTCAGCTAATGGTTCATTGACGACTGATAATGGCTCGCTACTTGTGCCTGTTGCTGGTCCGAATAATTTAGCTTATGTCATTTATACTTCTGGTTCTACGGGCAAGCCCAAAGGGGTAATGATCGAGCACGGAGCAGTCATCAATCGCTTGAATTGGATGCAAACAGCGTATCCGATTGACGAGCAGGATGTCATTTTGCAAAAGACACCAGTTACATTCGATGTATCGGTATGGGAATTGTTCTGGTGGAGCTTCATCGGTGCTTCTGTTTATTTACTAGACCCGCATGGTGAGAAGGAACCGCAAGTCATGCTGAGGGCGATGAAGGAGCAAGGTGTAACCGTTATGCACTTCGTTCCATCGATGTTGGGCGTGTTTCTGCAATACGCTGGGGAAGCGGACAATGCGAAGAGAGCTGCAGCAAACCCAGAGGGTATATTCAGCAGCATGCGTTACATATTTACGAGCGGAGAAGCACTTAAGCCAGCACATGTAACCCAGTTTTATCAATTGCTCATCGATGGAGAAGCGGATACAAAGCTTATTAATCTATATGGTCCAACGGAAGCAACAGTTGATGTCAGCTACTATGACTGCGCTCGTTATACGGAAGGCTCTGTGCCTATCGGATCACCGATTCATAACATAAGACTTTATATTGTGGATGAGAAGCGCAGACTTCAGCCTATTGGCATGACTGGAGAGTTATGCATTGCTGGAGTAGGTCTAGCAAGAGGTTATTTGAATCGTGAGGAGTTAACGAACGAGAAGTTTGTTGATGATCCTTTCCTACAGGGCGAGCGCATGTATTTGACGGGGGATCGCGCAAGATGGCTTCCTGATGGCACAATCGAATATTTGGGGAGACTCGACTATCAAGTTAAGATCAGAGGACTACGTATCGAATGTGGTGAAATCGAACACGAGTTATTACAGATGGATGCAATTTCTGATGCTGTAGTCGTGGCGGTCAAGGATCGTGCAGGGGATGAAGTATTATGTGCTTACCTTGCAACCCGGAGTTCATTAGATGAACGAGAACTGAAGGATTCGCTAAAGCGCAAGCTGCCCGAATACATGGTTCCATCGCTGTTCGTCATTATGGAGGCGCTACCACTTAATGCAAGCGGCAAGACCGATCGCAACCGACTTCCACAGCCGCAGTTTGCTGAATCAGCAAGTGGAAGAGAGCCTAGCAGCGTGACGGAAAAAGTGCTATCTGAGCTATGGCGAGCTGTGCTTGGCGTTCCGGAGCCAAGTGCTTCCGATCATTTCTTCCAGCTTGGCGGACATTCACTTCGCGCAGCTCAGCTTGCTGGTGCAGTAGAGCAGAAGTTAGAGATAGCCTTTTCGTTAAAGGATGTTTTTGCTTATCCGGTCCTTGAGGAGATGGCAGCTTTCATCGAAGCGGCTCCTAGGAAAAGGGCTGTAGTTATTCGAAAAGCGAGTGAGCAAGCTCATTATCCATTGTCACTGGCGCAGAATAGATTGTTTGTCCTGCATCATATGAATCCGGAAGGTACGACATATAATCTTCCGCTCGCACTCAGAATAAGCGGAGAGCTAGACGTTGAGCGATTGCAGCTTGCACTGCAAGGACTAGTTGACCGACATGAGCCGCTTCGAACAAGTTTCGAATGGCAAAGCGGTGTGCCAGTGCAGCATATACATGAGCATTTTGCCTTGCAGGCAAGCATAAGAAGGACAGATCGAATAGATGGAACGGAATGGTTAGAAGGCTTTGTTATTCCATTTGATCTAGGCCAAGCGCCGCTGCTTCGAGCTTCCCTTATGACCGATGGCATTCAGGATCATATGCTGCTGCTCGACATGCATCATATCGTATCAGATGGCATATCGATGTCCGTATTGGCTAGCGACTTTATTGCTTTGTACGAAGGAGTAGAGCTTCGAGCTCTTTCAATTCAATACAAGGATGTTGCTGTATGGCAGCAGGATTGGATGAAGAGTGAAGCACGGAATCGTGAAGAACGCTACTGGAAGGAAGTTCTGGGAGGAACGCTGCCACTCCTGAATCTGCCGACTGATAGGCAACGTCCTGCGGAGCATAGCTTTGAGGGTAATAAGCTCATAAGCTCACTTCCTCCATCATTGCTGAATAAAGTTGAACGACTTGCGCTTCAAACTGGTCTAACATCCTATCATATATTGCTAGCATGCTACCATGTACTGCTTTATAAGCTGACTGGACAAGAGGATATTATCGTTGGCACACCGGTAGGTGGAAGATTCCATCCGAGTACGGAACCGTTAGTAGGGATGTTCGTCAACACGGTTGCTATTCGAAGCGAGCTCTCTGGGGAGCGAACGTTCCAGCAATTTGCGGAGGAGTTAAAGGGAAATGTGCTAGGTACTCTAGACAATAGCATGCTCCCTTTTGAGCATATTGTCAGTTCACTCGATGTAACACGCGACCTCAGCCGCAATCCAATTTTCGATACGATGTTTGTTTTGCAAAATATGGAGCCGCCAAAAACAGAAACCGATAATTTACGCTTTGAGACGATACAGATGACAAATGCTGTTTCCAAGTTGGACCTTACATTTGAGCTGGCACAGCGCGGTAATGGTATGGATATTACGGTAGAGTATGCGACAGCACTATTCGATTTTGAAAGTATTGGTCGAATGGTAAATGGATACGTTCGCATAGTTGAGACAGCAGTAGGAAATGCGAATACATTGCTTCGAGATGTTAACCTGCTGTCTATAGAAGAGGAAACGAGTCAAATCGCAGCATTAAATGATACGACTACTCCTTACCCTAGCAGCATGACGATCGAACGTTATTTGGAGGCGCAAGCGGAATGGATACCACATACGGTTGCTGTTCTACATGAATCGGGTGAGATGTCATATGGCGAATTGAATGAGAAAAGCAACCGTCTGGCTAGAGTGCTTCGAAAGCGCGGGACAGGTTGTGAAGCCATTGTCGCCATTATGATGGAGCGTTCAGTAGAGATGCTCATTGCAATCTATGGTGTGTTGAAGGCTGGAGCAGCGTACATGCCAATTTCACCTCAGCTTCCAAAAGAGCGCATTTTGTATATGATCGAGGATTCGGGAGCGGAAATCGTTCTAACTAATAGTTCAGATTCCTTCGGGTTAGGTGCGACCGCTGAGTGGCTAGATGTAATGGGAGCAGTAGATGGTGAGCGGGATGGGACGACAGTGGAGAAGATTCATAACTCGCGAAATTTAGCTTATGTACTGTATACATCTGGCTCCACTGGCCAGCCCAAAGGCGTTATGATCGAACATCATTCTGTCGTGAATCGGATAATGTGGATGCAGGGCAAATATGTGCTTGATATGCAGGATGTGATTTTGCAAAAAACACCATTCACGTTCGACGTATCAGTCTGGGAGCTGTTTTGGTGGAGTTTCGTTGGTGCGAGGGTAAGTCTGCTTCCTCCTGGAGGAGAGAGGGACCCAAGCATCATTGCCGCATCAATTGCTCAGCATTCAGTGACAACGATGCATTTTGTCCCATCGATGCTTCATTTATTTCTAGAGCATCCTAGTTTATTAACGGCAAGGCTGGATAGTTTACGTACAGTTTTTGCAAGTGGAGAAGCATTAACGATTAATCAGGCTAAACGTTTCAAGAGCAAGTTAGAAGAACCGTTTGGTGCAAGGCTGGTGAACTTGTACGGACCGACCGAAGCGACGGTTGACGTGTCTTATTACGATTGCAACGAGCTCGGGACGATGACAAGTTTACCTATCGGTAAACCTATCGACAACATTTCCTTATACATCATAAATGATGCAATGCGCTTACAGCCGATAGGTGTCGCAGGTGAGTTGTGCATCGCTGGTGTAGGTTTGGCGAGAGGGTACTTGGGTCGGCCAGATCTGACAGCGGATCGGTTTGTAGACAATCCGTTCGAAGCAGGCAGCGTGATGTACCGAACTGGTGATCTAGCGAAATGGCTTCCAGACGGCAACATCGAATATTTGGGTCGTATCGATCATCAGGTGAAATTGCGAGGTTTCCGTATTGAATGTGGTGAAATCGAACATGCGATCATCGCTCATGAAAGAGTGAAGGAAGCGGTTGTTGTGATGCGCGAGGCAATGAACAGGGAATCTGCGATGCTGTGTGCATACATCGTTGCTAACGAAGCTGTAACGGTTACCGAGCTGCGCTTGCATCTGACAAAATCTCTTCCCGATTATATGATTCCTGCTGCTTTTGTGGAGTTAACTGAGATGCCGTTGTCACCTAATGGCAAGGTTGATCGGAAGGCGTTGCCTGCACCAAGCGATACGATGAATACAGGCGTGCAATACGTAGCAGCATCCAGCGAGACGGAATTGGCAATCGCTGCGATCTGGCGAGAGCTGTTGAACCTCGCAGAAATTGGCATACATCATAACTTTTTTGATGTCGGTGGGGAATCACTCCTGCTCATCCGAGCCCATCAGCGTCTAGATGAGCTATATCCTGGTGTATTGAAAGTAACGGATCTATTCAACTATCCAACAATTTCGAAGCTGGCGGAATATATGGGTTCGAGGACAGATGCATCTCGGACCTGGGCATGGAGCGGGATACCAATGTCTGTCAGCTACTTTCAAGCTGAATATACCGCACAACGAATGGGTTCGTTCCAACTTTCACTAGATGGAGATGTGGCAGAAGGTTTAGTAGAAATGGCAGCTGCACAATCAGTTTCGGTTGAAAATGTAGCATTGGCATTATATGCCTTGAGTTGGAAGCAACAATCCGGAATTAATGATATTCGACTTCCAGTTGCGGGATCTAACGGGAAATTTTCACCGCTAGTAATCGATTTTGGTGCTGTAAAAGAGTTTGGAGATCTTTTGCGCTCTGCTGCATCAATTTGGGGTGAAAATGATGGCAATGAAATGTACGACTGGCAGCAAATTAGGCTTCAACGGGATAGTAACACATTGGCGCCGCTTTTTGTGAATAGTGCAAGGTCACAGATGCCTGTTGCTGGTGGGGAATTGTTGCAAGTGTTTGATTTTGTCCTGACGTTAACTACGGGAGGGCAATCTGGAACGAAAAGAGACGTTACTGCACTAATTGAATTTAATGCACGTCGCTTGAATAAGGAAAAAGTAAAGGGCTGGGCGGAAAGTTACGTCAAGCTGATTCGGATGGCTGTTCACCAGTTTCATGAGTCGGCGAAGTCTGGAGTAAGTGGCAAATAGGAGGAGAATTTAGGATGCAAAGGGGCAGCACGGTGAAAAAAATCTTGTTCATGCTTGGGAATATCGCTATTTATCTCGGTGTCTTTTACGCCTTTCTTTATTTACTTCGCTCAACCTATGATTACGAATTTACGGCCAGCTTCGCCAAGTTTCTTGATATTAACCCAGCAATGTTTTTTGCAGTGCTCTTCACGGCTATTGTGCTCGTTTACATGTTGATGTTCCGGATTAAGCGAAGTCTATGGCCGGAAAATAAACAAACCTTGTTTCAAGCTAGCGGTTTTAAACGAATTGCATTGAAGGACGCTTGTCTTATGTTTGCAATGGGTGTTGCTGGTTGTTTATTCAGCATTGGACTTATGGAAATTGATATTATTGCACGGAATTTCCCATCGATTCCGTTTTTAGTAGAAGACCTTATTCGTGGCGATTCTATTTTTTACGTTATTCTCGGGGCGGGGCTTATTGCCCCGATCTACGAGGAAATATTATTCCGTGGATTAATATTCGGACAATTACGTTCAGTTATGCCAGTGTTTGGGGCACTTATTTTGCAAGCACTGCTCTACGCTTATTTCCAACCGAGCCTTAGCTTGTCGTTTATTGGCCTCGGTTCAGGAATTATCTACGCCATTTTGTATATTCGAATCGCAACACTCTGGGCGCCAATTATCGTCCAAACGACTGCGATGAGTCTCATCTTTATTTTGAAGGATGCTGGTTTCTACGAGGTTCTCAATAAATTGGGTGAGCCTATGCTGTATATCCTTACTGCGATTAGTTTGCTCTTCCTATTAGGGGCAACGTGGTTTGTATGGCTTAGAGGAACGAAAGTTGCTGGTCATTCCATTCAAGTAAAGCCGAACACGGCAGAAAAAGGGATATAAGATGAGACGTTGGGGAATGGCGTTAGGGCGTATTGCGCTCATTATAGGCATTTATTTCGCTTGGTTTTTTACTGTAAATAAGTTGTTTTTTGATTACATCTATCCACTCAGCACGTGGTTTCAGCAAAACACGTTAGTTGTAATTATTCTCAACGATATTATCGGACTTCCTCTAATGTATATTGCGTTTAGATTGATCTATAAGCAAAGCCTGTTTAAAGAAGCTCGATTCCACAGAATGGATAGCAAAGCAGTGTCGATTGCCCTGTTGGTTGGTATTGGAGCCGGGTTATTTACATTCGCTTTTTCACAATTACCAGTCATTCAATCCGACCAGTATAAATTCCGTGAGTTGTTTGACTACTTGAATAGAGCGGAATGGTACGTATTTCTTGTGTTCTTACTGCTAGGCAATATTTATAAGGAAACATTGTTTAGAGGCATGCTTCTTAACGAATTTAGAAGGGTACTCCCGCTTGCGGTCGCTATTATCCTTCAAGGTGTTTTGTATGGCGTATTGTTTTTCTTCTTGGATATTCCACTTACACTATACGGGTTTCTCGGAGCTGTTATCTTTGCAATATTGTATGTATGGTTTGATTCCATCTGGGCGCCGATTGCTGCACAAGTTGCTTGTCAGGGACTTCAATACATCCTTTGGCATCATGGTCCCAAAATAAGCAATGTAGATGTTTTGGGTGTAATTATGGCGATATCTGCTCTTATTATTGGCTGTGGCCTTTATTGGGCTAATCATCATCGTCGGAAGACACTGCCTCGTCACCAGGGGGTTCAAGCTTGAAAATAATAATCGTAATAGCAAAAGCGCTCCTTTATTTGATCATTTATGCGGGAGTTGTTCTGTTAACAAATGAAGCACTTTATGGGTGGATCACCCATAAAGGGTTTCATGCTTGGCTTGCGGATAATCCTGCTTCGTTACTCATCGTAGCTAACACAATTGTGTTGGCTCTATTTATTCCACTGCTACGCCTTCAAAAAATTAGCTTCCGTGATCTAGGGTTTCAACGCCCGAATTCACTAACTGTCAGTGCGGGAGCTGGCATATGGTTAGGTCTTTTCATTGCCGTATTTACACAGTTGCCCTGGATGAAGGAAGGTTTCCCGGAGATTTCGGGATTAGTGAGCTTTGTAACGGGCGGGGAAAGCTTTCTCGTGTTTGTATTAGGCAGCCTCTTGCTTGGTTCACTATTAGAAGAATGGTTATTCCGAGGAATGTTGCTTCATGTATTCCGTACACGTTTCAACGTATTGTTGTCGGTACTGTTTCAGGCAATATTGTTCGGAGTTGTACTGATGAATGTTACGGTTGGTCTTTTTGCAGCACTTGGAGCTGTCATTTATGGCATTATTCGAGTAACTTCGGGATCATTGTGGTCATCATTAATTGCACATATCCTCAGTACAGCTACCTTGTATGTTGTTTCTTCGTTCATCAAAGAGTGGCCATCGGACATGCTGCTCATTCTTACAATTGTTAGTGGGGCTGCAATACTTGCACATGTATACGCCATGATTAGAGGTATGTATACTCTTACGGCAGTAACGGAACTGAAAACTGCAAAACAGAGCTAAGGAGGGGTAAGCGGCATGTTTCAATTGGATTTGTTGGAGTCTAAAGATGAGGAACGTGAATCGGAAAAGGTTAGCGGCGGAGTTATGGAAACCGCTCAACATGAAATCGCAATCGTCGGCATTTCCGCGAAGCTTCCAAAGTCGGACACACAGGAGCAATTTTGGAAATTGCTGCGTGAAGGTGTGGACTGCGTAGATACGTTTCCAGAAACTCGGCAACGAGAGCTCGAGCCTTATTTGCGCAGGTTGAAGCAAATGCATGAAACGATCTCTATATTCGATGGTGCATATTTGGAGGATATCTCCTCCTTTGATTATTCTTTTTTTCGCTTGTCACCGAAAGAAGCTTCTTTAATGAGTCCAAACCAACGATTGTTCCTTCAGACGGCTTGGAATGCGCTGGAGGATGGCGGTTATGGAGGGGAAGCTCTTCATGGATCTAGAACGGGCGTGTTTATCGGTCATAATGCTGATGCATTGCATGATTATAAACGAATAATTGAAACCGTTAATCCTGGGGCGTTAGCTATGGCTGCGCCGGGTAATTTAAGCTCGATGATTGCAAGTCGCATCTCCTATTTATTGAACCTGCGCGGTCCAGCTATTAGCGTTGATACAGCATGTTCTTCCTCGCTTGTAGCGGTTCATCTAGCTTGCCAATCTATTCGCAGTGGTGAATGTGATGCTGCAATTGCGGGTAGTGTGAAGTTGAATTTGCTTCCTATCGATATCGGTATCAGGTTAGGCATCGAATCTAGCGATAACCGTGCGAAGACGTTCGATGATTCCTCGGATGGAACAGGAATCGGAGATGGTGTTGTTGCTCTATTGCTCAAGCCACTTTCGAAGGCTTTGCAGGATGGGGATTATGTTTATGGTGTCATTAAAGGGAGTGCTATGAATCAAGATGGCAGTTCCGTCGGCATTACTGCGCCTAATGCATTGGCGCAGGAAGATGTCATCGTACGTGCTTGGGAGGATGCTGGTATTGATCCAGAGACGATCACGTACTTAGAGGCGCATGGAACAGGAACCTCCTTAGGAGATCCTATTGAAATAGATGGTATTACAAGGGCGTTCAGCCGCTATACCGACAAAAAGCAGTTTTGTGCCATTGGCTCCGTCAAAAGCAATATTGGTCACCTGGATCATGCCGCTGGTATCGTCGGTTTGTTGAAGGGTGTTCTTTCTCTTATGAACAAGCAACTTCCTCCAACGCTGCATTATCGTAATCCTAATCGCAAAATCTCATTTATCGAATCGCCCGTGTATGTCAACAATACGTTGACGGATTGGAGCAATGAGGACGGTCCCCGCAGATGTGGAATAAGTGCTTTTGGGATGAGCGGAACGAATTGTCATATCATTCTCGAAGAAGCACCAGCAACTGTAGCTAGCAGCGACGATTGGGCGAGTGAGAGCCAGGATGCGGAATATAGTAATTCTGATAGCATAATAAAAAGGAAAGAAACAGCTATATTTATTTTGTCTGCCCAAAGCAAATCAGCATTGCAACGCTCTCTATCAGCCTACAAAGAGTGGCTAATAGACCATGCAGATCAGTCGAATTTGAGAGATATGTGTTATACGGCAGCGACGGGACGTGGTCATTATCGCTATCGTCTAGCTGTCGTTATTAGTAGCATGAATGAGCTTCAAAACATGTTGAGAAATCTTGATGTAGATCAGCTGCAAGGGTCAACTGCAACGAATGTGTTTTTCGGAGAAGATGCAGGAATGATTCCAAGTGCAGCGGATGATGGAATGATGTCTGAATTCCTTGATAAAGCAGCGTATAGCGGAGAAGTGGCCTATGAAGCATCTCTACATTTAGCGAAGCATTATGTGTTTGGTGCGAAGGTGGATTGGAGGCAGCTTTACAGTAGAGAAGTACGAAGAAGAACTCCGCTTCCTGTTTATATGTTCGATCATTATTCATGCTGGGTTGAAGAATCTGCGTCGCAGACTACTCTTTCATTTGGAACGCCATTATCCGTATTAGAAGAGATGTTGTTAAATGGCAATGTTGGAGATGAACTTCAGGCTGAGCTGCGTAGTGAGATGCAAGCAGCATTCGCAAGCTGGACAAGTAGGCTTGGGATCAAGGCGGCAGTCGCTACAACCAGTAGTAACGTGTTGCTATTGGACGATTGTCGGTCAGAAGTAGAGCAAAGTGTTGCCGATACATGGGGTGAGCTGCTTGGTTATAAGGAGCTCTATAGCACATCGAATTTTTATGGGCTTGGCGGCGACTCCATTCTTGCACTCCGAATCGTTAATCTGTTGAGCGAGCGATGGAAAGTTCGGGTAGAGGTGCTCGATCTTCTCGCACAATCGACGCTTCGTCAGTTTGCCCATGTCATAGAGAAACGGCGAGTAGAAGGCGGGGAGTCAAAAGGTAAAGACATTGTTGTCATTCCAGCCATTGAGGAGCAGGCTCATTATACAATTTCTTCTCCGCAGCGGCGCATGTATTTACAACAACAAGCTTTTCCAGGAGATAAAAGCTATAACTTGCCTGAATTGTTGCATATAGAGGGGGAAATTAATGCTGAAAGGTTAGAAGAAGTCATACATGCTTTAGTAGAGAGGCATGAAATGCTTCGTACTTCTTTCACTGTAGTAGAAGGTGAAATCCGACAGTTTATAAGTCAGAAGGCAGATATAAAGCTTATTAGGATAGAGATTGCAGAGGAAAATATACAAGAGATGTTGCAGAGCTTGTACACACCGTTTGATCTCCATGTGGCACCATTGCTTCGAGCAGCTTTACTTACAATACATAAGACGAAGCACGTCCTCTATTTGGATATGCATCATATTGTCTCCGACGGGATGTCGGCAGGTATTCTTCTTCATGAGCTCATCATGTTATATCGTGGAGAAACGCTCCAGCCGCTTCAGTTGCAATATAGAGATTTTGCGGCTTGGCAAGGGGATCAACTGCTAACGGAGCAAATGGAGTTACAGAAGCAATATTGGCACCAGCAATGCAAAGGAGAATGGCCTGTATTGGAGCTCCCTGCCGACTTTCCGCGTCCACCAATTAAGAGCAACCACGGTGATACGTTCGATCTTTATATAGATGCTGAACTGGGCGATTCCATTCGTAGTCTTGCGCAATCAAATGAGTCTACTTTATTTATGGTGCTGCTATCTGCTTATTACACGTTACTTGCAAAATATACCGGAAGTGAAGACATTGCTGTAGGCACACCGATTAGTGGTCGTGTTAATCGGGAAGTAGAGTCACTAGTCGGAAT
This sequence comes from Paenibacillus sp. L3-i20, assembly GCF_022180385.2. Classification (GTDB taxonomy): domain Bacteria; phylum Bacillota; class Bacilli; order Paenibacillales; family Paenibacillaceae; genus Pristimantibacillus. Next base: position 2,474,977 of record NZ_BQME02000001.1, read on the forward strand.
GTTTGTCGGCACGCTAGTGCTTCGAAGCTATCCTGAAGTAAATAAGCCGTATCTTCAATTTCTCGCGGAAGTGAAAGAAACGGCGCTTAGAGCTTACGAAAATGCGGACTATCCGTTTGAAGAGCTTGCATTGCATATGGATAGACGTGATTTAAGTCGCAATCCGCTCTTTGATACGATGTTTATTATGCAAAATTTGCACATTCCTGATTATTCTGGACAAGCATTAACGTATAGACATGAAAGATTTCCTCATGGTACAGCCAAATATGATTTGATGATTCAAGCCGTTGAGCAATCCGATGGCAGTATTAGACTTGTAGTCGAATATTGTACGGATCTTTTCCAATTAAAGACGGTGCAAAAGATAGTAGAGCATTATATTTCATTACTTAAAAATGTGACGATCAATCCCGAGCAAACGCTTGGTGAAAGTGAGATATTCTCTTCTGAAGATTATGATCAGCTTTTATATGAATTTGGAAGCCGTGAAGCTTCATTTCCTGAACCAAAGAGCATTCATCATTGCTTTGAGGAGCAAGTGAAGCGAGTTCCGGATGCAGTAGCTGTAAGTTGCAGAGGTCAGTCAGTTTCCTACCGAGAGCTCAATGAGCATGTGAACATACTCGCCCGTAAGTTGCAGGACAGTGGAGCAGTACGGCACTCCATTATTGGCTTGCTGGCGGAACGATCTATTCCAATGCTGACAGGTATGCTTGCAATTATGAAAGCGGGCGGAGCATACATGCCTATCGATCCTAATTACCCGCAGGAGCGTATTCAATATATGTTGGCGGATAGCGGAGCATTATTGTTGCTTACTGATCGCTTCCAAGCAGACATCGATTCGGCATCATCACTTCAACAGATTTTGTTAACCGATGATGGTTATCTTGAAGGAAATGAGATTAACAATGTTGTAGTAAATTCCTCTCCTGACGATTTGATGTACGTAATTTACACATCTGGATCGACAGGTGAACCAAAAGGAGTTATGGTGCCGCATCGCAGTTTCTTTAACTTCGGTTATTCATTAAGAGAATTTTACGATGGGAAATATGATGAGCATGATCGATGCTTGAGCTTAACTAACATAGCATTTGATGTTAGCGTAAGTGAATTATTTATGCCGTTAATGTTTGGAGCGTGTGTCGTTCTATATCCAGAGCCGCAATTGCTGGATGCTAGAAAGCTCGCTTCTGTCATCGTGGAGGAAGGTATTACATCTGCTTATCTGCCGCCAATGCTACTGAAGGAAGTAGCAGATGCTTTAAGAAATGCGGGTAATAATTTACGTCTTAACAAAATGCTCGTAGGTGTTGAACCAATTAGGGACGAGACGCTTGAGATGTTTGTTCGATTGAATCCAGCTATACAAATTGTAAATGGATATGGTCCAACAGAAGCAACGGTGTGCTCGAATATGTATTTGTATCGTTCTGGTGCTCCGATAGGGGTTAACGTACCGATTGGTGGACCGATGCATGGCGTAGATATTCATATTTTGGGTTACGGTGATAAACCTGCACCGCTTGGAGCACCTGGTGAGCTTTGTATTTCTGGAAACGGCTTGGCACTCGGCTATCTCAATAAACCTGAGCTCACAGCATCGAAGTTTGTAGAGCATCCGTTGCAGCCTGGTCGTACGATGTATCGAACTGGCGATCTTGCCAAATGGTTGCCTGATGGCAATGCCATGTATTTAGGGCGGATGGATCATCAAGTGAAAATTCGGGGCATTCGGATTGAGCTAGGAGAAATAGGAACGCAGCTTCAAAGGCATGAAGCCGTTGATTCTGCGGTTGTTATAGCTCATGAGAATAACTCGGGTGAAAAGGAGATTTGTGCTTATATCGTTACGAATCGCTTTGTCGAGCGACATGAACTAAAGAGCTTTTTGAAAAATAAGTTGCCAGATTATATGATTCCGTCCTACTTTATTCCGATAGAAGAAATTCCATTGACCCCAAATGGAAAGGTTGACCGCAAAGCACTGCCAGAACCTTCCCAGCAGATGAGATTAAGTGGGGATTCAATAGCACCGCGGACGAAGCTGGAGTCAGATGTTGCAGCAGTGATGATGGATGTACTTGGCATCGAATACGTTGGAGCTTTCGATGATTTTTTTGAGCTCGGAGGTCATTCATTAAAGGGGGCTGTTCTTGCTGGAAGAATCGAAGAGAAGTTTGGAATTGAGCTGCCGCTTAGAGTTGTATTTGGGCATCCAACAGTAGCAGAAATTGCAGCATGGATTGTTAGTGCGACCAAAAGTAATACAGAAGAAGATGAGAGTGTTTCCTCACTGAAAACTCTTCGTTTCATTGAACGGCAAGAGGAACGAGATTATTATCCGATGTCTCGTGCCCAAAGACGTCAATATGTATTGCAACTACTTTCTGGTGCAGCGACGATGTATCACGTTCCGTTTACACTGCAAATTCAAGGTAAGCTGGATGTGGCTAGACTAGAAAAAGCATTTAATGAGCTGATTAATCGGCACGAGAGTATACGTACAACATTCCATTACCAGAATGATGGATTTCAGCAAGTCATTCATAAACGAGGTCAGTTCAAGTTTGAAATATGTTCATTAGATGAAATGACATCTTCAAGATGGGTTTCTAGTTCTGAGGCAGGAACAGTCCATGGATTAGCGGATGTAATGATGTCTAGTTTTATTCGCCCGTTTGAATTGGGAAGTTTACCGCTAATGCGTGCTGGTTTATTGGAGCTGGAAGAGCAGCGACACATACTGCTCGTGGATATGCACCATATCGTAACGGATGGAGTATCTATGGGTGTACTTGTTCGAGAGCTTATTGAGCTGTATAGCGGAGGCAAGTTGCCTGAGCTGAGAGTGCAATATCGAGATTTCGCAGTTTGGCAAGAAGAGCGCCTTGGCGGGGAACTGTTGGCAGCGCATGAGCATCATTGGCTTAGTACGTTTGATGGCGAATTGCCCATGCTTGAATTGCCAATAGATAAACCCCGCCCATTAGTACAGAGCTTCGAGGGAAGAAGATACACGTTTACGATAGATAAAGGGCTGACAGAGAGCGCTTATCGTTTAGCTAAGGAGCAAGGATCGACGATCTATTCCGTCTTACTTGGTGCATATGCAATATTGCTTAGTAAATATAGCGGACAAGAGGATGTCATCATTGGAACACCTGTTGCTGGTCGGTCCCATGTCGATCTTGAAGGTCTAATCGGTATGTTCATCAATACGGTCGCCATTCGGAGTCGTCCGCAAAGAAAGCTTGCAGTTGGTCAATATGTGAAGGACCTACAAGCTACTGTACTTAGCGCATTAGAGCATCAGGATTATCCGCTAGAAGTGCTCGTGGAACGACTAGGCTTGGAACAGGATCAAAGCCGCAACCCATTATTCGATACAATGTTCATATTGCAAAATATGGAGAGCACTGCATTAGTTGCGGGTGAGTTAACGTTGGAGCCGCTGTCATTCGAGCCAGGAGTCAGTAAATTCGATTTGACGCTGGAAGCAGTGGAAGTCGAGGACGGAATTTCGCTTAGCTTAGAATATGCGACAAGCTTGTTCCATGAAGAGACGATTGAGAGGATGGCAGGGCATTATTGCACAATCGTGATGGAGATGGCAGGGGATCGAGGTGCTGATGGAACAATCGGCGAGATTGAGCTGCTAGATGCGAGCGAACGCCAGTTATTGCTTGCAGCATTCGAGAATAAGAGTCCGATAACGGGCATTACGAATAATGAAACCAATAGCAGCGACATTACAGCAACAGAAATGATTAGTATAGTCGAACCGAACAACGTTACAGGAGTAACGAGCAATAATACTACTGAAACAACTGGACAACTACAATGGAGGAGCATTGTGGAGGAAATCGAGCAGCAAGCTGTCAAAATGCCAAATGCTGTAGCGGTTTTATACGGTTTTGAAACGTTGAGTTATCGTGAACTAAATGAGCGGGCGAACGCATTGGCCCATACTCTTCGTAATCGAGGTGTCGGCCCTGAACGAATCGTTGCGCTGATAGCGGATCGTTCACCGCTTTTACTGGTTGGTATTCTCGGTATTTTGAAGGCTGGTGGAGCTTATGTCGCAATTGATCCATCTTACCCGAAGGAACGAATCGGATGGATGCTGGACGATTGTGGGGAGCATCTTCTTTTAACTGAACGGAAATATGCAGGACAAGTTCCAGGTGCCGTCCAGGAATGGTACTTGGATGATGCGAATTTATACGATGATTTACGCACTAATCCAAAATTAATAAATGAACCAGACCATCTTGCTTATGTGTTGTACACATCTGGTTCAACCGGAAGACCGAAGGGTGCGATGATTGAGCATCGTGGACTTGCAAGCTTCGTAAAAGGATTCGCTCAGCGAATACCATTTGCTGAGGGCCAAGGTGTATTGGCGATGGCGACTGTTTCCTTTGATATTTTCATTGTAGAAAGTTTGCTGCCGCTGTCATTAGGCATGAGAATTGTGCTCGCTGGTGAAGATGAACGAAATGATGCTTACTTACTGCAACTATTGATAGAACGGCATAAGGTTGATGTTCTACAAATTACACCATCACGTTTCAAGTGGTGGATGGCGCAAGTCGGACAGACGGATACTTTGAGATCATTAAGTGTATTAATGATCGGAGCGGAGCCGCTTACTGTGCAATTGCTTGAACGATTGCGCGAGGTGACAGCTGCACGAATCTTTAACTTATATGGTCCAACAGAGACGACCGTGTGGACATCGATATGTGAAGTTACTACCGGTGAGGACATCACAATCGGAACGCCTATTGCGGGTGCGGGAATGGTCATTCTAAGTGATGATCTACGAATGCAGCCTATAGGCATAGTTGGAGAAATAGCAATTGGAGGGGCGGGTGTCGGACGAGGTTATTTAGGTCATCCAGAGTGGAATGAAGGGGCATTTGTGACAAACCCATTCAAAGACGGTGAACGGTTGTATCGAACAGGTGACCTTGGACGCAGACTCGCTAATGGAGAGTTCCAATACGTTGGGCGCCGCGATCATCAGGTGAAAATACGGGGACACCGTATTGAAATCGGTGATATAGAACAGCAACTGGTGCGTCATGAGCAAGTGAGTGAAGCCCTTGTTGTAGCTGCCAAAGAAGCTGACGGTGAATATGCGTTGTGTGCATATATCGTAGTGAGTGGGGATTCAACTGCGCTGATATCTAATTTGCGTCACTATTTAGGTGCAAGTCTCCCGGCGTATATGATCCCAGCTTATTTGATGTCGCTCGATGCGATCCCACTAACACCTACGGGTAAGGTAGATCGTAAGGCACTGCCAAAACCGCAGCCTGTCGAACGGAGCAAAGAGCAACATATAGCACCACGAAATGAAACGGAGCAAAGTGTTGCTATCCTCTGGGAAGAGCTGCTTCAAGTGCAGCATATTGGGGTGAGGGATAACTTCTTCGAGCTTGGCGGTCATTCCTTGAAGGCAGCAGCTCTAGTTAATAAGCTACAAGCGCAATTTGGTGTCAATGTGCCGCTGCGAGAAATGTTTCAGCATCCAACAGTGGAAGGAATCGCAGCATTAATTAGCTCCGAACATGTAGAGAAGCATCAACCTATTCCGAGGCATGCAGAAGCACCGTATTATCCGATGTCTCGGGCTCAGAGAAGGCAGTATATGCTTGGAATGATTGCTGGGAATACAACGATGTACCATGTTCCCTTTGCCTTGCATATCCGCGGTAAGCTAAATGTCGTGAAGTTGGAGAAAGCAATTCAATCATTAGTCGTAAGACATGAGAGCTTGCGTACGACGTTCCATTTTGCCGAGGGCCAATTCAGGCAGTGTGTTCACGCAGAAGCAGTGTTTACGCTGGAAAATAGCATAGTGGATTCAACACTTGAACAAGTAAGGGTCGATTGGCAACAATCGGCTGTTACGAAAGGGACAGAAGTGCTAACGAGTGAGTGGATGGGGCAGTTTATGAAGCCGTTCGATCTAGAGAGATCGCCGCTTCTAAGAGCAGGGCTTATACCACTTGAGGAAGAGCATCACTTGTTGCTGCTCGACATGCACCATATTGTTACGGATGGTGTATCCGTTAGCGTGTTAGTGAAGGAGCTTTCACAGCTATATAGCGGAAATGAGCTCCCTGAGCTTCGAGTACAATATCGAGATTACGCGATTTGGCAGGAAGGCCGTCTAAACGGGAATGTTTACGAAGCAGATGAAGCCTATTGGCTAACTGCATTTGCGGGAGAACTTCCCGTGTTGGAGCTTCCAACGGATCGTTCGCGACCAGTTGTACAGAGCTACGAAGGGAAAAGAATCCCTTTTACGCTTGATGCTGAGCTAACAAGGAACGCTCAAACATTGGCTCGGGAGCAAGGGGTAACACTTTATACCGTATTGTTAGCAGCGTTTAATGTTTTACTCGCTAAGTATAGTGGTCAAGAGGACATTGTTGTGGGCACACCAGTAGCTGGACGAAGTCATGTTGATGTTGAAGGTTTAATCGGCATGTTCGTAAATACAGTTGCTATTCGAAGTTATCCAGCCGCAGAGCAGCGAGTTGGTGACTATTTAACTGAACTAAATGATGTCGTATTGAAGGGACTAGAGCATCAGCATTATCCATTTGAGGATCTGGTGGAGAAGCTTGATATCGCTCAGGATCAAAGCCGGAATCCGTTGTTCGATACGATGTTTATTTTGCAAAATATGGACCGTTCCGTTCTAGAAGCAGGGGACTTGACCTTCGAACCGCAGCCGTTTGAGCCAGGTGTCAGCAAGTTTGACTTAACTCTCGAAGCAGTCGATAACGGAGGACAAATTGAAGTTAGTTTGGAATATGCTGCTTCGTTATTCAATGAGGAGACTGTACGCCAGATGGTACAGCATTATTGCACTATTGTACGGGAGATTACGAGTGTCCGAGGTACGGAGACGACAATTGGTCAGTTGGAGCTCTTAGGTGAACATGAACAGCAAGAGCTGCTTGCTTCGTTCGATGTTGGAAGCTGCGCCGCAGAGCAATCCCGTTGGATAAGCATTTTGGAAGAGATTGAGCGTCAAGCCGCGCAAACACCAGCTGCTGTAGCCATTCAATTCGGTGAGGAAGCGGTGTCGTATAGCGAATTAAATGAGCGAGCTAACCGTCTTGCTCATACGCTGCTTGGTCGTGGTGTTGGACCAGACCGCATCGTAGCGCTAATGGCTGATCGTTCACCGCAGCTAATCGTTGGTATTGTTGGTATTTTGAAAGCGGGAGCGGCATATGTCGCCATTGATCCTTCTTATCCAGAGGAAAGAATAGGCTGGATGCTGGAAGACTGCGGAGAGCAACTCGTTCTAACGGAGCGGAGATATAGCGGGCGAATTCGTACTGCTGTTCAGGAATGGTATTTGGATGATTCCGATATGTATGATGTTCGCAGCACTAATCCTGATCTTGAAATAGCACAAGAGCAGCTGGCATATGTGCTCTATACTTCCGGTTCAACGGGAAGACCAAAAGGTGCGATGATCGAACATCGCGGGCTTGCAAGCTTCGTGAAAGGTTTCCGCAATCGGATACCATTCGATGGCGGGCAAAGCATTCTAGCCATGGCAACTGTATCATTCGATATCTTTATTGTGGAGAGCTTGCTCCCGCTATCAATCGGGATGCGAGTAGTACTTGCTGATGAAGAAGAACGAAATGATGCTATCTTACTGCAACGTTTAATTGAGAAACAAAAGGTTGATGTGTTGCAGATTACACCATCACGATTCAAATGGTGGATGGCGCAAGTTGGCGAAACAGAGGTTTTAAAACCGCTCAGCATACTAATGATTGGTGCTGAACCACTAACTGAGCAGCTTCTTGGTAGATTGCGAGAGGCAACCAATGCACGGATATTTAACCTCTATGGCCCGACAGAGACGACAGTGTGGACTTCAATCTGTGAAGTGACAGATGGTCAAAACATAACGATCGGTACACCGATAGCAGGTGCAGGGATGGTTATTTTAAACCATAATCTTGCATTGCAGCCGAAGGGTGCTATAGGTGAAATTTGTATTGGTGGAGCGGGCGTAGGTCGGGGCTACCTCGGACACCCAGAATGGGATGAAGGGGCGTTTGTTCCAAACCCATTCCGTGCTGACGAGCGGATGTATCGAACTGGTGACCTTGGACGTTTTCTTGCGAATGGACAATTTCAATACGTTGGACGGCGAGACCACCAAGTGAAAATACGTGGACATCGCATTGAGATTGGAGAAGTGGAACAACAGCTGCTCCGGCACGCAAATGTGAAGGAAACGGTTGTTACAGCTATGAAGGAAAATGATGGGGACTACACACTTTGTGCATATATCGTAGTGAATTCAGAGTTCCCGTTGCAGATTTCTGAGCTTCGCCAATTTTTAAGTGCTGGTTTGCCAACATATATGATTCCTGCCTACATTTTAACGATCGGTGCGATTCCACTTACACCTACTGGAAAAGTAGATCGCAGAGCTCTGCCTAAACCGGATCAATCGGAAAGTGGCGGCAGAGAATATATTGCCCCAGCCGGCGAGACTGAGGTTAAGTTAGCTCTAATATGGCAGCATTTACTACAAAAAGATGCAGTCGGAGCAAGCGACAATTTCTTTGAGTTAGGTGGACATTCGCTTAAGGCGGCATCTATGATCAGCCGCATACAAGAGGAGTTTGGGCTGCAAATTCCGTTGAAGGAAATATTTCTAAATCCAACTCTAGCCTCTTTTGCCCGGATCATAGACGGGGACAAGTTAGAGAAATACGAACCTATCCCGCGTCAGCCGAATCTTGAGTACTATCCGATGTCTCGTGCTCAGAGAAGGCAATATGTAATGGGATTAATTGCTGAAGAAGCGACTCTTTATAATGTACCGTTTGCATTAGAAATAAGAGGTGCACTTGATACTGCAAGGTTAGAAGGAGCTTTCCGATCTTTAATCGAACGACATGAAAGTTTACGAACAACTTTCCATTTCGTTAACGACGACTTCTGCCAGCGAGTTCACTCGGATACATCGTTCGAGCTGGCTATTAGGCAGGAAAGTCTGTTGAAGGGTGCAACGATCGAAGAACGAATCGGACAAATGATGGAACAATTCCTAAGACCGTTCGATCTCGAAAAGCTGCCATTAATGAGAGCAACATGTATTGAGCTGTCTGATGAGTGTCATCTACTGCTACTGGATATGCATCATATTGTAACGGATGGTGTATCTGTAGGTCTGTTGGTGCGGGAGTTGTCAGAGTTGTATATGGGCAATCGTCTGCCGCAGTTATCGGTACAGTATCGCGATTACGCAGTGTGGCAGGAGAAACGTCTTATGAGTGACACTTATGCGAAGCATGAGCGCCACTGGCTGGAGACATTTGCAGGTGAGCTGCCGGTACTTGAGTTGCCTACGGATAAACCACGTCCGGGGATGTTGAACTACGAAGGGAAGAAATATAACTTCAAGCTGGATGCGGAGCTGTCCAATCGAATAAGGAAGTTGGCCAGAGAGAAAGGGACTACGCTATATACCATTTTGCTCACGGCTTATGCGACTCTGCTCAGTAAGTATAGCGGTCAAGAGGACATTGTCATAGGAACGCCAGTGGCAGGACGTGCTCATCATGATGTTCAAGGCTTGATCGGCATGTTCATTAATACAGTGGCGGTTCGCAGTCGTCCTGTATCATCACAAAGCGTGGGCGGATTCATTTCGGCGATGCATGAAGAAGTATTGAAAGCTCTAGAGCATCAGGAGTTCCCGTTTGAGGATTTGGTGGAAAAACTAAATATTCCACAAGATCACAGTCGTAATCCGTTATTCGATACGATGTTTATTTTGCAAAATATGGAGCGTTCTACGTCACAGGTTGGTGAACTGACCTTCCAGTTGAAACCATTTGAGCAAGGTGTCAGTAAGTTCGACCTAACGCTTGAAGCAGTAGAAAACGGAGAGCAAATCGATCTTAGTCTGGAGTATGCGACATCCTTATTTGAAGAAGAAACAGCGGAGAAAATGGCGAAGCATTATTGTGCGCTGATAAGGGGTATGTCAGAGGCAGGTTGTATGGAGCGCAGTCTTAACCAGCTGGAAGTGCTAGATGAGTTGGAAAAGAACACGCTGCTTGCTTCCTTGGAACATTCGACGAGCGAATCAGATTGGGTGAGTTTGCTCCACGAAATTGAGCAACAAGCGGAGTGTAATCCGGCTGCGATAGCGATCCAGTTCATGGCAGAAACGTTGACATATCGGGAATTGAATGAGCAAGCCAATAGGCTCGCCCATACGCTGCGAGATAAAGGTGTCGGATCTGAATGTATCGTTGCACTAATGGCTGATCGCTCGCCAAAGCTTATTGTCGGTATTCTAAGTATTTTGAAAGCGGGCGGGGCGTATGTTGCCATTGATCCTTCATACCCAGAGGAAAGAATCGTCTGGATGTTGGAAGATTGCGGGGAGTCGCTCCTTCTAACAGAGCGGAAATATGCGAGACGTGTTCAAAACGCTGTTCAGGAATGGTATTTGGATGATTCCGACATGTATGATGCACGCAGCTTTAATCTAGAACAAGTAATAGAACCGAACCAGCTTGCTTATGTGCTGTATACATCTGGCTCAACGGGCAGACCAAAAGGTGCGATGATCGAACATCGCGGACTCGCAAGTTTTGTGAGAGGTTTCCGTGATCGGATACCATTCATTAGCGGACAAAGTATTCTAGCAATGGCAACCGTATCCTTCGATATCTTTATTGTGGAGAGCCTGTTGCCTCTATCGATAGGTATGCGAATTGTGCTCGCAGGAGAAGAGGAACGAAACGATGCTTTCTTACTTCAAGAGTTATTAGAAAATCACGAGGTTGATGTTCTGCAAATTACACCATCACGCTTTAAGTGGTGGGTGGCCCAGGTTGGCCAAGCAAGTGCAATGAAATCGCTCAGCATTTTAATGATTGGAGCTGAGCCTTTAACTGTACAGCTCCTTGATCGATTGAAAGAGGCTACTGATGCACGAATATTTAATTTATATGGTCCGACAGAGACGACAGTGTGGACATCAATTTGCGAAGTGTCACATGGCGAACCTATTACGATTGGTACACCGATAGCGGGTGCTAGCATGATTGTCCTAGGCAGTAATATTGCACTGCAGCCTGAAGGAGTTATTGGTGAGATTTGTATCGGCGGTGCGGGTGTAGGACGTGGATATCTTGGACATCCAGAATGGAATGAAGGAGCGTTCGTACCGAATCCATTCCGAAATGGAGAGCGGATGTATCGAACAGGTGACCTTGGGCGCAGGCTTGCGAATGGACAGTTTCAATACGTTGGGAGACGCGACCACCAAGTGAAAATACGTGGGCATCGTATTGAGATCGGTGAAATCGAGCAACAGTTGGCACGGCATAACAGGGTGAAAGAGGCGGTAGTAATAGCGCTTAAGGAAGCGGATGACGAATTTGCATTATGTGCGTATGTGGTTGTGCGTTCTGAGCGAGAAGAAGCGTCATATGGTGAAATAGCTGCAAGCGTCGAGCTAGTACTAGAGCCTAACGTTGTTGATCATGCGGGTACTTCGGAAACGTTAGCTTCTGAGCTGCGACACTATTTGGGAAGTATGCTTCCGTCCTTTATGATTCCAACTTATATGATGGAACTGGATGCCATTCCGCTTACACCAACAGGGAAAATTGATCGAAAAGCGTTGCCTAAGCCGCAGGTAGCAGAGCGTAGTGAGCATCAATTTATCGCTCCGAGAAATGTGACCGAATACAAGCTTTCATTGCTTTGGCAAGAGCTCCTTTCTATTAAAGGGATTGGCGCGGAGGATCATTTCTTCGAGCTTGGCGGTCATTCTCTCAAAGCTGCTGCTTTAGTGAGTAGAGTTCAGGAGAAATTTGGGGTACAGCTTCCTCTTAGAGAGCTGTTTCTACACCCTACGCTGGAAGAGCTAGCCCGAGTAATTGATAGCAAAGAAACACGTACGCATGAAGCGATTCCTCGCCTCGAGGACCGGGATTATTATCCAATGTCTCGTTCGCAGAAAAGACAATATGTACTGGGCATGATTTCGGGTGAAGCGACAATGTATCATGTGCCATTTGCGATATCTCTTCAAGGAAGGTTGGACATTGTCCGACTTGAAAAAGCTTTTATCGGCTTAATTGATAGGCACGAAACGTTGCGTACGACATTCCACTATGAAGATGGCGAATTCCGTCAACGTATTGTTGCGCCCTTTGAGTTTAAGCTTGAAGGCAATGTTTGGGCAAAGATGACGGCTAAGCTACTGTATTCCGAGAAGGGGATAGATGAGACGGTCTCAAAGCTGATGACCCGATTTATTCAACCATTTGATTTGGGAGAGGGGCCGCTACTCAGAGCACAGCTATTACCACTTGATGATGAACATCATCTGTTGCTGCTGGATATGCATCACATTATTACGGATGGTGTATCTGTCAGCGTATTAATGCATGAGCTAAAGCAGCTGTATAGCAAAAGTGAGCTTTCTGGATTACGAGTGCAATATCGGGATTATGCTGCTTGGCAGGAGGTGCGACTGAGCGGCGAAGAGTATGCAACTCACCAACGCTATTGGAAGGAAGTTTTCTCAGGCCAACTTCCTGTTCTAGAGCTGCCAACAGATAAGATTAGACCTGCTACACCTAGCTACGCGGGAGGCAAATATAGGTTCAAGCTTAGTGCGGAGCTGACTGCTGCTGCGAATAAATTAGCGAGGGAACGCGGGACGACGCTTTATACCGTATTGCTTGGAGCGTATGCATTGCTCCTTGGTAAGTGTAGCGGGCAAGAGGATATTGTTATCGGTACGCCAGTTGCAGGCCGAGGACATATTGATGCTGAAGGAATAATCGGTATGTTTATTAATACGGTTGCCCTTCGAATACGCCCGCAAGCGCAGCATCTCGTAGGGGAGTATGTATCAGAGCTTCATGGTGAAGTGCTCCAAGCATTAGAGCATCAGGAATATCCGTTTGAGGATCTCGTTGACGAATTGGGTTTAGTGACCAATCAAAGTCGCAACCCATTGTTTGACACAATGTTTATATTGCAAAACATGGAGCGCTCAGCAATGAAAGCGGGCGATTTGATCTTTGATCCTCTGTCATTCGATCCGGGCGTGAGCAAGTTCGATATGACGCTTGAGGCTGTAGAGAGTGCGGGTGAGATCGTTCTGAATGTGGAGTATGCAAGGGATCTTTTCCTTGAAGAAACGATAGTTAGGTTGGCGAATGACTATAGTGACATTTTGCAAGATATGACATCAATTAATGGGATTGAAAAAATGATTGGTGAAATTACATTGTCTAATATGAAACGGTAAGTAGCAATGAATGTGGAATGGCGGGATGTTGTGACTATCAGTAGTGAAATGGCTTCCCGCCATAACAATTCGCCAGGTTAACCACTTTAAGGAGGTTGATTTTAGATGAAGATGACGCTAGAAAGAAAGCCATTTAACGAGTTTTGGATGAATTGTATGCTGAATCAGGCATTTTCAATCGCTGCATCCGCTCACCCAAGCTATCACAATGCGGCTTATTTAAACATTTATCGCTACTATCCGTGGGTTGCAGCGACAGATAAAGAGTTTCGTTATCCGACAATTGATACGTTATATTATCTCGATGACTGGACCAAATTCCCGTTAACAGGAGTTATTAAACTCATTGAGCCTGGACATTTTCGTAACAAAGAAACATTTACCGAAGAAATTAAGGAAGTGTTGCGCGGTGGACGCAACTTAAGTGTAAATGTGGATTTATATTACTGGCTGCCCGGCAGTATGGCATGGAGGAAGTTTCATTGGTACCACTACTCCTTATTCAACGGTTATGACGAGGAGCGTTCATCGTTTTATGTCATTGACGATACACTTGCTGGTTATAGCGAACATGAAGTTCCAGAGGAGCGTCTTCGGAAGGCATTTTTAAACGCGGAATACAATATTAATGAAAATTACACAGGGCCGGCGTATTACATTTATAATCTCCATTCCACGATCGAGCCTTATGAGCTGCAACTATCAGAGGTAGTAGAGAATGCGGAAAGACTAGAGCGTGAGCTTGGTGAATTTTCAATTGAAGGCATGTGGAATGTCGATTCAAGCCCTGACAAATACCAATCTCATATTACTTACGCACTTATCGGCATTAATATTATTTGTAATCGTCATACAGCTAATGAAGGGTTAATTCGCACATTGCGCGAGCAAAAGTTGCTTAAAGAGAGTAGTTGTGACTTTCTAATGGATCAGCTTCTTGAAGTAAAGAATGGCTGGGAAGCAATCAAACAAGCATTTGTTACTCATAAATTTGACCGTGAGCGTGAGCTTGGGTTGGCTAAAGATTTATTCGCCAAAGAAAGAGTGTTCTGGGGCAGTCTAGCAAGAAGCGAATAATAATATCCTACTCGACTATCGAAAGGGGCAGGCGATGAATCAGATACCGTTACTATTTTTACCGTATGCAGGGGGATCTGCACAAGTGTACAAAAAGTGGGTGAAGGCGTTACACCCGTCTATTTTGCCCATCCCGATCGAAATGGCGGGCAGGGGTAGTAGAATGGGGGAGCCGCTTTGCGAGGAAGTATCATTAGCAGTGAAGGATCTTCTTTATGCTACTCGTAAGTACACTTCGGGGCCGTATGCCATCTTCGGACATAGTATGGGAAGCTTGCTAGCTTATGAACTAATGCGAAGTATGCGGGATGAAGGTTTAAGACTGCCAACTGCTGCATTTTTATCAGGAAGAGATGCGCCGCATCGGATTGATAGTAACCGAGAGACGTATCTATTACCTGATGAATCGTTTATTGCTGAAGTGAAAGGTTTGGGCGGTACGTCAAATGAACTATTCCAGCATAGGGAGCTTCTAAACTTATTCATGCCAATCATGCGCGCGGATTTCAAGCTTGTAGGAACGTATCAGCATGTACCGGGAGAGCCGCTACCCATTCATATGATTGTAATGAATGGCATTAATGATACTAGTTTATGTGGTGAATCAATAGAATGGAAGGCTCATACAAGCCACACCTGCGAAATCGTTCATTTTGAGGGAGGACATTTCTTCATCCAAGAGCAAGAGGAAAAAGTAGTCACTCTCATTAATGAAAAAATGATGGAAATGATGAAAGATAGTCTATTAGCGCAACGATATTAAGGGGGCTTTGAGTTAATGGATACAGTTTGTTTTTCAGTCGAAGAGACGGAGCAAGAAGTATTGAGATTGTGGAAGGAATCCAAGGGATTTCCTTCTGATCTAGCAATCAAAATAGATGAATTCCATTCTGCCCAATATCAAATAGCCTTTACTGATCGTATTATTAGTCAGTTGTCGAAGAATGAGTCCTCTCATGAGAAGTTATTATCGAAGCTGGTTGCAATAGTTAGTACTCTTCTTTACAAGTATACGGGAGATGAAACATTAGTTTTGGCAATCCCAACGTTAGGGAGTAGCAAGATTAATCAATATGGCTGGTCGCCTCTAAATGTTTCATTAAATGAAATGAATTCCTTAGATACATTACTTGAAAAAACTGAGAGCAGACTGAACGACATGTTATCGGTAGTTAATGAAGGGGGAACGATTAATTCCCTCAATAATAATCTATTGCATATAGACAGCGTAGAAGATATAGCTGTTGTTATGTCACATCTCACACAAACGGCAGCAGTGGCTCTTGATAATACGCAGGAAGCCCCCTCTTTTCAACAGTTTGGTTTGTTGTTTTTGTTCCGCTTAGGGGTGCTGCCTGGGGAAAGTGACAGACTTACATTATTTTATAATGAGGCCGCTTATAGTAACCAAATGATAGAAAGACTAGGGAAGCAAGTAGAGTACTTGATTAAATTAGTTTTAAATGATAGCAATTTCATCATTCGTGACTTTGAGCTTTTAGATTCGGATGAAATGAATGTTCTTCTGCGTTCCCATTGCGGTAGTCAAAGTATTGTAATAGATGAGGATCAAAGGTTTTTGCCCACCAATACTGACACATCGGACTGGACGATGAGTAGTTTTTTTGAAGAACAAGCTAAATTAAGGCCGAATGAAACTGCAATTATCTGTGGCTCGCAGACATTATCATACGCTGAACTGAATGAACGTTCGGAAAGGCTAGCAGCAAGATTGCGAAGACAAGGAGTACGTACTGGTGTACTTGTTGGCTTATTGTCGGAGAGGACAATTGATATTGTTGTTAGTATTCTAAGTGTTTGGAAGGCTGGAGGAGCATATGTGCCTATTGATCTCGAGTATCCAGAAGCTCGTAGATCCTATATGCTCGAGGATACTGGGGCAACGGTCTTGCTAACCCAGCAGCATTTGCTAGTACAATTATCAGGGTACAAAGGGAATGTTTTGTGTGTAGATGATGAGAGGGGTGATCTTGATCCATCGTCTATTAAGGACTGCTCTACTCAAGAGAGGGGAGTTAGCTCACCTGATGATTTGGCATACATCATCTATACTTCTGGCTCGACTGGTAAGCCAAAGGGAGTCATGGTTACACACAAAAGTGCTATTCAATTTATGAAGGGTATGGCAAAGGAAGTGGAGTTTCTTCCTAATAAGGCGATAGTAGCATTAGCCAGTGTTGCTTTCGATGTTACTATCCATGATTTGATAATGCCGCTCCTTTATGGGATGAGGGTTGTCTTAGCAACACAATTAGAACGTAGAGACCCCGAGTTAGTGAAAGAACTAATTGTTAAATACAATGTTTCGATGATGGTAGTCACGCCGATGCGTCTGAAACTCATGTTGAAAAGCCGTAAGGATGACAGGTGGCTGCACTGTTTAACGGATATAATGGTCGGAGGGGAACCTTTTATACCTGAAATATGGGTTCAATTAAAGGAGTTTGAAGGGTTGCGCCTGTTTAATGTGTATGGACCTACAGAATCGACAGTTTGGTCGACATCTGGTTTGATAAGTGACAGCCATCCTAGTGTTGGAAAACCATTGTCCGGGGTTAGAATTTACATAATCGATGAGCATGGTCGCATGTTACCGCCGGGAGTTGCAGGTGAACTTTACATCGCTGGGAATCGGCTTGGCAAAGGTTATTGGGGAAATGAGGAAATGACATCGGATAGATTCATTCCTGACCCGTTTCACCTTGGGGAGCTCATGTATAAAACAGGGGACCTGGCGCGCTTTATGATGGATGGACGTATCGATTTCCTTGGTAGACGAGACTTTCAAGTAAAGATCCTTGGTCATCGAGTCGAGTTAGAGGAAGTACAGTTGGTATTATCACAGCATGAACATGTAAATGAAGCAACGGTACTACTGAACGGAAATAACAGTGGAAACCAGTGGTTATGCGCTTATTATACGGCAATGAATCAATTAACAGCTGAAGAGCTCAGAGATTTTATGGTAAATCAAGTCCCTGATCATATGATTCCGCGGAGATATGTATGGTTGGCTAATATGCCGCTTACTCCAAATGGGAAAATAGATCGAGAGAAGTTAGCAAATCTTGAACTAGAAGTCGTTCAAGAAGGTAACGCATTAGTAGAAGAAGTTATACCGGAATTGAACTCCGAAACGGAGCGAACGTTAGCTAGATTGTGGCAAAAGATTCTTGATCGGGATGGCTTTCGAGCAGATGACCATTTTTTTGAAGTAGGTGGCAATTCAATTCTGCTTGTAGCTTTACACCACGAAATTGAAAATCTGTTTCCCGAATGTCCATCGGTAGCAGATATGTTCAGCAATGCAACGCTTCGCGAAATGGCTGTGTTGCTAGATGCTCCGACGGGCGAGGAAGGTGATATGGATGGACTATCGAAGCTTAAGGGCATTATCTTTCGCAGCAAAGCAGTCCAAGACATGGAGCAAAGTGAAGCGGGAGCTGGCTTCATAACAAATAAGCTTCCTGTTGAACAACTACGGAAACTTACAAGTGCAGCGGAAGACCTGGGTGTAGAAAATACGGATATTTTGCTGACCATTTATTTATATGTATTGTCTGATATTGCGATGAAAGATGAAGTTACTGCATTTGTAAAGGGTGGGGATGTAGACCGGATTATTCCTGTATCACTCAACCTGTCCCAGTATACTGATTTCAGAAACATGATCTCAGAAGTAAATGCGAAGCGGCTGGGGGGAATGTACTATACCTTCTCAACCCTTGCAACTGCGGCAAGATTCCGCAGCCCAAGCAGTGGTGTTGTACCATGGTTTTCCACATTCGATCTAAGCGGTGCTCAGAGCTATATTCAGTTGCTTGGCTTAGCTATCCAAGTTGAAATAAGTGATGAGATTAATATCGGATGTATGTATGATACGTCGGCTTGGGATGAGACTGGAGCATTAGAACTGCTTGCCCTGTATGAGCAATCCTTCGAAATGATTATTAATGAACTTTATAAAGGGCGTGAAAGCTGATGGTAAGGCAGGCTTATTTATTTCCTGGCCAAGGGTCTCAATATGTTGGCATGGGCAAGGAGCTCTGCTCAACCTATCCAATCGCTAAAGAGACAATTGAAGAAGCCAATGATGTTCTGCGAGTTGATCTCGGATCACTTATGTTGGGCGGCAGCCTGAAGGAGCTCACAAGAACGGAGTTTGCTCAGCCAGCCATACTGACTATGGGGATGGCTATGTTTCGAGTGTATAAGGACATAACAGAATGTGTTCCTTCTTATTTGGCAGGTCACAGCCTTGGAGAAATTACTGCTTTGACATGTTCAGGCGGTATTCCATTTGCAAGTGCAGTCAGTATTGTTCATCGCCGTGGAGAGCTTATGCGAGATGCTGCCGCTGCAGGAGGCGGCGCAATGGCTGCGGTAACTGGTCTAACTGAAGTAGTTGTTGCGGATGTCTGTAAACTTGTTAGTACTACACATAACGGAGGAACTGAAACGGTAGTCGTTTCTAACCTTAATTCGGAAGATCAAGTTGTCATTTCTGGTCATAAGGGAGCATTAAACGAAGCGGCTGAACGACTGACAGAGTTGGGAGCTGTCGTTGTCCCGCTGCAAGTGAGTGCACCTTTCCACAGTCCGTTAATGGCATCGGCAGCAGAGCAGTTTGCAAAGGAACTCGGAAAGTATACCTTTATGCCACTTCAATATCCTGTCATATCAAGTGTGACAGGCGTTCCCTATGGAAGTGCCAATGAAATAGGGAACGTTTTGACGGACCAGTTGACGGCTCCAGTCAGGTGGACAAAAGTCATTCGCTATTTATTGGAAAATGAAGTGTCTGAGGCTGTTGAGTTAGGGCCGCAGTCTGTTTTGAAGAAGCTGGCTCAAGGTGTAAGAGATCTGAAAGTTTATTCTTTCGATCATACTCCCGATAAGGATTTATTGATAAAAATGAGTCATAATCAGCAGAAAGAGTTTTCGCTTGAATTCATTACCCAATGTATGATGATTGCAACATCAACACGCAATCGGAATTGGGATACGGAGGCTTATGCACAAGGTGTTATTGCTCCGTATAGAAAGCTCCAAGCGATGTTGTTTCAATTAGAACAATCTGGAAAGCAAGCTTCATGGGAGAGTGTGGAGCAAGCCTACACACTGTTAATTTCAATCTTGAAAACAAAGCAGGTTCCGGAAGCAGAGTATAATCAACGACTGGAGCGGCTTTTAGAAGAAAACGGCGTGAAACAACTATTTGAGAAAAATTCAGTCGAAAGTGCAACGATGATCTGATTTGGAGTGTTATATGAAAGAGGAAGGAATCGGTGAGTACGCTGAATAATCCTAATCTAATATATGAATCTCCTGCGACCATATTGCAACATTTGATTCGTTTTAATACGACAAATCCGCCTGGAGATGAGGCGGATTGTATAGCTTACATTGAAGAGCTGCTTCATCAAGCTGGCATTGAAACGACCATTGTTGCTAAAGAGAACGATCGACCTAATCTGATTGCACGAATAAAGGGGAGTGGAGCAGCACCTCCGCTTCTCTTATATGGACATGTAGATGTTGTTGGCGTTGACAAACAAGTATGGAGTCACGATCCGTTCGGCGGAGAAATCCATGACGGTTATATCTGGGGACGCGGTAGCCTTGATATGAAAGGTGGTATCGCAATGATGGTATCTGCTTTTCTTCGCGCACATGGGGAGAGAACGCATTTGCAAGGCGATATCATCTTGGCTATTGTAAGCGATGAAGAGGCGGGAGGCGATCTTGGAGCTTCATTCCTAGTCGACAACTATGCGAAATACTTCGAGGGTGTTGAATATGCAATCGGTGAGTTCGGAGGTTTCTCGTTCCAAGTAAGTGGTCGATCGTTCTATCCTATCATGGTTGCAGAGAAGCAAGTTTGCTGGCTAAGGGCTACTCTGAGAAGTGAAGGTGGACATGGTTCTCTGGGGCAACAGAATGGATGCATGGCACAATTGGGCAAGCTCCTTCAGTCACTTAACAGTGCGAAGCTGCCGATACATGCGACTCCAGCAGCAACTTATATGATAGAATCTATGGCTGCAGCATTACCAGCTATTGCAGGAATGGTGTTAAGAGGACTGCTGCATCCAAGCCGAACTGATCTCATTCTGAAGCTGTTAGGAGATAAGGGGAAGCTGTTTCAGCCGCTTCTACGCAACACGGTAAGCGCTACAGTCGTTCGCGGCGGAGAGAAAATAAACGTGCATCCAAGTGAAATTATTGTGGAGCTTGATGGAAGACTATTGCCGGGTTTTACATCAGAGCAATTTATTGCGGAGCTTCGCAAACATATTATTCAGGATGATGTTGAGCTTGAAGTTATACGGTATGAGCCTATCCCAGCAAAGCCTAATATGGGGATGTTTAAGCTGTTGTCGGATGTGCTGACAGAAGCAGATGGGGCTGCAATACCAGTACCAATGCTGCTGCCAGGAGGAACGGATGCTAGACATTTCGCCAGATTAGGTATTCAAACGTATGGATTTTTGCCGATGCGACTGCCTGAGGATATTAATTTCTCTGCACTCATTCATGCAGCTGATGAACGTGTACCTGTAACTGCAATTGATTTCGGAGCGCAGGCTATTTTTCGTGTATTAGAGAGATATGGAAAAGCGTAGCTTATTGAAGTTGAACAACATGAGAAGGTCGTTGGAGGTGTAAGTCGAATTGAGCGCTGAAATCGTTGTTTTAGAAGTTCCAGCCATTATAGATACGAAAGATTATAATATGCTCTTAAGTCTTGTTTCAAATGAGAAGCGATCCAAAATAAATCGGTTCCGCTTAGTTAAGGACGCCTATCGCGCATTGCTAGGTGATGCACTTATTCGTACAGCTATTATGAGTCGATTAGGAGTACCGAACGAAAGTATCACATTTAATTATAATGAGTATGGTAAACCTACACTCGCAAGATGTGAAGGGTTGCATTTTAATTTATCCCATTCAGGAGATTGGATAGTAGCATTTATTAGTACTTACGAGGTTGGTATTGACGTTGAAGAAGTACGGTCGATTGATATGAATATAGCAAGCTCCTACTTCGCAAAAGAAGAGTACAGGGATCTATTAGCTAAATCTGAAGGGGAGCGTACTGCATTTTTTTATGAGCTATGGACACTGAAGGAAAGCTATATTAAAGCTAGAGGAGAGGGGTTATCTATCCCTCTACATTCGTTCGCTATCGAATTTCAATCTGATCGCAGCATTACATTGAAGCCTGACGGGGATTCTGTATTTTTTAAGCAATATGATCTAGCCCCGCATTACAAAATGGCTGCTTGCTCGTTTGCTAATAAGTTTCCGTCAACGATAAGTCATTGGAGCATTGAGGAATTACTCGTGCAGCTTTCATTCGATTGGTCTCTCCGAAAGATATAATCCATTAGAATGTTCTACCTTTCCGAAAATGGACAAAACTCACTTATAGAACTACGGCATAAGGCCGTCGGAAAAGCAGCTTGCCTGCTAGTACGACGGCCTTTTTTCCTTTACCATCCAAATAAGTCTGATATCCTTAATGAAGGGGTGTTTAATCTTATTCCTTATTAAAAACAGATAGAGCAAGGCTTGCCCCATAGGCAGGCCTTTTTGGTTTGAACGATTTTTTTAGTATTACTAGAAAAGCCAAGATCACTATTGTAAGCAAATTAATTTCAACTTATGATTAGAAAATTATAGGAGAATAATGAGGTGAGTGCATCTGTTGAAGATATGGAGAGATAAATATGTCATTGGTATGATTGCAATGACTCTTCTATGGGGACTCTTCATCTGGTTGGAGATGCAAGATCAGAGGGAAGCACCCAATATTGAACGGGGTGTTCTTGATCTAAATGGATGGGATTGGGAGGGGAATGGTATATTTCCTCTTGATGGTGAATGGATGTTTTATCCCGATGCTTTACTTACACGAGAAGAGACACAAGAGCTTAAACCAACAGAGTCATTTATTACTGTACCAGGAAATTGGGACGGCTGGAAGAAGACAGATGGAAGTGAGATGAAGGGGCAAGGGTACGGAACGTATCGACTCATTATCCAAAATGCTCCAAAGGATCGTACACTTGCAATAGCGAAGCAGTACGTTCGATTTTCGGACAAAATCTATGTCGATGGATTGCTCCTAGGCCAATCAGGAACGCCTGGTTTTTCACGAGATAACTATGAGCCACGCAATGTGCCCTATACTGCTTTTTTTCGTGCGGCGGGGGATGAAATAGAAGTTATTTTGCAAGTTGCGAATTTCGATTTTCTCAGCGGAGGTGTCTTTAATTCCATCGAATTAGGGACTGGAAATGAAATAGCAACGCGAAATCATTTTCGCTCGGCACTTGAGTTAATGGGCGTAGGTATATTAATTCTCTTTATGCTACTTTTTTTGTTTCTTTACTTCGGGTTCGATCGAAATCCGTTACTCTTATTATTTGGAGCATTTTCGATTTGTTATGCTCTTGGCATAATTACGAACGGAGAACGATTATTTCTGCAATTGTTTCCTGATATCCCATTTGAGTTAGCTTTCAAAGTGAAGTACATATCGGTTTATATGATTCCTGGTCTAATGTTTTTTATTGCAATGAAACTTATTGAAAATTCTTGGATAAAACGATGGCTGTTTATTTCAGTCGTCATTATGTCGCTCTACGGCGCTGCTATTGCTATATTTCCATTCCGAGTGTACTCGCTGCTTCAGGGGCCCTTATATTTGTACACGATTATCATTAATATGCTGTTAGTAGCAGTGTTAGGCGTTCATTATGTCAAACGTAGATTTGGGCAGCTGAATGTACAGCAATTTCAATTGCTGCTTGCTGGAGTGTGGCTTCAAGTTCTAACTTGTGTAGTCACCCTGTTGAATACAGCGAACTATATTCCATTAGTACTGACAAACATATCAGGTCTTTTATTATTAATATCTATTGGACTTCTTCTTATATCACAATATATAGGAACTTACGATTCAATGAGGCGTTTAACACATCAACTGCAAATGGCTGATCAGATGAAAGATGAATTTCTGCTCATAACATCACATGAGTTAAATACGCCGCTGCATGGTGTTATTAACGTGTCACAATCACTTCTATCTGTACCTCTCAAAAAAATGAATGAGCGGGAGCTTAAAGATAAACTTCAACTTATTCGTAATACTGCCTACCGGATGTCCAACATGGTTAAGGACATCATTGATGCATCACATATAAAAGACGGGCGCTTGGAGGTACGAGCCTCTACGGTTGATCTCGCAACTTGTGTAACCGTTGTTATGGAAGTGTTCGGCTTTCTGGCTAAAGGGAAAAATGTTCAACTACATCAACGTATAGCGTCTGATGCCAGGTATGTGAGTGCTGATGAGAATCGTCTTTTACAAGTCATGTACAATGTGATCCATCATATTTTGAGACATCGTCATGATACGATTGTGTGGATTGAAAGCAGTACAGATAGAGGTAATGTACGTATTGATATTGAATTGAAGAACACTTTAGCTAGTCATTTCTCTCCTCATGAGGCGGAAGAAGAGAGCAGGGAAGGTTTTGCAAGAAGTATGTCGATTGCGCGAGAGTTGATAGAGCGTATGGGGGGAGCCTTCTCCGTAAATGAGTCCTCGGGAGCAGTCACCTTTTGGCTGGCTTCAGAACGACGAGCTCATTCATCACCATTGGATGTATCAATTGTAGATACCTATGATGAAGTTGCAACAAACTCAGAATACTACGAAATAGAGAAAAATATTTATAGTAGTACTGGCATTGAAAACAGCCTCGGTACGATTGTTGTAGCATCAGCTGATCCAATCGATGTAGAGCATTTATATAGTATGCTTACATTGGAGGGCTTCAGTGTACATTGCGTCGGAACAGATGAGGAAGCTTATAATCGCATTACTGGGGCAAAAAGACCCGATTTAATCATAGTGGACGTTATGCTTCCAGAGGGCAATGGTTATGAGCTATGTAGAAAATTAAGACGACATTTCAATCACGCAGAACTGCCTATTCTGCTAATTAGTGCTCGCAGCACGCCAGCTGATATCGAAGCAGGTATTGTTTCTGGAGCAAGTGATTTCATTACAAGACCCTTTGATGCAGGTGAGGTTCGTGTTCGAATCCATACATTGTTCGCCATGAATCGATTAGTAAAGGAAGCAGCATTAAATGAAATGGCGTTTTTGAGATCGCAAATTAAACCTCATTTTCTATACAATGCACTTGGCACAATTATGTCATTATGTTATACAAACGGCGAGCGGGCAGGGGAACTGCTTGGAAGTTTAAGTCGTTACTTGCGCATTATTTTTCACCTTGATAATACAGAAGAAACCGTACCTTTAGGTAAAGAGATGGAGCTTATCCAAGCTTATGTAGATATTGAGCGGGAGAGATTTGGTACAAGGCTGCGGGTAGAGCTTGATGTGGACGAGCAGTTGTACAACTATCGTGTAATGCCGTTAACGATTGAGCCACTTGTAGAAAATGCGATTCGTCATGGTGTGTCCAAAAAAGTTGAAGGCGGAACGGTCCGCTTAACGATAGCTAGACATCTGGATCTTATAGAAGTTGTCGTAGAAGATGACGGCATTGGCATGACAGTCCAGCAGGTGGAAGCAATTTTTGCACCTGGTACGCCAGATCAAGGTGTTGGTTTCCGTAATATTATGAGACGATTGCTACACCTGACAGGCAAACCGCCTAGTATTGAGAGTGTACCTGGCGAAGGGACTAAAGTAACGATTTGGCTGCCGCCCCTCCAATAATCAGGATGGATTTATATGTAAAACCTTGTTTCAGATTATGTTAAGTACCGTCTGTTAAACTAGGATGCATCGGAAGGGGGGCGCGATATGATTTCAGCATTTTTAGTTGATGACGAAGAACATGCGTTAAACCTATTGGAGATGTTTCTACACAAAACGGGTGAAATTCAGACAACAGGCAGATTCAACAATGGGTATGATGCACTTCAAGCAATTGAAACGACTAAACCAGAAGTTTGGTTTCTTGATATTGAGATGCCCGGAATGAATGGCATGGATCTTGCAGAAAGAATCCGCAGCTATGATCCAGAGGCAGCGATTGTTTATGTAACTGCGTACGATCAGTATGCGATTAAAGCATTTGAGCTAGCTGCAATGGATTATCTTTTAAAACCAATTGAGCCAATTCGATTAAATGGGACGATAGCTCGGTTGAAAAAAGGTATTGAAGGAAAAAGTGTAGAGGTTGTCTCTGACATAAAAGATGAAATCACTAATTCACTTAGCATTCGCTTATTAGGTGCATTCTATGCTTCGACAGATAGTGGCGGCGTTTATAAATGGCGTACTGCAAAAGAAAAAGAGTTGCTTATTTATCTTGCCTTGCAAAATGGAAACCCAGTCCACCGAGATCGTATTATTGAAGATTTGTGGCCAGATGATCCTTATCTGAAGGCCAAGGTTTATTTGCATACATGTATTAGCTTAATTCGTAAACATCTGAAGCAACTGGGACTCGATGGTGTTGTCGTGTATGAGAAGGAAAGATATGTGCTTGAAGCAAGTCGAATAGAAGTGGATGTACTTTGCTTCAAAAAAAGAGTTGCAAAGCAGATGAGTGGCACTGCAATGCAAATTGATGATGCAGTTGAAATGATGAAGCTATATAAAGGTAACTTACTGCAAGATGAGGATTACCCATGGGTTTCCCAAGAAAGTGAGCATCTTATAGGCACGGCTTCAGAATGGTTTCTTAAGATTGCTGAAACCTATCTGAGTCAACAGAAATACAGACAGGCGATTGAATCGGCAGACCGGGTGATCTATTTGTCCCCATGTGATGAGTCAGCGTATTGTATTCTCATGAATGCCTATAAGCAACTTGGACATACTGAATATGTACTACGCACATATCGGCAATTAATAGATCGACTTGGAGAGCTCCACATTAAACCATCCTCAACTACACAGCTCATTTTTGAAGGATTAATTTCGCCCGAATACGGGCGTTAATTATAGCCTTTCAAAAAAAGTTTTGGTAATTAACGGAGTTTTGGTGTTTGAAATTGCGATTGTCCCGATAATGTGTTATAGTTAGTAAATCGTATATGAGACTTTAGGTCGCATATTGGAAATGGTTGCGATGCTGCCTTTTCGATGTGTGACTTTTTTAATGTCCATGTAACATTCAGTATTAGGGGGAAATAACAATGCAACAAGGTACAGTTAAATGGTTTAACGCAGAAAAAGGATTCGGATTTATCGAGGTAGAGGGCGGCGACGATGTATTCGTACATTTCAGCGCAATCCAAGGCGACGGTTTCAAATCCCTTGACGAAGGTCAACGCGTAGAATTCAACGTAGTTCAAGGTCAACGTGGCCAACAAGCAGAAAACGTTGTAAAACTGTAGTATTTGAATCAACCGCTACCCTGCCTCAGCGTAGGGTAGCTTTTTTTCTAGGGAAAAAGAAGGAGGGACATGTCAATGTATTACTCCCGTAAGAGACCAATGGCAGAACTGCCCAATGAAATGACATCCATTTGGTCATGTACAAAGGCAGACTGCAACGGATGGGTAAGAGAAAACTATTCATTCGAAGACGTTCCGACTTGTTCCCAATGTCTGTCTCCAATGGTCCGCACGATGAAAAGTCTTCCGATTTTAATGGGATCTAATTATGGGTCAAAGGCTGAGGTTAAGAAACAAGAAACAAAGGATCTGAGCCCATCTTAGTAGATGTGAGCTTACACAACTAAGATTCTGAAATCCACAATCGAGTGCGGGTGTGGATTTTTTTTGCGCTTATACTAATCACATTAGTTTATTAGTGCGAATATGATGTACTCGCATAAGAAGGGGCTGCCCTAAGTAGAATTTTCTGCTTAAGGCAGCCCCTTGCATGGTTATAGATGTTAAACGTTGTATTACGATTTTAAATCAGTGGGCTGAGTCACTTTGTTCCTTGGATTTCCACCCCATGACCAATACGTCCACACACGAAGCAGCCACTCGACAGGACCAATCTTAAATCTTTTTAAGTACCAAACGCTGCCGAATACTTGAGCCGAATAAACAAGTAATGAAACACCGATACCGGCTGCTATGCCAATTTTTCCGTATAGCCCTAATCCGTAGCCATAGAAAATAGTTGTGCATATGATTGATTGCATTAAATAGTTAGTTAGTGAAAGCTTGCCAACGGCGGCGAATCGTGATGTCATTGCAGAGGTTTTGATATGGGATAATAGCCAGGCAGCACTGAGCAAGTAGCCAAGGGCGAGAATACATCCAGCACTTACTAAATAGCCTAGAGTGAAAAGGGACATACCAGTATCTTCCCCGCCACCGCTTTTAAATAAATCAGGCCAAACAAAGTATAACGACTTACCGGCATAGCCTAGAAGAAGAAAGATAATTGCTTTTTTAAAATAACTAGTTCTCTTCGTTTCAGGCTTCAAGAACCAGTTTTTCTTCGCTGCATATATTCCGAATAGAAACATGGGCAATGACAGTAGTGCTGTAAGTACTAACGTTAGTGCCATCTTCATGCTGCCATCGTCTTCTGATTCAGATGAGCCAGTGCGCTCTTCCATTATTTCTAAGTATGTACCCTCAGAGTATATAGGAATAGAATCTTTAATGGAGCGCTCAGTCTTAGCAGGATCCCCAGTCGATGTACCCGTTTCAAATCCACTACCTGCAAGTCCGATTAGTCCAGTTAATGAGATCAGTACAACGCCCCAGATTAGTACGGTCTTGGCTTTGCGTTTCAAAAATAACAATAGGAAGAAACCCATTAACCCATAAAATAAAAGAATATCACCTTCCCACACAAAGATGGAATGAAGTAGGCCAAGTGCCAGCAACATCACAAACCGACGAGCAAGGACCCGCTTAGGTTTCAGTTCTTTGACTTCAAGACCTTCCATCATCTTGAATAAACCATAGCCGAAAAGAAACGTAAAGATTGGCATAAAGCTGCCTTCAACGGCAATCTTCATAAAAATGTGCATCCCATGATCGAATGAGGATGCGTTAAATAGATCAATCTTGTCTTTCCCCAACAGCCCATATTGAAAAATGAGCATGTTTGATAACAAAATACCGAGTAAACTAAAACCACGTATTGCGTCTACAAGTGTTTGTCTGCTTGTATTTACTGTCATTTTATCTCACCTCAGCAATTAGTTTACATCTCGTAGTTTACCATTATGTTATGAACAGCTTAAATTTACCTAAATTTGGTGAATTTATTTAAACAGAAATTAAGGTTTGTTATAAGACTCTGAGATCTTCAATCGCGTCCGGGTATGAACGTATAAGAAAAAGCTGCTCTTAAGTAGAATTTTCTACTTAGGAGCAGCTCTTCACAGGTATACGAATATCAAGTTTTTTATCTATACGTTTAGTTCATTTGCCTGAGTGGTCTTAGCCACTTTGTTCCGCGGTTTCCCGCCCCATGACCAATACGTCCATACACGAAGCAGCCACTCAACAGGTCCAATCTTGAATCGTTTCGTGTACCAAACACTGCAGAAAATCTGGAGCGTGTATACAAGTATTGCAACACCTATGCCGCCTAATATACCAACTTTACCGAATAAACCTAGGCCGTAGCCGTAAAAAATAGTTGTGCATATAACCGATTGCATTAAATAGTTCGTAAGCGATAGCTTGCCGACAGCTGCAAATCGCTCTGTCATTGCAGAAGCTTTCACATGAGAGAGCCACCATGCAGCTCCCATCAAATATCCAAGTGCAAGAATCGTCCCACCAGCAGTTTCACCAACACCGCTAACAATAAAATCAGGCCAGATATACTTTAATGATTTCAATATTAGTCCTAATACGATGAAGATGAAAGCCAGTTTTATATAAAATGCTCTCTTCGTTTCAGGGTTCTGGAACCAGTTCTTCTTAGCGGCATATATACCAAATAGAAACATTGGTGCCGTCATTAACGGAGCAAGCAACAATACAAACAACATCAGAAAATCGTCATCATCATCTATTGGAGAAGGGCCAGCACGATGATCATAAATTTCTTTATATGTGCCTGATGTATACACGGGTATAGAATCTTTAACGAACTGCTCGGTTTTAGCAGGATCGCCCATTATAGCTTTTTCATCACTTTTACTGCCCCCGAGGCCCATTAACCCGAATATGGAAAGTAGTACAATACCCCATATTAGTACCGTCTTCGCTTTACGTCTTAAGAACAGTAACAGGAAAAATCCCATTAATCCATAAAATAAAAGAATGTCGCCTTCCCACACGAAGGTAGAATGGAGAAGACCAAGCCCAAACAGTAAAATGAAGCGGCGAATGAGTACTCTGCGGGGTTTTAATCCCTTTGTCTCTAATCCTTCCATCATTTTACATAACCCAAAGCCGAACAAAAAAGTGAATATAGGCATAAAACTGCCTTCAATCAAAATTTTCACAACAGAGAGCATCCCCTTATCAAAGGAAGATACGTTAAATACATCAAGTTCATCTTTTCCCCACATGCCATATTGAAAAATGAGCATATTGGCTAATAATATTCCAAATAAGCTAAAGCCACGTATTGCATCTACGATTCCTTGTCTGTTCGTATTTGCTGTCATTATCTCTCACCTCAGTTATTATTGTACGATGTGAATTTTACCATTACGTTATGAGAACCTTATTTCTAGTTAAATTCGAGGGAAGGAGTTAAACGGGAATTAAGGTTTATATAGTAGACTTTAAGGTGGAGGGGATTCGAATTGGATTACTCAAATGCCAGAATTATGATGATTGATGATGAACGATCCATTACAAAAATGATAGAAATGGTGCTGCGCAAGGAGGGCTTCCGCAACTTGTATTCAGCAGGCACAGCAGCAGAAGCGCTTCGTCTTATCGAAAAGCATGGTGCAGATATCATATTACTCGATGTTATGCTGCCAGACCAGACGGGGTTTGAACTTTGTCCGAAAATAAGAGCCATCTCTAACGCACATATTATTTATTTAACAGCTCGCACCTCAGATCTCGATGTGTTGACTGGCTTTGCTACAGGTGGCGACGACTATGTAACGAAGCCGTTTAATCCGCTGGAGATTGCGGCGAGAGTGAAGGCTAGGCTGCGCAGAGGGAATCTGCCTGCTCAAGCTGCCTTTGAGGAGAGACGTCAACGTTACGACTTCGGAAGATTTGTGCTGGATGATGCGGCTGGAGAGCTGACTGTATGCGGCACTCCTGTAGCTTGTCCTGCGATGGTGTATCAACTGCTTCATTTCCTGTGCAAAAATCCTAACCTCGTTTTTTCTAAATCGCAACTATATGAAGCGGTATGGGGGATGGAAGGTGACGGTGACGATAATACGGTTATGGTTCACATACGCAAAATACGAGAGAAGATTGAAGCGAATGCAAGCGATCCACAGTTATTGTTAACGATCCGTGGACTTGGCTATAAGCTGGTGAAGGAGAAATCGTTATGAGAAGTGTCAGAAGAAGGTTGGCACTTCACTTCACCTATCAGACATTTTTATTGTTTTTATTTTCAATCATTTTGACAATCGCTATTATATTGCTTGTTATGCAGCTTGTAGTGAACAGGGATTTGAAAAAAAGCTTTCCGATGGGTGCAATAGAAACAATTATTTTGGAAACAGTGGTGGATGATGAAAAAGCAGATGTCCCGAAGCGATGGATTAAGCAATTAAAAGAGCAGCACTATTGGTTGCAGGTTGTGAACTATAAAGGTAAAGTCATCTTTTCTTCAAATACGCCTGATGACCTCCCCTCAGCATATGGACCTGGTGAGCTGTTAAGTATTCAGGATACGAGGAGATTTCGTTCATATGATGTGATGATGCAGCTTGATGACTCGTTGGAAAGATCTGCACTCTTTATGATGGGTTATGAAGATAAAGGGTTTAATGAAGTGAAATCACTTTTTAATACGTATTCGAGCGAAGGGTTATTTCGTGCAAAGGACGTAGAAAAGTTAAATGAAGTTCTACGTCAATCCAAAAAAACGATGCAAGTGATGAATAAAGAGGGGCAAATTATTCAAACAGCAGGATTAAAGCTCGTAAAGGATCATTACAAGCCTCTAGAGTTAATTCATATGGAAGCGATGCAGGGCAGCTATCCGACAGATGTATCCATTTATTCGGATGACCAATCCGGGTATTTCTGGATATTGCACGAAGAGAGGAAAGGCGGCTATGTGCAAGCGCCATTTATGAAAGAAGTGATATGGTTTGTTGGTATAATCGGAATAATTATACTTGTATTTACATTGCTATTGTCCATTTATCACGGTTATCGATATGGCAGACCGCTTATTTTATTTATTGATTGGTTTGGCCGTCTAGGAAAAGGACAATATGAGGATACCTTGTCAGATAAAGAACGTAAGCGATTGTATCGTAAAAATGGGAAATTACGCAGTCGGTATAAGTTATATCGGGAAATGATCGAAGGTTTCTACGATATGACGACGAAGCTAAACGCTATAGAGCAGGATCGTATTCGCTTGGACAAGACGAGAGAGGAATGGATGACCGGCATTTCTCATGATTTGAGAACACCGCTTAGTTCTATTCAAGGCTATGGTCATTTGCTCGAAAGTGGGCAATTTGAATGGACAGACGAGGAACTTAAAGATATGGGCAGTACGATACGGGAGAAAAGCGATTATTTAATTGATTTGATTCAAGACTTTTCTCTTGCATTCCAATTGAAAAATAAACAACTGCCATTTGTGGTACAAAAGATAGAGCTTGGCGAGTTCGTAAGACGTATCGTTTTGACATTTGTGAATGACAAGACGATGGGACAAATTAATTTTTTATATGAAGGCAGTACGGGTCCAATATATGTTGAGGCGAATGACAAGTGGTTTACAAGAATGCTCAACAATATCATTGTTAATGCAGTTAAACATAATCCTGCGGGTACGACAGTGACGATTATGACGAAGAAAGAGCAAGAAAGGGCAATTCTTATTGTATGCGATGACGGGGTAGGGATGGACCAAGAGACGTTGTCGAATCTATTTGAACGTTATTATCGTGGTACGAATACGGACGAAAGTAGCGATGGAGTTGGGTTAGGAATGAGTATTGCCAAATCTATTGCACTTGCACATCAAGGTCGCATTGAGGCAGAATCAATCATAGGTAGCGGCTCTATAGTAACATTAAGTTTTCCTATTTTCGATCAGCGAAATACGTTGAATCAATCATCATAGCAAGGAAGGGGACGCTCGCTTGAGCGTTCCTTTTTTTGTATGGGTTAATAAAATATGTTGCTATGGGTGCTGGCTTAATATTGGCTGAGTTGACAGATGGTTGAATCGAGTCTATTATTATACCTATAGGGGTATTGGTATATAAACGAGATGAGGTGAGATTCACATAAGTGTGGAAATAGATTGGTTACTACTGTTGTTCGCAATTGGCTTTATAGGTTCCTTTATTTCTGGCATGGTTGGAATAGGCGGCTCTATTATTAAATACCCTATGATGCTCTATATCCCTCCGGCATTAGGATTTATCTCCTTCACAGCACAGGAAGTTTCTGCTGTTAGTGCAGTACAAGTATTTTTCGCTTCCTTGGCAGGTATTTTTGCTTATCGCAAAGGAGGATTAATTAACAAAAGATTAGTTTTTTATATGGGAGTACCGATTCTTATTGGAAGTTTTGTTGGTGGTTTAGGCTCTCAATTACTGGCTGATTCCGCAATCAATCTAACGTATGCGATGCTTGCATCGTTCGCTGCGGTGATGATGTTTCTCCCTAAGCCAGAAGTAGATGGGGAAGATTATACAGCGCTAACGTTTAATCGGTGGCTAGCAGCGAGTGCGGCTGTTGTAGTTGGGATATTATCGGGAATTGTAGGTGCGGCTGGTGCATTTATTATTGTTCCAATTATGCTGGTCCTATTGAAAATTCCGACCCGAGTTGCTATTGCTTCTTCATTAGCGATTACGTTTTTATCGTCAATTGGATCAACAGGAGGCAAGCTGCTTGGTGGTCATATGCTGCTCGTACCAGCAATTATTATGATTATAGCAAGTATTATTGGAGCTCCGATTGGAGCGAAGATTGGACAACGAATGAATGTGAAAGCACTACAGTGGCTGTTATCCGGTCTTATTATTGCAACGGTTATAAAAATTTGGGCAGATATGTTGAACTAATTTTTTTCAAATAAATATACCCCCATAGGTATAGAGGAGTGGAAATATGACAAAATCAACACTACTTGTCGGAGATATAACGATCGATTGCAAAGGGCTTGCGTGCCCAATGCCAATCATCAGAACAAAAAAGGCGATAGAAGGGATGTTGCCAGGTCAGGTGCTAGAAGTCCAAGCTACAGACAAAGGATCACTCGCCGACTTGCAGGCTTGGTCGGGAAATGCCGGACATCACTATCTTGGCACAGCTATAGAGGGCGAGGAGCTCAGGCATTTCGTCAGGAAGTCAGAGCCTAGCGAGATGAAGCAGTCTACGGTTTTTCCAGACACCATTACGAATGATGAGCTGGAATTGGTTTTGAGTAAGGATAAAACAGCAGTCGTTTTGGATGTGAGAGAAGCCGCAGAATATGTCTTTAATCATTTGCCGGGGGCCATTTCTATCCCTTTAGGACAGTTGGAGAATAGGTTCTCTGAGTTAAATAAGCAAGAGAATATCTATGTCATTTGCAGAACGGGCACAAGAAGTGATTTGGCTTGCCAATTGCTTGCGAAGCACGATTTTACTCACATAAAAAATGTGTTGCCTGGTATGTCTGAGTGGAAGGGCTCAATTGCAACGTCGATTTAAAACGATTCAAGGAAGGGGCATTTCATCATGACAAAGGCAGAAGCGATAGCAATGAGTGCAAGGGAGCTTGCTCAATATATTATTTATGACAAAGAGCTATTTATTTTGGATGTACGAAATGAAGCCGATTATGAGAATTGGAAAATCGAAGGTTCTCACATTGAATCGATCAATATACCGTATTTCGATTTGCTGGAAGGTGTCGATACAGCGCTGGCACAAATACCTTCTAATCAAGAGGTACTTGTTGTGTGTGCGAAGGAAGGCTCATCCATATTCATTGCGGAGCAGTTAATAGAAGCAGGATTGGAGCATATAAGCTTCCTAGAAGGGGGAATGAAGTATTGGAGCGAGTATCTGGAACCAGTTAGAGTTGGTGATCTAAAGAATGGTGGTGCTGTGTACCAGTTCGTTCGTTTAGGTAAGGGCTGCTTGTCTTATATGGTCGTATCCGGTGGTGAGGCCGCGGTGATAGATGCGATGAGAATGACTGAGCAATACAAGTTGTTTGCGGATGTGCTTGGAGTCGTTATTAAACATACGATGGATACACATTTGCATGCCGACCATATTTCAGGAGGAAGAGTGCTTGCAGAGCAAGTGGGAGCAACCTATTGGCTTCCAACTAAAGATGCGACAGAAGTAACATTCCTTTATGAAGGGCTGGAAGACGGCCGAAGCCTTACTATTGGCAACACTCAAGTGATGATCAAAGCGCTTTATACACCGGGACATACGATTGGGAGCACCTCATTCATCATTGATGATCATTATTTGATGACTGGAGATATATTGTTTACCCGGTCTATCGGACGTCCAGATCTTGCTGGATTAGCCGAAGATTGGGCGGGGGATTTACGGGAATCATTATATGACCGATTTGCGAAATTGTCGGAGGAATTAATTGTTCTTCCAGCTCATTTCGGCAGTATAGATGAACTAGGCGAAGGTGGACGAGTAGCAGATAAACTGGGAGAACTATTTCGGCGGAATGCTGGACTAAACATGGGTGATGAGGCAGTATTCAGGAAATTGGTCACAGAGAATTTGCCACAGCAACCAAACGCTTACGAGGAAATTCGTCAAACGAACATGGGCAAGTTAAACCCCACCGCAGAAGAGCAGCGGGATATGGAATTAGGACCTAATCGATGTGCAATTCACGATAAATAAGGAGGCAATATTAAGATGAATGCAAATGTAGTTGTAGATACAAAAGGAATGGCATGTCCAATGCCGATTGTAAAAGCAAAGCGTGCTTTGGATGCGTTGGGAAATGGTGATATTATGCAGGTACTATCCACGGATAAGGGATCGTTGCAAGACTTTCAAGCATGGGTCAAAGGAACGAAGCATGAACTTATTAAGCATGAGGAAGCAGACGGAGTTTTCACTTTTTATGTACGTAAACGATAATGCTGTATGCTCCTGTTGCTATTCCGCTTTGGACGATATATATTACCTCTAAGGGTATACAGAGTATCGGGTAAAGAAGGAAGGGAGAGATAAAGATGTACACATACGATGAAAGTATAATAAGAAGGCTGAAGCGAATGGAAGGTCAAATTCGCGGTGTTATGAGAATGATGGAGGAAAAGAAGGATTGTAAAGATGTTGTCGCACAATTATCCGCAGTACGCAGTGCCGCTGACAAGGGTATGGCTTATATCGTAGCTCAGAACTTGGAGCAATGCATTATGGATGAGAAGGAAAGAGGCGGAGACACTAGCAAACTGGTGAAGGAAGCGGTTGAATTGCTCGTGAAGAGCAGATAATCGGATTCTGACCATCGACCTTCATTGTTTTCATTATGCGCAAGCAGCCAGAAGTCGAATTTGGACGGAGGATGCTTGCTTTTTTTATCACAGAATAATCAATTTGTTATTTACTCTATGATTGCTATTTTAAAGGGTCACTTCATACTCAACAAATACTTATAGGGGTATGAGTATAAATAGATATTAGATAATAAGAAGGAGTGCGAAATAGATTGGAAAAGGAAAAAACGACGATTGTGTTGTTCAGCGGTGAACTCGATAAAGCGATAGCTGCTTTTATTATTGCGAACGGTGCAGCAGCATATGATCATGATGTAACCATCTTCTTCACCTTTTGGGGACTTAATACGTTGCGAAAAGATGAAGTTGTGAAGACAGACAAAGGAATGCTTGAGCGGATGTTCGGTTGGATGATGCCGCGTGGTGCGAGGAAGTTAGGACTGTCGAAGATGAATATGGCTGGGATGGGTCCGAGCATGATTAAACATGTGATGAAAAAACACAATGCACTTTCCTTGCCACAATTGATTGAGCTTGCCCAGGAGCAAGGTGTGAAGTTGGTGGCATGTACGATGACGATGGATCTTCTAGGGCTTAAGCAGGAGGAATTGATTGAAGGCTTGGAATATGCCGGAGTTGCAGCCTATTTAGGCGATGCGACTAATGCTAAGGTTAATTTATTTATCTAACGTGAAGAAGATTGATTGGTAAATAGGCGTTGTCCCATAAGCAAAGTAAACTACTTTGGGCAGCGTCTTTTGTTGTAGCTGGGGGGCTTCTCGCACGGAGCGGAGCGGAGTGGTCACTCCCTTTTAACGAATCCGAGAAGCGTTATATGCTATTTTATGGTAGAAACTGAGCGCCTTGAGGTCGAATGTCTTTCACTCGCCTACAATTTGCACAAGAAGGCGGCAATAGACCAAAAATCAGAAAGGGCAGTGCAGGGATAACCTTCCTAGCACTGCCCTTTCTGATTTTTCCTATTTTTCATAAAACGAGCTGTATCCTCAAGTAAGCGCACCTACTTTTGGGGCAGACTCTTTAACATGCTTAACCGATGTTTAGTTACTGTTTTCTAACAAGTACTTTTCGGTCATAGTTGAAAGCATTTGAATGCCTACCTGGTTATGTCCGCCTTCTGGAATGATGATATGAGCGTGTTTTTTTGATGGCTCAATAAAAGCTTCATGCATCGGTTTAACAGCGTTTAGGTACTGATCGTGAATGGAATGAATCGTTCTACCGCGCTCCTCAATGTCCCGCAATACCCGACGAAGGATACGCACATCAGGATCAGTATCGACAAATACTTTAATATCAAGCATCTCCCGCAAATTTTCATCAGAGAGCACATGTAGTCCCTCTAAGATGACGATAGGATTTGGTTGCATCTCAATCGTCTTGCTTGTTGAACGGGCGTGAATGGTAAAGTCATATACAGGAGAGATTGCGATCTTTCCTTCTTTTAGAAGCATTAGATCCGAAATGAGCAGTTCGTTGTCGAACGCATTCGGGTGATCATAGTTGATCGTTTCACGTTCTTGCATGGAAAGCATTGAACGATCCTTGTAATAATTATCTTGAGAAATAAATGTTACTTTATCCCATCCAAGATGGTCGATGACTGAGCGTGCCACAGTTGTTTTTCCTGAACCTGTGCCTCCAGCAATTCCTATAATAAGCATGGTTTTTCCATACCCTCCTGATCATTAGTTACCTATATAACTAACGTATTGTAGCACAGCGCTCGTTAATAATCATCCTGTTCGTAAAACTGGAAAAATAAACATGGAGAAACTGTTCAATTCTAGAAATTAGGGTAGCTTAATCGGTCAAGTGCTAAATAGTAGGAGAGCAATCTTTCATTCGACAAACAGTGACAGAAATATGATAGAATAATAGGGACAAGTCTTTGCTTTCAGGCAGATCATTTTAGTATGTAAAAGAAGGTGATTCCTATGAAGAATATCAAATTTATAACTGCGTTTATTTTTGTTGTCATGTTATATCCGTTTGCATCTTCAATTGCGAATGCTGGTGTCATTGATCGAATTAAAGATATTTATGAAGCTCCCGATAAGCTGCAAGAAATACAAGATAACTATGATGCAACCAAAGCGTTAATGGAAGGTCAGTTGGAGTCACAGCGTGAAGAGCTTGAGCTGTCAAAGCAGCAAGCGAGTGAGCTTCTCGCACAGCAGGAAAGCTATCGTAAACAAAATGAGCTGCTAATGGCGGAAAATCAGCAACTGTTAGAGCGAATGGAGAAGATGGAAGCAAATCGCCAATCGATTTACAGTAAAATTGCCTATACAGTAGGCACATTGATTGCGCTTATTGCCCTGTATGCTATTTCCGTTCGAATATGGCGCTACATCGTATGGCGCAAGCAAGGCAGAGAACAACAAGGTGCCTTTCTGCCATGAAGATAACTTCCCCAGCGCCAGTTGGACATGTTCGAATTGAATTAAGTGGACAAGATACACTGCATGTGCTGAATCCTCAATCGATAGTTGCTTATCAAGGACCTGCTCGCAGTCGCGAGGATCGATTTATGGATTTGGGTGGAGCATTTCGGAAGAAGAAATGGATACGTTCAAGACTTCAAGGTCCTTCCCAATTTATACTTGGGCTACCTGCTGGGTTTTCCTTGGAAGTGTTAGAAATACCTGAAGACAGCAGTCTCTTGTTTGATTTCCGACATGTCGTTATGTTCACCGATGGTATAGCATTTAAGACGAAAGTTTTGAAGTGGAAGACAGCGTGGATTACTAGAGAATTAGTGCGAATTAAATTTTCAGGACCGGGCACACTGGGCATCTTAACTGCCGGCGATTTGGCGACAATTCAGCTAGACCCTGACCAACCGTTATTTGTGGACAAAAATGCACTTGTCGCCTATCCAGAGAATGCTTCTATCCAGTTATCCGTGTATGGCAACTCGCTTGCAAGCCAACATATGAATGTGCAATGGGAGATTAAAGGCCGAGGACCCGTACTTATTCAAACCGGTTCACGTGATAAAGATTTGCAGGATAAGATGACCGATGATGGCTGGCTTAAACGTTTGCTTCGAGAAGTGCTCCCCTTTGGGAGTGTTTATATTAAATAAATTACGATCTACGCTAACTGTACATCAATCTCCACTTATTATTGTAGACGGATTTTACATTGCTGGTCTAACACTAGATATTAATAATCCGTCTATTGTAGTGAACACCCCAATTCGCACACAATATGCCCCCTCAAAGGCACACCTATAGGATGCCATGAAGTATATTAGAATAAACTCTCCCAAACCAAACTTTTAAGTCGAAACTATAGCAATAAGAGAAACAAATATATACAAATTTTACATGGTAGATTTATAAAGATATAATAGAATTAGTTTCTAAAATTAGGTA
The DNA here is from genome assembly GCF_022180385.2 of Paenibacillus sp. L3-i20. Classification (GTDB taxonomy): domain Bacteria; phylum Bacillota; class Bacilli; order Paenibacillales; family Paenibacillaceae; genus Pristimantibacillus. Next base: position 2,514,414 of record NZ_BQME02000001.1, read on the forward strand.
ATTATTATGTGCAGTATCCTTTGTTGTTTAACGAAGTACGTTATTAAACGTGGAATCAAAACCTTGTTTTCTTATTGAAATAGTTGTCAAAGGGGAGAAGTCATGAACATCCTCGTTTTTGGGGCAGGAGTTATCGGAAGTGTATATGGATATGTCCTATCAAGGGGCGGTCATCATGTCGTACATTACGTCCGCTCAGAAAGATTAAATGAACTCCAGGATGGAATCAAGCTGAACCTATTAGACGGTAGGAATAAGAAGAGGCCGCAGGAGATTCAGGACAATTATAAGGCTGAAATGGTTGATGAACTTCCCGATTTAAACACTTTTGATTTGGTACTCATTAGCGTTAGACATTATCAAGTCGAAGCAGTTTTACAGTTACTCGCGGGCAAGCTTGGCAAAGCGGATATACTAGTTCTAAATCACTCATGGCAGGACATTAGCGAGGTTTCTAAAGCCATACCGAAGGAGAAATGTCTTTGGGGCTTCCCGGGGGCAGGCGGTGGATTTGATCTGAATCATAATCATGTATTGAATGGTGTGTTAATGAATAACGTCAACTTAGGTGAGTGGAACGGGGAAGTTACGTCTAGACTGAAGAATGTGGCTCAGATGTTTCAAAATATTGGTGTTAAGCCTGTTCTGCAGTCGAATATTGGACATTGGTTGCAAAAGCACTTTGCTATAAACGCTGGGATTAGCAGTTCGATCATGCAGTCTGGTAGTGCAGAGAAGTTTATGAGCAGTGTAGGAGATATTAGCCAAGGTGTACTCGCTGTACGCGAAGGATTTGAAGTATGCAAATCTCGTGGAGTAGATATCAAATCGTTTTCTGATGCAAAAGCCTTTTATTTGCCCGTATGGCTCGTAGCTTTTTCGTTTCGAATGATGTTAAAGACGGATAAAGTCCAGCGACGGATATTCGAGCTCTATAACGGAACGGAAGAAATAAAACGGATCTATCAGGATATACGTGCAACAGCAGAACAACATCAAATTCGTATACCAGTATTACAAAGCATGAAGCCTTCAATAGATAGATTGTAGTTACTTATAAGTACTATAAATTGAAGGTTCACACTATGTATGGTTTTCTGCGTAAAAAAAGCCACTGAATATAATACGATTCAGTGGCATTCTTGCGTTCAGGCGAGCACTTATCTAATTTGTCCGCGAATTTCACCATCTGGAAATTGAACAGTGTGCACATTAACATATGCATTGCCACGCTCAATTTCGCGAATTAATTGGCGAATAGTACTTCCCCGAAGTGGACCTACAAGATCGCGGTCTCTAAGCGTACCTGTAATAACACCGCGTCTGAAGGATACGCCTCGAATGCTCGGTCCGAATAAGAATGCGACAACAGGGCCATTCTCGCCAGGGCGACCGAGGTGAATATGTGCAGCTGTTACCCGCCTAATGTTGTTTAGTACAAGTCTGAATCTGAGGCGACGATTACGTCTGCGGTTACGGTTGCGCGCATTGTCTTCCACATTATTTTCATTGTTGAAAAATGGACCAAAACCATTATCAATCTCACGAAATGTGGCAGAGCCGGTTGCATTCGTTCGAACAGGGGGAACCTGATTTCTACCCCTTAGTCTTGCTCTAAAAGTTGCGATAAGACATCACTCCTTTTCTCTTGATAGGACATCTTATTCAACAATGAAGGGAAGAGTTTGTTTCTCTGTACCATGGCTGAAGTGGATTTTCATAGAATCGGAGCATATTGAGCGTTATAATGGTTATGGTAAGAACGATCAAATGAAGGGAGTGTTACATATGAAATATAGACGTTTAGGGAATACAGGCCTTCGTGTTTCGACTGTCGGTATTGGTACATGGCAGTTTGGAGGAGAATGGGGCAGACAATATACGCAAGGGGAAGCAGATGCCATATTGGATAAAGGGCATGAGCTTGGCATTAACTTGATTGATACAGCAGAATGTTACGGTGACCATCTGTCAGAGCAGTTTATTGGGGACTACATTAGTCGCCGCAATCGTGAGGACTGGATTATTGCGACGAAGTTCGGTCATCATTTCCACAATTTATTTACTCGTACAGACGTATTTGATGCGGAGGGTGTAGTAGCTCAGCTAGATGCCTCTCTGAAGGCATTAAAGACTGATTATATCGATCTGTATCAATTCCATTCTGGACCAGATTCGTCATTCGATAATGAGGCTCTTTGGACAGTACTGGATAAACAAATAGCTGCGGGGAAAATACGTTTTCTAGGTACATCTATTGGCAGCAACGACAATGTTCATCAGACTGATGCGTCGACACAAGTTGGCTCACGTACGATACAGGTTGTTTATAACCGATTAGATCGTAAGCCAGAGGAACGCGTATTTCCGTCATGCGAGAAGCAAGATCTTGGCGTATTGGCACGTGTGCCGCTTGCAAGTGGTTATTTGAGCGGTAAGTACAAGCCTGGTACTGTGTTCAGCGATACAGATGTACGCCATCGTCATGATGCAGAAGCGACGCGACTGAAGTTAGAAGAAGTAGAGCGAATCGGTCGTGAAGAAGTGCCAGCTGGTATTGATATGGCAAGCTGGGCGCTAGCATGGTGCTTGAAGCATCCTGCTGTAACAACTGTTATTCCGGGATGCAAGGATGCTGCGCAAGTAGAATCCAATGCAAGAGCAGCAGCACTTGTTACGGAGCCGCATCCACAAGATGTGCTTTAATTAATGAGGTAAATTATTATAGTGTTAATTATCCAAGGAGCGCCTATGCAGGTGCTCTTTTTTTGTGCAGCAAATAAATTTTTAAGCATATGAATTGCTATACTTTCGACAGCTTTTCGCTTATGCCTTATAATCGAACCAATACGTATATTTGGAGGAAAATGTTATGGCAGTTAAGGTGCTATATATAGAGGATGATAAGGAAATCGGACGCTTTGTCGAAGATCATCTTGAGTCCAAAGGGTATGAAGTGGTGTGGTTAAGGAGCGGAGAAGGAGCTGCTGCGCTGCATGAAGGCTGCGATCTGGTCATATTGGATGTTATGCTGCCGGGTCTGGACGGCTATTCGGTTGGACAAAGGCTGAAGACGGCTAGGCCCTCTATTCCAATTCTTATGTTATCTGCTAGAACTTCAATCGATGACAAATTGCAGGGACTTCGCTTTGCAGATGATTATTTGACGAAGCCATTCCATCCCGATGAACTAGTTGCGCGTATTGATGCATTGTTGCGAAGGAACGGGACTCACTCAGCGGAATCGATAGCAGTGAAGCATCTTTCTGTGTATGAAAAGGAAAATAGGGTAGTGAATAGAGATACTAATGAAGAAATTAGTCTAAGCGGCAAGCAATTTCATATCTTTATGTATTTGCTGCGACGCACCGGGCAAATTTTGACAAAGGAACAAATTTACGAGGCAGTATGGGGAGAGTCTTATATAGCTGGGGATAAATCTTTAATGGTGCATATTCACTATCTTCGTGAAAAGGTAGAAAGAGACCCAGCAAATCCTCAAATTATTGAAACGGTCCGTGGCATCGGCTACAGAGTACGACTATGAAGGATAAAAAGCGAATTAAAACGTGGAAGATGAAATTTGCGAACCAGTCCTTGATGAGCCGTTACATGTTCATAATCATTTTATCCTTTCTGTTTATTCCTATTGTCATCCCTATTTCGGCAGTTATCATTTTTGGTACGGAAACGATGTTTAACGTTAAACATTCGGAGAAGTTGAAATATGGTAGCTCAATAGAATTGGCGGCAGTTTGGCACAAAGAGGCTGCTGCAATTGATGGAGCATCTCCCGAAGTAGTAGAGTTGAAGCTTCATGAGCTCAAGCAGCGCTATACTGAGGCGAACATGTTTTGGGTAGATGAGAATGGTCGGATAGGTTTGCAGCTCCCACGGCAGGGGGGACTGCCTGAGCAATGGTCGCATGCTGATGCTATACGATTTATGAAAGAGCACGTAGACAGTGACCCCTTTACAGTTGTTTCCTTTATAGGGAGCAATAACTCAGGGGATGGATTTATGGTGTTGCAAATACCGAGGTCCATCGTTCAAGCTCCTTCTGTAGCTGTATCAAGCACTCCCTATTTTGTTATTTTAATATTTGTGTTATTTAGCTTGTTGGCGCTTATGTCGCTCTTATTTTTCCAGCGGATAAGAAAACGATTGCTTAGACTTCAAGAGGCAATGACGATTTATGATGAACAACATATCCCTATACCCGTTTCGTTAAAACGTATGGATGAAATCGGTGGGTTAGAAGAAGCTTTTAATGGCATGATTGAGCAGTTGAGGGCAAGCAGAGGGCTGCAACTAGAAGAGGAACAGCTTAGAAAACGGCTAATTGCCAGTCTTTCACATGATCTCCGAACACCTTTGACGGTTATGGGAGGTCATATCTATGTGTTGGGCGAAGAGCCATTAAGCGAGCGTGGTCAACAATCTTTGGTCATTTTGCAGGAGAAATCGGCAAGTTTAAGTGATCTAATCGATAATTTGCTTGCTTATACACTAATGACGAGCGGACGTTATCCGCTGCAATTACAAGAGCAAGATATCGTGAGACTTGCACGAGAATGTGCAGCAGCTTGGTATCCAATCTTGGAAAAAGAGGAAATCGAAATGGATGTAGATCTGCCGGAGGAAGAGGGGTTGATATGGAGCGTAGATAAGGAAGGGTTTAGACGTATTTTGGATAATCTATTTCAAAACATTGTACGGCATGCTTCAGAGGGGCTTTATATTGGCCTTTCTATAGAGCAAAGGAATGGGCAGCAAACATTAGTCATCGAGGATCGAGGACCTGGATTTGTAGAAGCTACCGAGCAACAACCTTTCATGCATCAAATGGTGAATAGTCCCGTCAATCTAGCCTCCTCTACTTCAAATAAAGGAGCAGGCATTGGTCTAGCGATTGTCGACTATCTTGTAGCGGAAATGGGACTGGCTTGGGAAGTAGCAAGTTCGAAGCAAGGGACTCGCATTTACATCTATCAACAAAGTAAATAGTTCCCACATTCTTAAACAAAACTTAACCTTCATCGAAAGTTCTTTTAACCTGAGAGCGTTAAGATTGTTTCTGAGGTGATGAGGAATGAAGGATTATGTTATTGATACAGGAATGTTAAGTAAACGTTATAAAGGGCGTTATGCGGTTTCTAATTTGAATTTGAAGATTGCTAAGGGCGAAATATATGGGTTTCTGGGTCAGAATGGAGCGGGCAAAACGACGACTATACGTATGTTGCTTGGTTTAATAAAGCCATCGGGCGGAAGCATTCGTATATTCGGACAATCGCTTGCCAAAAACCGGATGTCTATTTTGAGAAAAGTGGGATCGCTTGTTGAGTATCCATCCTATTACGGACATCTAAATGCGGTAGAAAATTTGGAAGCTATTCGCCGTATTCTTGATGTCCCGCAGTCACGAATTGACGAAGTTTTGCACATTGTAGGGCTAACGAAGGAATCTAAACGAGCTGTTAAAGGTTACTCGCTTGGGATGAAGCAGAGACTTGGTATCGCAAGTGCTTTGCTTGGTAATCCGGAATTGCTAATTTTGGATGAGCCGACGAATGGGCTAGATCCGTCCGGAATTCTTGAGATGAGAGAGCTAATTAAGGCGATGCCTAAGCAACATGGTATTACGGTACTCATATCCAGCCATTTGTTGTCCGAGGTAGAGCAGATGGCAAGTACGGTTGGTATTATTCGTCAGGGTGAACTTGTGTTTCAAGATACAATCGATAACTTGCGCCTGCAAGCTCAAGGGTCGATGTCGCTTCGAGTTTCCGAGGGGGAGCAAGTACTTGAATTGCTTCGTAGAAATGGTATCAAGGCAATATTGTCCGGCTCTACACTAACATTTGATAATACGGATGATCTTGTTGTGTCAGGAGCTGTTAATGAAATTGTTCGAGCAGGACATTCGGTCTACAGAGTAGAGGAGAAGCGCAAATCTCTGGAAGAACTCTTCCTTCGTATGATGGAGGAGGGTGTTAATCGATGATCGGTAGAGCAATACGTTCAGATATGCTTAAGATAAAAGGAAAAGGAATATGGTTTCTAATCATGTTAGGTCCAGTTGGACTTATCGCTATGCAAGGGCTCAACTTCGGTCTTCGCTATGACTATTTGAAGGAAATCTACAAAGATGATCTCTGGGGCGGCTTATTAGAAAATATTTTTATGTTTATCCCTTTAGCATTGGGATTAGGAGCTACTATCCTTTGCTCTTTGCTTGCTAGCATTGAGCATCATACGAGTTCGTGGAAGCAGCTTCTGGCACTTCCCATATCGCGGAGTACGGTGTTTATTTCAAAATTCCTTGTTACTGTATTCCTGTTAACAGTATCATGTCTGCTGCTGTTCATTGGTATCATTCTTTTAGGATTGTTTATGAAGTTTGGCGGTAATGTTCCGTTTGGTGAAATTGCTAAGCTTTGCTTTTTTCCATTCGTAGCGGCAATGCCGATGATTGCTCTTCTGTTATGGCTTTGTAATGTGATGAAAAATCATGCGTTGCCAATTACGCTCGGTGTCGTTATGTCAATGTTATCGTTGTTCCCGATATCAGAGTGGGTGCCGCTTAATTGGCCGTCTCTTGCATATGCAGCTCCCGATCATATGTTATTTATGGGGGCTGGTATTGGATGTGGGTTTATAGTACTGCTTCTTGGCTTACTCCATTTCAATGGAAAGGACGTGAGCTAAGATGAGAGGTTTCTTTAGACTTCTAGCTTCTGAACGGATGAAACTGAGTCGTTCTTATATTTGGCTTCTCATACCAGTAAGCCCACTGCTGTCATTGATTATGGGGATGTTGAGCAACTTGAATGAATATCCGAGTGATCAGCATTATAGTGCTCTCCATTCCATTGTAACAACTTTGCATGCACTTTTGCTGCTTCCTATATTAACAGGTATTTTCTCAGCATTCGTGTGCAGATATGAACATAGCGGCGGCGGATGGAAGCAACTATTATCATTGCCAGTATCACGAACGGGACTTTATGCTGCAAAGTTTGTATTAGTAGTAATAATGCTAGCTTTGACACAGCTGATGTTTATGGGTGCTGTCGTAATTTCAGTTCACTATCAAGGAATTGCCGGGGGCGTTCAATGGGGTCAACTCATTCCGAATGTTATAAGCGGTCTTGTTGCCTGTCTTCCGCTTGCAGCTCTGCAATTATGGGCTTCAATTGGATGGAGTAGCTTTGCTGCCCCGTTAGCGATAAATGTAGCTATGACTGTGCCGAACATACTTATCGTTAATTCGGCTACCTACGGACCGTATTATCCATGGGCGCAGCCAGCACTTGCAATGATCAGCAGCAAAGATATGGAGTTTGGTGCATTTACACTTCCAATGGAGAGTATGATGATTACGATTGCGGGCAGCTTCATTCTATTTTGTGCAGGTGGTCTTATCTATTTGAAGCGAAAAGAAGTGTAGTAATGTAATAACATTTATTATTCAGCGTCGTTATCCTATGCCTACGGATAAGGGCGCTTAGCTATGTTCAGAGGGAACCATGAATGAACAACAAGGTAAATATTTACTAAAAAACTATTGACGTACCTCAGTATATCCGATAGGATTACTTGTATTATTATTTTAATACATAAGGGGTGTAGTCAGAATGAACAACAAGAAAAAGCTGCAGGCAATACTTGTGTTTATGCTTGCGATCATGATCGTAGTTACAGGCTGTGGAGCGGATAAGGCAAAGCAAGGTGGAGCTTCTAAGGAAGTACAAAACCTACCTGCTAAGCTCAAAGAGAAGGGCGATATTAAAGTTAAAGTTATCCGCAAGATCGGCGGAGATGATCATACTGCACAATTTTTAGCAGGAGCGAAGCAAGAGGGAGAAGCACTTGGTTTTAAAGTGGACACGTTCTCTGCAAATGGCGATACAGCGAAGTTTCTAGATGCAATTGAACAAGCTGCTGGCAGCGATGCAGATGCAGTTATTTTGTCCCATGGCGATGATCCGGCAACAGTGGCTGCTGTTCAGAAGCTGAGAGATAAGGGGATTGAGGTTGTAGCATTTGATTCCTTGCCAGAGGTTGGACAAGTTGGTGGTGTAACGCTAACTTCGCAGAAGGACGAGGCGCTTGCCCAATACGCACTAGATCAGTTAGTGAAAGAAAAGGGAGAACAAGCAAAGATCGTATACCTTTGGGTAGATGGCTTCCCTCCAATGGTTCGACGCAACAAAGTCTATGAAGAGACACTAGCAAAATATAAAGGTATAACTGAGGTTGGGCGTTTTGGAGTAGCATCGGATAACACTTCCGTTGAAACACAAAATGCTGTTGCTGCATTGTTAACAAAACATCCAAAAGGCGAAATTGACGCAATATTCGCAACGTGGGATGCATTCGCAATCGGTGCTACTCGTGCACTTGTAGAAGCTGGACGAACAGAAATCAAAATCTACGGCATAGACGTTTCAAATGCAGACTTGCAGCTAATGCAAGAAGAAAACAGCCCTTGGGTTGCAACGGCTGCAGTAGACGCGAAGATGATCGGTGCGATTAATGTGAGATTGGCAGCTAAAAAGCTAGCTGGTGAAGAGACTCCTGCTACATTTGATTTAGATGCGGCACTTATTACGCAAGAGGATCTAAAAAAATCTGATAAGGCGGTTAATATATCGACACTTGCAGATATTATTCCAGGCTGGGGTACATCGGATGCATTAGAAGAAGATTGGATGAAAGCATTGAAAGAAGCTAACGCCAAATAAAACACTTTAATGCTATAATAGGCTAAAATATACAGCGCCCTTATCCATTGGATGGGGGCGCTCTATCCTGTTTGGAGAGGAAGGTGCGCCTCTTGGCGAATGTCGATATTACAACGCTTGAGATGAAAAATATATCTATTGCATTCCCGGGCGTTCAAGCGCTAACCGAAGTTGATTTCCACACGACTACCGGGAAATCCCATGCATTAATAGGTGCCAACGGAGCTGGGAAGTCAACGTTAATGAAGGTTCTTGCAGGTGCTTATAGCCACTATACCGGAGAGGTTTGGATTAATGGGGTTAAGGCTCATATTCGCAGCCCACGGGATGCCAAGCTGCTAGGTATTCAAGTTGTTTATCAGGAAGTAGATACAGCGCTTATTCCAAACCTATCGGTCGGCGAAAATATTATGTTGGAGTATACTGTGAATGGGATGAAGGGAAAACATTTGATAGATTGGAAGCTACTGCATCAGTCGGCGCAAGCGATACTTGATCGTTTGAATGTGAAGGTTTCAACGAAGAAACTTGCACAAGACTTAACGCTCGCAGAGAAGCAGATGGTTCTTATTGCTCGGTCTGTTTCGATGGAATGCCGTTTTTTAGTACTGGATGAACCAACGGCGCCGCTGAGCCAAAGTGAAACAGATCAGCTTTTTCAATTAATTCGTTTGCTTAAGTCAGACGGCGTGGGCATTATATTTATTTCTCATCGCATTCCTGAACTATATGAAATATGTGATGACATTACAATTATGCGAGATGGGAAGTTAGTTACTCGTAAGTCAATTGCGACATTGGAGCAAGGGCAGCTCGTTGAATACATGTTAGGCTCTAAGCTTGAAGGACAGTTCCCACAGCGATTAAGTAATAGTGGGGACATATGTTTTGAAGCTAAAGGGATGCATGACGTTGGCAAAGTGAATGATGTATCCATCTCCATACATAAGGGGGAAATTGTTGGCCTTGCTGGACTCGTTGGCGCAGGTAAAACAGAGCTGTGCAGAGCGTTGTTTGGAGCATCGCCTACAGCAACGGGCGAAACATTCCTTAATGGCGTAAAGCTTCGTATCAAGAGCCCCTACGATGCGGTTCGAAATGGCATTGCACTTGTTCCCGAGGAACGCCGCCGTGAAGGAGTGTTTGTTGATGAATCGGTAGTCGTTAATCTGACGGCTTCCAATTTGTCTAAGTTTGCAGGCATAGGGACTTGGCTCAATAAGAAGAAGGAAAGAGAAGCAGCCGCAACTATTATTCATGATTTGGGAGTAAAAACACCAAATGGGGATGCGCTTGTAAGGAACCTATCAGGCGGCAATCAACAGAAAATAGCGATTGGTAAATGGTTGTTGGTAGATGCCGACGTGTATATATTCGATGAGCCAACCAAAGGTGTTGATGTTGGAGCAAAACGGGATATTTACAACTTAGTGGCGGAGCTTGCTTCAAGGGGCAAATGTATTTTGTATGCTTCGAGTGAGATGAATGAAATGATGGGCATTACTGACCGGATGTATGTGATGTACGACGGTGCCATTAAGAAAGAACTTATAACAGCCCATACAAATGAGGAAGAAATAATGCTGTACAGCACAGGAGGCTTACTGACATGAATACTGCTACTTCTACTCGCTTAACGAACAGGTTTGGAGCTTTTGAATTTTTATATAAATATGGAACGTTGGTTACGATTCTTTTGCTCGTTGTCTTTTTTGGTGCTATGAACGATAACTTCTTAAGTTATACGAATATTATTAATATATTACGCTCTATTTCTATCGTTACGATTATTGCGATCGGATTAACTGTTTCTTTGACAGTCGGAGGTTTTGATCTTTCAGTTGGATCTACGGCTTCACTGGCGAATGCGCTTGTTATCTCCATGTTTGTTTGGCATGGACAAGGTGTAGGGCTTGGAATTGCGATTACGATCTTTTTTTGCTTGGTAGTTGGACTCATAAATGCTTTTTTGGTAATAAATTTCAAAATTCAGGATATGCTTATGACGTTAGCCACCATGTTTATATTCCAAGGTGTAGCTTTAACGTATACGAGAGGCGCAACGGTATCGCAAAATATGATTATGCCAAACGGCGACTTTGCCACTGGTGAAATTCCAAAGGTGTTCAGCGAGCTTGGCAAAGTACCTTGGATCATTATTATTATGCTAGTTGTCGTGTTAGTTGTTCATTTATTTCTAACCTATACGAAGCATGGTCGTTATATGTATATGATCGGTGGCAATGCAGAAGCAGCGAAACTATCAGGTATTGCTGTAAGTAAATATAGACTGCTTGCCTATCTTATCGCTGCTTTGTTTGCAGGTATAGGAGGAATTATTCTTGGTGCTCGTGTTATGAGTGCCGAAGTGAATGCAGGTGGACCTTATTTGATGGATGCGGTAGCTGCTGCTTTCATAGGTTATTCTGTCCTTGGGGCAGGTAAGCCAAATGCATTTGGAACATTCGTTGGAGCGGTATTGATCGGTATATTGTCTAATGGTCTTATTATGCTCTCAGTTCCTTATTACGCTATGGATATTGTGAAGGGATCTGTACTGGCGCTAGCTCTTGCGATTACTTACTACAAACGCAGACACTGATGGAAACAGATTACTGATCCGGAAAGGATGCGAATAATGGCTATGAATGAATCACCGGAAGAACCGTCTTCACCAGAGGCTGCACATTCATATGTGAACAATTTCAACTTCCCGCCACCTCCCGAATTGACATATATGGAGAAGGTGATGGGGCAATACGGACCGTCTCTCTTTTTCAAAAGATGGGGAGCAACGCTCATCGATTTCCTCTTTTTCACAGGAGTAACGGGCATGATTTTTTATATGAATGGCTACTTTATCGGTGTTTTTAGTATTGCATTTTTATTGTTTATTTTGTCCTATTATTTTTTAGTCGAAAGCTTGAGTGGTTATACGATCGGTAAATATATTTTCCGTATCCGAGCAGTTAGGGAGGATGGTCAACCTCCCGGTTTGAAAAAAGGATTTCTGCGGACTTTGGTTAGAGTTGTAGATACTAACCCGCTTTTGTTCGGCGGTTTGCCGGCAGGTATAAGTGTACTTGTAACGAAAAAGAAGCAACGACTTGGCGATATGTCTACCGATACGTATGTAGCTAATACAAGAGATTTACAATGGGAAAATAACCGCATATCCGTGTGGTGGATGATCTTTTGTATTGCCGCAGTGATTGGCTCTATCGCCTTATTAGTAGGTGGAATTATCTATGGAGTAAAGAATGAGAAAGGAATATTTGCGCCGGATAAGTATGAGGTGTACGCAAGTGCTAACAGTGAGTTTCAAGTAACAGCCAAAGATGACTGGTCTGTGATGAATGAACTGAGCGAAGATGCAGATATTTCCCTTGGTAATATTTTTAGTGAAAAGTATTTGATCGTATTAACCGAGCAGAAAACGGATTTTGATACTTCAATCACGTTAGAAGAATACACGACAATTATCGATAATCATTTCCGAGGGGAATATGCAGAGGTAAATGCTTCTGATTATAAACCTGTCGTAATAGGCGATGCTCCAGGTTATCAATTGGAATATGAAGAAAGAGAAGATGGAACGGCGATCACATATCTAATAACAACTGTGGAAACCGCTCATCACTATCATCAAATTATTGCGTGGACTCTTAGCTCTAAGATTGATCTAAGAAGAGAGGAATTGCTTGAAGCCGTTTCTTCATTCAGGGAAGTAGTCAAATAAGTGAAAACCTCCACAGCCGCTTGCGAGCAGCCGTGGAGGTTTTTTGGTGTTTACAGGAAATTTAAAAGGGTGCTTAAGATTCCACCTCGACAAAATCTTTCCGGTATTTGTCATAGTGTGCCAAGTCACATTCCAATTTCATGCGTGTACCTTCTTCTTCGTAGCTTGTAGAGATAACATGGGCATGCTCGTTAAAGTAGGAAACAAGCCGTCCTTGATCGTATGGAATTATGATCTCACGAGTAACATAATTGTTGAAAATTTTACCCCGTACGAGTTCCACAAGCTCGGTTACACCGCTTTTTTCTTTAACAGACATATAGACGCTATTGTCAGTTACTTCGGGATAAGGGTGGTCGGTCATATCGCATTTATTGTAGACGTAAACGGTAGGAATACCATCTGCACCAAGCTCTTTCAACGTTTCATTCGTGACAGCAACTAGCTGCCCGTAATCTTCATGGGCATAATCGACGATATGAAGTAATAGATCCGCTTCAGTAACTTCCTCAAGTGTCGAACGGAATGCCTTAATTAAGTGATGGGGAAGCTTGCTGACAAAGCCGACTGTATCTGTGAGCAGGAAAGACTTATTGTCAGGCATGTCGATGCTTCGTACTGATGTTTCCAATGTGGCGAACAACATATCTTTTGCAAATACTTGTTTAGTTGTATCTGGGTCGAACGTCTCGAGAAGGGCATTCATTAAGCTAGACTTCCCTGTGTTCGTATAGCCGACTAGACATACAACAGGTATTTCATTTTTTTGGCGTTGTTTACGTTGGTTTTGGCGATTAGCAACGAGCTTCTCCAGTTCCGCTTGAAGAGCAGTTATACGCTCTTCAATACGTCTGCGATCCAGCTCAAGCTTCGTCTCACCAGAACCTTTGTTGCTAAGCCCAGCACCACCGCCGCCACCTTGGCGACCTAATGAAGCGCGAAGACCAACTAGACGAGGGAGAGTGTACTGGAGTCGAGCAACCTCGACTTGAAGCTGAGCTTCTCTTGTCTTCGCGCGTTCAGCGAATATGTCGAGTATAAGAATGGTGCGATCTTTCACGACGCATTGAAGTTCTTTCTCCAAATTACGAATTTGCGAAGGGGAAAGTTCATTGTTAAAAATAACTGTTTCTGTTTCATGAGCATCAAGAAGAGCACGTAGCTCAACAATTTTTCCTGTGCCAATATAATGGGTAGGGTTGATTCGGTCCGATTTCTGAGTCAACTCGTCAACGACATCGATATAGCATGCTGCTGCCAAATTGCGCAGTTCAAGCATTGAGTATTCAAAGTCGTTGTCCCTTTGTAGCTGTACTCCGACAATAATAGCTTTTTGAATGTTTTGTTCAGTCATATTTATCATCCTCCATAGGTTAATCAAATAAATTAAAAAAACACAGGCAAGGAGGCCTGTGTCTCTAATACGCAAGAGGATATCAGTTTAGCAAACAGGAAATAAAAACAATATCCTGTTAGTTATTGGTCTGCTATAGTATAAGGAAAGTTCACACTGCATATACTGCTGCGGCACGTATAAGGAATACGCTCCTAACAACAGCAACGATTAACAACGGAACTATTTCGCTAGAAATGACTATAGACGGTTACAGATGGTTGTAGAGAGACCAATCCTGAGTCCTCTGCGCACAGGCAGAGCTTCGGCGCTATTCAATTAGCTGCGCAACGATCTAACTCGGATATAATCAATCACATCGTAACCCTCCAATCCTAGGAATGACAACAGTGTAGCACAATTGGTTATCGGTGGCAACTTGAGCGCAAGTAATATTTTAACAATTGAAATGAGATGCAATTGACGAAACTAATGTAAGGTGGTTAATAAAACTTCAATCTCTTTAAGTTAAAGGGATTTCAACTTGTTATTTAAAACGACTTCATTCTCGCTGAGGCTTTGGCAATGGTACTTTGCACGGATTGCTCATAGCTGTATATACTACGTTTCTGTACAAGGATTTCATTTTGATAAAGTACTAGTCGCATAAGCGAACTAAGAGCGGCTGTTGCATCACCTTTTTTGACTGCATTTGTTAGCACCTTCGTTTCAGTTGTTACCCGCTTGTTTGTACTACTGATCGTACTTTTGGAAGCTTTAGTCTTAGCAGCGGTTGCCACGACAGTCTCAAGTATATCTCGGATTTGTTTCATCTTCATGGAAGCTGTTTTTTTAACCTCCTTTAATGTAGCCTCCTTCACACGAATGTCCCCTTTCGCACTCTGTACGGCAATTTTAGTTATCTCAACTTGAGCGTTAAAAAAAGTCGTAAGGCTCTTATTCCTCGCTGCCTTCGCTATTCGTAATTGTGTTTTTTGGGTTTCGTAAAGATCGAATAAAGGCTGGTACTTCTTCTTCGCATTGTTAACTTCGGCAGTTGCTGCAGTAATGCGAGTAGAATCAATTTCAGTTATCTTCTTGCGAATGGCTTTTTCCTCTGCTTCATTGTTGTAGTGGAGCGTAACAATTTTCACATCCCAATCTATAGCCTCCTGCTGCAGCTTCTGAAACTCAGCATACCTTGATGTTAACGCAATTGAAGTAGTAGAATCCGTTCCTTTTATGATTTTTTCGAAAGCAGTTTTTGCAGTAACGGTGAACTCGAATGGTGCTGCCAGTATGGAGCTGACGCCTCCGAATATCAGAAATAATGAAATACCAACAATGAGCACATAACGAGAAATACGCATACTAAAGCCTCCTTGGATTTTGGCTACAAGACATAGAAAAGCACCCGTAAGAAAAACGCAAAGCGTCTTTCCTTACGGGTGCTTCCATCGTAAGCCGAATTCTATTTTCCAATACTATAATGCAATAATAATGGATGGTCAACCCTGTTTATGTTTAACGTCAGTTCTATAAGAAATTTGAGCAACGTACTCCTCTGGAGTTTTACCGATAATAGATTTGAAATCCTTAATGAAATGGGATTGATCGTAATAACCAAGCTCTAGACTTAACTCTGTCCAGTCTGTCGTCAAGCCTTTATCTAACGTTTCGGCAGCATTCTGAAGCCGATAGAGTTGAATGACCCATTTTGGACTTATTCCTACGTATTGGTTGAACAATCTCTGAAGTTTCCTGCTGTTTAGATCGAATATTGTGCATAGCTGATCCACTTTAGTAACTTCTTTATGCGCTGTAATATAATCAATTACCTCATTAATCAAAATAACGTTTTCATCAGGACCAGGTAATCGATAGGTTAATAATTGCTCGACTAACAGAATAAGAGGTTTAGACTTTTCGTAGGAAATAAAGGCATCGTACAACTTATTATTGTCATGAGGAAATATGGATTTAATCGTAAGAGACTGATCGGTAAGCTCTGATAAAGGCTTTTGAAAGAAGGGATAGAAGCCGCCGGGTTTAAATTTCACTCCAAACACGCTACCTTTTCCAATGAGTTCTTTCGTATATTTGGAGCTTGCAACACCATATATGCCGCTGCGATGCTCTTCAATAATAAGATTGACGCATGGATTTGGTACGACATCTTGATAGTGGGGAGGTTGATCGTTTAGATCCCAACTGGCGAGCCAGTAATGTTTAATGAAAGGTACTAGTAACGAAGAAGGTGCATATCTACTTAATTGAAACTGTTTCTCGGCTTGTCCCATGTGCAAAATACCCATACTTGCTTGTTTCGTCTGAAGTGGATTAATAATAATCGCTCCAATCGCAATGTCGCATTTTTACAATACAGGAACACGTGTCTTATATAGTCTTATATTAGCAGTCGCTTTAGGAGGGCGCAATTGAAATTCATAGATGGCAAAGGAGAGATATGGGATGAGCTTTATCTTTAAAATGTATATCGGCGCTGAGCCAAGCGAAATTTGGGAAGCACTGACCAAGCCAGAGGGCACACGAAAAATTTATTATGGTTGTGTGATTCAATCTGAGTTTGTTGATGGAAGCTCCTTCGCTTACGTTGGTCCGGGAAATGATGGGGCAGAGACAGTACATTTGTACGGAGATTTTGTGACAGTTGAAAAAAATAAATCGATGGTATTTATAGAGCATCCAGGTCCATCTTATTATGAAAATCATAATGAACTGACTTCACATATTTCTATTACATTGGAAGTGGTCGGAGCTTGTACGAAGCTAACGCTTGTACACGACCGGTTTACAGCAAATCACCCATCGTATGAGAAGACACCAGAGAACTGGTGGATCATACTTAGCAATCTGAAATCTTACGTAGAAACGGGTAATACACTTGATTTTGGATGGTAGTAGGGGGGTAGCAGGATGTGAACCTATTCTTTATACTAGTATAAAAAAGGATAGGTGACTGTACAGCATGAGCTACAAAATCGTATTTTTTGATATTGACGGCACTTTAGTAAATGAAGAGAAGGAAATTCCAAACGATACGCTACAAGCTATTCGTGAGTTGAAAGAGAATGGTATAGAGCCAGTTATTGCTACAGGAAGAGCACCTTATTTTATCAAGCCATTAGCAGAGCAACTAGGTATTGAATCCTATGTGTGCTTAAACGGCGGTTATGTCGTGTATAAAGGTCAATTGCTTTACAAGCGAGTAATGGATAAGAGTAGTCTGGAAGCTTTAGTAGGACTAGCTGGTGAACATAATCATGGGCTCGTATTTGAAGGAGAGCATAACTACTTTAGAGATAAAGATGATCATCCTAACATTACCGAAGCTGTTCTTTCTTTAAAGGTGGATTTCCCGGATTACAACCCAAACTTCTGGCAAACGGATGAAATTTTCCAAGTGTTTCTCCATTGTGAAAGCCATGAGGAGCATTTATACGAAACGATTAAATCACATTTTACACTGATTCGTTGGCATGCGAAGGCGATGGATGTATTGCCGCTTGGGGGTTCCAAAGCACAAGGCATTGAAGCAATGTTGAAGAAGTTGGAGTATTCGGCAGAAGATGCTGTCGCATTTGGCGATGGGCTTAACGATAAGGAAATGCTGGAGTATGTAGGGTTTGGCGTTGCAATGGGCAATTCCCATCCTGAATTACTACCGTATGCTAATTACGTAACGACGCATGTGGACGAAAAAGGGATTCGTAACGGCTTAATAAAAGCAGGATTGTTACAGGGTTAACCCCTATAATTAATTTCAATAATGAAAGATAAACTCACCAAACGAGGACTGCACACGTACAATAACCTAATCAATTCAATTGGCTTGGGGGAAATAACGTGATCGTAATCTCAGATGGGAGTTCCGCCCAAATTCCACCTCGGATGCTGACGGATCTGGAGAAGAAAATTTTGCGCCAGAAACAAAGCAGTCCTGTAATGTATCAGTATCCATCGGTGGATGCTCTAATCTTTGAACTAAAGATGAGAACGCATATCGTGGAAGCTGCTAAGGCGTTGTATGCTAGCGGGGTGAGCTTCGGTACATTCAGCAACTCTAGATGTAATGAGAAGTATTGGATTCGTACGCCAGATGGAGGCTTTTTGCTAAGACCAGGAGTCCCACCCTCTGTAGCCGTTAACGATATATTCGAAAACGGTCATCTGTACGCATTTGAATGTGCTGGAGCTATCATCATTATGTTATACAAGGCTGTGCTAGATACAATTGGTGATGCGGCATTTAATACTTATTTCCAAAATTTATTTCTTAGAGATTGGCAGCACGACAGAGATTTGCAACTCATTACGACACATGATCTGTATGAAACATATCCTGGTGATGTGATGTATTTCAAAAATCCGGATCATAATCCCGAAACGCCGGAATGGCAAGGTGAAAATGTTATTAAGTTGGACGATAATTTATTTTTTGGTCACGGCATAGGCATTGGATCAGGGCAAGAAATTATAGGACACCTTAATCGTGCGAGAGTGCCGGGCAGTACAGTGTCGGCATATTTGCAGGATTTGGTACTGAAGCCGAATTTCGAAGTTGTGCGTAGATTGTCGATGCGCTATGAAGAACAGTTAGCGTGAGGGAATAAAGGCTGAGTGCGGCTATCCGCGGCTCAGCCTTTTTGCTTGCAAATTAACGCTATTTAATAAAAGTTGTGCATCTAATTAAGGATCATAATTTCATACTGTTGGAACTAGCGTTTACATTTGAATATTTAATAAATAGTTCCATTTTACTATACATTTTTGATAGTGAGATGCGATTGAATAATAGGTTAATATATAAGTAATAAGAATTATTTACCAATATATTCTGGCATGTTATACTCATAACCGAAGGTATCTTTTAGGAATAGATTAGAATTTCGATCGGAAAAACCCATTTTTTGAAGGAGGAACTTTTTATGATTTTACAGACAGCAGCACAGCAGAAATCACTGCTACCACGAAAGTTGTTTATCGCATTCGGCACATTTGCATTCGTACTACTACTATCTATTTTGTTATCTGAAAGCGCCTCTGCGCATGGATACATGGAGTCACCGGCCAGCCGAGCTTATATGTGTAAGGACAAGTTAAATACAGGGTGTGGAGCTATAATATATGAACCACAAAGCTTAGAAGCTGAAGGCAATTTTCCTGAATCGGGACCGGCAGACGGTCAAATTGCTGGCGCTGGCGGTTTTAAAGAGTTGAATGAACAAACAAAAGACCGTTGGAAAAAGGTTACTTTGAACGGCGGCAAAAACACATTTACTTGGAAGTTAACCGCTAATCACGTTTCCGAGAGCTGGAAATATTATATTACTAAAAAAGATTGGGACCCTAACAAGCCGCTTACACGCGATGCTTTGGAAGCTAAACCATTCTGTACGATTGATTACAAAGGTGCAAAACCACCAATGAACGTTTCGCATGATTGCGACGTTCCTACTGACCGCAGTGGCTACCACCTAATATTGGGCGTGTGGGAAATTGCAGACACTATCAATGCTTTCTATAACGTTGTTGATGTTAATCTCGTTAACGATGGTTCTGTTCCACAGCCGGAGCCGAAGCCAGAACCTCAGCCACAGCCACCGACAGCACCAAGCAAGCTTGTCTCTACGCTTCAAACTGTCAAATCAATTGTAATAAGCTGGCTGCCATCAACATCGGAAATCAGCATTAAGCAATATGATGTGTATCGGGATGGTGTTTTGTGCGGATCAACTACACACAGTACTTTTACAGATGACAAGCTTCAAGGAGATAAAGCTTATACCTATACAATCAAAGCAATTGACCAAAATGGTCTTGCATCTTCCTTCTCTTCGCCTTTAGTAGTTAGGACTTTAAAAGAAGAGCAGCCTGGTGGTGGCAACAACGGTGGAGGAAGCACGTTGCCTCTATGGGATGCCAAAACTGTCTATGTACAAGGAAACAAGGTGCAATATAACGGTCTTGAGTATGTGGCTCAATATTGGACTCAAAACAATACACCTGACAACTCGAATGCTTGGAAACTAACAAGTAAAGTAGTTGTTGATTGGTCAAGCACTAAGGCTTACGTTGGCGGCGATCAAGTGAAATATAACGGAGTAGAGTACGTAGCTAAATGGTGGACAATGGGCGATAAGCCAGATGGATCCGACGTTTGGAAAAAAGCAGATAAATAAGTTGTTTTAAATACAATTAAAGTTTAATTTTGTTCCAATAAAAAGGGGTTCTCCTTAAGTAGATTAACTACTTTGAAGGAGAACCCCTTTTTACGTTATTCTACTTTTACTGGCTCTTCAAATGTCATACCTTTTGTATCGACTGTTACTTTTTTCATCGAAATAGGTGTTTTTGGCAAATCTTGTTCGTCACGCTCTTGGCTAACAACTTCATCGACATGTTCCATACCTTCAATGACTGTGCCGAATGAGGCATATTCGTTATCTAGAAAATCAGAGTCAGCAACCATGATGAAAAATTGTGATCCAGCTGAATTGGGATCGGTAGCACGCGCCATAGAAATAACGCCTCTTGTATGCTTCAAATTATTTTTGAAGTTGTTGGAAGTGAACTCGCCAGCGATGGTATAACCTGGTCCGCCCATACCAGTGCCCTCAGGATCGCCGCCTTGGATCATAAAGCCTGGCATGACACGATGGAAAATCAGACCGTCATAGTAACCTTTATTCACAAGCGTAACAAAATTATTAACGGTATTAGGAGCAACTTCTGGATAAAGCTCAACCTTAATGATCTTGTCATTGCTTAGTTCAATTGTAACAACAGGATGTTTCTCAGGTCCGAGCAGCTCAAGCTTGTCCGACTCTGCTGGTGTTTCAGTCGGTGTTGCAGTTGGTGAAGGTGAAGGTGACGTTGAAGGTTCTACTGTAGCGGTGTTCCCGCCAGATCCTTGAGTAGTGCCTTTAGCCTGATCAACCCCGCAGCCAGCTACGATTAGCGCAAATACAGTTAGCAACAACATTACCGTGCTTAGTTTTAGCTTTGATTTGATTGCTTGCATCGTTAAGAAATTCCCCCTTATTAAGTATCCAAAATTTATAGTATCACAATTTTCGTTCTAAAATCTAATTCTAACGCCCGACTCCCATCGACACTATCCTGCTGCAGGCCTAATCGCTCGTTTTTGCCATAATCGATATGCACCTAGAGAGAGAGCGATAAATATGCCATAAACGACAATCGTTATCGGCAAGTTCTGCGGGGAGCTCATAATGTTGTCGCCTACGACTACAAAGAGCAGCATAGCAGGTATTTTACCTATGGATGAAGCAATCGCATAAGTGATAAAGGATACCCTGCTCAAAGAAGCATACACATTAATGATTATAGAGGGTATAAACGGCAGCATTCGGGCAAATAAAATAGCTAAAAAGGCATTTTGCTCGAACATAACGGTAACTTTATTAATACTTTTACCCCGAGAAAGTACCCGTTGTCCCCACTCCTGATAGCCGTACCTCACAAAAAGAAACATAAGAATGGAAGCGATGGACGAACCGGACCAAGTGACAGCAGCACCAAGCACGGGTCCTAGTGCAGCACCTATGACACCACCGACGAGGGGATAAGGAATGATCGGAAACAGTGCCATAATAGAAGCCATTGAAACGATTAGTAGAATGTTGTTAGTTTGCTGGAACCAATTAAGAATGTTGTCGCCAAAAATATAAATAAGAAAAGCAATGAGCGCATAAATAGCAGCTATCATTAGTTTCTTGATCATA
Source organism: Paenibacillus sp. L3-i20 (assembly GCF_022180385.2). GTDB lineage: Bacteria > Bacillota > Bacilli > Paenibacillales > Paenibacillaceae > Pristimantibacillus. The sequence continues at coordinate 2,536,005 of NZ_BQME02000001.1, forward strand.
TGGTATGCCCCCGATCTCTACTGAAATTTATTATAGCATGACAACTCTGATAAATATTTTCGTTTCTCTTGACCTTCTCGTTACGGCAACGTTTATGGTGTTAGTGGGACATTAAATCGTGGAGGTTGATATCAAGATGCCAAATCATGAAGAGATTTATAGAAGAGAAGCAGATCAATACGATGAACTAATTGCTAGACAATCAAGCATGTTGCAATATGTGTCCGAGATCCGTGCTTTGGAAGGGTTAGATGTTATAGACCTTGGTGCGGGAACAGGTCGTTTGACGACGGTAATTGCTCCGAATGTGAAGTCAATTACAGCTATTGATGCATCATCAGCAATGTTAAAGCTGACAAGTGATCGATTGCGTGAGGCAGGTCTTACTAATTGGAGCGTGCTTGCTGGTGATCATCGGCAGCTTCCGCTTGAAGATAATTGTGCGGATATGATCGTGTCGGGATGGAGTATTTGTTATGTATGTTCATCGATGCATGAAGATTGGAGGAGTAATCTTGAACGTGTTATTGGAGAACTCAAGAGGGTCCTAAAGGGTGGAGGGACAGCGATTATCTTTGAGACGATGGGAACAGGTTATGAAACACCTCATCCACCGGATTTTCTGACCTCATACTATGCGGAGCTTAGCAATGTATATGGGTTTAATCACAAATGGATACGAACAGACTACAACTTTGTAAATGTAGAGCAGGCGGAACGATTGACGACATTCTTTTTTGGTGATGAGCTGGGTGATCGAGTTGCACGAGAACAAATCACACATTTACCGGAATGTGCAGGAATTTGGTGGAGGACCTTTGACTAATAATAATTATCTTGTATCAATATACAGATGGACAGAACGTTGAAGTAATAAAAATAGCCACTGGCGATGTGAAGTGTCGCCGGCGGCTATTACCTTGTATATACGGTTGACTTCCCTCGCTTTAAGCATTGGCAGTTAGTCAATTCCATTACTGATGTGACGGGTCTTTACTTGAGAGCTTATTAATTTTGTTCATCAACATGTGCATCTGTTCTACGAGGAGCGCACCTTCCTCAGGTGTTGCATTTAATTGGCAGAATAGCTTTTCTGGAATATCCAAAGCCTTCTCACGAAGTGACTTTCCTTGCTCAGTAAGTGCAACGAGAACGTTTCGTTCATCATTTTTGTCGCGAGTACGAGTGACATAGCCAGCATGCTCAAGCTTCTTGAGAAGAGGCGTGAGTGTGCCGGAATCGAGATATAATTTCGAACCTAGCGCGCTAACTGTAACTTCATCTTGTTCCCAAAGTGCCAGCATCGTAACATATTGCGTATATGTCAGTCCAAGATCGAGCAGAAGAGGGCGATAAAGCTTCGTAATTTCGCGTGAGCTGGCATAAATGGCAAAGCATATTTGGTTGTCTAACTTTAAAATGTCATCGGGCATTAGTTCGGCCTCCATAACGAATGCGCGAAGCTGCCCGCAATCGTACGTATCTATTTCATAGGATTCAATTAAATTGCAACAAATATAATGTATAAGAAAATTTACTTATTTGTCAATACTACGGAAGCTGTATACCAATGCCAAGCTCAGTTCCTCTGCGAGCAAACCATGCCGCAATGGCTATATCGAAGATAGCCATTCCCATCGGGCAAAATAGGATAGTTTCTCTCTCGTCGTATTGCCTAAGAGCTCCATGGCAGACAACATCGCTTAGTGAACTTGTCTCTGCAGCTTGTAGTCCATTTTCAAGGTGAAGAAGCTCAATATCAGTATTTTCTCGGCATACTTCAGACCAATTGTCGACGACAATTGCTTTTACTCCTTTGATCGCATCAAGCTGATAGTCTCGAAGCGACACATCAAGCAAAAATGAGCCGGGCGAGGGAGTATTATTAATATATCGCTCAGGACTTACTGTACACGTAATGATTATGTTGCATGCAGAATAAAGCTCTTCCCAACTGCTAGCGATAGTTAGCCGCTCGCGATACATATCGTTAGGTACTGCTTCGGTAGCAATCGTTCGTACATCATAGATATAGAAAGATTCGATGAGATCACCAAACATGTTTTTACACATTTCATAATGAAACTGACCGATCGGACCCCAGCCGATAATACCTACTCGAAGCGGGCCGGAAGCAGTAGAACGGCTTTCTAAGAAATGACGCAGCATCAAGCCGCTAACGGAAGCCGTTCTTACAGCGCTCACTAAAGCTGTGTTCAATATAGCACTGGGTACACCTGTGTCAGCATCATTTAAGACTGTAACACTATGTGCTCTGGGCAGATTCAGTCGGTAATTGTCCGGAAAACTTGCGATCCACTTTAAGCCTGCTGCGTGTATTGTGCCGCCGATATAGGCAGGCATCGCAATAATGCGATTGATTGGATCGTTATAGCGTAAATAAGGCTTTAGCGGCTGTGAATAATGATCTCCATTCATAATGTGAACGGCTGCTTCGAGCTGGTCGACCAGTTCAGGCCATTCGAAGCCGATTGAGCGAAGTTGCTCCTCACCGATATAAAGCAAGTCAAAAGCTCCTTTCTAGTGGAGAAATGTCACGAAATTGCTCATTAACCCATTCATCATTGAACACGGTATCCATATAGCGTTCGCCTCGATCATGGACGATAACAATACAAGTCGACTGATCGGGAATATTCGCAATGATCGACTGCAACGCGGCAATAACAGCACCTGTAGAAGGTCCTGCAAGAATAGATTCTTGGGCTGCCAGCTCCCTGCATGCAACAACCATATCTCTGTCAGTTACGTTAATGGCATAGTCCATAAACTGATTTTGCCCAAAGGGAGGAATGATTCCTGCACCAAGTCCAGGGAACCTTCTTGATCCCTTTTCGCCGCCAAAAATAACGCTCCCTACTGCATCAACTGCCACAACTTTGGTAGTAAGATTGTTGTCATGAATATACCGGGAACAGCCGAACATCGTTCCACAAGTACTTACCCCGCCAACGATATAATCGATATGTCCAAGCGTTTCAATAATTTCGGGAATCGTACCTTCGTAATGGGCCATGTAATTATGTTCATTGCCGTATTGATTAGGCCAGAAGCTATTGGGCAAACTTTCCGTTAATTGACGGACTCGTTCCAATCGCGCGGGTAGGAATTCACCTGTGACGGGATCAGGGGAGTCCACGTAAGAAACTTCAGCTCCATAAGTCTTCATAATCGAAATATTTTGAGCAGCAGTTCGCGGGTCAATAACGCTAATAAATTTCATACCCCAATAGGAGCAAATAGCAGCTAAACTTATTGCCATGTTTCCGGAACTCGATTCTATAATGACCGACCCTCGGTTAATTCTGCCTTGCTCATATGCCTTTTGTATAATGCGAAGTGCAGGGCGGTCCTTGGCACTGCCGGTTGGATTCATCATTTCCAACTTGCCGTATACCTTTATCCCGCGTGAATTGGCAAACAGCTTTGATAATAGAACGAGAGGGGTATGGCCGATTTGCGTGAGCCAACCTTCATTCATGGGACGCAGCCCCTTTCATTGGTACAGCTTCTTCGATTTTACCGTTCCGCTCGGAAGCTGCTCGCGTTTGCCAACAGCAATGACTTCGATGCCTTGCAGCAGTCGATTCCGAATCATTTGTCCAATATCGTCAATCTGCCCTTCGACCTCAAGCTTAATAATGGAAATGACTTTGTTGGTTAGTTGGTCACTCTTTATAAAAAGTTTGAGTTTGTTATCTTGCACCATTACGCGCAGCAAAGCATCGTTCAGATGACGATTGACCACTTGTTCGATGTCGTAGAGGCTTATCTTTTCTCCATGTTTGAGCTCTGGACCAATTCGTTTTGTAATACAAGTAAATCCTTGCCTTTGCTTGCCATTAATTTCGATCGTTCGGAAATCTCTGACTACGTCATAAGTAACGTAACGAATAACCGGAAACAGACTGCGTGAGAATGAGGTTAGAATGAGCACCCCTTCGTTATGCTGTAACGTCTGGAATTCTTCGCTAATATCCTCCGCCCGCAACACTTCTCCAATTAAGTCATCCGCTAATATATAAAGACCGAACTCATGGGAAAATGCCGCAATTGCACCAACCTCTATAGAACCGTAAGTGTCGAGAATATCACGAGTAGTGATTTGGAACCTTGCAGCCATGTTGGCTTGCCAATCTGCAGTAGCAAGCTCACCGACAAGAATAATCTTCTGCAAGCCAAAATTTTCATTAGGAGGAACAGCATCCGCAATTGCTTCTAATATCGATGGCATCGTATAAAGAAGGTCTGGTTTGAAGGAACGAAGCTTTGCAATATGATCCTCAATAGGTGAGGTGAAAGGGATCGCTTCTCCTTGAAAGCCGAGCTGCTCGAATATAGTGAGCGCAGTACTCGCTGCGTGACCGGTACCCATATCTGCCAAAGCTCGTGAGACGGTGCTCTTTTCGCCAAGCCATTCCTTATAACTCGTTTTCTTAGCTTCTATATAACGGTCATCATCGTCTTGGGAATAATAAATGGCTTTACGTATGCCTGATGATGTACCAGAGGTGCGGAATATGGACAGTCCTGGCTCTTGTCTAGGTGGCTGCGAATAGTAAAGTTGATCTAATAATGGGGCTGTCATGAGAGGCAACTGCTCTGCGGCAAGCGACTGCTCCTCGTGAATAGCTGATAGAACAGTGCCCCTTTGCTGAAGTAGCTCTCTGTACCACGGGTGAAGTTGTTCAATAATACGAAGCTGATGAAGCAGTCGTGTTGTGTACACCTAATAGCAGACCTCCTATGAGGATAAGTTTGTTTGAACCTATTTCTCCAATAATAAATCATATGTGTTTGCGGATAGTTGGTTCAGCTATGACGACAGCGGCCTAAAGCGAAATGACTATTTTTTCGTATAGTAGTAGTAGAGCGAGAATAGTAGAGATACAAGTCTAGAATAGTGGCAGGTGGAGGACCAGATAGCGTCAGCATGACGCCGCGATAGAAGGGAGTTCAGATGCGGACAATGCCTAAACTTAAGGTGAGTGCAAGCAAAAGTGTATATCGGACAACTGACAAGTGGGCGAAGACGAATTATTTACTAGGGCATGAGGAATTACGAAATTATATCCCATTAACGAAGAGATTTAACCGCAACAATTTATTGAAAATGCTGCAAGATTATTCAATGGTCTATGTAAAACCAACATTCGGCTCGATGGGCCGTGGTGTTATGAAGGTGGAGAAAACGTCTGCTGGAACCTATTCATATCAACTTTTGGGTAGAAAGCGGACTTTTCGGACCTTTGATGGACTATATCTTTCCATTAAAAAAGATACTCTAGGCAAAGGTTATATCGTGCAGAGAGGCATTCATCTATTAACTTATGATGATAGACCATATGATCTTCGTTTAGTTGTGCAGCAAACCCCGTCAAAGCGATGGGAGGCGACAGGCACAGTGGCTAGAATTGCTTACCCAGGGAAAATCGTAACAAACGGTAGTCAAGGCGGAACGATTTTACCTGCAACTCAAGTGTTGCAACCTTACGCTTCCCAAAGCAGGATGGATCAATTGCTTTCAGACTTAAATCGAATTGGTGTCGATACGATGAAACGACTTCATCGCTACTATCCGAGCCTAAAAGAAATTGGATTAGATATTGCGATAGATAGAGAACTGCACCCATGGATACTAGAGGTAAATACGAGGCCAGATCATTGTCCATTCGCCATATTGCAGGATCAATCGATGATTAGACGTATTGTATATTACGGTCGTAGATATGGACGATCATATAAGCTTAATTGTAATAAAGCAAAATCGACACTGTAGTAGAAAAATAGCCTCCAAACCATTCATAGGCTTGGAGGCTATTTTTATTTTTTGGTTGCAATGGAGAAGATGACTGTTTTATTTTTGGTGTCTACCAAAATATTTACGGTATCAGTACCTATCAACGTATGTTGGGTAGTTACTGCTTCGCCTTTTTCTACTTTAACGCACACATTGTCGAATAACTCTTTAAATGCGATGGCGTTGTAGCCGAATAAACTATTCGCAAATTGTTCCACCACTTCTTTGTTCCGAGCTAGTGAACCGTCACGTAGGCGCATGGTGATGCCATACGTGTTGTATTGTGGATCGAGCCATATTGCAGCTTCTTCGTTGATATTCGTTGAACCTAATGGACGATTATAGACGCTATCTTTTTCTGTTTTATCCTTGTATAGGCGCAGTGTCGTATCGTATAAGTCATGGTTGGTTCCACGCAGTTGACTCACTTGGAGAAGTGTTTCATAAGCATCCCACATCCGTTTGTCAGGGAAAACAATAACTTTGGTGCCACCGCCGGCAGTAGGTACAATTCTCTCCAGCTTGTCCGGCGACACTTTCACGACGATCCGTTTGGATTTGTTCGTCAATCTTTCTAATAACACGAGTGCTTGAGCACGAGTTACCTTTTGTCCAACTCCAAAAAATCCATTCGGAAAACCTTCCATAATACCTTTCACAAGCGATTCAGCGATGAACCGTTGTTCACGATCGGTTGCTCCATTGATGTCTCCGTACGCTTGGGCCATCTTCTGACCAAATTGACTATCTTCCAAAAACTCTGTTTCTTGAAGAGTGTAATAAATGACTTCTGCTACGTTTTCACGATTCATGTCAGCCTGAAAATCAGCATAGCGACTTTTATTCAGGAAGTGCAGATCACTTGCAATATCGATAAATTCCTTAGCCCAATAACCTACTGTGCTGGGGGTAAAGGTGAAATACCGGTAATCTTGCTTCAAAATGGCCTGGTTCTCTTGACTTAGAGAATTTAAAAATGCAGCATTCCAGCTGCGCGAGCCATTTTTGTGAAGGTCAGTGTACGAAAGAACTAACATTTTTACAAATTGATCAACTTTAATTGTAGCATCTGGTTTAAAAGTCCCATCTGGGTAGCCCTCAAGTATGCCTCGACTAACCATTTCATTGATTGTTTTCTCAGCCCAATGACCTTTTGTATCTGTGAATGCGGATGCTGAGGCTGCAACCGTTGCTTGATCGTATGCTATTGGGGTAGTAAATGTTGCCCATAACAACATAATTCCAAGTACTAGTAGAGATAGACGTTTCATTGATGTAAATCCTCCTAAATCGATATATTCCGACATATTATAGATAACCATATAAATTCGTTATTTAGAATGGGCTGAATGGTACAACCTTGAAAGCGCTATTAGTCCTGACTTTCCAGAAACTGATAGCCCTTTCAGCTTATCGGAGAAATTCATCTAGTCTATATTTCATATAGAAATTAGTAATAAATGACTTTTTAGTGTGAAGATAAGGCGGGGAAAACGAGATTAAAGTCGAAAAATACCTCAATTGAGGTACATCATACACATACCGTCAAGCGGAGGATTGCAACAATAATAGTGTAAATAGCGTATGTTTTGTAAATGGAGGTTGAGAGAAATGAACCAACAATTAAAGTATTTTCTAATTACTCTAGTAAGCGTGTTAATTATTGGTATTGGAATGATAATGGTAATAAACGAGATTTCAAAATTAGAAATAGTAAGAGCCTTGGGTAGTTTCAAGGTTGAGATTCATAATGAATCGGATCACGATCTAACTTTTGTTGAAATAGGAACTGTAACAAGCGCTTCTCGGGAAAAAGAAAACGAAGGAAATTCCAAAGATGTGTTTAAAAAAGAGATACGAAGCGGAGAAAAACGAACGATTAAGCCAAACCTCAGCATAACTGGTGAAGGTGGCATTTACTTAACATATATTGATTCGAAAGGTAATACGGCTTCAGCGTCAGTATGCTCGTATACGGAAAGCATATCTGGATATTCAACAGCTATCATCACAAATGACGAAATTAAAGTTGAAGAGAACTGCTCTTAATATATATTTCTACTTAGTGATGTAGTTTAGCGGTCACTTGCCTACAATTTGCTCAAGAAGGCGGAGATAGACCAAAAAACAGAAAGGGCAGTACAGGGATAACCTCCCTAGCACAGCCCTTTCTGATTGTTGCCTATTTTTCATAAAGCGAGCTGTATCCTCAAGTAAGCGAACTTACTTTTGAGGCAGACTCATCAATATTCAAATGCAGTTAGTACTTAATCCAAAACCGCACTAATATGAGCTTTTGTAATGGACCAGTGAGAAGCAGTCCACACTTTTGCGCCTTTATCAATGTAGATGATTTGTGGAGATTCATGTTTAACGCCTGTATTCTCAGCAATTTGATTGGAAATAGGACGCGATTCGATTACCTTTACAAATAAATAATCGATGTCTTCGCGAGGTGTACTCTTCAAATAATTGTTAAACTCGTCATGTGCGTTGGCGCTCACTGGACAAGTTGTGCTGTGTTTGAACACGACGATCGGACGTGTGCTCGATTGTTCTAAAGCACTGTTCCATTCATCGATCGATGTGATTTCTCTATAAGTCATACGTTGATCTCTCCTTTAATAATTATGTATGTACTGATCTGCGTTATACTTTATTATATCGTTAATTGGAGTGACAAGTCATCCCGCCATCTGCAGCTGAATTAAAAAGGTGATTGGTGAGGGTTGATCTTGTGCGATGAACGTGATAATATGAATCCACGGACGAAATGACCGAATTAGTATTTTGGTCATAACGCATAACGAGCAGTTGTTAATGGGGAGGTGCACAAATGGCCATTGATCGACGACAGCAAATTTTAGAAGCGGCAGCTAAGTCATTTTCGATGTTTGGTTATAAGGCGACAACGATGGACCAAGTTGCCAAAATTGCGAATGTCGGTAAAGGGACGATATACACCTTTTTTACGAACAAAGAAGAGCTGTTTCAAGAAATAATGAATCAATTGAGTTTGGAAATGAAACGTATTGCGGAGAAAGCAATCGACCCGAACAGAATGTTTTTTGACAATTTGAATGCAGCACTTGAGCTATTGCTCGACTTCCGCGAAGAACATGAATTAGCCTTGAAATTGTCGCAAGAGGTACGGGAAATTGGTACACCGATGGCGATTGAAGGACTTTACCAATTGGAGAAGGCGGTTATTGGTTATATCGCTTGGCAAGTAAAGGGTGCAGTAGAAAAGGGCGAGATTAAGCAATGTGAGCCAGAAATGACCGCATTCGTCATGCTTAAGCTGTATACGGCGCTTACTGTTGAATGGAAAAAAACGAACGAGCCGCTGGAGAAATCGAAAGTAGCGGAACGATTGAGATTTTATTTGGAACAAGGATTGGCTCCTGTGTGAGCGGGATGCCTTTTTTTATAACCAAAATTGACCAAAATACTATAATGGTCAATTGGTATTAAGCAGATTTAAAGGAGTGAGGATATTGAAATTAAGAGGTATTCAGCAATTTGGCAGAGAACTGGCCGCAATTGCTCGCAATAAAAAGGTGTTAATTCCAGTTATTGCAGTTTTGACTGTTCCCGTCATGTATGCGGCTATGTTTCTTGGAGCATTTTGGGATCCGTATCAAAGGCTTGCGGACTTGCCAGTAGCAGTCATTAATTCCGATGAAGGAATCCAATATGAAGGCGAATCGATGCATATCGGAAAAGATTTTGAGGAAAAGCTAAAAGAAAATCAGACATTCAAGTGGGACTTCATAAGTAAGGAAGAAGCTCTTCAAGGTATGAAAGATAATAAATACTATATGGCTATAGAAATCCCAAAGGACTTTTCGGAGAAGACAACATCACTAACTTCCGATAAACCGGAGCAAGCACAGCTCGTATATTTACCGAATGAAAGCTATAACTTCCTTGCATCTCAAATAGGTAATACAGCAGTTGAGCAGATGAAAGGTATGTTGAACAAGGAAGTAACAGAAGCTTACACAAGGACAGTATTCGATAAGCTTGAGGATGCTGCGGACGGTATTGTAAAGGCTAGTGACGGAGCAAACAAACTTGCGGATGGAACAACAAAAGCGAAGGATGGCGCTCAGTTGCTTGAGCAAAATCTGACTAAATTAGCTAGTGGTACTGTTTCTCTTCAAGAGGGTTCATCTAAGCTAAATGACGCTGGAGGCAAGCTAGCAGAAGGCAGCTCGAAGTTAAAAGATGGTGCTACTGAATTAGCTAGCGGAATGGGATTGCTTGCTGGAGCTACTGATCAGCTTGCCAATGGGGCAACAAGTGCACAGGGTGCATCTAAACAAATTGCAGGTGGACTAGAAGCTTCGGCTAAAGGTACAGCGGAGTTAGAAAATGGTGCGAAGACGTTGGCAGCAGGATTAGAGCAACTTGCAGCGAGCGATCCGAGCTTGACTGATAATGAGAGTTTCCAATCGTTAGTTGCAGCAAGTAAGCAATTAGCGAGCGGTTTAGGTCAATCATCTGCCGGTCAGAAGGAATTAAGTGCAGGAGCAGCTAGTCTTATGAAGGGGCTAAGCGATCTTTCTACTGGTGCAGCAACTTTGGATGAGAAGTTGGCTGGAGCAAAAGGCGGAGCTGAGACATTGTCGTCAGGACTTGTCGAACTGAATAGCGGCGCTAGTGAGCTTGCAGCTGGTATTTCGAAGTTGGACTCATCGGTAAGTGAGCTAACGACAGGAACTAAGAAGCTTGAGGATGGAGCTACACAAATCACTTCGGGATTGCTTGAACTAGATGGAGGCTCACATGAGCTGTCTCAGAAGTTAGGGGATGCTTCTAAGCAAACATCAGATTTGTCGATGTCCGATGAGATGGTAAATATGTTCGCTGATCCGATTAATCTAAACGTGGATCGAGTAACTGAAGTACCGAACTACGGTACAGGATTTGCACCATATTTCTTGTCATTAGGTTTGTATGTAGGTGCTCTTTTAATAACAATTGTGTATTCGGTTCGTGAGCCCGCAATTCGTCCAATAAACGGTTGGAGCTGGTTCTGGAGCAAGTCATTGACGCTAATGCTGGTTGGTACAATACAGGCATTGATTGCGGATGCGGTATTGATTTTCTTGCTTAAACTTGATGTGCAAAATATGCCACTCTTTATTATGTTCTCAATTTTGACAAGCATAACGTTTATGATGTTGATTCAGTTCTTCGTAACAACATTAGGTAACCCAGGTCGATTTGTAGCGATTGTGATATTGATTCTACAACTTACAAGCTCTGCAGGTACGTTCCCGCTGGAACTAACGCCAAGTTGGTTACAGCATGTAACACCATGGTTGCCGATGACTTACTCTGTTGCTGGACTTAAAGATGTCATTTCCAGCGGAGATATCAGCAATATGTGGAGTCACGCAGGCGTTCTTGCAGCATTCGGATTGTTGTTCGCTATCATGACGTTGATTTACTTCATTACTAGTCACCGTCGTGAAAGTCAATCTGATTCAAGTCGCGAAGTAACGGCTGTATAATTATAAAAAAGGAATGTATAATGAAGAGCGCTTAAACAGCGCTCTTTATTTCTGTTTTAGAGCAGATACAACAGAATATATTTCTTCTCGATCTTCAGTGTGATAAACTAACGCTTTATGTTTATATATGAGTATAGTTGGATGCTGTTGGATATTGAATATTTCACTGCAAATGTAGGGCATCCTCTTTAAATTGAAGAGCAGTCTGGTGGACTGATTGAAAATAGGAAAACAAGGAATAGTAACAGTATACTGTTCATACATAACCTACCAAGCAAGTGAACGAATGAGCGCATTGAATCCTTTGTTTCCACTTGCCCTTTTTCGGAGATGCTGTATAATCACTATGATTTCTTTTATTGTGGCTAAGGAGGACTAACAATTGCAAAACAACACCATTATTCGCTTCGAGCATGTGACGAAGCAGTATGCCCATAATGAGCCTGCTGTACTTAAGGATGTTAGCTTTGAAATTGAGCGGGGCAAATTTTATACGCTGCTTGGACCGTCGGGTTGTGGAAAAACGACGATTCTGCGGCTAATTGCCGGCTTTACAGAGCCATCGCAAGGGAACATCTATTTTAATGGAAAAGTAATTAATCGAGTACCAGCTAACGAGCGTCAAGTGAACACAGTGTTCCAGGACTACGCGTTATTTCCACATTTGAATGTGTTTGAGAACGTTGCGTTTGGTCTGAGGATCAAAGGACTTAAGAACGAGGCTATAGAAACGAAAGTGATGGAAGCATTACGCTTCGTTAACTTAAGCGGATATGAGAAGCGTGAAATAACTGAAATGTCGGGCGGCCAGCGTCAGCGTGTTGCTATTGCACGTGCAATTGTGAATGAACCGGAAATATTGTTGCTTGACGAGCCTTTGTCTGCACTTGATCTAAAGTTGCGGACTGAGATGCAGTACGAGCTGCGTGAGTTGCAGCGTCGTCTTGGCATAACATTTATTTTTGTTACGCATGATCAAGAAGAAGCGCTTGCGATGTCAGACGAAATATTTGTTCTCAGTGAAGGGACAATTCAACAATCAGGAACACCTACGGATATTTATGATGAGCCGATCAACCGCTTCGTAGCTGATTTTATCGGTGAATCCAATATAGTAAAAGGACGTATGGTGCGTGACTTTGAGGTCGAGTTCGCAGGACATAAGTTCGAATGTGTCGATCAAGGCTTGAACGATGGAGAAGTTATCGATATTGTTATTCGTCCAGAGGATCTTGAAATTACTGGAGCTGCAAACGGTAAGCTGCAAGTCCGTGTAGATACGCAGCTGTTCCGCGGTGTGCATTACGAAATAAGCTGCTATGATGATGCGGATAATGAGTGGCTCGTTCACTCCACTCGCAAAGCAATCGTTGGCGAACGAATTGGTCTGACCTTTGAGCCGGAAGCGATTCACGTTATGAGGCTGGGAGAGACGGAAGAGGAATTCGACAAGCGGCTTGAGTCTTATGAAGAAAGCGGCGGTGAGGATAGCCATGGAGGCTAGATCTCGCAATCTGTATCTCGTCCCTTATGTACTATGGATCGTGTTATTTGTTATTGCACCGATTCTGCTCATCGTGTATTATTCATTTTTTAATGTTGAAGGCAACTTTACATTAGATAATTACGCGAAGTTTTTTACACCTGTTTATTTGCGAATGACGCTTAGCTCCTTCTGGTATGCATTTCTTATTACATTGTTTTCACTGCTAGTTGCTTATCCAACTGCTTATTTATTAACGAAGACAAAGCATAAGGGGCTCTGGTTGCTGCTCATTATACTGCCGAGCTGGATTAATCTTTTGCTGAAGGCATATGCGTTTATCGGCTTGTTTGGTACATATGGCTTCGTAAATGCGGTGCTCGAGCTGACGGGCATCGGCAATAAGCAAATTTTGTTTACTGACTTTAGTTTTGTATTTGTATCTGTATATATATTTATCCCGTTTATGATTCTGCCGATCTTTAATGCACTTGAAAAAATGAACCCGACCTTAATTGACGCAGCGCGTGATCTTGGTGCTTCACCTTGGATGACGTTCCGTCGTATCGTATTTCCGCTGACTATAGATGGTGTAAAGGCTGGTTGTATGGCGGTGTTCATTCCAGCGTTGTCGCTCTTTATGATTACAAGGCTAATCGCGGGTAACCGAGTGATTACGCTTGGAACAGCAATCGAGCAGCATTTCTTGGTGACGCAGGATTGGGGCATGGGAGCAACTATTGCTGTATTCCTTATTATTGCAATGGTACTGCTAATGCTTCTGACCGGGAACCGAAAGCGAGGGTTGATCGACATTGACAAAAAGTAAATGGCGGTTATCCAATTTATATCTGATCGCGGTATTTGCGATTCTTTATGCGCCAATTCTATACCTTATGTTTTACTCCTTTAACAGCGGCGGCTCGATGCGGAACTTCGAAGGTTTTACATTCGAATTTTACGGGGAAGTATTCCAAGATACGAGATTGCTCATTATTGTATTGAACACATTTGTAATCGCACTTCTTTCAGCTGCAATATCGACTATTATTGGTGTGTTTGGAGCAATTGCGATACACAATATTAGAAAAAATAGACCAAAAGGAATGCTGCTTGCACTGAATAATGTGCTTATCGTCAGCCCGGATGTCATTATTGGTGCATCATTCCTCATTCTGTTCACGATAGCTGGCATTCAGCTCGGATTTGTTTCTGTACTGTTATCTCATATTGCTTTTAGCATCCCTATTGTCGTCATAATGGTGCTTCCGAAGCTGCAAGAGATGAGCGGTACACTGATTGATGCGGCACGTGATTTGGGTGCAAGTTCTTGGCAAGTGTTATCGAAGGTTGTTTTTCCATATATTAAGCCTGGTATATTTGCAGGATTTTTTATGGCATTAACGTATTCGCTTGATGACTTTGCGGTAACGTTCTTTGTAACGGGCAATGGTTTCTCAACGTTGTCGGTGGAGATTTATTCGAGAGCACGTCAAGGTGTTTCGCTGTCGATCAACGCATTGTCCACATTGATCTTCCTATTTACGGTGCTGCTCGTTATCGGCTATTACTTTATTAACCGCCGCAATAACAGACCGGTAGGGAAGGAGGGACACGCATGAGTCAGCTTGTCCGCATGTTTTTGGTTGTGTTTGTAGTGGCGTTTGGCCTTATGTACGCAACCGTGTATTTGAATTCCAGCGAAGGCTACTCCGGTAGCAACACGCTCACGGTCTATAACTGGGGCGATTATGTCGATCCCGAGCTAATTGAGCGCTTCGAGCAAGAAACGGGCATTAAAGTCATTTACCAAACGTTTGATTCGAACGAAGCGATGATGACAAAGATTAAGCAGGGAGGCACGACTTACGACGTTGCAATCCCTTCTGAATATGCGGTTAGCAAGATGAAGGAAGAGAAGTCTCTACGAGAGATCGATCATTCACTTCTGCCGAATCTTAAGCATATAGACTCCAGCTTTATGGGGCTTGCCTTTGATCCCAAAAACACTTATTCCGTACCTTACTTCTGGGGGACAGTTGGAATCGTGTTCCATCCTGATCTAGTTGGCGATCTTACCTTTGAGAGTTGGGATGATCTGTGGGATAAAAGTTTGCGTAACAAAGTGTTCCTGCTTGACGGAGCACGCGAAGTTATGGGGATGGGTTTAAATAGTTTGGGTTATTCACTAAATGATACGAACGAAGCACATTTGCAGGAAGCATTAGCAAAGCTTGCTAAGCTAACGCCAAATGTAAAAGCAATCGTGGGTGACGAGATTAAGATGCTTATTGCGAACGAGGAAGCAGCAGCAGGCTTAGTGTGGTCAGGTGATGCTTCTGAAATTATGAGCGAAAATGAAGAGCTTGACTATGTCGTACCGAAAGAAGGTTCTAATCTGTGGTTCGATAATATGGTCATCCCGAAAACGGCACGTAATCTAGAAGGTGCACATAAGTTCATCAACTTTATGTTGGACCCTGAAGTAGCTGCACAGAACGCAGAATATGTAGGCTACTCTACACCAAACAAGGATGCATTAGCTTTTCTACCTGAGGAGATCTCTGGTGATAAGCGATTTTATCCAGATAAAGAGCTGACAGAGCGTCTTGAAGTGTACAACAATTTAGGTCCACGCATGCTGTCCCATTACAATGAGTTGTTTTTAGAGTTCAAGATGCATCGTAAGTAAAGTTCAGTGTGATCAAAATAAAAGGATATGCACCTGTCAGGGGACACCCGCAGGCGTATATCCTTTTTTGCGTTCTACATAAGGAGATAACATTGTTCGTCTTTACAGCGTAACAATGTTATGTTACATTAAATTGGGAGGTGATTCCATGTCGTCGGAATTAATATCGAAAAAGGAATTACTAGATGCAACGGGAATATCATACGGGCAACTGTACCGTTGGAAACGAAAGCAGCTTATACCCGAGGAATGGTTTATACGGAAATCAGCTTTTACAGGTCAGGAAACCTTTTTCCCAAGAGAACTAGTGCTGACCCGTATTGATAAAATATTGAATATGAAAGATGAACTTTCGCTGGATGATTTGGCTGAGAAGCTAACTGGGGGAAGTGTTGATCTAGAAATGCGAAGAAGTGATTTTATATCACGTAACCTAATCTCAGATGTAGTCATTCAAACATGGATGTCAAAAGACGAAGCGGATCACATCTATTCGTTTGATCAAATGCTTTATCTCTATACGATAGAAGTTATGCTGCAATCGGGTGATATGAGTGTGAGTGAAGGAGCGACACTTTTAACGGTATTACAGGAGCACTTCTCAAAGTTCAAAGGAAATCCTTGTGATATGATTTTCATTCGGCGGATGGGTATTTCGTCCTTTATGCTTGTAGCATCTGGAGCAGAATTATATTTCGATAATGGGGTTAAAGTTGTCTCACGACTTTCGATGTCTGGTCAAGCTGAGCAGCTGAAGGGGAAATTGGCATGAAAGAGGGTGCGGCGATGATTAGCAGGACAAACCATCAAAATGGGATGAATGATCATTCACGAAGAGAACGTTCAGAACTAAAAATAAATGGTGTAAGTAACATTGGTGGTGGAGAATATAACAATGTTACGGTCGATGGTGTTGGTCGGTTTTCAGGAGATGTGAGCGTGGCAGGGGATTCACGAGTAAATGGGGTTCTCCATATTGACGGTGCTTTGAATGCGCAGCAATTAAGTTGCGACGGCAAGCTTAAGATTGCAGGATACCTAAAGGCGCGCGACGTACGAATAGACGGCATGGCAAACATAGGTGGGGCAGTTGCAGTGGAGCTATTTAAAATGAATGGAATGCTAACCACTAACGGGGACTTTGAGGCGGAACAGCTTATCGTACAGGGCGCTATGACGATTGGTGGTTTGTTGAATGCAGATGAGATAGAGCTTGGACTTATGCATTTGGCAAGTCGTGTAAAGGAGGTCGGAGGCGAGAAAATCACCGTGAGAAGGCTTAGCGAGAGCAAGTTTCACTGGCTTTGGAGATGGGCAATTCCAAAAGGTGAAGTACGATTCGACGTGAATCTGATCGAAGGTAATGCTGTCCAACTGGAATACACTCACGCAGAGGTAGTGCGGGGCAACCGTGTCGTGATTGGCAAGGGCTGCAAAATCGGATTGGTGGAATATAGTGATGAACTTATCGTCCATCCTGATGCCAGTGTTTTGGAAGAGGTGAGAGTTCATGATTAATGGTGTGAACGATCTGAAGATGGTTGGTCAGTCCGAAGCACCGGGAGGCATGTTTGCTCGTGTGAAGATTACTGGAGAAGCATTATTACAAGGAGATGTTACTTGCGAGAGATGGAGCAGTATGGGGACAGTTGATGTACGGGGAAGTCTTATATCAAGGTTCATGAAATTTACCGGAGAAATGAAGATAGCAGGTTCATTCAGCGGCGGCGATCTTCGTGGGATGGGCGAGCTCAAAGTTAGCGGTGAGTTTCGTGGTGAAGATGTGCGACTGACTGGTCGATTAGCTGTCGATGGTCCGATTGAAGGGGAGAATTTAGAAATTCGAGGGGCGTTTGATTGTAACGATACGGTCAATGCAGAAAGGGTTAAATTGCTGATGTATGGACCCTCAACTGCCAAGGAAGTTGTAGGGAGCAGCGTATCGATCAAGAGGAGTCGAGGTGGCTTATTGAATGAGCTGTTCCGACCAGGCTTGCAGGCGGCGCTGCGTACAGACTTAATCGAAGGTGACGACGTTTATGTGGAATATGCGATTGTGGATGTCATTCGAGGTAGCTCTGTAAAGCTAGGACCTGGTTGCGAGGTTGGAAGGGTAGAATACCGGACATCTTACGTAAAACATGCAAAATCTTTAGTAGAAGTAGAACAACAAATTTAATGTTGGAAGGCTGTGCTCAAAAGTGGTGATTGCCAAACAAAGTAATAAACCTTTAGGCATCGTTATTGCAGGTTTATTGCTTGCGATACTTATGTCTGCGATGGACAATACGATTGTCGCAACGGCTATGGGTAATATCGTAGGGGAGCTTGGAGGATTAGAAAAGTTTGTTTGGGTTACATCTGCCTATATGGTAGCGGAAATGGCCGGTATGCCAATCTTCGGTAAACTTTCGGACATGTACGGACGGAAAAAGTTTTTCGTTTTCGGTATTATCATCTTCATGATCGGATCAGCGTTATGCGGTACCGCATCCAATATTACGGAGCTTGCGCTCTTTAGAGCGATTCAAGGTATTGGAGCTGGTGCACTTATTCCGACTTCGTTCACCATTATGCTTGATGCAGTTCCACCACAATCGAGAGGTAAGATGGGTGGAATGTTTGGAGCGGTGTTTGGTATGTCGAGTATATTTGGCCCGCTGCTTGGTGCTTATATTACCGATCATATTGCTTGGGAGTGGATATTCTATATTAATCTTCCGCTTGGCGTCATCGCTCTTTGTATGATCGCTTTCTTCTATAAAGAATCGCATGAGCATTCGAAACAACCTATTGACTGGTTAGGTGCAATAACATTAATAGGGTCCGTCATTTGTCTTATGTTCGCTCTGGAGTTTGGCGGCAAAACATTCCCTTGGTCTTCTCCAGAAATTATAGGTATGTTCGCGGGCAGCGGATTGCTGCTAGCTATTTTCTTATATGTGGAGACTAAGGCAAAGGAACCGATTATTACATATGGATTGTTCAAAAATCGTGTATATACGACTACTATTCTTAGCGGATTTTTTAGTGGCGCAGCCTTTATAGTAGCGTCAGTTTATATCCCGATATTCGTTCAAGGTGTGTTGGGCGGAACGGCTACAAATTCCGGCCTTGTGCTTCTGCCGATGATGGTCGGTTCTGTTGTAACTGCAACACTTGGTGGTTTTCTTCTTACAAAATTCCCTTATCGCAACATAATGGTAGCTACATTTATTTTACTTGTAGTCGGTTCAGTGCTTGTTACCACGTTAACACCGGAATCGAGTCGTCTGGAAGTAACGCTTTATATGATTCTAATCGGACTTGGAATAGGGGCATCTTTCTCTGTCCTTAGTAACGCTGCGATTCATGGTATTTCAGCGAGGCAGCGAGGGACAGCAAGCTCTACACTTACGTTTATCCGTTCATTGGGAATGACAGTAGGTATAACAATCTTCGGCATCGTTCAGGGGAATATGTTTACTAGCAAACTGAAGGAAGCTTTTGCAAGTAGTGGAGTGCAAGGTGGAGGAGAAATGGTATTTGGAGATCCAAGAGAGCTGCTTAATCCAGAGGCCCGGGAGAAATTCCCTCCTGATGTGCTTAATGCGATTACAAGTTCATTATCATCTTCGATTACATTTACGTTTGCACTTGCAATCATTCCAGCGGCTCTGGCGCTGGTAGTCGTTTGTTTCATGGGCAACAGCAAGCTTGATCCTACCTTTGACGGTAAAGATCATGAACAAAGTGCAGGGCATTAATCATTAGCAACGTGAAGAGAAAAGGCGCTTCTTCGTTAGTAGAGTAATCTACGTATGAAGAAGCGCCTTATTTTGATGAGGTGGGGGAAGTTTCCAACCAAATGATCATGACTATATGCTATGCTCGTAGAAATCTACAGGAATTGCTTGCACTGTTGGGATGTGCAACAGAGCAACAGTTCCGACAATTGCGATGGATGTAGTCAAAGTTAGCGTACATGAGTTTTTGTGGGAACAAATGGTTATTAACCATTGAATACCTTGATCTTGTTGGGGGCATTCGTTATGCTTTTTGCAGTTTGTTACTCTATATAAGTATAAGTTGGAATTGTAGTAGTTTTCGTTGAATTATGATACATCTGGCTCAGTATAACATCTATAATGCATAAACTAACAGAACTGTTGCAGATGCGGTTCATACAGGAGGAGCCAATTGTGGCTAAAAGAGAGAGAAAATTATCGTTGTGGATGCTGACATGGCCTATTTTTATTGAGCTGTTTTTACAATTTTTATTAGGAGCAGCAGATACGTTAATGGTTAGCCGAATTTCTGATGATGCGGTCGCCGTTGTAGGGTTCTCGAACCAATTATTTTCAGCGCTAATGACTTTGTTCGTTACTGTTGCTAGCGGTGCAGGCATATTAATTGCCCAGCGATTAGGAGCGGGAAGAGGAGACCAAGCAAGGAAGATAGGCATAATGGCGCTTTCGGTCAGCTTTTGGATTGGATTAGCTATTAGTGTTGTATTGTATGTGGCTCCGTCCGAGGTATCCTCTATGTTGCAACTGCCGGAAGAACTGCTGCCTCTTGCTAATACGTATATTTCCATCGTTGGCGGCGGGATGGTGCTGGTTGCGATTATGTCGGCGCTTAGCACAGCAATTCGCAGTACAGGTAATACAAGAGGACCTATGTATATAGCAATTGGAATGAATGTTTTTCATGTTGTTTTAAATTATGGATTTATATTTGGAGAATTTGGATTGCCGGAATGGGGACTTATGGGGGTAGCGTTGTCTACTGTCATTAGTCGGTTGTTAGCCTGCGTCGTATTGTTCATTATGTTCCTACGCACCTTTGACGAGCCGATCTTCTTGCGTCATCTCGGTTTATTCGATCGTGGCTTGTTCAAAGATGTGATGCGTATCGGCTGGCCACTTGGCGTCAATATGGCGTGCTGGGTATTTTCTCAGCTTGCAATCTTCTCCTTTATCGCAACGATAGGCTCACTGGAGCTGGCCGCTAGAACGTATATGAATACGCTTGAGTCCGTATGTTTCCTTCTTGGCTACTCGCTTGCTCTTGCAATCCAAATTAGAATCGCTCATCTTTTTGGAGCGGGTCAGTTTAAGGAAGCTTACAAAGCAGCATACAGCGCACTTTGGATTGGATTAGCGCTAGTTATCGTCAACGCATGTTTGCTCTATTTGTTCGGCGGGCAGATATTAAGCATTTTCACAAAAGATCCTGAAATTATTGCACTCGGAATTTCCTTGTTAGGATTAAATTTAATATTGCAGCCTGCCAAAATGCTCAATATGGCGTTAACCAATTCACTTAATGCAATAGGGGATACGCGGTTTACGATGTGGGTTTCACTTCTATCGATGGCGATTATCGCCACTGGTCTTTCTTATACGCTGGGCATAATGATGGGCTGGGGCTTGATTGGAATATACATTTGTATGATTGCAGACGAATATGTACGTGGAATCATCTCCGTTTTCCGATGGCGCGGACAGAAATTTTTACGGAAAGCGGCTGCGGCCCAAAATCATGATAGTACGTCCGCTCACACGGATAGAGTTCGTAATGAAAGCGCCCTCGACGTATAATAGGGTTATAGCACAGCATTAGTTCGTTTGAGCTAATGCTGCATTTTACGATCGTGGAAAAGGAGTAATGTGACATGGGAACTAAACTAACGATGAATGAAGCGATAAAAGCATCTGAGGTGCAACTGACGGGGCTGCAAGGTGAAAATTTGGGTGTCGTTGCTCGTGATAAGGCATTGTCTATGGCAAAGGAGCTCAAGGTTGATTTGGTTTGCACGTCTTTGCTGAGCAGTCCGCCACCTTGCAAGCTGATGAGCCGAGGCGGAGCACAGCGACAGAAGGAGCAGGTGCAACGGGAAACGAGATTGAAGGAAGGCCCTGTGAAGGTGAAAGAAATTCGTTTGACGGCTAACATAGAAGATCACGATTATGATACGAAGTGCAGACAAGGGGAGAAACTGCTGGAATCCGGGAGCAGCGTCATGTTAGTTGTGCGTATTCAAGGTAAGGAAGGGCCGCAAGCGAAAGCGCTACTGGAACGGCTCATCACCGACTTATCCAGCAGCGGCAAGAAGGCAACAGGTATTCAGATCAGTGGGAAGCAGGCGGCAATTCAATTGCTTCCAGCTCGTAATGAATAGTTAGAATCATTGAATACCTTGACCTAGATAGGATCAATTAGGTATGATTTCCCTGTTAATGGGTAATATTTAATGGTCCTGTAACTTGCATAATGGACAGAAGAGGAGTTTTGTATGTTACGTCGTTTTTTCTCATATTACAAACCGTATAAAAAGTTGTTTTTCCTTGATTTCGGCTGCGCAGTACTGCTAGCAATATTGGAATTAGGATTTCCTCTTGCAGTTGGCTATGTAATCAATACACTTTTGCCGGCAAAAGACTGGGGATTGATTGTCTCGGCTTGTGCAGTGTTGCTGCTTATTTATGTCATTAATACGCTGTTATCTTTCATAGTCACCTATTGGGGACATATGTTGGGTATCAATATTGAGACTGATATGCGGCGGAAGTTGTTCAGCCATGTACAAAAATTAAGTTTCCGATTTTTCGATAATACGAAGACAGGGCATTTAATTTCTAGGCTGACAAATGATTTGTTCGAGATTGGTGAAGTTGCCCATCATGGACCAGAGGATATGTTTATTGCCGCAATGACACTTATCGGAGCATTCGGTATTATGCTGTTCATCCAGCCTGAGCTTGCCATTATGACCTTCATTATCGTTCCGATTATTATTTGGCTCGTTCTATTCTTTAATGGCAAAATGACCAAAGCAGTTGATCGATTGTTTAAGGATATGGCGGACTTTAATGCACGCGTCGAAGATACTGTCGGCGGTATCCGCGTCGTGCAAGCTTTCGCTAATGAGAAACATGAAGATAAGCAGTTTAAAGGAAACAATCTTCGTTTCCGTGAGGCAAAGCTGTTTTCTTACAAGCTTATTAGTATGAACAACTCCATATCTTATATGCTAATGCGATTTGTTTCTTTGTTTGTCCTTATCGCAGGTGCCTTTTATGTGCTAGAAAAAGGGATGCCATATGGTGACTTTATGACCTTCATATTGCTGACGAACATTTTCTTTAAACCGATCGAGAAAATTAATGCAGTTATTGAAAGTTATCCGAAAGGTATAGCAGGCTTCAAACGCTATACTGAACTGATGGATACAGAACCCGATGTAGCTGATCGACCTAATGCAATTATTGCAGACAAATTGCACGGTGACATTCAATACCGCGATGTATTTTTTGGTTATGAAGGTGAGGCTAAAGTGCTACGCAACATTAGTCTTTCAATAAAAGCAGGTGAGACTGTAGCCTTCGTTGGCCCATCTGGAGCGGGGAAAACAACACTGTGCAGCTTGCTTCCGAGGTTCTATGAGATTGAAGGAGGCAGCATTACGGTAGACGGTTATGATATCCGTGACTTGACGTTAGAGTCTCTGCGCCAAGGAATAGGGATTGTACAGCAGGATGTGTTTCTCTTTGCTGGCACGATACGAGAAAATATTGCTTATGGTAAGCTGGGTGCTCACGATAGCGACATATTGGAGGCTGCGCGCAGAGCGAGGCTTGAATCATTTATACAATCACTCCCGAATGGGCTGGACACCGTCGTTGGAGAACGGGGTGTTAAGTTATCCGGTGGACAGAAGCAACGACTAGCTATAGCTCGAATGTTTCTGAAAAACCCGCCAATCCTTATTTTGGACGAAGCAACCTCAGCGCTCGATACCGAGACAGAAGCAGCAATTCAGCAGTCGCTAAGTGAATTGTCCGAAGGACGGACGACATTAGTTATCGCACATCGACTGGCAACTATCAAAAATGCGGATCGTATTGTCGTAGTGACAGAGGATGGTATAAGCGAACAAGGCAAACATGAGGAACTAATTGCGGTAGGCGGAATCTATAGTCGCCTGCATGAGGCACAATTTGGTCGCTCATAACAGGAACAAGAAAGAGGGTACAACTAGCGATGCGCAAGCATCAACAGCTGTACCCTCTTATTTTGTCTTGGAATGTATACTGGCTCTTAATGGAACAACGTTAACAGATTGCGCTTACTTGTTTCATTAAATCAAATGTTCTGATTTTTTAACCGCCTGAAGTACTGCGCTCTCTACGTGGCTTAGGTTTTGTTTTATCCCATTTAAATATAAAGTTAAGCCCTTTATAAATATGTTTGGATTCTTTAGTAAGCAAAGGTCCAAGTATTGCTAATATTAGCACGTACAGTGCTGCAAATGGTTGAAGTCTATCATCCAAATTAGCAGCAATACCTACGTTCGCGACGATGATAGAAAACTCACCACGAGAAACGATGGTAAGCCCGATATTCGATGAAGCTTTAGGCGAGAGACCTGCGCTCTTACCTGCAAGCATTCCTGCAATGAAATTGCCGAATAGCGTTAGTGCTACAGCTCCAAGAGTCAGCCATACCGCACCGCCGAGCTTACTTGGCTCAATCGTTAGACCAAAGCTGAAGAAGAACAGAGCTCCGAAGAAATCACGGAACGGCAAGATCAAATGCTCGATCCGTTTCATATGTTCAGTCTCTGCAAGCACAAGTCCGAATAGCAATGCACCAATCGCCTCAGCGACATGAATGGTTTCGCCAAGTCCCGCTACGAAAAACATTAAGCCGAAGATCAGCAAGATGAACAATTCGTTGGAGCGAATGTTCAGCAGCTTATTTAGCAGTGGTGCTGCCTTTCTTCCAAGTACAAGGAATATAAGCATAAATCCAAGTGCATATGAAGCAGATAATAGTACGCCTCCTAACGAGGATTCGTCACTAAGGACAAGACCCGATAAAACAGAGAGGTACACAGCAAGGAATATATCCTCATACATAATAATGCCAAGAATCATTTCCGTCTCTGAATTGGCTGTACGTTTCAAATCAACGAGAACTTTAGCAACAATCGCACTAGACGAGATCGTTGTAATACCTGCGAGAACCATTGTCTCCGCGAAGTCAAATCCAGTAGCGAATCCGAACAATAAACCTAGTGTAAAGTTGATAATAATATAGATGGTTCCGCCTACGGCGATATTTCGACCTGACTTAATTAGACGGCCTACTGAAAATTCTAAGCCTAAATAGAATAGCAGAAACAGAACCCCGAGACGTCCAAGAAAATGGATCGTCTCCGCGCTATTGACGAACGTAAAGTCAAGTACGCCTATAGTAGGAGCATGGGGCCCGACTGCCATTCCGATCAGAATGTAAAAAGGGATGACAGAGAAACGGATTTTCGTTGCAAAGATGCCGACTAAGGCAACGAGTATAACGGCAAGGCCGATTTCAAGCACCATGTGATCCATAACTAACGACTCCCGTTTTGCAGCATCGCCTTAAGAAGTTTTAGCTGTTGGCGTTCTCCTGCAACAATCAGAGTCGTTTCCGCTTTGAACTTATAATCCGGCCCGGGATTAATATGTTTAGCGTCCTTCTCAACAGCAGCAATGATTGTTGCTCCTGTTGTCTGGCGAATGTCTACATCACCAATGCTGCGTCCGATACACGACGCATTTGTTTCGATTTTGTACCATTCAATTGTTAGATCGTCAAGTGCAACTTCAATCGTTTCAAGTGCCTTTGGTTTGTAGGTCATCCCACCGATTATAGCGGCTATTTGACGAGCTTCCTCGTCCTCAAGAGTGACTAAGGAAATGCTGTCATCTGGATCGTCGTAGTCGAAGTGGTATAGCTCACGTCTTCCATCGTCGTGAATGACGACAACAAATTTATCACCGCTGCGTGTGATCATTTGATATTTTCTGCCGATACCCGGCAAGTCTGATTCTCTGATATTCATAGATGTTCCTCCTAAGGTCATTCTTCAGATTAATTGGCGTTTAAGACTCAGATAGTTGTTCACATAAGTCGAGGTGAATTTAATTGGTGCGAGCAGCCTATCCTTTAGCATCTGAAGATATGGAGCTAGGATGAAGGAAATGGGCACTGTTATGAGATATATGGTGAGCAAGCTTATAGCTGCCGTGAGAACATCGGGACTATTAGGAACTAAAGCTTTAGTGTCAGCAGGATGTTTGCCCTGCGTAATATGCAAGTTGGATGAACTAGCAGCTGATTTGTTAGTGCCTGCTGTCAGTTCAAAAATGTTACCGGCTTGATAAGCAAAAGATGCTGAAAGCAGGAGGGGGAGCAGGACGATTAATGTAAATAAGCTACGGAGTACTATATTATGTTTAGTGTGTATGCGTTGGTTGTCGTTCATGCTCCACCTCCTTTATTTCAAATACATGCAATAGTAGTTGTTATAATTATAGCCTAAATGAATGGAAACATAAACTCTATGGTATTTAAAGGATGCTAATAGCAGCAAACTATAGGTATTACGTGAGATCATTATTATTGCCGATTAAAAGATTTCTACCGAATCCGAGGAATATTTCTGTGAGTTCGGGATCCCACTGTGTCCCCTTACCGTCCTCTAATATAGCGAGTGCCCGTTCTGGGGGCATTCCCTTTCGATATGGGTGATTAGAGGTCATCGCATCGTATGCATCTGCAATTGCGATCACACGACCTAATAGCGGGATATCAGTTCTTGCTAGTTCATCGGGGTATCCTCTTCCGTCGTAACGCTCATGATGTGAGTATTCTGCGTTGTCGAATTTAGGAAGTACAGAAAAAACCACTCGCTGACTTAAGTCAGCGAGTGGTTTACTTTAACTAGAGAGATTAAATTAGCTTGGCAAAATAATTGTTTGCCCTGGGAAGATTACATCAGCATCTTTTATTTTGTTAAGGTCACGAAGTACTTGCCAAGTTGTTTTATGTTTGCGAGCAATTGCCCAAAGAGTGTCACCTTTTTTGATAGTGTAGCTTTTCACTACTGCTTCTGGTTTAGGCTCTGGTTTAACTTCTGGTTTAACTTCTGGTTTAGGTTCTGGCTTAGGTTTTGGTTCTGGTTTAATTTCTGGTTTAACTTCTGGTTTAGGCTCTGGTTTCGGTTCTGGCTTAACAGGTGCAGGAGCTGGGCCTTCAGTAATACGACCTTCAATTGCAGGGTTAGCAGTTCCTAGAGACTTGATGTAGGAAGTTAGTGCTTCATCAAGTGATCCGTACATACCAGCTTGTGGATATTGACCAAACATAGTGAACTCGTCTCCACCAGCAGCCAAGAAATCATTAGTAGCAAGCATGTATTGCGCTTTTTCATCTACTGGCTTGCCGCCGATTGTAATCGAGTGAATACGGTTGCCTGCTTCAGCAGCAGGATCAATTTTGAATGTCATACCGCCAACTTGTGGGAAAGAACCTTCTGGAGCGGGGTAGCCCTTAGTACCATTTTCCAAAGCAGCTTTAATGTCTGCGCCTGTTACTTTCAATGTAACGATTTGGTTACCGAAAGGAAGGACAGTAATAACTTCGCCTTTAGTGATAGGACCTTTATCGATGGAAGCACGAATGCCGCCGCCATTTGTTAGTGCTACATCAGCTTTTGTAACGTAGAGCAAGGAATCAGCAACTAGATTACCTAGGTTAGTTTCACTTGCACGTACTTTCTCGCGAGCACCTTCAAGTGCAACGGAGGATGTACCTACTTCTTCAGCAAGAATTTTGCTTTGCTCAGCAACGATAGCTGTAACACGTTCTGCTACTACAGCATTTGGCTTAATATCTTTAACAGCTTCATTGTTAACAAGCGCTGCTTCACGGCCAACTACTTTTCCATCTTCAACCCAGATGTCAACGACACCTACGTTTTTAGTATATTCACCAGTACTAGCGATTAGAGTTCCGTTGTCAGCTTCAAGTCCTTTTTCAAGAACAGTATGGCTGTGACCGTCAATAATAACATCAATGCCCTCTACTTCTGTTGCAACTTTAGTACTAGTATCAACACTTGCTTTGTCCATTCCTAGATGAGAAATAGCAATGATAACGTCTGTTTTATCGTCAATTTCATCAACAATCGCTTGTGCTTCTTTTGTTGGATCATTGAAGGTTACTTTTTCAACGTTTTTAGGATGTGTTTTGTACGCGGTTTCAGGCGTTGACAAACCAAAGATACCGACTTTTACACCATTAATTTCTTTAATAACGTAAGGTTCGAATACACGTTTGTTTTGCTTGTCCACAAGATTTGCGCTTAGCATCGGGAATTTAAGTGTTTTGGCAATTTCAAGTAGGCGATCAGAGCCGTAATTGAATTCATGGTTACCAGGAGTCATAGCGTCGTAGCCCATCAAATTCATTACATTTGCTACACTTTCTCCACGTACAAGAGTTGAAAAAGTTGTGCCATGAATAGCATCACCAGCATCCAGCACAAGAGTGTTAGGGTTTTTGCTTTTGAAGCTGTCAAAGATTCCAGCTAGTTTAGCGAAGCCCATTTCTCCATTACTGTTTTCTAGCGCACGAGAATGCATGTCATTGGTGTGCAAAACGGTAATATGTTTTGCGTTAGGATACTTTTTGATTGCTGCTTCTTGAGCCGCTGCACCACTTATTGCACCGAATAACAAGGTCGTGCTGAGTACTGCTGATAACATCCATTTCGATTTCATTGCCATGAATAGATCATTCCTCCGCTGTTAATTAGTATGGTTTAAAGATTGGAATAACAACTTATTCTACAATAAAATTGATTATCCTGTACTAATTTTTATGAATTTAATGTAAAGAATAAATAAAACCTCGATTTCGAATAAAAAGATAATCTTTCATTTTTAACTTTATTTTTGAACGAGGTGAAGGAACTTCATAATAGCGTATCTGCAAGGAAAAAGTAAATTAATGTTAGCGTTAATAGTAATGGGGTAAGCGGTTTAAAGAAAAGAACAAGGGGTAAACTTGAGTGAAGTTGTTCTTTGGCTAAAAGCTTCGTATAATGGATGAGTACAAGATATCTTATTAGCATAATGGAGGACGACTTAATGAGTAATACAAAGGAATGGTCATCAGCAGAAGTAGCGGCTATGATCGATCATACGATATTGAAAGCTGATGCAACTAAAGCGGAAATTATCCACATTTGCAAAGAAGCTAGAGAAAACAAGTTCGCTACTGTCTGCGTTAATGCAGGCTGGGTGGAACTTTCGGCTAAAGAACTAGCAGGTTCAGGAGTAGGTATCACAACGGTAGTTGGATTCCCACTAGGCGCAACGACGACTGTATCCAAAGCTTTCGAAGCAACGCAAGCAATTGCAGATGGTGCTACAGAAATAGATATGGTTCTAAATATTGGTCTTCTGAAATCTGGAGATCTTGAAGCAGTTCAACGTGATATTGAGGGACTTGTTGCAGCATGTAAAGATAAAGCTGTACTAAAGGTTATCCTGGAAACAGGATTGCTAACGGATGAAGAGAAAGTAACTGCTTGTGAACTATGCGTAAAAGCTGGAGCAGACTTTGTGAAGACGTCAACAGGATTTGGTCATGGTGGTGCTACAGCAGAGGATATCGCTCTTATGCGTAAGACGGTTGGTCCAGATCTAGGAGTTAAAGCATCAGGAGGCGTTCGTGATCTAGATACAGCGCTTCAAATGTTGCGCGCAGGAGCATCACGTATCGGGGCAAGCGCAAGCGTTGCAATCGTTACGGGTGGACAAGGTGAGGGCTACTAAGTAGCAGGGCAGGGCTACTTAGTAGCCCTTTTTTTTATTTTTCGCAGCTAATAATCAAATTGGTACTCAACTCTTCACCAGGAGCGAGCATGGTGAGTTCTTCTTTTCGGTTTAACTCATCAGGCATTCCCATCCATGGTTCAACACAGATGAACGGTCGATCCTTGATCGTCCAAATAACCATATATTTAAAAATGTCATCATAGCGGAGCCTTACGCGAACGTCTTCACGTATCGGGAAGGCTATTTCGCTTCGCTTTGCATCCATTAGACAAATGGATTCTACAAGAGGTTCCATGTCAATAGAACCAAGGTATGGCTTCACAAGATTGTCGTTAAAGTCCAAGTAACGAGTCGCATCATACTCGTAAGCGATATTTTTGCTAGATGCAATGGCGAAGTAAGGGTGGAAGCCTGAATAGAATGGCATCGACTCTGTCTCGCCCAAATTCCGATATTGTTGGCGAGTATGAAGCTCTCCGTTTAGCAGCACATATGTGAAAATTAGCTCGAAGTTAAACGGATAGACTGCAAGAGTGTCTTCGTTCGCCCGAAGACGAAGTGTGATGGAAGCTTCAGTCGAAGCTGATGTATCAACAACTTCCCAATTAGCGGTACGAGCTACACCGTGTTGCCCCATCTTGTACGTGTGGTCATTCCACACATAAGCGCCATCCTTAAGTGATCCGCAAATCGGGAATAGAATAGGATTGCCGCCACGAATATTGGAAGCTGGATTTTCGAAGGTACTCTTGTCCAAGTAAAAGAGCTCTTCTCCATTCAATTGACATCCTATAACGATGCCGCCTCTTTCTGGGCATACAAGAACGCGTGATGAAGTGTTACGCTCCTGAAGTTCATAAACGGTAAAAGTATCTTGAAAATGGCGTACTTCATAGTTGTTCATCTATAAACCTCCATAAGTAGATCAATCTATCCCTATTTTGCCTTAATCTATGAAATGAGTAAAGAGCCGGTAACATAAACTCCCATAATGGGAGCCATGAACCGACCCTTCTACATAACGCTATTATTTAGCTGCTGGTGCTTCTGTTTCAGCTGCTGGCTCTTCTTTTTTGTCAAAAGAATTCGTTATTTTCGCTTTTTTCTTAATTTCTTCTAGCCATGCTGGTGAAAGTTGGCTCACTTCTTGTCCGATCAAAACGGTACGAATTGCAGCTTTTTTGTCTTCGAATTTAGGCTCATTAGCTGCTTTATGATCGGTTTTTTTGATAATATGGTAGCCGAAATCACTTTTCACAGCTCCGCTAATAGCTCCAACCTCAAGAGCGAAAGCAGCTTCTGCAAATTCAGGAACCATGTCACCTTCTTTACCGAAGAAGTTCAGGTCACCGCCATTTACAGCAGAATTTGTATCTGTTGATTTTGTTTTTGCTGTTTCAGCAAAGTCTGCTCCTGCTTTCAGATCAGCTATAATAGCGTCTGCTTCTTCTTTCGTCTTAACTAAGATGTGCGAAGCACGAACCTGTTCAGGCGCAGCTCCTAGTACGGCTTTGTTCTCGTCGAAGAATTTTTTCACTGCATCATCTGTTACGTTTGTTTTTGGTTGTAGAATTTTACGGATCAATGTGTAATGACGCACGTCTTCACGAAGATCATCGATAGTAATACCGCTCTCAGCGAGCTTAGCATTGAATGCCTCATCTGAACCGAATTGTAGCTTGATCGCTTCAATTTCTTCCGAAATATCTTGATCAGTCAGCTCAACACTTGCAGCAGCAGCTTCTTGTTGAACTAGTTCTTCTTCGATCATATTCGTAAGCGAAGCTGGTCCATAAATTTTTACTAGCGCATCATAAAGATCGTTTTTTGTAATCTTACTTCCATTAACTGTTGCAACAGCATCTTTACCACTGTCTCCAAATGGCGGCTTAATCAATACAACGATCAAAGCAACTGCCAACACCGCGGATAAAACAACCCAGCCTAGTCCACCTTTTTTGGCAGGGGCAGGAGGTGCACCAGCAGATACGACATATTGGCTTCCTGAGCTTTCTTTCACCGAAGATTCGGATGTGTCATCATTGTCATCAAAAGGTTCATCCTTGGATTCATAAGCCTCATCGTGCTTAGCTTCAATTCCTTCGGACAACGTTTCTTCATTATGTTGACCCTCGTTTGTAGTACGTTCTTTGTTCGCAGTATCGTTATCTATTTGCTTATCGTTCGACTGCGAGTCTTTGTTAGTCATTCCATAAACTCCCTTCAAATTGCAATTCTTCACCTACTATAACAAATGATAATAAAAAAAACCTTAATCTAAAATAAAAAAACTTCCAAGGGATGTCGAATCATATTAATTGTATTGTTATAATATTGTTATAATTTAACGATGATGTATGTCACGGAGGGATAGTTTGATCAGATTACAGGGTAGCTATGATGGCTGGATTGTGTTGTTATCATTTTTAATCGCTTTATTCACTTCGTATTCAGCCCTAAGCCTCTCCTATAAAATTTCGAACTCAAGAGGTAATGCGAAGCTTGGCTGGCTTTTGATGTCAGGAGTAGTAATGGGTAGTGGTATTTGGACGATGCATTTTGTAGGAATGATTGGTTTTAATCTTAATTATGAGGTCAATTTCCGTGCACCCAATACTATACTATCAATTCTAGCAAGTATTATAGCATCATTACTGGCTTTCTATGTAACGTTAACCTCTAAAGTGACCAACTTGAAGTTGATTTTGGGAAGCGTTTTTATGGGTTGCGGAATTGTTGCAATGCATTATACAGGCATGGCTTCAATGGAGTCTTCTGAAATAGATATAACATATGATTCATTATTATGGGCATCATCAGCTGTATTTGCCATTATTGCATCCTATGGGGCTATTTATCTATTAAAGAGATTTCAAGATAATAGTCAGGCGTGGTGGACCAAAATATTTGCTGCTTTATTTATGAGCATAGCTATATCAGGTATGCACTACATGGGAATGGAAGCAGCGCAGTTTTGGTGCCACTCACCTAAAGCATTGGGTCATTCCTCTGAAAAAAGCATAGATTTATCAATCTTATTTTCTCTATCAGGTGTCATGCTTGCAATCATATTGGTAACATGGACTGCTTTATTTTGGGAGCGCATTACGCTCAAACGTCTCGCTTATAGTGACCCGCTTACTGGATTACCGAATCGTCATGCGATGAATCATTATTTTGATGAGAAATTAAGGAATTCGTCGGAAAGTGCAGTATTGTTTATCGATCTGGATCAATTCAAACTTATTAATGATACGCTTGGACATGATACCGGCGACTTGCTCGTGCAGGAAGTAGGAAGACGGATTAATCAATTTGTGAATAAGACGCAGAGCATGTTCAGACTAGGTGGAGACGAGTTTTTAATCATTATTAATGATAGTTCGACCATACCAGTGGAGAAGCTCGCTGAAAAAATATTAGAGGAAATTAGACGGCCGTATTGGCTTGGAGGAAATGAGCTTTATGTAACGGGGAGCATTGGTATTAGCTATTCTCCTCAGCACGGAACGAAACGGACGGAGCTGCTCAAAGCCGCAGATACTGCGATGTATTATGCGAAGAGTCAGGGGAAGAACCAGTATTGTTCCTACAATGAGGAGCTGAATCAAAAGCTTGCAAGACGAATGGAAATTGAGAAGGGACTTCGAACAGCACTAATGCTGGGCGAATTATCGAATTACTATCAGCCGAAGTGGAACGCAGTGACGAATCAGCCAATTGGATTTGAAGCTCTGCTTAGATGGAAACATCCGCAGCTTGGTTCGATTGCGCCTGACGAATTTATACCTATAGCTGAAGAAACGGGGCTAATTGTACCCATTACAAGATGGGTGATGGAACAAGCTTGTCGAGATTGTAAGGCGTGGAATTTGACCGGAACGGGTGAACTAGGCGTGTCTGTTAATCTTTCTGTTACGATATTCGAGTGCCAAGGACTTCAAGATATGGTGAATCAAGCGCTGGAGCGTTCTGGACTGCTGCCAGCTTTACTTGAGCTCGAAATAACAGAATCTACCGTTATGAATTATGCAGCTGAAGCGACTAGGCAGCTGTTCCCACTTCAGGAAGCTGGTGTAAGGGTGTCAATGGACAACTTTGGTTCAGGGTATTCTTTCTTAGGTTCGATCGATAAAATTCCTTTCCAGACGTTGAAGATTGACAAACTTTACATGCAAGATTATGAATCCCCCTCCAAGAGGGCAATTGTTAATACAATTATTACTTTGGCGAACCAACTGAATATTCAGCTTGTTGCTGAAGGAGTCGAAACAGAGCGTCAATTGGAGTTTCTCCGCGGGGCAGGTTGCTCGATCATGCAAGGTTATTATTTCAGGAAGCCAATGCCGCGAGAAGAAGTTGATGAATGGTTGATTGGGTTATCCAAATAATGATATGGCAATTGAGATGGAGGGATCGACTTGGGAAAACATAAGCGAGTATTTATTACACTTGGAGTCTTGATGATATTGCCCCTGCTCTGCTATTTATTTATTGCAATGACTCCTTTAGATAAAAGAATACATACACCGCAAGGTCACTTCTATATTGTAAGTGTCGTGTCATTGCTTGCTCTAGCGGTAGCAGCTGCTATTGGCGTAGTTGCCCCTCGAATACGCAATATTAAGGTCAGTTTCCTTTCGCTTTCTTACGTTTCATTGGCAGCCATGTTTATATTACATGGTATATCAACGCCAGGATTACTCATGCATCATACAGGTATTTCAGGAAGTGTTGCTCAATTAAGTGTGCTGCTTTCTGCTCTCTGGTTATGGCTTTGCTCCATTTCCGCTGATCACAAAGTAGTTAGATGGCTGTCGATTAAACAAATGTGGCTTCTGCCTGTTTGGTCGACATTGCTTTTGGCATTCGGCACATACTTATGGTTGAACCCGGATTTTGTGTATCATCTGCATCTCAAGGGCGGTGTTAGTAAGTGGATAACGACGGCTGCTATATTATTGATGAATGCATGGACAATCTATCGAAATTTGCAAACCTATCTCGTATCCAAATTCCCGCTTCAACTAGCTATTGTTTATAGTACTGGTTGGATGTTTATTGCGCAGATCATCATGGTTACTGGCGAAGCATGGATGGCGAGTTGGTGGCTCTATCATTTCTTATTACTCGCTTCTGTCATTATTATGGTGAGCGGCATTATAAGAGAACATCTAAGCACGGGTTCTATAACCGCATCGATTAAACTTTTATTCCGCGCTAACCCCGAAGACTGGATTAATACGTATATTTCTCCGAGTGTGAGAGAGCTTGTAATGGCTACCGAAGCGAAGGATTCATACACAGCGGGACACAACTATCGTGTTGCGCTATATGCCCTTAAGCTAGGAGAAGAACTAGGATTATCATCAGCCCAGCTGCGTGCGATTGCACAGGGCGGTCTTGTACATGATATCGGTAAGTTATACATCCCAGATGGTATATTGAATAAACCAGAGAAGTTGACGGATGAAGAGCGTACTATTATTGAGTCACACCCAGTGTCAGGTTATGATGTTTGCAAGCGTTTGGGCTTTATGTTAGAGGAACTTGCGGTTATCCGTTGGCATCATGAGAAATGGAATGGCAGCGGTTATCCAGATCAACTGTCTGGGGAAGAGATTCCGTTAGTGGCTCGTATTACTGCTGTTGCAGATGTGTATGATGCACTTACATCATCGCGCTCGTATCGGAAAGCAATGACTCATGATGAAGCGATGGTCATTCTGCTCAAAGAAAGCGGCAGACACTTTGATCCAAGATGTATCCATGCTTGGGAGCGACTTGTAGCCGTACAGAAGGAATTTTTCCAAGAAACGTTACAAAATAGTCCGCATTTGAAGCTAGAGGATAAGGTGGCTAACTGATTTATTTATCTATTAAATGGAGCTAAAACATATAAACGGAGGTTACGGTAATGACCTATATAGCAGCAAACGATAGATATGATGGAATGAAATATAATCGAGTAGGACGAAGCGGCTTGAAGCTTCCTGCGATTTCACTGGGATTATGGCATAACTTCGGTGGTACTGACCGTTATGAGAATAGCCGAGCTATGGTGAGACGGGCATTCGATCTTGGCATTACTCACTTTGATTTAGCGAACAATTATGGTGTTCCAGCGGGTTCGGCTGAGGAAACGTTCGGAACAATAGTAAAGCACGATATGTCGTCTTATCGGGATGAAATGATCATCTCAACGAAGGCAGGCTACGAAATGTGGAGTGGTCCTTATGGGGAATGGGGATCGCGCAAATATTTGATTTCAAGCCTCGATCAAAGCTTGAAGCGTATGGGACTAGACTATGTCGATATATTTTACTCACATCGTCCAGATCCGGAAACCCCGCTTGAAGAAACGATGGGGGCTCTAGATCATGTGGTTCGCCAAGGTAAAGCATTGTATGTAGGAATTTCAAATTATAACGTAGAGCAAACCGTGCAAGCCGCTGCTATTTTGAAGGATCTTGGAACACCTTGCCTCATTCATCAGCCTTCTTACTCTATGTTTAATCGTGGAATAGAAAATGGGCTTCAAGATGTATTGGATGAACAAGGCATTGGTTCAATCGTGTTCTCGCCGCTCGCTGGCGGGTTGCTGACAAATCGTTATTTAGACGGTGTTCCTGCTGACTCACGAGCAGCTGGTTCGAGCGTATTTTTGAAAACAGAACAAATAACCGAGGGTAAGCTATACAAAATTAAAGCACTCAATGACATTGCTAAAGAACGCGGGCAGTCTCTTGCTCAAATGTCACTGGCATGGGTACTTCGGGATGGAAAAGTAACTACCGCATTGATTGGTACAAGTAGAGTAGAACAAATCGATGACAACGTGGCCGTTATTAACAATTTGTCCTTTAGCAGTGAAGAGCTAAGTAAAATCGATTTAATTCTTTCAGCTGCAGAATAAGTGGAATTATACGTCTCATACTAGTCAGCAGCGGTGAAAGGGGGATAAATGATGAATAAAATGTCGCTAAGAACGAAAGGTTTAATTTTAATCTTATCAATTTCATTTATTCCTCTTTTTCTTGCTGGTGTCGGTAATTATTCTGCCGTCAAGGTAGCTATGATCCAATCGGAGATTGAGAAGATAAGCAGTAAACAAAGCAGTCAGGCAAACAATATTGCTGCTTGGATGGATATACGCCGGGCAGAGATGCTCGTTATGAGTCGAACAGGAGTGATTAGGTTCGGAACGAATGAGGATCGCTTGGGCTATTTGGGAAGAGAACTAATTCGGAATGGATTTACTTATCATTCACTTGGCTTTATCGATAAAAATGGCAATGCCTATCGTAGTGATGGTCCGACAATTGATATGAGCGAAGAGTCCTTTTTCAAATCAGCTATCGATGGTGAACTAACAATAACAGATCCATACAAGCCGGGTTTTTCCTTAATGGAACAAACCTTTATTGTCGTGCCCGTTTATGGTCGCGGCACTGAAATCGTTGGCGTCTTTTATGGATCAATTCCGTTTACTTCGTTTAATCGATTTCTTGATTATGGAGAGGAAGATGCTCCTGTTAGATTCTATAACGATAATGGAGCCATTATATACGACTCAAATTCTAACTTAACGGATAAGACATCGATTAGATGGGATTCTTCGCTTAACCTCGTTGCTGATGAAATGTTGAGTCATAATGAAGGTAAAGTGAATGTTCGTATCGATGGTGACTCCTATATGGTCTTTTACTCCAAAGTAGCAGGGACACCATGGAGGCTGGCACTGCAGGAGCCGTTCTCGAATATGGAGGAGATGCTTTCGCCTATATTTTGGCGAATTGTATTAACGATAGCGATTGCGGAGATCGTCATTGCATTATTATTTTATTTATACTTTGAGCGGATTGTTAAAAGACTCGAACATATATTATCCGTAACTGAACAGGCAGCAGGCGGCGAGTTCCAAGCCAATCATCTGGACACATCCCAAAATGATGAAATAGGTCAACTCGCACATTCAGTTAATGGGATGATGGAACATCTACA
This sequence comes from Paenibacillus sp. L3-i20, assembly GCF_022180385.2. Lineage (GTDB taxonomy): Bacteria > Bacillota > Bacilli > Paenibacillales > Paenibacillaceae > Pristimantibacillus. The sequence continues at coordinate 2,573,182 of NZ_BQME02000001.1, forward strand.
GGAAATGTTCGACCGACTGAATGCGATCATTAATCAAAATCAAAATGGGTTTATCGTCTTGGACAATCAGTATCGAGTTACCTACATGAATCAAGCAGCGGAAGAACTGATCGGATACAAAACATCAGAACTAATTGGACATGCTACCCCTCTGCTATTTATGGATGGGGATGAAATAAAAGCTGAAGCCGAGCGTCTGTCACTGGAGCTTGGCAGAGAGATTCAGCCCGGACTGGAAGTGCTTAAGGAACTTCGTAAGGAGGGTTACACTCTAGAACGGGAGTGGATGTTCATTCATAAGGATGGGACTCGTATTCCAACTTTGCACAGTTCTAATGTACTTAAAGATCGTAATGGGAAATTTACCGGTGTTGTTGGAATGATAAGAGATATTTCATATCGTAAGCGAGTAGAACGAGCACGCAATCGGTTACTTGATATTGTTGAAACAGCGAAGGACTTAATTGCTTCCGTTAATATGGATGGTGAGTTTATCTACGTCAATCGAGCAGGAAAAGATATGCTGAGTCTAGTACATAGTGAAGGTTCCGACTCCCTCGTTAAACGATATGTTGGCGAGGGGTTGTTCAAGCAATTGCTTGAAGGTGCAGCGATCGCCAAAGAGCATGGCTATTGGGAGAGCGATGCTCTTTTACTAAAGCTGAATGGTGAGCCGCTGTATGTATCCATGGTTGTGGTGTCCCATGCCGATTCTGTTACTGGAGAGATGTTTTTCTCTTGTATTGCAAGGGATATTACCGAGCAGAAGCGCGTGCAAGAAGAACTTGTAAGAGCAACGCAAGAAGCTGATGAAGCTAATAAAGCGAAAAGCAGGTTTCTAGCACTTATGAGCCATGAGGTTCGTACGCCACTTAATGGCATAATCGGCTTGACACAATTGATTCGTAAGACAGATCTATCCGTTATTCAGAAGGACTATTTAGACAAGATGAATATGTCCTCAGAGTCACTGCTTCGTATCATAAACGATGTGCTTGATTTCTCGAAAATTGAAGTGGGGAAAATCGAAGTAGAGCGGCTGCCATTCCAGCCGGAAGAGTTACTTCATCGGTTAGCGAATGGTCTGAGCGTGTTCCTTGGCGGGAAGGAGCAGTTTGAATTTATGATCAAAACGCCTGAGAAACTTCCGCTTATGCTTACAGGTGACTCTATGCGGCTAGAACAAGTGCTCCTTAATTTGTGTATGAATGCCATAAAATTCACTCCCAAAGGACTGGTCAAGCTTGAGCTTCGTATTGTAGAGGAAACGTCGGATAAGGTAACCGTACAATTCTTAATATCAGATACGGGAATCGGGATGAATAAGGAGCTGTTGGACCAACTGTTTATGCCATTCACACAGGCGGACAGTTCTACTACACGCAAATATGGCGGTACAGGACTTGGGCTTGTCATATCGAAAAATCTAGTAGAGCTCATGGGAGGCAAACTTATTGTTTCCAGCGAAGTAGGTGTAGGAAGTCAGTTCCACTTTACATTATCCTTTGCTGCAGATCCTTATCGTTATGAACCTCACAATCCGAATATGATCTTTGGCAAAGAGGGGACCGTCTGGGTTGTGGAGGATGACAAGAAGATGCGTGAGCATTGGATTTATATGTTCGAAACGATAGGATTTTCCGTCATTGCTTTCGACAGTTGGCAGACTGCTCTTGATAAGCTTCGTCGTATCGGTGAGGGAGCTATGCCACAGTTGCTTCTTATGGATATGGAAATGTCTGATATGTACGGTATTCATACGTGGTTATCTTTCCAGCTTGAAGCAGAAGCAGTGGGCATTCCGATTATTGCTCTTACAACGACGTATGGCCGAGATGAACTACAGAGCTTGGATGTTGAAGTACGTCCTCAAGCTATTTTGACTAAGCCAGTAGTTAGAGGAGCTGTTCTGCGGGCACTCGGTCCAGTGTTTAGAAAACGAGCTGAGGAACAACAAGCGGCTGAGCGTCATGAAACAGAGCAGATTGCAGAAGATGATAGTCATCTTGTGAAAATCCTTTTGGCTGAGGATAACAAAATAAATCAGCTAGTCGCTTTAGAAATGTTAAGGGATTGCGGTTATGAAGTTGGGTTAGCCCAGAACGGGGAAGAAGCGCTGAGAATGCTGGAGGAATCACGATGGGATCTCGTGCTGATGGATATTCATATGCCGATAATGGATGGAACGGAAGCAGTTCGCATCATTAGAAGTATGGAGAAATTTAATCATATCCCGATCGTTGCAGTTACTGCGAATATCGTGAAGAGGGATCATGAGCATTATATAAGTATAGGTATGAATGATGTGATTACTAAGCCGCTTGCCGTAGATAGGCTTCAAGAGGTATTGCTCTATTGGCTTGATAATTCGTCCAAATCTCTGTTACGAAATAAGATAGTGGGGAGAGGTACTGGGACTCAGACAGTTTCAATAGAACGACAATCACAGCAACTGCATAGGGCTGAGTTTAGTTTGCTAACGCTTATTGATGGAATGGATGTAGTAAGTGCTTTGGAGCGTGTGAATGGAAAGTTGCCTATACTGCTACATATGATTGAGCAATTTAAGCAGGATTACGATACGTTTATGGAACAATTACAACTAAAGTTGAATCAATCAGAATTTGATGCAGCCCTTAGAATGCTTCATACGTTAAAGGGAGCAGCTGGCTATTTATCTGCTGTGCCAGTTGGGAAAGCAGCGTCCGAAGTAGAGGAAATGGTTAAGAATGGTCGAATGGAGTCAGCGGAATTTGAGACCGTAATGGAACGATTAGCAGCGGAATTAACTAATCTGATTAGTAGCCTTCGTCACCAAAAGATAGGTTTCGACAAATAAATCTAACATTTCTCTAACAATCTGTTGTTCGAGAGAGTTTGGTATTGTATAGTAGAGTTACTATATAATTTCGACAGAAATCTTCAATTTGTTAGAGGGTGACGCCGGTGTATAAAGTTTTAGTTATTGAAGATGACGTCATGATGAGTAACATGTTGTCCATGTATCTTACTGAGGAAGGCTACACAGTCCAACAGGCTTTTCGCGGAGAGGAAGGACTTATGCTGGCGGGCAGTTTCGAGCCGCATCTGATTCTCCTAGATCTCATGCTTCCCGATATGGATGGTATTGAGGTTTGTACTAGAATTCGAAGCTACTCACAAGTACCGATTATGATATTATCGATGAAGTGTGAAGTTTCTGAACGAGTGCATGCGTTAAAGTCCGGTGCGGATGATTATTTGTGCAAGCCCTTTAGTATGCATGAATTGACAGCGCGAGTGGAGGCGTTAATTCGTCGCTCGGGTACGACTCATGTGGAAGCTGCCTTGCAAATGGCGGCAACAATTGTGACGGCTGAGGAAGAAAATCCTATTCAGCTTGATGTTGAGAGACGTCTGTTACTAGTACGCAGAAAATTGGTAGAAACGACCTTCTCCGAATATGAGTTAATGAAGCTATTTCTCGCTCATCCCGGAAAAGTGTTTAGCAGAGAAGAATTGATAAATGCCATTAGAGGATTTGATTCCTTCGTCACAGACCGTGCAATTGATGTACATATCGTTAATCTTCGTAAAAAAATCGAACAAAATCCAAAAGAACCTAAGCTTATACGAACTGTCTGGGGATTTGGGTACAAGTACGCAAATTAAGATGTACAGTACGAGATAGATAGAACTATTACTATTATTGATGAAAGTCAATAGTACTGATGTAGGATGAGGGTATTCCGCTGTTGCGGAGTACTTTTTTTTGTAAATACCCCGTTAAATCCCCGTTAAATCCCAATGCATTAAAATATCTAACAATCTTCTAAAAGTCTACAGGGCACTTTTCTAATATTTATATGCGACTATTGGAGTAATTCAAAAGTACGATAAAGTTTGGAAGGGGAGTTCATTATGGGAAGGTCAATCGATTTACCTGGGCGCAGTGCAGCATTCAAACAGATGGAGTTAGCAATTAATCATGCGCGTATGTCGGGTAAGCGATTGCTAGTAGCATTAGTAGACTTGGATCGATTTTATCGAATCAATGAAACTAGAGGTACAGATTTCGGAAACTATGTGTTGAACACTATATATAAGAGGTTAATAGATATAGAGACAGCAATATCAGAGGCGTGTATGCATTCAATCATTAGAATTGGAGGCAACGCTTTCTTAATAATTATGCAAGTGGATGAAGAGGATACAAGTGGTTGGAAGCGGGTTGAAGCGATTAAATACGCTGTATCACAGCCAATAGAGGATACTGACACAGAGCTTTATTTAACAGCCAGTATCGGTGTATGCCTTTATCCGAATGACGGTCATACGAGTGAACAAATCATTTGTCACTCAGAGTCAGCACTCCATCAATCCAAAGAGCAAGGTGGGAATTTAGTACTATTCTACAATGCTGATGATACAAAGCGGATGGATAGACGAATAACGATTGAAACGGGCATGAGACCTGCATTATTTCTTCGTCATTTTCATCTCAGTTATCAACCCATTTATCGCTTAGCAGACGGACGGTTAAAGGGATATGAAGCTTTAATACGTTGGAATCATCAACAGCTAGGTCCAGTCACTCCAAATGAGTTCATTCCATTGGCTGAACAAAATGGATTGATTGTGCCAATTGGTGAATGGGTGCTAAGGGAAGCGTGCAAGATGTTAGCAGGACTAACGAAATACAATACTAGTGAAATGACAATATCGATCAACATATCTCCTGTGCAGCTTGTGGACCCTACCTTTACAGAAACGGTATTAAATATTATTCGGGAAAACGGTCTACAACCACATTCGATTGAGCTAGAAATAACCGAAAACATTATGATTTATTCCTCAGATATTTCTATTGCAACACTTAGCCAATTACGTGCAGCAGGCGTCCGTATCGTGTTAGATGACTTCGGCATAGGCTACTCTACATTTAGCAACTTGAAGCATCTACCTATACATTGTTTGAAAATTGATAAATCTTTTGTGAAAAAAATAGATTTGCAAAGCGCAGACAGGCATATTGTAGAGGCGATAATTGGACTTGTGCAGAAGCTTGGGTTAGAGGTTATTGCAGAGGGTGTTGAATATGAAGAACAATACAAGATGCTCAAGGAGTGGGGCTGCAACTATGTACAAGGTTATCTTCTTGGGAAGCCGATGGAACCAACTCTGATCGATATGACGATGCTGCGCAACAATAAATCACAAGCTAATCTTAAATTAATTGAGAACGAAATTCTGCTAGAGGCTATTAGATAGTATATACATACGAGTATAAAAAAAGACCCGCTTCAGGCTAATTACTAGCCGGGCGGGTCTTTAGCTTGTTACAATACTTTCAATTAGCTGACTTCCAAATAGAGCTTCGTACCATCGTTGTATTGGAAAATCGCAACATCGCGCACCATTTCAACAGATTTAATTCTTCTCCATTTTTTTCTGAAATCAAAATCGAGTTCCATTTCGGACAATTTATGAGAAAGCAGTTCTACAGATGCTGATTGTTCGGTTGAGTAATAGACAGGAACGGAACGATTTTTGAAGTTTATGACTCGCATCATTGTACCATACACCTCTGATTCGTGTTTTTCCTATTCTACCTTGAACAGTTTAGCCTCTTATGAAACTGTCGTCAGATAAATGTTTACTTTACTAATACATTTCTAACAGGTGCATATTTTTATGAGCTACTGTACTTCCACTTCTTCTTATAATACCCATGACCGTAGTTATGATTCGGATGCTGCGGCGGATAATGTGGCGGCTGATTAGGGTACGGAGGTTGTCCGTTATATTGTCCATTCTGATTAGGGTACGGTGGTTGTCCGTTGTATTGCCCATTCTGATGCGGGTAAGGTGGTTGTCCGTTGTATTGCCCATTCTGGTTAGGATATGGCGGCTGTCCCGGATGTTGACCATGTTGGTTCGGGTAAGGCGGTTGACCTTGATAGTGTTGACCCTGATTTGGATATGGTGGCTGACCTGGGTAGTGCGGCGGCGGATATTTCCCTTTCTTGAAGTCGCTGCTGCTGAAATGTTGATATCCATATTTTTGTCGGCCTGTTAGTGAGTGTAATATTCGCTTTAACATAATGAATCCTCCTTTAAATTGTGGTGGAGAAAAATTAATAGCATAGATTATTAATACGTTAAAATAGAAGGATGGTTTCTGATAATAATGCCTAATCATTGGCTCGACAACTAAGCTAGTGGGCGATATGCTAAAACTAGGAGTTGATTGGAATGTGGAGAAGTCTAAAGATGAGAGTTTCCCAAATTGTTAGCAACTGGCGTGATTATCCACTTCAGCAAGGTACTATTTGGGAGAATCGATATCGTATTGATCATATGCTTGGTATGGGCAGTTATGGGCAGGCGTATACCTGTACCGATATAAAAACAAATGAAATTGTTTTATTGAAACGAAATAAACCTAGTAAAGGTCGTCTCGGCATTGAACTGCTGCGACGAGAAAGTGTCATTATGGAATCGCTTAGTCATGCACAAATTCCCAAGTGGCTTAATTATAGCAAGCGCTGGCTAGATGAAGGGCTCATCATGCAATATGTGGAAGGTTATAACCTTGAGTTTTCCATTTATGAGCTCGAGCAGAGCTATTCCGAACTAGATGCACTACTTATCATTCAAGCGCTGCTGAAGCCGCTAATCTATTTGCATAACGAAGGATTCGTTCACCGAGATGTCCGCATTCCGAATGTATTGATGCGAGATGGTACATTTTATTTAATTGATTTTGGATTATCATGCAGTATTAATGAAGAGCTGCCTGCTGAGCTCCGTCATGCGTTAGGTGAACTAAGCGGGCAAACTTATGATAGTGCTGGTTTTATTAAAAAGAGAATGAGAGCTCCAATTCCGGCAAGTGATTGGTTCGGACTTGGACATTTGTTCCTGTTCGTCATGTATGCGGGATACGAACATCCTGATGGCGAAGTTGAAAAGGGCTGGGAAGAGGAGCTTAAATTACATCCAGAGGTAAAGAAATTTTTACGTAAATTATTGAATGACGAGCAGGCTTGGCAAACAACAGAGCAATGTGAACAAGAGTTAAACCATTTGATTCATTTGATCAAGGCGACATAATAGTGCAAAGAAGACCTCTTCCTATCATAGTGTCGAGAGGTCTTCGTGGAAGCATACCTATATCGAGTTGTTCCAATCTACAGTCCGGCATTCCTCTTTAATCTGCGAGCAATTTCATTAAAGTCTTCTTCCGAAATACCTGGTGCAAACTCCTCAGGGAGTTCAGCAAGATCAGGCATCGGCGCTCCCTCGGGTGCGCCTTGAATAACCTCTAGCTTGGCGCCTGTTTGAGGGTTCTGTCCGTTCCAGATTAACACGACATCTTTGTAGTCATCTGGGCTGAACGTATAAAGCTTATTGCCAAGTCCCATCGCTTCATATTTACGTGCCGCTTCAAATTCATTGTTGCTTAAATTCGGAATCGGAATCAACTTCTTAACATCTACACCAGTCGCAATCTCCAGAGCCTTCGCATAAGCAAGCACGTGCACACCGCCTCGAACGAGCAGATAACCGATCATTGCCCTTGCAGTTGGGTGATCGGTCATTTCATATACACGCATCTTATGTGTGCGAGCGCCGCATTCAAGAAAGAAATTATGGAGCAAGTCCAGTACAAGATTACCGCTGCTAAATACGTTGTCTCCAGTCCAAGCTCGGCCCATTGAATCGCCTGGCAATGAAGTCTGCCCTGTTGCGATGTAAAAATAACTGTTGCGCATGTTTAAGCCTTCCTTTAGCGGCGCAGAGTCAGGGTCCCCGGCATTAGTTCCACCAGTGAGCGTCATATTTATAGCTGTTGAAACTAGTTCAACATGACCTAGTTCCTCGGCTGTGATGCTGGCGACGAGGTCGTAGAAGGGTTTAAGCTTTTTTTTGCCACGAAAATTAAAAGATTGATATAAATAGTTATTCAGTGTGGACATTTCCCCAAACTTCCCGCCTAGCAGTTCTTGAAGTGCAGCTGCCGCATTAGCGTCAGAATTGGGGGAAGGAGGAAGCTCAATTTGCAACCTATTATGTCTTTGAAACATGAGAGGAGTCACCTCTTTCCTTATAGTGCAATTCGAATTTAAGTTTATTCTAACTATGTATATAGAAGCGTAATAACGAGCAGCTCATAGAGTACTAACGGCAAAATGACGTTGTATGGGTTTAGAATGGACCTTGGATCTTGCATTGTAACTTGTAAGTATAAGATGCTGCGGTCAACGTGAACAATTCTTCCTTCATAAATATGCCCATCTAACGTCTGCACTCGTACATGCTTGTGCATATGCCCGCCGCAATGTTTGAGCATACGATCCCGTACCTCTTGCACCATAGCTGTATGCTGCTCATTGGCTGTATAGATAACGGGTGCTTGCTGTTCAGAAAAGGACATGTGAAATACCCCCTGTCGCAATGCTTATTAGTTATTGGTATGCGGGAAGGAGCGGCATCATGCCGAAGGGAGAAGTTTGCTTGAACGTACATGTCATGTGGCGCTAACGAACCAAGTGCATTTTAATTCATCAAAACACAACGATTATATATTCTTACGAACTCCAGTAACGCTATTTCGATAAATGAAGCTACATTCCAGCACTATATTGAGAAATAAGACCATTAAGATTCGTTAAAACAAAAATTGAAGTTGTAGGTTAGGAACTACAATTTGAGAAGGTATAGCTATTTAAAACTTTGATATGACTATTGAAAATTTTGATATAGCATTTGATACGGCTTCTTGTTTAATTAATCACGTTAAAATATATGTCAATATAACCTATTTTTACAAGTAAAAAATCCATAGGTAAAAAGGATGTATTTTGTCATACAAACGACCTAATTTGTCGCTTTTTGTCGTCTTATAAGACGATCAAAACGTTCACGTATGATTATCAATTGTAGTGAGAAATGATAATAAAGGGAGTATTTTCATAAAAAAACCGTATGTTATCGTTTTCTTTCTTTCTAATCCGATTTTACAGATGAGTTCCATTGGGATAGTTTTATAGAACTAAAACAAATTTTGGTTACTCGGGTAATGAATACATGAATTGGATTGTTGGAGGAGAGAAACCAACTGTACCCCAACCCCCTAACTCATGATAGTTTATGAACCAGTTGTAACCTGAGAGGGGTGCGTTACTATTCAATATGTGTTGTATCTGACTACGTTCGTATTTTTGCTGTTTCAACTGCTGTATACAATTCTTCCGTTGTTTATTAGTAAGGTTAAGAAGTTGGACAATTCACTTGACGAAAAGTCCTTGTCCGTACTTGTTCCTGCGTTTAACGAAGAATTAACGATCAAAAACTGCTTGGATGCTATGGATGGACTGAATTATGGTAAGCATGAAATCATCATTGTGAATGATGGCTCTCGGGATCGCACCTTTGACAAGCTGCAGGAGCTGCTTGATCTTCGCGTTAACTACCGCAAGCCGAACCAACGCTTGAAGTATAAGCGGGTAAGAGGTTTCTATCAATCCAGTCTCTATCCACATATTTATGTACTCGACAAGTTAAATGGCGGCAAGGCGGATTCCTTGAATGCAGGGATCGATTATGCTGATGCAGACATCGTCATTACGCTTGATGCAGACAGTATGCTTGAGACAAACTCATTAAAGTACGTCAACCAATATTTCCATGATCCATCTATTATCGCCTTAGGCGGTACGGTGAAGATTGTGCAAGGTGCAGTTAAGCAGGATGGCGTTATTAAAGAAACCTTCACTGGCCAGGGCATCGTCAAGAGCCAGATGATCAGCTACATTCACAGCTTTTACGTCCGCAAATTAACGCAATCCGCATTTAACTCCATCGTTGTTATCTCCGGAGCATTTGGTGCCTTTTACAAGGATCTCATGTATGAAGTAAATGGATTTAGAAGTACAGTCGGTGAAGATATCGATATCACACTGAAAATCCACGAATATATAAAGGCAAATAAGCTGAAGAAACGGCTTGTCTTTGCCCCAGAGGCAGTATGTTACACGGAATGTCCAGAAGATATGAAAAACTTCTATAAGCAGCGTATCCGCTGGCAGAAAGCTTTTGTAGACTGCATCATGATTTATTGGTCCAAGTTGTCAAAGAGCTTCGGCCTTGGCATAAGCATATTCTTTGCTATTGATGGTTTTATTTTGGGTACGTTGACAGCTTTTACAACCATTTTCCATCTCATAGATGCAATATTTTCCGGTACAAATTTAATTGGAGCTATGCTCTTGTTTTTACTTACGATGCTTATTAATGCCATGCAATTAGGAGTGTCGTTTCTATTGTGCAAGAAGTATGGCAGTCACTTTTCGTTATGGGACTACACAAAGATGTTCTTATTTAGCCAATATGAATTGTTTACGTACCGACTCGTTCTTCTTTATATCAATATAGTAGGTACATTCAAGTATTTCGATAACGACAATGGTTGGGGATTTGTTGAGCGCAAAGGTGTAGCTTCTATCAGCCAGAACGCAGCAACTAGCTCAAGATAATGAGACAGGAGGTATATAATGAGCACCGCGGTTGCTAGCAAAAGGATTATATATATCGATTTATTACGGATTATCTCGATTTTGGCGGTAATCATTCTTCATATTACAGCAACACTAGTAACTCGAACGAACGACTTTTCTACAACTTCATGGTGGGTTGGTAATGTGCTCAATTCTGTGTGCAGATTTGCAGTTCCTGTATTTTTTATGATAAGTGGTGCAATGATCTTGCGGACAGAAGTGAAGTCGATAGCGGATTTTTATAAGAAGCGGATATTGCCTCTGGTAGTGCCTCTATTTGCATGGTCCCTCATTTATGGATTGTATTATCAATACGTCATTCTAAAAACGAGAATGGGTGCGTGGGAGTTTGTTTTAGATTTCGGATATAAGCTGCTAACAGACCGGAATTATATTCATCTATGGTTTTTATACGCCATTATCGCCATTTATATGACGGTTCCGCTTATAAGTAAATTCGTTAAATTATGCAGCGAAAAAGATTTAAGATACTATTTGCTGCTATGGTTTATTGTCAGTATTGTGTATCTCCTGGTATCAGAGTTGATACTCCGTATAACGGGGAAGGAAATACATATTCCCAGCTTGTATATCCCATTTTTTCTAGGTTATCTTGGTTATTTTATATTGGGTTATTATTTATTCCATTTTGATCTGAAGCCAGTATTCAAGCATATTCTCTTTAATGCGGGTATTGCCTCATTTTTTCTGACACCACTGCTGACCTACTTTGTGTCTACACAAAAAGGTTCACTGGACGAGATGTTCTATGGCAACTACTCCATTACAAGCTTCTTTATGGCAGTTGCGCTGTTTCTCTATTTCAAGGAGAAGGATGCCAGCATTAGCAGGCGGATCAACGACAAGATTAGAATTATTATTGTTTCTGTTTCGGCGGCTAGTTTCAGCATTTACTTGATCCACTTATTAGTTGAAATGCTGATAGCAAAAGAGATTAGTGTGGATGCTTCCTTCCTTCGGACGTCGGCTAGCCTATTTTATAACGTCATAACCGTATTTTTAATTAGTTTGGTGGTTGTTAAAGTGCTTAATTTAAACCGCTGGATAACACAACTGTTATTTGGTGGAAGGGGGTAATCGAATGCAAGCAAAAAAAGCGATAAAGGTTAACTGGATCACAAAAATATTAGTTGCTATATTGCTAATCGGAATCGGCATTTATTTCTATCAAAATGCAAACGCAGAGGAGCGTAAGCTTACAGTTGCATATATCGAGGCATGGAGAGATCCTGCAAGCGTGAAATTATCCGAAAAAGGTGTAGATATTGCATTTGTTGCGTTTGCCAAAATCGCTGGGACAAGCCTATTTTTTCATGAAGATGCGGCATCAAATGAAGCGATTAAATCCAATATTAAGCAGCTTAAAGCGAATAATCCTAATACAAAAATGGTTCTAGCAGTTGGGGGCTACGGGGTAGATGGATTTTCGGATGCTTCATTAGATGGCAATCGTTACTTATTCACTCAGAGCATCATTGACGTGGTCAAAGAACTTGACCTTGATGGAATCGACATCGACTGGGAGTTCCCAGCGTTCGATGGATGGGGGACGGTGAAAGCTAGTCCGAAGGATACAGTTAACTTTACAAACTTAATGAAGGAACTAAGAGAGCGACTGAATCAACTGCCGCACAAGGATGGTAAAAAGTATATTTTAACATTTGCAGCAGGTACACAAGACTGGTATTTCAAAAATGTAGAGCTACAGAAGGTTGAGAAGTATGTAGACTTCATTAACATTATGAGCTATGACTTAACAGGCAGATGGTCAGAAACGACAGGTTTTAATGCCAACTTGTATATGGACGAGCATAATAAGTCACTGCTTAGTGTTGATAGTATTGTAGCGGAGTATTTGAAGCTTGGAATTGGCAGTAAAAAGCTTCTTCTCGGTGTGCCCGCTTATTCCTATGGATGGACGGGTGTCAAAAGTAAAGGTGACGGACTATTCGAAAAGGGTAAGCCGATCGATATTGATAAGACCGATTTGAGCTACAAGACGATTGAAAAAGAATATTTGGACAAAAACGGCTTCAAGCGATATTTCGATGAAAAGGCGAAAGCTGCTTATTTGTACAACGGCGATACATTTATTAGTTACGAGGATACAGAAGCACTCGAAGCAAAGGTGAAATATATTAAGGAAAAAGATTTGGCAGGTGCGATGGTCTGGGAATACGCGCAAGATGCGGAGAACGGCATTATTCAGTATTTGTCAGATCACCTGAACGAAGAGAGTGAAAAGAAAGAGTAAGAGTAGTAGTAACATAAGTAAAAGTTAGCAATACTCCTATCTATAACACCGTTTTGATAAAGCATGTAGATTGTGCTGAGGTGTTCTGGGTAGGAGTTTTTGTGTTGTTAGCATAAAAAAGAGTAGCTTATTATTCTACCAATCGTCCAGTCAGGAAGTAAATGGAGTGAATATACTTGTTTAGATTCAGAAAAATGGTTGAGAGGAGCTTAAATTAATGTCTCAAGCGAATATTCCCAATATTACGCCTCTAATCACATTAACTAGAGATGATGCAATTAACCTGTTGCTTTCATCCATCGCATTAGAGGAACTCGGACTTAGTCACATTTTGAATGCTGAAGGAGAAAAAATTCAATTTGTACTTGGCACTTTACCAGGAGTAACGTCTCCCCCAGCAACCATTAGCGACATCCTGATAATTAATGAGAGTGTTAGGGACACAATTAATGCCGTTACGAAAAAAGAGTTTTTATTAGACAGTAAGCTGAACAGTATTTTGAACACTCCAATTTCTGTTGGACCAACTGGTCCCACTGGGCCTACGGGGCCATCTGGAGGTCCTCCTGGACCAACAGGTCCAACAGGAGCAGGTGCAACGGGTGCTACAGGTGCGACAGGAGCTACAGGACCAACAGGACCGACAGGTGATCCGGGACCAACAGGACCAACCGGTCCATCGGGCGCAGCAGGAGCAACAGGTGTCACAGGAGTAACGGGTGTAACTGGAGTGACAGGAGCCACAGGAGCAACAGGCGATCCGGGAGTAACGGGACCAACGGGTGTAACTGGAGTGACAGGAGCCACAGGAGCAACAGGAGCAACAGGTGATCCGGGAGTAACGGGACCAACGGGTGTAACTGGAGTGACAGGAGCCACAGGAGCAACAGGTGATCCGGGAGTAACAGGAGCAACGGGTGTAACTGGAGTGACAGGAGCAACAGGAGTAGGTGTAACAGGTCCAACTGGAGCAGCGCCGGCAGTAGCGGTATTAAATGCAGCAAATAATACTCCGCAAAACGTTGGAGCGGCGGCAGAATTCATTGTATTAGATGTTGTTGATACCAATGATACGACTGTTTACTCAGGTACACCACCAACTACGACGGTATCTATTCTTGAAACAGGATTCTATTGGGTAACGGTTGAAGCGGTCGCAGATAGCCTAGTTGCAACGACTGAACGAATTACAATTGAAATAGTTTTCAATGGTATTTCTGTTACTTCGGTATTTGTTGACGTTCCATCAGGTATAGCGACAGAGCTTACTCGAACAATAAATCTGCCAGTTACAACAGTACCATCTACGCTTCAGGTACGGGCAACAGGAAGCGCAGGCTCAAGCTTTAATATAACTACCTCACTTATCTCTTTCAGAATAGGCGATATCTAATTGAATGAGGGGTTGTCCTATAAGTCATGAAAATAAAGGATGCTAATCCGAGTAGTACAATTTTTGCGGCTTATGAACTCTGTGAATAAATTACAGATTTTAAATAATCGTAATGAAATAATGCACAGTAGACGTTCACAGTTGATGTGGGCGTCTACTATTTTTTTAATACTAATAAAAATTGTCTCTTTAGGAGGAGATCAATCATGTCTCAATCAAATATTCCTAATATTACGCCACAGATTACACTAACTAAAGATGACGCTATTAATTTATTGCTGTATTCAATTGCACTTGAAGAACTGGGGATAAGTCACGTATTAAATGCACAAGGTGAAAACCTTCAGTTTGTGTTAGGAACGCTTCCGGGCGTAACGTCACCCTGACAGTAATTTATAAAGCGCTACTATTAAATGAATTAAATTAGAATTGCTCTTCTTATAAAAGGAAAGGAACACATAGTTCATAAAATGATGGTGATTTAGAAGTTTGAATTAGGTTTCCTCACACCCTTTTAGTAGCTAGGCTGTATATTCGAAAATGATATATATACCAATTTATCGTTTCTCCGCTATTTACTTATGCAAATTATTTTGTAATTTCATAGCATATAAAAGCCGTGAGATATAAAGTTCACAGGTCGGAAGGGAGAATGATCATGTCTCAATCGAATATTCCTAACATTACACCAACGATTAGTCTTACAAGAGATGATGCAATTAATTTATTGCTTTCGTCTATTGCGCTTGAGGAGCTCGGACTTAGTCACATTTTGAATGCTGAAGGAGAAAAGCTTCAATTCGTTCTCGGCACCTTACCAGGGGTAACGTCTCCCCCAGCAACCATTAGCGACATTCTTACTATTAATGAAAGCGTTCGGGACACAATTAATGCCGTCACGAAAAAAGAGTTTTTATTAGACAGTAAGCTTAACACCATTCTTAGTACACCAATTGCGATTGGTCCGACAGGCCCGACGGGTCCAACAGGACCTTTAGGAGGACCTACAGGTCCAACAGGTCCGACAGGTGCTGGGGCCACTGGTGCTACTGGAGCGACAGGAGCGACGGGTGCAACAGGAGCAACGGGTGCAGGTGCAACAGGAGCAACGGGAGCAACAGGGGCAACGGGAGTAACAGGAGATCCAGGAGCAACGGGAGCAACAGGTGCAACAGGAGCCGACGGAGCAACAGGTGCTACTGGTGTGACAGGTCCAACAGGTCCATCAGGAGCTGACGGCGCTGCAGGAGCAACGGGAGTAACAGGTGCGACAGGAGCAACAGGAGCAACGGGAGTAACAGGTGCGACAGGAGCAACGGGAGCAACGGGAGTAACAGGAGCGACAGGAGTAACTGGAGCAACGGGCGTAACAGGAGCGACAGGAGTAACTGGAGTAACAGGAGCGACAGGAGATCCAGGAGCAACAGGAGCAACAGGAGCAACAGGAGCAACAGGAGCGACAGGAGTAACAGGAGTAACAGGAGCAACGGGAGTAACAGGAGCGACAGGAGATCCAGGAGTCACGGGAGCAACAGGAGCAACAGGAGCAACAGGAGCGACAGGAGTAACAGGAGCGACAGGAGTAACTGGAGCAACGGGAGTAACAGGAGCAACAGGAGCAACGGGAGCAACGGGAGCAACGGGAGTAACAGGAGCAACGGGAGCAACGGGAGTAACAGGAGCAACGGGAGTAACAGGAGCAACAGGAGCAACAGGAGCAACAGGTCCATTAGTAACAGGCAATAATGCTACAGTATCAAATGGTTTAACTATAGCGATAGCAGGTAATGGAAGCGTACCATTTACTACCAATAACACTATCAATGGTACTGCAATAACGCATGTTGCTGGTTCCACGGATATCGTTCTAGCCCCGAATCAGACTTACTATGCGATTTGGAATTCAAATGCTAACTCATTAGCGGCTGGTCAGCTTCGAGCTTTTGGCTTGTTCCTGGACGGAGTGTTATTACCGGCATCACTCCAATCCGTTGCCAATACGGGAGCCAATTCTCCTATTCAACCTGCAGTTGGCGGTAGCACTGTATTCAATACGGGGGCAGCGGCAAGCACTCTGACTTTACGGAATTTCTTTGCGGCAGCAACAACTATATCAGCAGCGTCAGTAACAGTTATTAAATTGTTGTAGTACTATAATGGTACTAAAGAATGATAGTCATCTTTGAGTCATTCATTTAAGAAACGGAAACCGATAGAATATGTTCCTTCATTACAAATTGCAATGGACGTTCACATTTGATGTGAATGTCCATTGTTTTTTTAAATAAAGGAGATACCTCTTTTTAAGTGTATTATGGCTGTAGGGATGCTTACCATTCACTTCTCTAGATGACTATTTCACGCATATACAAACACTTTACTAATACCACTAGGCTGATTACCGACAGCTAATGTGTTCTCTAAAGGGGTGAAATTATAATCAAGCACAGGTCGATGAATGATAAAGGCTGGAGAAGGTTTATGAGTTATTTTGACTTTATAAACAATAGTTATTTTATCATATATAGACATGTTGCCTAAAAGTAGTCTGTCGCTAGGATCTACAACAACGGGAATGGTATTTACCGTTACGCTATCTGAGATAAACATTGTTCCATCTGGAAAGCTCGTTCGGAATTGAATACATTCTGCAGTCGTTGTTCCGTCATTTGTGATGGCCGTTGTATAAGTGACAATATCACCAACACGAACATTTTCTTTATCTGCTGCATGTACAATAGTCATTTTCGGCTCAGGTGCATTCACTTGTAAACCAATTGCGTGGAAGTTGATTAAATGAGCTTGCTCTGGTGGAAAGTGGAGAGTAGCTGATGTTTGTGATGGCAGTAATGTTGAAGATATATCAATCTCCTCATTTAAAAGAGACCGGTTTTTTTTATTCATCATACTAGTTAGAGGATAAGTAGAGGCTGCTTGTTCTATAGTCGGTCCAAAACTTATAGATGGAATGGAAGATAACACATGATTCGTTTCTCCAAGTAGATAAAGAGTTCCATAATTTGGACCCAATGAAGGTGTTAACAGATGAGAGAAAGTATAGGGATGCAGTTGTTCATTAATAAAGAGAGAAACATGACGAACAGGAAAAAAAGGATCTCCATATATGACTATTAAGCCCCATATCGGATTTTGTTCCAATGTATATGTATGACTATGGTTAGAGAAATCAACAACGAAGGTAGTAGGACCACTATATGGGACAAAAGGGGTAACATTTATAGTGCGTACATAACATGAAGAATACTTATCATATTGTTCAACTTTAGGTGGAATGATATGTGTCTGGCCGTACGTTTTTATCTCTATATCTGTGTGAATAGGTGAGTCAGTCACCATTATTAATTCCGCATGAAGGGTATAGCTGGTTGGCTGTGATGAAAATTCGCATGCATTGCCGAATGAATGCCCGATAAACTTCAATGCTAATCGATCTGTCTTGCTAAATATCATCTGTGTATCGCTCCTTATTTGTTGATCAATAGAAGGGTTTCATTTACGTTTTATGTGAAGAGCATAATAGATATTCCTGTATTGATCTTTTTGTTAGTTAGAATAGAACGGAGGGCAAGTTTGTTCAAATAATTGTCCATATAGAAAATAACTGGTCCACTTTTTCAGCGTATGTCATGCTAGATATACCCATACCTCTCTCTCTACGTTGCATAGAATATAGTATGCAACATAGAGAGGAGGATCTATATGTCCACCAAATTAGAAATTAGCGGGTTGAACAGAGGTCGTAGAGGAAGTGTGGCAGGTGATTTCAGGAGACACCGTAAACACCATCGTCACCATAGAAGAGATGATGACTTTGCCGTGGAAGGTATTCAGGAGGCAGGTCGCGATTTAAGCAGAAAATTTGCGAATCTTCGCAGGCGATGTCAGGCTAGGAGACTGGTTGAAGCCATTCGTCATTGTGATTGCAGAGTCGTAAATGAGCTGTTTGATTGGCACTGTAGAGCAATTAATTTCTTTAAGAAACCAGGATTTGATTGCGTGAGAATTTGTTGCAGCTTCGGTCGTCATTCAGCTGTCATATCGTTCACTATCTGTGTGAGAAGACGGTTTGATGGTTGCCATCGTCATGGGTTTGATGGTTGTGGTTGTAACCGCTTTGATGGCTTTAATCGCGGCGGATTTGGTTTCGAAGGAGATGGAGTATTCTTCTAATATCATCTAAATAAAAGAAGCGCCCACCTGCGAAAACCGGGCTGGGCGCTTCTATTAACGATAGGATAGTGGTAATGATGGCAGATTACCGAATTAAGTACATGTCAGTAACTTATTAAATACGTCGATGTAAAAGGAAGATTCGCGCGGGATGAACTGATCTGCACATATGTTACGTTTACTTGGAAGTAACGAATGACTAGAGGAACTGTCGTTATCCGAAAGTAAAACACCGTTAACTACGAGCTCTTCTATCTCACCTTGAAAGAGTGCGATAAGCTCATGAATTTCTGCTTCATACACACCAGCAACCTCTTCTGGTTGAAGCTTGAGTTCTGTCATCGGCAAGTTACAGACTAGAGCAAATACATCACTTACTTCACGATCTATAAACGGACTTCCGTTTACAATGCCGCTCAACTCCTCACGAATTTGTCCTAATGGAATTAGATCCTCAAAAGTGGTAATGACACCGAGTTCTTCTTCCACCTCGCGTACTGCATCGTAGATCGTTTCTCCAGAGACAAAGTGACCCGCTGCCGTAATATCGAAACGATCAGGATTCGTATCTTTGCAATGTTGACGCAATTGAAACCATACATACTGGCGTTCACCTTCTCTATGTGTCAGCCAGCAGTGGAAAGAACGATGCCAATAGCCATTTCTGTGTGTCTCCGAGCGAGTCGCAGTGCCAATTGGGTTTAGCAGCTCATCATATATATCAAACAGTTCCTCAGCCATGGGATTTCATCTCTAGCTGAGATGTGCAATGCTTGCAGCGTGTTGCCTTCACTGGCACTTGAGATAGGCAATATGGACATTCCTTTTCTGTTGGCTCTGCTTTTACCGCATTAGGATCTTCCTTCGTGCGACGCAGTCGATTAATTCCTTTTACTAATAGGAAAATACAGAAGGCAACGATAACGAAGTCCAGCATGACGTTAATAAAGGCTCCGTAATTAATTGATGGAACCGCCGCTAAGGCATCACCTGACAGTCCTGTTGTATCTTTTAATGGGATTTTCAAATCTTTAAAATTAACCCCATTGAGCAGCATACCGACAGGCGGCATAATAATATCGTTGACTACCGACGTAACGATCTTGCCGAAAGCTCCGCCGATAATGACCCCGACTGCCAGATCGACGACATTGCCGCGTACTGCAAACTCTTTAAACTCACTTAAAATTTTCATTTCGTAATGTCCTCCGTTCACTCTTCTCGAATGATTTAATATCTCTAGTATGAACCCAATCTAGCATTGCTATTCTATGAAATCAAGTATGTGGAAATTATTGTTACGCCAAAAAGTGATAATATTCAACAAATAGTATAAATATACACTCGAATGAAAAAGGATATTTTGTTAATTTGTCGAACTCACTACTCTGAGAGATTATTTTGAGTTATTGGAGGAAAACAATGGGGAACTCTATCTTATACGGCAACCCCTATTACCTAATGCTGTCTCTTATCATCATGTGTTATGCCGCTTTTACGATGATAAGCATGTCCGAACATATTAGTCCCCAAAGACCACTCTCATCCATCAATTGGCTATTTGGTGCTTCACTCGTATTTAGTTTAGGATTATGGACAATACATGTTGTATCCCTCATTACTTCTGAGTATATGCTAGTGGTAGACTGGAGCTTAATAGGTAACTTTGCATTAAGTGCAGTAGCTATATTTGGCTGTTTAAATATTCATTATCGCAAGTTATTTAAACCTCGTCTGCGTGTGTGGATTTGTGCATTAATTGTAGCTTGCACCACTGGTTTGCTTCATTCACTACCCATAGCATCTAATATTATTCAGGCCTATTCAGTTAGATCTCTTCCATTTACCCTTTCGATTGTTATTAGCTTCTTCGGTGCGTATATAGGCTTTCTACTTCTAGCGCATCGACCTTCACATTATAAAATGATTTGCAGTATTATATTTGGTCTGACAAGCATAGGAACTGATCAACTTGGTATTCGTGCGCTAATTGTCGAATATGATGCTTTTTTAACATCTGATCTTCTACATGATTATTTACTGTTACTTGCCTTTATTTTGTGTATAAGTACATTTATTATTAGCAGTTTTAGTCTTATTAGCTGGCTTAGCGTTAAGAAATATACACTCATTGACGAACGATACAAACTTCTTGTAGAAAACTCGATGGATACAATTGCATTAATAAAACAAGGCAAGTGGGAGTATTTGAATCCATCAGGATATCAATTATTTGAAGTAGACAACGAAAAAGATTTCATCGGATCGAGTGTCTATGATTTATTGAGCGAAGACCACCATATTGCTATGAAGGAATTACTTGAAACCGATCCTGCTATAGATGATTGTCCTGCAAAACCAATAGAGCTGAAATGGAAAACGACAAGCGGCAAACTCCTACATACCGAAATAGTGAGAGTCAGAACAATGCTTTTTGGCATGCCTATTGATGAAGTTATTATAAGGGATATTTCTGAACGGAGGAAAAATGAGGAGTTGCTTCTAAATGCAGAGAAGCTGTCAATCGCTGGCCAATTAGCAGCAGGTATTGCTCATGAAATTCGCAACCCACTAACTTCACTTAAAGGCTTTATGCAATTGATGTCCACGGGACGAATTCATAATAGTCGTTACTATGCAATTATGAACTCAGAATTGGTACGAATTGAGTCCATTATTAGTGAGCTGCTCATGCTTTCTAAACCACAGGTTTATGAATATATTCATATTGATTTGTGTCAATTAATGAATGGCATGATCGATGAACTAAGCTCAACTGCTCAGCTTTATAATGTGAAATTGGTTCAGAATACATATAACCATCCCGTATGGGTAGAGGGTGTTGAAAACCAATTAAAGCAAGTTTTTATAAATGTGATGAAAAATGCGATTGAATCGATGGAAGAAGGCGGGACTGTTCATATCAAATTGTCTATGGAA
This sequence comes from Paenibacillus sp. L3-i20, assembly GCF_022180385.2. Lineage (GTDB taxonomy): Bacteria > Bacillota > Bacilli > Paenibacillales > Paenibacillaceae > Pristimantibacillus. The sequence goes on from NZ_BQME02000001.1 coordinate 2,594,522, forward strand.
GAAAATAATCTGATCAGTGTAACTATACAAGATGAAGGTTCCGGCATACCCGAGGAACAACTGACCCGGATTGGACAACCATTTTATACAACTAAAGACAAGGGAACTGGACTAGGGCTCATGGTAACGTACAAAATCATTGATAATCACAAGGGCAGCATTGAGGCAGAGAGTGAGCTGGGTGTTGGGACTACTTTTACTATTCGTTTGCCTTATCGTAGTCCGAAAGCAATGAAGCTAGCTGTTTTAAACCGTCACGTCTAATAAAATGGGACTTGTAATGTGATGTGTATTCATGGTATATCTCTAATATACAAACATACGTTCTTAATGATGAGGGCTGATAGGAGGATTCAAATTGGCAGAACCACTCAAATATATGTACGACGGACAGTTCCTGGAGGAGTTTGGCGCTAAAGTTCATGCAGCGTGGTCAGGTTTCAATATTGATAAATTTGTTATTGGTGTTCGAAAGCATGACTGGGAAGAGCTTGAATTAAAGCCTCGTATACGCAGAATTACAGAGACTCTCGGCACGTCTTTGCCAGATGATTATGAAGAAGCTTTAGACATTCTGTATCGAATTGATAAAGAGTGCAGGGGATTTCCTTATTTGTTTTTCCCGGACTTTGTTGAAGTATATGGCAGAGCCCCGCGCCATTGGGATCAGTCAATGGAAGCATTAGCAAGATTTACGAAGGGATCTTCATCCGAGTTTGCTGTTAGACCATTCATTCTGGAGCATCCAGATCGTATGATTCCACAGTTATTGGAATGGGCTGATCATCCTGATGAGCATGTTCGGAGGTTATCCAGTGAAGGATCTAGACCTCGTCTGCCGTGGGGGCAATCGTTGCCACTTTTCAAGCGCGATCCGTCTCCGATGATACCGTTACTCGAAAAGCTGAAAGCGGACCCCTCGCTTTATGTGCGAAAAAGTGTTGCCAATCATCTCAATGATATTGTAAAGGACCATCCTGAACTTGTCATAGAACTTGCGGAGAAATGGAAAGGTTCCGATCCGCTTACGGATTGGATAGTAAGACATGCTTGCCGCACGTTAATTAAGCGGGCAAATCCAAGAGTAATGGCTTTGTTTGGTTATTCGGTGCAGGATAACGATGTCGATGCTAAGCAACTTGTTTCTGAAGCTTCAATATTGCTTTCACAAGCCGGAGTGGCAATTGGTGGAGAAATTAATCTCCATTACCGGATTAAGCTGACTGAAGATTTGTCGGAGAGTAAAAGATTGAAATTACGTATTGAATATGGCATTGATTTTGTAAAGTCTAGTGGTAAGACTTCACTTAAACGGTTTCTGCTGTCTGATCGTGAATATGCTCGTGGTGATATCGCAGAGGGCCAGCGAACACATCGATTCGCAGACCTAACAACTCGAAAACATTATGTTGGAGTACATGTCTTCACCTTATGGGTGAACGGAGTAGAAGTAGCTAGAACTGAGCTTGATGTAACTAAATAGAACTAATCTTGATGTGAATATATAAAAAAAAAGCGGAAGAGGCAGTTTGCCTGACTTCCGCTTTTTCTTTGGCTACGTATACTAATCTTTGTCTTTGTTGCTCGTAGTATGACGTCTTGGATGTTGCATATGAGCTTCAGGATTGTCGTCATCATCATGAGGTGTAAGACGAGGATCTGTACGTCCTGCATGATGGTTGTCGAACGTAAGTTCAACCTGTTTCCATTCTGTTGCCCCAAGCATTGGATCGGAAGGAAATTCATCCCCGCGCTTTAGTTCTTCATCACGTCCCCACTCATTCCGGTATACACCGTCTGCTTCGACAGGTTCTCCTGAGACTGGTTCCATTCGGTGCGTATGATCTGAATTGCTCATTATGCCAATACCCTCCTTACACGTGACTTCGTAAGCAAGCCCTTCATTTATAATCCGTGCTTAGATACCGCAGAAGAGTCGGCTTCCGATTGCTGCTGGACGGACTGATCCTTGCTTGCAAGATTACGATCGGCTAACGACTGCGCTTTCCTTGCCGCTTTCTGGCGATCGGACGGCTGATTTCCGGACATGGGCTATCGCTCCCTTAAGGAAATATGATCTTGTATTTAGAAGATCGTATTTAGATTGCCACAGGAGTAACAATTGTATGAGTGCATTATAATAATCGAAGCTCGCAGGCAGGACAATTAATGTCTTGTTCAGTGACCTCTTCCCCGCAGGCAGGACATTGCTCGCGAAATGGTTGTAGTTGTTGAACATTGGATGATGTACCGCTCTTAGCTCCAGAGGACCCGCTCTGAGATGCAGAAGCATCGTCAGGGTTAGGGTCTTGTCCTGCTCGCAGATGAGCAGGAGTGCCGAAGATTGTCTCGACCATCTCACGGATAACTTTATATTTGTCAGAATCATCTGTAGAGACGCGGATGAACAAAAACATTGCCCCAACAAGAATAATGGCAAGTAATAGAACAAAGGCGGTAGCTCCTATATCGATCCACGGACTCATCCTTTTATTTGGTAACGGTTCTCTAGTTGCTTTCCGCCAAACCACATAACAAGCACAGCAGTAACGGACACGAAGATGCGCCATGGCTCCTCTACAAGATTGCTTATATTGAAGCTAATTAACGATATGCAAAAAATCATAACTGCCTTGCCCATAATTGTTGCTAACAAGAAGGTATGGAAAGGCACCTTACTTAACCCCGAAATAACGGTAATTACAATAGAAGGTGTGAAGGGAAAGCAAGCAAGCAGGAAAAGTGGAGTAAAGCCCTTGCGTTCGACCCAATTAAAAAATCGTTCCGATTTCGGGAATCTGCGTTGGAGACGAGCCTTAACATTTTTTCCTAACGTTCTGCATATCCAGAAGACGCATATCGCTCCAGCTGTGACGCCGATCCATGAGAATAAGAAACCAAAACCAAGCCCATAAATATTTGCGTTTGCGGCAATAATTAAGATAAGCGGAAGGAAAGGGAGAAAGGATTCAATGAACGCTAGCAATATGCCTGGCAACGGTCCGAAAGCCGAATAACTTTCTAACGTTTGTTGAATGCTTGCAATATCCATTTCTTTCAAATTTGTAATCCAATCCTGCAATTGACTCATTACGGTTACTCCATTCTGCACATTCATCGCATGTTCTAATTCAATAATTACACAATAACAGAATGAAAGAGTGCTTTCCAGTACATCCCATTCTATGTTCGTTAGAGCTTGTCAATGACAACAATACTTGTTCGTTCATTACTAATTATGTTAAAGGGGCCTATGCTGCTAATGAAGTATACCTATCTTGGCCGTTCTGGCCTTAGAGTTAGCAAGCTTTGTTTGGGGACGATGAATTTTGGCGTTGATACGGAGGAGAAAGAAGCTTTTCGCATAATGGATGAGGCACTCGATTCCGGCATTAACTTTTTCGATACTGCCAATATCTATGGATGGGGCGATAATGCGGGGCGTACGGAAGAAATAATTGGGAAATGGTTTCAGCAAGGAGATGGAAAGCGAGAACGTACCGTACTTGCGACAAAGATGTATGGCGACATGCACGATGACAATGACGGACCTAATGGTTCTCCGGGGTTGTCAGCTTACAAAATTCGCAGACATTTGGAAGGATCACTGAAGCGGCTTCAAACGGATCATATTGAGCTCTACCAAATGCATCATGTTGATCGCAACGTCAATTGGAGTGAGTTATGGCGTGCTTTCGAGACGGCACAATTGCAAGGGAAGATTGGGTATGTCGGCTCCAGTAATTTTGCCGGCTGGGACATTGCAGTCGCTCAAGGTGAAGCCAAGGCAAGAGGAATGTTGGGCCTTGTGTCTGAACAGCACAAATACAATCTTCTTTGCCGATTGCCAGAGCTTGAAGTGCTGCCTGCTTCACAGGCACTTGGATTAGGTGTTATTCCATGGAGTCCGCTCGATGGAGGTCTGCTCGCAGGAAATCATCGTCGGAAAAGTGAAGGAGGTCGTAGAAGCAGTGATGAAAAAAGATTAGAGAAACATCGTAAACAGTTGGAGGAATATGCGAAGTTTTGTGATGAGCTGGGTGAACCAGAAGATTTAGTATCGCTCGCATGGCTGCTTGCGAATCCAGCTGTAACAGCGCCGATTATTGGAGCACGAACATTAGATCAATTCAAGCGATCTCTGAAAGCTCTAGATGTGGAGCTGGATGAATCTGCAATGAAACGAATAGATGAGATTTTCCCTGGTCCTGGCGGAGATGCGCCACGTGCGTATTCATGGTAACAAATAAGGCATAGCGACCGTCAGTACCGTAAGAAGAAGCGGTGTTGGTAGTTGCTATGCCATATGATTTAGATAAGTATATTGAATAGGACGGGGTCTTTGTTCAGTTCCACAAATTGAAACCCTTTATTCGTCATCCGCTTAACAAGCGGCTCGTAATCTTCACGGTTTGTCAGTTCAATGCCAACAAGAGCAGGACCGTTGTCTTTGTTCGACTTTTTCGTATATTCAAAGCGGGTAATATCGTCATTAGGGCCGAGTACTTTATCAAGAAACTCTCTAAGAGCTCCTGCACGTTGTGGGAAACTTACCATGAAGTAATGCTTGTACCCTTCATAGATAAGTGATCGCTCCTTAATTTCTTGCATTCGATCAACATCATTGTTGCCTCCGCTTACGATACAGACAACCGTTTTTCCTGCAATTTGATCTCGGTACGTCTCTAGAGCGGCAATTGGCAGTGCACCAGCAGGTTCTGCGACAATTGCATTTTCATTGTACAGATCAAGCAATGTTGTACAAACTTTGCCTTCCGGTACAGAAATAACATCATCGAGAAGGTCGCGGCATATGGCGAAAGTTAGATCACCGACCCGCTTAACAGCTGCACCGTCAACAAACTTCTCGATCTGATCGAGCGCTACTACTTCTTCAGCATCAAGAGAAGCGCGAAGCGAAGGGGCCCCGTCAGGTTCAACACCAACAATTTTCGTTGAAGGGGCTACAATTTTGATGTATGAAGCAACGCCAGCAGCGAGTCCTCCTCCTCCTACCGTTAAGAAGATGAAATCAGGGGCGGTATCTGCTTTTTCCATCAGTTCTTGACCAATCGTTCCGTTGCCGGCAATGATTTTGCGATCATCAAAAGGATGGATAAACGCCATGCCGCTGCGATTGCTCTCAGCTAGCGCTTCCGCATAGGCATCGTCGAACGTATCGCCAGTTAGAATGACTTCGACTTGCCCACCACCGAAGAAGGAAACTTGCTTAACCTTTTGCCTTGGAGTCGTGCTAGGCATATATATTTTACCGGGAATACCGAGTGTTTGGCAGGAGTAGGCTACGCCTTGGGCATGATTACCTGCGCTCGCGCATACTACACCTTTAACAATATCTTCGGGAGATAGGGAGCGCATGAGGTGGTAAGCACCGCGTATTTTGAAAGAACGAACGACCTGAAGGTCTTCGCGCTTTAACCATACATTGCAATTATATCGTTCTGATAATACTCTATTAAATTGGAGCGGGGTACGTACTATGACATCTTTAAGATGCATTTGCGCTTGTACGATTTCTTCTAGACCGATTCGATGAAGCAAATTAGGTTTAATACTCAACTGTGATCATCCTTCCGGGAACAACACTTATCTCAAGTAGAATTTTGATTCATTATACCATTATGCGAATGAGATTGAGGAGAGAGGAAGTGAAATATCGTTTTCTGCTAGAATAGAAAAAGAAGAGATGCGGAATTGAGGCGAACATATGGGAAAAGTGTTTAAGAGACTGTTTATTACGCTAATTGTGCTTATTGTTATTATAGTTGGGGCTGGCTGGTGGTTGTTATCCTATATCGCACCAGACAAGCAGTTGGATATGGCCTATGAATCGATTGATGTAAGAGCAAAAGCTGTTGCAATGGCGAAGCGACTGAAGCCGGAGCTTGTTCTTACGGAGCCGGAAGTGAATGATTTGATTAAAAGTCACCTAGATCCAAACGTAGCAAAAGACGTGCGCATTGACGGTGCTGATTTTAACCTAGAAGAAAATAAGTTGCTTGCTGATCTAAATATAACGTATAAAGAGCGTATTCCTGCTCAGGTCAAGGCTGAGTATCGACTGGAATGGCAAGAACCAAACTTAGTATTAATACCGGAGACTTTAGCGATGAAGGGAATTGATCTTCCTTTAAGTATGTTAGAAGCTATAACGATCCCGCTAGATTTGCCTACTGGTGAATTAGTTACTGTGCAGAATGTGAAGTTTGAGGTCGATCAAATTAGAATATTGTTTAAGCTGAACTTTTCGTTTCGTTGATGTGTTGTTGAATGATATGTATGGAAAAAGAGGGACGTCAAAGCCAATGTCATTAAGTTAAGCTCAACGACAAGACTTGGAATAAAAATGGAATTTGAAACGGCATGGGAAAAGCCCTGTGCCGTTTGTTTTTTGGTGCAATCAAGAAAAAAGCGTACAGCAAACAAAGCGGATGGAATATCCGCTTAAAAAAATGTTCATGTGAACTGAACTATGCTACTCTGTAGACGATGCTAACAGTTGATTTCGAACGGACCTTGCGCGTATTCTTTTGCCCTGGGCGAGTGGGTCGAATCGGCAAAATGTTTTTTCGAATCAGCGCTTCAACATCGGGCGGGGGTTTAACGCCTCGTGAGCGCAAGAAATGTCTACAAACGTAAACGGCAACCGTGAAGTTGACTTGGTAGAGGTGCCGTTTAACCATTTGGGAAATGACGACGTGCGAGGTCATCATTTCAGCGAAATTGTACATGATCATTCTTGCGAAAATCTCCTGGGTAATGGATTCTCGTCTCTTTGCGTGAAAATTGGTTAGATCAACGGTGTACTTTAATGCCCTGAAAGAGGTTTCAATGCCCCATCGCATGTTATATGGATTTGATTTCACCCGGTGGGAAATCAGTGGCAGAAAGATTCGTAATGACGATTTCATAAGCGCCGTTTGGTAGGAGGAAACGAACAACCCGAAAGGAAATCGGGTAAAACAAGTTCTCCTGCAAATCCAAAAAACCAAAGGTAGACGTGGAAGGGACGAACCTATAAATCTCGGGATGAGCCTTGACCTCTTTGTCAGTATCAGCAGGGTCAGTTGCGATATGTAAATCCGAACTGTCAACGGCAAGTAATCGATACCCTTTGTAATCCTTGATATCCGTATACGATTGCGTAAATCCGTGAAATAAGAATTCTACAGCAGACGGCAGGATTTTATTTCTCTGCTGAACAAAAGCAGACGTCGTTGCAGTGTTTACGTCATAGCCCTGCGATTCCAAGAGTTCCTTATATAGGCTGTTGCCACCCATTGAGATCAGGAGTTGCATAACCGTTTCAAAAGGTAGCTTTTTTCTTTGGGTAAAATCTTTTTCAGGATTTTTGACATAGGGTGCTGGTTCGGATGACATTTCTCGTATGAGGAATGTCAGCGTTTCTTTTAGCGAATTGGGGTACTCATTCATTGGCGAAACCTCCTCGTTTTTTCAAGGGTCTACGCCACACAATTCGAACTACTTGTCAAGTTCTATTTCTCTATTTCATGAAAAAAAAGAGCAGGCTATCTTTTCGATGACCCGCTCTTTTTCTTGATTTTTGGTCCAGCACCTTAACTTAATGACATTGACGACAAAGCGTCTCCTCTTTTTTTGATATAATTAAGCAATTTGATGAATAGACCAAACAATTCCGCTGGTAGGTCCTCCGAGATTTAATGATAGTGTTAATCCATCTGCAAGATAGAATAGACCAAGCTGATCGCCAGCAGTTAATTGCAAATCACCAGCAAGAGTGACTGCTCCATTGCCTAATATTGTTCTCAAAGAGAGTACAAGGGCAATGTTTACATTTAGAAGAGGGAAGTTGCCAATAATTAAGTCAGCACTATCAGATAATCTACGGATTGAGAATGCTGGATCAACACCTGCTCCAATCGCTATACTGATGACCGCTGTTGTTGCATAGTTTACAGTGGCTGCAATTGAATATCTACCTGTTGTTGGTACAGTGTACGTTCCAGTAGCAGAGTTAAAGTTAGCGTTTGAATAATGAGTGCCAGTTACTGTCCATGGAGCAATTTGAGTAGTGGCAGCTACCGTTAAGGCAGTATTCAGAGCGGAGAATCCTTCAAGAGCAAAGTTCGGACCTGTCGCACCTGTCGCACCAGTAGCACCAGTAGCGCCAGTGACTCCAGTGGCACCTGTTGCTCCAGTCACACCATCAGCGCCAGTAACGCCTGTCGCACCCGTCGCCCCAGTAGCTCCAGTAGCTCCAGTCACACCATCAGCGCCAGTAACGCCTGTTGCACCCGTCGCCCCAGTAGCTCCAGTAGCTCCAGTCACACCATCAGCGCCAGTAACGCCTGTTGCACCCGTAGCCCCAGTCGCCCCAGTAGCTCCAGTCACACCATCAGCGCCAGTAACGCCTGTCGCACCCGTCGCCCCAGTAGCTCCAGTCACACCATCAGCGCCAGTAACGCCTGTCGCACCCGTCGCCCCAGTAGCTCCAGTAGCTCCAGTAGCTCCAGTCACACCATCAGCGCCAGTAACGCCTGTTGCACCCGTAGCCCCAGTAGCCCCAGTAGCCCCAGTAGCTCCAGTCACACCATCAGTGCCAGTAACGCCTGTTGCACCCGTCGCCCCAGTAGCTCCAGTAGCTCCAGTAGCTCCAGTAGCTCCAGTCACACCATCAGCGCCAGTAACGCCTGTTGCACCCGTAGCCCCAGTCGCCCCAGTAGCTCCAGTCACACCATCAGTGCCAGTAACGCCTGTTGCACCCGTCGCCCCAGTAGCTCCAGTCACACCATCAGCGCCAGTAGCACCCGTGGCACCAGTAGCTCCAGTCACACCATCAGCGCCAGTAACACCTGTTGCACCAGTAGCTCCAGTCGCCCCAGTAGCTCCAGTCACACCATCAGTGCCAGTAACGCCTGTTGCACCCGTCGCCCCAGTAGCTCCAGTCACACCATCAGCGCCAGTAGCACCCGTGGCCCCAGTAGCTCCAGTCACACCATCAGCGCCAGTAGCACCCGTGGCACCAGTAGCTCCAGTCACACCATCAGCGCCAGTAACACCTGTTGCACCAGTAGCTCCAGTCGCCCCAGTAGCTCCAGTCACACCATCAGTGCCAGTAACGCCTGTTGCACCCGTCGCCCCAGTAGCTCCAGTCACACCATCAGCGCCAGTAGCACCCGTGGCACCAGTAGCTCCAGTCACACCATCAGCGCCAGTAACACCTGTTGCACCAGTAGCTCCAGTCACACCGTCAGCGCCAGTAGCACCTGTTGCCCCCGTCGCTCCAGTCACACCATCAGCGCCAGTAGCACCTGTTGCCCCCGTCGCTCCAGTCACACCGTCAGCGCCAGTAGCACCTGTTGCACCAGTAGCTCCAGTCACACCGTCAGCGCCAGTGGCACCAGTAGCTCCAGTCACACCATCAGCGCCAGTAGCACCTGTTGCACCAGTAGCACCTGTTGCACCAGTAGCTCCAGTCACACCGTCAGCGCCAGTGGCACCAGTAGCTCCAGTCACACCATCAGCGCCAGTAGCACCTGTTGCACCAGTAGCTCCAGTCACACCGTCAGCGCCAGTGGCACCAGTAGCTCCAGTCACACCATCAGCGCCAGTAGCACCTGTTGCACCAGTAGCTCCAGTCACACCGTCAGCGCCAGTGGCACCAGTAGCTCCAGTCACACCATCAGCGCCAGTAGCACCTGTTGCACCAGTAGCTCCAGTCACACCATCAGCGCCGGTGGCACCTGTCGCCCCAGTAGGTCCAGTCACACCGTCAGCGCCGGTGGCACCCGTTGCACCAGTAGGTCCAGTCACACCGTCAGCACCTGTGGCACCTGTTGCACCAGTAGGTCCAGTCACACCGTCAGCGCCGGTGGCACCCGTTGCACCAGTAGGTCCAGTCACACCGTCAGCACCTGTGGCACCTGTCGCCCCAGTAGGTCCAGTCACACCGTCAGCGCCGGTGGCACCTGTTGCCCCAGTAGGTCCAGTCACACCGTCAGCGCCGGTGGCACCTGTTGCCCCAGTAGGTCCAGTCACACCGTCAGCGCCGGTGGCACCTGTTGCCCCAGTAGGTCCAGTCACACCGTCAGCGCCGGTGGCACCTGTTGCCCCAGTAGGTCCAGTCACACCGTCAGCGCCGGTGGCACCTGTTGCCCCAGTAGGTCCAGTCACACCGTCAGCGCCGGTGGCACCTGTTGCGCCAGTAGCACCTGTTGCACCCGTCGCTCCAGTAGGTCCAGTCACACCGTCAGCACCTGTGGCACCTGTTGCACCAGTAGCTCCAGTCACACCATCAGCGCCAGTAGCACCTGTTGCACCAGTAGCTCCAGTCACACCGTCAGCGCCAGTAGCACCTGTTGCACCAGTAGCTCCAGTCACACCGTCAGCACCTGTGGCACCTGTTGCACCAGTAGCTCCAGTCACACCATCAGCGCCAGTAGCACCTGTTGCACCAGTAGCTCCAGTCACACCGTCAGCGCCAGTAGCACCTGTTGCACCAGTAGCTCCAGTCACACCGTCAGCACCCGTAGCCCCTGTCGCTCCAGTAGGTCCAGTAGGTCCAGTCACACCGTCAGCACCTGTGGCACCTGTCGCCCCAGTAGGTCCAGTCACACCGTCAGCACCTGTTGCACCCGTCGCCCCAGTAGGTCCAGTAGAACCCGTTGCTCCAATACCAGTAGCACCCGTAGCGCCAGTGGCTCCAGTAGCACCGTCAGCACCCGTCGCACCCGTAGCGCCAGTGGCCCCATCAGCACCAGTGGCCCCTGTAGCACCCGTAGCGCCAGTGGCCCCAGTCGCACCTGTAAAATCACCAGGTATCTCAATTTTGACAATGACCGAGCCTGGTAGTACAGAGATATCGAGTGTATCTGATTCAAATATTAGTGAGTCACCTTGGGAAATTGGTAATGAACCGTTTGGTCCGGATACAGTGAAAAGTATGCCGCCATCAAATGTTCCAGTAGCCCCTGTAGCGCCAGTAGCTCCTGTTGGTCCAGTAGCGCCTGTAGCGCCAGTAGCTCCTGTTGGTCCAGTAGCGCCAGTAGCTCCTGTTGGTCCAGGAGGACCTCCAGAAGGACCAGTCGGTCCAGTAGCACCAGTAGGTCCAATCGCAATTGGAGTACTTAAGATGTTGCTAAGCTTGCTGTCTAGTAGATATTCTTGTTTCGTAAGGGCAGCGATTGTATCTAGTACGCTTGCATTCATGTTTAATACATCGCTAATCGTTGCTGGTGGGGAGGTGACTCCTGGTAAAGTACCAAGCACGTATTGAATCTTTTCTCCTTCAGCATTCAAAATGTGACTTATACCAAGTTCTTCTAGTGCGATAGATGATAGCAATAGATTAATTGCGTCATCTCTAGTCAATGAGATTGTAGGAGTAATATTGGGAATGTTAGATTGTGACATTATCATTCTCCTTTGCAATTGAAATGGGCTTGCACTTTTACTTGTTATCATATGCATGAAAAATCTAGGTCGCATTTGATAGAAGCGGATTTTATGAAAATTGGACAAAGATACTTTAGAGTTCTTCGATTATTTAATGAATAGAGGGAGGAGCATAAAGATCAGAGTTGAAAAATTAAGAAATAGAATCTTATAGTAACAATAGAATATTATTAGTTAAATTAAGAGATCGGTGTTCAGGTGATTTCGACTAGAACAAAATCAGGCTGTCGAGAAAATCTCGACAGCCTGAGGACTATCCCGATAGAGATAGTTTTTTTGTGCATTAATAAAAGCAGAGGGTTATGCGATCGTAATTCCGCCACTTCCATATCCCGCTACAGTGTTTAGTAACGATACTCCCGCTGCAGTTGCTGAGAAAACCAAGAGTAAGCGAGTTTGTGCAGTAACCGGAATGTTTAAACCGGGGAGAATAGCATTTGTGGTGTCCCCAATAACTATAGGACCAACTAACGCAGGTAAAGTCACTGCAGTTCCTGGTATTGGAGTAAAGATGTTATCTGGTGTAGTAGAGCTGTATAATTGTGCTGTAATAGTAATAGTAGTGCCTAATAGTGCTAAAGCTGCTGTTGTGCTAAAGTATGCTGCCACTGAAGTAATTACTCCGTCGCGTGGCATTGAGAATGCAAAGTTTAACAAAGTCCCTGCTGCACCTGTTAGATCGATTGATGCCCCTAAAACACTTAATGTTGGTCCACCATTACCAAAGCCTACGAGTCCTGCTGTGCCAGCTACACCAGTAAGAATAGTAGTTAGTAATAGAGGTACTCCGGATGCAAAAGGAATTATTGCACCAGCCCCAGTCACGCCAGTCACACCTGTAGCCCCAGTCACGCCAGTAGCACCAGTCACACCTGTAGCCCCAGTCACGCCAGTAGCACCAGTCACACCTGTAGCCCCAGTCACGCCAGTCGCTCCAGTGTCGCCAGTAGCCCCAGTCACGCCAGTAGCTCCAGTCGCTCCAGTCGCTCCAGTCACGCCAGTCGCTCCAGTGTCGCCAGTCGCTCCAGTAGCCCCAGTCACGCCAGTCGCACCTGTAGCTCCAGTAGCTCCAGCATCGCCAGTCGCACCTGTAGCTCCAGTAGCCCCAGTAGCGCCAGTCGCACCTGTAGCTCCCGTAGCGCCAGTCACACCAGTAGCGCCAGTAGCTCCAATGTCGCCAGTCGCACCAGTAGCTCCAGCATCGCCAGTAGCGCCAGTCGCACCAGTAGCTCCAGCATCGCCAGTCGCGCCAGTCGCACCTGTAGCTCCAGCATCGCCAGTAGCCCCAGTAGCCCCAGTCGCACCTGTAGCTCCAGTAGCTCCAGCATCGCCAGTCGCGCCAGTCGCACCTGTAGCTCCAGCATCGCCAGTAGCCCCAGTAGCCCCAGTAGCGCCAGTCGCACCTGTAGCCCCAGTAGCGCCAGTCGCACCTGTAGCTCCAGTAGCTCCAGCATCGCCAGTCGCACCTGTAGCCCCAGTAGCGCCAGTCGCACCTGTAGCTCCAGTAGCTCCAGCATCGCCAGTCGCACCTGTAGCTCCAGTAGCCCCAGTAGCGCCAGTCGCCCCAGTCGCACCAGCATCGCCAGTCGCCCCAGTAGCGCCAGTCGCTCCAGCATCGCCAGTCGCACCTGTAGCTCCAGTAGCTCCAGTCGCACCAGCGTCGCCTGTAGCACCCGTAGGGCCAGTGGCACCCGTAGCCCCCGTCGGACCTGTAGGAGTAGTAGTAAGTTCAATATCCACAATTGCTGAACCCGGTGTAACTGTGATATCTAGTGTGCTTGATTGGAATGTTAAAGTGTCCCCTTGAAACATTGGGGCGCTTGGACCGGATGGTCCAAGAACAAAGAACAGTGGTCCTTCGATGACTCCTGTTGGTCCTGTTGGCCCTGTAGCTCCAGAAGGGCCAGTAGGGCCAGTAGCACCGGTAGCCCCAGTCGCGCCAGTGGCTCCAGCCCCAGTAGGGCCTGTCGCACCAGTTGGCCCTGGAGGACCTCCAGAAGGACCTGTCGGTCCAGTAGGACCAGTTGGTCCAACCGAAATTGGTGTATTCAAAATGCTGTTAAGCTTACTGTCTAATAAAAACTCTTTTTTCGTAATGGCATTAATTGTATCCCGAACGCTTTCATTAATTGTCAGGATATCGCTAATGGTTGCTGGAGGAGATGTTACTCCTGGTAAAGTACCAAGAACGAATTGAAGTTTTTCTCCTTCAGCATTCAAAATGTGACTAAGCCCGAGCTCTTCTAATGCGATGGATGAAAGTAGCAGATTAATTGCATCGTCTCTCGTTAATGTAATCGCAGGGGTGATATTAGGGATATTAGCTTGTGACATTATCATTCTCCTTTTCAATAGTCTGAGTGCTGTGAATAATTCACCAGTTATCATATGCATGGAATTTTAAAGTGCACTTAGTAGAAGCGGAGTACGAAAGAAATGGTCATTTTCCCTATGAAAAAAATGCATTAATTTTGAGGCGTATTCTTTATATTGAAGAAATAATTACTTACATACGGAGTAAAGCGCAATATTAAGTGTGATTTCCTTGAAATATTAAATAAATGTTCGTATACGAGTAAGATAAATATATATCAACTTGATCTTTAAAAGAAAAAAGAGATCACTTTTCAATCCAATAAAAAGGAATTTAATCTCTTTATCAACTATACGACTTGTAAATAAAATGGTTATTGAAAATTACAAATGAACGCCCACATGTAGTGGGCGTTCATTTGTAAGAGATCTTATGCCAATCTGAATGTTTCTACATTAGTAGTTATACTAAAGTTAGAACCGGCATCACCTGTAGCTTGGAATTGAAGAATACCTGCTACTTCGAAATACTCTTAAGCTTACTGTCTAATAAAAACTCTTTTTTCGTGACGGCATTAATTGTGTCCTTAACGCTTTCAGTAATCGTTAGAATGTCGCTAATGGTTGCTGGGGGAGATGTTACGCCTGGTAATGTACCAAGAACAAATTGAAGTTTTTCTCCTTCAGCCTGCAAAATATCATTTATTATAAATTATTCCAATTTAATAGATGAAAGTAGCAAATTGATTGCATCATCTCTATTTAGTAGGATCGTAGAGGTAATGTTGGGGGATTAGAGTGTGACATTATCATTCTGCTTCATGATGTTTTTTGATCTCTCATTAACTACTGGATATGTTATGCATAGATTTATTATTTGCATATGATAGATGTGAAGCTAATAGAATTTGGACGAGTATACCTACAGGTTTTAGACTGCCAGGTATTGTTCTGTTTAATCCAGTCATTGCGCCTACGTATCCCATCGGTAAAGTCATAACGTTTAACAGCAGCACTTATATCGTTAATACAACTATGCCAAATTTATATGCAGCTATTTTTCTCAAGTGGAATGTTTGAAGAAAAACCGACTACACAATATGTGCAATCGGTTTTAGTGGGTAATTAATCACCAAGACGAATGATAATGAGGGAGCTGCTATTTACTGGTGATCCATTAATCGCAGGTGATAGGAGAGTTGTAGTTGTGCCGTTATTAATAATTTGAATTG
Source organism: Paenibacillus sp. L3-i20 (assembly GCF_022180385.2). Taxonomy (GTDB): domain Bacteria; phylum Bacillota; class Bacilli; order Paenibacillales; family Paenibacillaceae; genus Pristimantibacillus. The sequence goes on from NZ_BQME02000001.1 coordinate 2,609,524, forward strand.
TGTCCCCTCCGTTGAACCTTCTAACTATATAACCTGAGGATGATTTTGCCCCAGAACCACCTGTTTCTGTACCTGATGTTGAACCTGGAAGTAAAGTAGTTGAGTTTAGTTGTAAGCCGAAATTTGCATTCTGATCGCCGTCTACAATGGTCATATAAGAAATTGCGTACAATCCAGAAATATTTAACATTATGATCCCTTCAGAATTGTTAAATGCACCTACTGGGTCAATTAACTCTGTCACTAGTGGAACTTTGCCGCCCGAAAGAATAGTTGTGGTTCCTGTATTACTAAAATGACCAGCTATTCCAGTACCCGAATCCCCGGTAGCGCCAGTCGCACCAGTTGCACCAGTGACGCCATCGGTCCCGGCAATGCCCGTAGCACCTGTGCCACCAGTTGCTCCAGTCGCCCCAGTATCGCCGGTAGCGCCCGTGCCACCGGTAGCGCCAGTCGCCCCAGTATCGCCGGTAGCACCTGTGCCACCAGTTGCTCCAGTCGCCCCAGTATCGCCGGTAGCACCCGTGCCACCTGTAGCGCCAGTCGCCCCAGTATCGCCGGTAGCGCCCGTGCCACCTGTAGCGCCAGTCGCCCCAGTATCGCCGGTAGCACCTGTGCCACCAGTTGCTCCAGTCGCCCCAGTATCGCCGGTAGCACCCGTGCCACCAGTTGCTCCAGTTGCTCCAGTCGCCCCAGTATCGCCGGTAGCGCCCGTGCCACCGGTAGCACCAGTTGCTCCAGTATCGCCGGTAGCACCCGTGCCACCTGTAGCGCCAGTCGCCCCAGTATCGCCGGTAGCACCCGTGCTACCTGTAGCGCCAGTCGCCCCAGTATCGCCGGTAGCGCCCGTGCCACCAGTTGCTCCAGTCGCCCCAGTACCACCAGTAGCCCCATTTGTGCCTATCGGACCTTGTGGTCCAACTGAACCTTGAGGTCCTTGAGCACCTTGAGGACCAGCGGGTCCTTGTAAGCCAGCAGGGCCTTGCGGACCTAGAGGCCCGATTGGTCCTTGCAGTCCATTACCTCCCGTAGCTCCCGTATTTCCAAGAGGTCCTTGAGGTCCGATTAACCCTTGAGGTCCAGCAACGCCCGTCGCACCAGTGGCTCCAGTGCTGCCTGTTCCTCCCGTTACACCATTGGCACCGATAAGTCCCTGCGGTCCTTGTGGCCCCTGAGGTCCTGCATTACCTTGTGCACCTTGAGGCCCTTGAGGTCCAATTGATCCTTGAGGACCTTGAGGTCCCTGTGGCCCAGGAAATCCTTGAATACCTTGAGGTCCTTGAGGCCCGATTGCTCCTTGCTGTCCCTGAGGCCCTTGGGGTCCTTGAGGTCCTTGACTGCCAGTATCGCCCGTAGCTCCCGTCGGTCCAGGTGGACCACCTGAAGGTCCAGTTGCGCCAGTTACTCCTTGTATTCCTTGAGGTCCTACAGGTCCTACAGGCCCTACAGGCCCTTGTTCACCATCATGCCCTCGTTTACCACGATCTCCATCATGACCTCTTTTGCCACGTTCCCCACGTTCCCCTTGCTCACCGCGCTCACCTTGAGGTCCTTGTTGACCAATATGTTCGTCGCAGCAAGGACGATCGTGTTGATGATCATTGCAACGCTCGCGTGATCTTGAGCCTGTAACAATAACCCGATCTTTATTTATCCTTGTTTTTTTCTTATGTCTCTTTGTACCGGAAGAAACTTTACCACTGATATATCTTTTAATGTGTACAACTTTCTCTTTTGAAGACTGACTGCGACTTTTTTTGTTTAATGAGTAATCCAGAAAGAGCACCTCCTAGTCATTTACCTTATATTACGGGCTAATGTGTAGTATTGACTGGGTGCAGACAGGGCGGGCGCATAGGCAAATGACCATTTTTCAAAAAATGGGCGCTAGGAGACAGTTGACAATGTTAATGAGAATGTTTATCATAGTTACGAAAGTGATAATCATTATCAGTAGTTGTCTATCATGGTGAGACAAAATATATAGTTGCCAAAGAATATGCGAATGGGCTATCGCCCCCTCAAGCTATAAGGAGAAAAATATATGCAAACTGGCACAAAAAAACCGTGGAACTGGCTGCTCTTCCCGTTTTCATCTGTGAAAGCAGGTCCATACGGTTTGTTCGCAGCATCGGTCGGCTACGGAGTGTATGAGATTGATCCACAATTTAATTGGGAGAAGCGAGATGCGGGGCTCCCAGATACAACAAGCATTCATCGATTGCAGCTGCATTCAGAACTGCTGCATGCCTGCACAAATAGCGGTTTGTACGAATGGATGGGGGATGCGTGGGAGAATGAAGGACTTACGCTGCCTTGTTATCAATATCGCAAAACCGGTGGTGCGAGCTATGTAGCAACTGATGACGGGTTATGGATCAAAACAGGCTCCAAGTGGGGTCTCCTTGCTTGTGAGGGGAAGCGGATCTATGACTTTATAAATCTTCCGCAATATATGATAGTGGGACATGAAACAGGGATTTCGTTATACGATCGTTTTATGGATGACTGGGCGCACTTCGAACTGGAGAGGAAAATAACGAGCTTAGCCGTTTATCGCGGACATTTAATTGGTACGAGTGATCAGGGAGAACTGATGGTTGGTGATAAGAAAGGGAAATTTGACCGGATTAAATTCGGTAAAAAGTTCATTTTCTCAGTTACAGCAAAAGGGAACGACATCTACGTTTGTACGGATCAAGGATTGTTTAGGCTTGCCTACATAGCAAATAAACTGATTTTGTTGTCCGTTATGTTAGGTTTTCCGGTGACGGATGTTGATGTGCAGGGTGATGAGCTCTATATGGCTACGTTGTTCCAAGGCATTCAAACAATGAAAATTTAGGAGGAATAGCTATGCCAAAAGTAATTATTTTGTACACCAGCTTAACAGGAAACACGGAGGAAATGGCAGAGTCGATTGCAGAAGGTGTAAAAGCGACAGGGGTAGAGTTTGTATGTAAAGAGGCATTTGATGCAAAACCTGAAGAACTTCTGGACTATGATGCAATTATAATGGGAGCTTATACGTGGGGTGACGGAGAACTTCCAGATGAGTTTCTTGATTTCTATGAGGAAATGGATGGACTAGATTTGGCTGGCAAGAAAGCAGCGGTATTCGGTTCGGGTGATACTTCTTATCCCATTTATTGCGGAGCAGTCGATATTATTGAGCAGAAGCTTAAAGAGCTTGGTGCAGAAATCGTTTGTGAAAGCTTGAAGTTTGAATACAATGCATCGGATGATGAGAAAGTTTTGGGTAAGCGGGTAGGAGAGCAAGTAGCGGGACTGCTAACTGTTGCAGGATAAGGTTTAATAGGGGGACAGAAGGCATGTTAGAGCAAATGCCGATATTAATCCGTATCGACGATTACAAAATAGAACGAATACTTCGAGGTGTACAACGTACGAATAATCCTGCTAAAGAAAATGAAGGAAAACGAAACCTTCATTGGAAGGAGCTCGTTCATTTTTCAGCATGTCATTGTGTCAATCACGTTCTTACTTCTACAGCTGGCAAAAGCTTAGCGGAAACATTAGAGAAAGCGAATAATCGTTGGTGGACGAATCGCCATTATAAATTTCATTCCAATGAACATTTTTTGCAAGTACGTCATACGGTTAACGCTCATCTTATGTCCTTCTTGAAGGATCATGTTGCAAGTAAACCAATTATTTTATTTGAACCGTCAACAGTCTCTATAGAAGAATTAGAAATGGAGCTTTCGCAAAACCTTCATGTCGTATCTATTCTCGGTGACAGTATTCAAGAAGGATACATCGTACAAAAGTTTATAGTTGATGAGTCATCAGAGTCCTTGGCACTTTATCAGCATATGACAACCGTATTCGGTATGGGCGCATTCAAACGATTGCCTGATCGGATCGAAGCACTGTCACTACTTAGTGGAAAAAAGTACGTTTGGACACCGAACATAGAGGATTGGAAGCAGTCGCTTGATTATATGCGTCTCGTCAAAAGTTTGCTCCCATCTCCATGCCTTACTGTGGATGAATTTACTACTTTCAGGATGATTATGTAAGAGGATTCGTTATGTCCCTCAATCCTTATCATTAATGAGAGTGTTTGACTGCTAATAAATAAGCATACATAAACCTCGATTTCGCTTCCAGTATGGGGCGGCGGGGTTTTTTGGTATGGACAAATGAACGGATAATCAAGTAACATGGCAATATTCATAGGAAAAGTTAAGGAAGCTTAGCTGGAGGAGAGATCAGCTTGTCAGACGATTTATTACTCACATTTCGCTCGCCGCCGTTGCCTTTTTTTGTGGAATCGAATCGAATTACTTATCGCCCTGGGGAAGAACATCCCAACCGTACAAATTTAGGCGTGTTTGATTTATTATTCGTAAACGAAGGTACGCTGCATATTGCGGAAGAAAATTACAAATGGACGTTAACGCCGGGTGATGTACTCATATTGAGACCAGATCGTTGGCATTATTCATTCCAACCATGTTCAGAGGAAACAGTGTTCGACTGGGTTCATTTCCAGACGGTCGGAGCATGGGAGGAAACGGACAATAACGAGCAAGGTACACTGCGAGGCGATTACTATACATATGCTATACGTCTCCCGAAAAAAATGAAACTGTCTTATCCCGATGAGGCTAAGCTAATATTTGCTCAGTTGCATGAGGCTGCCAAAAGCTGCTCCCATGGAGCATTTTGGGATCGTCAGCAACGGTTCCTGCATCTGCTTCAAATGCTTGATGAAGGATGGCGTTCGGATGCTGCGAAAGCTTCGGTCTCTATCGCTGAACGTGCAGCGGCTTATTTGAAGCTTAATTATCGAACACCAATAAGCAATACAATGCTCAGCGAAGTTCTGGATCTGCATACAAACTACATTACTCGCTGCATGACAGACGTCTTTGGCTGTACGCCGCAGCAGTATTTGCTTTATTATCGCCTCGACCAGGCGAAGTTGTTGCTCATAAAGACGGATTGGACGATTGCGAAGGTTGCTGAGGAGACTGGCTTTAGACAGACGCCTCATTTCTCAAGATTGTTTGCAGCTCATACAGGTATGCCACCGCTTAAGTTCCGGAAACGCTTTACGACGTAGAAGGTTAATGATGTAAATCAAATAGCGAATGAATGCGACCAAGTAGTTGGTGTATGTGACTAAATAGTTAAATCATGTAGCTAGACGCTTAAGAAGGACAAATCATTTCGATGTATGCATAATTTTCCTGAACACTACAAAAACTGGATTCAAACACGCAGCCCAAAGTGAAGGAGCATCATGCGATGATTGAACGGTTTTCGTTGACAGCAGAATTAGATGCAATAGTGGAGAGGTTTGGCGTTAACCGAATTGTGCAAGGACATACGAATCGTTTTAACGTGGCGCCGACACAAACAGTGTCTATCGTTATGAATGACAGACATAATGTGCGGGTGCTGCAAGAAGCTAGATGGGGATTGTTCCCATTCTGGGCGAGAGATTCCGTTAATGCTGATCAAGAAAAAGTAATGGAGAAACCTTTCTTTCAGAGAATGCTTAGCAGTCAAAGATGTGTTATTCCTTGCAGCGGTTTTTTTGGACAAAAGAAATTTCAAAAGGAACGTGATTCCCGGGCGATGCATACGATTGTGCCGAGTCAACCTTTGTTAGGCGTAGCAGGCATCTTTGATCGCTGGCGTCATGTGAATGGTAAAGAGGTGTGCGCATTCACGATGCTAACTGCTGCTGCTTCGGGATCAATGTCGGTTTGGCAATCGCAAGTACCTGTCATCTTGGATGAAGAGGGAATTGAGGATTGGATGAATCCAAGCATTAAGGAGTTCAGTAAGCTTCGCAAACATTTGGAGGCGATGGAGGGCTACTTAATGCGTTCCTATCCAGTAACCAATGCGGTCTATGACGAACGATATGAAGCACCCGACTGCATCCACGAAATATTACGTCCTGACTTTGCATAGAGGGCTGAGCTCATCGATTGTAAAGGGAGTATTCAGTAGTGGAGAAACGAGTCTTAAGCTAATGAAGTCCTTTCTGTATCGTGCGCATGTATAAATGTGAAAGTGTGAAATAGTACAAAAACAAGCCCTTCCACTACTGCTGAAGCAGTGGTGGAAGGGCTTGTTTTTGTTGTCTGATCGAGAAGGCTTCAAAACGTTTTGAGTTGAACCCACTTAGCAAAAGTTTACAAAAATTCAGTTAGTTTCTTTGTAGATGTGTACATCTTATAGGATGGCTTCAATTAACCATCGATTTTTTAATAAATTGAGTCCATTATTTTATTCTGATCGAAAAAATTCTCTCTCGTCAACCTGATTTCTGAGCTCGCAGTACTTCTTCCTTTAGTAATGGGACTATTTCAAACAGGTCGCCAACGATACCGTAGTCTGCGATTCCGAAGATGGGAGCGTCAGGGTCTTTGTTGATGGCTACTATTGTGCGAGATTGACTCATTCCGGCTAGATGCTGGATAGCGCCGCTAATTCCGCAGGCGATATAAAGCTGAGGTGTAACGACTTTGCCTGTCTGACCAATTTGGAGCGCATAGTCGCAATATCCAGCGTCGCAAGCAGCGCGCGAGGCACCGACTGTTCCGCCGAAAGCGGCAGCTAGCGCGTGGAGCGGCTCGAAGCCTGCCGCGCTGCGTACCCCTCTTCCGCCGGATACGATGACATCGGCTTCGGCTAGATCAATCTGTCCGCTAGTGCGCCGCACAATTCCGCGCACAGCGGTCAATAGCGGCGGCGCCGTATAAGGCAATACGGCGACCGAGCCGCCACGATCGCCAGCGTCGCATAGCTCCGCAGGCGGCAAATTATTCGGGCGCACCGTGATTACCCACGGGTGGCCCGGAAGAAAGCTGCGCCGCTCGAACGCCTTGCCGGCGTAGAGCGGGCGAGTGAATGCGACGTCACTGCCATCACTCGACACCTCGATGGCAGTGACGTCTGCAATGTGGCCGGCGCCATGGGCTACGGCCACGCGGGGCGCGAGCTCGCGCCCAATTGCGGTATGGCCGAGCAAGAGCGCGCTCGGCCCCACCGCAGTCATGGCTGCGCCCAGCACGGCGATATACGCCTCGGGCGCATAGTGTTCAAGGGACGGATCGTCGGCAATATGCACGACATCCGCCCCTCGGGCGATTAGCTCGGCGGCAGGTTCAGCCGCCCCGCCGAAAGAGGCAAGGACGGCATGGACGGAGCCGTCCTTGCCTGCGAGAAGCTTAGCGGCGCCAAGCGCTTCCAGCGCCACTCGGCGAAGAGCACCGTCTCGGTGCTCAGCAAAAACAAGTATTTTTTTGCCCATGTGAAATAGCTCCTTTCATCAGTGCTCTACAGCACCTTTGCATCCCTCTGAAGCAGCTTAACGAGTTCATGAACTTGCTCATTGGAAGTTCCTGTTAGTCTTTTGCCGATTCCGCGAGGTGGAGGCGGGAACAGTTTGTTTCTTTCTGTACGCGGTGTTGTTATGTCGTTGAGGTGGCTTTCGGCAAGATTGAGCTCTTGCACCGTTACTGTTCGTAGAGGTTTTCGCTTTGCTTTCATAATGCCAGGCAATGAAGGATAACGTGGTTCATTGAGCCCTTGCTGGGCTGTAATGAGTGCAGGCAGCGGTATTGTTATTTTCTCTGAATCCCCTTCGATGTCACGTTCCACTAGAGCGAAGAGAGAAACGATGGAATCGGTGTCAATGCCAAGTTCTTTGGCTGGGGCAACAGTAATTTTTAAGGCAGCGGAAGCATGGGGCAAGCCAAGTCGTTCGGCAATTTGCAGTGCAACGCTGCCGGAACCTGTATCAACGGCAAACAAACCAGCGAGCAACAGGTCTGGTGACAAGGGGGCAACGACTGCTGCAAGTGCAGCAGCAATAGAAAAGCTGTCATCGGGAATACCTTCGGAGCTGAGATGAATCGCCTCATCAGCACCAATGGCAAGTGCAGTCCGCAATGTCTCTTGTGAGCCATCTCCGCCACAAGTGACGACGATAACTTCGCCGCCATGCAGTTCCTTCAGACGCAATGCTTCCTCTAGCGCATATTCGTCATAAGGATTGATGACAAACTTGGCCTCTTGTTCGTCGACACCTTGAGATGTGATCGTTACCTTTTCCTCTGTATCAAACGTTCTTTTTACAAGCACCACAATCCGATTCATATTGACCTCCTTCATAAAAGGTTTCAATTGAAATAACCTCATCTATAAACTATATGATCATAATGGGCACGCTATGAAATTACACGAATTGGAAATTAGAAGTGGAATTGATTTATTAGTAATCACACATGGTCGATTCATGATCGGGCGAACCCATTCATATACTTGAAGCATTATGGATGTAAATGTAAACGTTTTTTAAAAATTACCCTAAAAATGTACAAAGGGAAAAAGAGTGGGCAGTTCCAGCCATATGTGAGATGGGGAGGGCTGTTTGAATGGGGTGGATAGGGGTGCGACATTGATGTCCTATATCAGTATTGCAGAACCGATGAGCTGGGTGGGATGGGGAGCCTTCATAGCGCTTGTATCAGCTGCGATTTGGATGTTCGCAACTGTTATATGGCGGCGTATCGGCTATCTGAGGTTAGGAGTACCAACTATATTTGTTCGGCATAAGCCGAAGCGGCGGGATGGTTTCAGTAGAGAGGTGCTTGGTCATCGCAGGTTGCTAAACGACATCAGGAGCGGGTTCATGCATCTGATTTATTTCTACGGATTTATTATGCTGCAGTTCGGCGCCATTGATCTTATTTGGAAAGGACTAAGCGGTGGGCAACGGCTGCCTGTTCCTCTTTATCCTCAGTTCTCTTGGTCGCAAGAGTTGATTGCGGCACTTGTCTTTGCAGCGGTGTTGTATGGTGCTTATCGCAGATATGGTGAAAAGTTGCCACGGCTAAAAAGAGGCTGGAAACCGTCGCTTGTGATGTGGTTTATCGGTTCGCTCATGCTGACGATTATGTTCACGTTAGCATTTGAGCGATTAACGGAGGGCAACGATGCAGCGCTGGCTGCCAAATATGCACCCATCAGTGAACTATTGTCCCAGCTGTTGCAGAAGGCAGGCATTCAAGCACAAAGTCAGCTCGCACATATTGGTTTTGACTTGTTCTGGTGGCTTCATTTGCTCGTTTTGCTGGGGTTCCTCGTTTATGTACCGCAGTCGAAACATTTCCACTTAATAACCGCACCCATCAATCTTTGGTTCAGGCGTAATGCACCTCCCGGGCGTCTTACGCCACTTGATCTTGAAAATGAGGACGCCGAAACGTTTGGCGCAGGGAAGATCGAGCATTTTACGCAAAAGCAGCTTCTTGATTTATATGCATGTGTGGAATGTGGACGTTGTACAAATGTTTGCCCAGCAGCGAGCACTGGGAAGTTGCTCTCGCCTATGCATCTCATTGTTAAACTTAGAGATCATTTGACGGAAAAAGGCGCTTCGATTACATCGAAATCTCCGTGGCTGCCTGCTGGACTTTGGCAAGGGAAGGCGGGAAGTGAACAACATGCACATGTAATGGGTGCGGTTATTCCGGCTTGGGAGGCCACAAATGGAGGTGACAGCGAAGGGATTTCTTCTTACAGAACAAACATTGCACCGACGATGTCCGTTCAAAGTGCCGCATGGACCAAGAGAGAAGGGGTAAAGGCTGAGGATCTTAATCTCATTGGCGATGTGATTACAGAAGATGAGCTTTGGGCATGTACAACTTGTCGCAACTGCGAGGAGCAATGTCCAGTCGGTAATGAGCATGTGGACAAAATTATCGATATGCGTCGGCACTTAGTGTTAATGGAAGGAAAGCTTCCTTCTGACGGACAACGTGCCCTGCAAAATATTGAGCGTCAGAGCAATCCATGGGGACTGCCAAGAGCGGAAAGAGCCGCATGGATAGAAGAATGCGAGAATAAAACAGGCATTAATGTAAAAACGATGCAAGCGTGCAAGGCGAGCGGACAAATGCCAGACATTTTGTTATGGGCAGGTTCGATGGGAGCCTATGATTCCAGAAGTCGGCGAGTACTATTCGATGTAGTCCGGTTAATGAAGAGGGCTGGGGTAAACTTTGCAACACTTGGTCATGAGGAACGAAGCTCTGGCGACACTGCACGCCGAATTGGCAACGAATTGCTGTTTCAGGAGTTATGCAAAGAAAACATTGCAACACTGCAAAGGTACGGCGTCAAGCATATCGTTACAACTTGCCCTCATACCTTCAACACGTTTAAAAACGAGTATCCCGACTTTGGACTTTCTACTGATGTCAAAGTAGAGCATCATACGGAGCTGCTGGCCCGGCTGTTGCAAGAAGGAAGATTAACGGCGAAATATGCTCTAGAAGAACGAGTCACTGTTCATGATTCTTGTTATTTGGGACGGTATAACGATACGTATGAAGCACCTCGGAATATGCTTCGAGCAATACCTGGGATCACGATTGAAGAGATGGAACGATCGGGGAAAAACGGTATGTGCTGCGGAGCAGGCGGTGGTCTAATGTGGATGGAGGAGCACTCCGGCAGTCGGATCAATTATGCGCGAACAGAACAGGCACTTGAAGTGAAGCCAAGTGTTATCAGCTCGGCTTGCCCATATTGTCTTACGATGATGGAAGATGGGCTCAAATCGATGTCACAGAGTGATTCGGTAACGGCTAGAGATGTTGCAGAGCTGCTTGCAGACAGTGTGTTTGGGTTCGGGAACTAGGATGACAGAGGAGGTTGTTCATAAAATGCCGTTACAAGCGTCGCAACAGAAAAAGGCGAGCTCAATCCGCAGTGCAGCCGTAATCGGTTCTGGTGTAATGGGAGCAGGCATCGCTGCTCAATTGGCTAACGCTGGGCTTCGTGTTCTATTGCTAGACGTCGTCCCTCAGAGGCTGACAGAAGAGGAGGAGAGAAAGGGGCTTTCACTATCTGATGCTCTTGTTCGCAATCGATTGTCCGCTTCTGCCATTGCTAAGATGCCAAAGGCACAGCCTCCACAGCTTTACGAACCAGCATGGGTAAATCGGATAACGGCTGGAAATTTGACTGATCATTTGGTAGCACTTGGAGATGTCGATTGGATTGTTGAAGCGGTTGTTGAAAGGCTGGATGTGAAGCAGGAGGTATTTGCGGCTATCGAGTCTGCTAGACGTCCGGGAACGCTTGTGAGTACGAATACGTCAGGTCTATCAGTTGCATCAATGATAGAAGGGAGAGGTTTGGAGTTCAGAAGACATTTCGCCGCAACACATTTCTTTAATCCGCCTCGTTATATGAGATTGGTAGAGGTCGTTCCTACAGAGGACACGGATGCTGAGGTAGTTACGCTGCTTACGGAATTATGTGAGAAGCGACTTGGTAAAGGTGTCGTAGTAGCGAAGGATACGCCGAATTTTATCGCCAACCGAATAGGCTCATACGGGATGTTGGTGACATTGCAGGATACGATTACTTATGGCTTGACTGTAGAGGAAGCAGATGCACTTACTGGTCCCGCTTTAGGGAGACCGAAGACGGCCACATTCCGAATGCTGGATCTCGTAGGTTTGGACACATTGCTTCATGTGATCGATAACGTTCGGAAACGAAGCGAAGATGATGCAGAGCAGGCGATATTTGCTAGACCAGACATCTTGGAGAAGTTAGTTGCGATGAAGCGGCTAGGTGAGAAATCTGGAGCAGGCTTTTACCGCAAAATTCGTGGGGGGGATGGTCGAAGCACCATTGAATCTCTCCGATTAGACACGCTGGAATATGGCGAGCAGAGCAAGGTATCGTCGCCAGTCATTGAAGCGGCTAAGGCTGCGAAAGGCGTCGCTCTCAAAGCGAAAGCACTGATCAATTCAAATGCTGGACATAAACATGCCAAATTCGCCTGGTCTACACTTAAGAAAACATTGCTGTACTCTGCTGCCCAAGTAGGCGTTATAGCGGATTCGATTACGGACATCGATCGTGCGATGAGATGGGGATTTAATTGGGATCTCGGGCCATTTGAGCTATGGGATGCAATTGGTTTGGAAGAGACTGTGACTCGTATGAAGAAGGAGGGCGATACGATCCCGGATTGGGTGGAGCAATGGATAGCTGATGGACATAACAGCTTTTATCTGGAATCAGAGCAAAGACGTTATTTTGCAGCAAGAGGGGGCTATTCTGCGGAAGAGCAGGAGGAGGATGTCATTTCTCTGGCAGCACTTAAGGGAGCTGGTCGCACAGTACTTGCAACATCCGGAGCTAGCTTGATCGACATTGGGGATGATGTCGTCTGTTTAGAATTTCATTCGCATAGTAATGCCATTGGTGGAGAGATTCTTTCAGCGATACGTCAATCGGTGCAAGAGGTATCTCGCAATTGGAGAGGAATAGTGCTTGCGAATGAAGGGCGTAATTTCTGTGTCGGTGCGAACCTGATGCTGCTGCTAATGGAGGCGCAGAATGGGGAGTGGGATGAGGTCGAGGAAATCATCCGCTTCTTTCAAGACAGTATGTTAAGGCTTAAACGACTAGATCGACCAGTCGTTGCAGCGCCACATCGGATGACGCTGGGCGGGGGAGTGGAGGCTTGTTTACCAGCAGACCTTATCATTTTGTCGCCAGAAACTTATTTCGGATTGGTGGAAACAGGTGTTGGACTAATCCCGGCAGGCGGAGGTTGCAAGGAAGGTGCCGCATTAGTTGCTGCTAGAGCTAAGTCGGCGGCGGGTGGCAACGGATCTGCGAGGGGAGATTTGCAGCCATCGTTAAATGAATTGTTTGAGACGATAGCGCTAGCTAAATCTTCATCAAGCGGGCATGAGGCACTTCGCCAAGGACTGCTGCGGCCACAGGATCGCGTTATTATGCGACAGAACACACGGATTGCAGAAGCGAAGAGAGCGGTACTGGAGCTGGATCGTGCGGGCTATACCCCTCCGGTCGAGGAACGAATTCGAGTTGCAGGCAGTGAAGGTAAAGCAGTACTTAAGTTAGCGGTGCAGGCGATGCAACTAGGCGGGACGATTAGCGAGCATGACGCTTTAATCGGAGGGAAGCTTGCCCACGTGCTTGCGGGCGGAGATGTTAGGGCTGGGTCGGAAGTGAGTGAGCAATATTTGCTCGATTTGGAATGTGAAGCATTCCTCAGCTTATGTGGTGAGCGCAAGACGCAGGAGAGAATGAGTCATATGCTTGCTAAGGGCAAGCCGCTGCGCAATTGAGAGGGGGAAGACGATGACAGATCAAAAACCTTTCGCCGATCATGATCGTGACGCAGTCATTGTTGCGGCTGTTCGTACTGCGGTCGGCAAAGCTTCAAGAGGGAGCTTGGCGGAGACGAGAGCTGAGGATCTTGGCAGGATAGTGCTGCAGGGCGCATTGGAACGTGTGCCGCAGCTTTCTCCGGATGAAATAGAGGATGTTTTAATTGGGTGTGCTATGCCAGAAGGTGAGCAGGGATTGAATGTAGCTCGAATTATTTCGTTGTATGCAGGTTTGCCAGTGACGACGCCCGCAGTGACAATAAATCGTTTTTGTGCATCCGGGTTGCAATCTATCGCTTATGGGGCAGAGCGCATTCGACTAGGAGAAGCCGATGTGATCGCAGCCGGAGGCGTTGAAAGTATGAGCCACGTACCGATGACAGGCTTCCGCTTATCACCGCATCCCGGCATTGTAGAGGCGATGCCGGAAGTTTATATAGGGATGGGACATACTGCGGAAGAAGTAGCGCGCAGATATGGCGTTACGCGTGAAGATCAGGATGCTTTCGCAGCTGCAAGCCATCAGAAAGCAGCGACTGCCATTGCAGCAGGGTTATTCCAAGCAGAGATTATACCTGTAACGGCGAGAACTTCAGGGACTGATGAAGCGGGTAGGCCATGGGAGAAAACGTTCACCTTCAGCATTGATGAAGGAGTGCGCCCGGAGACTACGGTTCGAACGTTGACACCGCTTAAGCCCTCTTTTGCAAGGAATGGGACGGTTACAGCGGGGAATTCATCACAAATGAGTGATGGAGCGGCAGTTGTCATTATGATGAGTCGGGGGCGTGCAGAGGAGCTTGGACTCAAGCCGCTTGCTGTGTTTAGGGGGTACAGTGTCGCAGGTGTTGCACCGGAAGTGATGGGTATTGGTCCAATCGAGGCCATTCCGAAAGCCCTTAAGAAAGCCGGAATTACGAAGGATCAGGTTGATTTATTTGAGCTCAACGAAGCATTCGCAGCACAATGTGTCCCGATTATTAGGGAACTTGAGCTCGATCCGGAACGAGTCAATGTGAATGGCGGGGCAATTGCGTTAGGTCATCCGCTTGGCTGCACAGGAGCAAAGCTATCCGTTTCCTTAATACATGAGCTTGGACGAAGAGGCGGCGGTATTGGCGTAGTGACGATGTGTGTAGGAGGAGGGATGGGGGCAGCGGGTGTGCTCGAAGTATATTCTAGTATAAATACGTAAAGGAGGGCTGCGAGATGGCGGGAACGATACGTTTTGGCGGCCGATTCGTCGTGGAGGACAGCAAGCCGGAATCGGTCGCTACTCCTGAAGATTTTACGGAAGAGCAACGAATGATGTCGCTCGCTGCGGGACAATTCATGGAGGCTGAGCTGTATCCAAGGGATGCGGAGATCGAGGCCCTTAATTATGAATTGACGGTAGAACTTATGCGGAAGGCTGGAGAGCTGGGGCTGTTAGGTGCTGATGTGCCAGAGCAATTCGGCGGTTTAGGACTCGACAAGGTCAGTACTACATTGCTTGCAGAGACACTTGCCCGATCGTCCTCATTTGCATTGTCCGTTGGTGCACACACAGGAATCGGTACGCTGCCTATCGTGTTCTTTGGAACTGCCGAGCAGAAAAATAAGTATTTGCCTGACCTCGCAACAGGAGCGAAAATTGCTGCATATTGTTTGACTGAGCCTGCGTCCGGCTCGGATGCACTGGGTGCACGAACGACTGCAAAGCTAAATGATGATGGTACTCACTATGTGTTGAATGGATCGAAGCTTTATATTACGAATGCCGGTTTTGCTGACATTTTCATTGTGTATGCGAAGGTAGATGGCGAGCAATTTACAGCTTTTATCGTTGAGAGGGATATGGCAGGCTTCAGCATTGGACCAGAGGAACATAAGATGGGCATTAAAGGATCGTCTACTTGTCCGCTTTTCTTTGAAGATGTGGAGGTTCCTATTGAGAACGTGCTCGGAGAAGTAGGAAAAGGCCATCATATTGCCTTTAACATATTGAACATTGGTCGATTCAAGCTTGGTGCTGCTTGTCTCGGTACTTCGAAGGAAACGATTGAGCTCGCATCACGTTATGCAAACACTCGCAAACAATTTGGGCGAACGATATCCTCATATCCACTAATTGGGGCAAAGCTTGCCGACATGAATATTCGCACATTCGTACTTGAGAGTATGGTCTATCGAACGGCGGGCTGGATCGATGCGATGTTGCGTGATTCCGACTCGGAATTTGAAGCTGGCAGCGGGAGCGATAAGAACATTAATGAGCGGCAGGCTGCTGTAGATGCAGGTGCACGGGCAGCCAAAGCGATTAGTGAATATGCGCTGGAATGCTCCATCGTCAAAGTATTTGCGTCGGAAGGGCTGGACTTTGTCATTGATGAAGGCGTACAGATTCATGGTGGATACGGCTATATTCGCGATTATAAGGTAGAGCGGATTTATCGTGATTCTCGTATAAATCGAATTTTTGAAGGTACAAATGAAATTAATCGGATGCTCATTCCAGGAACGCTCATAAAGCGAGCGCTTAAGGGAGAAATTCCATTATTTCAAAAAGCGCAGGCTTTGCAAGGCGAGCTTATGCAACCGATGCCACTGCCACCATTCACAAAACTGCTCAGCAAGGAAGTTTATCGTCTAGCTCAAGCGAAAAAAACGTTTCTCGCCATTGGCGGTTTAGCCGTTCAGAAGTTTGCTATACGACTTGAGCAGGAGCAGGAGGTGCTTTGCGTATTAGCCGACCTGATGATACAAACCTTCGCAATGGAGAGCGCAATATTACGAACGCAAAAGATGCTGAGCAGGAGCGAAGGGGCGGTAACGGAGCAAGTCGAGCATGCGGCAGCAATGACCGAAGTATTCGTGCAGGAAGCGATGGAGAAGGTGGAAGGCCTTGCAAAAATTGCTTTGGCTGCCCTGGAGCACGGGGACGGACTCCAGTTGCAGTTGTCCGTACTCAAGAAACTGATGAGAGCGCCATTGTCAGATACGATAGCAATGAAACGCGTAATAGCGGCACGGGTCATTCGAAGTGAGCATTATGTCGTGTAGAGGGGGAGATCTAGAATGGAACCACTTAGACCGGAGGACCCTTTTTTGCCCGAACACTCGCAAGCTAAGGAAGGAACTGATGAAGTTAAATTGGAGGTAGCAGAATCAGAAGCATCAGATGGAGAAGTTGATCCGTTGTTCGAAGATGAATTAGAGTCTTTTGAAGATGAGTATTTACCGTCTGATGATGTTCAGCCTTTTGCCCAGCAAGTACCGCTAGATCGCCCGTGGCTCCGTCATTATCCTAAGGAAATTCCAGCATCACTGAGCTATCCCAACTATAGTATTGTTCAGTTTCTTATTCATGCCGTTAATCATTATCCGAACAATCAAGCTATTCATTTTTTAGGAAAGACACTCACTTATCGTGAATTGCATACGCAAGCTGTTCGAGTAGCTAGTGAGTTAGTTGCGTTAGGTGTATCTAAAGGGGATCGTGTAGCCATCATGCTACCGAATTGCCCGCAAGCTGTCGTTTCCTACTATGCTGTATTGCTCGCCGGGGCTATTGTTGTACAGACGAATCCGCTTTATGTGGAACGAGAGCTGGAGCATCAGATTAAGGATAGTGGCGCAGTCGCTATCCTCACTGTAGATTTGTTGTACGCACGTGTTGCTCGTGTTCGAGGCGAGCAGCCGCTTGAAGGTCCTATTCCTGCGCTCAAGCATGTTATTGTCACTTCTATTAAAGATGGTCTGCCATTCCCCAAAAACATACTTTATCCCATTAAACAACGCAAGGAAGGATTCCGTTCCAATATTCCTTATGGCAAGGTAGGCGTGTTAGCCTATCGCAAATTGCTTACTGGCAAAGCTCCTGACGTAGAACTACCTAAGCTTGCAACTAGAGAAGAAATTGCTGTTTTGCAATATACGGGCGGTACGACGGGTACACCTAAAGGTGTTATGCTCACGCATGGCAATTTGGTATCTAACACACTGCAAACCTCTGCTTGGTTCTACAAGGCTGAAGACGGTAAGGAACGATTCCTAGCTGCATTGCCGCTCTTCCACGTATTCGGTCTAACGATACTTCTGAATCTGTCAGCTTCGTGTGCCGGCTCGTTAGTACTGTTGCCTAGATTCGAGACGGATACTGTTTTGAAGACGATTAATGATCAGAAGCCAACAATATTTCCAGGTGCTCCCACCATGTATGTTGCACTTATTAATCATCCAAACGCTGCAAAGTCGGATTTATCTTCTATTAACTTATGTATAAGCGGCTCCGCTGCACTACCTCTTGAGGTACAAGAGCAGTTCGAAGCTTTGACTGGCGGTCGACTAATTGAAGGTTATGGTTTGACAGAAACTTCACCTGTTACTCATGCTAATCCACTTTGGGGATTACGCAAAATTGGTACGATAGGTATTCCTTTTCCCGACACAGATGTTGCTATCGTTGATCCGATAACGGGTGAACGTTTGCCAATTGGGCAATTAGGTGAGTTGATCGTCCGAGGGCCACAAGTCATGAAGGGGTATTGGAATCGACCGGAAGAAACAGCAGAGACGTTAAAGGATGGCTGGTTGTATACGGGAGACCTTGCGACGATGGATGAAGATGGATTTTTCACTATTATGGATCGAAAAAAAGATGTCATTATTGCAAGCGGCTATAACATCTATCCTCGCGAAATAGAAGAAGTGTTGTTCGAACATCCTGCAGTCCGCGAAGCGGCGGTAATTGGGGTAAAGGACGAATATCGGGGAGAAACGGTGAAGGCGTTTATTGTGCTCAAAGAGGGCTGGCAAGTATCGCGAAGCCAATTGGATCGGTTTTGTAGGGATCGGCTCGCAGCCTATAAAGTTCCGCAATACTATGCGTTTAGGGAAACGCTTCCAAAAACGATGGTAGGCAAGGTGTTACGTCGCAAGCTGGCAGAAGAGGATTATGAGCATGATGTGACTTCTTCCGAGCAGGAGGAGTGAATGGAATGGATGAGAAGTGGTTCGTACAACATGCCGATAGTGCGGGACAGTTGACTCGTCTAGCGGAACGTGCACAGGAGACATTCTGGGGATTGCTTGGCTGTGAAGTAGTGCAGGCTGACGGGCATAAAGCAACGATTTGCTTAGAAGTAACTAAACAGCATCTTAATCTTCTGGATATCGTCCATGGAGGCGTACTAATGTCACTCATGGATAATGCCATGGGTTTGATCGTTATGCTGGCAGAGAAGGATAGCCAAGCGGTCACGGCGACGATGAATACACACTTTTTGGCCAATTGTAAGGGTGGATTGCTCTTATGTGAATCAGAACTCATGCATCGTACTGGTCGGACGATTACACTGCTAGCACAAGTAAAGGATGAAGGAGGTAAGCTACTCGCTTGGGGTAGCGGCTCATATCGTTTGATATAGCTTTTTAGAACAAATGAAATGGTTTTATTATATTCCATCAGTTGCCAGTAGCAGTTACGTTCGATATAATATTAACTAATATATGGAAATGAAAATTTCGAATATGCATTCAAAGTCGTATGCGTTTTTCCGATATATGGGATAGGTGAAAGGAGGTGAAGGCATGGTTCAGGATTGGGCTACAAGGTTATTATTAGCATTTGGAATTGTTGTGGCCATTATTGGGGTGATCGCATATTTACGATTGTTTCGTAAAGAAAAACCACCAGTGGCGCCCCATTCCCGGACGGATGCCACACCTCCTTTAAAGCATTCGAGCAGTATAAATGCAGAAGATCACAAGGGGGAGCAAGCTCCAGAAGACGAGTCAACAAAAAACTGAGAAATTGTTCACTTTCATAATTGTTGGCAAACTGTTATAATAGTAAGAAAAATGAAAACATTGTGACTCATTGGCTTTGGAGTTGCCTGCACCAAGTGGGTTCATGTGGTGTAAGAGCCGCATACGTTCTCGGGGATTACTGTTTAGGACGACCATCCATTGTATAAGGGAGGGGATTTCATGGCGAAACATAGCCAGAATGAAGTCAAGGAAAGCCTGAAAGAACTAACGAGAATTTTCCAGCCAAAGGACCCACGTAAATTTGTTAAAGAATATATCCGCAAGTACAGAATTACTGGTGGATATGAGGATGAGCTTACTTCACTCGTTGAGGATGAGCTTGGTAGAATGAACTCATCAGTCGGATGACACATAAAGTATAGAGGCTTTATTCCCTGGATGTTAGTGGGGGAGAAAGCCTTATTTGTTTTTTATAAACATATAAATTGTATATTCTATCATCGTTCTATTTTTTTAGCTGTACCTTTAGTCCATTCGTGATGTTGGACGAAGATAAGCAGTGCTCAGGGGGAAAAGGTAGCTATTAACAGAAACTCATAGTGATGTCTGCTCAGTTGTGAGC
This sequence comes from Paenibacillus sp. L3-i20, assembly GCF_022180385.2. Lineage (GTDB taxonomy): Bacteria > Bacillota > Bacilli > Paenibacillales > Paenibacillaceae > Pristimantibacillus. The sequence goes on from NZ_BQME02000001.1 coordinate 2,629,114, forward strand.
AGGCCTTTTTTGTTTGAGTGATTCGTGCTCACTAAGGAGTCAATGTCCGTAAAAAAATATCAAAGAATTGAGGACAACTATCATTTAGTGTATAGTAGTATGATAACAATTATCATTATCACAAATATGTGCGTACATATATTTATTTTTAGAAAAAAAAGAATTGAGGAGGAAGATCATGCAAGAGGGAATTGAATTATATGATGTGACTATTATTGGCGGGGGTCCCGCTGGTTTATATACAGCTTTTTATAGTGGAATGCGCGAACTTAAGACAAAGTTAATCGAAGCACAAGATAAATTGGGTGGACGGATGCTGTTATACCCTGAAAAAATAATTTGGGATGTCGGGGGAGTAACACCAATTCGGTGTGAAAAGTTGACAGAACAATTAATTGAGCAGGGCACTACCTTTGATCCTACGATAGTTCTAGGCGAACAAATAACAGGATTAGAAAGGCAGGAAGATGGTACGTTTATACTGACAGCGGCAAGTGGAGCGAAGCATCATACGAGAACGATCATAATGGCTTGTGGTTACGGGATTCGCAAGATGGCGAAGCTTGAGATCGAAGGAGCAGATCGCTACGAAGTAACGAACCTTTATTATACCGTACAAGATCTGGAAAGCTTCCGTGGCAAAAGAGTACTTATATCTGGCGGTGGAGATTCTGCAGTAGATTGGGCTAATGAGCTGGAGCCGATCGCAGCGTCTGTAACGGTTGTTCATAGGCGTGACAGCTTCGGTGGCTTGGAGCGAAATGTAACGAGGATGAAGGAATCGTCAGTTAACGTGCTTACGCCGTATTCGGTTAAGGCATTACATAGCATTAATGGTGAAACAATTTCACAAGTTACAATTCAGCATTTAGAGAATGAAGTGGAAGAAAAGGTGGAAGTGGATGCGATTATCGTTAACCACGGCATGCGAAGTGATTTTGGTCCTATTCGGGAGTGGGGACTAGATCTAGGGGAATGGAAAGCCAATGTAAGCGAAAAGATGGAGACGAACATTCCGGGAATATTTGGCGCGGGTGATTTTATCAATCATGGAAGCAAAGTAGGCTTAATTGCAGGTACGTTCACGGATGGGGTAGTTGCATTGAATAGTGCAAAGCTGTATTTAGAGCCTGATGCAAATCCTGTAGCGTATGTTTCCTCTCACAATGACCGTTTCAAGGAAAAGAATCGCGAGCTTGAAACGGTATTGGCTCAAGACTAAGGGAATTTCAGTACATTTAACAAAATGCCATAATTAATGGTTATGATATCTCCGGTGCAGGAATAAGGTAAATATATACTCTATAATTCTGTTATCCATGACTTTTAAGGAGGTATCAAGCATGGCATTGGAATTAAAGACGAGGGAAAATATTAGAGGTATCCGCAAGGCTGGACGGGTTGTTGCGGCATGTCATAAAGCATTATCGAACAGGCTTGCTCCAGGAGTTACGACGCATGAAATCGACCGATTTGTAGAACGATTTATGCTGGATCGTGGTGCAACGCCTGCACAAAAAGGATATAAAGGTTATCCTTTTGCCACATGTGCATCTGTTAATGATGTTGTTTGTCATGGATTTCCTGATTCGGAGCCGCTGGAGTCTGGCGATATAGTGACGATCGACATGGTAGCAGATATGAACGGATGGAAGGCAGATTCCGCTTGGACATATATTATTGGGAAGTCTACTCCTGCTACAGATAAGCTACTGAGGGTTGCACAGCAGTCGTTAATGGAGGGAATTCGTAAAGCGCTTCCTGGCAACTACATTGGAGATATTGGGTATGCTGTGCAGAGAAGAGCGGAACGTGAAGGTTATAACGTAGTCAGTATGTTCGTTGGTCATGGAATCGGTAGAAATATGCATGAGTATCCTGAGGTGACACATTACGGACCACCCGGTCAAGGAGTTAAGCTGGAGGAAGGTATGGTCATTACGATTGAACCAATTGTAACAACGGGACGATCCGAGGTGTACATAGCTCGGGATGGTTGGACGGCGAGAACGGTGGATGGTTCATGGGCCGCCCAGTTTGAGCATACAGTCGCGATTACGAAGGACGGCCCAATTATTTTGACACGTTGGGAGTAAGGGTTTTAGATTAAGTTTAGTTTCTTAAAAGCAGATAGAAGCGCCTTACTGTCTTAAATTGTTAATTTACTATATTTCGATTGATGATCGATCACAACTTCGAGTAAATCCTTTTTAGGTGATAGCCAGATTGAATACGTCAAACTATAAGAAGAACTATAAGGATCCGAATTGATTGCTCTTAGCTTGTAGTCTGGTTGGCGAGACATCAAAACTTTAGCATCATCCCATGATGATTGATGCAAAATGTTGATAATCTCATTAGCTGCAATGGAATCTTCAACTTTTATTTCTGGTGTGTAAGATATTCCTTCCATTTTGCTGAAATAGAGGATTAGAATACTGCTTAGCTTATCGATTTGGGATTGATCCAGTGCTTGATTCTGCTTTAGCTCCTTTCCTTCGTAAGCGTGATTGTTTGAATTAGAACCAACAACAATAAAGATTAGGGTCATTATGAGTCCTGCATATAGCAAACGTCGGCGCATAGATAATTCTCCTGAGATTAAGTTGTCATGTGGATATTATTAATAGGATATTTATGGTTAAAATGGATTGGTTTCGATATAAGATACGAAATGATTCTTTAAAAGGTTGCTGAGCTGTGAAGGAGTGTTCCTCTAGGGAGAGGGATACTTCCTTTTTTTATATAGGGCAGGTTATTTATTTGCATATCATTTCCATTATAATAAATGTAGAAGTGACGGACGGATATTTCTTGAATAGCTATTATGTTGTAGCAAATGAAGGAGGCAGGGAAATTGAGTATCGAAGAAAATGTTAGGTTGGAGAGATTCGAGATAGAACGAGATAAGGATAGTTGGATTAGAGGAGAAGTCCGAGTTGTTGAGGCTGAATCGGCAGAAGCAAAAAAGCCAGTTTTGTTGCTTTTGCATGGATTTAAAGGGTTTAAGGACTGGGGGTTTTTCCCGTATGCGGCGGAGCAATTCGCGAAGCTTGGATATGCGGTTATTACATTTAACTTCTCCCATAGTGGCGTGAATGAAATCGATTTTGACGAGCTTGATAAGTTCGGGGAAGCGACTCATACGAAAGAACAATTGGATATTCAAGCTGTTGTAGATGCTATTCGGGAAGAGAGTCTTCCCCTTTCTTCCTATATGGATATAGATCGAATGTTCATTGTTGGTCATAGCAGAGGTGGCGGAAATAGCGTTCTTTTTGCTGCTGCATCTTCTAGGGTTAAAGCAGTGGTGGCTTGGAACGGTATTGCGGAATGCAATTTATTCGGGGAAGCATTTCGAGCCCAGGTGCTTAAGGATGGCATTGGCTATGTAGCTAATGCAAGAACGAAGCAGCAGATGCCGATTAAAGCTGTGTTTTTTGAAGACTTGGACAGTCACAAGGAACAATATAATATTGTAGCTCAAGCGGCAGCATCAGCCGTCCCGATGTTGTTTATACAAGGGGACATGGACTCTGAATTTATCCGGTCTGGTTATGATCGATTGCAAGCGGCGGCACCTCATCATCAATTTGTTACTATCGAGGGAGCTGACCATACGTTTGGTGCTCGTCATCCTTTTGCTGGTACAACGAATGAATTGGAGCAGGCGATTACGCTGACGGATCGTTTTCTTAAAGGCTGTATTGTCAGGCGTTGATGGCAGATCACAATGATGCACATGCAAGATGTTATAAGGAGGCTTAAGAATGCAGCAAACTCCCTTGAAGCGCAGGCTGTATGGTCTGCGCAATACAAGGTATGCAACGGGAATGACCTTTCAGTCCACTAGTACACATGAACTGACATGTAGCCATCATCTGCTGTTTCTTATATCGGGAACGGCTTTGTTGAATATAGGTGAAAATCGTCTGGAGATGAGAAGGGACTCTGTATATTATTGTCCTGCCAACACGACGCTGCAAATATTGATTAACGATTCAGAGTCGGTTGTGCTGCAGCTTGAGTTTGATGTGTTGACGGAGCTTGAGAACGGGTCTTTTGAGTTTGTAGATCGTATCGTGGAACTAGCTGAAAAAACGAGGCCTTCGACAATGGATCAGATTCAGCAACTGGCGAAGCGAATTCAGCGGGAATGGAGTAGCCCGATATCGGAGGACAGGCTGCTTGCACAGGCGGCATTATACCAATTGCTTCATCTCGTTTTAACTTCATCGTTAAACACGACTGCGGACTTGCTAGAGCAGCTTGATCGGACTCGGAAATATTTGCATTCACATTATAGAGACAGCGTCACAATAGCGGATTTGGCTGCTCAGATGGATGTTAGCGTTAAATATTATATGGAGTTGTTCCGCCGTCATTATGGGATAAGCGCTAAGCAATATTTGACCGAAATACGAATGGAGTCCGCACGCAGATTGCTCGCTAGGGGCGGTGCTAACTTGTATTCTATCGCAAGAGAGGCGGGATACCGGGATGAATTTTATTTCAGCAGACGCTTCAAGCAGGTTAACGGCGTGTCGCCGACTGTGTTTATGCAAAGAAGAAAGCGCAAAATAGCCGTGCTGGACAGCTCTTTTATCGGGCTGTTGCTGCCGCTAAATTATGTACCGATGGCTGCACCTATACATCCGATATGGCGATCTTATTTGCATCAGGAGATCGGGGATCAAGTGTCAGTGAAACTATCTATCGGTCGATCGGTTGAGGTCATCGACGCCAATATTAAACTATTGTCCCAGCTTAACGAACCGATTGATATGATCTTGTACCCAGATTATTTAAACAACGAGCAAATCAAGCGTCTAAAAGGAATCGGAGCAGAACTGTTTTTGGTGAAATGGAATAGCCAGTCATGGCGGCAGCAGTTTGCTTCGATTGCAGAACGTTTGGATGCTCAAGTGGAAGTGGAGCGCTGGATGACAGGCTATCGATCTCGATTGGAATCGGCAAGTGTGCTGCTTCAGGAACGGATGCAGTCGCGGAAGTTGCTGTTTGTGCTGGTTGAAGGTAACGTCGCTTACCAGTGTTATGACAGAGGAGTGGCCGAGGTTGTATTTGGAGAGCTGGGATTGCAGCCTGCAACACCAATAGATTCCGACAAAAAGATACCGTTAAGCATGGAGCAATTGCTCAACATAGACCCTGATTATCTAATGTTGTTCATATATCAGGATGATGAGACGATGAGCTATTGGAGGGAGCTGCAACAGGACGAGTCCTGGCATGAACTAAAAGCTGTCCGCAGCAGTCGTATCTATTCTCTTGATCCGTTCCCATGGCGGGATTATGCTCCGCTGTCTCTCGATATGATTATAACTGAGCTGTCGGAGCGTCTGTCATCCGACATTTGTCCATAGGAATGACCGCTGTTCGTACATGTACCTTAGACTTTTTTTTATCTATAATTGATAATAATTATCATTTCAGATATAGATGGGGGGGAAATGTATTTGGATAAAGCTTTACGTAGTAGTTTATCTGTTATCTTGCTTACTAGTTTACTGATGGGATGCGGCAGCGGGCCTGCAAACGAGTCGGTCACCTTGAAACAAACGTATACAATTGCCGCAGATAAGGAGCAGAGCAGTGAGGATAATGCTGTGCGTACGATCAACTATCTTGGTCAGAGCTATACGATACCTGCTGAGCCCAAACGAATATTGTTTTTGAGCGCTTTTGAGTTAATGGAAGATGCTGTTCTGATGGGGTATGAGCCTTATGCTGCAAGTGCAATTGGAGATGAAAAAGAGCCGTTCCCTGGTTTCTTTGGAAAGGTGACGTCCAAAACAATTCCTCTGTTGTCGGATAGTGCTGACAGTATGGAGTATGTTCTTGAACTGGCTCCCGATCTGATTCTTAGTACGGATATGGAAACAACGGCAGTACTTGAGAAGCTGAATAAGGTCGCAATAACAATTCCAACCTCGCATCACGGACCAAATTGGGAAAAAAACCTTGAATTATTAGGAGAAATAATCGGTGAGCAACAAAAAGCGAAGCAGTTAATTGCTGCTTACAAAAAGGATAAAATTGAAATTGCCTCCCGCCTTTCACAATTGAGCGATCAGAATGTCGTCTCGATACGGGTACGTGGAAAGGAAATGATGATTTATCCTGAGGATCTATTTTTGAACGATGTGTTGTATGGCGAAATTGGCTTGACAGTTCCGGACATTATTAAGGGAACAAAGCAGCAGACAGTGATTTCACTTGAAGGACTGTACGATGCTGATCCAGATTATATCTTTGTACAATTCGATTTGTATGAGAACAATATGGACGAGCAAGTGCTGAAGGAGCTGACGGATAGTCCGATATGGAAAGGGCTGAAAGCTGCTAGAGAAGGCCGTGTATTTGTTAATGCTGTTGATCCACTTATCATGGGTGGCGGGACTGCTTACGGTAGAATGTCCATTCTTAAGGCTGTAGAGGAGAAGTTAAGCTAATGGAAAATGCTCATTCGATTCGATCTGCGAACATTCAATTGGAACAGCTATTTAAGCATAAGTATGAGCGGGGTATGTTCGATGGAAATGTGCTTGTAGCACACCAAGGAGAAGTCAGTTTCTCCGGTTGTTACGGCTGGGAGAGTTATGAGAAGAAAACGCCTTTAACGTTGAACTCACGCTTTGAACTGGCTTCTGTTACGAAGCCGCTTACAGCTCTGGGAATCAAACTGCTGGTGCAGAGGTCCATGCTTAAGGAAAATGACGCACTGGCAAACTGGCTGCCGGACTTTCCTTATCCCGGAGTAACTGTCCGTCATGCGCTAACACATACTTGCGGGCTACCAAATTATATGGCGGTGATCGAGGATTATTGGGATCATGCACGTATTGCGGCAAATCGAGATGCGCTGCGATTGCTTGCAGAACATAAGCCGCCCCAGTATTTTGCACCGGGAAACAGTTTCAGATATAGCAACACTGCTTATATGTGCCTCGCTTCAGTTATTGAGGAAGTGTCTGGCCTTTCTTACGCGGACTTTATGCGAAAGAATGTATTCGAACCTGCAGGCATGATGGATTCGATGGTTATTAACAGGAGACTGCAACCTGAGCTTACGACAGAGAATTATGCTTTTGGTTATATTCGACTTGCAGACGGTCGTCTCTGTTTGCCCGATGAATTGCCTGAATTGCAGTATGTACGTTATCTAGACGGCATTCAAGGAGACGGCACCGTACATTCTACTGCCGTGGATCTTCTGCGTCTTGATCAAGCTATACGGAGCGGAATCTTTTCGGACTTGCAAGACGGGAAACGGCTAACCAATCGTGATGAGTGGCGAGATTCAGAAGATACAGCTACAGGGAGCCTTTCGGGGCATGTTATCGATGGTTGGTTCGCAGAGCGGCGACCTGTGTATGGGCGAATGTTGGGACATAGCGGAGGCTGGCCCGGTTACGCAACCAGAATGTGCAGCTATGTTGACAGTGGTTATACAATCATATTGTTATGCAATGTAGAACCTCTCGATTACCGCAGCCGCGCCGAACAGCCTGAGGACTGGCAGCTTCAGATTGAGCAACTGCTGATGCAATTGTAAATAGAAGGAGGCGGGCTGTGACAGCACGCCTCCTTATTGTATTTACGTATTATTACGAGGTGATTCGCTCGGCTATATATTTTTTATGGACGTGATACAACATATGTTGCATTACTTATTTGCTTGTTCCCGTACCAACGTCATACTATGATCCTAATTATTTCGCCAAGATCATTTGCTTTTCAGGAGTATTAAAGCTATTATGGATTCATATAGTCCTTAATGGAGGTCCATAATGAAATATTCGCAAGCTACCGACTATGCGCTTCATGCGATGCTTTATCTCGTTTCCTATTCGGCCGATAAGACTGTAGGCGTGCAAGTGTTGGCTGAGAAGTTAGGCGTGTCGCAGACTTATCTGTCTAAGCTAATGACTAAGCTGGTTAAGGCTGGATTGATTCAATCTGCTCCTGGAGCGAACGGTGGATACCGCCTTAGGAAAAAGCAGGAAGAGATCTCTTTTCTAAATGTCATCCACGCTATCGAAGGAACAGCATCGTTGTTCGAGTGTAGTTTTGATCATGGTGAAGATTGTCTGATTCAAAAGGTTGTTCTAGATGCTGAACGCCAAATGGAGCAGCAGTTGGAGAGTAAGAAATTAGTGGAGTTAGTGAAGTTATTTAAGACGGAGTAGGTTCCGTCCTTTTTTACAGCTATATTATAGATAAAGTGAATCCTTTATATCTGTAATGATAAAATTATTTATGAAGGGGAGAATGAGAATGATTCAAGATTGCGTCATTATTGGTGGAGGTCCATCTGGATTAAGTGGGGCGCTTGTGCTAGGTAGGGCAAGAAAAAGTGTAGTTGTTATCGATGAAGGACGTCCACGCAACAGAGTTACTCGCGAGACACATGGTTTCCTTACGAGAGATGGTATCGCTCCAGGTGAGTTTCGGCGTATTGCAAAGGAACAGATTGAAGCTTATCCATCCGTCCAATTTGTATCGGATTCTGTTGTGGAGGTTGCAGGTACAGATGGACAGTTTCAAATAACTACTGCTCAAGGAAATGTCTATTTGAGTAAGAAGGTACTTTTTGCAGTAGGAAAGAGGGATCTTCCGCTTGAAATTAACGGCTTGGCGGATGTATATGGCAAAAGCGCCTTTGTATGTCCTTATTGCGATGGCTGGGAATTGCGAGATCAACCGCTAGTTTTAATCGTCAAAGGGACTAAAGCGCTGCATTTAGCGAAGACGATAACAGGGTGGTCAAAACATTTTACCATTTGTACGGATGGACCTGATGAGATGACGAGTGAAGAGAGAGCTGAACTTCAACAACATAACGTTCCTATATATGATTCGCCGATTCGAACGATTGAATCAACCGATGGCATGGTGCGGCATGTTGAGCTGGAGGATGGCACAATCATTCCATGCACAGGGATTTTCTTCGCACCGAAGCTGGCGGAAGGCTCAGAACTTCCTAGAATAGTAGGATGCGAGATGACGGAAGCTGGAACGGTTGTTGTTGATCAGTTTGGCAAAACGAGTGTTCCGGGAGTTTATTGTGCAGGAGATGCAGCAACGGAAATGTATCAAGCCATTAAAGCTGCTTCTTTAGGCGCTGTGGCAGGTGTAGGCATAAATAGTGAACTGCTGATGGAAGATTGGAATAGAAGCTCCCTCGTAAACAACTAGTATTAATTCATCTAATGGAGGCTGTAAACAATGACTGAAGAACATGCATACAATTCCGAAATGGCGAATGCCTACGATATAAACGCTCGAATTTCACTACCTTCGTACGATGCGATATTTGCGATGGTTCAATCTTATTACCGAATGCAATTGGGTGACAAAGAGGCATCCATTCTAGTAGCTGGCATTGGCTCTGGAGCAGAACTTTCCGCATGGGGACCGTCGAATCCAAAATGGTCGTTCACCGGATTCGACCCTAATGCAGAGATGCTAAAAGTATCGAAACACAAAACGGTTCAGTTAAATTTGGAAGACCGGGTAAAACTTATTGAAGGCACGATCGATGATCTGCCGCTGCAAGACTCAAAGTTCGATGCTGCAAGTTGTATTTTGGTGCTTCATTTCATAAACGATGTAGAAGAGAAGTTGAGACTGCTCAAAACGATCAGAGACAATTTGAAATCGGGTGCTCCATTTGTACTTGTTAGCGCTTATGGAGATCGTGAGGATGCCGAACTTCAAGATAGAATGAACGTTTGGAAAAGCTTCTGGTTAGATAACGGTCGAGATTTTCCCACAGTGGAGGGAATGGTAGTCAAAGCGATTCAGCAGCTTTCTTTCCTCTCTGAAAATCAAATTATACAGCTATTAGCAGACTCCGGCTTTACGAATATTACTCGTTTTTATTCGACTGGAATTATGGCGGGATGGATTTGCCATGCGGGGTGACCCTTTGGGAAGGGGCATTCAATAGACATAAGGGACGAAAGTTTGCATAAATCTTAGTGGTGGTCTTTTGTGATGCGGGAAAGTTCCGTATAATAGGCAGATAACCAGTAAGATAGAAGGTGGAATATAACGTGAATAATATCGTTTCTCTGAAATGGCTATCGGACAATATAGATGAGTCAGATCTCGTAATCGTTGATTGCAGGTTTCTAATGGGTAAGCCGGATGCCGGTCGTGAGCTTTACGAGGCATCGCATATTCCTGGAGCTGTGTACTTAGATTTGGAAAAGGATTTGTCAGCACCTGTCGGCGAGTATGGCGGTCGTCATCCATTGCCGGATATTTTTGACTTAACGGTAGTATTGAGCCGTGCGGGAATTAGCAATGAATCATGCGTCGTTGCTTACGATGATCAAGGTGGCGCTATGGCTTCAAGGTTGTGGTGGCTGCTCAAGTATTTCGGCCATGAGAAAGTATTCGTATTGGATGAAGGATTCACAGCTTGGGTCAATGAGGGCAACCCAGTTTCGGCAGAACAGAAGGAACGTACCCCTGCTACATTTCTAGCAACCGTCGAACATTCGATGTTGGTTGAGATGGATGAAGTAAGTGAACTGCTTGGTGCTGAACATGTGACGTTGATCGATTCACGCGAAGCTCCGCGCTATCGCGGCGAAGTTGAGCCACTCGATCGTGTAGCCGGTCATATTCCCGGTGCGATCAACCGTTTCTGGAAGGACGGCCTAGCGGAGAACGGCGCTTGGAAGGATGCAAGTGTGCAAACAGAGCGCTTCTCTGACTTGAATAAAGAGCATGAGCTAATTGTTTATTGCGGCTCTGGTGTTACGGCAACGCCTAACGTTATCGCCTTGCAAGAAGCAGGCTTTACGAAGGTACGGTTGTATGCGGGAAGCTGGAGTGATTGGATTTCATACTCTGACAACCCCGTTTCAACTGGTGACGGAGAATAGTCGAGTAAGGCATAATGTATGTACATCACGAATACATCGCTATGGTGCTTGTGCTCCATGACGATGTATTTTTTTATGTCTCGAATTCAACAAGGAGTCAACACTGGCTAGTTGAAAATATTTTCATCAATTATCCGAACTGAGTGTTTGCTCGTATGCTTCCGATACATCTTGGATTGTCGATGTCAGGCAATAAATAAAGCTGATACTCTCTGCACTCATTAATTATCTTCAAATTGAGTCAACGCGTAAAAAACCTCGAAGATTAATCAACAGCAAATCAACAAGTTAAAAAGAAGAGCATAACAAAATTCCCTCGCTCTTCTTACAAATTAAGCTATAATTAGAGAAGCATGTAGAACGGTTTGCAAGGACGGTCGGCTACCTTTCTCGGAAGGGAGGGATGCCCATGGAAGTTAAAGACGCTTTGACGTTGATTATCGGCTTTGGTGCACAATCTGTGGCGTTGCTGAAGCTGGTAGTCGCCATCGTCGCAGCGATTAACCAAAAGAAATAGACCACCCCCTGCAAGGTAACGGTCTATTTCTGACTGTTTTACCGAGGTAGACCGCTTTTGAAACGGTTTACTGTGCTGCCCGGAGTCGTGTTGGCGCACGGTTCCTCCATTATAACTTTGCCGATTTATACATGTAATAGAAGAATCTAAGCGATGTTAATTAAATCAATGATTGTCAAACGAATGTTAATGTGTGGAAGATTAGTCGCGCTAAACTGAATCTAATGTAAAGGAGGTGTCTTGTATGCAAAATAAAACAAGATTAATAGATCTAGGTATAGTCCAATCGATACATTTATGATAAAAAAATTAATGCACTATGATATTAATCGATGTTAAATATTTTTATATACCTATCAAAAAGAAAGTTTAACGGAGTGAATAAATGAAAAATCAATCTTTTCTTTTTGAAAAAAATGGTAAGTCCTCAACTAAGAGAATTAAGCTAGATCTTATTAATAAAATTATAGAGTATAGATTTGAAAAATCAGAATTTGATGAAAGTGTGATAAAAGATATTATTCGATTTGTTAATGCCGTAGAAGAAAGATATCCAACATTTAAAATACCTATATATTTTAACTTGGGAAATATAGAGATAAGAGATAAGTTAACTTATATACTATTTGAATGTATTTGTAATTATATAATTGAATACAGGAAAAGAAATGTTTATGTTACATTTAATGTAAATAATATAATACATACAGAAGGGATTAAATCATCTCCATTGCTATTATTAGGTAAAAAACAGAAAGGTAGTTTGAAAAAATTTATACACAAGCATAAGAGAGAAATATATAATAATCACTATAGAAGAATATTAACAGTTAATGAAAACAACGATCCTTTATTTTTATCTAAAATAATGTCTGAGGTAGACTCATTTCTAAAGAAGTTTTCTGTTAGTAAACAGTATAGAGGAAATATAGCTGAGGTAATAATAGAATTAGCTGGTAATGTTCTAGAGCATGCTTTAACTGATTGTCTCATTGATGTAGATATTTCTGATGGATATGAAAAAAATGATGAAGAAGGTAGTTTCTACGGTGTAAATATTACCATAGTAAACTTTTCTGAAAATTTGCTTGGACATTCGATAATGCAGAAATTAAAACAAAGAGAGTTATTGAACGAGCGGCATAAAAAATTATTAGAAGCATATAGTGTACACAAATTAAAATTTAACGAAGACTACTTGGAAGAAGATTTTTTTAATATAGCGTCATTTCAACATAAAATCTCGGGGCGGTTAAGTAACGAGCATACGGGTGGAACCGGCTTAACGAAATTAATAAGCAATCTTGAAGATTATTCTGATGCATATCTTTGTTATGTAATAACTGGTAACAGAATGATTCTTTTTGAAAGTGACTACTTATCATATAATGAAGAAAAGTGGATTGGATTCAATGAAGTAAATGATTTCTTAACTAGTATTCCTGAAAAAGGAGTTACAGGGAAAAGTACAATAAACATACCAGGGACTGCTTACAATTTTAATTTTATTATGAAAAAAGAGGAGTGATAACATGAATAATGTTGTATTAGAATTTGATAAAATGATAACAAAGCTTGCAGGAAACCCGTTGGGAAAGCAAGTGTTTAAAGTTCAAGTAAAAGATAAAATCATCTATGGAGGTGATATTTTTATTACAATTCCTGACAGGATTGATACAATTGCATCATCTTTTATTCAAGGCTTTTTTGAGGACTTTGTTAAAAATATTGGCATACAAGGTATTGAAGATAAAGTGACAATAATTTCATCTATCCCCGACTTGAAGAAAATAATAATACAGAATTTACTCTAAATATTGTGGGAGGTATGCAACTTGGAAATTGCAGCAATTCTTGTATCTATAGTTGCAATTATTATATCGATTGTTGTTGCAATAATTCAATATAATACAGCAATTGGTATTAACAAGATGAATTTAAAATCAGTATATTTTAATGAAATATATATGAAATATTTAATATATGAAATACCAAATGCAAGAAAATATATACATATTACCTTTGAAGGTAAGCTTACCGGAGATGATAAGATAAGGAATGAATTAAATAAAATGCGACAGGATTCACTGTATTATTTATATAATGATGAACTTTTTTACAATAAACTAAAACATAGATGTCAGATTTTGGAAGATTATATAATAGAAAGCTCTACGAAAAAAATGTTAGGCGAGGACCAAACAGAATTTAATAACAAGTTGAAAGAGGAGTTAAAGGCAATCTATAAAATTATTAATGATAAGTTCTTACATACAAATTAGTTGAAATTATTTAAAAATTGCGTAGAGACTTTTTAAATAGATAAAGTAAAGACAATCAATTAGCGAAAAACACTTAGTATAACGGATAAAAAAGAAAAAATAGTGTTCTAGCTGCTATGAGATGACTTGAAATTGTGTCAGAGTCATCTTTTTTACGTAGAGATTCACTATTGCAATTTAATGAATAATCTTCCTTACATCCATTACGCTGAACCGTATCACAAGTAACACTACAGCTGGAGTGATTGGATTAGCTATGAGGAGAATCCGGTTGCTATAGGTGAAGAGTAAGTGCTAAAAGGTATATAACAGTATTTAAAGTGTGAATACATCGTCACAAGAGTCAAGTATCTTGGGCGGTGTATTTTTTGTGCTCGAAGTCAACGCTCTATGTGTGTTTGAGCGGAATCAACATGGAGCCAACAAATTTTTGTGGAAACCGTAGAGAGTCAATGAAATTACATCTGTTATTAACATTGGTGTTCCAACGCTCGATAGGGACTTGTATACTTACTACATAACTTATTAATGGCGGTTGATGATCAGTAGCGGTGAACCATATCATAAGTAAGGCGAAAAAATTGGGTTGTAGTTATGGCGTGTGATGAAGGCTGCTCCGGAGAGAGACTGATGCTATTTAGTCGTCCCTTGCGTAGCAGCCTTACGTCGTTGCGGGTGTTGTTTAGGTGTTTTCTAGCTGATTATAGGTCTTGCAGGATCGTTCCTGATAGCCGAGGAAAGACATCAAACACGGCTAATCTAAAGCGAACATTGAAGCTGATGAAGTACTATACAGCCAATCTAGTACAAATTCCAGAATTGCAAAATGTAAAGCAAATGGTGGTTAAAAGAAACGATAGCATTGACTATAAATATATGTTGAAATACATTGCGCTAAAAAATGACGGGACCGTGTGACATTGGGATGACCAAGCTAGCGCTATTCATAGAAAGAGTCCTTTGTATGTCCAATCACCTATCGAAGGTTTGGATAACGTAACTTCACTCGTCGCCAATTTTGACATCAGATATAAATACAAGAGTGTGTTCGTATTAAAATCGGACGGTTCGGTGTGGTGTCATTTCCATAAAATCTGTTGACACCAACGTATATGCCGTTAAAGCGGATAGTTCGGGAAGAAATGATCATAGAAGTGTTTTTTTCATTTTCATAAATTGGTTTCCACCCTTTCATAATGTTAACTAATAAATATATAATGCTGTGTAAGGTAATATATAACTATCGTTTGAAGGGTTGAAAAAGATGTCACACAAACTAGAAAAGATTATATTTATTTCTGTTTTATCGGTTCTGGGAATGGGGTTTATTATTTATATGTTCAACATGATCGTTGTGGGATATGGCTTCGATGTCATTGAAATTATCTTTGATTTGATATGGCATATCCCATGGCTCTTGGTGATACTAGTCTCTGTGGTATTGATTGCAATAAATAAAATAGTAACTGGAAATATCATTGCTGGTTCGATCTCGATTGTCTATGTGATACTACATGCTATGAATTTTACTTACTATCACAATAGTTATTATTATTGGGGAAAGAATATACGGATTGTCAGCCTGTTTCCTGGGATTGGAAGTCTTTGTCTTATTGCAGGATTCATCATGCTACGCCTATATCAACAAAGAAAAGCAGATAATCAGGGGACATCCCAGTAGGAAAGACGAATTGATCGAGGTGAAAAGAGACTGAATACCCACGCTTTGAATCTTGATTTAAGAAGTAGCGTATCAGTTTAGTAAAAAGGTAGGAGTATTCGTAGGGGGTAAAAATGAATAGCAACCGTTTTTTAGAGATGATTGAACAGTCAGATATTGCAAACCATAAAGAGTATCTACGCCAAGTTGTGAGACCAGCAATTGATATACTTAAGAATAACGATGCTGTAGTGCGAATGGGCTGCAGTCGTTTTGGTGGAGCACCTGATTTACCAGTTGGTAGCGAATGGCCGACATATGAGATGAAACCTTATCGATTTCTTGGCCAAATCAATTTTGCAGAAAGTGCATGCATTGAAGCAGGTCTGCCATCAAAAGGACTCCTATCTCTTTTTGTAGCAGATGTTAATTCAGATGGTGACAGTTTTCTGGAGGCTTTTGAGGACGGATATATTCATGCTATATATATTCGTGAGCCTATGAATCTAGTGACTATATCGCCGCCCCAATCTGATATTGGAAAGACTACTGTGATTGAGTTTTTTCCGACGATTGATATTCCTTATGACGAATATCAGGTGAAGGATTGGCCTTTCGAGGAAGAACAGAGTGATATATACTCTGAAATTCGAGTTTCTTTACATAAAAGCTCAGAGTACCTTCTAGGTTACCCTTCTCATTGTTCACTAGCATATGATCCATCGCCTGGAGCAGGGTGGATTTCTCTGTTAACACTTGATTCCGATGATGATCTTGAATGGTGCTGGCATGACGGCGACAAATTGATGATATTTATAGAAACAGAACGACTAAAGAATTTGGATTTTAGTACGCTTAAGTCTGATGCTGGTTAAAGATCTAAAAATACTGGATAGAGATAAAAGTAACACCGATTGATGACATTATTATTGAATTTGATTTAAAAATGGTAGAAGTCTCTTAGTTTCTCGTCAAAGCTTTTCCACGTAAGCAATGAGTAGGGGATGCTAAATATTAATTTGGTATGTGTATTTTTAGCAATAACTTTTAATCGGCATTCGACCTTTTTATATAACTTCTGTCGGTATGGAGTTAGAACTTGCTACCGAGCACATACAGAGTATGTACCGGTGAGTACCGATTTCCGTATCTGCTAAGATTGCTGGATCAGCAAACGAAGAGAGCTCGGCAATAATCAACGAGGGGAGGAGCAAGTAATGTTTAGGAGGAAAGAAATGCAACTTGATCGAATCAAAAGCAAACTCGAAAAGGCATTGCGTAAAGATACGGCATTCTCCGTGTTTGGAGCATCTTCTCACAAATACAAGGTTAATGAAAAACTTAGAGCGAAAGAACTTACTGAATGGCAAGAAAAAAATCAGGTCACACTTCCGGAGCCTTATACGCAGTTTTTAACAGAAATCGGAAATGGAGGAGCTGGGCCGTATTACGGGATTTATTCAATTGAAAAGGCTACATCCTATACTGATAGTGATGACGCACTTGCGGCAAAATGCGTTCTGTACCCCAGTATGCCAAAAGAGGAATGGAACCATCTGATTGAACCTCTGATCAGTGATGAAGATATACCCGACTCAGAATATGATGCCGCCCGCAATATGGTGATGAGCGGCTTGTTGTGCATTGGTACACAGGGTTGCGAATACGATATGTATCTTGTACTTGAAGGGGAACACAAGGGGAAAATCGTTTACACTTCAGCTTTTTATTCTAATCATCCCTTTTTCTTTGTCTATGATAACAACTTTTTGGATTGGTATGAGCGCTGGCTGGATGAAATCATTTTGGATTATGACATCTCTTGGTTTGGCAGCAGAATGCCAGGCAACGAAAATGAGTTAATAGAGGTTTATCAAAATGCCCCAAATGAAGAAATTAAATCAAAAGCGCTTGATGGAATGTTCAAGTTTAAGAAAATTTCCCAGCCAAGCATTAATTTTTTGAAGAGCGTTGCAGATCAAGACCAAAAAGAGCGCATCAAAGCTATTCGGTTAATTTGTAAAACTTCTGTTGACGCGGGAAGAAACTATCTTTTGGAGCTGTTGCACTCGAATAGAAATGAAGATTTATTGCAAGCTTTAATGATTGTGAACTCTTACAGCAAAACTGTTGATTCATCGGATTTTATAAAAGTAATAGTGCAAAGTCTCGACAGGGTGAATGATCCAGAAACGTTACGTTATGCGGGGTACGTTTTGGAATATTCCGGCACGATTACAATCCAAAACTTCTCGCGCTTTTTGTGCCACTCCGATTCGAGTATACAATCAGCTGCAATTTATGCCACACGCAATTGCAATGACAAACTAGAAAGTTGGGCAATCATTAAACAGATGCTAATGGGAGGCGATAAGGAGGTTGTAAAAAACTCGATTCTTTATTGGGACGTTATCCCTCACGAAAAATTATTGCCATATTATAAGGCTGTATGGCCGGAATACAAAAGTAATCTTAATTTAAGGGAAAAGTTTATTGATTGTTTAAAAGAATTAAAGTTGTCAGATGATTATTTTGACAAAGAATAGTTGAGCCCAATGATAGGCAAGCTCTTTAGATTTTTCGCTTTCAGAGTCATACGCTGATGCGTATCGCGCATACTGGTAAAGCATAGAGTAGAGCTTCTGGTTAATTTAGAAGATTGTAACATAACCAAATAGAAGCTGTGGGGATAAGTATAAAATATTATTTCTATTTGAAAAGAAAAACATTTCTTAAAATCAAAAAGCACTTGTGTATCACGTTACGTGATACAGTAAAATTGATTTAAGAGGTGATAGCAATGAATAATATTATAAAAATGCTTTCAGCAAACAAAGACTTTAGAATGGTTATTGCTGATACACATCAGATTTCAGAAAAAGCATTAAGTGAATTTACAGGGACTTACTGTATGCGCAAGTTTTTGGAGTAGATCATTACAAATTGTACGCTATTATCTGCCATAAATGATTTCAATGCAAAAATAAGTTTTTCTTTTCGTCTTTCTCAAGGAGTCTCTGTTTTTTGTCAAATCACAGATTCAATATTTAGTATTGAGTATAAAGATAAACTTAATGAATTTGATGGGACTGTAGCAGATTTATTTGACAATAAATCTATCGTGTCAATAACAACAGGGAATTGGGAAACAGGATTACACACAGGGACAGTTGAGGCATATATGGATAGTGTCGTTATGCTATTTTCTCATTTTACAGTACAAAGCGAACAGCTTCCAAGTCAATTTATAATGGCAGGGGAAAATTCTTCAAGGGGGCTTTTGATGCAACCCTTACCATTTGCTGATGAAAAATTAATTTCTAAAAGTGCTTATGAATTGGTATATCTATCAAAGGAGTTAGAACAAATGAATTGGGATAATGTTGCAAATATGTATAGTCATTTGGCAAATGTAATATCAGAAAAAAAGATAGAATATAGTGTATAACTATGGAACAATATATAAAAATCAAAGAGCTTTCTGAATTGACTGGTGTAAGTGTACGAACATTACAATACTATGATGAAATAAACCTACTCACCCCAGCGTATACCAATGAGTATGGTCATCGATTTTATGATTCAAATTCTTTTTCAAAAATTTTTGTAATCATTTCGCTTAAAAATATGGGGATGAGTTTAAATAACATTAATCAATATGTAAATAATAATGATTTTGATATTCGGCTTTTTATTAAAGAAGAAAAACGGAGGATTGAGACTGCAATTACAGATTTACAATTACGTTTAATGCGATTGTCCAGTCTTGAAGAGCAGGTTAGCGAAAAACAGAATATAACCCCTTATATTCTTCCGTTTTTTTCACAAATAACAAATGATACTAGAATATCAAAATTACAGATTGAAAACTTGGCACGGAAAAAAGATACAAATTTTATCTTCAATATAAAAGGTTGGAATGATTTTATTAAAGACTTGAATTTTTGCTTGGAGCATAAATTGTCTTTAAAAGAAAAGAAAACAATTAAATGTATTCAATATTGGAAGGAGAACATTCTTGGGGCAAATCAAGTATCCGATGATACGATAAAATTTACAGAAGAATTTTATCAAAAAAATCCGACAAATACTTTTGGAATTACAGAGGGGAATTATAAATATTTAGTCGAATTGATTAATGAATATGATAAAAATCAATAAAATGAAAACTGTTCTAAGGTTCCCTATAAAAGGGGATTAGGAGGATCTCGAATCACTTTACACACGTTGGTTGCTGTGTGATCGATAGTGAAATAGCAAATAGATGAAGGGCATCAGAATCGGATGCCTTTTTTAGTTCGTCCTTAGAGTGATATGGGAACCGTTTTACAAGTGAAGCAAATTTTTGGTGGAGTCGTCCTAGATTGCTTATAAGTGGTGGGTGGGGATATAGTTAAAAGGATTTACAGGATTGGATTCTAGCGCGCTAATGATGCTCAACGAAAATAATGCTCTCTCCTACAGGCAAAACACTACACCACTTCCTAATTATTCATTATAATATAGTGAACTAGTCCATTTTTCATTCATAAAAAAGTTCGATAACCGGATTACATGATTTTTGATTATTTCATAACATTCAAAATGTCTATTAATGATATGTAATGCCATCTTTTTATTTGCACCTCCTCGCTGCTCCAAGTGGGTAAAGTCGCTTATTGAGATTATATAAGGGTTCAAGATAAATATAATTGAGAAATTAGGTGAAGATGAAATGTCGCTGGCGCTGGAGGAGTTAAACAAAGAACTGGGCAAGTTGAAAGATGATGAAAATTACATTATTAAAATATGTGGAAAAATAAAAGATACGGAGTCTAAAGTTGCATTAGAAGCCTACGAGGAAGCTATTACATTTGTAAGAGAAAATAATATGTTAACCTGTGCGTACCCATGGATTCTTTATAATAAAGGTTGGTTATATTATGATTTGACAGACTTTAAAACGGCGATCACTCTTTTTGAAGAGGCTTATCATATTTTTAAAGAAAATAACAATATAGATGGCCAATTGGCGACTATCGGTGCTTTTGTAAGCGGTTATTCGGTACAACAAAAAACTTCCAAAGCTATTGAACTTGGTATGGAGGGTATAGAACTAGCAGAAAAAGTGGGTAACTACGAGCGAATAACTCAAATCAAAATGAATCTTGCAGCACTCTATATGGAAATCGATGAGTATGAAAATGCAAAAGAGCTATTAGATCAGATCGTAAGTACACCTCGTGTTTATAGTATGTCTTTTAAAGTGGTTTGTTACATTAATCAAGCTGAATGTTGCAACCATCTGGGCGATCCAGATCAGGCGATCGTGTATATAACGAAGGCTTTAGAGTTAGCAGAAGAATATACTCCCAAAATGGTGCCCAATGTGTTAAAAGAAATGGCACATATTTATGCGACTAAAGGGTGCTACGTTACAGCAGAAGAATACTTTGTCAAAAGTGTAGAAATGGCGAAAGTAGTAGGAGCGCAACTGTTTCTTCAAGATGCACTATTATACTGGGCGGAGCTAGATTTGGTACAAGGTCGATTTAAAGAGACGGTTGATAAGCTGCAACAAGTAGAAGAGGAGATAGACAAGGCCAATTCTATAAGGAATTTAAATAAAGTGTATTTAAATATGAGCAAAGGATTTAAAGGACTGGGAAATTATGAACAAGCCTACGCGTATTTAGAAAAACATATGGAATTAGAAAAACAAATGCAGACTATTCGAAGTGCTGAGAGTATGGAAATGCTGAATCGAAAAATAGAAGAGGAAGAGGGGAAAATTTACAAGTTTCTCTTTAATCAAACTGAAGCATTAAATGGTGTGGGTCAAAATATTTTGTCAAACTTGGACAAGGAAAGTATCTTTAATATTGTCGCCAAAGAAATACAGAATTTGATCCAAGCAGATATTGTTCAAATAGGTATTTATGACGAAGCGGAAGGGATTCTTTACAGTGAATTAGCTATCGAGAAGGGACAACGTGTGGTCAAAGGCCCTATGTCAATTTTAGAAGACAGCTTTTGGTCATATTGTGTCAAGCACAAGCAGGAAATCGTTGTTAAGGATATTGAAAAGGAATACAGCAGTTACTTTGAAAATTTCAAAGAATACTTAGAGAAGATAAGATTGAAAAGGGAGTACGTAATAGAGACAATACCTTATTCTCTTATATTTGTACCTATTATTTTGAAAGATAAGGTAATAGGGGTACTAAGTACTCAAGCATATAAGAAAGATTTTTTTAACTTAAAAGACTTAAGTACATTAAAGACCTTATCAAATTATTTAGCGATTGGGTTAGAGAATGCTAGATTATATAAGGAAGTTGAATATGCTTCTAAATATGATGTGTTAACCAAAGTTTTTAATAGAAAAGAGTTATTTAAAGAAACAATCAACATGTACGAGCAACTTCAAGAAAGCAAGAATACAATCAGAAAGCTATGTATCTTGATGATTGATGTGGATAATTTCAAGAAAACAAATGATGTTTACGGTCACCAGGAAGGTGACAGGGTGCTAGAGCATGTGGCCGATCTGATTCAAGCTAGTATAGGAGAAAAGGATAGGATAGGCAGATATGGCGGGGAAGAATTTATGGTGGGAATTCCCGATGAAACGTTGGAGCAATGTATTCAAAAAGCAGAGAATATCCGAAAAAATGTGGAGAACGCAGTTATAATATCAGCTCTAGGGATACCTATTCCTGTTACCGTAAGTATAGGGGGAGCCAACCTAAATACAAACAAATATACGTTAGAGCAAACGATTAATTATGCCGATAAAAAATTATTCAAAGCTAAAAACTCAGGAAAAAATAAAGTATTTGTATATCATCAAGAAAAAGGTGCGGGTGTTTAGATAGGGCAAAGTACTTTCTGGAAGAATGCGATAGCTGGAGCGATTGGATTAGCAAAGAGGAAAACCCGATTGCGGTGGGGACGAAGAGAAGCCTTAAACGGGAATACAGGTTGCGGTTTGAAGTACATCGCTCAAGTGGCGATGTACTTCTTTGTGTTGTGCTCAGCATCGCTGAAGTCAACACGGATTCTACAAAATGGTGATTATGGTGATTACAGTGGAAGTTAATCGTTTGCGTGTTACTGTTGCAGTGGGGGCAACGCGATTATCTTTGAAAAAGCTACGCTACATCAAAATTTTTCCCACCCGAATAACGGCCTCAAAATCTTGCGACCCCAATAAGCGAATATCGTCCCTGCGGTCCATGAGCTGCGCTTGTTCTGGATAAATTGATCATTGATAATATAAGTCCGAGTGGAAGTAGGGCTCTTCAGACCGAACTTTTCCCACATCGCCGGATCATTCGAACCTGCGAGCTTTTCGAGCATATTCGCGGACTTATTATCTATATTAGCCGGAATTTGCTCATATGCTTGGGTGATTTGTGTATGAAATTCATCGATCGGATTGCGGCTAGCAAGGCCCTCCAGGTGGATGCCTTCGCGAATGTAAGAAACGTACGCCAGATGGTCAGCCCAGAACTCGTCGATATAAAAAAGCCGTACCCGCTGCTCCGAAGGGCTCATTGGCTCTTCGCCTTTCAAAATTCTGAGCCGCTCTTCATGTAGAATTCGCCGCTGATCCTCCACCATATCCGAATAACTGTTCAGTTCCCGACGGATATCGAAGTTTTGGCCCATAATAACGCGCTGAATATGCGCGATTTTACTGCGAAGCACTGACTCTTCGAGAGCCTCATCCTGTCTAAGTTTTCGAATCGCTTTATCGCTGCCGAACTGAAGGATAACCTCGTCCTCCAAGCTTACGAAAAACACGGAAGCTCCCGGGTCGCCTTGGCGGCCAGAACGCCCGCGTAGTTGGTTGTCGATCCGCACGCATTCGTTCACATGTGTTCCAATCACGTACAACCCGCCCAGCTTGGCAACAACTTCTGCTTGGGTAGGTTTGCCGCCGCCGAGCCGAATGTCGACGCCTCGTCCCGCCATATTCGTAGACACCGTCACAGCGCCGATTTCTCCCGCTTTGGCAATGATCTCAGCTTCTTTTGCGTCGTTTTTCGCATTCAGAACATAGCAAGGTACGTCAGCAACCGCTAGCGCATCCGCCAGCATGTCAGATTCCTCGACGCTTGACGTACCAATAAGAATCGGACGTCCTGTCGCATGGACGGATGAGATTTCTTGTACAAGCGCCTTAAGCTTGGCTTCTTTATGGGAATAAATCCGGTGCGGATGGTCAAGCCGTATGTTTGGTCGGTTTGGCGGAATTTGCACGACTAGCAGGCTATAAATTTCTTCGAATTCCATTGCGGAAGCATGCGCAGTAGCCGTCATTCCACAAATCTTCGGATATAGGCTAAGGAAGTGTTGAAGGGTGATCGTACCGAGAATTTTCCCGCCGGCTAAGGGCTGAAGCCCTTCTTTGTCCGCAAGCGCGGCTTGCAGCCTATCCGGCAAATGCCTATTCTCAGCCACACGGCCGGTATATTCGTCGATCAGCTCGATATTACCGTCACGGACGATGTAATCGACGTCTTTTTTCAATAACAATTCCGCATGAAGCGCGCAATTTAACGACATTAACAAATGACTATTATGGCTATCGTACAAATTGCCGCATCCCAGCAACGATTCCGCTTTCGCAGAGCCCACTTCATTCAAGTAAACGTTCCGCTGGAACTCGTCGAATTCGTAATAATCTACTTGCGCGAGCTGCCGAGCCACTTCTGCGAAAGGAATGCCGTCGTTGTCGTCGCTACCGGAAGAGCCCGGCTCGCCAGCGATGACTAGCGGAACCCTTGCTTCGTCGAGAAGCAGTGAATCCGCTTCGTCAACGATGACGTAGTGGAATGGACGATGCACGGTATCGACTTCTTCTAGAACAATCGTGTCGCGCAAATAATCGAAGCCCGCCTCTTTGGCTGTAACATAGGTTATATCCGCGGCGTATGCTTCCCGTTTCTCGGACAAGCTCATGCCTGCTTGAACTGCGTTTACGGTTAAACCGAGGAAGCGATAGATCGGGCCCATCCAATCGGCATCTCGATTCGCCAAATAATCGTTAAAAGTCAGAACATGAACACCTTCTCCGGTAAGAGCATTTAGATAAGCAGGCATAACAGCAGAAAGCGTTTTTCCTTCACCGGTATGTTGCTCGATCAAATTTCTTTCGTGTAGAGCGATGGCGGCCATGATCTGGACATCGTAAGGCTGTAATCCGAGTGTTCTCTTCGCTGCCTCGCAGACTAACGCAAAAGCATCGATAAGCAGCTCGTCCACAGGCGTACCTGATTTTGCTTCTTTTTGCAGTCGGAGAGATTCCGCTTGAAGTTCTTGATCGTCCCATGCTTCCAAATTCCGTTTCCTAATGATCTCGGCTTTGTCCTGATAGACTTTCAGATTATTTTGGTTATCGCTGTCTTTGAATTTTTGCATCAACTTGACGGCTATATTCATAGAAATTCGATCTCCCCTCGGTAGCAATATGCTTAGTTCAGAACAATATTAGCTCCTTATCGGTTATTGATTTGATATATTGTAATTTGTGCATTGTAAAATGTAAACAATTTATTGGATTTTTTGGAATCGATCATAGTCAATGATCAGCAAAAAGAAGATAGAAACAGGTTCATCACAGTCCCTCTAGGTAAAATTGAGAAACCTTATAAAGGTTTGACTTGAGGCATTATCAAAAGAGACTAATATATGAATACCTACCCCATATAAGAATAATAAGTGAGAACTATTAACAATTGTAAATTGTGCTAAGTGCACATTGCTCGGATAAATAGAAGGGGAAGAACTTATTGAAGCCATGAGTTTTCTTTGATCTCAATACATCGCCGTATGAGACACTTGTCCGGCGATGTATTTTTCTGTTCTTGAAACTTCGTTAATTTAGTACTGTTTCTGTATTACTTTGATGCCTAACTACCGTCGTTGTCACGAATTTGATCGAAAAAATCCAAACATTCCTCAAGCAACGGAGAACGCTTTTTCCTCCCGATTAGCCACCCAAATGCAACTGGACTCTGTTGGAAATTGTCCAGCACAAGTGGTAATATCTCTCCTTGCTGAACGAGCGGATGCTCATAGAATGTATATTCATGCCCCACAGTAACAGCGGTCATTTCGATCACCGCACGGCTTACTGCATCCGCATTATTCGAAGAGAACAGAACGTTTACTTTCCCGTATTGTCTTTCGAAATCTTCGATAAACCAGTGTACAAAATCATCGTTGTACAGCACGAAGTCCTGTTTTTTCAGCTCTTCAGGAGAAATGGAGGAGTACGTAGCAAGTGAAGAAATTTTTCCGACGCCTATAATCATTTTTCCCTCTGAAATCGGTTGAAAGGAATAGGGAGCCAAGGAAACGAGTAAACTGTGATTCATAGCAATGAAGGCGGCATCTAAGCGATCTTCCTCGATCTCCTTAATACTGTCCAAGGTTCCTAACTCGGAAATTTCAATTGTCATTTCTGGGTAATGTTGCTTCAAATGTGCTGCCAACTGGATGAAAGCTCCCATCACGCCGGGGATTCCTGCTAAGGAGATTTTACGGTTGAGCATCTGTATATGATTCTGTGCTTCACTTTTCATTTCTTCAAATAACTCCAAAATCTCAGAAGCGAGATGGATGATTCTGCTACCTGGAGGCGTGACCTCGGCGCCAAGACGGGAGCGTTTAAAGATTGGATATCCGATATCTTTCTCGAAAGCAGTAATCGATTGACTGAGACCCGACTGCGAAATATGGAGCGACTCGGCAGCTCTAGCTAATGATTTAAGTCTTGCTGTCTCAACGATATGATGCAATTGTTCCAAATTCACGAAAGTCACCTTCAGTTCTACTTAAGTAAGTTCAATAGCTTTAATTATACTGAAAAAAGTGAACATGTTAAAATTGTTATGTAATATAATCCCTGCAGAGGAGTCGTTTATATTGAAAGCTGCGGTATGGTATGGTAAGCACGATATTCGTGTTGAGAATAGTGAAGAACCAATTATTAAGCCTGGGAAAATAAAGGTCAAGGTTGCATGGACAGGCATTTGCGGAAGCGACTTGCATGCGTACCACGGAGCTCCGGTCGTTCAAGTAGACGAACCTCATCCTGTAACTGGAGAGATGGCCCCTCTGATCCTCGGTCATGAGTTCGCAGGCTTTATTCACGAAATTGGCGAAGGGGTTGTCGGATTTTCAGTTGGAGATCGGGTAACAATTGAGCCAGTTATCCGTTGCGGCAATTGCAATTCCTGCCTGAAAGGGATGCCTAATCTTTGTGACCAAATGGGATTCGTTGGTTTGCATTCGAATGGTGGTTTCACAGAGTACACTCTCGTTGATCCGCATATGGTTCATAAGTTGCCAGACAACATTACGCTTGAAGAAGCTGCGGTCATCGAACCGACTGCTGTTGCCTTCCATGCTGTTAAGCTCAGTCAGATGAAAGTAGGAAGCACGGTAGCTGTATACGGAGTTGGTCCGATCGGTCTCCTGACCATCCAATGCGCAAAAGCAGCTGGGGCTTCTCATATTTATGCGGTGGATGTATCGAATGAGCGCTTGCATAAAGCTCTTGAGATCGGTGCTACCACTATAATTAACGCGGCTGAGGAAGTAAACCTTGTAGAAAGAATTCAAGCTGAAACTGGTGGCGGTGTCGATATCGCTTTTGAATGTGCTGGGGCAGAAGTGACCGTGAATAATGCACTCGCTTCCATTGCCAAAACTGGACAGGTAGTCATTGAGTCCATTATTCCGCAGCCAATCAAAGTCGATATTATGCAACTTACACTCAAAGAAGCGAACCTAATGGCAACGATCGGTTACCGAAATGTATATAAAGAAGTTATCGCTATGATAGCTTCTGGGAAACTGGACGTTAAATCAATTATTACTAAAAAAATTGCCTTGGACGATATCGTTGAAGAGGGATTCAATGCCCTAACTAACGATAAGAGCCAAGCTAAAATTCTCGTTAGTACTTATAAAGCTTAGGTTCATAAGACTTAAGTCTAAAGCTTCGCCCGGACGTGAAAAATGTCCGGGCTTTTTGATGTCCAATTATATTGGTCACATTTTCTAAGCATTTACTGTATAAGTTCCGATGGAGTTAGCTCATGTGCCTAAGGTTGTTTGCGCACCTGTGCAGATCAATGTTTGTACTTATTTTGGTTAAATGAGCCTTAAACGTAAAAAAGGAGCCATTGGGCCCCTTAAGTAAGAACTAATTCTCAGATACTGTACGCACGGCTCAGTCTTCCTGTACCTTCATATTTCTTGCCCAGTATAGTACTGGTGTTGCTAAGAAGGAAATAAGCAGTTTAAGCAAATAAGTAGTCAGGAATATTTGTATCCAAATATCGAAAGAGTGCACCTTATAAAACGCAATTGTACAAAACACTAAGGAATCGACAAACTGGCTGATAAGAGAGCTGCCATTGATACGTATCCAGAACTGGTTGCGTACGGGAAATTTTTGCTTAAGATAGCTGAATACCCGTACATCTAGAAACTGGCTAACAAAGTAGGCGCACATGCTTCCTGCTGCAACCTGCGGTAGAAAACCGAAGATAGCCGTCAGAGGTTCGTGTGCAAAGTCCTCGGCTTGCGGGATGAAGGCGAGTGTCATCTGCATCAAAATAGTTGAAGCAATGAGCGTGAAGAAACCAAACCAGACAGCCCGCTTAGCGGCTTGCTGGCCGTATCTTTCATTGAGCAAGTCTGTCGTCATATAGATGGACGTATAGATCGTATTGCCTAACGTCATCACGATGGCGAATGTGCCGATTGACATATCAATCGTTTTTGTTACTTGGATATTGGCGATAACTGTGGCAAAGCCGATCCAAGCGTACAGTCCCTTTTTGCCGAACATGCGGAAGCATAGCAAAAAAAGTCCAAAGTGGACGAGCATAAACAGCACGCCCCAAAATAAATTAAACATAACAAAAAATCCTCCTTAGTTTTGTTAACGCGGGATGGTTACGAACCGCGTCTGCCGATGCAGACAGCCACTATCATAACAGCTTTTCTCCTTGCTGAAAAGTTAATTCTGATGTGTGGGAACAACTGGAATGATGTATTATCCTTATGTGGCTCTAGCACAGCATTATGAACTAATTGATAATAAGGAAACAAAGTTTTATCCGGATCGTCTTATAAAGAGAGAAGAATTAGCTAGCTTTTTGATCAGAGCACTCGATGATGTGTTCTGGGATGAATATAAGAAAACAATAAAAATAAAATTTAAAGATGAAAAAATGATAAGTAAGAAGGAGGATGCAGCGCTTGCTGTGGGGTTAGGTGTGTTGAATGCGAAAGATGGTAATTTTAGGCCCACAAAAGAACTTACACGTGCTGAAGCCGCTAACACCGTCTATCAATTTTTAATTGCATATTCCTTATTGAAACAACTGGAATATGATTAAATACTTAGTAATGAAGATTTCATCAGCGTAGAAATATGTGTTTAATGAATACATCGTTATATAGGCTTCTTGCCTTGGCGATGTATTTTTATGTTCAAAATCTCCAGAAGGTGTATTTATGCAAATTGTTTAGGCTTTACTGTACATGGTTAGACCACAAAAAAGTCGTCTTAACCATTAATTCTGTCCGCTTAGTGTAAAAGCGTTCCTAAATTTTAAACCATCGCTTAGATTAATGTATGAAATGTACAGGATTCGAAAGGTGGTTTATATGAAAAAAGTACTTAGAATAGTGGTTGGGTTATTCGTCTTAGTTGCAATTGGATTTGGTGTATTACTTTTTATGAATCGACCAATATCTAAAGAGGTTGTTAATGAAAAAATTGAAAATAGATTAACGAAAATAATTGAAAAAAATGAATCGTTATCTAGCGTACTATTGACCATCTATTCAAACCAAACAGGCTATTTTGAACAATTTGCAGTAGGTACTAAAAACCGATCTTCAGATCAGCCTGTCCACGTCGATAGTCAATATCATGCAGCCAGCATTGGCAAAACAATGTGTGCTACTGTCTTTGGTATGTTAGTTGACGAAGGTGAAATCAGCTTTGATGATAAAATTAATATGTGGTTAGATGAGGACATTCTTAAGGGACTATTTATGATAGACGGTACTGATTATAGCGATCAGGTAACATTAAAACAGTTGCTTAGTCATACTTCAGGAGTAGCTGATTATTTCGAAGGTCCGGTACACATCGGGAAACCTATATTAGAAATGATTGCTTCTAATCCAGATCTTTTATTTACTCCAGAAGAGCTGATTGCATTTACTAGGGAAAACCAAGATCCGATAGGCAAACCAGGGCAACAATTTTATTATTCTGATACTGGATATATATTGCTAGGACTTATTTTGGAAGCGATTGAGGGGAAATCTTATTCAGCTATTTTAGAAGAAAAAATATTTGAGCCTTTGGGCATGATTGATAGTTATCTAATGTTTTATCAAGACGAGCCGGTTGATATTGTTGGGGTATATATTAATGGCATTGACTATAGCGGCAAAAATGCATTATCGGTTGATTGGGCAGGCGGAGGAGTTGTTACGACAATGAAGGATCTGTTAACGTTCATGAGAGCTTTAGAGAATGGGGATGTTCTATCTGATGAAGTGTATAGAGAGATGACTGACTTTACTCACCGCTACGATAAAGGGATTTATTATGGAATGGGCATGATGTATTTTGACTTTAGCGAGTTGTCATTTCTATTAGGCTCAATGACGGATGTTTATGGCGGTGTCGGGGCTACAGGGACTTATGTCTTATATGACAAAGAAAAGGATACCTTTTTTATTGCTAATTTGGGGTCACTTGGTTTTGCGGAAAAAGGATTACAAGAATTAGTAAAAATAAGAATGATATATGATAGGATAAAAGTTGGAAGTTGATTTATAAAAGATGTAAATAGGAGACACATGATGGTCCAATTATTGTGTTCAAATAAAGTTTATGAAAAAGTAAAACAAGAATTATCCAAATACCAAATAGAAATTGTGCAAGACAGTGAGTTGGTACTAGTTGAAAAGGGATATGATATTCCAAATGAAAAGATTTGTGTTGTTTTTGATGCGATTGATTACATGAATGTGATTAAGTTATTGGTGTCTGGCATACGAGATGACGTACATGTTATGAATACTGTTACAGGTTTAAGTGATAATAAATTTGCAGTAATTGAACCAAAGGATGTTTTATATTTAGACGCAGGTCCGGATGGCATTATGGCATATACGAAGTCTAATCATTATCGGATCAAAGAAACGTTACAATATTACGAGAACATATGGGCAGCAAAAGGATTTATACGAATTAACAAATCACAACTTGTTAATTTGCTGCATGTAAAAGAAATAATTCCTTGGTTCAACTCCAGATATGTACTCAGAATGGATAATAACGTTGAACTAGAAGTATCGAAAATATATTCAAAAAAGTTAAGAAACACACTCAAAATATAGGAGAACAATGATGGAGAATATTCATTTGCAAAATGTTATAAAATCATTTTTTATTGGTCTATTCATAGGCATTGTCATACAGTTGTATGATGATACTGAAGTGTTGATCACGTATAAAGTGTTGACGGTATTGGCGAGCGGAAGTGTGGGGTTCATTATTGGTTTTATTACGGAATGGCTAACATCAATACTTCCAATTAGGATGGCAAATTCTCGAACGTACTTCTTTATAAATAACTTGATTGCATTAGTAGTTACTACGTTAATTATGGCATCCTTTTTGTTGATCACAGGCAGTACAATAGACAATAAAGTGGCATTCATGCCGATGTTATTGATAGTGCTCGGTATCATATGTATAGCAAATTTATTTGATTATATGATGTATCGACGAGCTCAAACTAAATTGAAATCATTTAAAGAAATGATTAAGGATAAATAGATTATTTTTTATTATGGCAATCAGCTCATGCTGAATTATGGTTTACTGATGAAATGTGGCCGGACTTTAACGAGCAATTATTTTATCAATCCATTTTTGATTATCAAAAACGAAAAGAAAGAGCAGCACACGGTTTGTGAAAAAGAAAAGAGTGGACGCAGCGAATAAAAAAGTAATATACACGGCGTATTTGAGGTAACAATAGGAAATAATCTAGATGAAACTCAACTAATTGATCGTATAACTATTTTATTTTAGATAAACTTTCTACGGGAGTTATAAGGTAAATGGGGGTGAGAGATAGATTATGGCAATCCTTACGTTTCTCCTGATCGGCTGGATTCTGAATTGGTTTAAATTCGAACGATTGTTTATTCAAGCTTTTAAAGAGCTATTTAACAAAGAGATATCCTCGGCTACTTACTATTTCATGTTTTTTTGTATTGGGGTAATCGGAGAGATCGTCTTACTCTTTCAAGGTGCTTACTATGAGTATTTCTTGCGATAATAGAATGATTTGTAAATGGAGGGTTTATCGTGAACACATCCACATTGCGTATTAAAAGCCTAATCATAGCATCAGCCCTGTTGTTAACATTGATGGGCTTGATCTATTCTCCAATAGGACTCGACTTCTTTTTATCTTTCGAACTTTTTGGTCATGAATTTATGGATGTTAAATATGCAATGCAAGTATGGAGTGCGTATGCGTTAGACGGAGGGTTTGTCGTTTTAGTTGGTTCTTTTTTTATCAACATTTTTCGTTCTCACCATGTCAGATTTATTATTTTGGGACTAGCTCTTTTTTCAATGCTGTTGTTTATTACTGCACAAATCCCTGCTATTTTCAGCTGGACGTTGTTTGGATTAATGGTTCGTCCTTGGTTTTCATTGTTAGTAGTTTTGCTTCATTTTATTTTGATCGTGCTGTCTTATTGGTCAGCGATAGTAATATTTCATTCCATTAAGGAAGAAATAGAGCGAAGACGAATTAACTTGTTTGGCTTTTACGATTTCACAATAATTCGATCAGCAGCTGTTATGTCTATTATAGTTGGAATGTTGTATGTGCCAATCGTACACAAAATAAATATACTAACGGAGTATCTTGGTCCTAATATTGTAGGTACAATCAGTGATTCGATGATATGGGGAGCATTCGCAGTATTGGGGGGAATCTTAATTCTAGCGGTAACCTACTATGCGAACAAAAATCGAGCTAATTCAGTTAGTAAAATTGTTTTAGCCGTGACCTTATTTTCGTTGGCGCTACTCATTGCCGCTCAAATTCCAAAAGTGTACGTGTGGATAGTTTTATTGTCCAAGTATTATACTTTGCCTCGTGCAGTCTTTCTCCTCTTACATATATGCGTGATTGCTTTATGCTACTGGGGTGGAATGGATTTGATACGATCAGCGAAGAGATCGAATCTAATAAATATCCGACAGCAGGAGAATTAATTACAGGAGTAGAAAATTTGAGTGCTGGATTTATTACTCCATTCAAAAATATACCAATATCGGATAAATGACAGTTTTGTACTCAATTAATATTCATAAATATGCATCATGGAGGTGTACACGTATGGTAATTTCGTTTAGGAAAGTTAGTGAACTATCTTTTGACGAAGCTGTTCGAATCTGGAATCTTGGGTTTGAAGGGTATTCTTTACCGATGACGATTACTCTAGAGGCTTATATGAGAAGAACCATAAACGAGGGACTTTCCTTAGAGCACTCGCTTGTTTTTTATGTGGGAGATGAGCCAGCAGGATTTGTTCTAAATGGTTTCCGTGACATTAATGGAAAGAGAATAGCTTGGAATGGCGGCACGGCTATTGCTCCAACCTACAGAGGAAAAGCTATTGGCAAAAAGCTCATGTTGAAAAACTTGGAGTTGTATCGTGAACAAGGGGTGGATATAGCAACACTCGAAGCTTTGGATCAGAATGAGCCTGCGATCAAGCTTTATGAGCATGTTGGCTACGAAATTATGGATCGATTAGTGCTCTTACAGCATGAGTGTCCAATGAGCAGTACGTTATTTGAACAACTCGATCACCATTCATATACCATTACGAAAGGATTACCTCGTGATGTGAACGAGATATCTTTTTACCAGCGGCTATCTCCTTGGCAAACCGGGTGGCAGAGTATGAAGGAAGGGGAGTCACTAATTATTAAGCAAGGAAGTGAGGTTGTCGGTTACGCTTTGTATAAACGTGGATACGATAAAGAGGGCCAATTAATTGATATTACACTTTATCAATGTGAAGTGCTTCCCGGACATAATGACGCGGAGATGATTTATACAATAGTACTTGGTGAATTGTTCGCTCCGCTAGACTATTTATGCAAACGAAAAGTTTTTAACTTGCGTGAATCAAATCAACTTCTGAATGTTTTATTGGGTAAAATGGGATTTAAAACAACGATTAAACAGGTGTTTATGGTACGTACTATGGATAAAGAGTAATAGAGAGTAGTTTCATAGAATGCAGTGGAGAATTGCAAAGAAGAAATTAAATATTATCAAAGCGTGCTTGGGGGAGAAATCACTATTTTACGTAAGCAAGGGAAAGAAGTATTAAATGCTGATTTGCATGTAGAGGGTTTACGGAAGCATATGAAGCTCCATTCAACGGGCTGCTGGGAGTCGTCACCGACCGGAATGGCGTATGCTGGGTACTTTCATATTATCGCGTATGATTCTCTAAAATAATTTGAGATATGTAGAAAAGGAGCCGTTCTATTTGGATGGCTCTTTGCATTTTTGTTCCTGAACGAATCAGTTATACTATTTACATATTATTATAATCGAGGGGGTTGGAGTATGTTTTATGTAAATGTAGAAGGAGCAGTTTTCAAAGAGGATAAGTGGCTAATCATTGGACGTAGTGTGAAAGAGGAGCATGGTGGGGGACTACTTTCTCTTGTCGGAGGTACAGTAGAACATGAGGGAAATTCAACAAATATTTTAGAAAGAACATTAAGAAGGGAACTGCTAGAAGAGGTGGGAGTCGAGGTGAAAGACAAGATGACATTTGTGAGAAACACCTCTTTCTCATTAGACAATGGCGGTGAAGTGATAGATATTGTTTTCCTCTGTGAGTTTGATAAAGGTGAGCCGTATGCAAAAAGCCCGGATGAAGTTGATGCTGTCTATTGGATGAAAACGGATGAAATACTTAACCATTCCAATGCGCCGATCTGGCTAAAAGATAGTATAAGAGAGGCAGAGGCTTTACTGACGAAGAAGTGAGTATGGAATAAAGAAGGTACAAATAGCACAGAATTCATTATCGTAAATATGAAATAAGCTTTTTGCCAATAAGGAGAAGAAGTAGATATCCACACAACGTTCCTATAAACCAAAGTATGATTGCACTCCAGCTGATTTGTGCGACAACAAAGTTTTTGAACTTAATGCAATTGCCTATGATTGGGAAGCTGCGGCTCAGAGAGCGGAAGAAAACGAGCGAGACGATTATGCGTTTGCGATTAGAACAGGTAAGGCAATTGATGTTTAAATGGCGAATCACTGGATGCTGATCTTTTGATGTTGATTCTAGCAGAGTGTCATGACAACCTAAATATAAGAGAGTATTACAAAAAGAAACCTACTCCTTAAGCTAAGACTATCTTAAAGCTCATAGTTTAAGGAGTAGGTTGTCAGGTTTATTGCAGCTGATTGTTAATGCGTAAGCCGAAGCTCATCTTATTTTGACGTTGTTCCCGAAAATAATTGATTCATATATTCTAATCCTTTATATTGTCCCATTGCGAGTGGTCCGAGTATCTCAGTATCAACTTCGAACACTTTATTGTTTTTTACTGCATCAAGAGAATTCCAAATAGCGCTTTTCCCCAAGTCTTCTAACTTGATTTCGCTCGCATTCGCATAATCTTTGCCTATAAAAATATAGTCTGGATTAAGCGCATAAATACCCTCCAGCGAGATTTCGCCTACTTTTTCTAAATCGTCGACAGGTTTGAATCCCAGCTTTTCGTAGTATAAAGACATACGAGTGCTTCCCCAATAATTGAAGCTTTTTTCCCATGGCATTGCGAACAAAGCAGTTTTACCTTTTACTCCTGATTTCTCAATAACAGTAGCAGTTTCATTCTGTAAAGCTTGAAATTTAGTAATATATTGTTCAGCTGCAGCTTCTTCTCCGATAGCACGAGCTACCGCTACTATTGTTTCCTGCCAATCTAATGTTGCCTCCACCGTTACAGTTGTAGCTATTTTTGAAAGTTGTTCAACATGTTGCTTGTCATTTTGCGATACGATAATGAGATCCGGCTTAAGTGAAGCAATATGCTCTGGCGAGACTTGCTCCCCTAAATCTACAATGTTTCCTGATTCTAAGTAGGAATCATAGACTTTGAAGTTTTGCAGTGATTTTAAATTAACAACCCCAGCAAGTCGGTCAACTTGTCCTAGTGCAATGAGGTGATCTGCATATGGGAAATAAGTGACAACGATAGTTGCCGGGCCTTTTACGTCTGCATTTTTATTTGTGCTTTTCTGATTGGATTGTCCCTCGTTCCCGCATGCTGATGTAAAAGTTATTGCCATAAATAGTGTGAGGACGAGAGCTGTTACTTTCTTTTTTGAAACAAACATAGATGTCGCTCCTTAAGAATGATTTTCATTACCAACAAAATATAGCATAGGAATTATTGGCTTGGAATAGACGGAAATCAAGGAAGATATGGATTATTTACTAATTTCTTAACGCGAGACTAGGTGCATATCCGTAATGTTTTTTATACAGTCTACTGAAATAGAGAGCATCATCGTAACCGACACTAGCGGCCACTTGCTTGATTGTAAAATTGCTTGTAGTCAGCAGTTCTTCTGCTCTTTTCATACGGTGCTGAATGACATATTGGATAGGGGATACCCCCGTATACTTGTGGAACAAATAAGAGAAGGCTTTACTAGTAATACCATGTTGCTCCGCAAGCTTTTGCAAACTTAATTCATCCATATAGTGATTGTGGATATAGACCTTGGCTCTCTCACAAATATGTTTGCTCTTGCCTTGCAAGTTGTTTAAATAGTTGGAGAACGTTTCATGAAGAATAGTATTAAACAAATAATTGCTGCGAAGTAGTGCCATATTGCCAGAGGTATAATAGGATTCATGAAGCTGACGAATCAGCTCTGTTATTTGTGGGCTCAAGGCAGGCTCTATGACAAAATGTGATTGTAGGAAATCTGAAGTCGAATGTTCGTTCATTGTAAGATCATTTGAATTGGAGTATCTAACGAGATAATACTCCAGTTCAGATTGCCCTGTTTGCATGGTCAAGCTCATACCTTTACTGCCATGTACAACCATTCCCGCATTTAATTCATAGGTCGTTTCGTTGAAAATAAATAAGCCACAACCTCTTACGACAAACACAAAGCCAGCGGTAGGAATAGGTCGAATTGCTGTATATGGATAGAAGGTGTTATTAGGCGAAAGTACAGCATGAAAAACGCCGTGTAGTGTCAGTACATTTTTGGCAAAATGTCCTGCTAGTTCATTAACGTCAATCAATTGAAAAACTCCTAACTGTAATTATTTACGCATCGATTCTGATAGGTTAAGCATTACTTGCCAAAAAATAGGTGACGTTGATACTATACTATTATAACTGCAAAGTAGAGGTGAGATTTGTTATGGAACAGCAAAAAACGTTAATGGAAGTTTACAATAAGGCCAGTTACCCACTAATCGGGCAAAGAAAAAGAAATATGCAGGTGTTGAAAGAAGTGTTCGAGCAAGTTGATGGTGATTTGGATAGCGATATATACGGAGAAGGTACTGTAATAGATGATTTTCAAGAGCGCATGGCTAGTATGGTTGGTAAGGAATCAGCCATATTTTTCCCGAGTGGTACGATGGCCCAGCAAATTGCGCTTCGTATATGGAGCGATGAAGTTGGGAAGAAGAAGGTAGCTTATCATCCTTTCTGCCACTTGGAACTCCATGAGCAAGATGCGCTGAAGGAGCTACATCATCTGGAGCCAATCTTGTTAGCCGATAGTACTAGACCAGTGCTGCTTCAAGATTTACTCGACCTGAAGGATGATGTAGCTTGTGTATTACTGGAGCTGCCACAGAGGGAAATCGGTGGTCAGTTGCCGGAATATGAGGAGCTAGAGAAAATGTCAGCGTTGTGCAGAGAAAGAGGCATAAAGCTGCATATGGATGGAGCAAGATTGTTTGAAGTGTTGCCCTACTATAGAAAATCCGCTGTTGAGGTTTGTGCTCTTTTTGATAGCGTTTATATATCGGTATATAAGGGAATCGGTGGAATTGCCGGAGCAGTTCTAATAGGAGATCGCGGCTTTACAGAGAAATCAAAGGTATGGAAGCAGCGACATGGTGGCAATTTAATTGGTTTATATCCGTATATTGTGCCAGCTGACTATTACATGACTGAGAATTTGCCAAAAATGGAGCAGTTCTACAAAGAAGCAGTAGAGCTAGCTTCGTACTATAACAATTGTCACTCACTAAAGACGCTCCCAGAAGTTCCTGTGTCTAATATGTTCCATGTTCACTCTGAACTTAAGAAAGAGGAGCTGGAAGCGATAGTTATCCGAATTACTGAAGAGACCGGTGTAGGTTTGAGTCATATTATTCGGAATAGGGCTGAAGATGGATGCTTCTTCGAAGTAGCGATTGGTGATCGGTACAGCGCA
The DNA here is from genome assembly GCF_022180385.2 of Paenibacillus sp. L3-i20. Taxonomy (GTDB): domain Bacteria; phylum Bacillota; class Bacilli; order Paenibacillales; family Paenibacillaceae; genus Pristimantibacillus. Next base: position 2,667,072 of record NZ_BQME02000001.1, read on the forward strand.
GCTCCAAGAGATGCTGTTGCAGAAGCGTTCTGCTTGCTGGATGAGTCGTTACGGGGATGAGTTTGTAGTGATAGTTATAACGGAAACCAACTGACATTCAACGTTGAGTGACAGATTCGGAGAAGAGAAGTGTGTGTCCAGGATGACCTTTAGGAGCCCCTTTTTTACCCTGGACTTACGCTGATTAACCGGTTTACGAAATTCATCGCTGGAGGGTGGCTGGCTACTGTTAGTACTATTTTGACCGAGTCGTCGCTTCAACTCATGAACTTCTGCTTTTAAAGCGGAACAACTGTATTTGCTAAAGAATCTGTGTCCGAGCCTCTAATTCCCGTTAAAGTTTCCTAATTAAAGGAGTTATTGTCGGTTTATGGTATAGATGAGAACACGCAAAACAGATTCCGATTACCCCTGGAACGACCCAGCCAATGAGTGTATCTGGAGGGACTGTTACTTGTGGATCGGGATATTGTAGTTATTATGATGTTGAAGTAACTGACGGGAATACAACTGGAAGATATACTATTGTTAACGGTGGCTATGACTCCATTTCAGCAGCAAACAAAATCTTTGTTCTTTGATGTTAAAAATGATACTGCTTCTTCTTCATGACAATAGTAATTTCTAAAGATACCTCTTTTGGGGTATCTCAATTTCACTTTTGAGGATGGTATTCAAATGAACAAAACAAAAAAGAAGAGAGTTAGACGAAGAAGGAATAATCTAAATTATGGATATGTCTTACTGATTATATTCGCTTTTGTTGGGTTAATATATTTAATAGTTTCATTAACTGGGTTTAACCTTGAAAACATACCATTTTTAAAATAATTACAAAATTAGCTTTAGTAATTTGCTATTTTATCAAAATCCACTTACTGACTACTCCAAGCACACAACCTATGTGCCACTCAACTTTTTGTCTCCTCTATAATACTCACTTTTATTATGTTCATAATTGCATTGAATCAAGAAACGATAGTACCTATAGAACTTACTGATGTCTAGTGTTCGTGAAAATGACTTAATTGATTCTGCTTTAGATTGTTGGATAGAGCAATGATGAAAATCTTGCTTATCTACCATAAAGGAGAATCAAACAACAGGAGAAAATGAACTTCTTACTCTGCAGAATGAAAATCAGCGTCTTGAGCTGGCGAAAGACAGTTTAAAGCAAGTCTCACTGATCGTGGGACGAAAGTAAATGTAATTCGCAAAAATGCGCTCAAGTACTCGATATCAGCAACTTGACGTCGAACTTAGTGATTATGCTCATTGGTTTAATCACATAGAAATCACGGTACACTTGATTAGTTTACTACTGTTGAAGCAAGGAGCTTGCCCTTATAAATATTGTTCAGTTTTGTTTTGACAATCCACTATGACCCTGAAGAGGTCACCTACCTTGTGGTGACTTTCTCGACAGTATAAGACAAAGAGTAGAAATTTGCTCTTTGTCTTTTTTACTTATGCTTTAAGGACGAATACAAGCCTTCTATTTAGTTCTAAATATCGTTTTATTTAACGGGGATATTTAACATTTCTTTCGCACTAATGGGTTCGATTTTATTTAAGGTAACGTCTAAAGAAGCTGCCTTACTAAAGTCACCTTTACCAGCCGTTTCATATTCATGAAGGTTCATTTCCTCACCAGGGGCGTCATTAATGGGACCTTCCACATTTGCATTAATATCAGTAGTTCCGAGTTTCGTTCCCTTTGCGTCAAAGTAGGTCATAACCGCCTCAATGTGATAAGAACCTTCCTTCAATAAACCAAATCTAATTCTAACTTTTGTGAAATCTCCACTCTTTTTTGTTCTTTCGATTTCTACAGCAATCGTTTTGGATTTATCTGTTACATCAAGTAGAGGAGGGAGGAAAATATTCATTGGTTCAGGTGAAACATACTCTAATGTAGCAAACGAATAATTTGAAGCGTCAAAATTAGCTATCGTTTCAAATGATTTTAATTGATCGCCTTTCGCATTGCTTGTAACTGATATAGGTGCTTTTCCAATGAGTTTACTTGAATCATTATAAAAAGCTATATAGCCTTTAATGTCCACTACACTAGTCGGTTCTACCATCATTTTGCTGTTACGAAGCGCATCCCAATACTGTTGACCAGCATATAATTGACCGGTGATTTTACTTCCAATCTCCGTCTTAACAGCTTTGATATATCCGGCTCTGACATCAGTAGCAATGCTATGTACGTTAAATCCATTATCGATGCGGATAGTTTTCGTAGAATCATTGTAGATTACTACAGAATTGAGGCTTTCTGCTGCAAAACGTATAGGTACATAAGCTCGATTATTGTATTTTAAAGTATGATAACCTTCTTGCAATTCACTTTTAACCCCATTAACTTCATATTTTACAGGGAAAAGAGTAGCTTTAATGGCATCGCTCGCATAGACCGCTGAAGCACTCGCACACAGTACTCCGCATACAAAACCTACAAAGTATTTTTTCATTATGATCCTCCTCCTAAAACTGGCTCAATCATTTTACTACTAAATAATGTATAAAGTTGTGCTGTTAACAAAAGAATTATTTTACCTATCGATAATGTCTATACGCCTTCCGTACACAATATTGCAATACATACTTATCGTGCGTTAGTGTCTTTTTTCATGACTACTCGGTAATATTAGTATAAGAACGAATAGATAATGATAACTAAGCATTCGCTTACGAATAGATAACCAAAAGAAGGCAACTTTGATGAGCAGTATGGAACTACATTTGATGGGTACAAATTAATTTTTACATTCAATAACATATTTATGTAATAAATGTTAGTTAATAACTAGAAGTATCGAAAAGTCAGTGATTAGTAGGATAGAATATGAGACTTTTTCACTTCCTTATTCGTAAGACATTAAGTGATAAGTTATTTAAATCGAATGGAGGAACTTCATTTGCGTTTAGTCATCGATAATATTGTTAAACGGTTTGAGGATAAAGAAGTACTTAAGGGTGCAGGGTTTACTTTTGAAAAGGGAAAAATATATGGCTTGTTGGGCCGTAATGGAGCAGGTAAAACGACGTTGTTCAACTGTCTGAGCGGAGAGATGCCGATGGATAGTGGAGAGGTATTGATAGAGGAGAATGTCGGGTCGCGTAAGCTAGACGAGCAAGATGTCGGATACGTATATTCGCTACCGATATTGCCAGAGTTTCTGACAGGATACGAATTTGTGAAGTTCTTTATGGATATTAATCGTGGCAATATACAGATGGATAAACGGATTGACGATTATTTTGACATGATGAGCATGACGATGGAAGATCGCCACAAATTAATTAAAAGTTACTCACATGGGATGAAGAATAAGCTACAGATGTTACTTTTCCTGATGACGAAGCCACCGGTTATTTTGCTCGATGAGCCGCTCACATCGTTTGATGTCATTGTTGCACTAGAGATGAAAAATATGCTAAGAGAGATGAAGGGTGATCATATTCTAATATTCTCTACTCACATCTTGCAATTAGCGTCCGATCTTTGTGATGAACTCGTTGTATTGAACAATGGAAAATTGTCTGCCGTACCGTCTGAGCTGCTGCATAGCGCTGAGTTCGAGCAGTCCGTCATTAATTTGTTGAAGGATGAGTTCCATGCTGAAAACATTTAATTCTTTGCTATCTATTCGGGCATCTACTACAACAAATCTGCTCATCTTTTACATACAGAAACTTCCGATAATAGGTAAGCACTTAAAAGATAATCTTTACGCCAACTTGGAACTCAAGAAGGTAGTATCTATTTTTGCATTGATATTTACACAACTGTTTGGGGTTATACTGCGATTCCTTTATGTTGGGCTCATGATCTTTTTACCTGTGATGGCATTAGGAGAAGCATTACCAGAGGAGGAACGGCTTAAGCATTTTGTACATATCTTTACGATGCTTAGCTTTATAGCCGCTAGCGTAAGCAGTGCAACTGTCCTTGAACCAAAGCGGGAGAAGTACGTAGCTGTGAAGTTGATGAGAATGTCGCCAACGAGATATATGCAGGCAACGTTTGCCTTTCGTTATGTGACTTTTCTTGTATATTTGCTGCCAGCTATGCTCCTCTTCATAACGCTTTTGGGAGCTTCTATTTTTGAAGCATTTCAACTAGCTGTATTGATCACAATGTGGAGACTTATTGCGGAATATGCACATCTTAAGTTTTTTGAGAAAACGGGAAAAGTGTTGGTCAAACAAGTTGCTATCGTGTGGATAGTTATTTTTGCAAGTTATGCAGCTGCGTATTTCCCACTAATACTAAGCATGGTTCCTCCGACAGAAGCAATTATTTTGAGCTTGCCAGCGGGCATAATTATTTTGGTTGGAGGTTTGTATGCAGCTTATAACCTGGCTCGATATTCTGGGTATAGAGAAGTAGTTGATGCAGCAACCAAACGAGATGATCCACTTATGGATTTAGGTCGTATGATGTCGGAATCGCAGCAAAAAAGCGTTAAGACGAAGGATAGCGATTATGTGGTGGATTCTAAAGGGCGGACTAAGATAGAAGCAAAGGACGGCTATGCCTACTTAAATGCTATCTTCTTTATTAGACATCGTAGCCTAATCAGCAGTCCGGTTAACAAACGATTAGCCATCGTTGGTGCTTTCGGTGTGCTGGGAACAATTCTTGCGTTAATATTCAATGACCATATTCAAGTTCTTGATGTGAAGCTGGACGTGATATTCCCGTTTTTAATTCTTATCATGTACTTCTTATCCGCAGGAGAAAATCTTTGTAAGGCGATGTTCTACAACTGTGATCTCAGTCTAATGCGCTATAGCTTTTATCGCAGGTCTGCCTTCCAACATTTCCGCATCCGGCTAGTTAAGCTGATTAGCTTAAACATGTTAGTTGCAACTGCACTTGGATTGTCTTTCACTGCAATGAACATAGCTGCTGGTGGGGAATGGCTAAGTATAGAGCTGCTTATGCTGTGGTTATGCGTTATTTCATTGTCTATTTTCTTTTCTGTACATCATTTGTTTATGTACTACATCTTACAACCGTATTCTACGGAGCTCAATTTAAAAAATCCGCTGTACATCATCTTAAATATGGTCGTGTCATCAGCGAGCGGATTTAGCATTTTTATGAGACCACCGACTAAACCATTTACAATTGTTATTGTTGCTTTAATGTTTATTTATCTAGTTGTCGGGCTTCTTCTTGTACGTAAATATGGGGAAAAAACGTTTCGGGTGAAATGACCGACCTTGAGGGATAGTTGAATGAATACTTAGCAAATTTGATCAAAAACTGCTCACAACTATTTGTTATTCTACTAATAAGAATAATAAATTTGAGCAGAAGGAATGAGTACGCATGAGTCTTACTTTTTCACAATTTTTAAAAGCTGTTGGTCTTGGCCTCATCAGTGCTGTTATTGTTTCAGGAATAAATATTGGTATTTCAAGTGCTATAGGTTGGTTTAATGGAAATGGATCTGTCGATGTGTTCGCTACATCGAGAATAATCGTATTTTTTGTAGTGCTGGTACTTTCGAGTGTTAGCTTTGCTACTACACTAAAAGAAAAAAATAGATAGCAACGGGGTAAGGTTAAAGGGCTTTGCAGGCTACCGGAAGGCAGTCTGCAAAGCCCTTTTTATCGATGGTTTATGTATATGAAACAGTCTAGATAGTCCGTTATAGAGTAAGTAATTGAAGTTGCTAATTATATCGTAGCAGTTAACGTAGGGCAGGCTGAACAACATAAGTGATGCTTCTGTCAGACTTACCATTATGTGCATTAACAGCTTTAAGTACCCATCCGAATGACAATACAGAAGAAAGAGAAGTAGCTTCCGGTTCTGTTAAGGACACAATAACCGATTCATTTCCTGAATCTAAAACCAATTCTGCTTCCCGATGTAGTGCAACTAATATCCAGCTGTGGATGCCCCGAATGGTATTGTATTTGATTTGGTATCCATCGTTAACAGCTTGGGTAAAGATATCGGAGTGTTCATGTGCTAGCTCAGACAAGCCTGCGTAATTGAACTGAAATTTGCTTTCATCTTTGGGTAGATCTCCAGCGTTAACTCTCGTTATAATCTCTTCGTTCGACCAGCCGTATGCTTTAAGTGATTCTAGCTGAAGGGCATCCCACTGAGATAACTTCGCTTCGCGTTTTGATATAGTTTCCATTTACTTCACTCCTTTTTCTCTCGAAATAATCATCTAATCTTATGCGAAAGAGACTGCCGCGAGGCAATTGTCTAGGACAGTCTCTTGCCGCTATAGGGACTTATTTGCTTGCTTTGTATGCGTTCAGGAATTCTTTTGCTTTCGCTGAATCAGCTTTCAGCTCAAGATCTGTTGCAACAAGCGGGCTTACTGTTGATACAGCTTTAAACTTGCTGCCGCCGTAGTAAGCCAAAATCTCATCTTGGTTGATGGAGTAGAGGACAGCTTTTCTTAAGTCAACACTTTCCGCAACAGGGCGATTTTTCGTATTAATTAGAAGGTACGCCATGGAGTTACTTGGTACTGTTTGCAGAGCTAACTTACTGTCACCCTTCACGACATCAAATTTTGTCTCTTTTATGCCGTAGAAAAGATGAATTTCGCCGCTACGTAGTGCAGATAGGGAGCTGTCTGCATCTTGAATGAAACGAATTTTGATATTAGAGATGTGCGGCTCATTATCTGTGCCTTTCATATAACCCGGGTTTTTGTAGAAGATAGCTTCGTAATCGTTTTTGTGTGACAAAATGTAAGGGCCGCTTGTGTACAGCGTATTGTTGTATTGAGCACCTTCAGTTACAGTGTTTTGATCTCCATATGGAATGTCTTTGTTCACATCAAAGCTTGCTACGTCGTACGTATTAATTGCTTCAACCTGCTTCTTGGACACAATACCTGCCGATTGGTGGGCAAGATAATTCAATACTTGAGGGAATGGTTTTGTTGTAGTTAACTTCACAACTTGGTATTTGCCCTCTTTGTGTTGATATGCTCATGGAGTGTGTACGTACGATGATCAGGTACGCTTTGCACGATTGAGTGAGAAGATCACGTCGTCTGCGCCAACACGCTCGCCAGTATCAACAGCCGTTTTGTCTTTGATAGCTGCAAAGTTGATATCGTCTCTTAGGATGAAATAGTATTCTGAATTGCCTTCTGCAATGACATGATTGAGCGACAATGAACCAACGGAAGTGATCTTGTCGTCATCAGTCAGATTGAGTAAGCGAACGTGCATGTTTGTATTAATAATGTTAATTGAACCATCGTTACCTTTAATAGGATCAAGCGATGTTAACGTCGGCATTGTTGACTGAAGCACAAGGGATTCAGTTGCACGCTTTGACTTGTCCTTGAAATCAACATCTTCCGAAGGAAGGGAGCGAGACTTAGAAATACGAACGGATTCTTTGTTCAGTACATCTTGAATAAGTGCTTGAGCTTTCAATGAGCTATAGAGTGGAGCAATATAAGTTTTTTCAAAAACAAGCTTTTCTTCAAGTTTCTTATATGTTTCCTTGAATTGATCAGGCGTTTGTGTGGAAGCCTCATCGATAAGGGTATCGATTTCTGAATCAGCTGGAAAAGAGCGAATGAAGCGGGTAGAAGAGCTGTTGGACATGGTCGAACTGAACGAATCCCATGCCATGCGATATCCTCACGAATTTTCAGGTGGGCAGCGTCAGCGAATTGGTATAGCTCGTACATTAGCAGCAGAACCGGAATTTATCGTATGTGAGTATGTGACGAACCACTATCTGCTCTGGACGTATCTATCCAGGCTCAGATTGTGAAGCTGCTTGAAGAACTTCAGCAGCGGCTTGGGCTAACGTATCTCTTTATCGCCCATGACTTGTCCATGGTGAAGCATATTAGTGATCGGGTAGCCGTTATGTACAAGGGTAGAATCGTAGAGCTTGCCGAAAGCGAAGAGCTTTATTCAAATCCGCTCCATGCATACACAAAGTCTTTGCTCGCAGCAATTCCAGTGCCTGATCCTAAGATCGAATCCCGCAAGAAGCTTATCGTACATGAAGAAGCAACCAAAGCAGATCCCTATGGACTCGATCGCTCACAATTTGTAGAAGTGAATGATGGACATTGGTTAGCTGTTGCAAATATATGAGTGAAAAGGAGTTGTCTCTTGGGTCAGTCATGACCTTTTGGGACAACTCCTGTGATATGTTTGAAACTAACGTGAAGTGATTTCGTTGCCTTGTGAAGCAATAGGAAGATGAGGAATTTGTTGAAGGGAATGTGCTTGTACGAGCTTGCCCCATTCATATAATTGCTCTAATATCGGGATGAATTTCTCACCTAGAGGTGCTAAGTAGTACTCCACGTGCGGAGGGTTTTCATCATACACTTTTCTTACGATAATGCCATCGAGCTCCATTTCCTGCAACTGCTGAGTCATCACCTTTTTACTAACTCCCGGCATTAGTCGCAGCATTTCGTTATATCTTCGTCTTTGATTTTTTTGCAAATACCATATAATAAGGATCTTCCATTTTCCTTTCATCATATCGATCGCAAATTCCACAGGACATTTTTGGATAGACTTATGCAGGTGCATGACAACACTTCCTCGCCTATTATTTCTATTTCACACTATATTATCAAACATATAGAAGGTAATGGAAATAAAAAAGTAGTCAGTAAACGATAGTCCGTTTAACTGTCTACTTTATAGTCGCTGAGGGAATGTTATTTTAAACAATTAGGAAGAAGGGTTTACTCTTATAAATTGCTCAATGCGGCTAACCATTCTTCATCGGTTATCGTATTTTGTACAACTTTATCCTGAATTTCTTTCGATAGAGTTGGAGTGCTGAAACGTATATAGTCTGCCTCTACAGTGAAATCGGGTTCGCCATATAAGTTGGTTAGGATACTTATTCCTACTTGCAGTTCATCCGGCAAGTCTGTTCGCTCCGACGAGGAGGCGAATTGCCACTCTCCTTGCTCATCTTCTTTATACATCTTCACAAACTTTGTACCGACACGCACCATTCGAAGAATGATCCATTCTGTATTAACTTCCTTTACTATGTAGCCAGATCGGCCATTTATAGTTTGCTTAAAGTCGATGATTCTTTTGTTTCCGTTACCACCAGTAGTGAAATATTCCCAATTCTCATCACCAGCTTTTACAACTTCACCTTCTATTTGACTCGGCATCCTAGCCATCAACCCTGCAAGATCAAAAGCTCCACTCGGTATTGATGTGGCATTGCCGAGCACTTTGACTCTCATCGTAACTGAAAAGTCCCCTTTAACCTTTTTATAGGACAAATGACCATTAAAAGAGTTGTACCAGGTGCCTGCTACTGGATCGATAAAGAGAGATCCAGGTTTTGTTTCATTAATATTTAAAGTTTCAACAAATCGCTCTATATTTTTAATATTAGAAATATCTTTTGCAGTCAACCATTGATCAAGTGTATTTGACTGATCAAACTCATCGCTTAACTTAACCAATTCATCAAGTTGAGCTGACGTTTTATTGCTGTTAGTACTGCAGCCAGTGATGAACAGGGTGCAGCATACTGTAGTCATAACAATTGCTGCTTGTTTCTTCAGATTCAATGTATCTCCTCCTATGAAATGGTGTATCATCGTCTATTTAAATTCATCATAATCAAATACAGAAATAGCGACAAGAAGGCACTTTTAAGTAACCTGTAACAATAAGTCTTTTGAACACATCCATAATTTGTATCAGTTGTTTCTAGATTAATATGATTTATAGAAGAAGCGGAAGCATTTTTCGCAAAAAATAATAGCAGATTAGAAGCTGATCTAGAAGATCGAATAGATCTATATGGAGCAGCTTATTTATTTCAAATAAACCGAATCAAGTGACCTTAACTTATGCTCTTACCATTATTTTCGCTGAACAAAACAGCGCTAGTATGTACACGAATAAGATCGTCATCTGCCCTCCTGCAACAAGTAAGAACTGTCCCTTTAACGGTGAATAGCAATCTGATAACGTAGCATTACAATCAGAAAATGGTTATTCCTCAAATAGTAAGGAGCAACGTTGTTATGCCACAACTTCACGAACTAACGACAAACTTACGTAAAGTACTGAGACTCCCACAGATTATAGCTCTTTACATCGGCTCAGTCATTGGATCGGGAATTTTACTTATACCAGGTATGGCTGCAGAGGTAGCAGGTCCCGCATCAATTCTAGCATGGTTTGTTATGTCTATTCTCGTTATTCCAATGGCGGTAACGATGGGGCTTCTGGCATCTAAACACCCAAGCTCTGGTGGTGTCGCACACTTTGCTAAACTAGCCTTTGGAGCTCAATATGGTAATCTTGTAGGCTGGTTGTTTTTATTATCTGTCCCATTTGGCGGAGGTATATTGGCTGTAACTGGCGCGAGGTATATAGGTGTGCTGCTAGATTGGGGGCAAAACCAAGTATATGTTGCTGCAGCTTTTATTGTATTGGTTCCTATCATATTGAATGTATTTGGGTTAAAGTTGGCTGGGAAAGTCCAAACGGCTGTTATTGCGCTCATTATTTCCATTTTGTTACTTGCTATCTGTGCTGCAATTCCTTATCAGTCACCGGATAATTTTACACCCTTTGCGCCGAACGGGTGGTTTAGTGTTGCGCAGGCAGCAGGGCTATTGTTCTGGTGTTTTATCGGCTGGGAAGCGGTGACGCATTTATCTTCGGAATTTGTAGATCCTGAAAGGGATGCGATACGAGGAGTACTATGGAGTGCTGGCATTGTGGCACTGCTCTATTTCGCCATTGCATATTTCACAATTGCTACTGGAAGCTACGGCGGTGCTGCATCGGCCGCTTCGTTAAGTCTTATGGTCCAGTTGTCACTTGGACAAGCGGGTGGTTGGGTTGTCGCTATCGCAGCCGTTTTCATTTGTTTCGCGGTCCTTAACGCCTATGCAAGCGCAGCATCACGAATCGCTTATACGTTATCAGTAGAAGGAGCAGCGCCACGACTATTAGGTGTTATGCATCAGCGCTACCATACGCCTATTGGAGGGTTAATGTTCGTTGCCGTCGGGTGTATTTTGACACTGCTATTACTTTATAGCGAAGTCGTTACATTGGCGCAACTCATTCAGTGGCCGAACGCTACTTATGTTGCAACGTATATCGTCGGCTGTATGGCGGGGGTACGTCTATTGGCTGGCAGTAAGCTGGGCAAGGCAGCAGCCATTGTTTCACTTGTGAGCACATTGTGCTTGTATCCATTTCTAGGCTGGTCGGCTCTATACCCACCAGTTATTGTGATTATCATATATTTATTTCGTCGGAGGAATTGGTCAGCATGATTCAGACTTCAAAGGGACACACATTTCTTATTTCGGTAGTAGCTATCACTATTGGTAGCGTTTTTTGAATGAGTCATTTACAGTTACGCTGCTTATAAGGGGCTAGTGTGTATAGTAGGGAGTATTTACCTCGTGAATCGTAAGAGTCGAGTTAGCTAGTATGCTTGCATGAGTTCAAATATTTTGCGAGTTGTGTTAACGTTTCTAATAGACATATGCTGATAAATGGTTAAACTAATTATTTTTTTCATGCCGCTTTTGTTTGCATTTTCTCTGTCAATAGACCAAAGAATAGCTCCAGGAACGTATTTTACACGATCGATATCTTGCCTAAGGGCGAGCTTATCCATTACAGACTCATTATCAATTTCATCCCATAGGAAGAGCACATCACTTTTCATGACGTCATTGTTTGCCCATGAGTCAGGTAGAGCTTGGATAACTGTTTGTATATCCGCATAACTACGAACAACTACTTTAATGGCGAGAGCAAAATCGGCTAAAATGGCTTCTTCCAAAGTGCGTGAGAGCTCTGTTTTGTCATGAGTGTTACTGCGAAAAATAATATTACCAGTATTAATGTAAGTTACAACATCGTTCATTCCAACGTGTTCAAACGTTGTTTTGAGCAACTTCATATCCACTTTATTTTTCCCACCAACGTTAATGCCACGCAGCAATGCAATATAAATCATAACAAGTCGCCTTCCTCCCAAGTAAATGTACACCTATCAAAATTATACTAATAACTGTAAAGTGAAACAACATCGAGCAATGGATGAAATAGAGATATAGATAAAGCGATTCGATCAAGGGAGAGATGTCTCGATCTCTTCCTTCTGTTTGTAACGCAGAACATTTAGTATAATATAGCTTGTCTATATGATCGAATAAAAGCTTAATGAAAAAGGAGCCTCTATATGGCGAAGTCTAAATATTATGTAGTTTGGGTTGGACGCAAACCTGGCGTATATACAGTATGGTCAGAATGCCAAGAACAAGTGAACAAATTTGAAGGTGCAAAGTTTAAATCCTATGAATCGAAAGAAGAAGCAGAGAGTGCTTATCGATCGGGTTGGCAAACGCAGTGGGGCCAAGGGGGAAGTAAGTCACAGAGTGAAAAACAAAGTATGACATCTAGTAAAAAGAAAAGTGCTGACGTTAAGGGTATCGTTCGCCAGAAGGCAGATTCTCTGCTAAGTGCTTCGACAGATGAGATTGACTACGATAGCATTTCTGTTGATGTTGGTACAAGCGGCAACCCTGGACCAACAGAATATAAAGGTGTAGATACACAAACGGGCGATGTGTTGTTTACATTCGGACCAGTGATGGGTACAAACAATCTGGGCGAATTTCTTGCAATTGTGCATGCGCTTATGTATTTGCAAAAGTTAGGCAGTAGTAAAACGGTTTACAGCGACTCAATGACCGCAATGAAATGGGTTAGGCAGAAAAAAGTAGCTTCCACACTTGTTCGCAACGAGTCCACGAAAGCGATTTGGTTAGCAACGGACCGTGCGGTAGAATGGCTTCAAACAAACAATTATAAGAGTAATATCGTAAAATGGAAGACGGATGAATGGGGCGAGATTAAGGCGGACTATGGCAGAAAGTAGTGCCGCCCGAAATGGCAATTGCTCAATCAGATTACACGAACATTGTTAAGGTCTAATAGTCACTCTAGTTCCAATAGGAACATGGGCAGATAGATCAAGCACATCGGAATTAAACATACGTATACATCCGTGGCTGACGGCATGGCCAATAGATGAAGGATCATTGGTCCCATGAATACCATAATGTGGTCTAGACAAGCCCATCCACAACACACCGAATGGACCGCCGGGATTGGGTTGCTTGTTGACGATTGTATATTCACCCAGGGGTGTTTCTGTCAGTATTTTACCGATGGCAATGGGATATCCACGTACAACGATATTGTCTTCTAACAGATAAAGGTGTTTGTCGTTTAAAGAAATAACAATACGATAAATCGGCATATGACTCCCTCCTTAGTAGCTCATCATATGCCGATTAGATTGTACATGTGTGATTGCTTGATTGAAGTGTATGTACTGGGATTTATGCTCGGACAACCTGTTTGAGCCCTTTTTCCCAACGTTCTTCGGTTAATTCTTTATTAGATAATGTTTGAACCCGGGTTTCCATCAGCTCGAATCCATTTCTAGAATATATGCGCCTTGCAGATATAAGTTCGCTGTTAGTCCAAAGGATGATCGTTTTGAATTTTATTTCCTCGCAAAATGTAATTGCCCTTTGTACAAGCTGATGTCCATAGCCAGTCCCGCGTAAGCTAGGCTCAACAAGGAATAAACCGAGCTGCGCAGTATGTTCATCGACCTTTTTAATACTAATAGAACCTCTTTGCATTCCCTCAATGTCCAATATCCAAATATTTTCTTTAGGATCGGACCTCTTAACAAATCCGTAAGCACTTTGCTCAATAAACTCCCGAAACGTTAAATCATAGCTAAATTCTCTGTTGTAGAGCTCATAATGTGAGTTAAAGTTGACGATTAATGCCTATTAGAGCATCATTGATTTGAATAAGTTGAAAGCCGAGGTGGGTTTAATCATATTATCGAATATGAAGAAATGGCAATGGCACGATTGGATGATATCCATTGTTCGGACATTGTGGTTAATCAATTTTTTATTGGTTCTATTAATCGATCCCAAATTATATACGGCTCCGATATGGATCGTGCTCATGCTTGCTTTTGCAGTCTATACGATTCCAGTTTTTATTCAGCAGTTCAGCAACCGAGGGTACATTGCTTCGGAAATTATATTGGCAGGTGCATTTCACATCTTCTTAATCTATGCACTCCCTGAGCAAACTTGGCAATTCGTGATTTTCGCCTTTATGATCGGATTTTTCTGCAATCGACAAATGTTATGGTGGGCAACGATTCCTACTATTGTCATTATCCCTCCTATACTAGGGTGGATTAGTGGAGAACCTCTTCATATGATTGCTCTGACTATGCCATTTCGCTGTGCAACGGGGTTCATATTTGGTTATGCTTTTCAGACACTTGTGCAAAATCAAAAGCATAGGGCGATTATCGAAGAGCAGAAGCGTGTGCTGGAGCAGCATATTAGCCAAATAGGGGAGCTTACTTTAATGGAAGAGAGAAGTCGGCTGTCGCATGAGTTACATGATACGATTGGTCATACACTTACGTCGCTTGTAGTCGGAATGGAATCTCTCCGTCCATCATTACCAGATCAGCAGTCCGAGCGTCTACATACACTTATAGAATTAGGTCGCAACGGCTTGGATGATATCCGCAAACATTTGCATCAGCTATCGCCAGCCCCGTTCAAAGGATCATTAAGTGAGTCGCTAATCCAGTTGACGCAGGATTTTACGAATTCAACGGGTGTAGCTATCAGCTTCCGATTAATTGGCAATGAGGTTCCAGTAATGAATCAGATGAGCTTTTGCTTATACCGATGCACCCAGGAATCATTAACAAATGCTGTCAGACACGGCGGAGCGAATTCAATTATTGTTCATCTATATTTTGAAAATGAGCAATTACGTTTACAGATTGAAGATAATGGAGCGGGGATGGAGCAGGTTCGTTATGGCTTCGGCTTGACAGGGATGAAGGAGCGTCTTCATCAGTGGCGAGGATATTTAACGATACATTCTAGACCAAATGAAGGCACGATTGTTATATGTACACTTCCTTTTCAAATAGAGGAAGAACCCGAAGCTAGAATCAAGTTATTACTGGTTGATGATCAAGCCATTATTACAGATAGTTTGGGACAAATATTCGCTCAACATGCTGATCTGAACGTGGTAGGGACAGCAGGTGATGGACAAATTGCGGTGGAGCAATGTGAAACGTATGAACCGGATATCGTACTTATGGATGTACAAATGAAAGGGATGAATGGGATTGAGGCGCTGCAAGTAATGAAAGAACGTTGGCCTAATATGAAGGTTGTACTTATGACTACGTTCGAAGATCCGACGCAAGCAGCTACTGCACTTGGATGGGGAGCAGATGGGTATATGCTGAAGTCGATACATCCAAGAGAACTGACCAATGCGATCAAATTGATTTATAGCGGTGGTACATGGATTGATCAAACAATATCTACACTTGTTTTTGAGGATATAAAACGTCAGAAGGAAAATCATAAAGAGCATCAAAAGCAGGGGCATCTGCAAGAGGAACTTCCGTATGGACTGACGAAACGTGAGCTAGAGATTTTACAGCTCTTAGCAGCAGGTATGCGTTATAAATCGATCGCAACGAAGTTGTTTCTTTCCGAAGGGACGATCCGCAACTATTGCTCAACATTGTATTCAAAGTTAGGTGTGAGCAACCGCGAGGAGGCCATTGAAGCAGCTAGATCAGAAGCGTTATTAGTGAAAGAGCAATAGAAGAAACGATTATAACGGCCGTCTGAATAGCTGATTTAACGCTAAAACAAGCTATTCTACAGCTTGATGACGTCATATGACGGTTCGTCACTTACCGTTATGACAGCCCCTTTTGTATTGTTATCTTATCGCAAAGTAGTGGGGTGACTTTAGCGCAATTATGATGACAAAGGGGATTTTATCAATGAGCAAACCTATTAAGGAAGCTATCAAAAATTTCAATTTTTTAATGTACACATTCTTTAGCGGCCTGTTTTACTTCATCTTTTTTACGGTAGGGATTTCGCTTGGCGCAGGATTAGCTATCACATTAATTGGAATACCAATTGTCGTTGCAGTTCTGAGGCAAGCTCCTAGGTTTTTACATCAAGATGTTAAAGTAGCGCAAACGTTTATGCGCGACTCTTCAATAGGTACTGGTTCATATAATGCTTCTCATACATTTAAGAGCTCAAGTATAAATTCGGAAGAGAACATGCTGGATGTTCTGAGGAATGGGACTTACTGGAGACAAGTGCTAATGCTTTTATCAAAGCTCGCAATCGGAATGTTTAGCTTATTAGCTGGTGTTTTGTTATACATTGCGCCAATTATTTTAATATTAGCACCTTTCACGTATAAATTTACAACGATTTCCTTGTTGTTTTTTACGGTCGATAATCTTCTTGAAGCTTTGATCGTAAGTGCTGGTGGTTGTTTGTTTCTTATTTTAAGTTTATCGCTCGGTAAGGCTTTAGTAGGAAAGATTAATCGTTACACGCATTGGGCAGCAAGGGGATAAATGTATCGAAAGCGATTAGAATAGAAAAAGGCTGCTCGAATAGATATGCTCACCACAGGGCAGAGGGGTTGAATGATAAAAACCTGCCACAATGAGGGGTGCAGATCAACATTTGAGTAGCCTTTTCATAAGTAGGGGACTTATGCTGTTACTTATTCTTTACTACATTGTTTTGGCAAAAGCGACAGTGAAAATAATGCTGCAAGACCGACGACGATGTAGACAATGCGGGCTCCTACCTCATCAGTACTACCGAACACTTCACTAACGACGTCATAATTGAACAAGCCGACAGATAACCAGTTAAGACCACCTAGGATGACTAGAATTAAAGCAATAGAATTAATAGCTTTCATCTGCTAATTGCCTCCTTTACAGTTGGGTAATTCTAGATCTGGAAATTTTGGCTGTGCGCTATAAATTTATGACGGATGACTAGTCTATATTCCCTACAATATCTGGCCACTATTCTGCGACGTTCTAAACTTGTTAGATGAAAACGTTTATTATACGTTAAAGCTCGATGCTGATTTTGCCAAAATATGAACCTTCGGCCAAGTACTTCAGAGCGTACTTAGTATTAGCAAATGGAAATACGCTATCAACGACCGGTTTTAGCCGATGTTGTTCAATAGCAACGTTCATCCGCTCAAACATTGCACGGCTGCCGACGTTAATTGCTTGGAGTCGTGCTATCTTCTGAATGGCGGGAACGATAGCAAAGTCCTGTACGCTAGCGCCGGATAAAACACCTACAATACTTATTTGCCCCCCTACCTTTAGGGCAGAGATGGAACGATTAAGTGTAGTACCTCCTCCGAGATCGACAATATGGTCGGCACCTATTCCTTGCGTGTACTCCAGCACGGCATGATCCCAATGTGGAGTTTGTTTGTAGTTAATACCAAAGTCTGCTCCAAGTGCTTTCGCACGTGCCAGCTTGTCATCACTGCTGGAAGTAACGATGACTTTAGCGCCATAAAGTTTAGCAAATTGCAGTGCGAATAGGGAAACACCACCCGTACCCTGAACGACGACAGTGTCGTTCTCTTTGATCTGACCTTCTTCCACGATTGCATGCCATGCTGTAACGGCAGCACAAGGTAATGTAGCTGCTTCTACGTCTGTTAAATGTTCCGGTACACTAACTAATCCATCTTGAGGTAAAACGACGTATTCCGCTAACATTCCATCAAGAGGACTTCCCAGAGTGGATACCCTGTTTTCTTGTGTAGGCAGGCCTGTTTTCCAACTTTGTGTAAAAATACCGCACACGCGCTGGCCCAATTGAAACTTTGTTGTGTTTTTTCCGACTGCTACGATCTCACCTACTCCATCGGAGATAGGGATGAGAGGGGTACTCAGATTAGGATTGTAGATTCCGTTTATAACTCCTAGATCTCGAGCATTTAAAGACACGGCCTTTATTTTAAGTAGTACTTCACCCTCTGCGGGTGTAGGAATAGGGAGGTTCACTTCCTCTATATGATTAAATCCAAAGCCGCCTTGAAGTACAAATGCTTTCATTGTTCGGTGTGTGTTCATTTTCCAGTCTCCTTTATAAAGTATTAGACACACTTTAAGCCATATACTACTATTTAGAGAAGACGGCACTTTAAAGTCGGTTGCGAACCTAAAGGTGCGTAAGGAGGATACACCATAATGAAAGAGCATGATATTTCCTTAGCAGAATGCAGCTATAGTCATGTACTTGAAATCATTTCGAACAAATGGACAGCGCTCGTTATTTACGCTTTGGAAGACGGAACGATACGTTATGGAGATATAAAGCGGCGTATAGAGGGCATTTCTCAGAAAATGCTGACTCAAACGTTAAGGAAATTGGAGCGGGATGGATTAATACATCGCAAAGTTACGGCAACAGTTCCCCCAATCGTAGACTATACATTAACCCCGCTTGGGGAATCACTAGTCCCGAATATGAAACTATTAAAACAATGGGCAACTAGTAACTATGAACAAGTTAAAATAGCAAGAAATGAGTATGATCAGGGGTAGAAATAGGGAGTTAAATGCTGATCAATTTTTTTAGCATACTACAATCATGGCATTTCTCAATATAGACAAATGTAGGACAGTCTGTTAATGTAATAAACCAAGTTAACTTTACCCAACTGTTCAAATATTTATACTATTCATTATATTAAATCACCAATAAAATCCAATTAATGGGTAAAACTAACCTATATCAATGACATATACACTTTTTTATTACATATAAGTACCTTTCGAGAGGAGTTATAAAACATATGAAACTAGCAGAAGCGCTCGTTCATCGAGTAGATTGTCAAAGAAAAATTATACAGTTGAAGACAAGAATTCAGCGAGTAGTGAAGGTTCAAGAAGGAGATGCACCGGACGAAAATCCAGAGCTGCTCCTTATTGAATTAGAAAAAGCGTTGCTAGCACAGACGGAATGGGTTAAAAAAATCAATAAAACGAACGCACTTACACCTTTTAATAATGAATTGAGCCTTGCGGATGCTCTTGCTGAACGTGATCAGTTTATGCAACAGCGGAAACTATTGGACGGTATTTTGGAGATAGCTTCCATTAAACAAGATCCATATAGCCGCTCAGAAATAAAATTCGAACGCACAGTAAATATTCAACAAATTCAATCAAAAATTGATGAGTTATCAAAGCAATACCGAGAGCGTGACTTCCGAATTCAAGAATTGAATTGGGCTGTAGAGTTAATCGAGAAATAGCTGCGAAGGTAGCCGATTTCAGCAAAGGCGAGCACAACCCCCAACGGGCAGTTGGAACTGAATGGGATGCTGGGTCAAGTCCCAACACATTAATTTTAACCCATGTAATGTTACAAACGTATTGTTACGCACAGAGAGTGTTTATGCTCGGAAGTGCATTTATTGTTACTACCACGTGCAGATTTGCTGAATTAGGCGAGGGTGGGGAAGGGGATTTTGCAGCTCCTTGAACATTTTGGCTCATACTTATGAGATTATTTAATAACAACAAGTTAGTACTGATGCTCAATCAGTGGTAGCAAAACATAAACAGCGATAGCTAGTGGATTTATTACGTATCCCTAGTTACCGCTGTTTTTATTATGGTATTAGCTTTAAGTCCATACTACCTCGTTTTTAGAAAGCTACAAATAAAAGGGATCAATACGGGGCTTCTACCTTTTTCCACAAACTTTGGGTATAAGGTCCAGGGTTCCAGTTGGGCGCATGGGCTGTATGGGATTGCACACATGAATAAAACTCTCCGTTATAAAATATGGTTTGGCCCGCACTATATGTACCGCCTAGTACCCATGATTCAATAATGTCTAGATCAATAACAACTGATGTAGAGTACGAATAAGTTTCAATAATCGTTGGTTTCCATAATGCAGGTGCCAATACAGGAGTCCAGTTGGTAGCATGGGCAGTATGCGCTTGAATAGCTGAATAATAAAGACCATTGTATTCTACAATATCATTTACTTTATAAGTTCCTTGCCATCTCCATGGGATAGCAATAACTTCTGGACGAAGCGTAATATTAGTAAATGCGGCTGGTATTGTACCGTTTAATGTAGTTTCTATTTTTAAGTTTAATGTTTCTCCATAAGCGATATCAGTATCAGTAGTTCCTTTCAACGTGTAGCGGTTTCCTTCTTTAGCAGTTACGACAGCGTTAGCAACAGATTTGATATCGCCTTCAAAATCAAATTGAAGTACCCAAGGGGAAATCGTATTGTTCCTCGAAGGATCAATATAGAGATTCGTAACTTGCAATTCGATTAGAGCCGTTTCATAGGGAGTACCAATTCCCCATGCCGTTCCTTGTGCAGAGACTAGAAGTGGAGCGGTTGATTGTGCAGCGACAATTGGTACAAGTAGTGAGACGACAAGAAGAGTGAGTGCAAGGAAAGAGGTGATAGATTTGAACATCCCTTTTCGCATGGCTAGTTCCTCCTATAAATGAGTTTAATGGTATAGCCATATACTTTATGCTGACCGAATTACAGTTAGTATCATGATCTTGGGCAGCAGAAATCGAATATGGAGGAACGTAGAGGAAAGGGCGATGAACAAATAGTAATTCTAGCTGAAGCGTCTACTCTAAGCTCATTAAGTATTGCCCAATTTCGAAGCTAAGCTTTACCGCAGTAGGGAGTAGCTCATCAGGCAAGCGGTTAGCATAGTTGTGTGCCTCGAAACAAAAGTCTCCTCTATAGTTAATCTCTTTGAGTGTTCGAACGGCTTGTTGCCAATCAACTGTGCCGAATAGCGGCATAATATGCATCAACTCGTGATCGGTTGCACTGTGGGTATCCGAAACATGAGTCGCCTTTAGTCTGTTCCCAATGTACAGTAACGATTGTCGCTGATCGGCTTGCATAATATCTGCATGTTCAAAATCCCAACAAATACCCATCCTTGAATCGTTAAATGTATCGACAAAATCGACTAATTCCTCTGCGGTAGCTCCATATTTTCGCATAGGGGCAATTGAGAAATCGCTCATATTCTCCACGGCTAACTCCATATTATAGTTTGTGGAAATCTCCAGTAGACGCTTGAAGTACTCCAAGTTTTTCGTTTTTGAAGTTGCAAATAAATTAGCTCCTGTTCGATCTGTTTCTGGATGAGTGACACATAACGTTGAACCGAGTAAAGCACAGCATAGAAGAGATCGCTCAACTAGCATTTGATGCCGGCTATGTTCTTCTGCTGTTAATTTCTCGTTCAAGAAATTATACGTATAGGCGTGACATTGCCCGAACTGAACACCGAGCCGTGCTGCTTCATCGGCTACACTATGAATCCATCTATCCCACCCGTCAGTCAAGAATGGAGAATGCGGCAGGGACCAATCATAAAAGCTAATATCAAATCGATTAAATCCAGCAGCGCTGGCTAGTTGTAAAGTACGCTCTAGTGGAAAGACTGTACCGTCCGGTCTCTCGCAGACAATGTTAGATGATGTAGCAAGTTTCATAGAAACACCCTATTCAATAGCATTTTAATATATTCGTGAAAAGAAAAGGTATGTGCGGCGTAAACGTCAGAATGATTGGCTGTACTAGAAATATCAAGAAGCTTTGTAAAGTGTTGATCAAGCTGTTCATCACATCTCAAATCTACTTTGCCCTGTGTGAAATCCGCCAATTGTGGATTGATTGTATAGGACACCGCGATTGCATCTACTAACAGGCTGAATGGTTCCAGACCGCGTTGTCGATTAAATGCCGCTGACTTATTGAAAAATTGCATTATCATACTCGCTGGTGCATTCTGCTCAATTACCGTTACCATGTCGTTGTCCAGTTGTGATGTGATTTCGAGCCCTAAAGCTCTTATTTGTATCCCTGACTCCATCACTATCTTTGCTGCTTCTGGGTCTACGACTATATTCCACCCGCAACGGGGAGGAGTACGTATATCGTCTAGCCCATAATTTCCAGAAGTAGTAATGATACGAGAGATCTTGTGTCGAATATCAGGTGCTTTCTTCAGAGCACTGCCCAAATTGGTCATTGGGGCGGTAGAAATGATCTGAATGTTATCAAATGTCCGGGCACATTCTATTATAAAATCGGGGGCTGATTGCTCTTGAATAGATGTAGTGGGAAAGGGTAAGTTGGTCTCATTGAAGCCATCGTCGCCAGAGTATTTGCCATCAAACATTAATTTTCTATGCAACGGTTGATTCATGCCAGCATACACGGGTATTTCAGTGTGACCACACAGTTCCAAAACTTTCAGCACATTCTCCGCACATGTGGCTGCGGGAGCATTCCCAGCAACGGTCGTTATGCCAAGGATGTCAAGCTCCGGGGAAGCAGCCGCAAGTAATATAGCAAGTGCATCATCAACACCTGGATCACAATCGATTATCACTTTGTTGCTATTCATGAGAACCTCCATTATTGAATCTCCAGAGCTGGCAGCTTAGGCTTGCTCTGGAGATTCATTTAAAGAATCGTACTAATTAATAGGGTTAGCGCGATAATAATCGGCGAAAGCTTTTTCAATACCGCCTGTGATGGCTCTGTATGTCGCCTCAACATCAGCTGAGCCTTCACCAAATTGCAGCATCGCATTTTTAATGACATCATTCACTTCTTCGGGATTCGGGACAAAGGCAGCTATGATATTAGGTTTGGACTGCATGAGAACCTTGTAGGGAGCTGCCGATTTAGGGTCAGATGCAATAAATCTCTTGTACTCTTCCAGCTCAGTTGATTGAATATTAACGGGAACATAGCCGGTACCTTCTAGCCACATCGTTTGAGTTTCCGCAGAAAGCATATGTTGAATAAAGAGCCATGAAGCTGCCTTCTTCGCTTCGTCATCGCGGTCAAGCATGAACAGACCTGAGCCGCTTGGGAATGCGCCGCCGATATCTGTGCTGCTAACTGTTGGGATAGGTGCAACATCCCACTCAAATTGATCATCTACTAGATTCGAAATGGTAGGAATACGTGAGCCATTCATAATGACCATAGCATGCATGCCCGCAGCAAATTCTTCATTAATACTGTCACGAGTTGCCTTATAAGCACCGGAATCAACGACTTTTTTCCATTCATTTAGGTATTTTTTGAGAGAATCATCTTTTGCACTTGTGAATTCATTCATGTAACCGGTATGGCCGCTTTCGTTATTGCCAAAGTAAGTACCGTTAGTGCCTTGGGTAGCAATCCAGTTTTCCAATTCGAATTGGTTGACACGAACGTTAAGGCCGAACTTTGCATCAGTTTTCGTTGTTAGATTTGGAAGCATCTCGGCCATTTGTGCAATGGTTAAAGGCGGGTTTTCATACCCAGCTTCTTTAAGATACGTCTTGTTATAGTAAAGCATTAGAGCAGACATATTGTATGGTGCACCAAGCAACTTTCCGTCTATGGAGAAGGAAGAAACTGCGTTTGGAATGAGATTATCTTTTTTGACTGTAGCATCGGCTGACGTAATATAGTCTTCTACCCACACTGTACGTTTGTAGTCACGAAGAAGGCTGACGTTTTCACCATATATTTGAATAACATCCGGCATGTTTTTAATATCATCCGAAGCCATCGCAGCTGTCAGAGAGCTAGTGCCAGGAAACGCTTGAAACACAGGTGTGACTTTAATATTCTTATCTGTGCCTATAGTATTGTTGAATTGATCTACTTGTTTTTGCAGTATTTCTGAGTATACGCCATCCATAGAGTGCCAGAATGTTAGCTCTACTGGCTTACCGGAAGTATCCGATGGCTCGGAGGAGGTATCTTTTGCTTGTTGTCCGCACGCTGCCGTAACGACAGTCATACAACTAATTACCAATAATGCTAGCGATTTCTTAAAGTTCATTGTGTGTTCCTCCTAAGTTTTTTGTACCTTTACTTATCCTTTAACAGCGCCATCTGTCATTCCCGAAACAATTTTTCGTTGGAAAATGAGGAAAATGATCACTGTAGGTACCATAGCGATTACAGCTCCAGCCATAACAGGGCCAAATACAGATGATTCTCTATCCTTAAGCATCGTTATACCAACTTGGATGGTTCGCATCTCATCCTGGTTGGTGACGAGCATCGGCCATACATATTGATTCCAAACGTTCACGAAGGATGAGATCAACACCGTTGTCAGAATTGGTTTACTTATAGGCATCAATATCGTGAGGAAAAACTTTAGATTGCTGCATCCATCGATAAAGGCTGCCTCTCTCAAACTTTTTGCAAAGGTGAGAAAGTATTGCCGAAGTAAAAAGATGTTGCTCGCGGCTACATAATAAAGAGCACACATGCCGATATAGCTGTTTATTAATCCCATTTTGGATATTGTTGTGTAGTTGGAAATAATTAAAACGTCTGGCGGGATCATAATGGTTGCCATCGTTAGTCCAAATAATATTTTCTTGCCTTTGAACTCAAAGAAAGCAAAGGCAAACGCCGCCATGGCACCAAGAATAATGCGAGTTACGCTCGTAATTGATGACATGACCAATGAGTTAAACATATAACGACCCAATTGCGTTTGCGAAAATGCTTGCACGTAGTTGTCCAATGTAGAAGATGGCGGAAGCAGATTTGGCGGGTTAGCGAGCACATCCTTATGCTCCATAAATGAAACGGAAAGGGCGTAAAGCAAGGGGAATAAAATGATCAGTCCGATGATGATGCAGATGATCTGTATCATTACATCCATTGTTTTTTTTACTGTCATTGATAATGGACCCCCTTCTTCTCCCAAGCAAAGCTAATCATCGTAATAATGAACGTCATAATAAAAGCGATAATCGCTGCCGGATTTGCATTCGTAAAGTTGCCTGCTGCTGTAAATTGCTTAAACACATATTGCATAATTGTCATTGTTGCATTGTTAGGTCCGCCCTCTGTCAATATATTGACAAAGCTCATCATCATCATGCTGTATGCAATGTCAGTACAAATGAGGTAGAACATAATAGGTGAAGTTAACGGGATATAAATACTAATAATTTGCCGAAATGGGGAAGCTCCTTCCAAACGAGCATTCTCCAGTATCTCCTGAGATACGCCGCGTACGGCAGACAACATAAAGATAAAGGCATATCCCGTAGACATCCAAATCTGAATGATGGAAATAGAAACCATCGCCATTTTGGGATCATTCAGCCACTCGACTTCGATTCCAAAGAAACCATTTAAAAAACCGAGAGAAGGGACATAAAGCAGTTGGAAAATCATCGCCGCAACTGAGGAAGCCATTGCCATTGGAATTGCAAAGCTGGCTTCATAGAAGCTGGATGTTTTCCTGCGCTTGTTGGCAAGAATTGCAAGCAACAATCCAAGTACTTTCGAAATGGGAACAGTAAGCACTACGAATAACAAAGTGTTTACGATAACGCGCAAAAACTTTTCGTCGGATAAAATGTACGTGTAGTTTTCAAAACCAACAAATTGTTTAATCTGTCCTAGTGAATCGACAATGAAGAAGCTCTTCAAGATCGTCTCTGCAAAGGGATAGAAGGTGAATACAGTAAACAGAATCATGGCTGGCAATAGCCAAAGATACGGTTCAAGGGATCGAAACTTATGACGAGCAACAGATTTTGACTGGGACAGCTTATAT
The DNA here is from genome assembly GCF_022180385.2 of Paenibacillus sp. L3-i20. GTDB lineage: Bacteria > Bacillota > Bacilli > Paenibacillales > Paenibacillaceae > Pristimantibacillus. The sequence goes on from NZ_BQME02000001.1 coordinate 2,692,674, forward strand.
CCCTCCACTTCCGTTATTGTAGATTGTGTTGAAGATAGAATTTCTCTATTGCTTCAATCACGCCAAGAACATTGTTATTTTTACAAATATAATCCGCACGTTGTTTCAGAGAGTTGGAAGCATTAGCTACAGCAACCCCTATTCCTGCTGCTGACACCATCTCGATATCATTTTTGGCATCGCCTATTGTCATCATTTCGGTAGCGTCGATCCCTAACATATTGGACAGCTTCGTTATACCTGAGCTCTTCGTACAATTTTTTGGCATAATATCGATGGATCGTGCATCATATTGCACGACATTGAGATCGTCCATATAGGGCTCTAACTGTTCGATGACTTGATCAATTCTTCCGTTTTTCTGTGGATCGATGATCAGAAGCTTCTGTAGTTTTAAATGAGGCCATTCTTCTTTCAACGGGATATGGAAGTGATTGTATCGTTGAAACGTATCGATCTGATTCTGAATATAAGCGTTATGCCGATATGCGGTTTCTTTCACTCCGTCACACATAATGATGACCATGTCTAGTTTATCTGCAAAGTGAATAGCTTCTTTTACATGTAAGGGATTTATATGTTGAGCCCAGAGCTCTTTGCCTTTCAAATAAGCACTTGTCCCGTTGTTTGCAATAACCGGCAGATCGACTTGCAAGGAAGTAATAAATCGTTCCAATTCTGAATAACAACGGCCTGATGCGAGAGTAAAGGGGATGTTATACTCTTCTATCATGGATGCAAGTCTTCTAAAATCTTCTGTTATATGTTCTGACCCATCAATTAGCGTTCCATCAACATCGCTTACGATAAGGCGTGGTACTTTCACTTCTAACAAACGAATTCACCTCATTATTATTTTGAGAAAAGGACTGTCTCGACTAAATAAAGAATAGAAGATGATTATTAACTATGTGTTAACGTAATGTTGATATATCATTAAGATGAATAATGGTTAAATTCTTAGAAAATATTACAATAATATAATTGCTTTATTCTGATAAAACGGTAAAGTGAATTATTTATATAATTTAAATTGAGGACTTTTTTTTAATTTTATTGAATATATGCATTTATATAGTTTTATAAAGAAATCAACGCACTTTACGTGATAAGCTCTCATCCTATGTACGAAAGCTTCCAAAAAACAGGCTATATGTGACAAATAAGGCTCTGGTAATAAGGAGTACTATGAATTTGAAAAGGACACTTACTGTGATGTACTCTATAAATAATTCATGCTAGAGGATGTGGTTTTTATGAAGCAGAACAAATATGATGATCCGGAATTTTTTGAAAATTATAGAGAGATGCCAAGGTCTATCGGCGGGTTGAATGCTGCTGGAGAATAGCAAGAGCTTCGTGCAATGCTGCCTGACTTGCGAGACAAAAGGGTGCTAGATCTGGGCTGCGGATTCGGCTGGCACTGCCGATATGCACGCGAACAGCATGCTCGTTTGGCAATTGGTGTTGACCTTTCTGAAAATATGTTGGAGCAAGCTAGAGCAATGACCAATGATTCTGAGATCAAATATATCCGTCACGCAATAGAGGATATTGACTTTAAAGCAGGGGAATTCGATATTGTTATAAGCTCACTGGCGCTCCATTACGTCGAACAATTTGATATTATCTGTAAGAAAATTTATGGTTTTCTTGCTCCTGGAGGCACTTTCGTACTGTCGGTCGAGCATCCAGTCTTCACTGCACTAGAATCTCAAGATTGGTACTACAGTCCACAAGGCGAGAGATTGCATTGGCCTGTTGACGGCTATCATCATGAAGGATTGCGACGGACGAGCTTCCTCAGTAATAATGTCGTCAAGTACCATCGGACCGTCGCTACTCATATGAATGCATTAATTGAAGCGGGTTTTACAATTAGGAAGGTGTCTGAGCCTCAACCATCGGAAGAATTGTTGGCTGGTAATCCTGACATGCAAGACGAAACCCGTCGCCCATTTCTCTTAAGATCTCAGCAGTAAAAGCTAGATAAGTGAGCAATCAGTTTAGTTATAGTCAAACATTACATACCCTTAGTAGAAAATTTAAGTTACCATTTTGAAAAGCGAAGGATAGAAATGGTGGGATAGACATGACAGAGAAATTCACTATGAATTGTACTGAAGTAATAAAGAAAACAATTGCGAAGTCAAAAAATGCGGCCTTGAGAGCGCTGCAAAACTATGACTTAGATTGGGAACAAATTCGGTTTAATCAATTATCGGACACATGTACTTTTAAAATACAAACAACTAAAGATGGTGATTACTTACTCCGTATTCATTCTGCAAGGAGTATGGAGGAAGTTAATTCTGAAATATTGTTGCTTGATGCATTGAATGAAAAAAGCAATGTTATTCTCCCTAAGGGAGTGTTAGATCGCAGCGGGTCAAGAGTTGTAAAAGTTGATCATGAAAATGGCTCCTACAGCTGTGTCTCCCTTATGCGCTGGGTAGAAGGCGAGCATATTACTACGGGGCTTTCTGAGGAGCAAATGTATAAAGAGGGAGTTCTCTTGGCTAATCTTCACCAGGCATCAAGTCAGTTCGAGATACCTACTAGTTTCACACTTCCAATATGGGGTGAAGGAAGCTTTCGAGAGGCAATGGATCGTTTTACACAACATTACGATACATGTATGACGGACATAGAATTTTCTTTGTACCAATCAGCCGCAGAGAAAATATTGTCTAGAATGAACACATTCGAAAAAGACGACACCACCTACGGCTTAGTTCATGGTGATTTACACCAAGGCAACATAGTATTTCATCAAGGAGAACCTCGCCCAATCGATTTTGGTCGATGCGGTTTCGGATACTTCATTTATGATATAGCACATACGATCTTGGGTCTTTATCCTACGCAAAGGGAACTCGTTGTAAAGGGCTACAGTAGCCTAAGAGAATTAGGCGAAGACTGGATTGTTAAGCTAGAGGACTTTACCGTGATGGTTATGATCGAAAATTACAGCCACCACGCTCCTGATCCAAGAGAGACAGAAGGGCTAAAAGAAGAACAGCCCTATGCACAAGCGATATTAAGAAGTTACCTAAGTGGTGATCCTTTTCTGTTTAATGAAATAAAGCTTTAACGGTCGTATTACCACATTAAATGTTGAGGTGAAGGCAATGACATTTACTCCATTACACGGTAAACGAATAACGTTAATTCCTCTTGAAAGTGAACATGCCGATGCACTATTCCATTGTTCGCGTTTCCCAGATATTTGGGAGCACCTTCCAATCAACATACAATCGATCAAAGAAATGGAGGAGCATGTTCAGGAAGCACTAGCAGGGAGAGAACGTGGAGATGAATTTCCTTATGTAGTCTTTGATAAGCAACTTAACCAAATCGTTGGGATGACTCGTTATCTGCGTATATCACCGTTACATAATAGCTTAAATATTGGTTGGACATGGTATTGTCCCGAAGTTTGGCGGTCACCCTTGAACACGGAATGCAAATATTTATTGTTGAAATATGCATTTGAGGTATGGGAAGCAGTTCGCGTTGAGATTTTTACTACATCCACGCATCGTCGTTCACAACAAGCAATTGAGCGATTAGGAGCAATAAGGGAAGGCGTTCTTAGGAAAAAATTCAATGGACTGGATTATGTAATATTCAGTGTTATTGATGAGAATTGGAGCGTTGTTAAGAATCGTCATGAATCATTTTTGGACTATCAAAATGGTTTGTAATTATAGCCCAGCTGGAGCGTTTGGAATTCTAGCAGGAAGGGATGATGCTATTAACTTACTCCTATCATCTATTGCAATGGAAGAATTGGGGTTAAGTCACATTTTGAATGCTGAAGGAGAAAAGATTCAATACATTTTGGGAACTTTGCCCGGAGTAAGTTCGCCGATATCTACGATTAGTGATGTTCTGTTAATTAATAGTAGTGTTCGAGATACAATCCGTGAGGTGACGAAAAAATAGTTTCTCCTTCAAAACAAGCTCGAAACTATTTTATCTACACCGATTTCTGTTGGGCCAACCGGATCAACTGGAGCTACGGGAGCTACTGGAGGAGTGTTTGACTTTGCAGATTTCTTTGCATTAATGCCTCCTGATAACGCAGCAACAGTTGGGATAGGGACAGAAGTACAGTTTCCGCAAAATGGGCCTAGTAGTGGTGGTGGCATTTTCCGTACCAGTGCGTCTACATTTAACTTATCTGCAATTGGCACTTATCAAGTCTTGTTTCAGGTGAGTGTGAACGAAGCGGGACAACTGGTTTTAACAATCGATTCGGGCGCAGGAGCCACTGAATTAGTCTATACGGTTGTCGGAAGGGAAACAGGTACTTCTCAAATAGTAGTAATGGCTCTTGTCACAACGAGCGTTATAAATTCAATACTCACTGTAAGAAACCCTGCTTCCGAATCCACGGCACTAACCATCACTCCCCTAGCTGGAGGAACAGAGCCTGTTTCAGCACACCTTGTTATCACTCAACTCAGGTAGAAGAGAGTAAGAGAATGGCATCGTTCAATTGATTCTAACTACAGAGTATGGGAAAGCATGATTTCCCATACTCTTAATTTTTTAAATCAACATCATTAAGGCACAAAATATGAATTTTCAATCGTTGAAAGAATGGTAAAATATAAAAAAACCTCAATCTAAAATTGTTTACAGAAGGAGATAGAGATGAAATCATATCTTGTATTTGGAGCTAGTAAAGGTCTAGGAGATGCTTTTGTTAGAGGACTTCCGCAAGAGGGAGATAAGGTTTGGGTCGTATCTCGCAACAGACCAAAAAGTATTGATTTGGAAGATGGTATCCAGAGAATATGGATTGGTGCTGATCTGTCTCAGCATAATGCTGCTCAAATAGTAGCAGACGCTATACAGAACGAAACGCTGGATGGGCTTATATATAACGTAGGTATATGGGAAAAGGAAGGTTTCGAAGATCACTACGATTTTGAAAAAGATGAACCCGCACAAATTGCGAACATCATACAAGTAAACATGACTTCTACTATTATTTGTATTCAGGCATTGTTGCCAAATCTACGAAAGTCTGATGCGGGCAAAATCATATTAATAGGATCATCAGCAGGGCTAGATAATACAAATAATACACAAGTATCTTTTGTCGCTACGAAGTTTGGATTACGTGGAATAGCTAGCGCATTGCGGGAACATGTGCGTAAAGATCGTATTGCAGTCACATGTGTTAATCCTGGTGAACTAGCGGCAGAAATTCCGTATGAGGACGGCGCTGAAAAAGCGATTGCTGAATACGATGGCACCCGGATTCCACTTCAAGATATCGTTGATATGGTCAAATGTGTGATGAACTTATCAAAAGCAGCGTGTGTGAAAGAAATCAATATTCCGGCTATAACGGATTCGAATGCATAAATAGATATACGTAATCATCTTCACCCATGTATATTTAAAAAAAGCAGCCAACACCTAAACTGCACTCCGGTTGTTAGACGCCATCTAACAACTGGGGTACAGTTCATAAGGAGGTTGGCTGCTTTTGCAATATATGTCGTCATCAAATTAGACGATAATTTATTCATTTTAGATATTGTGTACTAATCCTACAATTTAAGTAAGTTTAGTATGATAACATAACGCAAAAAATAAATCTAATAGTTTTTATTGACCTAAAATGTAAAATATAGTATCTTCTTTATGGCTACATTAATAGGTTGAGAGGTGGTGAATAAAATGGAAAAAATGGCGATGAACATGATGATGACAATGTGTATGCAAGATATGATGACACGCATGAATGGCATGATGATGATGATGGAGTGTATGAAGTCAGAAGATATGATGACGACATGTATGGACATGGACATGATGATGAAAAACATGCAAAATTGCGATGAGATGATGACGAACATGATGAAAATGATGACAGAAGCTAAACAAATGTCGATGTAATTTTTATTCACTTCAGATCGAATTTCCTAGATTCGAATACTGAATTTACGCAGAGTATACATATGCATGCTACCCGGACTTATCTTCCTAATGATGGCAGAGTAGACAACTACATGTCGTTATATTCATATTGACTACCTCATTCAATAAACCCCTCAGTTTTATCATACTAAGAGCCGTCCAACTTCAAGTCTTCTTTGTTTTAACGTTTGGATTAATTGCTGTACAATTTCGATTTCAAATAATGAGCTGCTCGATTTCTTGATCGCGAACAACTCAATTAGCTTATCATTTAGTGCATTAAACTCACGCCACAATTGTTCCTTTTGTTGCCCCTGAACGACATCCGCATGCTCTTCTGAAGGACCATTCCGAATTGTCTCTACTATCGCTTCTTTCCATACGGAATCATTGATTTGATCTGCGTAGTTATACAAATCCAAATAATCATCTAGCCAAGTAGATTGTTGCTTAATTGCGTTCATAATAAGCACCTTCCTTATTCACATGCGCTATTTACCTAGTATTATACTCGGAATAATAAGAAATGCAACTCTGTTTTAGAAATTTCGTAATCTTTTTCTTTCTCGACATTGAAAAGGAGTTTTATTTGCATTCCACGAATAAATAATTGATCCCAGTTATGAGATGATCTGTCGATTTTATTGTTTGTTATTCGTCGTCACTATAGAAGTGGAAATTGTAATTTGAATGAAAGAAGATAATGAATGACAACTAATACAGGAGGTAATACAAATGCGTTTTATGCTGATTGTCAAAGGTACAAAAGACTCGGAGGCTGGTGTAATGCCTAGTCAAGAACTGCTGGAAGCGATGATGAAATATAATGAGGAGTTAGCTAAAGCTGGTGTTCTGCTCGCTGCCGATGGTTTGTCAGCAAGTTCTAATGGTATACGGATTTCATATCCGAATCCAGGTGAAAAGCCGAAAGTAATCGATGGTCCCTTTACAGAAGCAAAAGAAATAATTGCTGGATATACGCTAATTGAGGTGAAGTCCAGGGAAGAAGCCATTGAATGGGCGATGCGCATGCCAGATCCACATGGTAATGGAGAAGGGGAAATAGAGCTTCGACAAGTACTTGAGGCGCAACAATTAACGGAGGAAATCGAATCTTCGGACATAAAGGATGCGCTGTTTGAAGGAATAGAGAGGCTTAAGAGAACGTGAATGACTCCACTGTAGTTCGAACAATTGATGCGATTTGGCGAATAGAATCTACGAAGGTAATTGCCGGATTAATGAGAATGGTTCGAGATGTTGGTACCGCAGAAGATCTAGCACAAGATGCGTTTATGATTGCATTGAATAAGTGGCCGGAAATCGGAATTCCGGACAATCCCGGTGCATGGCTGATGACTACAGCAAAACGTCTTGCGATTGATCTGTTTCGAAGAAACAAAATGCGCGATCAGAAGTATGAGGAAGTTGGAAACAGTAGCGAGTTGTATTCCGAGGATGATGTGGATATGGCGATGGACGGTGAGGTGGGTGATGATATTCTTCGACTGATTTTCACTGCATGTCATCCATCTTTGTCTCAGGAAGCACGAGTAGCGTTAACATTACGCTTGCTCGGCGGACTGACGACTGATGAAATTGCACATGCATTCCTTATCGCTGAATCAACTGTTGCACAACGAATCGTAAGGGCAAAGCGTACACTAAGTGCTAAGCGGGCTGCCTTCGAAGTTCCTGTTGGTGATGAACTTAAGGAGCGCTTGTCAACAGTGCTCGAAGTAATCTATTTGATGTTTAATGAAGGTTATTCAGCTTCTTCTGGAGGAAGCTGGATTCGTCCGATGCTTTGTCAGGAGGCGTTAAGGCTCGGACGTATTCTTGCAGAAATAGCACCTGCGGAACCGGAAGTTCATGGATTGGTCGCTTTGATGGAAATTCAATCTTCACGATTTAAGACAAGGGTAAACGCTAATGGTGAACCGATACTACTAATGGATCAGAATCGTGCATTATGGGATCATTTATTAATTCGTCGTGGATTAAATGCACTTGAACGTGCACAGAGAATGGGGCGTCCACTTGGGCCATATTCGCTTCAAGCAGCAATTACCGCTTGTCATGCGAAAGCACGCACTCAATCAGAGACGGACTGGCCCCGTATTGCTGCGCTCTATGAAGCCTTATCACGTGTAATGCCATCCCCTATCGTTGAGTTGAACCGGGCAGTGGCGATTGCAATGGCTTTTGGACCAGCATATGGTCTGCAAATTGTAGACGAGCTTAACTCTGTCCCGTCATTAAAGGACTACCATCTGTTGCCGAGTGTTCGCGGGGATCTTTTGGTGAAGCTCAATCAGATGGATGAAGCTCGTGAGGAGTTCGAACGCGCAGCATCACTGACACGAAATGAGCGGGAGCGAGACCTATTGTTAAAGCGTGCAGAGGAATGTAATAACGGAGTAAAATAAATTTACCTTGTTGTCGATTGCGACAAATCTCATTCGTCGTTTAAGTAGAATAGGGCGGAAAAAGCAGGGATGTTAGAGGTTGATTTAAGAGATCGAATGGATATGTTGAGAAAAGTTGATTTTTCAGCAACTAGCTGTCGATTTCGATCTGATATATTCGTCGTCATAATAGAGTGACAAACTTATAACGTATCCCAAATCCAATTTTATTAAAGAGGAGCGAGAAATATGAACCAAGAAGTAACAGATTTTATTGAAACGGTAAACGAATCATGGCAAAAGGAAATGTGCATTGAACTTCGTGAGTTAGTCCAGACAGCAATACCTGGTATTCAGGAGCGCATTCAATACAAGAAACCTCATTTTTTGAAAAACGGAAAGTACGCTGCGGTCATTTCAACTTCGAAGGATGCGGTAAGTTTTACAATCTTTAATGCGAGTGAGCTAACTCTTCCAGAAGGATTGTTTGAAGGGCCTACTGAAAGAAAGACGATCAAGTTGCGTAAAGGGCAATCAATCAACAGTGAATTATTATCTACGCTAGTAAGCGAAGCGGCTTCGACGTTATAGATGATAATTATTGGATCTGATATACTCGACCTGCGAAGAACGATAGTGGTGATCTAGCATTTGTCATTGAAACCGAATCGGATGAAGCTAACAATCCTTTTGTGGGGCAATGGACGTTAGAACAACATCAAGAAGTTTTGACGCTTGAAGATATAGCTCATTTAGTGCTTGAGGACAAACAAGGAAATAAAGTTGGTTATGCTATTTTAACAGGATTGTAGATCCAAATAGAGCTATCTGTGTGAAGAGAATAACCATTAATACTAAAGGTCAAGGTTACGGGAAAGAGGCAATGAAGCTTATTGTGAAATGGATATTTGAGAGTTCAGAGACTCAACGTATTTGGTTGGATGTGAAAACTTTCAACAATCGGGCACGTCATGTCTATCCTGAGACATGAGTATCTAGGTTAACCAAGCAATGATTTAGATCCTCAATCAAACTGGGGAGCTAAATATGTTCGAATTAATTCACTGTACAATTAATCTTCTAAACCAAGTAAAAGTGGAGGTAGTTCGAATAAAAAGCTATCCGTATTGTAACGTTTAAATTGAGATCTTGCTCCTCAGCTGAATAATGGAGGGGCTTTTTTCATGTTGATAGCTAAAGGCGTTATTAATATGTTACTATCCAAGAAGTCCCCATATAGATGATTCGATTGAAAATAATCGATCGGAAAGAGAGTACTATGCCGATGAGTTCTATTAGTAGTAAAGAAGTATTTCCAACGATACATTCATTTTATATGCCCGTTAACATGACCGGATTGGATGCAGAATATTTGGGCAATCCACAGGATGACAAGCAGCACTATCATCGTATTCTTATCGTATGGGGTGGGAATGGATCGTTAAGTTTCAACGATAAGCAATATGAAATAGCTAGGGGAAGTGTGTTTCTTTGTGATTCAGCATCACAGCTTGAGCTTAGGTTGAAGTCTCACTCCCTTTTAAAAGGGTTAGTGATTGAATATAACTGTATAACCGCTGATGGCCATATACCAAGTGATCTAAAATATTCAGTGCCTCTGCAACGTTGTTCGCCTGGACTATTAAGGCTGGCTGGTGAATTGGAGAGTATATGGAGGGAGCCGCAAATTAGCGGGCCATTTAGAACACAGCAGTTGTTCATTGAACTTCTTATAGAGCTTCATTACGTTATAGCCGCCAAGCAGCAGCCATCGAAGGATTGGCTTCTGGAGGTTATTCATTACATGGAAAATCATTACGCTGAAGATTTAACAAGAGAACAATTAGCTGAGCTAGCTAATGTAAGTCCAGAGCATTTGTCACGTACATTCCGTAAGTATACAGGTCGTACTTTTAATGGCTATCTCACTCTAGTAAGAATTCGTAGCGCTCAGAGTCGTATATTGATTGGAACGGCAGACTTGAATACGTTAGCGAATGAAGTGGGTTATAAGGAAGGGTTTTATTTAAGCCGTAAATTTAAAGAAACGATCGGATTATCACCAACAGCGTACCGACGTACAGACAAACGAATTGTCGCTCTCAATATCAATCACACTGCAAGCTTAGTTGCATTAGGTTTATCTCCTGAACTTGGTGTCTATACTTCTTGGCTTGAGCAAGTCATGCAGAAAGAGAACATTCCGATTGGTGGGAAGCTCAACTCATATGGACATTCGGGTACATCCTACTATGGTGCAATTACAGATGCCCATCCAGATGTCATATTCAGCTATAGCAAAGACGAGGGAAATAAGAGTCTTTTGCCCATTGCACCTGTATTGGAGCTGCCTTTTATGACGATGAATTGGCGTGAGCAGTTTCATATGATCGCCCAAGTCGTGAACAGAGAGCAGCAAGCAGATGAATGGTTCGCTAAATATGATGAACTGATCGTTAAGGGGAATCATCTTTTGGATCAGTCACTTGGTCATCGAGGTACTGCGATTATATGGGAAATTGGCTCAAGTAAAGCATATTGCATTAGTAATAGTTACGGCAGGGGAGCTCAAATTCTTTACGATGATCTCGGATTTCGACCGACTAATGAGATGCTTGAACAAGGTATTGCTACTCGGGGATATATCGAAGTAGATATCGAATCAATGGTGAATTACCCAGCGGATCATATCTTCATTACCGATTTGCCGTCCTTTCCTGAAGGCGAGCAACGTATTAATCGATTGTTTAGTTCTCCGAATTGGCTAAAACTTGAAGCCGTGTCCAATAATCGGGTCTATTTGCTCAATGAACCAGAAATGTTCTGGGGATATGACCCTATATCTTCGCATGCACAACTTCACGAACTATTGCATGTATTGATGCAACATCATAAATTCACATGAGAATATATCATTTTTAGGTATAGTATTTTCCCTTCTTACACGGTAAAGTTAGTTGATAATGATTATCGTTATTAAATAAGGAGGGTTACATTTGTTTGTTAGAGAGAAGCAACAAGGGAAAAGTCGATTGGCATTCATTATGTTTTCATTGTTTTTGGTAGTTGTTATACTATCTGGTTGTGGGGCAACGGGTGCAAATAACAAGGAAAAAAACACTAGTAGTACGGTGACGGAACAGAAGCCTACTGAAACAGCATCAGTTACTGAAACGGAAGAACAATTCAAAACAATTAAAACCGTTAAAGGGGACATTAAAGTTCCTGTGAATCCTAAACGAATCGTTGCTGAAGAATATTTGGGCAGTCTCATTGCCTTAGACGTTATTCCTATAGGAGCGCCTGCATTGACGCTAGAAAACTACTATTTTAAAGAGGCGCTTACTGGTGTTGCAGATACAGGAGTTTATGGGAAACCTTCAATTGAAAACATTGTCGGTCTTAGCCCAGACCTCATTATTACTGGTAATGGAGACAGCTATGAGCAACTGAGTAAAATAGCTCCGACACTCTTTATTCCATATGGTGATTTGAAAAATGCTCATGAAGAATTGACTTACTTTGGAGCCCTGTTTAATAAAGAAGCTGAAGCGAAGGCTTGGCTAGAAAAATTTGATCAACGAATTACAGAAGCTAAAGCGAAGGTAGATGCAGCAATTCCAAAAGATGCTACTTTCACAATTTTCGAAGATGCTGGCAAACAAACTTGGGCTTATGGTGATAACTTTGGTCGAGGCGGTCAGCCAATCTATCAGGCTTTAGACCGTAAGCCGCCTACAGAGATCGCTGCAGAAATTATGGAAAAGCAGTGGGCTGAAATTTCTACAGAAATGTTGCAAAAGTATGCAGGAGACTATATTGTAGTAACTTCAAATACGCGTAAAGTAGAAGATTTCCAAGCTGATCCAATCTGGGGCAGCCTTCCAGCTGTTAAAAATGGACAGATTTATGTGTGGCCAGAGGAGCGCTCGTGGTATTATGATCCACTTGCTGTTCTAGCTCAAACGGAAGAATTAACGGAGTGGCTTGTCAGTAAGAAGAAATAAGTTAACGTAAGAGCGTTTCAAAGCCGATAGTCGCACATTTGCGAGCTGCGCCGGCTTGAGCGCTCTTTTTTACTATTCATTATAATTAAACTTTATCATCATTAGCATAAATCAGATGGTAAAATAATGTAGTAATGAATTGACTAACTAATGGAGGCAGTAGGAACATGGAAAATGAACTAGTTGCGCTATTTGATCAGTACTATGAGGAGCATCAATTTTCTGGTGCAGGTTTCATTAAAAAGGGTGACCATATTATTTTCGCAAAAGCATACGGACTGGCACATAGAGGGTTCAAAGTACCCAATAAAGAGAACACGATGTTTGATACAGCGTCTGTTACGAAGCTATTTACAGCAGTCGCTATTTTGCAACTTGTTGATAAGGGACAGATTCAATTAGATGATCGAATTACGGATATTATTGATCTCTCCGGAACGAAAATACCAACAGATGTTACATTAGCGCAACTCCTAACTCATACATCTGGTATTGCAGATGATGCAGATGAAGAAGAAGGGGAGAGCTATGAGGACTTATTTATAGACAAACCCAATTATTCAATAAGAGAATGCATCGACTTTATTCCGCAGTTTGCTTATAAGGAACCAAAGTTTAAGGCAGGTACAAATGTTAGTTACAATAACTGTGCGTTTGTATTACTAGGACTCGTGGTCGAGAAAGTAAGCAATCTAAAATACCGTGATTATGTGGCACATAACATTTTTCGTAAATGCGATATGCAATACACAGCTTTTAGCTCAAAAGATGACGGGGATACCGCAGTAGCTGAAGGATATTCAGCCATAACAAATGTTAACGGTGAAGTGACCTGGAAGAAAAATATTTATTCTTTTCCTCCAATCGGGACATCGGATGGCGGAGCTTTCACAACAGTAGGTGACCTTGATTTATTTATCCGTGCGTTGGCTAATGGTAGTTTTTTGTCGCCAGAGATGACTAAGGAAATAATGAAACCTCAAAGTACAATAGAACAGACATACGAGTGGGGAAAAATAATAAATGGCTATGGTTTTCACTTTTTCTATAATAATGCTGGCAATCTAGTTCGGATGTATAAAGAGGGCTCAAATGCAGGGGTAGCCGTTATGTTTGCTTACTATCCAGACATAGATACAACTCATATTATTATGGCGAATCAAACCTGTAATGTATGGGAACTTCACTCGAAAGCAGAACAAATTATTCTCAACGTAAACTAAAGAAACTGGCAGTTACTACCTGGAATACAAAGAAAATAGGTTAGCTATTGCATTTTACTGTAGCTTCTCCCAATCCTTTCGGAAAAGTTATCGAGTGTCATGATACCAATGATGATGATGAAAACTAGGATAGATAGAACACATAGCAATTTTAATAAAAATTTCTTTTTTCCATTCATATGTAATTCCTCCGTATTGAGTCAATTTAAGTACTAAACGTACTCATTTACGTTTAAGTTGCAAGAAACACGTCTGACCAAGCTTCTGCTAATAATTGAATGCCACGCTCCAATTCACTTTCTATTAAATTGCCAAATCCTAAATAAATTTTGGGAAAATCGGCACAATCCATTGCTGCATCTTGAGAACCATAAATACGTACTCCTACAGATGCAGCTAACTTTATTAATTGCTCAGCATCACATGAAACTTTGACGACTAGCTCTAGATGTAGGCCTGCACCTTCACCATTAATTTTCACATTTGTAGATAGGTAAGTTTAAACCAATTGGACTAGCGATTTATATTTTTTGCGGTAAATCATTCGCATTCGTCGTATATGAGGATACCCATGTCCGCGCTCTATGAACAATTGCATTGCCCACTGATCAATTCGGGAAGGGGTGGATGAAATGAGTTCTATGGCTTGAAGATTGCCTAACAATTTAGTTGGAAGAACCATGTAATTCATACGCAATGCAGGTGTAAAAACCTTCGAGAACGTCCCCATATAAATAACTGAGCCATGTTGATCTAATCCCTGAAGTGAAGGAATAGTTCTACCCGCGTAACGAAATTCTCCGTCATAGTCATCTTCAATAATGTATGCATCGTTTGCTTTTGCCCAAGATAACAGTTGCTGTCTAGTTGAATAAGGTAGTGGGCTTCCAGGAGGACGATGAGAGGGTGGGAGTCACTTCAAAGCCATGCTCACGAGCAATATCCCGAATTTGAGCAACTCCAGCTTCTTCGACAGCAATTGTAGAAGTATTATTTAGAATCCCCATATTGATGGATAGAGCATAGGTGCTGATTAAGCGCCTCATTCCAGACTGATTTCCAAGTGCGAGCAGGGAATGAATGTTTATCAACCGTTAATAGACTAAAGTCGATCAGGGTATCATTATCGATGGAATGGGTAAAATTGTGTTCATTCTCAATCTCACCCTTGCTAGTAGTGACAACTTCTATATGAGGAATAAGTGGTAATATTTGATCGGAAAAAGCAACGAATAGCCCTGATCGTGGCTTGCTGACAACAATACCTTCCTCAAGGAGCATCTGATAGGTGGTTTCTATCGTCGTTTTGCTTACGTTTAATTGTTCACAAAGTGAGCGAATCGAAGGCAACTTCATTCCTGCCTTAATTGTGCCATTCAGAATAAACCTACGAATCTGCACATAAAGTGCCTTATATAAAGGGTCCTGTTCATTTCCTGTAAAAATAATGTCCATAAGTTCGTCATCCCTATCTGACCTTTAAAATAAATCCATAACTGGTACTTTATTAGAGGTTAGCGTAAGTATAAACTAGGATGAAAGCTATTATCAACATCTTCCGATTGTTGTTGAATCAGTATTTGAAATTAATAGGTGAGGTGCTTATACAATGCCGACTATAAACCAAAAATCCAGAAAAGTAGACTCTCAGCATACAAATCTAGGTTATCAATTGTTTACACCAATTGATTACGAAGTGAAAAGTGAGCAAAGATGGCCGCTGATCTTATTTCTTCATGGATTGCACAGGCGGGGAGAGGATCTCAGCATGTTGGACGGCTATGGGGTGATTCCAATTGCAGAGGTCTCTGAGCATTTTCCTTTTCTTGTAGTTACACCTCAATGTCCTGAAGAGTCGAGATGGACTGAGCAGCATGATGCTCTGCTACCATTGCTTGATCATATTATAACAAATTATCGTGTGGACCCAGAGAGTATCTATCTGACAGGATTCAGTATGGGAGGGAATGGGACATGGGATTTAGCTGCCTATTATCCTGAGAGATTTGCAGCTATAGCACCAGTAAGTGGATGGTATCAGCCAGAGCTAGCCGCAAAGTTAAAGGATATTCCTATATGGACTTTTCATGGATCTGATGATGATATTATTCCAATTGCATGTATGGATGAGATGGTTGCAGCTTTGCAGGAAGTGAATGGGGATATAAGAAGCACGACTTTCCCAGCGTTAAAACACAATATTATAAATGAAACGTATAGCAATCCAGCGTTCTATGAGTGGCTGCTGCAATATAAACGAAAGTGATAATTGCTATATTGTTCGTAACAAAGGTCGGAGAAATCACTGATTACAGTGACTCCGATCTTTTTGTATATAATGATGGTTCATTCTTCCTGCAATGATCGGTATCCGAACTGCCCAGTGCCATTTGTACAAAACTTTTCAACGTTATTTTTTTGTCCATTGTATGATCGATAAAAATTGTTTACGATACTAAATGATAATGATAAACATTATCAATAAAATCGTTTATGATGAAGGGGAGAAATAGAATGGTACAAGCAAAAAGGATAAGTTTAATGCTCACAGTCATCGCGCTAACAGGGGCATTGTTAGCAGCTTGTGGCAAGGAAGCGAATAACAAAGCGGTGGAAGTAGCGCCAGCGAGCGAAGTTGTGGAAGCTACAGCTTCACCAGAACCAAAGAAAGAGGAGTCAGCAACTAAAATGTACAAGGATTGGAGCGGTCATGAAGTAGCTATACCGACTAATCCAAAACGAGTTATTTTCCATGGTGAAGTAACTGGTGATTTATTAGCGCTAGGCGTAACACCTGTAGGTAACAATAAATCTACGGGTACTGTATATGACGATCTATTAGCATCGACCGAGGATGTTGGATTCCCAATCAGCATGGAAAAGTCGCTTGCGCTGCAACCTGACTTGATCATTTTCTCAAATAGTGATGCTGCTATTTATGAGAAACTTATTAAAATTGCGCCAACGGTTACCTATGATTCCTTCGCATTACTAGATGATCGAATGAAAGCTCTGGGAGAGATCTTAGGTAAACAAGAAGAGGCTAAAACATGGCTTCAAAGCTATCATGAGGATCGAGATGCGATGTGGGCTGAGTTGCGTAAAAATGTAATAAAAGAAAATGAGACGGCTACAGTCTTCACGATGTATCCTGGAAATCGATTGTTTGTTATGGCGGGGGCAGGTTTGCCGCAATTCTTGTATGAAGAGGGCGGTTTCAAGCCAGTTGATCAAGTGAAGAAGCTGATTGAAGAAGGTACGGGCTTCCTAGAAATATCTACGGAGTCAATTGCGGATTACGCTGGCGATCGTATATTTATACTAAATCCCGTTGATGCTGGTGCAGCAGGAGAAAGCGATACGCTTATGAAGAGTGATATTGTAAGCAGTATTCCAGCAGTGAAGAACAATTATATGTATAAGTTTGATATTTTGAAGGCAAGTGGAGATGCTCTATCTAGAAGATGGATGCTTGAAGAGCTGCCAAAAGCATTAAACAAATAATTTAGTAACGGCTGCTGGACATCCCACTTAGAGCAGTTGAGCAAAGCTGATACCGAGATGTAATAGGTATCAGCTTTTTGCTTTGCACTCAATCGTTTAATTCCCTAAGCTATTTGAAGTATCAAGAGACTAAGAAGAAAGAAGCTATTCGACGAAAGTTGATAAGCTTCTTTTTTTCTACTATAATCATTTAATTGAGAGTCGTTATCAATTGGACATTCGAAAAAGTGAGGAGATACGTCAATTATGAGAGTTGCAGACATACAAGCACTGTCACTACATACGTTATCCTTTCACTTGCAACACATCGAGCAAATATCTTGTATTGCGGAGAGTTTCCCTGACGGGAAAGTGATAAGCAGTTATACGTTGCTTGTATGCTGTGATGGAACGGGCAAGCTCTATAGAGAAGATGAAGTGCTGTTATTTGCTAGATTCAGTGCTTTTTTGTTGCCGCCTAAAACAAGCTATCAGCTCAAAAGCAGCAATGATAGACCAGTTACTTACTATAAAATTTCTTTCATCATTACGCATATAAATGAATCGGGTATGCCTATCCTTTTTCAGGAGGAACTATTCCCAAGCTTAAGCGAGCTAAAGGTGTACCCTGCTTCTCAATTAACAGATTGGATGGAAGAGATCTACATGGGCGGGAGTAAGCAAGCAGGGCTAGCCTTTTTAGATCAAAACTTATTGTTTTTAAGGCTGATTCATTTTATTTTGCAGCATCATGTTCGACCGGGTGGGGAAGGGAATTCGATTGCTGCTGTAGAAAAAACGATTCGTTATTTGCAGGAGCATTATTGTGACAAAATTACGGTTAGCCAGCTTGAGCAACTGTCAGGAGTACCTAATGGACAATATTCAGCGATATTCAAGGAACTGACAGGTAAGAGACCGCTGGATTATTTGACTGAGCTACGAATAAAATATTCACAAAATCTGTTGCTTGAAACCGATAAGTCACTTCGTGAAATTGCGAAGCGGGTTGGCTTTACGGATGAGTATTACTTTAATCGTAAGTTTCGTCAAACGACAGGCGTTCCACCGCGGCAGTATGCGGAAGAGATGAAGGGACGTATTTTGTTAAGGGATTGGGCGGGAAATGAAGTGATGAGCCATTCATGGCCCCCTCGAATTATTTTCTATGGTGAAACGGTAGAGGATTTGCTAGTGCTTGGTATTGAGCCTGTAGGCGGCGGAATATGTCTTGGTGAACGGCAGTTTAATATCGAGTCTGCACAGCTGTTAAAGCCGGACTTAATTATTTTGGATAACGAGAGTAAGGAGGACTATGAACGATTTTCGCATATTGCTCCTACGCTAACGTACAACTCATTCGCTCCATTGGAAGAACGGCTATCCACATTAGGGATATGGTTTGGCAAAGAAAAGGAAGCAAAGAAATGGATAGAGATAAACAATCAACGTAAAGTAAAGATGTGGCAGGAACTGAGTCCTGTCATTAGTGAGGGCGAGACGGCAACTGTGTTTATTCATCATCGGGGCAAACGATTGTTTGTAATGGGCACTATCGGGCTAACTTCTGTGCTCTATCATCCGAAAGGATTTGAGCCAGTAAATACTGTTAAGGAAATGCTGAATGCCAACATACCATATAAAGAAATTACGTTAGATGAACTGCAAAGTTATGCAGGTGATCGTGTGTTTATGCTTGTTCCTAGTAGTCCTCAGTCCAGAGAAGCACTAGAGGAAACACTCAGAAGTACTCAATGGAAGGCACTTGCTGCTGTGAAGCAAAATCGCACTTATTTAATTGATGAATTAACGTGGAACCGCTGCGATGCCAATACACATAGGAAAGTGGTAGACAAGCTTTCAGAGTTGCTCTTGTTAGGGATTAATGATTGAGTATGTCTGCTGCTGTACGATCAATAATTAGCGCAGCAGCAGTTTGGATGTTCCGAATCTAACAAGAGGAGAAATGTCTTCGATTTGTTTGAAGCGTCGATTGAAGTAAAACTCGTCATAATTAAAACGATTATTCTTTCGTACAAAATAGGGAGTAGTGGTATTACCTGACTCTGAATTAAAAATGAATGAAGGCGAATCTAGCCCGGTTTTTGTCTTGTCCTTATTAAAAAAGATTAAAGCTCTGTGACGGATGTTCTCATATGCAGAGGAATGAAACGTCATAAAGTTTAGCACTTGCATGAATTTGATATGATCAGGAAGTAAGTGATTTGCAGGAGTGAATAACGAAGAAGAGGGAGTGAATGAGATGAAGATTAACCATATCAATCTTACGGTTACCGATGTGATTGCAACGAAAGAGTTTTTGGGGAAATATTTTGGATTACAAACAAGTGAAGAAAACAGTGAAACTTTCGATGTTTTGTTCGATGATGATGGATCAGTGCTCACCTTGATGAAAGGGAAAGATGTAATGTATCCGAAAACCTTTCATATAGGATTTATTCAGGAGAGTGAGGAGAAGGTGAACGAGATTAATAAGCGCTTAAAGGATGACGGATATGATGTAAAGCCACCAAAAAGGCTGCACGGTTGGACTTTTTATGTTGAAGCTCCAGGTGGATTTACGGTCGAGGTACTGGCTTGAGGTAAATACGTTTAATAGTCATTTCCTTAGTTACAATAAACAACCTCTCTCCGATACCTCGGAGAGAGGTTGTTTTACAACTATTGTTGTGCTTGTTCTAGCGCACGTTTTGCATACATTTCTTTGACACTGTAGTGAGTCAAGATACAGAATACGATACAACATACCGCACCTGACAAGAGGAATACAAATCCACCCTGCCAACCAAAAGCATCAGATACAAGACCTACACCAAGCCGACCAAGAGTCGCACCAAAGATATAACTCATGAAACCTCTTAGACCAACTGCGGAGCCAACTGCAAACGAAGGGACGATTTCCATCGTTTGTACGGAAGCAAGGAATTGCGGAACATAGATAAAGCAACCAATAGCTGCTGCAAATATAGTAGTCCATAGTACGGAATCACTTAGCCAGTAACTTTAAGCATTAAGACGGTAGATACCCACAAAACCAGACTCATGAACAAACTAAATATGACCCAAAAAAGCGAGCTAGTAGAGTTTGCTTTGAGACATAAGCTGCTAGAAGAAAATTCTTTCTGATGGGAAGTGTTTTCAAAATTACCATTGATAATCGTTATCATTTCATGTAAATTGGAGTTAATAGCTTTTTATTTTAATACAATGACATTTCTAATGAACGATGAATGAGCTAAGCCAAGTAAGTGGGGAGTGTACAGAGATGAGGCTAAGTGATCACGTCGCTTTATGGAATCGTACATTGATCAATGTGATGGACATCCGGCATATTATAGTAGTTGAAGGAGAGGAGCTGCGAGGATATACGTTGCCAAGCAGCTTCTATTTATTTGCGATTCGAGGGAATGCTCTTCTTTCATTGGATGGGATCAAGCATCAAACAGAGCAGTTCTATATTCTTCACGGAGGGAAAGGAACCAGCCTAGATATTCAAGCGGAAACGACATTCGAGTATTATCTGATTCTCTACAAGGCCGTTATATCACTTCCCTGTAGAGCAGAGATGCAACAAATGCTAGATAGAAGCTTTCCTTTTCAGCTTCAATATGGAATGGTTCCGCAGTTGCCTTTGAATATGATGATGAAAGTGCAAGAAATGGAGACTTGTTGGCAAATAGGGGGGGAGCTTCAGCGGCTTCGAGTCAAGGCGCTATTTTATCAGTGTGTTCAAGAACTCTTTAGTCAGCTTCATAAAGATGGCATTGTGATGACCAGGGCGTCCTATGTATCCCAAGCTGCACGATTTATAGAAGAGCATTATGCCAAACCAATAACGTTAGATATGTTAGCAGATATGTTGGATTGCAGCGTAGGACATTTGGTCAAGCTGTTCAAACGGGAGATGGGTTGCAGCCCAATTCAATACGTTAATCAAGTTCGAACCACTGAAGCAAAGAAATTATTGTTGAAATCAGAGGCATCGTTGGAGGAGATTTCTTTATTCGTTGGATATGGCGATAAATATTATTTCAGTCGAAGCTTTAAGAAACATACAGGGATATCTCCGATTCAGTATCGGTTCAAGCAACGGCAGTCTGGTTTAAGCGCAAATTATCCAACGGACAGGAGCATAATGTCCATTGGCAATAGGGATTCAAAGCTCTATATTGGTAGTGATAATCATTATCATAACGAATATAGAGGAGAGTTAACAATGTTTAGAAGTACTAAAGCGTTTGCTACCATCATGATTAGTTTGGTTTTATTATTAAGTGCTTGTTCAAGTAATGTGCCATCGAAAGGGAATGGTACAGGCGGAAATCAAGCTGCAATAGAACAGACAGCGAGGGCGAATACTGGGGGGACGGAATCGAGCAACACGTTCCGTACAGTATCCACAATAAATGGTGATATTAAAATACCAGATAAGCCAGAACGTATTGTTGTCGATTTATATTTGGGTAGCTTTATTGCATTAGATGTAAAGCCGATTGGCACACCAAGTTTGAATCTAAAAAATCCTTATTATACGAATGATCTAAATGGAGTAGAAAATATCGGTGATTATGAAAATATTTCATTAGAGAAGATTGTTGAACTTGGGCCAGACCTAATCGTTACAGGTAATGAAGCGGCTTATGAGTCATTCAGCAAGATCGCTCCAACTGTAGTTGTTCCATTCGGTCAGCTTAAGACCGTTCATGAAGAAGTTAATTACTTTGGTAAATTACTTGGTAAGGATAAAGAAGCAGCTGCTTGGCTTACTGATTATGACAATCGTATAGCGATAGCACGTGAGAAAGTAAACAAAGTTATTCCACAAGAAGCAACGTTTTCAATTATGCAGGATTGGGGTAAGACGGTAGGTGTGTTTGGAGACAATTTCGGACGCGGAGGACAAGCTATTTATCGGGCATTGGAGAGAAAGCCGCCTGCCGCTCATGCAAAAGAAATTATGGAAATTCAGTCTGTAGAAGTATCGATGGAGTTATTGAAGGAGTATGCGGGTGATTATATTATTTTCACATCCAAAGAACTTACATTAGAAGATTTGAAGACTGACACAATTTGGTCAACTTTGGATGCAGTGGAAAATGATCGAGTTTTTATTTGGAAAGGTGAAAAATCGTGGTATTTTGATCCGATTGCAACGTTGTCACAAACCGAAGAACTTGCGGAGTGGCTAGCAGGCAAGTAGCTCTGAATAGGCTCGCTTTGTTTGTAAAGGATAACAAAGTGGAATTTCAGTAGTGTTTGGGAGTGGTATGTGCAGGAATGTACAAAGAAAATATCACAAATATCCATTGTCAGATGGTGTAAACTACCGTACAATTTGATATTGATTATCAATTTCAAATAAAGCGAGTAGAGAAGGAGTGTAGTAGTCATTGTTAGTTCGGCGTTTTTTTTCCTATTATCAACCATATAAAAGCTTGTTCATGCTTGACTTTGGCTGTGCGGTACTTGCAGGTTTGCTGGAGCTTGCATTTCCGCTTGTCGTAAATAAGTTTATTGATGATCTGTTGCCAAAAGGTGAATGGATGATTATCGTATGGGCTTCGATCGGTTTAGTAGCATTGTATGCAGTTAATACTGTGCTGCTCTATATCGTTAACTATTGGGGCCATACGCTAGGCATCAATATTGAAACAGATATGCGGAAGAGGCTTTTCGAGCATATTCAGAAGCTTTCTTTCCGATTTTTTGATAACACAAAAACGGGCCATCTAATGAGCCGATTGACTAATGATATGATGCAGATTGGTGAGATGGCTCATCATGGACCAGAGGATCTGTTTATTGCGGTCATGACATTAGTTGGTTCTTTCGTCCTCATGTTATTAATAAATTGGAAGCTTGCTGTTCTTACGTTTATTGTCGTGCCAGTAATCATTTGGCTTGTTGTTTACTTTAACGGGAAGATGACCAAAGCTATTCACCAGCTGTTTACGGACATTGGTGATTTCAATGCGAGAGTAGAAGACAATGTCGGCGGAATTCGTGTTGTCCAAGCATTTGCGAATGAAGAGCATGAGAAAAAGCAATTTGCCGTTAATAACAGCAGATTCCGATTCACAAAGCTAGTCTCTTATAAATTGATTGCACTAAATGGTTCTATCAGTTACATGATGATGCGTTTCGTTACGATGTTCGTTATGGTATGCGGTACTTGGTTCGTTATCCAAGGTGAGCTGACTAATGGCGAGTTTATAGGCTTCCTTCTTCTAACGAATGTGTTTTTTAAACCTATCGAAAAGATTAACGCTATTATTGAAAGTTATCCGCAAGGTTTCGCTGGTTTCAAACGTTATATCGATCTATTGGATACAGATCCTGACGTAGCGGACACTCCGAATGCCGTAGATATGAATGAGTTGAAGAGAGAAATATCCTTCAACAATGTATCTTTTGGCTATGAAAAAGAGTCAGAAGTATTAAAGGATATTAGTCTTGTCGTTCGAAAAGGTGAGACAGTAGCTTTCGTTGGTCCATCTGGGGCAGGCAAGACAACATTGTGCAGTTTGCTGCCACGTTTCTATGAAGTGGAGTCTGGATCAATCACGATTGACGGCATGGATATTCGCGATATAAAGCTTAGTTCTTTGCGAAGTCAGATTGGTATTGTTCAGCAAGATGTATTCCTCTTTTCAGGCTCTATTCGTGAAAATATACTTTACGGCAAGCTGGGTGCTTCGGAGGCTGAAGTTTGGGAAGCAGCTAGGCGAGCTCGCTTGGAGCAATTTATTCGTGAGCAGCCGGAAGGATTGGATACGATTATCGGAGAACGAGGAGTTAAATTGTCTGGTGGACAAAAGCAGCGCCTATCGATAGCTAGAATGTTCTTGAAGAACCCGCCAATTCTAATATTGGATGAGGCAACATCGGCACTTGATACAGAGACAGAGGCAATTATTCAGCAATCGCTTGCCGAGTTATCGGAAGGTCGTACTACACTTGTTATTGCTCACCGACTTGCGACGATCAAAAATGCAGATCGTATCGTTGTAGTCACTGAAAATGGTGTAGATGAACAGGGACGACATGAAGAACTCATTCAAAGAAATGGTATTTATAGCAGACTTCATCACGCTCAATTCGGATAAGTCAGATTAAACTGTATAGGAGACATTATGGCACTAACAAATCTACCTCGTGCATCGAATGTTCCGGCTCCGGAGGGGGCCATGATCAAGAGTCGGCCATTGGCAGCTACTATAATTATGCTTGGAGGCATAATAGCTCTAGTATTCGGAATTGGACTTGCTGTCTCCTTCGGGGCAGCTGATATTCCGTTTGCAGTCGTATGGGACGCCATCTTTAACTTTAATCCTGAAATTAACGAACATCAAATTATTCAAGAATCCAGACTGCCGCGTGTGCTTGCTGGCGCTATGGTTGGCGCTTGTTTTGCAGTTTCAGGAGCAATTATGCAAGGGATGACGCGTAATCCACTTGCTGATTCCGGCTTACTCGGACTTAATGCCGGTTCTGGCTTTGTTATTGCGCTCTGTTTTGCTTTTTTTCCAGGCATGCCGTATATGTATCTCATCATGTATTCTTTTTTGGGAGCGGGTCTTGGTGCGGGAATTGTTTATGGCATTGGAGCATTAGCCAAAGGCGGTTTAACTCCAGTAAGACTCGTATTAGCTGGTGCTGCTCTTAGTGCATTGCTTAGTGCACTTAGCGAAGGGATTGCCCTGTACTTTCGTATCGGACAGAATCTAGCGTTTTGGTACGCTGGGGGAGTAGCTGGAACGAAGTGGATTCAATTGAAAGTGATGTTCCCTTGGATCGTTGTAGCTATTATAGCTGCAATCATTTTATCACGTTCTATTACGATGCTAAGTCTAGGCGACGACATCGCACGTGGATTAGGTCAACGAACGAATCTAGTTAAACTAGCGTGTACGATTGTTGTTCTAGTTCTTGCTGGTTCAGCTGTTTCAGTAGCAGGGGCTGTTGGTTTCGTAGGGCTGATCGTTCCCCATCTTACTCGCAAGTTGGTTGGTGTCGATTATCGTTGGATTATTCCATGCTCAGCTATTCTTGGAAGTTTGCTTGTCGTGTTTGCGGACCTTGGTGCTAGGATGGTTAATCCGCCGGCAGAAACACCAGTCGGTGCTATCATTGCCTTAATAGGTGTTCCGTTCTTCCTTTATTTAGCCCGCAAGGAACGGAGGGAACTGTAGATGTCATTCGTAACAGCAGAGCAGATTGAACAGAAACGACGTAAAAAGGGTAATGTCGTTCTTGCCATTTTTGTATTTCTAATCATTGCTGGATTTCTTGTTAGTATGAGTACTGGATTTTCTAAACTTTCACCAGTAGATATTTTCTGGACCATTGTCGGTAAAGGAACTCCTAATCAAGAGTTGATATTGTTTGAATTCCGCTTGCCGAGGATCGTGTTGTCTGTATTAATTGGTGCTGGACTAGCGGTATCCGGCTGTATTATGCAAGCAATATCACGGAATGCGCTCGCTGATCCGGGTATTCTTGGTATAAACGCTGGAGCAGGCATTATGGTTATGTTATTCTTTTCCTTCTTCCCGTCTAATATGGCGGCACCATTGTTTATGTTGCCCATTCTAGCATTTGTTGGAGCAGGATTAACAGCAACGCTTATATTCGTGCTTGCTTACAAGCGACATGAAGGACTATCGCCTACAAGATTGCTACTGACAGGAATAGCGATCGCAGCTGGTATAAGTGCTGCGATGATCGTATTAACACTGAAACTGAGTCCAGAGAAATATGACTTTGTAGCAACTTGGCTTGCAGGGAGCATATGGGGTACAAATTGGAAGTTTGTATTAACATTGCTGCCATGGATTTTAGTACTAATTCCGTATGTCATGATGAAATCGAAAACGATTAATGTGTTGAACTTAGGAGATGTTACAGCGAGAGGGCTCGGTGTACATATTTCTAGGGAGCAGATGAAATTACTGGCAGCAGCTGTAGCGCTATCTGCGGCGAGCGTCGCAGTAAGTGGTGGAATCGGTTTCGTTGGTTTGATTGCACCACATCTTGCTAGACGATTGATAGGGCCGAAGCATGAAATTTTGTTACCGGTATCTGCATTAGTGGGTGGTTTGCTTGTTATGGTCGCTGATACAATTGGAAGATGGATCTTACAACCATCGGAAATTCCAACAGGTATCGTCGTAGCCGTTATTGGAGCACCATACTTCCTATATTTATTAGCACGTTCTCGCACATAGGTCATCGTAAAAACTATTAAAGGAATTAAAAATAGGGCTCACCTTTTTTATAAAGGAGCCCTATTTTTTTAGGTTAGAACGTGCAGTTACATGTTGGTTGTACATAATTTGTAATAAAGATTTTCTTGTTGCATCAACTCTTCATGCGTGCCGGATTCAATAATCTTTCCATTGTCCAAAACAACAATGCGACTGGCTAGGTTAGCTAGTTCTATTTTATGCGTAACGATAAGGGCGGTTTTTCCCTTTAAAAAGGCAAGTAAGTTTTGCATTACCGCTTGTTCGGTTTGATGATCGAGAGAAGAAGTAGGCTCATCAAAAATATACAGATCTGATTGTCTCAAGAAAACTCTCGACAAGGAAAGTTGTTGTCGTTGTCCCCCCGAAAAATTCGAACCGCTTTCATCCACATGAAAAAGACCGTTCAGTATAAACGATCTTTGACTTGTCTGTTATCTCCGTATTAGCTTCCGTATTACTTTCTTAAATAGTAGAGCCAAAAAATAGAGGGCAGGTAGAGGATCTTTGATGCTCCAAACAGCAGGAGCTTTCTTCATAAAATGTGATTTGACGATTTCAAGGATGGTTAGTTGTTTCGTTCTTACGTAATTACGTGATGAGATAAGATCCTCGAACAGAAAGCAGAATGCGATGTTGAGATTTTGTCTCACAACATGGGTTCCGATAGCCTTTCCTGTTAGCTCGTTATAGGCGAGAAGGGGAAAGTTAATTCCGCATTTTTGCAGAAGAGGGTCGAGAGTAGTTGTACGGGCGTTTATTTCTAGAAAGTAGTACTTGCCAGAAAGGGCATCCTTTTTAAACTCGATTTCCCCAAATCCTTTGTAACCAATAGCTTCGAGAAATGGTGCGCCAATGTGATGGAGTTCCTCTACATATTTTTGCTTTGTGAAGGAGGATGCACCAAAGTTAATCGGAAACTGTCGCAGCTTTTGGCAGGTCATCCAATGGGTAACTAGGGAGGATTGATCCAAGTAAGCATCATATGTGTACACATGGTCATCAGCGCCAGGAATGATTCGTTGCACGATGACTTCAAGGTTTGCTTGTTGCGCCTTTGCTATTGCGGCATAAACTTCGTCTATCGTATGGCATGTAAATATTTTTGCTCTGAAGATAGTGACGAATGTTGGAGAGTCCGTTGGTTTGACGATACAAGGAAACCCGATTTCTGCTGTTACTCGTTCCTCAAAGCGTTCGTCTGTAGGACTAATAGACTCGGGAACTAATACGTTGTGTTTTGTTGCAAGGGTATGAAGAATTTCTTTATCCATAATCCCGCTCCAAAATCCTTGTACGGACATATTGATTTGATAGTGTTGTTTCAGCTCGTCCAGATAACAATCAATAAACTCAACATATGGATCTACACTTGGAAAGAGAACGGGCTTTGCATCTTGTTTCTTAGCATAGTCAATTAAAAATTGCAGCAGCTCTTCCTTTTGCCTTTTGTAGTGTGGAACAATAATTTGTTCGTTTAAATATTTGGATTTGGCACCGTATGTACCATCGGTGGAATAGTCCATAGCAACTGTATATATGCCATTGGAGCCGAGACCTCTAATAATGCTTAAACCTGTATAGAAGTTTGAACCGAGAATAACAGCTTTGCTTAGCATGAAACAACACTCGCTTCCTGGATGATGGAAGATCAGTTAACGGTTGAGTTGAACCGATCTCACTGATCTCATGTAGATGGGCTAGATATGTTTCAATACTACAATTGGTGGTAAATGATGTCAAATATGGTACATCGTTCGATTTTTTTTCTAATCCGCAGTTCTCTTGGAGATAGTGTTTGGAATTGTCTTGATGGGATATCAAGTGTCAAGAGAGAAAAAATTGGGTTACTACATGTTTAGTAAGCTGGATAGTTCTACTATCGAAGGGACTATGAACAGACAGCTGATGTTTAGTGAATTGGAGCTGATCCCAGAGAGTGGGAGTGTGGGGTAAGTGAGCAAGTAGTAAAGCACTTAGATGAAATGAGAGTAGGTTGCGTAGGGAGCGGACAAATTTCCGCCCCTGCTTTGTAGTGTGTGTTTCATGAATGTCAAAATCTAACGAATTCTAATATGCTTATCGTGCCGAAAATCACTTGTTTTGAATTTTAACGAGCCCAGATGAAGCTATATCTTAAGATATAGCTTCATCTAGGTTGTGGTTTTCCGAATAGCGATTCTGGAGTTCGTTAAAATTCGAAAACGTTACATTTTGATCAATTAAGAGTTACTGAGTTTGTTAGCTGTTAAACAGTGATCGTTACTGGCTGTCAGGACAGCGACTGTAATCGCAAGTAAATTAGGGTAGTTAGCGATGTAAGCAATATGAATAGTAATTCAGTTACAAATATTTTTTGATACAGTTATTGACATGGTTATTTATGTATGATAATCTTTATTTAAGAAATAAACAACGTTGGATATACACCATTGAATGTTTTGGATTGGAGGTTAACATATGGCTAATCTTATTATTTTGGCATTACTTCGCAGCAGGCCGATGCACGGCTATGAGATGCAGCAATTTATTCAGTTAACTCGAATGGATGAGTGGGCTAATCTGTTATCAGGATCAATTTATTATGCTTTGAACAAAATGGAACAAGATGGTTTAGTCCGAACTGAGGCAGAGGAACGTACAGGAGCTCGTCTTAGGAAAATTTATGGTATTACAGATAAGGGCGAGGAGCAATTCCGAGAGCTCGTACGGAAATCGTTGACATTGACACCTCACTCCGTTAAGTCTGACTTTGCACTAAGTCTTAATTGGATCGAGGCTATTCCAAAAGAGGATGCACTCGAGCTACTGTATCAAAATTTGCAACAAGTTGAATCTACGTTAGAGATGTGGCGTCAAGGTAAGGAAATAAAAGCTGAATACGGTCTTACTCCAATCGTTGCTGCTTCATTCGATAATGCAATTGCTATACTTGAACAAGATATTAGCTTTATGAAGAAGGTAATAAGTTTATTGCAATAATAATCGCCGATTACGGTCGGCGAACTTATTTGCTCAAATATCCAAGGTTGGATATACTACATTGGCTAAAGGGGTGCAAGGGGATGAAAACAATGATTCAAGCTAGTGGTTTGGTGAAGAAATATGGTAATCGCACAGTTGTTAATGGATTAGACCTAACAATTGAAAAAGGAGAGGTACTTGCTATTATAGGGCCGAATGGTGCAGGGAAATCAACTACACTAGATTTGCTTTTAAGCTTGAAGAAGTTAGATAAAGGTTCTATCAGCTACTGGTGTAAGGACCCTGCGCAACATATTGGTGTACAGCTGCAATCGACACCTTTTTTTCCAGGATTCACGGCGCTTGAGAATATGCGAATGTTCGCTGCTTTCTATGGTCTGCGTCCATCGAACTCAGAACTCTATACGTTACTAGATCGCTGTAGTATAAGCGAAGCAGCTAAGACTGATGCCACTCGGTTGTCAGGTGGACAACAGAAGCGGCTCTCAATTGCAATGATGCTGATGCACAATCCGCAACTTATCTTTTTAGATGAACCAACTGCTGCACTCGATCCGAGAGCACGCCGAGAAGTTCGCAACTTAATTCAAGAGTTAGCGGAGTCTGGAACGACTGTAGTCTTCATGTCCCACGATATGGAGGAAGTGCACAAGCTCGCTACTCGTATTGTGATGATTTGTGAAGGTCGTATCGAGGCAACTGGCACCCCCGAACAATTATTGCAAAGGTATAACACAGAAAGTTTAGAAGAGCTTTATATTCAATTAACTGATAGTAACAGATAAATTCAAAATTATACTAGGAGGAATAAATAATGTTAATTATAATTCGTACGATGTTGGCAGGAATCTTTCGTGATGTTCATTCGTTGGTTTGGAATATTATATTTCCGATTGGGATGTTGGTAGGGCTCGGGTTATATTTCAATAATCCCGTCTATTCCGAGCAACTTCTTGCAGGCGTGTTGACCACTAATGTATTGTTTGGTTCGACGATGGTTACTGCCTTCTATGTGATGTCTCATCGAAACCGCGGTATTTATAAGCTGCTTCGTGTTACGCCATTCTCAACTATAGCTTTTATTGGTTCTATAACAGCTGCCCGCACGATACTTGTTTTACTTGTAAGCAGCATCGTCATTGTTATAAGTGTTCTAGTATTAAAAGTTACGCTAAGTGCGATTGGATTGTTGTTGATGCTCAGTATACTACTGATAGGTACAATATGCTTTACCGCAATTGGATTCATCGCAGCGAATTTTTCCAAGGACGAGAGCAATGTCAACATGATTTCGAACGTGATAAGTTTCCCAATGTTATTTACTAGCGAAGCGTTCTATAGTCTGAAAAGCGCACCAAAATGGATAGAGATTTTAGGGAGTTTGTTACCGTTCAGCTACTTCGTGGAAGCTATGACTGCTGCGGTTCAGAAGCAAGTAATTTTAGCAGATGTACTGATACCTCTTGCCATACTAACAGGATTCACTATCATTTGCGTAATCATATCGGCAGTCACTTTCCGTTGGGATACAGAGGGGTCAGCTTTAAGTCGCATTAAATCGTTCCTACCGAAGAAACGGAATACGGAATCATTATAAATAATAGAAAGATGGCGAAACAGGTATTGAACCTGAACCGCCATCTTTTCGTTTGCTGCTTATTTTGTTTCAACCGTTTTATTCTATTAACAAGAGCCAATAATTATCCAGACGTCATTAGGGCGGCTTTTTAGATCAGGGCACTCATTTTTTAAAAATATAATAATACGTAGTTTTCCAAAGTTGTTCGCAAAGAGGATTATATGATCTAATAGGGAAGTATTCTATTCATTATATTGTGAATGAAGTGTTTGCTTAGAGAGGAGGATAAATGATTACAAGGGCGAGAATATTCTATGTTGTTGCAATTATTATAATGATCGTTGCAGGTCTTTGTACGAGACTTTGGGCGGACAATCTGCCCCAATTCGTAGCGATGCACTTTGGCGATGCTTTATGGGCCGGAATGATTTATTTTGGAATGCGAGTTATAGGAATCAGTAAGAAGTTAGGTTGGGCAATGATGGCAAGTACACTATTTTGTTTAGTAATAGAGCTTAGTCAGTTATATCAAGGTGAGTGGATCAATAGCGTTAGAGATACAGTGATAGGCGGGTTAGTGTTAGGTCATGGTTTTTTGATGGTGGATCTAGTGAGGTATGGTGCAGGAATTTTGATGGTTTATCTGATTGATCGATATTTGCTTCAACATATGTTCAAGATCGAAAAGGAGTAAGTTGCTTCAACACATGCACAAAATCGAAAAGGAGTGAGTAGCTTCGTAGCGACTTGCTCCTTTTTGTTTTGTCGTTTTGATTGATTTTAATCGTTAATTCGGAATCATTAATGAACCCTAATCTGGTGCATAGGATAGAGTATGACTGATTTACCGGGAGAGGGTGCGATTGACTACACGAAGTGTCATTATTAGCGCAACGCGAACGCCATTCGGGAAATTCGGGGGAGCTTTAAAAGGAGTAAGCGCAGTCGAATTAGGCGGAATAGCAGTACGAGAAGCAGTGATGCGTGCAGATATACAGGGAGAAACAATTGATGAGGTCCTATTAGGAATGGTACTGCAATCAGGTAGTGGTCAGCTACCATCAAGGCAAGCAGCAAGATATGCTGGTCTACCTTGGGATGTGACGAGTGAGACTATCAATAAAGTATGTGCATCGGGATTACGTGCCGTGACGATAGCTGATGGAATTATTCGCGCTGGAGATGGAAACATTGTCGTAGCGGGAGGCATGGAAAGTATGAGCAATGTGCCTCATGCTTTGCGGGGGATGCGATGGGGGAGACGGATGGGAAATGAAGTCGTGTTGGACCTTATGCAACATGATGGCTTGACCTGCTCATTCGGTAATGTACAAATGGCCCAATATGGCAGTAAATCTGCTAAGGAATATAGGATATCGAGAGCTGATCAAGACAAATGGGCTTTGCGCAGCCATCTGAGAGCGGTGCATGCTTTGGACAAAGGCAGTTGGGATGAAGAAGTGGTACCCGTGCGAATCTTAGGAAGCAATGGGGTTGAAGTCGTCGTCACAGTTGATGAAGCTCCCCGTAAGGATGCGAATATGGAAGCGCTGACGAAGCTAACTCCTTTATTCGCTAAGGACGGTACGATAACGGCTGGCAATGCACCTGGTGTAAATGATGGTGCAGGAGCCTTTGTCTTAATGTCAGAGGAAAAGGCAAAAGAGTTAGGCAAAGTACCGCTAGCTACAATATTAGGGCATGCCGAGGTTGGGCTTGCGGCGCAGCATATCGCAACGGCATCCGGTTTTGCTATTCAGAAGCTGCTATCCAAAACAGGTTATTCTGTGCAGGACATCACTTTATTTGAAATTAATGAAGCCTTCGCATCTGTTGTTCTAATTAGCAGTCAAATTGTAGGCTTAGATCCAGAACGAGTTAATGTAAACGGCGGTGCTATTGCATTAGGCCATCCAATCGGAGCTAGCGGAGCACGTATTGTTATGACGCTCATTTATGAGCTTCGCCGCCGTGGAGGGGGACTCGGTATCGCGGCTATTTGCAGCGGAGCTGCTCAAGGGGATGCGATATTGGTTAGTGTTGATGGGTAATTTGGAATAAGGGAGGATAGGAATGACTATTCACAAGCTTATGGTCGTAGGAGCAGGGCAGATGGGATGTGGTATCGTTCAATCGAGTGCAGCTTCAGGTCTGCAAGTTATTCTCTATGATATTACTCCCGCTAGAGTCCAACAGGGGATAGCGAATATTAACGAAAATGTGCTTCGCGATGTTGTAAAAGGACGACGAAGTAAGGAAGAGGGTGAAGAAATCGTTGGTCGTATTAGTTCTTGCTACAATCTTGAAGACGGTGTGGGTGTAGATATCGTCATCGAGGCGATTAGTGAGAATGGGCAGCTTAAAGAGGATTTATTCAGCAAGCTTGATTCCATATGTGCACCCAATACGATTCTGGCTAGCAATACATCATCGTTGTCCATTACCAGACTTGCTGCTGCAACGAAACGTCCACATAAAGTTATAGGTATGCACTTTATGAATCCAGTTCCGCGTATGCCATTAGTTGAGATTATCCGGGGGCTTGCAACGTCGGATGAAACGTATACATCGGTTAGTGAATTATCACGTCAGCTGGGTAAAACACCGATTGAATCTGGTGATTATCCAGGCTTTGTCTCTAATCGGGTGTTAATGCCGATGATTAATGAAGCTATTTTTTGCGTATATGAGGGTGTTGCTACTCCACAGTCTGTTGATCAAATGATGAAGTTAGGTATGAACCATCCAATGGGACCACTTGCACTGGCCGACTTTATAGGTCTGGATACTTCTCTTGCGATTATGGAAGTTCTCCAGCAAGGCTTCGGCGATTCGAAGTATCGCCCTTGT
Organism: Paenibacillus sp. L3-i20; assembly: GCF_022180385.2. Lineage (GTDB taxonomy): Bacteria > Bacillota > Bacilli > Paenibacillales > Paenibacillaceae > Pristimantibacillus. The sequence goes on from NZ_BQME02000001.1 coordinate 2,726,415, forward strand.
CCATTGCTTCGGCAATATGTTCATGCTGGCTGGCTTGGAAGAAAGTCAGGACGTGGCTTTTACATCTACGAATAACAGACAGAGGATGTGATTGCGAAATGATTTTGCAATTCACGAGTGAACAAGAAGCGCTGCGACGAATGGTTCGAGATTTTGCGAAGCGGGAGATTTCACCATGTATTCCGACAATGGAGGAAAAGGATGAATTTCCATTAACAGTTGTCAGAAAGATGGGCGAGCTTGGACTGATGGGTATTGCAGTACCAGAGGAGTGGGGCGGAGTTGGTGCTGATTTCATATCGAATATTATTGCGATCCATGAAATTTCAAAAATAAGTGCGGCTGTCGGCGTCATTTTATCGGTGCACACTTCAGTAGGTACTAGACCTATTCTAGGCTCCGGGAACGAGGTGCAGAAGAAGAAGTATGTACCTAAGCTTGCATCCGGTGAGTTTATTGGTGCATTTGCCTTAACGGAACCAAGTGCTGGTTCAGATTCTGCAAAAATACGGATGTCCGCAGTTAGAAAGGGCGATCGGTATGTACTTAACGGAACAAAGACATTCATAACAAACGGGGGTTATGCAGATACATTCATCGTATTCGCAGTGACAGATCAATCACAGGGAAACAGTGGGGTGACGGCTTTTATTGTCGAGAAGGGGACTATCGGTCTTACGGTGGGGAAGGGGGAGAAGAAACTTGGTCTACATGGCTCCAGTACAACAGCGTTGATCTTTGAGGATGTGGAAGTTCCAGAGGGGCAGCTCCTTGGTCGTGAAGGAGAAGGATTTAAGATTGCATTAAACAATTTGGATGCTGGGCGTATCGGCATTGCTGCTCAAGCTCTCGGAATCGCGGAGGCTGCCTTAACTTGTTCTCTTGATTATGCAAAGAAAAGATATCAATTTGGGAAGCCGATTGCAGAACATCAGGCAATTTCCTTTAAGCTAGCTAATATGGCAACCAGAATTGAGGCCGCCAAGTTGCTCGTTTACCAAGCGGCAGCCTTAAGAAGTAAAGGGATTCGCTGCGGCAAAGAAGCAGCAATGGCAAAGTTATTTTGCTCAGATACAGCAATGGAAGCTGCGGTTGAGGCAGTCCAAATCTATGGCGGATACGGGTATATGAGGGATTATCCAGTAGAGAGGTTATTCCGCGATGCAAAAGTGACACAAATCTATGAAGGAACGAATGAGATTCAGCGTATCGTTATTTCGAAGCATTTGCTTAAAGATAATTGATATGGGTGGAAAGGGTGTATGGGGCTATGTCGGATACAAGCTATGTGCCGGGGCTTGAGAACATTATCGCAAGTGAAACGTCGATTTCTTATTTGGATGTTGAGAAGGAAGAGATTGTATTACGCGGTTATGACTTAATGGAGCTTGCCGAGCAAGTGTCGTATGTAGATATTGTCCATTTGTTGCTGTTAGGAAAGCTGCCTAACTTCGATGAACGTAGTGCACTCGAAGGGGAATTGGTAGCCCAGTATGCTCTCCCGTCCAACATCTATGCCATTATCGGTATGCTGCCTAAAGATGCGAACATGATGGATGTGCTAAGAACCGGCATCTCTGCTCTTGCCAGCTTTGACATTGAACTGGAAGATCGCACGAAAGAAGTGAACGATCGTAAAGCAATCCGATTGCTTGCGAAAGTTCCGCAGATTGTCGCCAACGGCTATCGTGTCGTTAATGGAATGCCGATTGTTGAGCCACGTAATGATCTGTCTTATACAGCAAACTTTCTGTACATGATTACTGGAAATGTGCCAAGCAAACTGGAGGAGAAGTTATTTGATCAATCGCTCATCGTATACAGCGAGCATGAAATGCCAAACTCAACGTTTGCTGCACGCGTGATCGCATCAACCTTATCCGATATGTATGGTGCTTTAACAGGTGGTGTAGCTTCTTTAAAAGGAACACTTCACGGCGGGGCAAATGAAGCGGTTATGAACTTGCTGTTGGAGGCGGGCTCGGAAGCAGGCGTGGAAGCGAGCTTTATGAGCAAATTAGCGAATAAGGAGAGGATAATGGGTTTTGGTCATCGTGTCTATATGAGAAAGGCGGATCCGCGTGCACTGCTTATGAAAGAAGCGTTGTCTACTTTATCCGATCAAAGAGGTCAACATAAATTGTTTAAGATGTGCGTCCTAGGAGAAGAAATTGTGCGCAGGGAAAAGAACTTATATCCGAATTTAGATTATTACGCTGCCCCTGTTTATCATTTGTTAGGCATTCCAATTCCGTTATTTACTCCTGTGTTTCTAGCAGCAAGAACGGTTGGCATATGTGCGCATGTCATCGAACAGCATGAGAACAATCGGCTGTTCAGACCACGTGTACGCTACAATGGACCAAGAAATCTGCATTCGAAACGACTTTTGGAGCAGGGAGGAGAAGCGGATGAAGACGGATCAATTGTTAAGTGATATAGCCGACTACGTGCTCCATTATAAAGTGGAAAGTACGGAGGCTGAACGAATCGCACAATACGTCTTAATGGACTCTATAGGCACAGCAATCTTGTCGCTGCGCTTTCCAGATTGTGCGAAACACATAGGTCCAGTTGTACCAGGTGCTTATTTGCCCGGCGGAGCCCGTGTGCCTGGTACGAGATTTGAGCTTGAGCCGATACATGCGGCTTTCAATATCGGTTGTATGATCCGTTGGCTTGATTATAACGATACATGGTTGGCAGCGGAATGGGGACATCCCTCAGACAACTTGGGAGCTATTTTGGCTGTAGCAGATTATATAAGTAGAAGGCGTGTGAGTGAAGGGGAAAGGTCCCTGAAGATGAAGGATGTACTAACTGCGGCCATAAAAGCACATGAAATACAAGGAGTGCTTGCCCTGGGTAATGCTTTCAACCGAGTAGGACTTGATCATGTTCTTTTGGTCAAAATAGCTTCAACAGCGGTTGTAACTGCCATGTTAGGCGGAACGAAAGAGGAAATTATGAATGCACTCTCCAATGCATGGCTGGACGGAGGAAGTCTCAGAACTTATCGTCATGCACCCAATACTGGTTCGAGGAAATCTTGGGCTGCTGGCGATGCGACTAGCCGTGCCGTTCGTCATGCATTAATGGCTTTGAACGGTGAGATGGGTTATGCGAGCCCGCTTACTTCGGAGAAGTGGGGGTTTCAGGACGTTCTATTCAATGGTCAAAACATTACGTTAGGACGCCCCCTTGGAACGTATGTGATGGAAAACGTACTCCTAAAAATTTCATTTCCTGCTGAATTCCATGCGCAGACGGCAGTGGAATGTGCATTCGAGCTTCACAATTCAGTAAAACATCGATTAGAAGACATCAGTAAAATTACATTATCAACGCATGAATCAGCCATCCGAATTATCGATAAAAGAGGGCCTCTTCATAATCCTGCGGATAGAGATCATTGTCTACAATATATGGTTGCAGCAGCGCTTATCTACGGGAAGCTGACCGCAGAACATTATGAGGATGAGACGGCTAATGATCCTCGGATCGATGCGCTAAGGCAACGAATGATCGTTGTCCATGATGAACGATATACTTCTGATTATCTCGATGCGGAGAAACGTTCGATTGCGAATGCCGTTCAAATTCATTTCTCCGATGGGACTGTATCAGAAAAAATTGAGTGTGAATATCCAATTGGCCATCGAAGAAGGCGTGAAGAAGGGCTGCCGAAAGTGATAGAAAAGTGTGAAGCAAGCCTACTTACAAAGTATACGAGGAAAAAGACAGCCGATATTATAAGGCAAACATTCGACTATGAGCATCTAAGTAAAATGGACGTTACAGGATTTATGGCGATGTTGATCGTTTAATTGATGTAATCCGCAAAAGGAAGTAGCGATGCTAATTACGCATTGTAATTCAAAGTTGCTCAGGAGGTACGTATGGTATGGTTAGTTGAAAACGAGCCTGAACAGAGCCAGCTTGCGGAACGATTCCGTGAGCTTGTCACGAATGGACCCATTTTGAAAATTCCCGGTGCACATGAAGGTATGGCGGCAAGGATCGCAAAGCAATGCAAATTTGAAGCACTTTATTTGTCCGGGGCAGCATATACAGCAAGTCGAGGGCTGCCAGATTTAGGACTTATTTATTCAAATGAGGTGGCAGAGCGGGCTCGTGAACTTGTACGATCATCGGGCTTGCCCTTACTTGTTGACATTGATACTGGTTTCGGCGGCATTCTTAATGTTGCTCGCACAGCTAAGGAAATGGTCGAGGCAAAAGTAGCCGCTGTACAGATTGAAGACCAAGAGATGCCGAAGAAATGTGGACATTTGAATGGGAAGAAGCTAATACCGATAGAAGAAATGGTTCAAAAAATACGTACAATTAAAGCCGTTAGTCCAACTTTATTTGTAGTTGCTCGCACAGATGCTCGAAGCATTGAAGGGATGGAGGGAGCAATTCATAGAGCTCGCCATTATGTTGCTGCAGGGGCAGACGCTATATTTCCAGAAGCGCTCGAAAGGGAGGAAGAGTTTGAGGAATTTAGCGACTCTATATCCTGTCCGCTTCTTGCGAATATGACCGAATTCGGTAAGACACCATATTATTCTGCCGAGCAATTCGAGCGTTGGGGCTTCCGAATAGTTATTTATCCTGTAACTTCCTTACGGGTAGCTGCTAAGGCCTACGAGAAGGTGTTTGCAGAAATCTATACTTCTGGCACTCAGATAGCTTCAATAACGGAGATGCAAACGAGAAAAGAACTGTATCATACGATTCGATATGACGATTACGAAGCTTTGGATGACCAGATTGCAAAGACCGTCTTGCCAGAATAGGTAGGGCAAATAGCATTAGATGAGTCGGATTCATACAAAAGAAGATATAAAGAACCCAACTGGATTATTGAAAGTCTATAACAGAAAGCAACAGCGAGCTTAGAGTGACAGGGCGTTAAGCCCTTATTCACATGTTAGCTTGCTGTTGCTTTTTATAAATACTGAATTCCGGTTAACTCAGCTGACACATCCCATAAACGCTTCGCCAAGGTCTGATCATGAGATAGATCACTGGATTTCACTTGAATAGGATACCCGCGATTTTGTAGTTTTCCTGGAGGTCCGAAATATTCTCCACCGATAACATTGTTGTCAGTTGCTGCTCTTAGTATGGGCAGTGCACCCATTGAAGCAGATTGTGAGAGGAGATGTACGATTTTTTTGGCGAAGAAGTTCAAATGATTTTGTAGATTCGTGGTTGACCATCCGGGATGAGCAGCTAAAGATAACGTAGAGTAACCCTTATTCTTTAGTCTACGATCTAGCTCATAAGTGAAAAGGAGATTGGCAAGTTTGCTTTGGCAATAGGCAAGAGTTTTATTGTAGTTTCCCTCCCAATGCAAGTTGTCGAAATAAATAGTGGCACCTTTCCAACCATGAGCTAAACTGCTCACCGTAATGATACGTGATTTATTCGTTTTCAATAGAGTAGGTAATAACAATCCAGTAAGTGCGTAATGACCTAAGTGATTTACCCCAAATTGCAGTTCGAAATCTTGTTTTGTTTTACCCTCAGGGGGCATCATGACACCTGCATTATTAATGAGAACATCCAACTTATCATATTTCGAATTAAACGAATGACTAAACGATTGGACGGAATCTAAATCGGATAAATCTAATCTTATAGTATCTACAGTGGCGTTTCTATTACTCTTTTTGATCTTTTCAATAGCGGCCTTACCATAATCCACGTTTCTAACCGCTAATATTATGGTTGCCCCTTTATTAGCTAGCACATTTGCTTGTTCAAATCCAATACCAGCGTTTCCACCTGTAATGACGATAACAGAGTTTTTTTGGCTCCCAATGTTGTTTTCGTTCCATATCAGTTTGCTCATCCTCAAAAACCTCTCTCCTATAACAATGACAGCTTACTATATTTCTTTAAGTCTAATACTAAAACTTTCAAAATAAGGTTTCATTATAAATAGAGTAACAATTAAGCTGTCAGCTTCGATGTTCCGCTTTTATCCCTCTGCACCTGAATGTTTAAACCAACATGTCCGCTCCATACATAAATGCTTAACAAAACGATAATAGAAAGACCAATCCAAAATGGCAATTCGGCTTGTAAACGGTATAAAGTTGTACCGCCAATTGGTGCAATAAGTGAACCAATACCGGCAGCTGTCGCTGTTAAACCTGCTGCTGCACCTTGCGATTGTTCCCCTGCACTTAAAGAAACGCCCGATTTATACCCTGGCAGGGAGAAACCTCCCCCAATTCCGAACAATAAAAAAGCAACTATTATAATACTGATATGTTCTGCAAGAATGAGTGCTAGAAAGGCAACTGCAATGATGGGCAATCCGACTCGCAATAAAGTACGAGGCGCTAATGAACGTTTGCGGAGTATTGTCATTTGGACTAGTGCCATCATAAATCCAGTGGAGAACAGACCAATTCCGACCCATAGAGCAGTCGTCTTGCCGTCAAACCCGAATTTGTCCTGAATGAAAAAACCTGAAGTGACTTGCAACATAACAATTGTGCTCATCAGACAAGTGGCAACTACTAAGTAAGGACGCATGCCAGGACGACTTAAGCTGACAGATGCATGTCGCTCATTCTGTTTTGGGGCTATACGTGGGATTCGGTAGATGACGAGAAAGATGACTGTGAATGATAAACCTGCGGAGATTATGATAGGTACGACAAGATGAATAGTTGATAGTCCAGCTCCCATCGCTGGTCCTATCAAAAAGCCGATTCCTGTAGCAGCTCCAATAAGCGCCATACCAGAAGAACGTTTATCGGGTGGAGTTAAATCAGCAATTAATGCTTGGCTGGAGGATATAACAGCAGGGGAAAATAGTCCAAAAAGAACACGAGAGGCGATGAACAAAATAAATAACAAAGTGAGGTTAATGCCACCTCGCAGACCAACTAGAACTAATGCGGCAAATATGCTCATACTGAGGGCAAAACCAATCAACCCGATAACCATTACGGGTTTTCTACCTAGTTTATCGCTCCATATTCCCCAAAGAGGTGAAGTTAGCAGCATAACGAGTGCTGAAGCAGAAACAATCCAGCCAGCATGCTGCTCTTCAAGTCCCACGTCACGTATGAGAGGTGCTAAAATCGGATTTATAACACCAAATCCGATATAACAAATCATGATGGACAAAAATACTACTTTTTCAGGTTTCAACTCTATCGCCTCCACAATAAATGATGCAGTAACTAAAAACGCTCTTCATCTATTGTGAAGGGACTTAATGTTGCGTGCTACCTGAAGACGGATAAATATGTGTTTATTTTGTATTGGATCGGTCAATGAGATTTAAGTAGTTTCCAAAGCCTCGGGTAATTCACGCTCGTATTCTTTATAAATTTGATATAGCTGCAATCCTTTGGAGCTGTGTAAAGCTTTTTTTGCTTGAGCAATAGCTTCTAGTCGATTGCCGGATTGAAGCTCAATTTCAGCATATAAAACATGCTGCATTGATACGGATGGCACGTTAACAGCAGTTTTACGAGCAAGAGCTAAATTACCTTCTTCAATATGAACAAATGTTTCATAATAACCACGATATTTTGGAGAATGAATAGTAGCTATTTCTGCTTTATATTGTGTTATGTTTTTTTGATAACCACCATAGATCGCTTTATATACAGCTTGTTTCTGAGGGTTATAATGTTTGGCGAGCAATTGGTTGAATGCACGAGTAACTTCTTCATCCTGTTTATGAGCAATTGCATAAATAAGGTTGATTTCAGGTTTTTTGCGTAATTTGATCACATATTTCTCAAGCCGATCAATTCTAGTTTCGATCATAAATATGTGAAGTGTGGGGTATCCAATGAATAGCACAAAGATGATCAATGCGGCGATAAACATATAGATTTTCGGTTGGTCAAAAGAAACGAATAAAAATGAGCTAATAATAATGAGAGTGTAGGTAATAATGATACGTCTAGTTGATTGTATTGTCGTTCTCTCCCTCTTGATGCAAGTAGTACATGATCGATAATGTTTGATATGCCCCTCGCAAATTATACAGGTTTTATCATTGGCAGTGCAATTGATACGTTGTAATCCTGTACAAACTATTTCTAGCTTGTTCCTAACACTCTCAGATGATTGACAAGAGGATCAGCCATGCCTTGCAGCTCGCAATTCTGTTCTTTCAAAAGCTTGATATACGCCACGATTTCTTTCGAAATACGTTCGCCCATACAAATGACCGGTATACCGGGAGGGTATGCCATCACCATTTCCCCAGCTATTTCGCCGATGGAATCATCTAAGGCAACAACCTTTTTTGGACTGTAAAAAGCGTTTCGCGGCGAGACGATCATTTCGGGACTTTTTGGAATGGCGATGGAATGTATAACTGCAGCACGTTCTGTTTTGGAAGAGATATCTCTTAATGCATTAACTAGAGCTTCGAGGTTGCTTTTGTTATCTCCGATACTGACAATCGCCATAATATTGTGCATATCTGATAATTCGATTTGAATGTTATATTCTTTTCTTAATAGGGACTCGATTTGGTAACCTGTGTAGCCAATCCCTGCCACATGTACACTTAGTTTCGTTTCGTCGAAGTCATGGCAACCGGGTGTGCCAATCAGTTCCTTCCCAAATGCATATAATCCGTCTATCGTATTAATCTCGTCCCTTGCCCATCGAGCAAGTCCTAGCGTTTCCTCTAGCAGCTGGTCGCCAATTGTTGCCATTTGTTTCCTTGCAACATCCAGCGAGCACATTAATACATAGGATGCACTAGTTGTATGCGTTAAGCTGAGCACCTGACGAACTTTTTCTGGAGAAATGATATCACTTCTTAGTAACAGGACAGAGCTTTGTGTCATCGAGCCTGACGTTTTGTGCATGCTGGATGCACTCATATCTGCGCCAACCTCCATAGCGGTTAACGGGAAGTCATCATGGAAGGACATATGTGCACCATGAGCTTCATCAACAAGAACAACCAACTCATGTCTATGCGCAGTGCGCACAATTGCTTTTAGATCAGAAACTGCGCCGTAATACGTAGGATTAATGACAAAAACAGCTTTGGCATGTGGATGTTCTTTAATCGTTTTTTTCAAACTTTCTTCCGATATGCCCATTGCGATGCCTAACTTATCATTGATTTCTGGCTGAATATAAACGGGTATAGCACCACTCAAAATAATGCCACCAATAGTGGATCTATGTGCATTGCGAGGAATAATGATTTTGTCGCCGGGCTCACAAGCACTCATAATCATGCTTTGCACGCCAGCTGTAGTTCCATTTACAAGAAAATAAGCATGTTGAGCTCCAAATGCATTGGCCATAAGCTTCTCAGCTTCGAGAATAACACCGGTTGGATTATTGGAATAATCAAGATCCTCCATGCCATTGACATCCATTTGAAATACTCGTTCGCCCAAATAATTGGCCAATTCCTTGAGGCCGTGTCCTTGCTTATGTCCTGGAACATGGAATGGAACAACACTATGATCTATATATGATTTTAGAGCATCGAATAACGGTGTTTTTTTTTGATTCAATCTAGTCAATAACCAACCTCCTAGTTACAAATTGCTTTAATTATTTAAAGCGATCAAGAGAAATATAGACAAGTATGGATAAAATGTCAATTGTTTTGTTGCTAGAGGTCGCTCTATGGCTTTATTTGCACGAAAGATCTATTATTTTCGACTTATTTTTGGAAAAGTTATCGATAAAAAATGACATAACGTGTAAGATGTATGAAGAGCATTATGTTCAAGCGGACTGATGCTGAAGCGAATAAGGGGGTATTCAGATGACAATTCGAGTAGGCATAGTAGGGTACGGCAATCTTGGAAAAGGTGTACAAAAAGCAATCTCGCAAAATCCTGATATGAGCCTGGAGGCCATATTCACCCGCCGCGAGCCTTCGCAAATGGAATCACAATGGGATGGCGTTCGGTTTGAGCATATATCCTCAGCAGAGCAATACATAGGTAAGATCGATGTTATGCTGCTATGCGGCGGTTCAGCGACTGATCTTCCAGAGCAAGGACCGGATTTCGCACGTTTATTCAACACAGTAGACAGCTTTGATACACATGCACATATTCCTCAGTACTATGATGATGTGAATAATAGTGCAAGCAAATCAGGTAAAGTCAGTGTAATTTCCACTGGCTGGGACCCAGGCCTATTTTCACTTAATCGCTTGCTAGCAGGCGCTATATTACCAGAAGGCAAAGAGTATACATTTTGGGGTAAAGGCGTAAGTCAAGGTCATTCAGATGCCATCCGCCGAGTGCCTGGAGTAAAAGGCGGCGTTCAATATACGGTTCCGGTAGAAGAAGTAATCGATCGGATTCGCGGGGGAGAGACGCCTGAGCTTGCAACAAGAGAAAAGCATCTGCGTCAATGTTATGTAGTGGCAGAAGATGGTGCAGATCAAGAAGTTATTCGCGAAGCTATCGTAACGATGCCGAACTACTTTGCTGATTATGATACAACAGTAGAATTTATTTCCGAGCAACAGCTCAAGGATGAGCACGCTGGTATTCCTCATGGCGGATTCGTTATTCGCAGTGGCGTAACTGGAGAAGGAACGAAACAAATTATTGAGTTTGGACTTAAACTTGAGAGCAATCCAGAGTTTACAGCAAGTGTACTTGTTGCTTATGCAAGAGCTGTACACCGCTTAAGTGCAGAAGGACAAGTTGGAGCAAGAACAGTGTTTGATATTCCATTAGGTTATTTGTCACCACGATCTGCCGAAGAGCTTCGCAGAGACCTATTATAATATTTAACCCGATCCTCCAAAATGGAGTGATCGGGTTTTTTAATGGGTGTTACAAGTTATTTTTATTGGAAAAAATATTCTGAATTTATTACACTTCTCGTTAACAAGTACAAGGTTTTATACAAAAAATGCAAAATCCATCCTAATCGCCAAAAAGGAGTGTATTCAATCATGCCCATTTCATCAGCAGTTATTGCAGAAAGACAGACAGAAGCAGAACAATATGTACGGTCCGTCTACGACAAGGTAGTACGCCGTGATCCTAACGAAGTTGAGTTTCATCAAGCGGTGAAAGAAATTTTGGAATCGTTAGTGCCGGTACTAGCTAGGCACCCTCATTACATTCAACATGGTATTCTAGAGCGCCTAGTTGAGCCTGAACGCATGATTACATTCCGAGTACCGTGGATGAATGATGCAGGGGAAGTTAAAGTAAATCGCGGTTTCCGTGTGCAATTTAATAGCGCTATTGGCCCATACAAGGGTGGATTGCGGTTCCATCCATCTGTTAACTTAAGCATTATCAAGTTTCTAGGATTCGAGCAGATTTTGAAAAATGCGTTGACAGGCCAGCCGATAGGCGGGGGCAAGGGTGGATCTGATTTCGATCCTAAAGGAAAGTCAGACGCAGAAGTAATGCGCTTTACTCAAAGCTTCATGACAGAATTGTATAAATATATTGGACCAGATACAGATGTTCCTGCGGGAGATATCGGTGTTGGCGCACGTGAAATTGGCTATATGTTCGGACAATACAAGCGTATTCGCGGTGGTTATGAAGCAGGCGTTCTTACAGGAAAAGGTATCGGTTATGGCGGCAGCCTTGCTCGTAAGGAAGCGACAGGTTATGGTTGTGTGTATTTCGCCGTTGAGATGCTGAAATCTAGAGGTCTATCCTTCCAAGACAGCACGGTTGTTGTATCTGGATCTGGAAATGTATCAATTTATGCAATTGAGAAAGCTCAGCAACTTGGAGCTACAGTTGTAGCATGTAGTGACTCCAATGGCTATATTTATGATCCAAATGGCATTCATCTGCCGACTGTTAAACGGTTAAAAGAGGTTGAACGTAAACGTATTAGCGAATATGTAACAGAGCATCCGGGAGCTACATTCACTGAGGGTTGCGAAGGTATCTGGTCGATCCAATGTGATATTGCATTGCCATGTGCAACACAAAATGAGATTGATGAAGATGCTGCTCGTACACTCGTTGCAGGAGGAACAATTGCAGTTAGTGAAGGCGCTAATATGCCGTCAACGCTGGAAGCTATCGATGTTTTCCACAAGGCGAAGGTTCTATTTGGACCGGCAAAGGCTGCTAATGCAGGAGGAGTTGCTGTATCTGCATTAGAGATGGCACAAAACAATATGAGACTATCGTGGACGTTTGAAGAAGTTGACGCTAAGCTGCAAGCAATAATGCGCAGTATCTATAATGAAAGTCTTCGTGCAGCGCAAGCGCATGGCGATCCGGACAATTTGTTGATGGGTGCCAATATTGCAGGATTTATGAAGGTAGCGGACTCCATGATTGTTCAGGGCGTTATTTAATAACTGAGGACGGTATCTGTAGAAGAAGTACATCTATTTACAAAGGTCATTATACTAGTAGTCATGCATAAAGGGTTGTTATCTAGTTGTCTCTTATACTAGGTAACAACCCTTTAAATATGACTTTTCAGAAAATATGATCGTTTATTAATAGTGTTTGGCTCAAAACTTCACGAATTTTTCATATATTTGCGTGTTGAAATTATCGTGTTTTGGGTGATCATTATTTAAAATATGCGAGCCTTTATAAATAATCTCACCACGTTATTTCGATGTCGCTTTTTGACACTTTATCTATTCAATTTTGTGCATTTCAGCACATGACTCGATTTTTTTCTACATTTTGTGATTTTTAATGATACTTTAGGTTGTGAAATTACCAGTTTTTATTTGGGCATTTAGTCTGAGGGGTGATCCTCATTTAGTCTGTTTGAATTCAAACAAAGCGAGTGTTTATAAGGGTTTTTTATAAGCGGATGTAATGAAAATCCAAAAATTTTCATGATAAAAATGAAGAGAAATTATGACTTCCACATGGATATTATGGTATGATTAAGAAATTATGATAAAAGTTCTTAATGGTCTGAAAGCGTTTTTTTAGTTGGCTATTTGTTTTATTGTATAGAAAGTCACCGATGCGAATGCAGCAGAAGTAATCGCTTTGGGAGGACCGTGTTCATATGTGGAAACTAATTAATAGCCCGCGTTCAATTCGCAGCTCTTTATTTATTGCAGGTATCGTCTGTTTGGCAATCTTTAGCGCTTTTGAGCAGCTGAAACTTATTTACGGTATTACTTTTGCCTTTACGAGTATTATGATGCTTGTATTAATGAGGCTATTTGGTCTACGGATCGGTCTATCGGCATCGCTGATAGTATATGGATCAGCGCTACTTTTCTTTCAAGCCCCGTTGTTTATTTTGGTTTTTCTACTAGAATCTTGCTGGATTGCCCTTTGGCAGAAGAAAAAACCAAGCCCTGTACTCATACCAGGATTTGCATTTTGGGTTATACTCGGCTTTCCTCTAACTCTTGTAGCTTGTTATCTATCCGGTCCGTTCAACACGATTGAGTTTATTTTATTGTTAGCAGTAACAGCTGCAAACGGGATGTTTAATGCTCTTATCGCCGAAATTATAGTTGACTATTTACCTCTTCGTCGCTGGCTTAAATTGGATGCAAAAAAACAGAGTCCAATTCCATTCAGTCGAGCCATATTTCACCTCTCGATTACGATTGTTGCATTGCCATTTTTGGTTATTATGGTCATTAGCGGCTGGAGCTCCTACCATACTTCGACGAACTCGACCTTGCAGAGTGTCAGTAATACTGTATCTAGTATTTCGGATGAGCTAGGGAAATGGAACGAGGAGCAAATATTAGGAGTGAAACTGCAAAGCATTATACAAATAGGTTTTTTACAAGAAATTATTAATCGTCATAACATTCAAGAATCATTTGAAATTGTGATGACTGATCATAATATGAAAATGCTAGTATCAACATCAAATGAGATAAAAGCAATAAATCGAGATGTCGTGGCAGGTCAAGTAATCGCAGATAACTTCGTAATCGAAATGCCTAAGCAGGAAACGGTTAAGTTACTTCCTACACAGCCATGGAGAGAGGCGAAGTATGTATATCATGTCAAACTCGAAAAAATTCCAGTTTCGATTGCGGTTAGTGTCCCTGTTGATACTTTTAAAGAACAGCTTTTCCGAGAATATATCTATCATTTGTTATACACGTTAGGAAGTGTAATGGTTGCTGGACTGTTAGCATTTGGGATAAACAGATGGCTAAGCCACGGTTTAAAGCAGCTTGCTGGATCAACAACTAATTTACCATTCAAGCTAAAACTGGGAGTTCCGCTTGAATGGAAGCATAGCGGCATTTTGGAAATTGATTCGCTTGTACATAATTTCAAAGATATGTCGCATAATTTATCGGCTATGTTACGGGAATCTGAACGAATGAACCGGCAACTACGCGATTCAGAAGAGAAGCTTCATCAAATGGCGTATTACGATAGTTTAACTGGACTACCGAACCGTCATCACTTTAAAGAGACACTCAGCAAAATGATAGAAGAATCAACGGTAGACGGTGAGAAACTTGCAGTTATGTTCGTTGATTTGAACCGTTTCAAAAAAATTAATGATTCGCTCGGTCATGCAGCAGGAGATTTGCTTCTTCAACAAGTTACGAAAAGATTTGTTTGCATTGTGGGGGAAAATTGCAGTGTTTATCGGCTTGGAGGAGATGAATTTGTATTCGTGCTTCGTTTCGGGAATCCTGAGCTGCCGATCGTGTTTGCAGATCTAATATGTGCTTGCTTTGAAGAGCCTTTCGAAGTGAATGAATCGCATGTCTATACGACAACTAGCGTAGGAATCAGTGTATATCCAGACCATGGAACGACTATCGACGATATTGTGAAAAAAGCAGATATGGCAATGTATACTGCAAAAGAACAAGGTATTAGTAGCAGTTGCTATTTCTTCGACCATGAGATGGAACAGTCGTTGAATGAAAAGATGCATTTGGAAATAGGGATGCGCAAGGCGCTTGAGAAGGGACAATTTTTTCTCGAGTACCAACCCAAAGTTTGTCCGTATACGGGTTTTACAACAGGCTTTGAAGCACTTATTCGATGGGAGCATCCGGAGAGAGGTCTTATTTCTCCTGTTAGGTTTATTCCACTTGCGGAATCGACAGGTTTAATATTGGATATAGATCTCTGGGTTTTCAAAGAAGCATGTAGACAGACGAAGGAATGGCAAAGGATGGGGCTCCCTCATATTCCCGTCTCGATTAACCTGTCTGCTAAACATTTTTATCATAGCAATTTAGTAGAAAATATTGTAGGTATATTACGAGAAACAGGACTTGATGCAAGTTGTGTCATTATCGAAATAACAGAAAGTGTCTTTATTAGGCAAATGGAAAGTGTAATTGGGATGCTTACACAATTGAGAGATTTGGGTATACAAATTTCGATAGATGATTTTGGAACAGGATATTCATCTCTCAATCAATTGCAACGATTACCGATTTCTATTGTAAAGCTGGATAGAACATTTATTAAGGATGCAGAACATGATGGTCGGAAATCAGCTGTCGTTAGGGCGGTTATTGAGCTCGCACATAGTATGGGCTTAAAAGTAGTTGCAGAAGGAATTGAGACTGAAGAAGAACGATTATTTTTTAGCCGATTACAATGCGACGAGCTGCAAGGCTATTATTTTAGCAAACCACTGCGGAGCGCACCGTTTGTCAGTTATATAAGAAGAGAACTCCAACGTATTCATCTTGAGAAACGAGGGATTGAAGCATGAGGGTGTTCTATGCCATTTTTCTTGTAATAATTATATCTGTTACAGCTTGTGATCAACCAGCAAACGCACCACAGGATGAGGTTATAGGAACGAAGGACTCGGAAGTTAGGTTATCCAAAGAAAAAGTAGAGCTGGAGTTTTGGTCGCATTACCCTGGATGGGAGAGCATTGCAGCAGCTTTCGAGAAAAAGTATCCTAATGTTACTGTAAACATAAAGACGTCTACGTATGAGACCTACGTTGATAAATATGAACAAGCATTAGCAGATGGGAGAGCTCCGGACATTCTAATCGTAGATAGTGAACATTTTGGCAGATTTGCCTCTATTCAAGGATTAGAAAATTTATTGGATCATGGCGCTGGGAAGTATCGTGATGACTTTAGCAGCAGTTTATGGGATATTAATTATTCTTTCGATGGTAAATCATTAATTGGATTTCCTTCGGGCAGCTCACCACTGATAACATATTATCGGGCTGATATAATGGAAAAGTTCGGATTCCCTTCTGATCCAGAGGAGCTCGGGACCTACATGGAAGATTCGAACAACTGGTTAAAAATAGCCAGAACACTGAAGGCGGAGGAAAGTTATATTACGGAGTGGCCGATGGATGTTGTTCAAATATTTGAGAGCACAGTAGGCTTGTATACCGAAGATATGAAATTCGCACGAAATAATAAAACATTTGAAAATGCATTGGAAATTGCTAGTACGGTCTATAATGAGGGATTAACTTCATCGACCGATACATGGACCAAATCAGGTGCAGAAGCACTTAATAATGGGAAAGTAGCAATGCTTTATATGGGAACATGGGGTGCTTCTCAACTAGAGCAGTGGGCTCCTGACACGACTGGTTTGTGGCGACAAACGAGATTGCCCTTTAATGTGTATGGGTGGGCTAACAGTTCTAGCTTCATGATCCCTAGCAGTTCTAAAAATAAAGACTGGGCGTTTGCGTTTATCGAGTTTTGTGTGACAGTATATAGTTTAAATGGAGCGGGAAATAGTGTTCCTTCTTATTTGCCAGCTAGGTCCAATGAAGAAAGATTGTCAAAAGGGTCACCGTTTTTTGGCGGGCAACGTTTGTATAATATAAACGAGATGTTGGCAAACCGAATGGTAGAAACAAGATTGACCCCTATTGATGGTCAAACAAAAACCATTTGGGCAAAAGTTCTTAATCAGGGAATTGATCGGAAAAAAAGTGCTGATCTCATATTGGATGAAGCGCAACAAGAAATATTCAATTCGTTAAATGAAGAAATAAATATTTTGAGAAACTATTTGGAGTCAGTGCAGAAAGCAGAGGTATCCGAGCAGCCATGAAAATGGTTGTCCGGGCCTCTTTTTTTGCTCTATATGATCACTATTAAAGTAATCGATGACAAAACGGATAGTTGTGGTCGAATGTGTATCTTCCATAAATTAAGTAGTTAGTCTATGCCAATAATTGAACGCCATCATAGAATGATTTTGTTGGATACTATTTATCTAAATGAAAATAGAGATGAGTAGGATAAAGTTATTTCAAGATAGGAGGAGAAATTAATGTCACAAGCAAATGTACCTAATATTACACCTACGATAACGGTAACACGTGATGACGCTATTAATTTATTGCTTTCTTCGATTGCATTAGAAGAAATTGGGCTAAGTCACATTATTAATGCAGAGGGTGAAAAGATTCAATTCGTACTTGGTACGCTCCCCGGCATTACAGGTCCAGGTGCAACGATTAGTGATGTTCTGACGATTAACCAAAGCGTACAGGAAACGTTGCAAGCAGTAACGAAAAAAGAATTTATTTTGGCGAACAAACTGGAAAGTGTATTGGGTGCAATTGGTTCGACCGGCTCAACTGGAGGTGCCACTGGTGCTACAGGAGCAACAGGAGCAACAGGAGCAACAGGAGCAACAGGAGCAGGAGCAACAGGAGCAACAGGAGCAACAGGAGCAACAGGAGCAACAGGAGCAACGGGAGCAACCGGAGTAACGGGAGCAACCGGAGCAACGGGAGCAACAGGTGCAACCGGGGCAACGGGGGCAACAGGTGCAACAGGCTTAGGTTTATCAAGTTATATTGAAGTAGCACTCAATGCTGCACAAGTCATACCTGTCAATGGTGCGGTTGCAGGCACTGTAGCAGATGTTGCAGGGACTGCACTAACGTTTAATGGTGTAGATACCATCACAGCAAATGAAGTGGGTCTATATTATGTGGATTGGTATGTTAACATCGAAGCAGGTAGTCCTGCAAGTGTATTTGCCTTGAATCAAAATGGTGCGGGTGCCTTTTCTGCAATAGCGGATGATTCTATTAATGGCGGGAATTTATCTGGTGGTGCTCTTATCAATATTACTACAACACCATTTACAATCCAGCTTATAAACGTTTCTGTAGGTTCTAGAACGATCGTTCAAACACCTGGTATGGCTATTACTAGTTCATCTGCAAATATTCGAGTATTCAAATTCGCTAATGGCCCGTCGTAATAATTATTAAAAACTTTACTTGCAACTGATAAGGAGATTGCTTCCTGTTGTGAAACAGAAAACGCCAATTGACATTTTTGTCGATTGGCTTTTTTTATCCTAGCGAATTCAATATTTATTAATATGATAAAAAAAGGAAGTTTTCCTATAGATTTCCGGGTTCGAGAGTAATAAAAAAGCCTTCAGAGCCACATTGAGTGTGGTGCTGAAGGCTTCTACATAATTAGGACTGACTCTTTGTTTGCTTACGAATCCATTCTCGAGCACCAAAAGCGATTAATCGTTGTGGTGTTTTTGGGGTCGTAATTGTACAACATTTGAGCAATTCCGGTAATGCATGAGCATCAAGGGCAGCTTTTGCAGCCTCCATGTAACCTCTATAAGTTGAGGTACTGCCACCAATGACCATAACACTTGGGTTATATAAATGAATTAAGTTAACAAGTGCATATCCAAGGTAAGTTCCTGCTTGTCGAACGATCTCAATTGTTTCTTCATGGCCTGCTTCGAGAAGCGCTCGTATAGCTGCGTTATCCTTGTCAGCCTTTTTCGATATTGCATAACCACTCGCAATCAGGTCGAGTAGAACAGGCTCGCCATTCATACCTATGAGCATATAACCTAATTCACCGCTCCAGCCTTTTGATCCAAGCAATAATTGTCCGTTAGCAACGATACCAGCTGCGATGAAGGCATCGAGCATAACTACTGCGATCGTTTCATTGTTTCCGTAATGCGCAGCTTCGGCCATCGTGGCTGCTTTTACATCATTGATAAATGCTACAGGGATGCTCGCAGTTGTGGAAAATTGATCGGCTGAAACGCCATTCAGTGCAGGCAATACATGGCTAAGTTCGACTTTGTCACTGCCAACGACTAAACCTGGCATACCCATTCCGATACCGCTAGGTTTATATGGAAGATGAGCTATGAATGATTCAACTTCCTGCTGGAGCTTAAGTAGCGTACATTCTCTATCAATGGATACAGAATGCTCCAAAAACCCGTCTGGCGTATCTGCCATCAGGTACATTTGTCCACCGTCTAATTCGATGCCTACATATGGATTCATCTTATTTTGCCCCCACCATCAATAATTATCTTAGATTAATATGTTATAAATGCTAACATATGTATGATTAGAATGACAGTGGAATTCTGGATCTTTACTTTATAAATTGCTAGAGAGCTTGTGGAGTAAGCTTTACAACAAAAAATAACCCAGCGCATTTGAACTAAACCTCAAACGTCAGATGGTGTCTAACTATTTAGAGTCACGATCGTTCCGCCTGAAAGGTTAATATCTGTGGATTAGAGTCTATTTTAATCTTTTTGAAATGCAAATAAGGAAAATTATCCAAAAAATCAATAGAAAATCGAGGGAGTCAGAATAACTCCTACAACAATAAATAGTATGATAAAATGTCCGATCAGCATAGTATAAATTCTTCTCCAGCGTTTACGTTCGGAGAGCGACAACTTTTCAAAGGAGTATCCCGCAGCCTTTTCTAGTTTAAATGTTTGATAGACGAGTACATTTATTCCAGCAAACAAAAGAAGAGCAATGCAAGTCCAACCTATTGATCGATCTATACGAAATATTTCTACAGCAAAATAGATTTGGAATGCGGCCATTGTGATAGTTAACATGACTATTGGTAAGTAAAACCACAAATCGTTCATACATTACTCCTTCCTCTCTTTTGGAAATATCCATACAACTAATAATTGCAGTAAGGAGATCCATGTTATGAACAAAATGGAGTCGGTTGTTAATGAGCTTAGAAATTGCTTCACTATAGAGAATGGTTCAGTAAATACATGAACGGAATGGAAACGAAGAAATCTGCCAATATAAATGCCTATACTTCCAAGTACAATGAATATAAGAAGCAGTAACGGACCCCATTTGCTCTGCTTAGTTACACTTCGGATCTGTTGAATCATTAGATGATAATAGAAAACAGCAATCATTACCCCCGTTGTTAGGATGAAGAAGTGCCACCACTCACTACGCTCTAAAGTTTCCCAAAAATTGAATGAAAATGATTTAAGGTGAATAAGATCAGTCACGACATAAAATATATTCGGCGATAATAGAACAAAAACAGTGTAAACAAGAATACTGATTGGTATTTCAGACTTTGATTTAATCGTGAATAAGGGAAGTACATAGGAAAGTTCCAGTGCTACAAAAGCAAGAAATAAATTAAATATCATAAAGGAAAACTCGTTATCGAAATATAGCAGCATCAGTGAATACACAAAAAATAAAATACGTGCTTTATTACGATCACTGCAATTAATTAATAATGTCATAGTATCACCTTCTTTGTGAGTGTTATTAATAACATACCATTATTATCACCTTAAAGAACATTTTAACAGATAAATATTTTTGATGATAACGAATTACATAAAAATAAAACGAATAGAGAAGTGGATAATTTTGTCCCTGATTGTGTAAATCTATACCTATTTTAATAAAGAAAGCGCTTTTATAATGAAGAAGCAAAACCAATATTGCATATCCATTGGAGGGTCTAAGGGATGAAAAAGAGCTTATTATTGATGATGGTTCTTATGCTTAGTGTATCACTCGTATTGGCAGGCTGTGGTAGTAAGAATGAAGATCCGAAGCCAAGCAACAACACTGGAGGTACGTCTGAACCGTCGGCAGAACCTGCTAAAGAACCAGAGAAAGTAGAGCCATTCACAGTATCTTTGCGTCATATCCAAATCGGTGATACACAGAGGTTTCGTAAAGCGCTGCTCGATGATGTCGTAAAGAAGACAGAAGGCGAAATTCCAGGTCTTAAGTTTGAGCTTGATGCAGTAGAAGATCAAGTAAACCGTTATACGAAGCTTCCTGCTGAAATGGCAACTGGCAACCCGCCGATTATATTCGACTTATTCGGAGGAAAAGGTGACGCTCAGAAATATGGAGAGGCTGGTAAGTTGCTTGAGTTGACACCAATACTTGAGGAGCTTGGCATCAAGGATAAATTTATTAACAACAGCCAATTCATGATTGGAGATAAAACGTACGGTCTGCCAATTGGCGGTAATAATGAGGGTATTTTCTTCAATAAAAAGCTGTTCGCGGATAACGGAATTACAGCACCAACAACAATTGAAGAGTTGGAGGCTGCTGCAGATAAGTTGAAAGCTGCAGGTATTACTCCATTCGCAATGGGTTCTCAAGCGGGTTGGGTTCCTAACATGTTAGTGAACACGCTAATCGGTCGTTATGCAGGACCTGATCTTGTTGAGCGTATCGGTGACGGTTCACTGAAGTTCAACGATCCTACTGTCGTAGCTGCATATAGTAAATACGAGCAATGGGTTAAAGCAGGTTACTTCCCTAAAGGCGAACTAGGGATGACATACGACCAAATGTTAAATGATTTCTTGAACAGCAAAGCAGGAATGATCTTCGATGGTAGCTGGCGTTCTTCCGCATTTAACAACTCAGAGCTGACAAAAAACATTACGCCTGACGATGTTGGTTACATTGCATTCCCAGCTGTTACTGGCGGTATCGGCGATCAAACTTTTATTAACGGTAACTATGGCAATGGATATGGTTTCTCCGCTACTGCGAATGAAAATGAATTGAAAGCAATCAAAGCGTTTATCAAAAACTTGTACAACGATGAAATGCAAGTCCGTGGACTTCTTGAGGACGGTGTATTGCCTTCAATGAAGATTTCTGGCGACGCGGTTACTAAAGTAACTGATCCTGTTGTGAAGCAAGTTCTGGATGTTGCGGGCAAAGCAGCAGGTGCATTCTCTCATTTCGAAATTATTATCCCGTCAAAGGTGTATACAGAAACGGAAGTGCAAATCCAAGCAATTATTGCTGGACAAACGACTGGACAAAAGGCTGCGGATGCCATTCAAAAAATATTGGAAGCTGAAGCAGGTAAATAACAGCGGAAGTACATGAGATGGAAGGCGCTTCCCGCCCTAGAGTGGGCAGCGCTTTCTTCTGTTATACGGGAGGAGAGAGACAGACGATGAGAAGCATTTTGAAGAACCCTTATGCCTATGTCATTTTTATCATTCCAACAATCGCATTGTATTTTTTATTTACGATTTATCCAATGGCATCTTCAGCTTATCTTGGATTTACAGACTGGGATGGATTAAACGATCCGAAGTTTGTTGGCTTCGATAACTTTGTGACGGCAATTAAAGATCCCTATTTCCAATCGTCTATATTAAATAATATGTACTTTATTTTGTTCTCTGTATTTGTACAGGTTCCTTTCATTATTTTCTTTGCCATTCTTATTGGCGGTGTAAAAAGATTTCAACGATTTTATAAAACAACGGTGTTTGTTCCATCCATATTATCGACAGCCGTAATCGGGATTTTGTGGCAATTCATTTACCATCCTGAAGTCGGTATTATTAACAAATTTTTGAGCTTGTTTGGTGTCGATACCATTTATTGGCTCGCTGATACGAAATGGGCATTAATCTCCATTCTAATCACGAATGCTTGGCAATGGATGGGTTTCTTTATCGTATTAGTGCTTGCCGCTATTTTAGCTATTCCAAGAGAATTAAACGAAGCTGCGGAAATTGATGGTGCGAATGGTTTCCAGAAGGCGTTTTGGATTACAGTGCCACTCATTAAACCAATTATTTCTGTTGTCGTTATGTTATCGATCGCTGGAGCAATGAGGGTTGTCGATATTGTACTCGTTATGACTAGAGGGGGACCTGTAGGCGCAACAGAAGTTATGGCATCTTATATGGTCAATCGCGCGATCAAATACGGTGAATATGGATATGGAACGACACTTTCAATTATGATTTTTGCGGTTGCCTTAATTCTTACGGCTATTTATCAACTGACGTTCGGTCGTTCAAAGGATGAGGTGAACTACTAATGTCTATAGTAAAACGAACCGTACCGCATATTATTCTTATGATATATGTGGTTGCTATTTTAGCCCCATTTGTGTTCATCATCTTATCTTCTTTCAAAGAAAATAATATCGATATTGCAGAGCATCCATTTGGCTGGCCTGCCAAAGTTGTGTTCGACAATTATGTGGATGCATGGGTGAAAGGAAATATTAGCAAATATTTTTTTAATAGCGCTTACTTGTCTGCAAGTTCTGCACTTGCTGGTGTTTTATTATCCGCAGGTACGGCGTTTGCGTTAGTAAGAATGAAATTTGTCCGTACTAGCAAATTTATTTATCAGATTGTCTTGATAGGGATGCTTATTCCAGGTAATGTATTGTTTATCGCACAATATATTCTAGTTTCGGATTTGAATTTACTTAATACGCATTGGTCGTTATTTCTACCATACACAGCAGGTGCACTGCCTATTAGCATTTTGTTGATAGCAGCATTTATGAAGTCGATTCCAGGGGAGCTGGAAGAAGCATCAATTGTAGATGGGCTAGGAACGGCGGGGCTCTTCTTTAAAATTATTTTGCCAGTTACGATGCCTGCGCTTGTCACCGTATTTATTGTCAATTTCCTTGGTGTATGGAATGAGTATCTATTAGCCAACTTCTTTATTAGTAAAGAAGACTTAAGAACTCTTCCAACGGGTATGGTTGGTTTTAGGGACGCGTATCAGACAAATTACGCATTAATCTGTACAGGTATTGTGTATAGCGTAGTGCCTGTCTTTATTTTATATGCCTTTTTGCAAGAGAAGATTATTGAAGGTATTACTGCGGGCAGCGTGAAAGGATAAGTATGTAAAGAGGGGTGCAGATACGGATGACGCTACGTTTCAAGCTGTTTGCAGCCTTCTTTATGTTTATTATTTTTCCATTACTATTACTCGGCATAGGTGCCTATTATTATATTACTGATACAGTAGAAAAAAGTTATGCAGGGCAGACAGAGCTGACTCTGCGAGCATTGCGGCAAAATGTTGATTTTGTATTTAATGAAATGAACAAAGTAACGGACAGTACAATTGCTAGTAACGCATTGCAGCAATTGCTTAATCAGCCTGGCTATGATCTCAACAATTTATCAAAGTTAGACGAATTTAAGCTTAATGGCATCCAAAGTGAGTTTCGAAATTTACTCATAAACCATCCATCCGTAAAATATGCCTTAATGTATACACGGAAGGATGGACTTGTCATACCGATTTATTCAAAAGATTATTTTGAGGTGATGTCTTTTTCTGCATTGAAGATGCAACCGATCTATCAAGATGTAGAAGATCAAGATGGTCAGCCCGTATGGGTAGGACCTTACGAAAACCCGGAACTTACCGGAGGAAGTTCCTTCTTTACTCAAATTCGAGTGGTAAAGGATATTGGAACACTTCAAGATGAAGGAATTCTGCTTGTTCAAATTAAACAGTCAGGATTGGATGAAGTGTTTCGATACTTCAGATTTAATCAGGAGCGCTACAATACAAGATTTTTTATTGTTAATGGAAGCGGTCTCATACTTTATGATAGTTCCGAGCTTATTAATGGGAAAGAGATGACACAATTTACACGAAACGATTCATTGTCAGGCTCAACCTATATTAGTAATCGACAGTTTTTTGATGGTGAGGACAGCATCGTGTCCAGTATGGGGTTAAATAACGAAGATTGGCGTTTAGTTTCAGTTGCTTCGTGGGACTCTTTATCAAGCGAAATTGATTTGTATGTGAGAAGGGTTACCGGCATTGTTACGGTATCTATGTTGTTGGCTATGGTATTTCTAATGTTCTTTGTGAACCGTATAGCCAAAACGATTATTCGTGTAGTGAGATTCATGAGGAGAGTAGAGGATGGGGAGCTCAGCATTCGTATGAATGTGGAAGGCAAGGATGAGCTGCATCTGCTTGGCAACGGATTAAATAGTCTAATTATGCGTATTCAGCATTTGCTTGGGCGAGTTAAGCAGGAACAGGAACAGAAAAATAAAGCAGAGATGTTATTGCTGCAGACTCAGATTAAACCACATTTTATATTCAACACATTAGAATCTATTAACGTATTAGCTGTTCAGAATGAAGGCAAGAAGGTAAGTCAGATGGTGTTAAGGCTTGCGAATATTTTGCGTATCAGCTTTCGGAGCCAAGAAGAAATCCCACTGCGACAGGAGATTGATCATGTACGGAGCTACTTGGAAATTCAATCGTTCCGGTTCTCCGAAAGCTTCAATTATTCTATGGAAATTTCAGAGTCGTTATTGGATTGTAGAGTTCAGAAATTGACATTGCAGCCTCTAGTCGAAAATTGTATTCAGCATGGTTTTGAAGGAATGGAACAAACAGGTCACATTAGTATTCGAGCGGAGTCTGCTCATGGTAAGCTTTTTCTATTTGTTGAGGACAATGGTCGAGGAATGACAACTGAGCAGCTAATAAAACTTCATACTTTAACGATTGAAGATGATAGCAGTCTATTGCCTAGAAATAAAGAAGAGCATAACCCTGAACTTAGAGGACTTGGCATTCGCAGTGTTGCAGATCGGATTCGTATCCAATACGGAACTGGATATGGTCTTATCATTTGCTCTACTTGGGGGCACGGAACGACCATTAGATGCACCATACCAATGATGGGGCTGGGTGATATCAATGAGGCTAAAGGCCATGCTGGTGGATGATGAGCTTCCAATATTGAATAACTTAAAGGCTGTACTCCCTTGGGATAACATGGGAATAGATGTTGTAGCTCTAGCTCGAAATGGGCAGGAGGCGCTGCAGTTTTACGAGGAGAAGCAGCCTGAACTTATTTTGTGTGATATCCGAATGCCCGTTATGGATGGGATGGAATTTCTTAAGGCAGTGCGGCAGCTCAGCAGCGAATGCGAAGTGTTGATGCTGACCGGTTATCAGGAGTTCGAATATGCTAGACATGCGTTGCAAAATGGCGTGAGGGACTACATCTTGAAACCAATCGATTATGAAGTATTGGAAACGACTGTGAGGAAAGTAAGCGAAGATATTCGTGCGCGCAAGATGAAGCGTATTCATGCTGTGGCTCGGTGGGATATTATGGCCCGGATGGCGCACGACAAAATATTGTATAACACTTTACTGGGGTTTTCATCGGAACAGAGCCTTTATATGCATTTGGAAGAGGATATGCCAATTGAATGTCTGCAGTATACGATGTTTTTGGCTGATACAGATCATTACGCGCAATTATCGTTACAGTGGTCCGAAGAAGATCGTAAACAATGGAATCTTGAGGTCAGGCGTGTGTTTCAGGAGGCTTTTTTGTCTGAAGGATTTCCCTATTCTGTACTACAACTTCGTGAAGGAGAATGGTGCATCCTTGTTAAGCATAATAGGAATGAACGAACCCAAACGATGGAGCAAGCAAGCATATGGCTTAGTTCGCTCCAATTATCAGTCAAAGAACGGATTGAGCTGCCAATAAGTGTTGGGGTTTATCCAGAAGAAGTTGATTTTAACGATCTCGCAGCAACCTATAAAAAACTTCAGCTTATGTTATTAAGGTGTTCAAGTAGTATGAGTCCAGATCAATGGGATGAACATGTAGATGGTCATGACAGAAGTCACTCGTTATGGCATACGATCGATGATATTGTATCGGGGCTGCGTAAGTTGGATCAATCGGTCATGCATAAAGCATTGACGGGGCTTAAGAGGTCGTATATGAAGCAATCTCAACAAACGTTAGTAAGTATGGAGAAGTTCCTTCATTATTTGCTTATTCATCTGCTCAGAGAAATGCGAGAAATGAATATTGTGAATGGTTATGAAGAAGAGCAAATATGGAGGAAGCTTAACCATAGTGTATCTGAGAAAGATGTACTCGAAATTATTATTCAATTAGTAAATGATGCACTAACAAAAGCATTCAGTAAGAAATCAAGGGAGTTGTTGATGTTATCTGCAAAGGATTATATTCTTAAGCGATTAGCAAGAGATATTGGCGTGGAAGAGCTGGCAGGGCATTTAGGCATAAGCAGCAGCTACTTTAGTATGTTGTTCAAGCTGCACTTCGGAGAAACATTTGTTGAATTTCTAACAAGGCAAAGAATGGAGCTGGCGCAGTCACTATTAGTGACTTCAGATAAGACAGTTACTGAAATTGGCGTTGTTACAGGGTATTCGGAACGAAGATATTTCACGAAAGTATTTCAGAAATATGTAAGAATGACACCAACTGAGTATAGGGAACAACATCAAGCAGTTCGATAACTAAGCTAATTTGCGTTACAATGCAACAAGCAATAATGGTTAAGTGATAGTTAGTTAAGCGCAAATAAGACCGGGACACTCCTCTAAGGAGATGACCCGGTCTTTACTGTTTAATGGAGCATTATTGAAGTGTAAACATTGCTTCTTTGGCAGGTAGGTAGTCGGGATAGAAGCTGACGGAGGTACGGTAGGCATTTTTGGCAAGTGCTTGATTAGACAGTTTCTCGTGGCATTGTCCAATATAATACCAGGCATGAAAAGTGCCGCTGCCTGCCAAAGTGAGATGCCGGGTATGACTTTCTCCAAGCTCAATGCAATGCTGGAAAGTGTGAATGGCCTCATCATAGCGCTTTTCAGACATGAGCATAATACCTCGATAAAGATGCAAATCCACATAATCAGGATACATCATAATGGCCTTATCAATTGCAGCGATTACTTTATCATCTATGCTCTTAGCATCTATTAGAATGGAATATTTTAATTTGTAAAGCAGTGAGGGTGGGGCAAGTTTCTTTTCAAGAAATCCGATGATAGCTCGATTAACGTAACGAAATGACAGATCGTAGTTTTTCAGCCTTACATGTTCACTTGCGAGATGATAATAGTTCCATGGATTGTCATCTTCTTTTCTTAATGCTTCTTCTAATAAAGCAATATTACGTTTTGATTTTCCTTTGTCAATAACGACGCTGTCTAAGTAACCATAGTGATGAATTTCAATAGGTAGACATTGAATATCTGTTGTTATTAATTGAGGTAGCACTTCATTTACATTAATGGTCTCGTGGACATTATTTTGAAATTTAAAGCCGTAATGGTTTCGAATGATTCGAACCTGATTGTAATGATAAGTTTCGTGAAGAGATACTTTATTCCCAATATAATTAACGAGGTGGATGGCGTATAAATGGTCGCTGCCCTGCATCAATTGCTGACGTACAAATTCAAGATCATTTATTAGTAGCTTCTCATCTGCGTCTAACCACAAAATCCAGTCCCCAGTAGCGAGTTCGAGGCTGAAGTTGCGAGCGGATGCAAAGTCGTTGTCCCATTCATAATGTTCCACTCGAACGCCAAGTGACCGGCAGATTTCTACTGTGCTATCCGTTGAGCCAGTATCAACGATAATGATTTCATCTGCAAATTGTAATGCACTTTCAAGACATTGTGTAAGCCAGCGTTCTTCGTTTTTTACAATTAAGCATACTGACAGTTTAATTACCTCCATCGGCAGTATAACCATCCTTCCCCTTTGCGAAGTCATAGTCCGCACACATCAACAACTTAAACAATCCATTATATGCTCGCTTGTTGTTCTTATTCTTTAGATAACGATTTCTTCTTTTGTAATAAAGTACAACTAGAGCTACATAGGATTGGAAACGTAAGTGGAATTACACATAGAAGAAAAATTAATTGGAGTGAGGTGAAGATGAAATGTCACAACCGAATATTCCTAATATTACCCCGATTATATCGCTCACCATTGGCGATAGCATAAATTTGCTATTAGCCTCCATTGCTTTCGAAGAGCTTGCGCTTGCACATATCGTGAATGCTGAAGCTGAGAAGATTCAATTTGTTTTGGGAACACTTAGCCCCGGAGTCGAACCTCCACCAACGTTAGAACAGTTATTGGAAATTAATAGAAGTGTGAATCAAACGTTACAAAGTGTAATCACAAAAGAATTACTTCTAAGCAAAAAACTATCGGACATCATCGCATTTGTACCGGCAGGGTAGCATTATGTAGTCATTACGTGGAAATGTATATGAGTGAAGCGTTATTTTCGTTTGTCATCTCCTGCAGTCGATATGGATTGCAGGGGGTGTTTCATGTATATAATTACTTTCTCGGTTACTACATAAATATCAAAGTGAGGACATATATTTGATTTTGTAGACTTCTGTTAGGAGAGCGTTCAAAATTACAGCCTAAGGGAGATTGATAACGATGTCGATGCCACATGTGCCCAATATAACACCCATAATTACTTTGGAACGAGAGAAAGTAATCAACTTGCTGTTAACATCGATCGCACTTGAAGAGATAGGGTTGTCGCATCTTTTGAATGCGGAAGCTGAGAAGATCCAGTCTGTTCTAAAACATAAAGATTTTTGTTTAGGAGATGCGCTTCTCGTGAATGAAAGTGTTGAACGAATGCTACGTAATATCATTAAAAATCAGATGCTTCTACAGTTCAAGCTTGAGGATGTCATTCGCTTAGATCATAGGCATGATGATCACTTTGAGGAGTAGCATTCATCTAGCGATATGTCATATATAGTGTGATAAGAAGGAGGTAATATATTGCAGCCATACTCTGGAGACAGCATCCCAACAATGTCTGAAGCTCTGTCTCATCTTATCGAGTCTATTGCTTTAGAAGAAAAAGCGTTATCGCAGCTAGTGGTATCAGAAGCCAACAAAATTGAAGCATTCGTAGGTAAGCAGCAGAATTTCCCTCTTCATCCTTCATCGGATGAAATTATTCGGTTCAATCATTCCGTTATTAGTGTCCTGGATTCGATTCAAATGGCGGAGTGGTTATTGTTCAAAAAGCTTCATACCATTTCTCAGCTGTCAGTATGGAGTGAAGAGAAAGCACATCTATCAAGTGTTACGACTACAGAAGATACTGTTCAATCAAGTGTTACGACTATAGAAGATAACGATCACCAGGACGATAATGGATCATCTGACATTGAAGGGGCCGAAGCTGAGCTTGTTGAAGAAATCGATGAAGAAATTGATCTATCAGAATAAGATGAGCAAGATTAACTGAGAAAGAACGAGAGGTGGCGTGCAGTGAGTAAGGGGATACAATCGGCTTCATTACTGATTGCAGCTGTGCTGCATCTGGTTAGGGCGCTTCATCGTAGAAAGAAGGGGATGAAGCGGGAAGTCAGGTTGCAGGTGGAGAACCAGATTTCTATGCTGATCCATCAGATTGCAGAGATCTATATGGCGGTAAGGCGTAATGAAATATTATATAAAAGTGTTAAAGATGAATCAGTGGTAGATCATACTTTTACAAATAGTAGCAGCGAAGGGCATAGTGTTGCACATGATATATCAGAGACGATAAAGCTAATTAAGATATGGGAATTCAACGATATATCCATAGCAACGCAACTGGAGGAGAAACTGCATTATCTAAAGCAATATTACTAATGAACGAAAATGCCGCAGTATATGATTATACAAATAGCGATAGATGCTGGTTCATAATTGCGGATTAATAGGAGTGAGAACGGCAGCAAGAACTGCCGCCCTCGAATATTGGTATTAGCGTTTTTCTCCTCCAAAATCATAAATATTATGCTGCTTCATGAAATAGACTCGGTTGAAAAGCAAGCTTTTATGATCGGGATAATAGCGGAGAGCAGCTTCGTTATAGTCGTAAGCTTCCTTATATTGCCCGAGTCGATCGTAGCAGAGGCAGAGCCCAAGAAGCGGCAACCACGTTTTGTAGCCAACATAAGGGGGAAACTGGTGATAATCATCCTCTGATGATTGTAATGCGTGCTTAAACCATTCAATCGCTGCGAAGTGATTATTTTTATCCATATGCCATTGACCAATTTTGTAACTAACTTCTGGCCGCGGCGCCCCATATTGCAACGATCTAAATAGTGCTTGAATCCGTAAATCGTCCCGCTCTAGCAGCTTTGCACATTCTGATAATTGGCAACATGCGGTAATATTATTCTGCAAGGATTCGTTTTTTTCGATCAAAAAGGTGTTGTAATATACGCTGGCTTTATGATAATGCTTATGTTTGACTAATTCATTGGCGTAGCCATACGTTTCGTTAGGAGATAATGGTTGCCCACTGATTTCACGTCTTTCGTAGACTTGGAGAATACGTGTTGTTGTTTCAGCGTTTTTTTTATGATGGATAGAAATGTCGCTGTGCTGAATAGTTCCGTTTACAACTAGGTAGTCGTTAACTGCATCATGCCATAGAAAATCGGAACGACTGCGTACAAGCCGATTACAACGTAGAGTGGAAGTGACATGTTCATTATCATCAAAGGATTGATGATACAGCATAGATACACCATCGACGTCAGGATCAAGATTCTTTTTGAGCAAAAGCAGATGTTCACGTTCCTCCGGCGCAACTACATCGTCAGCATCAAGCCATAAAATGTAGTCCTTAGTAGCTTTACTGAAGGCGTAGTTACGTGCTGCTGAGAAGTCATCTATCCATTCAAAATCATATATTTTCGCTTCGAAGGTTTCTGCGATTTCTTTCGTGCGATCCATTGATCCTGTATCTACGATGATCAGCTCATCGATCACCCCTGTTATTGATTCTAAGCAACGCTTTAGATGAGCTTCTTCATCTCGTACAATCATGCATAAGCTGACACTAATATGAGAGTGACTGAGAATATCCTCGTTATACTTCGCTATTTCCTCCTGTATGCTTATCAGGGCTTCTTTTGTAGGTTCATATGTTGGACAAACCTCGATACTGCGTTCATATGCTTCGATAGCCCTTTCGAAATTCCGCTCTTGCTGCCAACATCTACCGATATAATAGTGCGCCTGAAATGTACCGAGTCCAGACAACGTTAAGTGGAGAGTCATTCGGTCTCCGAGTGCAAGACAACTCTCGAACGCTTCTCTTGCAAGCGTGTATCGTTCCTTAAGAAATAATACGACCCCTTTAATAAAATGCAAGTCTACGTAATCCGGATAGAGCTGAATGGCCTTATCGATTGCGGGTTCAATACCTTGATAGCTGCCGAGTGAAAGCATCGTCTCGTACTTTAAGCGATACAGCAAGGATGGCGGCAGTTGATTGCTTTTGATAAAAGCTAAGATGGATTGGTTTACTGACTCGTATGCTTTTTGATGTTCACCGATTTGATTATATTCGCTTGCAATATGGTAGTGAATCCAGGGGTTAGCATCTTCTAACTCCAGTTCATTTAGGAGCATATTTAGATTGCGTTCTGACTTGTTTTTATTTGTTTTTACAGATTCGAGGTAGCCATAATGATTCAGAAAAACGTCTACGTAGCCAACTCGATCTTCCGTTAAACTAAGCTCGCTTACGTTAAGGCGTTCGTGGATTCGGCCGCTAAACTTAAAGCCAATATGGTTGCGAAAAAGTCGATGCTGCTGTACTTGATAAGCCCTATCGATACTGACTGGATAATCACCGAAATAATTGATAAGACCAATGACTCCCAAATCTTTATCATCCCACGCAAGCACTTTTCGAATGGCTTCCGAATTTATTTCCGACAATACCTCATCAGCATCAAGCCAAAGTATCCAGTCGCAAGTCGCGTGTTGTAGACCGAAATTACGTGCTGATGCGAAGTCTTCATTCCATTCATAGTGTAAAACTTTAGCACCATAGGACTCACAAATAGCAACTGTATCATCGGTTGATCCGGTATCAACAATAATCATTTCATCTACGACTAGATGTACATGCTCCAAACATTGCTTTATAAAAGTTTCTTCATTTCGGACAATCATACATAACGAAAGGCGTGGAGCCAGTGACACAGAGGTCCCTCCCTAAGTAAACATTTACCCCATCATATGTGTCAGCCTTTTTGAGGTGCGTATGACATTTTTCTCTCCGTGAAATGATAGCTGAGCCTCTGGAAATTGGCTCGGCCGTTTACGCTTGGTGTAAATTGTTTCTATTTTGGTACGAAGGGGTAAGAGGATATAGATGGTAATTTTAACTATGGAGGGGTCCAAAGATGAAAAGAGAACTTGTAATCGTAATAATGACAGTACTACTAGTTGGTTGTTCTGCGAATCAACCGAAAGAAAATACAGAGCAAACGTGGGACTATCGTGAAGGCAACGTAATAGCGAAGGAATCAACTAAACTGTTAGTTGTGGATAGTACAGATGTAACGGAGCTAGAGCTCAAACCAGAGCTTAAGACAGTAGAGGAAATATTGAGTGTAGTTAAGCCGGAGGCTGTCTGGGTAACTGCGATTAATGAATCAGAGCTAGAGGCAATTGAGGTTGGAGATGAAGTTAGCTTGGATATTGAAGGAGATGTATCAGAATCGTATCCAGCAGAGGCATCTGCCAAACGAATTACCGTAATTGATAAGCAAGCCAAGTAAAAATGAATAATAGGAAATGGATTAAAGAAATCTTTCTCTTTTTGTTCCGATTTTTCAATTCTATAATTAGTTATAGAAAAGAAAAATAGGGAGAAAAGAGGGAGAGCGATGAATGCTATACCTTTTAGGGAGAGATGTTTGAGAGTAATAATTGCAGTTGCATGTTTACCACTGACTATAGTGCAAACTGTCATTTCAGCATATAACACAATTAAATATAAACATGCCGGTGAGCTAGTGCAGATTGATTCGGGATATCTACATGCTCATGTAACGGGATCGAGCAAGCCAACAAAAACTCGACCATCACTTCGATGGTCGAGTTTTATTATCTCTTCTAATTTCTATGAGTGCTAACGATTCGTACAGCTTTGCCACACTTTCATTTGATAGATGTTCGCCAGATTTCACGATTTTCTTCACAATAGTGCAGAAGTCTATTTCTCAAGTCGATTGCCCAAAGTGGATAAGCGGAGATATCCATATCCTCGACACTGCGAAGCAAACGAGCGAAGGAATATAGCTCAGCAAATCTCTGGAACAACGGGATTAATGAAACTTCAGCTTCTTCTAACCTACGAATAGATCGATAACCTGATATGAAGCACTCAACCTTTGCCTTAGCTTCATCATTTTCCTCTTCAAGCAAGTCTGAAATTGCAGCTGCAATGTCCATGACATACCAATGCACCATAGCATCGTCGAAATCGATAGCGCAAAATGTTGAAGTAGCAGCATTGTAAAAGACATTATCTGTCTCGAAGTCATAGTGGATAATACCTTGTGAGGCAACCCCCTCGGGCAATTGTGCTAACGCTGTGCGTAATTGTTGCAGTTCTAGGTGCGCCTCGTGTTCATTAGGATAACGTTGCAATACAGTTGCGACAAAGTCGAGAGCATCACTCCAGCTCCGATAGGATGAGTAATCGTAGTTCTCAGATAGCAGATGAAGCCGTGCAAGTGATTGGCCCCACTGTGCAATCTCATCGTCAGTCATCTCTTCAAGATCGGGCTGATTGCCGCTTGCTTCTGTAAAAACGACGCCGAAGTAACGACCTGTTTCTGTTGATATCGTCTCAATTAATTGATCATTCATAGAGGAGATAGGTGTCACTGTAGGGTAGCCATTGTTATATAGATAGTTCATAAAATCTAGTTCAGCCGTAATGTTCGCAAACTGTTGATCTTCTTCATGAACGAAACGCAAATAATACGTTTCTCCGTGGTGACGAAACAGATATACAAAATTGCTGCTCGCCCTCCAAAATTGCAATGTTCCTACATCATGCTCCCAATTGCGCAGAAGCGCTTCGGCAGCATCATTAGTTATTGTGCCTCGAACCATGTTAGTTAACGACATCATCTTTAAAGTTTCCTCCCATACCATGATGAGAGGCTTTCATTACAATTATGTATGAAGACCTCTCATAGGCTTCTTTGTATTGTGATACTGTTTCACACCATCACTCCTTCGATTCGTAATTTGGAGGCAGGAAGTATAATTTTCACTACTATCCAGACTTCCTTCTTCTATATTGTGATCAAATAGGAAACAAAGCAATGTGAGAAATGACTATAACTATTTTTTACAGCAAGTGGTATGGGGAATATGAAAATACATTGAAATTGTCAAAATAACTTATGATTGCAACGTTGTGGCAATCGAAGTATGCTTTAGGAAGAGTTTTACAATTTCGAATGGGCGGGTGAGACTTATGACACAGAACAGAGCAATAAATTCACCGTGGATGTATGCGTTTGGCATGTTAGCGATGATGATTCCAAGCCATGCGTTTAGTACATTTTACAGCTATTACTATGTTGAAAAGTTAGGATTAGGGATAGGACTCTTCACGATTGCACGTACGATCTTTCTCATCTGGGATGCTGTAAATCAGCCGATGGCAGGATACTTCTCAGATCGAACGAATACGAAATATGGACGGAGGAAGCCGTGGATATACATTTCTATTCCACTCTTCGTACTTTCCTTCATTATGGTGTTCAGTGTCCCGGGCGGCATGTCCGAATTTGGACTATTTACATGGTTTCTAGTATCGCTGCTTCTATTTGAAGCAATCGCTACAATACTTTGGGTAAACTATGGTGCGTTGTTCCCAGAGTTATTCCGCGGTGGTCAGCTGCGAGCCAAGGCATCATCTATTCAGCAGGGGTATCAAATTGTTGCTATTCTTATCGTATCTATCGCTGCACCAATCATAATCGGAGCATTAGGTTATGGACTGATGGCGATTCTTTTATCTGTGTTGTTTGTTGTGTTTATGATCATTTGTATGCGCTTTACTCAAGAGGATCCGGATACTCGCAGTGCTCCTCAGATGAAACTTAAAGAAGCATTCTCCTCGACGTTACATAATAAACCTTTCTGGATATTTAATTTATCGAACTCATTTGCTCAAACTGTAAATGGCTTGCTCAGCGCAACGATTCCTTTTTATGCGAAATATGTACTGAAAATACCGGAGGAGCAAGTCGCACTTCTGCTAGCCTCTATTTTCGTATCTGTCATCCCGCTGGTAGGTGTATGGTACTGGATCATTCGTAGGATGGACCCAGTGAAGGCTTGGCGATTGTCATTGTGGGCATATGCTGTATCTGTCATTCCTCTTTGGTTTGGAGGAAGCTTGGTGGGCGGGATTTTGGCAGGTATTTGTGTAGGTTTTGGACTCGCAGGTTTCTTTGTTACACCGTCGCTCGTCAACAGTTTAATTATTGATCGTGACTTTGCGGCTACTGGACGCAGACGGGAAGGCGTCTATACAGCGGTAAGCGGATTTATTATTCGTTCCAGCGGTTTGATCTCTGCACTAGCTTTCCTCATCGTAGGCATCATATTTGGGTATGAAAATGGAGATAATCCTGGCGATGATCCAGAAACGACTTTCCGTGTACTTATTAGCTTAGTTCCACTTATTCTGCTAGCGATCTCGATTGTGCTCTCTTATTTTGTAAAGCTGAAGGGTGAAGAGTACAAGTGAGCGGAAGGCTGAG
This sequence comes from Paenibacillus sp. L3-i20, assembly GCF_022180385.2. GTDB lineage: Bacteria > Bacillota > Bacilli > Paenibacillales > Paenibacillaceae > Pristimantibacillus. The sequence goes on from NZ_BQME02000001.1 coordinate 2,762,871, forward strand.
AAAATATAGCTTATGAAGGAATAAGAGTACAGAGACTCTGTTAAGGCAATAGCCAAAGAGCGGTATCGCTTTATGGAGAAATAGTTGGCGCAATCCCAGATAGAGGGGGATGGGTGAGGTTAATAGTTGTCGCTATTGCATGCTCCTATTCTCTTATGGTACGGTAGAAAACATACTGACCTCATGAATAGGAGTAACTGATCATGTATGAAATAACGATAGATTTGGTTAATGATTGGGTGAATACAGCGAAGGAAGTACTTCGCGGCTCTGGTTATACGCTTACGGAAGGTTTGTCGAATGAGGCAATTGCATTGCAGTATTTTCTTCATTCTCAGCCGGAGGAGCAAGCACGCGAGTTGGCAAATGATACGATGAGCCGGCTTAGTGAGATGGAAGGCATTATCATCAGTCATATTGAATCAACTATTGTGCCGGATATTCGGAGCCGGACAAAATACGAAGGAAACGTGTTCCACTTTAGCTGGGTTTACAGTGAAGGAGAACATATTATTGAGCTGAATTCGGAATATCGAATTCCGTTGTAGAAGGACTATAGGGGAAAAAAGATCGCACCAGTGGGCTTAATATGCCTGGCTTGGTGCGATCTTTTTTGTTGTTTTTAAATCTTTTTAAACCTTTTTAAACCTTTTGTATAGGTCTATTGGGATGAAAAAGAGACCTATTAAACATGAGCTAAAACGACCATTTCTCAAGTACCTTATTTAGGCACATCATAATACTTGTTTGAGACATTGATACGCATGAATATACAACATTCGATATTTTTATACATAAAAATACAATCTGTAAGTAGATCATTAGGATCAGCTTCGACTAGTTTTAAAATTACCAAAAATATGAATAGCCTCCAGAACTATGTACTTTTATTGTGAAATCGATATGATTCAATAGTAACAGTTTTTTTTCAACAGAATACACGAGCAATCGATTTAATGTGATCCAATTACATATAATTTGCTAGAAAACTATAGAGTAGGGGGCAATATTCGTGCGAGGTAGAGTGCGAAAGAAACAAATTATTGTCATTGCGCTCGGCGCTGCGGGTGCACTTGTTGTTCTGTTGGTACTTTGGATTGGTGCTTCGGCAGTATCAAAGGCCAAGTGGCAAGGGGAGAAAGCAAAGTACGAGCAAGCATTATCTCAACATGTACAAAATTTGAGCTTATATGAAACGAAGACGCGAGCCGGATACGTGTTAATTGTACCGAAGTCTGCGGGTGATGCGATTGCTGAGACAGATGTTGAGAAAAGGGCATTGCCTGATTATTTTACGCCGGAGGATGTTATTGCATTACCAGAACAAGTGATAGGTAAAGTGATGAAGCTGAATGGGAAACCAGGCACAGCTTTGACAAGTGAAATGGTCTACGATCAGGAGCAACTTGATCCTAGTCTCCGCAAGGAGGAAGCACAATATATTCGTCTTCCGATTCGGGTGCAGCCGCTTGATATTGTAGATATTCGCATTGTTTTCCCGAATGGCGAGGATTATATCGTGTTGTCTAAGAAGAAGCTTGATGATGTAGATGCAGGGAATCAGCTTTCCTATTTTACAGTAAATGAGGAAGAGAGACAGCTGCTACAATCCGCATTAGTAGATGCGTATACGAACAAAGCAGAACTATATGGCATTCAATACGTCGAGCCCGAACTACAGCCAAAAGCCGTTGTTACGTATACACCTAATTTGGATGTGATGAAAGTGTTGCGATCGAATCCAAATATTGTAGCCAAAGCTAAGCTTAGTTTGAATGAAGGACTTCGAAGCGAACTCGATACGAGATTAAGTAAAATTCCTGAAGGATCTAGACAGCGAATTGGTACAGATGCACCAGATGGAGGGGCTGTTTCGAAGCGTAAGGAAACGATTGAAACATTGCTACCTCCAGCAAGTGAAGTTGCTGCGCCTCCAGTGCAAGAAACGGGAACTGCTCCGGCAGCGGGAAATGAAGCAGCAGCTACAGGAGACTCAGGATTATTGGAGGGTAATGCACGATGAATATCGGCTTTGTAGGTGATTGCGATAAAGTTGATGTGGCATTAATGGCGGGTCTGCTGCTCAAGTCCTATCATGCAGACTCTCCGGTAACCATTGTTGCCGACCGACATCGCCACTATCAGTACTTCAAAGATGAAGTGAGCGGCATGGCGGTGCAACTCGAAGAAGATAGCCATTCGGTAGAGGGTACCGTCATTTATGATTGGCATTCGATGGAGTTGCCACGGAATCGGTTGGACAAGCTGTATGCGGTGACGACCTATGATAAGCCTTCACTGGAGTTTGCATGTGAATTTGTGAAAAGACATGAAGTGCAAGGTGTAGTCGTATTAGAGTCTGATTGCTCCATTACACCGAAATATATCCGCTATCTGTTTCCTGATGTAAAGACACTAAGCTGCTTCGATGATCCTCGCAGACGAATGGATTGGGTATTCGATGGCAGAGTTTCCACGCGTAAGCTTGGAGATGACTTTACCAGCGTTATTGGCGAGCTCGCTCAAGATATATCCGGAATTACACCCGTTGATCTAAAAAAGATGTGGATATATTTGAAGAAAAGGAGTGCCTGAAATGCTGGTAGCTTTCTGGGGTCCCACGCCGGGACAAACGTGTACGACAAGCAGCATGCTTGCTGTTGCTGCGATGCTCGCACTCGACTACCCGCTAAAAATAGCGATAACACATCCAGTGCCTAGGGAGACACTTATTGAGCGATCAATGGGACAACTGAGGTCCCAAAGAGGGATATCGTCAAGCGGTGACTCAGGTGGAATGGATGCGATTCTGCGCCTTGCAGAATGTGAGATGCTCACCCCAACTACATTGCGGGATCATACGGAGTCTGTTTTAAAGGGGCGACTGGACGTACTTAGAGGTCCAACGATGAATGCGGATGATCGACTGCTAATGGCACTTCCGCAATTGAAAAGCTCAGCATCGCGTTATTACGATCTGTTCTTTATAGATGTTGCTGCGGGTACAGAAAATCTGGTTACAAAGCAGGTGCTTGCGCAAGCAGATCTGATCGTTGTCACCTTGAATCAAAATGTGGAATGGTTGGAGCGATATTTCGCAGATGTGGATAAGGCACAATTCCCGAATAGCAAAAAGAGGAAGTTCTGTGTGAGCGACTTCGAGCCAAACTCCAAGCTTTCTATGGATCGTATAAAAAAACAATATAAACTTCATTCCTCGGATCTACTTGGGGTGGTACCTCACAATGTTCGTCTAATGGATGCACTCAATGACGGCAATCTCCTCGATTTATTGTTGCGCAGCATGGCTGTGAAGAAGCAGATGTTTGTTCATGATGAGAACCTTGCGTTCATTTCGTCCATACGAGATATTGGGAAGCTGCTGCTTCGTTCGCTTGATCTTGCGCCTCTAGAGGAGGTGTCATTGGATTAACCATGCTAAATATTATATTGCTTATTGTTATCGCTGCTGGAATTATGATGGTGCTAATCAGAATTCTTATTACGAATAAGAAGGTTCAAGCGGTTTCCAAAGACGAGAACAGATTTAATCTTATTGATATTAGAGCTTATATTCGTTCAGCGCTGCAAGAGCTGACATCTACGCGAATGAATGACGGCAACGTGAGTGAAGAAGAGTTTACTAGGCGTAAAGCAAGAAGACATGAATTAAGAAAAGCACTTCGAAGCTGTATGCACGGAGACGTTTTTTCCAAACGATTTGTTAAAGCGAATATGAAGGATTTGCTGGAGCAGACGTATGGGCTTAGCGAAACGACAATTAATTATGTCATGCCATTTGATCGCCCGGATCGATTAACAACACAAGATCAATTTGAAATATTGCTGCATCATTATCAGAAAAAACATCGTTATGAAGCTTTTAACGTGCTGATGGCGAAGTATAAGCTTGATGGATTGAAAAAGCTGTCTGACGGCTCAGAGGGCTACCGAGTTACAAGTGAAGAAATACGTGCAGCATTCGCAGCCGAAGGGTTAAGCCTGACAATGTCCGACAAGCTGGATATTATTGTGCAGCGTGTCTATCAATCCTACAAAGGACTTGGCGTCATAGATGAAATTCGTGATCAGAATATTGACGGCGTCAATGGCGGGACGAGCGGTTTGCCGTCTGATATTGCGCAATCGCTTGATGTAGCGGGATATACTTCAGAAATGAAGGAAGTGCCGAAAGCGCATGATGCGGTTTGGATTTTCTATAAAGGAAAATCGATTCATCTGTCGTTCCTCAGCTTTGGCAGTGAAATGGAGCTAAAGCGAGTATGTCAAAACATCTATACGTTCGGAAGTCCAGGACAATTAAACGAATCCAATGGATATATGGTCAATGATATGGCTGATGGAAGTCGGGTAGTTGTTGTGCGACCTAAGATGTCTGAATCATGGGCGTTCTTCGTTCGTAAGTTCGACATTCAGAAGGCAGAGCTAGAAGAGCTGATCAAGGACAAAAATGCGGAGCTTGCCGTTGGCATGCTTACGTATCTTGTGAAGGGCGCACGTGTAACTGGCGTTACCGGGCAACAGGGAACAGGGAAAACGACGATTCTTATGGCAATCGTCAAACATATATACCCAACCTTAAATTTACGTATTCAAGAGATGGCTTTCGAACTTAGACTCCGCAAAATCTATCCAGAGCGCAACATTCTTTCATTCCGCGAGACACCGACCGTCAGTGGTCAGGATGGATTGGATACACAGAAAAAAACGGACGGTTCCGTCAACATACTAGGTGAAGTTGCTACACATCCGATTGCGAGCTGGATGATCCAGATGGCGCAGGTTGCAAGCTTGTTCACCCTATTCACACACCATGCCAAAACCTTTCCGAATTTAATTTATTCCTTGCGTAACAGCTTGCTGGCTACGGGAGTGTTCACGAACGAAAAGATTGCTGAGAAGCAGGTAGTAGATGTCATTACGTTCAATGTCCATCTGGTGAAGGACGAAAGAGGCAGACGATACATTGAACGAATTACGGAATGTATTCCAGTCAGCGATTCAACCGCATACCCAAGAGCATATCGGGAGCATGACGATACCAATGGGAAACTGGAAGCGTTCATGGATACGATGACGGAATATTTCGAGCGTTCCACAGATCGCAAAACGTTTGAATACCGCAATATAGTGGAATGGCAAGACGGCTGTTATGTAGCTACTGCGGAACTTTCGGAGCGTAATCGGAAAGAGATGCTGCTGCACATGAATGATAAAGATGCCGAGGAATTCAAACAGTTTCTTCACGTTCATTGGGGGGACGCTTCATGAACCCGGCTGTTCTCATCTTAATGGTTGTTGTATTTCTTATTCTGTTGTTGGCACTGCTCGTAGTCATTCTATTAGCAGCACAATCAAGAATTGATCCCGTTGCGTACAAGGAAATGCAGAAGCTTCGGCGATTATTGCCGATGCAGCGCAAAGGCTCGTCCTTCGCTGCTACGGCTGAGCGGCTTTACCCCGTACTGCGAACGATCCCGATTGTTCGTTCTATGTTGCTAAACAACCGTTACAAATTAATAAAGTTGTACGCGGATGATGAAAGTTTAGTCCGATCACAATCGGCTGTACTAACGCTCACTATCTGTGGTGTAGTAATCGGTCTTTGGTTGTTGGCATTGCTGCTTGTATCATCGTGGGTTTTACGAATCTCAATTATATTGGCAGCGGTATATATCGGTACGGTTGTAGCAGATATGTTGATAGGCAGACGAGAGAAGCGGCTGCTCTATGGCTTATCAGGGTTATTGCTTGATCTCAGGCATGAATATCATCAGACACATATGGTCATCGAATCGTTAGAGCGTGCTTCCGAGCGATCGAGTCCACTAGTTGCGGCACATGCGCAGCGGCTGGCGGAAATATTATCCTCCATAGACCCTGAGGAAGAACTGCGCAAATATTACGATGATGCACCTAATCGTTATACGAAGTTATTGGCAGGGATAAGTCACCTCATTCTGGAGAATGGGGACGGCAGCTCCAAGAAGGAGAAGAAAGAACAGGGCGGTGAACGCTCCCTCTATCTTCATGCTTTATCGAAAATAAATGAAGAAATTCGTATGGACATATTACGCAGAGAGAAGCTGGATGCCCAGCTTGCAGGTATCGTCTTCGTTGCTTTTAGTCCGCTCTTCTTTATCGAGCCGCTTCGTGCATGGGGGGAGAGCAGTTTTCCTACTATGGGAGATTATTACGACTCCAGATGGGGCATGTATTCGCTTATTCTGTTGTATGTCCTTATGGGGGTTAGCTTCATTGGACTTCGCTTAGTGCGGGGACTGGATGGAGCAGCGGGACAAGGTGAAGGCCCAGGAACTCTGCTTCAAAAGCTGCTGCGAAAGCCAATGATACGTCGATGGGCGGATCGATTGACGCCGCCAGATTATTCTACTAAGCATCACCGAGCAAAAACTCAGATTGCGGATGCCAACGATTCGATGTCGGTCAGAGAGCTATATATGAGAAAGTGGCTGCTGGCGGGAAGTGCATTTGTCATTTTTATTGTCATTCAAGTGTACATGCATGATGCAGCACGTACGTTACTAGCACATCCCACTAATCCTACTCAGGGTACTGCGCCTGTTACGAGAAGTGACTATCAAGAGGCTGAGCGATTCGAGTTCAAAGGTGTTGCTATTCGTGAAGCAATACGGCTACAAATAGCAGACGTTGAGCTAATGGCATATATGCAGCGGCAGATGGACGGGAAATCTTTTGTAGCGAGAGGACCTGAGCTTGATAAATTTGTAACCGAGCTTGCTGCGGCAGTTAAGAGCTATAGAAGTGAGTCATATCGCTGGTATGAACTCATTATTGCTTTCGGCGTCGCATTCCTAGTTTATCGTATTCCGAACATCCTATTGTTCTTCCGAAGAAGTATGCGGAAGTGGGAGATGCAAAATGAATCGGATGGCTTCACATCCATTGCATCGATATTATCAGGGCTTCCACGCATTAGCGTTATAGAAATATTAGATTGGATGCATCGGTATAGCAGAATTTTCGAGCCGCAGCTGCTTCGCTGCCTTATCGATTATGAGGCGGGTCCCTTGCAGGCACTTGAGCGGCTGAAGGAGGAGGTTAAGTTCTTTCCCTTCGAGCGGATCATTGATCGGCTGCATGTGTCTGCAGAGCTTATCCCTATTAAGAAGGCATTCGATGATATGGAGCAGGAGCGAGCATTCGAACTAGAGCAGAGAAAGATGCAATACGAAGGGATGATCAGTCGGAAAGCAGCGATTGGCAAGTCAATCGGCTTCCTGCCGCTGCAAGCAACTTTCGCACTATATCTGATGGTTCCATTCGCATATATGGCAGTTTCACAGCTTGGTAATCTGTCTGGCGTAACAAATGGACTTTAGAAGAGGAGGGATACGGGATGGACAATATCTCAAAATTTCTGCAATGGTCCATTGGGCTGCTCATTACGTTATCCATCATCAGTATGGGTCTTATGTTATGGAACAAGGCGAAGCCGATTGGTGTCGCTGCCCAGCAGCAGGCGGCTGAGCAAGCGAAGCTAATGGCGGAGGCACAGTTCTCGGCTTACGATAACCAGTTGCTGAGCGGTTCGCAATTGATAACCGCTTATCGAAGATATTATATGCTGGATGCCTTTCACATTTATGTACAGACAAATCAGGGCGGCATTAAACAATTTGGGATGACACCAAGCGCACCAGCAGGAGGGGTAGGCCCATCAGCCTGCCCGCCGTTTAGCTATACCAATGGAACGTTAGGTGGAGGAACATCGAGTAGCTGTGCCGTACTAGAGGCGGACATTAGCAATGTGGCGAATACGAATTACGTCCCACCGCAGGCAAAGTTTAGAACTACGGTGTTAAAGGACGGCAATGACAGGATTGCTGGCATCTACTTCAAGATGCAGTAATAAATAAAACAAATTTTTTAGGAGGCGAAGAGGTAATGGAAAATATCTCGGCAGGTTTAAAATGGGCGATCGGATTGATCGTCACGCTGCTTATTGTTGCGGCGGGTATTAGTGTGTATATGTTGGCTAATGGGAACTTCAAGAAGGCGCAAGATCAAGCAACATCTCAATCGTCATTATTAGATGATTCAGAATTTACGATGTATGATCGTACGAATGTGTCAGGGACTGATGTGTTAGATACGGTGAAGAAATTTGCAGCACGTCCAGAGTTTACGGTATCGGTGGACACTGGTTTGTCTAATGCTTATTATCCCGAAGGCTTTGATAGCTGTTACTCAGTACCAGCTGCTACAGCTACTACGGATGTTACGGCAGATGCTACTTGTGGGGGAACAGGTTCAGCTACTATTCCTTATGGAACGATGACAAATCAAGATGCTTTAGAGTATGTTAACCCGACAGCACGTTTTGCATCTGCAATCTTCCGCGATGCTAATGCAGAGGTTCGCCTTATTCGGTTCATACAAGTTCCATAATTCTTTAACAGCAGCCCTGCGGCCTAACAGCCGCAGGACTACATCATCCCGCAAGAAACGAGGAACGCGCATGGACATCGCACGCTCTTTCTTAATCACTATATTCGTATGGATCCTATTCGCGGCAGGAGCAATGATGTACCTAAAGGGCGAGCAGGGCATGAACGAGCTATCTGCTGATTGGAGCAAGCCGTTGCTTTTTGAGGGAGCATACACTGGCACGGTGGATTTGACTCAAATGGCTGGCGAGCAAGTGCTTGGACTTGTGACCTATGCGAAAGAAGGCGAATTCATCCTCACATTGGATGGATTATTGATCAGCCCCTCCACATCGCTAGATTCTATAGATTTCCGCGAAGTTTCGAACAAAACCTATACGCTAACTTTTACACGAAATGCAGCAGGCAAGGTTATCTCCATTACAGCAGCACGTTAGGCGGTGAATTCAGTATGGTAGATGCGTTTAAATCCATCGTCGTACTTGTACTAATAATTATTGGTTTCATCGCTTATCCTGCCTTGCGAATTGCAGATCGAAGCGATGATATATCACGGCAGGCAGCCGCAGCGGCTGTGACGGAGTTCGTTGACACAACAAGAGGAAAAGGCTATATCGCTGTTTCCGATTATGAAACATTACTAGGTAAGCTTAACGGTACAGGTGTTGTGTTCGATATCCAGCTGGAGCATTACCGTAAAACGATACAACCCGTTTATACCGACCCCAATAACACCTCGACTTTTCAAAACCGATTTACAGTCGACTATATCGGCACTTTCACCAAAGACATACTCGATAAATTATATCCCTATACAGTCGTCGCTGATGAGCACAGACGATATAAGATGCATGCTGGCGACTTAATGCAAGTAAGAGTTGAATCTTTAGGTTCAACACTTGGCGGTCGTTTGCAGGGTATGTTGTATGGGAAAATGGCTGACATTCCACTTATGGCATCATACGGAGGGATGGTACGAAGTGAAGCCCCTTAGCATTCTTATGTTTTTTCTCATTATTGCAATACCACTCACCTTTATGCATGACGCAAGGCAGAACTATCTAGACAACGGAGAGCAGAAGTATAAGCAGTACAGCGATCACTTTCAAGCCGCCGTTGATGATACGGCTTATTATTTGTCCCAATTGGAAGCGCAGCAGAGTGGATTGAATGTTCATTACGCAAGTGCCAAGGAGCTGGAATTTGGCGAAGAGGCATTAGCTGTATTTTATAATAATTTGTCCATGAAATTTGGTATCGGAAACAACGGGGTAGAACGGCAAAATCTGATGCTTCACATACCTGCACTCGTCTTTCTCAAATATGACGGATACGTGCTTATTACATTAGAAGACGCTGAAGGCAAGGAAATGAAGCCGATCATCTGGCCGAAACGCCCTTATACATATAAGCTGTCGAACGGAAATGTCGTATATTTTACACTCGATGATCATGCTGTTGTGTACCAAAAGTCTACTAATCAGTTTGTGGAAGGAAAACATAACGAGCTTGTTAGCGAGTTAGGTTCAGGACTCATCCGACTGACTGACATTAACGTATTCAGACAAATTAGGCAGAACACAATTGCTGCCTCCTTAGAGAAGGACTTAGGCGGTGCGGTTAACCGTCATATGGAGCTAATGAAGCGGATGGGATTGAATGTTCAGTTCAGTTTGCCGCGAGGATTGGATGAGCAGGCCTATCAAAATGTAGGTTTGATCGCATTTATGCAAGGTTATCCTCTTCCTGGCGGGGAACGTCTGGATGCCTTTTCTTATGGCGGAGGTGCTGTCGTTCAGAGAACTGCGCTTATAGGTGTGTATGAGCCTGCTCCGAGACAATTCACCGCTTATCCCGAGGCTTGCGTGCCTGTGGGACGTGACTCTATTGAAGTATTTTATGATCCAGAGGAAGCGGCAAGTAAAGGATATTTTATAAGAGATTGTTCATAAAGATGGGAGGGATTCGTGATGGTATTGCTGCGCAACAAGCTTCTATTAGCACTTGCTAGTTTGCTGATCGTTATGGTGTTCAGTGGTGTACACGCATCTGCTGCTATTCCGATTGGGGTAGTTGTTAATGGACTAAAAGTAACGTTTCCAGATACGCAGCCTTATTTGGACGCTAATAAGCGTACGATGGTTCCGATTCGCTTCGTTACGGAGCAGCTCGGTGCGACCTTGGATTGGCAAGGTGGAGGCAAGATGAAAATTACATATGGAAAGACAAGTATTAGCTTGAAGCAGAAGGCAACAGAGGCTGTTGTGAATGGAAAAGCTTTGAAGCTTGAAACACCAGCTATCCAACTTAAAGGCAGGACGATGGTAGGTCTCCGCTTCGTAAGTGAAGCGCTTGGTACGAAGGTTACTTGGGATAGTGAGGCACAAACCGTTCACATTATGGATGCCGTATTTGAGAAGAGCAAGCCTTTGCTAGACGCATGGGGAAGACTGATTCGAACGGACAAACAGCCCGGCAATGCAGGCGATTGGGCTTATACGCTCCAAGATATTCCGAACATTGCGTATACGATGGACTATCGGAAGCTTTTGGATGAAGGCAGCTTGAGAACGACAGCATCGGAGCTATTTAAGGACGCTAACCTCAATCGAGAAAATTTGGACAAATGGGCGAATCGGATCAAACGTTATTATGATCTCGTTTTTTCGGTGGACTATCAATTGATAGATTCTTCAACTTGGTGGCAATCATTCCAACCTTATATGAATAACAGCAGCATTGACAATACGACGCGCATTCAATATGCGGAATGGGTGAAGAAGAATAATATTCGCTTAGAAGGTTGGGCAGAACCAGAGCCATCTATGACGTATAAGCAGGATGGAAAATATATGATGCGCACGAAAGTGAGATTTAGAGTATTGGAATCGGATGCCCTCTATGGCACTTTGCTAGATTCCTTCCAAGCATCTTATGAGATGAAGCTAAAAACGGGTGTTTGGTATTCCGGTTATGCGGATATTGTACTCTCCACCAACACATCGGGGGACTCATGGCCATATTACGGCGTCGATTATCATGACCATCTGTTCTTCACTCCAGTAGGGAATATTCAAGAGGAAGTAGGGGGTTCTATTGAAACAAATTAGAAAAGTGATGTTGTTATTAGTAATGTTAGCAGTAATCGCTAGTCCTCTTTCTCCACTTGCGGATGCACGAGTATCTATAAGTTTCCTGCCGTCGGGTGATTTGGAATTTACCGTTGTGGAATCATCACGTGCTTCCTCAGGTCTATATAAAGTGGTTGGCTGGGTTGCCAGCAAAAAAGCAGGCTGTGCAGATCCGAGACTCGAAGTGTGGGATCAACAGTGCAACCCGAAATTAAGTGGAGGTCCAACAGCAGAGTTTCGCACGTTCATAGCAGGAGAGCCAGTAACGATCAGAGGCAGATCCTATACGACTTATACAGTGCCGAAAGTTGAGGTTGAGAAGCTGCTTCAAAAGGATGGATTTTCCGATGTGAGGGAGGGTCAAAACCTATATTTCTCTCCTATCTTTAAGCTGTATAAAAAAGATGCTGCTGGAGCCCTTTCGCCTCTTGGCGGAGAATTCAAAACGCTTCGGGATGTTATTGGAGCACAGGAATGGAAGGTGAAGAGCGGATTCCGCCAATACTATGATATTCCCGTTAAGTTCGCTAGTAAAAACCCGCTATATGTTGTTTATAAGGATGAGGATGGAGGCATATTGACGCCTCCGAAGCTGATCGGTGAATATACAGCGGGTGCTTACCCTGGGCCGATCGTATTGGATCGTGTCCTTAATCGGAATGGGACCACACTGGAGCTAACAGGATCTTGGATAGAACGCATAGGAGATGCAGAACCTCGTAGCCGGAGATTTGAGGTGGATGGCTCCATTACGACACGTAATGTGACAGTAGCTTATGGAGGAACAACGATCGTAGCCATCTATGATGGAGATGGAGCGAGAGTAGACGCTAAGTTTGTTGATGAGAGCGGAAAGAAGCTTATTGATGATGTACACGTCGGTAATTATCGTACTGGCGCTAAATCTACTTATAAATACGAAGAGAAGGTAGTAGTTGGAGAACATGTATATAGACTTGTTAAGAGCTATCAAACGAATAGAAGCGATAAAAATCGACGGTTCCTTGAGCAAACATCAGGTAAGGGGATGCTGCAACGACTGGTGGACGTCGAACAAGGAGGACATTTTTTCTGGGGTGTATATCGGAAAACCGATGACCCTGCCGTAGCTGTAGATCTCTCACTTCATATCCCACATCATGTAGGAAGTACGCAGACAAATGTTACGGGAACGTTGGAAGTACTAGCGAATACGAATACTGAGCTTAAGGAATATGAAATTATTGGATTATCGAATGCTTATTACGTCAATGAAAAGCAGAAAAAAGGAACATTAAGCGGCAAAACTGGCAATCTAAGCATAGCGATTAATGTACCAGTTAATAGTGCAACCAAGACTATCACTGCGAAAATTAAGGTGTATAACAAAGAAGGAGAATTTGCGGAGGATAGCATCAATGAGACAATTGTAAAAAATGCGAGCGGCGGATCAAGTGACATGGATACTTCTCATAAAACAGTTCTTGAATCTGTAAATAGAGGCAGCGAGGAATTCGATGTATCTAAGGGCATACCTAGCAGCGAGAGCTTGTATGCGAATGTAACAAATGCGAAGGAATATTTGAATGAATTCCAATATAAATCGGTGAATGGCAAGAAAACGTACAGTATTACCGTTAGGAAGAGTTATACGCCATTTTGGTACGAAACGGTAAATGTATGGGGGACGTGCGAAGAGAAAGATAGCAAAGGCAAAGTAACAAGAGAATACTCTTGTATCGTAGACACAGATGAGGAAAGACGAACAGGCTCCGCTCAAGTTTATAGTGAGACGTATGCCATTGAAAGACCATTTAATTACTACGTAACAGATAAATTCGCATTGTATGGCATTGACCATGCTCGTATTAATAATGCCTCAATTTCTGGTGGTGGGGTGAATATTAATCCAAGCGGATATTCACCGCCAACTAGAGATGTATGGCATGGCAGCTCAGAGTCAGACCATGTTAAAGACGCAAAAATTATTAGCAGCATCGTAACTTTGCCCAGTGAGGAATATTATAGAGGAAGCAAGTCGGAATCTTCGTTTTATTCGGGATTTGAGTCTACGGCTGAAGCCCAAGTCGGTAATGTCTATGTAAGGAATGACAGAATTATTGTAAACAGTACAACCGTCATGAGCGATGCGTGGACAGAAGAGGAAGCTCCAGCACCTGGGGAAGTTCCTAAAGCGAAAATAATAAACAACAACGTACTATACGTTCCTTCTATTCAAATTCCGGCTGCAACTAAAAATGCGGTATATCCTTCAACCGGAAATTTGAAGTACCGCTTGTTGGAAGGACTGTTCAGTCCTCCTGCTAAGGTAGATGTAACATTAGGACCTAATGCGGTAACCGTCCATACACCAGTTGTGAACGATTCGGTTATACCAGATTCGAACAGACCATTCGATCAGCGGATGGATACGTATATGAATGTGACGAAACCAATACTCGTTTTGGATCGACCATTCACGGTAGATTTTGACGAGACGGCGCCTCATTTGAGCATAAAAGGATATGGAAATAGAGATTACAGCGCATATATCGATAAGAAGAGAATTAAATTCCCATTCGATGTGTTCGAGGGAACAGGAACGACGTTTTATCCAGCGTTAACGTGGATCGATATGCCTGTTGGCACACCGAGTATGACCTTCAAGCTGCCAACATGGGTAAGTGAAGGCGATTATGAGGTAACAACTCAAGCTTGGGCTATTAATAGACAGCCTGGCGAAACATGCCAAGCTGATTTGAACGGCAACCGTTCCATTCAGTGTGCTGAACGAAAAATAGAAGTAAGCGTGACAGGACGAATTCATAGTTTCAAAATTAATGATATAGGAGATTTCCGATTCGAAAATGTGTTCCGTCAATCTGCTGGATCACTTGCTCATACTGGAGTTGCTTACGTATCAGGCAATAAGGATGCTAATGGAGATCTAATACCGGGAATAGGCAGTAATTTGGTTCTGCCAGTGAGAAAAGGTTCTCATCCAACACAGAAAAATACTGTACCGCATAATGGTTATCCGATTCAGTACACAGTGAAGAGTATTGGCGACTATTGGGACAAGGGTGATGGTATCCGAGTTGAGCCTACCTTCTACTTCGTCTCCAAGGATGGCAAGCAGCGTCAAGTGGTGGATCTCTATTACGATACTGCCGGCGACAAGGATAAGATGATCAAGGTTGGATCGAATGAGGATAAGCAACTCTATACAAGATCCTATGTTCTTCCTGCGCCAGAGCGGAATATTGTTGAGGCGGAGCTACGGTTCGCAGCAGAGTTTGAGCATAACGAGATTATGACGCCAGCTCAGCGTCTACAGACGCCTTGGACAGCTTTTTACAAACAATATAAGGTTCGTGAGACAGCTATCGCCAAAGGGTATGACATAAATATATTGTCGTACAAGGCTAGGACGCTCGTAGGACCAACGGTGTTGCCAACGGGTATTGATGCAACTGTGGCGAGACGAAGTGTACAGAAGTGGTACGGTGAATATAACGTTCCGATTGCTCCTTACATCCTGCCGAAGGGAACGAAGATTAACGATTTGTTGGAGAAGTACAAAGGAGTTCTAACAGGTCGTGAAAGTGAGTATCTCAAGGGCGGTTACATCTTAGTAAACTTCCAAATCTATATGGTTCGAGGCAATGATGAGAATCGTATGCTCGGCTATAAGACTACGAATACCGATATGTGGAAGATTGAAGGTCAAACGACGAATTCAGGCGGATTTGCCTTCGAAAGCGGAGATATCATCCTGTTCGAATCCGATTTCTCAGCTCGTAATGACTTTGAAAGTGCAGGCAGATAAATGATTTAACACCGAGACGAACCCTGCATAATGTACGGGGTTCGTCTCTTTATATTAGGGCAGCCAATGGGAGTTGGAAGAGGAGTGACAATACTGATGCGGATGAAACGAACGATTATATATGTTGTTATATTTTGTTTACTGGCAACGATGACACCACCGCCACCACCTGCGAAAGCACAGGCGGCAAGTGCTGCTGCATTTACGGATATTAAAGGGCATTGGGCTCAGAAGACGATTCGGAAATGGCAAGAGAATGGCGATATCGAAGGTTATGAGGATGGTAGCTTTAAACCGAATCAATCGATTTCACGCGCGGAGTTTACAGCTCTAGTTAATCGGAAAATGAATCTGAATGTGCCTGTGTTTACAGCTGGATTCCGTGATGTGGAGAGTCAAGATTGGTTCTATCGGGATGTAGCTAACGCAAAGGCGGCGGGCTATATTCAGGGTTATAATGAAATGTTTTTCCCGAAAAAGACGATGTCCCGTCAAGAAGCGGCTGTCGTTGTACATAATTGGATGGAGAAGTGGAAACCAAAAAGGGGCGAATCTGAAGTAAACGTCGCCTTCCAAGATGTAACTCTATTTGCAGAATGGTCTAGTACTGCGATTACGCGTGCATCCCAATATAAGCTAATTGACGGATACACGGACGGTCTGTTCAAGCCGAAGAAGCCGATTACTAGAGCGGAAACGTTAGTTATCATAGATCGTTTGTCTTCTTTATATGACAAGGATGAAGCATTCAATACGACTGCTGACAACGTTCAATATGAAGAGGTGGATTTTGCGGCTACGGATCATCCTCTTGTTCATATCACGTCACCAACCTATGCGAATGTATATGCACTTCGTGAGAATGTGGTGACGCTGTCGGGAAGCACTAATGCAACAACGTCCGACCGTTTGAGCTATGCAACGGATGATGGCAGGAATGGTGAACTAACGACAAAAGATGGGCAGTGGGAGCTGGCGAGTTTACAGCTTTTACAAGATGAAACAACCGTTACGATCACGCTTAAGGACGATGAAGGTCGTTCGATTAGTGACAAAATTACGATAAGGAAGGATACATTGGCTCCGTCACTGCTGCTAACCAATGCACCTCCTGCGGGAACGGTTTATCGGAAGCAAGACGTGATTGATCTGGCAGGTACCGCCTCCGATAATGTTCAGCTTGATCGCATTATATACATCAACCACTCCGAAGAAGAAGTGGTTGAGCGGACGGCGGAGGGACTGGAGAAGTGGTATATTGCAGGGCTTACACTTGTTCCAGGTGTTAATAACATAACGATCAAAGCAATCGACTACGCAGGAAATGAAACATCACAAAGTCTGCAAGTAGCATACAACGAATCGGCAGTGTTAGCTGGTGAGCTGGAAGTGTCTAATCAAGTCGTATTCGTAGGTGAATCAGGTAAGTTGTTGTTCCATATTCCTGTTGAACAGTACTTAGACTCACAGTCTGAGGTAGCTCTAATGGAAGTTGCAGCTAATGGAAACGTCTCGCCCTTAGCTAAGTTGAACGACAATGGCAACCTGTATAGCGGAGATGACATCGATGGTGACGGCATATACAGTACGCTACTAACCATTGATACGACTGAAGTTGGGGAGCTGAGATATAGAGCAGAACTAACTCATTCAGGTGAGAAGTCTACCAGCAAAGATATTGTTGTGCGTGTGGTGAAGCGCAGCTCAGATAAGGAACGCACTGCTTATATCGAGCTCATTAATGAACTACAGCAGCAAGAAGAAGGTAAGATGTCTGGAGATGAGATCGCAAGCTGGCTAAAGAATCAGCCGGATATAGCATCTACAGGTCTATCAAGTTCGGGCGGGAGCATCTGGTACAAGACGAAGCAAGGGTTAAGCGGAGCCGTATTGATCGGTGAGAGTGGGACAAAGGGAAGTCCAGTATCTGGTGGTTCTAAAGCTAATTTTGAGGACAAGCAGGTTGCTTCAATCGCTTCGTCGCAGTCTACAACCCAATCAACTCAGTATTCAGCGGAGGATGGACAACCGCAATCTAGCAACGAGGATTATATCGCAAGCGCTAATATTTTGATCGTATCACCTTTCGCAGCTAAAGGTCTGTCTTCAAAGGCATATGACGAGCTCGCAGAATCATTCAAAGATACGCGTCAGTTCAATGTGAATCATTTGAAAAATGAAGCAGCAACAGTGGAATCTTTCAAAGAGTTGTCCCGATATGGTGTCATCGTGTTCGATACACACGGCGAAAGAGTCGGCTCTGGTGACGAAGTGGTACAAGCGATTCTAACGGGTGAAAAGGTGACAGCTGCCAATCTAATGAAATATGAAGCAGATATGCAGACTGGGCTGCTCGTGGAAGTGAATGGTTTTTATGCGATTACTCCGAAGTTTCTAGAGACATATAACGATCTTCTACCCGGAAGTCTCGTATTTAACGCGAGTTGTCTAAGCTTGTCTGATGCAGGAGTTACGCAGTCTTTTCTAGCATTAGGTGCAAAGTCATATTTCGGATATTCGGATTATATTAAAGTAGTGGATGATCAAGCCATCGTATCTGCATTTTTCCAAGCAATCATTGTAGATCAAGCAACGGTAGGTGCTGCTTACGAACAAATTAAACAATCCAATCTAGCTGGTCAAGAAATGTTTCAGATGATTGGATCAGGCGACTTAACGCTGAAAACCCAGTTTTTGAGTACCTCTTTTGAAGAAGGAAAGGTTGCTCGCTTCGATACAAAGGGCGATGTTCGTGTCGTATCTAAAGTTGGTTCCATCTTACCTGCACACGGTGATTATATGGCGCTTATGAGTACAGGTATTGGCTCTGTTGAGAATAAAGACAGTAGCATGGAGCAGTTTGTAGAAATTCCAGCAGGCGTTAAGTCCATCACATTTGATTACAATATTATTTCGGAAGAACCAATGGAGTGGGTAGACAGCGATTACGACGATAAATTTAAAGTAACGATCGTTGATGGTAGTTCAGAAGATGTGACGCTTGCTGAGCAGTCGGTAAACCACAGTCAGTGGCGTGCTGTTCCAGATCTGAACCTTGATGGTGGCGATAATACCGCCTATATGACAGGGTGGAAGCGAGTGAGTGCCGATGTTTCTGATTTCGCGGGAGAAGGTTCTGTTCGAATTCAATTTCAAGTATTGGACGAAGGGGATGTGGAATACGATACCGTTGTGCTACTAGATGATGTGAAGATCTCTTATCTAGAAGCGATGGACGAGACGGATGAGGACTACGACGGGCTATCTGACGAGTTAGAGAGTCAAGGAATTAGAATAGGATATAACGGTAAGTATGTTGCGACCATTAAGCTTGATCCTGAAAATTGGGATACGGATAGAGATGGTTTGTCTGATGGTGCGGAACTACTAAATCTCAACTATTATTACCAAGAAGATGGTGGTTTCTATGAATCCATCGATCATCCAACCTCAAAAGTAACTAGTGCATATTCGAGAGATATTCATGCAGAATTGAAGGATATCATTGACGTACAAGCCAATTCGATAGAGGAATACAAAGCCAATATCATTAAAGCTGAGCAGTACAAAGTGGATTTGGTCGTCTACTCGAATAAAATTGCAGCTTTTTTGAGTGATATCAGGCCGATAGATCGCGAAGCTTTTCTTACATACTTAGCTCAAATTCGCACACTTAAAGATGCACTTAACCAAAGCATTGCCGATTATGCTGGGCAGATTCTAGTGACTACAGATGAAGAAGCAAAGGCATGGCTCATTGAGAGCAACATTGGTTTGATGAATAGCGAATTTGGAGAAGGAGAAGTAGCTAATCCACTTAATGCGAACCAGAAACTTGGAATAGAAAATTATCGTGATCTTAAAAAGTATACAGATGCAGGCACAGTCAGCGGTGGGCTAGATTACGAGAAGCTTCTGAATATGTCTAGCAAAGAATTACAGCAAATGTATTCGAAACTATTGCAGGAAAGGCCTATCACTCCGTATGAAAGTTACGAGTATGTGATGAATAGTTCTGCATTTGAAAGTTTACTTGGCTTTATGGAAGCATGGTGGATGTATAACGGAGATAAACAAGAGGAAAATAAAAAATTTCAGATTGTTACTGCGATAGAAGCACTCGAAATTCGAAATAATCCATGTAGTTATTTACCTGATGGTTGCGGCTTAGGAACAGCGAAATTTAAGCAGTTTTTTGATCGGTACTTTTTCATAGAGTATCAATCACCAGAGGGTAAAACCGAATTGTATTCCGTCGAAGCAGATCTAGGCGTTCGACGAGTTGAATCAATTGAGCATACGGTTTATGCACTAGTAGAACCAACTACGAAAGAAGTTCGTTATATAGGTAGAACAGCCAGTCCAAAGGAGAAACAGGAAGCATTAGCACGAAATTTGAAATTCGTGGGATTAGAGTGGAAAGAGATATATCTAGGGAATGATTATTCCAAAGCTAGAGAAGCTGAGAGGGAAATATGGAAGGATAACCATTCTAGTACAAACTCACCTAAGGTATTGATAGGTGTTCGTCTCATGACAGACAAGGCTGCAAATATATCTGTTCAGCTACAATCAGTTCGCGGAGATATTGGTATGATGCAGCAATACGACTCCGAAATAACAAAGGGCTTATGGGATTCTCTGAAAAATGCGGTTAATAAAATTGCAGAAGGTGTTACTGATGGACTGGCAAAAACATGGGATGAAGTACAAGCGGATATCAAATCAAAAGTTAGAGGAGTTGTCATCACTGCATATATACTTAAAGGGATTGGGATGTATGCGGTAGAGACACTAATAGACTTTTTTAGTATTGATATTCAAATGTTTTTAGATTTAATACAAGCAATTACTAGTAGGGAAATTACAATTAGTGAATTATTAGAAGCAGTTGTAGATGGAATAAGAGCACCATTCGAATATGTTTTCGATGAGAAAAACTACAAACTCATTTTAAATGCCAAAGCAACCAATGAACAAGCTGAGACTTATGGAAAAAACCTAGGCGCAGTTTTGGAAATGATTGTAGGCGTATTTTTTGGTGGAGCAGCTACGATTGGGAAATTAATCAAAGTATTGTCAAAAGTATCAGAAAGTCTTAGCAAGACACTGACGAAGAGGTTCCAACGACAGTTGGATGAAATCGACGGTCCTCCTAAAAAAGATGTACCCTTGTTTGGGAATGATGGAAAATTCTTATCAAGCCTACGTGAGAAAGACTATCAGAGTTTTGTAGCTAAGATGAAGGCGAGAGGAAAGAAAGTAGTAGACCGAGCGGCTTGGTTTACGATTTTAAATCACTGGTTATTTGATAATTGGACAAATTGGGGAACCCTGTTTAATAACAAGGCCAAAGAGAACGATTGGTACCCATTTAACGATATCAGACTTTCTAACGGTAATACTGTAAGCTCCTATAATGATTTTTCTCGCGAGATCGTTATAAGAAGAGCAGTAGATATGGAAGCAATCAGCACAAATGATTTTACGAGTCTCATTTATAAACAGAAGCTTGTTCATATGTATGGTCCAAAGTCAGTAGTAACTAGCTCAAGTAAAGACGTGATTGGAAAGTGGAAGTATGATTCAACTCAACCGCCTTCCATAACGAATCGTATTCTCGATGGTAGATTGGTTATTGAAATACCTAGCTCCAATAGTAACTTTGCAAATCGAAAAGATTACGAAGAAATTGCAACAAAAAATAACATTACCATTAAGTATAAGAATGATAAGGAATCCTCTGGATGCAATTGCTTTACTGCGGGGACGAAGGTTCTCACAGATGATGGGGAGAAACCTATTGAAGATATTAAAGTCGGAGATATGGTTCTTTCTAAGAATGAAGAGACTGGGGAGCAGGCTTATAAGGAAGTTCTAAATCTCTTCCGAAACAAACGGGATGTAATTTACAAGCTTTCGGTAGACGATCAACTCATCGAAACGACGTTTAATCATCCATTCTGGGTAGAAGGTAAAGGTTGGGTGCTTGCAGAAGATTTAGCGGAAGGAGATATACTTCAGAAGAGTAACCGGGAACATCTGACAATTGATAATATTGAACTCGTTCAGTTACAAGAAAAGGTTACTGTTTATAACTTTGAAGTAGAAGGCTTTCATACCTACTATGTCACCGATTTGGGTATTTGGGTGCATAATACAAATACGAAGGATTGTGATATTGAGGGGACGGATAAAGCAAATCTTAAAAATATAGATGATTTTATAAAAGGAAAAAAGAAATTTGATGAGGTCGTTGAAGACTATGCAAAAATATATAAAGAACGTATTGATTCAAATAAACCTTGGTCTTGGGATGATACTATTCCTGGTGGGGATAGCTTGTCATCTACCCATAGAAGAAAAATAAAAGAGATGGCGATAGCAAAAGGACATATTCCAGACATAAAGGTTACAAAAGTTGATGGAATGAAGTATGGATTTGCTGCTTTTGCAGTTGCAGGTGTTGTAGAAGAAACTATTCAGCTACCAAAAAAGCTTTGGAAGTCTTCGGATAAAGAACAGTTTAAATGGTTAGATGAACAAATAGGTGGTACGAGAAGTGGAATGACGTGGCATCATACCGAAATCCCTGGTAAGATGGAACTGGTTCCATTTGGTATTCACAACATTACACCTCATAATGGTGGTAGGACAGCAGGTATGTGGGCTGACGCACCAAGATAATATATTTTCTAGGAGGAGGTATGTACATGGAAATTAAGGTTGAGACGGTAATTTATCCATTACCGGATGATTTTCTATTATTTGAAAAAGAAAAAAAGTGGAGAGTTAAATTACCAGAAGTATATAAAGAATTTATAAAAAAAAATAATGGTGCTTCCCCTGTAAAAGATAGTTTTCTGTGTGGTAAACGCAGTTACGCAATTGATAGGTTTTTATGTATATTAAAAGTAACTGGGGAAAGGAATGATGAATTCTACGATATAGGAGTAGTTAGAACTCAGTTAGAGGAAAGAATTGTTTCGGATGAAAATTTAGTAGGTACTGAGTTGTTGCCAATAGCTGTTCTATTTGCTGGTAATTTTGTGTGTTTAGATTTTAGAAATACTGATGGAAAAGAGCCATCTGTTTGCGTCTGGGATCATGAAGAGTCCTCAGATTTAGATCCAGTAACATATTTTACAAGTAATAACTTTGAAACATTTCTAAATATGTTAACTGAATAAGTTTTTCGAAAAATCTGTAAACAAATTGCCACAATGCGAGCTAGCTGCCCGTAATTGTGGCTTTTTTTATTCATGCGCTGGCGTAGAGGAGACCTAATAGTCCTTAACCATTACCGAATAAACTCATTTTACAATCAATATTGCAAGTACCTAAATTTGGATTTCTTCAATACACATTTACACATATTAATAATTGAAAGGTATGTTCTAAATAATGAAGCAGATTACGCTCTCGGCGGAGATAGCTTCATAAAGTTATCGTAGTTCCATTTTGTCAGAGTTAAGTTTATAACTAACAAAATGAAGGGGCCCACCTAAAATGGTGATTGTGTCGATAAAGCCTATATATTCAGGGAGATCAATGTGGTCTGGTGAGTGTGAGGGCGAGATTTAAATCAGAATTTCATCTCCAGTAGAAATGAAAAATGAAAAATAAAAGAGGTGGATAATGTGGAAACAAGCAGAATGGGTCAACTGTATCAAGAGATTGCTGAAAAACTCAATGAAATCATTCCAGTAAACTGGAAAGAAATTCATCTCTATGCTGAAGTTATTTACGAGGATTCTACAATGGTTTATTTCTATTTCAATACGCATGAGATGGACAAATACACTTATTATTACTATATTCCTAAAAATTTCAATGTTGATAAATCAATTTTCAATAAAATGATGGATGAGTTATACAAGAAAATTGAAGAATTGCATCTGGAGTTTAAAGATAATAATCCAGAAATGTGGACAAATCTCACATTAAAACTTGAATCTTCAGGAAAGTTCAATATTAGTTATGATTACGAAGATGTACTTTCATCAGAACTAACTAATATAGAAAGAAGAATGATTTTTGTGTATAAGAATCTTGGCACGCTACCAGAAGACGAAAACGATCGTAAGTTTTTAGAGGATTATCTTAAGAATCACAGTTGAAAAGTAGTGTGAAATGGTGGTGGCCTTTTGGTCACCACCTATTTTGAATATTGATTTTTGTTGAAGTGAATCTAAAGCAGAGAAAGAAGAATGTTATAAAATCATCTTCATATCTTGTGAGCTGAGAACTTTCCTGAATAGTTTTAACGAAGAAATGAATGGGAATTATTTCGATCTGAGTAGCTATAAGGGAGGCTAACAAGATGGAAACTCAGAAAATGAGTGAGATTTATCAACAAATTGCTGAAACGCTGAATGATATCATTCCCCGCCCGTAGTATAAGCTTTACTTGTATGCAGAAGTAATTTACATGGACTCTACACTTGTTTATTTTGATTTTAATACACATGATGAAGGTAAGTATAACTATTATTTGGATATACCAAGTATCTATAACGTTGATCAATCAGTTTTCGATGAAAAGATGCGAGGGATAAATAAATTATTAGAGAATCTAAATGATGAATTTAGGAATCACAATACTCATGTTTGGACAAATCTGACATTAATGTTAACTTCCGAAGGCGAATTTAATATTAGTTACGATTATGAAGATGTTCTGGCTTCAGACATTACAAATACAGAGAGACGGTGGCTTTTCAAGTACAAGCATTTAGGTATTTTACCTCAAAGTGAGAAATCAAAGAAATTTATAGAGGATTATCTCAAGAAGCATAGTTGAATAGTAGTTTAGAATGATGGTCATCATCTGGTCATCACCATATTTGGCAAGAAATTGTTCGTGAAAATAAATCTAAGGTAGTTAATGATGGGATGCAAAAAATTAGCATTTGAAGTCAGAGAGAAGATTTTTTCTAATCAATGAAGAAACAGGTGAACAAGTCTACAAGGAAGTCATGTATCTTTATCATTTTGAGTTGATGGAATAGGTTGAATGCTTGCGTCCACCCGACAGGTAGGTGATGTAGTTACACCGAGAGTCCATAAAGAGATCCTAGAAGGCAAATATCACTATGGATATTAATAGTAATATAGCTGTATACAATAAGGAGTTGATAATATGGCGTTAAACAGAGAAGATCTAGTCGAATTAGTAAGTAAGATTATGAATGTCGAGGGCTCTGAAGAAGAAATTGCCGAAATGATTGACATTCTTAAGAGAAATGTACCACATCCTGAACTAAGTGATCTGATTTTCTGGAATTCTAAAGATTTGACACCAAAAGAAGTTGTAGATGAAGCTTTATCTTATAAACTAATTTGTTAATAAATCATCATTAAAAGGAGTAGATACAATGGGAGTTTCACTATATTACAAAGCCGAACGACCAACCCCACTAACCAAGGAAGAAGAGCAAGCAATCCAGCAGGTGATAAACAACTATCAGCGATCATTTGGGTTTAAAGAAGAAGGCGAAGATTTTTGTGTTTACGAACCAGACAACTCGGAACCTATGACAATCTTTGTCGGAGCGACTGGTCTGCCTATGGGAGACCTTGAAGACATGCATGATGCTTGTTTACACTGGGCCGCTTGCTTGACGGAAGTCCGTCATATTCTAAATGATTGCGAATGGAGCGTCCATTTGGATGACCATGACTTACTATGGTGTGAGGAAACAGGCTGGTATTTATCGGATGAATTTTAACAGAAAGCAGTTGTAGAGGTTCATATCTATGATTCATGAGTGGAAGACTTTAAAGATGCAATATAACAATTTAAAGAAATAATTAGTGAAGATGGGATACAAAAGTTATTTGATTCAAAAAGGAAATGAACCAACAGCAACAATGACTTTAAGTTATAGTCACTTTTGGTATTGGTTCTTTTATCATCCTTTTAATCTATCATTGGCAAAAATATATCTATAGTACTATCTTCTTGGTCATGCGAATTAATGTTAGTCCAATATTCAAAATCAAAAGGTCGAGAGACATCGATACCATTGTTTCGAATCCAATCATAGGTTTCGCCTATCTCCGATTCAGGTCCCTTATGAATAACTTTTGCATATTTCCCCGATGGTATCGTATGTTGAACAAGCCCCTCAGGAATGTCAGCAAATTGGCTAACTTCTACAGCAACAATACTTTCGAATGGAACGTCTGGACTCCACTCTTCGTCTGAATATACTTGAACCAAATAGATTCCAGTGTCCTCTATTGCATTTACAATTTCATGACGTTTGCCGATTAACTTCTCGCGTAATCCTACAATAATGTTATTTTCTAAATCTTGATGTAATGATGTCGTTGCTGAGTAACCAACCAGCTTTGTTTCAGTTCGCTCCAATGTTAGTACCTCTGTCGTAGTCATGTCAGATACAGCTCCTTATTGTGATTGATAAATAGGTGCACCTTTATAATCAAACTAGCTGACATCAATTATACCTTTCAAATTACTAGATATTCAAATTGTTTCCTGACGATAATCAGGGGGGATATGTTCTTATGTTCATTGTGATTTGGTATACTATATTCAATATTGAGAATCATTATCGATTAAGAGGTGGGCTAATTGGAACTATTGAATAGAGAAATAAGTGACATTGATTATAGTAATTTGGACATAAAGCTCATTTCGGCTGAGCTATATACAGGTGCGTCTGGCGACATATTGGAGCAGCATGTGACGAGATCGGGAACATTAATTATTCCGCTTGCAGGTAGCGGCAAACTTAAAAGAGCGGATGGAGGCACGTTACTTGAGCGAGAGCATATTTACACATGCCCACCAGAGAGTACATTTGGCTTAACATCGGACACTGACGGGAATTTAACTGTTGTTGTAATTCGTTTAAATGTAGCATTTTGGAATGATAGGGTCTTAGATTCCCAGTCGAATGAATCTACACATTTTCTATTTACCAATATGGAAGGTCTATCACTCGCACCAGCTGGAAATTTGGCTTCGTTAGGTCGAACGATTTATGACGGCTTTGTAAGTGGTGATCAGTTGAAGAAGTGGCGAGCACAGCTAGATTGCTCAGAACTACTTTACCTGCTGATTACTTCGGGGAAGAAGGTTTCCAAGGAAGGGTCAAAGGAAGCTCTAGAGCGTACTAAAGCATTTATGAAGGAAAATAGTCATACTGAGATGACGATAGAGCGGTTAGCTAACATGGCAGAGCTAAGTCCCAAATATTTTGTTGATTTGTTCAAAAAAACGTACGGAGTAAGCGCCCTCGATTATTTGACGAAAATTCGAATCGATCGAGCGAAGTCGCTAATGTTGCGAACAGACCGCCTTCTGAAGGAGATCGCACACGAGGTTGGATATGCGGATGAATTTTATTTCAGTCGTAAGTTTAAGCAGATTGTTGGCATGTCCCCAACTGCGTATTTGAAGAAACGAGGAAAAAAGATTGCGGTATATGGTTCTACAGCTCTAATCGGTTATTTGCTTCCGCTGGACATTATTCCTTATGCGGCGCCGCTTCATTCGAAATGGAGCAAATATTATTGTGATCGTTATGGCCATGAAATTCCAGTCCATCTGGATGCATATCGCCAGAATATGAATAGAGAGGCGAATATCGTCAAGCTAGAAGCAGCGAACCCGGATTTTATCATTTGTGAGCATGATTTGGAGCCTTGGGAAAAAGAGAGGTTATCCCAAATTGCACCGATTCTGGAGCTGCCAGACGAACGAACAGGTTGGAGAAATAGGCTTCATGTGTTGGAAGAAGCACTGGACGAGCAGTCAGAAGGCAAGCAATGGATTGAGGCATTTGACCAAAAAACTTCGGAAGTTGCACATGAGATTCAGTCAAACCATCAATCACGGCCACTAAAAGTAGCTACTATTAAGCTGCTGAGAGATACCGTGAGCATGTTCTCTGATCTTGTTATTCAAGACGTATTATATGACGGGCTGGGGGTGGTCCCTTTTCATATAGAGGATGAGCCAGTATGGAACATTCCAATGACTCTGGACGATTTAAAAAAGGTGAAGGCTGATTATGTGCTTCTTCTTGTCTGTCAGGAGTCGGAGACACTTGACTATTGGGCGAAGCTGAGTCAGTCGATAGAGTGGCTGTCGCTTCCTTTTGTATGGGAGAATCGTCTCAAAATGATTCCTTCTGAGCCTTGGAGAGAATATTCTCCTATTGCACTTAGTCGGATTATCGATGGGACGTCTGCGTTATTAACAGGAAATCGTCCATAATGGTTCAGGATACTGTCCATGGTCGATGCCTGACTCATAGCCTATAATTGCTAATGATATTCATTATCAATTATAGTTGGAGTGAGAGGAGCTAGACAGTGTGATGAAAAAGGGCATTGGAAGTCTAATTTTAGTAGTTGCAATAGCAGTTATGGTTACGGCATGTGGAGGCAACAACAAGGGTGAGCAAGTACCAGCAAATAATAAAGGTGCTGCTACAAATACAAAGAAACAAGCTGTAGAAGGAACAAACAAAGAGGAGCCTGCCAAAGAAGGTTCAACAGAAACTCGTACAATTAAATATTTAGATAAAGAATATGTACTGCCGGCTAAAGTTGAGCGTATCGTCATTACGGGAGCTGTAGAGGCTATGGAAGACTCCATTGTTCTTGATGTTCAGCCAGTAGGAGCAATTAGTTTCAGGGGAGAATTTGCTCCAATGTTCCAATCCATTACGAAAAATGCAGTTTCGACTGGTGAGAAGATGGAACCGAATTTCGAGTCCATCTTGTCATTGAAGCCAGACGTAATATTAGCTTCGACAAAAGCTCCTCCAGAAATGGAAGAGAAATTAGCTGCGATTGCACCGACTATTCTTTATTCTCACGTATCTACAAACTGGGAAGCTAACTTGAAGCTGCTCGGCGAACTAAGTGGAAAAGAAGCACAGGCTGAAGAAGTGATTACGAAATATAAAACGGATTTGGAAGCGGCAAAAGTAACGTTAAGCGACAAGCTTAAAGACAAAAAAGTGCTCGCTGTTCGTATCCGTACGGGCAAGATGTATGTATATCCAGAGAAAGTTTTCTTTAATCCGGTTCTCTATTCAGAGCTGGGCCTAACAGTCCCAGACGTTATTAAAGCTGCTAAAGCGCAGGAAGAAATATCTGTAGAAAAGTTCACGGAAATAGATCCCGATTATTTATTTGTTCAATTCTCACCAGATGAGAACAAGGATACGCCGAATGCGTTTGAAGAGCTTCAAGCGAATCCAATTATGAAAACAACTAAGGCAATTAAAGAAGGACGTACATTTGTAAACGTGGTTGATCCGCTTGCTCAAGGTGGAACAGCTTATAGCAAGATTGAATTTTTGAAAGCAATTATGGAGCCACTTAACAAATAGATTGACCAAATAGAAGCGAATAAGGCGTGTTCTTATGCGATTAAAACAAACGCTGCCGGTAGCTATCCTTGTGATGGCACCGGCAGCTGCTATCTTATTGATTCTCATATCTATATCCTTCGGAACAAAAAATATTTCGTTAGGAGA
This sequence comes from Paenibacillus sp. L3-i20, assembly GCF_022180385.2. Lineage (GTDB taxonomy): Bacteria > Bacillota > Bacilli > Paenibacillales > Paenibacillaceae > Pristimantibacillus. The sequence goes on from NZ_BQME02000001.1 coordinate 2,791,786, forward strand.
GGTATGGCAGGCAATTGTTCACTTTGATCCCAATAATGTAGATCATCAAATTATTCGAGTTTCGCGTATGCCTAGAGCTATTGGTGCTTTGCTGATAGGCGCATTTTTGGCTGTTTCGGGTGCGCTCATGCAAGGAATGACAAGAAACTATCTAGCATCTCCATCCATGATGGGGGTATCAGACGGTTCTGTTTTTCTAGTGACGCTCGCCATGATATTTTTGCCAACGGGAGGCTCTGTCAGCCTTATCGCAATGTCGATGATTGGTTCGGCATTAGGTGCGGCTATCGTATTTGGCATTGCATGGCTCATTCCGAACGGGATGTCGCCCGTTAAGCTTGCCATTTTGGGTACGATTATCGGAACATTTCTAAGTGGAGTTTCTGCAGCTGTATCCAGTTATTTTCAAATCTCACAAGGTCTCAGCTTCTGGTACAATGCTAGGCTTAATCAAATGGACCCTGAGCTAATAAAAATGTCGATCCCTTTTGCAATTGTTGGACTCGCTCTTGCGATTGGGTTGTCCAAGTCGATTACGGTGCTATCACTAGGTGACGAGGTTTCGACGAACCTTGGGCAACGGACGATGCTCGTTCGTATTCTCTCTATCTTGTCCGTCGTAATCCTCACTGGCGTCTCTGTGGCACTAGCAGGGAAAATTGCATTCATAGGGCTAATTATACCGCATATCGCAAGATTTCTGTCGGGCATGGATTATCGCTGGATTATTCCTGTATCAGGCGTGTTAGGCGGATTATTCCTAGCTTTCTGCGATATATTATCGAGATTTGTGAATCAGCCGTTCGAGACACCAATCGGAGTGTTGACGGCGTTATTCGGTGTACCGTTTTTCCTCTATTTAATTAAGACGAGAGGAGGCGGCAAACATGTTTGAACATTCGAATACCCGATTATGGTCCGTTATAGCAGGCTCTTTGCTAGTGACATTCATTGGTGCTTATCTTAGCTTAACAAATGGGATGTTTGATATTTCCGTTCCAGAAATCGTAAGAACGTTGCTGCGAATTGATAGTAATAAAGAACATGTGCTAGTTGTCTACCAATTCAGGCTACCGCGAATCGTATTGGCTGCGTTAGTAGGCAGTGCACTTGGAATGGCAGGTGCAGTAATTCAAGGAGTAACACGCAACGGTCTCGCTGATCCCGGAATTCTTGGCATTAATGCGGGAGCGGGGATGGTAGTTGTTTTGTTCATGTTTTTATTCCAAGGGCAATTGAAACTAAGCGGCTGGGCAGCTGTTATGATGATGCCAATGTTCGGTCTTGCAGGCGGGCTCCTTGCGACTGTACTGATCTATTTGTTTGCGAAGGACCAAGGCAAGCTTGATCCACAGCGTTTACTTCTAGTCGGCATAGCGGTTGCATCGGGCTTTGGAGCGGTTACATTGTATGTGTCTTTGAAAATGAATCCGAATGACTTTGAGATGGCTACAGTTTGGCTTGCAGGGAGCATATATAATGCCAATTGGAAATTCGTTGCAACGATGCTGCCTTGGCTGCTCATTCTGCCGCCTATCTTATGGTGGAAGGCTAAATCGTTAGATTTGTTCCAGCTTGGGGAGCACAGTGCGACCGGCCTTGGAGTATCTGTAGAGCGAGTGAAGAAGCAAATGCTTCTTTGCAGTATAGGTCTTGTGAGCGCAAGTGTTGCTGTCTCTGGCAGCATCGGCTTCGTCGGTTTAATCGCTCCCCATATTGCGAGAAGATTAGTAGGATTGCGCCATCGCTCTATTTTGCCAGTGAGCGGATTAATAGGAGCGGCAATGGTCGTATTCGGAGATTTTATCGGGAAAACGATATTTGCCCCTGCGGAACTAGCTGTTGGCATCGTCATCTCTATCATTGGCGTTCCGTATTTTGTATGGTTGCTCATTCGATCGAAAAAATAGAATAGGCAGGAGAAAGGTGTTATCGTATGAACCATTTTGAGAAAAAGACGGTAGAAAACCGAGAACTTGTTATATACTTACCCCCTTCTTACCATTATGATTCTACTCGCACCTATCCAGTAGCTTATGTTCAGGACGGTGGAGGGCTGTTTCAAAATGTAACGAATCAGTTGGATCACCTTATGATTACGGAGAAGCTTCAGCAAGTCATTATGATTGGGGTAAAGTCGCATGATCGGAATGTTGAGTATACACCGTGGACGGCTTCTGCGCTGCTGAATAGTTATCCAGCCTTCGGAGGTAAGGGCCGAGAATATATTGATGAATTAGCGGACGTTGTAAAGCCGTTCATCGATGAGCATTATCGGACAAAACCAAATGCTGAGCATACGGCAATTATTGGGGGATCATTTGGAGGTTTAATTTCGTTATTTGCAGGATATTGGCGTCCAGACACGTTCGGTTTATTAGGTTTGCTTTCTGCTTCCTTTTGGTTTCAAGACGTTCTGCCATTTATGAAAAAGCAGGCCGGACTTTCCCATGAGCTTCGTATCTACATGTCGGTTGGTGATTGTGAAGGTATCTATAAACAAAATATTCAACGCAATATGGTTAATCAAACGATTGAAGCATCGGCATTGATAACGGAGCAAGGATTTCCAGCAAATAAGTTTCACTTTGAGCTTCAAGCGGGTGGAACCCATGACTGGTTATATATGGCCGAAAACTATTTGAAAGCTTTGAAGTGGCTATTTCTTAACGAGGATGTAGCGAATAAGTCTTTAGCTATTGATACTGCCCCACATACCAGATGGACGGATGAGTTCTCGATTCCGCATACGCGCCATCTGATCATGCGAGCAAAGCAAACGGGAAGAGAATACCGCATCTTCCTATGGCTGCCACAGACGGAAGCTCCAGAAGAGGGGTTCCCTGTAATATATGCCTTGGATGGCAATGCATCATTCGGGTCGCTGGCAGAGGCGATGCGTCTTCAAGGCCGAAAGCCACATGGTATTGAACCGCAGGTTATTGTAGCAATTGGATATGACTCGGATGATCCAATCGTTTCACAACAGCGATTTTTTGATTACACGCTAGCAGCTTTACCAGAAGAGCTGCCACAAAGGCCGGATGGTTCAGAATGGCCGGAAACGGGCGGGGCTGATGCCTTTTCTACATTTATCGAAGAACAGTTGAAACCAGAAATAGAACAAATCATTCCGATTAATAAGAAGAGACAGTCCCTGTTTGGACATTCCTTAGGTGGATTCTTTACACTTTATACGTTGTTCACAAAACCAGAGGCATTCAGTTCATATATTGCTGGCAGCCCGTCTATTTGGTGGAAGAAACATGAGCTGATCAAGAAGTGGTCCAGTGTTGCAGGAAAGTGGCATGGGAGTCAGTATGGGGCAGAACTGCTAGTTGTCGTTGGTTCTGAAGAGAAGCGGGGAATGGTTGAGGACGCGAAGCAATTATATGAACTGCTACTGCCTTATTCGGGAGATAAATTTGTCGTTACGTACCGAGAAGTTGAAGGTGAGGGACATATTACCGTGCTTCCTCCGCTCATTAACCAGTTGTTGAGATTTATTTGACGAGAGCGTACATATTGCAGAACATATGACTAGCGAAGAAACAGCGCTGTTCAATTATAACCATTTGTTACCATAAATAATGGGCTATGGGATGATAAAATAAGAGGAGTGGTTGCTACGATAAACGATAACTAGGAGTGTGAAGCTATGATTTTGTTGGGAGATCGATTATTACTTACCCAAATAACGACGGATGATCTAGATTTTATTTGTAGAGTAGAATGTGATCAAAATTTATGGTACTACGAAGACTTTGTACATTCCGATGTAAATGAGGTTCGTGAGGAGTACATGGAGAAAATAGAAGAGGAGGGCGAGAGGAGCAGCTATGATTTTATCATTTCATTAAGAGACGATAAACATAATACTCCGATAGGCTTAGCTCAAATTTGGCATTATGTTGATCATCGGAGGAGTTGGGAACTAGGATTTTCGATCCTACCTGACTACGAGAGGCAAGGATACGGAAGCGAATCCGTCAAGCTGCTGCTAGACTTTGCTTTTAATCAACTAGATGCACATAAAGTTATAGGAATGTGTAATTCACTTAATACACGATCATCAGCAATTATGGAGCGACTAGGCATGACTAAGGAAGCCGTATTTAAAGAAGAGCTGTATTGGCAGGAGCAGTGGATTGATCAACATTTTTTCTCCATTTTGGAAAAAGAGTATTTTGCTATTGTCCACGCAGACAGCGAGCAGTAAAGGTTGTTCGTATCGTTATGACATAGCCTCCATAGGCTAACATGGATAGATATTAACCGATATCCCAAAAGAAGATCACATTTCCTAGTAACCACGACTAGGAAGATGTGATCTTTTTTCTAATAGTTTAACTATTGCCTGAACGACAGAGATAATTGTTTTCTTTTTCCAACTTAATTGTTACAATTTTAATTGATAACGATTATCACTACGGAGGTGCTTGGATGAATCATACGTTTGATTCTTACCATATAGAGTCACTGCACGATGAATGGATGAAGTCAACGATCAATCATTCGAATCCAGGACCAGGGGGGAGAATGAAACTGCCGGAACAGTGGGGGGAAGGTTATGTCCGCCGTATTCAACTTAGACCGGGGATGGAGCTTCATTCAGTTGATGTGTCTTTAAGAGAAAATCATGTTTTTTTCGTAGGTGTACATTACCCGCATTTAGAAATATCGTTTACGTTATATGGAAATGGAAATTGGTCGATTGCCGGCAGCCAGAAGGAGTGTGCCATTAAATCTGGAACAGGAAACGTCATTTACATAAATAATGCTCAAATTCGGTTTGAACATCGGCAAACGGATCGTTTGATTCATTTGGAGCTTCGCATAGATATGAGGTTATGGAGGCAACTATTTACGGAGTTCCCTTGGCATCCTCATGATTCCTTCTATTACAAACAACATTCCCTCTCTCCGGAAATACAGACTATATTGGATCAACTGCAAAATTGTCCATACAGTGGGCCGATGGGCCAATATTATTTGGAGGGCAAAGCAATCGAGCTTATTGCAATTTGTTGGTATGGTATGGATCAGACCCAAGATATGGAGTTGCGAGCAACGCAACTGAAAAAGGCGGATATTGATAAGTTGTATCAAGCGAAAGAAATTTTGCGCCATACACAGAGCTGTCCTCCAGGGCTTCTTGAGCTTGCAAGGCAAGTTGGATTAAACGATTTTAAGCTGAAGGCAGGTTTTAAAGAGCTGTTCGGTACAACGGTGTTCGGTTATATTCGTGAGGAAAGAATGAACACTGCCCGAATGCTGCTTGAGCAGGGACAAACAAACGTAAGTGAAACCGCATTAATGGTAGGATATTCGAATATGAGCCACTTTTCTGCGCTATTTCGCAAAACATTCGGTTTTAATCCGAGTGAGGTTTCCAAAAAAAGAAAGATCTCGGATTGTATGTGAGATTGGCACCTATTGGGCTAGGTAGCAAAGTAAAGTAAACTAAAGAAGCCTTCACTCCCGTATTAAATGGAGTATGGCTTCTTTGTATGTCTACTGAAATTTTTTTACTTCCAATGTTTCTCTTCCCACCGAATTTGTGACTGTAGCCTGAACTGGTCCAATTGTAATTGGGTTAGCTTCGGTAATTCGGGGTTAGTCTGAACGAGCACAAGCCGGGATTCCGAGTTCCAGCCAACCTTTGCTCCGAACGCTTCTAATACTGTTCGTGCTGGTATATAGGTGACTCCTTTTGTTGTAAGTGGAGGAGCAATGAGTGTATGAGCTTTGCCGTTAATATAAGCTGTTTTTGAATTGATGGTGAGCACTACAGTGACACCATCAAGGCTAGCAGTAACTTTACGTTTAGCATGATCATAGCCGATCTTGGCACCTAACTTTTTCAAAAGTTCTCTGAAAGGAACAAGGGTAGTTCCTTTATTAATAATTGGCGTATTAACAAGCTCAACAAGTTCATTGTCCCACACAACAGCTGCTTTATAGTCTATATCTTTAGGTGCGGCTACTAAGTCGATTAGCCAATCGCCCGCAGGTGGAAGTTTAACGGTAAGTGGCTCATGAAGAAAGTTGATCCATTCCCCAGTCTGCGCATCAATATAGGGGTGCGGCTCTTGATGTAACAATGGTACTCCTTGCTTAAGTCGTAAATAATAGAAGGGTTCTGCCTTACCAAGTTCCGTGTCCGTATATTGTAGCTCTAGTTCGTATAAGGAAAGAAGACGATGTTTTGCGTATTCTTTAGAATATTTAGCTTTTACGTTTTTTGGAGGTGATGACGTTTGTGGAGCCTTCCCTTCAGAGAAGTTTCCCTTCGCATCTAACTTGTAAACTACAGGACCGTTATTTAAGGAATTAGGACTAACTGTATAGATGGGTTTAAATTTCTCTGGTTGCCGAAGATCCATTGAGCTCACGAGACTAGGTTCAATTGCATTGAACAAAATACGACCTGCTTTTTCTGGACTGATGATGTCCTTAGGTAGATGAAAGGTAGTTTTTGACCAGCTAAAGCTGTATTCGCTTATTGTATTATCTGATGGGTTAACTCTAAACGTTATCCCGTTGTTCAGATAGGGTACACCATTATGTGTTCGATTAAATCGGACTGAAGGAAACAGAGATCCACGTTCATTAGCTACGTAATCAGAGATTGCGTAATTATCGTGTTTATAGTCCGCATCTATCTTCCAGTTGTTACTGTATAAGAAGTCAGTTGCTGCTTTAATTATGTTAGCTTGAATTGTTTGTGGATCAGGGAGTTCGCATGGATAAGCACAGCCCTTGTTATTTAATCTAACATTTTCATGGAAATCCAAGAGCTCACCTGAAGCTGCGCTCAGTGTAATGCCGCCGCTTTCCTTAATGAACTCCTTTTCAGTATTTTTACCGACAGAGTAACTTATTTTCCATGCTTCAACTGGCTTTGTTTCCTTTATTGCTTTGATCTCGGCTTTCTCTTCCGGCAACAACTTCAATTGTTTTGCTCGTTCAATCGCTTGTTTGCTGTCAGTAAGCTTAACTGCAGCAAGTGCTTCAAGTGCATTGACCTCAGATGTAGTTGTTATTGATAAGCCGCCAAAAGCAATAACAGCAACCAGAAACAACTTCAACCACACATATGTTGTACTCATACGTTTTTCACTTTGTGAATGGTACATGACACACCACCTTTATCCATTTTATAAAAAAGTAGACGAATATCGTTTGAAAAGGTTGCGAAGAAATAATGGTTCTTAGAATTTTCTAACATTGTCAAAAATGTGTAACGTATTGTGAAATAATGAGATTAAGATAAGGATAAGGGAACTAGGAGCTAATAGGGCAATGAATATTTTTTTTGAAATTTACTTACCATCATTCAAGCTGAAGATGAATCGGAGAGTCATGATAGTTATTACTGGGTTCAAAGTGGGCTGGGAGATACTTTATTTTCAATGGGCCATTATAAGGAATGTATTCAGGCGTCCCTTATCGCACGAGAATGGACACTTACAAATCAGGTGCCGTTACCCTCCATATGTTTAGGCAGGGCCTACTTAGCTTTGGGTAATCATTATCAAGCAAAAGTGTATTTTATCGAGGCGCATCGCTTTGCGGGAGATTCGTTATATGAAGGTCTGCATGAGGATGAAAAAGAATTTCTGAGCCAAGTGATCGCATAGAACAAATGTCAAAGATCGCACTAATCAGTTAGAATTAACGCTAAAGATCGAACTAAGCGGTCATTATAATCTGTGAGTGCGATCTCATTGTTTGACTACGATATAAATGCAACAGATTATTTGGGAATCATCCCCTTCTGTTTCAAATAATGATCCATCGCTAGTTGAAGCCAATCATTCTCCTCAGGTGTGAAGGGAGTTGGCGCGAGTGCTTCAAGTTCTTTCAATTTTTCTTCCTCAATTTCAGCGAGACCGGCGATCTCTTCTAATAATTCTGCCCCAACATATCCGAGATTGAGCTGAATGGACTCTTCGATCATTTGTTGAACTTCAGGGTTGTCAATTGGACTGCCAACTAGTCGCCGAGTTTCCTGAACGAGTTTAATATACTGCTTGTCGAGTTCCTCTAACTCTTCATCTGATCGATCAAAAAGCCCGCTAATCGTTTTGGACTCTACATATTGTCCGAGCCATTCACGTTGAGCCTTTTCGGACTGAATGTTTTGGATGATACTAATTAACACTCCACTATCAATGACCTTTGTTTCCTCTAGCAGCGAAATCGCTCGTTGAATCGCTTTTAACGTCGTATCCAAATGGGCTTTTTTCACTTCCAGCTCTTTTTTCTGAGCGAGCAACGTCTCTTGCAAACTGGCATCGAATTGCTGCTGCTCTACAAATTGAATAATTTGTTCCAAACTATAGCCAAGAAACTTGAAAGTAACAATTTTCTGTAAGGTCACAATATCACTTTGTGAATATTGACGATGTCCTGATTTCGTGTTTTTAACTGCTTTTAACAAACCAATTTCATCATAATAGTGAAGGGTGCGAATCGATATACCGGTAAGTTTAGAAATTTGTCCAATCGAATAGATAATAGGTTGATTCATCTTTTAGCCACCTTTTACCTTAAAAAATATGTACATAAGTATAAGCATACAACCTAACGTAACGGGAGGTGCAACTTTTTTGTATAAATATTTCTCTTATTGCCCGCTACGGGGCTGTTGTTTTGCCTCACTTTCCACTAAATAATTAGCAATAATATGGTAAAGTTAGTAGTGACCTAATTGATTATTTTAGATATGTTTGCGCAAATAAAAAGGAGGTACAGAGCTGCCATGAAGCCGAACTTTAGTATTGAAGGGAAAGTTGCTATTGTAACGGGAGCAAGCAAAGGAATAGGATACGGATTGGCTAAAGCTATCGCAGCATCGGGAGCCAAGGTGGCAGTTACTGCGAGGAATAGAGATGACCTAACGGCACTGGTAGATGAAATAAGCGCCGAAGGTGGGATTGCGTCAGCGTATTCTTTGGATGTCCGTGATGTGATTGCAATTCGATCAGTCTTTCAACAGGTCGTCAACGATTTTGGCAGTTTAGATATTCTCGTTAATAATGCGGGGTTTGGCGAGGGGATGTTAGCAGAGGACGTTACAGAGCAATACTGGGATGACATGTTGGATACTAATTTGAAGGGCGTGTTTTTCTGTTGCCAAGCTGCTGGTCGGTATATGTTGGAGCAAGGATATGGGAAAATTGTTAATATAAGCTCTCAAGTAAGTATCGTAGGTATTCCAGAAGGAGTTGCGTATTGTGCTTCTAAAGGTGGTGTTAATCAGTTGACCAAGGTGCTCGCTTTAGAGTGGTCAAGTAGAGGCGTTAACATTAACGCTGTTGGACCAACCTTTATACATACGCCTGGCACTGCCGAGCGGCTAGAAACACCAGAGTTCAAAGCAAATGTGCTTTCGCGAATACCGATGGGTAGAATAGGTACAATTGATGATGTAGCTGGAGCTGTCATTTATTTAGCTTCTCCAGCTTCTGATCTCGTTACAGGGACGTTGCTAGTAGTAGATGGCGGATGGACAGCACAGTAGGAGACTATTTTTTGAAGATAGGGGTAGAAATTATATAATGGACAAATTAATGTTTGTAGAAATTGGGATGGGGATCGATCTCCATGGGCAAAATGTGACCAAAGCGGCGGTTAGAGCTGTTCAAAATGCGATTCATCATAATTCGATGCCTGGCATTCGCTCAGTTTTGCCAGATGGTGACTTGAACAACATGAAAGTGAATGTCAGACTGGCGATTCCCGCTGATATGGAGTCTCTTGATGTAGAGACGGTCAGGAGGGAGCTTCCATATGGACAAGTAACGGTTGAAGTTGTTCCAGGCGGCATGGTTACAACAAGTGGGATTGTACTGCCTGACAAGGAAGATCGTAACGATCTAGCTTATGTCGTCATTGCATCGGTTGAAGTTGGCTATTAATGAATCGGACGTGACAATATTGTAATATTCCCTGCAAGGTTGTTCGATGGCTGCATATTATGTTCTACATTATGATAAGAACAGGCCAAAGACAAAGGGGAGATAACAAATGAAAAACCGTACATTTAAATCAACTTATATTATTATTAGCTGCCTGTTTAGTATTGTCTTTACAGGTCGGAAAAATGCAATGTTCATGGAAGAACAACATACAAAATCGTAAAGCTGAGTGGTGGAAACGACCAATAGAACACATTAATCACTTAATGATAAATAGACGTATTGGGACAATCTACGCAGAGATATGCGGGTTGTCCTTTTTCTTATGCTCATTTTTCCCAAATAACAACCAAGCAAACGGGAAATAACGATTGGTGAAAGCAACGATTACCCAAGAGCCGATTAGGGCGAGCACAAATCCACCGGCATACCATCCGTGAAGAATTGCGGTATGTTCAGTTGTTGGACGAAGTTCCCGATAAGCCGCAAGTAATAGTGGATGCAGTAAATAGATACCGAATGCGAATTGACCGAGTTCACGAAGCTTTCGGAGAAGGAAATGGGCGCTCACTTTCCGTTGAAGATAAAAGGCTGCTTGCATAAATACGAATGAGGACATAAAGATATACACATTCCAAATCATACTGTATACATATTTCGGATAGACGATATGATGAACTCTAAGTTTATATTGGATGATGACGTGACTAAGACCAGTCAAAATCCAGAGGCTCCAAATGGCTGCGGATGTGATTTTTGTTCGCTTTTTTTTAACATGCTCAGTTGTTGAAAATAAAAAGTGCTGTATTTTTTTGAAATGAATGCCTACATAAACACCCAGCATATAAAAGCTGAAATATGAGAACGCCCAGCTCCCAATGTTAGGAATATAGATGAAATGATCAAGTGCATAAAAGCCCCATTGTAAAGAAAAGCCGAATGGTATACACCATGGAATGAAACGAGGGAACTTTTGGAGCGCTAGAAGTATGATTGGGAATAACAAATAAAATTGAATACTTATAAAAACAAAATAAAGATGAGAATACGATGTGCCCGTTAAAAGTTTAATGGCATAATCAATGAACAAATTGGGGGGCAACTGACCGTCTTCTCTAGTAAGTGCAACTGCTCCGTAATAGATTGTCGAAAAAACAAGAAATGGTATAATAATGTAAACCAATCTTCTTCTATAAAAGGAAATAAGAGTACTCTTATTTATCGGTTTATGGAAATAACTAAGGAATAGCACAAAGCTGCTAAGGAAAATAAAGATTGGTGTGCCGAATTTCATAAATATATTAATAAAGTTATAGATGGGATAACTATTTTGATGAGGCAACATTTCAATCGTAGCAAATGAAGTGGCATGTACTGCGAGTACACCTATTATGGCAAAAGCACGTACGAAATCGATTTCGGTTATTCGGCTTTCTTTTGCAATAATCGTACTTAGTTTGCTCATGTGACCTCCATTAGAAGATTAATATACTTCCAAAATAACCCTAGTAATATATTGTATGAATGGGTCAGTTACGTCAAGTGCGTATTATTATATCGTTTTGATTATAAGGAGGCATTATGATTAGAAGCAGGAAGAGAAAAATTGTCATCTTTTCAGTATTAATATCGCTTTTATTAGCAGCAGGTAGTGTGACGTTTTGGCTTACGATAGAAAAAAAGAATAGCACAAAAAATACTTATTCACCGCAAGCTTTACTTGATGTAGAGTCTATTAATGAGCCTAAACCACAATATGATGTTATCGTCGCAGGAACTGATCCTGAAGGTGTAACAGCAGCGTTATCTGCCGCAAGGAATGGGTTAAAAGTGTTATTAGTTGATGGACGAAATAGAGAAATATTGGGTGGGCTCATCACGATTGGATGGTTAAATTCATTAGATTTGAATTATTCACCTAGCCAATCTGCTATGTCGGGTCAATTTAATTTCCTGAATAAAGGGATATTTCAAGAATGGTATGACCGACTGGAAGGAACATCGGTAGATACGAATACCGCTGCGAACGCTTTTTATGAAATGGTCAAGGCAGAATCGAATATCGATTTGCTCATGAAGGTTAAGAGCATGGAACCTTTGGTTGAAGTGTCAGGCGCAGCCAAGTCGATTAAAGGACTGCAAATTGTTGATAGTGTTGGCAAGATGCATAAAGTGGAATCATCTGCTGTCATTGATGCGACGCAGGATGGTGATATCGCAGCATTAGCAGGGGCTCCATTTACTTTAGGAAGAGAAGATATCGGTAATCGGGATGCACAGATGGCGGTTACCTTAGTATTCAAGCTTAGTGGAGTGACGCAAGAAGTATGGGATTCGTTCGAGAAGATTGGTGATGGTACAGGAATAGACAGCATGAGCGCATGGGGGTTTAAGGAAGCTAGAGAATATGTGTCATCGAATCCAGAGAGAGTTGGAATACGCGCACTTAATGTAGGCAGGCAAAATGATAACACGGTGCTCATTAATGCGATGCATATATTCGGAATTGACCCGCTAAATCCGGAATCAGTGAAGGAAGCACTTGAGATTGGTAGAAAGGAAGCACCGCTCATTACAAACTATCTACGCAAAACCTATAAGCAGCTAAAAGATGTTGAGTTTGCTGGTACAGCACCAGAGCTATATGTCAGGGAAACAAGACATATTCAAGGTGAATATCGCTTGACGACTGTAGATGTTATGGATAATCGAGATCACTGGGATGCAATTGCTTACGGATCTTATAAAGTGGATATTCAACGTCTCAATCATCAGGATAGAGGGGCAATTGTTGTTGCTCCTGAGCAATATGGGGTGCCTTTCCGTACATTAGTTCCGCTTGAAGTAGACAACTTATTAGTTGTGGGACGTGCGGCAAGTTTTGATACGATTCCACACGGCAGTGCACGCGTCATACCGCTAGGTATGGCTACAGCTGAAGCAGCTGGAGCTGCGGTGAAACTTTCGCAAGACAAGAAGGTTACGTTCCGTGAACTATCTAAGTCAAAGGAGTTAATATCAGAGCTTCGAAAACAGCTAACAAAGCAAGGAATGGACCTGGTCGCTGTTCAGTATGACAAGCCCGAATATATGAAACATAAACATTACAAAGGACTGCTTGCAGCTGTCAGTATGTCCCTCACTTTCGGCGGTGACTATAATGACGCGTGGGATCTCGACGGTAAAGCAAATGCAGGTCACTTCGCCAATAATATGATGATGGTAAAGACGGTTCATTCAGGCAACTTTGCTGGTAATCCATATGCTGCTATAGCAAATCTGGAAGAACCAGGGAAGCAACAGTTAACTCTTGATCAACTAGCATATACGGTACTCGTGACTGCGGGTATTGCAGTGGGACCAAAGGAAGCTTTAGCAATGCTCAAAGGCTTACGTCTGGTCGAAGAAAGTACGATTAAAGAGCTTGAAGATACAACATCTCTAAGCAATGGCGAAGTGTTTTCCATTGTTCGTGATGTTGTGAAAAATCACGTTGGCGTAAGTTACGAATAGCTTCTATTATAAAATATTGAAACGTAATTATGGGCTGTACACCGTCGTGCCTGCTGACGGGGTACAGTTCTTATTGTACTTTCTTTAACTTAGCAAAAGCGATCAAAAACAAGTAAACATCCTATGTTAATGTTTGATACAAGGAGTGATCACGTGAAATATCATCCTATGATTAATCAAGCGATAGGTTATATTGAAACTCATTTGGAGGAAGAGCTTACGTTGGAAGACGTTGCGGCCGCGGCGGGATTTTCGATGTATCACTTTCACCGCATTTTTCAACAGCAGGTAGGAATGTCAGTTATCGACTATGTGCGATGCAGACGTTTGGCTGGTGCCGCAGCGTTGTTGTTGCATTCTACTGAGGATATTTTGCAAATTGCAATTCAATGCAAGTTTGAATCACAGGAAGCTTTCACACGTGCATTCAAGAAAGTATACAACCTGCCACCTGGTCGTTATCGCAAGTTAATAATGAATCTTAACGGACAAATGTATAAGGAGGTTCAAACGATGAGCAGTAAGAAGCAGGGGATAAAAGGATGGATTTTGAGTGGCTGCAATCCAGCTGATTATGTGATGGGGATAGATCGTGAAAATGTGCATATGGGGAAGGTCTCCGGTTATTTAAAGTCCATGACCGCAGTTTCAGCAGATCAATTTGCAACTATGATGCAGCAATTTAAAGCAGATAAGTTTAAAGGCGAGCGAATTAAACTATCGGCTTTTATTCAATCGGAGGATGTTGAGTATTTTGCCGGGCTGTGGATGAGAGTAGACAATTCGACAGGAGATACGCTTCAATTTGATAACATGAGCGATCGTCCGATCGTTGGCACTAGAGCTTGGAATTTATATTCTATCGTTCTTGATGTACCGGCTGGCAGTGACCTAATTTCCTTCGGGGTACTCCTTACTGGAAAGGGAAAAGTATGGATGGATGGCTTCACCTTCGAAAAAGTGGATAAACGTACCGAAAGTACAAACATGCAGATGAGTTCGGATCTTATGGACGAACCGACAAACCTTTCATTTGAAGAGGAATAACTGGTGAAGTGTTGTTTGCTATATCATTAATGAATGAGATGAAAAAAATCGGGAGCCCTGCTTACTAGGGTTCCCGATTTTTCATTCAATTGCGTATCGAGTGAACAATTGCCAGACAAGCTCTCGGCGGCTGTTGACATTTGTTTTGTCGAATATCGATTTGAGATGATCCTGTACGGTATAGGCAGAGATGTGAAGCGTTGAAGCAATTTCTTTTGTGGAGCACCCACGGAAGATTTGCTCTGCGATATCCGTTTCCCTTGGGGTTAGGTCATATGCTTTCGCAATCAGAGGCAGAATGTCTGAAGGTTTGGCTATCTCGAATGATAGAACAATACAATTCTCGCCCACTAGTCCATTCAGCTTGCTGGCACGCAGCGTTAAATAGGTCCCATCAGGAATTCGGAGACATACTTTGGCTGCTGGCATAGATGCAGAGGAAGGTAAGTCTGTATCAGCAAGTGCTCTTACGCTGACTGCTTGAATGGGTCTTGGTAATTGATCGCTAGAAATGTTCTCCCACTGTCGGAGCAGTTGCAGCCACTCGGATGCAGCATAATTGCTTGCAAGAGGGACAAGTCCAGTAGAAATCGTCATCATGCCAGGATCACTATTTTTATTTACTGCATTGCCTGCCTCAGGCAATGTCAATGTGAAACGACGCAGCTCCGTTGCTATAATTGGTGCTGTTGTTCGAATAAGGTCCATTTCACCTTGGCTGAAAGGTGGCTGCTCACTTGTACGGAACAAAGTTAGATGTCCCCAACATGCCCCGTCTGTAATAAGAATTGCCCTCAGTTCATCGCCGAATCCTGCTGGTTTTAGCACGCCCCGGTATCTTTCACTTTGTTCGGGTTGTCCATTTGTAGATTGATATAAAGTAGCGACCATTATTTCCGAACGCACCAAATCACTATATACATTTATATCATCATGCACATATTCCGACTCTAATAGTTTATTATGGATGGTTTCTACGCCATCTTCAGTTACTGCTCCCGTCGAAAGCAAAGTAATTGGATCTACTGCGGAGCAACAAGCTGCCTCGAAAGGCAATGCCTCTCTAAGTGCGGCGATTGTAAGCTCCCTATATTGCTGTGAGGTTTGAGAACGTTTTGCAAGCGAATTTAGTTTTTTCGTTAAAATGTCCATCGTGTATTCCCCCTGCGCCGCATTTCCCATAAATGTGGGATAGTCCTTATTTGCTGTTTCTATATAATTGAGAATAATTCTTAGTTAATTGTAAGAGATAGACACAGGAATGGAAAGAGAGCTGATGGGATTGAAGAGGGATATTGTCGTAATTGGCGGATATGGACACGTTGGCGGAGCGATATGTAATGCTCTAAGTGAACTATATCAGGGACGTATATATGCAGCTGGGAGAAGTAAGGAGAAGGCAGAACGTTTCTGTGCCAATACGGGAGGGCATGTGAAGCCTCTGCAACTTAATGTAGGGAATGTCATTGATATGGAGTGGTTGTCATCGGTTAAGCTAGTTGTTATGTGTCTGGATCAGAGTGACACTGCATTTGCGGCAGCATGTTTGCGAAGCGGCACCCATTATATTGATGTTTCAGCGAATGGTACATTTTTATTAGAAATGGAGAAGTTAAATGATGTCGCCAGTGTGTCGGGAGCTACAGCAGTTATTAGTGTCGGTTTAGCACCAGGACTTAGCAACCTTTTGGTACGACAGGCACGCAATACATTTGAACATCTCGATCACGTTTCAATTGGCATTATGTTAGGTCTTGGCGATAGTCACGGGAAAGCGGCTATCGAATGGACGGTAGATAGTTTAGCAGATACATTTGAAGTAATGGAAGCGGGTGAACGAGTAAGTGTGAAAAGCTTTACAGATGGACGAACAATTGACTTTGGAGGAGGGCTTGGGAAACATAGAGCGTATCGATTTCCATTCTCCGATCAGGTTATGCTGCCAAGGACAATGAGTACTAGCTCAATAGCGACTCGACTATGCTTTGACTCACATATTGCTACTTCGCTAGTAGCGTTTATGACGAAGCTTGGTTTAACTAAATTTTTTAGAGGGAAGTTCATCAGATCGATTGTTGTTAAAGCATTTGAAAAGATGAGTTATGGCTCTGATCGGTATGCATTAAAGGTTGATGTAACTGGTCGCATGGATCGCGAGAACAAGTTAATGCAATTGTATGTGCAAGGAAGAGTTGAATCGAGCGTGACGGCATCAATGGCTGCAGCGACAGTAGATTTAGTGTATCGCGCCAACCTGCCAGTAGGAGTGTATCACTCTGAACAACTGTTTGAACTGCTTGCACAAGATGATCGTTTAACACTTGCATATGTGCAAGGGCAGCAGGAAACAACGACTGCCAGAGTTTGGGCTGAGGACGTGAAATACTGGTCGCATATAAAATAGATTCTATCAGACGAAAGAGGACCTCCAAAAAGCCATCGCTTTTTGGAGGTCCTCTTAGATACCTAACTTGTTTGTGCTTACTCTGCTTCCCCACCGTCCATCTGTTTCCAAAGTTTGCGATAGAGTCCATCCTCACGTTGGAGCAACTCACGATGTGAACCGTTCTCTTTAATTAGACCTGTCTCCATTGCAATGATTGTGTCTGCTTCTTGTACGGTTGTCAGGCGATGGGCAATTACAAGTAGAGAACTGCCTCGTTCACGTATGCGGGACAAGATAGCTTCCATAACTCGTCGTTCTGTTTCTAGATCCAACGCAGAGGTGGCTTCGTCAAATATCCAGATTGGTCTTGCAGCTAGTACAGCACGAGCTATGGCTAGTCGCTGTTTCTGTCCACCGCTGAGTGAAGAGCCATGTTCGCTAATTTGTGTGTCATAGCCATCTGGAAGAGCTTCAATGAACGAATGAGCTTCCGCAATCTTTGCTGCTTCAATAAGATCAGATTCGAGTGCATTAGGCATAGCCATCATCAAGTTTTCTCGTATAGTACCAGAGAAGAGATAAGGATTTTGTGGTACATAAGACACGTTCTTTCTAGCAAATTCAGCATTTACTAGGGAAGATGAGCCATTAATATGTACGGAACCTTCGATCGGGAAGAGCAGACCTGCGCCTAGTTTAGCAACAGTCGATTTGCCAGATCCACTGGAACCTACAATAGCTGTAAAAGTGTCGGGACTAAGCGAGAGCTGGAAATCTTTCAGCAAAGGTTCATTCATCTGACCAAATTCAGAAGTGTCCACACCATCCATTTCTTGTATATTGGCATGTTGTTGGTAGTGAAAAGTGACATTATTCCAGCTCAAAATGGGATTTTCACTTAGAGCAGCGTTAGCTGGAATAACTTCGACTTTTTCATTAGGTTCTTTGTTAGCTCGCCATATGCTGGATATACGAGTAGCAGCACCCTTTGATTCCTGAACTTCTCCCCATAGACGTCCAAGAATGAGCAGAGGGTCGTAAATTCTCCAAATGAGGATGAAGAATGCCATTAACGTTCCCAGCTGAAGTTTGCCCTGAACAGCCATCCATGCAACTGTAAGAATGGACCCCCATGCAATGAACAAAGCTAAAGTAGTTGTTAGTACATTTACTAATTGTTGGAGCCACATTCTCCGTAAATAAAGTTTATTAAGATTTTGACGTTGCGTGATGAATCGATCCATCATCCAACTCTCGGCATCGAACGCCCTTAACGTGTCCATACTTTGTAATGCTTCCTGTTGGCATTGACGAAAGCTACTTTCTTCATCAGCCACTTCTTTTCCAATTCGTTCTAATCTATGGCGCAGCAGATGGCTGCCAATTAAGCCTAAGGGCATAAGAATCATCACGCCAACGGCAACTTGCCATTGGAGTTTCAGCATATAGAGCAATGCCAGTATTAGCATAATAACTTGGTTTCCCATATTGTTAAAAATTCTTTCAAGTAATACGGTCACTTTGCTCGAATCTAACATAATTCGTTGTGATAGATCAGCAGTATGTGAGGCTTGAGATCTTTCTAGTGGAAGTCGCTGTGCATGATCAACTAAATCTAATGTAATGTCCCGATGTAATTTACTCATATTATCCTGCTTGAGATAATGGCCCAACAGCCCGAGTCCACTTAAAACAATTACGAGGACAATGAAGAGGATGAGTAAATTTTGAACTTCTTTTAATTCGCCGTTTTCTAAAACGTTGAAATAAATCTCAAGTACATAAGGAGTAAGCATCATAATAACCATATCACTAAGACAGAAAAGTATAGCAATGACAAACCATAGTTGCCCAGAGCCAAGCCGCTTCCAAAGCATAGGAACGAGCTCGCGAATTCTAGGGTTTCGACTTAGTACACTATATTTGTTCATTAGGCTAGGCTCCTTTCATACACAACTTCTTCATCAACCCATTCGCCAGCTTGAACTAACGATGCATATCGTCCCCGTTGATCCATAAGTTGTTGATGAGTTCCTGCCTCCATTAATTGACCATCTTCCACATACAAGATACAGTCAGCATCTCTAACAGTAGACAGTCGATGGGCAACAACAATGACAGTACGGTCTTGCTTCATCGTATGAAGCGCTTCTTGCATAAGAGCTTCGTTGGTCGCATCAAGAGCTGAAGTAGGCTCATCAAGTAATAGAATACGAGGGTCACGTACGTAAGCTCTTGCCAGTGCAAGACGTTGTCGTTCGCCTCCTGAAAGTCGACCGCCACCTTCACCAAGTATGCTTTCATAGCCATTTGGGAGGGCTTCGATGAAGGAGTGAGCGTTAGCCAGCTTTGCTGCTTCCTTAATTTCATCAATAGTAGCATCAAGCTTCCCGATACGTATATTGTCTGCTACAGTTGCGTCGAGTATGGCAGCGTCTTGAGGCAAATATGCTGTTTGCTCCCGCCATTGTTTCCAATTGTCATTATGGAGCGCTGAGTTCCCATAATGAATCGTACCCGAATCAGCCGGATACAATCCGAGTAAAAGCTTTAGGATAGTACTTTTGCCGCTGCCGCTAGGACCTACTAGAGCTGTTGTGTTGCCTTGAAGAAAGCTGGCAGAGAAGTTTTTAATAATGATCTTATCGCCATAACGAAAGGTCACATTGTCCAGATGAATATCTGCTTGAAGTGGAAGTTTGATTACGCTGTCTGAACTTTTATGTTGATCAGAGGGAGGTTCCTCGGTTAGTTCCAGAACCCGACCTGCATGTGCAATTGCGTCTTGAACAGCTGCCCAAGTGTTAGATAGTTGAGCCATGGGAAATACAAGTCTTTCATAAGAAAGGACAAATGCAGCAATAGAACCGATACTAAGCGTTTGCTGAGAGACCATCCAAGCCCCCATAATAAAAATATAAGCTTGACCCAAAAAGAACCCTATCGTAATCGTTGAGTTTGTCATCGTTCGAAGAAAGTCTGTGCGAAGCCATCTCCGCCTTGTAGTTTCAAGATTGCTCTCCCATTGCTTATTGAACGAATCCCGAAGACCATAGCTC
This sequence comes from Paenibacillus sp. L3-i20, assembly GCF_022180385.2. GTDB lineage: Bacteria > Bacillota > Bacilli > Paenibacillales > Paenibacillaceae > Pristimantibacillus. The sequence continues at coordinate 2,811,717 of NZ_BQME02000001.1, forward strand.
CGAGATACTTCCCCGCCTTGAAGTTGATCAAGTAGAGAAGCATCGGTAATTGCTTGTGACTCATTCGTTAGTTCTTGGTTTCTGCGAATGGGTTTGCCTAACCAGTTGCTTAAGAGAGGTATTAGCAGCGCAACAGTAATTGCCCCCGCCATAAGCTCCCACGAGAGAACGGTCAAATAGGTAAATAAAAATACGATAGATAGTGAGTTTTGGATAAGTTCAGGCAACTTCTGATTAATGCCTGTTTGAGCGCTAGTTGCGGATTGATTCATCCTTTGGAGCTTATCACCAGTATGCCAACTCATAAATCTAGCCATTTTCATAATAAATAGTCCTTGTAACACTTCGCGTTGAAGATCTTGTGTTGTTCGGTTGGACAGTTTCTGCATGAGAAAGGCTCTAATCGTGGAGATAGTAATTTCACCCGCGAATAACACCCCAAACAATAGCGCAGCGGATTTAAGTGCGTTACTGTCCATTTCTTTTGCTGCGTTAAACAATTGACGCATCGCTTCCGCCCAGCCAACAGGCAGTAAGGATGCAGCAAGAGCAATAATGCTTACACCGATATAAGAAACCCAATGCTTTTTAGCTCGTTTCATCATGATCAAAAGAATACGATAAGAGCTTGTTTTGTTCATTTGGTTCAAGTGAGCACCTCCGAAATATACCTCTAGTTATCAATAATGACATAAAATACAAAAAGAGCATAGATACCCTAGGTTGAATTTATAACTGTCCATAGGATGAGAAATCCATTTCGCTCCAAAAAATCACTTGATATAGAACGTTTGTTCTGATAAATTGAAAATTAAGGGGGTTAGCTGAAAGTAGTAGATTCGATTGCGACTTAATCTTGCAAAAGGTAAATGAATTTCTCTGCCCATAAGCAGTAAATGTAAGAGCTTTGGATATAGCCTATTTCATTAGGTTGCAATTAGATCATAGTATAGCTTTTTATTGCTCACAATCCATATTTGTATACTGGATTAATAACTATAAAAAATACCTTTTTTATATAATGAGTGACTCAATTTTAGTTAAAGACAACAACTTAAACTGTAGTAAACTAGTATGCGTAATCTAATAATTCGATAAATATAATTGTCATTAGAACAGGACTGTAACGTTAACGATTCCCCATAAAATTGGAAATCGGCTATAATAATCATATAACGGAACAGAAACAAGTTAGGGAGTGAGTAGGATATGAAATATGAAGTGCTGAACAAAGGTGCATTTGCGATGTTAAGTATACAACTTGCACAAGGGGATAGAATTAAGGCGGAATCAGGAGCGATGGTATCCATGTCGCCTACCCTTGAATTGAAAGGTACAACAAATGGAGGCATTATGAAAGGGCTCGGACGGATGCTAAGCGGAGAAAGCTTCTTCTTTCAAGAGGTGAACGCTGCAAGAGGCAATGGAGAGCTACTCCTCGCACCTAAGACGTTAGGCGATGTTCAGGCCATTGAATTGGATGGCAGTCATAAGCTTCTTGTGCAAAAAGATGGTTTTCTTGCTGCTACAGAAGGTGTAGAAGTTAGTACGAAAATGCAAAACTTAAGCAGAGGGATATTTTCTGGGGAAGGTTTTTTCGTAGTTGAAATTAGCGGCCGAGGTACAATATTTCTGTCATCCTTCGGTGCTATACACGAGGTAAACCTGGCACCAGGAGAAGAAGTTGTTATCGATAATGGTCATCTCGTAGCTTGGCCGAGCACGATGCAATATAGTATTGAGAAGTCTTCCAAAGGTTGGGTATCCAGCATTAAAAGTGGTGAAATGCTCGTTTGTCGTTTCCGTGGAGAGGGAGTCATACTTATTCAGAGCCGTAATCCTGCAAGTTTTGGCAGTTGGCTTCGTCGTTACGTTCCAACTTCGTCGAACTAGAAAATAAAAATTGTCCTTAATCGATTTTGATTCGATTAAGGACAAAATTAGTCTAGCTCCAAGGAAACAGGGCAATGATCGCTTCCCATAATAGCGGAATCGATGTCAGCTGCTGTAATGTTGGTTGCTAGTCTAGCAGATACGAGAAAATAATCGATGCGCCAACCGACATTTCGTTCCCTTACTTTAGGCATGTAAGACCACCATGAGAATGAATCCGTTCGCTCAGGGTAGAGATGACGGAAGGAATCGACGAATCCAGCGCTAAGAAGGCGTGACATACAGGAGCGTTCCTCAGCAGTGAATCCGGAATTTCCATGGTTAGACTTTGCGTTCTTTAGATCGATTTCTTCGTGAGCGACGTTTAAATCGCCACATATAACAACTGGTTTATTACAATCTAACTTCTGTACATAATCGAGGAAGCGTTGTTCCCATTCCAACCGATAATCGAGCCTTGAAAGATCACGTTTGGCATTTGGGGTGTACACATTTACAAGATAGAACGTTTCGAATTGCAACGTAATAACTCTGCCTTCTGGTTCTTCATTTTCCTCTAAACCATACCAAATGGATAATGGCTTTTCTTTTGTAAATACAGCAGTACCGGAGTAGCCTTTTTTCTGAGCATAATTCCAATAATGATGATAAGCTCCCAGATCTAGATCAATTTGACCTTCTTGCAGCTTCGTTTCTTGGAGACAAAAAATATCAGCATTAACACTCTGGAAATAATCAATGAATCCTTTGCCAACACAAGCGCGAAGTCCATTCACATTCCAGGATACAAGCTTCTTCATAATTGTGTGGTCTCCTTGAGTCAGAGTTAGTAGGTCTTAGTAATAGGAAGGCGAATCTACTGTGGCTGCAAAAATCACAATAATAACAAAAATCACCACTATAACTATCCACAATAAAGAACCAATAATAGAAGTGACTAAACCAGCGATAGCAAGTCCTCGTCCTTGTTCGTTACTCTTCTTAATTTCTTTAAGCGATAATATACTTAAAATAAAGCCAACTATTCCTGGTAAAAATCCGATATATGGTATAACAAGTGAACATATTCCTAGTACTAAACCTGCAATTGCTTTCCCATTGGTCTTGGGTGGATAAGGATAAGGTTGAAACTGCTGTTGATTAGAAAATTGGGGTTGTTGCCCGAATGGATCAGAAGTATGGTTTTGATTATTCTGATTGTTGTTATGATCCGAGAATTGATTCAATGTATTGCCTCCTTTTTACTTAAGTTGATCGTAAACGAATAATGTCGAACGAGCAACTAATCTGTAAAAATAATATCAGACATGTCTATTGCTTACAACTCATGATTGTATAGCAAGATAGGAAAGGAATCATAATGCGTAAGCCAAAGAATTCAGAAACCTTTAGTCATTACTATAGTATGCTCAGCAAATATTTATTACCTCATAAGTCAACGTTGGTCGGATTAACCGTTCTCCTATTTGGCTCCATTGCACTTCAACTCGTCAATCCGCAAATCATTCGCTATTTTATCGATACTGCAACGTCAGACAAGCCGATTGAGCTTCTAATGTATGCTGCATTAATGTTTATCGGATTTTCGATCGTTCAACAGATCATTGCAGTTTTTGCTACTTACGTCAGTGAAAATTTGGCATGGCGTACAACAAACAAGCTGCGTGGTGACTTAGCGGAACATTGCCTGCGATTAGACATGACTTTTCACAAATCGAATACGTCAGGTTCTTTAATTGAACGGGTAGATGGAGATGTAAATGCGCTGGCCAATTTTTTCTCAAGCTTTATCATCAACATGGCAGGTAACGTAATTCTCACGATCGGTATCATTATTCTGTTATTCCGCGAAAATGTTTGGATCGGCGCAGGTATGCTAATATTTGTGCTGTCTGCTCTTTATATTGTGAAAAAAATTCGGAAAATAGCGGCTCCTGTTTGGGCAAAATGGCGGCAGTCGAATGCGGAGTTCTATGGGTTTATCGGTGAACATTTGGAAGGTACCGAAGATACTCGTGCGAATGGTGCATCTGGCTTCGTCATAAATCGGTTTTCTTCCTTAATCCGGCGAATGCTACCACTTAGAAAAAAAGCATTTTTGGGCTTTGCATCAATGTGGATCACAACTATTATCGTATTTGCACTTGGTAATGCTATGGCATTTGCGATTTGTGCATATTTGTGGAAAACAGGCAACATAACGATAGGTACGATCTATCTCATCTTTTTTTATACGGAATTGCTTGCTAAGCCAGTTGAGAAAATTCGTATGCAGCTTGAAGATTTGCAAAAAGCAGATGCAAGCTTAAAACGTATTAGAGAGCTCTTTAACTTAACGTCAAAGATTCAAGATGGTCCTGGGGTAAAGTTGCCAGAGGGACCTTTGGCATTAGCTTTTCACAATGTAACCTTTGGATATGAAGAACAGCCTACTCTGATTGCTCTAAATATTGACGTAAAGCCTGGACAAGTACTTGGCTTGTTAGGACGTACTGGCAGCGGGAAAACGACAATTGGTCGTTTGCTGCTCCGTTTTTATGATCCCCAGCAAGGGCACATTACATTAAACGATATCGATATTAGAAACTGTAAGTTGTCAGAACTGCGAGGTAAGGTTGCTTTAGTTACACAAAGTATCGAAATATTGCAAGGAAGTGTAAGAGATAATTTAACCTTCTATAATAGAAGTATTTCAGATGAAACTATAGTTGAAGTGCTGGGGGATTTAGGGCTAGGAGAATGGCATGCATCACTACCAAACGGTCTTGATTCATTGCTTGATTCAGGTGGAGGCAGCTTATCTGCGGGCGAGGCTCAATTGCTTGCGTTTGCTCGTGTGTTTCTGAATGAACCAGGACTCGTCATCTTGGATGAAGCATCCTCTAGATTAGATCCACTAACGGAGCAACGTCTTGAAAGAGCAGTTGATAAGCTTCTTCGCGAGCGTACGTGCATCATTATTGCACATCGGCTAGCTACAATTGAACGAGCAGATCAAATTGTCATTCTTGAGCAAGGAACAGTTATCGAGTCTGGAGCAAGAATTAAGCTGGCAGAGGACCCTTCCTCCAGATTTAGTCGAATGCTTGCAGCCGGGCTAGAGGAGGTAACAGCATGAGCACTTTTAAATATATGATGAGATTAATTGGTTATCGTAAAAGCTTGTATTTTGTTAATGCACTCATCTGGACCATAATTTACATCATTCCTATTTTTCCCGGCCTTATTGTAAAAGCATTTTTTGATTCGTTGACGCTTGATGATCCAGTTATTTATGGAACTGGGATGTTAGTAGCTATGCTAATTGGAGTGGCGATTGCTCGAAGTTTAAGCGTATGTATAGGATTTATTACAGATGTAAACTTTAGATTTAGGGTGAGTATGCTACTTAGACGAAACTTGCTTGAACATGTACAGAAGGAGCCGGGAGCTAAGGCAATACCTTGCTCACCTGGAGAAGCGATTAGTTACTTCCGTGATGATGTCGATCAAACGGAAGAAGCAACCAGTTGGTCTGTGGATGTATTCGGTATGACCTGCTTTGCTGTTATTGCTTGCTTTATACTTATACGTATTGATGCAGGGATGACGCTGCTCGTATTTCTTCCACTTGTACTCGTAGTTATTGCTGCACAACTTGCTACGACGAAGCTGCAGAAGTACCGCTCTGCGAGCAGAGAAGCGACCTCAAAGGTTACTGGAGCGATTAGCGAGATGTTCGGCAATGTGCAAGCGATACAAGTTGCCGGTGCAGAAAAGCGGGTAGTAGATCGCTTTAGAATTCTCAACGAAAATCGGCGTAAGACGATGCTTAAAGATAAGTTAATGACTGAAGGGCTAGACTCGATTTTTTCGAACACCGTTAATTTGGGAACGGGATTGATTCTTCTGCTTGCAGGAGCAAAAATGCGCAGTGGGGAATTTGCAATTGGAGATTTTGCACTTTTTGTGTATTACTTAACGTTTGTTACTCAATTTATTGCTAACTTTGGCAGGTTTCTAACTTATTTTAAACAAATGAGCATCGCATTATCCCGATTGACTTGGATTTTACAAGGATCACCTGCAAAGGTGCTTACATTGTATAAATCATTGCGTTTGCGCAAAAAGGATGAACAAGTAACAGAAACAGCTGTACTTTCGGAGAGCGAAAAGCTTGAGCTACTTGAAGTAAAAGGATTAACCTATCGCTATCCAGAAACAGGCAGAGGAATTGAAAATATAGATCTTCATTTGCCGAAAGGTTCTTTTACAGTAGTGACTGGTCCAATCGGTTCTGGCAAAACAACACTTGTACGGGTTCTGCTTGGTCTTCTGCCAAAAGATAGTGGAGTAGTACATTGGAATGGAGTAGAAATAGCTGATCATGCTTCATTTTTTATTCCACCTAGAAGTGCCTATACAGCTCAAGTTCCAAGGTTATATAGTGATTCGCTTCGCGATAACATTTTGTTAGGCCAACCATTTCATGAAGATGCCATGCAAAGAGCTATTCATACTGCAGTAATGGAAGATGATCTCAAACAGTTGCCAGAAGGTTTAAATACGATGATAGGGCCGCGGGGAGTTAAGTTGTCTGGCGGACAAGTGCAAAGGAGTGCAGCTGCTAGAATGTTAGTAAGAGAGGCAGACCTCTTCGTATTTGATGATCTTTCGAGTGCACTTGATGTTGAGACGGAACGTAAGCTTTGGACTCGACTATTTGCAGAAAGAGGAGAGGCGACTTGTTTAGTTATCTCTCACAGAAAAGCAGCGTTATCCAATGCGGATCATATTATTGTAATGAAAGATGGCTACGTTGAAGCAGAAGGAACACTTGATAAACTGCTGGAAGAAAATGAATCTTTCAGAGGGCTCTGGCATGGTGATCAAGAGGTGCGAGATTAAATGGAGGGACGCCTAAAGCCCGCATACCGTAGGAGAGATGCGCTATTCTCCAGCCCTTGAATTACGATTTATAATGTTAGTCTGGTATTCTTCTCTCTGCGATTGTAAATAGGTTCCTATTTATTTATTTTGATAGATACGTTAATATAAGCATAACAATTAAAAATACACTTGCAACCGTCGATTACTGACGGTTTTTGTTGTTGGCAATGTATTATTCAAGGAGTGAGAAAGTTGAATTCGATTTTGAACGTTTTTCGCAAATCACCTTTTTGGACAACCTTTATTCTCGTAATGGTAAAAATGGCTTTCTTCCGTCAATTTACTTTTGGCGGTATACAAGTGGACAGATTATTGTCCGATGCAGCAGCAGTTTTGGTGCTGTTATGTGTGTTTGAGTTAATTACAACTTCAAGATGGAAGTCACTCGTATTCAACACAACGAATGTCATTTTATCTATACTGCTGTTTTCATGTACGGTTTATTTCACATTCTTCGGCAATATACCGACATATACTGTTCTACACAGTTTAGATCAAGTAGGCGGAGTAAAAGAAAGTGTAGGATCTGCAATTAGTTTGAAATTTTTTGTGTTCTTTTTGGATTTAGCACTGCTAGCTGTACTTTACTTGCTGACGTTAAGAAGCAGAGATGACAAGGCGGAAAGCAAATCTGCAGCCAAACCACTATATGTTGGTATTGCATTATTAGTTGCTATAGGAGCTTCTTTCCTATATATCCGTACAGATATGAAAATTACGAATGAGCTTGTTCAAGCGGAAAGACTTGGTGTTCTAAACTATCAAGTAGCAACAGCCGTCAATTTGGCAAAAGATAAAAAAGCAGTTGAAAATGGCTCTGCATTAGAAACGATGGAGACATTGGAACAGCTAGAACAAAGCTTCATAGGTGAAGGAGAAGGCGGCGTTGTAGAGGCCGGTTCCTCTAACTTTTTTGGAGTTGCAAAAGGGAAAAACGTGATTGCTATACAATTGGAATCTTTCCAAGATATGATGATTGGTCTAAAAGTAGGTGGACAGGAAGTAACACCAGTACTAAATGATCTCATTAACAAAAATAGCTTCTACTTTCCAAATATGTTTCAACAGATTGGTTTAGGAAATACGTCCGATGCAGAATTTTTAATGAATACTGGTATTTATCCAATCGGGAATGTTGCAATGTCAAAGGCATATGGCGATCGTGAAATACCAAGTTTGCCAAGACTTCTAGCAAAGCAAAATTACGTCTCGAATACATTCCATGTTAATGATGTAACTTATTGGGATCGTCAAGATTTATATCCTGCACTAGGATTTGATAAGTATTATGATCGTCCGAGCTTCGTAAATGATGAGTTTAATGGTCTTGGTGCTTCGGATGGTGAAATGTATCGTGTAGGCTTAGAGAAGCTAACAGAACTTCACAAAAAAAACCAGCCATTTTATGCACATTTCATTGCAACATCGAGTCATCATCCATTCTGGGTGAAAAAGGAGTTCAAGAACATTGAAATTCCAGTCGAGCTGAGCGGTACGCAGTTAGGACATTATGTTGCAGCGACAAACTATGCTGACAAAGCATTAGGTGATTTCATTGAGAACTTAAAGAAAAATGGCATGTGGGAAGATACTATTTTAGTCGTTTATGGTGATCACCATGGTTTGCAGCCAAAAGAAAATGACCCAGCTTGGGTCGAAAAAGTGCTTGGAATCAACTATGATGAACGTATTAGCCGCTTCAATGTCCCTTTGTTGATACATGCTCCAGGTGTAGAAGGGAAAACATATGGGGGTGTGGCTGGACAAATCGATATGATGCCAACCGTTGCTAATATGCTTGGTATTTCATTGAAGGACGAAGGCTATACTGTTTTCGGCAAAGATTTGCTTAATACAAAGAGAAATGTAGTCGCTATGAGAGCTTACTCTCCTAAAGGAACGTTCTTTAATGATGAGATTATGTTTATACCAGGCAAGGGCTTTGAAGATGGAACAGCAATCGATTTGAAGACGATGGAGCCAGTAGAAGACTTCAGTAAACATCGGGCAGACTATGATTACATTATAGAGGTAATGAAGCTTTCTGATGGTTATATGAAGCTTCTGCCTAAGCGAACAGAATAATTAACATTCACAAGATGAAGAGAATGTCCCCTTGCAGATGAACATGCTTCGGGACATTCTTTTTCTTGTTATAGCGATAAAAACATGATAGAGTGATTTGATTAACGAACGTTCGTTCGTCAACTCATTCGAGGAGGGAACATGATATGAGTATTGCGCTGAAAGAAGCCGCATTAACTATATTTACGCAATACGGATATGAAGGTACGTCACTTTCGCAAATTGCTGATCAAGTTGGTCTTAAGAAGCAGTCGATATATGCACATTTTAAAGGTAAAGATGATTTATTCTTACAGGTGGTTCGAGATGCCTTTGAGATAGAGCTGGAACGTATTACTGCATTATTAAAGGATAATGAAGAAGCCTCACTTGAGGAATGTTTGTATAAAACGTTACGCAGCTATATCGATAGTTTTCAAAGTTCTAGTCATCTACGTTTTTATTTGCGCGTATCTTTTTATCCACCGCCTCATTTATATGCTGAAATTAATGGGTATTCAACCGAACACGTTGATCGAATAAGTGAGTTCTGGTTAGTACGATTTCTACAAGCAGCCGAGCAGGGCGAGCTGGGAGAATTAAATGCTGAGACGGCGAATGTGGCATTTTCGGCATTAGTAGACTCTATTTGTTTGGAACTGGTGTACGGTGGATCTGACAGAACGGAGCGACGTCTTGAAGCAGCATGGCAGGTGTACTGGCAAGGCATTTCAGGAAGTTCTAAGTCTCATAAGGAGGTTCTGAGATGATGATTACGAAAGAAGTTGACGTGCATCGTATTTTAGATGAGCATAGGCAATTCTTTTATTCTGGTGCTACTGCAAGCAGTACATATCGGTTAGAACAATTATTAAAGCTACGCTCTGCTATTATTCGTTACGAGAATGAACTTTCCGCTGCTCTGCATAAAGATTTAAGAAAAAGTGAAACAGAGGCTTACGCTTCGGAGATTGGGCTTGTATTGAATAGTATTGGCGTTATAGCTAAGAAGTTGAAGAAGTGGATGAAGCCTAGAAAAGTAAAAACACCCATTCAGCTCTTCGGTACAAAAAGCTACATTATGCCGGAGCCTTACGGCACGATATTGATTGTCAGTCCGTTTAATTATCCTGTTCAACTAGTGTTCGAGCCATTGATTGGCGCTATAGCAGCAGGAAATTGTGCAGTAGTGAAGCCGTCTGAACATACACCGCACGTATCGGCTGTTATTAGCAAGCTTATAGAAGAAACGTTTGATTCATCCTATATTAGAGTTATCGAAGGGGAGAAGGAGACAACTTCTGCTCTTATCAATGCTCCATTCAATTATATCTTTTTTACAGGCAGTGTAAGTGTAGGCAAGATTGTGATGCAGGCTGCAGCGAAAAATCTTGTTCCTGTCACACTGGAACTCGGGGGCAAAAGTCCCGTAATTGTCGATCGGGCCGCCAATCTTGAGCTTGCAGCGAAGCGCATCATATGGGGTAAATTCCTTAATGCTGGGCAAACCTGTATCGCACCGGATTACATGCTTGTCCATGAAGATGTGAAGAAGCCATTGCTTGCAAAACTTCGTGAAACGATCACTTCATTTTATAGTGATGACATACAGAGGAACGATGATTTTGGACGGATCATTAACGAGAATCAATTTGATCGTTTGGCGAAGTTGTTGGAATTGGATGCTAAACATATCATTTTCGGTGGGAGACAGGATCGTGCAGATTTGTTTCTTGAGCCGGCACTTCTCGATATTGGCAAAGTAGGCGATGGTGCTTTGGACGTTGCTACTATGGATGATGAAATTTTCGGTCCGATATTGCCGATATTGACCTATTCACACATAGATGAAGCGATAAAGATGATCCGGCAACGTCCAAAACCGTTAGCATTATATCTCTTTACAGAAGATGATGCGATCCAGTCGTTAGTACTGGGGACATTATCATTTGGCGGAGGATGTGTGAACGATACACTTTCACATATTATCAATCATGAACTCCCGTTTGGTGGAGTTGGAACATCTGGTATTGGTGGCTATCACGGTAAACATAGCTTTGAGCTATTCTCTCACAACAAGAGTATACTAAAGAGAAGTACTCGCTTTGAGACCGGTATTATGTTCCCTCCATACAAGGGAAAGCTTAAATGGATACGTAAAGTATTGAAATAGAGTCCAATATAGCAGTCAGAGATAGTAAAGCGAACTGAAAAAAGCATCACCTAGCGGGTATGGCTGTTAAGAACAGCTGCACCATGCTAGGTGATGCTTTTTATTTCACTAATGAGGGAAAGCTGAGTCTTTACTGAATGGATGTTAACTTCTGCATTGGCAGTTGTTCGATTACTATTTTACTGCACCGGCTGTTATACCGCCTGTAATTTGTTTCTGGAACACGGAGTAGAGAATAATGATTGGGATCATAGAAATAACGAGTGCTGCGAACAATGGTCCCCATTCAGTACGATATTGCATTTCACCCTGCATAACCGCAATAGCGACAGGCAACGTATAAATTTTTTGCATTGGATCGTTCATTATGATCGTTCCCAAAATGTATTCGTTCCAAATAGTGAGTATATTCATAATCGCCACTGTAATGAGTCCAGGTCTTGAAAGAGGCAGCATAATACGGAAGAAAGTACCTGCTTCGGAACTGCCGTCAATTGCCGCTGCTTCTTCCATTTCCTTCGGGAGTGATTTGTAAAATGAAACTAATACAAAAATACCAAACGGTAAAGCTCCTGCACTGTAGACTAAAATTAGACCAAGGATGTTATTCGTAAGGTGTAAGCTGTCTAACAAGAAGAAGAGAGGTATCAAACTTAATATAAGTGGTATCATCATCGCAGATACGTAGATGAAATACAGAAAGTTGCTGCCTTTGAATGGAAACCTGGCAATTACATAAGCAGTCATGGCCGATAGAAGAAGTGCCAGTGCTGTACTTGCTAAAGTGACAGTGACTGAATTGAAGAAATAACCAGCAAATTTGTATTCTGTCCATACGTAGGAAAAGTTGGACCAAATGAGCGGGAAGTCAGGCAGAGCCCAAGGTTTGTTTCCATAAAATTGTTTATTGTCCTTCAATGATGAAAGTAGTGTCCATACTAGAGGATATACAACTGCTACTGTCCATACCAGCAGAAGCAGGCGGACAATCCACGTAACAAATGATTCTTTTTTGGTGAGCTTCATGATGGCTGCCTCCTAAATTTTTGTGAAGCAAATGCGCTTCAAACGGATAGAGTAACGATTGGAAGATCCGCTAGTTACATTTGGACTGCATCACGTTTCATTAAACGATTTAGAATTAATGAAGTAGTAAGCGTAAGCACGAGAATAAGTACGCCTATAGCGGAGGCATAACCCATATGATATTGTTTGAACCCAATTTGGTATAAGTATGATCCCATAACCTGTGTAGAATTGTCTGGACCGCCTTCAGTCATAAGCCAAATAATGATGAATGAGCCGTTAAGTGTCGTAATGACGATATGAATGATAGATACCTTCATTTGCTCCCAAATGAGCGGAATGGTAATATGCTTGAACTGATGCCATCTGGAAGCACCATCGATATTGGAAGCCTCGTACAATGACTCAGGTATATTCATAATTGCGGCCATCAATAAAATCATATAAAAGCCAATACCAGCCCATACAGCAGGAGCAAGAATCGACCACATTGCTGTGTTCGTTTGTCCTAGCCAAACTGTAGTTACCGCTTCATTCGTAAACAAGGAGAGAAAGGCATTGAGAAATCCGATATCTGACGGATTATAAATATATCTCCATAGAACACCGATGACAACAACAGAGATTAGGTTTGGAAAAAAGAGAATGACTCTAAACAGAGATGAACGTTTAATGTTTAAGCGTGTCAGGGCAACGGCAAGAAAAGTAGCAATAATAAGAATCAAAACGACTTTTCCGATTACAAGAAAATAGTCATTAAAGATAGCTGTACGAATAATTTCATCCTGGAACAATCGTTTATAATTGTCGATGCCTATAAATTTCATATTGCCTGAATAACCAGACCATTTAAAAAAGCTTATATATAAGCCCTTTAGCAGAGGATATGCAGTTAAGAAACAGAACAAGATGAAGGTTGGCAATATAAAGCCCAGTATGAACATGGCACGTCTTAGTCGATAGGATATTGGTTTGGCTGTCATGGCTCACACGCCCCTTGAAAAGTCATAGTACAGGCAGAGGAGGAACAATCCTCGACTGCCTGCTGTTACATCATAATTATCTTGCTGCAGCTGCAGCTTTCTCCATACGCTCGCCCCACTCAGCAGGTGTAATACGTTTGTCAAGCAATGCGATGATGGAGTCTTGAAGTGCTTTTTCTACATCTGCATTAACGATTAGTGCAGGTGCTACAACTAGCTCAGTGCTATTAAAGTAATCCATTGCTGTTTTTACAACTGGACCAGCAGAGGACGTGCTAAGATCAGCTTTGACGTTCATAATAGCGCCTGTCATCTCAGCCCAATCTACTGCGTATTTCTCAGTGAAAATAAATTGTAGGAACGCTTTAGCAGCTTCTGGATTTTTTGCTTTCTCAGCAATTGCAACGGATGCTGTGTAAGGGATTGCTACATATTTTTCGCCTTTATCTTGCATGATGGATGGAATGAAATCAAATTCGAAACCAGCTGGAACATCTTTGATCATTTCGTTCTCAAGCCACAAGCCATTAGGAATAAATGCTGCTTTGTGCTGTAGGAACGCCATTTGGGAATCAGTATGGTTAAGTGCGATTGAACCCGGGTCAACTAGTCCTTTGTCACGCATTTGAACAACTTTATCTAGCGCTTTCATAATCGGTTCGCTTTTGAATACACCTTCTTCTAAGCTAGCCATTCTGGAAATGATAGAGCCGTCGTTACCGTTTTCAGATACGATTGCGGAGTTCAGTAAGCCTCCGTTAATGTAATAAGGATATACGCCTGTGTGAATGTAAGGGGAAACGCCTGATGCTTTAATCTTTTCGCTTACTGCTAGGAAACTTTCGAAATCAGTTGGTTTTTCCCAACCTTGCTTAGCGAACCAAGCTTTATCGTAGAAAGTTCCCCATGAACCGAATACGAGAGGCATTGTGAAGTTTTTGCCAGCGTAATCAGTCGGTTGGCCGATTGCGATGTCTAGAAGAGCTTTGCCATCTTTGTTTTTAGCTTCTTTCAGAAATTCAGTCATATCAAGCAGTTGACCATCGGTTACCATTTGAGCTTCGTTTGAGCCTGCACCATCGATATAAACGAAATCTGGAGGTGTGCCTTGAATCCAGCGTGGTCTCATTTGCTCGTTAATTTGTGATCCTGCTGTTTGTGTTACTTTTAAGTTTGGATTAGCTTTTTCGAATTCAGAGACTACATGTTTCCACCATTTGTCACCATATCCGCCAACGAAGTATTGAATTTCGAATTCGCCGGTTAATCCTTCGGTTGCTGCAGTTGGCTCTGAGGAAGTTGTAGCTTCAGTTTCCTTAGGTGCTTCAGTTGCTGCTGGCTTTTCTGTTTCTTTATTTGCACCTGAGCAAGCAGCAAGCATACTAACCGCTAGTAGCAGTACTAACGTGATTATTACTGATTTTTTCTTCACATTTGTCATCGTTTAATCTCCCCTTAACATGAGTTGGTGGTCCATAAGATCTATCCATACTTCAGTTTTTTATTGGTTACAATCTCAACTGCGATCACGATCCCCCTTTCTAGAGAAATAAAAAAAGGACATTAGAAACGAAGCAAAAAATAGCTTCGATAACTAATGCCCTTTCGGTAACACATTATCGTGAGTTGTTATTTTGTTTTACGATGCAATGTTATAAAATTTTAACTTTTATGTCAATCATTATTTTTAAAATATGTGAAATTAATTTTTATATTATAGCTGTTCACGCTGATTTAGACGTTCGATATGAAGAGTAAGGAAGCCGATTTCATCGTCAGGAACAGGCTTTTTGAGCTGTTCTTCTAACAATCGGGATAGAGTTAAAGAATAGTTGTAAGATTGTGGATATTCGATTTTTATTTTTTGGAGCAACGGATTTTTAATATGTGCTTCTTTTCTAATGCGGTCGATAAGTCCCTTGAGATGAGAGATGAAACGGATGGAGGAGAAGGAGTCATTAAATTGCAGACCCATAACTTTGGCCTCATCCATTACTTTTGCTACAAGTCTAACGACAGCTAACGTCTCTGTTCCGCGTTCTCGGTTGCGCGCTCCATGGAAATGCATCGCAAGGAAGGAAATTTCATCATCAGGAAACTTTGCATCAAGTTTTTGATTCAAGTAATTAACGGCTTCGGCGGCGGCCTCATATTCTTCCTTATACATCAGTCGGATTTCGTAAGCGAACGGATTAGTAATAAGCACACCTCTACGGCAACGTTCAATAGCAAAGTTAATATGATCGACTAAGGCAGCATGAATTGTCTCAGAGAATTCGCCCTCCAGTCGCTGCTGGGCCATCGCAATAACTTCTTCCGTTATTCCTACAATTCGAGTATCAACATTGTTTAATATTTGCTCGTAATGTTCAATTGTCTCCATAGTGTGCAAGAAAAACTCCTGTGAAATTTCTTTTTCCACCACATTCATACCAGGCTGCTTCTTAAAGCCGATTCCTTTTCCGAACACAATAGAATTTTTACCGGAGGATAGTTTGGTCATCACTACATTGTTGGAAAGCACGTGGATAATCCTTCTTTCAATTGCGGCCATCTACTTACCTCCTGTTCTAGTTGCGTTCAATTTAATTAGTTTCTGAATCTCTTCTTTGATTAGCTCGGAATCTGTGCCGAATACGACATGTACACTGTCTTTGCCAATTCGTATAATGCCTGCAGCACCGAGCTCTTTAAGCGCATGATCTTGTACATGATTTGGTTCTTTTAGTGTCAGACGAAGTCGCGTTATACAAGCATCGATGTCTATAATATTTTCGTTGCCACCGATAAATTCCAACACTTCAGCAGCTTTTTGTGTCATTAATTTTGGACTTGTAGTTCTTGAAATAGGCATAGCATTACTAATAATCGGAATGTTTGCTAATACGGGATTTTCAATATTGTCAGGCATTCGTCCGGGTGTAGCGAGATTAAATATACGAATAAATAAATAAAATATGAAATAATAAATGATGAAATAGGCTATGCCTACAGGGAATATAAGCCACGGATTAGAGGCTTCATTCCAGTTAATAGCAAGATCGATGAAGCCAGCAGAAAATCCAAATCCCATCTTTACCTCTAGTATATACATAATCATCATAGAGAGCCCAGTTAGTAGAGAGTGTACAACAAACAGGGATGGTGCTACTAGCATGAAAGCGAATTCAATTTGCTCTGTAATGCCGGTAAGAAAAGAGGTGAAAGCACCACTTAACATAATGGACATAATGACTTTACGGTTTTCTGGTTTTGCACATTTGATCATTGCAAAAGCTGCACCTGGTAATCCGAACATCATAATTGGAAAAAAACCTGTCATATACGTTCCAGCAGTAGGGTCACCGGCATAGAACCTTGCAAGATCACCTTGTACAATTTTGCCCCCGGCCTCTGAAAATTCACCAAGTTGGAACCAAAGAAGATTGTTAATAATATGATGCAATCCCGTTGGAATGAGCAGGCGATTAATGGTTCCGTAGAGAAAAGTACCAATGCCGCCGGTTGATTCTAACCAAAGTCCAAACACTTGAATCGTTTCTTGTATAGGCATCCAAATAAATCCTAATGCTCCGCTTAGAACCGTCATCGTTATACATGTAATGATCGGAATAAACCGTCTACCTGAAAAAAAACCAAGCGCTTGAGGCAATTGTATATCTTTAAATCGGTTATAGAGATAAGCGGTTATGCCCCCCGTAATGAGGCCTCCAAGAACGCCCATCTGGACATTTGCATCTGCTAAATCATTGGTATGTATAACTTCAAATGTTCGCATAACCTCTTGAAATACTAAATAACCAACTGCGGCAGATAAAGCTGCAACACCTTGTCCTTGCGTGAGACCAATGGCGATACCGATAGCAAAAAGAAGGGGGAGGTTGTCAAAGATTGCTCCGCCAGCTGCCTCGCAAATTGCCGCTAATCGAATGAGGAATGGTTCATCGAATTCGATCTTGCCAAATCGAAATAGTATAGCAGCGGCAGGCATAACCGCAATGGGAATCATTAATGAACGACCAATACGCTGGATGTAACTCAATTTGCCCATCACCCCATTTTATGCTAATAAAAAAAGAGCGCAGCTCAAGAACAACATCCCTTCTTGAACTAATGCCCTTTGTAGGTAACACGTCCATTTTTATGAATATTCACAAAAAATTATACCTTTTACGACTTTCATTTGTCAAAACAAAGTTTAATTTACAGATAGAGTAGTAGTATTTTTTGGCTTGTCTGAACCATATCGAATGAACAGCCAAACCCCAAATAGAATGAACACGCCAGCTCCCAGTTGATAGCCGGTTAAAGATTCTTTAAGAAGTACCCAAGCAAGTAAGGAGGCGATAACGGGCTCCCCAAGGACAGCCATAGATACAGCAGTGGCATTCATATATTTAAGCAGCCAGTTAAACAGGTAATGGCCAAATAATGTTGGTACGATTGCTAGCAGCCAGAAGATGCCCCATTCGCTAGAGTCATAGCCTGTAAAAGCATTTCCTTTGATTACATTATAAATAGCTAAAGCAGTGGCAGCGATGGCAAATACCCAGAAGTTATAGGCGAAAGCGCCCATATTTTCTCGAAGGCCTTTACCGATAAGCATATGTATGGCAACTGCAATTGTCCCAAAAAAGGATAATATGTCACCAAGTAATGCTGTGCCAGACATAGTGAAATCGCCTGCTGCAATAACAATAGATCCAGTAATGGCGATTGCCATACCCAATAACATCATTTTGTTAGCCTTTATCTTATATATCCAATAGGAGCCCAGCATAACGAGGACAGGTTCAAGTGTAAGAATAACCGTCGAACTTGCGACCGTTGTATAGTTAAGCGATGCCATCCACAATAAGAAATGCAAGCCTAACATAACGCCGGAAGCGGTAATGAGTCCCCACTGACGAGGAGTTAAGCTAAATAATTCGCGCCGATATTTCCATACAAACGGTAGTAGTAATAGATTGGTTAAATAAAGTCTGTACATAGCTGTAACTGCGACATCCGCATCTGACCATTTGACAAAAATAGAGGAGAAGGAGATCGCAACAATTCCAATAATATATAATAGTTCATATCCGCTGAAGCTCTTCATGCTGCGATCCATCGACGCTTACTCTCCCGACTTATAATTGTGATGTTTCGTCTTTATCTGTGTTATTTACTTTAGCTGACTTAGAAGCAGGTTGCTCTTTCTTGACAAGCTCCGCTTCAAAATAGCTCTTCATCTCCGCTGCTTTCCGCGGATCATCCAAGGAAATCTTGTCTTTGAGTACATGTTCTACGTACGATTCCCATGTCGGTACTATTTTCTGAGAGCGCAGTAATCGGATCGCATTTTTAATTAATCTTCTTTCTTTCGCATTCGTGTACATATCTTTGTAGTGCTGCGTTTTTCCGAAATCGAGTTCTGCAAACACTGCTCTAAAAATATCCGCAGTCATACGAGCATCATCAAGTGCTCGATGGGCGGCACCTTCTGATGTAAGTCCTAATTCTTTAAGAGCGCCTTCAACGCTGACATCATTCGTTAGTCCTTTGACACGTAAAAAACCTTTAAGCAGATCGAAATAAGGGGTCTTCATCCAATAAGCATCATCAAGCTTATGCATGCGTGTGTCTAACACGATTCGTTTCATATCTTCGCCGCCCCAAGTAATAATGAGAGGATCTTCACTTCGACTCAGCCATGTTAAGAAATCGCCAATTACTTTTGGAAAGCTTGATGCAGTATCGATAGATTGTTGAGGGATACCCGTTTTTTTCTGTATAAAATGATTCAGCTTGGAGAAATAAACTGGCTTTACGAAAGCAGTAAATTCGTCAACAAGTTGAAGGGAGGCGTCTAATCGTGTCGCTCCAATTTCAATAACTTCCATCGGCAAATCACTTGCAAATTTACGTCCATTAAATTCAATATCCAATACAATATAGTCCAAGTAGATAACCTCCGGTATAAGACTCGCAACATCCATTCTAACAGATATTTGTCCAAATTGCGCATTATAGAATTCGTTAACGCGTTGGGACTTTTTAGGAAGGGAGTTAGTATGGTTTTGGAAAACGGAGGACGATAAGTAAATAGCCAGCTCTGTTCGGAGACTGGCTATTTTATGAGTTATATTTGCTTGAAGATAGTAGGCAACTTACTGGGTATGGTTTTTTGCGAATAAGGATTAGTCCTATATATAGAAGCAAACCTATTATAGGTAACAGAATAACAATATATTTGCTACCCCAGCCGTCAGCTTGACCAGTCGAATTGAAATGAATAGGAATACTTTGAGGCATGTCTGACCAGCACAGAAAGAAATAAACGGTTGATGCAACGATAGCTGCTATTCCTAATAGATCTAATAGAAGTTCACTTCTTGTTCGAGTTAGTTTAATAATGGGGCGTTCATTCATCATTTCACGGCTCCTCTAGATGAGAGATAGCGTACGTTAATAGTTGTCAGAATAGGTTTTCGGGGTTAGAATGATACTTAAGTTTTTTGAGCAGCTTTAATCAAGAAAGAAGGGTTCATCACGATGAGTACAACTAAGTCTATACCAAGCTCCAATGCTATCCCTCGTTCCAAAAGATTATGGATCGCCATTATTTTAGGAACAATCGCTAGTATAGGGCCGCTTTCTATCGATATGTATTTACCAGCATTGCCTGCTCTTGCAGGTGAACTTGGCGCTTCTGCTTCTATTACACAGTTAAGCTTAACTGCCTGTTTGCTTGGTATTGCGCTTGGACAATTAATTGTTGGTCCAATTAGTGATGTTCGTGGACGGAAAATGCCGCTCATTATCGGAATTTCCATCTATTCCATTGTATCACTTTTATGTGTTATTGCACCCACGATTTGGACTTTTATTGCGTTGCGTTTTGTACAGGGACTTGCAGGGGCGGCAGGCATCGTTATTGCCCGTGCTAGTGTGCGGGATTTATACTCTGGGGTTGAATTGACGAAGTTTTTTGCTTTGCTTATGTTAGTAAATGGTGCTGCGCCAATTCTTGCTCCGATACTAGGTGCAGAAATTTTGACTTTTACATCTTGGAGAGGTGTATTTGCAGTACTAAGTGTGTCCGGCTTGCTAATGCTTGCAGCAATTATATTCGGACTTAAGGAAACATTGCCTGTAGAGCGGCGTTCGCGCGGTGGAATTGGGAATACACTTCGAACTTTCCGCACGTTGGCTAGCGATTCCAAATTTATGGGTTATGCCATGACTTCAGGGTTTATGATGGCAGCTATGTTTGCTTACATATCGGGGTCATCCTTTGTACTGCAAGAAATGTATGGAGTATCTCCGCGTACGTATAGTTTCGTCTTTGGCTTGAATGGAATAGGGATTATATTGACTAGTCAAATAGCGGGGAAGCTAGCAGGACGCATCGAAGCGAGAAAGTTGCTAGGAGGCGGACTTACGATGGCGGCGACTGGTGCAATCATTTTGCTTATTGCAGCAGTACTGAAGCTTAGCTTGCCTATTGTCATTATTGCTTTTTTCTTAGTTGTATCCAGCATCGGCGTCATCTCGACAACGACAACTTCATTAGCATTGCAAGATCAAGGACAATCTGCGGGTAGTGCGTCTGCACTGCTTGGTATGCTTTCATTTATTTTCGGCGGGGCTGCTGCTCCATTAGTTGGCTTGGGCGGGGAAGCTACAGCAGTACCGTTAGCTATCGTAATTTTATTGCTCGTAAGTACTTCATTGGGTTGTTTTTTCTTCTTAACGAGGATGAAGCGAGGACACTAATCGCTAACTGATTGAATGGATTGTAGCTAATTGAATAAGATTGATGTTTAGATGAACAATTAGTGAGAACTGATGCAAGGAGAAGGAAGTACTCTCTTGCATCAGTTCTTTTGCGTTACATATAATGCTACTACGAGTGATGGGCGAATGTTAGCTCATGTTACTTATAGAGTTCATGTATCTGTATTACGTACGGGCAACAAAAACAGTGAATGCATACTGCTTATACACACAATCGACTTCCGGGAATCCGGCTTCACGCAGCCATTGTAGCTGTACTTCTAATGTTGCACTTTGATCCAGCGCTCTCCGTTTTTTGGAAGCATCAATTAAGGATTCTGCTAACCCGCTTGCGCGTACAGCTTGTTCCCATAATGCAAAATTTTCTTGTTCGATTGCGGCCGTAGCACCTAATGCTTGATCCGCGTTAACAAAAACTCCCCCCGGATTAAGATGTTGCACTATTTTTCGGAATAATATTTGCTTATCTTCATGGGATAGATGATGTATGGAAAGAGAAGAAACGATTGCGTCATATGTTGTGTCAAATGGGCATGCCACATAATCAGCTGTAATAAAAGTTGCATGCTCGTTGCCTGATAAACGTTGCTTTGCTTGCAATAGCATATCTTCACTGAAATCGATTAGGGTCATTCGTGCATCAGGAAATTTGTTCAGCATCATAGCAGAAAGAAGCCCTGTTCCTGCACCCAAATCTAGTATAGCGGGTGCGCTTTTGGTGATATTCGTCCATGTTACTGCCGCTCCGTAAAAGTCATTAAAACATGGTATTAAACTGCGACGCTGGATGTCATAATCCTTTGCACCTTGATCGAATAGATCCTTAACAACATTGTTCATATTAACTCCTCCTTTTCTATTTGTTCCATCTTATTCCATATACGATTATTAAGGAAATATATAAAACTTATATACTTTATAGTTTAAAACTATAAAAAGTTTCTTGTATATTAGGTGAACAGATTGAAGGGTGGTCCGAAAAAGTCTATAATGAGCCGTAGGTTAAGTACGATTACAAACAATTATTTTGAAGTAGGAAAGAGGGGTTCAAACATGAAGAAGCTTAAAATATTGCAGCAGTTAACTGAAGCAGGTGTTGTAGCTGTATTACGTGCTGATTCGGCAGAAGAAGTAGCAGATATGGCCCGCCATGCAATCAAGGGTGGAATTAAAGCGATTGAAATTACGATGACAGTACCATTTGCATTACGTGCAATTGAACAGCTATCCAAAGAATATTCAAGCGATGTGTCCCCAGACGCTCATAATTTTGCGATCATTGGCGTTGGAACTGTGTTAGATCCCGAGACTGCTCGTGCTGCAATTCTTGCAGGTGCAGAATATGTAGTATCTCCAACACTGAACCCCGAGACAATCAAACTTTGTAATCGATATGCAGTCCCTATTCTACCAGGTACGATGACGATTCTAGAAATTCAAACTGCACTTGAACTTGGGGTTGATGTGGTCAAGCTATTCCCAGGCAATCTATATTCGCCAAGTGTCATTCCTTCTATTAAAGGACCATTGCCTCAAGCGAATATTATGCCAACAGGCGGTGTCTCTCTTGATAATTTGAAAGATTGGATCAAAGCTGGCGCAGTTGCGGTTGGTATTGGTTCTGATCTAACAAAGGAAGCAGTGAAAACTGGCGATTTTACAATTATTGAGCAAAAAGCTGCTGCGTACATAGCTGCATACCGTGAGGCAACAGGTTCATAATTATTAACTCACAAACGATTTTTAATATATAGTTCATTGCCGCAGGTGCTAAGTCACCCAGTGGAGTCCGTTTATACTAATTTGTCTAGTACTGTCTTGCTTCTCGGAGCAATTAGCGTTATAACAGAAACAGGGTTGTTAGAATAGGACTAATATGATCGTAAAGGAGTCGTTACTTAAATGGAATACCGCATTGAGAAGGACACTATGGGAGAAATAAATGTTCCTGCGCACAGACTTTGGGGAGCACAAACGCAGCGCAGCCTACAAAACTTTAAAATTGGCGGCGAACGTATGCCGATTGAAGTAGTATATGGAATGGCGATTGTAAAGAAGGCTTCCGCATTTGCAAATCATAAGCTAGGTGTTTTGGATGAAGAAAAAGCGGTCATTATCGGTGAAGTAGTCGATGAAATTTTGAGCGGCAAATGGGATGACGAGTTTCCGCTAGTTGTATGGCAAACTGGTAGCGGTACTCAAACAAACATGAACGTAAATGAAGTTGTAGCTAATCGTTCTAACCAATTGCTTGCTGAACGTGGAAGCGCTGTCCGTGTTCATCCTAACGACGATGTCAATCGTTCACAAAGTTCCAATGATACATTCCCAGCTGCTATGCATATTGCAGGCGTTATCGCTGTCGAAGATCGCTTGATTCCAGCAATTGATGTACTGAATGGTACACTTCGTGCTAAAGCTGAGAAGTTCGCTGACCTTGTAAAGATCGGCCGTACACATCTTCAAGATGCAACACCAATTACACTCGGTCAAGAAATTAGCGGTTGGTATGCAATGCTCGACAAAACTCGTGCAATGATTATTCAAAGTGTAGATACAATGCGTGAGCTTGCGCTTGGCGGAACTGCTGTAGGAACAGGACTTAACGCACATCCTGACTATGCAGTAGCTGTAGCGGAAGAAGTAACGACTCTTACAGGCAAAACGTTTGTTACAGCAGCGAACAAATTCCACTCCCTAACCAGTCATGATCAAATGGTATATACGCATGGTGCGATCAAAGCATTAGCTGCTGATCTCATGAAGATCGCTAACGATGTGAGATGGCTTGCAAGCGGTCCACGTTGCGGCATCGGCGAAATTACGATTCCAGAAAACGAGCCGGGCAGCTCCATTATGCCAGGTAAAGTTAATCCTACACAAAGCGAAGCGCTAACGATGGCTGTTTGCCAAGTAATTGGTAACGATACAGCAATTAGTATGGCAGCGAGCCAAGGCAACTTTGAATTGAACGTGTTTAAGCCTGTTATTATGTACAACTTCATTCAGTCGCTTGCACTAATGGCAGACGCAATGATTTCGTTCAACGATAACTGTGCGATCGGTATTGAACCAAATGAAGAAGTGATTAAGCGCAACTTGGATCAATCACTTATGTTAGTAACAGCTCTTAACCCACATATCGGTTATGAGAACGCAGCAGCGATTGCTAAGAACGCTCATAAGAAGGGCCTGACGCTCAAGGAATCCGCTATTGCAAGCGGCTTACTTACGTCCGAGCAATTCGATGAGTTTGTTCGCCCGGAAAATATGATCGGAAGACGTTAATATATAATTGAAGCAATAGCAAGAGGATGTCTCAAAAAGTTATGACTTTTGGGACATCCTCTTTGTTTCATGTAAATGAAACATGAACGTATAGACCTTATCTATAATGACTAATGTAATGTTGCAATCCATTAAGTAAATGGTACTCTATAGGTGCACCAGAGAACGAATTTGAGGAAGGGAATCCTGAGGTCCGTTCACTCTTCGATGTTATTTTGCTAATGGCTAAACTAAGTATCTAATAATGGTTAAGATGCATACCGCTTTGCTTGAGTATGGAACATTTCGGCGTAAGCGCCTTTTGCAGCGAGCAATGACTCATGACTGCCTTCTTCAATAATTTCCCCGTGATGTAGCACGATGATTTTATCCGCATGTCTGCAACTGCTCAAACGATGGGAGATCATGATGGTCGTTTTTCCTTCGTAAAGGGTAGCGAAGTTATCATAGATTTCTGCTTCAGCTCTAGGATCAAGCGCTGCTGTTGGCTCGTCGAGAATAATGATTTGCGCATCTCGCATGAATGCTCGGCTTAGAGCTATCTTTTGCCATTGTCCTCCTGACAGCTCATGTCCATTATGGAACATCGCGCCAAGCTCCGTATCTAGACCTTTAGGCAGACGCCCGATTAATTCACCGACACCAGCTTTAGCGGCTGCAGCCTCAATATAAGCATCATCATTGATTTTGGGATGACCCATGGCAATATTTTCACGAACAGTTAATTGATAACTTTCAAAATCTTGAAATACAGCGGATACATTTTGACGCATGCTTTTTGGATCGATCGTACAGATGTCTACACCGTCGAACAAGATGGACCCTTGATCGGGTAAATAAAGCCCGAGCAAACACTTCGCAAGCGTACTTTTGCCTGCGCCATTCTCGCCAACAATAGCGATTTTCTCCCCTGGAGAGATGGTGAAGCTTAATCCTTTTAACTGAGGAGTTGTATGCGTTGCGTACGTGAAAGATAAGTTTTTCACTTCTATTTTTGAACTTAATTTTTCAGGGAACTGTTGATCTCGATCCTTCGAGTTTTCCTCGTCTAAATCAAGGAAGTGCAACACCTCATTAATAAAGAGGCTTTCTTCGTAAATGGCTGCAATCGAGTACCCTAATCCAGAAATAATTGACTGAATATGCTGGAGAGCTTGTGTTAATGAGACATAATGGCCGATCGTTAATGCACCGGTAGAACCAAATATTATGAGTACAATAATAACCCCGATATCTAACGCCACTTGGGAAACTTCTACAAGTAGCAGTCTACTGTCGGTTCGTTTGCGCAGTTCGTATTGTTCGTTAGCAGTTTTCCAGAATACACTTTTCCATTTGAAGGTCAAATAAGAGACAAAATCATAGATTCTTGCTTCTTTAGCCGAGCTGCGACTATGTAGAATGCCAAGCAAATAATGAACTTTTCGTTGTTCTGGTGTTTGAGACATTGCTTGTTGATATTTTTGCTTACCGAAATATGCATTCACCAGTATGTTGGGAATTATCATACTTAAGACGATGGCGGCCAATATCCAATGGAAAGACAATAATATAAATATGAGTCCGACTAAAGTTATTATATTGGAACCAATGGTCATTATTAGATTGACTAAGTTAAAGCCTTTAACATCTACACCAAATGCAGCTCGCTCCAATTGATCATAATAGTCGGGGCGATCGAAGTAACTTAACGGTAATTGAGAAGCTTTGTTGATTAATAATTGTTCAAAATAAAACTTCAATTTCTGTTGTGTTCGAAATCCGATGACAGAATCTAAATAACTGCAAACACGATTGGCGATTAGAATTAACGCTTGCAACGACAGGATGGTATAAACGTTAGTGGGGACACCTTGCTGTTTTGTGAATATTGAGGTTACTAAATCAACCAGTTCTTTAACAATGTAAATCTGGGCTACTGGAAGTAAAGCAGTAATGATTTTGAGCAGAATAAGAAGGATGGTTGCACCAGGGATAATTTTAAGCATAAGCGGCATGAACCGGATAAATACGCTAAAAACAACCCTGTTTTTGTCCGAAATTAAGTTATTTATCTGCATGTGAGCTCACCTTCATTATATAATAAAGAGGAGAGCGCTGAACGCTCTCCTCTTTTGAATGGACTAGCAACCGCATCTTTCTTCATATTCGTATCTACATTTTTCTCCAGCGTACCAATAAGTTACTTTCACCATATGAGTATCCGCAGCGCAACGTTGAGCATAGCAGTAATTTCCAGCAGGATTGCATGCCATAATTTTCACCTACTTTCTGTTATTGGTTTATAAAAAAATGTATTGAAAATTTTATATCTAGGGGAAGTTGCTTAGCAACCGCATCTTGATTCAGATTCATATCTACACTTTTCTCCAGCGAACCAATAAGTAACTTTCACCATATGAGTATCCGCAGCGCAACGTTGAGCATAACAGTAATCTCCAGCAGGATTGCATGCCATAATCTTTCACCTACTTTCTGTTATTGGTTTATAAAAAAATGTATTGAAAATTTTATATCTAGGGGAAGTTGCTTAGCAACCGCATCTTGATTCAGATTCATATCTACACTTTTCTCCGGCGAACCAATAAGTAACTTTCACCATATGAGTATCCGCAGCGCAACGTTGAGCATAACAGTAATCTCCAGCAGGATTGCATGCCATAATCTTTCACCTCCTTTCAATTGGTCAGGAGCATAGATAATTTAAAGAAAATAGCTTAGAAACCACATGCGAATTCAGTGATTGAATTACTATTAATATTGCACCATGTGAAGCGTCTTACCTCATGAGAGATTGTAGTACAACGTCGAGAATCGCAATTGCCGCTACAAGAGCATGCCATAGTTCCACCTCCTTTCCGAATTATGAAGCTTTTGGAACAACAGTTCGAGCAATAAGAGCGTTTAACGTTTCTCTGCGCTGCACGACACTTTTAGCAATAACCTCTCCTTTAGGAGATAGATAATAGACAAACGGGAAGATACCAGTTTCGTACGAAGCGGCTGTATCGATTGTTGTTACTGGAACGGTTAGTTCATATTGATTAATAATTTCTTTCACCTCAGGCTGCTGACCGATCATTAGAATAAGTGATTGGAAATGTGGGTTTTGTTGATGGAATCTTTCTAATATCGGATATAGCTCTTTGCAAGAACTGCATGTTGCGTCTGTAAAAGCGATCAAAAATCCATGTTTTTGTTTATCGAGGTGTTGTAAATCGATAAAGCCTTTGTTAACGGTTTCAAATTGAAACTGAGGAAATAATGCTCTTTGGGGAATCCCATGATCTTCTTCAATAAGATGATGGGCATCCTCGGATTGTACTTTAGATTGCAATTTTCTCCCAAGCTGAATGATGAAGTAGGATTGAAGTGCTATTATCGCCCACAAAAAAGCATAGGATAGATTGAATAGAGTCATAGAACTTATGAGCCTCCCTCTAGCAATAGTTTTCTATTTTTCAACATTAAGTACATATTCAATAAACCAATGGTGATACCGATGCAGCTGATAGTTTCGGTTAGATTCACTGAAGCCAATGATGAAGAGTGATCAACGAAAAGTCCGATTAATGTTAGCAGCAAGAGCGGTGTAATCTTCCACATTGTCCCCCAGCCAAGCTTTTCTTCGCTAGATTTCCCGAAGCAATTGCAGCTTACATTCAAATTTTTATAAATAGCGAGTCCAGCAACCGCATAAAAAGAAAGGAACAACAGCATTGCGGCAATCTGACCAATTAATCTGGTGTAATCAACAACAAGCATCGCTGCTATAATTCCCTCAGTCGCTACTACGATCCAAGTGAAAAACAGTGGAAACTTCAGTTGTTCAATTGTTGTTTTAAAATCAGGATAAGCTGCAATTTTGGCAACAAACGAGTAGAGCAATAAAGTAGCTAGTGCAACTGATACGACTAAATTAACATCCATAAACATCCTCCCAACGCTTATTATTTAGATTTTGTTGAATTAGCTCGTGAACATGATTTTGATAGCTAACTTTGATGGTATCGCAATATTAAAACTCATATAAATCTATTTATGTAAAATATAAACAAATAAAATTACACAAAAAAGCCATGTATCAATAACGATCAAAAAATGCATTATAGAATTCAAAAGGAAGTTGTTGGATTTAAAAAGGTAAGTTGATTTTGGTTATTTTATGTCGCAGTTGGAACCTTATGAACAAAAGATTCAAAGGAGTTTTTGTCATATTATGTATACGAAGAGGTAGTTTTATGTCTTGGAATGCCCAAGCAAAGTGTGTAGTAGTTCCTTGAAGGTAAAAGCAGTGGAGAGTGATGAAGTGTAGAACGACGCATGTTCTAGATCTGAGTTCCATGCTCGTATAGCGCTGAATAATGAATAATCGTGGATTAGTGGATAGTATGCAAGTTGATACGGCAAAATTATACTATATCCACTGCTCGTCTGTAGTTAAAATGATTCTACCAAGTATTTCAATTATTAGCAATATCTATTAATAATTGTTATCGATAGATTTCTTATATTGAATAATATGACATCTTGTCCGGTGTTTGTCAAGTTGATTACAATGCGACTATTGCACCAATTTACCAAGCGAAAACACACTGATCCTATGGTCATGAAATCAGTGTGTTTGCTTAAGAGTTTTAAGTTTGATAGAAAAGCAAGAACAAGATAGTTGAGCAAAAGCGGTTCCTCAACAAAGGGAAGATGCCCACAGACTTGCATAATGGCGCAGTATGAGAGTTATATGTTTTATTGTAAAGCTCTGATGCCTTCATGTTGTATGAATGTTCGTGATGGAATGTTATAAAATGCGTTAACAATTGATTATCTCGTAGTTTGTTTAAGGCTCTAGTCCTATTATCCGTAGAGAAATTAGGGGGGGATGCAAAAATTGTCGAGATTCTTACGTTCTTTAGATTAATATTTCTTGCTATTTTCTATTTGGCGCCTGCTAGTTTAGCTTATTTGTCTTAGTTCATTGAATCAATTTTATAATTCCAAAGCCTAACAAGGCTTGCGAATTTAAGGTGTGAAAAAAGGAGTAATTCCCTAAAACTCGAAGTGTTTTGCTATAATATGCTCGGAAGATGATAATTTATTGTGGTACATTTAGACTCAGTTGAAGCCTGTTTATAGGTATTGACTGGGTTTATTTATTGTTTTGCTAGATGTAAATTCTATTCCATGACAATTACATTTTTTTATAATATTTCATGTTTTAATAGAGCCCAAATAAGAGAAAGATGTGATAATGTGATGAAAAAGAGCGAGGTTAATAGGACATGGGATTCCGAACCCATAATTAGAGTTAAATGTGCGTTGAAATAAAACGAGTGACTTACCATTGTTATGAAATTCAATGGTATTTTTTACATCTATCTTTGCATTTTGAAAAGCGTACTCCAATGTCTTTGATTTATTGAGCATAAATGAAGAAAATCCGATAAAGCACAGAATAAGTAATTCACCAATTACAATTTTAGCTTTCATAATGTTTCTCCTTTATTACGAAATATTCATTTCGATACAGATGATTCGCTCGTCTATTAAACATCCGATGATAGCAGGAATACGCAACTGCTGATCCGTTGCATAGAAATGGATGGGTACACAATTGATCCCCTATGATAGCAAGATATTTGAATCATGGATTATAATTTCCGTACATATGAGTTCGACAATACAAGCTTAAACCCTTGTGAAAACTGGATTTTTTAGTTTAGAAAGAACAATAAAAAATTATCCAAATAAAATATAGAAATACTTATCTGAACAAAATATTATATGAGAGAGTGTAGGGAATATGAAGTAAAAATGTTGTGAATGAAGCTGTTTGGAAAAATTGCATCTAGTAGCTATTGAAAGGTTTCTATATAAACTCATAATTATTTCACTAGTAGATAAGGACGCTATTTTGCAGTCCCCATATTTTAAAAATAAAAAGGGGGTGACATCATTACTGCTCTTAATAAGAATTATATGGATAGTAGCTATTTTAATTAATCTATCCGCCGTTATTTGGTTTGTCTTTGGAACGACAGCAAATTTTCAACGAGGAATAGATTTAGTATCAAACGTGATTTTTGCCTATTTTGGAATACCATCAATAATGTTAATCGCTTCATCAATAATTTTACTTTTCAAAGGATGGATTCCTTCATCTCCATGGAGAATAGTTGCTGTTTCTATAATGATTTTATGTATGCTCTCCTTAAGTCCAATATTGTTTAAGTACGTAGACACTGGCGGATGGTTAGAAGAGGAGGTTACAACTGACTCATTACAAATTACATCGGATAATACTTATGAATATCAACTTGAGTTAATTAACTTATTTCAAAAGAATAGTCATGCTCGTCTATATCTTAAAAGTACTTCAACGGATGAAGAAATACGTATTCCATTAAACATACCTGTAAAAGAGATTGTTGTTCTGTTCGTAGAGGAGAATTATCATTTGAGTATGTTGGAAGCAACATCAGAGGCAGATATATACATATTGCACCCGACGTCCAAATTACCCTTTCCTGATGAAGTTTATAAAATTGATAGCGCTAGGTGTTAGCAATTCTTTATTCGTACTGACGTATATTTCACTCGCCTCAGTCCAAATCAAAACGGATAGGGACGATCAAGTTACATTCCGGATCATATAACGAAAAACGGCGAGCATATTCAATGCGAGCCGCTTTTTTATAATGTAATGAAGGTGTTACATACGCTCATAGGTATCGTCCGAATAGTATACCTCCAGGATGGTCGATCTGTCTCCATACACTTTGTCCAAGTGCCTTTCTCCCCATAAGCACAAGTTGTCCAGCACCGTTTTCAAGCTCAAACCGTATTCGCTAATCTCATACTCCACTTTAGGAGGGATTTCATGGTAGAGGATGCGGTTAATAATGCCATCCTTTTCGAGCTCGCGAAGTTGCTGCGTCAACATTTTTTGGGTAATATCGGGGATTAATCTTCTGAGCTCATTGGTTCGCTTTTTCCCGCTTATCAAATGGAATAGTATGATGCTTTTCCACTTTCCACCGACGACTTCCAGAGCGGCTTCCATACCATTGCGATATTTCTTCATAACAAAACCACTCCTTCCTTCCAAAGTAATTCAATCAGTATAAAAATGATACTACGGAACTTAAAAGTAGCTACTGCACTTTAAAGTGCGTACTTATCAGAATAATTTATATCATACATAATAACAACTGTAACCGGCCATTGACTATTTTTTCGAAAGGTTATCCATAGATGCCGCCGGGAATATGATATAAAGGAAGGTCGTTAACCAATGAAAACGCTTGTTACTGTATCTCATCCGCGACAAAACTCACTTACGCACGCTGTAATGAACCGTTTTATAGAAGGCTTAGAACAAAACAACCACGAAGTCGATATGTTGGACTTGCACTACGACGGATTCAATCCTGTATATACGGCTGAAGATGAAAAAGATTGGATAAATCCAAACAAAAACTATCCTCCCGTGATTCGCAAAGAAATGGACAGAATTCTTTCAGCGGACACGCTCGTTTTTGTGTTCCCGTTATGGCAGTACAACGTTCCTTCGATGCTTAAAGGTTATTTGGACAAAGTATGGAACTTAGGTTTGTTCGGGAAGATCGGGGAGAAAAAAGTGTTGTGGATTTGCCTTACTGGCGGGGATCAAGAGCATATGAAAAAATATAAGCGCGACGAGACATTGTCACACTATCTCAATGTACTGCTTGCTGGTTACGCCCAAGTAAAAGAATCACGAGTTGAATTGCTATGCGATACCCTTTCTGAATCCAAGGAGCATATTGAGAGTTTGCTGGAACGTGCATATCAGCTCGGACGTGAGTACAAATAATGAGATAGAGGAGCGTAACTTTATAACCCTATTAATCGCGAGGAATATTAGTAAAAATCAGCAAATTACTCTAAAAAATAGTAATGTCTAATGGTATACTATTTGTGCAAAACAAAATATTTCTAGGAGGTTGGTTGATGTGAGAAATTTACAACAATTTTCTGCTAGGAGGCTGGTTGATGTTTTGAGTTTGCGCAGAGGGACATGGACAAGAATCTATTTGTTGCTTTTGGTGCTAGTATTTATGATTCCGTTATCAGCGGCAAACGCAGTGGGAGAGTCGCAGGTAAGTCCTAAAGCCGGGGATGGAGTGTGGAACTGGATTGGGGAAGACCAGCTAACTAGGCTAGGGCCCAATTATTATGTAAGTGCGCCTACTGTGAATTCTACTGGAGGAGATTTTAGGGTTTGTTCAACCGTACATGATTATTATACGTTATATGAAGCCGATTCTGTACCTAATGCTCCTGATTTAGTATGGACTGAACGTACGGGCAGCAATAAGTGTGCGGTATGGCGAGGGATCGGGGGTTTTGTGGACGGGGACAATAGAAAGGCTGAGTTTTATATCATTGGATCTAAATCGGCATACGTATGGTTTTATGATTAATTTGGAACAGCTAGCGAGACTTTGAGGGGGATAGGGAAATTTCTATCTTCCTTTTTTTATTAGTATTCATTGTAAGGGTATTAAATAAGGGACTCATTCTCTGTCTTTTTTGTTGGGCAATAGTTAAGAAAATAGAGCCGTTCGCATTTGCGACGGCTCTTCATGAAGGAAGTTTAGTTCCTATGGAATATGAAGACTTCTATAATAAGCATGGAAAGGCGAGATTATTTCAAAAGAATAGTCACGCTCGTCTTTATCTAAAAAGTACTTCAACAGATGTAGAAATACGTATATGAATAGACATACCAGTAAAAGAGATTGTATTGCTTTTCGTAGAGAAGAATAATCATTGGATTAGGGACCGAATGTAATCCTATTTTATCAATTGTTACTCTTATAGCTCTGCACAATCTCCCTAATCTTCTCAACTGTCTTTTCCAAATTCACATTCTCCAGCACATGTTCACAACTCTTGCGATACGTTACTTCTTCACTGTAATGATCGAGGTAACTATCAATTATTTCATAGGGAGTTCCCTTAGATTCTAGACGTTCACGTACGGTGTTCTTATCCACATACAGAAAAATACGGATAACTCGATCCCCATAAAGCGCACGAATTTTGTCTGCTCCTTCTCGATTAAGAATCATATAGACGTCATTGCCCTCGTTTAACGTTGCATCGAGAATACGCCTTCCAATGCCATAACGATAATGATCAATCCGAACATCTTCTGCGAAAAAATGATTGACATACATGAGCTCGAATTGGGCTGGACTTACATATCTGTAGTCGCTGTCTGGATGTTCTTTGCTTCGCGGAGGTCTGTCGGTACAAGAAGGAATATGGATAATGTCACTGTTCTTTAATGCTGTGTGTGCGGCTGTTTTGCGGCCTGAGCCGCTCGTTCCGGTGAACACGAATAATTTAGGGGATGAATTAGACATAATGGCTCGCTCCCTTCTTTGATATTTATATCGGTATGGAGTGGCCTCTTCATTATGGCAACGTCGTGCGGAAGCAAACCGTTCTATGCTATGATAAAGATGGCCGTGCAAGCGGCACTATCTTATAACAAAAGTAGGTCTGGACGATGCACTTATTATCGGTTGAACATATAACAAAAAGCTATGGCGAAAAGATGTTGTTTGAAGATGTTACCTTCGGTTTAGAAGACGGTGACAAGATTGGTATTATCGGCGTTAACGGTACAGGAAAGTCGACTTTTCTAAAAGTTATCGCGGGCATGGAGCAAGCTGATTCAGGTACAATTTCGATAGGTGGACGAGTCATTGTGCGCATGCTGGCACAGGACCCGACTTTCCAGCCGAATGAGACTGCGCTTGAGCATGTACTAGGAGGAAATTCACCGCAGCTCAGAGCTGTACAAGCATATGCGGCTGCGATGGAAGCTATCGAGCTGAACCCAACGAGCGAGCAAGCGCAAACAGAACTTATTAAAGCGAATCAGCTTATGGATGAGTTTGATGCTTGGCAATTGGAGAACGAAGCGAAGACTGCATTATCGAAGCTTGGGATCTATGAGTATGAGGCGAAGGTTGATACGTTGTCTGGTGGACAACGTAAACGTGTTGCGATGGCAGCGGCACTGCTTTTACCATCAGATGTACTTATATTGGACGAGCCTACGAACCATATCGATAATGATTCGGTTGCATGGCTAGAAGGTATGTTGCAGAAGCGACGTGGAGCATTGCTCATGATTACGCATGATCGTTACTTCCTAGATCGTGTAAGTAACCGTATTATCGAACTGGACCGTGGACAAGCCCATTTCTATCAAGCAAATTATAGCCGATTCATAGAATTAAAGCTTGAACGCGAAGAACGGGAGTCAGCGACAGAGTCGAAGCGTCAAAACTTGCTTCGTACAGAGTTGGCTTGGATAAGACGTGGGGCAAAAGCGAGAACGACGAAACAGAAAGCTCGTATCGACCGCTTCGAAGCGCTTAAGGCAGCAGGTCCTAAAGGTACTGACGGCAAGCTGGATTTGTCCGTCGCTTCGTCGAGACTGGGCAAAAAGATTGTGGAAGTGGAAGAGATTTCTAAGAGCTACGGAGATCGGACACTCATTCACAATTTCAGCTACATTGCTGTTCCAGAGGATCGGGTGGGCATCGTTGGGCGTAACGGCAGTGGTAAGTCAACACTTCTTCATCTAATTGCAGGGAAGTTAACTCCTGATGGAGGAACAGTAGATATTGGTCCGACAGTTAAGTTAGGCTGGTTCTCGCAGGAGCGGGAAGAGATGAATGAATCACTTCGTGTCATCGAGTATATTCGCGAAGGAGCCGAACAAGTGAAGACGGCGGATGGTTCGTTAATATCTGCTGGTCAAATGTTAGAGAGATTCCTATTCTCGCCAACGATGCAATGGACGCCTATAGCTAAGCTATCTGGTGGAGAGAAAAGAAGATTGCAATTGCTAAGAGTTTTAATGAATGCGCCTAACGTGTTGCTTTTGGATGAGCCTACGAATGATCTCGATATTGCAACTCTTACAGTACTTGAAGATTATTTAGACGATTTTCCAGGGGTAGTGTTTGTTGTTTCCCATGACCGCTACTTCTTAGATCGAACGGTTGAGAAGATCATCGCTTTCGAAGGTGACAGCGTTATTACCCATCATACGGGTAACTATTCCGATTATCAGGCTGCTACGGAGAAGAAGGAAAAAGCTGCATCTGCCGCAACTGCCAATGCTGTCACTCATGCAAACAAGGGTGCTGTCTCTGCTGAAGTGAAGCCGCAGGCTAAAGAAAGATTGCTGAAAATGTCCTATAAGGAACAAAAGGATTTTGATGAAATTGATGGTTGGATTGCGAAAGCTGAGGATGAGCTTAGCGCTATTTCTAGCGCAATGGAAGCAGCAAGCAGCGATTCTGCTAAGCTCCAAGAACTTTCAATCAAACAGCAGGAGCAGGAAGAAAAGTTGGAGTCACTTATGGAGCGCTGGACTGAGCTTAATGAACTTGCAGAGCGCATCGCTGCCCAAAAACAAGGATAATACAAATATCGCTTAATCTACACGTAAGCAAAAAAACAGTAAAGGCGGTCTCCCATACATGTTCAATAATCGTGATGTAGTAAATATTTATTGCATTGGACGCAACTATCGCTTGCACGCACTTGAATTAGGAAATGAAGTACCTGAGGAACCATTAGTATTCACGAAGCCTTCGCATTCAATAACGGAGATGGCTGGTGGTGTGATTACATTGCCCGGAACTGTAGGCGAAGTGCATTTTGAACTGGAGATCGTACTTAAAATTAGTGATTCTTATAAGCCTGGAGCGCCAATCAATGATTGCATTGATGCTATTACACTTGGACTTGATCTTACACTCCGAGATGTACAATCGAAGTTGAAGGCTAAGGGGCAGCCATGGTTACCAGCTAAGGGGTTTAAGCAGTCTGCACCGCTAGGAACATGGATACCTTTTCCTGGTGAAGCAGAGCTTGCTAGTGTAGAATTTTCACTCAGACGAAATGGTGAAACTGCTCAAATTGGTTGCTCGAAGGATATGTTGTTTGGCGTTACTGAGCTTGTGAATCATATCGAAGCAAACTATGGTCTTGGACCTGGCGATATTATATTCACAGGTACCCCAGCAGGCGTAGCTGCGCTTGAAGATGGCGATTTACTAGAAGCCTATTGGGGCGAGCAGAAGCTAGGAAGTTGTAATGTGAAGCTAGTGTAAAAACAATGACGCACAGTTTCTTAATAATAGATAGCAATTATAAATGAAGTACAAAAAGGTCGTATCGAGAGCAACAATCTCATACGGCCTTTTTATTATTTTGCTGTAACTTACTTAAACCACTATACAGAGTTGAAGATAATGACAGCTTACATGAAGTGTGTAATAATTTACCTGTTCGATAAAAGGGGGTTCGATTGTTGGTCATTGTATGGGTTGAAGATGAGTCCGCTTTGCTAACAGAGTGTGCAGATTATTTGTGCAGGGAGTCTATTAATGTGCTGGGAGCTTCGACATTCGAAGAAGCAGAAGCATTAATCGAGCGCTCTCGACCTGACCTTCTGCTTGTGGATTGGATGTTGGGAGATAAAGTTAGCGGTATTGATATATGCAAATATAACGAAAAAACATGGCAGTTACCTATTATTATGGTAACAGCTAGAGGTGACGAGTTTGATAAAGTGTTGGCATTGGAGTTGGGAGCGGATGATTATTTGACAAAGCCGTTTGGTCTTCGAGAATTAAGTGCTCGCATTAAGGCAGTTATGCGTAGAGTGACGAAGCATGAACCGGTAACACCAGAGCAGAGACAAGCTGATTGCATAACGAGGGGAACTCTTAGGCTAGATAAGATAAAGTTCACAGTGGAAAAGAGCGGAGTCCGAATTGACCTTACACGTACGGAGTTTCTACTGCTATGGAAGCTTGCTTCACACCCGGGACGTGTGTTTTCACGTACACATTTAATGGATGAAGCGCTTGGAGAGGGCTTTTTGGGTTATGAGCGGACAATGGATTCACATATTCGTAACTTGAGAAGGAAGCTAGAGGATCAACAATCAGAGCGACCATATATACATACAGTGTACGGAGTAGGCTATCGATTTACCGAGGAGGTATGACGATGGTTCCCATTGTTACTCAGAAGAAGAAGAAAGAAGGAGCGTCTATTACTTTTTCTAAACATTCGTTGCTTATTGTCGTCAGTGTGGCTTCATCCTTTTTTGTTTTTTTCGGCATCCAGTATTGGCAGCAGCAGTCGGTGCAGAGGGAGTTGATACGCGCCGAGCTGTTCTGGAATGGTTATGCGAAGCTATATGTAGAAGCTAATGGAAACTGGGATGGATTTACTGAGCAACTGGAACGAGATCGTTATATGTATGCAGGTGATCCTTCATTATCTCTTTATTTCTATCGTGGAGAAATGGGAGAGGATTTAATTGCATCCACTAAAGAAAATGAAGGGTCCTCTAAAACGCGAAAAATAGCTGTTTTGTCACAAGAAGCCGTTATTGGATATACGGAGGTTCGTTTAGAACGCTCTATCGATTCTATAATCTATGCTTCTGTTGCGACCGGAGCTTTCATTTATTTAATAGTGCTGTGGTTAATATCACGTAATAGAAAAAATAGTGCAAAGCAGCAGTATATAACTTCACTTTCTTTATTGCGAGAAATGAATCAAACGGAGAACCTTTCGCATCTTTCTGAAATAGAAGTTGGAAGTATGTCTATTACTCAATTAGCGACAATGCAAGAACGGGCTCAATCTGCACATGCTGCGGTAATAGCCAAAATAAGAGAAATGGCTAGCAAAATAGAGAAGTTGGAAACGGTACGACAAACAATGGTTGCAGATATTGCTCATGAACTTCGAACGCCAATTGCCATTATGAGAACACAACTAGATAGTGCAATTGGGCTTGAAATGCCGCTTTCCATGACGAAGATGCTAACCTTGCATGATGAGACCCTTCGACTAACTCGGCTTGTACATGATTTACAGGAGTTGTCATTAGCTGAAAGTGGCAACCTTCCATTGTTCAAAAGTTGGTTTTCGTTGTCTGAGTTGGCTGAAGAGGTGTTGGAAATATTATCAGTGGAGGGGGAGGAACGTAACATTCGAACGGAATGGACGAGCTTTCCTCAAGTTCGACTATATGCGGATAGGAATCGAATAAAGGGTGTTCTTATCAACTTGATAGGGAATGCCTTCCATTATACTCGGAGTTTCGTAAGTGTCACTGTTAGGCTCAATGAACATAATAATGCGGAGTTTTTAGTAGTTGATGATGGATGGGGGATCGAGGAAGAAGATCTTGCGAAAGTGTTTGAACGATTTTATCGAGGGAAAGTGAATGGTACTCGAAAAGGCCGAGCAGCAGGTCTTGGTCTCGGACTTGCTATTGTGAAGGAGATTGTTACAGTACATGGTGGTACTGTAAGTGTGGATAGTGTTATAAATACAGGAACGACTTTTCAGGTAATTATTCCTATTATGCACGAACGATAAATCTGCACAAGTTTTGCATATTTGCTCCATTAAGAATCCATATCGTTCTGCTAGATTAGAGTTATCCAGTAGAACTAGAGGTGAACAGCTCATGCGAATAACAGTAAAAGGCTTATCGAAAACCTACGGGAAAGGAGAAGCGGCAACAAAAGCACTTCGAGAGGTTCAATTTACGATTGAACAAG
Organism: Paenibacillus sp. L3-i20; assembly: GCF_022180385.2. Taxonomy (GTDB): domain Bacteria; phylum Bacillota; class Bacilli; order Paenibacillales; family Paenibacillaceae; genus Pristimantibacillus. The sequence continues at coordinate 2,850,515 of NZ_BQME02000001.1, forward strand.
GGGAAATGGTGTCGATAACTGGTCCGTCTGGTTGTGGGAAGTCGACTTTGCTTCATATATTGGCTGGAATAGAATCTATCGACAGCGGTGAAGTATGGATTGGCGATGCACCGATTCATACATGGGACGACAAAGAAATTGCAAATCTCAGATTAACGAAGATGGGATTTGTATTTCAAAGCTTTCATTTGGTTCCTGTTCTTACAGCTTGGGAAAATGTGGCACTACCCTTGATAGCGGCTCACCAAGCTCCAGAAAAGGCTCGTGTTCGTGCGCTCGATGCCTTAAGAGAAGTTGGGCTAATTGAAAAAGCCAATCGATATCCTTCACAGCTTTCCGGTGGGCAAAACCAACGAGTAGCAATTGCAAGAGCGATTGTCGGAAAGCCAGCCATCATTTGGGCTGACGAACCAACTGGTGCTCTCGATACAGATACGGCAGAGCAAATTATTGGGATGCTGGAAATGCTGAATCAACATCATGGCACAACTGTCGTAATTGTGACGCATGATCCAATGGTAGCTGGTCGTACAATGCGTACGATTCGCTTGCAGAATGGACGTGTTATTCGTGATGGAGGGACAGCGCAATGTTAGGCTCCCGTTTAATATGGCGGATGGCTATTAGAAATTTGCGGTTGCAATGGAAGCAAACGCTTCTGACCGTATTTGCTGGGGCGATTGGAGCGATGTTAATTACGATCAGCTTCGTCAATTATAATTCAATCAAACAAAGCAGTGAAGATTGGCTTGATTCACGTCTTGGTTCAATTAGTTGGAGATTAACACCAGAATCAACTCAGTCTACTGGTTTTTCTGAGAAGGAGATAGCAATTTTACGTAATTATGTAGCGACAACAGCAGTATCGTATCGACTGCTGCCCTATGTCTCAGTGGAGGCGTCTATTGTTACACAAGCAGCTTCAGTTGATGAGATAGAAGCTTTAAAGTCACTGAATATGCTTGGGTTTCAGATGGATGACGCTGCTTTACTCGACTATGAAAAAGCAACGTTATGGAGCAACGGGTTAGAAGACAATGAGCTTATTATAAATACAGAGATAGCTAAATTGTTAAAGGTGGAGGAAGGAGAAACGGTAACAGTAACAACGGAGATTGGCAGCAAGATATTGCGAATTAAAGAAATAATAAAGCAAAAAGGACTGGCTGGATTTCGTGAATCGAACGCATTCGCCGGTACAATAATAGCAACAGAGAACACGGTAAGGGAGTTAGCAAGCATCAAAAAAACGTTCTATCCTTCACTATTAGTCGGAACGGTAGATCCATTGCTAACTGATCACTCGATATTCCCGACTGGCGAAGTGAAATTTCGTACAGAGTATTTAATGGCAGCTTATAAATCTAAGGCTGATGGAATGAAACTGACACTGTTCCTCAGTTTTATAAGCGCAGTTGCTGTAGTATCTAGTATTCTTTTTATGCGACAGGTACTGATTATGATCGCAAATACAAGAAATGAGATCTATGGCATCTTGAAAGCAATTGGCTTATCGAGCGGGCAAATAGGCACTATATTTTTGATAGAATCGTTATTGCTTTCGATAACTAGCACGGTGAGTGGGCTGCTTGCAGGGAGTGGAATTGGCTATCTCCTTGTAAAAATATTTTATGGTACGTATAAGGATGAGCTAGCACGGATGACAGGAGAACATATTCCTATACATCCTCATTTTTCAGTTGGTGGAAGTTTACTCCTATTTGCTATTATTTTGTTTCTTCTATTCATTGTTTCGATAATTGCGGCTCGCAGAGCAGGAAAAGCAAACATTATCGCAGCTATCCGAGGAGATGTTAATTATCAAGAGAGGCTGGCCGGTCGTCGCAGTGTAATAAAAAGGATAGGGATCGCGCTGGGCATTTTCTCGACTGTTGTACATGTTGTTTTTGCATTTATTGATTATCCTGAAGTTAATGGTGGATCATTGCCTATTATTTTATTGACTTGGATAGCGACCTGTATAACGGTACAGATGTTTGCTTTATATGCGCTTGATAAAGCGAGCAGACCTATTCGATGGCTGCTTTCTTTGATTAGAATTCCGCAACTTTCCATTATGTTAGCAATCAAATATCCGAGAGGAGCGAGAAATCGCACTTATACAGCCAGTCTGCTATTTGCATTAGCAATGATGATGATTACGTTCACTACTGTGCTAACGCAGCTTATTATGAATACTAGCGATGTGGAACAAACGGAGCAGAGGGTAATTGGACATGGGGGATTCTCAGCATACCGCACAATTGATGAACGGATAAAGATAGAAGAAGTTGTAGCCAATGATTCTTTTATTCAAAAGAATACAAAAGGCGTATTATTTGTAGAACCATTCATGATTAATTTTAAAGAGAATGCTCTCGCACAGTCGGTTATTCCAGTTACAAAAGAGTTGCTTTTGGGAGATACGATACCTTTATTAGAGCGATCCCCCCAGTTTGCTACGGATGAGGAAGCGTGGAAAGCAGTAGGTAGCAGTGAAAACTACATCATCTTGCCCCATTATTATTGGAAGGAATCAACATCCGACCAAAGTGTGACTAGCGTGACTGCAGGAGATTCTATTACTTTACCGGTCTACGAGCACAAAGTCACTCGAAAAATTGGAAGTGAGTGGAAAGTATTGAGAGAGATTCCATTTGTCGTGGCTGGAATTGCACCGGATACAACAAAAGCTCATTTAATAGACTTTTGGGGTTTAACGTATATGCATCCCACGGTTGTAGAAGAGCTTCGTCCACATGGCTTTAAATGGTTGAATCAGACCGATCTGGGTTTTGCGCTTTTTAGGTTTGATTATAAAAATATACTACTTGCCACTCAGTTGGAAGAACGGTTTGTCATTAACGGCATATTGAATTTTTCTGTTCCCTATATAAACAATAGTGCTGAACAAATGATTAATAGGCAGCTCGGAATCGGGTTTGTTGGATTCACCTTATTTTCAGCTCTGATCGGTCTAATGGGACTTGCTATTATTCAGTATAGAGCGGTGAAAGAAAGAGGAAAACAAATTGCGATGATGCGCTGCGTTGGCGTATCCAGTAAGCAATTGTATTGGATGTTCTTTATCGAAGGGTTCATCATTAGTGCACTTGGTATATTGGTAGGATGGGCTGTTGGTTCGAGTGGAGCTAATATAATGATACATTCTGACAAAAGTGAAACTATTCCAAGTGGAGAAGTGTTGTCGCTTCACTATCCGTTCGAGATTTTGCTTCCTATTATATGCGGCCTGCTGATAATGGCGATGATATTGAATATATTGCCCGCTCGCGCAGCGCTTAAGCTAAAAGCCGCCGACGCGCTGCGAAGGAGCAATGAATAATGACAGGAATGGATTATCTGCCGTTAAATGCGCTTAACATCCATACATGTTTTTCTAATGCTATATGGATGGCAAGAAAAGCATCAGCAGTTGTTTCGTCACCTACAGCTTGTGCTGCTTCCATACCTTCCTTTAATTCACCAATAATAAGCGTGTAGTCAGCAATTAGCTGATCGACCATTTCTACAGCTGTTTCTTGCCCGTTTGCTTCTTTTACGCTGGAAGCTTCTAAATAGTCACTCATTCTTGCAAGGGGTTGTCCTTTTACAGCTAGTAAACGCTCAGCTAATTCATCTACATTAAGGGCAGCCTCTTCGTAAAATAGTTGGAACTTTTCATGCAAGGTGAAAAACTGGGAGCCCTTCACATACCAATGGTAATTGTGCAATTTAATGTAGAGAACGCTCCAGTTGGCAATTTGACGATTAAGATGTTGTTGAATAGTCATGTTTATCATCCTTTCAAAATGGTTAATTAGTTATGAGATGTATCGTACTTCCGCAAACAGTTCCAAACTTCGTGTTAGTTTGTTCCAAATAGAGGTGTGAAATACGGTCAAAATATATTCGTTGATATTTAGATCAATTCCTTGTTTATAATTATTATAAATCAAAGTCCATTTGTCAAGTGAATAACTTCCATTAAGTTAAGATACGAGGATATGCTTCCTGATAAGAAGTTTCATGATTCATTATTCTGCTCTAACGTAGTCCTATAATGGAATACATGATTGTTGCAACAAAAAAAGGTGCTCTCTCTGCTGAATTGCGCAGAGGGAATACCTTTTACGATTATTGTCTATAACTGCTTATATGGAGCATCTATACGATTGATTTTTATGCGTGCTGCAATTCATGTTCAAGCGACTCCAAGTAACGTTCGCAATCTAGAGCTGCCATACAGCCGCTGCCAGCAGCAGTTATCGCTTGACGATAAGTAGTATCTTGAACGTCACCACAAGCGAACACACCTGGAATATTTGTTGATGTAGTACCTGGCTTAACAAGGATATAACCTTGTTCATCAGTATCAATTTGACCACCAAGGAAACCAGTGTTCGGTGTATGACCGATAGCAACGAAGACACCGTCGGCTTCAAGCAGTTCTTCTTGACCAGTTTCGTTATTACGGACACGAAGACCTTTAAGGCCATTGTCCCCAGCAACTACTTCAAGAGGTGTACGATTTAAGCTCCATGCAACCTTTTCATTGCTGCGGGCACGGTCTTGCATAATTTTGGAGGCACGAAGCTCATCACGGCGATTCACTAGTCGAACTTCAGTAGCAAAACGTGTAAGGAAGCCAGCTTCCTCCATAGCGGAATCACCACCGCCGATCACGATAATTTTTTTGCCACGGAAGAAGAAGCCATCACAAGTTGCGCATGTGCTTACACCACGACCTATGTTTTCTTGTTCGCCCGGAATACCTAAATATTTGGCGGACGCACCTGTTGAGATAATGATTGACTGAGCCTGCAACTGACCATGTCCTTCAACTTCAAGTGTGTAAGGGCGCTTGCTGAAGTCAATGCTTTTGACAGAGCCTGTTTTGAATGTTGCACCGAATCGTTGTGCTTGTTTACGCATATTGGACATTAACTCGCTTCCGAGAATGCCTTCAGGGAAACCGGGGAAGTTCTCAACTTCAGTTGTTGTAGTAAGTTGTCCGCCAGGCTGCCAGCCTTCGATCACTAGCGGTTCCATGTTAGCGCGGGCCAAGTAAATAGCAGCAGTAAGACCAGCAGGTCCAGTTCCGATAATAATTGTTTTTTCCATAGGATAACCCTCCGGTCAAGTAAAGTAATAGATGAATGTTAATCTAAAATTATAACAAACTGTAACAAATGTCAATACAGTTCATCTAACATTCATTTTCTTAAATAACCTAGAATATTTTTTCTTGAGATTATAACTTTCTAATTAGTATTCAATAATAAAAGAGGGTATAGTGAAAGGGAAATTGCGACTCCCAGCCTTGGGGAGAGAGGAGCTTTATCGATTATGGCTAACCAGATTCGAAAGGCCATTATACCAGCAGGAGGTCTAGGCACACGATTCCTTCCGGCGACAAAAGCTCAACCGAAAGAAATGTTACCAATTATCGATAAGCCGGCTATTCAATATATTGTAGAAGAGGCAGTGCAATCAGGCATTGAAAGTATTGTTATCGTAAGCGGCAGAAATAAGCGAGCGATTGAAGATCATTTTGACAAATCTGTGGAGTTGGAAGCTGAACTTGAAGCACGGAATAATGAGATTTTGTTATCTGTGGTGAAGGAGATATCACAACTTGCGGATATTTATTATGTGCGCCAGAAAGAACCATTAGGTCTTGGACATGCAGTATTATGCGCACGTCGTTTTATTGCTGATGAGCCGTTTGCAGTGTTGCTTGGCGACGATATATTAACCTCTGAACCGCCATGCTTGAAGCAAATGATCGATATATATGAAGAAAGTCAATCCTCGGTTGTTGCTGTTATGGAAGTTCCTTGGGATCAAACACATAAATACGGAATTGTTGACATAGAACAAGAGAAACGGGTATCCGTTGTACGCAATATCGTAGAGAAACCAGCCCATGGTGAAGCACCATCCAATTATGCGGTAGTTGGCAGATATGTACTTGATCCGATTATATTCGGATTGCTCGAAAAGGCTAAACCAGGCAAAGCCGGAGAAATTCAATTGACAGATAGCTTGCAGGAATTGAGACGGATGGCGTCGTTAACAGCCTTTCGATTCGATGGACGTCGACATGATGTAGGGGACAAGCTAGGCTTCGTCCGGGCAACAATCGATTTCGCATTGGAACGAGATGATTTGTCTGAGGATATTCGCAAGTATATGATGGAGAGACTCGGATTGTAATGATTGAGAAACTTGAATTGTAATGACTGAGCGATTTTATTGGATAGGATACTCCATGCAGGTCAATGAAAAAGCATTGCGTAAAATTAACAGCGCAAGGATTATCTTGTGCTGTTTTTATTTTGCCAGTAAGACAAAAGGTAACTTGCAAGTTGATTTTCCCACTATTTTGAAATGGTGATTTTTTACTATTTGTTATAGAATAGAGAAAGAGAGTAGATAGAGATAGAGAACATAGGCTGGGAGTTGAATGTAAGTGTATTGCCATCATTGCGTAAGAGATTTTTCGGATGAAGCAATTTTTTGCAGTCAGTGCGGCAGAAGGCTACATTCTTATAAAATACTGCAAGTGGATGAAAATGCGATTTGGCCAGGCGAGCAAATGGAAGGTGCTGCATCGTTAGAAGTAATTAGTGTGCGAAACGATATTCAGCGTATTGCTATTTCGGGGGAAGGTAGCGTAATCCAATCGGAAGCAATGCAATCGAAAAAAAACTGGATCATGCCAATTAGTTTACTTTGTCTAGCATTCATTGTTACGGCATCGGTATTTTACTATTTCCAATATGAAAAAAATATAAATGAAGATGTACTTAATCTTCAAACGGAAGCAAAAACTGCGGCACTTGGCGGGGAATATAAGAAGGCGCTGGATCTACTATCTAAGGCTGCTAAGGTTCGTCCTGCTTTTGCACCTATTAAAGCCGACAAAGATATTATTCAGCATGTAATAGAGGTGAAATTGATAGCTGATGATGTGGAGAAGCAGCTGTCTAACAATAAAATTAAGGACGCTGAAGCTGGAGTTAATCTTCTTAGGTCTGAGCTTAGTGGTCATAAGGAACCGATCTATGACAAACTCAGGGAGAGACTTGATGCGCTTCAGATGAAGATGACGATTCAACAATTACAAAAACAGCTTGAGACACTTGTTACAGTGGAAGAACATGCCGATATGCTAAAAGTGGTCAATGGATTGTTTGGTGAAGAAGCAATTGCATTAAAGGATCGAGTTTTAGTTGGTATCCGTAAACTTACTTTAGCAGAAGTAGAAGGGCTCTTGAAGAGAAAAAACTTCACAGATGCGTTGTCCGTCGTAGAAGAGTCACTTTTTTTGGTAAAAGGGGATGCTGACCTAACCTCTTTAATGAAGCGTGTCGAGGATGAACAGAAGCGATACGAACAAGCGGAGCAGCAAAGGATTGAGCAAGCGATGCAGCGAGCAGCTGAAGAAGATTTAATTAATCAGACTGCAGCCGTAGAAGTCGTAAGCACGGATCATACATTAGATGAATTTGGTGATTTAACAATTGTTGGTGTTATGAAAAATGCTGCAACAAGACCGATATACGAAGTAAAAGTTGAATTTACTGTGCAAAGCATGGATGGCGAAGTTTTCGGTAAAGGATCTGCATCAGCAACTCCTAATTATATCGAGCCAGGTGAGCAATTGAGCTATACTGCGACGATTTATGGTGTAAATACAAAGGATGTCGTCGTTGTTGTAGATCATGCCACATGGTACTTGGACTAGGGGGGCATAGAATGAAAAAACAAATGTGGGTTGGCATTTTGGGTTCCATCCTTATTCTTTGTGCAGGGGTATTAGTAAGCATTACAATACGTTTAGAAATACCAAAGCAATTAAATGGTAAGCCAATGCTAGCTATCGGAGAAATTAAGAAATCGTTGAAGGATGTTATTTTTGAAACACAGAAGTTAGTTGTTATGATAGAAACCGAAACAGGCTTACAGGGGTCAGGATTCCTATATAACCGTGAGGGCGACCTTATTACAAATGCTCATGTAGTCTACGGTGTTCGTAATGTTCGAGTAAAGATGGCTGATGCTCGCGAACTTGAAGGTGAAGTCATCGGTATTAGTACAGATGTAGATTTAGCAGTGGTTCGTGTAAAAGAGCTTGCTGGAAAAGAGCCATTAACACTCGTACGGTATGAAAACGGTGAGGTTGGTGACGACGTATTGGCTGTAGGCAGTCCTCTCGGATTTCAGAACACCGTGACGACAGGCATCATCAGCGGCGTAGGTCGAAGCTTTCAGATCGATTCCTACAACTATAAAGACGTATATCAAATTTCAGCACATATTGCTCCTGGCAATAGTGGAGGACCACTTGTTGATATGAGAACAGGCGCTGTTCTAGGCATTAACTCTGCGGGGGTTGAGGAAGGTGGAATTGGCTTCAGCATTCCTCTGTCGAATGTACTTGGGATGGCTGAAGGATGGTCAAAAAAGCCAATGACAATGCTTCCTGACCTTTTGTTAACGGAAGATCCTACAGTTACAGATGGAGAGAAGCAATCACAGGATGAAGCATCTATAGATAAACTTGCTAGTTACTTAGTTACGCACTTTTATGACAGTCTCAATAATAGCGATTATGTTTATGCATACTCACTACTTGGAGGAACCTGGAAAGAAGGTACCAGTTACGTGAAGTTTCGAGAAGGTTACTTGACTACCCGAAATGTCGTAATTGATGATATGCATGTCACTAGCAAAGATGAGGAAGCTATTGTGACGGCAGTTATCTCCGTAGATGAAAGAAAGAATGGAGAAAATGTATTAAGTAAGTACCAAGTGAAATATAAAGTTGGATATGAAAATGATCAACTAAAGCTGATTACCGGAAAAGGAAAGGTAATAAGTAAATAGCAAAATGCCCAGCAGGTCATTGACCTTCTGGGCATTTTTTGCTATTTCGAGTTTACTGGAAGTACGAAGCTTTGAATAATAGGCGAAAGAGTATATAGGTTTCTATAGGTACTAAACCAGCACCAAAGAAACGGTATCTGTAGGTTGGATTGGGAAACCGAGAAGAGTTGAAGGAATAATCCGTCCGTTTAGTTGTAACTGATAGTTAATATTTCCGACAATAGGCACACCATTAACAGTTGCGATTGTTCCTGCAGGAGAGAAGGTTACAACCCCAGTTTCAGCGAGTGCGCCGCCTACTGTTAAGCCAGGGCGGAACCTTACAGTGTATCCGCTTGTAATATTTGGAAACAATCTCCCCCCATTAATAACGACGGTTACGTATGGCTGCTGTCCTGGAGGATAAGGTAGGGGTACTGGTATTGGAACGGGTATTGGAAATGGTCCAGGCCCATGATGCCATGGTCCCGGATGCCATGGTCCTGGATGTCCATGACCCGGATGCCCGTGACCGTGGTGTCCTTGACCTTGATGCCCGTGACCTTGATGCCCGTGACCTTGTTGTCCTTGACCTTGATGTCCTTGACCTTGTTGTCCCTGACCTTGTTGTCCTTGACCTTGATGTCCTTGACCTTGATGTCCTTGACCTTGATGTCCTTGTTGTGGACGTGTTTGTTCTTGTAGCTCTTGTTCTTGCAGTTCTACTTCTAACTGTCCTAGTCTTTGAAAATCTTGCTCTTGATGTTCTATTTCGTGATGTGCTAGCTCTTGACGTTCTATTTCTTGTGATTCCAACTCATGACGTTCTTGTTCTTGCAACTCTTGGCTGAGATGCTCATGGTCTTGCTGATATTGATCTATAAATCCATATTCTGAAAAATTCTGCTCGGGACGTCCGCCGCCTTGATGTCCGCCGCCTTGATGTCCGCCGCCCTGATGTCCGCCGCCTTGATGTCCGCCGCCTTGATGTCCGCCGCCTTGATGTCCGCCGCCCGGATGCCACGGTCCTTGATGTCCGCCGCCCGGATGCC
>NZ_BQME02000002.1:0-2067500 GCF_022180385.2 Paenibacillus sp. L3-i20
CTGGTGGCGGTGCAGGCGGCGGAGCTGGTGGTGGTGCAGGCGGCGGAGCTGGTGGCGGTGCAGGCGGCGGAGCTGGTGGTGGCGCAGGCGGCGGAGCTGGTAAAGGTATCGGCGGCGGAGCTGGTGGCGGCGCAGGTCAAGGCGGTGGAGCAGGCAAAGGCGGCAACATTGGCGGTGGAACTGGTGGCGGCACAGGCGGTGGAGCAGGCAAAGGCGGCAACATTGGCGGTGGAACTGGTGGTGGCACAGGCGGTGGAGCAGGCAAAGGCGGCAACATCGGTGGTAACTCTGGTGGAAATACCGGTGGAGCAGGGAAAGGTGGCAACATTGGTGGCAATACTGGAGGCAACACAGGTGGTAATTCAGGTGGCAATGTGAGTCCTGGCGGATCAAAAGGTAAAGTAGACAGCAAGTCTGGAAGTCAGCAATAAACAAGTCTAGTCTCAACTTGTTGTTCTAATGCTCATTCAAAAAGGATCTGACGGTTAGCGTCAGGTCCTTTTTGCGTAGTGGATGGCTCCCCAAAAAAAGGTTACACTAGCATTACGTCATAATAGATAAGAAATGGAGTAACACTATGGGAAAATGGAGCATAAGGAAAAAAGCGAACGGTTTTTTAATGTTATCCGCTATTGGTATATTAGCGGCATTTCCGTTCCAACATACATTCATTGGAGGGCTACTATTTGCAGCATTCAGTGCTGGAACTATTGGTGGACTCGCTGATACTTTTGCAATCAATGCCTTGTTTGGAGACCCTCTTCGAGTGAAATGGCCCAGATGGATGGGAACTCATATTATATCGAGAAATAGAGAAAGGTTAATCGGAGAGCTGGTCGACATGGTGGAAAGCGAGCTTCTTACCGTGTCTTCGATCAGAGATACTCTTAAAGATCATGATCTAGCAGCAGTTATTACGGACTATATAACAAAGCAAGGTGGCGCAGAAGATATTCATACTATTGTGCAAAAGCTTACTTCAGAACTTCTAGGCAAAGTAGATGCCGAGGAGCTGGCCACTGGTATTCATCGATTTCTTATCGATCATTCTGATCATCTTCAAGTTAGTGATATACTTGCGGACATCGCAGACTGGACGCTTCGGAAAGGCTACGATGATCATATTGTGACCTTTATAATAAATCAATTTATTAAAGTAATAAAATCGGTTAAGTTTCGTATATTGATCGAACAATTGGTTCAATCGGCCATCCGTTCCTATGAAGGCGATAAGTTTCGTCGCAGATTAGTCGATTTTACTGCTGGACTTGATGCACATTCTATTAGTGGTCGGGTTCAGGACTGGCTTATCGCATTTTTGGAGGGAGTTGGCACCAAAGATCACCCCCAGCGTCAGAAACTTAAAGAAATGATGTCCCGCTTTGCTCAAAGATTGAGAGATGATGAAAATTTGCGGAACCGAATCGAACATGGGAAAAATGCACTTTTTCATACGATTAAAAATAATGTCGGTTTGGAGAATTTCATCCGTGACAGAATAGATGCATATCGAGATGAAAACACCATGAAATGGCTAAGAAGCTGGGTCGAAGGTGGAATTAATCAATTAAGCGAGAAACCCGAGCTCCGTCTTCAACTGGATCGAAGTATCAAGTCTGTGCTTATGGCATGGGTTGAAGAGAAACATGCTTACATCGGGCAAACAGTGAAAGACAAATTGAACACGTTTTCCGAAGATGAGCTCATTCAGTTGGTTAAGGAAAAAGCAGGTAAGGATCTCCAGTACATACGTTTGAATGGGATGATCGTAGGAGCGGCAGTAGGCATTATGCTTTATGCTCTAACGTTCTGGATCGGGGGTGTATAAGCGATGACTATGAAGAGGAAAGCCAACTTAAGCCTGCTTTTACTAGCAATCCTATTTGTTGTTGCTGCTGTTGCATTATACTTCTATCCCGGTAAGTGGTGGTCACATATGCTGCTCTATACGGCAGAAGCCGGACTAGTTGGTGCACTGGCAGATCTGTTCGCAGTAACTGTATTATTCCGACATCCCTTTGGACAAAAGTGGGTGCCACACACAGCTATCATCCCAAGAAACCGGGATAAGCTTGTTGAAGGTGTTGTTCAAATGGTAGAGGAGCAATTACTGGGCAAGGGGATGCTTAAAGAAAAGCTGAACGAAATAAATATTGTGGAAGCTATTATTGGATGGGTGGATAAAGCACCCGGTGATCGTATGATCGCAAGCAAAGCTTGGGAGCTGTTAGTAAATTGGCTAAGAGGCATGAATATTCCAAAACTTTCTGAGCAATTAGATCAACATGCAAGAGCTGGACTTCGCGAGCTTAACCTTTCTCCCTATACAGGTAAAGCGTTGAGATGGTTGCTGAATTATGGTGATTTGCAGAAATGGCTTAGTTTTTTGATAGAGTATGCTTCACAGCGCGCTTCAAGTGAGGAAACTAAAACAGCAATTCGTACAATGCTTGCTAAGGAGAAGGACAAGTTTGTAAATGAAGGCGGATCTATCGCACGGTGGTTCAAACAGAAAATTGTAGAGCTTGCAGAGTCTGCAAATGCGATTAACATCGATGAAGCAACCGAAACGCTTTTTAGAGATATGCAAACTTTTATTAATGATCTGCGTGATCCCAAACATGAACTGCGATTACTTATCGAGGAAAAGCTGCATGAGCTAGCGGATCAATTGGAAAAAAATGATGATTTGTCAGCAGCCATTCACAAATGGAAGCTGGAGCTACTCGAGCAGATGTCACTTCAGCCATCGATCCAAGCATTGCTCGGCACAATTAAGGATATGTTACTGCCAGAGGGCAATTTAAAATATGTTGTCATTGAAGAGCGTTCACTCCAAATGGACGATATTAAAGACTGGGTGATAGGTTTAATTAACTCCTTTTGGGAAAGTTTTAAGTCGGATGAAAGTACAAAAACTCAGTTAGAGGGTTACCTCAAAATGTTTATAGCTCAAATTATTGAGCAGGAGCATGCTCTTATCGGCAAAATAGTCCGTAAAACGTTGGATGGCTTCACAGAGGAGCGACTCGTTCATTTTATCGAAAGTAAAGTAGAAACTGATCTGCAACGCATTCGTGTAAACGGAGCATTTATTGGAGCAGCAGTGGGAGCGATATTGTACCTGTTTCTGCATGGTGTATACGCTCCGTTTCTTGAATTGTTCTAAAGTAGCGTTACAATCCAATAGCGATTATAAACAAGCTTGTACCTCAATAAGGTGCAGGCTTGTTTTATATAGCGAAAATAGGACTATTTTCGTTCTTTATATAGAACTATATTGATGTTATAGTAAGAAGGTGGGACTTTTTAGCATATTATTGCAGAGATTTGGGAGGGTTAATGTGAAAATTTTAAAATGGAGCTTGCTTGTAAGTATGCATCTATCTCTATTGTCAGGGGGCATGCTTGGCGCGCAAGGTAGTGAAGCAGGCCATCAAGATGTAACAGTAACGGATGTATCAGTAACTGCTTCAACTAATGAACAATCTCAGTCGTATCCTTTTGCACTGCCGACAGGCGCTAAACATAACGTTACGGATCAACCATTACATGTGATCGATCTTAAAAAATGGGGCATTCATAATGATGGAACGAAGCCGGTAGAAACAACGAAAGGAATTAACAATGCGCTACAATGGGCTAGTAAAAATGGAGTAACTGCGACTACGTTACCGGCTGGTACATATCTCATTGACAAAAACAGTCGTATTAACATGGTTAGTAATATGTTATTCGAGCTGAAATCTGATGTTGTCCTTCAGAAAGAAACAAACGCTAAGGAAGGTTATCATCTGCTGCATGTAGGTGCTAACATATCGAATGTTACATTACGTGGTGGGGTATACATAGGCGATAAGGATACACATGACTATTCAAAAAAGGAAAATCAGTATACTCCCGGAACACATGAAAGCGGATATGGTATTATGACGCAGGGATCAAATGGGGTAACTATTGAAAATGTGAAAGGCACTCATTTTATCGGTGATGGTTTGATTATTGGGGCGCATGGCACAATGATTTCGGACTTGTACCACAATAATTTTGTTTCTGGAGAATTCGATGCCAACGGCAAGCCAGTGGCAAACAAAGAGAAAATAAGAACTACGAAGCAACTTCGCTTTGATCATAAAATTTTTAAGACGAACAGAGAGTTTGAAATCTCCAATCCGATAAATTTGCCAAGCACCTTTGATATTTACATCTTTGACAAGTCCAAAAAACTAATTAGTAAAATGATAGGTAAAAAAACACGTGAAACAATGCAAATTCCAGAAGGTGCGGATTATTTTCATCTAGTGTTTAAAAGAGCTGATAGTAAAGGGTCCTATATTGAGTTTTGGAACCGGATTTTAAGTTCGAATATCGTTGTTAAAGATTCTGAATTTGCTTATAACCGCAGGCAAGGTATTACAGTTGCTGGAGCAAATGGAGTATTAATAGAAAATAATGAGTTACATCATATGAAGGGTACGAATCCACAGGCAGGAATTGATGTCGAAGGTGGTATGGGTGAAAACGGTTATTTAAACACTAAAATTGTTATCAAAAACAATAAATTTCATAATAATGCATTGTATGATGTCATTTTGTATGATGGAAACAATACAATCGTAGAGGGTAATCATCTCGCTTCAAAGGGTAAGATTGGGGTTGCGATTTCACAGCCATTTACTGGTGCTCTGGTAAGAGATAATCATTTTGATGGCTCACGTATTTTTGTTTATGATGATGCGACGTTTTTGAACAATCGCATGAACGACGCTGCAACAATGTTTGAAGGTCCGAATGTTAAAATCGATGGTCTAACAATGACGAATTCTATTTTGTCGATTATTTCCAAACAACCTTTCGGGGTGTCCACTTCAAATGTAACGATAACGAATACGAGTAAGGAAATTCAATCTGGATTGACTTTATGGGGAAAACCAGTACAACTAGACAACATTACAATTTCAGGTGAAGCTGCATTACATTCGGTTAGTGGACGTGTTGCTCCTGGCAGCATTATTAATAATTTGAAAGTAATTAATTATAATTCCAAAACGGGCGTTCTGCTGCCGCCAGCTACTTATAATAATTGTGAGTTTTCTGGTGCGGAGGGCAGTAATTCAGGCTCTATTGCTATAAGTTCTACAGAAGGGCCGTATGTGTTCAATAATTGTAAATTCAAAGCAAGTTCAACCGCATTAGACAGTATTACAGCGCAGCATGCGAAGCTTAATCTTTCCATAAAAAACTCTTCCTTCGAGCTTCTAGGGAATACACGTGCGGTTTCAGTTGCTACAGCTGCAAACTTTGTGTTTGAGAATAACACGATTGTTGCGAACAAAATTACTGATGACAAATTAGAATTAGTTAGAATTAATGATTATTGGAAAAGAAATGAACCACATGATATTTTTAAAGTTAGTATTAAAGGAAATACGATTACATCCAATCTAAAAGCGATTGGAATATCTACGATTTATGCCGGGAAAAATGCTCCCTCCTATGTTGTTGAAGATAATACGTTGGTGAATGCTAAACTTGCATTAAAGGATAATGATACAAAAAAGAATAATGTAGAGAAATAGTGATTTGCTATTAGCTGATAAAGCAAATAATAATTGGCGCTCCTCTTGCATATATATGTGTACGAAGAGGAGCGTGATTATTATGAATCGTCAAGTAAGCCGATATTTTCAACTGAAGACAAAACAAAAGGAAATGGAGCAGGAGCTCGCTGAATTGCGGAAAGAAATTTTGACGTACTGCGAAGAACAAGGAATAAGTGAAATTACTCTAGGTAGTTATCATGTGAAGTTGGTGAAGCAGATACGGAAGGAATATGATGATACAAAGTTGTTTGAGTCGTTACAAGATCTACAGCTTTGGCGACTGTTGTCAAAACCTGATTTAACACGGATCACAAGTTTAATTAAGCTCAACGTTATTAATGAAGAGCAAATTAAGGATACATATGAAATCAAACAAGTTACATTGTTGCAAATCGATAAAAAATGAATTGTTTTAATAAATGAATGGAAGTTCATGACTAATCGCATACTAATCCGGTTACTTTGTAATCGGGGGTGAAATGAAATGGGATTGAAATGGTTGCTTGCCATAATCATTATCGCTCAGCAATCTATTTATCCTGATTTAATTATTGAACATCAGGGTGAACGTATATCGAATCAGATATCTAGGGAGCATTATATTTTTAATGTACCTGGAATTCCACTTGTGAATGAAGATAAGTTAAATACACTTATGGCTACAATTGCAAGGAAAGTTGAACAAGAACCTGTTAATGCGAGTTTAGATGGCTGGGGCAAGATTATACCTGAGAAACCGGGAAATAAACTTGACCGTCTGTCCTTTAAACGATTATTTTACGGCTATATTATGGAGGGTGCGCCCACTACGATTGAAGCTCCTCTTAGACGTATATATCCAAGAGTGGACAGTGAGGTACTATCTTCTATTAAAGTAAGACAAATTGGGCAATATTCAACCTATTACAATAATCGAAACAGGAATCGATCTTCAAATATCGTACTTGCTTCCAATGCGCTTAACAATTATGTTGTGTTTCCCGGAGAACGATTTTCCTTTAACTTTGCAGTTGGAGAACGTACGAAAGAAAAGGGATATTTACGTGCTCCAGTTATCGTAAGGGGAGAGCTGTTTGAAGATATTGGCGGAGGGATCTGTCAGGTCTCTTCCACATTATACAACGCAGTTGATCGGGCGGGACTTACCATCATAGAGCGATATTCGCATAGCAGAAGCGTGCGTTATGTTCCTCCGGGCAGGGATGCTACTGTAAGTTGGTATGGGCCAGATCTTGTATTTCAAAATCCGTATGATCAACCAATTCTCATTCGGACCTATGCCAATGGCGGTCAAGTCAGCGTAAGCATTCACTCTTCAGAGCTGCTCGAGTTGCAGCCTCGAGAAGTGCCAGGAGCTTCTAAAGAATTGCCGGAAGAAGTTAAGTTGGACGAGCGTAATGCGATTAGTGAATAGTGAAGAAGATAGGATACAAAGAAAGAGCATGAGAATGTCCTCATGCTCTTCTTTGTAATTCCACATTATCAGTGTTAAATCAAATTAGCCTTTTGCAATACCTTTTGAATGATAACGGCCACTTCCGCACGAGAAATGAGTTGTTTTGGTCGCAATTCACCATTCGAGCCGTTGATAATGCCAAAATGAATATTTAATGCTGCAGCTTGCTTCGCCCACGATGACAAATGGTAGGCATCAATAAATGGTTGTAATAACTTCATTTGATCAGTAAGACTTATTTCTGTTTGCAACTTAAGCAAATTAATCGCTCGTGACAGTATGACCATAGCTTCTTCTCTTGAGATCATCGCATTTGGTCGGAAATGTCCATCACGATATCCGTCAATCAGACCGTAAGAGTAGCTTGTTTGTACAGCTTTATAATACCAGTCTGAACGTGAAACATCTTTGAATTGTTTTGTTTGTTCTACTGAACTTAATCCCAAAGCTCTTACGATAATTGCAGCGAATTCTGATCGAGTAATTTTTTGTTCTGGGAAATAATTAACATCGTCTACACCGGAAACTATTAGTCTAGCCGACATCTCTTCGATGTTTTCTTTCGCCCAATGAGCTTGTGTATCCTTGAAAGTATTTTTATGAGTAACAACTCCATAGATGCTATTTGACATGCTGCTCATGATTGCATAATAATGTTCTCCTACTTTAACAACTTTAGTTGGTACAGGAGTAATTGTTAAATCGTTATTAAATAGGATGCCTGTCTGGAGATTGTTCCTATTCACATTGCTTGGAAGAATAATGTATCGTTCTACAAATGTGCCTAATTGCTTAAGTTCTACTTCCTTGCCTGCAAACTCAGCTTTAACGGTAAAGCTTACAGGAGGAGCTGATAACGATATTCCTTTATCGTTTAATGAATAAGCAGCTACAGAGGAGTCATTGAGATGCGTGATCTCTAGTTTGATACTTACCCCATTAACCCCGTTGGTCGCACCTGCAGTTGCTGCCCATTCTTTAAGCAGATTCTGATGAAGAGGTAATCGATACCCAGCCGTTTCCGTTTTAATTTCTATTACGATATTTTGGTTGTTTAACATTGCGATTAGTTCAGTTTCTAATTCGATTTCAACGTTATCAGATTGATTGAGTATAGAAATCGTAATGACAGATTGATTGGATGATTGTTGCAGTAACATCTGTAATTGCGTCTTATCGATTTCGACGGTAGTAATCTTTTTGCCATTATTGTTAGAAACCTTTGCATTTTTTAGCATTTCGGTCGAACTGCCTGATTGGATTGATAAACCATTAGGTTCAGTGGTTACGTTATATGAGCCACCGTAGTACATGATTTCAATTTTAAAAGCAATCTTTGTACGATTACCTGCCGTATCCGTTACCACCAAGGTGTACTCTCCTTGGGAAGTGATTGCTGTTCCGCTAGAATAAGGTTTTCCGTTTAGCGTTGCTTTACCTTCCGTAAAGGTTGGGCTGACAGTCGAATAGTAACGAGCGTCATTTGTTATCCCTGTGACGACTGGTGCAGTTTTATCGATAGTGAACTTGACTGTCGTAGCATTGCCAGCAGTGTCCTTAACGATAAGAACATAATCGCCTTCAGCACTAATCGCTGTTCCGCTAGTAAAAGCTTTACCGTTTAGTGTAGCAGTGCCTTCGGTGAAAGCAGGGCTAACGGTTTTGTTATAATGCGTACCATCTGTTACACCAATAATGACAGGAGCAGTTTTGTCGATCGAGAACTTGATCGTCGTCACATTGCCCGCCTTATCTGTAACGACAAGCTGGTATGTCTTATCTGCGCTTATCGCTGTACCACTTGTATACAGATCACCGTCAAGAGTTGCTGTTCCCTCTGTAAAGGTAGGTTTCACAGTGGCGTTATACAAAGAGCCATTAGTTACACCTGTGACGACTGGTGCAGTTTTATCGATAGTGAACTTGCCGGTCGTAGCATTACCAGCAGCGTCCTTAACGATAAGAACATAATCATTTTCTGCACTAATGGCTGTTCCGCTCGTATACGCTTTACCGTTTAGTGTAGCTGTGCCTTCTACAAAATCAGGGCTAACGGCTTTGTTATAGTGTTTTCCGTCCATAACACCTGTAACAACAGGTGCTGTCGTATCAATCGAGAACTTGATCGAAGTCACATTGCCCGCTCTATCAGTAACGACAAGTTGGTAAGCTTTATCTGCGCTGATTGCCGTGCCACTAGTGTAAGGATCACCGTCTAGTGTGGCTTTTCCTTCTGTGAAAGTAGGTTTCACAGTGGCATTGTATAGAGTGCCTTCTGTAACTCCTGCAACAACCGGTGCAGTTTTATCGATAGTGAACTTGACTGTCGTAGCATTACCAGCAGCGTCCTTAACGATAAGAACATAATCGCCCTCAGCACTAATCGCTGTTCCGCTAGTAAAAGCTTTACCGTTTAGTGTAGCTGTGCCTTCTACAAAATCAGGGCTAACGGCTTTGTTATAGTGTTTTCCGTCCATAACACCTGTAACAACAGGTGCTGTCGTATCAATCGAGAACTTGATCGAAGTCACATTGCCCGCTCTATCAGTAACGACAAGTTGGTAAGCTTTATCTGCGCTGATTGCCGTGCCACTAGTGTAAGGATCACCGTCTAGTGTGGCTTTTCCTTCTGTGAAAGTAGGTTTCACAGTGGCATTGTATAGAGTGCCTTCTGTAACTCCTGCAACAACCGGTGCAGTTTTATCGATAGTGAACTTGACTGTCGTAGCATTACCAGCAGCGTCCTTAACGATAAGAACATAATCGTCTTCTGTATTAATTGATGTTCCGCTCGTATAAGCTTTACCGTTTAGTGTAGCAGTGCCTTCTACAAAATCAGGGCTAATGGCTTTGTTATAATGCATACCATCTGCAATGCCTGTAACAACAGGTGCTGTCGTATCGATCGTGAACTTGATTGAAGTCACATTGCCCGCTGTATCAGTTACGACAAGTTGGTAAGCTTTATCTGCGCTGATTGCGGTACCACTCGTATAAGGTTTGCCATCTAGAGTTGCTGTACCCTCATTAAAGGTAGGTTTCACAGTGGCATTGTATAGAGTGCCTTCTGTAACACCTACAACAATAGGTGCAGTTTTATCAATCGTGAACTTGACCGTCGTAGCATTGCCAGCAGCGTCCTTAACGATAAGAACATAATCGCCCTCAGCACTAATCGCTGTTCCGCTAGTAAAAGCTTTACCGTTTAGTGTAGCTGTGCCTTCGGTGAAAGCAGGGCTCACACCTTTATTATAATGATCGCCATTTGTAACACCCGTCACGCTAGGAGCAGTTTTATCAATCGAAAATTTGATTGAAGTAATATTGCCAGCTGGATCTGTAACGATCAGTTGATACGTTTTCTCCGCGCTGATTGCCGTGCCACTAGTGTAAGGATCACCGTCTAGTGTGGCTTTTCCTTCTGTGAAAGTAGGTTTCACAGTGGCATTGTATAGAGTGCCTTCTGTAACTCCTGCAACAACCGGTGCAGTTTTATCGATAGTGAACTTGACGGTCGTAGCATTACTAGCAGCGTCCTTAACGATAAGAACATAATCGTCTTCTGCATCAATTGCTGTTCCGCTAGTAAAAGCTTTACCGTTTAGTATAGCTGTGCCTTCGGTGAAAGTAGGGCTCACACCTTTATTATAATAATCGCCATTTGTAACACCCGTCACGCTAGGAGCAGTTTTATCAATCGAAAATTTGATTGAAGTAATATTGCCAGCTGGATCTGTAACGATCAGTTGATACGTTTTCTCCGCGCTGATTGCCGTGCCACTAGTGTAAGGATCACCGTCTAGTGTGGCTTTTCCTTCTGTGAAAGTAGGTTTCACAGTGGCATTGTATAGAGTACCATCAGTTACACCTACAACAATAGGTGCAGTTTTATCAATCGTGAACTTGATGGTCGTAGCATTACCGGCAGTGTCCTTAACGATAAGAACATAATCGTCTTCTGCACTAATGGCTGTTCCGCTCGTATAAGCTTTACCGTTTAGTGTAGCAGTGCCTTCTACAAAATCAGGGCTAACGGCTTTGTTATAGTGTTTTCCGTCCATAACACCTGTAACAACAGGTGCTGTCGTATCAATCGAGAACTTGATCGTCGTCACATTGCCCGCCTTATCTGTAACGACAAGCCGGTATGTCTTATCTGCGCTGATTGCCGTGCCACTAGTGTAAGGATCACCGTCTAGAGTAGCTGTACCCTCATTAAAGGTAGGTTTCACAGTGGCGTTGTACAAAGAGCCATTAGTTACACCTGTGACGACTGGAGCAGTTTTATCGATAGTGAACTTGACTGTCGTAGCATTGCCAGCAGTGTCCTTAACGATAAGAATATAATCGTCTTCTGCACTAATGGCTGTTCCGCTCGTATAAGCTTTACCGTTTAGTGTAGCAGTGCCTTCTACAAAATCAGGGCTAACGGCTTTGTTATAATGCGTACCATCTGCAACGCCTGTAACGACAGGTGCTGTCGTATCAATCGTGAACTTGATCGTCGTCACATTGCCCGCTGTATCAGTTACGACAAGTTGGTAAGCTTTATCTGCGCTGATTGCCGTGCCACTAGTATATGGATCACCGTCTAGTGTGGCTTTTCCTTCTGTGAAAGTAGGTTTCACAGTGGCGTTGTACAAAGAGCCATTAGTTACACCTGTGACGACTGGAGCAGTTTTATCGATAGTGAACTTGACTGTCGTAGTATTGCCAGCAGTGTCCTTAACGATAAGAATATAATCGTCTTCTGCACTAATGGCTGTTCCGCTCGTATAAGCTTTACCGTTTAGTGTAGCAGTGCCTTCTACAAAATCAGGGCTAACGGCTTTGTTATAATGCGTACCATCTGCAACGCCTGTTACGATAGGAGCTGTCGTATCGATCGAGAACTTGATCGTCGTCACATTGCCCGCTGGATCAGTAACGACAAGTTCATAAACTTTATCTGCGCTGATTGCGGTACCACTCGTATAAGGTTTACCATCTAGAGTTGCTGTACCCTCATTAAAGGTAGGTTTCACAACAGCATTATATAGGGAGCCATTTGTTACACCTGTAACAAATGGTGCAGTTTTATCAATCGTGAACTTGACTGTCGTAGCATTGCCAGCAGTGTCCTTAACGATAAGAATATAATCGTCTTCTGCACTAATGGCTGTTCCGCTCGTATAAGCTTTACCGTTTAGTGTAGCAGTGCCTTCTACAAAATCAGGGCTAACGGCTTTGTTATAGTGTTTTCCGTCCATAATACCTGTAACAACAGGTGCTGTAGTATCAATCGTGAATTTGATTGTCGTCACATTGCCCGCTGGATCAGTAACGATAAGCTCATAAGCTTTATCTGCGCTGATTGCGGTACCACTCGTATACGGATCACCGTTAAGTGTAGCTGTACCCTCATTAAAGGTAGGTTTGACAGCAGCTTTATGCAAAGAGCCGTCTGTAACTCCTGCAACAACAGGTGCAGTTTTATCAATCGTGAATTTAATGGTCGTAGCATTGCCAGCAGTGTCCTTAACGATAAGTACATAATCGTCTTCTGCACTAATTGCTGTTCCGCTAGTGTAAGCTTTGCTGTTTAGTGTAGCTGTGCCTTCAGTGAAAGCAGGGCTAACGGCTTTGTTATAGTGTTTTTCGTCCATAACACCTGTAACAACAGGTGCGGTTTTATCAATCGTGAATTTGATGGTCGTAGCATTACCAGCATCATCTGTAACAATCAGGGTATAATTTCCATCCGAGCTAATGGCTGTTCCACTCGTGTATGAAGCTCCATTAAGCGTAGCTGTACCCTCATTAAAGGTAGGATTTACAACAGCATTATATAGGGAGCCATTTGTTACACCTGTAACAACAGGTGCGGTTTTATCAATCGTGAATTTGATGGTCGTAGCATTACCAGCATCATCTGTAACAATCAGGGTATAATTTCCATCCGGGCTAATGGCTGTTCCACTCGTGTATGAAGCTCCATTAAGCGTAGCTGTACCCTCAATAAAGGTAGGGTTCACAATAGCATTATAAAAAGAACCGTCTGTAACTCCTGAAACAACAGGTGCCGTTTTATCCACAACGATAGAACTGCTTTTTTCAATTGAATTGGCCCCATTGGAATCTTGTACTTGCACATATACTGTTTTAGTTCCTTCGCCCGTAGTGAGGAACGTAGCTGTTGGAGAGTAATTTTGCCAAGTTACAGGCCAAATGTTTGAATTATCTGTAAATCTCATCTTAGTTATAGAATTGCTAGAGCCCGTTTCAGGATCTGTAGCGGAGATTTTTAAATTTAACGTGTTGTTGTTTGTAAATGGTTTTCCATCTTCAATGAGGACAGAATCAATAACAGGAGGTTTATTCGCTTCATAGGTTAAATTCAGTTTGGGTCTCTTAGTTAAATCACCATGCTCTAGTGAATAGATGAAAAAATGACCGCTTTGGGGAGTAGCCTCAGCGCCGTGAAGCACAAATACGATTTTTCTATCTACCTCATTAGTAAACGCTTTTACAATATTCGTTACATCTATTGATATAACTGAATTGTTTGCAGGTAAACTAGGAACAACATGTCTTACTGTTACACTTTCCGCAGTAGGGAAGGCGGATCCGTTTAAGTTGTTCATAGAGTCTGAGTTAGAGCCAAAGACGTCAATATATATAGGTTGTCCGGGCGTATAATCGCCAATCAATTGATTAGTAAGTTCAAGCTTAGCTGAAGATAAGGCCCCAGGATTTGTAGCGTCCAGCTCAAATAGCAGCGATGAACGTGAACGAATATTAATTGAAGGTGATCCTACATCTGGGACTATGGTACCTAATAAAAGTTGAGGTTCTCCATCATTATTCGTATGGACACCATTAATACCATGTGGATCTCCAGGTGTAAAAAGCTCGATTAAATCAGCACTAGCAATTTTAGTTGGTGTTAAATCTGGTGCAGCTTCGGCACGAGATTCTGCTACCCCAGGCCCCATAATTGGGAAAAATAAAATAATGGCTAGCATTAATGCTAGTTTCTTCATCTTTTAAACCTCCAAATAATTGTTATAAAAACTAGATAGAATAACATCCATTAACAGATTAAACCAATAGGTAGATATCGTCAATTAATGATATTTTTATTGCATTTTGATGTCGTATTATGTAAAAATATGTTGAGACGTATAGGGATATCCTACTATTGTATCCACTTAGGAGAAATCTATGGACAATGATGTAGTTCTGAAAGTAGCAGAAAAGACAGATGAACAATTTCTCTATCATGTTTATGCATCTAGGAGAAAAGATGAAGTTGCAAGCTGGGGATTTCAATCACAAGATGCTGCTCACTTTTTGCAGATGCAATGGAAAATTCGAAAACAATCGTATGACATGCAATTCCCTAATAATGAGACTTCAATTATTTATACTTCAGACGATCAACCGATTGGCTCTTGCATTATCTTTTCTACTACTGAATATGTCCGGATAGTAGATTTGATGATTTTACCTCAATTTCAGAGTCAGGGATTTGGAAGCGCTTTGATTACAAGTATTCAGATGGAGGCATCTAAGCTAGCTATTCCTTTGATGCTTAGTGTTGAGCAAACTAATCCAGCCCTTCGCCTCTATCAACGTTTGGGATTTTACATAACTAGTGAAAGTGACTTTTATTATTCAATGTCTTGGGTAGCTAAACACAACTTTAACGAGGAGTGAATCTTGATTATGAGTGATCAATGTGTAGGAGAAATAAGGGCATTTGCAGGAAATTTTGCGCCTGTTGGGTGGGCAAAGTGCGACGGGCAATTGATGTCGATTAGTGAAAATGAAGTGCTTTACACATTAATAGGAACAACATATGGCGGCGATGGCGTAACAACCTTTGGATTGCCTGATCTAAGAGGACGAATTCCAATTCACACATCCAGTCAATATCCACTTGGACAAAGTATTGGAACAGAGCAAGTGACTCTTACGATTAATCAGTTGGCTGCGCATTCACATCTAGTTGCAGCAAGTTCAACTGATGGAAATACGGCAAGCCCTCAAAACAGTACATGGGCAAAATCTTCGATTAAGCAATTTTCTAATGCTGCCGTGAATGACGAAATGAGTGCTAATTCCATCCAATTTGTAGGTGGTGGGTTGCCGCATAACAATATGATGCCATTTATTACGGTTAATTACATTATTGCACTCACTGGTATTTTCCCAAGTCAACAGTAAAAGATTATAAAGGAGGAATATGAAAGTGGAGCCTTTTGTAGGAGAAATTAGATTGTTTTCATTTGGTATAATCCCGAGAGGTTGGGCACCTTGCAATGGACAGCTTTTGCCGATAAATAATAATCAAGTGTTATTTTCAATTATAGGTGTTACTTTTGGAGGCGACGGTAGGAATACCTTTGCATTGCCGAATCTTCAAGGAAGAGCTCCAGTGGCTCCTGGTAATACTGTTGCATATGGTGCTTCGATAGGAGAGGCTAATACGACACTTACTCAAACTCAGATTCCAAACCATAGCCATATCGTTAATGCAACGAACAATACTGCCAATAGCAACAAGCCGGGAGACAAGATATGGGCATCTTCACCTGATCAGAGTTATAGCAGTAATATGGATAAGACAATGAGTACGTCATCCATTTCAACCAGTGGATCCTCTCAGCCACATAACAATATACAACCATCAATAGTAGTGTCATATTGTATTTCGTTAACAGGTATATACCCGAGCAGACAATAGGAGGAGGATTGAAAATGGATCCATATGTTGGAGAGATACGTATCTTTTCAGGAAATTATGCGCCTGTGGGCTGGGCAATTTGTCAGGGACAAACATTGCCAATTCGAACATATACAGCATTATATTCGGTAATCGGAAATCAGTATGGCGGAGATGGAAAAACAAATTTCAAATTGCCTGATATGCAGGACAGAGCTTCTATTCATCAAGGTGCTGGCCCTGGTTTAACGCCAAGGACGATTGGAGAAACAGATGGAGATGCGAAGGTGACGTTGACTATCAATGAGATTCCAAAACATACCCATCTTCCTAATTGCACAACAACTGGTGGTACAAGTGAGTCACCCGAAAATATGATTTGGTCAGGCACACCTGGATTTGTAGGTCCTAAAGTATATTCTAGTGAAACTCAAACCCCTAATACAACAATGAATGTTAATGTGTTGACCTCGGCGGGTGGTAATCAAGCACACAACAATATGCAGCCCCTTCTTGGTTTATCTTTTATTATTGCTTTGGAAGGTGTGTACCCTCCAAGGCCTTAAAATATCAGTTAAAGTGGAAGCCTTTTGTGTGTCTATATGACAGCAGGAGGCTTTTTTTGCTGTTTTAGATTAATTTCAATGATAATTACTGGAAGAAAGAGAGTTCATACTTTAGAATTCATTAAAAAAATGGTACGATATGAATATAGATTGTTACTTAGAACGAAGCAGGTTAAGAAAAAGAACTTGTTTTTACTGGCGAGGAGCAGTTAAATTATGCTTATTGATTAGTGAGAGCTAGGTTCGTTTAATAGAGGAGTTAATTGAGTTGAAAAAAGAACAAGATAAAAATGAATCAAACAACGTGATGATGCTGGATGATAGGGAAGAATTATTTTTAAAAGAGATCCAAAAACTAGAAAAAAGAAGCTGGAAGCCTATTACGTTCCCAATCTCATTAATGGACGGATTAAATCGATTAACAAGAGACGAATTGGTTGAGATTCGTGTTAATTTGAATATGGACAAGGCTAGTGGGTTGAAAAAACAAGCGATAGTAGACGATCTGCATCTGCAAATTTCTGATAAGTACGAGAATTGGTTTAATAAATTTGACAAAAATCGGTACGATATTCTTCAAAAAGCCATTCAACATAATGGCTGCTTCGTTTTAGAGGGAAAGAAAGAGTTTGCACAACTTAGCGATGCTTTGCCTTACATGAAGGAACGCGGGTTTCTTTTTACAGGTGTTATGGATTCGAAAAAGTGTGTGGTTATGCCTGAAGAAATAAAGCAATATTTCCAGAATGTAAATCTACTATCCTATCGGACTATAGTGAACAGAAACACTGAATGGTGCAAACTTGCACAAGGCATCATTCATCATTACGGAATGATAAGTGCGGATGAGATGATTAAGAAGATTGAATCCTTAGTTTCCTACGCAGTTTCCCATGAGCAATGTTTAGAAGTATTAATAGATGCAACTGCGATATATGATTTGGAGTTTGATGGGGTTCATTTCTATCACTTTGCTGTACTGGACTATCAAGAGCTTATGAATGAACATGCTCGCAGGGCAGACTTGGATTACAACCCTCTTACTAAGGAACAGTTGCTTCAAGCGGGAGAATTGGATTTTGTTGAGCGTCACCCAACTTATAAAGCGCTTGTTAGTTATTTGACTAATCATTATTCGATGGAATCTGATGAAGCGGATGACATTGTTGCTGAATGTGAATTTCTGATCAGAGCAGGGCAACCATTGTCCGAAATTATTGGTGTACTTGGCGATGTATTGGAGCTTGATCATAGTACGATGGAGGAACTTGTGAAAAATGTTGTTCCAGTAATGAATAGTACTAGGCAGTGGTTTCTTAAAGGATACAGTTCTTATGAGCTTGCTAGTCAAACTGCGAAACGAGAGTCTGGTTCTAAGACATCAAATCAAGTAACTACTGGTTCCAACATCATTCAATTCCCTTCAGGTGAAAAAGTGGGCCGTAATGACTTATGTCCATGCGGAAGCGGTAAGAAATATAAAAAATGTTGTTTAAACAAAGGGTAGAAATTAGTTGCTAAATCGAGAAGCCTGCAAAGTAGAGCAGGCTTTTTTCTATATAAGAACTTATAAGTTGTTCATCTTATAAGAGGCTTATATTTCTCCGCGAAACGAAAGCTAATCCTCCAAAGGACGGCTTTAGCCGTTTACGCTTGTATGCGCTGCAATTATTTAGCTCATAGACATATTACACCGTACATGCACACATAGGCCTATGCCTACATACACTGTATAACTAACGTTCTTGACGGCTTATGGCTTGCAGTATGAGTCTAGGCAATACAGCTTGGGGGTGTACGAGGCATGGGATTTTTTACAGCTATCGCTTTGTTTATTAAGCAGTTGACATTGCTCGTTTCATATGTGAAAAATAATGCCTTTCCTCAACCGCTTAAGGAAGAGGAAGAAACGAAGCATCTAGCTCTAATGGCCGATGGCAATGCGCATTCACGAAATCTGTTGATCGAGCACAACCTTCGGTTGGTCGCTCATATTGTTAAGAAGTTCGATAACACTGGTGAAGACTTGGAAGATCTTATCAGCATCGGCACTATCGGTCTGATTAAAGCGATCGAGAGCTTCCAAACGGGCAAAGGAACGAAACTTGCGACATTTGCTGCTCGGTGTATTGAAAACGAAATACTTATGCATCTTAGATCTTTAAAGAAAACCCGCAAGGACGTTTCTCTGCATGACCCGATTGGTACGGACAAAGAAGGAAATGAAATTACTTTGATCGATATACTGGGAACAGAATCGGATGACGTCGCGGATAAGGTACAGCTAAAGATCGAGAAGAGCAAGATTTATAAGAACCTAGACATACTAGATGACCGAGAAAAGGAAGTTGTTATTGGGCGATTTGGACTTGTGCATGGTGGCGACGAACGAACACAGCGAGAAATTGCGAAGGAACTTGGCATAAGCCGAAGTTATGTGTCGCGGATAGAGAAGCGGGCTTTGATGAAGCTTTATCATGAGTTTTATAAGGTGAAGCGTTAAACGCTGTGAACCAGGACTGCTCTTTTTGAGCAGTCTATTTTTCTATTTAGAAGGTAAATAGTTCACAATTCCTTTGATATCTCTGTTAAAATTTATTTAATCTATGAGTAAAATGTGAATTTCCATCTCGTTCTCACTATGATAAGTGATACATTCATCATATGGTTAACAGATCCAGTCCTGTGTCTTTGACTATTAAAAGTCTTGTCTAAGAGCTTATTAAGTTGTTGCTACATAGCTTTCAAAATCCTGATACATTTGTAAATCACAATGTAACCTCTCCTTCTGACTATGATAAATCCGATTTAAAAAGTAAATGGGGAAATTAGATTATAGGGGGATTGTCAAATGTCATTAAAAAAGAAAAGTACAATTATTTCACTGGTCTTAGCTGCTTTAATCCTTGCAGCAGCTTCTTATTATTATTTTGCTATTTATAATTCTGTTCATGCTGTATCTGTAGCAGCAAGTTATAAAGGATATCCAACGGCACAAGCATTATTCTCAGACGCTGAATTAGTTGTAATTGGAAGTCCGATTAAAGACTTTGAGGATCGTGAGGTACTTTTGAAAGAGCATTCTAATGGTGTTCTTGTATATATTGTCACTTCTACAGAGATTAAGGTTGAAAAGGTATTGAAAGGGCCGGAAGGGGATGTGATTAATCTTAAAGTAATTGAACCTATCGGTGAAAGACAGACTTTAAAAGGTAAAGAAAGAATCGCAATTGAAGGGTATACTGCTATGAAAAAAGGTAGCAAATACTTAATCTTTTTGAGTAAAAATACCTTTGGTCAATATAGTGTCATTAATATGCAAGCAGGTAAATTTAATATTGATAATACTGATCCAGATGACCCTTCTGGAATAACTTCGATTAAGCAAAGGATTTTCACAGAACTTAAAACGAAATTCCCGGAGGAATTAAAATGAGGTAGAGTTGAACTGGACGAGACAATTGAAGATGCAATCGTAAGAGAAATTGAACCAGTTCGTGAGAACTTTATGTCAGTTGTTCATAAAGGATATTCTGAGTCAGGAAGCTACAAAGGTCTAAAAAGTAATATAGCTTATAAGGAGGAACGAGGGATGAAAAATATTTATGTTGTTCGGCATTGTATGGCAGAAGGACAAGCTTCAGATGCTCAACTAACCGCGATTGGTGTTGAACAAGCGGAAAAACTTACTGAAATTCTCGCAGACAAAGATATAGATTATATTATCTCAAGTCCTTATGAAAGGGCTTACCGTACTATAAAACCGCTATCCGATAAAATAGCTGTTGAAATCGCCTTGGAGGAAAGATTGACTGAACGGGTGCTGTCAGCGAAGAACCAACCTGACTGGTGTGATATGCTTCGTCAGACATACGATGACTTGGACATATGATATGAAGGTGAAGAGTCCAGTAACACAGCTATGAGCCGTGTCATTAGTGTAATCATGAAAGTTCTGGATAGTGAGAAACAAAACATTGTATTAGTTTCACATGGAAACCTGATATCACTGCTACTTAAGCATTTTGATGACCGCATTGGGTTTAAGGAGTGGGAATCTTTAACTAATCCCGATGTATTTCATCTTACCTTTTCAACAGAAGAAAAGCCCAACATTCATCGAATATGGGCAGAGTGAATTTATATTAGTGAAAACATATTATCCGGATACGTACATGTTTGTTGTCACTATCTACTTGACGAGGTGCAGTTCACTTTCTCGATAGCCAGACTGCTCTTTTTGAGCAGCACTTAGCTTGACAATCCGTCACTTAAACTTCAATAATAATGGGAAGAATCATTGGTCTTCGCTTTGTTTTGGCATATACAAATTTACTTACTGTTTCTTTGGTTTTATGTTTTAGAGCAGACCATTTCCCATCATTTCCATTCTCCTGTAGTTCTGCAATCGTTTTGACCACTAATCGACTGACTTCCTTTAAGAGCGCTTCTGATTCCCTAACGTGAACGAAACCACGGCTTATAATATCGGGGCCAGAAAGAATGGTGCCTTCAACCCGGCTAAGAGTAATAACGACCACAAGAATACCATCCTCTGCAAGATGCTTTCGATCACGCAAAACGACGGTTCCGATATCACCGATTCCAAGTCCATCGACAAGTGTATTTCCTGCTGTTACTTTACGATTCTGCTCTACACACCCATTCTCTATATCGAGAATATCACCGTTATTCAAAATGTAGATATTGTTACTCTCGACGCCTACGGATTGGGCTAATTGCCGATGTTGGTAAAGCATTCGGTATTCTCCGTGGATAGGAATAAAGAACTTTGGTTTCATTAGCGTAATCATAAGCTTAAGTTCTTCTTGGCTGCCGTGACCAGATACATGCATGCCTGAAGCAACACCTGAGCCATGAACGACGTTTGCTCCAAGCAAATAGAGATGATCCAGCATATTCGCAACATTTCTTTCATTACCTGGAATCGGAGAGGATGCCAAAATGACCGTATCTCCAGCTATTATTTCGGTATGTGGATAGGTCGAGCTTGCTAGGCGGGATAATGCAGCCATCGGTTCTCCTTGGCTTCCTGTACATAAGATAGCTACCTGCTCTCGTGGAAGTGCATTGGCTTCCTTCGCTTCGATTAACATGCCATCAGGTATATTTATATAGCCTAGCTCCAATGCGATCATAACTACGTTGACCATGCTTCTACCGAGTAATAGCAACTTACGGTTTGTGAGGATAGCAGCATCTACAACTTGCTGTAAACGATTAATATTGGATGCAAAGGTCGACAAGAAAATTTTATTTTGAGCTTTCTGAAAGGCTTCCTCAATTCGTTCTCCGACTAGCCTCTCCGAGGGGGTGAATCCTGGTCGCTCAGCATTCGTACTTTCGGATAATAAAGCAAGAACACCTTTTTCACCAATGCTCGCCATTCTATGTATATCAGGAAATTGTTTGTTAGAAGGCGAGAGGTCAAATTTAAAATCTCCGGTGTGAACTACAGTACCTTCTGGCGTATCAAACACAATACCAACACAATCGGGTATGCTATGGTTTGTTCGGAAAAAGGAAAGCTTCAGGTTTCCTAACGCGATGTTGGAGTCTGATTGAATTTCATGAAGAGCTGTTTCTCTGAGACGGTGCTCTTTCAGTTTTCCTTTAATTAAGCCCAGAGTCAAACGAGTTCCATATACAGGAATATTTAGTTGTCTCAAAAAATA
The DNA here is from genome assembly GCF_022180385.2 of Paenibacillus sp. L3-i20. GTDB lineage: Bacteria > Bacillota > Bacilli > Paenibacillales > Paenibacillaceae > Pristimantibacillus. Next base: position 22,029 of record NZ_BQME02000002.1, read on the forward strand.
AGGAATGCCGCCAATGTGGTCCTCGTGGCCATGGGTGATAACTAAAGCGCGAACCTTATCTTTATTTTCTAATAGATAGGAAATGTCGGGCAGAATTAAATCAATCCCTAACAAACTCTCGTCAGGAAACTTGGAACCGCAATCAATGACGACAATATCGTTATCATATTGAATGACATACATATTTTTGCCGATTTCATAAACACCGCCAAGGGCGAAGATGGAAAGCCTATTGTTTTCAGTATGTTTTGTTTGCATCCGTTTTCCTCCGGTTTAACCATGTACTAAATGGCTTAAATGATTTAAAAATACACCCTGTATGGCTTATATACAGGGTGTATTACTTTTGTGAAGACATTTTGATATGGGTTATCTTGTACCATAGCCGTAATGATATACGTATAGTACTCAGCGATGGAACGAGTTCAGCATGGTTTTTACATCTAGAAATTAATGTGAATAGTAGTTTGGTCCCGGTGGTTGCTGACTATTCGTATTTGAATATGCATGTAACTGTGAGTTAGTTGTTTGCGAATGAGAAACTTGATTGCAAATACTGGAGATTTGTTGTAATTGTTGAAGTGCCGTTTGATGACCTTGTAAGGCTGTTTGAATAATTTGCGCTGCTTGATGCTCGCGTTGAGCGATTTGCTCAAGTAATTTGGCATTATTTAGTTCCTGATTTAATAACTGTTGATATTGGCCTGATGCTTGTTGCGTTTGATTCACCAACTGTTGGATGATTTGTTCAGCGTGGGCTAGCTGTTGCGAAGTCTGATTGTTAGGTGAAAATTGATTCATTTGAAATACCTCCTGATTGTTGTTTTAACGTTTCCGACTGGTTTATATTGTCTCAATTCGTTTAAGATATACATTTATTTTTGACGGAATAATCTAAGTGCGACATCTCAACCATAAAAACTTTATGTACATTTTTTCTATGACTAGATTCAAATCAGATGAAAGCATACAATCTATAATAAGTTGTCAAAAGGGATCAGACAGTTTGAAAACCATTGCAAAATCCATAGGGCTTCATCATTCTGTCTATCTTCAATTGAGAGTTCAATGTACATCAACAAGAGTTTAATTAGCTCTCTGTACAATTAAAAGAATGGCTTAAAATACATTTGAAAATCGAATACCGAACTAAAGGTTGACCTTTAGGTAGTACCGTACTATAATTCCGTTTATCATAACAACTATCGAATGTGCGACGAGAAGAACTTTATTTAACCGGTTTCCCTGGTAATAGAGAATTAGTGGTTGATGGAAATAAGTATCGTTTCCAACTAAGGTGGTACATCGTGTATAGCCGCGTCACTATCGTTAAAGATAGAGATGTGGCTTTTTTTGTGCTTTAAATTGCGATCTAGAGAAGCCAGAACTAAAGCAGATTGGATGGTATCACATGAAAAAAACTGAGCAATGGTCATCGAAGATTGGATTCATTTTATCGGCAGCGGGATCTGCTATTGGGGTAGGCGCAATATGGAAGCTCCCTTATGTTACGGGAATAAGCGGGGGAGGCGCATTTTTTCTCCTATTTATATTATTTACGTTGTTTATGGGTTTTCCTTTGTTATTAGCGGAGTTTATTATAGGCAGAAGCACGCAGAAGGAAGCTATTAGCGCTTATCGTAGCTTAGCCCCGAATACTCAATGGCATTGGATTGGTAAGTTAGGAGTATTCACTTGTTTTCTTCTATTGTCTTTTTACAGTGTAATTGGCGGTTGGATTGTTATCTATTTTGTAAAAGGGATGTTTGGCGGAATTATTAGCAAGGGAGCAGATTATGGTGCTGTCTTTAACGAGACGATTGCCAATCCTTTCTTAGTTATTGCAGCACAGTTTATATTTTTGGTAATTACCGTTTTAGTTGTTGCAAAAGGAATTCAAAATGGTATTGAAAAAGCTAGTAAAATAATGATGCCGATTTTATTTATACTATTTATTGTGTTGATCATTCGCTCACTTACACTCGATAACGCAATTGAAGGTGTAATATTCTTTTTAGCACCAAACTTTTCGGAAATTACTTCTCAAAGTATATTGTTCGCGATGGGTCAAGCATTCTTCTCCTTAAGCGTGGGCGTATCGGTCATGGTTACGTATAGTTCATATTTATCAAAAAAGGAAAGTTTAATTCAACCGGCCATTTCAATTGTATCAATGAATGTTGTGATAGCACTATTAGCAGGTTTAGCAATTTTCCCAGCTGTGTTTGCATTAGGTTTAGAACCAGCTGAAGGTCCGGGTTTATTGTTTGTTGTATTGCCCGCTGTCTTTGACCAAATTATATTTGGAGAAGCTTTTTTATTAGGCTTTTTGGCATTATTTTTATTTGCAACATTAACTTCAGCATTTTCGATGTTAGAAATTATTGTAGCATCTACGTTGAAAGGAAAAGAGGAGAAGAGAGCAAAAATAGCTTTCGTTATTGGTGGATTAATATTTGCTGTAGGCGTTCCTTCTGCATTGTCTTATAGCGTGCTCGATGATCTATTAATCTTCTCTAAAAGCATATTTGATTCAGCCGACTATTTAGTAAGCAATATTTTAATGCCGCTTGGTGTGTTTCTAATCTCTATTTTCGTAACATACAAAATTAAAAAAAGTACGTTACGAGAGGAATTATTGCAGCATTCACGATTAGGAGCTACTGCATTTCATATTTGGTTTTTTATAATGAGGTTCATTATTCCGTTAGTCATCATTGTCGTATTTCTTGATATTACGGGAATATTGGATAGAATACTTGCCGTATTTTAATATAAAATGAAGCTCCTTCTTTACACAGAACATGAAAACGCTAGCTCGATATAAGCTGGACTGTGATCCATAGAAGGGCACTTTTTAAAAGTGGACAATTGTTGAGCGAATCGAACGGGAGATAGATAGCCGAGCTCTTTCTTGAGAATGCTGTGGAAGGATTCTATGCAGGCGATGTCGTAACAATTGCCTCTGCGACTCATACTGGCTTTCATGTCGTAAGAAGCGAGTTTGCTACGATACGCTTTAGAAGCGTATTGGGTTCCGCGACCGGAGTGATGAATAAGCCTTTTGCTTGGTGATTTTGCTTCATAGGCATCCTCCAGGGTTCCTAAAACAAGACTTACTGCCTGACGCTTAAACTCTTCATTGTATCGTTGCCGTTGTTCACCCATTTGAACATCTACTCGTTAAGTTCATAATTCAAATTCTCTTAACGAGTGTCCACTTTTTATTTTAGCTTCATAGTTATTAGAATCATTTAAGCGCAATAATACAAGTAGAATAGCCTAGCTTACAGATATGTTCTTCTGGCTAATAACAGCGTCATTGTATGCGGATCGAAGGGCGCTGTTGCCGAGAAGTACGATAACTAAAGCAAGAAAACCCGCTCCAATAGCTACGCCAAAGCCCATCCGTGCGCCGAATTCATCCACAACCCACCCTGCAGCGGCAGAGCCAAAAGCAACCCCAATACCTAACCCGGTAATCGCCCAAGTCATTCCTTCTGTAACCTGTGAGTGAGGAACGATTTTTTCTACCAAACCCATCGTAATGATCATAGTGGGAGCGACAGACATACCGGCGAAAAAGACAGTTACTGATAACGCGATAATGCTTTCTACAAAAAATAGAGGAAGCATGGTCACAGTCGTAACGGCAATGCCCCAAAGAAACTGACGATGAAGCGGCGTTCTGAGTTTAAGAGTGCCGAAAACTAACCCTGCTAAGCAAGAACCGACCGCGTAGACAGAAAGAACGACACTTGCAGCTACAGTACTCCCATGATTTTCTGAAAAAGCTACACTGACTACTTCCACTGTGCCGAAAATGGTACCTATAGCAGCTAAAGTAAATACGAGTCCTCTCATTGAACGTATTTGGAGTACAGCTTTATTACGGTTAGTGCTAATTGGGCGAACGACGGGTTCTGTATTTTTTTGAATAACGAATAGAGATACCCCAATTAATAAAAATACGGATGCAAACAACGGACCGGCTTCAGGAAATAACATGACACTTAAACTGACTGAAATGATAGGGCCTATAATAAAGCTTATTTCATCAACAACAGATTCAAAAGCGAATGCGGTATGTAGTTTGGGAGATCCTTGATACAGCTCAGTCCAACGGGCACGTACCATTGCAGACATGCTTGGCATACAACCGGCGAATAAAGCGAATAAAAATAGCGTCCAATCAGGCGCTTCATATCTTGTACATAACAATAAGCCAATCATCGATAATACACTGATTATTGTAGCGGGAAGAAGGACTCGGGATTGTCCCAATCTATCGACCAAACGAGAAATTTGCGGGGCAAGCAAAGCAGTTGACAATGCAAAGGTAGCTGCAACAGCTCCAGCAAGCCAATATTGTCCACGGATCTGGGACAACATCGTAACCAGTCCTATGCTAGTCATGGAAATAGGCATTCGAGCGACTAAGCCTGCGGCGGAAAATTTCAGTGAACCAGGGGCTTTAAATATTTCACGGTAAACATTGTTCAAACGATTTAACCTCCTCAAGTTGAAGCCATTCATTCAAGTGATCATAATCGTTCAAATGAATTGACATACGAAGCGTATGCAAATACTATATTACACATACGCATCGTATGTCAATTTGCATTCTAGATATCTCTTGTATACACTTATCTAAAGAGAATACGTATAAAAGCAGGAGGCACTATGGTTCGTAAAGCACGTACGGAAATGATTGCGGAAACTCGGGCTAAGCTGGTAAGTGCGGCAAGATTAGCATTTGGTACAATAGGGTACGCAGATACTTCCATGGATGAACTTACAGCATCCGTTGGTCTAACACGGGGAGCGCTTTATCATCATTTTGGAGATAAAAAGGGATTGTTAGAAGCTGTTGTCCAACAAATCGATGCTGAAATGGATAATAGATTAGCGGAAATTTCAAATGCTGCGGCAGGAAATTGGGAAGGTTTTGTAGGGCGTTGCGAAGCTTATCTTGCGATGGCGCTAGAGCCGGAAATACAGCGAATTGTGTTAAGAGATGCACCTTCGGTACTAGGGAGTACTTATTCCCAGTCATCACAGTCTCATTGCTTGGCGACCATGGCTGACATGCTGGAGCAACTAATGGATGAACGAATAATTGGTAAGACGGATAGCAAAGCATTAGCTCGACTATTGAATGGAGGACTAATGAATAGTGCGATATGGATTGCAAACTCCGAGGATGCAGAAGATGACTTAACTATGGCGTTAGATAGCCTTTCACTTACATTGAATGGATTGTTAATGAGGGTTTGATTTAGCTTTTGATTGGAAGGACAAGGATTTCCAAATGTTTAAAAGAAGGCTGTCGAAAATATCTCGACAGCCTGAGCAGCGTTCACCTATTATTTTGCCAAGCTGTTGCTTAATTGATTTTCTTTCCACAACACCGTAATGATTAAACCAATAAACATGATGACAGCAGCAAAGAGATACGGATAATTGATGTCTACATCAAATAATATACCGCCTAATGCAGGCCCAACGATAGTGCCGAGGCTAGTATAGGTTGAGTTCATTCCGGCGATAAATCCTTGTTCTTTTTCAGCTGTTTTTGATAAATAACTCGTTAAGGCTGGCCGCAGCAAATCAAATGCGAGAAAGATGAAGCTAGTTACTACTAAAACGGCTATAAAACCAGAGATCATAGTTGATAATACTGCAAATACAACGCCAGCTATTAAGCATAGTTGAATGAGTTTCTTTTCACCAAGTTTATCTACCATTTTACCAAACATAAAGACCTGGACAACAACCCCGAAGATTGAGCTTATCGTAATGACGATTGCAATATCTCGTGGAGTGAACCCGAATTTAGCATCAGAATACAGACTAAATACCGTTTCATATGCGGATAAACCGAAGGCCAGTACAAACACTAGAATAAAGGCAATGATATAAATCGGTTGAACGGAACGTTTAAGATCACTTAAGAAGCTGACATCCTTTTTAAGCTTAGTAATTTCCAAAAGCTCTTGTTTGGATAATGGCTCTTTTAATATAAATAGGGAAGAAATACATGTTAGTAATGCAAAGCCTCCAGCGAAATAGAATGGTGCACGAATTCCTAGCTCAGCAATAAAACCTCCGATACCTGGGCCGATAATAAATCCGAGGCTAATAGCGGCAGATATATACCCCATCGCTTTTGGTCTGTCTTCCACTGTTGTAATATCAGCAATATAGGCAGTTACACCAGGCATAATAAATGCACCAGCAATACCTCCTAAAATTCTAGATAAAAAAAGAACAGAAATATCTGTGCCTAATCCAAAAATAACTTCGGATATACTGAATAGAAATAGGCCTATTACGATCATTTTTTTTCTGCCAAACGTATCAATCCATCGTCCTGCCAGAGGAGACATAAGTAGTTGAGCAAACGAAAATGCTGCAAATAGATAGCCCATCGTTTGGCCTGATAATTGCATACTATTCATAAAAGATGGCATAACTGGGACGATGAGTCCGACCCCGAGAAAAACAATAAATATATTACTTAGCAGAATGAGTAAAACTGTTTTTTGTTCTTTTAAAGGCTTCTTCATAAAATAATACCTCTCTCTGTAAAATCAAAGCTGTGAAATATATCTTGAAAATATGGTCTTAGTGGCGTTTAGTGTTTCCACTTTTCTCAAAAAGTCTCGATGGGCTTTCTGTGTCTTTGTCATCTTGTAAAACTTGGAGTAGGGGATCATTTTTTTCTTTAATCCCTCTATTTTTCAATACAACCACCTCTATCTTGACGAACGTTCGTTAGTTATGTTATCAAATTTATTATTTATAAGCAAATGTAATTTGCTTTTACTTCTTAAGGCCGATGCTCTAATACACACCCCAAAGTTATTCGATGTGATGGAGTTCTTAAGTACTCATATAAATGAAACAGTGAGTGGATATGGGGTAAAGCAAGTCCAAACAGTTCAATGTGGAGGCACTACAGTAACTAGTCCATACAACTGGACAAAACTAAGACAAGATACTTCACCTAGCACCACATCTTTCGCTGAGGCAAAAACGATAGACATCCCACATCCGTATGGTAACTCACAGTCATATGGTTACTATATCATTACTTACTATAATGTCTGGAGCAATTGGATGTCAGGAAATACTATTAATTTTTCTCTTACAACTAACAGCCCAGGTACTGTGAATGGGTTTGTTGAACTGTACTTAAATAGTTAAAAAATGAATTAAAGGGGATGAAAGTTGATGTGGAAAAGATGGGGAGTTTGGTTGCCAATATCATATTTCGTACTAGCACTAATCGGTTTAACAGATGAAAAGCATATTCTATTATTCATCATTAGCCCACCTTCTTGGATAACAGAAGGACATTGGTTTGTACAAAATGTAACACATCCTTCTAATATTCCTATATTTATCATTATTCTTGTGTGTTTAATTTTTTGGTGTTTAATAGGTTTGTTGATCGACGTGTTAATAAAGAAGATGAAGCGGAAACACGAAAACTAACGCAGTAGTGGCTCAATAATGTGGAAGGCATGGATGCATCTATAAACGATTTGGCATTGTGATGATGAGTAATCCCTAACATATTTATCGTATAGAACCTCAGTATAATGAGTGGCAAGGACTCTAACCGTCCCAAATATCAGGCTATGAGAATAATGCTACGTGATGGCGATCTGTTATATCTGGATGCGCTTGATCGCTTGGGACGTGTATGCGCTTCTTCTATATTATTTCATAAAATCAAAATTATTAATGGGTTCAAAATAACTTGAATTTGCGTTGATTTGTTGAACGACTGTCTCGATTGCTCCCCAGTTTATTGGAAGGCTCTTTTTTTCTTGAATGTAATGTTTGAATTCTCGCTCTACTGCTTCGAATATTAGACGAAATGCATCGCCGCTTAGCTTATATGATTCTTTAATACGCTTTCCAGTATCCTTCCCTGCAAAAGACTCCATCTTAAATTCTCCGATTGACTCCAGATCTGGATAAGTTACGAATCCGCTATCCCAAATATTATTTTTTATTTCTGATGCTGCTTCTTTACTTAATAAGTAGGTAATAATATTCCATGATACATCAACATGTTTACTACTTGCATCAATAGACAATTCAGCGTTTAAGATGTAAGGATTAGCAGCTGGAGAGGAAGGATTATTTGGCAAGTCCATAATGGCTAAAGTGTCTGGTGATTGTTGGTTTGCATGATAGGTGTGAATTTCGGACGCAAGACCTAAGAACATGCCAGTATCTTCTCTTTTCTTGAGGTCGATATTAAAATCGTCTGCTTTAAATATTTTATTCCTGTAATCATCAAGTAATTGCTGAGCAAGATTACGCCATTCAGGCTGGTCAAGCAGAAGATGCCCTGTGTCGCTAATGAGCTGAAGTCCTTGTATACTTTTACCCCAAGAGGTATACCTTTCGTACCAAGAGTAAGAAGGATAATCGTATCCGTATAGAGTAGACTGTGTGTCTTGAAACTGTTGCGCTGTCATGCGGAATTGTTCCCAAGTCATAGGGCTCGTAGGCTCGGTAAATTCGTATTTAGTAAATAAATTGCGATTTACAAAAAGCACTCTTCGGTCAAAGGTTGGTGAAACTTTAAAAAGTGTACCATCTTGCTTCGTCGTTGAATCTATCATGTTTTGTTGTATTTCATTTAATGGTACTTGGTCCCGTTCAATAAGGGGGGCTAGATCAACGAGTGGATGGTCACTCTTGTACTGAAACGCAACGGACATATCGAAATATAAATCTGCCTTCTGTTCCTCAATTATTTCAGGTATTCTCTCTTCCGACTTTTTGTCTTTAACACCTTCATTGTCGAGAATGGTATTTACACTGGATACTTCGAAAGTGATATGAGGGAATTTCTTTTCCAGAAGTAATTTATAATCTGTAAAATAAGTTGCATTATAAGCTAATACTTTAACAGTAATATTTTTTTTCGTTTCATCTCCGATGCCAATGATCGAGCAGCTGGAGCTTAAAATAGAGCTTATTAAGATGATCGAAAGTAAGGACAGTAATTTTCGCATAGTTATGTTCCCTTCTTATTTGATTGTGGTAATAAGTCTCACTAACGGATTTTCCATCGACAGTCACAAAAGACACCAATGTTTCGAATAATAATAGAAGAGGTGATAATCAATGATGAACAAAAAACATTGCTTATTTTGCAATGAACTTGTAACGATAGAGAATAGCGGTAACATAGATCATTTCTCAGGCTGTATGTGCGCACCGGAAGGACACTATAGTTTGGAGGGAGATACATATGCACGCATTCAAGGATTCCCGTATGCAAAAAAGAGGAAGTTATTGCCGTTTGTATCTGCCTATATTCGAGAAGAGTCTGCTCGCACGGGTTCCATTCATCTAACGATTGATGTAGTGGAGGAGATTGAGCAAGCATCGTTCATCCCGGCTACATTAGAAGAAAAGGGAAAACGGTTGCTAACCTTTTTGTATGGAAAGTCAGAAAGTGCGGATGAACCGATCAATCTTCATCCATTATCGCAGCACTACAATTTGACATATTCGCCTAATCTCCAAGAATTTGTTTACATTATTGAGTTATTGAAAGAAAGTGAGATGATCACAAGAGAAGGTTCGGTCTTAAAGCTAACAACGTTAGGCTGGAGTGAGGCAATGTCATTGTCTGGCGGGAAGAAGAGTAAGTCTTGCGTCATCCTGCTCAGTGATGAATCAGCTATACTAACAGATTGGACAACAAGTGTATTCCCTCGTATTGAACAGTGTGGATACAAAGTGGAGCTAATTGGGATTTCGGTACTTAGACGTATGGAGGATTCGACACTAAGTCGAGTATCTCAGTCTAACCTTGTAATCGCTGATTTAACAGAATCCGAACCAGAAATTTATTATGCTGCTGGGTATGCCAAATGCTCCTCTGTACCAACTATTTGGACGATGAGAAGTAGTGAAGCGGAGCAGCTTCATACACAAGGTGAATGGATTAGGCCTCTCCTTTGGGATGATGTTGAACAATTAACAGAGCGATTACAGATAAGAATAGAATCTATAACATAGTTGAATGGTGCTTAATAAAGGTCATCTCACAGCGGTTCGATTGAACATATGAGATGACCTTTAATGTGTTCAATAACGTTAGTATTCTAATAGTTGAGGTTGCCGCTCTAGTGGTCTGATTTAACGGCAATGAAATTACTGGAATCATTATTAATTTCTTGAACAACTACTGCAATTGCGTCTAGCACTTCATCCATATCTTTTTTGTTGTTAATGTAAGCATTAAATAATTCATCTACAGTAATATGCATTTTTCTCCACGCGCTTGAGGCTAAGTTGAAGGAGGGTGTAATCTTGCTTCCGGTTTCTTTTCCTGCGAAAGATTCTATCTTGAAATCGCCAATTGGTGCTAGGCCAGGATAGGCAACAAAACCAGCTAATAACCTTTTGTTTGTTATCTCAACAGCAGCTTCTTTGGTCATAAGATAAGTGAGTACTTCCCATATCTCATCTACGTATTTACTTGATTGAGTAATGGAGAAGGGACTGGTTGGAATAAAAGGATTAATTATTGGGTTTGAAGGGTTCGTTGGCAAATCCAAGATAGATAAAGTGTCAGTCGTCGCATTGACCGAAAGATAAGAATAGAGTTCAGAAGCATTGCCGATACTCATACCTATATGTTTTATCTCTGTTTTGTTAGGACTTAATGGTTCAGCTCTCAATATTTTATTTTTGTAATCGTCGAGTAACTGTTGAGTTAAATCACGCCAATCAGGCTGATCGAGCATCAGTTGACCAGAATCACTAACAATTTGTAGCCCTTGAAACGTCTTTCCTATTTCTTCTAAAGCGAAATACCACGAATGTCGCTGTATATCGTATCCAAATAGGCTGCTGTTTTTTTCTTTAAGCAGCTGAGCACTGTTACGGAAATCCTCGAAAGTCATTGGAGTTACTGGAACAGGAATTCCGTTTTTTTGAAATAGTTCACGATTAACAAAAAGAACTTTACGATCAAATGTAGGGGTGATGCTATTTAATGTACCGTCAATATTTGTCTCCGATTCAATGATATGTTGTTGTATTTCATTCAACGGTATTTGATCTCGGTTAATAAGTTGAGCTAGATCAACGAGGAGGACATCTTTATCGTACCATGATGGTTTAAGGTCATAATAGAAATCAGGCTTCTCTTCTGCAATGATTTCGCTTGCTCGCTCTATTCTTTTTTCAATGGGGGTTTGTTCTTCTTGCCAAATGGTTTCAAAAGCAGTGACCTCAATATTGATATGAGGGAATTTTTCTTTTAGATGTTTAATTAAATCGGCAGATCTCGTTTCTGAGTTAGTTAACATTTTTACTGTAATATTTTTTTTGTCTTTTTTCCCGATACCAATGGATGAGCAACTTGTAGACAGAATAGATACAATTAAGAATACAGTAAAGATTGAAATAATTTTGCGCATGGCTAAATCCCCCCCTATTTTCTCTGGTAGGCTGACTAACTGGAGAAGTAGTATATAAGTTGTTACTTAACGATATTACGTGTAATCTAAAAACGCTCTTACGGAGCGGATTTGAAATTACTGGAATCCAAATTAATTTCTTTTACACCTTTTTCAATAGCAGCCCAGATTGTATCAAAATCAGATGTTTCCTGAATATAAGCTTGGAATTGTTCTTCCATCGCATTGTTCATCTTTTTATAAGCCTCTTGAGTTAGGAAGAAGGATTCATTAATCTTATTGCCAGATACTTTTCCAGCAAAAGATTGTATTGTAAAGTCCCCGATTGGTGCCATACCAGGATAAGTAACGAAACCAGACATTAACCTTTTGTTTGAAATCTCCAGGGCAGCTTCTTCAGTCATGAGATAGGAGATAACTTCCCAAATTTCTTTGATGTAATTACTTGATGGAACAATGGAGAATGGACTAGTTAAGATGAAAGGATTGGCGATTGGGTTTGAAGGGTCAGTTGGTACATCTACGATAGATAATGTGTCTGCTGTTGCTTTAACCGAGAGATACGAATAGAGATCTGATGCATAGCCGGGGTTCAAAGCAATACGCTTTCGATCTGCTTTTTGCAGTCTAGTGTCTTCATCTCTCATTATCTTACTCTTGTAGTCATCCAGCAGTTGTTGAGCTAAATCACGCCATTCAGGTTGGTCAATCATTAGTTGACCATTATCATTAATAAATTTGAAACCTAGAAATTTTCGACCGACTTGCATCAGTGTAAATAACCATTCCTTTTGTTGGAGTTCATATCCAAATAAACCCGGATTTTTTTCATTAATTAGTTTAGCACTCTTACGTAACTCATCAAAAGTCATTGGATTTACTGGCTCAGGAACGCCATTTTTCTGAAATAATGCACGATTAATAAAAAGAACTTCTCGATCAAATGTAGCCGAAATAAAGTATAAAGTGCCATCATCATTTGTAGCTGATTCAATCATATTTTGTTGTATTTCATTAAACTGTGTTTGCTCTTGATTAATTAGCAGAGTGAGATCAACAAGTTGTATGTCTTCCTTGTACCACTTCGGGTCAAAGCCATAATAGAAATCGGGTTTCTCCTCTGCAATGATTTCGCGTGCTCGTTCAATTCTTTCTTCATGTGGGGTAAATTCTTTTGACCAGACGGTTTCAAAATCAGTAACCTGAAAGTTAATACGAGGAAATTTTTCCTTTAGATGTTTCATTAAATCAGCTGATTTCGCTTTTGATTCAGTTAACATTTTTATTGTTATCATTTTTTTTTCTTTTTTTCCGATACCGATAGAAGAGCAGCTTGAAGAAAATACGGATACCAATAATAAGATGGTAATAATCGAAATGAGCTTGCGCATGGATGATTCCCCCTAATTTTTTATGTGCGATTAGTAATAGTAAGAGTGGAATGCATAAATATAAGTAGATCCCTTGTATGTTGTTCAGAAAGAATAGAGCGGTTAAGTTGATACTTTTTAAAGATAGAATAGAATATTTTTAGGAAAATGATAGTAATGAAGGAATGTCGATAATACACTTTTATAACTAAATTAATATATTTATAAAATTGGTTACCAACTCCTTAAGTAGAAAATATTGTATATCCATATAGTACTTCGACACATTTTTTTCGTCAACCAGTTGCGCGGAATTGATCGGCAGGTGTGCTTTCTTAGGCGACTGGTTATGAGAAATCTCTCATGTTACCAACTGATTCAGTACATTGTCTTCTGGTTAAGTATGGATAAGAACAATTAACCTTAAAACAAAAAAACAATGTATATTCAGGAGGAGAATAACAATGAAAAATAATAACCGTAAACAAAAGATGACGAAGCTGTTACTTACTGCTACTATGTGTGCATTACTAATGTTTACTGTAGTTGCTTGTAATAGTGGAGATCCGAATAATGCTAGTAACGGAGCAAACGATGGAACAAATAATGCACCGATGATTACAGAAGAACCGGAAGTGCCTAATGAACCAGAAACACCAGAGGATAGTACATCAACTCCATAAGCAATAAAGTATACTTGTATAATATGCAAGTAGAATAGCTCCTTTAATGTAGATTCTCATTTTGGAATCCACAATAAAGGAGCTATTTTTGTCTGTGTACATTATTAGGGGGGACAACAAAAATGGGCAGTCTCAAGTAGAATGATCTACTTTTGAGACTGCCCATTTACTTAAGGCATTAGAACATCGGAAACACGTAGTTGGCTAAGAAATACAGCGTTCCAAAAAAGATTAGCAAGTAAGCAGTGTATTTAATAAATGTAGAGATTACTCTGCTGGAATCAGATTTTTTCTGTATTTGGCGTTCTTCAATGTCAACATTACGTCCTGGTGTTGTCATTTCAATCACCCCTTTATTTAATGATATACCTAATTACCCCTTTGAACTTCTACTGAAACAGTTTGTAAAAAATAAACAAAAAAGTTGGGCTTTACAATGTCAAAGTTCTAGTGTACTATGTAACTAAGACACCAACACATTAAGACACTAACACACACCAAAACATTAATATACGGAGGTTATGAGGGATGAAAACAGCAACACAATCAGCTTCTTCAATTGTTCTTCAGTTAGATCGAGTAACGAAGCGAATTGGCAAAAAGACGTTAGTCAATGATTTATCTTTTACAATGTCAAAGGGTGAAATTGTTGGACTGCTTGGACCAAATGGAGCCGGCAAAACGACGACGATTCGTATGATTGTTGGATTGATCAGTATGACAGAAGGGGATATCCGAATTGGCGACTATAGCATCCGTGACAATTTCGAGAAGGCGATTCGTCATGTTGGAGGAATTATCGAAAATCCTGAATTCTACTCCTATATGACTGGTATGGATAATCTAAAGCAATATATGCGTATGTCAGAGGGCGTTACAGAAGCAAGAATCATGGAAGTATCGAAACTTGTTGGTCTAGAGCTGGCATTAGACAAAAAGGTTAAGGCATATTCACTTGGAATGAGACAACGTCTTGGTATTGCACAAGCTTTGCTGCATAATCCATCTGTCCTCATTTTGGATGAGCCGACAAACGGTCTTGATCCTGCAGGTATTCGCGAGATGCGTGGATATATGAAGGAAATAGCTGAGAAGGAAGGCATTGCTGTTCTTGTATCTAGTCACTTGCTCTCCGAGATGGAACAAATGTGTAGCCGCGTTGTCGTTATACAGGAAGGTAAGCTAGTAACGGTTCGTTCGATTGGTGAAGAGAAACAATCAGAACCACAAGTTACTTTGTCATTGCAAGTAAGTAACGTAGAAAAGACTACGGAATTGCTTAAAGGTCAAGCTGGTGTGAAGGTAGAGAAAGAGAGCGGAGCTGGGAATGGACGGATCCATATTACTTTGCAGCATGAAGAAATCCCTTCAGTTGTAAAGGCTCTAACAAATGCTGGCGTTGATATATATCGTCTAGAAGAACTGAAATCAACACTGGAAGATGAGTTTATGAAATGGACGGAGGGGAACCGCATTGCTTAAATTTGGCGGATTGTTAACGAATGAATGGTTGAAAATGTCTAAGAAAAAATCGTTTTTTATTTACTTTGGAATTTTAGCGCTGTATGTTGCTATCGTAACTTATGTAACCCACAACACCTCTTTACTTGATGATGGTTCTGCACTTGATTTTGTGAGTTTCTTTGTATCGATGAGTACTGTAGGTATATTATTACCAATATTAGCTATTATAGCTGTGTCAGGCATCTTCCCTCAAGAATACCGATTTGGTACGATTAAGCTGTTGCTTATTCGTTCTCAGAGCCGGAACAAAATATTAGCTTCTAAATATATTATTGCCGTGTTGTTCTCACTTTCACTAATTGCAGTAACAACTGTTTTGGCTCTACTATGCGGTGCGATAGTGTTAGGCTTTGATGGCGGCACATCGACTTGGAGCGATATTGCACAAAATATTATGTATTTGACCATTTATACATTAATATTTGTTACAATTACTTTTATGATTAGTGTGTTAACTAAATCTAGCGGTGCAACAATTGGTATATCGATGTTTAGCACGATGTTACCTGGATTACTCATAATGCTTATGACAAAATACCCAATTCTTAAGTATACGTTATTGCCACATGTAGATTTGTCCAATTACAGAGATGGAGGACATATCTTGGAAGGAATGTCGCTTACTTTCTCCATCGTTGTCATTTGTGTATATGTGGTAGTTGCTTTGGCAGCAAGCTTTGTCACATTTAGAAAACGTGATGTTTCCTAATGCTGGGAGCAGCGGGGCATCAAAAAGGAGCATAGCCCATTGTGACTATCGAGTTCGATAATAATTTACCAATCTATTTACAAATTATGAACTATATGAAAAAACAAATTATTATTGGTAAGCTGGGTCCCGGAGACAAGATAGAGTCAGTACGGGACCTGGCGCTTGAACTGCAAATTAATCCGAATACGATACAACGTACCTTTCAAGAGTTGGAGCGGGAAGGAATAGTGGAGACGAAGCGGGGGCTAGGTCGATACGTGACTGATAAGGAGTCAACAATAATGCGTATTAAGAAGGAAATGGCGGGCGAGCTGTTGGATCGATTTGTGGTTGGGATGAAGGAGCTAGGGTTTAGTAAACATGATATAATTACACTAGTAACTGACTCAGTCAACTCAGATCCAAGAAACAAGGAGGAAGTGTAACATGCATCCCATTCTGGAGTTGTCGTCCGTCTCCAAACGATACGGTGCGAAGCAAGCACTGGATCAAGTATCCTTCAAAGCCGGACCAGGCCGCATTATCGGACTGCTTGGCAGCAACGGCAGCGGTAAGACGACGTTGATGAAAGTTGCTTCTGGGCTGATTGAACCTGCTTCTGGTATTGTACGTATTTGCGGGGAACCTGTCGGCATGCAATCGAAGGCGATGACTGCCTTTATGCCTGATAAACCACTTACAGAGCCATGGATGCGTGTGCAAGATGCCATCTCTTTCTTTACCGATTTTTATGCAGACTTCGATACAGCCAAAGCGAAAGAAATGATATCATTTATGCAGCTTAACGGTCGTGACAAGATTAGTTCATTGTCAAAGGGCATGAATGAACGTCTGCAATTAACGTTAACGTTGTCACGAAATGCAAGGCTTTATTTGCTTGATGAGCCTATTGGCGGAGTAGATCCGGTAGCTCGGGAGAAAATATTGGATGCCATTGTTCAATACTATAATGAAGAGAGCTGTTTAATTATTACGACCCACTTGGTTAGTGATATTGAACGAATCTTTGATGAGGTAGCATTTATCAAAAATGGTAAACTGGCTATGCATGAGGAAGTTGATCAAATTCGAATGACGTATGGCAAAAGCGTAGTCGATATGTTTAAAGAGGTGTATGCGGAATGATCAAGCTGCTTAAATATGATTGGAAGCGGAATGCAAGCGTCATATTGGCGGCGTTAGTTATATTGCTTCTTATTCAAGTTGCATTCACGACTGCCGGCTGGTTAAAGGATTGGGATGTTGACTTTATTAGTGTGATTTCGATTCTTTTGTATGCTATGAGTGCTTTTCTGGCTTTCTTGATGGCATGTCAGACCTTTAATTACAATATTAAAGCATACAGTCGCAGATTGCTCCCATTACCTACCCTGTATACGATCATTGCACCAATCATATTACTGTTCCTCATTCAATTAGTGATTGCTCTTATATTTGTTGCACATGCTTCAATAATAGAGATGATCTTTGGCGAAGAAAAAACGATGCACCTATTTGATTTGAATTATTTTGCCTTTATGGAACTCGCAAGTATAGCTGTCTCTTATGGTTGGGGAACGCTTATTACTACGTTAATGATCTTCCTCAGCATCACCCTCAGCAAGACGGTTGAAGGCAGAGGAGGAACGTTTCTTGGTATTGTCGTCTGTCTTGCGATGTTTATAGCAATGCCGTACATGGCATGGCTTATTTTTCCGGATTCCGTAAATTCAACTCAATATCTTGGCTTTTTAACATTGGAACTGACGGAAGCTGCTGACGGTACAATGACGTGGGATGTGACCCCATTTGACGGAGTTAGATGGCTGGTGCTGTTGTTTGAGGGGGCTGTTATGACCGCGCTCATTTACGGCACTGTGTTTTTGATGAATCGGAAAATAAAACTGTAACTTTCTTACTGGTTGGAATATGATGAACAAGCTCCGCATTCGTCTCGGTTTGCATAGGATAGATGAAAGAGATCTATGTGAATGCAGGAAGGGGCGGGGTTATGAGCAGGCGTACAGCCAGAATCATTTCAATCGTTTTGTATGGCGTTTTTGTGGTCGTGCTTACAGTTAGTTCGATCATTCATTGGAGTGGTTGACCCGTAAAGGGCACAAGCCGAAGCTTCATTTACCAAAGTTTCGGCTTGCGCTTAGAGGGTAGGGTCTTCCTGTCCTTTCATCTTTAATCTACGATAATCCTTCGGTACCATCCCTTTGCATTCCCGAAATACACGCGAAAAAGTAGTATATGATCCGTAGCCAACCTCCATCGCAATCTCCGATACACTCATTTCTGTAGAGGCTAGCAAGCTGCAAGCATGGCGAATACGCAAATCGCGCAAGAAGTGCAGGAAAGTTTGCCCCGTCGTTTCTTTAATAACTTCACTAATTCGAGACACACTCATTGCAAATTTTATCGACAAGGTGGACAAGGTCAGCTCATCCTGGTAATTCTGATGAATATAATGAATAATCGGCCATACCGAAGCACTGCGTTTACTTTCTGTTGTCATCTGCCCAATTTCAGGAGCTAATTTATTCCGCTCACGATCAAAAAAAACTAATATTTCTTTTAACCTCTGTTGCAACATAATGTTTCTCCATGGAAGATTGCCGTTATACTCCTTATACAAATCCTCAACCAAAAGTCGCATATGATCATTTGCTGCTCCATGAAGTTGAATAAATGATGGAGCCCCATGTCGCTCGATTAAAGCTAACAATCCCTCATTCGACCCGGATTCCATTAATAGATCCATGCCGAACATACAATTGTATAAGTGAAGTGAGCTACCTGGTTTGGTAAATAGCTCATGTATTTGATATGGAAGAACAAAGGTAAATGTGCCAAGAGACATGGGATGTTTTGTTTCGTTAATGGATTCAGAGCCTGTTCCTTCAATAACATACGAAAACTCTAAAAAATCATGCCGATGCGCTCGAAATCCGTGAGGCAGGCGATTCAGACTGATATGTAGCGGGCTAACGGTATTCATATTTGGATACGTTTTCAAGTAATCTGGAAAATAGGTCATATATAAACGGCTCCTTCGAAGAAATGAGATGTTTTCCGAAAAACAAGCACGATTTCTCATTCCATTTATTTTAACATAAAGACCATAAAGCGAATGCTTCAAAATGCTATGCTATCTAGAACTAATCGAGGAGGCGCATTATGGTTAACGGGAATAAAGTGAAAATTGGTGTTATCGGAGCAGGAAATATTGGAGGTGTTCACATTGAACAGTTTTCCAAGCTATCGGATCAATGTGAAATTATAGCTGTTACAGATGCCAATCAGCTATTGGCTAAGGAGAAAGCAGCACAATATAGTATTCCAAATGTAACGTCAACTCCTGAGCAATTGATTCAGCGTGATGATATAGATGCGGTCATTATCGGAGTACCGAACCAATTTCATGCACCATTAGCCATTGCAGCCATTGAGGCAGGCAAACATGTACTCCTTGAGAAGCCAATGGGGATAAGCGGTGAAGCGGCCCGCGGCATCGTTAAAGCTAGCGAATCATCGGATCGTGTTGTTATGGTTGCTCACCAAATGAGGTGGGAGTCAGTCTCAATGCAAATAAAGGAGCAAATTGATCGTGGCGAGCTAGGCAAAATTTATACAGCGAAGGCAGGTTGGTTCAGACGTAAAGGGATTCCGGGATGGGGTACATGGTTTACCCGTATGGATCAATCTGGGGGTGGCCCATTAATCGATATTGGTGTGCATATGCTGGATTTAGCGCTTTATTTGATGGGGAATCCAAAGCCAGTATCGGTCTTTGGTGCTACTTATGCCGAGTTTGGACCAAACAAAAAAGGAATCGGTACTTGGGGCAAGCCGGATTGGAATGGTATTTATGACGTTGAAGATTTGGCAACTGCGCTTATCAAAATGGAAGATGGCAGTTCCCTATCACTTGAAGTGAGCTGGGCTATCCATATGGATACGGATAATACACCATTCGTTCATCTCATGGGTACAGAAGGTGGTGCGAGCTACAAGGGAGCTACGGGCAAGCTGCTTACGGAGAAGTTCGATCGACCTATTGATACAGTGATTAGTAAGCCTGAAAATGATGAGGGTGAACGTATTCGACTTAGCCGTCACTTTCTTACATGTATCCAAGAAGATAAGCAGCCCATTACATCTGTACTTTCTGGCTATACAAACAACTTAATTCTCGATGCAATTTATGAGTCATCCCGCACGGGGCATGAAGTGATATTGAACTGGGATATGAGTAAATAGAATGTGAGGGGGAGGAGTGATGCTTTATGCTAAGAGGGCTAACAAGTGCAGGATTGGGTGCAATTGAACATGAAGGACGGTTAATTGAATTAGCTAGTCAGTTCGGCTTTCAGACTGTCGATTTGGATGTATTGTCCTTGACGGAGCGTTGCAGCGTAGAAGGTGCTCGTCAACTTTTGGAATCGAATGGAGTTATCGTTGGTTCGTTTGGTTTGCCGGTGGAATGGCGAGCGTCAGAGGAGCAGTTCTTACAAGACTTTCAGAAACTTACAGCCTACGCTGCTGCAGCTAAAGCAGTCGGATGTACCCGCTGTTGCACATACATTCTGCCATCAACAGATCAGAAATCAGCTCACTTCATGGCCATTGCAACACGTCGGTTACGATATTGTGCCCAGTTATTAAATATATATGGTATTCGACTCGGGCTTGAATTTGTAGGTCCGCACCACTTGCGTACGAGGTGGCAACATCCATTTATTTGGACGATGGAGGAGACAGTGGCATTGATTCAAGCGATTGGAGAAAATAATGTTGGCCTGCTTCTAGATACGTATCATTGGTATACGACCGGCATGAATGTTGCTGACATTGAATCTCTGCGAGCGGAACAGATCGTACATGTGCATATTAATGACGCACCAAATGTGCCAGTAGAAGAGGTTATTGATAACGAACGTATCTATCCAGGGGAAGGCGTTATTGATTTGACCGGATTTTTGAGAGGACTCCGGACAATTGGTTATAACGGAGCGGTGTCTCAGGAAGTTTTGAATGGACAAGCTCCCTCAGAATCTCCCCTCCAACTTGCTCAAAGATCTAAGACAGCATTCAATCGTGTGTTTACCGCAGCGGGATTGTAGTAATTACGTGTGAAGAATCGTTCAGCCGGACAGTCGGTAATGGACGATTCTTTTTTTGTTGGCATAACGTCACAGCAAACTACAAATAATGTATTCGAAAGAAACGTCGTGTCATAACACAATTTGAATTGAACACTGCAACGGCGAAGGAGGAAGTACAAATGGCGTCTAATGGCCCAAAAGCTAATCGTTACAAAAAAATGTCGATGTCACCAAAAGAATATCAAGCGTTTGCCAAAGAAAAGGAGCCTCCCCGTTCAATTCTGGGTAACTGTCTCAAGGCATTTCTTATAGGCGGGGCGATTTGTGTAGTAGGACAAGTTATTACGGAGCTATTCGTTCATTTGATGAAAATGACACCAGAGCAAGCCAGTAATCCTACGGTTGCTGTATTAATATTAATTTCTGTTATTTTGACGAGTCTAGGGGTGTACGACAAGTTAGCTCAATTTGCTGGGGCTGGATCAGCTGTTCCGGTCACTGGCTTTGCCAACTCGATGTGTTCAGCTGCGATAGAGCATCGTAGTGAAGGATTGGTTCTAGGTGTTGGCGGCAATATGTTCAAGCTGGCTGGAGCGGTTATTGTATACGGGACGGTAGCTGCATTCTTCGTTGGTATCGCTCATCTAATTTTAGGTACCGGAGGGCAATGACATGTTGATGGGCAAGCAGTCGTGGTGGTTCAACAACAAACCGGTCATTATTGGCGCAGCAACAGTTGTTGGACCCGATGAAGGAGAGGGACCGCTCGCCGCGGAATTTGATCTTGTGCATCCAGAACTCGATATGGGGCAGAAGAGCTGGGAGAAAGCGGAGAGATTAATTTTGGAGCAGGCCTCTGAATTTGCGATTCAGAATGCAGGGCTTGATAAGAGCCAACTTCAGTTTTATATTGGCGGAGACTTGATGAATCAAATTATTAGTAATACCTTTGCAGCTAGAGCGCTTGGTGTCCCGTATATCGGAGTATTTGGTGCTTGCTCCACGTCGATGGAGACGTTGGCGCTGGCAGCGCAGCTGGTGGACAGCGGTTCTGCCAACTATGTATTAGCAGGAACATGCAGTCACAATTGTACGGTGGAGAAGCAATTCCGTTATCCGACTGAATATGGTTCCCAAAAGCCGCCAACAGCTCAATATACGGTGACCGGAGCAGGCGCTGCTGTTTTAGCAGCTTCGGGTGATGGACCTGTCATTGAATGCGCGACCATAGGGAAGATCGTTGATCTTGGTATAAAGGACCCATTTAATATGGGGGCAGCTATGGCTCCGGCAGCTGTAGATACGATTCAAGCGCATTTCAACGATACAGGCCGCTCACCAGGGGACTACGATTTAATTGTTACTGGGGACTTGGCAGGGGTCGGACATCCAATAGCGAAGGAACTGCTGCTCCAGAACGGAGTGCCAATGGACAATACTGTTTTTAACGATTGCGGACTTTTGATTTATGACTTAAAGAAACAGAAGGTTCAGGCAGGAGGAAGCGGCTGTGGATGTTCCGCTGTAGTGACTTACGGTCATTTGTTGAAACGGATTAAGAAAGGGGAGCTTAAGCGCGTTCTTGTTGTAGCGACGGGTGCGCTGCTATCCCCTTTATCGTTTCAGCAAGGCGAGAGCATTCCATGTATTGCTCATGCGGTTGCTATTGCTGCAGGAGGGGGGGAATAGCCATGATTTTTTTGTGGGCCTTTCTTATTGGCGGAGCCATTTGTGTAGCAGGGCAGCTTATGTTTGATGTAGTGAAGCTGACACCAGCGCATACGATGGCAACGCTTGTTGTTATTGGAGCGATTGCGGACGGTTTCGGACTGTATGAACCGTTGATTAAATTTGCTGGTGCGGGCGCAACTGTCCCCATTACAAGCTTCGGTAATGCGCTTGTGCATGGTGCGTTGACTGAATTGCATAGCCAAGGCTGGATAGGTGTCATCTCAGGAATTTTCAAAGTCACTAGTGCTGGAGTATCAGCAGCGATTATCTTTTCGTTTCTAGCAGCATTAGTCGTAAGACCAAAGGGGTAAAAGTTGCACGTATTGGAGAATCCTGTGGGATTCTCCAATTTTTTTTGGAATGATAGCATGTGTGCATGTTGATTGAATTACTGTAAAATAGTACTATTAAGGCACTTGTTGTGAACACAATCCGGGAGGTTATGTAATGGACATCCGAACGACTAACATGCAATTATGCGCTTCAATTCTACGAAACTTAGATACTTGTATTCTGGGGAAACATGACGAAATTGAAAGATTATTGATCGCAGTATTGGCAGGTGGTCACGTGTTGCTAGAGGATGTGCCAGGCACTGGCAAGACGCAGCTTGTGAAAGCGTTAGCAAAGACGATCGGCGGTCAATTCCGACGTATACAGTGTAACCCCGACTTGTTACCTACCGATATTACAGGTGTTTCCATTTATCATCCAAAGCAGGAAGCATTTATGTTCCGTCCTGGGCCTGTGATGACTAATATATTATTAGCTGACGAAATTAACCGCGCAACTACGAAGACACAATCTGCTCTACTAGAAGCGATGGAAGAAGGTCATGTGACGGTTGATGGAGATTCATATGAGTTGCCTCAGCCATTTGTTTTGCTAGCTACACAAAATCCAATTGAATTTGAAGGGACTTACACATTGCCTGAAGCTCAGCTTGACCGTTTCATGATGAAATTGTCGCTTGGTTATCCTAGTGAAGCGGATGAGCAACGTATGGTTACTTCAAAAGAAAGCTACCATCCATCAGATCGTATTCAGCCTATAGTAAATATTGAAGATATGATTCAAATTCAAAAGCAAGTGGAAGAGATTCATATTGACGATGCTATCGGGAAATACATAGTAGGACTAGTAAGAGGTACACGCGAACACGCTCATGTCATGCTTGGTGCAAGTCCAAGGGCAGCACTAGCGCTTACACGTGCTGCGAAGGCAAGCGCATTTTTGCGTGAACGCCAATATGTAACACCAGACGATGTGAAGATGCTAGCTCCATTTGTACTATCACATCGGATATTGCTTCGCACAGAAGCAAGGATGAATGGCTTACATACTGACGATATCATATCGCAAGTTATTCAAAATACGAAAGTGCCTGTTCGGCTAGAGCGCTGATCCAATGAAGGCCACGAGGGCTAAGAAAATACGTTGGCAGTTTATCGCTGTCGTCTATACATGCAGCTTATTTTATTTATTATTCCAAGGCGGCAAGACGGCGTTAATGTTATTTATTATTATCAATTTATTACTAATTTATTTGGGGTTAGGGCGCTGGAGCGGTATTGCAGGTGTATCTGGAATGAGAAACTATTCGAGTCAGGGATCAGCAGCGCATGGGTCAATTACTGCAGGTTCCTCTGTTGATGTACAATTGAATGTTAGAATACCGGGCTTTTATCCGCTTCCATACGTTATCGTGCGTGACGGGATGCTGAGGCATAATGGTCAGGAGCTTAGTTTTGAAACGTCGTTTATACCGAATTGGAAGCGGTCTGGCTCTGTTATGTATCGTACACCTCCACTTCAACGTGGAGAGTATCGGTTTCAGAATACAGAATGTCTTTCTTATGATGTGTTCGGGCTTTTCGAACATTCCGGCAACTTCCGATCGGAATCGGTATTCAGTGTTCTTCCACAAACAGTTCCACTGAGACAATGGAGTGGATTTCAACGCGGCATTAGAGGACCATATTCACATGCTACTGCTTCTCGTGCTGCGAAGGAAACGACACAAATAAACGGGGTTCGAGAATATTTGTATGGTGACCGATTGTCCCGTGTCCATTGGAACGCAACTGCAAAGACGGGACAGTGGAAATCAAAGGCGTTCGAGCGGGAATCACTGCCCCGCACACTACTAATTCTGGATCGTCATCTACCAGCCCTTGATAAATCAATGAAGGATCGATTTGAGCTTGCCGTTTCGGTTGCAGCTTCTTTTATTGAGCATGGATCGAGAGACGATACAGCGATGGGGCTGCTTTCGATAGGTGAGAAGATGACTATGTTGCCGCCAAAGTCGGGTATAGATCAACGTAATCTTGTGATGAAGCATTTAACGTTTGTTGATGCTGATGCTCCCCATCCTATCTACACATCTCTCCAAAGAGCTGACTCAGTAGTAGAGGGTGGAAGTTTCGCTATTATTATTTCCGCTGATACGGGGAGCCAAATTATTCAAAGCATGGAGTGGTTGTCACGTAAGGGCGTTACACCATGTCTGCTTCATATCGGCTCTGAGGCTAGCAAAATTAGCGGAGATGTCGCGTGGCGTCAAATCATTCAAAGTAGAGGCTGGGTCGTTTATAACATTCGGCAGTTGCAGGAGCTTCCTGCTGTGATGGAAGGGAGCGGTATTGCATGAAGAAGCCCATGATTGGAGTTCTAGCTTACTTTGGCAAGGGATGGTATACACGACTTGTAGCCCTCTTTATCACCATCATTATGCTCGGAAGCATACAAATATTTGAAGATTATTGGTGGCCAGAAAGTTTCAAGATTGCAAACTATACTCTAATTATTGCTCTGCTTATTGATATTCTATTACCAATGCGTATGCGTATTTTTAAATGGAGTATTCAACTTGTTGCGGCAATAGCAGTCACATTCAATTTTGCAAGAATAGAGCCGCTGCCTATCGCTCCAGAAAAAATGGGGAAGTTACGTTGGTGGTTTGAGCATACGATTCCTCAATTGGATCCCTTCATTTGGATAAGCCTTGCCCTATTAGTTATTTATATTCTATTAAGTACTTGGGCAGTTACAAGAGTTAGGATGTTCGGAGTAATTGGAACAGGAGTGCTGTTACTAACAATTGCAGATTCATTTACTCCGATTTGGTTGTGGGATAATGTTGCACTTGTCGTGTTCACTGGCTTAGTTTGGCTATTATTCAATCATCTTGATAAGCTTCAACGAACGCATCCTGAAAGCTGGAAAGGATTGCTGGAGTATCCTATCAGAGTGGTGACACCTGCTTTGATCGTTCTGTCATTGCTTATGGTTTTTTCTCTTAATGTACCTACAATTGCACCGCTTCTTCAAGATCCTTATACCATTTGGAAAAATGCTAGAGGTGAAGAGGTACAAGTCTTTCTTGGAGAAAAAGCAATTATTGATGAAGATACCCTATTCCCTGACGCTAATGCAAGCTCCGGTTATAGTCGTAATGATTCGATATTAGGCGGGGGCTTCGATTTTGATTTTTCACCGATGATGACCGTTACTACATCACAAAAAAGTTATTGGCGCGGTGAAACAAAAGAAACCTACACGGGTAGTGGATGGTTTAGTATTTTTCCTGCCGAGCTGTCGGCACAATTCGTACAGAAGGACGTAGCGTTAAATGAAGGAAATGAGCGAAGTCTTGCTGAGACGATTGAAGTGGAACAAATTGTTACAATGGTTCGTAATGATCCATACCCTGTTTTATTCGGTGCAGCACCGATATCCAAAGTGAACTGGATTGGCAGCGAAGGCGAAGCAATTCCGGCAGGACTAACATGGCTGCCTAGTAATTGGGAACTAATTTGGAATAAGGACATCAGTTACCCTACGATCTATTCCTTAACGTCGACCGTTACTGTTTTAGACGAAGAGGGTTTGCGGAAGGTTGAAGCGGCTATTCCTAGTACGGCGAATATAGAGCATAAATATACAACCGTTCCAGATGGATTGCCTGCTCGTGTTCGGGAGCTTGCGTTGGAAGTTACCGCAGCAGGCACGAATGATTATGATAAAGCAAAGCTGTTGGAAAACTACTTAAGAACGACGTATACGTATACAAATAAGCCTGATAGTTCGAAGTTAACGGGAATGAGTCTCGATTTTGTAGACCAATTCCTGTTCGAATTAATGGAAGGTTACTGTGATTATTTCTCAACAGCAATGGCTGTTATGGCAAGAACATTGGATATGCCGACAAGATGGGTCAAGGGCTTCTCGCCTGGCTCATTGCCGCGTGACAGAGGTGCTCCTCCAGAAGATGTAATGACTGGCGCAGAATTAGATTCACAACAAGCAGGTACGTACACCGTTCGCAACTCCGACGCTCACTCATGGGTCGAAATTTATTTCGAAGGTTATGGCTGGATTCCATTCGAAGCAACGGCTGGCTTTAATTTCCCTTACTCAATGCCGGAAGGGGAGGAAGTTATTGTTCCTGATGTTGCAGTTAATGAAGCGGATGGAGTAACAAAGGTTGCCGATGCAAACTTTACAGGCAGCAAGGCATTGCTTTGGGCTGCGGCGTCAGTGTTCGTACTTGGCGTTGTGGTGCTACTTATAATTCGTCGTCGTGATCTCGCAGGAGTGTGGATTAGACTTAGGACAGGTTCTTATAGTACGAATGATCAAATTGTGGTAGAAACGACGCGTTTACTTCGTATTTGCAAAAAAAGGGGTCTCCGGCGAGATGAGCATGAGACGCTTAGAGAAGCAGTAACAAGATGGTCGGGAAGTTATAATCGGTTAAGAAACGACTTCCAAATCGTATTAAAGGATTTCGAAAAGGCCAAATATGGGGCTGAGATCGCTTCTAAGGAAGAGACAGACCGTTTCGTTACTAAAGTACGATACTTGATGAACGAGCTGAAGTAGTTCTCCTTGAAGGGAAGCACTGTAATTAATTACCGACCGTCAGGTTGTCTGATGGTCGGTATTTCTTTGCAACAAATTTAGTTTATATGGTATAGTTTCGTAAGATAGCAGGCAGAAAGCAGAGGGATAGTTGTTATGTTCGAAAGATTGTTACCGAATTTACGTGTTAATTCGGTTTACGAAATTGATTTGGATGAACTCTCCTCACGAGGAGTGCGAGGTATTATTACCGATCTAGATAATACACTTGTTGGTGCGAAGGAACCGCTAGCAACACCTGAGCTAGTCTCGTGGCTGGATCATGTAAGCTCGCTCGGTTTCAAAGTGGTTATTGTATCCAACAATAATAAGACGCGAGTGGGCAACTTCGCAGCGCCGCTGGGTATTCCATTTATCCACGCAGCAAGAAAGCCGATTCAAAGGGCTTTCCGCAAAGCGCTTGCTATTATGGATTTGCCGGCTGACCAAACGGTTATGCTGGGAGATCAGATGATGACTGATGTGCTTGGGGGAAATCGCATGGGGTTATATACGATACTTGTAGCTCCGGTCGCTCCAGCAGATGAGGGTAAGATGACACTCGTAAATAGATTTATTGAACGGTTCGTGCTAACGATACTTCGTAAGCGCGGTTTGTGGTATGAGGAGGAAAAGAAGTGAAGGAACAACAACTAGGTGAATCGAAAGCATCATGTGCAGGGTGCGGGGCTCAGATACAATCCAATAAACCTGAAGATGCGGGTTACATTCCAGAGTCCGCTATTTCGCGAGAGCCGATCATCTGTCAACGATGCTTCCGAATCAAACATTATAATGAAGCGTCATCAGTGGCTATTGACCAAGATGATTTCTTAAAGCTGCTTGGCAGCATTGGTACAACAAACAGTTTGGTTGTCCATATCGTCGATTTGTACGACTTTGAAGGCAGCTTGATATCAGGATTGCAGCGTTTCGTTGGTAACAATCCAGTTCTCCTTGTCGTAAACAAAATTGACTTGCTTCCAAAAGGAATGAATACGAATCGTATTCGCAATTGGGTACAGCAGCAAGCTAAGACACAAGGGCTAAGAACGATTGATGTTATTCTTTGCAGTGCTAAGCGCAATATGGGCTTTGAACATGTTATCGATGCGCTTGAGCGTCATCGCAACGGTCGTGATGTTTATGTCGTGGGAGCGACTAATGTCGGCAAGTCAACGTTGATTAATCGTCTCATCCGGGACTATAGCGATATGGAACGTGAGCTTACGACTTCGAGATATCCGGGAACGACTCTTGATGCTGTTTATATTCCGCTTGAAGATGGAAAGGCAATTATTGATACGCCTGGTATTGTATATACGAGCAGAATGACAGAAGTTGTGCCGCGCAGTTTCCTGGGTACGCTTCTTCCGGACAAGCCAATTAAGCCGCTTGTTTATCAGCTTAATGAAAAACAGTCTCTATTTATTGGAAGTTTAGTTCGCTTTGATTTTGTAGAGGGAGAACGTCAATCCTTTACCTTCTATATTTCTAATGCGCTTAATGTCCACCGTACGAAGATGGAACGTGCTGATGAGCTTTATGAAAATCATAAAGGTGAGCTGTTAGGCTCCCCAACAGTTGCAGAACTTGCAGAAATTCCAGAGTGGACAAGACATTCATTGCGAGTAAAGCAAGGGCAGAAGCAGGATGTGTTCATTGCAGGGCTAGGATGGATACAGGTAAATGGCATGTACGGAGCGCTAATTGATGTTTATGCGCCAAAAGGCGTTAAAGTAATGTTGCGTGATTCCATGATTTAATCCTTGCGCTTGTTGCGACGGCAGAAGGGGGAGCGGCTATTATGTGGGAGATGACTAACGGGCGTGTCGATAGTCATACGGTTCTGTATGGGGTAATCGGTGATCCAATTCGGCACTCAAAATCGCCAATAATGATGAATCGTGCTTTTAAGGAGACTGGAGTAAACGGCGTTTATATGGCATTTCATGTGACAATGGATACACTTAGCGATTTCGTGCGGGGAATAAGAGCGATGGGTATTCGCGGTGTGAATGTAACGATTCCTCATAAGCTGCCAATAATGGAGCTTTTGGACGATATTGATGCAGGTGCAAAAGCAATAGGTGCAGTCAATACCATTGTTAATGATAATGGACGTTTAGTCGGCTACAATACAGATGGCATTGGTTATGTTCGTTCACTTAAGGAAGAGGCAGCGCCCAATATAGCAGGCAAACAAATTGTTGTTATTGGTGCAGGCGGTGCTGCCCGCGGTATAACGTACGCTCTTCTCCAAGAGAATCCATCAGAAATTACGATAACGAATCGTACGTCTTCGAAGGCGGAGGAACTAGTAGCCTCTCTTGATGGCGGCTCTGTGAAGTTGGTCGCTTCGTCTAACGACAAACTGGAAGCCCTTTGTGAAGGGGCGGATATCGTTATTAATACGACATCCGTAGGTATGTTTCCGAATGTGTCGGAATCACCGATTCGAGGCGAGTGGATGAAGCGGGGAGCAGTAGCTAGCGATTTGATTTATAATCCGCTCAAGACAACATTTCTACAAGAAGCCGAAGCTCATGGATGCATCATCCATGGCGGCCTCGGCATGTTCATCTACCAAGGTGCATATGCCTTTGAGTATTGGACAGGTAAGAATGCCCCAGTAGCAGCAATGAGAGAAACGGTGCTTGAATCGCTCCAAGTGTAGAAAGCACGAAGCAGAGCAGCACCATTATATAAGAATGAAGCAAACGAAAGAAGGATGTTCACTTATGCTAACAGGCAAACAAAAAAGACATTTACGTTCACTGGCTCATCATTTATCACCTATTTTCCAAGTCGGCAAAGGTGGGACTAACGACCATCTAGTACGTCATATTCAAGAAGCAATTGAGACGAGAGAATTGATGAAAATTTCCGTGCTTAATAACTGCCTTGATGATCCGAAGGAAATTGGTGTTGAAATCGCATCTAAAGCTGGTGCTGAGCTCGTTCAAGTAATCGGCAAAACGATCGTGCTTTATAAGGAATCCAAAGACTACAAAACAATTGTGCTTCCAAAAAGCAAGTAGGAGGATTGGGTGATGTGAGGAAGATTGGCATTATGGGCGGAACTTTCGACCCCATTCATATAGGTCATCTTCTTGCAGCCGAAACTGCTCGAGATCAATGCGGCTTGGATGAAGTTTGGTTCATCCCAACTGCAGGTTCTCCTTTGAAGGACAATGCACAGGGTGCAAGTGCCAAGGAAAGATATGAGATGGTCGCGGAAGCTATTAAAAGCAATGACTGTTTTCGCGTTATGGACATTGAGCTAAAGCGAGGCGGTGTAAGTTATTCATACGATACCGTCACGCAATTGCAGGCGCTTTATCCTGATTGCGCATTTTCATATATTATCGGTTCTGATCGGATTAATGATCTTCCCAAGTGGAATCGTATTGATCAGTTAGCGTGTATTGTTCATTTCATTGGATTGGAAAGACCATCAGATCCGATGGACTTGGAGTCTTTGCCGGCATTTTTGCGAGATCGACTACACATCACCCAGATGCCGCCTATAGGTATTTCATCTACACAATTGCGACAGAAACTGGCACTAGGTCGAACAGTACGTTATTCCTTACCTGATGAGGTCTATCAGTATATTAGGGGGCATGGCTTATATGGATCGCAATAGTATGATTGAGCGGGTCAAGGCGGAAATGCCAGAGAAGAGATGGAAGCATACTGAAGGTGTAATGGCTACCGCAATCGTGTTGGCTAACCGTTATGGCGAGGATGCTGAACGTGCAGAGCTTGCATCGATCCTGCATGATGTTGCTAAATACTGGCCTACAGTTCGTCAAGGAAATGTCATAAGAGACAACCACTTGCCAATTGAAGTGCTGGCCTATGATAAGGAACTTTGGCATGCACCAGTTGGTGCATGGGTAGCTGAGAACGAGTTTGGAGTTATGGACTGCGGTGTGCTGGATGCCATTCGCTATCATACTTCTGGGCGCAAAGGTATGACTAAGCTTGAGAAGATCGTTTGGCTTGCCGATTACATTGAGCCAGGTCGTGATTTTTCGGGTGTAGATGCTATTCGAGCGTTGAGCGAGATCAACTTGGAAGAAGCCGTATTAGCTGGACTAGACGGTACAATCAGCTTCTTAATTGCCAAAGGTAAACGTATTTATCCACTTACAATAGATGCACGGAATGGATTAATTGAAGAGATAAAAGGAGGTTAAAGTATGTCAGTACAATCAGATGCTTTAATGAAAATTGTGGTGGAAGCCGCTGAAGATAAAAAAGCTGCGAACGTTGTTGCTTTAGATTTAAAAGAAATTTCATTGGTTGCGGATTACTTTGTTATCTGTAGTGGTAACTCGGATACTCAAGTACTTGCCATTATGACGGAAATCCGTAAGCAAGCAGAACAAAGTGGGGTACGTATCCGTAGCATCGAAGGGACTAACTCCGCAAGATGGGTACTAATCGATCTAGGTGATGTAGTCGTTCACGTCTTCCATAGAGAAGAGCGCGAATACTATAACATCGAACGTCTTTGGTCCGATGCGAAAGTTGTGGAATTCGTATGAGTTTGATTGCTGGGACTACACTTACGTTAAAAGTTGCGCGTGAAGTGTCGCCTTATGGTTATTTTTTGACTGATGAAGAAAATGAAGTATTGCTTCACTATACCGAGCTAGTAGGCGGTAAGCCTAATATAAATAGTATAGTGAAAGTATTTATTTATTTTGACTCCGAGGACAGAATTGCTGCTACGATGAAAACACCGCTTCTACAACTAGGCGAGCTTAAGCGTCTACGCGTCGTTGATGTGCATCCTAAGCTTGGATGTTTCCTTGAGATGGGTCTGGGTCGCAATCTGTTGCTTCCGCTATCTGAGCTTCCTGAGAGCATCGAATACCGTCCGCTTCCAGGAGATGAAGTATTCGTTGTTATGAAGCATGACAAAGAGGGCAGACTCATCGCCAAAATTGCATATGAAGAAGAGCTTTCCCCATTAGTGTTCCATGCGCCAGAAACGTGGAAAAACAACTGGGTTGAAGGTTGGGTAACAAAAACGTTGCAGCTTGGTTCCTTCGTCATTATAGATGGCGGAGTTGTTGGTTTTGGCGTGTATGGGCTTATTCCTAGTTCAGAAAGAACGAAGTCCATTCGCCTTGGCGAGCGTGTTCGTGCAAGGGTTACATTCGTTCGTGAAGATGGACGAGTTAATCTGTCGATGACTGAGCGGAAAGAAGTAGGTCGTATTGAGGACGCTGATCGAATTTTGGCATTTCTTAAAGAGCGTCCGGGCGGCGGGATGCCATATTCCGATGAAACAGACGCTGATACAATCAAGTCGCGTTTTGGCATCAGTAAATCTGCGTTCAAACGTGCGATTGGGAAATTGATGAGAGATGGACTTGTAACGCAGAAGGGTAGTTGGACCTACTTAGTGGTGGAAGCTTCCCAAGCAGAACCTACTGAAGGAGCTGAAGGCGAGTGACCCAGTCCTACGGACAATTCGCAAAAGTGTATGACCAGCTCATGGAGGATATGCCTTACGCGGAATGGCTTGGCTTCGCTAGAGCAAGCTGGTCGCGTTATGGTATGCCGGAGTCGGTTGTTGATCTAGGTTGTGGTACGGGAAGTCTCTCTATTCCTCTAGCTAGATCTGGCTTTCATGTATACGGGATTGATCTATCCGCTGACATGCTTGCGATAGCCCGGAGTAAGTGGGACGAAGCACCGCAGCAAGCCGTCAGGCCTAGAGCAGGTACAATTAGGTGGTTGCAGCAGGACATGCGTAGCTGGGAATTGGCAGAACCTGTCGACACCGTTATATCGTTCTGCGATTGCTTGAACTATTTGACGGAGAAGGATGATATAGAATCTGCCTTCCAGGCCACTTTCGCTGCTTTACGTAGCGGCGGGTCATTCCTGTTCGACATGCATCCACCGAAACAATTGATCCGTTATGCTGAGGAACAACCTTTTGTGCTGGATGAACGAGATATTGCGTATATTTGGACTTGTGATTTTGAGGAATCGCTTTGCCAGATCGAACATAATCTTACGATATTTGCTCGTGATGGGAAAATGAAGTTTGATCGTTTTGAGGAAACTCATTTACAGAGAGCTTATGATCCCGATTGGATCGAAGCTGCGCTGCGTCGTGCGGGATTTAGTACGGTTGAGCGGTTTGCAGACTTTGAGTTAAAGGCTGCCAGTGCTTCATCAGAGCGATTGTTCTTTGCCGCAATTAAATAGATTGTTTTTTTGTCAGAGGTTGTCTATGCGCGATTCTGTCGCGTACAGACAACCTTATTTATGTTGTGGGTGAATGAAGCAGGAGCATAGAACATTTGGGCCTCATGGAGATGATTGAGCACAATCACTTTTGTCGAATAAGCATACTATATGTAGATACGATTCGAATTGAAGCAATCTCGTCAAGACGACTTACGACTCATGTCTGCATGCCCTCGACAAAATAGATATATGACAAACTAGGTTCGTTTAATGTATAATATGAGTCTTTGGCTACTCCCGAAGTGCGTCCATCAACTTGCTGTTCATCATAGAAGAAGGTGTTGTTCGACGTGCGGAGGCACTCTTAAGTTTACTGTTTTCTTGTTCTAATTGTGTCTTCCTTTGTTCAAGCTCGTCTATATATGCGACCAATCCAGGAAGTTTATATCCTGCATCTTGGAATAGCTGAGCGAGCTGCGATTTGGCATGTGATAACGTTGATTTTGACTCCATTTGAACCTCCAATAAAGCTATATAATGTCACTATCCTATCATAGCCTTATCTGTTAAAATAGTCGAGTGCGTCAAAAAAAACGATTCCGAACAGATCTATAATTTTCATTGACGAGACCTATATCTTGATGTAAAATCAAGAACATCAACTACATATTGATGGTTATAGTGCTTTCAATGATTTGCCATTGGGCATATCGTGAACCTGCGCATCTGCCGTAAGCAGCGGTTAGAAGCGCTTTTTAATTGCAAAAATTCAGTAGAGGAGCGGACGTGTAGTGCTACTTGTCTATGATTCAAAAACAGGCAATGTGAAACGTTTCATCAAGAAACTGAATATGAGAGCAGTACCGATTGACGAGCGGGAACAAATGGACGAGCCCTTTGTGTTAGTCACATATACAACTGGTTTTGGTCAGGTGCCAGAGAAGGTCAATTCCTTCTTGGAATCGAACCACCAATTGCTCCGCGGTGTGTCAGCCAGTGGTAATCGCAACTGGGGCAAAGGCTTTGCCAAAAGTGCCGATACGATTTCTGAAAAGTACGATGTGCCTGTCATTTTGAAGTTTGAATTGTCAGGAACAAATTTAGATACGCAACATTTTGTCGAGAGGGTGCAGGCTATTGAAGCATATTGAATTAAACAATGAATTAATGCAGCGCGGGGCGGACGGATTTTATCAATTGGAGAAAGATAAAGAAGCTGTAGTTGCTTTTATGGAGGAAGTTGAAGAAAAAAGTGTGAAGTTTGATTCACTTCGTGATAAATTGAATTACCTCATCGACAATGACTACTACGATAACGTCTTCGATAAATATACTTACGACCAAGTCGAAGCTGTATATAATTTAACAACAAACAGCGATTTCCAGTTCCAATCCTACATGGCAGCTTCCAAGTTTTATAAAGATTATGCTTTGAAAACGAATAACAAAGCTCAGTATTTGGAACAGTATGCTGACCGTGTTGCAATTGTCGCTTTGAACCTGGGTGAAGGCGACGCTGATAAGGCGCTTCGCATCGCAGAAGCAATGATCGAGCAACGTCTACAGCCGGCTACTCCAACGTTTCTTAATGCAGGAAAAAGCCGCCGCGGCGAGATGGTATCTTGTTTCCTACTTGAGATGGACGATTCTTTGAACTCTATAAACTACGTTCTTGGCACATGTATGCAGCTGTCCAAAATTGGTGGCGGCGTTGCTGTCAATTTGTCCAAGCTACGTGGACGCGGTGAGGCAATTAAAGGGGTAGAGGGCGCAGCAAAAGGTATTATGCCTGTGCTTAAGCTAATGGAGGATGCTTTCTCCTATGCGGATCAGATGGGACAACGTAAAGGTTCCGGTGCTGGTTACTACAACATCTTTGGTTGGGATATTCTTGAGTTTTTGGATTGCAAAAAAATCAATGCGGACGAAAAGTCACGTATTAAAACGTTGTCTATCGGTCTCATTATTCCTAATAAATTTTACGAGCTTGCTGCTCAAAATAAACCTTTATTTGCGTTTGGCCCACATTCTGTTCATAAAGCGTACGGCCAGCACTTGGACGACATGGATATGGACGCAATGTATGAAGAGCTTCTTGCTAATGATCAAGTTACCAAAAAGAGCGTAATGAACGCTCGTGACATGTTGACAAAAATCGCTTCGATTCAGCTTGAATCAGGCTACCCATATATTATGAACAAATCAAATGCGAACATGGCTCATGCACTTAAGGATATCGGTTCCATCAAAATGTCCAACTTGTGCACAGAGATTTTCCAACTGCAAGAAACATCGGAAATTAAAGATTATGGTCAGGATGATATTATCCGCCGCGATATTAGCTGTAACTTAGCATCGCTTAATATCGTAAACGTGATGGAGCGCAAAAAATTGAAGGAATCGGTGCATGTAGGCATCGAAGCTCTTACAACAGTAAGCGACCTGTCGAAGATCGATAACGCTCCGGGAGTTCGTAAAGCGAACGAAGAGCTCCATTCTGTTGGTCTGGGCGCAATGAACTTAAATGGTTACCTAGCGAAAAACAAAATCGCTTACGAAAGCGATGAAGCACGGGACTTCGCAGGTGTATTCTTTATGATGATGAACTATTATTCGCTTGAGCAAAGCATGGAAATTGCGAAAGAACGCGGTGTTACTTTCAACGGATTCGAACGTTCAGAGTATGCAAAAGGCACATATTTCGCACGTTATGTCGAGACGGATTTCCGTCCAAAAACAGAGCGAGTAATGGAACTATTTGAGGGAATGGAAATCCCGTCCCCGCAAGATTGGGCTGCTCTTAAAGAAAAAGTACAACAGTATGGACTATATCATGCATATCGTCTTGCTATTGCACCGACGCAAAGCATTTCGTACATCCAAAATGCGACGTCAAGCGTAATGCCGATTGTTGAGCACATCGAAACACGTACGTACGCAAATTCAACTACGTATTATCCGATGCCTTACCTGTCACAGGATAATTTCTTCTATTACAAATCGGCTTACAACATTAATCAGTTTAAATTGATTGATCTTATTGCCGAAATTGGACAACATGTCGATCAAGGTATTTCGACAGTGCTCCATGTTAACAGCAACGTAACAACTCGCGAGCTGGCACGCTTCTACGTCTATGCCGCGCAGAAGGGGCTTAAATCGCTCTATTACACTAGAACGAAGCGCCTTTCCGTAGAGGAATGCACAAGCTGCGCAGTATAAGCTAAGCTAGTTGGACGAACGATTACGTAGTGAAGAAGGAGCATACCTATTATGAAGGCAGTAAACTGGAATCGCCCGGACGATGATTTCACGCTTACATTCTGGCAACAGAATGTTATGCAATTTTGGACGGACGAAGAAATTCCATTATCAGATGATAAAATGGATTGGATGGAAATGTCGGATGCTGAACGCACATTGTACAAAAATGTGCTCGGCGGTCTAACATTACTTGATACGATACAGGGCGGCATTGGCATGCCGAAAATTTTGGAGCATGTTGAAGGTTTGCAACGCAAAGCGGTGCTTTCTTTCATGTCCATGATGGAACAAATTCATGCGAAATCCTACAGCAGCATTTTCACGACACTTGCTTCTGGTGAAGAGATTGATGAAATATTCGCTTGGGTAGAAGGCAATCCGCAGCTTCAAAGAAAAGCGGAATTGGTATCTACTTGGTACAGCAATATTTCGAATGAGAAGGAACTGTACAAAGCAATGGCTGCTTCCGTATTTCTAGAGAGCTACCTATTCTATAGCGGCTTCTTCTACCCGCTTTACTTGGCAGGCCAAGGCAAAATGACGAGCAGCGGCGAAATTATCGATCTAATTTTGCGTGATGAGAGTATTCACGGTCTTTATGTGGGCGTACTCGCTCAGGAATTGTTCGAAGGCTTCACGGCAGAAGAGAAAGCTGAGATAACAACCGAAGTTTACGCTTTGCTGGACGAGCTATATGCAAACGAAGTTATTTATACCGACGATTTGTATAGTCCGCTTGGGCTTGAGGAAGAAGTTAAAACGTATGTTCGTTACAATGCGAACAAAGCACTGATGAATCTAGGTTTTGAACCTCATTTCCCAGAAGAGCCAGTTAACCCAATTGTATTCAACGGCATTAGTACTCATACAAAGCAACATGATTTCTTCTCCAAAAAAGGCAACGGCTATGTGCGCACGATCCACGTGGAGCCACTTAACGACGATGACTTTGTATTCAACTTTTAAAATAATGCAGCAACTATTATAGAACACTTCAAGATCGTTCCAAGATTGCTCTCGACTATGCCTATGGGCAAGGCCGGGGGCGATTTTTGTTTAAATATAAGAATTTATAAGTTTGTTATCTTATAAATGACTTATATATCTCCGCGAAACGATAGCTAAGCCTCCAAAGGATGGCTTTAGTCGTTTACGCTTGACAATATGGGTGAAGGGGTGTCCGTAAATGAAATGCATTGAAGTGAAAGAACTGATTGGGAAGTTTTCGCTTGAGGTGCTCGTTGGGCTTGACCATATTGATCGGAAAATAATAAAAGCAAAGACATACAGACCTGGTCTTGAGTTTGTCGGTTACTTCGACTTTTTCCCACAGCAGCATGTTCAGATATTAGGTGTGAAGGAAATTACTTATTTACATGCGCTCACAGAAGAGGAGCGGAATCATCATATCGGTAATATTGTCAAATATCATCCACCTTGTTTCATCGTAACATCTGGGCAGGAGGGGCTTAAATATTTGACTAAATATTGTGAAGAAGAAGGGATTCCGCTTCTTCGGACGGACAACACAACGACAGCATTTATGACTAGTCTTGACGCTTATTTGCAGAAAGCACTTGCACCAGAAATTGCTGTTCATGGCGTTTGTCTCAACGTATCTGGCATTGGCATCCTACTACGGGGCAAGTCAGGTGTTGGCAAAAGTGAGACAGCACATACGCTTATTAGACGCGGGCATCGCCTTGTAGCCGACGATATCGTCGTTTTGAAGAAACTTAGTGATCAGACGCTCCTTGGCAGCCATAACGAAGTATCGAAGGAGTTTCTGGCGCTCCGTAGTGTTGGACTTATTAATGTCGTTAGGCTATATGGTCGGAAAGCATTTCAAGATGAAACCCGTATTGTGATGGACATTGAGCTCATAAAGTGGAAGGACAATGAATTAAACAATGACCTTGAGCTGGAGCCGAAGTACATGGACTATATGGGTGTACAAATACCCCATTTCGAAATCCAACTGCAACCCGGAAGAGATGTGGCAGGTTTAATAGAAGCAGCAGCTAACAACTGGTACTTGAAGACACAAGGCTACAGTGCTGCGGAAGAGTTTATGAAGCGATTGGAATGTGAATAATGCGGTTTTAGACCAGCTTGAACGATGACTGGCTGGGGACAATCCAATTAGCACTATCCTATATATGGCAATTTATGCTACACTAAGACGAGAAAGCTCATCCTAAAGCAAATGTTCTGCCCTATCAAAAGGAGGAATAAAGCGTGGAAAACTGCTCAATCGTTACAAAACCTGCTCTATATTTAGTCGGAATCAGCTATTGCGGACCATATTCATCTTTTCCAGATGAAGCGATTCGATTACAAACGGAGTTTCTGGCTAGAAAGCATGAATTGAACGGAGCATCATCATCGACGATACTCTTTAGCCCTTATTTTGGAAATGAGGCGTTTGCTACATACTGGGCGTGTTATGAAGTGCAGCATTTAGAGGAGCTGCCACCTGGAATGGTTCAACTTACTATCCCTGGTCATCGATATGCAATGGTCGCAAGCTCGAACAAACGAATTGGTGAAGGATATGAACAGTTGAATGCTTGGATGACTGAAAATGGACTTAAGAAACATACCAATGCGGTATCAATTGAGCTGTTCTATATAGACGAGCAGCACTGGGAAGAACAACCCGTTGAATTGCTAATACCACTTGAAGATTAATGCATACAAGAGCTGTTTGAATAACTTGTTCGATTAGAGAGCGAATAGAGGGAAGAGCCTCGCAGGAGCAGGCTCTTTTTTTGTATTTATTATTGAAGGAATGAGGTAGTCATGATGGGATTGGAAATGTGGATTATTGATGCATTTACGAAGGAAAGATTTAAAGGTAACGCTGCTGCGGTATGTTTGTTATCGGAACCGATAGAAGAAAGGCACATGCAAAATATTGCAGCAGAAATGAACTTGTCGGAAACGGCATTTGTTATAAAAGAAAACGAAGGTTTCGGATTAAGGTGGTTTACACCTGTTGCAGAGGTGGAACTATGTGGTCACGCCACTCTTGCTACTGCACATGCGTTATGGGAGTCAGGAACGTTACCCGTAACGGAGGAAGCGACATTTTCAACAAAAAGTGGGGTGCTAACTGCAAGAAATGAAGGGGAATGGATTGAACTAAATTTTCCTACAGAGGCACCCCAAGCTGCGCAAGCACCAGAGGCGCTAATTGAAGCATTAGGGCTAATTCCACGTTATGTTGGGCGCAATCGAATGGATTATATCATTGAAGTCGACAGTGAAGACACGGTGCGAACATTGCAGCCAGACTTTAATCTTATTAAGGGATTAGATGCAAGGGGAGTAATCGTTACAAGCAAGGCGAATAAAAGAGTAGAAGTTGGCGGCTCCTACGATGTTGTTTCAAGAGCCTTTTTCCCTGCCATTGGTATAGATGAAGATCCCGTCACTGGTTCAGCCCATTGCGCACTTGCACCTTATTGGAGTAAACGACTCAGAAAAGATGAGTTGATTGGATACCAAGCGTCCGCAAGAGGAGGGTTCGTTCGAATGCAGCTTGTAGAAAACCGTGTATTGTTGTCGGGAGGAGCTGTGACTGTTCTGCGGGGAGAGCTCCAAACCGACAATATATAGCTAGGTGAATATAGCCATGCTTTGGGAGTGCCTGGTTTTTCAATTTCATGAGAGCTCTCGATTTTCACGACGGTGGCCTTCACTTTAGTAGGTACGCCTGAACTCATTGCATGTAAGCCATTTCGAATTCCATATAGACAAATTGCTAGGGGGGGGCAGCTTTTGAACGCTGTGAGTAGATAAAAAGTCATCTAGTAACCACTTTCCTAGTACTTGATATAGGGTATTGCAATAATGATAATCATTATCATATAATGGTTAATGTTGTGATATTCGCAAGTATTCGAGGAGGACGTTATGTTTAAGCATCGAGTTCAGGCTATGGGAGTTTCTATCGTTTTCATTTTTTCAGTTTTACTTACTGCATGTGGTGGAGCGGCCAATAGTGGCGAGAATGGATCTGCTGCTAAGGATGAAGTTGTTACTACAACCCGCACTTTTGATACCGTCAAAGGCGCCATTACCATTCCGGCCAAGCCACAACGCATTGTGACAGACTATTACGGAGGCGAGCTGTTGTCGGTCGGTGCAAATGTTGTTGGTGTAGATCCAGAAACATTTGCCAATCCTTATTTAAAAGAACAGTTGAAGACAGCTAAAGATATCGGCAATCCTATAAATACGGAGAAAGCGCTTGAGCTTACTCCTGATCTCATCGTCGTCATGAACGATAAAGATTATGATAAGTTGTCTAAAATTGCGCCGACATTGCACATCCCGTATGGAACGGTAAATGATGTGTACGAAACGCTAAGATTTTTTGGAGACATCGTAGGAGAAAAAGAGAAGGCGGAGCAATTTATCGTCGAGTTTGACAAGAAAGCTGCCGAAGGGCGGGCTAAGCTGAAGGGAGTCATTGAGGAAAATGCGACCTTTGGACTTTATGAAGTAAGGCATAAAGGGGATATCTGGATGCTAGGCGACAATGGGGGCCGTGGTGGTCAGGCATTGTACAATGCACTTAAGTTGAAAATGCCGCAGAAGCTGGCGGACAGCAAAGAGCAGGCAGTGCAGTTGTCGCTCGAGACATTGCCGGAGTATGCTGCCGACTATATGTTCCTAACGAGTTTTGATCCCGAAAACAAAGGCGACGCACTCAAGGAGTTAAAAGATTCGGTGGTTTGGAATGGTTTGCAAGCGAGCAAAAACAACAAGCTATTTTACAATGACTTCCAAACGTTTTATGCCTATGATCCAATAGCTGTAATGGCGCAGATCGACCTGTTTACGGATATGCTGATAGTTAGAGCTGAAGAGAATAAGAAGTAAATAGCGATATTGCGTAGTTATTATGGTAGTAAAAGCTTAAAAGACGATAAGAAGCCAAGCTTCATATCGTCTTTTTGCACTGTATAAATACGTCATCAAGCTGGTCATCTTTGTCGAGGAATGGAGCAGAACTATTTTTCAAATATGTATTAAAAAAGTCCAGAAGCAGCGTATTCATAATCGTTATCATCTTGTCGGGATGTATGTCGCCAAGTACGCCAAACTCTACTTCTTTATCGTCTATAACAACTTTAGTCATCTCGTTTTCAGACATCACTTCGGTGTAATCTGTAAAGTTTGCATGTGTACACTGTTTAACCGTTACCAGATAAGAATCACTTTCCGAATTTAGAAATGGAAACAGAAGATGGCTGCCTAAAGTTTCACTCTCATGCTGCATTAGCAAGATGGGTTTCTGAAACGGTTTTGACCATGTCGAGTTATAGTAGAACCCATCAAGATTTGCACTTGCTTTGATGCGGTCACATAGATGTGTCAAACCTAAAGCAGCAGATCCGCCAAAGGACATTCCGAACGAGCCAATACGATCTTTGTCGATATGTTTACCAAGCCATTCTGTTTGATTTTCGGCATTATCCAGAAACATTTCCAGTGCAATTAAACTGTCCCTTAGCCAAACATCCATGTGCGCCAAAAGGGTAGGTTGGCTATCCATCGTTTCTTTATATCTCGAGGTGTGTTCCTCTAAGCTTGCATGATCCCCCTCATTAATGAGCCAAGATGAATATTTTTGGAATATCTCTGTGCTTTTTGAATGATGTGCTAAAAAATCTTTTTGCATTTCTTCATCTATCGTCGACACTTCACCATCTGGCAGTATGTATAGCCCTTCGCCCTGATGGCCTATGCTGAGCACAATATACCCATGGGATGCTAGTTCCTCGCACTGCACTGTATTAGATTCAAGAAACATACAGTACCCATGATTGAACAGAAGCAGCGGGTGCTTGCCCTCACAAATAGGAGCATTCAGATATGAATTCGTCTCAATGCCGCCAGATCGGGGCAATATTTGTTCGCTTGCATACTTCTTAAGTTCCCCTTCGCCTGCATGTTTTGCGGGGTAGAAGCATAAGCAAGGAATTATCCGCTTATTGCCGCTATCTTCCTCTTGCGAATATTCGAACATCAAACTTGTACAACCGACCAGACGAGATCCAGTAGGCTTTTTAAGTTTGTGTCTTTCTTTGATTTTCGTAATATTTAGCATGCAGTATTCTCCTTTTCAAAATGGTAAAGTAGACGTGTTGAATAACTAGCAGCAGGAAATAAAATCTGAAGTGTAAAGAAAAACCCTCATCTAAAAAGATTACTCCACTCACGAACATAGCGCAAACATTGCCAATTGAAGAAAAAGTGAAGGTAATCGTACAAGCAATGCTAGTTATGTCAAACTTCTAATGAAGCATTATTGCACCTTACAGAAAAATTTTGAATCCACTATTCATTAAAAAAAGGGCCTCTACGTCTATTGAGTAGAAGCCTACAGCCAATCACTAACGTTTAAGTAGCAATATCACTTATATATCTTTTTTCGTTTTGTAAGAAGAAGGCATTGTTTTGTATGCAGTGACTCTGTTTTTCCCTGTCGTCTTGGAGAAATACATCGCTTCATCTGCTAGCCTAATTAATTCACCAACGGCTTTGCTCTCTTTGGTAGTACTAAAACCGATACTAATCGTAACGACGGTTTCGTTTTCTACTCTGCTCCGAATAGATTCTGCTACAAGCTCGGGCTTCACTCTGTCGGTACTAATGCAGGCTAGAAGCTCTTCTCCGCCATAACGACCAGCACTCCCGATTCCGCTTGACTCCTCTTTAATGATTTCGGAAACTTTTTTTAGAATACCATCTGCAACTTGATGGCCTTGTGAGTCGTTTAAACGTTTGAAGTTATCGATATCACAGAAGATGATCGCTACTGACTTGCTGCGCATTATTAGCCCTTCTGCCTTTAGATTGAAATGTCTGCGGTTGTACAATCCAGTTAATCCATCCACGATGGAGGACTGATACGTAGAGATTAACCGCTCGATTACCCATTCGAACAGAAGCATAAACAGTAAGGAGAAATATATGATTGGCAGTACTAGACTGAGCAGCAAAATCCAATGCTGTGAACCCTGAAATACATAAGCATCTGCCATACGAGTAATCTCAATAACAAAGAAGATAATAAGACTGGCATAATATTTTGTATTCATGTCAGCACTTCTTGTAGCGAGCAATATAATAAGAGTAACGATTATGCAGTACACATCAAGTAATGGGAACGTAATGACGTATGAAGTTGCAGTAATCGTCGATAATGGTGTAAGTGCAATTTGAATAACAGTCAAAATTGTTGTGAGCACCATCATCAATATGAATGGTACTATTCTGAGCTGAGCCGACCGGTAAGTATATAATTTCATGAACACAAAGTTTATAATGATAAAGGAGATTATTTGTAG
Source organism: Paenibacillus sp. L3-i20 (assembly GCF_022180385.2). Classification (GTDB taxonomy): domain Bacteria; phylum Bacillota; class Bacilli; order Paenibacillales; family Paenibacillaceae; genus Pristimantibacillus. The sequence continues at coordinate 66,356 of NZ_BQME02000002.1, forward strand.
CATATTGGACAGTAAGTACATCCATGGGCCGAGCGTCCAGCCAGGGAACGCAAGAGCGACCAGCAAACATTGTCGTGCAATAATGAGCGCAATTGCAGTAATAAGCAATCTATAGGTTTGTTTGTTGCGATAACTTACGTAAAGTTTGATCGACATAAAAAGCATCAAAATAAGGATAACGATGACGGACGAAGATGAAAAAAGCTGTCCGTTAGGACCAGTGATCCACTGTATTATTGTCATGAGCCGACCACCAATATATAGGAATAGATGAAATCTTTACAGAAACGTATGTTCTATTATATCATGTTTTAGTAGATAAGGAAGTCTAAATTTCGCGCAAAGAATAGAACAGTGTCGAAGAGCGGAACGCTGTATCGGCATTATCGAGTGCGAAGGTGGAAGCTATCGACACCGTTAACGTGTGATCCCATTTTTACGAAGCGCACACCGCTTTAGAAACCTTACAGGAGCTGGCATTTATGAATATTTTGCAAGCATTATTTTTCCCTCCAGAGCAACCCGGAGGCGTATCATCGATGGTCCCTTATGTTCAAGAGCGTTTTCTTAAGTTAGGCTGGCAAATGGAGTTGTTCTCGCTTCCGAAGCGAGTGAGGAATAAAGGTCATGAAGAGGTCATGTTCCAAACGTTCGATTATACCGAATTCAGCGGGAATCCGCTGGTGGATAAATATATACAAACCTATAAGGATTATATATGGTGGACAAAGCTGAGAATCCAGAAGTCGTACGATATTATTCATGCGCATCATCCTATCGCTGCATTAGCTATGAAGCATGTATTCCCGAATACACCTCTTGTTATGACTATTCATTCAAGTTATGAGCGAGAGTTAATTTTGAATGGAAAGATTGAAGAAGGTGGGATTGAACATCGTTTTCTTACGTTAATCTATGGTGAACTTGAAGCGCAAGCGGATCGACTGATGACTGTATCAGAATCGTTTCGTTCCTATATAGCACCGTATATTGATGAACCTGAACGGATAAAGGTCATTCCAAATGGTTTTGATGAAAAAAGATTTAAGCCGATTGCCCATGAAAACGAAGTGACGCAATTAATTACAGTATGCAGACTTGTTCCTGCAAAAGGGATAGACATTCTACTACATGCATGTGCGGAACTTAAACGTCGTGGCAGCCCATTTGTATTGCATATTATCGGAGATGGGCCGATCAGGGAAGAGCTGGAGCTGCTAGCTCAAGAGCTAGGCTTATATGATGACATTATATTTTATGGCTATATGCTTCATCCAGAAGAATTTATGCCTTTTTTCGACGTTTTTGTCCTTCCGTCACGCGCAGAGGCATTTGGGTCTGTATTTGCCGAAGCTGCACTATGTTGGCTAGCACTTGTGGGAACAAATGTTGGCGGTATTGCGGAGCAGATCGAAGACGGTGTAAACGGTTTGTTAGTACCGCCGGAAGATCCGATGGCACTTGCCGACGCATTGGAGAAAGTAGTAGGCGACCCATCGTATCGCTACAATTTAGCACGTACAGCTTGGGATACAGCGAAAAAAACGTATTCCTTGCAACGGGTCATTTCGCAGCTTAAGAAAGCTTATATTGGAGTTAAATCGGAGCCTAGGCCGAAGCTAGCACCGACTACTGAATAAACCTAGAGAGCAGGTGCTCAGATGAATATGCCATTCCGGTTCATCCACGCCGCTGATTTGCATCTGGACAGTCCGTTTCGAGGATTATCGAAAGCTCCAGACGTAGTCAGAGAAGAGCTTACGGAGGCAACATTTGTTTCATTGAGACGTTTAACTGATACGGCTATTGCACAAAAAGTGGATTTTATCGTAATTGCAGGAGATTTGTTCGATGAGGCGGATCGATCACTTCGAGCTCAATTAGCGCTCTTGAAGGAATGGGAGCGATTGGCGATCAATGGAATAGCTGTGTACGCCATTCACGGAAATCATGATCATTTGGGAGGCAAACGGGCGAAGTTTGTTTTGCCGCCTAATGTTCATATTTTTGGGGCAGATGAAATGTCGTATCGTCCAGCATTTCGAAGAACAGGTGAGCTTGCAGCTTACATCTATGGCATGTCGTACGGAGAAAGAGCAGTTGCTAGCAACATTGCAGCGACCTACCAGATTGTACCCGAAGGTCCCTATCATATTGCGCTTCTGCATGCCAATGTAGGCGGGGATAGTGGACATGACCCCTATGCGCCATGCACATTAGAGGATTTAACCGGGGGCGGATTTCACTACTGGGCGCTTGGTCACATTCATAAACGGCAAGTGCTTAGCGAGTATCCTCATGTCATCTATGCAGGCAATACGCAAGGGAGAAATCCTAGAGAATTGGGCGCAAAAGGTTGTTACATCGTAGACGTTATAGATTCACGCAACACTGAAGTGCGGTTTACACCGCTAGATTCCATTCGCTGGCTAGACGAAGAGGTTTCCATTACTGGGTTATCGACGGAGCAGGAGCTTCTGCAACTTCTTAATGGCAAAATTGGCTTAAAGCTTGATGAAGGTGACGGATGTTCGGTCATGCTGCGTATTCGGCTAACGGGTCGTGGTTCTCTGCATGATCGTATAATGACGCCTAATGTTACAGCTGCTTTAGTAGAACAATTGCGCTCGGAATATGAACCTTCGAGTGGTTTACCTTGGATATATATATATGACCTAGTTGTCCAAACGGGTGTCCAGCTTGACTTGCAGGCACTTTCTGATGAAGACAGCTTTGCAGGAGAGCTCCTTAGGCTTTGCAGTCGACTAGAGTCTAGCGACGAGGAATGGCGGGGCTTTGCGGAGGATGCACTGCAACCTATTAGCGCACATTCGAAGCTTGGGCGAATCGGACGAAAGAAGTGGGACGAGCTCCCAAATCATTGGCTGGAACAAGCGAAGGAGCTTACACTTGGACTACTAGCAAGTAATAAAGGCGATGACTAATTGTAAAGTGAATGATTATTACTTATAGAGCATAATGAGTTCATACTGGGAGGCAATGTGAATGAGGCTGGTTGAAGCTCATATTGACGGGTATGGACGATTGAATAACCGGCGTCTCGATCTTGATGCGCCGGTTATTGTCGTTTTTGGACCCAACGAAGCAGGTAAAAGTACGTTGTTCGGCTTTGTTAGGACGATGTTATTCGGATTTGCAAAACGTTCCAACATTGCGGAGCGACAAGAGTCTTTGCTAGGAGGCCGTCATGGAGGTCGGCTGTTATTCCGACATTCATCAGGAACCACCTATGTTGTTAATCGACATGCGGATGATGCAGGCGGGAAACCTAAGGTAAGGATCATTGATGGTAATAGTGACAGCTCTTATCTTGAAGATGCTGACGAGAAAATAATGGAACAGGCCAAGTGGGAGTCACAGTTTCTAGGTGGCATGAATATGCGGCTGTACCGTCAGGTCTATGCAATTACGTTAACGGAGCTAAATGAAGTAAGTGCTCTGGCTGTGGGCGAGCTCGGCCAACATCTCTATCAAGCAGGCTGGGATGGAGGTAAAGCGATAGTTGCTGCAGAGAAAGAAATTATGCAGGAGCTGGATTCTTTGTTTAAGCCTAAAGGTTCGAATCAGCGGATGAGCAGCGAATGGAAAACATTAGAGAAGCTTGATGCCGAGCTAAGACGGATTGCAGATGGTATAGATCGGTTCAATGAGTTGAATGATGAACTGGAATCTACAGAGGAAGCACTTGCTGAGATCTCAGAGCAACTGCCTTCTCTAGTAGAGCACTTGCATTTATTGCGCAAGGCAGTTGGCTCACGTCCTAATTGGCTTCGAAAGTGCGAGCTGCAAGTAAATAGGGAGAAGCTCGTATATACGGATCATCTATCTCCCGGAGCGGAACAAAGCTGGCATGAATTGCTTCGGCAACGTGCTGAAATAAATGAGCAATTAAATGAGGTAGTTGCAGAGAGGGCGCTGCTTGAACGTCAACGGTCTGTACTTCAATTCGACTCAGAATTAGTTGCAAAAGGTGCGGAGACCGCTGCTATTTTGCAAGATGCGGAACGTATGCGATCACTTACTTTACAGCTGGCTGAGCTGGAGACCGAATTACAAGGATTAGATGAGTCGATTGGCGGACTAGTGACCAGTATTTCTCCTGAATGGACCGAGCGGCAGTTAAGAGAGTTGACCATAACAGTAGCGGATCGTGATTATGTTCGAGAGCGGAGAGATCGCGGGCAAGCTATGCGTCGTGCTGAGGAGCGACTCGATTTAGAACTGGAGACAATACAAGCTCATGAGAGGGAGCTGCTACAGCAACTGAATGCCTCGGAAGAACGTTTGCATAAGACGAAAGCACGTTTAGATGCAAGTGGAAAGGGAAGATTCAAGCTCATTCCAGAATCTAAAATGGCTCTTACTACTGCTTGGGATAAACTTGATGAAGCTCTCCGCAATTGGGAACTTGAACGTGCAGGAACTAGTGGAACAGGTCACTCAGTTAATCGAACGAATTCCTCGAATAGCAGAATGATGTGGGCGGGCCTATGTGGTGCAGGAACTGCCCTTGTACTGGGTGCTGCGTCTGCAAGTGGTCTATTAGGAGGAATGAGCAGTGTTGCAGCAATTACAGCGATAGTTATAGGTGGAGTTTCGATCGCATTAATTGCTGGCATGAATAAGTTTGGGAATAAGTGGACTAAAGGAAATGGGCGATCTTCTCAAAGAGCTCGTATAAGCAGCAGAGGCAATCGTACTATAGGCAGTATAAGTGAGCAGCATCTGTATGAAGCGTTGTTAGAACTTATTGAGGAGTCAGAGGAAATGTATCGTTCCTTCATAGATATTGCTACAGCAAATCAGAATCAAGCTGCAAGTTTTGTTGTATCTATCCGTTCTTCTATGCGCATGGAGGTACAGGAAAGACTGGAAGCGATTGACGAATATGTGCGAATGATGGATGAGTGTTCGGAGCATAGAAGTCGACTGAATCGTGCACGAACACAGCTTAAGGAACGTGCTGAGGCAGCAACTACCGCAGCGCACAACAGTCAACTAGAAGCGGAGGAATGGGCAAGTTGGCTCTCTGAGCGAGCACTCCCGAAGCATATGTCTCCAGCAGCAGCGCTGGAAGCATTCGAGCTAGCTGAGTCAGCAATGCAGCGGCTTAGACAATATGATCGTCTCTCCGCACGTCAAGTTGCAGCTCAAAAGGAGCTAGCTGCTTATAGAGATCATTCTGTTATGTTATGCGCTAGTTATTCTAACAGCGCTCTTCAACCTTCTACGGACCCGACTCTCGCATTGCAATTACTGCAAGGGGAAATTCGCCGACATGCTGCAATAGCTGCAGAACGGGACGAAATCACATCACGCCTAGATCAGCTCATATTTGTACTGGAAGGGCTAGAAACGAAGGAAGCAAGTATAGAGCAATCGCTGATTGCGCTAATAGAGCAAGCAAAACTTGTGGATGAAGAACAATATGGTGCTGCATTAGCGGATCGTAGCTTGCTTGTTCAAATCGATCTGGAGCTTACAAAACTCCAAATTGAATTGACTGCTGGATTAACGGAGGAACGACTGGAGCAGCTTGAAGCACTTTTTGCCCAATTTGACGAAGAACAATTGTCCGAGGCGTTTGAGAAAACGCAAAGGGAGGAAGCGAAGCTCATTCAACAGCAATTTGATCGATTAGAACAAAAAGGTAGATTGAGTCAAGCAAAGGAGCAATTATTGCAAGAGGATGAACGACAACGTCTACTAATTGAGAGGGAAATGACGGCTGCTGGTCTTGATATAAATATGGAGCGGTATGCGGTACTCACGATTAGTAAAGCACTTATCGATCGGACGAAACGGATTTATGAAGAAGAGCGCCAACCAGCTGTACTCAAGAAAGCTTCGCAATATTTCCGAACGTTAACCGGCGGTCGTTACATTAGAGTGAGCGTGAATGTTGAGGAATCAGGCATACGTGTGGAGAATAACGATCATACGATGCTGGACAGCAGTGTACTTAGTCGAGGAACGGCAGAACAACTCTATCTAGCTATGAGATTGGCACTTGCTGTCCAATCCTCACAAGGTGAGAAGCTTCCATTGTTGCTTGATGATTTGTTCGTCAACTTCGATTCCGAAAGATTACAAGCGGCAGCAAGGTTAGTTGCGCAGCTAGCGGATGAACGCCAGCTGCTGTTGTTTACTTGTCATGAGAAAGTACGAGACGAACTATTGGCGGCTCGCAGTGATGCGCTGCTTGTTGAGTTAAGTTCAACTGAGGCAATTTAAACATCAGTTACGCCTATAATCGACGATAGGCTACACGCTTGCGAATCATGAGGATAAGCCAGCCTAAGCTGATTAGTCCGAACATTGGATAAAGAGTGGAGAGAAGCGGACCAAAGCCGATTTGACTCGCCAGATAGCAAATGACTAATACGGCTAGCGTTAGCAGCTCTCTCGACCATTTTAGCCGCTCCTGCAACTGTAATGTCAAACCGTATATATCTGCGATAAGGGTCGTGAATATTTCTGCAAAAATAAGAAAAACGTAGATAAGCTGAACATATTGACCTAGCTGTCTAGCGATACCACCCATCGGAATGGCGAATTGTTGAATTCCCGGCATATGAACGGACAAGGCGATATGACCGGCGAGCAGCATGAACCCGATGCCAAGTCCTCCGACCCATGAGCCGATTATGATCGTTTTTTTGTCACGAATCTCAGCACCGAGAGGTACAAGTACAGCCTGTGACAGCGATAAGTTAAAGGCAGTGTAGAGGAATGGTGATGCCCAGGCAGCCCAAGGGGAATAATCCGTTGTTAAAGTTAGAAATTTATAGGTCCCAGGTGTTCGGAATGTATCAATCATAACTAATACGGTGAACAGGAGCATAACGGGAACGACCACTGCATTGACAGTTAAAATAGCGTTCATTCCTTTTCTGAGTAGGAAGAAGCTAGCAACCATCGTAATAAGCAGTCCTGCTTGATAGGAGATATTCCAATTTTCATAAAAGATCGTTCCTGCACCAGCTAACATAACGGCTGTGACGCCTAAAAGAATGAGCAACATGAAATGACTAATCAGCTTTCCATAACGTTCACCAAATAATGCTTTGTTCAAGTCTTCGTACGACTTGGCACGAATCTCGCTTGATATTAGCATCATCTTCGTGCCGAGCCAGATGAACAATACGGTGGATAACGCAATAGTAATTGTGCCCCAATAACCGAATCTCGTAAAAAACTGCAGAATCTCCTGTCCAGTGGCGAAGCCTGCGCCAACAATAGTTCCCATATAGGTTGATGCGATCTGCAGCACTTTGCCTGTGCGTTTCTGCATGTGTATCGTCCTCCGATCCAACATTCTTCTCTATAAAGAAGGTATGTCCAATTGAGGACAGGCATGACATAAATGTTAAAAAGGTTGTGCGAAGCGGGGAAATAAAGAAGAGGGCGGAATTGATTCCGCCCTCTTCTTGTATAGTAAACAACTCTTTAATTGGTAGTGGTTAGCCATGAGTATGAGCCAAAAGTTTAATGGATACAATTTCATCCTCATCCGGATCGACATCTAGCTTAAGTGTAGCTCCTGTTGCTTTGTACAGAAGTAAAAAATCCGACTGTGTGTCTGGTTTGCCAAGCTCTTTGACAACTTTTTCGGTATGATCGCCGATCTTAAGTCCGCTAACACCTGAAGTAATATGCTCGCCATATACTTCTACAAATTGGACAGTACCATCAGTGTTAATACCAACTGCAAAGCCATCATATTCTAGTACGTTAATCGTTTCAGTTTTATTCTCTAGTAGGTAGCTATCGATTTCTGCTCCGTAATGATCAAGTATCTTTGAATCGCTATCCCCGATTGCTATTCCATTTAGCTTCGGGCTAACTAAGCTCCATCCATCGCTTTTTTTTCCTTCTTTATTTGGTTTAGTTCCTTGTTTGGTTTGCAAGTTTGAAGTTTCTGTCGTTGACTCATGATCGGGAATGGATGATTGTTTGGATGCTAAATTATTGTTGCTTGCAGCATTATTATTTATGTAAGATCCTTGCGGACCTTCCGCAGAAACATTCTGATCAGTATGTAATGCTTTGTCAAATGATTGCGGATCCGGATCATCAGAGCTTTGACATCCAGCTAATATTAAGGAAATTGAGGATACTGCTATCCATAGAATAGTCCTATTGGTTCGTCGTTTAGTGGAATAATTCATATGTACTCCTCCGATCTTCTATCTAATATATAAAACGCCATCGTACAGGTTAAAGTTGCTTTTATTGTTAAAGAATTTTTTATCATGTCTACGAAAATGTGTTGATTACAACAAATGAGCCCAATTACGGCATATTAGGTTGCGCACTTCACCTGACCTATGGTACTTTATCGAAAAGGGATTTTTGGCGGAGGTCGTGTAAGATGGAAAAGTTAAAGCAACGTATACTAGAAGAGTCATCAATCTTATCAAGTGATGTGCTTCGAATGGATGCTATCATTAATCATCAGGTAGATCCGGCACTGACGATGGAGATGGGGCAAGAATTCGCTAAAAGATTCGCAGAACAACCTATAACAAAAGTAATTACCGTTGAATCATCCGGAATTCCGGCAGCATTTGCAACCGCCCTAGTTCTTGATGTACCGCTTGTATTTGCCCGCAGGAAAAAAACATTAATCGCTGATCCTGATGTTTATTGTGAGAGAGTACCTTCTTTTACAAAAGGGATCGTAACAGATATTATGGTGTCTAAACAATTTCTTACTAGTGATGATCACGTATTGTTTATTGATGATATTATAGCGAATGGTGATGCGGCACGTGGACTTTTAAAAATTATTGAGCGCTCAGGTGCATCGTTAGCAGGTATTGGCATTGTGGTAGAGAAATCATTCCAAGCAGGTGCTAGAACGCTTAGAGAACAAAATATTCGAGTGGAATCATTGGTACGAATTGCATCTCTTGATAATGGCGAGATTAGATTTGAGTAACATCTACCAATACGAATACCCTTTTACACAGCAGCTATTTCCTTTATAATGGTAAGTAAGTGATCGAGGGGAGGCACCAATGATGGGAAACATGTCTGCAGAATATTTAAATGGGAAGCTAACCGATGCCAAAACTCATTTTGAGAGAGCATTGGATTGCAAACATACGGAGTTTGATGATTTATATCCTTATATGATTGAGCATCCACAGTTTTTCTGGTACAAACGTTACGTCGCTTGGTCCGAACTGCTTACAATTGTAAAGTTATGCGAAGAGCTTTCTGTAGAATGGCATGATCAATTCACTGAGAAACAAGGGGAGTACATTAGTAAACGAGTCATGTCCTCACGTGTGCTGGATGAATGGTATGAAACAAACGATTCCCGTGAACATGTAGGCTAATCGCATAAACATAAGATAAAGGCATAATTAGAAGAAACCTCAATGATAAGTGAATGTTATCATTGAGGTTTTTTTAGTATAATGGTAACTGGAAGCTTCTTCTTGAAGGAAGCATGAAGAAGGGGGGACAGGCTAGAGTATGGTGACAGAAGAGCAATTGGATGGGTTTCGTCAATCAGGTCAGACAGTTCGGGTCATTCGAGATGAGATGGAAGTAAACGATGTGCTCGGTATTGTCGTTGCATGGGATGAGTCAATCGTCGTCATTCGCAAGCCAAGCCGACGCGTGCTCAAGCTCAGTCGAACTTACAGCTATATGCCTGCCTCGGAGGATAGAATTCCTCCTTCGATAGATTAGGCAGACTAATGATGTATGAACAAAATAGGATTGTAATTATGAATAGGAGTGATAAAATGAAATGTCCAATTTGTAATGATGTGCGCATGAGAGAAGTAGAAAAAGATGAAGTACTAATCGATGTATGTCCAGAATGCAAAGGTGTTTGGCTTGATCGCGGCGAACTTGAGAAGCTAATGCAAGGTATCCGCGAAGTTCGTCAGGACTATGAGCGGATGGAGCAGCAGATGCATAAAGATGCACCTCCGTTCGATAATACGATTCCACAGCAGCCAGGTCAAGGGTTTGGTCAACAACCATCAACACCTGGATATGGTCAACCGGGATACGGTAGTGCACCTACTGGTCAATCGTATGCTAATCCACAATCGGGATCATTTGGAGCACCTCCGGCAAGCGGACAAGGTTATAACCAGCCTCCTGCGGGATACGGTCAAGGTCAACCTTCTAATCCGGGTTATCCTCCTGGCTACAATCAAGGTCAAGGTCAAGGCTATGGTCATAGTCAATATGGATATGATAAGTATGGTCGTCCAAAAAAGAAAAAGACGATGCTGGATGTTTTTGGAGACTTATTTGAATAATAAACAGTTCTAAATGAAAATGCTCTTTCTCGCAAACAGACGTGCGTAGAGGACCATTTTGACAAGTGGATACATCTAAAAAAAGATTGAAATACTAATGTTATTCGATCCATGGAGGTTATTAAATGTCTATAGTTGCTTATTTAGTATTCAATGGTAATTGCCGCGAAGCGGTAGAGCATTATGCGGATGCGTTTGGTGTTGAGGTTCCACAGATGGCTACCTTTGGCGACTCACCACAAAATCCAGACTACGCTTTGCCAGAGGAAGCTAAAGGATTAATTATGAATACAAGATTGAATGCTTTTGATGATTATATTATGTTCTCCGATACGTTCCCAGGTTCGCCTTATACAGTCGGAAACCATGTATCGATAGCAATTGTTACGGAAGATCAGGAAAAGATGCAATCGGTATTTGATAAGTTGAAGGTAGATGGCAATGTGGAGCTTGAGTTGCAGGAAACGTTCTGGACTAAGTGTTATGGATCACTGGTTGATAAATTCGGTGTCCATTGGCAATTTAATTTAGGCGAGCAGAAGGAGTAATTGCTCGAATACATAGTTTGATCAAGTGTCTCACTCTTTCTAGAGTGAGACTTTTTTTGTGCAGATTTAGGTGGAAAAGGAAAAATATTTTTAAATGGGCATTGTAATCGTAATCATTACGCTTTATAATCGTATCTATTACGATTAGCGTCTTTGAAACTAGCAATACCGCAAAAGGTAAGCTTATTTTGAAGTACGTAACCGAGGAGGATACCAATGAAGAGGTTTGATTGGAGGAACAGTAGAAAAAGAGGGGCGCTGTTCGTCACATGTACTATCGCTTTAGGAATGTTGTTAGTTGCATGCAGCACAGGTGATAAAGAAGTCGTATCGATGAAGGTCAATCGTGAAGTTGAGAGGGCTAACGAAGGAAGCAAAAAGGTAACGATTATTCGCAATCTAAAATCGGATTCACTTGATCCATTGCAGAGCTGGGAACCGCTCAGAGCGGGAATCACGGAAACATTGGTACGCTTAGACGCGAATATGAAACTAGTGCCATGGCTTGCTTCTGAATGGAGAAACGTGGACGAATTGACTTGGGTATTCACAATTCGAGACAATATCACGTTTCACAATGGCACTCAGCTAGACGCAAATGGAGTAAAGGCATCATTGGAAGAAGCGATACGGACGAATAAATCGATTGCTCTATCTTTGAAGATTGCTTCATTATCAGCAGAAGGACAGAAGTTAACGATCAAGACAGCGGAACCCTATCCTGCTCTACCTTCTGAGCTAGTCAATCCGTATATGTCCATTATTGATGCGGGAGAAAAGGCAAGAATGGGAGCAGATGCATTTAATACAGCACCGATTGGAACAGGTCCATTTACTGTAAAAGCATTCAAGCCAAACATCGAAATTACTTTAGAGCGATACGATCACTATTGGGATGGTCTCGCGAAGGTAAATGAGGTTTCGTACAAATTTAATGAAGACAGCAACATGAGGTCGCTTGCACTCCAATCCAAAGAGGCAGATATTGTGTACCAACTGCCAGCTGAAAATATTGCAACGATAGAAAAAGATTCTTCATTACGTGTTAAGTCAATATCAGGTCTTCGTGTATATTTGCTCATGTTCAATCAACAAACAAAAGAGATGAGTGACCTTAGGGTGCGTAAGGCAATAGATAGGTTGATTGATCGCGAGGGGATTGTAAACGGTATTATGATCGGAAATGGAACGAAGGCAAATGGCCCTTTCCACGCAAGCTTACCTTTTGGCAGCCAAGTAGAACCTCAATCATTGCGGGTAGAAGAAGCAAAGTCATTGCTGCAAGAAGCGGGTTACATACAAGGAAAAGATGATTTATTGTACAAGGATGGTAAGCCTCTGACACTTGATGTCGTAACCTATAAAGGGCGTCCAGAGCTTCCGCTAATTGCACAATTATTGCAGTCTGATGCGGCTAAAGTTGGAATTACTATTCGAATTCAGGTTTCAGAAGATATCGATGCCCACTTGCGAGACAATAAAGAATGGGAAGTTGCTACATATGCGATTTTGTCATCACCGCGCGGTGATGGAGGGTATTTTTTGAATGCAGCCTTGACGCCCGGGGGCTCCATTAATCCAGCAAATATTGAGGTGAAAGGATTAAACGAGGTGTTATCCAAGCTTAATCGGACGAGCGATATAGAGGATCGCATTTCTCTTACGAAGCAAGCAACTGAAATCATTCAAGAACAATTGCCTCATGCTTATGCGGTATATCCGAATCTCATTGTAGGTGTCAACGATCGTATTATCTCGTGGGAACCAGGCGCTGAAGAATATTATATTGTGACAAATAAGCTGGATGTGAGATAGGCTATGCTCCCGTTTATAGGTAGAAGATGTATAGCGATGGTTATTGTTTTATTTCTATTATCGGGAATGACCTTTGTACTGATGAAAGTTGCTCCTGGTGATCCTGTATTAACGATTCTGAACATCGATGAGGTTGCAGTCACACAAGCTGATGAAGAAGCAATGAGAGAGAAATTAGGGTTTAACAAACCAATCTATGAACAATATTTCAGTTGGTTGACTCGATTATTCAAGCTGGATTTGGGCTATTCGTATGGAAATAGTCAGCACGTAACAAAGATGTTGATGGAGAGGATGCCGTTGACACTTCAACTTATGGTAGGTGGTATGATCGTAATGATTACGATATCTGCTCCGCTTGGTATTATTGCATCCCGTTATCCGAAGCGTTGGCCAGATCGATTTAGTCAATTATTTGCGCTGCTCGGAGCTTCAATCCCTAACTTTTTATTAGGATTACTGCTCGTTTATTTCTTAGCATACAAGCTGAATTTGTTGCCGACGATGGGAACAGACTCTATCATTCATTTCATTCTTCCTTCCATTACACTTGGGTTCTCGATGTCCGCCATATATTCCAGACTGCTACGGAACGGACTTCTTGACAGCATGTCACAAGAGTATGTGCGATCTGCCAGGGCAAGAGGGCTGTCAGAGATGCGTATTTTAATGATACATGCTTTACGTCCTGCTCTGTTGCCTTTGATTACTGTACTCGGAATGAGTTTGGGTAGCCTCATAGCTGGTACTGTCGTCGTTGAGATTATGTTTGCTATGCCGGGGCTAGGAAGTCTAGCAATCGATGCTGTGCTCCAACGTGATTATCCGCTCATTCAAGGATATGTGCTATTAATTGGTCTCTTCATTGTAGTTATTCAATTAATTGTTGATTTCCTCTATGGTATGTTGGACCCTCGCATTCGTTATGGAAAGGGGGAGCTTTTATAATGATAAGTTTGCGCTCGAATGGGATGGTTGTTGTCGGTCTACTCATCCTTGCCATTGTTTTTTTAATGATGTTGACAGGCTCATGGTTTGTGGCGAATGATCCCCTCGCTATTGATATGAGCAGAAGGCTGGAAGCGCCTAGCCTCTCCTACCCGCTTGGGACGGATAATATGGGCAGATGCCTGTTCTCAAGGCTAGTCGTGGGAGCTCGGACTACGATTGGAATTACGATGCTTACTCTAGCGACGGTAGCACTTATTGGTATTCCGCTTGGTATGTTATCTGGTTATTTGGGTGGTCGCTTTGATGCTATCATGATGCGGTTTTTGGATGGCGCTAGTGCGATGCCTGAATTTGTTGTTGCCATTGCAATAGCAGGTTTTCTGGGTCCAAGCCTCTCCAATCTGATGTTAGCTATTTTATGGGTCAAGTGGATTGGATATGCGCGTGTAGCAAGAGGAATTGTGTTAGCAGAACGGAAGAAGGAGTATATATTAGCCGCTCGTGCGGCAGGAAGCAGTAGTTGGAACATATTGATGCTTCATCTAATCAAAAAAGTGTTGCCTTCTATCCTCGTAATCGGATCGCTGGATATCGGGAAAATCATTATGATCATAGCGATGATGTCCTATGTCGGTCTCGGTGCTCAGCCACCAACTCCGGAATGGGGCGCTATGCTGAATGAAGGCAGATCTTTTTTTCAATCACATCCGCAGCTTATTCTGTATCCGGGGATAGCGATCTTCGTTGTTGTCATTGCGTGTAACTTGATTGGAGAAGGGCTTAGGGATCAATTAGATGTCCGAAGAAGGAGAGGAGGCCACTGGTAATGAGTGAGAACAGAGGGGATATTCCAGTGCTTCAGGTTGAGGGGCTGTCTGTCTATCACGATCAGAAACATGATCAAGAACCGATTATAGAGAATATCCATTTCAAGATTATGGAAGGCCAGACAGTAGCCATTGTTGGTGAAAGCGGGAGCGGGAAAAGTGTAACAGCAAGCGCAATTGCAGGTCTCTTATCGCATCCCCTTCGAATACAACATGGGGAGATACGTTGGCATGGCGATGATATCGTCCGTTGGTCTGCGAAAGAAAAACAGAAGCTTAGAGGGACTGGAATTGGCTGGATGTTTCAAGATTATGAAGGAAGTCTTACCCCATTCATTCGGATCGGCAGGCAATTGGAGGAAACGATTGTTGTTCGTCAAGGGAAGTCGAGAACACAAGCGCGTGAGCTAACTATACATTGGCTGGAGTTAATGAAATTGCCAGCTGAACGTATTTATCAATGTTATCCGTTTCAACTAAGCGGTGGACAATGCCAACGTGTTGCCCTAGCATCCGCTCTTATGCTGGAGCCTTCGCTGCTTATTGCTGATGAACCAACGACAGCACTGGATGTGCTGACAGGTGAAGCGATACTGGATTTGATTGGAACGATGCAGAAGAAGACAGGATGCGCTGTCATGTTGATTTCACATGACTTACGTCAAGTAATGAAGCATTCAGATGAAATGATCGTAATGAAAAGCGGGAAAATCGTCGAAGCCGGATTAACGGATGTACTGATGAACCATGCACAACATGACTATACAAAAGCGTTGATTAATGCGTGTCCTAGGCTATTACAAAGTCATGAACGCAATCAAAATGATAGCGTTGAGCGGCGAGTTGAGAGATTGTATAAGAAAGAAAGCATTACCTTCTAAACAAGGGGGGAGTAGGATGAAGAAAGTGCTTGTTGCTAAGGACCTTGTTAAACATTATGGACAGGGTAAACAGTGTTTAACGACCGTTAACAATGTGTCGCTTCATATAGGTGAAGGAGAATGTCTAGGATTGGTAGGGGAAAGCGGCAGTGGGAAAAGCACCCTCGCAAAAGTGCTGCTTGCACTAGAAGTACCCGATGAAGGAGACGTGTGGCTAAACGGGCAATCTTTATTTTCTATTCGTGGCGCCCATTTACGGAATTTGCGTCAGTATATTCAGATCGTCTTTCAAAATTGCAATGCATCACTAAATGATAGACTTCCCATTTGGCGTTCTATTATGGAGCCGTTAGATAATTTTCGTGAAGCATGTCCGCCCTTTTTAAGTGATGTACGTCATTCGCGGAGAGCAACAGCAGAGAGGTTGCTTGAGATGGTAGGGATGCAATCCTACTATATGGATCGGTATCCTCATGAGTTAAGCGGAGGCCAACGCCAACGAGTAGCTATTGCAAGAGGGATAAGTGTTTGTCCACAGCTGCTCGTATGTGATGAGCCTACCGCAAGTCTAGACGTTACCATTCAAGCACAGATCTTGCAGCTTCTGAAGCAATTGCAACGAGAGCTCAGCATGTCTTGTTTGTTTATATCTCATGATATCGCAGCTGTTCATGGCATATGTGATCGAATGATCGTGATGAAGGATGGGGCAATTATTGATCAATTCCGTCGTGATGAAATATGGAATGATGATCGTAACCCTTACACAACAAAGCTAATCAAGGCGGCACGTTAAGGAGGTATTTAGACATTGAATGGGTCAAAGGCTATGTCATGGCCGTTTGTACAAATGTATGTTCTAGCTTTTTTATTTTTTAGCGCCAATTCGATTTTGAACGTTTTTATACCTCTTTACGGTGAAACAAAAGGCTTCAACAACAGTATAATCGGATTTATTATGGGTGCTTATATGTTGACCTGTATGTTAGTTCGTCCGTGGGCGGGTTATTTGGTTCAACGATATGGTCCAATTAAGATTCTTCGAATTATTGTAGTCATTAATGGTATTGGGCTTTTGTTGTATACGATCTCCGGGTTAGAAGGTATTTTTGTTGCCCGGCTTATTCAAGGGGTTTGTACCGCCTTTTTCTCCATGTCGCTTCAATTAGGCATTATTGATCAATTACCAGATAAAGAACGCTCTCAAGGCGTATCGATGTATTCCTTATTTACCTATTTGCCAACGATTATTGGTCCCCTTATTGCGCTCGGTATTTGGGAATGGGGCGGAATGAACATGTTTACAGTAACGATGATTGGAATTGCAGCGGTGACTGCTCTGTTTGGATTATCTATTCCAATGAAGGGACCAGTCTCTAAAGAGGAGTTGCCGCTTAAATCTAATATTTATTCTGTTCATACATTTCGGAAGCTTGCTATGAACAAACATTTTGTCCTTTGCAGTGCCACGATGCTGAGTGCGTCCTTATTGTTTGGTTCAATAGGTTTTGTACCATTGTATGCAGGTCATATTCAAGGTGGAAATGCGGGCGTTTATTTGTCCCTTCAAGCTTTGGTCGTTGTACTGACTCGGATTATAGTAAGGAAACATATCCCTTCTGACGGCAATTGGCATTCACGTTACATAGCAATAGCATTTATGTTGGCAAGCACTGCGGGGTTATTTCTTTCACTTTCAATCAAGTTTCCACCTCTTATGTATGTGGCGGCAGTAATGCTAGGTTATGCGCAAGCTGTTATTTATCCTACCTTAATGACGTATTTAACTTTTGTTGCTCCAGCGGCGGCAAGAAATGTAATGGTGGGCTGGTTTATAGCTTCTGCTGATCTGGGTCTTTCGTTAGGAAGTATGTTAATGGGTCCGCTTGCTGACCAATTGTCTTATTCTGGCATGTATGCGATATGTGCATGCGTAGTAGGATGTGCTGCTTTATTGGCGTTAATTGGCGGGAGATGGACGGTTGAGGCCAAATCTTTAGGCAAGGCAGGGGAAGTTTAGATGAAGGATAAATATAAACTCATGTCAGCACTAAGATCGATTGAATATGAATTGAATCTTCTCCATTGTTATTGCAAGGAATGTCCCGACTGCTATGAGCTAGTCCAATCTAAGCTGGATAAACTTTGTTTATTTATTCTTGATGCGGAGAACAACGAGCTATGGAACAAATGGAAGAGCTGTGATGAAATAAGACAATATGGAGCGCAATTGCGGGAAACTGCCGTACGATTGTTATGTGATTTGGAGAAACATCAATCAATACTTGTTGTGAACAAAGAGCTCGATGCGGGTCAATATTTAGAGCTGCTCGCTGAGTCTATTAGGGAAGAGCTGCGTTTTTTCGGTATGGATACACATTCACGGCTGCTGTTTGTTGGTTCAGGAGCTTTTCCGCTATCTGCTATTACAATCGCTAAGGAAACAGGGATTCATGTTATGGGTATTGATATTGATGAGGAAGCAGTTGATTGCGGCAATCGGGTTGCAGAAGCTACTGGGATGGGAGACACGGTAACCTTTCAGAAATCTGAGATGAATAGGATGATCGTTTCGGAAGGAGCAACACATGTTATTATCGCATCACTCGTTCGGAATAAAAGCGAGGTATTGGATCAGCTAAAGCCGATGTTAAGGGATCATACCAAGATTATTGTGCGTTATGGGAATGGCTTAAAATCTCTTTTTAATTATTCACTAGAAGAACATATTCGAAGGGATTGGAAAATGACAGACATTCGTCGGAGCTTTAGCATCTATGATTTTGCGATATTAGAAGCTAAAAGCTAATTAGTGCGAGAGGAGTTGTTAGCAAAATGAATGTCAATAACGAGGCCGCTCCATTCGGAAATACTCTTATGATTGGTACTGGTCCGGCCAGTATTCATATGGCTGTAGATCTATCAAGAGGTTGGTGCAATCAATTAGGTCTGTTGAATCGGAAAAGCGAGCGTTCAGAGCAATTGAATTCAGAGCTAGCAAGCGCGGGACAAGTCATTTCCACTAAAGTCGAGTCAGCATCCTATAAGCTTGGTTCCGGTAGTGCGACAGTAGCGCAGTTATATGAGGGGTACGAAAATGTGGAAGATTGTTGGGATAGCATTGTCATCTGTACACCTTGCAATAGCTATGCTAGCGTCGTCCGTTCACTAGATATAGCGCATCTTACGAACTTGAAAACGATTATTTTGTTATCCCCAGGATTAGGTTCGAATTTGCTTGTTGAGCATCTGCTCGGTGATGCTCATGATCGGATTGAAGTCATCAGTTTCTCGACTTATTATGGGGCATCAATTTTCCCTCCTGCTCCATATCGAGAATCCCTTCTAAACGTCATTGTAAAAGGGTTTAAAAGAAAAATTGTTATTGGAAGCAATAAAGTGGAACGTTCGATGCTCCATCAGGTACAACATTTTATCGAATCTCATGGAATAAAGTGTGAGCAAGGTATGAATCCCATTGAAGCGGAAAGTCGCAGCATTACGACGTATGTTCACCCTCCCTTTTTTATAAACAAAGTTTCATTAGATGAAATCTTTAGCCCCAAACGTTCGACAAAATTTATGTATAAGCTATATCCGGAAGGTCCTATTACTCAACATACAATTGCATCGATGATCTCATTATGGCATGAAATATCGGAGTTGCTGAGACTTTTGGGCGCTAGACCTATAAATTTATTAAAGTTTTTGAATGATGATAATTATCCTGTGCGAGAACTAACGTTATCTCGGGCGGATATTGAAGGGTTCGTAGAACAAGATCCAATTAAGCAGCAGTACTTATTATACATAAGGTATGCATCGATATTAATTGATCCATTCTCCGAACCAGATGAAGCGGGCAAATATTTGGATTTCTCCGCTTTCCCTTATCGTGGAGTGAGGAGCGATAGATTAGGAAAGTGGATCATACCGAGAATACCTTATGAAGATTATAGGAAGTTGAAGATAATATATGGTTTAGGTCAACGAATGGGGCTATTGATGCCTCAAGCAGAGAAGTTCATTCTTTTATTTGAAGAGAGGTTGTATTCCTTTGTTCACGTTGATGGTTTTGAATTATCTGATCCAGCTGTACTGATAGGTAACTCTATAGAAGAAGTAGATATCATTTGGCAGCAGTTTTGTATAAAGTCCTCAAGGCGATAGAGTATTGATGATTCGGTGAAAAGGAAGAGGCTGCCCAATGGGACAGCCTCAGCTTTGTTATTGAGCTACAACTGGTTTTTCCTGCGAGATAGCAATCTGATGTGGATAGAGATTAGTTCCGTCGCCAATCGCATAATGAAGAATACGTTTGTTAACTGGTACTATAATAGAACGGTAAAGTGTAGGGAAGACCGGAATCTCATTTACCATAAGCGCCTGCCACTCCTTATAAATTTCTTGACGTTTCTTTACATCAAAAGCTTCTTTAGAAAGACCGGCTTTCAATAGGCGGCTTTGCTCTTCGCTCTCATAACGAGGGAAGTTGTATAATGCGTCAGGCCCATACAAGGCTGAAGGGTCAACGTCGATACCTACCGTCCACGCACCTTGATAAATATCTACGTTAGGATCATCTTCACCAGTATCACCCACACGAGCGTAGAATGCATTAAATTCAACCATTTCTAGATTAACTTTAAGCCCAATCGCTTCCCATGACTGTACATAATAACGAGCTAACGGCTCTGCTATTTCTGATCCAGTCATAGAGATGAAGTTTATAACAAGTTCGCTGCCGTCTGGATTAGTACGGAATTTTCCATTTAGCTTGTATCCAGCTTCATCCAGTAGTTTGTTTGCTGCTTCAGGGTCATAAGTAACACCTAGGTTAGTCGCATCATGATATTCTGGATGTGACGGAGGGATAAGTGTTGTTGCATTCCATCTTAAACCATGATAGAACTTTTTCCCGACTTGGTCATTATCGACAGCATGCCACATTGCTTTCCGAAGGGAGACATTAGCCATCTTCGCTTTGTCATTCGGAACGACACGCTTCTTTTCTTTATCCCATGTACCAAGTTTAAAACCTATATACGTATATGCGCGATCAATTGCGCCAAGATACTCGATATTAGATAACGATGCATTATCTTTGAATTGGTCAATTGGGAATGAATTTACAAGATCAACTTCTCCACCTTTTACTTGCTGCACGACGGTTGATGGACTAATAACTTTTAGAACGACCCCATCAAGTGCAGGTTCACCACGCCAGTAATCGGTGTTTTTTGAATAGATAACGGATTCGCCTGGAACGATGCTGTCAACTTTGAAGGGTCCAAAGCCGATCGGCTTTACTCTAACTTCAGGTGAAGCTGACATTTTGGCAACCTCCATGTTGCCAAAAATGTGTTTCGCAAGTGGACTGATCCACACGCCGCCAGTCAATAGGGATGGGGTTGATTCAATATAAGTAATCTTGATTGTTTTGTCATCTACAATTTCAATACCTGATATCTTATCTGCTTTACCTTCGTGAAAATCTACCATACCAACAATGTTAGTAAAATTGGAATCATACCGTGGACCATCATAATCTTTATGTCCGATAACTTCATGTGCAAATTGCAAATCTTGAGCCGTTACCGGTTTGCCATCATGCCAGTTCACGTTGTCGCGAATTTTTAGTGTAAATGTACGTCCATCCTCTGAAACTTCATAAGTCGCAGCTCCATCATTTGTATAAACATAGCTTTTGTCCCATGTTAGTAGCGTTTCATCGAACCAACTCATTACGTCTGAATCCGGAGCTGAAGAATAAAAAACAGGATTCAACGTACCTGGAAAGGGTGTATCAGATACAAGACCGTATGTAATTGTTCCTCCTTTAAGTGCAGTGCCTTCATTTGTTTTTACATTGCTGAAATCTTTGATGGAAAAGAGACCATCTTCCTTGGGCTCCGGTTCCTTAGCAGCATCTGTTGCCGATGGGGAAGGGGATGGTGAAGGTGATGCCTCTCCTTCCTTTTTGTCACCTCCATTGGATGTACAAGCGGACAGGATAACGAGTAATGATAAGATAAAAGTAAAAAATAATGAACGTTTCATTTTTCTCATTGCGTAGCCTCCTTTTTATCCTCTTCTTTGTTTTGCATCAGCTGCACGCTTGAGCGCTTGGCCGACGTTATTTATACTCAACATCAGTACTAAAATCAGTAATGATGCAGGTAACCAAATCCACCAGCGAAACTCCAATGTTTGCGGGTTTCTGGCATAACTAACCAATGTTCCTAAACTGGGGGTGCTCTCGGGAAATCCGAATCCAAGGAAGGAAAGGGCTGATTCTAATCCGATATTAGCAGCAAAATTCAAGGTCATAGTTACGATAATAATAGAACTTAAATTAGGCAGAACTTGTTTGAACATTATATTGAAGGGAGTAGATCCTACTGTCTTTGATGCGTGAACATATTCCTGCTCTTTTTCTTGTAATGCTTTGGATCGTATCATTCGCGCAATTCCCATCCAAAGAAATGCCGTCATAATTAAAGCGAAGGACATAACATTGTATTTGGGAACAGCAGTTACAAAGGCGATTACTATCATTAGGGTTGGCAATATTGAGAAAAAATCGATAATGCGCATAAAGATATTGTCTATCGTCCCTCCAAAAAAACCGGACATGAGTCCGAGAAAAATGCCAATAATACCGGTAAAAAGAGTAACCAATAGTGCAATCGATAAGGAATTGCGAGTACCAATAATGAGCTGACCGAAAATGTCACGTCCACCATAATCAGTTCCTAGCCAAAATTCGGCTGAGGGTGGTTGATTGAGTGCGAATAGATCGACACTTACAATCTGTTCTTGATTTAAAAATAGGGATAAGCCATATACGAGAACAATAACAAGGCCAATAAATATAAGAGAAGCAAGCGCTAGCTTATCGCGTACAATCTCTCGCCAGAGAATTCGCCAGCTCGAAGGGCTAGCATCTATGACCTCAACATTGTTGTTCATCATTTCATTCACCTCAACCTACCTTAGTTGTTATTTGATCCGAATGCGTGGATCAACCGTAGTGAGAATAATATCGGATAACAAAGAGCCAACTATAGAAGCAATTCCATACAACATTACTAATGCTGTTACAACGCTAAAATCTCTTACCATGATCGAGTTGAGAAATAACTGACCCATGCCTGGGTAGCCGAATATACTTTCGACAAATACAGTTCCTCCAATAAGACCAGTTAGTTCAAATCCAAAAAAGGCGGCTATCGGAAGAAGTGCGTTTCGTAAAATATGACGATTATAAACTCTAGATTCTGAAGCTCCTTTAGCTCTTGCAGTATGTACAAAATCCTTTTGCTTCGTATCAATAATTTCATTGCGGAGCAGTTGAACGGTAGATACCGTTGTAATAAGCGCCATTGAAGTTGCAGGCAGAAGCAGATGATATATCTTGCTTAAGATATACTGTAAAGTACCAGGGGTTGAACCGGGTGCGACACTTCCACCAGTTGGGAACCATCCAAGGTGAAAGCCAAATATCCATAACATTAACAATGCAAATATAAACAAAGGGGCAGCAAAACCTATATAGGTATAACCAGTAATCAATTTGTCACCCAAAGTATCATTGTAACGGCCGCTCAATACTCCTAGTGGAACAGCAATGAGATAAGTAAGGATGAGGGTGGCAAACGCTAGCCAGAATGTATTGGCCATCCGTTCACCAATTAAGTCAATAACGGGCATTTTGAATCGAAAAGATTGACCGAAATCACCCTGTACAGCTTTAGAGATCCAGTCGCCATATTGTATATACCAAGGATTGTTGAGCCCAAGCCGCTCCCGCTGTGCTTCAACCGCCTTAGGGTCAACGCTAGGATCTAATAATCCAGTAAGCGCATCGCCAGGCATTGCTTTAGCTAATAAAAATACTAGTATGCTAAGTAGGAAGATTTGCGGGATCATAATTAATAACCGTCTTGCAATCGTATTCCACATCGCTCTCAACCTTTCTCAGGCAAAGCTGCTAAATGAGTACTGGATATCGCTTTCAGTGACAATGCGAGACCCTCCTCATCGAAGTAGCTTTTGTAGGATTGGTCGTATTCTGCTTTGATCGCTGCTCTTGCTTTTGTCTGCCGCTCTCTTTGCAAAGGATCAATATCTGGGATAGCAGTAATGAGTCGTTTCGTATAAATATGTTGGGGATTATTGAAAATGTCCTCAGTCGTCCCTTTCTCCACATAGCGTCCTTTATACATAATTCCAATGTGATCACACATATGCCTAATAATTCCAAGATCATGACTGATGATAAGATAGGTAAGCTTTAGTTCCCGCTGAATCTCTCTCATGAAATTTAATACTTGAGCTTGTACAGATAAGTCGAGTGCAGAGACTGGCTCATCTGCAATAATAAGTTTTGGCCTAAGTGCAATTGCTCTAGCAATTCCAATCCGCTGACGTTGACCTCCAGAAAACTCATGAGGATATTTGTAGATCGTCTCTGGGCTTAAACCGACTTGATCGAGTAGCGCTCTGACACGACGCTTTTCATCAGCAGGGGATAATCGTTCAAAGTTGCGAAGCGGTTCGGCCACAATATCAATAATTCTTTTTTTTGGATTTAGAGACGAATAGGGATCTTGAAATATCATCTGAATATCTCTGCGACTGTCCAGTTGTTTACGGTTGATTTTTTGTGCAAGGTCATGCCCGCCGAATAATACTTTACCTGACGAAATTTCATTTAAGCCGATTATTGCGCGGCCGGTTGTTGTTTTCCCTGAACCTGATTCTCCAACTAGACCATATGTTTGTCCTTCTTCTATTGAAAAGCTAACCCCGTCTACTGCTTTTACTGATCCTTGTTTTGTTCCAAATACTCCGCCTCGTATAGCAAAATGAACTTTTAAATCTTCTACACTAAGAAATGACATGGTTGTGATCCTCCTCTATACCGCCAGGGAAATAAAATTGCTTATGGCAGGTGCAGCGAACAAAGTGTCCTGGTGCAATCTCATGCATAGAAGGGGCTTTTTCGTGCATAGACTCATCGATCCAAGGGATGCGAGATTGAAACCTACAGCCTTCACGGGGCAAGTTAATAAGAGAAGGTACCATTCCCTGAATGACGTGAAGGTTTTCTTTCATATCGTTGATGGTAGGAATAGATTGCAATAGAGATCTAGTGTAGGGATGGCGTGCTTCACTGAATAACCGATAAACATCGGTTATTTCAACAATTTGTCCTGCATACATCACCGCGACCCGATCAGCTATTTCGGCGACGACACCTAGATCATGTGTGATCAAAATAATGCCGGCTTTACTCTCAACTTTCAGTTTTTTAATAAGTTCAAGAATTTGGAGCTGTATTGTCACGTCGAGCGCAGTTGTTGGCTCATCAGCAATGAGCAGCTTTGGATCATTTGCCATTGCTATTGCGATAATGACACGTTGACGCATTCCCCCTGACAGCTCGTGAGGGTACTGCTTGAATATTAGCGTAGGATTAGTAATTCCTACTTTATTAAGCAGCTCAAGTACCTTGGCTACACGATCTTTTTTAGAAATTTTCTTATCATGAAGTAAAATAGCCTCTTCAATCTGCTCACCGACAATCATTAGCGGGTTGAGAGCTGACAGAGGATCTTGAAAAATCATTCCCATTTCTTTGCCTCGAAGCGCGTTTAACCTAACTGGTGACAATCCTACAAGTTCTACTTCTTTAAATTGAATGCTGCCATTAATTTTAGCTCTAGTGTGCAGACCCATAATGGAATAGGCTAAAGCACTTTTACCTGATCCAGATTCTCCTACAATTGCGAGAATTTCATTCGGACGAACGGAAAGAGATACATCATCAACTGCAGCGTAATAATCGTCCTCAATTCGGAAAGAGGTTGATAATCCATTAATAGTTAACAAAGCATCTTGCATGAATAGCCCCCTCAAAACAGAATGATGACTGCTTGGAGTGTATTCTAAGTTGCTTGAATGAAAGTGTGCCTAGACAAAGAATGAATGTAGGACATTAGAAGACATTTTAGGTTTGAACTAAGGAGGAATGAAGGAATTGAAATCACATTGTAGGTTAGCTAAAGGTAAATGCAGGAGTTGAGCTCACGATGTAAGTAGCACCGGCGACATTCCTAGGGAACGAAATTGTCACTTTAACATGTGATGCGGTGTGTAGGAGATATAAGTGTAGGGTGTATAACGCTCTGGATGTAATGCCCGTCAGCTATAATGCAGAGGATGTGCCTTTCGACGAATATTACATTTTTCTTCGAAAAGTGATAGAAAGAGAAGCGCTTACAAGTGAAAATGATAAAAAAGAAGGAAATAAACTTGGAAATCTTTAGAAAGAAATTATCATATTAGGCTAAAGGTGTCAATCGTATATAATAGATATATACGTTTTCTTCTTTTTGTCCATTAAATGAATAAAGACTATATCAGCCCCAAAAGCAGGAAACGATGACTGATATGTGGAAATAAAACGAAGAATTCATTACATAAGTGAGGGATATTATGACCCAAATTACTGAAGAATATATTGATTCATTAGCCCCTAATGCGGGAGCAATAAAAAACGGGAATGATTTGGTTCGTAAAAATAACTTTCAGCTATTATGTCGAACTGTAGATCATACGCTTCTATTTGGAGAATGTAAGGGAAGCGGTAAAGTACCTTATAGCTGCTCTGTTGACTTCATAAAAGCAGAACAGCCTGTATTTCGTTGCTCCTGCCCAAGCCGTCAATTTCCTTGCAAGCATACATTAGGTTTAATGTACGCTTATGCCACGGGTAAGGCTTTTACGGTTGAAGAAATACCAGCAGATATTGCAGACAAGCGTGAGAAAGCTGATAAGCGCGATGAGAAAAAGCGGGAAACGGCTGAGACTCCAGCGGGAACAGAGAGTAAGCGTAAAGTAAATAAAAATGCTCTTGCGAAGAAGTTTGCTGCTCAGTTAGAAGGGGTTGAACTGGCTCGTAAGCTGGTTCAGCAAATGGTTCAGTCCGGGCTAGCTTCTTTGGATAATCGATCGATTAGAATGTTTGAAGATCAAGCAAAGCAACTTGGTAATTATTATGTTCCCGGGATTCAAACGGACATGCGTAAACTATTGTTTCTAATAGGCTCAAGTGAAAATAATGAGGCAATTTATTCGCAAATAGTAGAGCATTTAGCTGCTTTTCATGTACTACTTAAGCGGAGCAGAGAACATTTAAAAGCACGTATAGAAGGTTCCTCAATGGATATTACCAGCATTTTAGAAGAAAAAATCGGTCATGCTTGGCAGTTGTCTGAACTGCGAGAGTATGGACTAATACGTCAAGATGTCGAACTTGTACAATTATCGTTTCACTCCTATTCCGATGATGCCCGCGGTGAATATGTAGATGAAGGATACTGGATGCAGCTTCATGATGGAGAAATAGTAGTGACGCGCAACTACAGACCTTTTCGTGCAGCAAAGCATATGAAGGAAGAAGACAGCATTTATTTGGTTGTTCAAACGAAGGAATTATTCGCTTATCCTGGTGATATGAACAAGAGGGTACGCTGGGAAGAGATGATGATGCGAGAACTCGATGAAAGAGATCGAATGACTGTGCGTTCTTTTGCAGAACGTTCCTTTACTACAGCAATTAAAAATGTGAAAAATCAATTAAAAAATCCATTAGCAGATAAAAATCCGATTATTTTACTACTTGCAGAACAGATTGCAAAGAGTGAGCAGGAATATGTTCTCGTTGATGATCAAGGAGTAAGGATGCCGCTAGCGTCTATTTCAACAATTGGCCATCCTACTACGGAGCTTTTCTCCTATTTAAATGAAAAATTGTTCTCTCATGTAGCTGTACTCGTTATGTTTGAAAATGATCTGTCTGCAGGGAAGTTAGTCGCTCAGCCACTTGCACTAATAACTGAACAAGAGATGATTCGTTTATTTTATTAATAGTTGGAGAAGGAGCTTATTATGAGTATTCCATTATTGCGTGAACTGCATGAGGACGTTCGTCGACTAGTAATAGCAGGCGCAAGTATTGCGACTGATGATGTACGATTAAAACGTGTGCTGCCACAGTTGCAGCAATTAGGCGAAAAAGCACCCATTTTTAAAAGAGTTGCAGAAGAGGTAGCGGCAGTTACGGTTGCTCAGTCTGATCTAGTTGCGGATAAGTTATTAGATTTGGCAGTGCTGCTGCAAGCCGTTTTACATACGCAGAGCTCGACAGATGCACCGGGTGAGCTACAAGCTGCGGGAGTAAAAAGTGCAGAAATGAAAGTTACAACGGTGATTCCTTATCGGAAGCTGAAACCTCTTATTGACTCGCTTACACAGAAGGGTGCCGGTCGGCTGGAACTAATTAAACAAGGTGTAGAGGATGGCTCCTTTATCGATATAAGAACATATATACCTGCTGTGCATGCTTTGAGGGATAGTTATTCTGAAATTGCTGATTATGTTGCTGATGTCATTATTCCGATTATTGGCGCACCTGCTCTTTCGATTTTAAATGAGCAATACGATATGAAAGGTAGCAGTGGTGATGCTAGGATGCTGGCATCGATTTATAAGCTGACAACGAATATGGAGGAGGTTTGGCCAAAGGTGTTATTGGCGCAGAAAGAAGGTGCGCTTCCTATTCGATTGACAGCTATTGCGTTAACTTCTGGAGTACCTCAATTTGAGGAAGAATTGTTAGATTTAACGCATGACAAGAAGAAGGAAGTTCGCAGTGCTGCATTAATGGCCTTATCTAGCTCTCGTTCGGAAATAGTGGAAAGTCGATTAATGGATGCATTGATGAAAAAGGATACAGACATAGCCGTTGCACCTATTCTAGCTTATCGTTCAACTTCTTTAACCGAACAGTTACTGAAATACGGGAACTCAGTCATAAACGATCTCATAGCTGCAGACGAGAAGGAGAAATTGATAGAAAAGGTAAGTGCAGTAATTTCTTGTCTTGAAGTAAGGTCTGATGAATTAGTAGTAAGGCAATTTTTGATGAAAGTTATTGATCTTAAAGGGCTGAATATTAAAGAAATGGCTCAATGTAGTTCGTATTCAGCAAATATTTTATTACAATCGAATGAAAAAGATGCTCTCGTTTTTCTACACGAGCTTCGTGATAGCCAACCTGATTTAATTTGGTTTTCATTCAAAGCAGCGATACAGTTTAAGCGCCCTGTCGAAATATACGATCTCTATGAAGGTTATCTAACAAACAAAAAGAGTAAAACAACGAAAGACATACTGAATGTGTTTGAATATTGCACGAGTGATCCAATTTCAAGCTTATTCTTCTATAGTAAGCCGATTGAGGTTTTGGAATGGGATAAAAGATGGGTGGAGCGTCTGATAGCGCTAAATGAGGGGGACCTTGTATGTCGATTAGTGAAGCAATCTGATCAGAAAGTAATTGATTATTTGGTTGATCAAATCAAAGTTGATACAAAACTTACGAATGACCGATCGTTCCGTAAATTTTTTGTATTATATCAGATCGGATACACCGAAACCGCTAATCTTCTTATATCTGTTTTAGAGGATGCTCTAAAACTTCGCTATTATCACACGCACAGAGATATGCAGATTATCATCTTAATGCTTCCCTCAAGCTACTCAGAAAAAATTCGTCAATTGAGCGGCAATATGAAAACTAATTCTACGCGTGACCAAATCATACAATTAGCCGACAGCTTAGCCGCCAAACCGGCAGAGCTTGATATGAAAACAGAAGGAGCGGGATTAATAGCATGGATCAAAAACGAACTATTCTAAGACAACCAGCTGAGCAGTTATATGCACATGAGCTAGAAGCGCTTAAAGCACACGACAAGGGTGAGAAACCCGCAGGTTGGCAGCTCTCGCCACGAGCGGTTCTTACGTTTATTACAGGAGGTCGGGCTGGCGACGTTGACATTACACCTAAATATATTGGGCATTCGAGGTTAGTTGAAATTGCGATTGCAACTTTATTGACCGACCGTGCTTTATTGCTCATTGGTGAGCCTGGAACGGCAAAATCTTGGCTATCGGAAAATTTGACGGCTGCAATTCATGGCGATTCCTCTAAATTAATTCAAGGGACAGCGGGTACTAGCGAAGAGCAGGTCCGATATACATGGAATTATGCCATGTTAATTGCTAATGGACCTACTGAGGAAGCGCTTGTCAAAAGCCCGATATACCGGGCAATGGAAACTGGCGGTATATCGAGGTTTGAGGAAATATCACGTTGTGCTTCAGAGGTTCAAGATGCATTAATATCGATTCTGTCAGAAAAGACAATCTCTGTACCAGAGCTCGGAAGAGACATTCCAGCTGCTAGAGGTTTTTCGATTATTGCAACAGCGAATACACGTGATCGAGGCGTCAACGATATGTCCGCAGCACTTAAGCGACGTTTCAATATCGTTGTGTTGCCTGCTCCTTCTGATTTGGAGACGGAAGTTGCGATTGTACGTAAACGTGTTAGCGAGATTGCGACAAATTATCGATTAGGTGAAGCTGTGCCAGAAGAAGATGCAGTCCGCAAAGTTGTAACTATATTCCGAGAGCTTCGAAGTGGAATGACTGTTGATGGCAAAGAGAAATTGAAGCAGCCAAGCGGTGCAATTTCTACAGCTGAAGCTATATCATTGCTCATTAACAGTATGGCGCTTGCAAGCAGCTTCGGAGATGGTCAAGTAGCCGAGGCGGATCTTGCTGCTGGATTACTTGGAGCGGTAGTTAAAGATGAAGCGAAAGATGATGCGGTATGGAAAGAATATTTAGAAAATGTGATGAAAAAACGGGGAGCAGAATGGAGAGAGCTCTATCGTGCTTGCCGTGAGCTAAGTTCGTGAGTACGGCTGCCGTTTCCAATAACGGCGTCCATTTATTCGGAATTCGTCATCTATCTCCAACAGGCGCCTATCATTTACAAACATTCCTTAATGAGGTGAAGCCGGAGCTTGTACTCGTAGAAGGACCATCGGATGCAACAGAGCTAATTGGTCAAATTACTTTAAGTGGAGTAAAGCCGCCCATCGCAATACTAGCGTATACGGAACAGTTACCAATCCGTACACTCGTTTTTCCATTAGCAGAATATTCTCCGGAGTATCAGGCTTTCCAATGGGCAGAAAGACATGGAGCAGAAGCACGATTTATTGACTTACCATCTGCAGTATCTGTTAGCCTGCATACAAGCTTAAGTGCTGCTAGTGAAAAGGAAGAGCTAGCAGAAGCTGTCCGCTTGCATCGTAAGGAAGTCAATAATCGTTATGAGGAGGTTGCATTAAGAGCTGGAGACTCCGATTATGAAACGTATTGGGAGCGATCTTTCGAACATTGTAATGAGCCCAGTACATACCGTCGCTCGATACATACATTTTCAAGTGAAATGCGTACTATTTCTGAGGCGGAAGAACGAATGTATACACCATTGGAAACTGCTCATAACGATATCCGTGAAGCCTATATGCGTGCAAAAATTGCTGAAGCCATTGCTGAGGGTATACCGGCAGAGAAAATTGTAGTTGTTATTGGTGCGTATCATGTATCTGGACTGGAAGCAAATCTTGAGGGAATAACAGAGGAAGAAGTGGCTTCACTTCCCAAAATCTCCACAAAGTTGACGCTCATGCCTTATTCGTATTACAAGCTCTCTAGTCAATCCGGGTATGGAGCAGGTAATGTGTCTCCATATTATTTCGAACTTGCTTGGCAATGTTTGGTCAGGGGGGACCTTGCCATGCTGCCCTCTCTTTATTTGGCTACAATCGCAGGTCATATGCGTCAGAGTGGAACATATCGTTCTGCGGCATCTGTAATCGAAGCAGTAAGGCTGGCTGAAGCGCTTGCCTCGATGCAGGGAGGACGATTGCCAACTTTGCGTGATCTTCGCGATGCTGTCATTACTTGCTTTGGATATGGTGAGCTTGCAATAGTAGCTGATGCACTTGCAAGAGCCGATGTCGGAACGGCCATCGGCTTTTTGCCCGAAGGGATTAGCCAAACGCCGATTCAAGAGGATTTGAATCGAAATTTAAAATCGTTGAAGCTGGAAAAATACAAAATGACAGTCGCAACTGATCTGGAGCTTGACCTTAGGGAAAATAGAAGGGTGAAATCGGAAGAGGCTGCTTTCCTCGATTTAAGAAGATCCTTTTTCCTTGAGCGCCTTCAGTTGTTGCAAATAAGCTTTGCTAAGAAGCGCGTAGTCCAGCAGAGCGGGGCTACTTGGAGTGAGAATTGGATACTATGCTGGACTCCTGAGGCTGAAATTGAAGTCGTGGAATCGATTATGAAAGGTGAAACGATAGAGCTTGCTGCAGCATTTTTCATAAAGGAATCATTGTCACATAGCACTACTATATTGGAAGCAGCTGCTCTTGTGAAGGCTGCTTGGCAGTGCGGTCTGCCTACTTCTATGGAAGATGCTCGTCGGACGTTGCAGCAGCTCGCTGTAGAATCAGGGGATTTCGCACAAATTGCCGGGACGCTCAGAGAGCTTTCCACACTAGTGTTATATGGGGATGTCCGCAAAATAGATACAGCTGTTCTTGTTCCGCTGCTTCAACAGTTATTCCTTCGTGGAACACTGATTCTTATCGATTCAGCTGCTTGCAGTGATGACGCAGCTACGAAAATGGCTTCTGCAATTATTGATATGCACGCTGTGTCTCAACAGCATTTTGAAATGGTTGACGACGAGCGTTGGATAGGACAGCTTGAAGGGCTTGCCTATCGTGATGATCGTAATGCAAAGCTATCGGGACTTGCATTTGCGTTGCTGCTTGAGCGCAACCTCGTTGATAACGATCGTTTATCGAGAGAAGTTTCCAGACGATTATCTCCTGGCATACCAGCTGATATCGGAGCGGGATGGTTTGAAGGGATGTCGCTTCGTAATCGTTATGTGTTGTTATCGCGCAGGCAACTTTGGGAACAGCTAGACATCTATACACAATCGCTTGACGAAGAACAGTTTCGCAGATCGCTTGTATTTCTCAGAAGAGCTTTCTCTACTTTTGAACCAAGAGAGAAAAATACAATTGCCGAATTGTTAGGTGAATTATGGGGATTTGGCGAGATTGAGGCGGCCGATGTTCTACAGCGTCCACTTAGCGATGAAGAGCAGCAAAAATTAGACGAGCTCAATGAGTTCGACTTTGGAGACTTATAATATGAGTGATAATGTGAATATCGAACAATTAAAGCGTTGGCGGCTTATTCTCGGTCAAGGAGTCAATGACAAGCTGAATGACATGGCTAATGGTCAAGAGCTTCTTGACTCCGAGCTTAGCCTAATGGATCAAGCGCTTGCTGCCATCTATGATGATACAAACGGAGATATATCAGATTCAAGAAGTCATTCGGGAGGTAGATCTGCTAGTCTAGGCGCATCGTCTCCGAGGCTTGCGAACTGGCTAGGAGATATTCGGAGCTTCTTTCCTTCTGATATTGTGTCCGTTATACAGGGAGATGCGATTGAGCGAAAGGGGCTAACTCAGCTACTGTTTGAGCCTGAAACGCTGAGACAAATTAAGCCTGATATCCGTATGGTGGCGACATTGATTGCGTTAAAAGGTCGTATCCCTGAGCAAACAAAGGAAACAGCTAGATTACTCGTTCGTGAAGTTGTAGATGAAATAATGGCTAAGTTAGCTCATGAAATTCGTCGTTCAGTAACGGGATCACTTAATCGTAGAAAGCATTCGCCGCTCCCCTCACTAACAGGAATGGATTGGAAAAAAACGATTCATAAAAATCTAAAGCATTATAATAGGGAGAACAAAAAGCTTATTCCTGAACGATTTTATTTCTATGAACGTGCACGGCGAAGTAAGGAATGGACAGTTATATTGGATATCGACCAAAGCGGATCGATGGCAGATTCAGTCATCTATGCCTCGATCATAGGCTCCATCTTTGCTAGCTTACCAGCGTTGGATACACATGTTATAGCCTTTGATACCGAAGTTGTAGATTTAAGCGAGCAATGCGCCAATGATCCAGTTGATATGCTGTTTGGTATTCAACTAGGCGGAGGCACTGATATTAATAAATCTGTAAAGTACTGTGAGCAATTTATCAGTGATCCAAAAAAATCGCTGTTTATATTGATTTCTGATCTCTATGAAGGCGGTAATCAAGCTGGACTTATTAGACGGATGGAAAATATGCGTCAATCTGGTGTTAGTGTCATTTGCTTGCTGGCTCTGTCGGACGGTGGCGTTCCTTCTTATGATGTGGATCTTGCAAAGAAGCTGTCGAACTTAGGTATTCCGTGCTTCGGTTGCACGCCTGATCGTCTGCCCGAGTTAATTGCAGGTGCATTGCAGGGACGAGATTTACTTGAGCTAGCGAGTGCTATTACTACAATTAGTAAATAATTGTAATGAACAATTAAAGGAAAATTAAGCTTTTCATCATCATTAAATTATGTTTACTTACAAGCCTCTTAACGATTGATAGTTATCTTTAGTAATAGATAACTAGTCGATTTTAGGAGGTTTTTTTGTGAAAACAAATTTATATGTCCTTTACGGAGGTAAATCCGTTGAGCATGACGTTTCGTTG
This sequence comes from Paenibacillus sp. L3-i20, assembly GCF_022180385.2. GTDB lineage: Bacteria > Bacillota > Bacilli > Paenibacillales > Paenibacillaceae > Pristimantibacillus. Next base: position 100,246 of record NZ_BQME02000002.1, read on the forward strand.
AAAACAGCGTGTACCGTAATGAACGCTATAGACAATTCGAAGTTCGAACTGTACCCCATCTATATAACACGTAATGGAATATGGTGTACGCCTAACAAGTTGAAGCACGAAGGTATAGCAATTAATGATCTGATTGCCTTTCCAAGTCATGAGAGCGAAGCAGCCTCTATTGGTCAAGTGCTAATCCATCAATTGTCATTGCCTGGCCTAAAGGTTGTGCTCCCGCTACTACACGGTTCTTACGGCGAGGATGGTACTGTGCAAGGGCTGCTGGAATTGCTGAATGTGCCTTATGTTGGGAATGGCGTATTATCTTCATCACTTACATTAGACAAAGCTATTTCTAAGCAGTTGCTGGCACAGGGAGGTATACATCAAGTCCAATATGCCGTTTATCGATACGATCAATGGTGTGAAGATCATGAGAGTTTACTGAATCAAGTAGAGACGAAGATCGGATACCCTTGTTATGTAAAACCGGCTTCACTCGGATCAAGTATCGGAATTAGTAGATGTCGAGATAAGGATGAACTAATAACTGGTATCTCGGAAGCTTTTAAATACGATAGCAAGGTCGTAATTGAACGAGAAGTAATTGGAAGAGAAATTCAAGTCGCTGTTAGAGGAAATGAGAAACCTATTGCTTCATTGCCCGGGGAATTTATTCATAATCATGTATTCTTCGACTTTGAGTCCAAATATATGGACAAGTCGCTGACGATGTCTATACCTGCACAGATTTCCGAAGAAATAACGCTGCGCATTCGGGAACTTGCCATCCAAGCGTATCAAATGCATAGCTGTTCAGGTCTTGCGCGGGTGGACTTTTTTCTCGATGGTGAGAATCAGCTTTATTTGAACGAAATAAATGCACTTCCTGGATTTACGAATTACAGCATGTATCCCGTCATGTGGGAGCGTACGGATGGAACGAAGTATTCAGAGCTTGTGGAGAAGTTAATCGATTATGCAATTACACGACATGCGGAAAAACAATCGATTCAGTACACGAGGTGAGTGGTGTGTATAGGGAAACTTGGGCTGAAATTAATTTAAACCATATACGTAACAATCTCAAAAATATTCGCGAGTCGCTGCCTCGAAAAGTTAAGTTGATGGCTGTTATTAAAGCGGATGGTTATGGTCATGGCGCGGCCGAATGTGCCCGAACGGCTGAGCAAGTTGGTGCAGACACTTTGGCAGTTGCTTATTTAGAGGAAGCATTGCATCTTCGAGCATCTGGAATAACTCTGCCGATTTTAATATTAACGCCAATACAACCCAAGCATGTGATGCTTGCACTAGACCATGATTTGATGCTTACGGTAGCTAGTGCTTCATGGTTCAGGGAAATGAGAGTGTTTAAACCCTACACGTCAGGAAAAAAGATTCAAGTACATGTAAAGGTAGACACTGGCCTTGGGAGAATTGGTCTTCAATCGATGAAAGATTGGGATGAGCTAGTGCCTTGGCTTAAAGCTAATGATATCGTTGTTGATGGATTTTATACTCATTTTGCAACTGCAGGTAAAGTGGACACGACATTTCTTGAGCTTCAGACAAAAAGGTTTATAGACATGATGGAATGGAGCAAAAAGTCTGATATTGCCATTCGTCACTATCATTGTGCGGGAAGTGTGGCGGCGCTCAGATTTCCTGAACTAGCGATGGATATGGTTCGTATAGGTGCAGCAATGTACGGCTTTTATCCGGGGAAGCTAGTGTCTGCTGTGAAGCTGTTACCTGCTTTAAGCCTGCATAGTAAGCTCATACAGGTGAAGAAGCTTTATCGAGGTGACTATTTGGGTTATGACAATATGTATCAAGCAGATAAGGATCAATGGATTGGAACTGTACCGATTGGTTATGCGGATGGATGGTCACAAAACATGCAACATACCGAGGTGTTGATTAATGGACAGCGAGCAAATGTTGTCGGGAAAATATGTATGGATCAGCTTATGGTTAAACTGCCCGGTCCGTGTGAAGTGGGAACAAAGGTGACTTTAATCGGCAGTCAGGGTGATGAGCAAATAACGTTTGCAGAGCTGGCTTCTCATATAGGCAGTGTTGCTCAAGAAATATCCACTTCGTTAACTGCGAGAATAACGAGATCCTATATCAATATGGAGGAGGCTTGGATACATTGGGAGAAAGAAAAGTTGTCGTACAAGAGCAAGAATGCAGTGATATAAGGCATGATGTCATTCAGGTAAACCGTTCTGCGATCTATGAAGGACATTTAGTATTAATTAATCAAAAGAATCCGATAAAGAAACAAGTTTCGTATAGTAAGTTAGCAGCAATTAGCTCAGCGGCACCTATTAGAGAGCTGCATCAAGGTATTCTTTTGGAAGATACTTGTTTAAAGCAATTGGTAGAGTTGATTGGAGACTGTGAAGGAATGGATGATATTATTGCTGTTAGCGGATATCGTACGAAGGAAGAGCAGGAGCACATATATGAATCCTCACTAGTTGAAAATGGTGCAGAATATACAGCTTGTTACGTAGCATTACCAGGCCAAAGCGAGCATCATACGGGACTTGCAATCGATGTAGGAAAACGTGATAGTGAGATAGACTTTATTGCGCCTTCCTTTCCAGATAGCGGGGTTTTTAAAGTATTCAAATCGTTCGCTGCTCAATATGGCTTTATCCAGCGTTACAAAGCAGACAAAGAGTCCATAACGGGTATCTCTTGTGAGCCATGGCATTTTCGGTATTTAGGTGCGCCTCATGCAGAAATTATGGAGCAGCGTGACATGTGCTTGGAGGAATATATCGACTTTATCGAAACATTTCATTTTGAAGGCAAGCATCTGCGATATGAAACGGTAACTCACATTGTGGAGATTTATTATGTTCCCGCGGAAGATGGACCATATACAACAGTTCCTATTATATCGGGAGATCACTTCACTTTATCTGGTACGAATCGAGATGGATTTATCGTAACTGTTTTTACAAGAAAAGGGCAAAAAATATATGGTATCTAAATCAAATTATAGTGGGCTTGATTGGCTAAAGTTTGTAGCAGCACTATTCGTAGTTGCTAATCATACGGGTCCATTACTTATCTTTAATGACTATTCAAATTTTTTAATCAGCGGATTATTGTCTAGACTTGCAGTTCCTATATTTTTTATGACTTCAGGGTTCTTTTTCTTTCGAAAACTGACTGGGGAGCGAGTTGAAGACAATAAGAGGTTACTCGTATATCTTCGGAAGATTGGGCTGCTATACGCAATAGCCATTTTATTATATATTCCTTTAAATGTGTACAAGGGTGACTTTTCAGAAGGACTAACTGTATATGTTTTGATAAAAGCAATACTGTTTGATGGGACATTTTATCATTTGTGGTATTTGCCTGCTTTGATGATAGGATTGATTATTGTGTATTATCTGCATAAGAAACTTTCGATGAAAACGCTACTAGTAGCTGGAACTTTAATATATGTTGTAGGGCTCCTTGGAGATAGTTATTATGGGATCACTAAAGAGATAGGTCTACTCCACTTCATTTATGAAAGTATGTTTTATTTGTTTGACTACACACGAAACGGTCTTTTCTATGCTCCTATTTATCTCATCATGGGAGCATGGGCTGCTAAGCGGGTAATATCAAGTACACAGTCATATCCCATTAAGCGATCACAACGTATTAAGCAGAGCAAACAAAGGATTAAACCTTTAACAAGTGCCTATTTATTTTTTCTTTTTCTAGTGCTTATGTTTGCTGAGGGGATGATTTTGCAGGCAATCGAATTCACTCGACATGATAGCATGTATGTGTTTGCATTACCTGCCACCTATTTTTTATTCCAGTGGGCTTTATCTTGGAAAGGGAGAACAGGCAAAGCTTTTAGAGAATGGCGCGTTTGGATATATATATTGCATCCTATAGCTATTGTACTAGTGCGAGGTGCAGCCGAGGCTGTAAGCTTGGAAGCTATTTTCATTTCAAATAGCCTCATTCATTTCTTTACAGTATGTTTGTTGTCTATTGCAATGGCTGCTATAGCTGTTCAACTATCCGTCATAACTGTTAACATTAGAGCATATTTATGTAGCGGGAGACGTAAGCAAGTTGATGTGAATCGAGAGGAGAGGCCGCATCGAAGGAACATTACTGGCAGCTAGGAGGTATTGATATGAGTAACGAAGTGCTCATTCAACTACTCGTGCTTATCGTAATGATCATCGATATGGCTAACAGATCTAAGGATTCATAATCCATGAAGGCAAGGCACTCGATGTGTGCCTTGCCTTTTTTGTTAGGATTCGAATCACGAAAATAATCAAAAGGGATTTCTTATTAAGCAGTCATTGTTATTGGATAGGGTAAATGAACTGTTTCAAAAATCATTTATATTTTACAGCATGCAATGCTCCATCAAATCCCGTATAGTACACGACATCTTCTACAACGACTGGTGTCGTTTGGATTTTATCCGTTTTGAGCTTCCATGCTAGTTGGCCATTCTTAGCATTAACAGCAAATAAATGATCCTCTATTTTGGTGTTATTGTAAGCGTATCCTGATGCGAAGAAGAGCAGTCCTTCATTCAAAACAGGGGCTGAGAGTATGTTACTGCCTGTGTCAAAACGCCATATTTCTTCTCCTGTTTTTGGTTCTACAGCGGACATGAAATCACCGTTCGAATTACCTACATAAAGAGTGTCATTTTCATAAATCGGAGTAGCAACCCATGCTGGGGTGAATTGTTTCCAGAGCATCTTCCCATTTTTTGTATCAAAGGCATACATGTCGAAGTTACGACAGCCCCAATAGATTACATCATTATGGATAACAGGGTTAGATTGAATAGGGATATGACCGTTGAATGACTCCGTTTTGTAGGACCAGAGCAGAGTTCCGCTCTTTTTATCAAGGGCATAGATATGACCAGCCCAGTCCCCGAAGTAGACAGAAGTGTCATCGTGAATTGGTGAGCTTTTGATCGGACCAGCTGCTTTAAAGCTCCAAAGCTCTTTACCTGTTTGGGTGCTTAATGCATAAAGATGGGAGTCGGCTCTTCCGATGTAAAAGACATCGCCATCAATAGAGGGGGAAGAGTCATAATAGTCCCATTCATCTTGCTCGCCATTCGTAACAGGTCCCGAAAACGATACACTCCATTCCTTCTTACCAGAGCTCGCATCTAATTTATAAAGGGTCCCCTTGTGGCTTTGAAAAACAATCGATGTCCCGCTTAATTTGGGGCTGGATCGGATTTGGCTGTCCGCAGTAAAGCTCCAAAGCTCTTTACCTGATTGGTGATCGACGGCGTATAGTTTATGATCGTCACTGCCGAAGTATATGTTCCCGTCTGTGAAGAGAGGGGAGGAAGTAATTCGTCCGTCCGTTTGGAATTTCCAAATTTCTTGAGCTGCCGTTTGAGCTTGTAGATCCAAAGCTTTGATATCGGAGCTGGCTTGAACAATTTGGGATTCAACAGGTGAGATCACTAAAGGAACTGTTGATTGTGTATTGGATGGAATTGGAGATGAAGTTGGCTGAACTGTTGTAGGTTGAATAGTCGCAGGTGTATTGCTGGTGCAGCCGCTTAATATGGGCAAAATTAAACAGGCAATAATAGTTAAGAGAGTATAGTTTCTATACATGGTATAACCCCCGACTTTGGTTAATAGAACAAGGAACAACAAAAGAGTCTCCTACGGTAGTGTTCAAGTGTTAGATGCTAAACACTTACCAAAGGAGACTCTTCTATGCACAGTTTACTTGAGTAAAGACCAAACTACAATACCCTTAAGGTCAATAAAATATGCCATTGACAAGTGGTAGAATTTAGTATAAATTCAAATAGTAATATGACTGACCCGGTCGGTCATTAATAAAAGGGGGAGATGAACATTTCTACTAATCAGAGCTTGCGCAAGGCAGTTATTATTGGAGGCAGTATGGCAGGATTATTAACTGCAAGGGTAATTTCAGACTATTTCGAAGAAGTATTAATTATAGAAAAGGATAAACTTCCGAGTGGCCCCAATTATCGAAGTGGTGTTCCACAAGCTTTTCACCCCCATCGTGTGTTGCCGCGTGGGAAAATAATTTTTGAACAATTGTTTCCTGGTTACACGGATGATTTGCTTGCTCAGGGAGCTTTTTTGCGCGAGAACAAAGGAATAAAGTTGCATTTTCCTTACGGTAGTTTAGAAGTTCCTGATGAGAGGGATGCGGGATGTAGTCGAGCATTACTGGAGTGGGTTATTCGTAGCCGTGTTGAGCAGATTCCAAATGTTCGATTTATTACTAACCATGAAGTGATAGGTTTGGCAGCTGCTGCTGATGAGAGAATCATTACTGGTATCCATATTCGGGATAGAGGAGATTTAGGGAGTGAACAGCAAACTACGCTTATCGCCGATATGGTTATTGATACTAGCGGACGTTCCTCCAAGCTGGGTCAATGGTTACAAAATATTGGCTATGAGCTACCAGAGCAAGAACGACTTAAGGTATCACTCGGATACAGTACCCGCCATTATAAAATTCCGGAGAATATAGAAAGCAAATGGAGTACAATTCTTATTGAGGGTGAACAAAACAAAGGAAAAGGATCGGGTGTATTTGCACCGATTGAAAATAATGTTGCCGAGGTTGCACTGTTACGTATTGGAGGAGATTCCTATCCAACAACGAATAGTTCAGAGTATGAACAAGAGGTTGACAACCTTTGGGACTCATCAATCGCAGAGGTGTTACGTGATCTAGAGCCAAGTGGAGCACCCCGTGGTTTCCGTGTGTCTGAATGTATTCGCAATCACTTTGAACAAATGACAAATTGGCCATCAGGTCTGTTAGTTTTGGGAGATGCCTTGTGCAATTTTGATCCTGTTTATGGTCAAGGCATGACAGTGGCTGCTATGGAAGCTGAACAATTAGCTGTTTGTTTACAAGAGCAACGTAATCATCCTCAGGATAACTTTGAGCGACAAGTACTCGTGGAGTTGCAAAGAGTAGTGGAACCAGCTTGGTGGTTAATAACGGTTTCTGATCTGCGTTTCAGTGGGGTAGAGTATACGGGTCCGTTTTCAACAAAAGGGATTGCGTTTGCCCAACAATATTTTGATTTATATTTAAAACAAACAATCGGGCAAAGTAATATGGAGTTGTTTGAAAAATATATGATGATGACAGGGTTGCTTACTTCACCAAGAGAGATCATCAATCCGGAAATGATTGCTGCGATTATTGTAGGTGATACTTCTCAAGAAGGTATTCAATTTAAAGCTAAATGGCTTGGGGACAATGGAGAAATAACGGAGTCCTTTTTGCATGAAATAATTCCAACATTTACTTAAAGTGCGTTACTTACATCGAGATCATAAATTAGGGGGAGCAACGTTGGCAAGGTTTAATGAAGAGCAATTGCATCAAGTACGTGATGAGCGCAGAGCGCAAATCATGAATGCGGGGCTAAAGGTTTTTGCTAGAAAAGGTATCGTCGGTACGAAAATGAGCATGATTTCAGAAGAAGCGGGAATTAGCAAAGGATTGCTTTATCTTTATTTCAAATCGAAGGATGAGCTTTTCATTAGTATTGTCAAAGAAGCGATGGAGAGTGCAATAATTGTAATGGAGGGGTTGTCCAGATTATCTGGATCACCCCTTGATAAAATTAGAGAAATGACAAGCGCTATATTCAATGAGAGCGATAAAAACTACTTTAGGCTAATTCAACATGCTTATACGTCCGATGAAGTGCCTGATCATGTGAAAACATTATTAGATCAATATTCACTGGTCACATTCGTTGACACACTAATGCCTGTATTCGTTGAAGGGCAACAAGCAGGACAACTAATAGAAGAAGATCCTCGAAAGTTAATCTCAAGTTATCTTTTGGTACTCCAAGGGTTAATGATGATTGATATTGATGAATATAACGTATATGGCTTATCGGAAGTTGATATATTGATGCGAGTAATAAGTCGGACTGATCTCTGACTAATGATTTTCTTAAGAAATATCTATTTGAAAAGCGCAAAGTCTAGTTCCAGATTAACACTCTGAAGGATGGCTCTGTTGCATAAAATAAATATTTTTAAATGTTACTTATAGTCAACAGACTAATGCAATATTAGGAGATATTCTATAATTACGAAATATCATTACATGCTTATTAATATTACAAAAGGAGGTGTTATTTTGGCAAATAGACCTTGTAGTAACGGTTCTTATTGTACATCTACTCCATGCTACAATGCAGGAAATCCTGGGAAATATGCGGTTTCTTTTTATTACTCTGGCACAGATTGTTCGACGTTAACAGAAAACCATATTTGCATTTGCTAGCACTAGCGTTGCATAAACATTGCGAAAAAAAGTTTAGAATTTCTATATAATTGTATTTAATCCAGAAATCAAAATGGTTGAGCACCGCTTAAGTGAAGTAACCCCAAATAGTTAGACAGGTTATTTTATTAGGATATTTTCTAGGAATGAGTCCGGTACAGTACCGGATTCATTCCTTTTAATTTTGCCTTTATGCGCTTGTGATTGTAATAATCGATATATGTTGTTAATTCCTGCTGAATACCCTTTATAATGCTTTATTTGGGTTAACAATTCATCCAATCCACATCCGTCATAATCCTGCTAATTATGGGGGATATTAACGAATAGTGAGTAGCATAATCCCGTTTGGTCACGGACAGAAGGGACATTTCAACAGAGAACGGAGCACGGATTGGATGAAGCTGTTTTGTAAAAGAAAAATGAACAAGTGGAATGTTAGAACACTATGTTATGCAATCCTTTGTGTTAGTTGTATTACGACATCGTTCAGTATGAGCCAGCAGATATTTGCTGCAAAGGTGGATGACACTGCAAGGAGTGGCACTTCGCGTACTCTCGCTATCGTAATTGACGATTTCGGCAATGGAATGACAGGTACAGAAGAGATGCTGAAGCTGCCAATCAAATTTACTGTCGCTGTCATGCCATTTATGCCAACTACAAAGCATGATGCTGAAGCGGCATATAAACTTGGACATGATGTCATCGTTCATATGCCCATGGAGCCCAACAAAGGTTTAAAATCTTGGTTAGGTCCAGGAGCAATTACGGCGGATCTAAGTAATGCAGAGATTAGAAAAAGGGTAGAGGACGCCATTGATGATGTTCCTCATGCAATCGGAATGAACAATCATATGGGCTCCAAAATTACAGCAGACGAAAGAATTATGCGAATCGTACTTACTGTGTGCAAGGAGCGGGGCATGTTTTATTTAGATAGCAAAACAACGCCAAAAACAGTCGTTCCAAAAATTGCACAAGAACTAGGAGTGCCTACTCTTGGAAACAATGTTTTTTTGGATGATGTTTATACGGAACAACATATCTCGAAGCAATTTAATCTGGTCAGAAAACATTTAGAAACTCATGATAGCTGTGTTACTATTGGTCACGTTGGGCCACCAGGGAAAAAGACAGCATCGGTGTTATTGCAATCCATTCCAGAAATGCGGTCGGTAGCCCACTTCGTTAAATTGTCTGATTTAGTTCGTTCTTCAATGATTGATCCATTTATATTGCCGAATCCCTGATGCTATGGCTTTTGCAATGTCTAATTGGCGACGAGAATCGGATAACATGGTTCTATCTTCTACATTAGTAATAAAGCCCATTTCCACGATGACAGAAGGCTGCTCTACACGTCTTAACAAATAGAACGGGTTTCCAGGTTTGGGAAGAGCAGTTGTAGACTGTTGGCGATTTAAAGCATCTTGTATGCAAAATGCCAGCAATGCACTTTCACCAGACTCTTGATGCAATACAAGCGGACCTCTTCTTGATTTGTTTTTGGCTGCATTGACATGAAGACTAACGAGCAGCTCGCTCTCAATTTCTTCGGTGAGCTGCCTTCTCTGTGACAGATCTTTACGATGTCTAGACTTTGAAAGATGCCAACGGTTATCATCACTTAATGCATAGTCGTCCGTTCGATTCATAATAGCTGGAATGCCTTGGCTACTTAGCAGCACATACAACTTACCTGCAATGGCAAGGTTAATATCTTTTTCGAGTAAATCCCCATGAGAGGCCCCGCCATCAATACCGCCATGACCAACATCGATAATGACTGTCGTATGAGGAAGCGCCCAATTTTGATCATCATCCCTAGGTGATTCCGCTGTTCCAGCGATACGATCTGCCTGTACAGACGATGCCGCAGTTAATCCAAGTACACACATACAAATGCAGCATAAGATCCATTTTTGAAACATATGTTCAGCCCTTTCGCCTGTTGTTACAACTTGCTTCAGAGTTCTTCATCTTTCTTTAGCGTGGCTGTTCTGAGGAAAACTCATACATGATTATGTGCCAAAAGAAAGGGGCATGCTTTAGGTAAGAGAAAAAGGTGGAGGGTGATTCAAATGGCTGGAGGAAATGATTTGGTGAAATATATGACGGAGCAACTTGTACAATATATGGAGACACCTGCTGACGAACGTAAGCAAGCAAAAAGGTCAGCCAAAGCGGCAAGGGAGCCATGGCTGACGCGTTGGTTTGGATGGGGGCCTGTAAGCTTTATATTGTGGTGGAGAGGTCGAGATCAGCGTCAACGATAGAAGCTGCCCAATTCTGTTAATAGTGCAATGGGAATATAACGGCGATCTACGCTATCCTCGTCAGTGTCGAGAGCAACGAATAGTTCGCCGTTTTCCCACTGATCATAACCAACAACAGACCAAACAGAACGATAATTATTTTCATCTACTTCATATGTGTAACGCAGCTGTTCCTTCTTTTTGACGGCAGTTAAAATAGAAGTAAAATCATTGTCTTTTATAGCAATCGGCTGCTTGCTAATCCAGGGCATTCTTCCATAAGGGTCGAATGAGGAGATGGTTCTATGTTGAATTAATTTGGCATGGGTTGAATTCAATCCATGTCTATTCGAATTTTTTTGGGTAGTCGCAGACTTGTCCCATTTATCCTCATCAAAAGGGAAATACTCCCCTGAGTTAGCATCCGTGTAATGGGTTGCTTTTTTGGACGTTATTCGCCATGCCGCTTGTAGAGGATGTACGTAAACCATTTCGGTTTGACTTGGTTTATTTATAAGTTCAAGCTGCAACAAAGAGAGCTGCAGCGATTGTTCATTAAATAAAGGGTATTCCCCAGTTCCATATTCTCCTAGTTCAAGACCTCCTTCTTCCGTCGCATTAACGACCAAATAACCGAGAATCTTTTTATTTTTCGTAAGCAACACTAGCCAGCTGTGAGTTCCAGGTCCGAGGGGTGTGATGTTAAGTTCTGCCGATTTCCAATCGGAGTATTGCACCTTGGACGCTAGTTCGCTCACCCAAGTCTGGGCTTGCTGCTCAATTTTTGATTCATTAGATACATTGTTCTCTGGCTCTGAAAGTGCAAAAACTGAAACGACATTTGAACTAGCAGCCAATAGTATAGCAGCGAATAGCGCTATAGTAGTGCGTTTTATCCATCTTTTTCGCAAATGGTATCACCTCACTTACATTGTAGTGGATAGGTTCTAAGAAGACTGTTACAACCTGTCGGCATAACGGAGTCGTAATTGCACCTTTTTTTGCCGTAAAGATGCGATTCCCGTCAAATGGTATTCAATCAATGCCTTCCAGATGGAAAATGCCGCAGTTAATGGCGGAAGCCGTCACTCGCGGCTCGTATTGCCAGCGGATTTCGGCTTGGCGTTGCTCGTATTGCTCCGCAATACGTGGTTTGTTCTCTTCTAAAGCATGTTCCAATAGTGGAGCATAATACGTGTCTATCCGATCCATTTCTTCCTGTAGACGTTTGGTCGCATCTACAGCCCAATTGTAATCATACGTTTTTAATTTCCGATCTAATGTTTGCTCGACAATTAGCATCGCCTTATTAAAGGAAATTCCCGTTTTCGCTACATGAATGTTGGCTGGAAGTCTAGGTGTCAGCTTCGTAGTCATTAATCGATCGTGAAAATTGTCAACACAGTGACCCGTCACAAGTGAAACGCCAAAGCTGTGAATTTCTTCTCGTTTCCGATCACAAGCGAATTCGATACGCATATTGACCCCTAACCATGCTGTATACGGTGTAGATTGGAATGGATTACTTCCGCGTTTATCAGGTTCTTGAAATAAATAAACAAAGCTGCCTTTAGATTTTGCTGCACCGAATAGCTGATCTAGTTTACGTGAACCAAAGTATAAATCTTCCCGAGGAATTCTAACTGGCGCAATAATGTTGCTGTTAATAAAGCCGAACGATCTTGATAGGGCAGCATCAACCGCATTCGCGTTAGGATCTTTTGCTTCCTGTACACTTGCTTGCAACGTTTGTTGTGTATCGTACCGTTCCTTATCTGTTACGAATAGAAAGGTCATCGTCTCTGGTTCAGTTCCTACACGATCGACGAAGCTCCAGTAGTAAGGTCTATTTGTTAATTCGCGGTCTGCATTAGGTGACAGCTTAACAGTGAAGTGAGCAGGTGACTTCTCAATGATGGAGCATTCTGTTGCTTCTAGGTAGCGGTTTACAAATTTATGCACTTGCTTCTCGTTCATAGTTGTACCTCCACGGTATGTCCAAGTTGATCTGTCTTAATGAGTAGGTCAGGTCCATTAGTTAATGGGTTGATTGTAGATTTCACTTCTTCACGTACTTGGCTTAAGGAACTGCCTAATTGATTTAACTGCCTCTCAAGATCTTGTTCATTACCAGATTCAAGAAGGGCGCGTGCAAGTCGTTTTTCGATGGAATCGCCGCCTTCAAACCGTTCCAATATATGATCCAGTTCTCCAATGACGAGCTCAAAGAGATTGATTTTTTCATGCAAAAGACTGACAATATGTTCTTCAATCGTGCCCAGCGTGCATAAATTGTAGATACGGACATCCTCGGTTTGACCAAGCCTGTGTACACGGCCAATTCGCTGTTCTACTCGCATCGGGTTCCAAGGCAAATCAAAGTTGATCATATGGTGGCAGAACTGAAGATTGATGCCTTCACCTCCTGCTTCTGTTGCGATGAGCACCTGTGCACGGCCGCGGAACAGATCCATCATCCAATCTTTTTTACCGCGATTCATGCCACCTCGATAAGGAACTGCAATGATGTCTTGTGCTCGAAAAAATTGCATCAAATATTCTTGCGTCGCGCGGTATTCTGTAAATATGATGACTTTTTCGTTTACTTCTTTTACAATTTCCATTGCTTTTTCTGCTTTTGTATTCGCTTTGATACTTTTAATTTTCTCTACCAGACCCCAAATCTTTGGTCTTAGCGGAGAGTCTTCTTCTGTCTTCTTAAACAAATTGATGAGTGTTAGAAACACAGCATCTCTGCTGCTGCATACTTCCCGTTGTAACGTAACGAGGGACAACATGCTGCTCATGTCTCCTCCGCTTTCACTATATCGTTCCTTCACAAAGCTAGTTACTGCGTCATAAAGTGCTTTTTCATCGGTGGAAAGTGCCAAAGGAATATTTTTGACAAATCGTTTCGTAAAATGAATGCCGCCATCGCCGCGTCGATTTCGAATCATAACTGTAGATAGAGCTTCCTGCAGCTGATCCTCGTTTTTCGGTAGTCGCTTATCAACGACGAAGTTTGCTGCAAAGTCACTTTGCCCTCCAAGCTGACCTGGCTTTAACAAAGTAATGAGGTTATAAAGCTCATCGAGATCATTTTGAATAGGTGTTGCCGTAAGAAGTAGACAATATTTTTTACGCAGAAGGGTAGCAAACTGATAATTTGTCGTTTTTTTATTTTTTAGCTTATGGGCTTCATCAATAATGATGAGATCATAATCGGTCCCAAGTACGCGTTCCCGATGCGGTTCCCGCTTTGCTGTATCAATGGAAGCAACAACGACGTCATGACCCCATGTATGTTCTTTCTTTTGTGCGACAGCAGAAATGCCGAATTTGCTATTAAGCTCTCGCACCCATTGTAGAACAAGCGAAGCAGGAACGAGAATAAGAGCCCTTTTGACGAGCCCGCGCACCATATATTCTTTAAGGACTAAGCCTGCTTCAATTGTTTTGCCAAGTCCGACTTCATCTGCAAGAATAGCGCGACCGCCCATCTCATGCAGCACTTTACTTGCTGTACCAATCTGATGTGGCATCGGTACAATTGATGGTAACGTGCGAAGACATTGCAGTTCTTCAAAGCTATCTACACGCTTCGCCTGCTCTGCTTCTATAGCAAGCTGATAGAGAGTCCAATCATCCCATGGACCATTTCTAGTTAATCGACTCTGTAATTCATCAAACCATGAGCGATCTAATTGCAAATCCACATGAGAATGCAATTTGCGCTTCGTAATGGATGAACTGCTCTCAGCAGAGGCAGATTGCGGTGAACCATCAAATGTCATAAAAGAGCGCTCCTTTTTGAAAACGAGGGATAAGTTGTCATTAGTATTGCCTTGTTGAGCAATATTAATAAGATGTAGCTTTTATCACAGCATAAATCAATATATGGTATGTTATAATATTTCGAGCAACAATATATTGATATTAATAAGTTTGATCAGATGGTTACAAAGCGGGAAAGCTTCAATTCATGGACCTATTTTTGGAGGAGTTGATCGGATTGCGGAGACTGGAAGGATTAAGCGAAAAAATATTTTTGGACCGATATGCTAGAAAACATGTGGACGCAACTAAGGTGAAATCGGGGGATACTGTACTTGTACTTATGAAGGACGATGCTAAATTTCCCGTCAAAGAGGTTGGAGTAGTTGTAGAGAGGAAGCAGGATGAGGTTGAAGTTCGTCTTCATAATGGAGAAACGATTTCTACAAGTATTCAGAAGTTGATGCACCCTATCGAGCGCCATCCCGAAGAGATGTGGGATCGTTTAGCGACAGCTATAGCTTCGGTAGAACCTACTTTGGCTAAGACGGCGCAGTGGGAGAGAAAGTTTAGATATATTTTGGATGATTGGAAGCTTGTACCTGGTGGAAGGATTATGGCAGGGGCGGGTGCAAGTGAAGAGCTGACCTTATTTAACTGTTACGTCGTACCATCGCCAGTAGACAGCAGGGGCGGCATCATGAAGACGTTATCTGATATGACGGAAATTATGGCAAGAGGCGGGGGAGTTGGCATCAATATTTCGTCACTTCGTCCTCGCAGAGCTAATGTTGTAGGTGTAAATGGATCTTCAAGCGGAGCAGTATCTTGGGGTGGACTGTTCAGCTACACGACAGGTCTTATTGAACAAGGTGGCAGCAGGCGCGGAGCGTTAATGCTCATGATGAACGATTGGCATCCCGACATTATGGATTTTATTACAGTGAAGCAAAAGAACGGTGAAGTGACTAATGCAAATTTGTCCGTATGTGTAAGTGATGCCTTTATGGAGGCAGTGAAGCGGGACGGGGATTGGGAGCTCGTATTCCCTGATACGAAAGAGCAGGGGTATGACGATATTTGGACTGGAGATCTCGAAGCGTGGAAACGGTTAGGTAAAAGGGTCATCACGTACGGAAAGGTTCGGGCAAGGGACATATGGCAAAACATCATCGAGTCAGCATGGAAGTCCGCCGAACCGGGCGTTGTGTTCATGGAACGTTACAATAAGTTGTCAAATAGCTGGTATTTCAATCCGATTGTATCTACTAATCCATGTGGAGAGCAAGGCTTGCCAGGGTGGGGAGTATGTAACTTGTCGGCAATTAATTTGTCAAAATTTCACGATGCTTCTAAGAAGGATGTTGATTGGGAAGAGCTAGGCAAAGTAACACGCTGGTCAGTTAGATTTCTTGACAATGTCATTGATAAGACACCATACCACTTCGCAGAAAATGAAGCTAATCAGAAGAATGAGCGCCGAATCGGACTTGGTACGATGGGCCTTGCCGAGCTAATGATTAAGCTTGGGATTCGGTATGGAAGCCAAGAGTCATTATCCTTCCTGGATAAGTTATATGGATTTATCGCTAAAGAGGCTTATCTGGCTTCGGCTCAAATTGCGTCTGAAAAGGGTTCATTTCCCGCTTTTGACAACGAGAAGTATGTGCAAAGTGGATTCATGGAAAGTTTGCTAAGCGCATATCCTGAAATTGGTAAGCAGATTAACAAGCAGGGGATACGTAATGTAACTGTCCTTACACAAGCCCCTACGGGAAGTACAGGTACGATGGTTGGAACGTCAACGGGCATTGAGCCCTATTTCGCTTTTGAATATTTCCGTCAGAGCAGATTGGGCTTCGATAAACAGCTCGTTCCGATCGCTCAGAAGTGGAAGGATGAACATCCAGGTGAAGAACTCCCCGATTATTTCGTAGCTGCTATGGGGCTATCGGCGGAAGATCATATTCGCACACAAGCCGCTATTCAGCGCTGGGTCGACAGTTCAATCTCGAAAACCGCTAATTGTCCGGCAGACTTTACTATAGAAGAAACAAGACAATTGTATGAACTTGCTTACGAGTTGGGCTGCAAAGGGGTAACTATTTATCGTGACGGAAGTCGTGATGTGCAGGTACTGTCAACGGGGTCAGAGGAGAAGAAGTCTGATTCTGATCAACAAGGAAATGACATCTTATTGGAAGATGGATCAGCAGAGGAAGCATCGATAGAGCAGGCATCAATAGAGCAGGCATCAATAGAGCAAGCGTCAATGGAGGAAGTTTCAGTACCCTCACTGATATCAGTAATCTCGGATAGTAGTGGATTCTCATTAGATAAACAATACAAACGGAGACCAAATGTTCTTCGAGGGGCTACCTATAGATTAAATACACCTTTTGGCATGGCGTATATTACGATCAATGATTTGAATGGTACGCCAGCCGAAGTTTTTCTTAATGTTGGAAAAGCGGGCTCAGATGTATTTGCTATGGCAGAGGCGCTTGGGCGTGTATGCTCACTATTTCTCCGTTATGGTGAACATGGTAACAAAGTTCAGCTACTTATTAAGCATCTCAAAGGAATTGGAGGTTCAGGTGCGACGGGATTTGGTGCAAACCGCGTTGACTCTATAGCAGATGCGGTTGCGAAAGCGCTGGAGCTGCATAAGGAAAATGGAGAAGGCTTGGGGACAGAAGGGGCAACACATCGCAAATCTGAATCAGAACCTGAGCAAATAGAGTTACAACTCATGTCTAAGGATTCGTATCAACTAAGCGAAGAACAAGCTGCATCAATTAAAGTTTCATTAGTTCAATCAGACAAAGAGCAAGCTGCTGGTTTTTCCTCGCTAGAGACTGAACGGGATCTTTGTCCAGCCTGCGGCTCAGCCTCGCTTGTTAACATGGAGGGCTGCAAGCAATGCATCGGTTGTGGGTTTAGTAAGTGTACTTAATTACTTATGTGAATGAGCTTGTAGTGATATTTATTTGCTACAAGCTTTTTCTCTTTTACACAATGAATATTCTATTTCGGTAAACAGCATAATGAATATTGAGCCACACTGCTTGAACTCGTTCTTATTTTATAATAATTATAATTTAGCTTGACTTTCTGTTTGGATTCGTTGATAATAATTATCATAAAGAGTGTTCAGGACGAGCTATTGCAGGTTCTGAAATTGCTCTAAAACTAAAATTCAACTAAGAGGAGATATAAACTATGTCACTTATCGGAACAGAAGTACTACCATTTAAAGCATCAGCATTTCACAACGGTCAATTCATCGAAGTATCGGAAGAAAACTTCAAAGGTAAATGGAGTGTAGTTTGTTTCTACCCAGCTGACTTTACATTCGTTTGCCCGACTGAACTAGAAGATTTGCAAAACCAATACGAAACGTTGAAACAACTTGGTGTTGAAGTTTACTCCGTATCGACAGACACTCATTTCACTCATAAAGCATGGCATGCAAGCTCCACTGCAATCGGAAAAGTAACATACATCATGATCGGGGATCCATCACATGTTATCTCCCGTAACTTCGATGTACTAATCGAATCCGAAGGTCTTGCTGATCGTGGTACGTTCATCATCGATCCAGACGGTGTTATTCAAACAGTTGAGATTACTGCTGGCGGCATTGGCCGTGATGCAAGTGCTCTTGTTAATAAGATCAAAGCAGCACAATATGTGCGTACGAACCCAGGTGAAGTTTGCCCGGCGAAATGGTCAGAGGGTGGACAAACTCTTAAGCCAAGCCTTGATCTTGTAGGCAAGATTTAAGGAGCCTATTATGACACTGGACCAGGACATTAAAAATCAATTAGTTCAGTATCTTGAGCTGCTGGAAGGCGATATTGTGCTGAAAGTTAGCGCAGGCGCTGATGAAGCTTCACAAGAAATGCTTGCACTAGTTGATGAAATTTCCAGCATGTCCTCACGGATAACGTTGGAAAAGACACAGTTGCCTAGAACACCAAGTTTCAGCGTTAATCGTGTAGGTGAAGATACCGGTGTAACTTTTGCTGGTACTCCACTTGGTCATGAATTTACTTCATTAGTATTGGCCCTGTTGCAGGTTAGCGGAAGAGCTCCTAAAGTTGAGCAAAGTGTAATCGATCAAATTAAGAGTATCCGTGGCGAGTATAAGTTTGAAACTTATATTAGCTTAAGCTGTCACAATTGTCCTGATGTTGTACAAGCTTTGAACCTAATGAGCATTTTCAATCCTGGTATTTCTCATACGATGATTGATGGCGCAGCGTTCAAAGAAGAGGTAGAGAGCAAGGACATCATGTCTGTGCCAAGCGTTTATCTCAACGGTGAATTTTTCGACAGCGGTCGTATGACTGTTGAAGAAATTCTTGCTAAGATCGGTAGCGGTCCTGACGCATCAGAGTTTGATAACAAGGATCCTTATGATGTACTTGTCGTTGGCGGCGGCCCAGCGGGTGCAACTGCAGCAATTTATGCTGCACGTAAAGGCATTCGTACAGGTATTGTTGCTGATCGCTTCGGTGGTCAAGTCAATGATACGGTGGGAATTGAGAACTTTATTAGTGTTAAGTACACGGAAGGTCCTCAGCTCGTAGCTAATATTGAACAACAAGTGAAAGAGTACGACATTGATGTTATGAAAATGCAACGTGCTCTTCGTTTGGAGAAGAAGGATCTTATCGAAGTTGAACTCGAAAACGGTGCTGTCCTGAAAAGTAAAACAGTAATCGTATCAGCAGGTGCTCGCTGGCGTAATATGGGCGTACCTGGTGAAGCAGAGTTCAAAAACAAAGGGGTAGCTTATTGCCCGCATTGTGATGGTCCTTTGTTCATAGGAAAAGATGTTGCGGTTGTTGGCGGCGGTAACTCCGGTGTCGAAGCTGCAATTGATCTTGCAGGTATCGTTAAGCATGTAACGGTTCTTGAGTTTGCTTCTGAACTTAAAGCTGATGCAGTTTTGCAAAAGCGTCTTTACAGCTTGCCTAACGTGACTGTTCTGAAAAACGTTCAAACTAAAGAAATTACGGGTACTGATAAAGTGAACGGGATTTCCTACATTGATCGTGAAACAGAAGAAGTTAAACATGTTGAATTGCAAGGTGTGTTTGTACAAATCGGTCTTGTTCCAAATACGGACTGGTTGGGTGAGACGGTTGAACGGACTCGCATGGGTGAGGTCGTT
The DNA here is from genome assembly GCF_022180385.2 of Paenibacillus sp. L3-i20. GTDB lineage: Bacteria > Bacillota > Bacilli > Paenibacillales > Paenibacillaceae > Pristimantibacillus. The sequence goes on from NZ_BQME02000002.1 coordinate 119,785, forward strand.
GTAAACAGTCATGGTGCTACAAACGTTCCGGGAGTATTTGCTGCCGGAGATTGTACAAATAGCCCGTATAAACAAATCATCATTTCAATGGGATCTGGTGCTACAGCAGCTCTAGGTGCTTTCGATTATCTGATCCGCAATTAATGTATATTGTATTTTAATATAAATGGCTAAATACCTCATGGTAGATAAGCGAACAGTTGCCCTCACTTCTAGCGAAGTGGGGGTTTTTGTTATTGTGTATGAATGATCAATTGCTGTTATTGTTACCCTTTACCAATAGTTTTGCATCAAACACATGCTTGTAGAAAGCAATTGATTGATCTAAGTCTGTTACCGAAAATAATAAATGATTAAGCCCTTTGATTGACATAACAATGCCTCGCTCTCTATAGATCTAAAAAATTCCAAAAAATCGATCGACATGTTTCAATGATCATGAGTAATTGGTTACGAAATGAGGAAAATATTTATAGCAGTTATTCTACTCTACAATTATAGTCTTAATTAATCGGGAATGTATCGAAAATGAGAGGCAGTACGAATTATCGGAACGAAGGGAGAAGGACAACCATTTGCGGAAAAATAGTAGTCGTTATTGTTAAGACTTATTTCTGAGCTCCGAAGGGTTGGAAGTTAGTTAACTGTAGTGTAAAATGGCAGGTAGTTAGAAGAGTTAATATTGGAGGATTACAATGAGTCAACGTTATCGTATCACTAGATCATTACAGGAAAATGACAATACTGAGCGTACCATTTCGTTAGAAGAGTGCAAGCTTTATTTCGAGTCCAAACCTGATTTTTGTTATTCATCGGTATTTACGGTGAAAGGTGCTACTACGATGTCCATTGATGGAGATTTTTTTATGTGGAGTTATGGTGAAGTTAAAATCCCATTCAGACATTATCAAGGTGACATATACGTTTCAGGTACTAACGATGCAGTAGTTCCTATCATGCTTGAGATTGCGGGCGAACTAGAAGCGGATGTCATACAAGAGTAATTCGCAATATTTGTGTGGAAATAATCATTCGAGTACCGATAAACTTGAGCTGCATATCTCTAAAAGATTTAATAAAAGCAAGCCCATGTGACAACTTGTCTACATGGGCTTGCTTTTTTTCACCATACTACAGGAAGGACGGCTACCATTAAGGCTGTAACAACCAAAGTGCAGCAACCGCAGATGGGGTCCAGCCCGCCAAAGAAGTATGGGCTTGGCGGCAACTATAAACCGCACCATTATAAGATACTAATGTTCCTACTGTATATGCCGTGTTTGGAGCCCAGGCTGGTACAGTTGGCTGTGCTGTAGTTGTTCCTGAGATAGCATTGCTAGCAGGCGATTGATTGCCAGCAGCATCAAGAGCATAGACTGTGAATGAATACGTTGTACTAGGTGTTAAACCAGTGACCGTATAGGAAGTTAGTGATCCTGAAATAGTGGCTACTAGAGTGGAACCTTGATAGACCTTGTATTGTGTCACTGCGACATTGTCCACTGATGCTGTCCACATGAGCTGAAGGGAGTTCGAGGTTGGAGATCCCATAACATGCAAGCCGCTTGGGGCGGTTGGCGGGCTGATATCTATAATAGGAGGGGTTGTCGTAGCGTTCACAGTTGCGCTTGTATTAGAAATATTGCCAGCAGCATCGAGAGCAACAACATGATACGAATAAGACGTTGATGGGGTGAGACCTGTAGCTGTATACGACAGTGTAGAGCCAGAAACAGAAGCAACTAATGTGGACCCATTGTATATTCTGTATTGATTTACACCATACGCATCACTTGAAGCACCCCACGATAGTGATGCTGTAGTACTTGTTACTCCAGTAACTGTAAGCGAAGATGGAGCTGTCGGTGCAGTCGTATCATTGGATGATCCGAAGTTTACATCGATTACATTATAGAAGGCATTTGCTGTGTCAGCTATTTCCCATACTGCCAAAATGACTTGATATCCTGTTCTAGAAGGTACGTTACAAGTATCTGAATAGGTGAAAGGCGGCCGTGTTCCTCCATGATTAACTGAACAGAACGGTGTGAGTTCAAAGGAAGCACGAGTTAGCGCAGAATCAGGATTCCAGTTCTGCTTTGTAATATAATACTTCCAACTTGTCGTTGCATGAGCCGCAGTCAGTTTCCAGTTAAAAGTAACTTGACCACTAGAAATATTCACTTTTGTCCATCTTGTAGAAGATTGTTGATCCAGCAATGGGAAGGCGCCGTTCGCACTTGCTATTTTTCCATCAGCAGGACCAGCAGCGGGGAATCCCTTGGCAGCTTCTAGACTCTGCGGCTCATAAATAATTGCCCCACAGTTGGTGTTTTGCCCGAGCTTACAAAGATAAGCTCTACTAGAAGGGCCTTCTACATAGCCGTGAGCACTAGCCTTTTCAGAAAATAACAACGTACAGATAACAGCTAGTACCAATAAGCTACAGGTCGTGAACCACTTGAACAAGCTTGATCCGATAATACCCATTTCCTTCGTCATAAACTTTCCTCCTTTAATGGTTAAATTCGTACAAAGGCGTACAAAAGGTGCCACATGTTGGAGCCAATATCTCCTTTCCATCACATTTATATAAACGTAAGAAGCTACGCTCATATACAACCGAAATGATAGATTCGAGCTCGTGGTCAGTTTATTGATGAATATCCGTTTCCGTGTGGGTGTGAGCAACAATTGGATTATAGTGATTGGGAGCTATTGCTAGATTAACAGTTCGGTATACAAATTTATACCGGATGTGGGATGGGAAGAGGGCTTGGGATAATAGTGGGTAGTGGAATGAATATGTGCGTTAGCAACTGAATGGCAGCGCTTACAAACCTACTGAGGTGTGGGCTAATTATTTCATTGGTGAGATTGTTGATTATTTGAGAGGAAGTCTATTATTCGTAGATTTTGAGAATAGAGTATCATGTGTAATCATTAATGTAAAGCCCAAAGTAAAACTTTTTTTCACGTTTGTTTGGTTACAAGAAGTAAATAGTATTACGATTCAATCGTCTGTTCGCGATCTTGCGGATACAGCCTCCATCGAATCATCATGTGTAGCAGGAACAGCAGAAGAGCAACTTGCATCTATGGAGCAAATCTCTAAAGCCGCATCTGCTTTTAACGGCATAGTACAGGATTTATTAGATAACTTATCAAGGTTCAAAATTTAATCGTCTATTTCTTTTTTGATGAGCATATTTTTTTGCGAATTTTATACAATCAATGTAGATGATAAGATGTTGCTATTGTCTACAATTATTCATCTTTAATTATTATAAATACACTTTGATGTTGAGCTTATATTTTGCTGAAGTCTAGTTGACTCTAAATATGTCAGTGGCATTCCTTACGATGGAGAGAATTTGTTCTTGTGTAAAGGATACCGTTTTTCAAGAGATATTTCCCCTTACTTTGTAGAATAATCCCCTTTATTTTCAGCAGCGTTCACCCTCAGAATAGAAGTTACTTCCGCAATAAGATTAACTCTCCTCTACATGTGCCAGCTCTCCTCAATTGTTTGCAATAAGAGTCAGCTCTATTTGTACCTCTCGATCCTGCACGAAACTCAAAGTACAGCCCATTCATACTGTAAGGAGGTGATGTGTTCATTAGTGAATATATTGTAATCGCTTACAAATCTAGTATGTAGAGTTTGTAAAATGAGAAGGGAGACAAGAGATGATGAATAGCTATTTACGGTTGAAATCACCGATTATGCGAGTTTGTTTGGCCGCGCTTGCTGCATTAGTTATATTTTCCGGGGTACAGATTGGTACTAATAGAGTAGAGGCAGCGACCGCACGTAACAAAATAATAGTAGGATATTGGCATAACTTCGACAACTTTTCCGTCAACATTCGTTTAAGGGATATTTCCCCTGATTATGATGTGATTCAGGTTGCATTCGCTGAACCAGCTGGTGGAGCTCACACTGGAAATATGGTGTTTACTCCATACAATGCAACGGTAAGTGAGTTTCAATCCGATATTGCTTTTCTAAAAGCTCGTGGTCAAAAAGTACTTATATCGATCGGCGGCGCTAACGGTGCTGTGGAATTGACTACAGCTAGCGCCAAAACAACATTTGTAAATACGATGAAAAATATAATTAATACTTATGGTTTTGACGGTCTCGACATCGACCTTGAAGGCAGCTCCCTTTCCTTAAATGGAGGTGATGTTGACTTTAAGGCTCCTACTACACCGAAGATTGTTAATTTAATTTCTGCGACAAGAGAAATTTTGAACAGCTATAGTGCAAATTTCCTCCTTACGATGGCACCAGAAACAGCCTATGTCCAAGGTGGAGCAGGAACATATTCTGGTATGTGGGGTGCGTATCTCCCAGTCATTTACGATTTGAGAAATGAGCTCGACTACTTGCATGTTCAGCATTACAACTCTGGACCAATGTTAGGGCTTGACGGAAGAGCTTATTCCCAAGGAACGCCAGACTTCCAGGTAGCAATGGCTGAAATGCTTCTAGTTGGATTTCCAGTCGGCAACAATCCCAACAACCTATTCCCCGCATTACGTCAAGATCAAATTGTTATAGGTTTGCCATCATCCCCACAAGCTGCAGGCGGTGGCTATACAGCGCCAGCGAATGTTCAGAAAGCGCTGGACTACCTCATAAAAGGTGTGCCGTATGGTGGGACTTATGTGCTTCGTAACACTACTGGTTATCCAAACTTCAAAGGATTGATGACCTGGTCTATTAACTGGGATAAGGTCAATAACTTCCTGTTTTCTACGAGTCACCGCACCTATTTAGATCAATTCGGCTCAGGTGGAGGTGACACTACTGCACCGACCGTACCTGCAAATTTGCAATCCACTAGTAAAACTTCAACAAGTGTCAGCTTGTCATGGAACGCTTCTACAGATGACCGAGGAGTATCGGGGTATTCAGTAACGTATGGGTCAATCTCAACGACTGTTACTGGCACAAGCACTACAATTAACGGGTTGACTCCAAATACTGCTTATTCCTTCACGGTTAAGGCGAGAGATGCGGCAGGAAATATTTCGGGGGCAAGCAATGTAGTTGCAGTAACGACAGATGCCCCTATTGTGGATGTCGTTCCGCCAACTGTACCGGCTAACTTGCGTACGACAAGCACAACTGCATCAACGGTTAATTTAGCTTGGAACGCCTCGACCGATAACGTTGCTGTAACGGGTTATACCGTATCCTACAGTGGAGTTAACATCACTTCGCAGGGCACAAGCACTACAATTAGCGGTTTATCGCCCAATACGACATATACGTTTACAGTAAGAGCTAATGATGCAGCGGGTAATGTTTCATCCCCAAGCACAGCGCTCACTGTTACTACTAATCCGGCAAGCGTGTGCACGGTGCAAGAATGGAGTGCATCGACAGCGTATTCAGGCAGTCAGCGAGCTTCCTACAGCGGCAATGAATATGAAGCGAGATGGTGGACCAGAGGTGAGCGTCCCGATATTAGCAGTGTATGGAGATTAATTGGGCCATGCGGTACGGGTACTGGTGATTTAATACCTCCAACAGTGCCGAGCAATCTCCAATCGACAGGTGCCACTGCATCTACGATTAGTCTTTCATGGGGAGCCTCAACGGATAATGTTGGCGTTACGGGATATATCGTTTATTTCGGCTCCTCCAGTGTCAATGTTACTGGAACGACCACTACGATTAGCGGTTTATCTCCGAATACGTCGTATAGCTTTACGGTGAAAGCAAGAGATGCAGCAGGCAATTTGTCTGCGGCTAGCAGTGCAAGGCAAGCATCGACACTTTCCTCAACTGACACGATGCCTCCAACAGCTCCAACAAATGTTCAAGCTACTGGAATAACAAGCTCAAGCGTTACTTTGTCATGGGGCGCTTCGACTGATAATACTGGTGTTACAGGTTACACCGTTACGTATGGAACAACAAGCGTCAATGTTACAGGATTAACAACTGTAATTAGTAACTTGACTCCAGGAACATCATATACATTTGCGGTGAAAGCTTCTGATGCTGCTGGAAACACATCGACAGCTTCAACTGTTCAAGCTACGACTAGTACAACCAGCGGTCCTGCCGCATGGGCACCAAATGTTAGTTATAAGGTAGGCGACCAAGTGACATATGGTGGTCGAACATATAGCTGTCGCCAACCGCATACTTCACTTCTTGGATGGGAGCCAACAAATGTTCAAGCGCTTTGGAATGCGATCTAAATAGAGGAGGCGATCAGTTATGGTGACGAAGGCTCACAAAGAAAGTGGATTCGTTCGAGTACTGCTAATTACGCTTGTTCTTCTTATTAGTATGACTGGACTGTCATGGAATGTTCCTAGTGCATATGCGTCTATTCCCGCAAATACCAAAGTTCTTGTAGGTTATTGGCATAACTTTGATAACGGATCAGGATATATCCGACTTCGTGATGTCTCACCAAATTTTGACGTTATAAATGTTTCCTTCGCAGAACCTACCAATGGATCGCAAGGAGGAACGATAGGTTTTACTCCTTTTAATGCAACGGATGCACAATTTATTTCTGATGTTCAATATTTACAGAGCCAAGGTAAGAAGGTCATCATTTCTATAGGTGGTGCTAATGGTCAGGTACAGCTTGCAACTGCTGCCGCAAGACAGGCGTTTGTGACATCGATGAAAACAATTATTACAAAATACGGATTTGATGGCTTAGACATCGACTTCGAAGGTCACTCGCTCTATTTTAATAGTGGCGATAATGATTTTAGAAACCCGACGACACCAGTTATAACGAACTTAATCTCGGCTGTGAGGGAGCTTCACGATTTTTATGGCAGCAGCTTTATGCTGACTATGGCACCTGAAACGTTTTTTGTTCAAGTCGGTTTTAAGTTTTACGGGGGAAGCTGCTTATCCTGTGATAATAGAGCGGGTTCTTATTTACCTGTCATTCATGCTCTGCGAGACATTTTGGATTGGGTACAAGTCCAGCATTACAATTCTGGTCAAATTACGGCTTTAGATAACCAGTTCTATGCAATGGGAAATGCCGACTTCCATGTAGCTATGGCGGATATGGTGCTTACTGGATTTCCTGTTGCAGGCAATAACAATCAATTTTTCCCTGGACTTCGTCCCGATCAAGTTGTCATAGGACTACCGGCGAATCAGAATGCGGGCGGCGGATTTACGTCGGTTGCAGAGGTTCATAAAGCGCTGAACTACTTGATGAAGGGTGAGCCCTCTGGAGGAAGTTACGTGCTGAGGAATGGAGCACAACCTGGAATGCGCGGTCTAATGACATGGTCCATTAACTGGGATAAGTATAACAACTTCCAATTTTCTACGAGTCATCGTACGTATCTGAATCAGTTTGATACGGGCGGAGGCGACATTCTTGCCCCGACTATACCTGCAAATCTACAGTCAACAGGCAAAACTTCCACTAGCGTCTCCCTTTCTTGGGATGCTTCCATTGATGACCGAGCTGTCACCGGATATATTGTTACTTATGGATCTACAATGGCATCAGTTACTGGTACCAGTACAACAATTAGTGGTCTTACACCAAGTACAGCGTATACGTTTACAGTGAAGGCTAGAGATGCGGCAAACAATATTTCGGGTGCGAGCAATATAGTCACAGTGACGACTGATGCCCCTATTGTTGATATTATTCCACCAACAGTACCAGGTAATTTACGTTCTACAGGTACTACAGCATCATCCATTAATTTAGCTTGGAATGCTTCAACGGATAACGTTGGAGTAACAGGTTATACCATATCTTACGGTGGAGTAAACGTTAATTTGCCTAGTACGAGTACGACGATCAGTGGATTATTACCTAATACAACGTATACGTTTACGGTGAAAGCTTATGATGCAGCAGGCAATATATCGGCAGCTAGTACACCATTAGTTGTGACAACAAATCCAGCTAGCGTGTGTACGGTGCAGGAATGGAATGCTACTGCGGTTTATACAGGTGGTCAACGTGCGTCGTACAATGGAAATGAATATGAAGCGAGATGGTGGACGAGAGGTGAACGTCCAGACATAAGTAGTGTATGGAAATTGATTGGTCCGTGCAGCACGGTGCCTGTTGATTTAGTAGCGCCAACTACACCAACCAATCTTCATTCGATTGGAGCAACGGCTACTACCATTAGTCTTGCATGGAATGCATCAACTGATAATGTCGGAGTAACTGGTTATACCGTTTATTATGGTTCCTCAAGTGTAAATGTTACAGGGACTACAGCTGTTATAAGTGGACTTATGCAAAATGTAACGTATAGCTTTACTGTGAAGGCTAGAGATGCAGCCGGCAATCTTTCAGCAGCAAGCAATGTTTATCAACGAACAACACCCTCATCTCCCGATACTACTGCACCTACGGCTCCATCAAATGTTCAAGTTAACGGGATAACGAGTTCAAGCGTTATTTTAAATTGGGGTGCATCAACCGATGATACGGGGGTAACTGGTTATACGGTTGCTTATGGGACTACGATTTTGAATGTAACTGGTACATCAACCGTAGTTAACAATCTGGCTGCTGGTACCGCATATACTTTCACTGTAAAAGCAGTGGATGCAGCAGGAAATATCTCTGCAGGTTCATCGGTTCAAGCGACAACTAATACTACAAGTGGTCCAGCAACTTGGGCTGCGGGCGTGAATTATAATGTTGGAGATCAGGTCACATATAGCGGGAGAACATATAGTTGTCGTCAGCCTCATACGTCACTTCTTGGCTGGGAGCCAATTAATGCTCCAGCACTCTGGAGTCTAGTTTAGATACGAAGCCAATGTAAAGTGAAAAGGCTCCACCTCAAAACAGCGTAATCTGCAAATGAGGTGGAGCCTTATTTTGTAGAAAGTGAAAATCAATTGATTATCTCTTAATCTTAAAATGAACGACAGCACTAAAATGCATTTTTTCAGTTCGATGGTTAAAAGTTGACTGATGTGAAATAGAATACACATCGAGCATTAGTGCGCGGTTAATATCAATAGATTTCTCAATTTGAGATTCTAGCGATTTTAAATTAATGGCTTCAAAAAACTCAATTTTCGTTTCTAATAAATCCAATCTGAATTCCATACAAATAAATCCTCCTTAACATTCCAATCGTTTCTAATTATACGGGACTTATTGAAATAAACCAACTCCAGTACTGCCAACTTCAGAATTGATTTATCAGGAACGTTCGAAGTCTTTATTACAAAAAATGAAGAAATTTTCAACAGTAAATACGAACATTTGAAGATTCAAGCTGAAACAGAAGAGAAGGGGGAATTCATTTACAATTGCCGCATTTGTAAATTCAGACAAGGTGCCAAGTGTCCATTTCGTAAGATTAATGAATGAACGTGGTATGCCTGGTATAGATATATTCGATCCGATTTCACTCCAATATGCAGCATTTATAAGCATTCCGCCTGTTGTTCTTTTTTTACTGTTCCGTAAATGGCTAACACCAGAAGTTTGGCTAGGAACGATACGCAAAGGCTAGCTTACAGAAATGTTCGATAATTGTTAACGAATGTCATGAATTAAGTGTGTGAAAATAATGTAAAATAGGGAGTATCGAGAGGGGGGACAGACATGGGTGGAGTACCAGCGTCGGTTTGGATATTCTCAATTATTATTATTGCATTAGTAACGTGGATTACGTTATGGATTACGAAAAAAGCATATTCGAAAAAATGGGATGAATCCGATAAGTAATTTCATCTAACATAGTGATCGAAACGGGACTTGATGTGCTAGTGTTCACATTAACATGATGTTCCGTTTTTTATTTTACAATAAAAAAGAGGATCTCTATCTGATTTGATCAGTGTAGAGACCCTCTTTAGGTATATGTATTTCATAAGTTCGTGGTAATGGTCGGGACGACACGATTTGAACATGCGACCCCCTGGACCCAAACCAGGTGCTCTACCAAGCTGAGCTACGTCCCGGGAAAAAATGGTGCCGTCGAGAGGACTTGAACCCCCAACCTACTGATTACAAGTCAGTTGCTCTACCAGTTGAGCTACAACGGCGTATGTTTTTTTCCTGAACACAAGATGTATTATGACATAGAACCAATAATAATTGCAAGCCTTTTTCTAAAGTTTAAATTTTCAAACTATTACTCAATGAAACCATGCTTTGTTAAGACGGTTTATACCTTCTTGAAGCTGCAGTTCAGTCAACCCTCCAAAACCAAGCATGACATAGGAATCTGGACAAAGGGATGAATGATTCCAATGTTTGCTTGGAGAATAAACTCGGCAATCTACTTCTTCAGCAAGTCGCAAAAGATCTTTACTTCTCTTATTTTTTACATCTAGCAATAGATGCATCCCCGAATGATCGCCAATAATGTCGACCTGATTACCCATTACAAGCTTAATTGCTTCTGTTAATGCTTTGTGTCTTGCTCCGTAAACACGTTTCATCCTACGTACATGTCTCGTAAAGTATCCATGCTTCATAAACAGCCAAAGAGCATGTTGAATAATTGGAGATACAGATTGGCTGTAATGAGATAATTTTTCTCGAACGATCTCCAATTGTGATGTTGGCATTATGACATAACTTAATCTGGCAGCTGGAAGGAATGACTTGGATAAGGTGCCCAAATAAATGACATTTCCGTTCGTGTCCAGCGCTTTTAGAGAGGGGATGGGCTGACTATTGTATCTAAGCTCACTGTCATAATCATCTTCAATAATAAGACCGTTTCTATCTGCCGCCCATTGTAATAACCGCTGGCGCTTCTGTATAGGCATGACCATGCCTAAAGGAAATTGATGCGAAGGAGTCACATAGACTATATTCACAGTAGATGATTGAAGTTTTTCTATACTAATACCATCTTGTTCAACATCAATTGGATGGACTTTACATCCAATATTGTCCAGCACAGTTTTGACACCAAAGTAGCCCGGCTCCTCCATTGCAATTGCTTTATTGTTCAGACCAAGTAGTTGAACCACCATACTTATTGCATGTTGTGTACCTGCACTAATAAAGATTTGGTCAGAGTGACAGACAACTCCACGAGTTTGGAAAGCATATTGGGCAATTTCTTGCCGTAAGCCAGAGAAGCCAAACGGATCTCCGTAACCTAATACTTGAGTAGGAGGAGCAGAGAGCGCTTCTACCATACATGATTTCCATTGCTCATTAGGAAAGCGATCAAATGCGATATCGCCGTAACGGAAGTCATATTGAGGTATTTTTGATGATTCCTTCGTATCTAAAAGCAGGTTATTAACGTTATTTTTAGAAAAAGATGCTTCTACCCGCAACGGTTCTTCAAGGGGAAGAATCGTAAATCCGCCTCGTTCGCGACTTTCTACATACCCTTCAGCAAGGAGCTGCGCATATGCCGATTCAACCGTATTTTTACTTAATCCAAGATGGCTGGCAAGTTGTCTGATGGAGGGTAAGTTGCCCCCAGACTCAAGCTTGCCTCTTTCAATTTGGTCGCGAATATATTTATATAGCTGAACATATAGAGGTGCATCCCCTGATTTGATTAATAATGGTGTAATGGACAACATACTCGATCGCTGACCCCCTTGAGAATGTGAATATTGTCACTTTTGATGGATACAAAATTTCCTTATAGTGACATTACCACAACAAACGATGAGTGAGAAGGGATGAAGCAGATGTTTACAATTAGGATGAAAAAACGCGAGTGCACCGATCAGTTTAAAATTGATACTTTTCTTGCAGAGGCTCAAACAGGATACTTAGGACTTGCGGATGGTGTACAGCCATATGTCGTGCCGCTTAATTATGTTTGGTTGAATAATAGTATTTACTTCCATGGAGCTGAGGAGGGACGGAAAATTGACATCATTGGGAACAATAACGAAGCATGTTTTACAATAAGTGAGGCATATGGCACAATTCCTGACCCTATTCCAGCCAAAACAGACACAGCTTATATGAGCGTAATGGCGTTTGGTTATATCGAAGCGGTTGAAGGAATGGATGAGGCGACTGAAGCAATGCAGGCTATGCTGAATAAGTATGTACCGGGATATTATGCATCTCCACTAGCGAAATCACATATGGAGCGTTATCGATCATCGTTGGGAAGCAAGACAGCCGTTTTTAAGTTAATTGTACGAGAAAAGACGGCTAAGGAAAATGTATGATGTATAGTCCAATATCGGGCAAAAGAGTGTGCTAAATATACAAAAGAAGCAGCCGCAAATAGTGGGCTGCTTCTTTATAATAGAGGGTTGTAATTAAGCAGATTCGCCTTCCAAAGCAGGTTGCTCAATTTGCAACTCGATTTTCCGGATTCGGTTTTTGCTTGTTTCACGAATAATGAATTTTAAATGCTCGTAATGATGCTCTCGGCCTGGCTTTGGATCAACGAGCTTGCTATACAGCCAGCCGCCAATCGTATCTACATCTTCTTCTTCGAATTTCATTCCTGTAAGTTCGCCAAGTTCATCTAGAAGCACTTTGCCGTCAAGTAGATAGCAATTATCAGCTAGCTGCTCAATTTCTTTTCGCTCATCGGCATCAAATTCGTCTCTAATTTCGCCAACAATTTCTTCAAGTATATCTTCAATTGTAATAAGTCCAGATGTACCGCCGTATTCGTCAACCAAAATGGCGATATGAACACGTTCGAGTTGCATTCTCTTTAATAGTAATTTAACTGGTGTTACTTCTGATACGCTCAGTACAGGATGGATCAGCTTTTTAATTTCGAATGCTTTGTCTACTTCATATTCAAGAAATAGCTGCTTCGTATTAATCATGCCGACGATATTGTCTTTACTTTCTAGTGCTACAGGAAAACGAGTATATTGTTCCTGACGAATAATATCTAAGTTATCCTTCAGAGAATAGTTCGTATATAAGCAAATCATATCGGTACGAGGTACCATAATCTCTTTAGCCAGCAACTCATCGAAGGCGAAGATTCGGCTCACATAACCGTATTCGGTATTGTTGATTTTGCCGCTTTGGTAACTTTCGTTCAAAATGATTTGAATTTCTTCTTCGGAATGAGCATCTTCATGCTCTTTCATTGGTCTTAGTCCAAACATACGCACAAGTGCGTTCGCGGAACCGTTCAATAACCAGATGAATGGGTACATTAATTTATGAAAGAAAATAATCGGCTTAGCAGTTAAGAAGGAGATTGCTTCCGCCTTCTGAATTGCCACTGACTTCGGTGCTAATTCTCCAATAACAACATGGAGAAACGTAATAAAGATGAACGCAATACCAATGGAAAGAATATGACTGACACTCTCATTGATTTCTAATCCATTAAATACGGGTAAAAGTATTTTTTCTACTGTCGGTTCGCCCAAGAAACCAAGTCCAAGAGCTGTAATCGTTATACCAAGTTGGCATGCCGACAAGTAGGCATCCAGATTGCTTGAAACCTTTTGAACAGCTAACGCGTTCTTCCGGCCTTCCAGCACTAACTGATCAATTCGGCTCGTCCGCAGCTTGACGATGGCAAACTCTGTGGCGACGAAAAAAGCAGTTAATAAAATTAGAAGAGCAATCATGATTAAATTGAGTCCTATACCCATTTCCGATTCTCACTACCCTTTGTTTTTTGAATTTTTATTTACTTATGATTACTATAGCGAAAGATTACAGGTACTGACAACTGCCAAAAGGAACGCTATGAGCCTTTGAGACTCTATTAGAAGCACTCACGGGACTACGGAGTAACGTTCTCATTGTTTTTCGAGTCTTTACATCTCTATTTCGCAGGCTTAAGATGAGTTCATATGAACTGATAAGCTTAAAAATGGAGGTTAATTGGATGGAATCCTATACACTGACTCGCCAAGAGCTAGCTTTCCTCCTGCTGGCATTGGAAGAGAATTGCCCCCACAAAGCAACAGAAATTTTGCAGAATTCTTGGAATAAAAATCGAGTCGTTCTACCATCTATAGTAGAAAAGTTAATGAGATGTTCAGAGAGGAAAGGTTTCTCTCTTCATGAAATAGCTGACTTAGGCAATTTGTTGGAGTTTTCTACATTGTCTGCGACATCAATGCAAAATTGGGTCAAGCGTGATTTCAAACTTTATTTCAGTTGCCCGATGGCAGGGAAAAAGTATTCGCTTAAACAAGCAGCCATGTTATTAATGATCGATGACCTAAAATCTAATTTGGATTTTGAAACGATAAGAAGATTATTTTCTATTCTATTCGAACCAAGTCGTAAGGAAGAACAATCAACTGGAAATTTAGTGTCACCACTTGTTCTGTTCTCAACTTATTCCACAATGTACGAAGAGTTGGATGGCCTAAAAATAGGGCGAACGATGAATGTTGATACTATGGAAGGCATTATTTTGGAGAATGCAGTTGGTGCAGCATATAACATGAAGTCTCTGACGGCAGAACAACAAGCTGCGCTATGCAACATTTTATTTGTTGCGGTTATTTCGATTCAATCAGCTTATTTTCAATCGCTCGCTAGACGGTATTGCCAAGAGATACTATATATGAAGAAATGATGATCTAATCTCATCTATTTATCATTCTACATTCGTTTGAAAGGTTGTGCGCAATCATGTTGAAGCAGTTTATGAAGGCATCCAGATTCAAGGTGATACCGGTCATGCTCATTCCGGTGGCGTTAGGTGCATTAGGTGCTTATGTCTGGAAAGGCCAATTCAATTTTTTGCTATTTGCTATTACGTTAATTGGTGCAGGTGCTGCACATTTATTTTCTAATATGATTAATGATCTATGGGATTATTATAGTGGAACGGACGAAGCAGCAAAAGGGACAGAAGGTGCTATATCGACTAATTCGGGTTATTTAACGAATGGTACATGGAGTATTGGCTTATTTAGAACAATTACGTGGGTTCTTTTTCTAGTTGCAGCAGTGAGCGGTGTTATTCTAAGCCTTTATAGTGGATGGACAGTACTTATCTTTGGACTAGCTGGCGCATTTATTGCATATTTCTATGTTGCTCCGCCAATTCGATTTGGTTATCGTGGGAAGGGATATAGTGAAATTGCAATTCTTCTAGCATTTGGCGTGCTTCCAGTTGCAGGGGCTTATTATGTGCAAACCTCCGAACTAGATTACCGGGCGCTGCTGTTATCGCTTCCGATCGGTTTGCTGACAACACTCGTATTATTTAATCATCATTTTCTTCATTGGGAAGCGGATAAGCAAGCTGGTAAGCGTACACTTGTTGTCGTCTGGGGAGAGAAGAGAGCACTGCAGTTTTCTAAGTTTATATTAATTATGGCTTACATTTCTTTATTTGCATGTATCGTTTTTGGAGAGCTTCCGATCTTTGCTTTATTTGCTCTTCCAACAGCTATTCCATTATATTTGGTGTACGGTCAATTAAGTGAGCATAATAAGTCTGTCGCTTATTTACCATTAATGGCAACTTCATTGAAAGCAACGATGCGATGCGGCGTCGTGTTAATAATTACCTTGATAATTCAAGCAAATTTGTAATAACAACAATAGACAACGTGGAAAGAAGGCATATAATGAGTACTATTAGGACATTAGGAGATTTCCATACGATTTTGAACGAAGGAGAAGTTTGGAAAATAGGCGGTTTTCCGCTGCCGGATGGATCATTTTGGCAATATCGCGAACCAGATGCAGTTGTCGTTGTAAGAAACGGCATTTTATATACTCGTGCGACATTAAGCCGTTCAAATAATCATGTGCAAATTTTAGACAATGCAAAACATATGTATTATTCAGCAAAACCAGTTGAAGTACCGCAGTCGGGTGAAATTAGTTTTGAACTTAAAATCCGTGCAAGAACTCAAAATACGACGGCTGGCGATCTATATGATGGTTTTGTGTCGTTGAACTTGTTAGACTTTACGACAGGCGGCGCATTGGACTTTTTTGCAAGCAATGATCAGTTTGCAAGTGTGTACGCTGTGTTGCCTTTCCCAGGCGTTCAAGTGCCTGAAAGTGATGGAACACGATATTTCTGCGTGTTTAAGGAAGACAAAACAGGGTTTGTTCCACGGGAATTCAATACGTACAAAATTAGTTACAACCGAAATAGTGACGAAGTTGTATTTTTCGTAAATGGTGTAGAAGTTCGCAGAGAACGGAATGTTCCGGTTAAATTTAATGAGTTCACTGTTGCATTAGGCATTATGACAGAGAAGGATTTGACACCGGAGGGCAGTGTATCTGTACATGGACAAACTGTCATTGCGGAATGGTCGCCGATTACGATTGAAGTGACGGAATAAGCCGCTCAGAAGGAGCTGAAAGATGCATTTTGTCTTTATTGCCTTATTATCAATAACAGCTATCCTTTGGTTATCTGGACCGAGTTCCGCCGTTAATCGGCGGCTCGGCGCACTTGCCTTTAGTGGTGCAGCTGGAGCGCTGGCAGCATTACTTGATATGCACTGGCTGCCCAAAGCGACTACAGCCGGCGCTAATGAGAATGTACAATTTATACTTTATCAAGTGCAAGCATTCTCTTCCTTATTTTCTTATTATGGTATCGCATATTTCTTTTTGCTGTTTGCACTTTCATATCGCAATTTCCGAATGGATCGGACTTTATCTTGGACGCTCCCTTTGCTGCTCTTATTACCTATCCTAATCACCATTGTTTCCACGCCATTTTATACAAAACAATATCCTATTTCTTATGATGTAGTTGTTTGGTGGGCTGCGCCGTACATTATTATAGGAACGATTATTGTATTGTCCAAACGAATTCCTCCAACCATGTTAGCGCGCACACACTGGATTGTATGTTTTGCCGTATTGCCAACTGTACTATTTGTTATGTTTATGAATTATATTTTGCCAAGTATAGGCATGATGCGCATGTGGGTGTACAACACATGGGGCGTAGGACTTGGGGCAGCTGTATTTGTTGGTGGTCTTTTTACATATGGATTTATGGGTATGCGTGTACTTATTGATCGCAAGCGATACGATTCCACATTAAGAGCAGTCACTTCAGGTACGGCTATGTTGAATCACGCAATCAAAAATGATGCAGGTAAGCTAAGGCTTTTCGCTGAAAAGATGAAACGTTATGCAACTAATACCAATCAATTGGAGTTGCTCGAAGATATCAATTCAGTATTGTCAGCGTCTCGTCATATGGAAGAAATGGTTCAGCGCGTCCATCGGAGGACAGAAGATATTCAGCTTCAACTCGAACGAGGCGATCTTGCAAGCGTAGTTGAAGGGACGCTTCATACACTTCGACCTATCATTGGCAATATACAATTAACGACTAGACTTGTTGCTCACTGGCAATGCAAGATTGATCATGCTCAAGTATCAGAAGCGTTAACGAACATTGTTATAAATGCTGTAGAAGCAATGGAGGGCAAGGGGAAATTGGAAGTTGCAATGACCGATATGAAACGTGAGCTGGTTATTGAAATTAAAGACGATGGACCCGGCATGGATCGTGTGGAGCGAATGAGCGTGTTTGAGCCCTTTTTTACGACGAAATTAGGTGGGAGCAACTTTGGCTTAGGTCTGCCATATGCTTATCATGTCATGAGGAAACATAAAGGTTCACTTCACTTCCGCAGCAAGAAGGGAGAAGGGACAACTTTTTATATGGCATTTCCCAAAAAAGGGATACAGGCTGAATGGATTTCAAGTGAGCTTAGGAGTGGAGGCGAAAAGGTTGAATAAAATTCGAGTAGGGCTTGTTGAAGATGATCCCGACTGGCTTAGAGGTGTTGCTGACTATTTAAACGGCGAACCTGACTTCCAACTTGTCTGGACTGCCTCAACTGGAGATGAGCTAAGAGAAGCATTGCATCAAACGAACAATCATGTGGATGTTGTACTGATGGATATTATGATTCAAGGAAAACCAGAAGGAATTGCATTGGCTGAGGAGACAGCATTAACGATTGGAGCACGCATTATTATGCTGACATCTATGGAAGAGAAGGAACTTATTCTTAAGTCATTCCAAGTCGGAGCCATTGATTATCAGCTGAAATCGAACTTCGAGCAAATTCCAGCTGCTGTGCGAGCGGCGTACAGCAAGCAATCTCCAATCAGTGCAACCGCGGCAGAACAATTGCGCGAGGAGTTTCGTAGACTAAGGGCTATGGAACGAGAATTTGAAGCAAAGAAGATGGGGGATTTGATTACTCCATCAGAACTGCAGCTTCTTAGTTTAATCGATCAAGGGTATTCGCAACCACAAATTGCAGACAAGTTATTTATAACATTGCGTACCGTCAAAAATCATGTCAATCATATATTGAAAAAGCTTGGTTTGGAAGGTTCAAAAGAAGCAGCAAGCAAGCTCAAGGAAATGGGACTGCTGGACAAAGAAAAAAAGCTGAAATAGTACCATAGGATGTTGGTACTATTTTTTTTATGCCCCGCATGTAAAAATGGCTTTAATGTCAGATACTAATCGTTAAGATATGCAGTATGGAGGAGGCGTTTTATGTTTGAAATGTTTTCATTAGAACATTACGCTGCATTAGTTGTTGCTGCTATTACATTTATCGCGATTGTTGTTTATCGCAAGGAACTTAGACATCCTACACTCAATCGTAGGTTTCGTTGGGTGATGGTGGCGGTGCTTCTAGGTTGTGAAATTGGCTTGCAATCATCGTATATTATAGGCGGCAGTTGGGGAGTTGACTCGCTCCCATTTGAGCTATGTAGCCTAACGCTGCTTCTATCGGCCGTTTCACTCGCCCTTCGGGTTAAGCAATTGTATGCGATTGTATTTTTTTTAGGGAGCCTAGGAGCACTGCAAGCATTAATTACTCCTAGCCTAGCTGAAGCATTTCCTCAGTTTAGATATTTTCAATTTTTTATCGGGCATATCGGTATTATAGCTACTGCACTTTTTTTGCTTGTTGTTGAGAGGTATCATCCTACGCTGCGATCTATGTTCGGAGCTTTATTGTGGATACATGTATTGGCAATTCCCGCGGCTATTGCGAACATCGTTTCGGGCACAACAAACTTCATGTTTTTGGCTCGGAAGCCGAATTCAGCTTCGTTGTTAGATGCGCTTGCACCTTGGCCATGGTATATCTTACAGATGGAATTGCTCGCGATTGTAATGTGTTTCATCCTTCTGGGCATTGTCCAACTCATTAATAGGATGATTAGGAATATATAACTATGTACGCCTATTGAAAATAGAAGTATACTTTCTTATAAGAGGAAGGAATTTCCTTAACTATTAAAAGCAATTACATACTATTAAATTTCTTCTTCATAATAAAATGAAGGAAGGGAAAAAGTATGAAATTGAAATGGTTTAAAGTTTTGTTATTTACATCCGTTTTGTCAGCGACCGTCGTTTGGCCGGTAACGGGAGCGCCTGTGGGCGAGAGAGGCAGTCCGCAAGCAATTTCTGCTAGCTCGGTATCATTTAGCAGTTCCGGTACAAGTCAATCTCCTATTGATTTTGTTAATCCCCTTACAACAATACCTACGAACAAAGAAATTCAATCCATTTATTACCCGGCATTTCTTCCTGAAATTAAAAACAACGGTGGACATGAAATTTCCGTCACTGACAACCTTAGTTTTCCTGTATCAGGCAGTAAAATAACAATCAACGGAGTGGACTATAAGTTATCTGAATTTCATTTCCATACAAAAAGCGAACATCATGTGAACGGTACCGAATATCCAATGGAAATCCATTTCAAACATAATAACAGCAGTGGACAAAATGTTGTAATTGGAGTATTTGTGGAGTCTGTAACGTCACCAACAAATGTTAACGAAACGTTGACGGCTTTATTTGACACTATTCCTTTAACGAATGAATCTGTTACCCCTGCCTCATCAATTGATCTAAATCGACTGCTTCCGAGTGTAGACTCACGGAACTATTACCATTACAGTGGATCATTGACAACCCCTCCTTATACCGAAGGTATCGAGTGGTACGTTTTCAAAACTCCTATTAAAATTTTGAAAGCAGATTTAGATAAGTACATTGCGAAATTCCCACGCTACGAGAGACTTCCTCAGGATCTTAACGGCCGTACGATTTTCTACAAATAACAGCCACTTTTAAAGTAGCAACACGTTGAACTTCCTAGCCCGCTTTCATGCGAGTTAGGAGGTTCTTTTTGATTGAACGTATTAAATAATAATGAAATGTGTGAGAGAGATGAAATAAATCTATTAATTTTATATGTGACTAGCAGTAAAGTCTAAAAACATGTACAATAAATACCGATATCACTCATGTACGTCTTTATGATTTCACTAGGGGGCAACATTCATGAGTATAGATCCACGCACGATGAAAGCGATGCTGCAGGCTCAACTTGCACCAAGCTTGGATTTCGGGGGACTTTCCAAAAAGTCGGCTAGTCAAAAGTCAGACAAAGAGGAAATTTCATTATTCAATAAGTTATTGTCCGCACAACTTTCAGGACAATCTCCAATAGATGGAAACTCGGAAAGCAGCGAACCTGTCTGGTCGAATGAGCTTTGGGCACAGGTTGCGCAATTTGGCGTAACGGAAGCGTCACCGATTGTGAGTGAAATGAATCATTCTTTGCCTGTGTATACGGAAGGATCAGCACCTTTTGCTGGTATCATTCAGAATGCTGCAACGAAGTATGGAGTAGCACCATCTTTAATACATGCTGTTATAGCAACAGAATCTGGCTTTAACCCACAAGCTGAATCACATGCAGGGGCAAAAGGCCTTATGCAGTTGATGGATGGGACAGCAAGAGGACTAGGAGTAACGGATTCTTTTGATCCTGTTCAAAATATTGAGGGCGGGACAAAGTATTTGTCGCTGCTCATGCGAAAGTACGATGGTAACGAGCTGGTAGCGCTCGCAGCATACAATGCTGGACCTGGCAGAGTTGATCGAATTGGCATCGCTACGAATGAAGAGCTTCAAGCGAAACTTCATGAGCTCCCGCGAGAGACACAGCGGTATATCGTAAAGGTACAAGAAGCGAAACTATAATGTGTTTTGAGATCACGTTGGACGCTCCGCATCGAGTAGCGGACATCATCGTTGATCTTTTTCTTTTTTTGAACCTATTGGAAAGGAGGGGCTAACATGCTGTATTTTGACCATAGTGCGTCGACCCCGCCATACGAAGAAGTGATCGAAACAATGATGCAAGTAATGAAAAAACATTATGCCAATCCATCTTCGTTACATGCTGGAGGCGTTGAGGCAGCAGGTTTAATTCAACGTTCGAGAGCATTGATTGCGGAGCAAATGAAGACGACAAAAGGAAGCTGGTTATTTACCTCCGGAGGTACGGAGTCAAACAATTTGGCGATTAAGGGTGTCGCCAAACAATATCGTTCACGTGGCAATCATATTATTGCAACGAGTATTGAGCATGCTTCCGTACATGAAACGTTAAAGCAATTGGAAGCAGAGGGTTACCTCGTCACCTATGTGCCCGTTAGTTCGTCCGGTCATGTGCAGGTTAAACATATACAAGCTGCCATAACAAAAGATACGATATTAGTAACTGTTATGCATGTTAACAATGAGATTGGGACGATTCAACCTATTCAAGAAATCGGCGAAATGTTGAAAGAGTATCCGAAGACGATTTTCCATGTCGACGCTGTCCAAAGTATGGGCAAGCTTCGGCTTGACCCCGATGGATGGGGAATCGATTTAGTTAGCGGTTCAGCTCATAAGCTGCGTGGCCCACGAGGCATAGGCTTTTTGTATGTAAGGGAGGGCGTTAAGCTATACCCTTTATCTTCAGGAGGGACTCACGAGCTTGGATTCCGTGCAGGAACTGAAAACGTGCCTGCTATTGTGGCTGCTGCAAAGGCATTGCGTCTATCCGTGGAGGGCAGCGTTCAAAGAAAAAACCGAATGGAATTGCTCAGCAAGCAGTTACGTAGCTTTATTCAATCGAAGCAGGAACTTAAGCTGAATGGAGCAGAGCCGCTCGCTCCGAATATTATTCATTTCTCCTACCCTGGCATGAAGCCAGAGGTTATCGTTCATATGCTGGAGCAGAATGGTATAATAGCATCTACGAAGTCGGCATGCTCATCCAAGGACAATAAGCCAAGCCGTGTACTGCTGGCATTAGGGGCAAGTGAAAAACATGCTTCTGGCGGCGTACGAATTAGTCTAGGAGACGAGCATGAGCAAAAACATATGAATGAGCTTTCACTTGCGCTTACGCGCATTATAGAGCAACTGAAGCCGCTTGAGAGGAGTTCGACATATTGATTTATGATCAAATCGTATTGCGATACGGCGATTTAACGATGAAGGGCAAAAATCGCAATCTGTTCGAGAAAAAAATGTTGCAGCAAGTAAAAAACTCACTTGTTGCTTATGAAGGAATAACCTATTGGAAAACGTTTGGGCGATTGTATGTAAAGCTTAATGGTCATCCCTACGAGCCGATAGCAGATCGACTTAAAGATTTATTCGGATTAGTGTCGTTAAGTCCAGTATTAAGAACTGATACGGAGCTTGAAGCAATTAGAGAGGCAGCAATGAAGGTTATGCAGTCGCTGAAGACACCTCCGAAAACATTTAAAGTTAGTGCGAAGCGTGCTTGGAAAAAATATCCTCATAGCTCTCATGAAATGAATCATTTAGTAGGCGCTCATATTTTGCGGGCATTCCCAGAACTGTCAGTTAACGTTCGGCAGCCTGAAGTGGAGCTTCGAGTTGATATTCAAGAGGAATCTACTTATGTATTCTGTGAAAATATCCCTGCTGTTGGCGGGTTCCCGTTCGGCTCCAATGGAAAGGCGATGCTGCTTCTATCTGGCGGAATCGATAGTCCAGTAGCGGGCTGGAGCGCGATGCGCAGGGGTCTTGAGCTGGAAGCTGTCCATTTCCACAGCTATCCTTTTACAAGTGAGCAAGCGAAAGATAAAGTAATCGAGCTGGCAAAACGGTTGTCTTATTTCAGTGGAGTGCCAATTAAGCTCCATCTAGTACCTTTTACAGAAATACAGACGATGCTTGCCGGGGCAAGACATGATAATTTAATTATTACATTGATGCGCAGAGCGATGCTGCGAATAACGGAGCAGCTTGCAGAACGTAATGGCGCAAACGGAATCGTGACCGGAGAAAGTTTAGGACAAGTCGCAAGTCAAACGTTGCAAAGTATGAATGTAATCGGAAGAGCAACTGTACTGCCACTGCTCAAGCCGCTTATTATGATGGACAAAAATGAAATTATCGATATTGCCGTGAAGATTGGTACGTTTGAGACATCGATACTGCCATACGAAGATTGTTGTACATTGTTCCTGCCTAAGTCACCGAGCATAAACCCGAATTTGGTAGTGGTGGAGCGTGCAGAAGCTGGACTTACCAAATTGACTGAAATGATTAAAACAGCCGTTGACGGAACTGAGCAGATGGTGCTCACGCCAGACAGTGCTACTTCAGCACAAAAAGCAGGCGAAGACAGCTGGTTCTAACAAAGGGAATTAACCCGAGAAAAACGAGATATCCGCAATAGAAAAAAATAAGGCGCTGTTCAAAAGTAGTAGATTAATCTACTTTTGAGTCAGCGCCTTTTTGGCATGTCTTACTTAATGAGTTTGGCTGCTTTTTTGTGCACTTGCTGCTTGTTTACGTTTGTTCACTAAGTAACCGCCGCCTACTATTACTACGACAATCACAACAATGAAAGTCCAGTAAATAAGCGTATTTTCCTTGAAGAACTCTGCAAACTTCTTCTCATGTGTAATCATCTTAGCTGCAGTGTATGCAAGTACTGCGGAACCAATATAGACGATCCATTCGAATTTGTTGATTAGTTTAATGAATAGGGTACTACCCCAAACAACAACTGGTACACTGATTATTAAACCAAGAACGATTAGTACCATCTCATGCTCAGGTGATCCATGAGCCGCACCTGCTACAGCAATTACGTTGTCGATGCCCATCGCTGCGTCCGCAATAATAATTGTGCGGATGGACTGCCACAGCGTGTTGCCAGCAGTGATGTTGTCGTGATCGCCATCTTGAATAAGTAGCTTGTACGCGATCCAAAGGAGCAATAAACCACCAACTAGATTTAACCAAGGCACCGCCAGCAATTGAACAACAAGCAGTGTTGCGATAACACGAATACCTACCGCACCTACTGTTCCCCAAATAACGGCTTGCTTTTGTTGTTGCGGAGGCAACTTGCGTGCAGCTAGCCCTATGACAATGGCATTATCACCAGCCAATATAAGGTCGATGAACACGATAGTCATTAAGGCTGTAAAAAACTCAACCGTGAAAAAATCCATTTACTTTTCCTCCTTTCTATTAGCTATGCATATTGAAGTCTACAATAAATACGTTCATTCGGGAAGATGTGTTCATAATATTTATGGACATATTCCCCAAAGCTTGTACATACCTCTGTATGAGAGGGGGGAAAACGGAATGGACAACGCTCTTATTTTTCTCGAAATTGTATTAATTAATGTATTGCTTAGCGGAGATAATGCAATTGTAATTGCGATGGCAAGCCAGCAGCTTCCAATTGAACAGCGAAAGCGGGCAATTTGGTGGGGAGCTTTCGCCGCAGTAGGGTTAAGATGCTTGATGACAGTTGTCGCTTTACAGTTACTTCAGATCCCTTATCTACAAGCAGTAGGTGCAGTTCTGCTATTATACATTTCAGTCAAGCTTCTGGCTGAAGCAGGTGGGGATCAAGATACTCATTATGTGAAGAGAGCAGCTACAATTGGTGCAGCGATATGGACGATAGTTACTGCTGATCTTATTATGAGCTTGGATAATGTGCTGGCAATTGCAGCTGTGGCAGAAGGCGACCTAGTTCTTATATTGCTCGGTATTGCATTAAGCATACCTATGATCATATGGGGAAGCCAATTATTAGGAACACTTCTTCAAAAATTTCCTGCTGTTGCTTATGTTGGAGCTGCACTGCTAGCATTTGCAGCTGGAGAGATGCTGATGCATGACCCCGGACTAGATCGGGTATTGTTTCATGGTTCTCATACGCTTTCTGAGCTCATTCCACTGCTATGTGTACCGTTTGTTATCATTCTTGCTATTTTGCGGAAAAGGACGAAATAATACATTTTTAGAGGAAATTCGCCCCAGTTTATCCGCTGTGGCGCTTTTTTTTTGTTCTTAGCAACATGAATACTGGTATTTTTGCCTCACTTCCTATAAACTAATAAAGATAAAAACTGGCGTCTTTCGTCTGTCTATACGATCGATGTTGTAAGGAGCGGAATGGGTATGCCTACAAACAAATATTCCGCCGGGATTATTTTGCTGTTAGTCGGGGTCGTTATATTGTTGGGCAAAATAGGAGTATTCAGCTTCTTGGGAGCTATATTCTGGCCTTTGCTCGTTTTGATTCCAGGAGTGCTGCTGCATGTGCTCTATTTCGGCAGAGTAGTTCCGGCAGTTGTGTTAGTGCCTGGCGGAATGCTCGTTGTTTACGCATTGCTTTTTGTCATTTGCAACATTTTCGGTTGGGAGAGCTTGAAGTATCTGTGGCCTTTGTTTATATTCGGCATTGCTGCAGGTCTTTATGAATATTACATGTTCGGTTCATCAATACCGCGTGTCGTATTCAGAGCATCAATCGCGCTCGCAGCCGCATCTGTTTTGTTCCTCGTGACCATCCTGATGTGGAGCTGGGGAATTTATCTTGTTGCAGCTTTGTTTATTGCAGCTGGAGCGTGGATGATGTTTGGTAAACGTAAGCGTTGGTAAGAGGTTTATAAATAAACAATTGGAGTGGATTAAATTTTATGCAAGCAAGAGAGAATTTACGCAATATAGCTATTATAGCTCACGTTGACCATGGCAAAACAACTTTGGTTGACAAACTGTTACAGCAATCCGGTACATTTAGAGATCATGAAGCTGTACAAGAACGTGCGATGGATTCCAATGATTTGGAACGCGAGCGTGGTATTACCATCCTAGCGAAAAACACTGCAATCACGTACAAAAGCTTCACGATTAATATTATGGATACGCCTGGACATGCTGACTTTGGCGGCGAAGTTGAGCGTATTATGAAAATGGTTGACGGCGTTCTACTTGTAGTAGATGCTTTCGAAGGCTGTATGCCACAAACGAAATTTGTATTGCGCAAAGCACTAGAGGCTAACGTTACACCAATCGTTGTCGTTAACAAAATTGACCGTCCGAACGCAAGACCGTCCGAAGTTATTGATGAAGTGCTTGATCTCTTTATTGAGCTTGGTGCAAATGATGAGCAGTTGGAATTCCCAGTTGTATATGCATCAGCACTTAATGGTACGTCAAGCCTTGATCCTGAGAAACAGGACGACGATATGATGGCATTGTACGAAACAGTTGTAGAACATATCCCTTCACCAACTGAAAATGTTGAGGAGCCATTGCAATTTTTGGTAACTCTACTTGACTATAATGAATACTTGGGTCGTATTGCGATTGGTCGCGTTAACCGTGGAACGATCAAGCAAGGTCAATCAGTTGTAGTTATTGACCATGATGGTAAGGCGAAGCAAGCTCGTATCGAGAAGCTATTTGGTTTCACAGGTTTGAAACGTGTTGAAATTCTAGAAGCTGGTGCTGGTGATATCGTTGCAATCGCTGGTATTCGTGAGATCAACATTGGCGAAACAATTGCTGATCCACAACATCCAG
Organism: Paenibacillus sp. L3-i20; assembly: GCF_022180385.2. Classification (GTDB taxonomy): domain Bacteria; phylum Bacillota; class Bacilli; order Paenibacillales; family Paenibacillaceae; genus Pristimantibacillus. The sequence continues at coordinate 146,407 of NZ_BQME02000002.1, forward strand.
AAGCATTGCCAGTTCTAAAAATTGATGAGCCAACTTTGCAAATGACTTTCCTTGTAAACAACAGTCCGTTTGCAGGTCGCGAAGGAAAATGGGTTACTTCCCGTAAAATTCGTGAGCGTTTGTTCAAAGAGCTAGAAACAGATGTAGCACTTCGTGTTCAAGAGACAGAAAGCCCTGATGCATTCATCGTTTCTGGACGCGGTGAGCTTCACCTTAGTATCCTAATCGAAAATATGCGTCGCGAAGGATATGAGCTTCAAGTTTCCAAGCCTGAAGTAATTGTTAAAGAAATCGACGGAATGAAACAAGAGCCGTACGAGAGAATGTTGATTGACCTTCCTGAAGAGAGCATGGGCTCTGTTATGGAAAGCCTTGGAACTCGTAAGGCTGAAATGGTTAACATGATCAATCACGGAAACGGTCAAGTACGTCTTGAGTTCATCATCCCAGCTCGTGGATTGATTGGTTACCGTACTTCGTTCCTTACGCTTACACGCGGATATGGCATTATGAACCATGCGTTCGATAGCTATGGTCCACTTGCAGGTACTGGCGTAGGCGGTCGTCATCAAGGCGTTCTTGTAGCAAGTGAAAATGGTACTTCGACATTCTACGGCATGTTGGGTGTTGAGGATCGCGGTTACATGTTCCTTGAGCCAGGTACAGAAATTTATGAAGGTATGATCGTTGGCGAGCATAACCGTGACAACGACATTATCGTTAATATCTGTAAAGAAAAACAGCTTTCCAACGTTCGTTCCGCAGGTAAAGACGATACTGTTAAGCTAAAAACACCTGTTATCTTCTCGCTAGAGCAAGCTCTAGAATATTTGAACGATGACGAGTATTGTGAAATTACACCGAAGTCGATTCGTCTTCGTAAAAAGCTTCTTGTGAAGAGTGAGCGTGAACGTGCTGAGAAGAATCGTAAATCGGCACAACAAGCTGGCGTATAATTTACGTTATGAATAAGGTTTGCTCTGCAAACCTTATGTCCAGGCTTAGGAGGTATAAGGATGCAAGCATGGCTGAGCGATCATAAGCTCGTTTCGTATTTGATCATACTTGGATTCACCATTTATATTTTTAATCAAGTGTTCCGAGCGCAGCAGAAATTGCCGATACTGAAAGAAGTGCTCGTATATCTCTTGATGGCTTTTGGATCGTTTATCTTGATGATTTTGCAAGTTGATAAGTTGCCGATCATTCAATGTATGGCTGTAGCAGTTGCTATGATGCTAATGCTTCGTGGTCGCCAATTTTACGACAAGTGGAAGGGCAACAAAGCGGCAAAAATTGAATCTCAAAATGCGGAGAGCAGCAAATGAGACTAGAGGATGCGCTGTTTAACTGGCTACAAATTCAGATCGTTGCAACTGCAAGACCTGATGATGAGGCTGCTGGCAATACGTTAGCTTTCTTTGAGCAAATTTTACGTGAAGATCATGGGCTTACCTCATTTATCATTGCTAAGACGGATGATACGATGATTCACGTGAAATATGAGAAGGATGATCGTACGAAGCTGCAGCTTTATCCGCGTGAGGTAGGAGAACAGTTGCTTCAAGATATTATCGCAAATCCCAAATATAATTGACTTGAGGGTGGAACTGATGAGCCAAGGATCGACATCTTTGCCTCCACGCTCGGGATCGCGCGGCTCCGTTCCGCCTCAAAAGGCGAAAGGACCCAAAAAACCAAAGAAGAAACGTAAAGTTTTTGTTACGTTTATATATCTTCTATTAGGTCTGCTGCTCATTGTAGCAGCAGGCCTTGGTTATTTGGTGTTCAAAACGAGTGATGCGATTGGTGACATCGGCGTGAATGACAATAAAGTAACTGAAGTGCCAGTAGGTGAATCGGTAAAAGCAAAACCTGTTGCTATGGTATTTATGGGTATAGATACCCGTAAAAATGGCGGCTCAATTAATACGGATGTTATGATGGTCGCAGCATTTAATCCAACAACCAAAAAAGCGACAGTCGTATCGATTCCTCGTGATACATACATAGATGTTGAAGACTATCGTGGACGTAAGGCTAACAGCTATTATGCTTCATTTTTCAACGTTGCACGGCAAGAAGGCAAGGAAAAGGAAGACGCTCAGCTCGAAGCCAAAAGGGTTGTTCGTGAAGTGTTAGGCAAATATTTCGGTATTGACATCAAGTATGCAGCTATCATAAATTTCCAAGGATTTTCTGATGTTGTAGATGCTGTTGACGGAGTAGAAGTCAACGTTGACAAGCGAATGAAATATACCGATTCTCATGATGGTACGAATATCGATCTAGAGCCTGGCATACAAGTATTAAATGGCAAAAAAGCACTTGATTTCGTCCGTTACCGTAAATCGAACGGCGGGGGAGAGCAGTCTAGTGATTTTGAGCGCAACCGCAGACAGAGCGAGGTGGTAAGTGCTATCCTTGATAAGTTGTTAAGTCTTGGAGGCGTTCCGAAAGTCGGGTCTGTCATTGATGCAGTAGCTAAAAACATTAGTATCGATATGCCAAAAAAAGAAATAACCCGCATGATGGAAACATATTTCTCCATTCGCAGCGACGATATTACCTTTATTTCGCTTGAAGGAAAGTGGAAGAGCCCAAATGTTTATGCAGACGAAACTAGTCTTGCGAATGCAAAGGCAGCTCTCCAGGAGAAATTGGCTGAATGACCGTAGACCGTACTCAATCTAATAGCTATAATTAAACTAAGTAACTGCTTTTGAATTCTGATTCAGAAGGTGGTCATGCGGATGAGCAAACGAGGAATAGCGGTAGATCCGCAGCCTGGCGGAGCATGGGACAAAGTAAACATGAATAGCCTTAGTATGAGAGTTTTAACGATCTGCGCGGACAAGTATGCCTGCAAACATATAGTGCTGTACAAAAAAGCCTAGTGATTAATCACTAGGCTTTTTGTGTCTTCTGGACACCATCACTGCATTTTCTCAATATGGGTTCTTTGGTTCATTCCAGAAGGATGATGTCCTTGTGCACGGTTCATTTCATGTGTTTTTGCTGGCATAACATCTCGCGGCATTTGTGGAATGACTCGGCCCATTATATCCGCCAGCTCCTCGGCGAAGCCGGATATAGGTCGACCGGCTCTAATGTCTGCCCCGATCTCATTTAGACGGCTGGAGATATCAATATCTGCTGTAACAAGCGCGTCCACGCCGTAGGGATCGTTTTGGAATGCCTCTGCAACTGAATATTTAATTACACCTACTCTTGAGCGTTCAAGTGACCCTTCCACATCAATGCCGACGATAGCTGTATTTCCGAGAACGACGCAATGTGCGTTTTTAACACCATCTATGCCTTTTGCAAGGCCTTCTAGATGAGCTTCGACTTGCGCTCGATCTGTAATTAGCTTCTTGCCGCTCTCATTCTGTTTTGTTTCCAAATTGGCATTATTATGCGGAGAGGGTGATGTCTCGTTACGTGCGCTATTGCCGCAGCCTGAAGCCATGACAATGATGACGATTGCTGCAGTTAACCACTTATACATGTATTCCACCTCATTTAGTTTGTTGTAGCTCGCAGACTTACTCATGTAGTAGTTTGCCCGCTGACAACTGAGGCTATGTATGCAATTGTATATCAGACGCAGGGAGGGTTTTCATGAAAAAAATATTCGTGCTCGATACAAATGTATTGCTTCATGATCCGCAATCAGTGTTTTCTTTTGACGATAATATCATTGTTATTCCTGCAGTAGTGCTGGAGGAAATTGACTCTAAGAAGAGACTTGCTGATGAGCTGGGGCGTAATGCACGAACTGTTTCCAGGCTGTTAGATAAGATGAGAGAACAGGGACATCTTCATGAAGGAATTACTTTGCCAAGCGGTGGGCTACTTAAGGTGGAGTTGAATCATAAAAGTTTCGTTCGTGTTCAGGAGATGTTTGGAGAAATATCGAATGATAATCGGATATTAGCGGTAGCCCTTAACTATCATTTGGAACAAGAAAATTTAGCGGAAAAGCAAGAGATCGTATTGGTGAGTAAAGATGTCCTGGTCAGAATTAAGGCGGACGTGCTTGGTCTTCAAGCACAAGATTATTTGTCAGATCGTGTGGTCGATTCCTCTGAGTTTTATTCGGGGCATGTAACGTTGCATGTTCATCCTGCTATTATTGATGAGTTTTATTCTTATAGGTTTTTAAGTGTGAAGCAGCTTCAGCTTAAACAAAAAATCAACGCAAATGAATTTGTTATATTACGTGATGAGCTGGGTACTTCCAAGTCCGCATTATTAAAAGTTAGTCAGGATGGCAATAGACTAGAGCCATTATATTTAAGCAATGATCCTGTTTGGGGTATTACCGCTCGAAATGCACAGCAACGTATGGCTCTTGAATTGCTGCTTAACGATGACATTCCCCTCGTTACTTTATCTGGGAAAGCCGGCACTGGCAAGACGCTGCTTGCATTGGCAGCCGGTCTCCTGAAAGTGGAGGATGAGCATAAATATAAAAAACTGCTAATAGCAAGGCCGGTCGTTCCGATGGGGAAAGATATCGGTTACTTACCAGGAGAGAAAGAGGAGAAGCTTAGACCATGGATGCAGCCTATTTATGATAATTTGGAGTTTTTGTTCGACACAAAAAAAGCAGGAGACATCGATAAAATATTGATGGGGATGGGCAGCATTCAAGTAGAGGCGCTAACTTATATTCGCGGCCGTTCAATACCTGGTCAATTTATCATTATTGACGAAGCACAAAATTTGACCAAACATGAAGTGAAAACAATTGTGTCACGTGTTGGTGAAGGAAGCAAAATTGTCCTTATGGGCGATCCAGGTCAAATCGATCATCCATATCTTGATTCGATAAGCAACGGATTGACGAATATAGTGGAACGATTTAAGCAAGAAGGCATAAGTGGTCATATGACATTAGAAAAAGGGGAACGCTCCAAGCTTGCACAACAAGCCGCGGACCTTCTGTAGAGTTAACTCAAGTATTCAATTCAATAAAAACACAAAATGATGGTGTGAGGGGTTGTCCTCGCACCATCATTTTTTTTTGCGAATCGAGTCAATTGATGCTCTATTAGTAGATTCTCACTTGTGCGAAAGCTCCCATTATTGATATCCTATATCCATAATAATGTAATTGGAAAGGAAGAAGTCTGTGTCTCCACGCAAATATGTACCGCTTCTTGTGGGTGCATTGCTTATAACTGCGCTTATGTTGATCTTTTTCTCACGATCAATGAACTGGAATCAAACGGACAATTCTAATGGAATTACACTTGTTGAGCCTGCAGGAGGCCAGCAAATATCAGAAGTAGTCAAACATATTTATGTAAATGTTTCGCTTCCATCGGTCGAATATAGACGAGTTCTTCACCAGAACAATGAGTTTATGACCAAATATCCGCAAATTCGAGTTCACATGACGAATGATAATAAGATAGGGAATAATTACACAGCGCTATCGAAGCAGAGCGCTAATGGGAATGCACCAGATGTTATGTTATTGAATAATAGCCAAGTTATTCCGTTAGCTGTTCAAGGCTATTTGAATCCAGTAGACAGCTTGATGTCAGGAGATGTGTATTCCGATCAATTAGCTGGCCTGTTAGAGCCTATCAAATGGAATGGCTACCTGTGGGGAACTCCAAACGATATTAATCCATATATCATTGCATGGAATAAGAACATGTTAACAGAAGCGGGGCTTACAAGTGCACCAAAAGACTGGACAATGCTACAGCAAGTAGTAGGAAAGCTTGGTATTTCAGATGCACAACGAAATAGGCACTTAATTAACTTTAGTCCAGGTGACATGACTCAATTATTACTGATGGTTACTAAATTTAATGTTGATCGTTCCAATCTTATTAATCTCGTTGAATTAAAACCAAAACAAGCAAGTCAACTATCTTGGCTCCAATCGATGCCAGGAGCAGTAGTAACGATTCCTCTAGACAAAAAGAATGAATTAAGCGAACTCATCGTTAACAATCAATTGCTAATGCTTATTATGCCATGGGAGAAGTTATCTTTACTTAGTGAGTCTGCACAGGAAAATGTATTAGTTGATCAAGATGCGCTATATTATCCTTGGCTGAATGGCAGTAGCTACGTCATTAGTTCAAGCAGTAAATTTGAAGATGAAGCTATGTTGTGGATTCAGGAAATGACAAATACATCACATTCACTTGAACAATTTGAGGCCTCTAATCAACTTCCAGTCAGAACATCAGTATATGACAGGGAAGGTAAGATGCTAGCTTATGGTGCGAGGATGCCTCCCAGCTGGTGGGGGCAGTCCATGAATGCTAAATTACCCCAGGAGGAGTTGTTTATTGCTGATCCGAAGTGGCTGAGCCGATGGTCAACATGGGAAGAAGCATGGGAGAGAGCAACTGGAGATATTCCGAGACTGGATACTTTTATAGAGGAAATGACGTCGCGTTAATGATGTGGTGTCATTATAAACGGCTCCTGCTTCATGACGGGAGCCGTTTGTTTAGGTTGCATTACGTTGTATCGACTAAAAAGAAATACTTAGTTTAATGATGAGTTCGCCATCTTTCACCTCTACTGATTCTGCTTTCAGCATTTTTAAGATTAGCGAAGGATAGAAGCCAAGATCAAATTCTTCCTCTAAGGCAGATCGCGTTGTATCTGGCAGTGAAAAGCCGTTAAAAATGAGTTCATCTACATGAAACAAAATTCCGTTTACGGGCTCATTCTCGACGCTATATTGTCCAGAAATACTAATCTCAATATCGTCTCGCTTACCATATGCCGTTATTTTATCGTCTTTAAACTCGAAGGAGAAATAGTTGAATCTGTCGTCTTGTTCTCTTAAAAACTCATTGAGTTTATTTTCGGGAATACGTATTGTGTAATTGAAACCTTTAATTTCAAGCAAATTCTTATTATCTTGTATCCATGATGGCAACTCATTCATTGCAAGTGACAATGCTTTGAAATATTCTCTAACTTCAGTGAGACCCTTTTTCTCCCAAAATGATGTGAGCTCCTCGATTAGAAGCTTGATTTTGTCACTGTCCGATCGCCCCTCGATCTCGCCGTCAAGCTCAGCCTCCAGAGCTATCACACGATTCCTTTGTTCCTGCAATCTTTGCGTAGCACTGGCTAAAGCGGCTTGTTTTCCTTCTAGCTTCATGTAATTGTCTTTTAACTCTCGATATTGCCCTATGTAGTCGTTCAAGGTATGCTTGTCTTGTGAAATAATAATATCCATATAGTCTAAAATACTAAAAAAGTTCGACCATGATTTTGTAGTCAATAAAGCAGCGTAGAGTTGATCACGCTCACCCATATAATACGCACGTAAAACGTCTCCTGCTTGCTCCCTTTTGTCAACTATATTTTGTTCCTTAATTGCAAGTTCTTGTTCAGCTTCCGACATTGTTAGCAATAACGCTTGCTTCTCGGATTGAATTCTACTAATTTCTTTGTCGATCTCCACGACAGACAAGCTCTTCTCAAGCAGCGAATGCAAATCCTCGGCAGGCGGGGTAATACCCTCTGCAAGTACAGGGAGCCGAAGTATGAACAGAGCGCTGACGAGCAAGAGCAAGAAGCACGCAGCCGCGATTCGTTCACGGATGTTGATTTCAGTCAACGTAAATCTCCCTCCTTAGGGATTAGTTTATGCAAAAGCCTAATCTATTATATCTTACAAATGGAAAAGGATGAACAACCTATGGGCACAATTCCGATTAGTCCACTTGCAAAAAAAATAGCTGAACGGATTATCAGATCAAAACATAATGGTTTGTTTAGGGATGCTAATAACGTCGCGAGTCGTGTTCCATGTATTACTTTCCATGAGTATATGGCGTTATGTCTTTATGATGCTGAGTACGGTTATTATGTTACGGGATCGATAAGGGTCGGGAAGGAAGGAGACTTTTATACGAGTTCAGCCGTCGGAGAGGTTCTTGCAGAGGTTCTTGCACGATATGCCTTCACTTTTAGTCAGGATCAAAAGGAAGTTATTACTATGGCTGAATGGGGGGCTGGAACTGGAAAGTTATTTGCTAGTATTGCATCCGCAGGTCAACGTATAGTTGATGATTGGGAAGAACGTTTTCCTCTAGTAGTCGTAGAAAATCATCCCGGACATGCCGATGCTGTTTATCAATCTTTTCAGAGGGCAGGCCTATTAAATAAACCTGTAGTTCTTTCATCCAATGGAATGTTTGAGGATGCACTGGATTGGTTTGAGCGTCCCATTTTACTAATTGCTAATGAGCTATTAGATGCATTTCCGGTTCATCGTGTTATTCAAAGGAGAGGTAAGCTTCTGGAACTTGGCGTAGCTGGGTCAGTGGAGGGCGGCTTTTTCTATACTGAAATGGAACTCACGAATCCGTCCATATGTAATTGGTTAGCGCGTGATGGCATTAGTCTTAGTGAAGGACAAATAACCGAAATATGTCCGGAAGCTCATGAATGGCTTCTCCAAATGGGGAGTCTAATTGGAGAAGGTAGACTAGTGCTTATTGATTATGGCCATGAGGCTGCGGAATATAGTGCGGAGCATCGAATGGAAGGCACAGTAATGACATATTGGAAACATAGAGCGAGTGATAGTCCATTTGAACGGCCAGGAGAGCAGGATATAACCGCCCATGTGTCATTCAGCTTTATTCGTCGATCAGCGGAAGAAGCCGGCTTCCAAGTCATTTATTACGATACTCAGAAGCAATTCCTCATTGATTATGGTGCACTCGATTTACTTCGCAATCACGATGGTAGAGATCCATTTAGTGTCGAAGTTAAGATGAATCGAGCGGTGCGCCAACTGCTTCTAAGTGATGGGATGAGCGAAACCTTTAAAGTGATGATTTTGCAAAAATAAGTTCATTCCGTACAAAAAAATATGTCAACCACTTGTGGTTGACATCTTTTTTGAAAATATAAGCCTTTTTAAGTTTGTTATCTTATAAAGGGCTTACATTTCTCTGCAAAACGATAGCTAAGCCTCAAAAATACTGCTTAGCCGTTGACGCTTGCTCGATTGTTTAAAAAGGCATGTCCATCTTGAACACTGACCAATATGTGAATCCAATAAATGAAACTGCCATATATCCCCAGAACATTAATATGTACGTTTTTTCTGAGAAATTTAAGTAGCCTAGAAATACGAATGCGACAGCTTGTGCAAAAAACAGCAATGCAAACTCTGTCATGTGGCCTGCAAAAGCCATTAATCCGATGACTAAGCAAAAGAAGCCAAGTACTCGATACATACGTGCCATGATACATCCCCCTTTACAGCTGACCCGATTTTCTAATGATCATTATAACGTTTGCAAATAACAGTGTAAACCATTTAGCGTCACGAAACCGCAATTTTTTTTACTCCATAGTGTCATGGATAGCATTAGTTTGCACAACAATCGTGCTAATCATGTATGAGGAAGTGAAAAAATGGTTATACAATTTAGTATCCAATAGATTCTATGAACTCTACCAAGAGCATAGAGATAAGTAAGCGCCTTTTACGTTAGGAGGTTTTGATTGCATGACAGCAGTTAGACAAGATGCGTGGAGTCCAGACGATGATCTTATTCTCGCCGAGGTAACACTACGTAATATTCGAGAAGGTAGTACCCAGCTAGCAGCATTTGAAGAAGTAGGCGAAAGAATTGGTCGCACGTCTGCGGCCTGTGGATTTCGCTGGAACAGCTGCGTTCGTAAACGTTATGAGGATGCTATCCAAATTTCGAAGCAGCAGCGTCAGAAACGCAATTATTTAAAGAAGCAAACCGTATCAACGACATCCCAAGTATCATCGCTTGCGACATTTGAGACCGAGGAGCGTTCTTACAAACAAGATGTTTCTGCTTTGGATGAAGGTCTCTCCGTAGACGCAGTAATTCGATTCCTGCGTGGGTGGAAAACAACCTATCAGGATATGTCTCGTCAAATCAAATTTTTCGAGAAAGAAATAAAAGACAAAAACGAGGATCTTTATCGGCTTCGTATCGAAAATGAGAGATTGACCAGAGAAGTCAATAGTGCCCAAACCGATTATCGTACGGTTAACGATGACTACAAAACATTAATACAGATTATGGATCGTGCACGTCGTTTAACCGTTTTATCAAGTGAAGAAGAGGTAAAGCCTCGCTTCAAAATGGATGCGAACGGCAATTTGGAACGAATTGAATAAATGAATGTTTGGCTTAAAGGACCTGTCGATATTATATCGGCAGGTCTTTTCATTTAAAAATAGCTAGGTGTATAATACGATGAATGACTGGATTTGGTAGAGGATGGGAGACTATCGTGCGGATTAATATTATTGGAGCCGGCTCAATTGGGCTGCTATACGGGGCGAAGCTGGGTTTGTCAGGGGCTGAAGTAACGATTTGGACTCGCACACGCGAGCAGTCTGATCTTATAAATCGTAAAGGTGTTCATTTCATTGGGCCCAATGGTGAGGTCGAGAATGTTATGTCGCTCACTAGTGAATGGTTAACGGGGGAACGAGTAATACGTGTTGATCATACTAGTTCCTCTTGGATTATATTAGCTGTCAAACAAACGGATATAAATGATGAGTTGCTCGATTTAATTCGGGAGTTGACGACGCATGCTCAAGAAGGCTCAGCTATTGTATGTATACAAAATGGGGTTGGACATTTGGAGAAGTTGGCTGATTCGGTTGTTGGAATACCAGTTTATGCTGCAGTTACGACAGCTGGTGCTAAGCGTGAAGATAAACGAACAGTTCGGTATACGGGCGATGGGCAGCTTTGGGTAAGTAATCGGGCTGAAAATTGCAGTAATTATGACTATATGGACGTAATGTCTCAAAAATTGTTTGTAGATTCCATGCAAAAGGCAGGATTTGACGTTTTTCTGTCGAATGAAATCAATAATCGAATTTTCCAGAAATTGCTGATAAACGCTATTATTAATCCGTTGACTGCTATATTTGATAGTACAAACGGAGAACTTCCCAAACATAAAAAACGGCTAAATGTTATGACTGCATTATTTAATGAAACAATAACTGTTCTTAGAGCAGCGGGAATTAGTTTGCCCGAAGACAGTTGGCTACGACTCCTCGAAGTATGTGAGAAGACAAGTGTAAACGTATCATCGATGCTAAGTGATGTCCGTGCAGGGCGTCTAACAGAAATCGATGCTATTAATGGTGCCATAGTAAGAATGGGGGAACAACATCATTTGAAAACACCGATGAATGAATCCGTTATCGCTATAATTGAAAGCTATGAACTGGACCCAAAGGAGAGGGAGTGAGCGAGTATGAATGCAATATGGAATAGTTTTGAAACGGTTTATGCTGCGCTCGCAATTATTCCCATTCTACCTTTTGCTATCGTACTATTCGGTTATGGGGCATACATCCAAAATCGAAAAAAAGCTCTTTTGATGGCAATGGATGTTTCTAATGTTTTTTTTGTATTATGCGTAGGTGCATTGTTTAACCTTGTATTTGATAATGAGTTTGGACTTTATGGTATTATATTGTTTATGCTTCTAGGAGGCGGATTGCTAGGCAATGCGCAGTTCCGTAAACGTGGAAGTGTTGACGTCAAACGGATCTTTAGAACGATTTGGCGACTTAGCTTTTTTGCAATGAGTGTACTTTATCTGTTGTTTATGATAATACTGCTGGGGAAAGTTGTTTTTTCTGTAGCCTAATCATTAGAAAGTGGAACGTCTCTACATTGTAGGAGGCGTTTTTGTTTTGACGGGCAGCTTCATCATTGTGTACAATGACTGTGGTAATACTTTTGCTGTAACAACAACTTAGATGACACATACTATAAGATTTATACAGGAGGTTTCGGGCTACGTTATGACTGCAGAATCGTATCAATTCTCAAGTGCTCAGCCTTTGACAGAAGCATATATTCATCGGACGGATTCTCGTATTGATGAACTGTTTGGATTCCATTCTGGTAATGAGAAGGATTGGGAAAAACGTTTCAATTCATTGCGTAGTAACAGTGGTAATCGGGCATCTGCGGTAGATGTTGCAAACGTGCTACGTCAATATAATGAGCGGATGAATGCGTCGGAATGTACGATGTCCTCAATATCAGCACTTGCTGAGGGTGCTCCGGTTGTGGTAGGAGGACAACAAGCAGGTTTATGGACCGGTTCTCTTCTAGTTATACATAAGGCGGTATCGATCATAGGTGCAGCTAAATCAGCAAGCGAGCAGCTAGGAGTAAAGGTCGTACCCGTATTCTGGATTGCTGGCGAGGATCATGATTGGGATGAAGCCAATCATACGTATATTATTACAGCTGATCAGGAGCTTAAAAAGTTATCGACAGCTAGGCCCGAAGGACCGCGCACCTCTGTGAGTCGAACGGTTATTTCTCCAGAAAAATGGGAGCAATTAATTGGGGAGCTTGAGCAAGCATTGCCGCATTCCGAATTCAAGCCGCAGTTACTGGAGAAGCTTGCACAGATGGCGAGGGGATCGCATTCACTATCGGATATGTTTGCACATATTCTAAGTCATCTTTTTGGTCATGAAGGATTAGTTCTGCTCGATGCTGATGATCCACTGCTTCGTGAGTTAGAGGCCCCTATGTTCCGTCGTATGCTTGAGCAGAATGATGAGCTTGAAGCTGCCTATGTATTGGCAAGTGAAGTTGTGAAGGAGCTTGGATTTTCACTGCAAGCCGAAGTTACACCTAGCAGTGCTAACCTATTCCTCTTTCATCCTGATAGAGGGGAAGAGCGGGTGCTTCTTCATAAACGTGACGGTCAGTACGGGGACCGTAAAGGGATTTCTTCATGGACGAAGGAGGAGCTCATTCAGTTAGCAAGTGAAAATCCGCAACAATTTAGCAACAATGTACTTACGCGTCCTCTCATGCAGGACTATCTATTCCCTGTATTAGCGACTGTTTTAGGTCCAGGCGAAATTGCATATTGGGCTCTAACAGGTGGAGCTTTCAAAACACTAGGTATGGAGATGCCTATCCTTGTTCCTAGAATGTCCTTTACGCTTGTTGAAGGAATTGTTGCAAAAAATATGGCGAAATACGAGCTTACTTTTGCAGATGTGATGGAGCAGTTCGATTCACGTAAAGAGGAATGGCTGAAGAAGCAAGACAATCTAGCAATTGCGAGCAAATTTGGCGCAGTAAAGACAAGTTTTGAAGAGATGTATTCACCGCTTATTGGTCTTGCTGCATCGATTCAGCAGGGACTGGCGAAGCTCGGCGACACAAATATGGCAAAAATATTGGAGCAAATCGAATATATGGAGGCTAAAACGATTGATGCTCATAACAAACAGTTTGAAGCATCAATTAGGCAGCTGGACCGTATTCAATTGTCGATTCATCCTGCCGGCAAGCCGCAGGAACGGGTCATAACGATGGTAGCATATTGGAATCGCTATGGCGAAACATGGCTTCAAAGGCTGCTTGAGACGCCTAATAGTCGAACGGGCGGCCATGAAATCGTATATTTATAGAAGGTAGTAGTTATTTCAAACAAAATCGTGGAGGGAACTTAAATATGAGTACATTGGATAAAAGCATTATTGCCGACCCAACACTTGCGCCAGAAGGTCATTTGAAAATTGATTGGGCGAGTGCACATATGCCCGTATTGAATCGAATTAAGGAGCAATTCGAGCAAGAGAAACCTTTTCAAGGATTGAAAGTAACGATCTCACTTCATTTGGAAGCAAAGACAGCTTATTTGGCGAAAGTCGTTAAAGCTGGCGGAGCCGAAGTTACGATTACAGGCAGTAACCCCCTTTCTACACAAGATGATGTTTGTGCGGCATTAGTTGAAGACGGAATTACCGTTTTTGCAAAATATAACCCTTCTGCTGCTGAGTTTAAAGCGTTGAATATGAAAGCTCTAGAGTGCAAGCCAGATCTTCTTATCGATGATGGCGGCGACTTGGTTTCGCTGCTTCATTCCGATAGCAAAGAAATGGCCGTTAACGTTCGCGGCGGCGCTGAAGAAACGACAACTGGCATAATTCGTTTGCGGGCGATGGAAAAAGACGGGACATTGAACTTCCCAATGATCGCAGTTAATGATGCTTATTGCAAATATTTGTTCGACAACCGGTATGGAACTGGTCAATCTGTATTTGATGGCATTAATCGTACAACTAACCTTGTAGTAGCAGGGAAAACGGTTGTTGTTGCCGGCTATGGCTGGTGCGGCAAAGGGGTTGCGATGCGTGCGAAGGGTCTTGGCGCTACTGTAATCGTAACGGAAATCGATGCCATCAAAGCGGTTGAAGCTTATATGGACGGATTTGCAGTTATGCCCATGATTGAAGCCGCTAAGCTCGGTGATATGTTCGTAACGGTAACAGGAAATCGTGATGTTATCCGCGGCGAGCATTACGAAGTAATGAAAAACGGAGCAATCCTTTCGAATGCGGGTCACTTTGACGTAGAAGTAAACAAAGTAGAGTTAGAGGCAATGTCCACAAGCAAACGTACTGTTCGACGCAACATCGAAGAGTACAAATTGGCAGATGGACGCAGCATCTATTTACTTGCAGAAGGAAGACTTGTAAATCTTGCTGCGGGCGATGGACACCCTGTTGAAATAATGGATATGACGTTTGCTCTTCAAGCGATGTCTTTGAAATATGTAAATGACCAGTATAAAGCAATTGGCAGTAAAGTAGTTAATGTGCCATATGAGCTGGATGAGCAAGTTGCACGTCTGAAACTTGAGTCACTCGGCTTCGGAATCGATGCACTAACGAAAGAGCAAGTTGATTACTTGGATAGCTGGGTTGAACACGAATAAGCACTACAACGCCATCATACGTATAAATAACAAATCGCCTTTTGCTGCGCCGATATCCGGCAAGTAGAGGGCGATTTTTTTATCTTTCCAGCAATTTCGTTAATAAGTGCAATAAATCGATGCAATAACACATTTAACATAAAATGAATAATATGTTAGCGTTAAAGAAAAACAATTTAAGGAGTGGGAAAGATTTGAAATTAATATATTTTCGTTCTGCAATTATCCTTATTGTTCTATTGCTTGGAGGGTGCAGTAAAACACCAACAGAAAGTGTAGAAAGTGTAGAAAGTGTAGAAAGTGTAGGAACTGTAGATCGTGCAGAGTTTGATAAGCTACATCAGCATATACAAAATGAGCTACCTCAAGTCCGAAGTGTGCTCATATCCCATCAAGACCAACTCATCTTCGAGAACTATTATGGCGATAGAAAAGAACAATCATTAAACCAAGTACGTTCAGTAACCAAAAGCATTTTGTCTGCGCTAGTAGGCATTGCCATTCATGAAGGGTTTATTAAAGATATTGAACAAAAGGTAGTAGACTTTTTCCCGGATTACATCAGTGATCAAACAGATCCTTTAGTTAAAGAAATAACGATCAAACATTTGCTAACGATGACATCTGGAATTCCATATAACTATACACAGTATATGGGGTGGGTGGATTCGGAGAATCCAATAAAAGAAGCATTAGAAAAGAAGTTAATATCTGAACCTGGAGCCCAATTCGCCTACAATGATCCTGGAAGTCATATCTTGTCAGGCATTATTACGAAAGCTACGGGCATGAATGCAAGTGACTTTGCCAAAAAACATTTGTTTGATGAATTAAGTATCGATACATATGATTGGCCAACGGATCCCCAAGGCAATAGTTTTGGGGCGGCAGAGCTTACATTAACCGCTAAAGATATGCTGAAATTCGGGCAGTTGTTTGAAAATAGAGGAGAGTGGCAAGGGAAGTCGCTTATCCCGACGTCTTGGGTAGATAGTTCAATTGAAGTTCAAGCAAAGGGTGGAGCTCCGTCAGGCAGTGAATATGGGTATTTATGGTGGGTATCTACTGCAGGTGATTATAAAAGCTTTTATGCGATGGGTTATGGTGGACAATTTATTTATATTATCCCTGAACTAAATCTAGTAACTGTTATTACGTCTAGTCTTGAAAGGCATTTCGAAGATAATAAATCGATGGTGGAACAATTTATTTTACCTTCAATTTTAAAATCAACATCACTACAATAATTCCATTCCTCTCTCTTGTGTTAACGACGTTTGCCCTCCAAGCGTTGTCATTAAAATATGTAAACGATCATTATAAAGCAATTGGGAGCAAAGTTGTTAATGTTCCATATGAGCTCGATGAGCAGGTTGCACGTTTGAAACTTGAGTCACTTGGCTTTGGCATAGATGAATTAACAAAAGAGCAAGTTGACTACTTATACAGCTGGGTAGATCAAGAATAAGCAATTAATTAATAACTTGTATAGAAATATAAAACGCCCTTTATTTAGCCGCTATCAGGCAAATAAAGGGCGTTTTATTATGATAATGAAATGAATGGAGTATCGCAAAACATAACGCAACTAATGTTGTAGCATCTAAAACATAAATGGAAACATTTACAACAATCATTTCGTCTATGAGGTTGATGTGCAGTAAAAAAGGGGGTAGTCCAATGAATAAGCCAGAAGTCAGTGCAATCCTGCCATACAGAAAAAAAGGAAAAGGGATTATGCTATCCGTCGTGTGTTTACTTATAACTGTCATTCTCACTGGTTGTTCATTAAGTGGCGACCAAGCATCTGAAGGTAAGGTGGAATTATTGAGTTCCATCTCTAATGCACCGATTGAAGAAAGATCGATAGAAACGGAATACACAGCAATGGATAGTTCTCAGAGTGTATCCGCAGAGGAAACAGCTTCAGCGCCGATCACTGGAGTAAGTGGTGGAGCAGCTGATGCAATAGCCTCTAATCTGGGGTTAGCCCAAGGGAAAATTATTTATTCAGCTAACATCGTAATGGAAGTTAAGGAACTGAAAGAAGCATCGAAAAAAATTAGAGATGCGATTCATTTAAGTGGGGGCTACATATTAGAGTTTAATGATAACCGAAATGAGGGCGAAATTGGAGCGCGTTATTCGATAAAGGTGCCTGCCCAGGGTTTTATGTCATTCGTAGATGCTATCTCCCAAATACAGAATAAGCATTTTGAGCAAAGCCTTGCAGGAAGGGATGTAACTGAGGAATACGTAGATTTAGAAGCGAGATTAAATGCAAAAAAACTAGTGGAAGAGCGGCTAGTTGTCATGATGGAGAAGGCGACTAAAGTAGATGATCTACTTAAATTTTCTACCCAATTAGGTGCGATACAGGAAGAAATTGAGGGCATCAAAGGAAAAATTCGATATTTGGACAATAATGTAGCTTACTCCACTGTTGAGCTTCGAGTAGTACAGACGGACCAGACGCTCCAGTCTGTCAAAGAAGTAAAGGAGAAGAGCTTCGGAGGTAAGTTGTCGGATACGTTATCAGGAAGCACAAAAGCTGTATTGGCGGCGATTAAGCTATTTATCGTAGTTCTCGTAGCTGCATTACCAGTTTTAGCAGTTGCGGCCATTGTATTCATTCCGATTAAATTACTAATAAAACGACGCAAATTAAGGCCGGAATCGGCTAGGAATAAGGTCCCAGAGCAACGAATAGAGCCGTTAGAAAATGATGATTAATAGGATAAAATATTTTTAAAAATCCTGCTCCCAGAGCAGGATTTTTATTTTAGGTGGCGAATTAGTGTATCTAGGTGGGGAAAAGTGGGGCAAAGTGGAGCAATTGGGTAAAGGGGTGGAGCGAATATATGTTTATGGGTGAGTATCAACATAGCATTGATGAGAAGGGTAGAATTATTATCCCTTCAAAATTTCGCGACTCGCTCGGAACGATATTTGTTGCTACCCGCGGCCTTGATAACTGTTTATTTGTATATCCCATGAGCGAATGGCGTGTTTTGGAGCAGAAGCTTAAGACATTGCCGCTAATGAAGTCGGACGCTCGTGCGTTCACTCGGTTTTTTTTCTCCGGTGCAACGGAATGCGAACTGGATAAACAGGGAAGGGTAAATATACCCAACCATTTGCGTGAATACGCCAAGCTTGATAAAGAGGTTATGGTGCTCGGTGTTTCAGGACGAGTGGAAATATGGAGTAAGCAAACATGGGATGGTTACTACGAGCAATCAGCGCAAGCATTTAACGACATTGCGGAGAAGCTCGTGGATTTCGATTTTAACTTCTAGATTGACAACAGGAATAGGGAGGACTTTAGCGTGTTTCAGCATATCACGGTTTTATTGGAGGAAGCGGTTGACGGATTGGCAATTAAGCCAGACGGTATATACGTCGATTGTACGCTTGGTGGAGCGGGGCATAGTGAATTAATTGCATCCCGTCTGGGCGCTGGGGGACGTTTGATCGCATTCGACCAGGACGACTGGGCGCTCGACAACGCACGCAAAAGACTTGCACCATATATGGATAAAGTGACTCTTGTTAAAAGCAACTTCAGATATCTTGAGCAAGAACTTCGCGGCTGCGATGTACCGTTGAAGGACGGCGTGCCGCAAGTTGATGGAATATTGTTCGATCTTGGTGTGTCCAGTCCTCAATTGGACGAAGCAGAACGTGGCTTCAGCTACAACCATGATGCTCCGCTTGACATGCGGATGGATCGAGAAGGAGATTTGACAGCCCATGAGATTGTTAATACATGGGATGAACGAGATATCGCCCGAATTTTAGATCGTTACGGTGAAGAGAAATTTGCCAGATCTATTGCTCGGAAAATTATAAAAGCGAGAGAATCAGCACCAGTCGAGAAGACAGGTGAACTCGCTGAAATTATTAAATATGCGATTCCTGCTGCAACACGGCGTACTGGCGGTCATCCAGCGAAACGTTCTTTTCAAGCACTGCGTATAGCGGTGAACGATGAGCTGGGAGCTGAAGAGGAAGCATTGGAGCAAGCAGTTAGATGTCTGGCACCCGAAGGGCGGGCGTCGGTCATCACGTTTCACTCCTTAGAGGATCGTATTTGCAAGCAGATCTTCGCGAAATATGTGGAGAAATGTACTTGCCCATCCGACTTTCCACTTTGTGTGTGTGGAAACAAAGGAATAGTGAAGCTAATTAATCGCAAGCCGATTTTGCCAAGTGAAAGAGAGCTTGAACTCAATTCTCGCGCCAGATCAGCGAAGCTTAGAGTAGCAGAAAAATTGTAAGAGGGGGATATCTAGTGGCGTACGTAAATGGTAATCTGGCGCTTCAACCGAAGCGAAAACCGCAGCAAAAGCAGGTCATTCGGGAAACAAAACGGACTTTGGTCAAGCGCAAGTCTTTGCCAGTACAGGAGAAGCTTCTTTATTTGTTCACAGTATTGATCTGCGTTGTTGTGGCCGGAATAATTATTTTTCGGTATGCACAAATCTACGATATGAATCTCCAGATCAAAAAGATGAACGCAGAATACCATGCTATGAATATCGAAGTAGAAGATCTTAAGAAGCAAGTTGAGATGTTGGGTGATCCAGAACGGATTCGAAAAATGGCTGAGCTGCAAGGGATGGTAAGCAACCTGGAAGGCGGCATTACAGTGAATAAAGGCGAGATCGATCCGAAAACAGCCATGCGTGAATAAGGTGGGATATGATGAATAAGCGGATTAAATTAAGGACGCTATTGTTTGGAGGGGTAATGACCCTCCTTTTTCTCGTTTTAATTGGAAGAATCTATTATGTTCAAGTAATAGACGGAGATAAATATTATAAATTAGCGGCAGATAGATGGTCGACAGTAGAGACAATTGCAGGAAGAAGGGGGACGATCACCGACCGGGACGGTAATGTGCTTGCAAAGGATACGACTGCTTACAACGTGTCCGTAAACCCTCAAATCATCAATGGTGCTGGGATAGTAGAGGAGGTAGTTGACGGATTAAATGAAATTTTGGACGTGCCAAAGGATCAGCTTCGCAATATTGTAACGGCCAAAAATGATAAAGGAAAGTTTTACCTGCATCGAGATATTCGCAAGGGCGGCTGGCAAATCGAAAAAGTGACAGCAGACAAAATAACTGCTTTTAAAGATGAGCTAAAAAAGAAACTCATAGCAAACAAAATAGCAGGGGATACAGGAATCTATCTCCAACCATCACTTAAACGCTACTATCCTCACAATTACTTAGCTTCTCAAGTCATTGGCTATATAAGCGAAGATAAGAAGTATATGAGTGGTATCGAAGGTTACTTCCATGAAGAGCTGAATGGCGAGGATGGATACATCCGTTATCAGAAGGATGGCAAACGTGTACAGTTATCTAACGGCGAAGTAGAATACAAAAAAGAAGAGCATGGCAATGACGTTATGCTGACTATCGACAGCGATATTCAACATTATGTTGAAGAAGCGCTGAGAGACATCGTTACGAAGTATAATCCAAAAAGTGCGACTGCGATCGCAGCAGATCCTAATACGATGGAAATTTTGGCGATGGCGAATATGCCGGAGTTTAACCCGAATGAGTATGGGAAATATGACTATGCCAATTTCTATAATCATGCAGTAGCCTCGTTGTATGAGCCGGGTTCAACGTTCAAAATCGCTACATTGGCAGCGGCTGTTGAGGAAGGGCTCTTTAAGCCTGATGAAAAGTATCAATCAGGAAGCTACAAAATTCCTGGCGATCCAAAAACAATTCGCGACCATAATAGGGTTGGTTGGGGTCAAATCGATTTCTTGGAAGGTTTGATACGTTCTAGTAACGTTGCATTCGTAAAGCTCGGCTTCGAACGTCTTGGGGCAGACAAGCTTCGAGATTATTTTACCCGCTTTGGCTTCGGGCAGAAAACGGGCATTGAGCTGGGCAACGAATCAACAGGTTCAATAAACTTCCGCTATAACAGTGAAGTTGCTACAGCTTCATTTGGTCAAGGTGTTGCCGTTACAGCGATTCAGCAGGTAGCTGCAGTAGCTGCGGTAGCTAATGGTGGGAAGTTGCTAGAACCTCATATTGTAAAAAGCTATACAGACCCGCAAAGCAATGAAACAACAGTTACTGAGCCAAAGGTTGTTCGCCAAGTTATTTCCGAAGAGACATCTCGTCTAGTTGGCAATTATTTGGAGCAAGTTGTATCTAATCAAGAGTATGGTACTGGTAGAAACGCATATATCGAAGGATATCGTATAGCAGGTAAAACGGGTACAGCCCAAAAGGTTATTAACGGTGAATATTCCAAAACAAAGTTTATGGTATCTTTTATTGGTTATGCTCCTGTAGAAAATCCGAAAATTGTATTGTATATTGCTGTCGATGAGCCAAACGACCAGTATGCGGGTGGCGGTAAAGTAGCAGCCCCGGCTTTCCGAGAAATTGTACTCAAGAGCTTGCGTAAAATGGGCGTGTCTCCTAATCTTGGACCAAACGTTGATCCTAAGACGAAGGAAGCTAAAGTTATCGTTCCAAAGTTAGTGGACCTAAAGGTAGCGCAAGCAAAAGCAGAATTAAATGCCAAAGCGATGACTTTTGAAATCGTTGGCGACGGAGGTAAAGTGCTGCAGCAAATTCCTGCTGCCGACTCTATCATTCACCCGACCCAGCGGGTATATCTCATAACAGAGCAAAGAGATAAGTTAGCTGTACCAGATTTAACAGGTGTATCTCTTCGAGATGCGATAGAGCTGACTTCATTGATTGGCGCTAAGCTTATTCCGGAGGGAAGCGGATATGTTATTTCTCAAAAGGTTGAGGAAGTTGGTAACGAACGAATCGTTCGAGTAAAGCTTTCACCACCTTTTGGATCTGAGGAATATGTAGAGCCGCCACCAGAAGAAGAAGCTGCTGGCGCAGAGGACAGCGGCGGAGAAAGTACTGGCGAAGAAAATGGTGGCACAGAAAGTACTGCTGCTGGTGATGGGAATGCAGAACAGCAGCAAGACGGTACTGATGGTGCTCAAGGTACTACAGAAATCGATCCTGGAATAAACCATAGCGGTGAGAATTAGCTTTGTGTTGATATAGCTTGTTCTATCCCCCACTTGTCCCGAATAGGCTGGGAATGAGCGTTAGCGTACGCTCCTTGCGTAGCACTAGGGCAGAGGGGGCCATGGGATGAAGGTTTCGAATGTAACAGTTAGGCGACGTCTATTCATCGTATTGATTTTGGCAGGCGTAGCTTTTATAGCGCTATGTATTCGGCTGGGTTATGTTCAGTTATGGAAGGGTGCGGAGCTCGCAGAAAAGGCCGAAAACTCTTGGAGGCGGGATATTCCTTACGTTGCTAAGCGTGGTGAGATATGGGACCGTAATGGAGTTCAATTGGCGTACAATGTGAGCTCACCAACCGTATGGGCAATACCGGTTCAAATTAAAGATCGCGAAGGATCTGCTGCCAAACTTGCAAAGTTGCTCGATATGTCAGAGGAAACGATTCTAAGTAAGCTCAAAACGAAAAAAATGATCGTTCAGCTTGGTCCCGGCGGTAGAAAGATTACACGAGAAAAAGCTGAAGAAATTCAAGGGCTTAATCTACCCGGAATAGTCATTGCGGAAGACAATAAGAGGCATTACCCTTATGGCAGTTTAGCTGCACATTTGCTTGGTTTTACTGGTATAGATAATCAAGGGTTAACCGGTGTTGAGGCGAAATATAATGAGATGCTTACCGGTATTAAAGGCAACGTATCTTTTTTATCAGATGCTGCGGGTCGTCAAATGCCGAACTCATCTGACACCTACGTTTCGCCGAAGGAAGGCTTGACCCTCCAGTTGACGTTGGACCAAGGGGTACAGACTATTATGGAGCGAGAGCTGGATCAGGCTATGACTTCCTTGCAAGCAGACAGTATCATTGCTATTGCGATGGATCCTAGGAGCGGTGCGATACTAGGTATGGCAAGTCGTCCAACATACGAGCCGGACAAATATAGAGAAGTACCTTCTGAAGTTTATAATCGTAATTTACCGATTTGGATGACATACGAGCCAGGATCAACGTTCAAGATCATTACACTGGCTGCAGCACTTGAAGAGAACAAGGTTGATTTAAAGAACGAGCGATTTTTTGATCCGGGAGCTATTGAAGTAGCGGGAGCGCGACTGCGTTGTTGGAAAAAAGGAGGCCACGGCAGCCAAACCTTTTTGGAAGTTGTTGAAAATTCTTGCAATCCAGGCTTCGTTACATTAGGCAGTCGACTAGGTAAAGAAACGTTGTTTAAGTATATTAAAAACTTTGGCTTCGGTAGGAAGACTGGTATTGATATCGGAGGCGAAGAAAACGGCATCCTATTCAAATTAAGTCAAGTAGGTCCAGTAGAATTAGCTACGACCGCATTCGGCCAAGGCGTTTCAGTTACACCTATTCAGCAAATAACAGCCGTTTCAGCAGCTATTAATGGGGGTACTCTTTATAAGCCTCATGTTGCCAAAGCGTTGATTAACCGAGAAACCGGTGAAACGGTACAAACGATTGAGCCAGAAGTTGTACGGACTGTTATTTCTGAAGAGACATCTAAAGAAGTGCGTGAAGCACTTGAAAGTGTTGTTGCAAAAGGAACAGGGCGCAATGCTTTCATAGACGGTTATCGAGTCGGCGGCAAGACAGGGACTGCTCAGAAGGTTATTAACGGTCGTTATTCCCCGAATGAGCATATTGTCTCGTTTATCGGATTTGCACCAGCTGATGATCCTCAAATTGTTATTTATGTTGCAGTAGACAATCCTCAAGGGATTCAATTTGGAGGTGTAGTTGCCGCTCCAATTGTACGCAATATTATGGAAGATGCTTTAACTGTACTAGAAGTACCTGCACGTGAGAAGCAGATTGACCGTGTTTATAAATATGGAGATACTCCGATTGTTGAGGTTCCCAATATTATTGGGAAGAGTGTTTCTGAACTTTATGAGGATCTTAATATGAATTTTAATTTGTCCTCAGCTGGTTCTGGCCAATATGTAATCCGTCAGGCGCCTGCAGCAGGTACTCGAGTTGATCGAGGCTCGACAATCCGAATATACCTCGGAGATGAAGAGGATGTATCCCACTCCCACTAACTTTACTAGCATTAACGCGATTGCTCTGGGCGGCATATAGTATCCCGTTAGAGTTATCGAGGGAGGCTAGAGTGGGATGCGTCTAAACGATCTTACGGAATTAATTATTACTGCGCGTCTAGTTGGGGATGGAAAAACCGTTTTTACAGGTATAGAGAATGACTCTCGATTTGTAAAGTCAGGACAATTATTTTTGTGCGTATCAGGATTGACGGTTGATGGTCATGCTTATGCCGGAGAAGCAGTTCGAAGAGGTGCTGTAGCTGTCGTTACTGAGAAGAGGCTGGAACTGAATGTTCCGCAACTAATTGTCTCAGACAGCAGATTAGCTACAGCTGTTATTGCAGCTTATGTGTATGCTTATCCTAGTGAGAGGGTAAGACTTATCGGTGTAACAGGTACGAATGGAAAGACGACGACGACCTACTTAATCGAAAAAATATTGAATGATCAACATTTGGCAACTGGGGTCATCGGTACGATTGAATGGCGCTACGCCGATAAGTCTTACCCTATGAAAGGAACGACACCAGATGCGAATGAGTTGCAGCGACAACTCGGTGTGATGCGAGATTCGGGCATACAATATTGCGCAATGGAAGTATCGTCCCATGCACTAGAGCAGGGCAGAGTAAAGGGTTGTCGTTTTCGAACGGCAATTTTCACCAATTTAACACAGGATCATCTCGATTATCACGGTACGATGGAACAATATGCGGATGCTAAGGGGTTATTTTTCTCCAGACTTGGCAATGCTTACTCGCAATCAAACAATGAACGTTCATATGCCGTTCTGAATGCAGATGATCCGGTATCAAGTCGATTCAGAATGCTTACTTCAGCAGAAGTGGTTACATTCGGAGTAGAAAATGCGGCCGATGTTCGTGCTTCACAAATTCGGATTTCTCCACAAGGGACCTCTTTTCAAGTGAGCACCTTCCGCGGAGATACGAATATGAACCTAAAGCTTGCAGGAAAATTTAATGTTTATAATGCACTAGCGGCTATTGCTGCGGCGCTTATCGAAGGCATTGAGCTATCCGATATACGAAGATCGCTAGAATCGATCCCTGGAGTGCCTGGTCGAGTGGAAAATGTATCTGAAGGGCAAGATTACGCAGTAATTGTAGACTATGCTCATACGCCTGACGGGTTGGAAAATGTATTAAGAGCCGTTAAGGAAATGACAGAAAAGCGAATTATTTGTGTTTTTGGTTGCGGCGGTGATCGAGATCGTACAAAACGGCCTATTATGGGACGAATCGCAGCAGAAGCTGCGAACTATATTATTGTGACCTCTGATAACCCGAGAACAGAGGATGCTGAAGGGATCATTTTGGACATTGAGGCGGGGTTAAAAGAGGCAAAAGTTGACCCCGAACGATATGCACTCATTCCCGATCGAAAGGCAGCTATTCAAAAAGCGGTTGAAATGGCAAGCCAAGGCGATGTAGTATTGATTGCGGGGAAAGGTCATGAAACCTACCAGCTAATCGGAGGAGAAGTTTATCCTTTCGATGATCGAATAGTAGCAAAAGAAGCGATAAGGGGATTATTACAGTGATTAAACGTTCAGTAAGTCAAATAGCAGCCATGTGCGGCGCAAAATTAAAAGGAGGCCATCCAGAACAAATATTGTGCGGTGTTACAACCGACTCGAGAAGTTCTGGTGGTGGAGATTTGTTCGTACCTCTCGTTGGCGAAAGGTTCGATGGTCACGACTTTGCAGAGCAAGCAGCTGCTAGCGGTGCCAAAGCGATGTTATGGCAGAAGGATAAAGAAATTCCGTCTACCTTAACTGATGTCTCATTTCTGCTAGTGAGAGATACGCTTGTTGCACTTCAACGACTAGCCTCCACCTACCGGAGTGAGCTGATGGTTCGAGTTGTCGGCATAACAGGAAGCAATGGAAAAACGACAACAAAGGATATGGCTGCTGCATTGCTCAGTACGCAATATCGTGTACTAAAGACAGAAGGCAATTTAAATAATCATATTGGGTTGCCCCTCACTCTATTAAAGATGGATGAGGAGACGGAAGTAGCGGTCATTGAAATGGGAATGAGCGGATTTGGAGAAATTGAAGAGTTAACAAAAATTGCTCAACCTGATGCGGCAATCATTACGAATGTTGGAGACGCCCACCTGTTGCAGCTAGGTTCAAGAGCGGGCATAGCAAAGGCTAAGCTTGAAATAGTTTCTGGACTTGGGGAAAATGGAATACTGCTTTATAACGGTGATGAGCCATTGCTCGCAGAAGGTCTACAGTCATTGGAAATTCCAGATACGACGACACTGCGAACATTTGGATTGCAACTTGAAAATGAATGGTCAGCAAACAATATATCACTTGAACCATTTGGGAGTAAGTTCATAGCTCTTTATAAAGAAGTTCCTAGCGGACTTGGTGAAGTTCATATTCCAACGCCAGGTCGTCATAATATAAGCAATGCGCTTGCAGCGATAGCTGTAGCTAGATACTTCGGTGTTGGGCCTTCCAACATAGCAAGAGGATTTAGCGAACTTAAATTGACTGGCATGAGAATTGAACCATCTCGTGCTTTCAACCAAGCTATTATACTTAATGATGCATACAATGCGAACCCAACAGCTACGCGCGCAGCCATTGATCTGGTTGCAGGTCTTGAAGGATTTGGACGCAGATGGATCGTGCTTGGAGATATGCTTGAGCTTGGTCCGGAAGAAGAGCAGCTTCATCGTGGAATTGGCGAATATATTACAAAAGACAAGGCAGAAGCGGTACTTACTTTTGGGCCATTGTCACATCATACAGCGGATGGTGCGAGATTGAGTTTTGGAAAAGCAGGTCATGAAGAGCTGATTCGCCATTTTGACGATAAAGATTCGCTGGCAGAATGGTTGAAAGAGCGACTGCAACCGGAAGATATTGTACTGGTGAAGGGCTCCCGTGGCATGCGCATGGAGCAGGTTGTCCAAGCTTTGGAGAAGGGGTGAGGAAATGGACATGATGGTCATATTATTTTCAATTGGTACTTCTTTTCTGTTAGCTGCGCTGCTCGGACCATTATTCATTCCTTTACTTCGTCGTCTGAAGTTCGGTCAGCAGATTCGTACTGAAGGGCCTCAAAGCCATTTGAAGAAAAGTGGTACACCGACAATGGGCGGAATTATTATTATGATCGCCATGATGATAGCCTTTATAAGATTCTCCGACAAAACAGGAGAGTTTTGGGTGCTTCTTACTGCATCGCTCGGTTTTGGTTTGGTAGGTTTTCTCGATGATTATATCAAAATTGTATTTAAAAGATCGCTTGGGTTAACGGCTAAGCAAAAACTATTCGGTCAACTTCTATTTTCTATTATCGTGTGTGCATTATTATATAATATGAATCATAGTACAGAAATTGTAGTTCCAGGTACGAGCTTTGGCTTTGATCTTGGATGGTTTTATTATCCACTGGTCGTTATTATTATGTTCGCAGCTAGCAATTCTGTTAATTTCACCGATGGATTGGATGGTCTTCTTGCTGGTACAAGTGCCATTGCATTCGGTGCGTTTACGATCGTTGCACTACAAACATTTTCGCATGAATCAGCCATATTTTCGGCTGCAATGGTTGGTGCGGTGTTAGGTTTTCTTATCTATAATGCTCATCCAGCCAAAGTGTTTATGGGTGATATGGGATCGCTTGGTATTGGTGGAGGAATTGCGGCAGTAGCGATTTTAACGAAAACAGAACTATTGCTTATCATTATCGGTGGCGTATTTGTTATCGAGATGTTGTCGGTTATTTTGCAAGTAGCGTCCTTTAAGCTTAGAGGTAAGCGTATTTTCAAGATGAGTCCGATTCACCATCATTTTGAACTAGTTGGTTGGTCAGAGTGGAAGGTTGTTACTGTCTTTTGGTCAGTTGGACTTCTTCTTGCTGCGCTAGGTTTATTATTTGTCATATAAATATATACTCACATTAGGGCGGTTCTCGCTAAGAGAGCCGCTTCATGTATCCATAGAAAGGGATGTCGTTATGAATCATCCATCAACCTACAAAAATAAGCGTGTCGTCGTTCTTGGGCTTGCGAGAAGCGGCGTAAGTGTAGCTAAGCTGTTTCATAAGCTTGGTGCTAATGTTATCGTTAATGACAAAAAAGATCGTGAATCATGTCCCGAAGCGGAAGAATTGACTGCTTTGGGCATTTCTGTGCTATGCGGTTACCATCCGGAAGATCTGATTAATGACGAAACTGTTTTATTAGTCAAAAATCCGGGTATTCCGTATACAGCACCCCCTGTTCAGCAGGCGTTAGACAAGGGAGTAGAAATTGTTACAGAGGTGGAAGCGGCATACTGGCTTTCTCCTACTCCTATCATTGGAATTACTGGCTCGAATGGAAAGACCACAACAACTACACTTATTGGAAAGCTGCTCGAAGCATCCGGTATGAAACCGATCGTTGCGGGCAATATTGGTCTGCCGCTTAGTGACGCTGTATATGATGTTGATAAAGATGGATGGATCGTTGCTGAACTTAGCAGCTTTCAATTGAAAGGAACTACTGCTTTCCGTCCGCATATTGCTCTATTGCTTAATCTTGCAGAAACACATCTTGATTACCATGGCGGAATGGAAGATTACGTAGCGTCAAAAGTGAAGCTGTTCGCTAATCAAACAAGTGAAGATACTGCGGTGCTCAATTGGGATGATCCAGTATGCCGCTTACTATCCCCGAAGCTAAAGGCGAAGCAGCTGCCATTTTCACTTTATGAGAGAATTGAGGCAGGCGTTTATATCGAGCCGCCATATATTCGTGAACAAGCAGATGAGAAGGCTTCTGACGTAGTTGCTCGTCGCTCTATCGTTTATCGCAGTGCGAATAATGATGGCGGAGACGAGATCACTATTATGGCAGTTGATAATCTAGGCATACCAGGACGTCATAACGCAGCTAACGCGCTTGCGGCTATAGCGGCTTGTATAGCGGCGGGAGCTTCACCTGAGGGCCTTGTCAAGCCGCTGGAGCTGTTTAAAGGTGTTGAACATCGCCTTGAATATGTGTGCGAACGAGAGGGCGTTCACTATTATAACGATTCTAAAGCAACGAACGCTACAGCATCTACGATGTCGATCCGATCATTGAAGGGTCCAATTGTGCTTGTAGCAGGAGGATTAGATCGAGGTTCTGATTATATGGAGCTGCTTCCTGTGTTCCGTGAGCTTAAGGCGCTTGTCACTCTTGGCGAAACGAAAGATAAGCTAGCACATGTTGCGGAGCTGGCAGGTTTATCAAAGGTGCAAGTAGTGAACGCTGAGAAGGACGCCGAGAGCACCCTTCAGCAAGCAGTCAAGCAAGCTGCCGCAATTGCAGAGCCTGGAGACATCGTATTGCTGTCACCTGCATGTGCAAGTTGGGATATGTTTGCATCTTACGAGCAAAGAGGGAGCATTTTTAAACAATCGGCGCATACCTTGTAAGTAGGGGGCCTGTCCCTACTTACCCATACTAAGAGGTGTGTTTGCTATGGCAAAAGCGCGATCTGCCCCAGACATTTGGTTAATAACTGCAATAGGGCTAATTCTTGCAATAGGTCTCGTAATGGTATACAGCGCGAGTGCTGTTCTTGCTTTTCATGAATTTGGTGATCGTTTCTACTTTGTGAAACGACAGCTTTTGTTTGCCGGACTAGGGATAGGTGCGTTAATATTTACGATGAACGCTCATTATTCGATTTGGAAAAAGTGGGCGCCAGCAGCGTTAATTGTGTGCTTTGGCTTGCTTGTCATAGTTCTTATTCCGGGGATTGGCGTCGTACGCGGTGGAGCGCGCAGTTGGTTGGGTATTAGCTCTTTCGGCATCCAACCTTCAGAGTTTATGAAGCTGGCGATGATTATTTTTTTATCAAAATGGTTGTCCGAGAAGCAATCTACAATAACGCAGTTTAGAAAAGGACTCATGCCGCCATTAGGTTTTGTAGGTCTTGCATTCGGCATCATTATGCTTCAGCCTGATTTAGGCACTGGTGCCGTCATGATGGGTGCTTCGCTTATTCTTATTTTTACTGCTGGTGCTAGAATAGCGCATCTTGGCGGCTTGGCACTTGTCGGCGTTGTCGGGTTTG
This sequence comes from Paenibacillus sp. L3-i20, assembly GCF_022180385.2. Classification (GTDB taxonomy): domain Bacteria; phylum Bacillota; class Bacilli; order Paenibacillales; family Paenibacillaceae; genus Pristimantibacillus. Next base: position 176,391 of record NZ_BQME02000002.1, read on the forward strand.
TTGGACTAATATTAGCCGCACCGTATCGATTAGCGAGAATTACATCCTTTCTTGATCCGTGGGCTGACCCTCTAGGGGGAGGCTATCAAATTATTCAGTCCTTGTTCGCAATCGGGCCAGGAGGTTTAGTTGGTCTTGGTCTTGGTATGAGCAGGCAAAAGTATAGTTATTTGCCGGAGCCGCAGACGGACTTTATTTTCTCTATTTTGGCAGAGGAACTGGGCTTTATTGGGGGTGTCGCATTAATATTGTTATTTCTGATCGTCGTATGGCGCGGAATACGCGCAGCGATCGGTGCCCCAGATACGTTTGGAAGTCTGCTCGCAGTTGGCATTACTAGTATTATTGGCGTACAAGTAATGATTAATATCGGTGTTGTGATCGGTATGATGCCTGTTACAGGTATTACACTGCCACTGGTCAGCTACGGCGGTTCTTCACTAACGCTCCTGCTTACAGCACTGGGCATTCTACTTAATATATCCCGTTATTCGAGGTGAGATTTATATGCGTATCGTGTTGACTGGAGGAGGAACGGGCGGCCATATTTATCCGGCTGTCGCCGTTGGCAAACATATGTTGCAGAACGATCCGGACACGAAGCTTTTATATATTGGCACAGCCAAAGGGCTAGAAAGTAAAGTTGTTCCCGAACAAGGAATTGACTTTGAGTCTATAGAGATTACAGGTTTCCGGAGAAAGTTATCGTTCGAAAATGTAAAAACGGTGGTGCGTTTCCTTAAAGGTGTTCAACGTTCCAAAGAAATATTGCGTTCATTCAAGCCAGATGTCGTTGTTGGTACAGGTGGCTATGTATGTGGACCGGTCGTTTACGCTGCGGCTAAACTTGGTATACCTACATTTATTCATGAACAAAATGCAATTCCGGGATTAACTAATCAATTTTTATCCCGTTACGCTGATCATATTGGAGTAAGCTTTCAAGAATCGAAGTCCCATTTCCCAAAGGCGAAAAAAACGTCATTCACAGGTAACCCCTGTGCAACAAATGTACTTAGAGGGATCGCTGGCATGGGGCTGCAATCGTTAGGGCTGCCACTGGATACTCGCCTTGTGTTAATTGTTGGAGGAAGCCGTGGTGCAAGAGCGCTTAATGAAGCTGTCATTGAGATGGCACCTAGCTTAAATACGTTAAGCGGCGCACACGTAGTTTTTGTTACGGGCGATATTTATTACAAGTCAACTGTAGAACGATTACATGTCGTTACATCTTCATATAACAGCAATCTTACATTAGTTCCTTATTTACACAATATGGCGGATGTTCTGAGGGATTCGACACTCGTTATCGGTCGTTCAGGCGCTTCCTCATTGGCAGAAATTACGGCATTAGGACTCCCATCGATATTGATTCCATCACCCAATGTGACAAATAATCATCAGGAGGCTAATGCACGCAGTCTAGAGGCAGCTGGAGCCGCGGAAATTGTATTAGAACGGGAGCTTAGCGGGGATAAGCTTCTGCACAGAATAGAGAGCTTATTGAGTGATGAGGAAAGAATGAAAGTAATGTCTCGAGCCTCTGGAACACTCGCTGTCCCGGACTCTGCCGCATTAATTGCAGAACAGTTGAAGCAATTGAAGAGCTTGAGGTAAAGTGGCAGCGCTAAGTAGGCGATTGTCACACAACGAATTGTCAAGGCATAGAATACTTTATATTCGTGACCGTCACCTGCGGGAGCGGGATATCACAATTTATAGGCTTTGAGCCTCAGCGAATGGCACTTACCGCAGATTGAAGGAGGTAGTCGCAATGAATACATTTATAGCGGAATTGGAGCAAGCAAATGTGGGCGAGCTTTTTTACAATGAACCGCTGTCTAAACACACAACATGGAAAATTGGCGGACCTGCCGATCTATTAATCCTTCCAAAGGGAAAAGAAGAGCTAATAACGATTGTGAAGCTGCTGCATAAACATGGGCTCGGTTGGACGAATTTGGGCCGTGGGTCGAATATGCTGGTCAGCGACAAAGGCGTTCGCGGTGTTGTGATTAAACCGGCCAATGGTTTCGATTACTTGCGTTTCGAAGGAACGACCGCAATTGCGGGTGCGTCCTACTCATTTATAAAGCTATCAGTATTGACGGGTAAACAAGGGCTGTCAGGTTTGGAATTCGCGGGGGGAATTCCGGGGACAGTTGGCGGAGCCGTCTATATGAACGCTGGAGCGCATGGATCGGATGTGTCACGTGTTTTTAAGTATGCTGACATTGTACTGGAGACAGGGGAATTGGTTCGATATGTTCGGGAAAATATGCGCTTTTCATACCGACACACCGTTCTACATGAATTAAAGGGTTTCGTATTAGAAGCAGCCTTTGAGCTTGAAGAAGGTGATCGGATAGAGATCGCATCTGCACTTGCCTCTCACAAAGAGCGGAGACTAAGAACTCAGCCCTTGCAATTGCCTTGCGCTGGAAGCGTCTTTCGTAATCCGTCCGGCGATTTCGCTGCTAGACTCATCCAAGAGGCAGAACTGAAAGGGTTCCAAATTGGAGGAGCGCAAGTATCTGAACTACACGCCAATTTTATTGTAAACACCGGGAATGCGACAGCTAGAGACGTTCTCGCCTTAATGTCCCATATCCAGAGCACTGTGGAGCAACGCTTCGGCGTTAGTCTAGTGCCAGAGGTATTAGTGGTAGGCGAGCGGTAATTCGGAGGTGATACATTGGACAAATTGGTTATTGAAGGCGGGAAACCCCTCTCAGGAACCATAGTTATCCAAGGAGCGAAAAATGCCGCCTTACCGATATTGGCTGCCAGTTTGCTGGCTGAAGGTACGATAACGATTGATTCCGTACCTCATTTGCTTGATATCGACGTCATGCTGAACATTTTGCGCGAACTAGGATGCCGTGCCGAACATACGGGAGATACTGTGGTGCTTGATACAACAACTCTACACACATCCCATGTGCCGGAAACTTTGATGAAACAGATGCGTTCTTCCATCTTCTTGATGGGTCCGCTTCTCTCGCGATTTGGCGAAACTCAGGTTTACCTGCCTGGTGGATGTGCGATCGGTGAACGGAAAATTGATCTGCATCTAGAGGGCTTGCAAGCACTTGGAGCTGATATTGAAGAGATTGGTAATCGCATTATTTGCCGTGCCGATAAGCTGCAAGGTGCAGATATCCATCTCAGCTTCCCAAGTGTAGGTGCAACGGAAAATATAATGATGGCTGCAGTTCTTGCTGAAGGGCGAACGACGCTTAGCAATGCTGCACGCGAGCCTGAAATTCAAGATTTACAACGTTTCTTAAACGCAATGGGCGCCAAAATTATGGGAGCAGGTACGGATACCATTACGATTGAAGGCGTTGCTAAATTAACACCTTGCAGATATAAGGTCATTCCAGATCGAATTGTTACAGGAACGATAATGGTTGCGGCAGCTGCTACACGCGGTGTAGTCACGCTCCAGCAAGCGCAGCCTACTCACTTATCCTCTCTTATACATGTTCTACGCCGCGCAGGTGTTCAAATTATCGTCGACGGTGATATAATAAAAGTTGGTAGTGCAACTAGACCAAAGGCAGTAGAGCGCATCGTTACTTCACCATATCCTGCCTTCCCAACGGACTTACAATCGCAGGTGATGGTTCTATTAGCACTTGCAGATGGAGTTAGTATTTTGAAGGAAACGATATTCGAAGGTCGACTCAAGCATGTGGATGAGTTATCAAGAATGGGCGCTGATATTCGCGTCGATCTTAATGCAGCTTTCATAAGAGGGGTCCCGCGTCTATATGGAGCTACTGTAGAAGCAACTGACTTACGTGCTGGCGCAGCACTTGTTATAGCTGGCTTAGCCGCCCAGGGTAGAACGGTTGTTGAGCAAGTGCATCATATTGATCGCGGCTACGACAGAATTGAGACGATGCTTTCTAGATTAGGGGCTCGCATTTCACGGTATTCACCAGTGCCTAATAATTAACTATATGCGCGGTAGTAGTAAGATAGAAACGATAGGCTTCCTCATCGCTAGCAAACTTATAACGTGATACAACGTGACGGGTTGCAACGCATTTTGTGAGGAGGCTGACGTTTCTAGGAAAAGAGGGACAAGTTATGAGTATGCAAATGCCTGTGCTAAAGGAGCCTGCTCGCAAACGCAAAGGCAATAAAAAGCTACTTGCCGTTCTATTTCTATTGTTTGTAGCTATACTGACCGTACTGTTTTTTAATTCATCCATTAGTAAAATTTCTGACATCCAAATTACAGGCACACATTTTACTACAAATGAGGAAATTATACTTGCTTCTGGGATAAAAATGGGAGATGCCTTTTTTCAAACTTCCTCCACTACTATAGCGGAAATGGTGAAAAAAAAGCCTCAAGTGGAATCGGTAGATGTCATAAAGGTGTTCCCTGGAATTATAAAAATTACAGTTAGAGAATACCCTGTTGTTGCATTTGAGCTTACTGAGCAAGGAAAGTTGACAGCATTGCTTTCAAATGGGACAAGTGTGGAAGCTGTTCATGGGGGGAACCAACTGCTTGATAAACCAATCTTGTCTGGTTGGAGTGCTGATGATCCTATTAAGCTTAAATTGACGAAGCAATTGGCGCTAATTCCTATTAAACAACTTTCAGACTTATCTGAAATTACTCCAATACCGTCCAAGGCCTATCCTGATCGTATTCGAATATATACGAGGACGAAATTCGAAGTCGTTACTGCGGTATCTGTTCTTCCTGAAAAGATCGAAGCGCTTAATGCTGTAATCGAAACACAAGAGCCTGGTAAAATTACAATGTTGCTAGCAGACACATATGTTCCTTTCGGCGTAGAAGATGGAGAAAATATACAATCTAATTAAAATTAGACTACTCAATAGCTTGAAAGAATGGTAGAATTTTAATTATGACGCTAGAAGAATAGCGCTGTGTAAAGCACTTTTGCCTGATTGTACGTCGAGATCTTCAGCTTAACAACTCATTCGATTAATTTTTCACCTCTTAGTCATTTTTCGACATAACATTCATTAAAGTTATGAAAAATTTGTTGAAAAAAGAGGGAAAATATTAAGAGCGTTGAATAAGTAGATAGACTTAGTGAGAATTATCATATAAAGATGTACTTATTATTATTTGGAAACGGAGGTGCCGCAAGTTGAGCAGCAATGACATCATCGTCAGTTTGGACATCGGTACATCCAAAGTTCGTGCTATTATTGGTGAATTGAGCAATGGAACCATTAATATTATTGGAGTTGGATCTGCCGACTCAGAGGGTATTCGCAAGGGAGCAATCGTCGATATTGACCAAACCGTACAATCCATTCGTAATGCAGTTGAGCACGCGGAGCGCATGGTTGGCATTCAAATATCTGATGTATATGTAGGTATTCAAGGCAATCATATTGCATTGCAAACCAATCATGGCGTTGTTGCAGTATCCAATGAGGATCGAGAAATTGGTGAAGAAGATATTGAACGTGTATTGCAAGCAGCTAAAGTAGTCGCACTCCCTCCAGAGCGTGAAATTATTAACTTAGTGCCTAAGCAATATTTAGTGGACGGTTTAGAGGGCATTTCCGATCCTAGAGGGATGATTGGTGTTCGACTCGAAGTCGAAGCAACTATTGTTACTGGAACGAAAACGGCCATACATAATTTAATGCGCTGTGTTGAGAAAGCTGGACTACGAATCAATGGTGTTATTTTGTTGTCCTTGGCGTCAGGTGTTATGTCTCTGACAAAAGACGAGAAGATGATAGGAACAGTTTTAGTTGATATTGGAGCAGGTTCCTGCACTATTGCTGTTTATGATCAGGGTGGTTTGGCTGCGATCTCTACTTTGCCGATTGGCGGAGAGTTCGTAACTAACGATATCGCCTATGGTTTGCGTACGCAAACCGATCAAGCAGAGAAGTTTAAACTTAAGTATGGATGTGCCAATACGATGGATGCAGCTGAGGATGTTAAATTCAAAGTGACGCGTATGGGCAGTAATTTGGAAAAAGAATTTTCCCAAAAGGATTTGGCTAGTATTATCGAGCCGCGTATGCAGGAAATATTCCAATTGATACGTCAGGAAGTTCGTCGTCTTGGTTATGGTGAGAAAGTGAACGGGTACGTGCTTACGGGTGGTGCTGCTGCGCTTCCTGGAACAATAGCACTTGCTCAATCGGAGCTGGAATCATCCGTGCGAATTGCGTTGCCTGACTATATTGGTGTTAAAGATTCCTCCTATAGCAGCGGAGTTGGTATGATCCAATATGTGTCAAAATATATGGGGATCCGAGGCGGCGGCACCGTGAAGAAAACGGCAAGTCGCAAAGCCGGTCCTGCAGCCACATCTAAACCCGGTATGTTTGAAAGAATTAAAAATATGTTTAATGAATTTATTTGACTGGGGGATTATGAGAGATGTTGGAATTCGATATGGAGCTTGAAGCGCTCGCTCAAATAAAAGTAATAGGTGTAGGCGGCGGCGGCAGCAATGCAGTCAACCGTATGATAGAAAATGGCGTACAGGGTGTTGATTTTATTACAGTCAACACAGATGCTCAAGCACTTCATCTTGCGAAGTCTGAGCATAAGCTGCAAATCGGAGATAAGCTGACACGTGGTCTTGGTGCTGGTGCAAATCCCGATGTTGGTAATAAAGCTGCAGAAGAATCACGCGAACTGATTGTAAATCAGTTGAAGGGTTCTGATATGGTATTTGTTACTGCGGGAATGGGTGGCGGAACAGGTACAGGCGCTGCTCCAGTTATCGCTGAAATTGCTCGTGAATGTGGAGCGCTTACAGTTGGTATCGTAACACGTCCTTTTACATTTGAAGGTCGTAAACGTTCTGGACAAGCTGAGCTTGGTATTGAAGCACTTAAGGAAAAAGTAGATACACTTATCGTTATTCCAAATGATCGTCTATTAGAGATCGTTGATAAAAAAACACCAATGCTTGAAGCTTTCCGAGCAGCAGATAATGTTCTTAGACAAGCTGTACAAGGTATATCTGATCTAATCGCTGTTCCAGGTTTGATCAACCTTGACTTTGCAGATGTGAAGACAATTATGACGGAGCGCGGCTCAGCCCTTATGGGTATTGGTGTCGCTAATGGTGAGAATCGTGCAGCAGAAGCAGCTCGCAAAGCGATTATGAGTCCATTGCTAGAAACATCAATTGACGGAGCTCGTGGTGTAATTATGAATATTACTGGTGGAAGCAACCTTTCACTATATGAAGTTAACGAAGCTGCAGAAATCGTCATTTCTGCATCTGATCCAGACGTAAATATGATTTTCGGTGCAATCATTGATGAAAACTTGAACGATGATATTAAAGTAACTGTCATCGCAACAGGTTTCGAAGCTAAACCGAATCAACAGGCGCCTCGTCGTACGACAACGCTTGGATCGGAGCAAACAGATACTAGAGCAACGAATGCTGCATCAAGCGTGAAGCCATTTGGTTCAGGTACTTCCAGCGATCAACTGGAAATTCCAGCATTTTTGCGCAAGCAACCTCGTAATGACAGATAGTAATTTTTATAGAAGCTCTTACTAAGGTTATTGAACCTTAGTAAGAGCTTCTTTTTATAAATACAACAATTTATAAGTTTGTTATTTTATAAATGACATATAGTTCTCAGCGAAGCGATAGCTAAGCCTCCAAAGGACAGTTTAGCCATTTACGCTTTCCACAAAAGAATGTACGAAAAGTAGAGTGAAAGAGGATTGTCTATGAGATCAATTATGATCTTAGGGCAATCCTCTTATTAATATAGGGATAGATTTATCATTTCACCAATAGAGTCGTTTCTTTTTTGATTTGTCGACAAAAAAAGATGGCTAATGTCGTCATGAATAGACAGACTTTGAAATAGGATTACAATATACTAGTCTCAATCGTTCTCCCGAGCTAACGGACTCGAGCGGATTCACCGGAAAGGGAGGAAGGGGACGATAATGGCGGTTTATATCGATATCCTATTTCTACGTGAATTGCTTGTAGACGGAGCTGTGCTGATGACGACCGCATGGGTCCGTAACTATAAGCCCAAGCCATGGCGATTGCTTTTCGCTGCTACATTCGGAGCCTGCTATGTTGTACTTATGCTAGTGCCTCAGTTATCATTCCTGTTCACGTTGGCCGTAAAAGTCTTGTTTTCGTTATTCATGGTTTGGATAACGTTCGGATTTCATTCGCTGCAACATTTTATTCGTAACATTGCAGCTTTCTATACGGTTAATTTTGTAGCTGCGGGCGCTGTACTAGGACTCTATTATTTGTTTATGCAGGGATCAGGTGAAGTTTGGAAAACGTTAACGTTTGCTAGCGGCAGTGTGAATGCAGAGCTAAAGATGGGACTTTTTTATTTTGTTGCTGCGTTTTGTGTTGGTCTTTTTATTTACAGAGCTGTATTAACACAAAAGCGGGAACGAGAACTCGTACGAACCCATCTTGCTGAAGTGAAGGTGAGGATCGATGAGCAAATCTTTACGTGTATTGGACTAATTGATACAGGTAATCAGCTCTATGATCCTTTGACTCGTACTCCAGTGATGGTTATGGAAGCATCCAATTGGGAGGGTGAAATTCCAGAGTCATGGATGAAAAGCATTCGAGAGTCGCAAGTAGATCGTCTTGTAGCAGGATTAGATACTGAGCCATTCAAGTGGCAAGATCGTCTTCGTTTAATTCCCTTCAGAGGAGTCAACAGAGGTTCACAATTTATGCTTGCTTTGAAGCCGGATGCCGTTGAGATTACAAGGGACGGTCAACTGTATGAAACGAACAGAGTTTTGATTGGTTTAGATGGCGGCAAGCTTGCAGCAGATGGGGCATATCAAGCGATTATCCATCCGTCAATGGTACAAGCGAAACAAGTGTAAGCATATTTTACCGGGGAGGGATGGGCCACATGCTCGTCAAATACAAACTTATACTGCAGTTATATTATTACAGAATATTATTTTTATTCGGACTAAAAAGTGAAGAATTATATTATATAGGCGGCAGTGAAGCGTTACCGCCTCCCTTGACGCGTGAAGAAGAGGAATATTTACTTGAGAAACTTCCATCTGGTGACACGGCAATCAGAGCTTTACTGATCGAACGCAACTTAAGACTTGTCGTTTACATTGCCAGAAAGTTTGAAAACACGGGTATTCATATTGAGGATCTCGTATCGATAGGTGCAATTGGACTAATTAAGGCAGTTAACACATTTGACCCAGAGAAAAAAATTAAGTTAGCTACTTATGCATCTCGTTGTATCGAAAATGAAATTTTGATGTATCTTCGCCGCAATAGCAAGACGCGTACTGAAGTTTCCTTTGATGAGCCGCTTAATATCGATTGGGATGGAAACGAACTTCTGCTATCTGATGTACTTGGAACTGAAAATGATACAATTTACCGTAACATCGAGGAACAGGTGGATCGTAAGCTCCTTCACAAAGCGCTTGATAAGCTATCTGAAAGAGAAAGAATTATAATGGAACTTCGCTTCGGACTTGCTGATGGCGAAGAAAAGACGCAAAAGGATGTTGCCGACATGTTAGGTATATCCCAATCCTATATTTCTCGTCTGGAGAAAAGAATTATTAAACGATTGAGAAAAGAATTTAACAAGATGGTGTAAGCGTTTAGCAAGCTTTTGACCCAAATCTGATTGTCGAACGATGTCGGAATAGGAATAAAAAGAGGTCTCAGGGAGATAATATACATTAATGTTTCTCCTTGGGAGGTAATCACGTTGACCCGAAATAAAGTCGAGATCTGTGGAGTGGATACCGCTAAACTACCTGTACTGACTAATGTCGAAATGCGAGAGCTATTTACGGCATTACAGAGCAAGGGCGAGTGGTCAGCAAGAGAGAAATTGGTTAATGGCAACTTGCGGCTAGTGCTCAGTGTCATTCAGCGATTTAACAATAGGGGAGAGTTTGTAGACGATTTATTCCAAGTCGGCTGCATCGGACTTATGAAGGCGATAGATAATTTCGACCTTGGTCAAAATGTTAAGTTTTCCACCTATGCCGTACCGATGATTATCGGTGAAATTCGTCGCTACTTAAGGGATAACAATCCCATCCGAGTATCGCGTAGCTTAAGAGATATCGCTTATAAGGCGCTGCAAGTCCGTGACAGCCTCACGAACAAAAATTCACGTGAACCAACGATAATTGAAATATCAGAAGCGTTGAATGTGCCCAAAGAGGATGTTGTGTTTGCACTTGATGCCATCCAAGATCCTGTGTCGTTGTTCGAGCCGATCTATCATGACGGTGGAGATCCAATCTATGTGATGGATCAAATTAGTGATGATCGAAACAAAGACGTGTCATGGATAGAAGAGATTGCTCTAAGGGAAGCGATGCGTAAGCTCAATGAGCGGGAAAAAATGATCCTGTCTATGCGCTTTTTTGAAGGAAAGACACAAATGGAGGTAGCTGACGAAATCGGCATCTCACAAGCACAAGTGTCTAGGCTTGAGAAATCAGCGATACAACAGATGCAGAAACATGTGAAAACATGAACGCTTAGAGGAAGAAATGGCATGAAAGTGGTGGAGTGCATAAGCGCTTCACCACTTTTCTTTGCCACATTAATAACGTCAATGTAGGTTTTTTACTTGATTTTTGGACAGTAGGACATTTTGGGCAATTCACTCATATACTTAAACAAAGGATTGTGGAAAACAATCTACAGGAAATGTGGTGAATCAACTTGAAAATATCCGACTTCCAATCAAAAGACGTAATTAATATTGTGGATGGCAAAAAGCTAGGGCATGTAAGTGACCTGGAGCTTGATCTGCGTCAAGGAAGAATTGATTCGATTGTTGTACCGCAATTTACCAAAATGTTTGGTCTCTTCGGTAATAATGGGACTGAAATCGTTATACCTTGGCGAAATATTGTTAAGATAGGTGCAGATGTTGTACTTGTTCGAATGGATGAAACAAAAGCAATTCGTGCTGAGGAAGAAGATTTGCATGCCCGTTCTTAAGGGGGTAAACTTAGTATTGGCGGACATAGTAAAAGAGTTATCCCGCATAATGTGTATGTATGAGGTGATGAGATGGAACCATTTGTACAGAAAATAAGAGGCACAGCGAAGGAACCTTCGCTTTTTTTGTTGTCACAATGGATGGAAAATAACGATTCGTTATCGGTTGGATTTACTGGAAGAGAAGGAGGAGTAAGTAACACTCCTTGGGCATCCTTAAATATTGGATTACATGTGGGGGACAATGAAAGCGACGTTATTGAAAATCGTAAAACGTTGACTTCAGCAATTGACTGGCCATTTGAGTCTTGGACGTGTGCGGAGCAGGTACATGGTAGCCATGTATCAATTGTAACGGAAATGGAACGTGGTAAAGGTAGAACTTCGATGTCTGACACAATAGCAGGCAGTGATGCGATAATAACGAATGTGCCGGGTATACTTTTAGCTTCATTTTATGCGGATTGTGTTCCGTTATATTTTTACGCGCAAGATGTTGGTGCTGTTGCCTTAGCTCATGCAGGTTGGCGCGGGACGGTGCAATCTATTGCAAGAGAGACAATACTCGCAATGGAATCTGCTTATGGTGCAAAACCTGAAAATATTAAAGCAGCAATAGGTCCATCTATTGGAAGTTGTTGCTATGAAGTTGATGGAGTTGTTATTCAGGAAGTAGAGCGGGTTTTATCCGAGCTACAATTGAAAGAGGAGATTGCTCAAGCTTGTATGGTCCAGTCGGAAAATGGCAAGAGGTTTCTGAACTTGAAAGAAATAAACCGACAGATTATGATAAAAGCAGGAATTTTGCCGATCCATATCGAATTAACCAAGTGGTGCACTGGTTGCCAGACTGAATTATTCTATTCTCATCGAATGGAAGGCGGCAGAACGGGACGGATGGCCAGTTGGATAGGCATTCGGGAAAGGTGAATAATAGTATGCCATTACAAGATCGAATACAGCAGGTCGAACAGCGAATCGCAGCAGCATGCCAGCGATCTGGAAGACTTAGAGAAGACATAAATGTCATAGCGGTTACGAAATATGTATCGTTAGAGACAACCGTATCAGCGTATAAGAGCGGCTTGTTGCATCTTGGCGAGAACCGCTGGCAAGATGCAGAGGAGAAATGGGTGGCTCTGAGCGGGAAAGATCGCAGTGTGCCTGAAGATGTGCCGACTTGGCATTTCATCGGTTCGTTGCAAACGAATAAGGCTAAAGACGTCGTTGGGAAGTTCTCATACATACATTCATTGGACAGGCTGTCACTTGCGGAAGCTATTCACAAAAAAGCGTCCCAACTTAGCATTATTGTCCCTTGCTTTATTCAAGTTAACGTATCTGGCGAAATGTCCAAGCATGGCATGGAACCGGAAGAGTTGTCAGGTTTTATTGATGCACTGCAAGCTTTTCCGTCTCTGCAGCCTATTGGGCTCATGACGATGGCACCTTATGAGTCGAAGCCTGAGGAAACACGATTAGTCTTTAGAGCACTTCGTGAACTTAGAGACGTTATTCAGAGAGACTCGGCATATGGCAGCGGTATTAAACATTTGTCGATGGGAATGTCGAATGATTTTGATGTTGCTATTGAGGAAGGCGCTACATGGATTCGTTTAGGAAGCATTTTAGTTGGAAAAGAGGAGGAATGAGCGATGAGCGTGATGAACCGATTTATGAATTGGTTTGGCTTGCAGGAAGAAGAAGAAGTGGTAGAGCGTGAACGTGTGACTACACAGACTGAAGAGCAAGAGAATGAAACCTCTCTTTTCGAAACACGTAGAAACATAAGAAGCAATACGGTAGCTGGCAATAGCAATGTTGTTAGCATACATTCGCAGAAGAACGTTCGAGTCGTGTTAAGCGAACCTCGCTCATATGACGAAGCACAGGAGATTGCCGATCATTTGCGCTCACGCAGAGCTGTTATCGTAAATTTACAGCGAGTGAGAACTGATCTTGCGCTTAGGATTGTTGATTTCTTAAGCGGCACAGTGTACGCTTTAAGTGGCAGCATCTCTAAGCTTGGTCCTAATATTTTTCTATGCACGCCTGATTCAGTAGAAATTCAAGGTGCCATAACGGAAATGCTGGCAGAGGAGAACGATTACAACAAAATGAGGTGACCTTGGGTTGGAAATATTAATTTTAAAATTTGTGAATACTGCGCTTGAAATTTACAGCTATTTAATTATTGGTTATGTGCTATTGTCATGGTTCCCGAATGCTCGTGAAAGTTCTATTGGACAGTTTCTTGGACGAATCGTAGAACCTTACATCGGTATATTCCGAAAATTTATACCGCCAATTGGCGGTGTATTGGATCTTTCGCCAATCGTAGCTATCTTTGCACTTAGATTTATTGCAATCGGATTGAATTCAGTACTTGTATTCTTGTTTAGCTTAGGTCAAAGCTAATCTTATGAAATCAGCTATATATGAGCATTTCCACCCCGAGGAAAAATCTTTCGTCGATAGGGCAATGGAATGGGTAGGGCGGTCCGCACAGCAGCATGAGCTGAAGCGGACCGATTTTTTGGATCCGAGACAAGCCCAAATTCTCTCTATGCTCGCTAGCCGTAATCAAGATGTCCACATTAGGCTGGATGGCGGTTACGTGGAAGCAGAGCGAAGAAGAGCATTAATTGCACCAGATTACCGCAGCTTAGAGGATGAGCATGTGGCTATTTCTGTGCTTGCTGCAATTGCACCGGCCGGAAGTCATCTTGAGTTAGATCATTCCGATTTTCTTGGGGCCCTGCTTGGTCTTGGCATCAAAAGAGATCGAATAGGAGACATTCATGTCCATGAATCGTTTGCACATATTATCGTTACGGACGAAATTGCCGATTATTTAAATATACATCTCCGTCAGGTGCATCGACTTAGTGTATTGACGGATATATTACCATTGTCAGAATTAAAGCCCGTTCAAGTTAAACTTGAGGAAATGAGCCTTACAGTTGCATCAATGCGTCTTGACGGTATTGCTAGTGATGTATATCGAGTTAGTCGATCCAAAATTATGGATCCAATACGAGCTGGTCGCTGCAGAGTAAATTGGAAAGCCGAAGAGGACCCATCCAAACAACTTAAGGAAGATGACGTCATCTCTTTCAAAGGATTAGGTCGATTCAAGGTGCTTGAAGTCGACGGCGTGACAAAAAGGGGCAGAATTCGGGTCAAAATTGGTAAATTTATTTAGATGGTTGCAGGAAATAGGTCAGGACTGTCGAATCTTTGTTGACAGACAGCAACGTTGGTGTTCGTGTACTTATTGCCACCGTTTGCGCAGTGCCAAAACAGTTCATAGGGAGGTGTTCCGATGCCGCTTACGCCATTGGACATACATAACAAAGAGTTTTCACGAAGTTTTCGTGGATACGATGAAGATGAAGTGAATGAGTTTCTGGATCAAGTAATTAAAGATTATGAATCCATCATTCGTGAGAACAAAGAAATTCAAAACCAAGCCCTTACGCTACAAGAGAAACTGAACCATTTCACCAATATCGAAGAGACTCTTAGCAAAACGATAATCGTCGCACAGGAAGCTGCTGATGAAGTTCGTAACAATGCGAAAAAAGAAGCTCAGTTAATTGTGAAGGAAGCGGAGAAAAACGCTGACCGCATCGTTAACGAATCACTTAGCAAATCGCGCAAAGTGGCTCTTGAGGTAGAGGAGCTTAAGAAGCAGGCCTCTATTTATAGAGCACGATTCCGTACCCTAGTAGAAGCGCAACTTGAGCTTTTATCACAAGATGGCTGGGAAACGTTAGAACAAAGTGCAAGAGAATCGGAAAGAGAACTCCTTAGAGGTTAAAGAAAATGGGTCATTACCCGTTTGACAAGAACCTGTTATGTGAGCTATAACTAATACAATAACGAAACAAACAACTTCATTGATGAGAACGAGTACGTTTTGAGTTCATGCTGCAGAGAGCCGGCGATTGCTGAAAGTCCGGTGCTTGAACCTTTACCGAATATCCTCTCTGAGAAGAGGCGCCGAGCCCACTGTATTGTGGTATTAAGCGTCGACGAATTTCCCCCGTTACAGGGAACGCGAATCAAGATTGGATTCGCAGCTAAGGTGCCGCAAGAGGCATCGTCATATATGACGATTGCTAGGTCTCTCTTTCTTTTGAGGGAACAATGCGGAACAAGGGTGGTATCGCGAGCAAGCCTCGTCCCTTTATCGGGACGGGGCTTTATTTTTTTGTATACTTAGAGGGGGCAACGAAGATGCAACGTGTAGACGTAAAAGAACGCGCGCGCAACCGCGAGTTGCGAGTTTTGGAGCAATGGAAAGCAGAAGACACATTTAAACAATCGATTCAGAACCGAGAAGGTAAACCTAATTTCGTATTTTATGAAGGTCCTCCAACAGCAAATGGTGCACCCCATATCGGCCATGTACTTGGCAGGGTTATTAAAGATTTTATTTGCCGCTACAGAACGATGTCTGGCTATCGTGTTGTTCGTAAAGCAGGCTGGGATACACATGGTTTGCCTGTTGAGCTTGGTGTGGAGAAGCAACTTGGCATCTCTGGCAAGCAAGAAATCGAAAATTATGGTGTTGAAGAGTTCGTAAAAAAATGTAAAGCCAGCGTATTTGAATACGAGAAGCAATGGAGAGAGCTGACTGAAGCGATTGGTTACTGGACAGATCTTGATAATCCATACATCACGCTAAAAAATGAATATATCGAAAGTGTATGGCATATTTTGTCCACGATCCACAAAAAAGGACTATTGTACCGTGGACATCGTGTAAGCCCGTATTGCCCTTGCTGCCAAACGACGCTAAGTTCACATGAAGTTGCACAAGGCTACGAAGATGTAAAGGATTTGAGTGCAACAGCGAAGTTCAAGCTGATCGATTCCGGCGAGTTCGTGCTTGCTTGGACGACGACTCCTTGGACATTGCCAGCGAATGCTGCATTAGCAGTTAATCCTGAACTAGATTATGTACGTGCTTCCAAAGACGGAGAAGTCTATATCGTTGCTAAGAACTTGGCAGAGAAAGTATTGAAAGAAGAGTTCGAAGTGCTTTCAACGGTAAAAGGTGCTGATCTAGTTGGGCTTTCTTATGAGCCTCCATTCCGCTATGTAGCAATTGAGAAAGGCCATATTGTCATTGCTGGCGATTTCGTCAGTGACACTAGCGGTACCGGAATCGTTCATATCTCACCTGCACACGGGGAAGATGATTATAAAGTATCACGTCAAAATGGGATCAGCATGTTAAGTGTTGTGAACAATGCAGGTCGTTATATCGATGAAGTTACTGATCTTGCTGGCCGCTTTGTAAAAGATTGCGATGTCGACATCGTGAAGATGCTTAGCGAAAAGGGACTTCTTTATTCCAAAGAGCGTTACGAGCATAGCTATCCGTTCTGCTGGCGTTGTAAATCACCGCTTCTCTATTATGCAACGGAGAGCTGGTTTATCGAAACAACGGCAGTTAAAGATCAATTGATCGCAAATAACAGCAAAGTGGATTGGTATCCTGGACATATCCGTGAAGGGCGTTTTGGTAAGTTCCTTGAGGATCTAGTGGACTGGAACATTAGCCGTAACCGTTATTGGGGTACTCCGCTAAACGTTTGGGTTTGTGAAGAGACAGGTAAAGAATATTCGCCTGACAGCATCGCTGATCTTCGTGCACGTGCAGTGGACGAAGTGCCTGCTGACATTGAGCTGCATAAGCCTTACGTAGATGGCATTTTGCTTAAATCGCCGTTTGCTGAAGGTGCAGTAATGAAACGTACGTCAGAAGTAATCGATGTTTGGTTCGACAGTGGCTCCATGCCGTTTGCTCAGCATCATTATCCATTTGCGGATGCAAAACCATTTGAAGAACAATATCCTGCTGATATCATTTGCGAAGGCATTGATCAAACGCGCGGTTGGTTCTTTAGCTTACTTGCTGTATCAACACTATACAACGGAAAAGCGCCATATAAAGCGGTACTTTCTACAGGACATATTCTTGATGAGAATGGACAAAAGATGTCCAAGTCAAAAGGTAACGTTATTGATCCTTGGGAAATTATTAATGAATACGGAACAGACGCATTCCGCTGGGCACTCCTTGCAGACAGTGCGCCGTGGAACAGCAAACGTTTCTCGCGTGGCATCGTAGGCGAAGCGAAGTCCAAAGTGATCGACACGATTGTAAATACACATGCGTTCTACGCGTTATATGCATCAATCGACGGTTTCAATTACGCGGATCATGCAGAAGCGAATACTAATAATAAGCTGGATCGTTGGATTACATCTAGATTGAATAGCTTGATCTTAGTGGTTAAGAAAGGTCTAGAAGTTAATGACTTCTTGAATCCTGCCAAGTCGATAGAACAATTCGTAGATGAGCTGAGCAACTGGTATATCCGTCGTTCACGCGACCGGTTCTGGGGCAGTGGTCTGACAGAAGATAAAGTTGCAGCCTATCAAACGTTGAGAAGTGTACTTCTAACATTATCACGTCTAATGGCTCCATATACACCATTCTTAGCAGAAGATGTGTATGGCAATCTTGGTGGTGAAGGAAGCGTTCATCTAGCAGACTTCCCAGTAGCAGATGAGTCACTTATTGATTTGACACTAGAACGTGATATGGAGAGTACAAAAGGAATCGTGGAACTTGCGCGTAATGTCCGCAATGAAACGTCAATTAAAACTCGCCAGCCACTATCGGAGCTTATCGTATCACTAGACGGGGATTTCCCGATTGCAGAATACGAAGAGATCATTAAGGATGAAATCAATGTAAAATCCATTACGGTGCAAACATCCGATAGTGGATTCGTTGACTTCACACTTAAATTGAATTTAAAGGTAGCTGGTAAGAAATACGGTAAGCAAGTTGGTCCTATCCAAGGAGCTTTGAAAGAACTGAATTCTGATGCTACAAAAGAGATTGTTTCTGGGGGAAGCTTCAGCTTCACAACATCGGATAATGAAGTACTTCAGATTGGACTAGATGAATTGCTAGTTGAGAAACAAGCAAAGTCTGGCTTCGCTTCCGCATCTGGAAATGGTATGACAGCAGCACTGAATACGGATATTACACCTGAGCTTGAACAAGAGGGTTGGGTTCGTGAAGTTATTCGGGCTGTTCAAGACACGAGGAAGAAGCAAGATCTTCCGATTGAGAAACGTGTTAACCTTGTTCTAGATGTAGATAATGTTTTGAAGGCAGCACTTGAAGCGTTCTCCGATGTGTTAAGTGATAATGTATTGTTACAGTCGGTTTCATTCGAAGCTGTAGATGGTATGGAGCGGGTTACACTTGGAGATAAGGAAGTTGGCATTTTCATCAAGGAATAGGGACATAGTAATGGAATAAAGGAGCCCGCTTGCCCGCCACGCTGGCGGGGCGGGCTTCCTCTGTTGCTACCCGGAGGTGATGGAAATCGTGAAACGGAAACGAAATCAGAAGCAGGCAAACGATGAACCAAAGGATTTGCCTGCCTTACAGGAATCTTTATCCCTTGTAGATAAAAGATTGCAGCATATTGCAACTGAAATGGAACGAACGCACATTGCAGAATACGTTGATTTGTTGAACCGACCTTTTTCAATGATATGGCGCAATTTACTGTCGGGTACGGCAAGAGGTGTTGGTATTGCGATTGGATTTACTTTTTTTGCAGCTACGATTCTGTATGTCTTACAATTTCTAGGGGCATTGAACCTCCCTATAATTGGCGATTATATTGCTGATATTGTACGGATCGTACAGATTCAGCTTGAAGGTAAGGGATATTGATTTAATCGTCAGCCTCTAGTCCATGATCACCTTCATCGCTGTGAATATAATGATCATATTCACGATTGCGAACAACGGAAACGTGACGGCCAGTAATGTCTGTAGCAAGGAAGCTTTCAATGGATTCTACATATCCATCATTTTCCTCTGCTTCAATACCGATGTGGGAATAGTCGGTGGCATTCCGATTTTCGGACATGGCTGGAGAATCTGCATTGCCCCATTGCTCGACAATTTGCCAAGCATCTTCACCATCAAATCCATTGTAATCAATACGTTCGTCCATGCTAGACCGTCCGAATGGCGGTTGCAAATAAGCTTCTTCGATTGGACGATCATGTGACAATTGATTTCTTGGCGCATGTTCGATGCAATAGAGAGTGTCTGGGGCTGCATCGAGTCGTTCATATGGTATTTTTTCACCACAAGAGATACAAGTGCCATATGTTCCATTTTCCATAGCAGTAAGAGCAGCTTCTATTCGCTTAAGGTGAAGCTCCTCTTGCTCAAGGAGTGCAATATCCTTTTCTCGTTCATAAAGCTCGGTTGCAAGATCGCCTGGATGGTTGTCGATGGGTGACAATTCACCGGTTTGATCGCGAAGTGATTGTGCTTTACCGTAATGCTGATTATGATACAGCCTGGATTCAATTTCTTCCTGCTCATTCACCAACCGATTGTGCAGCAAGGCAAGCTTTGGACTTGTTATTGATGTCATGTAGATTGCACCGTCCTTTACCGCTAACATAATTGCCTCTATAGCTTTTGCTGTTCAGATTGATTTCAGTATGGGCATGCATGGAAGCTTGATCTTGTATGGAAACGCAATTACTGGTTCTGTTCAGAGCCATGTGCTACACTAATTAAATTACAAGAAAAATTGTCAAAAAGAGTGATGCTTTAATTGGATGGGCAACAACTTGTAATTGCGATGTATAGCTTTCCTTAACGGGCTCAATATCACGCTTGTGGAGTGAAGTTCTGCATTACAAAACTTTTTGGGAGTGGTTAAATGCGTTATTGGTACTATTACCTCATTTCAATCATTGTTCTTATTGTTGATTTTGTAACGAAAAAGATTGTTGCTACAAGAATGGAATTGTATGAGGAAATTAGCGTAATAGGTAACTTTTTCCTTATCACATCTCATCGCAATACGGGTGCAGCATTCGGTATTTTGCAAAATCAGCGCACCTTCTTTATTATTGTTACAGTTGTAATTGTAACGGCATTGATTTGGTATTTGCATATGATGAGGAAAGTTGGAAAAACACCTCTATTATTAGGTTTAGCACTCGTACTTGGCGGCGCTATTGGTAATTTTGTAGATCGTGTTCGATTTGGAGAGGTTGTCGATTTCTTCAAATTTAACTTTGGCAGCTATACGTTCCCCATTTTTAACATTGCGGATTCGGCAATTGTATGTGGAGTAGGGCTAATCCTGCTTGATACGATTATTAGTATGAGAGAAGAAAAGAAACAGCTTGCGCAAGTAGATAAGGAGCAAAAAGAGCATGAACAGCAATCCAACGCTTGAAGAAGTGACACATGAATGGAAAGTCGAACCCGAGCAAACGGGTGAGAGAATTGATAAATTTGTTGTCGAGCAAATCGACGAAGCGGGTATATCACGGACGCAGGTGCAAGAATGGATTAAAGCCGGTGCTGTACAAGTGAATGGCAGTATAGTAAAAGCTAACTACAAAACAGTCGAAGACGATGTTGTTGTACTGACAATCCCTGAAGCTGAAAGTATGGACATCGTCGCAGAAGATATCCCTCTTACGGTTATGTACGAGGATTCTGACGTCATTGTTATTAATAAATCGCGTGGAATGGTCGTGCATCCAGCTCCTGGACACTCATCGGGTACAGTTGTTAATGCACTTATGCATCATTGTAAAGATCTATCTGGGATTAACGGAATGTTGCGCCCTGGCATCGTGCATCGAATCGATAAGGACACGACAGGACTACTAATGGCAGCGAAAAATGATCTTGCACATGTGTCGCTTGCTGAGCAGTTGAAAGAGCACTCCGTTACTCGCAAATATATTGCATTAGTGCATGGAAATGTGCCTCATGACCATGGAACAATTGACGCTCCAATTGGACGTGATACGAATGATCGGAAGTTGTTCACAGTGACTGGCCATAATAGTAAAGTAGCTGTTACCCATTTTGTTGTACTGGAGCGACTTGGTGATTTTACACTTATGGAGCTTCAGCTTGAGACGGGTAGAACGCATCAAATTAGAGTGCATATGAAATATATTGGCCATCCACTTGCTGGTGACCCTGTATATGGTGTAAATAAAACGGTTGCCCTCAAAGGACAAGCGTTGCACGCTGCATTACTTGGATTCACACATCCTCGTACAGGTGAGCGTTTAAACTTTGAAGTACCGATTCCCGATGATATGGAACATGTATTAAACAGTTTGCGTCTACGTTAATGTCAGTTTGATTGCAGCTCAAATAATTAGCATGCCAGTAAGTGCTGAAATAAGTGCAAACTTTTCGGCAGATCCTGCATTATGTTGCTTCTGAAAGTACGTTATTCTATTCATATCATAGGTGAATTTATTGGGGATAGGGATAGGTGACATTCATGACAGCTATTAATCAAAATTACTTGGAGCTGCAAGGCAGCTATTTATTTTCTGAAATTGCGAAAAGACGGACTAAATTCATTCAAGAAAACCCGAATGCGGAAATTATTAGCCTTGGCATTGGTGACGTTACTCGCGGCTTGCCGCAATCCGTATTGAAAGCGATGCACGGTGCTGTGGACGAGCTGGCTGAGCCGGGTACTTTCCGTGGATATGGGCCAGAGCAAGGTTATGATTTCCTCATTCAAGCGATTATCGAAAATGATTACAAAGCGCGGGGTATCGATATTGCTGTTAATGAAGTGTTTGTTAGTGACGGCTCGAAATGTGATGTCGGCAACATTCAAGAAATTTTCAGCACAGACAGCATCATTGCTGTACAAGATCCTGTATACCCTGTTTACGTCGATACAAACGTTATGGCAGGACGTTCAGGAAAGTACAATCAAGAGACGAAGCGTTATGAAAACATCGTTTACTTGGAATGTACTGCGGAAAATAATTTCAAGCCAAGTTTGCCCGACCGCAAAGTTGATTTGATTTATCTCTGCTATCCGAACAATCCAACGGGCATGACGCTGACAAAAGCCGAGTTGCAAGTTTGGGTTGACTACGCTAGAGAAAATAAATGCTTAATCTTATTTGACTCCGCGTATGAAGCGTTCATCCAAGAAGAGGATGTTCCACATAGCATTTATGAAATTGAAGGAGCTAGAGAAGTTGCAATTGAATTCCGCAGTTTCTCGAAAACGGCTGGATTTACAGGCATTCGCTGCGCGTATACTGTTGTACCGCGCGATCTCAAAGGCTTCGATATCGAAGGCAACTCCGTTCTAATCAATGACCTTTGGAATCGTCGTCACACGACGAAGTTCAATGGCGTTTCTTATGTGACACAACGCGGGGCCGCAGCTATCTATTCCGAAGAGGGCAAACAAGAAATTGCTTCCTTGGTCGAATATTATATGACAAATGCAGCTATTATCCGTGATGGTCTGGCATCTCTTGGTCTAGAAGTGTTCGGCGGGGTCAATGCTCCTTACATTTGGCTGAAGACGCCAAAGGGAATGGATTCATGGAGCTTCTTCGATAAGTTGCTGAATGAAGCAAACATCGTAGGTACACCAGGTGTTGGGTTTGGGCAGAGCGGTCAAGGCTACTTCCGTCTTACAGCTTTCGGAAGCCGCGAAAATACGGAAAAAGCGGTTGAACGTATTCGTAAGCTGAGCCTTTAAACAATTTTTCAAGTAGACGTTATTAACGTTATCTCTGCATAGTCGGGTGGAAATAGCCCACACTAATGACGAGCAAAAGGCATATATGCTCTTGACTTCTTTTGTCGATCGTGGGATAATTCCTATGATACAGAGCAGTACCTTTAACTCAGTCCTGTGAGACTGGCAAGGTAACGTGAATATAGGTCTAATATTGATTAGATTTGGATATCCGAACATACGTCTGAGGTCTGTTGACCAGAGGACTTTGGGTACCCTCTTCTTTAACTGACTGATCACAAACTCCTTGCGAACTTCGCAAGGAGTTTTTTTGTTACCTTCATGGATTTGAAGGCGATTAATGGAAGGAGTGGGACAATGGCTGATGAAGAACATGTAGTTATCATGGACGAAACAGCAATTCGAAGAGCTTTAACACGGATTGCCCATGAGATCGTAGAGAGAAATAAAGGAATTGATGATTGCATAATTGTAGGCATCCGGACAAGAGGTATATATTTGGCTAACCGTGTCGCTGAGCGGATCGGTGAGATTGAAGGAAAGCCAGTGCCGGTTCATGAGCTGGATATTACTCTATATAGAGATGATAGATTAGATGGAGCGACGATATCTATAGAAGCAGCAGCTACACCTGGAGATGTAGAAGGCATACCATTCACAACGAAGGACAAGATTATCATTTTGGTCGACGACGTCCTTTACACGGGCCGCACTATTCGTGCAGCGATGGATGCACTTATGGACTATGGGCGACCTAGAAGCATTCAACTCGCTGTATTGGTAGATCGAGGACATCGTGAACTGCCAATCAGACCAGATTATATCGGCAAAAATGTTCCAACATCGAAACAAGAACAAATCGAAGTTTTTCTAAATGAAGTCGACCTGACAGATCAGGTGACACTTATTAATCAAAGGGGGCAAACCGGATGACACTTACAGAACTAAAACAACGGAGTTTGCTCGGATTAAAGGAATTGGACAAGGAAGAAATTGAATCCATTCTTGATCGTGCTGCTTATTGGGAAAATCATTCTTCAAAAGTACATCAAGTATCGCAAGGCAAATTTGCAGCGAATATGTTTTTTGAAAATAGTACACGGACAAGATTTTCGTTCGAAGTTGCTGAGAAAAGACTTGGTGCAGAAGTAATCAATTTCTCCGCAGCAGCTTCTAGTGTAGAGAAGGGCGAGTCTATCTATGATACGGTTCGTACTCTTGAATCAATGGGCATTGATGTTGGTATTATTCGGCTGAAGCCGTCAGGCGTGCTTGCAGAGCTTGCAACAAGCATCAAAGTTCCACTTATTAATGCGGGTGATGGAAACAATGAACATCCGACACAAGCGTTACTTGATCTTTATACGATGCGCAAGCAGTTTGGATCACTGAAAGGCTTGAATGTTTCTATAGTAGGTGACATTCTACATAGCCGAGTTGCGAGATCCAATCTATATGCACTTCGTAAGTTTGGAGCGAATGTAAACTTCTGTGCTCCATCAAATATGCAAGCTGCCGATCTGGATGCGCCATATGTTTCAATAGATGAAGCAATCAAAGCGGATGTAGTTATGATGCTGCGTGTACAACTTGAGCGTCATGCAAGCGGGATGCTGAACTCTGCGGAATCCTATCGTGAGAACTATGGACTTACAGTAGCAAGAGCTGAAAAAATAGCAAAACATGCCATTATTATGCATCCTGCACCAGTTAATAGAAATGTGGAAATCGATAGTGAGTTGGTAGAACATCCGCAATCGAAAATTTTCCCGCAAATGCAAAATGGCGTACCGATTCGGATGGCGGTTATCGAAAGAGCATTAGGCTAGCAGAACTTATACGTTATAACCGAATATAACCGGAGGGTGAATGAACAATGTCGTTATGGATCATTAACGGAAACGTCTGGAATGAAGAAACGGGTCGCACAGAGAAAAAACATTTACGTGTTAATGAAGGTAAAATTGCAGAGCTAGTGGATGGCAGTGCAAGTATCGATACTGGAAGTGCGGAAGTTATTAATGCAGATGGTAAGCTCGTATCAGCTGGCTTTATCGATATGCATGTACATTTGAGAGATCCGGGATTTGAACATAAAGAAGATATTATAACAGGTTCACGTTCAGCAGCAAAGGGCGGCTTTACAACAATCGCTTGTATGCCTAACACGCGTCCAGTTATCGATAAGCCAGAGACTGTAAAGTACGTATTGGATAAAGCAGCTGAAGCGGGTATCGTAAAGGTTCTTCCATACGCCGCGATTACAAAAAACGAGCTTGGTAGAGAGTTAACAGACTTCGCAGCACTTAAAGAAGCTGGCGCAATCGGATTTACAGATGACGGCGTAGGCGTTCAAAATGCTCAGATGATGAAAAATGCAATGGCACTTGCCAAGTCGCTGGATATACCAGTTATCGCACATTGTGAAGATGACACGTTAGTTGAGGGCGCATGGGCAAGCGAAGGGGCATTCTCCCGCAAGCATGGTCTTAAAGGGATTCCAAATGAATCCGAAGCGATTCATGTTGGCCGTGATGTTCTTCTTGCAGAAGCAACAGGCGTTCATTATCATGTCTGTCATGTTAGCACAGAGCAGTCCGTTCGTCTGATCAGACTAGCTAAAAGCGTTGGCATTAAAGTAACTGCTGAAGTTTGCCCGCATCATCTTATTCTTTCGGATGAGGACATTCCGGGTCTAGACGATGCCAATTGGAAAATGAACCCTCCGCTGCGCACGCCACGAGATGTTCAAGCCGTAATTGAAGGACTAGAAGATGGCACACTCGACATGATCGTAACTGATCATGCGCCCCATAGCGCAGAAGAAAAAGGTCGCGGTGTTGATTTAGCGCCATTCGGCATTGTTGGGTTCGAAACAGCTTTTCCGCTCCTGTATACAAAGTTTGTTGAAACAGGCAAGTGGACGCTGGGCTTCCTTCTACAACGTATGACTTCAGACCCGGCTCGAGTGTTCCGATTGGAAACGGGGAACCTAGTGCAAGGCGCACCAGCGGATCTTACGATTGTTGATTTGGATAACGAACGAGAGGTTGATCCTGCAACGTTCCTGTCGAAGAGCAACAATACACCATTCGGTGGATGGAAATTAAAAGGATGGCCAGTTGTAACTATTGTTGATGGAAAGATTGTTTGGACGGAATAGACTTTTATTAACACCAGAGGAGTGATTCGGATGCAAGCAAGACTATTGTTGGAAGATGGAACATTATTCACCGGCTTATCCTTCGGCGCTGAAGCGCAAATGATGGGCGAGGTTGTTTTCAATACAGGTATTACAGGTTATCAAGAGGTGCTTTCTGACCCGTCATATTGTGGTCAAATCGTTACGATGACGTACCCGCTAATTGGTAACTACGGCATCACTCGCGATGATTTTGAATCAATGCGTCCATACATTCATGGCTTCGTCGTACGTCGTCATGAGCCGGTACCTAGCAACTGGCGTGCACAATATTCTCTTGGTCAATTGTTAAAAGAATACGATATTCCAGGCATCAGCGATATCGATACGCGTATGCTTACACGCAAACTGCGCCACTTCGGTACGATGAAAGGTCTAATTACAACTGGCAATGAGCGTGTGGAAGAACTTGCAGAACGTCTAAGCTTGTCCACCTTGATGACTGATCAAGTAGCTCGCACATCTACAAAGCATGTATTCTCAAGCCCAGGCAATCGTGAACGGATCGTTCTTGTTGACTTTGGTGCAAAAAGCGGTATTTTGCGCGAGTTGACACAGCGCGGCTGTGATGTAATCGTTGTTCCTCA
The DNA here is from genome assembly GCF_022180385.2 of Paenibacillus sp. L3-i20. Lineage (GTDB taxonomy): Bacteria > Bacillota > Bacilli > Paenibacillales > Paenibacillaceae > Pristimantibacillus. Next base: position 202,801 of record NZ_BQME02000002.1, read on the forward strand.
TGACACAACGGCAGATGAAATCCGTCGTTATGCACCTGATGGCATTCAATTGTCTAACGGTCCTGGGGATCCAAAAGATGTTCCTCATGCAGTGAAAATGATTTCTGAATTGCTTGGTGAAATTCCGATTTTCGGGATCTGCCTTGGACATCAACTGTTCGCACTTGCTTGCGGAGCAGACACCGGCAAACTTAAATTCGGTCACCGCGGCGGCAATCACCCGGTGAAAGAGCTTGAAACTAATCGTTGCTACATTACTTCACAAAACCATGGCTACACGGTAGTAGATTCTTCTGTGGAAGGTACTCCACTTGTAGTTACACACATTAATAATAACGATAAGACGATTGAGGGCCTTAAACATAATACTTATCCAGCGTTCTCTGTGCAGTACCATCCAGAAGCTGCTCCAGGACCGTTTGATTCCAGCTATTTATTCGATGAATTTCTAGAGATGATCCGTACACATAAAAGAAATAACCCAACAAAACCTCGCCAGGCTATCCTGTCCGAGACGTTGAGAGGAGAGCTTCAGTATGCCCAAAAATAATGAACTCAAAAAAATTCTTGTAATCGGGTCAGGCCCGATTGTTATCGGTCAAGCGGCGGAATTTGATTATGCTGGAACTCAAGCTTGTCAAGCGCTTAAGGAGGAAGGCTACGAAGTTGTCCTAATCAACAGTAATCCAGCTACGATCATGACGGATACGAACATGGCAGATAAAGTCTACATCGAGCCGATCACATTAGAATTTGTATCTCAAATCATTCGTCAAGAGCGTCCAGATGGTTTGCTTCCAACGCTTGGCGGACAAACGGGTCTTAATATGGCAGTTGAACTTGCTCGTGCTGGCGTTCTAGAGCGTGAGAATGTGAAGCTGCTAGGTACACAACTAATCGCTATTGAGAAAGCGGAAGATCGTGATTTGTTCCGTGATCTTATGCGTGAGCTTGAACAACCAGTACCAGATAGCGACATCGTTACTACTGTTGAAGATGCTGTGACATTCGCTAACCGAATCGGATATCCAATTATCGTTCGTCCTGCTTACACACTAGGCGGTACAGGTGGCGGTATTTGTGCGAATGAAGAAGAGTTGCTTGAAATCGTTGCTTCCGGTATTCGGTATAGCCCGATCAACCAATGTCTAATCGAGAAATCGATTGCTGGCATGAAGGAAGTTGAATATGAAGTAATGCGCGATGCGAACGACAACTGTATCGTCGTGTGCAACATGGAAAACTTTGATCCGGTTGGCGTACACACAGGCGACAGTATTGTTGTAGCGCCTTCTCAAACATTGTCAGATCGTGAATATCAGATGCTTCGTTCTGCATCATTGAAAATAATTAGAGCGCTGAACATCGAAGGCGGATGTAACGTACAGTTCGCGCTTGATCCACACAGCTACCAATATTATGTTATTGAAGTTAACCCGCGTGTAAGCCGTTCGTCTGCGCTAGCTTCCAAAGCAACGGGATATCCAATTGCTAAGATGGCAGCAAAAATTGCGGTCGGTTATACACTTGATGAGCTGGTTAACCCAGTAACAGGACAAACTTACGCTTGCTTCGAGCCTACACTCGACTATATCGTATCGAAAATCCCTCGCTGGCCTTTTGATAAATTCGTAAATGCTAACCGTAAGCTAGGTACGCAAATGAAGGCAACAGGCGAAGTTATGGCTATTGGCCGTACATTTGAAGAGTCTATTCATAAAGCGGTTCGTTCACTTGAGATTGGTGCACATCGTATTCATCTAAAAGAAGCTTCTTCCCTTGAAGAGTCTGTACTTCGCAGCCGTTTGGAAAAACCGGATGATGAGCGTATGTTCCTTGTTGCGGAAGCATTCCGCCGCGGTTACTCCCTGCAAGAGATTCAAACGATTACGAATATCGACTGGTGGTTCCTAGACAAAATTCAATCCATCGTACAATTCGAGGATCGTCTGCGTAAAGAATCAACATTGAATCTGCAATCTCTTTATGAAGCGAAACGGAAAGGTTTCTCTGATCGTTCTATCGCCGAAATTCGTAAGGAAGGTTTCCCGAACGGAAGTCATACAACAGAAGCGGATGTACGCGCGTTCCGGTTAGAAAATAACTTGAAACCAGTTTACAAAATGGTTGATACATGTGCGGCTGAGTTCGAAGCAACAACTCCTTACTACTACTCCACTTATGAAGTAGAGAACGAAGTTATTGAAACGACTAAGCAGAAGGTACTGGTACTTGGTTCAGGTCCAATTCGTATCGGACAAGGTATTGAATTCGACTACTCTACAGTACATGCGGTATGGGCGATCCAGAACGCAGGATATGAAGCGGTTATTATTAACAACAATCCAGAGACTGTATCGACGGACTTTAGTACATCGGATCGTCTTTACTTCGAGCCTCTATTCTTCGAAGATGTTATGAATGTTATCGAGCAAGAGAAGCCAATTGGTGTTATCGTACAATTCGGTGGTCAAACGGCAATTAATCTAGCAGCTCCGCTTGTAAAAGCTGGCGTACGTATTCTCGGCTCCAGCCTAGAGAGCATTGATGCAGCTGAAGACCGCAAAAAATTCGAAGCATTGCTACGTAAGCTGGATATTGCACAACCAGAAGGAAACACAGTTACTTCGGTTGACGAAGCAGTTGTTACTGCGCAGAAGCTTGGTTATCCGGTGTTAGTTCGACCTTCGTATGTACTAGGCGGACGTGCAATGGAGATTGTATACTCCGATGAAGAGCTTCTTGGTTATATGGAAGTTGCTGTTAAGATTAATCCTGAACATCCGGTACTAATTGACCGCTACATGCTTGGTAAAGAAGCTGAAGTTGATGCAATTTGCGACGGAGAAACAGTTCTTATTCCGGGCATTATGGAGCATGTTGAACGTGCAGGCGTCCATTCCGGTGACTCGATTGCGGTATACCCTCCGCAATCACTATCAGACGATATTAAGAAACAAATTGTTGATATTACGATCAAGATCGCAAAAGAATTTAAAGTGCTTGGTCTAGTAAACATTCAATTTGTTATCCATAAGGAACAAGTATATGTGATCGAGGTTAACCCGCGTTCCTCGCGTACGGTACCGTTCTTAAGCAAGGTTACTAACATTCCGATGGCTAATCTAGCGACAAAAGCGATCATGGGCACGAAGCTTGCGGATCTTGGCTACACAGATGGACTATGGCCAGAAGATGAATTCGTTTCCGTAAAGGTCCCAGTATTCTCCTTTGCGAAGCTTCGCCGCGTCGATCCAACCCTTACTCCAGAGATGAAATCAACGGGTGAAGTTATGGGCCGCGATGTACAATATGCTAAAGCATTGTACAAAGGACTTATCGGAGCTGGTATGAAAATTCCTACTTCTGGTGCAATCGTAGCGACTGTAGCAGACAAAGATAAAGAAGAAGCAGTCGAGTTGCTTCGTGGCTTCTACAATATAGGTTACAAAATTTTTGCAACAGGGGGTACAGCGACTGCACTAGAGGATGCGGGTCTGCATGTAACTCGTGTGAACAAGTTAAGTGAAGGAGCTCCTAACATTCTTGACCTCGTTCGTGAAGGCAAAGCACATTTTGTTGTCAACACGTTGACTAAAGGCAAGGCTCCTGAGCGTGATGGCTTCCGTATTAGACGTGAAGCAGTTGAGAACGGAGTCGTTTGTATGACTTCCCTTGATACGGTTCGTGCATTGCTCAGAATGATGGAGACGATTAACTTCTCATCGAATGCTATGCCGGTTGTTTTAAAATAAATGATGAAGTTGAAAAGTAATATTAGCTTAGTTCTACAAAACTAGTTTGGAGGGAATGGCAATGAAGCTGTCAAGAGAACAGGCGGCAGGACGAGTTATGGTAGCACTGGATTATCCAGATGCCAAGGCCGCCGAACGGCTCATAGAAGAGCTAAAGGGCATTCCCTGTTATATGAAGGTCGGAATGCAGCTATTCTACGCTGCCGGTCCCTCCTTCGTGGAGAGTTTGAAGAAACGCGGCTACTATGTGTTTCTAGATGTCAAAATGCATGATATTCCTAACACCGTCAAAGGTGGTGCGAACAGCGTAACTCGGCTAGGTGTGGACATGTTTAATGTCCACGCTGCTGGCGGGACTGCAATGATGGAAGCGGCTCTTGAAGGTGTTGAGCAAGCAATGATAGCAGGGGGCACTAAACCATCGGTTATTGCTGTTACACAGCTGACAAGCACAAGCCAAGAGGTGCTGAACGAGCAGATCGGAATTACTGGATCTGTCGAGAGTGCAGTATTACGGTATGCGGAACTTGCAAAAGCAGCTGGGCTAAATGGTGTTGTTGCTTCACCATCCGAAGTTGTTGCGATCAAGGAAGCTTGTGGCGTTGCATTCCAAACTGTAACTCCGGGCATTAGACCTGTAGGTGCAGCATTGAATGACCAATCACGCATTATGACACCTAGTGATGCGCTTAGGCAGGGTACTGACTTTATGGTTATAGGACGTCCGATTACGGCTTCTCCTAATCCGCGTGCCGCATTGGAATCTATTATCGAGGAGCTGACCCAAGCATGAGTAAACGATCATTAACAGATTTACCTAACGAAATTGCTAATAGTTTGCTAGAGATTGGAGCAGTTGCACTTCAGCCGAATGATCCTTTCACTTGGACGTCTGGTATTAAGTCACCAATCTATTGTGATAATCGTCTAACGATGACATATCCAGAAATACGTGATCTTGTTGCTGAAGGTTTTGCAGCAGTAATCCGTGAGCGTTATCCCGATGCAGAGGTTATCGCTGGAACATCTACAGCTGGCATTCCTCACGCAGCTTGGGTAGCTCAGAAGCTGAACTTGCCTATGGCATATATCCGAGATAAGGCAAAAGGCCATGGCAAACAAAATCAGATCGAGGGACGCGTTTTGCCGGGACAAAAGGTTGTAGTTATTGAAGATCTGATTTCTACAGGTGGTAGCTCTTTAAAGGCAGCTCTTGCAGTTAGGGAGGCCGGCGCTGAGGTAGCTGGCGTGCTAGCGATCTTCACTTATCAATTCGATTCTGCAAAGCAAGCATTCGCTGATGAAAATATTGAGCTAGATACTTTGTCTAACTATACTGCATTAATAGAAGCAGCTGTTAAATTGGGCAAAGTTGCAGAGTCAGATGTTGCTACTCTCCAAGCATGGCGTCAAGATCCACAGTCATTCGGTAAGTAAGAGGGACATATAGAGTGGTTTGAGTCAATTTCGATGACTCAAACCGCTCTTTTTTAAACTATATGAATGTATAAGTTTGTTATGTTGTAAGAGGCTTATATTTCTTCGCGAAACGAGAGCTAAGCGACCAGAAATCGGTTTGTAGTTTACGCTTGGCAAAGATCTAAATAAAGTGTCGAAGCTCTCTCAATTTAGTACGAGAATCCCGATAATATGAAGTAAGCTATTTTTAACTAGGAAGGGTGCAATGGGAATTGAAATTTTCGTTAAGAATTAAGCTCTCTTTGTTGGTTGCGTTTCCTCTTCTTTGTTATGCTGCTACCGGTTTGTATTTATTAGGCGAAGAAAAAGCTATCTTCAATGAAATGTCTTCAGACATTTACGACACAGCTAATCAAGTAAGTACGTTAGTTTTAAACGCAGACAGAGATATGTATCAGTCATATGCGGCTTATTTGCAATTGGAATCTGGTGTGCTTAATAAAGATCAAATGATATCTGCAAAAAAAGAATTGAAACTCAACCATGAACAAGCAATTGAGCGGATTACTAAAGCAAGGGGAATTATGGATTCAGCTAACTTGCTAGAGATGGCTTATGGTCAGTCAGGTCTTACTGCACTTCAAATCTTTGATTTATACAATAAAAATTACAATAATTGGTACGATTTAGTTGTAAAAGCAGTAGATGATGGTAAGTTCGAACCTGTAAATTTAAAAATTGATATCGATTTTCAGATTAGTCGCGAAGGAATAGATGAGATTGGTGAAAGTATTGATAAACATGCTCAGCTTACGATGGTAGAAATCGAGAAGCATTTGCAAAAGTCTCAAATAACGATGTTAGTGGGCATAATTGTTATTGCAATCGCTTTAATTGCAATCGCTTCATTTATGATTAGTCGTCTGATGAAGACGATTAAAACGGTCGTAATCAAATCGCATCGTGTCAGTGAAGGTGATTTAACTGTCTCGAAAGATATTCGTTATGACAAGGATGAGCTAGGTCAAATTGCACGTTCTATGGATGACATGATTGAAGGAATGAACGGTCTTATTGCAGGCGTTTTAAGTAGTACGGGTCAAGTGAGTCAGTCTTCAGAAAACTTATCTAATGTATCAAAGGAGTCTGTTGCAGCATCCCAGCAAGTTGCTTTACATATTCAAGAGGTGGCGAATGGCTCCGAGATTCAAGCACGAGGAGCAGAAGAATCTTCTCGAGCGATTGAAGAGATGGCAGTTGGCATTGGCCGTATAGCTGAAAATACAGCGGATATCGCAGATCATTCTATTGTAACTTCTTCGCAAGCAGAGCAGGGGCAGATTGCTCTTGAGCAATTGGAAGGTCAAATGAATGAAGTGGGAATTGTAATAAACAAACTTTCTGCCACAATAGTTGCACTAGAGAAACGGTCACTTCAAATCGGCTCGATCGCAGAAAATATTACTGCAGTTTCCAATCAAACAAATATTTTGTCATTAAATGCTGCAATAGAAGCGGCAAGAGCCGGGGAGCAAGGAAAGGGATTTGCTGTAGTTGCATCTGAGATCAGGAAGTTAGCTGCTAATTCTCTCGGCTCAGCCGAAAGTATTAATGAACTTGTTGCGGTTACGAAAAGTGAGATTGCTGGAGCTTCTGCGTTTATGAATCAAACGATGGAAGAGGTTGGACGCGGGACAGAAAGAGTAAAAGATTTAAGTCATAAACTGAATATTATTAGTTCTTCTATTGCTCAAATGACGCAACAACTGCAAGAGAACTCAGCAATTACCGAACAAATGTCAGCAAGCTCAGAAGAGGTCAGTGCTTCAATGGAGCAAACCGCAGCGACTGCTGCAGCGAATTTGCAAAATACAGAAACTGTTGCAGCAGCGACAGAAGAACAGCTTGCACTAATGGAAAACATCACTTCTGCATCTAGAAATTTGAATGATATCGTTCATCAGTTGAACGGGACAGTTGCACATTTTAAAGTCAAAAAGTAGAGGGGTTTCGGCTGTTTTCGGCAAAAGACAACATATGCTGAGGCGGCTTTTTTCTTTTGCGGTAAAAAATGTTTAATAGAGTTGTTATTAAGCGTAACTTTTTGATACAAAACACCGTCTATGTTGTAAGATTAGAAAAATTAAGATGGATATAGAGGAGAAAGGGGGTAGTGGAGGAAATTATGACCATCACTCAAAGGGCTGAATCGTTAGAGGAACAAGAGCTATTTATAAAAGACCAAGATGAGGGGACTTCAATCACTCCAGAGCAGTCTGAGAAACAAGGTGTATTATTAGCCGTCAATCAGGTTGAACGGTTCTTTCAAGTGGGGAGTACGTCCCTTCATGTGCTTAAGGGAATACAGATGGAAGTGAAACCAAGTCAACTCGTCATGCTTAAGGGTAGATCAGGTTCAGGTAAAACAACATTGCTCAATTGTTTGGGCGGACTGGATACCCCAAGTAAAGGTGAAATATTGTTTAACGGTTTGCCTTTTAGCAAGATGAGCGATGACGAAAGAACATTAGTACGTCGCAAAAGCATGGGTTTTATTTTCCAAGCATTTGCATTGATGCCGCTTCTATCAGCCTGGGAAAATGTTGAATTATCTCTTCGTATGGCGGGGACTCCTCGCTCAGAATGGAAGAGTAGGGTGGAAGAATGTCTAGAGCTCGTTGGACTAGAGAAACGAATGCATCATCGTCCGTTTGAGCTATCTGGCGGAGAGCAGCAACGTGTTGCAATTGCAAAATCAATTGCGCATAAGCCTATTCTGTTGCTTGCGGATGAGCCAACGGCGGAGCTGGACACTGGGATGTCAGCTCAAATTATGGCAGTCTTTCAAAATATAATTCGCACTGAACAAGTTTCTATTTGCATGACTACACATGATCCTACAATTTTGGAGGTTGCCGACCATGTCTATGAAATGGTTGACGGGAAATTTATTTAAACAATCATTGATTGTTACGATGAGCCTGTCATTAGTATTTACAAGCGGCTGCGCATTGCTGCCTAAAGAAAAAGAAGAAGAAGTATTACCTGAAATCGTTAAACCGCAAATATCAAAGAAACCGGAATATGATGTTACAACTCAAGATTTGGTAACAACGGTTCCGCTAATTGGGAAGATGATTTCACTGGAGGAAGAAACGTTATTCTTCACCCAAGATAAACGTGTAAAGGCAGTCCATGTGAAGGTAGGAACTGCTGTTAAAGCTGGTGATGTCATTGCTGAGCTCGACGTTGAAACATTGGAACAAGAACTTAGATTTGACCGCATAGCGTTCAAAAAACTAGAAGATACGATGAAGGATGCTCTTAGGAATCAAGCAGAGATGGAACCAAATGATTTTGCGGAAAAGCAAATCACTTTCGAGACGAGTAGACAGAAGCTTGTTGACAAAGAAACCGAAATTAAGAAGGCGACAATTGTTGCACCATTTGATGGAACAGTTGTTACTTTGAATGTTGTAAAAGGTGATCTTGCTAAGGCATATGATCCAATTGCGATTGTAGCAGATACTAAGAAAATTACAGCTGCTTCTAAGCTTACTAAAACCGAACTGGAGAAGGTAGCGGTCGGTATGGAAGTTGAAGTCAACGTGAGCAGCGTCGGCAAGTTTAAGGGGAAAATTAATCAGATGCCTATTAAGGTAGCTGAGGAAGAAAATAATAATGGCGGCAATGGTTTCCCTGGCGGCAACGAAAATAAGCCAGATCGTCCAGAGGACTTTATGCTTCTTGAAGTGTCAGAACTTCCGAAGGATCTTAAACGAGGAACACCAATCTCTGTTAGTGTAATAACAAAACGTACGAAAGATGCAATTGTAATCCCACCGTCCACATTGCGTAACATCGGATCACGCACTTATGTTCAAGTTATTGATGATAAAGGTAATAAACGCGAAGTGGACATTGAAATTGGCCAACAAACGGCTACTGCTATTGAAGTATTACAAGGTCTAGAGCCAGGTCAGAAAGTCGTAGGTCGATAGCCGATGGGTATTCCGCTGTTTCGATTCTTATTCCGCAAAATGTGGAATACACGATGGCTGACGTTAAGTACATTGGCGGGTTTGACTTTAGCAGTTGCCTTTGCGACAAGCATACCAATGTACGCCGATGGAGCATTAAAACGGGTTGTTGCCGAATCGTTACAGGAGAAGAGCACCGGCCTGCCGGCAGGCTCATTGTTAATGAGGTTTCAATCCACCCCGGGAGAAAAAACAGATATTACTGCTCTCTCGGAGCTTGAGAAATACATTACAACGACAGTACCAAAAGACATCGGATTTACATATGACACATACTTGAAAAACTATTCTATCCGCAGCGCCGATGTCGTACCTGAAGATCCAACTAAAGTTGATGCTGGTCGTAACAGACAACTGACGATTATGACGATGTCCGATCTGGAAGCTCATTCAGATATCGCACAGGGTCAATGGTTCTCCAAAACTGAAGGAGACGGCAAAATAATCGAAGCTGTTATGCTTGAAGAAGCGATGTACCGCAACGATGTACATATCGGTGATGTATTTGATTATCCGATATTCGGCGGTCTTAATCTTACTCTTAAAGTTAAGATCGTTGGAGCAATCAACCCTAAGGATACAGCCGATGAATATTGGTATCAAGGGCTTGAATCGCTGCTCGGAACTTTGCAAATCAGTGAAGCTTCATTCCAGAAAGTATTGCTTGAGAAATTGAAAGTACCGCTTCACAATGCAGGTTGGTATTATGCATTTGATCTATCTGAGGTGAAGACGAGTCAGCTTAGTCCGCTAGGAAAAACGTTGAACCGACTTGACATTGAACTTTATCAGCGTCTTAAAGATACGCGGGTAGAGATTTCATTTGCAGAGACACTTACAGAATTTAAAAAACAAAGTATCCAACTTCAGACATTGCTATTTACTCTAGCAGCACCGATGATTGCAATGGTATTTTTCTTTATTGCGATGAATGCTCGCCAATCATTAGATAAACAGCGCAGTGACATTGCAGTTTTGCGAAGTCGGGGTGCTGGAACAAGGCAGATTATTTGGATCTATTTACTTGAGGGCTTATTACTCGGTGGTATTGCCCTTGCTATCGGCCCGTTCTTGGGCTGGTTTATGGCTAAAAGTATTGGATCAGCGAATGGTTTCTTATCCTTCGTTAATCGCAAGTCGATACCAGTAGGATTCTCTACAGAAGCAATGGTGGCTGGTGGTGCAGCTGTATTGCTTGCAATATTGGCTACGGTTATACCGGCAGTGATCTATGCCCGCTCATCAATCGTAAGCTACAAGCAGGACCTTGCACGTTCTGATCGCAAGCCTTTATGGCAGCGCTGGTTTTTTGATGTATTGCTAATCGCAGCAGCGGGTTATGGCTGGTACATGTTCAATGAAAGACAAATGCTTACGTTCCAAACGGGAATGACAACAGATCAGCTTAACGTACAGCCCTTCTTATTCTTTGTTCCTGCACTTGCAATTTTTGCATTAGGGTTGTTTTTCTTGCGATTGTTCCCATGGCTGCTTAAGCTGTTCAATTGGCTTGGTCGCAAGTTTTTGCCAGTACCGATTTATTTAACGTTAACGCAGCTTTCAAGATCTTCTAAAGGGTATTATCCACTTATGATTTTGTTGGTATTAACACTTGGACTTGGTGTTTATAATGCTTCAGCAGCTCGTACTATCGATTTGAACTCCACGGAACGTACCTTATATAAATACGGAGCGGATGTCACCATTCAGACCGTATGGGACGGAACTCCTGAAATGAAGAAACCACCGAAAAATGGGAACGGCAATGGTGGGAATAATGGTGGAGGCGGCAACGGAGGAAACGGAGGAGGTGGTGGAAACGGCGGGAACGGTGGCGGAGTACCGACACGTATGCTATTTACGGAACCACCATTCGAAGTTTTCAAAACGCTGGAAGGCGTTGAAGCAGCTGCCCGAGTCTTGACTACAAAAGGTAATATTGTCGTATCCGGAAAGTCGATCGGTCAGGGTAATGTGCTAGGTATTGATAACTATGATTTTGCAAATGTAGGTTGGTTTGGTGAAGACTTGAATCCACGCCATCAGAATCATTATCTGTACGATTTAGGGCTCGCAGAGCATGCGGCACTTATTCCTACAAGTGTAGCTAAGAAGTATCAATTAAAGGTTGGCGATGTCGTTTCCGTTGGTTTTACTGATGGAATGATTGAGTTTTCTGTCGTAGGCATATTGCCATATTGGCCTAGTCAATATCCAGATAAAGCCCCATTTATTATTACAAATCTGGACTATCTATTTGACCAGCTTCCAGCAATACCTTACGAGGTATGGCTCAAGATGAAGCCTGATGCACTAATTGGTCCAGCTATTGCACAGTTGCAGAAAGCAGATTTTGAACTTGCAAAGGTTGAGGATGTGCGGAATGAATTGCTGATACAATCAAAGCATCCAACAAGAGGCGGTATATTCGGTATTCTCAGTCTTGGATTCCTTGTTTCAGTAGTCATTACGTTAGCAGGTTATGTGCTTTATTGGTTCTTTAATCTATCAGGCCGCGTTGTGCAATTCGGTGTATTACGGGCAATGGGCTTATCTCGCAAGCAATTGACAGGTATGCTAATGCTAGAGCAGCTATTCACCGCTGGTCTTGCGATTGGACTCGGAGTATTGATCGGCAAGGTAGTAAGTAAGCTCTTCCTACCGTTCTTGCAAACGACTGAAAACGTAGCAGAGACTGTACCTCCATTCCGAGTTATCTTTGAATCCAAAGACACTAATCAATTGTTCTATGTTGTTGGATTCATGATGCTGGTCGGAGCACTGCTACTCTTCCTGCATATCCGCAGATTAAAAGTACATCAAGCGGTCAAAATGGGAGAGGAGCGTTAATAGCTAATGATAGATTGCGAAGGATTAGTAAAAATCTACAAAACGGACGACTTGGAAGTTGTTGCGCTCCAAGGTCTTAATCTTAAAGTAGAAGATGGCGAACTAATGGCCATCATCGGTAATAGCGGCAGTGGTAAATCGACGCTTCTGAATACACTAGGAGGACTTGATCGGCCATCGGCCGGTCAAGTCAAGGTCGGACCGTGGGATCTTCTTAAGATATCGGAAGAAGAACTTGTACAATATAAACGGGAAACTGTAGGATTCATTTGGCAAAATAATGCAAGAAATTTACTCCCGTATTTAACTGCACTTGAAAATGTTGAAATGCCGATGATGTTATCGGGAAAAACAGATCGAGACTATGCGAAACAACTACTAGATTGGGTTGGGCTGAAAGAAAGAATGCACAACAAACTGCATCAGCTCTCCGGAGGTGAGCAGCAGCGTGTTGCGATTGCGATCTCTTTATCTAATCGTCCAAAGTTACTATTAGCGGATGAGCCGACAGGTTCGGTGGATACAGCAACATCAGATCTCATTATGGGTATTTTCAGACGATTAAACCGAGAAATTGGCATTACAATTGTTATTGTTACGCATGACATGACACTTGCTAGCAAGGTAGATCGTGTTGTTGCTATACGTGACGGATTAACAAGCACAGAGTTTATTAAACGAAACCCTAATATTACAGACGGTACAGAGCTAGAGCATTCAACGGGCAAAGGTTTAAATAATGTTCACGAAGCTTACGTTGTTGTTGACCGTGTGGGGAGACTGCAAATTCCAAAAGAATATTTAGCATCATTGGGTATTAAAGACAAAGCATCTATGGAATTTGATGGTGAGAAAATTATTATTTCTTCTCCAAAATCATTAGGAGGTAATAGCCATGAATAGAAATGGCATTGGATCACGTTTTAAAAAATGGACGATGGTTAGTTTAACATTGACACTTTTGGTAGGCCTTTTGTCTGCTTGTTCTGGTGGTTCAGAACCAGGGGATGCAGAGAACAGAGTACTTCGTATAGGTGTATTATATGGTGGATCAGACAATGAGCCGTATTTCCGTCAGCAATATACGGATATGTTTGAGATGCAAAATCCCAATATTACTTTTGAAATCGTAAGTGCTTTGAATTACGATGATCAAAGATATGAGACGTCAAATCCAGATAAGCCTAAAGAACAACCAGATCCCTACGAGAAAATGAAAGAATTGATGACAGGGCAAAATCCTGTTGACGTCGTAGTATTAGATTTCGATATGTTGCGTCAATTCATTCAAGACAACATGCTTCAACCACTTGATCCGATGATTAAGCAAGATAAATTCGATCTTGCGGATTACGTACCAACTGTAATCGACGGTATCAAATCAGTAGGAGATAACAATATCTTTGCCTTAACACCTACGTTCACTTCAGCTGCGCTCTATTATAACAAAAAGATATTCGCTGATTTGGGAGTTGAACCGCCTACAGACAATATGCAATGGGCTGATGTATTAACTAAAGCTCGTCAAGTTGCTAGTGGCGAAGGTGCTGATCGAAAATTCGGGTTCTCATTTAATCGTTGGAACTCAGATGCATTTAACGATGCTCAAACCTATGGAGCCGCACTGCAGTTAAAAACCTTTGATGACACCGGCAAAAAGATGCTTGTAAATAGTGATCAATGGGAACAAGTATGGAACGCGGTCAGAGATTTGCATAAGGAAAAAATTGTACCGAATCAAGAATTTATGAATAAAATGTATGAAAAAATGAGCTCAGATGGTGGGCAAGATCCATTCTACGGTGACTTGTTCCTTAAAGGCCAATTAGCAATGGTAGTTGGTGAATCCTACTATATTAATGATCTGAAAAGAGCAAGCGACAATGCTGACAAAATCAAAAACTTTGAAATGGTCGATTGGGACGTTGTAACAGTTCCAACGGATCCAGCTACTCCAGGAGCTGCTGCAAACATTCGTTTAAGTCAGTTGATGGGTATTAATTCAAAAGCGCAAAATCCAAAAGATGCATGGGAATTTATTAAATTTTCCAATAGCAAAGAATGGGCGAAGTTGAAGTCAAGAAGCAATTATGAACTTGTTGCTCGCAAAGAGTTTTTGAAACCAGTGAGTGGCTTGACTTACAATATTGATGCATTTACAAAACTAAAACCTCTGCCAGAAACTTCGAATAAGACAGACAAAATATTCCGTGATAATCCAAATGCCTATGAAGCACAAAATGTAGGCTATGAGATGTTCCAAGCTGTAATAGCAGGAACGAAGGAAACAAGAGAAGCACTTGCTGAATGGGAAACTAAAGGTAACGCAATTCTTGAGAAGCCTATTGTTCCAGGTGATCCTACAATGCCAAGACCGATGGCGCGCTAATTGTTAGTTCTTATTAAAAAATCCGCTCGCATAGTTCATATGCGGCGGATTTTTTACGTTCTATCCTTTAAGTGGGAAAGACTGAAGTGCTGTCCATCCTCCTTGTTCGGTCTTATAGAGTAAGTGGAACCGATCGATAACAGTAGTAAATGCTATAGAGCTCATTCGGAGATTGCCATATAGATCATGTAACTCATCTGCCTCCATGTCTCGTCCAATGGTGAGATGCGGTGTGTACACGACATCGGAAGCCGCTGGGACAAGTGGACCGCTGCAAATGGCTTGTTTAAGATCCGTTACAGCCTGAGGATCTACTAGGGATAGATAAAGTGTATTACTTACAGGGAAGAAGGTGGAAACACGGTTGAAATGAATACTGAACGGTTTTAGGGTTGTAGCAACGTGCTGAAGATGCGAGATCGCATTTTGAAGTGTCGACTCATCCCATTCTTCCGCTTCTCTTAAAGTGATATGAGCAGGAATAATACTGTAATGAGAATCATGACGAACACGCCAACTGTTGGCAGCATCTTGCACTTCTTTATCTGGATATAGAACGATTCCATATAGCATCACATTCAACTCCTTTTTCCTATTATATCATATAGTATACCCAAAAATTTGGACAATTAAGAACCTCTCATGCTTGTATTTTGCATTATTAGGGTATTCTAATGGAAACATCAGGGCATTAACAGGAGGAACTATTCATGAAATGGGTATACTGGCTTCGCTTATATGAAACGAAATTTCAAGCAGGTTGTTTAGTCAGACGTATAGAAAATGATTGGTGGATCTACGGTTATGAGTCACCGAGAGAGGTCGAAGTTTTCCGTTCTTTAAAGGGGCGTTATGGGGTTCGTTATCTACCATAAAATTAATTTTAATAAAATGCTTGACTCTAGATAGTGTTATATAGTATATTAATTGATGTCGCCATTAAAGTTACTTTCGCTCAAATGGATAACGTCGCGGGGTGGAGCAGCCCGGTAGCTCGTCGGGCTCATAACCCGAAGGCCGCAGGTTCAAATCCTGCCCCCGCAACCAATACTTCGATCAATACGTTGAAATATACGTTTTCGAGGGCCCTTAGCTCAGTTGGTTAGAGCGGTCGGCTCATAACCGATTGGTCGGGGGTTCGAGTCCCTCAGGGCCCACCATTTGTCTTAAGTATCACACATGTGCCGGGATGGCGGAACTGGCAGACGCACAGGACTTAAAATCCTGCGGTGGGTGACCACCGTGCGGGTTCGATTCCCGCTCTCGGCATACCTAAGAAAAACCAGGATATTGAATCCTAACGAAGTAGTACATAAGTTACAAAAGAAATCCTTTTTAACTCTTGTGATAAACAAGTGTTGAAAAGGATTTCTTTTGTAGTTTGGCTTGGGAGACTGCGAGTTTCCACGGCTGCGCCAAGCAGGTTGTCATTACTGCTGCTCGACTTTTTCTTCATGTGCACGTCTTACTCTATGCTTACTGTATTACCTATTGGCGGAATGTTATGCTAATAAGTTGCCCACAGTTCTATTTCAAGAAATTTATCCAGTTTGCGAGATTTAACTATTGACTCCCGCATAGATGTTTGATATATTATGTACTATCGTAAACTTGATCTGTTAGCTCAGCTGGGAGAGCACTATCTTGACAGGGTAGGGGTCAGTGGTTCGAGCCCACTACAGATCATACTAGAAAAGTCCTGAGAAATCAGGGCTTTTTGCTTTTTTTAACTCATGTAAAAGAACTGAATGTTATCAAATGAGGTTGATGACTATTATGTAGGAGGATGGAATCCTCCATTCGAACCTGATATTTACCTTGCAAAGTTTAACGTTATCGGATACGTTAGGCTTATTTTGATAGGTAATTTTAAAAATTCAAGGAGTTTGAGTGTGTATTATAAAGGGGGGGGTATGAAAGGTGGCGCACCTGTCTTTTCTTGTTTTTCTTTTAGAAATGAACGTAAAGCAATCGCTGATCCAATGGCAACGATGGTAGCACCGATAATGGCAATCGATTCCGCATTTAGTGCTTTAATTTCTATATGAGCACCTCCTTTAGATTTTAATATTGTATGCAGTTGCCTAGTTATGCGTTACAGAGCTAAATTGACTTGCAATATTACTTATTTTTTTGATAGATTGATTAGACGGTTAAGTTGAGTGGAGTGGAGGAAGATAACATGCTGGCTATACCTAATAATGATTGGCACGAATTGCTCAAGGATCAACTGGAACTGCCGGTCATGCAAGAACTTGCGAGGAAATTGGAAAACTATTATGAAGATGGTATTGTATATCCTGCTAAGGATCAATTATTCAATGCATTGGAGTTTACAGCTTATAAGGATACAAAAGTTGTCATATTAGGACAGGACCCTTATCATGGAGCGGGACAAGCACATGGCTTAAGTTTTTCAGTTCAGAAGGGAATACGGCAGCCGCCTTCTCTTAAAAATATTTTTAAAGAGCTGGAGTCAGATTTGGGTTGTGCAATTCCTTCACATGGCAATCTGGAGTCGTGGGCAAAGCAAGGAGTATTACTATTAAATACGGTGCTTAGTGTGGAACAAAGCAATCCGGGGTCTCATCAAGGTATTGGCTGGGAGTTGTTTACAAATCGTATTGTTGAGTTGTTAAATGAGAGGGAAGCACCAATTGTATTTTTACTTTGGGGCAAGCACGCAGGGGCTAAAGCAGAAGGTATTAATGCGGAGAGGCATCTAGTTATTCAAACAGCGCATCCGAGCCCTTTTGCAGCGAGAAAAGGATTTTTTGGTAGTAAGCCATTTTCGCAAGCAAATACGTTTCTTGAAAAAAACAACATGGAACCGATTCAGTGGGACATACCGGAATGAAAATAAGAGGGCGGCACTTCGTTCATGCATGAACGATTGATGCAGCCCTCTTTATTGTTACTTTGCGATTGCTTCACTTTTTACTGAAGAATCAGATGAAGATTCTTTATCAGCAAGAACAGCTTTGAATTTAGAATCCACAAAAGTAGAAATTTTCACTTCTGTTACAACCTGTGGATACATTTTGTTTGGATCAGGTGGCGTTGCGTCTAAATGAATGACTGCTTTACCACCTTCGAATGTAATCGATCCGATGCGAAGTCCATAACCCGGTGATGGCATTTGCGCAGTTATTGTTACTTTGTTTACTTCGGATGTTAATGCAACTGTTGTAAGTTTCAAATCTGAGCCAGGGAATTCTGGTTGTGGCTTGATAGGTTCATTTTCTTCTACAAATTTGATACCGCCGTATAGCCAGCTTGCTGCTTCACCGCGTGTAATCGCTTTTTCAGGATGGAAGTTGTTGTTTTTATCTAGTGTGGCAATTTTAGTAATAAGAAGTTTTTGTATGTTATTCATATAATCATCATTAATATCATCATCATCATTTATCATCATAAAGATTTCGATAAACGCATAGTCGCCTTTTTTTGCAATGGCTTGAAAGAGGTGGTGTGCGAATTGTTCTTTAGTGATATAGTCATTCGCTTTTACATCTGATGGTATCTCTAAGCCGTTATGATAGGCGATAACAAATGCCTGCGAATACCAAGCATTGTCTTTGAGATTAGGGAAATTGTCTGTTGCTTTTGGTGCTTTAATAAAGCGGATGTTGTTAATGTTAAGATCAAATCCTTTGACTAACATAGTTACGGCAGAAGCATAAGTAAGCTTCCCATTAGGTTTAAACTCTCCTATGCCTTTCCCACTAACTATGCCTCTCTCTTGTAACGACTTAATATGATCTGTATTAGATTGTGTGGCTGTGTTGGAGCTTGCCATAACGGGTTGCCCTAGTGTAAATAACATGAAAGCCATTATGGCTATAAGAATAAATGGTTTCTTTTTCATAAATTCACCTCGATAGTATTTTTTTGCAGCTACACTTATATTAACGGAAGCATTATCCAATATGTTGCAGAGCAAGTTGCTTAAAGATTGAATAATCAAACAATTAATTTATAACCATTAGAGTTACTGATTAAAAATAAGAGGACTGCATCTCGTTCTTTCAGGAACGAATGATGCAATCCTCTTCATTACTATTTTAGTAGTGCTTCATTTTTTATGGACGAGTCAGACGATGGAGTCGTTCCAGTAAGCACAACTTTGTATTTAGAATCTACAAAAGTAGAAATTTTCACCTCTGATATAACTTGTGGATACATTTTGTTCGGATCAGGAGTTGTTGTGGCAACGTGAAGGACAGCCTTATCACCATCAAATGTGATCGATGAAATGTGAAGTCCATAACCAGGCGATGGCAGCTGTGCAGTAATCGTTACTTTGTTTACTTCGGATGTTAATGCAACCGTCTCCAGTTTGAAATTGGAACCGGGGAATTCTGGTTGTGGCTTAATAGGCTCATTGTCCTCTACAAATTTGATACCGCCGTAAATCCAGCTTGCAGCTTCGCCGCGTTTTATAGCATGTTTAGGATTAAAATTATTTTTTTTATCTAATGTTGCGATTTTGCTTATGAGCAGTTTTTGAATGTTATTCATATAGTGAGGATTAACTTTACTTTCATCATTCATCGCCATGTAGATCTTGATGAACGCATAGTCGCCTTTTTTGGCAATGGCTTGGAAGAGATGATGTGCTAATTGTTCTTTAGTAATGTAGTCATTAGCTTTTACAGTTGTAGGGATATCTAGACCGTTAAGATGTGCAATTACAAACGCTTGTGAGTACCACGCATTGTCTTTGAGATTAGGGAAGTTGTCTGTCGCTTTTGGCTGTTTAATGAAATGAATATTGTCGATGTTAAGATCAAAACCGTTGACTAACATGGTCACAGCAGAAGCATAAGTAAGCTTTCCATTAGGCTTAAAATCCTCTTTTCCATGTCCGCTAATAACGCCTTTCTCTTGTAAAGATTTAATATGCTCAGCATTCGGATCTTCAGTTACATCAGAGTATGCCATGGCAGATTGCCCCAATGTGAATAACATAAATACCATTATTGCTACCAGAATGAACGGTTTCTTTTTCATAAACTCACCTCTATAGTTTTTTTGCAGCTGCAATCACTCTGACGGAAGTAATATCCAATAAGTTGCAGAAAGTTTCGATTGAATAATGAAAAATTTAGTCATCATTCAACTAGATACAAATATTTTGATGAATATGCGTGATCTGTTAGTCCTGTTGAATGAGCACTGTCTTGACAGGGTAGGGGTTTATTAATTCTATGTAGTATAACTCTCTTCTTCAAGTTGAAACCATGGCAATAAAATTGTAAAAGAGTAGCTCTTGATTGCTCAAAGCGATAATAGATATAAGGTATACTGCCGTTAAATGGGACATAGGTATACAGCATAGACGGTTGAGACACAGTCACTTATAGAAGATGTTACATACATGAGAAAAAACTCTGCTCATCATTGAGGGCTCAACTTATAAAGCAATTAAAATGTATCTTTATGGCTAATAAAATGAAAGTCTCATTTTGAAAGGTGAGGAGATGAGCTAGTGATGGACAACGAAATTATTCAGTACATCAAAGAAGAAGCTCTGGTGCTCATACCGGTACTTTACATTATTGGATTACTGCTCAAAAATACACCTAGGGTGGCCAATTGGACAATTCCGTGGGTGCTCTTAGCACTCGGAATAGTGGGGGGAATGGTAACTGTTGGTGACATATTTCAAGGGGTTGTACAGGGAGTGCTTGTTACTGGAGCAACAGTGTTGACTCATCAGCTGGTCAAACAATCGGTAGATAGAAAATAAATTAACGCTCTCTTTTTATGTGAGAGATTTGTGCTTTCATGCCAACTCGATTAAAGTGTTAGGTAAGAGGTATGTTTATTTGTCGACGAACCTATTACATTTTTCTACCTGAATTGGAGCTAATATATGCTAAACACGATATTTCTTAGAAGAAAAAATAAGCTAGTTTTAGAAAGAGGAAATGAAGAGAGTCCGCATACTGTATACATATCTACTATTTTGAAAAACGTAGAGGATTTAGGATATACATTTTCAAAAGATTTGCTCGATATTTTAGCAACATACTCAAAAGCACAATTAGCGGAGTTTTACTTTGAGTTAATAACTTCTCTTAAAGTGATGGTTGGTGCTCACCGAGATTACAAACCGATGTATCCAAACTTCCCTGAGCAGGTGATGAATGCGCAAGATAGTGAGCTCTATTTTAATGCTATTATACATTACTGGTCATCAGGTACTTTGTTGCCACATTATGAGAAGCAAAACAGAGAGCCGCTGACTGACGTAGCAAATCATAAAGTAATCAACATTGGAACAATGGACGAATTGAAAACTATTTTTACCAATTTGATGAAGTCTAAAACATCGATTTCTGATATGGATAAGTCTGATCTCAGCTGGTTATTTGAGCAATATAGGGACGTAGCACTGGGCCTAGTTCCGAATGAAATTCCCTTAAAAGAAAATATAGCTATTATTGCTAATTTAATATTGACCTACACTACTGATGAAAAAATAGTATTTACTTATTTTAAAACAGCTACGGATGTATTGAGGCTTGCTGTCGCTATGTCTGATGGCGATGTAAGTTTAGCGGCACCTACTAAGTTCAGAAGTTTTAAAAGGAAAGAACGACGGTTGTTATTGTCTCTATTATCAAACTGTTCGAGCTTAGATGAGGATATGGTGAAGTATAAAAACAGGTGGATAAGACTTGGAGAGAGATTACATCCTTCCGAGTACAAAACTGCTTTTTTGAATGCACAGCAGGCATTTCAAAAGATCCGTAACAATGAAAAGATTGAAACATTTAATAGTAAAGTAACTAAAGCGATACATTCAGAAGATTACAAAACGGCTTTGGCATTATTGAAGACACGCCCAGGTGAATTTGCTAGAAAACTCGATCATCTTTTGCGAATCTCAACCAACTCTAATGTTGTTCTGAATGAATTCAAAGAGGTAGCAAATGAAGTATCTGTACCCGTATTATTACAAGTTAAAGAACATTTTAAAAGCAGGAATGCCGGCAATCAATTAAGAGCTTTTTTCCCAAAGGGAAATATAGCAAAAGTATACGGTATAGTAAATATGTTGCCGCCTATTCAACCTGATATTTGCGAAAGTGTTGTGAAAATTTGCAACGAGAGCATGTTAATTATGTTCAAAAATAAAGAACCTCTCGGGAAAGTTTATATTGATGAGAAACTTAAGGATTATATCGTTCCCTTTTCTCAAAGATCGGCAAATAAATCTCTTAAAACGCTGACAAGAGGATCTAAGATTGACATTCCAAAAGATACGCATACAATAAGGTCATTTGTATATTGGAAAGAACCTCAAGGCGACAGAACGGACATTGACTTGTCAGCTGTAATGTACGACGATAATTGGGAGTATGTAGAACATATTTCATACACAAATCTCATCTCGAACACGTATAATGCATGTCACAGTGGTGATATTGTATCTGCTCCGAGCGGTGCAAGTGAGTTTATTGACCTTGATATCAATTCGATAAAGGGATATGGCGGAAGGTACATCGTTCTTTCACTTAATCTATTTACAGCACAAGGATTTGTTGATTTGCCTGAATGTTTTGTGGGATGGATGGCTAGAAAAAATCCTAGTTCTGGTGAAATCTTTGAGCCTAGAACGGTCCAAAATAAAACGGATGTAGCTGCAAATACGAGTATTTGTATACCGATCATCTTGGATTTATATGAAATGAAGGTTATTTGGACCGATATTGGATTACGCGAAATGCCACATCATAGTATCAATGTTGAAAACAATAGAAAAGGTATGGTATTAATGGGGAGGGCAATAACAAGCCTCGCGAAACCTAATCTTTTTGACTTATTTGAATTACATCAGCAGGCAAGAGGGATTAAATGTGATATAATAGAAGAAGCGGACGTTGTATTTTCATTAGAAGCGGGCATTACGCCATTTGATATTGAAATTATAACTTCTCAATACTTGTAACCATAATATCAGGCTATAGTTTATCTTCCTTCTAAACCTGTCGAAGAAAATTATTTAGATAAACTGCTCTCCTGTATCTTTAAAAGGCTATGCAGCACCTTCCTTCTACTCTAATAGCTGAATTTTAGGTGCTGCAATCTCCTTTATAATTGTTATTTATCAAGGAATTTTTGTTAATGGAATTAAAGATATGAAGAACCGTAATTTTTTACGGTTCTTTTTTTATTGTAGGTAATATATCAAACAACGGAAATAAGCATGTTTGAAATGTTTAAATAAGGTGTTTGTAGTATAATTATCCTCATAATTGAGGGATAGTCATTGTTGATCTACAAAGAACTGAAACTATGTGTGTAACAAATAATAAGTGAGGAGTTTGGAAATGAAACATTACTTAGTAGTTGGTGGTACAGGTATGCTTTCGGAAGTAGTTTGTAAGCTTGTTAACGAAGGAAATAAAGTAACGGTAATTGCTAGAAATCAGTCTCGATTAGATCAGCTTCAGAATCAATGCCATTATCCAGAGCTTTTTAATGGATTGTCATTAGATTACGAGGACTTTGAAAAACTTCAACATGCAATGCGGACTAAAGAAAATAATGTTGGCGATATTGATTGTGTTGTTGCTTGGATTCATTCTAATGAATCCGAAGCTTTAAGTATCATCATTGATGAAATGGCAACAAAGGAAACATTCGACGTTTACCATGTGTTAGGGAGCAGAAGTAATTTGCTAGAGGTGAAAATGGGATTGGACATCCCAAGCAATTGTAAGTATCACCAAGTAAAACTTGGCTTCATCGTTCAGAATAATAGTGCAAGATGGTTAACGAACAAAGAGATATCTGGTGGAGTTCTCCATGCATTAGATAATGAAGAAGCAGTTTCTATTGTCGGTGTTTTGGAACCATGGGAAATGAGACCTTAATTTATTTTAGTAGCATCATGTAACGATTCGAGTAATAATGAAGAGAGAGTGAATGTATATGCAAAGACTATTAATAATTGTTCTATTTACTTTGATAATGATTACTGGCTGTGAATCTAAATCTGAATCTAAAGAGCAGACAGATGATAAAATACTCGTTTATTATGGCAAAGGACAGACTTGGGCGTCCACACTTACGTTTTTTGAAGATAGAGGAACTATATTTGAATCCCTATACATCCAGCATATAGGTAATAGGCAAGCGGAATTAAAACCTTTTGAGTATGTGCTTGAAGGTGAAGGGATAAAATCAGCAAGTACCTATCCACAGAAATTACAAGGGGTTAGAAGTTTTCAAGTTTCTAGTGAATTTAATAGTGATTATTTGAATTTGGTAAAGAACAAACAAGAAGAATATAATTTGAGCATTACACATGATGGCATAACAGAAAAATTAGTTTTGAAAATAATAAAGGAATGATTACAACGAGATATATAAAAGGGGCAACATAATGAAAAGAACTTTAATGATAAGTGATATTCACGGTTGTATTGATCCATTTAATGACCTGCTGAAAAAAATAGAATACGATTCAAGTAGAGATCAATTAATTTTGATTGGTGATTATGTTGATCGTGGACCTAACAGCCGGGAAGTTGTAGATCGAGTGATTGATTTAGTTGAAAATCATCGTGTTATCGCACTTAGAGGTAATCATGATCAAAGATTTGTAGATTTGGTTAGGCAAAACAGCTCTGAAATTCAGCATAAATTTATGGATCATGGTGGCCGGGAGACAATTAAGAGCTATTGCAGTGATATTATGACTAATGCAGCTGAGTCGCTAGAGAGCCTTATTTGCCATATTCGAGGGCAATATTCAAAACATATTTCATTTCTTTCACAATTACCTCTTCATTATGAAGATGAAAAACATATTTACGTTCATGCAGGAATCAACCCAGCATATCCAAATTGGAAGGAACAGCCTGATTATGATTTTATGTATATTAAGGGTGCATTCTATCAAGCAAATTTACAATTAGAGAAAACGGTTGTATTCGGACATACAAGAACGGTAGAGCTGCATAACTCGCCAAATATCTGGTTTGGTCAAGGGAAGATCGGCATTGATGGTGGCTGTGCATATGGGTTGCAATTGAATTGTCTGATCTATGAAGATGGAAAGTACAAGACGGAGTCAATAAAGCGTTAATACTTGAAGATGGAATACTGGATGAGGTGTACAGGGTGGTAGTCGTAAATGTTGAAGTATATATCAATGCACCAATTGACATTTGTTTTGACCTAGCTAGCAATATCGAGGTACACACAGAGACGGTATGGAAGCATACGAATGAAAGAGCAATTGCAGGTGTAACGAAGGGTATGATTGGTGAAGGGGAGACGGTTACCTTTCAAGCGACACACTTTCTAATTAGGCAGAAATTAACTTCTAAAATTACGGAGTACAACAGACCCTTCTTTTTTGTAGATGAAATGATGAAGGGAGCATTTAAAAACCTTAGACACGAGCATATGTTTGAAGAGTTTAACGGAAAGACATTAATGAAAGACAAATTGGTTTTTGAAGCACCTTTTGGCATTATTGGATGGTTAACCGAAAGATTAATATTAAAGAGATATATGAGAAAGTTTTTAGAGCATCGAAATCAACAATTAAAGGAATTAGCAGAAGGCAGAGTCGATGGCAAACAAAATTAAAGTAATGGAATGGTATACA
The DNA here is from genome assembly GCF_022180385.2 of Paenibacillus sp. L3-i20. Lineage (GTDB taxonomy): Bacteria > Bacillota > Bacilli > Paenibacillales > Paenibacillaceae > Pristimantibacillus. The sequence continues at coordinate 227,887 of NZ_BQME02000002.1, forward strand.
TACAAAACGAGCTATTATGCATTTCCAGGGCTCGTTTTTTTTGTATTTCACAACTTTTTGAAAGAATTTCTCGTCTATATGCTGAAATGGGAGAATTGGTATATAATTCTGAAAAGATTGCAATGAGCTTAATGCTTCTTCTACTACAACATAAGGATGTGTACATATGAAAGCAGCAAAGTTAATAGCAGGCGATGAAATTCGGATAATTTCACCATCACGAAGTATGTCAATGATAGCAGTTGATCATCGGAACATAGCAAAGGCAAGACTTGAGGAAATGGGTTTTAAAGTGTCTTTCTCGGAACATTCATTGGAATCCGACCAATTTGTTTCGTCGTCCGTCCGTTCACGAATTGAGGATCTTCATGCTGCATTTGCAGATCCAAACGTAAAAGGGATTCTTACAACGATAGGAGGTTTTAATAGTAACCAGTTACTAAGACATATTGATTATGAATTAATTAAGGCTAATCCAAAGCGTCTATGTGGCTATTCTGATATCACTGCATTAAGCAATGCTATATTTGCAAAAACAGGCTTAATCACTTATTCAGGACCACACTTCTCTACACTAGCAATGTTGCACGGGAATGAGTATACGATGGATTACTTCAAGAAAATAATGATGCAGGATGCGGAGATTAAGATTAGTCCTTCTGGCCAATGGAGTGATGATGCTTGGTATATGGATCAAGAAATTCGTTCATTTACAAACAATGAGGGTCCATATGTCATTAATGCAGGAGCAGCAGAAGGAACGATTATTGGAGGTAATCAATGTACGTTTAATTTGTTGCAAGGTACAGAATATATGCCAAATTTAAAAAATGCTATTTTGTTTCTGGAAGATGACTACGAGGTTCAACCTCATGCATTCGATAGAGATTTGCAGTCTCTCATTCATCAGCCATCATTCGAAGGAGTTAAAGGAATTGTAATAGGCAGATTCCAAAAATCTTCAAATATGACGAAAGAACTTCTACAAAAAATTATAAAATCAAAAGTGGAGCTAGATCATATCCCTGTTATTGCAGATATGGACTTTGGTCATACGTCTCCGTTAATTACTTTCCCTGTAGGTGGAAAAGTTTCGTTGCATGCTTTTGATAATACGATAGAAGTGAATATATCAGAATAATAACGTCATAGAAAAATGGTTTATGGAGAGGCCCTACGACAATAGGGCCCTAAGGAGCTTGCGACTGAGGTCATGGATACAAATGACAAAAGTATTGGAGAAGATGCTATAAGGCATTTAAGTAGCTTCGTCAAATATTAAAGATTGTGAGGTCCATTACATGATTATTTGGATAAATGGAGCATTCGGGTCTGGAAAAACACAAACAGCATATGAGCTGCATAGAAGATTACCTCAATCATTTATTTATGATCCTGAGAACATCGGATATTTTATTCAGAAAAACATTCCGAAAGAAATAAAGAAGAGTGATTTCCAAGACTATCCGATATGGCGAGAAATTAATTATACAGTGCTAAGTCACATCGCTCATGTATACAATGGAACGATCATCGTCCCAATGACTATTGTAGATCCTATAAAATTTGCTGAAATTGTTGGGAAACTTGAGAATGAAGGGATTGAAGTTAAACACTTTGCTTTATGTGCGACAAAAGAGACTTTGTTAAAACGGCTCCAAAGCAGGGGCGAAGGAAAAAAATCATGGGCAGCGGAGCAGATTGATCGATGTATTGCAGGATTATCGTTAGAAGTTTTCCAGCATCATATCGATACTAATTCGATGACTACTCAAGAGGTTATATCTTATTTAGCATCAAGAGCCGAGTTAGAATTGTTACCAGACAAGAGAAGCAAATTTCGAAAGTCGTATGATCGAATAATAACCCAAATGAAGCATATACGATTTTAAAAGAAGGTAGTTAGATTAATCATTAGCTGTTGAATGTAGCTTTTAATGCAAGAGTGGCATCTTCAAGTGCTTGATTAGCAGTATCTATCTCATGCGCCAGATGAAAAAATTGATGGATCATGCCTTCATAACATTTATAATTAACAGGAACCCCGGCTGATTGCAGTCGTTCTGCGTAAGCCGCCCCTTCATCTCTTAGTGGATCAAATTGTGCTGTAATGATCATAGCTGGAGGCAGATTGCTTAAATCTCCATGTAACAATGGGGAAGCAAAGGAATCTGAAATATCCTCAAGTTTGGATAAGTATTGACTATAGAACCATAGAATAGACTCTCTCGTTAATAAATATCCAGTAGCATTTTCAATCATGGAGGGGTACTGAAAACTCGTATCTGTTGTTACGGCAGGATAAATTAACAATTGATAAACGATAGGAGTACCCCCTCGTTCAGCCGCTTTAATGGACATTACTGCTGCAAGATTCCCGCCAGCGCTATCGCCTCCTACAGCAATTTTTTGAGGGTTTATATTAAGTTCTTCGGTATGTTGAAATACCCAGGTTAGTGCTGCGTATGCATCTTCTACTGCCGCAGGAAATTTATGCTCTGGCGCTAGTCGATAGTCTACAGCGACGACAATACAGGAGGCTTTATTTGCAATTGAACGACAAATTGAATCATGTGATTCAAGACCCCCTAATACAAATCCGCCACCATGATAGTAGATTAGTGCAGGAAATGGTGCCTCACCTTCAGGTATGTAGATACGTAGTGGTATATGACCTTCAGGTCCAGGACATTTAAGATCCTGAACTTTATAAACCTCCTCAATATGGTCCGTAGCCCAAGTCATTGTGAAATACTGCCGAAGATGAGCAATTGTCATTTCCTCTGGAGAAACTTGTTTGGAGAGATTTTCGATTCTTGTGAGGAAGCCATGAATTTGTGGATGTAACGGCATAGTTATTATTCCTCTCTTCCTGTTTCAGAAAATTATTTTATATGTTATTAAAACTTACTTTTGATTATAATTGGAAATAACATAGTGACAACCAGCAGATAATCTCATCCTGTACGATATCCAACAGTTACACATTCATCTGTTTGATAACTCTCTATTTTTGAAAAGGAGGAAGCCGTTGATAGAAAATCATACAGTCGATCGTCGAATAAAAAGGACACGTCAGTTTATAAAAGATGCTCTAATTAGACTCATGTCCGAAAAAAGCTACGCTGCGATTACAATTCAAGATATTACAGAATGTGCCAACATTAATCGATCTACTTTTTACTATCACTATTTGGATAAAGAGGATTTACTTCAAATATGTATGGATGAAATGCTCCTCAAGGCAGTGAGGGAGACGACTGAAGAAGAAGCAATAAAAAATATGAAAAAAACGTACGATAATTATGATCCGCTTACTTTCTATATCCGAATGTTCGAGCATATTGGACAAAATGCTAATTTCTATCGCGTCATGCTGATAGAAGTCCCAATATTCAGACGACGATTAACCGAATTAATCTACGAACGATACATGGAAAGTATATCGCTCATGCAGCCAGATGAACGACAATTTGTCGTATCAAAGCAACTGCTGACTACATTTGTAACTGGGGCTTATACAGCAATTATTTTACACTGGCTAGAAAACAATTTATCCGATTCGGTAACAGTTATGGCGGAGCAATTATCAAAAATGATGATGTTAGGTCCGCATCGTGCGAGTGGGTTGAATTGTCCAAGTGCGTAATAACCAAAATTGGAGGGTCTTATGAGCTACAATGGTTATGAATTTTATGATGTTGATGCTAATTTTGATAACTATATGGAACGGCGGAAAGGGAAGGAAAATGCAAACGATACGCTTGAAAAACCAGTGATTTGTGAACTGCTTGGAGAAGTTAATTGCAAAAAAACGTTGGATTTAGGTTGTGGGGATGCGCGTTTCGCTAAAGAATTATTTGATTTAGGCTGCGAACAGTATATCGGAATTGAAGGTTCTTCAAACATGGTTGAACGGGCTTCGACATTTCTCGTTGGTCAGCAAGGTAAGGTAATCCAAACCTCAATAGAAGGGTGGGACTATCCAGAAGACACCTTTAATCTCGTAGTATCCAGGCTTGCTATTCATTATATAGAGGATATAGATAGTATGTTTCTAAAAATCTATAAAACGTTAACGTCGAGCGGAAGCTTTATCTTCTCTATTGAACATCCCGTAATAACTTCGACACTTCAACCCTCCGGCATACGGACAAATTGGATCGTTGACAATTATTTTAAAGATGGTTTCCGCGAGCAACAATGGCTGGGAGGAACTGTTCATAAGTATCATCGTTCGATTGAAGACTATTTCCGAGCGTTGCAAAGAGCAGGGTTTTCGGTTGAACACTTGAGGGAATCAACACCCCGAAGGGAACACTTTGAAAATGAAGCTACTTACGAACGCAGGTTAAAAATACCGTTATTTCTATCTCTCTCAGCTAGAAAATAAATGAAAGGAGTGCTATGGGTGTGGAGCCTATCATCTATAACCATTCAAAATTACCTATAGAGAATAAGATCGAACAGCTATATGGTTGTCTTTCCGATGTTTTTGGTGAAAAAGCAATAGAACGTTTAACGATCACATGTGATCATTTAAGTTATGATACGCTTAATTTCACAACATCGGGCATTTTTCACCTACATGGTTTTGCGTCCATAATGAAGGAGCGATTACCATGGTCCATTATAGTGAAAGTTATAAAGTCTGATAGTGCAGAGAAGGATCAGCTGGAGCATCATAATTATTGGCGCCGTGAAGCGCTAATTTTTGAATCAAAATTACTAGATGAGCTTCCTGATTGTATTCAAGCTCCTAAAAGCTATCTTGTGGAAGAACAACAAGATGGAACTATTTGGTTGTGGATGGAACATATCGTAGGTCAGTATGCATGCTCACAGCATCAATTTAACTTTATTGCTCGTCAGTTAGGCCGTTTTAATGGCGCATATCTCAATGGAAGAGAATTACCTAAACAAGAGTGGATATGCAGAGAGTGGCTGAAGTCGTGGACAACTGCAAGCCAAATATATGCGCCAAAATCGGAAGCATACATAGAACGTTTAGATAAGGATAATGAGCGAAGTATTTGGACTTGGTTTCAATCATTTAGTCAGCAACTTGAATCAAATGTGTCTTCTCTCGCAAAATTGCCACGTGTATTAGCACATCAAGATTTAAGTCAAATGAACATGCTGCTAGTGCAGGATCATAATAATAAGGATGGAATAGTGCTGATAGACTGGCAATTTATGAGTATTTCAGGTGTAGGTGAAGATCTTGGGAAAATGTTTGGTTTGACTATGGGTCTTGGTATTATTCCGTCCCATCAATATGATGCACTCCAATCATCTTTATTTGACGCCTATATGCTAGGACTAAGAGATATGGGATGGCAAGGTGATGAAAGACTTGCTCGATATGGCTTCTGTTTAGCTACTGCCTTGCGCAGTGTGTGGGAGGTTCCTGTGTACTTTTCATTAGCTGCTCAGTTACAAAAAGAACCGCACAATACAAAGCTTCAAGTTAGAGTTGATCAGCTTGAGCAAATTATTGCTATTCATAGAGTTATGTCTGTTGAGGCTGACAAATTAAGAGCACTTATAATGTAGACTCATTCATTCAATAAGATGATAGAAATTTGGTTTCGAAGTGTATGAAAAGACTGAAAATGCGGGCGGTCATCGTCATCATTATTTGAAGAAGGGGCTTTAATCAATGATTTATAACAATCAGCACTTTGTAATAAATGGTTTAGATTACACGATTAGATCTGCTACAGAGAAAGACGCTATACAATTGTCTCCATTAAGAGGACAGATTGATGGAGAAACTGAGAATATGGACAGAGGGCAAGGCGAAGGCTTCATTGATGTATTAGGCTTTGATGAGATAATAAAAACGGATGCTGAGCACCCAAGAAACTTATTTTTAGTTGCTGTAGTAGATGAGCGAATCGTTGGGTTCTCGAGATGCGAAGGCAGTCATTTGAAAAGACTCGCTCATAAAGTAGTGTTTGGAGTATGCGTGTTAAAGCAATACTGGGGATACGGTATCGGGAAAAATCTACTTCAACAATCGAAATCGTGGGCAGACTCTAATGGCATCAAAAAAATGTCCTTGAGTGTACTTGAAACAAATGACAGTGCGATTGCGCTGTACAAGAAACTTGGATTTGAAATTGAAGGTTTGTTGAAAAACGATAAAATGTTGTCCGACGGAAAGTTTTACAACACAATTATTATGGGAAGATTTATTGATTAATCCTTCAAGGTTTATTCATGCTCTTGGTTTTCCGATCAACGATAACAAATGCGATTCCTAGCACTATGACGGAGATCAACCAAAAAATAGTTACCGCTATAATATTCAGTATTACATTATCAAATAACGTGCGAAAAAAGAGATACATAAACAATCCTATTACTACCGCACCACCAACTAGTATACTTTTTTGCTTTCTGAGTAATCCGATTAGAAACACAACGATGGTTGTGATGATCACAATTAACAAACTGTAGGTGAAATGAGTAGAAGAGTCGTTTGTTCCGTACAAAAGTCCGGAACTATCTACAAGTGAAAATTGCCATTCTTTACCGGGCAGTTGATCCAGTTTGACCTGATAGGAAGTAATAGTTTCTTTGATCATTGGAATATTCGAGTGTAATCGGAATCGAGAGTTGGGGACGCTTATGTTTAATTCAACATTGGGTGTATCCTTCCAGAACGAAGCGGGAGTTAAATAATATAAATGGGTAAATGTTGAATGGACTAATCCTAACTTGTGAATTCCGCTGTAACTTGTATACTGTATTTTTAAATTTTTGCTTTCTCCTGCTTGGAAAGCAAGACGGAAGGAACTTCCGGTAAGGGGTGGCTCAGATGAAACTGTGGCAGCTTTTTGATCTTTATAATGAAAACTTTGACCACTGATAGGTTCTACAAATGTCATAGACGTTGACGGTTCCCAACCATCTATCTGGACGTCAGGAATTGTAGTGGTTGGTATTTCTACAGTCCCGTTCAGAACCAAAAAATCATCAGATTCGCTAACTGGTGTAATAAACAACATGTCGATATTTTTGTCCTCAGCGTTAGTATTTTTTAATACATATTCAATTGTGACGATTGCTAGATCATGTCTATTTGTTTGGACGTCATAACTAATCACTTCTTTTACAAGATTTATCCCTGAATGTGGATCGAATTGTAAAGGACCTTCCCCAGAGGGCGGCCAAGACAATGGTCCTCCATTTGCAGACACAGAATTAGCCATTCGGAAAGAAAGTAAAATTAGAGCGAATATGAACAAGAGTAAAGTTAATCCAAACCAACGAAATGAATCCTTCATAATACGTACACTCCCTTAATATTAAGAGGAACTTGTCCGTTTTGGAGCAGGTTTCCTCAAACAACGTTTTGTCCTTAAAAAACATTAAAACTTTTTTAACCATGAGCAATGTTACATGATATAATAACATAATTTACCCGGTTTGGGGGTAGTTATGTAAGAGTATTATAGGAACTGCTTCATTTTATTAGGTTGAAAGTAGGAGGAGATCTACGATGATACTAGAAGTTGCTATGTTACAAGTGAAGTTTGGTATGACAGAAGAGTTTGAAGGTAACTTTAGACAAGCTTCAAACATTATTTCAACGATGAAAGGTTACATTGATCATGAGCTTCAGAAGTGTATCGAGGATAGCAACAAATATATTTTATTAGTTAAGTGGGAAACACTAGAGGATCACACAATAGGCTTTAGAGAGTCGAAAGAGTATTTGGAGTGGAAATCGTTACTCCATCATTTTTACGATCCATTCCCAACCGTCGAACATTTTGAGCGAATTGTTTAACTAACCTTCTATAAAAAGGTGTGAGTAGGTAATGAAACTCTCTATAAATATTGCGACTGAAGCAGATATTCGCTTATTAGGACGAATGAACAAAGAGCTTATTGATGATGAGGGCAGCTCTAATCCAATGAATGTTATAAAACTTGAACAACGAATGAGAGGTTTTCTTGCTACGGATTATCGGGCGGATATCCTCATGATAGAAAACGAGCCAATTGGCTACGCGCTCTATCGATTTAGTGTCAGTAGTGCAAATCCACAGAAGCAAGATGTCTATCTAAGGCAATATTTTATCGAGCGCATATTTCGGGGACGTGGTTACGGTATGCAAGGTATCGAACTGCTGAAAAATTTACGTTTTGCATCTGTAGATACGCTTAGTATTGATGTTTTGGCTGCTAACACCACGGGTCATCAATTTTGGGTAAGGGCTGGATTCCAGCCATATTCCATACAAATGAATACAAAACTGAATCAATTTCATGAATAGAAAAAAAGAAGAGAACTCCCGATACCATATTTTTGCCATGAGGGTTTGTTACCCTGTAAGAGCTTTATGAAATAGAACAGAAAGATCGTTTTCGCAAGATTTTTGCTATCACAAACATTACCGCCTCTCCTGCCTTTATACGGAAAAACAAAACGCCAAACAAGGCGTTTTTTTTGTGTATGCACTATTGTTTAATCCGACAAGAGAGCATAGAAGTTATCACGTGTGAGCGTAAACATAAATAAATTCCCGTTGCAAATGATAATTATTATCAATTATAATAGATACATGTCCTGAAGGTCGGAAATGAGCCCTCGAGAAAGGGAGATGAATCTAGTGAACTATAAAGATCATGCATTGTTATGGAATCATGCCTTTATCAACATTTTAGATATACGCCATATCAGCATGGAACAGGGAGACAAGTTGCATGCTTATCGCTTGCCTGCAAGTGCCTTCCTATACGTATCATCCGGTAGTGCCAACATTCAACTGGACAATATGGTCCATTTGTTAAATAAATTTAGTATATTGCATGGTGGTAAAGGACTTTGTTTGGACATCGTTGCTGAGGAGACTTTAGACTATTACATGATTTTGTACAGGGCAGTATTAGCACTTCCTTCAAGACAAGGGCTACAAAAGATTATGGAGAAGGAAAATCCTTTTCAAATACAATATGTATTTACCCCTGATTATCCGATTTCTATCTTTCCTAAATTGGAACAAATGTACAAGGAATGGCAGCAAGCGGCGGAATCATTGGAAAAGTTACATATCAAATCGTTGTTTTATCAATTGCTGCATGAATTGTTAGAGCAAATGGAACATCAAAACGTCAGTTCAGTAAAACCTGATCTTGTGGCGCAAGTCATCCGATATATGGAGGAGCATTACAGTGAACAACTTACTCTTGAATCTCTAGTAGAAATGTTGGATTGCAGCGCGAGTCAATTACTTCGATCATTTAAGAATCGAGAGAAAACGAGCCCAATTGATTATTTAATTCAAGTTCGTATAAATAAAGCCAAGGCATTATTGCTATCTACTGATTATACTTTGAAAGATATAGCCGAACACGTTGGTTATTCGGACAGTTATTATTTCAGCCGACTCTTTAAGAAGCAAGTAGGGGTATCGCCAACTCTTTTTAAAGAAAATGCTCAAAATCAAAATAAACGCCGAAATAATCCATCCTCCATGTTTAGATATGCCATTGTTCCAAGAAAGGTTCAACGTTATATTGTTAACGGGCATGATAATCATTATCAATATAACGGAAAAGGGGATTTACCAATGTATAGAAAGTCGAAAACAGCAATGGCAGCAACGTTATTATTTTGTTTTGCATTATTTTTGAGCGCTTGCGGAGCAGGAGGCAATAATGCTAAACCTTCAAGCAGCAGCACGCCTAGCAGCGTTGTCGAAGCTACAGCTACTCCGACTGCAACTGCTGCTGCCGAATCAAGAGTTATTAAACATGCGATGGGGGAAGAAACACTTACCGGTACCCCACAACGTGTCGTTATATTAACGAATGAAGGAACAGAAGCATTGCTTGCAGTTGGCATCAAACCAGTTGGAGCAGTACAGTCATGGGTTGGCGATCCTTGGTACAACCATATCAAAGAAGATATGGAGGGGGTTACTGTAGTTGGGGATGAACTTCAACCAAACATTGAGTTAATCGCCAGTCTTAAACCGGATCTAATTATCGGTAACAAGATTAGACAAGAGAAAATATATGAGCAATTGAAAGAAATCGCACCAACCGTATTTTCTGCTGATTTGGTAGGAGACTGGAAAATTAATTTCAAGCTTTATTCAGAGGCATTAAATAAGAAAGAAGAAGGAGAGAAGGTAATGGCCGCCTTCGACAAACGTGTGGAGGATGTGAAGGCTAAGCTGGGCAGCAAAGCGGATACGAAAGTATCTGTTGTACGTTTCTCCGCTAACCAAGTACGTATTTATCAGAAGCAAACATTCTCAGGTGTTCTCTTAAGCCAATTAGGAATTGCCCGTCCTGCAGCGCAGGATAAAGACTCCTTCATCGAAGTAATGTCCAAAGAAACGATTCCTAGCATGGATGGGGATGTCATGTTCTACTTCGTATCGGAAGCACCGGGTAAAACAGACGGAGCAAAAGTGGTGGAAGAATGGAAAAACGATCCTCTATTCAAAAACTTGAGTGTAGCTAAAAATAATAAAGTTATTAAAGTGGACGAAGGGATCTGGAATTCAGCAGGCGGCTATGAAGCAGCTAATTTATTGCTGGACGAGTTGGTCAAATACTTTGAAATTAAGTAGAGTTGTAAATTAAAATAACAAGCTGGCGCCGGAATAGCGTCAGCTTATTGTTTATTTCAGCGGTTCAATAGGGCTGCTCATCCAGGAGGCTCAACGTGGGTACAAAAAGGTTATTCATGATGCAAAGCAACAGGAGCAAGATTGTAGGACTAGTAGTAGGCATCATTGTATTAATAATTAGTATGGTAGCAAGTATATTATTTGGGCATCAACAATTCGGAGTCAAAGACTTGTGGCTCGCTTACAGCGAATTTGATGGTTCCAATGAACATTTGATTTTGACGACAACACGTGTGCCGCGTGCTTTAATTGCAGCAGCAGTAGGAGCAAGCTTGGCGATCGCTGGCGCTATCATGCAAGTGTTAACGCGAAATCCATTAGCTTCCCCATCTATATTAGGAGTAAATGCAGGAGCAGTTTTATTTATTGTTGTTGGATTATCAGTATTCGGATCTTCTTTATCAATGACTGGCATGATTTGGCTAGCTTTTACCGGTGCAGTTATTACTTCTGTAATCGTGTATACGCTTGGGATGCAAGGCGGGGGAGGGTTCGAGCCAATTAAGTTGACCTTAGCAGGTGCTTGTATTGCTGCATTTGCTTCTTCTATCACATCAGGAATTATCTTAATTAATAAAGAGTCATTAGATTCTGCTCTGTTCTGGATGATTGGTTCTGTGTCGGGCAGAAATCTTGATCATTTGTTTATGGTGCTTCCTTATATGGCCGCTGGATTTGTAATCTCGGTGTTGTTGTCAGGATCATTAAACATTATGGCACTTGGAGAAGATGGCGCCAAAAGTTTAGGTCAGCGCATGACGCTTGTACGTGTGATGTCCGCCGCTGCTATCGTGTTACTTGCTGGGAGTTCCGTTTCTGCGGCTGGTCCAATCGCTTTTATAGGGCTTATTGTCCCTCATCTTTGCAAGTATATAGTAGGGAATAATTTTAAGTGGCTGCTCCTCTATTGTGCATTAACTGGTGCAATTTTGCTTGTGACCGCAGATATTGCATCGCGATTCATCCTTGAGTCTAAGGAAATTCCTGTAGGTGTTGCAACTGCGATTATAGGGGTGCCTTTCTTGATTCATGTGGCTAGAAGGAGGAACCATGGTTAATCGTCGGTTAGGAAAAAATAGTGTCATTTTAATGATGTTAGGTGTCGCCGTTATTGCACTATCACTCGTTTGCTTATCGATTGGAGGAGTGAAAATACCTTTGAAAGAGGTTGCGCTCTCGCTTTTGAATCGGAATACGGGGAGCAGTGATTTAATTATTATGCAGTTTCGGTTGCCGCGCATCATTGCTGCGGTATTAATTGGCGCTGCTTTGGCAGTATCCGGTGCATTATTGCAAGGTGTCATTCGCAACCCGCTCGCCTCACCTGATCTATTGGGGGTAACAGGGGGAGCATCCGTTGCTGTAGTTGCTTTTATGACGTTATTCACTGGTTATAGCATTCACTGGGTTCCGGTTATAGCGATTGTGGGTGCTTTGGCAGCAGTCATTATTAATTATGTATTTGCTTGGAGGCGGGGAGTGTCACCGTTTAGGCTTGTCCTTATTGGTATTGGCATATCTACGGCGATGGGTGCGATTACGACTTTTTTACTGATAAGTGGTCCCGCTTATCTGGCCGCGCAAGTATTAAATTGGATGACGGGCAGCATTTACGGAACTAATTGGAGTTATGTTGAGATTTTATGGCCATGGGTGGCGATTTTTATTCCGATGTCACTGTTGTTTTCTAAGGAATTGAACGTACAATCGTTGGGGGAGGAAACAGCAGTTGGGCTTGGAAGTAGATTACAACTTAGCCGCATGATTCTGTTATTTTATAGTGTTGCGCTTGCTGGCGCTGCGGTAGGGGTAGCCGGAATGATTTCGTTTATTGGACTAATGGCTCCGCATATCGCAAGAAAAATGGTTGGCAACTTGTACCAAATGGTCATTCCTGTATCCGCACTTTTAGGTGCGATTATTTTATTGCTGGCGGATTTAGCAGGACGGATGTTATTCCAGCCGCTTGATATTCCTGCAGGAGTGTTTACGGCGGGAATTGGTGCTCCATTCTTTATGTATTTATTATTTAAACGTAAGAAGGTGTGATTAACTTAAGTTAAACGTGTTTTTCTTTGTCTCACATTTCGAAATGAGTTTCGATAAGGTGGGGCTCTTTTCATTATGTATAGAAAAATTCCTTTATATAAAAATGTGAATTTTGTCCTGAAAGATGTTCAGAATGTCCATTGTTTCTGCCTTTCAAAAAGATTATAATGTTTCCTAATGTGAATGATAATCAATATCATCAATACATTAACTAAGGTTTATTCGGCATCAAGAACATGAAACAAGGAGGATAAACATGCTTCGTCGTTTTTTTGCGTATTACCGTCCATATAAGACATTATTTATTATTGATTTTACTTGCGCCATATTTGCCGCCTTACTGGAGCTGGCATTTCCATTAGCTGTTAACTGGGTAGTGGACGATCTGCTTACAGGTGGTGAGTGGGAGTGGATATTATATGGATGTCTAGGTCTTCTCGGTATTTATGTCATTAGCGCTGCATTACATTATGTGGTTACTTACTGGGGACATAAGCTTGGCATTAGTATTGAATCGGATATGCGCAAAAAGCTATTTGATCGGGTGCAGAAGCTTTCATTCCGATTTTTTGATAACAACAAGACGGGACATCTCGTATCCCGGATGACGAATGATTTAATGGATATTGGAGAAATTGCTCATCATGGTCCAGAAGATTTATTTATTGCTATGATGACGCTCGCTGGAGCTTTCGGTATTATGCTTAGTATCAATTGGCAGTTAGCTGTATTAACCTTCATTATCGTGCCAATTATGATTTATTTATCTCTTTATTTCAGCCGCAAAATGTCAGCTGCTTTCGATCGGATGTTTGCGGATATCGCTGATTATAATGCACGTGTTGAAAATAACGTTAGTGGAATTCGCGTTGTTCAAGCATTTGCTAATGAGAAGCATGAAATCGCAAAGTTTGCGGAAAACAATAAACGTTTTCTTATGACGAAGTTGATTACATATCGAATTATGGCGTGGAACTCGTCACTTAGTTTTATTTTGATGAAATGTGTCTCTATATTTGTACTTATATGTGGAACGTGGTTTGTCATTCAGAAGCAGATGTCGTACGGAGAATTTATTGCTTTTGTTATGTTATCCAATGTGTTTCTGGGACCGATTAAACAAATCAACTCTGTTATTGAGACTTATCCAAAGGGGATCGCTGGTTTTAAAAGATATCTGGAACTGCTTGAAACTGAGCCTGATGTTGACGATGCGCCGGATGCGATAGCAGTTAAAGAGGTAGAAGGAAATATTCGCTTTAACGAAGTAAGCTTTGGCTATGAAAATAAAGAAAAAATACTTACAGGTGTAAACCTATCGATAAAAGCAGGGGAGACAGTTGCACTCGTTGGCCCATCAGGAGCTGGTAAGACGACGTTATGCTCGTTGATTCCACGTTTCTATGATGCAGAATATGGATCAATTACCATCGATGGAATTGATACACGCAAGATGACGCTAGAATCGTTGCGTTCACATATCGGTATCGTGCAACAGGATGTGTTTCTATTTGACGGCACTATTCGAGAAAATATTGCTTACGGAAAGCTGGACGCATCTGAATCTGATATTTGGCAGGCTGCACGGAGAGCTCAGCTTGAGGAATTGATTCTTTCACAGCCTGATGGACTAGATACATTCATTGGAGAACGAGGCGTTAAGTTGTCCGGTGGACAGAAGCAGAGGTTGTCCATTGCTCGTATGTTCTTGAAAAATCCGCCGATTCTTATTTTGGACGAAGCGACATCAGCACTAGATACAGAGACGGAAGCTGCTATTCAATTGGCGCTATCTGAGCTTTCGCAAGGGCGCACAACACTCGTGATTGCACACAGACTTGCGACGATAAAAAATGCGGATCGTATTATTGTCGTTGCTGAGCAAGGAATTGCAGAGCAAGGGAAACATGAAGACCTCATTGCTGCTCAGGGAATCTATAGCCGATTACACCGAGCTCAATTTAGCGTTTAATAAATGACACTAGAAGCAATTTCAAAAAAATGAATGTGGAGGCATATAATGAACGAACAATTAGAACTTTTTGATGTAACGATTGTTGGCGGAGGTCCAGCTGGTTTATACACAGCTTTTTATAGCGGGATGCGAGAGTTAAAGACGAAATTAATAGATGCACAAGATCAGCTAGGTGGACGACTGCTTACTTATCCAGAGAAGATCATTTGGGATGTTGGGGGCGTAACGCCAATACGTTGCGAGAAGTTAATTGCTCAATTAATTGAGCAGGCTAATACATTTGAACCAACAATTGTACTTGGACAGCAGATTACTAGTTATGAGCGTCAACCAGACAACACTTTTATTTTGACTACGTTAAACGGTGAACGACATCATACTAAAACAGTTATATTGGCAATCGGTTATGGTATTCGCAAGATGGCTAAGCTGGAAATTGAAGGTGCAGATCGTTTTGAGGTGACAAATCTGTATTATACGGTACAGGAGCTTGAAGGATTTAGAGGAAAACATGTGTTGATTTCTGGTGGTGGCGACTCGGCAGTTGATTGGGCTAATGAACTTGAGCCTATTGCAGCGAGTGTTACAGTTGTGCATAGGCGTGACCGGTTTGGTGGACATGAACGCAATGTAACTAAGATGAAGCAGTCCTCAGTAAATGTATTAACACCTCATGCTGTTGAAGCATTGCATAGTAGCAACGGATCAAGTATCGATCATGTAACTATAGCACATGTGGAAACAAAGGAAATTCAACGTATAGAGGTAGACGCTGTAATTGTAAACCACGGAATGAAAAGTGACTTTGGTCCAATTCGTGAATGGGGCATCGACATGGGGGAATGGAATGCGAACGTAGGTGATCGGATGGCAACCGATATCCCGGGTATATTTGGTGCAGGCGATTTCGTAGATTACAGAAGCAAGGTTGGACTTATTGCGGGAACATTTAACGACGCTGTGCTAGCTCTTAACAGCGCTAAGCTTTATATGGAGCCTGAGGCAGATACGATGGCATATGTTTCCTCCCATAACGAACGCTTTAAAGAGAAAAACAAGGCACTTGGTATGATGGATGAAGAAGAGTGAAGTCATAAGGTCCTTATTGAAAAAATATCCTTTCAATGTCTAAATTCGTCTCATAAGCAAAGGAACCTAGCCTATGGCTAGGTCCCTTTGCGTTGGGCTAATGTTCAAGTTTCTAGTAGTCTTATATGAATAAAATAATTTTTGTAGTTTGAAAGATTTTCTAGTTTAAGATACAATATAAGTGAGAATTATTCTCAATAATTAACGAATGAGCTAAAGTTACATCATATAAAGTGTAGGTTAGTCGGTTCATTAATTGCGTGAGTAAAGAAAGGATGTGAGCAGAAGTAAATGAACATCGATGATCATATCCAGTTATGGGATCAAGCTATCGTTAGAGTTCTTGATGTTAGGCAGAGAACACTTGAACAGGGCGAGTCATTAAGCAACTATATACTTCCAGCAAGCTCTTTTGTCTATATTGCACGCGGCAGAGGTCAGCTATGGCTGGATGAGAGTATCCATCATGCTGACAGTTTTTATGTACTGCACGGTGGAAAAGGAGCTAGCTTAGAGATAGTAGCTGAGTCAACCTTAGAATATTATCTCATCTTATATAGGGCTGTATTGCCACAAAACAGTCTTTATGATTTTCAGTTGCTTATGCAAAGTGATAATCCATTCGAGCAACCTTTTGGTTTTCTCCCTAATGGAGGATTAGAGCTACTCGATTTTGTTCAAAAAATGTATAGAGATTGGAGTCAGCCGAATAAGCTGGACAAGCTGCAGGTCAGAGGGGTCTTTTATCAGTTTGTACATAGACTGTTGTATCAGATGCAATCTAACGCTGAGGAAATGAATCAACATAGTCTAGCCGAGCAAGTATTGCGATTTTTATCCCAAAACTACCAAGAATCGAAATCAATAGAGTCATTATCTTCTCTTCTTAATTACAGTCCGCAGCATTTGTCTCGCAAGTTTAAGGAGCAGACGGGTCTCAGTCCGATAGAGTTTGTAACTAAGCTAAGAATAGAGAAGGCACAATTTCTACTTATGACAACAGAGGCTTCATTGCAGGAGATTGCAAGTAATGTGGGCTATTCTGATCTGTTCTACTTTAATCGGATGTTCAAAAAACATATGGGTATCGCACCGGGCCAATTTAGAAATAAACATTTAGCAAGACAAGGACAGAGTTCTAATCATGCAAAAAATCCGTTAAAAAAGTCCATTGAAAATCATTCCTCTCAAACCTATATTTATAATGATAATGAAACGCATTATCAATACAATGGAGAAGAGGACTTTACAATGAATAAAGGTACTAAAACGGTTGTGTTTTCCACGTTATGGCTTTGTTTTGCTATTATGCTCAGTGCATGTTCAGCGGGCAATGATGCAACAACAGGCACGGATTCAAATCGTTCAGGAGGGAAAGAGACTTCTTCTAGTAATTCGCCTTCTACTAATCCTTCGGAGACTCCGCCATCATCGGAAACAAAAACGGTGTCTACTCAATTTGGTGATGTAACAATTCCGGTTGATCCAAAGCGAGTTGCATCTGTAGACTATCTTGGAACAGTTATCGCTCTTGGTGTTGAACCACTTGGATCAAATAATGTACTGCTCAATAGCCCATATTTAAAAGGACAACTGGATGGTGTTGAAGATATCGGTGAATCATTCGAGAAGCTGCTTGAAATGAAGCCTGATATTATTATTACACATACGACCAAACCGGAGGTTTACGAGAAGTATAGTAAAATCGCACCAACCGTTTCGATAGCTTCTAATAAATTTAATAGTGTTCACGAAGAAATGACTTACTTTGGAGAGGTGTTAAGTCAAGAAGCAGAAGCGACGGAATGGTTGAAGCAATATGATCTTCAAACAGCTGCTGCCAAAGAAAAAATTAAAGGTCATGTCCCAGAAGGCTCAACTTTTTCAGTATTTCAAGAATACGATGGACAAGTATTCGCATTTGGTCCTAAATCTGGCCGCGGGGGCAGAAATATTTATCAAGTACTCGGCTTAACTGCTCCAGCAGCTATACCTCAAGAAATTATGGAGAAGGTTTATTCAGAAATATCAATTGAGAAACTGACGGAGTATGCTGGTGACTATATTGTATTAACGAGTGAATCTTCGCTTGAACAATTGCAACAGGACCCTATTTGGGGCTCCCTGAAAGCAGTGCGAGAAGGTAGAATCTTTTTGTGGAATGAGGAACGTTCGTGGTATCGTGATCCGATTGCACTGCTGGCACAGACTCAAGAATTAGCTCAATGGATTGTAGACGTATCACAGAAGAAATAAGTAAGCACGCAAACAGCCTCTCAACTATAGTTGGGAGGTTGTTTGTTTAAATAGAACAGTAAAAAAAGAATTGACAAATGATTATATAGTGTCATAATGATATTATCAAAACGACAATATGAAAAGGGGCGAAAACTCTCCTCATGGGCATCATAGAAAATGAAACTAATTATAAGGCCAAGGACTATCGTACGCCTGATGGAGCACCAAGTGATATCGTCATTTTTACAATTACAACAAAAGAGAAAAACAATGCAAAGAAGGCATTACCTGAACGAACATTACAAGTTTTGCTTATCCAACGAAAAAAATGGCCGTTTGAAGGTTGCTGGGCTTTGCCCGGTGGATTCTGTGAAGAAACTGAAAGTATGTATGACTGTGCTAGAAGAGAGTTAGAAGAAGAAACAAGTGTTACGAACATTCATATGGAGTATTACAACGTGTACAGCAAGCCTGGAAGAGACCCAAGGGGATGGATGATCTCGCACGCATTTTTTGCCTTGGTAAATGAAAGCTTACTTCAGAATCGTTCTGCCAATGATGATGCAGCTGATGTTCGCTTAGTTCCAATTGAAGAGGCATTACAAATGAATCTAGCCTTTGACCATAAGGAAGTATTGATGGATGCATGGACTAAAGTGCAGGAGAAAATGCTTACGACAACGATTGCAAAAGAATTTCTAGCAGAAACATTCACAATTAGTGAACTTTATCATATTATTCAAACAGTCGTTCCACATTTTCAGGAAAAAAATTTTATTCGAAAAATCACTTCAACTCAAAGCAGAAAAGGAATTATTGAAGAAGCTATTGATGAGCATGGAGCCCCAATGTCGTCCAATCAATATTCACAAAGGGCTGCTCAGCTATATCGGTTTACTAATTATTTGCCCCAAATGTCTATTTACGGATAACATTGTTGAACGATAATCGGACAAATATAAGGATGAGATCAAACTTAATGGTAAGTAAAATTCAAGGGGGTTAATGAAATGCGAGCATTAATTGTAATTGATTATACAGTAGACTTTGTAACGGGGAAGCTTCCATGCGGTGATCCAGCAATTAAAATTGAGGAGCGAATTGTTGAGTTGACTAGCACATTTATAAATGAAGGGGAAGACGTCATATTGGCGGTAGATCTTCATGATGAGGGTGATGTTTATCATCCTGAGACGAAGCTATTTCCTCCTCATAATATTCGCGAGACAGAAGGCAGAAACTTATATGGAAAACTTAATGAGACCTATCTCGAAAATAAAGATCGGGTTTATTGGATGGACAAAACGCGCTATAGTGCATTTTGTGGAACCGATCTAGAGTTAAGACTTAAAGCCAGAGGAATAACAGAGCTTCATCTTGTAGGTGTATGTACCGATATTTGTGTGCTTCATACAGCTGTGGATGCTTATAATAAAGGTTTTTCTTTAACGATTCATGCCGATGCAGTAGCAAGCTTTAACGAAGCGGGACATGAATGGGCGCTTGCTCATTTCCGTCATACACTCGGAGCAGACGTGCTAGTTGCTGGTAAGTGATTCGAAAATTAATGTTGATTCAATACCGATAGGAGTGAAAGAAATGACATACGAAAACTTAACGCTACATACAGACAAATATCAGATTAATATGATGTATGCACATTGGAAACAAGGGACATATAATCAAAAAGCGGTGTTTGATGTCTATTTCCGCAAGTTGCCGTTCGGGAATGGCTTCGCTGTATTTGCTGGACTGGAGAGAGTCGTACGCTATATTCAGAACTTGCATTTTGGAGAGCAAGAGATCGCTTATCTTGCAGGAGAAGAGGAAAATTATGCTCCAGAGTTTCTTGAGGAGCTGAGACAATTACGATTTACAGGACAACTTCAAGCTGTACCTGAAGGAACGATAGTGTTCAGTGGAGAGCCTATGCTCCGAATAGAAGCTCGAATTTTTGAAGCACAGTTAATTGAGACAGCGATTCTTAATTTCGTTAATTACCAGACGCTAATTGCGACTAAAGCAGCACGAATTAAAGGTGTCGCACCTGATGATACTCTGCTTGAATTTGGTACTCGGCGTGCCCAAGAAGCAGATGCGGCAATATGGGGAGCGAGAGCGGCATATGTGGCTGGTTTCAATGCTACCTCGAATCTCCGAGCAGGGATGCTGTTCGGTATTCCTACCAAAGGAACTCATGCTCATGCTTGGGTGCAATTTCATGAATCGGAGCAGCAAGCTTTTGACCGTTATGCAGATACATTGCCAGACGGCGTTACGCTTCTGGTTGATACCTATGATACGCTCAAAAGTGGCTTGCCAAATGCAATCCGAACTGCCAAAGCATTAGAGAGCCGCGGAAAAAAAATGCAGGGGATTCGTTTAGATAGCGGCGACCTTGCGTATCTTTCGAAGCAAGCACGTAAAATGCTCGACAATGCAGATCTTCCGTATGTTAAGATCGTTGCTTCCAATGATTTAGACGAGAACATTATTTTTAACCTAAAAGCACAAGGGGCACGGATTGATAGTTGGGGAGTTGGTACTCAATTAATTACAGCTGCTGATAATCCATCATTAGGTGGTGTTTATAAGCTTGTAGCCAAAGAGGATAATGAGGGTGGATACCGACCTGTTATAAAAATTTCGGGTAACCCAGAAAAAATAACGACTCCTGGTGTAAAAAATGTGTTTCGTATTATGAACAAAGAGACAGGGAAAGCTGAGGCAGATTACATCGCACTTGCGGATGAGACTGACATGCTTGAGGGCAAACCGCTTAAGTTGTTTGATCCACTTCATCCTTATTTGTTCAAAAATGTTGCAAATTATGAAGCTGTTCCGCTCCTGCGTACCATCTTTCATCAGGGAGAACTAGAGTATAGGCTTCCGACTCTAAAGGAAATTCAAACCTTTCACGAAGAGCAACTGCAACAATTTTGGCCAGAATATTTGCGCAAGCTCAATCCCGAGAAATATCCAGTCGATATGAGTGCTAAAGTGTGGGAGCTTAAGAAAAGTTTAATTGAGAAGCATCACAATTAGCTCATGCCTACAAAATGATTACATTAGTCAGCAATCGCCCATACCTTCCTTGCCTAGTTGAATAGACTATTGTAACGAAGTAATGTGTGGGAGGATGACTAATGTCCGGCTCAGGAGATAATGATGGAATTTCTGCGGAGGATTTGGCTATTATTGCTGCGGCTATCATAGTTATTGGAGATATCATCGGATTACTCTCTGTGCTGGCTGCCAAAAATGAGAGTGAAATGGAAGCTAAAGTGTCTAGTCGAAAAAAAGAGCGTAAGCCGCAGAAGAAGACCTAACGGGGTCTTATCTACGGCTTATTTCTTTTTAAAACTATAAGTTTATTTCCTTATAAAGGTTTTAAATTTCTCCGAGAGACGTTCGCTAAGCCACCAGAAGATGGCATAGTCATTTATGCTTGAGTGTCCACCAAATTGTCGCATTTGCTATACATATACTAATAACCTCATGTACCGCATAGGTTTAGGTAAGAGCGGAGGAGGCGATTTTGAGTGGCTGTACATTATGCTTGGTTTCTCATTTGGGCAATCGGTATGTTTACCATAATTGGTGTAGTCATTGGCTTATTAGCACGATTCGTACAAAGGGATTCATGGGACTATGATGAGAAATTTATATGGCTCAAAAAGGTAAGAGAATAAGCAATTGTTTATATTGGTATACTAACTTCTGGTTGCCATCTGGTTATACTAGAGGAGGAATAAGATTGGACCAATCCAATAATCAACAAACCGGTAATGAAAGAGAGCAGGTCGTTGCCGTACAGAAAAATGGGGATGGGGATTTGACTGCCTTCAAAACATCCACTGGCCGCGAGTTGGATTATGCGACCGCTCTCCAAGAAGTGCAAGCAGGCAACATTGCTGGCGTTAATGCATTTAAAGGTAGGAATGGCGAAACATATCTTCGTGGCGATGCTGATGGAGATCCTACTAATAACTTAGACCAACTACCATTGTTCTAACTGTTCTGCAGTATTATCTAAACCAACATTTGCATAGAGGCCGCCTTTAATGTTTAATCGGAACATTAAAGGCGGTTTTTGTTGAGAAGTGAACTTCTCCTTAAACGTTATAGCTTTTACGTTGCTCTACGATCCGCATCGAACCCGTTTTGCCACGATATTCATCGATTCCATCGCCATAATGCATGAGCCAAAGTTTTTTTTGAATAGACTCTGGTAATGTAAGGAGCTCGTCCAATCCAGCATGCACGACTGCTGGTGTCTCAATCTGACAGTCGTGATAGATGGTTTCTACACCGCCGTCCACTAGCTTCTGGAGTAATTGTCCGTCAAATCTCATATCTGCTGAGTAGAAGAAACGACTGTTAAATAGGAAGGAGAAACTATCCTTATCTATTATATGTTTAGTTTGAATCAATTCAACGATTAAGCCAGGAGCAAGCTCATATTGTTTACCAGTTTCCAAAGGTTTTACGATAAAAAAGTGCTCCAGACGGCTTAAACTCTCTTGTGTAAGCCCTCCACGAAGTGTATTTTCCCATAAAGGTTTGATTAATTGCTGAGCTAAATAAAGAACAGGTTTTCGTTTGAATTTAAACATCATTTGAAAAGCAAGTTCTTCTAAACCTCCTACATGATCACCATGAATATGACTGATGAGGACTGCATCTAAATCTACGAATTGGATGTCCATTTCGTGAAGTGCTCGTGGCAAAGTAATGCCGCAATCCACTAAGAGCCGAAATTCATCAACCTCGATTAACGCATTATTATTGTCAAAACGCTTGGCGAAAGCGCTGCCAGTACCGACCATCGTAATTTTCATTCTCTTATCCTCCTATGTAATCTAGATCAAAGATATGATATTGGCTTCACTTTAACAAAATTCATCACAGATTGCTACTTTCATAAGCACCTTCACTTGCTGTTTCATACAATGACATTGTTAGAGGATAAGCGAGGGGATGGTTGTGATGAGCAAAGGTAAAGTTACAAAGAAGAAGCAGCCTGTAAGTGATCGGAGGCAGGTATTATACAAGCTAGTACTTTCCGATACTTGTGCGGTTTGCAAAACGCCCTGCGCGAGAGGATTACGTTATTTGGCTCATATGCAGGAAAAGGGATCGGTAGGCAATGGAGTACCATGTATTCTTACAAAAACATTCGGGTAATAAATCATTAACATTTCCCAGGCAAGCGCATAATTCAACAACATTTGACAAGCGATTAATTTTCTGGTAGCTATCATTTTTTTTTGGTTAGCATCGCAACTTTTATGCTAGAGCAGAGTATAACTTTACATCCAGAATAGGCGGATGGAGGTTATGGCAACAATGAAATTCAGGAAGGTAGCGATTGGGCTGCTGCTATTGTCCCTCTTAGGTGGCACAGTGGTCTTTGCAAACGGTACAGTGCAGAAAGTGCGTTTAATTATTAACGGAATTGAATCGGAAGAAGGCGGCGTTACTGTAGACGGTAAGACGTTTTTACCGCTTAAGCAGTTAGCGAACAGTCTACAAGCTATTATTGAATGGGATAATGCGAACAAACGTGCTACTGTGTATAAGCCAAATGTTCATATGTTTCTATATAAAGGGAATAGTCCATTCGGTGCTGTAGATAAAGGGTTTCAGGGTAAAATCAGTGTTTTCTCGCAGATAGATAATTTGAAGAAGGGTGTATCCTCTGTAAAAGTCACAATTACAGATCCCTCCGGCAAAGAAAAATTGATCCAAACGGAAGAAGTAAACCCGAAAAATGATAACTTTTGGTTTAGGACCGGTGAGTTTGAGTATAAGTTTGACGTAGCTGGCGAATACATCGTTCGTTTTAGTGTAAAGCCTGCAGGTGTAGAAGAATGGTTCGTCGTTTCAGAAAAATTAGTCACATCAAAAAATCCGTAAACGAATACCCCTCGTAACTGAGGGGTATTTTGTTTGACCAGTCATAGGCTTGCATGGTAGGATGAGGTGGTATGATTATTTTAGTGAAATGGGGTAACAATCATGAGCGAGCACAAGCATGAGCACGGCGAAGATTGCGGCTGCGGACATGATCACGAGCATGAAGAGCATGTCTTTATGGTAGCAAACGATGAAGGCGAAGAACGCGAAATGGTCATGGTCTACACCTTCGAATCAGAAGAGAACGTATATGCTGTACTATTGGATCGTCAAGATCCAGAACAAGATGGCGTTATTTTCCGTATTGAAGAAGAAAACGATGAATCTTTCCTAGTTGGCATTGAAGACGATGCTGAATGGGAACGCGTAACAGCAATCTATGAAGAAATCGCTCGTACTGAAACTGAAGAGAACTAATTGGTTTCGGTAATGGCATTATAAAGGGGCTCGGGAAGTGGTTATTGACCATCTCCCGAGCCCCTTTTTTAAAAAATTTAAGAATGTATACGTATGTTATTTTATAAAGGACACATATTCCTCTACGAAAAAATAGCTAAGCCTCCAGGTGGCGGCTTAGCTATTTACGCTTGTATATCGATTATTTCCGAGGATTGTAGTAGACCGTACGGCCATTAAACATCGTAAGCTCAGCTTGCAGCGTCTTAGCTATATATTTACATAGCTCATTTGCTTTGGCTTTATCACCATGTGTTGCTTCATCTGGCAAAACAACTTGGATACACGGAACTTCTTGACCACTATTGGAAGTTGTTTCACCTGTTCCAAGGATGATATGTTTGTAGTTGGGATTAACTCCTTGCAAATAAAACCACCGCTCGTCCCCTCTTGATTCGATCGTGTAGGGAAATGCAGCTCCTGCGTAATCCCAGTCTAGTTGTGCGCCTGTCAAAGCAGTCTGCTCACGATAATGGAGTAGACGATTCCGGACGTCTTGAAGCGTTATTTCTTGGTTTGTCGAGCCTTGCACTAGCTTAATATAAGCACTCTGACTCATCGCCAATCACCTCAAGCCCATCATAGCACGGGGCAAAAAAGTTTACAATAAGCGGAAGTAAGTCTAAGAAATAGCCGTTTCTTCCACGATTACTTTAACAAAATTAATGCTGCGATCTTCAGGTCCTTTGACAGGAAGACCTACCTCAACATGATCTACGATGTAATCGATATTCTTTTGTGAAATCACTTCGCCAGGCAGCAAAATTGGAATACCAGGCGGATAGACGTAGATGAACTCTGCAATTATTCTTCCAGCTGATTCTTTGAATGGAATAACTTCTGTTTGTCCGTAGAACGCATCACGAGGAGTCAATGAAAGCTGCGGAATATCCGGAATTTTCACAACAACCTCTCTAGATTTGGCACCTTCATGGAATGCTTCGGACAACCCTTTTAATGCATCGATTAATTTTGATACCGATTCAGAGGTATCTCCTGGAGTAACTAGGCAAAGAATGTTATACATATCACTTAGCTCGATTTCTAGATTATGATTATCGCGCAGCCAGTTTTCTGTATCGTAGCCAGACAAGCCAAGGTGGCGAACGTGAACCGTTATTTTCGTAGGATCATAGTCATAAGTAGCCTCGTCGCCAAGAATTTCTTCACCAAAACAGTATAGTCCTGGTATTTCATTAATTTGGGCACGCGCATCCTGTGCCAACGTAATAGCACGTTCAGCGATGTTATAACCGTTAAGAGCTAGATTACGTCTAGAGGTATCTAGTGATGCAAGCAAAATATAAGATGTTGACGTAGTTGTCAGCATGCTTATAACCGTTTGCACACGATGTGGATTTACACGGCCTTTGCGAACATTAAGTACCGAGCTCTGTGTCATAGAACCGCCCAGCTTATGTACGCTGGTAGCAGCCATATCAGCACCGGCTTCCATTGCGGACATTGGTAGCTTGTCATGGAAGTGAATTAATACGCCATGCGCTTCATCAACAAGAACCGGAATGTCGTAGCTATGGACAAGATCAACGATTTCCTTAAGGTTTGCACAGATGCCGAAGTAAGTAGGATTAATAACAAGCACTGCTTTTGCATCAGGATGTTTCTCAAGCGCTCGACGAACTGAACGAGTTGTAATACCATGATCGATACCAAGGTTGCTATCTCGTGCAGGAGAAATAAACACAGGTCTAGCTCCAGCAAAAATAATGGCTGCCATAATGGACTTATGAACATTACGTGGAACAATTATTTTTTCCCCTGGTGAGCATACGGAAAGGATCATCGTAATGATCGCACTGCTTGTACCTTGCACAGAAAAATAAGTATAGTCCGATCCGAAAGCATCTGCAGCAAGCTTTTGAGACTCTTCAATCACGCCTGTAGGCTGGTGCAGATCATCGAGTGGGGCTATATTGATTAGATCGATTGACAACGCGTTGTCACCGATAAATTCGCGAAACTCTGAATCACTGCCTACCCCTTTTTTGTGTCCCGGGATATGAAACTGAACGGGATCTTGCTCCGCATGTTTGCGAAGCGCAGTGAAGAGCGGGGTTTTCGTATGGTCCATCGCTATCATCCCTGCCTTTCATCTGATGTATAAACAAAGTTGAGTATAGCAAAATCAAGAGGGATTGCAAGCATAAATAGCTATTCAACAGGAGGGTATTGGCTATACCGTTCATTTGTTCTCTAATTGTTCATACATAGCAACTTTCTAGATATGGTACGATAGTCTTTGGAGGGATTTCAGCATGAAAGATAATCGTTTAATCATCGTAATGGCCATCCTCATTATTACGTTTATAGGGTTCGGCATTATCATCCCGGTTATGCCGGAAATTATTCAGGATGTAGACCCTAATGGAGCAGAAATACATACGGGAATGATGTTGGCACTTTATTCAGCTGTTTCTTTTGTACTTTCACCAATTTGGGGTACTTGGTCCGATAGAATTGGACGCAGACCCATTATAATTATTGGTTTGATTGGTTTTGCTGCAAGCTTCTTATTGTTTGGGCTATCTTCGGGTAATTTGACTCTTATGTACATCTCGCGAGCGATGGGCGGTTTATTCTCAGGTGCAGTAGCCTCAGTCATTGTTGCTTATGTGGCAGACATTACCCCACCAGAGAAGCGGACAAGAGGTATGGGACTTGTTGGTATGTCAATTGGTCTTGGATTTACGATCGGTCCAGGATTTGGCGGTTTTCTAAGTGTAATTTCGCTGGAAACGCCATTTTATGCGGCAGCGTTGCTCGGTTTTATTACGTTTATTCTTGCAGTGTGGAAGCTGAAGGAGTCACTTCCCGAGGAGAAGCGCAAGCTTAAGACGGAAAAGAAAGTATCCAGATGGGCTGCATTTAGCGGACCTTTGAAGCCGCTGTACGTGCTTGCCTTTTTTGTAACGTTTACTTTAGCGGGCATGGAGGCAACACTTCAGTTTTTCGGGATGAGTCGATTTAATGTTACTCCGCAGCAGGTCGGTCTATTATTTTTTGTTTGCGGCTTTGTAGGCGCACTTGTACAGGGTGGATTTGTACGTCGCAAAATTAAGAAGGGTGAGGAGCCGAAATATATAGCGATTGGATTGATCATTTCAGCGCTTGGTTTCTTCCTTCTGTTGTTTGCACATTCGTTGCTGTGGGCAACCGTTTCACTAGCAGTATTCGGAATCGGTAATGCGCTAATTCGTCCATGTGTCACATCATTAATTACTCAGAAGACTAAAGTAGGACATGGTGTTGCTTCGGGATTAAGTTCATCAATGGATAGTTTAGGGCGTATTGCAGGTCCATTGCTCGGTTCGCTACTATTCACCGTGAATATGGGACTGCCTTATTTAATTGGGGGTATTCTTTGTATCGCGACGTTAGTATTCGTTGTTCGATTCAAACAGTTGGATCGAAAAGAACAATTGTTGTCAACTGAGTAATAAGTATAAAATCGTGCAGTGATATTAATATGAAAATGGTGGTGCGGGATAACTCCCTGCACCACCATTTTTTTTTTGATTAATACGAACGCTCGACAACTGTCATGTTGAGTCATTATCAAAACTAGACCTTAGTCATAGTTATAACCCCGACTAAATCAGTAGCTGAAACTCGGTCTGTAGACGTTTTTTCAATAATTTTCCATAAAGTATGATTAGTATGACAAAGTATCTCTACTCGGGAGAAGGAGCAGGGCGGCTTTTAGTAGTAATGGTGAATGTTGCTGATAAGTAATCTTTCCCATGTAAAAACATATTCGATTAAGTATACTTTTGTGGTTCAAATGGGGGGATAAGTGTCATGAGAGAACTCGGAAAGCATATTAGAAAATGGCTGTGCATCAAACCATTATCTGTGGGATGGAAGGGAGCAGTTATCGCTGTTGCTTCGATGGTATTCGTTGTTGTTATTGTACAATCCTACTACATGTTTGCAGACCGTGGGTTATTAGATACTGCTATTGGGGCTATTGTAGCGTTAGTGGCTGTCGCACTCATTGGAGCGGTTATTGCTGGGTTTGTACATATACTCAAAAAAATGCCAACTCGATACATTTGGTTATTTTTCAGCTCTTTTATTTTGTTGTTTATTAGTTTTCTGTCTTCGTTGTTTGGCACACCAATAATTGTCATTTTAATGATTTTTATTTGCTCTCTATGGGGCGCTCTAGTTTATAGGCTATTAACAGGCAGCATCAGACATTATAAGAGCATGAAAAGGCTAATAGTGATCGGCCTATCTGTTGTAACTACCGTAATTATAGCTTTTGGAGGATATTGGCTTGTGTCGGAGGGAAATGAAATCATTCCTGGAGCAAATCTAAAAGAACTTAGAACATCAGAACGTTATGCAAATAATAGTATGGATAATCCGACGGAAGAGGGGGGATTATCTGTCAAAAAAATTACTTATGGTAATAAAGAAAGCTACCGTAAGGAGTTTAATCAAAGTGATTCACTTTCGACTAAAAGTGTGGATGGATCGCATTTTGTGAAAAAGTGGTCTTCCCTTCGAACAAAACGTGTTCATTTCGGTCCAGATGAAATGCCCTTAAACGGTTTTGTATTCTATCCTGAGGGAAAAGGACCCTTTCCTCTTGTTGTTATGGCGCATGGGAATCATATGATGGATAATTACTCCGATACCGGTTACGATTATTTGGGCGAGTTATTAGCTAGTCGAGGTTATATTTTCGTATCCATTGACGAGAACTTTTTGAACGGATCTCCATACGACGATCTGTTCATCTTTAATGCATTGGAAGAGGAAAATCCAGCGAGAGGTTTATTAATACTTGAGCATCTAAAAACGTGGAGCGAGTGGAACAATACTGCAGATAACCCTTTTTATCGTAAAGTGGATATGGATCAAATTGCGTTAATTGGTCATTCCAGGGGTGGAGAAGCAATTTCTATTGCAGCAGCTTTTAATAAACTAAATGCACATCCCGATAATGGGAATATCAAATTTGATTATAACTTTAATATTCGATCTTTAATATCTATCGCAGGCACTGATGCACAATATAAACCAATGGGGAAAGAGTTACCATTAAATGACGTCAATTACTTAGTGCTACATGGTGCGCATGATATGGACGTGACTACGTTCCAAGGTTCAAAACAATATAATCGATTACATTTCACTGGGCAGGAAGAAGTCATGAAGTCCTCTGTATATATTTATGGGGCAAATCATGGTCAATTCAATACAAGTTGGGGTAGAGGAGATACGATTGGCTTAGGAAATAGATTGTTTAACTTGAAGCAATTGATGACACCAGAGGAACAAGAAATGATTGCTAAAGTGTTCATCTCATCGTTTCTTGATGCAACTTTAAAACAGAAAATAGAGTATCGGGAATTGTTTAAAGACATTGGTTATGCTCAGCAATGGTTGCCAGATACGATGTATATCAGTAACTATGCTGATTCGAAAACGATGCTTCTTGCCTCTTTCAATGAGGATATTGATTTGCATAGTACTACGATTGTTGGAGGAAAAGCAGAGGGGGAAAATTTATTGGAATGGAGGGAAGAAAGGATCAAAAAGAAGGGGGGCGAGGACTTATATGGCGCTGTTCGTCTTGGATGGGATCGCAGTAAAAATGCCAACATAGCTTCCTATTCTATTGTCCTTCCTAATGATGGAATAATACTTAAATCGACTAGTTCATTCGTATTTTCGATGGCAGATATAAATAAACAGAGAAGTGGTACGTATAACGATCGTTTGATCGATTTGTCTATAAAAGTAGAAGATCGTAATGGGAATGCAGCAAAATTGCCGTTAAGCTACTTTTCAAAGCTAGTTCCAATGATCGAAGGAAGGTTGCTCAAATGGCCATTAGGTAATTTGGGGAACATAAGTGAACCTGTTTTTCAAAACTACGGATTTAAACTAAGTGACTTTCAAAAGGTGAATAAGCAATTGGACCCACTGCAAATTGTGAAATTTAGTTTTGTCATGGATCAAACTAAAGAAGGAGTTATTTTGATCAACGATATTGGCATTAGTAATTAAGTTAATGTTGGCAAAAAGAGCGAAGCAAGCTGGCACCGGTATTTATTCGGTACCAGCTTTTTTATCGTTTAAGGAATATGTTAACTAGACCTTAGTCGTAGTTATTAATCCGACTAATTTAGTAGCTGAAACACCGTCTGTGGACGTTTTTTCAATACTTTTCCAGACATTATGATTAGGAAGTCAAAAACAGATTTCCTATTTGGGAGAAGGAGTAGGTACTTTTAGTATGAGTAAATTAACGGAATGGTCGTTCAGGAACAAAGCAGCAATTTGGCTGTTAGTAGTCATGGCATTAGTAATGGGGTTAATGAGTTACTTCAGGTTACCAATGGAGTTTCTGCCTGAGGCAGATAATCCGCAAGTTGTAATTACAGCTATTGGACAAGGCAGCAACGCCAGTTCAATGGAGGAGAAAGTTACAAATCCGTTAGAGCAATCAGTTATGTTTGTAAAAGGTAAAACGTCGATGTCTTCAACTTCGGGCGATGGATATACACAAATTTTCCTTAACTTCGATTCCAAAGCAAATATGAAGGAAGCAAAAGCCGAAGTAGAGCGCGCTGTTACGGCTGTTCAATTACCGCCTAATGTTATAAAACCATTTGTGTTGCAGCTAAATACGTCGATGATCCCGATTAGTTGGGTGACAATTTCGTTCGATGAAAGTATAAGTGATCAAGAACGAGAGAAAAAATTAGTAGAGGTAAAAAATGAGCTGCAGAAGGTAGAAGGTTCGGGAGGAATATCGGTTTCCGGACAATCACATGCGGTTGTAAAGATTACGCCAGATAGTGAAAAGTTATCTCAGACTGGAATACCGATTCAATCATTAATGACTGTTCTACAGGGCAGAGGGGTTTCCACATCGCTTGGTGAACGAATTGTAGATGGCCAATCCGCCAATCTAACAATTACGGATGAAATTACGGATATAGACACGCTGAAGTCACTTCCTATCGCACCCGGTAAAGTTCTTAGCGACGTTGCTAGTGTAGAGCTTAGTAACGAAAGTGAAAATGTGAGCCGCAAAAACGGTAAAGAAGTTGTTGTGTTTATCGTTTCAAAAGCAGCTAATGCTAACTCAGTTTCGGTAAGTGAAGGTATTGAAGAAACAGTAACTAGATTGGATAAAGATATGGCTGGCATTGAGGCTAGTGTAATGCTTAGCAGCTCAGACACTGTCGTGCATGCGGTAGATAGTATGCTGAGAGAAGTTCTTCTTGGAGCATTATTTGCTACTATCATCATTTTATTGTTCATGCGCAATGTTAAGGCAACTATTGTCACAATCGTGTCGATTCCTTTATCACTTGCAATAACATTATATTTGCTGCAACTTTCTGGTGTTTCTCTTAACATTATCACACTTGGCGGTGTGGCGGTTGCAGTAGGTCGATTAGTAGATGACAGTATCGTAGTTATCGAAAATATTTATAGAAGGCTGCAGAATGAGCCCTTCTCAGTTAGCCTTATTATTAGTGCAACTAAAGAAGTTGCATCCGCAATAACATCTTCAACAATTGTAACGGTTGCCGTCTTTTTGCCGATGGGATTGCTAAAAGGTTCATTGCAAGCATTCCTGCTGCCATTCGCACTTACAGTAACATATTCTTTGCTAGCATCATTGCTTGTTGCGTTAACAGTAGTACCACTTCTAAGTGCATTATTACTGCGGGGGACAAAAGAGAAGGAGAACAGCGGCTCGCCGAAGTTTGCTGCATTCCTCAGATGGAACTTAAGCCGCAAATGGTTGCCTATTTTTATCGCGATCGTTTTATTAGTTGGATCGGTTGGCGCATATGTTACTATGCCGAAGGGAGCTATTGATTCCTCTAGCGCTGAATATTTAAATGTGACATTGCAATATCCGAGCGACACACCAACTGATCAAGTTTTAGTAGGTGGAATGAAACTAGAGGGTTTAATTATGAAAGATGAGTCGGTTGAGTGGATTACGATGGATTCTGGCAATAGCTCGGATGGTGAGCAATTTGGCAACGTTACGTCTCCAACATTAGTTAGCTATCTTGTCGAACTTAAAGCTGATGTAGATGCAGAGCTGTTTTTAGAACGTCTAACGGCTAAACAGGCTGATTTCCCTGAAGCAGAACTTCAAGCAAATACAACGGATTTGATTATGGGTAGTGGGCCTCCATCCGTTTTCATAGACGTAACGGGTGATGACCCCAATTTACTTGCTGAGACAGCAAAGAAATTAACAGAAGCTATTGTACCTGTTAAAGGGGTTCTTAAGGTAGAGAGCAATCAAGAAGCGGTTAAGCCGGTTTATACATACGAGATTAACCCAGAGGTTGCAAAAGGCGAAGAGGTAGCGATGCAATTGCAAAGCGTACTTCATCCTATGCCAATCGGTACCTTGTCATTAAAAGAAGGTGAAACACCGGTTATTCTACAACCTATTACCAATCCACAATCTGCAGCAGATTTGGATAAACTTGTTATTATGACTGCTACAGGGGCAGTACCGATATCAGAAGTTGCTGAACTAGTTCGTACAGAACAACCAAGTGTGTTCTATCATTTGGATGGTAAGCCTTACGTTCGTGTAACAGCGAGCGCCGATCCGAAGCAGCTTTCTATCGTTGGTGAAGATATCACTAAAGTTACGAAGGAGCTTGAGCTACCAGCAGGTGTAGAAATATCCGTAGGTGGTGCTTCAGCGGATCAAATGAGCGATTTTGCTGATATTGGTGCAACGGCACTAATCTCTATTGGAATTGTTTATCTCATCATGGTTTTGACCTTTAAGACGCTTCGAGCTCCGCTAGCTATTATGATTTCATTGCCATTAGCAGCAATAGGGGCCGTGACAGCACTTTTAATTTCGGGCATTACTCCAGACTTTACTGCGATGTTTGGCGCACTGATGCTCATTGGAATTGTTGTAACTAACGCTATCGTACTTATAGATCGAGTGAAGCATAATGAACAATCGATGCCGATACGTGAGGCACTAATTGAAGCAGCTACGACTAGAATGAGGCCAATTATTATGACGGCACTAGCGACAATTTGTGCGATGCTACCACTCGTATTTGGAAGTCACGAATCGGGAAGCATTGTATCTCAAAGTTTGGCGATAGTCGTTATTGGTGGACTTGCTGCGGCTACTGTGCTTACGCTCATCATCGTACCATGCGTGTATGAGCTACTATTTTTCCGCAAGTCGGCAAAGCAAAGAAAAATAATAGAGCGTGATGGCGCTGCGGAAGCAGCCGCTGCATCGTCGAAGTAACAATTAGAATGATTAACGGCGAAATTTGGGCACTTCTTCATGGTTAGAGTAATCTAATTTTGTGGAAGTGCCTTTTCATTTTTGACACTCAGAAAAAGGTGCAGAACTTTTTGGCTAACATTATTTATATCAGAACAACGAAGTTCTTCTCCAAAAAAGTACGAGTGCTTTTTCAAGGTCTATTCGGTTTATAGCTGTAGATTAATAGTACATCTTGTGACTTGCGAATAATAAAATAGTTTGGAGCTCAGTAATTATTATGGAAATTTTCACAGCTCAGAATCAAATAGTTACATAATGAAAAAGTGCAACCAGTAAGGTATTTTAAGTGTTATATAACTGTAAGAGTACTTTTAGTGAACGTTCATAAATTAATTAACAGCGGAATAAAAAAATAATTGGTTCTAGAAATCAGTCATATATTGTTACTACTTAGGTACCATTAGGTTGGTATATTGTGGGTATGAATTAAAAATAGGTATTTGGGGTACTAGATATAGATTTGATAGATTGTGAACAATCGATAGTAGTCATATAGTTCTACTAATACACTAACTTAAATCACAACATATTGTGGATCTACGACAAAATAATCAAGATGCTGTACCTAAGTAGTAACCATATATTAGAAGCATCTCTTCAGAAATGCGGATACGATAGATTCTAACGGCTAAATGAACATACATTACATTAAGTGATCAAGGATTTTTTTGATTTCTCACCATTTATAGCGTGAATAATGTGAGTGTGAAATTGATTCAATTAATTAA
This sequence comes from Paenibacillus sp. L3-i20, assembly GCF_022180385.2. GTDB lineage: Bacteria > Bacillota > Bacilli > Paenibacillales > Paenibacillaceae > Pristimantibacillus. The sequence continues at coordinate 262,342 of NZ_BQME02000002.1, forward strand.
ATTTTTTAAAGGAAATGTAGAAGCCTTTTCCCACCTGCCTCGATAACTGCCGAGAGACTATTAATAATGGAGGAGGTAAAATGAACTCCGAAAAGAAGTCAATGAAGACACGTTTGATACTTGGAAGTCCTTCTTGGATATTCGCAATTGTAGTTTACATTAGTCTTTTCTGGCTTTCTAATCTTTTTGTTGAGCTTGGCTTAAAACCTCAAAATCGTATTTATATTACCGCAGTAGTGACGGTTACTTTCATAATTGGTTTTCTCACTAGTAATCTTGTTTCTTATCTTCAATCAAAATATAATTGAACTTATTACTGCACAAACAGATTCTTTTATAGCGAGCCAAAAGTCCTTCATGGTATTGGGAGGCCACTTAAAAAGCACGTTATATAATACAGGATACTCATATATGATTTCATTGCCATTAGCAGCAATAGGGGCCGTGACAGCACTTCTTATTTCGGGTATTATTCCAGACTTCACTGCAATGTTTGGCGTACTAATGCTCATAGGCATTGTCGTTACTAACGCTATCGTACTTATAGATAGAGTGAAGCATAATGAACAATCAATGCCGATACGTGAAGCGCTCATTGAAGCGGCTACAACTAGAATGAGACCGATTATTATGACGGCACTAGCGACAATTTGTGCGATGCTGCCACTCGTATTTGGAAGTCACTAATCGGGAAGCATTGTATCTCAAAGTTTGGCGATAGTCGTTATTGGTGGACTTGCCGCTGCTACTGTGCTCACACTCATCATTGTACCTTGTGTGTATGAGCTACTATTTTTCCGCAAGTCGGCAAAGCAAAGAAAAATAATAGAGCGTGATGGCGCTGCTGAAGCAGCGGCGACATCTTCTCATTAAACTAAATTCAAATCATATAAATAAGCTGTCCAACCGTTTGAACGGGAGGGCAGCTTTTCTAATTAACGTGTGTAAGCCATATGATATAAAGGGATAAGCTGCTTATACGTTGATACAGTAAAATCGAGCAATGCATCACCGTCTTGCAGCAGCTCGTCATCCATTGCGATATGACGACCAATTAAAAGCTCTACTTTTTGTACATCACGAAAGCGACCAAGTGACGTTTCCCAATCTTGAGGAGTCATTTCACCTACAGTGGCACAATCCTTTTTCATATGATCATATGATATTACATAATCAGCAGGAACCGTGGACATCACTTGGTCGATATTGTTCAAAAATGTTGATGCGATCCCTTTTTTATTGGGTAATTCATAAATAAGTGCAAGCCATATAAACAGATGATCGTCGAATAGACCAAGTTGGAAATGAGGATGAGCTTTATAGCCGCGTTTATTGTTACAGAGGGCAAGCCATGTATCTTTAGGAGGATTAACTTTACGTCTTGCGTGTTTTGCAATATGAAGGAACATCTCATTTCCAGATAAGAGGGATAGCTCAAGTGCAAGCCGCTCGCCAATTGCTTGAAATTTGGGACGAATATGAGTTTGGATTCCAGCCATTCGTTCTTCTAAGCCTTGAAGCTGGAACACATCGAAATCAGTTGTATGGAAGCCCGGCAACACTGAGGCTGCAGAAGTGGTCATTGTAGTCATCGTCGTTGCTCCTTTTAATAGAACGTATAATTACTATTTATTAATAATAATTATAGCATAATTCAGTAGAGAAAACCGATGTTTACAATATGGAATGTCATGAGAATAATCGTAATTGTTTATGAGGAGGTAGCAATTACTAGATGTAGGTTGCAACTATTCCGAGAGAACCTGCAATAGAAACCATTATTCCGCCAAATCGAGTGTTGAAGATATAGAGATCGGAGGGTTCAGTTCCATCTGCGGATGTCCATTTCTCAGATATTTTCCAAAATAGAGACGTTTTAAATATCATGATTAGACCAACAACGACTAATAAAATACTTAAAAATATCATCGTTCAACTTACCTCCTTAGCTACTGTAATGTCCAAATAATTTTATCATAATCATTACCAAATTTTCTATTTTTGTTTTAATGTGAAAACGAATCTCATTTCCAGCAGTCTTCATGCTCGTTTTATAAGGAAACTTATCCTTTTTCTATATTTTATCTAGCCATCTTGTAAAATTAGTCAATAATCCAAGTTGCCATTACATAAGATGGAGTATAAGATATTGATAAGAACAAATTTTCAGAAGATTTAGTTAAATTGCAACTTGGATTGTTATGCAAAGGAAAAGAGGAGGGATTGCCGTGAACAAAAGCTATGAAGTTGAATATTGCAATTTGGAGCTGCGTTTCGAACGTCGGCAAATCCAAAATCTCATCCGTGATCTTATTCAGGAAGGATACTCCTTATATTGGAGCGAGACCGAGGGGCAGTTTCTGGTATCTATCCGGACGGGGCGCAAGCTTGTAAAGCTGCATTTCCAGCGCATGAAAAACAGATACAAAATTGTAGGCGATTATGTGATCAAAGATGAAAAGTTATCTGTGCTGCTGGAAAAACTGATTAATGACACACGTGGACATGCGGTCGTGAAGCGGATTAAAGATCGTCAAATCGTCATTGAGAGTATTATGTTCGGTGAGATTATACGACTTGTGGAGGTGTCGGGCATGGAACATCGTATTATTTATCAGAAGAAGCCATTCGTCACAATTGAGGAAATGATTAAGGCATTTCAATCGAAGAGGGCCGAAGAAAGGGCTCTAGTTCTAAGATACGAACTCGATTATGAATTGTCTGTTTTATTCGAAGCTTTAGAGGACAAAAATGAGGAAGCGGTTACTTTATCAAAGGAGCGCTTAGTAGCTCTGCGATCAGAAATGCTTCAATTGGAGCTGTAATGGATGAGTAATAATGTCGGCAACGCTTTTTAAACGATCGTATACCCGTTCATTATTTCGGAGTATAGGGTCGTTTTTTTGTCTGTCTAATTTAATGGAAACGTTACCATTCCTTTGTATAAGTTATTCTTTTGAGATTACTCAAAATTCCTGATGTATCTTAGGCTACTTTTCCCTTGCAAATGGTTTTCTTCTGGCTTCAAAAAGAGTAGAATATAGCTATTGTGATTAAATAAATGACGAAGGATGGAAAAAACCAGATGTCAAAACAACAAATCGGCGTTATTGGACTAGCTGTCATGGGCAAAAATCTAGCCCTTAATATTGAAAGCAGAGGATTTACGGTATCTGTGTTTAACCGTTCCCGTGAGAAAACGGATGATTTGATTAAGGAATCCGTAGGGAAAAATCTAGTAGCTGCATACACGATCGAGGAATTCGTACAATCGCTTGAAGTACCTCGCAAAATTTTGATCATGGTTCAAGCTGGTGCGGGAACAGATGCTACAATCGACTCCCTTTTACCACACCTTGATCAAGGGGATATTATTATTGATGGCGGCAACGCATATTTCCCTGACACACAACGTCGAAGCAAAGATTTGGAAGCAAAAGGCTTCCGCTTTATCGGTACTGGTGTATCCGGCGGAGAAGAAGGCGCACTAAAGGGACCATCCATTATGCCTGGTGGTCAGAAGTCCGCATATGAGCTTGTTGAACCAATCTTGACAGCAATCTCTGCTAAAGTTGGCGAAGACGCTTGCTGTACATACATTGGACCTGATGGTGCTGGTCACTATGTGAAGATGGTTCACAATGGCATCGAGTACGGAGATATGCAATTAATATGTGAAGCTTATGACCTTCTAAAGAACGTGTTGGATGTTAGCACAGAAGAGCTTCATAACATTTTCACAGAATGGAATAAAGGTGAGCTTGACAGCTACCTGATCGAAATTACTCGTGATATTTTCTCGAAATATGATCCTGAGACAGGCAAACCGATGGTTGACGTTATTTTGGACTCAGCAGGTCAAAAGGGTACTGGAAAATGGACGAGCCAAAGTTCGCTTGATCTAGGTGTACCTCTTTCCATCATTACAGAATCCGTATTTACACGTTTCTTGTCAGCAATGAAGGAAGAGCGTGTTGCAGCAAGCAAAGTACTGAGTGGTCCAGTTAAAGTGCCATTCCAAGGTGACAGAGCGGCGTTTATTGAATCAGTTCGCAAAGCCTTGTTCGCAAGCAAAATTTGTTCGTACGCTCAAGGCTTCGCACAAATGCGTGCAGCATCTGAAGAGTATGGATGGGATCTACGCTACGGCGACATCGCAATGATCTTCCGCGGTGGTTGCATCATTCGTGCCCGTTTCCTGCAAAACATAAAGGATGCGTACGATCGCGATCCAGAACTTCGTAACCTATTGCTTGATCCTTACTTCAAAGACGTTGTAGAAGCTTACCAAGGCGCATGGCGTGAAGTTATTGGAACAGCAGTTACGAACGGCGTACCTGTACCAGCATTCTCTAGTGCAATTGCGTACTTCGACAGCTACCGTACAGAACGTTTGCCTGCTAACCTGTTGCAAGCGCAACGTGATTACTTTGGCGCACACACGTTCAAACGTGTGGATAAAGAAGGTTCATTCCACTTCAATTGGCTGCAATCTTAAGTCAACGTTTTGGAATAATGCCGTACGCTGCTTGTTTCAACCATTCGCGCAGACGCTCGGCCTCTTGGTCGCAGGCATGCCTGCGTTGAATAAGGGCCATCGCTGCTTCGGCAAAGGATAGGAAATTTTGCATCAATCGTGGCTGCGACAGATCCATTAAGGATGGATCTTCGTCAGCCACCTTTTTTTTGATAAACCCGAGCATCCATACGACATCGTCTCGACAAAGTGGATATTCAGAATCTAATATTCGTCGTATTCTAAGCTCAGTAGGATCAGTGGTACGGGCATTGGATTCGCTGGTCATTGTAGTGTCACTCCTATCTTGGAATATGCATGACATGTGCATCTTTATCATCCATACGGCTTAACTCACTTTTTTATACCCTCCATATGAAAAAAAATGATATGATGTGGGAGAAAAGTAGAGTAAAACGCATTAAAAGGTGGAAAAACGCAATGGAATCCAAATTTTGCGACAAGTTGATATTAATTGGCTTCATGGGTACGGGTAAATCAAGTGTTAGCCGATTGCTTGCAGAGCAACTAGGTTGTATTCGTGTTGATGTTGATGAAGAGATAGAGCGAGTAGAAAATAAAACGGTCGCGACTATTTTTGAGAACAAGGGTGAAGAGAACTTTCGAGAAATTGAAAGTCAAGTGCTCCACGGGCTTTTGACGAATCCCGGTTCTTCAGTCATAGCCACAGGCGGTGGTGCGGTGCTGCGAGAAATTAATCGTAAAGTGATGCTGGAAAAAGGTTATGTTGTAGCACTTAAAGCAAGTCCTGATCAAATTATTTCCAGAGTAATTAACGATGAATCTCGACCATTACTAAATGGTGATGTTAAAAATCGAGTATATAGCTTGCTTGAGCAAAGAAAAACAGCATACGACTTTGCGCATATGGCAATTGATACAACAGAGCTTTCTGTAGAAGATGTTGTAGCTAATATTGTGAGAGAATGGCATCATTATTCCTCATCCAATAAATCGAAGTAGAAGGAGATTAATTAAAGATGGACGTTATCGTAACGCCGACTCCCCGGCTTAAGGGTGAAATTGGGGCTCTTTCCTCCAAAAACTATACGACTAGATATTTACTTGTAGCCGCTTTGGCAGAGGGAACTAGTACTATTTATTACCCAGCTCATAGCGAAGACAGCGATGCGATGCGCCGTTGTATTCGAGATCTTGGAGCAATTGTAGAAGAAGATGATGAAAAAATCGTTATAACTGGTTTTGGTCGCAATCCTAAGCCAGTTGAGCAACTGGATGTCGGTAACGCGGGTGCAGTATTACGTTTTCTGATGGCGATAGCGTCATTATGTCCAGATCTCACTTTCGTCAATCGCTACCCGGATTCTCTTGGTAAACGTCCGCATCATGATTTAATTGAGTCTCTAAGCAACATGGGCGTAACTATTGAGCATAATGAAGGCAAGCTTCCTATTACCATTAAAGGCGGCAAACCAAAAGGCGGACATATTAAAGTATCAGGAAACATCAGTTCACAGTTTTTGAGTGCATTGTTGTTTTTGACACCACTTTTGGAAGAAGACAGTGTAATTGAGGTGCTTCACGATCTGAAATCGAAAGTTGTCGTTGGTCAGACGTTAGAAGTGTTGGAGCAAGCAGGTATTGTCATTCACGCTGATGAGGATTACATGAGCTTCCGTGTACCAGGACGTCAAAACTACGAAGCTAAGACGTATTCTGTTCAAGGGGATTATCCTGGGTCTGCTGCTATTCTTGCTGCAGCAGCTGTTACGGAATCCGATGTAATCGTACATCGTTTAGTTGAGAATAGTAAACAAGGTGAGCGTGCTGTAGTTGATGTACTTCGTATGATGGAGGTTCCGCTGACTCACGAGAACGATATCGTTCATGTAAAAGGTAATGGAAAGCTCAAAGCAGTCGAATTTGATGGTGATCATGCAACGGATGCTGTTTTGGCGATGGTTGCTGCAGCTGTATTTGCAGAAGGGACTTCACGCTTTTATAACGTTGAGAATCTACGTTATAAGGAATGCGACCGCATTACCGATTATTTGAACGAGCTTCGCAAGGCAGGGGCAAACGTTGAGGAGCTTCAGAGTGAAATTATTGTTCATGGACGTCCTGAGGGAGTTGAAGGCGGCGTAGATATTAATGCTCATTATGACCACCGTGTCATTATGGCACTTACGATTGTTGGGTTACGTTCCAAAAATCCAATCCGTATCCATGATGCACATCATGTAGCTAAATCGTACCCAATCTATTTTGACCACTTGAAGGCGTTGGGTGCAAATGTTGAGTGGATAGATGGGGATTCGCATTAATATTTGCTTGACTAGATCAAGCTCAATCAATGGAAACGAGGTGCATGTATGACTTTCGAAAATCCGGCACGGGAACAAATTAAGGAAATATTGAGCGGTAGTGACGTCGTTGCAGTTGTAGGACTTTCTGATAATCCGGAGCGAGTATCCTACATGGTTTCAGAGGCGATGCAAGCAAAAGGGTATACGATTATTCCTGTTAATCCTAATGCAGAATCGATATTGGGGCAAAAGAGTTATGCTACTCTCGCAGAAATTCCAGTTCCCGTTGATATTGTCAATGTGTTCCGGCGCAGCGAGCATACACCACCCATTGCAGAGGAAGCTGTTTCCATTGGTGCAAAGACACTTTGGCTTCAACTTGGCGTATCCAATGATGATGCCGCAAAAATTGCACATGATGGCGGTTTAACGGTCATTATGGATCGTTGCATTAAGGTAGAGGATTCCATTCTTCTTCCTGGTGGAAAAGCCAAAAGCTGACGGTAATAATTTCGATCCGATTTCTCCACAATAAGAAAGGCTTCAGATGACTAACCGCAAGACTGAGATAAATTTGCGGTTTCATGACTCTAAAGACTCTAGCTCTTATTCCAAGGAGGACACAACGTGAATCAATTTTCGCAACAGCCGGTTAACTTCCAAGGTCAGCAGAGCATCTTGAATGGAAATAGGGATCAGCATGATTCATCCGGTTATGTACAATCCCACTATCAAGGTCAATTGTCTGCGCCTACCTTTAATGGAGGGCAATCACAATCAATTGTGAACAACTCATCCAGTGGTTACCAACATTCGAATGCAGGGCAGTATGGCGGTATTACACAGCATTCGCCATCCTATCATTCCATTTCGCAACCGGCAGTTTCGAACCATTCGTTCACTACACATCATCCGGCTCCAAGTTATTCCCAGCAAGGTTCCGCAAGCTATACGAATACTGCTCCTGCCATCTCGCATGTGGGCTATCAAGCGGGACAGAACTACAGTCATAATCAGAGCCAAGGTCAAGGGAATAGTCATAGCCAGGATCATTACCAAGGACAGCAACATGGCTATAGTCAAAGTCAAAACCAAAACAACTATGTTCAGCATTCACTTTATCAGCCTTCAACAGGTAACAATAGCTCCCAGCATCAGTCATATCAAGCAGCGGAGCCGAGAGGGTATCAGTCGAATAGTGCTTCTCATAGCTATGGTACGGGACAAGCACACTCGAACACGCCGCTTAACCCAGTTTATCAAGCGACAAATGCTTATGAGCAAGCAGGTCCTGTTATTTCGCGTTATGGCTGGCAATCAACAAGCAGTAATAATTCGAATAATTTTGGCGGTACAAGATAGTCATTATTATAAATCAGGGAACAGAATCATCGACAGGGCGGGCCTATTCGGCTCGTCTTTTTACTTTGACAAATGTGGAACAAGGGCTTAACATCGAAATAGACCTAATGCTTGTTACATTCAGAATTGCCATGGAAAGTTGCATTTTGTATATTCTAAGATGATGCTTACGAAGTCACGTTTTACTATGTAAAACTAAGATGATGCTTACGAAGTCACGTTTTACTATGTAAAACGTTTTAGGAGGTTAAAAATGACTTTCATAGGGAGCCTGCAGCAGTTGGGAAGAGCTTTCATGCTGCCGATGATAGTGCTTCCAGGAGCAGCCGTATTTTTAAGCCTAAGTCAGTTGCCTTGGGATTACATAGGATTGCCGGGTATGTCGGAACACTTGCGTGCAGCAAGCGAAGTAATTTTTTTGTATTTGCCATATATATTCTCGGTTGGCATCGCACTTGGATTAAGTGGTAATGCTTTAGCAGCAGGAATGGCGTCGCTAGTAGGAATGATCATTTATACAGGGGTAATTGGTACATCCAGTACCGAAATCCAGCCAACGATAATGATTGGAGCTATTATAGGTATTGCAGCTGGATATAGTCACGAACGATTTAAGGACTTAAAGTTGCCTGAGTACATACAGTTTTTTGGCGGGCCACGATTTGTACCTCTATTTGTAAGCTTAATTTCTTTTCTATTTGCCATAGGAATGGTCAATATAGCTCCATATTTACAAGGGCTGATGATTGAGCTGGGCGAAGTTGTAGCATCTGGCGGCGGTTTTGGAGTGTTCCTGTATGGATTTGTTCATCGTATATTAGTGGTGTTTGGTCTGCATCATCTCGTTAATCACGTATTCTGGTTCCAGATTGGCGGATACGAGACGGAAGCGGGCAATATCGTATATGGAGATTTGCCGCGCTTTTTTGCCGGAGACCCATCGGCGGGTGCATTCATGGCAGGGCTTTACCCTACAATGATGTTTGCACTTCCGGCTATTGCATTTGCGATTATTCATGAAGCGCGCGAAGATTTGAAGCCGAAAATTCGTAAAACGTTTCTGTATGCTGCTCTTGCGTCATTTCTTACAGGTGTAACTGAACCAGTCGAATTTGCTTTTTTGTTTGTAGCACCTTATTTGTATGTTGTTCACTCCTTATTGTCAGGACTCATTATGTGGGTAACATTTGAACTTGGTATCAGGCATGGCTTTTCGTTTTCTGCGGGTGCGATCGATTTTACAATCAACCAGCATCTGGCCACTCGTGGTTGGCTTATTATTCCAATAGGCATCGTCGTCGGATTGTTTTATTATTTCTTATTCCGCTGGGCGATACGCAGATTCCGTATTCCAACGCCAGGACGTGAGGAAGGTTCTCAGCTTGATGAATGGGCTGGTGATATTCCATACCGTGCTCCCCTTATCCTTCAAGCTATTGGCGGTAAACATAATATTGTGCAGATGGAATCGTGTATTACTCGTCTTCGTTTGAAGGTAACAAATGAGAAGATTATTGATGTCAATTCCCTTCGCAACTTAGGTGCTGCAGGCGTAATTAGACTTGGTGGTGGTCATGTGCAGGTGGTATTCGGTACATACTCCGAACTTATTCGCGAAGCAATGATTAAAGCTATACATCGTGATCAAGCACAGGTGTTGTTTCACTCTCCGATGCAAGGTCGAATGATTCCATTAGATGAAGTTCCAGATCCTATCTTTGCTGGGAAGCTAGTAGGACAAGGGGTTGCATTTTTGCCTGATAAAGGTGAATTGGTGTCACCTGTTATGGGTAAAGTTATTCATATCTATCCAACGATGCATGCGATAGGCATTAAGACGCCCGAAGGGCTGGATGTGCTGCTACATATAGGAATTGATACGTCGCACTTGGCTGGAAAGTCCTTTTTCCAGGCAGTCGTCAAAGAGGGCGATGAAGTTACACCAGGCATGCTTCTGATCCGCTTTAATTTGCAGAAAGTGCGAAAAGAAAGCAAGTCATTAGCTACACCGATGGTCATTACTAACTCCGATAAGGTTCTTTCATGGCGCTATGCACCATTTAAAGCGGTAAAAAAAGGTCAGTCTTCGGTTATGTCAGTCGTACTTAAAGAGAGCAATGGTGGAGGGGAAACACAATGATTCAGGGTATTGGCGCTTCGTCAGGTATCGCGATCGGGAGAGCATTTGTACTGCCGAATTGGGAATGGGAAGTTCCCGAGCACAAAATTGACGTTTCTGATTTTGCTCGCGAGTTTGAGAGAGTATATGAAGGTATTCGCTCCTCCAAGCATGAGATTGAGCAAATAAAAGATGAGCTCAGGGAAGTAGTAGGCTCAGAAGAAACGAATATTTTTGATGCTCATATCGCTATATTAGATGATCCTGTCTTTATGAATGAGATTCAGGGTATCATTCAGCGGCAATATAAAGCAGCCGAAGTTGCTGTGAAGGAAGCAATTGATCATTTTGTAACGATGTTCGATTTGTTAGATGATGATTACATGAAGGAACGTGCGCTCGACATTAAAGATGTCGGCAATAGACTGCTTAAACACTTGCTTGGTGTTCCGGAAATTACGTTGCCTGCAGATACACAGCCCTTTATTCTCATTGCAAAAGAATTATCTCCTTCCCAATTGGCTCATATCAATCCAGACCATGTGCTGGGGATTGTAACGCTCACTGGAAGCACTACTTCCCATTCATCAATTATGGCTCGGGCACTAGGTATACCGTTAGTCGTTGGTATTGAGCCGAGTCTAGATGATTCGATTATAACGGGTCAAACCATCGTCATTGATGGAGGAGACGGCACCGTTTATATTGAGCCTGTGCAATCCATTATTGATCATTATAACGAGTTACATAGTCGTCAGGCAGAAGCGAAGAAGAAGTTGATGCATTTTGCTAATCATCGCTCTGAAACGCCGGATGGTAAATGGTTGCGACTTGGTGCAAATATAAGTTCCTTTAAGGAACTTGAGATTGCGTTGTCGAGTGGAGCGAGCGGTGTAGGTTTATTCCGCACGGAGTTTCTATATATGGACCGTAACCGATTCCCAAAGGAAGAGGAGCAGTATGAGGTATACCGGAGTGTAGCTGAGAAGCTGCGAGGCGAACCACTTGTCATACGTACGCTTGACATTGGCGGAGACAAACAGCTTGACTACTTCGAATTGCCGGAAGAAGACAACCCATTTATGGGGTATCGAGCCATTCGGATTTCACTCGTCCGTAAAGATCTTTTTAAAACACAATTACGAGCGATATTGAGGGCCAGCTATTATGGACAAGTTAAACTAATGTACCCATTAATATCTTCTGTGGATGAAGTTCGTGCCGCTAATGAACTTTTAAGAGAAGCGAAGGATGAGCTGGAGCAAGAAGGTATTCCGTATGATAAGGGTATGAAAGTTGGCATTATGATAGAGGTTCCTGCAGCTGTTATGATAGCTGATTTGTTGGCTCAGGAAGTTGACTTTTTCAGTATTGGCACAAACGATTTAATTCAGTATACATTGGCTGTTGATCGAATGAACGAAGAAATATCACATTTGTATGAACCGTTTCACCCTGCGTTGCTTCGAATGTTTACTCAAACGGCGGAGGCAGCCAAAAACAATGGAATTACGATAAGTGTTTGCGGTGAATTAGCCGGAGACCTTCGTGCATTACCAATCTGGCTCAGTCTAGATGTAGATGAACTTAGTATGTCTGCGCATTCGATACTTCCAGTTAAGGAACGACTACTAAGCACATACCAAGGTGAGAGCAAAGTTGTTTTTGAGGAATTGCGTCACTGTCGTACTAGCTCCGAAATTATTAAGAAGCTTGAATTGTTTAGTCAGAGCGTAGACGCACAAACAGCGAATGGTTAGACCATTCGCTGTTCCAGTGCATCAACAAATGCTTTTGCATATGGCGGAAGATCTGGTGGCCTTCTTGCAGAGATAAGGTTACCATCTACAACGACAGCTTCGTCAAACCAAGTAGCACCTGCATTTTCCATATCGTCTCGAATACCAGGTGTAGAAGTCACTTTGCGACCTTCTAATATTTTGGCAGAAATGAGAACCCAACCTGCATGACATATTTGTCCAATTGGTTTATTGGCAGCATCCAGTTCTTTTACGAGCTCAAGTACTTTTGGATAACGTCTTAATTTGTCAGGAGCCCAGCCTCCTGGTACAAGAATTCCGATAATATCTTCGCTGTTTACTTCATCGAAGGACAAGTCAGCGACAGCAGGAACGCCATATTTGCCAATATGCGTCTTGCCTTTCTCAGGACCTGCATAGAGAACAGTTGCTCCAGCTTCACGAACGCGGTAGACAGGATACCATAACTCTAAATCCTCAAACTCATCGTCTAGCAAGCAGATGACGGTTTTATTTTGCAAGGACATTCTAATTCCCTCCCTATTCATAAGTGCTATACCATCTCTATTGTAACGAAGGAGTAACCATGAATCAAATAAGCACCCAAAAGAAGAGCATTATATCGCGTCAATTGCTTCGCTTCCTACCTGCCATACTGTGGATGGCTGTCATATTTATTTTATCGTCTCGTACTGGAGATGAGCTCGGTTCCGTATTGCCTCTATTCCAAAAATGGTTTCCTTGGATGACTGATTTTAACTGGGGTCATTTTGTCTCATATTTCATATTAGCTGCAACACTCGATTTTGGTTTTGGAGCACGTTCAGAACGCTTATTTATGAAAATAGTTATTATTGTGTTATGCGGGTTGTATGGAGTAACTGATGAAATTCACCAATCGTTTGTTGGTGGTCGTATGATGGATATGACGGATGTTCGTAATGATTTAATTGGTGCAACGATTTGGGTTATTGCTGGATCTATTCCGTTTATTCGACGTGTCTGGAGAAAATACTTCTTGTAGAGAAAAAGGCTGAGCACAGTAGTAAAAATTACATAGTAGAAAAAAGCAGGAGTTTTGACAAAAAAGGTCGAATAGTTCTCTCATTCTCATCGAAATTTGGGTAGGGAAGATAGTGGCTTCAGCCGCTATGAGAAGGAGCTGACCAACTTGCAAAAGAAATGTTCCTGTGGCGTGATGATGACAATTAAGCTGCGTACTGTCATCTATTCTGGGAAGGTGGAAATTGATAATGTTCCAATCTTTTCCTGTATAGCCTGTAGCAGAAGCGAAGTTATTCCTGAAGTGAAGCCCGATTTGACTGGACTTATCGCTCAGCTTGGTGCAGAACCGAGCAAAGGGACATTATTGTTTAATGAGTGCAATGAATGGGCAGATTTGTTAGTAGAAGCAAAACTAAACAAAAATCTGCCTAACAGCCAAGAAGTACAGGTGCTGATTGAGCAACGGATTAATATGCTTTTGGATATATATATACTGGCTCAAGGGCTTAATGACGAAGTGTGGATTGCGGAGATAAACAAAAGACTTCAACAACTTAGCGGAAAATCACTGTATACATAATGTTCGATGAAGGTGTAACTATCCTGTCAAATCATCTATAGGTATGAAGTGGTCTTAGTCCTTGCTATATGTCGAAAAATGGATTCCAAACCCTGTCGTCATGCGGCTCAGTCGGCATGAACATTGCGAAAAGTAATATTTTGTCGTATCATTACGTTTATCTGAGGCGTACGAAAGAAATAAAATTTGGAGCAAATGGAGAGGGAATCCGTGACGGTAACTATTTATGATGTAGCAAGAGAAGCAGGAGTATCCATGGCTACGGTTTCCAGGGTTGTGAACAATAATCCTAACGTGAAGCCAGCAACACGAAAGAAGGTATTCGAAGCGATTGAGCGTCTGGGCTATCGTCCTAATGCTGTTGCGCGAGGTCTTGCAAGTAAAAAAACAACAACCGTAGGAGTTGTTATCCCTGACATTTCGAATGCTATTTTCGCTGAAGTAGCACGTGGAATCGAAGATATTGCGAATATGTATCATTATAATATTATTTTATGTAACGCAGATAAGAAAAAAGATAAAGAAATTAGAGTTATCAATACATTGCTTGAAAAACAAGTAGACGGCCTACTCTTTATGGGTGGTGCAGTAACTGAAGAGCATTTGCAAGCTTTCAGAACTGCAAATGTTCCGATAGTGCTATGTGCGACAAGCGATGACAATAACCAAATTCCATCGGTTGATATCGATCATGAAGCTGCAGCGCATGATGCAGTAATGCAACTGGTCGGACAAGGTCATAAGAGAATTGCTATGATTAGCGGAACCTTACAAGATCCATCGAACGGCTTTGCCAGATTCCAAGGATACAAGCGTGCTCTAGAGGTTGCTGGAATTGCTTACGATGATTCGTTAGTTCGTATCGGTAACTACCGATATGAGTCGGGTGCTGAAGCTATGAAATATTTTATAGATCAAGCGGAACGTCCTACAGCTGTATTCTCAGCAACGGATGAAATGGCAATTGGCGCGATTCATTGCATTCAGGATTCTGGGCTGCAAGTACCATCCGATATATCAGTAATTAGCGTCGACAATAGCCGCATGGCGTCCATGGTTAGACCGCAGCTTACTGCTGTAGCACAGCCAATGTATGATATTGGTGCTGTATCGATGCGACTATTGACTAAGTTAATGAAGAAGGAAAATGTCGAACAATCTAGAGTTGTATTGCCTCATGAGGTTATTGTTCGGCAATCGGTTGGAGGAATCTAAGAGCATGTCAATTACGAAAATTGGAATAATCGGCGCTATGGCTGAAGAAATTAAATTGCTTCATGAGCATGTTAACGTAACGTCGGAATATAAAAAAGCTGGAATCACGTATTATGAAGGTACATTTCATGGTAAGCCAATCATCTATTGCAAATCAGGTGTTGGTAAAGTAAATGCTGCTGTGTGTACACAATTACTGCTTGATGCCGGTGCAGATGAAGTATTATTTACTGGAGTTGCAGGTGCACTTGATCCAACATTAAATATTGGTGATATTGTAATTTCTACGAGCTGTATTCAGCATGATATGGACTGTACGCCGCTTGGTTTCGCCAAAGGCGAAATACCGTTCCATTCTAACTCGGAGTTTGTTGCTGATGCGCGTTTAGTCGCACTTGCTTCAGAAGCTAGTGAACGACTTTTCCCAGGTCGCAGCTTGAGGGGTAAAGTGTTGTCTGGGGATCAGTTTATAGCAAGCCGTGAGACTGTGGAGCAATTGCACAATACGCTGCAAGGCGCATGTGCGGAGATGGAAGGGGCAGCTGTTGCTCAAGTATGCGAAATGAATGGTGTTCCTTTTGTCATCATTCGTTCCATGTCTGATAAAGCGGATGGTTCTGCTCACGTTAACTTTACTGAATTTACGATTCAAGCGTCAAACAATTCATTCCAAATGATTGATGAGATGGTTAAGCACTTTTAATATATAAAAAAGAGCAATCGATTGTGGCTTTGACGCCGAATCGATTGCTCTTTTTATGTGCAAAAATATTATTTGAGTTATAAGTCCTGAATGACAATAGCTTGGGTATTGCGATTTTGTTCCGTAATAATGTCTCGCCTTGGAATAGAGGATATATCGCCATCACAATCTAGCCAATTTGGCGGAAGATCGACAGGACTTTTGCTCTGCCATTGCTGGAGCCAATTAGAAGGCAACGTGACAGGCTTATCTTCCCCAATTAAGGCGGCTAGCGGATGATCTGACATCTCAAGCCATACTAACGACCAAGCACGTGGCACAACGCGCCAGATGTCGTAGCCACCGCCACCTAATGCAATCCACTTACCGCCTGTATACGTATGTGCAAGTTCATGGAGAATAGCGGGAATTTGCTTGTAGATGCGCATGCTGCAATGGATATGAGATAGTGGATCGTAGGCATGAGCGTCGCAGCCATGTTGACTAATAATTACATCCGGCTTAAATGAAGCAATAACTTTTCGAATAGTAACATCAAAGCTTTCCAGCCAAGATTCATCTTCAGTAAATGGCTCTAAAGGGACGTTAAATGTTGCTCCAAAGCCTTTGTCCAAACCCTTTTCATACGCATAACCTGTTCCCGGAAATAGATATTTACCAGTTTCGTGTATAGAGTATGTACAAACATCAGGATCGTCATAAAATACCCATTGCACACCATCGCCATGATGAACATCGGTATCTACATAGAGCACACGAGCGTTATACTGCTTGCGAATATGTTTAATCGCAATAGCTGCGTCATTATAGACGCAGAAGCCTGAAGCTTTGTCCGGAAAGGCGTGATGTAGACCACCTGCGAGGTGGAAGGCATGAAGCGATTGACCGGACATGACGGATTCAGCAGCAGCGACTGAGCCTGTTACGATAGCAGAAGCAGCTTGGTGCAGTCCTTCGAAAAATGGTGTGTCTTCAGTCTGAATACCATATTGCTCTGCAAGCACAGATTTCCGCCGAGGATCATCTTCGTTATTTAATTGTTTGACTGCCTGGATGTAATCGTCCCGATGAACGAGAGACAACATCTCTTCATCGATGATATAATCTGGGGAGACAATATCATCATCCGTTAGCGCATTCGATTCTTTTAACAAATCGATCGTTAGCAGTTGACGGATAGGATCGAAGGGATGATCGTCATGAAATTTATAGCCTGATGAATCGCAATGATGTATGAAAACAGCATTTGATACCATTCTGAGCTCATATCCTTTCATGGATAAATAGTTGGCTTAGTACATGAATCGTCCTCGGAATCGAACCTGATCGAATTTCTCGATAGACTGGAGAGGTACTTCCTTGCCAATACGAACCATCAAGCAATTAGCGGGATGGGAACATATTTCGGGATCGTCAGTGGCATACCAGATCATATCCACCGATTTCATTACATTTTCCATCATTTTTCGATAATCCCAAACATTAAGTCCAGTGCCTTCTAAATCCCAATGCCAATAATACTCCGTTGTATATACAATGACGTTCTCAAGCTGCTCTTCTGCAAAAGCCATTTGAATCATCCGCTTGCCAAGTCCATGAGCTCGGAATTCATTTGCGACCTCGATTGCTCCTAGCTCTACCAAATCGATCATGCCGCCTTCTGACCAGCGCTCCAGCTCATCCGGATAATGAAAAGTTACATATCCTACAATGAGGTTTTCTTCACGTACAAGTATTATTCGCCCTTCTTCTAAAGCTGCAATCTCTACAAGAGCTTCATGTTGCTCTTTTGGCCTGCGAAAAGCATCTAGTGACGGATGCATGTGATAGTCGGTAAGTCTGCTTGGCGGGACGGGTCCTTCTATTATGAGTTCTCGATGATCGTTTATAGTGATCATTTCTCTCTGCAGCAGTTTGCGGTGCTCCATTTCTAGGGTCCCCTTTCGTCTCAACTGTCGAGAAAACTGATTGTTTCTTCCGTCAAAATGAGTATTTCCTACTATTCTTTATAACAAACAATCAAGAAAATGAAAAGCGTAGTCGAAAGGAAACATATTGTGGTATAATAATAATTGATTTTTGAAAGCGCATTCCGTAATTATATAACGAGAGATTTGATGGGAGAGTGATAGAATGATCAACTTGCATCAAGAGCGTATTCCAACTTCAGCGACAAATCCAAACTTAAAAAACTACGAAGAATCATCAGCATCATTCCAATGGGAACAAGTTGAGCAGCAGTTCAGCTGGTATGAAACAGGAAAGGTGAATATGGCGTATGAAGCGATTGATCGCCATGTCGAGCTAGGAAAGGGCAACAAAACTGCACTTTATTATAGTGATAGCGAACGAGATGAATCGTACACTTTCGAACAACTAAGCAAGCAATCCAATCGATTCGCTAATGTTCTTCGCCAATTAGGCGTTGGTAAGGGCGAACGCGTATTTATATTTATGCCACGTACGCCGGAACTTTATTTTAGCGTTTTAGGCGCTTTGAAGATCGGTGCAGTTATAGGTCCACTTTTTGAAGCTTTTATGGAGACAGCGGTTAAAGATAGACTGCAAGACAGTGCGGCAACAGCAATCGTTACTACGCCTGCATTGTTACATCGCATCAAACGCGATGAACTTCCACTGCTTAAGCATATCATTGTTTTTGGCGAAGATGTTGAAAGCAGCGATGGCATCATTAACTATAAAGAAGAGATGAGCAAAGCTTCTGAAGAAGCAGAGATTGAATGGCTTGGTCGTGAAGACGGTCTTATTTTACATTATACATCTGGTTCAACAGGCAAGCCGAAGGGCGTATTCCATGTTCAGAATGCGATGGTTCAGCACCTTTTCACAGGTCAAGCTGTACTTGATCTGAAAGAAGATGATATTTATTGGTGTACGGCTGACCCAGGTTGGGTGACAGGAACGTCATATGGTATATTTGCTCCTTGGCTGAATGGTGCTACCAATGTTGTTCGTGGAGGCCGCTTTAGTCCTAGTGATTGGTATTCTGTTATACAGAAGTTTAAAGTAACTGTTTGGTATAGTGCACCTACAGCATTTCGTATGCTGATGGGAGCAGGGGATGATTTGTCGAAGCAATTTGATCTATCTACTCTGCGTCATGTTCTGAGCGTTGGCGAACCGCTTAATCCAGAAGTCGTTCGTTGGGGAATGAAAGTGTATAATCAACGTATTCATGATACATGGTGGATGACGGAAACTGGCGGTCAATTGATCTGTAATTATCCAAGTATGGATATTAAACCAGGTTCAATGGGCAAGCCGATACCAGGTGTTCAAGCTGCAATTATCGATGATAACGGAGTAGAAGTGCCTCCTTACCGAATGGGTAATTTGGCTATTCGTACACCATGGCCATCGATGATGCGCAAAATTTATAATAACCCTGCAAAATACGAGGAGTACTTCCGTTTAGAAGGTTGGTACGTATCAGGAGATTCAGCTTATATGGACGAAGATGGATATTTCTGGTTCCAGGGCCGAATTGACGATGTAATCAATACAGCAGGCGAACGTGTTGGCCCATTTGAGGTTGAGAGCAAGCTAGTAGAACATCCAGCAGTTGCGGAAGCTGGCGTTATTGGGAAACCAGATCCGTTGCGCGGTGAAATTATTAAAGCGTTTATCGCACTTCGTGAAGGATATGAGCCTTCGGAAGAACTGAAGAAGGACATTGCTCAATTCGTGAAGATTGGCTTATCCGCACATGCGGCGCCAAGAGAAATTGAGTTTAAGGATAAGCTGCCTAAGACGCGTAGTGGTAAAATTATGAGACGTGTTCTAAAAGCATGGGAACTTAACCTGCCGACAGGTGATTTATCTACAATCGAAGATTAATGATTGAAAATCCATCAGGAGTCGTGAGACGGCTTCTGATGGATTTTTCTTTTAACTACGAACTTCGGGGTTACATAAGATGCAAAGAGCCTACAGGCGCATTTGAGGCGCATGTAGGCTCTATGTTTGCTAGCGATTATTCACCGCCGATTGTTATTTTCGGTGAGGACGTAGATAACCCTGTACTATTTTCGGCGATTACGTAATATGTGCCTGATGCAAATTGCGTAGGATGCTCGAAACTAGTCTGTGTTGTCGTACCTATTTTAGTAAAGGCATTTTCACCTGCTGCACTATAATAAATATGGTATTGAAAAACTTGATCTGATACAGAATTGGCTGACCAACTGACGATTACACTCAATTCTGAGTCTTCAATTTGAAGTCCTGTTGGTGCACTTGGTACACTTCCTGTTACGCTGCCTTCTGATCCAGTTTCTGATCCGTTTTCGGTTCCTGTTTCGCTACCAGTATTACCAGGTAATCCAGGAATTTCGGGGATATCAGGCGTTTCAGGAACGGTAGGGCTTGTGCCGTAAGAAACGATAGCGCTTGGCGTTGATTCTTTGCCAACCACATCAACAGCAACTACATAATAGGTAGCATATTCGTTCTTGGACGAATTAAAGTTTATTTTGTACTCATCACCAAGTAATAAGGATTCACCTACTTTGGTATATGCAGCTTGATTGGACGCGCGATAGAGTCGATACCCTACAACATCAGCTGATTTACTGTCGGTGAACGTAATGGTAATTTTGCCGCTTCCCGATGATTGAAGCTTCACATCATTAGGTGGTGCTGGCAAAGCACCATCGTCAACTCTCGGATCCTTTTTGGATGGTGCAGCTTTTTCTGCATCTGCTGGAACATAAACGCTCAATGGCTTCCTGCTACTTGCAGGTAACCGCGACTGAGCTGCTTTGATCTCATCCATCAGCTCATCAAGCGGCTTCTTGCGTTTAACGACTATTTTTTCTTTCAACATATCTGTCGGTGTTAATTCGTTTGGAACATAATTAATACCTTCAAATGTAATGAGCTTCATGTTTACTAAAGCATCATCTTGTTTCTTAGGCAAATGTTTTTTGTTAAACCAATCCGTTACGACCATGCCTGCTTCTCTTGATAAGCTGCTAGGCAAGAGGCCGCTTGCACTGGAAACAGATGCTTTTACTATTCCATCTGGCTTCGCAAAGTCTTTCGTAGGGAACAACTCCGGTTTCGTTTCCGTTAGCTTGTTCATAATTTGCGTCCAGATCACACGTGCTCTTGTTCGACCATTGTTGGACAGGGCGTTGACTTGCTCTTCGTAACCTGCCCAAACACCGAGTGTAACGTCAGGTGTGTAACCCATAAACCAGACATCTCCATAACTTTGTGTAGAGCCTGTTTTACCTGCTACAGGAATTTTTCCATATTGGTTAAATTGTTTGGAAACAGCATTACCAGAACCTCTAGGGCTCGAAATGACCGTCTTCAACATATCTGTCATAAGAAAAGCAGTTTGTTCAGAAAACACACGTTTAGGCTGCTGTTTATGCTCGAAAATAACTTTGCCATCAGCATCCGTAATTTTCTCAATCATATATGCATCTTGGAAAACGCCTTCGTTCGGAATTGCTCCATAAGCGTTTGTCATCTCTTCAACGGATACACCAAGTCGCAAACCGCCAATTACACCAGTTTTGGAATAGGCATCTTCAGGTTGGAGTGTCGTAATGCCAAGCTCCTTAACGAAATCCCAAGCAGCTTCGATTTTCACTTCTTCGTTGAAAATTTTCAAGGCCGGCAAGTTAAGGGAACGGTTAAGTGCCTCACGTGCTGTTACGAGTCCAGTGAACTTACGATTTACGTTCATCGGAATATGATAACCCTTTTGTCCGTCTTTCAAAATAAGAGGTGCGTCATCAATAATGCTCGCTGGGCCAATAATCCCTTTATCAATTGCTGGTAAGTATGCAGCGAGCGTCTTCATCGTAGAACCTGGCTGACGGATCATTTGTGTAGCAAAGTTCATTTGCTCTTCATAGAAATCACGGCCTTCTAACATGCCGATAATAGCTCCGGTCTTGTGATCTAATATGATCCCCGCAATTTGCTCAAGACCTTTAACCTCGCTATAAGGAGCAAAGTTTTTTTCGTTGCTTCCGATCTCACGCATGATGGAGTATACATCTTTATCTATCGTCGTGTAGACATGATAACCTCCGCGCTGAAGTTGTTCACGTGCTTCTTCAATTAACCCTGCATTTTCCTTTTTACGAAGTTCTTCCTTCGTTAAAGTAGGGTCTTCCTGAATAAGAAGTACTTCGGCGGCTTGCCGCTCTGCTTCCAACATTAAATAAGGAAAAGTTGTATATGCTTTTTTGCTTGACGGTGCAATTGTAGAACGAATATCAAATTTCAGTGCTTCATCGTATTCTTGTTGAGAAATTCTTTTTGTTTCCAACATTCGAGAGAGTACGAGTTGTTGACGTTTAACTGCTCGCTCAAAGCCTGGTTCATTGAACTTACCTGATCCCGTAAAAGCTGTGTATAAGGATGGTAATTGGGGTAAACCGGCTAAGTATGCTGATTGCGCGATGTTTAGCTTCTGCAAATCGTTTATACCGAATATGCCCTTAGCTGCTGCTTTGATACCGAACACTTGATATCCGTTAGAACCATTGCCGAAAGGCATTTTGTTTAAATAGGCTGCTAATATTTCTTCTTTGATCAAATAACGTTCCATACGTAATGACAAGAAAATTTCTTTGATTTTACGGCTGTCTGTCTTGTCTAAGCTTAGGAACACACGGCGTGCAAGCTGTTGTGTCAGCGTACTCCCGCCAGTTTGGGTATCTTCGTTGAAAAGCTTTTGCTTTACCGCTCGACCAAGTCCATATATGTCGACACCATTATGATCAAAGAAGTTATTGTCTTCTGTCGCCAAGAGAGCGTTAATAACCGATTCAGGAATTTCTTCGTATGTAACTACGATTCGATCTTCATCAGTTCTAAGTTGTCCAACCAGCGTCTCATCATTGAAGTATACGTAGCCTGTCATCGAGTATTCTCCGACCTTGCTTTGGATTACTGACTGCGGTCTAATCTCCTCATCTTTCACCAGCGCTGCGACATAACCCGTCACAGCTCCGGCACCTAAGAGACCAAAAAATATGCCGAAATAAACAATCCATTTTACAGTTATAAAAGATACCATACCGAACAATCGCCATTTGCTGTACGGTGCGGGCGATTTTTGATGATCTTCTTGCATCTAAGTAATTCCTCCTCCAAAATAGCATAACTATTATATCACAAATCATTAATTGGTACATATGTATCCAATTTTATTCTTATTTTCCCTTAACTTATAAGCTTTTTCTAACTGATATTGTGTTACGAGCTTAATTTGCTTGTTCGAACTGGAAGTGCTTTTAGCGTTTATTTATAGACGTACATTATAGAGGAAATGTTTTAAGGTTAAGTGAGCTGTTAAACAATTAAAGCCCACTAGTTTAAACACTGAATTTACTACTCATACAGTATTTTTTTGATCCTAATTAGGAAGGTTGCATCTTTTATAGAAACTATTGTAAAGAAATGACGTAATAAATAACGGAAATGTTCACAGGTTTTGGGTGAAGAGAGAGGTGAAGGAAGATGGAAACATTATTTATGGCGTGTTTGATCGGCGGAGTATTGTATGCCATTATAAGCGTTATTTTTGGAGATTGGTTGGGTCAGGCGTTTGAAGGAGCACTTGATTTTCTTTCGATCGAAGGATCCTCTTTTCTGCAACCGATGACAATTGTAGGAGGAATTACTGTATTCGGCGGGGCGGGATTGTTGCTTGCAAAATACAGCGAAATAAATAATCCTCTTATCATTTTAATCGCATTACTTATCGCCGTCGTCGCCGCAATTGCCGTCTTCTTTCTTTATGTGAAACCGATGGAGAACAGCGAGAACTCCATAGCCTTTACTCTGCAATCGCTAGGAGGATCACTTGGTGAAGTACTTACTCCAATTCCAATTGATGGATATGGTGAAGTGCTAGTGAAGGTAGGGGCCGGATTTACAAATCAGATTGCTGCCGGTTTCGATAATGAGTCCATTCCTTCGGGGGCGAAAATTGTTGTGGTCGAGGTACGGGATAGCGTGCTCTACGTTTCTGAAGTAAACCTGTAAGACTAACTACGAGAGGGGATTATTGTACATGGAAGAGTACTTGGTTGTTCCGGTTATTGTTGTTGGTGTATTGGTTGTCCTTGGACTTGCGTTCTGGGCGCGTTACAAAACGGTTAGCCCTGATGAAGCGATGTTGGTGACGGGGTCGTTTCTGGGAAGCAAAAATGCTCTAGTAGACGAATCTGGCCGCAAAGTTAAAATCATTCGAGGTGGAGGCGCATTTATACTTCCTATATTCCAAAAGGCCGAATACTTATCCTTACTTTCCCATAAGTTGGATGTCTCAACTCCAGAGGTCTATACAGAGCAAGGTGTACCTGTTATGGCAGATGGGGTAGCCATTATTAAAATCGGCGGGGCAATTGAGGATGTAGCGACTGCTGCCGAGCAGTTTCTCGGTAAGCCGACTGAGGCGCTTAAGGGTGAAGCACAAGAAGTACTGGAAGGTCATCTTAGAGCAATTTTAGGTTCTATGACAGTGGAAGAAGTATACCGTAACCGTGATAAATTCGCACAAGAAGTACAAGGGGTAGCGGCAAAGGATTTGAAGAAGATGGGATTGCAGATTGTCTCTTTTACGATAAAAGATTTACGTGATAAGCATGGTTATTTGGATGCATTAGGTAAACCGCGTATAGCAGCTGTTAAGCGTGATGCAGAGATTGCTGAGGCGGAGGCAGTGCGTGACGCTAGAATTCAGAAGGCGCTCGCTTCTGAAGCAGGCCAGAAAGCTGAGCTACTCCGTGATACGAACATTGCAGAAGCTGAGAAGGATAAGGAAATGAAAGTAGCATCTTTCAAACGTGATCAAGATACTGCAAAAGCTGAAGCAGATCAAGCCTATGCGATCCAGGAAGCTCGCGCGAAGCAAAGTGTTGTAGAAGAGCAGATGAAAGTTGAACTCGTCCGTAAGGAGCGGGAAATCGATCTGGAAGCGAAGGAGATCCTTCGTCGGGAGAAGCAGTATGATGCTGAAGTTAAGAAAAAAGCGGATGCAGACCGATATGCTGTTGAGCAGGCTGCTGAAGCGAACAAAGCGAAGCAGCTTCGTGAAGCTGATG
This sequence comes from Paenibacillus sp. L3-i20, assembly GCF_022180385.2. Classification (GTDB taxonomy): domain Bacteria; phylum Bacillota; class Bacilli; order Paenibacillales; family Paenibacillaceae; genus Pristimantibacillus. The sequence continues at coordinate 286,985 of NZ_BQME02000002.1, forward strand.
CAGTACAATATCGGATCGAAGCCGAAGCGAAAGCACAAGCTGCTCAGAAGAGGCTCGATGGTCTTGCTGTTGCAGAAGCGGAGAGAGCTAAAGGTACTGCTGAGGCAGAGGTTATCCGATTGCGCGGTCTAGCGGAAGCGGAAGCGAAGGAGAAGCTAGCCGAAGCATTTGCAAAGTTCGGCGAAGCGGCAGTATTAGATATTATAGTGAAAATGCTGCCTGAGCTTGCTGGCCAAATTGCGTCGCCAATCGCGTCTATCGATAAGTTGACAGTAGTTGATACGGGTAACGGAGAAGGTGCAGCACGGCTGAGTAATTATGTAACGTCACTAATGGCGACAGCACCAGAAATGCTTAAGAGTGTTTCTGGTATAGATGTTAATGGTTTGATTAAAGGGCTGACATCAAAAGCAATTGCACCCCAATTAGCTGCTTCAACTCCATCATCAGCATCACCAGTAGTCAAGGCTGTGGTGCCGCCAAAAGAGATCAAGCTACCTAATATTACGGATCCCATTTAGGAGCGAGATTTCATTCTGGTACAAAAAAAACCTTGAACCAGATGGTTCAAGGTTTTTTTCCTAAAATTAACGGCTGTAGAACTCGACGATTTGTTTCTCGTCAATTTCTTGGCTAAGCTCAGCACGGTCAGGAAGACGAACGTACTTACCTTCCATTGCTTGCTCGTTGAATTCTAGGTAGTTCGGAAGGTGATGACGACCTTCCATAGCTTCTTTAATTGTTTTTAGGCCACGGCTGCGCTCGCGCAATCCGATTACATCGCCAACAGAAACTGTGTAGGATGCGATGTCAACTTTTTTGCCGTTCACAGTAACGTGACCATGAGCAACCAATTGACGTGCACCAGCACGGGAGTTGGAGAATGCAAGACGGTAAACAAGGTTGTCTAGACGGCTTTCAAGTAGAGCCATGAAGTTTTCGCCGGCTTTACCTTTGATTTTTGTAGCTCTGTCGTACAAGTTACGGAATTGTTTTTCGTTCATTCCGTACATGTGGCGAAGTTTTTGTTTCTCTTGCAATTGGATACCGTAACCGCTCATTTTTCTGCGTTGGTTAGGTCCGTGTTGGCCTGGAGGGAAAGGGCGTTTCAAGTCTTTGCCAGTTCCGCTTAGGGAAATTCCAAGGCGGCGGCTTAATTTAAATTTAGGTCCTGTATAACGTGACATGTGTCTTTTTAACTCCTTCATCAAAGTGAATTTTGAGAATGGGGTTGTGTTGCGCGGAAAAACGTTCGTGGAACGAGTAAGCTCGTCCCTAATAAGCACCTCAGCCGCAGGCTTATTAGTGATCGTAATTCCTGAGGGTGACACAAAACCGTACGCCCATGTTTTCAACAACTAATATTATACGAAATCTATATGAAATGTCAAGGCTGAGTCTAATCTAATAAGGGTTAAAAGAGATGGCAAAAAAAGCGTCTAAAGTCCTATAAATTATGGAAATGCTAGTGCAATATTCTTAAAAATAAAGTATGATGGTTAAGGCGAGTGCTCGTCTCCCTGTTGTACATAGAAAGGGTTAGGTGCTGCATGTTTAATGAATGGAACGTCAAACATCCTATATGGTTTGCCAACGAAGATATTCATGATGCGGACGAGCCTTATCTGCCGTCTTTATTTGAAGATAGCTTTCTTCAATGGGGGAATGAAGCTTCCGCACTAGCTTCTTTCCGTGTGGGGCAATTTGGGATCTATAGCAGGGACGGACGTTGTCATGCAACTGAAGGTCACCGTATAGAAGAAATGAACATAAGTGATGAGGATGTTGTGCGTTCAGCACTGCAAGCCGCATTTGATAATAAGGGAACTAGTCACACTGTAGCGTCTGACATTCAAGTAGTTGCAATACCGATTACTCGTCGCAACGATGAGAAAATATTTGCTGCTTTGCTATTTATTTCTTCTATAGATGTGACACCGAATTTATTCGAATTAGAAGCAACTGCTCTCCATTACAAGAGCTGTTTCTATCGTAGCTTCGAGCAGCTATATGTGAAGGATATGCTCCAATATCAGGAGCGCACCGACAAAGAAGCTAGCAGAAGAGATGCATTGTTTCTCGTAGCGAAAAGGCTGTATGACCAAATTGATGTTACGTCCGTACTATCGGAAATGTTGCACAGCTTAGAAACGCTTTATCCAGATTCTGAGGTAAATATGCATCTCTCGCAAGACTATGTGGACGGTGACCCTCGGGTGAAGCCGCTTGTATTTAAGAATACAGCCCATGACATTGTTGCACAAGCGTTTTTAGATGGAAAGCCGGCAAAAGAACATGATCGCGATGGCGGGATGCGTCTTGCTGTTCCCATGTCGGGTAAACAAGCAGCATATGGTGTACTTTGCATCACAATCGGTCGAGGTAAGTGGGATGATTCTGATCTACCAGCCTTTTTATTGCTCGCAGATACTGCTGGATCTGCCTTCGAAAATGCAAAGTTATACGAACAGTCCAATCTTCTTATTAATGAACTCAAATTAATTAATGATATGACAAAGCGGTTGAATCAATCGCTGCGGGTGAAAGAAATATTCCAGTTTGCAACAAGTGAGCTTCTGACTATATTTGGGGCGGATCATTGCTGTGTTCTACAACTGAATAAGGAAACAAATCAATTCGTTGTTAAATCGGGTAACATTCCGGCGCTTGCAACTGAAACCTATTCATCTGAATACGGGTTTTGTGGAATTATTTATAGAACGAAAGAGCCACTCATCATTTCTGATTATTGGAATACAAGAGTTGTGACATCAAAGCTCATGGATAATACGGGATCTAGATCACTTATTGCTGCGCCAATATTTGTGGATGGTGAAGTAGTCGGTGCGATTTTGATTACTCACAAAAAAGCTAGCTTTTTCTCTTATGACAATTATAAACTTCTTCAAGTAATGAGCACACATATCGGGCTTGCTGTTACAAATGCTTCACTGCATGCTGAAGTGCGCAGAATGGTTATTACTGACAATTTAACTGGACTTCATGCACGTCACTATTTAAACGAACAAATTCAGAATCGCCAGCGGAAAGATGCCTTCGGTTCACTTATCTTGGTTGATATTGACTACTTTAAACGAGTGAATGATACATTCGGACATCAGGTAGGAGATCGAATATTGGTACAAGTGAGCAATATTATTACATCCTCTATTAGAGAAGATGACATAGCAGCACGTTGGGGTGGAGAAGAGCTGGCAGTATATTTGCCGGGTGTCCGGACGGAAAAGGCGTTACGCATCGCAGAACGGATTCGAAAGCAAGTTGCCGAGGAAACAGATCCTACTGTAACCGTATCATGCGGTGTTTCGGAATGGACCTTCGATAATGAAAAGATTAGTGTTGAATCTCTGTTTTATCGAGCAGATATGGCGCTATATGAAGCCAAAAATAATGGAAGAAACTGCGTCATTGTTGGTGAAAACTGATAGTTCTCTTGATCATAGTAATTAAATATACTTTAGATTGAAGAGACGCCTTTATGGGCGTCTTTTTTCGTTGTCTGCAAAGGACTCTTTATCTGATAAGAATAATGCAGTTGGAGATTTGGTACGCTAAAGTTAATGAATGAAATATGGTTAGTTTTTAATATGTGTATTTCTTATTATTGAGACGAAGGGCGGTAAATCGATTGCGTAAAATCTTTGGCTTTATTGTAGTCTGCGCTGTATTACAATTACTATTTGGATGTACGGGATCGTCTAAGCAACGTTCGCCAGAGGAATGGTTGTCGTTATCATATTCGGGCTTAGCAGCAATGGATCAGTATGCATTTACGGGTTCTTTAAGTATAGGGATTGGAGAAGGGGCGATGTTAAAGCCGCAAACGTTTGAAGGTAAGATTGTCAATCACCATCAGTTAACGCTGCAAAGCGAAGGGCAAGATCATATGAAATGGAATCCGGTAAACATACTTAAGTCACTGAAGGAATCAAATGAGAAGGTTGAAATTATTAAAGAAGGTACTGAGAAATCTCTGGGTGCGGATATAATCGTATTGCATGTATGGGAAGATGCCGAAACTGCTAAATTGAGATGGAAAAAAACGCTAACTGAGCAATTGGATCAACTGACGGGTAACAATATAATAGCTGGAAGTGCTACGTCGAACAGCTACAAGACAGTTATTGAGCAATCGAGGAATGAGCTGAACAATATGTTAAATTCGTTAATGGTCGATTCACAGTACGATCTTATAATCGATAAGAAGAAGCTTATACCACTCAAAATGGATGAAAGAACGGCTTTCTCCTATTTCAAGAATGGCCAACAAGCTAATGAATCAAGGCATACGATGATACGTTTCCAATCCTTTGACGGATCGGCTACTGAGGATGCAATAAGTCCAAAATCGTGATAGGATGTTATAGAAAAAAGGTAAGCATCTTAGATAAATTTAACAAAAGGAGTAGATTTTTGTATGCGTGATCCTAGACTAAAAAAGTTAGCACAAAACTTGGTGCAATATTCTATTGATGTTCAGCCAGGAGAAAACGTTCTCATTGATATGATCGGTTCAGAGAAGGAGCTTGCAAAATGTTTGATAGAGGAAGTAGCCAAGCGCGGCGGACGTCCATTTGTTGAACTGAGAGACAATTCCGTTCTTAGAACGCTTCTAACTCATGCAACAAAAGAACAGATTGAGCTGTGGGCCGAGCTTGATTTGGAACAAATGAAAAAAATGCATGCTTATATTGGTGTTCGTTCTGGAGATAACGTTAATGCGCTTTCCGATGTCCCTGATGCTAATATGCGCCTCTATGAGCAACTTTATCGTAATCCTGTACATTCGGAGCAACGTGTCAAAAAAACGAAATGGGTCGTTCTCAGATACCCAAGCCCGTCAATGGCGCAACTTGCAAAAATGAGTACAGAAACATTTGAAGATTTTTACTTTGATGTGTGTAATCTCGATTACAACAAGATGGACAAAGCAATGGACCCATTACAGCAACTGATGAACCGTACTGACCGTGTGCGTATCGTTTCCCCGGGAACAGACCTCACATTTTCGATTAAAGAAATTGGCTCCAAAAAATGCTCTGGTCATCGCAATATTCCTGATGGTGAAGTATTCTCTGCTCCAGTACGTGATTCCGTTCAAGGGACTATTACATACAATGCACCAAGCGTATATGCAGGCACTTCTTTCCAAAACATTTCATTCACTTTTGAAAATGGAAAAATCGTTAAAGCTGAGAGCAACAATAATGAGCGTTTAAATGAAATTTTGGATATGGACGAAGGCTCACGTTATATTGGCGAATTTGCAATTGGTTTTAATCCACATATTTTGCATCCAATGAACGACATATTGTTTGATGAGAAAATCGCGGGTAGTCTTCATTTTACACCTGGACAAGCTTATGAAGAAACAGATAACGGCAACCGTTCTTCTGTTCACTGGGACTTGGTACTTATTCAACGTCCAGAATACGGTGGCGGGGAAATTTATTTCGATGATGTTTTGATCAGAAAAGATGGTATATTTGTTATCCCTGAACTAGAAATGTTAAATCCCGATAATTTGAAATAATAGCAGATGAAGCGTTTTTTTCGCTGTAGCTATTGTAGGATAGAGAATTTCAGGTTATCATTGTGACTAGGAAAGTCTTACTATTTTATTGGAGGGATCTCCCATGTCTAATAACGCAGCAATTGTTGAAATTTCACAAACAGCTAGCCAATTCACTTCATCTATCGTATTGCAAGCAGAAAGCAAATACATCGACGTAAAAAGTATTTTAGGGCTTTTCACTACATTAGTTGGTGGTCATTCCTATGATCTTCACGTACATGGACAAGATGCTGAAGCAGCGAAAAAAGCAATGGCTGATGTATTCGCAAAGCATAATCTTGCCATTAACGTAATCTCGGAATAATCATAATATTGCTACTAGAGGGGCGCTTCTTCTAAAATGAAGGAGCGCTTTTCAGTTTTGTCCTTGTGTAATCGCTTCTTTTCGTCTAATATAAAGAGATAGAAGATGGCGGATACGCGTGAGTGGGGGGAGAAGAATGTCTGCACCAGAGGTTACGGATATTTTGCATGAGAGAGCGCTTCGACTTCTTCAGGAAGACGCGAGTAAAATAGAGAAGCTAATTGAAGTTCAGATGGAAAACTTGACAACTCGTCAATGCCCATTATATGAAGAAGTATTAGATACTCAAATGTATGGCTTCTCAAGAGAAGTAGATTTTGCAGTACGGGCTGGATTAATTGCTGAGCTAGCGGGCAAAGAAATCATTAACAAGCTTGAACGCAATCTAGCAGTATTATACGAAGCTTTGGATCGCAAAGGGTAGTCTCTTCCGAGAGTCTGCCTTTTTTTATGCGCATTATTAAATATCGACAAATTACGATGATCAAAAATATTAGGTCGCCTTGATTCAGGACGCATGTTCTATTACAATGAATATATATGGCATATTAAGGAGTGGATGAAATGACCGAAGACCTTCAAACTGGTATTATCCGTATTTCTGATGATGTTGTGGCTACTATTGCGGGACTTGCGGCACTCGAAACGCCTGGAATAGCTGCTATGTCCGGTGGAATTTCTGAAGGACTTGCGAAACGTCTGAGTGGTAAAAACGTTCAAAAAGGTGTCTCTGTTGAAGTTGGACAATTAGAAGCTGCTATTGATCTGCGTATCATCGTGCACTATGGTATTCCAATTCAAGAAGTTTGTCGCCAATTGCAATTGAATGTACGCGAATCTGTCGAAAATATGACGGGGCTTCAAGTAGTAGAAGTAAATGTTAAGGTTGAAGGCGTTGCCTTCAAAGAGGAAGAGACTGAAGAGCTACAACATCGTTTGAAGTAATGATATCCCCGATATAAAAACGGCACTTCTCGTAAGTTGAGAGGTGCCGTTTTTTGTCGAAATATTTATCGAGAAGATTTTGTTTTTTCTTTTTCTGCTCGTCCTGCTTCTCTTGATATGCTCAAAAGCACACCTACGCTCATTAAACAGACGAGAAGGGAAGACCCCCCATAACTTATGAATGGTAGAGTTACGCCTGTAATTGGAATTGTAGCTGTTACACCGCCTATGTTAACAAAGGCCTGGATGGCGAACAGACCAACAATACCTACCCCAACGACTGTGCCATAAAGATCAGGACATCGTAATGCAACAATTAAACCACGCCATAAAAAAGTGAGATAAAACAACAAAAAGATTGTACTACCTATAAATCCGAACTCTTCGCCTATAATAGCGAAAATAAAGTCATTATAAGCATATTGTAAATAGTGCAGCTTCTGTACGCCTTCGCCGAAGCCGGCTCCAGTTAATCCGCCATGACCTAATGCTTGAAGGGAAGATACGAGTTGCCAAGCACCTTCTTGGGCATTACCGAGCGGATCCATAAACGAAGTGAATCTATCCACTCTATATTTCCATGGATCATAATTAATGGCCATAGAGATACTGGTCATTAATGTCAGAATGACTAGGCCTACCGAGCCAGTGATGAAAACTTGCTTTAAATTAGCACCACCAGCAATAATCATAATCGTAGCACAAGAAGCAAGTACCATACTTGAACCTAGGTCAGGCTGCAACATAATTAAGCCACATACAAAACTAATAATAATAATGACGGGCAGAAGCCCTTTTTTGAAATCGCGGAATTTTTCACCTTTCTTAGCTATGAGTGCACCTAGGTACAATATAATAGCAAGCTTGGCAGGCTCAGTAGGCTGCACACCCAATGACCCTATATTAAACCAGCTTCGAGCTCCGTTAACTTCCTCACTGAAAGGTACAATCATTAACATAATAATGACAGGTACAAATAAGATAGGAAATGCTTTCTTAAACACATGGTAACGGAAGTTCATAAGAAAAAACATGGCGAAAATTCCCAAACCAGCCCATGCGAGCTGGCGTTTAGTGAAATATAATGCGTCGTTTCCAAAATCTTTGGAAACAGCTGCGACACCGGAGCTGGCGCTGAATACCATCACAATCCCAAATCCTACGAGAAGGAGGGTCATGATGAGAAGCAAAAAGTCCGGTCTTCCCCGACTAGCTTTCTGCGCAGCTTTCATGCTGTCCTCGTTAAACGAGCTGCTGCTTTAATTGCTGAAGCCTTTGTGTAGCCGTGTCCATAATATGTTGTGGAACAGGAGATTCATAATCTAAACCATGCGGGAAAGTAGCACGGCCGATATATACTGCTTCAATATTAAGAACCGCATAAGGTGATTCTAGCTTGCCTTCAATTGCACGTGTATTAATGCGAAGAAAATATTCTGAGCCGCTAGCGCGGTCAACAAGCTTCAAATCATATGTAGCGCGATAATATTCCCACTGCCAACGAACGAACCCGACTTTTTCAGCTGAGTCGTCTAGATGGCTCAATTCGCTTTGAACACCGATTAAACCGGAGTTTTCAATAATCATTCCTGGTTCCTCCTAAATTCACAAGACATAGTTGTACATTCTTTACTCATGATAGTATGTTTCCCCAGTCTGTGCAAGCCTTACTCCAAGTCAATTCTATGATGTTCGTGACATTTGTGAGAAATGTACATATCTCCCTTTATATTCTCCAGAAGCTTCCTAAAAGTTACATTAGTCTGCTAAACTATTAAAAACATACTGATTGTTGCTGCAAGTAGGACAAGGGGGTCTGAAGTTATGCTTGATTCTAATGTAGTTTTGAAGCTGCAAGAGATTTATCCGGATATGGTCCGCTGGCGTAGACATCTTCATCAATTCCCGGAGTTGTCGTTTAAAGAGGAAAAGACTTCAAGTTGGATAGCCGATCGTTTGGAAGAGATGGGATGTAGTTTTGAGCGTAATGTAGGCGGATACGGACTTGTTGCGAAAATCATTGGCAGTAAGCCGGGCCCTACTATTGCATTACGGGCTGATATTGATGCTTTACCTATTCAAGATGAGAAAGAGTGCGAGTATGCGTCCAAGATTGCAGGTGTAATGCATGCTTGCGGTCATGATGGTCATACTGCTGTATTACTTGCTGTTGCTAGCTACTATTGTAGACACAAAGAGGAATTGGCGGGAGAAAGGAGACTAATCTTTCAACCTGCTGAGGAAACAACGCCAGGCGGAGCAATTGAGATGATAAGTGACGGTGTACTTGAAGGAGTCGATGCTATTTATGGAATTCATCTTTGGACACCACTCCCGTATGGTAAAGTAGCTTCTAGACCAGGACCGTTTATGAGTTCAGCAGATGAATTTGTTATAGATATTGAGGGGCGCGGTGGTCATGGAGGTTTGCCCCATGAGGCAATAGACGCCATTATCGTTGGCTCAGCGCTAGTACAGGCTATTCAGTCGATTGTAAGCAGGAGCGTTGACCCGCTTCAGCCGGCGGTAGTTACAATCGGCTCCTTCCAAAGTGGCACGACTTTTAACGTCATTGCAGAGAAATGCCAATTGAAAGGGACGGTACGTTCTTTTGATGAGCAGACGCGAATGTTGATTCATGAGCGATTAGAACAGCTTATTAGACATACATGTGAAATGCATGGTGCGACATATAACTACCATATGAGAATAGGTTATCCTCCTGTAGTTAACGATGATCGGGAAGCATCACGCTTTTTTACTGTTGCAGAAAATATGCAAGGGATGGTTGGAGTTATCCAAGCAGAAGCGATTACGGTCGCAGAGGATTTCTCTTATTATTTACAAAAGGTACCTGGGTGCTTTATGTTCGTAGGAGCAGGTAATTCAGATGTCGGAGCAAGTTATCCACATCATCATCCAAAATTTAATTTTGACGAGCGGGCAATGATTCATTCGGCAAGGCTGCTCATCGGAATGGCAGAACATTATACGTTTGAATAAAAATAGAGCTTGTTGTACAAGCGGGAGGACATTTATTTGTCCTCCCACAAGGCAACAAGCTCATTATTTTCATTATATAATTCCGCGGGATCTGGTTCTTGATTGTTCCAAACATTATCTACTTCCCAAATGAGCATTGAAGTCTTACCTTCTGAAGAAATATCTTCACCTGAAAAGACGTAAGCCTTCTCTAACGCGGGCAGCTCAAATGGCTCAAATTTATAGGTTTGGTTGCCACGTACGCTGACGAGTTTCCAACCTTCTAAATCAATAGGCGATGATGTTGTATTCGTTAAAGTAACTAATTCTTCCTCTTTATCAACTTCGATTAGTATGCCCATTTCCTTTGCTTTGTGCACAATAACATCTGTTTGGCTCGTTTCTTTGCCAGAGTTCCAGAGAGCCATCTTGCCCTCCTTAGCTTGTTGCTCCAACTGCTTATATACATTTTCCATTTTCACATTAGGCTCAACGATCATAACCTTTGCTAATCCTTCTTGAAGCAAAACTTCATTTAATATTCGTCCGTCTTTTAACTCAACAATGGCTAAAGTTCGTTCGAATCTGTCCTTAACTTCTTTGTCGAAGCTAAGTTTAACTTCTCCTGATTCCTCGAGTAATTGTTTTGTAAGAGCAGAAGCTTCAGGTCCGTACGCTTCAACCTTAGAATTAGGCTTGACTGTTTCTGGTGTATCGATATAAAGGAGTCTAATTGTATGTTCATCTTTCCCGACATTAATTTTAAAAGTATCACCATCAACATAATTGGAAACATCATACCAAGTATCCGATTTAATTTTATTGGATGGAGCTATAGAAATGGCATTACAACCTGCCAATATAATGACGAGTAAAAGGGTGAATATCGTGAATAAATACTTCATGGAAGGTTGGCCTCCGCTCATAAAAAAGTGTTTTTATAATTACATCTCCACTACTATAACACATGTTACACCCTATAATCGAAACAGTATGTAGGTTTAGAGGGATAAAATGATATAAAACCTTTCATACTGAGGTATAAAGATTGTTATTTATGGGGGTGTGCATGATGATGCAACACAATAAAGCATTAATTGTACAGTCTGATCTAACCATTTTGCTTGATGAAGCAGTGGAATCTTCACATATTGTTCACAGGATAATAAATACATTCGCTGAATCATACAAACGAGTGGGAACTTTACACACTTATCGTGTTACTTCATTAACGTTTTGGAATGCATTAAGTATGGGACAAACCTGTCGTCAAATTGTAGAGCAATTAACGAAACATGCGCGGTATGGAGTTCCATTGCAAGCGATAGCAAAGTTACATGCGTGGTCAAATAGATATGGGAAACTAAAGTTAGTAGCGGAAGGTGATAACTTAATTTTAAATGGTGATCAAGATGTCCTTCTTCAACTAGGTCGATACCCTTCACTTAATGAGTGGATTCGTGAGCGAACAAGCTCTAATCAATGGGAGCTGAAACCAGAATGCAGAGGGTTGTTCAAACAAGAGCTTGGGAAGCTTGGATATCCGGTTATTGATTGGGCTGGTTACCATGAAGGTGAAACGCTCACCGTTCATTTTAGAAGCGAGACAACGAAAGGCCGCTCTTTTTCACTTAGGAAATATCAGAAAGAAGCTGTTGATCAATTCGTCCAAGAAGGCAGCGTGAGCGGTGGAAGTGGTGTCATTGTTCTTCCATGTGGTACAGGTAAGACGATTGTAGGAATTGCTGCATTAGTTAAATTAGGAAGGGCGACATTGATCTTAACGTCCAGTATAACTTCCGCCCAGCAGTGGAGGGATGAGTTGCTGGACAAAACGACCTTGACTGAAGCAGAAGTAGGGTTGCATAAGGGAAAGTCTAGTGAGGTCCGTCCTGTAACAATAGCTACTTATCAATTACTGACCCATCGTAAGTCGAAGGAAATGGGATTTAAACATATGGGACTTTTCTCTGAAAGAGACTGGGGCCTTATTATTTATGATGAAGTGCACCTACTGCCTGCTCCAGTGTTCCGTATGACGGCTTCTATTCAAGCAACTCGGCGACTTGGATTAACAGCAACACTCATCAGAGAGGATGGCTGTGCCGAAGATGTGTATTCTTTAATTGGTCCGAAACAGTATGACATGGAATGGAAATGTGCTGAAGAAGATAGGTATATCTCGTCCGTGAGTTGTACGGAAATAAGAGTTGCTTTGTCTACTTCACAAGAACAAAACTACATGGAGGCTAGCTCAAGGTCAAAACTTAGAATAGCATCTGAAAATAAAAATAAATTAGAAGTGGTTCGGGAACTTCTGAAAAAACATAGTGGAAAACCTACACTTATTATAGGGCAATATTTGCAGCAACTACATGAGGTCGCCAGTTATTTAAATGTTCCTTTACTTACTGGGGAAGTACCACAGGAGGAACGTGTACGTTTATATGAGCAATTTAAATCGGGAGAATCTGCTGTTTTAGTCGTATCTAAAGTAGCTAATTTGGCCGTTGATTTACCTGATGCAGCTGTTGCTATTCAATTATCCGGCAGCTTTGGCTCAAGGCAAGAGGAGGCTCAACGTATTGGGCGGCTTCTTAGACCGAAATCAGGGAACAATGAGGCTTGGTTTTATACACTTGTTACTGAAGGGACAAAAGAAACGGAGTTCGCGCTCAAACGGCAGCTATTTATGCTGGAGCAAGGTTATACGTATGAACATTTGGTCGCTACTATGGATAAGAAGGACGGAAGCTGGGTGTGTGAGGAGGCTACACTTCGATGAAAATAAGTGATGTGATGCAACGGTTGAAGGTGGAGCAAATTGCTCTTTACGAAAAGGCTATAATATGGCGTGAGGCTACTTCTAGAGGATTGTCATGGCAAGAGGCAGTGGTGGATCGCAAGGCAATAGAAGAAGCCGCCCATCTAATGACATCATACGCCTTAGAAGTGTTTAAGCGATATTTACTTTCATTTGGTTCCTCACCTGTTGATGAAGAACGGTTTGTGGCAATGGTAAGGGAGGGATCTTTACTCGCTGGTGCAGAAATCCGTTTAGGTTTGCGGCAATTGGAGGAAGCGGGCTTACTTCTAGCTGTTAGAAAAGTATGGGGAGAAAGAATTATTTTTATTGTTCAAGAAAGCTACGCCATCTGGATGCAGCTGTTGTTTCCCTGCAAAATACCGAACTTCACTTCTTCTAACATGATGCCAATTACGGATAATAACGGGCAGTTCGCCCGGAGGAAAGAAGCTTTTGGGAGAAAGATGTTATATGCGCTAGCTGCTCTGTCAAAATCGGACATGACGCTTACATCAAAAGGAACTCTTCCGAAAAAAACAGTTGCCAAAATGGTTGAGCAAATGGATATGAACGAGGAACCATTCTGTTCGTTTGGCTTGAAATGGGCACACAGTGACGTGTATTCCTTGTTAGCAGCATTTGTACTGGAAGCAGCAGGAGCGATAGGTATTTTGAAGCTTAAGGAAAATATGCTCATAATTGAAGAGGACAACTTGGTTCGTTGGCTTGGTATGAAAGACGAGCATAGAGAGCAGCAATTGATGGAATGGACGTGCAGACAATTGTTTAACTTTGCTGGTGAGCATGCAAAGGCGGCGGCTGCAATGTTGGGGATGGAGAAGGGCCAGTGGTTTAAGGCGTTAGATATTGAATGTTGGTGTAACGGGCTGGAATCTGCTACAGAAGCAAACGACCGTGAGGAGCAGTTTTCAAAAATATGGACAGAGCGTTTCCTCTTGTTGTTTCACGAAATGGGATGGATGGAGCTAGCGGAAATGCATGAGAATGGAGAAGAAAGTCGTGTATTTTGCTGGAATACATTCGAGGCCCCATCTCAAGAGAAATTAATCATTCAACCTAATGGAGAATTAATTGTTATGCCAGGCTGTAGTTTTGATGTGAGGTTTGAACTTGAACTTATAAGTGAACGAATGAACATTGACTCAGTCGTGCTTTACAATTTGACAAGGAAAAGTATAGCAACAGCGATTGAACATGGCCGATCGAAGGAAATGATTATCGGCTTCTTATTAGCGGCTAATTGCGAAGGGGGAATACCAGATTCTGTATTGTCTATGTTAGAGGAATGGACGAAGCGGGCTGGTCGTTTTTGCTTTGCAGAAGTAATGTTACTCCGTTGTGATTCGGTTGAAATGGTAGAATCAGCCCTGCAACTTAAGGAACTGGCACCACATCTCATCGAGCGAGTCGGGGAGGTGGATTTCATTATTGATAGCAGCAAGAAGGAAGATATTCGTCATTTGCTGCAAAAGGCGGGTTATCCCCCTCTAAAGGGAGTTCAAAGGGGATCAGAGAGGACAGTTGTCCAGTATCCTATAGTGGCAAATAGAAGTGGAATGGGACGGTCTGATGAAGCTTTAATGTCATGCAGAAACGATGCAGGATTGTTTCTGTATGAATCATTATCACTTAGCCACTTTGAGCTGGATCAAGACACGATGAAGCAAGAATGGGTTTTGTTCCCGGGAGCAGAACAGCTTCCAACCGTATGGTGGCAGCAACTGCGCAATTATCATGCCTCCACACGCAAAGAATTAATTCAGCAGGCCGTTAACCTCCAAGCAGCTGTTCAATTAAATGTAATGGGCAATCTTCGCACGTTTGTTCCACATCAATTGGAGAAAAGAGGGGAGGAATGGGCGGTGCTGGGTAGATTCTTTTCTGACAATATTGAGGAGAAAAGTAGGCTAACTCCTGACATGTGGGAGGAGATGAAATTACTCATTCCGGATGGCTATTCTATGTAGAACCTCTATCTATTGGCTATCCGTCTATGATATGATAATGTAGTGACAAGCGAATAGAAAAGAGGTGGGTCAATGGCTGTTGCCGAACAATGGACGGCGGCTTCAACCCCGCAAGCGGATGGCGATGGATCTTCGATCGACATGGCATCGCTGCTTTTGTCTGCATATGAAATAGGTGATTGGATTAATGATTCAGCCGAAGTGGCTGACTATTTATATTGGAAGTCTGAAGTTTCTCAGAATGAAGAAGTGAAGATTTTACAGAAGCAGTTTGCTAAAGCAAAGGAATTATTTGAGGAATGCCAACGTTTCGGACGTTTTCATCCGAGCTACAATGAAGCTAAAGATAAGGTGAAATTAATTGAAAGACAGATGGCCAGTGTGGAGTGCATCAGTCGGTTCAAAGCTTCAGAGCAAGTTGTAGATGAAATGCTTTATGAAGTTTCACGTATTATAGCAGAATCTGTGTCCGAGAACATTAAAGTGCCTAGTAACGAAAAAGGTGCTGGAGGCGGTTGCAGCAGTGGCGGTTCTTGTGGCTGCAGCAGCGGTGGTTGCGGATAATAATTTAGAACTTTGTTCATCGGAATTGTTGGAGGAGGGGCGAGCATATGTTGCCGGATCGAACGGGTTTTATTGTATGGGTAAGCGATTTGAAGGCAGCGAGGGCATTGGAAAGGTTTGGAACCGTCCATTACATGTCAAGAAAGCTGCATTATGTTGTATTATATATGAATGCTGAACGTGTAGAAGATTCTTTGAAGCAGATGAACCGGCAATCGTATGTACGTAAAGTAGAACGTTCATATCGTACAGAGATCAAGACAGAGTATAGTAAAGATAGCGAAGATAAAACTAGATTCTATAACGTTTAAACGATATTGAAATGTAAATAACGCTTCTTGGTACATGAAATGTGCCGAGAAGCGTTATTTTTTTGTGTCTATTAACATATTTATACATTAATGGCCTGTCTTTAATTTAATGTTGAAATATCGGATATTCATGGTAGAATGATATTAATCAATAGGAAAAAAGCCCTGGTTCCTTGGGAGGAGTAGGTTGCGAAATGAAGGATAAAATGACAAGAAGATGGAGTACATATGAGTCGTTTTATGTTGATCTAGGCGATAAAAGAGTGGTAGATGTTATTATTACGAACCATGCCAAAAGTCGCTGGTTAGACCGGGTGGAAAGTGAAAAAACCGGATTTGACGATATTGCTGAATATATATGGGAATGTTTAAAAAAAGGCCGTATCGAACCGTACTACCGTAATGAACAGGATGTTTATCTAATTGATGAGGATCTCGTATTCGTAGCTGAGTTCACCGAATCTTTAACTGAAATGGATTTGCTAGGTAATCCATTACATAAGATGATTGTAGTCACATTTCTAGGTCGAATGTCAGAGACTATTGAGCTTAGGGACCTTAAGTCCTATTATTCGTGGTTAAGACATTCTAGAAGAATGACATTAGTAAAAAATAGCCGAAAACGTAAATAATTAAAAAAATTTTTAGAAGAGAAATAATATAATACAAATATTAGAGAAAACGTACGATCGAGTGATGATCATACGTTTTTTATTTGTCGTCATGTAAATAATAATAGATTCTATATAATGTTAAATACCTTTTGGTGGATTTATAATGCTATGAACTTTGTTTGTAGTATAATGGTAACAAGGAAAGGACGGATCGACTATGGCACTTAACTTTCATCAATTACATATTTTTCATACAGTTGCAGAGCGAGGCAGCTTCTCGGCAGCAGCACTATCCCTTCATATGACGCAACCTGCAGTAACGATGCAGGTGCAGTCTTTAGAAGACTATTTTGGCACAAAGCTGTTACAACGCTCTACGAAACGAATCGACCTCACAGAAGCTGGACGAGCATTGATGCCGTTTGCGAAAAGCAGCATTGACTTAATACGAGACACTGATCAAGCGATGTCTGCTTTCACTGAACAATTAAAGGGACGGCTCCAGCTTGGGTCTAGCCTTACAATCGGAGAATATATATTGCCTCGCTTGCTTGGACCTTTCGGAAGAGAGTACCCTCATATTTCCATAAGTATGAAGGTAATGAATACGGCGCAGATTATGGAAGAAATTTTAAACCATCAATTGAACTTTGGTTTGATAGAAGCACCGGTCAACCATCCTGATATGCATATGGAAGCTGTTATGAGTGATGAGCTTAAGTTAGTCGTTCCTAGTAACCATCCATTAGCTGAACGCTCGTCCGTTTCCATTCATGAAGTGATGGAGCATGCTTTCGTGTTGCGTGAACAAGGTTCAGGAACAAGACTTGTCATGGAGGAGCAGCTCATTAAGAAGAAGATAGACCCGGCCAATATAAAAATTGTTATGGAGCTTGGAAGTACGGGAGCAGTCAAGTCTGCAGTTGAGGCAGGACTTGGTATTTCATTTCTTTCAACATCATCGGTTAAACATGAAGTAGCGCTAGGGCTTATCAAAATAGTGAAAGTATCTGACGTAAAATTCCAACGTCAATTTTATTCCATCTATTTGAAGTCGGCTCTTCTGCCGATTTCGGCGGTCACGTTTTTGAGCTTCCTACGAGAGAGAGACCTAAAACAATGGCTATAGTAGAGGGAAGAGCTGATCTGCATACGCATACGACTGCATCGGATGGTCTTCATAGTCCAGCTGAGGTTGTAGGGATGGCAAAGACAGCTGGACTTCACGCCGTGGCGATTACTGACCATGATACGGTAGCAGGTGTAGCTGAAGCGGTAATAGAAGGAGAGCGAATCGGCATAACGGTCATTCCAGGAGTTGAACTCAGTACTGTATCGGAGCGTAAGGAAATTCATTTGCTTGCCTATTTCACCAATAATGATGATCCGTTATGGCAAGAAAGATTGGCACGGCAGGGCAACGCACGAGAACGACGTAATAGTCTAATTGTTGAAAAGCTTCAATCGTTCGGCATAGCTATTTCGTTGGATGAAATAATAGCAATTGGGGCTGAACGCCGTCAAACTAATGAGGCAAGCGAAGCGAATTTCAGTGTTGGCCGTCCACATATTGCGGAGTTGCTAATAAGGAAAGGTATCGTTCAAAGTATGAATGAAGCTTTCGATCGCTTTCTTGCGTCTGGTTCAGCAGCATATGTGGAAGTTCCAAGAGTCCATCCGCTAGAGGCTGTAGAGTGGATTAATGAAGCTGGTGGGGTATGCGTTATTGCGCATCCTGGTCTGTACGATAATGACTCTCTGGTAGAGGATATTATAAGAGGCGGGGCTCGCGGTATTGAGGTGTTCCATTCTGACCACAACTTAGAAGACGAAAAACGGTATAGCTTGCTTGCAAATAAATACAACCTTATTGAAACTGGTGGATCAGATTTCCATGGTGCGAGGCTTGGTAAAAACTATCATGGAGCGATTGGCAGTAAAAGTGTTTCTATTAAAGTCGTGGAACAACTGAGGTCATGCCGGTAAATGTAATTCTAGTACCACATATAAAAGTCACGATCTCTTAGTTACTAAGAAGTCGTGACTTTTTATTGTGAGGAATGCCAAGGAACTATGACTCCTGAGTATTACAATGGTGTTCATTGATACACAGGATGTTTTGATGTATAAAATAATTATCATTTATCAATTACAAGTTTATCAAGATACTCCTCAATCTTAGTTGATGAAACTGCCTCAACTTTAAAGTAATCTGAAACTCTTGTCTCGCCGTTACTATAGGATATTTTTACATACATGGCTTTATAGATCTTTAGCATTTCTCTATCGATTTTTTTTGTATCTAAAATAAGTTCTCTTGATAGCTTTACTCCATTCATTTTACTACCTGGTCCTAAGTTTATTTTCTCTTCAGTATGAATATTTGTTTGAAAAACGTTACTTGTATCTAGCTTGTGAAGCATTTTCGGATCCAGATGAAATGTCATTAATATGTCATTCATAGTATGAGTAGCTTTTTCAATATATATCTCGTACATAATCCTATCTGCGTCTGAATCTTTAGTTAGATCTATTGTTGATATAAACCCATAATCCGATGGTAATTGTGCACTGAAATTGTTGGATTCCATCGCATTTATCATATCATTTTGCTCGGACTCAAACGTAATTTTATTCTCTTCAGTGTTCCCAGATATATTATCTATCGTATCCGTATTTTTCGAGTTACTACATCCCGATTGACTTGCTAGCATTAAAAGAATGATAGATATAACAAATGTTTTTTTCACAGTTCACCTCATTAGTTAACTAAAGTCAGCAAGAAAATGTACTTGCAGACTTTAAATTTGTAGTTTTAGTTAAAGTAATCTTCTGTTGTATATTTTTTTCCTTGCTCATACTGGACTTACCAATATGAAGGGGCTTTAAATGAAATTGAAATTGTGATAGTTCTTCTTTGCTAGCCGAAAAAAGCACGGAGAGTCTAAAGCTCTACGTGCTTTTTTTGACAAACACTATTTGATTTCCGAAGGCAATGCTTTTAAACGTTGCTCGTCAGGTGTAATAAATAATGTTTTCTGATTATCGTAAATAACATAACCAGGTTTAGCGCCGCTCGGTTTGCGTACATGTCTAATGTAGGTGTAATCGACAGGCACCATACTTGAAGCTTTTGCTTGACTGTAATGAGCTGCCAGCATAGATGCCTCCTCCAAAGTAGCATTGCCGAAGTCAACGCCGCGGATGACAACATGGGAGCCCGGAATGTCTTTTGTATGAAGCCACGTATCATTAGGTGCAGCAAGGCGATTCGTTAAATATTCATTTTGAGTATTGTTTTTCCCTACGTAAATTTGAATATTCTCTGACGAGGTATAGCAGAGTAACGCTGGACGCTGTAATTTCTTTCTTTTTGGTCCTCTCTTGCTTTTCTCCTTCATATATCCTTGCTGAACAAGCTCATCACGAATTTCTTCGATATCGGTTAAAGCTGCTTTATCGAGCTGCTGTATAAGAGATTCGAAATATAGGATTTCTCCTTCTGCAAGCTCCATTTGTTCTGCAACGATCGATAGACTATTTCTTTGCTTCGTATATTTGCGGAAATAGCGTTGAGCATTGTCTGATGGATTTAGCTGCGGATCCAATTGAATGGTAATAGCAGCTTGCTCTTCGTCATAAAAGTTGATCAATTCAATAGAAGTGTCACCGCGATTAATTTGATGCATGTATGCTGTTAGTAACTCTCCGAGTATTCTGTACTTTTCTGCATCTCTTGCTTCAATTAGTGTTTCTTCTAGCTTTTTATTTTTCAACAAATTTTTAGCTTTTTCATTTTGGACAAAGCGGATAAGATCTGCTGCGCGTTGTTTGACCGTGTCACGCTCTGCCTTATCTCCGAAGTAAGCTTCCAGACAATCACTGATCGTTGCGAACTCGCTAGTGTCCCCTGCCAAGTGAGTAAGCGGTGTGATCGAAAAACTTGCCTTGCCAGTTACAGTGTCCGTTACGATGACAGGTTGGAACTTATTTTCTTGGGCTTCATTCATTAATGAATGAAAGCTATTCCACAAAGACGCTAACTCGCTCGCACCATTGTTGTGGTTGGATGAAGAACTATTTTGTGAGCGATGTACAAGCTCCTTCGCAACAAGTGGGCTTATTCCGCTGAATGCATCAACAAGTCCTTTGTAGATTGGAAGTGGTTCTTCTTCATCAGTCTTCGTCATATACGACTTGAATTGATCTTCGCTTTGAATTTCCAACGGATCTACTTTTTGTTGATCAGGTGGATCCATGTAAGTGCTGCCTGGCAAAATAATCCGGTAGCTGCTAATAGCGGGGGTGACATGGTGAATACCGTCATAGATCATTCCTGTAGTTGGATCGACGAGAATGATATTGCTATGCCTGCCCATAATTTCAATAATGATTCGTTTGTTAGAGGAATCGCCAAGCTCATCTCTGTGTCTAATATCGATGTGAATGACTCGCTCGCGCCCTATCTGACGAACAGATTCAATGACGCCGCCTTCACAATGTTTCCGAAGCAGCATACAGAACATTGGTGCTTCCAGCGGGTTTACATACGTTCCTGTCGTCCAATGTGCTCGTGGATATGTAGGGTTTGCGGATAGGAGCAGCTTGCTGGATACTCCAGATCCCCGTATGCTGAGCACCAGTTCACGCTCGTTTGGTTGATGGATTTTATGAATACGTGCGCCGATGCTTCGCTGCAAGTCAGCGGTGATCGCGCGAACAACAATACCGTCTAATGCCATTATGTTCGTACCTCTCTTCCAGCAGTATGTCACTATCATGCCATACTTGGGACAAAAACTTAAGTGCTCGTGGGATATTTTATAGGCTGTCCGAATACATTTACGTTAGAAGGGCTGTCCGCTGGAACGGCAACATACGGGAGGGAGTCATACAATGGAACAAAAGAAATGGCATCAATTAGAATTAAATGAGCTAGTAGAAGCGCTTGATTGCTCGTTAGAAAATGGGTTAAAGCCTTCTGCAGTTGCTGAGCGATTGGAGAAGCATGGACACAACGAGCTGACAGAAGGGGCACGTATTTCACCGATCGTGCTTTTCTTAAATCAGTTCAAAGACTTTATGGTGCTTATTCTTATGGGAGCAACACTCATCTCGGGGCTGCTGGGAGAATATTTGGATGCTATAACGATTATTGCAATTATCGGGCTGAATGCAATACTCGGTTTCTTGCAAGAGTTTCGTGCTGAGAGGTCGCTCAGAGCGCTTAAGGAACTTTCGGCCCCCTCAGCAAAGGTGTTTCGCGATGGTCAGTTAACGACTATTATTGCTAAGGAGTTAGTGTCGGGGGATGTTGTTTATTTGGAGAGCGGTGACCGTATCCCTGCGGACGTTAGGTTCATTGAAGCTAACAGCTGCTACGTAGAGGAATCGGCACTGACGGGCGAGTCAGTCCCAGTTGGCAAAATTGCTGCCGTCTTAGACGATGACGAGCTCCCGCTGGGTGATCAGCGAAACATAGGGTTTATGGGTACGATGCTGACACGAGGTACAGCTAAGGGAATCGTCGTGAGAACAGGCATGTCTACTGAAATGGGTAAAATTGCAGGTCTTATCCAAGAGACGGAGACGATGGAGACACCGCTGCAACATCGTTTGGAGCAGCTCGGCAAACTTCTAATCATCGTAGCGATTGCACTAACTGTTATGGTTGTTGTTGCTGGTATTTTGCATGGTCAACCAGCGTACGGCATGTTTCTTGCAGGTGTAAGTCTTGCAGTTGCTGCAATACCAGAAGGGCTTCCAGCAATCGTGACGATTGCACTTGCATTAGGCGTTCAGCGGATGATTAAAAGGAAAGCAATCGTCAGGAAACTGCCCTCAGTAGAGACATTAGGCTGCGCCTCTGTCATTTGCTCTGACAAAACGGGTACGTTGACCCAAAATAAGATGACTGTTACTCATGTTTGGATTAGCGGAAGACAACTAGAGGTTAGTGGAGAAGGCTATGATCCTAACGGTGCCATATTTGAGAATGGAAAATCGTTAGATTTAAAGCACGATCTGCCTATTAAACGTCTCCTTCAAGTGAGTGCGCTTTGTAATAATGCTCAATTAATACAGGTGGAAGTAGAAGACTCAAAGCGCCGTAAAAGTAAGGAAGGACAGTCTGAGTGGGTAATGAAGGGTGATCCGACAGAAGGTGCGTTAGCGGTTCTGGCAGCTAAGCTCGGCTCGTCAGCCAAGTCACTAGAGGTACTATATAAACGAGTAAGAGAGTATCCGTTCGACTCTGAAAGGAAGAGAATGTCGGTACTCGTCGCTCACCAAGGCGGTAAATTAATATGTACGAAGGGTGCGCCGGACTTGTTAATGGAGCATTGCGCTTATGTACTTTGGGAAGGAAAAGTAGTTCCTTTCACCGGTACACTGAAACGCAAGTGTGCAGAGGCAGGAGAACTTATGGCTCAATCTGCCCTTCGAGTATTAGGATTCGCATATCGTGATCTGAGAGCAAATGAAAATTATGAAAACGAAGGCGATGTAGAAAGGAATCTTGTTTTTGTAGGGTTAGCGGGCATGATCGATCCTCCTCGTCGTGAAGTTAAAGAAGCAATTGCGACTTGCCGAAGAGCTGGAATAAAAACAGTTATGATTACTGGTGATCACCAGTTGACTGCTGAAGCGATCGCAGGGCAGCTCGGCATTATGCCTCGGGGAGGCATAGCGATGAGCGGTAAGCAGATCGAAGGCATGGATGATGAACAGCTTGATCGATTAGTCGATCAAACATATGTTTACGCAAGAGTCTCACCAGAGCATAAGCTACGAATTGTTAAGTCGCTTCAGCGCAAAGGGCATGTAGTTGCAATGACTGGCGATGGCGTGAATGACGCTCCAGCTATTAAAGCTGCTGATATTGGTATTGCAATGGGTATTACAGGTACCGATGTATCGAAGGAAGCTTCAGCACTTGTTCTCAGTGACGATAATTTCTCTACAATTGTAGCGGCGATAGAAGAAGGTCGAGGTATCTATGAAAATATTCGCAAGTTTATTCGATATTTGCTAGCATCCAACGTTGGCGAAATATTGGTTATGTTCCTTGCGATGATGGCGGGATTGCCGTTGCCGCTTATTCCGATCCAAATTTTGTGGGTCAATTTGGTTACCGACGGATTGCCAGCTATGGCGCTTGGTGTGGATCAAGCGGAGAAGGATTTAATGCAGCAGATGCCACGATCGGCGAAAGAGAACATCTTCTCAAGGCGGCTTGGCTGGAAGATTATAAGCAGAGGCATACTGATCGGAATATGTACGTTAGGCGCGTTCTGGATTACGCTTAGAGCAGGCGCAGGCGATGCGCAAGGCCTCGTACATGCTCAGACAGTAGCATTTGCAACACTCGTTATGGCGCAGCTCATTCATGTATTCGACTGCCGCAGTTCAAGATCCATTTTCCACCGCAATCCGTTTCAAAATAAATATTTAGTGCTTGCTGTTTTATCTTCGCTAATTCTAATGATTGGCGTACTCTATATCGAAGCACTGCAACCAATCTTCAAAACGGTGCCGATTGGCTTCCGTGACTGGTGTTTAGTGCTTGTTGCTGCGGGAATTCCGACGTTTGTCCTAGGTATTGGCAGCGTATTAGGAAAACCTGGCAAAACAAAAACGAATTCAAAGTGGCCTTTAGGTCCGCAAACAGCCGCTAGATAACAGAAAAAAGTACAAATGAAGATACAAATTATCAATAGCGTTTCTCCTGGCTTTGCGGTATGCTAATAGAAATTAATTCGATAAATAGCATACTTTTGGCCTTATAAGGAGAGAGCGATAAATGAACTTTACGAAGATGAATGGTTTAGGCAATGACTTTATCGTAATTGCAGGCGAATCCGCGTTGCCAGACAATGCAGCAGAGCTAGCAGTTCAACTGTGTAATCGTTTTTTTGGAATCGGAGCTGACGGGCTTGTATATATTTTGCCTTCTGATAATGCTGATTTCCGTATGCGCATCATAAATTCTGACGGATCAGAGGCAGAACAATGTGGTAACGCGATTCGCTGCGTGGCGAAGTATGTGTATGATAACCGTTTAACGAGTAAAGAAGAAATTACAATTGAGACTCTTGGAGCAGGTGTGCAGAAAGTACAATTAATAGTTAACGATGGTATTGTACAGACAGTTCGGGTTGACATGGGAGCGCCTATTCTTCATGGCCTTCAAGTGCCGACTACAATAGATGCTGAGCGTGTGATCGAACACCCAATCGAGGTGAATGGCAGGGAATTTAAATTTACTGCTGTATCAATGGGCAATCCGCATTGCGTCATCTATGTAGACGATGCTACAAACTTTGAGCTCGAGGAATGGGGTCCAAAATTAGAAACGCATCCAATGTTCCCTCGCAAAATCAACGTTGAGTTCGTAACGGTCAATTCACGTACACAAGCTGATATGCGAGTATGGGAACGTGGAGCGGGACCAACGTTGGCCTGCGGAACTGGCGCATGTGCAACTCTAGTTGCATCCGTTCTAACTGGAGCGACTGATCGGGAAGCGACAATCTCGCTTAAGGGCGGAGATCTATTTATTGAATGGAACGAAAGTGATAATCATATCTATATGACTGGGCCAGCTGCGGAAGTATTCCGCGGCAACTTGTAAGGTGACACTTATGGGGGATAATCAATTGAAAAGACCGAACCTTCGTGAGGCGTTAGAAGAACGTATCTTGACTGGTGATGGAGCCATGGGAACCTATCTATACGCGATGGGGTTCCCTGTCGGCGTTTCTTACGAGGAATTTAATATTTTGCGACCGGAAGTTATTGAAAACGTGCATCGTCAATATTATGAAGCAGGCGCACGTATAATTGAGACGAATACGTTCTCAGCAAATTATGAAAAACTATTAAAAT
This sequence comes from Paenibacillus sp. L3-i20, assembly GCF_022180385.2. Lineage (GTDB taxonomy): Bacteria > Bacillota > Bacilli > Paenibacillales > Paenibacillaceae > Pristimantibacillus. Next base: position 311,981 of record NZ_BQME02000002.1, read on the forward strand.
ATGGGCTTGAGAACGAAATGGAAGCGATTAATCGCGCTGGAGTTCGTATCGCCCGCGCTGCTATTGGCGTGGATGCTTATGTTGTGGGGGCTGTGGGCTCAATCCGCGATGGTAAGCTAAAAAACGTTCGTACAGCTAAAGTTATTGAAGCTTATAAGGGTCAGATGAAAGCTTTAATTGACGAAGGTGTGGATGGGCTGCTACTTGAAACCTTTTATGATTTGGAAGAGATGAAGCTAGCTTTGAGAATTGCTCGTGAACTTACTGATCTTCCTGTTATATGTCAGTTCGGAGTTGAAGATGTAGGCCGTACACAAGATGGTGTTGCACTCGTTGATGCTTTCGATCAGCTTAAGATGCTTGGAGCCGACGTAGTTGGCTTTAACTGTCGCAGCGGTCCTAATGGTATTATGCGCGCAATCGATTCTATTACTGGACCTGTGGAGCTTCCTTTCTCCGTTTACCCGAATGCAGGAATTCCAGATTATGTGGATGGTAAATATTCTTATTCTGCAGGACCACAATATTTTGCAGAATGTGCACGTAAGTTCGCAGATCAAGGCGCACGAATTGTAGGCGGCTGCTGTGGAACAACTCCGGAACATGTTGCGGCGATGTCGGCTGCTTTAAATAATTATGTACCTCAAGTACAGCCTACAACGGCTGTGTCTGCGAAAGCTCCAGCGGCAACGACCTCTGAGACTGTAGCGAAAGTAACAGAAGCGAAGCTGCTTTCTGAAGAACTTGAACCAAATATTGTTGATATCGTTAAAGAGCGTCATACCGTTATCGTAGAGTTAGACCCGCCGCGAGATCTAGATATACGCAAGTTCATGGAAGGTGCAGCCGCACTGAAAAAGATTAAGGCAGATGCCATCACGATGGCAGATAACTCGCTCGCTGTCACTAGAATGAGCAACATTGCATTAGCTGCGCTTCTACAGGAGCGTGTAGATATTCGACCGCTCGTTCATATCGCTTGTCGTGATCGGAACTTAATTGGTACACAATCTCATATGATGGGACTAGATGCGCTCGGCATAGACCACGTGCTAGCAGTAACGGGAGATCCTGCAAGATTCGGCGACTTGCCAGACTCTAGCTCGGTTTATGATTTAACTTCATTTGATATGATACGGATGATTAAACAACTGAATGAAGGTATTGCTTTCTCAGGTAAACCGCTAAAACAAAAGGCGAAGTTTGTTGTTGGCGCTGCTTTTAATCCTAACGTCAAACATCTGGACAAAGCCGTTCAACGACTAGAGCGGAAAATTTCTTCCGGTGCAGATTATATAATGACGCAGCCTGTGTATGATCCATTGCTAATTGAACGAATTGCAGAGTCAACCAAACATTTGAGTGTTCCCGTATTTATTGGTATTATGCCGCTTGCTAACGGTCGAAATGCTGAGTATTTGCATAACGAAGTGCCAGGTATACAGCTATCAGATGAGGTTCGCAGCCGAATGGCCGGTTTAGAGGGAGAAGCTGGGCGTGCAGAAGGTGTACAAATTGCGAAGGAGCTTATCGATTGTGCAATCCGGCATTTCAATGGCATCTACTTAATCACTCCTTTTATGTTCTATGATATGGCAGTACAGCTGACAGAATACGTTTGGCAAAAAACGAAGAAATAGCCCGAAAACAACTGAATATGCACGAAAAACAACACCAAAAACGATGGAATCTAACTTTTGCTTGTTCGCAGAGTGAAAATCAATTAGAATAAGGCGTAAGTTAAAGCTGTCTAATTAACGTATGCTCATTCATACTTTCGTCAACAATAGAGCAATGGTCTGTCGTTTTTTGGAATTGTTTATTTACTTTTGCATGGTGAAGGACCGTAAGTGGAGGGGGACCTGGCTTGGCTATTAAGCTTATTAATATCGGATTCGGGAACATTGTTTCAGCGAATCGCATCATTTCTATTGTAAGTCCGGAATCAGCTCCGATCAAAAGGATTATCCAGGAAGCTCGTGACCGTCACATGTTGATTGATGCTACTTACGGACGTAGAACTCGCGCGGTTATTATTACTGACAGCGATCATGTTATTTTATCAGCGGTTCAACCGGAGACGGTTGCCCATCGTTTATCCACTAAGGATGACGATAACGACGAATAGTACAGGGAGTTTGGAACAAATGGGATTGTTAATAGTTTTGTCCGGTCCTGCCGGAGTAGGTAAAGGTACGGTATGCTCTGCTCTTCGCGGACGGATGCCTGAGATCGTCTATTCTGTGTCAGCAACAACCAGGCAACCGAGACAGGGCGAGGTTGAAGGGGTCAATTATTTTTTTAAAACAAGAGAGCAATTTCAAGATATGATTGCGCGTGACGCTATGCTTGAGCATGCGGAATACGTTGGCAATTATTACGGTACGCCGCGCGATTTTGTTGATCGGACACTTGCCGGCGGTAAAGATGTCATTCTTGAAATTGAAGTTCAAGGCGCTCTGAAGGTGAAGGAAAAGTTCCCGGAAGCGATCTTTATTTTCCTATTGCCTCCATCACTAGACGAATTGAAACAGCGTATCACGGGTAGAGGTACTGAATCTCAGGATACGATTAATACTCGAATGAATGTTGCTGTAGAAGAAATGAGCTTGCTTGCGCATTATGATTATGCTGTTATGAATGATGAAATTGATGCGGCATGCGATCGGATTAGAAGCATTGTTATCGCCGAGCATTGTCGCAGAGAACGTGTCGAACCCTATGTTTCAGGGTTGCAGACTGCAATCGAGCAAGCATAAGTGAGGAGAATGTCCAATGTTATATCCATCTATTGACGAAATGGTAAAAAAGGTAGACAGCAAGTACACACTAGTAGTAGCTGCTTCACGCAGAGCTCGTATGCTTCGCAACGGCGACAAGTCAGAGCTAGTAAACCCACGCTCATTCAAATTTGTAGGCGTAGCGCTTGAAGAAATCTATGGTGATATTCTTCAAGTAGAGAATCTTACGACTAAAGAAGACTAAACTTATATTCACTTTAACATGAGGGGTGTGACCTGGAGACAGAGTTGCACTCCTTTTTTGTTTCAATTGAACAATTGTTACAGGGGAGTTTTAGTGGGTATTTATATTTTGTAGACAATGAAATGGGGGTATATTATTGGGAGTGCAGGAGAAAGAGCTTGCGGAAATGAAACAACAACTGAAGCGTTTAGAATCTCAAATTCATGATTTGAAAGAAACTAAACTTGCAAAAAGATCATTAGTTCTAACCGCCTTCCTAACCTTCATCATTGGTTTTGGCGTAGTTCTTATTGTGAATGGGGTCATTCAATTTCTTAAATAGAAGTAGAGCAAATGAACCTCATGCAGCAAGGATAGTCTAGTTTTTACATAGCGTTGTGTTATGATATTGATGGATCGTTTTTACTGTTCGTCTGTCACCAAACCTTAGTTTCTACGCTTCCCGTAGTCAGTTTTGTCCCACAAAACTTTGAGGAGGAGAATGTATGGAGAAGTTGCGTTATCCTATTGGAAGGTATACGTTTGAGGGCATGAACGAGGTACAAAAGGATAAATGGATTACAGAAGTTGAGAAGTTGCCTGCTCAGTTGAAGCTTGCGATTGATGGATTAACGGAAGAGCAGCTGGATACCGCTTATCGATTAGAGGGATGGACCGTCAGACAAGTGGTTCATCATATTGCGGATGCTTCCATTAATTGTTTCTCTCGCTTTAAACTTGCGCTAACAGAAGAGAATCCGACAATTAAACCGTTTAATGAAGAGGGCTGGGCCATTACCGCAGATAGTTTGGATGCTTCTCCGGAAATTAGTCTGTTAATAATAGATGGTATATATGCACGTTGGGCGCTCCTATTGCGTTCTATGGATCGTGCTCATTTTGAGAAACAATTTTACCACCCAGAAAGAGGAAGCCAGCTTAAGCTATCATACTTTTTAGGTTTTGTCGCATGGCACGGAAAACATCATGTTGCTCATATTACGAGCTTAAGGGAAAAAATGGATTGGTAATCGCTGTGCATGAATGGCGAAGCGGGAGCTTTAGGGAATAGGAGTGTACACCATGATTCAGGGGAAAAGAATTGTTTTAGGCATTACAGGTGGGATTGCAGCTTATAAGGGAGCAACTTTGTGCAGCAGGCTTGTTCAGGCAGGGGCAATTGTTCATGTTATTATGACGGAATCTGCTACGAAGTTTATTACCCCGCTCACGCTGCAAACGTTGTCTCGCAATGAAGTATTTATAGATACGTTCGATGAGCGTGATCCTTCAGTTGTGTCTCATATTAATTTGGCGGATCATGCGGATCTTATCGTCGTGGCACCGGCAACGGCTAACGTTATGGCTAAGCTAGCGAATGGACATGGTGACGATATGCTCAGCACGACATTGTTAGCGGCGACATGCCCGCTAATTATTGCACCTGCAATGAACGTTCATATGTATGAACATCCTGCTGTAATTCGCAATATGGAGCTGCTTGCTGAACGTGGAGCAATGTTTGTTGAACCGGGAACCGGTCAGCTTGCTTGCGGTTATGTAGCTAAGGGTAGACTTGCGGAGCCAGAAGACATTGTTGCAGCTATTGAAGCTTGGTTTGCAAAAACAAACAAGCTCAAAGGGAAACATGTACTTGTTACTGCTGGAGGAACGATGGAGCGATTGGACCCTGTACGTTACTTAACGAATGACTCCTCAGGCAAAATGGGATTTGCTATTGCCGAAGCTGCAAAGTTAATGGGTGCTAGTGTTACTCTTATAGCTGGCAGGACAACTGAAAAGCCTCCATCAGGAGTCACGTTAGTGAGAGTACAGTCCGCGGCTGATATGCTTGAAGCGGTGACGAGTCTATTCCCACAAGTTGATATTGTTGTTAAAGCTGCTGCTGTTGCTGACTATCGTCCAGCAAAAATCCATGAGCAGAAAATTAAGAAAACGGGTAATAGTCTAGTGCTGGAGATGGAGCGGACAACGGATATTTTACAGACGATTGGTGAACAGAAAACACATCAGTTGCTAGTAGGCTTTGCCGCTGAAACTGAGCATATTGAACGTTATGCCCTTGATAAACTAAGACGGAAAAACTGCGATTTAATTGTTGCCAATGATGTCAGCGCTGAGGGTGTCGGCTTTAATGGAGATACGAATGCGGTGGAAGTGTACGGACAAGAGGGACTTGTAAAAGCACTACCGCTTATGTCAAAGCGCGAAACAGCGAATCGTTTGATGGACTTGATCGCTGAGCGACTTGTGAAGCGCGGAGGGAATATGGAATGATTGCTAAGGTGATTGTCGATGTGCCGAGCCGCCAGACGGATCGGCCTTTTGACTATGAGGTGCCATCTGAATTGGAGGAATGGATTGAGGTTGGAAGCAGAGTGGGGGTGCCATTCGGTGGGCGCGTATTACAGGGGTTCGTAATCGCATTTTCGGATAATGCCTCTGTTGATCTTGCTCGACTGAAACCTATCTCTGAGCTTCTTGATCCTGTCCCGCCGTTGTTACCAGATATGATTGAGCTTTCCAAATGGATGAGCGACAAGTATTGCTGCTCATGGACCCAAGCGCTGCAAGTTATGATTCCTGCAGCTCTAAAGGGTAAAGAGGAGCGACAAATCGCTTTAGGAGAAGAAAGTGACGAGGACCTTTCTTCTGAACTAACAGATTGGATTGAGAGTAGTGGAGGTCTAGTTAAGCTTGATAAGCTGCTGCTGCGTTTTCCAGATCAATTGCGATCAGTCAAATTGGCTTTAAAAACGGGGGCGCTCGTACAACAAACCTCGATTAAAGATAGGTTGTCTGTTCGCAAAACGTTAACTGTATTTCTGCTTGGTGAGCGAGATGTTCTAGAGAAAGCATTGTTGGAAATTCCGGCCCGCGCAGCTAAACAACGTGAAGCGCTCTCTTATTTGCTCCAGCATAATGGTCCAATACCGCTTCAGAAGCTGGCGATGGACTCGGGAGTTTCACCTGCTAGTATACGCGCTTTAGCTGAAAAGGGGTTGGTCGAGCTTCGTGAAGTGGAGAGTGCGCGTGACCCCTATGCTCATCGATCGTATGAGCAGACACTGCCGCTGCCGCTGACTGATGGACAGCAAGCTGTATTTGAACGTATCGCTGCCTCGCTTGAGGAACATCTATCGAAGACGATGCTTCTGCATGGTGTAACTGGAAGCGGAAAGACGGAAGTTTATTTGCAGTCCATCCAAATGTGTTTGGAGCAAGATAGACAAGCGATTGTACTTGTGCCAGAAATTTCGCTCACCCCCCAGATGGTAGAGCGGTTTAAGGGGCGTTTCGGTGATGCGGTCGCTGTGTTGCATAGTCGATTATCAAATGGAGAACGATTTGACGAATGGCGTAAAATTCGCAGTAATCGAGCACAAGTGGCTATTGGAGCTCGATCAGCGATATTTGCGCCCTTTGAACGAATTGGGCTTATTATTATAGACGAAGAACATGAATCATCTTATAAGCAAGAGGAAAGTCCGAAGTATCATGCTAGAGAGGTTGCAGTTAGACGGGCGAAGCAGCATGGGGCTGTCGTTATTTTGGGATCGGCAACGCCATCATTGGAATCATTCGCCGCTGCGAGTCGTCCTCTTTCCTCAACGCAGTCACATCTAACGCCAGCCTTGTTGCCTATGCCGACACGTGTCGGAGGTAGGCCAATGCCTGTTGTACAAGTTGTAGATATGCGAGAGGAATTGAAGGAAGGCAACCGCTCTATGTTTAGCCGCAGTTTGCATACTGCGTTGCAGGAGCGGTTGGAGCGAGGCGAACAATCGGTTCTTCTTCTAAACCGTAGAGGTTACTCTACTTTCGTTATGTGTCGTTCCTGCGGACATACTGCATCGTGTCCGCATTGTGACATTTCGCTCACTTATCATCAGAAGACGCGTGTACTGCGCTGTCACTATTGTGGGCACGCCGAGCAAGCCCCTACGAAGTGTCCCGTCTGCGAGAGCGAGCACATTAGATACTTTGGTACTGGAACGCAGCGTGTTGAAGAGGAACTTGCCAAGTTATTTCCCGGCATTCGGGTTATTCGAATGGATGTGGATACGACGACAGAGAAGCATGCGCATGAAAAGCTGCTTAAACAATTCGGTGATCGAAATGCCGATGTATTGCTTGGTACACAAATGGTGGCCAAAGGGCTAGATTTTCCTTATGTTACATTAGTGGGCGTCATCGCCGCAGACACGTCGCTGCATTTACCTGACTTCAGAGCTGCGGAGCGCACGTTTCAACTACTGACACAGGTAGCAGGCAGAGCTGGCAGACACCAGCTTGAGGGTGAGGTTGTAATACAGACCTACACACCGGAGCACTATGCGATATCGACGGCACAACATCATGACTATGCCGCTTTTATTCAAGAAGAGCTTAAGCATCGAGCCGTGATGGGCTATCCGCCATATTGCAGGCTAGTGCTTGTTACGATGTCTCATGAGCAACTTGCACTGCTGTCTTCAGTGAGCGAGCAATTTGCTGTTGAGCTTCGTGAACTTGCCGAACATGAAGGTATTTTAATACCTCTTAGCAGCGGAATGCCAAGAGCATTGGAGGTGCTGGGACCTGTCGCTTCTCCTATTGCGAGAATCAAAGATCGCTACCGCTTTCAATGTGTGATAAAATATCGTGGGAGCATTGATGCATCTGCTCTAGTACGTCGAGCGCTTGAACCATTTACGAGCGGACCTCCAGGCAAAGGGATTCAGTTTAGCGTCGATGTAGATCCGCAAGTTATTTTATAATATAAGCAATAAATCATAGGTAAAGGAAGGGAATAAAATGAGTATTCGATTGATCGTAAAAGAGCCAGACCCAGTATTGCGTGAGGTTGCTGTAGAAGTAACTAAATTTAATTCTAATTTGCAAAAGCTGCTTAAAGATATGGCAGAAACGATGTATGATGCTGAGGGAGTTGGACTTGCTGCTCCACAGATCGGCATTTCTAAACGTGTCATCGTTGTTGATGTAGGAGATGAAAATGGATTAGTAGAGATGGTAAACCCTGTTATCGTTGAGCAGGATGGGGAGCAATTGGGACCTGAAGGTTGTCTAAGTATTCCTAACCTGAACGGCGAAGTTCGCCGCGCGGAGCGGGTCGTCGTTGAAGGGAAAGACAGCAGCGGACAACCGTTTAAAGTTGAAGCAAGCGGTTATTTCGCACGTGCATTCCAGCATGAAATTGACCACTTAAATGGTATCCTGTTTACGGATTTGGCTGAAAGTGTATATGACATTTCTGACAGACCGAAAAAAGGCGGCGAATAGATTTATGCGTATCGTATTTATGGGGACGCCGGAATTCGCCGTCCCTTCCCTTAAACTGCTTATCGAAACCGGTTATGAGATCGTTTCGGTTGTAACACAGCCGGATCGTCCGAAAGGCCGCAAAAAAACGCTGACGCCGCCGCCTGTGAAGGAAGCGGCGTTGTCGTTGGGACTGAATGTGCTGCAGCCTGAGAAAATGCGTAATGCAGAGTCAGTCGCAGCAATAGCAGAGCTTGCGCCAGATCTAATTGTGACTGCTGCATATGGTCAGATTTTGCCAAAGGCTTTGCTTGATATACCGCGTCTTGGATGTATTAATGTTCATGGATCGTTATTGCCAAAATATCGCGGAGGAGCACCTATTCAACGTTCTATTATGAATGGTGAGTCATCAACTGGCGTCACTATTATGTATATGGCTGAAGGCCTGGATACTGGGGATATGATAAGTTCGGTAGAACTTCCAATTCTCGACGAAGATACTTCGGGAACGATGTTTGAGAAGCTTAGTCTTGCTGGTGCTACACTATTAGGCGAAACTTTGCCCCAAATTATTGAAGGAAGAGCAATAGCTACTCCGCAAAATAACGATGAAGCAACGTATGCACCGAATTTATCCCGTGAAGATGAGCGATTGGATTGGAACAAATCTGCTCGTGAGCTTTTTAATCAAGTTAGAGGGTTGTCTCCAATGGCAGGGGCCTTCACGCAGCTAGGAGATGAAGTGTTTAAAGTATGGGCATGTCAGGTTTCAGGTGAAGTATCTGGGCGCAGTAATGAGGCAGAGCCTGGTACAATTATCGAAGCTAGTAACAATGGAATTGTCGTACAAACAGGTAAAGGAGCATTGGTCTTAACGAATATCCAGCCAGCTGGAAAACGTGTGATGGATGCTGCTGAATGGATTAAAGGTGCTCGCATTGAAGCGGGAACCAGATTTAGAGCAGGGGGTTTACAATGAGCGGCGGAAAAAATGGCGCGAGAAGACATGCTGCTGCTAGAAAAGGTGCAGGGCCACTCAATCAATCACAGCCAACAGTGAATCAAAAAAAGCCAATGTCTCCGAGAGAGCTTGCGCTAAACATTCTCGTAAAGGTTGAAGGCACAGGCGCTTACAGCAATATTCAACTGAATCGTGCCCTGCAGGATTCCAATTTGAGTCGTGCTGATGCAGCGCTTGCTACTGAGCTTGTGTACGGAACGATCGGACGTCAATTAACACTTGATCATTGGTTATCGAAGTTCGTCGCGAAAGGACTCGGAAAGCTGGATACTTGGGTTCACCAATTGCTTAGATTGAGTGCATATCAACTCCTTTTTCTTGATCGGATTCCGGCACATGCAGCTGTGAACGAAGCGGTATTAATTGCAAAACGCAGAGGACATACCGGCATTTCGGGTATGGTGAACGGGGTATTGCGAAGCATTGATCGCAATCGGAGTGAGCTTGTTATTTCTAACATTCAAACAAAGGATCCAGTTTCAACGATAGCTCTTAGACATTCATATCCAGATTGGCTTGTGAAGCGTTGGGTAGATTCATATGGAATTGAAGTAGCGGAGTCAATCTGTGCATCAGGAAATGAACAGCCGCATGCAAGTATCCGTGTTAATACGCTGATGGGCGGAATTGATGAACTAATTGCTGAGCTTCAAGAAAGTGGTCTAAAAGTGGAAAAATCGGCACTGGCTCCTGCGGGACTAATCGTTCATAGCGGCGGTAATCTGGCTGATACGGACGGATTCCGTCAAGGTCGCTGGTCGCTCCAAGATGAAAGTTCCATGCTTGTGGCCGAAGTTGTTGCTCCTGAAGCTGGGATGAAAGTATTAGATTGCTGTGCAGCGCCAGGTGGCAAGAGTTCACATCTTGCAGAACTTATGGGCGGCAAAGGCAAAGTATGGGCGAATGATTTGCATGCGCATAAAAGAGAGCTTATTGTGACGCAGACAGAAAGACTTAAACTTCGTAACGTTGAAGCCATCGTTGGAGATGCTGCAACGTTAAAGGATCGCTTCGCAGCAGGTTCTATGGATGCTGTATTGCTTGATGCTCCTTGCTCTGGATTCGGTGTTATTCGCAGGAAGCCAGAAATTAAATGGACGAAAACAAGAGGCGATATTACAGAAATTGCCGCCCTGCAGCAAAGCTTGCTGAACGATGTTAGCGAGCTGGTACGTCCAGGCGGAACGCTGGTGTATAGCACATGCACAATGGAAAAGGAAGAAAACGAAGATCAGGTAGCGGCGTTTCTACTTCAGCATCCGGAGTTTCAATTGGATACCAATTGGCCTGAGGCAGTAATGAACAAATTGCGTGAAGCGAACCTTATTAATGACAATTTTGATGGGCAGATTCAGCTGCTGCCGCAACATTTCGGTAGTGATGGCTTCTATATTGCTCGTATGATTAGACGCCCTTAAGGCGTCTTATGGCTGAACATAGGCGTTTGTGGTAATATAAATCAGTAACGGCTACAAAATCTTATTCATAGATTGAGCCGACCAACAATAAAATACAGGTGTGATGAGATGAAACCATTTATTTATGACTATACGTTAGAACATCTTCAAGATTGGATGAAAGAAAACGGCGAGCCGGTCTTTCGTGCGGAGCAATTGTTCGATTGGCTTTATGTTAAGAGAGTAAAAAGCTTTGAGGACATGACTAATCTGTCCAAGAGTCTCCGTGAAAAATTGAATGATCAGTTCGCATTCGTAACACTGCAAGAGATCACTAAGTTCGAATCCAAAGACGGAACAGTAAAGTTCTTGTTCGGTTTGCATGATGCCCATGGCATTGAGACGGTTGTTATGCGTCATAACTATGGGAATAGTGTCTGTGTAACGACACAGGTAGGCTGCCGTATTGGTTGTACTTTCTGCGCTTCGACTCTTGGTGGTTTGAAACGGAATTTAACAGCAGGTGAAATCGTTGCGCAAGTCGTGACAGCTCAACAGACGCTGGATGCTACTGGTGAACGTGTGTCGAGCATCGTTATTATGGGTTCAGGCGAGCCGTTTGAAAATTATGATGCGACAATGGTATTCCTTCGCAACATGATTCATGAAAAGGGACTTAATATTGGTCAACGCCACATTACAGTTTCTACGAGCGGTATTGTTCCGAGCATGTACAAATTTGCAGATGAGAACACGCAAATCAATTTGGCGCTTTCCATTCATGCTCCAAATGATAAGCTTCGTTCCAAGTTGATGCCAGTTAATAGACGTTTCCCGTTTGAGGATGTAATGGAGGCTTGCCGTTACTACATCGCCAAAACAGGACGAAGAATTTCGTTTGAATATGCTCTTATTGGTGGAGTGAATGACCAGGCTGAGCACGCACAGGAGTTGGCTGATGTTCTACAAGGTATGTTATGTCATGTTAACCTAATCCCGGTTAACCATGTCCCTGAGCGCAACTATGTACGCACACCACGTGAGGATATTTTTGAATTCCAACGTATTCTTGAGCGCAACAAGATCAACGTAACGATTCGGAGAGAACAAGGACATGATATTGCTGCCGCTTGCGGTCAATTAAGGGCAAAACATATGGAGTCCACGACGAGGTGATGACGTTTGTTAACTGCAAACCGCAGTAACATTGGACGAGTCCGGCAAGTGAATGAGGACCAGTCATGGGTGGGTAAGTTGAATAACGGTGTGACGCTTGCTATCGTAGCTGACGGAATGGGTGGTCATCAGGCTGGCGATGTTGCCAGTCAGATGGCAGTAAATGCATTCCGTACCGCGTTTGAGCATCATACTGCAAGAGTAGAATTATCAGAACAAGAGGGCAAGATGCTCATTCGTCAAGCGATAAGCGAGGCGAATGAGGCAATCTATGCAATGGCTTCCCATAATGAGCGTTATCATAATATGGGAACGACCATTGTTGCCGTGCTTGTTAGTAAGGGTAATGCCATTATTGGACATGTCGGAGATAGCCGTGCCTATAAGGTGACGAGCGATGGTATTCATCAGCTCACTATGGATCATTCATTAGTAAATGAGCTATTGAAATCCGGACAGCTTACTGAAGAGGAAGCACTTAACCATCCGCGGCGTAACGTGTTAACGAGAGCTATTGGTACTGATGCTCATGTTGATATCGACGTGCAATCACTCTCTTGGTCGCCTGAGGATGTATTAGTACTTTGCAGTGATGGTCTTACTAATATGGTAAATGATCAGCAATTGCTTGAAACAGTATCAAATGATGAGCTAGAGCTGGAAGCTAAAGCGGATCATCTCATTCAATTGGCGCTTGATGCAGGGGGAGACGACAATATAACTGTTGTTCTTCTACAAGAGGCTGCCAAAGTGAAGCGAGAGGAGCGATCACTATGATTGGACATGATTTAGGTGGACGTTATGAAATAGTGTCACGCATCGGTGGTGGCGGAATGGCGCTTGTTTATAAAGCACATGATGTTCTGCTGAATCGAAAAGTGGCAGTTAAGGTATTACGTCAACAATTTGTGAATGATGATGAGTTTATTCGGCGTTTTCGCAGAGAAGCTCAATCGGCAGCTGCATTATCTCATCCGAATGTCGTTAGTATTTATGATGTTGGTCAAGAGGACGAAACACATTATATCGTTATGGAGTACGTTGAAGGCAATAATTTGAATGAACTCATTCAAGAGCGGGCTCCGTTGCAGGCTGAAGAAGCTGTGCGGTTTGCCATGCAAATTTGTGATGCGCTCGGTCACGCCCACCAGAATCATATTATTCATCGCGATATTAAGCCACATAACATACTTATCGGAAATAACGGTCGCGTAAAGGTAACAGATTTCGGGATTGCCCGGGCTGTAACTTCATCGACAATTACACATACGGGTTCTGTTCTAGGGTCAGTGCATTATTTCTCACCGGAGCATGCTAAAGGCATTAATGCTGGTGAAAAGTCTGATCTATATTCACTAGGAATTGTGCTTTATCAGATGCTAACGGGGAAGCTGCCGTTTTTAGGCGAAAGTCCGATCAGCGTAGCACTTAAGCATTTGCAAGAAACTATTGAGGCTCCGCGATCGATTAATCCGCATATTCCTCAAAGTGTTGAAAACATTATTTTGAAGGCAACGCGCAAAAATCAAAGTGAGCGATATAGTTCCGCACAAGAAATGCTATTGGATTTGGAAAGTTGCCTTCGTACAGATCGACTTGATGAGCCCAAAATGATCTTTCCAACCTTTAACGATATGGAGGAGACGAGAGTTATGCCTGCTATTCGTGGTGAGTTTGTAACTAGTCAGCCTTTGGAGCGGAATGAACAAAAGGCGATTGTCTCCGACACAAGTACGAAGTGGGCGGATGAAGGAAACGCAAAGAAACAAAAAAAATGGAAAAAACCGCTAACGGTAGTAGGGGTAACTTTACTGCTGCTTGCTTTAATTATTTTTGGCTTCATGTGGTTGCTTGATAAGCTTGATACAGAAGAAGTTGAGGTCCCGTATGTCGTTGGGATGACCTTGACGGAAGCGCGAGCCGCATTTGATGCAAAAGGACTGCGCGTGGACGACCCAGTTACTTTAGAGTTCCATCGAGATATTCCGAAAGATCAAGTTATCAGTCAAAGCAAGAAGGCCATGCGAGTGAAAGCAGGAGCCCTTATTCAACTAACTGTCAGCAACGGACCTGAGATGGCTAGCTTAAAGAACTATGTCGGACAATCCTTCAAAGCTGTGAAAGAAGAGCTGAATTCTCTTGGTGTAACAGATACTCGAATCAAAGTTGTTGAGCAGAACAGTGAGGAAGCGGTGGATTCCATTTTGGAGCAAACGCCAAAATCCGGCGAGCTATTTGACCCTGTGACAGCAGAGCTTACTTTTGTGGTCAGCATCGGCCCAGAGACTGTCGAGATGCCTGATTTGACCGGGGAGAAGCTTTCAACTGCTCGTAAATTGCTCAAGTCGCTTGGTTTGGTCTTAAATGAAGAAGATATTTTTTATGCGCCAAGCTACTTGCATGAAAAAGATCACATTATAAGTCAAGACGAGAAATTAATGCCGCTCGATCAAGTTCCAAAGGGTTCAAAAGTTACAATTACTGTAAGCTCAGGCCCGCCAGCAGATGCGAAAACGTATGTTCTAAATGTTCGTATTTCGCCAGCGGTCGCAGGTGTAGCAAGTGAAGTGAAAATTGTTTATTCGGACGCAAGAGGCGAGAATATGGAAGGTATTACGCGAACGATAACAGATACAGTTGATATTCCTGTAACAGTAATGCTAGCTCCTGATACGGTGGCTACCATTACAGTAAGCAGAGATAAACAATTTATGGATACAAAAGAAATTTCTTATGATGAACTGGAAGCGGGAACTGGAACTCCTGGTCTCACTATACCTGGAGAAGAGTTATTGCCGCCAACCCAGAGCACCCCAGATGAACAGGTACAAGGAGAGATTAACGGAAACAATGGCGAAAGCACAAGCGAAGGCGAAAGTGAAGGAAGCGGGCAAGGACAATAACTATGCCAATGGATTAATCGTCAAAGCGCTAAGCGGTTACTATTATGTAAGAGCTGAAGGGGAAGCGCGAAATTCAATTACTGTGCAATGCCGTGCAAGAGGCGTGTTCAAAAAGCGCGGTCTTACCCCTTTAGTTGGTGATCGTGTCAAGTTTAGCCTAACAGAGAATGGTGAAGGGACGGTCGAGGAACTGCTTCCTCGATCTTCCGAGCTTATCCGTCCTGCTGTTGTAAATGTAGATTTGGCGATTCTAGTTTTCTCAGTAACAGAGCCTGTACTTAACTTACAGCTATTGGATAAGTTTCTCGTTCATATCGAGCATGCGGGTATTCCAGCGATATTGTGTCTTAGCAAGCAGGATCTTGAAAATGACGGCGGAGATACAGAAGAAGCTGCTATTGCTGTTTCCTCTGTTAACCGCATTTATCGTCGTCTTGGTTATGAAGTATACGGGACAAGCTCACGCAAGAGCTCAGGCATTCAGGAGCTGAAAGAAAGGCTAAACGGACATTTGGCTGTATTTGCTGGTCAATCTGGTGTTGGGAAGTCTTCTTTGCTCAATGCAATAGTCCCTGGTTTGACGCTTGAGACGAATGAAATTAGCAATCGATTAGGTAGAGGTAAACATACGACGAGGCATGTAGAACTTATTGATATCGATGGAGCTTACGTTGCGGATACGCCTGGTTTCAGCCAGTTGGATTTCGGCGAGCTTGGGATTGAAGATTTGGGCTATTGTTTCGTAGAGATGCGTCAATTGTCCCCCGACTGCAAGTTTCGAGGATGTACACATGTGCATGAACCCGGCTGCGCTGTTCGAGCAGCAGTTGAGAGTGGAGATATTGATCAAAGTCGATACGACCATTATTTGTTATTCCTAACTGAAATGAAAGACATAAAACGGAGGTACTAACTACAATGACTATAATTGCGCCTTCAATATTGTCGGCTAACTTTGCTTCTCTTGGAGAAGATATCAAAGTTGTAGAAAAAGCTGGAGCAGACTGGATTCACATTGATGTGATGGATGGACGTTTTGTACCTAATTTAACGTTTGGCCCACCAGTTATTGCGGCGGTTCGCTCAGCTACGAAGTTGCCATTTGATGTGCATCTGATGATTGAACGACCTGAGCTATCACTTGGTGATTATATAGCTGCAGGCGCAGACCGCATTACCGTACATGCAGAAGCATGTTTGCATCTGCATCGTACTATACATGCGATTAAGGAGAAGGGACTTCCGGCTGGCGTTGCTATTAACCCTGGGACACCAGTTGCCGTTCTAGAGCCAATCATACATGATCTTGACTTGGTTTTAGTGATGACTGTTAATCCTGGTTTCGGTGGACAATCCTTTATTCCTTATTCTCTCGTTAAACTTCGTCAAGTTCGTGCGATGCTTGATGAGCGTGGTTTAAATCATGTTCATGTACAAGTGGATGGGGGTATTAACCAAGAAACAGCCCCTGCTGTTATTCAAGCTGGTGCAGACGTGTTAGTTGCTGGCAATGCAATATACGGACAGAACGATCGGGCGGCTGCTGTAGCTGGACTGCGTCTCGGAGGACAGCAATGAACGAATCCGTAAAGACGTCCCTGTGGATAATACTCTATGCAATGCTTGCTGGCACTTCGATAGCTGTGTTTGCGGAGATTACAGCAATTTATAAATACTTGTTTTCATTGCTTGCTATTTATATTGGGATTCGTTTTTTTCGGCGTTTTGACACGATCAGCTTACGTGCGACGTTTATTGTACTAACATTGATCGTTTATTTTTTGACAGCGATATTGTTTGCGGTGTTTCATTTTGCTAAAGCCAATCCAGAGCTAGTGACAAGCTTGACATAATCCTTGCCCTCTACAAGACATACAATGGAATAGGACACTGATTTTTCGCATAGGATGATTACATGAGCGAGGGATTTGTCACGGAACTATTTCATGAGTGGGTCTGAGGAGGGATGAGGCATGAAATTTTATACAATAAAACTGCCTAAGTTTCTAGGCGGGTTTGTTAAGGCGATTTTGAACACCTTCCAAAAAAATTAATGTCAGTGCTCCCATCGCTAAGCGGCGTCGACGATCGTGAGGGAACAAAAAATAAAAGCACCTGAGTTTCAGGTGCTTTTGTCTATGGCATTCGCCATCACTATACGCGAGTAACTTGACCGGACTTAAGCGCGCGTGCGCTGACATAAACACGCTTCGGTTTGCCGTCTACAAGAATGCGAACCTTTTGCACGTTAACGCCCCATGAACGACGAGTTTTGTTGTTAGCGTGGGAAACGTTATTGCCTTGACGTGGCGATTTGCCAGTTAGGTAACATTTGCGGGACATGACTACACCTCCTAAAAAGTTTTGTGAAGGTAACCTTCACTTCAAAAGCTGATGCTTTTGATTTGCAAGCATAAAACCAACTTCGACAGCTCACGCACAATGTAATTCTGTTGCGTGTGCGAGTTCGTTCCTTACATTAGCGGTTAGTAGAGCATAATTAAACACACTTGAATATCGTATCACAAACTCCCTGCCTGTTCAACCCAAATCTATGCGTTTTTGGGCGACTTTTATGAACGGACTTCAATATCGCCGTCTTTTATAGTACAATGGTACTTAGTCCATAATATATACAGTAGGGGAGTGTATTTCCATGTCATTGCAGCTTAATACCGAACTTGGCTCTATCCATGTTACCGACCATTGCATCTCCGTTCTAGCGGGCTCCGCAGCTATGGACTGTTATGGACTTGTCGGAATGGCTTCGCGTAAAGGACTTAAGGATGGAATCGCGGAACTGCTTGGCAGAGAAAACATGTCCCGTGGTGTTGAAGTAAGAAGGGAACATGAAAAACTGCATATTGACCTCTACATCATTGTAAGCTACGGTACCAAAATTTCTGAAGTAGCGCATAACATTCAATCTAAGGTATCCTATGTGCTGAATAATGTTATTGGTTTACAAGTGGATGAAGTCCATATATTTGTACAAGACGTAAGGGTATCTAGGTAGCAGGAAGGGGAATTTTCATTGAGTAAGCGCTCAATTAACGGATCGGATTTTGCCGGAATGGCTTTGCTGGGTGCAGAGTTATTACAGCATAACGCGGAACGCGTAAATGAATTAAACGTGTTTCCAGTCCCGGACGGCGATACAGGCACTAATATGAATTTAACGATGAGCTCTGGAGTTAGAGAGCTGCGCAGCAAGCCCTCCGAGCATATTGGGAAATCAGCGGAAGCGTTGTCTAAGGGTCTACTAATGGGCGCGCGAGGAAACTCCGGCGTTATATTGTCGCAGCTATTCCGTGGCTTTTCAAGAGCCATTGCTGGCTTGCAGGAGGCAACAGCTATGGATGTTGCAGCAGCGTTCCAGCAAGGTGTTGATATGGCTTACAAAGCTGTCGTTAAGCCAGTTGAAGGAACGATACTTACTGTAGCGAGGGAAGCGGCTAAACATGCTGTGCAATATGCGCGCCGTACGACCGACGTAGCTGATCTGATGCAGGAAGTGCATCGCAAAGCTAATGAATCGCTGCAACGCACACCAGATTTACTTCCTATACTGAAGCAGGTAGGGGTAGTTGACTCTGGAGGGCAAGGACTTGTCTATATTTATGAAGGTTTCGTACGCTACTTAACTGAGAGTGAATCCGGTGGTTATCAAGATCTATTGTTCATGCCCTCCGAAGCAGCTAGGCCAGAGGAAGTAGCTATACCAACTGCAGCGAAAGACAACCGTAGAAGTGGCCCTAGCTCAGCACAATCGAGAATATCGACGGAAGACATTGAATTCCTCTATGATATGGAATTTTTTATAAATCGTAAACGATCAGCACAGTCACCAGTGTTTTTTGATGAATCCGCTTACAAACGGGCTCTTGAAAAGGACGGAGATTCTATTCTAGTCATAACGGATGACGACATTATTAAAGTACATGTTCATTCCCGCAAACCTGGGGACGTATTTAACTTGTCTCTTCCTTATGGAGAATTAACGGATATACACATCTTGAACATGCGTGAACAGCATCGTGATCTGCTTGAGCATGATGCTGAATCAGTAAGCGAAGCTGATTTATCATCCGCGGAATTACTTGCTGGACAGGCGCTGAGCGGAATATCACCTGGACAAGTATTCGAACGTGCGCCATTTGGCATCATCGCTGTTGCGCTTGGTGAAGGTCTTTCGGAAATGTTTCTAGCAAGTGATGTCGATACGGTATTATCGGGCGGGCAGACGATGAATCCGAGCACAGAGGACTTCCTTAAGGCGATCGAAGCTCTTTCTGCGGATCATATTTTCTTGCTTCCGAATAACGGCAACATTATTTTGGCGGCAGAGCAAGCGGCAGAGCTTAGCGAGCGTTCTGTAACGGTCATTCCAACACGAACTATTCCACAAGGATTGGCAGCTGTTCTTGCCTTTAAAGAGGATGAATCTCCCCAGCGAAATGGCGATTGGATGCGAAATGCCGCAGAGGGCGTAATCTCGGGGCAAGTGACGAGTGCTGTACGTGATACTTCTATTGATGGAGTTATTATTCAAGAAGGCGATTATATCGGTATTAAAGAGAAAGCAATCATAGTCTCCCATGCGGAACTGTTGGCGACTTGTCAGTCTTTACTTACAAGTATGTTAGAAGAGGGCGGAGATTTGTTAACCGTCTTTACAGGTGAGGATGCGGAAGCGGGACTTACAACTGAACTATGCGAATGGGCGGAAGGTAAGTACCCGGATCTTGAGCTTGAAATTCAGCATGGCGGACAGCCGCTGTATCCATATTTGTTTGCAGTAGAATAAAAGTTTTTAATCGTAATAATGGAGGGGATCGAATGGGAAAGGTACGCATTGTAACGGACAGTACATCCGACATACCGGCTGAGGTTCGGGAACAACTAGGTATTTCCATGGTACCGCTAAAGGTGCTTTTCGGTGAAGAAACCTTTCAAGATGCTGTAACAATTCATTCAGATCTATTTTATGAGAAGCTGCAAGCTTCCCAGGCGCTGCCGACTACTTCACAGCCTTCGCCTTTAGAATTTTCTGATTTGTATGAGAGGCTGCTTGCTGAAGATGGAGATGCACCGATACTTTCAATCCATCTCTCAGCTACTTTGAGTGGAACACATCAGTCAGCATTAATTGCGAAATCGATGATTGAACAGGAAGCGGATATTACTGTTGTAAATTCCAAATCAGCTTCTTACGGTATTGGACTACAAGTTGTCAAAGCCGCAAAGATGGCGCAAGCTGGCGAGTCTAAGGAACGTATTTTGGAAGAGATTGAACGCCTTCAAAATGATGTGCAATTATATTTTTTAGTAGATACACTTGAATATTTGCAAAAGGGCGGCCGGATTGGCCGAGCTTCCGCTCTAATTGGTTCCATTCTTAATATTAAACCTATACTTTCTCTCGATAAAGATGGCGGCGTTTATTCTGTTGATAAAGTTCGGGGAAGCAAAAAAGCGATGTCGCGGATTGCTGAACTTTTGAAGGATGTATATGGGGATGATCCTGTGGGGATGATTCTTGCTTATACAGACAACAAAGAACCAGCTGATGAATTGGGTGAACGGTTAAAGAGTGCGCTGAATGTAAAAGAGGTTGGATATACGACAGTTGGAGCGGTTATCGGGGTACATACGGGTCCTGGAACAGCAGCTGTATTTATGTACAGGGTGTGAATGCAGGTATGATCAAGCTGGATCAAATTTCTGTTAGGCAACTCAAAGGCGTGAGCGCTCTGAAAGAAGGAGAGCTTCACGCCTTTGGCGTGAAAACAATTGTAGATTTGCTTACCTATTTTCCTTATCGGTATGAAGATTACCGTGTACGTGAGCTTGCTGATGTGAAGAATGGGGAGAAAGGAACTGTACTAGGTATTGTGCGGGGAACTCCTGTACTTCAACGATATGGGAAGGGGAAGTCTCGTCTCACCTGTAAAGTTGAGGTAGGCGGTTTGCTTATATCGGCTGTTTGGTTCAATCGTCATTATTTGCAGGAGCAATTGCTTCCTTCACGTGAAATATTGCTCACGGGTAAGTGGGAACAGCATCGCTTGCAGATTACGGTCTCTGGATCGGAGTTTCCGGACAGTGCTAAATCTTCGAAATCAGGTTCTTTGCAGCCTGTCTATTCCATCGGCGGCAATATAACGCAATCATGGATTAGGAAGATGATAGAGGCTGCATTGACGCAATATGGTGCGATGCTGGAAGAAGTGCTGCCGTATGAACTTGTTGAGCAGCATCGTTTAATGCCTAGGATTGAGGCGATTAAACTTATCCATGTGCCAAGTGATATTAAACAAGGGCAAGAGGCGCGTAGACGTATGGTTTACGAGGAGCTATTTCTGTTTCAATTAAAGCTGCAAGCGTATCGTTCTCTGAACCGAAGTAGGAACGATGGCATCGCATTCCGAATTGACAGCGAGACGATTCGTTCCTTTGCTGCTACGCTTCCCTTTGAGCTGACAGATGCTCAGAAGAAGGTTGTTAACGAAATATTGACTGATATGCGGCGTGGCTATAGTATGAATCGTCTGTTACAAGGTGATGTAGGATCTGGCAAAACGATTGTTGCAGCGATTGCATTATACGGAGCTGTAAAGGCAGGACATCAAGGCGCTTTGATGGTGCCAACCGAAATTCTTGCGGAGCAGCATTCGAGATCGTTGCAAAAGCTTTTTTCAGAGTTAGGACTTCAAGTAGGCGTGCTGACGGGCAGTCTTACAGAGCGGAAGAAAAGAGATGTTGTTGCTGGTCTTCAAATGGGTCTTATCGACATTGTTGTAGGAACGCATGCTCTTATTCAAGAAGGTGTGTTCTTTAGAAGCTTAGGATTAGTTGTTACCGATGAGCAGCACCGTTTCGGTGTGAATCAACGAAGCATACTGAGGCGCAAAGGGATGAATCCTGATGTGCTTACGATGACAGCTACACCTATTCCACGCACACTTGCAATTACCGCGTTTGGAGATATGGACGTCTCCACACTAAGAGAAATGCCGCGAGGGCGCAAGCCGATAAAAACCTATTGGGTGAAACATGACGCAATGGATCGTGTCCTTGGCTTCATTCGTAAGGAAGTTGCAAATGGACGACAAGCGTATGTGATCTGTCCACTTATTGAGGAGTCAGAAAAGCTTGATGTACAAAATGCGATCGATCAATACGTTCAGTTGCAGCAAGCTTTCCCAGATTTGAAGGTTGGGCTGTTGCACGGTAGACTTACTGCTGCCGAAAAGGATGCTGTTATGTCTGATTTCGGTGCGAATGGGACCCAAGTTCTCGTCGCAACAACGGTTGTAGAGGTAGGCGTAGATGTGCCGAACGCTACTTTAATAATCATTATGGATGCAGAACGATTTGGCCTCTCTCAGCTTCATCAGCTTCGGGGACGAGTTGGCCGAGGAGAGCACCAGTCGCATTGTATTCTTATAGCCGATCCTAAGTCGGAAACCGGCAGGGAACGAATGAAAGTTATGACTGAAACGAATGACGGCTTTGAGGTTGCACGCAGAGACCTTGAGCTGCGCGGCCCAGGAGACTTCTTTGGGACAAAACAAAGCGGGTTGCCTGAGTTCAAAATTGCAGATATGGTAAGCGATTTTGAAGTGCTGGAATTGGCGCGAGAAGATGCAGCACGGCTCACGGAGCGGGAAGACTTTTGGTCGAATGAATCGTTTGCCAGGCTGTGGCATATTTTGCGTCAGGATCAATTTTTTCAAGGGGAGCAGCTGGACTAGGCAATTATTTCCACCCATCGGCATATAGTTAATTCATTAGACTGGATTGCCGAATGGAGGTGCTGGAACGGTGAGCTACCAGAATTACGGCATAAAGCCGCAATTGGTCGAGCGCGTAAAGATCAAGTTAAAAAATCCTGCAGTGAAGGACCGAATCAGAGTGCTGCTCGGTCATGTGACCAAATACGATTTGCAGGATCGTGCAAAAGTGCGCAAGCTGGTGAAGTCAGCGTCAGTTATATTGCAGGAGAAGTTGACAGAAACGCAAGAAGACGGGATAGTTGCTTTTATAATAGAGCAGAAGATTGATCCCAACAACACATTCCATCTGCTTAAGCTTTGGGGAATGTTCCGCTGACCGATATTCGGTCAGCTTTTTTTTATTCCAATCAGGGGTTATAACTATTTAATCAAATGCACAGTAAAAGTCATAAACTTTGAAACATATGAACAAAATGATCAATATGTGTTGAATATTTCTTTTTATTCTTCGCCGTGGTAATTTGTTCGCAGTAGCTGCAAAGGAGGTGTTCAATCGTAGTATCGGCATCATTTTAATGAATTCAAAGCCTATTTAAGGAGATGAAATGACGAATGCCATCACGATTGACTAAAACACTATTAGGCGCTATTATCCTTGTTATGTCTGCCTCAGCAATTGTCTATGCGGAACCATCCGCCCATACCGAGAAAGCTGCTGAAGGTACCTCGCCACATTGGTCCTATATGGGTGATTCTGGAACTGAGCATTGGGGTCACTTGGGCCCAGACTATGCTGCTTGCAACGTAGGTAAGGAGCAATCCCCAATCAATATCGATACTGATGAAAAAAATGAAAGCGATTCCAAAGAAAAAGTAGCGGTCAATTATAAATCGACGGCGTTCACTTTCGGCAATAATGGTCATACGATTCAAGCTAATGCTACAGCCACTGCTAATGAGCTAACTATTTCCGGTACTGCTTATACGCTTGCACAGTTCCATTTCCATACCCCTAGTGAACATGAGATCGATGGCAAAGCGTCGCCGCTTGAGCTTCATTTGGTACATAAGAGCAAGACTGGCAGTCTTGCTGTGTTAGGTGTACTTATTAAAGAGGGCAAAGCAAATACAGCTGTAACTGAAATGTGGTGCAAGCTTCCAAAGATAAAAACGGATGCGGACATTACGCTGAAAACAGCAATCGATCTTAAGAAGCTTCTGCCTAAAGATCTAGACGCATACCGCTACCAAGGTTCGTTAACGACGCCGCCTTGCTCTGAAGGAGTAAAGTGGACAGTGTTGGTGAAGCCAATTGAAATGTCAAAAGCACAGATTCAAGCGTTCCAAGCCATATTCCCAGATAATCACCGTCCTGCACAGCCTCAATTTAATCGTGGCGTGAACGAAACAGAAATAAAACATTAACAGCCGCTAAATCGGGGGACAAGCCCTTAATATCGTAGAAGTTAATGTTAAAATAGCAGCCCAAATGAGCTGGTTCCGTTAGGTTGACGGAGCCAGCTTGTTTCGTTTTAGTCCGTTAATCGATTTAGACTTGCAGTGCTTTAAAACGTAGCTTTTATTTGATATTTCCCAGCAGATACTTACTATTTAGCTGGATGTGTACCGGGTTAAGCACCGTTTGGTAGGGAGCTTGCTGCTTAAGATCAGAGCATATTACTAGTTATTCTTCACCATAATCCTAGCTGCTCGTCCACCTGCTGGCGAATGACAAGTGACGGATCATCATTGCGAACGTTTCCTACTGCATTACCGACAGGATAAGCCTCTAGCAGCTCTGAAGGGTATGGCTGCAGCATCGATGATAGAATAGCTACGTTTTGAAGCTGGCGATCCAGCCATAATGATTCTTGCTCTGGTTGCAAAATAACTGGCATACGATCATGGATCGGTGCGACGACCTCATTTGGTCTAGTAGTTAGAATCGTACAGCTGCTCAACTTTTCTCCGCTTGGTGAAATCCATATTTCATATAAACCTGCCATGCTGAACACGGAACGATCCTTCTTCACAATGCGCATAGGCTGCTTACCTTGTGAAGTTACTTTCCATTCATAAAAACTGTCTGCCGGCAGTAGACACCGTTTACGAAGAAATGGTTCTTTAAATGCGGGTTTTGTAGCGGCTGTTTCTGCACGTGCATTAATCATACTAAACCCTACTTTTGGATCATCTGCCCACGCTGGAACTAGTCCCCACTTCAGTTCGCCCATTCGGTTGCGGGTTCCGTCACTAATGATAGCTAGCACTTGCTGACTCGGTGCGACATTATATTTAGGTCGGTGAAATGGAACCATTGTTTCGTCTATCATGTATCTAACCATCAGTTCATCTAGCGTGATCGTTATTGTATAGCGCCCACACATGGCAGTCTCTCCTCCATTAATCGTAGTCCCTCCATTATACATTTGGAAATAAGGGTATGCGATAAGCAAAGGTACGTCCTTTTGCATAGGGTACGGTATGTTGCTCCCTTCGGTATGCGGTTCCTTGGAAACGTGGATAATGGTAATAACAAGTACTATGAGGAGGGAGTTCGCAATGGGTGACAAAGACATACGGCCTGACGATCGAGGAGGGATAGCAGGGTGGATGGAGCATATACTTGCACTTCCAGGCGAGGCTCTTTCTTACGCAATTGGGAAATGGAATGCAATTCAAATTTCACATGAAATGCTCCAGTCTGCGGAGCCGTTGCAGCTTGCCGCCCCTACAGTAGCAAAGCTCACCGGGAGCTGGCTGAAGATAGAAGCTGAAGGAAAAGCAGAAAAGGCAACGTTAGAAGGTGATACTCCTTTGCAGGAATGGTCTCCGGATGAATCGATGTTAATTGAACGTATACTGGTAGAAACAGCGGAAGCAAATCGCAACAATGTGACTCGTACAGAAGCGTACCGCAATGTGTATTTCCGAACTCCAGAGCTGCACTGGGCGCTTCTTGCGCATTTGGTATCCCGTAATGGGGGTTGGAATATGACGGATTTGCAAGGCGAATGGATTCCAAGACTGCTGACAGAAAAGCAGCGCCGAGATGTGTTTCTCTTTCTTGAGCGGGCCAATTCGCTTATATTTCAAGATGCATACCCCCAATTACTGCTATATCAGTGGAGTCGCAGCCAAAACCGCTGCTTATTCCATCTACTGCCTGCGTTTGGCGTGTCATCTTTTATGATGCCAGTTTGGCGTCAGTTTTGGCGGGAGAAGGATTCCGCTATTCTCACAACGGCATTAATTGTGAATGAACAACATTATATCGAGGGGCGTGTTGTTCGTAACGAATACTTTGAAAAGCGTGTGCTGCAAACACTGTTCTTCGGCTTGCAATCGTTGCTACAGCTTAACGGAGTATTTTTCCCTTACGGCAACGGAAAAGAGAACTGCGGCGGTGAGTTGCAGCTAGCAGGTCTAATTTTAGAAAACTTCCAAAATGTACACGAGCGAATCGAATTTGGCAAACGGCTGTATGCCATGTTGTTCGGCGTTCCAAGCGTCTTCGCAGGGGCCAAATGTTTTGCTGCTGCAATTAAGCATACTGGTTCGCGAAGTGATTATTCGCCGTTTTTGTTTCAGCAGGTTCGTCAAGCACCACCTCGGCGTATCTATGAGGAGAAGTTGCTTGGGGGGCGGCTTAAACCGGGTGCTACTCCAATCTATAGCCCAGCTCTGCAATCGGCATGGAAGGATCATCCGATTGAACCTCATGAGACGGAGGATTGGTTTCTTAGCACCGAGGCAGTAAGCGGTTATTTCCGTGTGCTTCCGCTTCCGAATAACTTCGAGATGTCGAATGAATACGGCTTAATGTTAAGCAAACTTGAGCTTGCAGTATTAACTGCGCAGCGTGGGAAGGAAAACGGTGTTTAACAAGGAAGGGAGAAAGCCTCCTTCCTTGTTTTCTTTCACGTTGTGGATATTTTAGTTCGAAATTCATAAGTTGACAATGATTGGATGATAATAGATACTGAGTATATATACTCAGTATCTATTATTCGATTATGAGGAGGAATTAACTTGCTTCAGGCTAATCAACTAATCAAACGATATGAATCGGATGGAGCAATCCAAACGGTGCTTCATGGGTTAGACTTACATATCAAACAAGGGGAGTTTGTAGCCATCATGGGCGCCAGCGGATCAGGCAAGAGCACGTTGTTGCAGCTGCTTGGGGGGCTTGATAAGCCAACTCATGGAGACGTTTTTTTGGAAGCTGTAAATTTGGGAAGCATGAGCGAGCGGGAGCGTACTTTGATCCGTAGACGGAAGATGGGGTTCGTATTTCAAAATTATCAGCTTCTGCCTACACTTACTGTAGAAGAAAACGTAGCTTTCCCGTTATATTCTGACGGAAGGTCTAGGACGGAGACGATAAGTCGTGTTCATGAACTGCTTGAACAAGTTGGTCTGAAGGAGCAGATGAGGTCTTTTCCATCAAAGCTAAGCGGAGGACAGCAGCAGAGGGTGGCAATTGCACGAGCGCTATCACTGAAGCCGGGGCTAATTTTGGCCGATGAGCCTACAGGAAATCTAGATCGAAAACGCGGGCAAGAAATTTTGCAGCTGCTAGCTAGACTTCATCGAGAGGAGGGGCTCACGGTTGTGATGGTCACGCATGATATTTATGCAGCGGGCTTCGCAGATCGCATCATTACGATGCAGGATGGCCGTATTACTCAAGAGGTAGGAAAGGTGGCAAAGAGCAATGATCAACGCTTGGAAAATTTCGTGGCGAAGTTTAACACGTAAGAAGCTGCGCACACTGTTTACCTTTCTTGCAATTACTTTCGGCGTAGCCGCTATTTTGTCAGTGATGAGCACTGTGGAGACAACGGAAAAAACGGTCGCTACTTTTATAAATTCCTTTAATGCCAAAGCACATATGCAAATTAAAAGTGTAGATACGACATTTTCGTATCCATTTGCGAAACAGATAGAGGAAACCGAGGGAGTACTCCATACAGTAGCACATTTGTCTCAGCCCGCAAGGCTTCATTTAGATTCCTTGTCTGCCCAGCCGGATACTGCTAAGCCAAATACAAAAGTAGTGCTGCATGGATACGATCGGTTTGATAGCGGCATCTTGGATTGGCAAGTAGAGGAGGGAAACCTTCAAAACCAAGGATTAATTATTACGACTAATATCGCTGAAAAATGGAATGTATCCATAGGGCAAACGATCGCTTTTCAAGTAGGCGATAAACGACAAGAAATAGCCATTACCGCCATAGTACATAAAAATGATGAGTTGCCTTCTCCATCCAATTGGGATTCGACGCGTGTAAGCAGGTGGCATGTGGCGGTTCCTCTGACCTTGCTTCAGAGCTGGGCGGTTATGTCTAACGATGTGCGTGACGTTCAGCTTCGCGTTGAAGACGGCCAAGGTACAATTGTTGCCGCTAAGCTGGAACAGCTGCTGAAGCCTTATGATGATGTTTATTTAGATCCAATCATGTTAAATGACAATGAATTGTTGTACGGTTTAGATGATATTTTCACCGGCTTGTATATGCTTGGTGCTTTGGGAATGTTGATGAGCGCAATGATTTTGTTTAGTACGCTATATGTGAGTGTAGTGGAACGACGTCGTGAATTTGCTATCATGAAGACGATAGGCTGCACATCAGAGCAAGTTGCTGCTATCGTACTGCGCGAGGTATTGTTGCTCGCAGTGCTGGGAACGGCTGCTGGTATTGCAGTTGGGGTAGGTCTCGCTTACGGACTGACGGATTTGTTTATGAAGATGCTTGATGATGCCGAGCAACAAGTTGTATCCATATCGTGGAGGGCTGTAGCTTTGGCGACGGCTGCTGGATTGATTGGGTCACTGCTGGCAGCAGCAATCCCACTTTATCAAGCTTCAAAGGTACGAGTATCTTCTGGGCTTAGCCACTCGGTCGTTCATACACGTGGGAGACGCCAGTATGTAGTCGCTGCGATTGGAACGGCACTTATTGGAGTGGGGTTGTGGCTAACATATTCATGGCGAGTGTTCCCTCTTTTTGCTGGCTTGCTTCTCGTATTCCCGATGATGATGCGTTCGATTCAATTTATTGTTTTTCCAATGATAAGGAAGCTGTTCGGATTTGAAGGAATGATTGCATCTACTGGTGTTACGAGGCAATTGCGCCGAATGTCTATAGCCTCTGCAATTTTATGTATCGGTCTTTCATTTTTATTCGTGATGGGTTTCCTGCGCGACTCGTTGGAGAGGAGTATCGAGCAGTCGGCTCGATTTATGGTTGGTGGAGATATTGTCCTAAACACGACGATTCCGCTTACAGAAAGGGACCTTCAGAAAGTGCGGGAAACGGATGGCATTAATGGTGTTTCTGCAATAAGAGAGACCAGTGCAATGTGGAGAGGTGAGCTCGCTGTGAGGAAAATGAGCTTAATCGGTGTTAAGGAGCAGTCGAATGAGTCTATACCGATGTTTACTTCGAAGGAACAACCGTTAAAGGACATTATTGCGCTTTTGCAGGAACCTAGTACGATAGCGCTCGGGCATGCTATATATTTAGCATGGGGCGGTCAGGTTGGCGAGCATATAGTGCTGGACACCTCCACGGGGAGACAAACGCTTCGGGTAGTTGCAATCGTAAATTCAATACGAGAAAGTGGCAATATTGCTTTTGTATCGGATGAACAAATGGAAAAACAATTTGCTATTACAGATCGTGTGAGTATGTCCATACTGCTTGCGCCTGGCGTGTCACAGGAAACGATGAAGAGGCAGCTGGTGGGGCAGTTTGGCGAGAGGCTTTCCGGCATGCGGTTCGTAGATGAATATTTAGATAATCGCAAAACAGATATGATTGTTCCATTTACGATGATGAATATTTTGATTGCTTTAATTGTACTCGTCTCAGGAGTAGGTATTTTGAATACGCTGTTAATGAATGTATTTGAGCGGACGAGGGAGTTTGGCACGATGCGAGCAGTAGCGAGTACCCCTTGGCAAGTACGTAAAATGGTTGTTTGCGAAGGCGTTATTATAGGTGTCTGCTCGATTGTAACAGCTGTTGTGTTGGGACTTGCGCTCTCTTATGCGATGTCAGTCCATCAAATAGTTGCTGGATTTTCCTTGCCTTTTTTTATTCCGTGGAAGTGGATGGCGCTTTCAGCTGGATTTGGATTGTTTATATCGCTCCTTTCTTCTTGGTTACCTGCCGTACTCGCCTCTCGCATCCCACTCAATGAGGCGCTGCGTTATGAATAATAAACAAATGTATACATTACTATATTTTGAAAACCGGAGGGGCTAATGTCAATCAAACATGCGATACTTGGATTTTTATATCAGAAACCTCGACATGGCTATGAAATAAAAACCGAATTTGAACAAATGGTGCATAAGCAATGGCCCCTTAACACGGGGCAAATCTATACAACGATGGACAGGCTTGTTCGCGACTTGTTGGCAGAGCCGCTAGAAGGTGAGGATCAAGATCGGAAGCCGTACAAAATTACGGTCAAAGGGAAAAAGGAACTGCTCGATTGGCTGCTCCAGCCTGTCGAGCGTTCCTTATTCAAAGATGAATTTTATTTCAAGTTGCTGTGTGCAAAGCAAATAGATTTCGAGCAATGGCAAGCGATGATTGATGGCCAAAAACGGCTGCTGCTCATGTCCGTATTAGAAATGACTGCCTTGAAAAATGAGCTGGATATGGAGCGGGATGCTGCAATGATATTATTGCTCGAGGGCAGCCTATTGCATCTGGAAGCGGATATTAAATGGCTTGAGCTGGCCGAATCTATGCCTAGTTCAAGCTGAGCTTTTAATATTCCTCTACAGCAGCCCCTTCAATATCATGAATGGAAAACCACTCTCCATCAACCATAAAGCGGCCTTTGAGCTGATCGACGCGGTCTACGACTCCGCTGACGATCAGCTCTTCTTGCGGATGGAATAGACGAAGTGTGATAAATTGCCGCTGCTGGAGCGAGTCTGTCATGGAACGAGCGACATTGTCCCATTCCTGCTCGTCAAGCTCTACACGCTCTCGCTGCCTAGTAGCTTTCTCGTATTCATTAATCGCTGCTTTGTGCTCGGGAAGCATCATGCGGCTTGACTCCCAGAGTCCGTTTCCTTCAAGTTTTTTTCTCATTTGTAATGTCCTCCAATTTTATTCGCGCGATCCATAGCCTGACCTACAGCAGTTTTTGAGACCGCACGTAATATACTTGAGTCGCCATATTTCTGTTTGATGGCATCCGTTGCACGCTCTAGTGCCATCCATTTCTCCTGATCAGGGTTGAACAGCGATAGCTGATATTCGTCATCGGGGTTGAATTGAGAGAGGCTTACGCCTACCTTGCGGACAGGTAGTCCGTCCCAATGCTGTTGCAGCAGTTGCAGGGTAAATTTGTATACTTGATTTGTTACGTTGGTAGAATCGTCCATCTTCATCTGGCGACTGAAGCCACTGGGACGATCATAGTCGGCACCCATACAAGCGACCGACACGACATGCCCCATGTATCCTTTGCTTCGACAGCGCTGGCAGACAAGCTCTGTCAGCTCCAATAGCACAATCTTGATTTCTTCAAGTTTGCCGTAGTCTCGCGGAAGGGTCATCATATGACCTATCGTTTGCGGAGCGGTTCCATGGGTACCGGGTGTGACGGGACTATCGTCAACACCATTGGCGATACGCCAGTATAGCTCCGCATTAATATCAGAGTTGCGTCCGAGCTTGCGACGCATCATTGTTTTGAGTTTCTCCAGTGGAGTAGTAGCAAGCTGGCCAATCGTTTCGAATCCCATAGCATTAAAGTGTCTTGTCATACGGCTGCCTACCATAAACATTTTTGCGATGGGAAGGGTCCATAAGGTTTCGCTAATATTGTGTTGAGATAATACATAAACGCCAGAGTCATTTTTTTTTGCATAGTTGTCACATGCTGTTTTGGCGAGTACTTTACTCGGACCGATACCAAATCTCGTATGGATGCCTGTCTCCGCTAATACTCGTCGCTGAATTAGAGCTGCAAGTTCTTCCGCAGTTCCGTACAAATGAAGCGAGCCGGTTACGTCAAGAAACTGCTCATCGATGGAATAAGGTTCAACTAAATCAGTAAAGGATTTATAAATCTTGGTAATCATAAGAGAAATATCGATGTACAGCTGCATACGAGGTTGCATAATAACTAAATCAGGACACTTCGAGAGCGAGTCGCCGAGTCGCTCTGCTGTCGTTACACCGAACGACTTTGCGATGGGACAAGCCGCCAATATGATGCCCGACCTGCGTTTCGGATCGCCTGCGACGACAAGCGGGCGGTCCTGAAGTTCCGGTCGCTCCGCTTTTTCTACGGAGGCATAGAATGATCGACAGTCGGCTAACATGATCACTTTGTCATCTCCCATGGCAACGTATCCCCTTTCTTTTAAATACGAATATACGTTCTCTTTATTGTATGCTTTATTATATACAGAACATACGATCGTGTTCCACCTTTTTTGAGTGGGTATTATTTACAACAAAAAAGAGGCGTCAATTCCGCCCCTTGGGTGAACATATTGTACTCTTCGTCACTCAACATGCTAAATGAGACCAAGACCTTTAAAAAACTTCTCGTTATAAAGAATGCTTGGATGGCTCGGGTTATAGTGCTTCGCAATGTGGTGATGCTCAATGGCTTTGTCTTTATTCCCAATACGATCGTAGCAGACGGTTAGCTGTAGATGGGGAAGCCAGGTCCAGCATGCACTGTTAGTTGCACTCATCAGATCTTTTGGTTTCTCTAGAAGTGTCGCAATGGTAAACCAATAGATCGCTTGAGAAAATCGCTTTTGTTCGATAAATGCGCTTCCCAGTTCGCAGCAAAATTCGGCGCGCGGCGTATCATAACTTAGCGTACGGAGTAGAGAGGCGATCTGGCTGCTCTTCTGATCCAAACGACCGTAACAATCAGCCTGCTTCATACATGCTGCAATATCATCCTCGACCCAGCCAAGCCCAGACTGTAGAAACTTCTCATACCAGTCGATAGCCTCTTGCAACCTAGCGTGATCCCGCAGCTCATTAGCAAAATAATATTGATCGCGAGGTGAGAACACTTCACCCGCTTCATGCCGCTTTAAATAAATTTGCAGATTACGATCAGTGTAGAGGCGCTCCTTTTTGTGGGTAACAGCAATGTCGCTATGATGGATGTTACCATATACGGCCAAATATTCGTGGACGGGGCCTACCCAGCGAAAGTTGCAAGCACGGCGGACAAGACGGTTTCTACGCAGGCTGTAGAGCGGATTTCCATCTTGATCGACACTCAGAACATAATTCATTGAAACACTGTCGTAAGGGAAATCCTCCTGTTTCTTAAGTTCCTTCAATCGGAGGAGATCTGCTTCTTCGATAACATCATCTGCATCAAGCCACAAAATATAAGATTGTGTGGCCTGTTCGAAGGCATAGTTGCGGGCAGCGCCAAAATCGTCGATCCATTTAAAATCATAAATAACGGCATCGAATGACGATGCAATCTCTTTAGTACGATCTGTTGAACCCGTATCGACAATAATAATTTCATCGACTGCTTCCTTCACGGAAGCTAGGCAGCGCCCCAGGCTTTCCTCTTCATCGCGAACAATCATACATAAACTGATAGTAACCAATCGGCCTCATCCCTTCATTTCTGTTCGTCAGTATCCATTCTATTAACGTGTATACAAGATGGTGCCATACATATTTCCAACCATAATGCGCCAAAATAGAGGCAACATGGAAATAGAAGGTGTGCTATGAGTCAACCGAAGAAACAGAAATTAACATCGCTCAGCCCGTCGCTTCAGGCAAATACGCATGCCATACATACTAAATTTGGGGGGAGCTGTGATCTTGTAATTCGTTCATTCCGCAGCGACGCTGCTCCAAAGCGTAAACTGGCATTATTATACATCGATGGTCTCGTCAACGCGGATCTCATTAACAACAGCGTGCTTGCTCCTCTAATGTCACTTCAGCTGCCATCGTATATGGAGGGGAAAGGCGATCTGCTGATGGAATCGCTTCGTTCATGTGTCGTTGCAGTGGGTGCAGTAAGGGATGTTGTTTCACTAGAAGAGGCTATGCAGTGTATGACAGATGGGTTATGCCTCATTTTGGCGGAAGGAAGCACGGTTGGTTTGATGGCCGATGTCAATGGAGGCAACCAAAGAGCGGTCAGTATCCCGCAGACACAGACGGTCATTCGTGGTCCGCAGCATGGTCTAGTAGAGGATATCCATACTAATATTAGTCTCGTAAGACGCATCATTCGTTCACCAGAGTTGCATGTTCAGATGCATAAAATTGGTAAACAATCACATTCCAATGTAGCGGTTATGTACTTGCATGGCATTGCTGATGAAGGGATAGTAAAAGAGGTGTATCGAAGGCTAGCGGCTATCGATATTGACGCTATTTTGGAAAGTGGCTACATCGAGGAATTTATTCAAGACGAAACATTTACGATGTTTCCTACGCTTTTGAATACGGAACGCCCGGATACGATTTCCGCATCGTTGTTAGAGGGGAAAGTAGCTGTTTTGATCGATGGAACGCCGATGGCGTTGATCGCTCCTACGACGTTTTTCAGCTTCTTCCAATCGGCCGAAGATTATTATCAACGCTACGATATTGCCTCTTTCGTCCGCATGATCCGTTATGTGGCATATGTCGTTTCCGTGCTTTTTCCAGCACTATATATCGCCGTTACTACTTATCATCAGGAAATGTTGCCTACAACACTCCTCATTAGTTTAGCCGCGCAGCGCGAAGGGGTTCCATTCCCAGGTCTTGTGGAGGCGCTTCTTATGGAGATGACCTTCGAGGTACTGCGTGAAGCGGGGCTGCGAATGCCGCGTGCGATCGGACCCGCAATATCGATAGTTGGGGCACTCGTCTTAGGGCAATCTGCGGTACAAGCAGGGATTGTCTCAGCAGGTATGGTTATCGTCGTTTCATTCACAGCGATATCGAACTTCGTTATGCCAGAGTTTAATATGGCGGCGACATCCCGAATTATTCGATTCGGATTTATGATTATGGCAGGCATGCTCGGTTTTTTTGGTATTTTTATTTCGGTGATGTTCACGCTTGTTCATCTAGCGTCACTTCGCTCCTTCGGAGTTCCTTACATGTCGCCTATGGCTCCTGGTTCGACTGGCAAAGGGTTATGGCGCGACATATTCGTTCGTATTCCTTGGTGGGCAATCGTCTTTAGATCGTTCGACTTGAATCTCCGCAACCCAAGGCGAAAGCGAAATGCAAAGAAGCCGCCAGCACAAAGGCATTCCGGTAAACCAAAATAGGAGGCGGGAATAATGAGGATAAGAGGTGTGCTGTTGTTCACGATGTTCCTGCTGCTGACTGGTTGTTGGAATAAAGTGGAGTTAAATGATATCGCCATTATTTCAGCAACGGGTGTTGATTGGAAGGATGGCAAGTGGGTACTGTCCTATCAGGTCGTTATCCCAAAGGCGATATCAAGCACAACAGGGGGAAATGCGACTGCTGCGGTTAACGTCTTTTCGACAGAGGGTGAAAACTTTCGTATTGCTATCAGTAAGGCAAGTGAAGAAAGCTCACGTCGTTTATATTTCTCGCATAATCAGATCGTCATTATTAGTCAGGAGGCTGCACGAAAGGGAATAGCACCACTACTTGAATCTTATTTGCGCAATCATGATTCTAGAGAAACAGTCAGTGTCTTTTTATCCAAAGGAAATGCTAGACGTATGCTTGAGCAGCTCATCCCACTGGAACAAATTCCAGGAGCAGCTATACAGCGAATGATTGCGAATGAGGAGGCCGGAAGCTCAGCATTCCGACAAATGACCATTCATAGTGTCCTTAAGGAATTACTTAGCAGTACAGAAGCAACTGGTATACCTGGACTCGTTTTAGCGGGTTCTGAGAGAAGCACGGATAGTATAGATAAGATGGGACATACGTCAACGCCGTCTAAGGTGCGATTGAAAGAACTGGGTCTCATTCATGGCGATAAATTGGTGGGCTGGTTGAACGATGATCAGAGCAGAGGGGTGATGTGGCTAACTAATAACGTCGATAAGACGACAGTATCTTTTTCGTGTGCTGAAAATGTACAAGGACCAGACGGATCAGCTGTTCGAATTTTGCAAACAACGACAAAGATACAGTCCGTGCCGATGAACGGTAAATGGAAGATGAACATTAAGGTAGCGGCGAAAGGTGTATTAATGGTTTACAGTTGCAGCGGCGACTTGACGAAACCAAGCGAGGTGGAGCGGGTAGAGAGAAAAATAGAGGAAGAGATCAAAGCAATTTTATTAGGCGGCTGGAAGTCTGTTCAAAAATATAAAACAGATATCGTACATTTTGGACAAACGATACATAAGCAGCATCCAAAACTCTGGAAGGAAGTAAGCGGAAGTTGGGATGAGTTATTCCCACTGACGGAGATTGACGTAACTGTCAAAGTGAAGGTCGAATCAACGGGGATGAGTGGAAGGAATTTTAGTGATGCACAGAAAAAATCAGATTCATAGCGTCTTGGGCTAGGAAAGGAGGGGGAACATGCAGCAGTTTGGCAAAAATCAGCTAGCTATTTTAATTATCGTATTTTTAATTGGGAGTACGCCGCTTTTTGAGCTTGGCATTGAGGCTAAGCAGGACGCATGGATCGCGATGGCGCTTGCAGCTATGGTCGGACTGCTGCTGACTATTGTTTATGTTGTTCTTCAGAGGCGCTCGCCAAACTCCGGCATCGCTGATTTGTACAAGATTCACTTCGGTCGTTATGTAGGCGGAGCTATCGCCTTTATTCATGCAGGATGGTTCTCATACGAATGTATGCGAAATGTGCGGGATGTGGGAGAGCTTACTACAATGGCACTGTTGAACTATACACCAAAGTGGATTATTATGTTGCTTATTCTATTCGTAGCAGCGTATACGGTGAGCAGAGGAATAGAAGTATTTGTACGAGTTGTACAACTGCTGTTTCCGCTTGTGTTAATCAGCTATATTTCAATCATCCTATTGCTTTTTTTCGGAAATCTTATAAGAGTAGAAGAACTGCTGCCTATCATGGAAAATGGTCCAGTGCCCATACTAAAAGCGGCTTTCCCCGATTTGCTGTCATTCCCATTTGGTCAAATGGTTGTGCTACTTGTGTTCTGGAGCCATGTGAAAGAGAAAGAGATGATTGGAAAAGTAACCTATATTTCACAAATAGTCGTATCGATTTTTCTAGTATTTATGAATGCCATTATTTTATGTGTATTAGGACCAGAACTCGCTGGCTTGACAGCTCTCCCGCTCCTTCATGTTGTTCAATTGATTCGACTTGCGAATTTTCTGGAGCGGCTTGATATTATCGTAACGCTTCTTCTATTTATTGGGCTGTATGTTAAAATTGCAGCATTGTACATGGCATCAGTTTTCACTGTAAACGCTGTGACAGGGGTTCCTTACCGATATTGTGTGCTTCCGATCGGAATCATCATCTATGCAGCTTCTTTTCTTGAGCCGAACAATACGTATCATATATGGATCGGACTGGATATTACATTAAAGATCGTGCCGTTCTTTCAAATCGTGCTGCCGTTGCTGATGCTCATGATTGGAGTAAGGAAGCGATACCGGGCAGCAGGTACAGCGAAGGGACAAGGGGCATAATACGATAATATGATTACTCTCCAGAGCTATGACTTTAGAGAATTTGAGGAGAGAAGCACGGTATGGCTCTTCAAGATGGTCAAGGACGTAATGAATGCCAGAAAATAATTTGTTTGACTAACGGCCCTTTAAACTATATATTAACAAGGACGAAACTTAATAGATGCACCCGGGAGCTAAGGGGACTTGGCTGAGAGGAGAACTAAACCGTTCTCGACCGTACCTGATCTGGATAATTCCAGCGGAGGAAGCGCATGTGAAAACGGCCGCTTTCTGCGACCGTTTATTTTATTTCTATGTAATGATCATCATGCATAGGCGAATAAAGTAATATCGGCGTAGGAAGAGGAGCTAAGCTTCTCTTTGAGCAAACGAAATGAATGATCGTTTTTTAATCGTTTCGAGCCCGAAGAAAGCATTAAAATAGCCGATTACACGATGTCCTCCCAATTCGGAGGACATCTTTTTTGCTTTCTAGAGGAAGTCAGGGGAGTTAAGATCGTCAATACATACACAGAATGCTGGGAGAGGAACGAACATGATGTTACGTAACAAATCGAACAAGAGCATTAAAGCACTTACATTCACTATACTAGCAATTATGCTAGTTTTGGCTGGCTGCGGGGGAAACAGTGGCGGCAATGGCAAGTCCGAGAGTAAGGTCGAAGAAGAGAAATCGACGGAAAAAGTCGAGCTGCAGAAGGTGAAGGTCGTACTGGATTGGTCACCGAATACGAACCATACAGGCTTGTATGTTGCACGGGATAAAGGTTTCTTCAAGGAACAAGGTCTTGATGTCGAAATTATCCAGCCAGGTCAAGACGGTGCGGACAAGATGGTTGCTTCTGGAGATGTGCAATTTGGCGTCAGTTATCAGGAATCAGTGACGCTCGCTCGTATCGCTGATGCGCCGCTTGTTTCTATCGCCGCTGTCATTCAGCACAATACATCCGGTTTCGCCTCACCGAAGGAGAAAGGAATAGACTCCCCCAAAAAGTTTGAAGGAAAACGTTACGGCGGCTGGGGTGCTCCTGTAGAAGAGGCTGTCATTGATTCCATTATGCGTGAGGAAGGCGCGGATGTGGGTAAAGTAGATATTATGAGCATAGGCGATAGCGACTTTTTCACAGCGGTGAAGCGCGATATCGATTTTGCATGGATCTACTATGCTTGGACTGGTGTTGAAGCGGAGCTTCGCGGTGAGGAAATCAATATGGTTTATTTGACTGATTACAGCGATAAGCTAGACTATTATACACCGGTTCTCGTTACAAATGAGGAGTTGATTCAGAACTCACCAGAGCTAGTGAAAGCTTTTACAGTTGCGTCAGCGAAGGGATATCAACATGCGATTACAAATCCAGAGGATGCGGCTAATATTTTGATTAAGGCTGAGCCAGACTTGAACGCTGATCTAGTGAAAGCTAGCCAAAAGTGGCTCAGCACACGTTATCAGGATGATGCTCCGCGTTGGGGTGAACAGAAGTTAAGCGTATGGAAAAATTACGCTAGCTGGATGTTCGAGCGAGGGCTTTTGGAATCAGAACTAGAGGCAGAGAAGGCGTTTACGAACGAATTTTTGCCAGAATAATGCCGTAAGCTACAAACAACATGAGAAGAAAAAGGAGAATAGATATGGCTAACGCACTTGTCAGTATTCAAATATTACCAACGACGCCAGGCGGAGCAAGTGTTCTGCCCTATGTAGATCGCGCTATCGAAATTATTAAAGAATCGGGAGTTCCGTATCGTGTAGCTCCGCTTGAGACGACAATGGAAGGTGAACTTGGCGCTTTGCTTGGCGTTGTACAGCAAATGAATGAAGCGATGACGGAAATGGGCTGTGCTTCTGTTATTTCACAAATAAAAATTTATTATAACCCAGAGAATGGTGCCTCGATGGGAAGATTGCTTGAGAAATATCCAGATGGGCAATAGTAAAGGTCTTTGGCCGAAACTTTGGCCCCCAGTTGTTGTTCTTGTTGTACTTATTGTTTGCTGGCAAGCGATTGTATCAATGGGCAAAGTAGATAGCTGGACAGTACCTTCGCCGCTTGCGGTAGTGAAAGAAGCGATTGAAATATGGCCGCGGCTTATGGAGCATACGGGTGCAACGTTGCAATTGACAGCGATTGGTTTTGCAGGTGGATCGGCGGCGGGCTTCGTGCTCGCCGCTTTGCTGCATCTGTTGCCGGGTGTACGGAGAGGCATTTATCCACTGCTTATTCTGACCCAAAATGTGCCTATCGTCGTTTTGGCACCTATAATGACGATGCTTTTTGGCTACGGATTATTACCGAAAGTGCTCTTGGTCATACTGGTATGTTTCTTCCCTGTAGCGATTGCAATGATGAGCGGATTATCGAGCACGGATAATGGCTTGCGTAATTATCTTCGGATGATCGGAAGCAACAAATGGCAGTTATTTTGGCGACTGGAGTTGCCTCATTCTATTATTCATCTATTCTCGGGTTTGAAAATCGCGGCATCCTACAGTGTGATGAGTGCTATTTTCGCAGAAATGCTAGCCCCTAAGCTTGGACTCGGCGGCTTTATGGTGATGTCATCTAGAAACTATATGCCGGAGCGAGCTTTTGCCGCAGTTGTTCTAGTCATTGCAATCAGCTTGATGCTGTTTGGAATGGTTACATTAGCAGAACGTCTATTTGTTCGCTGGCAACCAAAGAAGGAGGGAGGGTGAAATGATGCTGGAAGTAAAGGACGTAAGCAAAAGTTTCAGCGATAAGAAGGGCAGAAAGGATGTACTTCATCATCTTTCCCTCCAAGTAGAAGACGGGGAGTTCGTCTCTATTGTCGGACCGTCAGGCAGCGGAAAAACGACACTGTTTGGATTAATTGGAGGATTAGAGCTTCCGACCGCAGGTGAGATATGGATTGATGGACGTGAGACAACGAATAAAAGTGGTCATGTTGCATATATGCCTCAGCAGGCTTCGTTGCTTCCTTGGCGGACAGTAGCCCGTAATATTGAGCTCGCTCTGATCATTGCAGGTGTAGAAAAAAAGAAGGCGAAGGATGATGCTCTGACATGGCTGAACGAAATTGGACTAGGTGAATATGCGGACTCGTATCCACATGTTCTATCAGGCGGCATGCAACAACGCGTTTCTTTCCTTCGTGCACTATTATCGCCACAAAAGCTGATGCTGCTGGATGAGCCGTTTGGCTCGTTGGATGCTTTGACAAGGCAGCAAATGCAGAAGTGGCTGTTATCGCTTTGGGAAAAAAACCGCAGGTCGGTTCTATTAGTTACTCATAGCATTGAAGAAGCGATTTATTTGTCAGATCGCATTATCGTGTTGTCATCATCTCCTGCGATTGTAATAGATGAAATCAAAGTCCCGTTCGAGCGGCCTCGCAGAGAAGAGTTATGGATGGATGTACGCTTCAATGAGCTGAAACAACGTATTTATGGTCAGCTTCAGGAGAGCGGCAAGGAGGCGGTGTATCGTGCCTAATTCGAACGTAAATTATAGCTCAGGAGCGCTTAAGATGGCTTGCATCGATGCTCATCTTCATGTGGATATGTATGCGGAAGAGGAACGCGATGTCCTTTTGGAAGAAGCTTTCAGAAACGGTGTAGAAGCTGTTGTAGCTGTGTCCATGCATCTGACCTCCTCAAAAACAAACGATGCATTAGCGAGAAAGTATGAGGGTAGGCTTCATCCGGCGTATGGCTTCCACCCTGAGCAAGAGCTGCCCTTAGATGTTGAACTGGGGCAGCTGCTCAGCTGGATAAGGGAAAGATATGCGGAAGGACAAGCTTTTGCTATAGGTGAAGTTGGTCTTCCTTATTATAAGAGGACCGAGCTTGAAGCCGAAGGTTTTCTCTTCAACGAAAAACCTTATCTGTCCTTATTGGAAACTTTCGTTCAACTGGCAGCGGAACTAGATCGTCCTATCGTATTGCATGCCGTATATGAGGATGCGGATAAGGTTTGTGACTTACTCCAGACGTATAATATTCGGAGAGCACATTTTCATTGGTTTAAAGGAAGCGAAGCTACTCTAGAAAGAATGATTGAAGCGGGCTACTACGTATCCATTACACCGGATGTCGCCTATGAAAAAGAAATTATAGAGCTGGTCAAATATTATCCGATTCAGCTCCTTATGGTTGAGACAGATGGGCCATGGCTGTTTGAAGGTCGCTACAGCGGACAACAAACTGTTCCGTGCATGGTTAAACAAGTCATCGCGGACATCGCTTTTATTAAAGGGATAGAGATTTCTGATGCGGCAACGATACTTTTACATAATACGAAACGTTTTTACGGTATATAAAGGCCCACACTAGAAACGGTTCTTTGTCCGATATGGACGAAGGACCGTTTCCTTATGCCAAGCTGCCGCATACAACAGAGTAAGAGCATCTCAAGTTTCGATGAGGGGCGCTAGGGGAGTGAGAATATGGCGAAGCTAACGAGGGAGCAGTTTTTTGCGACAATTGCACCAGCAGCCATTTTAGTTAGTCAGGAGGGATCTTCATTATTTCCCTCTGTAAGACTTGCGCAGAGCTTGCTGGAATCTGGCGGAGTTATTCATGCTTGGAACAACTTGGGTGGAATTAAGGTAGGGAGTGGACGGACGAACGCTTATTGGCAAGGAGCAGCTGTTGTTAAAGGTACATGGGAATATATAGATGGTAGGAGTGTGACGGTCAAAGCGGCTTTCCGTGCTTATAAGAGCATCTATCATTTCTATAAGGACTTGGATTTGCTTATGAATACAGCGAGGTATGAACGGGTACGCCAAGCAGATTCACCAGAGCAGCAGGCGCAAATGCTCTATGTATGCGGCTATGCAACAGATCCCGCTTACCCGACGAAGTTAACAGCGCTGATCCGGCAATATGGGCTAAAGAAATATGATGAGATGGTAACTCCGCAAACGAAATCAAAAGGATTCGAGGCTGCTTCGATTGTACCCGTCGTGTATCAAGGACAAGTACTTGGAACGGGATATTTGTTAAATGGATCGACGTGGGTGCCAGCCAGGAAGATTGGGGAGTCGCTTGGATTGACGATTGGTTGGACAGGGAATCAA
Organism: Paenibacillus sp. L3-i20; assembly: GCF_022180385.2. GTDB lineage: Bacteria > Bacillota > Bacilli > Paenibacillales > Paenibacillaceae > Pristimantibacillus. The sequence continues at coordinate 354,197 of NZ_BQME02000002.1, forward strand.
GTAACTGTTAATGGCGAGGCGCTTGAATCTATCCTTTCGGAATCGACCGGCTATGTGAAGGTTAGAGATCTGGTCACTATAAAGAACATAGCGGTCAGTTGGGACGATCGTGCCAATGTTGTTGTGCTCGAATAGCCGGATGAAAGGAGTGTAACACGTTGTATATGTATCTAGTAGACCATATACCAAAGTCTACACCTCATAATCGTCGTCCGGGATTGCTAATCGAAGATCAATGGATCACCGTTCATAATACGGCGAATCCCTCCAGCACAGCGAGGAATGAGCGTCATTGGTTGACCAGCGAACGTAATGATGTTACGGCGTCCTTCCACATCGTTATTGACGATAAGGAGGCTATTGAATGTATACCGCTTAATGAGGTGGCATGGCATGCGGGTGATGGCAGCGGTAAAGATAGTGGTAATAGAACATCGATTGGCATTGAAATTTGTGAAAGTGGCAACTATGATGTAACGCTTGATAACGCAGCACATCTCGTAGCTTCTATGCTGGTGGAAAGATCTTGGAGCGTTGCTCAGTTACGAAGGCATTACGACTGGTCAGGGAAAAATTGTCCGCGACTAATGAATGATAAGGGGGATTGGAGCGGGTGGACAGCATTTGTCGCAAGTGTAGCTGCGAAGATGGATGAAGGGGAGGTAATAGAGGTGCTGAAACCAGAGGACGCCAATACGATCATCCTTTTTCTAAGTGCTGCATATATGTCTACGAACGTTCCAGAAGCGCGCAAAGAATTCAATCGACTAGCTAATGAACTGCGCAAAGCGAGTGGTCAGCCACCTGAGCCTAATTGAATGAATTATGGGAGAGGTAATTTAGAAAATATGAGGCTTGCACCAAGGATATGATGTCCCAGGAGTGAGCCTTTTTTGCGGGATCAGTAAATAACGGGAGGTATTGCAAGGATTACATAGAAGTTAGTAAAACAATGAAAAACCATAGAAGGGAGCGGTAGCAAGTGAACATTATTTGCCCATGGTGTAGTAAAGACGTCTATCTCCATCATAATATTTGTCCACAATGCAAACACGAGGTGTTGCCTCAGCATTTGGAAGAAACGAGAGACCATATTGGGCAAGAGGAAGGAAATGAACAATATCATTCTTTTACTCAAGAGGAGGAAGAATACGACCCTATATTTGCGGTTGAAAATGAATATAGCTGTGCGAAGTGTAGGCATGAGAGGTGTAAGGTCAATGAAGTGGCGATGACTGGAACGGGACTAAGCAAGTTGTTAGACATCCAACACCGTCATTATCTCTTCGTGTCATGTCTAAATTGTGGTTCCGTAGACATTTATGATCCAAGCGTACTGCAGGCAAATAAACGTGGAATGTTCGGGACGGCTTTAGATCTATTTTTGTAGTTGAAAGGGGAGGCAAAGGATTGCCTCCCCTTTATCTTGCCAAATTTAGCGATGCTGAGCTAAATCAATTGCACCAAGTATGACATGAGCAAGTCCAAAGCCGAGCACACCAACACCAACAAGTTTATATTTGCTTTTCAGTAGTGTAGCAGCACCAGAAGCAGTAACTACAGTTCCAAGAACGGTAGGAATCAAACCTTCGCGCATGATAAGCACTCCTTTTGGTTTTGTTTGGCAAGACTGTTTAGTTTGCTTCCAAATCGATTACCTATTCATAGTGGCGTACAATATGGAACATACTCTATTTCGTCTATTTGTCTGACTCGTTCTGCAATATGAATCAAGACAATGGATCAATACAGTTTAAGTTTCTAAGCATCCACCATACGTTTTTTATACAAATAGACGCACAACGAATAGATAACAACAATCCAAATTGCAATTACCACTAAGTTAGACCATACACTTGCAAAACCTGCGCCTTTTTGCACTTCTTCCGCTAGTTGTAGAAGCTGCACATTCGGCAAATAGGTAACAGCATTTAATATTGGATTTGTATCAGCAAACAATATGAGTGAAGAACCCCAAGTAAACAATAAAAGGAACGGCATAATAGCGACGGAAGCCTCCATCACTGACTTCGTAAGCAACCCGATAAATGTGCCAATGCCAACATAGAAAACTAAAGATAATAGTAATCCAACGAGTACTACGGCCATATTAGCGGGATTATAACCAAGCAATCTGATTGAAGCGTATAATATAATCGCAGTCGCGATCATGCTTAACAAGCTTTTTCCTAAAAAGATTTCATAGATGCTGGCAGGTGAAAGCGTAAGTCCTCTTAGCGTATTTTTTTCTTTTTCTTCAGCCACTAGCGCCGACTGAATGTAGGCTCCTACCATAATAAATGTCAAATTAATGATCATAAATTGCGCATGAATCGTAATGTCATCTGACTTTCCGTACAACAAAGCAAAAATTAATGGAAGCAGAATCGTCGTAGAGACGTATAAGTTTCGGGATACATCTTTATAATCTTTTTGCAAAATTGCCATTACACGTTTCATTGAAATACTCATGCTAGTTTCCTCCCAGTTACGTCTACGAAGATATCGCCAAGCGTCGGATAATTAGATTGAATCGTCTTCACGCGGTTTGCATTCATGTATTCATACACTTGCTGAGCGCCTTTAGCACCATTAGGTACTACAACAGTAGAGCCGTCATTCAATTCTAACGTAATCGTATCATTGCTATGCATTTCGCGAAGCTTCTTCGGTGAATCAAGCAATTGAATCGTACCGCCATTCAGGAATGCAACGCGGTCACATAAGGTGTCAGCCTCACTCATATCATGCGTCGTTAAGAAAATCGTCGAGCCCTTTGCTTTCAGTTTCAATAATCCTTCATATATATGTTTCGTATTTACAGGGTCTAAAGCTGAGGTTGGCTCATCGAGAAACAGCAGCTCCGGCTCATGAAGGAAAGCTCGGGCCAACACGACCCGCTGGGTCATGCCTTTTGATAACTTCGATACGACCTTTTTACTCTCTTGTTCCAAATTGACCATTTGCAGCACTTCATTAATGCGTGTCAAAGGAATATCGTATAAGTCGCAATAGAGCTTCAAATTATCATAAACGGACAAACGGCTATATAAGGAAGTATTGTCTGTAACGACCGCCATCTTCTGACGATAGTTTGGTTCACTTAACTTGCTGGCAGGTACTCCGAATACGTAGGCGCTACCTGAGGTCTGTTTTAATTGAGCAGTTAAGATTTTAATTGTAGTCGTTTTGCCGGATCCGCTTGGACCAAGGAACCCGAAAATTTCACCTTTTTTTACGTTAAAGGATACGTCTTTTAGTGCTTTAGAATTTGCAAATGATTTCTCTAGCGATGCGACTTCAATGATATTTTCCATTGCTTAGTTAACCTCCGCTTTCGTTTTCTGTTATGCCTTCATCTTAGGACAAATCCAGCAGTGGCGCATCATAATCGCAACGAAAGGAGCATGGAGAGGGGTGAATGCTGCGTATTTGGAGCCGAATGGCGCATATAATCCCACGTTTGGAGTATCAAAGTAAGTTAGTGGAGCTATTTATTTGAGTCCCATCATTTCCTTGAGCTCTGCCATTTTGGTTTTCGACAGTGGAACGTTTGTTTTTAAATGATCTTCAAGTACCAAGCTATAACTATTGCGAGTAAAAGTGACTACTTCTTTTACCTTTTGCAAGTTCACTATGTAAGAACGATGACAGCGGAAGAAACCATACTTCTGCAATCTTTCTTCCAGCTCATTAATTTTGAATGATGTCGGATACATTTCACCCTTAATGTAAAGATTCGTTTGTCCTTCGCTACTTTCAATATAATCAATTTCAGGCGGATTAAATAAAATAATTTTGTCATTCATTCGGGTCGGAATTTTCTCGAAGTTGACGTGCGTAACGAAAGACTCTTCTTCATCTATTTCTTCCTCACTCGCTTCGCTCGGTAAATCCGCTGCGATCTCCGTTTGTTCGTTCGGCAAAGAAGGTTGAACATCTTCAGGATCATGTACTTCGAATGCCTTTAGCCCCTTTTCATCCAAGCGATATACACTAGACGTTATACTGAGAGCTGTTTCCATGTTTCCTGTCAGCACCAAAACCGCTTTACCGCTTGCACTCAAGTCACGAATCATGCGCTGAAAAACTAGCTTCGTTTCATTATCTACGTTTTGATCGGGCTCTTCATAAACAAACAACATAGGGTCCTGAAACAATAAGCGAGCATATTGAACTCTTCTTTTTTCGGAAGGACTTAGTTTTACTAGTCGTGTATTGGTTTTTGTTTCAAGCTTAACTTTCCGAATGACTTCATCAATAATTAGTTCTGATCCATGCAGTTTTTTGAAAAAAGTAAAATTCTCTTTGACCGTAAGCCGCTCATAGTGGCCATCATTAAGAAGTAACAGTCCCATGTGTAATAAGTACAAACTTCTATTGCTTGAAAATGTTTCTTTATTTACATAAATATCTCCGGTCGAAATCGGCAATTTGCCCGTGAGCATAGCGATTAGCGTATTACGCACGTTCATACTCGAATACAGGGCAACAACTTCATGCTGTGCCACTTCAATATGAAAGGCTGGGAAAACCAACATATTTTCCATGTATCTTTCTAGCTCTTTAATTTGCAAAATAGCCATATGATCACCTGTTCTATTTATAGTTTGTGTTTTTCTATTCATTTGTCCTAGTTTATTATACATGACACGATCTCTAGGCTAAATACAAAATAAGGGAAAAAAATTTACTCTTTTTTTGGTGAACAGGACTTATGGAGTTCAAAAGATGAGTATGTAGATTCGTTCATAGATTTTTTGGTTTTTGATGCAATCTAATGCATGTGAGGAGGAGATAAGAGGGAGCTGTAATTGAATTGAATGTTTCTAAGAAACAAACATGAACGGGTGGGGAACCCGCTGTCATTATCAAGATAACTGGTCATAACAACGATTTAATGAGGCTATTACCTTTCATTTACCGAAACAGAAAGTGATAAAGGAGCTGTCTCAAAAGTATAAATACTTACTTCATGAAACAGCTCGCATGATGAAAAATGGGAGAAAATAAGGAAATGGCGGTGCTAGGGAGGTTATCCCTGCACCGCCATTTCTGGCTTTTGGTCTATTGCCGCCTTCTTGAGCAGATTGTGGGCGAGCGAAAGCCACCCGACCTCAAGGCTTACTTTCGGCAGGCCTCGAAGCAGAAAACGCCGGAATCCCCGGTTGTTTTTCAGTTGTCCAAATACGCTTTCCGGTTCGATCATTCTTCGAACCGACAGCGCATACCCTTCCTCGCTCTTGAGTTTCTCGCGTATTTGTTTCTTGTAACGCAGATACTTCAGGCTCACGCTGATTTCTCGGTTTCCTTTGGCTTTTGTACAAGCCTCTTTGAGCGGACAGCCTTCGCAGTTTTCGCTTCGGTAGTGGCGCTTCCGTAACTCATATCCGCTTTCTGTCGTTTCCTTACTTTCATAGCGAAATAGTAGGTTACGCCCAGCAGCGCACGTCCATATGTCTTCGGCTTCGTCATACTGCCAGTTATCCAACTTACTGATATCTTGCTTCCACTTCTTCGATTTTTCCTTGTGGTATGTGCTGTACTTCACCACTGTTTCTAGTTGTTCGTTTTCCAAGTAAGCGTAATTTTCTTCCCCGCCGTATCCTGCGTCCGCGATAACTGTTTTCGGTATATTTCCCAGAGTTGCTTTTACCTTCTCTAAGTGGGGCTTGAGGCAACGTGTGTCTGTCGGGCGCTGGTGCAAACTGTAGCCGATAATGAACTGGTTTTCCGTTCCGATCTGTACATTGTAGCCAGGTTTGAGCTGGCCATTACGCATGTGATCTTCTTTCATTCGCATGAAAGTAGCGTCGGTATCGGTCTTGCTGAAGCTATTACGATCTCCGAGAATCTCCTGCTGTACTTCGTATTTTTGCAAGCGGGGGAGGAGGTCTTTGCGGATTGCCCGAACTGTTTTTTTCAATGGCTTGTCCTTAGGTTTCTCTTGTAGTTGCTCCTCTAGCTGCTTTACAGCCTCTTCCAGCTTTTCGCTGGTGATCTGTGTGGACTCGCCGAGTTCAGGAAGATCCCATCCGTGATGTTCTTGCTCTTCCTGACGCTCAGATTCTTCAATGGTAGCGAACAAAGTCTGGACTTTCTCCTGCAGCCTCGCCTTCTGTTTCACCACCGCTTTGCCCCAGACAAACGTATAGCGATTGGCGTTAGCTTCAATCTTGGTTCCGTCGACAAAGTAATGTTCAAGCCGCACGTATTTCTCCTCAGCCAGAAATTGTAGAACGGCGGTGAAGACGGTCTCGAGCACCGTCTTCATACGTTCAGAACGGAAACGGTTGATGGTGCGAAAGTCCGGCTGTTGTCTGCCTGCAATCCACATAAACATGACGTTTTCACGGACCGCTTTAGCGATTTGTCGAGACGAGTAGATCCGCTGGGTGTAGGCATAAACAATAACTTTGGTGAGCATTTTGGGGTGGTAGCTATCTCGGCCGCCACCAGGGTATGCGGAGGCAAAGATCCTGTCGCTAAGTCGGTTCACAGCGGCATTTACAATACGCACGAGGTGATTTTGAGGAATGTCATCCTCCAAATCCATTGGCAGGGTAAGTTGGTCCATGGTATATTGAATGTACAAAGAAATCGCTCCTTTTGGAATGGTTGGGTGGTACCTCCATTTTACCAAAAAGCGATTTCTTTTTGTTTATTCAGAACAAAAAAAGCTGTCCCTCAGGTCACTTTATGACCTTTTGGGACAGCCCCTTTATACATCAAAAACTTATTAGATTGAAATAACTGTATCGAGAGCAACTTCCATCATATCATTGAATGTACTTTGACGTTCCGCCGAAGTTGTTTCTTCGCCAGTAAGCAAGTGATCGCTCACTGTCAAAATTGTCAATGCGTTTACGCCGTATTTAGCTGCCAATGTGTAAAGTGCTGTTGTTTCCATTTCTACACCCAAAACGCCGTAATCCATCAGTTTCTGAACAACTGACTTGTCGTCGCGGTAGAAAGAATCGGAACAGAAGACGTTACCCACATGCAATTTCAAACCTTTAGCAATACCGCGCTCATACGCCTCTTTGAGCAAGGAGAAGCTGCCGATCGGTGAGAAGTCATAGCCGCCAAATACATGACGATTAACGCTAGAATCGGTACAAACTGCTTGTGCCAAGATTACTTCACGAACATGTACGCTTTCCTGCATAGCGCCACAAGTTCCTACGCGCACCAAGTTTTTTACGCCGTAATCACGAATCAATTCATTCACATAAATACTGATAGAAGGGACGCCCATGCCTGTCCCCTGTACGGAGATGCGCTTTCCTTTATACGTACCAGTAAAGCCTAACATGCCTCTGACTTCGTTATAACAGATGACATCTTCCAAATACGTATCAGCAATATATTTAGCTCTTAGTGGATCTCCCGGCAATAAAATTGTTTCTGCAATTTGGCCTTGCTCTGCTCCGATATGAACACTCATGAACATTCTCCTTCAAAAATAGATAGTTTAGAAGCCTGTATATTTTAATTCATTCATCGCATCAGTGCAAATGATTTTAACTTCGTGTTGTTATTTAATAAATAATCCTGCAATGATAGCAGACAAAACGCTAACCAAAGTTGCTCCATACAATAGCTTCAATCCGAAACGAGCAACAACGTTACCTTGTTTCTCATGCAATCCTTTTACAGCACCGGCGATAATACCGATCGATGAGAAGTTAGCAAATGAAACGAGAAACACGGATACGATTCCGACAGCGCGCGCAGACAGATCAGGGTATTTCGCTATTTCAGTCATAGCAACGAACTCATTGGCAACCATTTTCGTAGCCATAATACTTCCCGCATCGACTGCATCTTTCCATGGAACACCCATAATAAAAGCGAATGGTGCAAACAGATAACCGAGTAATTCTTGGAACGAAATACCGAAAATTCCGTCGAAAAGCCCATTAATCAGTGCGATCATTGCAATAAAACCAACCAACATCGCTGCAACGATGATTGCAACTTTGAAACCGTCCAATATATATTCACCCAATACTTCGAAAAACGATTGTTTCTCTTCATCTTGCACTTCCAAAATATCTTCCGATTCCTCGACTTTATAAGGATTCAGAATGGAAGCGATGATGAAACCACCAAACAAATTAAGCACAAGCGCGGTAACAACATATTTAGGATCAAGTATTTGCATGTATGCGCCAACTATCGACATCGATACAGTGGACATTGCTGAAGCACATAATGTATACAGTCGGTGCTTAGGCAACATCCCCATCTGTTTTTTGACTGAAATAAACACTTCGGATTGCCCCAAAATAGCTGAAGCTACCGCATTATAGGATTCTAACTTTCCCATACCGTTTATTTTACTCAAGAGAAGACCGATATATTTAACGATGAACGGCAACACTTTGATATATTGCAATATACCGATAAGCGCTGAAATGAACACAATCGGGAGTAGGACAGATAAGAAGAATGAGAATTGTCCTTCATTAAGAAGACCGCCAAATACAAACACGATTCCCGTATTAGCGTATTCAAGCAATTTTTCAAACAAACCAGAGAAACCTTTAATTAAAACAGTACCTGCAACAGTGTTTAATAAAACAAACGCTAGAATTACCTGCAAGATAATCATAATCGCTATTGGTTTATAGCGAATGTCTTTTTTCTTATTGCTGGCAACGTAAGATAGCCCTAGAACAACAAGTAGGCCGAGTAAAGCGATTAAAAATTTCATGGTGCATTCTCCTAGCTGATTATAGTAGTTCATGATGCATTCCTGTAAAGCGCTTACAACACGTCGGCGTTCATTCATGACTATGTTACTATACCACCTCGGCACGGAGTAGCATACTTGTATATTTTTACAATGTCATAGTCCGAATTCGTCGAATATACAGAACATTTTGCACCTTTTAGAAGTATCCCTCTTAATGTACCCAATATATACTCATGTTCAAACAGCCAGTTATATTATTTGGAGAAACTGTTTAGTTTGTTCCGGATATGTGTAGCTATTTAAAACGTTTTAAAATATGGTGCATATTTCCTTGCGTCTTTTTGCCCTACTTGTCCATCTAACCTATGTAAACTTCATGAAGCGCACAAAACAATGGTGGTCAACAATAAAACAAGGCATTAAGCCAAAGAGGAGAATATTTAAATGAATAAAACAGCTATCGCTACAATCGTTGCAAGTGTCATCGCAGGGACGTCATGTTTTGGATATTTTACAAATGTAACTATAGATCGTAATGTTGATCGGATTAAACAAATTGACACACATCAGCAAGTAAAACAACCAATTGCAAATGAATCTAACTCATTCCGCAACATCAAGGTAACAAGTCAAAGTGTTGCATTTGTTATTAAAGGTGAGGCGAGTGTATTTGAAGGAACATTCCACTATACAGTCAAGCAAGGCGAAAAAGTTATTGTAGAAAACTTCGGAACTGCATCTATAGGTGGACCTGAGTGGGGTAAAGTAGAGCAACAAATTAATATTCCATGGAACAAGATGTCCGGTCATTCCCCGCTTACGATTGAACTATACGAAATAGATCAAGAGAGCGGACAAAAAGTAAGAGTCATGCAAATTCCGTTAACAATTGGCTCGGATAGTAATAGTTACAAAAATGAATCATTCCGCAACATAACAGTAGCTCCTGTATCGTTTGAATACTCAATAAAGGGAGAAGCGAGATTGCACGAAGGAACATTCAATTATGACGTAAAACAAGGCGTAAAAAAAATAGCTAGCGGTTTTGGAACGTCTTCGATTGGTGCACCGGATTGGGGGCAATTGGAACAAAAAATAACGATTCCTTTGGAAAGTTTTTCTGGAGATCAACCGATCACACTAGAACTATATTCAATTGATCAAGAAAGCGGCAAAGCAGTTGATACAAAAGTAATCATGTTAAAGTAATGGGCTTAGCTTAGCGGCGTTGCAAAACGCCGCTTTTATTACGTTGTAAGATTACTGCTTTTAATAAGTTAGTGGATAGTTTAGAGCTATAAAGGTGATGTTAAAGGGATATATTTCTAATTGATAGGGGGTTTTTCAAAATTGTGAATGAGACCGAGTTGGTGAAAAAAGCGATAGCTGGAGATGTAGAAAGTTTCTCAGAGCTTATCGTAAGTCGCAGGGAACGGCTTTATCGAATTGCATACACCTATGTACGAAACAAGGAGGATGCACTAGAAATAGTACAAGAGACCGTTTATCGAGCTATGATTTCCGTCCAAACTGTTCGCGAGCCAAAGTACTTTAACACATGGCTGACGAAAATTGCAGTCAACAACGCACTTGATTATATCCGTAAAGCCAAAAAAACGGTTTATATAGACAATGATTATGAAGCAGGTTACGTCCCGGAGCGGACCGAAGAACATATCGATTTACATAAAGCATTGGATACTCTCGACGAAAAGGCAAAAACAATTATCGTTCTTCGTTATTTCGAAGATTTGTCTTTAAATGATATTTCAGACATTGTTGGCTCGCCGCTCAGTACAGTGAAATCGATTATTTACAGATCACTAGCAAAATTAAATATTGAATTAAAGGATGGTGATGACGATGAGTAATGATATGGAGCGGTTAAAAAAATCGTATGCAGAAATAGAAATACCAACCGAGCTGGCTGCTGTTACGGATGCGGCAATAAAACGTGGTAAGTTGGAGCAAAAGCGTAGAAAAAAAGCAGGAAAAAGCCGCTGGATAAAGTATGTTGGTGCTAGCGTCGCAAGTTTATTCATCTTATTTACAGTGAGCATTAATACAATGCCAGCTTTCGCAAGTAGTCTGGAACAAATACCGGGACTAGGTGCATTAGTTCGGACTTTGCAATTTAACAATGGGAGCGCAGGGGGTGGAGTAGATACGGACAGCACTGATATCAATCTGATTTCACTGCAGAAGAAGGGGGAATCTGAGGAAATTGTGATCAATTTCCAGAAAAGTAATGAAGCTCAGCAAATCGTCAACTCGTTTGGTGTAAAGTATAGTGAATATCCGAATACGATGTCCTTTACGATTGGCGGCGCAAGAAAATTTTCTGCGGAGAAGGATCTAGCGCTACTTAAGAAAAGTGGATTAATTATGGATGCCTATCAAGTAATGTCGCTTGATGATTCACTTATTCGGTTTAATATAACCTTCAATCAAAATGTACGCTTTGAGGTAAAAGAATATAAGGAGCCGGCGCAAGTTATCGTTACACTTACAGCTGGACCTTCGGAGACGAGTGAAATTCCAGTCTACTCTGTTCGCACCATTTCTTCTCCTTACGGGGATATTCAAGGTAATTATGAAGAGTTGTTGTTTGGGCTGGAAAGTGTTCGTACGTTGAAGGACGATAAAGGTAATTACTTTGTGGAGGCAGCATATTTTAAAACAGAAGCTGAAGCATTGACCAAGCTGACACAAATAAAAGAAGCGTATAGCTTTAAGGATAATATTTTATTTATTGAACGAAGAGAGCCGCTGCAAATTCCTGCAACGACTGCGGAGCACAATACAAAGTAGTTTTACAAAAGTTCGTTATAAAAAGCAATGGATTGTACGCAGGAACACACAATCCATTGCTTTATTTAAGTTGTACATTTTTATCTTTATCATTACCTTGATCATCTTCTATTTCTTTTTTATGCTTCCATCATGAAATAGTAGTAATTTGGTTAGCGTGTTTACGATCAGCATCAAGTGCGTGGATGATAGATGTTAGCTCGAGCTCCTTGAAATCTTGATCCGAAAATATAAAGGGATTTCCAAACGTCTTAGAGGGATAAAGTAGATTAATAGCATCAGTGTCCAATGTCCATGATGAGAATGAGTATATAGTGAGGAACATATACAAAAAAGAAAACCCGCAATATGCGGGTCCCATCATTACACGCGTAGATCAATACTTTGTCCACGGTTAGGATCAAGATTTTCATTGATCATTTGTACTAACTGTTGACCTTGCTGTTCAGCTTGTCCTTTTGCCATGCTGAGCACTTTAAGCCCTACTGCTTGTGATAAGGCTGACTGACTCTTTAACATTGATAGCGCTGCAATATCCAAATGAGACACCCCCTTGGTAGTTGTATCGGTTTTTTAATGATAAATGGTTAATGAGTGAGATGTTATTTATTACGAAAGATCGAAGATTAATTTTTTTGCTGAAACTTAAAATATAACAAAGGAAAAATGAGGAATGATGTAGAAATTTGTGTTAACAGATTTAAATGCGAATAGAAGAGAATAAATGAGAAGAGGGAATTATGATGAGCAAATCGAAGTATTCCGAATCGGGCCAAGAAATTTATCGCCATGAGGAAAGAACAACTCCGTTCCAATTAGCAACAGGCGATGAAGCGACGATCGATTTAATTACGGCTCATATTGAAAAGCATATCGGGGTAGTTGACTTTATATTTCATGAAATTATTTCTGATACTGTTCATATCGATGTGCTTAGAGTACCGCCGACCAAAGAAAGAAATTACTACACGCTTGTCACTTGTGGAATGAGTACGCTCCCAATGACTGTTCCACCAGGGGCTGAAAAATTCCGATTTGCAGAGTTGTTAATTTGTTTGCCAGCCGATTGGCCGATGACGGAGGAAACGTATTCACTGCCAGAGAACTATTGGCCGATTGAATGGTTGAAAACGCTTGCGAGATTGCCTCATGAATATAATTCGTGGCTGTATGCAGGACATACAATTCCTAATGGCGATCCAGAAAAACCTTTTGCTGGCAACACGCTACTATCGGGTGTTATGCTGACACTTCCGTCACTTGCAGAAGATGCAAGCGCTTTCTTTAATTTGCGGGCATCGGATGAAAAAGAAGTACATTTCTTCTGCGTAGTGCCTCTTTATTCAGAAGAGATGGAGTTTAAGTTGAAGAAGGGTGCAGAAGCATTGTTAGAGAAACATGATGAAGAAGGAATAACAGTATTGCTTGATATCGGTCGTAAAAATGTTTGTAAAAAATCAATATTTGGTTTCTTCAAAAAGTAAAACACAAAAAAGTTGGGATTTATGTATAATCACACCGAATCGGGAGAAGCTAAAAACATCGGCGTCGGAAGATGTCGTAGACAACCGCGGAGAAGGCTTACGTTTCCCCATAAGTTCTTCGTCCGGTTTCTCCTCTCCCATGATAGAGGCTCTCGAAAGAGGGCCTCGATTATTTTGTTTAAAACCCTTGATTTATAAGGGTTTTTTAGAATCGTTAGAGAAATTAATTTAATCGTTGTTGACCAATCTCAGTCATAACCTACTTGTGCTATATCTAATTCTGCCTAGATTTTCTCCTTTCCCAATTATCTTTTCATATGAGGCCTTACATTATATTGCAATATATCCTCGATATCGCCGATACGTAATACAAGTCGATAGACAGAAGATAGATCTATCTCTGCTTGGCATATATTCTCAGCGCTAAGAGCTGCTTTCTTAACAAGCGGCAATATGATACCAAATTGGAAATCATTTGACTCATGGCGCGTGTATGCAAAATCCGGCACTGTAATTGAGGGGAACACTCCTTCTAATTCATCATAAGTGATACGATGAAATGGCGCTTTAATGTCGATGGTTAACGTTTTATCCCAATTAAGTGAATGGCATTCCACAATCATCCAAACAGGAGTTAGTAGCTTACTTTCACCAGATTCTTCATAAATGCCACTAATCTTCAACACGATATCGACCCCTGCTTTCGGCAATTTGGCGGTTTAATTGGTTTAATATATTGTTTGTTGCGTCAGAGTACGTATAGATGATGGGTTTAAAAGTCGATCTTGAACGAAGGTTACGCTCTTCGCGTTCATTGCTTATTTTTCGTAATATATATTCTATACGTTGTTTTACAAAACTATACGGAAGCTGGAACGCTTCGGAAATAATGGTTAAGTAATGATGTAAATACTTAGTAGGTTCGAATTTCTCTAGCATGAAATATGGCATTGCAGCGACCATTTGAAACTGCGCAGCTTGTGCTTCTTGAAGATCTTGAAAAGTTGATGGCATTGAATCTTGTATGCCAACATGTCTCAGAGGATGACATAGCTCATGAAAAAACTCTTTCCGAAGCTCTTCGTAACATAAATCTTCTTTAAGAAAAATAAAAGAATAACTATTTTCTTCCCACTGAGCGAAACATGGACCGCTATAATATTTCACTTCTACACCAAATGCCTGTGAAACGGCTTTAATAGTCAAATCGGAGGGTATTAAGATACCATGTTCTTTGTATCTTGCACTAATCCAAATTTCCAAATCGGATGGTTTGTATAAATTGAAATCCAACATTTGTTATCATCCCCCAAAAAAAGAAACGTATGTTCGTATTAGTAGGCAAAAAATATAGCCTAATGAAGGCTATACTAAAATGATTGTTCGTCTCTTTTTCGCTGAGCTTTACGGTACGCATCTACAGCAGCCTTGGCAGCTGCCCTCGCCAGATCTAGTTCCTCTTCAGAGTACTTATCAGATCCACCTAAGAACGCTCGTCCAATATTTGCTTCGCTATCTGCACGTTGTTCCGAATTCCCCTCACCTTGTTTTGTATTGCTAGAAGTATGGTTAAGCTGATCGGTGACATCAGGTTGAAAGTTATCGGATCTGCCGTACAAGTAATCAATAGTAGTATTGAAGTAGTCAGCAAGTGCATTTATTGTTTTTTGGTCAGGCTCCGTTTTCCCATTTTCGTAATTTCCATATCCTTGCCTAGTAATACCTAGGAAATCAGCCATGTCCTTTTGTGTCTTCTTCATATCTAATCTTAGATTTCGAAGGCGGTCAGACAGCATAACAATAGCCCCCATTAATAGATTAACTCTATTATAGGCAATTATTCGTTGCCTGCCAACCTAGGCAATGAAACGTTGCATAAATACATTGACAGCAACGTTTCATTGCACTAATATCGTGATATAGGCAACGAAACGTTGCTTAATGTGAAATAGTTGCGAAATGTAAATGACTGACTTACAAATTAAAAGATTGAGATGGGAAGGGTTTGAACAATGGATAAAACAGTTGAAGCAGATAGTTGGACTCTTGATCTACGCGAATACATGACTAGTGAGCTTAGGTCAGGAGGATTCATCACATTTGACGAAAATGGTTATGCTCATTTGACGCCAAAAGGGAAAATACGTGCAACAGCACGTCTGGACAAGCTACCGATTGGCGATAATCTCCTGCTGGAAATTGCAGTTTGTGAAGCTTATAGCATGAAACCGAACCTATAAGTCCAGTAGCAAATTTATTCGACAGTTATAGAAACTAGCTTAAGGAAGTGAAGATGGAGTATGGACGGCTGGATATGTATACATCGCAAAATTCGTAAAAACTCTATTTTTAATGACATGGAATTACTACGTTTGTGGCTTATTTGTTTGACAGAAGCAAGCCATACTGAGCGTAATCAGATGATCGGTAAGCAGATTGTTCAGTTGCAGCCTGGTCAATTCGTAACTGGACGATTTGACCTCCATGACATGTATAATGCTGGGTTAAAATGTGATCAGAAAAAAAGTGCAAAAACAATTTGGAGATGGCTCGAGACGTTGCAAAGGGGTGATTTTTTGACCATCCAATCTACTACGAAATTTTCAGTTGTAACGATATGTAATTGGGACTTATACCAAGAGCATAAGAGTGATAACGACCAGCAAATAACCAATAAACGACCATCAAATGACCAGCAAGTGACCATAAACAAAAATGTTAACCATTATAACAATGACAACAATGACAACAATGAGGAAAAAAAGAGATTAAGCGAGCGGAAAAGGTATGCCGAGGATTCTACATCTTACAGGATGGCAGCGTTCCTTTTTTCGAAAATAAAAGAATGGACGAGTAGTGTGAAACAACCAGACTTTCAGCTCTGGGCAGATGATTTCCGGAAAATAGTTGAAATAGATAAAAGGGAAACGGAGCTAGTAAAGATTGTGATTGAATGGGTAACGGAAGACACTTTTTGGCGAAAAAATATTTTATGTCCCAGCAAGCTAAGAAAACAATTTGATCGGTTAGTCATCGAAATGGAAAGCAAAGCTGGAAAGTTGAAGAAAACACAGAGTTGCGGAGGTGAAATGAATGAACGCAGAAGCGATAACGGAAGTGATATTGTCGGTTCCGAACAGAACTATGACCTCTTTGTACGCCGTTGACCCAAATGAAGGTACATATTGTTGCTTGATATGCCGGGTTGAGATGAGAAGAGTATTTTTTCCGCTATTTCAAAAGTACGTCATGCCATCTGCTTGTAAGTGTGTTGCGAGTAGGATGGAAAAGGATCAGCTTGACCTCGAACGTAGTGTGCGTCGCGATCGGCTTGAGAGACATTATAAGCGAAGCATTATAAGTGAAAGTCTTAAACGTGCATCCTTCGAAAATTTCATTATTCGTAGAGGCACAGAAAATGTGTTCAACGAGGCAAAAAGATTTGCAGATACTTTCAGAATACAAGAGTTTGGGTTAATGCTATATGGGAAGCCAGGAAACGGAAAAAGTCATCTTATGGCATCCATTCATCATGAGTTAGTTAAACATGGTTATGTTTGCCTCTTTCTTGATGTGTCACAACTTTTCAATACTGCAAAGGATACATTCAAGTTTAGCAGCAAAGTTTCATTAACAGATATTATTACGGCGGCTGTTGATTGTGATTTGCTCACACTGGATGAAATCGGCTCTGGTGTATTATCCGAGACTGAGTTTAACGACATCTTATTTCCGATCATAAACGGCAGGATGGGCAAAAAAACGAATTATTCCAGCAATCTCGATCTAAATAGGCTGAGCAAGTGGTTTGAGAAAGGAAGAAATGGGGGGGCATTGGATACGGACGGTCGCCTGATCGATCGTATTATTGGTTCCTGTAGAGTATTTGAAAATTTGGCTACATCTAAACGACATGAGGATGCTCTCAAAAGAATGCACGATTAAGTATGGAAGGGGTTAGGACATGAGTAATTCGCAATTCAAAAAGAAATGGATAAAGGATGTAAGACCAACAAAAGAGTTATGTGAAGCTCTTAAGGAAATTGAGATTGGTGAGGAAATGGTTTGGTGGAATGGATGTGAGCCATTTATTATTACCCGTGCAACTGATGATGATATAGAACGAATTGGGAGAGGAGTCTTTTGCTTAGATTGAAAGATTCACGGTACTTGGGAGTATTAAAAAAACACATGTCTGTGCCTTCTTCTCCTATTAGTTATTGTCTGATAATTAAAACATCACGTGGCGGGGTGCCAGTACGTTGGATCTGTTGAATCTCGGCATTAGTAAGGTTGCGCCCTACTAAAACTAGTGAAGAAGTTAGATTATTGAAGTTACCTAAGTTCGACATGCTTTGGCGTCCACGAAAAATGCGAGTGGATCCTTGAAAGTTAATTTGCGAAAATAAACGAGTGTAACAGAATCTCTGGTTGAGGCATTTCTTAGACGGAAACTGGAAAGAACGTTATCAAAACGAAATGCTCCCAAATCTTGAACTGCTACGCCACCACGTCTAAAAACAATCCGCCGATTTCTGAAATTATTGCCAGAGAAAAGTTGGAGACTTACATCTACGTTTGCCAATTCTATCACCCTTTCATATGGGATGATATATTCTATGATTAATTCATAGGAAAGGCTCAAACAAATATAAGGTGAGAAATTTTACATATAATAGAAAAGGAGATGGGAGTAATGGGAGCAAGGCAAACGGATTTTGGCAATTACAAGGTGAATGACAGTGCAACTAAGGATGCAGTAGAGAAATATTTACTACAGGCGAGGGAGTACCTGGTTACTGCGTATATACCGGAGCAACAATCTATTACCGCCTCGTACAGCGACATGCCTCGAAGTTATACCGGAATGACAAGCGATCATACTGGAAAATTAGCTGCTAGGAATGTAGACGAACCGGAGCGCCGTCGTCGGCATATCGAACGAGCCGAGAGTGCAATAAGTAGACTGGGAGCAAAACAACAGAAGTTAATCCGTGCTAGATACTTGGACGAGGACAATGTACTTGATCTTGATGTCGCAGCGGATATGGGTTATAGTGATCGCCATTACCGTCGAATTAAATCAGAAACAATGTTTCGAATAGCTAATACTCTTGGTTTGGTAGTACTTCAGGAGTGCTGAACGATGATGTCCGCTTTATGTCCGCTCTAAGTCCGCTTCATGTCCGACAAGTTGCAAAAGAACATGGTATTATTGGAATATGGAAATATAAACATATGGCAAGTGTGCGTGAGGGGTCGTCCAATGGGCGGCCCCTTTTGCATGGGTTAATATCCCGATATAGGTAGGGAGGGACCGGGGATATGAAGGAACAAAAGAAAAAGTTGAATAGTGAACTTGAGCTTCCAAAGCAGCCATTGAAATGTAAGGGATGCTTTTGGGGGGAATGGCGAGAGACAAAGCAGCTTTGTCATTTGCCGAAGTGTGTTCTGGAGAAAAGTAATTTTAAAGGGGGGTGATTGTATGAAAACAGTTCAACTGGTAATCGCTCCTTATGTTCATGTAAGAAATGGCGGAGGCAAACATGATTCTGACGGGGGACGGGAGCGCGCATCTCCCGAAAGTATTATGCTACCTGGCATCAACCATTCAGTTAACGCCAGACTACTGTAGGTGAAGGAGGTCGTTATGCCGATGAGAAACGAGTATTGTTCACAGCAATACGTAATGAAAAGGGTGATTGCATTTGCTTCCATTTCAGGCAATTCACTCTGCAATTGTTAGTAACCTAGCCCAGCATTTGAAGTTTCCTGTCACTGAGATGCATGGCGGGGGTGATAAACCTGTCGGTTCGTTCTTCACTTATGATTTTATCGGTGGGTTTAGAGCGGAGAAAGGGTTGCCGTCTGTATATTTTGAATCGAACAAAAGAATCGAGAAGGAGACGGTCACATTTACCGTCTCTTTCTTATCTTATGCAGTCGATCGGACAACCAGCATTGTTAACGGTTTGACTGCTAGGGATTGGTTCAAGTTAGCAGGATACGTTTTGTTGAAAGAAATGGTCGATGTGGTTGTTGTTAATGTAGGAGATCTCGAAAATCGGGATGTAACTATTAATAACGTCTTGGAGCTTCGCCAAGGGTTTGAGGTGGAGTTTCGAACGACGAATGTAGTAGAAACTGTAAATGAATTTATTGAGAAAATTAATATTCAAGGAGGAAATCAAATTGTCCATTCATGATGTAATCGTCACTATTGATATTCAAAAACCGACACCAAAATTGAGTTTTGGTAAAACGCTAATCATCGGTTCAAGCGAAACAGGGCAGGATTACAAATCGTATGCAAACTTAGAGGCGGTCAAATTGGATTTCGCGAGCACTAGCGAAATATACAAGGCGGCCTTCGCTTTATTTAACCAGGGGGATAATGCTCCTACTGAAATTGCGGTTATGCTGCACAAAACTGCCGGTGAGACGCTAGAAGCGTTTCTGCCGTCGATTTTTTCGAAAGACTGGTATTTTCTTGTTTCGACAAGCGGTACTGTCGGCAGTATTACGACGATTGCTGATGCAGTAGAGCTTGAAGGATCAAGACAGTTTGTAGCTAGTTCAAGTAATAAGACAGAGTTGGCAGCGATTAAAGCAAAAGGCTATAGCCGAACAAGTATCCTTTATCATACAGATACATCGAATTATCCAGAAGCTGCATGGATTGGTGAGACGGGTTCTGACGAAGTTGGCAGTGCTACCTGGAAGTTTAAAACATTAAGAGGTATCGTTCCTCTTGATCTGACAGCTACAGAACTGAATGAGATTCATGAACTGGGTGCAAATACGTATGTCATGAAAGCTGGAAAAGCAGTAACGAGTGAAGGTAAAGTGGCTAGCGGTGAATATATCGATATCGTTCACAGTAAGGATTATCTTATCCAATCTATTGAATTTGCAGTTCAGGATTTATTAAACCAAACGCGCAAATTAAGCTATGATGACACCGGCATAGCGCTTATCGAGAGCAGCGTGCGCACTGTCCTGCAAAGAGCCTTCAATAGCGGCATGGTTGCTCGGGATGAGAAGGGTATGGGTATCTTCTCGACTACTTTCAAATCAAGAAATGAAGTGGACGCAGCAGATCGAGCTAATCGACTATATGACGGCGGCGAATTCTCTTTTGAATTGGCTGGAGCGATCCATAAAACTGCAATTAAGGGCTACATTAAAATATAGGGAGATGAAAAAGAATGAGTTATACGTATGATCCAAAAAGTGTTAGCGTCATTATCCAAAATGTGCATTTAACTGGATTTGGTGAGTCTATGGTGGAAATCGAGAAGGACGAAGATAATTACGAGACATCCGTAGGTGCGCAGGGAGATGTTGTTCGAACCAAAATTAACAATAAGCTCGGAACGATTACTCTCACCTTGCAGCCAACAAGCCCGCAGGTGTCTTTTATGGACAACTTAGCTAATACTGGAGATTTGGTTCCGGTAACGGTTATTTATGCGGGGCAACCAAAAGAGATTACAGCAGCAACTCAATGCTATGTCTCAAAGCCTGGGGCTCGCAAGTACGCGAATTCGATTGAAGATAGGGAATATGAGATTAAATGTCTAGATCTCCATATGCTATAATACTAAACTTTATTTGAAGGAGAAGATGAATCATGACAAATTTCAACCAAAAGGATTTCACTTCGCAACAAGGGAACAAATATATTTTCCAACACCCAGGTGTACGTATGGTTTCGAAAATCAATGACGCTTCAAAGAACAAACATGGCGTTGTGCTAGAGGAGCGCCTGTCAGAAGAAATGTTGAAGCATGTCATCGTCGAGCCGAAGAAGCGTATTGACGATTTTAAAGATTATACCGAATATAGTGAAGTTATTAATGCTGCCTATTCTTTTATTTCCGGGCAGGATGGTGGCAGTGATGACGATCAGCAAGCTGGAAGCGGAGAAGAGGGCTAGAGCAAACTGGTCTCAATGGCGCTTGCTTCTATCGGACATGAATATTACGTATTCCGATCTTCAAATGATGGATCAAAATGACTTGATAGAAGCAAATGCGGCGTTAGACATATATGTTCAGCAGCAAAAACAGGCTTCTAGAAGCAAAAAAAAATAGCGTCCTTCGGGGCGCTTTTTTGTTGCATGGGGGGTGAATGGAAGCGATGGCGAACCAAACAATCGGTATATTAATGTACAACGTAGCAATAAATGTGAATATGGCTCCAGTTGTTGAGGCAGAGGTCAAAGCTTCGAAGTTTGCTGATACGATTAAAAAAATAAAAACTAATGCTGCTCAAGCAGCAATAGAATTAGGGAAGTCTTTACCAGGAGCTATAATTGGACTCGGTACAGCGGCCCTTACCGCATCATCCAATTTTGAAAAAGCAATGTCAGACGTGCAAGGAGCAACCGGTGCAACTAAGGCCCAGATGGAAGAGACACGAGAGATTGCAGAAAATCTCTATACTCAAAATTTCGGAAAAGATTGGGCAGATCTCGGTAATGCGATCACAGCAGTAAAAACAGTTACCGGACAGACCGGGGATCAACTGGAAAATACGACGCGTAATGCTATTTTACTAAAAGATGTATTTGGATTTAAATTACCCGATAGCGTTAAAACAGTGGACACGATGATGAGGCAATTCGGCATTACTTCAGAGCAGTCTATGAATCTTCTCGCTCAAGGTACCCAAAAGGGGCTCAACAAATCGGGGGATTTACTTGAAAGTGCGAACAAATACTCCAATCAGTTTAAGTCGCTAGGCTTTACTGCTGAAGGAATGTTTAACGTCTTGTCGGCAGGCTCTATTGAAGGTGCGTACCAGTTGGACAAAGTAGGCCTTGCTGTTAAAGAATTTAATAGCAAGTCTCAGGATAATTCTGAATCCACAAAAGGTGCTTTTACGGATTTAGGATTTAATGCTGACGCTATGATGAAGACATTTGCTGCAGGTGGCCCGAAGGCTAGTCAAGCTTTCAGTGAAGTATTGCAGAAGATTGCTGCGATAGAAGACCCTCTTGAAAAAAATAGACTTGGCGTGGCTCTAATGGGTAACCAATTCAAGGAACTTGAAGTTGATGTTATTACAGCAATGGGAAATGCAACAGACAAATTTGACATGACTGCAGCTAGCATGGATGGGCTAAATCAAATCAAGTTTGATAAGCCCGGAGAAGCATT
Source organism: Paenibacillus sp. L3-i20 (assembly GCF_022180385.2). GTDB lineage: Bacteria > Bacillota > Bacilli > Paenibacillales > Paenibacillaceae > Pristimantibacillus. The sequence continues at coordinate 376,357 of NZ_BQME02000002.1, forward strand.
TGCGATGTTCGGGCGACAGATTGAGACAGGTTTTCTTATACCGATTGGTCAGAAAATGCTCCCTCATTTGACGAAGCTAGGACAATGGTTGACGGATCATAAGCCTCAAATTGAAGCTGTTGGTACAGCTGTTGGTGACTTTCTTGGGAAAGGTTTTGACCTTGCAGCGGAGGCAATCCGTATTCTATACGACAAAGCAGTTGAGGCAATACCTGTATTAATATCGTTCAAAGATGAAGCTGTAGCTAGTTTTAATGCTTTTACAGGAAGCGTTGTTGAAAACAAAGAAGCTATTCTTGCAGCAGCAGCAGCCATAACAACATTCTTTTTGCCAGCATTAATTCGTACAGGTATTCAAGCAACAATTAGTGGTGCACAGATGCTGGGTTCTTTCCTAAAAGGAATAATTATGACTGGTGTTGAGGCCATTAAAACAGCTTATAAGTATGCAATATCCGGATGGGCTGCAGTAGGATCGATCATAAGAATGACCGCAGCATGGGTTGCTAGTAAGGTGCCGTTAGTTACACATAAAGCGTTGTTATTTGCTATTAATGTGGAGTTGATTGCACTTAAAGCAAAGTTAGTTCTTTCTACGATAGCAGCTAGAGCAAAAACAGCAGCTTTAAGGATTATGACATTTACGACTACGTCAGCCACAGCGGCCATGAGGGCAATGACAATAGGGACGTGGTTAACTTCTGCAGGAACATGGGCAATGACAGCAGCGCAATGGGCGCTAAATTCTGCTTTTTTGGCAAATCCAATAACGTGGATTGTGGTGGCCATTATTGCGGTTATCGCAGCAGCCATTCTTATTTTTAAAAATTGGGGAACAATTGGTCCATGGCTATTGGGAATGTGGACGCTATTCAAAAATGGCATTATTACTGTCTTTAATAGCATTGTTACTTTCTTTAGCGGATGGGTTTTACTTATTAAAACAGCTATCGTTGGTGCTATATCATGGATTGTTACAACCGTTACTGGTTATTGGACCCAAATCACGACAATAACCACAAATGTATTTAACGGCATTATTACTTTTTTTAGTGGATGGGTTTTACTTATTAAAACAGCTATCGTTGGTGCTATATCATGGATTGTTACAACCGTTACTGGTTATTGGACCCAAATCAAAACAACTACCACCAGCGTATTTACGAGTGTTAGTACCTTTTTTACAGATATATGGAATTCGATTACAGGATTCTTTCAAGGTATCGATTTACAACAAATCGGTAGGGATATTATTCAAGGCTTGATTAACGGTATTGTGAATACGGCAGGTGCTGTAGTTACGGCAATTACAAATGTAGCTAGTGATATTACAACTGGGATCAAAAATTTCTTACGTATAAAATCCCCATCACGAGTGATGATGGAAGTAGGTTATTATACGGGTGAAGGCTTAGCCGATGGCATAACAGGCACACAAGCGATGGTATCTGTTGCCTCAACAGCTCTTGCAGGAGAAGTGACTGCACCTTACATGGCGCCGACACAATTGGCTTCTGCAACCGCTTATACACCAGAGACTGCTCCAGCACGTACGAACGCGCCTCAGCGACTTGAGATTGATCTGAACATTGACATGAAAGGAAATACTTCAGGAGCATCTGTGAATAGTGATATGGCGGAGCAAATGAAACGTGTCATTCAAGAAGCTGTTGATTCAGCTATTCGCCGCATGGGGTTAATGGAGGTAGAGGTTTAATGGCTATTTTAAACGGTCAGTACATCCATGTCATTAATGAAGATCCCTCTTACGAAGTAGATATTACAGATCAACCCGTTGAAAAAGGTATCAATCTTAGTGACCATGTACAACGCAAACCACGCACACTTTCATTAAGTGGGTTTATCGTAGGGGATGATGCTGCTCAAGTTCGAGCGATTATCATTTCTAACATGGACAGAGGGAACATTGCTAAGTATGTAGGTAGAAATGCATTTACAGGACTCATCACGAGTTTTTCATCGAAACATGATCATCGTGCAGCGAATGGTTTTTCGTTTACGATGACGATTAAATCCGTTAGAATCGCGACTAATTCGTATGAAGGCTCTCTATCTACCCAGATCGGTACACAAGTAAAAGGTGTTGAAAACTCAGGAAGGAAGCAAGCTAACGAAAATAGTTCGTCAGCGAAAAATAATACAGAATCATCTAAGAAAAAGGAAAGGAACCAAAAGACCAACATCAAGATAGAGAGCCCTTGGGCGGAAGGATGATGGATATGAGGTATATTGAGATTGAGAAAAACCTCGTACCCTATCGATTTGATATGGGGATAGATAACGAGTTGTTTACGTTCGAAATTCACTATAATAGTGAGTATGATTTTTTTACTGTAGATCTTGAACTTGACGGTGAAGTATTAGTCGTCGGTGAAAAAATGGTCTACGGTGTTCAGTTATTTGGCGATGTACTCGATAATCGATTTCCTAAAACTCCGATCATTCCATACGATGAATCTAAGAAATCACAAGACGTAAACTGGAACACGCTATCCGATAGCGTGTTTTTGTTTTTGTATGAGGTGAAAGGCGATGCGTAATTTTGGGCGTGTCATTGAAATCATAACTAATAATATACGCTTTTCTAACGCCGATCTTACGATGGAGGGAACGGTTCCCTTTGATGATGATCCGTTGCCTAACGAAAGTGAGATTAAGTTGTGGAACTTAGCAAATCGTTCTATTCAAACGATAAAGCCTGGTAAAAAACTAACGGTGAATGCAGGTTATACCGGTGATGTCGGTGTAATTCTTCACGGCTATATTAGCAAGGCGGCAACAGTAACGGAAGGCGTTAATCGTATCACGACTATTCATGTTCTTGATTCTGAGGATTTTAGCAAACGTAAAGAAATTGAAAAAACATATGTGGCTGGTACCTCAGCAAGCTACATCTTAAAGGATATGGCAAAATCGATAAAGTTGCCTGTTGCTCAATTTGAGCTCGTGGATGATTACCAATATGTAGAGGGATTTACGGCAAAAGGTGAGGTAACGAAAATATTATCTGAGGTTGCTGCCCAATGCAAAACATCGGCATTTATTAATAAAGGTCAACTCTATATTCGTAATCTGAAAAAAGGTAAAGATGATGTTTTCAAATTGTCCGCAGAGACGGGTCTTCTAGGGTCTCCTTCATATTTTAACGAAAGTGAAGCACAGGGCTATCAAGCTACATCGCAATTACAGTATCGCATAACGACAGCTTCAGTTATCGATCTGACATGTGAAGCTTTTAAGGGAAAACTATTTGTTCGAAAAGGTTCTCACCGCTTTAGCAATTCGGGTGATTTCAAAACAGAAGTGGAGGCGATACAGTGAAGCAAGCTGATCCATCAGCCGCGCTCTCTATGATGCTCACTCGTTGGTGGAACAAAAAGTCGGGCGGTATGCATGTCGCTTTTCCATGCAAAGTACTTTCCTATCAAGCGACCATTAATAGAGCGTGTCTGCAACCACTTATCCGGACAACGACATCAGAGCCAGCAATTATTGAACATGTTCCTGTTCTAGGTCAACGTTATTTAATAGATGGCATTGAAACGACATGCGTACCATTTGTAAAAGCGGGAGATATCGTGCTCGTTGTTTGTGCGGACCGTGAACTGAAGAACGCACAGACGGGCAAAGTAGCAAAACCAGACAGTTCACGCATGCATGATGTGAATGACGCTGTAATAGTGGGGGTGTTTCCATGGAGTCTTTAAAAATGGAGGGCGGCGATCTCGTCATTCAGCAGGGCGACTTCCAGTTCATTAAAGGGCACGAGGAAGTCGTTCAGTGTTGCCGCCACGAAATTGCAACGAATGTGGGAGAATGGTTTCTTAATCCGAATATGGGTATGAACCACGACCTTTTTCTAGGCAAGCAGACGAATGAGGAATTAATGCGTAGTGAACTGCAGCAAGCATTGCTCCGCGAAGAACGTATTGAATCGGTGGATACGATAAATTTTGAAACTGATCAGAAAGGAAGATCGCTGCTCATAACATTTATGGTTATGGGCAAGAACGGTGAGAGCTATAAGGGGGAGGTCGAGAATATTGCTTAATCCAAATGGATTTAAACGAAAACGATTTGCAGATATATTTTCTGAAATGGAAGTTAAGGCAAAAGAAGTATATGGGCAGCAAATTAATACAAGTGAACGCTCAGCGCTTGGTATTTTACTCCGTCTTGTTGCTTGGTTTCTTGGACGTTTGTGGCAGAGCTTGGAGGATGTTTATTACAGCAGTCACGTTCATAGTGCAACGGGCCGCAGTTTGGATAGATTAGGAGCAAACTTCAATCTCTCTCGCACACTTGCTCAGCCAGCAAAGGGGCAAGTTACAATAATGGGTACTCCTTTATTTACTGTTCCGGTAGGATTTCGTCTAAAGACTGCAACGAATATGATCTTTGAAACTTTAGAGGCACATACGCTAGACAGCAATGGTTCTGCGACCGTACTTGTACAGGCAGTGGAAGCAGGAAGTAACGGAAACGTTGGAGCAGGAACAATTGTTACAATTGTTAACCCTGATGCGAATATAGTAAGTAGCTTGAATACAGCGGAAACATATGGCGGATTAGATACGGAAAACGATCCGGTATTTCGCAGTCGTATCTTAACTAAAACCCAAAATCCTGGTACAAGCGGGAATGCGGCCGATTACATGAACTGGGCTCTTAATGTCATGGGAATTGGCAAAGCGAAAGTTTTTCCACTTTGGAATGGACCTGGGACGGTAAAAGTTGTTTTGGTGGATACGGAGAAGCTTCCGGCCAGTCTTGAGCTCGTTACAGAAGTGACAACATACATTGAAAAAATGCGACCAATCGGTGCAGAAGTGAGTGTTAATGCTGCTAGATCAAAGACTTTAAACATAAGCGTTCAAGTCACTTTAGCTCCAGGCACGCATTTACAGACTGTTATAGAAGCTTTCAAGGTAGATTTGGATGTATATCTTGAAGAAAACGCACTAACTACTTCATATATAAGCATTGCAAAGATCGGAACGATTTTACTCGGAGTCCCTGGTGTGCTTGATTACAAGACTCTTCTTCTTAATAGCACTGCATCCAACGTTTTATTACAGTCCGATGAGATTGCTGTAATGGGTCTCTTAACGGTGGGGGTGTAGCATGTACGAGCATAAGCCATACGGCTCATATTGTAATAGTGAAGATTCTACCGAAGATAATGGTTCAGAGAGCGAGAAGCCCGATCTTAGTAAGTATCTTCCTGATTGGATGCGGCTAGGTACAAATGTCCGTAAGCTGCACGATTTGATGGGAGAGCAACTAGGCAGCATTGGATCGTATATTGTCGAAACTCGAAAGCAAAGATCAATTGATATTGCTACATGGGGACTCCTTGACTGGGAGAAGGATTTTGGTTTAGCAGCAGAGATCACTCTTTCGCCAGCTCGCCGAAGAGAGATCATTAAGGCTAAGTTGTTAGGTGCGGGCACAACAACTAAAGAAATGATTGTACTTACAGCAGCAGCGTTTAGTGGTGGCGAGGTTAATGTTGTGGAGTATCCAGCAGAAAGTAGATTTGAGGTCGTATTTATTGGGGTAAAGGGTATACCGCCTAATATGGGTGCTTTTATCCAAATGCTTGATGATATAAAACCTGCTCATTTAGCATGTAGTTTTCGCTATACTTATACCGTTTGGGATGACGTAATCTCTTTAAAATGGGGCGAAGCAAAGACGAAAACGTGGGGCGAATTACGAGTTTACGAGGAGTGATACGATGTTAACTACTAGCAATTTAGGATTGAAAAAACCAGAATATTCAGATGTTACTGATATCAAAGATTTAAATGATAACTCGGATATTATTGATACAGCTGTCGGTGGAAAGGTGGACAAAGTAGCAGGGAAGCAATTGTCCACGGAAGATTATTCAACTGCGGAAAAAACGAAGCTTGCAGGCGTTGCTACAGGAGCGAATAACTATGTGCATCCAGTTAATCACTCGCCTACCATCATTACGCAAGATGTCAATAACCGCTTCGTGACAGATGCGGAGAAAGCTGTTTGGAATGCTAAGTATACCAAGGCTGAAGTAAATGGAATGATTGATCCTATTAATCAGAAGTTAGACCAAGATGTTAGAACAACTGCTAAACCAACATTTTCAATGGTTATATCTCCTGAAATACAAAATGGTAATAAATTTAGTAAATCTCTTGGAAATATTTCTACTTTAGCGAACACTCCTAATCAAAAATTTGATATTAATTTCTCTGCACCTTTTAGAGGCTATTTTGATGTTAGTGTAACTGGTACGTGGGTGGGTCAAGATAATTCAGGATTAGTTCGTAAAAGATTTGCAATTTTTACGAATGAAGGATTTGTTCATTCACAAGAAACAAGATACGAAGAAGAAATAGGAAATATAGGGAAATTTGTATCTATTTCTGATATTGTTTGGGATACAACAAAAAATAAATTTCAAATCAAAATAGCATATCAATATAATAGTGCTTATACTGAAGCGCTTACTGTTCATGTGGAAGGTTTATCTGCTGATCCAGCTTCTATATCAGGTGTAATGAATAATATGGTTTTATCTGGTATTTACACTACAGATACTGCTATACTCCCAAGAGCAAAAGTAGGTTTTACAGGAGATGTATCTATAGGTGGACAAGCAAATTTTCTAGTACCTACAGGCAAAGCTCCATTTACAGTAAATAGTAGTACGGTAGTCACTGGTATGAATGTAGAAATGTTAAACGGCTTACGTAGTAGTGATTTCTATAAATTTGGAACTCTTGGTCAGATTACAAATGCTGACACTATTACAACTAACGGAATTCATAGAGTTACTGACACATTTACAGGTAGTCCATTCACAGGACAAAATGGTTCTAATCAAGGGTATCTCGAACACATGAACTGGGGAGATAATTCAGTCTATTGTTTACAAAGGCACACACCAATAAATTCAAACATTGCAACAAGGTATAGAAATAAAGTCAATGGCACATGGCAACCATGGAAAACAATATGGGATTCAGGGAATGATGGTGCAGGTAGCGGATTAGATGCGGATACAATACGTAGCTATCAAACGTCAATTGCTCCCGAAGGAAATACAGTGGTTGTTCGTAATTCGGGAAACTGGATTGAAACAGATGGCGTAGACTTTTTCGGAACTGGACAATTTATGAATTTACATGGGAATACCACAAAAATTCCTGATCTTAATGCGGATATGGTAGATAATTTACATGCTACTGACCTTATGCAAGTCGGTATTGCACCATCTGATATTAATAATGCTATAGTGTCTGGAACATATAGATTATTAGGAGAAGCATCACATACAAATGCACCGCCACATAACACCTATGGTAATTTACTTGTTTTGAGAACTCTTGATACAATCACTCAAGTGTCTTTTCCTTATGATAATGGAAATATCATGTATCGTTACGGTGCACCGCCTCAAGCTGGTGGTGGTGGAACTTGGAGTCCTTGGTTAAAAATATGGAACGAAGGAAATGATGGTGTCGGTAGCAAATTAGATGCTGATATGTTACATGGAAGATTGGGTAGCGATTACGAGATAAAAAATAGTGGAGTAGTTCGGGATTTCAATACTCTTCTCACTCATGGCAAATATAATTTCGCTAATGATGCCATAAATGGCCCATTCAATGGGTTTGGGGTCGTTGATGTTTTTGTCAGTGATGGTGGAACCCACAATAATTCATCAAATTGGATTTGGCAAACAATATATGAGACAAGTTCAAGCACTATGTATTTAAGAAACAAAACAAATTCGTCTGCATGGACACCATGGGCTGAGTTTGCAACATATGCTGCAACTGGGTTTTTACCGAATTTGAAAACTGGGGATAAGACCAATTTAGTTGCAGCTATAAATGAGGTTTTTACATCTGCCAGTAACGGTAAATCGGCTATTGCCAATGCCATTACTGGCATGAATCAAGCAGCAGGTGGGGCAGAAACATTTGCACAACTAGCTACAAAGATTTCAAATATCTCCAAAGATGCAACAGCCACTGCCGCTAATTTACTATCGGGTACTTCTGCGTATATTGGGGGAGTAAAAACGAATGGCACTATGGCAAATATGACAAGTACTACAACTCGTGCAAACTGGAATAATGCTGAGGGTGATACTTTAGTTCATGCAGTTATGCCAGCCAATGGATATTATAAAGCAGGAGACTGGGCATTAGAATTATCAGAACCATCTTTACTAGCTAAAAATATCAGAGAAGGAACTAAAATTTTTAATGTGATGGGAACCTTGCGGGAAGGTAAAGGGCTATTCGTAACAGATATGTCTAACCCTGAAAGTGTCAGTATACCAAATGGGGGGAGCACAACAGTTGCGTCTAAAGTTATTACTGGTCTAAGCTTTACCCCGAAATTTGTTGTCGTACAAGGCGGGGCTTACTGGGCAGGCTTTCACAGGTATTTTGTTGTGTGTAGTGCTGGTGCCAACCCTGGGTATATGACGGGGCATACAAACATATCAGTCTATGGATCAATAGATTTTTCAGTTCGTGTGTCATTATCTAGTGTTTCTAGTAGTAGTTGCACGGTTTCGGTTTTGGCTAACCACGATTCCAACAACCCAAGCTCGATGAGTAACGGATCTTACCAAATATTGCTTGTCGGAGATTAATAGTAGTCAAACTTTATTTTGGAGGCATAAAATATCAATTTTATTACCCTTTTCTATCAAAAACTCAACTATAGATGATTACCATTCAAATTAACTACACATTGTATTCAAATCAAGAGAGTATTCTGTTCATGGATGCTCTCTTTCTTATTAATAAAAAAAGATTAAGGGTGCGTGACACAATTTGGAACACTTCACATTTAAATTTCTAGCGAATAGAGATTGGACGCTGCTTTATACAACATCAGGGATTTTTGGATCATTAATATCTTATATGTATGGTGGGTGGACTGGAGTATTAGAACTACTAATAATTGTTTTTGGAATCGATTATGTCTCAGGGATCGCTGCTAGCATTAAAGAAGGTAGAGGATTGAGAAGTACAGTTGGATTTTTTGGTTTATGTAAAAAAGGCATGATGTTATTAATGGTATTTTTAGGACACAAGCTCGACGTAGCTTTAGGTACAAGCATTGTAATGAATGGAGTTATCTACTTTTGGCTTGCTAATGAAGTGGTATCCATCCTAGAAAATTATACTCGTTGTGGACTTAAAACCCCTACTGTGTTTAAGGACATTTTAACTATTCTTCAGGAGAAAAATAGAGAGAAAACGGCGATAAAGCCTGATACTCTACCAACTAAAACTGAACAAAAATAAAAGTAGATCAATTTATATAAGCCCTGCTTGAGCATTTGAAGATCTTCCTAGTAAAAGCGCTCTTATAGTCGTTTTTAATAAGACATAATCATGGGGAATATATGCTTCGTGACACTCTAGTAGGTGGCTATTTTCAAGTGCATTTTTAACAATACGCTTAACAATTTGGGAAGGAGATATCACTTAAATGATAGATCAATATAAGCAGTTTCACATTCCTAAATCTACTCCTTATAATCGTCGTCCTGCCATCACTATGTCTCCTACTACAATGACTATTCATAACACAGGAAATCCAATTAGTACAGCACAGAACGAGCGCAATTGGCTTGCAAATCCATCTAATAAACGCCAAGCATCCTATCATATCGTCATTGATGAGCATGGAGCGCTTGAGTGTTTACCGCTTAATGAGGTAGCTTGGCATGCGGGTGATGGCAACGGCCCTGGGAATCGAGCATCTATCGGAATTGAGATTTGCGAAAGTGGCAACTACGCCAAAACGCTCGAGCGAGCTGTCGAACTAGTAGCGAATTTGCTAAAAGAGCGAGGTTGGGGTGTAGAAAAACTTCGCCGACATTACGATTGGTCGGGCAAAAACTGCCCACGCCTCATGAACATGGATGGTAAGTGGGGAGGGTGGTTGGAATTTAAAGCGAGTGTTGCTGCTAGGTTGCTACCTGTTGTCGATCCTGTAAGTGATCAGGTGAATATCATTGTGAACGGAAAGATATTGGAGCATAAGGGAACCTTGAAAAAGGGGGTAACATCAGTATCAGTTCGTGCTGTAGCAGAAGCTTTTGGTGCCCAAGTAACGTGGAACGGAAAGACTCGGGCTGTGACAATTAAAAGAGCTACAAACTGATCAGACAATGGCAACATCTCCCTTTGCATAGGTATGAAGGGAGAATATTGTCCTATGCGCTAAATGAGAGGTTTTTCTTTTTTAAGAGTCTCTGGTTAGTTATTTAAATTTTGCTCTTAAGGAGTCAAAGGAAGCTTTCATATCTTCCGCTTCGTTATCACTTACGAAAGCGAACGTAACCTTTTGATCTATAAGCAGAACGATAATTTCCCTGCCGTCCTCTGCCTTAATAAGCGTCAGGTTACCGTCAGTTCCGTCCTCGGCTTTATGCTTCACAGTATCTAAGACACTCGGATTTTTGTAATGCTGATCTTCAGGTGCAATAGAAGCGGCACCTAATTGAAAAAGCATTGCGACGTCAGGGTGTATACTCTCCTCTACATACTTTCTCTTAGCTTCCTCATCATTGCCATTCAAATAGATAGTAACGTAATTAAGCGCCATCTTTTCTCCAGCGGTCATTTTTCCACCACCAGCAGAATTATTGCTACATCCAACTAAGATAGAGAGAAATAGTAGGGTTGTAGTAAAAAATAGTAATTTTTTCATAGTTCAATTGTCCCCCTTTATTTTCCTATTAGTCTACTATAAGATTTCATTTCTGCAAGTTTTTTATTGAACAATGAAATACATCTAATCCTATGTGAATGAATATTGTTCACGCCAACGGAGAGGATGTCTTCGATATAGAGACTGATTTGTGTTTCGATGAATCTCTCTTTAAGTGCTGCTTTTTCTTTATTCTTAAATACAATGTATGGTACGATAAACAGAATTGTAAGCGAGAGGGGTAGTTGCAGTGAGAGTCATTGCGGGCGTGGCTAGAGGGCGCGCGCTTAAAGCCGTGCCGGGAACGAATACAAGACCGACGACGGATAAAGTGAAAGAAGCCATATTTAGCATGATCGGTCCTTATTTCGACGGAGGAACGGCACTGGATTTGTTTGCGGGTACAGGTGGCCTTGGTATTGAGGCTTGGAGTAGAGGCGCGGACAAAATTATTTTGGTCGATAAAGAGAAGATTAGTATTGATATTATTCGTTTAAATGTTAAGACAGCTGGTGCGGACAGCGCCGCAGAAATTTATCGCAACGATGCGGAACGTGCGCTTAAAGCATTGGCCAAACGTGATTTGAAGTTTACGCTTGTATTTTTAGATCCGCCGTATCGAATGACTGAAATGGACAAGCTAATGGTCGAGCTTACGGAGAAGGACATGTTAGCACCTGATGCACTCATAGTTGTCGAGCATGATGCTTCATTTAAATATCCAGAAGAGATGACAAATTTTGAGCAAATCAAATATGCCAAATACGGCGATATTGCCGTCACTATATATCAATACGAAAATGAAAAAGACAGTGAAGGCATGGAACATAACACGGATGGGAGCAAAGTTGATGACAACATCTAATAATGAACTTAACAAGGAAACTAGTCCATTCGTGAAAAAAGAAAGAATTGCTGTGTACCCTGGGAGCTTTGATCCGGTAACTTTTGGTCATTTGGATATTATTCGCAGATCAGCGAAGCAATTTGATCGCTTAATTGTTGCTGTGTTGAATAACTCGAGCAAAAATCCATTGTTTTCAGTTGAGGAGCGCAAAGAGCTGCTTATTGAGGTAACGAAGGATATTCCTAATGTAGAAGTAGATAGTTTTCGGGATTTGCTCGTCCGATTCATGAAGACAAAACAAGCTGATGTCATCATTCGTGGCATACGCTCCGTTACTGACTTTGAATATGAACTTACGCTTGCATCGACGAATCATCTTCTTGATGAAGAAATTGACACAATGTTTATGATGACGAACCCTAAATATTCTTATTTAAGCTCCAGCATCGTTAAAGAAATTGCAAAATTTCAGGGCGAAGTGCGTGAGCTTGTACCGCCAGAAGTTGAAGTGAGATTAATCGCTAAATATCAAGCCGAGAACGAATAAATCTCAGTGATGTACGCTGGGACGATTTCGACCTGTGATCAAATATAGGATTATTAGTGCGATGAGCAAGACGCCGAATATAGCTATTGAATAAGGCCAAAGGACGGGTAATCCATCCATTTTAATTGCAGAAAGTGGCATGCTGACGTCGATTGATGTGGCATTGTATTGACCGAAGGTGATCACTGGAAAGCCTCCATTGGGAGTAAGTTTATGGTAGAGCCAGCTGATTGGATGCCAAAGAAGTAATGTTAATAGAAACGCATGCAGGGCGTGACTTAAACGATGTAGAACAAACGGCATAAGCTTAAGGTCAGTTCCAGAAACGGAGTAGCCGGTTTGCAAAATGCCGCTAAGACCGCTCCAAGCAAGAATCGCAGCGATGACGGCGCAGCCAAAGGCAGCATCTATGTTATCTGAGTTCCAAATGGCTGCTGCATAAGCTCCCAGATGGCTCTCAAATAAGGCTGGCCCGACAAAAGATAAGCCGAGCTTTAGAAAAGGCGCAAGGAGCGGTTCAGTCAACTTGGCTATTACGGCTGCAAAGATCATAAAGCCGCCAATCATCATAAGCTTCTGTACACTATTTGAAACGGCATCCCCAAGCACTTTTCCGAAGCTTCGTCCGTCTTGTTCCCTACCTTTTTGCAGGGCGAGCGTAGCTGAACGAACGGGATTCAGTCGCCGTTTATTTGTATTGACTGGAGTGACATTAGGTGTGGTTTCTGATCTCTTGTGGAAGAGAGAAGTAAGTAGTATTAACCATACGGCAGAAGCCCAGACAGCAGCGGCTATCATAATGCCGGCAAACGGTTTGTGCAGGAAGCCTGCACCGATGACAACAAGCATAAATAATGGATTTGGCATATGTGCAAAAGCCAACAAGCGCTGCCCCTGTGCTCGATTGACGAGTTCTCTCTTCCGCAACGATGCAACAGCATCGGAGCCAGCAGGGTAACCGCCCATCCAACCGAATACGATGGCAAGAGCAGCCTCACCAGGCATTTTGAACAATCGCTCAGTGGTTGGCTCAAGCAATGCACCTAATGCGTGAGCTAGTCCAAAGGCGAGCATAATTTCATATAGTACAAGAAAGGGAAGCAATCCCGGGAAGACGATATTCCACCAAACGGTCAGCCCTTGCAGCGATGCACGAAACGATTCGTCGGGCTGCAATATGATTGTGCTTACTAGTAGAATAGAGATAATGGCGAGAAGGATAGTTTTGTACAATTCCTTTCAACTCCTCAGCTTTCTTGGACAAACCTTTTCGTATATTAGTACGCAACTAATGAAGGAGATAGACCATAGTCGAATAGTGCAAGTATAGAATGGGGGAACAGTCTATGCGAAGAGGGCTACCCATATTACGGAGAGTTGTGTTGTCGGCAACCGTTACTGCGATTGCGATGTGGGTATTGTTATATGCACCTACCCCATACCTCGTGTATGAACCTGGCATTGCTGTTCCAGTTGAGCCTATGATCACCGTACAAGGCGATGGAGATAGTGGCGGCGACAAGGGGCAATTTATGCTAACAGCAGTTAAATTGACTGCTCCTAACATGTGGAGAGTTGTACGAGCAGGCTTTGATTCTGATCGGGATGTATTTCTGAAGAGGGATGTGTTCAGAGGGGAGTCCCAGAAGCAGTATGCAGAACGACTTACAGTCATTATGGAAGGCTCGCAAAATGATGCAGTTGAAGCAGCTTACCGATATTTACAAATTCCATATAAAGTTGAGACGGATGCTATCTTAATCTCCGATGTTAATAAAATTGATGGTCAACGAGTCAGTCCTTTTCATAGTGGAGATCGTTTGCTCGGTCTTAGTGGAGGTGAACGATTCCATAGTGTAGATGATGCTATTGTGAAGTTAAAATCGGCTTGGGACGGCAAAGATGGGAGCAGTCTTTCATTTGATGTTGAGCGGCAAGATAAGAAGTTGTCGTTAAAAATTTTGATGACAGATGCTGCTCAAGGGGAATGGACAACAAAGTATTTTGCTCAGTTGCTCGGAGTAACAGGATTCACCGAACTTCGTGCGATTAAGTCGAACGACAAGAATCAACAATTAACGATTGCTGCTGGGGAGATTGGCGGTCCTTCCGCAGGCCTAGTATTTACTCTGCAAGCAATAGATCTATTGTCGGAGGGTGATTTGACTGGCGGAGCACAGATCGCAGCAACTGGAACGATTGATGTAGAAGGTAAAATCGGTGCGATTGGTGGAATTAAGCAAAAGGTCGTCATTACTAGCCAGCAAGGCGCGGAGCTTTTCCTAGTACCGAAGCAAAATGAAAAAGCGGCCCGCGCCAAGGCAAAGGCGATGGGAACTAAAATGGATATTGTGGCTGTAGAGACACTCCAAGATGCGATTAATGCAATCTCTGCGCACCATTCGAATGGCTAGCCGAAGATAGGCTTGTCACGGTAATCCCGATACATGGAAGTTGAGAGGTCTGAACCTGGAACGCCGAGCATATAGGCGTTGCTTGCTTGTATGTCCATTTCCAAGTAGCGATATCGTTCCGGTGGTCTAGCAGCACTCATTAGAATGGGAAGCGTTGCAGTCGTACGCATTCGTTTAAGAAGTTGCCTTCCCTTTTCAGAGAAGCCTAGTACACGAATATATTGTACGCCACTCGCAAGCTTGTCCGGGGAGAAATCTGATTTCCTATGTTCTAAAAAGATGGACAGCAATGACCGTTGCAGCTTAGTTCTTGTGTAACGTTTCGTTTTTAATAACGCAATTAATTGCTCAAAGTCGGCAGATGTAAGATTTGGCATGCTGTTCACAATTCGATACTCAAGTCCTTCAGATAGCTCATGAAGCTCCGCAAGTTGCGCTGGAGATTTTGTTAGTATAGCGTGTATAAGAGGACGTATGTAATTGTCCCAGCTTATAGGTGGTAAGCCGTCATTCCAACTTTGCTCAGCAATACTAAAGATAGTTGACGGTATGTAGCTGCGAATTTTCTCGATGGACTGACTATCGATCAACAGCTTTCTTAATGCGGTCGCACTTGCGATTTCTCTATCAGTAATTGTATTTTGGTTGTATTGTGATCCTTCTCTTGCAATGGTAAATGGCTCCATTTTACCTTTAATTCGATTTAGCGCTAGCAAATAGTGCAGAGCTAGTGTATGATTGGGCATTGCGAATGGAAACTTTGCAAACTCATTATATCCTTGTTCTCCCAAATATGCGGTTACAGAGGCGCTAAATGCGCTAGGGTAACTAGTACCCGTTGCGAGCTGCTCTTTTAATAATGTCTTGAATGCGGGTGGTTCATCAGCCATTAACTTCGCAGCCATTTGTAAGGGGGCCAGCTGACCGCTTTCTGTTCCGAAGCAGAAAGCGTCTACGATGCCCGTTGCTTCGAGCAATGAAACGGAGCCATATGCGAACCATTCGGCAGCTTGGGTTGCATAAGCGACAGGAAGCTCAATTACGAGGTCGCAGCCGCCTGCAAGCGCCATGCGTGTTCGTGTCCATTTGTCCCACATAGCAGGTTCGCCTCGTTGGAGAAAATGACCGCTCATGACAGCGACGACGGCGTTTGAGCCCGTTAATTTACGTGATTGCTGCAAATGATAATGATGTCCATTATGAAATGGATTGTATTCTACTATGACTCCAACGGCGCGCATGAAGCTTCAACCTCTCTTGTAATTACTAGTGGTTTCACTATAGCATAGAGAGGGCAGTCAATCACGATATTATAGGTGGATTGCGAATTGGCAACGCGAAATTGTTGACAAAAGGGTAGAAAAATAGCTATAATAATCTTTGTTTGTTTGGGGTGATACTATGCAGTTTCGTATGCAAGAGATGATGGCCAAAGGCCTGAAGTCAACTATTCAAGAAGACCTGGATGTTAGCGGCCTCTTCAAGGGGCGGATTGACGTCATTCGTACAAGTCCGCTGCATGTATCGCTTGAGGTTGTCGGCCATGATGGATTCATTACGGCTGACGGCGAATTATCTGCTGATCTGGAGCTGGCGTGCTCGCGTTGTTTGGAGCCGACCAAGGGACATAATACGGTTATCCCATTCTTTGAGCAGTTTAAACCTGCTTCCAAAGGCGATGCCGAGGACGGCACAGGTGAAGACGAAGATAGTGATTTTGTTGAAATTGAAGGGGACAAACTGGACTTGAAGCCTTTTGTGGAAGAAGCACTTCAATTGTTCATGCCCTTTGCCCCGCTTTGTGATGACAAATGTAAGGGACTCTGTCAGACTTGTGGACAGAACTTAAATGAGCGTACATGCGGATGCAATAACGAGCGGATTGACCCTCGATTTGATTCGCTGAAGGATCTATTTAAGGATTAAGTGTTAGTGAATTTTGTGAAGGAGGTGGGAAATATGGCAGTACCTCAACGTAGAACATCCAAAACTCGCCGCGACAAACGTCGCACGCATTTCAAGCTTGCAATACCGGGTATGGTGAAGTGCGAACAATGCGGAGAGCTTAAGTTGGCTCACCACGTATGTAAAGTTTGTGGATATTACAAAACAAAAGAGATCATTTCCCAATAATTAATGATTTCAATGATAGCACTTCATCTTGCGGTGAAGTGCTATTTTTTTGGTTTCATTGCAAAGAATGAAATTTTCCACATAAGAATTTATTAGTTTCCGAGTTTAATCGGAAAACAAATTCTTATTGGCGATAAAACTTACCTCTAGACGCGGTTGCTCATCCTGAGTTGACCTCGATAGAGGTTTTCTCATATACTTAATTAGTACCAGGTGATAAAACTAGACACTTTACATATATCTAATAAGGAATAAGCGATTCCGCTGTTATCGATAACATGTGAGTGCACTCAATTATTCCAGTGATCAAAGTAGACTAAGATTAAAGGTGGTGCTGAGCATGGAACGAATGCCCAAACGGCAGCGGCATCAGCAGCTTGCCCAGCATATAGAAGAAAATCCTTTTATAACGGATCGTGAGCTAACGCGCCTGCTGAAGGTAAGCATCCAGACCATTCGGCTTGATCGGATGGAGCTTGGTATCCCTGAGCTTAGGGAGCGCATGAAGCTAATGGCTGAACGCTCTTATGATTCAGTGCGCTCATTGCCGCTTCATGAGGTGATCGGGGAGATTGTCGATCTGGAGCTCGACAAAAGCGGCATATCGATCTTCGAAATTCGAGAAGAACATGTTTTTTCTCGGACAGGTATTGCAAGAGGACATCATGTGTTCGCACAAGCGAACTCGCTTGCTGTAGCAGTAATTAACGATGCGATTGCACTTACGGTTACAGCAGATATTCGCTTCATACGTCCCGTTAAGCTTGGGGAGAAGTGTATAGCTAAAGCATACGTAAGGTCTATCTCGGGAGAACGAGGCAAATCTAAGGTCGAGCTATTCACATATGTGGGTGACGAAATGGTGTTTCAGGGCAATTTCGTTATCTATAGATCTGAAGGTGAAGCTGACGGAGGGGGAGATGAAAGTGCGGATCGCCATTGATGCAATGGGTGGGGATCATGCCCCAGGGTTAATTGTTCAAGGAGCACTAGAAGCTGCTGCTGAATGGCCCGATACAGAACTTTTGCTAGTAGGAGACAAAGTAGCGATTGAACCGCTGCTGAAGGGTAGCCTTCCAACGAATGTTAAGATCATTCATGCGGAAGAGGTTATCGGTCCCGACGATGAGCCAGTTAGAGCTGTAAGAAGGAAAAAAGGCGCATCAATGGTTGTAGCAGGACAGTTGGTCAAGGACAAGCAAGCAGATGCTATGTTATCAGCAGGCAATACGGGTGCTCTTATGGCTACTGGCTTACTTATCGTTGGACGAATGGATGGAATAGAACGTCCAGCGCTTGCTCCAATGATGCCTACAATGGATGATATTGGTGTGCTTGCGCTTGATCTGGGCGCGAATATGGATGCTAAGCCTGAACATTTGCTTCAGTATGCAATAATGGGCAGCATTTATCGATCCAAGGTTCACGGCATTAAAGAACCGCGAGTTGGTTTGCTTAATGTCGGCACTGAGGCTAAAAAGGGCACCGAAACTGCTAAAGCTGCATTCGATCTTCTAGAACAAGCACCGATTAACTTCATCGGAAATGTGGAAGCAAGAGATGTATTGAATCGGAATTGTGATGTGCTCATCTGTGATGGATTTGCAGGGAATATCATGCTTAAGGCAATGGAAGGAACAGCAGGTACGATTTTCTCCATGTTGAAGGAAGCTTTCGGTAGTTCTGTACTTACCAAAATAGCTGCAGCAATTATGCTTCCTAAGCTTAAGCAATTGAAGAAAAAGATGGATTATAAGGAGCATGGCGGTGCACCACTCCTTGGATTGAATGGTCTTGTGGTGAAATGCCACGGATCTTCAGATGTTATAGCGGTAAAAAATGCAGTTCGTCAAGCGCGAATCGCACTACAGGGGAATTTGATCGACTCGATCTCCGCAGAAATTAACGGGAAGTGAGTGTGTGACATGAGTTTGCATCCTGTCGGCATTATTGGAACAGGCAAATATGTGCCTGAGCGTATTATAACGAATCAAGAGCTGGAACAGATGGTAGAAACAAATGATGAATGGATCGTAACGCGTACTGGAATAAAGGAGCGTAGAATGGCGGCGGCTACGGAGGCCACTTCGGATCTGGCGCTGGAAGCATCCAAACGAGCATTGGAAGCATCGGGTTTGACTGCTGAGGACATCGATTTAATCATAGTTGCGACTATTACACCGGATATGTTTTTTCCTTCAACGGCCTGTCTGCTGCAAAGTAAGTTAGGTGCAACCAAAGCAGCAGCATTTGACTTATCAGCTGCCTGCTCAGGTTTCATTTACGGTTTAGCAACAGCGTCAAGCATGATTTCATCTGGCATGTACAATCATATACTCGTTGTAGGAGCAGAAACGCTATCCCGCATTACGGACTATACAGATCGCAACACATGCATCCTGTTCGGAGATGGTGCAGGGGCTGTTGTTCTTGGGAAGGTTGCAGAAGGTCGCGGTTTCCAATCCTTTGAGCTTGGAGCTGATGGCAGCGGCGGTGAACTTCTGAAAGTAAGCGGTGGCGGCTCACGCATGCCTGCCTCAGAGGAAAGCATCTCGTCCAAGCAACATTATATTCATATGGCCGGCAATGACGTTTTCAAATTTGCTGTACGTATTATGGGGAGCGCTGCGGAAGATGCACTTGCAAAAGCGGGCATGACTAAAGAGGATATTGATCTTCTTATTCCACACCAAGCAAATATCCGTATTATTCAATCAGCAATGAATCGTCTAAACCTCCCTGAGGAGAAGGCAATGATTAATTTGGACAAGTACGGCAATATGTCAGCGGCTTCGATCCCTGTGGCGCTTGCAGAGGCTGTTGAGCAAAACCGAATTAAGGAAGGCGATCGCTTAGTATTCGTTGGTTTTGGTGGCGGGTTAACGTGGGGCGCATCTGTACTAATTTGGTAATTTTGTATAACGGATAATGAAGTTGTCTATGGTGTAGGAGGAGAAATCGTTGACAAAAACAGCATTTGTTTTTCCAGGGCAAGGTGCTCAAGTTGTCGGAATGGGGAAGGACGCTTACGATACATTCGAGGGCGCTCGTTCTATTTTCGATAAAGCAAACGAAGCATTAGGTTTCGATTTGAAAACATTAATTTTCGATGGACCAGATGAGCAGTTGAAGCAAACTGCTAACACTCAACCGGCGCTGCTTACGGTTAGTGTCGCATTTCTAAAGCTGCTTGAAGGCAGTGGATTAAGAGCAGATTATGTAGCAGGCCATAGCTTGGGTGAGTATAGCGCACTCGTTGCTGCTAATGTGCTGTCATTCGAGGATGCGGTTCGTACGGTCCGTGCACGTGGTTTGTACATGGAGCAGGCAGTGCCGAGCGGACAAGGTGCAATGGCAGCTGTGCTTGGGGCAGAACGAGAAGCATTGGCTAGTCTTTGCGAAGCCATTTCGGCAGAAGGCTCAGCAGTTGAGCTGGCCAATGTGAATTGCCCGGGTCAGATCGTTGTGTCCGGAACGGCAGCTGGGGTTCAAGCAGTAGTTGAAAGAGGCAAGGATGAAGCAGGAGCAAAGCGGGTTATTCCGTTAGAAGTTAGCGGACCGTTCCATTCTTCCTTAATGAAGCCTGCTGCTGAACAACTAGCCAGCATACTTGCTGAAGTCGAAATGAAAAATGCATCTATCCCTGTTGTTGCCAATGTAACAGCTCGGGAAGAAGTAGCGGGAAGTGAGCTTCGCAAGCTGCTTGTTGAGCAGGTTTATTCTCCAGTGTTATGGGAGGATACCATCTGTTATTTGATCGAACAAGGAGTAGATACGTTCGTTGAAATTGGTTCCGGCACAGTACTTGCTGGTCTTATCAAAAAAATGGATAAAAGTGTTCGCATTATTTCGATTAATAACATTTCGGCGCTGGAAGCGTTGCAGGTTAATTAACGATATCGGGGGTAAAATGCTATGTTTGCTAGCTTAGAAGGTAAGAAAGCACTCGTAACGGGTGCATCGAGAGGCATCGGAAGAGCGATTGCTATCGCTCTTGCAGAAGCTGGCGCAGATGTTGCTATTAATTATTCAGGTAGCGAAGCTGCGGCAGTTGAAACGGCTGCAGCAGTTGAAGCGCTTGGGCGTCGTGCATTTGTCGTAAAAGCGAATGTTGGCAAGGTCGATGAGTTTGATGCTATGGTGAAAAGCGTGCTTGAGCAATTCGGGGCGCTCGATATCCTAGTGAATAACGCTGGCATTACAAGAGATAATTTAATTATGCGAATGAAGGAAGAGGAGTTCGATCAAGTAATCGAAACGAATCTTAAAGGTGTCTTTAACGGCATTAAAGCAGTATCTCGTTCGATGATGAAGCAACGTTACGGCCGTATCATTAATATCTCCTCTGTCGTTGGTGTTATGGGTAATCCCGGTCAAGCCAACTATGTGGCTGCCAAAGCTGGTGTAATCGGCTTGACTAAGGCAAGTGCTCGTGAGTTGTCTTCACGTGGCATTACAGTAAACTGCGTTGCTCCAGGATTTATTCAGACAGATATGACAGACAAATTGTCCGAAGAGATGAAGCAAACGTTGTCTACACAAATACCGCTGGCTCGTCTTGGCGAAGCTGCTGACATTGCGAATGCTGTCCGCTTCCTAGCTTCAGATGCTGCTGCGTATATGACTGGTCAAACGGTACACGTGGATGGCGGCATGCATATGTAGAAAGCCACTAAGTGTTATGGCTGCCGCACATAAAAGGTAAAGATGGCATTTTATCAGTAATTCTCGTATAATACGGTGGAGGAGGTGAACCGGATGTCCGAAGTAGTAGATCGCGTAAAACGTATTGTCATCGACCGACTAGGTGTAGATGAAGCAGAAGTAACACTAGAAGCTTCTTTCAAAGATGACCTCGGAGCTGACTCTCTTGACGTAGTAGAATTGGTCATGGAGCTAGAAGACGAGTTTGATATGGAAATCTCTGATGAAGATGCAGAGAAAATCACTACGGTGGGAGAAGTTGTGACTTACATACAATCTCATACCTAAGATGGACAAGTCCCGTTGTAAAAGACGGGACTTCTCTCCATGTTAAACGTTTTATTTTCACATTTTAATTAAATAATTGAGCTTTTAAGCTATTTATATAAATGAAGATTACACTAGCGGTTCTTATACGCTATCTGCAGAGGTGAATGCTATGAAACAAAGAGTTGTCGTTACAGGCATGGGGGTTATGACCTCACTCGGTTCTGATTTGGAGCAATTTTGGAATAACTTGCTTGAAGGAAAATCTGGCGTGTCCGTCGTTGAGGCATTTGATTTTTCTGGATACCCAACACGCATTGCTGCTGAAATTAAAAACTTTAATCCCGAAGATTACGGTTTGGATAGAAAAGAAGCTCGTAGAATGGATCGTTTTGTACAATTCGCTGCTGTTGCGAGTAAACTTGCTGTTCAGGACTCTGGGCTGCAAATCGGCGAAAATGCTGATCCAGAACGTGTAGGCGTTATGGTCGGCTCCGGCATTGGTGGACTTGGAACTTGGGAGGACCAGCACAATCTTCTTCTTGAGAAAGGTCCAAAGCGGGTTAGTCCATTTTTTATTCCAATGATGATTGCCAATATGGCTTCCGGCCAAGTGTCTATGCTAACTGGCGCAAAAGGACCTAACAGTACAGCGGTTACCGCATGTGCGACAGGAACTCATTCCATCGGGGATTCTTTCAAAATGATTCAACGCGGCGACGCTGATGTTATGATCGCTGGCGGTGCAGAAGCGACGATCCGTCCAACGGGTATGGCTGGATTCTGCTCCATGAGAGCAATGTCTGTTCGCAATGATGAGCCTCATAAGGCGAGCCGTCCTTTTGACGCTGACCGTGACGGCTTCGTTATGGGAGAGGGAGCAGGGATAATGATTCTTGAATCACTGGAACATGCTCAGGCGCGCGGTGCTAAAATTTATGCGGAAGTAGTTGGCTATGGAATGAGCGGAGACGCTTATCATATGACAGAGCCAGATCCTGATGGAGCAGCACGCTGTATGACAAAGGCGATTAAGGATGCTGGGCTAGAGCCATCGGACATCGATTACATTAATGCTCATGGTACTTCGACACCAGTTGGAGATCGTTCTGAGACAATTGCTATTAAAAAGACATTCGGAGAGCACGCTTATAAAGTAGCTATCAGCTCGACGAAATCGATGACTGGTCATTTGCTTGGAGCTGCGGGCGGTGTAGAAGCAGTTATTCTTGGACTCACGTTGAAAAACGGCATTATCGCTCCAACGATAAATCTGGACAATCAGGATCCTGAGTTTGACTTGGATTATGTACCTAACAAACCACGCGAAGCGAATGTACAGGTTGCCCTTTCCAACTCATTTGGATTCGGGGGACATAACGCGACGATCGTGATGAAAGCATATGAAGAATGACAATTTTGATGAGCTGCAGCAGACGCTGCAGCTCACTTTCAAGCGAACGAAGTTATTAAGACAAGCGTTTACGCATACATCCTATGTGAATGAGCATAAACGGGGCTTCGTACAAGATAATGAACGCCTTGAATTTCTTGGAGATGCAGTATTGCAGTTGCTCGTTTCGGAATATTTGTTCGCTACGTATCCGAAACGTCCTGAAGGCGAACTTACAAGAATGCGGGCTTCAGTCGTGTGTGAGCCGTCACTCGCCTACTTCGCAGAAAGACTTGATCTCGGCAAACATGTTTTGCTTGGTCGTGGCGAAGAGCAGTTAGGCGGAAGACATAGGCAGGCGCTGCTTGCTGATTTATTTGAATCCTTTATTGGAGCAATCTTCTTGGATGCTGGTATAGAACGGACGCGAACCTTTTTGGAAGCGCATATGTTCCCTTATATTGAGTCTAACGATTTTGGATTGTTGATGAAGGATGCAAAGTCGAAACTTCAAGAGCGTTCACAGCATTATGGTCTAGGCCCTGTAGAATACCGTATTTTGGAAGAAAGAGGACCGGCTCACGATAGAGAATTCGTTGTTGAGGTTAACCTTGGCGAAGAACGTTATGGTGTAGGTGCTGGACGTACGAAGAAGGAAGCTGAACAACGTGCTGCTGCGGAAGCTTGGAACAAGCTGGCTCAGGAGCCGTAAACGTTCCTTCTGGAGTAGGCAAAGGAGTAGCTAAGTGAAGCAACTCTTTTGAAGGCGCCGTCACATAAGTAGAGTAATCTACCTGTGTGACGGCGCTTTTTTATTTAGAGAGTAACTTGAGGAAACCGGGTTTTAGCTTGTAATCTACTTATGTCGATCATTTCGAGTTATAATGAAGCTGTGTTCAATAAGAGTATTTCATACATTCATACATTTCTTTTACTAACTTTAGTAGGGTGGATACAGACATGGACAAACCATTGCGTTTTAGAGATGATGGCAGCTTCACTATTGTACAGTTTACAGATTTGCATTGGCAAAATGGAGATGAACTTGATATTCGTACACATGATCTCATGGAACGAGTTGTGCGAGAAGAAGCTCCGGATCTCATTGTATTTACAGGCGATATCATATACAGCACAAAATGTGATGATCCCATCCGATCGTTGAAGGATGCTGTAGCAGTCGCTGAGAGGAGCAGAATTCCTTGGGCAGCAGTACTTGGCAACCATGATGCTGAAGTCCAAATAACTCGTGAAGAAATGTTAACGGTTCTGCAATCATTCGAGTCTAGTGAAACGGGTCATACACCGGGATTACATGGCTGGGGCAATTACACTATTGAAGTGCATGGGCACAAAGGATTGGCAGCTGCACTGTACTTTTTGGACAGCGGATGTTATTCCAAACATACGCATATTAAAGGATATGATTGGATTTCGAGAGATCAAATTGACTGGTATTCGCAAAAGTCAAAGGCGTTTCAAGATCGAAATGGCGGAACTCCGCTACCATCACTCGCTTTTTTCCATATTCCACTACCAGAATACGTTGACGCTTGGGAACAAGGCGATGTGATGGGCAATAAGCATGAAAGGGTATGCTGCAGCGAAATCAATTCAGGTTTTTTTGCTGCAATGGCAGAGCGTCGTGATGTATTGGGCACCTTTGTAGGTCATGACCATATTAATGATTATTGTGGTGTGCTGCACGATATAAAGCTCTGTTATGGAAGAGCAACAGGATACAATACATATGGAAAAGAAGGTTTTCCACACGGTGCCAGAGTAATACGGCTGAAAGAAGGGGAGCGTACCTTTGAATCGTGGCTAAGACTAGAAGATGGAAGTGTCGATTTTCAACAAAAGCTAAAAAATGAATCTTCTATATAACTAAAGTCGAACTAATTGCAAATGAGGATGTCGCTGCAGCATATTACGATATGGCGACACCTCTTTTTTTAATGCAAATATTATAGGAGATAGATTGACGATGAAGGCTTAAGAATGTGATACTGGCGGTAATTGGAGGCTGAAATGATTAACGCAAATAACGATTATGTGTTACAATGGTGGGTGAGGTGAAAGCCAAACCATGTTTTTGAAACGGATTGAATTAGCAGGTTTTAAATCCTTCGCCGATAAGACGGAACTGGAATTTGTAACCGGAATAACGGCGGTGGTTGGGCCGAATGGATCAGGAAAAAGTAACATATCCGACGGTATCCGCTGGGTTCTAGGGGAGCAAAGTGCCAAGAGTCTTCGTGGTGGCAAGATGGAGGATATTATATTTGCCGGAAGTGACGCACGTAAAGCAGTCAACTATGGCGAAGTGTCATTGACCCTCGACAATTCGGACGGGGCACTGCCATTAGAGTATAACGAAGTAACGGTAACAAGAAGGGTTCACCGCAGCGGTGATAGTGAATATTTGATC
Source organism: Paenibacillus sp. L3-i20 (assembly GCF_022180385.2). Classification (GTDB taxonomy): domain Bacteria; phylum Bacillota; class Bacilli; order Paenibacillales; family Paenibacillaceae; genus Pristimantibacillus. Next base: position 401,845 of record NZ_BQME02000002.1, read on the forward strand.
AATAAACAACCGTGCCGTCTCAAGGACATTACGGAATTGTTTATGGACACTGGTATCGGCAAGGAAGCTTACTCCATTATTGGACAAGGTCGAATAGAGGAAATATTGAGTACTCGTTCAGAAGACCGAAGAGGCATTTTTGAGGAAGCTGCTGGTATTGTCAAATATAAGTCGCGCAAACGTGAAGCAAACAAAAAGCTGGATGAAACTGAGCAAAATTTGCTGAGGATTCATGACCTTGTAACAGAGCTTGAAGATCAGGTCGAGCCTCTGCGGAAGCAATCGGAGAAGGCGATACACTTCAAAGCATTGAAGGAGCAGCTCAAATCAAAAGAAATTTCCATGTACGTACATAATATAGAGACGGTACATCAAGCATGGTCTGAGGCGACTGACAAGCTCGGAAAGTTACAGGAGGAGCAGCTTCAGCTTTCGACTGTTGTCAGCAAACATGATGCGCATTTGGAACAGGATCGGCAACAACTTCGGGGACTTGAGATTGAACTGGACAGTTTGCATGAATCAATGCTTCAAATTAGTGAAGACGCTGAGAAGTGTGAAGGTTACGGCGAAGTTCTAAAAGAGCGTAAGCGCAATTTGGAGCAAAATAAACGTCAGCTTGAAGAGTCGATAGCGGTACAAGATGCACGGATTGCGGCACTTACAAAAAATGAAGCGGAGTTTAGAAGTCGCGCAGCTTTGTTAGAGCTAGAACTTGCCGATTTACGCACTAAACTTGCTTATGAGGAAGCTAATCTGATAGGCGTTGCAGGTGGAGCAGTTGTAGACGCTGAGGAAAAGCTGAAGGGCGAGCTTCTTGATGTTCTTAGTGGAATGGCTCAAGCTCGTAATGAGATTCGTTATGCCACTCAGCAACAAGAAACATTGCAGCGTCGTATGGAGAGAATTAGTGAAGATGAATCTAAATGGGCAGAACAGCAAGCTAAACTGTCAGAACGTCGGACTGCGCTTGAACAAACTCTACTTCAGACGCTCGAAAGAATTGAGCAGACGAGAAACCGGATGTTTGAGGAGTCAGGACAAATAAAGACGCTTACGGGGCATTTGGACGAAATTATGTCAGCTATCCGCAAGTGGGAACAAAAGCTCGATAGTCATATTTCTAGACGAGATACGATGAAAGAGATGCAAGACGCACTTGACGGATTTATGCAAGGTGTTAAGGAAGTGCTTAAGTCAGCACGTAAAGGTGTTGGAGGCATCGAGGGCGTTCATGGTGCAGTGGCCGAGCTTATGCGAGTACCGCAACGCATTGAGGTAGCAGTAGAAACTGCACTTGGCGGAGCGCTTCAGCACATCGTAATGGAAGATGAACGAACAGCTCGTGCTGCTATTGCTTTTCTGAAGCAAAGACAACTAGGGAGAGCAACATTCTTGCCGCTTGATGTCATTCGCGGACGGATGGTTCCTGATAGTGACAAGCGGATGGCGGCAGCAGTTGAGGGCTTTATCGGTGTCGCAGCTGATCTTGTGCAATGTGACGAACGTTATCAAGCTATTATTAACAGCTTGCTAGGGAATGTAATGTTAGCAGAGACACTGGAACAAGCAAACCGGATTGCGTCCAAGTGCCAATACCGATACAGAATCGTAACGCTTGAAGGCGATGTAGTAAATGCGGGCGGTTCGATGACAGGTGGTAGTCTCCAGAAAAAAGGCGCAAGCTTGCTTGGCAGAGGACGTCAAATCGAAGCACTCGATCAAGAAATAAGTGATGCGAAGAAAACAGTAGAAGAGCTTAGGAAAAAGCTTAGTGATTTGCGCAAAGAAAGTTCTATCCGAACACAAAATGTGGAGGATCTCAGGACGCAATCGGAACAAAGTCGTTTTGAAGAGCAGGGAATTCGAGCAGAGCTGCAACAACTTAAATCAGAAGAAAAGCTTCTGACGGAGCAAAGTCAGCTCTCATTTTCAGATAAAAGCACACATATCGAAGAGGACCAGAAGATACAAGAAACAACGGCTGCAGCTGAAATTAAACTGCAGCAACTAACGTCAGATGAAGCAAGATTGCAAGAAGCGATTCGGATGGCAGAAGAGCGGCGCAAAGAAAGTGAATCGGCTAAAGAAGAGCTGCAGGGTCAACTAACAGACATTAAAATTGCAGTAGCTAAGACGGATCAAGAGAAGCTTAGCTTCCAAGATCAAGCTGACCGCGTGAGAGCAGATATTCAAAGTGCGAAGCAAGACTTGGCGAATTTACGATCATTGTCTGCTCAACAGGAAATAGAGCTTGGCAGGCATAGCGAAGAAAGTATTACCCAGATTACGCAGCTCAACGACCTGCGAATCAAAAAAGCGAACTGCGCAGAGCAAACCGATTTGAAAAGATCCGCGAGAGCGAAACGCATCGCTGAGCTTGAACAAGGCGAAAGTGAAACAAAGGATCAACGGATTAGGCTCCGTTCGGTCGAGGAGCAAATGCGGAGCACGGAAATCGCCGTTAACCGCCAAGATGTAGAGCTGGACAATTTACTTCGCAAGTTAAGTGAAGAATATGAATTGAGCTATGAGCTTGCTAAGGAACAATACCCTCTTCCTGAAGATATTTTAGGTACTGGGAATGAGGTGCGTGAATTAAAACGTCAAATCAGTGCATTAGGCGATGTTAATTTAGGTGCGATTGATGAATACGAACGTGTGAAGGAAAGATATCAATTCCTGTTTGATCAGAAAAATGACCTCGTCGAAGCGAAAACAGCGCTTTATCAAGTTATTAAAGAAATGGACGACGAGATGTCGAAACGATTCCGAACTACTTTTGAAGCGATTAGAAGCCATTTTGTCGTCGTATTCAGTAAGTTGTTCGGCGGCGGTCGTGCTGATCTCATATTAGTTGAGCCAGACCGTGTACTTGATACCGGTATCGATATCGTCGCACAGCCTCCTGGTAAGAAACTGCAAAATTTGCAGTTGCTTTCTGGAGGAGAAAGAGCGCTCACCGCAATTGCATTGCTTTTCGCCATTTTACAAGTAAAGCCTGTTCCTTTCTGTGTTCTTGATGAGGTTGAAGCTGCACTTGATGAAGCGAACGTTTCTCGCTTTGCTCAATATTTACGCGAGTTTTCGGAGCTTACTCAGTTTATTGTTGTAACTCATCGTAAAGGCACGATGGAAGAAGCAGATGTACTCTACGGTGTTACAATGGAGGAAGGCGGCGTATCGAAGCTCGTTTCGGTTCGCTTGGAGGAAGAAGATTCTGTATCGGCATAACAACTTAATAGCATGACAATCGCGATAGAGCGCGTCAAGCAAGGATGGAGGAACGGCTAGTATGAGTTTTTTTAAAAAGCTGAAAGAAAGCATCGCATCCAAAACGGAGGCAGTCACAAACGTATTTAAGGAAGGTCTTGCGAAAACTCGCACTGCCTTCGTTGAGAAAGTTGAGGAGCTCATTACTCGCCGCAAAAAAATCGACGAAGAGTTTTACGAGGAACTTGAAGAAATTTTGATCGGTGCCGACGTAGGTGTCAATACTGTTATGACACTTATCGATGAGCTTCGTGTAGAAGTGAAAAAGCGCAAAATAGAAGATGCTGCTGAGCTGCAACCTGTATTGTCAGAGAAGTTGATTGGTTTGCTTAAAGGTGATGATCGCTCAGAACTTCGTATGGCACCAAACGGGCAAATTACTGTTATTTTGTTCGTGGGCGTTAACGGCGTCGGCAAAACAACAACGATTGGCAAGCTTGCGCATAAATTCAAAAATGAAGGCAAAAAAGTATTGATGGCAGCAGGTGATACGTTCCGCGCAGGTGCAATCGAGCAGTTGGAAGTATGGGGAGAGCGTGTTGGTGTTGATGTTATTAAACAATCATCAGGCTCCGATCCAGCAGCTGTAATGTTCGACGCTGTACAAGCTGCAAAGCAGCGTGGTGTTGATGTTCTTCTTTGCGACACGGCAGGACGTCTTCAGAATAAGTCGAATTTGATGGAGGAGCTTAACAAAATATTCCGCGTTATTCAGCGGGAACTTCCGGAAGCTCCACATGAAGTACTGCTAGTTCTTGATGCGACTACAGGTCAAAATGCACTAAGCCAAGCCAAGTTATTCGGAGAAAAGAGTGGCGTGACGGGTCTCGTCCTTACTAAGCTAGATGGAACGGCTAAAGGCGGAATCGTAATTGCTATTCGCAATGAGTTGAATCTACCCGTTAAGTTGGTCGGTTTAGGTGAGAAAATGGGTGATTTGCAACAATTTGATTCTGAGCAATTTGTACATGCTTTGTTTGCTGGACTTATTAAACAAGAGGATGAGCAATCCGAGTCTTAAAATCATTTTTATCTGACAAGGTAATTTACTTGACAGTGGCATTTGTCATCGTGTATGATAAGAGTCGTTGAAGTGCTGTAAAGTAATTTTACTTGACAGTGCAATCAGGGACAGAGTGAAGGAGGCGTTAAAGGTGAATGAACCAGATGCCTTAGCAAGAACAACAAGAATTAATTTGCTGTTCGACTTCTACGATAGCCTGTTGACTGAGAAGCAGCGTACAATACTTACTTATTATTATCACGATGATTTCTCACTAGGGGAAATCGCTTCGGAATTCGGAATTAGTAGGCAAGCTGTCTACGATAATATAAAGCGGACCGAACAAGCTTTGGAGGGTTATGAAGGTAAACTAGCCTTGCTCGCCAAGCATGAACGGTTAATGGATTTAACGGATCGGCTCATGAGAGACGTTAACGCCTTAATAACAAACGAATCAGATAAACGATCACTTATTGATGCTATAGTGCATTTCAAAGCGTCAGAAGTAGCGGCAAGAGAAGGAGGCGATAGTTCATGGCAGCATTTGAAAGCTTAAGCAATAGGCTACAAAATGTATTCAGTAAGCTGAAGGGCAAAGGCAAAGTTTCTGAAGCTGATGTCAATGATGCAATGCGTGAGGTACGCCTAGCGCTTCTGGAAGCCGATGTTAACTTTAAGGTCGTTAAAGACTTCATCGCTAAGGTGAAGGAACAGGCCATCGGTTTGGAAGTGACCAAGAGCTTTACGCCTGGCATGGTCATTATCGACATCGTAAACAAAGAGCTTACCGAACTTATGGGCGGGACGCAGTCGAAGCTTGCTAGAGCGAATAAGCCACCAACCGTCATTATGATGGTAGGTTTGCAAGGTGCTGGTAAAACAACGACGTCAGGCAAACTAGCTAAATTGCTACAAAAGGGTAATCACAGACCACTTCTTGTCGCCTGCGATATTTATCGTCCAGCAGCAATTAAGCAGCTACAAGTGTTAGGAGAACAAATTAAAGCTCCGGTCTTCTCACTTGGTGATAAGACATCGCCAGTTGAGATTGCAAGAGCAGGGTTACAGCATGCGAAGGAACACGGAAATGATTATGTTATTTTCGATACTGCGGGACGTCTTCATATTGATGAAGCATTAATGGAAGAGTTGAAGCAGATCCATGAGCAAGTAACACCTGATGAAGTTCTACTTGTTGTTGATGCGATGACTGGTCAAGATGCAGTGAACGTGGCGCAAAGCTTTCATGAGCAGCTTGAATTAACTGGTGTAGTGTTGACGAAGCTAGATGGCGACACTCGAGGCGGTGCAGCACTATCTGTTAAAGCTGTAACAGGACGTCCGATCAAATTCGCCGCAATGGGTGAAAAGATCGACTCCCTTGAACCTTTCCATCCAGAACGTATGGCTTCTCGTATTCTAGGTATGGGGGACATGTTGTCTCTTATCGAGAAAGCACAATCCGGAATCGATGCTGAAAAAGCAGCGGAGATGGAACGTAAGATGCGTAATGCTGAATTTACTTTCGATGACTTCCTTGATCAGATGGAGCAGGTTCGTAAGCTTGGCCCGCTCGATCAAATTATGGATATGCTACCTGGGATGAACAAGATGAAGGGCGGCATGAAGGACCTGAAAGTAGATGAGAAGCAGATTGGTCGTATTGAGGCAATCGTTCGCTCTATGACGAAGGAAGAGAAGGAAAAACCTGAGTTGCTTAATAATAGCAGACGCAGACGTGTAGCAGCTGGTAGTGGTACAACTATCGTTGAAGTTAATCGTCTAATTAAACAATTTGACGATATGCGCAAAATGATGAAGCAGTTCTCGTCCATGATGGGGCCAAAAGGACCGAAAGGTTTGAAGGCCGGCAAAAAAGGACTTAAGGGCATGCTGGGCAATAAAATGAAGTTCCCGTTTTGATCGAATGATTAACGGATCATATAGAACTTATTACATTTTAGAAGGAGGTGAATTATCATGGCAGTACGTATTCGTTTGAAACGTATGGGCGCTCACAAAGCACCTTTCTACCGCGTAGTTGTATCGGATTCCCGTTCCCCACGTGATGGACGTTTTATTGAAGAAATCGGTACTTACAATCCAGTTACACAGCCAGCTCAAGTCAACATTGACGAAGAGAAAGCTTTGAAATGGCTACAAACTGGTGCGCAAGCATCTGACACTGTTCGCAACTTGCTTTCCAAAGCAGGCGTTATGAAGAAGTTCCACGAGCTAAAGCAACAGAAATAACTGTTGAAGAGCAGGAGGCTTTGAGATGAAAGAATTAATTCTTGTCATAGCGAAGGCTTTGGTGGATCATCCAGATGACGTGCGAGTTGGCGTGAAGGATGATGACCGCAGCACGATTTACGAGCTTTCAGTTCACCCCGAGGACGTAGGAAAAGTAATCGGAAAACAAGGACGTATTGCTAAAGCGATGCGTACAGTTGTGACTTCTGCTTCTGTAAAGTCGAACAAGCGTGTCATTGTTGATATAATTTCATAAGCAACAAGCAGAGTAGAGGGTTGGGATGAATGTCCTGGCCCTCTTTTGCATGTTATAATAGCGGTAACTAACTGAAGAAGGACTGATTTGATGAGCGAGAAGTGGTTTACAGTCGGCAATATTGTTAATACGCACGGCATCCGTGGTGAAGTGAAGGTGTTATCGCAATCAGACTTTGCTGAGGAACGATTCGCAGTCGGCAAAAAGTTGAAAATGGTTAATGAAGCGACTGGTGAGTCACGTGAAGTGAAAATTGTAGCGTCTCGAGAGCAGAAGAAAATATATATTTTAAGACTTGATGGTTTTACGAATATTAATGAAGTAGAAAAATATAAAGGCTGGGCTTTAAAAATATCTGAAGCTGAGCAAGGCGCGCTTGAAGAAGGACAATACTATTATCATGAAATTATCGGCTGCGAAGTTATGACGGACGAAGGTGAAAGCTTGGGCGTTATTTCTGAAATATTGAGCCCTGGTGCCAATGACGTTTGGGTAGTCGATCGTCCAAAAGGGAAAGGAAGTTCCATACTCATCCCAGTTATCGATGAAGTGGTTCTCCAAGTGAATGTTGCAGACAAGAAGGTAACGGTTCATTTGATGGAAGGATTGATTTAGCAAATGAGAATTGATGTACTTACGTTGTTTCCTGAAATGTTCGATGGTGTGTTCAACGCTAGCATATTAGGTAAAGCAAAGGATAAAGGAATCGTATCGCTCGAAGCAATCAACTTCCGTAATTATTCGAATAACAAACATAATACAGTCGATGATTATCCCTATGGCGGTGGTGGAGGAATGGTGCTGAAGCCTGAACCAGTATTCGCTGCTGTTGAGGATCTTCAGACGGAGCCTGGCAAGAAACCTCGCGTTATACTCATGTGTCCCCAAGGCGCGCCATTCACACAGCGTAAAGCAGAAGAGCTGGCTGGTGAAGAGCATCTAGTGCTCATTTGTGGCCATTATGAAGGTTATGATGAGCGTATTCGCAAGCATTTGGTAACGGATGAGATATCTGTAGGGGATTATGTATTAACTGGTGGAGAGATTCCAGCGATGACGGTTATTGATAGTGTCGTTCGTTTGCTGCCAGGTGTATTAGGAAATGAAACGTCTGCAGTAACAGATTCCTATAGTACTGGACTGCTTGAGCATCCTCACTATACAAGACCGCCAGAGTTTCGAGGCTTGCGTGTACCGGATATTCTTGTATCGGGTCATCATGCTAAGATCGAGACTTGGCGCAGGGAGCAATCGCTTCTGCGGACGTTACAACGCCGACCAGATCTGCTTGAAGGAGTAGAGCTTACGAATAAAGAACGTCAATGGCTTAAAGGTATGGAAGCAAGCATGAAGGAAAGTCAACAATAAGGGAATGCGGTCTCCACAGGAGGCTGCATTCCCTTATTTGTTGTGAATGTTAGTTTTTAATTTGTATCGTCTAGAGGAGTGTAAAAGTCTTGGGTGTAATAAACTTTATAGCGTCCACCGAATGCTACGCCGGTTCCTAACCGCTGGAGCTCATCATTTAAAATCGTTGCACGATGTCCCGTAGTCGAATTAAGTAAATTATAGTGAGTAAATATGCTATTTTCAAAGCCAGCCGCAATATTTTCTGATGCGATCCGGAATGTGATGCCACCTGCTCTAAAGCGATCGAACGGAGTTTGTTTTTTAAGGTTTTTATGATTGAAAAAGTTATTTTTCATCATATCTGCACTATGGGCTTTGGCTGCTATGTTAGCTGTCGTATCCCACTGCAATAAATTAATGCCACGTATTGCTCGCTCCGAATTGACCAGTTCAAACAATTGTTTTTCCAAAGCAACCCGATGTTCATCTTGCATGGTGGAAAATTCATGCCTCTTCAATCCATCAACTTGCTGCAGCATACCAATTACTAGATCGTTAGCATGGGCATCAATAAACAATGTGTATCGGATTCCACTTTTCGAAAAAGCATAGTAGGTATGATCAGTTTTTGTAAGTATTTCACCGATTAATTTTTTCTTTGTATCAGCAAGCGATTGATTAAGTTTGATCCCGTCTGAACTGAACCAATTGCTCGGAGTATTGGCATATAAGGCAACGATTTTGTTATCAAGTACTCCGAATAAGGCGTATTTCTTGTAGTCTTCCTTGCCTAAATTGTACACATACCACTTAAAATCGTATTCACTTGGATCGATTCGTAGTGGTTTGCCCAGTATAAAAAGCAGTTTATTCACGTGATCGTTAATCGCGATAGAATGAAGGGAAGTTTTCTCCTCCATAATTTTTGTCGTAGAAAGAGAAGCAGTATGTCTCTTAAGCATGTAAATAAAGGTTAAAGCCTCAGCACGTGTTACTTTGTCGTTTGCAGCGAATCCTTTAACCGTTGCTGATGAACGGCCTTTGGAGATGCCTTGGTCGAGAAGCCATTGGATAGCTGTGTTCTGCACAAAATGTTTGCCATTAACAGAGGATGCTATTAATAAGGCAACTTGTCCTCTGCTAAAGCTGCCGCGTTCATTGTTAAATATAATAGGCCAGCCCATCGTTTGTGCGTATGTATAATATGGTTTGTGCCACTCGTTACCGAACCCTTCTTGACTTAGGTTAGCAACATTATAGGCTCTCATGAACAAAGCAAGAAATTCCGCTTCACTCACGGATTTGTCCGGTTGAAAAGTACCATCCTCGTATCCTCTTACTAGATTTTCATTTAATGCCCATTCAATGTATGATTTGGCCCAGTGATTTTCTATATCTTGGTGGGAGGAGGCTTTCGCTAAAATTGGAATAAAGAAAAAGGAAAGGATCAATAATAATGTGATAAGAGCAATCCATAGTTTAAACCGGACCGACATTGCTCCATGGCAACGTCTAATGACTTCTGACAAAAAACTACACCTCCAGCCTACTTATTACTTCATCCTAAGTATACATGAAGAAGGCAATAAGAATAAACGTGTTGATTTATATATATATCTATGTTAAAATTTCTATTGTTGTTCATAAAGTCGGGCGGTCCGCTATAAGCAATGATCGACTCAAGGGAGTTCGGGAGCTTACATGAACGTCTATGGTGGAAGGAGTGAACTCAATGAATATTGTACAAGCAATTACACAAGAGCAAATGCGCAGTGATCTTCCAAACTTTCGCCCAGGCGACACTTTGAAGGTACACGTTAAAGTAATCGAGGGCACGCGCGAGCGTATCCAGTTGTTCGAAGGCGTTGTTATTAAACGTCGCGGCGGCGGAATTAGCGAAACTTTTACGGTGCGTAAAATCTCGTACGGTGTAGGTGTGGAAAGAACTTTCCCGCTTCATTCGCCTAAGATTGACAAAATCGACGTTGCTCGCCGTGGTAAAGTACGTCGCGCTAAGTTGTACTACTTGCGTGAACTACGCGGTAAAGCTGCTAGAATTAAAGAAATCCGTTAAGATGGAACGTCAAGAGGGGCTTGCGAAATCAAGCTCCTTTTCGTTATTTCAATTGTGACATCTACATAATGAATGCTGAAAGAAAGAAGGCGGAAAATATGGATTCGCAGCATCGTAATGATGAAGAAAATACATTCACAACGGATGATAATAAGCAGACGGATGACTCGCGTAATCAATCAGGTCAAACACCTGACCGTTCTGAGACACATAGTCGGAAACCAGAAAAGAAAAGCAAAGCTTACACAGAAATTGTAGAGTGGACTAAAGCGATTGTAATTGCAGTAGTACTCGTGTTTTTGATTCGTATGTTTCTATTCTCACCTTATATAGTAGACGGCCCTTCCATGGAGCCGAATTTCGAGACTGGCGAACGGTTGATTGTTAATAAAATATTGTATACCTTCACAGAACCGAAGTTTGGTGAAGTCGTCGTATTTGATGTCCCTGAGCAAAATCGCAAGTTTATTAAAAGGGTAGTCGGAGTACCAGGCGATAAGATTCGCCTAGAAGGTGACGATCTCTATTTAAATGATGTAAAGGTAGAAGAACCGTATATTAAGGAAGCAATTGAACAAGCGCACGCAAAAGGTGAACTATACAACAAACGTGACAATTTCCCTAACGAAATGATTTCTGAAACGGTAGTTCCAGAAGGTATGATTTTCGCTCTTGGAGATAATCGTAGCAATAGTACTGACAGTCGTAGTATCGGTTTCGTCAAAGATGATGAAATTGTTGGGCGTGCTGATGTTATTTTTTGGCCACTTAACAAACTAGAGTTTATTAAGCATCGGTATTAAATGAGGTGAAAGAATGAGCATTCAATGGTTTCCGGGTCATATGACCCGTGCAAAGAGGCAAATACAGGACAAGTTGAAACTAATCGATATTGCCATAGAGCTATTAGATGCGAGAGTTCCGTTATCGAGTCGTAACCCAATGGTGGATGAAATTTTGCATGGTAAGCCAAGGCTTATCGTCCTTAATAAATCGGATCTGGCAGATCCGAAGACAACTGAGAAATGGATGACTTACTTTGCTCATGAAGGTCATGAGTGTGTTTCAGTGGACTCCTCCACAGGGACAAAAGTAGGCGAAATTCCAATTAAGGCAAGAGAAATTTTGCAAGATAAAATTAACAGACAGATTTCAAAAGGTATTAATCCTCGTGCGGTCAGAGGGTTGATCGTAGGAATTCCGAACGTTGGTAAATCTACATTGATTAATAAGCTTGCTGGACGCAGTATTGCAATTACTGGCGATAGACCAGGTGTCACTAAAGGACAACAATGGATCAAGGTCGGTACTCAAATGGAGCTTCTAGATACACCCGGTATTTTATGGCCGAAGTTTGAGGATCAATTGGTTGGTTTTCGTCTAGCGATGACTGGAGCGATTCGTGAGCAGATTCTTAATATAGATGAAATTGCCTATTTCGCGATTAAAGAGCTAGCAGACCGTTATTGGCCTGCGCTACAGGAAAGATATGATTTGGAAACTCCGCCAAGTGACATTGAGGATAATCAAGAGATCGTTCGAATAATGGAAGACATTGGTCGTCGTCGAGGTTGTTTGATTGGTGGAGGGCGTGTTGATTTGGAGAAGGCTTCTGGCATTATTTTGCGAGACCTGAGAGCAGGTAAGTTAGGGCGAATAACGCTTGAAGCACCCTATGACAATATGCCCGTTAGAAAGAAGTAGCTTAAAGTGAGAACGGGGGACAAATGACGTGCTGCAATATGAACAGTCTCTATGGGGCGAAGGTTTTACCTCGATTGCAGGTGTTGACGAGGTCGGACGTGGCTGCTTATTTGGAGATGTTGTTGCTGGAGCGGTTATTTTACCGCCTGGGCTCGTTATCGAAGGTGTTAACGATTCTAAAAAGCTATCGGAAAAGAAGCGTGAGCAGCTTTACGAAGTTATTGCAAGTTCCGCTATTGCTTGGTCGGTAGCGAGAGTGGATGCTTCGGTCGTCGATGATATTAATATTAAACAAGCTGCCAGGCTTGCTATGAAGATAGCAGTGGAATCGTTGCAAGTAGCTGCTGATTATTTGCTTGTAGATGCAGAGAAAGTTGATCTTGCATTGCCACAGCAGTCCATAATTAAAGGCGATGCTACAAGTCAGTCTATCGCTGCGGCTTCCATCATGGCGAAGGTGACTAGAGATAGGCTTTGTGTAGGTGAATGGGAAGAACAATTTCCTGAATACGGCATTGCGATTCATAAGGGATATGCAACAAAATTACATCGCGAGCGGCTACTCCAGTATGGACCAAGTAGCGAGCATAGGAGAACATTTCTTCGCAAGCTACTTGGAGAAGAGTCGACCAAATAAATGTAAAGAATAATACGTTTGTTTATTGGCGAATAACGCCCAATTTGGGGTTATGCTGATAGATGGGCGTATTTTTTTTTTGTTACTGATGTTGCTCGTATTTGGAAAATGAGGCGGTATGCTGAAGTGGATTTTACGACGTTGGAAACAATCCTTTGAAGCTTACCCTTCATGGATAGAGTAGAAGGGCCGATATAAAACATATATCGTGGTAGCGTAACTTGCTGCTGGAGGAGAAATGATCGTGAATATCAGTCAAATGATGAGGGGTCTACTGGGTGATACTATTGCCGGCGACTCGAGGGCTATGGAACTGAAAGCAGGCCAAGTAGTTAGAGGCGTTGTTCTACAAATGCTTGAAAATAATGAAGCTGTCGTACAAATTAATGGTGTACAGGTACGAGCAAAGCTGGAAGTTCCGCTTCAACCCGGTCAATCAGCAATGCTGCAAGTACAGCCTGAATCAAATGGATCAGTGATTACGCTTAAACCAGTAGATCTAAGCGCTTCTGGCTTGCTGGACGATACTTTTAGAGATTATGCCAAGTTGCTCGGTTTACCTGATCAACGCTGGGCTTTGGATATTATAAAGGATTTAAGGAGAGAAGGATTCCCGTTTAATCGGATGACGTCGAGGGCCTTTCAGGAAGCAGCGGCTTCAATGCCGCAAGGAGCCGATCAGGAGCAATGGATGCAAGCAACAGCAGCAACTTTCAAAAGAGGCTTGCCAATGACAGCAGCTACTATTGGTTCCATGGAGCAAGCGATGTTCGGAAAAGGAACGCATGAACTTTTGGACACGCTCAAGGGACAACTAGGAAGTTTTATTGCTTCGGAAGTAGAAATGGCTCAAAAGGAAGGGAAAGTAACACAAGCAGCGGCACGAGTTCTCGCGTTATTAGAGCAAGGTGCAGCATTGCTGCGAGGAGCTCCAAGTTCAAGTGAAAGAGTAAATGCTCACAATATAGGAACTAATACAACTGCTGTACAAACTGAAACTGAAAAGATACAAGGGAGTTCCTTGGTTACGCAAATAGCTGCCAATAGCAGTGATGATATTAATACGATACGCAGTGGATCGGAACGAGCAGTTGCCACGTCAGCGAATTGGCTCAGTGGGATGATGAAGTGGCTTGGTGTCGACCACGAACTGCAATTGGCAAAAGCAGCTACTGCTGAAGATCAATTACAAGCAGGTTCTAATTCACGGAAAAGTACACCTGCGTCGGATAACAGGGAAACGATGCGTTCTCAAGTAGTGTCTTCCGAGAGAGCCGGACAAGCTCCATTATTAAGAGGCACTGATATTGGAGCTGTGAATGTAACAATATCATCGAATCTGGCGAATACAACGGGTGCTCCGAATTTGGTGAATGCTGGGAATGGTTCGAATCTTGTAGATGCAGAAACTTATAAAAATGTGGATACCGATAACGGAACTGCAATCAAGCAGGATACTAGTCAACTACAAGGAGGAAGTCCACGAGCTGCGTTACAAACAAATTTGCTTAGTGGATCGCTGTATCCTATCTTGAATCAGGATGCTTCTGGCTTAGATATTTCTGGAGCTAGTCAAAACCCTCAAGGGGTGCAGCAACAGGCGACTGGGCAGGACTCAATGAAAAGTGCTTTATTAACGTTAATGGCCTCTAATGATACTCCAGCAGCGATTAAGGAAACTGCCCAGCAGCTTATTCATCAGATTACAGGTCAGCAGCTTCTTTTGGCTCCTGAACGAAATAGTTCGGTGTTTACTCATGTGACGATGTTTATTCCGCTGCAAGATCAACATGGCAGTAGCACCGCATCCGTTCATATCCAGACGAGAAGGGGACGCAGAGGTGAGCTAGATGCGGACAATTGCCGATTGCTCTTTAACTTATCAATGAAATCATTGGGAGATACTCTAGTTGATGTAAATGTGACGGATAAGATTGTTAGTCTTAATGTGTGGAATGATCATCCTGCAATAACTGAGCTCATTGAAGGCTCGAGGGCTGATATTACTGATCGATTAAAGGAAACGGGCTACCAGCTATTATCTCTTCGATCTACGCCGCTTCCAACCAATAGCGATGATACAACTACAACAGAGCAGAAGGTGAAACGTCAGGTGCCGCCTGATCTGTCGCAATTTTCTTCTACTCGCTACAAAGGAGTGGATTTTAAAGCATGAGCAAGGAGCAAGAAGGTAGGGATCGCAAGATGTCACTTCGCAAAGCGGTAGCACTTAAGTACGAACCCGGGGAACGGAGTGCTCCTGTTCTAATTGCGAAAGGGAATGGTCAAATTGCAGATCGTATTTTGGAAAAGGCAAAAGAAAATGGGATTCCAGTACAAGAGGATGCGTCATTAGTAGAAGTGTTATCCAAACTTGATGTTGATCAGGAAATTCCGGCTGAGCTGTATGCTCTAGTAGCTGAAATTTTGAGTTTCGTTTACCAATCTGATCGTAAAGCGAGGGATTGGAGCCATGTCAACGAATAAACAGCGTATTGGAAAGTTAGGCGAAGAGGAAGCTTGTCGAAGATTGATGGAAGCTGGTTATACCATAAGAGAAATGAACTGGCGTTCACGGCGTGGAGAGTTGGATATTGTCGCTGCTAGGGGAGAAAAGTTGATTTTCATAGAAGTAAGAACACGTGGAGCTACAAGCGCTGGTCGATTCGGCTCAGCCGCAGAATCTGTAGATTATCGGAAGCAGCAACAGGTTAGAGTGATAGCTCAATCGTATTTACAATACATTAAAAGATTTGATACCCCTATCCAGTTTGACGTAATAGCCATTCTGGTAGGGGAGGACGATGTCATTCAAGAATATAGACATTATGAAGCTGCGTTTTGATATTGAAACTTAAAGCGACTTGTTGTATCTAAAGTCCAATGTAGAATATAAAAATTATATATTGTGATTACGATTAAGTATTGATTATTGGACTTGCATATCAAGTCGGCGGTATTGAATAGCTTCGGCCACATGTTCGGTTTCAACCAATTCACTTTGTTCTACATCTGCTATAGTTCTAGCTAATTTCAATAACCGATCATAGGCGCGCATACTAATACCCAACACTTGAAATGCACTTTCCAGCAATCGAGAAGCTTCTGGCTTAAGTTTGACAACGAGCCTAAGAGCTTCGCCAGCTAGCTCGCTATTACAAAGTGCGCCATATTCCTTGTTGCGTTCTTCTTGTATATTTCTGGCGAATTGAACTTTAGTACGAAGCATGTCAGAGGTAACTATTTCTTCTTCTTTCAGTCTCTCAAAAGAGATTGGTCTTGGAACTTCGAGTTGCAAGTCAATTCGATCTAACAGTGGCCCAGAGAGCTTTGAGCGATAACGTGCAATAGATGAAGCGCTGCACGTGCAGCGCTTTTCTCCATATTCATGGCCATAATAGCCGCACGGGCAAGGATTGAAAGAAGCAGCAAGCATAATCTTAGCTGGAAATTTAACCGTTGCTCTTGCTCTAGCAATTGAGACAATTCGATCCTCAAGTGGTTGTCTAAGCAATTCTAGAACTGATCTAGGAAACTCCGGGAGCTCATCGAGAAACAAAATGCCTCGATGTGCAAGGGTTACTTCGCCAGGTTTTGGAATGCCTCCCCCGCCAATGAGTCCTCCAACTGATATGCTGTGATGAGGCGAGCGAAATGGAGGATTTACCATTAGTCCGCCTAATCCTTCCTGCAACTTGCCTGCAACACTATATATTTTCGTTACCTCCAATGCCTCACGCTCAGTTAATGGTGGCAGTATGCTTGGTAACCGCCTAATCATCATGGTTTTACCAGTTCCCGGTGGTCCGCTTAACAAAATATTATGTTTCCCTGCTGCCGCGATCAGCATTGCGCGTTTCGCTTGATGTTGTCCAATAATATCGAAAAAATCTTCCTTATTATCTGTCTTTATTTGCAGATTCTTTCCGGCTGTTACTTCTTGTAAATCAGCTTGTGAATCACTTCTTCGTTGCTCCCAATAAGAAGTTCCGTCTAACCGTGGTTTTAACTGTTTAAGATGAGATACAGTGTAAATCTCAATACCAGAAATCCATTCTGCTTCTTCTCTATTAGCAAGAGGAAGCAGTACACGCTTAATACCGACACGTTGAGCTTCTTCCAACATGGCAAGAACGCCAGAAACAGGACGGATATTGCCGTTTAGAGACAGCTCACCGATGAGAAGTGTCTCATCGAGCAGATTTGCTTCTAGCTGTCCACTGGATGCCAATATGCCTGCTGCAATAGCCAAGTCAAATGCAGTGCCTTCTTTTCTTAGATCAGCAGGAGCAAGGTTTACCGTTATTCGTTCCATTGGGAAAGAAAATCCGCTATTTTTAAGTGCGGCTCTAACTCGCTCTACCGATTCCCTAACTGCAGGATCAGGTAACCCGACAATTGCAATTTGAGGCAATCCATTGCTTATATCGACTTCTACAGAAATGCTCCTTCCTTCCACGCCAAATACACTTGCACTATGCATTAAACTAAACAAAAAAAGCACCTCCATTAGCTATTTATTAGCTATCATTGAAGGTGCTTCCCTACCACTATCATTTTCCAATATGAAGTTGATTAAGATAATAGCCTCAAACTAATAAGTTGTCAATTATCGTAAAAAATAAGTGTAAAAACAGCGTAGTAATGCGTATTTTATCGTTTTATTAATTTACCAGTATTGGGTCATACTAGTTGGAGAAGTTGGTTTAATCTCATTTTGAGATGATATCCATATCAAAAAAGACTGCGCTTTCTAAGAGAAATATAAGGTATCGGACAAGGAAAGATGCTACAATGATAAAGGTTTGTGTACATATGACTGATTTGAGTCTGTGAAATGGAGGATTTCAACAATGAATATCCATGAGTATCAAGGCAAAGCGGTGCTAAAACAGTATGGTGTAATCGTACCGGAGGGCAAAGTTGCATTCTCCGTTGATGAAGCTGTTGCGGCAGCTGAGGCGCTCGGAACACCCGTTGTCGTCGTGAAAGCACAAATTCACGCAGGTGGACGCGGTAAAGCGGGCGGCGTAAAAGTTGCTAAAAGTTTAGAAGAAGTACGTACATTTGCAAGCGAAATTCTTGGTAAGGTACTAGTCACTCACCAAACTGGTCCAGAAGGTAAAGAAGTTAAACGTCTTCTGATCGAGCAAGGCTGTGACATTAAGAAAGAATACTACATTGGTGTAGTACTTGATCGTGGTACTGGTCGTGTAACGATGATGGCTTCAGAAGAGGGCGGCACTGAAATTGAAGAAGTTGCTGAGCATTCCCCTGAGAAGATCTTCAAAGAAGTAATTGATCCTGCCGTAGGCATGCAAGCTTTCCAAGCTCGCAAACTAGCATATGCGATCAATATCCCAAATGAGCTGGTTAACAAAACAGTGAAATTTATGCTTGCATTGTACACAGCTTTCGTTGAAAAAGATTGCTCAATTGCTGAGATCAATCCGCTTGTTATTACTGGTGACGGTAATGTAATGGCGCTTGATGCTAAGCTTAACTTTGATTCCAACGCGCTTTATCGCCGTAAGGATATCCTTGAGCTTCGTGACCTTGAAGAAGAAGATGCTAAAGAAATTGAAGCATCCAAATATGATCTTAGTTACATTGCGCTTGACGGCAACATCGGCTGTATGGTTAACGGCGCGGGACTTGCAATGGCGACAATGGATATTATTAAATATTATGGCGGCGACCCTGCTAACTTCCTTGACGTTGGGGGCGGTGCTACAAAAGAGAAAGTTACTGAAGCTTTCAAAATCATTTTGTCCGATGAGAAGGTTAAAGGTATTTTCGTTAACATCTTCGGTGGCATCATGAAATGCGACATCATCGCTGAGGGTGTAGTTGCTGCAGCGAAGGAATTGGGTCTTAGCCGTCCGCTTGTTGTACGTCTTGAAGGTACAAACGTGGAACTTGGTAAGAAAATATTGAACGAATCGGGATTGAACATTGTAGCTGCTGATTCCATGGCGGACGGCGCACAGAAGATTGTCGCTCTCGTGAAATAAGATAGCTTACTGTGCGGCTTACACGCATACGAATTCAATCAGGGGATGTGAGTTAAGTTGAGTATTTTGGTCAATAAAGATACTAAGGTCATCACTCAAGGCATTACAGGTGCAACTGGCTTGTTCCATGCTAAAGGCGCACTAGATTACGGTACGCAAATGGTAGGCGGCGTTACACCTGGTAAAGGTGGAACTAATGTTGATATTACGCTTGAAAGCGGTTCCGTTGTTTCCCTTCCTGTATTTAATACGGTTGCAGAAGCAGTAGCGGCAACAGGTGCAACAGCTTCTGTTATCTATGTTCCTCCTGCATTCGCAGCTGACGCGATTATGGAAGCAGTAGATGCTGAGCTTGATCTTGTAATCTGTATCACAGAAGGCATTCCGGTTTTGGATATGGTTAATGTGAAACGTTATATGGATGGAAGCAAAACAGTACTTATCGGACCTAACTGCCCGGGTGTTATTACACCAGGCGAATGCAAAATCGGTATTATGCCGGGCTACATTCATACAGTTGGTCATGTAGGCGTTGTATCCCGTTCTGGGACGCTTACGTACGAGGCTGTTCATCAACTTACGACTCGCGGAATTGGACAATCTTCTGCAGTAGGTATCGGCGGAGATCCAGTTAAAGGTTCCGAGTTTATCGATATTCTTAGCCGCTTCAACGATGATCCTGATACTTATGCAGTTATTATGATCGGTGAAATTGGTGGAACAGCTGAAGAAGAAGCAGCAGAGTGGGTTAAAGCTAACATGACTAAGCCGGTTGTAGGCTTCATCGGCGGCGCAACAGCGCCTCCGGGCAAACGGATGGGACATGCTGGTGCAATCATCTCTGGCGGCAAAGGTACAGCTGCTGAGAAGATCAAAACACTTGAAGCTTGCGGCATCAAAGTAGCTCCAACTCCTTCTGAGATGGGCTCCACTCTTGTAAGCGTGCTTGAAGAGCAAGGCTTGCTAGAGAAATGTATTACTCGCAAATAGCCATTTCGTAAAACGATAAGGTAGGCAACCTTTCGACACCTTTAATGGGTGCTCGGAGGTTGCCTTTTTTTGTTTAGCTCCATAATTTTAGCGGTTGACTTGCATTCTGTAGCTCTGTAACGCACAATAGATAAGAATGCAAGCCGGCCCAATTAACGAGAGGGTTGGTTAATATGGATAATAACGAACACGTTTGCAGGCGAATGATCATCGCATTTTACGAGCTTCCAGGTATTGGTTGGCATGCAATTGACAAAGCGGTTCGTCATCAACTATGGAAAAAAGAAGAGTGGACGGTAGAAGATTTAACCGCTATCGGATTACGGCGAGATCAAGCTGCAAAAGCAGTTGCGTTATACCAAGAACAACCGTGGAAGCTTACAACTGACACTCCATCTGTTTTGAAAAATTATGATGCTGAAGTGTTGACACCTTTCGATTTGCGATATCCAGAAATATTACGTGAAATTGCTCAGCCACCATGGGTTCTGTATGCTCGTGGACGACTGGAACTGTTAAATAATCCAGCAGTTGCTATTGTGGGAACTCGTGTACCTACTGCTTATGGCAGACATACAGCTTCGTTAATGGCTCAGCAACTCTCTGCTGAGAGTCTAACGGTCATTAGTGGTCTTGCTAGAGGTATTGACAGTCGTGCGCATGAAGCGGCGCTAGAGGGCGCTGGGGGGACGATTGCGGTTATTCCTACACCAATCGATACCTGTTACCCACCAGAGAATGATTATTTATTTCGGAAAATTGCAGAAAAGGGGCTGCTTCTGTCGGAGACACCGATAGGAACGCCACTTCATCGAGGTCAGTTTCATCAACGAAATCGCATTATTGCGGCATTGTCTAGAGCGACTATTGTAATAGAAGGTGAACGGAAAAGCGGATCGTTAATTACTGCAAAACATGCGATGGAGATGAATCGTGAATTATTTGCACTTCCAGGGCCAATCTCTTCACCAAAGAGTGAAGGACCTAATGAATTGATCCGTGAAGGGAAAGCACTATTACTAAGTGATATCCAGCAAATATTCGCCGAACTTCCATGGCTTTGTGACACAATTAAGACGAACTCAGCCGAGCAAAAGCATGATGAAATGAAAACAGATAAACAAAAGGAAGATTTGGAGCCTGAGGAGCGTCATTTAATTGCTCTTTTGCATGATCAACCTTTGTCAATTAATGAACTACACGAGCTGTCATCTATTCCGTTTGGACATTTGAACGCACTTCTGCTAAATTTATGTATAAAACGGAAAATCGAGCTTCAGCCCGGTTCCATATATATTGCATTGTAACTTGTCGTAGAGAGAGGAGGCACCTCGCATGGCAGATTCATTAGTTATTGTAGAATCACCGGCCAAAGCCAAGACGATAGGAAAATATTTAGGCAGCAAATATATCGTAAAGGCATCAATGGGTCACATTCGAGATTTGCCTAAAAGTCAAATTGGCGTTGAGGTCGAAAATGATTTTAATCCCAAATACATTACGATCCGCGGTAAAGGCAGCGTTCTAAAAGAATTAAAGGACGCCAGCAAAAAAGTTAAACATGTTTTTCTAGCGGCCGATCCGGATCGCGAAGGAGAAGCAATTGCCTGGCATTTGGCTCATTATTTGGAGCTTAACGAAGGTGACACATGTCGGGTTGTATTTAATGAAATAACGAAACAAGCGGTCAAGGATGCATTTAAAACACCAAGAAAAATTAATATGGATTTAGTTAATGCACAGCAAGCTAGACGTATTCTAGATCGACTAGTCGGCTACAAAATTAGTCCATTGTTATGGAAAAAAGTGAAAAAAGGTCTATCTGCAGGTCGTGTTCAATCCGTTGCAGTGAAACTAATTATTGATCGGGATAATGAAATTGATGCTTTCATTCCGGAAGAGTACTGGTCGATTACAGCAAAGCTTAGTCAAAACGGAATCAATTTTGATGGTAAATATTTTTCTATCAACGGAGTGAAACGTGAATTAGGCAAAGAAGCTGACGTTCAAGAAGTACTCCAAGCGATGGGTGGCAATCCTTTTACTGTAGTTGAAGTGAAGGAGAAAGAGCGTCTCCGTAATCCTGCACCGCCATTTATTACGAGTTCGCTTCAACAAGAGGCTGCTCGTAAGATTGGGTTCCGTGCATCTAAGACGATGTCAGTGGCACAGCAGCTTTATGAAGGTGTGGAGCTTGGCAAAGAAGGAACTGTCGGGTTAATTACGTATATGAGAACGGATTCTACACGAATTTCTCCGGTAGCACAGGAAGAAACAAAAGAGTATATTTCAGAAAAATATGGACCGGATTTCGTACCGGAGCAGCCACGAGTATATACGAAGAAAAACAGTAATGCCCAAGATGCGCATGAAGCTATTCGTCCTACTTCCATACTTCGTGATCCTGAAACAATGAAGCCATTCCTATCACGTGATCAACATCGCCTTTACAAGCTTATTTGGGAGCGTTACACATCCAGTCAAATGTCATCTGCGGTTCTTGATACGATGACTGTAGATATGGAAAGTGGAGATACGATCTTTAGAGCTAATGGATCTAAGGTTAAGTTTGCGGGTTTCATGAAAGTATACGTAGAGGGTAATGATGACGGCACTGTAGAGGAGCATAAGTTTTTGCCACCTCTAGCTGTTGGAGATGTCATTACATCGGAGTCCGTTGAACCGAAACAACATTTCACACAGCCGCCGCCTCGTTATTCAGAAGCACGGCTTGTTCGTACGCTTGAGGAGCTAGGTATAGGTCGACCAAGTACGTATGCACCTACGCTAGAAACGATACAAAAGCGTGGGTATGTTGCGATGGAAGAGAAAAAATTCATGCCTACTGAGCTTGGCGATTTGGTTATTCAGCTCATGGAAGAGTTTTTCCCGGAAATTTTGAACGCCGAATTTACAGCGAACATGGAAGGTAACCTTGACCAAGTCGAAGAAGGTACAGAGGATTGGGTAAAAGTACTTGCCAAGTTCTATGAAACGTTTGAGAAGCGTCTTGAAGTTGCTGAGGACGAAATGAAGGAAATCGAGATTCAAGATGAAGTGTCGGATGAAATTTGCGAGAAATGCGGCAAGCATCTCGTTTATAAAATGGGACGTTTCGGAAAGTTCCTCGCATGCTCCGGTTTTCCTGAATGCCGTAATACGAAACCGATCGTTAAGGATATCGGCGTAGCTTGTCCGAAATGTGCGGAGGGCAAAATCATTGAGAGACGCAGTAAAAAAGGACGTTTCTTCTACGGCTGTGATCAATATCCTGGATGTGACTATGTATCATGGGATAAGCCAACAGAAAAAAAATGCCCAAGCTGCGAGTCCATGTTAGTTGAGAAACGCAATCGCAGTGGTGCGAAGTTGCAATGTGTAACGTGCGATTATTCGGAAGAGGTAGTAGACGATGATCAAGAAGAACAAGCATAATTAGTATAACAACTGGTTCACTAGACAATCGTTGCATACCGTTGTGGTCGAAGTTTGACTAAAGGTTTTCAATGAATAGATTTGAACTGGAAATATGCTAACCACTGCCACATTCCTCTACAATCGAACGTCATTACTCATATAATGAGCTGTAGGTTCTTTCATATCGAACAACACGTCCTCCCTGAACAAGGGAGGATGATGTTGTTCTAAGACCAACAATAACATTGTGAACAACAAGCCTCTATGCGACTAAATAGGGTATAATGTACTTCTCAAAAGAAAATTGAATGTTGAAATAATTGCAAAAAACATCAGCAGCATAATCTTAAGGAACATCAAGAGCAGTGGTTAAAGTGGTTTAAAAGTAGCTCTGCAAGTTGCATCAAGAGAAGTAACAAAAGTAGTAACTAAGAGCAGTAACAAAAGTAGTAACTAAGAGTAGTAACTAAAGTGGCTCAAAGAGTAGCGTCAAAGTAATTATAAACTCAGCAATAGAAGTAGTAGTAATCATAGACTGGCACAATAAAAAGTGTCTGACTCATCGTGGTTTCAGTTTAAAGGACATAGCATACGTTATTTGAATCATATGGGCTATAGGATAGTTTTAACGGACATAGAAGCCCTTATTTACATTAAAAAGTATCTAAAAGTACGGAATATAGTGAAATAACGGATCGTATGTCCGTTAGAATAAAAAATAGTTGGTTTTAGGTCAAATAAGGTATCTGACGTCCGTTAGCATAGAGTGTTACTTAGGTCCAGCATGGACGAAGTATTTGATATTCGTTACATTCATTGAATAGCTCGAAAGTAAACGGGAGAGCACTTAACTATTAACTTCGCACATAAATTATTAAACTAACTATGCTTAATCGCATTCCATCAACTAACTATGTCTAATCGCATTCAAGCGTGTCCTAGGGGACGAGAGCGTTATTAGCAGAAATTGACTTCAGTTGGTGAGTAGTAGATCCATCGTGTGTCAAAAGGCGGGTGTCCAGAGGGCGCAGCGCCTTGGGGCCCTCCCTTGGAAGGGAGGGTTTGGGTGGGTTCGAAACTCTTGAGTGTTTGGGTGGGTTCGAAAAGATTTAAAAGCCTTTGAAGGTTTGGTAGTAGCACCTTTGAAGGATTGGGTAGTATTTCCTTATCAAGGTAACGTTAGTATATTCGAAAGGAATGAACCATCATGTCACAACAAAAAGTAACAGTAATCGGAGCAGGACTTGCTGGGAGCGAGGCTGCTTGGCAGATCGCATCTCAGGGCGTGCCCGTTGTATTATATGAAATGCGTCCAGTTAGACAAACACCAGCACATCACACTAATAATTTTGCTGAACTTGTATGCAGCAATAGCCTTCGGGCAAATGGCTTAGCAAACGCAGTTGGTGTTTTAAAGGAAGAGATGAGAAGGCTAGACTCCATCATACTGAGCAGTGCGGATCAACATGCTGTCCCTGCGGGAGGAGCGTTAGCGGTAGATCGCGATGGCTTCTCAGGGGAAGTTACAAGCAGACTTCATAACCATCCGTTAATTGAGGTTAGAAATGAAGAAGTTACTGAAATTCCGACAGATGGTATTGTAGTTATTGCTACAGGTCCACTTACAGCTCCGGATCTTTCAAAGCAAATTCAAGCTTTATTAGGCGAAGAATATTTCTACTTCTATGATGCTGCAGCGCCAATTATCGATAAAGATTCCATTGATATGAGCAAAGTATATCTTGCATCAAGGTATGATAAGGGCGAGGCGGCTTATTTGAATTGCCCGATGACGGAAGAGGAATTCGATGTTTTCTATGAAGCCATTATTACAGCAGAAAAAGCAGAGCTTAAGGAATTCGAAAAAGAAATTTATTTCGAAGGTTGCATGCCGATTGAAGTGATGATGAGTCGCGGTAAGCAAACTGCTCTTTTTGGCCCAATGAAACCGGTTGGTCTTGTTAACCCTCATACTGGGAAGTTACCGCATGCAGTCATTCAATTGCGCCAAGACAACGCAGCAGGAACACTGTATAATATGGTTGGCTTCCAGACTCATTTGAAGTGGGGCGAGCAGAAGCGAGTGTTTTCACTAATTCCTGGTCTTGAGAACGCAGAATTTGTTCGATTCGGTGTAATGCATCGCAACACATTCATTAACTCACCGCGACTGCTAAAACCTACTTATCAGACGCAAGCAAAAGAAACATTGTTTTTTGCTGGTCAAATGACGGGTGTAGAGGGTTATGTAGAATCTGCTGCTTCTGGTCTAATTGCTGGTCTGAACGCTGCTCGATTAGCAAAAGGTCTAGAGCCACTTGTGCTTCCAGAGCAAACAGCTCTTGGCAGTATGGCGCATTATATTACGACTGCTGACTTCAAACATTTTCAACCAATGAATGCTAATTTTGGATTGTTCCCGCCTCTTGAAACTCGAATGCGCAGCAAAAAGGATAAGAACGAAGCAATTGCAAATCGGGCTCTTGAGCAAATCGAGCAATTTAAAAAGGAACATTTGCAGCATTCAGCCGTAAAGTAAACTAGAGAATTTATGTTTAAGCATATTTTATAGAACTAGACATTGCTTAAAGCTAATTTGGCATAGAATTATGTAGCAGGACTAAAAAGTGTTTTTTATGCTTACGTAAGTAAGTTTTAGCTTTGCAAAATTTATGTTTACTTGGATAAGTTTTTGTTTCACAAAAACTTTGGGGGAGGCATCGTAATGGAAATGCAGTTTCATGCTACGACGATATGTGCGGTAAGACATGAGGGTAAGGGTGCTATTGCAGGTGATGGTCAGGTAACGTTCGGTAATAGTATGGTCATGAAGCATCAAGCGAAGAAGGTTAGAAGACTCTATCGTGGTCAAGTTGTTGCGGGATTCGCAGGTTCTGTCGCTGACGCGATTACTCTTTTTGAGAAATTTGAAGCTAAGCTTGAAGAGCATCATGGTAATTTACAACGTGCTGCTGTAGAACTCGCGAAAGACTGGCGTTCAGATCGTATTTTGCGTAAGCTTGAAGCGATGATGCTAGTTATGGATAAGTCAGGGTTGCTGCTTATTTCAGGTAATGGTGAAATTATTGAACCAGATGATGGAATTTTGGCAATCGGCTCTGGTGGCAGCTTTGCGCTTTCGGCAGCTAGAGCACTCAAGCGACATGCTCCTGCTATGGAAGCAAAAGATATGGCACGGTCAGCACTTGAGATTGCAGCAGAAATATGTGTATTTACGAATCATAATATTATTGTTGAAGAAATCGTTTAGATGAAAGCGGAGGCGATTAAATAATGGGACATGATGCACTGACACCGCGCCAGATCGTTGCGGAGCTGGATAAGTATATTGTTGGTCAGAAGGATGCGAAACGATCTGTTGCGGTCGCTCTTCGCAATCGTTATCGCAGAAGCAAGCTCGATGAAACTATACGAGATGAAATCGTACCAAAAAATATTTTGATGATCGGACCTACTGGTGTAGGTAAGACGGAAATTGCACGAAGACTGGCTAAGCTAGTAAAAGCACCATTTGTTAAGCTTGAAGCAACCAAATTCACAGAAGTTGGCTATGTTGGCCGTGATGTGGAGTCGATGGTTAGAGATTTGGTAGAGACAGCTATTCGGATGGTAAAATCCGAAAAGACTGAGCAGGTTAAAGATCGAGCTGAGGCGCTTGCAAATGAGCACATCGTCACTCTATTAGCCCCGTCACCGGTAAAAGCTAAACCTTCCAAAAATCCGTTTGAGATGCTCTTTGGAGGCTCCCAAGAGGAAAAAGAGGAAGAGAAAGACCATGAGCAAGACAATACATTGCAGCAAAAGCGTTCGCAAATTCGCGAGCAGCTAGCAGCAGGTAAGCTGGAAAATGAAATAATCGAGATCGAAGTGGAAGATTCATCACCAAATATGCTTGATATGCTCTCTGGGCAGGGTCCTGAGGGCATGGGAATGAATATGCAGGAGTTATTCGGGCAATTAATGCCGAAGAAGGCCAAAAAGCGTAAGTTGCCAGTGAAAGAAGCACGTAAAGCGCTGATTCAAGAAGAAGCTAATAAACTGATCGATATGGATGACGTTACAACAGAGTCCATTAGACGAGCAGAGCAAAGCGGCATTATTTTTATTGATGAGATTGATAAAATTGCCAGCCCATCACGTGGTTCTGGACCTGACGTATCGAGAGAAGGCGTTCAGCGCGACATACTTCCGATCGTTGAAGGGTCAACTGTTATGACGAAGTATGGACCTGTCAAAACAGATTATGTACTGTTTATTGCTGCTGGCGCTTTTCATATTGCAAAACCTTCGGATCTTATTCCGGAACTACAGGGGCGTTTCCCCATCCGTGTCGAGCTAACGAGTCTTAGCTTGGATGATTTTATTAGTATATTAACAGAGCCAAAAAATGCTCTAACAAAGCAATACACGGCACTGCTCCAAACGGAAGGTATTGAAGTTGAGTTTTCTCCAGAAGCTATTCGTGAGTTAGCATCTATCGCTGCTGATGTAAATCGCAATATGGAAAATATCGGTGCGAGAAGATTGCATACGATACTTGAGAAACTACTTGAGGACTTATCGTTTGAAGCTCCTGAGTTGTCCTTGGAGAAGCTAACGATTACTCCAGAGTATGTTAGGGAGAAGTTAGGTAGTATTGCGCAAGACCGTGATTTAAGTCAATATATCTTGTAGTGGTTATAGTTTTGGGAGGCAATAAGAAATGAGTTTATTAAATAAAACAAGAACGCTAAACCGGTTGCTTCAACGAGCAGCCGGGAAAGCGCTAAGCTTCAGAGAAATGGCTGAGGTGCTCTGTACTACGATGCAAAGCAATGTATTTGTCGTAAGCAGAAGAGGTAAAATTTTGGGTTGTGCAGCAGTTGATGTGTACGATCATGATTATATTCGGACACTATCTGTGGACGAGCTTCGATTTTCTCAGGAAACGAATGCAGGTTTCCTTGAAGCACAAGAATCGATAACGAATGTATCTCCTGATAAAGGGGTGTTCGAATCGTTTTCCAGACTAGGAAATCAAGAAATTATGACAGTTGTTCCGATTATTGGTGGCGGAGACCGATTAGGTACTTTAGTCCTTACAAGGCTTTCGGGCGAGTTCAATGACGATGATTTAATATTAGCTGAATATGGCTCCACCATTGTTGGGATGGAGATTTTAAGAGAACGTACAGAAGAAATTGAGCAAGAGGTACGAAGTCGAGCAGTCGTTTCTGTAGCAGTTGGTTCGTTGTCTTTCAGTGAGCTTGAAGCGGTTGAACACATATTCGAAGAACTGGACGGTAAGGAAGGATTGCTAGTTGCTTCTAAAATTGCCGACCGTGTAGGTATTACCCGTTCTGTTATCGTCAATGCACTCCGGAAACTGGAAAGTGCTGGTGTAATTGAGACAAGATCCCTTGGAATGAAGGGTACTTATATCCGAATATTGAATCATCAGCTTTTGCAGGAGTTAGAAAAAATAAAATCATAGACCTAGGCCTTAAAGACTACGGTAGCCCTATCTTTGAACAAAGATAGGGCTATTTTCTCATTGTAATATTTTAGGTTATTGATGAAGATTATCGAGACAGCATAAATCGACATATTCATCTCATTTTTTTAATAATTTTATGTCGAACAAAGAAGGAATGGGGAACATTCTGTTGAATACGTTAACTTAAGAGACCTAAGCGAAAGTGGTGAAACTACATGAATTTGTTGAATGGCGCAGCATTTAAACGTATGGAATCTGCGGTGTATGCAGCCGAAATGAGGCAACGCGTCATTTCGAACAATGTTGCTAACGCTGAAACGCCGCATTTCAAACGTTCAGAAGTTCTTTTCGAACAATTGCTTGAGCAATCGATGGGAAGTGAAGGGCTAAACAAACTTGCCGGACGAAGAACTGATAGCAGACATATCGAAATAGGAGCTAATGCATCTAAGGTTCCTTTTGCAGAGGTTGTAACCGATGATTCGACCTCAATGAATAACAATCAAAATAACGTCGATGTAGAAAGAGAAATGTCACTTTTGGCAAAAAATCAGTTGAGTTACAACTTCTATATCAAGCAAATCAATCATGATTTAAAGATGCTGCGTACAGGGATTGAAGGGAGAGGTTAGTAAGTGAAGTTGTCAAACGGATTTGATATTAGTGCTTCTGCTTTGACTGCACAGCGAATGCGAATGGATGTTATATCTTCGAATATCGCTAATGCAGAAACTACTCGCGGCAGTTTCGTTAACGGAAAATTTGAGCCTTATAAGCGAAAGCTTGTTGTGCTTGAGCCGATGAACCAGTCTTTCTCTAACGTTCTAGCTAATCAGCTGAACGGCAATCAATCCTCTCAAGGTGTACGAGTATCAAAAATTAAAGAGGATCATACGCCAAGTAAACTCGTTTATAATCCAACGCATCCCGATGCTGATGCGAGTGGTTATGTACATATGCCTAACGTAGATGTAGCTAAGGAAATGGTAGACATGATAGCTGCTTCTCGTTCGTATGAAGCGAATGTAACTGCTATTAATGCAACTAAGGCCTTGTTTTTAAAAGCGCTTGAAATCGGAAGAGCATAATTAAAATTGAAAGCGGAGGAAAGCTGATGATTCAATCGATATCATTGGGCCCAGTAGCCCCTACTAAACTGATCGAGACTAAGCCGATTGAGCAATCAACTCCGGCAGAGTTGACACAAAATTTCAGTCAATTCCTGCAAACAGCGATTGATAATGTCAGTGCGCAAGAAAAAAATGTACATAAGATGAACGATCAATATTTGGTTGGCAAGGTAGATGTTACGCAAGTTCTTTTAGCTTCAGAACAAGCCCATCTTAGTTTGCAGCTTACCTCACAAGTCCGCAATAAGGTCGTAGAGGCGTACCAGGAAATAATGCGGATGCAAATTTAAACGTACTTTTTTCTTAGCATAGAATTTGGGTGAGGTGACAATGTGAACGAGAGATTCGCCCAGTATAGCGATCGGCTCAAAAATTTTTGGGGCCAGATGGGCAGAAAACAAAAAATATGGTTGGGGGCATCTATTAGTGGAATATTGTTGACAATTATATTGTTGACAATCGTGTTCACCAGAACGGAATATGAACTGGCTTTTCAAAATCTAGACGCAACTGACGCTGCTGCTGTAATGACATATTTGGACGGCAACAGCATTCCATATGAACTAAGTGCAGGTGGGACTAGCATTATGGTTCCTAGCACAGAAGCATCGCGAGTGAAAGTAGATGTAGGATCTCAAGGACTTGTTCAAAATGGTTCTATCGGTTTTGAAGTATTCAGCTCTAATTCTTCCCAGTTAGGTACAACCGAAAATGAATTTAATGTCATCTATCAAAATGCTTTAAATGGAGAAGTTCAAAAGCTATTAAATGGACTTAAAGGTGTAGAAGGTTCTAAAGTGCTTATTAATTCTCCTGAGGAAAGTGTTTTCTTAACAACCGAAGATGCTCCACAAGCTTCTGCAGCAATCGTAATGAAGTTTGAACCTGGCTTCCGTCCTACACAAAAGGATATCGACGGTTACTACAACTTGGTACAAGCCACCGTCGCTGATCTTGCGATTAAAGACATTACGATTTCAAGCACTCAACATGGTGAACTAGTTTCATCAGAAAGAGGCGGGATAGCATCAGGTAATGCAGACGTTGTTGATATGCAGTTTCAAATTCAGAAGAAGTATGAGTCTGAACTTGAGAAAAACATTCAAGGATTTCTCGGACCAATCGTTGGATCGGACAATCTTGTAGTAAGCGTATCAAGCAGCATGAACTTTGATAAAAAGCTTAGTCAAGAAAATCTGGTATTGCCTCTTGAAAATAATAACAACAACGGAATTTTGCTCAGCGAAGAATCAAACAATAGTTCGTCAACTGGATCTTCCGGACAAGCTGGTGGCGTCGCGGGAACTGGTGAAACGGATATTCCTGGTTATGATGCTTCTGGTCAAGAGAATAGTACTTCCGAAACAAGTTCTCAAATTAAAAACTATGAAGTAAACAGAATTAACAACAGTATCGAATCCGGGCCTTTTGTCCTAAAAGATCTCTCTATTAGTATCGGCATAGAGGCTGCAGAATTGAATGATGAAGCGAGCCGTACCGCTGTTATGAATTATTTAACAACATTGGTACGATCTCAACTGGCTGATTCGGGTCAAGATGTAAGCGACGATGCAGTTATTAATAAAAAAGTATCGTTGATCGCTCGTACATTCGCAGAGAACCCTTCAGCGGCATCCGCAAATGGAATTTCTCTACCATGGGTAATTGGTATTGGTATCGCAGTACTAGCTTTGATCGGCGGACTAATCTTCATGTTAGTTCGTAAACGGAAGCAACAAGAGATCGAAAGTATTGAACTTGTTAGTCCTTCAAAAGTTGAATATCCAACGCTTGATTTGGAAAGTGTCAACAACGATAGTCAAGCCCGTAAAAATCTTGAAACACTTGCCAAACGGAAACCTGACGAATTCGTCAATCTTCTTCGCACCTGGCTTGTGGACGAATAGAGGTGTTCTAATTGTCAAAAGCGATGCAAGGATTATCGGGACGCCAAAAGGCAGCAATTTTGTTAATTACGTTAGGTCCTGAAGTGTCTGCTCAAATCTTCAAGCATTTGCGCGACGAAGAAATTGAACAGCTTACACTCGAAATTGCAAATGTTCGAAAAGTGGATAGCCAAGATAGAGAAGTAATATTAAGTGAGTTTCATCAAATCTGTATTGCACAGGAATATATTTCGCAGGGTGGTATCTCTTATGCGAAAGAAATTCTTGAAAAGGCGCTTGGTGAAACGAAAGCTCTCGATGTAATAAATCGCTTGACTGCTACCCTACAAGTTAGACCGTTTGATTTCGCTAGAAAAGCGGAACCAACTCAGATTTTAAACTTTATTCAGAATGAAAATTCTCAAACAATTGCACTTGTATTATCTTATCTTCAATCCGAGCAATCATCGCAAATATTGTCTTCACTGCCTCAGGATAAACAAGCTGATGTAGCTAGAAGAATTGCTTTGATGGATAGTACATCTCCTGAAGTTATTTCACAGGTTGAGCGAGTACTGGAACAAAAACTGTCAGCGACGGTTACACAGGATTACACAAATGCAGGCGGTATAGATTCCATTGTACAGATCCTAAATGGCGTCGATCGCGGTACGGAACGTACTATTTTGGATGCGCTTGAGATTCAAGATCCTGAGTTGGCTGAAGAAATTAAAAAACGGATGTTCGTATTCGAGGATATTGTCAATATCGACAATCGTTCCATTCAACGCATTATTCGCGATATCGAAAATGCAGATCTACAACTTGCACTCAAAGTGGCAAGCGAAGAAGTTCGTGAAGCTATTTTCCGCAACATGTCGAAGAGAATGGCAGAAACGTTCAAAGAAGAAATGGAATTTATGGGACCAGTCAGGTTGCGTGATGTGGAAGAAGCTCAGACGAGAATCGTTGCTACTATCCGTAGGTTAGAAGAGTCGGGTGAAATTATAATCGCACGCGGCGGAGGAGATGATATCATTGTCTAATTTGATAAAATCATCCAGCGTTGTGCCGATTGATCAATTTAAACGACTACAATGGTCCAATCCTTATGTGATCCAAACGAGTGAAGAAGCAAATTATCATGTCGAAGCTGAAATACTCGGTCCGGATGAAGAAACCATTTCGCTCAGGGATCAAATATTGGAAGATGCTCAAGCTTTTGCTGCAAATCAATTGCTCGAATCCACTCAAGAATGTGAGCGGATGATATCCGAAGCAGGGCAGCAAATTGATGTTTGGTGGCTCGAGAAACGTGCCGAAGATGAAATGGCTGCCGCAGAAGCGAAACAAGCTGGCTATGAGCTTGGGTATGCTGAAGGTTCGGCTCAGTCAATAGCAGAACTACAAGAAGCATGGCAATCGAAGCTGGCAGAAGCTTCGGATGTGCTCAAACAAGCCTATGCAATGCGTGAACAAATCATCCATGAAGCAGAACCGTTTTTAGTTGATCTCAGTTGCGCAATAACTGAAAAAATAATCGGTCAACAATTGGCATCAGCACCAGAAATGGCAATTGAGTTGATCAAAAAATCGCTTTCCAGAAGAAGAGAACAAGGCGTTATAACGTTATGTGTAGCACCTTCACAGCTAGCTTTCGTGCAAGCTGCAAGAGAAGAGCTTCAAACAACGATAGATTCGCAAGCCGAATTGCAAATATTGCCCGATTCTACAGTCAAGGACAGCGGATGTGTTATACGATCAGTATTTGGCAGCATAGATGCTCGAATTGACACTCAGCTTTCGGAAATTAAACGTGAACTTATTCAACTCGCTCACCAAAGCAGCGAGGAAAGAGGGAACACGAATGAGTTCGAATAAGCTGGATGTAAACAAGTATTTGGAGCAGCTGAGACCACTTGATCCAATTCGCGTGAATGGTAAAGTAACACAGGTCATTGGTTTGACGGTTGAATCCGAAGGACCGGATGCAAGCATTGGTGATCTTTGTTACATCTATCCTTCAAAGGGAGCTAAACCCCTTAAAGCAGAAGTAGTCGGCTTCCGCAATAATAAAGTTATACTAATGCCGCTTGGTGATCTGCATGCTATCAGTCCCGGTTGTGACGTCGTAGGTACAGGGAAACCGTTAACAATACAGGTTGGTTCTGAGTTGCTAGGTAAAGTGCTTGATGGCCTCGGAAATCCGCTCGATGGATCATACCTGCCTAGCCGGATGCAACATTATTCAACTCATAATGAACCTAGTAATCCGTTAAATCGTCCTAGAGTAACAGATCCACTCAGCATTGGAGTTCGAGCAATCGATGGACTGTTGACAGTAGGCCAAGGTCAGCGGGTAGGTATTTTTGCAGGTTCTGGTGTTGGTAAAAGTACGCTGCTAGGCATGATTGCTAGAAACACTTCTGCTGATGTAAATGTTATCGCTCTAATCGGTGAGCGTGGCAGAGAGGTGCTAGAGTTTATCGAAAAGGACTTAGGCCCAGAAGGACTTGCCCGATCTGTAGTTATTGTTGCTACATCTGATCAGCCTGCACTAATTCGTATGAAGGGCGCTTTAATTGCCACAACAATTGCTGAATATTTCCGTGATCGCGGCTTAAACGTCATGCTTATGATGGATTCCGTCACACGATATGCAATGGCGCTTCGCGAAGTAGGACTTGCGATCGGAGAACCGCCAGCTACTAGGGGCTATACGCCATCCGTGTTCGCTGCACTGCCTAAATTACTTGAGAGAGCGGGAACAGGAACAGCAGGTTCGATCACTGCCTTTTATACAGTGCTTGTTGATGGTGATGATATGAATGAACCAATTGCTGACGCTGTTCGCGGTATATTGGACGGTCATATCGTACTTAGCAGACATTTGGCACATAAAGGACATTTCCCAGCCATTGATGTGTTGGCTTCTGTAAGTCGAGTAATGAAAGAAATCGTAACGGACGAGCAGCAAGATGCAGCGAATGAATTAAAGCGACTTCTTGCTATATATAAAGATTCGGAAGATCTTATCAATATTGGGGCGTATCAGCAAGGTTCAAACAAAGAAATTGATCTTGCTATCCAATATATTGATAGCATCCTTTCATTTGCTAAGCAGAAGACAACAGAAAAAGTAGGATTAGCCGAAACTCAGGAACGATTAATAAATGAATTTTATAGGAGTTGAGTTTATAAGTGGCGTCCTTTCATTATTCATTCCAAAAAGTTGTTGATCTGAAGACAAGTCAAAAGACACAAGCAGAGTGGCTGTTATCAACGGCATTAAGCTTATTGTCAACAGAAGAGCAATCACTTCAACAGCTACAGGAAACGAAGCAAACTTGGGAGCAAAAGCTTCAAGATGCCTCTAAGGAAGCAATTTCGTTATCAGAGCTGCAAGTTATTGGGCATTATATCGATCATCTTCAAACCTGTATTGAAAACAAAATGAAAGATGTTATACAGGCTAAAAGAGTAGTAGATAGTAATCGCTCAAAGCTTGCAGATAAGGTAATGGACGAAAAAGTTTGGCTCAAATCGAAAGACAATGCGTTAGATCGTTTTAAACAAGCGCTCCAATTAAAGGAGCAGAACGATCTTGATGAAATGGCAACTGTCCGCTTTATGATGCCAACATCTTAATGAAATGTATTGCCCGCTAGAGGAGTGAATGGAATTGGCAGATACAGGTTATGAAAAACAAGGTTATAGCGGTTTTGAACGATTTATGTTCATGATGGTGCCAATCATATTCGTCATTGTGTTGCTTCTCGTTCTGCTATCACTATTTGATGTTGATTTCCGTAATCAAGCTCTGCAATTAGGCCAATCCGTACCTGTATTAAAGAACGTATTGCCTGAGCCAAAGGTTGCAGGTAACTCCATGGATGATAATGGAATTAGATCGATCAAAATGACGGAGAAGATTAAAGAGCTTGAAACTGAACTGGCAGCAGTGAAGTCAGAGCTTGCAGCAGCTAATTCAACAACAGATTCTCAATCGCAGGCTGTAAAGGGACTACAAGATGAGAATGCAACCCTCAAAAAGCTAAATGAGGATAAGCAACTTGATAGTGAGCAATATAGTGCGAAAATTACCGAACTCGCAAGTATGTTTTCAAAAATGACACCAGGTAAAGCTGCACCAATCGTGCAGAACATGGAAATGGATGAAGTTGTGCTACTATTCTCATCGATGCGTCCAGATGACCGTGTCCGTATTATGGAAAAAATGGACCCCAAAATTGCTGCTGACGCAACTATGAAGATGAAAGATAGTGAAAGCGTGAAGGATATGCAAATTGCTGCACTTCAGGCTCGTTTGGACAAGGAAGAGGTCAATAATAACAAACCTGTTTCTTCTACACTGGATCCCGATCAGTTAAGTGCCACATTCTCTGCAATGGATGCAAAAAGTGCTGGGGAAATGTTAATCAAGATGATGGATATTAGCCCAAGCAAAGTACTGCGCATTCTAAATTCGGTAAATGACGCGACTCGTTCTTCCATTTTGACGGAAATGTCAAATATTGATGAAGCTGCAACAGCGAACATAATGACTAAGCTAATGTCAGGGACATAAACGAATCTATTCGTTTTAATCGTTTAGGAGAGGAGGTGAAAATAGACATGGTTATTCCAACAACGGCAGCTTCTGGACAGACAACGACAAGTAGTTCGGTTGCTGGTTCAAAACAAGGAGCAGGAGCTGCGGGTGATTTCCAGCAAACATTAGTGCAACAAATCGTCGGTGGTACAGGTGCTGATCAACAATTAAGTGAATCCGCTACTCCAGTTGCAGTCATTACTCAATTAGGAGCGCTAATCACACTTAATGAAGACAATTCAGAATTAGTTGCTGAAGATGTCCTAACGATGATTGACGGTCTTGTGGATAGCTTAGTAGCAACCGAGGGTGATGGATCTTTAGCAAATGAACTAAAGGTAGAGGATCTTCTAGCGAATTTGGAGCAGTTAAACGCATTACTTGCTCTGTTAGGTATACCTTTGCCAAAACAGGAACTGACTTCAACACCGTTAACGGAGGGAAGCACTGACCCAGATCAATTAGAGATAACAGCGACGGCAGTTAGGTCAGCTCTTCAAAATGGTTTGCTACAGCTTCAGGCAGTAATGCAACAAGGTCCGCTCAAACAAGTGCAAGGTCAAGAACCGTTATCGTTGATTGCGGGGCAACTTCAAGTGTTAGCATCCGCATTAGCTGAAGATGGAGATGTTCAAGAGAGTAGATCTTCTAAATCAACAGAAACCGCTCCAACTTGGCTTAATGTTCAGTCGACAACGACAAAAGATATCGGAGCTCACCTCCAGCGATTGTCACAGCAGGCGGTGCATCCTTCATTATTTAATGTTGCTTCTACTGCAGCAACGAATCAACCTATTGCAGAGCAAGGGGCAACAGGAGGAAGTGCGGATTTGACTACAGCACCTCCCGTTTCGTTCGTCATACCTGACAATGCACGTGAATTCACACCGATTCTAGCGAAGACGACAGCAACAACTGAATTTGTTCTGGCAGATAATTTTGCAGAAACGATGAATGGTCTAATCGTTCAGAAATTCGATATTCGTACATTGAATGGTTTCTCAGAAGCGAAGTTAATATTGTTCCCTGAACAATTAGGACAAGTGGATGTGAAAATTTCGATGCAAAACGGGTTGCTTACAGCTGTGTTCCAAGCCGACACAGCAATGGCTAAAGATTTGTTAGACAATCAAATGGCTCAACTAAGAGCTTCATTGCAAGCACAAGGATTAACTGTCGATAAACTGGAGGTTACTCAAAGCCACTCAGCGTCAGAATTGACACATCAGCATCCCGGACAAGGGAATCAAGGACAGCAATCATCTGGAAATCGCCAAGGTTTTAAAGATGATCAAACAGTGAGGGATTCTGCTTTTGAGAGCGAAATGGTAGAACAAGCTGTAATCCATGGTCTTGGCTACGGTCGAACAATTAATGAAACAGCTTAATCAACATTTTCCTTTAACATCGTTGATCGGAGGTGAATAGAAATGGCAGAAAGTGTATCCAATAAAAAAGTCGTTTGGCCGAGCTATGATAAAAATAATGTACAAGCAGCTGCCAAAAGGCAACCATCAGACACTCTCGGCAAAGATCAGTTTCTATCGATATTAGTTACTCAATTGCGAAATCAAGATCCGATGCAGCCAATGCAGGATAAAGATTTTATTGCACAGATGGCTCAATTTACTTCTGTAGAGCAGTTGGTGAATATGTCAGCGGAGCTATCACGAATGCGTCAGAGTATTGGATCTGCATCCAGTCTAATTGGCAAGTGGGTTCAATGGAATGAATACGATGACAAAGGTGCAGTAACTTCTCATACTGGCGTAGCAGACTCCATCATTTCGAAGGATGGTCTATTGTTTGCAAAAGTGGGTGCTAAAGAAATCGCACTTGATTATGTCGTTTCGATATCAGAAACAGAACCAAAACCAACAGAACCAAAACCAACAGAACCAAAACCAACAGAACCAGTTAAACCAGAAGATAATACTGGTGAAGGAGCTGGAACGCCGGAAGAGGTGGAGACACCATGAGCGACAGTATGAAAATCGGTCATTTGTTTCCTATCAAAACCACGCCATTACAGCTTGATAAGAATGTAAAAGGATCTCTCGGACGTGCACCACAGTCAACAGAATTCAGAGATTTGCTGGATTCCAAAGTGTTGAAGTTCAGTCATCATGCAGAAGTTCGTATGGAGCAAAGAGGAATAACGCTTCAACCGGAATCGTTATCACAAATTATGAAAGCTGTAGATGATGCTGCTTCCAAAGGTGCAAAAGATTCTCTTATCGTGTTTAAGGATATTGCGATGATTGTAAATGTTCCAAGTCGTACAGTAGTAACAGCAATGGACGGCAAACAAATGCAAAGCAATGTGTTTACGAAGATTGACAGTGCGATTATATTATCCTAAGGCTGGACCTACTTGGGAGCCTTAAGTTGTGGACCGACTGAAGCAACTAATAATTGTGAACCTAACTAATTGGAGGAATTGAAACCATGTTAAGATCGATGTATTCCGGCGTGTCCGGCATGAGAGGGTTTCAAACTAAGCTTGACGTAATCGGTAACAACATTGCTAACGTTAATACAGTCGGCTTTAAAGCGGGTCGTGTTATGTTCCAAGATATTTTGAGTCAAACGGTTTCAGGTGTTACAGCTCCTGAAGAAGGAGTACGTGGAGGAGTAAATGCGAAGCAGGTTGGTCTTGGTGTATCCATTGGTTCAATTGATACGATACATACACCAGGCAGTGCGATGACTACAAACCAATCAACCGATTTACGTATCGATGGTGACGGATTTTTTGTAGTTTCAGCTGGCGACGGTACTGAACAAATGTTAACACGTGCAGGTAATTTTACACTGGATGCTTCCAGACAACTTGTAAACGGTGATGGACTGTTTGTTCTTGCACAAGGTGGAGAACCAATTGTGCTTGATGAAGCAGTTACTTCGTTTAGTATAAGCCAAAACGGTACAATTATTGGTGTTACAGCTGATGGTCAAGTCGAAGTTGCACAGCTTGGCATCGCTAAAGTTGTTAACCCAAGCGGATTGGAAAAGCTTGGTGGCAACTTGTATCGTA
The DNA here is from genome assembly GCF_022180385.2 of Paenibacillus sp. L3-i20. GTDB lineage: Bacteria > Bacillota > Bacilli > Paenibacillales > Paenibacillaceae > Pristimantibacillus. The sequence goes on from NZ_BQME02000002.1 coordinate 440,978, forward strand.
TGACAGTGAATGCGAATCCAGAAGGAGAATTTGAGCTATTGACTGCAAATGATCCAGAATCCGGCACAGGCGCAATCATTGCTGGGCAACTTGAGATGTCAAATGTGGATTTGACAGCCGAGTTTACAGAGATGATCGTAGCACAGCGTGGCTTCCAAGCGAACTCCAGAATTATTACAACTTCGGATGAAATATTGCAAGAGGTTGTGAATCTGAAACGTTAATAGTTTCAAAGTAAATTAAGGGCAAACGACTAACTCGTCCTTTGGAGGTTAGCTATCGTTTCGCAGAGAAATATATGCCATTTATAAGATAAATAAACTTATAAATTCTTATATTTTAATAAACGGGAGGCGTTCTGCCTCCCCTACAAGCAAAGGGGGGTAGCTGATGATTACCGTAACGCGTTTAAATGGATCTAAAGTAACAATTAATGCTCTTCTTATTGAAATGATTGAAGAATCTGCTGATACGGTTGTAACGCTAACTACAGGTAAGAAGCTGGTGGTTAAAGAAAAAACCCCTGAGCTAGTCTTACTGAATCAGAAGTATCTTCAAGCAATTGGCCTCGTTGCAGCGGCCCAGATGAGTGAACAAACGGGGGGGCCTTCAACATGAAGAAGATGTTGCCGTGGTTAATAACTATATTACTATCGATTACGCTCATAGCCATTGTAGCTATTATTTTGTTTAGATCGCTGTTTAATGATAACGCTGGTGAAAAAGAAGCAAAAGAACCAGTAAAAATTGAAGTGCTTTCAGCAAAAGAACGTGTGGAAGTTACTTCTGAGCTGAAAGAATTCCGTCGTAACCTTAAGGATCCTGAGTATGTTGTTATTATGAACTTTGCTTTCCAATTGGATAACAAGAAAACGAAAGCGGATTTCGACCAATTGCTAGAGATTGAAATAAAACCAATCATTAGTCGCACAATTGCTGATATGACAGCTGAGGAGCTTAACGGTTCTAAAGGTGAAGACGCACTTGAGTCCAAGTTGCTTAATCTAATTAATCCTGCTATACCAAAAGGGAAATTAGTCAAAGTAGAAATTACGGATTTTATCATTTCTGAACTATAACTAATACGAGCGATATTCCTCGAAGGAGGTGAGAAAATTGGTTGATGTATTATCGCAGAACGAAATTGACGCCCTGCTCGCAGCATTAGACTCTGGTGAGATGGATGCAGAAGATTTAAAAAAGGAAGAGATATCGCGTAAGGTAAGTGTGTATGACTTCAAGCGTGCAGTTCGTTTCTCGAAGGATCATATTCGAAGTTTAACTCGCATTCACGAAAACTTCGCGCGATATTTAACAACCTATTTCTCAGCGCAACTTCGTACTTTTGTTCAAATCAATGTCGTCGATGTAGAACAACTGCCGTATGACGAGTTCATACGTTCAATTCCCAAAATGACGATATTAAACATTTTTGAGGCAGAACCGTTAGAAGGCCGGATGGTGCTTGAAGTACATCCTAACGTTGCTTATGCCATGTTAGATCGCATGTTGGGCGGACAAGGTGTTGCTCCTTCGAAAATTAATAACCTGACAGAAATCGAAACGACCGTTATGGAACGTATATTTGCTAGAACTTTTGATAGCTTGCAAGAAGCGTGGAAGACGATCATTGATATTTCGCCTAGACTAGAAGCGCTTGAGACGAATCCGCAGTTTATGCAGATCGTATCACCGAATGAAACGATAGCGCTAATATCCTTCAGCACAAAAATTGGAGATACAACAGGTATGATCAACTTATGTATCCCGCATGTCGTGCTGGAACCGATTATGCCAAGATTGTCCGTCCATCACTGGTTTGTTTCACAGAAGAAGGAACGTATTCCCGAAGAGGTTGAAATTCTGGAACAGCGCGTCAATAAAGCAAGGCTGCCTATCGTTGCCGAGCTAGGTGAAACTTCCATTACGATCAGTGAGTTTCTATCCTTGAGCGCAGGCGATGTTCTTACACTGAATAAGCCAGTAGATGAAGGACTGAAAATAAAAGTTGGAGAAAAGCTTAAGTTCATTGGTAGCCCGGGCTCTGTTAGAGACAAGCTTGCTATACAGGTGGACGAGATTGTAACCGAAGGAGCGGAAGAAGATTATGATGAGTAAAGACTATTTGTCACAGGAGGAAATTGATGCGTTGCTTCGTCAGTCCTCCAATGAGATAGATGAGGTCCAACAACCAGCAAATGAGGTTCAACTGTCTGATTTTTTATCTTCCATAGAACAAGATGCTCTTGGTGAGATTGGAAACATTACATTCGGAAGCGCGGCAACTGCATTATCGACATTGCTGGGCAAAAAGGTAGATATTACAACGCCGCAAGTAACGCTTGTACGACGTGATGAACTTGCTGATATTTTCCCTAAGCCGCATGTAGCAGTTAGCGTTCAATATGTAGATGGTTTCGAAGGAATCAATTCCCTCGTCATCCGAACAAAAGATGCGCAAATTATTGCAGATTTGATGCTTGGCGGCGAAGGTGATGTCACTCTGGAAGAACTGAATGAGATACATATCAGTGCTGTACAAGAAGCGATGAATCAGATGATGGGCTCATCAGCAACGTCTATGTCTACTATTTTTAATAGATTCGTAAACATTTCACCACCAGGAATTGATATTTTGGATGTGAATAATGGCGACGGTATGGGGCATTTACCACCGGTTGACGTATTTATTAAAATATCTTTCCATTTAACGATTGGTGATCTAATAGACTCAACCATCATGCAGTTGTTGCCTGTCTCCTTTGCGAAACAAATGGTATCGACTCTAATGGGCGAAAGTGGAATGGATGATGTGTCTGCTCCTGTACAGCAAACACATGCAGTAGCAGAGCAGCAAGCGGCTGTGCAACAATCAGCTGCAACAATAGCTCCTCCTCCACAAATGCCGACGCAAATGTATTCACAACCGCCAATGGGACATGGATCTCCAGCGGCATCGTTTGACCAACATATGGGGCATCCAGCACAAGGAGGATTCTCACAAAATGTCAATCGAAACGTAAATGTTCAACCGGTCCAATTTGCTAATTTCAACAATGCTCCAGAAGTGGTTACAGAAGGTACTAATCTCAATTTATTACTCGACATACCGCTTAAGGTCACTGTAGAATTAGGGAGGACCCAGAAGCAAATCAAAGATATTCTTGAGCTTTCGCAAGGTTCGATCATTGAGCTGGACAAGCTCGCAGGCGAACCGGTAGACATTCTGGTCAACAATAAACTTATTGCCAAAGGCGAGGTTGTTGTTATAGATGAGAACTTCGGTGTACGCGTCACAGATATCGTAAGTCAATGGGACCGCATTCAAAAATTACAATAACATCCTAGGAGGAAATGATGATGGCAAACCGCATTCTGATTGTAGATGACGCAGCTTTTATGCGTATGATGATACGCGATATTTTATCAAAGAACGGATATGAAGTAGTAGGTGAAGCACAAGATGGTGCTCAAGCAATAGAGAGATTTAAAGAGCTTAAGCCTGACCTTATTACGATGGACATTACAATGCCTGAGATGGATGGCATTTCGGCACTGAAAGAAATTAAAAAAATTGATGCAAATGCTAAAGTTATTATGTGCTCTGCTATGGGTCAACAAGCGATGGTAATTGACGCTATTCAAGCGGGTGCAAAAGACTTTATCGTAAAGCCATTCCAAGCAGATCGTGTTATTGAAGCGATCAAGAAGACTCTTGGATAGTCGATATCTGCTATGAGTAGATCAAGCGTACGAATGATGTTATTAACTGCTACTGGGTTTGGAGTTATGCCGATTGTTGCTGCTGCTGATCCCAGCGGCAGCGCTATTATCAACGATGAGAAGCCCATTCCAATCTCGAACACAAATCCGGGTGAATTATTAGGAAATATGGTATGGGTTATGGTGGCGCTCGCAATCGTCATCGTACTTATACTGTATGTAATCAAATGGCTCTCCAAACGTAATCAACTTTGGGGTGTTAATCGCTCGATGCGTTCGCTTGGAGGTATTTCTTTAGGTCAGAATAGTTCCTTACAGGTTGTAGAAATAGCTGATCGCATTTATATCGTAGGTGTCGGTCAAACGATCACATTACTCGATAAGCTCGATAACCCTGACGATGTTGAAGCGGTATTAGCTTCGCTCGATCGTCAACCAGAAAACGTATGGAATGCCAAGGATTTAACTGGTTTGATTAAGAAGTGGCGCAATCGAACCAATACACAAACGGAGACAAGCAGCGAACAGTGGAATAGCCCCTCATCCTTTCAGCAAATGCTTGATAGCAAGCTGAGCAAAGGGGCAGACCGTAAGAAGCAGCTTGAATCTTTACTCCAAGATCATACTAAGAATGAACGGTTGATGGATGATGAGAAATAAGAAGTGGCTTTCCTTTTTCGCTGTATTGCTGCTATCCATACTGCTTCATACGCAAGCATTTGCCGAACCCTTACCCGATATTTCAATTAATATAGGTGATAGTGGGGGAGAGGGAGAAAAGCCTGGAACAAGCGCCTTGTCTCTATTGCTGTTAATAACAGTTTTAAGTATAGCACCGGCGATATTGGTGTTAATGACAAGTTTTACCCGAATCGTTATCGTGCTTGGGTTTGTAAGAACATCACTAGGAACACAGATGATGCCGCCTAACCAGGTGCTAATAGGTCTTGCACTATTTCTTACATTGTTTATTATGGCACCAACCTTTAGTCAAGTGAACGAAGTTGCTTTGCAGCCCTATATAAAGGGTGAATTATCGCAAACAGAGGCTTTTGAGAAGGCAGCAGTTCCAATGAAAAAGTTTATGTTTTCTCATACGAGGGAAAAAGATCTATTATTGTTTATGAATTACACGAAAACGGAAAAACCTTCTTCATATGAAGATATCCCGCTAACCGTGCTCATTCCCGCCTATGCGATTAGTGAGCTTAAGACGGCATTTCAGATGGGCTTTATGATCTTCATTCCTTTCTTGGTCATTGACATGATTGTATCGAGTACGTTGATGGCGATGGGGATGATGATGCTACCGCCGATCATGATTTCGTTGCCATTTAAGTTACTCCTATTCGTTTTAGTGGATGGATGGTATTTAATAGTAAAGTCATTGCTGCTAAGTTTCAGCACATGATGATAGCAGGAGGTAACGAGGATGAGTGCTGATTTTGTCATCGGAATAGCCGGCGAAGCTATCTATGTAGTATTAAAAGCTAGTGCCCCGATGCTCGTTCTTGCTCTGGTAGTTGGTTTAATAATAAGTGTATTTCAAGCGACAACTCAGATTCAGGAGCAGACGCTAGCTTTTGTGCCGAAGATTGTAGCAGTTTTTTTATCAATTATTGTTTTTGGACCATGGATTCTAAATACGGTTGTCGACTTCACCTACAATCTGCTGAACAATCTTCATAATTATATCGGTTAGGTTGTGAGCAGATGGATGCAATCGTACAAGGTTTTCCTATTTTTTTGCTTATCTTTTGTCGAATAACTGCGTTTTTCGTCGTAGCACCTGTTTTTTCGTCACAAGGCGTGCCGGGTACGTTCAAAATTGGTCTCGGCTTCTTTATTTCATTTATTGTATTTCTCACCTATGGAATAGGCCAGACAATGGTAACAGATGTGACGTATTTGATAGTCGTTCTGAGAGAAGTAATGATAGGACTCACAATAGGATTTGTAGTTTACTTGTTTTTTGCAGTTGTACAGACAGCAGGTTCACTTATGGATCTTCAGATCGGATTTGCGATGGCGAATGTAGTTGATCCTCATACTGGAGCCTCCGCGGCACTAATAGGAAATTTCAAATACATGTTAATGCTTGTCGTGTTTCTGAGCATGAATGGACATCATTATATGTTGACCGCTTTGATGGACAGCTACCAATGGATACCTTTGTCAAACGATTTCTTCAGTCGAATAATGAGCGGGGGAGTAACTGATTTCCTAACTAGGACGGTAAGCAATACGTTTCTTCTAGCTCTACAGGTTGCTGCTCCTTTAGTTGTAGCGATGTTTCTGACTGATTTAGGACTTGGTTTCCTGACGAAGACGGCTCCTCAGTTTAACGTTTTTGTAATTGGTATACCGCTAAAAATATTAATCGGTCTGTTTTTACTCATTCTACTTTTGCCAGGTATGGCAATGTTGTTTGATAAACTGTTTTCCATTATGTTTGAGTCCTTGGAGCAGTTGTTTGGAGTCGTACAGGGACCGCCTGAAGGGCAATAGGAGGCTGTTTTCGTGCGTACGTATCGCTTTGAGCTAGATTTGCAGCTGTTCAATCAGGAGAAGACAGAAAAAGCGACTCCTAAAAAACGTGAAGATTCAAGAAAAAAGGGGCAAGTCGCCAAATCGCAAGATTTGGCTGGCTCAGTAATATTGTTATTTGTTTTTGCCTCTTTTAGCATGTTAGGAGATTTTTATAAAAAACGAATAAATGGTATGTTCGGCGGTTTGTTTCATGATTGGCTTACAATGGAGCTTACAGCAGGGAATGTAATGGAATTGTTCGTTAACATTACAATAGAAATGCTGATCATGCTGACACCTATTTTCGCAATTATTATGATTGTTGGTGTCATAGGAAATGTCATTCAATTCGGCTTTTTATTAACAGGCGAGCCGCTTAAGATGCAATTGAATAAGTTGAACCCAATCGAGGGGTTCAAACGAATATTTTCAATGAGAAGTTTAGCAGAGTTTTTTAAAAGTATTTTGAAAGTTACCATTATCGCCATTTTAGTTTATATTGCACTCATTCGTGAATGGAAGAACATACTTGTTCTTTCTAGTCAGCCGATTGAAGCAATCTTTGCCTTTACAGCTGACTTAACAGTAAGTTTAGGAATAGAGATTGGGGCAGTACTGACCGTCCTTGCTTTTCTAGACTTTCTTTATCAGAAGTATGAACATGAAAAAAGTATAAGGATGTCCAAGCAAGATATAAAGGATGAATATAAAAAATCAGATGGTGATCCCATCATCAAGGGACGTATCCGTGAGCGTCAACGGAAAATGGCTCTGCAACGGATGATGCAGGATGTCCCGAAGGCCGATGTCGTCATTACGAACCCAACACACTTTGCCATAGCGCTTAAATATGACGCTTCGAAGATGGAGGCACCAACCATTTTGGCAAAAGGAATGGATCATGTAGCTTTGCGAATTAGGGAAGTTGCAAAGGAAAACGGCGTCTTAACGATGGAAAACAAGCCGCTTGCCAGAGCGCTTTATGAGCGAGCCGAGATCGGAGATGTAATACCGGGGGACTTGTTCCAAGCTGTGGCGGAAGTGTTGGCATATGTATATAAGATGAAAGGACGCACTAAAAGGTCCTAAATTGTACGGGAGGAGGTAGCATCATGAAAGCTAAGGATTTATTCATCATATTGGGTGTCATCGGAATCGTACTCATGATGATTATCCCGATCCCAATCTTACTAATAGACATTCTTCTCATACTTAATATCTCTATCGCTTTAATGATATTGCTCGTTTCGATGAATACGAGGGAAGCGCTCGACTTTTCTATCTTTCCTACTTTATTGCTCATTACAACCTTATTCCGACTAGCACTAAGCGTATCGACGACTAGAAGTATTTTGCAGCATGCTGAAGCAGGAGAAGTTATTGCTACCTTCGGAAGTTGGGTAGGCGGAGGCAACGTAGCGATTGGATTTATCGTTTTCCTAATCCTCGTTGTTGTACAGTTTATCGTAATTACGAAAGGTTCGGAGAGGGTTGCGGAAGTTGCAGCAAGATTTACACTCGATGCGATGCCTGGTAAACAAATGAGCATTGACGCAGACCTCAATTCCGGTCTTATTAATGAGTCCCAAGCGAGAGAACGCCGTTCCAAAATAGAACGAGAAGCAGATTTCTACGGTTCGATGGACGGTGCGAGCAAATTTGTTAAAGGTGATGCGATTGCAACAATTATCATTTTGATCATTAACTTGATCGGTGGATTTATTGTTGGTATGGCTATGCATGGTATGGGATTTGGAGAATCGCTAGAGACGTTCTCAATTTTGACGATCGGTGACGGTTTGGTTGCACAAATTCCAGCATTGCTCATCTCTACTGCTGCAGGTTTAATTGTTACTAGAGCAGCATCAAAAGGCAATCTATCAGAGGATATAACGTCGCAGCTATTCAGATATCCGAAGATGCTTTATGTTGCAGCAGGTACGATAGGTGTTCTTGGACTAACACCTATTGGGATACTTAGTACTTGGCCATTTGCCATTATTATGGCAGTTGGAGCATGGAGTATGCAGAAGCAGATTGATAAAAAACAAGAACAAGATGAACTGCTTGTTGAGGAACAACAGATTGAAGAAGTTCGCAGTCCTGAGAGTGTTATTAGTCTACTGCAAGTAGATCCGATAGAGTTCGAGTTTGGTTACGGATTAATTCCACTTGCAGATACGCAGCAAGGCGGTGACTTACTAGATCGAATCATAATGATTAGGCGGCAATGTGCACTTGAGCTTGGATTAGTTGTTCCGGTTATTCGAATTAGAGATAATATCCAGCTTAAACCTAATGAATATGTCATTAAAATTAAAGGGAATACGGTTGCTCGTGGAGATTTGCTGCTTAATCACTATTTGGCAATGAGCCCAGGATTCGAGGATGACACCGTAATCGGTATTGAAACGACTGAACCAGCATTTGGATTACCTGCAATTTGGGTTGACGAAGCGATGAAGGAAAGAGCTGAGTTATCCGGTTACACAGTAGTAGATCCGCCTTCTGTAGTTGCTACACATTTAACTGAGATTATTAAACGTCACGCGCATGAACTGATTGGACGTCAAGAAACGAAGATGCTGGTTGAAAATGTGAAAGAGTCATTCCCTGCATTAGTGGACGAGCTAATACCTTCGATATTGACAATAGGTGACGTACAAAAAGTACTTGCCAAACTATTGAAGGAAAAAGTGTCCATTCGAGATTTAGTTACGATATTCGAATCTCTTGCGGATCAAGGTCATTATACAAAAGATGCAGACATATTGACCGAGTATGTAAGACAATCGCTATCAAGACAAATTACACAGCAATTTACTCCTAGTGGAGATACACTTCGCGTTATTACAGTTGGTCCACAATTGGAAAAGAGAATTGCAGAATCTGTTCAACAGACTGATCAAGGAAGTTATATTGCTCTTGACCCAGTGTCAACACAGCAGATTTATCAGAAGTTGAACGAGCAAGTGAGTAGACAAATACAATCTGGACAGCAGCCAATCGTGTTAACGTCTCCTACTATTCGGATGTATTTGAGACAAATCATTGAGCGAACGATGCAAGATGTGCCTGTATTATCCTATAGCGAGCTTGAACCGAATATTGAAGTCCAAAGTGTCGGGGTGGTGAATTTATGAGAGTAAAACGTTACGTTGTAAATGCACTGCCAGAGGCCGTTACCATGATTAGGACAGAGTTAGGTAAAGACGCCGTCATCTTGGAGTCGAAAGAAATTCGGGTCGGGGGCTTTATGGGCATGTTCGGTAAGAAGAAGATGGAGGTTATCGCAGCTGTCGAAACCGGTGCCCAGAGGAATACAGAAACATCGCAGCGCAAACCTAGCGCAGAAGTAAATGCTGTTGTTGAACAAATTTTACAAACTGCACAACGTTCTTCTAACACTGCCGTTATGGAACCGCAGCAAGTATTACCGGTTATTACAACAGCGAGTAGTTCAGACAAGCGAGTAGAACGGGAACAGTTTATTATTGATGAAATTCGTGATTTAAGGGAATACATGGTTAAGCTTACAAGGCAGCAGAAGGATGCTAGCTTATTGTCTGATTCTCTGCAAGCATTGAAAGAGCGGTTGCTCGGACAAGAGATGGAACAAGACTTGGTAGAGAAGTTAATTGATACGCTCTTGGAAGATCAGCGGCAAACCGAGCGAATATTTGAGCAAAATGAAGTTTGGCTGAATGCATCTCAAATAATCGAAAGCTGGCTGGAACCATACAGCAGAGCACAATTGAGCTCGGAGGCACGTGTACTTCATTTTGTAGGACCTACAGGAGTCGGGAAAACAACAACCATTGCCAAACTTGCTGCTGAGCAGACGATTAAGTTAGGTAAAAAAGTAGGTTTTATTACATCAGATACGTATCGGATCGCAGCAGTAGATCAACTTAGAACATACGCTAATATTTTGAACGTACCGCTTGAAGTTGTTTTCTCTCCGATGGATCTGCCTAAAGCACATAAGCAACTTGAGGGACGAGATCTCATTTTAATGGACACAGCTGGACGTAACTTCAGAAGTGAACTCCATGTTTCCGAAGTGAATAGTCTTTTGCAAACGAATGAACCTAGCGAAACGATTCTTGTACTCAGTCTCACAGGCAAAACAACAGATATGAGTATTGTTGCGGAGAGGTTCAGTAAATTTGGTATAAACAAAGTGTTATTTACAAAGCTAGACGAAACAACAGTATATGGCGCCATCCTAAACCTGATTTTGAAATATGAGTTATACCCAACGCATATGGCAAGCGGGCAAAACGTACCTGATGATATTGAACGATTCCATGCAAAAAAATATGTGGAAATGTTATTAGGAGCAAGTGAACATGAATGATCAGGCGGAAGCATTACGTAATTTAGTTAAGCAGCAGGAGCTTCGCCTTGAACGAAAAGAAACGAGAGTTATTACGGTAACGAGCGGTAAAGGTGGCGTTGGAAAGTCTAATTTTAGTCTGAACTTCGCTTTATCATTACAACGACTAGGTAAAAAAGTGCTCGTATTTGATGCCGATATAGGTATGGCGAATATTGATGTTTTGATGGGAAGGACGTCAACATACAGTCTCTATCATCTTCTCAAGCAAGAAAAGACAATTTGGGATATTGTGCAAAATGGGCCGGAAGGCCTTCACTACATCGCTGGAGGATCTGGTTTTAGAGATTTGCTTGAGCTTTCGGAGGAACAACTTAACCGATTTGCTGCTGAAATTGAGAAGCTTCATGGTGAATATGATGTTATTTTATTTGACACAGGAGCTGGGTTGTCCAAAGAAACGGTAAAGTTCATCACAGCAGCACAAGAAACAATTGTTGTAACTACACCTGAACCTACGTCAATAACAGATGCGTACGCACTCATCAAGATGGTGAAAAGTATGGATATGAATGTCGTTTTCAAATTGATTGTTAATCGCGCAACTGATCAGCGCGAAGGGAAAGAAACAGCAGATAAGATTAGTCTTGTAGCGCGTCGGTTTCTCCAATCAGAACTTCCAACCTTAGGGATTGTGCCTGATGATTCTAACGTTTCTAAAGCTGTGAAGCGACAAGTGCCTTTCATGATCGCCTTTCCGGATACAGAAGCGGCAACAGCTGTAAGTCGAATTGCCAAGCAATATTTGGACATTCAACAACCTTATTCGGATAATGGGGGCGTCAAAGGATTTTTGACAAAATTGTTCAGACTTACAAGGTAATCCTTTGAAAATGAGAGGGGGGATTCGGTTGGCTCCTTATCGAGTATTAGTCGTAGATGATTCGGCATTTATGAGGAAGATAATAAGTGACCTCATTTTGCAAGACGATCGTTTCGTAATAGCAGCTACAGCTGTTAATGGTATGGAAGCTGTAACTGCTGTCGCAGAGCATAAACCGGATGTCATTACGATGGATTTAGAAATGCCCGTGATGAACGGGATAGAGGCACTTGAGCATATTATGAAGTCTACGCCAACACCAATCATCATGTTATCAGGTATTAGTGAGGATAACACACGGGATACGATTAAAGCTCTGCAGTTCGGAGCATTCGACTTTATTCACAAGCCGACTAGTGCTTTATCTACTGATATTCATCAAGTGGGTGAGCAATTGTTAGAGAAGCTTCGTGTAGCTGTATATACAAAACGAAGTAGATCCGCTCAAGTCATTGACAGGCCAATACAAGAGATTGTTCCTAAAGTGGAGTTGCAAGCGCTGAATAACGAGAAAAAGTTACACACGCCAAAGCAAACTCCAGCACCAAAAGCAGCAGTACCGCTACATAATTCTATTAAAGAAACAAAGACAGAAATAAAAGCTCCATTGAAACCAAAGACTGATGTTGTTTTTGTTGCATCACCAAAGAAAGTAAAAGAAGTAGAAAAGAAGCCTGCTCCGCTTCTTCCAAAGTTATCAGATAAAAAATCTAATTCTATTGGTAACGAATCCACAGGACAGCGTAAGGAGAAATCAACTTCATTCCGGCACATAGTCGCCATTGGAACTTCAACAGGTGGACCAAGAGCTTTACATGAAGTTATTTCCTCGCTTCCAGAATCGTTTCATGCGCCTGTCTTAATCGTACAGCATATGCCGCCAAGGTTTACTAAATCATTGGCACAACGATTAGACAGCTTTAGTGGCTTACACGTTGTTGAGGCTGAACAAGGGATGAAAGTTAATGCGGGTGTGGCATATATCGCTCCCGGCGGGTTTCATATGGAACTTGTAAAGGATGGCTCCGGATATGCCATTCGATTAACTGATCAGCCGCAGAGGAATGGTCATCGCCCATCGGTAGATGTTTTATTTGAATCATTAGTTCCGTTTAAAGAGTTGGCAAGACATGCTGTCATTATGACAGGAATGGGTAGTGATGGTGCTAAAGGTATGAAATTACTTGCCGAGAGTGGTGCTGTATCGACGATAGCCGAGTCTGAGGAAACTTGTATTGTATACGGAATGCCTCGGGCTGCTGTTGAAATGATGGCCGTACAAACGGTTATACCGCTTCAGCAAATTGCAACAAAGCTAATGAAAGTAGTATTGAATTAGGTATAGATTGTGCTCGATCATACTAACAGGAGGTGCTAGAAAATGGATATGAATGCGTATTTGTCCATGTTTATTGACGAATCAAATGATCATCTACAATCATTGAACGAAAACCTGCTTCGATTGGAAAGCGAACCTGAGGATCTAAGTATCGTGCAATCAATCTTCCGTTCTGCTCATACGCTAAAAGGAATGTCAGCAACAATGGGCTACGAAGATTTGGCTTCACTTACACATGAGATGGAAAATGTACTCGATTTGGTCCGCAACAGCAAGCTAAAAATGGATAGTTTTATATTTGATACGTTGTTTAAAGGTTTAGATGCACTTGAAGCAATGGTACAAGATATAGTAAACGGAGGGACTGGTAAAGCGGATGTAACCGTAATTGTTTCTTCTCTTCAAAAAATATTGCGGAATGATTACACGAGCGATGCTTCTGCTCCAACTACATCAGAACCAACAGCAGCTGTATCAAGTGGACAGACGGATACATCAAATGCAGTATTGCTTGATCAATTCCAATCTTCCATCATGCTGCAATCAATGGAAAGTGGTCACCAGCCCTTTTTTGTACAAGTAACGGTAGAAGAACATTGTGTTCTGAAAGCGGTTCGTGCGTATATGGTATTCGATTTGCTTGAGCGTAATGGTGAGGTTGTCAAAGCAGAACCGACCGTTCAAGATCTAGAACAAGAGAAGTTTGATCGTACGTTCTCAGTGTTTACTATCTCTACTCTAAGTGAGCAGCAATTAAATGAGCAAATATTAAACATTTCAGAAATCCAATCTGTTCAAGTTACTCTGCTTGATGCAGAATCATTGGAGTCGTTAACGATCGCCCCAGCGGCGGCTGCCATTGAAGCACCAGAAAAGATTGCGGAAACTAGGGCAGCAGTAACGCCATCAATTAAAGAACCTAGTGAAGTTGTTAAGAAGCCCTCTGGAGCACCTACTCAGGGTGCTGGAGTTGCCAAAACGATTCGTGTTGACATTGATCGATTGGACACGCTTATGAATTTATTTAGCGAGCTATTAATCGATCGTGTACGTTTGGAACAACTGGCGAGTGAGATTAAGAGAGTTGATCTAACAGAAACAGTTGAGCACATGTCAAGAGTAAGCACAGATCTGCAAAACATTGTTCTAAAATTACGTATGGTACCTGTTGATTCAGTGTTCAATCGATTCCCACGAATGATACGAGATTTAGCAAAGTCATTAGACAAAAAGATAGATCTCGATATTATTGGTGCAGATACGGAGCTCGATCGTACCGTTATTGACGAAATTGGAGATCCACTTGTACATTTGCTTCGCAACTCGGTCGATCATGGTATTGAGTCTGTACAGGAACGAATAGCTGCAGGGAAGTCAGAAACAGGAACCATTTATTTACGCGCTTATCATAGCGGTAATCATGTATTTATAGAAGTAGAAGAAGATGGTCGAGGCATTAATCATGAGCGTGTACTCCAGACTGCAATCAAAAATGGCGTAATTACGGAAGAGCAAAGCAAAAAGCTTACTGCTGATGAAATTAACATGCTTATTTTCGCTCCAGGATTCAGTACAGCGGACAAAATTTCCGATATTTCTGGCCGAGGTGTTGGATTAGACGTAGTAAAAACAAAAATTACTTCCCTTGGCGGTAATGTCACAATTAATTCCGCATTAGGAAAAGGAACTAAGTTTTCGGTACAGCTACCGCTAACACTTTCGATCATTTCTGCAATGTTAATTAAATTGGGAGATGAAAAGTATGCGATTCCGCTATCTTCCATAGTAGAGACGGGAATTATTCAAAGATCTAGTATTTTGAATGTACACGGCAATCAAATGATTGAGTTCCGGAATACTATCATTCCGTTGTTGTCACTAAGTCAAGTTCTAGAATCGCCTAGCTTTGATGAAACGAAGGAGCAAGAGACCGAAATTATTGTTATCCGCAAAGGAGAAAAATGGGCAGCAATAATGGTAGACGAGTTCATTGGCCAAAGCGAGATTGTTCTTAAATCACTGGGCAAATATTTGACTAATATTCATGCGATTTCCGGAGCGACCATACTTGGCGATGGATATGTTGCACTTATCATTGATCCGAACGCACTTATTAAATAAGGAGGTTTTTTCGATGGGAGAAGAAGTTAAAGTTATCGTGTTCGCACTAGGTAGTGAGGAATACGGCATAGAGGTTGATAAAGTTCGTACAATTGAGAGACTATCACCAATTACACGTGTTCCCAAAACGGCATCATTCATAAAGGGAGTTATTAACCTGCGTGGAATTGTTGTCCCTGTAATAGATCTGAGAGGACGCTTCAATTTGACTGAAACAGCCTCGACAGAAAATACACGTATTATCGTTGTAGCTGTAGGTGATGTTGAAGTAGGTTTTATCGTTGATTCGGCGAATGATGTCATTGATATTGACACAGATTCGATTGATTCTCCTCCAGAAATAGTAGGTGGTATTAAAGCAAAGTATTTGCGTGGCATCGCCAAACTAGGGGAAGGACGTCTGCTCATTATGCTTAATCTTTCTGAAGTTTTAAATAAAAGTGAAATTACCCAAGTTGAGCAACTAGAGGTATAGTCAGTGACATTATTTGAATCTTTCGAGGCCTTTGAGCTCGATGTGCTCAAGGAAGTTGGCAATATTGGTGCTGGTAATGCAGCAACTGCGTTATCTAAGCTCTTGGACAAGCCAGTCGATATGGCAGTACCGAGGGTAAGCCTTGTGCCATTCGAGGAAGTGGCTGAACGAGTAGGCGGTTCTGAACAAATCGTATTAGCTGTCTTTTTGAGAGTAGAAGGAGAAGCGCCAGGCAATATGTTTTTTATCATTGAAGAAGCATCTGCCAAACGTATGCTTAAACAACTGCTGTCAATGAATCATCAGGATGAAGTAGCATATTCCGAGATGGAACTGTCTGCTTTATGTGAGATAGGTAACATTCTTGCAGGCTCATATCTTTCTTCTCTCGCTGACTTTACTCAATTGTCAATGGTACCTTCAGTTCCGGCCATTGCACATGACATGGCTGGAGCGATATTGAGCTACGGCCTTATGCAGTATGGGGAAATGGGCGATTCTGCCTTACTCATTGAGACGACGTTTCTAGAAGATCGCCAATCTCTGGACGGACATTTCTTCCTTATACCTGATCCTGAATCTTTTAACAAAATTTTCAAGTCACTAGGAGTCGGTAAGGGATGATTGGGCAAACGTTAGTGAAGGTTGGCATGGCTGATCTCAATATTGCGTTAGACGGAGCAGTGTTGAAAACGACGGGTTTAGGCTCGTGTGTGGGGCTTACTTTGTATGATCCTAAAAGTAAAGTTGCGGGAATGGCACATGTTATGTTGCCAACTTCCAGCATTACGAGAGAATCACAATTTAACGTTGCAAAGTATGCGGATACAGCTATTCCTGAACTTCTTGAACGAATGAAAGCAGCAGGGGCAAAACTTGAGCGGCTTGAAGCAAAAATGGCTGGAGGAGCTCAAATGTTCGCGTTTTCGGGGCAATCTGATTCACTTCGGATTGGTCCTCGTAACGTAGAATCATGCATTGCAATGATGAATCAGTACAACATACCGATATTGTCTCAGGAAACTGGCGGTAACTATGGCAGAACTGTTGAGTTTGACAGCAATAATGGTGTTCTTCTAATAAGAAGCGTGCAGTTTGGAATAAAGGAGATTTAATATGCTAGGAACATGGCGATGGAATGTAGCATTTGGAATATTGGGTATGGGGCTAACTGTCCTTTTCTCGATCGGCAACAATCCGTTGTCAGTCATATTACTTAGAAGTCTGTATGCATGTATAGTCTTTTTCGTTTTAGCTTACGCTGTACGCGCAATTCTAGCTATCATTTTGCGTCCTCCTGCTATAGTAGGGGACCCATTCGTACAGCATGAGGAAAAGGGCGGACAACTGGATCTAACGACACCCGATGAAAGAGATGATTTAAACGACTTGCTGAAGACACAGCTGCAAGGCGGGGTAGGTGAGGCTCAAAGCGGACAAGCTGACAAACCAAATGAGTTGGAACAGGGGTTTCGTCCACTTGCTCCCCCTCAATTTGTTTCAACGAACAATAAGCAACCAGAGGATTTAGCGAAAGCAATCCGTCACCTGACAGGAGAGTGAGTCAATGACAGAGCTAAAGACGCCTCATTTGACTAACATCCAGATGTGGCAAGCATGGAAAGAACATGGTGATCTTGAGGCCAAAAAGGGCCTAATTGAGAACTATTTGCCACTTGTAGATTATGTCACCAACCGAATGGCAATCGGTCTGCCAAAAAACGTTATAAAGGATGACCTCGCAAGTAATGGTGTAATGGGACTTATCGATGCCATTGAGAAGTTTGATTACTTGCGCGGACTACAATTTGAAACTTACGCTTCATGGCGGATTCGCGGATCGATTATCGATGGACTTCGGCAAGGGGATTGGGTTCCTCGTTCTGTACGTGAAAAAGCGAAACGGGTAGAGGATGCTTATCAGCATCTGGAGCAGCAGTACATGCGCTCCGTTACGGATGCCGAAGTCAGCTCATATTTGCAATTAACGGAAAAAGAATTTACTACTATGCTACAGGACATCTCAGTTGCAACGATTTGTTCATTAGATGATCCAATTCGTGAAGAAGAGTCTGAGACCAGAATGTCTTTGCTCGTAGATGACAAGGCAAAAAACCCGGATCATAAGGTCCATGAGTTTTACTTGAAGGAATCTTTAATTAGCGGCATTGAACGTTTAACAGAAAAAGAAAGAACAGTAGTTTCTCTATTTTATTATGAAGAACTTTCGCTCAGCGAAATTGCGGAAGTGATGTCACTTTCACCATCGAGAATATCCCAGCTCCACTCCAAAGCTATTTTAAGGCTACGGGGAGCTTTGGCTAAACATAAAGATCAACTAATGCAGCACTAGAAGGGGGGGGAGTAAGGTGGATCATCAACAACTAGACTCATACCTGCGTATCCAGACATCAGCTGATAAGCTGTCTGCCTTCATTACATTTAATCGAATAACAGATGAATTTTCTACTGTTTTAACTGAATTGGAAGTATTTGTTCGTAGTAAAGGTATAGTCCATGGAATTAAGCTGGATGTATTAGAACAAATATGCATAAATCCATTAGCTTATTGTCGAGAGCAAACCTTAATCGCCCAAGGAAAAAGTTCTGCTCCGGGTAGCGATGGGTTAATCCGCTATGTGTTCGAAGTGGATAATGGTCAGCGTAAACCAGCGGAGGATCTAGACGGCAAGATTGATCTGAAGGAAGTAACTCAGTTAAAAAATGTAAAACGTGGGCAGCTAATTGCGGAATTAGTAGAGCCACAGCCAGGACCCGCAGGAATGACCGTTACAGGCGAAGTAATTGAACCTAAACATGGTAAGCGTGTGCGGTTTAAAATTGGCAAAAACGTTGTTATGAATGGCGAACAAACTTCACTGTATGCTGCAATTGATGGGCTGATTACGATGACGGATAAAGGTAAAGTAAACGTTTTCCCTGTTTATGAAGTCAATGGGGATGTGAACTATAGCGTTGGCAACATCGATTTCGTAGGTACAGTTGTCATTCGAGGCAATGTTCTAAATGGTTTTCGCGTAAGAGCATCTGGAGATATCCGGGTAATTGGCGGAGTTGAAGGTGCTGAGCTTGAGTCTGATGGTTCGATCGAAATTACTAGTGGCATTATGGCGGGTAATAAGGGTTATGTTAAAGCAGCCGTTAATGTTAAAAGCTCATTTATTCAAGACGGAAATGTGTATGCTGGAGAAGATGTGCTTGTATCGCAGAGTATCATGCATTCTGCTGTGAAGGCAGGTAGAAATGTCATTTGTTCTGGAGCAAAGGGGCTTATTGTTGGCGGTATGGTACAAGCGGGAGAAGTCGTTCTTGCAAGAACGATGGGAAATGCTATGTCAACAGCGACAACGATTGAAGTTGGTGTAAATCCGCAGCTTCGCGAAGAATTGCTAGAGCTTCGTTCAACGATTAAGCAGTCAATAGAAAGTAACGAAAAGTCTGAGAAAGCATTAGCCATATTGGATCAATTGGCTTCAGCAGGACAGTTGACGCCAGATCGTTTAGCACTTCGTACTAAACTAAATGCGACAAAACGACAGTCGGTCACGATGATTGATGAATCTAAAACACGTATGCTGGAAATTGAGAAGATGCTAGAGGATACCGAACGTTCAAGAATTGATATAAGCGGTACAGTATATAGCGGTACAAAAATCGTGATCGGCCGATATACAAAGTTTGTAAAAGACAGCGCACAGCGAATTACATTTCGTTTGATGGACGGCGATATTGCGTTAGTTCCTTATCATAATTAAAGAACCGTTCGTTAATCGAAAAGGGGAGAGGTCATATGACGTTTAAACCATTAGATTTGCAAATGTCGGTTCCTCGGACACAAGAATTTGGCGGCAAACATCAGCAAGCTATACAAAGACCTCTGTCTGAGCAAAACATATTAGCCAATCAAGCTTCGAAGGATACAGAGGAGCTGCGCAGGCAAAATACAGCAGTGGAGCAGTCTTCTAAGCCGCAAGTTCGTGCGGATCAGGAGAGCAGTCAGGGCAATAAACATGGAAAGAGCGCTCGGAGTAGTAATGCTGACGGGATGGAAAGCGATGATTCAAGCGAGTCACCGCCGCATCCTTATAAAGGAAAGCGCTTGGATATTAAACTGTAATAAAAATGGATAAATCGAAAGGCGGGAGATAAACAATGCAGCCATTACAATATATTTTACTCGTAGGAGCGGTTGTTATTGTAGGCGCCTTCGTCATGCCTAAGAGAAAGCAAGAATCAGCACTGTCAGCACCTCAATCTGTTCAAAATATGGAAACAGCGCTGGAGCAGTTTATGGAAAACATGGAGAAGGACAATGAGGAGCTTGTTAAGTTGGTAGCATCGGCCCAGCAAGCTAGTAATCAAGAAGCTACCAAAAAGGATGAACGCATTGCCGCTCTAGAGAAACGTTGTGAGCATCTTGAAGAACAGCTTAGAACGACAGTCTCACATTTATCTTCAGTGGCTAGTGCTAGGAGCCAAACATCCTTGCCTCTAGAGAAAATGACTGCTTTATCGCTTTCAGAAACAAAGCTCACACAAGACTCTACAATTGCACAGATTGATAGTGAATCGATAAATGCCCGTTATCCAGAGCTGTTTCAGCTGTATGGAGCAGGTAAATCTATCGAAGTAATTGCGAAGAAGCTTGGGATGAACAAAGGAGAGGTATCACTCATCATAGGTCTTGCCAAACAGGAGGGAACGCTCCATGTTTAATAAACGTTCCTTTCTGCTCGGTCTTGGTGTGGGTATTATTATAGGTGCTTTGCTGCTTGAATTGTTTAATCTTGGGAAAGACAGCCAATCTAAGCTGAACGACCTTAGTCATAAGATAGAAGAACCAACCGAGAGTATTTCGACTGAGGGTGCAGAGATCCCCCCAACTCCTACTATTCTGCCTGTTAAGAAGGAGCAGGAGACAGTAGCGACTTCAACAATTTCACCTACTATATTAGAGAAGGAAGCTACTAAAGCCCCAGCGCCTACACCTTCCGATGATCTGACTGAGAAACACTTAATACAGATTAAACCAGGCTTCAAAATAACGACAACTGCAAACCTGCTTAAATCAGCAGGGATCATTGATGATGCCAATCAATTTATTCGTGAAATGAAGGCGTCTAAGAAAGCGATCCGGGCTGGTTATTTTTTGTGCGCTAAGGGGATAACTGCTAAGGAAGCAGTCGAAATCGTATCTAGTACACCGCTTACAAAAAAAGAAGTTGAGCAGATTAAGAAAGCGGGCTAAGGTTCACTTCAGCTTTTTAAAAATACTAGCTTGTATTTTGTCGAAATAATGGACAATACTTTGCAATGGAATCTTGCGCTGAATGTTCATTTGTGGTATATTAAATGACGGTGTTAAAATCACACGCCTATCAATTTCGTTAATGGTGCTTTCGCACGGCGAAAGTTTTGACGGAAAATGCGATTGGCGGAGGGACACACAAAAAACCATTACAGGAGGTGTTGAGGACATGGCGGTTATTTCCATGAAACAGCTACTAGAAGCTGGGGTACACTTCGGTCATCAGACTCGTCGTTGGAACCCGAAGATGGATCGTTATATCTTCACAGAAAGAAACGGAATTTACATTATCGACTTGCAAAAAACGGTTAAGAAAGTTGATGAGGCTTACAACTTTGTTAAATCGATCGCTGCAGAGGGCGGCACTATGTTGTTCGTCGGCACGAAGAAGCAAGCTCAAGATTCAGTGAAAGAAGAAGCTGAGCGTTGTGGAAACTTCTACATCAACCAACGTTGGCTCGGCGGAACTCTAACTAACTTCTCAACTATCCAAAAGCGTATTGATCGCTTGAAGCAACTTGAGAAATGGGAAGAGGACGGCACTTTTGAAGTTCTACCTAAGAAAGAAGTTATCATTCTTCGCAAAGAGAAAGATCGCTTGCAAAAATTCTTGGGCGGCATCAAAGGCATGAAAGGTCTTCCAAGCGCTTTGTTCATTATCGATCCACGTAAAGAGCGTATTGCTGTTGCAGAAGCTCGCAAATTGGGTATTCCAATCGTTGGTATCGTTGATACAAACTGTGATCCGGACGAAATCGACTACGTTATCCCTGGTAACGATGATGCAATCCGTGCAGTTAAATTGCTTACTGCTAAGATGGCTGACGCAATCGTTGAAGCTAATCAAGGCGAGCAAACAGCTTAATTTAGCTGTTTAAACACAACTTCGTAAACAACAAAGGGTGGTCAGATGGTGAAAACCTCTCACTACCCTTTTTTTGAACAAAATTCAGATGTAAACTTTTAGGAGGGTTTTTCATGGCAGTTAATGCGAGCGCAGTAAAGGAACTTCGTGAAAGAACAGGAGCAGGAATGCTCGATTGCAAAAAAGCACTTGACGAAACAGGTGGCGATGTAGATAAAGCAATCGCTGTCCTTCGTGAGAAAGGTCTAGCAGCAACAGCTAACAAAGCTGGTCGTATTGCAACAGAAGGCGTTGTTGAATCATACATTCATGCTGGCGGCCGTATCGGCGTTATCGTTGAAGTAAACTGTGAAACTGATTTTGTTGCTAAAACAGATCAATTCCGTGAATTTGCTAGAGATATCGCTATGCATATCGCAGCTTCGAACCCTAAGTTCGTTCGTCGTGAAGAAGTATCTGCAGAAGAGCTAGAAAAAGAAAAAGAAATTCTTAAAAACCAAGCTCTTAACGAAGGTAAACCAGAAAAAATCGTTGAGAAAATGGTTGAAGGCCGTATTTCCAAATACTATGAAGAGTATTGCTTGCTTGAGCAATCTTTCATTAAAGATCCAGACCTAAAAATCTCCGACTTGTTGAATGAAAAAATCAACAAAATCGGTGAAAATATTGCTATCCGTCGCTTCGTTCGTTATGAGCTTGGCGAAGGTCTTGAGAAAAAAGTTGACAACTTCGTTGAAGAAGTTATGGCTCAAGCAAAACTTTAATCCGAACGCACAGGCGGGGCGGGGCGTCCGCCTCGCCTTGCTTCTATATGGAAACAAAAATGAAGGACCTCGCACGCGAGGTGCATGATGGAGGTAGAAACGTTGGAGCATCCTGTATTTAAACGCATCGTCTTAAAAGTAAGCGGAGAATCATTGTCAGGGCAGGAAGGTTTCGGTATCGAGGCAACTGTCATTTCGTCCATTGCTAATCAAGTAAAAGAAGTTATCGCACTTGGTGTTGAAGTTGCTATCGTTGTAGGCGGCGGAAACATCTGGAGAGGTATCGCTGGATCGGCAAAAGGTATTGACCGGGCAACAGCAGACTACATGGGTATGCTGGCAACTGTTATGAACTCGCTTGCGCTGCAAGACGCGCTAGAGCAAATTGATGTGCCAACACGTGTGCAAACATCGATCGCTATGCAACAGATCGCAGAGCCTTATATTAGACGTCGTGCGATTCGTCATTTGGAAAAAGGACGTGTCGTTATTTTTGCAGCTGGAACAGGTAACCCGTTCTTCTCTACGGATACGACAGCAGCTCTTCGTGCAGCTGAGATCGAAGCAGAAGTTATTTTGATGGCGAAAAATAAAGTAGATGGTGTTTATTCTGCTGATCCGTTTAAGGATGAGACGGCTGAGAAGTTTGAAGAATTGACTTACATGGACATGCTAAATCTTAACCTTGGTGTCATGGACTCAACGGCTTCCTCGCTTTGTATGGATAACAACATCCCGCTTATCGTATTCTCAATTACTGAGAATGGTAATATAAAACGAGTAGTACTCGGAGAAAAAATCGGAACGATTGTGAAAGGAAGTGCAAAATAATGCCTCAAGCTATTAAGAAGAACGCTGAAGAACGGATGGACAAAGCCATTTCTGCCCTAAAACGCGACTTATCAACACTTAGAGCAGGCAAAGCAAGTCCGGCGCTTCTAGATCGTATTCAGGTTGAGTATTATGGTTCTTTAACGCCACTAAGTCAGTTGGCTAACATCAACACCCCGGATTCTCGTACGGTGATGATTACGCCTTGGGACAAATCGTCCGTCTCTGCCATTGAGAAGGCGATAATGAAATCGGATTTGGGTATTACTCCATCTAACGATGGATCAGCTATCCGTATTTCCGTACCTCCACTAACAGAAGAACGTCGTGTTGAGCTCGTGAAAACGTCGAAGAAATTCGGAGAAGAAGCGAAAGTTGCGATCCGTAATATTCGTCGCGATGCTAATGATGATGTGAAGAAGCTAGAGAAAACGGATATTTCCGAAGATGAATCACGTCGTCATCAAGAGGATATTCAAAAGGCGACTGACAAGTTTATCGCTGAAGTGGAAAAAGTTCTTGTTGCTAAAGAAAAAGAAATTATGGAAGTTTAAAAACATAAAAGACCCCTCCATTAGGTGGGGTTACATTTTGACCAAACCTTCCTCTAGCTCTCGAAGCGAGTTTGCTGATCAGACTTCCTGATCACTTTCTTACTTGGCTGCTTGGTGGAGGTTTTCTCATATCGGTTGGGAGGAAGCTAGATGATCAAGCGACTTTGGGCCAAACTAGGCAAATCGTCCTTGCCGACGGCTGATTCGCTCACGCTCGAAAACATACCTCAACATGTTGCCATTATTATGGATGGAAACGGCCGCTGGGCTAAAAATCGCGGGTTACCGCGTGTAGCGGGACATCATTCTGGGATGAAGACGGTAAAGCGTATAACAATCGCCGCAGATCGGCTTGGAATCAAATATTTGACTATGTACGCATTTTCTACAGAAAACTGGAAACGTCCAAAGTCAGAAGTGGACTTTTTAATGAAGCTTCCGCAGCAGTTTCTTGAAATTGAATTGGATGAGCTTATTTCAAACAATGTTCAAGTACGCATGATGGGAACTCGTGAAAAGCTTCCCCAGCATACACTTTACGCTTTAGAAGAAGCTATGAGGAAGACGGCAAACAATACAGGACTTGTTTTAAATTTTGCTCTTAACTATGGAAGTCGCATGGAAATGTTGGATGCTGTAAAAGAGATTGCAAAGGATGTTCAAGAAGGTCATATAACGGTGGATGGAATTGACGATGCATTAATGTCTAGCCGCCTGCTGTCATGTGATATACCTGATCCGGATTTACTTATACGAACGAGTGGGGAGCTGCGACTTAGTAACTTTATGTTATGGCAGCTTGCTTACAGCGAGCTTTGGTTTACGGATGTGTATTGGCCGGAGTTTACAGATAAGCATTTTTATGGAGCGATCCAAGAATATCAACGACGTGCTCGGCGATATGGGGGATTATAGCTTCAACTGACGGAGTGTGACTTTGCTTTGAAACAACGATTGATTACCGGTGTTATTGCAGGCGCATTGTTTATTGCCCTTACAGTTTTGGGTGGGGCATTTTATACCGGACTGCTCATTCTGCTTGCCATTATAGGATTTACTGAATATTCTCGAATGAACGGCGTGAGTCCGATTCATCCTTCTGCACTTCTGGGTTACGGGGGTGTATTGTTTTTTGTTCTCCCTTGGTCGGATTGGGGAATTGAACTTCCTTCTGCTATGACTATCGTATGGATGTTAGCATTTTTACTGCTTGCTATCACCGTCATTACCAAAAACAAAACGACGATAGACGGAGCAGCATTTATGTTGCTTGGCGCTATTTATATCGGTTACGGCTTCTCAGCCATGATATCGGTTCGTGGAATCGAGACGCATGGTTTATTTTGGACATTTCTAGCTTTTGGCTGTATTTGGGCATCAGATATTGGTGCTTATTTTGTTGGAAAAGCAATTGGCAGAACAAAGCTTTGGCCTTCTATTAGTCCAAATAAGACGATTGAAGGCGCAATTGGTGGCGTAGTTATTTCACTTATTGTTGCAGTCGTCTTCGCATTGGCAGCGCCAGAGACGATCAGTATTACAAAAGCGCTTATCATCGGTATTGTCGCTGCAGTTGCAGGACAGTTTGGTGATTTGATTCAGTCTGCGTACAAACGAGTTAAAGGTATTAAAGATACAGGAAACTTGCTCCCTGGCCATGGCGGGGTGCTCGATCGTTGTGACAGTTGGTTGATCGTATTCCCGCTGCTCCTACTTACTGAGCTTATTCACCTATAGGCATATGGAGGAATCCCTTTTGAAAAAAATATCGTTATTAGGATCTACAGGTTCAATAGGCACACAGACGCTGGACGTTGTTAAGCATCAACCTGATCGGTTTGAGATTGTAGGTCTATCCGCTGGTTCTAACGTGGAATTGGTTATTGAGCAGGCACAAGTATTTAAGCCTTCCATTGTCAGCTTGGCTACGAAAGAGCTTGCCGATCAAGCACGTCCCCACTTACCAACTGGCACTAAAGTCGTTTATGGTGAACAGGGGTTAATTGAAGTTGCTGCTGGAACGGATGCAGACATGGTTGTAACTGCTATTGTGGGCAGTATGGGATTACCTGCTACTCTGGCTGCCATTGATGCAGGGAAAACGATTGGTCTCGCGAACAAGGAAACGTTAGTTACCGCTGGTCATATTGTTATGGAGCGTGCCAAGCAGCGAAAAGTTGCTATTCTTCCCATCGATAGCGAGCACTCTGCAATTTTTCAATGTTTGAATGGCGAGCAGCGTCAAGGGGTTAAAGGAATAACATTAACAGCTTCTGGAGGTTCTTTCCGCGATCGAAGCAGAGCAGAGTTAGAAGGTGTCACTGTTACCGAAGCGCTAAATCATCCCAATTGGTCTATGGGTGCCAAAATTACGATAGACTCGGCAACGATGATTAATAAAGGGCTAGAAGTTATTGAAGCAAGATGGTTATTCGATCTTACATATGATCAAATTGATGTTCTGATTCATCCAGAGAGCATCATTCATTCCTATGTTGAATTTAACGATCATAGTATAGTGGCTCAATTGGGAATGCCTGATATGCGAGTTCCTATTCAATATGCATTAACTTACCCTGAACGAATTGTTACTCCAACGGAGAGACTTAACCTCGCTTCCATTGGCAAGCTAAACTTTAGAGCAATGGATTTTGAACGATTCCCATGCCTCAGATTAGCTTTCGAATGTGGAAGGATGGGTCAATCAGCTCCAACGGTGCTGAATGCAGCTAACGAAGTGGCTGTGGCTCGTTTCCTAAATGGTGAGATCACATTTCTTGATATTGAACGGGTGTTGGAAACAATCGTTGGACGTCATGAAGTTTGCAACATAAACGATCTTGAAACGATTGCGGAAGTAGACGAATGGGCGCGCAGTCTAGCGGCATCGGTCTGAACATAACCGAAGAAAGTGGTTCTCTTGTAACGGACGGGAGAATAATGATAATCTATGTACAGGCCGTAACGAACAGGGGGCAACACTTCTATGGGGACAATTCAGGTCGTTTTTATGACCGTGTTAGTATTTTTTGTAATTGTAACAATTCATGAATGGGGCCACTATTACTTTGCGAAACGTGCGGGGATACTCGTAAGAGAGTTTGCAATCGGTTTTGGGCCGAAGCTATTTTCTTTGAAACGTGGTGAGACTAGATTTACGCTTCGGTTAATTCCTGCAGGCGGATTCGTCCGTATGGCTGGAGAAGATCCAGAACTTGTCGAAGCGCAGCCGGGGCAGACAGTAGCCGTGCGGCTAAAGGATAATCTAGTTACTCGTATTTATCTCGATCGGTTGGACGAGAGAGCTGGAACGATTCGCGGTGAAGTGGACTCTATAGATTTAGAGCACAAACTTACCATCTCGCTCAATGTAGAAGGAGAAGTGGAAAACTACTCCGTACATCCGCAAGCTTTAGTCATTGCTAAGGGGAAAGACACACAAATTGCACCGATAGATAGACATTTCGGCAGCAAACCTATTCGTAAACGGGCAATGGCTATATTTGCCGGTCCGATGATGAATTTTGTTCTGGCTTTTGTGCTGTTTGGGGTTTATGCTCAATTAGTTGGCGTTCCAGTTGATAACCCAGACAAACTTCTTGTAAGTACGATTGAAGAGAACTATCCCGCTTCCAAAGTGGATTTGAAGAAGGGTGATATCGTTGAATCAATTAACGGTATCGAAATTGGAGCCGATCTGCCAAAAATGATCGATATTATCGGTAAATCGCCGAATAAACCAATTGAAATGAAAATTAATCGTGATGGAACTTCACATGCAGTTACGATCACACCTCGTCCGAATGAGGAAGGTGTTGGTAAAGTTGGTATTGGAGCAACACTTCCAACACGTCCGGCTACTGCTGTTGAGACGGTTACCAGATCGGCTGAGCTCATGAAGGTTTCGACTATATTTATTTTTGAAAACTTAAAGATGTTAGTAACTGGTCAATTCAAGCTGGATGATCTAGGCGGTCCAGTTAGAACAGCAGAAATGACTAGTCAAATTGCCAAAAAAGGCTTAGCTCAATTAACATCATGGACAGCAATGCTAAGTCTATATTTAGGAATATTCAACTTGTTGCCGGTCCCAGCACTAGATGGCAGTCGTTTATTGTTCCTAGGACTTGAAGGCATTAGAAAAAGACCGCTTGATCCAAGTAAAGAAAGTATGGTTCATTTCGTCGGTTTTGCCATGTTAATGTTATTGATGCTTGTCGTTACCTATAATGATATTTTACGATTAGTACGAGGGGAGTAGTCTGTCGCTCATGTCCAAAGATAAAGGATTTGTATCTGAAATTACACCGCAAAGCGAAGATTTCTCAGGATGGTATATTGATGTCATCAAAAAAGCTGAGCTTATGGATTATTCACCAGTTCGGGGTTGTATTGTATTCCGACCGGATGGTTATGAAATATGGGAGCATATTCAGCGTGATCTAGATCGCCGCTTCAAGGAAACGGGACATCGCAATGCGTATTTCCCGTTATTCATTCCAGAAAGCTTCTTCCAAAAAGAGAAGGAACATGTTGAGGGCTTTAATCCTGAACTTCCGTGGGTAACGGAAGCGGCGGGTGAGAAGCTGGAGGAAAGACTCGCAATTCGTCCTACTTCCGAAACAATGTTTGGTCATATGTATGCAAAATGGATTCAATCTTATCGTGACTTGCCATTGCTAATCAATCAATGGGCAAACGTTGTTCGTTGGGAGAAGCGCACTCTTCCTTTCTTGCGTACAAGTGAATTTTTATGGCAGGAAGGCCATACCGCTCACGAAACGGAAGAGGAAGCACGTCAAGAAACGATGCAAATGCTCGACGTGTATACAAGTTTTGTAGAAGAGTTTCTTGCGATTCCCGTTATTAAAGGTGAAAAAACACCTTCAGAGCGCTTCGCAGGTGCTGTTGATACGTATTCGATTGAAGCAATGATGAAAGATGGACGAGCTGTACAAGCTGGTACGTCTCATTACCTTGGAACTAAGTTTGCAGTTGCGTTTGATATTAAATTTTTGGATCGAGAAAATACATTGCAATTTGCTCACACAACATCATGGGGTGTCAGCACTCGTCTAATCGGGGCGCTAATTATGGTTCATGGTGATGATCGTGGACTTGCATTGCCTCCTAAAGTTGCACCAACGCAAGTTATCATGATTCCAATCGGCCCTGCTAAAATGCGTGAGCAAGTTGTTGGCAGAGTGGACGAGCTATATTCCGTGCTTAAGAAAGCAGGAGTTAGAGTTAAAGTAGATGATCGCTCTGATGTTAGCCCAGGATGGAAGTTTAATGAATACGAAATGCGCGGAGTACCTCTTCGTCTTGAACTTGGACCACGTGATATGGAGAACGGAGTAGTTGTTCTCGTGTCCCGTATAACAGGTGAGAAACGTATCGTACAGCAGGATAACTTGGTGGCTGAGGTTGAAGCAATGCTTGCTGAAACTCATGATGAAATGTTTAAACGTGCTAAAGAATTCCGAGCGAACAATTCTCGTTCAGTTGATACTCTGGATGAGATGAAGAGCTTCCTCGAAGAGCAACGTGGATTTGTTGAAAGCGGCTGGTGTGGTTCTGAAGCTTGCGAGAAGCAAGTGAAGGAAGAAACGGGTGCGACAAGTCGCAACATTCCGTTCGAGCCAACTGTCCAGAAGGCTACTTGTTTAGTATGTGGCGACGCATCTAAACATACTGTTGTTTTTGCACGTGCTTATTAAGAACTGAATATGTTCGGTTCGGATCGTCAAGGAGTGGAAGTACATGAGCCAAACCGGTGACAAGCGACAGCGTTTCGAACTGCTATTGCAGCAAGCGGGGCTGCCGCAAGAACTTATTCATACTTATTTTCAAGATGGATATATCGATCAAGTGATCGTAAGCAATAAAAATAAGGAATGGACGTTTTGCATCCGCAAAACGTCCATGGTTCCTTTACAGGCCTATAATGGTCTGTGCCAAGCCGTCAGAATGAAGTTTGAGCAGATTGCACAAACTTCATTCGTCTTTATTTATGATTCTGTTATTGAAACAGAAAATATTGTGCTTCAATATTGGCCGCTCTTCATAGAGTGGGCACAGAAGGAAATTGCGTCAGTTAACGGATGGCTGCAGAAGGCCTCGATTGATGCGCAAGGTGATGTTATAACGATATCATTACTTGATTCTACTGGACTTGAGCTTGCTCGTAAGAAGGGCGTCGATGAAGCGGTCGTTTCATTTTTTAAATCCCAGTTCGAACGTGATTGTAAAGTTAAGCTCGTAATGGGCGAATCTAGACAAGAGATTTATGAAGAATTTGTGCAGAAGATTGAGCAAGAAGAACGTGAAGCTGTCCAGCAATTAATGGCTGAGTCACAAATAGAATCCGATGCTTCAGGAGACAATGGCGAAGAAGTTGTGCGTCTTGCGGTCGGTTATGATATTCGTGAGGATGCTACTCCACTTATGAACATTCAAGATGAGGAAAAGAAAATTACGGTGCAGGGCGCTGTATTTGGTCTTGATGTTAAGGAGTTGCGCAACGGAAGCACGTTGTTTACGTTCAATGTCACAGACTTCTCTGATTCTATCGCCATGAAGATGTTCGCCAAAACAAAGGACGATGTTAAAGTATTGTCTCAACTGGCTAATGGCAAGTGGATAAAAGCTCGTGGAAGAATCGAATATGATCGCTTCATGCAGGAGCCAGAGCTTGTTATGATGCCAAATGATTTGCATGAAATCGGATCTCCTCGAGAGCGAATGGATAAGGCTGAGGAGAAAAGGGTTGAATTCCATCTTCATACAACGATGAGCTCAATGGATGCAGTTGCACCGATTGATGCTTACGTAAAGATGGCAGCCAAGTGGGGTCACAAAGCGATTGCTGTGACAGATCATAGCAACGTCCAGTGTTATCCAGATGCAGTGAAATCGGCAAAGAAGCACGGAATGAAAGTTTTATTTGGACTGGAAGCGAATGTCGTTAACGATGCAGTACCTATGGTGCTAAACTCCAGACCGGAGTTGCTTGCCACAGCGCAATATATTGTTTTCGATATAGAAACAACCGGCTTATCGGTTACTAATAACAAAATTATCGAGCTTGCAGGCGTCCGGATGCGTGATGGTAAAGAAGTGGATAGATTCACTACATTTATTAATCCGCATGAGAAGATTCCTTATCATATCCAGCAATTGACCAACATCAATGATGAAATGGTAAAAGATGCTCCTGAGCTTGAGCCTAAACTTCGAGAATTTATCGAATACATTGGTAATGACGTATTAGTAGCGCATAACGCTCGATTCGATGTTGGATTCATTCAGGCTAACTGCAAGTCACTCGGTCTACCTGAAGTAAAAAACCCAGTTCTTGACACGCTGGAATTAGCAAGGTTTTTACTTCCAACGATGAAAAATCACCGGCTTAACACATTAGCGGATAAATATAAAGTAGGCTTGGAAAGCCATCACAGAGCGATTGATGATTCCCTTGCATTGGGCGGAGTACTCTATGCTCTAATCGGTGTTGCTGCGGAGCGAAATATTACTGATTTACATCAATTAAATGATTATGTTGGTTTGGATATTTCGAACTCAAGGCCGTTTCATTGCAACATCTATGCACTAAATGCAATTGGCAAAAAAAATCTATTTAAGCTGATTTCCTTATCGCATACGGAATATTTCAAACGAGTAGCAACAATTCCAAAGAGCAAGCTAGTTGAGCTTCGTGAAGGATTGCTCGTTATTTCCGGTTGTGAAAAAGGCGAGTTTTTTGAGACGGTGCTTAATAAGTCTCAAGAAGAGGCAAAGGACATTGCAGAATTTTACGATGTGCTTGAAATTCAACCTATCGATTTCTATATGCATTTAGTAGAAAAAGGTTTAGTTGGCAGCCGTGCTGAGATCGAAGGCGCGATGCGTCGAATTTGTCAAATTGCTGATGAACTTGGTAAGCCAGTTATCGCAACGGGTAACGTTCATTATTTGAATCCACGTGACAAAATGTATCGTGATATTACCATTCATGGTATTACTGGCTTTAGCCCGCTCAAAAGTATTCGGAAGCCGGACGCCCATTTCCGCACGACGGAAGAGATGCTTGAGGAATTCAAGTTTCTTGGTGAAGCTAGAGCTAGGGAAGTTGTAATTACAAATACAGTAGCTCTATCCGAGCGATTTGAGCCGTTCGATATGTTCCCTAAGGAATTATTTACACCGATTATTGAAGGCGCAGATGAAGAAATTCGTAGCACTTGTTATGATACAGCGAAATCTATGTATGGAGAGAATCTTCCTCAAGTCGTTATTGACCGTTTGGAGAAGGAACTTGTCCCGATTATTAAATATCGTTTCTCCGCCAACTATCTCATCTCAGAGAAGCTGGTGAAGAAATCCAATCAAGACGGATATTTGGTTGGCTCCAGGGGTTCAGTTGGATCTTCTGTTGTAGCAACTTTTCTAGGTATATCCGAAGTTAATCCGTTGCCAGCGCATTACTTATGCTTGAGTTCGGATTGTCGCCACAGTGAGTGGTTCCTTGATGGTAGTGTACCGAGTGGTTTTGACTTGCCTGATAAAGGATGCCCGAATTGCGGAAAACCGATGAAGGGCGAAGGTCAAGATATACCGTTTGAGACTTTCCTAGGGTTTAAAGGCGATAAAGTTCCCGATATCGATCTTAACTTTTCTGGTGAATATCAGCCTATCGCTCATAACTATACAAAAGTACTCTTTGGTGAAAAAAGTGTATTTAGAGCAGGTACGATAGGTACGGTTGCTGAGAAGACAGCATATGGATTTGCTAAGAAGTATGAAGAAGAGCAAAACAAAAAGTGGCGTAGAGCCGAGCTTGAACGATTAGCTAGCGGATGTACAGGTGTGAAGCGGAGCACTGGGCAGCATCCAGGCGGTATCGTTGTTGTTCCTGATTATATTGAGGTCGAGGATATTACACCAGTACAATTCCCAGCAGATGACGTTAATGCGGAATGGAAAACAACTCATTTCGACTACCATGCCTTCGATGAAAACTTGCTCAAGCTCGATATTCTTGGGCATGATGATCCGACGATGATGCGGATGCTGCAAGATTTGACAGGTGTTGATCCAACAACAATCCCGATGAATGATCCTAAAGTTATGAGCATGTTCAATTCTACCAAAGCACTTGGAGTAATGCCTGAGATGATCAAATCATCAGTTGCCACTTACGGCGTACCTGAGATGGGGACAAAGTTTGTAAGGCAAATGTTGCATGAGACCCAGCCGTCATCCTTTGCGGATTTATTGCAAATTTCAGGGTTGTCGCATGGTACCGGTGTATGGCTTGGCAACGCACAAGAGCTTATTAAAAATGGAACCTGCAATATCAAAACCGTTATCGGCTGTCGTGATGACATTATGCTTTATTTGATCTATAAGGCTGGTATGGATGCGGGGTTAGCGTTCAAAATTACGGAGAGTGTTCGTAAAGGTAAAGGTCTTACTCAAGAGTGGATCGATGAGATGAAACGCTGCAAAGTGCCACAATGGTACATCGATTCATGTTTACGTATTGAGTATATGTTTCCAAAAGCCCATGCAGCGGCTTATGTTATTTCGGCAGTACGTACTGCTTACTTTAAGCTCTATTATCCAATCGAATATTATGCAACGTACTTTACAGTACGCGCAGATGACTTCGATCTGGAGCTGCTATGCCAAGGATATGAAGCTATAATTCGGAAGCTTGCAGAGATAGAGGCTAAAGGCTTCAATGCATTGCCGAAGGAAAAAAATATGGTTTCACAGCTGGAAATGTCGCTCGAAATGACAGCGAGAGGTTTCTCATTTAAACCGATCGATCTGTACCGTTCAGATGCAACGAAATTCCAAGTAGATGGTGGTTCACTCATTCCTCCATTTGCTGCTATTGCTGGTATTGGTGACAATGCTGCCCGGAATATTGCAGCATCACGGAATGACGGAGAGTTTCTGTCGATTGAGGATTTCCAGATGAAGTCCAAGGCAACAAAGACGATAATAGAGGTTTTAAACGGTATGGGTTGTTTCCGCGGACTCCCAGAATCCAACCAACTTTCTTTGTTTTAAATTTGGATTGACTAGAAATCATTTCTTGTCACTCTTATGCGATTATGATATAATTTTTGTGGCAATGATGAAGATGAAATCTTTAATGCAGAAGAGTGGGGAAACCCACTCTTTACGTTTTGTATTCGGCAATTACACATTGCGCTATGATAACAGGAGGTCAACCTAATTTGAGCACATCCAATATCAAATCCGCTATTGAGGTAATGATAAATCCTTTCCTCAATGACAATGGCTTTGAACTGGTCGATATTGAATATATCAAGGAAGGCAGTAATTGGTTTTTACGAATTTTCGTAGATAAGGAAGGCGGCATCGACATTGATGATTGCAAACGAATCAGTGAATTCGTAAGCGAAGAGCTCGATAGCAACGATCCGATAACCGACGCCTATTTCCTTGAAGTGTCTTCACCAGGTGCGGAAAGACCGCTAAAGAAGCCTGATGATGTGCGTAAAGCGATTGGCAAGCATGTATTTATAACGACATATGAGCCTATCGACGGATCGAAAGAGTTCGAAGGCATGCTGGTAGCGTTCGACGGTGAGAACGTTACTATTAGCATAGGCAAAAGAGAACATGCGATTCCGTATAACAAAGTCGCAAACGCACGTTTGGCTATCGTTTTTTAAATTTGCTTATATTATGAAAGGGGGAACTTCGTTCCAATGAGTATGGATTTTATTGAAGCCTTGCTGGAAATAGAGAGAGATAAGGGGATTGCTAAGGAAGTATTGCTTGATGCAATTGAAGCAGCTCTTATCTCGAGCTACAAGCGTAATTTCAACACAGCGCAAAATGTCAGAGTCGACATTAACCGTCATACTGGCGTAATTAAAGTTTATGCCCGCAAAACGGTTGTTGATGAAGTGCTTGATTCGCGTTTAGAGATTACAATCGAGGCTTCTCGTGAGGTCAACCCGCACTACCAACTTGACGATGTAGCTGAGATCGAAGTTACTCCAAGAGACTTTGGACGCATCGCAGCTCAAACTGCGAAGCAAGTTGTAACGCAGCGAATTCGTGAAGCTGAGCGCGGTTTGATTTACAATGCGTTTATCGATAAAGAAGAAGATATCGTAAATGGAATTGTGCAGCGTCAAGATGTTCGAAATCTGTTCATTGACCTGGGTAAAGTGGAAGCCGTTCTTCCTCTAACTGAGCTTATGCCGACGGACAAGTTTAAACATGGCGACCGTGTGAAATCTTTTATTACGAAAGTAGAGAACACAACAAAAGGTCCTCAAATTATAATGTCCCGTACACATCCGGGCCTATTGAAACGTTTATTCGAGCTTGAGGTGCCTGAAATTTATGATGGCGTCGTTGAGATTCGCTCAGTTGCTCGTGAAGCGGGCTTCCGCTCCAAAATTGCTGTATTTTCTCGTAATGAGGAAGTGGATCCAGTAGGTTCATGCGTAGGCCAAAAGGGTATGCGTGTACAAACAATTGTAAACGAGCTAAAAGGTGAAAAAATCGATATCGTTCGTTGGTCTGAAAGTGTGGAAGAATATGTGGCTAACGCACTAAGTCCATCCAAAGTGCTTGAAGTTATCGTATTCGAGCAAGAGAAGATGGCTCGTGTAATTGTTCCTGATTACCAGCTTTCACTTGCAATTGGTATTAAAGGTCAGAATGCTCGTTTGGCTGCGAAGCTAACAGGCTGGAAGATTGATATCAAGAGTGAAGCACAGGCCGAACAGGAATATGGTCGTCCGAAGTCTGCAACGGGAACGATGCATCAGGACTCTGTTTCCATCGATTAGTACGAGGACGACATTACATGCGGCAGAGGAGGGTGTACGATGAAACCGAGAAAAGTACCGCTTCGCAAATGCGTCGCTTGTCAGGAAATGATGCCGAAGAAGGAGCTTATTCGTATCGTGCGCACACCGGCCGATGAGGTCGGGATCGATCTAACTGGCAAGAAGGCGGGCCGAGGCGCTTATTTATGTGGCAAATTGGGTTGTTTTAAACTTGCAAAAAAAACAAAGGCGCTTGATAGGGCATTGAAACAACCTGTCGGCGAGCACATATATGATGAGCTAGAAAAAGAATTTATAGCGGTTGAAGATCAATTCATCGCAGCCAAGGAGCTGACGCAGGATGAAACCTAACAAGACGCTATCGCAGCTTGGAATGGCTATGCGTGCTGGGAAGCTTATAACGGGTGACGAGATTGTTCTGAAAGCTGTTAGAGCTAAGAAGGTTTATCTGGTGATTATCGCCAATGATGCTTCTGATAATACGAAGAAGAAATTTAGAGACAAATGCAGCACCTACGGAATACAACTCGCCGAAGCATTCGACCGAGAGCAGCTAGGAAAGGCGATTGGCAAGTCCGAACGCGTTGTGCTTGCGGTAACAGATATGCACTTCGGAAAAATGATTAGAAGTAATCTGAGCCAAAATACGGGGGTGGATCCTATTGAGCAACAAACAGGAGAGCAAAGACAATAAAGATAAGCTTCGCGTTTATGAGTATGCAAAGAACCTCAATATGAGCAGCAAGGAAATTATCACCATTCTTAAACGATTAAGCTTACCTGTTAACAACCATATGAGCGTTATGGAAAATGAAATGGTTCATAAGGTAGAGGGTTTCTTCCGGGATATAAAAGCTAATGCGGCGGCTAAACGTGCGCAAGAAAGCAGTGGAGCATCCGTATCGTCTGCTCCACCAGCGGTAAATCGCCCGTCCGCAACTCAGCAACAGGCATCAACGACGAACAAAACTCAAGATAGACAGGGGACAATGAATTCCATTAATACGAAAACTCCACAATCAGAGCAACAAGGTGAGCAAAAGCCACAGCAAACACAAGCTACAACTCAAGCACCTGCACAAGCTTCAACACCTGCAGCTGCATCTTCAACAACAGCTTCATCTCAATCGACTCGTCCGGCGAGTCAAGGACAAGGTAATCGTCCTTCAGGTCAAGGTCAACAGGGAAGTCGTCCAGCTGGTCAAGGCAATCGTCCTTCAGGTGGTCAAGGTAATCGTCCGTCAGGTCAGGGCAGTAGCCGTCCGGCAGGTTCTTCATCAACTGGCGGTAACAGTCGTCCAGCTGGTTCTTCATCAACTGGTGGCAGCCGTCCAGGCGGCTTCTCACAAGGCGGCGGAAACAGACCGTCTGGTGGTCAAGGTCAAGGCGGCGGAGCAAATCGTGGTGGCCAAGGTAGCACAGGTTCTCGTCCTGCTCCAGCAGCTCAAGGTCAAAACCGTAGCTTTGAGTCCAGAGCAACTTCACCTCGTACTGGTTCAGACGATAGAAACGCAGCTAACAAAAATGGCCGTAACAGCAACCAAGGCCAAAAGCGTTTTGAAGATGGACGTCCGGGTGGCGGCTATAAAGGTAACAATAACAATCGCGGCGGTAAAGGTCGCAATGGTAAATACCAACAAAGTAATCAGCCTCCTCGTGAAAAAATCGACAACACGCCTAAGAAAATTATCGTTCGCGGTACTATGACGGTTGGCGAACTTGCGAAGTTGCTTCATAAAGATGCTTCCGAAGTTATCAAAAAGCTTCTATTCCTAGGCGTAATGGCAACAATCAATCAAGAAATTGATATGGATGCAATTATGTTGCTTGCAGGCGATTACGGAGTAGAGGTAGAAGTGAAAATTCCGATTGAAGAAGATTCCTTCGAAACTGTTGAAGAAACAGACGAGGAAGAGAACTTGAGCGTTCGTCCTCCAGTTGTTACGATTATGGGTCACGTCGATCATGGTAAAACAACATTGCTCGATGCTATTCGCCAAACGAATGTAACAGGCGGCGAAGCAGGCGGTATTACACAACATATCGGTGCATACCAAGTCGAAATTAATAGTAAGAAAATTACGTTCCTTGATACACCTGGTCACGAAGCGTTTACGCTTATGCGTGCTCGTGGTGCTCAAGTTACAGATATTACGATTATCGTTGTTGCTGCTGATGACGGCATTATGCCTCAAACGATAGAAGCAATCAACCATGCAAAAGCTGCAGGCGTACCAATCATTGTTGCTGTCAACAAAATTGATAAGCCAGCTGCTGATGTAGATAAAATTAAGCAAGAAATGACTAGCTACGAGCTAGTTCCGGAAGAGTGGGGCGGAGACACAATCTTCGTTGAAGTGTCCGCTAAGCAACGAATCGGCATCGAAGGTTTGCTTGAAATGATTCTTCTTGTTTCAGAAGTAAACGAGTTTAAAGCGAACCCGAACAAACGTGCAAGAGCAACAGTAATCGAAGCTGAACTTGACAAAGGTAAAGGTCCAGTTGCACGTATTCTCGTTCAACATGGAACACTTAAAGTTGGGGATGCTTTCGTAGCAGGAAATTGCTTTGGCCGTGTAAGAGCTATGGTCAATGACCGTGGCCGCCGTATGAAAGAAGCAGGTCCTTCCACTCCAGTTGAAATCACTGGTTTGACTGAAGTTCCACAAGCTGGCGATCCGTTTATGGTGTTTGAAGATGAGCGGAAAGCACGTGCTATTGCTGATCGTCGTTCCATTAAACATCGTCAATCAGAAATCGGTGCAAATACTCGCGTTACTTTGGAAGATCTATTTACTCATATCAAAGATGGCGAAGTTAAAGAACTGAACGTTATTATTAAAGCGGATGTTCAAGGTTCATCTGAAGCACTAAAAGGCTCTCTTGCGAAAATCGAAGTAGAAGGCGTACGTGTAAAAATCATCCATAGCGGCGTTGGCGCAATTACGGAATCGGATATTATTCTTGCATCCGCTTCGAATGCTATTGTTATCGGATTTAACGTTCGTCCTGATCCTCAAGCAGAAGCAACTATCGGTCAAGAGAAGGTAGATGTACGTATGCACCGCATCATCTATAACGTAATCGATGAGATTGAGCAAGCGATGAAGGGTATGCTTGATCCGATCTTCAAAGAAGTTGTTATCGGTCATGCTGAAGTTCGTAACGTATTTAAAGTTACGAAAGTTGGGGCAATTGCTGGTAGTATGATTATCGACGGTAAAATT
The DNA here is from genome assembly GCF_022180385.2 of Paenibacillus sp. L3-i20. Lineage (GTDB taxonomy): Bacteria > Bacillota > Bacilli > Paenibacillales > Paenibacillaceae > Pristimantibacillus. The sequence continues at coordinate 479,803 of NZ_BQME02000002.1, forward strand.
ACTCGTGCAGCAGAAGCTCGTGTCGTTCGTGGTGGTATCGTCGTTTATACCGGTAAGATTGAGTCCTTGAAACGCTTTAAGGATGATGCTAAAGAAGTTTCCCAAGGTTACGAGTGTGGTATAACACTTGATCGCTTTAGTGATATTAAAGAGGGAGATATTATCGAAGCGTTCATCATGGAGACGGTAGAGAGGTGAATATAGCATGGCAAAGATTCGTGTAGGAAGAGTAAGCGAACAAATTAAAAAAGAGCTGAGCCAAATTATTCAAATGGAGCTTAAAGATCCGCGTATCGGTTTTATTACTTTAACAGGTGTAGAAACGACCAGCGACTTATCGCAAGCTAAAGTTTATTTGAGTGTTCTTGGCAGCGACGAACAGAAGGAAGAAGCACTAAAAGCGCTAGCTCGCGCTAACGGCTTCCTTCGTTCTGAGCTAGGCAAACGTATGAAGCTTCGTCATACACCTGAGTTACTGTTCAAGTTTGACAACAGCATTGAGTATGGAAGCCGAATCGAGTCGATTATCAGCGATATCAAAAGCAAGGATGACGTCAAGTGACGGCGCACGTCAACTATATAGAGCAACTAGATGAGGCATTGGACTTTATGAAGAACAATGCCTCATTCCTTGTTGTATCTCATGTGCAGCCGGATGGGGATGCCATTAGCTCAACAGTAGTCGTCAGTTGGCTGCTCGAGCGACTGGGGAAAAAGTCAGTGCTTGTGAACGAAAGCGAACTGCCTTCCAGATTGAGCTACTTGAATCACTTTGACCGTATCATATCCTTTAAAAGCGGACGGCCCGAGCTGACGTTCGATGCTGTAATTGCGATCGATTGCGCAGATTTCCGGAGAATCGGCGAAGTTGCTGACATCTTCCCAAATGACTGCAAGCTGCTTAATATCGATCATCACCCGACCAATAACGGATTTGGCACAGTGAATGTGATTCGGCCAGATGCGGCCGCTACAGTAGAAATACTGTATGACTTGATCGAAAGAGCGGGACTTGAGCCGGATCTTAATTGTGCGAATGCTATCTACACCGGATTGTTAACGGACACCGGAGGATTTAGATATTCCAACACTAGTCCGAGAGTGATGCAGATTGCTTCAAATTTACTTGCGATAGGGGTTTCTGGCAATAAGCTTGCAGATATTTTGCTTGAGAAGATGACACTTGCAAAGCTTAAGCTATTGCAGATGGCACTTAGCAGGCTAACCTTTAGTGAAAATTTGGAAATCGGCTGGCTTTATATTGGCAAAGATGACATTAAGGATTGCGACGCTGTTCCTGATGATCTCGAAGGAATCGTTAACTATGCTCTCAACGTCGATGGGGTAGAGGTTGGAATTTTGTTTAAAGAAGCTAACGACGGCGCTATAAAAGCAAGTCTGCGTTCTGCAGGCAAGGCTGATGTAGCAGCTATTGCTCAATCATTCGGCGGCGGCGGACATGTTCGTGCGGCAGGTTGTAGACTTGAAGGTCCACTACCTGAAGCGATAAAAGTACTCGTTGAAGCAGTAAGAAAGGCGTTGGTGTAGCAAATGGACGGCATTTTGGCAGTTTGGAAGCCTGAAGGCTGGACTTCCCATGATGTAGTAGCAAAAGTGAGACGGCTGCTTAAGATGAAGCGAATCGGGCATACGGGTACGCTTGATCCTATGGTAACCGGAGTACTTCCACTCTGTTTGGGACGGTCAACGCGAGTTGTGGAATATGTTCAGGAGCGGCCAAAAGCTTATGAAGCAGTTCTAAAGCTTGGTATTGCAACGGACACTGAAGATATGACTGGTGAAGTTATTGATCGTCAGCCTGTTGGCACGATAACTGAAGCAGAAATTAAAGCTGTTCTAGAGCGGTTCGTTGGCAACATCGAACAGGTTCCTCCAATGTTCTCGGCACTAAAGATAGACGGTAAACGTTTATATGAACTGGCTAGAGAAGGTAAGACGGTTGAGCGGAAATCTAGAACGGTAACGATACATGAAATTAAATTGCTTAAAGTGAACCTTGAGCTTGATGAGCCGGAAATTACGTTTTCGGCTGTATGCTCCAAAGGAACCTATATACGTACTTTATGTGTTGATATCGGTAAAGCTCTTGGGCTTCCTGCAACTATGGCTAAGCTCACTCGGACAATGTCGGGTGGGATTGAGACAGAGAGTTGTCTGACACTTGCTCAGATTGAAGAACTACTTCAAGAAGGTAAGCTTGAGGAACATTTGATAGCAGCGGATGAAGCGATCACGCATATTGACAAAGCTCATGTTTCATCTTCAACGGCAGTGCAAGTGCTTCGCGGACAAAAGGTGCCTTTGTCTCAAGCAACGCTTGAGTCTGGCGATTGGAAACAAGGCAGATTACTCCGTATATACGATTCATCACAACTGTTTCTTGGCATATTCCAGTCGGATGTCGAAGGAATGCTGCTGAGACCAGTTAAAGTATTTAACTAAAGCTATCTAAAGTTTATCTAGAAATGCAGGTGTGTCAGCGGTGGAAATTATTCCTTTATCTTATCCTTTATTGAATGCAACAACGTTATCACTGGCTAAGCCGATTTCCATAGCGATCGGTCATTTTGACGGCGTGCACAGAGGACATCAGAACGTCGTGAACGAAGCAATTTCTTTTGCTAAAGACACGGACATGCTCTCTGCGGTATTGACCTTCGCTCCTCATCCTAAGGAAGTTCTTGGACATGGTGATCAATACTATAGTTGTTTAACTCCTTTTCAGAAAAAGATGGATTTGTTTGCCCAATTAGGTGTTGATATTGTATTCGTCATGCAATTTGATTTAACATTTGCAGCAATGCTACCTAATGAATTTGTTGATGAAGTACTTCGACCGCTAGGAGTAAAACATGCGGTAATCGGCTTTGACTTTACATTCGGAAGTAAAGGGCTAGGAAATGCAGAAGTACTTCGTGAGTTGGGCAAGCCGGACATTGCAGTGTCAATCATAGAGCCGTTGTTCGAAGATGGCACTAAAGTAAGCAGCACCTACACAAGAGATTCGCTCGAACAGGGAAATCTTGAGATGGTGAGCTTATTGCTTGGTCGATCATATGAAGTCGTTGGAACTGTCGTGCACGGTGATGGACGGGGAAGAACGATCGGTTTTCCTACAGCGAACCTAGAGCTTCATGATCGGTATGTTTCACCTCGTTTAGGTGTCTATGCAGTAATAGCTTGGATTGACGGAATTCCTCATGGCGGCGTATTAAATCATGGTATGAAGCCTACCTTCAATAAAGCAGATGTTAAGCCAGTAATGGAAGCACATTTGTTTAATTTTGATGAGGATATTTACGGCAAAGAAATGAAGGTCCAATTTATAGCTTTCATTAGGCCAGAGCAGAAGTTTAATGCTATTGCTGACTTAATTGCACAAATCGCGGCTGATTCTGCGACAGCCAAGGAGCTGTTGGGGGAGCTTTAGTTCGTCCTTCTCGACAAGGTACTATCCCGTATGCTATACTATAAAACGTTGTGATGGACATTTGCTTTCTTAGGAAGTAAACATACATTCACAAACTTAACCTTAGCTTGGTTGTCCGATCAGAGTGTCGGTTTCGAGGCTAATGGCGATTATTATGAAGGAGTTGGAGAATAATGGCAATTACTCAAGAACGTAAACATGAGCTTATCGATACTCACAAAACTCACGCAAGTGATACGGGGTCTCCAGAAGTTCAAGTTGCTATCCTTACGGAAAACATCGTTAACTTGACTCAACATCTACGGGAGCACAAGAAAGATCACCATTCCCGTCGTGGTTTGCTCAAGATGGTCGGTCAACGCCGTAAGCTACTTGCTTACTTGAAAAACAAAGACGTTAGACGTTACAGCGCATTGATCGAAAAACTCGGCCTACGCCGTTAAACATGCGTCATGAAAAGCAACCTGATGATCTCGCCATCCGGAAAAACTGGATATGGGGACTCGGGTTGCTTTTTGTAATAGGAAAAGGAGGGACTTAAATGATTCATCGTATTGAAACGACGTTAGGCGGAAGACCACTTATTATAGAGACAGGCCGTCTAGCTAAACAAGCGAACGCATCTGTAACAGTTCGTTACGGCGAAACGGTTATATTGTGTACAGTTACTGCATCTTCGGGTCCAAAGGATTTGGATTTCTTCCCGCTTACAGTCAACTATGAAGAACGCATGTATGCAGTTGGTAAAATTCCTGGCGGCTTCATTAAGCGTGAAGGAAGACCAAGTGAAAAAGCGATTCTTTCCAGCCGCCTTACAGACAGACCGATTCGTCCATTGTTCCCGGAAGGCTTCCGTAATGATGTTCAAATCGCTAATATCGTAATGAGCGTGGATCAAGATTGTTCACCTGAAATCGCTGCAATGATCGGTACTTCTGCTGCACTATCGATTTCAGATGTACCTTTTAGTGGTCCGATTGGTGGAGTTATCGTTGGCCGTGTTAATGGCGAATTCGTTATTAACCCAACCGTGGAGCAAACGGAAGCAACTGATATTTTCGTTGTAGTCTCTGGTACAAAAGATGCAATTATGATGGTTGAAGCGGAAGCTAACGAAGTTTCTGAATCCGTTATTCTTGAAGCAATTATGTTTGGTCATGATGCAATTAAAGGCATCGTAGCAAAAATTGAAGAGCTTCAAGCAGTAGCTGGTAAAGAGAAAATGGAAGTTAAGCTACATACCGTAAACGAAATCGTTAATGGTGATGTTCGTGCTTTCGCGTCTGCTCGCTTGGTAGAAGCGATTAAAGTTCAAGAAAAGCATGCCCGTCAAGAAGCTATCGACGCTGTGAACAGTGATGCTGTTACACATTTCGAAGAGCAATATGCGGAAACGCCGGAACTGATCGGTGATGTTAAGGAAGTATTGTATGATATCGTGAAGGAAGAGGTTCGTCGCCTTATTTCTCATGATAAAGTACGCCCAGATGGACGAGCTTTGGAAGAGATTCGTGCAATTGATTGTGATGTTGCGCTATTGCCGCGTACTCACGGATCAGGTCTGTTTACACGTGGTCAAACTCAAGCACTCAGCATCTGTACGCTTGGCGCAATGGGCGATGTTCAAATTTTGGATGGCGTTTCGCCGGAAGAAACAAAACGTTTCATGCACCATTATAACTTCCCACCATTCAGCGTTGGTGAAGCGCGTCCATTACGTCCTCCAGGCCGCAGAGAAATTGGTCACGGTGCACTTGGAGAGCGTGCGTTGTCGAAGGTTATTCCTTCTGAAGCTGATTTCCCTTACGCAATCCGCCTTGTATCAGAAGTGCTGGAATCAAACGGTTCCTCATCCCAAGCTAGTATTTGCGCAAGCACGCTTGCTTTGATGGATGCGGGCGTTCCGATTAAAGCACCAGTTGCAGGTATCGCAATGGGATTGATAAAAGACGGCGACCATTTCGCTATTTTGTCTGATATTCAAGGTATGGAAGATCACCTCGGCGATATGGACTTTAAAGTTGCAGGTACTGCTGAAGGCGTAACTGCGATTCAAATGGACATCAAGATCGAGGGCATCAACCGTGAAATCTTGGAGCAAGCATTAGAGCAAGCGCGTCAAGGACGGATCCACATTTTGGGCAAAATGCTTGAAGTGATGACTACACCTCGTACGAACCTGTCTAAATACGCACCTAAAATTTTGACTCTTCGCATCAATCCGGACAAAATCCGTGATGTTATCGGCGCAGGCGGCAAAATTATTAACAAAATCATCGAGGAAACTGGCGTGAAAATCGATATCGAGCAAGATGGTATGGTATTTATCGCATCTTCCAACGAAGAGATGAACCAAAAAGCAAAAGCGATTATCGAAGGAATCGTGAAGGAAGTTGTCATCGGAGAGATTTATCTTGGTACGGTGAAACGCATTGAGAAGTTTGGCGTGTTCGTAGAGATCTTGCCTAATAAAGACGGTCTTGTTCATATTTCACAACTATCTGCGGATAGAGTTGCTAAATGTGAAGACGTCGTTAGTATTGGTGATCAAATTACGGTTAAAGTAACGGAGATTGACCAGCAGGGCAGAATTAATTTGTCACGCAAAGTACTCCTTACTCCAGACGTTCCAGCACAATCCTAATAAGTTCGCTACAACTTAAGACATTACCAAAGAGTCAGAGTTTATCTGTCTCTTTTTGTTTTTTTGGCGACATAATCTTGTCCATCCCATCATACATTGCTTCATAAGCGCATGATTACGTTCAGCTTCATACCGTCATGCGACTGGCAGATTTGGGGTGGAACACATGAAGATAAAGAAAGCCGCTCTTATTGCGGCAACGATGCTAATGATGCTTGTTTTTATCAAAATGAACGGTGATGTAAGCAACTTTATATCGACAGTAAAAGCCGGTGATGCTATCGCGGTTTTTAGCGGAGGACATCCTTTAACGGATCATGAAAAGAAGGAACTGTACGACGCTATTGTTGCGGAAGCAGAATCAAAATCAATACCGCCGGTAGATGCTAGAATCGATCGTATATGGCGCGCGATACCTGGTTATAATGGACTGGTTGTTGATATCGAAAAAACGTACAATGCTGCACTTCGATCACCAGGTGCTGATGCGATTCCTTATCGTTACAAAGAAATTGAACCGCAAATTAAACTTGAACAATTAGGACCTCAACCGATTTATCGAGGCAATCCCAATAAGAGCATGATTTCACTTATGATTAATGTTGCTTGGGGTAACGAATATATTGATCCAATATTAATAACATTGGAGGAAAAAGGCGTAAAAGCGACCTTTTTTCTAGATGGCAGCTGGCTCAAAAAAAATGTGGACATAGCAAAGAAAATACAAGAAGCAGGTCATGAGATGTCCAATCATGCATACTCTCATCCTGATATGAGCAATTTGGGACATACGGAACAGTATAACCAAATTGCCAAAACAGAAGATCTGCTCAAGCAATTATTAAATGTTGAAAATAAATGGTTTGCTCCTCCATCAGGATCATTCAATGCAGCAACGCTACAAATTGCTAGAGAGCAAGGTTTGCAAACGGTACTCTGGACAATCGATACGGTTGATTGGAGGAAACCTCCTGCTGCATCTGTTATTCGCAAAATATCTGCGAAGTTAGAGCCAGGGGCACTCATACTTATGCATCCTACCGCTACAACTCGTGATGCTTTAGCTGGAATGATAGATAGTGCGAAGACAAAGGGCTATGTAATTGGGACGGTAAGCGAGACGCTTTCGTCTGAACGGATCGCCCCCCTTGTTGAGGGAGCAAACGTATTCTGATATAGTGATATCATTCATGTTTAATTAGGAGGACGCTTTATGAACAAATATACGCTTAGCAACGGATTACGCGTCGTCGTCGAAAAAATTCCAACGGTACGATCCGTTTCATTCGGCATTTGGATAAAAACAGGTTCGCGTAATGAGACAGTAGAAAATAACGGTATTTCCCATTTCATCGAACATATGTTGTTTAAAGGAACTGAGAAGCGCACAGCAAAAGATATCGCAGATCTGTTCGACGGTATTGGAGGCAACGTAAATGCGTTTACGGCAAAGGAGTATACTTGCTATTTTGCAAAAGTGTTAGATGAGCATTTGCCTATTGCTGTGGATGCACTCTCAGATATGTTCTTCAACTCACAATTCGATGATGCTGAACTTGCCAAAGAGAAAAACGTTATTCTTGAGGAAATTTCGATGTACGAAGATACACCTGACGATAAAGTACATGATGAGTCTTCACGTGCTTCGTTTGGTGATCATCCTCTTGCCTATTCCATTTTAGGGTTGAAGGATAGATTGGCAGAGATGACTGGTGAAACGCTCAAAAACTATATGAAAGAACGTTATACGATTGAAAACACGGTCATTAGCGTAGCCGGAAATGTAGAGGAATCAAACATTTTGGAGCTGTTGGAAACCTATTTCGGCGGATTTAATTTACATTCTGAACCTCAGCTAATCGAAGTCCCATCGTTCAAAGGGGACTATATCTTTTACAAGAAGAAGACAGAGCAAAATCACATTTGTCTCACATTCCCTGGATGCTCAAACAAGGATCCTCAGTTGTATGCGATGATTCTACTCAACAATGCTTTAGGCGGCGGGATGAGTTCTCGATTGTTCCAGGAAATTAGGGAGAAGCGGGGACTTGCATACTCTGTTTATTCCTATCATATGGGCTATGCTGATTCAGGACTGTTTACGATCTATGCAGGTACTGCGCCGAAACAAACAAAAGATGTGATGGATTTGACGATGGAGCAGCTTCATGAACTATCAGTAAATGGACTTGGAGCAGATGAATTGCATCGCGGTAAAGAACAGCTAAAAGGTTCTCTCATCTTGAGTTTGGAGAGCACAAGCAGCCGTATGAATAGAATGGGCAAAAATGAGCTTATGATCGGGCACCATTATACACTTGATGAACTGCTTAATCGTATAAACAAAGTTGATATGGACGATATCCGCGAAGTGACTAAACGATTGTTATCTGTACCTTTTGCCGTGGCTATGGTTGGTTCCACAGATAAGGACGCAGCAAAATTAAGGAGGAATCAATTTGTACCAGGTATTGTTTAAGAGACTAGAAGGCAATGAAGATATTGCAATTCCACGCAAAATGTCAGAGTGGGCAGCAGGCTTTGATCTACAAGCGGCTGTTGCTGAACCGTTCATTTTGGAGCCAGGGGCTAGAACACTAATCCCTACGGGTTTCGCAATGGCAATGCCAATAGAGCTTGAAGCTCAAATAAGACCAAGAAGCGGATTAGCTTATAAACATGGCATTACTTGTCTAAACTCACCGGGAACAATTGATGCAGATTATCGCGGTGAAGTAAAAGTATTACTGGCTAACTTGGGCACAGAGCCATTCACGATCACTCGTGGTGAGCGAATTGCACAAATGGTATTCCAGCTTGTTCCTGTCGTGACGATTGAAGAGGCTGATGAGCTTCCGGATACGGTGCGTGGTGCTGGCGGATTTGGTCATACTGGAGTTAAATAATGAAGAAGATCGGGGCTTTTTAAGCCTCGATCTTTTTTTGTGCCATGGAATCCTCACCCCGCTTTGGGCGAAAGCATAAGATGGTCTATATCTATTTGCCAGAAGGGAGTGATGCCTGATGCTAACAGGCGTTCAAGTGCTTCTGCTTGGTGGCGATGCGAGGCAGCTAGAGGTGATAAGGAAGCTAAGCGGATTGGATGCTTCCATTACTGTGTGCGGCTTCGATGGTCTGCATTCGTCATTGGACGGCGCCGTACATGCAGAGTTCGATGAAACGCTGTTCGAAACTGTAGACGCCCTGCTGCTGCCAGCGGTTGGAACAGATGATCAAGGTCTTATTCATACTGTGTTCAGCGATCGCGAGCTCAAGCTTACGGAGAAGCATATGGCGGCGTTGCCGTCACATTGCACAGTCTATACAGGAATGGCTAAACCTTATTTACGTCAACTATGCGAGGGGAGAAATCTTAAGCTGGTTGAGTTGTTTGATCGAGATGATGTCGCTATATACAATTCGATACCAACTGCAGAAGGTGCATTAATGATGGCCATTCAGCATACAGACATTACGATTCATGGTTCTGAATCGATGGTGCTTGGATTTGGTAGAACAGGGTTTACAATGGCACGTGTATTACAAGGATTAGGGGCTAAAGTAAAGGTTGGAGTTAGGCGCTCCGAGCACTTTGCAAGAGCATCAGAAATGGGGTTCGAGCCTTTCTACATGGGTAGTTTATTGCAAAATTCAGGCAATATTGACTTGCTTTTTAATACAATTCCGACTATGATAGTCACAGCGCAAATTATAGCTAATTTACCATCGCGAGCCGTCATTATTGACCTTGCGTCAAAGCCAGGTGGAACGGATTTTCGTTTCGCTGAGAAGCGTGGTATTAAGGCGATGCTTGCACCCGGACTCCCCGGTATTGTGGCACCGAAAACAGCTGGTCGTATTATAGCGGAATGCTTAAGTCAGTTGATCTTGGATGATACGATTAAGCGGGGGAATGGAATATGAATTGGAATGGAATTACGGTAGGTTATGCGTTGTCAGGTTCCCACTGCACGTTCGCCGAGGTAATGCCGGAGATTAAGCGGTTTGTCGATGCAGGCGCGAATGTCGTGCCGATTGTGTCGAATACTCTAATCACAACGGATACTCGGTTCGGTACAGCTAAGGAATGGCAAGAGCAACTAACTTCTATTACCGGAAATCAGATTATTTCTACAATTGTTCAAGCGGAGCCGCTAGGGCCCTCAAAGCTGCTAGATGTGCTTGTTATTGCGCCATGTACAGGCAACACGACAAGTCGATTGGCTAATGCGATTACCGATAGTGCAGTTCTAATGGCGGCGAAGGCACAAATGCGCAATTGCAGACCGTTAGTACTTGCGATTTCGACGAATGATGGTCTTGGGTTGAATGCTGCTAACATAGCGAAGCTATTAGTAGCTAAACATATTTATTTTGTGCCGTTTGGTCAAGACAATCCTGTTCAGAAACCGAATTCTTTGGTTGCTAGAATGGATATGGTTTTGGAAGCGTGCGAAGCTGCCCTTCATGGGAAACAGCTACAGCCGCTGCTAATTGAACGGCATTTATAACATTCATATGATACAGAGGGGAGACGACAGTATATGTCGAATCAGAAGTTGTTTAACGTTGCTGTAGTAGGAGCAACAGGCGCAGTAGGAGAACAAATATTGAAGTTACTCGAATCGAGAAATTTCCCTATCAATGAACTAACACTACTATCGTCTGCTCGTTCTGCAGGTACCAAAATTACGTTTAAGGGCCAGGAGTTTACGGTTAAGGAAGCAACGCCGGACAGCTTCAAGGGTATTGATATTGCTTTGTTCAGTGCTGGCGGAGATGTAACGAAAGCACTTGCTCCACATGCAGTTGAACATGGTGCTGTATGTATAGACAACACAAATGCTTATCGTATGGATGAGAATACTCCGCTTGTAGTTCCAGAAGTTAATATCGAGAAAGTGGCAGAACACAAAGGGATTATTGCTAACCCGAACTGTTCAACAATCCAAATGGTGGCAGCACTTAAACCATTGCAGGATCGTTACGGTATTTCTCGTATAATCGTATCTACTTATCAAGCTGTGTCTGGTGCAGGCGCTCGCGCTATTGACGAAATGATTCGTCAAACTAGTGCAGTACTTGCAGGTGAACCAGTGAATGCTGATATTTTGCCTGTAGGATCTTTGCCAGTTAAACATCAGATCGCATTCAATGCAATTCCTCAGATTGATAAGTTCCAAGAGAATGGCTATACGCTTGAAGAAATGAAAATGGTTCGCGAAACGAAAAAAATAATGGGCGATGAATCCATTGAAGTAACAGCGACTTGCGTCAGAATTCCAGTCGTATATGGTCATTCGGAATCCGTTTATGTGGAATTGAAAAATAATTATGAACTGGAAGATGTCAAGCAGCTGTTGGCGGATGCACCGGGCGTTACCCTTGTTGATGATCCCGCTAATCAGCTATACCCGCTTGCAACTGAAGCAGCAGGAAAACCTGATGTTTTTGTGGGCCGTTTAAGACGCGATCTCGGACATGAGCGTGGTCTTAATATGTGGATCGTCTCCGACAACCTGCTCAAAGGCGCAGCATGGAACGCCGTTCAAATCGCAGAACATATCGCAAAGGGTTAATGGGATAAACACCGGGTATAACGCTGCTTTCGTCTTTTCGTAGATGATGGAGGCTGACGATATGCGAATCCTGATTCAGAAGTTCGGGGGGACATCACTGTCTACCGAATATGCCAGAGAACGCGCCATTCATCATATAATGAGGGAGCGGGACAATGGATATTCTGTTGTTGTTGTCGTCTCTGCAATGGGTCGCAAGGGAGAACCTTATGCGACAGATACTTTGCTTGGGCTCATACGTGACAATGGAAATGCACTTCCTGCTCGCGAGCTTGATATGTTGCTAGGCTGCGGAGAAATTATTTCCGCGGCCGCTTTTTGCAGTTTACTCAATTCGCGGGGAATACCAGCTACAGCTTTAACCGGCGGAGGAGCGGGTATTATAACCGATGAACAATTTGGCGGAGCTAGAATTAAAAGAATTCAGCCGGAAAAGCTGGTTGAACACCTGCAGGCTGGTTCGGTCGTTATTGTGACTGGTTTTCAAGGGATAACGCCACTTGGTGACGTTACTACCCTTGGACGTGGAGGAAGCGATACGACCGCAACAGCTCTTGGTGCGGCACTGAGAGCAGAACGGGTAGATATTTATACAGACGTAAGCGGTATTTTGACTGCAGACCCTCGAATCGTAACGGAGGCTAAGCATTTAGCTATTGTCAGTTATGCAGAAATTTGCAATATGGCTAGACAAGGCGCCAAAGTTATTCATCCCAGGGCAGTGGAAGTTGCTGCACAAGCTCGCATCCCGCTGAGAGTGCGTTCTACTTTTTCGGATGACCCAGGAACATTGGTGACAGATTCATTATCTGATCGGGCAGAACTTCTTGTACAAGATCGTCATGTGACAGGAATTGCTCATGTTAACGGTGTCACACAAATTTCCGTTGGAGCAATTGAAGGACGTAATGATATGCAGCTGCAAGTGTTCCAGACGATGGCGAGACATCATATAAGTGTTGATTTTATTAATGTAACTCCAAGTGGTGCAGTGTATACCGTATTCGATCATGATACTGAAAGAGCAGTATACTTACTGACAGAATGTGGATTTGCACCTCATGCTGTCCAAGGTTGTGCGAAAATTTCGGTAATTGGCGGCGGCATGAATGGTGAGCCAGGAGTAATGGCACGAATTGTAGAAGCATTAACAGAGCAAGGCATATTGATTATGCAATCAGCCGATTCAAATACGACCATCTGGGTATTGGTACTTGAAACAGATATGGTCCCTGCGCTTCGCGCGCTCCATGCGAAGTTCGATTTACACCTCTAATTAGATCCAGTACACGCAATAGAAAATATTGATTTTCGAAGTAGGTTATCCAACAAACCTATGCTAATGCTTACGATTTAGGTTTGTTTTGCAAACCTTGGAGGAGGACGTCCAGATGGAATTCGGAAGATTGATAACCGCCATGGTGACCCCGTTTGATGTAGAAGGGCAAATAGATTGGCAAACTACAGGGGAGCTTATCGATTATTTAATTGATGAACAGAAGAGTGATAGTTTGGTTGTTTCCGGAACAACCGGTGAGTCACCAACTCTGTCAGAAGATGAAAAGCTCGAGCTATTTCGATTTGTTGTGAAACATGCAGCAGGCCGTTGCAAAGTTATTGCTGGAACGGGTAGCAACAATACAGCACATTCTATCCACTTGACGAAGGAAGCGGAAGCATGTGGTGTAGATGGCATTTTAGTTGTTGCGCCGTACTACAACCGTCCAACTCAGGAAGGCTTGTACCAACATTTTAAAGCCATTGCAGAGTCAACCAAGCTTCCTATTATTTTGTATAATGTGGAAGGCCGCACAGCCGTTAATATTTCTGTTGAAACGACACTTCGTTTAGCAGAAATCAACAATATCATTGCTACAAAAGATTGTGCGACGCTAGAACAGCTAACGCTAATTTTAAGAAGTGCTCCTGCAGGCTTCAAAGTGTATACCGGAGACGATGCCGCTACACTGCCTGCATTAGCGATTGGTGCATATGGTATCGTTAGTGTTGCTGCTCACATCGTTGGTGGAGAGATGAAGGAATTAATTACTGCATATTTAAATGGAAATGTTGAGGAAGCAGCTCGTCTGAACGGCAAGTTGTTCCCGTATTTTAAAGGATTGTTTTTTTGTCCGCATCCGGTTCCAAATCCAGTGGCAGTTAAGTATGTGCTTGGTTTGAAGGGTCTTCCAGTTGGTGGAGTCAGGCTCCCACTTGTAACAGTGACCGAATTAGAAGCACATTTTTTACGCGAATTGAACTCAATTGCTCTCATAAAATAGTGAATCATTACGCCTACAGCCGATGCGAAAAGCATCGGTTTTATTTTTTTGGGAAGCCTATTCATAATTAGTTTCATTGGTTTCACTTCTATTACTTGTATTCCATCTTTTTCATCATGTATAATGAACACAAGTGACTGGGTGCGGCAATTGTTTTGAAATGGGAAGTAACCGTCAGAGCGGCATCTGACGTAAACAACAAATATGACTATAATTGTTTTTGTTTTGCCATAAAACAATCTTCAGCATTAGGAAACAAATAGATCAATAAAATGTATATAACATTTTGTAGGAGGTATAGATACACTTGTCAAAGAAGAACATCCAGGATAAGCTGCTCATATTTGCACTAGGCGGAGTAGGCGAAATCGGAAAAAACATGTACGTTATTCAATACAACAATGATATTGTTGTCATTGATTCAGGGCTTAAATTCCCGGAAGAGGATATGCTCGGAATAGACATTGTAATTCCAGATATTTCATATTTAACAGAAAATCGCGATAAGGTTCGCGCAATTCTAATTACACATGGTCATGAAGATCACATCGGTGGTTTGCCATACGTACTTAAGCATCTTAATGTACCGCTATATGCAACAAAACTTACTATGGGATTAATTGAAGGTAAGCTTAAAGAAGCAGGATTGCTTGGTGAGACTAAGCGTATATTGATTAACGCTGACTCTGAGCTTCAACTTGGAGCGATTCATGCAAGCTTCTTCAAAACAAATCATAGTATTCCAGATTCTGTAGGTGTAAGTTTGGATACACCTGAAGGTGTCGTTGTTCATACAGGTGACTTCAAATTTGACCACACACCAGTGAATGAGCAATTTGCGGATTTACAACGTATTGCTGAGATTGGAAGTCGCGGTGTATTGGCATTGTTGTCAGACAGTACAAATGCTGAACGTCCGGGCTACACACCATCGGAAAGCAATGTTGGTGAGGAGCTTGAAGATATTTTCCGCAAATCGACTCAACGTGTTGTTGTAGCAACTTTTGCTTCTAACGTTCACCGTATCCAACAAATTATTAATGCAGCGATTGCAACTAAACGAAAAATTGCAGTAGTTGGTCGCAGCATGGTTAACGTTGTTGGTATCGCTTCAGATCTTGGATACTTAAACATTCCAGAAGGTATGCTTATTGAGCCTGAAGAAGTAAATAAGCTTGCTGCTGATCGTGTAGTTATTTTGTGTACAGGCAGTCAAGGAGAACCAATGTCCGCGCTTACGCGTATGGCACGCTCAACTCATCGTAAAGTTGATATTTTGCCAGGGGATACGGTTATTATTGCCGCGACACCTATTCCAGGTAACGAACGATATGTTGGACGTACCGTTGATGAATTGTTCCGCTTAGGCGCTAACGTTATTTACGGACCTGGTTCCGTATCAGGCGTTCACGTATCAGGACACGGAAGTCAAGAGGAGCTTAAGCTTATGCTTAACCTCATCAAACCTAAATACTTTATACCAGTCCATGGTGAATACCGTATGCTTCGTCAACATGCAAAGCTTGGTGAAGCGATTGGAATGGCTCGTGAAAATATATTTGTTATCGATAATGGTGATACTGTCGAGATCCAAGATGGTAACGCGCGTAAAGGCTCAAAAGTACAAGCTGGTAATGTTCTTATTGATGGCTTGGGCGTAGGAGATGTTGGTAATATCGTTCTTCGTGATCGTAAGTTACTGTCCCAAGATGGCATCTTGGTTGTTGTTGTAACACTGAGCAAACAAGACGGTACTATACTTTCTGGACCGGATATTATCTCTCGTGGATTCGTTTATGTTCGTGAATCAGAGGGCTTGCTTGATGAAGCAAATCGCATCGTAACATCGACACTTAACAGACTTATGAACGACAAGGTTAATGAGTGGGCTTCCCTCAAAACCAATGTTAAGGATGCACTTGGACGTTTCCTTTATGAACAAACACGTCGTCGCCCAATGATTTTGCCGATCATCATGGAGGTTTAATCGACGCAACCCATCACCAAAGAAATCGCTTTTTCGTACCTTCATAAGGGACGAAAGAAGCGATTTTTTTTGTTTAAAATGAATCACGCCGTATAAAATTGCCGGTCGACCCCATACTATGACGAGCTATATTTTAGCACAAAGGGGATAAATCGACATGACAGAATCACAATATTATGGGAATGTACGTAGCGAGCAGCCAGAACCGTCTGCTGACGATAAGAAGAAATTGAACAATGCACTTGATAACATTCAACAGCTTGGTACAGCTGTCTCTCCAGCACCGACAGAATCGAATATTTTCTGTATGACGATTATCGGACAGGTGGAAGGTCATCTAATTCTGCCTCCGCAAAACAAAACGACGAAATATGAGCATATTATTCCGCAATTAGTAGCGACCGAACAAAATGCTAAGATCGAGGGTGTTCTTATCGTATTGAATACGGTAGGAGGAGATGTCGAAGCAGGACTCGCCATTGCAGAGATGATATCTTCTTTATCGAAACCAACCGTCACATTAGTACTTGGCGGTGGTCATTCAATTGGTGTGCCAATTGCCGTTGCAGGAGATAAGTCATTTATTGCAGAAACGGCTACAATGACAATACATCCTATTCGTATGAATGGATTAGTCATCGGTGTACCTCAAACTTTCGAGTATTTGGATAAAATGCAGGAACGTGTCGTGAGGTTTGTAACATCCCATTCCAAAGTAACAGAGCAAACATTTAAAGAACTCATGTTCAAAATGGGTGAGCTAACGAGAGATATCGGTACAACAGTAATCGGTACAGATGCGGTGAAGCATGGATTGATCGACGCTGTTGGCGGGTTAGGTCATGCTCTGAGAGAGCTCAATGTGATGATTGAGCAACGCAGAGCATCTAATACTGAGATCAGTACAGGAGGCGTCGTGCAATGACATTATATACTTCTATGCCACTGGAGACGGTCTTTCAAGGGTTTAATGAGGTGATGGAGCCTTTGCACGACATTTGGGTACAAGGTGTGCAGATGCAGATCGTACCCGTTGCCCCTGGCGTCGGCAAAATTGTAAGACTAATGAACTGTTCTCTTGATGATTATTTGAATCCCGATTTAATGCCGGGAACGATCATTCATTATGGTTTTCCAGCTCAATAAAGAAGGAGTATTCAAAAATTTGCAGTATCGTAGCCGTCATAGCCCCATAACCAATAACTGTGTTATAATGGGAAACTAGGGGTGACGGATTTGGCCAAGAAAAAAACACGAAAAAAATCAATAGGCGCGCAACTAAAATATGAAGTTTACGGCATCTTGCTGATTACAATATCCATTATTGCTCTCTCAGGAGAAGCTACAGTTGGTCGTGCATTGTCCAAGCTGTTTGGACTCGTATTAGGGAAGTTTTATTTTGTATTAGCTTTGGTAGGTGTTTTTGTTGGACTTAGCGTAATGGTGAAGCGAGCTTGGCCTGGCGGCTGGAATAGTCGCAGGACGGGCTTGCTCATTTTGGTGCTTGCTTTTACTTTAAGCAGTTCTATTTCCGAAGTGAATGCAAGGTTTGCGGGGTTAGATCGAGAGGGACTATCTGGAAGTGTGATCTTGAGTACGCTTGGTGGAGAACTTAAATCGCAGCTAATCACAGTTCCCGCAGGCGAAGATGGAACTATTCGAGATAAGACGATTAGCGGCGGTTATGTTGGTGCTTTACAATATTCACTATTATTTATGTTATTTGGATATTATGGCGCTCTCATTATTGCATTTGTTATGTTTGCAATTGCCGTTATGTTAATTACAGGTAAATCGTATGTGGAACTGATTCAAGTTGTCAAAAAACGATGTGTTTCTATGTTTAAGTTATTAATGGCTAAGCGGAATGTTATACGCAAACGTCGAGCGGCAGCGGCTGTCACCGTTCAGACTCCATCTTATGATGATGGAACAATTGATGATGACGAGCAAATTATGCAGAAGCCTCGCAAAAAGCGGAAGTCACTGTTTTTTGCTTGGAAGCAGCAATTGTCAGAGGAAAAGGAACAAGACCAACATGACGAGTGGATTCCTACCCCGCAGGATCATGATGAGCTGCCAAGAGTAAAGCCAGCTTGGGAGACTGACGGGGAACATCCTTGGGAGAAATCTGGAGTAACTGAACATGGAAGTGCTGCTTTAGAACAATTAGAACGTGATCGTCCTCCTTGGGAAAATGATTTAACAGACAATGATCTCCCATTACATAATGATATTGATCAGGAAAACAACATGTCAATTGAGGAACAGAAGTGGGAGGGGACATGGCCTCCGACTCAGGATGATGATGCCAATACGGAAGTTGTTCATTCCATTAATACTGCAGTTCTAGATGAAACAGTTAATAATGAAGATGAACCAACTAATTCTGTAGGTGATGCTGATCCAGCGTTAGATGTGGAATCTGATCAAGGGGCAAATGCAACGCCTCGTAGACCAATTGCAGTCACAAATGAGCAAGATCAAGCATCTAAGCCATACCGATTGCCGCCTTTTACGTTGCTGGAGAAACCGATTGGATTATCGAAAGGTGCAGACGCAGCGGATATGTATGACTCTAGAAGGAAATTGGAGGCTACTCTAGAGAGCTTTGGTGTTCGTGCAAAAGTGCTTGATGTCGTTCGAGGACCTGCGGTTACCCGCTATGAAGTACAACCGGCAACTGGTGTTAAAGTCAGTAGAATAGTAGGGCTTACAGACGACATAGCTCTCGCGCTTGCAGCTAAAGATATTCGTATGGAAGCACCTATTCCAGGCAAATCGGCTATCGGTATCGAAGTTCCGAATATGGAAGTGTCGGTCGTTACGATGCGTGAAGTGATGGAGACTCAAGCTTTCCAAAGCTCCCAATCGAAACTTTCTATCGCATTCGGTCGGGATATATCCGGTCAGACAATTGTTGGTAACTTGGCTCGTATGCCTCACTTATTAGTAGCTGGTGCTACAGGTTCAGGTAAGTCCGTTTGTATTAACGGTATTATTACGAGCATTCTTTATAAAGCGAAACCAGATGAAGTGAAGTTTTTGATGATCGATCCTAAGATGGTCGAGCTAAATGTTTATAATGGAATTCCGCATTTGCTAGCACCTGTCGTTACAGATCCACGGCGCGCATCACTAGCACTCAAAAAAATTGTAGTCGAGATGGAAAAACGGTACGAATTATTTTCTAAATCAGCTACTAGAAATATTGAAGGTTATAATACGTTAATGGCGGATAATCCTGCTGCATGGTTGCCTTATATCGTCGTTATTGTCGATGAGCTTGCAGATTTAATGATGGTAGCAGCGAATGATGTCGAGGATTCTATCGCAAGGTTAGCACAGATGGCCCGTGCAGCAGGTATACATTTGATCATAGCAACACAACGTCCTTCAGTAGATGTTATTACAGGTGTTATTAAAGCAAACATACCGTCCAGAATTGCTTTTGGCGTTTCCTCGCAAGTGGATTCACGAACGATCTTGGATATGGCAGGAGCAGAAAAACTGCTTGGTCGAGGTGATATGTTGTTCTTACCTGTAGGCATGTCCAAACCGATTCGTGTACAGGGTGCTTTTTTATCGGATCAAGAGGTTGAGGTGCTTGTTGCTTTTGCCCGAGATCAAGAAGTTGCCGTGTATAAGGAAGACTTGGTACCAGAAATCGAAGAGGAATCAACAGATAACGAACCTATGCTGGATGAGCTCTATGATCAGGCTGTACAAATTGTAGTTGAGGCTAAACAAGCTTCAGTATCATTATTGCAACGCAGAATGCGTATTGGCTATACGAGGGCAGCAAGACTGATCGATCAGATGGAGGCGAAATCCATCATTGGACCGTATGAAGGAAGCAAGCCTCGTGAAGTATTAATGTCTTTGGAGCAATTGCAAGCAGGAAGAATAAGTTCATAGCGGATATTCATGTTGTATAGAAGACGGTGAACTTTCTCATACTAGAGTTAGGTAACGCTACCTTAAGCGAACTAACTTGCAAGAGAAAGGCAGATCCCAACATGAGAAATCGTTTGATAGCGGTGACCTCGATCGTCGTTCTGTTAATAATCGGTTCTTTCTCCCTAACGAAGGGGCACTTTGGGGGATCGACCGAAACGTTTAGCAGTGCGACGATAAAGGTTGGTTCATCAGGTCAAGACGTTTATGAGTTACAAGGACGTCTAAACTATTTAGGTTACTACAACGGCAAAATTGACGGCGTATTCGGTTCTAAGACGAAAGGCGCTGTTACCTGGTTTCAATGGAAGTTTGGTCTAAAGTCTGATGGTGTAGTTGGAGCGGGAACGAAGAAAAAACTTGTTGCTGCAACAAAAGATTGGAAGCCAGGTATTGCGAAGGTGGAATCTGCGAAAGCCCCCGCCACTGATGGTGGAAAAGGAAAAGGGAGCAAACTATCGAAGTCTAATCGAATGGGTCTAACTGAAAATGATCTACAGATTATGGCTAACGCTGTTTATGGGGAAGCGCGTGGTGAGCCGTATGAAGGACAAGTTGCAGTTGCGGCTGTCATATTGAACCGTGTTAGATCACAGAGCTTCCCTAATACCGTATATGGTGTTATCTTTCAGCCTAGAGCTTTCACTGCTGTAGCAGATGGTCAAATTTATTTGACACCTAATGCAAAAGCTCGTGAAGCAGTTGAAGATGCCCTTAATGGATGGGACCCGTCAGGTGGATGTCTGTATTACTTTAATCCCGATACAGCAACATCAGCTTGGATCTGGACAAGAACACAAATAAAGACGATCGGCAAACATATTTTCTGTATGTAACGATACCATAGTATACCGTTAAGATGAAAGGAAGCAGCCGCTTTTGCCATGTGCAGCAGTGGTTGCTTCTTCCATTTCGTATAGGTTAAAATGGTAAAAACAGCATCGCTGAAAGGAGCAAACCGCGTGGCCTCATTTGAAAGAGGGCAGCATCAGCGCATTCGGCTGCATGTACTGCCTACAAAGCGATTCAAAACGTTTGCAATTTCCCTCTTTGCTGGCCTTCCACTCAGTGAAGAGACAGTGACGCCTGTTGCTCTAATTCCGTTTGTGCTTCGCAGAGGCACAGCCAATACGCCAGAAACGATTGCTTTTCGCGAGAAGCTAGACGATTTGTATGGTGCTGGTTTTGGATTCGATGTATATAAACGTGGAGATTCGCAAGTCGTGCAATTTCGGATGGATGTAATCAATGATCAATTTGTCTCATCAGAGCAGTCTCTGCTAGAATCTTCACTTCGCTTTCTTGGTGATGTTTTAACTGATCCTTGTAAGGAGAATGAAGGATTTAGAACTAAATATGTTGATGCAGAGAAAGCAACTCTCCGTAAACGGCTTGAAGCAATCGTTAACGATAAAATTAGATATGCAGCTGAACGATGCCTAGAAGAGATGTGTGCAGATGAACCTTACCGTTTGCATCCGCTAGGCAGAATAGAAGATATTGATGCTATTACACCTAGCTCATTGTACCAACAATATGAAAATTGGCTCCAAAATGCAGCACTAGACCTGTATGTTGTTGGCGATACGACACTTGAAGAAGTTTCAAAACTTGTGGGCGAAGCGTTTAAGTTGAAGGCAGGAGCACCTTCGACATATACGAAACCTCAAGTTAACCATCCTGTCTCAGAAGTTAAATATGTAGTTGATGAGATGGAAGTGAGCCAAGGCAAGCTGAATATGGGCCTTCGTACGGGCATCGGATATGGAGATAAATTGTACGCTGCAGCATTAATGTACAATGGTATCCTTGGCGGATATCCACATTCGAAGCTTTTTGTGAACGTAAGAGAGAAAGAAAGCTTAGCCTATTATGCAGCTTCTCGTTTAGATGGGCACAAAGGTTTATGTACAGTGCAATCGGGCATTGAATTTGCTAATTATGATAAGGCTGTTGCGATTATTAAAGAGCAGCTCGATAGTATGGCTAAAGGTCAATTAACCGATCTAGAGTTGAATCAAACTAAAGCCATGATTTCGGGGCATCTCCGTGAACTACAGGACTCTGCCAACGAGATGCTTGCCTATGATTTCAACAGTGTGCTTACAGGCAAGGAAAGATCAGCAGATGAGCTGCTGAATCAAGTCCAGGCAGTTACGGTCGACGATATTGTGGAGGTTGCTCGTAACGTTCAACTAGACACCGTCTACTTCTTGCGTGATCGAAAGGAGGCATAAGCTATGGAGACGTTGAACTACCCTAATGTGCAAGAGACGCTGCATCGTGAAGTGCTTGATAACGGCTTAGAGGTAATTGTATTGCCGAAGGAAGGTTTTAACAAAACATATGCAACCTTCTCAACAAAATATGGATCAATCGACAATCGTTTTTCTGTTGGAGATCAAGAGCCTCTGAAAGTACCGGACGGCATTGCTCATTTTTTGGAACATAAGATGTTCGAAGAGCCAGAAGGAGATATTTTCGCCACATTTGCATCACAGGGCGCATCTGCTAACGCTTATACAACATTTGATCGCACAGTCTATTTATTTTCCGCTACAGAACAAATCCATGAAAATATAGAGACTCTTATCAATTTTGTTCAAAACCCTTATTTCACAGATACGAATGTGGAAAAGGAAAAGGGGATTATTGAGCAGGAAATTAATATGTATCGTGATAACGCAGATTGGGTCGTTTATTTTGGGCTGATTGATGCTCTTTATCACAGTCATCCTGTTCACATTGATATTGCCGGTACAGTGGAGTCCATCTGGAAGATAGATAAAGAAACGTTGTACCGTTGTTATGAAACCTTTTATCACCCTTCGAATATGTTGCTCTTTGTAGTCGGTGGCGTTGAGGCTGAGGATGTGTTCAAGCTGGTAAGAGAAAATCAAGCTGGTAAAACATTCAAGCCACTGGGTGAAATTAAACGCTTTTTCGAAAATGAACCAACAGGAGTGAAAATTGCGCGCAAAGTGGCTAAACTGCCTGTCTCATTACCGAAATGTATGTTAGGGTTTAAGGAAAAGAATCTAGGTTTTGTTGGTAACGATCTTCTTCGTCATGAAGTTTTGACTAAGTTGATGCTGGATGCATTAATCGGACCCAGCACAAAGTTATATCAATCCCTTTACGAGCAAAACTTAATATCCGATTCATTTGGACATGAATATAACTCCAGCAACGATTATGCATTTTCAGTAATTGGCGGAGATACGCCGGATCCTGACCAATTGATCAATCAACTAAAGTCAGCCATCACGGAAACGATTGAAAAGGGTATAGAGCAATCAACGTTCGAACGTTCCAAACGAAAAAAAATTGGTAGCTACTTGCGCATGCTGAACTCCCCAGAATCAATCGCAGGTGAATTTACTCGTTATCGCTTTCGCGAGAGCGACATGTTCGACGTATTAGCCTTCTACGAAAGTTGTACTCTTGAAGAGGTTAATGAACGTTTACGCGAGCATTTTGATTTCAATCAACTCGCAGTATCTGTCGTCGAGAAGAGTAAATGATGAAAACGTTACAAGAAACGACGGTATTGATTACCGGTGGGAGCCGCGGCATCGGCGCAGCAATTGCAAAACGATTTGCCGCGGAAGGTGTCAATATCGTTATTCATTATTTAGAGTCGCATGAAAAGGCAAATGAAACAGCAAGAATGTGTATGGCGATGGGTGCAAATGTAATGACTATTTCAGCTGATCTTCGTTCTAGAGATCAGCTGGCACGAATGCGTGACAAGCTGGACAGTCATGGCTTTAGACCCGACATACTCGTTAACAACGGTGCCATCTCGCATTATGGGCTGCTTTCTGATGTGTCAGAGCAGGAATGGGATGATGTAATGTCGGTTAATTTAAAAGGTATGTTTCTGTGCTCACAGCTCTTTATGCCGCATATGATTTCACAGCGCTTTGGACGTATCATTAACGTTTCATCGGTATGGGGCATGTCTGGCGCTTCTTGCGAAGTATTGTACTCAACGACTAAAGGCGGCATGAATGCATTCACAAAGGCGCTAGCTAAAGAGCTCGCGCCTTCTGGCGTGACTGTTAATGCGGTAGCTCCAGGAGTCGTTGATACCTTAATGATGGATGGATTTAATCCAGAGGAGAAGGCTGCACTGCAGCAGGAAATTCCTGCTGGACGATTCGGCTCTGCTGAAGAAATCGCCTCATTAATCTATTTCTTATCATTACCGGAATCTTCCTATATTACTGGTCAAATTATTAGTCCTAATGGTGGATGGCATACATAATCGTTTTTACGTGATCGATATCCTTATGAATAAGAAATGTCCCTAGAGCGCAATATAATGACTGTTGATGATTCTTTTCTTAACCAAATAAGGAGGCGAAGAAGCATGTCAACTGTCCTTTCGAATTTCAAGACATGGAAACATTTTTTGGCTGACCGTGTAACTCAAGCGAAGACGATAGGTCTTACTGAAGAGACGATTGCGAATCTGGCATTCGAGATCGGATCATTCCTTGATGAAAAGGTCGATCCTAAAAATGAAGAAGAACGTGTGTTGAAAGAGCTTTGGGATGTAGGCGACGACGAAGAGCGGAAAACTGTTGCAAAATTGATGGTTAAGCTCGTCGGGAATACGTAGCACTTATATAGGTGCAGAAAAGCCTCCGAACTGGAGGCTTTTCTGCAATGTTTCTTTCATTTGCAGGATTATGACGAAATTTGTAGAATAGTCATTATGATATACAAAGGAGCAATACTTGATTTTTGTTCTTATTATATTTATCATTCAAGTTTAGGACGGTGACACATTGGAAACAAAGCAGTGGTACATGGAATACAAGATACATAAGAACCGCCCCGGCCTTCTTGGTGATATTGCATCATTGCTTGGTATGTTAGAAGTAAACATCATGACCATTAACGGAGTTGAAGATCGTACTCGGGGCATGTTACTGCAAACCAATGACGATGAGAAGATTGAGCTATTAGGTAAAATGCTGCAAAAAGTAGATAACATTACTGTTAATAAGCTGCGTACACCTACAATCGTCGATATTTTAGCTGTCCGACATGGACGTTATATTGAAAGAGATAGCGATGATCACAAAACGTTCCGTTTTGTTCGAGATGAACTTGGTATTTTGGTTGATTTTTTGGGCGAGGTGTTCAAGCGTGATGGCAATCAAGTAATTGGACTAAGAGGTATGCCTCGTGTAGGTAAAACAGAGTCGATTATCGCTGGTAGCGTATGCTCCAACAAGAGGTGGGCATTTGTTTCCTCTACACTTTTGCGCCAAACAGTACGTAGTCAATTATCTGAGGAAGAAATGCAGCCGAACAATATCTTCATTATCGACGGAATCGTGAGTACAATTCGTTCAAATGAGAAACATTATTCATTATTGCAAGAAATTATGGCGATGCCTTCAACAAAAGTTATTGAGCATCCAGATATTTTTGTGAAGGAATCACAATATGATTATAGTCACTTCGATATTATTATCGAATTGCGCAATACGCCAGACGAGGAAATTTCTTATGAATCATTTACTGCCAACTACACGGACGATTTCTAATCGGAAGGAGGCATATTTATGTCTGATTTAGGTGCGTTGCTTCGTAAAGCGAGAGAACAGCGAGGATTATCGTTAGATGACTTGCAAGAACTAACGAAAATTAGAAAACGATACTTGGAAGCGATCGAAACTGGCAACTATGACATCTTGCCGGGAAACTTCTATGTCCGTGCATTTGT
The DNA here is from genome assembly GCF_022180385.2 of Paenibacillus sp. L3-i20. Taxonomy (GTDB): domain Bacteria; phylum Bacillota; class Bacilli; order Paenibacillales; family Paenibacillaceae; genus Pristimantibacillus. The sequence continues at coordinate 505,446 of NZ_BQME02000002.1, forward strand.
TAAGAACTATTCCGAGGCAGTTGGACTTGACCCGGATGAAGTATTACGCCTCTATCAGCATGAGGTGCCTGCATCACCTGTCGACCAGACAGTTGAGCCAATTCCAGTTAGAAAACCTAGACGTATGAAGTCGCAAGCGTCAGAGAAGTTTGGGAAAATTGGCTTTAATCTATTAATTTGGTGTTTTCTCTTTTTAATCGTGTTCGTCGTGTGGTATTATGCGTTTAGCAAAGATTCTGGCGACACCAAAAAAGTGGATGAAACACCTATCACTGATGTATCCAAGAAACCAGAAGTTACGGACAACAACATAAATGCAGGAACCAGTACTGCGCCAATTGCTACACCAACACCGACGCCGCAAGAGCCTACAACCGTAACGTTTAGCAGCAAAGTGCGTAAAGCGGATAAATATGATATCGGTCCCGCTGGTGTAATACATAAGGTTGAATTAAAAGTTACTGGTGGACGCAACTGGATTGGAGTTCGTGCTGGAAGCATAACAGGAGAGAAACTTTTCTTTGAAAATGCAGAGGACGGAGCCGTTCAAAGCTACGATCTTACGCAGCCTCTTCATATTAATGTGGGACGCGCAGATTTAATTGAAATTACGGTGGATGGTGTGCTTGTTCCAGATGGTGATCGTTCAACTTCTAAGCAACTGTTGCTTAATCCGTTGCTGGAAGAGGTAGAAGGCGGCATGGAATCTTCCATTCCGGAAACAACTGAAGAGCAAACGCAAAGTCAATAAGCCATCCAAAAATAATGGATGTGAAGGAGAGAATAGTAATGAGTTCGGAAAGTTCGTTTGATATCGTATCTAAAGTTGATATGCAAGAATTGGTAAATGCTATTGCTCAAGCTGAACGTGAAATCGAAACCCGATTTGACTTCAAGGGAAGCAAGAGCAGCATTAAATTGGAAAAAGAAGAGCTTGTAATCGCTTCTGATGATGATTACAAGCTTAAAGCTGTTATTGACATCTTATTGACGAAGATGATCAAACGTGGTGTACCAATCAAAAATATGGATTATGGTAAAATTGAAGGTGCATCTGGCAATACGGTTAAGCAGCGCATTAAGCTTAGACAAGGCATTGAGCAAGATGTATCGAAGAAGATCAATATTATGATCAGAGACTCCAAGTTGAAGGTAAAGAGCCAAATCCAAGGTGATCAACTTCGTGTAACAGGTAAAAGTCGTGATGATCTTCAAGCAGTTATGGCAATGCTTCGAGGCGCTGATTTGCCCGTGGAGCTGCAATTTACGAATTACAAATAATCATCGTTTTTGATGTGATCACTTAGCAGACTAACGGTAGAAATGTAGTATAAATTGGGCGTTCTATGTATAACGCACCTAAAATAGACGGTAAAGTGTTCATTGCAATTGTTAGCACAGAAATCGGTACTATTAGAAGGATCGCGTTAAAGATGCATATGAGTTTGACCTGTCTAGGGAGGGTATCGCGTGAACTTAGCGAATCGTATTACGCTGGCTAGAATTTTTCTAGTTCCGGTCATCATGTTTTTTCTGCTAATTAAAATGGACCTAGGTTCTGTCAGCATCGCTGACTTTACGATCTCATACAATCAGATCGTGGCAGCAGTGATATTCATCATTGCAGCAAGTACAGACGGCCTTGATGGTTACATTGCTAGGAAAAACAAGATTGTAACGAATTTAGGCAAGCTTTTGGACCCGCTGGCAGACAAACTGTTAGTCGCAGCAGTACTTATCTCTTTGGTTGAGATGGACAAGCTGGATGCACTAATTGCTATCATTATTATTAGCCGTGAATTTGCAGTTACAGGTCTTCGCCAAATTGCTTTGCTCGAAGGTTCGGTAATGGCAGCAAGCACTTGGGGCAAGTGGAAGACAGCTATTCAAATTACGATGATTATTGCTCTTCTTATTAACAATTTCCCATTTGCATTAATTGACTTCCCATTTGACGTAATAGCAAGCTGGGTTGCTGCAGCGATAACGGTATATTCAGGTGTCGATTACTTTATAAAAAATAAACATTTAATACCAGTTGAGTAGTAAATAGAGCACTTTCCCAACATTGGGAGGGTGCTTTTCCCTATCTCAAAGCTAATCGATATTTATTCAAGGAGGCATGTGAAGGATGAGGGCAGAAATCATTGCGGTAGGTACAGAGTTGCTGCTTGGACAAATTGTAAATACAAACGCGAAAGTATTATCTCAGAGACTCGCTGATTTGGGGATTGATGTTTATTTTCAAACGGTAGTGGGTGACAATGCTGATCGTCTTCGTCAAGCGATTGAAATTGGAAGAAGTAGGGCTGATCTTCTCGTTTTTACTGGCGGACTAGGCCCTACGCAAGATGATTTGACCAAAGATGCGCTCGCCCATTATTTAAATCTGAAATTAATAATCCACGAACCATCGATGACAGAAATCGAACGGGTATTTTCTTCACGCGGGATGGAGATGGTCCTGAGCAATCGTCGTCAGGCACTAATGATTGAAGGAAGCGAACCACTAGAGAATACAACGGGACTAGCCCTTGGCAACGCTTTGAAGGTGGATGGAACACTTTATCTTCTCTTACCAGGACCACCGAAAGAAATGAAGCCGATGATTGAGGGACCTGGAGAGACTTGGCTTCGTACGATGATGGGGGAGGAGAAACCGCTCTTTTCACGGTTATTGAAATTTGCTGGTATTGGTGAATCGAATTTGGAAGCTAAGCTTATCGATCTCATTGAAGCCCAAAGTGACCCTACTATTGCGCCATATGCAAAGGTAGGAGAAGTTTCTATACGCGTTTCAACAAAAGCAATGACTGCTGAGGAAGCAGATCATAAGATCGATCGTGCAGTTGAACAAATCAAAGAGAGACTTGGCGAGCATTTGTATGCTCAAGAGGATGTTTCTATTGAGACTGAGATTGTTAGAATGCTCAGAGCCTCCAGACGCCGTCTAGCGAGCGCAGAGAGCTGCAGTGGGGGTTTATTCGCTGAACTCATCACAAACGTGCCTGGCAGCAGTGGTGAATTCGTGGGGGGCGTTGTAACTTACACGAATATGATGAAGAATAGGTTGCTCGGTATCCCAATGACTCAGCTCGAAGGAGATGGTGCTCCTGGAGCGATTAGCGAATCGACTGCGGCGATGATGGCAGAAAGTGTTCGTGATCTGTCAGACTCCGACTTTGGCGTTTCATTGACAGGTGTAGCGGGTCCTGCAGAAGCGGAAGGAAAGCCAGTTGGACTCGTTTACTTTGCTATCGCTGAGCGGGGCAAAGAAACGGTCGTGCATACGACCCATTTAAGCGGCGGTCGTGATATGATTCGATTACGGGCAGTTAAGGCCGCTCTATATCGTTTGTGGCAAGCACTACAGGCATAGGGGAACGTTGACATTTATTGTTGTCAAACGCTGAAACGACCGTTATAATAGACAAATATCGGAAGAACCGTGGCGAGTCTAACTTGCTGCGGTTTTTTTATGTTCACTTACATTTAGGGGGGAGAGAGTGCCTCAGACACAAAAAGTACGAATGTGTGTTCGAAAAAAGTGTTGGCAACCTGTCTGAAATAAGGTATGATACTAATTATAAATAGTGAAGGATGTGAGTATCTTGGCGGATCGTCGCGCAGCTTTAGATAATGCTCTTCGTCAAATAGAGAAGCAGTTTGGTAAAGGCTCCATTATGAAGTTAGGTGAATCCACACACATGCAGGTAGAGACCGTGCCTAGCGGCTCACTTGCTCTAGATATTGCTCTTGGAATAGGCGGACTGCCGAGAGGACGCGTAATTGAAGTATACGGACCGGAATCGTCAGGTAAGACGACTGTTGCACTTCATGCGATTGCTGAAGTACAACGTATCGGCGGACAAGCCGCATTTATCGATGCAGAGCATGCACTTGATCCGCTATATGCGAGCAAGCTTGGCGTTAACATCGACGAATTGCTTCTATCACAGCCAGATACGGGTGAGCAAGCACTTGAAATTGCAGAAGCATTGGTACGTAGTGGTGCTGTTGATATTATTGTTATTGACTCTGTTGCTGCACTAGTACCAAAGGCTGAGATTGAAGGCGACATGGGTGATTCCCACGTAGGTTTGCAAGCGCGTCTTATGTCCCAAGCATTAAGGAAATTGTCGGGTGCGATTGCTAAATCGAAAACAATTGCGGTCTTTATTAACCAATTGCGTGAGAAGGTCGGCGTAATGTTCGGTAACCCGGAGACTACTCCTGGTGGACGCGCATTGAAATTCTACTCTAGTGTTCGTCTAGACGTTCGCCGTATTGAGACGTTGAAGCAAGGAAATGATATGGTCGGTAACCGTACTCGTATTAAGGTCGTGAAGAATAAGGTAGCCCCACCATTCAAACAGGCTGAGATCGATATTATGTACGGAGAAGGTATTTCTCGTGAAGGCAGTCTGATCGATATTGGTGTGGAGCTTGATATCGTGCAGAAGAGCGGTGCATGGTTCTCCTACAGCGGTGAACGATTGGGACAAGGCCGTGAAAATTCAAAACAATATTTGAAGGATCATCGTTCCGTTTCTGATGAAATCGAGAAAAAGATTCGTGATGCAAGCAATTTGTCTGCAACTGCTAAGCAAGCGGACTTCTCGGGTAATCAAGAAGAAGATGACTTCGACGATTTAGATTAATAGATGACATCGCCGCTCGCTTATTGAGCGGCGATGCTTTTTTTAGGAGGCAATTAATTATGATAGTCGATTTGAGTGAAAATGAAGATAATTTTCTTATTTTATCTGTTCGACGCGATAAAAGTGAGAAACGGCGATATCTCATTTTTGCATATGGAGAAGAACCTATTCTTTCAGTACATGAAGATATTCTTATCCGTTTTCGTTTAATGAAGGGACAATTCATAACGAAAGAACAAATAGAAGAAATTCGATTTGAAGATGGAAGGTACCGAGCGTATGCGATGGCAATTAATTACTTGGGTTCGAAAGCTCGGACACGGAAGCAACTGGAGCAATATTTGCTGCGCAAAGAACTGGATTTTGCCAGCATCCAATATGCTCTTGACCGTTTAGAATCAGAGCAACTTGTTGATGATGAACAATATGCCCGTCAATTTGCGACAAGTAGATTACGTAGCGGATTAAAAGGCAGACTCATGATTAAGCAAGAGCTGCAACAAAGAGGTGTGCCAAAGGAAACAGCGGCGGATGCACTTTCAGAATTGGATCGCGAGAGCGAATTAAGCAGTGCGATGGCGCTTGCAGCCAAAAAAAGCAGGAGCTTAAAAGGCGAGACAGCACAGCGGAGAACGAAGCTTATGGGTTTCCTACTTCGGCGAGGTTTTCCTAGTGATATTGTTAGAGAAGCTATTAAATCAGTTGAGTGGAACCCTTCCGAAGACGATAATGAGGAAGATGATTGCGTTTTGCTTGACAATTGATTTTATGAAAAGCTAAAATGAGGTTGTATTCTTTCAAAATTTGAATCAAGTTTTCTTCCAAAAGTTGATTCAAATCGATTATTTTCGTCAAATTGGTACATTCGGTACATGATGAAACGGTTTGGAAACCGGTTAAAAACCTAATATCATCCCAAGCAATGCCTTGGTGTATGCAACAAGGAGGTGAACAAGATGGGAGATGTAAACATCTGGATCTTGATTCTAGTAAGTATCCTTGTTGGCGCAATTTTCTTTGGGATTGGTTATTTTTATCGAAAGTCGATTGCCGAGGCGAAAATTTCTAGTGCTGAGCAAGCTGCTGTCCAAATCGTAGAAAATGCGAAGAAGGAAGCAGAAGCACAGAAAAAAGAAACCGTGCTTGAGGCGAAAGACGAAGTCCACAGACTTCGTACAGAAGCTGATAAGGACATTCGTGAGCGACGCAACGAAGCGCAACGACAGGAAAGAAGACTGCTCCAAAAGGAAGAGTCGCTGGATAAAAAATTAGAAGCGTTAGAGCGCAAAGAAGAAACTGTTGCCAATAAGGAAAAACGAATCGAAGAAACTCAAGAGCAGATTGACTCCATTTATAAGCAACAGCTTAGTGAGCTAGAACGTATTTCGAGCTTAACAATGGAAGATGCGAAATCGATTATATTAACTAATGTAGAGCAAGAAGTACGTCACGAAACTGCACAAATGATCAAAGAGATCGAGCAGCAAGCGAAGGAAGAGGCCGACAAGAAAGCACGAAACATTATTTCGCTAGCGATTCAGCGTTGTGCAGCCGATCATGTGGCAGAGACAACGGTATCCGTTGTAACGTTGCCTAATGAAGAGATGAAAGGTCGCATCATTGGTCGTGAAGGCCGTAATATCCGTGCATTGGAAACATTGACCGGTATCGATCTCATTATCGACGATACACCGGAGGCGGTCATCTTGTCAGGATTTGACCCGATCAGACGTGAGATTGCACGTACATCTTTGGAGAAGTTGGTTGCAGACGGACGTATCCATCCTGCTCGTATTGAAGAGATGGTTGAGAAATCTCGTAAAGAAATTGACGAACGCGTACGTGAGTACGGTGAGCAAGCGACTTTCGAGGTTGGTGTTCATGGACTTCATCCGGATCTGATCAAAATACTTGGTCGATTGAAATATCGGACAAGCTACGGTCAAAATGTTTTGAAACATTCTATGGAAGTCGCATATTTGACAGGTTTGATGGCAGCAGAGCTTGGCGAAGATATTACGCTGGCAAAACGCGCAGGCTTGCTTCATGATATCGGCAAAGCACTTGACCATGAAGTGGAAGGCTCTCATGTTGAGATCGGTGTTGAACTTGCTAAGAAGTACAAGGAACATCCGGTTGTTATTAACAGTATCGCTTCTCATCACGGTGACACAGAAGCAACTTCCGTTATCGCAATGCTTGTAGGCGCAGCAGATGCATTGTCCGCTGCACGTCCTGGAGCACGACGTGAAACTCTAGAAACGTACATTAAACGTCTAGAGAAGCTGGAAGCTATTACAGAATCGTTCGACGGCGTTGAGAAATCGTACGCGATTCAAGCAGGCCGCGAAGTTCGTGTTATGGTTCAACCAGAGAAGATCGATGATACAGAAGCGTTCCGTCTTGCTCGAGACATTACGAAAAAAATCGAGAGCGAACTCGATTATCCGGGACATATTAAAGTTACGGTTATTCGTGAAACGAGAGCAGTGGAGTACGCGAAGTAAAGAAAATAATATGCAATGCAGAAAAGTGGCTGCCATTCAGCCACTTTTCTGCATTGATGAGCATAAAAAGGAAGGTAAATGGCATGAATGTATTATTTATCGGGGACATCGTTGGAAATGTAGGTAGAAATGCTTTGAAGCAAGTTTTGCCGGCTCTGAAGGATAAATATAATCCGCATATCATTATCGTTAACGGTGAAAATGCAGCGGCAGGTAGAGGGATTACAAAAACGATTGCTAGAGAGTTTTTTGAATGGGGCGTTCATGGAATCACGATGGGTAACCATACGTGGGATAATAAAGATATATTCGAGTGGATTGATGACGAGCCTCGTATCGTTAGACCAGCGAACTTTTCCCATGAAGCGCCGGGTCAAGGTATGTCGATTATTCAAGGAAACGGGAAGAAACTTGCAATTATTAATTTGCAAGGACGAGTGTTTCTTCCGCCAATCGACTGTCCGTTTCGTACAGCAGATGAATTGATCGATATCGCACAAGAACACACAAAAGCGATATTAGTTGATTTTCACGCAGAAGCTACATCGGAGAAAATTGCAATGGGCTGGTACTTGGACGGAAGAGCTTCAATCGTATTGGGAACGCATACACATGTTCAAACAAATGATGATACGATTTTGCCTGGCGGGACAGCTTATTTAACTGATGTTGGTATGGTTGGATCAAAGGAAGGCGTGCTCGGAATGGAGCGCAGCGCTGTTATTCACAAATTTTTGACTCAAATGCCGGTACGGTTTGTTGTAGATGAAGGAAAATGGCATTTGCATGGCTTGTCCGTTCAGATCGATGAAGCGACTGGAAAAGCTACCAAACTGGTCAAAATAAGATTAACCGAAGACGATTGGCTTCTCATGTAGAGAAGCTTTTTTTATTAAAAGTCTGATTATTCAGAACTATTAGATAAGTGGTTCTAATAAAAGCAGGAATCTTTATCCTTCTCTCGAATACTATTTAAAAGTGGAATCCATCCAACATTCCAGGGGAGGTTCTTTAAATGGATGTATTAAAAGTATCAGCAAAGTCCAATCCAAATTCCGTAGCAGGCGCGTTGGCAGGTGTTCTACGTGAACGAGGAGGCGCCGAATTACAAGCGATTGGTGCTGGAGCGCTCAATCAAGCCATTAAAGCAGTTGCGATTGCGCGGGGCTTTGTTGCTCCCAGCGGTGTAGATCTCATTTGCATCCCCGCGTTTACGGATATTGTGATTGATGGGGAAGATCGTACAGCTATTAAATTAATTGTAGAACCACGCTAACAGGGTAACACCACTCTCATACGGTTCGATTTGTTGGCCTGTTTACGTTGTAAACAGGTTTTTTGCACTGATAATGTTGAGAGAGGAAGTGCCTTAAATGAAAGTGATCGACTTTCATTGTGATGTGTTGTGCAAATTATTGCTCGATGAAAAACTTAACTTTAAAAATGATGAATCTGGTTCCTTAGATGTGACGTACAAGAGGCTGCAGGATGCAGGCACACTGTTACAAACATTTGCAATATATATTCCCAAAAAGCTGAATGGAAATATGACTCCTATTCTGGACAGTATTGATCTGTTTTATGAAAAAGTACTTACTTGTCCCAATATACATTTGGTTCTTACATCTGATGATTTGGAATATTGCATAGAAGAAGGTAAGATTGGCGCATTATTGTCATTGGAAGGTGTAGATGGGTTACAAGGTAATCTTGCGATGTTGCGCAACTTGCATCGGCTTGGCGTGCGGGCCGCAGGACTAACTTGGAATCAGGCAAATTGGGCAGCAGACGGTGTAATGGAACAAAGAGGAGGTGGATTGACAGCCAAAGGGGTTGAATTAATAAAAGAATGCAACGACCTTGGCATTATGCTGGATATGTCTCATCTATCAGAGAGAGGGTTTTGGGATGTAGTCAAATTATCGGACAAGCCAGTATTCGCCTCTCATTCCAATGCGAGAGCAATATGCAATCATCCGAGGAATTTAAATGATCAACAGATCAAAACGATAATAGAAGCTAACGGAATAATAGGTATTACATACGTACCGACATTCCTTAATTCTAGCGGCAAGGCTACAATTGATGATATTATTCGTCACATTGATTACATAGGATCAATAGGTGGGGAAAATCATATAATGCTAGGATCAGATTTCGATGGCATAGATGTTTACGTAGAGCGGCTTGCGCACCCTGGGCAAGTAATTGCCTTAAAAAATGCTTTGCTTAAACGCTATTCAGCAAATCAAACCGAGGGGTTTCTATCTAAAAATGCACTTCGATTTCTGAGAGGACAACTTTCTACGAGCTAATCCTCTATCGATCTCGAAATGATATGATATTAATCTAAACAAACTATCGTTTATACAAGCGTTTTCATCTTGCAAAACTGCGGTTACAAACATAAAATTGTTGTGACTATTATCATTTCTATTATATAATGGCTAAATTGTCGAAAATCATGCACCTTAATGGAGCAGAGGAGATGGGCACTTTGATTAGTCAATTGTCTTGGAAGATCGGCGGCCAGCAAGGTGAAGGCGTAGAGAGTACCGACCGAATCTTTTCCACGGCGCTAAACCGATTAGGATATTATTTATATGGGTACCGTCATTTCTCATCACGTATTAAAGGCGGACATACTAACAATAAAATTCGTATTAGCACGAAGCCTATTCGCGCGATTTCGGATGACCTGGACATCCTTGTGGCATTCGATCAAGAGAGTATTGATCTTAACGCTCACGAGCTTCGTTCTGGTGGAGTAGTTGTTGCAGATGCAAAGTTTAATCCGACTATACCAGAAGGTGTCGATGCAAAACTGTTTGCAGTTCCAATTACGAAGATGGCCGAGGATCTCGGTACGTCATTAATGAAGAACATGGTAGCATCAGGAGCGTCTTGGGCTTTGCTAGGCTTGCCGATTGAAGTATTTAATAAAGCAGTAGAAGAAGAGTTTGGACGTAAAGGTCCGGCTATCGTTGAGAAAAATATTGAAGCTGTTAGGCAAGGTGCTGAATTCGTGTTGGAGCAGGCTGGTGGGCCACTTGACGAGTTCAAGCTCGAAGATGCCGATGGAATGCAAAAGCTGTTTATGATTGGGAATGAAGCGATTGGACTTGGAAGCTTAGCAGCGGGTTGCCGCCTTATGTCAGCATATCCAATCACTCCCGCTTCGGAAATTATGGAATACTTGATCAAGAAACTTCCGAAGTTTGGCGGCACAGTCGTTCAAACAGAAGATGAGATCGCTGCCGCTACGATGGCAATTGGTGCAAACTATGCTGGCGTGCGTACAATGACCGCTTCAGCGGGTCCTGGACTGTCTCTAATGATGGAGGCGATAGGTCTTGCGGGTATGACAGAAACTCCGCTAGTTATCGTTAATACACAGCGTGGAGGTCCATCGACTGGCTTGCCTACAAAGCAAGAACAATCGGATCTTAACGCAATGGTTTATGGAACACATGGTGAAATTCCGAAAATTGTAATCGCACCTGCATCAATAGAAGATTGTTTCTATGATATGATTGAAGCTTTCAACCTGTCAGAGCAATATCAAGTGCCAGTAATCGTAATGACAGATTTACAATTGTCACTAGGCAAGCAGTCTTGTGATACACTGGACTTCAGTCAAATTGCGATTTCCCGTGGCAAGCTTGTAAAAGATGCTCCACCACTTGAAGGTCATGCGTTGTTCAAACGTTATGAACTAACGGATGATGGCATCTCACCAAGAGTATTGCCCGGTGAAAAGGGCGGTATACATCATGTGACCGGAGTTGAGCATGATCAAGTTGGTCGTCCATCGGAAAACGCTGTCAACCGTCAAAATATGATGGATAAGCGACTTGGGAAACTTAATAATCTAGCGATCAGAGATGCGCTTCGTATCGATGCACCGCATAACAACCCTGACCTCCTGATCATTGACATGGGATCGACAGGCGGTACAATTGATGCAGCTAGAGTGCATTTGTCCCAAGATGGTATAACGAGCAATCATATTACGATTCGTCAAATACATCCATTCCCAACGGATTTGCTTAAACCTTATATGGTTAATGCCAAGAAGGTTATTGTCGTCGAGAACAATGCAACAGCACAGCTTGCCGGTCAAGTGAAAATGAATGTAGGTTTAGCAGAGAAAATGGAAAGTCTGCTGAAATATGATGGTAATCCATTCCTTCCGCTTGAAGTATATAAAGCTTGTAAGGAGCTGAGTTAAGAGATGGCGACATTTAAAGAATTTCGTAATGATTTGAAGCCAAACTGGTGTCCGGGCTGTGGAGATTTCTCCATTCAGGCTGCTATTCAACGTGCAGCTGCTAATGTTGGTCTTGAGCCACATGATCTTGCAGTTATATCTGGTATTGGCTGCTCTGGTCGTATATCCGGTTACATCAATGCTTATGGACTACATGGTATACATGGTAGAGCTTTGCCAATAGCTCAAGGGGTTAAGCTTGCGAATCGTGAGCTAACAGTTATTGCTTCGGGCGGCGATGGTGACGGCTTCGCAATCGGTATGGGGCATACTGTTCATGCTATTCGTCGTAACTTGAACATTACCTACATTGTGATGGATAATCAAATCTATGGGTTGACTAAAGGACAAACTTCACCGCGCAGTGCGGAAGGTTTCAAAACAAAATCGACACCGGAAGGCTCGATTGAAACGACCTTGTCTCCACTTGAGATTGCTATGTCTGCAGGCGCTACGTTCGTAGCTCAATCGTTCTCAAGCGACCTGAAGCAATTGACGGGATTGATCGAACAAGGGATTAAACACGAAGGATTCTCCCTAATTAATGTGTTCAGCCCTTGCGTTACATTTAATAAAATTAATACGTACGACTGGTTTAAAGAAAATATCGTGAACTTGGAGCAATTCCCAGATTACAATCCTTCGGATCGTATCGTAGCGATGAACAAAATAATGGAAACAAACGGATTGCTTACAGGTTTGATCTATCAGAATACGTCCCGCAAATCGTATGAGGATATGGTTACTGGCTTTAAAACAGAAGGACTTGCAAAGCAGGATTTGAAAATGACACAAGAACAATTCGACCAACTTGTGGCTGAATTTAAATAAGTGCTATGATAAGCATGCGGCTTATGAGTCGTATGCTTTTTATTTCACAAACAACATACATAGAAAACGGAGAGTGACACACCATGATTAAACAAGTGCCAGTAGGCGTTTCAGCAAGACATATTCACCTCTCAGAAGAGCATGTTCACATTTTATTCGGACAAGGTTACAGTTTGACAGAAATGAAGGCTCTTTCCCAGCCAGGACAATTCGCAGCAAATGAAACTGTTGCGGTTGTTGGTCCGAAAGGTACTTTTGCAAAAGTTCGTATTCTTGGACCAGTTCGTAAAAGCACTCAGCTTGAAGTATCGCGTACAGACGCATTTGCACTTGGCGTAAAACCTCCGGTAAGAGAATCCGGTCAAATAGCAGGTTCAGCAGGTATTACGCTACAGGGACCGGCTGGTGAAGTTACAATCGAAGAGGGCGTAATTATTGCAGCGCGCCATATTCATTTCCATACTAGTGATGCAGAAGCGTTTGGTATTACGGATAAGCAGAAGCTTCGTGTCCGTGTAGGCGGAGAACGTGGAGTTGTGTTCGAGCATGTAGTAGCTCGAGTATCCGAAGACTTTGCACTTGATATGCATATTGATACAGACGAAGCGAATGCCGCGGGTGTTAATAACGGAGATCTAGCGGAAATCGTAGAATAGAAACATAAGAAAAAGATGCTAAGCAGTGGTCTAGACCATTGCTTAGCATCTTTTTTGTTTTAAATAAAATTAATGTCCCATCATCATAGACATCTCTTGCTTCTCGCCGGTTGGACTTGTTTCTTCTTGTTGCTTTGGCTTACGAAGCAGCAAGGCAACTATAATACCGAGGACACCGATGCCCGCAAGAACTAGGAATACATCACCATAAGTCAAATAAGGAATGTTAGGTCCTGGACTTTCGATTGTGTGATGCTTCATTCTGCTAGCCAGCAATGTAGATAAACCAGCGATAGCAAATGATGTCCATACTTGTTGTGCTGCACCAGTTAGAGATGTAACACGACCAACAAGATGTCTTGGAGCAGATTGAATAATATGGGTGTTAAGCGGCATCATGGAGAAACCCATGCCGGATCCAAGCAGGACAAGCGGAACCATAATTTGTGGAATAGTTGTTGTAGCGCTCATAAACGATAACAAGAATGCGCCTGTTGATACGAGTATTAAACCAAATACAACAACTGGCCTTGCACCGAACTTGTCAAACAACTTACCGCCGATAGGCATGAATATACCAGCTGCAAGTGCTTGTGGCAACAGAATTAATCCAGTTTCGAAAGCGGAGTAACCTTTTACCCCAATTAAAAAGATAGGGAAAAGAAAGAGTGTGCCGAATAATGCAATTTGTACGATCCATTGCAAAATGATTCCGCGAGTAAAGTCGCTCGATTTAAAGACACGAAGCTCCAATAGTGGTTGTTTGCGGCTTAGTTCTACAATAATAAACAGAATTAAAGCAACGCCGCCTACAATAAGACCAATTAACGTTTCTGGAGATGTCCAGCCGTTTCCAGGACCATGTTCGCCGCCAGCTGAGCTGATACCATAAGCAAGCATAGCAAATGCAAGTGGAGCAAGAATGATACCAAGAATATCAAGTGCAGGAACAGTCTGACGCTCCAAATTAGGAAGTGTTTTTAATCCTACAAATACAGCGATAATTCCGATTGGCAAGTTGATCAGGAAGATCCAGTGCCAAGTTGCAAATTCGACTAGATATCCGCCTACAACTGGTCCAAGTGCAGGTGCAAGCAACATTGGTATACCGATCATACCCATAACCGCACCTTGCTTTCCTGGAGGGCTGAGGCGATAAGTAAAGGCCATCGCAATTGGTGCGACCATGCCTCCGCCGAGACCTTGAAGAATCCGGTATATAATGAGTTGTTCGACAGTTGTTGCAAATGCGCAAAGAACAGAACCGATCGTAAACAAAACGATTGAAATCAAGAAAATTCGTTTTGCGCCAAAACGATCAGATAACCATCCTGCTAGCGGAATAACCGCTGCTTGAGCAAGAGCATATCCCGTAATGGTCCATTGAACCAAAGTGAACGTACTCTCGAAGTCCTCCATGAACTGATTGACTGCAACGTTCATAGCTGTGCCGTCCAAAATAACCATGAACATACCAACAATGATAGCCATGAGCGGCAGCATAATACTCTTGATGGTAACTTCTCCAGAGCTTGTTGCTTTGGATGATACTGATGACATCAAAATTCCTCCTATCCCTTTAAAGGGTTTATCTCTCTCAATGATTGACCTGTTATTGCGCCGAGGCTACAATAAGAGGTGTGAATCATTTAGCGGACAATTGTCCGCATTACTGAATAATACGGACGATTGGGCTAAAAGTCAATCGGATTTTTTGTATTTATGTGAGGAGAATACACAATGGCGGATTCTGAAAATAGTCGGACAAAGGAAGCGGTTAGCAAATCAATATTGCATACAGCTACTCAATTGTTCAGTGAGCATGGCATTGATTGCGTGAGCATGCATCAAATAGCAAAGACTGCCGGAGTAGGTCAAGGAACACTTTATCGCAGATATTCCAATAAAGCGGACTTATGTATAGGTATGATGCAAGAGAACTTTGATCGTATACGTTGTGATGTATCGAATTACTTAACGAATGCTTCTACATTATCTGTCCAAAGTAGATTAAAAGGTATTATTGCCATTATTGTTGCGTTTCTTGATGAAAAATCTGGGATGTTAGGTATTATACATGCTCATCAGCTTCTTGAAAAAAATAAAGATGATTTTTATACATCGCAGCCATATCATTTCCTGCATGGAATGTTAAGTGATTTGCTTAATAGTGTGGATCAAGATAGTCTGATGCGTAACATTGATGTGGAGTTTGTTGTACATTCTTATATTGCAATATTGTCGCCGCATACGTATAGGCATCTTGTTCAAGTGAAAGGGTATACAAAAGATCAAATCTATGAACAGTTTTGTGAAATGTACATCGATCCTCTTTTTCGGAATATAGAACAGGGGTAAACCTATCCTACGATGGATTAGTCAAGTGAAACTATGATATAATTACTAATTGATGTTTATAGATTGTTGTTGAAAGAGCATGGAGATATAGAACAAGGGATGTGAACATAATGACGAAGCTGACGAGAAGTACGGATGCGACGCCATCTGCGAACAACGAAAAGGACTACTCCAAATATTTCGATTTCTCAGATGCGAAGATTGTTAGCGAAGTAGACGGCACTACTACGGTTCGTATCAAGGGCCGTAATATTCAGCTTAACTCAGCTCCATCCTATAAGGATGAGAAGAAGCGGGGCAAAGAAGAAATTCAAGTTCACTATGATTTCTCCATTCCGGAGGAACTCAGAACGATGGGAATTGGCAAACACTATTTGATCCAGACGTATGGATGTCAGATGAATGAGCATGATACCGAAGTAATGAAGGGCATGTTCGAGGAAATGGGTTATACCGCAACTGCGGACCGGAAGCAGGCCGATGTTATTCTTCTAAATACTTGTGCAATTCGTGAAAATGCAGAAGATAAAGTGTTTGGGGAACTAGGTCATCTAAAGGTGCTTAAAACCGAAAACCCTGATCTTATTTTGGGTGTTTGCGGTTGCATGTCTCAAGAAGAATCTGTCGTAGGTCGGATTCTACAGAAACATTCGTTTGTTGATGTCATTTTTGGCACACATAATATACATCGTCTTCCGCATTTGCTCAAAAATGCGTACTTTAGCAAAGAGCTTGTCGTTGAGGTATGGTCCAAGGAAGGCGATATCATCGAAAATATGCCGAAGAAACGTGATGGCATGCGAGCATGGGTCAATATTATGTATGGCTGCGACAAGTTTTGTACATATTGTATCGTCCCGTATACACGGGGTAAAGAACGTAGCCGTAAGCCAGAAGATGTAATTGCAGAGGTTCGTGAGCTTGCTCGTCAAGGCTACAAAGAAATTACATTGCTCGGACAGAACGTTAACGCTTACGGAAAAGATTTTGAAGATATGACGTATCGCTTCGGCGATCTGATGTCTGCGATTTCGAAGATTGATATTCCAAGGGTCAGATTCACGACTAGCCATCCTAGAGATTTCGATGATCATTTGATCGAAGTGCTCTCTGGGAGAGGGAATCTTGTAGAGCATATCCATTTGCCTGTACAATCAGGCAGTACAGAAGTGCTCAAGCGAATGAGCCGCAAATATTCGCGAGAGATGTACTTGGAACTGGCTGCAAAGATTAAACGTGCGATTCCAGATGCTGTTCTAACGACCGATATAATTGTTGGATTCCCAGGCGAAACAGATGAGCAATTCGAAGAAACGATGACACTCGTTAAGGAAGTCGAATTTGAATTTGCATATTCCTTTATATACTCTCCGCGGGAAGGAACTCCTGCTGCAGGCATGGAGGATAATGTTCCGCTGGAGACGAAGAAACGCCGTTTACAACGTTTGAACGATCTTATAGCGGCGCTTGGACGAGAAAAAAACGAAGCTATGCGTGGTAAACTGGTAGAAGTACTGATCGAAGGTGAAAGCAAAAACAATTCAAATGTACTTGCTGGGCGTACTCGGACGAACAAGTTGGTTCATTTGGAAGGTCCCAAAGAATGGATCGGTACTTTCGTACAAGCTCGTGTGACAGATGCTCAAACATGGTATATCAAAGCGGAGCCGATTGGATCGGCCCTAGATGAAGCCGTTAGTTAACGGTATAAATAGGAGAGATAACGAATGGCAGAACAACAAGTAAAATCAAATGCAGGACATCATGATCATGCACATGGGGTAGCTTGTAGTCATCATGGCGGAACTGAAGATATTCCTTCTTTCCACACACGTGATCTTATTGTAAAAGAAGATATTATGGCAAAAACGAAAGAACTTGCAGAGGTTATCTTTAGCTCCGAGGAAGTACAGCTATATCGTCGTGCAGAACAACAAATTAATGTAAATGAACGTGTACAAGCGCTTATTACTAAAATTAAGAAAAAGCAAAAGGAAGTTGTAGCATTCGAAACAACTTTCAAAAATCCAGATATGGTCAAAAAGATTGAAGCTGAGATGGGGCTATTGCAAGATGAGCTTGACGGTATGCCAATCGTATCTCAGTTCCAACAAAGCCAAGCTGATATCAATTACTTATTGCAGCTAGTTGTAACAATTATTCGTGATACAGTGTCGGATCGTATAAATGTTGAAGATGCACGTGAGGAAGCTCCTGAGGAATGCAGCGATTAATCGTGCAACAGTGAGTTGTGTAATATAACAAAATCCGCCCGCCGACTACGGCTTAAAGCCATAGCAGGCGGGCGGATTTTGTTTTGCAACCGTTTAGTACGAAGAGGGTCTACAATTGTTTGCCTTTAACTTCGGAACCTTTACGGAAACGGTACACGAACGATAGCATAGATACAGCCACTAGTGCACCAACAGATGATTTGATTGCATCGCCTGGCAAGAAGGATACTCCCATTGTATAGATTTTAGTCCATGTATAGGATGAAGCTACATTTTTAAACCAAAGTAATCCAGGTAAATAAGACAGCATGGAACTAAGTAGCATGAAGATTGCAAATAGAATGATCGTTGTAAGCACTTTTTTACTGATGATCCATTTGGAAGATAAAAGCTTTTCTATCGCCATA
This sequence comes from Paenibacillus sp. L3-i20, assembly GCF_022180385.2. Classification (GTDB taxonomy): domain Bacteria; phylum Bacillota; class Bacilli; order Paenibacillales; family Paenibacillaceae; genus Pristimantibacillus. The sequence continues at coordinate 523,370 of NZ_BQME02000002.1, forward strand.
CTTGTAAACATTGCGCAGAATGGAAAAGCAATTATAAACCCACCTGTTGGCCCAATTAGATGAGAGATACCGCCTTTTCCGCCGAACAGTGGAAGGCCGAAGAATGCAAGAAGGATAACAAGTGCCAAGCTCATAAATGCGAGTCGCGGTTTAAGAAATAAGCCTGCCAAAATGATGCCAAATGTTTGAAGGGTAATAGGAATAACTGAAATGTTAAATCGCATTTGTTGAATGCTGAGCACAATAAAAAGTGCTGCGAATAAAGCTACATAAACCATTGATCGAATAGAATTGCTTTGCATAAAAGTAACGACTCCTTTAAACTAGTTGCAATTTGATTGTTAACTATTTAATATAATCTAAGGTTAACGATTCGAATTTTAGCACAACTGCATGATCATGGGAAGAGGTAAGGTGAAACTTTTTGCTAGATTATTGTCGTATTCAGTTTGAAGATGTAACGATAACTCCGTTTATATTGGGTGATTATGACCAAAAACCGTTGCTTGATTCTATATCTATGACAGTGATGCAAGGTGAATGGGTTACGATAATAGGGTCCAATGGCAGTGGGAAGAGTACGCTGCTAAAAGCGATGGCAGGTTTGTTGCGCCAAGAGATAAAAGGGAAAATAGTACGAAATAAAGGTGAGTTAACGGAAGCTCCAACACCAATCGTCATGCAGCAGCCAGATGCAGGTATTATCGGCTCTACGGCGTGGGAGGATATCGTTATTATGATGGAGCGCCATGGAATTGAAGGCGAACTCATCCAACGAAAAGTAGAAGAAGCTCTTCTTGCTGTAGGTTTGAAGGACAAGGAGAAGGAACCGATAGATTCGCTTTCTGGTGGACAAAAACAGTTGGTGGCGATAGCTGGCTGCCTTGCTATAGATGCGCAAATGTTGCTTCTTGATGAGGTGACAGCGATGTTAGATCCAATCATGTCTCTATATGTATTAGAAAAAGTAAGAGAACTTCATCAGAGTGGAGCTTCTATTATATGGATTACACAGAAGCTGGATGAATTAGAGCAAAATGATCGGGTAATCGTCTTAGACGAAGGAAAAATCGTATATGACGGCAGTGCAGCTAAGATGTTCCAGCGAAGTACAGCAGGTAAAAGTGACAGTGTATGTGAACGATATTTTCTAGAGGCTCCATATGCGGTGCAGGTAGCGTGGGAGTTGGAAAAGGAAGGGATATATTTATCCCCGATTCCATTAAAGGCCGAGCAACTAGCGGAAGCGGTGATTCGTTATGGCTGCTAATTGGCAATTAAATAGCGTTTGTGTTACAGCAGGAATTGAAGATGAGGTTACACTTCTCCAAGATGTGGACCTGACTTTTCAGTCAGGAAAAATCACTTTGCTGATCGGACATAATGGAGCGGGAAAGTCGACTCTATTAGAGACGATGGCTGGTCTTAGGTTACTTCAATCTGGCGAAGTGATGTTAGGTGCTGCTTCGATTTGGCAGGAGGGAAAGCGAAGCGGGAGAAAGAAGAGAACGAAACAAAAACGTAACGTTGATGTTCTAATGAAATTAGGTATTTCTTTGCAACAATCGGAGTCGCAATGGTTCGCTGCCACAGTGAGAGAAGAGTTAGCGTTTTCCTTGCGACCGTATAAGCTAACAACAGAAGAGAGCGAGAAGCGGATGAATGCCGCGCTCAAGGAGGTTGGGCTCCCGTCTTCTCTGCTTGCGCATGATCCTTGGACGCTGAGCGGTGGCCAGCAGCGTCGCCTTAGTATGGCCTGTCTGCTCGCATGCGAGCCAGACTGGCTATTGCTTGATGAGCCGACGGCGGGGCTTGACGCCGTCGGTACTCGCCGCCTGTGCGCGGTGCTCGCAGCGCACAGGGCGGCAGGACGCGGAGCGGTCGTTGCAACGCACGACCTTGACGCGCTGCTGCCGCTTGCGGACGCAGTCGTCGTCTTGGACGGCGGCAGAGCTCGCGAAGCGGCTCCGGAGGCAGCGGCGTTGTCGCTCGCTGCTGCTGCGCCGCAGGCGCTTCGCGCGGTAGCTTTGCTGCGCGAGCAGGCGGCTTTGCCGGCTGCGGGATTGGAGCTTGCCGGCGGGGCGATTTGGCCTTCGCCGAAGGAGCTTGCTGCTGCATTACAAGCAGCTATGAGGAGCGAATCCCCATCTAAAACTACCGATAAGGGAATACCTTCTCAAATAGAACGAACGGATATCGCTGTAAGTGATCATAAAAAGAATGAACGATCAGCTAGGGTACATCTACATGCAGTTGTACAACAAAATAGGAACGAAAACACAAACACGCCAAATAAAATGAAGCAGAAGCGACATTTCCTTCGTCCAGACTATTTTGACCCACGAGCGATTGTACTTGCTTACTTATTGTTGACTGCAGGTATTTTAATGCTGACTAATTTGAGTCAAATCGCATGGGGTGCTCTAATTGTTGCCGCAGTTTCAGCGCCATTTTGGCCCATTACACGGTTCATGCTGCCTGTTGTAAGAGGAATTATAATTGCTACTATGGTGCTTATTGTCATTGGTGCGATTTCGTTTAACCCGTTTGCACTCGAGTGGGAGAAAGCGGAGCCTACGACCATTCGGCTTCTACAATTGTTGCTTATCATGATTGTTGGTATGCCCTTGCTTGCTCTGATGACTCCTTTAAGATTACAACGCGGGATTGAGCAAACGTTCGGTTGGTTAACTAAGCTGCGAATACCGATATATTCATTTAGTTTGCTTGTTACACTTGTGTTCCGGTTTATACCGTTGCTCCTCAAGGAATGGGGAAGATTTGCCAAGCTTATACAAGCTAGAGGTAAAGTCGTATCAAGCGGCTCTGCTATCCCGGCAGGTATGCTTCGATTTTTGCTTGTCCCCTATATTCGTTCAATTCTTCGACTTGCGGAAAGTATGGCAGATGCACTTGAAGCAAGGGGCTATGGAAATGTTACGAAAAAATCAACACTAGGCTTTCGGTTATCCTTTTTGACACAAGACGCCATTGTTTTGACGGCAGCTGTTGTGGCATTCCTGTTATTGCTATTGATTAGCGGACAAATATGATTAGCATTTAATTAATTTCTCAATTTGTTCTATCCATTTACCTTCTGGATCAGCAATTAAAGTGCGCCATCCTATAGATTCAGCTTGCATCACGTTTTTAATCTGATCATCTACGAACAAAATATTGCTTTGATTGGGCAACAGATTAGTTACATAATTGAATGCTTCTCGCTCTGGCTTACTTAGACCAATGTCACTCGAAATAATGACGAAACCTAGATAAGGTCTTATCGGAGACAAAATAGGTTCCACCCATGAAGGAATATGATTGCTTAAAATATGAATATCTGCGTAGTGGCTCCAACGAGGGATGCAATCTATTGCAGGAAGAGGGAGCAGTGATTCTGCAAGGAATGACTGCCCTTTTTCTATTGTTATTGTCCCAGATTGCAAAATAAGCCACTCCCAAAATTGCACTTCCGTGAAATGACCCCGCCAAAGCTTCTTGCTTATTTGTTCTTTATAGCTTCCGTATAACGTTTCCTTAGACAACTGAGCATGATCAGCCACTTTATCCCAAAATACTGGAGAGATATTAGTTGCAAGAACACCGCCTATATCCAAAACGAGCTGTAGTTTTCCGTGATTATTCCCGTTCAACATTTTACACATTCCCTTCTAAACAATTTAAATAGTTCTGATAGTTTTGGTACGACGGAATGTATTGAGAGTTAAATAAAATTCATTGCTAGGTTCTTACGTAAATCAACAGTGTTCTTCACAAGTCTACATGGATTTTGACATAGTTGTACGTCGCATCGCAAGCCTAATTTTCTATAGGGATTTTGATGACCTAATAGGCCATTTATTACAGGCAAGATTTCCTTATTTTCAAAATTATTAAGTAATTTGTATGAGTCATTTTTTACTAGTTGATTTTCATTAATAGTCCAAAATACCTATAAACTCATGAAATATACTAGTTCTAATTACTCATATTATCGACAATTTCGTAGGTTATGTCGAATCCGATTGACAATACAATTTTTTACAAATATTTTTGATAAGCAAATATAAAAATATTAATCTATGAAGGGGATCTGATGCATGCTTAAGAAACAATTTATAAAACGTTATTTTGTATTATTAGTAGCACTGCTTTTGGCCATTTCATCTTTTCAACCGACACCAGTTCTAGCAGAAGCAAACAAGGAAGGCCCACTCGAAACTACGTATAGTGGGGAAGGGTATCATGTAGTTTATAAAGTTACAAGCAACTGGACAGGCTCATTTAATGCCAATGTAACTATTCAGAATACAAGTGACAAGCCAATTGATAATTGGGCGATCAGTTTTTTACTTCCTTATGAGATTACAAATATTTGGAACGGCATTGTGAAATCTCACGAAAATGGCTTGTATGTAATTAAAAATGCAGGAAGTAATCAAGATATTGCAGTGGGTGGCAGCATAAGTTTTGGGTTTACATCAAAGTATGACGGGGAGCTGTTACTTCCGTCTTTATTCGATCTTTTGGGTACTGATGCAGTAGTACCGTTAGAGCAATTTGAAGTTAATTTTACAGTGACTAGTGATTGGAAAGATGCATTCAACGGTGAAATTCGAATCAAAAACATCTCACAAGAAACCATTGAAGATTGGAAGCTTCAGTTTGAATATGATAGCAATATTGATAGGTTCTGGACGGCAGAAATCACTGAGCACACAGGGAATCGTTACATTATAAAAAATCAAGGATATAATGCGAACATTAAACCTGGTGAAACCGTCACACTTGGATTTACTGGGAAGCCTGGAAATGCAGTGAAGGATCCAGCTAATTACCAACTTAGTCAAGTTGCTATGAAGCAAGACATTCCAGTGAATGTACATTTACAACTTGATACAAGTGGATTGCAACATCAAAATAGCGCTGATGGCGAATTCTACTTCCTTACTTCGAAAATGGATAAACTATTTGGAACACTAGTTGGAACCTCTCAGGTTGTTCAATTAACGTATGAGATTTCTAATAGGAATAAAACAGTAATTAATCAAGGGACTATTTCTGCTGCCGATTCTTGGTCTGTAGAAAATATTGGATTTGGCATGGGATACAATCTGCTAAAACTTAGTGCAAAATTAATAAATGGAGTCGAAGTAAATAAAGAATATATTATTGTGAACTTCGATAAGAGTAATCTGGATACAATAGGGATCGACCAAGAGAAGGACAGTGATGGTGATGGTATCCCAGATTATTATGAACAACAATTTAACTTGTCGATCGATAATGAAGATACAGATGAAGATGGATTGAGGGACCTAGACGAGCTTATCGCATTGAAAACCAATCCACTTATTCGAGACAGTGATAAAGATGGCATTCTAGATGGGAATGAAGATAATGATGGAGACCAATTAGACAATTTGACTGAGATGGAGATTAATACAAGCTTCATTAGCAACGATACGGATAGCGACGGTTTATTAGATGGTAAAGAAGTTCTTGTTCATAAGACTGAACCATTGAACGTTGATACTGATGGAGACGGACTATCGGACGGTTGGGAAGATGAAATTGGAAGTAACCCTTTAGTGTTTGATGATAAATTTACTAGGACAATCCGTGCTGAAAACGAAAGTGCAAAGACAATTCCCAGTGTTACAGTTAAAGGAATAAGTACGGAACACGTAGATAGTTTAGTCGTATATGAAGCTGAAGATGGTATTCTTGATGACACAACGATCCCTGGCTATATAGATAATGGCTATGAGTTTTCTATTGACGGTGACTTTGAGAAAGCGACAATAACATTTGAATTTGATGAGAGTTTACTGAGTACGGAAAGCTTCGCACCTCGTATTTATTATTTTAATGAAAAAACGCAATTGTTTGAAGAGTTACCGAATCAACAGGTTGTGGGTAATATGGTATCGGTAGAAACGACACATTTTTCGAAGTATATTTTATTAAATAAAACGGAATACGATAAAGTATGGCTTTACGAGTTCTTATATGATGATTCACCGGAGGAGCAGTATTCGGGACTTGATATTGCTTTTGTTATTGATTCTTCAGGTAGTATGACTAGCAACGACCGTAACAACGTGAGAATTAACGTGACTAGAGAGTTTATTAACAAATTATCGGAAAACGATCGTGGAGCAGTTATCGATTTCGACTCGCGTGCTACAATATTATCAAATTTTTCTTCGGACAAGAAGAGTTTAAACGACGCTGCAGGGCGCATTGACAGTAGTGGCGGGACTAGCTTGACGAGTGGGATTTCAAGTGCACTTACTTTATTCGCTGGAAGTGAGAGAGCGAATGTTTTGAAGTATATCATTATGCTCACAGATGGAGAAGGATCCTATAATACATCACTGACAGCACAGGCAGCAAAAAATAATATTGTCATATACACAGTAGGTTTAGGAAGCAGCGTTTCACAAAGTGTGCTGTCAGCAATGGCGAGTGGCACAGGTGGTGGTTATTATCATGCTAGTAACGCGAATCAATTGTACGGCATTTTCGATTCGATAGCAGAAACGTCAGATCTATACAAAGATACCGATACAGACGGAATAAGTGATTATCATGAGAAAGAAATGCAAGCAGGAAGATTGAGATTAGGAACTGGCGGAGCTTTAATCAAAATAAATTACCTGGACGAGGATGGCGATGATGACGGACTTAAAGATGGTGAAGAGATCCGTATTGTCAAAGTAGGTAACAAAGTTTATGCTTCACTTTATTCAAATCCAAATTTACTAGACACCGATGGAGATGATTTGCACGACAGCTTAGACTCAAGGCGGTTAATCCCTGACGATGTAGAGGCATTAATTCACCAGTCTACGTATAGAGAAGGAATTCTGAAAGGTAAAGTGGAACCAGATCGCACCGTATCCGATGATCTGACATTTAATGATTACACTTATAATGAACTGCTTGATTTAGGGTTTGTATTTTCAGTAGCAGGCGTTACACCGGAGTTTATGATGTGGGGAGAGCTGGCAGACGTCTTTGCTGTTGGGAAATTCAGAGCTAGTTCGGATATGAAAGATGTTTTGGATGATTTGCTCTCTACATTTAGAAATGGAAACCGAAGTAACGAAGGCACAACAGTTTCAAATGGTGATGAATTTGAAACAAGCAAATATATTAAGTATAAAGACACAAAGTTAGACAATGAAGTAATAAATGACCCTAGCACTAAAAAATATGTTGACTTAACACGTGATTTCGTCGTAGAGCAGTTGAGGAACAACGATGGCAATTTATCCTTGCTTGAGTATGTTCCAAACTCGAAAATGAACGTAGTGGAAAATTATATGATGAGTTTATCCGAAAGCCCATATCCGAAATTTACGGAGAAGACCAATCTTGCATTAGCACTTGCGATTCATGGTTTCCATGGTCATAATATTTCCATCAAGAACTTCAAAAATGATGGAGGGCAATTTAGTGGAACTCTAGTATTCCATTTTTATGATCATTTTGGCTTGGACGCTGATGATGAAATTAATCATTATGGTTTTGTGGATTGGTTCACATTACAACATTACGATCGCTTCAATGGGAAGTATGCACCATACATTACTACAATTGATTATGAGATGGATTTTAGCGGGACACTTAAGTAGTCATAATTTCCTAATGGATAGGTGAAGTCATGAATCGCAATAAAGTAATCATTTCTATAATGACAACTCTAGTGGCGTTTCTAGCTCTTTATTTGATCATGAACTTTTTTGATTCTAAAGTTGAATTTGATATTTTTAAGGAAAATCGTGAATTGTTTGAGGAAGTCAAGAAAGAGACCATTCGTCTTGCGAGCGATCATCATTACATCAATGAACCATTTCTCTTCAAATACGGTGGATATTTTGCTGAAAATCAATTTCATGATGATGTAGATGAGAACCTGCAAAACAAGATCAAACAAGTTCTGTTATTGTCTGAAGATAAATTAAATTTTATTAGGTACGAAAAGTATGATAATAAGCACTTCGTCAGTTTTATTTTCGACTGGGAAAGGGCTTATGGAAATGCTTATCATATCGTCTATTGTGAAAGTTATGATACCGTAAAGAGATTCTATGATGAGACGAGAATTGAATATGGACATGAATTCAAGACTGAGTATGAATTGGTTAAACTAGATGTTGGTTGGTACGGTATAATGATAAAGTAATGCGAAAAACCTGCCTTTCAATGAGAGGCAGGTTTTTTATGATCTTGTCAATTGACACTGGTCATTTACCTAGTTTTTCGTAGCTTTCTTTTCCATGATCAGAACTACGATTAACGCTTGCGCTCCCCAGAAAGTTACAATTGTTTGACATGAAACAACAATAGCTTTTTCGGAAACGAACGGAAAATGCTAGCGTATAACGTATAGGCAGCACGAAATAATACATACATTATTTCCTAATAAAAAGAAGAGGTGAGTAATTTGGAAGAACAAACGAAAAAGAAAAGTAGTTGGGTAAAAGAAGTAAGAGAGTGGGCTATGTCATTATCTATTGCAATCGTTATAGCATTATTGTTTCAAAACTATGCATATGCGCAAACAGAGGTTCACAACGTATCCATGCAAAATACTTTAGTAGCTGGTCAGCGCTTAATTGAAGACAAGGTGTCCTATTATTTTAATGACCCAGAACAAGGCGATATCGTTATTATTAATGGTCCAGAACATGAAAGTCGTATAGTTAAACGAGTGATTGCACTATCTGGACAAGTTGTAGATATTCGTAATGGCAACGTTATTATTGATGGTGTTGAATTAAATGAAACGTACGCTAAAGGAGAAACTTATGCGGGTTCGGTAGCTATGCCGTATACGGTACCTGCCGATCACATATTTGTGTTAGGTGATAATCGCGAACATAGTGAGGACAGCAGAATGTTTGGTCCTGTTGCATTAGATAGTGTTGAAGGAAAAGCCATTTTCCGGATTTGGCCGATCGGAAAATTCGGTACACTTGAATAGTTTGAATTTTCTAAACTGAAAACGTAATAATTCTGTAAGAATTGATTTCTTTTTCGTTTAGAATTGACCGTTATGATTAACCATAGTAGAAGTAAACAATCATCAAGTTGGAGCGTGACGTATGTCCATAAAAGTAAAACTATATATGTCTTACTTAGCAATGGCATTTGTTCCGGTCATCCTTTTGCTCCTATTGATGTTGTTAATTCTTTTTGCTAGCGGCAAACATGATATGAGGGATTTACTCGAAAAGCAGACTAATGAAAAATTTAATCAAGCATTGATTTATGGAGAGTTGACATACGTCATGCGTGAGGATACTGCGAAGCTCGAAGATTCCGAATTCGTAAGCAGCCTGCAAGAACGATTAAGCGATCAATGGGCAGGCCTTATCATTACGCGGGAAGGTAGTATTGACGAAGTGTCGCCTTTCTTGATGGAGCTTTCGCCTCATGAGAATTGGCAGCGAATAATAGATAAACCAGATGCGCAGCATTCATTTAAACTGTATCGCTTCACTTCTCATCCGATTCAATTCCAATATCCAGATGGAAGTAGCGGGAGTGTTGTCCTATTGCACCGCACGGAGCCGGTACCTATGTTTTGGCATCCGTTATCGATGGCCATTGGATTGGTGATCGTTTGTTTGACAAGTTTGCTGCTTACCTATTTTGTTTCACGGAGTATCATTCGTCCAATTCAGTCACTCCGAACTGCTGCACTCCATATTAAAGAAGGCGATTTATCACATGAGCTTAAGATGGGCAAGCTAGGAAAAAAAATGCAGCTTACTGAAATTTCTCAACTAGGATCAGCTTTTGAAGAAATGCGAATTCGGTTAAAGCAATCGATTGATCAAAGCTTGCAATACGAAGAAAATCGGAAGCTGCTTCTATCCCATATTACTCATGATTTGAAAACGCCAATCTCTGCTATTAAGGGATATGTTGAAGGTATTATGGATGGAATCGCTAATACGGACGAGAAGCGAATTCGTTATATGCAAACGATTTATCGCAAGGCAACTGATATGGATCAGTTAATTGATGAATTGTTTCTTTACACAAAGTTGGATTTGCAGAAAGTAGCTTATGACTTTAAAGTTGTTGATTTAAATCGCTATATGGAGCAATTTGTTGATGAACAACGGTTTGAAATGGAGAAGAGTGGAGTACAGCTTCAATTTACTCCCTACTTATCTGGGACCTTACTCGTAGCAGCCGATCCAGACAAGCTGAACCGAGTTCTCGCTAATATTTTGAACAATAGTTTGAAATATATGATTGGGGAAGAAGAATCCGAGGATTGTATCATTTCTGTTGAAATGAGGGAGAAAAATGGTTTCGCTCATATTCAAATTGATGATACCGGGCCTGGAATCGAAAAGGAGGATTTACCTCATATTTTTGAAGGGTTTTATCGTGCAGAGCAATCCCGAAACTCTGAGACTGGGGGGAGCGGTCTAGGACTAGCAATAGTGAAGCAAATTGTAGAAGGTCATGGCGGATTTGTATGGGCTGAGAGCAAAGAAAAAGGCGGTGCGCGTTTTTGTCTGATGCTTCCAATAACGACGGCAGTTAGGACGGTGAACGAGCATGAAGAGCATCTTGATCATTGAAGACGAAAGAGCGATCGCTGAGCTTGAACGTGATTATTTGGAAAGCCACGGGTTTATCGTTCATATTGAAGGACGAGGCGACACAGGACTCCAAATGGCACTGGAAGGGAAATATGATCTCATCATACTTGATGTAATGCTACCGAAAGTGGATGGGTATGAAATTTGCAGGCAGATTAGAAGCAAATATAATACGCCTGTACTCATGGTAACTTCCAAAAAAGAAGAAATTGATAAAATTAGAGGACTTGGATTAGGGGCGGATGACTACATTACGAAGCCATTCAGTCCAAGTGAACTGGTCGCTAGAGTCAAGGCGCATCTAGCACGGTATGATCGTCTGACTGCTGATAAACCTATTTTGGGTCAGCTTGTCCAAATACGTGGTTTATTAATCGATAAGCAAGCTAGGAGAGTAACTATTCACGATGAAGAAGCGATGTTGACTTCAAAGGAATATGAATTGCTCCTGTTGTTGGCTTCGCACCCAAACCGTGTGTTCGAGAAGGAAGAATTATTCGAACGAATATGGGGGCTTGAATCAAACGGGGATGCAGCTACGGTAACGGTTCATATTCGGAGGCTGCGTGAGAAAATAGAACATGACCCGTCGAAGCCACAATACATTGAGACGATATGGGGCGTAGGTTACCGATTTAAAGTGTAACGTTTAAGAGAGAAAGATAGAGGAGTGGAGAGAAGTTGAAAAAGTTTATATCGTTTTCATTGAACAACAAGTTTGCCCTTTGGCTCATTACAATTATCGTTTTATTCGCAGGTTTAAATGCAGGAATGAACATGAAGATGGAAACAATTCCTGATATTACAATTCCTATCGTAAGTGTAACGACCGTATATCCTGGTGCAGCTCCAGAGGAAGTAATGGAGAAAATTACGAAGCCGATTGAGCAACGTACACGGAATTTAGCCGGTGTAAATAAAGTTTCTTCAACATCTTTCGAAAATGCTTCATCCGTCGTTATTGAGTATACGTATGAGACGGATATGGAGAAAGCAGCTAATGAAGTGAAGGCGCTGCTTGCTGATATGAATTTCCCAGAAGGTATAGCTGATCCGGATGTATCCCGTATTAGCATGAACGCTTTCCCTGTTCTCTCCCTCAGCTTATCAAACGATAACCTGAATTTGGAGCAGCTGACGAAGCAAGTAACAGACAACGTACTTCCTAAGATTGAAGGTTTGGAAGGTGTTGCAGACGTTCAAATATCTGGACAAAATGTAATGGAAGCTGAGTTGACTTTCAAACCGGCAGAGTTAGCTGCAAAAGGATTAACGGAAGATGCAGTTAAAGGCATCATTCAAGCTTCTGCTCTTTCTGTACCACTTGGCATCTTTGAATTTGGTGATACTGAAAAGTCGATTATGGTAGACGGTAATATTACTACTGTCGATGACTTGAACAATCTCGTATTAATTCCTGGTGTTAAACTAAGCGATGTTGCGGATCTAAAGGTTGAAGGCAAAGCGGAATCTATTTCTCGCACTAACGGAAAAGAATCAATCGGCATCAGTATTGTGAAAGCAGCGGATGCTAACACAGTAGATGTTGTTAATCTTGTAAAAGAAGAGATTGTAGAACTTGAAGCAAATAATGAAGGTTTGCTCGTAACAGTGGCTTTTGACCAAGGTGAGCCGATCGAAGCATCCGTTCATACGATGATTAGCAAAGCGATAATCGGAGCATTATGTGCTGTACTTATCATTATGTTGTTCCTGCGTAATATTCGTTCGACCATTATTTCAGTAGTATCCATCCCGTTGTCCATTTTGATTGCGATGCTCGCTTTGAAACAGATGGATATTACACTTAACATTATGACGCTAGGTGCAATTACAGTAGCAATTGGACGTGTAATCGACGATTCCATTGTCGTCATTGAAAATATTTACAGACGTATGTCTTTATCTACAGAGAAATTAACAGGTAAAGAATTGATATTAGATGCAACACGCGAAATGTTTGTACCTATTATGGCTTCTACTGTTGTAACAGTTGCTGTGTTCTTGCCTCTTGGTTTCGTTTCGGGTATGGTCGGCGAAATATTCCTGCCATTTGCACTAACAGTTGTATTTGCACTAGCTGCTTCCCTAATTGTAGCTATTACAGTTGTGCCGATGATGGCTCATATGATGTTCCGCAACGGACTTAAGCCTGAGCAGAAGCATGAAGACAAACCAGGCCGCCTTGCTTTATGGTATAAGGGAGTTCTTGAATGGACGCTTAATCATAAACTGCTTACGTTCGGTGGTGCAGTTGTACTGCTAATTGGTAGTTTGATGCTTGCTCCGATTATCGGATTTAGCTTTATGCCTGCTGATGAGCAGAAAGCTATGATCATCACATATAATCCAGCACCAGGTGAAACGCGAGAAAACGTTGAAGCTATGGCGCTTCAAGCAGAAAAAGTTCTTCTTGATCGTGAGGGGCTTTCAATTGTCCAATACGCGGTAGGTGGACAAAACCCGATGAGTCCAGGTGGATCAAAACAAGCATTATTTAACTTAAGCTATGACAAGGAATTTAAAGGCTTTACAGAAGAGCAAGATAAAGTTGTACCATTGTTGCAAGAGCTTGGTGGTAAAGGTGAATGGAAGAAACAAGACTTTAGCGGCGGCGCAATGGGTGGATCAGGTATCTCACTATTCGTTTATGGTCCTGATATGAAAACGATCCAGCCTGTCGTAGAACAATTGTCTGCGAAGTTGAAAGAAAATCCTGATCTTAAAAATATTGATTCGAGCCTTTCCAAAACGTATGAGCAGTACAGATTAGTTGCTGATCGCGACAAGCTGAGCCAATATGGTCTAACAGCTGGTCAGGTTGCGATGGCACTTAGTCCTTCACGTGAGCGCCCTGTTGTAACGACAGTTGAGAAGGATGGCGAACAGTTTAACGTTTACTTGAAAGTAGAGCAAAAAACGTATAAATCTATAGCCGATCTAGAAAACGTCGCTATAATGTCACCATTGGGTATGGAAGTGAAGTTAAAAGATGTTGTGAAAATCGAGGAAGGTGAATCACCTAATACGATTACGCGTCAAGATGATCGTATTTATGCGGAAGTGAGCGCTGATGCTGTATCCGCAAACGTAGCTGCCGTATCAAAAGACATTCAGAAAACAGTGGATGAAATGAAATTGCCTGGTAACGTCGATATCGATCAAGGCGGCGTAACCGAGCAAATGAATGAGACTTTCGCACAACTAGGTTTAGCTATGCTAGCTGCGGTTGCGATCGTTTACTTGGTATTGGTTCTAACGTTTGGAGGAGCATTGACTCCACTAACAATTCTATTCTCACTACCGTTTACGATTATCGGAGCATTGGTTGGATTATTGATTGCAGGTGAAACGATTAGTGCTACTGCTCTTATCGGAGCATTAATGCTCATTGGTATCGTTGTAACGAATGCTATCGTCTTAATCGACCGAGTTATTCATAAAGAACAAGATGGGTTGACTGTACGTGAGGCATTGCTGGAAGCTGGTGTTACTCGTCTTCGTCCGATCTTGATGACGGCGATTGCAACAGTGGGCGCATTGATGCCACTAGCATTGGGATTTGAATCAGGTGGCTTAATTTCAAAAGGTATGGCAATTACGGTTATCGGCGGATTGACAAGTTCAACGCTTCTAACATTAATTATTGTGCCGATCGTATACGAATTCTTGAATAGAAAAAAGTTGAAGAAACAGTTGTTGGAAAAAAACTTTAAGCCAGCGACAAAATAATTTTAACGAAGAGCTTCTTGGATGACAGCATCCAAGGAGCTCTTTTTTTGTTATAATGCAGTGGACAATATGTAATCGTTTAACAATTACTAGATAAATATTTGTAATAGGAGAGTGACTGAGCATGGTTAGTCCAGCGTTGACGAAAGTAGGCTTCATAGGTACTGGTGTTATGGGAAGCAGTATGGCACGGAATATTGCGCTGGCGGGATATGAATTACATATTTATTCACGTACGAAATCTAAGGCGAATGAACTGATAGAGCAAGGAATGTTATGGCATGATCATTATAGAGAGTTAGCAGAGCAATGTGATGTAGTAATAACAATTGTAGGATATCCTTCCGATGTTGAAGCTATTTATTTCGGTGAAGGAGGTCTTATCAGCTCTGCAAAACAAGGAGCAATATTGATCGATATGACGACATCTAGTCCAGCGCTCGCGGTACGAATCTATGAAGAAGCTAAAGCCAGAGATGTCTATGCTCTCGATGCTCCAGTGTCAGGTGGTGATATAGGTGCTCGTAATGCTGCGTTATCCATTATGGTTGGAGGCGATCGTCACGCATTTCAAGCAGCGTTGCCTATTTTTGAGCAGATGGGTAAAGGAATCTTGTTACAGGGTGGACCTGGGGCTGGTCAACATACAAAGATGGCAAATCAGATCGCAATAGCATCCAACATGATTGGCGTGTGTGAAGCGCTCGTTTATGCCAAAAATGCGGGTTTGGATTTAGATACTGTGCTCCAAAGTATCGGATCTGGTGCTGCAGGAAGCTGGTCGCTCACTAATTTAGCACCACGCATCATTGCAGGCAACTATGAGCCTGGATTTTACGTTAAACATTTTATAAAAGATATGGGCATTGCCCTTGATGCAGCGGAGGAAATGAACATTACTCTTCCAGGACTAGCGCTTGCTCGGGAAATGTATAACAAAATTGCAGATGCCGGATTAGGGGAAAAAGGTACTCATGCTTTATATCAAGCGTGGAAGTAATAGGAGATAGGGGCTTTTGTCCCTATTTTTTTGATTGAGCAAGTATCTATGAAATTGAAAAATGGGAGGATGGAGATTGAAGAAAAAAGTGATTATTTATAGTAGTATTGCGGCTTTCATTTTCGCCTACGTTATCGTTGGTAGCAATATTAATGAAGCCTCCAAGAAAATCTTAGTAGCAGGGATGAAATCAAACACCGACTACCGAGCGTTTATGACTGATGAAGTATACGATAAACTGCATCCAGCCGACAGGGTGAGTAGGTACGAGATCGAGTATATGCCAGACAATCATTCCTACAAAGCTTCGTTAGTCCCATTACATTTCTTCTTCATAGCGCATGTCACTGTTAAGAACCACTATGACAATGGATTCTCAGGTTTTAATGAGGACGTCATACTAACGATGAAATGGAAAAAAGGGAAGTGGATCGCAACTTGTGTAGGTATTCCGGCTTAATGCCGCAAATCAGGAGCAATGAAAGTAGTTATCCCTACAAGTTAATGGGGCTCATAACAATTAATCGACAATGCAAATTTGAGATGACTGGTATTTTGTTCAAAGAAACAGGATTCATATAGCATTTTAAATGTAAGCGAACCCTGCATCTGTATAATTGAAAGAAAGGGGTAAAGTATGCAGAGAAAGTACAAGATTTTAGTAGGTACCATAATTATTATCGGAACTATTATCTATATTTTATCTAATTATACTGATTTTTTAGGAAAATCTTATTCGAAAAATGAAATAGAGTTTATGGCGAGAGCTGAGGTGGGAATTGAAAAATATTTACGAGAAGATGTGACTGTAACAGATATGAGAAAGGGCAAATATTATGCAGGACCTTTTATAGTATCTGGTATTATAAATCGTCATACTATTCCTTTTGAATTACAAACAAATGAAAAGCTTGAAGTGTTTGAGCACATAGGTACATACCATTATAAGATGTTGAGTAAGGATGCTTTTTTAGATTTAAGTAGTATCGCGGAGGGAGTATTTGGTGAAGTATTAACTTTCAATGTTTTAATGGCTACTGGGGATACTGATTACATTACAAAACGAAGCAGCTATGAAGAAATCAAGAAAAAGTATGGAAAAAATATAATATATAACATATCGATGTTTAGACAAAATAAAAGAATTAATAAGGAACAAGTTAAAGATGAAGCACAACTAATTTACAAATTGATAGAAGAGTTTAAGGCGAACGATAAAAAAGTTAGAAATCTTAAAGTACAATACAAAAATTTTGCCATTCAACTATATGAAATGATTGACCCAAGCAATCCATTGAAAGTGGAAGATATTGAAGAGCATATATCCTATAATCTAGAAAAAGACAGAGAGAAGGAAAAGAAATGAAAGTAAGAGACTTTAGTCATGGTTTTCTAAGCAGCCTCATTTACGATCAATTTGAACAAAAACTTGCGGTCGATGAAGTCTTTCAAAATGATCGATTCAATAACGACTGGTGGAGTTAAGTAAGTAGAACAGTACAAAAAAAAGAGACCGACGGATTTCTCGGTCTAGTGCATTTTTAAACAAAAAATGTATTTGCAGCTCTGTGGATGACACTTCCGTCAGACATACGAATTGAACTGTCGTTATAGCCTACAATTGTAGCTGCTGGTCTAATTTGCATTCCGTTTTGCATTGCTTTAATTTCTATTTTTCTGGAAATTGCTACTTCGAAATCTTTATCAGTAATAAGTTTTTGTCCAGGTTTAAGCTCGATTTTCTGTTGCATATAAAGGCCTCCATATTTTCGAAAGTTTTTGCTTAGGGTCAAATGATACACTATTTACTTAGTAATAAGCAAATGGAAGAGAATAGTTCGGCTATTTTAGAGGGAGCCTGAGCATATACGCTGCACCTAAAAGACTGCTAATTGAGTATAAAAACGATGAGACTGACCGTCCTGAAGTACAAGTAGATGGTTTTTTTTGTGATAGAGGAGATGTTCGTATTAGATGTTTGACTCAAATGTTCTATTAATTATTTTATATTTTGTCGAAATAATAATCATATTGGGAAATTATGCAACTTTAAAGAAATGGAGTACGTCATTTTATTTATGGACCAAAATACATAGAAGAGAGGTCATGGCGTGAACGTAAGGTTGAACCGAGGAGTAGGAATGATTGCAATAATGGTGGTTATGGCATTATTGTTGTCAGCGTTTCCAATGACAGATATTTCCTATTCAGCAAAGGACGATGGAGGAATTGAAGTACAGTCTCAAATAGGGTACTCAAGTTATTCTAAAGATTCAAAGTGGAATCCGCTTAAACTGACACTAACGAACAAAACAAAAGAGGCAGTAGAAGGGGACGTTGTCGTTTCAACAATAACTAGGGAAGGTATTACGAATGATATCGTTGTACCTGTTGAACTGCCTATGGATACTGCAGTCAAAGTATCACTTGCATTGCCAAGCGGTTTTTTATCTAAAGATACGAGCCGTATTCGTTTTTTTGAAGGTTCATACAAAAGCGGTAAGGAAGTTCGTATTATTGGTCAAAATTATTTGTCAAAAGCGATGAAAAATAGTTATTCCATTGGGGTCGTTTCGAGAGATCCAGATACGTTAAACTTTATGCCTTCTCTAAATCAAAAAGGATATAGTATCGATGTAGTACCAATTACAATTGAGGATCTGCCAGCTGATGCTTTATTGCTAGATTCCATCGATACTCTCGTTATAAATGACGTTGACTCTGGCGAGTGGGATAAGAAGGTTGTTAAAGCAATTCAGGATTGGGTCACTAAAGGTGGAAGTCTAGTTCTCTCTGGTGGTGCTGGGTATGCTTCAACAGCAAAAGCCTTCAAAGAGATTGCACCAATAGAAGCAAATGGCACAACAGAACTTAAAAGCACAGAATCAATGGCTGCTATTGGCGATGCTGAATTGAAGCTAGACCAGCCAATTACACTTTCTAACGGCAACGTCGTAGCTGGTGATGTTCTGATCAGTGAGTCTGACGTACCGATTGCAGTAGAAAATCAATTTGGCTTCGGTTCGGTCATTTATGTCGCTTATGATCCTTCTTTAGAACCAATGTCAACATGGTCAGGGAATGCAAACTTATGGTCAAGGTTGTTGCAACGGAACTTAATACGAAATCAAAACAACCAAGGTGGCTATGTTCAAATAGGGTCGTGGAATGGTTCAGGAGATGCTTTTCAAAACATTAAATATGTAATTGACCAGTTTCCATCGATTAAAGCACCTCGCTTTGCTCTGTTGCTAGGTATGTTTGTTTTGTATATGTTGCTAGTCGCACCAGTACTCTACTTCATCTTACGTAAGACGGATCGAAGAGAATGGGCTTGGTGGATGATTCCGACATTCTCAATCATTATGGGAATAACGATCTTTTATATTGGAGCGGAAGATAAACGTGCCATATCTGCCCACACAATTGAACTCATTGAAGCATCGAATGATGGCAAAGTTGTTGTATCTGGGGGTACTGGTCTATTTATTCCTACTGGGGGAACGGTTACGGCATCATTCTCAGATAAACGTACGATTCAACCGTATGCTGATGATGTCAACGGCTTTGTGAATGGAGCCCTCTTACTGGATGGTAAATATCAATTCAAGTCGGGAGAGGAAGAAAGTATAGCTAGATGGGAGTCGGTTCCCTATTGGTCAACACGAAAGCTATGGATGGAAAGACGTGTAGTAGATAGTGCTGAGACAGGATTGTTTTCCGTAAAATATGAGCAAAAAGATGGAAAAACATTGATCAATGTTACGAATAATACAATTGCTGATTTGACGAATGTTTCACTTATTATGAATGGTCATGTAGTACGAATCGGGGATCTCAAAAAGGGTGAAAACGGTGCTGCTGCCAGACCATCAGGAAAAATGGCGTATTCCAATAATTATAGTAACTATAGTGATTTTATTTTTTCTACTCCATCAACAACCGGTAGGCAAGAAGATAAAGATCGTGAACGGAATATCACCGATAATTATTTTGGCCACAATAATGGGATGTCAACTACAGTAATCGATCCGGTTATAGTTGGATATAGCATTGATCATGAGTCACAATATGAGGTCGATGGAAAAAAAGTAAAATCGGATAATTTGAAAATGTGGATTCAAAAACTAGATTCTGTAGAGAAGGTTGGAAATAAGGTCGTTGTATCTGCGGGAACTATCCAGCCAATTATTACTTCCCATACGTTAAAAACATTTACCAATTACGGAAGTAATGTTCAAGGATCTAATGGTGAGTTAATCATTGAATATTTAGTACCTAATGTTAATCGAATTAACTATGACAAAATAAATGTTCAATTCGATATTAATAATCGCCCAGATGTTTCATGGACAATTTGGAATGAAGCTTCTGGCCAATGGAATGAAATTAATGATTCATTAAAAGTTGCGAATGACTATTTGGTAAAAGGCGGCTCTATTCGTATTAAGGCATCGGTAACCAATGAAACGGGTATTATATTTCCACAAATCGTCCTTGAAGGAGAGGAGAAGCAGCAATGAGTACGATTGAATCGTTAGAAAATAAGGATCTCCCAACCTTCATTTACGAATTAGAGAACGAGGAAATGAAACCAATGATAGAAATTCGCGGATTAGCGAAATCGTTCGGAACATTTCATGCGCTCAAAGGTATAGATCTGACGATAGCAAAAGGTACAGTATTTGGTTTTGTAGGACCCAATGGAGCGGGAAAATCAACAACGATGTCTATTTTAGCGACATTGCTTGCTCCAAGTGAAGGCTATGCAAAAGTTGATGGTTTTGATGTAACGAAACATCCTCACGAAGTTCGAAAGCGGATCGGATATATGCCGGATTTTTTTGGTGTTTACGATCAGTTCAAGACGGTGGAATATTTGCATTTCTATGGAGCAAGCTACGGTATTCCAAAAGCTGAGAGAGAAGCTTTAATTCCTCAATTACTAGAGCTCGTTAATCTATCGGACAAAAAGGAAGCGTATGTAGATACGTTATCACGTGGAATGAAGCAAAGACTTTGTCTTGCTCGTTGCCTTGTACATGACCCTGATCTACTTATATTGGATGAGCCAGCCTCTGGACTTGATCCTAGGGCGAGAATTGAAATGCGAGAAATATTGAAAGAACTTAAGTCGATGGGGAAAACGATTATTATTTCATCACATATTTTGCCAGAACTTGCGGAGATGGTAGACGAAATTGGGGTCATTGAGCATGGTTCTATGGTAGCAGTTGGCAACGTGTCAGATATTCAGATGCGTCTGCGTGTAAAACGATTCCTTCATATTCGCCTGCACGACCGTTTAGATGAAGCAGAACAATTTCTGCGTGATCGTCCCTATGTTAATCGTCTGCTGCGAGATGAGAATGGATTGCAAATTCATTTCGGCGGGCAGGATGAGGAGCAATCTGCGCTTCTGCTTGAACTAATCACTGCTGGATTCCGGGTTATCTCATTCAGTGAAGCACAAACAAATTTGGAAGATGTGTTTCTGGAAATAACGAAAGGAGGCGGAGATATCTAATGAAGGAGCAGGCTTTAGCAAAAAACAATGGAAGACGGTTTGGAATCAAATGGATCAATCCTGTGCTCGACAAAGAATTTCGACTTCGTATGCGCACTCCACGAGCGATGTGGACATTGTTCTTTTATTTATTCGCAATAGGACTTATGGCGATGAGTGCTGTTTACTTGACTCAAGTTATGTCAGGTCGAGGTGGTGCCTACAATCCAGAGCAGAGTAAAGTGTTGTTTTCATTCTTAAGTATGGCACAGCTCGGATTAGTAGCATTTATGGCTCCAGGCTTGACCGCTGGTGTAATTAGTGGGGAACGTGAGAAGCAAACACTTAATTTGCTTCTCACAACCCAGCAGAGCTCCTCTACAATTATACTTAGTAAGCTCGTTTCATCACTTAGCTTTATGATACTGATTGTTATAAGTACGATACCGGTTTACAGTATGATTTTTTTGTATGGCGGTGTTTCGCCGAAGCAAATGATTCTCATATTTTTGTTTTATGTATTTGTTATGTTTGTTTTGGGATCTTTTGGAATATTGTTTTCTACTATTTTGAAGCGAACGATGATTTCAGTTATTGCCACCTACGGTGTTACATTATTTATATTTGTAGGAACGGTAATTATCTATTTTGTATTGCAAGGAATAGCAGAACAAGCTAGTTACAATTCAGCGGGAGTAAGAACTGAAGATTACTCTTGGATCGGAAATATACTGGCGTGGAATCCTGCTGTTGCCTTATATAGCATTCTTGATCCTTCAATATCAGACCATATTAATAACAATTATTCCAATAGATCTGGTCATATAAAGGGAAGTTTATTGCCGGTATGGCTAAAATTTATGATTATTTATACTGTTTTGTCTTCTTTAGCTTTATGGCTTGCTATACGTAAGCTTCGTCCACGGCTCAAGCGATAGGTTTGTTTAGAAGGAGGTTTGTCTGGTGTCTAAAGAGCCATTGCATACTTATCTGAGGACAGTTCGTTTTCGATTGTCTCTATTTCGATTAATCCGTGTATTGATAATAGGACTATTAGGTGGTAGTTTCGCGGGAGCGTCAGTTTTACTAAGCAGCCGAATGTTTCCTCTACTATATGCTAAATGGTTCTTCGTGGCCTCAGTCCTAATAGGTATAGCGATTGGTATTGTTATCGGAGTGTGGAAAAGGGCATCGATTAATGAAGCAGCTAGAACGATGGACAAAAGCGGGACAGAAGATGCGATTATGACTGCTCTTGATGGCTTGGATGTTTCCAAGAGAGCAGAAGCGAATGGAGGGGTATCATTCCTTGTCATGCTTCAACGTGAAGAAGCGGAAGCGGCGGCAAAGGAATATGTTACCAACATTAAGAAGAAGTTACCATGGCCGGCTTGGCACAGATGGCGAAAGATGGTATATGGAGCACTCGTTCTTTGGGTAGTTATTATCATCATGCTAATTATACCGAATCCGCTTGACGAACGAGCGGCAGCATTAGCAGAGGTGAAACATGCACGTGAACAACTTGAGCAGGAAGCAGAGAAGTTAACAGATGAGATAGCAGCAGCCGAATTGCCAGAGGAAGCGAAGGAAGAGCTACTTAAGCCAATTGAGGAGCTTAGACGCGAACTTGAATCATCGGGCATAGATGCGATAGAAACGTTGGAGCAACTTGCGGAGACGATGAAGGAATTAGAGCAAGCGGCAAGTGAGGCGAAGCTTGCTAGTGAAAGGCTGGAAGCAGCGGCCAAGATGATGAGTGAAGAGCCTAATTTGCAACAGCTGGGTGAGGCTCTGAAAGACACCGATGTCGCTGCAATGAAGAGGGCGATCGACGAACTCCGATCGCAGATGAAAGAGCTGTCGCCAGCGGAGCGCGAAGCGCTGGCGGAAGCGTTAGAGCGGCTGGCGAATGAGCAGCCGCAAGAGGAGGGCGCCGCTAGCGAGCTTGCAGCGGCGCTTGAGAAGGCGGCGCAGCAAGCTCGCGCCGCCGAGGAAGAGGGGGCGGCAGAAGGCGAAGCCGCCCCCGACAAGGGCAAGGGCGGCGATGGACTTGCCGCCCTTGAGAAAGCACTCGCCCGCGAATTGTCGCAGGGCGAGCTAGAGCAGTTGGCCCGGTCTATGTCGGGCCAGCTCAATAACAGCGGCGGGCAGCTTGCAAAGCAGCTGGCCCAGCAGGGCGGCGGAGTGCCGCCATCTTGGGCGAGCGCCGCTGCTGGTGGCGCATCTGGAACGAGCAGTGGCAGTTCTGGCAGCCAATCTGGCGGATCTTCGGGTGAAGGAGGTCAAAGCGGTACTCAGGGCGGAGAAGGCGGGTCTGGCGGCGAATCAGGAAGCGAAGGCACGAATGGAACTGGTCCAGGCGAAGGAGAAGGTAGTGGTTCGGGCACAGGAAGCAGCAGTGGGTCAGGATCAGGCACTGGTTCGGGCGCAGGAAGTGGCAGCGGGTCAGGATCAGGCTCGGGAAGTGGTTCGGGTGCAGGTGCAGGAAGCGGGTCAGGATCAGGTACAGGTTCGGGAAGTGGTTCTGGTCAAGGTGGCGGTGCTGGAGTAGGTATTGGTGATCGGAACTTGGTCACGACTCCGCGCAGCATGGAAGGGTCAGGTAATATTCAACAAGATGGAGGGCCTTCAACAGGCGGAGAGACACAAACGGGAGGTCAATCCCCGATGATTGATGGGACAACTCGACCTTACGAAGAGGTGTATAACGAATATGCAGCGGAAGCGAAGAAATCACTTGGTCGCACGCAATTACCGTCTAGTATGCAGAATAAAGTAAAACAATATTTCGATGAAATCCAACCGAATCGATAGCGTTTGGGCTAGTAAATAGAAACATTTAAGCATTAGGAGGAAGCTCATAATGATTGAAACGAAGGAACAGCTGACGGAAGCTACAGCGAAGATAGAAGCGCTTAAAGAAGAGATCGGGCGAGTTATCGTCGGTCAATCTACTGTTGTCGAGCAGCTGCTATGGTGTCTAGTTGCAGGAGGACATGCGCTGCTGGAAGGCATTCCGGGCTTAGGCAAAACGATGTTGGTTCGAACGCTAGCGGATACCGTTGCTCTGCAATTTTCACGAGTTCAGTTCACACCGGATCTAATGCCATCTGATATTACAGGAACGACACTAATCGATTTTGGTGCTCAGGGAGCAGCGGCGCAGCGATTTCAGCCGGGTCCTATATTTGGCAATTTAGTACTTGCTGATGAGATTAACCGTGCAACACCGAAGACTCAAAGCGCCTTGCTTGAAGCTATGCAGGAAGGAACGGTAACAGCTGGTGGAGTGACCCACCAGTTGCCGAAGCCTTTTTTTGTGCTTGCCACACAAAACCCAATAGAGCAAGAAGGTACATATCCATTGCCAGAGGCTCAGCTTGATCGGTTCCTGCTTAAGATAGGTGTAGATTATCCGACGCGGGAAGAGTTGAAGGAAATCGTTATTCGTACAACCTCAATTAATCAACCTAAAACAGAAGTTGTTATGAGCGGTAATGAATTAGCTGCAATACAGCAAGTAGCCAAACAAATATTGGTAGCCGAGGATGTTCTCGATTTAGCTGTTCAGTTAGTTATGCATACACATCCAAATGAAAGCGAAGCTCCTGTCGATGTGAAACGTTATGTTAGATTTGGTGCAGGCCCTCGTGCATTGCAAGCACTAATCTCGGTAAGCAAAGTCCGAGCATTGATGGCTGGAAGAATGCATGTTTCATGGAATGATCTACGTCAAACAGCGTTGCCTGTATTACGGCATCGTATCGTTATGAGCTATGAAGCTCAAGCAATTGGGCTTTCTAGTGACAGAATTACAGAGACTATTTTACAAGCAATAGAGGCAAAGCGATGATAGAGGAACATATTGTCGGGAAAGAGTCGGAAGCGATTCCTTCTGCTATTGGACAAGCTGATGGCAACGAGGCTCTCCATCTTTTATTTCCTGATCTATCTGTATTAACGGCAATAGATCGGCTGCGAATCGCAGGGGGCAAACGGGTAAAAGGGACGATGACTGGCAAAAGACGCTCTGCTCTATTAGGCAGCTCTCAGGAATTTGCAGATTATCGACCATACTCTCCGGGTGACGATGTTCGCCGGATTGATTGGAATGTTTACGGTCGGACGGGTAGAGCCTACTTGCGTCAATATTGGGACGAACAGGAGCTCCATGTTCATCTTTATGTGGATACATCTCGATCAATGGCTTTTTCGGGAGGGGCAAATGTCAGTAAGGGTCAATATGCGTTCCGCCTTGCAGCATGCATCGGCTATGCAGCATTAAATGGTGATGATCGTTTATCTCTTAAGTTATTTGATCATGCAGTTGTATCGGGAGAACAATCCACGTTGCATGGCAGAGGTGCTTCCATGAAGCTGTTTCGATATTTAGCGACCCACTATCAAGCCAGCTCGGAGAATAAGGCTGACTTTATCGACTCGGCTGATGATTTAACTATCAAAGAGATTAGTGATTTCGAGCAGACTCAGATTCAAGATATGTCAATTCCTTTTCGATTACCGGGAGCGTTACCGCGTCGTTCTGGTGTTACATGGCTTTTTACTGATGCCATGTTTGAAGATGGAATTGAAGCAACACTTGTTTCTCTAACGGCTGCTAGGCAGCAAATCGTACTTGTACATATTTTGTCACCAGAGGAACTGAATCCTCGTTTGAGTGGTGAGTTAAAACTTATTGACAGTGAGCTCGGCACAGGGAAAGAAGTAGCTATTTCCAATAACTTATTACAGGATTACCGCGCTGCTGTTGCAGCATATCGTGAAGATTTAAGGCGCTTATGTGCGGAGAGAGGCGCTTCTTATTTATTTATCGAAACAAGCACTTCGGTTAAGGATGCAATAAAAATAATGATGATGACTCCAAATACAATAGGTCAGTAAACATCTGTAATTAGTAACCACTGTTAATTACTATAAAGCTAACTTGTGCCTGAGAAGCAGGAAGTAACTATCTACATCTAATCACAAAGGACTACTTACTAAAAAATGGACGACGTTGCTTCGTTAAGAGCAGAAAGGAGGAGATTTGGTGCAGTTTCTATCCATGGCATCCGCTTGGTTCGGTGTATCTTTAACAGCTATTGTACTCATGTACATTTTGAAAAAAACATATCAAAACACCGAAGTGGCAAGTCATTTACTTTGGCGGAAATTGCTTAAAGAGCAAGAAGCTAATCGTCCTTGGCAAAAGCTGCGCAGCCGCTTGCTCCTTCTGCTGCAATTGCTCGCCGCACTACTTATCGTTATCGCATTAATGGAGCCCGTAATCTCCAAATCAGGGGATGCTGACGGTCATGCCGTTCTAATAATAGATCGTTCCGGCAGTATGACCGCTAGAAACACACTTCCTTCTCAAGATGGTAGTGAAGAGCAGAATGTAACGACGTTTCAGCTTGCCATAAACTCAGCCATAAGTTGGCTTGATGATCAGCCTAATGATAGGCCCATATCGATTATTGCAACGGGTGCCTTACCTAAAACGCTTGCTACAAAAGAGAGAGATCACGAACTATTGAAGCAAGAGCTTGAAGGATTGAGTCCTCATTATGGTCACACCGATAATACGGCTGCCATTTCATTAGCAGACTCCTTGCATCATGGCGACAAAGAAGGTGCAACCGTTTTGTTTACGGATGGAAAGTGGGTCGATGTGAAAGAAGCGAATGCGTTAACACTACAGAATCCCCTAGAAATTATGAAGGTTGGGGACGACAAAAGGGTGGGGAATGGAGCTATTCTCAGCTTTGGAATTAAAGCAGATCCAGCAAACCCTAATATGAATCAAGGTATCGTTACGATTCGAAATGACGGGAACAAAGAACAACATTTTACAGTGGAGATCTATGCTGACCTAGAAGACAAGGGTAGGGAAAGAGTTGCAAAGCTAGACTTGAAAGCAGCGCCAGGAGAATGGCAAAGCGCTCAAGCAACAGGTTTACCATATGCTGAATATTACAAGGCAGAGTTGTTACCTGCGTGGGATCATATTTTGACAGACAATGTAGCTTACCAATTCCCAGCTGTGCAGCGAGCTAGGAAAGTATTGCTCGTAACCGACGGAAATATGTTTCTTGAGAAGGCGCTTATTCTTGCTGGCATTCAGCCTGTGAAGATGAGTTCTGAAAGTGCCCCATTGTCAGATGAAAAGTTGGAAGAGTTTGATTGGATTGTACTGGATGGAGTAGAAGACAAATTAAAAGCAGATAAGGTTTGGTCTAATCAGCTTGATTCCAAACCACTTTGGATCATTGACCACCCTGCGGAAGGGCTATCGACCTCGGCTGTTCCTAAAGTTGCTACCATAGAAATTAAAGATCATCCAATTACATCATATATTTCACTTCAAGATACACACATTGGGAGATTTAATCTGCCAGGATCTGAAACGACTAACTGGGGAGAAGCTATCGTTACTTATGGTGAAATTCCAGCGATCTATGCGGGACATGTGGAAGGCAAGCCCCGACTTCGATTTACTTTTAAGCTTCAAGATACGGATTTGCCGCTAAGACCAGAGTTTCCGGTGTTAATTGTTCAAGCTGCTGAATGGATGAATGGAAGTTCATTGCAGCAATTAGGAACAGCAACTGCAGGGCAACTGCTTAATATTTCTTTGCAAGCGGAAACGACAGCAGTAGAATGGGAAGCGGTTGAATGGTTAGGATCAGAGATATCACAGGAAAGTGATCTCCTAGCTACCAATTTACAACTGGAACAAAACCTTGACAATATGTATGAAGCTCCGCCTATTCCCGGACTATATCGTCTAATCGAATGGGACGCTAGCAAGAAACAATTGTCCGATCGTTATCTATCTGTGACAGCAAATAATGCTGAGCTTGCACCTGTTCTCGATGCTGACAATGAGCTGCGATTGCGGACATCGGCTTTGTTAAACGAAGGTGAAGTTGCAGGTACAAAAGAGTCTGCTAAACCGCTCGATCACCATTCTTTACAGCTTTGGGCTGCACTTCTCATTCTAATCATCATGTCAATTGAATGGGAGGTGTATCGACGTGGGTATTCAAGCTGGAACGCCATGGGCATTACTGCTATTAGTACTGTGGGCTGCATACATCTGGTGGATGATTAGTCGGACTCCACGTCTGAATGGTACGCGGAAATGGGCAGTGATTGCTACACGAGCACTAATTACTTTCTTATTGATTGCAATTGCAGCACAGCTTTATCCCTATCGTTCAATTGAACAACGCAATGTTGTTTTTCTAGCCGACCGGTCAGCTAGCATGAAGGGGCAAGAAGAGATCGAACATTGGATTGCGGAAGCATGGGGACATAAATCGATGAACGACTATGGAGCCATCGTTTCCACTGGACTACATGCTGTTGTTGACCGTCCGCTGACGAAAGATCCACTTGCGAGCTCGGAAAGCTATACATTTAGAACTGAATTAAATGACTCATTCACTGATCTCTCTAAAGGACTGCAACTAAGTGCTGCCATGCTTCGAGAGCAAGGCGGTGGCCGAATCGTGTTATTATCGGACGGCTCGGAAAATGCGGGGAATGCGACGAGACAAGCTAGATTGCTGCAAGACGCTGGAATTGCAATTGATGTTGTGAACTTAGCTTCCGAACTTGAACGTGATATAGCTATCGATGAACTTATAGTTCCAGCATCGCTCAAGCAAGGTGAAACGTTCAGCTTTGAGCTGACGATTCAAAGCACATTTGCTGGTGAAGCGGAGCTTCGATTATTTGAGGATAATAAAGCGTTGTCTACGTCAAAAGTTCAGCTTGAAAAAGGTGAAAACAGATTTTCGCTGCAATCCGTAGCGCTTGAGTCAGGCTTTCATCGGTTCAGAGCTGAGATATATACGGATGAAGATGGACAATCAGCCAACAATTCAGCTTACGCGTTCAGTCGAGTAAGTGGGCCGCCAACCGTTCTAATAGTTGAGGGCATTTCCGATTCCTCCGAAAATATCGAATCTGCTTTGACGGCCTCAGTCATTGCACACCAAACAATTTTACCTGAGCAGTTATCGCAGGAGCTCGCAGAATATGCGGCATACGATAGTATCATTCTTAATAATGTTCCAGCAACTAGAATTGCAGCAAAACCGATGGAATGGTTGTCAAAAGCTGTAGGCGATTATGGTGTTGGTCTAATGATGGTTGGTGGGGATGAAAGCTTCGGACTTGGTGGATACTTTCAAACCCCTGTAGAACGGGCACTCCCCGTCTATATGGATCTACAAGGAAAGAAGCAAATTCCATCACTTGGTCTCGTTTTAGTTATCGATCGTTCAGGCAGTATGTCAGACGGTAAGCTTGAACTAGCTAAAGAAGCCGCTATGAGAACGGTAGAGTTATTGCGAGATGTTGATACGGTTGGTGTTGTAGCATTTGATTCTGGACCTTGGTGGGTAGTGGAACCGACTAAGCTATCAGAAAGAGAAGAAGTAATAAATAAGATTAAAGGGATTCAACCGCAAGGCGGAACAGAAATTTATTCAGCGCTGGATGCAGGATATCAGGGGTTACTTAAGATTGATGCTCAGCGTAAACATATGATCTTGTTAACAGATGGACAATCTTCTACCAACATGAGTTATGCAACGATTACCGATCCGATGAATGAAAATAGGATGACGATATCTACCGTTGCAGTAGGAGAAGGATCGGATGTTAAGTTGCTGGAAAGTTTAGCGAAAGCTACCAATGGGCGGTTTTATTTTACAAAAGATCAGAGTACATTACCTGCCATATTCAGCCGTGAAACTGTCTTAATGTCAAGAACTTATATCGTTGATGGGATGATCACGCCATCTATTGGTGACGCGGGAGATTGGCGAACACTTTGGAACGACGGTGCTCCTAATCTGAATGCGTATATTGCAACTACACCGAAGGAAATGGCGGAAGTAGCTCTATGGTCTCCGGATGGAGATCCGTTGCTTGCCAGATGGACATATGGTTCGGGACGATCCATTGCGTGGACAAGTGATTTGACGGGTAAATGGTCATCGGATTGGGTGAAGTGGGGAACATTTCCGAAAGTATTCGCAGAATGGGTGAAGTGGACGTTTCCTCAGTTTGATAGCTCTCCCTATCACATTTCTACAGAAGTTGATGGGGGCAATGGCAAGCTAATAGTTGAGTCAGCAGGGGATGACTACGCATCGGGCAACGGGGCTGGAGTTTGGGCTGGTTTGCAAAATGAAGCGGGTACTAACACGTTGAAACGGCTGATGCCAGTTGCGCCTGGGCGCTATGAAGTACAAATGGATGCGGTCGAGCCGGGTGCTTACCTAGTACAGATAGGTTCACCACAAGACGGTGAAAATGCTGCTAGTATTAATGGTGGAACGACAGCTGGTTATGTCATTCCTTACTCATCGGAGTATCAAATCGGTGATGAGGACGGTCCAGAGTTGTTAAAGGAACTTGCAGCTGTAACAGGCGGCAGAGAGCTTAGTACTGAAGAATCGGCTAAAAGTTATTCGTTTGATCCATTGAAAAAACGGATGCCTTTTGATTGGACACAAGAAATTTTAGTAGTTATATTATTGCTGTGGTTGTTGGATATTGCTCTACGTAGGTTGTCATTGCCATGGCAGCGAATTATGGCAACGATCGTTGCGCCAATTAGGGGACTACAGCGTGGTCAACGTAATACAGCTGAATCCATGAGTGAATCAGGGATTGCATTAAGTAGGCTCAAGAAACGAACGGATGCGCGGAATCGATTTTATGGGGATGAAGTTCCGGGGCTTAAGCAGGATAGGATAACTGTAGTAAATGATAAGTTGACAAAACCATCAAATGAGCGGGAGAAGAGAAGCACATTCGCTTCAAATGATAGTCATACTAATCAACCTTCATATACATCCAATGTGGATATTACAGTTCAAAGTATGGAAAGCTCTACAAATGATCAAATGTCACCAGACTCTGAACCTAGAGATAGGACGGTTAGCCGCTTACTGGCTGCCAAAAACAAAAACAAGCGGTTATGACACAGTTAACATAGACTTTCATCTTGCAAAACGATACAATGCATTTTATTAGCTATAATTATTTATGAAAGGTGTTGAACATATGCATCGGGAAATGACAGCTTCTGAGTTATACGATCAGCTTAAGGAAGGCGTTAAGTTGAATTTGATCGACGTACGTGAGCAAGACGAGTGGGAGGATGGACATATTGAGCAAGCTCGTTTTATCCCGCTATCTGAATTTCAAGCACGTGCGAATGAAGTTCATGATGTAGAAGGCGACGTCGTTTTCATTTGTAGAAGCGGTGGAAGAAGCGGGAAAGTTTGTGACTTTTTGAGTCTGCAAGGTTTTGATGTCGTCAACGTTACAGGTGGAATGCTTGCTTGGCCGGGCGAAGTGGTTGTTGGTAAATAGACTAGCTTGTTGCTTGTAAATAAATGAATATACGTATAAAAACGGGAGGAAGCAATGGATGCTTTTATCCCGTTTTTTGCGTGCAAATTGCTGGTCAACTAGTAGGTTGATGAGAGATTTTCTGCTCTTGTAATGGCAATTGTTGTCTTGGGCATATTAAAGTTGTTTACTTTGAAGATTCAAATGGTATATAGTATTGCATAAAAATGCGATTGCTAAGAGCAACGTAGCGTTCATTAGATGTGCGGACAGCATGAACTGGAGGATGGGGAAATATGATTACAATTAATGAGAGAATACATACATTGCCGAAGGTGGATCTTCATCTTCATTTGGATGGCAGCGTGTTGCCGGAGACAATAATTGACCTTGCGCGTGAGAGTGGTGCTACATTGCCTGCATGGGAGCCAGAGCAATTAATTCCGTATATGAAAGTCGAAGGGGAATGTGAGAGTTTAGCGGAATATTTGGATAAATTTCATTTTGTAGGTGAATTTCTTCATACAGCACATGCACTTGAACGTGTTGCTTATGAGCTAGTTAGTCAAGCAAATGATCAAAACTGTCCTTATATCGAAGTCCGTTTTGCACCACAATTGCATTGCAATAAAGGTTTATCGATGGATGAAGTAATTGAGCATGTTCTTATTGGCTTAAAGCGTGGAGAAGAGGAGTTCGGCGTAATCGCACGTGTTATTGCGATTTGTTTAAGAGGGCATTCTGAAGAGATGAACGAAGCGGTAGTAGATGCGGCAGCTCGATTTTTCGGCAAAGGCATTGTTGCAGTTGACTTAGCAGGTGCTGAGGCAGCTTTCCCTCCAGAAGTATATGAACATATTTTTGCTAAGGCAGGGCAACTTGGTTTGCCAATTACGATTCACGCAGGTGAAGCAGCAGGTGCATCAAGTGTAGAAACAGCTGTACGAATGCTCGGTGCAACGAGAATTGGACACGGTGTACGAATGAGAGAAGATGCTTCAGTGATGGAATTAATTAAAAGCAGACGAATTCCTCTTGAACTTTGTCCGATCAGTAATCTACAGACAAAAGCGGTAGCAAGTTGGGACGATTATCCGCTAAGAGACTATTTCGATCAAGGATTCATAGTGACAGTTAATACAGATAATCTAACTGTATCTGACACTACGATTACGAAGGAATATGAAATGTTGCAAAAACATCTCAATTTTACAGAAGAAGAATTATGCCAAATTGTAAGGAATGGCGTAGAAGCAGCTTTCATTCAAGGTGAAGAAAAGGACAAGCTCCGCAAGGAAATGGAGCTTAAGCTTACACAGTGGCTAAAGTCATATGCACCTTCAACTACTGCCTAAATGAGCAATATTAAGGGATCAGGTGAAAAGTAATGAACATTCGTAAGCTTAGACTTCATGATACAGACAACTCACAATCTAGTGAAGATAGAGACGAATATGAAAAGGATTATGCACGACTCATTCAATCGCCTGCTTTTCGCAGGCTTCAGGGCAAATCACAAGTGTTTGGTGCAGGTTCGGGGGATTACTATCGCACAAGGCTGACTCATTCCCTTGAAGTGTCGCAAATAGCTCGAGAAGTAGCGAGACGATTAGGGAAAACGTATTCATTTCTTGCTGCTAATGAACATCCTGGTTTAAAGATAGTACCTGAAGTAGTAGAATGTGCTTCACTCGCGCATGATCTCGGCCATCCTCCTTTCGGTCACAAAGGCGAAGAAGTACTTAACGATATTTTACGAGAGCGTCATGGCTTGCCTTATGAAGGAAACGCACAAAACTTTCGAATTTTGATGTTTCTGGAGAAACGGGCTGGAAGTGACCGGGGTCTAGATTTATCGGCAGCTGTATTGCTCGCAGTTAACAAATACCCATACAGTTTGGAAGAGCCCGGACGAATGAAGGGTGTATATCCGATGGAATGGCAAGGGATCGATTACTTAAGAGATATTTGGGATATGCCTAAGGGATGCAGCACACTCGAAGCGCAACTAATGGATCTATGCGATGATATTGCTTATTCCACCCATGATATTGAAGATGGCATTCGCGCAGGCAAAATTCAGCTTACGGAGAACTTTTTTGAAGATGATCGCCTCGTAAATGGTGTCGTCCAAGAAATAATAAATGACCCTGCAAGTATGGAAGCTGTTCATTGGGAGCAGGCGGATTTAAAAGTCATGGTTAAGCGCATATTGGATAGCTATTACAGGGAGTGGAAATCGATTTATGAGCAATATGGCAGGGAAACTTCCCGTACTCGTCGTGAGATGAAAGCTAGATGGGTGAACAAGTTTGCCAGTCACGTTGGTATTATCGATGATCCTACTAACGGATGGAAACGTGTTACCTTCGTAAAAGAAGGTGCAGAAGATTTTGAGCTTCTGCGTACGATGGAGATTTTGAAGAAGCTAGCTTGGGTTACGCTTATTAAAGATTTCCGAGTACAACGGTTACAGAAGCGCAGTGAAAATATGTTGCAGCGAATATGGGACAGTTTGGAGCATTATGATACAGGTCGCCTTATTTTGCCACCTGACTGGGTAGCTAGATATGAACGCCAAAAATCGGAATGGCCGTGGGAGCGTCTAGTTGCAGATTATATAGCTGGCATGACAGATTCATATGCAGAGAAGCTATATACGGAGTTGTTCGCTAGCCGTTCAGGTTCTATCTATGAGCGTGATTAAGTGTTGTTTCGAGTGAAATCTGGAGGATTAGTGCATGAACAACAATATTGAAGTACTATACAAAATTCCTGCTCCAGAAGAATATAATGATCTGAGAAAAGCGGCAGGGTTAAGTCTAAAAGGCTCTTATGTTAGTTTAATTGCTGATGTTCCAGCAGACCGCTTGTACAAAAAAATTGGTTTTTAATATACGTATCCTAAATCTGTTGGTATGTATAAAAAGTATTGAGATGATTGCATTTCATTTTATTTCACTTTTTTAACGTCAAGCAAAAACGGTATTAGGTGAAATATTACCCATGAGAGGGACGCTTTAATAGGTGACCCACTCGTGGGTCTTTTTGAATTTAATGGAACTTATCTGATTTTCTAAAGGTTAAGTTGAATCGATATTATAAATTGTTACTAAAATTGACCCAGTTAGCAGTTAATGAACGTAATAATGAGGTTATAATTAATGGAGCAGCACTAGATGAAAAAATTCCGTTAGACATCATAATGAACACGACGTAATGAATGATCAATTAAGAAATTGTATATTACAACATTAAAAAGGGGTATTCACGATGAAATCAATTTTGTTTATTGCAAGTTGGAGTATTATTGGAATTAGTATTGGCGGCTTGATCGTTATTTTTAAAAATAGATCTAAGAAGTAGTAGTTAATTAAGACAAACAATTCCGCTTGCCAACAATCTCTACTGGAGAAAAGTCACTTATTCAAATGACTGGGAAAATGATAGCCCTCATCTTACGGACAAGGTGGGGGCTATTTGTCGCATACTTTTCAATTGTGGGTTATATTGGATTACTACTTGAAAAAGGATTTTCAAAAAAATTGCAGACATTAAAGCTAAAAGTTGTCTCTCGTTATCTAACTAAATAAGAGGGAAGGGAGCTAACGATGCAACATGGATATACATAAACTCGTTAAAAAGGCACAAAAGGGCAGCGATAAGGCATTATGAAAATGAATCGAATTGTCGCACTTACAATTGCATTAAGCTTATTGACAGCAATGCCTGCAATAGCAACATCTCCTAGTGGAGGTAACGGAAGTTATGATGGTACGGAAGTCGTTCAGTATACGGAATTGGATCCGACTATTAAAGAAGCAGCAGAAAAAGCAATGGTTCAATACAGTAATGGAAAATCGTTTCAACTTGAGAATGCGATTATGGAAGAATACTTTGTAGATGAGAAGAAAAAAACAATCGTTGGCCAAATGTCAGAAAAAAATATAGTATTAGACTGAAAAATATTTTATCTAAAGTACGAAAAAACTTTTACTTCGTGTATATCATTAAATGTAAATAAGAAGTAGTACTTCTTAGACCATTCATCACTGAGATCTCATTGATGAATGGTCTTTTTGTTTTTGGACAATAGAGATACTTGAGGGTATTAATTGCTATTTTTAAAGAAATAAAGTAGTAGACTGGGGATGGGATTAAACTAACGGGCAGTATAGTTCAACAATAATGATTTATTAACTTTACATTGCGTTTAGCTTATGTTGAAATAATGAGAATGAGCTTAAAAATGATGTTTGTGGTTGATGGACTTGGAGGAATGGGGAATGTCTTTTATTAAAGGTATAGAATTATGCTGTCGATTTCATATGGAAATCGTTGAGCCTGTAATGATGGAGAATTACTCTTTCTTGTCCTATTCATCGGCTCTAATTGGTCCAGGTAGCGAAGTGCTCGGATATGATACGGAAATGTCGACTGATCACGATTGGGTGCCTAGAGTATATCTTTTTCTTAACCAACTAGATATCGGATATTCAGAACAAATAGAATCAACTCTGCACGAGCGAGCCCCGGAACGGTTCTATGGCTTCCCCGTTGATATAAAGAAGAGCGTAATTACAACGGTGCCGAGGTTCATCGAAAGTTACCTGGCTGTTAACAAAGATGAACGATTAGAACCAGTAGATTGGTTAACGTTTCCTTCACAGTCACTTCTCGAAATAACACGTGGGGAAGTTTATAGGGACGATAATGGTCAACTTTCCACATTACGCAAACAATTCGAATATTACCCTCATGATATTTGGTTGTATCTTATGGCATCAAGTTGGCAGCGAATCGGTCAAGAAGAACATCTGATGCTTCGTTCGGGTTTTATAGGTGACGAAATTGGCTCAGCTATTATCGCTTCACGCCTTGTCCGCGACATCATAAATCTCTGCTTTCTCATGGAGCGTCAATATGCACCCTATCCAAAATGGTTTGGTACTGCATTTAAAAGATTGAAATGTTCTGATCAAATAATGTCTCACCTTTGGACTGCTCAAACGGCAGTTACATGGAGGGAACGCGAGCATGCTTTGAATAATGCTTACAAACATCTATCAAGTATGCACAACGGACTAGGGATCACTGAAAGGATTCCTGATGACGTTTCATACTTTTTTGATCGTCCCTTTAAAGTAATGAACGGTGAAGAAATTGCTAGCCTCATCGCAAATCAAATTGTGGATACAGATATTCAACAGTTATCCCAAAAACGTTTGATTGGTAACATAGACCAGATAACAGACAACACAGACTTCAGAAAAATGGATAGATGGGCTGATGGTGAAGGGGTAAGTGCAAGAAATGCTTTGAAAAAACTATTTAACCCCAGATTGTTACCTAAAAAGGATCAATAGTTCAAATCCAAAAGCTTCAACGGTGGCCATTAAACTAACGGTACACGATAGTTCAATCGCGACATGACGGCAGCCGGCACACGACCGGCTGATGTTGTCCGTGGCAGTTATGTGTGGATATGAATACTTACAGTAAGGTATATGTTATGGTTGGATGTGTAGGAATGAGGGAGTAAGATTGAAGGGCTCACACGAATTTGTAACAAAAAAAGCAATTGAAAGTCTCACTGCGAAATTGAAACTTCCTGTAGATCGGGAGTATCAAGATTGGGAAGTCGAGATTGCAAATTCATCAAGGGTAGGCGAGTTTGTCTCGTTTTATGAAAGTGCTAAACTAAGCCAAGAAGAAAAATTCGCGCTAATGAGCCTTATTATTTCATCTTTTGATGACGCACTATCAGAGGGAAATGTCGAGGAAGGGATTTGGGATAAGATAAAGAGATTTTTGATACATAATATTGATTTACATAGAAAAACTATCTTGTATTGGTCGCTAGTTGACAGAGAACTTGATGATTGTTTTTTTGTTACACAGTTTATGAGAGAGCTTTTCGAGAATGGAAATTTCAGAAAAAAAGATATGTGATCACGCTAACGCGAACTATAGTTCAATAACTAGGGGAGCAGTTCGTCGCGGCAGCTGCTCTTTTTGTCATTAAGCTATTGGGCAGGATAACGCAATAGAGAAATTTTTTATTAAACCAAACTCGCTCTTTAATAGTTATTTTATTGCATTTATGATAATAGGAAAAAGAAGAGAGAAGTGACGACTCAATGATTATAGAACATCCTAGTATTATTCTAGTTACAGGAATAATGGCAAGCGGAAAATCTACAGTTGCGCAGTTACTTTCCGAACGGTTTGAGAAATCAGTGCATTTACGGGGGGATATCTTTCGGAAAATGATAGTTAAAAACCGCAAAGAGGTACAACCAAACGCTGGAAAAGACGAGATGGATCAATTACGGCTCCGGTATCGACTGGCCGCACAGTCTGCGGATGCCTATTTTCAAGCCGGATTTACAGTTGTAGTTCAGGATGTTGTGATTGGTCCAATGCTGAGCGATTTTATTTCTTTAATCCAAAGTCGCCCCTTCTATGTTGTTGTTCTTTGTCCGAACTCGTCTGTCGTCACACACAGGGAAGATGCCCGATTAAAAAAAGGATATGGTGCTTGGACGGTGGAAGAGTTGGACAGTCTGTTACGGAATGAAACTCCCCGAATAGGGATGTGGTTGGACTCATCCGAATTGACCCCTGAAGAAACCGTTAATGAAATAATTACCAGATTGCAAGATGAGGCAATTCTAACATAGTTGATTAAACGGAAACGGTACTTGAAAGGGATCACTCACTGTTGTTGCAGTTTGCTGATCCCTTTTGTTCACTGAAGTAAAGGGCAGGATAGTGGAATAGAGTTAGAATGAAAATAATGTAGGTTCATGGTATTCTTTAGGTAAATGAATCAATTTCATAATTATAAAGCCCTACTATGACTAGCTTCTTAAGGCATAGAAAAAGGAGTACCTCCCCAAATCTCGAATAGGTAAAGTAACCACACCATACCGAAAGAGAAAAGGAGGACTCCCTATGTCATATATACGACACGAGAGCTTGTTTACCCTGCAAGAGCTATATGAAATGGAACAAAAAAATCGTTTTTGTGAGATTTTCTCTACCATCGATATTACTCCTATCTTGCGTTTGGTTAGGAAAACTTCTCTTTATGGTGCTCCCATCGAAGTGAATTACAGAGCAATGGTCTATTCTTTAATCGTTAGGATCGTTGAACGCATTCCTACAATAGTCTCGCAAAGCAAAGACCATACAAAGAGTGAATGAATCGATTAGGCGGCTTGTAAAAGCCAAAGAGAGCATCAATTTTAATAGTGTGGCAACCGATGCAGGCGTAAGCAAAGCAACGCTCTATAACAATCCTGAGATACGTGGGCGTATTGAATCGCTTCGTCAGCAGCAAGCTCAAGTGCCGACACCAAAACAAATCAAGAGAGAGATGGATGAAAACAATAAGGATGCTATTATTGCTTCGCTTAAACGTAAGATGAAGAAGCTCGAAGATGAAAATAAAAAATTACGAGAACAACTTAAGTTTTCATATGCGGAGGTCTATCAAAGGATTTGAGAGAATGTATGTTGAACTTTTCAACACTCCCACTTTCAGTGGGATATTTTTAAGTTCGTAGTTTTCATATATAATAAGAACTGACGTTCTATTTATTGGGGGTAGTTTATTACCCTATTTTCAGATATGATCATTGTTGTTTTACCTTATTCGGATGGAAAAACAAACATGAGGTAATCCACGTGCATTTGATAAATGGCGTTTCCCTAAAGATAATTCCCCAAGAGATATTTTGTGGTTGAAATTTGCGGAAGTAACTAGTTGAATCATGACTTTCGAACTTAAGGTATGTGGACAACCTAATAAGGAGGAAAATGAATGAGTGAATGGTTTACAGTTGAACAAATTGATGAAGACACATATGTGATAAGTGAGTATAAGCATTGGGAGGAGACACACTGTTATCTGCTAAATGGAACAGAAAGAAGTTTGTTAATTGATACGGGAATGGGAATTGATAACATAAAGGAAATTGTTAATCAATTAACAGACAAACCTGTTATAGCACTTCCCACCCATACTCACTGGGATCATATCGGAGGTTTGCAATATTTCGATGAGTTTTATGTTCATGAAGATGAAGAAGAGTGGATAAACGGCAATTTCCCATTAACTCTTGAATATATTAAAAGTCTTGTAATTGAAGAACCTTGCGATTTTCCATCTGATTTTGATCTTGATAAGTATGAGATTTTTCAAGGCCAGCCCTCGAAAGTATTAAAAGATGGAGATATTATCGATTTAGGCAATAGAAAATTAAAAGTAATTCATACACCTGGGCATGCGCCAGGGCACATATGTCTTTATGAGGAGGCTAGGGAGTATCTATACTCAGGCGATTTAATTTATATTGGTAAGCTTACTGCATTTTTCCCTACAAGTGATCCTGTTATTTATAATAATTCAATAAAGAAAATTCTTCCCTTACCTGTAAAGAAAATCTTATCAGCGCACCATGATTTAAATGTCCCTTTATCTATTATTTCTGAGATAAGTGAAGCTTTTGATGATTTGAAAATAAAAGGAAAGCTAAAGCAAGGTAGTGGAACTTTCTCGTATCCTAACTTCGAAATAGAGATATAACATTACAACTCTTAAAGGTTGACCATAGACAAGTTAAAAGGGCTGCGGATAAATAAATCTGCATCCCTTAATTTTTTTATGAAAAGACCAAACTTGTAACGTCTAGCCAAGAGCAAAGGGGGAATTTCGTACATGAATAATAAGAAAAAAAACATAAAAATAGAAAAGCCAAAAATATTTCTAAGTGAACTACCTGTATTTACACAACTAGAAATACAGTCCAATGATTTTTTTGAAATGGGAATGATTGTCGATTGTGTGATTGAAGATCAAGAGGCTAATAAAGTTACTTTTGATAAAATCATCTTTAAAAATGTAACATTTACAGAATCAACTTTAACAGGAGTTGAACTTACAGATGTTATATTTGAACAATGCGATCTGTCTAATGTAGATTTTAGCGATGCCATCATCCATAGAACAGAATTCAAAGAATGCAAAATGATTGGGACTAATTTATCAAGAGGAACACTTAGAAATGTTTTATTTGATAGTTGTATAGCCGACTATGCAACATTCAGATTTGCAAACACAAAGCAAGTTATTATTCAAGATAGTTCTCTATGCAAAACGGATTTTAGTTTTTCTAAATTACAAAAAATTGAATTGTTTCGTTCCAATATAGATCAGGCTCAATTTTCAGGTACAGAGTTAGACGGTATTGATTTAAGCGATTGTGAATTTAATGGACTAGGCGTGGACGTGACTAATTTGCAAGGTTGCACTATTTCTCGTGAACAAGCTTATATATTCGCAAATTTATTTGGACTCATTGTTAAAGAATAATCTATTAAATAATCAGAAATCTTATTATGTCGATATTGTTTGCGAGGATGAATCGGGTGCGGATGTGCCGGAATGGTAATTTCCAATCTTGTTTGAAGGAGGACTTCTGTTACCGCTTTCCGATTACTGAAGAATGTCATATTCAACGGGGAACGATAGTTAAACATAAAGAGTTCCACATATTAGTCATGTACAATATGTAGAACTCTTTATTTTATCTGACTTTCTTAAAGTTAGCTCTTGATAAACTAGGAAAATAAAGTACTAGACTGGTGCCCGTTGGTTAAGCTAACGGGCAGTTTAGTTGAACAATGTATAGAAAATTTAGTTATAATCAAGGTCGCCCAATCTTCAATTATTTGCTGTGTTAAGATATTCTGTAAACCGTAAGGAACTCAAGGGCTAGTGTTATTTTGCTTTAAAGTACCGTTTACACATTGTTCCTGTACAATGTGAATTAGGGGGATAGTCATGGCTGAGAAGTTTAAGATAGATTCTGAACTCATTTGGCTTGATGCTTTGAATGAAAAGGGGGATACTACCCTTCCTAAAGGGATATTAGACCGCAATGGATCCAGAACTGTAATCAGCCTATTCTGAGAAAGATAATATCCAATATGCCATCCACAGCGAATTACAATTAGTGTAAAAATTAGACCCTAATATTACACAAAGAACTCGAAAAAAAGAAGATGAATTTGAGTTTAATAAAGATGCAGGTATGTACGTTTGTAAATCTGGACATATGGCGATTCGCAAAGCACGCACAGGGAAGAAAGGTATCAATGAAAACCAAAAGGATACCTACATGTTTGATATTGGAAAATGCAAAATATGCCCTATGAGAGATGGGTGTTATAGAGAAGGAGCGAAAAGTAAAACCTTTTCTGTAACCATCAAATCGACAGAACATAAAGAACAAGAGGTATTTCAAAATAGCGATGATTTCAAAGAGAAATCGAAAGAGCGTTATAAAATTGAGGAAAAAAATAGTGAACTCAAACACAGACACGGGTATGATGTGGCATCCTCCTCAGGTCTAAATAGCCTCTCGGCATTCGCCGAAGTAGATGGGACAAGGGTTCCCTCGTTCCACCAAACATGTCTTCCTCCTACTTTCATAGGGGATCTTTTATTTTAGCCACAAACCTAACTGGAAAATAGTTAGGGATTATGGCGAATTTCTTTAAAAAACACTTGACTTTATACTCATTTTTCCAGAATCGCGTGAAAAGGGCTACTGCCTATCCCCGAAGCAAATCCACTTGCGATTGTCGCGCCCAAGGCCTTGCAGATTGCAACTATCATCGAATTTATGCCCAGCCTGATTGCAATTTAGGTTGGGACAGCTCCAGAGAAAAGCACTTTACAATATATGGTCTCTGCAGCGAACAGCAAGCACGATTTACCCTTGTACCCTAGACTGCACCCTGCTTCCCGGCATGATGCGGTCAGTTTGGTCATGAGCACAGTTGAATTCAAGCAATGTTTCACCTTAGGCACGGTAGACAAAATGCTTCTCGATGCCGCTCATGATGCGGAAGCGATCTACCTGCTTCTCGATCAAGCAGCAATCTGGAAACTCCAAATCCAGTTATTCGGATATCCGATAACTTCTGGTATTGATCATCTCGTCGGTAAACAACCATCGAAAAAAGAGTGGTGATGCAAAAGAGAAAATCCCATACGCTATTGATTGTAAGGAATTTTGACCCGATGGATAAAGAAACTTAACTGTCCTCCTATGTTTTCGTGCGAATCCTGTGATTTACCCGCAGCTGGAGAAGTGTCGGTAATGTCATGCCGATAAGGATGACTACTATTCCAACAACTTGAAGTGGAGTGAGTGATTCGCTTAATAGGATAACAGATACTGTGATGGCGACTGGAAGTTCCATCGCGCTTAAAATCGATGAAGTCGCCATTCCAACCTTCGGTACGGCAATTGAGAATAGACAAATCGGAATAACGGTGCCGAAGAGACCAAGAATTAATCCATAAATCCAGAGACCTTCACCGAACAACGTCCCATTCCAAACGATTTCTGGTGTTTGAAAAAAGAAAGTGGCAATTGCTGCGAAAAAGGATATAAAAAATAAACGTGTTTCCGTGTCCATTCCTTCGACTTGTCTTTGGTTAATCATCACAAAGGACGCAAAACTTACTGCTGCGGCCATTCCCCATGCCCAGCCTTGCCACGGAATTCCGCTAATGTCGGCATCAATCACACCCGCTGCAAGAATCGTTCCGCCGAAAAGGAAGAGAAGAGAGATGACTTCGATTCGTTTTGGAAGACGCCGGGTCGCAATACAATCGAATAGCATGCCAATCCACGTAAATTGAAAAAGCATAACGACAGCAAGTGAAGCGGGCATATATTCAATCGCCTGCCCGTAAACTGTACCCGTCGTTGCAGTAAATAA
The DNA here is from genome assembly GCF_022180385.2 of Paenibacillus sp. L3-i20. Lineage (GTDB taxonomy): Bacteria > Bacillota > Bacilli > Paenibacillales > Paenibacillaceae > Pristimantibacillus. Next base: position 566,424 of record NZ_BQME02000002.1, read on the forward strand.
CCCCGCAATAAGTAGCGTCATGCCACCTCCGAATTTCGGAATTGTGCGTCGAACGATAATAAAAATAAGTAAGGCCATAACAAATCCGATAAAATATTGGCTCGTAATTGCTTCTGCAGCTGTAAAACCATCTCGGATTGCAAGTTTAACAATTACTGTAAGAATACCGTAACAGCTTGCTGCAAAAACAATCATTAATGAATACATCCATTTTTTCATAATAAAAGTCCTCCTATTCCATTGAGTGAAAATCTACTAGTTCAATCTATTTGCCCACGGATAGGAACTGCCTCATCATCTGCTTTGAAAAATACAGCGGCAGCCGATGGTTTAATAAAAAGTTGCGGTGCAATACGTGATCGGGTACGATGACGGTATGAGTCAGAGAATTTCTACTAAACAACAGAAGAGGTCTCGATATCTTTACATGGTTCGGTTTGTATCTGACGATAGGGCCGATTGAATGAAGTATTCCATATGGATTTTGACTGGGGTTATCTTTCTTACGGTAGCTTTCGGAGACGAGATCACGACAATAGCAGGAAGGGAAATCGTGTCTATGGACTTGAAAAAACTACGTTACTTTATCGCAGTAGCGGAAGAACTACATTTTAACCGTGCTGCGAAAAAACTGAATATGACTCAACCCCCCTTGAGCCAACAAATCCAAAGTCTTGAGGAAGAACTCGGCGTGAAGCTTTTGGAACGAACCAAGAGACAGGTTCGACTTACGTCAGCCGGAATGATATTTTTGGAGGAATCCAGAAACATTATTGCGCAATTGGAACGATCTATTAAGATGACACAACTTACAAGTCAAGGAAAAATCGGACATTTGTCCATCGCATTTGTAGATTCAGCAGTTGGTGGTATGATGGTCAACGTTATAAAGAGATTTCGGGAGCGGTTTCCCGATGTGCAGCTTACTCTACTTGAAATGACATCTGCTGAGCAACTAAAAGCTATACATGAGGGGGTAATTCATGTTGGCTTCCTACGTTTAGTAGATCCGTCAAAGCATATCACCTCTCGACTCTACACCAACGAATCACTCGTTGCCGTATTACCCGAAATGCATCCGTTAGCCATACATCCAACCCTGTCTATACATGCTTTGGCGGAAGAACCTTTTATCTTGTTTCCGCATCATATGGGGGCTTCTTTCCATGACCTCATTATTGACTTTTGCAGGCAACATGGATTTCAGCCTCACATCGTGCAAGAAGCTGTTCAAATGTATACCATTGTTAATCTGGTAGCTGCCGGTATAGGCATTTCAATTGTACCCTCTTCGGTTTCTGTGTTCCAACGGAGTGATGTCGTATTCCGATCCTTTAACGAAGTTACACCGCCAGTTCCTCTCTATGCGGCCTGGAAAACAGATAGGAGTGAAACCTTTCTGACTAAATTTCTAGAAGTGGTGGAAGAAACAGCCAGTAAGCAGACAAGCTAACTTCTGTAAGTCCTATATTCTTAACCAGTTTTACTTGGATCAAACTCGGCAACGCAGTTTAAAATGCTATTTATTTGGCTCATGACCTCAGTATCTAGACGGATACCTGCTGCCTTTACGTTTTCCTTTACCTGCTCGGGCTTCGAGGCGCCAATAATAGCGGATGACACTTGCGGGTTTTGCAGAACCCATGCTATCGCAAGCTGTGGCAGCGTCAAACCGGATTCCTGTGCGATCGGCCGGATTCGCTCTACTTTCTGAAGGACTTCTTTACGCAACCACTGTCCGGCCAAACGTTTGAAAAATGGCGAACCGGCTGTCGTAGAAGCGCGGGAGCCCTCTGGTAACGGCTTGTCTGGTGCATATTTACCAGAAAGAATGCCCTGCGCTAGCGGTGACCAAACAACTTGCCCCATTCCTTCACGCTCACAAGCGGGAATAACTTCGGCTTCAATAACACGCCACAGCATAGAATATTGGGGTTGACTTGCCACGAAGGGAACTCGCAGTTCCCTTGCCAACACTGCTCCAAGCTCTATTTGTTCTGCTGTCCACTCACTTACCCCTATATACAGAATTTTTCCCTGCCGTACCAAATCGGAAAATGCCAAAAATGTTTCTTCAAGCGATACAGTTGAATCAAACCGATGTGCGTAATAGACATCAATATAATCCGTTTGTAATCTTCGAAGCGAAGCATGGCAGGCTTCCATAATATGTTTACGAGATAGCCCTCTATCGTTATGTCCGGTACCTGTTGGATGAAAGACCTTCGTGCACAACTCCATACTTTCACGACGTATCCCCTTTAAAGACTCGCCTAAAACAGATTCCGCCCTCGTCTCCGAATAAGCATCAGCTGTATCGAAAGTTGTAATCCCAGAGTCTAGTGCAGCATGTACACAAGCTTGCGCTGTGGTGTCATCCACTTGTGCACCGTGGGTTATCCAGTTTCCCAATGCTATCTCGCTTACCAACAAGCCGCTTTTACCAAGTTTCCGATATTTCATTCTTCTTTCCTCCCTTCAATATAAACCTAATTATAACAACCGATGTTTAATATTAGAAATATATAATTGACTCGTTATAAGTTCGAAAAATGTATTACTGAGCTTACGCCAATTGAATATGAAATCATCGATCTGCTGATCAAGAATTATAAAATTTCCGAAATTGCCATGTAGCATCAGGTGGAGATGTCTACCATCAAATCGCAGATCAACATGATTCTTAAAAAATTCAACAAAAAAAGGAGCAAGGAAGTGATTAGCCTGCTCCGTGATTTAAATATCATCCATTTGATTTAAAGAGTACGTGGAGGAAATTAAGAAGCTTCGTTTCCTTTTCCCATTTTAATGATCATTTCCGCTAGTTTATTAAGCTTCAGGCATATTCGGATGTAAAGAAGGGCCTTCAACAACAATGACGGTCATCCCAAGATCCGAGTCAGGCAAATCTAATCCGATGATGTGGCAGGCAATCGAACGGTGGAGAAGCACTATTACGATGCGAACAACAATGTAGCCAAGAAGATCGATCGTAAGGGGCAGGAGTCCACGTATGTCTACAATAATCGAAATCGGTTAATCACGAAAACGGGTTGTGGGAGCAAGAATTAAAAAAGATAGCAATTGAATCAATTTCATAATGCCTAGATAAAGCACCGTAGACTAACCGAATTTTAGTATTTTCGTTTTTGAAAATTACGTAGCTTGTTCTTGTAACTGGCGACTTAAACGATCACGGGCTTCAATAGGGTAGCATCAACGGCAACGGTATCATCCGTAATAAATCCCTCTGTTATGGCTTGCCTTAGCAATTGTTCTTGTATCTCTTCTAACGCATGGCTTTGGCTCATTTTGCGTACAAGTCGTGAATAGGAAGAGGCGGATGGAATATCTTCCGAGAGCATAAATCCACAATCCAAGCGGAATAAGAGGTCATGCTGCAGTCTCTTTATTAGATCTTTGATTGTAGGAATTCGCTCCACGATTCTGACGATCAAGGAATAGACCATTGCCCTATAGTTCACTTCAATGGAGCACCGTAAAGAGATGTTTTTCTGACCAAACGCAAGATAGGAGTAATGTTGATAGCAGAAAAAATTTCGCGAAAACGATCTTTCTGCTCCATTTCATATAGCTCTTGCAGGGTAAACAAGCTCTCGTGTCGTATATATGACATAGGGAGTCCTCCTTTTCTCTTTCGGTATGGTGTGGTTACTTTACCTATTCGAGATTTGGGGAGCTACTCCTTTTTCTATGCCTTAAAAAGCTAGTCGTAGCAAGACTTTTGATTTATGAAATTGATTCAGTTAGTGAGTAATAATTATCTAGAGAGTGACCCTGATAAGAAATTTATAGGGGTTCCCTCGTTTTTTTGTTGAGGTTGAACACAAGCAATAAGATATCTAATATATAAGAATGATACGGAATCAAATTATGAGGTGGAAAATGACTACATACTGGACGCTACAGACTGAAGAAGTTTGGAATAAAGCTATAAATCTAGGTTATTTAGAGGGTTCAGAACAATTTGCTATGTTTCCAGAACAATATCAATGGATGATAGATCAAATGGTGCATAGATTACCTGGTTTCCATGGAGAGTATCCTGTTTGGTTATGGATTGAGAAACCTGATATGCGATCTACAGGTCACTTTAGCAGCTTTACTAGATGCGTCAGACTCAAACTTGACCTTGAGGAAGATCATGTATTATTATCCGACTTTGACGATTGGCATATGGTTTTAAATAACTCTTTTAATGCTGACAACGAAATAGAATATGATGATTTTTATAATAACAAGTTGGACATTACAAAAGAACAAAGTTGGGAGAGGATATTTGAATTATCAAGAGTTAGAGATCCTGAATGGCATGGATTAAGTCCAAGATTACTCCAAGGGACAACAGGCAGAATTGATATTTCAAGTGTAAAGAAAGTGGAACACTTTGTTTCAAGGAAGCAAAGCGAGTTTTAATATAATTAAAGATCATTCGATTGCCATAGAGAGGTTTGCAAATATAGAATAAGGAAATAACAAGGGCATAGTCCATTCCAGTAGGAGGAATTAAGATGCCGCAATTAATTTTTAGAGGAATTCCAGCCGAGGGCATTCGTGCAATTAGTGTGTAACTCGTAGAAGAGATGGCCGCTGTTACAGTTCTTAGCAGATGAAAATAAACAACGTCCCGACAGTCGTTAGACTCTTCGGTCTACCGATTTCGGGTCGTTTTTTTAGTAATCTCCATCCGACCCTGTAACGGGCGTAACGGTAGGGAAAAATAACTACCCGGTTGACATTGTTATTGGTTGTGCAGGCGCTTGATTGCTTTGATCTGACGGAACACGAGGGCAAGATAATTTAGCAATAGGGCAGTGTATCAAAGATGATACAATAAATGTCTTCATTCGTTTTCTCAAAGTAAAATAAAGGTAGGATGATCTATATATGAAGATATTGCTCGTGGAAGATGATAAAACGATCGCATCCGGACTTGAATATTCCTTGCAGCAGGATCAATTCACGACCGTAATTTGTTATGATGCTGCATCTGCAAAAAAGGTAATAGCAGAAGAGCTTGATCAATTCACTTTGTGCTTGTTTGATTTATCACTGCCTGATGGTAGTGGTTATGAATTATGCAAGATAGTGAAGGAGCGCAGTGAGATACCGGTTATTTTCTTAACGGCAATTGATGATGAGGTCAATGTTGTAATGGGTCTAGATATGGGCGCAGATGATTACATTACGAAGCCCTTTCGTATTCGCGAGCTTCTTTCGCGGATCAAATCGGTGCTGCGCAGATACCAAAAGCAGTCACAAACGAAAGCGATAATTGAAATCGAAAATGTCCGAATTAATACGCTTGAAGGTAAGGTTTATAAACAAAACGATGAAATTCCAGTGACTGCTTTAGAGTATCGCTTATTACTTATTTTCGCTAATCATATCGGACAGGTTCTTTCAAGAAATCAGCTGCTTGAGAGGATTTGGGATGTTGCGGGCGATTTTGTGAATGATAATACATTAACAGTTTACATCAAAAGGCTACGTGAAAAGCTAGAGGATAATCCGCAAAATCCGAAGATTATTAAAACAGTACGCGGCTTAGGCTATAAGGTTGGTGATTAGTATGCTGCGTAATAGAGAGATCAAAATCCAATGCATTATAATGTGCTTAATCAGTCTAGCGGCAATAACTGCCGCTGCTTTTATTTCACTTGCTGCAGCGGTTCTCATTTTCATTACTTCTGTACTCCTAATTGGATGCAGCTTATTACATACGAGATGGAGATATCGTGAGATCGAAAGGCTTTCAGGATACTTACGGCAAATTAGCGGAGGAAATTACTCGCTTGATGTTCGTGATAATCAAGAAGGTGAGCTTAGTATTTTAAAAAACGATATTTATAAGGTGACTCTCAGATTATCCGAACATAGCTCTATCCTTCAACAAGATAAACTCAAGCTTACCGATGCGATTTCGGATATTTCTCATCAGCTCAAAACCCCGCTTACCTCCATGATGATGATGGTAGATTTATTAAGCGACGCTGATCTGCCGGTAGTTAAAAGAACTGAATTCACACGAAATATTCGGATTCAGCTTGAACGGATTGAATGGCTTGTATCTTCTTTATTAAAGCTTTCAAAAATTGATGCAGGTACAGTTTCCTTCAAAAAAGATCAAATTGTGGTAGGAAGGCTTATCCATAAAGCATTAGAATCTGTTCAAATCCCGATAGAAGTTAAGCAGCTAACGGTATCGATAACGGGTGAAGAAGCCGTTTCTTTTGTAGGTGATTTAAATTGGACAGCTGAAGCCTTGATCAATATTTTAAAAAATGGTGTAGAGCACACGCAGGAAGGCGGAATGATCGCCATTTCTTATTTAGAAAATGCGCTGTATACGGAAATGATCATTGCTGATAATGGAAAGGGCATTCCGAAAGCAGATCTTCCTTATATATTCAAGCGTTTCTATAAAGGGAAAAATGCCAGTGAAGGTAGTATCGGAATTGGTCTTGCAATGGCTCACAGTATTATAACTAGCCAAAACGGAGATGTAGAGGTTCAAAGCCTGCCAGCGAGCGGAACACAGTTCCGAATTAAGTTTTATAAACAAAGCGTATAAGGTTAAGTGACTAAACAGTCATTTATTAGTCACTTGATAGTCATTTTAGACAGCTATACTAAAACCAACAGCTAATTAATGGAGGTTTTAAAGTGGAAATATTAAAAATAGATCATCTGTCTAAAATATACGGCAAAGGTGAAACCGCAGTAAAGGCGCTTGATGATGTTTCATTTTCAGTGAAAAAAGGTGAGTTTGTCGCCATTATTGGTCCGTCAGGCTCGGGGAAATCAACGCTCCTTCATATGTTAGGCGGTGTGGACAGACCAACAACCGGTAAGGTGCTCATTGAAAATACGGATATTTATAAATTGAATGAAACACAGCTGGCGATCTTTAGACGTAGACAAATCGGTCTTATTTATCAATTTTATAACCTTATTCCGGTTCTAACCGTCGAAGAAAATATTACGCTGCCGATGCTGCTTGATGAACATAAGGTAGATAAAAAGCAATTTGATGATATCGTGAAGACGTTAAATCTACAAAGCCGCTTAGGCCATCTGCCCAATCAGCTTTCCGGCGGCCAACAGCAAAGGGTATCAATCGGTAGAGCGCTTATTAGCAATCCAGCTATTATGCTGGCTGATGAGCCAACGGGAAATTTAGACAGTAAAAATAGTGGTGAAATTATCGATTTACTAAAAATGTTCAATAAAACCTTCAATCAGACGCTAATTGTCATTACCCATGACGAGCGAATTGCTTTGCAAGCAGACCGAGTAATTGTGATTGAAGATGGGAGGATCGCCAAGGATGAGGTGGTTCGTCCATGAACATTGTAAATAAACTAACGATCAGACATCTGAAGCAAAATAAGAGACGTACGCTCGTTACGATGATTGGCGTCATCATTTCAGTCGCAATGGTAGCAGCTGTAGCAACGCTTGGCGTATCTTTTTTGGACTTAATGAAAAAGCAGTCGATTGCCGACAATGGAGAATGGCATGTTCTTTATAAAGATGTAAATAAAGATCAGCTTGAAGCGATCCAAAAAGATGGAGAAACAAAAAGTGTTGTTATCACAAGAGATCGCGGTTACGCTCCATTAACAGGGTCACAAAATGTAAACAAGCCTTATTTATTTATCAAGGAGTATAATGATCGAGGCTTTGAACAGTTTCCGATTGAACTAAATAGGGGACGTTTTCCGCAATCCGAGAATGAGGTCGTTTTGTCAGAGGAAATTGCCTCAAACGCTAAGGTAGAATATAAGATAGGTGATCGATTAACATTTGGAGTCGGTCAACGGATTTACACAAATAGTTCGGGTGAAGAGCAACTACTCAATCAGAACATTGGATTAAATCCGGACTCAATTGATGAAACATTAAAAAACAAAATAACTGAAAGTTATACGGTTGTAGGATTTATAAAGCGTCCCACATGGGAGCCGACATGGGCGCCCGGCTATACGGTCGTAACCTATGCGGATGAAAGCTTGATTGAAGCAAACGAAACCGTAGATGCATCTGTATTACTAAAGAATGTGAAAAAATCCTTGTACACGCATGCGGAAACTTTGGCGAAGGGAACTAATATAGATATATCGTCCATTAATTATAATAAAAGCTTGCTGCGTTACTACGGTGTAACGAACAATGATGGATTGCAAGCGACACTATTTTCATTAAGCGCCATAGTTATGGGAGTTATTATCGTTGGGTCAGTCTCATTAATATATAATGCTTTTGCTATCTCGGTCTCAGAGCGGTCTCGCCATTTAGGCATGTTATCGAGTGTCGGGGCTACGAAAAGACAGAAGAGAAACTCTGTTTTTTTTGAGGGAGCTATTATTGGTGCGATTAGTATTCCAATTGGAATCGTTTGTGGTCTTATTGGAATTAGTATAACGTTCTCTTTCATTAACTCCACAATCAAAGGAGCGATGGGAGTAACTGAAAAGCTATCTTTAGTCGTTACCCCCTATTCCATTCTGATTGCCTGTGCGGTTTCCATATTGACGATTTTCATATCCACTTATATCCCGGCAATGCGTGCATCTAAGATATCTGCTATTGATGCCATTAGGCAGTCCATAGATATTAAGCTTACAGGTAAGGTAGTGAAGACATCGAAGTTCATTCGTAAGTTATTCGGCATCGAAGCGGAAATTGGTTTGAAAAATTTAAAAAGAAACAAACGAAGGTATCAAGCAACTGTATTTTCACTCGTCATTAGCATCGTTCTCTTTTTAGCCGTTTCTTATTTCACTGATAATATGAAGAAATCGCTTGAGTTGTCACAGAGTGGTGTGAATTATGATATTCAAGTATCAACAGGGAGTGGGGAAATAAGTGATCGAGTTTTAAATGCGATAATTTCTCTGGATGATATTACGGAATATAGTGTTATGAAACAAATATCAATGAACGCATGGATTCCAGAGGCAGAACTCGCTAAAGAGTTGCAAGAGCAGGTAAAAGTAGATCCAACTCTCTTAAGTAACGGGAAATACCAGTACTATATTTCTTTCAATGCATTAGATCACAAAAACCTTCAAGCTTATGCCGAGCAAGTAGGTGCAGATTACAATCAGCTTATTGATCCTGATCCGAAAAATTTGTCAGCCATTGTAATTGATACAGTCCCTTATGAGGATGCAGTGGCAGGGAAGTATGTTGAAACCAAGATGGTTCATAAAAAGCTTGGTGATCGCTTAGATTTGTTCGTTAAAGAAGGGGAAGCAGGATTAGAGACGAAGCTTAAAAAAGTGAAAATCGCTCAATTAACAGACCAGTTTCCAATGGGGGTTAGTTCAGGGGGATTAGGAGATATAACTATCATTGGATCTGCGCAAGTCATGAATCAACTGATTGCGGATATGAATAATGCTCATAGCTATTCAAAGCTATACCTGAAAAGTGCAGATCCAATGGCTACTCAGCAGGAAATAGAAGAGATGGAAGAGAGCCATATGAATGTTTACAATGTGTTTCAAGGTAGACAGCAGGAAGAACAGATGATTTTTTTAATGTCTGTATTCTCTTATGGCTTTATCCTGCTCATTACGGCGATATCGGTTGCGAATATATTTAATACGATTTCGACGAGTATATCACTGCGAAAACGGGAATTTGCTATGCTGAAATCTGTAGGTATGACACCAAAAGGCTTTAATAAAATGATGAATTACGAAAGTATATTTTATGGAATCAAGTCATTGTTCTACGGACTCCCAATCAGTGTAGTTGTGATGTGCCTCATTCACAAGTCATTAATGAACAGCTTTAGCTATCCGTTCGTACTTCCATGGATAAGTATTATTTATGTCATTATTGCTGTCTTTGTTATTGTTACCTCAGCCATGTTGTACTCCAGCTCCAAAGTGAAAAAAGAAAATATTATAGATGCTTTAAAGCAGGAGAGCATTTAGCGTGGCGGTTGATATGAGAGTGACTAAGCACCAAGAGGTGAGACGGAAAGCAGAAGTATTGAAGCAATACGAAGTTTACGGTTATCAAGTTGCTTATTATTTGCTAGAAGATGAAGCTCTAGCAATGCAAGCCGCTACCAGGGCTTTAATTGACCTTTTAAAAGATGATGAGTTTTTTGACGAACTTCATATTCATCAGAAGCAAAAAGTAAAGCGTGTCTTTATGAAGCATTCGTTATTAACGAGAGGCTCGCTTTAATTAATTATGAAGAAGAGTCTATCCTACGTCAGCATAATGCTGCGTGATAGACTCTTTTGTGTTTATCTAAGAATGATTCAAAAACCGATGGCAATACAATTTGTGAATTTATAGTTTTATTTTTAAAAAAATAATTTGCATATTTGAAAACAATTGGGAAGTGATGGTCGTACTATTAGGATGCAAGAAAATAATGTAAATCAATTTGAGGAGGTAGAAGATGAAGAAAAAATTTAATCTGATTATGATTTTAGCCCTCGCCTTAGCGATGCTTAGTCCAGTGGGGGTTACTGCTGCAAAAGAAGAACGAACAGCGAAATCAGTGGCAGAGCAGAAAGCAAAGATATTAATGGAGAAATACAACACGACTAGTTAGATCGAATTATCCGGCCATGCAGGACCCCATAGAGTGTATACAGCCGCTCCCGTAACAGCAGAATCGATGTACACTCTCGGTGTATGCCAATGATGGATTTACATAAGTTGAGATTCTAGTAGAGCGTATAAGTGGTATGGACTTTACTAGTTTCATCCATAAGTACATTACAGAACCGTTGGATATGAGACATACAAAGACGCAACAGGACGATATTGAAGATGAACAACTTGCAGGCGTATACGCACCACATTATAAGGGGGAGATTCCTCGTGACTCAATCAATGTGATTAGTACAGGAAGTATTGTTTTCATTGGGGAAGTTGGAGCACAGTTTGGCCTTACATGGAAGAAGTAATTGCACTTATAATTTAATATAAAGGTACACGAAGCCCAACAAGCTAATTGCTTGTTGGGCTTATTTAGGCTATCTACTAGTAATTCGCCAATCGCTAGAGTAATTCGTAACTTAAATCACGAAATTAGTCACTAATGAATTCGATCACATCTACAAAAATGTACCCACAGCATCGACAACTTTTTTTAAATTGCCCAGTCTATGGGTAGCAAATTAGTAGTTATGTATTAAAAACAAACTTTTTTGCAAGAATTGGAAACGATTAGACAATAGTAGACGTACTACTAGAGTTCATGAAAATAATGTAAATTAATATGAGGAGGTAGAAAATGAAGAAGAAAGTGAATCTGATTATGATTGTAGCCCTCGCCTTAGCGATGTTTACTCCAGTAGGAGCAACTGCTGCTAAAGATGAGCGTTTAGCTGTGTCAGTAGCAGAACAGAAAGCAAAGTTATTAATTGAGAAGTACGGTACAACTAGTATTCAGTATGCCTTAATTGATAACGGGAAGATCGAATTGTCCGGTCAGGCAGGTGCTCATCGTGTGTCCTCAGCCGCTCCTGTAACAGCAGAATCGATGTATTCGATTGGTTCAACGAGTAAAGTGTTTACAGCTGTCGCAGTTATGAAATTAGTTGAGCAAGGGAAAGTAGAACTAGATAAGCCCGTAACGAATTACATAACGGACTTCAAGATGAAAGACGAACGCTATAAGCAAATTACGCCTCGTATGTTAGTGAATCACTCTGCGGGATTTTCTGGATCGACATTTCCGAATGGCTTTTTGTTCGATGATGATGATACAGCCGCACACGATAACTTGTTAACTCATTTGTCTACACAGAGATTGAAGGCTGATCCAGGTGCATTCTCGGTGTACTCAAATGATGGATTTACGTTAGCTGAGATTTTAGTAGAGCGTGTAAGTGGTATGGACTTTACAAGTTTTCTCCATAAGCATATTACAGAACCGTTAAATATGAAAAATACGAAGACGCAGCAGGACGATATCAAGGATGAACAACTTGCCGGCGTATACGCACCACATTATAAGGGGGAGCTTCCTCGTGATTCAGCCAATGTGATCGGTGCAGGAGGCATTGTCTCAACAGCTGAAGACTTGGTGAGTTTCTCGCAAATATTTACTGGCCATGCCAACGGTTTGCTCACGAATTCATCTGTATCCGCAATGAGCAATGCAGAATATCGTAATGGGATATGGCCGAAGGAAGCAGATTCGATTATAGGCTATGGACTCGGTTGGGACAGTGTGGATGCATTCCCGTTCAAAGATTATGGCATTAAGGCGCTCGTGAAGGGCGGCGACACGTTGTTGTCTCATGCGATATTGATCGTACTTCCTGAACATAAGATGTCTATGGCAGTTGTATCGTCAAGAGGTTCGAGTTCACTCAATCAGTTGTTCGCTACAGAAGTATTATTGACTGCATTGCAAGAAAAAGGAATCATTAAGGAACGGAAGCCAACGAAATCTTTCGGATTGCCGATAAAGGCGGTTATGCCGAAAGAATTGACGAAGTATTCAGGGATCTATGCAGCTATGCATCATTTGAACAAGATCGTCGTTAAGGAAGATGGCCAACTTGTAGCAAGTTCAGTCACAGTCCCACAAATACCAGCGGCAACTTATACGTATACGGCAGATGGTTCCTTTGTCAGTGCAGATGGCAATGAGAAAGTTCGAATCGTAACCGAGAAGAACGGTCATACGTACTTATCTAGCGATTTATACCAACATATTCCTGATCTTGGTCAAGTGGCGTTGTCACAGTATTCTGCACAAAAGCTAGAAGATCATAAATTAACTGATGAAGTTGCAGCAGCTTGGGCAAAGCGTCAAGGTAAGATGTACTTTACAGTAAGTGAGAAATACACTTCTCAAGTTTACTTTATAGTTCCCCCAGTTATGGGTGTGACCATATCACCTGATGCGCCGGGTTATTGGTTAGGCGGCAAGATTACAGGGACTAATGAAGCGCTCAATGTGGTGCAAATTCCTGGAGTGAATGGACGTGATACGTTGGACTCCTCATTCCGAACAGAGAACAATGTCGAGTATCTCACCGCATCGGGTAGTGTATACGTAAGCCAAGATGGCGTGAAGCAACTCTTCGTTGGACCTAAAGCGAAAGTTACGATTCAAGAAAACGGTTATGCAAGATGGTTCAAGATTCCAGATAGTGCAACAGGCAAGACATTAAGTGTGAAGAAACCTGAAGAAAGTGCATTCGTGGTATACGATCAGTCGTTTGTTCCCATAAATCATTCCTATATTAGTGGATCAAATGAAGTAAAGATCCCAGCGGGTGCGACGATTGTATTTATCGGGGAAGACGGAGCACAGTTTGATCTTACTTGGAAGAAGTAATTGCACTTATAACTTTATAACAAGTTAAACGAAGCCCCACGAGCTAATTGCTTGTGGGGCTTTTTTTAGGATCGTTGCCAGATTCGATCAATAAAAGCTATGGAACATATTAATATCTCTATCAGAAGCGGCACGTACGAAATTTTATTACTAAGTGGCTATTTTACGGTTACCGATTATAAAATGCTTTGTTTGTTTTTTTGTCTATTATTTTTATTAACTAATTTTCTCATTAAAAACTCCAATGGACCATTCAAATTTTTCTTTTCCAACACTGTAGCCAAAATAACAGAGAAAATCCATATTCCTACAGCAATTAAAGCAGAAATACCATAACTAACCTTTCCTCCCAAATCAAGTGCGATTGGCGATAGGAATAGGACCAGCATCGCTTCGTTCCAAACATAAAACGTTAATGAACGTTTTCCTAAAGCCATTATCGAAAGAGTAAAGGGTCCTGTTTTTCTCAGCTTTGCCCCAATTATTCCAAAGATTGCAGCATAGGCTAGCCCTCCAGCGATTCCAGTTAATATGTGGACCCCGTATATTAGGCCTGCAGTAAACAAACCTGGGTGCCATGTTGTTCCTAATAAGGACAAAGGTAATGCTCCCAATAAGGAAATGATTAAACCGATACCAGTTATCATATAAAGTGGTTTCAACTTATTCTCTGGATTTGTTAATAATTGAGATCTAGCTATCCACATGCCAAGTAGGATGGAAGGAAGGACTGGAATCATTAAATGAATAAAAGCTGGAATGAATGGGAAGGTAATCAAACTTAATAATGTTTTCTTAAAGTAGGTGTCTGTAGCAGAAATCTCCGAGGGAAAACCATAGTCACCGGTGCCTATCATAAATAATCCCCATATTATTGGAACAACAATGCTAGAGCAAATTGTGACAATAATAAAGGTTCGAATCAAAGTTTTATTGTTACGTAGTAATAGCCAGCTCACCATAAGCCCACCTATTCCGTAGGCCATAAGAATATCTTGACCACCAATAACAACTGCTAAAATAAAACCAAATCCAATCAAATACCAACAACGCTTTTGTATCTTTTTACGTGCATCTTTATCCGTTTTACCTTTAGAAATTTGACTATTAAATGCCAACACTAACCCATACCCAAATAATACAGCAAACATCGCTCTTGCTCTGTTATCAATAAAAAACTTGCCAAATAAGTTTACCATTTGATCAAAGAAGCTAATAGCCTCACCTCGATGCATAATCCCAGGCTCAAGTGTATACAAAAATAGAGGTGCATGTGCAAGTGCAATTAGCAGTAGCATCGTACCGCGTGCAAGATCCAATGAAACAGCTCGTTTTTTTCCCTCCGATGTATTAGATTTCGTCAACAGGGACATTTCATTCAACTCCTGAATTCAAATTTATGATCGATTGGTCAGAAATTTGATTGATCGATCAATTTAAATATAACAGGGATTTAAGGTTTTGTAAAATTAGAAATTAAAATCGTCTCTGTAAAAAACGAGTAGCTATATTAATCGTACGTGCCATTGCTGGGAGTTGATGTTGGATCGGTAGATGAATGTTTAACATTTATTACTCAAATGAAATCTTGACAACAAACAATATTTGTTTTATAAATACGAATAAGATAAAAACTGAATTTTCAAATAACAATATCAATGAACGGGATAGTAGTCCAAAGAGGATAGTTACAGCGAGCCGGGTTAGTGGAAGCCGGTACGGAGCTTTTAGATGAAGCGGACCCGGGAGATGGTTGCCTGAACGAGTGAATTTATGCTAAGTAGGGTAATTCGGTCAATGACCGTTAAAGCAATCGAGAGGTTGATTCCTATTACGGAATCGGCTAATTGGAGTGGCACCACGGGAGAAAAGCTCTCGTCTCTATGTTTTAGAGACGAGAGCTTTTTTGTGCTTTTATTACCTTTAGAGGAGGAGAAACAAAATGATTAGTAACTTGTTGAAGCAGAAACTGGAGCAAGTGACGGAAAAGCTATTGCAAACGGAAGGGATGACACAATCTCGACCAATAAAGAATCAAATTGAGAGACCAATGAATGAAGAACATGGGGAATACAGCAGCAATGTAGCTATGCAATTAGCTAAGTTGCTTAAGCGTTCACCTATTGATATTGCCCGTTTTTATCAACAACAGCTGGAAAAGGAAACAGATCTAATCGACATGGTTGCTACCATTGAAGTCGCTCCACCTGGGTTTATCAATTTTCATATCCATTGGAAAAATTGGGCCTTGAATTCGAGTGGAACTAACCAAATCGAGCAATCAAGAGGTCTCAAAACATTGATTGAGCATACGTCTATCAACCCAAATAAATCTGCTCATATTGGTCATCTGCGTAATTCTTGTATCGGGGATACACTAGCTAGAATGCTTCGCCATCAAGGTCATGAGGTGGAAGTTCATAATTATATCGATGATTTAGGCAATCAATTGGCGGATACGGTTGTTGGATTGCTACGTTCCACAATTGAGGGTGAATATAAACGGTTTGGTGATTTTTGTTGGGAGACATATAGTGCTGTGAATAAAGCTTATAAAAGCGATCCAAAGTTAACGGATGTCCGTTCTAACATGCTTCAGCAATTAGAAGAAGGGGATAATGCAATGGCTTGGCTCGGATTGCTTGTAGCGGAACGTATCGTTAAAGAACATGTAGAGGAGATGAACGGATTTGGCATCAACTACGATGTTTTGGTATGGGAAAGCGACATAGTAAGGGAAGGTTTCTGGTCGGAAACATTTCACAAGTTACAGCAAACATCCGTCTTTCTTCAAGAGCAAGATGGTAAATTAACTGGTTGTTGGGTATTAAAAGCAGACGGTAATAAATGTGATGTAGCAGCACAGTTGACTGACGAGAAAACCGAAGATATTATTGGGCAGCAGGATGGAAAAGAACTTTGTGATGAAGAAAACAGTAGTTATCAAGAGGATAAAGTGCTTGTTCGTTCGAATGGTGTATTAACGTATACCGCTAAAGATATTGCTTATCACCTTTGGAAATTTGGACTGCTAGAGAAGGATTTCCAATACAAAAAGTTTAGCGATAAGTTATGGACAACAAGCAGAGTAGGAAAGAAAAAACGGATCGGTTTTGCAGACAGAGTTATTAATGTCATTGATCAGCGTCAACAATATCCACAATTGATGGTGAAGGAAGCTTTGGTGGCACTAGGCTACGAAAAGCAGGCACAGCATTTACATCATGTCAGTTATGGCGTCGTTTCATTAAGCCCTGAAACAGCAAGGGGTCTAGGAATTGATACTTCAGAAGGTAAACGTGCATACGCAATGTCCGGGCGCCAAGGAATTGGAGTCAAAGTATCTGATATGTTAGACGAGATGGAGAGAGTTGTTGGCGAGAAGCGTTCACGTAAAGGAGGTTTGTCCAGTCGTAAAATTGCAGCCGCAGCTATTCGGTACTATCTTCTGAAATATCATTTACAAACGGAGGTGGTATTTGATTTACAGCAAGCTACGGAAACGACCGGAAATACGGGCGTATATTTGCTCTATACGTATGCTCGCGCGTCCACCCTTCTAAAGAAAAAAGAAATAGAAGGATTTAGAACTGAGCTGCCTTCCTTTGCGAATCTGGAGAAGCAAGAGCGTAGTTTGCTCAGACTGCTAGCCTATTGGCCAGAGACGCTTCAAGTTGCTGAGCGTGAATTATCTCCCAATGTATTATGCACGTATGGATATGAGTTATCGGCTGCATTTAACCATTTCTATGCTACATGCCCTATTCTAAAAGCGGATGAAGGAAAGAAGTCCCTTCGTATATGGCTGTCTCAAAAGTGCAAAGGAACGCTTCATGAAGTGTTTACGATTGTTGGATTGCCAACGCCAGATCGGATGTGATCGTTTGTTAGATGATCATGCAATTCTACTAACACTCATATAGTGTTAAGCGAAGGTACAAGCTCCTGCGAATTAGACTTTTGCAGCTTTTGGCTATCTTAAGCCTTGGATGGCAGGTACAGCGATGGCTCTTAGCTCGGTATCCGTTGTAGCTAATGCGCTTTTTTAAAAGTCACGATTAATGAAAGCAAATGGAAGAGATTACGATTGATTTTCAATTGGACAAAAGAGGGAAACGAGTGTATAGTAACTACTGATCATTTTTATAATTAAACTGGTGCCGAAACGACAAGAATGAATAGGGTTTATAGCAAATTTTGCTCCTAATCACTCCGTTTTAGCTTAATAGGGAAGCCGGTGTAATTCCGGTACGGACCCGCCACTGTGAGGACAGCAGCGTAAGGATGAGTTAATCCTATACGCAGCTATCGCCGTTGCAATATGTCACTGAGCGTTTGCTCGGGAAGACGCAACTAAGCGAAATCCAAGTCAGGAAACCTGCCTGTTTAAAATAACGCTATAACCTACGTGGACTTAGGGTGGTGTTGGAGAAGCTTATTTTCGCCTTGTTAAAGGCGTTTTTAGGAAGCATTTCCGGCACAATTGCCGGGAATGTTTTTTTGTTTTGCAGCTGGATATGTGAAAGTGTCTCGCTCGTAATCTCATACATAACTTAGGAGTGGATGAAATGATGAAGGCAAACCGATTGACGACAATGAAAACAGTAATGAGCATGTTACTCATCATGATGATGGTGTTCCTTGCAGCTTGCGGTGGGAACTCGGCAAAAGAAGGCGCTGGTTCACAGCCGGAACAAACAGCAACAATCGCTCCATCAGCAGAACCTACTAAAGTTGCAGAAGTAGCTGCTGAGACAACATACCCTTTGACTGTTAAAGATGCCACTGGAACAGATGTAACATTTGAGAAAGCTCCAACAGCAATTGTTACACTTGTAGCAAGTGAAACGGAAACGATATTTGCTATCGGTGCTGGTGCGAACGTAGTTGGTGTTGATGAGTGGAGCAATTATCCAGAAGCAGCATTGTCCGTTTCAAAAGTCGGCGATATGGTAACAAATATTGAAGCTGTTACAGCATTAAATCCTGATCTGATATTGGCGTCCTCTTCCATGAATGCAGATGCAATTGCTAAGCTTCGTGAACTAAAGTTGAATGTCTTTGCAACAGATCCAAAAACGTATGATGATGTTATTACGAAGATAGAAGAAATCGGTAAAATCGTGAACATGCAAGCAGGAGCAAATAAAGTTACAACACATATGAAAGAAGTTAAGGCAAAAGTAACAGAATCAGTAAAAGATGCTGAAAAGAAAAAAGTATACTTAGAATTTTCACCAGGTTGGACAGTCGGATCCGGAGAGTTTCTTGATGAGTTGTTGACGTTAGCAGGTGGTCAAAATATCGCGGCTGCTGGTAAAGGTTGGTTCGAAGTAAATGCGGAAGAAATCATTACACAAAATCCACAGCTGATCATTTATCCAGATATGGGCGAAGAGAAAAGTTCTATCTTAGCTGGAATTGAATCCCGTCCAGGCTGGGAAGCAATCGATGCAGTGAAAAATAAACAGATGTTCCAGGTTACACAAGATCCACTAGTTCGTGTAGGTCCTCGTCTTGCGGATGGATTGCTTGAGATGGCGAAAGTTATTCATCCTGAGCTTGTTAAATAAGCGATGAATATGAAATTATTGACGTATGGAGGAGCAGCCTTGCTCCTTCTTGCTGTTTCTATGATCGCAAGCTTGTCAATTGGTTCAGCTGGCATTTCTTTCTTAGATGTATGGGGAATTATCATTCATCAATTGCCATGGATGCCTGATGCTGCGCAAAGTTGGACCAGCGGTGAAATTGCAGTCATTACCCAAGTCAGAATGTCACGAGTGCTGTTAGCTTTATTAGTTGGAGCGTGTCTTGCGCTTGCTGGGGCTGGATTTCAAGGTGTTCTCCGAAACCCGCTTGCAGAACCATATACACTTGGAGTTGCATCAGGTAGTTCTGTTGGTGCGGCTTTTATTATTTTGTTCGGTTTTCAATTAGCAATCGGAATATGGACGATACCTGTTGTTGCATTCTCAACAGGCATTGTAACGTTGTTTGCTGTTATTTGGCTGTCCCGTTCGAATGGAACGATGCATATTCAGACGGTTATTTTGTCCGGCGTAATTATTCAATCCTTTTTAGGTGCGTTTGTTTCACTAATGGTTTCGATGTCTCAGGGAGTCGTTAACCAAGTACTATTTTGGATAATGGGATCGCTTGCGCTTAAAAGCTGGGATCATGTTTACATGGTCATTCCTTTTTTGGTGATCGGCTTGCCTGTGCTCCTCTATTTCTCACAGCCATTAAATTTATTTGTTCTAGGGGAGCGTCATGCCGCTCATCTTGGTGTGAAAGTTGAACGAACGAAGCTAGTCGTACTTATTATTTCAACTTTACTGACGGCGGCCGCGGTTTCTGTTTCGGGTGTTATCGGCTTTGTTGGACTTGTTGTACCACATGTCATTCGAATCATTGCAGGACCAGATTATCGTATTCTCATTCCTTTGTCTGCTGTAGGCGGAGGAATATTTATGTTATGGGCGGATACGCTGGCTCGAACGGTGTTCAGTCCAAAGGAGCTCCCACTAGGTGTAGTTACGGCATTGATAGGTGCACCGTTCTTTGCTTACTTGCTTCATCGGCAAAGGAAACTGGAAGGGGATATGAAGCAATGACAATGGAAGTACAACATATCTCCCAGACCGTTCAAGGGAATTCTGTCCTTCATGACATTTCTCTTCAATTCGAGGATGGGCGGTTCTACGGCATTATTGGACCGAATGGAGTTGGGAAATCGACATTGCTTCATATTCTCGCGGGAACGGATGCTCCTTCTAAAGGGACCATTTTGCTAGATGGCAAAGGGTTGAACGATATACCTCGAAAGTCATTAGCTCGCAGAATGGCTGTTTTACAGCAAGGTGGACTTCCTCCGGTTGGCTTCTCTGTAAGAGAAGTTGTTGGAATGGGTAGATACCCGTACCAAAATTGGCTTGGTGGAGAAGATGCGGATGTTGAAACCATTATCGATGAAGCATTAGCGGTTATGGGACTAAACGAATTACAGCATCGGAAGTTGCATCAACTAAGTGGAGGAGAACGGCAACGAGTAGCGCTTGCTAAATTAATGGTGCAGAAACCTGATATTTTACTACTCGATGAACCAACCACCTACTTAGATATTGGCTTTCAAATTGGATTACTTGATACAGTCCGTAAGTGGCAACGTGAGCAGGGACTGCTCGTAATTGCTGTACTACACGACTTGAATCTAGCAGCTCTATATTGTGATGAAATTATTGCCATGCATAGAGGGAAAGTAGCTGCAACTGGGACGCCGGATAATGTGCTTATACCAAACATTATTGATGATATATATAGCACCAAAACAATAGCAATTAAGCACCCCATTACGGGGGTACCACAACTAATCCTACAACCGGAAATATGAGCTATCTTGAGGAAGGGCAAACAAGGAGGAATTATGGTGAGTGAGTTTGAAAATAACGATAGGAAAGATCAAGAAATTGGCGGAATGACTGGGCAAATGAATGTAAGCAGAGAATCGCAACTGGCTAACATTCTAAATCGTATTCGACCATTTAATGAGGAAGTTGCAGAGCGTGCGATTCGTCATTCAGATAACTTAACAAAACCACCGGGGAGCTTAGGTAAATTAGAAGCTATCGCTCGTCAACTGGCAGGAATTACGGGACAATTGTGGCCAGACGTATCGCGTAAAGCAGTTATTATTATGGCGGGTGATCATGGCGTATGTGAAGAAGGGATCAGTGCTTTTCCACAAGCTGTCACACCACAGATGGTGCTTAACTTTTTGAATGGAGGCGCAGCGGTTAATGTGTTGGCAAGACAAGCTAAAGCAGATGTAATATGTGTCGATATTGGCGTTGCAGCCGATCTGGAGCATGGATCTTTAGTTAGTCGCAAAGTGGTTCGCGGTACACGGAACATGGCAAAGGAAGCAGCGATGACACGTGAAGAGACGCTTGAAGCAATTATGATTGGTGTCTCCGTCGTCGAGGAACAAGTGAAGAAAGGTATTCGTCTTTTCGCAACTGGCGAGATGGGTATAGGCAATACGACAGCTAGCGCTGCAATAACTTCAGTACTTGCCGGTATTGCCCCAGCACAAGCCGTTGGTCGTGGGACGGGTATTAATGACGCAACATTTGCTCACAAAATAGAAGTGGTGCATAGGGCAATTACGCTAAATAATCCTGATGCAAATGATCCAATCGATGTACTTGCAAAAGTAGGCGGTGCGGAAATTGCAGGGTTAGTTGGAGTTATAATTGGAGCAGCGGCAAACGGGTGTCCTGTTGTCATTGATGGTTACATTTCATCTACAGCGGCATTAGTCGCGACTAAGTTGTCCGAACGGACTATTCCTTATATGATCGCATCCCACCTTTCGCAAGAGCAAGGACATATGGGACTAATGACTGCACTCGGATTATCGCCAATGATTCAACTTGAGATGCGTCTAGGTGAAGGGACTGGTGCTGTATTATGCTTCCATTTCATTGATGCATCACTTAAGTTGATGCAAGAGATGGCGACCTTTGACAGTGCAGGTATTTCAAAAGGATAATCGGGAGGCTACTATGGCTATTCTAGTAACGGGCGGAGCGAGAAGTGGCAAAAGCAGATTTGCTGAAAACTACGCTAGTCGAGTCAGTAGCAATGGGATCTATATTGCCACTTGTCAGCCCTATGACGAAGAGATGAAGGAACGTATCCATCAGCATAGGATAGATAGGCATACTACTGGTTTTGAATGGGAGACGATGGAAGAGCCTTTTCAAGCAGCTGAACTACTGAATAAATTGGCGAAACGGCCAAATGTATCTCTTGTCCTGCTCGATTGTTTGACGCTGTGGCTGACGAATTGGCTGCTGCGTTATGAAGAGGGCGAGAATAATGAGCTCAACCTACAGGCAGAAGTGGATCGCCTGATTGAAGCAATCGAACGGTTTCCTTATAAGTTGATCATCGTAACGAACGAAGTTGGAGACGGTATTGTTCCCGTATATGCACTTGGAAGACAATTTCGAGATGAAGCGGGTAGATTAAATCAACGAATTGCTGCCATTTGTGATCGAGTATTTCTAGTAACAGCTGGTATTCCAGTTGATTTGAAGGCAATTGCATTTCGATGGGAAGATCTATGATGTTTTACAGCTATCAAGAGCTTCTATTGTTATGTGCAGCTGCTATCGTAATCGATTGGATTATAGGTGATCCAAAGTGGCCTACCCATCCTGTCATTTGGATTGGAAGGTTAATAGGTTGGCTTGAGAAATTACTTGCGCCAGCACGTTATGGAGATCGGCCAATTCATGTAAAGTTGCTAGGTGTAATACTCGCTGTGGCCACATTAATATCAAGCTGGCTCATCATGTGGTTATTTGTATGGATAGCCGATGCGATTCATCTTTGGTTTGGCTATGCCGTTACGGCATGGATTATCTCCACAACCATTGCTGTTAAGGGCTTGAAGGATGCAGCAATGCTTGTATACATTCCATTAGTTAGCGGAGATATGACAAATGCTCGGAAGTATGTCGGATATGTCGTCGGACGTGATACAAGCGAACTGAATGAAAGTGAAGCGGCACGCGCAGCAGTGGAGACTGTAGCGGAAAATACGGTTGATGCTTTTGTTGCCCCGATTTTGTTCGGATTGTTAGGTGGAGCACCGCTTGCGATGATCTATCGTGCGACGAATACGTTAGATTCAATGGTTGGCTATCGCAATGAAAAATATTTACATTTCGGCTGGTGTTCCGCTCGCTTAGATGATGTGTTCAACTATGTCCCTGCGAGAGTAACCGGACTTTTGATTTTCATTATTGCTTGGATAACACCAAGCCTGAACGCTGGTAGAAGCCTTAAAGCTGTTCGGAAGTATGCTCATCTTCATCCTAGTCCGAATAGCGGAATACCTGAATCAGCAGTTGCAGGAGCACTTGGTATTGAGCTTGGAGGTTTCAATAGTTATTTCGGTGTAAAAAGTGAACGGGCACGGATGGGATGGCCGACAAGACCACTTGGTCCGAGTGATATTAAATCTACTATTCAAATACTATACGGTGTAAGTGTTATTTTATTGGCAGGAGTGATAATGACGTGGATGATCATAAAATAAAGCTACAAGCGAAGGCGTGTATAGCCGCGTTTCAATTTTTAACACGGTTGCCGATTCCGGTATCAGTTCCTTTCGAAAAGCCTATTTTGACAAGAAGTGTGATCTATTTCCCGCTGACTGGAGCTTTTATTGGATTAGTAGTTGGACTACTTGCTTGGCTACTTAGTTTTATATTGCCGCCATGGCCTTCAGCTGTTATCGTTCTTGCAATTTGGACGGCGTTATCGGGGGGGTTACATCTGGATGGTTGGATGGATACAGCAGATGGCGTGCTTAGCCACCGAACAAGAGAACGTATGTTAGAAATTATGAAGGACAGTCGGGTTGGTGCGATGGGCGTACTTGCGGCTGTTCTTCTATTGCTTTTAAAGGCATCGTTATTGACTGAACTTATTGCAGGTGAGAGTCACGGCAAAGTGCTGTCATTGGTATCGATTTTTGTTATTTCAGCTAGCTGGAGCAGAGCATGGATGGCAATCGCTATAGCGGGATGGTCTCCAGCAAGAGAAAATGAAGGTGTAGGTTCATTATTTAATGGCGTTAAACGAAAATGGACAGTGTTGTCAGTAAGTTTGGCCGCCATTATTTCTTATACAACATTAATTATTAATGACATAAACTATATAAATTCTTTGTTAATCGTCATTGCTGCTGGTCTAGTCACCATAATTTGCGGTTACTTCTTGGCATCGTGGCTTAATAAAAAGTTAGGCGGACTTACAGGTGATACATATGGTGCTATGAACGAGGCTGTTGAACTTGCGATATTGCTCGGTGCAGTAGTTTGGTTCTATACAACGTAATCAGCCTTCGTAAGTGCTTTCGTACTGTACTTAATTAGACTTTACTATATGAATGAACAGATAATAATTTCAGAAATGGGGTAGCAAGATGCTCGAACGATATGGACACGGTGGGGATTTACGTACGGCGGCAGAATCATATGGCTTGTCGGTAAATAGCTTCCTTGATTTCAGTTCTAATATGAATCCGCTTGGTCCACCCAACATCATTCACGATGTGCTTGTAAACTATGTGAGAGAGATTCACAATTACCCTGACCCGGCTGTTCGTGGTTTGCGGGACAAGCTTTCGTTGTTGCATCAAGTTGATGCAACTTCCCTGCTCATTGGCAATGGTGCTGCCGAGCTTATTGATTTAGTGATACGGGCTCTTAAACCAACTAGTGTCACAGTTGCTGTTCCTTGCTTCGCAGAATATGCGGATGCGGCTCGTAAACAGGGTGCAGTTGTAAATGAATTGCCATTGAACTCAGAGTCTGGGTTTGTGCTCGATGAAAAGTGGGTACAACATGCGATTGAAACAAGTCATGGGGATGTTTATATGCTTGGTTCACCCAATAATCCAACAGGTAGACTTGTTCATCCCGATCTTATTATGCAATTGCTCGAAAGTGGAGCAATTGTCATTATCGACGAAGCATTTATGGACTTTGTCTCTGAGGATAAAGGTGTATCGCTAGTCGAGAGAGCATCTACACATCACAAATTGTTTGTAATTCGATCAATGACTAAATTTTATTCGATTTCCGGTATTAGACTTGGCTATATGGTAGGACATCCCGACAACATGCAAGTTCTTCGTGAATTGCAAGTTCCTTGGAGTGTTAATTCCTTGGCTCAGCTAATTGGTGAGGCTGTTCTTGACCAGCAATCATTCGCAATTGAAACGATGAAATGGTTACAAATAGAGCGAACATGGATGATTACTAAGCTAGTGGGGCTAGGTTTCGAGGTATGTCCAAGCGAGGCGAACTATTTGTTGCTTCGGTTGCCTGCTTCGATGAATATAGATGCTCGCCAGCTTCAGGGTGAACTTGGGCGTAAAGGTGTGCTTATACGTGATGCTTCGTTGTTCCCCGGCTTGGATGAGCGATACATTAGAGTAGCGGTTAAACTTAGAGGGCAGAATGAAAAGCTGCTGTCTGAGTTTAATAAACTTTTGCCAACAGGAGTGTGAATGATGGAATCAATAAATAGTTCAAGTGAGGATTCGGCTACTGGTCAAACGATAATGATTCAAGGAACAGCATCGGATGTGGGCAAAAGTTTAGTAACAGCGGCACTCTGTCGCATTTTCACCCAAGACGGCTGGAAGACAGCACCTTTCAAATCGCAAAACATGTCGCTTAATTCCTATGTGACGTGGGATGGCAAAGAAATCGGTCGTGCGCAAGGTATGCAAGCAGATGCTTGCGGGATATTGGCAACAACGGATATGAATCCGATTCTTCTCAAACCTACGAAAGAAATGTCTTCTCAGGTAGTCGTACATGGAGTTCCGCTGAAAGAATATGAAGCGAGAGAATATCGTGAAGAGTATCTCCCCATTGCTGGAGGTATTGTGAGAGAAGCACTTGGTCGACTAAGATCGGCCTACGATATCGTCATATTGGAGGGTGCGGGAAGTCCTGCGGAAATCAACTTGAAGGACAAAGATATTGTGAACATGCGGATGGCTGCATGGGCGAATGCTCCTGTTATATTAGTTGCGGACATTGATAGGGGTGGCGTATTTGCTTCTATTGTAGGTACTCTCGAACTTCTTGAGCAAGGGGAACGTGACCGCATTTGCGGATTTATCATTAATAAATTTCGTGGCGATGTGTCACTATTGCAGCCAGGGCTTGACTGGCTTGAGGAGCGAACGGGCAAGCCTGTGCTTGGCGTAATTCCTTTTATTCACGGATTAGAACTTGAGGATGAAGATTCACTTGCATTATACAAAGCAGAAGTAACGGGGAGCCAGCAAAGAGATAATGAACGGCACCATCCAGTTGTTATTGATATCGCTGTCATACGGCTTCCGCGTATTTCCAACTTTACAGATGTTGATCCGCTCCGTTTCGAAAAGGATGTACGGTTGCGCTTTATTGACCAGCCATATCAATGGGGGAAGCCTGATATTATTATTTTGCCGGGCAGCAAAAGTACGGTAGTAGATTTGATGTGGCTGCGTGAGCAAGGACTCGCTGACTTGGTTCTCAGCCATATTGCGAGCGGTGGTTCAGTAGTTGGGCTTTGTGGAGGATATGAAATGATGGGAGAACGGCTCCTTGATCCTGCACAAGTGGAATCCAGTCTAGTTGAAACAGAAGGGCTACACCTATTTCCATTCGAAGTTGTTTTCTTAGAGACGA
Source organism: Paenibacillus sp. L3-i20 (assembly GCF_022180385.2). Classification (GTDB taxonomy): domain Bacteria; phylum Bacillota; class Bacilli; order Paenibacillales; family Paenibacillaceae; genus Pristimantibacillus. Next base: position 593,049 of record NZ_BQME02000002.1, read on the forward strand.
AACGAACAGAACGGGTTGCAGGTTTTACAGAGTTATTTTCATCTGGAGAAAAGATAGCTATTGAAGGTTATGAAATACATATGGGTCAAATAAGACACTTAATAATAGAGCCATATCAGCCATTCTTGCTTCGGAAGAAGTTCATTCAAGATGAATCAAATGATGATGTTATGGACTATGAGGCAGAGGGTGTAACTACGAAGGATGGTCGAGTATGGGGAACGTTTCTTCATGGTGTCCTACATAATGACGACTTCCGCAGAAATTGGCTGAATGATGTTCGCAAGTTGAAGGGGCTTGACCCACTTGGAGGGGAACTTCGCTTCAACGAACGGAGGGAAGCTGCCTTTAATACGTTAGCCGAGCATGTTCGTAACCATGTAAAGCTCTCTCGCATTTACGAAATAGTAGAGAGTCATCGAGAGGAGTCAGTATGACGCAACCATTCCGCAGAGAAACCATTTATCAATCAAGTCATTGGTCAGGAGTAAGATTAAAGTTGGAAGAGGATCGAATCGAGATGACACTTCCGCAGTTGATGCATACGCTCAGCAGCTGTGTTCTTCCAGGTGGATTTTCGTATGCGAACAATATTGTCAATTGGAAAGTCCCGTTACATTATAATTGTACAGATCCGATAGCCGATTTAGAGCAACAATGTGCAAATTGGGGCTTCAATCCCTCAAACACCGTAGGTTTTATTACTGCTGCGAAGCTAACTCATGCCTCTATTATTGAGCATGAGGGTGATCACTTTCGACTACTTTGCTGCACAACGGTAGGTACTAGAAATGCGGCAAGAGCAGGATTACCGAGAGAAGTGTATTCCGCATATACGGCTGGTACAATTAATACGATTGTTGCTATCGATGGACAGATGACACAATCTGCGATGGTAAATGCGGTCATTACTGCGACAGAAGCAAAGGCAGCCGCTCTTCAAGAGCTAGCAATTGTGGAACGAATAAGCGGAGAGATTGCAACAGGTACTACGACTGACGCTATTGCGATCTGTGTGAGCCAGCACAGCAGTTGGAATGCAGTACATGCCTATGCCGGTGCAGCGACATCGATTGGCTGCGCAATTGGTGAAGCCGTCTATAAATCAGTCATTGAAGCTGGAGGAACGCAAGACGAGGTCTAATAGAGCGTCAAATGGTTACCCTGATAGTAATAAGAGACCGCTTTCTATCGAAATATTTGCCTGACTTCTATTATGTCTTTAGCATGCTTTACTGGGATATTATCGAAGCAGGGGAAAGATCGTGCAACTTTTCCTTAAGCTTTGCGTCTATTCGATAGTGTAAAGAGAGATCGAGAGTCGTTGTGACTTTAATTACCGAAAGACAGAGGAGATGTTTTGATGTTGCACGACAGATGGAGTACGAAGAAGAAAACAGCTGCGATGCTGTTATCACTGATGCTTATGACCGCCCCATTAAGTCAAGTATCAGCGCAAGACCCGCCAATAACTGCTGGAACAACATATGTCGTGTTTTACGTGGATAATAAGGAAGCTTTTCTTGATGGCAAGCAAGTAACTCTTGATTCACCGGCAGTTATCAAAAAAGGTAGAACTTACGTACCTGCCAAATTTCTAGGTGATGCTTTTGGAATGAAGGTAGAGTGGCAGCCAGCAACTAGAACTATTCTGATGGAAACGCCGACGCATGAAATTTTGCTCGACACCGTTAACAAAAAGGCTTGGGTAAACGGTCTTGAGTTTCCATTTGATGATGTAGCTATGTTATCCAATGGTCGATTGCTTATTAAGCTCACTTGGTTGTCCGATTATATGGGTGCCAAATATACTTACAATAATGAGCTTCGTCGTGTTGATGTCATTCATGTGAATAAGCCGGATGGTAACTATAATCCTGATCAAAATAATTCGGCTCCAATTGCGAAATTCGCATTTGGCAAACAAACTTATCGTATAGGCGAGCCAATCAAATATATTAATTTAAGTTATGATCCAGATGCTGAAGGTTTAAAGTTTGTTTGGACGGGCAAGGAAGAAGTGTTTTTTAAAGCGGGCACTTATCCGGTTACATTAACTGCAACAGACAAAAATGGCAGCGTAAGCGCTACTTATACGCGCAATCTTGTAATTGAAGATGAAGTTTATTTAAATGAAGTGGAATACCCTGTATATACGAAGCCGGTTGGTGGATATATAGCGACGGATTGGAAAACGTTGTATAAACATTATTTTGACCTGCCAGACGTAACAAAGACGGTTAAAGAAGATAAATCTCGTACGTTGTTGTTAAGCGATAGTCCTGAGACGTTTGAAGAAAAAGGAATTTTGTATCAGGATACGATAAACGGAAAAGGCCGCTTGTATGCCGATCATTTGAACGGAACAGATCAAACCGTTGGGTTTGCAATTCTTGCAACAAATAATACGGATAAGCCAGTTACCGTTACAACAACGAACAAAGGTGAAGTGTATCCATCCATCTATGCTCATTTGATCGGCAGTGAAGTGATGGTTGATTATTTAATGGATGATGCCCTAGAAGAGACAATGACGATTCCGGCAGGCAGCACTTTTGTCTATAAACAGTTTCCGGACTTCTACCCTGGTCAGGGTGTTAATCTCATGTACGATGTGGAGACTGATGGAGAGCTTCAGTTTACATTCGCTGCGGATGATACAGTGTCTGAGAACATGATCAACTTGTCTAAGCTTCCGTTCAAAGGTCATATTCGAGGTACATTCCAAATTGCAGGATTTGACTGGAATATTGATGTTTCAAAAGAAGGATTGACGAAGCCGAAAAAAATTATTATTGGAGACGGCAAGGTTGACCCTTTCCAACAAGGCTATGATCCACAACGTGGCACAGATGCGACACTATGGGGGAACTATGGAACTGTGTATAAAATCCATGCCGATAAACCTAGAAAAATGGCGATTATGATTCTTGCCAAAGGCGGTGCTTTCAAGGGGCCGTTCAAAATTAATGGCGAGATGGTCAAAGTACCAGCTTCCGGTGTACTTACCGCATTCGATGGAATGATTATGTTAGCGAAAACAACGGGTAAAGAGGAAAACCTAGATATTGAGTTCAGCCCTCCAGCTGGATCTGCATTCCCAATTAACCTAATCTTCTATCCACTGGATGATCGTGCGCAATAAAACAATAAAAAGCATCGCGGCTCTGTTGGAGCAGCGATGCTTTTTGGCCGACAAGGGTTAATGGCGGTGGACAAATGAGTAGTACAAGAGGTAGACTAGTAGATCAGTGAAAAGCAAGGAGTTGCTTATGGATAATCAACAAAAGACGCAGTCGACCTCGAATGGAAATAGTCGTCTGACTGCTAAACAAATCAAGATAGTGATCGGAGTATTTGTATCCTTGCTTGTTGTATCTGGTATTTTATTTTATTTTTTACTGACTTCCTTAAGTAGTCGGAATCCGGGTGTTGAAGCTCCATTAGAAGCTATCAAACAATACAACTATTCAGCGGTAGAAGCAACTAACGGTATGAAAATTCATGTGCTCGCAACTAAACCCGCTTTTGTTACATTAGAAGTTATTAATGAAAATGTTTCATTAAGCGAAAAGGTCGGCGTCAATGGCGGTTTTTTTTATGGGGAAGCGCTTATGAGTATGAGTGTTGTTAACGGTCATGCAGTGAATGGTGAGATGAATGGTTATGGCAGCGGTGGGGTCAATATGAAGTATGCTCGTGGAACTTTAGTGTGGGACGGCGAATCAAATGCATTAAGCGTTCAGGTCGTTTCCAAAGCAAACGAGGTAAAGGTGAAAGATCACTCTCGCTTCTGGGCTCAAGGCGGCATCAGTATGAGTCTTGGCAATGATGCCGGCTGGGAAAAACAGTCGCAGCTTGAACATGCACCTTTCGCTGAAGACGATCGACTGCGTTCTGGCGCTGTATATGATGACAAAGGCACATTATATCTACTCGTCAGCGAAACGGAAGGTTCACTTGAAATGTTCCGTACTGCAATTGTAGAGAAGATTGGCGCAGGGAGACTCGTTGACGGTATATTTCTAGATGGTGACGGCTCTTCACAGTTATTAAGTAAAGAAAAAGCTTTGCCAGGCGACAATCGTCCAGTGGTACAAATGCTTCGTATTATGAAATAGCAATTCGTGTAGATGAGGGGTAATGAAATGAAGCATTTGCCTATCGACGAGGTGCTTCCGCAGCTCCTTGAATCACTGAACAGCGGGTTGAATGCAGTGCTTATAGCAGAACCTGGTGCCGGAAAAACAACTAGAGTACCATTGGCTCTGCTTAACCAGCCTTGGCTATCGAACAAACGAATTATTCTACTTGAGCCGCGCAGGTTAGCTGCTCGTTCTGCGGCATTATTTATGGCGCAATCTTTGGGTGAGCAGGTAGGCGAGACGGTCGGCTACCGTGTTCGCATGGATCGTAAGGTTGGACCAGGAACGATCATCGAAGTCGTTACAGAAGGTATTCTTACAAGGATGCTGCAGAGCGATCCTGCACTTGAAGATGTTGGTGTCATTATATTCGATGAATTTCATGAACGTAATTTACATAGTGATCTTGGTCTCGCACTTTGTCTACAGTCGCAAGGACTTCTTCGTGAAGATCTACGGCTGCTCGTGATGTCTGCTACGCTTGCGGAGGGGCCAATCGCTGAATTGCTCGGCGGTGCTCCAATTATATCTAGCAAAGGCCGAACATTTCCTGTCGAAACCTACTACTCAAGCATGCGAATAAGTGGAGGGATTGAATCCCAAGTGGGGAAAACCATTATCGACGCTCTTCGCAAGCATGAAGGTGACATTCTTGCCTTCTTGCCAGGTGTTCCCGAAATTAGAAGAACAATACGCTATTTATCTCAGCAAAGTTTGCCACCCAATACGAAAGTGTCGGAGCTGCATGGCAGCTTGTCACTTGAACAGCAGGGCGAAGCAATTGCCGCGTGTTCCGAACATGAAAGAAAGGTTGTTCTCGCAACCTCTATTGCAGAATCCAGCTTAACAGTTGAAGGTGTCAAAATTGTTGTGGATAGTGGACTTATGCGAATATCCCGTTTCTCCCCACGAACTGGAATGAGTCATCTGGAGACAGTTGCAGTATCGAAGGCATCTGCTGATCAACGACGTGGACGTGCGGGGAGACAAGCTCCCGGCGTCTGCTATCGGTTATGGACGGAAGTCGAACATGCTCATTTGCTTGATCAAGGAAGACCGGAGATCGTTGATGCGGATTTATCATCTTTGGCATTAGAGCTTGCAGTATGGGGAGTAAGAGATCCGATGGAGCTGCAATGGTTAACACCGCCTCCACCAATCGCTTTCAATCATGCCAATCTGTTGTTGAAGCAGCTTAAGGCACTTACAACGGAAGGAACTCCTACAATTGAAGGAATACGTATTGCAAAGCTTGGCATCCATCCGCGACTAGGTGCGATGTTGCTTGCTGCGACAGATCATGGAATGTTGCAACATGGTTGTGAGCTAGCCTCTTTGCTAAGTGACAGAGATCTCTTGCCTAGCGAAAGAAACGTAGATATCCAGCTCCGACTTGACTTGCTAAATGTTGCTGACAGAAGTAACGGAGCTGCACAACGGATAAAAGCACAAGCAGCACAGTGGGAATGGATGCTCCATTCGTTTATGAAGGATGGTAGTGCAACTAAAGAGAACATAGGTCGCAAGTCGACTTTATCTATTGGTGCTTTACTTGCTATTGCCTATCCAGATCGGATTGCTCAGCGTAGAGGGGATGGACGTTATTTGCTTGCGAATGGAAGAGGTGCTCTTCTGCCAGAAGTACAACCACTTTCTCGCTATCAGTATTTGGTAGTGTGCGAGATGGACGATGCAGGTAGCGAGGGGAAAATACGTTCTGCAGCAGCGGTTGGAATAGATGTGCTTGAGGGACAACTATCGTCCTATTTACATGAAGAAGAAGTTGTGGAATGGGATGATGCTGCAAAGGCAGTGCGAGCGAGATATCGCTTAAGACTCGGGGCTTTGATTCTTAAGGAAGGTCCTGTTAACGGGCTCGATCTCGAAGCGGTTGCTGATGTATTAGTTGAAGCAATAGGTCAGAAGGGTATACAAATGTTGCCCTTTAATAAGCAATCTAAAGCATTGCTAGGTAGAATGAAACTTATGCAATTAAGTGGAGATAAGGATTGGCCTGATGTCTCCGAGGAAACGTTGCTTATGACGATGAAGCATTGGCTGAAACCTCATCTGTATGGACTAAAAAGTCAAGCTGATCTGCAAAAACTATCAATGGGGCAATTACTTGGCAATATGCTCAGCTGGAAGCAAACGCAGGAGCTGGATGAGCACATTCCGACCCACTTCGTTGCGCCAAGCGGCTCTCGTATACCGATTGATTATAGTGATCCAGACAATCCTGTTCTAGCTGTCAGGTTGCAAGAGTTGTTTGGCTTAAAAGAAACGCCTAGTGTAGCGAGGGGAAAACTTCCTATTACACTACATTTATTGTCCCCATCCCAACGTCCCGTTCAGGTGACACGAGATCTGGCAAGTTTTTGGGAACATGCTTATTTCGAGGTTAAAAAAGATTTGAAGGGACGTTATCCGAAGCATTATTGGCCGGACAACCCTCTCGAAGCAACAGCGACAAGTCGAGCGAAGCCTAGAACATAGATAGGAAAGGAGGGTGAAATCAATGACATTGCTATACGTCATGATCGGATATTTAATCCTCTTGAACGGATACGGTTTTATTCTTATGGGACAAGACAAACAAAAGGCTAAGCGACGTACTAGGCGTGTTCCTGAGAAAAAGTTCTTTATCATAAGCGCCCTTGGTGGAGCGATTGGAATATGGTATGGTATGAAGAAGTGGCGTCATAAGACGCAGCATCGTGCTTTTACAGTTGGCATACCTACTCTTGTCATTGTAAATATAATGATCATTGCGATAATGATATGGTTTTGGAAAACAAACTTAACCGGGTAAGTGACTATGATGGATACGACAGATTAACAAGTGAAGCTGAGCCCTCGCAAGAGGCTCGGCTCTTTATATTTGGGAGGTAAATAAGATGAGTGAACATATAACCTATGAAGAAGAACAAGGAAGGCTTGCCCGTTCATTGCAAGATATTGAAAATCAACTGCGCAGTATTGGACCTAAGTACACGGGTGACGATTTCACAGAGCAAGTGTTGGATCATCAACGGGAAGAGAGAAAACAGCGTCTAGAGATCGCATTCAAAGAGCCTTATTTCGGACGAATTGACTTCCAAGAAATGTTCCAAGATGGTGTATCTGTTGCAAAAGATAATATGGCGCTCTATATCGGCAAAGCAGGTGTAGCAAAAGAAGGCGGCAATGAGCTGTTAGTTATCGACTGGCGTGCACCTGTTGCCAGCTTATTCTACTCATTTACAGGGGGAGAGGCGCTAGCCGAATATGAATCACCTGATGGTGAAATTTCGGGGCATGTGCATTTAAAACGGAATTTTATGATCCGCCAAGGTGAGCTAGTGCGACTGGTTGATAGCTATGTGCGCGGACAAGAGGAAGGTGGAGTAACGGACGAATTTCTATTATTCCGACTAGGTGAGAACAAGGACAATAAACTTAGGGACATCGTCTCCACGATCCAAGGCGAGCAGGACAAAATTATTAGAGCAGAACGGAATAAAGCATTATTTATTCAAGGGGTAGCGGGTAGTGGTAAGACGACAGTTGCACTTCACCGACTTGCCTTCCTGCTTTATCAATACGAAGGACGAATACGTGCAGACCGTATGATCATCTTTGCACCGAACCGTATGTTCCTTGACTATATATCGGGCGTATTGCCTGAGCTTGGTGTAGGTGATATCGGACAAACGACTTTTGGTGATTGGGCAGTGGAATTGCTGGATCATTCGATTCAATTAAGTGATCCATCTGAGACGATGATCCATTGGTTCGAGGAGCGCCGTAGCGTAGAAGAGTGGGAGCAAGCATCGGGGAGATGGAAAGGCAGCATCGCGTTTAAAAAAATTATAGATGATCGTCTTACTGAGATTCAAGCAACTATTTTGCCAACGATATCATTTAACCCGCTGCCAAGATTTGAGCTAACTCCAGAAATGATGAGGGAATGGTACGACACAGATTACGGTGATGAGACGATAATGGTGAAGCGTGATCGATTGGCAAGTCGTATTCGTCGCTGGCTGGAATCAGAGCTCAAGCAAAGAGGTATTTCAGATAAGAAAATACGTGCAGGTGCGATGTCGAAGTTGAATTCTTTTGTAAAAAAGATGCCGTCCTTCTCAGCGTTACAGCTATATACTTCACTCTTTAAAGGGAAAACAGCACTTGCAGGAGTGCCGAAGGCATTGGCAAAAGCGACTGCTGATCGGCTCGGGAATGGTAAGGCTGCATCTGAGGATTTGGCGGCACTGACTTACATTCATCTAAAGTTATATGGACTTCATTCCGCTCCATTTGACCATATTGTTATTGATGAAGCGCAGGATTATTCACCATTCCAATTGGAAGTACTGCGTTTATGTCAACGCACCGTATCGATGACCATCCTAGGTGATTTACAGCAAGGGATCCATGGCTATACGGGCATTCATAGTTGGAATGAGCTCAAGGGGTTATTTTCTGAGGAAGATACAGGTTTCTATGAGCTAAATCGAAGTTATCGTTCAACGATGGAAATTATTGAATTTGCCAATTATATTTTGGGTGGAATGACTGGCGAGGTGAAGCCAGCAGTTCCTGTCTTCCGTAGCGGTGACCCCGTTGTTGCAGAGCAAAGGAATAACGATGATTGGCTTCCTGCTATACATGCAACCATTCAACAATGGCAAGCCAAGGGTGAATATGACACGATCTCAATTATCGCTCGTACGGAGCGGGAGAGTTATGACATTCATCAGTATTTGATTGCACAAGGAGTGGAAGTATCGCTCGTTAATAGTAAGCAGCCTACGTATAGTGGAGGTCTTACTGTTGTACCTGTCTATTTATCGAAAGGGCTCGAATTCGATGCAGTTCTAATTGCGGACGCAGGAGCTGTGGCATACGAAAATATGGATGCAAAGCTGCTTTATGTCGGTTGTACTCGTGCATTGCATATGCTGAAGCTGTTATATCGTGGGGATAGAACCCCATTGCTTGCGGATTGGAATGATTAGAGGATTAGTGCCTAGAGTAGTGAGATATGCTATTCTGAAGTGTAATTACCAGGGATGATGGAGGGAAAGTGGACATGGATTTTATGCTGCAATATTTATCGTTTTTCGTTATCCATACGGATGGAGAACAATCAACCTCATCGTCCGGAAGACGATTCAAACATTACCAGACATTAGATGGTGACGATTATGAAGATAGTGAAATCAAAAAATTTCTCGATGAAGAATTTACGAGGATCGTAAAACGAAAAGTTGAGCGTAATCCGAATACTGCGAACGCTCCAACGAAGATAGGTCGGTTCATGGTGGAACCGGGATACGAGCTAGGAAGTAATCAGAACTATAATTTGTTCCAGCGACTTAGAGATGCAGATTCCAAAGATCGATTTATAGGTATTGCCGATGAACTTGTTCGGATCTACATGGATACGAGTGCTGTACGCGGAGGAGCTTTTATCGTAGCGCTTTCCAAGCTGAATACGTTCTTTGATACACCGTTCCTGTTTCTGCTAAAATGTGACTTCGAGCCCAAGATAGCTAGAATTTCTGATGAACGCAGCTTAATTTCACATGTGGAGATGGCAATAAGCGCACGCAGTATTAAGTCAATTCAATATCCCCATATGCCAGAGGAAGGAATAATGGAGCCGTGGGAGTTGAAAATACATCAAGCTTCCCATGCTCGTTACTTTGAGGACTTCCTTAAATATGTTTCTTATGAAAAACCGCTTCCCGAAGTGATCGGCGAGCAAGTCGTGGAGATGGTTCATCAGTATATTGCCGACAAGTGGCAAGATGAAGGTGGATCGGAGCGAAGTGAAGAAGAGAATGCGGTGGAAGTGTGGGCGGCAAGCGAAAAGCGTGAGCTTCAGGAATGGTGGTCGCATGAGCAGGTAGAGGCAGCTTCGGCGGCTTTAGTCGAGCAGAAACCAGATTTGCCGTTTTCGTTCAAACTGGATGCAGTGACAGTGAAAGGATTGCTCTCTGACTTCGGAGGCAATATCCATTTTGCTAAACATAATGGCAGATATGTTGTTGTTATTGAAGGAGATCAGTTTCAATTCGACAGAGGTATGTCTCCTATCGAGCTGTTGCAACCAAGAGATTTGACAGATGTAATGCCACTTATTGGTTCGAGGGTTGCTGAAGGGGAAGAGGGAATCTCAAATACGGATTTGGGTACAGTTAATGATGAGTCAAAAGATGACTCAAGAGATGACTCAAGAGATGACTCCCCACCATGGTAATGGGATAAAAAACGAAGTAATGGTAACATCGGCGTTGAGGTAGTAGTATGAGCATGCAAAATAAGGGATAGGCTGTATAGGTGGACGAGCTTTATATGTGTATGCTGCGCAAGATCATAAGCAATTTTATATTGTATTAGTAAACGCAGGAAGCAGCGTATGAGGTTTGTCCCTATTACAGGGTAACAGCGAAGGAGACACTTCGATGGCTATTAAGCTTATTTTGTTTACGATGCTGCTGGTCTTAACAGCCTTTTTTGTTGCTACTGAATTTGCGATCATAAGGCTCAGAGCAAGTCGTGTTCAGCAGATGGTGGACGAGGGTATCAAAAATGCAAGCGCAGTCCAAGAGGTGACAACCCATCTAGACGGCTATCTATCGGCTTGTCAGTTAGGCATTACGATAACAGCGCTAGGTCTTGGCTGGCTCGGTGAACCGACTGTAGAGCAGCTCCTTCATCCTGTATTCGATTTAGTTGGGATTACAGGAAGCTTCGGATCGTTAATCTCATTCATTATCTCATTTTTGCTCGTAACGTACTTGCATGTCGTGCTCGGTGAACTTGCTCCGAAGACGATAGCCATCATTCGTGCAGAGAAAGTTAGTCAAATTACTGCACCATACATTATTTTCTTCTATAGAACAATGTACCCGTTTATTTGGTTATTAAATGGCTCTGCGAATAGTCTTGTCAGATTATTTGGCTTTAAACCTACAAACGAGCATGAAGCACACTCCGAGGAAGAAATTCGTATGATCATTTCTGAGAGCTATGAAAGTGGCAAAATTAATAAAAGTGAATTTAGCTATGTCAATCGCATCTTTGAATTTGACGAGCGGCTAGCAAGAGAAATTATGGTTCCCCGGACGGACATGGTATGTCTATTTGTAGATCAAACCCGTGAAGAACACATTGAGATTATTAAAAGAGAGCAGTATACTAGGTTTCCTGTAGCTAAGGGTGACAAGGACACCATTATAGGTGTACTAAACACCAAATATCTTATTTTGCATGATAAGGACGAAAAGCAGGACATGAGAAGGTTGCTCCAGCCTGTTATGACTGTTCCTGAAGTGCTGCCAATTAATAAATTGCTGCGGATGATGCAACTCGAGCGTGTCCATCTTGTTATACTAATGGATGAATATGGCGGTACGTCTGGACTGCTTACGATTGAGGATATCATTGAGGAAATTGTAGGTGAAATTCGGGATGAGTTCGATGCTGATGAAGTGAAAGAGATTGAACGGCTTGAACAAGAACATTATTTGGTGGAAGGGAAAGCGTCGATCATTGAAGTAAATGAAGCATCGGGCCTGCATCTGCCAATTGATGTTGCCGATACGATTGGCGGTTGGTTATATCAACAGCAGCCGAACTTACCTAGAGGCGAGTCATGGACGTATCAAAATGCCCTCTTTATTATTAAAGAACGTGATGAACATCGCATCAGAAAAATTGAAATTTATACAGATTGCGGAGAGGGTGAAATGAGTCAATACGGACATGCATAAACTGATAGCTGAATTGTACTTGGTAGTATTTTGATGGTCGATGCAGATCGTTCGAAGCGCCCCGTCTTTTTATCGATAAAAAAATATGTATTTACATACAAACAAAAACAACCATGTACCGAATAAAATCCGGCAAATGGTTGTTTTTGTTTGTTAGGCTATATATGGTTGTCAAGAATGAGTGTACGTGCATAAACTGATATTGGCAAAGCAGTTAAAGTAGGAAATAGCTTGATATTATATGAGTTGTAACCGCAGCTTTAAGATGTTGAATGGATGAATTAGCCTCCTGCTGGAAAAGCACCTACGATACTCTGTAGCTTGGAAAGTAGTAAAAATTCTTTTTTCCCTACTGCATTGAGTGTAGTTCTTACACTTGCATTAATGGTGAGTAAGTCGCTAATTGTTGCTGGAACAGAGAGACCCGGTAGCGTACCAACTACGTATTGAATTTTTTCAGCTTCGGCATTGATAATATGTGCAAGACCGATCTCCTCTAGGGCAATAGAAGCTAACAAAAGATTTACCGCATCCACTGTAGTAATTGTAATTGTAGGCGTAATATTAGGAATATTCGCTTGTGACAATTCAATTCATCCTCTCGTTTCTGTAATTAGCATTGCCCCATATCCTATGTTGTCTGAGCGGAAAAGTTTGGGCTAATGGTAATAGGCGTTGTAATATCAGCAGTAGTCTATAGACAAGTATCGAGCCTATGAAATCGTTTCTAAAGCAAATACCCGTGAAGTGAGGGGAGTCTCACACCACGGGTGGAAAAATCAACAAGTACAACTAATAAATATTATTAGTGGCATATGCAAAAGGCAAAATGACTAAAATCCTTAGCACAACACCACGGAGTTTATTTGTTATCCTCTTGGAGTAACAGCAGCAACGACACTCTCTAGCTTGGAAAGAAGTAAAAATTCTTTTTTAGCTACTGCATCAAGCGTAGTTATTACACTTGCATTAATGGTGAGTAAGTCACTAATGGTTGCTGGGACAGAAAGACCCGGTAGGGTTCCCACAACGTATTGAATTTTTTCTGCTTCTGCATTGATAATGTGTGCAAGACCGATTTCTTCTAGGGCAATTGAAGCTAACAAAAGATTCACCGCATCAATAGTAGTAATGGTAATCGTAGGTGTAATATTAGGGATATTCGCTTGTGACAAATCAGTTCATCCTCTCGTTTCTGTAATTGGTATTGCCCCATATTCTATGTAGACTGTTCAGAAAAGTTTGGGCGAATGTGCTAGGCGTAGCAATATCAGCAGGAGTCTATAGACAGGTATTGGGCCTAGATGATCATCTCTACACTTATGACTTTCCAAACGGAAATACCCGTGATGTGAGCATAGTCACACATCACGGGTAGACAAGGAGAGGGCATTTAATTAATCCAAATAATACATATGAAAAGAGATAGATGTATAAGGACATTTGAGTAGTACCCGTAGCATTAGATCGCTAGATCGTCGTATTATCCTCCTGTAGGTAAAGCATCTACGATACTCTCTAACTTAGACAGTAGTAAAAATTCCTTTTTACCTACTGCATTTAGCGTAGTTATTACACTAGCGTTAATAGTGAGTAAGTCGCTAATGGTTGCTGGAACAGAGAGACCTGGCAGCGTACCAACAACGTATTGAATTTTTTCAGCTTCAGCGTTGATAATGTGTGCGAGACCAATCTCCTCTAGGGCAATCGAAGCTAACAAAAGATTTACCGCATCCGTTGTAGTAATTGTAATCGTAGGCGTAATATTAGGAATATTCGCTTGTGACAAAACAATTCATCCTCTCGTATTTGGAATTAACATTGCCCCATATCCTATGTTCTGTGCTTCAAAAAGTTTGGGCAAATGAGATAGAAGCGGTAATATCAGCGTTAGCCTATGGACAGGATCTCATCTTACTATTGAAATTCTAGCTCTATGAAATGATAGCTATTCAATAAAATTGTTGCTGTGCGCTGTTAGTAAAGGGACCGAGAGGGTACAATTTAATATTATTGATGATAAGTAGAGTAGAAATAAGTTATAAAAAAGCATCTGTACCTAACCCAACAGGGTTGATACAGATGCTTTTTGTATTATTTACTAACGTATTTAGAAACTAGGTGCGGGAAGGGAATTTATGCTTCATCGCGCAATAGCTTTTTGTCCACGATGAACGGACCGAATGGTAAAACGGATGCTACGCAAGCAAGAAGAAATTTAACGAATGACCAGCGGTGAACGATAGTAACGTGAATAACTGCCAAAATGTAAAGAACAAACAATACTCCATGCAGCATACCTACGATAGAAACAGGTTCTGGTATATCGGCCCAATACTTTAGCGGCATTGCAATCAACAGAAGTACAAGGAACGAAATTCCTTCAAATAGTCCAATAATTCTTAACCTGCCAATGGCGGTTTTTAACATGGTTGTACCTCCGATAATGTATTGTGTGGAATTTTGTTATGATCGTGGAGCAATTCCAGTCCATAACAATTGTACGATCTCTTGCGCAGATTGTCCCACTGTTTTTTGATTGTTAACAATTTCTTCACGATTACGCAGGGATAATGTGGAAACAAATACATGTGATAGTAACATGGGGTCACTGCAATTAATAAGCCCCTCATCCATTGCCTTCTGAAATACCTCTGCAAGCAAAATGTGAAGTGCATTTTCACTACTGCGTATAGCGGATACTTGTTCCTCTGATAATTCAGTTGCAGCTTCACGCATCATTGTCTCGAAATCGACATGAGAGTTTCGCATATGCCTGGTGGCCACTTCAAATAGACGTTCCTGCAAGGTTCCGGGTCCAAGTACGATTAGTGCGGTTTGATTGTATGCCATTTTGAGCACGAATTGAAGTGACTCGGAGAAGAGGGTGGCTTTGTTATTAAAGTAATAGTAGACACTAGCTTTCGTCACTCCGCAAGCTTTTGCAACGCTATCAAGAGAAACCTTCTCATATCCATTCGCCATAAATAGAAAAGAGGCGGTTCTCATAATTTGATCTTTAGTGTGCGGCGAGTCGGTCGCTTTTGGTCGTCCTGGTTTACGTTTTGGCTGTTCTGATTTCAACACATAACACTCCAATCAAAGATAAAAAAATAGTGATTGATTAATTAACCTTTGGGTATATATAATTAATATAAAGTATGATTACATTGTAAACGAAAATGGTTTCGATGTGAAATGGAGGAGTAAAGAGATGATAGAAAAGCTAGGAGCAGCATTTGCTGGGCGTCGTACACGTTGGATCACGTTGGGAGTATGGATCATTGCAGTTGTGGTGCTTACGTTTACACTTCCAGCAGTTGGAGATAAAGAAAAAAATAATGCTCCAAATCTAGAAAGCAATAGCCCATCTGTCGTTGCTGACGGATTGATAAAGCAATATTTTCCTAATTCTTCGGGAGTTCCCGCATTAATAGTGTGGCATAGAGAAAGTGGGTTAACAGAAGAGGACTTTTCGCTAATTCAACAATTATCTAAAGGGTTGGCAGACTCACCACTTAAAGCACAAGGTAAGCTAATACCGCTTCATCAGTTGCCAGCTCCAGCTTTATTGCAGATGGCTTCAGAGGATGGCACAACACTGGTTCAACCTATCTTATTTGAGGAAGCGACTGAAACTGAGCTGCTCAAAGAAAACGTGGAAGCTATCAAAGGAATGGTGATAGAAGCATCTGACGGGGATCCATTCACAGTTGCCACAGATTCCAGTTCAGAGCTTAGCGTTCGTGTTAGTGGGCCAGTAGGTATTTCGATTGATGCAACTGAGCTGTTCCAAAATGCAGATTTTGTACTTTTGATGGCAACTGTCATTATTGTTCTTGTATTACTACTTCTTATCTATCGTTCGCCGATATTGGCTATTATCCCATTAGTAGGCGTCGGCTTTGCATATGGAGTGACGAGTCCTCTCCTCGGTTGGATGGCTGGTGAAGGATGGATTACCGTAGATTCGCAAGCAATTGCTATTATGACAGTTCTGCTCTTTGGCGCTGGAACGGACTACTGCTTATTTTTTATTACTCGGTTTAGAAGAGAGTTGACTCTTGAGAATAATCGATTTAGTGCGCTGATTAATGCATTCAAAGGTTCATCAGGAGCTATTGCAATGAGCGGCTTCACTGTTGTTATTTCACTATTTGCCCTGCTTGCAGCTAAGTATGGTGCATTTGAGCGGTTTGCTGTACCATTCAGTTTATCCATTCTAATAATGATGATTGCGAGCTTGACGCTTGTTCCTGCATTAATGTCGATCATCGGCAGAGCATCATTTTTCCCATTCATCCCACGTACGGTGGAAATGGAAAAGCTGAGGAACACGAAGCGTGGAAAGACGAGCAAATATAGAGATGAAAAGAAGAAACTTGGTCCGAAGATAGGTAATCTGGTCGTTACTAAGCCATGGTTAGTCGTCATTTCATCTATTATGTTATTGGGCTTGTTAGCTTCGTTTTCAACAGGTATCAAATATACCTATGATTTGCTCTCGTCTTTCCCAGAAGATATGCCTTCACGTGAAGGTTTTGATGTTATTGCGGGTGCTTATACACCAGGGGAACTTGCTCCCATTACAATAGTAGTGCGAACTGAGGGCAAAAAGGTGGACGTTGGTTCCAAACTTTCAGATATCACTCATGTAAACAACGTTAGTGAACCTAAGGTTAGTGAAAGTGATCCGATGCTGACTTCTTATTCTGTCGTTCTGGACACTAATCCTTATTCAGAAGAAGCGATGGATACGATTCCTCTGCTTAGATCTGTATCTAGTAAAGCGCTGGCAGAGGCTGGTATCGTTGAAGCAGATGAAAAAGTATGGATTGGAGGCCAAACAGCAACTCAATTTGATACGAAGGAACTTACAATTCGAGATAATTTCGTTATCATTCCACTTGTTATCGCATTGATTACGATATTACTACTTGTTTACCTTCGATCCGTCGTTGCAACACTTTATTTAATCGGAACAGTACTGCTATCATACGTGGCAGCTTTAGGACTTGGATGGATTATTTTACATTATGTAATGGGATTTGATGCTATACAAGGCTCGATCCCGCTATATGCATTCGTCTTTTTGATTGCACTTGGTGAGGACTACAATATATTTATGATCTCAAGTATTTGGCAAAAGCGCAAACAAATGCCGCTCCGTCAAGCCATTAGTGAAGGTGTCAGTGAAACAGGCGGCGTTATTACTTCGGCAGGACTTATTCTTGCTGCTACATTCGCCGTATTAGCATCGTTACCGATCCAAGTGCTGCTCCAATTTGGATTAATAACGGCTCTTGGCGTATTGCTCGATACATTCATCGTTCGTCCATTTCTTGTGCCAGCCATAACAAGTTTATTGGGTAAAAATGCTTTTTGGCCAAGTAAAGTAGAACTGATCGCTGAATCTAAGCAAGAACAGTAGCATTAAAATAATGAGCCCCTGGAATCGTATTCAGGGGCTCATTGCAATATAGGTATCGAAATTCCTATAAAAGTAAATCATGGTATATTCATTCCACAAAAGATGTCAATTATGAATGAGAAGGGTGAAATAAGCGAAAATGCAGGATTCAAAATGGGTGTAAAAACGGGCTTTATAGCTACACCATTATAATAGAAAATTATTGTAGGCAGATTTTCTTCATTTTTTTGTATAACTCATAAAGGTGCTGATTTATCGAAAGCACCAAACAGCCGAACGAAGATAGTAAAGCTATCTTGCCTAAATATCTCATAGTCTCTGAAGTTTACTATTTTCATATTTTTATAACCTCTTATTTTAAGTGAACAATCTTTACTACGAATATTTTAAGCCTATTAAAAAAACTCGTACAAACCTTCATTAAAATATTTGAACTCATTCATAGTTACTCTATAGCGCGTATATCCTTCATAAAAAGCTTCTAATAATTCAGGCTCATCAATCAAGTCACTTATAGCCAACGATTCATCATACCGCGGGTCTCCAACTGTCATACCAGCAACATCAATGAACAAACTTATCTCTCCGTCTTTTACGAGGACATTGTCAGTTGTGCAATCACCGTGAATCATAGTTTGGTTAACAGGTAATGGTTTATTCGAAATTAAGGAGTTCAATAGTTTTGAATCCCCATCGCATTGTCCGCTATCTACATAGCCCTTTGCCTTTTCCAGTTGAATGTCAAGCCAACTTCCTTCATGTTCTAGACAATTTAACGGACTACTTTCATGGAAGTGATTAAGAAATCGCCCAAAACTACGAAGTAACTTTTTCTTTTCCATTAATGTAGCATTTGTCAGAGCATAGGTTAACGTGACGCCTTCCTCAAAAGACATAAGTAAATGACTGCTATCTAATTGTTCGAAAAATCCAAAGTATCTAGGTAGTGGTATCGAGTTATCGCGAAGCTTTTCCAAAATGTGTGCTTCATTCTTCAACCACTCTCGATATTTTTCTTTATTTGCGCTTTTTAGTATGTAGGGCTTTTCGTCCGTAACAATACGACTTACTTCAGATGTACAACCTTGCTCATCCAATAGTACTATGGTATTCACTTTACCTATTACATTTTCTATACTCTCAAATAATTCGGTTTTCATCCAACTTGCCCCCCACAATTATTTAGACATAGTAACTTTGTTACATTTCACGATAACATTGACTAAAGCGTATTTCAATAATTCACTGCAACACCGTTCGGTTATAAGAAAGGGACGCTCCTGTTCTCAGAGGATACGTCCTCCTCATGTAACGATTACGGAGTTATACCGATACAATCTAAAATATCATCTAACTGATCGACTAATTCAGCTTCAGCTTCAGTTATTTCTTCTAATGCCTCGATTGCGTTTTCATTGACTTCCAATAATTCAGCAATAGATACGCCATTTTGAATAGCTGTTTGGATAAGAGTTCCTTGCGTGTTAATTTGCGATGCTAAATTTAATTCTTCGAGAGCGATTTGTTCTAAGGAATCATTTGCTCCTAACGCTTCTGTTGTTACTGTATTGCTATTCACGCTTGTTGCATCGAACGTGACGGTGGATTGGTTGGTTATTGTAGTAGTTGTATCTAGACAGTCCACGGTAACTTGAAAGATAGCGGTCGAAAATGATCCCGCAGGCACAGTCCCAATATTTACTCCGACGTTTGGATCAGCTGCTGGTAAGGATACACCGTTGAGCACAAAACTATCTGTATCGTAAGTTGTACCTACAGGTGTTACGTCCGTAAACAGTACATTTAGAGCGTCGTCGGTACCACAATTAAAGATGACATTTGTATAAGTCAATTTCTGATTAGAAACGGCAGTTGTGTCATTTACCAATTTAGCAACATTTAAGCTGGCGGGCATAGTAGCATCCCCCTTTCAACAAAAGAATTTGGTTGAATCGTTTGTTAAAAACAATCATGTTAATCATTGCTTGTACATGTAGTAAATGCTTGGAAAGCTTAACGTGTAACGGCATTTATACTTAATAGTTAAACTTTCTAAACATGTTCTTGGTAATTGACAAACATTCAGCGAGATGCCTCAGGAAGCTTCTCACCGAACATTGCAAAAAATCCAGAGTCGCCAAGGTAGAAAAAAGCAGCAATCGGAATGACTGGCTCAAAAACACGAAATCCAAATAAAAAACCATCGTTCAAGTAGCCTGTCGTTTTCTCAAGTCCTTTGCCTCGATAAGTCATCATCGTAACAATGAGCATGATGAGAATGGAGGTGCCACCGATCAATGCTGTTGCGTCCCCTCCCTGTAAATCTAGAGCAAACATTGCAGCTACATTTGATGCAAATAAAAGGGGAATAATAAAGGCGAGTATGTGCTTAGATCGTTGCGATAAAGTACCGCCGTCGCTTGCATCTACCGAAGAGAAATGATTGGGGTCTCTAGAAGTGTCTTCAATTAAGCCATCCCGCCATCTGTCCGTACGAAGATCACGTTTCATCATCCAAAATGCGACTACAGACGTAACAACCCCCATTACAATTACGAGCGGTATGTAAGCCTACTCGTAGTGCGACGGGCAGAAGGACTGCACCTACTAGTGCAACAGCTGGTGACGGCCAGAAAAATAAGGAAGTAATCATCATAATAAGTCCGATACCCTAAAATGCTAATGTTGGCGTTTTCATAAATCGTGTTAACGGTGCAATCATTATTTCGTTAATGCCTGTTCGAATGAGTATACGACTTAAAGAGACAATGATGGAAATGATTACACCACAAAAAACAAATAAACCCAATGAATTACTGCTAACTGAATTGCCATTTGTGATCATCCTCCCGAGATGGGCGAAAGCTGGTCTATCAGCAATCGTAATGTAATGTTTGCAGGGATGTTTATAGGCGTTCTAATCAACAAAGTGGCTGGTTGCGTCACTCTTCTTGCTATGCTATTCTACATAGGATGACGGCAGCATAAGCTGCAAAGGAACGGAAGGGGAAAGCGAACGATGGCTAACATTACAATTATAGGTGCGAGAATGTCTTATACGAAGGAAGATGGTTATGTAGGCAATGTGCAATTTAGCGCTGAAGGACATGATCATGAGTATGAGATTGCTCTACATAGCAAAAGAGGTTCAGACTGGGGCTACGGATTATTTTTCTTAAACCAGTCAGGTAATGAAGAGCAATTGCTTGCTCTTGAGGATGAGATTGAAGAAAACGATGAGTTGTTTGAAGTTTTTATACATGCAGCGCAGGAAAAGCTTGTGAAAGAGGAAGAGCAGTAAGAAACGTATACGACGAGAAAGCCCATCCCTGCGTCATAAGTGCGCAAGGATGGGCTTAATTGTTGTACAAATGCTATAGGGGTCTATCCATTTGTTTTTTTTCGTTTTTCGCCTTTACGATACGATATACAATATATCCAGCAGCGATAATGGCGAGTCCGACTAATACCCATGTACCGTAATTTGTTACGAGATTAGCGAAGTCTTGCACTTGCTCTCCTAGTAATGAACCCAAAATGAAATAAGTCATCGTCCATACAAATGCTGAAGGATAAGCGAACAATGCAAACTTGCCATATTTCATTTTGTTAATGCCCATTACATAAGGTGTGGCATGACGGAGAAACGGTAAACATAAGCTGATACTTATAGCATAACCACCATACTTTTCGCTAAGTTCTTCCGAACGGTCAAGGAACTTGCTAATATTTTTTTTGCGACGAAACCAACTGGACAGCTTAGCACCAGAGAATCGACCAAAGCTGTAACCAAACGTCATAGCTGAGCTAATACCGAGACATGTCATAATAAAGGCTGGTACTGGTGACAAAACTCCTGCTGCTGATAACGCTCCTCCAGTCATTACTACCGTTTCATTAGGAATGGGGAGACCGATTAGTCCTAGGCATAATACTAAGAATAATGCAGCATAACCAACCTGTTCAATTATCGATAATAATAAATCATAAGCCATTTTCAACACGCTTCCTTTTCAATCACAACTAACTTTCTAAGTAACTATATACGTTAGGGTAACATAGTTCGTTTTGAAAGAATACTAGCCTTACGTCCTAACCCGAGGAATGTTTCAATTTTAACCATTTCGTAACTATTTGCTCGAAGAAGAGAGCTATAATATTAGTTAGCTTAGTTGTGTAATGAAGGGCGGATCGGACATGATGCAGTTTCAACAAAAAGTAGCTGAACTTAGAAGTTATGAGTCTATTACATATACGATTTGTTTAAAAATAGTAGTGGATGAACCTGCTTCATGTGAAGCAGCCCAAAAAGTATTAATTCGTTTATTTCAAGACAATGACTTCTGGAATACAGATGAAGCAAGGCGTCAACACTACATTATGCGTCAATGCTTATACGTCTGTTTAAATCAGTCGAGGGAAGTTGCACAATTAGCATCAACCTCAAATGTATCTTAAACAATCAGAACAATGCGCATATATAAATTATACTGGCATCCTTGCATTTACTGCAGGCATGTTCTTTTTATTATATGTGACATTCATACATGAAGGTGAAAGGTAATTAAATGAAATGGGACATGTGTTAAGCGATTCAATAATTACTTTATTAAACGAATGGAAAATAAAGACCGTAATCGTGAAGAAAAAGTCCGAGCTGCTTGATGAATGGTATCAAAGTGGAGAGGATGAGGCAGGTCCATTGTATTCCTGTACAAAAAGTGTCCTATCTGCTTTAATCGGGATTGCAATAGATCGTGGTGAGTTAACGAGCCTTGATCAAAAAATGGCCCATATTCTTAATTGCAGATCGATTGTAGGAGATGTTGGTGAGAACATTACGATTAAGGATTTACTTACGATGACTCCCGGCTTTGATTGGCCAGACTTTGACAAGCCGTACAAGGAACTCCGTGCATCACAAGATCCGATTACTTTTGCTCTTCAGCAGCCAATCATTCATGAACCTGGGCAGTCTTTTACTTACAATTCAGGCGGATCACATTTGTTATCTGCTATTTTAACGAAAGTAACAGGAATGTCAGCATTGGAGTATGGGAAAAGGCATCTTTTTGAACCTATGCAATTCCAATTTGCGAGATGGTCGGAACGAAATGGGATAAGTGAAGGCGGCACAGGATTATCACTATATGGTCAAGATCTTGCTAAGATAGGATCTTTATACATTCAAGATGGGGTATGGGAAGGAAAACAGCTGTTGTCGCGAGACTGGACTCGGGAATCCACTCGACTGCATCATCGAGGTTTACTAAACTATGAACCTCCTATTTACGGTGGTTACGGCTATCACTGGTGGTGCTCGCCAGCTGAACATAATGATTATGCCGATTGTTATTTTGCATTTGGACATGGTGGTCAATATTTACTCATGATTCCGTCACTTGAGATCGTTATCGTCATTCGCAAACAAATAACGAAACGTAATGATGCCATTTACGCTCGAAAGCTCATCTTTGAGCACCTTGTTCCATCAATAGTAGCTCAGTAATCGAAATACCCGACTCATGCTTATCACAGAGCTTGAATCGGGTATTTTTTTGCTAATTGGCGTAAACAAGCTCACGGAGACGTTCGTGAATTGTTGTTGTGTATTTGCCACCATGATAGCAAATGATCTCAGCTACATCGTAGTGCAGGAATTGCTCGATTGATTGTTTGGCCTGTTCGTAGTTACTACACAATTTGGGGTCTGGAAGAAATAGTTGGTGGTCTACAACTTTAAGGGCATCCCCAGCGATAAGTGTTTTGCTAGTTTTATGATATAAGCTAATATGACCGGGTGTATGTCCTGGTGTGTCCAGGGCGACAATACCACCGCAATAGGGTAGTTCTTCAAGGTGAGAAACGATTGTATCAACCGGGAAGCGGGGAGGATTCGATAATGTATGTTTGAATGCTGCTCGCCATTTTGGTGGAACATTCTCGGGTAAAGAATGAACAGCTTCGTCAATTGCTTCCGGTGTAAGTTTAATTAGCATTTTTTCGCCCTGTATGTAAGGCTTCTCTAGCAGGCTTGAAATGATTTCGGCTCGATTGTTTGTTTGTTCTAGAAGAGCGGGGATGCTTCCAATATGATCTAGGTCTTGATGGGTCACGATGATACGTGTAATTTCCTCAATTGTAATTCCCCTAACAGAAAGCTCTTGCTTTATTAATGGAAGTTGACCAGGGTAAGCAGAGTCTACAACAATTATTTCATTAGTATCCCATAATAAAGTAGGGTGAAGCGTTTCAACCTTCCCCATAATATCCGCTGATACCGATAACATCGCTATACCAGATTCTGAAAGCATACTGTCTCCTCCATATCTCCTAATTAAATTACCGACAGATGTGACGGTTAGGAAATATGATAGCAAATTATTGCAAATAGGTAAATTAACAAAACATATATTATACCACAATAAAATATTTTTGTCAATAAAATAAAGTGGTAATAAATAACGAAATAGCTAACTAAGGTTTTCGATTTATCCATTTTTAACTTTCTATTGGGTATTTGTTACGTAAGGAGAGTCGGATATTGAAAATGTGTGGATATGAAATAGGTACCTCTACCCAAAATGAGTAGTAATTTTAGTATAGTACTTTATTGCATAAGTTAGTTGCTGTATAATCGTGGAAGAAGATTGTCGAATACTCTTTTTTATTCCAACAGTTCCAATCAATTTGTATATTTTTGTCTATTAATAAGGAGTGATCAATAGAGGTGCTAATGGTTAGTGATATTGCAGATAAACTAGAATTATCAGAAATAACTTTTCAGACAGATCGAATGACAGCGATAGAGCAGTTAGTTGGTAATCCGCATGGGATAGAAATTGTAAAATTTGGGCGTGCTGTTGCCTTCTATAGCCGAATGATGCCATGGCCGGTATTTAACAATGTGAAAGGCTGGCTTGAAGCTAAGTATGTCGATGATATTATTACATTTTATGAAGAAAGAAAAAGAAGTTTCGAGTTTCAGATTACCCCGTTTTACACAAAGCCAGATGTAATGAGTAAGCTAGCTCGTAGCGGTTATCATCAATCAGGATTTCACTCGACGATGTATACTGAAGCAGTTGAAACGACGGAAGCGCTTGAATCCGATCTTCACATTCGCGAACTACGTGAAGATGAGTTTATGGATTACGCTGCGATTCATTGTATTGGAAATGGATTGTCGCAAGATTCCATTACGTATGTCGCAGCAAATAATCAAATTATGTTTAATCGCCCAGGTTGGAAATATTTCATTGCATTTATTGGAGATCAGCCCGCGGCAACTGCCGTCATGTATGTAAAAGATAGAATTGCATCATTCACTTTCGCGGCTACTTTACCTCAATTTAGAAATTTAGGACTTCATTCAGGATTGCTTCGCAGACGAATTCATGCTGCTTATATGGAAGGTTGCCAGCTTGTTGTTGCACAGTGCGCATACCGCTCCATCAGTCAATCTAATATGGAACGTGCGGGTATGAGGATAGGTTATACAAGAGCGACATGGACTAAGTTGTAATACATTAACATAATATTACTTGCAACCAATTGATTATAGGGGTGGATACATTATTTCCACGACGCCATCTCCTATTGTAACTCGATTCGCAGCTGCTTTTCTGAGGGCTTACATCATTCCTTCCTGTTCTTGCTATGATGACATTCAACAATGAAGAGCCTCGGAAAAGTTCGCAATTTTCATCAAAAATGGGCAGAGATCAAGTGATATGATTATTGTTGCACATTAATAATTAGCGAGGTTGAGAAATGACTATATCGAACGAAGTGAAAAAATGGATAGAAGAACTAGTTCCAACCATTAGATCTCTATTAACTGGCAAATATGCAATCGCTTTGGGAGGCTCACATGCAAAAGGTTACTCGGATATCCACTCTGATTTGGATTTCTATGTGTATACTGAGGGAGTCGTACCTGTTGAAGAACGAAGAGAGCTTATAGCGGGTATTGCGGATCAGGATCAAGACTGTTATCTGAATGAAACGATTGACGGAGAAATATGGGGTGGAAGTGCGGATTTCTATTATAAGGGAGTAAAGATAGAAACGAGCATTAAATCATATTCTTTATATGAAAAGTCGATTCAAGATTGTTTAGAAGGTGTTATTTTTACTGAGCCAACATTCTGGACGCTGAGCGGTTATTACAATTATATTTGTTTGTCCGAAGTAAGCTTTATCGAACCTCTGGATGATCGTTACGGTATTATTGCGGATTGGAAGAATCTTGTAGCCAACTATTCTCCTAAGCTTAAAAAGGCGATTTTAGAGTCGAATAAGTGGAGGGCAACATTTTGGCTCGATAACTTCCATTACTTAAGTGCGATCAAACGTTGTGATACCATCTATACTTCTGGCATAGCACAACAAACATTACATACACAATTTCAAATGTTATTTGCTCTCAATGAAACGTATTTTGGTGGCGACAAGAAAATAGAGAAGCAGTTAAAGGGATTGTCATTTTGTCCGCAGATTCTGCTTGATAACTTAGATTTTCTATTGGGCGCACATCGCGATGTAGAATTATTAAACAAACAAAGAAGTTTACTTAAACAAATTGGGGAATCGATTATTCAGAAAGCCAACAATGTGTGATAGGAAGGAAGCGGGTGACTTTTTAAATGGCAGAAAATGAAACGGATCTAGCGGTGTTTATAGTTGAAGCGAAACGTGCTGCGTATGCATCGGGCAATGGAGGGGAGACAAAACCTACACGACCGGGAGCTAAGGATATACCGTACAAGCAAGGTCAGTTTACCTATTTAGACAGTTATTATGGTGAAATACATTTTTCCGGGCAAGAAGTTGTTTTGCAGGATGAGGTAGCAATTTGGTCGATGAACTATTTTGGTTATACCATTGATCCTGTTGAGGGATTCCCAGTATTTCTGAATGAATGCTTGATGGAAGTTAATATAGACGCACCTTTCAGAGGAGCTTCCTATAAACAGAAGGAAGATTTTGAGTATGTCTGTCAGTGGGAAGGCGATCTTTACCGCTTCAGTGGTAAAGAGAAGATTTTGTACAAAGGGAAAGAAATTTTCATATTGGACTTTCATGGGGGCGTCATCCAATATTGCTAAGAAAGTAAATTATATTTTAATAAAGAAAGAGGATTCATTCATGTCAAATATAGTGGCTAATAAAGAAGTAGATAACACAGAAGAAGTTCATACTAGCATTGTGAAATTTACTACTACTATGGCTACCCTGTTTATTATTGCAATTATGCTTATCCCAGCTTTCGTAGAACCAGATTTTTCATTTCGCAAATTTCATGTTGGATTTGCAGATATATCTATAGGGGCATTTGTATTATTGGTTGGAGGTGCGTTTAGTTTTTCTGGTGATATGGATAGACGTAACATAGTGACAGCATGGCTGCTTGTTGCACCGATTATTGCTATTCAAGTTATTAGCGGACAAACATTTAACGTATTTGATGCAAAGCTTTTTGCATTGATGCTGGCATCGATTGCAGCTATTATTGGTATTGTTGGTCTACTATATATGCGTAAACAATTAAGGAAGTCAGAACAAGTTGATGAATGGCGGAAATACTTGTCTATTAGTAAACTGGTCGTTCCATTGATCACATCTGCCTACTTCGTTATTTATATCTTTATAGCTGTCATTGAAGAAACATTGTTATTCGATTACCAAATGTTATATCCGATATTGTTATGGTTTCTACTTCTTAACAGCGGGTTAATGCTACTAACATTCGGAGAGAAAAAGAATCAAGCTGCTTAAAAAACGATATAGAAAGGAGCATCTTAACTCGAATGATTTCCATTCGGCGAAGGATGCTTCTATTTGTATTGCGCAGATGTTATCGTCTATGTCAAAATGTAGGTAGTCAATTTAATAAGAATAGAGGTAAGCCGTTGAAATTCAGACCATGTATCGATCTTCATGACGGGAAAGTAAAACAAATCGTTGGAGAAACACTAAATGACGCAATTATTGAAAATTTTGTTTCTACCTATGATTCAGCTTATTATGCTGAATTGTTCCAGAGAGATGGGCTAACAGGCGGTCATGTCATTATGCTCGGGTCTGGTAATGAAGATGCGGCATTACTTGCATTGTCACACTATCCGAATGGTCTCCAACTAGGTGGAGGGATTACGGCGGATAATGCAGCCTATTATTTGAAGCATGGCGCTTCGCATGTTATTGTAACGTCTTATATATTCAGGGATGGTCGATTAAATGAAGAAAACCTATCTAACATTGTGAACGAAGTAGGCAAGGATCGACTCGTTATTGATTTAAGCTGCAAGGAGAAAGATGGGAAATGGTTCGTTGTCACCAATCAATGGAAGCAATTTAGCGAATTCGAAGTAAATGAAGCAAACATTCGTTATCTCGAAAGTTATTGTGATGAGTTTCTTGTACATGCGGTAGATGTAGAAGGGAAACAAAGCGGCGTTCAGCAAAGTCTAGTTCGTGATTTAGCCAAGTGGACCAACATTCCGACTACTTATGCTGGTGGGGCGAGATCGCTAGAAGATATGGAATTATTCCGTACACTGTCTAACGGCAAACTTGATCTAACCATTGGCAGTGCACTCGATATATTTGGCGGAAATCTCTCTTACACTGATGTTGTGAAATATAGTAAATAAATCGATGTAATCAGTCTAGTCAATTCTAAAACCATAAGATGAAGGTGGGAACTCCATGCTTGGATTGGCGATGGAAGTAGCTATTGCGGCTGCTTATGAGGCGGGAAGATTAACGAAAGAGAAATTCGGAAATTTAACGCATGTCGAGGAAAAAGATGATCATGGTGATATGGTGACTGAAGCCGATCACCTAGCTGAAGCAATTATTTTGGCGAAGATTAGAAACGTATTTCCAGAACATCGCATTCGATCTGAAGAATTTGGAGAGAATGAAAATCAAAGCGAATGGTTATGGCTGGTTGATCCTTTAGATGGTACAAATAATTTTGCGATAGGTTTGCCGCTGTTTGGTATATCGATTACACTGATGCATCATCTCGTCCCAGTACTTGCGGTCATTTATGAACCGATAACTGATCGACTGTACACAGCGACTTCGGGTGGCGGTGTTACATGTAATCAACGTCCGATAACGATGGAACCTGGTGGCGCCTTTACAAAAGCAAGAGTGGGCTGGATACAAGGTCATGCTGTTCAGAATGAGGAAATAGCGGTTAGGCTGCGGCATCATATTGATGTGAACACAAGAAGAATGATGCGATTATGGGCACCAACGTTGCAATGGACGATGCTTGCTAGAGGAGATCTCGATGGTATTATCGTCTACAATTCAGAAGGTGAAGATTTGTATTCAGGACTTCTCATGGCTCAGGAAGCGGGAGGATCTGTTATCGATTTTAATGGAAACCCGTTTACTGTTGCAAGAAAGCAGCCTTATTTAATTGCATGTCATCCAAGGCATCAAGCATATTTTCTTGACATGGTACATCAAGTGATGCGCAAGTTGTAGTGTACTATTTTCGAAGATAGAAGGGATATATAGTTATGGAGCTGTTGAAAGAAATATACGAACGAGATCTCCATCTAAGCGAACGCGACAGCAGCTCTCGCAGGCATGGCAACAGATTTTGGTTCAGTCGCGCTGTTAGAGGCATTATATTTAACGAAAAATATGAGCTTGCTCTTATTCATATGCATAGCGATCAATATTATAAGCTTCCTGGTGGTGGAATAGAGGCAGGGGAAGAGATGGAAGCTGCTCTTCATCGAGAAGCGTTAGAAGAGATGGGTGCAACCGTCGAACTGACAGATGAAGTTGGCCTCATTATCGAATATAGAGATGAGCAAGAAATGATGCAGTTCTCATATTGTTACATAGCTACACTATCAGGTGATTTAAAAGCAACTTCTTTAACAGATGAGGAGCAAGCTGGTGGATTATCGTTAGGTTGGGTATCTCTTAAGGAAGCAATAGGCATAATGGAACGAAACATACCACGAACTTACGTAGGTAAGTTCATTCAAGAACGTGACTTATACTTCTTGAAGCAACTAAATCGATAAGGAGCGAAACCATTATGACAGCTGCGCTACTTGGTAGCTTTATCTCTGCAATGGCAACTGTACTTGGTGCTGTACCGCTGTTATTCGTTCGTTCGCTCTCAGAGAAGTGGAAGGATATACTTATTGCTTTTACCGCGGGAATTATGGTATCGACATCAACTTTTGGTCTCCTGCCGCAAGCACTTAAAGAATCAGGTTTAATTCCGTTAACAATTGGCTTTATTATTGGAGTCGTCGTACTTGATTTACTAGAGAAAAATATTCCGCATATTGATGTTGAGCAGAAGCGGGGTATTAGCTCATTTGATTCTAAGTCATTGCTCGTTATCTTCGCCTTATTTATCCATAACATTCCCGAAGGTCTTAGTACGGGCTTTAGTTATGCAAGCACAAGTGAAGGGCTCGGTTCAATGGTTGCAATCGCAATTGGTGCGCAAAACATACCTGAAGGTCTTGTACTTGCGATATTCCTTACGCAATCAAAGGTCAGTAAGCTCAAACTAATGCTTATTGTCATTGCGACTGGACTTATGGAAGTTGTGTCGGCCATTGTTGGTTATTTTGCAGCGAGCTCTATAGAATGGCTTATTGGTTATGGATTAGCCTTTGCATCTGGTGCAATGTTGTTCATCGTATATAAGGAACTTATACCAGAGACTCATAGTCATGGCTATGAACGACCTGCAACTTACTCCTTTATCTTCGGACTTCTTATTATGATCTATATAAGTTATTTCTTTGGTTAGAAATAAACGTTAGGACGTTTGCTTAGATAAGTGTACGATTTGCTTGTTGAGGTTTGGCGGCGGGATTCCCGTCGCCTTTTTGTTTGCATTCATCGCTTTCCCGAAATTTCCGTACTGGATTAAGAAGTGAAAGTAGTACTGAAATAGCAGTTTTTCTGTTAGTGTTATCTTCTTCAATAAAATCCCCTCGACGTTCTTGGCTTTCCCATTCAGCTTCTTTTTGTTTTCTTAACTGCTCTGGTACATATTCATTCCAATCCATTTGCTTCATCTCCCGCTTTTTCTATTTGTGTTTGTTGTTAAGCAATTAAATTCTTCTTCTTGGCTTTATTATGTACTCGCTAAAAGGGGATAAAAAGAGTATAATCTGAATCATTAATTTCCCCTTTTGTAAATATTTCCTCAACCTGAAGGAGGAAGCGTGATGTTGAATGAAGAGCGGTATCTTATTTTGTATTCTAAAGTTGCTGAATCTGACGGAGAGGGTATACCTCTTGAAGTATCATTGGAACAACTGTCGGAAGCATTGTTTTGTACACAGCGTAATGTAAAGCTTATCCTTCGCAAGCTCGAGGAAAATGGTCTTATTAAATGGAGTGCTGGACGTGGACGCGGCAATCGGTCGAAAATAACTTTTTTGGCAAATAAGGATGAGAAACTGCTCCAACTCGCAGAGATGACCGCACTGAAAGGGGAATATAAGCAGGCATTTGAGTTTATTCAAATGTACGGTGATGGTACGTCCGTCAGACAACATTTTGTAGAATGGATGAATAGCCAATTTGGTTATAAAACGGTTCAAATAGATGATAGTGAAGCGGATATTTTAAGACTACCGGTATATAAGCCCCTTTTGACTTTAGATCCAAAGGAGTTGTATTACTCCTTTTGCGCACATATGGTTAAGCAGCTGTTTGATTGCCTCGTACAATATGATAGACAGTCGCAAAAAATTGTTCCTTCATTAGCTCATGCATGGGAATGTGATGCAAGCGGGAAGGAATGGTCATTCCATTTAAGAAGAGGCGTACTTTTCCATCATGGTAGGGAATTAGTTGCTGAAGATGTTATTTTTTCAATTGAACGTTTAAGAGGCAGTGCAGCATCTGGTTGGTTTGTACGATCAATCTCATCGATTGAAAGTGAAAATTCGAGGTCGGTGACAATTAAGTTAGACAAACCAAATTGGTTATTTTTACGGTTTCTTTGCTCGTCGGGTCTTTCGATCATTCCGCATGAGTTGGTCAAACAAGATGAACGATTTTGGCAGCATCCAGTCGGTACAGGTCCATTCCGATTCGTTAGTTGGACGGTAGATCGCTTCAAGATGGAAGCTAATCCTCATTATTTTCAAGGGCGGGCGCATCTAGACGGTGTAGTAATCGTTACGATGCCAGAAGATACGCATATCTACACGAAGTCTTGGGAAAAGCTGCTTGTTGAGCGTGATGGTAAAGAAATACAGGTTGAAAAAAATTGGAACAATATGGAGTATTTAGACAATGGATGCAACCTTCTCACTTGGAATATGAGTAATGAAGGGCCAATTCAATCCCAATCCTTTCGTAAAGCGGTTGATCTCCTCATAGATCGTCGTTTTATGACAGAAGAATTGACAGAACGTACAGAGTTTCCTGCATATGGTTTTTTTCCAAACAAAAATTCATATGTCGATGTTGGCTGCACTGATGAACACAAATATGAGAAAGCAATGCAACTTTTGTTAGAATCAGGATATTGTGGCGAAAAAATTGTAATTGCTACTTATGGGAAACATGTGCCGAGTGCTCTTTGGCTGGAGAAAGTGTTGACTGCTTATGGGATAAATGTGGAGATACAAGTGGAGACCTTTCTAAGTATACGAGAACCAGAAGTACTCAATCGAGTAGACTGTATCTTGTTTTGCAACATTTTTGCTGAGGATGAAGTTTGTATGATTGAGATGTTCGAGCAGAATGGCAATTTTATAAAGGAACATTTGGATAAGGAAATGAAAGTTTGGGTGAAGGAAAAAATTGATTCTGCCCTTATGTGCAAAGATCCGATTGATAGATGGAATGTGCTGATGGAAATTGAGATAAAGCTGCGCGAGGAAACACATCTGCTCTTTCTGACTCATACGAAGATGAACACCATTTATAATCCAAGCATTAAAGGAGTAAGTGTCAATTCGCTTGGCTGGGTTGATTTTAAAGATGTTTGGATGGAGAAATAGGTTAAAAGAGATAATAATTTGAAGATAAGTCTAATGGGCTTGTCTTCTTTTATTTGGTTAAACGTCAGAAACTCAAAACTATCAATTGATCAATTATATAAAAAGTAATAAAATTGGAATATATTATAAAAAATGAGATTGGCGATTGATTCAACAATACATGATGGAGGTAGTGATAATGAACTTTCACTTGGAACAACTTAAGGAATCGGTGTTAAATGGTGAAAGCTCTTATCTTGAATTTCTGCGAGTGCCAACGATGAGCGCAGGTTTATATCGACTAGCAGCAGGTGAGCTAGATAAGCAGCTGCCTCACACGGAGGATGAACTTTACTTTATCGTTCAAGGAGCGGGTCAGTTCAATCTCGGGGATCAGAACCAACATGTATCAAGTGGCAGCATTATTTTTGTTGAAGCGAATGTGGAGCATCGTTTTCATTCTATTACGGAAGAGTTGTTTATTTTTGTTTTATTCGCACCAGCTGAATATAGTAACCGTACACATGTCGATTTAACAGGTCAATTAGAGTTGAAGTAGTTTGTTAGAAAAGGGGGATAAACAGCTTGTATTGAATGTTTTTAGCAATAATGAGCGTGCGGTCAATTTCTATAAGCATCTCAATTATGAAGTTGAAGTGCTGAAGATGATAAAGGAATTATAGTGAGGAGATTTTACATGGTTAAAGATCGTATTGATCAAATGGATTCAATCCGCGGTTTGGCAGCAATTGCAGTAGTTTTTTGTCACTTCTATTCGGTGGAAATAAACCCGTACTTATCTAGTCTTTTATTCAAATATTCGCCATTCACATTTTTAATAAATGGACATGGTTCTGTAATCATGTTCTTTTTACTGAGTGGATTTGTACTTATGTTGCCTTTTTTAAAAGGAGCGCAAACAACTTATAAAACCTTTTTAGTTAAACGTATATTGAGGATTTACATTCCATTTTGGATAGCAATGCTGTTTGCTTTTTTAATGTATGCGCTACTTTCTGCAAAGAAAGTTTCCGGATTAAGTGAATGGTTTTATAATTCCTGGAATGGTTCTATTACTCTTAAGTCGATAGTTGAAAACCTTTTTTTAATCGGAAACTTTAATTCTAATTTGTATAATAACGCAATATGGTCGTTAATTCATGAAATGCGAATCTCGCTCATATTCCCATTTATAGCCTTTATTGTTATTAAGCTTAGCTGGAAAAAAGTTTTAAGTATTGCCCTTTCATTATCTGTAATTAGTGGAACAACACATGTATTCTCATTCGATGTAAGCTATGGATATCACACCGGATTTGTAGACACGTTTCATTATGCATCCATATTTTTGATAGGTGGTTTACTGGCAAAGCATAGAGGTGAAATAGTGAATTGGTTTGCTCAATCCTCAACAAAATACAAATGGGTTATCGTTGCAGCGGCTTATGTACTCTTTACTTATGCCGGATTTGCAATGGCTGTAGGCAATCTTTTAGGGCTATATAGCTATAGCGAAATTTTGGCAGATTACACAGCGACTGCAGGAGCTTCGCTCATTATTGTAGTCGCATTAGGTTCGGCGAAGGTTGCAACCATACTTAGTAAACCTGTGTTTAAATTTTTTGGTAATATCTCATACAGTTTATACTTATATCACTTGATTGTTTTGTACAGCTTCGTTTATTTATTGCACGGAATAGTACCGATGAGCATTATTTACGTAATCACTTTCTTATTAACTGTACTAATATCTGTTTTATCTTATAAATACATAGAAATTCCAACAATAAAACTCGGCAAAAAAATGACGATGAAGGAGCAACCATTAACATTCCGTAAGGAGGCAGTAACGAAACCAGTAATGAAACTGTAAATGATGTAGAAATGGGTTGACAAAAAAATAGTTAGGAGCCATACTATATATATGACTAATGAAAATAAAGTAATAAATGACAAGGATGCAGTGCCTACTCTTGAACAATCTAAGCGCCAGATTGAACGTTACAACCTAGACGTAGATGCGCAGGCTGTGCTCGTTGCGTCCAGATTGATGGCAGCTGGTGCGAAGCTTGGACATGCAGCTGAAATTCATTTCTCCAGATTCGGTTTATCAACGGGAAGATATCGTTTATTAGCTGACCTTGAAGATAACGAAGGAGAAGTGTTGCCGTCACAACTAGCGGAACATCTAGATGTTACACGCGCAACAGTTACTGGTCTTATCGACATTCTTGAACGAGATGGGCTTGTTTCTCGGCGGTTGAGTTCGGTTGATGGGAGACAGAAAGCTGTCATTCTGACCGAACTCGGAAGGAATAAGCTAAGAGATATGGCTCAAGACCATTTTGCTCGATTGGAAACGATGGTTAGTTCACTCAGTATTGAGGAGCGGGCTGTATTTCTAAATCTGCTTGGGCGAATTACTCAAGGTATTCCAGCACTTACGGACGAAACAAGGTAACAAAGTTATAAAATTCGTTAGGAGTAAATGGGCTAGTCCAGCTAGCCTATTTTTACAACTATATAGTTAGGTCCCTAATTATATGGACCTGACCAAACTATTATAGAAAGGAGGACTAGCATATGAACAAGGCTGCTTCTGTGAATAAAAGTGATGGTACTTTCGATAACAACGATGGTTCAAAACGGAAGTTATTTGTACTGTGGCGTGAAGTTTTAATGGGCTACGCTGCTCCAGCAATAATGGCAAGTATAGGTGGACTGATTATTGGTGACAAAGAGCTTCAATTAGCAGCACTAACAACGATTGGCGGGACATCTGCTTTCATAGCATGGATGTTAGGTTTATGGCTAATCAAACGTGGAATTCACAAAAAGTGGATTGTACGCGCACCTCATTTGCTCATCGTAGGGATGTTTGCATTGGTGGGAAATTCGTTTGGATTATTGTTAGCATGGATGACATCAGATGTAGTGGGAACTATTTTTGCAGTGGATCATCTGACATGGGTTGATCGAGTATGGATTGATTTCCCTACATCCGGTTTAATTGCAAGCACGATAGTGACATGGAGATGGCATCTAGCCGTCGCACCAAAAAGGAGAAGATAACAATGATAGTTATTATGGGAGCAAGCAGTACGATAGGAAACGAGTTATTGAAACGTTTAGTTCAAATGGGTGTGCCTGTTACGGCAGTAAGCAGACAATCTGAGAAAATGCGTAAAAGTATGGCAATTTATGACCAATCAGCAATCCAGTTTGTATCTGCTGATGCTTCTGATACTGAATCACTTCGGCGTGCGTTTAAAGGAGCCAAACAACTATTTCTAACGATGGCTAATAGTCCTCATCAAATCGAAATGGAAACTGCTATTATTCAGATTGCAGCCCAGTCTGGGATCGAACATATCGTAAAAATTTCAAGTCCTGCTTTTGAAAAAAGTGCTCCAGTAGAAGTAGCCAACTGGCATCGTCAAATTGAAGGGATGTTACAGCAATCAGGTTTGACTCATACCATACTTCGACCCTATGCATTCATGCAAAATGTATTAAGGTTCGCACCTGCAATCAAAAATCAAAACGTTTTTTATGGCTGTATGGGTACTTCGCCATGCAACTTTATAGACTGCCGTGATATAGCGGATGTTGCTGCGGAAGCTTTAACCAACAATAAAGTATCAGGACAAGTTTATACACTGACTGGTAAGGAAGTATTCAGTTATTCCGAGATTGCTGATAAATTATCTGTATTGCTCAATAGGCCGATTGCTTATATGAATCTTGAGCCTGAAGCCTTATCTCGGAATTTGATCGAGCGCGGAAATATGCCTCCTTGGCTTGCTAACCATGTTGTAGAGATTCAAACGATGTCTACGATCGTACCAGAAGTACCTACTAACACTGTAAAGGAAATGTTAGGTAGAGATCCACGCACTATCGACGCTTTTCTACTTGAGCATGTAGAAACTTTCCGGTAGAAGATCCATCATCATGATGAGAGGAGGAGTCGTAATCGACTCCTTCATTTTTTTATAACCTTTAAAATCTTTTCTTTCGTTTGATTTAATCGTTTCTCAGCTCCATGCGGATGCAATGGTTCACTCCACGAGAATCCATCCCCAACATATCTTGGGATGAGATGCATATGGTAATGGGTCAATTCATTAAATACTCCGCCGTTTTGGCAGATGCTGATGCCATCTGGATTAAACAAAGTTTTTAATACAGTTGACAGTTTCTTAGAAGCGTCCATAATCGCATAGGCAGTCTCCGAATCTATTTCTTCAACATCCCAATAATGTTTTTTGGGAAGGATGAGGATGTGCCCCTCATTAAATGGATTAATATCGAGTACACAAGTTAACAGTGCATTCTCATATACAATGTTTAAGTTAGGTTCAGTTCCGTTAGCAATTCTACATCCGAGACAATCCAAAGAGTATCACTCCATCCCAATAATAGTGTTTTATTCTTATTCGATCCTATATTTCTGTAATCCTTCCTTACTAAATCATAAATTCTGAGGTGTGGCAAAATTAGCTTTACGGCAAAAGTAGACTTGTATAGACGTTTACGTATCAGGAAGCGTGGGGTCGGATACAAACGATAGGTAATACTTTAAAAGAACAAGGTTGCTTGTGATTCCTAACCTTTCTTGAATCATTGGAAAAGACCAACCTTCCTCTAATCGCAATCGTACACCAAGGTGGCAATTACTGTACTGCCAATTTTCTATTTGACTCCACAAAGAATGAAATACGTTAAATGATTGCTGCATAAAATGACTCTAAAGAGTCATTTTGGAATGATAAATCTCGGTTATTATCAGGGGGAAGCTTACATATCCATTCGTTCAGAAGCAAGTTGCATAGCTTCTAAAAAGTGATTAGCGAAATGGAGGGAAATGATGAAGCACAAGTACGCCTTTTTGCTTTCTATGCAATCCATTGAGTACGAAATTAAGAAATTAACACTTTTTTCAAAAAAATGTTCGGATTGTTTTGAGTTGCTGCAATTAAAGTTGGATGAGCTGTGCCGTTTCATGACCAGTGAACAAAACGAAGAGCAATGGCAACTATGGGGGCATCACAAGGAGATTAAACAACAAAGCAACCAGCTTCGCCACACCTCAACACAAGCACTATGTGAGATGGAAAAATATCAATCCATTAGTACACTGGAGAAAAAAATGGATAAAAGCGATTATTTAACGATATTATCCAGTGCGGTCAAGGATGAACTGAACAATTTTCGTATCGGCGCAAGCTCTAAGGTGCTGTTCGTTGGTTCTGGGGCGTTCCCAACAACTGCTTTGACTATTGCGAAGGAAACAAGTGCGGACGTCTTGTGCCTAGATATTGATCGTGAAGCTGTAGATCTAGGAAGGCGAGTAGCTGAAGTGTTTGGTCTGCAAGCTAAAGTACTATTTTCGGAAAACTCTTTGAAAGAGCAATCGTTTCTAAAAGATGCTACTCATGTCATTATTGCTTCGCTTGTTGGAAACAAGTATGAGGTGTTGGAGGAGTTAAAAAAAAATCTTAATGTAGAGGCGAAAATTATGTTGAGGTACGGTAATGGATTAAAGTCTGTTTTCAACTACCCATTGGAAATAGACTTGTCGGAAGACTGGGATATGACTCCTGTTCCTCATGGCAAGAGCATCTACGATACAATGATTATTCAGTCAAAGAGTCGCTTGTCTGTTGGGACGGTGATTAGCGGATGATTCAGACAGAACGAGTATCTCGATTTGGGAATGTGTTAATTATCGGAGCTGGTCCAGCGGCTATACATGTAGCAGTGGATATTTCCAAAGGTTGGTGCGAGCAATTAGGTCTGGCGAATCGCAAAGGCACTCATACTGACCGATTAAAGCAAGAGCTGGAAAGCTGCTCGGGCAACATTTCTACGGTCGTACAGGTAGAATCGAAAAGTCATCTTTCTGGCGAGGTTCAGTTGACTCGGTTTTACGAAGGTTTTGAACATATTGATAATGTTTGGCAAACGCTTATACTATGTACCCCTTGTGACACGTATTTAAGCGTGATTAAACAATTAAACCTGGATAAATTAACAGAAATTAAAACCATTTTACTTCTATCGCCAGGGATTGGATCAAATCTACTCGTACAAAGTGCTGTTTCCAAATGTAATGATTCTATCGAAATAATAAGTTTGTCTACGTATTATGCCGCAACAAGATTCGACCCACGCGGCTCCACTTTAATTACATCTATTGTAAAAGGCTTGAAGCGTAAAGTTTTTGTTGGTTCAAATAAACCTAATAGTCATGCTCTTATCAACGTGAAAGACTTTATAGAGAGCCTTGGTATTGCATGTGAAATCACTTCGCATTCCATTGAAGCCGAAAGTAGAAGCATTACAGCCTATGTCCATCCTCCATTTTTTATCAATGACTTTTCTCTTCACGAAATTTTCAGTCATGTTCGTTCAACAAAATATATGTATAAACTATATCCTGAAGGACCTATTACGCAACATACGATCAAAGAAATGCTTCAACTTTGGAAAGAGACTTCTGCTTTTATACAATTGCTTAAAGCACAACCTCTTAACCTACTGAAATTTTTGAATGATGATAATTATCCTGTTCATGAAACGACTCTCTCAAGAGAAGATGTCGAAAGTTTTGTAGAAATGGATGAAACGAAGCAACAATATCTGCTTTATATTCGCTATTCTTCCATACTGATAGATCCTTTTTCTAAACCTGATGAGAATGGGAAATACACGGACTTTTCTGCATTCCCCTATGTACAAGTATCACAAGACAAGGAAGGAAAGTGGGTTATTCCAAGAGTTCCATATGAAGATTACAAGAAACTCAAACTACTGTATGGCTTAGCACAAAGATTCGATTTAGCTATGCCGCAAACAGTAGAACTTATTAATCGGTTTGAGCAAAAAGTAGCATCGTTTATGCAGGAGCATGGACATCATACATGCCGATCTGACATGAATGTGGATACGACAGCTGATGAAGTTAATGCAATATATGAAGAGCTGCTAAAAATGAATAGGGAGGAGTGGGAATTAAAAGATGTTCATTCATCTTAACACTCGTGTTCGTAACGTTTTGAAACTGTTTTGTTTGGCACTTATCGTAGTTGTTGTTGCGGCATGCAGCAACAATGAAACAGAAGTGGTAGACAACCAGAAGAGAGTTACCATTATTCACAGCTTGCCTAATGATTCGCTTGATCCACACAATACATGGATCGCTTTACGTGCAGGGGTAACTGAAACGCTAGTTCGTCTGAATGCTGACATGCAACTTGCTCCTTGGCTCGCAGCAAGCTGGAATGCTAAGGATGATACGACATGGGTGTTTACCATACGTGATGGAATACAATTTCAAGATGGAACAAAACTGGATGCTGCTGCGGTGAAGGCTTCTTTCGAGCGGGGGATTCAGGATAGTAAAGCTCTTGAAGCGGCGCTTAAAATTGCTGAGATGGAGCCAGATGGCCAACAGTTAACAATTAAAACGAAGGAACCTTTTCCCGCTTTTCCTACCGAGTTGGTACATCCAACAGCAGGAATAATAAGTGTTGCAGCCGAGCGGACGCTAGGGAAAGAAACATTTAATAACGCGCCAGTTGGCACAGGTCCTTTTGAAGTTACCAGCTTCCTGCCGGGAAATGAAGTACAGTTGAAGCGCTTCGATAAGTATTGGGACGGCAAAGCCAAGCTGAACGAGGTTGTATTTAAATTTAATTCGGATGCTAATGTCCGAACTCTGGCGTTCCAATCCAAGCAAGCGGATATTGTGTATCATATCGCTCCTGAGTCGCTTGCCGCTATTCAAAAGGATAAACAATTATCTCTTGATTCCGTATCCAGTTTGCGAACTCATTATTTTACGTATAACCCAAAAAGTTTAATTGTCAGCGATAAAAGGATTCGACAAGCGATAGATAAGCTGATCGACAGAGACGCAATTGTTAAAGATATTATGTTTGGTTATGCAACACCATCCAATGGTCCATTCCATTCATCACTGCCATTCGGCAATAAAGATGATTATCAAAAGCTTGATCAAGCAGGTGCTTTGCAACTATTGGAGAGTGCAGGCTACCAGAAAGGAAGTGACGGCAAGCTTTCGAAGGACGGAAATCCGTTAACACTTAAATTAATTGCCTTTACAGGTGTGAATCCTGAACTTCCGCTTATTCCGCTACTTGTTCAGTCTGAAGCCGCAAAAGTAGGAATAAAAGTAGAAATTCTATCTGTTGAATATCCGGATGTCTTTATTGCGGATCATTCCAACTGGGATATCTCTACATCAAGCTATTTAACATCACCGCGCGGAGATGGTGGTTCATTCTTAAACGCTGCTTATGTTCAAGGCGGTTCTTCTAATGCGGCAAACGTTAACATAGAGGGACTTGCTCCTATCTTGGAAGAGCTAAATCGAACGGGAGAAATAAATAAACGCAATGAGCTGACCAAACAGGCAGTTCAAATCATAAAAGAAACTTTGCCTCATTCCTACATCATCAACCCGAATATATTGGTGGGATTGAATACTCGAGTGAGCGGGTGGAAGCCAGGTGCGGAAGAGTTTTATATCGTGACGAATAAAATGGATGTGAATTAATATGCTTCGGCATATCGGGTTTAGGTTCGTCCAGCTTCTTTTTGTCATGATGATCGTGAGCTTGGTTATCTTTGTTCTTATGAAGCTGGCTCCAGGAGATCCGGTGCTTGCTATTTTAAAAGCAAATGAAGGCGCAGTCACAATAAGTGATCAGAATGCTGTTCGTACGGAACTGGGTCTTGAGATGCCGCTCTACAAACAGTTCGGCAGTTGGTTAAAAGGGGTAGTCACCTTTGATCTAGGCAGATCTTATATGAATAACCGTGATGTCTGGGACATTCTGATGGAAAGGCTGCCAGCAACTGTCTCATTAACGATCGGTGCATTTATTGTTCTGTTGCTGATTTCGGTTCCATTAGGTGTGCTTGCCGCACAACATCAAGGACGCTTGCCGGATCATATTAGTCGTTTTGTTGCCCTCATAGGTTCTTCTATTCCAAGCTTTTGGTTAGGTTTGCTGCTCATATACGTATTTTCGTATCAATTAAACTGGCTGCCAACGATGGGTAAAGGAAGTTTAAGTCATCTGATTTTACCTTCTATAACATTAGGTTTTGTAATGGCACCTGAGTATATTCGACTGCTGCGTGCAGGCTTGCTTGAAACCTTATCGGAGCAATATATTCGTGCAGCCCGCGCACGGGGGATAGCGGAATGGAGCATCATTATGAGACATGCTCTTCAAGGAGCTTTGTTGCCCATCCTCTCGGTGTTCGGGATGAGTATAGGCAGTTTGATGGCAGGGTCAGTCGTTACGGAATCGTTGTTTGGGTGGCCAGGTTTGGGCAGCATGGCAATGGAGGCTATTACACAGCGGAACTATCCGCTCATTCAAGGGTATGTTCTCATTTCGGGTTTTTTTATTGTACTTGCTAATTTGGCTGTTGATATCAGTTACGGACTGCTTGACCCCAGAATTCGTGTGGGGAGGGGGAAACGAGCTTGAATGACAAACCTTTGGTTATAGCCCCCGCACAGGGAGGATTTGGTCAAGTAGGACGAAATTTGCTGCGCAATCCTATGATATGTATTGGAATAGGATTCATTGTTGTAGCAATAGTGTTGATTATACTGGGCCAATGGATTATACCGAATGACCCTTTGCTTGTAAACATGTCAGATCGGTTGCTTTCTCCAAGTCTGCAATATCCACTCGGTACGGACCATCTCGGGCGATGCCTATTTTCGAGATTATTGGAGGGTGCTCGTACGACGCTAGGTACTTCATTTCTGTTCATATT
The DNA here is from genome assembly GCF_022180385.2 of Paenibacillus sp. L3-i20. Taxonomy (GTDB): domain Bacteria; phylum Bacillota; class Bacilli; order Paenibacillales; family Paenibacillaceae; genus Pristimantibacillus. The sequence continues at coordinate 635,215 of NZ_BQME02000002.1, forward strand.
GATTGTCGTTTCTATTGGTGTACCTATTGGACTATTCTCAGGTTATAGAGGTGGAATAGTAGATAGTGTTCTTATGCGAATTACAGATGGGCTAGGCGCAGTACCAGAATTTTTACTTGCGATAGCAGTTGCTGGTTTTCTTGGACCGGGATTACTTCAAGTTATGCTTGCCATCTGCTTTGTGAAATGGATTGGTTATGCACGCTTAGTCCGCGGCATTGTCCTATCTGAGAGGGAAAAGGAGTATGTACTTGCTTCTATTGTTGCAGGAAGTGGGACGTGGGCGGTAATAAGCCGGCATTTATTTCGGCAAATTGCTTCCCCGTTAGCGGTCATGGCATCACTGGATGTAGGAAGAATGATCCTGCTCATATCGATGTTATCTTATTTAGGTTTGGGCACACAGCCTCCTTCACCGGAATGGGGAGCTATGTTAAGTGATGGTCGGCCTTATTTCCAAGCTGCGCCGCAGCTAATGATATATCCGGGACTATCTATCTTCATAATCGTGTTAGCATGCAATCTGTTAAGTGATGGATTACGAGATAAACTAGACGTTCGCAACCGTACATAAACGGGTTGTTACAACGAGTAAGCTAGTGGGACACTTGGAATGAGAGGTGCAGTATGTTTATAGAAGCGATAAGCGAAAAGACTGTAAACACTGTTGACTCTAATGTGAAACGTACAGAAATAGGTTCTGACATTGGGAGCGAAGCAGTACTTCGTGTAGAGCAATTGTATATCGATGCTTATCTTCATAAAAAGTGCAAACCACTTGTACATGGCATTTCTTTTTCGATTAACAAAGGGGAAACTCTTGCGCTTGTTGGCGAAAGCGGCAGCGGTAAAAGTGTTACTGCAAGTGCCGTTGCAGGACTTCTCCCGAAAGCGCTTCGGATCAGGGCGGGCAACATTTTGTTTCAAGGCGAAAGTTTGTGTAAGTGGACGAAGCAGCTAAGAAAGCAATTAAGGGGTAACCGTATAGGCTATGTATTTCAAGATTATCAAGGCAGCTTTACACCCTTTATCAAAATAGGCAGTCAATTGATGGAGATGATCCGAACACATAGGAAGTTGACAAATAATGAAGCAAAGGAAATAGCTATGCTTTGGCTTGCTCGTGTAGCACTTCCAGCAGATAGAGTTTTTGCAAGTTATCCATTTCAGCTCAGCGGCGGGCAACGACAACGAATTGCAATCGCTGCTGCTTTAATGCTTGAGCCTTCGCTTCTGATTGTTGATGAGCCGACTACAGCTTTGGATGTGATTACAAGTACATTGATTTTGGATTTAATTGCACAGCTGCAAACAGATACAGGCTGCGCCGTGCTGCTTATTTCCCATCACTTGCGACAGGTGCTGCAACGATCCCATTACATTGCGGTTATGCAGGACGGAATAATAGTTGAACAAGGAACAGCGAGGACGATTCGTGATTGTCCAAATCATCCCTATACAAAATTGTTATTAGCGGCAAGCCCTAAATTGACTAAGTAAGGAGGTTATTTAATCCTAATGGGGGCATTATTATCGGTAGATAAACTATTCAAATCGTACAAAAATAGCAGAGAAGAAGTTTGTGCTGTTCACGATATTTCATTTGATATTGGAGCAGGAGAATGTCTTGGACTTGTAGGTGAGAGTGGGAGTGGCAAAAGTACAATTGCTAAACTGCTTCTTGCTCTGGAAAGGCCGGACAGTGGAGATATTCGATTTGATGGTATTTCATTAGTTCATATCCCTGATCGAAAACGTCGGTTATTGCGTCAATATTTTCAGGTTGTGTTCCAAGATCCAACGGCTTCATTAAACAATCGGCTTCCCATCTGGCGTTCGGTGATCGAACCACTAGATAATTTCCCGAAGGTATCACCGCCGTTTCTTCCAAAAGCAAAACAATCTCGGCGGGAAACTGCTGCATGTTTACTCCAAATGGTAGGTTTAGAACCCGAACATCTTGATCGTTATCCCCATGAGCTTAGCGGCGGACAGAAACAACGAGTTGCGATAGCGCGCGGCATCAGTCTTAATCCAAAGCTGCTAATCTGTGATGAGCCTACTTCGAGTCTTGATGTGACTGTACAAGCACAAATTCTGAAACTGCTCAAACAGCTGCAAAATAACCTCAACATGTCCTATCTATTTATTTCACACGACATTGCGGCTGTTCAACAAATGAGCGATCGAATTGTTATTTTGAAGGAAGGGCGCATGGTCGATTTGTTTTCCAGTAAAGATATTTGGAGTGAAAATCGGCATGTCTATACTCGCATGTTAGTTGCAGCTGCGGATGAAATGGAGTTTTAGTCCCATCATTACGTGTGATGAAAGAGGTTCACATGAGAAACGGTGTTCAGCTCGCTTTATTATCATCTCTTGTGTTTAGTGTAATGAATGCATTGGTTAAAGAAGTAAGCAGTACGATTCCTGCTGCGGAAATCGCTTTTTTTAGAGGTCTGATTGGTACGCTGTTAATAGTAGTGCTCATGCGGCAAAGTCAACTTTCCTTTTCTCGAAAAGGGATTCCGATGCTCGCTTTGAGAGGTGTTTTAGGCGGTCTATACATGCTGGCTTATTTCTACACTCTTGCCAAAATGCCGCTAACAGACGCAAGTATTTTGGCTCATTTGTCGCCTATATTTGTAATCATCTTGTCTGGTGTATTTCTTAAGGAACAAATTTCGCGCAGAACGTGGTCGCTTCTACCAATAGTGTTTATTGGAGCGCTGCTGCTGATTAAACCTTATCAATATTCTAGTTACTCTGTTTATGCGATTGCTGGACTTTTAAGCGCTTTCTTCGCTGCAGCAGCAGGAATATCTATTCGTTTTTTAAGCAAAAGTCATCACGCCTATGAGATCGTGTTTTATTTTGTAGCAACTTCAACGCTTGTGGCTGTTCCTTTCATGTGGGGACAGTTTGTTCTACCAAATGTACGTGAAGGATTATTTCTGTTACTGATAGGAATCATCTCTTTACTTGGGCAACTCATTCTGACAAAAGCCTTTACTTATTCTAATGCGGTTGTTGTACAAGTTGTAAGCTACTTTGGGATCGTGCTGAATACGCTATTTGGCTTTTTATTCTGGGAAGAAGTGCCCGACATGATAACGATTATAGGCGGTTTGTTTATTATTGCGGGATGTATGGCGTTGTCTAATGAGAAACGAATAAAGGAGGAATAAAAGATGACGGAGGAATCATTGTATGATGTTTGGTGGGAGTATAAAGGTGAAGGTGAACAAGGGATGGAGGATGATCATTTGCCGCACTGGAGGCGAGTACTCCGTTTTATTCCTGTAGAAGATCTAAGTGAAAGCAATGTTCTTGATTTTGGTTGTAATCAAGGCGGGTTCCTTCGACTTCTATATGAAGAGAGGCCTTTCAAACAAGGAATTGGCACTGACTTAGCTCGTCAATCGATAGAAGTTGCTAACAGTAGAAAAGGGCATTTGCCCATTCAATATTTAGCTACATCAATGCCGGAGCAATATGAACATTATTTTGATTATGCCTTTAGCCTTGCTGTTATTTATTTACTCCCCGATCTTGATGATCACGCTATCAAAATAAAAGGGGTATTGAAGCCGGGCGGCGTCTATTATGCTACTTTTGTTGATTATTCCGGCAACCCCAGCTTGCCGAACATTCGAGATAGAATTAATAGCAACGCAGCATTGCCAATGCAAGAGCATACGATAGATTCTGTTGCAAATGCCTTTTTAAAAGAGGGATTCAAGATCGGCATTCGTCGCATGACTCCTGCGGATTTTGTTGATGTATCATCAGGAAAGAAATGGTTTAATACGATTGAAGATCATCTGCAGTATGTATACGAACAAGCCTATTTATTGCGAATTGTCGCACCGAGATAACACGGCGATTAGTAGACTTGGAATGAATGCACGTTTTTTATAATTAAATCAGCTTATTTCAGCCCTCATCTTGATAAAAAGATGAGGGCTGTTTGACGCTTTAATAAAAACTTTATCTTTTACCCTACTTCTATTTAAAATGTTCACTTTATTCTAAATGCATGAGGCAGGAGGAAAGGAAGAATGAAAAAGACTTTGAAAGGATAAATTCTTAATGAAAAAATGGTTCCGTCATGATGCTTCCGCTGCTTTGATGTTTCTCGCACCGAGCGGAATTGGGTTTGCACTGTTTTATTTTATTCCATTTGCTTTGAGTTTTTTTTACTCTTTTGTAGATAGTCCGGTAGATGGCCATTTTGTTGGGTTTGATAATTACCGTGAACTTATCGAAAGCGATTCTTTTCGGAAAGCAGCAGCCAATACCTTTTATTTTACCATTGTAAGTGTTCCTGTTATGGTGGTGCTGTCTTTAGGTTTTGCATTGCTTTTGAATCAAAATATGTTCATTCGAAAATGGTTGAGAACCGCATTTGTTATTCCGCTTGTTATACCTGTAGCTTCGATCGTTTTAATCTGGCAAATACTATTAGATTGGAATGGGTCGCTTAATGCTTGGCTCCATTATTTTGGAGTAGAACGAACGGATTGGATGAAAACAGATGCAGCACGAAATGTTGTAATCATCGTTTATTTGTGGAAAAACATCGGTTATAACATCATTTTGTTTTTGGCTGGACTTCAGCAAATTCCACATGATTATTATGAAACAGCCCAAATCGAAGGTGCTGGACGTTTGCGACAGTTTGGCAGCATTACGCTAATCTATCTGACCCCTACAATGTTTTTTGTTGTGTTGATGTCTATCATTAACTCATTCAAGGTGTTTCGGGAAACGTATTTAATCGCTGGCGATTACCCACACGAAAGTATATATATGTTGCAGCATTATATGAACAACATGTTTATGTCGCTGGACATTCAAAAGATGACTGCTGCAGCAACATTAATGGTAGCCTGCATTTTAATCATTGTATTAGTACTGTTTACGATAGAACGCCGTTTCCGGCAGTTTATGGAATAAGGCTGGAGGAGAATGGATTGCAAAGTACACGAAAGGTATTACAAAAATGTGCATTAACCGGCTTTATGTTTGTCATTGCAGTAGTGCTGCTTTTCCCAATTGTTATTACGTTTACCAATTCACTCATGACTGAACAAGAAATAGGTATCAATTATGGGTTAATAGGAGAAATGAATGAGACGTCCCTTGACGATACGAATACGTTCGTTAATTTGAAACTTTTGCCGGACTTATTGTCATTGGAGCAATACGGTGAAATTTTGGTAAGCGGCCCGAAATTTCTAATCATGTTTTGGAATTCCGTATTTTTGGTTGTCCCGATTATCGTTGGACAGACACTTGTAGCGGCGCTGGCTGCTTATGCATTCTCAAAGCTGAAATTTCGTGGTCGAGAAACGATGTTCCTCGTTTATGTTTTGACCATGCTTATGCCGTTTCAAGTCACGTTGGTGCCGAATTATATTATGGCGGATAAGTTGGGACTGCTTCATACCGCAAATGCGATTATATTGCCAGGTATTTTCGCAGCATTTGGCGTGTTTATGCTTAGGCAATTCATGTTGTACATACCATATGCCTATATTGAAGCGGCGAAGCTTGACGGAGCCGGGCATTTGCGCATATTTTGCACAATTATTGTTCCAATGGTCAAGCCAGGTATAGCTGCACTTATTGTTTTATTGTTTGTTGATTATTGGAACATGGTGGAGCAGCCTCTTATTTTTCTAGATGATCCGTTTAAGCAACCGTTATCGGTTTATTTAGCAACAATTAATGAGGATGAGTTAGGTGTTGCTTTTGCTGCATCAATGCTTTATATGACTCCAATGCTTCTGTTGTTTCTATATGCTGAGTCCTATTTCATAGAAGGCATTCAGTTGTCTGGCATTAAAGGATAGATTCTGCTGATAGGAGAAAGATGATGTGGAAATGAGGTTAAATGAACAACTTAAAGATCGTCGGAGCAAAAGAATAATTGGGATTTTGTTTACTGTGTTTATGTTGTTGTTAGTTCTTTTTACACTGCTCAGCAATACGCTGCAATCGCTCACTTTACCGAAAGTAAGAGCAGAACAATCTGTAATGGGTAGTGTTGTTCATACTCTTGAAGGCAGTGGCAATATTCAGCCGCTTGTTGAAGTTAAATTAGTGAATCCATCGGATTGGAAAATTAAAGAAATCTTCATAAAGGAAGGAGATCGTGTGAAGCGTGGGCAAAAACTTATATCCTATGACAGTCAATCTGCTGAACGTGAATTAAAAGATGAAGAAGCTCAATTGAAAAAGCAAAAAATTGCTCTGCAGCAATTTCATGATCAGTTTATTCTCATTAGCATGGAAGGCGACGAAATCAAGATTCGGAATGCAAGTCGCACCATAGAGACGCAAAAACTCGATATAGGCGTACAGGAAAGAAAAATTGACGAAATGAAAGTTAAATTAGCTAACGATAAGGAGCTTTCAGCTCCATTTGATGGATTTATCACGAAAGTTAGTGCTTTAGAAGGATTATCGTCATCGGGAGAATCTGATGTCGTGATCGCGAACCTTAGTCACGGTTATCAATTTACGTTTATGGCAGACGCTGATTTGTTGTCGAGCCTAGACATTTCACTAGGAGATAAAGTGCAAGTCAAGGTGCAAGTGAAGTCGGATAAAAAGACGAAGACAATAGAAGGAGAAATTATAGAATTGAAGGATGTAGAGCCGCGTTTGGGGTATTCATCTGCTAAAGAGTCCGACAACACGGAGACGATAGAACAGAAGCTTCTTCATGTAAAGGTCACTGACTCTGCTCTGATTGGGGGTGAGCAAGCCCATATCAAACTGACGAAAAAATCAAAGCAGAATGGTCTATTAATTTCTAATGAGGCGATTCATCAAGATCGCGAAGGAATGTTTATTTACAAAATTGAAGAGCAGAGAGGTGCACTTGGAAATGACTTTGTAGTACATAAAGTGCGCATCCATTCCAATGAGAAAAATGATAAGGAAACAATGATCCAATCGGATAATGTATATGAAAATGATTTGATTATTTTGGAAAGCAGCGAGCCTTTACAGGATAATAATCGAGTTCGTCTGCAATAGGCAGAGCTAGTTACGTTAATAAAAAAATGATAGAGGAGAGCTCAAACCATGACTTTGAAAATGCAATTAGGGATTATATTTAGCTGTGTGCTGCTTGCGGTGACCACTGCTTGCAGCGCTGGAAGCAGTGGGGATACGGCGAATAAAGAAAAGTCTAAAACAAAAGATGGTAAAGCAGTCGTCACATTATCACTTAAGATGCCTGACCCATTTTACGAGGCAGCAGAGAAAAAATTCGAGGCGAAATATCCAGATATAGATCTGCAATTCCAATATTTTAAGCAACCGGGTCAAGAGTGGGCAGGTTTCAGCGATCTAGAAAATTATATAAAAACGACGAATACAGCTATGTTGTCTGGAAAAGGCGCTGATATTATCGAAACAAGCAGCTTGCCTGAAGGAAAGTATATCAACAAAAAGCTGCTTGTGGACATGAGTGAATGGCTGGATCAAGACAAAACGATTAATAAAGATGATTTGCAGATGAACATTTTGGATGCATCAAAAATAGATGGAGGTTTATATACGATGCCTTCCGCATTCTCTCTGAGTGCATTCATTGGGGATGGCGAAGTTCTGGAAAATACAAGTGTGAAGGTCAACGATAAAAACTGGAGCTGGGTACAGTTTGCCGACATTACGAAGCAGCTTATGAGTGAGGAAGAAGAGAAAGGCAAAGATCATCGGTATGCGTTAACCAATAACCCACCAGAACTGATCCTTCAAGAAATGGTAATGGACAGCTACAATGAATTCGTCGACCCTATTAATCAGAAAGCAAACTTTGAATCTCCCTTATTTGAGAATATGCTGTTGCACATCAAACAGATGTATGATGATAACGTGTTGTCTTCGACTCCGGTAGAAAATGAAAATCCGTTGTTCAATTCTGCTCGTATGTTCTCTCCAGCAGATTTCATCGATGGACCGTATCTATTATTTTCTAATCCGAATTTGCTGCAAAGACCACATGGGGAAGGACAATCTGGTGAAGCTAGAATTGTAACATCATCTAAACTTGCGATCCATGCCAACTCTTCAGTTAAAGAGGAGGCTTGGAAGTTTGTAGCTTTCTTATTATCAGAAGAAGCACAATCGCTAGCAGAAAGAGAAGGGTTTTCACTATTGAAAGCTTTGAATGAAAAGAAGTTTGATAACATTCAAGCACAAATTAAAAGCGGAACGTTTAAGCTTGCTAACGAGGAACAAGCCAAAGTGCCGGATGAAGACTTTGAGCAATTCAGAGTGACGATTAATTCAGCAAATCGCTATGCAAATGTGGACGCTAAAGTGGTATCGATTATTTACGATGAGGCTATCGCATTTTTTAGCGGTCAAAAGTCTGTTAAGGATGTGGCTAAATTAATCCAAAGCCGAATAATCATCTACTTAAATGAATAACGCCAAACAGCCCTCACTTTTTTCTCAAGCGGGGGGCTTTTTGACATTTATGGCGAGCGTATCACATCACTATTTATTATGGAAATTTAAGAAAAACCTCATACTTAACACAATTGTTTTTAATTAGTTTTCCCTATTGTAGAGATACAGATTAAATAGGAGGAAACTTAAGATGAAGAAGTGGATTTTTGGAATTGTTTTGTGCTTACTACTGGGTTCTGGGATTGCTCAAAAATACCCAAATATCGTTAGCGAGATATCATTAAGAGATACCGGTGAAGCTCCAAAGGTGACTACGACTCCCGAAAGGATCGATCATGCCTTAAAGGCAGTTAAAGTAACATCAGATCAGATTTACAAGGGTAATTTGTTGTTGGTGAATAAAGATATTCCTATACAAGAATGGGATTCAGAATCTAATGTGATCCATTTATCTCAGAACGAGGAATTATTCGATGGGTTTGGTTTAATGGATGACACCATTCAATTGTCTCCAAACTTGTTGCAGAAATTTTCAACGATGATTGAGGCTGCAGAAAAAGATGGTGTTAATCATTTTATAATTAACAGCGGTTATCGAGATATGGAAAGTCAACACGAGCTCTATCAACAATTGGGTCCAGAAGTTGCAATGCCAGCCGGCCATAGCGAACATAACTTAGGTTTATCGATTGATATTGGTTCGGCTTTAGCGAAGATGGATCAAGCACCAGAAGGAAAATGGTTGAAAGATAATGCATGGAAATATGGATTTATATTACGTTATCCAGAGGACAAAACGGAAGTAACAGGAACGATGTATGAGCCTTGGCATTATCGGTATGTAGGTTTGCCGCATAGTGCAATTATGCAGGAAAATAATTTTGTATTGGAAGAATACTTGAATTTTTTGAAGGAAAAGATGATTGTTACGACTACTATAGATCAGCAAAATTATGAAATCTCCTATTATTCCGTTTCAAGAAATACGTCCATACTAGTGCCAAGGAATGGTCACTATGAGATTTCTGGAAACAATGTGGACGGTGTTATTGTTACGGTTCATGGGGAGGGGAATGAATGAAGTCGACTACCGTTCTAATCGCTGATGATGAAGCCGAGATTGCTGATTTGATCGCGTTTCATTTGGAAAAAGAAGGTTATCGCTGCATTAAAGCAAGTGATGGGCAAGAAGCTATACATGCTGTTCAAACGAATATCATTGATTTGGCTATTTTAGATATAATGATGCCCAAACTCGATGGTTATGAAGTAACAAGACTAATTCGGGAACATCATCAACTGCCGATTATTTTTTTAAGTGCCAAAGTGACCGATCTCGATAAAATTGCGGGACTAGTAAGAGGAGCAGATGATTATGTGACCAAGCCGTTCAATCCAATGGAATTGGTTGCTCGTGCCAATGCTCAGTTGAGGCGGTATTTACAGCTTAATCAATCGCAACAAGTAAACAAAGTTACTTTGGAAGCGGGTGGGATGATCATTTATGTCGAAGAACGGACCGTACTCCTGTACGGCGAAACGGTTGAACTAACTCCGAAAGAGTTTGATATTTTGTATCTGCTTGCTAGTTATCCTAAAAAAGTCTACAGTTCGGAAAATATTTTTAAACAGGTATGGGGCGAAGCCTATTACGGTGGTAGCAATACGGTTGGCGTACATATTCGTACTTTGCGCAAAAAACTAGGGGAAGACAATCATAAAAGCAAATTGATCAAAACAGTGTGGGGAGTTGGATATACATTCAATGGCTAATATAATACGAAGTTTTAGGTTTAAAATGGTTGTGTTATTTGGTTTAAGCATGCTTTATTCAGGTACAATTACCTATCTGATCTATAGAGCGCTCAAATTTTATTATTACCAGACGAAGATCGAAGATCCCACTACTAAAATCCGTTATTTTATAAGGGAAGTAGGGGACATCAATGTTTTTTTGCTTATTTTTTTTCCGCTTTCCTTTTTGTTTTATTTTCTTATTACGAAACGGTACGTTGCTTATTTCCGAGATATCTCCAACGGAATTAATCAGCTCGCAAATGGAAATTTTCAAAGTGTTGTTGTTATTCCATCAAAGGATGAATTCGGGGATATTGCGAAAAGTATTAATCTAGCAAGTGAAAAATTGCAGCAAGCATTGGAGAGAGGAGATTTTGCAGAGAGTAGCAAGGAGCAATTAGTGATGAACTTGGCTCATGATTTGCGAACGCCACTGACTTCCATCTTAGGTTATTTGGATTTAATTCTTAAGGAAGATCAATTGTCCGATGAGCAAATAAAACACTATGCGAATATCGCTTTTGTTAAATCTCAACGATTGGCAAAGCTGATTGATGAACTGTTCGAAGTTATTCGGATGAACTACGGCAATCTTCCCATTGAAAATAAGTCGCTTGATATTAGCGAGCTTCTCATCCAATTAAATGAGGAGTTATATCCTGTTTTTGAAAATAACAGCTTTACAACTAGGTTGAATATAACTCCAAATTTGAAGGTTTTAGGTGCCGGAGAGGTATTGGTACGGGTATTTGAAAATCTGCTGACGAATGCGATTCGATATGGAACAGATGGTCATTTTATAGATATTCATTGCAATCTCGATGGGGAAGAGGTTGTGATCCAAGTGATTAATTATGGTGCTTGTATTCCACAGGAAGAGCTGCCGCACATATTCGATATGTTTTTTGTTTGTGATCAAGCGCGAACGTATCACGAAGGTAGTACTGGCCTAGGCTTGTTTATTGCCAAAAAAATTGTGACGCAACATCAAGGTACAATTTCCGCACAAAGCAATTTGATACGTACGCTCTTTGAAGTCCGACTACCTCATAATAAAGAAGGAGAGCGGGGAGGGGACCCTCATCTATTGTTGGGCAACATAAATTAGCTATTCTTTCACTTGTTCAAATGTCAATAAAAGCCGAATTAAGTTATGATAGTTTCTATCATAATTAGTGTTTTTTCTTAGTAATGATGTTTCATTCGTCATAAATTCCGTGACTATACACTTAATAGGTTGAACTTTTCAGACCTATACTATCATTTATGTAGGACATTGAGAGTATAGGAAGGACCTAGTTCGACCTTATTAATAATAGTTCTAAAATATCAGTGCAAATATGACAGCGCTTGCATTATGATAGAGTTGTTCAACATTCCTCAGCCAGTATCCGAACTAGGATCATTTGACTTAGCAAAAAGTCGGTCCATACATCCGGAAAGAAGTAACATAGCGCTTGACCCTACCCCATCCTGTCTTTTCAAAACAGTCCCAATTCATTCAACTATTATGCATCCAAAGCGTGTATAAGCTCATAAGAGTTTATATAAATCGATTTATAAGGAGCTGATATCTTTTTAGTAATGTGACGTTGTTTTGTCTGTGCACGTGGATGAAAGGAGGCAATTAATAACGCTACTTTACTTGATGTTAGGAGATGGGTGGATACCAATACCATACCAAAAACCTGGGAGGTAATGTAATGACAATGAAACTTCAATTTAATTCGAATCTTATGATGCGTATTTTGGTTGTTTGCGGTGGTGCTTTGCTTATATTAGCCTGTATGCTTGCGTTTTCCAAGTCGGTTTCTGCTCACGGTTATGTGGATTCTCCAGGCAGCCGGGCTATAAAATGTAAAACAGGTCTAAATACAAACTGCGGCAGCATCGTTCATGAGCCGCAAAGTCTTGAAGGTTTAAAAAATTTTCCAGCAGCTGGTCCAGCTGACGGGAAAATCGCGAGCGCAGGCCTAGCTGGCTTTGCAAATCTCGATGCACAAACAGCCACACGTTGGCACAAAGCAACTATAAGCAGTGGTACAAATACATTTACTTGGAAATTTACAGCACCTCACGCAACAACGAGCTATCGTTATTTTATTACTAAAGCTAATTGGGATCCTAATGCGCCGCTAACTCGTGCACAACTTGATCTTACACCGTTCTGTACAGTTCAAGGAAACGGGCAAGCGCCTCCAACAACATTGTCCCACAGTTGTAACGTTCCTGCTAGAACAGGCTATCATATCATTCTAGCTGTTTGGGATATTTCTAACACACCAAATGCATGGTACAACGCTATTGATGTACAATTTGGAGCAGTCGATAATATAGCTCCTACAACACCTGCGAGTTTGACTTCGGGTGCAGTTAGTACAACAACTGCTGCATTATCATGGGGCGCATCTACAGATGCAAATGGAGTTGCAAATTATGAAATTTATGCTGGATCGAACACAACACCAGTCGCTACTGTACTAGGCAACCAGCTGAGCACAACTGTAACCGGTTTGACTGCGGGAACGACCTTTTCTTTCACAGTTAAAGCTGTTGACCCATCCGGAAATCGCTCTGCCGCCAGCAACAGCGTCTCAGTTACTACCAGTCCACTTGCGAACGATGTAACTCCGCCAACCAACCCGACGGGATTACACGTTATGGGACCAGCGGGTACGACTTCACTCACATTGATGTGGAATCCATCTACTGATGCAGCAGGCATTGCAGGTTATCGCATTTATAGCGGCTCGACTGTGGTTGCAACTGTAACGGGTACGGCTACCAGTAGGTATATTACGGGTCTGACTCCGAATACATCGTACACGTATACTGTTCGTGCTATTGATCCATCTTCAAATGAATCTGGTAATAGTAATGCTGTTACCGTTACAACTGCACAAGTTTCTGCTGCTACACCATGGGCTGCAAACACTGCTTATGCAGTGAATGCACTAGTTTCTTATAATGGCGTGACGTACAAATGTCTTCAACCGCATACTTCACTAACTGGTTGGGAGCCGAGTACAACAGCAGCTTTGTGGCAAGCTCAATAATAATAGTAGGCTTAAATCATTAACCCCGTTAGAAATTAAACCCCGCTTTAGTAGATGTTGAAAAATATCGCTAAGAAACAAGCTGACGACGGTCTTATACCGGAATCAGCTTGTTTTTTATTCACTTATACATGTCCCAGATAATAAGAATCTAGTATCAGTTGAAAGAGTTTCTAGGGTTTTCATTACTCGTTCACAATAAACGAATTTTAAAATGTATGTTGATATGCTATACTAATCGAAACGTTTCGATTTCATCCTTCAAGGGATGTTACCACTACTCGAATGATAACTGGGAGGCAGCTTATGAGTACTCAAACACAAGGAATTCCATTAGAAGGTTTTGCTGAATTTAGTAGAATAGTAGCAGCAGAAGGCGCAGTATTGTTGAAAAATGAAGGACATGCTCTTCCGCTTCAAAACAATGATAAAGTTTCTATCTTTGGTAGAATTCAAACTAATTATTATCGCAGCGGTACTGGATCAGGCGGTAGTGTTCATGTTGCATATACAACAAATCTATTAGACGGTCTTCGGAGTAAAGAGAACGTTACAATTAATGAACAATTAGCAACTGTATACACAGAATGGATAGAAAAAAATCCATTTGATAATGGTGGCGGCGGCTGGGCAGCAGAGCCCTGGCACCAAGCTGAAATGCCTTTAACAGATGAGCTAGTATCAACTGCAAGAAGTAATTCGGATAAGGCAATTGTTGTCATTGGACGAACTGCAGGAGAAGATCAAGATAATGCAAACGCACCAGGCAGCTACCAACTCACAGTGGAAGAAAAGGCTATGTTACAGCAGGTAACAACTTATTTTGACCAAACAATTGTTGTACTGAATGTATCAAATATTATTGATATGAGTTGGATGAATGATGATAACTATGTCTTCCCGATTGCAAGTGTAGTTTATGCTTGGCATGGCGGAATGGAAGGCGGTAATGCGATTGCTGATGTGCTGGCTGGTGACGTGACACCTAGCGGTAAGCTAACGGATACGATTGCTTACTCCATTGAAGACTATCCTTCTACTCGCAATTATGGCAATGAATTTAGAAGCGTTTATGAAGAAGATATTTATGTCGGATATCGTTATTTTGAGACGTTCTGCCCGAATAAAGTTCAGTTCGAATTTGGTTATGGATTGTCTTATACCCATTTCAATATCGAGCACGAAGAAGCCAAACTAGTTGTTAAAGAGGACGGAAAATATATAGAAGTTGCCGTAACCGTAACGAATGCGGGAACTTCTTTTGCTGGTAAAGAGGTTGTTCAAGTTTATTATGAAGCTCCGCAAGGAAAACTTGGAAAACCTGCCAAGGTGCTTGCAGCATTTGTGAAGACAAAGCTTCTTGAACCAGGCGAATCTCAAAGTGTAACAATAAGTTTCTCGCTTCATTCTATGGCTTCTTATGATGATAGTGGCGTGACGGGTCATTCTTCTACTTATGTTCTTGAAGCAGGTGAATATTGTTTTTATGTAGGGAATAGTGTCAAACAACTAGAGGATGTAATGATTGAAGGACAACGTGGCTTCATTATTGACGAGCTTCAAGTTGTAAATGTATTAGAAGAGGCTATGGCTCCAAAAGAGGGCTTCACAAGAATGAAGCCAGGTGTTCGGAATGAAGATGGCACTTATACACTTATTTTCGAAGAGGTACCAACTCGCAAAATATCGATGGCAGAACGGATCGAAAAGAACCTTCCAGAAACGATCGAGCAAACGGGAAATAAAGGATATAAACTGCGAGATGTTTATGACGGGAAAATTGGTATAGAAACATTCGTCGCGCAACTTAGCGATCAGGATCTAGCTGCAATTGTGAGAGGCGAAGGTATGAGCAGTCCACTTGTTACTTCTGGTACGGCATCAGCGTTCGGTGGTGTAAGCGACAGCTTGTTCAGCTACGGAATTCCAGTAGGATGTACAGCAGATGGCCCATCTGGAATTCGAATGGATAGCGGGCAGAAGGCGACTCAGATTGCAATTGGCACATTGCTTGCAGCAACCTGGAACGTCGATTTGGTCGAGGAGCTCTATGTTATGGAGGGCAAAGAATTAGTTAGCAACAATGTAGATGCTTTACTTGGACCAGGTATGAATATTCGTCGTAGTCCGCTGAATGGACGTAACTTTGAGTACTTCTCAGAAGATCCGCTAATTTCTGGCGTTATAGCTGCTGCTTGTACCCGCGGTATTATGAAGGGTGGATCTAATGCTACACTAAAACATTTTGCCTGCAATAATCAGGAAAAACATCGCAGCAAGGTAGATGCTGTCGTGTCTGAACGTGCCTTGCGTGAGATTTATTTGAAAGGGTTCGAAATTGCTGTGAAACAAGGCGGTGCGAATTCAATTATGACGTCGTACAACCCAATTAATGGACATTGGGCCGCATCCAATTATGATCTAAATACGACCATTTTGCGTGGAGAATGGGGCTTTAAAGGTATCGTGATGACCGATTGGTGGGCAATTATGAACGATGTTGTTCATGGCGGACCTGCAGATCGGAAACTTACAAATTGGATGGTTCGAGCTCAAAATGATCTCTATATGGTCGTCAGCAATTATGGTGCAGAAACGAATGCATGGGATGATAATACGATAGAATCGCTGGCAAATGGTACCCTTACTCGTGGAGAGTTACAGCGCTGTGCAATAAATATTTGTGAGTTCTTAATGCAAGCACCTGTGTTCGGAAGGGAACAAGTCATTGAAGAGCAGGTTGAGACTTTTGCTGCTATACCATCACGTTCACTTGAGAACGTGCAATTATTATCTCAGGATACTATGATCAAACCTGCTAATGTCGGATCGACCTATATTAATGTTGAACAAACAGGTGTATATAGAATTTTTGTTAATATGATGTCGCTGGAAACTGAATTGGCTCAAAGTGCATGTAACGTAACGCTTAACAATCAATTAATGACGACAATACAAACAAATGGAACAGATGGCAGATGGGTGAAGCAAAAACTTGTTAAAGTTGAGTTGGAAGCAGGTCTCTATGAAATGAAGCTTGATTTCGTTAAACCGGGATTGCAAATCGATTGGATCGAGTTTAAAAAAGTGTGATTTAACAGGAAACGTTATAAATTAATTTTATGATTAGTGAGCCCCACTATAGTGTCTATGGTGGGGCTCTTTTTTGTAAGGAGGGAGGTAGCAACTTAACATGAGAGGATGATTTAATCCTGAAATAAGGCAACTACATTTTACAATATTGGGAACAATACCACTAAAACGGAAGAGTGGTTTAATGAATAAAAAATTGTTTTCGATAATTGTATTCTGTGTGCTTGGTAGTGCTATTACTGTTGCTTACTTGATGAACTCGAATGTTAACGAACATCGTTCAACCGAAAATGAACTTTCTCGGAATAGTTACAATTCGAATGAAACAGTATTGCAAAAGCAATCACTTAAAATGAACGGGCCAGCGGATTTATCAGGAGTATTGATTGAGACACATTTCACTGATATTGATCGAAAACAGATAAACAAACTTCAGTTTGTCGCTTTTCAAGGACCAATATTGATAACATTAAGCAATATTATGATAACGAATGCGATTCGTTTGACGATTGTTGATCCAGCAAATGGAGAAGAAATAGTTAAAATAGAACAATCTGAGGTGTATGAAAGAAAATTTACATTGCCTCGTACAGGGACGTATGATTTGTATATGGAGTATGTATTTAACGGAGACCGGGGAAAAACTGACCCTGTGCATGTAACCATTAAAGCTAAAAGTCTTCTTTTTACTGAGATGGATCCCCCGTGGGTTGCATTGCGGCGGTTTGAAACTTTCGAAACGATTGAAGAACCATTTGATTTGGGCATTCGATCTCTGAATGGACAGGCTGAAGATGTGAAGGTATACCTAGATGACCAATTTGTTGGAAATGGGATGCTGAATGAACCATTTATTATTAATCCGAGTAATCTGAACGACGGCTTTCACCACATTACTGTTGTCGTTAAAAAAGATAAAACTTCTAACAATGAAACCAAACTGATACGCGATTTTGTAGTCGATAGGTTCGATACGTTTCTAGATGTACCCAAATCGCATTGGGGACATCATCCGATTGAAGTAATGAATCATTTGGGTATTGTTGAAGGTCCAGGAAATCAAAGATTCAAGCCTGACGCCTCGATGACACGGCAGGAATTTGCGAAACTCCTCGCCATAACACTTGGGCTGGAAGTAAGCGATAAGCCGACTCGGTACTATGACGATATATCTCCCGAATCATGGTCCAAGCCGTATATAGATGCGTTAACAAATGCGGGGCTTATTAAAGGCGAGGAAAAGGAGGGCAAATGGTACTTTCATCCCGAACGAACGATAAACAGAGCCGAAGCGGTAACAATTCTAGGACGTACACCATTATTTGCTGATGTTCCTATTTATAATTACGATGCGCCATATCCCGATCACCTAGATATGCCCGACTGGGCAGTTTTCTCCATTATGCGTTTAAAAAATGCAGGGTGGATTAGCGGTTATTCGGATGGAACGTTCAGATCCAAGAAAACGTTATCCCGCGCAGAGGCATCCAAGTTAGTCATTCAGTTTCTTATACCTTGAAACAGGTGTTGTTAAATATCTTTTTTGAAGAAAGCGTTGAGCAAAGGAGCTTACTTGATGAATCTACAAACGTTAAGTCAGCTTCTTCGGAATAATATAGTATAATTATTACTTAGTTAAAAGATGGAAACTAGGAAAGAGGGAACGAATGCCTACTATACTGGTTGCTGATGACGATGCTAACATTCGTGAACTAGTGTGTTTATTTCTGCGTAATGACGGATTCGAAACAGTTGAAGCTTCAGACGGCAAAGAAGCATTAAGCGTCTTTGCATTGAAACATATTGATCTAGTTGTGCTTGATATCATGATGCCGATTATGGATGGTTGGACATTGTGCAAGGAGCTCCGAAGAGTTAATGCTGATCTCCCATTACTCATGCTCACAGCGAGGGGGGAAACATGGGAGAAAGTGAAAGGCTTTGAACTTGGGGCGGATGATTATTTGACGAAACCATTCGATCCGCTAGAGCTCACGGTTCGTGTTAGGGCGCTGCTGAAACGATACCGGATTGGTGCAACGCAATCGATTCAGTTCGGCAATATTATGCTTGATCGGCAAACATATAAGGTAATGAGAGGGACGGAGTCGCTTTCGTTGCCGCTCAAAGAGTTTGAATTACTTTATAAACTTGCTGGAACACCGGGACAAGTCTATACACGCGAGCAATTGATCGAGCAAATTTGGGGGATCGATTATGCTGGAGATGATCGAACAATAGATGTACATATTAAACGGCTGCGCGAACGCTTTGCAACTACACCCGATTTTCGTATTGAGACGGTACGAGGGCTTGGCTATCGGCTTGAGGTACCCCTATGATTAAATCTTTATATACTCGTGTAGTTTTGACTTTTCTAGCCTCCGTGATTGGCGGCACAATTATTGCTTTTTTTATTGCAACATGGATTTTTGAGGATAAGTTAAACAATTTTTCGAATTTTTCTACACTTCATTTCACACAGGATATTGTGCGGCTTTATGAATCATTCCCGTTAGATGAGGCAAATTCATACATAAATGGAATGAAACAGCTTGCGTCCTATCATGTTCGAATTTACGATAATACAGGTGAAGTCCAATCTTTCGGCGCGATTAAGGGAGACAAACCTTCCGAGGTAACTATGGAGAATATAACGAAGGCAATAAATGGAGAGATCGTTCAATTAGATCCAAAGGGACTTGCTAGTCTTTTAATAGGATTGCCGCTCGGAACGGAAGCAGAAAGGAAAGCTATATTTGTTCAGCCGAAAGTTACCTCTACTGCCCAATTTGCCGTAAAATGGATTATATTCTTTTTGACCTATTCGTTGTTAGTAGGAAGCTTGATGATTCTGGTAGCAGCTATGTTTCTAGTAAGACCGATCAAAAAACTGACAAAAGCAACTAGGCGTATAGCAGCTGGTGATTTCAACGTCAAGCTCAATATTAAGCAAACGGGAGAGCTAGGTGCATTGGCACGAAGCTTTGAAGGAATGATGCATGATTTGCAGCATCTTGAGGGGATGAGGAGGGAATTCGTAGCGAACGTGTCACACGAGGTACAATCACCTCTTACCTCAATATCTGGTTACGCTGTAGCGCTTAAGCAAATGGATATCTCCGATGATACGCGAAGTCGTTATCTCGATATTATTATTACAGAAGCAGATCGGATGTCGAAGATGAGCGATAGTCTGCTAAAGCTGAGTTTACTTGAATCACATTCACAGAAACTACAGCTCACAACTTTCAGCTTAGATGAACAGATCAGACGAGTCATCGTTGCGATCCAGCCGTTGTGGTTAGCGCGGAATATTCGTTTCGAGCTGAATTTGAAGAATGTTAGCCTTTTGGCTGATTATGATCAATTAAACCAGGTATGGATGAATATTCTCGGCAATAGCATCAAATTTTCTACTGATGACAGCATCATTAGCATCAGCATCAAGCAAGATATCAAAAACGTGACAGTTCGAATATCTGACACAGGCGTTGGTATTTCGTTAGATGATCAGAAGCGTATATTCGAAAGGTTTTTTAAAGCAGATCGCTCACATAGTCGCAAGTATGGCGGGAGCGGTATGGGACTTGCCATCGTTAAACAGATCGTCACTCTTCATAATGGGGATATTCGAGTAGAAAGTGAGCTCGGTCAAGGCACAACAATCATCGTCATTTTGCCAATTACAACATCGATAGAGTAGTTAGAAGACATAAGGTAGCATTCGAATCGTATACAATGTGTTCTCCATGCTACGATTTCACACGTGCAAACTTCTTTGCACGTGTGAAATCGTGGCATTTTTTTGGCTTGTTCATACTCCGTTCATATTGCCGTCATAGTGAGTACATCTTCGTCGTATAAGCTGTCCGTAGTAGCCCGTTAAGGTTGCCCCATACAGAGACGATGACAGGAGCAGATGAGATTGAATCCAAATAATGAGGTAATGAAAAAGAAGATGAACCCAAAAATGAAAAAAGCGATGAATATTTTATTTAAGTCATTAGCCGTTTTGATTATTTTGATAGTTGTTTTTATAGCTGTTGTTTTTATCGTTCATAAGATTAGTAGCAAATCGGAACTAGGAAAGATAGAAACGTATGGCCAATTAGTTCCTGTGGATGGGAAACAAATGAATGTTTTAGTACAAGGAGAAGGTGACGAAACAATCGTGCTCCTACCTGGTTATGGAACTGCAACACCAGCTCTTGACTTCAAGCTGCTCGTAGATGAGCTGTCACCATTTTATAAAGTAGTTGTGATTGAACCATTTGGTTATGGATTAAGTGATTTAACTGAAAAGGAACGAACGACTGAAAATATTGTAAGTGAAATGCATGAGGCTTTGCAGAGCTTAAATATTGACCGTTTTATTCTAATGGGTCACTCTATTGCAGGCATTTACGGACTAGAATATGTGAACAAATATAGAGATGAAGTGAGTGCCTTTGTGGGGATCGATACAAGTGTGCCAACGCAAGGTGGGATGGATGTTGATTTCCCAATAGGAACGTTTAAACTACTCAAAAATTCTGGTTTTTACAGATTGATAATGAAACTAAGTGCTAGCCCGTATGATGGACTTCCATTCGATGATGAAACAGTAAAACAAATGACAATGATTACGAACAAAGTCAATAATAACTCCACTGTTTTAAATGAAATGGAACATATTAGTCCAAACTTTAAACGAGCTGAACAATTATCGTTCCCAACAAATCTTCCTATCCTTTTATTTGTAGAAGCAAACAATGAAGCAAGGCCAGATTGGAAATCATTGCATGATGAGCAGATCAAAAAATCTGAACTTGGAAAAGTGATTCCACTTGAAGGAAGTCATTATTTGCATCATACTCAATCGAAAGCAATAACTGAACATTTCAGATCATTTATGAAAGAAATGAAGTAAGCCTTAATGTTACGGCATCATGTGCAAGTATTCTTGCATGTGGTGTCGTAACTTTTTTTGTCTGTTCATACTCCGTTCATATTGCCGTCATAGTGTGGTCATTTTCGTCGTGTAAACTTCCCTTAATGGCTCTTTAAGGTAGCCAAGTCCCATACGATGATAGGAGGAAATGCGAATGAAACAAACAAAGGGTATGAAGATGAGGACAGGTAGAACAAGAACTTTAATAGTTACTTTAACCTTAGCGTTAACGATGATAGCCCCAATGTCAGCATTGGCCGAAGCAAATACCAATAAAGGCAGTAAATTAACTTTTGAAACGACTAAAAAAAATACTGTTGAGAAAGTGAAGTTGCTAACAGAAACGTACGGGAATACAAGTGTGCAATATGCACTCATCGATGATGGAGACATTGTCGTCTCAGGGTATGCAGGCAAAAACAACATAAAGGACAATATTCCTCTTCATTCAAATACGATGTATGGCATAGGTTCAACGAGCAAAGTGGTGCTTGCGGCGGCTGTTATGAAGCTCGTTGATCAGGGGAAGTTGGATATAGATTTGCCTGTAGTAAACTATATCACGGACTTTAAAATGAAAGACAATCGTTACAAAGCAATCACACCTCGCATGCTTCTGAATCATTCTTCCGGTATTATGGGTTCTACGTTCAGTAATGCAACTTTATATGAAGATAATGATACTTATGCACATGATACTTTGTTAGAGCAATTAGCCCTGCAAAACTTGAAAGCTGATCCAGGGGCATATTCTGTATATAGCAACGATAGTTTTACACTAGCTGAGATTTTGGTAGAAAGAGTCAGCGGCATGGACTTTACAGCATTCATTCACAAGTATTTTACAGTGCCTCTAGAAATGAAACATACGAAATCACCACAGGATGTTGTGGACTCATCGACAATGGCGGGAGTTTATCATCCTAATAATGAGGGACAATTACCTACAGAAAATTATAATGTTATTGCTACTGGTGGTATTTACTCCACTGCGGAGGATCTCGTTAAATTCTCACAGATTTTCACAGGAGAAGTCGATAATATTCTTTCTGCCAATTGGGTTACAGCCATGGAACAGGAAGAGTATAAAAGAGGGATGTGGCCGGTAGAAGGGGATATGACTTTTTCATACGGGTTAGGATGGGATAGTGTAAACTTGTTTCCATTCAGCCAATATGGGATTAAAGCGATTACTAAAGGCGGAGATACGATATCTTATCATTCATCGTTAGTTGTTCTCCCGGAATACAACATGGCTGCAGCAGTTCTTTCTTCAGGCGGCTCAAGTGCAATAGATCAATTGGTAGCAAATGAACTTCTACTTAGCGCGCTGCAAGAGAAAGGTGTAATTAAAGAAAGAAAACCAGAGAAGTCACACGGTGTTCCAATAAAAGCTAATATGCCACAGGGATTGTCCCAGCATAGCGGTATTTATGGGACTGGATCAAGTGCAGTAATCAAGGTGGATATTAATGCTAATGGTGAATTGTCCCTATCTGGTTTTGGAGCCGCTGAAAATTTTGTTCAAAAGTATACGTATACGGCAGATGGTTCATTTGTGAACAAGGAAGGCACTGAAAAGTACAAATTTGTTGTTGAGAAAAACGGACGTACCTACTTGTGGTCTCGCTCCTATTTATCCATACCGGGGCTTGGACAGATAGCATCTTCAGAGTATATCGCAGAGAAGCTTGAAGCTAATGAGTTATCGCCGGAAGTAACTGCCGCATGGGATAAGCGCAATAACAAAAAGTATTATGTAATAAGTGAGAAATACTCATCGATGAATTATTTCAACGGTGGATCAATTGTACAATTGAATATGACAAAGGATGTTCCTGATTATTTGTTTAACAATAAAATCATTCATGCAAATAAAGCAGTCACTAATCTGCAAATCCCTACTTTAGCTGGTCGAGATACGATGGAAATTAACTTCTTTCAGAAAAATGGAGTAGAGTATTTCACACTATATGGTAGTTTGTATGCTAGTGAGGAATTTGTAAAACCGCTCTATACAGGTAAAGGATCTTCAACAACGATTGGGGCGGACGGTCATAGTAAATGGTTTTCAATTCCAGACGTCGCCAAAGGAAAGGTCATGACGGTTAAGCTTCCTTCAAATGGTGCCTTTGCTGTATATGATCAAGCAGGAATTTGCATTAACCACACAGTGGTCAGCGGCAAGAATGAGGTCATTTTACCGGAGAACGGTAGAATTGTATTTGCAGGTGAAGCGGGCTCTAAGTTTGGTATATCATTGCAAAAGTAAATAAGCGCTTGATTATAAGGCTGTCCTATTAAGTCATTACTGACTTTGTAGGACAGTTTTTTGAATCTACATATATCTGAATCTAGTTGGTCGCATTAAAACTAGTTTAAACCTGATCAATTGTAATCATTTCCCGATAAGTAAGAATGAAGTAAGAAATAGGTAAGAAAAATGAGATTTCGCCGCTTTATGATGAATGTGTAAGGAAGCAATTTAGTAGCATAAGGTGAACGTGTTTGACAAATTTAAAAAATGAAAGTGAGGAAGTATGATGAATTCAAAAGCAAATGACATGAAAAGAAGAACAATGATTATGCTGGCAGCGGCAGTAACGGCAAGCTCTATACTTGTTTCAGGGCAAGGGATAGCAAACGCACAAGATGGACGATCATCGCAACAGCAGATGGGGAGTAAAGAGATTGTTGATTC
Source organism: Paenibacillus sp. L3-i20 (assembly GCF_022180385.2). Classification (GTDB taxonomy): domain Bacteria; phylum Bacillota; class Bacilli; order Paenibacillales; family Paenibacillaceae; genus Pristimantibacillus. Next base: position 659,228 of record NZ_BQME02000002.1, read on the forward strand.
ACGATCCAATGTAAAACATGCGATGGATCAAGCAGCAGCACATAAGCTCACACCGGGAATATTTGCCGTAGCGATGAAAAGTGGTGAATCTTGGTCTTACGCTTCTGGTCAAGCTAGCATCTATGATTCGTATCCGATTAAGTCGAATTACTCCTTTCGAATCGGTAGTATAACTAAATCATTTACAGCAACGGTTATTTTACAACTCGTAGACGAGAAGAAGCTAAGTCTGGAAGATACGGTAGAGAAATGGCTGCCAGGTTTAGTACAAGGAAATGGATACGATGGTAATAAGATTACAGTCCGCGACTTGCTACAGATGACGAGCGGAATAGCAAACTATACAACGGAAAAGTTTATAATCGAGTACGAGAAAACGCCGTTCCGCAACTACAGTACAGAGGAGTTAATTGGAGCTGGACTTGCGATTAAACCTTCATTTGCCCCAGGAGAAATAGGGAAATGGGAATACTCCAATACGAATACTGCACTTGCTGGAGAAATTATTCGTAAAGTAACAGGAGAAACATATGCTCAGCAAGTTAAGGAGCGAATTATTACTCCTTTAGGATTAAAGGATACGTATTCGCCGGGAAGCTCATCGCATATTCCAGGATTGCATGCCAGAGGGTATTCGATTCCATTTGGTAGCAAGGACAATAAATTAGTAGACTTCACTGAAATAAATCCATCATGGGGTAATGCGGCTGGGGACATGATCTCGTCGGGGAGGGATCTCAATACATTTTATAGCGCATTGTTAGGCGGCAAGCTATTAAAGTCGGAGACGTTGCAGCAGATGTTGAATGGTGTAGAGACACCGATTGGACTATACGGATTAGGAATGATTGGAGTTAATCTGCCTAATGGAAAGACGTTTTGGGGACATGGCGGTAATATACATGGCAGTTCGTCATTTGCGGGAGGTTTGGTAGGCGGGGAACATGTAATGGCTATAAGTATAAATGCAATGCATGCAGATACGTCTGAACAACAGTTTAATGTTATTAAGGCTGAGTTTGGTCAATAATTGAAATAGGTAGGATAAACAAAGGCGCACCACCCTTGTTAACGAGGGAAGGTGCGCTTTTTATTGTAAGATCGACAAATTGAGATCCATACATAATGATAGAGATTGCAAATAGAAGCGTAGATAAGCCTCTCGTCGGTTACAGTGAAACTAGAGTTCTATTGGAGTGAAAAAACATCTAATATTACAATTTTGCTATTAACTTCAAGCAAATAAACTAATCATTTCATAATCGGTCCCACAGCGAATTATCCCGAGGTTAAATTTGTATAATTAATAGTAGAGTAGATTAGTTATTAATCGAAAATTCTCTATCAAAAAACACGATAGAAGTAATTTCCTTATCATTTATAACATTTTCAAACGTTTTGATCGTAAATATTTCGCCCACTAGAAGATCTCCTAAATGTAATCCTCTAAAGATACTAGTGGTTTCTGACGTGCCATCCCTATAGTTTATCGTAATAGGGTAGTCATCCAAGCTTTCATTTTCACCAACTTCCTTTAAGCTGCCTTTATTAGCATCGCTAATCTCTTTTATATATTCACTCTCAATCTTTAAAGAAATTGAAATAGGGGAGACAACGATCGATTTTAATATAGCCTCATAACCAAACATATCTATGTTTTGATTGATCTCATATAGGTTGGAATATTCCTTGAAGTCAAACTTAACCGTTGCCTGCCAATCGCCCGATATGACTGTTTCAAATATTCCCGGAAACGGATCGGCTGCTTGCAGTTCATCAAATGTAAAATGAACAGTTTTACCTACTATCGAACTTTTGGTCATGATACTCATGACTAAGCTAATTTTATTATCATTCGAATTTCCATCCTCCAACATATGAAAATCAGTGCCGAAAGATCCAGACCCTGCATTAATATTGGGATTCAAAAACCGATATCGTTTCGCATTTAGAACAAATCCTTCTGGAGCAGTAAAGTCCATTAAGATATAGGTTAGATTGCTATCGCCTATTACCTGTTTAATGGTAAGCGATCCATTTTTGTTAGTCACTGTTTCATCAACTGCATAAGCGCCATTTGACAAGTATTGTGCCTGCTCACCGTCTACTGGTTTAAGAAACTTCAAGAAAGCTTCATCTAACCCAATATATGCTGCTGCAAAAGCTGTTGTAGTTAAACAAACTATCATTATGGCAGCCAATACTAGAGTTCTTAGACGTTTGACGGGAGCAAATCCGCTTTGCTTTACATTGTTATCCCGACTTTGCTCTAAAATGGTGTGTAACATTTTCTCCTTTTGCTCGCTATTTGGTGTAAGAGCTTCAAAAAGACGATTGATATTCTTGTTGCTCAAAGGAATTCCCTCCTAAGTCAATCTTAAGACGTTTACGACCCCTTGCTAATTGCGTTTGGATCGTGCTTTCTTTCCGTCCTAACATCTCTGAAATTTCTATTACAGAATACTCTTCGAAATAAAATAGGTATAAAACGGTTTTATATTTTTCGGGAAGTGAAAGTAGTCTTTCAAGAACGTTCCCTGATGGCTTATTGCCATTCCAAGAAGAAACCTCAGGCAACGCATCTAAAGTTACACGACGGGTTTTCCACCAATTTTTAAGAATGTCTTTACAATAATTTCTGGCAGTTACCATCAACCATGCTTTTTCATGTTCGAAATCATTAAATATCGTTCCATTTTTGATCAGCCTCAGAAATACAGATTGAACGGCGTCTTCTGAATCAATTGGATTTTTCAAATAGATGTAGCAAAGTCTGTACACCATATCCGCATGCCGCCCATATAATTCGGCCAGTTCTGTATCAGTACGCAATAAAGAATTACTTTCCATTTTTTCGCCTCCTACATACAACACGATTGGGTGTTCGAAAATATCCCATTTCCAGTTAACGTTTTGAAATATAAGATCTAGAAATATTTTATCGTCCCAATATTACTGAAAAGACAGTTATGATTGACGGAATGGAACATATGTTCTCGTCCGGTTATTTTAGCATTTTTTACACGATTGACCTGACCTATTGGAATTATATCAGTGGAGAGTAAATTTCAGCATGGAATTGTTGAATAGCGCACCAACTAAATCAAAAATTTATAATAAAAGTAAGAAGATCCTCTTATTTTCGCTTAACTTCAGAAACAAAAATGGCCTTTTTAACCACACAGAACATATGTTCTTATATGTCCAAGTTAGCTTACAAACTGAATTACTTTACAAACAGTCAATATGATTGCAAAATAATGTATAGATCAAGAGCGTATACATAAATAAAGGAGAGTGTCGTTCGTGGACGAAACTTGTGTTCCATCTGGCGTTGGGCTGAAAGAAACTGGCTTTGGATATACATTATCTTTAATTGGCGGTAAATATAAAATGATCATTATGTACTTGCTAGCTGAAAATAAAGTGTTGAGGCATAATGAGCTGAAGCGAAGTATCGGTACAATTCCTTTTAAAACGTTGAGCATCATGTTAAAAGAGCTGGAGGCAGATAATCTGATCATACGTACGGAATATCCCCAAGTACCTCCAAAAGTTGAATATTCCTTATCTGCTCGTGGACTTTCTCTCATTCCAATTTTGAATATGATGTGTGAGTGGGGAGAGAAGAATAGCTTACAGGCTCAGGATAACTGACTATATAGTAGAAATAGCAAAAGAAGTATCTCCTTCTCAAGGAAATACTTCTTTTTTTGTATTCACTAAAGCTACCAATTACATTTTGTTAATAAACTGCAAATAATTCTGTGAGCTTATATCCATTTCCTTTGGGGATGGCGTATTATTTTCTGCACCATAAAAGGCATAGAACGAACGATAATCTGCCCGGCAGTATAAGAAGGTTGTTTCAAAAGGAGTTAATAACTGCTCAAGTGTATACCGATATCTACCCGCTTCACTATAATCTTCTTTATTAATTCCAGCAGATAGGGCTAAAGCAACTTTGCGATTACTGAGTTTGTCACCTCCGTTTGAACCATAAGCCCAGCCATAAGTGAAAACATCATCTAACCATTTTTTTAGAAGTGGTGGGCTACTAAACCAATACATAGGAAATTGCAAAACCAAATTAGGATGCGATTCAATTAATTGTTGCTCCTTTTCCACATCAATGTTTCCGTCAGGATATACCTTATGCAGGTCATGAACCGTATATTTCTCTGGATACTTTTGGAGTTCTTCTACCCACCGTTTATTGATGACGGATGTTTCTATAGTTGGATGCGTTACGACTACGAGTGTTTTCATTGCTTTGTCCTCCTAAACGTTAATTTCTTTTTTGAGTATAAGTCGAACACTAAAAATATGTAAGTACGCACTTTTAGTACAGGTACTTACATAAAGGTGAGTGTAATACAACAAATGTGAATATTATCGAACACTCATCATATCGTTAGTCTTTTTGTTGCGATTAAGTGACCTATCTCACAGAGTTTCACCCGAGGAACTTCTATAATTCAAACTATATAGAGAAACGATGATTAGTGGAGGTGAAATCAATGTTTGATACCAAATCAAAAGTAGAGTTGCTGGACCCTATCAATTCGTCAAGACCAAGTACGTTTATGCAATTGGCGATTCGTTTACAGGAAGAACATGAGCAATTGAAGGCGAAGTGCAACATTTTGTGTGAACTTAGTATGAGGACTGCGTCCAGTTCAGGCAGATTTGGTGCATTACAGTTGCTAAAAGATTTACGTCTACATGCGGAAGCGATGCTTCATGATTTGGAACAGCATTCCAAGTGGGAGGACGAGGAATTGTTTCCTGTATTTTCGCGTTACTTCAGAAAGTCAACTGAACCAACCATTCTGCCTTCACTTTGGGTACTCGAAAAGGATCATGAGCTGGCACTACAGTTTTTTGAATCCTTCCTGCAATTAAGCCGCACATTGATTGCCGTTATGCAGCTTGATAAGGAATGTACAGATCCCAGACTTAAGGAAAAGCTCAAGGAAGGCTGCGATCATTTGACTCAAGGCTGCTTCATTCTGAGTGGCCACTTTCAAATGGAGGAAGAACTTATTTTTCCTTTGGCCAATCAAATATTGACGGATATTGACTACTTATTTTCATAGATCAAGATAGGACGCAATTAGTTAGATTGTAGTGATATAGATCACAGTTTGTTGATTGCGAATCCGATATGATGAAGACATCAACCAGATAAACGATTCCAAATAGTTGCATCGAGGAGGAATAGTGTATGGCAGTTAAAGATAGTAAACGAGAAGAAAATAAGATTGAAACCCAATCTTTGGTGCAAGAAGAAGTAAACAAACTCGTCGCTCGTGCAAAAGCAGCGCAGGAAACCTTCCTAGGTATGAATCAAGAAGAAATTGATCGGATCGTCCAAGCGATGGCGCTTGCTGGTCTCGATAAACACATGATGCTCGCGAAGATGGCTGTTGAAGAGACAGGGCGCGGCGTATATGAGGATAAAATTACGAAAAATATTTTTGCAACGGAATACATTTACCACAGCATCAAGAAAGACAAAACGGTTGGCGTGATCGAGGAGAATACGTTTGAAAATTATCGCATAGTGGCTGAGCCTGTTGGGGTTATCGCCGGAGTAACTCCTGTTACAAACCCAACGTCAACTACGATGTTTAAAGCACTTATTGCTACGAAAACACGTAATCCGATCATCTTTGCTTTTCATCCATCGGCGCAGAAGTGTAGTGCAGAATCAGCCAAAACGTTGCGTGATGCTGCTATTGCTAATGGAGCGCCAGAACATTGTGTGCAATGGGTGGAATCGCCATCATTAGAAGCAACACAGCTGCTCATGAACCACCCGGATGTAGCGTTAGTTCTTGCTACAGGCGGCTCTGCGATGGTGAAGTCAGCTTACAGTACAGGCAAACCTGCGTTAGGGGTTGGTCCTGGCAACGTGCCTTGCTTCATTGAACAATCGGCAGATTTGAAGCAAGCTGTAACGGATCTAATTTTATCCAAAACATTCGACAACGGGATGATTTGTGCTTCTGAACAAGCGGTAATTATCGAAGAAGCGGTTTACGACCAGGTGCGCAAGCTTATGAAAGATAACGGCTGTTACTTCCTGAATAAAACAGAGACAGAAGCCGTTTCGAAGCTCGTCATCCATAGTGATAAATGTGCAGTAAACGGCGTAATCGTCGGTCAGTCAGCAGTGAAAATTGCAGAGATGTCAGGTATTCAGGTGCCATCTGATACGAAAATTCTCATTGCCGAGCTTGCGGGTGTAGGTACAGCATTCCCACTATCAGCTGAGAAGCTGAGTCCCGTTCTGGCTTGCTACAAAGTGAAGACAGCAGAGAAGGGAATAGAACGTGCAGCGGAAGTCGTTGCTTTCGGCGGCCTAGGTCATTCTTCGGTCATTCATTCGAATAATGATGAAATAATTTCAGCTTTTGCAAACCGACTCAAAACCGGACGTGTCATCGTTAACTCACCTTCAACACATGGCGCTATTGGCGATCTATATAATACGAACTTACCATCGCTAACACTTGGTTGCGGTTCATATGGACATAACTCGACTACTTCCAATGTTTCGGCTGTTAATTTGCTCAACATGAAAAGACTCGCTTACCGAACCGTTAATATGCAGTGGTTCAAAATACCACCGAAGATTTATTTCGAAAAAGGGGCTACTCAATATCTTGAGAAGATGCCTGATATATCCCGTGTGCTTATCGTTACAGATGAAATGATGGTGAAGCTTGGTTATGTAGATAAGCTGGAATATTATTTGCGGAAACGGGCGAACCCGGTTGCTGTTGAAATATTCGCTGATGTAGAGCCTGATCCATCTGTTGAAACAGTGCAGCGGGGCACAAAAGTAATGGATAGCTTTAAGCCAGACTGCATTATTGCTCTTGGTGGCGGCTCTCCAATGGACGCAGCAAAAGCGATGTGGCTCTTCTACGAATTTCCTGAGACCAACTTCCATTCGCTGAAGCAAAAGTTCCTTGATATCCGTAAACGGATATACAAATATCCACGTCTCGGCGACAAAGCTCAGTTCGTAGCTATTCCAACAACATCGGGTACAGGCTCTGAAGTTACATCCTTCGCTGTCATAACTGACAAGCAAGAAGGACATACGAAATATCCGCTTGCAGATTACGAGCTGACACCAGATGTAGCCATTATTGATCCAGAGTTTGTATACACATTGCCAAAAACAGCAGTAGCTGACACTGGAATGGATGTACTTACTCATGCCATAGAATCTTATGTGTCTGTAATGGCAAGCGACTATACAGACGGGTTAGCCCTTCATGCGATCCGACTTGTGTTCCAAAACTTGGAGAAATCCTATCATACAGCTGATCCAGTAGCACGAGAGAAGATGCATAATGCATCTACAATTGCTGGCATGGCCTTTGCGAATGCATTCCTTGGCATCAATCACAGCTTAGCGCATAAGTGGGGTGGTCAATACCATACAGCTCATGGCCGTACTAACGCAATTCTTATGCCGCATGTCATTCGTTACAATGCACAGAAACCGACAAAGTTTACTTCTTTCCCGAAATACAGCCACTTCATCGCAGATGAACGTTATGCAGAAATTGCCCGTACGATCGGACTTCCTGCTCGAACGACTGAAGAGGGTGTTAATAGTTTAATTGAAGCTATTCGCAAGTTGAATCAATCGTTAGGTATTCCAGAGAAATTCCAAGACGTTGGAGTAGATCCTGCCGATTTCGAGGAAAAAGTGGACTATCTAGCCGATCGTGCTTTCGAGGATCAATGTACGACAGCAAATCCTCGTATGCCGCTCGTCACGGAGCTAGCAGATGTATATCGAAATGCTTTCTACGGCAATTTCTAACGAGGTAACCGCAGTTTTGGCTGCCGATCTGAAGGGTCGGCAGCTTCTTTTATAAACATCATCAATGATGCAATTATAATGGCAATCAGGAAGGAGTGATCAGCATGATGTCCGGAGTCATCTTGGCTGGCGGCAATCACAATGGTATTAATGGTACAAATCGGGCTTTCCTTGTTGTGGACGGAGAAACCTTGCTGCAGAAACAAATTCGTGAAATGCAGTCCTGCTGCAATGAAATTACGATCGTTACGAATGATCCACAGCCGTTTCTCCGAACCGTCGACCGTAATATTCGTATCATTACCGATTATTTTACTGGCAATGGCTTATTAAGCGGCATGCATGCAGGACTTTCACTCTCTCAAAATAACGATGTTTGGATTCTCGGCTGTCATATGCCTTTTCCATCAAGTGATGCAGCCAAGTTGCTGCTAACATACAAACATGAAGGTGTAGAAGCGGTTATTCCTTGGGTAAATGGCAAATCTCAGCCACTTCATGGGATCTATGATCGATCATGTGCCGCTCGAATAGGAAGTCTTCTTAACAGTGGAAGCTACCAAGTTTCTGCACTGTTGAACAGACTCCGCTGGTCAAAAATTAGTGAGCCTCCATTTGAAGAACATGGGATTGGATGTCATTTCGTTCAATCTATCCGCACTGAAGGGGATTATGCCCGCCTAGTAAAGAAGCTTGATAGAGAATCATTAGAATCGATAGCTGAATGTGACTAATGTCATAGTGAATGATTACAGAAACCATTAATCTAAAAGTAGAAAGTAGAAAGTAGAAAGTAGAACACGGAGGTGCTTATTATGGCGATGAAAGAAAAGGAAGCTGTGAAACACAATACAACAAATGAAGCATGGCGAAGTTTTGCAGCTGGAAGTTGGCAGATGCAAATTGACGTTCATTCTTTTATAGAACAGAATGTCACATCTTATGATGGCGACGAAAACTTCTTAGCAAATCCTACTGAGGATACCATTGCACTATGGGATCAGGTTAGCGGGCTGCTCAAGGAGGAGAGAGAAAGAGGCGGCGTACACGACATCGATGTCAACACCATATCTTCGATCACGTCGCATGAGCCTGGTTATATCAATCAGGTCAAAGAAAAGATTGTTGGACTACAGACAGATGCGCCTCTGAAGCGGGCTGTTCAACCGTTCGGTGGCGTTCGGATGGCAGTCGATGCTTGTGAAGCATACGGATACACTCTTTCTCCCCAGATTGAAACGATTTTCACTGAGCTGCGGAAGACGCATAATCAAGGTGTATTCGATGCCTACACAACAGAGATGCGTGCTGCCCGCAGAGCTGGAATCATAACTGGATTGCCAGATGCATATGGTCGTGGACGAATTATCGGAGACTATCGTCGAGTTGCGTTGTACGGAGTAGATCGACTTATCGCTGGTAAGAAGGAAGAGCAACTTCAGCTTGAAGTGGAAGCAATGACGGAAGATATTATACTGCTTCGTGAAGAACTCTCCGAGCAAATTCGCAGCCTGACAGAGCTTAAGCAAATGGCCGCAACGTATGGATACGATATCTCTGTTCCAGCAACTAATGCGAAGGAAGCGGTGCAATGGCTGTACTTTGCTTACCTGGCTGCAATCAAAGAACAAAATGGCGCAGCGATGAGTCTTGGGCGTGTATCAAGTTTCCTAGATATTTATATGGAGCGCGACCTTAAAGAAGGCGTACTGTCGGAAGAAGAAGCGCAAGAGCTTGTTGACCATTTTGTCATGAAGCTGCGGATCGTAAAGTTTCTCCGTACTCCTGACTACAATGAACTGTTCAGTGGCGACCCTACATGGGTAACGGAAGCAGTTGGCGGCATGGGACGAAACGGGAAGTCACTCGTAACACGCAATTCATATCGGTTCCTTCACACGCTTTATAACCTTGGACCCGCTCCCGAACCGAATTTAACGATATTATGGTCAACCTCATTACCAGATAGCTTCAAAAAATATTGTGCGCGCGTCTCAGCTGAAACGAGTTCTATCCAGTACGAAAATGACGATATGATGCGTCCGCACTTCGGTGACGATTATGGTATTGCTTGTTGCGTATCTGCTATGAGAATCGGCAAACAGATGCAGTTTTTCGGCGCAAGAGCGAATCTTGCTAAAGTGTTGCTCTATGCAATTAATGGAGGTTTAGACGAGAAGTTGGGAGCACAAATCGGCCCGGCAATCGCACCAATCACTTCCGAAATACTTGATTATGAAGAAGTGAAGGCAAATTTCGATATCGTTCAAGACTGGCTAGCTAAGCTGTATATCAATACGTTGAACGTCATCCACTACATGCATGATAAATACTGCTATGAACGGATCGAGATGGCGCTTCACGACCGGGATATTATTAGAACGATGGCTTGCGGCATCGCCGGATTGTCAGTAGTTGCAGACAGCTTAAGTGCTATCCGCTATGCAAAAGTTCGTCCAATTCGCAATGAAGCAGGTATAGCCGTTGATTTCGAAATTGAAGGCGATTATCCTCAATACGGCAACAACGATGATCGTGTAGACCAAATGGCAGTTGAGCTGACAGAAGGGTTCATGGAACGCCTTCGCAAGCACAAAACGTATCGCGGTGCGATTCCGACATTGTCAGTGTTGACCATTACTTCAAATGTTGTATACGGAAAGAAAACGGGCAGTACACCGGATGGCAGGAAAGCAGGCGAGCCCTTCGCACCAGGAGCCAACCCGATGCATGGACGTGACCGCAAAGGGGCGCTTGCATCACTTGCTTCCGTCGCCAAAATTCCATATGAAAGCAGCTTAGACGGTATATCTAACACGTTTTCCATCATTCCAAAAGCACTTGGCAAAGAGGAGAGTGTGCGCTTCAACAACTTAGCCGCTTTGCTCGATGGTTACGCAATTAGTGGTGGTCATCATCTCAATGTTAACGTCTTTAATCGTGAGCAACTTATGGATGCAATGGAGCATCCAGAAAATTATCCGCAGCTTACAATCCGTGTATCTGGTTATGCGGTTAACTTTATTAAGCTTACGAGAGAGCAACAACTAGATGTCATCAGCCGAACGTTCCACGGAGAGATGTAACGGCTGAATGAGTAAGTGAAAGGAGCGTGACCCGAATGAAAGGTCGTATTCATTCCATGGAAACTTTCGGCACAGTAGACGGCCCGGGTATTCGCTTCGTCCTGTTCATGCAGGGCTGCGCACTGCAATGCCGCTTCTGCCATAACCCAGATACTTGGGATACTACGGTTGGGCAGCAAGTAACGGTCGAAGATATTTTGCATGAAATCGAACCCTATTTGCCCTATTACAGAGGTTCCGGCGGAGGTATAACCGTAACTGGCGGAGAACCATCGCTTCAAGCACCGTTCGTCGCACAGTTGTTTAAAGCTTGTAAGGAGCAATTTGGTTTGCGTACTGCGCTAGACAGCTCTGGCTTTTGTGATCCGACACATGCGGCTGAACTGATAGATCATACGGATCTCGTACTACTTGACCTAAAACAAATGAACAAAGACAAACATAAATGGTTAACTTCTCAGCCCAATGATAGAATTCTCACATTTGCAAAATGGTTATCCGAGCGTAATAAGCCAGTTTGGATTAGACATGTGCTCATTCCGGGCATTACAGATCATAATGAAGATTTGATTGCATTAGGACAGTTTATGGGAGAACTGAGTAATATTGAGCATTTTGAACTACTGCCTTATCATCGAATGGGTGTTTACAAGTGGCAACAGCTCGGTCTTCCATATGTACTTGAAGGTGTGCCAACTCCAACCGATCGTGAGGTTGAACGAGCAAGAAATACGATTGAAACGGCTCGAAATTTAGCGATGCATCACAACTAATAGCAATTAATTGGAAGACGCACAGCTCTTGTGCGTCTTCTTTGCTGTTCTCTCCCAACTTATAGGGGAAACTCCCCCGGAAAGATCAGGGAATCCCCCGATGTTCAAACGATCATCACAGCGATATGATTAAATCAAATGAATGGATCGGAAGGGGAAACGAAATGGAGATTACAACAAAACATATAGAAGGTCTGGAGCCTGTATTATCAAAAGAAAGTTTTGAGAAGTTGAAAAGCATTATGTATATAAAAAATATGGAAAAAGGAAGTTGCTTATTTTGGGAAGGCGATACTGCGAACCATCTCTTTTTCGTCATGGAGGGACGGGTTAAAACAACGAAGTCTTCTGATAGTGGACGGATACTAACGTTATATTTGCACCAGAAGGGTGATTTGATCGGACAAATGGACCCATTCCAAGATTCGATACACAGCTTTAGTGCTGAAGTAACCGAAGAAGCTAAAGTTGGCGTTATTCAACGTAAAGATTTAGAAGTATTGTTATGGCAACATGGCGACTTAGCTGTCGAGTTTATGAAATGGATGGGTCTGATGCATCGGCTTACGCAAACGAAGTTCCGTGATTTGATGATGTTCGGCAAAACGGGGGCGTTATGCTCACTGCTTATTCGTCTTGGCAACTCGTATGGCAAAGAAGGAGATACTGGAATTTTTATCGACTTAAAAATTAACAACTCCGAGATGGCGGACATGATCGGAGCAACTCGTGAAAGTGTAAACCGGATGTTGAGTGACCTTAAGAAAGACAAAGTTATACAAGTCAAGGACGGTCACATTATTATTAAGGATCTATCCTATCTTCGTAATATTTGCCATTGCGAGAATTGCCCGAAAGAAATCTGCCGAATGTAAAAGAAAGGTGACGGAGCATGAACGGACCAAAAGAACTTGAACGATTGACGGTGGTATTAGGGCTCATTCTATCAAAAAGCAAAAGTGATTATGCAGCACTTGCGATGCCCGCTGATCATTACCGTAAAATGAAGTGGAATATTTCCATGGGCAGCCGAAATGACAGGGTAGGACAAATGAAACTGAGGCCCGGTATTGGAATCGGCGGCATGGTGCTGCGTCATGGGGCAGTATTCAGAGTGAATGAGAACGAGAATAAAGGGATGCTGACAGAGTGCCCTGTTATGCTGGCAGAGAAGCTTGCATCAGGCATTGCCTTCCCGATTATTGCCCCTGTTCCTACTTATAGAAATGGTATTTTAATACTGGGAAGAAGAAACAATCAATTTTATGATGAGCAAGAAATCGAGATGGTTCAATCACTGCTGCCTAATCTTATTGAGATGATGGGTGCAGAAGCGTTATGATGAATGTAACGATTAATGCATGCGAGAAGGATGGGTCTTGTGATTAAAATTATTATCGTAGATGATCATGCAATGGTTCGATCTGGACTACGAATGCTGCTAAGCAGTAAGGGAGAGTTCAATGTTGTAGCGGAAGCGTCCGACGGAGATGAAGGGATTTTAGCCGCACTGGAATTTAATCCGGATGTCATCCTAATGGATTTAAGTATGCCTAACGGTAAAGATGGGCTTACCGCTGCGTCTGAGCTTAAAGTGCTTTTACCAGAAACGGCAATTCTGATCTTAACGATGCATGACGATGATGAATACTTATTCCGAGCTATTCATGCTGGTGCAGCAGGCTATATCCTTAAGAGCGCTCCCCATGAGGAACTGCTCACAGCAATTCGTACCGTATCTTGTGGTGATGCTTATTTATATCCTACTGCGACTAAGCGTCTAATGAATGAATATGCCGATCGGATGAAGAGAGGCGAAAGCTCCGATCTATTCGATACGTTATCCGATCGTGAGAAGGAAGTGCTTGCACTAACGGCAAAAGGCTATGCGAACAAAGAAATAGCGGAGCAGCTGGTCATCAGTGTAAAGACGGTCGAGACACATAAAAGTCATGTTATGGAGAAGCTTGGTCTAAAATCGCGGCCAGAGCTTATTAAATATGCAATGAAGAAGGGACTGCTGCAATTTGATTGAAAATGGACTCCCCTCTGGAAAAAATATAATTGCCGAGCATGTAGATACGTTATTAAAGCAATTAGATGAACGTATTGAGGATGGTGGGTTTCGCAGTGAGCTAAAGCAATCATTAAAACAGCTCGCTGATGTCAAATTTGCACTGGATGAATCCTCAATCGTTGCTGTCACAGACCATAGAGGCAAAATTCAATATGTAAACGATAAATTTTGCGAGATTTCCAAATATGAACGGGATGACTTGATTGGAAAAGATCATCGGATCATTAATTCTGGATATCACGGTAAAACGTTTATGGGTAACCTCTGGGAGACAATTTCTACAGGAAACGTCTGGGGAGGGGAAATTAAAAACAAGGCGAGGGACGGATCGTATTATTGGGTAAATACGACGATAGTACCCTTTATCGGAGAAGACGGCAAGCCTTATCAATATCTTGCCATTCGCAATGAGGTTACTAGACTCAAGAAAGTTGAGGAAGAGCTTAAGGAAACGTTAGCGAAAGTAATGACAATTCAAGAGGATGAACGTCGAAAGTTTTCGCGCGAGCTTCATGACGGAATCGGGCAAAGCTTGTTTTCCCTGCTCATTCAACTTGATCGTGTTATCTCTGAACCGAAGCATGAACGGGATGATTTGGGCCATATCCGCGATCATGTAGCTGGAATAATTGAAGAGGTACGCGGCCTAGCATGGGAACTTCGACCATCTGTCCTAGATGATCTTGGTATTGTACCAGCTATCAGAACCTATATAGACAACTACGCTTCCCATTACGGGATAAAGGTTAACTTTAACTGCAATTTGCGAAAAAGACTCCCAAGCAGCAACGAAACGGTTATCTATCGAATCATCCAAGAAGCGCTCACCAATATAGCCAAATATGCTGACGTTTCCGAAGCCGAAGTTACCATTCAAGAGGAGGAGTCCGAAGTTATCGTTCGGATTATCGATCAGGGCGTCGGTTTCGATACTAGTATAAGTACAAAGGGTGTTGGCAGGTTCAGTATGGTCGAACGAGCCCGTACTGCTGGCGGAAGCTTTCAGTTGGCATCTACACCAGGCGAAGGAACGATTGTAACGATCATCATTCCGAAATCATAATTATTGCTAATTGTGATTTCGCTCACATCGCAGACTGTTACAAACCTCTACAATGATAGATAAGAGGAGGATGAAGACGATGAGTGAAAGAGCATTTGTAATGATTAAGCCAGATGGTGTTGAACGAGGTTTGATTGGTGAGATCGTAAGCAGGTTCGAGAAAAAGGGGCTTCGTCTCGTTCGAGCAGAGCTTACATCTATTCCGAAAGAGAAAGCTGAGATCCATTATGAACATCTCAAAAGCAAGCCGTTTTTTGATGAACTGGTTGAATATATTACATCCGGATGTGTCTTCTCAATGATCATTGAAGGTACAGCTGCTGTACAAAATGTTCGCTCCTTGATCGGACCAACGAATCCAGCTGAAGCACCGCCGGGTACAATTCGTGGAGACTTTGGGCTTGATGTAGCACAAAATATTATTCATGGCTCGGATTCTGTAGATAATGCAATTAGAGAAATTAAGCTATTTTTCGAAAAATAATGACTGTTGGAGGTCATCTGCTATGACAGAACTAATTAAAATTGATGTCATTACTAAAAATATGATTCAGTATTGTTATACTTGCCCGGATGCTCATAAATGTGACACAGAAGAAAAATGTAAAACGTGTTGGGAAGCAAAAGGTCTGCTCAAAAAAGAAGACCTGAAGGAGCAATTAACAACTGAGCAATTGTTGACCCTATATGCGCAATAGCAGCAATGAATGTTATAAAACAGTAAGCAATCAACCCTTCTAACAGAAGTGCTCGTTGTTCATGATTGTATGAACATGACATTACTGTTGGAAGGGTTTTTTATGGTTAACACCGACTTGTGGTAAATATAAGGCTCTCTATGCAGAGTATTTCGTTTGTATGGAATGGTGTTCCTATTACTTAATAACATTTACTGTGTATGCATGACCGTTGAGTGGAAGATTGAATCCAATATAATAACCATTATGTACATCTAATGTTAATGAGGTTAAATGGTTTGCAAGTTTTATTTTTTTTGTAGTTTCATCTTTTGTTTTCCCTATAAGTATAGGTAGTTTCTCTCCAGTTTCCGTTGTATGTTCAAACATTACATAAGAAGGTGTGCCTAATTTTAACGTTATCCTCTCCCACAAGTAACCTTTGCTGCTTTTATTAATTTTTGCTAGCGAGAATGCATCCGTTTTGTCTTCGACTAATACATAATGTGTATTTTGATACTCTTGCGTTAGTACTAAGCTCACCTCTTCAATCTTTAAACCGTGTTCAATCGCTTCATTTAACGACGGTAGCCACACTTCATTAGTTACAGGCTGACTACAAGACGAAAACACAAATAATAAAGTTAAGTTGAACGCTAGCAAAAAAAGTTTTTCATAAATTCACCATCTTTCTCATTAAAGAGAGGTACATATTCTTGTAAATACTTTAACGCATAATTGTAATTTAATTCAATACGTTAGAGATTTTTTTATGAAGAGATTGTTATGTGCAGTTTCCTTCGTACGCAATTGCAAATAAATTATCCGTAGAGCCGATGGGTCATTCTTCTTGATGGAGGAATAATCTGTAGGCTTATTGTGGTTCTATAAATAAGACATAATTTTGAAAGCGTTTTAATAAATGATTTACAATATTTTCATAAATCCTTTATACTCTTCTTACATATACAGTTTATGCTAATAGCAGTATTAGCTTTTCCATAATGAGGAGGAAATTGTTCATGTCCAATTGGAAGAAGACTGTAACCGCATTATCTCTAACAATGACGTTATTAGCTATATCAATACCGGCTAATGCTAGCACTGAAGAGAAGTACATAGGTACTGGGGAGTTAACTTTACACAAAATTGCTCGTTATAACTCGGGGAAAACAGCTGTCGGGAAAAATGGGGTTGAAATATCCACGTTTGATGCCGCAACGAAACGAGTTTTTGCTGTGAATGGGGACAAGCGGTCTATCGACATACTGGATTTGTCCAAGCTAACTAGTACAACAGGTAAAGTATCTGCACTTGCTCTCAGTAAGCAAATTGTTATTTCTCAGTTGGGGGAACCTTCATTTCATGATTTAACCAGTATAGCGGTTCATCCGAAGTTTGATCTTGTTGCCGTTGCCGTACTTAACAAAAAACCTTTAAAAGGACATATCGCATTTTTCAAAAAAGATGGTCAGTACGTGAACAAGGTAGAAGTAGGTTACCATCCTGACATGGTTACTTTTACTCCAGATGGGAAAAGTCTCATCGTTGCTAATGAAGGGGAACCTACGGACGATTATTCCGTTGATCCACTTGGCTCTGTTTCCATTATTACTGTTCCTGGCGGAGCAGGTTCTATTAAACAACAGCATGTTACTGATGTTACATTCGAGACTGTAAAAAGCGGACAGATCGATGACAATGTAAGGATTTATCCACATAAGAACGGCGTATACCAAAAGAAATCTTCTTCTAACAGTAACAATTGGGCAGCAGACTTCGAACCAGAGTATATCGCAGTAGATGCAAGCAGTAAATTTGCTTATGTTGTCTTACAAGAAAATAATGCGATTGCACAGCTCGATATTAGCGGCAAAAAGTTTATCCACGTTAACGGATTAGGTTATAAGGATCATTCTTTGCCCGGTAATGGGTTAGATGTTTCCGATAAAGATGGCGGCATTAACATTAAAAATTGGCCTCTGCTCGGCACTTATATGCCTGACGGCATATCACTTTATCAAGCTAATGGCAAAACATATTTAGTATCTGCCAATGAAGGAGACTCCAGAGACTATGAAACACCAAATGGTTGGACAGAGGAGCAGACGATTGGGAAGCTTGATAAGTCCGCTATTAAATTGAATGATGAGCATTATGCAGGCTATGCGCAAGCACAGCTAGATGGAATCATTGCGAATGAATTAAGCGAGGAAAAGCTTGGAAAGTTAAAAGTGAGCACTGCCCAATATGATGCTGCAAATGGGGAGAACGCTTCAACTTTACATGATGCGCTTTACACTTTTGGTGGGCGATCCTTCTCGATTTGGGATATTGATAACTTTAAGAATGGGCCGGTGTATGACAGCGGTGATGCTTTTGAACAAATAACGACCAAATTTGCTCCTAGTGGATTCAACTCCGATAATGAGAAGGCAAGTTCGCTGGATAAACGAAGTACAAGTAAAGGACCTGAACCGGAGGATGTAAAGGTAGTTAAGTTGTACGGCAAACAATATGCTTTTGTAAGCTTAGAGCGAGTTGGTGGCATAATTGCGTACAATGTAACGAATCCTAATGCTGCGCAATTTGTAACGTATACAAATGATCGGAATTTTGCCCTTGCTGATACACAGCAGGATCTAGGTCCAGAAGGGCTTCATATTGTGGATGGTACAAAAAGCCCGACAGGAAAGCCGCTTTTACTTGTCGCTAATGAAACATCTGGTTCTTTATCCATCTATGAAATTCGTGCAAAATCGAAGCCATAATATAATGTAATGAGAATCTAATATAGTTGATGAAGTGGCCCGTCGCCACTTTCAATTGAATATATAATAAAATGTTATCATAAACATGAAGTATACATGATTTTAAGGAGGCTATTCGTTTGTTGAAGATTGGTATTATATTAGGAAGTACAAGACCTGGACGCGTTAGTCCACAAGTAGGAAATTGGCTTAAAGAGATTGCGGATCAACGTGGAGATGCAAGCTTTGAAATAGTAGATATCGCTGACTACAAGCTCCCGTTTTTTGGTGACGCTGATACAGAAGATCAAATTGGAAAGTGGAAGTCGACATTACGTTCCCTTGATGGTTTTGTGTTCGTTACACCTGAATACAATCACAGTATTACGGGTGTGTTAAAAAATGCTCTGGATTCAGCACGAGATGAGTGGAATAACAAAGCTGCAGGTATAATCAGTTACGGTTCTACTGGAGGTGCACGAGCTGCGGAACATTTGAGAGGAATATTGGGTGAGTTGCATGTTGCTGACGTGAAAACACATCCAACTTTATCACTGTTTACAGATTTTGAAAATTACAGCACATTCAAACCTGCTGCACTACATCTCAATAATGTAAATCTTATGCTGGATCAAGTACTTGCATGGAGCGGAGCACTTCAAACGGTACGTACTTGACATTATAGTTTATTAAACGCTTGATCTTTGGATATTCAAAGATTAAGCGTTTTTTCTTTATCGTCCTTACTACTTTAACTTTGTAATCCAAACTCCCGCCATTACAATAAGTAATCCTAATGCTGTTTTCCAATTTGGCACTTCCTTGAGAAAAATAAAGCCAACGAGTACACAAACAAGCAGTTCAATTCCTTTTGATAGAACAAGTGAAAATGTCAATGTACCCATCGTTTTGTAAGTAAATTTAATCCCGTATCCAATCATCACATTAGCCGTAAACAGGAGAGGGAGCAGTTTAAATTGATACCATACGGTTGACCAGAAAGCAGGATCAATATGTTTACCTTGATAAGCAAACACTGCATTTATTATAAAAAGCCCTCCAAGTAAGAGTCCAATCGCATACACAAGTAACAACCTATTTCCACCTCCAGTAATTCAGTACCTCATTTATGTGATTAATGTTGCCTGCGAGAAACTTTTTTATCCAAGCCCAAAAGCATGATTAGCGGGGAATCACTTTTATAGACAAACTGATTTGGGCAGATCACATTTGTATGGTACGATTCTAGAGAAGAATGAGAGATAGAAAGCAGGTTTGCAGTAAATGATATTATCTAATCAACAACTTTTCCGTTTCAGCGAAGCACCAATTTGGGATTTACAACGGGCTTATTATGAAGAGCAAGGTATAACAGCTTGGAATAATGACCAAGTTCCGCAATACATAACGAATAACCCTAAAATCGCAACTTCTTATGCGGAGATGATTTTCGGATTTTTGCAGGACCGTGCTGCGAAAGGACACACTTCTGAACTAGTTTCGATAGTCGAGCTTGGAGCAGGAGCGGGGCGATTGGCATTTCATGTCTTGCAGGAGCTGTGCAAACTTAAAGATTATGCCGGAATAGAAATCCCGCCATTCCGTTATGTGATGACCGATTTGGCAGTTAAAAATATAATGGCTTGGCAAAATCATTCCATGCTTCAGCCTTTTGTGGCTCAAGGATTGTTGGATTTCGCAACATTTGATGCCGTACATGATACCGAACTTCATTTGGTCGTCTCACAATCAACAATCCGTGCGGGAGATTTGAAACAGCCGCTCTTAATTGTTGCTAATTATTTTTTTGACAGCATTCCGCAAGACCTAATTTATGTAGGTGATGGTAAAATTTTTGAATGTGATGTCAGAATCGAATATCCGGACCAAGTTGATCAAATGCAACCGTCTAAAGTGCTGGAGGATATGCAACTTAGCTATGAGTATCGCCATGCACCTCAATACGAAACGAATTCGTTCCCTTATTCTGAATTGATTTCAGTTTATGTGCAGGAGCTTGAAGATTCACACATCTTATTTCCACTGGTGGGGTTAACATGTCTTGAGCGGTTAAATCAGCTTTCACAAGAAGGATTTTTGCTAATTACAGCAGATAAAGGAGATCATCGTTTAGATAACTGGAGGTTTGCTGAACCGCCCCAGTTAATTCTTCATGGCAGCTTCTCTTTAACAGCAAATTATCATGCCATTCAACATGTGTTCCAGCAAAGAGGCGGACTTGCTCTATTTACAGAACATCATTATAAAAATCTAAATATTGGCTGTTTATTCATGTTGAAAACACCACTAGACTATGCCAATATTCGATTAGCTTACCGACGATTTGTTGATTCATTTGGACCCGATGATTTCTTTAGTATGAAGAAATGGGTGGACCAACACTCTGAAACGATGGGGCTGGAGCATTTATTGGCATTTTGGCGTTTGGG
The DNA here is from genome assembly GCF_022180385.2 of Paenibacillus sp. L3-i20. Taxonomy (GTDB): domain Bacteria; phylum Bacillota; class Bacilli; order Paenibacillales; family Paenibacillaceae; genus Pristimantibacillus. The sequence goes on from NZ_BQME02000002.1 coordinate 679,953, forward strand.
TGGATATGATACAGAGTTTTTCCTCCACAATGCGAAGCACTTATCCACTCTAATACCAGATGCCAGTGATGAAGAAATGACGGATCTGCAACAAGCTATTCATAAAATGTGGAAATCATATTATCAAATCGAGCAACAATGTGCACTAACTAAAAGCGTTGGGCTTCTGTTGTTCGAAATGAATATGTTTGAAGATGCATTACCGTTTCTAGAAAATTCTGTTCGTGCAAATTCTGGAAAAGCACTTCCTGCAATTCTATATAATCTTGCTATATGTTGCTACGAGCTGGAGCAGGAGGAAGCAGCACTTGACTACTTACGGCAGGTGCTGGCTTTGGAACCTAAACATGACGAAGCTTTGCAGCTATTTCAATCGCTAAATCCAGACGAATAGAATTGATCTTAGATTTTGCTTAAGTTAACAACTCCTTGAAAAAGATGGAAATAACCCAGCAAAAACAACCTTTATTAACAGTTAGTTGATAAGGGCTGTTTTTGCTTTTGGTAAGAAACATTTTGGAAGAGGGCGCATAAAGTATCTATATAACTTATCGCTAAATTCACGTGAGGATATATAACATATAAAACGAAATAAGTAATAAATGACACTAGTTATGATGCAAATAACTGAATATTCAGCTTTCGTATAACCTTAGCGATTGGGCTTAGGGTCTCTACTTAGAAACCGTAAATTTCTAGCTACGAAAAAAATGTGCTGTGTGCATGTTTTTTTCGTAGCTAGTTTTTTTATATTCGTTAAACAAAGGGGAACTGCACAATGTCAAACCTACTTATCAAGAATGCGCAAATCGTAACTATGAATGCGAATGAGGACATTATAAACGGTGATATTCGAGTTGTGAACGGTCGAATTACGGAAATTAGTTCTGATCTTGAGCCTGCGACAGGGGAGAAGGTACTAGATGCAACGAATCGCACCGTTATTCCCGGTTTCGTCCAAACGCATATTCACTTATGTCAAACGTTGTTTCGAGGAAAAGGCGATGACTTAGAACTACTCGACTGGTTGAAAAAACGGATATGGCCATTGGAAGCATCACATGATGAGGAATCCATCTATTACTCAGCTATGCTAGGTATTGGTGAATTACTGCAAAGTGGTACAACAACAATAGTGGATATGGAAACGGTTCATCATACCGATTTCGCTTTTCAAGCTATTGCACAAAGCGGCATTCGTGCGCTGTCAGGGAAAGTTATGATGGATAAAGGGGCTGAAGTTCCGCTCGCACTACAGGAAAAAACGGCTGACTCCATTAGACAAAGCGTAGAGCTGTTAGAGAAATGGAACGGCTATGACAATGGACGTATCCAGTATGCATTCTCACCAAGATTTGTTATCTCTTGTACAGAAACGTTGCTGCGCGAAGTTCAGAAGTTATCTGAACATTATCAAGTCAAAGTACACACGCATGCTTCAGAAAATCAAGGAGAGATTCAAATTGTGCAGGCTGAGACTGGCATGCGAAACGTTGTATATCTCGATCACCTCGGACTTGCTAACGACCGGTTAATATTGGCTCACTGCATATGGCTGGATGATGAAGAAAAACGAATCATTCGTGATAAAGGTGTGCATGTAAGTCATTGTCCCGGCTCCAATTTGAAGTTAGCTTCTGGAATTGCTGAAACACCTCATATGCTGGATCTCGGTATTTCTGTCAGCTTAGGTGCTGATGGGGCTCCATGTAACAACAATTTGGATATGTTTAATGAGATGAGAATGGCTGCGCTCATTCAGAAACCTATTCATGGCCCAACCTCCATGGGTGCTAGAACCGTATTCAAGATGGCTACAATAGGTGGCGCTAAAGCAGTGGGCATGGGAGATGAGATTGGTAGCATTGAGGTAGGCAAAAAGGCTGACATTGTCATATTGAACCTAAACAACTTCCACACTTATCCATCGTATGATGTTGATCCGATCTCCCGAATCGTTTATTCTGCCACAAGGGCCGATGTCGAAACAACGATCATTGACGGTAAAATTGTTATGGAGCATGGAATAATGAAAACAATCGACAGAAGCATCATTTTGCGTGAAGCAGATCAGTCTATCAAAAGATTACTTTCTAAAACTAATATTCAATAAAGTCAAAGCGTTAACGTTTTAAATAAAGAAGAAACTCTCCTCTACAACTTGCTAGATTTCAATGTATACTATTATCAGATCTTTCAATCTATTCATTCGCGAGTACGTCTAGCAAGATGTAACAGGGGGAGTATTTCATTGACTCTACAACAATTAAAATACGTTATTGAGGTCGCCAATCGTGGATCTATTAATGAAGCTGCCAAACGATTATTTATTTCTCAGCCTAGTCTTTCCAATGCAATTAAAGATCTAGAAGAAGAAATGCAGTTCGAGATTTTTGAACGTTCTAATAAAGGAATTTCGCTTTCTAGAGAAGGTGTTGAATTTCTGAGCTATGCTAGGCAAGTGGTAGAGCAAGCTGAATTGCTCGAAGGCCGTTATTTAAATGCGAAACCTTCTCCACAACATTTTTCGGTTTCTACACAGCACTATGCTTTCGCTGTCAATGCCTTTGTTAGCCTCGTACAAGAGTATGGTCAAGACGAATATGAACTAGCACTACGTGAGACCAAAACCTATGAAATTATTGAAGATGTGAAGGGGCTCCGCAGTGAAATAGGGATCTTATATTTAAACGAGTTCAACGGAAAGGTAATCAATAAGCTGCTCAAAAGTGCGAATTTGCAATTTAATAGCTTGTTAACGGCAAGGCCGCATATTTTTATAAGCATCCACAATCCCTTAGCCAAGCAATCCATCGTAACGATAGACCAGCTTGAAGATTACCCTTACTTATCATTCGATCAGGGCGAATATAATTCGTTCCACTTCTCCGAGGAGATTCTTAGTACATTGTCACATAAGAAGAGTATTCGAGTGACGGATCGGGCAACATTATTTAATCTATTAATCGGATTAAACGGCTATACGATTTCAACTGGCGTATTAAGTGCAGATCTGAATGGCAATGAAATAATTCCTGTTCCGCTAGACTGCGATGAAACGATTAATGTCGGATGGATATCACATCGGAACGTAGCATTATCTAAATTAGGGACAGAGTATGTTGAAGCACTAATGAAGGCAATAAAGCAATAATATTTATAATGGCTTAGATCGATGGCGCTGTCCCATAAGCAGAGTAATCTACTTGTGGGACAGCGTCTTTTTGTTGTTGCAGGGGTACTTCCCGCACATTGCGGAGTGTCCCACCCTTCCAACGAATCGTATGATGCCCATTGCGCCAAAAACCGCTCTTTTTTTATTCTAACGAGTCCTGGTAGTGCTATCTGCAATTTTAAAGTAGAAACGTAGCAACCTTTATCGAAAAAGCGATTCTGGCGTTCGTTAGAACGAGAAAAAGATCTATATTGATCAAATAAGAGATACTGGGTTCGTTAGCTATGGGAGATGAGTGATTAATGAGAGATGGTGGGCCGTCCCATTGCTCCCCAATCTAGGATTGGACGTTTTCTGCTTTTCGGCATAGTGGTCATTTCTGTCTTATCCTACTTCATGAGGCATACATCAGATATAGCCCCGAGCTATAACTAGATATAGTTTAATCCAGTTACACTATATCTAATTTTACGTGTTATCCTTTTTGTAACAATTTGTATAGGGGTGTTACAGGGATGAGTAGAAGTAGTGTGCTTGGCTATCCACGTATTGGTGCAGATCGCGAATGGAAAAAAGCGCTTGAGGCATTTTGGGCAGGTAAAATAGAGGAATCTGAGTTTCAAACTAAACTACAAGAAATCCGTTTAAATCATTTGCGTACGCAAAAGGAAAAAGGGATTGACCTAATTGCTGTCAACGATTTCAGTTATTATGATCATGTACTGGATACAGCTACGATGTTTGGTATCATTCCAAAACGTTTCTCCTATGATGGTGGAGTAGTACCTTTATCCCTCTATTATGGCATTGCTCGTGGAACGAAAGAAGCAACTGCGAGTGAAATGACGAAGTGGTTTAATACGAACTATCACTATATCGTTCCTGAGCTGGATGGCGCAACACCTGTCGTAACCGAAAATAAACCGCTACTTGCATATAGAGAAGCTAAGGAAACGCTCGGTATTAACGGGAAGCCTGTTATTGTAGGACCATTGACATTCCTTAAGCTTTCAAAAGGATATACGGCATCGGAGTTCGATGCTTGGCTTACTCGTTTACTGCCGCTTTACGTGCAAATTTTACAAGAGCTACAAAGTGAAGGCGTTGAATGGGTACAAATTGACGAGCCAATTCTAGTAACCAAACTAAATTCGCAAGATCTAGAGCGTTTGAAAACCATCTATGAAACGTTTGCTACGGCTGCTCCTAAGCTAAACATTTTGCTACAAACATACTTTGAATCTGTAGAGAACTACAATGAGATCGTTCAGTTGCCAGTTGCTGGCGTAGGACTAGATTTCGTGCATGGACTTTCTGGCAATTTAGCTTCGCTTAAACAATATGGATTCCCAGCGGGAAAAGTATTGGGAGCTGGAATTATTGATGGACGCGGTATTTGGAAAGCATCAATAAGTGAAAAATTCACGTTGCTTGAGCAATTACTAGAGCAGGTATCAGATGAGCAACTGTTCATACAATCTTCTTGCAGCTTGCTCCATGTTCCGGTCACCGTAAGAAATGAAAGAAAACTTCTTCCTGAGCTAAAAGGTGCGTTAGCATTTGCGGAAGAGAAGTTGGATGAAATTGTTTTATTAACAAAAGGTTTGCTTCTTGGCGGACCTGCAATCTCAGCAGAATCTGCAGCAATTGAAAAAGATTTGTTAGCTCTTAAACAGTCTGATGAACGTAATCGCAATGAAGTTCTTGCAGCTGTTGCTGCAATTAGCGCAAAGCAGCCCCTTCGTAATCTGCCATTCGCTGAGCGTAATGTCGTTCAACAAAATAAATATCAGTTACCGATTTTCCCAACTACAACGATCGGCAGTTTCCCTCAATCTGCTGAGGTGCGTAAGGCGCGTCAGCTTTGGCGTAAGGGTGAGTGGGATAACGAGCAGTATGCTACTTTTATAAGAGAGCAAATTGATATTTGGATTAAGCTACAAGAAGAGATTGGCATAGATGTACTTGTGCATGGTGAATTCGAACGTACAGATATGGTTGAATTTTTCGGTGAGAAGCTTGCCGGCTTCGCATTCACTCAGTTCGGTTGGGTACAGTCATACGGTTCACGTTGCGTAAAACCACCAATCATTTTTGGTGATGTAGCATTTGAAGAAGATATGACAGTAGAAGAAACAAAATATGCCCAGTCGAAAACGAAACATCCTGTAAAAGGAATGTTGACTGGTCCAATTACGATCATGAACTGGTCATTCGTCCGTGAAGACATCTCTCGTGAGCAAATTGCTTACCAATTGGCTTATGCACTTAGACAAGAAGTAGAAGCGCTTGAGCAAGCTGGTATTGGTATGATTCAAGTTGATGAGCCTGCTGTTCGTGAAGGATTGCCGCTTAAAGAAGAGGATCAAGCAAATTACTTGGCTTGGGCTGTCAAAGCTTTCCGCTTAACAACTTGCACTGTACAAGACACGACACAAATTCATACGCATATGTGTTATTGCGAGTTCCATGACATGATTGGTTCCATTGAAGATATGGATGCCGACGTCATTTCTATTGAAACTTCACGTAGTCACGGTGAACTTATTCATAGCTTCGAATTGAATACGTATAAGCTTGGCATCGGCTTAGGTGTATATGATATTCACAGCCCGCGTGTTCCGCGCGTGGAAGAAATGACGAATATGATTGATCGTGCCTTACGTGTTCTAGATCCGAAACTCTTCTGGATCAATCCAGACTGTGGACTTAAAACGCGTGGTCAAGAAGAAACAATCGATTCGTTGCGTAACATGGTTGAAGCTACTAAGATTGCTCGTGCGAAGCATACCTTGAGTGTGTAGTGCTGAGCTATCAATAAGTAAGAACACAATATTATCGAAAAGGAGCAGACGCTACAGCGTTTGCTCTTTTTGTTAGTTATGTTGTCTTTCAAGTTGTACTTTGAATTCACATGTAGAAATCCGTAACCATTTCCCATTTCCTGGCGTCTGATCTACTGGAGGTGCTAATTAGAGGGACGGAATCGTGAACATGACAAACCCCGAATATAGAGTGAATATTGGTGAAAATGGTTACTTTCTATGGGTAGATGAGGACGCTATAACTTTGATGAATGTAAAAGACACCCACATGATCTGCACTCTTACTGAATTATCGGTCAAATTAGTTAACGATGAGATTGCGAATTATTATACTAACAAGAACTAGTTAAGGAGAATGCACTTGAAAAAAGTTTTAATTGTTATCGGAATAGTAATAGGTGTATTTTTAATCGGACCTTTGAGTGGATTCCATCTTACTGAAGAAAATGCAATACCAGGAGATGTTAAATTACTTCAATCACTAGATATTGATAAATACGGTACAGCAGTGTTATATAAAGACAAAACGCAGGGGACATTTGGCGTTTCAAAACTAAATAAGAAGTTAGGTTTTTTGTATCAGGATGGAGGAGGGGCGTATGGTTATTTCGTTGAAGAAGGTAAACCGTTTCAAGCTATAGGAAGTGGAACAAACAAAGATTTTATAGTTGCTGTAATAACACCCGCTAATTCTATGATCAAATACGTTGCACTCGGAAACGATATGACAGATGTAACGACTTATGACAAATATGAACTGTCTCTAGATGAAGTTAAAGCGAATAGTCAAGATTACCATCTAAAAGAAGTTACAAATAACTATGTTTTATTTGCGCTTGCAGAACAATATTCTCAAGATAACTGGACGATTAGAGCATTTGACAATGATGGGAAGCTAATAGCAGACAAATTATTTGCTATGGACGAAAGATTTATTGATTGGTAGTGAAAAATAACAGTAGAATATGAAGCAGGCTAATTGTATTTCCTCGTATCACTTTCGGTCCAAACTATCCACGGTCAATGCTAGCGAGGTTGCTATTTTTTCAGCGATGCCTTTATTCAAAAAATAGCCACTGTGACAAAAAGGGTTCCAGCTTGTTTTCCAATCACCAACTCGGACTTCAATATCTTCCTTAACCGCAAGCTCGTACATAGGGTCTATATTCCGCAGCGGGTACCCGAGTATATCGTTTTTGTCGTAAAAATTGGTCCAACCCCCTGTCAAATTAGTGTAATGTGTACCGAGATGTGGAGAGGGGACAATGACGGGCTGATTAAAGTTTCGGTATCTCATACTCCATAAAGGCAATGTCGTTCCTAATGTAAAAAAGTGAGTTAACGTTTCTCCTCGCTCAAGTGCTGACTGAGGATTGATGATCATCGACTCTTTGCGCGAAGTCATTTGTAAATCATAAAAATAGTTGCTCGCAATAACCCCACCCAGGCTGTGGGCTATAACACATAGAGGAACTTTATACCCAGTATTTTCCGATAAGCGGTGTAATGCTCGGCTAATTATCCCGTGAACGGCTTCGTAATTTTGCGCTGGGTACTCTACGGGCTGATAAGCTACCGCATCCGCTAAATAATGAATTACGAATCTCCGCAGCTGTTTATAATGGAGCTTTTTTGCTGATACAAGTGTCTGATATAATTGAACTTCTCGTTCCTCGAAAATATCCGCCCAATGTACAGGTTCAATCGATAAGTGAGTAGAAGGGTTACCTGAAACTTTCGAGTATGTCTTACTCAGAAGCTGTACAAACGATGTTGCAAAATCTTGCTTTTGCCTGCCTAATCCATGAATAATAATTACCGCTATTTTTGATTCCATTGCTACACCATCCTTTCGTGGGAATAGGTGATTGCATATGCGATAATAAAGGAGATGGAGGAAGGTCTTGTTATAAGTATTATATGAAATCTATCCTATGAAAAGTTCCAAATTGACTACCTTTCAAAATAAGATCATTATTGAAGTCCTACTTAAAAGCTGTTGATTCATATTTCATAACTTCTGAAAGGTTTGATAAAAGTTGAATAGCCAAAACATGTACATAAAATATATTGAAATGAAAGATGCATCCTCACTTCTCGATATTAAACGAAGAAATCGCGATTTTTTTCAAACGTTTGAACCAATTAGAGATGAATCACATTTCACTCTTGAAGGCCAAGAGAAAGAAATTGCAAATTTTATTCAGGGGCAACAAAACGATCAATCTTATAACTTCGGCATTTTTTTAGAAGAAAATGATGAATTAATAGGGAAAATTGCTTTATCCGGAGTTGCTAGAGGTCCATTTCAGAATGCAAGTTTAGGATATTTCATTGATCAAAAACAAAATGGAAAAGGCTATGCGACAACAGCCGCTCAATTATGTGTAATGAAGGCTTTTAACGAGCTTGGTCTGCACCGAATTCAAGCAGGCGTTATGCCGAAAAATCAACCATCTATGCGAGTGCTAGAAAAAGCAGGGTTTAGAAGAGAAGGTTTAGCTCTAGCGTACTTAAAAATTAATGGTTCGTGGGAGGACCATGTATTGTTTGCGATTACTGCTGAAGAAATCAGTCGCTAGAAGTAATAACAGCAACATAAAAACAGCGAGCCCAATGTATTGAGCTCGCTGTTTTCGTTATTAGGCTTGTTTTCTTTCCAAGTCATTTGTTTTGCAATCATCCGTACAGTAGCCATCATGCTTGTCCGAACAATCTTCACAAACAAGGTGCTGAAGATGGCACAAATCGTCGGTGCAGTTTATATAAACATCTGTTGGGCTATCGCAATGATGACATTTGCCTACAATAATATCTTCATCTGTCTGATTAATGCGAACGGAAATCCGCTCATCAAACACGTACATTTTACCATCAAATAGACGGCCTTGAACGACAGGGTCTTTACCATACGTTGTAATCCCGCCATCTAACTGTGAAACATCGCTAAATCCTTCGTTTAACAACACACCAGTCAGCGTCTCACAGCGAATACCGCCAGTGCAATACGTTAAGATCGTTTTGTCTTTAACATCTTGCAAATTTTCCCGAATCCATTTAGGGAACTCACGGAATGATTCAACAGTAGGACGAATAGCGTTGCGGAAATGTCCAAGATCATATTCATAATCGTTTCTACCATCAATAATGATTACATCATCTCGCTGCAACTGTTCATGAAATTGCTCTGGCGTCAAACGTTTGCCACTTATAACATTTGGATCTAATTTCGTATTGTAACGCAATGTAACTAGCTCTTTTTTAGGACGAACAAACAGCTTTTTAAACGCATGTTGTTCCGATTCATCAATTTTGATGACCATATCGGAAAACAGAGGATGGCTGCGCATATATGTCATATAAGCCTCGGTTTGTTCAACAGTTCCAGACAACGTTCCGTTGATACCTTCTTCGGCAATAAGAATTCTTCCTTTGACACCTAGCTGCTTGCAATACTCAAGATGTTCCGCCGCGAAGGCCTCATAATCAGGAATGGCTACATACTTATAATATAACAATATACGATAGGGCATTACGTTCTCCATAATATTCACTCCAATATATTTAACATCGTGTATGATATCTTTCTATCTGGACAGCTTTCGACGTCAAAATGGAACTAATATCATACAAGCTCTCATACACATAACTAATATTATAACATATTACCGTTATTTTGAGCATTCCCACAAAACGTATTATAATAGAAACGGGCAATGACTTCAAAAACTGCTTTTACATATTAGAGGAGGACCACCACTATGTATCCTACACAATTGCAATTAGAAAATTACGCCGAAATAGCTGTTAAAGTTGGAGCAAATGTCCAACAAGGTCAAACGGTTGTTGTTATGGCTCCTATCACTTCCGCTCCATTAGTGCGCCTCATCGCATCGAAAGCTTATGAAGTTGGTGCAAAAAATGTGCATGTGGAATATAACGACGAGGAATTATCCCGTATTAAGTTCAAGCAAGCACCTGAAGAAGCTTTTTCACAATATCCAATGTTTCGTGCCAAAGCATGGGAAGACTTTGTAGAAGAGGGCGCTTCATTTATTTCGATCTATAGTCCCAACCCCGATCTGCTGAACGATGTTGATCCAACACGTGTAGCGACTGCATCAAAAACGGCTTCAACAGCGCTTAAAAATTATCGAAGTGCTCTAATGAATCATACAAATGCGTGGACTTTGCTTTCTTATCCAACACCTGAATGGGCAAACAAAGTATTCCCTAATTCGACACAAGAAGAAGCTATTCAAAAGCTTTGGGAGCGAATTATTGATGCAACTCGCATTAGTCACGAAAATCCGGTTCAAGCGTGGAGAGATCATAATGCGAGATTGTTGGAGATGGTTAATGTCCTTAATGATAAACGCTATAAACAATTGCAATACGAAGCACCAGGAACAAAGCTGACGGTAGATTTGCCTGATGGCCATATTTGGTTAGGTGGTTCAAAAGCAAATAGCAAAGGCATTTATTTTAATCCTAATTTGCCTACTGAAGAAGTGTTTACAATGCCGCATAAAGATGGTGTAAACGGTGTTGTTAGCAGCACAAAACCTCTGAATTACAACGGTCAAGTTATCGATGGGTTCACGTTAACTTTCGAAAACGGCAAAGTAACTACCTTTACTGCTGAGCGTGGTTATGAAGCGTTAAATAATTTATTAAATACAGATGAGAGTGCTAGACAGTTGGGGGAAATTGCGCTTGTTCCTCATGACTCGCCAATTTCTAATTCCAATGTCGTTTTCTTTAATACTTTATATGATGAAAATGCCTCATGCCATTTGGCACTAGGTCAAGCTTATCCGGTCAATTTGGCTGGTGGTACAAAAATGTCACCAGAGGAGTTACTGTCGCATGGTGCAAACAGAAGTCTTGTCCATGAAGATTTTATGATTGGATCAGAGCAGATGAACATTGATGGCGTGACGCAAGATGGAAAAGTAGAGCCAATCTTCCGCAACGGAAACTGGGCAATTTAGCATCTTGCAAATAGACTCAAATCAAAAGTTATTATCTCAGTAGATAAATTGCTGAGATAATAGCTTTTTTCATTTGAGTCACACCTGTTCAGCGCAATATCATACAAGAAAACGTACTTTATGTATGCTATTTTAGTAAAGGTGTTATAACTTAGGAGGAAAACGGGATGTTGGATGAAATCCGAACGATTTATCTTGATGCTGATTTAAATATAGAAGCTTATCGTTTTAAGGGTATCATGCACAAGTTTCCTGCTCATTTTCATGATTATTATGTAATTGGCTACATTGAAGAAGGGCAACATGCATTAATGTGCAAAGGTGAACGATACATCATCAATTCAGGAGATCTATTATTATTTAATCCTTACGATACGCACAGCTGCGAGCAGCTAGACGACAAAAAACTTCATTATCGCAGCATTAATGTAAAAGCGGAAGTAATGAAAAAGATTGTTTTCGAAATTAATGGTAATGAAAATCTTCCGTACTTCAAACAATGCGTCATCTCTCAAAGTGAGCTTGTATCCAACTTAAAAGAACTTCATTTAAAAATATCGCAGGACGAAAGCCAATTTAAAAAAGAAGAGTTATTTTTATATTTTATGGAAGAGCTCATTCAAACTTATTCTGACCTGACAAACGATCTGCAAGCAGTAGAAACTTCACATGAAATCAAAACGATGTGTCATTATTTAGAAGAAAATTACACAAAACAAATATCGCTTAATGATTTAAGCCAATTGACAGGGTGGAGCAAGTTTCACTTATTGCGGTCATTTACGAAAGAAAAGGGGATTTCTCCTTACAGTTATTTGGAAACGATTCGAATCAACCATGCAAAAAGACTGTTGGAGCAAGGTTTAAAGCCAATCGAAGTAACCTTCTTGACAGGATTCAGCGATCAGAGTCACTTAACTAAGTTTTTCAAAAGACAGATCGGATTAACACCAAAACAATATATGAGGATCTATCTTAATACGTAAATGTATGGACAGAAGCTAATTTGAATGATTTGATGAGGAGCAATAAGATGGATAACTTAGTTGGATATATACTTATGGCATTAATGATGTCGATAATACCCGGCACTGACACTGTACTTATTATGAAAAATACAATTGCCCATGGACCAAAAGCTGGGCGGTTTACGATACTCGGAATGGCGACAGGTTTAACTTTCTGGACTTTCATTGCTGTTCTCGGCTTGTCTGTTGTTATTTCTCAGTCCGTATTTTTATTCAATACGATCAAGTATGTCGGAGCAGCTTACTTGCTTTACCTTGGGATACGTTCATTTTTCTCAAAAAGCTCATTTTCCATTGAGAGTGTTCAAGCAGAGGGCAACCCTGATTCTCAAAAATCATCAAAAAATTATTTTAAAGACGCTTACCTGCAAGGAGCAGTCAGCAATATTTTGAATCCAAAAACAGTTCTGATCTACATTACGTTTATGCCTCAATTTATTGATCTCAATGGAAATGTCACTCAACAGCTTATTATATTAGGATTAATCCTTACATTAATAGCAGTTAGCTGGTTTTTGACGTTAGTATATTTATTGGGTCATGTGAAGAAGTGGCTGCGTAAACCGAAATTTCAAAATATCTTTCAAAAATCAACTGGAGTTATGCTGATCGGTTTTGGCGTAAAAACGGTCATCTAAGTCAATAGAAGTTTTAATGCAGCCAGTCGTCGATAATCAATCGGCGACTGGTTGTTTAGTTTCTCATGTATTGGAATGAAACGATTCCATGGAGGCATTATCAGCGGGTGTTCCATTGCGGGAACATTCTCATGATAATGCCTTTTCGTTTTACGGCACTCTAATTGCCCTGAGATTTGTATGTAATGCCTTGATCACTCTGAAACATCATACTCACTCGTCGTTATCACATGTTAGTGACTCAGTCCCGTGCTTGTAAACGTCATGAAGAATGAATTTATTAATCTTCACTTTATCTTTATTTCATCTACACTTTCTCTTAATGTGAGATCGATAAACTAACATTAAATTTGATTCAAGTAGAGAGAGGACAATGATGAAGATTCAGCAATTATTACGGAAACAACATGTAATAGCTATAGCTTTTCTTGCACCAAGTTTACTTGGCTTTGCGCTATTTTATTTATTTCCATTCATTCAAGGAGTCGGCTATTCATTTATGGACAGCACAACTGACGGCTCTTTCGTCGGATTAAACAATTATGAGGAGCTGCTCGCGAGTGATTCATTTAGAAAAGCTTCTGTAAACACAATGCTGTTTACAGGTGTGAGCGTACCTCTAATAATCGGTGTCTCATTGCTGCTCGCGTTGCTTCTCAATCAGAATGTATTTTTTCGCAAATGGCTTAGAACGGCTTACGTTCTGCCACTTGTAGTGCCCGTTGCTTCTATCATTATGATTTGGCAAGTTTTATTTGATTGGAACGGGGCGGTTAACAGTTGGATACAGGGTATAGGCCTAGAGCGGATTGACTGGATGAAATCAGAATGGGCAAGAGGAGTTCTCTCTGTTGCCTATCTGTGGAAAAATGTCGGCTATAACATCATTTTATTTCTAGCAGGACTTCAGAGTATTCCTAAGGATTATTATGAAACCGCTGACTTGGAAGGAGCAGGACCATTCCGTAAATTATCGACAATAACGCTTGTTTATTTAACACCAACCATGTGTTTTGTCGTTCTAATGTCGATTATTAATTCATTCAAAATATTCCGGGAAACTTATCTAATTGCCGGAGACTACCCGCATGACAGTATTTATATGATACAGCACTACATGAACAATATGTTCTTTTCACTGGATGTGCAAAAGTTGACTGCAGCAGCAACGCTAATGGTAGGCTGCATTCTAATTATTGTTATGGGTATGCTCACATTAGAACGTCGATTTAGGCAATTCATGGAGTGAAAGAGGAATGATTATGAGAACAAAAGCTTTTCTATTGAGATGTATCTTAACAATTACGCTACTAGTACTTGCAGCAATTATGATATTCCCAATCGTTTTCACAATAACCAATTCACTTATGACTGAACAAGAAATAGGAGCTAATTACAATCTAATTGGGATAATGCTGAATGATTCATCCGAACAACAACATTCATTTGTTACTTTAAAGCTAATACCTGACTGGGTTTCATTTGAACAATACGGAAAAGTGCTGCTAGACACACCGACTTATTTAAATATGTTTTGGAATTCTGTATTTATGGTCGTTCCTATCATTCTTGGACAAAGTATTATTGGTTCTCTCGCTGCATATGCATTTGCGAAACTACAGTTTCGAGGAAGAGACATGATGTTTTATGTATACATAGTGGTCATGCTCATGCCATTTCAAGTTACATTAGTTCCGAACTATATTATTGCAGAGAAGCTTGGACTGTTGAACCATGCTGGTGCGATCATTTTTCCGGGTGTATTTGCAGTATTCGGAGTATTCATGCTTAGACAGTTCATGTTATCCATTCCTTATGCCTATGTGGAAGCCGCTATTATGGATGGCGCTGGACATTTCATCGTCTTTTACCGAATTATTGTTCCATTAATCAAACCTGGATTAGCAGCACTTGTTATTCTACTGTTTGTAGACTATTGGAACATGGTGGAGCAGCCGCTTATCTTTTTGGATGATGAATTTAAACAACCGTTATCGCTGTTTTTGTCCCAGATCCAAGCTGAAGCGCGCGGTATCGCCTTTGCTGCATCCGTTTTTTATATGGCTCCAATGCTGCTTTTGTTTCTATATGCAGAATCGTATTTTATTGAAGGTGTTCAGTTATCTGGTATTAAAGGATAAAATGCCACGCAGCTAGAGGGGAGGTCATTATTTACATGAATGAACTTGCAGGAAAACATTCTGATCACGGGCAGAAACGTGCCATAAAGATGGGGATTATCGTATTTATTGCTGCTTTACTCATTCTTACTCTATATAGTAATACCATCCTTACGATGAACTTACCAAGTGTTTGGGCTCAAGAAGGACGATCTGCTCCACTTGTACAGCAATACAACGGCAGTGGGTTACTCAAGCCAATAAGCGAGGTCAAATTGACAAACAGTGCGGGATGGAATGTAAAGGATGTATACGTAAAAGCAGGGGATCGCGTCAAAAAGGGACAAACCCTTATTATTTACGATAGTCGTGCCGCTGAGAGAACGATACAAAATGAAAAGGCCGCGCTTGAACGTCAACAATTAACGATACAAGGCTTGCAGGAACAACATATGTTAGCGAGGCAAAATGGAGAAGAGGTTACCATTCGAAATACGAAACGGGAAATTGCAATAGCTCAGCTAGATATGACGGTACAGGAACAAAAAATTACTGATTTGCAGGAGGACCTGAGTAATTATAAGGGAATAGTTGCCCCATTTGATGGAATTATTGCTGAGTTAAATGCTATAGAAGGTTTACCATCCGGTAGTGAGGGGAGTGATGTAGTCTTAACGAATTCGAGCTCTGGTTTTCATTTTAGTGTACTAGTACCTTCTTCGATCGCTGATCAACTAGAACTTGGAAGCAAACTAGAGGTTAATGTAAAAGTTAAAAGGGCTATTCGCAAAATGGAAGGGACTATAATAGAAATGGATCAAGCAATAACGGATAGCGTAATTCCTTCCACAGCAACTGAAAACGATAACGATACAATTAAATTAACATCTCAGAAACGAGTTTCTATTACTTTGCAAAGTCCAGATATACAAGGTGGTGAGCTGGCAAGTGTAACGTTAAATACATCAACGGCAAATGAAGAAGGTTTGCTTGTACCTATTAAATCTATTTATGGTAAAGGTCAGAACAAATATATTTTCGTCATTGAACAAAAAAGCGGTCCACTTGGCAATACCTATCATGCTAACAAAGTATCCGTAGAAGTTGGTGAAGCTAACGAAGAGGAAGCAATTATAGTAAAGGGTGCTTATCCCGGCCAATTTATCATTGTGGAAAGCAGTGAGCCAATTCAGGATAATGATCGAGTTAGAAAAAGATAGATTATGCATATCCAATATAAAGGAGCGAGTAGAAACAATGAAAAAGTGGATTAATATAGTGATTAGTTTAATAGTCATCTTAAGTTTGTCAGCTTGTAATAACAACACACCGGCGACTAACAAACCGGAAAGTACAAAGGATACTTCGACTAACATAAGCAGTCCTAGCCCAAATGTTGTAGAAAATAAAGGTGTCCTAGAGGATGAAAATAAAGAAGACAAAAAAACGATTGTCATTTCCACCCTTGGCGTAACAGAGTTTTTCGAACAGGCGAAACAAAGATATGAAAGTGCACATCCAAACGTAACCATTCAATTTAAAGAGTTTGGCTCTGAAACGAATGAAGGCGGAGCATTAAATGCCGCTGCTGTAGAAAAATATATTAAACAGACAACGACAGAAGTTTTATCCGGTCAAGGAGCGGACTTGTTTGTATTAAGTTCGGTAGACTTACCGATTGATAAGTATGTCAGCAAGAAAGCATTTGTAGATGTATACGACGTTTTACACAATGATAAATCATTTGATTCTAATCTTTATTATATGAATATATTAGATAATTCCAAAATGGATGGTGGACTTTACCTTCTGCCGACTAGCTTTTATTTACAAACATTGTTTGGTGATACGGTTAACCTAGAGAAAACTGGCGTCACAATTGATGATAAAAACTGGACATGGAGTCATTTCGTAGACGTAGGTAAGCAACTAGCAAATAAAGGGGACAAATCATTTGTTCTAGGTGGAAGCATGGAGCCCGAACGTATGCTTAATTTACTCGTATCGGATAATTATGCACAATTAGTAGATGGATCTAAGCACAAGGCTAATTTTGATTCTGTACTATTTACAGATCTACTTAAGCGTGTAAAAAGTTTGTACAGTGAGAAATTAATTTCGGATAAACCTGTGACATATGAAGATAGCTATTTTAACCTTTCGGAGTTTTATACCCCAAAAGATTACTTTTCTCGATTAATATTATATTACAAGGACGGTTCTATTTATCAAAAGCCTCATACTGTTGAACAGCAGTCAGGGATTGCATTCGGAGGCATGAGCAGCATCGCTATGAATGCTAATTCAAAATTAAAAGGGACAGCTTGGGATTTCATGAAGTTCCTATTGTCGGAAGAGATGCAAACTTTATCCCCAGAGAATGGTTTCTCGCTTCTAAAATCAGTTAATGAGGCGACGATTTCGGAATTAGCTAATCAAATAGCTAATGGAGAAGTGATTGATGCGAAAGTCAGCAATTTAAAAGCTTCAGAAAAAGATATCCAAATTCTTAAAACAATGCTCGCAGAAGCAAGTCTTCCAATTACACCTATGAACAAGGTTCAATTAATTGTAGCAGAAGAAGCAAAAGCATATTTTTCAGGACAAAAATCGGAAGATGCAGTAGCGAAACTGATTCAGAACCGGGTAACAACTTATCTGAATGAGTAAATGTAAATATTCATCTAATAGGAATAAGTAATGCAAAGAAGACCAACCTTCCATTATAGGTTGGTCTTCTCATGTAGCTTGGAAACAAACTGATGGATTCTGCTGACCCCTTCCTCAATTTCCTCAATGGACAAATTCCCATATCCAAGCACAATGCCAGCATGTTGTGGATGATCAGCAAGCTTATAGTCGTTAGCATGTTCTACTCGAAATCCACAGGTATTCGTATCATGCCAAGGGAGACGATTATACGCTTCGGTGTGAAAGTAAACATGAAGATGCATTCCCGCTTCGTCGCCTAAGAATGAAATACCTTTTCCGAAAGCACGATTGAGACTTTTTTTTAGTACTTGTCTTCGCTTCTTATATACCTTTTTCATTGCATGGATATGACGATCAAGCTGACCATCGCTAATGAACAGACCCAATGCTTTTTGAATAACGAGTGGCGTATATACATTAAGTTTGCATTTCATTGAGGCGATAGTATCAAGTAAGCTTGGTGGGATGATCAAAAAGCCAATCCGTAAACTTGGCGACAACGTTTTGCTAAATGTACCTAAATAGATAACGCGAGAAGGGGAAAGCGTCTGAAGCGGAGGGACGGGAATCCCCTTTAACCTGAATTCGCTGTCATAATCATCTTCAATAATGTAGGAATTAGCTTCTTCAATCATGCCAATTGCTTTGTGTCTTCGCCGAATCGAGAGCAGACTGCCAGTAGGGAACTGATGTGAGGGCGTTAACAAAACAAGATTGCCAGGAGCAAACCGACTCAAATGGTCAAAGTTCATCCCATTCTCATCGACCCCTACAGGCACTAGCTCATAGTTCAATTTTTGAAAAATATCACGAGTAAAGCCGATTGTTGGATTTTCAATATACACGGATTGAAACTGAGCCGATAGGGACATCGCAATTAGAAATATACCTTCCGATGCGCCTGATACAATCATTATCTCTTCAGGGGAGCACTGAATACCTTTTGCGCGATACAAAAAATGACTAATTTCTGTTCTTAGGTTCCGATCTCCGTAAATGTCTCCATATCCAGATTCCTCACCAATCACCGTTTCTGCTGCATCTCTCAAACACTTCGCCCATATCGTTCTTGGGAACAATTTAAGATCGGGTAAACCCGTTGCAAAATCGATTATATCTTGTCGATAGTTATCTGAGAGTGGTTCCTCTTGTAGTTCCATTGAAGTAGATGCCCTACTAATACTAGCATTCACAATAATACCTTCCGCTACATAAGTACCCGATCCAACGCGGCAATCCAAATATCCCTCTGCAGTTAATTGCTCGTACACTTCAACGACAATGTTACGAGCAATTCCCCATTCCTTCGCAACTACCCGTGTAGGAAACAAGCGAGTGCCCGCTGTTAGCTGACCCGATTCTATTATATGTCGTAACTGATGACATATTTGTCTTGTCACTGATAAAGTGGAATCTTTATTTATATAAATGCCGTAAATGCTGTTCACCCTCCAACATTGGTTCCTCAATTTTGAATAGGATTGGATCTTATGACAATCCATTATAGTAATTATAATGATTTCAGACCATTACGAATAGGGAGGAAATTACAATGAATAAGAAACTAGGTAAAACGAATATTTCGGTAAGCCCACTCGGTTTGGGGTGTTGGGCAATAGGTGGCAACTTCACACTGGATGGTATTCCTGATGGCTGGGGAGAAGTAAATGATCAACAATCGATAGCGGCTATCCAAACGGCGATTGAGATGGGTGTTACCTTTTTTGATACAGCAGATGCTTATGGAGCAGGTCATAGTGAGAGGATACTTGGGCAAGCAGTGAAGGGACGACGAAACGAAATTGTGATTGCAACCAAATTTGGATATACGAATAATGAGTCAACAAAAGAAGTATTTGGTCGCTACGATGTCTCTCCTGCCTATATTCGCAAAGCATGTGAACAGTCGCTTAAACGACTCGGAACTGATTATATTGATCTCTACCAAATCCACGTAGGATCTTTAGGCTATGAGGAGATAGAGTCTGCGATCGATACTTTAAACCGTTTGCAGGATAGGGGGCTTATCCGATCTTATGGTTGGAGTACTTACGATGCCGCTAACGTAGAGGTTTTTGCTCAAAAGTCGAGAGCAGTTGCTATCCAACATACGTTAAATGTACTTCGTGATGATCCGGGAATGATTTCCGTATGTGAGCGTTATGGCTTAACTAGTATCAATAATTCTCCTCTGGCTATGGGACTTTTAAGCGGCAAGTTTAATAACAACTCAACATTAGCAAGTAATGATGTAAGAGGAAGCGGACATGAATGGGTCGCTTACTTTAAAGATGGTAAGCCGGTTCCATCATACTTAACTAAATTAGATGCGATTAGAGAAATTTTAACGAGCGATAATCGCTCATTAGTTCAAGGTGCACTTGCTTGGATATGGGGGAGAAGTGATGCTACTATTCCAATTCCAGGCTTCAAGACGCCAATACAAGTTGAAGAGCTAACGGGAGCGATGGCGTTTGGACCTCTGTCAAATGCTCAAATCGCAGAAATAGAACAAATATTGACTTCAGCAATTGAAGCATATAAATAATTAGTAATAGGATGGACTGTCTTAAGTAAAAAACTTAGGCAGTTCTTTTTTTATTGTAAATTTTTGGACTTTTTATGTATGATAGGTTAAAGCTATAATAAATTTAACCATTTTATAAAATAGTAGGGAAAGGAAGTTCAATATGTTGAAGGTCGCACAAAAGACTAGCATGATTTTGGGTATCTTCTTATTCGTGTTTTTATTTGCATTGATGCCAGTCGTAGTGCAATTTGATCCGGATGGAACAAAAATCCAAATATCTTTGGAGGAGGGCTTCCATTACCTGAAATATTATATATCAGGAATAGAGACTGGAGAATCGTTCAAGTTTGATATGGGTAGTAATGAACGGTCATTTTGGGAAGAAATAGGCAAATATTTTATCACCTCATTTTATTATGTTGCATTATCAGCAGTAGTAGGCTCGGCAATAGGTATTTTTGTAGGTATCTATTTTGCTGTATCAAAAGCAAGAGTAGCTAAAAGTATTGTAGATTTTGTAGGCTCTCTACCCGACTTTGTTATTGTTATGTTGCTTCAGTTCGGAGTTGTACTCTTTCTTAAGTCAACTGGAATACTTCTATTTGAAGTTGCAACCCTGACATCAGATGAACCGTCGGTTATGTTGCCACTTATTGCTATGATCATTATTCCGGCTAATTATTTGATTCGTTCTGTTGCAATGCAGATGAAGCTTACTCTAACAGAGGATTATATCGGCACTGCTAAGGCACGAGGACTAAGTAAAACTTATATTATTTTTTATCATGCACTGCCTAATGTACTGCCATATATAAAAGGCGATCTACATAAGTTGATGGGTATTATTATGGGTAACTTGTTTATTGTTGAATATTTGTTTAACAATAAAGGGATTTCAATGCTCATATTTGCGAATGCTTTCGTCTATGAAGCCTATCAATTTGATATTGTCGTGAATGGTCTATTGGCTTTCCTAGTACTGTATGGTATCGGTTACTTCATATTAAGAGCGTTCATATACCTACTAGGGAAGGTGTTCCTACGATGAACAAAACATTACTTACAGGCTTATTAATTACAATTTTTTTCATAATCATCGCTTTATTTGGTCCACTATTTGCTCCGTATAGCCCGGAACATCAAACGAAAATCGAATATATCGTAGACGGCAAGGGTGGCGGTTACGTTCTCGCACCACCTGTTGCACCAGGTGAAATATATCCACTTGGAACAGATGATAATGGTTATGATCTTATGACAAAACTCTTGTATGGCGCAAAGTATACGATTTTTCTCGCTATTGGAGTTGCAATTGCTAGAGTATTCATTGGTGGGTTAATTGGTATGCTATTAGGTTATTTCTCAAAGCAACAGGTAGAGAAGAAGAGCAATGAATCCTTCTGGAGTATGCTTAACGGTATACCGATCTTTCTAATTGTATGGCTCATTATGATTGGTATATCGGTCAATCCGAAAGCGTCACCCTTCATGATGTCTGTCATCATAGCTGTAGTGTTATTAATAATTGGAATTCCATCTGTCGCTGCTTCGGTAAAAGCTAAAACAATAATCATTAGAGAAAAACAATTTGTGACAGCCTCTCAATCACTCGGAGCTGGTGGATGGACCATTATACGAAAACATATGATTCCACATCTAAAGGAAAGCTTTCTTATTTTATTCGTACAAGAAATCCTATTAATTTTAACTTTATTCGGGCAATTAGCAATCTTTAATATTTTTATTGGCGGTACAACGATGTATCCAAGCCCAGTTGAATTTCATAGTCGATCAAACGAATGGGCTGGATTAATTGGGCAAGCTAGAATGAAGTTTTATTCAGACCAATGGATGTTTTATGTGCCGCTAGCTGCCTACATTTCATTACTCATCGGACTTCATTTGGTTTCTAAAGGATTGGAGAGTAGATATAAAAAGATGTTTTCTAAATTTTCTCATTTATAATTGGAGAAATGTAACATTGAAAGAGGTTGATACAGCCGAACTCGCATAGCTAACGAACCCAGTGACTCTTATTTGATCAACATAAGGCTACTTCGTGTTCTAACGAACGCCAGAATCGCTATTTTGATAAAGGTAGCTACGTTTCTAGTATAAAATAGTATATAACGCTACTGGGATTCGTAAGAATGAAAAACGAGTGATTATTGCCGCAATAGGCATAATAGGATTCGTAACAAAGGTTATCCGCCCCGCTCCGTGCGAGAAGCACCCCTGCAACAACAAAAAGATGCTGCCCGAAGTAGATTACTCTACTTTTGAGACAGCATCTTTTTATTAAATTACGGTAATCTTATTTGATTAATTTGTAAGTGATTGTTGGTATTGCGTCCAAAGCGTATTCACATTAATTCCTGTAATGGTTTGAATTTGACTTTCTTTCCACGCAATAATTTGATTATCATCTAATCCGTAAGGGATATGGCTCGTTGCATTCAGCTTGCGCAGGAAACCACGATGCTTCACATCGTCGATCCACCGAATGAAGTTAGGCGTATGGGTGTTATACCAAGATCCACTAGCAGGAGCTGGGTAACGATTATGATAACCTGCAGCAAAACGCAAACTATCTGCTATCGCCTCTGTATCAAAGTTGCTGTATTGGTATGCATGAGCGATTTCATGGTACAACATGCCAATAATCTCATCCGTAAGTGAGATATCTGGATGGGATGCCATATTTGTAATATGCTGCGAACGGAATACAAGTACCTTTTTTTCACTATCGCCGTAAATCCATGCAGCGGCACCAGGGTACATATCGGTGTGCATAATTTGAATTTCAAACTTCTTCACTTTAAGCGGCATATCTGTTGGGCTAGCATATAAATAATCATTTACCTTACGAATAATTTCTGCAATTTCTTTTTCAGCATTAGGTAGGGCTTGGTCAAATAAATGGTTACCTGCCATATTGTCAATTATAATGATCGGATTCTCAGAACGCCAATGATCATTGGTACGTGAAAATTCTACTTCGCTTAATTGAATAGCGTAGCCAGCACGATTTTTAATATTGTTTAGTTTATAGTATCGATATGGGGTCGTGTTGTTAGATAGCAGGAAGTGCTTGCGCTGATGTTTAAATTTGAAGTATTCATCGGTTTTTGTATCGAGATTTGTCCAGTTTGTATTATCATTAGAGCCTTGTAGCACCCAGCCCTTTGGATCTGCATCAGTGTTGTTTTGGTACGATTTTGCCGATGTAAGGGAATAACCATCGATCGTCACTGCTTCACCAAAGTCAAAATGCAACCAAGCTGTATTATTATAAGTGATCCATTTCGTCA
Organism: Paenibacillus sp. L3-i20; assembly: GCF_022180385.2. Classification (GTDB taxonomy): domain Bacteria; phylum Bacillota; class Bacilli; order Paenibacillales; family Paenibacillaceae; genus Pristimantibacillus. Next base: position 703,286 of record NZ_BQME02000002.1, read on the forward strand.
AGCTGGACCCATCTACTAAGTTCGCATGATCAGTAGGTGTATTTGATCCGCTCACCGTAACGGTAGGTTTGATCATTTTATATACTTCTACATCACTATCATTAAAAAGTTTAATTTCGGATAGCTGCAATAGGTATCCGTCATTGTTCTGATTAGTGAATTGATCAAACTTCACATATTTATAAGCAGTTGAATTTGTAAATGAATACGTAAGTGTTTGATTTCTAGCTGAGAAGCTTTGGTTTTCACGAGTATCCAGATTCGTCCAATTGATTCCGTCATTAGAGCCTTTTAACACCCAGCTCCTTGGATCTCTTTCAGGTGCATCCTCTGCAGACGAGATTGAATACGAGTTAACAACCTTAGCGATCGGGAATTCATATTGCAGCCAAGCAGGGGAATTAAATGTTAGCCATTTTGAAAATATAAACTGGTCGAAAGCTTTCGTTTTCCCTTGATCGAAACCATTTTCTCCACTTGCTGTTACAGTTCCACCTACAGCCAAATTGATTGGTAGTATCGTAGTCGTCGACTCTGCTGCATGAGCAGTTGAAACTTTTGCACTACTGATAATACTGAGTGCTAATGTCATTGATAAAATGAGTGCACCTAATTTTTTCATGTTTCTTCCTCCTCTTTTCTTAATCGTAATGTTTCCATCAATTCATTGTTTAAACCTACTAAAAAATGAACCTCCTTCCTAATTTGTAAAATGATATCATATATCAATATATAGTACTAGACTAATGTCTTACTAGTCATAAATAGACAACCCAAACTACTGAAAAAGTTCATGATCGGTGACACTTAGGTTAAGACTGCTTTATTTGCATGTGACCAGATGTAGTAAGGAATTGGGGGAATTGCCTTACAAAAGATTCTGGATTCCCCCTAATGAACGAGGTTTGCTAATGATTTTTAAAAAAACAAGTAGTCCACACTCTATCGGACAAACCACATAGAATATATTTAAATATACTGTTTGCATGACTAAGTTGCGATGATCAATTGGTCCGACTTGCAATGTTGACGCTATCTCATAGATTAGTATCCTACTGTATTGGAGGATGATTCAATTTGACACAAGCAAACATTCCTGATATTACGCCACAAATCACAGTTACTAGAGATGATGCGATAAATTTACTTCTGTCATCTATTGCTATGGAAGAACTGGGGTTAAGTCACATTCTCAATGCTGAGGGAGAAAAAATTCAGTATACGCTAGGGACGTTGTCAGGAGTAAGCTCGCCACCTGCTACTATTAACGATATTTTATTAATTAACAAGAGTGTACGTGATACGATTCACGATGTAACGAGAGTGGAAGTTGTATTACAGAGCAAATTGGATGGGATTTTATCGGTGATAGGTTCGAGTGAAAATACTATTGGGTCTACAGGAGCTACTGGAGCTACTGGGGCAACTGGTATTACAGGAGTTACCGGGGCAACTGGAGTTACCGGAGCTACAACCCAATTAAGAGGAATTCAAGTTCAATTACAAGATTCAGATTTATTGATTGTTGGCCCTGGTGAACCTGTCATTTTTAACACCATCGTAAATGATCAATCATTATTACTTTCATATAATACGGTAACAGGTGTATTCACGATTACAGAAACCGGGGTTTACTACATTAATTGGTGGGTTTCAACGGATGGGATTGGTGGTGGAACGGACGTCGTAATAACATTCAGTATCCGTACTTCTGCTGGAGATGATGTTCGTGCGTCGAGTCCATTAATAACTAATCAAATGAGTGGAAACGCATTGCTTAATATAACGGCAAGCCCCGGTTTTCCAGTCACTCTACAACTAATAAATGTAACTGATGGAATCATAGGCTACGGTATAACTCCAATAATAGCAGATTTAACGATGATTAATGTGGCATTTTAACAATAATTTTATATTTTTAAGAGCGTATAAGTTCCAATCTATTTGATTCTTTTATATGACATAGCGCACCTCATCTAGAAGGATGGTTCCTCGTTAACACCTACCCTCTAAAGTAATTATCTTGACAATAAATTGATTACAATGTAAGGGGGGATTCGAATTGGAAATGCTATCTCTACAGCTTGTAAAACATTTAGGTATTGCAGTTGCTGCCAATCAGAATGTACTATTTGATGACATAATTAACAGCTCTGGGGCCATAAGCTATAACCCATTAAACGGGGAAATCACCTTAAATAAAACAGGGAGATATTTCATTAATTGGTGGGTTGCAGTCCAGGCTTCCGTAGGAAATCATGTCACATCTTTTTCAATAATTACATCACAAGGAGATAACGTGGTCGGTAATTTACCACTAAGAACAGGTGAGGTCGTGGGCTTCGCACTTATTCAAATTGACACTGCTCCTGTCACATTAAGTTTAAAGAATACAACACCAAGTATAGTAACGTATTCGAATTTGATTTCAGATAAAGCAAATTTAGTACTAGGAGAATTGTCAGAATATTCTGTCGTAAATAGTGTGACGGGAGCAACTGGCACAACCGGAGTGACGGGTAATACTGGAGCAACAGGCGCTACCGGTGCTACCGGCGCTACCGGCGCTACCGGTGAAACGGGGGCTACAGGCGAAACAGGTACAACTGGCATAAAAGGAGTTACTGGTCCAACTGGAGCTACTGGACTTATTGGGGCTACAGGTGAAACAGGAATAAATGGTGCAATTGGAGCTACTGGTCCAACAGGAGATACCGGAAATACGGGCGAAACAGGTGCAACCGGAGTAATTGGAGTGACAGGTGCCACGGGAGTTACTGGCGACACTGGTGCCACAGGAGCTACTGGTAATACAGGAGAAGCTGGTGCAATTGGAGCTACTGGACTTACAGGGGCTACAGGTGAAACAGGTACAGCTGGCGCAACCGGAGTAACTGGAATGACTGGTGATACGGGAGCAACAGGTGCTATCGGCGGGACGGGTACCGCGGGGGCTACAGGTAAAACAGGTGCAACCGGAGCAACTGGAGCAACTGGCGAAATCGGAGTAGCTGGATTGACGGGTGCCACAGGAGCTACTGGTCCAACGGGAGATACCGGATTTACAGGAGCAACTGGAGTAACAGGTGATACGGGGGCAACAGGTAAAATTGGTGCTACTGGCCAAACGGGAGATATCGGAATTACAGGTGCAACTGGCGAACCAGGAGTAACTGGAGTGACAGGTGAAACGGGAGCAACAGGTGAAACGGGAGCAACTGGCGCAACTGGAGTGAGAGGTGACACGGGAGTTGCCGGCGATACAGGTGCAACTGGAGCAACTGGTGAAGCAGGAGCAATTGGAATTACTGGTCCAATGGGAGATACTGGACTTACAGGTGAAACAGGATCAACTGGTGCAACCGGAGTAACTGGAGCAACAGGCTCTACCGGCGGGACGGGTACCACAGGAGCTACTGGTTCAACGGGAGATTTCGGAATTACAGGCGCAACTGGCGCAACTGGAGTAACTGGAGTGACAGGTGAAACGGGAGTTACTGGTCCAATGGGAGATACCGGAATTACAGGAGCAACTGGCGAAACCGGAGTAACTGGAGTGACAGGTGAAACGGGAGCAACAGGCGCTACCGGCGGGACAGGTACCACGGGGGCTACAGGTGAAACAGGTACAACTGGCGTAACCGGAGTAACTGGAGTGACTGGAATGACAGGTGGCACGGGAGTTGCCGGCGATACAGGTGCAACCGGAGCAACTGGCGCAACTGGAGTGACAGGTGATACGGGAGCAACTGGTGCAAGAGGCGCTACTGGTCCAACGGGGGATACCGGACTAACAGGGGCTACAGGTGAAACAGGTACAGCTGGCGCAACCGGAGTAACTGGAGTAACGGGTAATACAGGAGCTGCAGGTGAAACCGGAGCTACTGGTGCAGCTGGAGTAATTGGAGTGACAGGTGACACGGGAGTTACTGGCGACACCGGTGAAATTGGAGCTACTGGACCAACGGGAGATACGGGAATTACAGGAGCTACTGGTGAAGCAGGAGAAACTGGAATAACTGGATTGACGGGTGACACAGGAGCAACTGGCGTGACGGGGGAAACAGGAGCATCTGGCGTAACTGGAATGACAGGTGAAACGGGAGTTGCCGGCGCCACCGGTGAAACGGGAGCAACTGGTGAAATTGGAGCTACTGGTTCAACGGGAGATTCCGGAATTACAGGTGCAACTGGCGAAACCGGAGTAACTGGAGTGACAGGTGATACGGGAGAAACAGGAGTTACCGGTGAAACAGGTACAGCTGGCGCAACTGGAGTAACGGGTAATACAGGAGCTACAGGTGAAACAGGAGCAACTGGCGTAACAGGAGTTACTGGAATGAAAGGTGACACGGGAGCTACTGGTCCAACGGGGGATACCGGACTAACAGGGGCTACAGGTGAAACAGGTACAGCTGGCGCAACCGGAGTAACTGGAGTAACGGGTAATACAGGAGCTACAGGTGAAACCGGAGCTACTGGTCCAACGGGAGAAACAGGAGCATCTGGCGTAACTGGAATGACAGGTGTAACTGGAGCTACTGGTGCAACTGGAGCAATTGGAGTGACTGGTGAAACGGGAGTTACTGGCGCCACCGGTGAAACGGGGGCTACAGGCGAAACAGGAGCAACTGGCGTGACGGGTGAAACAGGTGCAACTGGCGTAACCGGAGTAACGGGCGTGACGGGTAATACAGGAGCATCTGGCGTAACTGGAATGACAGGTGAAACGGGAGTTGCCGGCGATACAGGTGTAACTGGAGCTACTGGCTCAACGGGAGATATCGGAATTACAGGTGAAACAGGAGCTACTGGTTCAACGGGAGATACCGGACTTACAGGTGCAACTGGCGAAACCGGAGTAACTGGAGTGACAGGCACTACAGGCGAAACAGGAGCTACTGGTCCAACGGGAGATACTGGACTTACAGGTGAAACAGGTACAACTGGCGTAACAGGAGTTACTGGACTTACAGGTGACACGGGAGTTACTGGCGACACCGGCTCAACGGGAGCTACTGGTCAAATGGGAGATACCGGAATTACAGGAGCTACTGGTGAAGCAGGAGCAACAGGAGCTACCGGTGAAACGGGGGATACCGGACTTACAGGGGTTACTGGTCCAACGGGAGTAACTGGAATGACAGGTAACACGGGAGTTGCCGGCAAAACAGGTGCTACTGGCGAAACTGGAGTAACTGGATTGACGGGTGACACAGGTGCAACTGGCGAAACAGGTGTTACCGGCGTGAGGGGCGACACAGGAACTACAGGAGTAACTGGCGCAACTGGAGTGACAGGTGATATGGGGGCTACTGGTAATACAGGAGCAACTGGAAGTACTGGAACTACCGGAATGACAGGAGCAACCGGAGCTACTGGCAGTTCAGGGGCTACAGGTACTGCAGGAGTAACCGGGTCTACTGGTGTAACGGGAGCTACAGGCAGTTCAGGGGCTACAGGTACTGCAGGAGTAACCGGGTCTACTGGTGTAACGGGAGCTACAGGCAGTTCAGGGGCTACAGGTACTGCAGGAGTAACCGGGTCTACTGGTGTAACGGGAGCTACAGGCAGTTCAGGGGCTACAGGTACTGCAGGAGTAACCGGGTCTACTGGTGTAACGGGAGCTACCGGTAGTTCAGGGGCTACAGGTACTGCAGGAGTAACCGGGTCCACTGGTGTAACGGGAGCTACTGGCAGTTCAGGGGCTACAGGTACTGCAGGAGTAACCGGGTCTACTGGTGTAACGGGCAGTTCAGGGGCTACAGGTAACACAGGAGCAAGCGGAGTTACTGGAGCAACTGGTGCCACTGGCTCGTCAGGCGGGGTTTTCCTAGAATTTCAAGTATCTAAGAATACGCCAAATACTTCGGGAAGTTCAGCAATCTCACTAAGTGCTGTCGTAACTACATTAAAAACAATTACAATAACCGGTGTTCCTACTGGGAGTCGTATTTGGCTAACTGGGCTTGTAGGTTGGGAATCTACGTCGGGTACTACAGCAGTCCAATTACAACTTTTGAGAGGAACAACAGTTATTTTTAGCACTAATCATCACGCAGCTGGAAATAACACATTTGTAACTACCAGCGTTAACCATGTAGATCTAACTCCAGGAACTGGTAATGTGACGTATTCATTAGCCGCTCTCATGTTGTTCGGTACAGGGATCGCAATCGGAGGAATCACTTTAACAGGGGCTTTAATCCAACCATAGGAAAAAGCGGTCAATTGCTTCCAAATTGACCGCTTTATACATACTGCGAATTGACGATTACAAAAGAAATGAGAAATATTAATGATCCCGAATTATTTAGGGATGGAGATGGGTAAATGTAACTATTCGAGCCCTGCATTATAGTATTTATTAAACCCAAAAAAGTTATTGCATTCCTACTTCCAAATAAAGTGCCGATCCTGAGAAACAGCATCAGACTGCCAATCTATCCAATTGGAAGTTAAGAGTGGTCAGCCATCCACTTAATAAAGAAAGCGAAAGCCGTACCGCTACCTAAGTGAAGCATTAGATACGCCAGGAAAAGTCTGAATAAGCACATTGTCCAGTAGCTGTCCGCAAAACCGCATAATATCGTTGAGGTAGAGAATCCGAGCAATCCGAAGAGCAAAACAGTTCTACGGTACCAATCATGATCTGATGTGGAAAATAATATGCTATATTTTCCATGGTCGATCACTCCAATTCCTTAAATGTTGCTTCAAGAGTCTATCGTAAGGCATAATAGTGACACAATCCATCAAGAATGATTTATTTTTCAAAAAAGGTGGGAAATAATACCCAAATCGAAACAAGATGTACTTTCCGCCCATTTCCGTTAACCTATTCGTAACCCTATAGATACTTTCACGTATACATAGGTGAACATGATCCGGCGAAAATGATGGGGTTTGCATTCCAATCTGTCATCGTCCATGGAGTAACTTTATTCTCAGCACATGGATACATGTTAAACCAAACTAGAAGCCGAGGTAATCCATCATATGAATGAGGAATATACAAGTCATGCTGATTCATGGTATCAGTTGGCTGAGCAGAAGGCAGCTCAGTATTTTGCAACACTTAAACTGCAGGTTATGGATAAGTCTTATGTGTCAAACCTGACAGAAGATATACATCTGTGGAAAAAGAAACATATTCACTCTAATTTGCTTCTTTCCTTATTTTCTCCAAGAAACAGACGACCTGATTCTAAAGATTATAATCGTTATATAAGATGGTTGGAATTCAGAGGGAAATTGGACGATTATTTGAATCGAAGCGTTTCATATATGTTCATGAGAGACCTTGGCAAAGCTATGAATTCACCTGACATTGACAATAGAATTGAACGAGTCATTTCATTTATAAAAAATAACTTGATCAATACAACCGATAATAATAGTGGAGATCATCCAGAATTTATGAGCGTGGCTGGTTGGTACCGATGGGCTCAGAAAGAGAGCGTAGAAAACGCTACAATCTGGGTCATTAATAAGCTCAAAACAGTGTCCAGCCGTATTCCAAAAGAAATGGATGGAGCTCAAGCACAGCGTAAACTGATCAAAATTATTATCGGGGTAATACTGCATGTGTTTGAAGAAATGGATGCGGACACCCTTCCAGCGGAACGTGCACGAAGACTTGATAAAGCCATAAGACTTGGATATTACTATGGTCTAACCTATCCTTTTATCGACGATCTACTCGATTCTGCCGTATTGAATGATGAGGAGAAAGAACGATATTCCCGAATGATACGCACTACATTACTTAATGGATCTGTTCCTGAAATAGGAGAGTGGGGCGGCATTAACGGGGATTTGATCCATTATGTACACTCAGAGCTCCGGGAAGCGTTTGAATACATTAATAATCATCAACAACCAGAAACGAAGCAAACCTTTTTCGAACAGTCCTATGTGTTTTTCGAATCGCAGCATATTGACCGTGTAAAAGATCTTTCGAAGACGAATTATACGAACGAAGAGCTTTACCTTCCAATTATCTTAAAATCTTCATCTTCCCGTTTAATAGTCCGTACTGTTATTAGTGCCCCGGTAGATGAAGGATTTGATAATCGAACATTTTATTACGGGATCTATAACCAACTGGCGGATGACTTTGCTGATTTATTTGATGATATGAGAGATGGTGCGGTCACACCATATACCTATTATTTAAAGTATTATAAACAGCGTCCTGATCTTATAAATCCCTTTGAATTATATTGGGCAGTAATTTCGAACTTGATTCGAAACGTATATCATTCTGATGCCAAAACCCGTGAAGTTATTTTGGACAGAGCCATTAACGGATTAAAACGCAGCAAGAAAAGATTAGGTAATGAAAAATATAAAGAACTTATGGATATATTTGCTTCTGGTAATGCTGAATTTAATGGACTTATCCAACGTATGGTTAAACGGGCTGATGATGTAGATTTCTTTGATAAGCTGCTTCGTGATCATATGGTGACCTATCTGAGCAATGAACAGAGGGAAAAGGATTATTTTTTCGACACGGTCAAATCTATCCGCACACAAATAAACAATTTGTTGCACATTCCAAGTCACAAAGATATTCCACCGATGAAAGATTCGCTGATTGATATTGCAAATTACAGTCTTGAAGGAGACGGGAAACGATTACGGCCAGTAATGGCTTGGGTTATGGGTGTGAACGAATACGGACTGAATCCAGCAGCAATTGCACCGCTAATAAGATCATTGGAGTATATGCATACGGCATCTTTGATCTTTGATGACCTGCCATCGCAAGACAATGCGTCAACTCGCAGAGGTCGCCCAACCCTTCATAAGATGCATAATAGCGCCACTGCGGAATTAACAGGACTGTATCTCATTCAAAAAGCGATTGAGGAGCAATCAACGCTTACCGATTTTGATCCCAAATCAGTCCTCGCTTTGATTCAATATTCATCGCAGAAGGCTGGCGAGATGTGTATGGGGCAAGCGATGGATTTACAATCCAAAGGAACTGCTCTGTCACTGGAACAACTGAATACGATTTGCTTTTACAAAACGGGTATTGCGTTTGAGGCTGCACTAATGATGCCAGCAATTCTCGCTGGGGTTAAAGAAAAAGAAATCGCTATTTTGAAAAAGTATTCTTATCATGCAGGTATTGCTTTTCAGATTATGGATGATTTGCTTGATTCGGAAGGTGATCAACTTATACTTGGTAAACCTGTTGGTCAGGATGTTGAAAATAACAACTCGACATTTGTAACTATTCTTGGTCAGGATGGCGCTAGAAAAGAGATGTGGGAACATTATTGTATAGCTATGGAAGAGCTGAAGGGTATGCCTCGCAATACAGCTTTTCTGAAGCATCTATTGAACTATATTGTAAATCGGGACAGTTAGAATAGTTGTTAAATGGTTAAGGATCTCAGGATAATTCCAATTTCGACGGGCAATCTACTTAGTATGTTTGATCTTAAACATTCTAGGTAATTGTTCTCGAAAGGTGTGTCTAATCTGTATGAAGCAAGTTAAGGAATTAATGTCTTCGAGTTGTGAAACGGTGACCTTACTAGACAATGTCTATGAAATTGCGGTCATAATGGCGCAGAATGATATCGGATTTGTACCAGTTGTTGATGTAAATGATCGTAACAAGCTTATTGGAGTAGTTACCGATCGCGACCTAGTAGTACGAGGTTATGCTCAAAAACAGCCTGGCTCTTGTCCGGTCAAGGATGTAATGAGCGAAGTACTTGTGACGGTGTCACCAAAGCAGGATGCTGAAGAAGCTGCAGAAATTATGGCTAACCATCAAATTCGTCGTCTCCCCGTAGTCGAGGATGGTAAATTAGTAGGCATCATCACACTAGGCGATTTATCGTTAGGAAGCACAACTGGCCATGATGCAGGGGTTGCGCTATCCGAAATTTCAGAAGATCATCATCACACTTTGCATTAACATATTACAAAATCAAAGAACTCATGCGCCAACTTCGCACATGAGTTCTTTGATTTTGTACGATTATTGAGTTGGTAAAGTTATTCCAATTGGGTTACTATAGTTAGATTTATTTCCAGCCGCATCTACCGCTTTAACGGAGTAGGAGTAAGGTGTTCCTGGGGTTAAACCCGTATCCGTAAACGTATAGGTTGTACCTGACACAACACCTGCAAGTATTCCATAATTCGTTCGATAGATTTCATAGGCCACAACACCATAATTATCCGACGAAGCGTTCCATTTCATCGATAGGCTTGTTGAATTGCCCGATGTGAATGTTAGATTACTTGGTGCTGTTGGTGCTAAAGTATCGCCAATACTGGAGGTTCCAGTTGCAGATACAATCGGTGGTACCAAACTAATGAGCAGGGCCCCTGCCAGCAAAATCGAAATTATTTTCTTTTTTGTAGACATTTGAGCATTAATATAACTTTTCAAAAAGAATCCCTCCGTGTCACTGTTGAAATTTTCATTACGTTATTACAAACCGTTTAATGTAAAATGAGCATTCACAAACCCATCTACTCATCATATATATCGTTTTTATTAAATATTCCATTTGGCAATCGTATCACAATGTTCAAAATTGACGAGTAAATGAATACTGGCAATCTGCCGCAAAATTTCGACTGTTTTCGCAGTCGTTCCCCATTGCTCGTCATGAACAACGGGGACTTTACTCTTAAGAAAAAGTCATATTAAACAATATGCCGTCATAAATTTAGGTCGTTGAGATTAATCAATGGTCCCATATCGCACCCTATATTTTTAGTTCTAAAATAGCAGTGCACAAATGATAGCGCTTGCAGTATGATAGAAGTAATCCAACACCCTCCACCTATAATCACTTGAGTGCCTTTCGTCCCAGCTCAAAGTTGGTTCATTCCAGTACATGTAATAAAACTCCCACTCGTTATTTACCTTTCAAAAACAAACTAATCCCTAGCCATTTTACCTTTCAGTATTATTTGTTTGTATACTCTCTTCGGAGTTTATATAAATTTATTGATTAGGAGTTGATGCATACTATTCAAACTGTTTTCTTTGGCTCGGCCATTTGTATGAAAGGAGGTAGCTGACTGCATCAATCTGCGTGATTAAAGGAGATTAAGAGATTTCAATACCAACCTAATATGTAGGAGGTAATGTGATGTTCAAAGTCTATACGAAATCGAGCTTTAGGATGCATTTGTTAGTTATCTGCGGTGGTCTATTACTCTTATTCGTTTGTCTGTTTATGTTTTCTAAGTCAGTCTCAGCACATGGTTATGTTGATTCTCCAGCAAGCCGGGCGATACAATGCAAAAACGGATTAAATACAAATTGCGGTTCTATCATCTATGAACCGCAAAGTTTAGAAGGTTTGAAAGGATTCCCAGCTGCTGGTCCTGCTGATGGTAAAATCGCTAGTGCGGGTTTAGCAGCATTTGCGAATCTTGATCAACAATCCGCAACTCGTTGGAATAAAGCCAGTATGAGCAGCGGCACAAATACTTTCACCTGGAAGTTTACTGCCCGTCATGCTACGACGAGCTATCGCTATTTCATCACCAAAGCAGATTGGAATCCAAATGCACCGTTAACTCGTGCACAACTAGATCTTACTCCATTCTGTACTGTTCAAGGCAATGGACAGCAGCCGCCAGCGACACTTTCTCATAGCTGTAATGTGCCAGCAAGAACAGGATACCATATCATTCTTGCTGTCTGGGACATCGCTGACACACCAAATGCATGGTATATTGCGATCGACGCTCAATTCGGCCCATCTGATAACAGCGCACCATCGACTCCGTCCAACTTGACAGCAGGTACGGTAGGTACAACGACTGCTGCATTGTCATGGGGTGCTTCAACTGATAATAATGCCGTCGCAGGTTATGAAATTTATTCTGGTTCGAATACAACACCAATTGCAACAGTACCATCCAATCAGTTAAACGTTAACTTAACAAATTTAACAGGGGGAACGACCTATAACTTGACAGTAAAGGCATTTGACTCATCAGGGAATCGATCTCCTGCGAGCAATAGCGTACAAATTACGACCGTTCAGGTTCCTGTCGATACTACACCTCCAACAAATCCATCAGGTCTCCATGTGATGGGAACAGCTGGTTCCTATTCATTGACTTTAATGTGGAATGCATCAACAGATAATGTGGGCATCGCAGGTTATCGCATTTATTCTGGCAACAGTGTTATCGCTACTGTAACTGGAACGGCTACTGAAAAGCTGCTAACAGGTCTGAGTCCAAATACTCAGTATACGTTCACAGTGAGAGCCTTCGATCCATCTCTAAATGAATCGGGTAACAGTAATGTAATTACAGTCACGACAGCTCAAGGTCCAAGTGCTGCACCTTGGGCTGCCAACACTGCTTATGCAGTAAATACTTTAGTTTCATACAACGGTGCAATATATAAATGTACTCAGCCACATACTTCACTTGCAGGCTGGGAGCCAAGCAACGTTCCTGCTTTGTGGCAACTACAACCATAACGCTTGATTCAAACAAACAGCCCTCGACGTTCAACAAGAACATTTCGAGGGCTGTTTCTTTTTACATTACGGGTATTCGCCGTTGTCCAGATAACAACTCCCGAATAGTATAGGGATGGAGGTGGGTGAATGAAACATAAATTCATCAGCAGCAAAATGAAAAAAGGGAACTACTTAATCAATGATCGAGTATTGTCCAAACACGTTCCAGAAACCAAATGGTATTATGACTCCACTTTTAATAACATGCTCGAGAGACACTCCGTCCTGTATATTAAACCTGATAAAGGGTCATCGGGCAACGGAATAATAAGAGTCAAAAAATTAAACACATCGGAAAGCTTGATCTCATTTAAAGCCACGAATCAAAAATACAACAACACACAGGTTGTAACTGAAGTTAAAAAAAGAATGCGGGGCGGTAAAAGGTATATTGTTCAACAGGGGGTTTCGCTTGCAACAAATCGAAATAAGCCCTTTGATTTCCGATACGTCCTTCAAAAACCTTCAAAAAAATGGGTGCTTACTTGGAAAAGTGCCAAAGTAGCACCTCGATCTAGCTCGATCGTTACCAATGTAGCACAAGGTGCTCGTGATGCAAACGTAGAGAAAACGCTAAATGGCGCTGATCAAGCAATAAACGTACCCGCCGTATTGAAGAAACTAACATCTGTCTCCTACAAAATCGCAAATAAATTAGGCTCACGATTCCCATTTCGAATCATTGGGCTTGATTTGGGCGTCGATAAGGAAGGGAAAGTATGGTTTATTGAAGCGAATTCAAAACCGAGCTTTTCTGGATTACGGAAAGTAGACCCCGTCCAATATCGAAGATATCTAAATGCTAAACGGCAAATTGAGGCAGATAGGTAATAAATAAAATGGCGATTTATCATAACTAAAAAAGGTTGCCATTTTCTTTCATTTTATACTTGAGGTAAATGGATTCAGCGAATATAATAAATTTAACTTAATCGATACAAGAGGAAGCACCTCTAGAAGAGCGCATTAGCGTTCTTTTAGAGGTGCTTTCTTTTTTTGGAGGAACTAGGATGAAATATGAAGTGTATTTATTAGACGAAGATAGAGAGCGAATTGGTCAAAAAAGGGATTGGATGGAGCTTGGAACTATTGAAACAGAATGGAAAGTGACAACTGGTGATAGTTTGTGTTTGGAAGAGTCTCTCCAAGAAAAAGTTACAAAAGAATTCCCGAGACTAAGTTTTCAAATGTTCTACAAAGTCGATAAAGTTATTAAAGTTCCTGATGAAGAAACGTTAGAAATTTTAATAGTGAGAGCATCTTGAAAAAGGAAACTGAAAGGGCAAAAGCTAAACAATTATTATTGCACTGCTAATAGTAATCCGAAGAAAAGGAATACAATAATGATACATGTAAGCAATATAAACAGTTTTCTATTTTCTTGTTTGTAGCTCATCATTAATAGTCCTACTGAAATTATTCCTAGTAATATACAGGCAACTGAAGGTAAGTTCCAATGCCACTGAAGTGACAAATCTGAAACGGAGCCATTCAGAAAAAGGAACAGGGCAGACGGGGAAGGGTCTTCAAATTCTCCTTCATGTGGTGGTTCTTGAACGCCCATAAATGCAGTAATGATCAGTATGATAAGTGCGATGACTGTCTCTGCTCGGAGCCACCATTGCAGTCTAGGCTCATTACGACCATCATTAGTAAGCTTCGTCATAAATCCATTCATAAAAGCCAATAGGAGCATTGGCAGAAATACGAGATGTTTTAATAGCAGCGCTTGTCCATAATTGATTCCCCATGAATTTATATAATTATCCACAATAATGAACATCATGGATATTCCAGCCAAAGTAATCAAGATCATACTTCCAATAGACACTGGCGTAAACCAGCGAACAAACGCTTTCCAATTCCATTCACCTTTTGTAAACCAAGCCACAATAATTAATATACCAAGCCAAATTGATATGGCAGCGACATGTACGGATTGTGATAACAAGCCAATATTTGAGAAACTGGCAGGGTGACTTGCCCACCCATGTGCAATAATGCTAAGGCACCATGTGAGTGCCAGTGCCCATTTAAACCAATTAGCCCGTGCAGAACTTACCATAGTAACGATGAACATTGCTGTACAAATGATTAAATTCCAAACCCATGCATTTCCAAAATCATAGTCTTTTAATACGATTAATAATAGTTCCAAAAAAGTTAAGTTTTCAGCAAAATCAGTTAAACTAAAAACGGTACGTAAAATAGTCGCAAAAGAAAATAGTGGAATACCTAATAGTGCATATTGAAATACATCTATAGGAACTTTGATTTGCGGTTTAGAGCGTTCTGGAATGAATAATAAAAAAATATACCCGCCAGTAAAGGCAAGCGATAAATATAATAGTGTTTCAAATAAATAGAAATACATTACATCAGCTCCAATATCGGTGTTAAACATCAAAAAGTATCATACCATATCACAAAATACTTGAATATATGTTCATGTATCACCCAACTAGTCTAATTGAAAAATTGGTTTATTTGATTTGATATAGAAAAAATTGCATAATTGTAAGAGTGATGAAATATCCAATTATGTAATTTAGGAGGAAATCGCTAGTGAAACATTTTATTATTACGGGAACTTCAAGAGGAATAGGAGAATCTATTGCAGAACAACTCATTTCTCCAGATCATTATCTACACTGTATTTCGCGAGTGAAAAATGCGAGACTAGAGAGCAAAAGCAACAACATAACGTATTACGAATTTGATTTAAATCAAATTGATCAAATTGAAGCTTTAATGAATCGAATATTCAATTCGATTGACTTACCTAGAACGGAAGGAATTTACTTAATCAATAATGCTTCAATGATTGCTCCCGTAGCATTTATTGATAAAGTCAACGTGAATGATTTAACGGGCAATCTTAAAGTGAATCTACTTGCACCAATTATACTAACATCACTTTTTATTCAACATACGAAATACGTAGAAAGTAACAAAAGAATACTAAATATTTCATCGTCTTCTGCCAAACACCACCATCCGGGAATGAGTTTATATTCGGCAGCTAAAGCAGGACTAGACGTATTTTCACAATGTGTGGGGCTAGAACAAAATCACTCTAATACTCCTGTTGGGATTGTATCAATCTGGCCAGGAATGATTGATACAAATCTACAACATGAAGCACGAAGCCAAGATCAATCAACTTTTCCATCAGCCGAATTATTTGGTATGGCTAAAGATACCGGTATGCTTACCACACCAGAAGAGACTGCACATCTGATTATTGATTTTTTGTTCAAAATTGAGTTTGAACATGGTTCTGTAGTTGATATATTTGATTATTCAAAACTTGTACAGCAATGATAGGTTTACATTCATAATTATATTGATATAAGCTTGTTGATCAGTTAAAAGCCGTGATATCACGGCTTTTAACTGTGGAATAGCTATATTCTTCTATGAATTACTTTACAACAGTTAACTCCACAATCGCTTTTGCTCCGAAATCCTCCATATGATTATTTTGCGCAAGAACAAGACGAATCTTGTTTGTACCTTCATGAAGGTTAGTCAGTTTAAACAGATTTTTATTCGTTATTGGTCCAGTGATTTGATCGTCCAAATAATAATGAACATGTCCTGCCCCAGCAACAGGTGCACCTCCATAATTTTTATCAGTCAGTTTTAGGTTAGTCGTCAATTTGAGATACTTCTCGCCCTTAATAGTTAGAACACGAGCCTTTAAAAAGTAACCTTTTTTCTTATGTTCACTTGTACCACCGGGATGGCATGCTAATTGCTCTGACAGATTTGTAGGTAAAGTGGTGACGATTGAAGCAGCATTCACTTGTATGCTTAGAAAAGTAGAAATGATAATTACCGCAGTCAAGAAGATGGAGAAGCGTTTTTTCATTTGATATACCTCCCAGAAATAATAATAATTAGGTAAGGGCCCTTGATTACAAGCATATGATATTTTTTATTCTACTTACATAAGCTCGTTAAAGCGTTTTGAGCATTTTACTTTAGCCATGAAAGTGAGGTTAATTATGATTGATCATATTGATCTAGAAATTATTAAGCTGCTAAGGGAAAATGCTCGATTGCAATGGAAACAAATTGGAGAAAATGTTCATATGTCTGGCGCTGCGGTCGCTAATCGCATTCAACGTCTAGAGGATCTTGGAGTCATTGAAGGTTATACGGTGAAGATCAATGAGAAAAAGATGGGAAACATTTATTCCGCTTTCGTCATCGTTATGATAAAAGATTATCAGCATACAAAATTTCAGGAATTTATAAAGGGACGTGACGAAATAAAGGAAGCGCACCGTGTTAGCGGAGATCCTTGCTTTATTCTCAAGGTTGAAGTATCAGAGCAGCTTCAGCTCAGCAACCTACTCGATGAGATTTTGATATACGGGCACTATAGAATTAACATCTCAATGGGGAAATTCAAATAATGATAGGAGGCGATGACTGTGTCAAAAAGCTTGTTATTCATTCATGGCGGCGGAGACGGTGCTTATGAAGAAGATAAAAAAATGGCTTTACATCTGCAAGAGACATTAGGTGCGGAGTATAATGTTATATTTCCGAAGATGCCAGATGAGGGAAATCCTAAATATGAAGCATGGAGGGAACAGATTTCTAAAGAGCTCATTTCCATTGATGGAGATGTAACCATTGTCGGTCACTCCTTGGGTGCTTCATTGTTGATTAAATATCTTTCAGAAGAGCAACTTACAACATATATTGCAGGTTTGTTTCTAATCGCACCTCCATATTGGGGTGCAGAAGATTGGGAAGTAGAAGAGTATGCACTTTCTGAGGAGTTTCCAACTAAGCTATCCAACACTCGGCCTATGTACTTCTATCATAGTAGTGAAGATGAATGGGTCCCATTTGCACATCTATCCATTTACGCAGGAAAACTTCCCCACGCAGTCATTTATAAATTGGATGGGCGAAATCATCAGCTTAACAACGATATGACGGAGGTTGCTAGAGATATTAAGAACCTTATTGTAAATTGAGATGATTGTTAAAGCCCTAAAGGATTGTACTTCTCAAGGGCTTTAATATTTTTCGTACCGAGGATGAGTCTGGACTGGAATTTTTTGAATATGTTATATGTAATCGTCCAGTAGCTTGTATTCCTTTTTATTAATCATAACGTAAACCATTTGAGAGTTCATCCAAACGCTCCCAATTTAAAACGACTATGGACTTTAATGTTTTGCTTATTATTTTTAGTTCAGATAACTTTTGAATGACACGATTTAGATGGCGGGGAGTTGTGCCTATCAAAGATGCGATCTCTCCAATGTTAGGTGTTTGCATCTCTTTTCCGAATTCATTTTGAAGACGTATCGTTAATAAATAACTCGCAAAACGTTCCTCGACCGAAGCCAACAAATTAATTCTTGAAGCAGTTGTACACGTCTGGAGTCTATATGAAAGATATTTTAAGAGTTGTTGCAAAAAGTAATGATTCTGCATGAGTTCGGTTTCAATCGTATGTTTGTTAATAAATATAAATGTTGTTTGTTCAATCGCTTTTACTTGAGATTGAATGACAGCCTTCTGCAGTAGTTCTACATCCCCGAAGACAGTTAGTGGATAGCAAAAGCGCAATAATAATGATTTTCCTGTACCCACACTAGTTGATACTTTAGTTCGACCTGCTACCTGAAAATAAAGACCATCTAATTCATTTCCTTCCTCCAAAACTAGTTCATTACGCTCATAGATACGAAGATGGATAGGTAAAGAATCAGACAGAACGAATATTTGATCTAGGTTGAACTGTGTGATGTATTTTTGTATCGAATGTTGTTCTAAAATGATTTTCATCGGCTGCTCCCTTTTCGGTCATCTGTCCTTTCTATTATACAAAAAACTGGTATGATGTGAAAAAGTGAGGGGAGACATATCATGCAGTTTATTTTTGATTTGGATGGGACAATTTGTTTTAAAGGAAAACCGTTAAGTACATCAATATGGGGATAAGATCACGAATAGGTCTTGCTGAGGCAAAGACAATTTCATGTCCTTTTTCCACAAGAGCGTCTAATGCCTGAACCATTGCCACCTCATATGCATCGATTTCCGATGATAGGTGGGAATGGCGGATTTATTGCGATTGGTGGCAATATTATCTCAACTATTCATTTTGATAAACCAATAGCAGACTTATTACTCAAGTTAATTAGGACATATGAGGCCGAATATTTAATAGATAGTCGTTGGGATTATGCTTATTCGGGTAGCGATGAGCATCCAATACGCAGAAACATAGATCCAGAACAAAGAGCAAAAAATATACAATTAGATGAGCTACAAGAGATATTGAAGATGGTTATTTTGAGAAGTCTGAATGCTGAGAAAATGCTAGAGGAACTACAGAGGTTACCGGTTGTACTCTACTTACACGGAGCTGAAGAAGAACAGGTTATAAATAAAATGAACGAGATAATGGTGGATCTAAACTGATGAATAACTCAATTAAATATATTCAATACAATAATGGCGATCATTTTACGGTTTAGAACCGAGAGATGATCGCCATTGTTCTATAGTTTTATTGAGTCACTCCTCTTCTAAAATAATTGAATCAAGTCTCAACTTATTATGTAAGGCGCATACTTTTACTACTATTAATATACAGTATTTTCCTATATTATTTAATACAATAGATATTCGAAGTATGCTGAAAAATATACTTGACCCCGTACCATAGTACGGAGATTATCATTAGTTCAAGAGAGGAGAGACGCTATGAGTGGACTTACGATAAGCCAAGTAGCTAAGGCGTCTAATGTGAATATTGAAACAGTGAAGTACTACGAGCGAAAGGGTTTAATATCTAAGCCTCCCAGAACCGAGTCAGGGTACAGAATGTTTCCCGCAGATACAGTCGAAGATATTGTAATGATAAAAAGAGCACAAGCAATCGGATTTACTCTAAAGGAAATTCAACAATTTTTAACTATTGTCAAACAAGAAACCTTTTATCCGACTGAAGAAATGTATAACTTCGCAACACTAAAGGTACATGAGATTGAAAATAAGATCAGTCAACTCCAGAGCTTTAAATCGATGCTAGAAATGGTCACGAAACCTGCTAATTTTTCACAACCGCTGCCTAAGGATCAATGTCCCGTTTTAAAAAAATTAATAAAAGGGTGATCATATGAGCAAAAATATTGAGATATTTACAGATAGGTTGAAATTCGGGGATGAAATTATTAACAAAGTTTCGGAATATGCTTGTTCTAAGTGTGTAATAACTGTCTATGACATAAACAATGCGGATGATACAAACGAGATGCACATAAAAACAAACGCGTATGGCATTAATAAGTTACCTGCAGTTACATTTGACGGAAAGGTTGTTAATATTGAAATGTTGAAAGGCGGTCATATAAGGAACATCTTTCAACATCTTATCGGAAGATCATAGATACAACTGCACCACGAAATTATACAAAATAATTAACACGTACAGCACATTATTTTTATTGGCCTGATAGAATATAGAAATGCCAAGTTGGGTTGCAGAACTGCAACCCTTTACTCTTTTTACATATAAGATAACAAACATTAGCAGGCTAAAATCAATCAACCAGTAGCTTGCTGTTTATCGGGCTTAATCATAAATATAGATAGAAAAAAGCAGAGGATAGAACCGCCTGCAAAAATATAAAACAGCAGTGTCTCTTTCGATAACAGGGCTGAAGCGATTAATGGACCTGCTGCTACGCCAATAAATCGCATGCTGCTGTAAAGTGAAGTAATTGTTCCTCTTTGTTTTTTATCTGTACCTTCGGTTATGAGGGCGTCAAGACTCGGTAATGCCAATCCAATTCCAGTACCGCCCAGGAACATGAAGGATATAAGAAAAACTAAACTTTTTGTATTTACAAGACCGCACACTAACATGGATGTTGCCAGAAGTGCAATTCCACAAACAGTAAACCACTTCATACGTGCTTTATTTTCACCAACTATTTTACCCGTAATAAACGAAGCTAAACATATTGCACTTAAAGGAATCGCAATTAATAAACCTTTCCAAATTCCTTTTATATTGTAGTGATCTTCAAGTATCGAAGATAAGTAATAGAGAAAACCGAACAATATAAACATTACAATTCCACCAACGATAAAAATGGTATACAGCCAACTACCCTTTTCTTTGAGTACTCCTTTTAATGATGTAATAAATTGTTTAACTGTTTGAGTTGCTTTATTTTTTGGTTTAGGAACTTTGACTAAAAAGATTACGGCAATCAAAGAAATGACTGAGATAACAGGTATAACAATCAAAGGTAGAAACCATGTGACTAAAGCTAATGCAGAACCAACAATTGGACTAACTACTTTACCGAATGTATTCGAGGTTTCAATCATACCAAGGCTGCTGCTAACTTCTTCTTTACTGTCAAACATATCCCCAACTAAAGGAATAACGATAGGGAACGCTCCTGCAGCCCCGATTCCTTGAATTAACCTGCCAATTAATATGACCATGTAAACATTGTTGTGTAATAACCAAGCACCTAAGCCAGATACTAAACCACCAATTGCTGCTATTGAAAGACCGATAATAATGATGAGCTTCCGTCCAAATCGATCAGAGAGATAACCCGCTATAGGTATAAAAAAAATCGAAACCGCTGCATATATCGTTATGATCAAGCTAGATTGTAGCGGAGAAATATGAAGTTTCTTTTGCATTAAGGGAAGAACGGGAATAAGCATTGAATTGGCTAACGTCATAATCAGTGGAATAGAGGCTAACGCCATCAAATCCAATTTTTTCTGTTTCACAATGTTAATCCCCATTCCGTATAGTTAACTTCTTAATCATTGAGAATCATCCACATTTACGACCTCCTTAATTTGTTCCGATTGATCGTTAATATTCAAAAAAGTTTCTAACAATCCATTCACAATATTCCTTTACGGGAATATTCCTATTGTGGTATATTGAGTTTAGCAAAGAAAACACATAATAATAAAGATACGAAAGATGCTAACAAGTAGAGCAACAGAACGGATGATGATCATGAATACTGACGTTATGAGTGCTTTGGCTGAGCCTAATCGTATGCAGATCGTTGAGCTGTTACGCGAATGCTCACTCACCGTAGGGGAAATTGCCGAACGGCTGCAAATGCGCCAACCTCAAACATCCAAGCATCTGCGTGTTCTAAGTGAAGCTGGCATCGTGGAGGTAGAGGTGGACGCTAATCGCCGAATTTACAAGCTGCGAGCGGATCCATTCCGAGAGCTCGATAATTGGCTCGCAAGTTACCGTATTATGTGGGAGAAGCGATTTGACCGACTGGATGACTATTTGCAGAAGTTGCAAGACAACGAAGACCCGAAGTGAATGCATGGGTTAAACGATTAAATCAAAGTAAAAAAATCGAGGAGGAAATTACAATGGCAAACCAAATGATATCTAAGATCGAGGGAAAAGTGATTATTCTAGAGCGTGAATTCAATGCATCTCCTGAGTTAGTATTTCAAGCATTCACGCAGGCAGAACATCTAAAACAATGGTGGGGACCTAATGGTTGGACTATTCCTGTATGCAACTTGGACTTCCGTGTTGGTGGTGCTTGGCATTACTGCATGAAGTGTGAGGATAAAAACCAAGGTGATTTCTATGGTATGGAATCGTGGGGCAAGAGTGTATATCAGGAAATCGTTGCTCCAGAGAAAATTGTGTATGTGGACTCATTCTCTGATGCGGAGGGCAACATATCGAAAGATATGCCATCGACGATCGTAACGCTCTCCTTCATTAAAACGGATAGAGGCACAAAAGTTGTTAATCATGCGGAGTATGTAACTGCAGAGTCAGTTGAGCAAGTGCTAGCGATGGGCATGATGCAAGGAATTACAGAAACTTGGAACAGGCTGGACGAGCACTTAGAGTTGATTCAGAAGAGCGTGAAATAGTAGCATAGAACTTAACCCATAGTCACAACTTAAACAATCCGTTTTAGGTAATAACTACTAATAGGGAGTGGAAGAAATAATGATTACAAAAGTCGGTCAGCTAATGTTATATGTAAATAACCAAGATGAGGCAGTGAAATTTTGGACAGAAAAATTAGGATTTAGTGTTATTTCTGAACAAAATAACGGACAAGGTATGAAATGGATTGAAATTGCTCCATTAAACTCAAATGAAACAAGTCTTGTTCTACACAGTAAGGAAGCGGTAGCAAAGATGTCTCCAGGTGTAAATCTTGGTACTCCTTCATTAATGTTTTATTCTGAAAGCATCGCTGAACTTCATAGCGATCTATCAAGTAAAGATATTAAAGTAGGAGAAATTATGGAGATGCCTTTCGGCAAAGTATTTAACTTCCCAGATAATGAAGAAAACTACTTTGCTGTATATGGAAAATAATTAATGAATATAGAGGTGGTTGACTGGAATAGTCAGCCGCTTTTTTAGCTATCGTGACATGTTTAATAAACCAAGGAGCAGTAAAGCACATTACTGATCTTTGGTTTATTTTGTTATTGGCAATTTATTAGAAACAAACACTAGCCGAACTGATTAAACGATCTAGGAGGAATTATTGACAATAGTAGTCTACTAGGTAAAGTTAGCAGAAAATAATCCGGCTACTCCAGGACAATTACTAACTTACACGTTAGTCGTTTCGAATAATGGACACATATTATGAATGTCGAGGCCGAAAAAATACAATTTGCTCTCGGTACACTGCCGGGTATAACTTTGTTAAGCTCGATAAATGACATTTTTGCTATTAACACTAGTGTCAGAAAGACAATTAAGGCAGTATCCAATCTTGAATTCCTCTTAGCTTCGAAGTTAGAAAGTACGCTAAAATAGATGCTGATGCTGATACAAAACAAGAAGAAGAAGGAATTTTTTTCAGGGAATGGAGGGGGAGAGCGCCTCAAAAAGCCACAGGCTTTAGGGGCACTTTCTTTAGTAAATTCTGAAACGTTAATGATAAAATGAAGTTGGCATCCAACGTCGCTACCTTCAAATCATTAGACAAAACAAGAGGCAAGTCCCATAACAATTGACGGGAACGAGCCTCTTAATTTATCATAATTATTCCATTAAACCACGTAATGTCCCATGTAGACGTAAGAAGCTCCATTAGGATGAGTTGGACCATTCAAATAAGTCACTTTCAGATAATAAACTTGATTTGCTTGGACATTGATTCCACCGTTACCAGAACCATTCGGAATAACGTTAAAATTAGAGTCCAATAACTGAGTTTGAAGAGGACCTCCGAAATTAGTATGGACTATTGTAAATAATGCAGTTCCAGCCCTATGAGTTGTAAACTTATGGATTCTAGTACCGGGTGAATTAGGAGTTAAAGTACCCGTATAAAAAACACTTTGGTTTACATTACTCATAGTATGTTCTGTATCATACCAATAAGCTGAAACTTTGCCGCTTGGAGTAATAATACTTAAAGATAGAAGAGCGATCGCAATAATAAAAGTGTACGCTTTTTTCATAATTGACCCCCTTTTCATTATTAATTAATAAATCTATCATCACTATATACCTTTGCTCACATATTGTAAACGCTTACAGAATAGTAGTCAGAATCATACAATTTACAACAAATTACTACTGATGATGTAGTATTGATGATAACTTATTACGATTGACTTTCCCCTTAGGGCAAGGTGTATTGTGAGAATAAGCAAAAGAATTGTAAGCATTATTGACTTGCGAATCATATGCAGAATGGAGGTGCCATATGCTATCGATTGGAGAGTTCTCAAAGATATGTGGAGTTTCAACAAAAACGCTTCGCTACTATGATGAACATGGACTAATTAAACCAGATGAGATTAATCCAGAAAACGGTTATCGCTATTATTCCATCAACCAACTCAAAAAGATGCTTTTTATTAATCGTTTGAAATCTTATCACTTCTCTCTAGAAGAAATCAAAATTATTCTGGAAATAGGAGCAGATCAATTCGAGGACAATCTTCGTGCTACACTCTGTCGCAAAAGAAGCGAAATGCAGGAAAAGCTGTTTACACTGGACTATACTCTGAAACAAATGAGCAGCGATATTTTGAATGTAGAGAAAGGTATTCCAATTATGTCTTACATTGATGATATTGAAGTACAACTTGTTGAAACTGAGCCAGTGAATATCCTTTTTACACGTGAATTGTTAAGTAGTGATGACTACGTTGCAGGTTATGGGAAGTACTTTGGCATGTTATACGAAAAGATTGCGTCAGAAAAGCTCACCTTACTTGGTACTCCCATCACTATCTATCATAGTCCTGAATACAATCCGTCTGGTAATGATACCGAATTTGCCATTCCGATAGCGGAGAATGTAAGGGGTACAAGAGTATTACAGGGCAGTCTTTGTGCGAAATCAGTATTAAAAGGTTTCTATTCAGAATTGAGATCGGTATACGCCAAGCTGAGTGAATGGATAGAAAATGAAGGATATGAATTGGTGAAATCACCATACGAAATATATATAACAGCTCCCAATCAGGCGAATGCTCCTGAAGAAATGGTTACTGAGGTGTATTTTCCAGTAAAGAAAAGATAGTAGCAAGACCAGACGCTTTCCTTAACACACACTAAACAGAACCAAAATGTCCCTTAGAGAGGTGAGTATTATTAAAAAAAATTACTGGCCAACTGCAGATTCGCAAACATTAGAACAGGCGACTTCAGGCATAGATACGGAGAGGCTATCAGATCTTGAATCAATTATTACAACCCAATACAGCAACATTAACGGCATTGTTGTTGTAAGAAATGGATGTATTGCTTATGAGGAGTACTACAACGGATTTGGTGTTAAAGGTACGCATCATGTGACATCTGTTACAAAAAGTATTTTATCTGCCCTGATTGGTATTGCGATCGATCAAGGATACATTAATCATGTACACCAGAAGGTGCTGGATTTTTTCCCCGAGTATGTTCCCGAATCTACTAATTCACAGAAACAAGAAATTACAGTACGCCATTTACTCACAATGACCGCTCCTTACCCATTTGAGGACTGGCGTGAGCCGCTGGACGTGATGTGCATGCAATCTGATTGGGTAAAGTATATATTAGACATATTGGGTGAGCAGGGATCTATTGGCGCATTTAAGTATTCCACTGCGGGGACACATCTACTTTCAGCCATCATTACTCGGACTACCGGAAAGAGTGCACGTCAGTTTGCAAATGAATACTTATTTAATCCGATCGGTATGAAAGAAATCCCTTCCTATAACATGAATTCATTTGGGTTTGATGATTTATTTGGTAAAGACGTGCGAGGTTGGGTGGAAGATCCAAGTCGAAACTCAACTGGCGGTTTTGGACTTACGCTAAATCCTCGTGATATGGCACGTTTTGGTTGTCTATATTTGAATCGTGGCATGTGGGACAACAACCAAATTATTTCGGAGTCGTGGATAGATGAATCAACAACGTTAACTCCCAATAATTACGGCTATTTATGGTGGTTACGTGAAGAGGATGGAATTTATGCATACTCAGCAATAGGCGATGGCGGCAATGTCATTTGTTGTATTCCAAAAAAGGGTCTGGTCATCGCAATTGCTTCACAGTTCATCGTTAATGCTCGTGATAGGTGGGCATTAATAAAGGAAAGTATTATCCCAGCACTAATGGACTGAAATGAATAGATTTAATTGTAAACTAGGGCGCTCACAATCTGTTTCATTTGATTGTAAGCGCCTTTATGGTTGTGTAATCCCGGAGTGTTACGTACATCTTTTTTCTGATAGCATTAAGCTATTGTTGTGATAGCTTAATGCTATCAGAAAAAAGCAAATAAAGATTTTCATCTATAAATATTAATGATAGACTATGATCAGGTAATTTTGAACCAGAAATGAAATGTGACAAGGTCGGGCTCAGGCTTGCTATGGCACCTAAGCAGGAGAACCTGCATTTTTTTCTGCAAATCGAAGAGTATAAGGACGGTAAAAATGAGCAACAGACAAATAAAAACAGACGTTATCTTGATTGGTGCCGGAATCATGAGTGCTACTTTAGGGTCTCTGCTGAAAGAATTGGTGCCGGACTGGAAAATTACAGTGATTGAGAAATTAGCAAACGCTGGTGAGGAAAGCTCTAACGAATGGAATAATGCAGGAACAGGGCACGCTTCACTATGTGAGCTTAACTACACCGTTGAAAAACCCGACGGTTCGATAGATATTAGCAAGGCAATAAAAACAAATGAAGAGTATCAGCTCTCAAAGCAATTTTGGTCGTATCTTGTAGATAGTAATTTAATCCGTAATCCAGAGGATTTTATTATGCCATTGCCTCATATGAGTATCGTACAAGGAGCACAGAATGTTACTTTTCTAAAAAAACGGTTTGAAGCGTTAACCAACAATCCTCTCTTTCAAGGCATGGAATTTTCTGATGATCCAGAAAAGCTAATGGAATGGATTCCGCTGATGATGAAGGACCGTGTATTAAAAGAACCAATTGCTGCAACAAGAATTGAATCAGGTACGGATGTTAACTTTGGCGCTTTAACGCGTATGTTGTTTACCCATTTAAAGAGCCAAAACGTTAATATGAAATTTAAGCATAGTGTAGATGATATTTCTCGTACTAGCGACGGCTCATGGGAGTTGAAAGTACGGAATGTCGACAACGGTTCTGTTGAACGCCATGCCGCAAAATTCGTTTTTATCGGCGGTGGTGGAGGAAGCCTTCACTTGTTGCAAAAATCCGGTATCCCTGAAGGAAAAGGGATTGGCGGATTTCCAGTAAGTGGATTATTTATGGTCTGTCACAATCCTGAAATTGTATCGCAGCATTATGCCAAGGTATACGGGAAAGCGCCAGTTGGTGCACCTCCGATGTCAGTTCCGCATCTTGACACAAGATTTATCGAGAAGAAGGAATCGTTGTTTTTTGGACCATTTGCCGGCTTCTCGCCAAAGTTTTTAAAATCCGGTTCAATGTTTGATTTGATCACTTCTGTAAAACCAAATAATCTTGTTACGATGCTGGCTGCAGGAGTGAAAAATCTTTCATTAACTAAATATTTGATCAATCAAGTTATGTTATCAAAAGAACAGCGTATGGAAGAATTACGTGAATTTGTACCAAATGCAAAAAGCGAAGATTGGGAATTGGTCGTAGCAGGTCAGCGTGTACAGATTATTAAAGATACGGCAGCTGGCAAAGGAACACTACAGTTTGGCACGGAAGTTATAAGTGCAGCTGATGGTTCAATAGCTGCCTTACTTGGTGCATCTCCGGGAGCTTCAACTGCAGTTTCCGTTATGCTTGAGTTAATTGAAAAATGTTTCCCGCAACATATGGAAGCGTGGGAACCGAAAATAAAAGAAATGATACCATTATATGGCGTGTCATTAATGGATAACCCAGAGCTTATTAATGACATTCACACATCAACGGGTCGGACACTTAGTCTAAGTGAAGAGATGTCTTCACAGAAAACACGGAGAAGTGTATAGTATTTAATCCTTCTAATTGGTGTAACTAATTTTCCGTAATGATAGAATACAATTGAAATGTTTAATGCGAAATGAACAGTATGATTTATTATGCAAGTAAACAAGTATTTAGACAAAAATAAGCAGACACTTCGGTGCTCTGCTTATTTAATGTTGGTTTACTTGTAGTAAGTACTAAACACTATAGTATCCAGTTAATGGACATATCACCGTAACTTTATTAATCGATATGACGTCTATACCGACAAGAATGATAAATAGGAGGGACGCAATGTTCAAGCTCATAATTTGCTGTGCAGTCGTTGTCAGTATGTTGACGGCTTGTGACGTAAAGAAGGAACAACTCCATGAAGATACAAAAAATAATATCCAAAATAAAATTGTCAGCAGTTTAAAAGCTATGGATGTCCGCGGTCCTATGACAGTTGGATTTAATGCTCAGAATCAAAAAGTAGTAGTGGATGCCTATATAACGGAAGAGCAAAAATCTCAATTAATTGATAAATATGGTGATGACTTGATTGAAGTTAACATTAGTGAGATAGTGAGCGGCCTGGTTGGTTATGTTGTTAGGGTAGAGAACGGGAAAATTCTCGTAGTAGACCCGAATGTTCAAGATTATGGTGCACAAGGCGGCGAAAAGTTTTTCTATAACGCTTCTTGGTATTCGAATGCTCCTGATGAAGTAAAAGTTGGTCAGAAAGTTGAAGTTAAGGTAATTGAAGGTCCAATAACTACGCAATACCCTGGTGATAGCACAGCAGAGAAAGTAATCATAATCCCCCATATAAATGCAGGCAATGCTATATTATTGGAGGAGGAAGCTATTCGGAAAGCAATGGCATCGAACGAATATCAACACTCCATCGCTGCTACAGATGAATGGTTGCCCGTTATTAAAGGAGCAACATATAACGAAAAGACTTCGATGTGGACTGTAAACTTCACCAATAAAAGTACGGACCAAGTGATATCGATCCCTATTGAAGATGAACAATGAGGAACGAAAAGATTATATGTACACTTAAATCTATTTGCAATTAACGGTTTGAAGTCATATTTAGAAGCTATCGTCAGTCAGTATTCATTGGACAATTGAGTTACTGAAATATTCACAAGCTCTTATTGTATTCGATGACTTAATAGAGTTAAAAACAATTAGACCGCTTGTCCTAATATAGGACAGCGGTCTTCTTTTGTAAGAGTCTACCTAGCGTCGCTTTTGATTTAAGAAGATGAAGATTTGTTGCGGGATTTAGAACTAAGAAGATAGATCTGTTCCTCCATTACTATGCTTGCTTTACCTAAAAATTGCGTAATGAGTGTAAGCTCTTCGTCCGTATAAGTGGCAGCAAGCTCTACCAGTTCTTTGTGAAGAGGCATATAGGCGATGTTGACCTCTTCTTTATTTTCATACAGAGGGACAATAACCACTTTACGACGGTCATTTGGATCATTTTGCCTGCGCACGAAACTTTTTCCTTCAAGACGGTCAATTAATGAAGTAACGCTGCCCGTAGCAAGCCCCGTTAGTTTTGACAGTTCACCAGCCGTAATTGGACCTTTTTCACGCATGAAATCGACGGAAACAAAATCAATGTTGTTAATCCCTAGCGAGGAAGCCACATTGTGCTGGTACAAAACCGTCCTGTTTCCTAATCCACGCATTTGTAATGTGAAATTTTCGTATAATTCCGTTTTTGGTTCATCTCGTTTACTTGACAAAAAAACAAACCTCCTTTTATAATTAATATATCTCGATAATCAAGATATTAGAAATACGAGAAACTAGAAATCTGTGTGATACATAAGTTCATTTTATTCGAAACATTAATCATTTGCAAAGAGAAATACAGTTTGAGCCAATTGTATAACATCAATGGACATCGCAATCTTAGTAGCAATGGGTACGATCGTCGGGATTTGAGCCACTCTAACTAAAATCCGCCAATGAGGCATGGAGGTCATCGATAGCCTATGAGATTAAGCGTACTTGAACATTCGCATATCAGTGAAGGAAGAACGGTAAAGGAAACGCTAGACGAGACGGTTGCTCTCGCACAGGAGACGGAGAAGATGGGCTATTATCGTTTCTGGGTTTCCGAACATCACGCATCAGAGGCGTTGGCTTCGTCTAGTCCGGAAGTGCTGATCGCACACATCGCTGCTCATACCCATTCCATAAGAATCGGATCTGGAGGCATTATGCTACCCAACTATAGCGCATACAAGGTAGCTGAAAATTTCAAGTTGCTGGAGGCGCTTCATCCGGGCCGCATCGATGCAGGAATAGGCCGCTCCCCCGGAGGTATTCCTCTTGCTACTCAGGCATTGCAGGAGCATAAGCAGAGTGATGTCGATTTATATGTGCAGCAGGCGGTCGACTTAGCAGACTATCTTCATGATCGTACGTCGGTTGATCATCGTTTTGCAGGGTTATACGCTTTCCCCCGAACGGTTGCAGCACCCGAGCTATGGATGTTAGGTTCCGGCGAAGGAAGCGCGAGAATTGCCGCAGAGCAAGGGTTGGCTTTCGCTTTTGCGCAATTTTTCGGAGCGAAGGCCAACGAGCCGTTGCAACATTACTTCGCACATTTTCATCCGTCCGCTTATGAGAGCAAACCTAGGGCGCTTGCTGCAGTAATGGTCATATGTGCTGACAGTGAGGAATTAGCGCAAGATCTAGCCAAAAGTAACGAGCTGTTTTTTTCTAAGTTATTAACGGGCCAAGAACTCGGACATCTTCCATCAGTGAAGACTGCTAATGGTTATCCATACTCGGCTGCGGAAGAACAAGCGATCGAGCAAATACGCTCGCACCGATTTGTTGGTACACCGGAACAAGTTAAAGACAATCTTCAGCGATATGCAGAACGTTTGCAACTTGACGAATTGATGATCATCTCGCAAATCCACGATTTTGACAAACGCCTCCAGTCGTATAGGCTCATTGCTGATGCCTTCGATCTTGACTAATACAGTTCTAATTAATGACCGCGTAAATCGCGGTTTTTTTGTGTTATGGAATAAGATTGTACATTTTAAGTTTGGTACGAACGCATTCCTATCCTGAAGTGCCACTGCAGAATAATCAGGAGCGTTATCCAGACCTTATCTTCTCGCATCGTAACTGAGGCAATTTCACAATCCACATAACATGCTTTTTTTCAATCTTTTGGGAGGGAATTGCAACTAAGTTGGCGAAAATAGGTAGTGAATTTCTATTTCCAAAAAAAGAGAGCAATAGTTCTGCATCGACGAAAACAAATAACCTACTTGGCTGATGTTGAAATAATTTGCTCTTTTATTAGGAAGAAATTCGGCTACAACTGTAGAAAGTGATATCGAACAAAAAAAGGAGGTGGAACAAGACGCGAAATTCGCTAGTTTTAAAAAACTATTTTGGAGGGATTAATTATGAAGAGTAATAGTGAAAAAAACGTCAGGCTTAATAAACGTTTCACCTTATTTGTAGTTTTTCTCCTTAGTACAGTGTTGTTGATGCCGAACATAGCCAGCGCAGCATATTATAACACCTATGCTGATGTCGCAACGCTCCCGAATACACATGGAGCCTACTCCGCACAGGGGTTTACTGTAGGATCAACATACGCCTACTCCGTAAAAATTAGCGACAACGATGCGTCTCAAGTCATATATCGTACTCATATGACTACTGGGGCAACTGGGATCATGACAAACGGTGATAATGGGACAACCTACACTACCAGTCTCGGACATGCGAATGATATAGTTCTCAGCACAATAAATGGAGAACTATATATGTTTGTTATTACTATGAAAGAAGGCAGTTTAAGTCTTGTGAAGCTGAAGTATGTTGGAGCAACATACTACAAAGTTGGTAACTATACAATAAAATACAATGGTGTAAACAAGGCAATGTCAGGGGTTAAAATTACTAGCAAAGACGCTAACAACATTAACTTTCTTTTCAAAGCCGGACGAACCTTTTACACAGGATCACTCCCACTTACTGCAAACAGCGGTACAATTAATGTAGCCAACAGCTTTAACATAAATATTGAAGACGCTCTTGTTAACGGTAGCACTATACCCAACATCACCTCGTATGTATTTCAAGGATACGGCTATCATAACAATTCCGTTTATGTCCCGATGACATATAAAAACGTCAGCATCGTTCTTGTTTATCGTAATATTTCTACTGCCTCGGGTACAATAACCGCAGATAATAATCTATCGTTCCGTATTACATCCGCTGCATACCCCGATCTATTCGAGATAGAAAGTGTTGCAATTGCGCATGGGGATAAACTGTGGTTCAACACCAATCGAAGAACAGCCCCTGGTGATACCGCTCACGACGGAGTACACTATTTCAAACTTTTCAGCGCCTCCTAAGGAACCAAATTATTTTGAATAGTTAGTTTGAGCGGCTCTGTGAATGCATAGCTGAAACTAAACTATACCCCAAATGTTAGACTCAACTAACAATTGGAGGTGTAGTTTTTTTTATGTGTAAACATCTCAATTGAAATCTCGGGTAGAATATCGTTATTGTTAAAGGATATTAATGGAAAACGTCGAAAGATGTAAGGAAACACATAGAGGGGATTACTAAACAATGAGAAAAAAATGGGTTGGGTATGTGATCGCAATTTCATTATGTATAGGCTTGTTCATACCTACGGTACAAGTTAAAGCGGCAGATTCAAGCGTAAAGGTTTCACTACCAGTATTTGAAGTGAAGCTAAATGGTCATAAAATAGATAATCTTAATCGGGAATACCCGTTACTGGTTTATCGTGATATAACTTATATTCCGATGACCTCGAACGACTCTAGATTGCTTGGTTTGGAGACAACTGTATCGCAAGCAACTGGTTTAACTATAACGAAAAGCAAGGTGACTAACTCCTATATGCCTACCAAGTCTAAACGTCCAAATTCGAATTCGTACACTGCGACGAAAACCGCTTCTACTATTATAGTTAATGGCAAGGTAATCAACAATTCAACTGAAAAATATCCGTTGTTAAACTTCAGGAATGTTACATATGTACCACTAACCTGGCGTTTCGCTCATGACGAATTTGGATGGGATTATAAATTTAACGCTGCCAGCGGTCTTAGCATTACGTCCGATAACCCGCAATTGAAAGTAATTAATCTTCCTTCATATGCTATCAAAAATGATGTAGCATTTTTTAAGGGGTATTATTACTTCGTTGAAACAAAGGCTACAACCAACCACGTTTATCGTGCACCAGTAAATAAACCGGCTGATAATAAGGAAGTTTATTCTTATAATTTCAGCCCAGAAACCTTTTCAAACCAAGTCTATTTTCAAATCCTCGAAAATAGGTTGTGGTTTTCCTATAGCCCTAGTGTTGGACTTATAACAGGTACTACTTTTCACGTTAATATAAGTGCTGACGGGAAGACTGACGTGATTTATCAAGGTTTAGGCTCTTTCCGGGATACTCCATACGGAACATTATTCATCACTAATGGAATGCTTAATGAACAATATGGAAGTCTTTATATTAAAGAGGACAACAAGTCTAGAAGTGTTGGAGACTCTAGCATGATGTTCGCTGATCATATTAATAACGCTACTACTGTCGTAGGTGATAATGTTTACGTGTTATGTAAAATGGATTATTTGAATAAAACTCCGAGTTTCATCTACAGAATCAATCTAAAAACAAATAAGACGGAACAGATCGTGAATGCGAACGTTCGCGACTTCCAAATTGTTAAAGACAAACTATACTATATCAACAAAGATGAGAAAGATACTTTATACTCGTCTTCGTTAGACGGAACTGGTGAAACGAAGCTGTCCGAACATGCTGTATCTTGGTTTGATAGTGTCGACGGAAATCTGTTTTACACAACTAAGAAGAAATCAAACCAATATGATCTGTACAAGTTTAAATCAAACGGGAAAGATCAGCTTGTATGGACATCGCCAGTTGCAGGTGTTCAAGTATTAAATAAACAACTTATAGGCCAACTTGGTGGCAGCAATGGTATCGTAATACTGGACAGTTCAGGCAACTTGATCGTAAAAATAGTGGAACCAATTGCAAAAATTGTTACATCCGATAAAGGGTTATTACTCCAAAAATCAAATAAATCTTATTTGACAATTACTCCTTAAAAGAAGATGACTAGTTTTTTATGAATCACCTCGACAGCTTTGGCTGACGGGGTGATTTTTGTATCTATCTGCTATTTATGCTTATGTTACTGGGCAATATTCGCTCGTTCGGCTCATTTTACGATATTGAAGAGGGGAAGTTCCAACAGTACTTTTAAATATTCTTCCAAAATGGGTTAAGTTCTCAAATCCTACACACAGGGCAATGTCCGAAACGGATAATTTGGAATTGTTGAGTAACGAGCGAGCTTCTTTTATCCGAATGTTATTTAAATACTCGATGCACGTAAATCCAGTAACTTCTTTAAATGTACGACTTAAATGAGAGGGACTTATGGAAAATCTCTGAGATAAGTCATCTAATGTTACACGTTTATCATAGTTCAGATTTATAAATTCTAGAATCCGAGAAACCTTCTGATTTGCTCGATTCGACTCGATCAGATTGTAACTTGGGCCCATGTCAACCTTGCGTTTGAGAAATAACAACAGTTCCGTCAAAAGGACTTTTTGATAGTAATCATAGCCAGGTAATTTATTCGTTTCTTCCTGAATCATTTTATTAAAATGATACTCAATAAACGTTTGATCATTACCTCCTAGTTTGATTGCATTTGAATGGGAGTGAAAATAGGAGAATAGATTACATCCTGCTTCCTCAATGAGAAGGGTGCTAAGGAAGTCTTTTTTAAAAACTAAAGTAACTCTTTCGAAAGTAGCTCCATTTACATTGACCAGCTTATGTAAGTCATTCATGTTGATAAACAGTAAGACGCCGCTGACAATTTGATAAGTTCTGTCTTCAATATAATAATAAATTTGACCTGAGATTAAATACAGAATTTCGTATGCATCGTGATAATGTGCGGAGGCTATGCTGGAGCGGGTTTTCTTCTCACGGCTAATGTAAAAAGGAAGCGATTCATAAAAATTTATTTCCATAGACATCCACCCCCATTTTTAGATGAGTGTATTAGTTGTGGAAAAAAGCTTAGAGCAGGTTACTTGTAAACTTATTGTTCCTATTATATCATCTTTCCATTTCGGAGGGAGGGTGTTAAAAGATAATAGCAGTATACGTAGAAAATTTACGTTTTGCGGAATATAGGAAGAGATTAAATGTTCGATAATGCGATATATTGCTGGTGAGACTTTCAAATAAAAATGGAAGAGAGGTAACAACGATGAACATTAAAAAAAATGTAAAAAGGAGATTTAGTTACGCTTTATCCGTTTTACTTGTTCTCATTTTGCTACCATTCAATGTAATAGGAGGAGCAAGCGCAAATGAACAACCTGCTGAGATAGGAATAACATCGGTTCCTGAAGTTATTGCCGGATGGAACTTTAGCAGTGCGGGAACACAAGGAGTTATTCCAGCTTCATCTGGGGTGAATCAACAAAGTTCAACCATTCGTGCTGTGGGTGGCCCATACTTCGAAGCACTTGTATCAACCGATAATAGTATCAAATATCAAGGCTGGGATAATGGAGCTAACACGAAGTATTGGCTAGCTACCCTATCAACAAAAGATTATGAGAACATTACTTTATCCTCTCAGCAAACCTCAACAGGATCAGGACCTCGGGACTTTAAGGTTCAAATTAGTACGGATAACCAATCATGGTCGGATGTACCTGGTGGTGGGCTTACTTTAATTACGAGCAATTTTAACTGTACGACATGTAAGCTTCAGGATACTGTACTTCAGGCTAACAATCAGAATATGTTGTATATTCGTTGGCTAGTAACTTCTACTCAAGCAACGAACTCTAGCAATGCTGCGGTTGGACCCTTCGGTTCGAGTTTACTTAAAGATGTTACTGTTAAAGGCACTCGGATCGATGGCGGTACTCAAATACCAACAAACGAAGTAACAAAAACACCTATAGCGAATGCAGTCGGGCAATCAGAAGATGCACTCGTTTCTGTGAAATTTAACAAAGGCATTAGCCTCAATACCGGATATAACCCAACTATTATTGACAATACCGGAGGTACGCTACCAGGTATTACTACGACAGTCAGCAATGATACTTTAATTATTAATCATCCTAATTTTATGAATGGAAAGAGCTATACCGTAACAGTTCCTAAGGAGCTTGTAAGCGGCGTTGATGGAGTCAATCTTACAAACGACATTACTTGGAATTTTACAATAAGGAATGGTACAGCGGAACCAATTGTTTTAGCAGAATGGATATTTGCAAATGGAGGAAGTAACGGCAGCTTTCCGGCTACAAATGGTCTAAACAAATTAGCGTCCACATTTACTAACGTGGGTGGTGTATTCGAAGCTTATGATAGTGTTAATAAAGCGATTAGCTATCAAGGCTGGAATGGCAGTGGAAGTAAATATTGGGTCGCAACTGTTCCTACAGCGGGTTACGAGAATATCACATTATCATCCATACAAAATTCTTCAGGAACGGGACCACGTGATTTTAAAGTTCAGGTAAGTACAAACAATCAAACATGGCAGGATGTACCGAATACAAATTTAAAGATGGCAATATCCAACTTCGATTGTGCAGGAAATACGTGCAAACTAACAAACGTACCGATCCCGAATGGGGCTAATCAAAATATGTTGTATGTTCGCTGGTTAGTCAATTCAAATGTAAATACGAAAGGTGAAGTAGGAGCTATAGGCAGCTATGGTTCCAGTAGAATAAAAGATATTCGCATAATGGGAAGCCTAATTTCAGGCACACATCCGGGAACTCCAACGATAGATGAAGCTCTTCATCCTGCGAACGGTTCTGTAAATGTATCAGCCAGTAGCCCAGTTACTGTGAAATTCAATAAGCCTGTTAGTATTGTTCAAGGATATTCTCCGACGATTAAGGACAGTAATAACAATCCACTAAG
Source organism: Paenibacillus sp. L3-i20 (assembly GCF_022180385.2). Classification (GTDB taxonomy): domain Bacteria; phylum Bacillota; class Bacilli; order Paenibacillales; family Paenibacillaceae; genus Pristimantibacillus. Next base: position 740,328 of record NZ_BQME02000002.1, read on the forward strand.
CAACATTACGACTGAAATTATTAATAACAACACATTAAAAATTAATCACCCTAACTTTGTAAATGGAAAGACGTATACGGTATCGGTACCGAAGGAGCTAATTAAAGGGCAAGATCAGTTGCCGCTAATTCGAAATGTAGCTTGGAGTTTTACCGTTCAAAGTACTTCTACTACACCTGTTATTCCTAAATTAATTAATATGACATTTAACGGAGACCCAAAAACAAGCTTAGCCCTTGCTTGGTATACCGATGTAATGACGGATACGGTCGTTCAAGTGGTGCTAGCTTCTGCTGTACAAGGCGGTGTATTTCCAGAGGTTGGAGCGACTACATTTCAAGGCAGCTCTGAGAAAATTGGAACTTACGTGATCAAAGGAGACAGAGCTACCCAAAGAAAAACGAATTATTACGCACATAAAGCTATCGCAAACAATTTGACCCCAGGAACAGCTTATAAATACCGGGTAGGTAACGGATCGTCTAACAGCTGGAGTCAGATCGGTTCCTTCACTACAGATACGGCAGTAAATCAACCGTATCACTTCATTGCCGGCTCAGATTCTCAAGCCTCAAGTCGTTCTGGATTTGAACCATGGGCGGATACATTCAGAAAAGCGAAAACACAAATAGGCGATCCTAAATTTATCATTAATGCTGGTGACCTAGTAGACAATGGGGATTTAGAGGAGCAATGGCAGTGGATGCTCGGTTTAGCGCAAAATGAACTTACAACTGTTCCTATCGTTCCAGTGCTCGGTGGTCATGAAGTTGAAGATTATACAGGTGACGAAACAACACCTAACAATAACTTCTATAATCATTTTAACTTGCCTAAACAGGTTGTAGCCGGCACTGACGAAGGTTCTGCTTACTCTTTTGAATATGGTGATGCACTTTACATCGTATTTAACTCTCAATACGAAGGTGGTCTTGCCAGTGACGGAACTGTGCGGTGGGTAGATCCGCAATATTTGGACCAAGTGAAATGGATGAGAAATGTCGTTGCCAAGAGCGATAAGAAGTGGAAATTTGTTGCGGTCCATAAAGGACCTTATGGAGCGGGAGATAACTCAGGAAAATATGAAGATGAACGTGTGCAATTTTATAAGAAACATCTTGTCCCTGCTTTTGATGAGATGGGAATAGATATGGTGTTTGAAGCTCATGATCATATGTATATGAGATCGTTCCAAATGTATAATGATCTAGTTGTTCCAGCCTCACAAATTACGATCGATAGTGAAGGTAATGCAGTTAATCCTAAGGGCACCATTTATCTGATGTCCAATGCATTTGGCAATAAATTTTACACAAAGTACCCTGGTTATAACGATTATTTTGCAGCTAAAAATTTGCAGCCTCACAAAAAAATGTTCACGGATGTTTATGTGTCAGATCAAGTGCTGAAATTTACAGCTTATACAGCAGCAATAGCAGATGAAGGATCGGGTAACAACGGGGTAAGGGCTTATGATCAATATGGGATAAAAAGAACTGACGTTAAGCCATCGGTCGTAACAAATGCTAGTGTTGTAAGAAGTGGCAACAAAGCCTTTATTACTTGGAGCCCCCCTGCAGGGAGTCCAGAACCTGTTAGAGGTTTTAGAATATATGAGAAAAACGATAAGGTATCCACACACTGGAGTGAATATATTCAGGTTGTGGCAGGAAGAACGCAGTACAGCTTTACGGTAAACAATATTAATTCGACTACGAATTACAATTTCATTATCAAAGCCGTAGGTACGAGACTCAATTCCAATCCTGTGGAGGTCAGCATAGTAGGGAGCTAGTAATCCCAATTGCCAATTTAGTAAGTAGAAGTTAATCTGTGAAATCCTCTTTCACACTATCTGTATATAAATTACAGGTAGTGCTGAGGGAGGATTTTTTTTCTGTTTCGTATAGACAAAATTAATCCCTGTAATAATGGATGCGAGCGATTACACTTTCTAACGAAAGCACATTTATTTGTGAAATTTATCTGCTTAAAATGGATAATAGATAACGTTCTATAGGCATGCCAACGTAATACGATAATGTAACAAACCAAATAATTTTTTATTGAAGTAACTATGAAACCGGGCGAATTTTCCGTAAGTTTAACTGTAAAAACATTAACAAATATTGATCCATCAAGATTTTCACAAGTGAACTACGTAATAAAATAGATTTACAAAACTTACTAACTCGTGTATAGTTGTATACATGAGTAACCAACCAATCAACAAAAAGGACATAAGAAGAAAAGGCGGTCAATGATGAAAACGACATTGGATGAATCTCAGCCGATTTTTCAGCAGATTGCCCAAATGATCATGGACGAAATTGTAGAAGGCCAATTAAAGGAGGAGGAACAAGTCCCTTCCGAAAATGAATTATCACGCTTCTACAACATTAACCGGGCAACTGTCCGCAAAGGTCTCCAAGATTTGTTGGATAACGGCATAATTTATAAACAACGCGGAATTGGCATGTTTGTCATGAAAGGAGCAATGCATCAATTGTTAAAGGAACGACAGAAGAGCTATCGCGAAGCATTTATTCTGCCTCTATTAGTAGAAGCGAAGAGAATCGGATTAAGCAAGCAAGACGTTATACTGCTCATTCAAGAGGAGGAAAAAGTATGATTAGTGTGAACGAAGCAACTTACTCGTATGAAAACGTTTCTGTTCTTCAAAAAATCTCATTCGAGGAAAATGAGCCGGTCATCGCGGGACTTTGGGGGAGAAATGGTGCGGGCAAAACAACGCTGATGAGGCTGCTTGCTGGTCATCAGCAGCCAGATCACGGAACTATTCATATTTCAGGTATGGTACCTTATGGAAACTCTGAAGCTATGAAGCACATCTGTTATATGCAGGAGGATCATCCTTTCAGCTCGATATGGACAGTTAATGATGCGCTGCGTTTTGGTCGATATTTTAATGTCAATTGGGATCAAAATACGGCAGACAGTCTCGTTAGTACGTTCAATTTGGATGGCAAAAAGAAAATAACCAGGCTCTCGAAAGGGATGAAATCCGCACTCCAATTTATTGTGGGACTCTCTAGTCGAGCAAGTGTGACTATATTTGATGAGCCAACAAATGGTTTGGATGCAGCAATGAGGAAACAGATGTATAAATCTTTACGAGAAAGCCATGAGGAGATGCCACGTCTCATTCTAATTTCTACACATCATATTGAGGAAGTGCAGCCTCTCTGTGAATCATTGATAGTGATGCACGAAGGAAAGTTGTTGCTTCATCAACCTATGGATGAGGTCCGAGAAAATGGAATATGGCTGGCTGGAGAAAAAAATACGATCGTAGACATTATTAAAGGTCATAACATACTTGAGCAAACTACTATGGGCTTTAAGATGAGAGTAATGATTGATGCTCCTTATTCGAAGCAGTGGAAAGATCATGCACATACTCATGGTTTGTCTATTGAAAAAGCGGATGTTCAAGACTATTTACTGAACCTTACTGAGAAGAAGGAGGTAATAGCATGATTTCAACGAATGGTGTATTTCGGTTGGTGTACGAAGATGCAAGTTGGTATTTTGGAAAACAGATGCTGTTGTTTATTACCATCCCTTTGACATTTGTATGGATTATTCTCGGTTTTTTATTTGAACTCGATCACAAGACGATAGCTGCGATATCGGGACCGGCCTATTTTTTTGTCGCCGGATTTGGGTTGTTTGGATTCAAACCGCTTTTTGCACTTTCGATTGCAATGGGAAGTACACGAATACAATTTCTGAAAAAGTATCTCAGCGTTAGTGTGGCTGCAGTCACTCTCAGTATATTATGCTTGAATGTCTGTCAATTTGCGCTCGTGATGATTTATAAATGGAATAATGTCGAAGCAAAAATTTTGCATCCTGCGAGCTTGCTTCTAAATGAGTATCAATTCTTCCCGTATTTGTGGGTAGACTTGATGGTAGGCATTGCTTTATTCGGATTTACTTTTCTCTTCTATGCAATCTTCTATCGGGTGGGATTCACACGCAGCTTGATAACGCTAATGATTGTTACTATTGCAGGATTATTCCTCTATTACGGAAATATTCTGACAACTATCTTTAATTGGTTGTGGAACATAGAAATGAATGCATTGGCGAATGCTACTATATTAGGACTATTGAGTCTAGGTGCATTATTTGCCACATATCCGATGCTGCGTAATGCACCATTGCATCCCAAGCCGAAGAGGTAAATAGCGTAGCTCTGCTGGTTTCATGCCTAAATGGGCTAGGACAGGATGTTGCTAATTCATGATTGTGATAAAAGGTCTGTATGAAAAATTTCATCCCCCTAGAATGGAGATATATTTGCTTGTAAGAACTGGAGCAGCAAGAAGGAACCTTTCTTGCTGCTCTTTGTATTCCCTTACGAAAGGATGATAGTAAATGCCCTTTTCAAAATGATACCGTCTGGAAGTTGTTGCGCGAGCTGAATCTGCTTAAAGTTTCAATAATTATTGCACTGTTAGTTAACGAAGGTGCAGACTTGTTATGACTACCATTAACTAAGCTTGCAAAATACGGGGCAATACGGCAAGAAGCTGATCCATCGTCATCGGATCATCAAAATTCCATTTTGCTTCAGTGACATAAGCTTGGCCTCTTCCAAGCGATTTCCAAAATGGGCTGTTGATGATTCGGGCAGCTTCCTGCTTTGAGCGAGGAAATTCATCTACGAGCAGAAAATGGGCATCTGCCATGTATTCACTAATGTGCTCGATATCAATTCCCCGAAAAGGCAACTTGATATCTATCATTTCCTTAACCTTTATTGAAGGCTGATAGGCTAATGGATGATATATGGTTAAGCCAAATCCCTTCATGCCCATCACATAAAGAGAACCTTCGGCAAGAGCAAATATAGTAGCTGTTTGTCGCCCGACCGTATTAGCTGAAATTAGTGTCCACATGTCTTCCGCTTTTTGTTTGTGCTGATCAATCCACACTTGTGCTTGCTCCTGTTTATCAAAAATATCAGCAACTTTAAGCAGTCTGGAGTAGGTCGGTTCATAACGATCTATCAGTATAGTAGGCGCTATTTGAGACAATTGTTCGACCCATTCCTGCCTAAATCCGCTGTAAATGATGATATCAGGGTTTAGTGATCTTACCTTCCCCGGCTCACCCAATAAGCCGATATCTTCGATATCCTTTAGTTCATCTCGGTAGATCACTCGTTTTCCTATGATATTTATATCTGCTCCGATTGGCTTTATCCCGAGCGACATAATGTCGCCTAGCGCATAACCAACTGTCACCACTCGCTCATAGCGATTTTTTACGGCTGAAGATGGGGATTTAATTGTTCGCATAGATTCAGCATACTGTCTGGGTGTAATGCCAATCGTTTGGCGAAACTTGCGTGCAAAGTAGCTTTCTTCTCTAAAGCCTACTTGATGAGCAATCTGCCGCAACGTATCCTCCGTTTCCATAAGCAGTTCTTTGGCTCGCTTGAGCCGGATGTTCATCAAATAATCGAGAGGTTTCTTACCAGTAAGTGTTTGAAATAGAGAACTATACTGCCAGCGTCCAACTCCAGACATTTTATATAATTGCTCCACAGTAATGTCCTCGTAGTAGTACTGATCAATATAGCCAATGGTTTGTTCAACGGCAGATTTATTATCGAAATCGCCATCGGATCGTTGAATACTGTCAATAAGTAGAATAAGTAGTTCATGCAAACAAGTTTGCTGCTTGAAATAAATTATTTCTTGATTCTTCAAATTATCCCGAGCAAATGTTTGGTATTGGGTGAGAAGATCGATCAATCGTGATGTCTGTATGATAGTTATTTTAGTTTCGTACGGTAAATACGGGCCTAGTTCTGGAACGGAATGATGTTTACCAAGACAATAGGCATTAAAGTCTATCAAATAGACAGCATTTTCAACATTTGTTGTATCGTTGAACTCTAATTGAGCTTTAGCTCCGGGTGCAAGTACAAAAGCTGAGCCTTTATCAGCACGGATCATGTGCCCGTTCAAATGGATGCTTCCAGCACTCTGCACGAAGATCACAATGCGATGCGAATCTGGATTGATTGGCAAGACCAACTTAAAAGTTAAGGAGTGTAATACGCAAATCTCTGAAGGGAGATATACGTAAGTTGTAATATCATCATTAGAGATACGTTTTGTAATGATGTTGCTGCTTAGATGCATAGCGATCTCCTTTTTCAATTTGCCAGTGTATTTTGTTCAATAAAAAATCAGACGTATGTTTATTGAATAGTGGCATAAGACTTCCTATACTTAGTTGACTATGATAATCATTATTAATTGAAAAGGGGTTACAACATGTTTCACAATCAAAAGAAAAAGACGATGCAGCTAATTTTGCTCATTATTGCTCTAACCGTCGTTATTTTGGGGTGCTCAAAACAGGATAATGCACAATCAGGAAATGCGCAATCGAATAAAGAGAAAGCGATTACCGTTTCCTGGATGAGAGATTTAGGGACATCTAACCCGCATGCCTATTATCCATCTCAATTATTTTCACAATCAATGCTGTTCGAACCGCTAGTGACCTATGGCGAAGGCGGAGAAATAAAGCCGTTTTTGGCCGAGTCATGGGAGATCTCGGAGGACGGCAAACAATATACATTTAAGCTTCGCAAAGATGTGAAGTATTCCGATGGCTCAACTTTCAACGCTGCGAGTGTGAAGAAAAACTTCGATGCGATCTTGCTGAACAAAAAGACACATAGCTGGATTGGCATTGCTAAGGTACTGGAACAAACAGATGTTATAGACGAATACTCGGTCAAAATTACGTTATCGCAACCTTATTATCCGACACTTCAGGATTTGTCTACTGTTCGACCATATCGCTTTCTTGCAGATGCCGGATTCCCAGACGACGGTGACACGCTGAAAAGTATAAAAGCGCCGATTGGAACTGGACCATGGATACTTAAGGAGTACAAACAAGATGAATTTGCAGTGTTTGTAAAAAATCCGAACTACTGGGGTGAGAAGCCGAAACTGGATAAAGTGACTGTAAAAATCATCCCGGATGCAGAGACGCGCGTACTTGCGTTTGAGAAAGGCGATCTGGATATGATCTTCGGCGAAGGAGCCATCAATTTGGATGCTTTTACCGGCTTAAGAGATTCGGGCAAGTATACAACAGATCTGTCTAAACCAGTCGGCACGAGAAATCTCGTCCTGAATACGATGAATGACAAACTTGCCGATAACCGGGTACGTCAGGCGCTTCATCTGGGTTTCAATAAACAAGCGCTAGTGGATGGTATTACAAGTGGTGTTGAGAGTAAGGCTGATCAGGTCCTATCTAAAGACTACCCTTACGTCAAAACCAACTTCGAAGCACACAATTACAACGTGGATAAAGCAAATGCTTATTTAGAAGAAGCTGGATGGAAGCTGCCAACAGGCAAAACTGTGCGTGAAAAGGACGGACAGATGCTTGAACTTAATCTAATGTACGACACGACTGACCGTATTCAAAAAGTGATGGGAGAAGCTCTGCAAGCGGAATGGGCGGCGATTGGCGTAAAGTTAAACTTTGTTGGTCTAGAATTGAAGGAACAATACAAACGTTTCAGTCAAGGCGAGTTTGATCTCAATTTCTGGTTTAATTCGGGCGTACCTTACGATCCGCATACGCTAGTTAACGCAATAGGGGAGCCGGGTTTTGGTATTTCGGAGGCTCATACAAATATTTCTATGAAGGCGCAATTGGATAAGCAGATTAAGTCGGTATTATCAGTAACAGACGAGAAGGAACGTCAACAATTGTATGATACGATTTTGCAAACTGTTCAGGAGCAATCTGTCATTATACCATTGTCCTATATTAAACAAACTGTAGTTTATCATAAACATTTGAAAGATGTTCAATTCCCGACAAGCCGCTGGGACCATCCCTTTAACAGCATAGATGTGACCAAGTAAAAGCAGAGCGGGGTTATTGATCTCATGATTAGTTATATCGGTAAACGAATGTTAGCTGTTGTCCCCCTCGTGCTGTTTGCTGTACTCGCAACCTTTCTGTTAATGCGTATGTCACCTGTAGATCCAGCTGAAGCCTATTTCTCGGCTTCTCATCTTAAAGTTACGGACGAGCTGTTAGCAGAGAAAAGACTAGAGATGGGGCTGGATAAGCCCCTTCTTGTTCAATACTTCCATACGGTTGTGAAAATGGTACAGTTTGACTTCGGCATTTCTTATTTATCGGGAGAGCCAGTCTGGCAAGAGATTGCGCAGCGTCTGCCGGCTACTCTACAGCTAGCATTGAGCAGCTCGATCATTACGGTTTTAGTTGTCATTCTGCTTGGCTATTTTTCTGCCGTTTACAAAAATAGCTGGATCGATTATTTGAGCAGGGGGCTCGCATACGTCGGGTCATCTTTGCCGCAGTTTTGGCTGGGCTATTTACTTGTATTTGTCTTTGCTATTCAATTGGACTGGCTGCCCGTGGAGGGAAAAGGCACTTGGCAGCATTTGATTCTCCCTTCGGCTACATTATCGCTGGCGCTAATTGCTATGTATACACGCTTGTTCAGAGAAAGTATGTTGGAGCAGATGAACGAAGCTTACGTGCTGTATGCGAAAACGCGTGGTATCAAACATAGGAGTATTATGCTGAGACATGTAGCGAAAATTGCTATAACACCTGTAATTACAGGGCTTGGTATGAATATTGGTAGATTACTGACAGGAACAATCATAGTCGAAAGGGTATTCTCCTGGCCAGGTCTTGGACGGTTTTTTGTAGAATCAATATTTAATCGTGACCTTCCTGTTATTCAGGGTTACGTTTTTTTTGCGGCATGTTTGTATCTTGCGAGCAGTCTTATCGTTGATTTGGTACAAATGGCGCTTGACCCTCGAATATCGCTGAAAGGAAGAACCGGCTCGTGATGATGCAGCTACAGACTTCTAGCAAAAAGAGCAAGACGATCTTTGTTTGTACGGTTATTTTAATCATCTGTTTCATTGTCGTATTGTTGGCGCCATGGGTTTCTCCACATGATCCGGTTAAAGTAGATTTGGCCATGAAGCTGCAACCTTCTTCTACGGAGCACTGGCTGGGAACAGACCATCTCGGCAGAGATATTTTATCTAGACTTATCTATGGAGCTAGAGTATCAGTTGGTCTCGTTATAGTCATCTTCATCGCATCTGTAGTAATCGGAATGTTGATCGGAGTCATTGCGGGATATAGAGGCGGCTGGTTGGACAGTTTTATTATGCGGATATGCGATGGAATGTTGGCTTTCCCAAATCTAGTGCTCGTGTTAGGAATAGTAGGCATTATGGGCACAGGGACATGGCAAGTCGTGCTTGCACTGCTCATGGTACATTGGGTCTACTATGCTCGCATGTCCCGTGGATATGTTGTTAGTTTAAGAGGATCGAATTTTGTTGCGGCTGCCCGAATCAGTGGTTCCTCACCTTTTAAAATCATTATGAAACATATTCTGCCCAACATGCTTCCTCAAATTATCGTTATTGGTACTCTGGATATTGGCTTTGCGATTATGGACATTTCTGCACTATCCTTTTTGGGATTAGGGATTCAACCGCCTACAGCCGAGTGGGGAGCAATGATTTTGGAAGGAAGGGCTTATATCCGCAGCCATCCGGAGCTCATGCTATATCCTGGTCTTATGATTCTACTCGTTGTTATGACTTTTAATTTGCTCGGAGAAGCTCTTTCACAGCGATTCGGCATCAAAAAATAGGATGGACAAGGGTGAATGAAATGGCAGAAGCAATAACCAGCACTAGCGTACTGCAAGTAAGTGACTTAAGTGTAAAGCTCCCTACGGGGAAAGGGAGTAATATGTTGAATTTGGTTAATGACATTAATTTTGAATTAAAAGCGGGACAAATCCTTGGTCTTGTCGGGGAAAGCGGCAGCGGTAAAACGGTTACTTGCAGTACTTTGCTACAGCTCCAGGATCCGTCTGTCGTAGTCTCGGGAAGCATCAAGCTGAATGGTCGTGAGCTGAATGGTTTGAAGGAGAAAGCGATGCAGAGCATTCGTGGAAAGGATCTCGGGTTTATTATGCAAAATCCGATGAATGCGCTCACGCCTGTATATACGATTGGAAGTCAGTTTGTACAGACTATTCGCACGCATAGCAACCTTACTAAGCGGCAAGCCTTCGATCTGGCTGTAGATTCGTTAGCAAGTGTGAATCTGCCTGATCCTCAAAAACTGATGGGGAAATATCCATTTCAACTAAGCGGCGGCATGCTTCAGCGAGTCATGATCGCGATGGCGATATCTTTGAAACCATCTGTTGTTATTGCTGATGAACCGACCACTGCTTTGGATATGATTAATCAACTGCAAGTACTGAAGCAATTGGAGCAATTACGTGCCAATTATGGTACAGCCATTTTATTAATTACCCATGATTTGAGTGTAATAGCCGAACTAGCTGATGAGGTAATGGTGATCTGTAAGGGTAATATTGTGGAGAAAGCCAGCGTATATCAGCTTTTTGATCAGCCACGACATACGTATACTAGGAAATTGCTAGGTACGAGATTAGATAATTCTAGACATCAAGATTATGTTGAAGATGTGATCGTTAACCTATAAGCGGGGTAGTAGATGATGAGTCTGTTGCAAATAAAGGATGTAACGTACAGCTTCGGGAAAGAACGTTTATTTGGCATGGCACGCCGCCAAACGCCGGTACTATCGAATATTTCATTGCAATTGGAGGCTGGTAGCTGTCTTGGACTGCTCGGCGGAAGCGGAGCAGGGAAGAGCACACTAGGAAAGATTATTCTAGGGCTCGCTAAGCCACAGCAAGGGCAAGTTTTGTTCGAAGGCATGGATTTGTTTAACTTAAAAAACGAAGATCGAAAACGATTAAGAAGGGAGATTCAGGTTGTCTTCCAGGATTGTTACTCAGCTGTTAATCCTCGTATGACAGCGGCTCAAATTATTGGCGAGCCGCTCGATAACTTCGAATCGATGACATCGAATGAACGATCTCGATCGATTGCTGAAGCGCTGGAAATGGTGGGTTTGTCTGCGGAAGATCAAGGGAAATATCCGCGGCAATTTAGTGGCGGCCAGCTGCAAAGGATTAATATTGCTAGAGCCATTGTACTGAGGCCAAAGCTAATTGTACTTGACGAATCAGTCAGCAGTCTCGACACAGTGAATCAGGTACATATTATACGGCTGTTGCGAGAGTTGAAAGAGCAGTATGGCACTTCCTATCTGTTTATTACACACGACATTAAAGCGGCGTTTGCACTGTCGGATCAACTGGCCGTGCTGGATAAGGGAGTGTTGGTCGGGTGTTTCGATTCGCAAGAGAGCTTAATGGCCTCAACGAACTCGCATGTTCAGCAATTGCTTCAATCCGCCCTAGCAAGTCATCCGAGGGAAAGGAAAATTAGAGCAGCTAAGCATGAGACGGAGCGGTCTTTATGATACTTTGGAAGCGTTGGATGAAAAGTGGAAGCAATAGCTCGATCGCCGCATCCCCCCCTTTTCTAAAGCTATATTTGGTTACGTTTCTGTTCTTTAGTGCGAATCCAATCATTAATATCGTTCTGCCAATATATAGTGAAGCGGCAGGAGCAGGAAATGCAGAAATTGGTGTTATGATGGGTGCTTATCTTATGGTGAGCATGCTGTTTCGACCATGGGCTGGTGCTGTCGTCAGCCGTTATGGCGCACTAAAAGTGCTGCGAATATTGCTAATTGGCAATGTCATCGTCTTGGGAATGTATGCAGTAGTCGGACTGGAATGGTTCGTTGTTGTGCGTGGACTTCAGGGGTTGCTAACCGCATTTTTTTCACTTTCTTTACAGATGGGAATCGTAGATTCATTGCCTGAAAAAGAGCGTGCCCAAGGAATCTCTTTGTATCTTCTCGCAGGGATGTTGCCTACTGTTATCGGCCCGTTGATAGCATGGTCGTTATGGGATATTGGAGGGATGCAGGCATTTACGATTAGTATATTAATTATTGCCGTAACTACAATAGCACTCGGCTATAAAGCATCAGTACCCGGGAGACCCTTGAAGAGAGAGAAGGTTTCAACTGCCGAGTCGGCTTCGCGTAAAACTATGCGAAAATCATTAATTGCGGTAGTCGGAAACCGCTTTTTTTTAGTATGTAGTATAGTTATGCTCGTTGCATCCATTGGCTTTGGCACGGTCACAACTTTTGTGGTGTTGTATGTGAAACAAATCGGGAACGGCAATCCAGGCTTGTTTTTTATGTTACAAGCGGGAATGATGGTCGCAGCTCGTTTTGTGCTACGATCCAGAATCCCTTCCGATGGGAAATGGCATCCGGTGCTGACAAGTAGTCTCCTGTTTTGTTTGGCTGCCGGTATTCAGTTCTTGTCGCTGGCTGCGTTAGGCCCGACATTCCTAATGTATATTGCATCTCTGCTGATTGGTCTAGGGATGGCGATCATCTACCCGCTCCTAATCACCTATTTGACCTTTGTGTTGTCGGATGCAACTCGTAACGTGTTAGTAGGGCTTTTTATCGCTATGTCAGATCTTGGTGTCGTGCTAGGTAATATTATTATGGGGTCTGTCGCAGATAAAACATCCTATTCATTTATGTTTATGCTTTGCGCAGTGTTAGCTTTAATAACAGGGGTTTTTGTGCTGGTCACTGGAGTTATTATGCATAAAGATGCTGAAACGAAGTCGATCTAAAGATTTCTATGGTTAGCTAAACATAATGTTTCGGCTGTCAATAGAATAAATGAAAATATGAGTAATTAACTTTTGGTGAAATCCTTTTTCATACTATCTGTACGTAACTTGCAGGTAGTGATGAGAGAGGATTTTTTGTAGGACTATTCATAATCAAATTCGAGAATACTATCACAAAATCAGCTTTTCCGTAATATGGATTGTTTAATATAAGAGATAAAACGAATCCGCTCCAAAGGAACAATTACATAACTGACAGACAGTGTACATTCGGATTTAATTTTTTTGTTGACACGACACCAAATGGTGACCTATTATTAAAGTGACACTAAATGGTGTCTTAAAGTTATTTTCGCCATGTGGGCGCTACTTCTTAAGAGCTGCATTCTTAAAGCAGGTTTTGAAATTAACGGCTGTGCCTTGGTAATAATACTTAGGAGAGGGTGCTGTGATCGAGAATAACCAGTTACGGGATGTGTTTGACGCGATTGCAGATCCAACTAGGCGCCGACTGATTGGCTTGTTAGCAGAGGCGGAGGAGATTCCGCTTCATGAATTAACGGCACAGTTTCAAATGGGCCGTACTGCGGTATCCAAACATTTGACTATCCTTAAAGAAGCTGGACTGGTAATTGACAGAAAAGTCGGCAGAGAGACACGATTTAGGCTAAACGCTTATCCACTCAGAGAAGTTCAAGATTGGACAGCTTTCTACAGCAAGTATTGGAGTACAAATATGTTACGTTTGAACCAACTATTAGAGGAGGAAGAAGAATGAGTTTAGCATTATCCTTAGATTTTCAGTACACGGCTTCGATCGAAAAGGCATGGTCTGCCTTAACGGATTCAAGCAAGTTAGCAAAGTGGATTGCAGAAAATGATTTTAAGCCCGAGGTGGGACATCGTTTTCAGTTTCGCCATCAGCCGTCCGAATATTGGGATGGAATCGTTGACGGCGAAGTTCTTACTGTAGAAGCACCAAACCGCTTGTCCTATTCTTGGGCAACTGGAGACGAGCGCCATACGGTTACTTGGACGTTGCAGGATATAGGGGACGGAAAAGTTAACCTTCATCTCGATCAAACGGGATTCTCAAATGTTCAAGGACTTGAGGGTGCTAGATATGGCTGGAGTAATTGGTTCGGTGGGTTTGAATCGGTATTGTAACAAAATTAATGGGTACAGATAGAATGTAATGTATGGCTTGAATAAACATAAACCGGCTGCAAGTAATTTGCAGCCGGTTTATGTCTACTTCGGAGACTCTTTCTAGTCCCTATCCCTATCTATTAGCTCTAGCTTGTACTAAGTGCGTATGAACAAAGCAATTAATTGTTTGTCCTAATATCTATCTCTTACTTAAGTCGAAGAGGTGGGTTAAGTAAAGAGGTATTCTATACAAAGTCCGGATATCAGTTCTTCTTATTATTTACCAGATTGAAATAAAAAGAAATAATAACTATCGGAAGGATGTTAAGCATGAGCGAATCTAATCATGAGCATATCGTAATATCGGGTGCGAGAGAAAATAATCTCAAGAACGTATCCTTGCGCATTCCGAAGAAAAAGATATCAATCTTCACAGGGGTATCCGGATCCGGCAAGTCATCAATTGTTTTTGATACGATTGCTGCAGAATCAACACGATTATTGAATGAGAACTTCAGCATGTTCGTACGCAATTTCCTACCACGTGTTCCGCAGCCAGATACAGACGGAATTGAAAATTTGAGTATGGCTGTAATTGTAGATCAGAAGAGACTAGGCGGAGGATCGCATTCCACAATGGGAACGATTACTGATATTTCTCCCATTTTCCGACTTCTTTTCTCCCGAGTTGGCCAGCCTCATGTTGGTCAAGCCAACATGTTCTCCTTTAATGATCCACAGGGTATGTGTCCTGAATGTAACGGAATCGGTCGCAAATTAGGCGTTGACATGATTAAAGCGCTAGACATGTCAAAGTCGTTGAATGAAGGGGCAATAATGTTGCCAGGCTACACAGTAAGCAGCATGGATTGGTCGATGATCGTGGAATCGGGATCATTCGATCCCGATAAAAAACTAAACGATTATTCAGATGAAGATATGGAGCAACTGTTGTACGGCAAGGCTAGAAAAGTTGAGATGCAATTCGCCGGAAAGGCAATAAATATAACTGTAGAAGGTATTCTTGAGAAGTTCACCAACAAATATATCAAGCAGGATTTGAAGACGAAATCTGAGCGTACACAACTAGCTATTGCGCCGTTCATCTCAGAAGGTCCATGCTCCAGTTGCCACGGTGCCAGACTAAGTCAAGCCGCTCTTAACTGCAGAATTAATGGTCTAAACATTGCAGAGATGTCCTCGATGGAAGTTGGAGGACTCATCCGCATCATTCGGGAAATTGACAATCCAGTCGCTGCTCCAATCGTTAAGTCTTTGACAGAGCGTTTGCAGCATCTAGTCGATATCGGACTTGATTACTTGACGCTAGACCGTGAGACCGATACATTGTCCGGTGGCGAATCGCAACGTGTGAAGATGGTGAAACATTTAAGCGGCAGTCTGGTAGATGTAACTTATATCTTCGATGAGCCCAGTGTTGGCTTGCATCCGCGTGATGTACATCAGTTAAATGGGTTGCTTCAGAAGCTGCGTGACAAGGGTAATACCGTAATTGTCGTCGAGCATGATCCCGATGTAATTAAGGTAGCTGATCATATCGTCGATGTTGGTCCTCATGCTGGTAGCCGCGGCGGTAACATTGTATATGAAGGAAGTTACAAAGGCTTACTTACATCAGGTACGCTTACAGGCAACTATATGAAACGGCCGCTTGAGTTGAAGCACGATTGCAGGAAACCATCTGGAAAACTTACGATTAAGGATGCTACACTACATAACTTGCAAAATGTGAGTGTAGATATTCCAACTGGTGTGCTTACAGTAGTTACTGGTGTGGCCGGATCAGGCAAGAGTACGCTAATTAATGACGTATTTCTTAGTCGACATCCTGATGCAATCGTCATTGACCAATCAGCGATAGGCGTCTCAACACGTTCGAATCCCGCAACCTATACGGGAATTATGGATGATGTCCGCAAGGCGTTTGCTTCCGCAAACAAGGTGAACCAAGGTTTGTTCAGCTTCAACTCCAAGGGAGCTTGCGAAAACTGTCAAGGACTTGGCGTTGTGTATACAGACCTTGCATTCCTCGACAGCGTAAAGCTGCCTTGCGAAGTATGTGGAGGCAAAAGATTCAAAGAAGAGGTGCTTGAGTACAAGCTGAACGGCAAATCGATTGCTGAAGTGCTTGAGATGACGGTGGAGCAGGCATTGGAATTTTTCCAGCTCAAAGAGGTTGTTCGCAAGTTACAGGCAATGAGTGATGTGGGATTGAACTATATTACACTCGGCCAGCCGCTCAGCACGCTATCAGGCGGAGAATGTCAGCGGATTAAACTGGCAAGTGAATTGCATAAAAAAGGCAGCATCTATGTAATGGACGAGCCAACAACAGGCTTACACATGTCAGATATCGGTCATCTTCTTGAGATCATGAACCGTTTCGTAGATGCCGGCAATACGGTAATCGTCATCGAGCACAACCTCGATGTGATTAGCCAAGCGGATTGGATCATTGATATGGGTCCGGACGGAGGCAGCAAGGGTGGTCAGGTGGTGTTCGAAGGTACACCTTCGCAGATCATCAATGCGGAACAGTCGATAACAGGAAAATATTTAAAGTAATATATTAAAATATAATTTATTGATCAGAATCTAATAAACTTAACTAAACTGTAAAAGGCAAAGTTATGCAGCAAGTCTAAGCTAACCATTAATCAAGGTGACTGACAGCTATAGTCGGTCACCTTTTTTTGTGCTAAGCTGGTCCTCCAATAGTACGTATAGAGTCCTACCCCGCAAACAGAATCTAGTCGTTCTGAATGTTAAAATGAATGATAATCATATAGATAAAGACGTTTTACTGCGTCATACTAATAAAGGAAACTTTATATATAAACGACCAATCGAGATTTTTCAATCCGGGCAAGTAGAAGTAATGATCTCGAAGGAGACATTAAAGAAACCACCACATGTTTATTAATGCAGCAAGGAGAGATGAAAATAAAGAAGTTCCACAATACTGGACTGCAAATACTGGGAATCGTCCTAAGTCTCATCGGTATTGTTCTGGTATCAATAACCAAGCCTATTCCAAATGATTAAATGAGTCCGTTGGATGTGTCTGTTGAAATCGTTTTAATCATATTTGCTAGGCGGAGGGGGAAGTATGGTGGACATCAACGCAGCTTTAGTACGTCGGTTAATTAAAGATCAATTTCCTGCGTGGGGTCATCTCCCGATCAATTCAGTAGAGATAAGTGGTTGGGATAATAGAACGTTTCATCTCGGTCATGATATGAGTGTACGACTGCCAAGTGCAGAAGGATATGCTGCACAAGTGGAAAAAGAACAACATTGGCTGCCACGACTTGCTAACCATCTCCCGACTTCTATTCCTACCCTCTTGCAATGAGAGCACCTTCTAACGATTACCCTTGGCACTGGTCTATTTATCGATGGATTGATGGTGAGAATGTGTCGATCAACAGTGTCGATAACCTTAGTGAATTTGCAGTTCAGTTGTCGGATTTTACGAAATCATTTTGGATAAGTATACAGCTAACTGAATCTATCGTCCAAAAATTCAAAAGGTCGCCGACAGTAATATGTCGGCGACCTTTAATTCAATAACTACTTCTTATTAAGCAAATCGACCACACCAAACCCACAATTACTATGTACTATTTCGTTCAACCAGATTGATGCCCACTCCGAAGAAAATAACGGCCATGAGCAGCAACTTTGCTAGCGGCAAATAGATGTCTGACCAATCGTACTGATAGAACGCTGTTCCGAGAAGAGCATCCATGGCATGCTGAATCGGGGAAAACTGAGCGATGAACAGCAGTAGATCGTTTGTAATTGTGCCGGGGGGCATGTAAACTCCGCTGATCAACGGCAAGATCGGTATAATTGAGGTGAAGATCATCATGTATTTCTCAGGGGATTTAAAAAGACCTGTAAACAGTATACACATGGCGACAATCGTTACGATAAAAAGTGCACATATGACAGCAACCATCCAAATGTTTCTGCTTAAATCATAATTAAACATGTAATTAAAAATGAGGAATATAATTGTTAGCTGGAGCATACCGATCAGCGAACTATAACACAAATGTCCTAAATACATTTGTGTTTTTGTCACCGGCGACAAAATGACCCGATTCCAGATTCCGGTTACTTTTTCCGTAGATATTGCATTAATTTTGAAACCAACTGTAAACATGACTAGAAATAAGGCGAAACCGAACATAAGCTGAAGTCCCATATCATAACTTCTTAGCTCGCTGCCTGTTGACGAGGCAGTTTGTATCGTTAATGGTGGCTTCTCCAAATACGCCGACATGGAATCGTGGAATTTCGCTTTATCCTTGGCAAGCGAGGCTGCAGCGATTAGTTTGAGTTCTTCCATATAAACTGCTTGCAGATACTTCTGAACCATCTCAACATATATATTTTCAGACACTGCAATAATACGATAATCATCCCTTAAAAGCTTAACAGCCACGCTGGATCTTCCTTGTTGAACGTCAGACAAAGCCTCTTTTTCACCACGCAGCTTAAAGTGAAACGCACCGCTTTCATTTAGTCGCTCGAGCCATCGCTCCTCTACATCCCCTTTTGTAACGCCTTCCCCGAGGAATGCATCGATCTTCAGCTTTGTATCGCCGTTCGAGCCGAACAGAAGAGTTGCTGCAATCGTAACAATACAAAAGATAAGGATCAAAAAGGGGGAACGTTTCTCTTTCAGCCATTGAGCCCAAAATACGGGTACCATCTAGATTACCCCCCTTTTTGGAAATAACCAAACACTCAGCGCAATTGCTACAACCGTAAAGATCAACAAGCCGAATATGCCTTCCGCCATAGTTACCCACGATTCCTGATGAATCCATTGAATCATAGTTGACAGCCAAAGTCCGTTAGGCGTCCATTCCCACAATTCTTTTAAAACGTCTGGCAAAATATATATAGGAACGAAATTGCCGCCGATCAATCCAATTACTAATATAAGCATCTGTATAATAGCAATAGTGATATCTGGATTGATACGGAACATGATAGCTGTGAATAAACCGGACATTGCAGCGACGAACAGGCCCATCATTGCGGTTAGCAATAGGAATCCGAGCCAAAATTTTAGAGAATAATTTGGGAATAAGTTAAGGGTATAGTTGGAAATTACAATTACAATCGTAAACGTCAACAATGCCGTAATTAATGTCACTCCTAACTTGCCCGACAAATAGGAGAGAGGACTACTTCCTGAAAGCAGTATTCGCTGAAAAACTTGCTCCCTTTTTTCGGTGACAGCTTTGCTAGCTGTATTGGCAGCTTGATACATGGCGAACAATACGGCAATAGCGAGGGTGAAGTATTGGAAAGACGTGATAGCGCGTACACCATCAATCTGTTCCAGTCCGCCAACCTCTGGTATAGTTATCTCCTTATCGATCCCACCTGTTTTGGTCAAAGTATACGAGATGGCTGTACTTACATTAAATTGCTGAGTGAAACTATCAATAATGCCATGCAGGACATTTACCTCGATGGATGGATTGTCCGCCACGAGACTTATTGCAGCACCATCGCCTTCATCTAGTATTATCTTGTTTAAGGCGAGGCGGGTGAAGCCTTCGGGGATAGTTACGATAGCTTCAATATCGCCATCTTCAAGTTGTCTTAGCGCTTCATCTTCTTTTAGCTCTGTCCAATTAATCATTTCCGTGACCTCGTCACTGGTCAGAAGTTCCCTGAGCAGCTTGGCTGGTTGTTTTTGTTCTGCTAGCATTGACAGCGAAGCGGCGGCTTCTTCTTTTATTTCTCCGCCTGCGAGAGCAACTTGGAATTGATTCAGTCCTTCAGTCTCGTTATCGTTCACAACATATGCAGCTTTAAGCTGAAGGGTTGAAGCCGGATTCTCGACCCATCCAGGAAGTATAAGTCCAAGGACGACAATGAGAATAATTGTAATGATGAGCGAAATTATGTTTTCTTTGCGATCCCGCCAGTATATAAGCAAATCCTTTTTTAGAAAAGCACCCATTTGTATCCTCCTTTAGTCACGTAAGGTCCGGCCTGTCAAATGGAGAAAAACGTCCTCCAGGCTAGGAGTTTTTACATTCATGTTGATTAATTGAACGCCATGTCGTTCCGCACTTTGTACAATACTGCCGAGCATTCTACTTTGCTTGACAACGATTAGTTTAAGTCCCTGATGGGTTTTCTCAACCTGTAGGACTGGTTTCATTGCAAGAAATTCCTCGATAAGCGCCTCATTGTAAGCGTCCAACTGTAGCAATATCGTATCTTCATTAGATAGAATCCGCCCAAGTTCTTCTTTCGTGCCAGATGCGATCAACTTGCCGTGATCCATAATGTACATTCGATTGCATAATTGCTCGACTTCCTCCATGTAATGACTCGTGTAGAGAATGGTAATATTCTTTTCATGATTAAGAAGTCTAACAGTATCCAAAATATGATTTCGAGACTGGGGATCGATCCCGACTGTTGGCTCATCCATAATAACGATCTGCGGGTCGTGAAGGAGGGAGGCGGCAATATTAATACGTCGTTTCATACCTCCAGAAAACGTCTTGATTATCTCTTTTTGACGCTCCCGAAGTCCAACCATCTCAAGAACCTCCTGAATTTTAATTTCGAGCTCCTTTTTTCTCATCTTGTAGATATGTCCGAAAAACATAAGATTTTCGTAAGCACTTAGCTCTCCGTACAAAGCGACTTCCTGTGGTACTACACCGAGTACTTTGCGGATATGTTGCGGTTGTTTAATGACACTTTTTCCATTTAATCGTACATCCCCGTAAGATGGAGGCAGCAGTGACGAGATCATTTTTATTATCGTCGATTTCCCTGCTCCGTTCGGACCAATCAATCCAACTGATTCACCTTGTTCAAGATACAGACTTACGCCGTCTACAACCGCTTTACCTCTAAAACTTTTGCTAAGTTCAACTGTTTCCAGCATCATTTATGCCTCCTTATCGGATATCCGCTATCAGATGATCAGTTATGATCATGGTTTAAGTGTATATACAAAAAGACAGTGCGCACACTGTCTTCAGTCATTCGATTTATGCTAAAACATGACTAAAGTCATGTTCGATCAAACTACATTATGCTTAATGGCATAGATGGCAAGCTGCGTCCTGTCCCTAAGTTCTAGCTTTTCCATGATCTGACTAACATGATTTTTTACCGTGCCGATGGACAAGCCAAGTTGCTCTGCAATTTCCCGATTACTGCGACCTTCGCCGATGTGACGTAGAATCGTTAGCTCGCGTGGAGAGATGGAGTTATGGACCGTGCTTAAGCGTTCGGATTTAAGAAGACGAGGGATGACTTTAGCAGCAACATTGTCCTGTAGTACCATTCCTCCAGACATACAACTGCGAATGGAGCGTATTAACATGGACGAATCCGCATCTTTAAGCATGTAGCCGCTCGCACCACTCTTCAAAGCTTTCATTGCGTAATCGTCATCATTAAACGTAGTTAGCATCAGAACTTTGTAGTTCGGCCAGCGGGAACGGATTATTCGCGTTGCCTCTAAACCATCCATCTCCGGCATACGAATGTCCATTAAGACGACATCAAACGAATGCGATTCGCATAACTTCACGGCCTCAATACCGTTTGCAGCTTCGCCAGTCACACGCATATTTTCGTCGGTTTCGATCATCATTTTCAAACCTTGCCTAACCATCGCTTGGTCTTCGGCTAATAAAATTCGGATCATTTGACTTCACCTTTCTTTCGTAGAATGGGCAAAACACCTCGGACAACAAAGGAATCAGAATTAGCGATCACCTGTAGCGTCCCGCCGGATTCATTAATTCGCTCCCGCATCGATTGAAGGCCGAAGCCTTCGCGTACGTCCACTGTGTAGGGCATCCGGTTAATTATTTCAAATTGGAATAAGTCGTCTCCGAGTGCTTCGAATGTGACAGCAACTTCATGTGCCTTGCTGTGCCGCATTATATTAGTCATCGCTTCCTGAACTGCCCGATACACTGCAAATGATTGTATTGTATCGAGTGGCATAGATAACGCTCCATGCTTCACAGTAAATTGTACCTGCATAAACTGCTCGGCTTCCAGCCTGCGGATCATGCCCAAGATCGCTGTTAGTCCGCCAGTTTCTTGCTGCTTTAGTGACTTGACGGCGCTCCTGGTTTCTTCGAGACTGTCTCTAGCTAACATCTTCAATTCCTGAACGCGGGGGGCGAGCTGCTCGTCCGCCTGCATTCGGAACACTTCGAGCTGCATGAGCAGCGCCGTCAACTTATGACCCACTGAATCGTGAATATCTCTCGCAATTTGTGTACGTTCTTCCTGACGAGCTACTTCTTCTTCGGAAACGATCCGCCTTTTCAAGTTGCGATATTCACTTAGAAGCGCATCATTTCGTAATTCAACCTCTTCCAGTCGGGTCCTTGTCATACTATAAACAGTCATACCGGCAGCATGTATGGCAACAAATAAGATAGAAAACATTGGCGAGAAGTGCGGGTAGCCAAGCAAGGCAGGTGCAACAAGAATACTAAGGATTGATATTCCGACGATACCCGCTAGCAGGGGAGGCAATCGATAAATTGCCTTGCCTGCAATTAGTGAATAAAGGAGCATTAAATAGGGAACAGGTTCGCCAACTCGGTTAGGTAATAACGCAATTGTAGCTATTACAGATGCAGTTATTAATAATACGGTTAGTTGATAGGGACGCTTACGCAGCAGTGAAGCGAAAAAGTATAGCGCCAAAAATAACGAGATAGCGACTAGTCGCCATGGCTTCATAGCCGTCTCGGTGGGTAAGCTGAGCCACGCGAATAGCCAAGTCGCCATTAGTAACAAAAGCCATAGCCAATACGAGCGCATTTCTCCACTCCTTCAATACTATCCATAATTAATAAGGTAAATTATAGTGTAATCGTTATCATTTCTGCAATTTTTTTTTTGGATTATGGGTCGATAATCTGGTACCCAGTAATAACTCTTAGAAAAAGGCTATAAGGTTATAAAGAAAACCTATAGTTGAAAATACTAGATTTTCCAAAATTTTGTTGTATACTCTAATTACATTAAAACCAACTAAACGCATTGGTTAAGTTATATAAGATTGTTCACGATCATTCCCGAATTCAAATTCTTCTCTAGTTCAGACAAAACTTTCTACTCTACGTTCCAATCCACATGCATTCGGTTAAATGTGACCTCATAATGAATTAATTTCGCTTTTCACCAGCTATGGACATCCTGATTCACTCACATAGAAGAAAAGTTTTAGATTTCTGAAAGGAGAGTGGATGCCTAGAAAATTCGGTAGTGAAAGTTTGTGAGAGAGAATGAGAGAGAGAATGAGAGAGAGTTTCTTGCAAGAACATTTGGATAGGAGATGAATAATAATGAAAAAATTATTTACGCTCGTCGTTATAGGTGCATTGGTGACAAGCGTAGCTGTTCCTGCATGGGCAACATCGAATGAATCCGTTCAATCTAAAGATATTCTTGTAGAAACAAAAGCACCTCAAATTATTGTGGAGAAATGGGTTGCACCTCAAAGCCTGACAAATGAAGATAAGGTGTGGGGATATTTGGAGTCCAAAAAAGATGTTCTTGGTTTAACTGGTGCAGTTAACGAGGACATCAGAATTACTCAAGATGTTATTGATGCAGAAACAGGGACCAGGCACGTCAGGTTGAAGCAGTATGTGCAAGGAATACCTGTATTTGGTGCGGATCAAACGTTGCATTTTGACAATGAAGGTAATGTCAGTTCCTATATCGGAACAACAATTGATGATGGTGGATTGCAATCGGCTATAGCTGTTACGCCTAAGATCAGTGCAGAAAAAGCCATTTCGATTGCTAATCAAGATACTGAGAAGCTGATTGGCAAGCTAGGTAGCCAGCAACGGGAACAAACGGCTGAGTTGAACATTTATCCGATTTCTGGGGAAAATCTGCTTGTCTTTGTCACAGAGGTTAACGTACTTGAACCTTCACCAGAACGGATACGTTACTTCATTAACGCTGATAACGGTGTAATCGTAGGCAAGCTTAGCTTGCTACATCATGTGACAGGTACGGGTGTTGGCTCTCTTGGGGATACGAAAACATTCACAACATCAGCTAGCGGTTCACAATATTTGCTTCAAGATACAACACGCGGAAATGGGATTACGACGTATACAGCCAACAACGGACGCTTTCTCCCGGGTAGTGTAGTAGCGGATGCTGACAATGTGTGGAACGATCCAGCGGCTGTTGATGCACATGCTTATGCTGGAACGGTGTTTGATTATTTTAAAAATACGTTTGGAAGAAACAGCTTGGATGGCAATGGATCTGCTATTAAATCTACCGTTCATTATGGCTTAAATTATAATAATGCGTTTTGGAATGGAGTGCAAATCGCTTATGGGGACGGGGACGGCACTTTGTTCCGGGCCTTCTCGGCCGATCTTGACGTCATCGGACATGAGCTGACGCATGCTGTTACTGAGTATTCGGCGAATCTGATTTATCAAGGTGAATCGGGTGCGCTTAATGAATCAGTATCGGATATATTCGGCAATGCGATTCAAGGCACGAACTGGCTGCTTGGTGACGATATTTACACACCAAACATTCCGGGAGATGCGCTACGCTCGCTAGAAGATCCTGCTGCATACAATCAACCGGATCATTACAGCAACAGATACACAGGCACTGCCGACAATGGCGGGGTGCATATCAACAGCGGGATTAACAATAAAGCGTTCTACCTTCTAGCACAAGGAGGCACGCATTACGGGATAACAGTTACAGGTATTGGCCGCACGGACGCAGCCAAAATTTTATACAGAACTCTTACGCTTTACTTAACGCCATCATCAAATTTCACAGCAATTCGTGCTGCTTCTATTCAAGCGGCAACTGATCTGTTCGGAGCTACATCCACGCAGGTCAATTCTGTCAAAAATTCTTACGCTGCTGTTGGGGTAGGCAGTGTTCCAACTACAGATACGCAAGCACCTACTGTTCCGACAGGACTTGCATCGACAGCGGTAACGGGCACGAGTGTTTCACTAGCATGGAATGCGTCTACGGATAACGTTGGTGTAACTGGATACGAGGTATACAGTGGCTCCACTTTGGTCGCAACCGTTACAGGAACAACTGCTACAATTAACAGCCTGACTGCAGGAACAACTTACAGCTTCACGGTAAAGGCAAAGGATGCGGCGAGCAATGTGTCAGCAGCAAGCAGTACTTTATCGGTCACGACAGAATCTCCTTCAACCGTTCAGCCATGGGTAGCGAATGTAACCTATAATGTGAACGATCAAGTTACGTACAATGGAAATACGTATAAAGCTCTTCAAGCACATTCTTCGTTGCCAGGCTGGGAACCGTCAAACGTTCCTGCATTGTGGAGCTTAGTCAACTAAGCATCAATTCGTGATGAAAGTAGCTTTTTCAAGGCTATATAATCGATGAAAGTGCCGTTCCTCAGGTCTGTCAAGACTAGGGGCGGTGCTTTCTTTGTTTATTTAGGTAGTCATATACCCAGAAAACTTCTGATCGATAATTGACGTATTCATAAGTTGAACACTGTAAAGAAGAGCTTAGGCAATGAGCTTACTGGGGTTGGACTTAATAAATATAATCCATATATGAGAGGTGAGATTTACATGAAATCAGTTAAAAAAATTAAGGAACAAAAAACAAATATTTTTTAAGCAGCAATTCTTATTTTTTCGATAGGAGTTTTGCAGATGTCTACACAAGAAGATAAAGAGATATTGTGGGCAGTTGAGTTTCTAATTAAGATGATGAATGGAAACGGTATGGACGCGGAGAAATGTTTTAACTCTTATTTCAAGGACAATTAACCTACACCAGCGTTAACCAAATAGTTTCCTTTAGCCGTTTTTTTAAGAGAGCATTAAACTTTATAAAAAAGTTTTTATTAATGAAGGATTGTTGTCATGCGACAGCTATTCCATAAGTTAATGACTTTTGAGACACCCTCTTTTTCTATTTGAAAGAGATCTCGTTATAATGATAAGAGTGATAACAGAAAGGAATGAAATCATCATGAAAGTAATTGTCATTGGTGCAGGAATTGCCGGGGCATCAACCGCATATCACTTGGCTAAGCATGGAGCAGATGTACTCATCATCGATCGGAAAGATGAAGGGCAGGCTACGGATGCGGCTGCTGGAATTATTTGTCCATGGCTGTCGCAGCGGAGGAATAAGGCATGGTATCAACTTGCAAAAGCTGGAGCGCGTTATTACCCTGAACTAATTAAGGAGCTTGAAAGCGAAGGGGAGACGGAAACAGGTTATGCGAGGGTCGGAGCTTTAAGCATACATACGGAGCCGGAGAAAATCAGCAAAATGGAAGAGAGAGCCAACAAGCGTATTGAAGATGCGCCAGAAATTGGTGAGATTAGTCGGCTAGATGAATATAGCACCCGAGAGCGTTTTCCACTCCTCATGGAAGGATATTCATCTATCCATATTAGCGGGGCTGCCCGTGTCGATGGCCGGGCTTTGCGTGATGCTTTGTTGCGATCACTACAAAGAAATGGAGCTGAACTTATCTATGGGGATGCTAAGCTTGAATATCAATCCAATCGTGTAACTGGCGTAACAGTCGGGGCAAATAGTTATCCCGCAGACATGGTTATTGTTTGTGCAGGAGCTTGGGCGAGGCCATTGCTACAACCTTTAGGTATTGATTTTATGGTAAGTTATCAGAAAGCACAAATTATGCATGTACAGGTTCCAAATACGAAACTAGAAACTGGTCAATGGCCGGTTATTATGCCGCCTTCAGATCAATATCTGCTCGCATTTAAAGGACAGAAAATCGTAATAGGGGCGACTCATGAAAATAATATTGAAGGCTATGATACGAGGATTACACCCGGAGGAATGCACGAAATTTTAAGCAAAGGTTTAACAGTTGCAGATAAACTGGAAAATTGTACATTCCAAGAAGTAAGAGTAGGGTTTCGTCCTTTTACAGCCGATTTTCTTCCCGTCATAGGATCCATTCCGGATTGGGAAGGAGTTCTTGCAGTAAATGGTCTTGGTGCCTCCGGATTGACAATGGCCCCGTATATCGGAGACCAGTTGGCTAAATTAGCACTAGGTATGGAATTAGATATCGATCTAAGCGATTACGATATTCGTAAAGCCATTAGTAAATTGTGAACCTAGATCACAGACGATAATACGATCCATTGGAGGGATATATTTGTTCGTCCAGATCAAACTCGAAATTCCTCAAACCCGCAAATCCGTGGTAGCCAGGCCGAGACTTAACGATAAGTTAAATGAGGGTTTGGAGTCCAAATTGACGCTAGTGTCCGCTCATGCTGGCTATGGCAAAACGACAATGCTCAGTACTTGGGCCAAACAATGTGAAACGATGGTGGCGTGGGTTTCGTTAGATAAACTGGACAACGACTGGGCTCCTTTTTGGAACTGTGTATTGTCCGCCATTCGTGAAAGAGTTACCGGTTTCGGTGAAAAGCTTGAACTCTTTCTGAAGATGGAACCTGCTGTTTCATTTGAGTCCGGGGTCACGGCTCTTCTGAATGAGTTAAACCAGTTGGATGAATCACTTGTTCTCGTATTGGATGACTATCATGTCATTGACTTTCCAATGGTTCATCATGCTATGAGTTATTTTCTTGAGTATTTGCCAAGCCATATCCATCTCTATATCGCCAGCCGCGTCGAGTTAGCCTTCCCTACTGCTAAACTAATGGCTAAGGGAGAAATGGTGCATATCAATATGAAGGATTTGCAGTTTAATTTGGACGAAGGTACTGCTTTTTTCCAGGATATGATGAAAGTCTCTCTAACAAAAGAGCAAATATTCCAGTTGTTCCGTCAGACGGAAGGATGGGTAAGTGGACTTCAACTCGCAGCAATTACACTTAAACGAAGCAGCGATATTGCTGCTTCTATTCGACAATTTAACGGAAAGCAGCGTCACATCTTTAGTTACTTAATGGAAGAGGTCTATGGGAATCTGCCCGAATCGATGCGGCAATTTTTACTAGCGACATCCATTCTAGGAAGAATGAATCGAGACTTATGCCAAGCGGTCACTGGTCAGTCGAATAGCCAAGAGCAACTAGAGCGACTAGAGCAATTAAATTTATTCCTCATTCCTCTTGATGACCACCGGGAGTGGTATAGGTACCATCCTCTGCTATCCGATTTCCTACAGCAGATCGGTGCTAGAGAGAATCCTGAGCAGTGGAGGCGATTCCATGTCTATGCTGCTTATTGGTTCGAAAATCAAAGATTATATGAAGATGCAGTGGAACATTACATTAAAGGCAAACATGTTGAGGATGCTGTTCGTTTGATTGAACAACTTCTTCCAGAGCTTATGCAATCTAAAGTAAACGTATTGACTAGGTGGATCACATTACTCCCCGAGAGCAGCTACGAACAAAAACCGATGTTCGAAATGTTCTATATTTCTAAATTGTTAGAAGACGGTGCTTGGAATAAAGCTTTGTATCGAGCCGAACAAGCGGAGAAACGTTTCGAAGCTCTCAAAGATGGTTTACCAGAGACGGAATGGAAGCAGTTGATGGGCAATCTCTATTACTTCTGCGGAATCATCTGTTACTTGCAGCGAAATTTGAACCGAACATCCTATTATTTCGAGCTGCTTGATCATTATTTGCCTGAAGGCAGCAGCTTTCAAAATTATGGGAGCAATCGTTATCAAGACTACTATTTATTTACTGATCTACTTTCTCTTAACAATGATCTTAAAGATGTAGAGAAGTTTCTTCTAAAGTGGATTCAGATCTGGGGGAAGCGAAAACAATATCCCTTTGTCGGCTATCTTTATATTTCTTATTGTATGTTACTCTACGAATGGAACAATTTTGAGGATTTAGAATTATACCTTGTAACCGCAATGAAACGAGAAGACTTACATAAGAACATATGGATGCGGATCCAACTTAATCTATTATTGTCATGGTTTCAGCAGGCTTTAGGTAAAGATTATGAAGCCATAGAATCTCTTACTAGGCTCAGTTCAACGATTGATTCGCCGGACTATGTATTAATTATGCGAAAGATTAAGGAGCAGCAGGCTCATTTATTTTTTCGCCAAGGTCAGATTCAGCAAGCAATCGATTGGTCTGGACAAGCAGGTTTGTCTCCTTCTGATGAAGTGTCCATTCATCGCATGGACGAATATTTGGTGCTGGCAAAAATTTTAGCGACCAATGAGCGAAAAACAGAAGCTCTTCTTTTGATTGATAAGCTGGAGTGCCTGGTTAAGAAGGAAAATTATTTACGGCTTCACATAAAGCTATTAATTGTAAAGAGCACGGTGCTAAAGCTTTCACATCAGACTGAGGCTGCTCTTACTGTGTTGAAAGATGCGCTGAAACTCTCTAAGCCAACAGGCTATATTCGCAGCTTCATTGATGAAGGGGCGACGATGATTGAAATGTTGACCGAACTTCTCGAAGAACAGCGCAGTCAAAGGGACAAAGCGGCACCCCACAATTATGTCGAAAAGCTTCTAAAAGAAGCTCAAGTTTGGCCAACCTATGAATTGTTGTCAAAAGCAAGATTAACAGATCAGGAAGTAAAGGTGCTCTTTTTAATCTCTGAAGGTTTACATAATAAGGAGATAGCGCCTCGTATGCATATTTCGCTCGACACCGTTAAATTTCATGTAAAAAATATTTATCGTAAACTCGGCGTTAACAACCGTACACAAGCAGTCAAACAGTCTAAACATTACTTCCATCTCATGTAATCAAAATTACAGCTTCATTTTTAATATAGCCTACCCTTTTGGGTAGCTTTTTTTTGTTTTTGTTCATTTTAAAATAGAAGCTAGAGAGATATATGTGAATGGAGCGTATAGATGCTCGGTCCAAGTAATATAAATCTCTAGTAGTGAATCTGGAAATCGAACAAAAGGAGTGGTTGTGTGTCTGATACTTATCCAACAATCGAAGAACTTGCACATGCTATGAAAGGAGTGCCTACAACCAATCAATGGGACATTGTTTGTTCTTATCAAGTTAAGCAACTTAACAGTTTTCTACTTAATCAATACAATGCGGGTAAATTGGCAAAAGAAGTTCAGTTATCTACAGACATAGTAGATCCATTTTCAGGCACAGAATATTCGATTCGTTATACGATTCAATTTGCATCGCCTAAACTATCCTTTGTAAGTGGTAGATCTGGATATGCGAGTTTATTGATGCCAATCATTGAAGGGAGTTCGTTTACTGTAATTCCTCCAAAAGGGTCGGATAAACCTAGTAGTACTGTAGAGATTCCTGCCGGCAAATATAGTATTGCTGCTATCGTCCCGCTAGCAGCGATCTGTGGTGATACAGGAAAAGTGGTTGAACAAGGCAGTATAATCGAATTTAATGACGGCAAAGAACATGACACCCACGTCATCATACATTTCAAAACTGAAAAAGGAACGGCTTATACGATTCAGCCTAAACCAGATCCTAAAGATAAAGATCCGCTTGTGACATACTTTTTACCGGCACTAAGCGAATACTTCCAAACTAATATTAAAGAAGTCGATTACGCTTTGACCACATTAAATAATAAAGTTCCGAGTAGTGGACAAACGATTTTAACACCACTATCATTCGCATTTGCATCGATGGGTGAACAAGAAGACGGTGTATTAAGTTTATATATTCAAACTAAGGAAAGCGGCAATCCACCCGGAAATTTATCTCCAACATTCCAGCCTTTAGATATATCTATGTTTCCTATAGCCAAAGACTATACTGCATCTCTGATCTTATCGAACTCCCTTATTTCTAAAGTTTTTCTACTGCCTCAATTAACGCAACTAGGATACAGCGTTTCCTTTAATTCAGCTGCTGAAGGTATAGCGTTAACGTTGACCATTCCGTTATCCATTATCGCAAATGGGCAATCCGGTTATTTTTACACAAGCAATTGGAAATACGAAGGACTCAATATCAATTTTGTAGACTTCCCCTTACATTTAGAGTTAGCAAAAGGACAATTAAAGCTTACATGGGAAGGGGATACAACTTCTTCGTGGGAAGAAACGGTAGGGAACCCTCCAGGCGTTCGTGGAATGCCCCAAATTTATAGAGGACAAGTGAAAATTACAATCAACTTAGAAAAAGAAGAAATCCCCCTCACTTTGGATGAGTACGACGTAATAAGTTCAGATTTATCCGTTTCGCCAAGTGACTACCATGTAATAACGGAAGGTGTTGGTAATGGTGGAGTTCCAAGGTTCTATACCAAAGAGATGTCACTTCGTGCACCTTCCATTCATTTTGCCTTCCAAGGATTAAATTTTTTCAATACAACAAACTTACTTGCGCCAGGTCAACATATCATTCAATTGGATAGAACAGTAGGGATTAAAACACCACATGACTTTTTACTTGTAGGACAAATTGTGAAAGGGGAAACTAATCATGCCTAAACTACTAACTCCAGAA
The DNA here is from genome assembly GCF_022180385.2 of Paenibacillus sp. L3-i20. Taxonomy (GTDB): domain Bacteria; phylum Bacillota; class Bacilli; order Paenibacillales; family Paenibacillaceae; genus Pristimantibacillus. The sequence goes on from NZ_BQME02000002.1 coordinate 771,673, forward strand.
TTGTATAAAGCTATTTATAATGCAGCAAAGCGCTACTTTGCTAATGCCACTCCAGAGCAATTAGAGCCTTATCGGAACAAATTGAATGCAGGATCTGCACTACTTCGCTATGTCGAATATCGTAATTTTCTGCCTCAACAAGAACAAGCAGGAAGAACGATTTGGACACATCCTGGTGAAGATAAAACGAACCGATGGACGGGTGTCGACGGCAACGAGCAAATTGGTAAACAAGGATTGTATCTGTCTCTTGAAGAAGACGGGCCGCTACATACAAGTTTCCCAGAAATAGAACATTATCAAGATTCTACTGTGCCAGCTCAACAAGAGGTTAGTTATTTCGAATATGAAGCTGGAAATCCTGAACCAAAATGGCAGAAATCTAAAGTGAGCGAGCTACGAACGATGTTTCTATTTGAATCGGAGAAGGAGATTAATGGATTTAATCTTGCTTATGATCAAGATCCAGACAGTATTATTAATCAAGTTTTTGAATTAGCGCGTAATGAGACTCCAGCTGCTTTCCAACCAGATGATACAGTTGAAAAACTTTATTTCCATCCAGATGACGCTAGCTTTAATCGAGCAATCGGCAACGCAGCACTTGAGCAAATCGGTATAGACTACTTTACTGCTACTTCCGTTCGAGATCGAACAAGTACGAATCTTATATTGGGAGCAGAACAGGGTAAACCGATTGACTTATTAAAACCACAAGGAAGAATTACCTTTCTTATTGATGGTATAACAAAATCGACTAAATCTGTTTATACGGTGGACGACCTCATTTATAACGATATATTTGATGAAAGAGGTCTTGAAACTCCTTTGACCAAAGAAGAGTTGGAGAAAAGCTGGAGTCACTTTGAAGATTTCGCCAAAAAAATTGATGGTGAATTGAGCTGGGAAGCAGCTACCAAAAAAATTGATGAGCGGATTCACAATGATGTAATAGGCGTTTTAAAAAATATTAATGATCTAGGCTCACAAGATAGAGATGCATTAGTTAAGCAAATTTTAACGAATGATCTAACGAAATCTATCGAGCAAACGTTAAGTGAATTCGTTGTCACTTCTTCGGTTAAATCGGAAATCTTCATCCCCATGTACAGAGATATCGGACTTGAAGGCGTTACTAGTGTACTGAATAAAGAAATTGTAGAACCCCAGTTTGAGAAATTAGTTAAACTGGATGGTGCACATAATTACTTAAGCTTAACGATTGCTAGCCAAATTAATGATCGATTGTCTCATTGGCTAGAGGAGCATGCGTTTGAAATTCAAGCTAAGTTTTTGGAAGCAAATTCAACCGTAACCGAAACAAGTACAGAGCTTAATACGAAACAAGATACGCTAACACAGCTTAATGAGGAGTTACTAAAAAAACCAGAAGACAATAATTTGCGTGAGCAAGTGGATGCACTTCGTATTGAAGTGGAGCATCTAGCCAATGAGTTAAAAGATGCTGAAACGAGGAGAGACCAAACTGAAAATGAGATAACAGATAACGATGGGAAAAAACATGATATTGCCGAGGAAAGTGATCGATTGAGAGAACAGAGAGAAGAACGACGCCATGAATTAGAAAGGAGATAGCAGATGGGGACACTAGCGAAAAATGATGTACCTAACATACCTCTTTCTCAGCCACTTGAAGATATGCAAATTGTGGAGATCGGTAATAATTTGATCGTTATCAATGCAAGAGATTTATTGCAAATCGGTTCACAAGCTGCGTTTGGCGACGATTATTCGAGTAAAGACAATATATATATTTATACAGAAGGTTTATTGTTATCATCTACTTTTCGATTTAAAAAGGGGGTTATCTCCACTCATTCCATTTCTATTGCTGGCAAAGGTGCGCTAGATCTTTCTGGAAAACCGGGAGGAAGTCAAGATACACCTAATCAAAGTACTAGCAAAAAAGGGGTTAAGGGCGGCGATGGCGCTGTTGGCGGACAACTATCACTCTATATAGAATCAGTAGATGTTCAGTCTCCCCTTATTCATATTTCTGCTGGCGGCGGTGCAGGTGGTGAAGGTCAACAAGGCACTTTATCGACGCTTGGCGGGGATGGTGGTAACGGAGGGAATGGTGGTCATGTTGTCATTCTTAACAGTTTACCTTACTTTGCGTGGTTTACTAAACTTAAACAAATAGCTCAGCTCAAATCGCTAACTGGCATCCAATCAGCATTAGCCGAGCAGCTGAAATCAAGCCCTGATGTAGTCCTATTAACTACATTTAAAGAAACGTTAGTAGAAGCAACTAAGGCTACAACCATTAAAGATTGCTTATTAGCATTAGAAAATGCATCATTCGAATTGCAAGGTTTGATCGCAGAGTGGAACAGTTCTTTATTATCGACTATTGATGTATCTGGTGGAAATTATGGCGTATACGGTGAAGGGAAAATGAATGGGGTCAATGGAGAGAAGGGGAAACCAGGAACGCTGCAACATGTATTATTTGACCAGTCCAAAGATGTCATTAATAAACCATTTGCACCCTTTTTAATGATTCATCCGAGCCAGTGTACCCGGTTATTAGAGAAAATTAAATTAATGTATCTGACCATCGACCCCGTATTAAAACCACAAGGCGTTAAAGATTTATTCACCTTATTGCTTCGTTTGCAAGCTCGTACAGAAGTATTTGTAAACGCAACAGAAACTTCCGAGCTTGTACAGTATTACAAAAAGCATGAAGCGGAAATAGGGGCTATCGGAGCCGTTGCACAATTAAAATATGTTAATGCTCAAGCAACCCAATATATTAAACAACTTGGTAGTGGCAAAGATTTGTTTGGTTATGATAGTAATCATGTGCCAATGGCATCCTTTGCTTTCTATAAGGATACGTTAGAGACGCTCATCGATAATTTCGGCAAACTGCAAATTGAATACAATACCTATTTTGAACAACTGAATAAGAATAAAGCTGATAGTGAGCAAGTAAAACGTGCAAGAGAATCATTAACTGACATAAAAGCAACAGCACAAAATGATCTTAATGCATTAAAACATACGGTTTTGAAAACTGCGACTGTCATCGACAGCTATCAAAACATTTTACCGACTCTTAAGAAAAAAGTGACTGATGCTATCAAAGATCTTGAAAATGACATACAAAGCTACTTTGATTTTAACTTCGACAATTTATTTCAATCGTTAACTACTTTAGCCTTTGTACCGGATGATGTATTTATGATCTCGACTTTGGCTAGCGAATTTTATTACAAAGCAACGACAAAAATTACGAATGACAAAGATATACCCGTCAACAAAGATTATTTGGTCAGACAAGTTAAGACAGTAAAAACAGACATCGATAGTTTAGTAGAAGGGTATCAATCCTTGGATAACGGTTTATTGTCAGCAGATGATCCTGCTGCAGGAAGACTGATCGCCACAGAAAAAGAACTATTTACCTTTTTAAATGATTTTTACGGGAAATTCCCTAAACAGCTTGATGAATTGAAAAAAGTGTTTAAACAATATATTTCTCAAGTAATCGCTCGAAACAATACGATTCTCACTTACAACGCAAGTGTTCTGATCATGTTGCGAAACCACGAGATGATTAAATCGGCAGATGAACAAACGAAGGAACTAAATGATGAAGCTCTTGATAAGCTATCACCAAACTTGCCTGATCTCGTCACATTTATGTCCAGCATCATCTATTCTGCTAGAAATCAACTTATGGAAGTACTGGATTTAACAGCTCGAGCTTATCGTTTCTGGTCTTTGACCGACCGTAATCCTTTGACCAAAGTGTATAAAAGTAATAAGCTCCCGCAAATTAATTACGCAATCTTATTATCGATCAAAAATGAAATCATTAACGATTATCAACAAGCAGTCGAAAGATTTGGAACAAACTGCTCTGAATTTCCACGACATCCTGATGATCAAGGATTAATTTTGGAGCTTCCATCCTATCAGGTGGAGATGTTGCAACTTGTGAAAGAAATTATTGTTCCAATTGCTGTAGTTACGCCAGATATTACGTTTAAGAAGGATGAAAACAATCATATCTTTGCAAAAATGGCTAATGTGAGAGTGCGTTATGTTAGAGTATGGATTGACGGAGCAAAAACGGCCAATAATCAACTGCGAGTTCATATTACACATAAAGGTGAAGAGAAGATTACTAACCAAATAGGTGATGTGTTCAGCTTCTCACACGAGCCGGTCAATAAGCCTTTTATTTACCATTTAGATACTAATCAAGTTGTTGAGGAAGCGAATTTCGGTGTGGAAGAAGGAACATCAAATTACGCAGCGTTAGGTCCTTTTACAGATTGGACAATTACCATTAATGAAGATGATAATGATGAGCTTGATTTAACTGAAGTTACTGGGATACGATTAGAATTTCATGGTACCAATTATGATTTTGACAATGGCAAAAAAACATCTTAAACAAAAAGCAACTGCAACAGCGGTTGCTTTATTTCTTTACAATTATATAACCATAAGGTAATATATATTATATAATATGTAAATTATTTTTTGGAGGGGATATCATGGACGGCAAAATTCTACAATCTGAAGGAAAACGTGTTATTTATTTCGAGCGAAATCTTAATCATCCTGTAGAAAAAGTATGGCGCACGATTACGAGTCCCGATCGTATCGCCCATTGGTTAAATGCCCAAGCGCAATTCGATCTAATTGATGATGGACAGATTACATTCCGGTGGGACAATGGTGATCTGGTGGACGGGAAGTTCACTAAGATTAGTCCGCCAAACGAGTTGGAGTACACATGGGTGGAGAAAGATTCGGGAAATTCGTTGGTTCGATGGGAGTTGCAAGTCAAAGATGAGGGATGCCTACTTAAGCTGACACATACGTTCTTCGAGTCTGCTGTAGTTATCAATTTTCTATCGGGCTGGCATGTTCATCTGGATGTGTTGGATTTAATTCTTCAAGAAAAGTCTGCTGACTTCCCTTGGGAGCAATTTAAAGAAATGCGTAATAAATATGCTTCTATAATCGATTAATAGGAATTGCTTTGGGATCCTCAACATCTCGAGGAAGGGCTGATGGCCGAGCAATATTCAAAACGTACTGGTAACATTACAAACATAGAGAAGTGAATCGAAGGTGTATATGATGAATACGAATATATTTGAAGTTTTGTCGGAACCGCATAGACGGTCCATATTAGATTTGTTGCGCATTCGCGAACGGTCAGTAGGCGAACTTGTAGAACAGTGTCAGTTGAGTCAACCGGGCGTTTCCAAACATCTTAAAATATTGCGAGAAGCAGGTCTAGTAAAGGTACGCTCCGTATCGCAAAAAAACATCTATTCCTTACGTCCAGAGCCGCTTCAAGAAGTCGATAGGTGGCTTGCGTCATATCGGCAATTTTGGTCAAATAAACTTGACGATCTTGAGTCATTCCTTGATCAAGAGGAAGATTAAATACTGAATTAATATTCATTTACACCGTTAAATAATAGTTGATTCTATCGTCATTTGGGCATCTATTTCTTAGAAATAGATGCCCATTTTTTTTGTGATTATGGCAGACTGGGAACCACAATAGGTTGAAATATTTAATAGGATGGTTCTTTTTTTCTCAAGACTATTATGCCATCATTATAGACGGGGGCGATGATGATGTATCAAGATTTCAAGCTCGTTCGTGACCGTCCGGTCGCAATACAAGTGAAAGAATACGTTAAACGTTTAATTATAAAAGGGGTGTTCCGTCCGGATCAGAAGCTGCCCTCGTCACGAGAAATGAGCGGATTGCTAAAGGTGAGTCGCAATTCGGTCATTGCAGCTTATGAAGGACTAGGGGATGACGGATTTACGTATGCAATTCCGAGCCAAGGCAGCTATGTAGCTGCTATGGTGAACCATTCGACTGCCTATAACGGAGAAACTGACGGATCATCTTTCTGGCAAATGGACTGGAAGGCACGAATGAACGACTATGCCGTATCGGCTGTCGAGATGGACATGATGAAGCAAGGCATAAGCGCCCCAAAAGGAACGATATCATTTACAAGTATCGCTCCTGATGAACATTTGTTTGATCTGGGGGATGTTAAGCGAGCCTTTCTGGATCGGATGGCAATTGAAGGGCAAGTTCTGCTCAACTACGGCTATGCCAAAGGCTACAAACCGCTAATTGAATACTTAATGCGTTATATGGAAAATAAGGGCGTTAATACAAACGGAAAAGATATTTTGATTACAAATGGGTTCACAGAAGGCTTCGATATTGTGCTGTCAGCACTGCGCCCATCTGCACGTCGTGGAGCGGCAATTTGCGAAAATCCGACTCATCATACAGCAATCAAAAATTTGAAACTGCAAGGATTTGATATTACCGGAATTCCGATGGAGCATGACGGTATACATGTGGAGCAGCTCGAGGCCGTTTTGCAACAGCAGACAATCCGTTTCGATCTGGCTTATTTAACACCCTCCTATCATAATCCAACGGGCATCGTCATGTCGCCGGCAAAGCGCAGCGCCGTAATGAATTTAATGATGAAGTACCAGGTTCCAGTAATCGAGGATGGATTCAATGAAGAGCTGCGCTACTCAGGAGCACATATTGCACCTCTAATAGCGACAGCAGGGCAAGGGAACGGAGTTATTTATATTGGGAGTCTCTCTAAGGTGCTATTCCCCGGCTTGCGAGTAGGGTGGGTGCTTGGAGACAAGGCGTTGATTGACAATTTGGAGAGTATCAAGCGCGCACGTTCCATCCATACATCAACAATCGATCAATCGATATTATATCAATATTTGCTTAATGGAAATTTCGATAAATATGTAAAAAAAGCAAGAATGGAATATAAGCGCAAATATGAGCTAACAAAAACATGCTGTGAAAAATATCTACCAATGGTTGACCTGTCTGGAGACGGGGGATTACATTTGTTTCTGAGCTTCCCGCCAAACGTAAATACATGTCAGTTGCTAGATGCATGTATAGAAGAGGGAGTAATTTTCACACCGGGAGACAAATTTTTTGTTCATGAAGGCGAAGGGAAGAATACATTGCGACTTGGTTTTTCACGTGTATCAGATGAAAATATTGTGCGGGGCATTCAGATAATCGGTAAACAGGCACATCACTTTATTTAACTATAATCCTTTTCTAAGAAAAAGAGGTGGCAGGATGAAAGTTGGCGTCATTATGGGGGGCGTTTCCTCTGAGCGAGAGGTTTCATTACAGACTGGTCAAGAGATAATCAATTATTTGGATCGCAACAGCTATGAGGTGTTTCCAATCATACTCAACCATCGAGCAGACTTAATAGAACAAGTACAGCAGGCTGACATCGATCTCGCGTTATTAGCTCTGCATGGCCAATACGGTGAAGATGGAACGGTGCAGGGAGCACTTGAGACATTAGGCATTCCATATACGGGAAGCGGTGTCTTAGCAAGCAGCTTATGTATGAACAAGCAACTGACCAAAATGCTGCTGAAGGCAGTAGATGTACAAACGCCTGCAGGTCTTTGTTGGCATGGGATGGACGATTATGCTCCGCAAGCAGTGGAACAGTTAGGCTACCCCGTTATTGTGAAACCGAATATGGGAGGGTCCAGTATTGGGGTTCAGCTTGTGCATAATGAGAAGGAACTTTTGCCTGCTGTTCAGGAGGCATACAGCATTGACCAATCTATTCTAATTGAATCTTATATAGAGGGCATGGAGCTTACCTGCTCAATTGTCGATGGCGAGATACTGCCAATTATCGGCATTCGTTCCGTACACTCGGAGTGGTTCGACTATAAAGCAAAATATGAAATCGACGGTGCAGAGGAGAAAGTCATCCAGCTTCCTCCCATTATTGAGCAGCGTGTGCGCGATGCGGCTCTAGCCAGCTACAATACGTTGCAGTGCAAAGTCTATGCAAGAGTCGATATGATGTTGTATCAAGATGTACCTTACGTGCTGGAAGTTAACACCTTGCCAGGAATGACAGCAAACAGTCTGCTACCGAAGAGCGCGGCAGCAGCAGGTATGACTTTTCCACAGTTGCTCGATCGAATTATTGTTAGTTCGCTTTCTGTACGGAAACAAGAATGGGAGATGGTACAATATGTATAGAGAAGACGTTGCAGAACGGTTTTTATCTTCGCGTGTTCGAGAAATACGCCCATCGGGCATTCGCGCTTATTTTGATCTGAATGCAGTAAGCAGAGATACAATTTCCCTCGGAATCGGGGAACCAGATTTTATTACACCAGAAAAGGTACGTGATGCTTGTATTCATGCATTACGAGAAGGTAACACAAAATATACGTCAAATGCCGGTTTGATGGAACTTCGTGAAGAGATCTCAGCCTATTTCTCTAATAGTTTCACACTTTCCTACGATCCCGAGCAGGAAATTATAGTGACGGTCGGGAGCAGTGAAGCTGTAGACCTAGCACTGCGGGCAATAATGAATCCGGGTGATGAGGTGCTACTACCAGCACCCAATTATATTGCTTATGAACCAATTACTCATCTTCATGGTGGTAAAATCGTGGAGGTAACCACTAGCGCAGAGGAACAATTCAAGCTGACCCAACAAGCATTGGAAGCTGCGATTACGCCACAATCAAAGATTTTGATGCTCAATTATCCGTGTAATCCGACCGGAGCAATTATGACAGAGCAGGATTGGCTACCCATTGCAGAGTTCATTATCAAACATAATTTGGTTGTTATTTCAGATGAAGTTTATGCAGAGTTAACTTATGGGAGAAAACATGTTAGTATCGCCTCTTTACCAGGCATGAAGGAGCGTACTATTGTCATTAGTGGCTTTTCGAAAGCATTTGCGATGACAGGCTGGCGGGTAGGTTATGCTTGCGGTCCGCATGAATTGATAGCCGGCATGTTGAAAATCCACCAATACACGACGATGTGCGCACCTACGATTGCACAGATCGCAGCACTCGAATCATTGCGTCATGGTCTGTTAGCGAAGGATGAGATGATGGCAAGCTATAATGAACGACGCAAGCTTTTTGTTAGCGGTTTGAATACAATCGGATTATCTTGTCATGATCCTGAAGGTGCTTTCTACGCTTTTCCCTCGATAGCTTCAACTGGTATGACTTCTGAACAGTTCGCATTCCGTCTACTGAATGAAGCAAAGGTAGCAGTCGTTCCTGGACATGTATTCGGTTCGGGCGGGGAAGGTTTTATTCGCTGCTCATACGCAACCTCGCTGATCGATTTAGAAAAGGTACTTGAGCGAATGGGTAGGTTTATGCAGTTAACGCAGTCGGTTTAATGCACTAAAAAGAGATTCAAACTTCTTTAAGTGGTTTGGATCTCTTATTGCTTGATAGCATTATTTCGTCAATATTTCGGCAGGTGTGATTTCTTGTGTATGAATAATGATGTCGAACCAGTCAGCAAGTACTCCGGTCATATGGAAATCAGCGTCCTTCTCTTTGTCATAATACGGACCGATTACACGCGTCTTTGTTGGAGAGTTGAGCCATGCATAAACAGATTTCGGTTGTTGACTACGTATATCTAGAAAATAGTTTTTCAAATCAACCGCGCCCAGAATTGCTTCGGCGAAGTCTGGAGAAGGGGATGGAATTAGATCTACTCCTGAGCCGTGGTGAAAAGTTAGACCAATAGAGATATAGCCTACCCCAAGATGCTTCCGCAAATGGCTCCCTACACTTTCTCCATTCGCAAGTATATTGTTTGCAGCTGTATGCCCAATGCCACCCCAATAAACAATCTGATTACCAGTATGCTCATGCCAAAGAATCATACTTTTATAAAACTTTTGATCTAAATTAAGCTTGTCACAAGTTTGTTGCTCGTAGAAACACAAGATGAAACGAGCATATTGGAGCACCAGATCGTAGCCCTCTTGAATTGGGAGGCTTGATACTAGCTCATAGGCCAGTTTGGCGTGATGAATAAGTACTTGTTGTATCTCCTTATTCTTAATGTCCGCAGATCGAAGCACGGAATAATGAATATCAATTTCGACTATGCGTTCTAATGCACACAATCGAACATAGTTGGACACAACATCAAAAACTTTTGCGTGCAAATCGCTTGAATACCCTCCAAAAACTTGAATGGCATCGTTGGGATTTTGTTCGTTATATAAGCGCATCCATTGAATGGCAGCAAGAATTTCTTCCGTTTGCAAAGGACCCCATGCATTAAAAAGTATGGTTCTCGGGTTTCCAATTCCTTTACGGAGGTACTCATTAAGCTCGACACCTATCAACCAATGTAACTCCAAAGCGAGGGAACGAAATTCTAATTTCTCAACCATAAATCTCAGAAATCGATGTTTCATAACATACATTTGATGTGCGCTACGGGCGCCACGGGTTGACTCTCCAAAGCCGACAACTTTAGTATCTTGTAACCTATGTATGAATGTAGATAGATCAGTAAATGGGGCTTCCGGATCAATGGTAGAGAGAGGTTGTGCATGATCTTTAATCCACTGAATAACTGTTTCTTCTTCAAATAGAATAGTGTTGTTTTGAACATTACCCATAAGAGACCCTCCTTATTCTTTAATCCTTCTATTACTAGTTTTCTTATGAAGTATTGACTACACCATAATTATAAAGGGACAATACTAACAAACATATTCCATAAATTATGATTATCTTAAAAAACTTCCTCCAAGCTCATTCTTTATAAATGGTAAGCAAAAAACAATATTTACCGAACCATAATGCCTTATGATTTGTCTATTAATTGAGGTGATAGATATTGAGCGAGCAGTATCTAAAGTTTATTACAGAGATGGATTCAGTTTCATTGAATCATCTTATGGATCAATATGGTCAGGATGTATGGAATTACGCTTTTTTTCTGACGAAAAATCGTAATGCAGCTGACGATATTACACAAGACGTATTTATTCAAGTTTATAATCATGTAGATTCTTTTCGAGGAGAAGCTTCGATAAAAACCTGGTTACTCACAATCACACGCAATATGAGTCGTAATTTTCTTCAAACTGCGTTTATTCGTAAAGTCTTACTTGTCGACATTGTAAAATCTATCGGTAGTAGCCGTTCAGCAGAAGAAATGTATATCGAGGAAGAAGCTGCGAATGAAATTTGGAAGAAGATATTTAAGCTTCCGACCAAATATCGTGAAGTGCTTGTGCTTCAAGCTAAATATCAGCTATCCATTGCTGAAATATCTGACATCCTTAAGATCCCACAAGGAACAGTTAAATCGCGATTATCTGATGCACGGAAGAAGATGAAACAATTGTTGACCAAGGAGGAGTTGCTTCATGAATCCATCTAGACCTGATTGGTACGATGATTTGCAAGGTAATCCATTAAAACAAAAGACCTTTACAAATGAGTTGGCTGACAAAATTAGATCACGGACTATTTCAACTGTTCAAGCTCCTCCAAGACTTCGACAAATATACTGGGCTGGAGGTGCAATATTATTGGCAATCGGGCTCGGACTAATATTGTTCTCTCGTGAAACTCACATATCTGATCGTTTAATAACAGTTGCTGGCGTGCCTGTCCCATCTAAAGAGAATTTCATGGTAATACCGGTAATACCAACGGATGCACAGTTATTGGAGTTGATCAAACGAGAGTATGATAACTTAAATCGCCAAATTATTTTTAAAGATATCATTGATGAGACTAGCATGTTGTTATTTACAAATAGAATTGTTTCAGGAAAGTCTAAAAGAATTTGGGAAGTTAGTTACGCAAATTGGAATTCCAATGAACAGGCATGGACTATTGAGAAGAAAGGAGAACTTCCAATTGACTATGTAACCGCTACTGAATATGAAAAAGCACTCGAAGAAGGTGAGGTTTTGCGCTTTAGTGGTGAAAAAATGACTAGTCCAACGGACCCTTCCTCTGACTTACTCTTTGGTCTAGTTAGTGAATCACGCGTATCCTCAGTGAGAATAACGGATCATAACAATGTCCCATATAACGCAATAGTAATACACGATATAAGTGGTTCCTTAAAGCTTTGGTATACCTTCATTCCTAAGACAGAGGGGAACATCAATGTAGAAGCGCTAAATAGAGATGGATTGGTTTTAGATGAGTTTGATATAAAATAAATGATCCGAAGGGGCTGTCCCAAAAGGTCATAAAGTGACCTGAGGGACAGCTTTTTTTGTTCTGAATAAACAAAAAGAAATCGCTTTTTGGTAAAATGGAGGTACCACCCAACCATTCCAAAAGGAGCGATTTCTTTGTACATTCAATATACCATGGACCAACTTACCCTGCCAATGGATTTGGAGGATGACATTCCTCAAAATCACCTCGTGCGTATTGTAAATGCCGCTGTGAACCGACTTAGCGACAGGATCTTTGCCTCCGCATACCCTGGTGGCGGCCGAGATAGCTACCACCCCAAAATGCTCACCAAAGTTATTGTTTATGCCTACACCCAGCGGATCTACTCGTCTCGACAAATCGCTAAAGCGGTCCGTGAAAACGTCATGTTTATGTGGATTGCAGGCAGACAACAGCCGGACTTTCGCACCATCAACCGTTTCCGTTCTGAACGTATGAAGACGGTGCTCGAGACCGTCTTCACCGCCGTTCTACAATTTCTGGCTGAGGAGAAATACGTGCGGCTTGAACATTACTTTGTCGACGGAACCAAGATTGAAGCTAACGCCAATCGCTATACGTTTGTCTGGGGCAAAGCGGTGGTGAAACAGAAGGCGAGGCTGCAGGAGAAAGTCCAGACTTTGTTCGCTACCATTGAAGAATCTGAGCGTCAGGAAGAGCAAGAACATCACGGATGGGATCTTCCTGAACTCGGCGAGTCCACACAGATCACCAGCGAAAAGCTGGAAGAGGCTGTAAAGCAGCTAGAGGAGCAACTACAAGAGAAACCTAAGGACAAGCCATTGAAAAAAACAGTTCGGGCAATCCGCAAAGACCTCCTCCCCCGCTTGCAAAAATACGAAGTACAGCAGGAGATTCTCGGAGATCGTAATAGCTTCAGCAAGACCGATACCGACGCTACTTTCATGCGAATGAAAGAAGATCACATGCGTAATGGCCAGCTCAAACCTGGCTACAATGTACAGATCGGAACGGAAAACCAGTTCATTATCGGCTACAGTTTGCACCAGCGCCCGACAGACACACGTTGCCTCAAGCCCCACTTAGAGAAGGTAAAAGCAACTCTGGGAAATATACCGAAAACAGTTATCGCGGACGCAGGATACGGCGGGGAAGAAAATTACGCTTACTTGGAAAACGAACAACTAGAAACAGTGGTGAAGTACAGCACATACCACAAGGAAAAATCGAAGAAGTGGAAGCAAGATATCAGTAAGTTGGATAACTGGCAGTATGACGAAGCCGAAGACATATGGACGTGCGCTGCTGGGCGTAACCTACTATTTCGCTATGAAAGTAAGGAAACGACAGAAAGCGGATATGAGTTACGGAAGCGCCACTACCGAAGCGAAAACTGCGAAGGCTGTCCGCTCAAAGAGGCTTGTACAAAAGCCAAAGGAAACCGAGAAATCAGCGTGAGCCTGAAGTATCTGCGTTACAAGAAACAAATACGCGAGAAACTCAAGAGCGAGGAAGGGTATGCGCTGTCGGTTCGAAGAATGATCGAACCGGAAAGCGTATTTGGACAACTGAAAAACAACCGGGGATTCCGGCGTTTTCTGCTTCGAGGCCTGCCGAAAGTAAGCCTTGAGGTCGGGTGGCTTTCGCTCGCCCACAATCTGCTCAAGAAGGCGGCAATAGACCAAAAGCCAGAAATGGCGGTGCAGGGATAACCTCCCTAGCACCGCCATTTCCTTATTTTCTCCCATTTTTCATCATGCGAGCTGTTTCATGAAGTAAGTATTTATACTTTTGAGACAGCTCCTTTTTTAAAAAGCGAACGCCATCGTCGGTGAAGTTTTTTTGTTTTACTTTGCAGCCAGAGAATAGTGTGTTCATTTCAGAGCTAGTGGACATGAATAAGATGGCTCCTTAATCAATTCAAGGGCCATCTTATGGGAGCAAACTCCGTGGTGGTTTGTTTTAAACTATCCACAATCCGGGTCAGTTTTCAATGTTACCAGAAATAAGTCAATAAAATAGATTGAACGAAAAATAACGCTATGATATAATCGATAGCGTTATTGACATTTCAATTTGAATGTGTATTCAGTTTTATCCCTATTTTAATTATACATCTGGAATTTTGATTTGTCAATGCGCTTTTTTTGCTCCAAAAAAATGGATGAAGGAGTGTGTTCAGAGAAATATGAATACAAATGATTTGCGACAGGAACAGAAACGATTGGAATGGGTCAGGAACAAACTACAGGCGAGAATCACTGATCTAGAACCTGAGGTTGCTGGGCTAAGCGATCAGGCTACGGACATCCGCAAGCGGTTTTGGGAAGAAGTTACGATAAATACGAGTACGGATGAAGATTTCGAAGAGACCTTCTACACGATTAACCAGCAGTCCGCGGTATTGGCTGAACGTGAACGGGGTCACAAGCTTTTGACGCAACAATGGAATAATATGAATCGTCTACTTCCATCACCTTATTTCGGACGCATCGACTATCAAGAGGATGGCTTGGAAATTAGAGAGCAGATCTACATCGGAGTATCTTCCTTTGTCGACGAAGACGGATTGAACTTTATGATCTATGACTGGCGTACGCCGATCGCAAGTTTGTACTACGACCATTCTCCTGGCAAAGCGTCTTATGATACACCGGGTGGATGCATCGAAGGGACGATGGAGCTCAAGCGGCAATACCAAATTCAGAACGGGCAAATCCTTAATATGTTTGATGCGAGTGAAACGATCGGAGACGAAATTTTACAACAAGTGCTCGGTAAAGGCGCTAACTCGCAAATGAAGAGTATTGTGGCAACCATCCAAAGGGAACAAAACACTATAATCCGTAATGATACAAGTCGGATGCTAATCGTCCAGGGGGCGGCTGGAAGTGGCAAAACTTCCGCAGCATTGCAGCGGGTGGCGTACTTGCTGTACAAATATCGGCAGAAAATCAAAGCTGATCAGATCGTTCTATTCTCTCCGAATCCGATGTTTGCCAGTTACATCTCCACTGTCCTTCCGGAGCTTGGCGAAGAGAATATGCAGCAGACGACCTTTCAAGAATATATTGATTACTGGCTGGGTTCTTCGTTGCAGCCGGAAGATCCTTTTGATCAGATCGAATATGTACTAACTGCGCAAGGGACGCCGGACTATGAAGCTCGGCTTCAGGGGATCGAGTATAAAGCTTCCGAGGTTTTCCTGCAAGCCCTACAATACTATGGAATGTGGCTCGGAAGGGAAGGTATGCGATTCAACGGTATTTGGTTTCGGGATCGCGAATTGGTTACAGCTGAGCAAATGAGAGCGAAGTTTTACGGCTTTGAGTATTCTTTGCCATTGTTTAATCGCGTCGCTCTTTTGCAGGAATGGTTGCTGAAGGAACTATCTTCGCTGGAGCGTAAAGAACGGCAGTCGTCTTGGGCAGAGGAAGAATTGAATTATCTCGACAACGAGGAGTATGCGGAAATATTCGGAATGCTGCATAAAGATAGGGAAGTATTCGATATTGCGGAACAATACGCTGTCGTTCGTGAGAAAAAGAACAATAAGCGTCGTGGGGATGAAGGGGATTATGACTTCGCCCAGAGGGAGGAAGATATGCTCCTCCATAGAATTGTCAAAGAAAGTTTTAAACCACTTAGGAAAAGTGTTAAAAAGTTCTCGTTTGTAGACATCAAAGGCATATATGGGCAATTGTTTGAGGGGGAAGCTGCTTATCGAGAAAAAACGAATGGGGCTTTCATCCCATCATTGTGGCATGAAATTTGCACGCAAACTAAGGAAACTTTGCGTCGGAACGAATTGTTTTATGAGGATGCAACTCCGTATTTGTATGTAAAAGAACTGATCGAAGGTGTCCGGACGAACAAGGAAGTCCGTTATGTATTTGTTGATGAGGGTCAAGATTATTCGGCGTTTCAGTATGAGTATCTAAAGAAGCTATTTCCTCGTGCCCGGATGACTGTGCTTGGCGATTTTGGGCAAGCGATCTATATGCAGTCCACAAGTTTGGACGCAAACGATTCGCCATTGATCCGTCTTTATGGTGAAGCCGAAACAAGTCTTATACGCTTGATTCGCAGTTATCGTTCAACGAGGGAGATTGTTGAATTTACGAAATCGATGCTACCAGGCGGGGAAGAAATTACACCGTTTGAAAGGGGAGGTCTGAAGCCCCTACTTATGAGACTGGATAGTGGGGAGAAACGTGATGTGCAAATGGTAGCTGACATTGCAGCGCTCAGGGCAGAAGGCTTCGATTCCATCGCCGTCATTACGAAGAGTGCAGCTGCAAGCCGTGAAGCTCATAAGTCGCTACAAATTCAAGCTGGAGAAGCTTTGCAGCTCATTACAAAGGAGACGTTGGACTTTAAAAAAGGTGTGATGGTTATTCCCGTTTATCTCGCCAAGGGAGTAGAGTTCGATGCAGTCTTAATCTATGATGCTTCGTCTGAAGCGTATGGTCGGGACAACGAACGTAAGCTTCTTTATACAGCGTGCACGCGAGCCATGCACCGACTACATCTTTACACAACGGCCGAGTGGTCTCCATTTGTGCAGGCGTTGCCTGAGTATTTGTACGAGAAGGCATCATATTGATGAAATTACAACATCAATCAAGCTGGGGTGGCGGTTTTTGACCACATGCCTCGTGACAGCTGTATCGCACCTTCACTCCTTCTGCATAATCTGAAGCAGCAGGAAGAAGACGGAATCGTTGGCAGGGATAATCCGAAACCTACGATGCATTATCACTAATCACGAATCGGTTTCAAGTTGCTCATAATCAAATAGCCTTGGTCGATAGTCGGCCAAGGCTATTTTTTGCTGGTTATATGAATGTACAGTACATATCTAGCGAGCCTAATCCTCGGTTACATACTCCTTTATTTAAAACTTATTACACGACCACAGTCGCAAACAATTCTGAACTTATATCATTCGAGTCCAAACTGTGATTTGGTGTGAAGCGTATCATTAATGAATATGAAAGTGGCGCTAGTGCCGGTGCCTTCTGCTCCTTCATACATAACTCCAATGCCATATGAATCGGTATCTTTGATGCCACTTTCGGTAATAATTTCACCTTCAATGCCAACGATATCAATTACTTCTTGGTACTTCATGCCATTGTTGATTTTGTCATATTGTTCTTTTGTAATTTTCCCCTCACTTGTAGATGCCGAGCTCTCAATAGGTGCTACTGGTGATGGTGCAGCGGAGTTTGTTGATGGCACGGGTTTACTAGGGTTGTTACATGCTACCATAGAGATCATTAGAATAATTGCAAATGCGATACGTGTCGTTTTCATTTTGCCTCCTAATACGTGTAGAAGTAAGTGGGTTTCGATTGCTAGTTTAAAACAACGCCAAAATTCTACTTATGATACGGTAATTAAATCTGTCTTATATATTTTAGTTAAAAACTATTTGATCCGTAAAGTTACTAAAGTATGAAGTTTTTGGGGAGTACAGTGGAAATTGGGAGGATTTTCAGGTCAAAATAAGAATTATTGATGCGTAGCAAGTCAACTAGCTCATGTTTCGATAGACAGACAAACATAGGTCTATTTTTGGGCAAATAGTATTCTAAACTATTTGGAAATAGGGGATATACGATTTTCACGTAAGTTACCTCTCTCATACTAACTATGTTTTAAAAATTCGAATTTCAAGGAAAATATGGGGCCATAGGTCCTACTCAACTACAACAAATTTATTAAACTGTTACGAAGTTTATACCTCCGTTCTTTTCCTTAGGGAGAGGAGAATGGAGGTATTTTTTTGTTGACTAATTTATATTTAATTATCCATTCTGTGACCGTTTGAATCATTTGATTGGATTAATGAAGGAAGTGATTTAGAACCATTTATAAAAAAATATATTTCATCCATTTAGTTATATCCTCATTGAAAATACTCTAATATAAAGTCATGCACCTTAGAAAAGATCCTAGTTTATCTAGGGGAATAGCAGGAATTCCTAAAACCAATTGAGAGGGGATTTCAGAATGAAGAGATTTAGAAAATCGTTTGTAGTTATGCTTAGTATGATGCTTTTGTTTAGTTTTGTAACGATTACGAATGCAGGTCAAGACAATATTAATGAGCTAACACGTTCAGACTCACCCGATGGTCTAGTTACTTCCATACATGCAACTACAGAGCAAATTAATTTCAAAGAATCTGTGCCTTCCTCATTGCAAAAGAAAACCAATTCGCTGCTGAAGATAACTCAAACAGCAACTCCAACAACTGCATCAGATACCTCAACTACATACTCCGGTACAATTTCGCAGGCAGGGACTGCACAATTTTTATACCCTATTAATTTACAACCTGGTCAACTACTGCAGGCTCGTTTAGATGGTCCAGCTTCAGTACTGATTGATTATGACTTATATTTATACGAATTTAATATGAGCACAGGTAACCTGAATCCAACTGAATTAGACTATTCCATATACGGAACTTATTTCAATAATTATGAGCAAGGGGCAGCAACATTGTCCGAGAATGTAGGTACACGAAACGCTATAACTACTCCAAAGGCTTATGCACTCAAGGTGTATGCTAAGACGGGTTCCAGCAGTACCTTGCCATTCTATCTAACGGTAGATATTACTTCCAATTACGATGCATATGAACCGGATGAAAATGCTTTTAAAGCTTATAACTTTGCTTTCAGCACAGGCGGTTCTACCCTTAATACACGTTCCATTCATTCAAGCGTTGACAACGATTGGTATAAAATCACTGTCCCTCAAGTCCGTAATTATGATGCACTAAACATTAAACTTGATAGTACCTCAGCAGGTTATGGGTACAAGGCAGAAGTATATGGCGTTGACACCGGAAATAAATTAGTGCTGCTTCCGCATTCAAATAATAATGTCGCTCTAGGCACTGGTATTTATTATGTCAAAGTATCCACAACAAACCAGTTCTCAACCAGCCACTTGTATAACCTCACAATAAAGCCGGTACTGCGAGCTGGTAGTATTACGATCACTGGCTATAACTCGTCTGCTAATGGACCGAATGACTATCCAAATTATAATCATGCAGGTACGCATTATCGGGTTGATCAAAATAGTAGTTTTACGGTGAAAGGTACTGTTCGAACTACTGATAATTTACCAGTAGCAAATGCACTTGTAAGTATGACTTGGACAAATCCAAACTGGATTGCAAGTACAGGATATCGGACTAGAATAGGGACTGCATATACGGATCAAAATGGAGCCTATAGCATTACGGTTACTTTGCCACCTTCTACTGGAAGTATTTCACAAGCGTTGCCTATGTATTTCACACACTATTTTGATTACACATCTGTTTTGGTTGAAGTGGCTGGGACTCCAGTTACAGCTTCAGATAATGTTTATCACTTTGCCTACAGCTTATATAACGGAGGGTCCTAAATCCTTAGCATGAATAAAGTATAATCGAAGTGTTTAAATGCGTAGCATGAACAAAGTATAATCGAAGTGTTAAGATTTTTATTGCATAGTACAAACAACAAAATCATCGCTTGTTTTAAGCGATGATTTTGTTGTTTCAAAAGCCTAATAACGATAATTTTATTCCAATTTTGATCATTTCATACTTAGGAATGTGCTAGATAATGTGACTAATCTCGAAGGAGGTATTTCGTAGAAAAGTTCAATTTCAGAATTGTAGTGTCTACTACTTAAATCAATAACTTCTTTATCCCAAATTCCGTAATCTTCTAGGTTCGGGCTTCCTGAATCATATGGCTCCATAAGCAGATCATAAGCCCATCGTTCAGATGGCCATAAGACGTGAGGTAGATTAGTTTCAGTAGAGTTACCTCCCCAGCCAACAACTGTTGCATCATTTAAAGGCCATTTTAAAGTTACAGAAGGTTGAGTGTTCGAAATGGAACTAGGATAGGCCAATGGAGTAATCTTTAAAATGAAGAGAATATGTAATGTAAGCAAGATAGAAACAGTTATTTGTATTATTCTTTTAGTGATGTTTTTCTTCTTTATGATCATAATGACAACGAGAAGGATATTGATACCTAAGCACCGCAATACCAACGAAAGGAATAACGAAATTTATTAAAAACCATGCATATGCTCCCAATAAACCTTGTATCGAGAATACACATACCCATAAATATAAAGTAGTAATAATCAACGAGGTACTGAGATAACCGAAATTTTTATCGCATTATTCATTTCGTCGCCTCACTGTTAAGAAACTAACAAGAAAATATAGTTTACATTAATTTACATAGAAATACAAAATGAAAAACGGTTAAAGACTTCTATAATCGTTTTACACCATACATATGGGGTCAATTAATGTAAAATGTTACTAGTAGATACTATTAGATGATAGCTCATGTTATCCATGGAGATAACGCTCCCGTAATATCTCAGTCTGATATCAAAAGTTGTAATTGGAGGCTAGTATGTACTTAAAATCGGAAAGATTAACGATCCGTAAAATTCAATCAACAGATTGGCAAGCTGTTTTTGACTATACTTCTGACAATACTGTTATGGAATATTTACCGGAAGGAATATTTACAGAAGAAATGGCAAAAGATTTTGTGAATAAAAACAGTGGTGAAAATGCTGAGAATTTCGCAGTTATTCTTAATGAAGAAAATATATTAATTGGTCATATGGTTTTTCATTCGTGGTACGGTGAGATCGCTTATGAAATTGGTTGGGTATTTCATCCTGAGTACCACAATAAAGGTTTTGCGACGGAAGCTACACGTACAATAGTTAAGTACGCTTTTGAAGTATTGGATATCCACCGCATAATTGCTACTTGTCAGCCACAAAATATTGCTTCTTATCGCATTATGGAGAAGGTTGGGATGAGAAGAGAGGCTCATTTTAAGAAGTGTATACCTGCCAATTTTAAGAGAGGTACAGAATGGTGGGACGAATATCATTACGCTATCCTAAAGGAAGAATGGCAATAATATTATGCACTTACCTATATGCTTAAATTAAAGAAAGTGCTCAATCGGTATTAACACCATTGAAACACTCTTTTTGAGAAAATACTGCGTTTATTCGGTTAGCGCATCTACGATCAACTTCGCATAAAGCTCTGCGCCTTGCTTCTTCAAGTGCACGCCATCAGAAGCGAAAATATCATTTTTTCCTTTGCTTGCACTATGCCAATCTATAACAGTAACGTTTGTTGTTTTATTTGCTGTTGCGGCAAGCATTTTGTTAACGGAATCCTGCCATTTACGAGGCACGCGAGAATTGATGAATACAATTTTTCTCTCTGTACCAAGTGCATTTAGCAGTTCATTCATCTGCTTAGTTGTAAAAGCTCCGTTAGTTCCGAGCTGAATAACTACGGTATCTCCGAGCTTATTGCTTTCTTTTAACGCCCTTACTATTTTGGCTGCCGCTCCAAACTGTCGTCCTATTTTCCCATCGATGTATATGCCTGAAAGCTGCTTCTCCAAGTAGGGGGCTGCATCCAAAAGAACAGAATCGCCAATAGCGGTAATGCTATTTTTTTCAATGGGAGTGACGGGTTTCTTTTTAGGAACAATTTTGGAAGCTCCATTGCTATTGGAATTATTGCCAGTTGGTTTTTTAGTTTCCTTTGGTAAAGGTGTAGGTTTAACTACTGGTTTATCTGTTGTTTTATCTGTTGTTTTATCTATTGTTGTATCTATTGTTGTATCAATTGGCTTATCTATTGGTTTAACTACTGGCTTATCCACCGGTTTATCAGGTACGTTAGGTTTTACATTAATTACGTTATCTTTTGTTTCAACCTTATTCGGTGTGTCATCAGTAGTTTGGTTTGTAGAATCCTTTATTTTGTCTGGTGCGACAACAGTTGTTCCGCTGTTCTTATCATCATTAGTTGCGGATTGTAAACTTGCACTACTCGTGCAGGATACACTGGTAAAAATAAGTACGAGCATGATTGCTAAAGTGGTTGTTTTTGTTAGAGTAAATGGCTGTTTCGACTTTTGTTTAATGAAGGCATACATGTTGCCCAAAGCACCACGTCGTACAGGTTCCTCTATAAAGTGCCAAGATAACTCAGCAAGGACAAAAGTAAGCACAATTTGCATAAGCGCACGTGCAAGATTGAACTCTGCGCCTTCAGCAGTTGGAGTGGTCATCACGATAATCGGGTAATGGTACAAATAAATGCCATAAGAGCGAACACCAATCCAAGTTAGAGCTTTATTCCCAATAATGTGAGCGAGTTTACTGGCAGGGTGCGCAAGAGCAGCCACCACAGTAGCAGTAGCAAGAGAAAGAACTACCATACCTCCGCGATAAAGAAAGGAATCATACTCACCAGTTCTATTAATCATAAGCAAAATAACGATGAAGCCGAATATGCCCATCCCATCTAAAAGACGGCGATTGCGTAAAGTAATCGTGTTCGTTAGCTTCCAGCTCGGCCAGACGACAGCAAGTGCTGCACCAATAAGTAGGCCGAATGCTCTAGTATCTGTCCCGTAGTAAACACGGCTTGGATCTGCGCCAGGCTCATAAAGAAGCGCCATTGCTCCCGCGGATATAAATGCTGCCGCAAGTATCCATATAGCTAGACTGCCGCGTTTTGGTAAGAAGCGGATGGCAATTAACAGAATGAACGGCCAAATGAGATAAAACTGTTCTTCCACTGCAAGCGACCACAAATGACCGAATGGAGAAGCAGGACCAAAGCTTTCGAAATAAGAAACCTCATGAAAAATGAGCCACCAATTGTTTATATAGAGCAATGCCGAACCGATATCACCTTTCAGAGATAGAAGTCGATTTGGATCAGTTATGAATAACCATAATGAAACGACTGCGATCATTAGGAACATGGCTGGCAGGAGCCTTCGAGTACGTCGAATGAAAAATGTTTTGAGGTCCAACGTTTTATTTTGACTTAGCTGCTTAAGTAATATGTCTGTGATGAGATATCCAGAGTGCACAAAAAACATAGTAACCCCAAGCAGACCCCCCGGCACCACTTGTACGTTTAAATGATAGGCAATTACAGCAAGTACGGCAATGGCTCTTAAACCATCGAGTCCAGGCATGTATCGTCCGTTGTTGCCGATTGGTTTAGGCATGTCGATATCCCCCTGCACGTAATTGTACGGGAAAAATACCAGCTTGAGTGTTGTGAAAAAAACTGCGGGAAATGCGATGTTTGAAACAAATGTCGATGGAGAAAATGTTATTCAGCCCCTCTGGATGATAAATCGTTGTAAAAATAATTATAGGGCGGAAGTAATGAAAATTCGTAACAGTACAGTTACAAAGAAGTATCAAACTAGTAACAGTATTTTTGATGCAACATTAAGCTAAATAGTAGGCTCGTTGAATAAACCGAAATCTTTCTGGGATGCGTTCGTACTGAAAGATGGCGAATCGCTTGTCGACGAGTTACCGCCTCCGACAAGGGCAGGTTTCGAGCAACTCAGAGCCAGTTCGAATGATGATACGATCATGCTTCCGTTTCCACTGTTTCGGGACTTGTTTGTCAATAAGGCTACACTATAGAGGAAGCAAAATGGATGTATAAAAGCGTCTTTCCGGAACCAGCTAGACCGCTATTCGAGAAGCTGGATCTTAAAGAGTTCTATAAGTTATCTTTACCTAAAGGTTATGTCTATTTTCTCCAAGACAATGCATTGCCACAAGGAGAGGGCTTCGGCTGGAACCCACATATGTCTACACGGCTCGGGCAATTCCGCCTTATTGTCGGCGATGGGGATCACTTTACGGATACTCGTACAAGGCCGGGCATGGTGGCGCAGAAAATTTACGAAGCTGGTCGGGATTAGAAGATGCTACTTCATATTTCCATATAAAAGATCTAACTGATATAATTGATCAATTATATTGAAAAGAGGCGGTTTACATGAAAAGTATTACAGAATTGTTGCGGGCAAACCAACTGCGGGGAAAAGTACATAACTAGCCCAATAAACTGCGGCTTCCCTTATTTGATAGGGGTATTTATTTGAAAAATCCTTTTTTATCTATTAATAATCCACAGCCATATGGTGTTGGTTCTTACGAAATGGCGTTTCCATTAATAAATCCTCTTAAATTAATATCGGGTATGCGAGTGTTGGAGATAGGCTCTGGTTCTAGTCAAGTAGCGGCTTTTTCAGATGAATCGTTCGATTCTGTTTTTGCGATTGGTTCTTTTTTTATGATTGATGAAAGAGAAAAAGCATTAAAAGAAATGATAAGGGTCACCCGTAAAGGGGGGCATATAGGGATTGCTGAGCCTATGTGTACTACGAATCCTATTCCATCTGAATTAGAAAAGCATGAAATCTTTACCTCATATAATAAATGGTTGCAATCACTTCATTATAATAGTAATTTATTTCGGAATAATAGCTTAACAGTTACTGAGGAGTACTACTTTCCGGAAGCTTATCATTGGGCAATCGATAATTTCAATATTATGATGGTGAAAAGGACTTTATATTAGATGATAATGGTCGTTGGTTATCATTAGGACTAGTTGTCGGGCAAAAATAATCATTTATGGGATCGCCTTCAATGGCGGTCTTTTTTAATAACTGCCACCACCCCGAAACAAATGGTTACAAACTTCGAAAACACTGCCTAGGATTTTTTAGTTATATAGAAAGTTTACATAGAAAGCTATTTACATTTTCCGGTAAAATTATAAATAGAAAATGGAAGGGCGTGATGTGTCAATGTTAAACAAGGTGGATATTATTCGGGATGAGAAGGCAAGAGCTTTCAACAAATTTAGTAGCTAAAGGAGACTTGATATTATTACTTATAACGATGTTGTTAAAATCGGTGATGCTTATTTGCTTCCATTAGTATCGGAGTTGTATGGGTTAGATGGCTATGAAATTAGTCTGGTTCAGGCACATGTCGGAGGGCGGAATGTCGCCTATAACTGTGAGAAAGAAGGCGTCGGGGCAAAAATCATCAGAATCGCCTTCTTAAATGGCAGGAGTCGAAACGATTTATTGGGAGAAGTAGAGTATATCAGATATTTATTCAAGCATGGCGGAAGTGTCTCTGATGTCGTCAGTTCCAATAAGGGAAATTTGATGGAAGAGATAACTCATAATAATCTCACCTATTATGTTTGCCTTTTCGAAAAAGCCAAAGGGAAAAAGATGGTGGATAATAACTTTCAGTATCGGGAAGGTGTTCCGATTACCGAATATTATTATAACTGCGGTAAAACCCTGGGGAAACTGCACCAATTATCAAAAGAATATACTCCAGTACAGCGTAGGTTTAGTTTTTTTGATATGTACAATGCAGGATTTATCGATAAACGGATACCCGACTCCTTATCACTGCTTAAGGAGAAGTTGGTAGAACTACTTAAAAGCCTAGAAAAATTGGACAGAGACGTTGAGTCTTTCGGAATGATCCATTTTGATTACAACGATGGAAATTACATGATAGATTTTGATACCGGGCAAATAACTGTATATGATTTCGATAATTCATGTTTCGGATGGTATATGTTTGACCTGGCAACTATTTGGTGGAATGGGGAGGGCTGGATACAATTTGAACCAGACGTCAGTAAACGCAAAAAGTTTATGGATGATTATTTTAAAATAGTTCTTGAGGGATATAGATCCGAGACCGAAATCGAAGATTCGATGTTGGATATGTTGCCCTTGTTTATCAAAGTAAACCTCATGGAATACATTTTAAGCGCATTTGAGAATATGCGGGACAATGATGAAGAGTTGAAGTGTGAGGAACAGTTGTCATACGTTATAAAATGTCTAGAAGACGATATTCCGTATATGGGATTTTTCCATGACATTTACTCTTGTGAAGAACCTTTTGAGTATGAGGAACGAAAAATTTAGTCTTGTATAACAGCCATAGATAATTTGTTAAGAGAGTTTCATAAGTTTTCTTTATAATAAAGGGGTGTCCCTTAGGTCGACATTCGACTTTTATGGGGACACCCCCCATTGAATTATTAGGTCAACCAAAGATTACTCATTGGCGTTCGTAAACGTTAATCAATGAAGATTACAACAAATTAATCATAAAGCTTCACATAAGGAGGACCACTACTGCTAGCTGTTAATACATAAAATTCTGCTCTGTTGTTAGTACCATCGACAAAGCTTCCGATGTTCTCCCATGTTTTACAACCGCCGCCTGAAGGTATCGTTTTTTGACCTGCATTTTCATCAGCATTAGTACCAGGATCATATTCCCGTAAAGTATAAGCTCCTCCTTTATCCGAACAAACCCTAAAATCATCACCTTTGGATTCGACGGTTATACTTTTGTAAGTAACTCCACCTTGATACGCCATCGTACCTTCTCCTACTTTTTGCCACCCATCCGTGCTCGCCGTTGAAAACGGAACTGCAACGATTGCGGATAAGGATATGGCCAATAACAAAGTACTAATCTTTCTTTTCGTTTTTTCCGAAGCTCTCACATTAATAACCTCCCAAAAGAAAAGTAGTTGCAAGGAGACTATAGCATAAAGAATAGTAAACTATAAATGGTAAAAAAGATATATTTTAGGTTTTATTTGAGCGCGAATCAGCTTTTTTCTATAGGTAGTTTGTGACGGTTTTTTTTGTCGAAAATGAGAGATTGACCTTGAAATGAGATTTTAATATCTTAATAAGTTAAATCTAAAAAGAATAGTGAGGATAATCTATTTAATAAGTACAAGCTGTTCTCCAGGCTGGAGAGCGAAACCTTCGATATCTTGCTCCTTCAACTGTTCGGTAAAGGCTGCAGCATCTTGCATAATACCCGGGAATGTACTGTGATGAACGGGGATCACATTTTTAGCTTGCAACCACTTTGCTGCAATCAAAGCATCATTAGGTCCCATTGTGTAAAAATCCCCGATCGGTAGTATAGCATAATCAATATCGTGGAGCTCGCCGAACATTTTCATATCTCCAAACAAAGAGGTGTCGCCGGCATGATAAAGCGTAATTCCATTCCAATCTATAATAAATCCGCCAGGCATACCTGCATAAATAATACTTTGGGATTCGTCCGATATGATAGAGGAGCTGTGGAAGGCGTGAACAAGCTTTGCTTTCGCAAATCCTAAGTCCACAGCACCACCAATGTTCATTCCGATCGTCTTCAGACCCTTCCAAGAGTAATAGGTAGCGAGCTCAAAATTGGCGACAATAGTTGCATCGTTAGCTCTAGCAATTGCTTCTGCATCAGCAGTGTGATCTGCGTGTCCGTGTGTAAGCAAAATGTATTGGACTTTAATGTCCTCTGGCTTAGTTTTGACAACTGGATTGCCGCTCAAGAATGGATCGATGATCATTGAGTGTTCGCCATTGGAGATCTGGATGCAAGAGTGTCCGTGAAAAACAAGATTCATTTTTTCTCCTCCTTATACTGTTTTTTATTCGTTTGAAGACAATGTGAGTATATTTATCATTTCTCTTGTTGTCAAATTGATGAAGTAATGAATTTTGAAGAAAACTAATGAAGTAGTACAAATCCACACAAAGTAGAACTATAAGGAGAAGTTAATCAAGGACGTTTTATAACGAATGATGACAGAAACGTAAATACACGAGTGCGAGGTTAATGTTGCCCGTTAATGTGAGCGAATGTTGTTATTCATCTCGTCGGCTCTTTAAGGGCATATTATTTGACATAGGGGGCAATTGTTTTTATTGGAACTAGCGTAATGTCAAAACATGACTACAAATGAACGTAAGAAAGCGATAAAATAACTCAATCTCTTTGTTTCAAAATTATTAAGGCATAAAGGAGTTAAACATATGACGGAATTCTGGGAATTAAGTTTTATAGAAAAGCAAACGATGTGGGGATTTGAGCCTACTGAGTCAGCAATCATGACTAAGGATTTTTTCGTAGAAAAAGATGTTACGGACATTTTGGTACCGGGTATTGGTTATGGCAGAAATGCAAAGGTTTTTATTGACAGTGGAATACATGTAACCGGAATTGAGATTTCAAAAACAGCGATTGATTTGGCGAGGAAAAACGGGCTTAATACGACTATTTTTCATGGTTCAGTAACTGACATGCCATTTGATAACAAGCTGTATGACGGGATATTTTGTTATGCACTTATTCACTTATTGAATGAAGATGAGAGAGAGAAGTTTATTAAAGATTGTTATCGTCAGCTAAAGCCAAACGGATATATGATTTTTACAACTGTTTCAAAAAAAGCGCCAATGTTTGGACAGGGCAAACAATTGGATACAGACTATTTCGAGATAATGGAAGGCGTAAAAATGTATTTTTATGATTCTGATTCCATAAAACGAGATTTTGAAAAATATGGATTGGTTGAGCTTTCGGAAATTGATGAACAAAATAAAAATATGAAAAACAAACCTTCAATACATTTTCTGATTGTAAAATGTAAGAAAAAAGCATAGAGATACTCGAATATTTCAATACTACTATTATGTAATTCAAGTATAAACAAAAGTAATTCTAGAACGAGCAAACAAAAAAAGATCGGGCTAGTTCATATGCCTGATCTTTTTTTGGATCGTCCTTTTGTTTACAATTTTATGTGGATTTTAAAAATGTTGTTGACAAGACACCAAATGGTGACCTAAAATTTAAATGTCACCAAATGGTGTCCAATCATGGGTTGGTCGTGTTTAAGAAATTGAGACTCGGATAAGTTTCACATAAAGCATGAGGATAGGACTGTAGTTTTTATCTATGACAAGCAAAGCGACATCTAAAGATATTACCGATGGTTTTAGTTTTTTATAGGGAGAAACTGCGCTCTTTAGAAGAAATGAAAATAGCAAATGTGAGCTGTTTCAGTTGAGTACAGCTTGCAATCTTAAAACAGGGAGATGGGGAAATGAGTTTTTTTCAAGATATGTTTTCAATATTCAAAAAGAGAGAGCTGTTATTTTTAGAAAGCCACAAAGAATCAGAAGATGTATATTCTTTTCTATTTGAAAAAGAAAAAGATTTAAACTGGAAAGCAGGGCAATATGGATTGTTTAGCATTACACATAAGACTATAAAAAATGCTACAAAGCCATTCAGTGTGGCATCTGCTCCTACAGAAAATATTGTAAAAATAACGACACGAATCAGTGATGATCCCAGTGATTTTAAGAAAGCATTATTAGAATTAAAACAAGGTATGAAAGTTAAGATGAGTGGGCCTGTGGGTTCTTTTAATCTGGAAGATAACAGCCCTTCCCTTCTAATTGCAGGTGGAATTGGCATAACACCGTTTCGGTCAATTCTAAAACAATTAGAGGCAGATGGAGCAGGAGAGCAGAAACAAATAAAACTACTCTATTTGGATGCCAAAAAGTCTTATCTCTACAAAGATGAACTTGAAGTAATAGCTAAAAACACTTCAACAAGTGTAACTTATCTAGATTCAAGAGATGATTTACAAGGGGAAATTGATAAGTTTAACGCATTATATAAAAACAACGGAAAATATTTTATTGCAGGACCAAAGTCATTGGTAGATTCTGTTTCTAGCTATTTACAGAGTAATAATGTTTCAAAACGGAATATTAAAAAAGATGCCTTTTATGGGTATTAGTTAAGAATGAATGCTGTCAAAAAGGACGAATTGTAATAATAGGTAGGTCAACCAGAGGTTACTGGTTGGCCTATTTTTATTTTTAGCCATCGAACGAATTAGGTTTTCTAAACTTTCTAAGGCATAAAGTTCTGACAAAGTAATATAGTTGAAACACTACCTTGACAGTCACAGTAGTGTGTCGTATTATACAAATACGGAGGTGATTATATGAGCGAGAACAAAATTACATCTGACCTGCTGCGAGGACATACCGATACGATGATATTACGGCTCTTGTCTGAAGCTGACCGCTACGGCTATGAGATTGTCAAGTTGATTGCTGAGCGCTCGGGTGGTCAGTATGAATTAAAGGAAGCCACCATGTACTCCAGCGTTCGACGGCTAGAGGTGGATGGTGATATCGAGTGGTATTGGGGCGATGAAACTCAAGGCGGACGGCGTAAATATTTTAAAATTACCGAAAAAGGTAAGACGACTTACGACCGCAACAAAAGCAATTGGGAGTATGCAAAACTCGTGTTAGAAAATTTATTATAAGGAGATTTGATGAGATGAATCAGAAATTGACGGATTATCTAAACAGCGTGTTTACGCCATACGATGAGGTGAAGAGCGTCACCGAATTAAAGTCCGACTTACACTCCGATTTGCAGGAGCGATATAGTGAACTGAGAGCCGAAGGCAAAACTGATGAAGCAGCGTTCAAGCTGACCATTGACAGTATTGGCGACATAGAACAGACGATTTTGGAAGTGGCCAATCTCTCCCGATCGCTGGAGCGGCAAGTGCTTACAAACTTTAATGCAAGCAACCTGGCAATGAGCGACTTTGCAGGCGTTACTGCTCATAAAGGACAGTTTAAAGGCAGTACGCTGCGCGGTTCCGATTTTTCGGGGGC
Organism: Paenibacillus sp. L3-i20; assembly: GCF_022180385.2. Classification (GTDB taxonomy): domain Bacteria; phylum Bacillota; class Bacilli; order Paenibacillales; family Paenibacillaceae; genus Pristimantibacillus. Next base: position 802,215 of record NZ_BQME02000002.1, read on the forward strand.
AGATTTGACAGGTAGTTCGTTTAAGGGCAGCGATGTCCGTGAAGCCAATTTTGACGGTGCAAATTTGACGGATTGTATCCTTTCAACGCTTGATCTGGCAAATTCAAGTTTCAATAAGACAATCCTTCTACGAACCGATTTCAGCAAGTCGGGGCTGGAAGGAGCCAAATTCACAGGCACAAAAATGACCGATGTATCGTTTACGATGACCGATCTTAGAAAAACCGTTTTTGAAGGTTGTTTATTTGATGGCGTTGACTTCCAAATTTCAGACCTTACAGGACAATGTTTCGACGGGCAAACTTTTATTGGTGTTAAATTCGGAAAAGCGGGAATACAAGATGTTTCGTTCAGGGGAGCTACACTTAGAAGCGTATCCTTTCAGCCTCCGTTTACTTGGTCGAAGAAGTATTATCGCGCGATCAAAACGATCTGTTTTGATGGCGCAAAAATGGATAAACTTACCTTTGCTCTGCTCAAAGGGATAGATGCTGATGTATCCAAAGTTACAGTCATTTAAGAGGGGGATTCAAATGCAAACTGTGAAGACCAAGTCCATTCAAGTCATCGGACTACAAAAATCTTACAAGCAACTTCAAGTTCTTAAGGGTGTAGATTTCGAAGTGGAGAAGGGCAGTATTTTCGCCCTACTCGGCTCCAACGGGGCAGGTAAAACAACGGTTGTCAAAATCCTCACCACGCTCCTCAAACAAGACAGTGGAACTGCCACTGTAAACGGATTCGATGTTGCATCCAAACCCGATCATGTGCGGCAAGCGATCAGTCTAACTGGGCAATTCGCCGCTGTAGACGAAATATTGACCGGGCGGGAAAATTTGATCATGATTGCCAAATTGCGATACCTCAATAACCCGCGTGAGGTTGCGGATAACATGCTTAAACGCTTCGACCTGACAGAGGCCGCTAACCGCAAGGCGTCCACTTATTCGGGTGGCATGCGCCGCAGACTTGACATCGCTCTGAGCCTTGTGGGAAATCCCGGGATCATTTTCCTCGACGAGCCGACTACTGGGCTTGACCCCGAGTCTCGCATCGAAGTTTGGAAAATCGTCAAGGAGCTTTCCGATGGAGGTACGACTATATTCCTGACTACGCAGTATTTAGAGGAAGCTGAGCAACTTGCCGACCGAATTGCCATATTGCACGAGGGCAAAATTATTGCGAACGGAACGCTTTCAGAGCTCAAAAAACTATTCCCGCCCGCTGAGGTGGAGTACGTTGAAAAACAGCCTTCATTAGAGGAAATCTTCCTCTCAATCGTCGGGAAAAAGGAGAGAAAATAAATGGAAGCGACAAAGAAACACTTTTTCAGTGATATGGGCGTTATGCTTGGACGGTCTATGCGCCATATTTCCCGTAGTATGGACACCATCGTCACAGTCACTATCATGCCGATCGCCTTTATGTTGTTGTTCGTTTATGTATTCGGCGGTGCTATTGAAACTGGAACAGATAACTATGTGAATTATTTATTACCCGGCATCCTACTGATTGCAATTGCAAGCGGAATTTCTTATACGTCTTACCGTCTGTTCCTTGATGTGCAACGGGGAATAATCGAGCGGTTTCACTCCATGCCGATTTCACGTTCCACCATATTGTGGGGGCATGCACTGACTTCACTCGTATCTAATGCTATATCAGTTGTCGTCATTATTTTAGTAGCGTTGATTATGGGCTTTCGTTCATCGGCGGGATTACTGCCATGGCTTGCAGTAGGCGGTATACTCATGCTGTTTACTCTAGCGTTAACTTGGGTCGCGGTAATTGCCGGACTGTCCGCAAAATCCGTGGATGGTGCAAGTGCCTTTTCCTACCCGATTATCTTCCTACCGTTTATTAGCTCGGCGTTTGTGCCGACCGAAACTATGCCGTCTGTCGTTCGAGCTTTTGCCGAAAATCAGCCGGTAACCGCTATCGTGGAAGCCATTCGTGCGCTACTGTCAGGGCAACCAGTGGGCAATGACATTTGGGTTGCTTTATCATGGTGCATCGGGATTTTGCTTGTAGCTTATTTCTTTGCGCTGAGGGTTTACAAGAAACGAGTGTGAACTTAAAACAATAAAAAGCCAAGGAAGGGGAAATCACATGCAAAAGATTACAACTGAAGATTTTAGTTCGTCAGAAAATATGAAGGATGTTGCTCGCTTTTATAAAAAACTTACGGAACAACAAGAGCCGCGTTTCCGTTTAGACGATTATTATGGTATGGGGCCAGCCTGGCTTGCGATTCACCACGAGGATGTAACAGCTATTCTCAAAGATCCTCGGTTAATTAGAGATGTGCGAAGACTACAGCCTACACAAGATCAACCGGATTTAGAAGATCGATTTGAGAAGTGGGAATACGAGAAATGAAAACAATCATCTTGCCTTTGGTAAAGATATTCATCACTGCTTGGGTGCGCCACTTGCTAGATTGGAAGCAAAAGTTGCCTTTAGTACTTTGCTTAGACGATTTCCAGAATTAATATTGGCGAATGATCCAGATGAATTGGCTTATAACTGTAATGCTGTAGTACGTTACATCCCTAGTATCCCAATGAGCCTCATATAAGTAGTCATCTAACAAATCGATTAACGCTCGAGCATATATTCCGCATTCGCCTGTTATGAGCAGGACTCCGATTTCTAATTCTCTTGGATCCCTTAGAACATTAATTGTTTACACCCGCCTCTTAATCTCGCTATGCTTCCCGCTAGGGCTATTAATGAAAAAAAAGTATTAAACACGATTAATTAAAGTAACTTAAATAGAGGATGGAAGTTCATTTTATGAGCCAATTTCCTCTTTTTTTGTTTAATAAAATTATTAGATAGCAAGAAAAGGAGGTATGAAATTTGAAGATTAATAGAATAGTTCATGTGGGTGTAATCGTAAATGATCTCTCTGCTGCTAAAGAGTTTTTTCATTATTTTGGCCTTGAGTTGCAAGCGGAAAGGAGATTGGAAAAATTTAATTTTAATGGAAGTGTGTAATCAGACGGGAAATCATTTGAAATATGATAATGTGGGGTACATAACCCAAGCGAAGGCGCATGAGTGTACTCATTTTAGCTTAATGAGTAAAATTGCTATATAATTATTACAAGCAAAACATAGTAAACAAATATAACCTGGGCATACATTAAACAAAAACGGATAAATAAAGGAGCATATTATGACTGATCATACTAATCCTAAAGATTACCCAGTCTGGGCAAACGAGAAAGTTGAAATAATATCTCCAAGCTCTGAATGGATTGAAATAGGAATACAGGAATCCAAGCAATTAATTAATCTTCTTTCTCCACTTGGTATAATCGAAGTAGAGCATATTGGCAGTACTTCTGTTAGTGGTCTACCTGCTAAACCAATCATTGATCTAATGGCTAACTTGAGAACATTCGATGATATCGACAAAATAATTGAAGTACTATCTGACTATGACTGGCATTATGTTGCACCTGAATTGGATCTTAGGCCGTGGAGAAGATTTTTCGTTAAGGTCAAAAATGACAAAAGAATAGCCCATTTACATCTAATGTGTGAAGGTGAAGAACGTTGGAACCAGCAACGGTTATTTCGTGATAAATTAAAAAAAGATAAAAATCTGGTAGAGCAATATGCCACTTTAAAAATGGCCTTGTCACACCAATATAAAAATGATCGAGAAGCATATTCAGAAGCGAAAAAGAACTTTATTATAAACATTCTGAATTCATAATTTGCAAACCATCTAGTGGGGGTCAAGTGATTACTTTTGAAACCGTTGGAAAGCAATGAACAATGGAAAAGAAAGAGGTTTATATGAACAACTATCAATTAATTAGTGACTACAAGGACATTGAATCATTTAAAGAAAGCTTTAATGAATTGGATAAATTAGTATTTGGTCTTGATTTCATACATCTATCACTCATTAGGATGACGAAGACATCTATTAAGCTAAAGTCAAAGATCAAGATGGAGTACGATAATTAAAGGAGTGTTGCAGGTTGCAAAAATGGGCTTTCGTTATCTCGTTTTTTGTTATTGGCTTCATAATCTTGTGAATAAATTACGTTGATGAGAATACGAAAGCACGAAACTTACAAAACTCTATTGATACAAAATTTAAGCATGAGCTAAGCATTGTTCGCGATAGTTTTAGCGTGGTGATGAATGACTATGCATATCGATCCGTTTTATCGAGTGTTTCCAATGTCGCCTCTATTTCAGACTTAACCTCTTATGAGGAACAGAATGATAACTTGGATATTAGTTTGTATAATTTATATTTCTCTTTGAGAGAAGATAAGTCAAAAGATAAAGTTCTATCTCGTGCAGTTGAATTAAGAGATACATTTACGGTACTGGTAACAATTACGGACGGGTTCGGAAATACAGGCTCACGTTGGTCAATATATTACTATTGCTACATCAGGCTACACAGGAAACGTAGGATATCACTTGCATTTTGATGTTAACAATGTAAATGCTACGTATCCTACAGACTCTCAGACTATTAATCCAATGCAATTCTATCCTAGTATTTCTGGTTTTTCACTCAAAGACTCTGTTTCCACACAATCACATGAAGATCACGATCATAAACCCCATAGTAGCTTAGAATACTTTTATGTATATAACACCAAAGACGGTTATTTGTTGCAAAGAAAGATATCTTTATTTTATACATACGCAGAAATTGCTTTTTCTTTGATTAATAGCTATCAATACCTGTGAAATAATGACCATTACCTTAATCAACCGCACCTCTAAAATAGACATTAGAAAAAACCCCCGGATAATCTAAACAATTTCTGGGGGTATTTGATGTGGCGAAAAAAGAAGCAACTGAACAAATGCCCGAATGGATCGTTCACAGTGATCAAGGGAGCTCGAAACGTCTCAAACCTGCCACGATATGATAACGGAGGTTGTCGTCCAAATCAGCATATCACGCCTAAGGAATTGCTATAAAAACGCCTCTATGGAGAGCTTCTTAATAAATTAGCAACCTATTTATGTGATTTATTTAGATGAAGATTTAATTAGTTGCTCAGCGATGCTTTTCGATAGCGTTAACGTATTGATGTCTGAGGGCATTACATTTATATTAACCGTTTGTACATAATCACCACCAAGAGTACCACCAGTGAACGTTGCAAAACCTGGAGTGTTGCCACCATGTCCCCAGATTGTAACGCCATTGGCTAGCTTAGTTTCCATTATTCCCAATCCGTAATTACCAACGGGGGTTTCGACTCCTGTTAACATTTGTTCTAATGTTGATGGTTCTAATAACTTCCCACCAAGTAAAGCAATAAAAAACGTATTTAGATCATCCCCTGTAGAGATCATAGAGCCAGCAGCGTTTGCCCATGAGGGGTTTGTTTCTGTTCTATCTATTAATTTACCATCTAATTTGTGGTAACCCCTTGCGTGCTCCCCTGGAATAAATGAAAAGTCATCTGCTACATATGTGTTTGACAGTTTGAGAGGACCAATAAAACGTTCCCTTATTTGTTCATCGTAAGTTTGACCAGTAACCTTCTCAACAATCATCCCAGCTAATACTGTATTCGTATTAGAGTAAAGCCATTTTTCTACAGTATCGTCAAGATTCAGTTTCTGTTCATCGACAAGTTGAAGTACTACTGTGGCAACAAAAGTCTTCGTTATACTACCAATACGGAATGTAAAGTTGGTTTTCACAGGGCGATTATCGTAAATGCTCGCTTCTCCAGAAGCGTATGACCATTTCGAGCCTTTGTTTGACGATACGAAAATAACACCGGGTATATTTTTGTATTTTACAGCTTCATCGATGATGCGTTTGGCTTTGACATGAGAGCTTTGGATTTGAGGGCTAACTATTTGATCTACCGTATTCGCAGAACTACTGCCTTGTAAAGGTAATAAAAGAGCCCCTGCAATCATTAAGGAAACTGTAACAACAGAAACTTTGTTCATCATCATTTCTCCTTCTTGTACTGGAATTTTGTCAGGACTTTGTAATTTCCTGCAACTCCAACTTACCTCAGAAAATATAATGATTTAAAGTGACATTTCCACAAATCAACCCATTAATAATCACATGACATTTTATCACTACCTGATATGACAACCATTCAAGTAAAATGAAATTTCAATCCATAAAGGGGGGGAGGGATAGATAAACATGTGGGCGACTATAAAAGATTGGTATTGGTATGATTGGATGATAGTCATTATTCGTTTAATATGTTTAGTGAATATTTCAATTAACATTGTTATTTATTCTTCATGGACTCTGAAGTTAAATGTTTTTATGATTTTTATGACGGCAATCATTCTCACAATTCCTTTATTCATTAAACAAATAAGTAGAAAGTGGTATTTGATTTCTGAAATTGTATTGGTTGGTACCTATCATATTTATCTTTCCTCCGAGTGGGTGCAATCTCCTTTTCAATTTGCACTTATAGTTTTCATAATTGGTATGAGTAGTGATCGGAATTTGTATTTGTGGACAGCATTTCCTTGTATTTTTATAATTCCAGCCATTAATGGATTAATCGTTGGCGAATCTATTCAGTCAATTCTACTTTATTTCTTCCTTAATCATGCTGCAGTATTTATTATGGGATACGCATTCCAAATTCTCATGCAAAGCCACAAATTGATTAAAAAAATCGAAGATCAAAACAGAGTGTTAGAACAGCACCTCAAAAAGATTGAAGAACTTACGCTTATAGAAGAAAGAAATCGATTATCTCACGAGCTACATGACACAATTGGTCATACATTAACATCACTTGTCATTGGAATGGAGTCATTACGTACTTCCGCAACTCCGCATCAAATTGATCGGATCGAGACGCTAATTAATCTATCTCGCAATGGATTAACGGATATTCGCAAACATTTGCTTACGTTAACCACTACTGAGCATCATCGTTACTTAGGTGAGTCATTGCAGAAGCTTTCGCAAGAGTTTAGTGCTTCAACAGGAATAGAAATTAGCTTTCGTCTTATTGGGCATGAACTTCCGATCATGAAGCAAGTGACTTTTTGTATGTATCGTTGTTTGCAGGAATCACTAACAAATGCAGCACGTCATGGACAAGCGACACTTATTCGGATACAACTACATTTTGAGCGCCAAAACATTCGTTTACAAGTCGAAGATAACGGTAATGGGATTGCTGATCTCCAATTCGGATTTGGTTTATCTGGTATGAGAGACCGTCTAAACGAATGTTCGGGAAGTTTAAACGTCCATTCTGGTCTGTATGAAGGTACAGTTGTTGTTTGTACAGTCCCACTTCGAACTGCAATCACACAAGAGGACATTCAATTACTGCTTGTCGATGATCAAGTTCTTATAACAGATAGCTTAGAACATATTTTGGAGCAGCATCCAAACTTCTATGTAGTGGGAAAAGCTGCAGATGGGCTATGTGCATTGGAGAGTTGTGAGCAACAATTACCTGATATCGTACTAATGGATGTTCGAATGCCAGAGATGAGTGGACTAGAGGTTCTAAGTGAAATGAAGAAGCGATGGCCCAACCTTAAAGTAATCCTTCTAACCACTTTCGAAGATACTGCGCAAGCTATTGAAGCTATGCAACTCGGTGCAGACGGTTATATGCTTAAATCTATCCATCCTCGGGAGATGGTTGAAGCTATTAAGCAAATTAGCTGTGGTGGAACATGGATTGATCAAAGTGTAGTTGCCCAGGTAATCAATAAGTTGAATCATCAGCGGGTGAAGACGTTCAAGAAAGTGAATGAACAAGGTGATTTGCAGTATGGGATCACCAGACGTGAGATGGAGGTTTTAAAGCATTTGAATGATGGACTACGTTATAAATCTATTGCTGCAAAACTATTTTTGTCCGAAGGGACGATTCGTAATTACTGCTCTGCGTTATATACAAAGCTCGGAGTAAGTAATAAAGAAGAGGCAATAAAAAAGGCCAGATTAGATCAGTTAATCACTTAAATTAAAGTACTTCGATTATGATGCAAACAAAAATATCGGAACATTCATTTAAACGATCTATTCAACGTCGGTGCTTTACTATATTTTGTTGGAAATGTAATGGGAATACCTTGAATTTGTATAATATAGTTGGTACAATTTGGGGATCTCAACGTTGAGGGAAAACATCATTGAATAGAAGATCATATAAAGGAGAATATCAATTTTATGCTACTGGAATATTTAGAAGAATGGTCCTATATTGCTGTATTTCTTTTATCGGCAATCCCATGGGTTGAATCTGTAGTTGTTGTCCCTCTTGGTATCTACTTAGGATTAGACCCCATTATTGTAACGATTCTCGGTTTTCTAGGAAATTGGATAGTTGTATTGCTTATCGTAATGTTGTTTGATCGATTTAATCAATGGCGGGCTAGAAGACGTGCTGCCAAATACGGGCCAGATGATAAAGGAAAAGAAAAAGGGAAAAAGTACGAGCGAGCTCATAAAGTCTTTGTGAAATATGGTTTGCCTGGACTTGCTATTATTGGTCCAATTCTTATTGGAACAGATATAGTAGCGGCATTCGCTATGATCTTCCTTGCTCCACGTAATAAAGTAATATTGTGGATGACAATTGGTCTAGCTTTCTGGTCAATTGTAATAGGAGTAGTAACCCATTTCGGATTAGACTCTTTCGAGCTTATTCGCTCAGACCTATATACAAAATAAAGATGTTCCAAACAAAACAGTGCAAGTACAGGTCTAATACCCTATACTGGCACTGTTTTTTTGAATCAAATGAGATACATCCTACTTCCAATTTAACTGCGATGGAGTTGCTTCTTGAATATGAAGGAGGATGTCATATGCCTTGCCGAGTGAAATATTCAAATAGTATGGCCTATCCGGACCAATTGAATTTACCCCAATAAATATAGGAAGAGATTCGTCTAACCACGTTTTTACCGAGCCACTTGCTTTACGTAAATCTACAACATACTGATCATAATCGACTTGCCCAAGTGTGTAGTTTATACTTTTGGGGTCATCTGACTTTACTGTTCCATAAGGTCCAAAATCACTGCTATCATTTAATACGTTATATTTACCTGCATGTACAGACGTTCCGATGGTAACATAATCGTCTCCATAATGATCTGAAAGATGCTGACCGGACAATTTTGGATATACAATAGAAAGGATATTGTCTCTCGAGACATGTCCGTTATGTGCCCATACTATCGTTTTTCCAAATTGATTTTGAGTCCACTTCGCATTTTCATACATAGCGATATCATGTTTTAAGAAAAAATCCGGATCAACTTTCCCAGAACCTATAGTAGTAAACTGTTCGATTACACGGGCACTTTGCAATATCCATGCGTACTCTTCAGTCTTATCGAAAAGATCATTTTTATTTTGTTCCAGCATCGCAATGATTTGCTTGGCACTAGAAGCATACTTTTCTTTATCTACCTTAGCCAGCAATACATATTTGTTAATATCACTTGTTACTGGGATAAGTTTTGTCAGCTCTTCATGTAGTTTTGGAAGAAGATCAGTTTTGTTTCGTTTGACGTACTCCGAGATTTTATCATATACATCTTCATCTACTGATTGTATATCCATTCCAATAATTCGAACTTTCTTCTCATGTTTAGGGTCAGCATTATATTCGTAAATCCATCTGAACATATCTGTCATTTCTTTGGTGTCAAACATAGGAAGGAGGTGATCACTAGGATTACCTTCTCCGGTCAAGACGTAATGATTTATTTTCAAAATAGTTCCCCAATCCATTTCCATTACAAGGTTCGTAAAACCCTTCTCAGTAACCAAATATTGGACAATACGATGTTTCATCATAAATAGTTCACTCATGCCGTGTGTGTTTTCACCTAATCCTACTACGGATGCAGATCCGATCATTCCATCTAACTGCGCTAAATCTTCTAATGAAGATTGAGGGTCCGTCGACTTTAATGAAATGGCATGTTCTTGAAGCCACTGAACTGGAGTTCGTTCGTTCTTCTTGGCTTTCTCCGCCTCGGTTCCTTCAACTACTGATGTACTTGGTAATGGTGAAGATGATGGGGAAGTCCCATTAGAACATCCAAACAACGATAAAGCAAACATAGAAGCCATTAGTGCAATTGTTAATCTTTTTTTCAATTACTTTTCCTCCTTAGGTTTGTTATAGACAAGTCATATTAGTTGTGAATTGTCTCCCAAAGTATGAAGAGGAAGTTGTCATATCGACAAGATGCCATTTAGTCATAGTGATACATTTTAATAGAAAGTAATCTTTAGCGGTCCCATTATGACAAAATGTAATTAATTGCAATTCATTATATTCGTCTTTAAAGAGATTGTTAGCCAACATAAAACCATCATGAATAAGAAAATTTTTTTATGATTTTGTCAGGTTTTAGCTTCTAAATGGATCATATGATAGTGACACTGGTCAGACGGAGGAGAAATGGACATGAGCGCAAGTGAAGATGTGTCTAAAAGCAGAGAACCTACAGAGCAACAACTCGTAGCAATGGCACGATCAGGACGTAAGGATGCTTGGGACGAATTGGTTCGAACACATCGCCGCAGAGCATTGCAGTGGGCGAATACGATTGCGCGAGATAAACACCTGGCCGAAGACATTGTACAAGAAGCTCTCATCCGCGCTTTTCTGAACATGGGTTCTTTGGTCGATGTTAGTCGGTTCGAAGCTTGGTTCCGGCGGATCGTGAGGAATCAGGCGCTACGAAATATTAGAACCGGGTCCGCATACCACAGGGAGCAAACGATCTCTAATTTGGGAATGAGCAATGTGTCTCAGCAACGATTTGTATGGGGAGAGGTGGATGGAATGCTCGATTGGCTTTCTCGTCAATCTCCTTTAACTAAATCCACTGCAGGACCTGAGGAACTGGTGGTGGGATCAGAAATAAGGGAGCTAGTTCACTTAATTATGTCAAGCTTAAGTCGACGGGAGAAACAAATCGTTGAAGCCTACTTCTTTCAGCAAATGACGCCGGAAGAAATAGCGGAAAGTCTTGTCACATCAAAAGACAATGTATACAAACAACTTTCACGTGCTCGCCAAAAAATGCAGCAGGAGCATGTTCGTCTGCATCCGTCGGCTTGGTTATCCAAACAAAAGCAGTTTTTCAAGGAAGGGAAGAAGCTTTTGGGTAAACCGCTAATGGGACGAAGTAAGCCTGCGTCGCCTCTCATTGATTGTATCCATCGTTGCATGTCTTTCGTTGATAAGGAGGAGCTCACCTACGAAGAAGTTATGGGCTTTACTGGTTATGCATTTAAGCTTCAGATTAATCGTTTTCTAGCTGACGATTCAGGAAGCTGCGTGTACGATCTCGATACAACAATGACTAACGGATTATTGAATTTGGGATTGCATAATCGGTATTCAGGCGGATTTATCGGTGAGCCCCATACCCCTAAAGATGAGAGTGAACTGAACTTTATTATGGATATGATTCGTACATCTATAAGTAAAGGATTTCCGCTCATAATCAATAACGACAATTTGTTTACGGACGAATTTGTAATTGTTTATGGCTACGATGATGAACGGCAGCTATTGCACGTATCAGATGCCGGTAAAGAAGTAACGATATCATATTCTGCTCTTGGCCGAACTGCTCCCTATTATATCCATGCAATTGACGATACTTTTGAGATCGACAAAGCTTCATCTTTATATCGTACACTTCAGCTTGCAATAAAGCATGCACGGGGTGGCGAAGTGACATTTCATGAATACGTTAACGGCTTAGCCGCTTACGATGTGTGGATAGAATTGCTAGAACGAGACAAAGTAGATGCTCGGGGCTGCGCCGAATATTTGTCAGTTATGCAGGAAGCTCGTGGATCAGCGGCTGTACTATTACGAAAAGCAGCAAACGGATTATTCGACGGAGTAGACGAGAAATGGTCGATTGCCGCAATGACTGCTGCTAACCATTTTGCAGAAGTGGAAGCTGCTTTTGCTAAGTTATGTCAGCTTTTCCCTCTGCCAGCTGGGGTTGATTTGCGTGTAAGAGATCATAGGATGCAAGCCGTTCAATTGCTGCAAGAGGCTCGAAACTCCGAGGCGCAAGCTATCTCGGGACTTGAATCACTTGTAGGCATGCTTGTTGAACGCGGTGTCGATAATACTCCAGGGTTGCCCATTCAATTACCACCGCACCCGTATTTTCTTTTTGGAACGGAGAATGAAGAAGATGAACGAACCGAGATTGCCGAATATGAGATAGAAGCTGTCTATGTCTATGTTAGGCATCTGAAGAACAGTGTCATGTTTTATTCAGAGCTTTTTGGTCTCGAAGTGCCTCCGGGGTTGGAGGACGGCCCTTGTTTCGTCATTCAATTAGCGGAAGGAGTCAAATTGGTCTTACTTGACCCTCGCATTTATTTGGATCAACCACGGTTCCAGATGCGTTCATCAAATTATTCTCAATCATTGGAGAGATTGGCTGAACTCGGATTAAATATAACGATCAAACCGGATAACGGATTGGATATGCGATTTCTTGTTTTCCGTGAATGGGGTGGCAATGCACTAATGCTGAGCAACGGACCTTTGAATTATCCGAGTGCAGCACCAATCCAAAGCGGCAGTTCCATATTACCTATTATTAACTGTATTTATCTAGAAAGCACGCAACGAACACGCACGCAGGAAGCTATTTTGGGATTGATAGAAAAACAAAAGATTAAGGTAGAGAGCTCTCATCATAACGGATTCAGCAAGCTCCTTTCACCTAGTATTGAGTTAAGAGTGTTAGCAAATCCATTCAATGACAGGTTTGTCGTACTTCGAATGTCAACCGTGAGTTTGAAGGATGCGAAAATGTTAGTACAGCGCATAGGCGGTACAATTCTCGACCGATCCGCCCTCCCAGTGGAAGAGGGGGACTATTTCGATTTTCACGATCTAGACGGCACAATCATCCGCATACGCCGAAATTAGTACAATACAAATCTCATAACGATGCAGGAGGAATAACTATGACCATATTAGTAACCGGAGCAACTGGAAATGTTGGTCGTCACGTAGTCAATGAACTTATCCAAGCAGGCCAGCGTGTACGTGCTCTGTCGCGCAACCCAGCAAAAGCGAATCTCCCTGAAGGGGTTGAAGTTGTGTACGGAGACCTTTCTGCACCGGAGACTCTTGAACCAGTATTACAGGGGATTACCGGCATTCACCTGATCACGTTTGATGGGGGGAAAGGTTTCGCCCCGCTAACAACGGGACCTGAGATCGTTCAGCTAGCCATAAAAGCGGGCGTACGGCGAGTTACTGTTTTATGGAATGGTGAGAAAGGTCCTATGGAGCAGGCCATAGAAGCTAGTAGTCTTGAGTGGACTCATCTCCACCCCGTTGAGTATATGTCCAATGCGCTTGGATGGGCTGATTCTATTCGTAACGAAGGCGTAGTTCGAGAGCCATTCGGGCACACATTAAGTGCCATGATTCATGAAGCTGATATCGCTAGTGTTGCGGCGACTGCACTGATTGAGGAAGGTCATGCCGGCAAGTCATATATATTGACAGGACCCGAAGTGCTGACCGTGCCGGAGAAAGTACACGCCATCAGTTCAGTGATCAATCGTGAAATCCGTTTCGTTGAACTTACCAGACAGCAAGCACGTGAGCGAATGCACCAATCAGGCATCCAAAACGAAGTCATCAATTTTGTCATCGAATGGCATGATAATCCACCCGAATATGGGTACACGGTGCTTCCAACCGTAGAGCAGGTTACCGGTCGGAAGCCACGCAAATTCGCCCAGTGGGTTGAAGAACATATAGGGGACTTCAGCTAGCGTATATTGCATATGCATCTCAGTAAATAGTCGGTTTTCCTTACTTACGGAGAGCCGGCTATTATTTTGTGGGGGTATAGTATTCCGTTATTCATATCAGAGAACTATCCTTTTTAACAAATGTAATCAGATCCGGAGTAAGTCGATCCAATGACCTTCTCTAGATCTTTTTATTCTTTATATTGTTAATTTAATCAAAAATAGTATATTGGATATTGAAAGAAAGTTTATTAGGAGAGGGGGGAATCTAGCAAACCTTGCAAATACAATTTGCGAGAATCGCATGAATTGCGAATAACTAGTCAGGGGAGAGTGAGTTTAATGAAAAAGCGTTTGTTATCTTTATTCGTCATAACTAGTATGTTGTTTACAACGATGCTGCCTAGTTCATTTGCATCCAATGAAGTAACAAGTACGAATAGTATAGGATCTTCGGCATCACCTGAGCAACCGCAGATTTATTTAAAAGCAGGGACAGAAGAGCTGATGAACGATCAAACAATCGAAAAGAAATTCAGTTTTCCATCCGAAGACAGTTCAAAAAACAAACTTTTTATCGTTCAATTTTCAGGGCCAGTTGATGATTCTACTAAGCAATCACTAGCTTCCGAAGGAGCAATAGTAGATGGTTACATCCCAGACTTTGCTTTTTTAGTCAGTATGTCTGGACTTCAAGCTGAAAGAGTAGCAAGTCTCGATAAAGTAAGCCGAGTAATTTCATATCTACCAGAATGGAAGATCTCACCTGATATTTCGAATAAGGCATTGATAGAGGCTCGAATTACCGTTTTGAAGGGCAAAAATTCCGAAGTAGCTGGACAGCTTGGTATCCTTAAACTCCAAGCAAAGCAAACTAACGAGCAGTTTATTGCTACTACTCTCCCCAAGTCGGAAATTAATACGCTCAGCCAAGACGATAATGTAATTTTTATTGAAGAAGTTAAACCGATCACGACCTATAATGCTATGGCTACAGAAATAGTAAAAGCAAGTACACCTGGAGGCGCTTGGGCGAGCGGGTTAAACGGAGAAGGTCAAATTATCGGTGTAATGGATTCCGGGTTAGATACGGGAGTCGTTAATACCGTGCATCCAGATTTGCGAGACCGACTGCAAGTGGCACCAATTGCTTACGCACGGACGGAGTGGTCGGATTTAAGCGGGCATGGTACCCATGTTGCTGGATCGATTGTTGGCACAGGTGTACAGTCAAGTGGAACAAACAAAGGCGTTGCGCCTGCCGCCAAGCTCGTATTTCAATCAGCAGGAATGGACAGCGGATCTGGCTTACAAATTCCGTACCCATTCAACAACGCGCTTGCTGAAGCAGCTTCTCACGGTGCAACCATCCATACCAATTCTTGGGGTGGCGGAAATAGCTATAGTGAACTCGCCCAAGAAACGGATCAATATGCATTCGCTAACAAAGGGTTCACCGTTCTATTTGCAGCGGGCAATGGCGGGCCGGATTCTAATTCCGTTGGCGACCCTGGTCTAGCCAAAAATGTAATTACTGTAGGAGCTACGCAAAATAATCGCCCCGATGTCGTAGGTCCTTGGCCTGCAAATAACCCTTCGCTAGTGGCCGACTTCTCTGCACGAGGCCAGACAGCGGACGGTAGGATCAAACCGGATGTAGTAGCTCCGGGTACGTTAGTGTTATCAACGAGATCCTCTCTCGCTCCACAAGGCAAGTATAAGCCAGAGTTTGATGCGAATTACGGATATAGCAGCGGTACATCTATGGCTACACCAATTGTGGCTGGATCGACGGCATTGGTACGACAATACTACACCGATATAAAACAAATTGTTCCTTCTTCAGCTTTACTCAAAGCTTCAATTATTAATGGGGCTCAGGATATCGGCTATGGCTGGATGAGCCGAGAAACAGGATGGGGCAAGGTAGATTTGCAGAACACGCTGTTCCCGACTAACGGAAGAAAAAATGTATTTGTAGACGATTCACAAAAGAGTGTAGGTACAGGTCAGCAATCCAATTATCAATTCCAGGCTAAGAGTGGCCAAGTTCTTAAATTCACACTTGTATGGACGGATTCTCCAAGCGCTTTGTATGTTGGAAGAAATTTGGTCAATGATTTGGATCTGCAAGTTGTTGCTCCAGATGGTTCTGCTTATAAAGGAAATTGCTTTACGAGCAATAGTGCCAGCACATCCTGCGCTTCATTCGATCGGTTAAACAATGTCGAAAATGTTTATTTTCAAGCTCCAGCAGAGGGAACTTATAGCGTGCGTGTTACTGGATATAACGTCCCTTATGGTCCGCAGCCGTATGCGTTGGTTGTATCTGGAAATGACGTTGCGACAGGCAACTTTGCTCCTACGATTGATATAAGCAAGTTCAATCCGGTTGACAACTTTTATTTGCAAGGAAGTTCAGGAGCAGTAAATTTACCGAATGCAGTTATAAAAGCCTACCCGTGGAATGATCCGAATGGTAATGGAATCGTAGAGCCCTCTGAGCTAGGTATATCTCACGATCTAGGAGTAAGCTTGCCTGACGGTGCTGTGAACGGTTATGGATTAACATCGCTAGGAGTAGGTACTCACCGATTTGTTATCACAGCTACAAACGAGTATGGGGAATCAAGCAAAACGACCCCGTTCACATTAACGCTGACCAAAGGTTTTAATCCCAAAGTAACAGTTGCACCCAACTTGCCGGAAGCAATCATTCAAAATAATCAAGTATCACTCAAGTGGGATAATGTCCCAGAAGCAACAAGCTACGAAGTGAAAGTGTCCGAATCAACTGGAGGGCCTTACACCACATTAACAAGTGGGTTAACGACAAACCAATATACGTACGCTCTTCCCGCAAATGCTAAAAAATCGTACTACTATGTCGTTACAGCTGTTTCAAGCGGGGGAATGAGCAATTTTTCACCAGAAGTAAGTGCGTGGGTGCCGTCAAATTTCTGGATTAAGGCAGATCCGGCTGACGGGAAAGTGGAATTGAGCTGGACGAAATCAGTAGGAATTCTCGCCAATCATTCGAGCTACGCTATTTACCGTAAAATAAACGGAGTGACTAGTTTAGTTATAACGAGACCTTCGCACGTTAACCATTTTGTAGACACAACAGTTGTTAACGGAACAGAATATCAATATCAGCTAGTAGCAAACGATTACAAGTATCCAGCAGAATTGAAAACCGCTTCTAATTGGGTGACAGTGACACCAAGCGCTAGTTCACCGGGAAAACTGATATTGTCTGCGAAGTCGACTGACAAACAGGTGCAGTTATCTTGGACCGCTTCGGCAGGAGCAGGCAACTATGCGATTATCCGTAATGGAGTGACCATTCAACCTAGTATGACGGGTACTTCCTATACCGACTTGAATCTAGTCAACGGAACTGCCTATACATACGAAGTGATTGCTTACAATACAAGTACTAGCACAAACCGTAGATCGGATACGATTACCGTCACGCCGCACTTGCCTGAACCGTTTCCTGTCACCCTCACGGTAACGTCGGAGCCGAGTCTATTACGCTTGAATTGGACTGCCAACCATGCAGCAAGCTATGATATTCAGCGTTCTACTACGTTTAATGGCTCATTCTCGACGATCGCTACCTCCATAACGGGTACGACATACACCGATTCAACAGGTACGAGCGGCGGTAGGTACTATTATCGTGTCATAGCGAAAAATACTTCTGGAAGCGCAACTTCTAATTTGGATAATGGGATATTGAACGGATCAGCAACGACAATTCCACCAGCACCCACCGGTGTTATCGCATTACCGGGAGACAGCACTATACAGTTATCATGGACATCTTCAATTGGAGCAGCAACTTACACTTTGAGGCGAGGGACGGCAAGCGGCGGGCCATTCACTCCGATCGCCATTAATCTAGCTTCAACGTCATATCAAGACACTAACATAACAAATGGTACGACGTACTACTATGTAGTCACAGCAAGAAACGGGGCGGGGGAGAGCAGCAATTCTACTGTTGTACAAGCGACACCAATTGCGATACCTAATCCTCCCGTTAATGTTCTTGCAATGCCAGGTGATGCGAGCGTTCAACTGTCATGGAACGCAACAATTGGAGCTTCAAATTATACAGTCAAAAGAGGGACGGCAAGCGGCGGACCGTTTACTCCAGTAGCTAGCAATTTGACAACGACAACTCACAATGACACTGCCTTAATAAATGGCACAATCTATTATTATGTCATCACAGCGAATAACGTATCTGGAGAAAGCAGCAATTCCGCTGTCGTACAGGCAATACCAATAACATCTATTCAGATTCCACCAGCGCCGACAGGTGTTGTTGCATTGCCAGGTGATACGAGTGCGTTAATTTCGTGGACGGCTGTATCTGGTGCGACAAATTATTCAGTTAAAAGAGGGTTTGCTGCTAGTGGACCGTTCACTACCGTCGTCAGTAATTTGACAACGACGTCTTACAATAACGTCGGCTTAACGAATGGCACAACCTATTATTATGTCATTACCGCAAGCAATATTGCTGGAGAGAGCGGCAATTCTGCTGTCGTTCAGACAATTCCAATCGCATTACCTGCAACGGGAATTCCCGCTAGTCCTTCGTTAAGTCATACTAATCAAGGAAATGCAAGAAATTATACGGTGAAATGGAACATATGGTGGGGAAATAACGGATCGTCGTGGAAGTTATATGAAAACAATAATGTCATTTATACAGGTGTGCTGACGGACAATTCGCCACAAGCCCAAACAGCCTCCTACGCTCTTACAAACAAGCCAGCTGGTACCTATACGTATAAAGTGGAATTGACAAATAGATTTGGCACAGCCAGCAGCGGCAATGTGACAGTAACTGTTAACTAAGATAAATTTCAAATCAAGTAATAGGAGTCATTCATAATCCTGCTAAAGGATGAGGATGGCTCCTATTCCATTTGCGAGGGAGCGGGATTAAATCATGCTAATGATAGCTAACTTGCTAGTCCATGGGTAAGTTAGTGATAATGCTAAAAAGAGGAAAAACTGTTACAGTATCGAATAGTAAATTTTAAAGCTTCCACAGGAAGTTTAGTGAAGTTAGATCCTGAAATTCTTCTGAAATAAAGGAGTTGCTGACAATGGAAGTTACAACATACAGAGAATTTATTGAATTAGTTGAGACGTATAAGATTTTTCCCTTTTCAAACTTTGTATCTGAATATCCATCTCTAACAACTGTAGCGGTAAACAATGATTGGCACACAGGTAACGACTCCGACCCATGGCAATGGAGAGTTATGATCATTCAAGAAGGTGTTGCAGCGTATGGGAAGTTTTTCGGTGACAAAGCGTGTTTTATTCATAAAGAGCTATTTCCAACATTCAAGAAAATAGTTACTTCTAACAAAACAGTAGAAGAAAGATATCGCAATGGTCTTATTTCACAGTCGGCTTTTCATCTTTATAAAATAATAATGGAACATAGTATTATCGATTCACGAGATTTAAGAAAAAAAGCAGGTTTGAATGCTAAAGAGGATAAAAAAGAGTATGAAAAATCACTTGTTGAACTTCAAAACTATGGTGATGTAGTTATTACTGGAGCATCGAAACAAAGCGAAAGTGATTCAGGTTGGAGCAGCATGTGTTACACGCCATCGGATTTATGGTTGATTTCGGTGAATGCCAACAGGGATGACATGTCCATTGAAGAAGCGAAAAGTTTGATGCTAGTGGAATTGTCCAAAACCTGTTCAGAAAAAGCATTAATATATTTTGCTAAAAAAATGAAGCTAAGTATAAATAGATAATTATAAACGTTGTAAATGCTTTTGCTTAATGAAAATGAGTGTTGCAGCCATAGATTGGCGACTATTTGGGTGAAACAGTGTATATAGGTACCAATAAATCGCTCAGGGACAAGATCTATTCATCATAAATGGTGATTTTGTGTTATTAGATATGTCGGATGACAAAGATGATTAGCCCATTAAATGGCGCTGTTCCATAAGCAGAGTAATCTACTTTAGGGCAGCATCTTTTTGTTGTTTCAGGAGTGCTTCTCGTCCGGCACGGAGCAGTCAACCCTTGTAACGAAACCTATGATGCCTATTGCACAAAAAAACGCTCTTTTTTCATTCTAACGAATTCTAGAAGCGTTAAATGCAGTTTTATAGTAGAAAAGGAGCTACTTTTATCGAAATAGCGATTCTGGAGTCGTTAGAAAACGAAATAGGCTATGTTGATCAAATAAGAGTTACTGGTTCGTTCGCTATGGGAGACAAAATTTTTTTTAACCTAATAAAAAATCAATAAATTATGGAGGTTTTTTATGACTACTATCATTAAAATAAGAGCAAGTGTATTTATTCCTATGTCATGGACTGAACCTGTGATAGATAATCAAACGGGAAACGTAGTCCAATTCGAAGGTGACTCGCGTGAATTTACTCCAAATGCTGTAAACACTATGCGTTCCAGAATTGAACAAGAAGTGGTTGTAGATTTTCACAAAAAAGAAATCTTCGTACATGCGAATACTGGGGTGTCAACAGAAAGAGTCACGTCTCCAGATGGTTCTGTTAATAGAAGAACAGGAAAAGCTAGTACAGAAGGTATTTCGTGTACTAATATTCATTGGGATATCGATTGTGTCAAGTTTAAAATGACTGCAAGTGCTAGTAATCCATTAAATGCCTATGCGCCTGCCGTTGACTATCTATTAACTGTACAAGTCAAAGGTAATGGTATTATCGATATTCAAGGTGCACATGATGGATTCCCTTGTTTTGAATTTTATAAGCAAGTGAATTTTGGACCGTTTGAACAAATTTACACACATGATTTCAGAGAAACTGGTGATACACCTGAAGCTCTAGGTGGGGAAATGGAATATAGATTTAATAAAACATTGTAACATCATGTTTCCTGTGCTGATTGTAAAATTTTCAATAACTTAACTGTGGAGTGAATTAGAGCGAGTTTCAATGGTGATATGCTGCTTTTGTTTTGCACGGATTCAAAAGATTTTTTTGAATTACAAATTTTAGGTTACTTCGACAAAGGGGAAATGATAAGGTATTGCCGAAACATAAAATGATAGTAGGACGGGAGGGTAATTGATTTTAGTGACGTCATTAGTTATAACAAGAAACGGATTCATCATTTCTTTTAAAAAGGAGATTAATTATGACTAGAAATGCAAAGAGATCTATCCAAGTATTATTAATTATGGTTTTTCTGCTATTTAATTTTAGCGCCTTATCCTCTGCCGAAGGTTCAACAACATCGCCCACATCTACAACTTCGAATGGATATATTGAAATTGAATTAGGATATATCGATTATAAATTCAATCTCGAGCTTTCAGGCATTGCTACTTTTCTACAGGGAGCGACCCAAGGCAATTTTTCTCTTATCATGTACTTTAAACCGCCAAACGGCAATTACGGGATAGATACAGGATATTTAGCAGGGGTAACCTCAAATAATGGTCAACCTCAATCATTTAATGTGAACGTGAGGGACCAAAGTTATATTCGACCTTATTATTGGAATGGTCAATATAAATTAGGGATTCAAGTTTGGGATAGCAATATCGAACTTAGCAATTTGCAAACAACAATCATTCCTTGGCAGCCCTAGTATTTAAAACGAGGGCGAGTAAGGAGCTCTTTTTAAAATGACTATATAGGACGCTCGTTTCATTAGACGAGAACGTCCTTTTTTATTAATAATTTATGACACTAGTTGCTTCGAACTATTCAGGTATGCATTGCAAGATGTGTTGAAGTGATTTGCATGAGAGATGATTGTAATTATTTTACACAGATGATAACGTTATAATATAAAACCAACTTAGTTGGAATTATTTTAATAGGAGGTTTTGCTGGATGTCGAAAATAGCGAAGAATCTTACAGATCTTATTGGGAATACTCCGTTACTAGAACTTTCAAATTTCTCAAAAATGCACCTTGTTGAATCCAAAATTATTGCTAAGTTGGAATATTTTAATCCAGCCGGAAGCGTAAAGGATCGTATTGGTTTTGCGATGATAAAAGATGCTGAGGAAAAGGGGCTTATTAATCCAAATTCTATAATTGTTGAACCTACGAGTGGAAATACTGGGGTTGGTCTAGCTTTTGCAGCTGCTGCACTTGGTTATAAGTTAATTATTACTCTCCCCGAAAGTTTCAGCTTGGAGCGGAGGAAAATACTGCTTGCTCTTGGTGCAGAATTAGTTCTCACTCCTTCAAATGAAGGAATGTCTGGTGCAATAGCTAAAGCAGAAGAAATAGCTGCGGGAATTCCTAACTCATTCATTCCTCAACAATTCAAAAATCCTGCTAATCCTGAAATTCATAAGAGAACCACAGCTACAGAAATTTGGAGAGATACAGATGGAGAGGTGGATATTTTTGTAGCTGGGGTTGGCACCGGAGGGACAATCTCTGGCGTCGGTGAATTTCTCAAAGAGCGTAAACAATCCATAAAAATTGTAGCTGTTGAACCGACAGATTCTCCGGTACTTTCAGGAGGGAACAAAGGCGTGCACAAAATTCAAGGAATTGGGGCTGGTTTTGTTCCAGATAACTTCAATAGATCGGTAGTTGATGAAATTTTTCATGTCAAAAACGAGCAAGCATTTGAGACTGCTCGTCAGCTCGCCAAGAGTGAAGGCTTGCTCGTTGGTATTTCCTCAGGGGCTGCAGTCTATGCTGCTGTTCAGCTTGCGAAAAGACCAGAAAATAAAGATAAAAATATAGTCGTTCTCCTTCCGGATACTGGAGAACGTTACTTATCGACAGCATTATATCCAGAAGCTTAGAGTACACTATTGTTGGGCAAATAACTAAGGTGTTCTTACGATAGATAGTCTCTACTACAATGACGAGGGAAGATAGTTCAGCATCGAGACGGCTGCCACTTGGCAGTCCTTTACTTAACTAACGGGCAAGCTAGTTCCAAAACGTGGTATTATAGTAGTACTGAAATGGTATTAATAACCTATATCATCTCTCTTCAATTTGATGGAGCACTTATATTAGTAGTTGTGAACGTTAAAAAGAATGATTTAAACGAAAGTTGGAGGAAGTATGAAGAAACTAGACTGGTTTAAAGTAATTTTAATAGTATCACTATTTGGGAATATATTATTATATATGAATCATAAAGATGACATCAAAAGTCAAGAAATAACATATGAATTGTTGAATGCATATATTTACCGCGACCTAGCTCAACTTGAACTAACTATACAGTATCAAGTAGATAATAATTGGAAAAATGAAACTCTTGTTACCCAGAAACTAGATGATGCGATAGATACGATTATATTACATCATGGAATGGAAAACGATGATGATAAGAAAAAGCTCCTCTGGAAATTATATGAATACCTAAAAGTGTTCAAGGTTGGTGATGAAGTCTTGGATGTTAGCTTAAACGATAAGCAACGGACCGCTTACATTCATTTAGGCCAGAAGCTACGTTCTAGCGGGTGGACGTATGATGTTGGTTATGATACCAATTGGAATGTATTTGCCTCAAGAGTAAACGAGCTTATAGCAGAAACATAAAAGTAATCGCAGTAGAAAAACAGACCGAACAGTAACAGTTGTCGGTCTGTTTTTCTATTTTAATACCAAAGGTAACTTATGACTTGAAAAGTAAAATTGATAGATTGACCACTACAATAACATATGTTACTGTTAACCTATGTTATTTATAACGAGGTGAAGTGGTGTCAATCCAATTAGCAATATTAGGAATATTGAGTTGGAAGTCCTCAACAGGATATGAACTAAAAAAGATTTTTGAGGATTCCTCTTTCATGTATTGGTCCGGTAATAATAATCAAATTTATAAAGCTCTAATGAATTTGGAGAATGAAGATCTTGTTAGCAGTGAAGTGGTACATCAGGAGAACTCTCCTTCAAAAAAAATATATTCCATAACAAAAGAAGGACTGACAGAACTGAAAAAATGGCTTGTGTCATCATCAGAAGCTCCCGAGATAAAAAAGACATTTTTGGTGCAGCTTGCATGGTCAGATATGTTAAGTAATCAAGAATTAAGTGATGTACTCACAAAATATGAAAATGAAATTAAACTGCAATTGATTATGCAGAATGAGAAATACAGGCGTGCTCTTCATTCACCTAATAGAAGCACTAGGGAAAGCTTAATATGGGAAATGATTTCAGAAAACATTATTTCTACCTACAATAACGAGCTTAATTGGGTTCGTGATACCCGTCAGAAGTTGTTTGAAAATGAAATTATGGAGGACAAAAATAAAATGAACTATCAAATTAGAGAAATAGAGAGTAAAAAATATATTGAACTCATTTCTACTACTGAACCTTTAAGTACAGAGAAGGATGCACTTGATCTAATAGCTTTATGCTGGGAACATGAGACAAGTGTGCTTATGATACACAATGCAGTTTTGTCAGAAGACTTCTTTAAACTTAAAACTAAATTAGCTGGTGATATTATTCAGAAATTTATAAACTATGGTATAAAAGCTGCTACTATTATTCCTCAAGAGACAAAGCAAAAAGGCAGATTTAAAGAAATGGCCATGGAAACAAACAAAGGCAATCATTTCAGATTGTATGGTAGTAAAGAAGAAGCTGAAAAATGGCTTCTGTATTAGAAAGACAGGCGAATAGTAATATTTCTTCATCATCGCTATCCGTGTTGGGCGAAGATCTTGTATTTGCATCACTTACTTTCAAATATTTCAAACCACGCACGGCAAAAATTCCGCTAATTAGTGATCAGTCACTTAATCAATTAACTATGCCGATTTTAATGCTTTTTGGCGATTCTGATCAATTAATACATGCAAGTAAGAGTTAAACAAGTTGCTCAACAAGCTAGCATCGAGCTGCTGCCTGATACGGGCCACCTAATTGCCAACCAAGCAGATAGAATACTAAAATTTTTGAACCCTCCGGGAAGTTGATTGACTTCTAGTTCCATAAATCAGTGTTTTTCAATTAAGACGTATTTATTTACAATCGCTTGCACAGTTATTTTTACAATTTACTTGTATTGTAACCATATGGAACGGCTAGGAATAATAGCTGATTAATTACCGCGTTAATCGCGGTTTTTTTATTTTATCGGTACATAATCTTGGAAGTGTGTAATGTTAGCAAAATGTACTGATTCCCGATGATAATTGTTAATCGAATAGGGGATCAATGCGATGTTTGGTCCACTGGAGAAACCCGTTCAAATACTCAATGATAAGCTCATCTCCTGGAAGAACAACATGGAAAAAGGAGCATTGGAAGGCCTGAAACAGAGCAATTGATTGAGAAGAAGCTCTCAGGTTTGGCGTGCTTCGATACGGAAAAACCACCGCAATTGAAGGGATTTTATTCAAATCAATATTATTCATGATCAAACGGCAGCAGTAATATTGGAAAAAGTTGTTGACAATATAGGGTAGGGGGGTATACTATACGAATGTAAACTATATCAAGGAGGAATACGAAATGTCAGGAAATTCAAATGCTATGATAAATGCGAATCCGTTAAGATGGAAGGCATTGTTCTTGCTATGCTTGGCCCAGTTCATGGTTATCATGGACACATCTATCATTGGGGTTGCTCTCCCAGCAATTAAAGAAGCACTTGGTTACTCGCAAAACAACCTGCAATGGGTATTTAATGCTTATGTCATTTTCTTCGGTGGATTGTTGTTGCTTGGTGGTAGACTTTCCGATCTATTCGGTCAACGCAAAATGTTTATACTCGGGTTCGTTATCCTGTCGCTCGCATCATTGTTAGCCGGATTAGCTTGGTCTGAGGAGTCGATGAATATCGGCCGCGCTCTTCAAGGATTTGGATCTGCACTAATCGCTCCAGCTGCATTGACCATCATCATGCAACTTTTTGCCGCTAACCCTAAGGAGTTAACCAAAGCTTTCGGCTTCTGGGGAGCATCCGCGGCAGCAGGTGGTACTGCCGGGGTTTTCCTCGGAGGAGTCATCACGGAATGGCTTAGTTGGAATTGGACTTTCCTGATCAACATCCCCGTTGGCTTGTTCGCTATTTTGTATAGTCTGCAGGTCCTTCCAAAAGGAACGAAAAGCAAGGGCAGCATCGATCTCTTAGGATCACTGACGGTCACGGCTGCATTGGTACTGGCGGTATATGCAATTGTTACTTCGGAGCATAATGGATGGGGAGCTCAAACATTCGGTTTATTGGCTGTTGCTGCTGTACTGTTCATTCTGTTTCTAATCGTGCAAGCGAAGAAAAAGGAACCGCTTGTGCCTCTACGGATATTTAGAGCTCCGAGTCTACTTGCGAGCAATATCATTTTGGCAACTCTTGCAGGTGCTTGGATTCCACTTTGGTTTTTCTTGAATCTGTATCTTCAGCAGGTTCTAAATTTTTCGGCGTTCATGGGCGGGGTTGCTCTTGTACCTATGACGTTCCTCATCATGATCTTGATGGTCGGAGTCATGGGAAGGCTTGTTGGCAAGTTTGGCATTAAAGGAAATATCGTTATTGGTATGCTTATATTAGCGGGATCACTGTTGCTGTTCGCTGGTAATACGCCAGAAGGAGGAAGCTTCGTTACCAACGTACTGTGGGCTTCTTTACTCGGAGCACTTGGCATGTCAATGGCTTATATCCCTGCAACGATGGCCTCCTTGTCGGGGGCAAGGCCGGAAGAATCCGGTTTGGCGTCGGGCTTATCCAATATGAGCTATCAGATTGGTTCAGCCATTGGATTAGCACTCATGGTTGCCATATCTTCTTCTTGGACGAAAGGGGAGCTCGATAAAGGGATCGATCCAATTGCAGCATTAAACACGGGTTTCCACTCCGCATTCGTTGGAGCAGCTATGATAGCTATCGTCGGTGCACTTATCGCGTTAATTTTCATCCGTAAAGGGAAAACATCAGAGAATTGAAAATGATGTAGACATAAGTAAAATCAGTCGTGTCATTCACGGCTGATTTTGCTGTATTATCAGAACTTTGCATCACATAGGGTTAGGGGGTATAATAGTGCTTAGGGAGGGGATAAGCCTTGGAAAAGCAATTAACGGTTGAATCCGCGGGACATGAACATCATCACCACCACCATCAACATAGCCATCACTCTGAGAAGTCAAAGATAAACTTGACCAATCGCCTGAACCGAATTGAAGGGCAAATTCGAGGGATCAAAGGTTTAATAGAAAAAGATACATACTGCGATGACGTACTCAATCAAATCGCTTCGGTTCAATCGGCTCTCAACAGCGTCGGAAAATTACTTCTCGAGAACCATATGAAGGGCTGTGTAGTTAAAAAAATTCAATCAGGCGAACATGGAGCGATCGATGAATTGCTGACGACAATAAATAAACTAATGAAATGATAACCGAAGGAGCTGTCTCAAAAGTATAAATACTTACTTCATGAAACAGCTCGCATGATGAAAAATGGGAGAAAATAAGGAAATGGCGGTGCTAGGGAGGTTATCCCTGCACCGCCATTTCTGGCTTTTGGTCTATTGCCGCCTTCTTGAGCAGATTGTGGGCGAGCGAAAGCCACCCGACCTCAAGGCTTACTTTCGGCAGGCCTCGAAGCAGAAAACGCCGGAATCCCCGGTTGTTTTTCAGTTGTCCAAATACGCTTTCCGGTTCGATCATTCTTCGAACCGACAGCGCATACCCTTCCTCGCTCTTGAGTTTCTCGCGTATTTGTTTCTTGTAACGCGGATACTTCAGGCTCACGCTGATTTCTCGGTTTCCTTTGGCTTTTGTACAAGCCTCTTTGAGCGGACAGCCTTCTCAGTTTTCGCTTCGGTAGTGGCGCTTCCGTAACTCATATCCGCTTTCTGTCGTTTCCTTACTTTCATAGCGAAATAGTAGGTTACGCCCAGCAGCGCACGTCCATATGTCTTCGGCTTCGTCATACTGCCAGTTATCCAACTTACTGATATCTTGCTTCCACTTCTTCGATTTTTCCTTGTGGTATGTGCTGTACTTCACCACTGTTTCTAGTTGTTCGTTTTCCAAGTAAGCGTAATTTTCTTCCCCGCCGTATCCTGCGTCCGCGATAACTGTTTTCGGTATATTTCCCAGAGTTGCTTTTACCTTCTCTAAGTGGGGCTTGAGGCAACGTGTGTCTGTCGGGCGCTGGTGCAAACTGTAGCCGATAATGAACTGGTTTTCCGTTCCGATCTGTACATTGTAGCCAGGTTTGAGCTGGCCATTACGCATGTGATCTTCTTTCATTCGCATGAAAGTAGCGTCGGTATCGGTCTTGCTGAAGCTATTACGATCTCCGAGAATCTCCTGCTGTACTTCGTATTTTTGCAAGCGGGGGAGGAGGTCTTTGCGGATTGCCCGAACTGTTTTTTTCAATGGCTTGTCCTTAGGTTTCTCTTGTAGTTGCTCCTCTAGCTGCTTTACAGCCTCTTCCAGCTTTTCGCTGGTGATCTGTGTGGACTCGCCGAGTTCAGGAAGATCCCATCCGTGATGTTCTTGCTCTTCCTGACGCTCAGATTCTTCAATGGTAGCGAACAAAGTCTGGACTTTCTCCTGCAGCCTCGCCTTCTGTTTCACCACCGCTTTGCCCCAGACAAACGTATAGCGATTGGCGTTAGCTTCAATCTTGGTTCCGTCGACAAAGTAATGTTCAAGCCGCACGTATTTCTCCTCAGCCAGAAATTGTAGAACGGCGGTGAAGACGGTCTCGAGCACCGTCTTCATACGTTCAGAACGGAAACGGTTGATGGTGCGAAAGTCCGGCTGTTGTCTGCCTGCAATCCACATAAACATGACGTTTTCACGGACCGCTTTAGCGATTTGTCGAGACGAGTAGATCCGCTGGGTGTAGGCATAAACAATAACTTTGGTGAGCATTTTGGGGTGGTAGCTATCTCGGCCGCCACCAGGGTATGCGGAGGCAAAGATCCTGTCGCTAAGTCGGTTCACAGCGGCATTTACAATACGCACGAGGTGATTTTGAGGAATGTCATCCTCCAAATCCATTGGCAGGGTAAGTTGGTCCATGGTATATTGAATGTACAAAGAAATCGCTCCTTTTGGAATGGTTGGGTGGTACCTCCATTTTACCAAAAAGCGATTTCTTTTTGTTTATTCAGAACAAAAAAAACTGTCCCTCAGGTCACTTTATGACCTTTTGGGACAGCCCCTTTTATATTTTATTGAATCATCGCTTGACATATTATAGGGTAGGGGGGTATTCTATATTCATGAACAATACCATTAATTACAAAGGATGTGTTGGAGCTTGACTCTTCGCAAATTAGCCTTAGCAACGCCACTGGCAGTTGGTGGAACGACGTTTCAACCGGAGCAACTCACTGCCATTGGTTCTATTGTTCATCCAGGCACTGCAATCGAAATGACACCATTCAAACAGCTTTACGTATTCGTTGATGAATCTAAGCTTTTAGAAGCGGAGGAAGAGTTAGCCAAGGCTGGTCTTAGGGTGTTACCAACGGGTTCTACCACAAAAAATTTGCAAGCATGCAATTTCTGTAAAGGTGCGGATGAAGCCGGTTTGCCGTTTGCACTTCGGTTGGATGAGGCGATCACTGGGTTGGAAGTGCCGATTCCAATAAAAATCGGGTATGCAGGTTGCGCCCTTGGAACAAGCGAACCGCTTACGAAAGACATTTCTGTTGTCAAAATGAGAGATGTATATGATCTCTATGTTGGAGGAGACGTTAAAGGAATAAAACCGAAATTAGCCGAGTTATTCTTTTCGGAAATCCGAGAGGAACAGGTCATTCCGATTATTCTAGAGATGATCGACTATTATCGGACGCATGCCAAAGGAAAAGAAAAGTTCTCCAAATTTATCGGTCGAATCAACTTAAAGGAAGTCATCAATAAGTAATTTATTATTTTGTTGTAAATATACCTTAGGGGGGTAAAGTATAATAACTTGTAAAGGTTATGAAGATGCTCTTTCTTAACCAAGAGTTGAAAGAAATGTGCTGCTGTTCGACACGAGACGAGAGAAAAAGCCAACATAAAGTTAAAGGTAAACTGATTTCGCGGCTGAATCGTATCGGAGGACAAATCAGAGGAATCAAGGGTTTTATCGAAAAAGATGTGTACTGTGCCGATGTACTGAACCAAATCTTAGCCGTTCAGTCCGCATTAAATAGCATGGGCAAGATGCTGCTTGAGAGTCATTTAAAGAGTTGTATCGTCAAGATGATTCAATTGGGCGAGCTTCAAGTGATTGACGAACTACTTTTACGGTTAACAAATTAACGAAATGAATGAGACGGAGGAATTAAAAATGAAAAACGTACTGTTATATGTAGAAGGAATGACTTGTGGTAGTTGTGTTAGTAATATTGAAGGTGCAGTCCAAGCTCTCGGTGCAAAGGCGACTGTTGATAAAGCCGCAGGCTTGGTTGAATTGGTGTATGACGACAGTAAAATTACATTGGACACCATTGTCGAAACGATTGAGAAACAGGGCTACGATGTCGTGAAATGAAAACCTCACATAATTAAGATGGTAATATGTCAGAGGAATAGGTTATGATCATGAGCAGTTCTAATCAAGTAGTACCTATACCCAACAAGCCACACTACAGAGCACTGTCATAACTTGCGCAGCATGTGCCAACCGTATAGAGAAAGGCCTGAATAAGCTTGTAGGCGTTGCACAAGCGAACATAAATTTCGCCATGGAGCAAGTATTCGTCAACTTTGACCCTTCTCAAGTAAATATGTCCCAATAGGATAAGAAAATTCAAGACCTGGATACGGTACGGTAAAGGAGTCCATAGTAAAACCTATTCTGGGCGTTTGCTTATAATGTCATCGGTATTTCATTCGCAGCGCTCGGATTCCTTGCATCATGGCTCGCCAGAGCAGCTATAGCTTTAAGCTCCGTCTCCGTTGTACTGAATGTGCTACGTCTACAAAGAGCAAAAGTATAAATTTATTCCTATCATGGAGGCTAAAATGAAACGAATCTATTTGATCGGATTGCTAACTGTACTAGTTCTTGTCGCTGCTTGCGGGAAACAAAGTAATCAAGAAACAGATAATCATGGTACTCATGGCGGGAATTCTCAAGCAGTGTCACCTGCTGCATCCAGTACCAGTGAGCACGGAGAAGCTCATGGAGAAGAACATGCCGGCGAGACTAAGAAGCTAGAGACGAAAGCTGATTGGAAATGGTCTAAAGAAACGCCGAAATCCGGAGAGAATACCTTAATAACCGTACATATTCTAGATACGGATGGAAAGGCCATCGGGGAATTCGATATTAATCACGAGAAGAAGCTCCATCTCATCGCGGTTAGCAAAGATTTATCTTACTTTGACCACATCCATCCGGAGTATAAGGGGAATGGGCAATTCGAAATTATGACATCGTTCCCTTCCGGTGGAGATTATAAGCTATTCGCCGACTATATTCCTACTGGCGGATCCGCCACAACGAAGTCCGAATGGATTAAGGTGGAAGGGCTAGTCGCTGAACAAGTTCCGATTAAACCATCGGATGAACATTCCGTGATTGTGGACGGTGTTGAAATTACACTCGAAAACAATCATCCAGAAGCCGGCAAAGAAATTGAGTTAAACTTCAAACTTTCGGATGCGAAGTCCAAAGATCCGATAACGGATCTAGAGCCTTACCTAGGCGCAGTTGGGCATGTTGTGATCTTAAGCGAAGATACAGAGCAGTACTTGCATGTACACCCAATGGAGGAAAAAGCGAAAGGTCCGGATGCGAAGTTCATGACGACTTTCCCTAATACCGGGACATATAAAATTTGGGGGCAATTTCAACGAAACGGTAAATCTTTTATCAGTTCATTTGTAGTTGAAGTGAAATAAAGTAATTGCAATGCTGCGTAGATGAATGGATTTCGCGTTTTTTGTCAACAATCTGCATTGATTACAATATCCGAGTCAAGTCCGCGTACAATCGCGGGCTTTTTTTTGTTATCGGACAATGTTCTTGTCATCTGCCAAACACAAGAACGTGTTCCGATTTCCGAAAAGTTAAATTTCTAATTTTGTTTTTTCAGTGGTTCTGCCTCGGAGCATCGACGGTATTCGTTAATGAGTTGCACTTTCATTTTACTGCGGTATAAGAAAGTAGAATTTGGAACATTCCAACTGTTATTAAGGGAAAAAGTGAGTAAGTATGTCAAATGTAGCGAGCGAAAGATTGATATAACAGCGAAATCCGAGTGCGTTAATTAATGATCATTTTTTAACATAATTAACAACATAAAAACTTTTAACCTTCAATTTACATATTTCGATATTCCATTATATAATGCAAATAAATCTAAATATTACCAAGGATGAATTTTATGAAAGCGTTGTCATTAGTTCTTGTTATTATCTTGGCGTTCACTTCTATCCTTACAACTCCAGCTATTGTCTCTGCCCAACAATTGTCTTTACCTCAAAGCAATATAACACAATTAGTTATTCATTCTTCAATCAACAAGCTCACAATTCGAGGCACTCCTAATGCTACATCGATAGATGCTAAATTAACAACTAGTAACAATCTCGATCATATAAACTTTACCTTAACTCAAGATTTGGATATAGCGTATTTATCAATAAATCGAAAGGTAGAAACAAATGATCTTATAGATTTATTAGTTACGTTGCCGCCTAACTTAGAAATCGAAATTATTGATGAAAAAAGCATTCTAGAATTATATGATCTTTCTGGAGAAGTATCTATTACGGATAATGAAAAAGACATTTATATAAAAAACATAAGTGATTTATCCATAACAGACAAATCGGGGGATATAAAAGTCAATAATATTGACCTTTTGGGTACTCCCAGTTTTATTCAATCGTTAGAGATAGAGGATGGCTCAGGCAATATTGACTTAAGAAATATAAATACTTCCGTAGAAATACTTGATCGATCCGGCCATATTAATGTCAACAGAGTCGATGGTAATATTGAGGTAATGGATGATGCTGGTCATATAACAATTAAAAATGTTAGCAAAAAAGTGTTAATTAATGATGGATCCGGTGATATAATCGTGGAAAAAGTCGGAGGATTGATTCTTGAAGAAACTGGATCTGGAAATGTAACCTACGATAAAGAACTACCTATCCCATCTTCTCCCCCCTCCCAAATGTATGAAGGCATTTATATACAAAAAAATGGTGGTGAAAAAACCGCATTTCCTTCACCATCACCAATCGATGTAGAGCCAAATTCAAACATTGTCATTTCAATTTCAGACTTTAGAAATTCAACATTTGAAAATTTTCATTTTGATCAAGACTCAAGTTCACTTATCCCTAGTTTAATTCGAAATATAGGTGAGGGCGCCTCAGTTACTATAAATATTGATAATAGCGCTAATGTAGAGCTTATAAATACTCTTATTGTAGGAGAAAAAAACTACGATGAAAATGGCAATATGATTGAAGATTTATCTTCTATAGAACCAGCTTTAATTAAGGACTTAATCATTGGTACTATTGCTTCTAATAGTAGTGTTAATGTTACTATCACAAATTCAGCAAATGTTACTTTAGCTAACAATGGCTCTATACTGCATATTGGCGGTGGAAGTTTGATTGAAAGTGTTATAAACGTACCTGATTCAGGTTCCACTATGATTAACGCAAAAGAGATTAATGTTAATATTATTGAAAGCGCTAACATAAAATCGAAAACAGATGCAGATAGGGGGATACTTAGAATATATAAAGGTCAATTAATTAATGAAATTGTAGATGGCAGAGTAATAGAAAATAGTAAAATTACTATTAATTTTGATAGATCATGTAACGTAGCATCCTTATCAACTACCATTATAGATGGTGAATTAATTGATGAATCTATTGACTCTGAAGACATAGAATCAAGTGAAATTGAAGTGAAATTTGTTGATACTGGAAACGTTCATGCGCTTTCTAGGGTAAACATAGATGATGGTGAACTTATTGATGAAATGCTGGATATGGAAAATCTATCTGCTTCAACTATAGATGTTAGTATAGTAAGGACTTCAAATATTATTAGTCCCCTATTATCTATTTATGAGGGTGAGTTAATCGATGAAATCTTAGATGGTGAGAAATATTATACGTCAACTATTCGAATCGATTTTAATGCTTCTTCAAATTTTTATGGAAAACAGTTGTTTATTGAAGAAGGAGAATTAATTGACGAGGCAATGGATAGTGAAATTTCTAATTCTTCTATAATAAAAATAAGTTTGAACAATACTGGTAATGTGGATAGTGAAGAAGTGAAAATTTCCGAAGGTGAACTTATTGATGAAACCGTGGATATTGAAGATGATTTTACCCATACCGTTATTGATCTCTCGATAACGTCATCAGCTAAAGTTTCTGGAAATAAACTTGAAATTATTGGCGGTGAACTAGTTGATGAAGTAGTAGATGCGGCTAATGGAATAGGAAGCAGCGTTAATATTAATATAAATGATACAGGTAATTTCAACAAAAAGGGGTCTGCGCCAAGCGAAGTTCTAATAACAGATGGTGAATTAATGGATGAAATTTTAGATGTAAGTGACTCTATTTCTTTGTCCAATGGAAATATAAAAATTGAATCCACAGGAAATGTGATCGCTGATCGAATCATCCTTACAGACGCTCAATTAATGGATGAAATTGTTGATGCCAATTATGTCGGGGGTAGTGTGCTTTATGTAAATGCTACCAATTCAGCTAATGCAAAAACACCTTCGTTAACTCTTCTAGATGATAGTATTTTACTACCTCCAATTGATATCGACACCATAGAACGATCTAATATTATTTATAATGTAATTAATTCTGGGGTTCACATATGATTTTTTCTACTAGCTTATGTTTTCTGGAGCAAGTCGATACTTTATGCTACGGTAATCTAAAATAATTGACCCAGACGGAATAGGTATACACCAAAATAAAATCCGAAAGAACCGAGAGCTTCATAATCATTTTTTTAGTGTAACTAAGGTTTATAGGCCTTACAAAAGATCGCACAAGTCTTTAGACGAGATTTAGATGCCATTTAAGCACATTAGACAGGGATCTGTGTTCGTCAGCGCTATATGCAGCTTACTAAGTCGGAGTTGGTCGATTACATGTGTTGGATTAAGAATGCCAACTAGATGATTCTGTTTGACCGACAAAACGAAAAACCCCTCTAGAAAACCTAAATTGCTGTTGTAAGCAGCGCTAGGCAATGGAGGGGTTTTTGACAAATCATTATATAACTTCTTTAAAAGAATGCAAGATAAATAGCAGAAACGTAAGTCCAAGCATTTGTTGTTACATAGAGCGTATACGTATCGTAAGGAAGATTGTTAAGGCTACCGGTGGACGTTCCGCCGATCGACGAAGAAAACACAGTAACACCAGCGCTATTTTTCACTTGATACTGATACCAGAGAACTGGACCATATTCAGGAGGAGCATCGCTCTGGGCATCAATGTGAATGGCCAATCTGCCTTGGCCAGTAATGGATTTTGTATACGCTGATGCAGAAACTGAGGTAACAGGTATAAGGGCAAAGATTAAAGCTAGGAGCAACATCACTGGCACTAATTTTTTCTTCATCATCTCACGATCCTTTTCTTATAAATTTTAGAAACCTTGCAATACTTCCTAGAGCATACCATTGCAAACCTGGCGTATACCTCCCATTTTAGACGTTATAGACAAGCGAGATTTACAATAACAAGATATCATGTTAAATCTACTGTTTGGAATAGTTCGAATTTATCATTTGTGGGACATATAACCATTTTTTTCGACAGAGTGAATGCGTGCCGAAATGTGTTGAGCTCAACAAGTTAAAGGTAAGTAGTCCTATCAAATTTCCCCTTTAGATACCTAGCATAATTCGACTGTGTATGGAGCTATTTTAAAACAAACAAAAGAACAAAATGTTTCTGCAATTGTTGAACGATTTGTTGGTAAGCAGGAGGGAGAAATAATTAATAACTTGAAGCAGAAACGCAATTATAATTGCTGCAATTAGGACTTATCTATTAATTAAGTTCAGATAAATGGGATAAAATGCATGTCATTTTCTCATATTAACTATGAGTGGAGGTGATTGCTATGCCAAAAAATGATGCAGATCCTAAGTATGACCGTGAGGATAACAAAGCAGATAAGAAAAACAATCAGCAGAATCATGCTCATTTCAATGAAGAAATACAAACGTTAGAGAGCAACAAGGCTGCTGATTATGTCCCAAGTTTAAATGATATCCCCAAAAATTAAGTTTGACTAATTGCAAGCTTCCCTTCTCGTTACTCCATGAGGGGGGAAGCTTTTTTGGATACTAGTTCGATAATGAATGCAAATGGATTAGTGAAGTGATTATTATTTGCACACATTCTTGAACGTTCGGGCAGAGATGTGTCAACGATTGAATTGCTAATAGACAAAGATATAATAACTTTACGCTTAGGTCGCGTTTAGTACATTGACTGCATTCAGTAATAGGTTTATACAGGCTCGTCAGATGTAGCTTCTGCCAGCAACGGGCAATGCTTTCCACCGAAGTAAACGAAGTATTGTATGGTTTCCGGGATTTATAAATTTAACTAATAAAGAAGTTTTAATTACACATGGAAGCCC
This sequence comes from Paenibacillus sp. L3-i20, assembly GCF_022180385.2. GTDB lineage: Bacteria > Bacillota > Bacilli > Paenibacillales > Paenibacillaceae > Pristimantibacillus. The sequence goes on from NZ_BQME02000002.1 coordinate 838,619, forward strand.
TTTAGTTTCTGTGATAACTTCCCAAGAAAAATCTGACGCACATTCATTTAGTTCTGTCGAAAAAAAGACTACACTAATGCCTAATGAAGAATTAGTTTTCGGTGATTTACTAGAGTTTAAAGTAAATAATGATAAGACCATTGTTTTTGGACTTATGCAATATATTTATGAAAATGAGACTTATTCACTTCCTTTACAACTAGAATTATAAAAAATGAATAGACCGCCTACTATAATGAACCGCACCCAAAAGTTGGACACAAGATATACTAGTCCAGTTGAAGGGGGTGCGGTTCTTTTTTATGGCTAAGTACAAAAAGGATATTCGACTTAAAGTGGTTAATGGAGTTTTGGAGATTGGTTTATCGGAGAATGAGGCTGCTTGTAGATACGGATTGAATCATGTCACTGTCATAAATTGAGCTATAATCATGGTAGAGCTGAGGAAAAACTAAATGAACTGTCTCCAATAGAATACCGGCTGCTGTCCACTATCGTAGCTTAATTCAAGTGTTTAACTTTTTTGATCAGTTCCATTACGCTTGAGGGCTTTAATAAGGGTTACTGGCTGCGCTTAGTTTTTTCTTATGAATGATTTACTACAATAGACCTTTGGAGTCAGATGCATCTGCAACTGGCTTTTTTGTTGTGCATGTAAAAGCAAATTCTTAACCAATTGAAAGGTTCAAAAACTTTACAAGTTCAATACAAGTCCAACTTACTTATCATATATTTGGGCTGTACACTGATGAAAGGCCGAAGAGATTACAAGGACTACTTTTACTAAGCGACTGATAGAAGGAGATTACAGTAATGAAAAGGTTAAGCAGAACACGAGCGAATCGCAGCTACATGCTATTTTTGATAAGTTTTATTATTTTGGTAGGCGTTATTTGGTCAAGTGTTAGTTTAGTAGATTCTTCTAGTGAGGTAAATCAACAATTACCTTCAACAATTGCACCTAATAAAGATGTAAATAATATTCCAACAGGTACAGAACGTTTCAAAATAGTCCTTGATGCAGGGCATGGTGGACATGATCCAGGTGCAGAAGGAGCCAGTGGCAATTACGAACGAGACTACACACTGTCATTAACAAAAAAGGTATCTGAGCTACTTCAACAGGATGATAGATTCGAAGTGCACATGACACGTACGGAAGATACTTCGGTTAGTCTAGGAGATCGTGTGAAAATGGCAAATGAACTTGGGTCTAATGCATTTATCTCAATCCATGGAAACACATTCACTGATGCAAATGTATCTGGAACGGAAACCTATTACTATACAGATGAAAGCTTTGCATTTGCTGATGAGGTTCATAAACATTTGTTAGAGGCCACTGGATTCAAAGATCGTGGTGTCAGAAAAGGTGATTGGAAAGTAATCATGGAAACCAATAGCCCGGCAATTTTGCTGGAGATAGGCTACCTTACAAACAACAGCAACGAAACGGCTATGCTGAGCGACGAACATCAGAATGTGACTGCACAAGCGATTGTAGATGGAATCAAGTCTCATTTTATACAAATAAGTTAATTACCATTTACGATTGAGTACAGCTATACAAGCTCTATCCGAGTTCAAAGGCTTCTAAAGGAAGGTAAAGCTGACTTAGAGATGTTTCCAAGCATTGACTTTAAAATTATTCCTATGTTAGGATTGCAATAATTAATACGAACGGAGGGGTTACGTGTGGTTAACTAATTTTTCGATACTTTTTGCATAAGAAATGAAATAGTGGTTTAAGGCTATTTTGTGTGCATAGTAATCGGAAAAGGATCTGCCTCCATGGTAACCTATTTAAGTTTTATACGGTTGGAGACAGGGAACACTTTATCCATATTCCGTATAGACTAAATGTAAAGAAATTGGAATGAAACATGTAATGTTCATTTCGCATTTCTTTTTTCGATTACTGTAAACACAGGCTATAGCCTGTGTTTTTTATTTTGTCCAATAAGGGAGGAATTTGACATGAACGAACAGCTAATAAAAATAGATGGAATTGAATTATGTACGGATAGTTTTGGAGAACGAGCAAATCCTGCTATCTTACTGATTATGGGAGCTCAATCTTCACTTGTTTGGTGGGAAGAAGAGTTTTGCCAGCGTTTAGCGGATGAGGGGCGTTTTGTTATTCGTTATGACAACCGCGATGTAGGACGGTCTACAACGTACGAACTTGGTCAACCGGGTTATACTTTTGAAGACATGGCAGATGATGCTATTCGAGTGTTGGATGCTTATGGGATTGAGAAAGTGCATATTCTAGGCATGTCTATGGGTGGAATGTTGACTCAGATGATAGCTTTGCGGCATCCAGAGAGAGTTATAACGATTACCCTGCTAGCAACGTCCAATTTTGCGCCGCATCTTCCTCCAATGGAGGAGAAAGTCATTGCATTTTTCTCGAATACGGAGGCGATTGACTGGACGAATAAACAATCGGTAATAAATTATACAATCGGTAGATCAAAAGTTTTAATCGGTTCAAAACATCTATTCGATGAGAAAAGGATTAATAATTTGGCTAATGAAGATGTGAATAGAAGCAACAATCTGGTCAGTATGGAGAATCACGGCGTGGTCTCAGGTGGAGAATCGTATTTAGCGAGGACGAGTGAAATAGGCGCACCCACTTTAGTTATACACGGAACGGAAGATCCTATCATTCCTTTTGCACATGGGCAAAATCTTGTGAACGAAATTCCGGGAGCAGCTCTATTGACACTGGAAGGTACGGGGCATGAGCTTCATTATGACGACTGGGATGTAATTGTCGAAGCTATTTCACAGCATACTTCGAAACCTACTCCATTTAGGTAAATCTATAAAGGGTGTGTTCTAAAAGCTAATGGCTTAAGGAACACACCTCTTTTACTATATAATTGGTTGACCAATTTAGGACGATGTTTACCGCTACTTTTTTGAAAAAGGTAACGTCTACTTCAATATATCCCCATATGGGTCGCTAAGGAGGTTATTATGAACCAATATTACATTCTTCTCTTCGCTGTTGGTTTAGTTCTACTTTCAAGTTGCACAGGAGGCAAGAACAAAGGTCCCAATTCAGGCGAGAATCCCTTCACTCCTCCGAAGGAAGTAACAACCCATGTCTTCGAAAGAGATTTTTTTGAAGATGATCGTATTTTTACAACGAACAAAACTAAAATAACAGAAATCGTTAAAATCGATGTGGAAAATTTAAATGATAGCATTGTGGGTGGGATGAAAATGGACTATCTTGTATATTTTGATCCCCCACATGAAAATATGAGTGTCTTGTATGTACGCCAAAATGATACACGTGTATTCAAATATGTCGACGATCAACAAAAAAAACTTTTATCGCTTCATGATTTAAAAGTCGGGCAGGAAGTGCAAATTCAGTATTTTTATCCGCTCACACCTGTCTTCTTAGCAACGGAATTTGTTATCTATCCATAAGAATTAAGGGTTATGAATACCGTTCTGTTCGGTTAATACGATTTCTTTGCATGCCCAAGCATCGATCTCTACTTTGAAAACAGGTGCAGCAAGTGCGACTACATATAGTAGTGTCATACAAGGACGATGATCGCCAAGGAAGTCATTTGTAATTTTTTTTCTTTGATCAGCGTCAAAATTTCCAACTAAATAAAAGACGAGTTTTGTTAGATCATGAACCTCCATTTGGGCAGCTTCAAGGTTTTTACGAATATTGTGTAATGCCAATTCCAATTGCTCTATCGAATCTTCTGGTACAGCCCCATCTACTCCCATACCTAATTGTCCTGATAATGTTAACCATCTATTAGGTCCAGTTACTTCAATCTGATGTACATAAGGGGCTACAGGAGGGTGAATTTCTATTGGATTTCGAGTGACTTTCATATAATCAAACCTTTTCAATTATTTGGTTATAATTCCTTATAAAAATATTATAATAGAAGCTGAAATGAAATGAAATGTTATTCTATTCAAGCTTATTAATTAATTTAGTGAAAAGGGAGAAACAGATGAAGATAGTAGCAGCCGATGAATCAGATTATGAATATATTCGAGAACATGACCGACATATAGCTGAAAGTTTAATAGTACCCAAAATTAGAGCAAATGAAATATATATTTTGCTGAACGAGGATAAAAGTAGAATGGGATGGATGAGATTTGGATATTTTTGGGACAACACACCGTTTATGAATTTGCTTTGGATTGACGAGCCTTATCGGAGTAAAGGTGCAGGCAAACAAGTCGTCCTCTTTTGGGAAGAGGAAATGAAACAGATGGGCTTTAAATTGGTCATGACATCTACTCAAGCTAATGAAGAGGCGCAGCACTTCTACAGAAAATTAGGGTATCATGATGCGGGATGTTTATTGCTGGAGGGTGAACCTTTGGAAATCATTTTGACAAAAAAATTAATGTAAACCACGAAATACGAGGTATTAATGTTAGTTCGAATGTGCGGAAAGCTTATTATTTGGTTATATGGGTGTGAATATAGCTGAGACTATGACTTTTTTGTGCAGAAAATGCACAGAGCTCATTTTTTATTTGCGATAAAATTTATCTGGAAGGGAGGTTAAACGATGGATTGGTTGGACAGGATGAAAAGCGCCATGGAATATATCGAAACAAACCTAGCGGACAATATCTCATATGATGAAATAGCGCAGAGAGCTTGTTGCTCTACTTATCATTTTCAAAGAATATTTCCGTTTATTACTGGAGTATCGTTATCTGAGTACATTCGTCGTCGACGGTTGACATTGGCAGCATTTGAACTGCAGACAACAGATGCAAAGGTTATTGATGTAGCTATGAAATATGGATATGATTCGCCAGCTGCGTTTGCACGGGCGTTTAAAAATCTTCATGGAATAATGCCGATATCTGCGCGGAACAAAGGCGTTTCTCTCAAAGCCTATCCTCGAATGTCCTTTCATATTTCAATAAAAGGAGATATCGAAATGAATTACCGAATTGAACAAAAAGGGTCTTTTGAGATGTTTGGAGTTTATGGACTTATAAATTCGGACAGGAAAACAGCATTTTCTGAAGTTCCTGTATTCCGTAAAAAATGTGATGATGATGGCAGCGTTGAACTAATGAACGAATTACTGGGACGGTTTAGTAACACCGTATTGCACGCTGCCTTATATGATCACACTGCAGAATCTTTCAATTACATGATATGTTATCATTTGCCAAAGGGACTTGAAATTCCAGAGAGATTTACAAAGCTTTCTGTCCCGGCATTAACATGGGCTATTTTCCCCGATCCGCAATGCGATTTGCAAAAACTATGGGAACGAATATATTCCGAGTGGTTCCCGACATCTGAATACGAACAGGTTGAAGGCCCGAGTTTAGAAATGTATTATGGAATGCAAGGACATATTACAGGGGAAATTTGGATACCAATTAAAAAGAGATAACATTTCCACTTCATTCGATTATCTAACGGAAAACTAAGTTTTGCGCTAACGGGAGACGATAGTTTAAAAATAAGGAGCAGCTTGCTGAGGCAGCTGCTCCTTTCTTCGTTGAAATTATGGGAAAAGTATTTCAATAGTGAATTTATCAGGTGTACTTGTAATAGTTTATAATTGGGAAAATAGAACTCGGGCTTTATTTGAGAGGGGATGCAGATCTTGGACATACAGGCAATAGTATTGGACTTGGACGGAACCTTGCTCGATAGTAACAAATTAATATCTCATCGAAATTATAAGACTGTAAAAAGATGTTATGATTCTGGCATTCATATTATCGTAGCCACGGCACGACCGCCTAGGGCGGCTAATCAATTTGTAGAGAAAATTCCTTTTGTAGACTACTTGGTTTATTACAATGGTGCTCTTACAACAAGCAAGTCTAAGCAAACTCAGCGGCACATTAGTATCTCGATGGAGATTAGCCAACAGATTTACAATTTCATCGAGTTACATGCACCCCAATCGTCAATTACATACGAGGTCAATGACTTATGGTATACATGTACACCAATTCCCGACTCGCAAAATGGTCATTTCGGTATCCGTTCAAATGATTCTAAACCTCAGGTGGTGGATAAAGACTTTATTCGTACACTATCCCCGACCAAAATAGTGGTTGTAGGTTACAGCACATGTAGGGGTTTTATCGATCAATTCGGCGACCATGTGAACGTAATCGCAACCGATGGAGGAGTATTGGTACAAATTATGCACAAATCAGCCTCAAAGGAAGATGCTGTGCAATATGTGTTGAGCGATATTGGGGTGAGTCCAGAAAATGTAATGGTGTTCGGTGATGACTTTAACGATTTAGGACTATTTCAAACGTGCGGATATCCGATCGCTATGGAAAATGCGATAATTGAGCTGAAAAATTGTGCAAAACATATTACCGAATCAAATGATAACGATGGTGTTGCTGTTGCTCTTGAGAAATTTGTACTGTAAATTACAATCAAAAGTTTCTATAGATAAAAAATGAGAGATTGCAGGTGAGAGATTGAACTTTAATTTTATCAAACGATCTTTAATAGTAGTAGCAAGTTTTTTCATCTGGTTTATCATTCACACTACTTTCGTGATCATTGATGGGTTGAATGATGAATTGAAAGCTGTTGATGCAGCTGTAGTTTTAGGAAATAAAGTAGAAGTTAATGGACAACCTTCTGAGCGGTTAAAAGCCAGATTAGATAAATCCATGGAACTTTTTGAGAGGGGCTATTTTACTTTTATTATTGTAAGTGGTGGTATAGGTAAGGAAGGTTTCGATGAGGCAAAGGTCATGAAATCTTATTTAATAGATAAAGGGATACCGGAAGATAAAATTATTGAAGATAACAACGGGTACAACTCATATATGACTGCTCAAAATACTAGCAAGATTATGGATGACTTAGAATTAGACTCCGTCATGGTTATTACTCAATATTTTCATGTATCTCGGACAAAATTAGCATTTAGAAAAATGGATATGAAAGAAGTGTATTCCGCTCATGCCAACATCTTTGAGATTAGAGATATTTACTCAATAATACGCGAATTTCCAGCCTATTATAAATATCTCTTTAAATAATGGTATAAATAAAATGATAACCGTAACTGCATTCAAGTAGGACCTAATCGGCTTCAAGAATCGTTTATCTGAAACCTACAGTGCCACTCTAGCTGCTGGTAGGTAAGATAGCAAGCGAGAATACAAACAACAGATGGCAAGAGCGGAGGCTATACCGAAAGATTATCAATATGTATGCAAGAAAATTCAGGGACACATGTAGATGTTCACGGCGGGAACTGTTCAACCGTAACATTAATTCAAGTGAAAGGAAAATGTCAAAGTACAAGGAGAATAAAGATAATTAGGGAGCAGACTGCCACGAGGGAGCTGTTCCCTTATTTATTGTACCCAATAGAGTGCGGGGGACATTTAACGTGTCAAGTTCATGATAACCGGAGTAATATGGGCTTCAATCAGGCTGGCGGCGATCAGCATAACCGTTACGACAGCAAACAAAGCTACACTTTGTCTTGCTTCCTTCCCCCATTGAATCTTCTCGCGTAGCTTAATCGCCCGTGCAAAGAAGCCTAGCGGTCGCAGTCCGATGGCCCCAGCTAACAGCAAGGCTGGAATTTCCAAAATGCCGTGCGGAAGCAGACCGGCCAAAATGGTCGGAAAGGAATGCACTGCCGTAGACAGCATGATGATGAATCCGATCATAAGCCCGTTAAACAACAGCATGATGATGGTAGGAATGGATAGCAGAAAACCAGTACCAGCAATGAGGAGAGCTACTGCAATATTATTAAGAGCAAGTCTATACCATTCGATCTCCTGTTCCGGACGGTAGTACATATCGGGGTGTATATTCACAAAGCTTCCTAGCAGTGTACCCAGTAACAGACCAAAGGAGAATAGTATGGAGGAAATTAGCAGGCGTTTTTTTTCCTGTAACCACAATTTTCTTAGCATCTAGCTCACCTCTTTTCACCTGAACGTACAGAACAGGAAAATATCAGCTTACATAAAACATAGGAAAAGTGTATCTGCCACTCGTGCAGATACACTTTTCCTCATCATTACAAAGCAACAGCGACATCAATCAAACCAAGGTTAATCAGGCTAAGCAGTAGTCCCCGAATCGGTTCAAGCTCCGGCGGGAGTGTACCCGTTTCAATCAAGTTCCGGATAATTTCTAAAGCAAACGAAAGATCCACACCCAACACTTGCGCTACGTCTATCCACATATTAGCTCACCTCCTTTATCTAACATTCTTCATGCTATGTAAAAATGATAGAAAGGTTCACAATTTGAGAGAAATGACTGATAGATTCGGGAGAGATGACTAATTCATTCAAACGAATCATTTTGGCAATTCAAAATGTTACATCATGAAATGAATCATCCCATGTTGAATAGACATCAAGTATGGACAGGTCTAGTTAGAGGTAAAAAACCTCTACATGGGCTGTATCCACAGCCAACGGCTCTTTTCCAAGCGCGCATTATGGGATATTTTAAGCAATATGATGCAGGGCGTGTGGAATAAGTGTGATTAGGAGCCTCTAAGACCTATTAGGGTTTTTATTTTGAGGATGGTTGATAAAATTTTTTCAAATTGCCCAGGAGCCCACGTTGCAGAGCTTTAAGGTAGCAAAATGCAAGTTATTTTAAGAGGCAGTAATGCTGCCGCACGGCACATTTAGGTACAAGTTCGCTGCTTCACCCAGGTCAAAAAGGCGGGGTGTTGATGTGTTAGAACAATGTGTTGACACAAAAGTAATTAGGAACCATACTATATATACAATAATAATAAAATAAGAAGTGACATTGACGTTGTTCCCTCTCTTGTACAATCCAAGCGGCAGATTGATCACTATATACTAGACATAGACGCACAGGCTATTCTCGTCGCTTCTAGGCTAATGGCAGCGGAAGACAAGTTTCACTATGGACAGACGAATAGTTAATAACAATTTAATTGAGAAAAGGAGGGATCCATCGTGAAAATAAGAGCGATAATTACAGGTGTTACGGGGATGGTAGGCGAGGGAGTATTACATGAATGCCTGCAGCATGCTGATGTGGAACATGTTTTAGTAATTAACCGCAAACCATGCGGCGTTTCACATCCCAAATTAACTGAAATCATCCACAAAGATTTTTTTGATTTATCTGCAATCAAGTCTCAATTAAGCAATTATAATGCATGCTACTTTTGCTTGGGTGTAAGCTCTGTTGGTTTGAAGGAGGAGGAGTACTCACGATTATCGTTTAATCTTACAGTGCATATGGCAGAAGTGCTCGCAGGCTTGAACTCAGATATGGTGTTCTGCTATGTTTCGGGAATGGGGACGGATAGTACAGAGCTAGGGAAAAGGATGTGGGCAAGAGTGAAGGGCAAGACAGAAAATCACCTCATGCAGCTGCCTTTCAAAAAAGCATACATGTTTCGCCCTGCCTACATTAATCCAATAAAGGGATTAAAAAATACGCATAAATCTTATTATGCATTTATGTGGCTATTTCCTATTCTAAGAAGACTATTCCCAAACGTTACAGTGTCTTTAGAGGAGCTAGGTATTGCAATGATCCATACCGTTACTAAAGGGTATGACCAATCTATTCTCGAGAGTAAGGATATTAGTAATTTGGCTAAATCCTAATCATCCTTTTAATCCACGAATGTTGATCCAGAATACGGGGAGATGTATAAAAAGGAATTAAAATTGTTGAACAGAAGAAAAAAGAGCTTGATGAAATTAGACAGACAACGATAGTTGAATCATCAATAATAAGGCCGCCGATTACTTCGGTGGCCTTTTGTGTAAATTTATGAAAGTTCGATAATTATTTTGAATTAAGCTGTGTTTAATTTAATGAGGGGGGAGCTGGAGATTGTGCTAAACGGACAAAGTTATATCTTTACCCTCGCAAAGGTCATTTCCAAAATTCAGGTGAAAAGTAGGATGACTCAGGACAGTCGAATAGATTACTATAATGGAAATAAGATACATAGAACCAATCTATAGGATATAAACAAGAATCAGGATGAGTAATAATGAGATTAAAGGAGGCTATTTCGTGGGAAGATCATTCGCAAATTTGCATATTAAGTCGAAAAACCTTGAAAAGACTGTCGAAGCATTAAGAGAGCTAAGCAAAGAGCATGCCATAGTATTAGGCGAGCAAAATAATGAGGCTCAAGAGAATAAAGTTGTCATGTACGTAAGCAAAAGCAACGAGAACTGGATCAGCGTTCTCCACGAATATTTTGTATGGGGTACGGTGAAGAAGATCGGTAAAACGTTGTCCCAACTTATCGATGAGCCAGTAATGACCGCCGGATATATAAATGAGGAAATTTTTGAGTTGTCATTTTTCGAGTATGGAGATATTCAGGCTGAAAGAATCTTTTGTGAACAGTGGACGAGGGATGAATATGAAGAACTCAGAGAAGAGCTTCTTAATGATGACTACTTAAGGAAAGCATTGGATATCCGTGATCAAGATTTTGACGACTTCATTAGCATTACGAGTCCGCCACAAGCCGTAGATAAGCTGTCAGAACTCGTATCAATGTCTTTATGGTGTGATTCGGAGTGGATACCACATGAAGAAACTCTCAGAAAACGATTTGGGAAATATGAATTCTGATCATACATGAGCTGAATAGGCACGCTTCATAGCATTAAATAGAGATGATCAATGTAGTAGTTAACCAAAAATAGCTAAGGCGTCTGGGATAACATTTTAATACTTGGCGGTGAGGGAAAGGGATGGACAAATTAAAGAACGGCGGATTTTATAAACTTAAATTCTTCATAACGCCGGAAGAGTTTAAAAGCGTTTTGAAGCTTTTTGAACATAAGCAAACGAAATTTCGTCTTACCAATTATGATCAGACAGAACATGATCAGAATGGGGTGTATGAGGCGTATCAGACATTTTATCAGTATTTTGCGGCTGAGGAAAAAAGAAATGATTATCATCCCTTTTTTGTTTATTCCATTTCTGTTACGTCTGATAATGAAAACTCCGGATTTTTTGCGAGAAATGAAGGTATTCATTTTCCCTATTACGGACAATGGGCAGAGGATGAACTCCCGTGTATATTACTTTCATTTCCTAAAGGCTTTCAAATTGATTTGGAAGATGAAAAAGGGAAGTATTATATCTATGAGGATATTCGGGACCACAAGCTGTTAACTTATACGTTTTTTGATGAAATAACGGGTTTTATAAAACAAATGACAAAGCCGCTTCGCTTCTCGGCGCATGACACAGATGCTATGAAGGAGCAAAAGCCTTCTGTGCGTATTAGCGATGATGTGATTCAAGACTTGCGTAAATCGTGGATTTTCAGTAAATACGGACTTGTGGTCAAATAGCAGGATTTACACAAATGCAAAGTATGTGAAAGAGGTTCTGATTAATATTCCTCTTGCACTGGAGCGGGTTCAGATCGAGTAGATCTTGCAAGGAAGAAGACTAGTTAACTTGAAATCATGAATAATTAAGGAAAATGGAGGAATGCCGAAATAATGTTTGCGCTAAAGTTTATCAGTACTTGGATATTGCTTGTTGCATCATGTTCGGCGGTATGGTGGAGCTTCAAAACAGAAAAGCTTATAACCGGCTCTTGGCTGGCGTTTCTACTACCCGCCGTCTTCCAGCTCGCGGCCGCTTTCTGGATCGGCCCTGGCAAAGCGAAGTCGCTGATCGTGTTTGGCTGCATAAATCTTGTGCTCACAGCTCTTGTGGGTGTGGCGGTCTGGTATTTAGTCCAATTGGCTAACGCATATAAAAGAGGCAAATGAATGATTGAAGTGATTCCATGAAGTAGATCCGATTCATTTCAAACTGAGCTATGCCTATGATTGTATTGGTAACAGGAGGAGTATTTATGTACATCGTATCTCGGCCAAAACCACTGTCTGATGGCCAAAACCAAGCACTTACGAAGGAAGGCACCGCTGTTTATCCACCGGGCTACCTCCGGTTTTTGCGGCGATTCGGCGAAGGGACTTACAGAGGGTGGTTGAATGTTCAGCTTCCGGACACGGAGGTTCTTAAACCTTTTGCCGAGTATGGGTTATGGGAGCATGACGAAGACAGCCCCATTACTGAGCAACAAATCGGCGAATGCATTGTTATAGGGACAACAGTGGACGGTGATTTTCTGGCAGTGCATCCCCAGGTGGCTGAGCTGCTCTGGCTACCTCGGCATGCGGAGCATGTAAAGGCGATACTCTTGCAGGTACGGGAGCAGGAAGACGAAGGGATGTACGCCTTGGTGCTAGACGAAATATATCGTCAGGTGTATGGAATCAATCAAGAGGAGGCTGTCTATTTTGAACCGTGGACGGGCACTCGAAGCCATCTCTTTTTGCGTTTGCCACAAGGGCAGGACCAGCTTTCACTACCCGATCTTGCCGGAATGTGTAAAGCAGATTTTCCACCAGATTTGTCCATTGAGACCCAGTATGCTTGCTTCCTATTCTATCTGCAACTAGGTGGCTATGTACGATTGAATTATGCGTACGAGCATGAGGTGGTCGTCTTCTATGAAGAGGATGCAGAACAGGCGTTTACCGGTATGAAGCAGTGGCTCTTGTCTAAAGGGTGCGAAGCGATTTCGAAAGATATTACTTGATCCGGGTACTCCTTAAGTGTGGGAAAGGGAGATATACATGAAACTAGATTTTACTCTGGATACATATGGAACGTGTGTAGGTCAATTGAGAGATGAACTGCTGCCGTTACAGGAATTAGCAAATACATGGCAGTTTCCTTATGATATCTTTTTTGTATTGCGTGTTTTACCTGAAAGTATTGATCGAAAAACATCCAGACGTTTTGATAGCAGGGATCATACCCTCGAACTAGATATCAGCATAAGTTATGAGCAGTATCAACGGATGTCGAAACATGAGCAACGTGAGGCATTAGGTATTTATCTATATAACTATCTATCAGAGTCCGTTTCTAAATATAATAAGCATGCAAATAAGGAAATCCAAAATCAACTACTAGACCTAGTAAAAAAGTGGATGTTAGAAAATAATTGGTTGGATGGCAAGATCGATAGAGCAAGGAATCTGCTTGTACAAAATATAGGAAATTATGAGGTCAGCCAACAATTGCAACTGCCATTAGAAGAAATTGAGTATATTCTTCTCCGCATGAATGACTATGAGCCGACTGACGTACATCCTGACAACATTGTAGTAGGAAAAGCGCCGCCATATCATTTGTAGAAGGCAGAAGAGACATCCAAAACTTACAATAAACCTATGTATAGGGAGAGAGGATCGAACTTATGTATGAGAGTTTGGCAGAAAAACTGAAAACGACTTCCAATTAATGATGAGTAGATTGGAAGCTACGTGCTGACTGAATCGATTAAAGCTCTTTACCTAAAAGAATAACGCCGAGCCGGAATCGGTGGAGCACTGTGCAAGTCCCTCCTCACTGTAAAATGCTGCGAAGAAGGAGAGACTTCGCTACAAAATCTACCCCTAGGCTAGTTATTAGTATTCCAGCGAACGGAAAAAAGCACACCCTCCCCGGTATTGGACAAGCTGTATTCCGACTGATGGATATTTAGTATGGTATTGACGATATACAGCCCTAGCCCGCTGCCTCCGGTCCTGCGGCTTCGGGATTTCTCAATGCGGTAGAATGGCTTGAACAGCTTGGGAATTTCGTTTGGTTCTATAAATGCCCCAGTGTTCAACACGCTTAAGCACACATGTCCCGCATCTGCATACAGGGCGATACGGATTTGCTCGCCGCTCCGCGTATAGTGGACAGCATTGCTCATTACATTGGAGATGGCCTTGGACAGCAGACGTTTATCTCCTGTTACCCATTGGTCGGATGCGAGATTGGACTCCAGCCTAATGCCATTCAACTCGCATATGTACTGAATCTGCTCAGCTGCTTCCTGAATGAGCGCAGACACGTTCACAGCGGCCATACTTGGCTGGAAGCGATGGTTCTCCAATCGCGAAATATCGAGAATTTCGTAAACTAGCTTTTCCATCTCTTTCAAAATGTGCTGGGATTGCGCCAGATATTTGTCTCGATTCGAGTATGGTCCGACATTGTGCAGCATCGCCTCAAGCTGTCCTGATACGGCCGTGATAGGCGTTTTTAACTCATGGGAGATCATGTCCATAAATTCCCGCCGCAAGGCCTCATCTTCCTCTTTCCGCTGAATATCATCTTTCAGCTGCATATTGGCCTCAGTAAGTTCCTGCATAGCTTGCTGCAAATTCATGGAAAGATCGTTCAGAGAACGAGATATATCGCCAATTTCATCACGGGAATCATGGCGGGATCGTTCAGAGAAATCCAGTTGGGCCAGACGCTTAGCTACTTGGCTAATGCCGATCAGCGGCCGGGCGATTAGGCGCGTGTACACAAGCGCCCCCAGTATAGCTATCACCAGAATGATAAGCGCCATATACGGGAGGAGCCGCAGGAGCATTCGCGCCGCTTCATCAATCGGCTGCAGGGAAGCCAGCACAGACAACGTATAACCACGAGATTCGTATCCGGGCAAGGGTAGATTCGTATAGGAAATCATCTCCGGCTCCGCAGGCAAGTGAGTACTCAGATTGTCCGGATCAGAAATGATGATTGTAGAATCAGTGCCTTCCTTTTCCGTAGTCGTAACCGATTCCTGAAGCGGAAGTGAATGACCTTGTGTAATAAAGGGAGCATAAACCGATTTTCCCGAGCTATCTTGCACGAATAGCAAGGCATTGTAACGTATGGAGAAGTCATCCAGCGACTGGACAGCTGCTGTCCAGTCTTCTTGCGGCAAGGTTTTCAGCAAGCGAGTAATACCCTGATTCAAGTCGGCGGATTTGTTCTGGAAATAGAAGGAAGGCAAAATAAAATACAAGGTTACATACAACAATAGCGCAAAAGCAACTAGGACGAGACTAGTTAGCACAAAAATTTTAAAAGCTATGCTTCTGTACTTGCTCATGCCAGCCGTCCTTCCATCAAATAGCCGATGCCTTTAATCGTTTCAATGCATGTGATCCCCATTTTTTTACGAATGTTTTTGATATGAGCGTCGACCAGTCGCGTATCGCCGAAAAAGTCGTATCCCCATACGCGATCAAGAATCATCTCCCGGGTAATCGTTCTCCCTGCATTTTCAATCAGATAGGCAACAATTGAGAACTCCCGAACGGTTAAATCAACATGAGCATCATCTACAAATGCTTTGTAGCTGTCGCAGTCCAGTCGAATGCGTCCGTAAAGCACTTCCCTCGGTTTCGATTCCGGGAGGGATCTTCGCAAGACCGCCTCGACCCGCTTGACAAGCACATTGAAAGAGAACGGCTTGGCAATATAATCATCGGCCAGAAGCTCAAAGGCCTGCAATTGATCCTTCTCCTCACTTAGAGCGGTCATCATAATAATCGGCGTCCGGCTCTTGTTGCGAATCATTCGGCAGATGGAGTATCCATCCATATTCGGCAACATAACATCCAAAAGCACAAGATCGAATGTCCCCTCGGCAAACTTTCGGTATCCCTCTGCTCCGTCACTGGCAACGTCCACATGGTACCCCTGCACTTTCAAATATTCCGCGATCAACTCTTGAATATAGTGGTCGTCTTCAACAATCAATATGGATTCAGACATAAGACACCTTCTTTAATTGGCGATTTTTTTCGATCATACCACATTGATATGAATTTTATATGAAAATAGAGCCGACCAACCATCTTCTTGTGAAATTCAAACGGTTTTCATACGAATTTCACATTGCCGCCGTATGATGGGTTCCGAGGAGGGAGCTCATGAGAAAGATTTTGAAAATGAGATTTTATCGCGATACGAACATCGCCTTGTTATTTCTGTTACCTAGTCTGGCGGGATTTGCCCTATTCTATTTGCTGCCGTTTGGCGCCGGGTTTTATTATTCCCTGATGGACAGTCCCACGCAAGGCTCGTTTGTCGGCTTGGCGAACTACAGGGAACTGTTACAGAGCACATCTTTCCGACTTGCTGCACAGAACACCGGGCTGTTCACCCTAATGGGTGTACCGCTAGTGATGACGATCTCGCTGGCGCTTGCGCTGATGCTCAATCGAGCATTGCCGCTGCGCAATTGGCTCAGGGCCGCATATGTTATGCCGCTTGTAGTGCCAGTGGCTTCGATTGTTCTATTATGGCAATTGTTGTTCGATAACTCTGGTGCAGTCAATTCGATCTGGACGCTATGGGGAAGATCAGACGTAGACTGGATGAACACGCCTTGGGCACGTGTTGTTGTGCTACTGGTCTATTTGTGGAAGACGATTGGCTATAACATGATTTTGTTTCTGGCCGGATTGCAGAACATTCCGAAGGACTACTACGAAGCGGCTGGTTTGGATGGCGCCGGGCCGTTCCGGAAATTTTGGTCTATTACACTGGTTTGTCTGACACCAACAACATTTTTTGTTGCGATCATGTCGATCATCAGTTCATTTAAGGTGTTTCGGGAGACGTACCTGATTGCGGGAGATTATCCGCATGAAAGCATCTATTTTCTCCAGCATTACATGAATAACATGTTCCAGGCTTTGGATTACCAGAAGCTTACCTCCGCATCCTTTCTGATGGCTGCGGCGATTATCCTTGTGGTGATGATCCTGTTCCGTTTCGAACGGAAATTTCATGAAAGCGTGTCGTAATGGAGGTTCGCATGAAGGAAACATTGAAAATAGGCGCGCGCTTCTCCGTTCTACTCATCCTGGCATTGATCATGCTGTTTCCACTTGTGCTTACAGTCAGTAATTCCTTTATGACAGAAGCCGAAACCCGGTTTAATTACAGCATGAAAGAAACAGATGTCGGTTATGTCAATCTGAAGTGGATACCCGACCGAGTCAGTCTGGAGCAGTACAAGGCACTGTTGTTTGAACGCATGCAGTTTTTGATCATGTTCTGGAATTCTTTGCTGCTGGTGGTGCCAATTGTGGCAGGTCAAGTCGTCGTGGCGGCTATGGCATCATTCGGGCTGTCGCAATTTCGATTTCGCGGCAGAGAAACGTTATTTTTCCTTTACATAATAACGATGCTGATGCCTTTTCAAGTGACGTTGGTACCGAATTATTTGGCTATGGATTGGCTTGGTCTACTGGACAGCCGTGCGGCGATTATTCTTCCGGGCATCTTCTCGGCCTTCGGAGTCTTCTTGCTCCGGCAGTTCATGATAGGCATTCCCAGTACCTATGTGGAGGCCGCAAAAATTGATGGTGCCGGCTACGTGACGATCTTCGTGCAGATCATTATCCCCATGTCGCGTCCCGGCATTGCTGCCCTGGTCATTCTAGCGTTCGTTGATTATTGGAATATGGTGGAGCAGCCGCTGATCTTTCTGCATGATGCGTTTAAGCAACCGTTGTCCATCTATTTGTCCCGAATTAATGAAGGGGAGCTGGGGCTGGCCTTTGCGGCAGCCGTGTTATATATGCTCCCGATGGTGTTCGTGTTCTTGTATGCAGAGAATGATTTAATTGAAGGCATTCAATTATCGGGTGTGAAAGGGTAGAAAGGCAGGTTAAATGATGGAAACCGGAAATGTACTACGTGACAGGCGCAAACGAAACATTGGCATCGCTGCAGCACTGTTCTTTGGACTAATGCTGCTTGTGACCTTCTTCTCCAACACTTACCAGGAGTTGACGTATCCGAAAGTGCAGACTGTGACGGCGGTGAATCAGCAGTTGAACTATGTGATCAAAGGCGAAGGCACACTGACGCCGAGAGAGATCAAATCGGTATACGACAACTCCGGTTGGAAGGTGACGCTAATTGAAGCGGAGGTGGGGGATGAAGTCAAGAAAGGGCAAAGGCTGTTGACACTTGATGTAACCGAGGCCCGCAACGCTCTGTTTGATGAAGAGGCGCTGTACAAGTTGAAACAGCAGCGGCTCGAGGGGTTGCAGACGGCGTATAAAGAGGTCAGCCACGATCAGTCGTCGGAAAAGAATCTGCTTCAATCTCGATCGGAGATGGAAAGTCTGAAGTTGGAAATGCAAATTCAGGAGCGAAAGCTGAGTGGAATGCGGGAAGCCTTGAGCAAGCAAGAATTTGTAGTTGCACCGCTGGACGGAATTGTGACTGAGGTGAATGCCTCCATTGGAATACCTTCTGCTGCGGGGAAGCCTGCCGTCCAAATTGCGGATCAGAGCCAGGGTCTTCAATGGAAGATGGAGGTTGCGACTGAACTGGTTCGCGGACTGAAGGTTGGCGAGGAAGTTAAGCTCTATGTGAATTGGAATCGGGGAGATGTGATTCGAGCTACCTTGGCCGAAATTAAGGATGCGGAAGCAACTGCGAGTGCAAAAGCCGGGAAGCAGCTTTTCTTTCATGTTACCTCTACGGAGCTGAAGGGGGGTGAAGCCGTTGGCATTAATTGGGAGCGGAAGCACGGACAAATAATGGCGACAGTGCCGAAAAAAGTCGTACATAACGATGCACAAGGCCATTTTGTATACATCATGGAAGAACGGAAGGGGCCGCTTGGCAATCAATTTACGATTCGGAAACGTTATGTCACGCTTGGAGAAGCGGATGAACGGAATCAGGCGATACTGGGCGGATTGGATAATGATGTCAAGATTGTGACGGAAAGCAGCGAGCCTGTGAATGAAGGCGATAAAGTCAGAATTTAGGTTGAAGAACAGAGAGGAGTTTGTGAGATGAGAAGATGGACTTGGGGAATTGTATTGCTTGTGCTTGTTGTCGCAACAACGGCTTGCTCTAGCTTGAATGAGAAGAATAAGGGTGGTGAGAAAAATCCATCAGGCGGATCGACCGGGGGGAAAAAGGTCGTGACGATGGCAATTGTACAGAAGGACCCTGCTGGGTGGATTGATCAAGCCGAGGCGGCTTACGAAAGCAAGAATCCAAATGTAGATATCGTCATCAAGGAGTATATAGCGCTGCCTGAGGTCTTCACGGGTGGTACTTTAGGCGAATACAATCCGGCTGACCTGGAGAAGTTTCGGAATGCGATGAACACCGACCTCATGTCCGGCAAGGGAGCCGACATTGTCTCTGTCAGTGAACTGAATTATGAGCAATATGCGGACAAGGGAGTGCTGGCCGACCTTGGAGCTCTGATGGAGAAGGACTCGGAATTCGATCCCGCGAGCTTGTTTGGCAATGTCATGGATGCAGCCAACAATGGGGGCAAGAAGGTGGTCGCACCGATCATGTTTGGCATTCAAACTGTGACGAGCGCGCTGCAGTCGGAGCAGTTGAAGGTGGATGACACGAGCTGGAAGTGGAGTGATCTGCTAAATCAGGGGGCGGAGCTCGCAAAGGATTTGCCAGGCGAATTGGAAATTATGGGTAACGTTGCACCCACGGCGCTGCTACGCAAGATCGTGACGTCTGACTACGATTATTACATCAACCAAGATAAGAAAACGGCCAACTTTGATTCCGGGGAATTTGCCGGTCTCCTCAATCAGTTGAAGGAAATGTACGGTGCGGGAATGCTGTCCGACAATCTTGAGAAGGCCTTTGAAGACCGAGATATTTTTCGCGATGATGTGTTCCATACTCCCATGCAGGCGCTGGATGCGCTGATGTCTAAGCGGCAAATTTGGAATCAGCCCGTGAGCGGCAAGCATGCGGGATTGCGCTTCTCATCTGAAATGATTCTGGCGATCAACGCCAAATCGAAGGTAGCCGAAGAAGCCTGGAAATTTATGAGCTATTTGCTGTCGGAAGAGGCGCAGTCCAATCCGGCCATGTTTATGATGTTCCCGATGAATAAAGCTTCCGTCGCCGTGAAGCTGAAGGAGGCCTCATTGGGAGGGGGGAATTCCGGTACCACGGATGGATCGAGCGACAAAGCGAAGCTACCTGCAGAAGCTACGGCACAAGATGTGGAACGACTGATGGCCTACATCGGGCAACCTGGGTATTTCCATGGAAGCGATCCAAGGTTGCTGGACATCGTGGAAACCGAAACGGCCGCATTCTTCGCAGGAGAAAAAACAGCGGAAACTGTAGTGAAGCTGATTCAGAGTCGGGTCACAACCTATTTGAACGAGTAACAGCAACCGGATCATCAGTCAAAGCTTGTTCGTGAGTTTATTTGCAGAACAGGCTTTGTTTCTGGATTATAGAAGATACAGTAAGTCTATTCGAATATTGATGCAAAAAAAAAGGAGGATTATGAGATATGTCTAAAAGTTTTCGCACTGTTGTTACTGGAATGCTGCTGATGCTTTTGCTTATACAAAACAGTGCTTTAACTATGGCATCGGAAGTGGAAATTTCACGGCTTGTTTTGAATAAGAATGAAGCAACGCTTGAAGTGGGGGAGTCCTTCTCTCT
This sequence comes from Paenibacillus sp. L3-i20, assembly GCF_022180385.2. Classification (GTDB taxonomy): domain Bacteria; phylum Bacillota; class Bacilli; order Paenibacillales; family Paenibacillaceae; genus Pristimantibacillus. The sequence goes on from NZ_BQME02000002.1 coordinate 858,969, forward strand.
GATTGCGACAGCGGTATTTGTTAATGGTAAGACAAGCGATGTGACGATTAAGACAGAGTGGGGCAGCAGCAATCCAAATATTGCTACAGTGTATGCGGGTACAATTACTGCCAAAGAAGAAGGGACGGCGACCATTACCGCTAGTTATCTAGGAAAGATGGTCCCTGTAGCTGTAACAGTGAGCAAAAAGGTCAAGGCATTGACTATAGATATTACTGACTTCGATCTACGTGTAGGTCAGGAACAGCAAATAGAGTTAACAGCTATTTTCGTGGATGGGTCAAGTGAGAACGTAACGAAAAAGGCAGCATGGTCTGTTGATAATTATAGTGTAGCTACTGTTGTGAATGGTTTGGTGACAGGCAAAAAATCTGGTACTGCTAAAGTCACTGCTAAGTATGGCAACCAAAGCATTATTGCGAACGCTGTTGTTGAACTGGCCAAACGAGTTGATATGGAATATGAGGATGTGAACTTATTAGTTAATGAAAAAAAGCAGCTTGTCTTGACCGCTACCTATCCTGACGGTTCAACACAAAATGTTTCCGATAAGGCAGAATGGGAAAGCGACAATGAGAAGGTAGCTGACGCAATTAAGGGTGTTATTAAAGCATACAGTGCAGGTACTGCGACAATTACAGCCAAGTACGGAACGAAAACGGATACTCTTATCGTACATGTAGACGCTTCCCGCAAGCTGGAAGCCAGCAAGCAAGAATTGTTCCTGCGTACGGGAAAGTCCGAGCAGCTTCAGCTGACATTGACCTATATGGATGGGAAAACAACAAGCATTACCGATAAGGCAAAGTGGAAATCCTCCAACGACTCAGTTGCTTATGTAGTAAATGGTGAAGTGTTCGCTCAAAAGTCGGGTGAAGCAGACATCACGGCAACTTACGGGGACAAAAGCGTGATCATTCAAGTGGATGTAGATGTACCAAAGCGTCTGGATCTAGATATGGATTCCTTGGACCTGGATTTGAACAAATCCCGTGAATTAAAGCTTAATGCCACATTTGCTGATGGAACTCAGGAATTAGTTACAGACAAAGCTCAGTGGTCGTCTGATAATACGGCTATTGCAGATGTTATCAAGGGCAAGGTGACGGGCTACAAATCAGGTGCAGCCACCATTAAAGCATCCTATGGCGACAAACAGGCGATCGTGACAGTTAGAGTAGATATTCCTAATCAAATTGTACTGAGCAAAACAGCGGTGGACATGCAGATTGGTGACTCAGTTACATTGATTGCAAATGGCCAGTACAATGGAAATCGTGTAGTCGATGTTACCGCACTTGGACAATGGAAATCCTCTAATTCTGATGTTGTCGAGGTGAATAGAGGAACATTAACCGGCTTAAAGAATGGAACAGCGACCATTACAGTTACCTATGGCACACGGACGGCGATTATAGTAGTATCTGTTGGTGTGATTGAGAAATTGACGCCGAGTCAAAAGAAACTGTCACTTCGTAAGAACGAAACGTCAACGATCACCCTGACAACTACCTATAAAGATGGTCTTCAGAAGAACGTTACGACGATTGCGGAATGGAGTTCATCTAAACCTGAGGTTGCTTCCGTCTACAAAGGTCAAATCACTGCTAACGCTTCTGGTTCAACTACCATTACAGCTTTATTCGGCGGAGAATCGGTGACGATTTCTGTGGATGTGGAAGTAGCAGATAAACTGACGGCAGATACCTATGCAATAACACTGGAAGTGAACGAGAATAAGCGGATTACATTAACTTCTACGGATAGTCTTGGTAATAAAATAGATGTTACGAATACTGCGGAGTGGTCTTCACCCTCGCAGACGATTGTAGAAGTCAGTAGTGGGGTAGTTCATGCACTTGCTATAGGCAAGACAAGTGTGATCGCAAAATATGGTGGTAAAACAGTAACCGTTGCGGTTCAAGTCGGCACTGTCAATAAACTGGTGGCGAGCACAGAGGTATTGTCGATGCAATCTGGTAAGACGCAGTCAATCAAATTGACTGCGATACTACCGGATGGTAGAACAAAAGATGTTACTTCACAAGCAGAATGGTTGACTGGAAACCAAAGAATTGTGTCAGTCTCACAAGGAATAATAACGGCAATCGCTGCTGGAAAAGTGACCGTAACCGCCAAATACAACGGCACGACTGTTATTATCAGTGTTGATGTCGATCAACTGAAGTATTTGGATATCTATAAAAGCGGAAAACCTGTAGCACAGTTAACACTAAAAGGTGACCAAACAATTCAGTTAGAAGCTGTCGCAACTTACATGGACAACTCCGAAAGGAAGATTACCACTGACGGTATATGGAGTTCGTCGAAGGTAACGGTTGCTCATGTTAAGCATGGTGTTATTACCGCTCAAGGAACAGGAAACGCAACAATAACGGTTAAGTTTGGAAACAAATCGGCAAAGATTCGAATTGTAGTTGAATAGTCGTGCAAAATTTCTAGCTCATTTAGTCAAGTTATATGGAAGTAATATCGTACATTCTGGTGGAGGTGATTTTAAGATTTTTTGCAACAAAGTTTTTAGATGGTTGCAATAAGAAAGCAGAACTTTATGTAAACTGGTACCCATAGTCTGGACACTTTAAAAAAGGTGTTTAGGCTGCTGCGGTATCTTTTCTGCAACCATTGGTTTCTGGAATTAAAGATTAAGTAGATATGATCAAACGGCTTTCTTTTTAGGTAGCGCAAAAGAAAATAAAAAAAAGGGATAAACTTTTCAAAAGTTCTATCCCTTTTTGACTATCAACAAATAAGAGTATGAATGGGTAGGCGACAGTCTGTATGAGCATAACGTGTGGGAGATGAAAGGGTTGTTGCAGTACCAATAGAGAACTGCGGGCAATTAGGCGGATTATTTGGAGCAATCTTTGGCGTATCGGATATTTTCCGTCCATTGCTCGGCGCCAATAATACATGATTGTAACGATTTACACTTTGAAGTCGTATCTCCCGTATTCATAGGAGATATTGTGCATGCTTTCAAAATGATGATGCGTGGCTGGTTTCGCATAATTTCTCGGAAGCGAAAAGTTCAACTTCACTTATGGATTTTTCCAAAAAAATATCGCGATAGGTACGGTATACTTAAGATGTGTTTTTATCATTTGAACTGGAGGTGTCAGCAATGTGTAGCATACCCCCATCCAGAACAACTCACTTATCCGACTCATTCATGTGTACCCTCAAAGAACTTCCTTCCAAACTTCAAGTCAAAGCGGCAGCGAAAGCGATCGAGATTAACCCCGAGAATGCACCAAAAGCCTACCAAACTCTACTTTTGTCACAAGAGGAGCAATCAAATCCCCTTAAATTGGCTTTACGTACAACGAAACGTTGGAGTAGAAGCGGTGTAAATCTGACCGTCGGATTTTTCGGTAATCCATCTGCTGAATTGAAAGCTCGGATTATTAGCCACATGAATGCATGGAACGTGTCCGGAAATATTCAGTTTACGGAATCTTCTAACAATCCTCTAGTCCGAGTCAGTTTTGATGGTGAAGGATATTGGTCCTATAACGGGACAGATATTCTACAAATCACTTCTGATCAGCCCACGATGAATCTCGAAGGATTCACTATGGACACGCCAGAATATGTATTCCAACGTGTCGTTCGTCACGAAACTGGTCATACACTTGGCTTTCCTCATGAGCATCTCCGCCCAGAGATCGTAAATCTCATTGACTCGGAAAAGGCAATCGCCTACTTTGCAGATCGTTACAAGTGGTCTCGCGAGAAGACAAAAGTGCAGGTACTTACTCCGCTTGACCCGTTCGTTAATGTAACGGTGGTTGCGGATCCTAACTCTATCATGTGCTACAAGTTGCCGGCGTCCATTATGAAAGATGGCATTGCTATTAATGGAGGCACGGACATTAGCGCTTCAGACATGCAGTTAGTTGCAATTTCGTATCCCAAGTCTAATGCAACCAAAAGTCTCATGCATACTGTGCGTAACTCGGATGGAAGCTGGCAGCCCTTGGAGAATCTGCTTAATAGATTTAGTATTGAAAGTCCGATCCTTTCTCTAGCAGGTGCGAAAGGAGAAAACGGCGATACTCATTTAGTTTTCGCTACGATCTGGGGAGGACCTGAGGAAATTGGACAATTGTGGCACTCGATTCGCCTAGCGGATGGCAGTTGGTCGGGGCCGAACAATCTATCTCAGTTGCTTGAAATTTCCAAAGGTGTTGCAGCAGTCGCAGCAGCGAGCGGGCCGAATGGAACGATACAATTTATTTTCACAACGAGCGATGGTCATCTATGGCACACAATTCGTGAATCAAACGGAAATTGGCAGCCGATTGGCGACCTCCGAAAAGAAGTTAAGGTGTCTGGAAACGTAGTCGCTCTCAGCGGAACTGGCGGCGCCGATGGGGCAACACAATTTGTTTTCACTACAAATGACGGACACCTTTGGCACACCATTCGACGTGCAAACGGCAGCTGGCAGCCGCTAGGCAACCTTTCGGCCGAACTTTCTACAAAATGGACAGGAGTCGTCACTACGATTGCGGGGGCGGAAGGTCCAAGCAACGGGGATGCGGTGTTTGTATTCGCTACAAACCAATCAAATCTATGGCATACAATTCGTTATAGAAATGGTGGGAAGTGGACGGGGTTGAATGATTTAGGAAAAGAGTTGCAGGTAGAGAAACGAGTCATCGCAATAGGTGGTTGCTCTGGTGCTGACGGACAAACGCAGTTCGTCTTTACTACTCAAGATGGGCAGGCATGGCATACGATCCGTTACGCTAATGGAGGTTGGCAAAGTGCGGTTCCACTAAACTTGGTACTGCCAATCATAGGCGCAATGCCTACTTTGACCGGTGTGACCGGCGACAATGGCGCAACGCACTTTTTCTTTACCACGTATCAGTAATCGGAATTGCTTTTGACGGATCTGAATTTTTTTAAGAATTATAAGTTAATAGGAGTAAGGCTATGAGTATCTATGAGCACCGTCATAACAGTTATTCGTGTTTAAACGAATGAGAAACCCAACGACTTTTTCTAGTCGTTGGGTTTCTCTATAATCTGAGATGAAAGATGATGAACGTTAGTTATAAAGTGGTAGTCGGTATATATTATTATAATTTATCGGAATGCTAACGAGCAGATTAGTCACTGAAGGAGAAGGATGCAAAATTGCTCCATCTTCACGGGGATTTGTTCACTATTTCATTGGTTTTCCATATTGAACCAAAACATGCCACAGTAATTTTAACTCTTGCAGAACTTCTTTGTAGGTTCCTCTATCGCTCCAATTACTTGGATTTCGTTTCAAGTCCATAGCCGCCGTTCCGATCATATTCACATCAATAAAATCATTTTGCGCAATTCTTTTAGCTAGTGAAGGCATCGAAGGACCTCTAAAATTCATAGGAACCTCATCAACCAAAAGTGTAAAACCCATGTGCCAGTAAAGATCAACTGAATACTTTAAACATATCTGTTCTAAGATTCGTCCTGTATCCGTGCCTTTAAATGATGGATCGGCAACAAGCATTTTTACATCTTCTTTAAGAGAAATGTTACCATGAACCTGAGCTTCGATATAGTGGTCAAGATTTCGGTTTGGCACTTTGTTTGATGGATTTTGGAATGGTTTCTCAAGATTGACGATCATATGGTGGATTAACTTTTGAATCGTTAGATTTTTTTCACCAATGGCATAATTATTATAGAACGCATCCTTCATGAGAGCAGCCCAAATGAGGTCAAATTCCTCATACGTTCCCTTTTCCTTGGGGTGTTGGTGAGAATCCAAATAAGTGTAAGTGCAACGTTGAGAGACCTCAGTGGATAAAAGGAAATAACATGATCCAAAACGTGGAGCAGGCCCATCGGGATGTAACATGACATTGAGTGCCTCATACTTGGGCCGTTCGCTATTGGTTGAGCCATTTATTTGGTACGCTCCGCCAAACATTTTTTTCTCCCAAACGTCTCGTTCACCACCTGAAAATGCTGATAGACTTCCATTCGATAGGAGGGTCTCAAACTGGCTTTTATAAATTCCCTGCTCAAGTAGTGCTTCAGCTACGCTTTTCATGGTCGGATCTAATCTATCTGGGTGAAAGTGTAGCGCAATATTTGTGTAAGATTTTAGTTTTGTGATAGCATGTTCAAATGTCTTCCGCTCGATGTTGGACATTCGTAGGATGTCCCTAATGGTTTGCTCCATCTCATTTTTGCGGCTTCTTGCGTAATTTGTTATATGTGGACTGTCAACAGTAAATCAGACAACTTTCTTAAGGGCTTCTTGTCGATATTGAACAGGCGTCATGTAGCCTAAGGTTCCATGGATACGATGCTTGTTGAACCAGTTAACGTAATCATATAATTCCAATTCTAAATGAGTGAGATTCTGAAAGGTCATTTGGTTCACAAACTCCGTTTTCATGATCTTGTATGTGGCTTCAGCCACAGCGTTGTCGTAAGGACAGCCTTTCATACTTAGTGATCGACCAATTTCAAACGTCTCCAAGAGCTCGTCCATTTTTTGATTTTTGAACTCGCTGCCACGGTCGGTATGAAACCATTGAATCTGACGTAGATCACTTTCAACACTTGCGAAGGCGCGGGTAATTAGAGCAGCATCCTTGTTCGGACCTGCACTACGCCCAATGATTTCTCGATTAAACAGATCGACCAGCACACAAATGTAATGCCATCGGTTCTGGACTTTCACATACGTCAAATCACTGACGACGAAGCGTTTAACTTCTGTCTGCTCGAACTCCCTCTTCAGAACATTTGTCGTTGTTGCTTCGTTACAGGACGATTTGTGGGGATTATATTGTGCCACCGTGTAAGTAGAAACGAGTCCTTGCTCTTTCATGATACGGCCAATTCGGCGTCTGGATACGATGAAACCACGCTCGTGAAGCTTCACTTTAATCTTGCGTGTGCCGTAGGCTTTTCGGTTCTTGAGAAAGATATCCACAATAGCTTCAGTGACATCATCTTCTGTGGCTCGTTCTTGGGCGTCGTAATAAAATGTACTTCTTGTGATTTGTAGGACGTCGCACATTGCTGATACCGAGTATTTATCACGGTTGTTCTCGATGATAGCTACTTTCGTCCCATGATCAGCGCGGCTTGCTTTAAAATATCTACCTCCATTTTTAAACGTTGGTTCTCTTTTCGTAAAGCAATCAATTCCTCTTCTTCTGACGATCGATTGTCCTTTTCTCTAAAGGAGCCTGTTGACTGAGATTGCTTGATCCAGCGGTCTAAAGCAGAGGCTGTAAGATCATATTCTTCTATAATCGCAGCTCTGGTTTTCCCATTTTCATAGAGCTGCACCATTTGCTTTTTGAATTCAGTTGTAAACGTACGTCGTTGTATTTTAGGCATTGTAGAGATCCGCTCCTTAACATGATAGGTTTATTCTACAAGCCCTTAAGTTCTCTGTCCAACTTAGTGTAGCCGATCCATATGCTCTTGAGCTAATAGCTGAGATTTCGATAATTCCATAGGCAGCCCCCTTTTTATAAAATATTATATAGTATTAAATTACAAGTTTTATTGCAAAGGCTTCGATAGTATTATAATTTTATATCTTGTGTCACATCATACATTGGACACTCGTTTCATTGAACAATAACCTCCTAGGCCCCCTAATGAAACTGGAGTTTCCACAAAGCCTCTTAAATTGATATTCAAATTAATTAAGATCGATAATTTAATATAAAGAATGATTAAAATCATCTTCCCTCTAGAGATTTGTTAGTTGAGATTCATTTTATGTGAGAAAAGAAAGGATACACAAATGAAAAAAAGAAAAGATAAAAGGACACTTATCATTTTTGGAGTATTAACCTTGTTGGTTGTTATGGTTTGGCTGAATAATACGAGTCTATTTTATTCGAAAGATACAAATTATAAGATTCTAGCTCATAGAGGGTTGGCTCAAACCTTCGATATTTCCAAGGTAGAGAATGATACGAATACAGCTGAAATCATTCATCCTCCGGAACACCCTTATTTAGAAAATACAATTCCATCTATGAAGGCAGCATTTGATAATGGTGCTGATGTAGTGGAATTAGATATTAAGTTAACGAAGGATCATCAATTAGCTGTTTTTCATGATTTCACTTTAGAATATAGAACAAATGGGAAAGGTGTAGTCAAAGATTATACGATGAACGAATTGAAGAAGCTAGATGTGGGCTATAGATATACGGCTGATAATGGAGAGAGTTATCCGTTTCGCGGCAAAGGCATTGGTATGATACCAAGCTTAGATGAGGTTTTTGCAACTTTTCCTAATAAAGAGTTATTAATTCATGACAAAGATGGAGAGATGGAAGCAACAAAAGTATTGTGGGATTCATATTTAAGTAAAATGTCAGAGGAACAATTAGATAAAATAACAGTTTATGGTGATGGGGACAGCGAGGGATTTGAGTATTTACGTTCAAAACATGTAAAGTTGAAATTGTTAACGAAAACAATGATGAAAGATGCGCTTTTAAAATATGAATTATTAGGTTGGACGGGATATATTCCGGAAGAATTGCATAATATGGAGCTACATTTACCTTTAAATTATGCGAAGTATTTATGGGGTTGGCCAAATAAATTTGTTGATAGAATGGAATCTGTCAATACGCGAGTCGTAATCGTAGAGGGAAATGGGAAATGGTCAGAAGGATTTGACACAAAAGAAAGCCTTAAAAAAATTCCAGAAGGATATCAGGGGTATATATGGACAAATAGGGTTGATAAAGTTACTAAATGATTTCTCAGCATGTAATTCTTCAAACATAGTTGATTCTTCATTTAGCCGCAGCGCTGATTGTAGTTTTTCGTAGGAGGCAACTACACGTAATAATTAAAAGAAAGGATAACTTAGTAATTATCGACTTAAAGAGGATATATAAGGTTCTATAAAAATTGATTAAAAATATTTATTACCAAACGAATTATCAAAAAAAGTAGTAAAATAATACTGTTGAACGCGATGTTGGTGATAGGGTTTTCGTTTACATTTCTGCGTCTATATAAGCATAAGTTTTTTCTTTTAGAGCTTATTATTCCTCATTGCAACATTGTGTTTATTTAATTCAATAGATTCATTTTGATAAATCGATATGTAAAACATGAAATAAGAGGTGAAATGGCTTTGATTGAACATAGCAATCTTGAAGAATATGAAGATCCGGTAAATTACGATCTTGAATTTGACGGTGAAATGGACAAATATCAGTTCTATCTTGAGCTTGCTAGAGCAAGTTCAGGGGAAGTGTTAGAACTTGCATGTGGTACAGGTTTAACAACGATACCCCTGTCGAAAGCCGGTATAACGATAACCGGTGTAGATATCTCTTCAGCGATGCTCGCATATGCGCGGTTGAAGGCGGAAGGGTTGACTGTTACTTTTATGGAAGGCGATGCCCGTACTTTCGAATCAGACAAGCGATTTGCGATGATTTATTTGACTGGTAATGCATTTCAGGCATTTTTAAGTGATCAAGATCAAATCGATTTACTCACGACCGTTCACAAACATTTACAACCCAATGGAATCTTTTCATTCGAGTCCCGTAATCCGGAGGGAACGGATTTATCCGATCAAGAGGAGACAGAATGGGGATCATTTACTGATAAAGATGGACATAACGTCAAGGTATCAGGTACACAATGTTATGATGCTAGCCAGCATATCATGCATTGGGTCACTATGCGTGATTGGGGACATAAGCGAACAACTTCCCGAATTGCTTGTCGGTTCACGGATCAATATACACTACATTCTTTATTAACTCGTCATGGCTTTCGCATCGAACATCAATATGCTAACTGGGATAAAACGCCGTTCTCTCCGTCATCTTCATCTATTATTAGCGTTTGTAGGAAATGTTAGGATAGAAGTCGGATGAAAAAATATAATCCGATTAGTTACTGAGCAAGTGTATTTTATTTTTAGTTTTATTAAGTAAGTGTCGCACCCACTCTGCGTTATTTACGGCTTCCTTTTGAAGATGGTATTTCGAAGCTGTTTGCTGGAGAACTTTTCATGACAATATCCGCGTTCAAATCCCTCAAACGTGTAAAAGACCATCCAGTTTTTCGGGATACTTTGAATTATCTATCGTAACCTGCTAAACAAACTGCCATATCACCAACATCTTAATATAATATGTAAAATACAAAATTAACCATAAGGTGAGTGATACAATGTTTGTACATAAAATAGATGAGGACATATCTTTAAGATTAATAGAAGTAAAGGATGGAGAAAGGTTATTTGAATTAACAAATAGTTCGAGAATCTATCTAAGAGAATGGCTTCCTTGGCTAGATACAACAAAAAAACTTGAAGATACAACTGAGTTTATCAAAATATGTCTAAAAGGTTTCGCAGAAAGGAAGAGCTTGAATACAGTTATATTATATAAAGGAAAAATCGTTGGGGTTGCAGGCTTCAATAGTATTAATTGGACCAACAAAACAGCATACATAGGTTATTGGCTTGGAGAAAAGTTTCAAGGGAAAGGAATTATGACCAAGGTAGCTAATGCATTAACAAATTATGCTATTAGCGAATTAAGACTAAATAAAGTTGAAATTAGAGTAGCAGCAGGAAATAAAAAAAGCAGGAGTATTCCTGAAGGATTAAACTTTGTTAATGAAGGATGTATTAGGCAAGCTGAGTGGCTATATGACTATTATGTTGACCACATTGTTTATGGCATATTAGCAGAGGAATGGAACAAAAAGTAAAGTATAACTGTAGACTCAAGTATTCGATAAGACGAAGAGGGGAAACCGAAATGAAGACGATCAAGTGCATGATGGACCACCTGTACTGGGCGGATGGACGCATCTTGGACGCACTCGAGGAGAATGAGACGAAGAACAAGGACCTTTTGAAGCTGGTTCGGCACGTCGCGGTCGCGGAACGAGTCTGGCTGTCCCGATTGCAGGGCAAGGGTAGCGCACAATATTCGTTGTGGGAGGAAGCGGGAGACCTCACGATGATACGGACGATGTTTGAAGAAAACACCGAGCAATATCGCATCTTCATCGAAGGGCTCGAGGAATCTGAGTTGGATGATATGATCGACTATGAGAACCAGAGCGGGGTTCCGTTCCAAACGTCCGTCCGGGACATCCTATCGCAGGTCATCTTACATGGGCAATATCACCGGGGACAAATCAACCGGACACTTCGGATCGAATCAGCAGAGCCAGCTCAAGTCGATTACATCACGTTCGCTAGGCTCTAAAAGGGCCAAATAGTCCACATTATAATGTAGTAACTTGTGAAAGCCGTGATCTTTTGATTACGGTTCTTTTTGTACTTCATCCGCTTCAGTCCATACCAATTAAATACCCCTACATATGTTATATGGTATCTGCCTAATTTGTGGTAGAAATGTACATTCATTTAATCATAGGGAGTTGGATATATGAGAACAAATACGAAACTAACAGGGCGAGTTATTTTCAAAGGTAAACCGGGTTATGAAGCGGCTCGTAAAAATTGGGATCCTCATACGGACAGATTCCCTAAAGTGTTTGTTTTTGCCCAAAGGACGCAAGATGTTGCTAACGCTATAAAATGGGCTCGTATTAATAATGTTCCAATTCGCCCGAGAAGCGGACGGCATGCTTTAGAGCCCAACCTTTCTCAGGTCAACGGTGGTATTGTCATCGACGTCAGTGAAATGAAAAAAATTATGTTAAATAAAAAAAACAATACTGTCGTTGTTGAGACAGGTAATCGGGTAGGGAGAATCGTAGATACCCTAGCACGACAAGGATTTATTGCTCCATTTGGTGACAGTCCAACGGTCGGGATTGGTGGAATTACACTCGGCGGAGGGATAGGTCCGCTTCAAAGGACGACTGGCCTCATCAGTGATAATCTACTCGAATTAGAGATGGTTGATGCAAAAGGAAGAGTTATTAGGGCAAATAAAAAACGAAACTCCGATCTCCTATGGGCTTCCCGTGGTGGTGGTGGCGGTAACTTTGGCGTATACACAAAATACAAATTCAAAGTATTGCGCTCCCCTGCCAAAGCTACAGTCTTCAGCATTACCTGGCCATGGGAGCAGTTCGAAAAAGTCGTAAAGAAATGGCAAGTATGGGCTCCAAACGCCAGTACCAAGTTGGGCAGCGAATTAACTGTTGGCCCCAAAAGAGGCGGAAATGTCAGCATGCTCGGGTTGTACCTTGGTTCTAAAAGGGAGGCCCTACGCCAATTAGCACCTATTCTTAGAGTGGGGACGACTACGAAAAGAACAATCCGATCGCTCCCATATATCGAAGCAACTAAGTTTTTATTAGCCCCAGATCCAGTGCTTACCCAAAAGTTCAGTAACCAGTTCTCTAGTGGATTCGGAAGACGTCCATTTCCGAATAGTGCCTACAAAGTCATGCGTGAATTTCTTACAAAAGCAGAAGGAGGGACTCCAGCCGGATTTTTCTTCCTTAACTGGGGTGGTGCAATAAAACGCATTGCACCTAAAGCCACGGCATTTTATTGGCGCAACGCGAAATTCTATGTGGAGTGGAATAGTTCATGGGTTAAGCCATCTCATGCAGCTAGAAATATTGCCTTAGCTCGGAACACAAGGAAGAAGCTACAGCCATATATTGTAGGATCGTATATCAATGTTCCGGATCAAGGTATAAAACATTCTGGACCAGTATATTATGGCAAGAACTATCCTAGGCTGCGTAGAGTAAAAGCTAAATATGATCCGAAAAATGTATTTAATAATCCTCAAAGTATTCCTCCGGCAAAAGTGAGAATCTAATTAAGGGAGAATTATTAACATCTCAGTATGCATTAATTGTCAAATTGGATGTATACGAAAAATCTAACAAACTATGTCCACATAGACATCGCAATCAGAAAAACGTAATACTTCTCTGAGGAGGGCAGCCAGTAAATACTAGTGGCTGCCTTGTTTTCATTTAAGAGATGAAATGAGTTCACTGTTAAATAACAAACAAAAGGATTCGCAACGACGATTAATATTTTTTCTTGTCATTCGCTTTCTCTATATTCTTAATCTCCTAACATCGTAAATTTGATCAAACTGGCCGCAATGACGAAACGAATAGCTCCTTTTCTTTCGCTTTGCCCTCTATTTGAGTTGTTTGGCCCTAGTTAAACTGTATAATAATAGCAAGCAATTCGTTCGGGAAGAGTGCACTATTTTGTAATATACTCACTTTTTGGAAAGGGGGGTGCTTTGCGTGTCCAAATATCGCATGAATGAATATACTTACAATTGTCCGGTTGAGTTAGCCTTAAATACGATAATGGGGAAATGGAAGGCGTTGATTCTTTGGCAGTTGAACAAGGGGACAAAACGTTATAGCGAATTAAAAAAGACTTTGCCTAATATCACGGACAAAATGCTCGCCCAGTAGTTAAAGGAATTGGAAAAGGATAACTTTATCATCCGAGAGGTCTATCCGACGGTGCCGCCGAAGGTCGAATATTCGTTAGCCGAGCTCGGAGTAGAAATACAACCCATTCTGAAATCGTTGCAGCAATGGGGAATCAAATTCAGGTTGAAGGAAACGGACAAGAATTGAAGAAGCAACTTAAGGACTACCTTACTTTTAGGATAGTCACGCACTTTAAAGTGCGTTCTTGAATCTTCATTAGTGATGCTACTATCATGAAATCAGAGCGAATAATACCTATAAATTCTGATGGAATGGTGGGAGCGATATGGAATCTCTAGTGAAAGTACATGTCATGCATACGGGTGAGGTGAAAGTAGATCGGGCATTGCCCTTTAAAGAGCTAGGCGAGGTGCCGCCCGTCAATGTGAGAGGGGAACAATTTCAGAAGTGGCTACCAATATCCTCTTACTTGATCGAGCATCCGAAAGGTCGAATCGTCGTTGATTCAGGTTGGCATGAAGAAGTAAGGACGAACCCTCTGGAGCATCTGGGGGCTGCGGCTCATTTTGTGGAATACCGGCTCTCACCGGGTTCGTCTATTAGGGAACAGCTTGCGTCTAAGGGTCTATCTCCAAAAGATATTGATCTCGTCGTAGTTTCGCATCTGGACGTGGATCATATCAGTGGATTGAAGCTGCTTGATGGAGCGAAACGTTTCTATGTGAGCGACATCGAGCTAAAGCATGTGCAACCGTTCAAAAAGAAGTGGTATGAAGGTCTGCCGCTGGAAACGTTTGAATTCGAATCCATTCCCCATGGACCTTACGGATTAGGGAAAGATTTGTTTGGCGACGGTCTGATTTATTTAGTGTTTACGCCGGGACATACAGCAGGGCAAGTCTCTGTTCTCATACGACTGGAGAACGAATGGCTATTGCTTGCTTCGGATGTCGGGTATTCTGAGCGTTCATGGAAGGAGATTTTGTTGCCCGGTATAACGGTGAGTCAAGAGCAAGCGCTCGAATCGTTGAAATGGGTGCAACGCTTTTCTCAAAGGAACGATTGTTTGGCCGTCCTAGCCAATCATGATCCTGTTGTACAACCGACTGTCTATGGTTGAGAGGTAGTAGACAAAGATAAACGAGATGAGAAGTGAAACTAATCACAGCGGAAGCCTAAGAGCAGGGGGCCAGTCTGTGCGGAATCTCTCTAGGCTTCACAAAATTGACCATTTGAATATTTCTATCGAAAATCCTAAGTAAAATGATTACTTTATCGTCAACATGTACAGTTAATACTGAAACTCTTTAAGAAAAAACATGAAGGTTTCCAAACGAGGATCGCGTCATAAACGGACTAATCAAATTTTTTAAGAACAAAGATAAAAAAACGAAGCACATGAAAAAATGTGCTTCGTTTTTTAAAGGAGGAAAAGAACAACTTATTTTTCTGAACAATTCACCCAAAATATGTTGTTTTAGTTCATTTTAATGATTAAACTAACGGATAACAGTAGGTACACGGCAATCGGTGAGATAATCTACTGAACGATTAGCTATTCGATAATGTATATGTTTTTTATGAGGGCAAGGACCGTAGTCAATTCGTAGATTTCCCCAAAATGTAAATACAAATCAGCCCCAACGTAGAAATTCAGGTTGAAATTCTAGGTATCGTAGAAACCTTGGACGAGCTTGTAAAGAATTCGCCTGAATAACAAGAATATCTCACCGCTGAGGAGGGAAGCAACAATACGGATTAATGACTGATCTTCCGTAATTTAGCTTCATGTTTTAATAAAAAATCCGGAAAGGAAGTTTTATCTATGAAACCTCAAATAACCGTAATCACGTTGTTAACGAATGACGTTACCCGAATGACTCGATTTTATCGGGATGTGCTTGGTTTCCCAACTATTGTCGACTCTGAAGAGTACGTGGAGTTTGAAAATAGTGGTGTGCGCCTATCCATTTGTTCCAATCAATTAATGGCGGCTAATACAAATGACCATCCTTCTTATTCTGAAGCGCATAGGGGACAAGCTTTTGAATTATGCTTCCCGTGCGATTCGCCTGAACAGGTCCACTTAGCTTATGAGAAAATTATTGCAAATGGCGGTACTGCAATTAAAGAGCCTGCGCTCATGCCATGGGGACATACAGCCGCTTTTTTTGCCGATCCCGAAGGAAACATCCACTCCATCTATGCAGAATAACAAGCCAAGCAAGGGTTAGGTATTTCGACTTTCAATATAGTACGAATTGTATTAATAGCATTGGTTCTACGTCATTTGGCAGGTTGTAGTCATTAAAGCATTGAAAACAAAGACAAAAATATTACGGAACTTTTCCATGGATATTAACCTGAGAGAGTGAGCAGTAAAAACCGTCTCATTATGTTTGAAGATTCCTAGGAGACGTTTACATGTTTTATTGACGATCCTGTAAATCTCCTATATTTTCATAAAAATATAGGAGAAGGGAGAAGGTTACATCTGAATCTGGACAAGCACACTCTACGGCTTCTTCCCGAAGGTTTATATTGACATCGCAACGCTCCTCATTAACAATCCTGTATCACGAACTTTCCGGTCGTGTGATCATCATTCACAAATGCTAAAATCAAAGGCAAGGCTCTTACCGGCAAGCAAAAAGGATTGAAATTCGCATGCAATTGCATCAGTAACCGCTAGTTATTGTCATCCGGCCACCCATCATCTTGGGAAAAGGGATATCCCCCCATTTTATTGCCATCATCTTCATCGCTAAAGGTATTCTTTAATCAAATTCTTTGATTTTGACATCGTCCAGAATCGTATTTCCCCAAACAGGGAGCAAGCTAGTCTCTCCCGAAAAGCTACTTCCAGCTAACGAACCGTTATGAAAAAAGGCTCCATCAAAGCTACATTCCTCAAACCGGCAATACAATAATAATGCACCGCGAAAATTGGCGTCGGAAAAACGGCAGCGTGTGAACGTTACATCGTTCGCGATCGCTTTACTTAAATTGCAGCCTGTAAAATCGCAATCGTTAAATTGCTTGCTGATCCTGGCATTATTGAGTTTTGCTCCTCGGAAAGAACAGTGATTGAATGTATGAGTAACAAATCTGCCATCCAGTTTGACCCCGTCAAAGCAACAATTTGTAAATATTGAGGTGTTTAAGCTTGCAGAATCATCGAAACGTGCATAAGACAGATCGACGCCCTGTACTGTCAGGTATTGTATGGTTTCGGTCAGGACTACTCCCCGATAATCCTCTAGTCCAGTATCCGTTTGTCCATAGGGGGATGAGGGGAAGGAGCGGTCTTTTTTATGCAGATTATGTTTGCCTGTAACAGCGGTTAACAATCGATTCACTTCAGCGAGCTGGTCATCTTCCCATCTTGCAATGAGTAACTTTTTGTTCGACATAGACCCTCCTAATATTTTCTGGCATTCCATATGTTAACCAGTCTTATACCGTCAGAATGATAGTGATCTGATGAGACGATTTGTTCCAATGAATAGTTCTTATGGCGATTATAAGTAATAACGTTGCCTTTTCCAAAAAAGTTTCTTTTTACAAAAAGGCTAGCTAACAGGTGGAAATTGCTAGAATTTGATAAAAAAGCACAGGGAATTATGTAGTTGGAATCCGATTGGAGGAAGTAATTGTTTAAATAAATTTGCGTAATCAAGAATGCTTTATTACCCAATTACTCAAATTCAGGAGGTAAAGGGAAATCAAAAGATTTAACAAAAGAAAAGGTAGACCGCCCTAGAAAATTGAATATTGTCAATGAATATCAGGCTGGTATAATATTACTGATGAAGTGAAGGTGCAATTTGTGATTGCAATTAATAAATACTATCATTTTACAAAATCGAATGATGATGTGACTAATCGACGTTATATAATTGCTCAAATGTATTTGGAGAATGAAAAACTATTTATGATCGACTGTTTATAAATCTTGTGATTGATAGTAGAGCTTGAACAAGTTATTCATTGAAAAGCATTGAAAGTCTAGGTATTACAGTGGTGAAAGCTAAACACAGTTCTAAAGGGGTTCAGCATGGGTCAGAGATTTATTGAACAAATTAGACTACTATACATTACGTGGGGACTTATTAATGAAAATGAATAAAAAAACATATCTAAGTAAAGAAGAGATTATTTCATTACCAACCTTATCAGGTACTAACATAAGTGAAGATGGCAAAAACGTAGCATTTGCCAAGAAGATAGATAATTGGAAAGACAATACATATAGAAATCATGTATGAATATACAAAAAAGATAAGGGGCAGAGTTACCCATTAACAACTAGGGATATAGATAGTGCATACCCATTATGGTCTCCAGACTCTAGGAATATCACATACCTTAGCCCCGTTGGTGACGGGAATAATAAGAAGAATCAGATCTTTTTTAAGTAAATAGATGGTTATAGTGGGGATTGCAAGGGGAATTATTGCAGTCTGGAGAGTTTGTGTTATGATAATGAATATATAAAATTATTGGAAATAGGGGAGACATCTATGAAGAGATTCTTAATTGGATTTATTTGTGGTTCCATGATTTTCGGTGGAACGACTATTCTTGCAGCTAATGCGAATGAGATTAAAGCAAAATTAAATTCTGCTATATTAGAGTTCAATGGAAGCATGAAAGCATCAACAGATTCCATACATTATGAAGGAACTACTTATGTTCCTTTGAGAGATTTTTCAAAAACTATTGGTGCTACAATTTTGCATGATACTAAAACTAAAACTTTCAACATTATTGATAGGTATTACCTACAAAAACAAGATATATCATACTTTGTGCAAATCCCTGTTTCCATACAACAAAAAAATATTGAAGTTACGGTTAATTCAATCGAATCAAATAATGATTCTACTATTGTAAATGTAACTGTCGAAAATAAATCTAAACAAAAGTACTCAATTGATGAGGCTAATATCCATTCAGATTTTGGAGTAAAAGGTGGGAAAAGCCGACATCATAAATATATAAAAGAAACTTCTTTTATTTTAGGTCACTATGGTAGTTATGATACATCAAAGAAACGTGATTTTGATAAAGACATTGAAGCAGGAACAACTCTAACTGGTAATTTAGTATTTGAAAAAGTTGATCCTGCTACACAAACTATTGTTTTAACTTTAGGTAGTTCGAAATCTACTTCGTGGATAAATGATTATACCTTTATGATAAACTATAACTCTTTAGGATCACGTTAATAGAAACGATAAATAACCGCGTAAATCGCGGTTATTTTATTTTTTGCATTTTATCCTGTAAACACTAGCGTTGCATTAATGTTCCCTGAATTTTCATAATATTCTGCCATTCATCGATGCGAGCACAAAAAAATCCTTTACAATAGATATGGTAGGTAGCCCTGTCCATAATCCATTGAAAAGGATCATCTCATGGACAAGCATACGCTATTTTCTTCATTTGGTAAATGGCTAGCGCCAATTTGTACGAAAACGTTCATAGATCGCGTGGCGAATAGCGGCCAAGATAAGTACGTGAAGAAGCTCATAACATTAGCAAACTTTAAGTTAATCCTACACGCTGAACTACAGGGACGTGATGGGCGTCGTGATATAGCTGACAATGTGCTATGTGCAGACGTTCAGAAAGAGCGCTTGGGCTCACATCAATCTCTGCCGAATACACAATCAAGTCGACCCTGCACATCTCGACGTTGTTCCTGACAAAGTTACAAGAAACGGGAGTAAAACATCGCTTATTGCAAATCTATCGATGGCTAAAAGTGTTTATGTGGGAGACCTGTGATGTTTGGCTTGCACAAATGAACCGAAAGCCAAGCCGAACATCCGCTGGGCGGAAAAAGAAAGAGATTCCTTGAGTAAAAAGAAACTGTCGCTAACGTACATTTATACATATAACTACCCAATGGACAGAGTTACGTTTAAGTGGTGTTTAACCTTTTGGTTTTTTGAAATATAAATTATTGTCTAACTTTTCAAACTTTTTGTTTTGTAGGTTTATGCAACACTAGTGATTTTCGATACATATTCTTGGCAATGTGCAATGTCAAGAATATGAACCGAATGCCGAAAATGGTCAGAATTTTTCACAAAAAAACCACCCTGAAGGGAATGAGATATATCTTTCACCTCACCTTCAAGAAACTCTTTATATTAAATGCTCTGGTAAAACAATGATATTTATTATACGCCTTTTTTGTTAACAGTGCAGTTATATGATTTATTGTTGGAACATAGTACCCTTTTTTAATTTATGGATTGCAGTTTAGAAGGATTTTCCTCCATTGTTGTCGAATTTCGTAGAACAAGTCTATGAATGGAGGAAAGCTAGCTTTGAAACTAAGAAATCAATTATTGGGTGTAACCGTCATTTTTGCTTTATTATCCAGTGGATCGGATGCTGCATATGCATCTATTCAGAGTTTATCGAAAGGGAAGACGCTGAGCGGGGGAGCTGAACAATACGCGCAGATTGCATCTGCTCAAAATAAAGTAACCGTTGCAAATATTGTGGCTGTTACTAATTTACGCAACGGACCAGGGCTGGATTATGACGTTGTCGCCAAAGCGAAGGCAGGCGAATCCTACCCTATTATTGGCACCGAAGGAGAATGGTATAAAGTATCTCTTTCAGACGGCGGCGCGGCTTATGTTGCAAATTGGGTAGTGGAAACCGTACCGAGTGACAGCAATCAATCTTCTACGAATAATGGACAAAAACCAGATAAAGATGAACAGACCAGCGGTTCCAAAGATAAGGAAGAAATAGTAAACATAGTGGGCACCACCAATTTGCGCAAAGGGCCGGGGTTAGATTATGAGATTGTTACCAAAGCAAGGGCGGGCGAAACGTTTTCTGTCTTAGAATTACAAGACAATTGGTATCAAGTTTCGCTGCCTAGCGGAGGAACCGCTTACGTTGCCAAGTGGGTGGTGAATACAGGAGTTGTCAATAAAAGCGACAGTAAAGTGTATATCTACCATACGCATAATCGGGAGTCTTGGAAAAATGTTTCAAGCAGTACGAAGGGGACTTCCTTCGATGATCCGAAAGTGAACATTACACTTGTAGGCAAGCAGCTGGCGGAGAGTCTGCAGAAAAAGGGGATATCTTCAATTGTTGAAGAAACCGATTTTACTAAAAAGCTGAATGAACAGAAATTAAGCTACTCGAAGGCCTATGCCGAATCGAGGAAAGCAGTAGACAAGGCAATGAAGTCCCATGCTTCCTTGACCTATTTTTTCGATATTCATCGGGATGCGGATATTCCGCGTAACAAAACAACGGTTGTTATTAATGGGAAATCGTATGCTCGCATTATGTTCGTCATTGGGGACGCAAATCCTTTTCATAAGGAAAACAAAAAGTTTGCCGAAGCGTTGAACACACTTTTGAACAAAAAGTATCCGGGCATATCTAGAGGCATATTGCTAAAAAGTGCTCATCAAGGGAATGCTGAATACAACCAGTCTGTCTCTAACGGAAGCCTGTTGCTCGAGTTTGGGGGAGTAAACAACACGCTGCAAGAGAATCTCGATACAGCTGAAGCTTTCGCAGACGTATTTGCGGAATATTATAAATCAATGAAGTGAATGATCTACTATTCATTATCATCATAACGAACAATGTAAAAATCAGGTGAAATGCACCCCCTAGAATAGATATTGGAAAAACCTCTGGTTAAATCCGATGTAATTCTAGGGGGTGTATTTTTATGCCAGTAAAGAAAGTTTAGATGTAGGGATGGACTCGATGAAGTTTCGTGTAGATAATAGAGGAGCTGTAACGGATCTAGAATACAAACACTTTATTCTTGTCATTTATAGGTACACATTCTTGTCATCCGACAATATATGAATGATCAGTATGCCAGGGATTTAAAACGACTCATTTACATATGTACAAAATACACGGTAGCTGCTCCTTGTTTTCGTTAAGTTAATGGGCAGATTAATGATATAAGCCTCTTAGGATTAGTATGCTTAAGTAATAGAAGTATTCTGATGAATACTCTAATGCAAATAAATGCAAATTCCACTTCAGTTAATCTATTTTTTATACAAGTTTTTAATAGTATATTGAGGGAAATAAAAAGTGATTTGGGAGTTTAAAACAGATGTTGTTCCGTAGTTAGTTTTATGAAAGGAAGGTATAGGAGTGAGTATTTATTACGCTTCAAGCAAAGAGGATATCACTAAGGATGCACTCCAAGAGTTATTTCTTTCGGTAGAATGGGAGTCTGGCAAGTATCCAAACGAGCTTTTACAAGCAATCGTAGGGTCTCATTCAATTGTTACCGCTTGGGAAGCAGGAAAGCTTGTCGGTTTAATAAATGCTTTGTCTGATGGTGTTTTAACGGTGTATTTTCATTATATGCTTATTAATCCGAGTTATCAGAGTATAGGTATAGGTAAGGAAATGATGAATATAATGCTTGATAGATATAAAGGGTGTAAAACAAAAGTATTAATTTCTTATCCTCATGCAGTGGATTTCTATAATAAATTTGGGTTTAATACAGAGGATGGAGCTACACCAATGTTTATCTCAGAGTTGATATGACTTAACTAACGGGACAGGAAAGTTGAATCATGATATAGATGAAGCCAATCAACCGATTAGCTACCGTTTTCATTGAAGCAACAGGAAGAATCCGATAATGGATCATCACTGAAAGGTAAAGTGCAGGCTCTTCACGAATTAAGAAATATTTCATTTTGTCAGTATTTTGTCAGTATCTATTTCCCGTAAATTCTCGTTATATATTTTTGAATGTGAAAAACCACAAAATAGCATATTCGAATATACCGAATTTTTTTTATAACATACTCATTCATTCTTCTATTCATCATTTTACGACAAATGATTTCGAACGAAGATATCACTTAAATAGAGTAAGTCATTAAAACTTGTGTCTACTATATTGAGAATGCTCCAACTTTCATGCTTTGTGGTGCATTAGAGAGGATGCATAGATAGATAACGGGCAGGATAACCTGGAAAAGAAAGACCTCACTTAGTGAAAGTTTTTTGGAATATTATTTTAATTTAAACATAGTTTAAGAGAGTAAATCTATTAAAAAGGGATGATTTTGTGAAACCTAATCAAAATCAATTTTATAAGGTTGTCAACAAAAAAAAGGGACTTGTACAGGATTACGGATATTCGGAAGACGGAAAGGAAGTAACTTTGTATCCGTGGCATGGCGGGGATAATCAACGATGGATGTTCATAGCGCTTAATAATAATTATTATGCGATTGTCAACAAGAAAAAGGGCCTTGTAGTGGATTACGGATATTCGGAAGGCGGAAAGGAAATAACTTTGTATCCATGGCATGGCGGGGATAATCAACAATGGTTCTTGCATGATTTGGAAGGTGGTTACAAAAAAGTTACCAACAAAAAAAAGGGACTTGTACAGGATTACGGATATTCGGAAGGCGGAAAGGAAATAACTTTGTATCCATGGCATGGCGGGGATAATCAACGATGGCTTCTTGAAGCTGTAGAAAGCTTCAACCTTCCTTCTGTTCCAACGTATCCTGTACCGGCTGTACCGCAATATGGGAATATAAATGATGTACTACCAGAGTTTACCGAAAAGGTTACAACTCAATTTACGCTAGCACCATTTATTGCGGTTGACGATCCTTATTATAGTGATGGGCAACAACAAATAAAAACTAATTCCTTTTATTTATACATAAGAAAACAATACTGGAAGCGAGTGTCATCGCATACACTTGCTCCGAATGAAACACACAAATATATACAAACCACAGGTATGACACAGGAAGATCAAAATATAGTGTCAAAAACGGTTGGTCATACGATAGGTGTAGACGTAGGATTTCAATTTGGAAAGGCAGAAAAGAGCCATTCTTCTGCTAGTCTGTCTTATCAATATACAACGCAATTAGCAACACATGAAAGTCACACAACGACACAATTGACAGAAGAAACAAAAGAATTGTCAATTGTCAACACAAGCCCCAATATTGTCGCATGGACTAAATATGTATTGGTTTCAGAATATAGTTTACAGCGTACAGATGGTACACTCGTAAGGGAACCATGGACAGTAACAGATCCAAATACCACTAGATCCAGTTATTACCCACCAACAGCAAGTCTTTTGGATAATTAGAACATGCAAAGAGAACATATAATTTTCAAGTACTGAACTTAGAAAAACTTTGGGAAAAAGGGTTCCACATATTAGTCATGACTAATATGTGGAACCCTTTATTATATCTGACTTTCATAAATTCAGGTCTTGATAAGCTGAGTAAATACAGTTGTAAACTGATTGACCATATTCGGAGACCCTGTTCAGTGCGATCGGTACGACGGAGACGGTTGGTTTTCACCTACACTATCAAAGGAAAGAAAATCATTAATTGCGGATCTTGCCATCAGAAGAGAACGACCGTTTTTTTTATCAACTGATCCAGCGGCAGATCCCAGTAAAACAAGTAAGAATGGATGTACTGAAAGATATTAGACCAGAACTTTTCCAGAAGAGGATGAAGTTTGAACAGCCACTTTATTTAATATCCACGTCTTTGGGTATAGAGTTTGAGTTTATAATTAAAACTTCAAAATTGAAGTGTTGACTCTTGAACAACTCCATAGTTTATTCTTGATTTCAGATAGACAACATCAATTCAAGGTGGTTAGGACAATGGTGAAGAGTCATTACGATATTATAATTATTGGTGCAGGTGCAGGTGGGTTAAATGCTGCCCTAAAAGCAGTGGAGTTAGGAAAGCAGGTCTTGCTTGTTGAGAAATTTAAGCCAGGTGGGGAGTGTACTTGGGCAGGATGTATTCCAAGTAAGGCATTAATTCAAATCGCCGATGAAATTCATACAGCTAAAAAATATGGGAATATTGCTATTCCATCAAATGTTTTGAATGAAGTTAGAAGGCTTACAGAAGAAGCTCATCAAGGAGAAACTGTTGAAATACTCGTTGGAGAGGGAATTGAGTATTTGAATGGAACTGCAAGATTTGAGGATGCTAATACCATTCATGTTAATAATGTCTCAATAAGTGCAGATTATTTTGTCATAAGTACTGGTTCTTCTGCATTTGTACCACAAATCAAAGGTTTGGATGGCATAAACTACTTGACGAATGAGAATGTGTTTACATTAACAGAGTTGCCTAAAAGTCTGATTGTTGTTGGAGCAGGTGCAATAGGAGTTGAGTTAAGTCAAGCTTTTAGCCGTCTAGGTGTACAGGTCAAACTCGTAGAACGAGCTGAACATATCTTGATTAAAGAAGACTCAGAGTTGTCTCATCGACTTGAGAACATTTTAGTATCGGAAGGAGTAGAGGTATATACAGGCTTTAATGCCGAAGAGGCATGCGAAAAGGAATTGGGAGTTTCGTTGAGCATAGCTAAAGATGGTCATAAAGAAGTGTTGCAAGCGGAAAAAATTCTGTTTGCACTTGGTCGTAAACCGAATATAAATAGTTTGAATTTGGATGATATTGGCGTAGTGTATACAGCCAAAGGAGTTCAAGTAAACGAGCACATGCAAACGAATATCCCTCATATTTATGCTGTTGGTGATTTGGTAGGCCCCTACATGTTCTCTCATATGGGAGCGATCCAAGGAAAACTTGCTGTTAGTAACGCATTTAATGATAATAAAGATAAAATGTCTGATGAATATGCATGGTGCACTTTTACACATCCGGAACTAGCAAGAACAGGTCTTACTGAAGAAGAGGCACGTGAAAAATATGGAGAAAGGATTAAAGTATTTACAAGAGGTTACAAGGAAGTTGATCGTGCAGTCGTTGATGGGAAAACGAATGGTTTTGCAAAAGTCATCTGTGATCTTGAAGGCTATGTTCTCGGTGCAAGTATCTTAGGTGAGCGAGCTTGCGAAATGTTAGGAGAAGTACAATTGATAAAAACACTGCATTTACCTTTCTCTGTCTTAAAGGATAGTATTCACCCCTATCCTTCATACAGCGAACTGTTGTTAGGCTTAAGCAAAGACGCTTCTTTAGCTTAACAATAAATCAGCCAGAATATTTCTGGCTGATTTATTATTTTAGACCATGAAAAGATGAAGGGTTTGTCACAAGAGAGTACTAGTATTTGAGAGTATTACCCTGTGTGGCAAGATTGAAGATGAGTTTAGCACTATGACGGTCTACTATACACATCAAGGAGGGAATGAAGATGTCTGATCAATATTTTAAAACAGGCGATATAGCCAAATTTCATAATATTAGTACAGATACGGTGCGTTTATATGACAAGGAGGATCTCGTGAAACCATCTCTTGTCCGTGAAAACAAGTACAGATACTATACTTTGCAAGAAGTGATGAATCTCGGACATGTGACTATGCTCCGAGAACTAGACCTTCCCATTAGTTCGATCAAAGAACGGTTGAATTTCAATAACATTAATGATGTGTCGGCCTTTCATCATATTCAGGTGGACAATCTATCAGAAGAAATTAAACAATTAGAAAAAAAAATAGAATATCTCCAAGTTTTCAATGAGAAACTGAATTCTTTCTTAGATGCCCCTAATGAGATAAAGCTGATTGAGAATTCTTCCTTATTCATTTGTAGAGGGATGGAATTCGCATGGGGCAAAAATACTGTAAACTTGAGTTCGTCCTACGAAAATGAAGGAGTGGACGACTTATTTTGGACTCGAACATCATTGATCAGCCGATATTATCGTAAGCAGCTAGATCAATCTACAGAGACTAAAATGTATTGTTCAAATATTATTAGCAGTGAATGTGATGCGGCCGAAGATATAAATTTTAAACGTGCCTTGCGTTTTAACTATGTAGGAAATCCATTTGAAGACACTGACTATATGCAAAACATCGATGAACAAATCAAGGGTTACTGTAAAGAGCATAAACTTACACTATCCGAAGAAAAATATGAGGTTTTTCTCATTTGTTTGTCAGATGAGAAAAAATCTGAAAATTATTATATTCATGTGATATACCCGTTAATTTAGAGCGGAGTGACGGTTGTCTCCAATTAGGTAATTATATAAGAGCAACTATTCGCATTAAAAGATTAAGCTAATACTCGACGTCAGAGAGGAGGTGCATTTTGTATACAATACAGGCAGGATCGTTCGTTCTGAACGGGCAAATACTGCTCATTTTTCTCTTCGGTTTAACAGGATGGGCTTCTCTTCGACTATACTTGCGTGGTCAATCGAATGCCGAGCGTATTGGTGCAATCGCTACGAATGCTTTTCTGATATGGTTTGTGGTCTGGAAAGGTAGTCTCATATTGTGGGACCCTGTGGCAACTTGGGAACAGCCAATTTCGTTGCTTTATTATGATGGAGGAGAGAAAGGCATATGGATGGCCTTCATAGCTGTAATCGCATATGTGGTTTGGTCTACCCGTAAGGCCGATTTTGCGCCAGCTGTTGTAGCAGCCGCAGCTTCAGTCTATATACTTGGCGGTTTTATGGCTTATCATATTGCGTTAGCCTTGTTGGATTCCGAAAATAAGTTCTTTCATGCTGGCAGTGCGGTGCTCTCGATAGGAATGTTGTTGGCCTTTTATATGACCGATAAGCCTGTCGGATGGAGAAAGCTTGTCGTGCGTTGGTTTTGGGTGATGCTCGGCTGGACGGGTATTTGGTTCCTGTATCCTTCTAGGGACTTGATCTTGTTATCGTTCAGCAAGCAGCAGATAGTAGGTATGGTATTGGGAACGGTATTGTTTGTTATTGAACGCAGACTCGAAAGGAGAAATGGATCATGAATACCGTCACGTTGCTAATCGCCGTTGCGGCGGGAGCACTTTCGTTTCTCTCGCCCTGTGTTTTTCCGCTTGTTCCCGCATATGTATCTCATCTGACGGGTGCTTCAATTATGAACGGCAAGATCGAAGTTGAGCGTAAGCTGCTTGTGATGCGGTCGATAAGTTTTATAGTCGGATTCAGCCTTGTCTTTATCGCGATGGGGGCTTCCGCTACAATGGTCGGTAGTTTGCTTGCAGAGTACCGGGATTTGGTACAAATGGTGAGCGGATTTCTCATCATCGTATTCGGAATGCAGATGATGGGGTGGTTAAACCTTCGGTGGTTAATGTCGAATAAAACCTGGGACGCAGCTAACGTGTCCACTAACAGCGGTATGACGAAGTCTTTCCTGACGGGTTTAGCTTTCGGTTCGGGCTGGACGCCGTGTGTCGGATTGGCGCTGTCTTCGATCTTGCTGATGGCCAGCACTGCTGATACCATGTGGAGCGGCATCTTATTGTTAGCGCTCTATTCGTTAGGGTTGGGGATACCGTTCTTGTTGATCGCGGTTTTATTAACAGTTTCTACCGGCATCATCAGTAAAATGAATCGTTATGTTCCATTATTATCAACGATTAACGGGCTGATCTTTATTACCTTGGGCCTGCTACTCTTTACTGGCCAGATGCAAAAAATAGGAGCATGTCTGGCTAGATACGCACTTTTCGATATTTCGCTTTAAGTACAGGGGGAAGAGAACTTGAAGAAAAGTCTGATTGGAATTATCGCATTACTCTTGCTAGCGGGATACGGTGTCTATGATTACACAAAACCTAAGGATACTTTACAAACTGATAACGCTGTCAATGGTCAAGTGTCTGTAGGAATCAACCGAGGAGAGGCTGCGCCAAACTTTGAACTTGTTGATACGTATGGTGAGCCGGTACACCTTTCGGACTTTCGCGGAAAGAAAGTACTTCTTAATTTCTGGGCAACCTGGTGTCCGCCATGCCGAGTAGAAATGCCGCATATGCAGAACATCTATGAGGATTACAAAGACAAAGTAGTCATTCTCGGGGTCAACCTCACGACAACCGAAGCGAGTATGGAAGACGTCGGACCGTTTGTCGAGAAATATGGATTGACCTTTCCGATCGTTCTCGACGAACAAGGAGAAATTATGCAAACCTACCGAGTTGTTGCTTATCCGACGACATACGCCATCGATCGCGATGGAGTAATTCAAGAAATTTTCCGTGGTGCGATTGATTATAGAATCATGGAGCAAACGCTGGAACGGATGGATTAAGGAGCGTAATGCTCGAAAACTCAAATTGGTTACCGTTACGACTTGTCCGATGGGAAGATCAATGGAAGACGTCTTGCATCAAGCTTGCAACTCTCTGTCAGAGATCGAGTTTGAAATCGTTTATGCCGATTTGTAACCAGAATTAGCGAACAGATGGATGATTACGACGAACCCGACAACTATTCTGCTTGACGGAAAGGGAGAAGAACGAGATCGCCTTGAGGGATTCATGGAGACCGACGAAGTCATGGCTGTCATGCGTGACATAAACAAACAATCGTTCCTACGGCGAACCTAGAGGTGCGGAGGAGGTATATAATATCTATCTCTTTCAAAAAGATACGCTTGTCTCATACGTAACAGAATACAAAAACCAGATGGCGGTTAAAACTCCGAGAATAACGGCTATTCGCCTGTTATTGAAGGAAAGAACAGAAGGACTTAGTAATCCCTTTCCACCATTATCCCAATTAACGGAGGTTATTTTGAAGAACGAATAGGAGAAGTTGCTATTCTGATGAGCGCATCTGTAAGTCTCAACGATATATCATACATGTCCATCTGCGGATTTTTCTATAAAGGGTTAAGTTGGGAGCCGCAATGCGAACTAGAGTGGAGAGAAGCTCAATTATTTAATAATTTAAATACAGGGGTTGACGAATATGAAGCTATGGCTTATATTTGTTTTAATACCCCTACGGGTATATGTATTATTGTTTTAGAAATGAAAAGGACGGCTAAACGAATTATAAAGAGTTCTTTTTTTGGTCAGAATAATACCCATACGGGTATGCAGGTGATCGAAAATAAGCACACTAATCTTGCCAGTCCCGAAAAACAGAAAGGCGGAGACCCCCTTGGATATTGCTTGGATTCTGACATTGTTTGTGATCGGGTTTGCCGGATCTTTGATTTCCGGGATGGTCGGTATCGGAGGCTCCATCATTAAGTACCCGATGCTGCTTTACATTCCGCCGGCACTGGGCTTCGTTGCATTTACAGCACAGGAGGTATCCGCAATTAGTGCAGTACAAGTATTCTTTGCTTCGTTAGCTGGGATATTCGCCTTCCGAAAGGGAGGCTATATCAATAAGTCTCTCGTTTTATACATGGGAGTCGCTATCGTAGCCGGCAGCTTCGCCGGTGGTTATGGCTCAAAGTTTATGCCTGATGAAGCCATTAACCTGACGTATGCTGTTCTTGCACTTGTAGCTGGTGTTATGATGTTCCTTCCCAAAAAGGGAGACGAGGAAGCTGACTTCACGAAGCTAAGTTTTAATAAAACTCTTGCGGCTAGCTTGGCTGGCCTTATCGGGATACTATCCGGTATTGTGGGAGCAGCCGGTGCATTTATTATTGTTCCCATTATGCTTGTTGTCTTGCGAATCCCTACACGTGTTGCAATTGCTTCATCATTAGCGATTACCTTTATTTCTTCCATCGGCTCAACAGCAGGGAAACTTATGGGCGGCCACATGCTGCTCATTCCATCAATCGTCATGGTTGTAGCCAGCACAATCGCATCGCCGCTCGGCGCTATGATTAGTAAGAAGCTTAACACAAAGGTATTGCAATGGATTCTAGCGGTTCTTATTGTTGCGACGGTCATAAAGTTTTGGCTTGATATTTTGACCTAGGGAAGGATGATTAACGATGAAGTCGAAGCAATGTAGCGTGTGAATTTTTGGTAGCCATGAACTATAACGTAATCAATATGCCTGCGGTATGACCGCATAGCAAGGGGACATTCAATAAGGAAAATAATTATTGTAGGGGGAAATGTTCACCATGACAACGATACTTAAGGTTGATCGGACACTCGAATGCGAAGGCTTAGCTTGTCCCCTTCCGGTTGTAATGACGAAAAAAGCAATCGAAGAACTAAACACTGGAGAGGTTTTAGAAGTAAAAGCAACCGATAAAGGCTCTGTAGCAGACCTGCAAAGTTGGTCCAAACGGACTGGTCATCAGTATATCGGACTTAAAGAGGAAGGCGGGGTATTCCGCCATTACATCCGCAAAGCCGATCCAATTGAGACAAAAGAGGACGTGAAATTTCAACACACGACTTCACTGGATGAAATTCGCAATAAACTAACATCTGGAGAGAAGTTGAACATTCTTGATGTACGTGAACCAGCTGAGTACGCTTTCGGTCGTATTCCCGGAGCAGTATCAATCCCTGCAGGAGAGCTGGAGGCACGTTATCGGGAGTTGGATCCAGAAAAAGACTATCATGTTATCTGTGGTACTGGCATCCGAAGTGACATGGCATGCCGTACCTTGGCTGACAAAGGTTTTTCAAAGCTGAAGAATGTCATTCCGGGTATGACCGAGTGGGATGGCGACGTGGAGAAAGACGTTTGATAACAAGGGGATAAGTTCTAGTTTCACAACAATTTAACTACATTAATTAATTGGAGGAATAAAAAATGTCTAACAAACTCGCAATTATAGCAAGCAATGGTGGATTGTTCGATGCTTATAAAGTATTCAATATCGCTACGGCAGCTGCCGCTACGGATACTGAAGTTGCCATCTTCTTCACTTTCGAGGGCTTGAATCTCATTCATAAAGAAACTTATGCTCAGCTGCCAATGCCGGCCGGCAAGGAGCACTTCGAACAAGGCTTCAAGACGGCCAATGTCCCATCCATTCCAGAACTTGTTGGCATGGCGCAAGAAATGGGTGTGAAGATTATTGCGTGCCAGATGACGATGGACGTTATGAATCTCAAGAAGGAAGATTTCATTGACGGTATTGATGTTGGCGGAGCTGTAACGTTCCTTGATTTTGCTCAAGATGCTAGTGTGACATTAACATTCTAATTTAATGCCTAGAGGGGGAAACAACATGACTACGAATACCATTACGAAGATGTCGGCAAAAGAAGTTGCACAACTAGTTCTTGAAGGAAAAGAAATATTTATCCTCGATGTGCGAAATGAAACTGATTTTGCTGACTGGAAAATTGAAGGCAGTAGCGTGCAGATTATCAATATCCCATACTTTGATTTGATTGATAGCGTTGATCCTGCGCTTGAACAAATTCCAGTTGGTAAACCCGTACTTGTCGTATGTGCGAAGGAAGGCTCGTCGATATTTGTTGCCGAGCAAATAGCTGAAGCTTGCAGAAGCAACGTATCTTATTTGGAAGGCGGGATGAAGTCGTGGAGTGAATACCTGGAGCCGATTAAGGTTGCAGATTTGACGGGTGGAGGCGAACTATACCAGTTTGTACGTATCGGAAAAGGCTGCTTATCTTACGTAGTGCTTTCAGAAGGTGAAGCTGCGATTATCGATACAAACCGTATGATCGACCAGTATGAGACTTTCCTGCAAGAAAAAGGAGCCAAGCTAGTTCATACAATCGATACGCATCTTCATGCCGATCATATTTCTGGAGGCAGGGCTCTGGCAGAAAAGCACAGCGCGACCTATCACTTGCCTGAGAAGGATGCAGGTGAAGTAACGTTCCACTACGAGAAGCTTGAAGATGGTAAGGATATCACCGTAGGCAGGGAGCGAATTATTGTACATCCAATCTACTCTCCTGGACATACAATCGGTTCGACGTCGTTTATTATCGATAATAAATTTCTGTTGTCCGGCGATATTTTGTTCATCGAATCAATTGGCCGTCCAGATCTGGCAGGGTTGGCTGAGGATTGGGTTAGTGACCTTCGAGAGACGCTCTACAACCGGTATAAAAATCTGTCTGAAGACTTCATTGTTCTGCCAGCGCATTTCGGTAAAATAACCGAACTTGGCGAGAAGGGGCTAGTATCTGGTCGACTAGGTGACCTCTATAAGCAAAACCCAGGCTTAAACATCATGGATGAAGGCGAATTCCGCAAGACAGTCACCGAAAACTTACCGCCTCAGCCAAACGCTTATCAGGAAATTCGCCAAACAAATATGGGAAAAATCAATCCGAACGAAGAAGAACAGCGTGAAATGGAAATTGGTCCAAACCGCTGTGCCGTTCACGACAACTAATAATTCTTGGAGGAATGTATGATGATCAGTGATAAATTGTTAGACGCAACAGGATTGGCATGCCCGATGCCTATCGTTAAAACAAAAAAGTCCATTGATGAATTATCATCTGGGCAAGTGCTGGAGGTTCATGCTACCGACAAAGGTGCCCAAAATGATCTGACAGTATGGGCCAAAAAGACTGGCCATGAAATATTGGATAGTAAGGAAGAAGAAGGGGTCTACAAATTTTGGATTAGAAAGGGCTAATATAGAAGTGGAAATGAGCTTAATAGATTTCTCATGTTGATCACATACCCCTATAGGTATAAAATTGATATATACTCCTTGCGACAAGAGGGGGGGATGAAAGTTTGAGTGTGCTGCATATAGCGGTGATCATTATAGGTTTTCTGCTCCTATCAAGAATTATTCGAGGATGGCTGCCGGTCAAAGGTCTCACCTTTATAACTGAACAACAATTTTTCGACCGAATTAAATCTGCCGATGTGCAGATCCTTGATATTCGAGACCCTAATAATTATGAACAAGAACATCATCCAAACACTATAAATATTTATCTGGGCCGCCTTCCGTATCTTTATAAAAAGGAGTTGGACCAAGACAGTGAGATTGTGATCATTTCATCATCTAAGTCTACAATACGCAAAGCGGCACGGATCTTGAAAAAAGCCGGCTACAATCATCTATCCGGTGTGCTTTGGATCGGAATCAACGATTCGAAGAGTAAGGAAGGGCAGACAAAAGCGAATATTTCTATAGTATCCTAATTTTTACCCATTTTAAGCCCCATACCCGTATATGGATTTCTGCTTTCATCATTGCGAACGGAGCAGCTGCATGCGATCATGAGGTTACGATTTTCTTCACATTTTGGGGACTAAATGCACAGCGAAAAGACCTGCTTGTTCCGGTCAAAAATGGGTTATTGGAAAGGGTATTTACCTGGTTGATGCCGCGTGGTCTGAAGCAAGAAGAATTGCTGGATGGCATTGAATATGCCGGCGTTGTAGCCTAGCTGGGCGATGCGACGGAAGCGAAAGTTAACTTGCTCATCTAAGTTCGAAAACGGACATCACCTTCGCATTTGGTGTACTGTAAACCTAGGGAACTATGTTCATAATATACCTATCCGCTTAATAGGAGAGTGTGGTTTTCATGAAATATGATGATGTAATGTCGTAGGTCAGCTTTGTGCTATTTGGAGCGCAACGGACAAGGCGATTGCCTATATCGTGGCAGTTAATTTGGAGCAGTGCCTTGTTGAACAAATGGAACAAGGGCAAGAAACCGGACAGGTTGTGAAGCAAGCGGTTGATCTGCTTATCAACAGCAGATAAGAAAATGTAAGGAATGATGATAAAATGGATACATCAACGATGATTAACATTCTTATCGCTTTAGTCGTTATTTTGTTCTTTTATAAACTGTTTGCTCCGGTTAAAGGAGTACGCACAATAAATTCTATAGAGTTCGAACAAGAGCGAAAGTCCATTCAAGACGCCATTCTCATCGACGTCCGTGAGCCGCATGAATTTAAGTCGGGGCACATACCAGGGGCGAAGAATCTTCCGCTATCTCAATTGAGCAGCAGAATGAACGAACTGCCAAAGGATAAACCCGTATTTGTTTATTGTCAGAGCGGAATGAGAAGCAAACGGGCTGCAGTAATTTTCAAAAAAAACGGTATCCCCAGTATAGTGAACCTACAAGGCGGCATAATGGCTTGGCATAGCTCTCATCGGAAATAAAAAAGGAGTCCCTTACACTGATATGCTCCCCAAACGGTAGACAGGATAAATAATAAAAACCTGTTGCTGTAAGGGGATTTTTTTCATGTCCAAAAATCACTTTAGTGCACCAGAGAAAATGGCTATTCTTGATGAACTGAAGAATGGAGAGATTGGTCTTAAGGCTACAGCCATTAAATTCGGTATATCTAAAACAACATTAGTGAAATGGCGACGTCGGTATGAGGTTTAGGGATACGACGGTTTAGAGAAGCACATTCAAAATCGAACGTATACCGCAGAGTTGAAGTTGCAGGCTGTGCAAGACTACCTTAATGGGGGGTTGTCCCAATATCAGATTATTGATAAGTACAAAATAGCTAGTATAACGCAACTTGCCAGTTGGACGAAGAAGTATAATGGTCATAACAGCTTAAAAACCTATTCAGGGGGAAAGAAAGCTATGACAAAGGGGCGTTCAACAACGTGGCAGGAAAGAATCGATGTGGCTCTCTACTGTATTGCACATCAGCATGATTATCAAAAGACAGAGGATAAGATATGCTGAAAGATGGCAGAGGGCGTAAAAAAGCAACGGAAGAGCTAACCGAAGCAGATCACCATAGACTCGCGATGAGGAAGCTGGAGTATGAAATGGAGCGACTTCGAGCGGAGAATGCTTTCTTAAAAAAGGTACAGGAATTCCAAAGGAGGCGAAGCTAAGCGAGTACCGTCAGGAGAACCTCTACCTTGCCATTCATTCTGTTCAACTAGAAGGGTCATTCAGTATACAAATGTTAGTAGTTATAAAGCTAAAAAAGTATGGTGGGTTGACGAACCGGAAGCAGTGAAGGAAGCGGTCAGGAAATATCTATTAAGACAGATTCACCACTTATAAATTTGGAATACAAAGATACTGTTCCTGAGCAAGCAGGAGAACGATTGAACAGACTAATCAAATATATAAACTCAGAGCGGCGGCATTCTGCAAAAACACAGGTTAAGTTCAACGACTTGTCTAATGATGCGCCATTATTCTTATCAACACCCAGTATTGGTTTAAAGTTCTTGGTTCTTACGAATTGTGTTTTGGCGGATACCTATTCCTTCTGGATCAATAACCAATTTCTACACCTTTCAGAATATAACAAAAATGTTAATTGACGGAGTAAGTTGAGTGTGATAGCATTGGTTTAACTTAAAACGAAAAGGCTATGATGAGAAATAGTAGCTATTAGGGATCTCACAGAGAGAAGATGGTTGGTGCGAATCTTCATTGATCTAATAGTGAAGCAGTCTCGGAGCTGTGAACCGAACAGAGGAATCTTAGTAGGCTTCAACGGAGTTCCACCGTTATCCAGGAAACAATATCGGAGATATCCCTTATTGATAGAGTGCAGAGAAATCTGAAATTAGGTGGTAACACGGACATAATAGTTCGCCCTAAGTTGACAAGAAATATGTCAGCTTAGGGCTTTTTTGTTTTATTTCTTCTGGTTTGAATATTTGCAAAATAATTTCCCGAAAATAAATAATAATTGATATGGAGGTATTGAGCATGGAGAAAATGACACCAGATGAGTTAAGAAAATCATATATTGATTTTATGAAAGGAATAGGGGCTAGCCAAGTGCCCTCTTCTAGCTTGTTACCAGAAAATGATCCCTCAACGTTGTTTACAGGGAGTGGAATGCAACCTATGGTTCCATATTTATTGGGGGAAAAGCATCCGATAGGTAACGAGATTGCTAATATTCAGAAGTGTTTAAGGACAGTGGATATTGATGAAGTAGGAGATACGTCGCATCTGACATTTTTTGAAATGATAGGTCGATGGGAGTTTAAAGCAAGTGAAAATAACTATAAGAGAAAGCAAATCGATGCCATTTGGAATTGGCATATTATCGAATTAGGAATTGATCCTGGCAGGCTGTATATCAGTGCTTTTATAGGAAGTGATGATTTGAATATACAGAAAGATACGGAAGCCATTCAAATCTGGTCAGAAAAATTTAAATCAGTTGGTATAGAACCTATCATTGAAGATGATCCCTATCAATATGGGGCATCTAGAGGTGGAAAAATATTCTTATACGATGAAAAAGAAAATTGGTGGAGTCGAGCCGGAAGTCCATTAGATATGCCTGTTGGTGAACCGGGTGGACCTGATAGTGAAATGTTCTATGATCTTGAACCAGGCGGTGATTCACTGGATCATCCTGCTTCTGTAAGCGAGAGGTTTTTAGAAATTGGGAACAACGTATTTATGTGTTACAAAAAAGAAGACACAGGGTTTGTAAAAATGCATAATCCCAATATTGATTATGGAGGCGGATTAGAAAGGGTTGCAACAGCCCTTAATGGTGACAAGGATATTTATAATACGGCTTTCTTCCTTAATCCCAAGAAAAAATTGATGGAGTTAAGTGGTAAACAATATACTGACGATTTAAAGTCGTTTAGAATCATACTTGATCATGTGAGAGCGGCTACTTTTCTAATTAATGATGGTGCGGAGCCAGCTAATAGTGATGCAGGGTATATAACAAGAAGGTTATTAAGAAGGGCGATTCGTGCAGGTAAAAAAATAGGTATACAAGGAAGTTTTTTGGGTGAGTTGTCTGAAGTTTATATAGATGAAGCAACAGCTTATGAAGATTTGATCGGTAATAAAAAGAAAGTTATCGAAATAGTAAATAAGGAAGAAAATCTTTTCTATAGAACTTTACAGCAAGGAGAATATGAAATACAAAAACATCTTAAGAATAAGGGTAAAGTTACAGGTGCAGATGCTTTTTATTTTTACGAAACATATGGGTTTCCCTTGGAGTTGACGGAAGAGTTTCTAACTGAAAGTGGATATAGCATGGAGAACAAGGCGTCTTATATAGAGGCGGCAAAGAAACATGCTGAAAAGAGCAGAACTGCTTCTGCGGGTAAATTTAAAGGTGGATTAGCTGAACATTCAACAGAAACAACAGCGCTGCACACGGTATCTCATTTATTACTTGCTGGTTTAAGGGAAGTTTTAGGTGATCATGTTCATCAACAAGGAAGTAATATTACTTCAGAACGATTACGGTTTGACTTCAACCATGATGAAAAACTTACGCCAGAGCAAATAGCTGAGGTGGAAAAGTATGTGAATGATGCGATTTCATCAAAAGCAGTTACCTATATTTCAGAGCTGCCTAAAATTGAAGCGAAAGAAAGTAATGTTGAAGGGAATTTTTGGGATAAATATCCGGATATCGTTAAGGTGTATACAATCAAAGATAACGAAGGGAAAGTTTGGAGTCGAGAAGTATGTGGAGGACCTCATGTAGAAGATACAACAAATTTAGGAAAGTTCAGTATTAAAAAAGAACAATCTTCTGCTGCTGGAGTTAGAAGGATTAAAGGAGTAATTAATAAATATTTCCAGAACGCGGAACAATAGCTGATGTTTTAGGATTGCCATTTGTAACAACGTTATGAGTTTCCAGGAATCCAGGATGAATGATAAATCTGGCAATCTAAGAGAGTTTGACATCGCTTGGCCTTTGCGTTGGCGATACCGGAGAACAGTATTCAAAGAAAAAGCAATTCGGATTTAATCCGAGTTGCTTTTTTACTGCAAGAAAGGGGAACTTATAAAAAAACAGAACGAAAATCGAGCTATATGGTGTAGGACACTAATTGTCGGATGACAAGAATATGAGCCGATTAATTACCGCGTAAATCGCGGTTTTTTTATTTTATCGGTACACATTCTTGGCAAAGTGCAATGTCAAGAATGTGTACCGATTGCCGAAAAAGTCCAAGAATGTATACCGATTGCCAATGAACTAACAGGCGTAAAGGATGATCCGAATGAATGAGAAAGAGACATTAAAATGAAGTAAACATAGTAACAAACATAAATCTCTATTTTTTTGAAATTTGATGTCCGTTGTATTTGGGAAACATGCTATTGCCAAATTAACAATCCTTTTTATAGGTAACAGCATAGGTTATAAGAGATAAGAAATGGAAACATGAGGGGAGAAAGAGTATGTACTGTAATCCATACAATCATTATCAATGGCATATACCTATGCACGACAATAGAAATATCAGAAATTGGAGTAATTATTGGAATCCTCATTATTATAACTGGAACAATTGCAACTATTGTATTCCTTATATGGAGTACAATAAATTAACAGATTACGGACTAAGACCATTAGTGGTGAATATTGACCGAGCTACTAAACAAAACAATACTTACCGAACTGCTTTATGGACTGGGAAACATTTTCAGGTCACCCTTATGAGTATTGATGTGGGGGATGACATTGGCTTAGAAGTTCATCCCACAACTGATCAATTCATTCGTATTGAAGAAGGTCAAGGACTTGTTCAGATGGGGGATAGTAAAGAAATATTGGATTATCAAGAAATGGCTTGTGAAGATTTTGCAATTATTATACCTGCCGGAAAATGGCATAATGTAACAAATACAGGTAATACTCCACTTAAAGTATACGTTATCTATGCTCCGCCAGAGCATCCATATGGTACGGTGCATGAAACAAAAGCAGATGCCATGTCTAAAAAAGAAAACAATAATTACTAATGAATCAAGTAAAAGCATACCACTTGTGGTTCTCAATACCTATAGAATAGATAATGCGTCGCAAACAGAGAAGATATTACATTTTAGGACTATTGGATTTAAGCGTAGGTATAATACACCTCAAAGGTAACCACATAAAATGCTAAAACAAAGGTAAGTATATTCAACGAACCAACAGGCTGCTAGTAGCAGTCTGTTGGTTCGTTGAACTTTTTATCTTAACATTTGTCCATAAGTTAAGAAGTTGATATTACTAAGAAAATAAGCAATTATTTTCAGTTTTCTAAATATCGGTATAATGTAGTTTTGCTAATTCCAGTTTCTTCTTTTATTTGAGCAAGACTAAATTTTTTGCTCTGATACATAATAATAGCTCGCTTCACATTCTCATCTGCTTTAGGCGGACGACCAGGCTTCATTCCTTTTTGTTTAGCCTCATACAAACCTCTTTTAGTATTCTCGCTAATGACGTCACTTTGAAAATTCAACAAAAAATGTACACTGTCATAAAATGAGTACCTCGTTGTATGAGAAGTAGCAATATCTTCACCGATTGAGTGGAGAAAAGCCTGTTTATCATGTAATTCATTTAATAATTCTGCAAGGTGTCGTGTTGAATCGGCAAACGAGAATAGATTAGCTACAACAACAGTGTCCCCTGGTTGAAGTTCATTCATCATAGTATTTAGCACTACTCTTTTTTTTGCAGAAGAGTGTTCCTCTGTATACAATTGATTACAGCTTAGGTTATTTAAAATCTTTAACTGGATTTCACAACTCAAATCATCTTGATTAGGTCTCATATACCCAATTAACATTATATGTTCTCCTAACTACGGAAGCCTTTTTAAAAGCATACCATACAAAAAGACCAAAAAGGTTCCTTTTTGGTCTTTTTGGTGATAAAATGAATGAGCCTCATACGGAACCTGACTTTTATGAGAGTTAAAAGTCACCATAAAATAAATAAGGAGTGGAAGTAAACGTGATTGAAAGAATGAAAAGGGAATGGTTCTCAAATGTAAGGGGGGATGTACTTGCAGGAATTGTTGTAGCATTAGCTCTCATTCCCGAAGCGATTGCCTTTTCGATTATTGCAGGTGTTGATCCTATGGTTGGTTTGTATGCATCGTTTTGTATTGCCGTTATTATAGCATTTGTAGGTGGTCGCCCTGGTATGATCTCTGCCGCTACCGGTGCAATGGCTCTGCTTATGGTTCCATTAGTGAAAGAGTATGGATTGCAATATTTATTGGCTGCAACAGTACTCACTGGGATCATACAACTTATTTTTGGTATATTCAAGATCGGTAAGGTCATGAAATTTATTCCGAGAGCCGTCATGATCGGATTTGTTAACGCGCTTGCCATTCTGATATTTATGGCGCAGGTCCCTCATTTTATAGGAATATCAACTTTGACTTATATTTTTGTCACTATAACTTTGATTTTAGTTTATGTATTGCCTAGATTTATCAAAGCCATTCCTGCCCCTCTTATCGCGATTGTAGTGCTTACAGCGGCTGCAATTTGGGGTGATCTGAGCTTAGGAACGGTAGGGGATTTGGGGGTAATTACTCAAACACTTCCTTCATTCTTTGTTCCAGATATTCCATTTAACCTTGAAACGTTTAAAATCATTTTTCCTTATTCAATTGCTTTAGCAATTGTTGGATTATTAGAGACGCTGCTTACTTCTTCTATCGTTGATGATATGACAGGTACCGAGAGTAATAAGAATAGAGAATCCAGAGGTCAAGGTATCGCGAATATTATTACGGGATTCTTTGGAGGTATGGCAGGTTGTGCGATGATAGGACAGTCTGTCATCAACGTCAAATCAGGAGGACGAGGCAGATTATCCACTTTGGTTGCAGGGCTATTTTTAATATTTCTGATCCTTGTATTGGGT
Source organism: Paenibacillus sp. L3-i20 (assembly GCF_022180385.2). Taxonomy (GTDB): domain Bacteria; phylum Bacillota; class Bacilli; order Paenibacillales; family Paenibacillaceae; genus Pristimantibacillus. The sequence goes on from NZ_BQME02000002.1 coordinate 899,693, forward strand.
GGATTGGTTGTACAAATACCGATGCCTGTATTAGTAGGAATCATGATTATGGTATCTATCGGCACGTTTGATTGGTCTTCATTTTCGTATTTGCGTAAAGCACCTAAGACAGATGCTTTAGTCATGTTGGCTACAGTAATTATCGTTGTCGCTACCCATGACCTTTCAAAAGGCGTTATAGCTGGTGTCATTCTTAGTGCGATTTTCTTTGTGGCCAAAATCTCCAAACTGGAGGTTACTAGACGACAGACCAGCAACGAGGAGATATATGATGTAACCGGTCAATTGTTCTTTGCTTCTGTTGAAGGTTTTATTGGAGGCTTTGACTTTAGTGTAGCTGATACTAAGATCGTTATTGATTTCTCAAAGGCACATATCTGGGACGATTCTGGTGTAGGTGCGGTAGATAAAGTAGTCATCAAATATCGAGCAAATAATAATCATGTCACGATTAATGGGCTAAATGCCTCTAGTGAAAAAATTATTAAAAAGTTAGCTATATCCCAAGAATCACATGCACAGTTAAAAACACATTAAAGAGTGAGGAAAGGATACACATGTAAAACCGTATTCGATTATCCGCTGATGGATCAGAAAACGCAATAATTGCAGCCGATAAGGTTGTGATTATTGCGACATTATTTTCAGATCTGTCGTTAGAAATATTTTCATAACGGACATTTCTAAAATCAAAAGCGAGACTTACTATTGTGTATGTATAAACAAATGAAAATCTGCAGCTATTCGAAAAGACTTTGCAAAATAATTTATAGTATGAACTCCTGAAAGAAATCCAAAACAATTTTCAATTTGGCGTACCTCATCATGACATCTCATAGTCTTCGTAACTGACCAGTTACCGAAATACGATCCATAATTGGAGGCTATATATGAAATTCTTTTTACGCAGAGCTGTAGAGGATGACTGGGATCAGATAAAATCTATTTATTTGGAAGGCATCGCAACGGGGAATGCAACATTCCAAACTGAAGCTCCATCTAAGGAACAATGGTTTTCTAATCATGTTTTAGAATGCAGTATTGTATGCGTTGATGGTGGTGAAATATAAATCTTTAATGAATGAATTAATAAATCTATCTGAAAAAGAAGGTTTTTGGACTCTTCAAGCAGGTATATTTCCTGAAAATTCTTCTAGCCTTAATTTACATCATAAATTTGGATTTAGAGAAGTTGGTACAAGAGAAAAATTGGGGAAAATGAACGACATATGGAGAGACGTTATATTTTTAGAAAGAAGAAGCAAACTTTTCAACTAGCAAAAAAGGAACGTTTACCGGCAAAGTTGCCATATAAACGTTCCTTTTATTATGAATAGATGGCTTCTAATGATTTTCTCTGTGCAGGCTTTATACTTAATACCGAGCGAATACTTTGGGCTTGCTGCTCAGCATCATCTATGCTCTTGGCTAATCCTAATTCAAGGAGTGTGCCGTAAGCAACAGTCCCTGTACGGCCTTTGCCGCCTCCGCAATGAAACACGACCTTTTTGCCTTCTTTGTAGGATTCAACAACGGCTTTAATGGCTTTATGAAGCAATTCCTCCTGAGGTTCATTAGCTACATCGCCTAATGGTACCTTGATCCATTCTAATCCTTCAGCTTCAGCTGCGCACTGCTCAGCTTCTGCTCTTAAATCAACAACAACTACAACACCTTCATGATCAACCATCGATTGAACATCTTGGGCGCCGCCCATAAATATGCGACCAGGAATTAATTCGTGATAAGCTTTACTCATGTCTATATTCTCCCCTCGACTATTAAAATAATTGTTTCTTAAACGAAGTAAACTCCACTTGAACAGGTGCGGAAGGAGGAGCACAGCACAATGAGAGATCACGTTGATCGCCCGCAGATTCAAATTCCGAATCCTCTTTAGTATAAAATATCTCCCAGGCATTACCGTCAGGGTCGTATACCCATACTTTATCTTGTACAGCATAGCAGCAAGTTGTATTCATTTCATTGATTAGAAGTAGATCCGCTTGTCTTAAACGCTCACCCATTGCAAGAACATCTTCTGTATGATCTACCTGGAAACCAAGGTGATTAAGTACGCCATTTTTTTCAAAGGGACGTACGTTTAATGAAAAGTGAAGTGCTGGGTTATCTAATTCAAATTTTGCGTAATTGTCCCTTACTTTCGAAGGTTCTTTCCCGAAAAAATGTCGATAAAAGCTCAGCGAATTCTCCAAGTTGGAGCAGTTCACGGCTACATGCATTCGTTTGATCGTGGACATCTTATAGTCCTTCCTTCACAAACTTCTCGATTCTAGCCTTGATTTGATCACGAACGTTTCTAAATTGATCCATAATTTCTTCTTCCGTGCCTGAAGCTTTTGCTGGATCTTCAAACCCCCAATGCCATTTAACTACATTAGGATTCGAGACGACAGGGCAATGCTCATCAGCATGGCCACAAAGTGTGATTACATAATGAGCGCGATTCAATACTTCTGTATCGATTACATTAGAAGAGTTTTGACTTATATCAAGGCCGGCTTCCTTCATCACTTGAACGGCTCTCGGGTTCAAACCATGTGCCTCAAGCCCTGCACTTTTTACTTCGTATTGTTCACTACCTAGGGCAGTAAGAAAGCCATCAGCCATTTGACTCCGGCAAGAGTTACCTGTACACAAGAAATAAACCAGTTTCTTTTCCATCTTTTTATGTCTCCTTTGAATTTCTTTTTAGTGGATTATGCTAAGCCAGAAGTAAAGGCCAAGTAATGTAATGAACAGCACCGGAAGCGTTAGTATGATTCCAACCTTGAAGTAATAGCCCCATGTGATTTTTACACCTTTCTTGGATAGTACATGCAACCACAAAAGGGTAGCTAACGATCCAATTGGCGTAATTTTAGGACCTAAATCAGATCCAATAACATTGGCATAAATCAGAGCTTCTCGTAACACACCAGTTGTGTTGGTGCCTTGAATAGCTAGGGCATTAATCATTACCGTAGGCATGTTGTTCATAATGGATGAAAGAATGGCAGCGATGAATCCTGTACCGATCGTTGCGACAAATAAACCTTGATCAGCTGTCCATTGAAACACTTTCCCAAGCTGATCCGTAAGTCCAACATTTCGCAGACCGTAAACAACAACATACATGCCGATAGAAAAAACGACAACAGACCATGGAGCACCTTTGATGACAGTGACAGTTTGGATAGCAGGACTTTTGCGAGCAGCCAGTATAAAGACGATTGCTGCTAGACCAGCAATAATTGATACCGGTACATGAATAAACTCGCTTATGAGATAAGCAATGAATAATACAGCTAAAACAATCCAAGACAGTTTAAACATACGCATATCTTTTATCGCTTCGCGAGGTTGTTTGATGTGGTTAAGATCATAGCGTTTTGGGATGCTTTTCCTGAAAAGGAGAAACAAAACGAGCAAGCTTGCTCCAACTGCAAAGAAGTTAGGAATAATCATTCGACTCGCATACTCGGCAAATCCAATCCCAAAGAAGTCAGAAGAAACGATATTAACCAAGTTACTGACCACAAGAGGTAACGACGCTGTATCCGAAATAAATCCGCTTGCCATAATAAATGGCAGGATCATACGATCATCAAATTTCAGTGCTCTGACCATAGCGAGTACAATGGGTGTGAGAATAAGTGCAGCACCATCATTTGCGAAAAAGGCTGCGACAGCTGCACCCAGCAATACGACGTAGGAAAACATGAGGTACCCATTCCCATTTGCAAAACGTGCCATATGGAGTGCTGACCATTCGAAAAATCCGATTTCATCAAGAATCAGTGAGATCAGGATGATAGCGACAAAAGTTAGAGTAGCGTTCCAGACAATGCTCGTTACATCCCACACGTCATTAAAATCAACAACCCCAAAGAGTAGGGCGAGTATAGCTCCGCCAGCTGCTGAATAACCGATGTTCAAACCTTTAGGTTGCCAAATAACGAAGATCAAAGTAATAAGAAAAATAATAGACGCAATAATTAACATAGTACCTCCTAAGAACAATAGTCATAACATCAACTCTAGAAGGATGATCCTTAATTACAAGCGTCAGGATTCAGCTTCTTTAGCTCTTCTTTCATCGATGGGAGTGCTTGTAAGATGTCATGTAGATATGGCTTATCTTCGATATTTAACGAATAATAAATCCATTGTGCACGCCTAGTCTCATGAAGTAATCCACCAACTTTTAACTTTCTCAAATGCTGGCTTACATTGGGCTGAGTTGTTTCAAGAATCGTTACGATATCACAAACACACATTTCTCGCTCCTTAAGCAGAGCCATAATAGTAAGGCGTGTTTTGTCAGATAATAGCTTTAATGTCTCAGCAAGATGATCTAGCGGTTGAATCATATAGTCGCTCCTTTTTAACATGGTAGTTGATCGTCATTGTTTATTATACTCAAATTTTTATATAAGTAAACAGTTATATAAGTGTGTGCGAATATAAAAAGCACTTCGAAAATTTATACTTGCAAATTACAACTAAAGCACGTATAAATAAAGTAGGGGGAATGAACAATGAACAACCCACGTGAACTACTACAAATACTTGCGAGGCAGTTTGGTTTGTTAAATAAAAGCTGTTGCCAGATCAGTGGTCTAGATATATCGCTTATTCAAAGTCATATTCTATATGAAATTAGTCGTCAGAACACACCTTCCATGCAAAAGGTAGCAGAAACACTTGGTGTGGATATAACGACCTTTAGCAGGCAAATTCAATCGTTAATCAAGATGAAGTTAGTGAAGAAATCGGCATCATCCGAAGATGGCAGAGTATATCTGCTATCCCTAACAACGGAAGGGAAGTTTGTGGCTGGCTCCATTGAACAAATGATGAACGATTACTTAGACCAAGTCTTTTCATTCATGAATGAATTTGAAAAGGATACGGTTATCCGTTCACTACAGTTACTGAACACTAGTATGCAAAAATCCAACATATGCTGCACACCGATGGGGTAAAGATTTTACCTCATCTCTTTTGTGAAAATACTTGCAAAATGCAAATATAATTCAGAGGTGGTGTTCATTTGGGTGACATTTATGATGCTATCGTCATTGGTGCTGGGTAAGCAGGACTTGCAGCTGCGTATCATTTAAAGAAGAGTAAGCTTCATTATGTACTTTTAGAAGCAAATTCTGAACCAACAGGATCATGGCCACAATATTACGACAGTCTCAGGTTATTCTCACCAGCGAGCTATTCTTCGTTGCCGGGGATGCCACTCCCATTAAATAGCGACGAGTACCCTACTAGGGATGAAGTCATTTCTTATTTAAAAAGGTATGCTTCGTCCAATAACTTCCCTATACATGTTAACGTTCGAGTAGATAGCGTTGAGAAATCCGATTGTTTTTATGTACATACCTCTGATGGTGAGGTATACAGAAGCCATAACATTATATGTGCTACAGGTTCGTTTAATAAGCCTTTTATTCCGAAGATAGATGGCAATTCGAATTTTAACGGTACAATCATTCATTCATCTCATTACCGAAATTCAGCTTCTTTCCATAACCAACGAGTTATCGTAGTAGGCAGAGGTAATTCAGCCATGCAAATTGGAGTTGAGATCAGTGAAGTTGCTTCTTCCACAACACTGGCTACGTTACAACCTGTTCAAATCATTCCACAACGATTCCTTGGGAGAGATATTCATTTTTGGCTTACGATCATAGGGTATGATTCTTTTCCGTTTTGGCGCTTAGGTTTGACTGTTGGTAGTCCCCGTGGAGCTATTGATATGGGCAGTTTCAAGAACAAATTAATGAGTGGTCAACTTAAACAAAAACGAATGTTTACAAAAATATATGACGACGGAGTTATATGGTCAGATGGTATGAAGGAAAAGATAGATAGCATCATCTTTGCCACAGGCTTCCAACCAATATTCCCGTTTCTTTTTAAAGTGGAAGGAGCTTTAGATGATCGTGGTTATGCCATTCAGAGGGGAGGGGCGAGCAACACGGTATCAGGTTTATTTTATCTAGGACTATCTGGTCAACGCACATTTTCATCAGCAACGATCCGTGGCGTTGGTTCGGACGCAAAATATATAGTGAAGCAGCTCAAACAAAACAAGAAGTCGTTTATAACGTTAGCGGAAAAACGCATTTAAAAAATCTTTTAAAACGAGGAGAATGAATATGAATAATCAATTACCTGTTGCAATTATCGGTGGCGGACCTGTAGCTCTGTCTGCTGCGGCACAATTAACAAAAAGAGAAATTTCGTTTGTTTTGCTGGAACAAGGAACATCGGTTGGAGCGTCTGTTCTAGAATGGGGTCATATCCAAATGTTCTCTCCTTGGGAATATAATATTGATTCAGCTGCATCTGAACTACTTGCAGCATCTGGATGGATAGCACCACCTAAAGAAGATTTGCCAACGGGCAAACAATTATTTGATTACTATTTGTATCCACTTTCTGAACTAGATCAATTAAAACCTTTCATTAAGACTGAAGCAAAGGTGGTAGCTATTCATCGTCAAGGCTTCGATAAAATGAAAAGTGCTGGAAGGGATAAGGTACCTTTTGAAGTTGTTTATGAAAAAAATAACAATATCTATCGTTTTGAAGCTTCAGCTGTAATCGATGCTACAGGTACATGGAATACGCTAAACCCAATTGGAGCTAGTGGTGATTATGCTAATCAAGAGGTAAATTTAAGCTCTCATATTCATTATGGTATTCCAGATCTTACAGTAGCTCATGCAAACCGATACACAGATAAAACAGTAGCTGTCGTTGGTAGCGGACATTCAGCAATTCATGCCATTCTAATGTTACATGAGTTGAAACTCCAGCATCCTGGAACGACGATTCATTGGATTTTAAGAAAACAAGCCATTGAGGATGTTTTTGGAGGTGGTGAGCTTGATGGGTTACCTGCAAGAGGAGCACTAGGTTCACGTGTAGCAAAATTAGTGAAGGAAGGGGTTGTAAAGGTTCACACACCATTCAGCATTCAAGCTCTTGAACGAGCAGGTGAGAAGATAAACATCATTGGTACGGGCACCATGATTAAACAGGTGGATGAGATTATTGCAGCAACTGGAGCAAGACCGAATTTCACATTTATTAGAGAGCTGCGATATGAATCAGATTCTTCCATTGAGTGCGTGCCCAAATTAGCAGATCTTATTGATCCTAACATTCATAGTTGTGGTACAGTCAGACCACACGGTGAAGCTGAACTTAGACAGCCGGAGCATCATTTCTATATCGTAGGAGCAAAGAGTTACGGACGTGCACCTACCTTTTTACTTGCTACGGGTTATGAACAAGTGAGAAGTGTTGTGTCTGCTTTGGCTGGCGACTGGGATTCAGCTCGAGAAGTGAAACTTCATCTTCCTGAAACAGGTGTGTGTAGCGTATCACGACCAAAGACGGCGATAAAATTATCTCAGCCTTCGTGTTGTGGATCGGAACCGTTGAATGCAAATTCATGTTAGTAAGAGAAGCGAAGAGTCTAAAGTAAAACTCATAGCTGCAATAACGGCTGTTTGTTTGCTTGGGGATACAATGCTTTATGTTGTACTTCCCATTTTTGGGGAGCAATTTGGTATCCATTCATTATGGCAAGTAGGGGTACTACTTTCGATTAATCGGTTCGTTCGAATCCCAATTCATCCGTTTATTGGTTGGTTCTACTCAAAGTATGAGATAAAAACAGGTATCATCATTGCTATTATTCTCACAGTTGTGTCGACTTCGTTCTATGGGTTATTTGATGGATTTTGGATACTTTTTCTCGCTAGGTGTATTTGGGGTATTGCTTGGGCTTTTCTTAAGCAAGGAGGGCAATTGCAAGTTGTTTCAACCATTGAAGACAATGGTGAGAAGGGTGGGCGGTTATCAGGTATTTATAATAGTATATCTGGGATAGGCGCGTTGGTATGTTAGTTGGGGGATGGGTGTCCACTTTCTATGGATCAGATACAATTCTTATCGTATTTGCTGTACTTGCATTTCTAACTTTATTCATTGTAAGAAGGTTAAAGGGATCATCCAAAATTACAATTGAAACAGTTAAACGACGAACTGCTTTCAATGCTGAATTGATTTCACTTATAGTGATGGGATTCGTCCTCACATTAATTTTTCAAGGATTCCTTAAATCTACCATGAGTTATTGGGTAGGTAATCAAAACTTTACGTCGATACCTTTCTTACAAGTGCTTGGTGCCGCCACAATTACTGGTTTATTAATAACGGTAAAGTTAAGTTTAGATCCGATTGTTGCACCATGGATAGGTAAACTAAACGATCGAAGTACCACTGGGAACAGATTTGTAGTTTTACTAACTATTGTGGCTAGTACCTTGTTAATCTTGTTTCCATTGAAGATGAATATTGTGATATGGCTTAGTTTAACAATCCTATTACTGTTGTTATCTACTACACTTATGAATCTAAATGATGCCAAGATCTTTCTGTACGCAACTGGTCAACATCGACATAGTGTGATTTCAACTTATTCCATGACAAGCGATTTAGGTGCTGCTGTAGGCCCGTTACTTGGATTTTCATTCATTTCTTTTTTTGGAGATCTAGGAACTGCATGGATGACTGCGTTATTACTTATTACGTGTTCTCTTAGTGGAACAGTAATAAAGAGAGCTTTTGATCGAAAGAGAGTAGTGAAAATAAATACAATGCTTTAAATCTTCAATTAATAATAAAAATTAATCCCAAGAAGAGGTTGATCTGAATAGTTGAAGATCAACCTTCAAACTCAAAAGTTATGAATGTATGTTTGTGTCGCGAATAGTAATGAAGGTATGTTCTTGTCGGTAATGAATGTATGTTTGTGTCGCTACACAACTAAGTAAGATGTCGGATGACAAGAATATAAGCCTATTAATTACCGTGTAAATCGCGGTTTTTTTATTTTATCGGTACACATTCTTGGCAATGTGCAATGTCAAGAATATGTACCGATTGCCGATAAAGTCCAAGAATGTGTACTCATTGCCGATCAGCTATTCATCAGCTTTTGAAACTTTATCCAGTAATCTTACATAATCTTCAAAAATAAAAAAAGCGTCGCTCATAATTTCGGATCTGATATTAGATAAGAAAGGATTCAAGCATTTTTTAGAGAAATATAGTAAAACAAAGGGGAGCGCATAATCCTTCCATTTTATTAAGACGAATTTTATAAAATAAGAAAATACCTGCATCATTTACGTAAGCTATTTTCACTATATGTTTACTACCCCTAAAATCCACTTTTGATAAAATCGCTTTTTAATCTTTCTGGTGAGACACCGGAATTGCCAAACCTTCGATGATGTTCATTCAGTAAAGGGCTCCCACTTATGGTTTACCCGATGTGAACAACTTCTTCCTGGAGTGTTCATTGTAGGGTACAGAACGGTGGCACACTCAACTTTAAGGGGACAAAGCTTACACCAATTTCAATTGTCGGGGCTACTGGTACAGACATTAGTGATTCGTGGAACGAGTTGGTGGAAGAGTCTGGATCTGTAGTATTTGATTCATTTGTGAACGTCAACTTGGATACAATAGCCACAACGATCAACTATGTGGAACCGACGGATTTCCGGCTAACAGCTACTTCTCTTAGTGCAACGACTATTATTCCTTCAGATCGTGATGATGCTATGAAGCAGTGGTATATGGAAGTAAGTCCTTATAAAATGAAAGTGGCTACGAAGGTCGAATATACTGGCGTATGGTACCGGCCTATACTATTTACTAACAAGAAGGATATGTATCATGGGATGGATGTTGAGTTATTCACCAGCTGGGAAATTGAATCGAATAGAATCTCAGATACCAGATACAACATAGGAACAATTAATTATTGGGAGTGGGTGAATGCTGGTTTTACTTACGACACCCAGCGAGCAAAAACACTAGCGGACAATAATCAGACGAGCAATCAGATCAATATTCAACGATTGATAGACTATCGGAAAACAGGTAAAGTTTACTTAAAGAAATATGGTCGTTTAAGCTTAGGTCAATTGGCTAACCCGTTCGATAATGTAACGGCTGCCAAATTTTATAGCCATGTTCGTACAATGAGTGCTTCCTTCTGGAAATCGCATAACACGTCAATTGTATATTGGGACGATTCTGCACGACGCTACGGCTATTACGGTTCCGAGGATCCAGTAAAGCAGACATTTATTGATGGAGTTATTATTAGGGTTGAGTTCACCTCTGATTTGCCGTTCAGTATTCCGACATTTGGCAATAACGTTCCGCCAGTTGGGCTTATTGGTGTATTCCTTAACTCGGGACCATTTAAGTATCCGACTGTTTATCCAGCACCTGCACCATCAAGTTCAACAATTGATTATGGCAATGGAGCGACGGCAGAGATAATAAGAGCCTACATGGAATTTTTATTGAATGAAGGTACGAATCCCGTGTTCACTTGGTGGATTCCTGGATCAGCAGATGACGAAGCTCGTGCATTTCTCCAGAGCAAAGGGCTGACTATTGATTCGCCTCGCGAAGATTGGAAACTACAATTCGTTGATCCAGCAGCAAAGACGATTGAGGCTATTAAGAAGAAGTATTTGGAATAGTTCATAGAATGAATTTGGCAGCAAAAGAATGGTTGTAAACCGTTCTTTTGCTGCATATGTGGGGGATTCGGAGTGGGTGTACGAGGCATTTGTATGATTTTTCTTATGGCGAGTTTCTCTTTGATGGTTGGTTGTAATTCTAATAATGGATCGGTTACAACAAAACATGGTGAGCATCTTACGCGACTTAGCGATGATGCGAGATTTGTCAGATGGTCACCAGATGGAACGAAGCTGGCAGTCATAACAGAATCTTCATTTCTGGCAGTATACGAAGAAAAAGATGGCGGTCTTCGTTTTTCACGATATGTCGATGAAGAAACGGGGCTAATCTCTTCACGTTCGCTTGCTTGGGGGGCGGACGGAAGTAAGCTTTATTATTTCGACTATCCGAAAGATAAGAAAACGGACGAAATTATTGATTTCGAACGCGGAAAAGTTCTATCGTCTGCCGATCTTAAGAGCAAAACGAGAGTCAATATCGATTCGAGTTTTTTTCAGTTCATCGATCATGTAGATGCATCGCCTGACGGCAAGAGCCTCTATATTAATGGAAAAGAAAATTATAATGAAGCAAACTCGAGCATGTTCATCTATCAGCTTGATACAGCTAATTATACGAATGTTTCTGAGCAGTTTGGTTTTAGCATTCAAGGAGACAGTCGACTGTCTCGGGACGGTCAGCTGCTTTTTGTTAATGCAAAGATTGATGGGGAAGTACAAGGTGTAATCATCGAATTAGCATCGGGAAGGCATTGGGTTATTAGTGATGAACATTTAGCTGAACCTTCATTCTCACCTGATGGCCGCTGGCTGGCATACATCGAACTTGACCATACTATTATGGTAATTCCTACGGATAAGAAAGGCGACCCAACAGCGATTGTACACTCCGACATCGCAGCTGCAAAGTTAGATTGGTCCCCTAAGGGAGATCGAATTGCATTTACTACCGCTAATTCGAACCAATGGTTCACAAGTTATTTGTATATAATGGATGTTCCTGAACGATTTCGATAATTTTTAAAACTACCCCTATACCATCAAATTTAACAATTCCGGTGAGACTCCGGAATTGTTATAGACGGATAGCTTTTTACAATAGAGGTTGTTCGTTCAAGATTCTATAAAGTTTGCAACAGCACGGAATGAACTTGTCACTTTAGTACCTTTTGTAAAATTTATTGGGTTGAAATATCCAAAGTGGACTGATTTTACTGGATTATGCAGGAATGACATGGAAGAGTATCTAGAAAATCTTAAAAGTACACCAATGCGTGGTAACAAGGGTACAAATTACAATGCAACCGAACCTACAGATTATTATCTTTGGCGTATGATAGGAGGGGTTGAAAACTTTTTGTATTTCCTACAGAGATACGAATGGCCGGAAGCTCCAGAGATACCAATACGTAAACTAATTTATCAAGAGGATCGCCCAAAGCTTGAACCAAAGAAAGACGACGACTATGAATTTGTATCAGACTACGTATGGAATCAAATTGTATCTAAAAAAGATATGATAGAGCCACAGTATTTGCCAATTCTATTAGTATTGGAGGCTACTGGATTTAAACTTGATGAAATTTTAAAATTGAAACAAGACTGTATATTTGATATTAATGGTTATCATTGGCTGAGGTCAGAACGTACTAATTCACGATATCAGAATCCAATGGTTCCTATCGAAAAGGATTTAGCAGAATTGCTTAAAGAGAATATTTCAAAGGTTCAAGAATTGTTTCCAGGCAGCTTAAACCCGAATAAACTTCTTTTTTTAAGATACTCTGGTACTAAAGGTGTAGGAATTCCCTTTTTACAATTATCTATATTAAGGTATTTAGATCGGTTTTCAGAAAGAGCAAATATCAGAACAGAAACTGGTGATATATTTCATTTTACTGCCAATGGATTTAAGCATAGATATGGTATGAAACTTATGAACACTGGATTAAATCTTGGACAGGTCCATAAACTCATTGCAAATGTAACATCCGAAATGTCCTTGATCTATGCAAGGAAAACTCAAAAGCAACTCATAACAAAAGGTTAATCTTCAACAATGAAGATTAACCTTTTGTTATATAATAAGAGGAGAGGAACATAAGTTCTGAAACGGTAATCGGTACATATTCTTGTCATTTATCGGAACACATTCTTGTCATCCGACAACTAAATGAAAATTCAGTAGTTACTAGGCATTGAATCGATTTGAATACATATGTACAAAATACGAGTTTTGTGTAAAAGTGTGATAAACTTTATGTAGCTTCCGCATGTTAGCCGTCCACTGCCAACGACAACTACTGTTTTATCCGTATTAACATTGTGCATGAGTTCCTTTAAATTCTGGAATTCCATAATGAATGTGCGAGTCATACCTGCGCGTTCTTAATATTAGTATTCGGTTGTATATTCCTAATGAAATTAGTAAATAGCAATCAACATACTGCCTGCCATTTCTTCGTATTTATTGTTTTCTAACATCACTTATTGGTTCTGTGCATCCCTATCATTCCAACGATTCACACAATATTGTAAATTTATTTCAAGATTATTTGCGGTTGCAACTTGGCTATCAAATTCCCTCGATTACGCACTTGTTCATCTGTTAGCTTCATCTCTTAAACTTTTTTATTGCTCGTTTAACGGACATGGAAACTATTGTAAAACAAAAAAAGTCTCTCTAGTTTCAGAGAGACCTAAGTAGTTAGAGCAACCGATAATTGCAATTTAATTAGATATGTATTGGGAGTTAAATACATTACAATAATACCTCTTGCCCATCTTTATGTCTTAAGTATTTGTGGGCCTAGACTGTTTTTCGTGTGATTTTAATAGAAGACATTTGATCATTACCAATGGAGGAAGAACTTAGATTGTCAGTTGTTACTAATGTTGCGGAACGCCCTTTATAATCTGCATCGGAGTAGCCAATAACTTCATAAGGACCTACAATCTTAATGGAAGTTACTGTATCGTTCATGTCAATATTTTTAAAGTTCGTAACACTACTTGTCAAATGCTTAGAGGTCCCTGAAAAGTTGGAATCCTTGTAAATATATATCCCTTCTGGCGCTAATGGAAAACTCGGATTTGATATCACCTCATAGTCAATGATCGCTTCTGATACAGAAGCTTTCCCTGCTATATTACCTATGTCTAATGGCAATACGATTGACCCCATATAATCATCCGTGTCTGATGGATCATAATCTTTGACTTCCAACCATAATAGAGGATTTACGTTAGATAAAGCAATATGAATGGTATTCGTAGGTTCTGAAAAAGTAGTATTTGCGGTTTTTTGGTCACCACCGAAAATGACGGTGTGCGGTACATTTAAAGCCGCATTCTCTTTCATCCACACTTTTTCACTTAAATATCTATCTTGACCTACTGGTGCCACACTAATATATATATCAGGTAGATTATTGCTAGGGTCTTTATAAACTTTAGGGGTGACAGATTTGATTGTTACTTTATGTGTCCAATATGGGTTGTACACATACTCATGAGAGAATGTCCCTAATCCATTAAAGTCGATATCAAATAAATAAGCTGGATCCGTGAAAAAGATTCCTTTTCCTAACGTCCCCTCTTGATCTTTATCTTTCCAGTTCCAAGGAGCATTTGCATTACCGTAGACTATTGGTAATGTATTTGGAAAAATACCAAAGGATTGAAAAGGTGTATTGTTATAATGAAATTTCCTCTCCCACAATTCGTCAATTGATAAGATTCCATAATTATAAGTATGTTGCCATTTCGGTGAAAATTGAGTAGGTTCTCCAGATGTAGGCTCACCAAATTTATAGACAATCCCATCATTTCCAACATCCTCTTTACCTGTAAAAGCTCTAACATCATGCCCGTGGTTGCTACCAGATCCATTAGAAGATATAAAAATTTGTGGATGGGTTACATCAGAGAAAAGAACCGTTGTACTTTCAATTCCTACATATCCTGGCTGGACATTAGGATCCTTTAAACGATACCGAAGGAAATCAGAATGATTTACTGTTTCCATAGCAACAGGAACACCATAATTTCCATCTTTTCGCACTGCCATCATGATTCCTTCTAGGTCATTTTCATGTTTGTCGAAGTCGGTAGGTCCATCATCACGTACATGATAAAAATAATAGCCTAAAAAGAGATGTGTCTTTGTTTCTTGAATAGAAGCATATACATATGGGACTTGAGGATATACCCCTATTGTTTCCCATTGGTTACCCATATTCCAGTCACCGTCTACATTAAATTTTGTAATTAAATCTGCTTTTTCATTATGGTTTGGATTTACATCTTGATAAATAACAGGAGAATATTTTTTAATATAGTCTCCATAAGCTTTTCCATCTGTACTTAAGTGATTAAATAAAGAACTTTCGAACAAAACTGAGCTTTCCGCCTGTTGCACTTTTTCAAGCCCTTGTTCGGTTTGATTGCTCATAAGTCCATGATCCATAGTCACTTCTTCATTCTCATTTAAGTTCACTGATAATCCTCCTGTATAAATAGGTTAACAATGCAAGAACGGTCACATAGAATACTCAGTTCTGTTGTAATGTTAAAAAACGCACATAATAACGGAGATGGCATTCAATTTCTTGTATGTTCCATAAAATGTATTCTTGATAAATCTATTATAGTACGATATTTTAGGACTTTAAAAATACTGCTACATAAATGTCAAAAAGATAAAGCGAGATCATTATGTTTTTTATTCGATGCTACTGACGTAGGCACTAACTATCAAACCTCAATTATGTCTAGTCTTTAATATAATATATATGTGTTCGATATCACTGAATATGAATTATGCAGTTCACCCCAAGTAATGGGGATCAAGCACCAGTCACAGAAATGCTACTAATAACCAAAAAACACTTGAACAACCATGTTTTTGTCATCTCAATCAAAGGCAGTGTGCTGGAGCACCAATTCTACAAGCTGGCTCAGATCGATTAATTACATGATAATGATTAATTGTAAAAAAATGATGGAATGAAAGAATGAATGTTGACTTACGCACCAAGTATTAAGAATGGGAAAACATACGTAATTAAACAATTTGTTGAGATGTATCTAGTTAAATAACTCATTTCAAGACAGAGCTAACAACTTAAAATGTTACAATCCAACTACAAAGAGAGTTGGTGCAGAGAACTTTCTGCATCAACTCTCTTTGTAGTTGCTTCATAAGATTCGTCACTAGTTTAATAAGTTAAGTCGGTAATTACTTTCTTGATGCGATGTAGTGAGGTCTAGATGTAGTTGCAGAAAAAGGTTGTTGCAATTTATTTTCTACACTGTTGTATACATAGAAAACGTTGCTTCGAGGATAAGGGGAAATATTGCTGCTTGAACCATGCATGAGATTACAGTCAAACAATAGGATTGAACCGGCTTTTCCTACCGGCATCTCTATTCCGCCTTGCTGCACAAGTTTAGTTAAACTCGCTTGATCAGGCACCCCATATTCTTGTTTACGTAATGATTCTTTATAATGATCATCTGGAGTTTGTCCGACACAGCTTACAAATGTGCGATGTGATCCTGGCACGACCATTAATGCTCCATTAAATAACGTATTATCTTCCAAAGCAATTGAGCAACTCAATGCTCTCATGTTAGGCATTCCATCTTCAGCATGCCATGTTTCAAAGTCAGAGTGCCAATAAAATTCTTTGCCATTAAATCCTGGTTTGAAGTTCACTCGGGACTGATGAATATAAACTTCACTTCCAATAATTTGCTTTATTACTGCAGTTAATCGAGGATGTGCTGAAAGATCACTAAAGACTTTATTACTTTCATGCACAGCGAAGATCGATCTTACTTGATCCCCTCCTGGTTCTAGAATAACTTCTGGTGCTTCAACAGATTTGCTGGATAACAATAGCTGATTAAGCTCAGATTTTAAATTTTCCACTTCATCAGGATTGAAAAATTGCTCTATGAATAAATACCCATTTTCCTCATAAAATGCAAGCTGAGATTGATCAATTTCAGCTTGATTCAGCTCATAATTATATACAACAGGATCTTGACGTTCAAGAAATGATGGCTGATCCTGTTTTCTAGTAGGATATTTATCAATAATTTGAGACATATGTACTCATCCTTTTTATTTTTTATTTTTTATTCTGATACTTCATAAGCACCTTCACTATTGTGGACTTCTCTTCCCGTACAGGGTGGATTAAAGATACAAACCATTCGCATGTCCGTGCTTCCTCTAAGCCAATGTTTTTCATGATTGTTCAATACATACAACATACCTGCGGTGATAGGAAATTTCTCCCCTGATTCAATCAGTTCAATTTCACCTTCACCTTCTATGCAATAAACGGCTTCATAATGATGTTTATACCAAATCATCGTTTCTGTTCCAGCTTTAATTATTGTGTCATGCAGAGAAAAACCAACGCCATCGTCTTTGAGCAATAATCGACGACTTCTCCATGTATCGGTATTTACATCATATTCGGTACCAATCCGTTCATTTAAGTGTCTAACAATCATTCTCATTTCTCCTTCTGCACTATAATTTACTTACAAGTGCGTTGTTCTCTACGGCAATATCGTAAATACAGTCGGATAATATACGTAAACCAGCTGCTAATCCAATATGATCGATTGTAAGTGGTGGCATGATCTTGATAACCTCACTATCTGTGCCAGAGGTTTCAACAATTAGCCCTCGTTTAAATGCAAGTGCCGATATCTTCTGTGCTATATTATTTTCGAAAGCAATACCTTGCATCATACCAAGCCCGCGAACCTCACCATTCAGTTCTGGTACACTAATTACAATTTCTGAGAGTGCATTGCGTATCATTTCGCCTTTTGCTTCAATTTCTTCAGTAAAACGTGAATTTTCCCAGTAATCCAAAGCTTGAGCTGCTGTTACAAAAGCTAAGTTATTCCCACGAAAGGTACCGTTATGTTCGCCGGGTTCCCATAAGTCAAGTTCGGGTTTCATCAAAGTAATCGCCATTGGTAGACCATAACCACCGATAGATTTAGATAAACACACAATATCAGGAATAATACCAGTACGTTCAAAGCTGAAGAAGGAGCCAGTCCTACCACAACCCATTTGTACATCATCAACAATGAGTAATATTTCATAATGTTTACATAGCTTTGCTAAACCGATTAGCCATTCATTAGAAGCAATGTTGATGCCTCCTTCACCTTGTAAAGTTTCAACGATAACAGCTGCTGGAAGAGAAATTCCACTTCCACTATCATTCAAAAAACTTTCTATAAACGATAAAGAATTAACATCCTTTCCCATATAACCATCATAAGGCATGGATACGGAATGGTTTAATGGTACTCCAGCTCCAAGTCTCTTGAATTTATTTCCTGTAACCGACAAAGAACCTAATGTCATTCCATGAAAGGCGTTGGTAAAACTCATAATGGTTTGACGACCAGTCACTTTACGAGCTAGTTTTAGAGCACTTTCTACTGAATTTGTTCCTGTTGGCCCAGGGAACATAATTTTATAATTCAATTCTCTAGGTTTAAGAATGATATCTCTAAATTTAGTGAGAAAGATTTCTTTGGCTACGGTAGCCATGTCTAAGCTATGTGAAATACCGTCCTCCGTCAAATATTGAATGAGCTTCTTTTTCATTTCCGGGTGATTATGACCATAATTTAAAGCACCTGCACCGGCAAAAAAGTCGATATAAACTTTTCCTTCCACATCCCATAGTTGATAGCCTGATGAACGGATAAACTTTGTCGGGAATGATCGACAATAACTTCTGACCTCGGATTCAAGATTATCAAATATTAATAAGTCATTACTCGCATGAGTTTGATTAATTAGTTTAGTCATCTATAGTTGTTCCTCCTTTATTTTTGGTATTGCATCCTTTATAGGTCCAATTCGAAATAATTCCTCACGTTCATGATCCCTTCCAGGAAAGTAATCTTTACTAAATCCTTCGGAAGTTAGTATATTAGCTTGACGCACAATCGCCCAACTTTTAAACAGATGCTGTGACGGAACATTAGAAGGCGTAATTGTTGCTTCCATGAATTGAATATCTGAATGTTCGGACACTTCGTCGAGAAGTTTACTGGCAATTCTATTCCCACGATAACGTTGATCTACTGCAATCTGCCAGATGAATAATGTGTTAGGGCATTGAGGTTGCCGGAAACCTATAACAAACCCAGCAAGTCTCCCCTTTGAAGTATCCATCGCAACTCTACAACTTTCAGAAAACCAAGTGCACATCGTTAAATAAAAATAAGCAGAATTGATATCTAATTTCCCACTATCTCTTACCATCTTCCAAATCATTGAACCATCGGAAACGTTTGGTTTACGGTATGTTATCAAATTTGTCAATCGATTATTGTTGATCATTCAATACCTGCTGCTATTCGTGAATTTGCAACTTGATCAGTATGTCCTTTAAGAAAACGAGACAAAAAGGTTTGTAGTCTCGGACTTTGAGGATTCTCAAAGATTTCCTTTGGTGTGCCTTGTTCAACAATGATACCTCCATCGGTAAAAATAACGCGATCTGCAACGTCACGAGCAAAATCCATTTCATGTGTAATAAGAATCATAGCCATGTCTCCTTGAGCAGCAATACCTTTGATGACATCTAATACTTCACCGACTAGTTCAGGGTCTAACGCAGAAGTAACTTCATCAAACAGCATGATTTTTGGTTCCATCACTAAAGCTCTTGCGATGGCAACTCGTTGCTTTTGCCCACCGGACAATTGTGATGGATAGTGCTTGATATGATCCTGTAAACCTACTCTAGTTAATATTTCGATAGCCTTTTTTGTTGCTTGTGCTTTAGACAAATTAAGCACATGAATTAAAGCCTCTGTAACATTACCCAGAATAGTTAAGTGAGGAAATAAATTAAAATGTTGGAACACCATTCCAATCTTCTTGCGAACATTATGTAAATGCTTTTCGTTTGCCCTTACAAGTTTCCCTCTACTTTGCATATGCCATAGTTGTTCACCGTCTACTTCAATCGTACCTGAGCTTGGGGTCTCTAAAGTCATTAGTAACCTAGCAATCGTTGTTTTTCCAGAACCGCTAGGTCCGATTAATGCAATTTTTTCGCCATGATTAATATCTAAGTTAAGTTCATTTAGGACAATTTGTGCGTCGAACGACTTTGTAATTTTGTTGTATCTAACAATTGGACTTTTACTAATGTTAGACTGAATATTCTGACTCATCAAAATGCACGTCTCCTTTCCCTTTGCTTAACTCGACTTTCTAATCTTCGAACAAGTAATGCAGATGGAAAACTCAATAAAAAGAAAATTACACCAACTAATGTAAAAGCTTCAACATACTTAAAAGATTCAGAACCTATAACTTTTGCTGTCATTAGTAATTCCACAACGGTAATGGCGGATAAGGTGGGCGTTTCTTTGAACAAAATGATTAAGTAATTTCCCATTACTGGAAATATAGGTGGAATTGATTGCGGGAGAATGATACGTGTCCATGTATGAAATTTATTAAAATTGAGTGCTTTGCTAGCTTCCCATTGTCCTTTAGGAATTGATTCAATACCTGAGCGATACACTTCTGATAAATAAGTACTGTAATGAATGCCCAAACCAATAATTCCTGCCAGCAATGGAGAAAGGGTAAGTCCTAAGGTTTGTGGTAATACAAATACAAGTACAAACAACTGGATAAGAAGTGGTGTGCTTCGGATAAACTCAGTAATCGCATATACTGCTAATGATAACCATTTATAGTTGGATCTCCTTGCCAATACAATCGGTAAACCAAGTAAACATGCCAGTATAAAGGCAGCCAGTGTTGCAACTAACGTCGTAGGAATTACGACCAACAGCTTAGGTAAAATGGATCTAGCATATTCCCAATCCCACATTTGCTACACCCTCCCTACAGCTGCTTTACGTTCAGCATAACGAACAATCAAAGTTAGCACATACGCTGCAACAAAATATAAAATCAATAACCATACTAATATTGCTGAAGTACGGGAAATATCATAGGAACGTAACATCATTCCTTGATAAGTAAGGTCTGCTAACGTAATGAGATACACAAGAGAGGTTCCTTTTAACAATTCAATTTGTAAATTCCCAAACCCCGGAAGCATCATAGTCCAAGCTTGAGGAAATATAATTCTTCTCATCCGCTGAAAAGGTGTCATATTTAAAGCAATGGATGCTTCAATTTGCCCCTTTGGAATAGCGAGAATAGAACTTCTTACCACTTCAGAGCCATATGCCCCGTAATTCAAACCAAGTGCAAGAATAGCAGCAGTCATTGCTGACATCCTAATATCTAGCACCATGGGTAAAGCGAAATATATCCAGAACAACTGTATAAGAAGTGAAGTTCCACGGAATATCTCAACATATACCATAACAATTCCTCTTACTAATCTAAATCTTGATAGCCGACCTAGTCCTGCCGTAATGGCGCAACTGAGTGCTAATATAATACTAAAAAATGTTATGAACAATGTTACTTTTAGCCCTTTTAGTAACGGTACCAGTAAGTCAAGAGATAGCAAATCTATCATTTAATTAACTCTTCTGCAGTAACATCACCAGGAAGTTCTTGTTCAGTAAAACCAAACTGCTTTAGAATTTCAAGAAGTTCACCGGATTGCTTGAGTTTATTTAACTCAGCATTAAAGGCTTCTCGGAACTCATCATCACCAATTCGGAATACGGCTGCCCCATATCCTCTGACACTTACTCCATCAATAATAGGTTGAGTAAAATCCATAACACGTTCAAGATTATCGTCTTTAGCAGATTCTAACATGGATTGAAGGGATGGTCCCGTCATCGTTAATGCATCTACTCTATTGGATTGTAGTGCTGATATAGCAGCGGGTTGATCAGGCACTGAAATGATTTGTGTTTCAGGTATCCCCACACTTTTTAAGTATTCCAGCTCAATCGCACCTACCATTACAGCTATTTTAGCTTTTGGGTTCGCTTTAATATCCTCGTAACTTTTAAGATTTAAAGGATTCCCCTTCTTGACGGCTAATGCTTCACCAATGCTGTACTCAGGGTTAGCAAAGGCTACCTGCTTAGCACGCTCCTTTGTTATAAACATTCCTGCTGTAATCATACTGTATCGATCAGCTTTTAATCCTGGAATAAGCGAACCGAATTCAGTAAGGACTCCATCCATCTGTTTAATACCTAAATTTGATAAGATTTTACGAGAAATTTCAACGGCTTCCCCCGTTAATTTTCCATCTGGAGTTGCATAAGCATACGGTCGCTCATTAGCAAAGCCTACTGTGATATATCCTTCACGTTGAGCTTTCGCGAGTGTAGTCTCCGAGCTATCCGCAGGCGTCCCACCATTTCCACAACCTACTAATAGTCCTAACAACATTAAACACAGTCCACTGTACATCACTTTAATCATTACTTCTTACTCCTCTCACAATAATTTGGTTTAATCTGTTAATAATCGTAACATGAGTTACAAAGATGACTCACCCCTGATATAAGACCATGTAGAGGGTTCAGGTCCCTTCAGCTGCGATGAGCGGAACTGGTGTATCTCTTCCAGCCTTTTCCTCCACTTTCCTCCGAAATACTGCTTAACTCTTATTTGAGAAAAATCGCTTCATATTAAGAAAACGTTAGATAATCGTATAAAATATATTGTTTTATTAAATATTTGATTAAATATGAATGAATTTCGTCATAATTTGCCGAATTTGACGAAATATAAATAAGTAACCTCAATAGAGCTTACTTTAATTAACGTTATAAACTTTCGTTTTATTTTGATATCTTATCAGGTTTTACCCAGTATTTCTCATTCCCTGGTAAGTCATCAAACTTATCTGTAATTCTTTTTAACTTTGCACTTCCTTGTTCAGGGATGTTTTATCGTTTGAAATCATCGGAATGCAACAAAAAAAGACCCAACAAATTGGGTCAATTCATATGACCCACCTATTGCTGACGAGGTTAGCTGACGGACTCGGAATAGATGGTTTCCTACGATCTGGATAGATCGATTCGCCCCTGAATATGGGTCCCCCGTTTTCCAGTCTTGCTGGAAATTTAGCATTTAATTATTAAAATGTAATTTATGACAAATACACTAAACTTACTATATCAGAACATTAAGCATCTGACAACTTCATAATTAATATGAGGTTGTTTGTAATTTTTTTGAAATTTCACAGATAAAAAAAGCTGTTCCCTTTTGAAGCAGGAACAACCACTTGAGAGAAGTTAACTTGTTAAATGAGGCTTGTTACTTATTTATTCACGCATTAGATTGATAAAATCCCCAGTAGCTTCGAACATCTTTTCATCTCCAACAACTACTATTACATCGTCCTCCATAAGAATAACATGAGGGCCAGGTGAGATAGAGACATTAGTACCACGCCGGAGAGCAACAATGGTAGCTCCAGTATTCTGCCAAAACTGTAGGTTACCAATCGTTTGTCCGACGACATGTGAATGAGAAGCAATTTTTAGTTCGGCTGGATTGTATGGCTTAAGGTTTTGCAGCCTATCTGATGCCTCAATTAGCTCTGTTAATAAAGTTTGAAGTTTCTGATCTATCGACTGTTTTTCTTTCAGTAACAGTTGTAGATCTTGTCTAAGTGAATAGACTGATTTTAAATAGTTATTTTTCGTTATATACTCGTAAGCATTGTGTCGAGATAAGATGACAACTTCTTTGCCTTGTGAAACGGATACAATACTTTCTTCTTTTAGCAGTCCAATGGCTTTGCGAATCGTTTCTGGAGAAACATGGTACTGTCCTGCAAGCAGTGATCGGCCAGAAATTGTACTGTTAACAGCCATTTCCCCACTTACAATCCTTTGTGCAATATCAAGTGCTATCGATTTATAACCCGAAATTTCTTTATCTTGCATGTTGTTGATTTGCTCCCCAATCTTATACATTTTAAATTCATCATACTGTTTTCACAACTTGAAGTAAATACAATATGGATTATGCACACTTTATATCTATCGCATAAGAGTACTAAGAATTTAATTACTGGGAGCGTCAAGAATTATGTGTAAATGAAAATAACCTTTTCTTATAGAAGACAGCTTCTTTAGAAACCGGTAGGTAGCGTCGATGCAGACGCACACATAACGCCTAGCTAACGGCCGTTTAGTGAAGGCATCTACGTGTTCCACCATCACTTTCGTCATATTGGAGACCTTCTGTGGTGTGTAGTGATGACCATACATCTTCTCAATAAGGTCAGCGATTTCCGTCAACGTGACGCCTTTTTGAAACAAGTGAATAATAAAAGACTCTAGCGTATCATTGGAACGCTTGTACGGTGCTACTGTGTGTGGCTTAAACTGCTGTTAATTCCGTTTCTAACAAATGATTCGTAGCCCGTTCGAGGTGTGAGCGAAAAACTTCAGTGACATCCTGTTTTGTGACTAGAGCTTGGACCAAATCTGATGTAAAACGATTCATAGGGAAGACCTTTTTGATATTTTCTATTTACACAAGATATTTTACGCTCTCCGAACTTCGGCAACCCTCATTTAATGTTGATGTCTGTATAAACATGTTTGTATCATCTTTAATTCCAGTAGGATTGTCTAGTTGTATCACGGTTGCTTTTAAGATGATCTTTGTATCAACCAAACAAAAGAGGACCACATCGACCTTCGGTCAGCATGGCCTCCTATTATAGTTACTCCCATAACGTAAAAAGGGGCTAATCGCCCCCACCTATTACACTTTATATTGACGCAAGTAAGATTGTAAATCTTCTGCCATCTGTGCTAGTGACGTTGCAGAAGCACTAACCTGTTCCATTGCCGCCAATTGCTCCTCCGTCGCAGCAGATACATTTTGTGTACCTTCTGCTGAACGTCCTGCGATTTCAGTAATAACATTGACCTGCTCAACAGCGTGTTCAGTGTTGCTGTTCATCTCGATCGAATAAGTCGTTACCTCTTGAATTTGTGCAGCTACTTGCTGAACAGAATCTAGTATCTCAGTAAACGCTGCGCCCGCTTGATTTACGACATCCATACCAATCGCAACTTCACGTGTGCCTTCTTCTATTGAATCAATCGCTATTGCTGTCTCACTTTGAATGGAAGCGAGTAGTTTAGCGATCTCCTCCGTTGATTGAGTCGATTGCTCGGATAACTTGCGCACCTCACCTGCTACGACTGCAAAGCCTCGTCCATGCTCACCGGCACGTGCCGCCTCGATTGCAGCGTTGAGTGCGAGTAAGTTCGTTTGTGCAGCAATGCCAGAGATGACCTGTACGATATTGTCGATGGCAGCCGAGCGTTGTCCGAGCTGCTTCACGGTACCATTGATCGTATTAACGGTATTCTGAATCGATTGCATTTGTTGCATGACCGATTGCAGTTTGCGATTACCCATATCTGCACTTTCCGAAGCGTTTAGGGCAGAATGCGCAACACTCTGGGCGTTGTTTGATATTTGCTGAACCCCTTCGGCAACTTGATTGATTGAACGCACACTTTCCTCCACGTTATGAACTTGTTGCTCAGAACCATCTGCTACTTCTTGAATCGACATAGCAATATGTTCTGTCGCCTTGCTCGTATGCTCCGCATTAGCAGATAGTTCCTCTGCGGATGTCGCTACATTTTGAGCTGTATGATTAACTTGTTGAATAAATTGACGCAACGTACGAATCATCGTATTTACTGCACCAGTCAGTTTGCCAACTTCATCATTTGATTTTACAATGAGCTCCTCTTGATTCAGATCGCCATTAGATACACGTTCCGCAGCTTCCGCAACCGCAACGATCGGACGCGTAATCTGCTGTGCGATAAAGTAGGCAAGAATGATGACAATCAAACATACGGCAACTACGATTATGGACACTGACCATTTAATAGAAGAAACTGCTGCTGTAATCGAATTTTCTGGAATGTGCATATAAATGTTATATCCTGCGGTTGGAACTGGAGCATACGCAACCGTATATTTTTCCCCAGCATCCGAGTAGACAAAAGACGTTGCTTCAGACTTTTTTTGACCCAAAATATTAACTAATCCTGACGACAATTTCGCTTCTTCAGCGGTCTTTCCGATTAATTCTTTATTTTTGTGAAGTTGAATCTTTCCTTGATTGTCTACTACGATCGGATACCCTACCCCATTATCGATGTACAAGCTTTTAAAAATATCGTTTGTGAACTTTTCGAAATTGACAAGTCCAGTTAATGCACCCGTCACTTTTCCATCCGCTTGCTTTACGGGTACAGCTACAATGATCGAGCGTTGACCTGTCGTCTTCGCTAAAATAACGTCTGTGTATGTTTCTTTTCCTTGCATTGCGTTTTTAAAGAAAGGTCGCATACCTAAGTCAATGCCGACACTCTTTTCGAATGTGTCTGCTTTCACAATGCCATCCATACCGATAAACGTGTTACCGTCATAATGCGGGGCATTCTTTTTTAAACTTTGGATAAATGTCTTCTTAGCAGTTGTATCATCTGTACGAATATCAGACGTAGTCGCGAGTATCTGCATTTCACTCATACGTTCTTTAAAATACTGATCCATCATTTCAGCTCTACTTTTTACAAGCGAAGCATAAGCATCACTTTGTTTCTCAATTAATTTAGATGATGCTGTACTATAAACGAATATCGAGGTGAGGACGAGGGGAATTAGGGAAACGACAAGAAACCAAGCTATTAGTCGATTTTTAAGCTTACCCTTAAATACCTTGCCCACTAAAGCTAATTTGGGAGCATCCTTCTCTTTTAGTTTGACATGTTTTTTCATTACCTCATACCTCCATTTTGTGAACAGATATAGTACGCTAAAGCAACTATTGATATATTCCCATGATACGTGAGTCGAATTTGAGCATGGTGAAGAGGTCGTCGAGGCAATCAACCACAATTACCCCTCTTGACAACCTCTTCGTACCTACATGGAATTAATTATGTCTTATAAAGATTAATAACCTAATGCCGCACCTTCACCACGTGGATCAGCACCAGCAAATTTAACGTTCGTTTTCGGATCGATTACAACCATACCGGATTGACCAACTTGGTCTGTGTAGTCGTCAATCTTTTTCACAGGATGACCACGGCGGATAAGTTCGTCCATAACGGATTGAGGAATACGACCTTCCATTCTTAGTCCGTTAACAGACTCACCCCAGTTACGGCCATGCAACCATCTTGGAGCTTCGATTGCATCTTGTACTGTCAAACCAAAGTCAACAAAACGTGTAACCAATGATGCTTGTGTTTGAGGTTGACCTTCGCCACCTTGTGTACCGTAAAGCATATACGGCTTGCCATCTTTCAACAACATTGCAGGGTTAAGCGTATGGAACGTACGTTTCTTAGGCTCCAAGTCGTTTACGTGATTCTTATCCAAGGAGAAGAAGCTACCACGGTTTTGCAATAGAACGCCTGTGTCTTTCGCAACTACACCTGCACCCCAGTCAAAGTAATGACTTTGGATAACGGATACAGCATTGCCGTCTTTATCAACGATACCTAGCCAAACAGTATCACCTTTAGGATCAAGAGGTTTTACGTTTTCTTGAGCTTTGTTCATATCGATGCGTGCAGCAAGTTTCTTGCCGTGCTCTTTAGACAACAACTCATCTACTGGAATTTTATTGAAAGCTGGGTCAGTCAAATATTTGTCACGATCAGCAAAAGCTTGTTTCGTAGCTTCAACCATTACATGGTAGTAGTCAGCAGTGCCATCGCCCATTTTCTTCAAATCAAAGTTGTTCAAAATGTTCAAGATAGACAAGGAAGCCATACCTTGAGAGTTCGGTGGAACGTTGTAAGCTTGATATCCACGATAGTCTACAGAAATTGGTTTAACCCAATCTGCTTTGTGATCGATGAAATCTTTTTGAGTCAAGGAACCGCCGTTAGCTTGAATGTCAGCAGCGATCAATTTACCCGTTTCACCTTTGTAAAATTCAGTAGCACCGTTTTTAGCAATAAGCTTCAACGTTTTAGCCAAATCTTTTTGTACCATCATTTCGCCTGTTTTGTAAGGCTTGCCGTCTGGCTTCAAGAAAACTTTGCTGAACGTTTCAAAACGTCCCAAGTCTTTCAACTCTTTATCTGTTTTATCGATAGCAGAGTTTGTCCATCTTTCTTGGTTAGGAGTTACTGGGTAACCTTTTTCCGCATAATGGATTGCGCGTTCCAACAAGTCATCCCAGTCCATGGATAATTTCATCGTTTTTTCTGCATATTTGTAAGCTTCGCCCCAACCAGATACTGCCCCTGGAACTGTGTTAGCTGCCAAATAGCCACGGGAAGGAATTTTATCAAAGCCTTTATTTTTGTAAAAGTCAATTGTCGTTTTCTCACCAGAACGACCGCTTGCATTGAGCGCTTTAAGCTCTTTCGACTTCGCGTTGTATACAAGCCAGAATGCATCTCCACCAATACCTGTGTATTGCGGATATACAACCGCAAGTGTAGCTTGTGCAGCAATCGCTGCATCTACCGCATTTCCACCCTCTTCAAGCACTTCAAGCGCTGCAGCTGAAGCTAAGTAATGAGGTGTTGTAACGATTCCGTTCGGCGCCATCGTTGTAGGACGATTAGCTGCACCAGCAGAAGCTCCATAAATTGAAAAGCACATTGCTGTTGTCAGCACCAATACTGACAATTTTTTCATTTTAGTACGCATGTTTTTCCTCCTAAGTATGTATACATGATGTTAGTTCTTAACCTTGTAGAACTCGTCCCTCTGTTAACCACTCCTTTCAATGGGACAACCAGCATTCATTAGTACATGGTAAAAAGTACGCAGATACACACAACTTTTTAACCACTTTTCTATTAGTCTATGATCATATGATCATGCAAATAGCAAAAATAGCCTATCAAACATTTATTTTATTAATAGACACCCTGCGAATGGATCATTTATATAAGACTATCGATTCAACAGATAATTACAGATGTCTATTATTGTCACTATTACTATATCGGTTACTAGGATTAATTTTTAAATATATTTAAAAATTTTATTATTTATCTATAATTTACATGGATATCTTTAATGAATACCTCCTTCGTCTAAATAAATTGGTACTATAATCCTACAAGAAAACACGAAAAAAAGATAATACAAATTTCGGATAGTGAAAATATGTATATAGCAGCAGGTTTCGGAGGGATTTGTGATTAGCTCAAAAGCTAACGAACAAAGATAAAGCTATTAATTACTTTCGATTCCAACTGACGTACTTTCAATTGTAACTGTTCGATTCGAACGTAAAAGGTTAAGGATGACAGGTTCTTTTGCAAGAATGAGAGAGCAAACACGTGTAATCAATCGTTTTTTTGTTTAATTTTCGCTACCAGTGTCTTTTTTGACAGAATGAAGTGCTTATCGAGTTTCTCAATATTTTACAAATAGACGGGAACAGCATATGATAAATGACAAGCCAACATTGGCTAACAACAATCGCTGAATGCTTCAAATGGAAGCAACGGAGGAACCAACTCGAACATAAGCGTGATCATGTTCATGGGGTGAATCCAGGGGATTAATTATCTGGTAGGGCGGCTCTCTTGTCCGAATCCGGCAGCTAACTTCGTAAGCGAAAAAGGAGAGAATTATAATATGTCCTTACAAATGATCAAACCTCTATCTGTGCCTGAAATTCAATTATTAATGGTGAGAGTTAGAAACATGGAACTTTTTATTGTTCCGCTAAAGGGAAATGGCAATATTCGCTATGAAGTTAATTTGTTTTTAATGACCAGTATTGGTCCGTTGACAAGCATGCTCATTCTTGAAGCACAAGAAAAGCCAGCTGATTGGGTGACATGGGCTTACTGCTTTCAAAAAATTATAAATTCCAATGAGCCTCATGATGTATGCTGGTTCACCCATCAATTATGCGAAAACAGCTTTCATAACCAATTGTTCTGTTCAGCATTAATGCAGTCATCATGGATGACGAAGCAGAAACGCATTCACTCAGAAAAAAGAGAAATATTACTTGAAAATGCAATAAACTATATTAGTTTATTTTAGACTATACCTCCAGCGAATATTTCTCAGTTCCCCGACATCAACTATAAAAGACTTAATAATCCCGCTTCAGACACATGTCTAAAGCGGGATTATTGTCTTATTCTATATTACTGGAGCTGGTGCACCAAACTCGGCCCATTGCTCTTTTGTCGGACCGTAAAGTTCCGGTGCATGAAGTCCTGCCTGACGCATCAGTACCGTCATTTGACCGCGATGATGTATCTCATGCCTTATGATAATATCCAGCATCAAGCCATTCGGCCATTGATCGCCATACATATCGCTCATGACGAGCAGATTCTCATCCTTCCAATTAGACTGTACAGCATCAAGGAGCGCTTGAGAGGTCTGTTTATATTGCATTGCAATGCTAACTGCGGAAGCTGGCATCGGTGTATCTTCCCCCGGTCCTTCGAAAATCAATCCAGTCCGCGAAGGCATTTCATGCAACGTCTGAACAAGATGCCATGCAAGGCGTCCAAGCGTTCGATGGTCGTCCGTTATTTGTTGGCCAAGAGACTCATCAGTGAGCATCTCAAGTGTCCGTAACGTTGCAGCAGTTTCATGCTGCCAATTTGCAACAAAATCTTCAATATGTTTAAACATTATTTAACAGCTCCTTTTTATAAAAGAATAACTCCATTATATCATTGTTTCATATAATTATTTTTTAGGGGTGCCTCCAGCCTATTCTCCCGATAAATCAATTCAAGTGTTCCTGATACATAAAAAGTCCATATTCCGTCATAACAGAGGAATAACCCAGTTGACGTAGTATTGCTGACAGATTACCTCGATGATATGTGCCATGGTTTACAACTTGAATAATAAATTCTGAATATTTGGTATTCAAAATTCCAGCGTAAGGATTATCTAATACAACTCTTTGCTCAAGATCAACATGCTCCCTAATGCATGTTCTGAATCTCACAGACAAATCGTCATACATAATTTCCAGCTCCTCAAGGCTTCTGTTTTCCGCATCTGTCTCGATTGTAACAGTTGCTTCCATGGCTTCGTCCATACTTTTACCCATCAATATTTCTAGCCAACCACAATCAACCCTGTATATATGTGCCATGATCTTCGACACCGATGGGAACACACTTTGAACTTCCTGTTTATAAACGTGTTGCGGAAGCTCCTTTAATCGATTAAAGATTATTTTGTTAGCCCATGCATGATAGTCGTAAAATCTAATACAATGATTTGTTATTATAATCACCTCCAGAGAAAATGTAGAATACCTATACATACATCATACAAAGGAAACCCTGACAACTGTATGTCAGGGTTATAGTGATGATCTTCATATTTTTTTTGCATTTCTCATCGTTATGAATGATTGTATTATTGGTTTACACATCCTTAAAACTATCCGCTTTATCAATGGAGATTAATTTTCATAGCGGGACGTACGCCGTAACAAGCTAAGTTAACTCGTCCATAACTGCGAATGCTATTACGAGGACCTACAAAAAATGCACGTGAAGAACGACCAAGTTGGGTTCTCAGCCACCACCATGAGCAGCCCAATACCTTACTATTTTCGTTTATATAATTATCATTTACTTTTTTGTCATATACATACAAGTAACATCCATCATTCTTCTTTATTTTGGAAAATGATGTTCCTATTGCACGACGATTTGCACTTAAAGTATCTTCACCAAGTTTATGGGTAAGTTGCTTCGCCTCCGTAGTACTGAGCAAAAAAACGTTGTCCTCCGTGTCTGTGCTACCCTCTCCATTGTCAGTGCAATGTGTAGTCTTGATGAATCCCTTTTCTGAGTCATTGAAGGCTACATTATAAAACTCATCGTTCAGCCATTTTCGCAAATCAGAGTCACTCCATGTAGTATCAATATATTCTTCATGATATCTCTTGCAGTCTAGCATGTACTCGCTTAAAAGGAACAGCTCTACACCTGAATTATGTAGCACCCGCCACTTTATCGGCGTTCTGTCCGCACCGTCCTCCATTTGCGGATAAGTGCCGAACGTAATGATTTCTCCGACCTTTGCGCTCCGATACAGCGTTGAAGCAAAATGATCAATTTTCAATAAATTCTCCCCTTTCATTTCTATATTAATTGTATAACATTTATGCAAGTGCTAAGATAAAGTCGATTTCTCCCTTCACATTTCCCAATATTAAGATGAAAAGATTATCAATGTACTTTAATGTTATGCTCTAGGGTTTGGATATCATCAAATTGTTGTTGGTATAGTTGAATTTTACTTCGGAAGGATAGTATGGAAAATTCGCATCTATCCCGCTCCTTTACTCAGTCATTTTCTTTATTCCTAACATAATAAACAATCGATTTATTTAAAAATTCCAAATAATCTTCTCCGCCAAATTGTTTAAAATAATTAATGTAACGACTATCAGTCGTATAGACTTCTGCTATACAGATTAAAATTTGTGCATCACAAACCATAAATTGTTCAAGGTTGCTGCTCCAAATGCTTATTAACTTCTGAACCTCAGCAGAATCTGGACTCTTTTCTTTATGTTTTGCCAACTCACGAAACACCCGCTCCATGTTTTCCGAAAATTGCTCATTAGCTCTTTCTGTCCCTGTCTCAGACAATTTTTTTGCATTTTGTTCATATTCACGAAATTTCTCCGTATCACCATAGATTAATTTCGCTTCTAATTCATATTGCTCTTGGATAGTATGTATTGGAGAGTCTTGAAACAAATTGAGATGATAGAGATCAGTCCCTTTTACGTATTCATCTAATTGATTTATGATCGTCTCAAGTTTTTGCCTTTTTTGTACAAGTGTAAAACGATGTTCTATTAAAATTTCTTTTTGTTCTTCTTTTGAAAACGTCATTATTCGAGAAATTTCTACTAATGAAAAATTCATTTCTTTAAACAATAAAATCGTTTGTAGATTTGCTAATGCCTCTTGATCATAAAATCGATATCCATTAGGAGCGATTTTACTCGGCTTCAATAATTCAGTTTTATCATAATAATGTAGTGCTCGTTTTGTTATGCCTGTAATTTGCATCATATCTTTAACGGTGAATAATTGTTTTTTCATCCCAAAAGTCCTTTGTTTCAGCAAGAATTGTACTTGCTGGAGTTATTGTTGCCTCCGTAATACTTTTTCCTGTCTTCTTTAAATAGTATTGAATTAAGTAGTAACCACAAGCATAGCCAGCACTATAAGGCATACCAACAGGAGTAAGATTTTGCATTTTCGCAATTTCATCACCATATAGATACGGATTAATTTGTTCAAATCCCGTAACATCCAGCTTGTCTTTCATCAGTGGCTTAATGTGAGAATGTAATGTCTCCATGCTAGTTTTGGCTACCCACGGACCTAACAATTGTTCACCATACATCGAAGTAGCAAAGCTTTCTGCTAATCCCTCACTAACAATCATTTCTCCCAAATTAATACTACTATTCCATTTAATAAATTGATATCTGACGTTGTGATTACATTCATGTGCTAATACCGATTTTATCCGCGGTAATGTATATTCATTTGGAGTGAGGTTGGCAATGATATACCCCGGAATACCACCATCCCCACAAATACCTTCATTCATAGTTAACCCAGGGCTATTAACATCACCTAACAAAACGGTATAAAGATACTCGGAAACCGGAAGTTCAATCCCACTATTCAGAAAGGATGAAAAACTAGATGTAACTGCTTCATGACACTCTTGCCAAAACAGTTCGGACGAAATAGCAGCTAAATCCTCTTCAATCTCAGGAGTGATGTCTGTTGGAGAAATATTCATAAAGTTATTCAACATCATGACATCAAATCCATTTTGCTCACTAGATTTAAAAGGTATTTGTTGTATTTCCCATTTTCCCATAAACGGAGCTAGCATTTCTTGACGATATAACTCCAATTTCTCTTCTGGTTCAGCCTTCATTATCTTTCCATAAATATTGTCGGAACGTAACGCAGTAATTTTCATTATAAATCTCTCCTTTAGTTAAGCTTGATTATAGTATCAAGTATTACCTAACGTTACAGTCAAGGAGTTTATTTTCGATTAATAAATAATGAATGATCTACCCGCTTCCTCCATACAATGAATGGTTAGTAAGAAAGGGGGTGAATCGTATGAAAAAAAGTTTATTAATCTTATTCATTGTGTTTTTTGCTATGAGTTCAAGTGTATCCGCAAATGTGGAAACGAGTAACGTTTCAGTAAGCACCTATGGCCATTATCATTTGCACGTTGATCTTTGGAGTTATGCGAATGATTCCGTCAGTATCGTTATTTACTCCAAAAACGCTAGTAATCAATTAACCGAAGTATATAGAACATACATTAATTTGAATCAAAACACATATAGTTTTCATCAATTAAGCGTTGGTTATTTGAATCCAGGAAATTATGTTGTCGAAGCCAATTTTAATGCACTTGGCGTTTTGGACTTTGCTTCTTTACAACAATACTAGTATTGTCCCATCAGACGATAGCAGCAACTACCTAACCCGCCTCGTTTACTACTACTACTAACGATAGTATTCAAAAAGGTACCCTTAACGTAAACACTCTTTTAAAGAGTGCAGTTAAAGGGTACCTTTTTTTGTTTTTATTATAAACTTTGTTTAGCTAATTGTTCGATAATAATGTTAACTATTCTGTTAATTAATTGAATTAGCGACTTATCGGCAACGAGTAGTAACCAAATGCTTGATCCAATAAGGCACTTGCTTCTTGACGCTTCAAGAGCTCTTTGGAACGGAAGTCTATGGTAGCATCTGCATTGATCTTCGTATCCGGATCTATAATACCTTGGGAGACAAGAGCCTTAATAGCTTCAACTGCCCAAACATCCGTTTCACCAATCAATTTAACGTCAGTTCCAGGCGCTGCTTGCTTCAGATTCTGAATCATCACCGCTGCCATTTGTCTAGTGATAGGAGAATCCGACTCGTAGGCAGGCAGTCCGACCTTCATCCCCTTCTTATTCATCTCCACCGCATAAGGCATGTTTAGCCACCCATGTGCGCGGAGCAGTACATCTGAAAACTCTCCCTGCGTCATTGTTCCTTCTGGATCAAAGAGATTAGCTGATTTTCCGCTCATTACTTTCAGAGCATGAAGATTATTAATAAATGATTTATATTTACTATCCTTAGGCACGTCAGTAAATGGTGAAGTGATATTAATCTTTTGCGCATAAGCGACGAGATCAATTGCTGGATGCATGTAGTATAAATACGCAATACGACCCTCTTTATTTTTATTAAACGTCAATTTATTTCCGGATTCATCTTCAAACAATAAAGGGTGGATCATTTTTAACGTATGCTTGCCTGTAGTTCCTGTCTCCAAAACTAATTTCCCATCCGAATAGGATACTTGAGACTTTACCGCAGTAAGACGCGTGTTTTGGTATAATCCAACATAGTCTTTGGCTTGATCCTGAGTGATAGTCAAGTAGGTAGGCTTTGGAGCTTCAACTTTTTTCGGATAATAATGATTCATAAATGCCTCGTATACGTCAAGACTCATCATAGAGTCGTTACTATAGGACATATAAAATGCTGTATTCTTCTCTGGCAGGATCGCAACCAGGGAGGAATGACCTGGAACGTTACCTCCTTTTAAAATCACATGCTGATCATTCATCTTCTCTTTGAAGTATCCTTCAAATCCAATTGTAGTTATTGGAATCGTTGGATCGGCAAATACTTGATAGGTTTGCATCTGCTCGATACTCTTTTGGCTCGCGATTTCTTTACCATCATACTTTCCTTTACCCAAATGCATAATTAGGTACTTGGCCATATCATCTGCTGTTGAGACCATACTACCCTGAGGCCATTCCGTTGGAGCAAATCCTTCTAAAGGTAGCAACTCGCCTTTTGGTCCATAGTGTGAAGCCATTCTGCCCAATAATTCAGGGGTAAAGCGAACACTTGTCGATGCCATATCTAATGGTTTGAATATATTGTTCTCCATATATTGTGAATACGGCACACCCATTACGTTCTCTACTGCATATCCTGCTAGCAAGAAGCCAAAATTGTCGTAGGTGTACGCTTCTCCAGGAGGCCTAACAACAGTTGGCATGTGTGAAGCAAGATACTCCTTCATTGGAATGTCTTTACCTACATAATCAGTAGACAAATCTGTGACGATATCCGGCAAATCTACTCCACTCGTATAGGTAAGCAGGTCGAACATCGTCAGCTTTTTCCCCGATGTATTAGGAACCTTCATTCCTCCTAAATACTGCTCTATATCTTGATTTAAATCAATCTTCCCCTTATCGGCTAACTGCATAGCAGCCAATGCTGTGAATGACTTAGTAACAGATCCAATTTGAAAAACAGTATCTTTATCAACTGGGATCTTCTTGTCTTTGTCGGCATAACCGTAACCTTTATTCAGTACAACTTTCCCATCCGTAACGACCACAAAGTTAGAACCCACTGTATTAAACTTCTTCATCTTGTCCGCAAAGACGCTATCTGCAAACGCCTCTACTTCCTTAGCATCTCGCGGTCCCTCAAAGCTGGTCTTTTCAGTTGCAATTGGTACGGGTGGTACACCGCTACTTGTGGTACAGGCGGTAACTAACATAGTAGATAAAAGTAGAACAGCTAGACAGGTCGTACGAATCGTTTTCTTCATGTGTGATTTCTCCTTGTATGTTTTATTTGCCCTCATAACAACTGGCTGAACCAAGTATGGCAAAGGACTTGTCATACGGACAAGTTGCATTTCGTCATCACTATTTCGAGCCATTCCAAAGTGTCATATGACATTTTTACACTAGTATTCATGACTATGAGGGTAATAAGATGGGGCTATTCCTGTTTGAAAGGACGATAAGTCATTCATGAAACAAACGCTTCTACGATTCATCCAAAATATCTATTTCCTGCTATTCACTTTTGCAACGGGGTTGTTTTATTTCTGTTTCTATTTAGTAGGCATTGCATTAGGCCTAAGTCTATCTTTTACATTGATAGGCATTCCTTTACTTACTTTCGTATTGCGAACTACTTCTACTTTTGTCCAATATGAACGTGTTCAAACAAAGATTTATTCCGACATCACAACATTACCTTACAGGAGTAAAACAATCGTTGACGCTTCCTTTTGGAAACAAGCGAGAGAAGAACTTCTTGATCACCGCAATTGGCAAGTTATCTTTTGGTTAATGCTCAAATTCGTTATAGGTTCCGTCGCTCTTATATTCGCTGTTGTTCTGTCCGTGACACCACTAGTATTCATTTTAGCCCCGATTCTATTCTATGTATGTGATATCTACTTCTTTGGGGGGCTCATCGATACATTGAAAGAATCTCTTCTGCTTACAACAATAGGAACGCTTATTACGATCCCCTGTTACTGGTTAAGCAATTACCTTGTTAGAATAATGGGTATATACACTCGTCTAATAATAAAAAATTTGAGTAAATAGCAATCTATTCTATACTAGTAAAGAAACGAAGAGAAACCGAAGTGTTATTAGGGGATGATTAACTTGTTTGAAATGGTAAAACAATGGTTCTGGTATGAATGGGCGATGCTTGTCATTCGTCTTATTTTTGGTGTATCGCTCATATTCACGATGTTTCAGTCACATGATCAAATACCTATGCCAACATGGGGGTTGTTATTATGGCAGCTTATCGCTTTTTCTGTTCCATGGTTGTGTTTACAGCTTAACTATAAATACTATCTGATCTCTGAAGTATTCATAACTGGCGGATTAAGCCTATACTTAACATCATTAATTCCAGAAGCTTACCTTTCTTTTTTAGTTACCACCTTTTTGATTGCTGCTAATAGTGTAGCTAAGTACTATCGTTGGTCAGGACCAATTACAATTATTTGTATCCCCCTGCTCATCCATGTGATCTCTGATCAAAGTGACATATTGATTGTAATCATTCATATTGGAATAGCTTATGCGTTCGGGTTTGCCTTTCATCTGCTTGTGGTGAACCATCGTCAAAGTGAAATCATTCGAGAACAGAATACCGTCTTGGAACAGTATTTAACTCAAATTGAGCGTATTACATTAGCTGAAGAACGTAGTCGTCTTGCAAAAGATCTTCATGATACGATAGGCTTCTCCTATACTTCGATCATTATGGGAATAGAAACGCTCCGGCCAGAGCTTTCAACAGAATCAGGAGAACAAAAGCTAGACCCGCTGCTAAACTTAGCACGTAAAAATTTAGAAGAAACAAGGGGCTATTTGCATCAGATGGAATCCCCGCTCGAGAAGCTTTCGCTGCTAGAATCGCTACAGCAACTTGCTCAAGATTTTCAAAATCATACAAAAGTGAACGTTCGTATTAGAGTATTGGGAGAACAATATCTGCTACCTAAGGGCGCTAAACTAACATTCTACCGTTGTTTGCAAGAATCGTTAACAAATGCAGTTCGTCATGGACAGTCTACCAAAGTAGTCGTTACTCTACATTTTGAGGAGCGACAGATCAGATTGGAAGTACAGGATAATGGCAGCGGAATGGCTATCCAACAAGAAGGCTTTGGTCTTAACGCGATGAAAGAACGTGCTAAGAATTTACAAGGACAAGTATCTGTATTTACCGAGCTAGGCCAAGGAACCGTCATTGTTTGTACGCTGCCGAGACAAATCGACCTGCCTGATGAAGTCATTCGCTTGCTCGTTGTCGACGATCAGCCATTTATACGCGAAAGTTTACATAATATTTTGGAGGTACACAAGGATTTACATGTAGTAGGTTTGGCTGAGGATGGTCAGCAGGCAATTGAGCTTTGCGAGCAGCTTAGCCCGCAATTAGTGCTGATGGATTTGGACATGCCCAACATGGACGGTATTTCAGCATCAAAGATAATTAAACAGAAGTGGCCAAATACGTTTATTCTCATTCTTTCTACATTTCAAGATACTGAACAGGTCCTTGAAGTTCTGCGTAGTGGAGCCGATGGATACTTGCTTAAATCGATAGAGCCTCGATTGCTTGCAGAGAACATTCGCATTGTTTATCGTGGAGGCACTCTGATCGATCAAGATATCTCCCATAAACTGTTTGAACAACTTGAAGCAGAAAAAGAATCGGTCGAGATCAAAACGAATACAGCATTTGATTTGAGTCCACGCGAGTTAGAAATTTTGCAAATGGTGTCCAAAGGTCTTCGTTACAAAACGATTGCTTCTAAATTATATTTATCTGATGGTACTGTACGAAACTACGCTTCAACCGCTTACATGAAGCTAGGTGTGCGTAACCGAGAAGATGCAGTGCAAAAAGCATTGGACGCGGGTCTTCTATAGTTTTATTTGAATGATGTAAGCAGTTTTCAAGGGATGGTTCCTGTATGTAAAAGGAATCATCTTTTTTTATATTCTGATTAGAGATTGGATGACAATCAAAGTTAGTGGGATACATCTCGATTCCCCAATTAGATGCTTTAGTACTAAAACAATTCAGAACCTCATATTTTTTCTCGTCACGCACAAAAGTGTTAGCACCTGTAACCATGTATATGCAACATAAATTTTTAATAACTAGCTATTAAGCCCTATTCACTGTAGAATACGGTGTTATTTATTGATTAATCTGATTATCTCGATGCATATGTATGGTGTGCGATTAAATGTAACATTTTACCTATTTCAATTCATGAAAGCGATTGCTATATTCTTGTTGTAGAAAAAAACTTCTTCCGAGTGAAGCAACAACCATAACATCTTTGAAGGGTGGTGGTTATCTTCGCCTAATATTCATTACATTTGCATCGTTTTGCTTGAATCGGTATGTCAGTTCGATTTACGGGTTTGAAACAACTGATTGCAAAAAAATGACGATGGAGGGATTATTAATGTCTACTTTACGTTTGTCTTCTTCAAAGCAGTTTAAGCTATTCATTGTATTTAGCATCATGTTTTCACTTGTGTTCGGTATTTCAAGTACAGTGTTCGTTAAAAAAGCTTCCGCCCATGGAAACGTTACGAATAGCCGAGCGGCATTATGTGCCAGTGGGCAAAATCAGAATTGTGGTCAAATCATATATGAGCCGTACAGCTTAGAAGGACCAAAAGGCTTCCCAGCAGCCGGTCCTCCAGATGGGAAAATTGCAAGTGCTAACACTTGGTTCACACAGCTTGATCAACAAACATCTACTCGTTGGTCAAAAGTGAACATAAGCGCTGGATCATACACCTTCAACTGGTCTATTAAAGTTCCTCACGCAACGACTAGTTGGAAATACTATATGACAAAGCAGAACTGGGACCCTAATGCTCCACTATCTCGTGCTTCCTTCGATCTAACTCCGTTTTGTAGTGTATCCTCCGGCGGGGCTCAGCCTGGCGGATCTTATTCCGACACTTGCAATATTCCCAGCCGAACAGGATACCAAGTAATTTTAGCAGTATGGGAAATCTACGATACAAATAATGCGTTCTACAATGTCATTGATGTTAATTTTAGCGGTGGTAATAACTCAGATACTGTCGCTCCTTCAACTCCATCAAGTGCTGCATCATCCAATATCGGCACGACAACGGCCACTATCTCTTGGGGTGCTTCTACCGATAACGTAGGTGTTTCTGGATACCGAGTCTTTAATGGCACTAACCAAATCGCAACAACAAACGGTGCAACTTCAGCTAATCTTACTAATCTAACGGCTAACACAACGTACAACCTTACGGTTAAAGCGTTCGATGCAGCAGGTAATGTTTCAAATGCGAGCAATACTGTTACATTCACTACTCTTCCAGTAACTGGACCAGATACTTTACCGCCTTCTGCACCTTCCAGCCTCCATGTTATGGGCACAGCAACCTCGACATCTGTACCTCTAATGTGGAATGCATCAACTGATAACGTAGGGGTCAAGGAGTATCAAATATTCCGTGGCAGTACGTATGTTGCAACAGTACCAGCAACTTCTTTACAATATACGGTTACGAATTTAACGGCAAATACTGCGTACTCCTTCACAGTAAAGGCACTTGATCATGCAGGCAATGTATCAGCAGCAAGCAATGTCCTTAACGTGACAACACCTGCAGCACCTGTCGGTTATCCTGCTTGGAGCGCAACAACCACTTATGTAGCAGGAAATAAAGTTACACACAACAACGTCAACTATGAAGCAAAATGGTGGACGCTTAACGAAACACCAGGCACTTCAACTGCTACTGTTTGGAAAGTTATACCATAATCTTTAAGTGCTAGAAATCTTTAAGTAAATAATAATAAACGAGAATACAAAAAAAGACGACTCTCATCCCTGAAAATAATGGGGTAGTCGTCTTTTTCTCTATATCGTATTTTTTCAATTCAGACGTTCATTTGATGAAATCATTATTCCTAGGCAATTTACGTCTTATGCTGTAAAATCTCATTGCTGCAGGAAGTCCACTAATTTCAAGAACACCATCATAAATCAGCTCTCTAAGTCGGTACTCAAAATAAGAATCACCAATATACTGGTCGCAATAAGCAATAGCCTCACCGATTAATCGGGTTGCTCTTAAGAATCCATTTTCACCAGCTGGAGTCTTAAGATGGTCTAACTTCTCCAGTAAATATTGGTCATAATAATCAGCTGACACCCCAATTACTGCGCCTTCCTTCCATATTCGCAACATTTCTTTTTGTTTAGTGATTGATTGCCATTGTTGCACCAATTGCGTAATGTCGGCGCTACCCAGCTCAGAGCTGTCGTCCATTCGAAGAAGTGCTTCCTGAAGGTTAGTAGAAGAGATTTCACCCGAATGTAAATAGTCAACTTTGGCATTCGATCCGTTACTCAGCTTTTCGCAAATATTACAAGCATCGTATATGGCAATTTTATTACGCTTGTTACGAAGTAGGTTTAATGCATGACGCATACCTGCCTGCTCGCATACGTTACTGCTGGCCCATATAATTACTTTTGCCCCTTCGGGAATGCTCGCAATCTTTTTCACAAGCTCAATGTACTCTTCTTCTATTTCAGTATACGCTGTAAAAGCATCTACAATATTATTGCGAAACCAGTCGCTACGGGCCTTTCTACCCTTTGGTAAGTCCACATCAATTAGGGGGCCAATCGAATAATTTTCTTCAAATATAATTACTTTATGATAATGCGCCCAATCCAATTGCTTTAGCGCTTGCTTCATACTACCTGCAAAAGAATGACCGATAACAATGTGTACGTGCGTACAGTCGGGTACTGGGGTCCAAAATGCTCTTTTTTCTTGAATTCCCATCAATTCGTCGTAAAGCTCAATCAAATCGGTAACTTGCTTTTGTTGCGGTTCATCAAGCTCCTTCAATTGCGTAATACCGGATAAAACAAAACTCAAATATGACTTCATTTCCTCGTTACTTAAACCATCGACAGCCTTTTTGATTGCTAGTATGTCTTTCAATTACGTCTCTCCTTCTTCATAACAACCGTTATCAATTCACTTTAGCCCCATGAGAAAGTGAAAACAATACAGATTGCTCTTTATCCATCCTCAGACCTGTAATAGTGAACGTTTTGAAATCGACCCCTTCCATTTTGGCCCCTCTTATATCAGCTCCTTGCAGCTTGGCTTTTGAAAGTATGGCCCTGGTCAGATCAGAATCTCGCAAATCAGCCTTTTCTAAATTAGCTCCAGACAAATCTGCTTCAAAAAACTTAATTCCTCGTAAATCCTGCTTCACTAATCGTGTATTTCTCAAATTCGTATACGACCAGTCTCCTTGTATAATTGTGATTCCATCCATCGACGAAGAAGTGAAATCCGACCCTGTCATTTTGCAGGATTCAAATTTTGAAACAAAAAGATTAGCTCCGTTAAAGTTGCAATTCTCAAACGCTGATTCCTTATGAATAGAGCCATTTAACAATGCCCCACGAAAATCACATTCAATAAAGCGACACTCTTTGGACGATATTTCCTCTAATGAACCGTGAGAAAATGTACAACGATTAAATGTGCATCTCACTAGTTCACCGAATCTTAAATCTTGAGTGCCAAAGTCAATTTCCGAATAATTTTGATTGCTGTGCTGAAACATAAGTTGCCTCCACTATCCTTCTTTTTTTCTTATAGTATTATCATTTTAATATAGCATATAGGAGTCAAGCACCGTTTAACGATAACTAAATGTCAAGGGTAATATTTTTAATTTACAACTCTCACACTGTACAGCAGCTTAAT
Source organism: Paenibacillus sp. L3-i20 (assembly GCF_022180385.2). Taxonomy (GTDB): domain Bacteria; phylum Bacillota; class Bacilli; order Paenibacillales; family Paenibacillaceae; genus Pristimantibacillus. The sequence continues at coordinate 942,507 of NZ_BQME02000002.1, forward strand.
CAATAAGAATCTGCAAATCGAGAAATTGCAAATGGAGTAGTATCATGCTCTGATTTCCCTTTTATAATGAGGTCCGTCAATATCTCGCCTACGACGCTAGCAAACTTAAATCCATGTCCAGAGAAGCCGCCGGCAATTACTATATTGGAATGGAGCGGATGGCGGTCGATGATAAAATCTTCGTCTGGTGTCATTTCGTATTTACACACGGCTCCTTTAAGAACCTTGCCTGCTGCCCGTGGGAAAAATGATTCCAAAGCTGCTCGAAGATCAAGTTCGTCAGCGGGGTAATGTCCGTATGGCTCAAATCGATGATCAGGACTCCAGAGTTGTCCCGCATCGTGTCTGCCGATTTTGACACCTGAGCCATTAAAGCTAGGAAAACCGTAAAAGCCTTTTTCACCATCTCCAATTGTGAATCCAGGGAACTGTTTGTAGTCAAATAAGGATTCTTCCGCTTCAAACCACGCTACTGCTTTGCGGAGCGGTCTAATAGGAAGCTTAATGAAATGTGATGCAGTATCGAACCAAGCTCCCATACTCATTATGAGTTTTGCAGCTCTGAATGATCCTTGATTCGTAGTTACAGTTACATGGTTGTTATCTGACTCAATGTTTGTAATAGTTGTATTCGTAAGTAAAGAAGCACCGTGGAGCAATGCTTGATCTCGATATGTTTGGACAACCTTTTCACTAAACAAAAAGCCTGCCTCCGGTTCGTATAATCCAGCATAATGATCAGGGACATGTATTCCGTTCCATCGACGCTGAATTTCGTTTGCATTCAAAATTTCGACTCGTATATGATGACTATTCGCATGATCGAGCTTTTCTTTAAGGACTTGGGAACCAGTTGCCCCCATATTAAGTACACCTGAACGAATAAGCAAAGGAGTACCACTTACTTCCTCTAGATCTCTCCACAACTGGTCAGCTCGAATGGCCATTTTCGTATAGGTGTGATTTCCAGCATAAACATGCCGCATAAGACGTGTATCTCCATGATGGCTTCCTGATGAGTGTGGCGGATCGAAAGCATCAATTAGCAGCGTTTTTACACCTTGTTTCGCTAAGTAATATCCTGCGCTCATTCCCATCGAACCTGCGCCTGCAATAATAATGTCATAATTCATCCATACACCCTCCTAAGCTTAAGCGATTCGTAGAGCATATTAATATGTCTACGCAAAAAAAATAGTAAAATTTACTAATTAGTCCATAGCTTAATTGCGAGCTGCTTTAATGTCAATAGTTTAGTCAATGCTGTTTTTCACGCAAAAAAAGAAGCTGATCATACTCAGCTTCCCTTGGAGTAGTTATTTCAATAAACATGAAAATAAGCATTGGCTTTGATTTTAGTTATTATCATACTTAGCCATATGGTCAATTCCGATTTTCACCAGAATACCTCCGCCGACCATCGTTATTGACAAAATGATCATATAAACCATTAGATCATCACTCCTTTAATTGTTACGATATTGTTTTCCTTGTCTTTATGTTAAACAACTTTACTTAAGTGGGAACCATCCAATTTCACTTAATATATGACCATCCATTTGCTAATTTGCTCTTCTTCCCATCCAATTCGCACAGTCTTGACACATTCAGTGCTTAATCAATGTTATGATAGGAGTAAATGCTTATAAGCTTTTGAGTTTGGGGAGTTGAAACGATGTGGAAACCGGACCGTCTTTCCAAGACGCCTATATATGAACAAATCTCAGAACATTTGCAACTAAAAATATCTCAGGGTGAATATCCTCCAGGCAGTATGCTACCTGCAGAGAGAAAATTAGCCGAGCAACTAGGCGTTAACCGAAGTACAATTGTTCAAGCTTATGCTGAACTCAGATCTACAGGAATGATCGATAGTCGAACCGGTAGCGGGACAAGCGTCAGCTTAACGAAGTGGGGAGCAAATCCAAAGCAACCACCCGATTGGGGAAGTTATGCAGACAGCGGGAGCTTCCTTCCTAATGTCCCTTTTCTGCGAAAAATACGAGAAATGCTTAGCGTCCAGGAGGAATTAATTGATTTTGCGAGTGGTGAGCTTTCTGCTGAGCTATCGCCCTCTCAAGAGATTACGGCACTGATGCAAGAAAATCAATTTTCAGGATATTTGGGATATGATAATCCGCAAGGATATAAACCGCTTAGAGAAGCGCTAGTGACCTATCTAGAGAAATATAGAGGTATTCGGACGTCCGAATCATCGATCCTTATTACTTCTGGCTCACAGCAATCGATGTTTTTAATTACAAAATGTCTTTTGTCGCCGGGTGATGCAGTCGCAATTGAAGATCCTTCCTATTGTTATTCATTACCAATGTTCCAATCTGCTGGTCTGAGATTATTCCGACTTGCTGTTGATAAGCATGGAATAAATCCGGAAGATATTCGTACGTTGTATAAGAAGCACCGAATAAAGATGGTATTTTTGAATCCAACCTATCATAACCCGACAGGAACTGTGCTTGATGACCAACGTCGTAGCCAATTGCTAGATATAACAAGCGAATTAGGACTTCCTATTGTAGAGGATGATCCGTTCAGCTTAACATCTTATGATGGAATAGCACCCCTCCCATTCAAATCGATGGACCGCATGGGTTCAACTCTTTACGTTGGTTCATTTTCCAAAATCGCTGCTTCCGGACTTCGTATCGGATGGATGGTAGCACCTCATACTATCGTAGAAAGATTGACAGATGCGAGGCAACAGATGGATTTTGGATTAAGTGTTATTCCCCAACAAGTAGCGGCTTTGTTTTTGGAGTCAGAACGATTTGAACCTCACTTAGAGCGATTAAGAATGAATTTACGTTTTAGACGAGACATCATGATCGAAGCGTTGCAGAAAGAACTACCCGGTTTGGTACAGTTTAATGTCCCCGATGGTGGGCTACATTTGTGGTGCAAGCTTATTCCTGAAGTTAATGATAATAAGTTGTTTGAATCAGCTATTAAACAAGGTGCCATATTTGTACCAGGCAGTGTGTATGGTTCGGATTCTGGGTTCGTTCGATTTACGTTTGCAAGACCAAAAGTAAATGAGATTGGCCCAGGTATTGATAAGTTCGCTAAGGCACTGCGGGAGATAGTAAACCTATCGTTATAATTTATGCAAAAAGGACACCCTTTAACGTATTTCTACGTAATAGGGTGTCCTTATTTTTGTTCTATTCCTTCAATTGTCTCTTCTTACCTCGAAAGTTGTTAGCAGCAACACCAATGAGCAATGCCCAGACCGGAGCAGATATACCAAGCAATTCTATATTCATTACGGCAACGGCAAAGGTCAATATAGCAGGTACGTTCCAGCTTTTCAGAGAAAAAGTAGATTTAGCGCTGTTAATAAAAATACCGAGCAAAGAAAATCCTGTTATTAAGGCTACAAAATGTGAAGGCATCATTTGAATGAGGGCAATGACCTTCCATGCTAACAATCCAAAACAAATAACGAAGACGCTTGAAACAATTGCAGCCCAATACCGTTTTTCTTTGAGACCTGCATCTTTACTGCTGCAAAGTGCGCTCATCATTCCTCCGACGTTCGCTGCATGACCCCCAAAAAATCCTACAATCACATTTGCTACACCAGAAGCTATCATTGTCTGGTTCACCGGAGGATCATATTCATTACTTTTTAGTGCAGCAAGTCCAACAGCCAAATCATTGCTCATGACAAGTAGTGAAAGCGGGATTGCGATCGAAAAAAGTGCTGATAATGAAAAATCAGGTAGGACTGGAACGGGTAACATAACCGCCGAGCTTACCATTTGTGGAAAGTCGTATTCTATAAACAATCCAGATAGACCAAGAATGAGAGCCCACATTGCAGGTGGCAAAATCTTAGTTATCTTTGGTACTAAGAAAAACCCTGCTAACGCCATAAGTCCCGAAATTGGCATGTGGGCAATTGACGGAGCGATGTTAAGTACATAAGGAACAAGTAATCCTGTCAGTAGTGCATCTATTATCGACTTTGGCACCCAATTCAATGCTTTGGCAAATAATCCGGTATACCCCGCTATCAGTATAATAACTCCAGACATTACGAAGCCACCGGCTAATTCGGAAAAAGTGAAGTTTGCAGCAATCGTTCCTATAAAAGCTACTGCAGTTATGGAGTGGGCTCCAGCGAATGGCATTTTATATCGAAGTGCCAAAAATAAATTAAGTGCTCCCCCAATAATATAAACCGCTGCAAACCATGAAATAAGTTCGGCTCGGGGTAACCCGGCCATTTCTGCTGCTTGTACAACTAATATTGCTCCGCCTGTACAGGCTAGTAAGGCTGACATCATCCCTGCTGTTATGTTTTTTATACCCATTGCTGTCCTTTCAGGGGCGAAATCAACCCGTGTCATTAACGTTATTATTCCCATAATGTTATAGCAATTTCACAGTGATTTAACCATCCAATTTTAAAGAATGAATGCCATCCAAAACTATGATATAATTGCATTAAATCTATATTTAATGCAACTTCAATTGTAAGCGCAGAAATGGACGTGAGATGGTGACTAATGTGCAAGATCAATACGAAAAAGAGAAACAATTGTTTACAATTTATATGAAAGACAGGGAATATTCCAAGGATACCCAAAATGCCTATCTTCACGATCTTAAACATTTTTTGAATAATCTTTATGGGAAAGAAATTACTGAGGTAACGAATTTGGATGTAATGAGTCATTTAACGAAAGTGCGTGAATCAGGAGCGGGCGCTCGATATCGGAATAGATGTCAATCGGCAATCCGGTTGTTTTATAAAGTAATGATTAAATTTAATGTTGCTACCTCCAACCCTGCTATGGATATCGAAAAGGCAAAAGTAGACAAAAATAAAAAACCAACGTATTTGGAAAAGGATTTACTAGACTCCTGTACACAACTTGTAACTGGAAAATATCAGATTCGTGATGTTACTATCGTTGCACTTATGGCGTATGCTGGGCTACGTGTCAGTGAAATTGTGAAATTAAACGTCATGGATGTGAGTGGGTCTACAATCGGGGTTCGTGGAAAAGGTGATAAATGGCGCTACATCCCTCTTCCCTCCGAAATTATTGAGTTGTTGGCTGTTTATCAAGCTGAGCGGATTGAACCACGTAATAAAAAGGATGAACATGCCCTATTCGTCTCACAATTTGGCCGTCGTATCAGTAAACGAATGGTTCAGAATATAACGGAGAAAACGTTTGAGACGCTTATTAAGGAGAATCCTCAGCTCAAGGGGATTCAGTTATCGTCGCATAAATTGCGCCATTCATTTGCAACGGACTTGCTGCGTAATGGCGTTGATTTAAGGGCTGTTCAGGAGTTGCTTGGTCATGAAGACATATCTACGACGCAGATTTATACGCATGTATTAGATGAGACGAAGCAACGAGCAATGAGTAAGGTACGGCCAGCACTGCCCTCTTTCGAAAAGGTTAAAAAAGTGCAATAGCATTTTTTTAACCTTTTTTTGTGGGAATTATTCAAATGGAAGGAAAGAGTGATTGGTAAATTATAAAAATCAACAAATTATGTTTACATAATAATAATTACGTAATCTATATAGTGAATTGTTCAAGATTCTGCTTTCAATCTAATATATAAGTTTACATAAACATTATTATGTTCTTTCATTGCGACTCTTCTTATTCAATTTTCTAGAGCTTATCAAGACAACATTCGTTAGATCTTGTGGGTCACCTCCAAAGCGGCATAACAAGCAAACTCTTATCCACGATCTGCTGTCGCTATCTGAAAAGTTACTTGTGAATTGACTAGCCACCACTATGAAAGAGACCTCCATGGAATGAGCGGTACTTATATAATAGAGTAAAGATTCGATAGTACTAATTAAGAAAGCGGAGGTTAAACAATGAGAACAATTCATACGATGACAATTATTCTAGTGCTAGCGATTATCACAATTGGTTGTTCGAGCACTCGGCCACTTCCTTTAACAAAACAAGAAGTTAATAATTATATAGTTGAACAAGCCATAAATGAAGTTGCTGTTGAAATGATAGGTGAAATAGCGGTTATTCTATTTATTGACGAAATGGCAACTGGATATCATTTGCTTTATAAAGATGATGAAGGTGTTATTCAGGATCAAAAATTAATAGCGATTGGGGATTCTCAGAATACGTTCCCTGTTCTTTTATCGGGATCAGCCACTTCATACCCTTTTGTTACAGTTTTAATAAATGATGAAGTTATATTAAAGTCCGCTTCCTCAGTAGAAGTAACATTCGAAGATGGAATTAAAGTTCGAAAAAAGATGATTGGAAAAGGTGCAATTATTCCATACGTGGAAAAAATCGATGGACATATGAGTTCTTCGGAGGTTGTTATATTTGACAGTGAAGACAACGTCTTATACGCTTCTCTCTCTGACTAACTTTATATAATATAGATTACGTATTTTTAATAAAGTAACCTATATTCAATTAGTTTTCATAACTATAATTACTTGTTCATTATAATAAGGGAAATCCTCATAGGGTTATCAACAAAAAATACGGTTTTACAACGTTAAGAAAATGACATATTAAAACCCTCAATTTCTCAATACTATTATTGAGAAATTGGGGGTTTTCGTATTCTTGTTTCACTTCTTAGCTTTGATAATAATATTCATCAAAACATTCTTTCGACTTTAGTTTATGCTTTTTCTAATTGATTTCTTTTTTCAAGCGCTTTTACCAATTCCTCACCCAATGCTTCAGATGAAAATGGATCGCGTCCAGTTACTAATTGATCATTGCCCCATACCACTTTTTCTTCTAACGTATACTCTGCTATCATTTTCATTTCACCTTCTAGACTAAATGGTAAAATGTCAGAAAGTCCTGCTGGTTCGTGAGCCTCTGGAAAGCCTGTTACTTTCAAACCAGCAATGATACTTTTACCATCAGGGCGTTTTGTCCAAATTAAAGGAGCAGGTCCATGACAAACGGCAGCAACAATGTCCCCATTGTCATAAATAGTATTAATAATAGTATGAAGTTCTTCATTTTTAGCTAGGTCGTACATAGCACCATGACCACCAACGACCAAAATTGCTTCGTATTCGTTTGGATTCACTTCAGAAAGAATTTTTGTATTATCCACTCTTCCCGATTCATACAATTCTTTATATTTACCTTCAGGGTCAAACTCTTTACTAATACTATTTTTGTCGATTTCAGATTTACCACCTAAAGGTGAAGCTACATCTACTTGATGACCCGCCTTCTCCAATTGCTCCATCGGTGCAAATAATTCTTCACCCCACCAACCAGTTTCATAATTGTTTTCTACATCTTTAAATCCACTTGATAATACTGCTAATACTTTAGCCATTTTGAATTCCTCCATTATTTTAATATGATGTTCCAACTAAAATTATTTTATTAAGAGGGTTAATTTATTCTTTGTAAACTACGCATTCTCCCTCGATCATAACTCTTATTTCAATTACCTTGCGCTAATTCTATACCGATTTAGCAATATTTATTAATATGCAATCTTTCTCTCCTTAAAATTTATTTGTCGATAAACTTGAACAATTTCATTCTATACGTTAAAGTACACTTTAACGCAAGTGTAAATAATAGTTAAATTTTAGGAGTTGGTTAAAATAAAGCTTTATTCTATTAATGAAGTATCCGCTTTAACAGATATTCCCTCATCCAAGCTCCGTTATTATGAAAAAGAAGGTTTGTTACCTTTAATTCAAAGAGATAAAAATGGAATAAGACTATATAATGAAACAGATTTGGATTGGATTCAGTTTATTAGAGCGCTTCGTTCGACAGATATGTCTATCGCCAACATTAAAAGATACGTTCGTTTATTTAGGGAAGGCAATGATACTGTTCAAGAAAGAAAAGAACTAATTCAAGATCACAAGAAGAACGTAGAATTAGAAATTGCGGAGAAGCAAAAACATTTAAAACGGTTAGAACGGAAAATAAAATATTATGATGCCATTGAGAGAAGGATAGAAAGAATGAAGTTTTAATAATGAAAGTTAACATTAGTCTTGAAGGAGATACTAGGCTTTTCATGACTCAAATTAAAAAGCCTCCAAAACACGCTTAACGTGAATTTGGAGGCTGATCTTTTATTTGCTTAGCGATTTTACTCATCTAACCCTCGTGACGCATCTTAACTTGCAGTTGGTTCATCTGCGAAAAGGACAGCTGGACCATTCATTAGTGCCCTAGCGATTGGGACTCGCTGCCTCTCCCCACCTGAAAGCTTATCTGGATATGCGTGTAGTCGATGAGATAATCCCATCTTATTGAATAATTCTGCTGCTCAGTTGGTCGTTTTAGTCTTTTCTATTCCAGATAAATGGGCTACTAACATCAATTGTTCGTGTACTTTCAAGTATGGAATTAAGTTTGCACTCTGAAATATAATTCCAATTTTTCGAAGGCGCAATTCAGAAAGTTTTTGCTTACAATTCTTTCAGTATGACTGAAACAGAAAACCCATTAAAAAAACAAAATGACCCGCTTAGGGTCACTTTTCCAAAATCGTTTAAGGAAGTTTTTGAATGAACACAGTGTAATTTAACAGACAATCGATTCTTGTTAACATAATTATAATTACGTTATGAATTAAAATGTTTTATACGAATAGGCAAACGTTTATATAAAAGCTATCAGAATTGTAAAATAACCGACTATTATGAATAGATTTAGAGCACATAAAATGTTACTCTTAGCCCTATATGCGAATAAGAAGCCTAAATAACCAAATGGAATTGCCAATAGTGAATTAGAAAATCCAAGCTCAAGCACAATACTTCTAATTATTATTGATGAGCCCATTATAAAAAATAGAATTGAAAGAATACGTAGGTTTTTCATAGTAGCTCCTTATATGTAATTTAGTGTATTATAACTCAAAACTCATGAGTATATCGACATATTTTTCTGGCACTTACGAATGAAATTTTTGAATGAGCTGAAGACTATCTACATAAAGTGAACATTATTAAGCAATTCGCATCATTCATTTACCTATTTCACAACATCTCTTCTATTAATTATAGGGCAATCAAAAATTAAGTTTACATAATTAAAGTTATGTTTAATAATTCGAAATCTCAGCCGTGTTTGTCACATCAATAAAGGTTGGCTGCATTAATCGCTTATGGGTTATTAAGTTGACTTTATACCAAAATATGTCCTTTTTCTTGGCATAGACCAGTCATGTACCACATTCCTTTAAATAATTTTTCTAAAAGAAGGTTTCCATTCTGTCAAATCCTCATAAACAAACGTTATATTATCACATATTTTATCTGCAACTTCGTACATATGATTTATATCATTAGCCGTAAATAATATGTATCCTTTGCGCCCAGTACCGTCTACGATAATTGGTATTGTGTCGCCCTCTTTTACTAATAGATCAATTAATACGACTTCGGATATGTCAGCTAAGCCTTTATACTTGATTTCTTTTAAGCAACCTGGTTTTGGAATCAAGCTTAGAGACATAGCATGACATTTTGAAGGTACACATCTGAATTCATCGATAGTCCCAGTAGCTAACGCATCATAAAAGTATCCAAATTGAGATATACCGGTTGTTAGTTCTACCATTTTCCATATGTTACCTCCTCCTATCCTTACTTGAGACTCAATAATTATTGGCTTATTTTGTTTGTTTAGCTTTATCTCTGTATGTGTAATGCCTTCTTCCAATTGCATGTCATCCAAAAATAACATAACTTTCTCAATGATTAATTTTTGTTGAGATTCATCTAAAGGAGCCGGCATAATCGTATGGTTTATTATAAACGTATCTTCTTTAACTATTTCAGCTGATATAGCTAGTATTGAATGGTTTTTGTTATAAGAAACAGCTTCGACCGTATAAACGACGTCACCTTCAACATACTCTTCTACCAAAATAGGTAGTTGAATTCTGTTGTTTTTAATAAATGCTTCTACGTCATCTCCCCTGTCTAACTTAGATACTCCTTTCCCACCTGCGCCAATCGGGGGTTTTATTATAATACTATCTTTTTTGTTCAAGAAATCATCAATGTCTTTACTATTTTTGCAAACGATCGAATCTATCGAAAAGTCTTTGCCTGCTACAATTTCACGCATCATGTCTTTATTGCGGGTAATCATATTAGCGTTGTAAGAAACTCCTTTAACATTAAAAATCTTTGCAATTATGCTAGCCGTATCTAAGGCTACTTCGTTGAAAGATACAACCACATCAAACGGTTTCTCTTTGTACAATTGTTCAGCATAGTATACACACACGGGTATGTTTGTGGTGTCTATTTCTTTTTTATAGAAACACTCCTCTAATATAGTTCCATCGAAATAAATGTGTTTCGCGAAAAACCCTATATAAGATACAGTATATCCCCGATCTAAAGCATCTTGTAAAGGTTTTGTCCATCCTCCTATAAATAAAACGTGTGGTGTATGTTCTATGTCAGTTCCTTTTAATACCTTATACATCCTAATCATCTCCTCTAAATTGAACTCGTATATTCAATGTTGCTTCCTTTTAATATGCCTCGCCTTAACAAAACGATTAAACACAATGTTGTTCCGAAGCCTCCTATAAATAACGTAGTTTGAAGTCCAAATATAGAAACTAAAAATGCACTAGCAAAACTTCCTAATGCCCAAGCTCCCCAATTAAGGGTACGCTGTACAGCGTTTACTCTGCCCAACATGTGACTTGGTGTGACAAGTTGTCGTATGGTTGCGGCGTAAGGGGCAAATACACCTTCTCCCATTCCATGTATGATACTTACAGCCACAATACCGTAAACGGTTCCCAAATATCCCATTATGGGTATAAAGGACAGACCCATAACGGATACAGTAGCGCTATAAATAAGCATTTTTGTATGATTAATTTGTTTACTCTTTTTTATAAGAATCGAATTTCCTATTAAAAATCCAACCGCTGCCGAACCTACAACAAAGCCTATTTCAAGTTCAGATAGACCCATTACCTTATAAAGGAATATGACTAAAATGCTATATAGTATGTATTTAAAAAAACCGTAAACAGCGCCGCAACTTACAATCGGCTCCAATACAGGATGCCTTTTAAAATAGTTCAGACCTTCATATATGTTTTTATATATGGATTTTATATTTACATTTTTTAAAGACCCCTCTGTATGCGGTTTAAACCTTGAAATAAATAATATACACACAAAACAAACGAAATAAGTTACTGCGTTAACAGCGAATGAGCCTGTTAATCCAACTAGAATAATAACGATTCCTGCTAGCATAGGACCAATTACCATAGCAAGAGACTCCGAAAGGGCTAGCCCAGCATTACCTTTTTTTAAGTTGTCTTTATCTTTTACTATTTCTGGTAAAAAAGAAGGAATTGCAATGTTGTAAAACGTTGTGAAAAAGCCATTTAAAAACATGAGAAATATCAACGAAGGGAACGTTATATTATTTGTTACAGCCAATATGAATATTACTAATAATAAAGTGCATTGACATATGCTACTAATTAGTAAAACCTTTTTTCTATGAAGGATGTCTATCAAAGCACCGGCTAGTAATCCAAAAATGAGGTAGGGTATGAATACAATCCCACGAAGTAAGGCAGCACTCGCCTCACTTGTTTGTAGTACTTCTAATGCAAAAAGTGGCAAAGCTACTACTGTAAACTGGGTACCTAACAAACTTATAGACTGTCCTAGCCAAAGCTTATAAAAATTAATATTTTTATTTTTCATCATACAGCTCCATTAATTTATATTTATAAATTTCCAAGTTTGCGATATAAAGCTAGGGTTTGAAACCCTTCTGGCTAATAAAGAGCTCATCTTCCGAAAAATACTGTTGCATTCGTGTATAAACCATTTGATAGGCAGAGGGATGATACCAGTCTTCCATTTTCAGGTTTCTATACAACGCTTGTAAGCCCATCTTGTGTGTTCGTTTACCACCGCTGCCGTCCCCCATAAAATAATCGTCAATACATACTCGGGTAACCAAGGGTCGCAATGTTTCTGTAAATCGCTCGCTACTTGGTAATACGGGTGCGATGGCAATCTGTGTTGGAATACCGAATTCAGCTAGCAGTTGGATTGTTTTAAGTCTTGCTGAAATTGGGGGAGCGTAGGGCGAAAAATGCTTGCGAATATCTTCCCTATCGGTCTCTACTGTCATGCTTACCCTAACTTTGGTTCCCAGCTGTTGCAGCAACTTCATGTCCCTGCGAACAAGCTTTATTCATTAGCTTTTTAGGATATTTATATAACAACTCTGTATTCACCTTGTCACTCCTCTTGCATTATTCAAATAATTGGTAGTTCTACATGATTTATTTTGTTTTCGCATGAAATCACCTCCAATGAAAACTAGTATAAACCCAATATTCATCATTTGTACGGATTTGGGAATATAAGAGCAAGATTACAAAATCGAAAAAGTGCAATCTATAGAACAAGAAAAACCATTTATTAAAATTTGCGTCTACGAAGAAAATAATCTACGTAAAGGAGAGTTTCGAGAGGATTTAATGCTGACTAGATGCTCTTTAGGTTGCGAACACATCAACGGGATAAAGGTGTATATCATATCCAAAAAGTAAATAGCTAGCATGCTCGCTTAAAGAAATGAATGCATCGCTATAATGGTGTTGCAACAAAGTATTTGCTGAATTACCTGACATGGTTTCGTTACTTGGACAAATAGTTGAAACACTGCAACCTTCATGTGGCTCTTTCCGTTTCATGTTTAAATGGAAAATGATGGGGGTTGATTTCGATTAAGAAAATTATTGTTTTATATGCACTCTTTAGTATTGTGTTCCTGATTGGTTGCAGTAAAGAAACAACTGAGCAGAATAATGTTAAACATATTGAATACCTTAAGTCGTTTGGTTGGCATATTGAGGAAAAAATTAGCGAAAGAACACAAGATACAAAAAACTTTCTACCTGCAACAAACGCAGGTGTTGATTTGAAGCCGTATAATGAAATTTATATTACAACCTACTTGCTTAAGGAAAAACAAAAAACAGGAAAGAAAATATATGCTTCCATTTATCTAGTTAATGAAGATATTATTGGAGGAAACGGTCATTTAGAGACTTGGGAGCCTGGAGATTTCTCTTTGAAGGATAAAGAAAAGTTAATCAACGAAGGAATAATAATTAAATAACGTGTTCTCCTTTATTACGCTAACGAGATAAAATCCGGCTCTTTTCTTATCCAAAATTGCTTAACGTGGTTATGCTGGAGGTACAGCTTATATTAATTATTGAGCAATCGATAATTAGTTAACATAATTATAGTTATGTATCAAAATATAAGTTTCAGTCGTGTTGTCACCTCAATGAAGGTTAATATTTATAACAATGTGAATTCTCTCTGACCAATTTAACGACAAAAAAGAACCCAACTGCCGAAGGGTTCTTTCCGATTTCTATCGTTCTAAGCGCCACTGTTTCCTTATTTCCTCGACTGTAGCCAATGCCACTGTATCCAGCAAAATATCACCGGGTTTATTTGCTTTACCAAGAATATATCCTGCAAACTTCGTTCCCGTATACTCAAAAATATATTGAAATTGCTGAACAAGTGGAATCCCTTTTAAGTGTGGTTCATCATCCCCAACGCCGATAACCCAAGCTGTTTTTGTTGACAGTTTCTCTAGAAAAACCGGCTTATTTTCTCTAAGTGACTGTGACCAGCGATCAATGAACGTCTTCGTTAGCCCTGATGCACCATACCAATAGATCGGAGTTGTGAAAACAAGAATATCTTGCGCTAGTACACGTTCAATTACACGATGATAGTCATCATCCGGATAAGGCTCCTTTTCAGAATGGCGATAATCCTTATGCGGCTCAATGTTATAGTCGGATAAGTAAATCCGATCGGTTTCTAACCCTTCTACTAATCGATCTGCTAATTGCTCTGAGTTACCATTTCTGCGTGAGCTTCCATAGATTACTGCTATTCCCATTTGAGATGAACAACTCCTCTGTCTAAAAAATGCAAATTGTGTTTAACCAATTTCAATTTGTTGCTTTTTGTATTTCACTGTTAAACCATCTACAAGCTTAAAAGCTAGTTGTTTGGCTTCAAGAGGCGTATCGCCGACTGTTATGATGTACCCTAACCGGTCATCCGAGCTTTTAGGTATCGTAACTGTATCGCCACGCTTTACGGAGAAGTGTGAACGAACTATTTTTTCATGCTGATTCAATGTTTCAAGTCCTTCAATCTCTTCAAAAACTCCATCACGGTCAGCCGTTACATATACAATCGCTGCTCCTCGATGATATTTTTTTTCAATATCAATTGGTGTGTCCAAATAGTAGTTAACGGTCGCTTCAAATATATCTATGCCAAAAGCTTGCACTAATAAATCCGATGAAATATTGTCGCCGCCCGGTCTTCCATTGATCTCTATGATGCGAGCTCCCGATTTTGTAAGTTTCACTTCCACATGACTTGGGCCATTCGTAAGTCCAATTGCCTTTAGTGCTTCAAGTGCAGTATGAACGATTTCCTTCTCTTGATCCTGGTAGGTAGGTGAAGGCAACGTATGAGCAATTTCCACGAAATAAGGCAATGGCGAAGTAATCTTTTCTGTAACTGTTGAAAAAATCGCCTCCCCTTCTCTCACAAATAACTCGATGCTGAATTCTGGGCCCTCTAAATACTCCTCAATGAGATATTCATCGCGTATTGTGAAATCCATATAAGATACTTTGAACTCTACGATGATATTGATCGCTTTATGCAGTTCAGTTGCATTGTTTATAAAATAAACATTTTGGCTGCTTGCTGCATTGGTTGGTTTTAATACGACTGGATAACTAATTTCATCAGCTGCTGCCAGTGCTTCTTCAAACGTTTTCACCTTCTTGAACTTTGCGCTTGGAACATTGTGCTCCGCATAGGCTTGCCGCGCTAAATCTTTGTTTCTTGATCGCAGCGCAGCCTCGTAAGGCACTCCTCTAAGTCCAAGTCGCTCCGCTACTTTGGCCGTTAGATGCGACGCATAATCCGTCGCAGGAATAAGCGCATCCAATTTGTTCGCATAAGGTGACTGAAGTATAGCTTGGTATATCGACTCTTCATCTCGAATATCGGCTACGATTAAGTCGTGATAGATTCCCTCGTAGCCGTATTTTTGAGGATTATCCACTGATGAGACGATGGATATTACTTTATGCCCCTGTTCATAAGCAACTCTAGCGAAACTAACCCCATAAAAACTTGGTTCAACAAAAGCTACTATTTTGATCGATGACATTTTTAATCCTCCTTTAGGCGCAGTATCAGTAGAAGTATCATCTACTACTGGGCTGCGCCTTGTTTTTATAAATATCATTAAGCTTCAACTGTTGCTTTCTGCGGTGCTTTGCTGCTCATTGCGATGAACAATGCTAAACCAATAAACATGAGCCCACTCATACAAATGAAACCTACTCCTGGAGAATATCGATCGATGACGATGCCTAGCCCAGTTGCGGAAACGGTTTGAAGAAGCAACGAGATGGCCATCCATACCGAAGTCGCTCGCCCCATGTATGATTTTGAGACAGTTTCCATAAGTGTTGTTGTCATTAAAATCCGTAACGATGAGTTAGTTAGTCCGATCAGCACACTGCCGAAATACAAAATGAGTATAAGAGAGTTAAACGCCACTGCTAGCAAATTCAGAACAGCTACTATGAAAAACAATAATATCGTTCCATTGTGTGAAAACTTCCTCGCTAACGGTGCTGCAATAAATCCTGATAACAGTCCGCCTATGCCATAGAACATATCGGATAACCCGAATACAACGGAATCTCCTTTAACCGTGTCACTAACATAACCAGGAAGTACAACGTTAAAAACCATTGTGGAAACGAGCGGAATGATAGACACGACACCCAACAGAAATAAGTAAGGCCTTTCCGCCAAATAACGTATCCCATTTTTGAACGTTTCGACGAATGATTCTTCGCTGTTTTCAACAGGCAGAGGTGTATGATCAATTCGACTCAAGAAGAAGCTGCCAGCAATAAAGGCAAGTGCATTAAGAAGCAAAATGATCTCGAACCCCACATATTTATACAGGATGCCTGACAAGGCTCCAGCCATAAACATCCCAACTTGCAAGCTGATCTCTATCAATGAGTTGCCATGGATAAGATCCTTCTCCGGTAAAATTTCTTGCACTAAACTTCGTGAAGCCGACATGTACAATGTCCATCCCATTCCGTTGATGATGGCGAATGTATACAAATATTCGACCTTAAAGCCCGTTAATAAGAAGCCACCCATAATAAGGAGCAATGCTATAGCACGTGTCCAATGTGCCCACAAAATGATCGTTTTTCTGTTCCATTTATCGATAATCGTCCCTGCAAATGCGGATATTAGGAAACCGGCTATTACATTTAATGAAAGCATCAGTCCAACTGCGGTTATCGAGCCTGTCTGATCCATCAAATACCAGTTGGCTCCAATGGTACTCATCCCGACTCCAAAGCCGGAAACGATATCCGAGATAAAATAATTCCGAAATCCTCTTGGCTTCAGTACGCTAAAAAACATCCGTACCACCTACAATATCTCTTATTTGTTGCTGCAATGGTTCAAGTCCAAATCCTAGATAGGACAGCACATCCTTATGCGTACCGCCATAGATCGGCCAATGCTCGCCGCAATGATGAGCATAAACCTGCTTATCTGGCAACAAAAGTGCCAAATAGGATGCTGTGCCACCTGTAGCACGATGCTCCTCTACAACTAGAAAGCGGTCTGTTAACGTCCGTAGTTGCTCAACATACGATTTCAAACTAGCGGTATCGACATAAACAACATGTACATGGACAATAGAATCGTCCCATTGAATGATCTGCTTGCATAACTCCGTCGCCTGCTCGCCAACGGAAATAACACATAACCGAAAAGAATCTGCTCGCTTATTTCCATCTACAATAATGTCACTACAAGGAGTATCATCCTGACGGAACAAGCTTTCAAAAGCATCGTTTCTAGATAGTCTAATATAGTAAGGCTCATCCGAAATCGCAGCTTCTTGAATAACTTTCCTAGTTTCCTCTTCACCGTGTGGACATGCGATTCTAATATTTTGAAAAGATTGCACGACAGCGATATCTTCAAGCGCATGATGAGTTGTGCCGAACCAGCCGCCGGATACACCGCCATATGCGGCAACGACCTTCACATTTTTGCCCATGTAGCCCATCGTAAGTTTAATGCTTTCGGCAGCTCGCAGTGCCGCAAAGGAAGCAAAGGTAGAAAAAAACGGGACATATCCGGCTTCCGCCAACCCCGCAGCGACATCAATGCCAGCAAGTTCAGCAATCCCCAAGTTGAAAAAACGATCGGGATGCTGCAACTGAAATGGATGATCTTTGCCGCCTAAATCTGCCTCGATACATATAATTTGTTCATTGTCCGAAGCAAGCTTAGCTAGTTCATCCTTATAGGAATCTCTTCCTGACTTTGTTGTCATACGAGACTCACCTTCCATTTCGTAGCGACCTTCGTAGGAATTTTTACATAATGTGCTCCCGGATGACCTTCAATGGCAGCTACACCTTTCCCTTTGATCGTGTTCGCAAGAATAGCTACTGGAGCTTCAGTAGCTGGAACGATGGCGTCAATAATCTCTTCGAAATGATGTCCATCAATTTCTCGAACAACAAATCCAAATGATTCAAATCGTTGCCGCAAATTGCGGATTGGCGAAATGTCTTGAACGTAGCCATCATTTTGCCCGCCATTGCAATCGATGATATAGACGAAATTAGTAATGGATTGTGCTTGAACAATTTGAGCGGTTTCCCAGCAAAGTCCTTCCTGTAATTCACCATCTCCGCCAATTACGATCGATACTCCGCCAGTTCCTTTTAACTTCTGTGCTAATGCCCAGCCTGCGGCATATGGAATGCCATGTCCTAAACTTCCCGTTGCAAAAGGAATGCCCGGAAGCTTATGATTTGGATGCCCTGTGAACAAGGAGCCATTTGCGCCATAACTGTCAGCAGGATTCTCCACTATAATGCCGTACACATGAAGTGCAGCATACAGGCCGGCAGCGGCGTGCCCCTTGCTAAGAATGATTAACGAGCTGGGGTCATTGCTATATTTTGCATAGGCTCCGATAAGCAAATCAATCGCTGACAAACTTCCGCCGATATGACAGCCGGTAGGTGCTGCTGCCATATCGATGATCAATTTTCTCGCTTCTTTAGCCCTTTCGATGAGAAAGGAAATTTCTTCGTTGTGCTCGATTTGAGCAGGAAGGGTTTGCTCCATTTAAACCTCCGTTCGGAGCTGAAACCACTCGGTTACAGCCTCTTTCAATATTGTTCTTGCGGATTGCACCTCTTCATTGTGCAAATATTCATCATTCGTATGGTCTAAGCTTGCATCCCCTGGTCCATAAGCAACCATTGGAACGTTAGACCATGTTGTTGCCAGTGTGTTCATATCGCTTGTTCCACGTTTTTTGAGATAATGGATTGATTTTCCTTGGCTTGCGAAACCGCGTACAAATGCTTTGACCAGTGTATCAGAACGAGAATTAGCATAACCCGGCGTCGACCGTAATACCTCAATCGATATCCCCTCGCCAAAAGTGAGGTCAATTTTATCTTTATAATCATTGCCTGCTTGCGGTGAGATTCTAAAGTTTAATATGCCTATGGCGGTCAAGTAGCCCTGCTCATTACGATGTGAAATATCGATAAGTGAAGACAGCGACTGAGGATCGACATCGCGCACTCGTGTACGTATATCTGATACCACGTTATACAGTTCGTCAATGGCACTTATGCTGTCTTTGGCCGCTGTATGTTCCTGAGCACGATGAATTGTAATCTGCAACTTAAACAATCCATAATAACCAAGTGTTAAGCTGTCCTCTCCGCTTGGTTCACCGATAATGACTGCATCTGCCTTGTAATGATCTCGGATATAAAAAGCGCCTTTGGACGTTGATATTTCTTCTTCAACAGCTCCAATGACAAGTAACGTTCCTTGCTCTGGCACATCAACATCTTGCAGCATATGAACGAAATTTACAAAGCAGCCTTTTGCATCTACAACTCCTCTGCCAGTTAAACCATTTGCGTCTGTACCTACTTGCCACACATGCGGAACGGTATCGATATGTCCTAAGAGCAGCAGCGTGTTTGGTCCACTACCTTTTCGGAAAACAACGTTGCCGACTTCGTCTACATGACCAGATACAGATGGATCAATAATGGTATTAACTAAATAATGCGCCAGTTCATGCTCATCTTGTGAAACCGAAGGGATACGCACAACTTTATTGAGCAAATCGAATGCGCCAAGATTGTGCCCTATGTTCCAAAACCATGTTTTGCCGCCATTTTCAATTGTGTGTGGACCAGTTATTGCAACATCGCAAATGCCTTGCTGAATAGCGAGCTGTGCAGCACGCACCTTCTGTTTCATCCTTCCTTTAACTGATGGCAACTCATCGGTTGTGTAGACATCAGGAATGGTAGATGACGCATCATCGATGTCTGTCAACAACCCTGCTGTCCCTGTTACAAATCGCAAATGATGGGCTTCTAGGTCAACAGCAAGATGAGCTGCTAATACATCCGCATCAATGTTAATATAGTTGGCAAGCTCGGGTTCCCATATTGGTGGTGTCAAACAAACAACATCGAATTCAGCTAATGCAGCTTTTAGAAATGAGATATGACTGCCAACGAATTGACCGAACAACGAGTCGCGGACGATCACTGTTTTCCCATCCTTGACTGCTTTTATCGGCTTCGCCTTTTGTCCGTAGACAATCCCTTGATCGCCACCAAGCTGAGCGAAGAGTGATAGACCAAATCCATTGAGTTGTTCTCTTACGATAGAAACAATATTTTCATGAT
The DNA here is from genome assembly GCF_022180385.2 of Paenibacillus sp. L3-i20. GTDB lineage: Bacteria > Bacillota > Bacilli > Paenibacillales > Paenibacillaceae > Pristimantibacillus. The sequence goes on from NZ_BQME02000002.1 coordinate 962,412, forward strand.
AAGCCGCTCGTATTATAGGCATTTCCTCAGGTGAGCAGTAGCGCACTTCATCGCCTGACGGCAATGTGAGAAATGGCATAGGGCGTTCGATGGCTTCATATTTTCTCTTAATCGCTTCCGCTCCGCCTGCAACAAGCAACAGCTGATTCCCACGTTTCACGATACGATTGATCTCTTCAAAAATGTTAGGGTGGTTAACTATCGTACTGCTGCCGAGCTTGATCACATACAAACTGCCGCTGCTCATTAAGGCCATGCTCCTTCCCTATCAAATAACAATGCCGTCTCTTCCGGGAAGTCGAAATAGAGATTAGCAGCTTGCAGCGCTTGCCCTGCCGCTCCTTTGATCAAATTATCGATTGTTGCAATAGATACACAATTCCGTCCATCCACATAAGCGCCAACCTCTGCAACGTTTGTCCCAACAACTGTTTTGATCATAGGTGAGACATTTCCTGAATTAAAATAATGTAAAAACGGCTTGGAGGAATAAGTGCTATAGAACGCTTTTTTCACATCGACTGCGGTTACACCCTCTTTTAACAATGAATAGGAAGTTGCCATTATGCCGCGGGGAAGATCGAGACTATAAACTGAAAATTGCAGATCCACTGTACGATCCAAATGATAGTTCAGCGCATGTTCGACCTCCGGCTTATGACGATGACCATGAACTTTAAACGCTCTAAAGTTGTTGGCTCGTTCAGCATGATGTTCCGTCGTCGACTTCCCGCCGCCGCTTGAACCTGTTTTCGCATCTGTAATGACACGATCCTCAATTAACTGGTGCGCTACTAGAGGATATAGCGTATAAAGTGTCGCCACAGCCATACATCCAGGCAGGTTAACGACCTTCACCGAGCGGTTGATGCTGCTGAACTCAGGGATGAAGTAGTGCCATCCTTCTTCGAATGGGTTATTTAGCGTCTCAGGATAATGTTGCTGCAATAGATCAGGATCAGAAATGCGATAATCTCCGCTAACATTGAAAATATAGTCTGTATGCGTAGCAACTTGCCCGATAATTTTAGGCAAAGCGCCAGTAGGCAAACATGAGAAGATCGCATCGTAATGTCCTTCTAATGACGCTATTTTGCTAAACTTTAAAGAGCTTGGTTTTTTTTTGTGAATGGAACCGATGTAGTATTTATCTACTGGTAAACCCGCTTTTGATTCAGATGAAACAAAATCAACTTCAAAATGGGAATGCCTGCTAAGCAACCGATACAATTCAGCGCCAGTGAACCCGCTACCGCCTAATATGGCTACTCGTCTCAGATTGTCGCCTCCGCTCATCCTAATCTAGCATCTCTTTCATAGGGTGCTTTTAAATCACCGCCTCGTTCTACGAGTTCACGAATAATATGCGGGTTCGCATCGATCTTTTTAAATGCTAAAGCATAAGCTTGAATTCTCTCGAATTCGATAGGTGTTCTAAGTTCTCTGCATATCGTTAAACTGTTGCGGAGCATTTTTAGCGTTTCAGGGAATAAGGCAACGTCGTAACCAAAATCTGTACGATCGGATAAAGTGAAAGGATATCCTTTGCCGAACCCTTTGCGGTTTTGGAATGGAAGATGACCAGGAATCGGCACATTTTGCCACTCGCGCGCATACACTCCTTCCGAGTTAATAAGCTGCTGGACAGCATCTTTTATTCGGAAGTCCTCCAAATCCTGTAGTCCATGCCGCTCAGGATGCAGCTTCACACGATACATATTGTAGCTATGCTTGTAGCCTTCAGGCACATATGGTCCACTGAACAATTTGGTTTCTGACAGCGCGTTTGTTAAATACGCAGCATTGCGAGCGCGAATCGCATCATAATACGGCAAACGATCCAATTGACTCAGGCCGAAGGCAGCAGCGATCCATGACATGCTGTAGTCGATACCAGATGAATCAAGGAATGCCAATGCACGATTATAATCTTCCTTCTCTTTGAAGAAGGCAATGCCGCCTTCCCCACCAACAGGGAAGTTTTTGTCAGCCATCAAGCTTTGACCTGCGCCATCACCTATCGAACCTGCTAACTTGCCATGAATAGAAGCGGAATGAGCATGAGAAGCATCTTCTACTAGGCGGAGCGAATACTTGTCTGTTAGCTGTCTTAACGCGGACAAATCTGCTGGCAATCCATGTACATGGACAGGCATAATTGCTTTTGTTTTACTCGTAATCGCTAGTTCAGCTTTAGCTGGATCAAGGCAATATGTGATGGGATCGATATCTACAAATATCGGAATAGCTTTTGCCGCAACTACAGCTTGAGCTGTTGCAATAAACGTAAAGGCAGGAACGATGACTTCATCCCCCGGCTGCACGCCAACGCCAACTAAAGCAAGATGAAGGCTAGATGTTCCGCTTGCTGTAGCTATCGCATAATTAGCGCCGACATAATTGCGATAAGCTTCTTTAAACTCCTCTACAACGTCTTCGCCATTTTGCTGAATGGAGACGAACATCTGAATAACGTCTTCTTTCGTTATAATTGGAAAGTTTGTTTTCCTCACATCTTCAGGTATAACCGAAGGTCCGCCTTGAAAAGCTAGTTGATCCTGTATCCAATCTTCTGACGGCAAATGAAGCGGCTTACGAATAAAGTCCGTTTTCATTAGGCTGAATTCCTCCTTAAGAGAGCGATCTTCACACATGCTGCAACAAGCGGGCTCAATCGATAATTGAACTGAGCTGCTGGCTGCAGCTCAAATTCACTTTCTTCTTGTGTCCACATTGTTTGTAGATCGAAGGCACCGAATATTTTTAACCGCTCAGCCCTTTTCCATATTGTTTCATCATTGGCGGCAATTGCAGCAACTGGACCAAATCCTAAACTAGTGAAATCCAACACAATTACAGGTGCAAGACCCGTTGCACTAGCAATAAGCTGATCAATTCGGTTAAGATTCTCCCCATCGATAGCAATCGTAACAAAAGCTTGTTCAACTTGCGGATCTGCTACGAGCGATACACCTAACCATTGGAGAAATTTCTTCTGTTGATCGGTAGGATGCTCAAGTCGTGTAGTGGAGTCGTATCCAATATCTTGTCCCCATAATGCACCATGAATTGCACCTGTATAACTATTGAACAAGGATACGTATTTTGTTTTTGTAAGTTTGGCAATACTTTTTTCCAGTCCTTTTAACTCATGATCGTTTTTTTCAATACTCATGATGACACCTGAATTTAGAACTCTCGACAATACAAACGATAGTGAAAAGTAGTTTTCCTTCTGAATTGCTGCTTTAGGTATTGTTAATGTGTCACCCATTTCTTTATTTACCTCCCTGTTTACTGTGATTTAACCGTAACATTTACCCTGTTGCGTTGATCCAACGTATCTTTTACATAGTGTGCGATGTGCTGAGCTACATCGACGCCATGAATTTTCCATGACTTCGCAAACTCAGGATTTTGATTCACTTCGCAAACAACATAACGCAACTGCTTATAGTCAAAAAATAAGTCTGCTCCATAAATGCCTTCGCCTAATACATCCACTAACCGTCTGCTAATCGTAGCAATTTCTTCATTAATTGCGATTGGCTCGATTTCTGCACCTAGATGCGTGTTTGTTTTCCAGTTGTCCGCAGAAACTCGGCGGAATGCGACAATTGGTTTGTTGCCTACGATGACAACTCGAATGTCATAGTCGCCTTTCTCCACATATTCCTGTACCAGAACAGGAAATGATTGATGAGAAGGATCTACGGATTCTCTTGCGGCGATCCAACCATCCAAACATTCTTTGCCTGTTATTCTAGCGATGCCTCTACCCCATGATGATGTCGCAGGTTTAATGACGCAGATGTCTCCGAATGCCCGCAAAGCATCAAATAGCTTTGCGGGGGTGAAGGCAATTTTAAATTTGGGCTGAGGAACACCATGTTTTTCAAATACGATCGCTTGATGGATTTTGTTCGTACAAATTGTAATCGCTTTGGTGCTATTTAACGTTTCAAGCCCTGCCAGCTCTAACAGATGTGATCGATTAAGCGCATTTTTTTGAGAAAGGCATCGAATAAGTGCAAGTCCCTGGGACTCAGCATCAGATACGCCAAGCGGCAAATCCATTGAATCGAGATTTACTTGTACACGTATCCCGAGTTCGCCCAGCTGTTCAACAATACGTTGTTCTTCTTCTCGCAGCTTCGTGACACACAATAAGATAGAGCTATTCCTATCCATATTCGCTACCTACTCTCCCCAAGTTTCTTCTATCTCCGGAGCTAGAGCTATTGTGACAAGATTGGATTCAACTTGAACTTCATGTTCTTGCCCGCAAGAGTCGCATTCTACAATTTCACCTGTAGTCACTTTCTCTTCCACTTCAATGTCTGACTTGCATACAAGGCAACTTAAATCCGACATATCCTTACACCTCCTGAAATTTGGTCAAACGATTTATTATAATGGAGAATCTCCCTTATAACTTACTTAACGACTACATCCCATTGATTGACGTTGTTAAATGTTCCGATATTAAGCGGCTTACCAACTAGTACATTCTTCGAAACAACTTGCAAACGTTTCTCTGAATATACGGCTAACGTCGGAACTTCATCATGTAAAATTTGTTGCAATTGGTTGTAGATGATGTGTCGCTTAGCCTCATCGATTTCTACTTCACCTTTTTTGATGAGCTCATCGACCAGCGGGTTTTTGTACCTAATGACACTTTCAGGATCATCACTTTTGTAAGTTGTAAAATAGAGGCTTGGCTCAATATAGTAATCTCTTGTGAAGATGGTAATATCATGTTCGCCCTTCTCGACTTTATCGATCAGCGTTGGGAAATCGAACTTCTGAACATCGATTTTGATCCCTACTGATTCAAGGTTTTGCACCAAAATGTCAGCTGCTTGCTCGCGTACCTTATTGCCTACTGGAATAATAAAGGTTAGTTTGCGATTACTGTCCCAGCCGGCTTCCTTAAGCAGTTCCTTCGCTTTTTCTGGGTTGTATTCATATGGTTTAATATCTTTGTTAAAGTATGGATGAGAGCTTGGTACACCACCGTCAATAATTTCAGCCTGTCCCTTTAATAACTGATCCACAATAAGCTGACGATTTAATGCATATGCGATTGCTTGACGAACCCGATTGTCAGGCAGCTTTTCAATGTTGAAAAACAGCTCGGCTGGTTCAGATGCTGTCGCTGACGTTACCGTTACATTGTCAAATCCGTTTACTTTGTCGTAATCTGTAATCGGTACAAGTCCAACCGGCAACGAATTTAATTGAACTTCACCCGTTTGCAGTTGTGCTACTAGATTAGCTGCAGGTAAAACTTTAATAAATATCGTGTCAATTTTCGGTACAACGAGATAATAATTTTCATTTTTTGTTACCTCGACAAACTGTCCTTGCTCATAGTTCGCATATTTATAAGCACCTATGGTTACAGCAGGTTTCTGAAAGTAAGGATTGGTAGAAAGCTGTTCGATGTTAGCATCTTTCAAAATATGTTCGGGTAAGAAGTTAACTCTCACGCCAAATCGTTCATTAAAGATGAGCGGATCAATTGGTGATTTGGTCTTGATCTCAAAGGTAGTTGGATCAATAATAGTGAGCCCTTTAACTTCCGTTACTCCTTCATCAAGTTTGCCAAAGTCATTCACTCCCTCAATAAAGTTAAGCTGGAATGAAGTCTCCACTTTGGAGTGAAGTGCAACCTTTAAAGTGAACGCAACATCAGCCGTCGTAAAAGGAGTTCCGTCGTTCCATTTCGCCCCTGCTTTTAGCTTGATTGTGTACGTTTGTTTATCTTTGGTTTCAATAGAATCAGCGAGCTTTGGTATAAACTGCGCCGTATCCGTTACATCTAGCAGAGAATCATTTAGAAGATTAATTGGTGCAAGTGAAGCGGAGCTGCCTTGGGTATTAATTTGATTTAAAGTAACTGGAGCGTTAACGATCCCGATTGTTAGCGTTTTTTGGGCAGAATTTTTGCTGTTTGTAACAATTGGAGAAGGAGACTCCGATGCTACATTACTTGCTGCTGGCGTATTTGTACCGCTCTCTTTACTGCATGCAGATAGAAGTAATAGTACGATCGTAGATAAAATAATTGCTTTAAACCTAATATGATTCTTCATTGGTTTCTCTCCCTTAGTTCATCTCTCTATAAGTAAAAGCAAATAACGGCTTATTAAGATTGCCTCGTATTTAAAGCATCTCGAAGCCCATCTCCAACAAAGTTGATTGCAAGAACAGTTAAAAGAATAATAAGACCCGCAGGCATCCATAACCATTGCTGCTCCGTCAGTACAGTAAGTGATTGAGCATCATGCAGCATGTTTCCTAAGCTCGCTTGTGGAGATTTAACTCCCATACCCAAGAAACTAAGACCTGCTTCACTAAGAATGGTACCGGCAATGCCAAAAGTTGCGTTTACGATGATAGGACCTAATGCATTCGGCAATATGTGGCGTAACAGAATGCGCGGGGTACTGTACCCAAGTGCAATACCAGCTCGGACATAATCTAGGCTCTTCAAAGATAGAAGACTACCTCTCACTAACATCGCAATCGTCGGCCATTTGAATAGAGCGAGTACGATCATAATTGTACTGACGTTAGCGCCAAGCATACTGATAATGACCAGAACGACCATCATATACGGAAAGCTAAGGAATATATCAGTCAGACGCATCAGAATCATATCGATCCATTTGCCATAATAACCAGCTAGCATTCCGACGAATGTACCAAATGTCACATATATTGCGACAGTCGTAAATCCAATGAACAAGGAAACTCTCGTCCCGTAAATCAACCGACTTAATACGTCCCGTCCTACTTGATCTGTACCTAGCCAATGTGCAAAAGAAGGTGGTGCGCCGAAGGCATTTGTCACTTCATTTGGACTATATGGTACAAGCCACGGGGCAAAGAGTCCGATAATAAGCAGCAGTAAAGTCGTCACGAGCCCCCATACAGCAAGCTTATGTTTGAAAAATTTACGTCTAATTTGTCTCACATAACTCTCGATTTCGTTAGACGCTCGCCCCTCTTCTGTTCTATTTTCAGGGACGAACTGGTTCCTCTTCCATTGAACCTCTGTAGAAGACATGATCTTGCCCCTTCATCAGCCATATTTGATACGTGGATCGGCCATTGCATATAAAATATCAGAAAATAAATTCGTAGATAGAACGACGCATGCAGCTACTAAATTTAACCCCATTAATATTGGGTAATCTCTAGCTAATATAGCTTCCATCGTTAATTGTCCAATACCAGGCCATTGAAACACCTGCTCAATAATGATACTGCCGCCAAGCAACAATGGAATTTCTGCACCGATAACAGTAATAATGGGTATTAATGCATTTCGAAGCGCATGCTTGTTCGTTACGACAAACTCAGAAAGTCCCTTCGCTCTTGCTGTACGTAAATAATCTTGCTCAAGTACATCCAGCATACTGGCTCGCACATAACGCACTTTTTTCCCCGCAATAGTGATCCCGAGTACAGTGACTGGGAGAATCATATGGACAATGATATCCAGTGAGCCTCCACTACCTCCTAGCGTTGACATCCCACCAGTTGGAAGCCACTTCAGACCAATGGCTACGATGTAAATTAAGCCGAGTCCCAAAAAAAATGGTGGAATTGAAGTCCCGAGAAAGGATAAGCCTGTCAACATATAATCCAGCTTCGAATTTTGTTTAACGGCACTAATTACTCCGATTGGAATCGCAATTATTATGCCAACGAATAATGACGAGGAAGCTAGTAGTAATGTAGGACCAATGCGTTCACTAATTAATTGTGATACTGGTGCGAAGCTGCTGAATGAATAACCAAGATCCCCTCTTATGATGCCTCCTAGCCATTTGGCATATTGCACATATAACGGATCATTTAGACCAAGCATTTCCCGCTTCAGTTCTAACATTTCTTTTGGGATATTTGGATTGATCAGCATATCTACTGGATTACCAGGAGCCATATTCATGATGAGAAAGCTTAGTATCGTTATGCCCAAAAAGACAGGAAAGGCAATGAGCAATCTTCGTATAATGTAATTGCCCATCGAAGCCACTTCCTTTCTATTAAGAGATTTATGTCAGTGGATAATGACAAGCTACTCCATGCTGGTTTGTTGTTAAGACAGGTTCTTCCTTTTGACATCGTTCCTGAACATAAGGACAACGTGTGTGGAACCGACAGCCATGCGGCGGATTAGCTGGACTAGGGACATCGCCTTGGATTACAAGCTTCTTTAACTTGCGAAGTGTGGGGTCAGGTTGTGGATAGGCTTGTAATAATAGTTTCGTATAAGGATGCTTCGGCCTGCGGAACAATTCTTCAGTGGGAGCAAGCTCCACAATTTTACCTAAATACATAACGGCTATTCGAGTACTGATTTGCTTCACTGCTCCAATGCCATGAGCGATGAATAGATACGTAAGCTTTAGTTCTTCCTGCAAATCTTGAAGTAAATTGAGAATTTGTGCTTGAATGGACACGTCGAGTGCAGAAACTGGTTCATCGCATACGATTAGTTTCGGTCGAAATGATATAGCTCTGGCGATACCGATTCGTTGACGTTGCCCACCTGAAAATTCATGTGGATATCGATCACGTGCTGTGCGGGGCAGGCCGACTAAATGAAGTAATTGCTCGACCTCTTTTTGTACTTCACTTCGTTTCACAAGGTTATGAACGAGCAGCGGTTCTGCAAGAGCATCGTATATTCTTATTTTGGGGTTTAATGACGCATATGGGTCCTGAAAGATCATTTGGATTTGTGTGCGAACAGCCTTTAATTGTCTCTGTGAATAGTGTGTGATGTCTTGATTCTGGAACAAGATACGACCAGAGTTTGACTCTTCCAATCTTACGATGGAACGACCAAGAGTCGACTTGCCGCATCCGGATTCACCTACTAGACCGACAGTTTCACCTTCATACAATTGGAGATTTACATCATCAACTGCCCTGATGAATCCTGCAGCTTTTGAAAAAACACCTCTTTGAATGGGGTAATATGTTTTTAATCCTTCAACTTGTAAAAGTGGCTGCTTCGTGAATCGTTTATCTATTAATTCAAGCACCGTCATACAATTGCCTCCAGCGCTTGTTCTTGAATTGCTGATTCGGATACTTCAGGAAGCCAGCAACGCACCTGATGTTCACCACCAGCAGATATAAGCTTAGGCTGGTCTTGCTTGCAACGTTCTGTCGCATAGGAGCAGCGTGGGTGAAATCGGCATCCAGCGGGCATTTGCTGCATGGATGGTACTGCCCCCGGAATAGCATGTAATCTTTCACTGCTATACTGATCAAGTCGAGGGATTGATCTCATTAAGCCTTGCGTATAGGGATGTTTTGGTGCTCGGAAAAGATCGTAAACATTAGCCCTTTCTACAACTTGCCCTGCATACATGACGATAACTTGATCTGCCATTTCTGCGACTACACCAAGATCATGAGTAACTAGTAAGATGGCAGCACCACTCTCTTCTTGAAGCTGCTTCATCAATTGCAAGATTTGGGCTTGGATCGTCACATCTAACGCAGTTGTCGGCTCATCGGCAATTAGCAGTTTAGGTGTACATGCCAATGCCATAGCGATCATAACTCGTTGGCGCATGCCGCCAGATAATGCATGAGCATATTCCTTTGCAATGGCTTCTGGTCTTGGAATGCCTACCTTTTTCAGCATGTCTATAGCAATCGGTTTCGCTTCTTTGCGCGATTTGTTTAGATGGAGACGAACGGACTCTTCTATCTGCTCGCCGATTGGAATAACAGGATTGAGTGACGTCATCGGCTCTTGAAATATCATCGAGATTTCGCTGCCTCGCAGTCTGCGAAGTTGTTCATCAGAGCTAGTCGTAAGCGTGGAGCCGTTAAAACGTATTTCTCCCCGAGTGAGGGAACCGCTGGCTCCTAGCAAACCCATGATGGATAGAGAAGTTACACTTTTCCCGCAGCCGGATTCACCTACAATCGCAATCGTTTCTCCTTCACCGACTTCAAAGCTAACCTCATCAACGGAAATGAGTTCTCCATTTTCAGTACGAAAGGCTATTTGGACATGATCTACTTCGAGTAGTTGCCCCATTCTCCCTCACCTACTTTCAATTGGGGTGTAATTCATAAAATGATAAACCCTCATAATTCCTACCTGTTTAATAAGATTTAACTAATTTCAGCATACATGACTCTTTGACATTTGAATAATAGATTAAATCTATTTGATAATAGATAAATTGGGCTATATCTGATCCATATGATAGAAAAGCCGCATTTCTTATATCCTCCAATGGATAGATATAGGAGCAGCGACTTTAGAAGGTACTTGAAGTTACTTATTCGTTAACTGTGCTGATTAACAGCTGTAAATCGGTTTGCTGGTACTGGCAGTCCTAAATTACCACGAAGTGTATCCGATTCGTATTCTGATCGATAAATGCCGCGTTCCTGTAGAATTGGCACAACTAGCTCAACAAAATCGTTAAGTGCGCTCGGAAGTGGTGCATGGATTATAAATCCATCAGCCGCTTCTTCCTCATGCCACTGCTCAATAAGATTAGCGATACGTTCAGGTGTACCGATGAATTGACTTTTTGGTGCGGCAGAATGAAGCGCCACTTGGCGCAATGTAAGATTTTGTTCCTTAGCCGTCTTCTTAATTTTGTCCGTATTTCCACGGAAACTGTTGCTTCCAATATCGCCAAGTTCGGGGAACGGCTCATCAAGCGGGTATTGTGTGAAGTCATGGTGATCAAAAAAACGGCCAAGATATTGCAGCGCAATATCGATGCTGATCAGCTTTGTAAGCTCTGCAAATTTGGCATCTGCTTCTTCTTGCGTTTTTCCGATGATCGGACTTATACCAGGGAGAATGACGATATCATCTCGTGATCGTCCTAATGCTGCAGCACGATATTTGACATCCTTGTAGAAGAGCTTTGCTTCTTCGATATTTTCGTGTCCTGTGAACACAGCGTCAGCACTTCTTGCGGCAAGGTTTCGTCCGCTTTCAGAAGAGCCAGCTTGAAACACAACCGGCTGACCTTGTTTTGAGCGAGCGATGTTAAGCGGCCCTTCTACTGAGAAGTATTTGCCCTTATGATTAATGCGATGTAATTTATTCGGGTCAAAAAACACACCCGTTTCTTTGTTACGAACAAAGGCATCATCTTCCCATGAATCCCAAAGACCGCGCACAACATCAAGATGTTCTTCCGCAATTTTGTAGCGCTCGTCATGAGTTGGATGCTCAGATTTGCTAAAGTTTTTGGCTGATCCTTCAAGTGGTGATGTAACGACGTTCCAACCTGCACGTCCTCCGCTAATATTGTCAATTGATCCGAATTGTCTGGCAACGGTGAACGGCTCGCTATAGGAGCTAGACAACGTACCGACGAGACCGATGTTTGTTGTGACAGCCGCAAGAGCGGACAATATCGTAATGGGCTCGAATCGGTTCAAGAAATGCGGAATTGACTTTTCATTGATAAATAATCCGTCGGCAATAAAAACAAGATCGAATTTCCCTTTTTCTGCCGTCAAAGCTTGCTCCTTATAAAAGGGTAAGCTGACACTCGCATCAACTGGAACCTCTGGATGCCGCCATGCCGTTACATTTCCTCCTACACCATGAATCAAAACGCCAAACTTGACCTGTTTTCGTTTACTCATCGTTAACCTCCTCCAGTGACATTTTCATCAAAGATTACGTCGCATGCAATAATGTAGTCTTTTTTAAAAGTAATCGATAGCTAAAAACTACTGCATCTTCCTTGATTAGATCCTTGTCTTGTGCTCGTTCGAACCCTAATCGCTCATAAAGCTTAATAGCAGAAGCCATAACATCGGTAGTATGGAGATGGAGTGTGTCAGATCCCCAATCAAGTGACCAAGTGGCACTTGCGCGGATTAACTCCGTTGCTACTCCAAGCCCTCGAACATTTTGCTTAACTCCGAGAAGACGCATAATTGGAGTGTTAATATTTAATTCCGAAACGCCATAGGCAGCTTCGGACGAATCATAAAGAAAGACGCTTCCAACAATTTCACCATTAAGCTCAGCAATGATCCGAGCTTTTACTTTAGGATTAGTAACTGAGGCTTCAATGTTATCTTTGTATTGCTCCCACTTTTCCTTCGGATACAGAAACTCATATTGGGCATAAGCATTAAGAAGTACATCTTTTATCTGCTCGAGATCTGTCTCTTCTGCATCACGAACTTTGATTGCGATACCCGCCATCATTAACGCCCCTTCCTTTAAAGTGATTAGGATGTTGCTTTAAAGGTACAACTCGAATGTGAAGATCCGCTTACTCCGTTTCTAATTTTTGCGATTTGTAATAAATGAACTTGTAAATGGGCGATGAAAGCATGGATTAAAGCTGAAAGTGTGACCACATCTCCATTGGCATTGATGGATGATTTCTCCCAGTCATCTGGAGACAATCGACCAAATAGTTGACTATTATAATGAATGAGCGCTTCAAAAGTAGTAAGCAAATCTTCCGCGTTGCCTTCATTCGATTTCTGACTTGTCACCCATTCATCCTGTTTAAATGCAGGAAGACGCACCCCCGACCCAGACAATATTTCTTTAATTCGGAACGATACGATGATGCTATGATCTACGAGATGAGCAAGTACTTCTGTAACACTCCATTCGTTTGGCGCTGCTTTCCACTTTAGCTCAACATCCGTTAAATTTTCGATGGCTTGTGACAATTGCTGAGTTGTATACACATATAACTCTATGCTGACTGGTAATTGACTCATTGTTCATCCCCTGCCTTTGCAATTGGTTGGGACTTGCTAATCAATCGTTTTAATGCATCTAAAGCTAAAGCTGCGAAGAATGAGGCACTGAGCGACAAAGCCCGCTCATCTACATCAAACGCGGGATGATGCCATTCCTTTGTTCCTTCTGTACCGAAAAATACGAATAAACCTGGTGTTTTCTTTAAATAAAATGCGAAATCTTCACCTGCCGGTGATGGCAAAGGTTCAATAACTCTTAGTCCGACTGACTCTGCTGTTCGTGAAGCAAGAGCAGCCCATTCACTATCATTAACAACTGGATGTGGTCCTTCAATCCAGCTTACCTTTGCTTTCGCTTCGAAAGCATCTGCAACACTATGGACGATTTTTTCGAATCTTTGGCGAACTCTACTACGTACTCTTTCATCAAACGTGCGTAATGTTCCGTCGAACAAAGCTTTCTCAGGTATGACATTCCAAGCTGTTCCGCTATTTAATCTAGTTACACTGACAACTGCACTTTCTAGCGCGCTAACGTTGCGGCTAACGATAGATTGTAGAGCTGTTACAATATGAGCGGAAATGACGATGGGATCAATACCTGCTTCGGGTACAGCAGCATGACTGCCACGACCTTCTACCTCTACTATAAAGCCATCCGCTGCTGCCATAATTGCACCACTTTTAATCCCTACTGTTCCAACGGGCAAATCTGGTTTGTTATGCATACCAAAGATAGCTTCCACATCTTCGAGCGCTCCACTAGCGATGATTTGCAGTGCTCCCTTTGCTTTTTCCTCAGCGGGCTGGAATATAAATCTTACCGTTCCGAGCAGTTCCTTCTCCTTTTCCTTCAATAAAAAAGCCGTACCAAGTATAGCTGCGGTGTGAAAATCATGTCCGCAGGCGTGCATCTTACCTGGAAACCGAGATGCAAATGGTAAGCCCGTTTCTTCATGAATGGGAAGAGCATCAATATCCGCACGAATCGCTATAACCGGGCCACCATTAATTCCGCCGACTTCAGCAACAACTCCAGTGCGAAGCGGGTAATTAGCAATGCGAATTTCGGCATCGGTTAGCCAAGTTCGAATGGATGCTGTTGTTTCTACTTCCTCATAAGACAACTCTGGATGTGTATGCAAATGTCTGCGTATAGCAACCAATTGTTGCTGGAATGTTTCCTCTTTAACTAAAGTCATAGTTCCTCCTACTTTTGTTCGAACTTTATTGGTTTAGACAGCAAGCTCCTCGAAAGCTTCCTTCAAAAGAGTAAATGAGCGTACACGTTTATCGAAATCACTCACTACTGTCGTGAAGATAAATTCATCTACGCCAAATTTTTCTTTGTACTCCAATATTCTCGTACGAGTAGTTTCCTTCGTGCCTTTTGTTATGTCAGCATCACGAACTTCAGCTGTGTAGGTTTCACCCGCTTGCCTTGCAAATTCCTCCGCCTGCTCGACAGTACCGACATTCACCGTTTTGCCGCTGGCAAGCGTAACTCTCACACTTTTAAGTTCGCCAGCTAAAGCGATCGCCTCTTCTTCTGTATCTGCTGCAATAACCGATAACGCAAGAATAGTTCGCGGCTCACCACCATTCTCCCTGTTAAAGTCCGCACGATAAGTATCGAACGCTTGAAGCGCTGCTACTGGATCATTATTGATGAATAACGCAAACACATAAGGAACGCCTCTTTCAGCTGCAAGCTTTGCACTTGCAACACTTGTGCCTAATAAATAGATGTCGGCAGGTTGTTCTGGAATCGGACTTGCTTTGAGCCCAGCGTGTGGATGCCCTTCGCCTGCTGGTCCTCTAAGGAAAAGCTCAACCTCTGTCAGCTTATCTTCTAGCTTCGCGGTTTCTACCGGCTGTAGAGCTTTAGTTGATAAAGGCAGGCCGCCAGGTGCACGGCCGATCCCTAGTTCAACTCGGCCGGGTGCCAGCGAAGCCAGTACATTGAAATTTTCCGCTACTTTGTAAGGGGAATAATGTTGGAGCATTACACCGCCAGAGCCTATTCGAATCTTTTTTGTGCGCGCAAGTAGATAAGCAATAAGAACTTCTGGGGATGATCCGGCAAGATGACCTGAGTCATGATGCTCCGAAACCCAAAATCGTTCATATCCAAGTAACTCTGCAAGCTGTGCTAGCTTAATTGTATTTGCAAGTGCTGCTGCGGGTGAATGACCAGGAAATACGATGCTCTGATCCAAAATGCCGAACTTTAGTGTCATAGTTATCCGCTCCTAATGATTAGATCGAATAAACGCCATCTGGCGTAAACCGTTTCAGAAATTGCTTCGTTCTCTCTTCCTTTGGTGAGTTGAAAATTTCGTTCGGCTTGCCGCTTTCTACGATGACCCCATCATCCATAAAAATGACATGACCAGCTACATCTTGGGCGAAGCTCATCTCGTGGGTAACGATAATCATCGTAATTCCTTCCTTCGCTATTTTGCGAATGACTGACAACACTTCTCCCACTAACTCGGGATCAAGTGATGAGGTTGGTTCATCGAACAAAATGACTTTAGGATTAAGGGCAAGTGCCCGGGCGATGCCTACTCTCTGTTGTTGACCGCCGGACAGCTGGCTAGGATATGCGTCCAGCTTGTTACCAAGTCCTACCTTTTCTAGCAGCTCGATGCTTCGTAATTTTGCTTGCTCCTTAGGCACCTTTTGCACAATGACAAGTCCTTCCATCACGTTTTCTAATGCCGTCTTATGACGGAACAAGTTATAATGTTGGAACACCATCGCAGTTTTTTTGCGTAACGAATGAACATCTGATTTTTTGAGGCGTTTAAAGTTGACGGATAATTCATCAATCGTAATTTCACCTTCGCTTGGCCGCTCTAAATAATTGATACAGCGCAGTAAAGTTGTCTTACCCGAGCCACTTGGACCTAATATAGCAACAACCTCTCCCTTCTCGACGGTGAGGTCAATTCCTTTCAACACTTCATGACGCCCATAGCTCTTTTTGACTTGCGACAGCTTGATCATGTCACGCCACCTCGATTGTAAATATTAATTCGTTTCTCAATGACTGCAGTTACTCTTTCAATCAAAATGGTTAATCCCCAATAAATAATCGCTGCTGCGATATAGGCTTCAAGGAACTTCCAGTTTGAAGAAGCAATGATTTGTGATTTGGCAGTTATATCGACAACTGAAACGGTGAACACCAATGTAGAACCATGAAGCATACTGATTGTACTGTTAGATAGATTGGGCAAAATGATGGCAAATGCTTGAGGAAACACGATTCTGCCCATCGCTTGGGTGGTAGTCATACCTATGGAATAGGCAGCTTCGAGCTGTCCTTTATTAACAGCCAATAATCCTGCTCGCACAACCTCTGACAAATATGCCCCAGCAGTTATCGAAAATGAAATATATGCAAATCCGATCATTGGAATCGATACTGAATTAAATGACCAGCCAAATTTAACAGATAAGCTATCAACGATAAACATTAGTCCGAAATAAATAAGCAGCAAATGAGTAAGCATTGGGGTTCCCCGGATAAAGTTGACATATGCAGTGGCAATCTGTCGGAGCACTGGTATTTTGTATATTCTAATGAGAGCAATGATCGTTCCAATCGCAAGCCCACAAACCATGGATATCGATGTAATGTACAATGTCGTTGGGATAACAGAAAGCAACTCCTTCAGCGCAGTCCATATGAACGAAGGATCTAGTCTCATAAGTTGGCCTCCTTGCTGCGGATGTTCGCTGAAGTCGTAAGCTTGCGGAAAATTTTCCGATTAAGCTGCAGTTTAACTTTGGCTACGTCTGCTCCTGATTCATGACGAAGAAGACTCTTTTCCAAACGGATAAATAACTTTGCCAATATAAAGCTAACTACGAAATAGATGATGGCAAGTGAAAGATAAACTTCGACGAATCGATGCGATAAAGCGGCAATTGTTTTTGCTTTTCCCGACATTTCCATTATTCCGAGTGTAAAAGCAAGTGAAGTATCTTTCAGACTGCCAATGACCACATTGGCGAATATTGGAATAGAAATCGCCAGCGCTTGTGGAAGCACGATACGACTAAATGCTTGAAAGCCATTCATTCCTACTGCATATGCAGCTTCTACTTGCCCACGATCTACCGCAGAAACAGCACCTCTGATCAATTCTGCAATGTATGCGCCGCTGTGCAAGGAGTAGGTTAGAATAACAAACAACAATGCAGGTGCTTTGGAAGTATCAATGGCAATGAGCTTCAACACTTCAGGTACTCCGTAGTAAAAAAGAAATAATTGTATGAGTATAGGCGTTCCTCTAAAAAAGGACACATAAACTTGCGAGACTCGCCGAAGGAACGGAATCCGATAGAGCTGCGGCAGTGCGACAACAAACCCAATGAGTACACCGAGTAAGATGGAACTGCCTAATATGAGTAGCGTCATCTTTAAGGAAGGAAGCAGTTTAAGGACATACTCGAATACATAGGCGATGTCAAACTGTTGTTGACCCATCTTTAATTCTCACTCCTTTGGCAGATTCTCGACTAATCAAGTCGCCATATTTATTTCGAAAAGTCACTTCCAAGCCATTCCGTGCTCAGTTTTTTGATAGTTCCATCTGCTTTTAGTTCTTTAATCGCTTGGTCTACAGCATCTGATAACTTTTGAGATTCTGGATCATCTTTGCGGAATACATACAAAATATTTCCTTCATTAAGTGGTTTGCCTACTGTTTTGAGCTTACCTTGAGGATCTGTGACGGCTAGAAGGAAATCTGCTCCAAGAGTCGCATATGCACGTCCGGATGTGATTTGAAGCACTTCATCGTTTGCATCATTTTGCTGGTACACAATTTCAATAGCATTATTGTTCGCCTTATTATAATTTTCGAGAAGAGTAGCTTGAGCGCTTGTTGGACCAATAAGCACTTTTTTTCCTTTCAAATCATCCAGAGATTGGATCGACTCGTTGTTATCTGCAGCGACGATTATTTTGTTGCGCCAGTAAGCATAAGGTTCTTTGTTAAAAGAAAACTTTAGCTCTCGTTCAGGATTTTTTTCGAATAGATGAGCTGCTAGATCGATCTTTTTCGATTCAAGACTTAAAAGAATGTTGGAGAAGTCCAATGTTTGAAATTCGAATTCATATTGTGTAAGACGTTTGTCGATCTCACGGACCAGCTCAACATCGTAACCAGTTAAGTGCCCTTTATCGTCAAGAAAAGCAACTTGAGTAAAATCATTTCCTGTCCCGACGATGATCTTTTTTGTTTCTCCGTCTGATTTACCGCCGCTTGCTGGTTTTGCTCCCCCGTTGTTACCGCAGCCTGCAATAATTACCGCCAGTATTAACGATAATGCAAGTAGTGTCGTTTTTTTCATTTTTGCTCACTCCCGTTTTCTATGTTTTTATTCTTATAATTCCTACGTGATAAGTAAGAATTATTGTCGTGATAACTTTAGCATTCGGTTAAGAATGCGGTCAATCCATCCGATAATAGGGAGTTTCTATACGACGATGTCTTTTTTCTATATGACTGCTTTGCGGAAAGTAAGTTCTTTACCCATATCTAGAATGGAATCAACAACTAAGAGATGTTTACCGTGACAAGAAACGATATTTGTTTTTAAAGCTATACCAGCTGCTTCGGACAAATGGATCGGTATAAGCTTCCCCGCTTGAGTCTCCTCTTTAACACTTAAGCTAGGAAGAAAGCTGATGCCAACCTTCTGAATAACTAACTTTTTGGCTGTTTCCGAGTTATCCGTTAAAAATTGTATATTAGGCTGTTGATCCAAGTTTCCGAATATGCGATGAACTCGAAGCCAATCTAATGCGCCGCACTCAAAGAAAACAAGCGGCCATGCTGCTATCTCCTCAATCGTTACATGACTTTGTGCAAGAAAAGGATGTCCTTCATATACGTAGAGCTGAATTGGATCTTCGTAAAAGGCAATGGATTGCAAATTTGGATGATTAACATTTCGGACAAATCCAATATCAACCTCTTTATTTACAACTTTATTTAAAATTTCGTCCGTAGTACCTGTTATAAGTTTAAAGTGAGTATTTGGAAACTTTTGTTTCAACTGCGGCAGTATATCTGGTAGTGTATAGTTTGAAACCGAAACAGTCCCGCCGATACGCAACTCATCAGGCAGAGATTTTTTCTGATTGATGTGAAGCTTGCCCTTTTGATAAGTCATGAGCATTTGTTGTGCATAGGGTAGAAATCGTTTCCCCTCTTCCGTAATCTGAACCCCTTTGCCAAGGCGGTTAAAGAGCTTGCAATTAAGCTCTCGCTCCAGCGATTGAATTCTAGCTGTAACAGACGGCTGGGACAAATACAACACTTCTGCTGCTTTGTTGAAGCTGCCGTAATGGATAATATATACGAATGCCTCGATGTTTTCTAAATTCATCGTAATCCCCCTTATCGTTTAGAAAGCAAAAAGGAGACTTCTGCATTCAAAAAACAATGAATGAGAAGTCTCCAGTTGTCTGGTAGACGATTTTATTTAATTACCAACAATTCCTACTACTTTACTTGTATTTATTTGATCATGTTACCATTACCAGTTAAAATCTGTCAATGGGCGATTTCCTAATTAAAACCCAATTGTAAAATCATCTGCTACTGGGATCTGTTCATTGGCATACTAGAATAATAAATGGAAATGGAAAAGGAGCGTCTGAGCGCTCCCTCCTTAAACGATTTATAGTCCTATTTCAGAAATAATTTGGTCAAGCGGCAACGTTTCCGTTAATTTAAATAGTTTATCTTTTTCGTTTATTTTGGAAATAACGATATAAGGATTTTCACTATTGCCGTCAACTTTTTCGATTTCTGCCGTTTCTATAATGTAATAGATTCCATCAATTGAAATAATAAAACTTGCTGTAAATACTCCAATCTCTTCAAAATACCTCACATAGTATGTTTGATCATTGTACCGTTGTTCCTCGAGTGTAGCTAATTCTGAACCGCGCAGTAATTTAATTCCATCCTCATCTGGTGGCACAGGATGGATCATCAATTGCAGACCTATTCCTTCTTTATTAAGGTAATATAAATGAAGTGAAGCAATATCTTTTGTCTTAATGTGGTCTAGGCTATATACTTTGCCGACCTCTATATTTTTGCTAATATCTTTTTCAAAGTCTTTTATGAATAGAAATGCGGAATCAAATGAACCCTCCATGATTTGTGTTGGTAGATTTATATCACTTATTTTATTTTTTAAAGAAGCAGGATCATGAAACATACCTTCCGTTCTAGTAATGATATGTTTTTGTTCACTTGTTGGACTTAGATATTGTGTGTATTGTCCAAACTTAAGACTTTCCTTTATTCTCACTATTTCTTCATTTAGCTTTTTTTTCTTCGCATTAGTCAATATTGGAGCATCATCGTTTGTTGTATTTGAATCATGGCGTTGCTCTGCAATAATTGCTTTACCTTTTGGTTTTTCATCTGTAATAGTGGTAGCTTCCTTGACCTCTGAGATCTCTTTTGTGTTCTGCGTAGTAGCATCTTTACAGCTGATTAATGAAGTGGACAAAACGATGATCATTGCTAGTAGTGTAAGGCGTTTAATGTGCACTTGTTTATCCTCCTAAAGCTATACTCTTATATATATGTTCTTGCACCATTGTGACAAGAGTTTTTACGATCAATATGTAATTAAAAGGAGGGAAAACTTCTGTTGTTCAAGAGACTCTATATTCAAGATTTATTAGTGCTCTTTAAAGATATAAACCAAGGGAGGAAAAAAATACTTAAAGCGTAATAGCAACTAACAATAATGATCCCCTCTGTTGATAGGAATAACCCTAAAAAATCAAACATTATTAATATTGCATTAGCAGCTGGAGGCAGTATGATTAAGATTGATGTCAAAATACGACTTTTTATAGTTGCAACACTCTTTGCCTCACAATGATTACATGAATAATAACCCTTCAGAGTGAAGTAAATACGTTTCATTGAAAGCTTTTTCTGACAATTAGGGCATATCATTTTACTTTTCATCCCTCTTCACCTCTAAAAATAGTTTAATCTTCGATTCCGATACAGTCAATATTTGTATTTTTATGCGAATAACTTATGTATAAATGAAAAAAGCCACTAAGCGAGCTGCTCCCGTAGGATTGCTCGACTAGTGGCATTCAATTTGTGAAGAATCTAAGGAATTACTTTCCAAACCGTTGCATTTGCTGTACCTGGTGTTTCACCTTGCGTCCACCATTTTGCTTCATAGTTTACGCCGTTATAAGTTACTTTATTTCCAGTTGTATACGCAACAGATGCGCTCCAAGCCGGATATGTTGTTGAAGCAGATGGAGTCGTAACGTTAAGGACATTGCTTGAACCAGATACATTACCTGCTGCATCAATTGCTCTTACGGAGAAAGCATAAGCAGTATTTGCAGTAAGACCCGTTACTGAATATTGAAGAGTTGTTCCTGAAACAGTTGCTACTAACGTAGTGCCACGGAAAATACGGTATCCTGTTACTCCAATATTATCTGTCGAAGCACTCCACATTAAAGGCACTGTCGTAGCTGTAGAAGTTCCCATTACGTGAAGAGTCGTCGGCGCAGTTGGGGCAATAACATCTGGTCCGCTTGAGTTAAGGGTAGTAAAGTTTGCTATATTACTTGATGAAGAAACGTTGCCTGCTTGATCAACTGCTTTTACTGAAATGGAATAAGCAGTATTTGCTGTCAGACCGCTTAAATTAAACGAAGTTGCTCCTGTTGTTGAGCCGATTTGAGTTGCGCCGTTAAAGATTCTGTAGCCAGTCACACCAACATTATCTGTTGATGCGTTCCAAGCAAGGGATGCACCTGTTGCCGAAATGCCGGAAGCTGCTAGACTAGCAGGAGCAGTTGGAGCAACATTGTCTACAGTTCCGCCAAAGTTAACATCGATTACATTATAGAATGCATTAAGCGTATTGGATACTTCCCAAACTGCAAGAATAATTTGGTATCCTGTACGGCTCGGCACGTTACATGTATCTGAATATGAAGTGCCCGGCGTACCTGAGTACGCTACGTTACAGAATGGAGTAAGATCAAATGATGCACGCGAAAGTGGTGCATTCGGATCCCAGTTTTGTTTCGTAATATAGTATTTCCAGCTAGCTGTTGCATGCGGAACTTTAATATTCCAGTTAAACGTGTTTGTACCTGCACTGATGTTTACTTTAGACCATCGTGTAGCTGATTGTTGATCCATAATTGAAAATTGTCCAACATTTGCACTAGCAATTTTTCCATCTGGAGGTCCAGCATTCGGAAAGCCCTTTAAGCCTTCTAAACTATACGGTTCATATTGGATCGATCCGCAGTTAAGATTAACTCCGCTTTCACAGAGAGCTCCGCGGCTTGATGGATTGTTAACAAATCCGTGAGCAGAAGCTTTTTGTGAAACGATAAAAAACATAGAAACTACTAGTGCTAGTATTACGCTGCCCGCTATGAGCATTTTGGCACGTCCCGGTTGGGAAAAACGTACTGTCGACATTATTCATTCCTCCATTTTCGGTTTAATTAATGTGGTTAACCTCTTTCTATCGTTCTACCTTTTCGACGTTTATATTAAACGTCTATTACCTATTGTTATGTATGTAATTGTTTCCTCCTTCCTCATGAAAGGTCGTATGGAAATCATGCTGTTCCGCTTTCGAAAAGCGAACGAACACTCCACTTTTAGAAAGCGGTTACAAAAACAAATATATGAAATACATTTGCATTAATATCTTATCCATAATTGGAAAAATGAGCAATAAACTTCTTGGCACTGTTTTCAAAAAAGATGCTCCTCCTTTAGATCGAATAAAAAAAATTAAAAAGTAAGCAATACGTCATGGATCAGGAAAAAATGACATACGAAAGCACTATATGACTTATTCCTTCATTCATTAATGCGATTAACTACATAAGTTTTTTGTCACTTTGCACCAAAAGAACTAGTCACAACTTTGTAGCTGTTCCGACATTATTCCGACATCAATGCACCTTTGACAGACTGTGTTAATATGTAAAAATTTAGATATAACTCAGTGAATATGCTTGAACCATTTTCTCAATTCGCATTTTGGGAGGTAATTGTATGAAAACAGCAATCGTTACTGGGGGCGTATCTGGTATAGATCGAGCCGTTTACATATAGTAGTTAGAAAAGATCTCCTTCATTGCCAATTATGCTTGAAAAATAAGAACATATGATCTATTATTGGTTACAGTAATTGTTTTTGTATAACTAAGGAGGATTACATGTTGCAAAATGGAATTGTACTCGTAGTTAGTGTATCAATAATGAAAGATGATAAAGTGTTGATGATTAAAGAAGAAAAGGTAGTGGCACATCATAAATGGAATTTCCCTTCGGGGCGAATTGAAATTGGAGAAGATATTCAAGCAGCTGCTAGCAGAGAAGTTAAAGAAGAAACGGGATATGACGTTAAGCTTACAAGTACTACTGGTGTATACAATTTTATTAGCAGCTTAGGCAACCATATAATTTTATTCCATTTCATTGCCCAAATTACAGGTGGTACTTTGATGCTTGAAGAAGGAATAATTGAAGGTAAATGGTTCACTTTATCAGAGCTTTTGAACCTTGATGAAACTGAGTTTAGAGATCACCAAGCACTAAAAGAAATAATAAACAATTTATCCAATGAAGTTTTTCTTCCTCTTCAAATCTATAATGTACAATTGAGAGTATAACATTACTTACATATATAAATTTGACGCAATGTTGAAACAAGCACATTTAACTTCATGAGAGGACGGTTATCATAACATGGAAATCAGAATACCGAACCTATTGGAGCTTAAGGTATTATTAGCGCTATCTCCACAAGCTATGTTTGAAGGAACAATGGGCAGAGTAAAACCTACTGAGGAGAAAATGAAACAACTTGTTGAACCGCTACTAGAAAAGGGCTGCAACTATTTAATTGCAACAGAAGATTCAAAATTATTGGGATGGGTTCTAATAGGAGCAAGTACAGACCAATTTACCGATAACGTAATTGGATTTATTTATGAGCTTTATGTTATTGAAGAGTTTAGGGGAAAGGGAATATCTAGAAAGTTGATGAATCATGCCATTGAGCAGTTGAAAATAGAAGGATATTTGGAAGTTCGTCTAGCTGTTTTTGTAGAAAACCAAGCTATCCAACTCTACGAAAAATTAGGTTTTTCAAAAAGAAATATAACGATGAGTTTACCGTTGTGATAATTATTTAATGTGTTTGATAAATGAAATGAAGTGATCTGTTCATCGTTAATGATTAGTAGATCACTTCAATATAAAAAAGAGATGACACAAAAGTCATCTCTTTCAAGCTTCAATTAAAAATTAGTAGCGATTGCAGCAGTTTCTGCTAATCCTTTTGCAATAATATCACCGGATTGGTCTTTAAATTGATTATGACCTTCAATAACAACCTCTTCAGCATTGATTCCAAATAGGCCAAGTGCTGCTTTTATTGGTCTAATTGCTGATTCAAATGCAGACATTGGCTCCACGGAGTATACTCCGCCACGTGCATTTAGCAATACTACTTTTTTGTCGCCTAAAAGACCTACTGGACCTTCCGCAGTGTATTTAAACGCTTTGCCAGCCTGTGCAATGTAAGATAAATAAGTTGTCAGTGGTGCAGGAGCAGCGAAGTTCCAAAGTGGGAACGCAATAACAACTTTATCTGCTGCTTGAAATTGATCCATATAACGATTAGCAATATCTGCTGCCTTCTGCTCTACTTCTGTCAATGGGAAACCTTGAGCTAATTTAAA
The DNA here is from genome assembly GCF_022180385.2 of Paenibacillus sp. L3-i20. Lineage (GTDB taxonomy): Bacteria > Bacillota > Bacilli > Paenibacillales > Paenibacillaceae > Pristimantibacillus. The sequence goes on from NZ_BQME02000002.1 coordinate 986,965, forward strand.
TAGACCAGTTATCGTATCATTTCCGTAGTAAGGAAGCTCAACATTGAATAGGTCAAGTTCAGTGATGGAATCTGATTCATGAGTTTCCTTATACGTATTTAGAAATTTTTCATACATTTGTACACTTACCGCTTGATCAGCGGGACGATCATTTACTTTAATAAACAGTACGTTAGCCATGCATTAATCTCTCCCTTAATTCCTCTTTTGTATGTTGCATTCGGTTGCGATATTGGGATGGATTGTAAATTACGTTTTAATGTGCCTGTTGAAAGCACAATAATCCCCAAAAAAATATGCAACTGTCTAAAGCACATTATAGGGATATTTATTAGAAAATTCAAGTGGAATATTTTAAGGTGATTTAATAACTAACATTGCTTACATTAATTTTATTTAGTATATTAGGAATCTACTTTCAATGGAGGTGGATCATTTATGCGTTATTACAAACCAATTGAGATCGCTCGTGAGCTTGGTATTAGTACAAGTGCTCTGCGTCACTATGAGTCGTGGGGTGTCATTCCTATTCCTGAACGGGCTGCCAATGGGTACCGGCTATATACAGAAATACATGTTGCTTACTTCCGCTGTCTTCGCAAAATGGCATCTGGTTACGGAATTGGCATTACGTGTGAAGTACTCCGTTATGTTCAAAAGTCTGATATGGATGCGGCTTTTTGGTTAGTGAAGAAACAACAAGCACTTCTTGAGCAAGAGAAAACGGTTGCTGATCAAACGTTATCATTACTCCAACAACCGACATTGCAGCTCACAGTTCATAAAAAAACTAAAACTCATATGTCTATTGGTGAAGTTGCCGCTTTTACTAAAGTTCAAACGTCAGCAATTCGTCATTGGGAGAAAGAAGGCCTTCTTACTCCTCTGCGTGATCCGGACAACGGATACAGAGTGTTTACTCCAACTCATGTCAGACAAATTCTACTCATTAACACTTTGCGAAGAACCGTTTATTTCTTAGAAAACATGAAAGAAATTGTACATGCTTTGGAGCATCAAAACTTGGATAAAGCAAAGGAAGTAACTGTACAAGCTCTAGCTAGCATTCATGAGCGCAATCGCGAACAGTTTTATGGTGCTCATCAATTAGTGGAGTTATGTAAAGCTGTTGGTCTTATTAAAACATGAGGCTGCACAGGAGTCAGCCTCATGTTGCGTTTAATCCGTTAGCTATTTTTTTGCTGAATCTCCTCAAGCAATTGCTCAATAAACGATTCTACAGTTCTCGAACCAATGTCACCTTCACCACGCTTACGCACGGAGATCAGCTCATTCGTCCTCTCGTTTTCGCCTAAAACGATCATATATGGAACTTTCGTAAGCTGTGCTTCACGAATCTTAAATCCTAGTTTCTCGTAACGAGCGTCCACCTCTACCCTTATTCCGTGCTCGCTAAGCGATTGTTTCACTTCTAATGCATAGCTTAAATCAATATCTGACACAGGTAATATTTTCACTTGAAGTGGTGATAGCCATAGTGGGAAATGACCGCTATAGTGCTCCGTCAATATTCCTATAAACCTCTCCATGGAGCCATAAACTGCACGATGAATGACGACCGGCCTATGCCTTTGATTGTCCTCACCAATATATGAAAGCTCGAACTTTTCTGGCATTTGAAAGTCGAGTTGTATCGTCCCACATTGCCAGCTCCGTTTAAGTGCGTCTTGAATGTGAAAGTCAATTTTTGGTCCATAAAAAGCTCCATCGCCTTCATTAATTCGATACGGAATTGCTAAACTTTCTAAAACACGTTGCAAAGCTGACTCAGCTTCGCCCCATAGTTGTTCTGATCCCATATAATCATCTGGTCTTGTAGACAGCTCAATCGTGTAACTGAAGCCAAACACCTTGTACATATCGCTTATTTGAGAAATCACGGAGCTTATTTCACTTTCAATCTGATCCGGGCGGACAAAGATATGTGCATCATCTTGACAAAATGTCCGTACACGAGACATCCCATTAAGTGCTCCTGAAGCTTCATGTCGATGAACCTGTCCAAATTCTGCAAGACGAATCGGTAGTTCCTTATAAGAGTGAAGCTGATTTTTATAAATAATCATATGGCCAGGACAGTTCATCGGTTTAAGCGCATACTTTGTATCATCAACATCTGTGAAGTACATATTATCTTTGTAGTGCTCCCAGTGACCGGACTGTTCCCACATGCGTTGATTCATCATTAGAGGTGTCCGTACTTCCGAATAACTATTTCGCTGTTGAAATTGTCTTGAGAAACTTTCAAGCTGGTTGCGAAGCACCATCCCATTATGCAAATAAAACGGCATCCCTGGAGCTTCCTCTGAGAACATAAACAGCTGCAGCTCTTTGCCTAACTTTCGATGATCACGTTTCTTAGCCTCTTCAAGAAGGAATAGATGTTCATCCAATTGTGCTTGCTTCGGAAATGCTGTTCCATAAATGCGCTGAAGCATTTTGTTATTGGAGTCACCTCTCCAGTAAGCTCCTGCTGTACTAAGTAGTTTAAATGCTTTTATTCGCCCAGTTGAAGGAAGATGTGGACCTCTGCAAAGGTCCGAAAACTCACCTTGTTCGTAAATTGAGATAATGGCATCCATCGGCAGGTTTTCAATTAGCTCCACCTTCAAATGTTCTCCGCTTATCCCAAACAACGCAAGTGCCTCTTCTCTGTTAACTTCACGCCGACGAATCGGCAAGTTCTCCTTAACTATAACCAACATTTCTTTCTCAATCTTTGTTAGATCGCCTTGTGTCAACGGCTGCTCAATATCAATGTCGTAATAAAAGCCGTCTGTAATGACAGGCCCGATTCCGAGCTTCACAACATTATTGCCATAAATACGTTTAAGTGCCTGCACCAACAGATGTGCTGTACTATGGCGGTACACCTCTAATCCATCCCCACTATCGATTGTTATCATTTCTAATGTTGAATGAGCAAGGATGGGTGTATTGCTGTCTACTACTGTTCCGTTCAGCTTACCGGCGATAGTGTTTTTCCTAAGATTAGTAGACATTGCCCCTGCCAGTTCTTCAATTGTAATGCCTGCTTCAACCTCTTTTACTGCGCCATCTGGTAATGTAACTCTAATAACCATTTCCTTCACCTTCCTGATTTTTGAGATCAAGTCTAGGGAAATGCGCACAAAAAAAGCACGCATCCCGCAAAGGGACGAGTGCTTGTATACTCGTGGTTCCACCCTAATTCTGGTCTCATAATAAATCAAGACCCTCATTGGCATCCTGTAACGGGGATCAATCGGTGACGATTACTAAAGTTTGCATAGAGCAAACCGATTCCACGTCACAGCTACAAAGGGGTAACTTCAACTTCATCGCTGAAGGAGCTTGCAGCAATCGCCCCTCTCTCTGTGCAGGTTGAATGTTGGAGTCTTGTCTTTGATCTTCGCCTTAGTTAGTATTGCTTGATGTGAATTATATAAGCCATTGGAATGATATGTCAAGCCCGTTTTATGCAGTTAATTCAGATTTCATTTTCGGTTTAAAGGCAAATCCAAGTAAAGCAAAGACGAGAAATGCCGATCCCAAAAATAGAAAAATACTGTATGGAGCTATATATTTGATACCAAATCCACCAAGTGTAGGACCCAAGATACTACCTATACTAAAGTGAATCGATGTGAGTATATTAGCAGCAGGCAATATAGAGCGCGGTAAAACATCAGCTGCGTAGGCTAGTCCTAATGAATAGAACGAACCAACTACTCCTCCAGAAATAATAAACAATACAAATAGAAGCGGGATGTTGTCGTGTGCTACAGGAATCAAACTAAATGTAATTGATCCAACAATTCCGCATGCTATCAAAATAGGTTTTCGACCGATTTTGTCACTCCAAATACCGAGTGGTAATTGCAGAATTAAGCTGCCAATACCAAATGAAACGAGCAGTAATGAAATCCATTGTTGTCCCAAATCAATTCGCATGCCATATAATGGGAAGTTACTGTTCATGGAAGCTTCCATCAATCCAAATAGGAAACCTGGTATGAGAACAAACCATGCTATTCGATATGTCTTGACAAATCGATTCCCTGTAGCTTCACTCAATTTAGGCGCTTCAGGCAGCTCATTTTTCATCCGTAGTACAAGTAATAACACTGTAATGAAAAATGTTCCAGAAACTAGGAATGGAACTGCTTTGCCGAATTGTAATAGGTTGATTCCGAGCGGTCCTAAACTAAATCCTAAGCCATACGACATTCCATAAAGCGATATAAACCTACCCCTTTTATTGGCAGGACTTGAACTAACGATCCAAAGTTGAGTTGAATAATGCAGCGCACTATCTCCTACACCAACTAGCAACCGTAAAATAAACCAAATGGTTAGCGAATCTGTAACCGGAAAAAGTAAGTTAGACGTCGTTACTAGTGCAATACCTACGACAATAACCTTTTTGTAACCAAATCGTCTGACTGGCCTCTCAATAAAAAACATCGTACAAAATATGCCGATGTACATTGCAGCTGAGTTAATGCCATTTAGATCCGATGAAACCCCTTTTTGTTCTAGCATAATGGACAGTAGTGGTAGTAGAAGCCCCTGACTTAAACCCGCAACTACAACGACAAGCAGTAGTGTAATTAAACGATATGGATTAGATAATTGTGATGTATTTCCTTGCGATAACAAACCTGTTGCACTCTCCTTGAGTTCTGAAAACTCTTGATGTATATCCTACACTTTTGTGTTTGGATGCTATGATGATAAAGTTAGTTCCTTATACATTGCTATAAAAGCTTGTGGATCACCATGAACGTTATATGAGAATACGCCTTGTTGCGTATGTAAATAAAGCAACCCCTCATCTCCCCCCATTCGCCGGAAGGAAAGATCATGAATGTCCTCTATTGCAAATTCTCGATGCGCAGTTACAATTTTGTTCACATAAAGATACATGGAACGATCCTCTTTGATTGTCTTCATTTCTATGCCAGATAATACTCTTTCAACTTTGTAATAGGACTGTATAGCGATCCATTTCATTCACAAACCTCTCTTTCTCTACTCATGAAAAAAAGGAGCGAACGCATCGCTCCATTTACTCGATTAACGGCATATGTCGGATTATTGTGGCGCTAACTGATTGATCTGAGCTAACAACTCGTTGATCTTATTTAAAGATTCTGGAATGCCTGTTGATTCAAAAGCGGCTCTTCCTTGTTCAATATTTGTTAAAGCTTTATCAATGCCTCCTTGCAGTGTCTCGTTATACTGCACGATAGATTGATGTATTTGAGTTGCGTAATCAGGTACTGTGATACCTTCATAATTTACAACTTGTTCTTTCAAGTCAGTTAACTTTTGTGTCAAATCAGTACGAGCATCAATGTCTGTTAATGCCTTTTCTGCCAACCCAGTCATCTCTTGTCCGAAATCAGTAACTGTTTGCATATAGTTAGTTGTCTCAGTTGTGAAATTAACGGTTTGTTCGACACTTTCAAATAATCCGCAACCTGGCAAAATAAACAGCGCCATAGCCATTAGTATCGTTAAACCCTTTGTTTTCATTTCGAATCCAGCCCCTTTATATTGTCATTTCTGATGGTATGTTCTAGGTACGTCTTATTGATATACCCATTTTATACTATACGGAAACGTCAAACACTGGTTTCATCTGTACTTTTTCCATCATTACATTATATCTCGACACGTGCACGGTTTCAATCGGAAGAAATTAGCCGAAATGAAATACCCCGAGCCTCAGTAGCGCGGGGGTAGTTAGGACAAACTAATTAACGTTATTAACTACTTTAAACTCGACCAAATAATTTGTTTCGTACCTAGAATAGAAAGCGGAACCCATGAATAGATGGAAGGTACGAACATGATGACGACCATATCTTCGACTGGATCAACGAAAATACCAGAACGCCCTGCTCCTTCCATCTGGTATGTTCCAATAGATTCAAAGGATAAATGGTCAATCGATAAATCTATACCTAAAGCGTGCCCTTTGTCTTTGATTTTACCACCCCAGTGATAGGCTGGAACGTTGAACAAATGGCGTTTCGTAAGTAACTCGACAGACTTTCTACCTAATACACGCTGTCCTTCGAGTACGCCCCCATTCAGTAGCATTTGACCAACTTTCCAAAGATCATACATCGTTGAATAGAGACCGCTATCTGACTTCGGTGGCCGCTCTTCACCCTCTGGATATGTTCTGCTTAATGAATCGATATCGTATTGATCTACTGTTAGAACTTCAGAATGCAGATACTCTGGTACATTGAAGAAAGTGCGCTCCAAATGAAGCGGGTTTATGATATGTTCTGTTACGAAATCCTCATATGACATCCCGGATATTCGACTAATAATTTCTCCAAGTATTGCGAATCCAACAGTTGAATAGTTATAAGCTTCGCCCGGCTGACAGATGAGCGTACCTTGTAATATTTTACGTATCCAACCGTCAGTCCCGCGAGCACCCCACCATTCACGAGGATAGGGCTCATTGTAATAACCAGATACGGGCATAATGCCAGATGTATGAGTTAAAACATGAAAAATGCTAATAGTTTGGTGGGTTGGGTTATCGAATTCTTTAATAATTGTTGCAACAGGCTGATCAATAAATAATTTGCCGTCTTCAATTAGTTTGACGATGGAAATAGCGGTGAACATTTTTGTAATGGATGAAAGTTTGCGAATCGAATCAGGCTGAAGTTCACCTTCGTTCTTTACACCATTTAGCGTGCCCATCGTCCTTGCTGCTACAATTTTGCCATGTCTTGATACGAGATATCCAGCGCCTTGAATTTGCTCTTGTATAAATAAATTTTCAAAATGTTTATCTAGCTTATTAAGTTGTGTAGAATCCATCCCCACATCTTCAGGTGCAGCATCTAGAGGTCCTTCAATGATTCGCCAATTCGTAATCACTTCGTTCATCCAATTCCCCTACCCTTCATCTCATTAGAAATATATTGTAATTGATGGTATATATTTCAGTCTATACGAATTACAATTGTCTCTTACTTAGTATCACAAATCGATGATAACTATCATTTGATTACATGCTTGCAATCTAATTGCTTTACAGTTTTTTTGTTAATGGCATTAACTATTTATTTTGTATATTGCTATTTCAGTCACACATTGATAACAAAGCTGCCATTTCAATAGCTCTAACGAGTCATCTAGATTTTGCTATTTGAACGGTATAATAATGACTATAAAGTAGGAATTTATTCTTTCATTATTTTCAAAAAAGGGGTTTTGATATGTCAAAGTGGGTGATGGCGGCAATTGCAGGCTCAGCTGGACTTTTGGCGATTTATCTTTTGTTATTTCAACTGCCGCCCAAAGAGGAAGCCGTTGAACCATCAAGGACATCGATTCCAATTACGACTGTAGACATTGCTAGTGCGGAATCGGTATACAAAAGCAACTGTATGTCTTGTCACGGTGATCAATATCAAGGCTCCATGGGTCCCGCGCTTAAACAGGTAGGTAACGAGATGAGTCGTGAGGAAATTTATAAAAAGATCGTTGCTGGAGGCGGAGGAATGCCTAGCTTCAAAGGACGTATAGAAGATGAAGAGATAATTAATCTTACGAATTGGCTTGCAGATTTTAAATAAACTTGGCATTAACATAGATTACAAACGAAATGAGACTGTCTCAATAGTGATCGATACCTAAAATGATTGATGCAACAAGGGTATCTTCCACAGGCGATGACAGTCTCATTTTTTGCTTATAAACAGCTTTGAGGTTGCAGTTACTACCACCCCAGTCGTTCCCTTAAAGATGTAATATGAGCGAGATGATGTCTTCCATGCCAGCAATAAACGCCTAAATTTGTGTTCAAGGAGATGATTTCCTTAGACTCGGGGTGGAAAAAAGTGCGCTCAAATTGCTCATCCGTCATAGTTGTAAGTAAAGTGACCCATCTACGGTGCAATACTTCTAATAACTTCAATGACGTTTCAATAGGCTCATCAAAGGTATCTGAAAGTTCTGCCCAACGATCCTCAAAATATGGTCTAATTGTTGGGTTTTGTTCAGTTAGGGCAAGCTTGAAGCGAATATAGCTGTTCATATGGCTATCAGCAATATGATGAATGACTTGTTTAATATTCCATCCACCTTCTCGATAAGGTGTACGTAATTGTTCTTCCGTTAAACCGACTACAGCCTCAATTAATTTCGTCGGTAACTCAGCAATTTGATCAATCCACAGTTTCCGTTGCTCTAAGTCGATTACACTATTATAATCAAATGTCCCAATTGGAAATCGAATATCCATTCAAACACCCCTTTTTATTAGACTAGTAATTTCTATTCCCTTGTGATGATTAATATTAACATGCTCGCAGTCACTTGCGAATACAGGAAATTACCAAAGGTTTGTATGATTTGAATAATGCGATTTCATTTGATTATATTCTGCCAAATGCTCTGAGTGTAACAAGCCGATCCACTGTTAATGAACCACGCCATTCCAGACCCGCTATAGAACTTGTTTCTGGAAAACTAATAAGCCATCCACCGTCTTCCTGCTGTTGCTCAATTAGTGCATCCAAGTGCAACTCAATTTCCTCATCAGTAACGAATTTTCTAGCATAACTAGTTGGACTTGAAACATAATCCAGTACTTTTTGTACATATCCTTCAGCATATGGATCACGTTCAATAACACCTGGTTTCGCCAGCCACTCATCTAGCCGTTTCTTAACAGGGATTGCTCGAGCTTGATCCGGGGCTTGTTCCAAAAAGGAAATCCATTGTACAACATCGTGATATTCAGTAGGCTCCCTATGCTCTATTGATTGCCAAACATATTCTGCATTTCGTGAAAACCATGCCTCTTTAAGCAAATCAGGACCTACTTTTAGTTTCAATAAAAGTGCTACAATATTTCCTGTCGGATTAAGTGAGGCAATGTCATCGGACTCAATATTCCACCATGGTGCATGTGGAAAGTCTAGTAAGTTTCGGAATGCTAGAGGCAGCCCACCTTCTTTTAGCGTGATATGCTCTAGATACCGAAAAATTCCGTCCATTATTTTAGTATCAATTGCACCTATTGCATCCATCGTATGTAAAGCGACTTCGGTAGGGACTGGCTGACTGTGTGGGCAACGTATATCCGGTTCAAGCCCATTTCCGAATCCTCCATCCGCATTTTGATAAGCTTGAAGTGCTTTTAATACTGCATCTTGCGACCCATCTTCAAAAAAATAGCTGAACCGTTGCCGATCAATTAATCTTGCATTGTTATAAATAAATTGACGTGCACGCTCCAAAATTGTAATTGACTCCATCATACTCATCCTCCTAAGTTTTATTTGGTTCGAAAACATGTTAAACAGACCTGTAGCGATTACAAATCTGTGAGGCTAACTCAAACAACTCGTCCTTGAGTGAAAGTGGCTCAATAACCTCTGCGTCAAGACCTAATTTGTAGAAAAATGAAATTGCCCACTTCCATTCAGAAATTGGACAATTAAATGAAAGCTGCCATTCATTCTCATCAACATGCCTAACGTACTGACCGATGTCAGGATCTTGTTCCGCAATAAGCGCTCCTCGATAAGACAGCTTAGCGTGTATAAAAATTGTTTCGGTTACTTTCCTCTCACCTGCTAATGGCATATCACAATTTGGTTTAGTTACTTGTCCATTATCCGCCTTCTTAATATCAAAAAAGCGATCAATTCGGAAAGTCCGCCTCTCTTCATGTTGAATGGAGTAGGCTTCACAATACCAGAAACCATATGCCGTGTAGACTCGCTCTGGGTGCAGCTGCAACCATCTTTGATTGCGCTCTGACCGATAATTGACATGAATCCACGATGAGTCTGATAAATACGAGAGAAGCTCTTCCAGTAGTGGGGTTTCTTGAGTTCGAATGGGCACATCCATGTCTAGTCGTTCTAACATCGGCTCAACCTTTTCGATAAGACTGGTCGGAAGTGTGGCTCTTATCTTGTCCATTACGGTCCAACGTGCTTGCTTGAAAGGCGTGTCCTTTAGCTTCGTTAAGGCATTTAGAGCGAACAGGATGGTCAGTGCTTCTTGGGCGTCGAATTGTAATGGTGGTAATTGGTAACCATCCATCATCTTAAACCCACCAGACGGACCAGTAGAAGCATAAAGCGGGATACCTATCTCAGAGAGTGCTTGCATATCTCGCAGTATTGTTCGTTTGGATACTTCAAACTTGGTTGCCAATGATTGAGCAGTTTCCGATCGTTGCTGCAGAGCTATTATAATCGCCATGAGTCTGTCTGATCTTTTCACCAGAATCCCCTCCTCCACAAACAAAGTATAGCATCGTATTGATGACAGCTTATATGTCACTATTTATTAGTCTTAGCTAATAAAATCGCAAATCGCTTACGATGGTAGGAAAAAAGCCGCGATATGTTATCGCGGCTTTACAAAGGCTAGAACAAGATGGATTAATCTTCCAACTCTACATTATGGAATACTTGTTGAACATCTTCAAGATCTTCTAGTGCATCAATTAGTTTGTCGAATTGAACTTGTCCATCCGCTGGCATTGAAATGTAGTTCTGTGCTAACATCGTTAACTCAGCTACAGTAAACTGGTCAACGCCAACCTTCTTGAATGCTTCCTGCACAGCATGGAATTGATCTGGTGCAGCATAGACGATTACCGCTTCATCTTCTTCAAGAATATCACGTACATCCACATCAGCTTCAATCATAATTTCCATTACTTCATCTACTGTTTTACCGGTCAAGCCAAATACAGCAGTAGATTCAAACATATAAGCAACGGAGCCGGATACGCCCATGCTGCCGCCATTTTTGTTGAATGCTGAGCGGACTTCTGGTGCTGTACGGTTTACGTTATTAGTAAGCGTATCAACAATAATCATAGAACCATTGGGTCCAAAACCTTCATAACGAAGCTCTTGGTAATTATCATCACCGCTGCCTTTTGCTTTATCAAGCGCGCGATCGATGATTGCTCTAGGTACGTTATACGTTTTAGCACGCTCAAGTACAACCTTCAATGCACGGTTGGATTCTGGATCGGGTTCGCCCTTTTTGGCCGCAACATAAATTTCTACTCCGAATTTAGCATAAACTCTACTTGTATTGGCATCTTTAGATGCCTTCTTATCTTTAATATTATTCCATTTACGACCCATGCTGATCCCACTTTCTTCTTCATTCATTTATTCACTATCCATTATAACGATTTTTTGTCTGTTTGGACAGGTTTCTTGATTACTGAAATGTGCTCATCTAGTCTTTTTTGTGAGCTAGTATTTTCCTAAGCGCTTCTCTTTTACTTAAAGGCTTTAGTTCATTTGTTTCTACGAAAGCAAGTACGGATGACGGGTTGTGGCCACCATAAGTGCGTAACGCCCAACCAATCGCTTTTTGATGGAAAAATTGTTTCGAATGCGCATGTCGACGCACACAGTCATATAACAGAACCTCATCCGTCTGTTTTTTATAATGTAGTTGATGAAGAATTGCAGTTCGATTTAACCACATATTGTCGGATTGTATCCATTTCTCTATATATTCCTTACGAGCATCAGAGTAATCTTTAAATAAATATCCAACAATTACTGCGATGGCATCAATCGTATCCCACCATGATTTTTGTATAATTAACTGCTCAATCATCGGTAAATCTTCTGGCGTTAAATTCTTTTTAATCAGATCGAGCATGTCCACTGCAACAGATTGCAGCTCACGTTCTGGCATCTGCCACAGCAGAGGAATCCATTCCTTTTGGAGCGTATATTGTTTCAAAAATGTCTTCATAATCTCTCTTCGCTCTGGTGCCTTAATGCCAAGATGAGTAAATTGATTTTTCATATAGCTGTCCATCTTCACTGCGTTAGTCGCATTTCCACTTGAGCGATACTTCTCAATCATTATCTCGATACTCATACTTAACCTCCAGCTAAAGCTTCATAGCGTTTTCTATTAGCATTCCAACGATCTATTGGAGTCTTCTTACGACATAAGTGATGCAATCAGAAGTTAGTGTGACTGGAATGTTCTGACGCTCGATATCAAATGTAAGAGATTTTATTTGCTTACGCAGTATTTCCCATCCACTGTAATGATGCTCAAGAATGGCTAACATTCGTTCAGTGGGGAAATTCAGTTCGAACATAGGACTTAATTGATCAGTAGTACCCGCTACTACTTCAAGAATATTCGAATTTAAGATGATGCAATTAATGCCATTAACTTTTGTACCAGCCGCCATTTCTTGCAACTTTAGCTCTAATGCTCGTTCTGAACTTAAATGTTCTAGAGCAGATACAGCTACAATAAAATCAAATTTATATTTGCCAATAGAATATGATTCGATATCCGATTGGATTCCTTCTATACATTCTCGGACACTATATTGGTTGCTGTATTCATGAAGTCTACTAATTGCTGATTCTAATAAATCAACACCGATGACTTTACCTAACTTTGGCTTTAAATATTGTGCAATTGGAATCGTATTACGCCCTACGCCACAGCCTAAATCCAATGCTTGAGGATAATCTGACAACTGCAGCTTTGGAAGAAGGTCGCTAACGGTTTGCACTGGTTGATGCAGCCATGAACCAGGTGCAAATAAGGTATTGTTCGTATAACAGTTGTTATGATACGTTTTCTCTTCATCTCTACTATAATTGATTCGATTCATCGTTGTCCCTCCTATTACGACTTTCGTTAGATTCGTTAAGGGTTAACAATTTATTTTTTCTAAATATACGATGCTTAGATGTTCATGGATTGGTTTTTCACCCGTAGTAATGTATCCGAGCCTCTCATAAAGCTGAAGATTTTTATTACTTTTACTGCCAGTAAATAGTTCGTACTTCAAGCAATTTTTAAAGGATGCTTCGATGTCTGTCATCAACTGTTTGCCAATGCCTCTTCCTTGATAACTCGGATGTACGATCAATTTGCCGATAATACAAGATCGTTCTGTTAATTTTGCTCTGACGGAACCGATGATTGTACCATCTATTACAGCTTTAAGAAAGATGTGATCTTCAAACTGCTTTTGCAAATCTTCTAGCGTTTGGACAAGCGGTTCAATGGTATAGTCGTTGTATATTTCTGCTTCGCTTATATATGCAAGTTTTTGTAGAGCTAATATTTCGCCTGCATCTGCAATGGTAGCCTTCTCAACGACTGGAAGTGCGTTAATTGAATTTAATATAAGTCTCTTATCCTCTTCAGCATTACTTAATACAACAGATTCTTCTATTTGTCGAGTGGGAACATTCCAATATATACGGAGTAAATGTTCCTTCTCTTCTTTAGATACTAGCCTGAACCCATATCGATTATAAAACCGAATGGCCCAGCTTGCAGCTGCCCAAGTTCCTATTAAAATGGGCTTGGTCGTTTGCTGCAAAAGATGCTCGATTAAAGTTCCACCAATCCCTTTGCTTCTATGCGATGTTTTTACATATGCATGGCGAATTAAACTGACGTCACCCTTATCCTGTAAACCCATAATACCGATTAATTGCTCTTTTTCATCCAAATAACCCCAAAAAACGACTCCATCATTTATTTCAGACTCTACTTCATTAAGACTCATATAAGGTTCATGATAACGATCTTCAGGTATTACCCCTTTGTATGCAGTAGCTGCATCGTTAATAATGTCAGAAATGATAGCTGCTTCTGATGATTGACATAATCTGATCATAAGCAATAACCTCCTAAAATAGTTAATGGACAGATTAATTAGATTTATACGAGTAGAATTGAAATGCATATTAGGGAAGGTCTTAGAGGTAATCTAGCAATTCGTTTAAATGAGTTATTGTTTGCTTTGGTATTACTGTAATACTATCACTCCATGGTTGATTCACCTGAAACCAAATGGTATCCATGCCCGCTTTTGCAGCTCCTACAATATCATTAAGGGGATGATCACCGATATACATGCATTGATCCAGCGGAATTCCGAGTCTCGCCGCTGCCAGCTCAAAAATATCAACATGCGGTTTTTTGATGCCGGCTTCCTCAGAAACTATAATCGCATCGAAATGATTTCTTATTTTCAAAAAATCGATCTTGCCGTACTGGATCATCGTCCTTCCGTTAGTTATCATGCCAATTTTGTATTTACTGCGTAGTGCTTGGATTACTTCTATTGCTTGATCCATTAGGACTGCACTTTTTACATAATGAATGTCATAATAATTCATAAGCTCAGAATGATCAGGCTTAATTTCCCATGGTAATTCGGCTAGAAGTTCATCAAATAACACCTTCTTGTCCTTATAGCCATCTTGATCAAGTTCGATGAGTCGCTTAAGCAAGTTATCATGTTGATCATGATTTTCGAAATAATTGTTAATGAATGATCGAGAAAAGGTCAAAAAAGTTTGCGTTCGATCAAGAATGGTGTTATCTAAATCGAAAATAATAGCCTTATAATGACTCATCAAAATCCACTCTTTCGTTAAATATATTTTGGCCTGCACAAAAATTGCTTAGTTACAAACTTGTTGATCCAGTTAATTTTAATAATGATAAAATGAATAAATAGACGACTGAATTTACTATCGCTGCAATATAAAAAGCAAATGATTCATCACTAAATATTTCTTGTTTCTCACCAATTACTAAAAGAAAAAGGGAGACTACAGCGACGGCAGCCACGATGTGAAGAAGTAACTTAAACGCTATATTTTTGAATGTACTTTGACGAAAAAGCTGATTTATACCTAAAGCAATAGGCGATCCCAGAAATAAAACAAAGATCAAATCTACTAAAAAACGATCGCTAATACTTCCATAGAAGGTCCAAAAATGATCAATGTGATGATGAAAGAACTGATGAATGCAGTAGCGAACGCTGCAACTACGATTGTTATGATTCTGTTCGCAAGTTTCATAATTAACCCCCAAACAGATGTTCAGATGTGAAGTATAGATAATCTTACCATAATATTACTGTTATTGAGTAGATCTAATGAATGCACAACCTTGTTTTCTGCTGTGCGTACGACAAAGAGCCCTATCCAGAACCATAGGACAGAGCTCGCTTTTCAAATCATAAGTATGATGTTTAAAAGGAAGCTGAGATGCTTCGCCAGAAACAAACGATAAAACTAGATATATGAACTACCATACTATCAAAAGCTACAAACTCCCATGTGATGGCCATTCAATTCAATGAAATTGAAATACTTCAAATTGCCTTCATCGCTAATTGGCTCTACTTCGACTCCTCTTTCGGTAAGTAATTGGTGTACATGTTCAATATCTTTTGTATAGAAGTTCATATAGGGGTGAAGCTCACCATTTTTATAGAAGGTAAGTGGCGAGAACTGCTCGGACTCAACCAATGTTATCATTGCATGACCGAGTTCAATATTTGCTGATTTTCCTTCCTTTATTGCAACAGAGACATTTAACGCTGCGTATCCGCTCTCTTCTTTCCAAACAAATACACATCCAAATACATCTACGTACCAGCGTGTAGATTCCTCCAAGTTAGACACAGGTATGAAATTACAATCAATTCTTTGAAATAAGCTGCTCACATTACTCACTCCTCAAAATAGAAATTGATTTACCAACATTTACGGCTAACTTACTGGCTGTTCTGTTGTCTCTTCATAGACGCAAATATCTATAATTTTGAATTGTTACTTATTTCTCTAAGTTTTTGGTTTATATCATCAAGCGATCGTTGCATCTGTTCTGCCCTTCTAAGGCTCGAATATTGATTCCCGATAATTCCTGACAACCCGATTATAATTACTATTAAAATTAAAATTACCATTAAGAGCATCCTTTCAAAGAAACTTTTTTGACTTGTAAACTCAGACTTTTTTGTAATACAGAATAGTAGCGTCCAGTTCGCCATTTGCAGAAATCGCAAAGTCAGGAATTCTACCCGCTTGTATGTACCCTTGTGAAGTATAAAGGATATTGGATGGGTCGCCTTCCCTCGTATCCAAAACTAATAACGTCCTATCTTCGTTAATAGCCCTCTCTTCTGCTGCTTTCATGAGTATTTGCCCTATACCTTTACGGCGATGATTCGGATGAGTCATGAGTTTAGCAATTTCGGCGCGGTGGCTACCATTTTGTTTTGAACATAGATGCAGTTGAACACTGCCTACAAGCTGACCGTCTATTTTTGCTACAAGAAGGATGACATCGGGGTCCAGTACATTTTCCCAATATGTATGTGCAGCTGAAGCTTGCAATGGCGGTAGAAATCCGATTGATGCTCCACCTTCTACAACCTGAATTAATAGTTCGCTAAGTTCACCAAGATTTTCTGATATTGTATGTAGTTGTTCTATTTCTAAAGAATCTGTCATCATGATCTCTCCTTATTGTATGTTAGAAATATATTATTCGATGGAAGAGAGTAACTACTTACTATCTGATCTTGAGTTCAGACAAGTTCGCTATCATATAATCTGGTTTAAATGGTACTTTGATTATGACAGTAATCCCACTCCATGCGATCGATAAGTGATTTTATTTGAGCAATATGATGATGATTATGCCATATAAATCGTTGAAGAGCTACATCTAATGTAATGATTCCTAGTACCTGAGTTTTTAACTTTCTGTTAAATTGTTCAGATTCTAAACTGGAAAGGAGATACAAAAATCGAATATGGAGGGATTCCAAAAGTAGTAATGAACATTCAATTGGAGCATCATTATAGTCACTTAATTGTGCCCATAAGTCCTCACGGTAAGAACTCGCTAATGGTTCATCTTCAGTTAATGCCTTCTTAAACCTTAAAAACGCGTTTATATCATTGTCAGCTAAGTGATGAATAATTTGCTTTATCGTCCATCCGCCTTGTCGGTATGGTACGCTAAGTTGTTCAGGCTGCAAATGACAGGTTATACTTCGCACTGTTTGTACGATTTTTGGTATTTGTTGAATAACAGAATTGCGATCCTCATGAGAGTTAATAATGAATGATTCAAATTGACCAATGGGGTAACGTAAATAATCCATTTATTCGCTCCTCTGCTCAACTATAAAAACTACAAATTATAAGCTATCAGCTATCAAAATTCTATTTAGATTAGACTTTATTTCGGTGGGAAACTATTCAAATAGTCTTTCATCAGTTCTTCTGATATTGACAATGCTTCCTCTTGATTTGTCGCTGGTCCAGATAACATCAATGGGGTGACTAAATCCCCTTGTTTTTGAGTAGAGGTATTCATAATTGCTATTTTCGAAAAATCATCGTTTGCAAACATAGTTCCATACATAAACGTTTTTGTGTAACCATCTTCGACATAACTGTAGATTAATGATCCAGCATCATGTTGATCAAACGAGATATCTACCGTTCTTCTATCTTTTGGAATTGGAAGTAGCTCATCCGGTAAGTGAACATTCCCAACAAACTCCCTCGTGTTATTGCGTTTTTTTGCAACATATCCATCAATTCGAATGGTCATAGGTTCAGTATTTTGTAGAGTTGTGCTACCACGATGAAATTCAACCACCTGTATATCAACCTTGATATGCTTCGGCATTCTGCTCTAAATGAATAGTCCGATAA
Source organism: Paenibacillus sp. L3-i20 (assembly GCF_022180385.2). Lineage (GTDB taxonomy): Bacteria > Bacillota > Bacilli > Paenibacillales > Paenibacillaceae > Pristimantibacillus. The sequence goes on from NZ_BQME02000002.1 coordinate 1,004,520, forward strand.
TCAGGATTACTAAAAGGATCGAAGTGATCAGCAACCTTTTTCGCACAATACACTTCCCCCCTCTTGTTTAAATCAAATAATATACTAACCAATATTTGTTGTTTAGTGCTGTGTTTCTTCTACAATAAGTTTGAGATTAGGCCATGTTTCAAGCCACTGTTTACTTTGCACTCTATTGTGAAAACAGTCGGTATCTTTGAAATACGGACTTTGTCGTACAACTAAATCAAACAAGTCATTTAATCCGTGAGGTGCGATCACTTCGAGCTTATTAGATTTTCCTATTGTAATCGCTGTTGCAGTAGCTGTTTCCGGCCATCTTTTCATTGCGTCGGCTACGGACAAATAAGTCTGCTCATTGTTTCTTTCATGCATTCTCGCTTGGTTTTTTATTGACCAGTTATAGTCACGTACTTCATTTTGCAATATGCTTTCTAGGTTCTTCTCCGTTTGCTCACGAGTATCACTTGGATCGTAATACAAAATATCGACATCGTTTAAAGATGACGGCTTATTGAAACCATGTAAGTAATTCCATACATAATTTCTTACATAACCTGCTGCTATACACCAGTGAGGAAGATTCAACGCTTGGACAAGAGTTAGATCTCTATTAAGGTTATTGTATGTTTTCATAATTGAGATTAATTTATGTTCTAGCACCTTTTCACTCACCCATTTCTTATGTACCTATTCTCTTTCTACTACTAGATCGTTCTTGGGAATCTCCCATTTTTAACCTGAACATTATTTCGGCGTGACCATTCTTTTAGCTCATTTATACCTGTTTCATCATCTTCTTTGAAGCTAAATGCAAGATATATGGATACGATTTTTTTATGCTGGAGCTTAATTCCTACCGACTGAAAAAAATAACCATCAATCATTATTTTATCAATGTCTGTTGCTTGAACTTCTCGGTTATAAATCGTTATCGATTCGTCATTAAATTGAATTACCTTTGGTTTCATCAGAAGTGTTTTCACTGGTACAATCAACAAAACTAATAATAAGAGCACTATCACTAGCGACATAATTAACCTGAACAATGAGACATCATTCAATCTGTACAATAAGTATACCTGTGAACTAATCATAGTTAATAAAGATAAAATAACAATTGTAGATCCAAAAGGTCGTTTGATTTTGTAAGCAACGTTTGTTTGTGTCATTGAAACTTCAGTCCTCTATCTGTCATTATTTTCATTGTTTTTCTCGATTAATACTTCCTTGTTATGAGGTAAATCGGTTTCAGCAAAATCTTTTTTTGCTATTTCTAATTGTTCGATATGTTCCTCATCACTTTGCCAATGATTGCGTTTCTTTTTGATTTTTTTTTGATTTGTATCTCCTTTTTTTCTGATTTTACCATGAATCGCCAAGAGAATAGTTATTATTAGGGAAATATTTAAGAGGATAACTATCGGAAAATTAAGTAAGGATATTAAAATGATATTAATGACTACAATCAAAATGAACAGAAATACGTATCCCACATCCACTGCCTCCAATAACTTGATAGACTACTTAACTTATTAAGTGGTACCTTGCTACTAATATCCCATTCTAATCACGAATAACTATTTTACCAATCCTATGCCCTACAAGTATTATAGGAAGTAACAATAACCCTGAAGGCGCGTATAAAATAATTTGTTTCAGCGTTAGGAGGTTTTCTTGCACCATTCTATAAAATAAATAAATTGTATATGGAAGTGTGATGACAATACCAGTAATAACACCTGGAGTGTACATTTTGAGATAAATGGATTGACCGAGATGCATAAATACATGAAGTAAAAGGATAGCATTAAAGCCTACAAACAATAAATAATTTTGATGTTCTACAGCCAAATAAGTAATGGGAATAAATATTATAAATTCGAGAAGGACTGCAACGGTGAATTGTGATGATTTAATGGTGGACATATCTTTTAATCGATTAGCTAGTGGGCGTGGAACTACATTTCTGATCTTAGGATAGTTTTTTTTCATCCAGGATTCTACAACTATTATTTCTTCAAAATCATGGATCATGAAAGTAGCTAGAAATAACCACATTAAGGACTGTATTGTGATGAAAGAATCATTAATAGACAATATATCAATCCCCTTCTATCAGACATTTTTCTATGAAATTAAATAAACTCTTCCCCTTGATGGAACGATTTCCCCAATCATGCCAAAAATATAAAACTTGTCCACTAATCCCTTCTTCAGAAGGATCAGTATCCAGACAGAGATAGTCTCCGCCACCGTTATCAGCTATTGGAATCCATTTCGAATTCCAGAGTACTGGCTTAATTTCTTTTTCAACTTCAAGCTCCATGTCGTCTGGATCAAACTCTTCTTGCAAAAATGTCCAGTTATCTATGATCTGAGAAATAGGAGAGAGAGTTAAGTTTCTCACAAAAGAGCTAACCCCTATTGTCCAAATTTGACCGTTATGTAATCTGTAAAAACTTTTCATTTCTTCAGGCAGTGTGACTCCAAGAGTATGTTCAAGTAGCTGGAAGTCTTCTTCAGTAGCACCAAGTTGTAAATTCAGTGATTGCTCGAAATTCTTCGTTGTCTTACTTCCTTTTTCGATTATAGCTTGCCAAAGCAATTCTGCTCTCTCTACCATAGTTAGAACCTCCAATCTCCATTAAAAAGGTTGCTTTTCATTCGCCACACTCTTATCCCAATCAATTTCCTTCATAGTAGGCTCTAAATCTTCACTCTCAATAACTATGACTGTCATCCCCGTATGAGATCCAGACTCATGACATTCTCCACGCTGCCAAAAAGCTGCTTGCCCTGGCATGATTTTATATCTAATCCCTTCTTCACCACTCACCCAGCCTTGTCCACTAACGACAAGCATCAATTGATTAACTGGAGCTTTATGTAAACCTACTATTCCTTCTTGCCCAATATAAATACAGCCTATCTGAATTTGCTTATTATGTTTTACAATTTTCGTGTAATCTGCTCCGCTGCTCTTGTAACTTATAATGTTCTGGCCAGATTCTTTGCCAAAATCGTAAATTTTCATATTATGATCCCTTCATCATTATATTTTCCAAGTCGTTGATCACCCTATGTGTAAAAAAACTACCCTAATTAATTGATTAAGGTAGGTTCTTATTTCTAGTTGTTATAACTTCCCATTCTGCAAATGATCTTTTTTCGGTATCTTCTTTTAATTCGTGAGGAACTTCAATAAAGCACATTAATTCTAAACTATTGCCATCCGGATCTTCAAAGTACACAGAAGCATTTCCCTGATTTGGACGTATAAATGGTTGTATGCTTTTCCTTGTACCAAAAGGAACTGGCTCTACACCAATCGACTGCAACCATGCAATGCTATTTTTAAGATTTTCATAGGATACTCTAAAAGCAATATGTCTTAGTGAAGGATGATATTCCGTTTTGTAACTTTCTCCTTCCCATAATCCGAGCCAACTTTTCCCCTCTTCGATCCAGAAAAAAACGGTATCATTGCTCCTCCATGCTAGTTTCAACCCTAATCTGGAATAAAACGCAATCGAGTTCTCTAAATCGCTAACTGGTAAATGAGCTTCATATAAACCTTCAATCATCGCTTCACAACCTCTTCTATTACTATTAATCGAACAATAATATTTCTTCAATAATTGATTTGCCTTTAGAATAATCTCTACATGTCCATTCCCATTCTTCGTGTAATCGCAATCTGCCATCTTCTAATAACTCAGGTTTAGATGTACACATACCAGTCATCATTTCATTATTTTCATTAATATGATGATAGCTCATTTCTAAACATCCCAATTCATTGATGCTAGCAATCAATTGTCCTTTAACTATTCCACCACCGTAATAATGAGCCCAAACAACGTCGTCCTTCTGGAAATAGTAAAAGGTAGTCTCTTCATTTACTTCGCCATTATCCGTGTTGTTTATTGTTTTGAATCTTCTTCCATCATAGTTAATTGGTTTCATGTTATCAATGCTCCCTACTAATAATATGGGTGTTGAAGGGTAATTCAAGTAACTAAAAAACACATTATTGATTATTTTGTTTCATAAGATCCGCTATTTGTTGTGCATCTTCACTTGTAGATTGTTCAAGATATTTAATGACATTAAATTGTCTCTCTTTAGAGTGGTTTTGACTAAGTTTCCACTTGCCTTCCATTCTTTCGATTTTCATTTTGAACATAACGATACCTTTAGATAATCCTTCTACAAATTGCCTATTTGTTTCATTAATTGAATAGGGGCTAGTTGACCCCTCATATTTGGTTACTAGTTTCTCTAATGACTTAATTCCTTCCTGCAAATCTTCTATTATTTCAACCCTTCCATAAACATGTACCGCTACATAATTCCACGTTGGCACCGATAAGTTGGTTTCGTACAAAGAAGACGAGATATAGATATGAGGTCCAGAAAAAACGATTAGTACTTCTTGCTGCCCGATATCTTTCCACTGGGTATTTGGTCTGGCGAAATGACCATATAAATATCCTTCTCCTCTTTCTACTATAAAGGGTAAATGGGATGCCTCTGGTCTTTGATTATGATTGGAAAATATAATGCCAAAGCTGTTACTTTCGATAAAGTCGTAAATTTTCTCACTGTCATCTATACGGAAGTGTTTCGGAATATACATGTCTTTGTTACCTCCTAACATATTTCACAAAAGGAGTGTAGTCGAGTGTTCTCGTTCTGCTAACCCCACTAAGATTGCAATCTTTTATACTGTGCAAATTAATTAGCATCACTACTGTATTAAAGAGGATCTATATCTATTATTACATCGTTTCTTTACTTCTAAATTGGTAGGTTAGTAATACGACCAGAGCAATTAATACGAGTACAATTATTGCGTTGCTTTTAATACTACTATTAATAGTTGCCACAGAAAATAAAATGCAATATGCAAAGATTGTTTTTAGTAAATGATCCAAATACTCTCCATAAATATTGTTTATGACTGAAATTAAAGAGAAAAGAAAGCCTATTGATAATGAAATGTATAGTATCAAAGTTATGCTTCCTCGCTTTCTTTCACAGCTTCAGATAAAGGAGGCGTTATATTGGATTTCATTCAATTTTCCCGAAATGAATTTTATTGGGCAATTTCTCCCTATAGATTGAATCATAAATATCTTGTAGGTTTGGTACATAGTTTATTGTTAGCTTCAAATCTTGTAGAAATAGAGGATCCAACTCCTCTATTTCTACAATTCGATCAAGTGTTAAGGAAATAAATTCTTGGTTGAACAAACTTTGTTTATGTGCGTGTAACAGACTGATTTTAACATCTTGAGTATGTTCAATTTCATTCGCTTCAACCTCTAATATTTTTCCTATAATCCAATAATCATCTAATGTGCTAATCTTGACATATTTACCAGAGTATTCGAAAGCATTCATAAATTTCTCCCTCACTTTTAAAGGAATCATCCGTTTGTTCTTTTCATTTAAGCTTAAAGTATTATGATTTATTTCTGTTCTTTCTTGATTAGAATCATACAAATTACGCATATGAAAACATAGCTAATCGTAGTAAAAGAAAAACTGTTCGCAATTACTGACAGTTTGCCAACATAATATGAAGAGATGGACCTAGATAAAGACAGTTACTCTTTCGATAAAGATTCGTTTTTGATTTTTTTCACAGTTCTCCAACATAAACGGCAGTTCCAGAGATATAAACATCCATAATCGAATCATTTATTTTATTTACTTCAACATTAACTCTTCCATCTCTATTCATTTCTTGTCCTTGCTCAACAGTAAAAGATATCGACTGTAGTTCAGGCTTCATATAAGTTAAATAGTAGGCACCCATTACCCCAGACGCAGTTCCGGTAATAGAATCTTCAATCGTTCCAGAATAAGGTGAAGAGAAATGCCTAGCATGCATAAATGCATCTTTATCGTACGTTTGTAAACAAAACGGGTGTAGGGATGCTTTTGGATTTTCAATGAGAATATCGGGAAACAATGAATTTATGGGCTTCATTTTTGAAAAGCTGTTAAGATCTTTGATAGGAATTAATAATGTCCATGTTCCTGTGCTCCCATATACGATAGGATAATTAGCATCATATTCGTAAGAAGCTAGGCCAATAGAATGAAGTAGCTTTTCAGTATCTCCTTCAAAAGAAACGAACTGTGGATTACCTTGTTTCATCTTCATTGTTATTCCATTATTATGTAAAAATTCGATTGGTAGCAATCCGATATTTGTTTCAATAGTAATAAAATCAGATTTAATTAATCCTCTGCTCTTCAAACAATACAGTGATGCCATTGTCGCATGTCCACACAAGTTGATCTCATGACCAGGTGTGAAAAACTTTAATTTCAAATCTGCTTTATCCGACCCTAATACAAACACAGTCTCATTAAATCCAACTTTTTTTGCAATTTCCAGCATGTTCTCATTATCCAAATGATCTGCGTTTATGACAACTCCCGCGGGATTTCCCATATTTGGTGTTTTTGTGAATGCATCGTAATGATACACCTGTGTATTAAGCAACTCTAGTCCCCCTCGACATGTGACAAACTCAATTCTCACTAATCAATATCTTGAATGGTCCAACTAGCATTTTCTTCTTTTGTTTTCAATAATACATAAACTGAAATTTGCTCAGCTGTGCTATCTAATCTTTTTTGCATAACTTGCACAACTGCTTGGTATACATACTTTTGTTCAGTAATCGAAATGGTATCTCTCAAGCTAATCCCCACAATTTTGTCAGAAGGAAAATTACTTACCATACTATCTTTATATAATAATTTCATGTAATCGGACTCATTTTCTTCCCATATATATTTGACCCGTAAATTTATTACTTTAATAACTTCTAATTCATCTCCTTCATAGTTAGCTTCATCAATGTATGTTGGTGATTCTGGAATTGTTGACTCCATTGGAGTAGGTGTTGGAGATGCAGTCTCAGTATTTTCTGTAGCAATTGGGCTTGCACTTTCTATGTTAAGTGTTTCCGTTGGAGTTACTGTCACAGTGCTTACTAATTCCGTTGGAAGTGGAACAGCAATTTCCGAATTCCTGGTTTTTTGTTCACCACATGCTGTAAGTACTACTATTAATGCTAATATTATAATGATCCGTTTCATCTGCGGCCCCCTTTATTCATGTTAATTGATTATCAGATGTTGTTCGGACTTTTCAATCGAAATACTATATTAAATTCCTATTTATGTATACCTATACCAGACGCTTTTTTAGCATAAAAAGTTCTTCTTATCTCAAAAAAAATATCAACCATATCAAAGACAGAAGTCTTTGTATGGCTGATTGTTTATACAACATTATTGCTTTAACTGTGGTGGCGAATAACATTATTGCAATATCGATAGTTCTCTTTCCATTTCGATCGATACAATTTTTTGACCTTCTTGATTGATCATGAGTTTGCTTCCACAAGGAATAAACTCATTTTTACTGTAGAAGATGAGAGCCTTTGTGTTTGTGTTATGGCAAAATAATTTCATCTTTTTGAGTTTATGTTCTTCGAGCGCTTTAGCCATCATAATCTTCAATAAATATTGGGAAATACCTTGCCCTCGATATGGACTTGATAAAATAACATTTCCTAAATAGCAGCTTAATTCAATTTTGTTAATATCATAAAGATTTGCATATGCTATCGGTTTGTCATTGTCCTTTACGATTACAGTAGGACTAAATCGTTTCTCTAATCTTAATTGAATTTGCTCCGGAGTTAATGGAAATACAAATTTAGGACCAAAAGCGAATAGTTCTTGAGCATTTAGTGGAAAAGTACATATCGTTTCCAAGTCACGATTAGCAAGAGCTCTATGCGATAATCCACACATACACTCACTCCTTTAAAGGTCAGCTTCATTTCCGTTCAAGATTAAATGCTCTTCGGAGGTAGAAATACATCGATATACCAAAAACCACACTTAGAAGAAAGGAGAAAATTAAACAGTATAGCCAATCATATTTACCAATTAGGAATATCAAGCCAAACGTTACTACAAAGCATACAAGTTCTAATAAAATAGTAATTTGAAACAGCTTCCTTCTGGTCAACTAGATCCCCCTACTTCAGCACAATGTATTTCGCTTATAGTTAATGACATTAAATATTAATCGCATTTCATTTTCTTTCTCATATACAACGCAACTTCCTCGCAAGTGATATCCTCGATGTCATAAAGCGATAAATCAATTCCTTCAATTGTAAAGCCGCAGCTTTTGTAAAAATGAATGGCCGGTACGTTCGTATTTTGAGTTTCTAGTGTTACGGCTCTACATTTATTTTGTGTTGCAAGATCAATCACTTTATCAATGAGTAACTTCCCATAACCTCTTCTTTTATAATTATTATGAACTTGAAAATGCCATATTAATAATGTATTATTCCAAGTCTGTGGTTCTACGATTGCAATTGCTAGTAACTTATCCTCTATGTAAACTCCTAACGAATAGTTCATTTTAATAATTTTCATGTAATGATTTAGATCATCATCACTGTTCGTTTCTTGTTTTACAAATGGTTCGTTTAGTTCCATAAGATTCAATTGCATAGTACAGGATTGTAAAGATTCATCTTTTTTCACTTCGTATTTATGTGTTGATGTATATCCAAAATCACCTATCTTAAGAAAATCATCAATTGAGAAATCGGTTAATATCTTTATATCCATCTTATACACCTCGTGAACATACTATTAATTTCTTGTTTTCTTCACTTCATCAATTAGGATATCGAGCTTTTCTAATAATTGTCGATCATTTTCGAGTTTACGTTTGAACTGTACTTCTATCGTAATGATACAAAAAACTATAATAATTAATGAACAAATGACTATAATCAGACACACCTCCCAATTATGTTACTTCAAGTGGCTCCTGACGCTTGAGTATAAAATACAATAAATTATCTTTTAAATAAGGTTCCCTATTAAAACCCATTTTCTCCAACAATTTTTGTGATCGACTATTCTCATGTTCAGTTGTAGCTTCTATATAATCAAGTTCCATAATTTCAAATCCTACATTAAGTATCTTTTGTAAAGCTTCTTGCATTAACCCCTTGCCCCAGAAATCAGGAGACAAATCAAAACCTATTTCTGCTCTTGAACCTTCAGAATCATTAAACCAACAATGAAATCCGCATGTTCCAACTAGTTCATTGTTCTCTTTACTAAATAATCCGTACCTACAGCCGGTATCATTAAGATGAAATGTAATAATGTCTTTGGCTTCTTTCAGATTTTCACATACATCAATATCCATAAATTTAATTAGTACAGGCACTGAGAACAGTCATTATAAGAATCACAAGAAAAGTTATAATTATTTGTTTCATTTTTCACACCTCTATAGACATAATTCAAAGTAATATTCGATCCCCTGTAGTCGTCGGTTGCGATATTACTAAAAACTCAATAGATCCATCAGATTTATTGAGAATTTGATGCGGTGTTTGTGGTGGTATTTCAATACCTTCAAATTGGTTCAACTCGTGTAGCTCACCGTTCAAGTCTAAGATTACTTGTCCAATAAGGATATAGAAAAACTGTGTTGAGCGATTATGATAATGCTTTACTTCCTTTGTTCCCGCAGGCATTCTTTCGTGTATAATGCTTAAGTTTTGGTGATTCATAAGTCGCCATCCATCGCAGTTACTACCCCAGACGTAATGAGCTGCTGTATCTTTATTAATCTTCATATGAAAGCACCTTCTATCGTATACATTGTTTGAATCTACTTGCTCTTATAGATAAATCCGTCAGTTCCTTCGAGCATATAATAATATTCAAATAATTGTAATGTTCTATCTTTCAGCCTGTTTTTGTGGATTACTTGAATATTAACTAATCCCTGAGAACCGATGTTAAACGAATTTTCTACTTGAAACGTACTTACTACAAATTCAGTTTCCTTGATATGGTTCTGCAACCAACCTTTTTGCGCTTCAATAAGTAATTTTTTGGGCTTGTCGTCTAGTTTCGCGATAAGCTTTTTGTAAATTTCATTTAGTTCTTTATCCCAAATTTCTATATACTTCGTTTCTAATTGAATTAGTCCTTGAGTTGAAAACTCAGAAGAGTTATTGAGATCATCAAATTCTTTTTCGTAATCTTTATCTATTGGATTTGATTGCACAAGTTCAATATAACTTTGCGAAACGTCATACGAGCCACTTTTTTCTGTAACATCATTTTCAGATGGAACAGCGGGTGTGGAACTAGCTTGTATTGATTCTTCTTGAGTCATAGTATTAGTATCTACAAAAGTACTCTCTGGTTTATTAACTCCTGCGCTACACGCAGTAAGAGATCCTATTAATACGGATAGTAAAATTAGTTTTAGCTTCATATGTAACATCCTCCACAATAGATCGATTTTGGTAGAAATGGTGTTATTGCTCCCGTAAACTCTTTTTCCTTATCATCCTCTTGTTTGAGTTCAGTTCTTACAAACCAATTTCTTATAAATATAGACTACTTTTATAAATTAGAATCATTTATTTCCTAATGATTAACCGAACCTCTTTTTTTCAGATAAAATCTTTCCCATATCTTTATTCAAAATTAACATAGTTCATGAAAAATTCCGACAATTAATTGAAGTCATCTAGTTTACTAATCTTAAATTTAAGCTTATATTGACCTTCATCATTTGCAATTGCAAATCCAATAAGCTCTTAAGTTCACATAGATAGTCGTGTCACTTTTATTAATTTCAAATCTTCGAACTCAAGTTTATAAATATCAGGTTTTTTTGTTTGTGTTAAAAAATCATATCCATAACTTGCATCAAAATAATTCATCATCAAAGTCATCACATTTCCATGTGTTCCAATAGCGATTTTCTTTCCTTTATATAGTTCCATAATTGCTTTCAACACAGCTACCGCTCTATTCTGACAAGCTGCGTTTGATTCTCCACCCGGAAGAAAATAACTGAAATCGAGGAAGCTTTGTTTTAGAAAAGGCATAAATTCTTCATCTCGTATTGAATAATCATCACCTGCAAAGCGCTTTTCCCTTAAATCCTCATAGATATCGATATTCAACTTTAACTTTTGAGCTAGTTCTTCTATAGTTAGAATCGCACGTGTATATGGACTGGATACGATAACATTTACACCTTCATTTTCAAGTAATCCAGTTATTTCTAAAGCTTTTTTCTTTCCCTCAATTGTTAATCCCCTTGTCCTTTCAGTGCCCTCGTTGTATGGAGATTCAGCATGCCTAACCATATAAATAGTTGTCATAATAGTCCTCCTTGTATCAAAAATAAATAATTTGATTAAACTAAAAGTTCTAGATACGAGTACAGTACGGATATTGATTTTTGTTTTGATTATTTCATTAATTCTTTTCCATCAATGTCGTAATATTTATAATGTCTAAATTCATATGATTTATCATTAGACTGTGGAAGATCAATCCATGTAACACTTGCTTGATTAATAGTGAGTGTTTGCTCAATTAGCTTACCATTTACATTAACTTGGAACTTTGCGATATCATTTTCATTGTTAGTTACAATCATCATTTGGAATTTTTGATTATCTCTATTATTGGGCAGGAACATAGTAAATGAGGTATTATCTCTGACTTCGATTGTTGACCATTTAAAATTCCCTTTTTCGTTTTTAGTAAATTGAATAATCGCAGGACTGTTATTAGCCAAGAATCCAACCACTTTCGAATTGATCGTTTCTTTAATATCTATAAGCTCAACTTTCTTATTTTCATAACCCTTAATTGATCCAATGACCTTTATAATAGATTCGTCATCATTACCGTATAGTGGTTTAGTGGTGTTTAGATTATAAAGTACAACGATAACGACTAATACAATCGTACTTATGCCAACTAGTAACTTCCTACTTTTCCACAATCAGTACTCACCCTTCCGGACTTCAAAATATCAAGATCCATCTTTTACTGAATAAGGTTTCCAATATCTGAGTTGTATTTGTTGAGAGAGCACAAAGTAAATCGATTCTACTTCCCCGTCGGATTAGTTGAATATAAATGATCAGCAATCATTAAATAGGACAATCCAATATCCTTTAAGATAACCATTGATAGTGAGTATGCATTCTTTGTATCTCTAGCTTCTTTAAAGGAAGTGATTGTTTTAAACTCCCCTTTAACCTTTTCAAAAAAATAAGTTAAAGTAATGATATTATATTTCTCTTTTTTTATGAAACTATTACCATATTTACTTATTATTATGTCGAGATTATCTCCCATCTTAATACCCCTTGGTGTTATGAATTTATCAAAATTATCATATTCACTATTCAGGATTAATCCACTCACTTTATCATCTCTGTAGTGAACACTTATTCCTGAGTATTCAAATAACCTAATATAATCTAACGTTTTTGTTGGTTGTCCAATTAATTTTTCAACATCAGTTTTTTTCATTCCAAAGTTAATCTTAATGTTATTGCTTAGATCATAAAAAGCTAAGTCATTCTTTTGAAAAATTCCTTCTTTGAAACTTTCTTCTTTTGCAAATGTCTCTTTTGTTGTACTACTACATGCTGATAAAAAAACAGCCAAAACTACAATCAATATTTTTTTCATTTCAACGCTCCTTTGAATATATCATTCCGTTTTTATTTGGCCATTCTACTAGAAGTTCATCTAATTGATACATATTTTCTCGAGTTATCCGTAGTTGTATCCTGATACTAAAAATTGATTTATTATTTGTATAATTAATAAGCACGTGCATATTTGTCAATTTAATCTTATTATTATCGCTAATATTCGCCCTAACCTCTACTCTCTGATTTGATTATCGATAGAGAAGCTCTTTCATATATCTCAATGAATAAATAATTAATAGAATAGATAGGCATAGATTTAGTCCGATTAAGACCATACATATATATCTCATCACATTTTTGATATCAACCGAATATTGTAAAAAGCTGATATCACTAGCTTCTAATAAGTTACCTGCCAATAAGGTCAAAATACTAAGTAAAATAAAGAAACTAATAATAAATAAAATTATGTACAATGGGTTTTTAGCATTTTTTAATATGTAGTTTTTTCTATCCTCTTGTTCAATATTTTCTTCTATTAATGCTTTTCTATAGTGATCCCATCTAAATGTTCCCATACTTGCCACAAGAGCTGTAATAGCAAGTGCTCCCGTAATATTAACTTGGACAAATAAATCGATAAAATCTTTGAGTACTGAAGTTGATTGATTAATAATGATGTAATACAGTGCAAATAAGCACGTACTAATTATCCAAATAGCTACTTTCTCAAAACAATTTAATCTGATTGAACTCACCTTAGTTTTTGACACTGCCCATTCTCCTTATGCTTATCATGTTGTCCCTACGTTCAAAACTAGGAATTAATAATATATTTCCTCTAACTTTTATCGTAAGCATCCCAACTATCTTTTATATTTTTAGCACTCTTCTTAATCAATGAATCAAACTCAGCACTTATTAAATAAATAATTCCGAAAATTAATGCTATCCAACTTACGAAAATTGGACCATTACCTACATAATCTAACATTGAGTTAAACAAATCGTTGTTCCAAGAGGTAACATTTGAACCAAAAATAGCGGCCGATAAATATCTTATTCCATATACAAATGCTGAAATGCTAATTAAAATGACGCCCACAGTTCTCCTTTGCATGCTTTCATTCCCTCCAAATTATTATTTTCAGATTTCTTACATCACCGATGTTCGCAAACTCTTGATAGTTGAGTCTCCTTAGCAATTTATTTGTCCAAGTACCCTTTACATGCACCTACAATAACTAAAATAAACCCAGCAATGAATACAAAAAACTCACCACCGTATAATTCTATCCCTTGTTCGTTTTGAATATATAAACCCACCAACATAATAGAGATTCCAATGAGCATTATTCGTATAGAATATGTCATAATGAATGTCTCCTCCATATTTGAAAATTGTTAATACATCATTCATATCATATGTTTTCCTACTAGGATGGCGGTCACCACATTTGATCCGAAGTTTTCTTACTCATGACTGAAGTCACGAGTTTGCGAAAACTGTTAATCAATTTTATTTCCTTTGCTCCAGTTTCTTTCTTCAGTAATCGTTTTTCTTAGTAATTCCACCTGCTCTAACATCTCTTGATGTTGTCTATTAAGTTGTGTTTGCAGAGCTTTAACCTCTTTTTCTGTATTTGAAATCTCAGAATGATTAATTGCTGTTTTAATAATTAAATATAAGATGAAACTACCGAGCGTTATGAACGCTAACCAAATTGGTGAATTCATAAACTCATCTCCATTCTTTATAAAATCAGAACAGCAGTAGTACATAGATAATAAATTTCAGTTTCATGCTACGTTAATACATACATTTATATGTACGATGTTAACGCTCCAATTAATTCCACAATTGCCCAATCTTCATTATATTATTGTTATCAGATTTTGGATATAAAAAAGGAGGAATCAACAAAAATGTTGATTCCTCCCCACACCGCTACTATTACAGTTAATCTGCAAATCTTTTAGAAACATCCTTTACTTTTGTTGGAAATATATATAAAGTTGACTAACTATCAAACTTTACGCTTGTAGATTTGATTATTAGATTTATCCTGGTAGACTAGCTGCGCTTGAGTTTAATAATAAAACTAAAAAGGATGATTTTAATTTGAACTTACAGTCCTTATTTTCTGAAGAGATCGTCTTGCAGACCTCATTAAACGGAAATGCAAGTGATGTGTGGTTAGTGAAGACGGAATCTAATGAATATGTAGTTAGGTCCTCTGGCGTAGATGACACAATAGATGCTCCATTTTTATGGGCATGTAGAAATTTGTTCGGAATAGACTTAAGCCAAACATATCGTATTGAAAATATTAATATCCTTTTAGAACAAATAACTAAAAACATATCATTCCCCCGTGTTCTCCAAAAGGAAATGATTGATGGGAGACAAGTTATTGTAGTTGAAAAAATGAATGGTGAGAAATCCAAATTTTTAAATAAGTCAACTGGCACGATGGAGGACTTTGGGAAAACTATGGCTGAAATTCACTCGTATAAGTTGTATGAATGCGGTTGTCCTTATGGGGATATGCGATATCCATTAGAGCAATTTCCTGAGAAGCTTATTGAAGCTATTAAAGTGTTAACATCCCGTTATTACTCCTCAAATCCTGTCATTACTAATCAAGTAGACGTTTATTGCACTGCTGCTTTAAAGATGCCGATACCTAAGTTTGCTTCATATATTATGTTAGATATGGATCCACGACAGTTTCTATTTAATAATAACCGAGTAAATGCAATTGTAGATACCGAAGCGTATGTATTGGGGCCCCGTGAAATGGACCTTGTTGCGATTGAATGTTCCTTAGATGAAAATGGTGCTCGTGCCTTTAGAAAAGGATATACAAAAGTATTGTCATTCCCTGAATTATCCCAGATTCGAGAGTTGTATCGTTTCTTATTTTGTTTACTTGAAATAAAGGGGCCATCTTATGATCTTAAGCGATGGTTATCTCATCCTCACTACTTTAGTTAATAAACTGGTTAAATATAAAAAAGGAGCTGTCTCAAAAGTATAAATACTTACTTCATGAAACAGCTCGCATGATGAAAAATGGGAGAAAATAAGGAAATGGCGGTGCTAGGGAGGTTATCCCTGCACCGCCATTTCTGGCTTTTGGTCTATTGCCGCCTTCTTGAGCAGATTGTGGGCGAGCGAAAGCCACCCGACCTCAAGGCTTACTTTCGGCAGGCCTCGAAGCAGAAAACGCCGGAATCCCCGGTTGTTTTTCAGTTGTCCAAATACGCTTTCCGGTTCGATCATTCTTCGAACCGACAGCGCATACCCTTCCTCGCTCTTGAGTTTCTCGCGTATTTGTTTCTTGTAACGCAGATACTTCAGGCTCACGCTGATTTCTCGGTTTCCTTTGGCTTTTGTACAAGCCTCTTTGAGCGGACAGCCTTCGCAGTTTTCGCTTCGGTAGTGGCGCTTCCGTAACTCATATCCGCTTTCTGTCGTTTCCTTACTTTCATAGCGAAATAGTAGGTTACGCCCAGCAGCGCACGTCCATATGTCTTCGGCTTCGTCATACTGCCAGTTATCCAACTTACTGATATCTTGCTTCCACTTCTTCGATTTTTCCTTGTGGTATGTGCTGTACTTCACCACTGTTTCTAGTTGTTCGTTTTCCAAGTAAGCGTAATTTTCTTCCCCGCCGTATCCTGCGTCCGCGATAACTGTTTTCGGTATATTTCCCAGAGTTGCTTTTACCTTCTCTAAGTGGGGCTTGAGGCAACGTGTGTCTGTCGGGCGCTGGTGCAAACTGTAGCCGATAATGAACTGGTTTTCCGTTCCGATCTGTACATTGTAGCCAGGTTTGAGCTGGCCATTACGCATGTGATCTTCTTTCATTCGCATGAAAGTAGCGTCGGTATCGGTCTTGCTGAAGCTATTACGATCTCCGAGAATCTCCTGCTGTACTTCGTATTTTTGCAAGCGGGGGAGGAGGTCTTTGCGGATTGCCCGAACTGTTTTTTTCAATGGCTTGTCCTTAGGTTTCTCTTGTAGTTGCTCCTCTAGCTGCTTTACAGCCTCTTCCAGCTTTTCGCTGGTGATCTGTGTGGACTCGCCGAGTTCAGGAAGATCCCATCCGTGATGTTCTTGCTCTTCCTGACGCTCAGATTCTTCAATGGTAGCGAACAAAGTCTGGACTTTCTCCTGCAGCCTCGCCTTCTGTTTCACCACCGCTTTGCCCCAGACAAACGTATAGCGATTGGCGTTAGCTTCAATCTTGGTTCCGTCGACAAAGTAATGTTCAAGCCGCACGTATTTCTCCTCAGCCAGAAATTGTAGAACGGCGGTGAAGACGGTCTCGAGCACCGTCTTCATACGTTCAGAACGGAAACGGTTGATGGTGCGAAAGTCCGGCTGTTGTCTGCCTGCAATCCACATAAACATGACGTTTTCACGGACCGCTTTAGCGATTTGTCGAGACGAGTAGATCCGCTGGGTGTAGGCATAAACAATAACTTTGGTGAGCATTTTGGGGTGGTAGCTATCTCGGCCGCCACCAGGGTATGCGGAGGCAAAGATCCTGTCGCTAAGTCGGTTCACAGCGGCATTTACAATACGCACGAGGTGATTTTGAGGAATGTCATCCTCCAAATCCATTGGCAGGGTAAGTTGGTCCATGGTATATTGAATGTACAAAGAAATCGCTCCTTTTGGAATGGTTGGGTGGTACCTCCATTTTACCAAAAAGCGATTTCTTTTTGTTTATTCAGAACAAAAAAAGCTGTCCCTCAGGTCACTTTATGACCTTTTGGGACAGCCCCAATCAATCTATATTAGAATACTTTTGTCGTCCAAGATTCACAATTCCAAGTTTCCGTCACAACATCACGATAAAATTCCGGTTCGTGAGAAATGAGCAAGATGCTGCCTTTGAACGCCTTAAGTGCACGTTTTAGCTCGTCCTTCGCATCTACATCCAAATGGTTTGTAGGCTCATCGAGCACGAGAAGATTTGTTTCACGGTTAATCAGTTTACAAAGGCGAACTTTCGCCTTTTCCCCACCACTTAATACCGTAATCTTGCTCTCAATATGCTTCGTCGTCAAACCACATTTTGCTAATGCAGCACGAACTTCAAACTGATTAAATGATGGGAATTCTCCCCATACATCTTCGATACATGTCTTGTTGTTAGCTTCCTTTGATTCTTGTTCAAAGTATCCTATTTCAAGGTTCTCTCCGCGCTCAACAGTACCGGATACAGCTTGAATTTCTCCTAAGATACTGCGTAGCAATGTCGTTTTACCGATACCATTAGCACCAACAAGAGCGATCTTTTGTCCACGTTCCATCTTGAGGTCAAGCGCTCTAGATAATGGCTCTCCATAACCGATTACAAGATTTTTTGCTTCGAAAATAACTCGTCCAGCCGTTCTGCCCTCTTTGAAGTTGAACTGTGGCTTCGGCTTTTCCTTAGCTAGCTCAATAACATCCATCTTGTCGAGCTTCTTCTGACGTGACATCGCCATGTTACGAGTTGCAACACTTGCTTTGTTGCGAGCAACAAAATCCTTCAAGTCTGAAATTTCTTGCTGCTGACGTTTAAATGCTGATTCGAGCTGTTGTTTCTTCATCTCATGTACTTGTTGGAAATGCGTATAATCGCCAACATAACGGGATAATTCTTGATTTTCCATATGATAGATCAAGTTAATGACACTGTTTAGGAACGGAATATCATGTGAAATAAGAATAAATGCATTTTCATACTCTTGCAAATAACGTCTGAGCCATTCAATATGGACTTCGTCCAAATAGTTCGTAGGCTCATCCAGTAAAAGAATATCTGGTTTTTCTAGAAGAAGTTTTGCAAGAAGTACTTTTGTACGTTGTCCACCACTTAAATCGTTAACGTCTTTATCTAGCCCAACATCTGTTAGTCCTAGTCCACGTGCTGTTTCCTCGATCTTAGCATCGATCAAATAGAAATCTTGATTTGTCAGCGTGTCTTGTATGGTACCTACATCTTCGAGCATTTTTTCCAGCTCTTCTGGAGAAACCTCGCCCATACGTCCGTACATGTCATTCATCTCTTGCTCCATATCGAACAAGTATTGGAAAGCACCCTTCAGAACGTCGCGAATAGTCATTCCTTTGCTTAATACTGCATGTTGATCCAAATAACCAACGCGCATACGTTTGGACCATTCAACTTTGCCGTCATCCGGTTGTAATTTTCCTGTAATAATGTTCATGAAGGTAGATTTACCTTCACCGTTTGCACCAATTAACCCGATGTGCTCACCTTTCAGCAAGCGGAATGATACGTCGTTGAAGATGGCACGATCTCCAAAGCCGTGACTTAATCGTTCTACATTTAATATGCTCATTTATAGACACCTTTTCTGTTAGAGTTGATACTCGCTATATTATAAGCGTTTTGACTAGTTCAACTCAACACGAAATTAGCGGAAATAGCGAAAAAATACTGTAAATCACCCTAAATTCGATAACTTTCTTTATTCTTTACTCTTCCAAGAAAATGCGTCATTAATACTGGTAACGATATAAGTATAGGTGGATCATCCAGCCTAGGGCGATGAAGCGTTACTTCTTGATGGGGAATTTTCTCATCGGACTGTACAATAATGGCTTGCCTAGAGCGGGTTCTTAATGTTGTTTGTGGTAACAGCATATCAATTGCCCCTGCGCCCCATGAAATCGTTGTTGCCATTAAGTAATAAATACCTGGCTTTACATTTGGAAGCTCGAACTCCCCGAACGATGAAACTAAAGTTCCATACATCGGAAAACCTTCAGGAATTGGCTTTGCAAATAAACCAATCAATATTACTCCTTCAAAACAATGTTCTGAACTAATTGTACCGTATAATGTATGATTTTCAGGAAATGAAAAACTAGATGTCTGCCAATTATCTAGTTGCTTCAATGAAAGCAAATGCGTTTGTGCTTGCTCAACCGAATTGCGAAAATGTGCAGGTGTCATGCCAACCCGCTCTGTGAATCGTGTAGTGAAAGTGCCCAAACTTTGCTGTCCTACTTCTAGACCTATATCTCGAACACTAAGGTTCGTTCGTAATAATAAATTTTTGGCTCGCTCGAGACGCATCGATGAGACGTAATATAGTGGTGAAATCCCCATTTGTTCCTTAAACAAACGTATAAAGTGATAAGGACTATAAGCGACATGACTTGCTAAGCGTGCTAATGGAAGTGGATCATAGATATTCTGCTGAATATAGGATATTACTTCATCTATTTCCGATCTTATCTCGGTCACGTCTTACACCGCCCTTTTATCAGTTTTTACTGTATGAAAGGTTTACTTATTTACTTCATTCACTTTACCATCTTCATCCATTACGATCAAGTGTTCTGTTTTAAATAAAATTCAGTTTATAATCTCTTGTTAAGCCTCTTTCGCACATACGTTTTTTTGTAACCAAAAAAGACCATGACGAGTTCACTCATCATGGTCTTCCCTCTCCCCAATTATGATTCCGCTATAGTTTCGGTTTCTTTCACTTCATTAGAAGTGCGTAGTGGAATCTCTCTCAAAAATAATGACAATACAAACGCGATAACTACAAGTGCTGTACCTGCTAGGAAAACGGTTGTCAGCGATGAGCTGAGTGCCTCACGCAGTGTATCAATCAGGTTCGTAATTAATGGCTGAACATCAGCAGGCATTGAACTCTTTATTTCCTCTAGCTTAGGCTGATTAAGCAAAATTTGTGGATCATGGAATGCTGTCAGCTGTTTTGCTAATTCCGGATCTACATTATCAAAATTGAACCCTTCACCAGACGCAGCGAGCTTCTCCATATTTTTAACTAAAGAAGATTGCATTAGAGTCCCCATTATTGCAATACCGATCGTACCGCCAAGATTACGGAACAATTGTGAAGAAGCCGTTGCTACTCCAAGTTCCGTAGGTTTAACAGCATTTTGTACAGTTAGGGAGAATACTGGCATACCTACACCAAGACCAAGACCAAATACGATCATTGCAATGACAGCAAGCCAAACGCTATTCATAAAGGCCATAATCAGCATGCCTGCAATCATGATGGGCAAGCCCATTATTGCATAACGTTTGTACTTACCTGTTTTCGTAATTTGTCTACCGATTATTGTACTCGTAATGACCATAGCAATAGACATCGGCATCGTGACGTATCCAGAATAAGTTGCGGATATGCCTTCAACACCTTGAACGTAAAACGGAAGATAGATCAACGCACCCATCATACCAGCATTCATTAGAAATCCAATTGCATTCGAGATAGATACGATATCATTTTTGAATAATGAAAGTGGAAGAACTGGATTTTTAGCCTTTCTTTCCACAAGCACAAAAATAACTGCTGATACAAACGCTGCAACAAACAATCCAATGATTTCAAATGAACCCCACTCGTACTTCGTGCCAGCCCATGAGAATCCAAGTAGAAGTGTAATGATGACGATACTTAAGAAAAATGAACCCTCGTAATCAATTCTTTCTTTCGGTTTACGTTCAACCTTAGGAAATAACGTGAGAATCATAAAAAATGCTACAAATCCGAGCGGCAAGAATACCCAGAACAGCCACTTCCACGCGAAATTATCTACAAGCCAACCGCCAAGCGCTGGACCCAATATGCTTGAGAAGCCGAATACGCCCATCATAACTCCAGTCCATTTGCCTCGTTCACGCGGCGAAAACAAATCTCCAACAGCAGTGAACACTGTAGACATTATAATACCTGCCCCTAATCCTTGAACACCACGATAAATGATCAACTCGATAATGTCTCTAGAAAAGCCTGTCAAGAATGCACCAATCATGAAAATAACGATACCTATTAACAAAAAGGGCTTTCGTCCATAAATATCGGACAACTTCCCTACGAGCACAGTCGCAAGTGTCGATGTCAGCATGTAAATCGTAATGACCCAGCTGTAGTACTCCATCCCGTTAAGCTCAGCAATAATACGCGGCATTGCTGTACTTACGATCGTTTGGTTTATTGCAGAGAAAAACATAGCCATAATAATGGCTGCCATAATCGTGAGCTTTCTTTTATGTGATAAATGTTCCACCTATGTTCCGCTCCTTTAATAAAAACTACACTTAATCTTGCATTAGCTTCTTAACAAATCCGAAGAAACAACTTAGGAGGAGCTCTGTTGTGCGATAACTACCATCTTCTCCAAAATTTCCGTTGCTATTCGCCCCTCATCATCACTTAATTTGCTCATATAAGTGCCAACAATATCTTCACGAATAATTTGAGCTTTTTTCAAAATTTCGTGACCAGAAACCGTCACCTCAACCCAAATAACTCTGCGGTCAACAGTATCATCAACTCTTCTTACATAATTAGACTTTACCAGTCGATCAATCATAACAGTCACAGCGCTAGGTTTTACATCCATTTTTTCCGCTAACTCAGTTATTCTGCATCGATTGCTTTCTCGAATGTAATAAAGCATAAACATTTGAGTACCCGTAATTTGTGAGTTCATTTGCTTCATAATTTCTGAAGCAATTATTCGGTTAAGCAGTATGATTGATTTTTGAAACCGACTATTAAGTGTTGTCATAAATGTACCTCCTCACAATTGCTTTACAACTATATATTTAAACTATATAAATAATAATGAAATCAAAGTCCACTGTCAAGCGGTCTTATAGCTCCCCATCCAACGGATGGAAATATGAACAGAACATAGTGTCGATTATGATGACACCCTTCGTCAATTTGGTCAGAATAACTGTCGATAACTATTCAGCATCCGATGCACGTTGTGACAAACATTTTAACCACCCTCTGTTAGGATTATTACTATGTCGCCTATATACTACAGAGGAGTGTCGTAAATGAAATTGATTATGAATGAAAATTTTAACAACGAAACAATTGCTTTTGACGGATTTAGCTTTAAAAACTGCTGTTTCACAAATTGTGTTATCATTATTACTACGCTGGACTTTAACTTTGAAGGTTGTTCTTTCTTTGGATCTGCCTTGCATGTGAATCCGAACCTACCAGTATTTGAGGTGTCCCATCGTCTCTCACAGTCCGCTTATGACACAGATACACAATGCTTCCGGGATGATTATAAATATCCAAGAACGACAGTGCCGCTTCCTGTCTCCAGTGTGCATTAATTAACCCTTCAAATAGCACAAAAAAAGAAGAACCTCTGCCCAATGCACTGTGGCACATGGAGGTTCTTCTTTTTGTTTACTTATAAAACGTCTCATCGTTAGCGAGCCTTCACAATAATCTTCCGAATGCTTTCGCTCGAAAGATGATATTTCCGCTCCAATTCAGCTACTGACGCACCGTTCGTATAACATTGGAAAATCTCTTTGTTTCGATCTGCCAGCAGCTTCCGAGTTCCGCTGACTTCACCCCAGCTTGCACGCTGGTTGGATGGTTTAGGGATGTAGATTAGGTCGCCCTGAATATATTTTTGTAACTCTAATAGCAGGCTATGGGGAAGCACGTCTCTTCCATTTTTGTAGTTCACGATTTAGTTCCTCCTCAAATATGTTTAAACGTTTGGCTTGTGATTGATCTTTCATAGAAAAATTATTCATGTATAGCCGCCTCCCTTTCTTCCTCGAATTTTGTGGGGTGATCCCCTGCTTCTTATGAAGCTCATTTTCCATTATAATGAATATTGTATCCGTTAACAATCTTTTTCCAAAAAATTAGTTTCAATTGAAAAGTAAGAAGAGGCCCTTAGGCCTCTTCGGTTTAGGGGTCTCCGATTAAACGGAGACCACCTCTAGGATTTGAATCAAATTGATCAGCTCCTTTCATCCATAATTCGTCGGCCCGACTTCATCAGTATACTTCCATACGATGGAAACGCGCTAGCGAAAGAACAGCTATAAACTAAACTTTACCAAAACCCATTCCAGAATTGCTTGTGTTACGGATTAGGTTAAGGTTTGTTTAAGACAAATTACTTGGTGAAAGTGCTGGGTTGTTCTTTTTCCTAAGCTTTATTAATTCTGGATATACAACTCCTACGATGACGACAACTACACCTACCCATTGAAGCAAGGAAACTTCTTCATGCAGGACTAATGATGATAACATAACTGCAACCGGAAGCTCTGCTGCTCCGAGAATACCTGCCATACCTTCTCCGATATGCGGCACTCCGTATGCGAACAATAATGGCGGAATAAATGCGCCAAAAAATCCTAGAAGTGCACCAAACAAAATCAGATTGCTAAATATTTCCCCGTTCCACAAAAATTCCGGCGGGAACAAAATGAATACTAGCGTTAGTCCGCCTGTCAACATCCATTTAGTCCGTGTTACTGGTTCTTCGTCTGGTACAACTTTACCAGTGAATAACATGGTCAAAGAATAACTAACAGCAGCTAACAGTCCAAACACAACCCCTAATATATGGAAATTGTCAGCGCCGTTTTCAATCAATCCGCCTGCAAGTATCGTTCCGCCAAATAAAATGACAAGTGTAAGGTAAATGGTTCGATCCGGACGTTTCCGTAGTCTAATTGATTGTATTAGAACACTAATCCAAGTGAATTGGAATAACAATAATATGGCAACTGATGCAGGAATGTACTTCAATGATTGATAATAAAGCAGTCCTGTTAAGCCAATCGGAATACCCGCGGCCATTAGCATCAATCTCTTTTTCCAAGTAAAGGTACTTATCTTATTTGGGGCAGTTGGCTTTGACTTACTGGATGTCATAGCTCCAAGCTGAGCCTTCTTTTTCTTCTTAAGATCCATAAATGTTGCAAGCAGCCAAGTTAAAACAAATCCAACAAACATTTGAGTTCCTACCACTTCGCCTAATGTGTAACCTTCAGCGTATGCAAGCACAACAAACGTTGATAAAATACCATAGCTCGCCGCCGCAGCAAACACGGCCAAAAAATACTTCATTTTTGTTTCCTCCTCCAGAGCTTGCAATGCAAACCTGTTGCATAGCATGTGCTTAAAGTTTGCGAAGCAACCTTTCTTCGTAAGCACTTGCCAAAAATTTGCGTTGCCAACCTTTTTCTATTCTTTTTTTGGGCCATTATTGACGTGTCAACGCAAAAAAGCTACGGATAGTAGAGTCTTATTCTGAGAATAAGACTTACCATTCGTAGCAAGGAAGTAAGGCTTCCCGTAGATACCCCCACCCTGTGCCCAAGGCCGTTATGTGAGGTTATACGAATTCATAGGTGTCGACAACGTGATGACCAGAGTCTATTGTTGCACCTTGAAGCCGGTTCTGTCAACAGTTTTTTGCAATGCTAAAAGTAACGCCTAATCTATTCCATTTGATGTATACGGATCAAGTTCGTAGCGCCAGCTTTACCACTAGGAACGCCAGCAGAAATGATTACGAAGTCACCTGATTGAAGAAGTTTTGTTCTACTGCCATTACGGATAGCCGATTTAAACATCTCGTCAGTTGTGGATGTGGACTCGCCTTTGATTGGAATTACTCCACGAACAAGAGTTAGGCGCTTAAGAACATGATCATGCGCTGTAATAGCAATGATCGGTGCTTTAGGATGGTATTTAGAAACCATACGTGCAGAGAATCCACTTTCAGTAGGTGTCAAGATAGCCTTCGCATCCAACTGCAAAGATGAACTTACAACAGCTTGGCTAATTACTTCTGTAACAGAAGATGATTGAACGGTCATCATCGATTGGTATCGATCTGCGTAATCAATTGTTGATTCAGCACGACTTGCGATCATCTCCATCATTTTAACGGATTCTAAAGGATACTTCCCTGCTGCTGTTTCACCTGAAAGCATAATAGCATCTGCTCCTTGAAGAACAGCATTCGCTACATCACTTACTTCAGCGCGTGTAGGTCTAGGATTAACCTGCATGGAGTCGAGCATCTGTGTAGCAACAATGACTGGTTTACCTGCCATGTTACACTTTTGGATCATCTTGCGCTGGATCATTGGTACATCTTCAGCTGGAATTTCAACGCCGAGATCTCCGCGAGCAACCATAATTCCATCCGAAACTTCAATAATGGAGTCTAAGTTTTCGACGCCTTCTTCATTTTCTATTTTAGAAATAATTTGCACATGACCTGCATTTGCTTGCTCCAGCAATTGACGAACGTGAAGAATATCTTCAGCCTTACGAACGAATGAAACTGCAATCATATCGACGCCTTCTTGAACGCCAAATGCAATATGACGAATATCCTTTTCTGTGACACCAGGCAAAGTTGTACGAATACTTGGTAGATTAACGCCCTTACGTGGCTTCAATAGTCCACCATTCATTATTTTGCAGTGAATTTCAGTATCCTCAATAGAATCAACAATGAGCTCAATCAAACCATCATCAATCAATATATGACTGCCTGTCGTTACAACCTGAGGCAACTCATCGTAACTAACCGATACACATTGTCCATTACCTTCAATTATTCTTGTCGTAAGGGTGAGCATGCCACCTGTTTGCAATTCATAGCTGCTCTCTTGCAAAGTACCGATTCTTATTTCTGGACCTTTAATGTCCATCATAACAGCAACGACAGCCGAAGCTTCTGCTGCTGCTTGTCTAATTAAGCTAATGCGACCGCTATGATCCGACAGCTCTCCGTGTGCCATATTCAAACGAGCCACATTCATGCCCGCGTTCATCATTTCTTTTAGAATTGAGATCGAATTGCTCGATGGTCCCATTGTACAAACGATTTTTGTTAAGCTCATTTCGTAATCCCTCCATCATTTAACTGTGTTCATTGTAGTTGAAAAGAAAGACATCGTACACGTACTATAGTAAGATAAAAGTACTATAGTAAGATGAGGTGTAGAATGCTGTCGATTAAAGGGCTGCGACTTGACCATGGAATGAGTTGGTTCGAGGAACACGATGACCCCTCTCCAAACGCTTGGCTAGTTATTGTTACCTATGGCAAATGTATTTATTGGATTAATGGGGAAAAAACGATATTGGAACGTGGAGATTTTCTACTCATTCAACCCGGCGTACATTTCTATGGCAAAAGTGTGCCAACTGTTTTCCACGAAAAGTTTGTGATTCAACTAGCACTTAACGAAGAAGCAATACAAACGTTATCCGTTTTGCAAAAACCAATATTCGTGTGCTCCAGAGTTGGTTGCTTTGAACTCATACTGGAACGACTGCGAGTAGTATGGAAAGAATGGCAAGAGTCTATATCCTATTGTTCGATTCGAGCTATTTCTTTAGTCCTTGATGCATTATCCCTATGGAGTCGAGAAATCGATCGTGGTGATGAAGCAACAATCACCTTGCAACATACGGAGAAGATGAAAGCCTATATTCAAGAATTTTATCGTGGCAAAATAACGAAGGAACAGCTAGGTGCCTGCATCGGCAGAACTCCCAACCATGCTGCTGCACTATTTCGCAGAGTAACCGGACAAACAATTAGTGACTATGTACATGCTACACGGATGCGCACTGCTACCTATTTGTTAAAGGATTCATTGTTGACCATTACAGAAATTTCAGAATATCTCGGATACTCGGATGTATCTTATTTTCAACGCGTGTTTAAACGAAGCATCGGACTTTCACCAACACATTATTTAAAGCTGCAGGGGTAAGAAAGCTTAACCTGATCATTCGTAAAAGCAAGACC
Organism: Paenibacillus sp. L3-i20; assembly: GCF_022180385.2. Taxonomy (GTDB): domain Bacteria; phylum Bacillota; class Bacilli; order Paenibacillales; family Paenibacillaceae; genus Pristimantibacillus. The sequence goes on from NZ_BQME02000002.1 coordinate 1,031,712, forward strand.
ACATTTGTTATCTGCAACCAGCGTTCATTTTGTAGCCATTATTGTATGTAATCTCGATTTTCACACATTCTTTTATAATAATATAAACGTAATTGCAATACATTTTCGCATCTTCGAAACATACAAAATGGAGTGAGTGAAATATGAATACTTTTGAAACCGATGGGGTCGTTCGCTCAGTTTGTCCGTTCGACTGTCCTGACACTTGTGGTCTTCATGTTACGATTTCCGAAGGTAAAATTAAGACGATTACTGGAGATTCCGATCATCCCATTACAAAAGGTGCTATTTGTAATAAAGTAAGACATTTACCTGAGCGGATCTATCATCCAGATCGTCTTCTCTATCCGATGCGACGTAATGGGCCCAAAGGAACTTTGGCATTCGAGAGAATTAGCTGGGTAGAAGCGTACGAAGAAATTACGTCAAAGATGAAGAGTCTTATCGTCGAACATGGAGCTGCTTCCATTCTTCCCTATAGCTTCTACGGTAATATGGGCGTATTGAATGCGGAAGGCATGGATCGACGTTTCTTCCATCGGCTTGGCGCAAGTCAGCTTGATCGTACAATATGTAATGCAGCTGGATCAAAGGGTTACAGCTACACGATGGGTGGATCAGTAGGCATTGATCCAGAGGATACTGTTCATACAAAATTATTTTTAATCTGGGGTTGTAATCTAGTATCTACAAATATGCATCAGACGATGCTCGCAACAGAAGCACGCAGAAACGGTGCAAAAATAATTCATATAGATGTACATCGCAATCGCACCTCCGCTTGGGCAGATGAATTTATTCATCTAAGACCTGGCAGTGATGCTGCACTTGCGCTTGGTATTATGCATATCGTAATACGTGACAATTATGTGGACGAGCAATTTATTCGCAACTATACCGTTGGTTATGAGGAGCTTAAGGAACAAGCAGCTCATTATCCGCCATCCATCGTCTCTGAAATAACCGGTGTTTCGGTGGAACAAATAGAAGAGCTGGGTAAACTTTATGGAACAACCACCCCTTCCTTTATTCGAATTGGCAATGGCCTTCAGCATCACGACAATGGCGGTATGATCATTCGTACAATTTCATGTCTTCCTGCATTAACTGGGCAATGGGCCGTTCAAGGCGGCGGTGCGATGAAGGGAAATAGCTGGTATTCAAGGCTGAACAACGCTGCACTTGAACGTAAAGACTTATTGCCTGATCCAGACGTTCGAACGATCAATATGAACCAACTCGGCGATGCATTAATGGATTTGACCCCATCCGTGCGTATGTTGTTCGTTTATAACAGTAATCCTGCTATCGTTGCGCCCGATCAACAAAAAGTACGCGCAGGATTATTACGAGAAGACTTGTTTACGGTGACTCATGATCTTTTCTTAACGGATACATGCAAATATTCGGATATTGTGCTCCCTGCTACGTCACATTTTGAAAATATTGATTTGTACTCCTCTTACTGGCATCTTTATATGCAGTTGAACGAACCTATTATAGAAACTGTTGGTGAATGTAAATCTAATTTCACCTTATTTAAAGAACTTGCTCTCCGCATGGGCTTTGAAAAAGAGTTGTTTGATCTAACAGAAGAAGAAATGATCGGAGTAGCACTCGACTCCGTCAATAATCCACTACTTGAAGGTATTACTTACGATGCGTTAAAAGAAAATAAATATATGAAAGCTGGCGGTGGAAACCTGCCCCCCATCATGGAGCGAATTCCAACTCCTAGTGGGAAAATAGAGCTTTATTCAGATTCAATGAGCAAAGCTGGCTTGCCTCCTGTTCCCAAATATACGCCGCTGCAGGAGCCGCTTACTTATCCGTTTTTACTTATGACAGGACCAAATCATAGTTTTATTAACTCAACGTTCGCTAATCAGGCACGTCTGCAGAAGCTAGAAAAAGGACCAATCCTGCATATGAATGAGCTAGATGCTATAGATTTAAATCTTACTGATGGAGAGCTTGTGCGTGTTCGGAATGATCGTGGAGAAGCTGAGCTTACTCTTAAGCTCGGCAGTGATGTATTACCTGGCGTTCTTGCTACACAAGGTTTATGGTGGGACGATCAAGAAGGCGTAAGGAACCCCGTTAATGCATTGACCCCTCAGAGACTTGCTGATATGGGGGGAGGAGCTACCTTCTTCTCTAATCGTGTTGAGGTACTTAAAGGTAGTTGATAAAAAGCACATTCGGTGCGATTGATATTAACGACTTGCAAAGTAAAAGAGCCACATAAGAAGCTTATCTTCTTATGTGGCTCTCGTTATTATATTGCAAATTCAGGGACAAGATATCGTGGCTGTTTACCTTGTAGTACTGCAACTAAATTACGAGCAGCTACCATTGCCATCTCATCACGAGTTTTTACAGTTGCAGACCCGATATGCGGGAGAAGAAGCACATTGGGCAGAGCAAGCAATGGATGATCTTTAGGTAGTGGCTCTTGTAGGAACACATCGAGTCCAGCTCCTCCAATGGACCCTTCTCGAAGTGCATCGATTAATGCAGCTTCGTCAATAGTAGCACCACGTGAAACGTTAATAAAAATAGCTGACGACTTCATTAATCCGAGTTCTCGTTTCCCTATCATTCCTTTTGTTGCATCTGTTAAAGGGGTTAGCATGACGACAAAATCGTTATGTGCCAGTAACTCATCAAGTTCAGCATAGGTAACACCATATTTTTGTTCTGCTTCTATTTTACGTGAACGATTGTGATATTGGACTTCCATTTCAAATCCGAATATTGCACGACGTGCAACAGATTCACCAATTCTACCCATACCGATTATTCCGAGCTTTGCATGATGTACATCGACACCATACAAGTTTTCTCCATCACTGCGTTTCCATTGTCCAGCTCTTATATACTGATCAAGTTCAGCTACACGTCTTGCACTTCCAAGCATAAGCGAAAAAACAAGGTCTGCAACTGTTTCATCGAGCACCTCAGGTGTGTGAGTACCTAATACGCCTCGCTCCTTCATCGCCTCAATGTCGAAGTGATTATAACCTACTGTAATTGTACTAACACCTTTAAGCTTCGGAGCTTCCGCTAGCAGTGCAGCGTCAATTCTGCGTCCAGATGTTATGTAACCATCAGCAGTATTTAATCGTTTGTACAATTGGTCTCTAGGAATCGTATCTTCCTCTTCCCAAAGATCTAACGTGCAATGTTCGATTAAATAAGTCTTAACTTCATCTGGAATTGTCCGGTCAATGAAAACATGTGGTTTCAAGTGAAAGACACCTCATCTAGTTGTTAGGTATGGATAATGGCGTGTAGCCGGTTTTTTCAACAAGCTCCTGTCCCTGCTTCGAAATTATCCATTCAATAAAAGGTTCGACATTCGGATTGTCCGTACCTGCCGTCACTGCATAAAAAGGGCTGGAAAGCGGATAACTCTCATTCGAGATATTGTCCCTATTTGGTGCAACCCCATCAATTTCTAACAATCGAATCTTACCGTTCTTAACCATCTGCGTGGAATAAAAGAGAAATGAATATCCGATTGCGTTTGGATAATTGCGATAATCTGATGTTTGTTCTATTATGCCTCCCATCGCACCTGCTACATCCTCTTTTGGGGGTGACATTAACGTTTTGTGCTCCATAAGCCGCTGTAGAGCAGATTGACTGCCGCTTCCTTCTGGTCTTTGGAACGCTCTAATGTTTGCATCATCACCGCCAAGCTGCAACCAATTCGTTATTTCTCCAGAATAAATGTCTGTCAGTTGCTCCTTCGTTACACCTTGCACTGGATTTTTCGCCTGAACGAAGAAGACGAACGCCTCGCTGCCAATCGGAGTAAGCTTGAGTTCTATTCCCATGCTTTTAGCTCTGGCTAACTGATGCTCTGATGGAGCTGCAGCAAAGATAATGTCCGCTTTACCAGTCATAAGATTTTCATAAGCTTGAATCGTTTTTGTTACCATCACTTCACTCATGCTGCTGTATGTACTATATTCCTTCTCTGGGTATACGGCCTGAACAAATGCAGCATACAATGGATACAATGCAGTCGCACCATCCAAAATGGGCAAATCGTCCTTAATTGAAAAAGTAGAAGGTTCATTCAACTTCACTGCTTTGGAACCTTCAATAAATGGCTCATATTCATACAACCTTACTTCAGCCTCACCAATCCTTGTAAATCTCTCTTGATAAGCCTGATTGATTTCATAGCCGCTAATAACAATAAGCAAAATAAGCATTAAAGCCCCTACTCCACACCAATAATTCCTTTTATTAAACCATCCGCCTAGTCCAATTACGAGTACGACCATTATGCCAATAAACACCCACATAACTAACCAAGTATAAAATGAATCTGCACCATTAAGTGAAGTGATTAACATAGCAAAAAATCCGAAAAAACTCAGCAAAAGTATTGAAACAACGCCAAGTATGATACGTCCCCAAACATTACTTTTCATTATGTAACAACCTCCACTTACTCATTAATTTCCATACTAAGGAAAATAATCGAATTTTAATAGTACCATTTTAGTGTAGTACCGCAGCCTAACAGTGGTTTACTTTCCCACCATAAACCCTTCCCCAAAAGGAGAAACTAAACTTGCTTCAAAATCGAACGACCATTATTGAATGGAGGTAAGACATGGGACGTCACAAGCATGGAACACCAGCAGGCAAAAACTTTGCCTACCGAGCAAATGACAAAATTGCTGAAAATAATGTCGCTGCATCCACATCCAATCATAAAAATCAAAAAGGCAACATTCCGAATAGCCCTTCTACCGGCTAACTGAATCACAAAAAAGGCTATCAACCTCCCCTTTCAATTAGGGTTGTTGATAGCCTTTAAATGTATTGTTATTTGCCTTGCAGTCGTTTAACCAACACATCACTAGGTACTTCTGGTCCGCCATTAATTCGTTTGAGTGCGAACAAGCTCTCAGGATTACCTTTTTCAATGACGCTAATACCAATCTTCGTTGATAAAGTTGATCGGTAACCTAAATCTTTAAGCATTTGCTCTGATTGCAGGGAATAATAGCCAAACGGATAAGTGAATATATTTACGTCACCGCTTAGCTGCTCTTCGATCTGCCCAGCCATCTTATTTACATCCGATATGAATGCTCTGCCATAATCACCATTAGACTCTGCATTCTTCTGCAACACTCCGCTGCGTACTGTTGGATCGTCTGGTAATGACTCGTGCATATCAAAGCTGTGATTTTGAATATCGATAACGCCTGCCTTCTCCATCTCTCTAGCCTGTTCCCACGTAAAATGAGGATAAAACTGCTTGCCAGGCAGACGATGCTCATTGCGTCCTACTGACCAGCCAATTATCGATATCGTTGCATTCATATTCAGCTCCTTGAGTACTGGGAATGCATATTCATAGTTGCTTAAGTATCCGTCATCAAATGTAATCGCTACTGGATTTTCCGGCAGTTCCTTCTTCCCATCTACATAATCAATGAGATCGCTGATCAACACTGCATTGAAGCCCGCTGCTTTTACTGCATCCATATCGCTTTTGAACTTAGCAGGCGGTGTTATGAGAGAATTTGGCTCAAAAGGGTCATCATCAATGTGATGATAGACAAGAATCGGAATTTCCTTTGTTTCTGATGAAGCAGAAGCAGAAGCTGGACGTGTAAATACTTGATCTGCACGTGCCTTTACATTTTCACTTGTCGTTAAATGACCAAACCCATTTGGTACATAAACTGCAGGATCTTGGAACATATAACCGAGCATCATCTTCCCTACTGAGTTCCGGTAATGCATCGTATCATAGAAATAACGAGGATCACCGCTAATCGGGCTGTAACCAGAGAAATCCCAGAAGTCAGTCACGCCAGCTAGTTTAGTCCAATATTGTTTTAACGACTCCATATCATAACTTAGCAACTCTTGATCTGAAGTCGCTCCTGTCACTAACCGGAAGGTAGCCCCGTTAGCCTCAGTGTAGGCTTTCATTCGCTTTAATGCTTCTACATTTTTGTCCAATGCGTCTGCATCAAGCTTGCCAAACGGTGCGAAAGCAGTTTTGTTGGCCGCCATATAAGCCTCTAAGTCATCCACTTTCTCTGCATCGCGTTTTACTTTGTTGTAAACGCCAGTTTCAGGAATGAACTGAGAATATTGAAACGGATCAGCCGCTCTTTTAAAATACCCTTCAAGCTTTGAATAACCATAAGAAGGATTTAACTTTAAATAGTCCAAATAAAATTTCAATTTAGATTCACCGGAAACTTTAGCATGTAGAGTTTGTTTGAAATCCGTCGCTTTCTCATTGAAGTGGCTAATTTCCTGCAAGCTCATATGAAGCACAATATTTTTGGGCTTATATTCATCCATAATATAGGTCAATGTCTTTTCATAATCATGAAAGTCACCACCATACATGAGCATACTGTAGAAACTTGCATCGTCTCCGTAATACTGATCCAGCAGCTCTGGCGATATCGATCCAGATTTGGAACCGCCAATAATATAAGAATTATACTTTTCATGGTTTTGATCCAAATAGCTAATTTTCGCTACACGAGGATTGTTAACCATGTTATAAGAGTGCCACTTCAGCACTTTATCGCCGAACACGCCAAAAGGATCGACGACGTAGTTAAAACCTGCTACGACTGTCGCAGCGAGTGCCAAAGCAGCGATAAATGCGATCAGCCATTTGCGTAAAGACATTACGTCACCTCAAAATTGGAAGTATAAAAATTTTGATACTGAAGTCATTTGGGTGAGCGAGATCCCAAGCAGGAATGCCGCTGCAACCGCATGTTTAATGCTCGGTTTGAAATCTTCTGTAAGCTGAGAAGAGTTACGAGCAAACAATGTAATTGCTAATCCAATCAATAGCAGTAAAATCGTGTATGCATTAAAGGCAGCGAATGTCACGATTTTGTCCATTGCTTCTGTCGTCGTCATACCAGCAAAGTCTTGCAGGCTCACCATCTTCTTCATAACTTCCCAAGCGTCAGAGCTTGACTGAGATACGAAGAGAATACGTGTAGCAACTACGCCAGCAAATGTCATCGTCCAAGCAAGTAAAAACGGAAGCTTCAATTTATTGCGATACATAAAGTGGGACGCACATACGAATACACCATTAATTAATCCCCATATAATGAACTGCCAGCCAGCACCATGCCAAAAGCCAGAAACAAAGAAGGTCATCATTACGGCAAAGTAGAAATTGAAGCTTCCGCTTCCTTTACGATAAAAGCTGCGGAATATATAATCTGACAGAAATTTTGATAACGTCATGTGCCAACGTTGCCAATATTCACGGAAGTTCCGTGCCTTATAAGGCGAGTTAAAGTTATGCGGCAATCGAATGTTGAATAGCAACGCAAGCCCAAGTGCCATATCTGCATAACCTGATAAGTCAAAGTAATAAGAAATCGTAAAACCAACTGACGCTAACCACGCTGTCAAAGTGTCCCCTGCTCCTACATTTGCGTAAAAGGCCGAAGCATATGATGTCAGCGGATCTGCTAACATGATTTTTTTGGCACATCCAATTGAAAACAAGAACATTCCTAGCATTATATTTGTCTTGTTGAACATTCGCATACCCTTGTCCTGAAACTGAGGAATGACGTCACCATGATGAACGATCGGTCCTACTATTAGCTGCGGGAAAAAGGTAATGAACAATAGAAAATCAATGATTGGTGTTTCTTTCGTATGTCCCCTGTAGCAATCAACCAAATACGCTATTAATTGGAATGTATAAAATGAAATACCAAGCGGAAGCACAATTTCAAGCAGAGGAAACCCTTGTCCGCTTATTAAGTTAATATTTTCAATGGCAAAGTTTGCGTATTTGTAATACCCCAGAAAGGCGATATTTAGCAAGAGTCCTATCGTTATAAGTAGTCTTTTGCTCCAAAATGCACCCGATCGCCCTGCTTTCACGATGAGACTTCCGAGAGCGAAATTCACGAAAATATCAGCGATAAACAGTAGAACAAAATTTCCGCTTCCTTGTGCATAAAAATATATAGAGGCCATTACAAGCCATAGCTTTGCGGCATTCTGTAGTTTAAATACACTTAATAGTCTAAATACAAAAAATGTGATTGGCAGAAAAACAAATATAAACGTATAGGTAGAAAAAATCACAAGCTTAACCTTCTTTCGCTCATATGCATGAAGATGCAGTCACGACTATAACGTCTTAGTCATACGAATATGGGGTATATCCTCTTCCGTAAATGGTTCTGAGTCAACCTTATATCCCAGTTTCTCATAAAATCCAGCAGCTTGCGTCTGTGCATGAAGCTTGGCTTTAACGAAACCATGCTCCTTCGCTATTGCCTCAAGTTCTTCCATGATCGCTACGCCAATCTTATGCTTGCGGAACGGCTCAAGCACACAGATACGCTCAATCTTGGCAATACCATCTACTTGGCGAATTCTGCCTACCCCAGCGGGCTCTCCATTATATAACACTAGCACATGATTGGCATCGGACTCATGCTCATCAATTTCTACTTCTTCAGGCACTCCTTGCTCCCGTACGAACACATCTTTACGGATACGGTACGCCTCGTCCATTTGTTCTTTTGTCTCTACACGTTGTTTTGTAATCATGGCCTTGTGCCACTCCCTTCATCAAGTCAATCTCTATTATAATGGCTTCTGCGTGAATTGCCAAAAAAGATCGAATAATAGCGACACGAACTCATAACACTCATCAGATTGAAGTAACAATCAATTAAGCATATAATGACTTAAAATAGATGTAATATGGAGGATTTGGTATTTTATGAGCAATTGGATATCGTTAATTAAAAAGGGTAACACCTCTTCTGCCACTGCAGCACTTGGTAATACCGGTCTGGCAATCATTAAGGCTATAGCTGCCTCGATAAGTGGTAGTGGAACGATGTTCGCTTCAGCTATGCATTCCGTAGCAGATGCAATCAACCAAGGCTTCGTATTCATCGGAAGCGTTCTAGCCGAACGGCAACCGACCAAGAGATTCCCGACTGGATTCGGTCGTGTGGTCAACCTCTTCTGTATGATAGCGGTAATTGTCGTTACGATAATGGCTTATGAAACTTTTCTTAAAGGTATTAAGCTCATAAAATATCCCGAAGCATCGACTAACTTCTGGCTTAACTTTATCGTATTGATAATTGCGATTTTGATCGATGGTGCTATTTTGCTGAAAGCGATGAAAGAAATAATAAAAGAAACACGTGCAGACGCAAAGGGATTAGGCATCGTCGCTTCTGCATTCCGTAATGCAGGAAGAGCAGCTCCTCCTACTCGTCTTGTTTTTTATGAAGATATCGTAGCAACTCTCGGTGCTGTCTTCGCACTACTTGCAGTTGTCCTCGCAGAGTTTACCACTTTCAAGCTTATGGACGGAATTGCAACCATATTAATTGCTTGCCTCATGGTAGGAGTAGCTTACAAAGTGGGTTACGACAATATGGTTGGTCTTATCGGTGTTGCAGCTCCCAAAGATGTGGAGGATCGTATAAGCTCTCTTATACTAAATGATCCAGATGTAATAGACATCGGCAAAATGCGTATTGTGCAAGAAGGTCGTCATTACCATATGGAAGCGTATGTGGAATTACGCAAAGGTTTTACTCTGGCTCAGGCAACTGAAATCAAATCACGCATTAAAAAGAAACTTCTAGCGGATTCCGATTTATCAGATGTAACATTAAGTATTATGGATGACAACGGAATAGTTACTTGGAAGCAAGAATAAAGCTGCGTCAAAGTTCTTGCTGAATAATATAAAATCTAAAAGAGCTGACATCGAACGAAACTCGAATGTCAGCCCTTTTTCTTTCCAATAACGTAGTTATTTCGTTTGTTCTTCTCCTCCGAACTCCCCATGATATATTCGCACCAATCTCTCTCCCTGCTCAAGCAGAACCCTATAATCATTATCTCTTTTAATGTTTTCAACATGTTTGCTGTAATCTGAGGAATGGATTAACTGGAAATATACTTTTAACGTTTCAAATTGTGTTTTCCCGCGTTTCGTAACATGATCTTCAATAGCGTCTTTCCAAGGTATATTCGCATTGTCCATTAACAAGCCTAATGCTGCTCCTGTCTCATACCGAATATCCCTCTCTAGGAAGGTTGGCGATTCTGCTTGTCCATTAGCTATAAAATGAAATGCTTGCATGAACGTTATGTGATATGGCTCATGTTTCGTCGCAAGTACCGTGAGGTTACCACCATTTAACTTGCTGTAACTGTATTCTAAATAACGTGCCGATCCCTCAATCGCCTCAGCCTTCGTTTCACCAATTAATTGAGGCCATTTGTGATAGCGATAATTACGTATTATCGTCCAATCTTGAAGCAATTGTTTAATTATACTCGGATTTTTCGTCGCCATTGCTTTATCTAACAATGTAAATTCCAGACCCATTAATGCATAGTTTTCTTTATCTACAGGGTAATCGATAATATGTTCTACTCCGTTTTTATCGTATATCCAATCCCTCTGTTTATACGCATGAAAAGATTCATGCAATAGGAAGGATGAAAAATCAAAATACAAATGAGGATCACTAAACATTTTTGGATAATACTTTAAATAAAAAGTTTTTGTCCCTTTCATTTTAACTTCCCCGAAGTTCCAAGGTGCCCAACTAGTCAACGTTGATAAGTCAAAATGATGTAGTCTGTAAATTTTAGGCAACTGTAAAGACGCAGGCATCTCTATCTCTTTTGCAAAAAAACGATCTTCCATTCCTTTTACATTTATTACAAACGGGGCCTGTCGAATAATACCGTTCGATTTATTACTTTGAATAACAATTAGCGGTTCGTTCTCAAAATGATAATCTGTATTCCACAACTGATCGCTTGATTTCTCGAAATGTTGATAAATCGTCGCTAGTTCCGTCAGCATCTGTTGATCGGTTGCACTCAACTTCTCAAATGTTGTTCGGTACGTTACATTCAATATGATCGAAGCGAGATAAGTGACTGTTATCCCAACTATTACAAATAATAGGACTCGTTTTAACCATTTCATTAAATTCCCCCCTCTATAGATTGCAAATATAATCTCTCATTTATACTGCTCACGAAGCATTAATTTTCGCGCAAATACTAAAAATACGCCAGCCATTTAAATGAAATGGCCTAGCGTATTTTTAAGCTTTACATATTTGACATTTCAAATTACATTTTATCGACTTGAATGGATGATCTCGTTGTTCCTAACATTATTTTTATTGCGGATTGCAGCGCTAAAAACAAGGTAACAAAACAATTGAATGACAAACATTAACGTAACAAATTCTAAGAGTATACTGCCTTCCTTAAACCAATCGTTAAGGATATCCTTCATAATTATTTTTGGCTGATCGATGATATCCCAGCTATTCCAACGGTTAAATCTCCCTATATAAACGCCAATACTGCTAAGCAACATAACAAAAACAACAAATAGAGAGCTAACATATTTATTGAAAATGCGATTGACTATTTTGCTCATCTGATAAATCGAGTACGTCGACAGCAATAAACCAATAATTGCAGTTACAAAAGCAATCGTTAAACTGTACCAAAACCACATTTTATCCCAAAAGATTTCTTCACCTTGCCTTTCAAAATATCTAAAGCTGTGTATGATTTCAGTGAATAGATAAGCAGCATTTGGCAGGAAAAATATCCATGCTCCACTCAAAAAAATAATGAGCAGTTTATTCAACATCGTACGGTCATTGTTAAAAAATTTAGTGATAGCAATAGACAAAAACAGTGGAGTCCATGCTAAAAAAATATCCCAAGTCAAGAAGTTGTACATATTTGTATTTGTTTTCATTTGCAAATATTGTGTAACCGTTAAACAACTGGTCGTTGCAATAACTAACACGATAATAAATAATACATGTCCATCTAATGTATGTTTGTTTTTTGTCATCTGTACTCCTTTGGTGAAATATGCTGAGTTGAAATGAAGTATTTCAATCTTAAGTAATTATTTTTTCTATCGCTTCATGTTCATTCATCGTAAAATAACAAGATAAACGAATTATTTAAACATTCAACAACATAAGTAAAAGAGGTCACGCTAATGAAGAAACAAGTAAAGTGGCTGCTGCTTACGATTGCAATTGGAATTTGTGCTGGATCTGCCTCTGCCCTATTTCTAACGAGTTTGGAGTACATAATGTTTCTGCAAACGAATTATCTATGGTTGCTTTGGCTGCTTCCTTTCGGAGGAGCACTGGTCGGTTACATCTATTTGCAGTATGGCAAGGAAGCCATCAAAGGTACTAATCTTATACTTTCACAAATTCATTCGGGCAGTGGCTCCGTGCCAGCACTTATGGCACCACTTGTGCTAGTTGGTACGCTAATAACCCACCTATTTGGTGGGTCCGCTGGCCGAGAAGGGACGGCCGTCCAATTAGGCAGCAGCCTAGCTGCAACGATTGGAACACTATTTAAGCTTAATGACTCGGATCAAAGACTTATAGTGTTATTAGGTTGTAGCGCTGGATTCGCTTCTGTGTTTGGAACTCCGCTTGCTGGAACACTATTTGGACTCGAAGTATCCACAAAAGGCACTATGCGCTATAAGGCGCTTCTCCCCTGTCTTATTGCAAGTTATACGGGACATTATGTAACGTTAGGCTGGGGAATTGTACATAGCCATTATGTGATTGCTACAGTACCATCATTGAGCTGGCTAGTACTGGGCAAAGTAGTTTTAGCTGCTATTGTATTTGGTTTTGCTGCGACAATATTTGTTCTAATGACCTCCACCTTCAAAAAAGTAATGACGCATCTCATTTCGCATCCGGTTATGCGTGCTTTTGCAGGCGGCTGTATCATCATTTCTTTAGTGTTCATTATTGGAAGCCGAGACTATTTAGGTCTTGGGCTCCCACTAATTGAAAAAGCGTTCACCGATACGATGCCGCTAGCTGACTTTTTTCTAAAGATGTTATTCACCGCAGTTACACTAGGAACAGGTTTCATCGGCGGAGAGGTGACACCACTTTTTGTTATTGGTTCAACTCTAGGCAGTGCCTTATCCTCTTATCTGCTGCTCCCCGCTTCATTTCTGGCGGCACTTGGATTAACGTCAATCTTCGGCGCTGCTTCCAAGACGCCGCTTGCGTGTGTCGTGTTAGGACTAGAGCTATTCGGCATAGAAGGAGCTTTTTATTTATTACTTTCTTGTTTCATTAGCAGCATCGTCTCGGGACGTTCTACTATTTATGAAGCTCATATACGCAATCTTCAGCCGAACCGTTGACGATAGCCACATTTTCTACATAGCTCTTCAACGGCTTCTCTTCGTGAGAAGCCGTCATAGAGGTTATTCGCTCGTTCGCCTTCTACGATATCCGAAAAGTGGTTTTCGTGAATGTTTCCGAGTTTAATAATCCCTTCTCCATCCAAGCAACATGGAATTACAGTGCCATCGATTAATACTCCTGCTTGATTTCGAAGTGCATGACAGAAACCTTTCCCATCATCCTCAGGCTCCTTTAAATCTGGCCATTTGAACTCAGGATCTTGATTCAAATAAATTCGATCCGCAATTTTCACACCAGAACCTGGTTTAAACTTCTCCTCAATCAAATAATCCAGTCCAAAAGCTTCTTCAATCATACCGAGCAATTCACGATTTTTATCCTGCTGCTTATTAATTTCGTTGTTCATATCTAAATTCCATAGTCGGAACGAAATAATAATATCGCTTGTTGCAGTTGCTTCTCTAACAAAAGACAAGATTTGGGCCAAATAACCTGCTTTATCCTTAGATCCGGCATGCCCATCAAAACTGTGCAGTGAAAAATTTATTTGTCTAAGGGCTGGCTTGCCAAGCAGCTTTTCCTTGTTTTTTGTTATTAATGTGCCGTTTGTTGTTATATTCACCTTAAAGCCTTTTTCATGGCTAATGTCGAGTAATTCATCAATTTTGGGATGCAGCAATGGCTCTCCCTTGACATGAAAATATATATAATCGGTATGAGGTTTAATTTGATCTAATGTTTTTTTGAAATCTTCAATTGTAACAAAGCCTTTTCCACGCAATGTTGGCGGACAAAAATGACAGGATAAATTACAAATGCTTGTCGTTTCTATATAAAATTTTTTAAATCGTTTCATCTTCTAACGCTCCATCTGTTTAAATTCTTATTGTTTTGCACATAATCACAATAGATTATTGTTGCTCAGTTTCGGCGTTACCAACGCCATTCTCAAGAAACCGAGACATTACTTCCCTTGTAGGCATGAGACATACATCGGATTTGCCAAACCAACGATAGCGATTACGTGCGACCCAGTGGTAGATGACATTACGGATCGGAGCTGGAATGATAATAAAGCCATATAACAGCGTCCACCATCCACCTAGTCTCATTAGCACACGAAGCGCACCGCTTGACTTGATCCAGTAGTGACCATTGTCATATAGAACAAAGGAATCAAATGTTTTCCCTTTTAATTTGGTGCTTTGATTAAGTAATTGCTGACCGGCAGTAGATTGAAGTGCAGCAAATCGAAATTTTATTTTGTGATCATTTTTGACTAGGAAACGAGTGATTGCTTGACACATATGGCATTGACCATCAATTAATATAACTAACTTTTCAGTGCTTTTATTGTTTGGTTGCAAACTCTGGTCAACATTGATTTTCATTGACATGTTCACCTCATCTACTACAATCCTATGCTTATCCTAACATATCGAGCCCGATCTTGCACTTGACCCCTCCACCCAGATGTACTATAATCAAACGAAACTTAAAAAAATGAGTTCTCTAGGGTTCCGCGGCAATCGCCGGTCTGGTCCGAGGGAGAACACGCAGCACTGCTGCGGACACACGGAGGGACAAAAGCCCGGGAGATATCTGACCAGATACTTCCCAGGCTTTTTTTGTTTTTCTTTACTAAAATTTGGAGAGAAGGAGTTCGATTAAAGTGGAAAAAGGTCAAAATAAGTATTGGTTGCTCGTCATCGTCGCTGCTTGTTTCGAAGTTGTTTGGGTTATGGGTTTAAAGAATGCTGACACGTTGCTTTTCTGGGCAATTACAATCGTTGCTATCGTTATCAGCTTTGGGCTTTTAATATTCACAGCTAAGAAGCTTCCCACAAGTACGGCATACGCAGTATTTGTAGGACTCGGTACAGTAGGAACAGTCATTTTAGAAATGACTGTTTATGGTGTGCCTTTCAGTTGGGCAAAGGTAATCTTAGTTGCCCTGTTGCTAACCGGAATAATTGGTCTGAAGATGGTCACCCACGATGGTCCCGACACGGGTGCAGTAGATGGGAAACGAGGTGAAAAAGCATGAGCTGGTTGTTTATCGTTTTGGCAGGTTTATTTGAAGTTGTTGGAGTTGCAGGTATTGCTAAAATGAATAAAAAATTATCTTTTAAAAACGTAGCCATGATGGCATGTGGCTTTCTGATTAGCTTCCTATTTCTTACACTTGCGATGGAAGGAATGGCAATGGGGACAGCCTATGCCGTATGGACAGGAATTGGTACAGTTGGAAGTGCTCTCGTCGGTATCTTATTCTTCCGAGAATCTCGGAGTATGCTTCGTATTTTCTTTATCTTGCTAGTTCTTTTCGCTGTCGTAGGCTTAAAGCTTATTGAATAACATCGTATGAAATGAAACACCCCTAGTCCATTATCGGATTAGGGGCATTTCATTTAGTGGATTAAAATTCTGATTTCGGCTTGCGCGGTTGCGATTTCACTTTATTCTGCACAGGTGGCAAATGTCTCATACTGCGAAGCATCGGGCCTTTACAGATTGGACAAAGCTGTTCCGTTGTAGAAAACTCATCCCTTACCCACGCTTTGCAGTCTGCATTTTTACATTTCCATATTTTCGTTGGCTTTAAATTTACTGGTGTGTCTGAATTAGTAGTCACTTATTAATAATTCCTTTCGGTAAAAACCATTAGTGCGGTTAATTGTTAAGTATATTAATTGTTAGTTGAAATAAGCTGGAATTACGCATACTGGTTTGGAAACTTCGGTGGAATGACCTGTAAAACGTAAAGTACCATTGTCAGCATCCACATGGAACGTAACTAAATTATTAGTGTCTCTATTAGCTGCTATTAAAAAATTACCGTTTGGAGTAAGAGCAAAGTGACGAGGATGTCCACCTTCTACTGATATATGTTGTATGGTCGATAATTGTCCTGTACGTTCATTTACCTCAAATACAACTATGCTATCATGTCCGCGGTTTGACCCATATAAAAATCTACCATCTTTTGATATCGTTATCTCCGCACAACTATTTTCATCCTTACATGAATCCGGTAAAGTACTAACCGATTCAATAATTACTAGTTCACCTGTTGCCTGTGAATAGGAAAAAATCGTAATCGTAGAGTTTAACTCATTGATCGCATAGGCGAATTTGGCATTCGGATGGAACACAAAATGTCTAGGT
The DNA here is from genome assembly GCF_022180385.2 of Paenibacillus sp. L3-i20. Lineage (GTDB taxonomy): Bacteria > Bacillota > Bacilli > Paenibacillales > Paenibacillaceae > Pristimantibacillus. Next base: position 1,048,148 of record NZ_BQME02000002.1, read on the forward strand.
CCTGAGCCACCAGGTAGTGTTACTTCATTATGACGAATAAGCTTGTTTGTTTCTTTATTCAATGAGTAGCTAATAATTCGGTCCAGGCCAAGGTCAGACACGAACAGATATTTACCGTCCGGGCTGTAGAAGCTGGAATGTGGATGTGGTTTGTCTTGATCTTCAAGATCTACGCTATGACCCTCATGCTGCTGAATATCAAGAAGAGAGCCAATACTGCCGTCCTCTTCTATTTGCAACAGCCCGATCATTCCACCATGGTAGCTAGTCACGATCAAATAGCGACTGTCAACGTCTCTTTGTACATGGCAAGTAGTTGAATTAACAGTCAACTGACTACTTTGTAACGTTAGTTCACCAGTTGCAGTGTCAATTTGAAAAGAAACGACTTCACCAATCTTCTTACCTTCTTCATTGACTGCTTCAGCAATTGAATAAAGTATTTCTCGATCAGTATCAACATTCAAAAAGGTTGGGTTTTTAATGTTAGAGCTATGACTTACTGCCGTTAATTCTCCACTCATCTCATTACATTTGTAAACGTTAAGCCCATTTTCATTTTTCTCTGCATATGAGCCTACAAATACGAGCAATTGATTTTGTTCAGCCGCCACTACCTATTCCTCCCGCGATCAGATCATTATTGTTAGCAAATAAGGCGAACTACATTCAACAAAACAAGATGGTTAAGCTTTATCAGAACCTGGAACGCATAATCCATCAACGCAACTAGCGTCTTTTGTTCCTTCTTCAACTTGAACTAGTGTAGGGTACTTATCATCCCATGCTCTGCTAAGTGTATCGAGAAATACGTCGGGTGATTGAGCACCAGACACAGCATATTTACGATCGATAACAAAGAAAGGCACACCTTTAATACCAAGGCGACTACCTTCTTCCTCTTGACCTCTGACTATATCTCCATATTGCTCTGAGTCAAGCAATTGCTTTACTTCATCTTGATCCAACCCGACTTCTGTTGCAAGTTCAATCAACCTGGCATGATTAGAAATATTATCGTTATCAGTAAAATAAGCTCTAAGTAATCTTTCCGACATGGCAGAGCCTTTACCTTTATCAGCGGCATATTCAGCCAAACGATGTGCATCAAACGTATTTTGATCCAACATATTATCAAATCTAAAGTCTAGACCAACTGCTGCTGCCTGCTGAGCTACATTTGCACTTGTTGCTCTCGCTTGTTCAATACTCATACCGTATTTTTGCGATAACTTCTCGTGAATGGTAACGATCACAGATGAATCCACATTTGGATCGAGCTCAAAGCTCTTGAACTGCACTTCCACTTGATCCTTATGTTGGAACTTGCTTAATGCTTCTTCAAATTTTCTTTTGCCGATATAACAAAACGGACAAACAAAATCCGACCATATTTCTACCCTCATCTTCTTACACCTCCTGATGCGTTCATACGATCCTCATTATATCATGTTCTTGCGCTGAGGACGAATTGGAAGGACATTAAAAAAAGCAAGTTCGATCAACATCGTTGCCCGAACTTGCTTTTTAATCCATTTTCATTACTTTAAATTGCAAAGACGTGACTACCTATTCTATCGACCTGTTTTCGTGTCCATATCCAAGAGGAAGTAGCTGTAGCGGGGTTGAAATAATACAAAGCTCCGTTTGTTGGATCGTGACCTTGCACAGCATCAAGTGCAGCTTGATAAGCAGCTTTATCCGGTTTCAAGTTGTATTGTCCATCATCAATGGCGGTGAATGCACGCGGCGCTTTGATAACATCTTCTACCGTTTTGGGGAAATTGGCAGATTCCAGTCTGTTCATTACAACTGCACCTACTGCTACTTTACCTTCATAACTTTCTCCACGAGCTTCCCCATGAATAATTTTGGCGAGCATATCAAGCTCATCTCGGCTGACTGAGGCTTTCTCAAGAGCCCTCCAAGTTCCAGGACCTTCTATACCAATTGCCTTTAACGCATGATCCCTCTGAAACAGCAACATAGAATGTCGATCCACTACCTCATTGAGAGTATCCAGTTTTGGGCTGAAATAATCCAGCTCCTTCTGTCGATGCTCTGCATCCATAACTGAATGAGCAGCTGAACTGTAAGCTAATGATTCGGGTGCAAATGCTTGTACAGATTTATTTTGTATCATAAAGAAGATTGAAATTACTACGGCTATACCTAAAACAATTACGATATATTTTTTGTCCATCTTGGATTCACTCCCTTATTAGTCATTAACCGCTCAATGACTCGTAAGAGTTTACCATATGACAAAATTAAATGTAACCTGTAAACAAAAATTACATTTATTTTCTATTTACTGGCACCTGTTTCTTTATTAGCATTCAATTGCACATAAGAATCACGAATATAGTCTAAAGATTCCGTATGTTTAATGACATTGTTACCAAGCGTAACTAGGGTGCAAATCATTATAATTATAAGACCAATTTTCCGAAGTTTCCCACTTTTCAATCCCATTATGAAGGATGCTGCGAGCAGGAATATTGCAAATAAATAATGGCCAGCATACAAATAAAGATCATAATTAAATGTTGCAAGTCCGTATCCAACTACGATATGCAATGCAATTGCAAAGCCAATATATACCGCTAACATCCAGGCTTGTTTTGTTCGAATACCACGTATGAAACCAGCTATTGCGAGCCCAAGTAATACGAAACCGATAATGGTCACATAAAGCGGATATGGAACTGAAAGATTGGTCGTAAATGCGACAATACCTGGATCGAGCAGCACCATCTCTGGCGACAATACAGGGCTAATAAAGAGCATATAAATGGACTTCCAATGATGAGAAAGCGAAAAAGAAGCAACATAAGAAAATCCACCATTTGATAGTCCCTGCTGTACATTATTGAACCATGATTTCCCATCGAACAATAACAGCTGTAGTCCTGAAAATAAGACAACTAATATTGCAGAATATACCATTACACGAACGATTGGACGTACCATTTCTGATTTTGTTTTTTTATAAAGTGATACAAACATTGCACCGAAGTAAGTTGCGATATTTGTCGAAGTAATGGCAAAATTAAGAAATGCTAGAACTGCCATTGACCAATAATTATGTTTACTAGTCATCTCGCCATAAGCCAAATATACAACGGATATGATAATGACAAATTGCGCGTATGCATATGAGTCTGGGATTAGAGCGGAAAATACGGAGTACGAGCTTACACCAAAAAATGCTGCGAACGATAAAGGAAGTGCAAATCCACTTTGACCCAATTGTTCTCCTCTTCTACGCAAATAATAATAAAGTAGTACGACGCAAAATGCGTTAAGTGCGCTTTGCAGCACTAGGAAAAACAGGTTGCCCCCTGCTTGCTCAGCCACCTTGGCCAAACTTCCTGCCAATAAATTCGCAATAGGATGGATAACAGTAACATTAGAGTAGCCATAATAAAACGATGGATCGAAATTAAATAAGTTAAGCGTAAATGGAGCTCCGTAAAATGGACTAAACTTGGAGAGTACTGCTGAATTTTGATCAATATAAGTTACGTAAGGCATATTTAAAAATATATAAAAGGCGGAAAAACAAAAAAGTAACAGCGCAGCAACTACATTATCCTTGCTGTTGTGAAATAAGTAAGCAGCAAATGAAGAATAGCTACTGCGTTCATTTGGATTCATTAAATGACCCATTTCAATGGCCCACTCCTCTTCTCTCTCATTCAAAAATAGCCATTATAATAACTGAAACTATAGCATATAAAATAACTGTGATCATTATTGGCTTGTCCTCTAACAAAACCTTGTCAGGTGCGCCGCCTTTTTGCTCCATATGAATCAAATAAAGATAACGGAAGATGCCATACAGAACAAACGGTATCGTCCACATCAGATGAATCGTACGACCTGAAGTAAAAGTAAATAAGGAGTAGCAAATAATCGTTGAAGCTGCAACTATTCCTAAAAGTTGATCTAGCAAGGCTACTGAATATTGACTTAGTACCTTACGATGCGCTTCACTATTTGATTCAAGAAGGATGAGTTCATGTCTTCTTTTTCCTATTGCTAGAAATAATGACAGAAGCATCGTACAAAGTAGAAACCATGGCGTAAATGGAACCTGGATAACTAGTCCGCCTGCCAACGCACGAAGGACAAATCCTGCAGCTATAAGCATAATGTCTATAATAACGACATGTTTAAGAACGAGTGAGTACAACATGTTTATTACAAAATAAATGAACAGAACAACACTAAATAATGGCTCTAATAACAACGACACGAGTAATGAACCAATAAGCAGCACAGCTCCAAATGCTAAAGCCAACTTAGGATTCAACCTGCCCGAGGCTATTGGCCGGAACCTCTTTGTCTCATGCAATCGATCTGCTTCACGATCTACATAATCATTCATAATATAAACTGTCCCAGAAACGAAACAAAAAAGAATAAATGCGATCGTCGAATTAATGACTGATTCAGCATTTATATGTTGAAAAGAAAACAGGAGCGCAGCGAATAAAAGCAAATTTTTGGTCCATTGTTTAGGTCTTAATTGACGTATAAGCAGTTGAATTGTATTCGCCAAAGGTTCTGCACCTTGCTCAACAGCCAGCTCCCTACTGAAATTTTTCATGTAAAACATTCACCATCCAAGTCTATATTTATACAAGCCTATATTGTACCCTATACGAGCAATTGATACAATAATGTTTAAGGTTACCAACGAGAACCATCCAAACCCTGTAAGCATCATGAGGAGGCCTACGCCTATCAATATTATTAAACAGAAGGATCGCCTTGAGCTTGAGGCAAAGTTGCCTACAATGCCTTGGTATATTGAACAATTTATTAATTATAAGCTGCCTGACCTTTCCCCTTCTTCTCTTGTTGAGTATATGAGAGATTACGAAACGTTTATGAAGTGGATGATGGGTGAAGGGCTCACAGAAGCACGAACACTTAAAGATATTACTCTATTGGAACTAGAAACTTTACGAATGGAGAGCATCGACAATTATCGGATGTTTCTCTCAACTTATAAGCCAGAACGAAACAATCGAACGACGATTTCACGGAAACTATCTTCTCTAAGGTCACTATTTCATTATTTGAGCCAAATAGCTGAGGACGAGCAATTTTACCCCTTATTGAAACGTAATGTCATGGCAAAAGTTACGATTAAACGTACACATAAGCCGAAGGACACAGCCGCCAAGCTCGAAGGAAAGTTGCTTCAAGAGGAAGAAATCGCGGAATTTTTAGATTACATACGAGTACATTACGGTACTGATATTGTCAAAAACAAACAGGCACTCTTTTCTTACGAACTCAATATGACACGTGATGCATGTATGATAAGCTTTATTCTTCACTCCGGGCTTCGTGTTTCTGAATTAGTTAATTTGAATGTGGAAGATATCGATATGAAGAAGAAGCTATGTTATGTATTTCGAAAAGGTAAAAACGACGACACGTTTAAAACTCCGGTCTACTTCCGCCAAGAAGCGATTGAAGATCTTACTGCATATTTAGCTTTACGTGATATTCGCTACAAGGCTCCAAAACGAGAAAAAGCACTTTTTCTAGCTATTGCAAATGGGAAAAACGAAGGTTCTCGTATGACGAAACGTGCGATCCAAGCAATGGTGCTTAAATATGCAAAGCGGTTCGGCAAGCCGTACCTTTCCGTTCATAAGCTCAGACACTCCTTTGCAACAGATTATTATTTGCAAAATGATATTTACAAAACTCAGGAGCAGCTTGGCCATGCTTCACCAGAAACAACACAAATTTACGCTCACCTCACAGATAAGACGATGGCTGAAGCGATTGATCGAAGAAACAAAGAAGGCAAGCAGGATTAGCGCAAATTATTGCGTTTACATCCTCTTGCCTTCTTTTCTTATGTACAGCCCAATTGGAGCTGTATGCTGGAACCTTATAATTGCATATCAACTGAAGAAATGCCCTCTTCAACTGCAAATTCGAAATCTTCGATGTCATACACTTGAACTGGAACTTCTGCTTCGATTAGTATTTCTTGAAATTCATATTGATCCGAAAGGAGTGGAGTATTTAGCCGTAAGGCAGTTAATAAAAGTTCCGTTTCAATGGGATCAAATATCTCTCCGTATTGCGCATTGTCTACAGCATGAATGACGGTGAATTGTATCATTTCATCGAGAAGCAGTGGTGAGCTTTCTCGCCAAGGCATTTGCAGCGCTTTTTCAATTTTTTTACGATTCAAAGCGTTCTCAAAAAAAGTAATTAATTCATTAATTTTCGACTTCACATGACTATCATCATCAGGATCTTCCATTACAGGATCAGAGCTTTCTCTCATCTCATAAAGTTCAGCAATTGATGAATAGGGTATAACGTATTCAACAGGACGACTTGGCACAAGAAGATGTCCATACGTAGCAATCATTACTGCCTCTATTACAAACCGTCGCCGCATGGTGTTTCCCCCTATCTCTAAACGTACATACATACGCCTCCATATTATTATACATTATAATAATGTTCAGCGAGATAGACATCTGACCATTATTCCAATGTAGCATTTAATTATTACTTTACATGAATGGGTACCTCATTTGTTATATGCTTTATGGCGACTTCTTGCGCATCCGCTCTAGCCAACTTTTGTATTTATTAATCTTATCATCGGTTGGATCTTCATTGCCATAGCGAGCCTCTTCATAGGTAGTAATAAAATCTTCAAGCTCATTGGAATGGGAACGATCATTTGGATTCGTCACTGCAAGTTCTGCTGCAATTTCTCTAGGTGTTGAATACGCATTAAATGAATAACCGTTATGAACCTTTTTCTTTAACCATTCTTTATACAAATAACGTACTCGCACCCCGTTCGTCGTTAAATCGTTCCAACCCACCTCTTTTATTTTTCTATTAGAAAAATAAGTTCCACTTAATTTTTTACGCCATTTCGAAGTATGAAGTAAACTTTCAACTTCATCTTTATAATCACTATCATCCCTGTTATTTCCATATTGCTTTTCTAATAGCTTCGCTCTAATTAATTGAATAATACGAAAGACTACCTTAATCGACTTGTAAAGAATAGCTACTACTATTAAAGCAATAATAATTGTCCCAAGGAACAATATAATATTGTTAAAAATAGTCCAAAAAATTGAAGGCACTTTAGACTCTGTGGATGGAAGTATAAAGTCCGGTGCAAGTAATTCTGCTTCCGGTGGAGTTTCAGGTTCGTCACGATTAGAGCGATTTAATAAAGCTCGCAAAATCTCTTTCAACTTCTCACCCAGCCAGGCTTGAGCTTGAAGAAACATAGAAATACATATAATTAATATCGTTAATAAACCAATTAAGGTCCGATTTCGCCTTCTAGAAATGATCGTTGCCCTATTGTTACGAGTCTCTACCAATTCTTTAGCGAAATGTCTTTCGTTTGTAAGGATAATATAAAAAATAATTGCAATGATAGCTCCGACATTTAGTAGATTAGGATATATAACTAGTAGCTCATCAACTATTATAAAATTTAGTGGTTGAACAATTATGTAAACAACAATACAACCAAACATAAATGGTGATTCCGCCAACTTGTCATAACCACGCTTATGTTGTAAATAACCTCTGTCTGCTATGTAGCAAACTACTAAGCTACTTAGCAGTATTGGAATAGTCAAAAATTTTGATACCGACAAAAAAACTATGATACTACTATGAGCAACACCTAATACAACAGCTGTCATTATTCTAGATATCATGCGAGTTTGAACTTTATTACGATAGATGACAGCAGGTGCGAGGAATACTAACGGCAGAGTAACAATCCAGCCTACAATTGAAGTTGCTGGAAGTAAGTTCAGAGCTGTAATTGTTATAATTGGAAGTAAAAAAACCATTTCAAATAAAGCATTGCCTAAAGGGGATAATGATCTTATCAATTTTGACATGATCATGATACATTTCTCCCCTCACTGCTTTTATAAATGGAAGTTGTTGGTTGTTCTGCGCAATGACTCTCAGGCAGTCGCCAAATAGATACGGAATTACCGTTCATATATAAGGAATGAGCTGTATGTTCTAATTCATCATTCCAGAATGAAGTAATGACCACAATGTCACGATTCGAATATCGCTTCAGTACCTCAATTTTCAACAATTCAAGAAATAAACCAGTTCGTACAATATTCAACTTTGCCATAACCTCGTATAACATAAATAGATGTTCTTGGCCACGACCGGCTTCAACATGGGTTGCTTCCGTCATACCAGACATCGGCATATTCGTACTAAAGCTAACATCCATACCTTGGTTGATAGCTGCTTCCGCTGCACCTGCAGCCCATTCAATTCCAAGTTCGATAACGGATTCATCGGAAACAACTCTCCACATACCTTCCCTGTCATCTACATTTAAACAAATCATAATGCTTCGATCGGCTGTAAAATCATATCGATGAACTTGAAGGGTACCTGCTCTTGCTGTTGCTTTCCAATTAACCGTCTTCATCGAGTCTCCCCACTCATAATTCCGTGCTCCAGCAATAACAAAGGGATCAGGTACTATAAATCTTCTAACCAGATGCTCACCTTGCCAACTTTGACTAGGCAATTCATGAAAAGGTACTGAAGCTGGCTTTGGGTAAACGATTAACTCATCATCTAACGGGATTTGCGTTATACAGTTTAAGTTACCAAGTAAATCACCACTTGTTAAAGATACAGTGCTAAGTTTGTACCAACCACGTTTCGTTGGAGTAATGCGATGCGTTCGGGTTAGTTTCATATAACGGCCTAAGCTAAAGAAGCTTCGATGATTTTGATACACTTGACCACTGCTCACAGAAAAGTTTTCTTGTTTGCCAAAACGCAAATGTACCGATATTTGAGACTCCACTCTTAACCAAGGTACTGGTAGCCACTTTGAATTCATCAGCTGCTCAACTAGTTCAATTTCATCACCTCTGAAACAAACCTTCTTATTGAAGCGTCTTTCATAACCAAGCTTATGTAGTGCGAAACGTTTAAAAATATACCCTTGAGTAAGAACAACAATGACAGTAATTGCTACGAAGACAATAATGGACATAAGCTGTCTCCTATCTTGCCCATAGGTCGGCTTCTGCGGGAACATTAATTTGACGAATAATTTCATCGATAATCGTTTCGGCACTGCCTTGTGATCGAGCGATACCACGGAGTGACAAGCGATGGGCTAATACTGGCTTCGCCATTGCCTTTATATCATCCGGAGTTACAAAATCTCGTCCTTGAAAAATGGCATGTACTTGGGATGCACGAAGTAGCGCTTGGCTTCCCCTAGGGCTAACTCCAATGGAAACATCCTCTCGCTTCCGTGTTTCTTCGACTATTTCAAGTAAGTATCCCATCACATCATCTTCCATTCTAACGTGAACATAAGACGCTTGTGCAGCCTCGATTTCATCTGCGCTAGCTATAGGCAAAAGCGTCTTTAGCGGATCTTGATCCTTAAAACGTTTTAATAACTGTAGACCTTCTTCTGTAGAAGGATAGCCCATCTTTATTTTGAATAGAAACCGGTCGAGTTGTGCTTCAGGAAGTGGAAATGTCCCTTGATGTTCTACCGGATTTTGTGTGGCGATGACCATAAAAGGACGATCCAATAATTTCGTTTCACCATCTACACTAACCTGTTTCTCCTCCATACATTCAAGCAAGCTAGATTGTGTTCGTGGAGTAGCTCGGTTTATTTCATCTGCTAACAACAAGTTTGTGAAAACAGGTCCCGGGCGGAATTGAAACTCACTTTCCTTCTGATTATAGAAATAAATACCGCTCAAATCAGAAGGAAGCAAATCTGGAGTAAATTGAATGCGTTTAAACGAAAGGGATAAAGATTTTGCGAAACTTTTTGCTAACATCGTCTTTCCTGTGCCGGGTACATCTTCTAGTAATACATGCCCTGAAGTAATTAACCCAATTAACAATAAATCAATAACATTTTCTTTTCCTATGATTACTTCTCCGACGTTCCTTTTCACCTGCTCAGCCAGCAGCTTAATAACTTGGAAAGACATATCCAAATCTCCTTTATAGTGAATTCGATTTGTTTGTACGTTCCTGTTGAAGCTTCTGCAGTTCTCGCCAGTGAATAAGTTTAATCCCTGCGTCCTTAAGCACATTCATAATTTCTGGATCACGGAATATGTCATGTTCCATATTTCTTTTTGCCGGCTCACGATGGAAAGCTTGGAATTCTTCTGTTAATAATGAAGGATGAATGATCAGCTCGGTAACACCTGGCTTTAATACGCCTAGCAAGTCTTTCATATTCGTTTTGAAACTATCATACGTTTGTCCATCTTCCAATTGGAAAGGTAAGCCTATCAAATAATCTAAAATGACAACACCTTTTGAATCCGCAAGATTAGCAATAGCTTGTACTTGTTCTTTCATCTCTGGTGGGGCAACCTGACCCTCTTCTATCGTAATATAGCGTGGTAACCGGAATGGCAGCCCGTAAGCAGCACATACATCGAGTACTTCAACCATAAAATGTTTACCTGTTCGCAATCCATATAAACTTCCCATGTGATTGTCTGCATGTGTTGGATTCATTCCTAGCTTAAGTGCCTTTTCGATCTGATTCACAAGCTCAATCTTGACATGTTCTGCTTCAGCATGTTGCTCGAATCCAAGAGAGTCCTTATAGAAATATCCTTCTTCATTAACTAATGAGGAAACATCAGCATTGCTTGTAACAGGTCCCCAACTATAAGGCTCCCACTCACTAGTAAATGTAAAATGAACGCCAACATCATATTGAGGGTTCTGTGCGCTCCAAAGTGCACCTGACCGAGCCCATGCACAAGGCATCATTATTGTAGCGGAGCTAATGACTTCCTCCTTAAGTAATTGCTGTGTTGACTCATTAACAGAATGACATAAACCATAATCATCAGCATTAACGATTAGAAGACGATCATTTTCATTATAACCGAGTGCTTTTGCTAAACTCATCATTGTTCCCCCTCAAATAGTTTCGGCAAAATTGCCATGTCGTTTATATTTCAATTATTCAATAACTTCTCGAGACGACTTGTGAATTGATTCTGCCAACTAGCAGCGAGCTCTTTCACTTCAAGAACTTTTCGTATTGCTTCAACATTGTCTTTTTCCACATACATCATCTGATTTGCATAGGCGAGCGATACTTTTGCAGGATGTCTATCAACAATATTAAATTGTTGCCCAGCATGTACGTATCCTTCTTTAAGGACTCTGAAATAAAATCCCGTATAACCCGTTTGTTGTGACAACATCGGTAAAGCAGGCATTTCATTTCTAAGTCCGAGTTTAAAGCAAGGTTGCCTTGGCTGACTAATTTGCAATGTTACTTCCCCAATCGTTACAATATCTCCAATAAATAAATCATCTTCTGTCCAATGAGACAAAGTGAAGTTTTCGCCGAAGGACCCATGCGCAAACGAACGATTAAACAACGCTTCCCAGTAAGGATAACGGGTTTGAAAATAGGCACATACCGCCTTATCTTCTCCACCATGATGGACCAAATCTCCTTGCCCATCTCCTTGAATACCCATACGACTAACAAAATGGCTTTCCTTTGTCGGTTCCTTAAAAATTCCGCTGAGCACTTCTTTAGAGCCATGTTGAATCATTTTAGGTTTACCAATAAGCAGTGAAGCTAGAGTTGCAATAGTTTGAGTATTATTCATCAGACTGACCTCTATTCTAAATCTAGTAATCTCGTCTATTTGTATTATAAACATTACAGGGATATGTTGGCAAAAAAAATAACCTCCCCATTGTTGAAAGGTTATTCCCTTGTTGTTTAGAAAACAAATTAACTAGGTTAACTATCTAATAAGGTTATGGATTAGCCATGAAATCAATCATTTCGACAGGTTACTTCTTCTTATACGTCAGCATGTCGAAATCGTCTACTTCATGTAGCTTATTGCGCTTCCCCGGGAAATGACCACCTGATATTACCTATCATTTCCCGCTCATTTCCTCGTTTTAATGAGCCTTTTTATCCGTTCGTTTATTCGGGACATGTGCCAGGCTTTTGTGCGAGGTCAGCTTTCGCTCTCTGCTATAACCCATATCCATTGTGGTCATCGCAAGTAACAAGATCGCTACACTAATAACTCCAATTAGATCAACAAAAATTGCTGTTAAGATCGCACTTCCAATCAACCAAAGAAATGCTATTCCATGTATTGGCATACTCCAAGTACCAAGTCGCCAAGGCGCATCAGTCCAGAGATGCTCGGAAACGTTTGCGCCGTACTTTGATATATATTTTGCATCCCACCTCTCCTTTAATCGAAGACCAATGGGAATTGCGTACGAGATATGAAGAGTAATGATCGCAATCGATAAAAGCGGCAATATTAATCCGCCATCTCGGATGACTAACACGACGATAATGATGCAGATTGACAACAAGCCACTAAACCAACCACCATGAATAGGCTGCTGCCGCCTAACACAAACTTTAGCAAGTCGATTGCTGAAAGGCATTGATTCATCTCTAGCTAAGCTAAACAGTGCTCGCGAACATACAAACATAGAATGTTGACCACTTACCCACAAGGAAATAACAATCATTAACGCAATGATAGATGATCCCCCCCATCCTGCCATTGCTGTTTGAACAAAAAGCTCTATCCCATCCAAACCCATTATCGAACGGGCATAACTTATCGCTTGTTCAGATCCACCTGTAAGTCCAGTAACTAACCCCATAAACAGGAGTAAGACATACCCGATTACAAACGTATAAGCGGTGGACAAAAAGATAGCCCATGGAACACGTATACGAGGCTCTATCGTTTCTTCTGCTCCTAATGAAGCTCCATCCATTCCTATAAATAGTTTCAACAGAAGCAAACATCCAAGTATGTAAGAATTGATTTGTACATTTCCATCAAAGTTGAAATTTTGAAAATGATATAAAAGCACCGGTGAGTATCCACCTGGCCAGAAAAACCATACTAATCCTGCCAGTATTGAGACTGCAATGAATAGTTGCACCCAAACGGCACATTTACTAATCCAGCCAAGCACCATAGTTCCCCAATGATTCATTGCAGCTTGGGTAGAAACAATGATGATGATGAATCCCCAAAATGATATCGCTGATGATTTATAGCCTATCATTGCTGAGGCAATTGTATCAGCAATGTAAGCACAGCCGCCTATGTATAGGGCAAGCAATGCAAGGTGACCAACTGCGTGAAACCAGCCCGCACGAACTCCCCACTTGCGACCTCCCAGCTTACCAGCAGCATGATAGATATGACCTGATGTAGGTATTGCTGAAGATAGTTCTGCTAGACATACGCTCACACATAGTGAAAATAAGCCTATAATAGGTAGCCCATATCCAGCAATAGACAATCCGCCTGTATGAATCGCTGGCCCGAATAACAACGATGCACTGCCAATCAAAGCCATTACATTACAGGACATCCCAAAGGCCGACATTCGACCCCATCTTCTCGCAAGCAATTGTGCAATGCCAAAACGATGAAGATCATGTTTATCCTGAAATAACTGCGTTTCTATCCCATATTTAACCATACTTTGATAGCTGGAGTAATTCATTCCCTTTTGAGCTTTATGTGTAATGGCAATAAGGAGGACGCACACACCTAAAGCCAATAACAGCCCTATATACATTCCTATCATTTCTCCACCCCCTACTCTACTATATGAATAGATCCCAGTAGACATGCAGATACAATAGTAAAAGGACTCCTTAATCGCTGCATAGGTTATGCCGCTAAGGAGTCCTTATATAATATGAGATGAGGGTATCATTCAGATACTGTTGTTGTCGCGCGTATTGTTCAGTCACTGCTGTTATCACTTCAGTTCAGAAACCGCCATAAGACAATATAACGCATTTCATCTAACTGTTTCTTCTTTTCTATCAATTAAAAAAGTGTCTTCTCTCGTTCTGTTAGTCGCCTTCCATACACATCTACTACAAGATTACCTTTATTTAATCCGAGTATCCGATCTGCGTAACGTTCAGCCCATTCCCCTTGATGCATAACTGCGATTACGATAATCCCTTTTTCTTTGCAAAGAGCTTTTAGTTCACCAAGCACATTATTCGCTGCATGTGGATCTAGTCCTGCAACAGGCTCGTCTGCAACGATTACTTTCGCTCCATGCACGAGTGCCCTAGCAATTGCCATACGTTGACGTTCCCCACCGCTTAAATGTTTTGCTAATACATGTGCCTTATCCAACAGTCCACGATTTTCAATCATATCCATCGCACCCATATAATCATCGCTGCGCATCTTGCCTGTCCATCTTCTCCAAGCAGGTGTCTGACTAACTGATCCAATGATTACATTTTTCAGTCCGCTCTTCTCAGGATATAGAAAAGGCTTTTCCTCTATGTATGCAACTTGTCTCTTTACTTTAATCTTTGTTGCCCATCCATCATTAAATACGTCTTTGCCATTAAACTTATACGATCCTGAGGTCCATCGCTCTTGCAGCGCCAAACATTTAAGAAGCGCAGACTTTCCACTTCCACTGCTCCCCTTGACAGCGATAAAATCCCCCTCGTAAGCCTCAAAACTAATATCGTTAAGGATCGTAGGTCCACCAGGAATTCGTTTCGTCAAACCTTTGACTCTTAGCATCTTTTCTTCCCCCCTGCTGCTTGCTGAAACTTCTACTAATCTTAGTGTACGGTAAATAAAAAACACTTTCCACACGAACAAATGTTTGCTATAATAACAAATAAGAACAAACGTTCTATTTCGATAAAACAACCACTCAAAGGAGGCTAGATCATCATGAAAACCAACTGTGAAAATTTCCGTTACGTAGAAAAGAGTCGTCCTAATCGCGATTTAACTTTTAAATTTTATAACGACGGGCGTCTTGTCATTATTGACAATAGCAATGAGGAGGTGATCGACCCTAGAGACCTGAGGAGCGACAGTCGAGATTTCTATATTCGCAGACGAATTGCATTCATTAAAAACCAACTAACTGCTTCACAATTAAAATATGCTTAATACGAGAAGAGGCGAGATCGGAATAACCGATCTCGCCTCTTTTTTGATTATAATAGGTATGAACGCTACTATAATTATGCTGCTATATTAACAACGCTTTCATTGACTATACACTAGCATATGCGGTAGATTGTTCATACAGCAGCATTTACTGCCGCAAAGGAGACTTGTATTAGATGAAGCAAAAAATTATATTTGACCTTGATGATACGTTGATTTATTGCAACAAATACTTTTTTTATGTGGTTGATCAATTTATTGATTCGATGACTACATGGTTCGGTGGATCTGATCTCGTTACACCTGACTCTGTCAGAGAGAAACAAACTGAACTTGATATCGTCCTGATTGGCACTACTGGCTTTAAGAGTGAACATTTCCCTCAATCTTTTGTTGATACTTATATTCACTTCTGTGATATGACAGGAAAACAACGATCTTCTACGGAAGAGAACTTCCTCTGGAAGCTTGGTATGAGCGTTTATGATCACGATACAGAGCCATACCCTAACATGGAGCACACATTAGATGCACTTGCTTCTGAAGGGCATGAGCTTCATCTGTATACGGGCGGCGAAATATTAATTCAACAACGCAAGATTGAGCGTATGCAACTTGAGCGCTATTTCGAATCACGTATCTATATTAGACAATTAAAAGACAATGCAGCACTTGAAAATATTTTGGCGAATGGTCCATTTGATCGGAAACACACATGGATGATCGGTAACTCCATTCGAACAGACGTTGTACCTGCACTTACAGCTGGTATTCATGCCATTCACATGCGAACTCAGGAAGAATGGCATTACAACGTCGTTCAAATTAATGTAGAGCCAAAAGGCGCCTTCTTTACATTAGATCAATTAAAGGATGTGCCAAGTACAATTCAAGGCTTCCTGAATCGCATCTAATCGTTAATCCATTAATCCACGGCAAGCTGACCCGTTTCAACATTTTGGACGATGATTTTACCTTCTGTCGTCGTCCCATCCTCTAATACGAGCTTAAGCTTAGCAGTTTTCCCCTTTTCCACTAACGCTTTAACTTGGCTGTCAGTTAAGCTGCGGCCAAAACTTTCCTTCCAAATGACAAATTTACATCCAATTTTATAGTTAGAGCAACCATAACCCTTCCGCCCCATAAAGATCGAACCACCGCAACCAGGACGTGGGCAGCTGGTTATAATAGCAGGTACACCATTCATACTTGCCTTCTTATCAGCAACAGCTACTCCCCTTTGCTTCGATTCGCTTTGCTCATTAGTAGAAGGTTTAGTGCCACTTGTTCTATTTCTGGTTGTTCCGCTTTTACTTGTAGAAGCAGTACCTGCTGACCTTTTACCGCTCGTTGTTCGTTTATTATCAGGTGTTGCGTCTGCTTCAAACATCAGTTTATCTGCACGAGACTGTTGACGAACCTTCTCTACGATCATCGTTGCAAACTTCTTCACATTTTCCATGAATTGAGTGTCGGATGCACTGCCCCTAGAAATATCGTTTAATCTTCTTTCCCACATCCCGGTCATCTCGGGGGAAGTGAGCAACTCCACTCCGGCGCCTCGAATGAGTTCAATAGCCGTACTACCCTTTTGGGAAATCATAATCCGTTTTCCTTGCATGCTTACATAACCGACATTTTTTAACCGCTCAATCGTTGCCGCACGGGTTGCTGGAGTACCAAGACCCGAATCTTTCATCGCATCCCGAACTTCCTCATCCTCAATTTGTTTACCTGCACTCTCCATTGCCTTAAGCAAAGTACCTTCGGTATAATGCTTTGGCGGTTGTGTATCCTTTTCTTTCATCAAAGCATCCGTACATT
The DNA here is from genome assembly GCF_022180385.2 of Paenibacillus sp. L3-i20. Taxonomy (GTDB): domain Bacteria; phylum Bacillota; class Bacilli; order Paenibacillales; family Paenibacillaceae; genus Pristimantibacillus. The sequence goes on from NZ_BQME02000002.1 coordinate 1,065,010, forward strand.
GAACTGCTTCTTGTGCTCGAACGGAAAAAGGCTCATTTACTTCCTCTTCTTCATCCGTATCTTCATCTTTTTTGCTCACTTTTTGTTTATCTTTATCTTTTTTCTGATCACTATATATAACTTTCCAACCTAAACTAACAAGTTCCTTAACCGAAGTTTTAAAAGATTCTTTTTCAACTTCAGTAATAACACTATGCGATTTATATTCAGCAGCAGGGTAAAATTGCGACAGAAATCTGCGAACAATGAGATCATAAAGCTTTTGTTCATCTGGAGCTAAACCGTTCGCTTTCCTATATGTAGGCAAGATAGCATGATGATCTTCAACCTTAGTAGGATTACAAATAAATTTATTTCCTTTATGAACTAAGTTACGATTTGCACCCTTAACCCACTCATCATAAGCAGTCCCCTGTAACGCAGACAATGTTTTGTGCATTTCCGGTATGTTTTGCTCTGTCACATAATTAGAGTTAGTACGCGGATAGGAAATGACTTTATGCTTCTCGTATAAGGCTTGAGCAGTGTCCAACGTTTTTTTGGCAGAAAAGCCGAGCTTACCGTTCGCCTCACGCTGAAGTAACGTCAAATCATATAATTTATAAGGATATTCTTTAACGTCCTTAATTTCATAGGAAGCAATACTCCCTTCCTTACCTCTCACCTTCGCTACAATAGCCTCAGCTTGCTTAGGATCCGTTATTCGGTCGCCTTGCCACATTCCACGATATTTGGTCTCTTGCTGGTCGAAATGCGCTTCCACCTCAAAAAACTTCAGCGAATCAAACGCTTCAATCGTTTTTTGGCGATCATAAATAAGCGCTAAGACAGGAGTCTGAACCCGTCCAACCGATAACAGTACGTTATGTCTAGTTGTAAAAGCTCTAGATCCGTTCATGCCGATAAGCCAGTCCGCTTCACTGCGAGCTGTGGCAGCTTTCGTCAAATTATCGTACTCAGATCCTTCCTTCAGCTCAGCGAATCCTTTACGAATCGTTTCTGGTGTAAGATCTGATATCCATAATCTCTTGACGGGCTGCTTAAGCTTTAGATGCTTCTGAATTAATGCAAAGATGTATTGCCCTTCTCTCCCCGCATCGCAACAATTAATAAGTGAATTACACCGTTTAGCAAGATCGCCAATTACTTTAAGTTGATCAATTGTTTTTTTGTTAGGTACGAGCTTAAACGGAGATGGAATGATAGGCAAGTCATTAATATTCCATTTCTTATAACGATCATCATAGGCATCCGGCTCGGCTAATCCGATCAAATGTCCAATCGCCCAAGTAATGATATAATGTTCACCTTCTAAATAGGTGCGATTATTTTTTGCTTTTGGATCGATGGCGGCTGCTATATTTCTTCCCATGTCGGGTTTTTCCGCAATAATAAGTGTCTTCAAATCTAGGATCGCTCCTTTGCGGTAATTAGTTACCCTCTTGAGGTGTGCCTATCTCATTTAAGATCAAAGCGAATATCGAACGTACGCCCTTTGACCAGTTAGGGTCTTCTGCGTATTCACGATTAATCCAAGTAAAGGGATCTATATGTTCTGGCTTGTCCTTGCTAAGACGAACAATGGTGCGTGCTGCAATTTGCGATGACTCATCGATCGTCGTATTAAACTCTTCCCAGCTATGGAATACGTTAAACGGATTATTCGCAATTTCTTTTGCCTTCTTATGTGTACGTGGGACAAAACCTTGCTCCTGCCCTGTGATAGCAAACATAAAAGCAGGATGAATATCGAAATCTTTAGACGTCTCCAAGATAGCATCAATATATTTAGGTTCGGCAAGAATAGAATCTCTTTGCTTCAAAAAAGCAATGAGCTTGTTCCGATCGATTCCTGTATACTTAAGATTTTTTGGTAACCCATTAAGCGCTACCACTGGTGCACCGGGTTTTTGTTGCAATTGTGTATCAATCGTTGAAGTAGAATCTTTTTGTTCCGATCGATCAGTCAGAGACCATCCGAACAGCAATGTTACGGCTGCTACGCAAATACTTAATGTCATAAATAAAAGATATTTAGAGCGTCTATTCTTCCTAATCAGCATAGTACTTGCTATTGGTAACTGTATAATTTCAGCGCCCAAAGAAGCATTCGCTGTACCAACGCTTGTCTGAGCAGTACTCTTCATGCCATTAAATCTGGCTTCTTGCGTTCGAGTCCACTCTCTTAGCGGTACTGCTATGCTTTCATCTTGTTGATCCAGTTCCATGCACAGCAAAAAAATATCATCTGCACTAACCGGTCTTTGATGCTCAAGCACTGTTGTACGAATAAGCGTGCTTGTAAGTTGCCGCTTTATATCAATTGCAAAGTCGGGCAATTGTTTATGTATAATGCGAGTAACAGCATCTGCAACTATCTCCGCACGTTTGTCATGAGACATAGCTGCATATTTTGAATGCACGTAGGTGCGAATATTTTTTACATCTGTAGGTGTTAATACGTAGGCGTTATCTGCAGGCATGAAGATCTCCCCTCCACACACATCTCACACCGATTTTACCACAACTTTCCTTCTTGTGGGGAAGTTAGATTTCCAATCTCGGCTTGTATTAGTTCCTGCTCAATAAATGCCCGTATTTATTCCTTTTCGCTAAATGTACATCGAGATTCACAATCGCAATCTTCGTCCTGCGGAACAATTTGAACAATCGTTCCGCCCAACGTACAGATAACAAGAATTGAGAATGCTGTCTAGTCTACTGAAAGTGGGGTTCGTGTTTCCAGCTCAGGTCTAAATACAATTATCAACCCAACGATCGTTTCTGCGTTCAATCACAGGATTAAATTGAACAACCTTCAATTCTGTTATCGTGTCCAGGCCATATTTAATCATAACCGTGATTACACATTTCATTGTTCATATCCAAAAAAGTATGATCGATTTAAGGGGGGTCTATCAAGCAAGAAAAGCGCCCGAAGGCGCTTCTATTAGCTAGTATAATTGCTATTTTCCCATTTTGCAAAAGAAAGTATGACCATAATCACTAAGGCAGCATCGATGAACCTGTCAAATATTTGTCTACTTCACGAGCAGCTTCACGGCCTTCATTAATAGCCCAAACGACCAAACTTTGCCCGCGACGCATATCGCCTGCAGCGAATACTTTTTCAACATTAGTGTTATATTTGCCGTACCTAGCTTTTACGTTTGTACGACGATCCTGTTCAAGTCCAAGCTGCTCGATCAAAGTTGTTTCAGGGCCTTCAAAGCCTACAGCAATGAATACTAGATCTGCTGGCCACACCTTTTCAGTGCCTTCCAGCTCCCTGTATATTTTTCGACCTGATTCGTCAACAGTACGTTCGATTTGTACAGTATGAAGTTCCTTTAGCTTGCCATTGCCGTCACCGACGAATTTTTTCGTCAATACCGAAAAGGCACGTGGATCTTCTCCGTACAACGCTTTAGCTTCTTCTTGTGCATAGTCAAGTGTATACACATTAGGGAACTGTGGCCAAGGATTGTTAATCGAATCGCGCTCAAGAGGTGCCTTGCCATGTGTACCGAATTGAGTAACTGATTTGCAGCCGTGACGAAGTGCTGTTGCTACGCAGTCCGTTCCAGTGTCGCCGCCACCGATAACAATGACGTCCTTGTCTTTAGCAGAAATGTACTGTCCATCCTCCAAATTGGAGTCCAAATAGCTCTTAATCGTTCCATTCAAATAATCCATTGCCATATGAACGCCTTCCAAATCACGGCCTTCGATCTCGACATCACGAGCACGAGTCGATCCTCCGCAAAGTACAACAGCGTCAAATTGCTCAACTAGCTCACTAGCTGTAATATCTTTTCCAATTTCCGTATTTGTAACGAAAGAAATTCCTTCTTGAGCCATAATATCTACACGACGCTGTACAACATGTTTTTCAAGCTTCATTGTTGGGATGCCGTACGTAAGTAAACCACCAATGCGGTCAGCTCGCTCATAAACTGTAACGGTATGTCCAGCTTTATTAAGCTGAGCTGCTGTAGCAAGTCCTGCAGGGCCGGAGCCAACAACTGCTACTCGTTTACTCGTACGAACTTTCGGAGGATGTGGAACGACCCAACCTTCTTCAAATCCACGTTCAATAATCGCGTTTTCGATCGTCTTGATCGTGACCGCATCACCGATCAAGCCTACCGTACAAGAGCCCTCGCAAGGTGCGGGACATACGCGACCCGTAAATTCTGGGAAATTGTTCGTCTTATGAAGACGCTCTAGCGCTTCACGCCACAATCCTCTATAGATCAAATTGTTCCATTCTGGAATCAAGTTGTTTACAGGGCAGCCAGAGACAGAACCAGCTAGTTCCATTCCTGTATGACAATAAGGTGTGCCACAATCCATACAGCGTGCACCCTGTGTACGGAGTTGCTCGTCTGATAAATGCTTGTGAAATTCATTCCAATCATTAATACGTTCAAGCGGGTCGCGATCGGCCGGCAATTCGCGCTGATATTCCATAAATCCAGTAGGTGTTGACATGATCGCAGTTCCTCCATCCCTGTTTCCCGATTGCATCAGAAATCATTCTTTTTCAAACTATATCGGGAATCGATATTTTGTTCAACAATAAACTTACACGAGAAAGCCGTTAACTATATTATACCATGCTAGCATTCAATTGTTTATCGCGTTAATGGACTATACGTACAATCATTTGCACTTTATGACGAATTGTTCGTCATAAAGCCAATCTGTTCCATCTTATTTCGCGTTTATTCGCTTAAAAGTTTGCAAAGTAAAGTTATATTCATTTTTCTCATCGTTCTCTCTAAACTGGCTCTCAACCACTTGCCATTCATTCTTTGAAAACTTAGGGAAATAAGCATCCGCAGCATCGATCTCGACTTCGACATCAGTAAGCAAAAGCATGTCTGCATGAGGCAGAAACAATGAATAAATTTCGCCTCCACCGATTATCATTAACTCTTCTTGATTGAATTGCTGCAGCGCTTCATCTACTGAATGAACAACTTCGCAACCGTCCAACACTAAGTTCTCTTGTCTCGTCAATACCACATTTCTCCGATTTGGGAGCGGTTTTCCAAGTGACTCAAATGTCTTGCGACCCATAAGCACTGTCTTTCCCGTAGTCATCGCTTTGAAATAAGCCATCTCAGCAGGAAGCCGCCAAGGCATGCGGTTCTCAAATCCGATTGCCCCATTACGATCCATAGCTGCTATTAATGTAATAAACATATGAAACCCACTCTCTTTCAAATGTGCCAAGCATTCAAACTTAAACCGCTACTGGTGCTTTAATACCTGGATGCGGATCGTATTGCTCAATTGTCAAATCGGACAATTCGAAGTCAAATATAGAAGATTTCTCCTCATTTAATGTAAGAACAGGCAACGCTTTAGGAGCACGTGCTAGCTGTGAATCAATCTGTTCCATATGATTTGTATAAATATGAGCATCACCAAGCGTGTGTACAAAGTCTCCAACCGCAAGACCACATTCATGTGCGATAAGATGCGTGAGTAGTGCGTAACTAGCAATGTTGAATGGAATACCCAAAAAAATATCACCACTGCGTTGATACAGCTGGCAAGAAAGTTTACCTTCGGAAACGTAAAACTGGAACATCGTATGACATGGAGGAAGCGCCATACCAGGTACATCCTCTGGGTTCCACGCGGATACTATTAATCTTCTGGAATCAGGATTCGTTTTGATCGTTTTAATAACATCCTTTAACTGATCAATCGTTTCTCCTTGTGATGTCTTCCACTCTCTCCATTGTTTGCCGTATACGTTACCAAGCTCCCCGTACTTCGCTGCAAATGTGTCATCTGATAAGATTTGTGCTTTAAAAGCTTCCATCTGCTCGTTATATTGTTTGGCAAAGGCAGTATCCGATTGCGAGCGTAGACCAAAGTTAGTCATATCCGGTCCTCTGTAATCGGCACTTTCCACCCATTTCTTAAAGGCCCATTCATTCCAAATATTATTATTATGTTGAAGAAGATAACGGATGTTCGTATCTCCTTTTATAAACCATAGCAACTCACTCGCAACTAATCGGAATGGAATTCGCTTTGTCGTTAACAAAGGGAATCCTTCGCTTAGCGGAAATCGCATTTGATAGCCGAAAGTAGATATCGTACCCGTTCCTGTACGATCTTCTTTCTTAACGCCCTTATCCAGCACATCTCTCAATAACTGCAAATAGGCTTGTTCGCTGTTACTCATTAATGTTGCCTCCCCCTATGTTTTGCGAAGCAAAACATGCTACATTGAAATAGCTTCGTTTTGCGAAGCAAAACATGCTACATTGAAATAGCATCTTTTGCACAGCAAAACTTTCCAATACTATATCAGCGATGTTCTCGCCTATTGTCTATATGTAGACAAAATAATCATCATTATAACATTAGTTGCCCTCTCTGTCCTGCTTTCGTTTCTTACGAAGCTCATATCTCTCGGGTGCTGTCTCGAATAAACGCTGCTCTAACTCGCTCTCAGGTATAATTGTAGCTATTGGGCAACTCTTTCCGTTATCGTCAAGAGCAACAAATGTAAAAAATGCTGTTACCATAACTGCACGTATACCCGTATATAAGTTCTCGGAGGTTACCGTTACGTAAATTTCCATGGAACTTCGCTTAGTCCACGTTACGAATGCTTCCACCTCGATTACTTCTCCAACCCTGATCGGTGCAAGAAAATCCAAACTATCTGTTGACGCTGTCACTACACGAGTTCTGGCATGTCTCATCGCCGCAATTGCAGCTACTTTATCCATATACTCCATTAATTTGCCGCCAAACATCGTATCATAATGATTCGTATCCAGCGGAAAAATAAGTTGGGTCATTAATGTTCTAGAGTCGCTTGCTCGCTTCGCTACAGGTTGATCCATATCATCAACATCCCTTCGATTCGAATCTTTCCCTTGCCTATACAATTATATGCACAAAGAGGCCGCGACGGCTCTAATGTGCCGCGTGACCTCTCTGCTCGTAATATCTATTCAAAATTGCAATATTATTTAATGAAAGTATGGATCGGATGTCCAAGAGCAACTTCAGCTGCATCTAGTACGATCTCACCAAGTGTTGGATGAGCATGAATTGTAAGAGCGATATCTTCAAGAGTAGCGCCCATTTCAATTCCTAGAGCAAGCTCAGCGATCATATTGGAAGCTTCAATACCGATAATTTGTGCACCAAGAACAAGGCCGGAGTCCGCATCAGCAACAAGCTTCACGAAACCTTCGTTTGCGTTAAGCGACATAGCACGTCCATTGATTGCGAACGGGAATTTGCCAACTTTGACGTTATGACCATTGTCTTTTGCTTCTTTTTCGCTAAGTCCAACGCTTGCGCATTCTGGATCAGAGAAACATACAGCAGGAACACATTTGTAATCGATAACGCTAGGCTGTCCGGAAATTGCTTCAGCAGCTACGCGACCTTCGTACATTGCCTTATGCGCAAGCGCAGGTCCAGCAATGATATCGCCGATTGCAAAGATGTGAGGAATGTTCGTACGGCATTGCGCATCAACTTCAACCAAACCACGATCAGTTGTTTTAACGTTGATCAAATCAAGACCAAGTTCGCCATCCGTATTCGGACGACGACCTACAGTTACTAGCAAGTAATCTGCAGTTACTTTTTCTTCTTTGTCGCCAACTGTGTACGTAACAGTTACATCGTTATCTGTTTGCTCAGCGCTCTTCGCTTGTGCACCAGTAATGATGTCCACTTTAGTACTCTTCAATTTCTTCGCAACGATGGAAGACATATCTTTATCGAAGCCCGGAAGAATTGCATCAGAACCTTCAATAACAGTAACCTTCGTGCCGAATTTGGAGTACATTTGGCCAAGCTCGATACCGATATATCCGCCGCCGATTACAACTAGGCTTTTCGGAATTTCAGGAAGAGACAAAGCGCCAGTGGAAGAAACGATACGTCCGCTGAATGGAAATGCTTTAAGCTCGATTGGACGTGAGCCAGTAGCGATAATACAGTTTTTGAAACGGTAACGAGGCGCTTCTTGATCGTTAAATACACGCGCTTCGTTTTCGTTAATGAACATTACTTCACCTTGGAAGTATTGAACTTTGTTAGCTTTAAGCAAGGAAGCTACGCCGCCTGTAAGCTTTTTAACGATACCGTTTTTGAATGCTTGAACTTTAGTGAAGTCAACTTTAGCTTCGCCTACTTCAATACCGAACGCGGAAGCATGGCTGATGGATTCATATTGATGTGATGCCGAGATTAGCGCTTTGGAAGGAATACATCCAACGTTCAAACAAACGCCGCCAACATGTTCTTTGTCTACGATTAGCACGTTTTGACCGAGTTGAGCTGCACGAATTGCTGCAACATATCCACCAGGACCTGCGCCAATGATTAGAGTATCAATATCTAATGAAGCATCTCCAACTACCATTCGTTAAACCTCCATTATGAACAGTTCAGGTTGACCCAGAAGCTGTTTGATATAATTCATAAAGTTTTGAGCAGTTGCGCCGTCGATTAGACGGTGGTCGAAGCTAAGTGAAAGCGCCATAACTGGAGCAGCTACAATCTCTCCGTTACGAACGATTGCTTTTTCAGTAATGCGGCCAGTACCCAAGATCGCAACTTCAGGGAAGTTGATTACTGGAGTGAAGAACATACCGCCAGCAGATCCGATGTTGGAAATGGAAATTGTGCTGCCTCTTAGTTCATTAGCAGTCAACTTGCCATCGCGACCACGAACAGCTAGGTCACGGATAGAGTCTGCTACCATAAACAAGTTTTTGCGATCCGCATCTTCGATAACAGGAACGATCAAGCCGTTGTCTGTATCTGTAGCGATACCGATGTTGTAATATTTACGCAATACGATTTCTTGATTTTGCTCATCAAGCGTAGCGTTCATAATTGGGAACTGACGACAAGCTGCCACCAATGCTTTTACGATGAATGGCAAGTAAGTAAGCTTGGAGCCTTTTTTCTCAGCATATGGCTTGTATTTCGCACGCAAAGCAACAAGCTCTGTTACGTCTACTTCGTCCATAATTGTTACATGAGGAGCCGTGTATACCGATTTAACCATCGCATTAGCGATTGCTTTACGGATACCTTTGAATGGAACGCGCTCTTCAGGGCGATATGCTGTACCTGCTGCTACTGGTGCAGCAGCTTTTGGTGCTTCTTCCGCATTTCCTTGTGCTTGTTCAGCAGCTGGTGCTTCAACTGCTGCTTGCGCAGAAGCTCCGCCGAATCCAGTTACGTCATCACGAGTAATACGACCATTTTTGCCTGTTCCATCTACTTGTGTAAGGTCTACACCTTTTTCACGAGCAAATTTGCGAACGCTTGGCGTTGCAAGAACTAATGCATTCGTTGCTTTTACTTCAGCTTGTGGTGCTGGAGTTGCAGCTGGTGCCGCTGCTTGCGCAGGCGTGCTTGCAGCCGCTGGTGCTGCTTCTTTCTTAGGCTCTTCTGCTGGAGCAGCTTGCTCAGGAACATCGCCTTCAGCATCAATAATAGCTACTACCTCGCCAACATGACACACTTGACCGTCCTTTACAAACACTTCCAATACTTTGCCGTTAACTGGGCAAGGTACTTCAACGATAGCTTTATCGTTCTGTACTTCCAAAATTATATCATCGTCCGTTACTGTAGCACCCGGCTTTATGAGTACTTTAATAATTTCGCCTTCATGCAAGCCTTCGCCAAGCTCAGGGAATCGATATTCGAATTTAGCCACCGATAGTAACCTCCTTTGAAATGGTTCTAATCTTATGTTAGATGAAGAGCGAAATCGCTCTTCATTTATTAAAAGTTAATTACTTTATGTGCAGCTGCTACAACGCGAGCTGTGGATGGCAACCAAGCATCTTCCACTTGTGCGAACGGATAAACGGTATCCGGACCCGCAACACGAAGAACTGGTGCTTCAAGGTGAAGAATCGCTTTTTCGTTAATTTGTGCAATAACTTCTGCAGCTACTCCAGATGTTTTTTGCGCTTCTTGAACGACAATCGCACGATTCGTTTTTTTGATAGAAGCTACAAGTGTATCAATATCCAAAGGCACAAGTGAACGAAGATCGATTACTTCTGCTTTAATGCCTTCTTTTTCAAGCTCATCAGCAGCTTTAACCGCAGTATGAACCATCATGCCGTAAGCGATAATTGTAACGTCGCTACCTTCACGAACAACGTTCGCTTTACCGATCTCAACAGTGTAGTCGCCTTCTGGAACTTCAGCTCTGAATGCATGATACAGGTTAAGATGCTCCATGAAGAATACAGGATCATTGTCGCGAATTGCTGCGATCAATAGACCTTTTGCATCATATGGGTTCGAAGGAATAACAACTTTAATACCTGGTGTTTGAACAGCCAAACCTTCTAGTGAATCTGTGTGCAGCTCAGCCGCTTTTACGCCGCCACCGAAAGGTGTACGGAATACGATTGGTGAGTTGTAACGACCGCCAGAACGGTAACGCATACGTGCTGCTTGGATAAACATTTGATCCATTGCTTCATAGATGAAGCCAACGAATTGAATTTCAGCAACTGGACGGAATCCTTGGATACCCATACCAACTGCCAAACCGCCAATAGCAGATTCAGCAAGCGGTGTATCAAATACACGCTCTTCGCCAAATTCACCTTGCAGTCCTTCAGTTGCACGGAATACGCCGCCGACCTTACCGACATCTTCACCGAATACTAATACGTTTGGATCGCGCTTAAGTTCGACCCGCATCGCATCACGGATCGCTTCTTTCATATTCATTTGAGCCATGTTAATAGATCCTCCTTTGCTTAGGGCTTATTATTGGAAATCAGCTTTTTGCTCTTCAAGATGCTGTGGTGTCGTTTCAAACATCGAATCGATCAAGCCAGCTACAGTCATTTTTTCAACTGCTTCTGCTTTTTTGATCTGTTCGTTTACAGTAGCCTTCGCCTCTTCTTTTACGCGAGCTGTTTCTTCATCAGACCATAGTCCTTTGCTTTCCAAGAACTTGCCGAAACGGATAAGTGGATCTCTTGGTGCCCAATCTGTTTCTTCTTCTTTTGTACGGTATTTGGACGTATCGTCTGCCATTGAGTGTGGACGGTAACGGTACGTAATCATTTCGATCAATGTTGCTCCGCCGCCGCTGCGAGCAAGCTCAGCAGCATCACGAACAGCTTTAATAACTGCAAGAACATCCATACCATCAACTTGAACGCCTTTGATACCAGCTGCAATTGCTTTGTGAGCAACTGACAATGCCGCTGTTTGTTTTGCGTAAGGAGTAGTTATTGCATAACCATTGTTTTGTACAACATAAATCGCCGGCAATTTGAATGCGCCAGCAAAGTTTAGACCTTCGTAGAAATCGCCTTCGGAAGAACCACCGTCTCCAGTGTACGTAATAGCTACGCGCTTCTCGCCTTTTTTCTTAAATGCCATTGCAACGCCAGTAGCGTGCAAAATTTGAGCGCCGATGATGATTTGCGGCATAAGTACATGAACATCTTCAGGAATTTGACCACCTTGTTGATGTCCGCGGGAATATAGGAATGCCTGGTAAAGTGGAAGTCCATGCCACACTAGTTGCGGCATATCACGATAGCCCGGGCAAATGAAGTCATCTTTATTAAGTGCATATTCGCTACCAATCATGGAAGCTTCTTGTCCTGATACTGGTGCGTAGAAACCTAGACGGCCTTGACGACCCAAGTTAACTGCACGCTCGTCCCATGTACGAGTGAAAACCATGCGATACATTATCTCTTTTAGCTGATCATCAGTTAGATCCGGCATAAATTCTGGGTTGGTTACGTCTCCATCGAGTGACAACACAGTTAGCGGTGTGACCGGTTCTGTTTGAACTTCGTATGGCAGTTTGCTCATTTTGAACGCTCACCTCAATCGAAATATTTGAAAATCTTGTACCTCTGTTATAGAATTATTATAACCCTGTTTAATCATAATGGTCAAAGCAAAAAACAAAAAAACCGTTGTTTTTTCGACATTTGTAATCATTCTGTTACGAAATTGTATATGCTACAGAGTTTAAAATACACTATAACAGCATAATACAATAGAATGATTGTCACACTATTCCCTTCTTCACCTTACTATTGTTTACCCACTGTAGTCGTATTCCATTCAATTATTTAGAAGGAGAAATCACAATGTCAGATGAACGTTACTTGAAACGAACCATTTTGAAGGAAACTGTTAGCAGCAAGTGGCTGCCCGAGGGTGAACGTAATCTTCGCGTTTTTCTACCTCCAGGCTATAATGATCTGCTTAGCTATCCCGTTGTTTATTGTCAGGATGGCGAAGACTTTTTCAACTTTGGACGAATCGCTACAACTGCAACGAAGTTAATTTTAGACGAAGGTTTAGAACCTTTCATTATAGTAGGCGTTGATGTAGATAAAAAGGTACGTACTGCCGAGTATGCACCAGACGGAGATCGCCATGCTGCTTACGTTCGCTTCTTTGCTGAGGAACTGCTTCCTTTTATTGAGGAACGTTTCCCTGTTCGTCGTGAACCTGAACATCGTTTGTTAGCGGGTGACTCACTAGGTGGTTCGGTTTCGCTTCATATTGCACTTCAATATCCACATTTGTTCACAAGAGTAATGTCGATGTCTGGCGCATTTTATGGAGTTTCACAGAGCATTATCGGTAACTGCTACGATTTGAGCTGGCTCACCATCTATATGATCGTTGGACTACAAGAAACGGCATTTGAAACCGATACCGGCGTTTATGATTTTGTAGCTTTGAATCGCAATGCAAAAGCTCTGCTGGAGCACAAAGACGCAACTATCTTTTATGAAGAGAAGGACGGCAAGCATCAATGGGGCTTCTGGCAACAAGAAGTACCACAGGCATTGCGTTATTTTATAGAAGTGGAATAATGTATAACAGCAATAAGGCCAGACGAGGCATTGGATTAATCCAATGCCAAGTCGGCCTTTATTTGTTTCAGGAGCGCTTTGCAGCCTTCTTCAACCAGCTCAAATACATATGGAAAATTACCCTCATAATAAGGATCAGGCACATCTACAATTCCTCGCTGTGGTGACAGCTCCATAAAAGTTAATACTTGTGCAGAATGAGCTTCAATTAGTCCATTGTCCGCAATAGCTTTTAGAAAAAGTTCCTTTACATCTCTTAAATTTTTCGTATCCATACATACTACATATTGAAACGTCTCAAAATCCGCATGCTCGACCAATCGAGACTTCATTCCTTCATAAGATATTCCATGCTCATCAAGCACTTTCCGAGTTCCTTCATGCGGCGGATGTCCCAGATGCCAATCACCTGTGCCTGCGGAGTCGATCTCTATTCGATTAGAAAGTCCTTCGGCGTTAACCAAATTACGCATAACCGCTTCTGCCATCGGAGAACGGCATATATTACCAAGACATACAAACAATATTCGTGCAGAAGACTTCATTAATCAACATCTCTTTTCTTAAATAAGTTTCGGGTACTCATAGAAACAGCTGGCTCTGTAACAAAAGCCCGCTTAAGTGAACGACGTGGCAACTTCCACTTGAAATATACAGAAAGCATACGGAACGTTATTATAACAACAAACAGAATAAGCAATTCAGTAGTCGTAACAAACCAGCCCATACCAATAGCAAGACCTGCTAGCATTGCCCAAACAGCATAAATTTCATCCTTTAGTACTAGCGGCTTACGACCTGCTAGCACATCACGAATAATGCCGCCGCCAATTCCCGTCATCATCGCTGCTACGAGAACTGCACTTAATGGGTGTCCCATCTTAGTGGCATACAATGCACCCTGTATCGCGAATGCGGATAATCCAATGGCATCAAAAAAAGCTTCACTTCGGCGCCATCGAAGAATCCATCTTACAGGCAGGAGAAATGCAATTGTCATTGCAATTATTGCAATCTTTAATAAGTATCCTTGATTCCAAATAGATGTTACAGGCAAGCCAATAAGCAAATTCCGAACAACTCCACCGCCAAAAGCTGTTACGAGACCAAGAACGTAAACACCTAAGATGTCATATTCTTCTTCCATCGCTACAACAGCCCCACTTACGGCGAAGGCAATCGTCCCAATGATGCTGAATATGTTGAAAATATCCATGCTCACAGCTTATTTCCTCGCTTCCTGATACCTGTACATAGTTGTTCACATATACCATCCTCTACCATTTTATCGCCGCTATTGCTCATTGGCAACGACTAATTTCGACTAATTGTCGAATGGTCTTTTAAGCGATATACTGAGACACATGTACTCTTACGCGAATAATCTAGGTTTGAAGGGATGACCACTTATATGAAACAACGAATCGTTATATGTACGGGAGGTAGTCTGGGCAACTGGGCTCTTAACTATATTCAAAAAGAAGATATATTAATCGGCGCTGACAGCGGTGCTCGTTTCCTAATAGAACACGGACTGAATCCAGAGATAGCGATTGGTGACTTCGACTCTGTTTCTCCACAAGAAATGGAACAGATAAGAATGCGAAGCCACCAAACGATAGAATGTGACCCCATTGATAAAAACTATACTGACACCGAAATGGCATTTAGACTTGCGCTGGATATGAAGCCAAGCAGCATACTGCTACTTGGCGCTCTCGGAAGTCGGTTTGACCATTCGCTTAGCAATATTCACTTGCTCAATCTTGCACTTGAATGTGGCATTGAAGCACAAATCATTGATAGCAACAACTGCATTCGACTAATAACGACTACGACTATTATTGAAAGAAGCCATTATGCACAAGTATCTTTGCTTCCACTTTCCTTAGAAGTAGTAGGCATTACGTTGACTGGCTTTCAGTACCCTTTAAATGACGCCACGATCAAAGTTGGCCAATCGATTGGAATTAGCAACGTTCTTAAGGAAGACAAAGGAATTATAGATCTCAGGCAAGGTCATCTACTCGTTATTCAAAGCTGCGACTAGTCTTGCAGCTCCTGTGAAATCACGATTTCAAGACCCTCTACATGTTTGCGACTCATAGTGTTTCTTTTCTTCCGATTTTCTTTAGAGTCAAATACAATGTCAAGATCATAGTTCTCATCAGGATATAACTTGCTTTTAGGAATATAAATTTTTAATCTTTTTTGATTAAAGCTGAGCTTCTCTTCTTTTACTTGCACAATAACAATTCCACGTTCATCCGCGGGCTGGTACACAACTCCAGCCCTCCTCAGTGGATGAATCCATACGACGTCTCCTTTCTCAAACTTCTTTTTATTTTTAAGTGGAGCATTACAATCCTTTTGAACTACGTCCCGTTCATTAACACTCGATTCTTTATTATTACTCTCTTTCTTGCAGCAGACTTCCATTTTGATATTCCTGTCCATAAGCAACGACTCCGCTCTCTGAACAACCCCTTCTGGCAAACCATATCTTCTTGCAATTGCGAATGCTTGACTATCTCCTGCTTCACCAATTTCAAGTCGATATAGTGGCTGCAACGAATCGGGATCAAATGCCATTCTGCCATTCTGACAACCTTTGGTCTTTGATGCAAATGTTTTAATCTCATTAAAATGAGTTGTCGCTACGACTAATGCATTTCGTTCGAGCAACTGTTCCAGTACCGCGATTGATAAAGCAATGCCTTCTGTCGGATCAGTCCCCGCAGCAAGTTCATCAAGCAACAATAACGATCTGGAGCCAGCATTTTTGAGCATCTCTCCAAGAACGGTAATGTGAGAAGAGAATGTACTAAGGTTTTGCTCCAAACTTTGTCCATCTCCAACATCGGCTATAATATGCTTGAAAATCCCAAGACTGCTCCCATGCTCGGCTGGGATTAACAGCCCTGCTTGGTTCATTAGAGCAAACAATCCTATCGTTTTGAGCGTTACAGTCTTTCCGCCTGTGTTAGGACCAGTAATCATAAGCTGCTTCCAATTCAATCCTAGTTCAACATCTAGTGGAATCGCTGATTGAGGCAGGAACGGATGTTTCGCTCCGATCAATTTAATTATCGGTTCGTTACTTAACTCTATTCGTCGTCCACCGCAACTTCTCGAATACTTTGCTCTAGCCATGAGAAAATCGAACGATGCCATAGCCTGAACATTGATTTTTAATTCTGTGCTATAAACATCAGCAAGCTCTGACAGTTTGGACAATATAATGGTTCTTTCACGTTCTTCTGATCCTTTCCATTGCTGCAGCTCTCTTTGGAGCTCGGATACTTCGTTTGGTTCAATAAACACCGTTTGACCGCTTGATGATTCATCTAAGACAGATCCTGGCACATTTTTACGTAGCTCACGCTTAACCGAAAGAACGAACCTGTCGTTACGTTTACTAATGACACTTTCTTGCAAGTAGCTCCTGTATTTCCCCATAGCTTGTTCCATTCTGCGATGGATTTTGTCTTCTGAGGAATAGATTTGTCTGCGAATATATCCGAGATCAGCACTAGCTTCATCCCTCAATATACCGAAACGTATGCTGCGCTCAAGTTCTTCTCTTAGTACAGGGCAATCATGCATAGAATCAGCATAACCCGATATTGTCGGCGCTATTTCTCGCTTAGTATTCATGTATCGTTTCATTTGTGCCACTGATGTGAGCCAAACAGCAAGCTGTTCAAGCTCCTGCTCAGTATAAATACGTCCTTTCCCTAGCAGAGATAAAAACGGCTCGATCCCTTCCATCGCTGATAGAGGAATGTTCGCCCCGCTTGCTAACAATTGTGCTCCTTCAAACGTTTCTTGCTGCCAAGCCTGCACCCTCCTATATTCAGCACTTGGATACATGTCGTCTACAAGCTTCCGACCAGCAGTAGACATTGTCATAGTTTTAACCGTTTCTTTTACTTTCGAAAATTCTAATTTAACTAATGTTGCTTCATTCATTGTTCGTTCCTCCTTTTTTTGGACAAAAAAATAGACAGGAACAGAACGCGTGTGCGCTCCATTCCTGTCCATATACGATGATATACCTGAATAGCTCATTTTTAGCCGGCAAAATTGCTCACCAAAAATAAGTATAAAAAAACCGTGCTACATGAGCACGGTGATCAGGCCATCATCCCGTAGGCATTCAGGCGGAAATCCACATGTTCTCAACTCTTGGCATCAGATCACGAAACTAAGCCTCTGTAAACACACTACTCGTTATGAGTACATGTACAGTGCCGTTGTAACGATCTGACCATATCCAATTTATGAGTTAAGAACACCTGCAAACATTAAAATTTCCCCTTCCGCCAATTAAAAACTATTTACATATTACTAAATCCATTTCGTCCAAGTCAAGTCTTATAATGAATTTTTCGGATTATCATACGTTTTAACCGGATTCTTTAGTTAAATATCATGTTGATCGATCAGTTCATCTAGTTTCTTTCTCCGCTTTCGTTCACGTACTCTAAATATTTTGTCCTCTTCTTTTAGACATTTAAGTAACGCGAAACACATGCCAACAATGATGATAACAAATGGAAGTGACGTCACAATGGATGCTGTTTGGAGTCCCTTTAAACCACCACTTAAAAGTAATACAACAGCTATTGTCGATTGGAGTACACCCCATGACAACTTTATTTTTGCACTTGGGTTTGGATTTCCCTTTTGTGACAACATACCCAATACAAATGTAGCAGAATCAGCTGAAGTCACGAAGAAGATAATAATTAGAATAGTCGCAAGCCCCGAAGCGATCATACCAAACGGCAAATTGCCTAGTGTGACGAACAATGCAGACGTAACGTCCTCCTGAGCTATTTTCGCAACTGGAATACCTTTCATTAACTCCATATGTAGACCTGTTCCGCCAAAAACAGAAAACCATACAAAACCTAGGAGGCTGGGAACGATAAGCACTCCCAAAATATATTCTTTAATGGTCCGTCCTCTGGAAACACGTGCGATAAACGTACCCACGAATGGCGCCCACGCTATCCACCATGCCCAGTAGAATAAAGTCCAGTTACCAATCCAATTACTTTCTGAGAACGGCATTAATCGCAAACTCATTTGAATTATATTTTGAACATAGGACCCCAGTGTATTGGTCAGCGTATCCATTAGAAATGCTGTAGGTCCAACAAGAAATACGAAGATCATGAGCACAAAAGCCATAAATAAATTTGAAGTACTTAATAGTTTTATACCGCGATCCAGTCCCGAAAGTGTTGAGATCATAAATAAAATCGTCACACATGCAATGATCCACATTTGATTAACTGCTGAATTTTCGAGTCCGAACATTGCATTTAAACCACCATTGATTTGTAAAGCACCTAAACCTAAAGATGTAGCGACTCCAAATGCAGTCGCAATTATTGCGAGTACATCTATACCTTTACCAATAGGTCCGTTTACTCCTTTTTCACCAATCAAAGGGTAGAACGTTTCACTGATTAGTCCTTTGCGACCTTTACGAAATTGATGATAAGCAAGCGTTAGGCCGACAATGGTATAAATCGCCCATGGATGTAATCCCCAGTGAAAGAAGGAATAACGCATTGCAACACGAGCAGCTTCTGGCGTTCCCCCGGCAACTCCTTCAGGAGGAGTTAAGTAATGGGAAAGCGGCTCTGCAACTCCCCAAAACACTAAGCCGATACCCATTCCTGTACTAAACAACATAGCAAACCATGCTGTTAACGAGTATTCGGGCTCATCATCATCAGATCCAAGCTTTATGCCTCCATACTTGCCAAACGCTAAGATGAAAGCGAATATTAAAAAGAAAAACATCGCCATTAAATAAAACCAACCGAATTTCTCAATCGTATAGTCAAATACGATGGTCGATAAATCTGACATCCGACCAGGCATTAGCGCTCCCCATACAACAAATAACAAAATAATGATCAAGGATATCCAGAAGACCATTGTTGCCCCTCCTTTTTCCCTTAGCATCTCCATTTTTAACAAAAATATCATTGATGATATCGGATACACATTATGTCAACTTTGAGTATGAACGTGTTGTATTCTCAAGCAGATTCATGCGACCCCAATTAAGGGAAATCTAGTTTTTATAGTTTATGTAACTTGGGTGTTGCCTCAATGCTGTCCCGTCTTGCAACGTTTCAGTCTACTTATGTTCCTAAGTATCTTCATCCAGTATTCCATCTTTATTCTTCCTTTAATTACATTTCACTTTTCACTTTGCACTCTTCTCTCTTGACTCTTCACTAAAAGTGTACCCATCTTTTGAAGCTTTTTATCTTTTTGATATTAATAAGTTCAACGCCCCTTCTTTCTACAATTTGTGT
This sequence comes from Paenibacillus sp. L3-i20, assembly GCF_022180385.2. Classification (GTDB taxonomy): domain Bacteria; phylum Bacillota; class Bacilli; order Paenibacillales; family Paenibacillaceae; genus Pristimantibacillus. The sequence goes on from NZ_BQME02000002.1 coordinate 1,084,250, forward strand.
GGCTACATGTTGGAATGAGTGATGCTCAAAAAATACTCTTTCCCATTGCTTACATCAAGTACTATTCGCATATACCCAATTTATTTAATTCTGAAACAAAAACTTTTAATAAAATTGACGTACCCTTGTTTTGTTAGTAATTTAGTTCCACACAACTTAAATAAAAAAGCAAAGGACTGAATCATAAGTAGAGTTAACTACAAATGGGACAGCCCCTAGCTTTAACATGAAGAAGTAAAAACTTTATAATGGCAAAAGCTCAATCTGATCCGTTTCTTTTAGCTTTGCGACCATATCTAACCAGCTCAATGGCTTGTTAGGCAGAGCAGAGTAATAGCCTTCTAAGAAAGTAACGACTAATGATGCGTCCACATGGGAGAGGTTCTCATCTTGTGGCAGGAACCCTAGATCTAACTCCGTAACTGCTTGCCCTTCATGATCCCAAGAAGGATGTACGTATTGCAAGTTTAGTTTTTTGTAGCCGATATGAGAAAGCACTTCTCTTCTTACATATGGGTTCATAGGAGAAACTCCGCCAAATCCATGAGCTTCAGCACGATAAGGATCATAGATTTCAGCGAACATGCCGATTGGCATCGTGTTTGACTCTTGTGCTAAACGTTGTAAGTCCCTCTCACGATTTCTCATAAGAAATCTTCCAATTCCTAACGATGGTTTACCAATAATCGTAAAGTCCGTCATTGCAACTCTTAACTCCGGATAATAACGATACTCTGTAGATCCAACTACTTCATCGCCCTGCAAAGCGACGTAGACATGAATGCCAGCATCTTGAAGCGGCTCGCTCCAAAGATCATAAGCTAATACTTCCTCAGGAGGAAATATTGTACCAAGCAGTTCATGAAGTGGTTTGAAAAAAGGATCTTTAATTGAAGTAATCCGATGATAAGTTAACATAAAAATGTACACTCCAATCCATTAGTAAATGCTATAGGCTTGATTTCGTGATAGTTGTTAGAAAAGGATTGCGCCACTCCATCAAAAGCGCATGATTAAGCGACTCATCATCTTCAAGATAATTCGGCATAACAGATAGCGGGCTGCGCCCACACCGCAGTAAGAATGAAATGACAGGATCGCTCCATTCCCCATTCATTACTTTCTCTACATACTGCATAGGAGTTGCTTCTTTTGCTTTAGAGGCATATCCGGGCATCCTGCCGCCTCCGAGTAAACGTTGCAGTCGTAAATGAACGACTGTTTCATACATGGATTGCATTAGCCATTTGCCAACACCTGTTTTTCGATACTGAGGTGTGACGCATAAGTCTACAACATATAAGGTATCGCCATTCGATTGATGATTACGTATGTATCCGTCATCCGATATTGAACTCCAGCTATGAGTACCAGAATAGTCATTCATATTTACAATTAATCCAGTCATTGAGCCTATTATTCGACCTTCTGCTACTGCACAAATAGCTCCCTCTGGGAATCGTGTGGCTTGTTCACTTATTTGCTCGCGATTCCAGTGCAAATGTTCCGGGTATGGAGGAGGGAAGCTTGTCGTTTGTACTTCTATTAATGAATCAACATCATCAATCGTATAATTCCGTATAACGGTATGAATTGGAACGCCGTCTTTAAGCAGATACAATTGTTTATTCATGTTCTACCCAGTCCGTGTAGAGATCCGTTCTACGATCACGCCAGGTCATTACAGATCCATTTTGTCTAACATCTTCTAATAGACTGATATCCAGATCTCCTACAACTAACATATCGTCATTAACGACACCTTCAGCAATAATCCCCCCGGGAGGGAATGGTATATCATTAGGCGCAATAATTGCAGCTTGTCCAAAGTTAGCTCTCATGAAATCTACCTTCCTAAGCGACCCTACAGTACCAGTAGCAACGACATAAATCTGATTTTCAATTGTCCTCGCATGACAGCAGTAACGTACGCGATAGAAGCCATGTCTGTCGTCAGTACAGGATGGGCAGAAAATAACATCTGCCCCCTTCGCCCTTGCTATCCGTACGATTTCTGGAAACTCGATATCATAACAAGTGAGCATTGCAACTTTGCCAAATACGGTTTGGAACACTTCAACTCCGTCTCCAGGTGTCATATCCCATTCCGTTACTTCTGTTGGCGTAAGATGTATTTTATGTTGCACATCAATTTGTCCATTTGGATGGAATAAATGCGCTGCATTACGCCGCTTTCCGTTACCAACGTCTACGACATGCGTTCCTCCAACAATATACATGTTGTATTCCTTCGCAAGTGAAACAAACAACTGTAAATATTGCTCTGTGAAGCTCGGAAGCTTGTCTATCCCGAGAGCTTTACCATTCTCGTCACCAATAGAAAGCAATTGAGTAGTCAAAAACTCAGGAAACAATAAAAATTGTACGCCATATTCAGATGCGTTGCGGACATAATGTGTGACCTGTGCTTCAAATTGTTTAAATGTTTCAATATCGCTCAACTTGTACTGCACAGCGGCTGTACGAAATTTCATACATTGACAACCTCCCGTGACATTGCATATTCGTTTATACATTCATTAGAGTTACTTACGTTGCTTAAATTGTAATGTAATCGTCGTTCCTAGCTCTGGAAGACTGAACACATCGATCTTTCCTTCGTGTAGATCCACGATTCGTTTCGCAATGGAAAGGCCAAGCCCAACACCGCCAGTAATACGACTTCTTGCACCATCGACACGATAGAAACGCTCAAACAAATGTGGAATTTCTTTCTCTGGGATACCCATACCTTTATCTTTTACTTCGATTTTCACTATATTCTTCATTAGTGTGATCGAAATATCGATTGGATCTTTGGAGTATTTAATAGCGTTGTCTAGCAAGATGACTAGAAGTTGTCTAACCTTATCCTTGTCGCCAGACATTCGTACTACCCTTGTCAGAGCTTTTACACGAATTGGACGTTGGAATGTCGTCTGCAACATCGTCGCTAACTCTTCAACAACTTGAACGACGTCGAACATTTCCAATTTTAGCCAATCCTCTTGTTCCGCTTCAGCAAGCGTTAGCATAGATTTCGTTAAATTTTGAAGCCTGTTTGCTTCCTTTGCAATTGCTTCTATTGCTTCGTCGCGCACACTTTCATCGTCTCTTCCCCATCTTTTCAACATTCCAGCATAACTGCTAATTACGGTTAGAGGCGTTTTCAGTTCATGCGATGCATCTGCGACAAATTGTTTTTGCCTTGCAAATGTGCGATCTAGTCTTTCGATCATCTGATTAAATGCTCGAAGAAGCTGCTGTAACTCAGCTGATTCCTCACGATTAGTCATTTCGATCTGACGCAGCTTTCCGCTTCGATCGATTTCTCTCATCGTAGTTACCATTTGCTGAATTGGTGCAGTTAATCTAGATGTGAACCAGTAGGTTCCAAAAATAGCGAATAAAATAGCTCCGGCACTCGTAACACTTAGAGCTGCGACAAGCACCTGCAAATAATTATCGAGCTCGTCCAGTATACGATTGATTTCAAGCATGGCGATGACTTTTCCATCTTCGTATAAAGGTACGCGCATAAATATTATGCGCTCCCCACCCTTCGTAATCATCCCCGTATGGTGATAGGGTTCAAACGCTGCTGGAATTTCTGCAAGCACAGAATTCGAGTTTTCAATAACGATAACTCGATTATTAGGCCCAATGATACGAATCATTTCATTTACATTCGAATATTCTTTCAACAGTTCAGAGTCGTTTAGTCCCCGACCGCTCTGTATTCGCGGATTATCAAGCATGAGATTGACCTTAGTCGAAATGACCTCTTCTTCACTTTCAGTCGTAATTTTGATGACATAAAAGTAAACGAATATATTAAAAAAGATCAATATTAATATAAGCCAAAAAATGGTGAAGAGCGTAAATCGTTTACGCAGCGTCATGCATCCGGCTCCTTTATCATATAGCCTACGCCACGAACCGTATGAATTAACTTATGGCGGTAACCTTTATCCAGCTTCTGACGAAGATAACGAATATACACATCCACCAGGTTTGTTTCTCCAATAAAGTCGTATCCCCACACCTCTGACAATATATCTTCACGAGACTTCTCTTCATTGCGACTTTCAACCAAATAAACTAACAACTCAAATTCACGAGGCGTCAACTCAATCAAAATATCTTTCCGATATACTTTGCGCGAACGCAGTTCGATCGTCAGGTCACCAAGCTTAATCATATCTGACCCTTCGGACTCTTTAGGATTTTGCTGAAAAATTCGCAGTATGTTTCTAACTCTTGCGAGTAGTTCTTCCATTGCAAATGGTTTTGTGATGTAATCATTTGCTCCATGTTCAAAACCGCTTACTTTATCAGGAACTGTATCTCTAGCCGTCAACAATATAATAGGGACAGGATTCCCTGCTTGTCTAACTAATCGAAGTACTTCAATTCCACTCATCTCTGGAAGCATGACATCAAGCAAAATAAGCTGCCACTCTCCTGTTGACGCCATTTCATAACCTTTGCGCCCATCTGTTGCTACACCCACTGTGTAGCCTTCATGCTCCAATTCAAGCTGCAAAATGCGGGCGATTCCCGCTTCATCTTCTACGACAAGAACTCGTTCGTTCATGACCTCGGTCACCTTCCTTCATAGCTGAATAATACATTCATCATAATGAAGGAAGTGTGGAATTGCAAGTAAACAGCCCCTCTATCAATACTGATGTTGCATTAACTATTTCTCACTTTTCACAAATTTACAAGTTCACAAAGGCTAGATTGACTTCAAATTTTGGGTTATAAGTTCATAAACAGGTAATAAAGCTCTGCTAATACGATAGTCCAAAACGGCATTATCTGTAACCCATTTACTACCCCATAAAGCATTAAGGACAGCATCTTGTGGAAGCAGCGGTACGGCAGCAAGAGGTCTTTCAGGGAATAAAGAAAGCCATTCTCTTCGTCCGCTAAATCGGACATCCTTGTTGGCAACCCAGTGAAAAGCTCCTCCTTTAACTCGTACCTCTTCTTGTATCTTTTTTAGTTTTTGGAGTTGTCCTACTTGCCATCGTGAAATGAACGGGTCTGCAATGACAATAATATGTTTTGATTGTCGAAGCCAATACATTGCGTGAGAATCTTGCCATTGGCTGGAGAAATCAATAATATTAACAGCGCTGCCGAATTGACGCAGTTTCTGATCAAAAAGCCGTTCGTCTTGTTTATTTCCCTCAAGGCAATGTGAATTGACGGTAAGCCAATTAATACAGTTATCATGTGATTTTCGCCTTATAAAACGTTCTGTAAAACTAGTAATACCCTCATCTTCTAACTGATCTTTTTTAGACTTTGATGGTAGAAGTTCAAGCCATTCGGGTGGAACATTATAATATTCTGCAGCCGTAACCGTATGCCCTTTGCGGCCTAACATTATCGCAAGTGTTATCGATAACATTGTTGCGCCAGCTCCAGGAGAAAGTGAGAGAACACTTACTAATGGAGGCTTAATTAGATCCATATGATTGTCCCAACGCTTAGGCTCATCTATCGTCACTTGTGCATGATTTGAAAATGCTCGAAGTGCTTGTTCTACTTCCTTCATACTCTGATAGCGATAATCTGGCAATGGTTGTAACATTCGTTCCAATAGTGTTCTAAATGATGCAGGGATATGCTTAGATAGTTGATTTAATAAGGGAGCTTTTCCTGTATTCGTCCATTGTTGTGAAAGAACTGATCCATTAGAACCAATAAAATAAAGCAATGCTCCAAGTCCATAGATATCTGTCCTTGCATCACTTTGTTTGCCTTGCTGTTGTTCAGGTGCCGCAAACCCTGCTGTACCCAACTTTACAGTGTCGTGAAGTTTGCCTTCTTTGTATCGACGCGATATTCCGAAATCAATGAGTTTTACTTGACCTTTGCGGTCAATCATTACGTTAGACGGCTTAAGATCTCTATGAATAATCGCTGAAGGCAGTGTGTGTAAATAATTTAAGGCTGAACATAATCCAAGGCCAATATGAATAATCTCAGGGAACGTAAATGCTGCCAGCGATTGCGACATCATGGCTGATATCGTATCGCCATCGATGTAATCCATAACTAACATTTCTACACCTGAACCCGAATCGGGAGGGAAGTAGTCTGTAATTAAGGGCAAGTATGGATGTCTAAGTCTCATCAATGTATTTGCTTCCTCAGAAAATGCTCCTTGGCCTTCTCTGGCTGCTGTTACTTTCATCGCTCGGAGCATACCTTCTAATCTTGTATCCTCCACAGCATAGACGACTCCCATACCGCCTTGTCCAATCGTTCGAATGATTCGATATCTATTACCGATTAACATTCCCTTCTCTAAGACGGGAAACTTAACTCCGATTCCATCCACTTCTTGACCCCTCCAGTTGAAAAAAAAAAGCACCCCGATAATGCCTGCAAATTGCAGACAATATCGGGATGCTTTCCCTACGAATTATGGTTATCTAAACAGTATTGTAGCATACGTTCAAGTCTTCCTACAATAATAACGAATATCTGTTAACGTTAATTCCTTCTGGTATAGGTGCTACTATTTCTTCAATAGAAATAACGTTATTTCTTCACGGTTGTGAAATAACTGCTTTGCTTTGAGAATGGTGAAAGCTGTACCTAGACGTTCCTTCACTTCCCTAATCGTCTGCAATGGCTTCCGATGCATAAGCTTGATTGTTATAATTGCCGTTGCATGCGGTTTGAGCGATCCCTGCAAGTCCAATATAAGTCTGCTCATCAGCATCGGACTCCAACTCATATCGCAAACAAGAAGATCAAACGTGTTAGCGACTAACTTTACATCGGCTGCATTACGTTTATGATGTGTTAAAGCATGATGCTGCATCAAAGAAGGGTGCATGTCCGCAGGATCGATAGCTGTTACGCGAAGTCCCCGCTCAAGTAGTAATGAAGTCCATCCTCCTGGCGCAGCCCCAACGTCCAATGCATTTTTAAAGCTTGCATAATTTAATCCGAATGTACGCTCAGCTTCTAGAAGCTTGAACTTCGCTCTTGAAACCTGACCTTCCTCCCGTTGAAATCGAACGGCTCCGCCGGGCCAGTCTGATAACATCTGCTCTGGACTTGCAAAGCCAACATACAGTACATTTTCTGCTGCATAGATCGAAATGATCACTTCGGGCAGTTGTACGACTGGCTCAGCATCAATCTCTTCAAGCACAGCATCAAGCAAAGCTTTTGTATCAGAAGCCGAATAATGAAAGTTCGACTTAGCGCTTCTTCGAATATGAACCGCAGTACGCTTGTCCGAGAAAGTAAGACGGGCGTGACGTATCATGTCCGATAGTCCTTCCAGGTCAATTGCGCTGCCGCTTATTTCTATTAATCTGTCTACTGGCTGAATATGTCGAAGAAATATTGGCTCTTGGCCATGAATGGCTTCAAGTGTCTCTTCTCTTTCTTGCTGACAATTCATCAGGAATACTTCGCCAGCAGCAAGTGGGGCAAAAGTTGCTCCAGGTAAAAGTCTGCGCATCTCCTCAATTGCAAGTGGTGCATAACTTTGATTAGCAGTTCCGATCCATTGACTCACGATTAGTTATGCCTCTTTCATTATGAAGTTGGATAAAACCTTAGCGTGTACATTCTGATTACGCATTAGCAATTTCATCTAGTATATTTTGAGGCATGGGTCCTCCGTGTAACATAACATCATTCGGTATATTTTCAGAGAGGTAATGATACATTTGTAATTTGCCAGAAGCGCTGGAAGTATGCAAATAAATTCGTTTCGGATAGTTGCCACCAGCGATTAGATGACGAACAACTTCCAAGCCAGTTGGCTGCCCCCATCCTAGATCATAATCCAACGAAAGAATATCAATGGTCTCGTTGTCAATTAGCAGCTTACATTCTTCCGCATTTCTGGCTAAAATAAAGCCTGCTGGACAATGACGATAATCGTCCAAATAGACATGTATCATTAGTGATCCCCTACCTTAATTTCGATTTCAGTTTCACTTATTCATCTATACTTTGGCATTTAGGGCAAGCAAAAGCTTTACGATTACCGACTGTTATTTTTACAATTGTTTCACCACAGCACGTACATGTCAAACCTTCGCGATCAAACACTTTGAACCGTTCGGAATAACCCCCAGTTAAAATATCGTTCGCAAATAAAGGATTCAAACCTGCGCCACCATGCGAAATCGCTTCTCTTAGTACATTTCCCATTGCAGTATATAGTTGTTCCCAACGTGTGGAATTAAGTTCAGTGAGTTTAGTATCAGGTCTAATTCCTGCTGCGAAAGCAATCTCATCCGAATAGACTGTTCCAATACCAGCTATGATAGTTTGATCCATCAAAGCGGTCTTCAAAGAACTTCTCTTTTTCGAAAATTTCTCGATAAATCGGTTTAAAGTGAGACGTTTGTCTAGTGGATCTGATCCAAATGCCTTCATATAAACCTCAACCGCTTTTACCGTCATTAATTGAAGATCATCCGCACGTAATCCGAAGACACTCAACATACGATCTCCAAACTGTAACGTTATTGCAGCTTTCGAAATGTCATATTGTTCACTTGGGGTGTGGCTATATAAATAGGATTGGTTTGAAATTTGGATCACTAATCGTTTTCCATTATCAAGATGAAACACAAGATGCTGAGCTCGTCTTTCAACAAACCAGACAGTCTTACCATTTATTTCTTCTATAATTTGATCGCTTGATAAATTCGTTAGTTTGTTCTGCTTAATATGAAGTGCTGTCAGCTCTGCTCCTGCGAATCGTTCTGCAAGCATAGATCGATATATATCTAATTCGGGCAATTCCTGCATCTAAATTTCATTCCTCCCTATATGTCATTGTTCATTTGGATTGCCGGCGTAATAATTTGAAACCGTTAACAGCAGTTCATCTAAATTTTCACAAATCAAATCCGGTTTGCAGCCGGCTACACTTTTATAATAGTCCATATTATCAGCTGTAGTAAGTCCTGTTAATACGAGTAAAGTTCCGCAGTTAGCAGCTATTCCTGCCGCGATATCTGTTGCAATATTATCACCGATGACCCATGTATCTGCACGTTCTACACCAAGCTGTTTTAAAGAATATTCCATTAAAATAGTTGACGGTTTTCCTATCAGCACTGGCTCTTTCCCACTTGCTGCTTTTATCATTGCTCCGATGGAACCAGCACCTGGTATAAGCCCATCTGAAGATGGCAACAGCAGATCGGGGTTAGTTAAAATAGAAGTCGCACCCTCTCGAATATACCGAACAGCCTGAGTAATCCGTTCGTAGGAAAGCTTTCGATCGATACCTTGTACGACAAAATGCGGCTTATCTTCCGTTATATCCAATCCTGCTTCTAAAATAGCATCATGCAGTCCAGATTCTCCTATGACATAAACAGATGCATGAGGATGAATAGCAGCGATATATTGTGCAGTCGCTTGTGCAGACGTGCAGATGTCTTCTTGTTTTGCAGGAATTCCCATCGATAATAGTCGATTAGCAACTTCTATAGGTGATGAAGCTGAATTGTTAGTAACGAAACGATAAGAAATATTCTTATCTCTGAGATACGTTATAAGTCGATCAGCACCATCTATCATCTTTGAACCATGATAAAGAGTGCCATCTAAATCAATAAGCAAACCTTTCATGGCACGAACTGTCGTAGTCATATGTTCATTCCTCTATTACTTAGTTGGTTTTTGCTTCTAGTTTTCTCCGCAATCTAGCGATACGATTATGAATTCCGTCAAGTTCAACGCGACGTTTACTATCTCTACGTTGATACATAAAAGACTGCTCACTTCGATCTAATGCTTGAACCGCATAGGATAATGCTACATCAATCATTTTCACACGATGTTCGTAATACATAGCTAACTCAATATACGCATCATGAATGTCTGAGCCCGCTAGATGATTAGTTGGCTTGACGGCTTTCTGCCACAATAACACAGCACGCTCCCAATTTCCAGCCTTCTTATCTCTTGCAGCCAGTAAGTTAAGTGCAGATGGAAGAGCTGATTCTGATAAGAGTGACCTTTCGAACAACGTATCTGCTAATGAGCGATATCCCATCTTCTCAAGCCATAATCCGGTTCTTACAAGTTCCTCGGCTTCCTCCGGATAAGGAATTCGCTTGAAAATTTGTTCCTGAAGCAGAAAACCAAATCGGATCGATAAACAAGTTAAAGAAAGAAGATCACTTTCATTATGAAGAAATACTCCTTCTAGTGGAGCAGGATTCCCTTCCGCCAAATACTGAAAATACAATTGCGGTGCTAATGAACCAGGCACATCCCCATCACGCTTTATGCCAAGTCGTTCTTCCTCAATATGACTTAACTTACAAGAGGCAAGTGTATTTCTCCAAAGGGATCGTGAAGGATGAAGAAAATCAAGGTGAAGCGGTGTCCAATTCGCCCCTCTAATGCCATTCATTATGATTCGATTCTGAACAAGAGGCCAATCAAATGTTTTTCCATTGTATGTAGCAAGATAAGTATAATTGCGAAGCTTTCGAGCTAGCTCATTCAACATTGCAAATTCTTCAGCGGGATGTCGAATTAACATTTGTTCAACAACGAATGTTTCACCTTCTTGATAAGCAATTCCGATCATAAAAGGCACATTGCCTGCCCCTACACCAAGTCCAGTCGTTTCTAAATCCAAATAAAGCACTTGCTCCACATCCACCTCACCCGCTCCGGAGTGAAATGCTTTAAGACCAGATACGGCTTCTTTAAGCTCACCTAGCTGATGAGTTCCATGGAAATGTGAGAGCTGAAATATCCTTTTTCGAAACAAAAAAGAACCTTCTTCTGTCATTTTCAGCTCTACACCAAAAGTAGACCATGCTGGATGCAATACTTCCGTATTCTCTTGAACTTCTGGGTTGTCTACAACATCTTCAATGAACGATGATTCTGTCATAACCTCTACATTTAATTGATCCTCTTCTTGCGAAAGACCTCTTAGTCGATTCATTCGACTACGTAAATTACTCATGACTTTCTCTCCGCTTCTAGTATCAACTCCAATGCTTGCTGCTTACCGAGCAAACCAACCTCTTCAATTGGTCCTACACAAGCCGGACAGCCACTTAAACAGGTGCATGAAGTAATCATTGATTTGGCTTGCTTTAGCAACTCATCATGTACCTCAAATAACCGCTCACTTAAACCAATTCCACCTGGATATCGGTCATAGAAATAAATTGTGGGACGTTGTGAATGAATCGCTTTGACCTGTGGCACGACACGTATATCAAAAGGATCACACATTAAGTAAAGCGGAGCAATATGAACAAGAACATTTGCAAGACCTAGCAGGGCAAATTGCATTTCATTTTTGCTTTTACGCGCAGCAGCCTCTTCACTAAAGGAGAACCAATAGCTGCTCGTATGAAGTTCTTCCTCAGGCAAATGAATGGGCCCTGATCCAATATTTTCATGAGTGCGCAGACGGATTTTAATAAATGGGGGTACAGAACCATGAAATAAATAAGGGGCGGCTATATGTTTCGCCGTCTGTTAAGTGGAATACATCTTGTAGGGGATCGTAATTTAAAATTTCTATTCCGGCAGCTGTAGTGTATCTTGCAGCTGCTTTTGCGTTTTCTAGTCCAATAAATTCAGCAGCGTACATAAGTGCTTCGTTCATGTCTTAACCTCATATTCCCAAGTACAGCCCTGGCATATGGCTATAACACTTGTTTCCGTTTCCGCAGTTATTACGTGCTTAGTTGTAACCTGGTAGCGGTCGAAAAGTTCTGATTCCCGGCAGCTGCGGCAGTAACCGCTAGTCGTTGTTAGGTAGGCGCGATTTATTAGCTCCTGGTTATTGTTCATAGCGCCTCCCCTACATCTCAATATTCATGACTGTTCTTCGTCCTCTGGCTCATGATTTGACTCGCATCCGCTACATGGTACATAGGTGTGTTTCATTTCGTACGTTCCACACGTTTGGCATACCTGATAAGCGTACATCTTCACCACTCTCCTTATGTTCTTCCGTATTGAATCAGTGTTCATTTTGCTGGATAATTTATTTCCGCAAAATGGGTTACACCATCGAGCGGCTCACCATCAGCAGCAATCCACCTATAAACACGATCCTTTCCATCAAATTGATGCATACCAAAGCTAACCCATAATCCACCTGAAACAAGATACAATTTAAGCCTATTTGGAACCGCTGATTCATACTTTATCCATTCAATCATCCCAAACCCTCCTCATGTTCTTGCATATTCATTTTGTTACTTGGAAGCATCAGCTCGTGCACTAAATTAGGCACATTAAATATTCATTTTGATGCATCGCGCAATGGACACCATTTTGGGCTTGAAGAATGATATGACTTACTCTCCATCCACGTTCCTAAAAATCCTGACATTTTCTTATCATCATGCCAGCAAAAATGTTCATCAGCACCATAATTAGATAAACCTTTTGCCCTATGATGCTTGCACTCTTTGCACTTGGGCACTTTTTTTCTCATGTCTTCACCCTATTCATTTTGTTGTATCAGCTATCTTTTTCAAGCACCGCTTACACCTCATTTGCAATGCTAACTCGTTACCTTCAGGCAGGTCTGTTTTAAAATAACTGGTATCTTGATGAAATTTCCCGCACAAACTAGAGTTGTTTAGAAACGCATGATAATTAGCTCTTGGATGTATCCAATCATGATTTGTTAAATTACTCTGCTTGACGGGTAGCTGCCAAACTTCCATTGCGAACCCCCTATGTTCAAAGTATTCACTGAGATGTATCGCAGCAACTATTCAATAATCCCATTTCTCTCAGCCCATTCGCCTCGTATATGCGCTTGCTTAAACACAAACTCAAAGGCTTCTTCAAGCGGCTGCCCATTCTCATGCATTATAGTCGCCATTTCATAAACTTTTTCTTTGAACTCTTGCAAAGTTTGTTCGGACATTTTTGCCATTGTCTCACTCCTTACGCAAAAACCGATTTACGGCAGTAGCGGCATTTTCCACAAGTTACGGCGTTGGCTTCCTGGTCGGTTATGCTTTCCGGGTCGATTGTTCCAGCCAGGCCGCAGCCAGTCGAATTTTTGCTGCCTGGTTCGTAAAGGTGAATTTTCGGATTTCCTGTATAGCGAACTGTTTGTACAGTCTTTGGCAGACTTGCCGCCACTTTCTTTTCTGCCGCTGCGGAGTTTACAGCGATTAAAGGTGTAGCTGCTACCTGTCCTTCTTCGTCTATACCGCCGAGCCATTCGATATAGGCCTGGGCCTTCCGCGCTTTTTCCGGGTTTGCAGCCATGTAAAGGGGTATCATTTCTTCGAGTAGTTCGCGCTGGCCGAAGTCCAGGCCGTTCGCTTTTGCTAAAGCATCCAGTAGCGCCCGTGTCTCCTGCTCTACCTTCGTGCTATAAACTACCAAGGTCTTACCTTCTGCGATTCGTTTACCTCTTGCCATTTTGCATTCCCGCCTTCATTTATGGTTTATGTACCTATCACCATTATACTAGTAAAGATAACTTTATGTAAAGACTTTTGATCAGGTTATTATGGTTCACTGTATGATATATAAACTTAGCGTTTCGAGAGGGGGGTATCTATATTAAAATAACAAAGGCCGAGTAAGTGTACTGAAAAAGTACCCCCCCGGCAAATTACAGCGGCCTTATATTAAAATAGCAAAAGAAAAGAGAACAGAGTAAGTATTACTATACTTAATAGATACTATTAATAACTATATATATAATATATTTATATTTTATTATTTATATATATATTATATATAGTACTTATACCTTTTCTACGCTGGAGTCTTTACAGCCAGGACTGTAGCTTTTCAAAGTCCTTACCAGTCGCGGTTACGTACAAGCGTTGCCCATCGTGAAAAGTAAATACTGCTGTACTAGCGTCCTTTTTACGACCCCCGATTGCCGCCCCAGCTAATAGACCTAAACCCCCTGTAAGCGCACCACCAATGATTGCCCCAGCTGCGGCTTTTCCAGCGCTGCGGGTTGCTGCTGCCTGCCAATCTAACCCAGCTATAGGCAACGTCGTAGATGTAAAAAGCCCCGTTTTAAATTTAAGATATCCGGGATTTCTGCCCTTATCTATGTATACGTCTATCCCCTTAACATGCTTACAGCCCGTTACTATTTTTAATCTAAGCGACATAGTTACAACCCCTTCCTATTATTTCCTATATCATACAACGGCTGTTCCCTACAGACAACATAAAACGACAAAAGACCTAGAGTTTATTTAGAATTGTTTCAATCGAAGATATCAAGTAAAGACGTCTTTGTTTCTTTACTACTCATTTTGTGAATACGTAGTTCATGATTATTTACAGAGTAGTGAGTTAGTTCTTGGGCACATATAAAAGTTAGGGGTTCAATGCTCATTTAAATGTTCACATAACAGACACATCAATGTAATCCCAAAATTAGAATTAATGCCTGTTTATGTCGAATGTAAAAAAGACTAAAAAGCCCACGCTGTAAGGATTCCCAGCGTGGGCTTTACAATCATCTCAGTATATTGTCCTCATTTGTCGTTTAATGTCGGTATATTAGTATAGCCTTATGCGGAATTAGCAGTTAATATAAGGACATGTTTCTCTACGCGGGCGTAGAGTCGTGGCCGTAGTAAACCGATAAACGGTTTACTTTACTACCTTCTCACCGAACAACAAATAGCCATTTTCATACAAAGCACGGGGATCGCAGTCTAATACATTTGCTACGATGAACAAATTCTTTAAAGACATAGCACGTTCATCAGTAGCCCAAAAGGATATCTGCCGAAAATCAAAACCCGTTTCTTCGGATAACTTCTGCTGAGTCCATCCCTTTTCGGCTAGTCGTTTATTGAGAAGGCAGCGCCCGACTTTACCAGTCATGACGGCCCTCCGTAATACTTATTTTTTAACTTATCTATCATAAGGTATTTTTGCTTTACAGGAAAGGAGTGGAAGATAGAAACGGCTTTGTGTTGCTCATTACATTACATCAGGGGTTCGAATATAACTTACAACATAAGAGAGGTACGCCGCATGCATATAACGGAGAATGAGAATTTAAGCTCGTTGATATGTTCCACTAAAAACCGACTAGAGATATTGCTAGGACAGCAAGAAAAAGCTATGGTAGAAGTAGCCGCAGCAAAATTAACCGCCGAAAAAGCACAAGAAGCACTACTTCATAATTTACAAGAATCGGCGATTGATAAAATATGTGCTTTGGAAGCAGCCATAGAAGCAGAGCTGTTTTCTGCTTAAAGTTTACCCGGACAGTATTAGCTGTCCGGGTAATTTATTTTTAAAAGCAAAAAGCCCCCAGCCGTTAGGCTAGGGGAAAAATCGAAGGGTAAATTTCCTGGCTTTGGATCTGCTCCTGCTGCCAGGTGCGAGTTATTATTATTGCTTCGGTTGTCCGCTTGCTACACGTAGCTCATTAGCCAATCGGTGAATTTCGTCACGGCTTTCTTTATCTTGAGCAAGTGCATAGGCGGCACTCAAGAATGGAATAATCTTGTTTGCATCTGCTGATTTCATCTTTGGTTTTTCCTCCTTTGGTGGTGTTAGGGGCGTTGCCCCTTTGTAATAGTCTTGTAGGTATTTAGTAGGCTCAACAACCCCGGCTTCTGTTGAAGTCCAGCCAAATGAAGGGCTGGAAATCTTGCGAATCTCATAGTGCAAATGGTTACCTGTGCTTGCTCCTGTAGTACCTTGTCTGCCTATCATTTCGCCACGTTTTACTGTTTGTCCTACCTTTACGTTAGCAGAGCTAAGGTGAGCGTATAGGTGCAGATAACCCTTCGCATCTTTCACAGCTACCACTATACCCATCTCTGCTGGGATGCCGCTGTACGCAACGCCCTGCTTTGCATGTGTGACAATACCCCCTACAAACGCGTAAAGTGGGCCGTTACCAGGTACAACTACTAAATCAATACCACGGTGAAACTTAGGTTTACGAGTTATCGGGTGTACTCGCATACCGAACGGGCTGGTAAGACGATATGCTGAATCATAAATCCATTTACTCATCGCTTTCCACCTGCCTGCTTTACGATCTGATGTCCAAAAACAGCGACGGCCCCCGCAAGGATACCTTGTATGACTGCCTCAGCTCCCCAGCCGATTAGCCAAACCGCAAGTAGTAACGCCACAGCTGTAACGATGTATACAATGCTCCAATTTGGTACTTTTGGCGTTTGCTTAAGGATAAAACCAACCACCCAGCAAACAGCGACTACAATAATTAATTTAGGGTCAATCAGTTGATAAATAGCGTTCCATTCCAAGTGAATCACTCCTCGT
Organism: Paenibacillus sp. L3-i20; assembly: GCF_022180385.2. Taxonomy (GTDB): domain Bacteria; phylum Bacillota; class Bacilli; order Paenibacillales; family Paenibacillaceae; genus Pristimantibacillus. The sequence goes on from NZ_BQME02000002.1 coordinate 1,100,546, forward strand.
TTTTAGTTGTCGTCTTTACTTCCATCTAACCGATTAATCCGTTTATGGGCTTGTTTAACTGACTCCTCCAAACGAATAACCTGGCCGGACAATGCTTCGAAAGCCTTTCCTTGCATACGTTGTTCGAGGCGCACTTCATCAACACCACGTTTAATATAATCAACGTCAGTTTTTAAAACAGCCCCTTTACTTGCATCCTCCTGCGTGTCTTGTTTCACAGTCCTTGACCTTCCGATCCATCCTAGTAAATTACTACTAATTCCTGATATTGCCCCTATGATTGCCGCCATAAATACAAAGTCTTTATCCACCTTCTAGCCCCTTTCTGCATAAAAATAAGCCCCGCTAATGCAGAGCTAATTAATAACTAATTAATTTAAAGGGAAGCCCCCATAAGGCATGAAACTCCCTAGTATAAAATCACCAGTTACATTGTGCCCCGCTTGAGTTATAACGTTTAACGCACTGTCTACATGTGATATGGGCGCTCCTGATGTGACATGAGTAGACAACACAGTAAAGGAGTTAGTTGCGTTTTTTATACCCCATACTAGCGCCCTATTTCGAGTAAAATTGTTCCTGCTCTGCAACGTTACGTAAAGTGAAAAGTATCTTCCGTTTTCATAGGCGTTTAATGCATTTCTTATAGAAGTAGGTAACGGATGTGACGAGGTGTCGTTTGAATAAATTTCTGCTCTTGTTGGTATTTCAAGTGTTCCGACCTTACCAAATACGTTGTTATTTTTTGGGATGTACGAAGCATCCCAATCGTTTGATGTAATCGTCACAAAATCATTGGCGCCGTCCCTGTAACCGTCAGAGGTGCGTAGTCGCAAAGTTGTACCACTTACTGCACTTGATAGAGCTGGCGTGTCTCCAGCGCGATCTACCATAGTACCATTTGTTTTTACTCCCCCAATGTACGCCGACGTACCCGCTAGTAAATTAGAGGCAGTAGCTGTTGCATCTTTGGAAATGTTTCTAATTTTTGTCGCCAATAGCGCATGAGTATCCGCACCCGTTGCCGCTTGTCCCATGCCAGCAATAGCACCAGCTATTACGGTTTTACCATTACTGGCAGATGTAAAAACCTCGTTTATTGCTCCTACGAGATTTGTCTTATTCGACGTTGCTAGATTGGATAAAAACCCCGTTGCGTCACTTGATATAGTTTCTTCCCATTTTGTCCATGGCGCGCCGTTTGTTTTAGATCGAAGGAAGTAGGTATAAGTGTCTGTATACATCGCCCGTTGCCATATCCAATTATCTTTGTTATTGTGTGTGCCGCCATTACTAACGATTACATCAACGACACCATAGCCAACTAGCGGGCCATTTATGGCATTATTGGCGAATTGATAAGTGCCCTGTGTGAGTGCTGCATTAAAATCGGTTATACCTCCACCTGTTCTTAACTGAAAATGACTAGCGTGCATGCCATCTAGCAAATCGGCGTTGAGGTTAGGAACATTTGCAGTAGAGTTTACTACAAATGGAGGTACACTCCCTGTAGCTGTCGAAGCAAATCGGCGTGCTGTAGCGTCCCCGTTACCATCCCTTGCTAATATTGTGTCAGGAGTTGCCGCCCATGCTGCATGCATACCGTCCAATGCGTCGGCGTGAAGGTTCTCCACCCAAGCGTTAGAAAGTACGGTGAACGGCGGGTCAGGATGTTTTGCATGGCATGTCATGCCTTTCGCATCAATCCACCCCGTCGAATCCCGTACTACTATTGTGCTATTGGAGTTTACTGGATTGGCTGAATAGCCATCCAAATAATGAGCGTTTAGCCTATCTACTCTAGTTGTAGATAATACATAAAGCGGTGCTGTGCCTTGTGGAGCCGATGCCGAAAATCCGACAGCGCCCAGCCAGCCAGTGGCTGATCTTGCAGCAATTGTACTTCCTTCTGTGTTATTTGTGGGTATCATGCCATGCAATCTATCAGCATCAAGACCGCTACCTATACCGTCATTTCCCTCGTTCCAAATCTTTAACCACGGACTATATGAACCAGTCCCGCCGATTTGAGTCGGATTGCCGTAACGATACGTAATATTGCCGCTATTATAAGGAAAAGATACCTGGGCGATTGTGTCCATTTCAAGGTTTCTTAAAACTAGCAAATTTCCAAAACTGTTATTGGGAGCCCCATTTGTATGTGATTCCAACAATCTATGAGATCCAGCCGTTACAGCATTATTTAAATCGGGAGGCGCAATGCCTACTTGCATAAATGAGTAACCATGTTTCCCATCCAACATATCAACGTTTAGGTTGGTTACAACCGTGTCTGACAACACCGAAAACGGCGCCGTACCCCTATTTATGGTCGAAACATATCGACGTGCTGTAAGATCGCCGTTACCATCTCTTGCCGCTATTGTGTCACCAGTTGCCGCCCATGCCACATGTAAATTGTCCACCAAATCGGCGTTTAGACTTTCAACTTTCGTAGTGGATTGCACCCAAAGGGGTGCTTTACCCTGCTCTATATGCGAAGCAAATCCCATGCCCGCCAGCCATCCGTCAGCAGACCTTTGAGCTAAACTACCAGGCGTAGCCAATGCTGTTGAGCCGTGTATATTACTCGTAGTGTTCATATGGGACTTTGTTGCTTCGAGAGTCGTGGCCGGAAGGGTGTACCAATTCGGTTTACCAGTAATATTTTTGATCATATTACCAATTTGTCCTAGCAGAGTAGTCATAGCAGCCGCCGCCCCTGCTGTTTGCGCTGTCGTATCGGTTATAGTACGGTTTCCAAGCTTCGTATCGGTTGTACCAGAGTCTTTAAGCTGTATATCACCATTAACACCCGAAAACTCGATGCCAATATTGTCGGGTACTCCGTTTACCTGGCTAAAAACTAAAGCTGTAGTATTAAGAGTGATTGTTCCTGCCGTCGTTAGCTGCCAGGTGGAAAGCTTGTTTACTGTGCCATCGAGTACCCGCGTTGTCATGCCCGGAGTCACCTTCGCAGCTATGTCGGAGTCAGCAGCCCGTAACCAAACCCCCGCAGCAACGGCATAGATACCATTTTGTGCGGCGGTGGTCTGATTTTTCACTAGTACCCTGTCACCTACAGCCAGCACAATACCGTCTACGGTCTGCGTAGCTGATAGAGTGATATTCGCAGTAGTTGCTACTCTTACCGCGTCTTTAGCGTCGCGGTTATACAAAAATCCCCTATTTACTATATCCCCATCTACTGCTGGATCGGCTACCTGTGCACGCCCGGCAGCGTCACGCTTCATTATTGCTGATACAGTTGCTGCATGCGTCGCAGCTGTTAGCTGGGCACTTGCCGATTCTAAGGTAATCGCTGGGGGTGTATACCAGTTAGTTTTACCAGTAATACTTTTGATCATATTGCCCATTTGCCCTAGTAAAGTAGATATTGGAGCTGCTGCACCCACTGTCTGTGCTGTAGTATCAATTATGGTTCGGGCACCAATAACCGTATCAGTAGCTGCACCATTAGCCAAACCTATAGCTGCGATCTTAGGGCCATTTCCAGCAGTTCCATCATGGGTATGCCCCGTGGTGCTATGAAATTTATTGTCTAACTTTACCCAGTTATCATTTAGCATGGTTTGAAGATTAAAGTTATTGGCTCCGTCAGTTGCTGGGTCGGCATAATAAAGCGCCAAATTCGTAGTATTTGCCATTTAATCGCCCCTTTCGTTAAACAAACGGCGCGAAGTTGTTTAACCGCGTCGCGTTCAATGTATTTATAGACATTACTTCGTGCACTTCATTAATTTTAAGATAGCGATAAGTAAACTGTTTACCTAGGTGCGCGTGGATAATATTCTCTACTGCCTCGTCTACATCGGCGATTTTCGACGGTATGCCCAAGTCGCCATTAAATTTAATATTTACTGTACTGGTTGTAAGGTCGATACTTACATCCACTTGGCCGTTAACGAAAGATTCGCAAACGGTTTTAACTAACGCAGCTGAAAAGTTACCAGGACTTCGCCATCGTGAGAGTACCCGTCCTCGCCTGTTATCCAAGCTATCATTAAGGTCTACTGGGATATGCAAGGACTCTTCGTAATAACGCAACCCCCAAGTCGCAGTTTTAATTCGAAACTGCTCTTTTAGGTCAGCATTTTTTTCGTCTAGGCTATCGTATTCGTCCCCTTGTACGGCTTGTATTTTCGTATAGACGGCACTAGTTTCATAGTAATCAGGTGCTTGGCCTAACATTCGGTCTAAGCGCTGATTCATACCCCCGTCACCGTTCCAACCGTTGGCGCTTGTGTCGCACTAACGGAAATATCTACCTTAGCACCATTAATGGTTAATGACGTAAAGTTACTTACGCCAGGAGTAAAAGTCAGTAATCCAAAAATTTTGTTGTAATTAACTGCTAGCGGTGCTTTTGTTAACGGGTCAGTTTCGAACACCAAGCTATTAAGGTGACTTTCCAAACTAGCTAGAAAGGCTGCCCTTACTTCGTTTTGTATGGCCCCTGGTGCATATTGAATACCCGTTACAATAACGTTAATAGCAAGGTTATCTGCTGCAACCACAGTACAAGAATTACCCATGGGGGCTTTACCTTCACCTAAGCCCGCAGCCGCAGGGTCTATGTAAGCCTGGCCGTCGGCAACTACTTGGGCAGTAGCAGGCTTGAAGTCGTTCCCCACTAGTAAAACCTTGGAAGTATTCACACCATTCCAGCGCGGAACACATTTCGCTTTCCCGACGCCTGCGACTTCCTTCGCCCAGCGAACAAGGTCGTTTTTATTTCCACCTGTGTCCGGGTGCGTTACCTTAAAGTCGTACCGTTTCCAGGCGTCTTCGTCGGTTTCTATATCCCGGGCTAGAACCGTATTACCCAGGTCAACTATAGTTCGCACACCAGGAATGGGCGGCTGCAATACAAATTGGCTGCCTGTTGTTAAGTTTCCGATAGTTCCTAGAGTATTACAGATGATGTTTAATGTTATCGAGCCGTTTGTGGCCCATGTCACTGCCGAGTCTGTCGTAAATTGTAAGGGCTGGCCTTGGTCGTCAAGAACAACCGCGAAAAACATTTGCCCAGCCTTAATTGCTACGCCCGCATCGGCTGTAATTGATAGTGCCCGCTTATTTGCCGTAGCACCCAAGCGTTCCAAGCCCACATCATATAAGCAATCGTTAAGGTCTATTCCTTCTGCATGCCGTGCAAAGCGACTGGCTAGTATCGTATCCTGATTTATTTGTATTTGCTTTATCTCTGTAGGGCCAGGAGCTACTGCATCATACATAAAGTCGCCCGGTTCAGCCCGCCAGCCGTCCGCTTCTACCTTTGCTATCATGCGGTCGCGTATGGCCGTTTCACTTTCTTCAAAAACTGGTTGAAAATTATTTCTTGACATGAAATACTTCCCCCCTTCCGCTAAGTTCTAAATGTTACAATGTCTGTACCGTAAATATGGTCAATAGTGGCCGTTATTTCGGCTTCATCCAAGCTCCTGTGTGTTATCGTTATCTCGCTTACATTCCGTATCCATGGGTCGTATATTACGGCTTCCTTTATAGCCCTTTCCAGTTCAGAATGCTTTGCAGCTAGCGGAAGATCTGACTTTCGTATCTCTCTCAAGTCGCTGCCGTAAGTATGACCCTTGATTCCTACTACCTCCGGGTCCGCCGCATAAACTAAAAAAAGCCCGCGAATTGTATGCTGGGCTTTTAAAATAATTTGTTCAACGGCTAGCGCACCCGTAGCCATTTTTACCCTCCCTGTTAGATCGGTGGCAAACTCACCCTGTTCCCAATCAAAGATAGGTGTTTTACGGTTATCCTTAACTACCAATACTTCTCGCCCCCTTAATATTTGTTCAGAACGGCGTAAGCTATTTTGCTGCCATCCCAAGTAGGCGCTATTGCTACACGGTCGCCACTACTAAGTACAAGATCGGGGGCCTTGGTTACGTTGTAGGTCACAGCCATTCTGTCGGGCTTGCAGCTGTCAGCACTTTGCATAGTCGCCATAACCAGGCCGCTAGTCAGCTTTGCTAGAATAGCCCAGCGGTTACTGCCTCCAGTACCACCCACCAGGGGGAAGGCTACTAACTGGTCACCTTCTCGTAGTGGATAGAAATCTACTGGAACTTCAAAAATATCCAACCCTAGGGCCAGCTTCGTCCCTTGCATAACGAAGGTTATGGGGTAGGGGTCAGATGTCTTTACTTCTACGGTGTAAAGCCCCATTGCTTGGCTGCCAGCTGGACTTCGTAGCCTCACTAATGTTTCTAACAGTGCTAGCGTCTTGTCTGTTTTACCTCCCGCCATTTAAGTCATCCCCGATTCTTTATCTAATCGCTGTAACTTCATTGATACTTGTTCCATTTCTACCTGGTACTTTGGCGTTTCGCTCACACCTTTACCAGTTTTTACAGCGGTTGGCGTTGTTTCCTTCTTAATTTGCTTACCGTCCGGGGTGTATTCCGTTGCGTCTTTTTCGGCGCTATCAAACGGAGCAACTGGTAAATCCGGCGCTGCTTCTACGTCGAAAACTAGCGTAATACGTTTACTACTTACAAAAGTATGCTCCACCCGACGAATGAAATATGGCCCCAGTGCCAGGGTAACTCCGTCTTCAACGTAGATTACGTCACCTACGTGAAAGATAGGCATTACCATGTTGTCGTTTACACCTTCAATACCGATAGATGACTTAATTTTTAAGCCTTCTTTCAGCATTTCCATAGCGTCTTTCTCCATTGTGGCAGCGTGATCCTTATCAACCTCTTCAAATCGTGTTCTTGCACCAAAATCGGCCACAGCTTGTTTATCGAAACGTACAACTGTCTTGCCCGTTTCTCTGTTAATCAACTTAACAACGTTGTAATGTTCTTCTAGACTTTCCTCATAACGCGCATTGGTCATATTAACACCACGCTGAAAGGCCCACATATAAGGGGGGATTTTCCGTTCGAAAATTGTAGCCCCGAAGTGTTCTTCGGAAGCGTCAAATCTAAGCCAATATTTTTTACTGTTACCTTGGGCGGTCTTTACAAGACCATCAATTATAACTTGGTCACCAGCCGCTGCTTTATAAAAAGATGCTGGAAGAGTGATCCCCGTCGGAGCCAACTTCCCTCGTACTACGCCGACATTTTTAAGCACTTCTTCTGCCCGCTGACTAGCTGTAAACCCCCCATTAAAATAGTAGTCGTCAGGGTTCTTAGCCAAAAAATACAGGGGGTCATATGCCTTGTATGCCAGCATTCCCTGCGCTTCTCGCCCCCTAATTTCAAGAAATCCAAAAAAAACCCGCTCGTCACCAATGAATAATTCAACTTGCTGACCTAAGTAGTTTACTAGGCCATCTGCCTTTTGAAGTTGAAAGTCCAAAGTACTACAAACGCCGCTTATGTCCTCAGATATTCTTGGGGGCGCCGATAGTAGGGGCGCGACATCTTGCTTATTAATTAAAAGTCGAATGCTCATACCTTAAATACCTGTCCCGGAAATATTCGGTTAGGATTCGTACCTATAACAGCCTTATTGTCGTTATAAATTGACTTCCAAGGTTTCGGTACTTTTTTCCCGATAAGTGCCAGCGTATCGCCTCTGACGACAGTATACGTAGCTGCTTTTGCGGCAGCCGGAAGTGCGGGCCTGTCGTCTGCTGTAACACCTGTCGTAATTGTTGTACCATCGGCCTTTACTTTCTTTGGGGTTAACTTTATGAATTCCTTAAAGATTACCCCGTAGTAAATATCACCTTCTGCGCCGCGTAGTTTTGGCTTAAAAGATTGCAAGTACATTCTTTTATTTATACCAAAAGCCGCTATGATCACCTGTAAACTTGTACCATTATCCTTCCACATGGAAAACTGATTCCGATATTCCAGCGGCTTTTTAAGTAGGGAAGGGCCTACCGAACAGTAGCTGACATCGTGCCGGGCTGGAAAAAAGCTTTCCCAGCCTATAACATCTAGTTCTACGCCTCCGGGTATATCTACCGATCCAAAGTCTAAAATATCTACGGTTATTGGTTTTTGGTCACCGTCGTCGTAAGCTATTTCACCATTAGTAGGAAGCACGGGGATAGTTAAACTTTTCCCCGTTTCGTTGTCCTTAATAGTTATCGCTACCTTGATACCAGGGATAGTCATACCAGCGCCCCCTTATTTGCCGAGGTAAGGATAGCAGTTGCTTCCTTCGCCTTTGTATACAATTGGTCGATAACTTGGTCTACCAGGTCGCTTGCGTTATCGCCCGGTTGCGCGTAAATATCTATTTTCCCAACCAGGCTAGCTATATTGATGTCGCCTCCTGCTTTCGCAGGCGGTGCTGTTACGGCGCTTACTTGTGCCGGGGAAATGGTGCTACCTGCGGCGCTAAATGACTCCACAGGGGCTAATTCCGGCGCCGTGGACACGCTTGGTTTTTGCATCCCCATTGCGGTTTCCGAAAACGCTCCAATCACAGCCTCTTTAAGGTTCCGAACCAGTATACTTACTCCGTCACTAAAAGCGCTCATTATTGTGTCCCGCAGAACATTTGCCTGCTTATTCACATCGATATTAAAACCTTCTGTTTGGTTCATTTTCGGTGTGACTGCCATAGAAGTAGCCTTCATATCTAGCTTAGTACTTTCAAGTCTAGGCGTGACTATGGGAGTAGCCTTCATATCCAGCTCAGTACTTTCAAGCCTAGGCGGGACTATGGAAGGCGTATCAATACCAGTAAAGGCATTGCTTACAGCATCTTGTAAAGCGCCTTGTTTCTTTCTTACGCCAGTTGCTAGTGTCGTCATTACTGCGCCACCACTGTACGTCAATGTGGAAAGTGGGCCGCGCTTGGCATCTGAGAATGGGAGGAAGTCGCGTACTTTTCCTAAAACACCCTTTATCGCTTCCCCAGGGGCCTTAGCAACGGATTTAATACCGTCTACCAAAGTCGTAATGATAGCTTTACCTGAATCGTAGAACATCTTACCTATACCACCCAGGAAATCTTTAATACCGTCCCATACATCTTCGAATATCCCCTTAAATGCATTCCACGCCATTTCCCAATCGCCAGTAAGGATACCTAATGCAGTCTCAATAATCCCGCTAATAATACCCCAGGCAATTTTTATTATGCTGCTTATAGTAGTCCAAACGAATTTCACTACTGCCATTATCACCTTAAAAGCACCTGTAATTATGCTTCCAATTACTTCTAATGCCGCCATAATGTACGGCCCTAGCGCCGCCCATAGGAACATGATTACACCAAAGGCGAACTTTATTATTTTAAGAATTGCAGGCCATATTACAGAGAACCAATTAAGTACTTTAGTAAATGCTTTAACAATCGACGTAACGATTGTTACTACTACGGGGATAACCGCAGCGGCAACATTCATAAAAACTTTGGCGATTATCAAAATAGCAGGCCATAGGATTTTAGTCACTGCCCACGCAATAATTCCTACTAGTACCATCACCGTAGGTGCGATTGCCCTAAAGAAATTAAAAATACCCTTCACCAGTGGCACGACGACAGCCCATATTTTCTTAAATGCGTCTACAAAAACCTTGATTAGAACCATTAGACCAGGTAATATGTTCGTTTTAATTTGTTCCCAGGCGCCTACTATAGCATTCTGTATAGTAGGCCAATATTTATTAGCTGTATCCATTATCCACTTAAACCCGTTTACCAGTCCGTTAATTACGACCATGGCAACCGCTTGTATTGCAGGCCAGTATTTTACGGCTTGTGCTTGCAGCCAGCCAAATGCCTGCCCTGCCATCGTAGCCAATCTATTAAAAGCAGTAACAGCTGCCTGTATCCAAGCCTGCGTCTTATCCGAATTGTACCAAGATACTAAAGCTTTAAACCATGACGCCAGCTTTTCCTTTGTCCCATCAATCCCACCATTTAAGCGGATAAACAATGCAGGAAGAGCACCAAGCAGCATGTACCAATTTTCCTTAATACCATTAATAATCTTATTTAGCACTTTTGATTTCTTTGCCGATTCTACCCAGCCCATAATTCGAGCTTTCGCACCGTCAATACCATTATTCATTTTAATAAAAAGGCCGATTAACAGCCCGATCCCCAAAATAAGCCAGCCAATCGGGTTTGTAAGCATTGCGGCCGAAAGCAGCCTCATAGCGAGAGTCGCGAGCAGTGTAAATGTCCTCATTGCGACCATTACGCCTACCACGGCGCCTATAGCAACTGCGACACCTTGTACAAAGGGTTTAATATCTTCCCAGTTACTTTTTATAAATTTAAAGACTGGGGCACTGATTTTCATTACAGCCCGGAAGGCTCCTTTGATAATCTTAATTGCAAAAGAAATTTCATTCCCCACAACAGCACCCAATTTATGTACCTTGCTTACGAAGCGATCTATTGCCCCACTATTTTGCAGTTCGTTTAATGTCTCCAAGAATTTCTCTAAGTTAGCCTTCGCCTTGTCAAAAAGGGGCTTTCCTAGGTTCCGTCCTAACGTGCCCATAAAGTCCTGTGTATTACTCAACATACCCTTGTAACTTTTACTAGCCATTGCCATGCCGCCCTTAAATCTCTTTTCCATCAGTGAAAACAGGGCTGTGTTAAATGCTGTTGCATCGGTTATCTGCCCTTTGTTATTAATCGGGTTGCTTCCGAGCAGCTTAGCCTGTTCTTGTATCATTTTCTTTGTGATACCAAATTCTTTTAACCGCTCAAGCTCCCCGGTTTGTGCGTCTGCTACAGCTTCGACTGCCTGCATTAAATCCTTACCCATGACAGATGCCATATCTCCGACTATTCCCAGCGTATTCTTTGCTTCAAGTCCGTAAGCAGACATACGAGTAGTTGCTTCAACCACTTGAGGTATCTCGAAGGGAGTTTGTGCGGCGAATTTATTGGCCCAGGCTAGGGTTTTCGTTGCTTCTTCTGTAGTGCCCAGGACGACGGTAAGCGTATTATGGTACGTTTCCATATCTGCGTTCGCACCTATTAGCCAACTGTAAGTGTTTTTAACTGCTGCAATACCCCCGAAGGCGACAGCTAGGCTCCCTAGTGTCCCTATCAATCCGTCAGCGCTAGTAGAAGCTCCTCGCATACTGTCCCGGAATCCGTTTGTATTGCGAGTTGCGTCCTTTATTCCCCGCGAAAAATCGTTATCCCTGTAGTTAAGGCGTATACCCATAGTAAATTCCCGCGACAATGTAATACCCCCCTCCTACCTTTTCTTCGCTGCTTTTTCTTCTTCTTTTATTTTTAATAGGGTAGCCTGGTAGACAAATTCTCTCTCGAATGGCGGCAGGGCTAATATTTCCGAAGGGAATTTCCCCTTATCGTTCCATATGTAGCCCAGTAGTTTCGCTTCGCCATTCGATTTTAGGAGTTTTTTACGGCTTCCTGCGTTTCTTTCGCTGCTTTCTGTCCAAATCCACTAGAATTCTGAACCTTGACGGCAAAGTTCATAATTTCGCCCGGTGATAGAAGGACACTTAATGCTTCGTCAGCCGTGGTTACAGGCGGCTTACCTTCTTTTGCGTTCGCTGCTGTCAACTTATCCAGCAGCGCCTTACTGGCAAATGTAAAGTTTGTTCGGGTGTCTTTGTCTACTGCGGCAATTACGACGCGGGACATCATTTTATCCTCGTCTACCTCAGGCTCCATACCGCCTGTGCCATTCGGCGTCATTTTTATGCAGTCTTTCTTAATTTGCTTGTATTCTGTGTTATTTAGAGCTGTAAAAGGTACTTCGCCTAGCTTATCTACTTCGTATTCACCCTGCTTTACAGCAGTAAGTTCTGTCGCGTCTTTACCTAGTACATCCTCAAGGGAGAAGTATTTTTTAGCGTTTGTCATTTTATTTACCGTCCTTTCGACTGGGGAAAAATTAAAAGGGGCTAGCCTGTATGGCCGCCCCTCTTATCTTTATAACTTTACTTCTAGATTGTTTGTACATAATTGAAATCGTCAAATGTAAAATCCAATGATACTTCTACATTACTGTCTACCGCGAAATGCATAAGCGGCACGGAGTCAAAGGATACCCCTCGAAGTAGTACTGCTTCCTGACCTCTACTTGTAGGGTCTGCCAGCACACCCCGAAAGACAAACTTGGCCGTAGGGTTATCGGCTATTTTCTTTTGTAAACGGCTGTCGATCTTAAGAAAAGTCATACTGCCGCTCCCAGTTCCACCCATTACCTTATGAGTACTAAGAAACTGGCCCGGTAGTTGGATTTCTTCTTTGGCGTATTCTAAATTAGCTTCGAATTCTTGTACGGTTTGGTTTTCCTGCCCATTTTCGTCGTACAGATGACCGTACTTACCGTTAATGATTTCGTTCCCGTCAATTCTAGACATTTATTTTTTCGCTCCTCTCTTAAAATTTCACGCCGAATTTTTGGTAGATTTTTTCCATAGAATCGGTCGGCCAGTACTCTGAATAGAAATAGGCTTCGTCGATTTTCGGATTATAGCTAGCCTTGTCGCCATGGTAGTCCGGGTCTTCCTTGTAGGAATAGGAAGGTTGGATAATTTCATCACGTACCAGGCCACGGAAGAATTCGTCTTCAATTACCGCAGCGTAAGCCTGGCGAGCTGCCTGGGTATTCGATCTTGTTTTCTTATATTCGTCGCCGAAAGACTCGGTAGCTCGGTTAACGTAGTCGATTGTTCTCGAAACCCGCATTTTTTTCATTTCTAACTTTTCATCCCCAGTAACGGAAGAAAGCGTATTAACGCCTTCGTCGATTTCAACTTTACCGCCCTTCATAATGAAAATTAGAGTACCCTTTTGCTTCGCTAGAATTCTGTTAGCCTTCGTAAGCGGAGTTTTTGAATTGACTTTAACGAAAGGCGTTACCTGGTCTGTTACGCTAGTATTAAGCGGCCTACTACAAGCGTAAGCAGCAACATAAATAGCCATCTCTGCGGAAGTGTAGCCGTCACAGCCGTTACCGACGTTAATCATTCCCCGGTAGTTAATGGCTACACTTTTTGTATTTGGCAGTGTTAGGTCGGTATCCCAAGTAGCTAAGCCGCCCCGGTAGCCTTCTAAGTAAAGGCCTTCACCTCTTACCCTCTTCACCCAGGTTTCAAAAACAGTTAGTACTGCTTCGTCTGTTACGCCGTCTAGTGCTACGGCATTTGCTGTACCGTCTGTTTCGACTTCCGTGAGAAAAGCCACATATTCAGATACAGTAGGCGCTGCGCCATTGTTACCCCCTGAAAAGGATACGCCAGCGGTATTGGATGGTAAGTTAGTTCCTGGCACTTTTACCCTTACTACCGGGCTCGCTGCGATTTTAGTCGCTAGGTCTGCGATACTATCAGATTCGTCACCCCATAAGAGTACACCCTCTTCTATGATCTCAACACGGGTAGTACCTGGGGCTACGCCTGCCTTTACGACGGCTGTAAAAGCGCGGTCTGATGGGTACAAGGTTTCCAGCGTCCATGTCGTACCCGTTGCTACAGCCAGGATAGCCGTACCTTTCGCAGCGGCTGCTACTGCCAGGCGATAGCCTAACAAGCTATTCGGTTTATAAGTCGCATCTGCATAAGCCAGGCTGTAGACTTTGGAAGACGAAAAGGGGCTTCCATCTGCGTTATATGTCTCGTTAAAATCTTTCGCCGAAGCGTAAGAAATTAGCTGGTTCACAGGCCCCCAATTCGCAGTAAAGGGAAATGCCGCTACGCCGATTTCGGCCGTAGGCCCTTGACTAGAAGTAGCCTTGACCAGTGAGTATACCCCGCTTAATTCCTGGCTTTGTCCTTCTGTATAATTTCCTGCCATTAGTCGTTGCTCCCCTTTTGTACCGTCTTCGTTTTGAATTTTTCCAACCGCTCTGCCGCTGCTTCTCTAGTAATTCCAGCAGTTAAACCATAAAGCGCCCCTGCCATTATTTCAGGGGTAGTTCCAAAGTGTGTAGCCCCTAATATAAGTTCTCCGGGCATAAAAATAGCAGGCGTTTCGGCCTGCTGTTCTTGCATTTCTTTTTTAGCCATGCTTTAACTCCTTTCTATTCGGGCAGTTTATAAACCCGTCTCGTTATTACGGTCTTAGCAGCTGGTGGTGCTACTGGCCTGCTACGGCTGTAAGTCGCTTCGTATTCAAGGCTAAAAGGAACGTCCAGTGCTTCGTTAGTCTCGAAGTGTACTGCAACTTCCTTTAGCCTGCCGATAATAGCGCCGCCTTCGCCGTAAACGTTCAGTAGGCCGTCCCGGTCTTCTAGGTCTAGCTGTAAGCGCGCCTGGTAGTCCAACAGTTTCGGCAGATCGGCAGCGAATATCTTCCCGTATTGCCGAACCTTATTTACGTAGACATAGCGCGATATATTTCTATCGCGACTACGCTGGGGAGCTTCCCAAAGAATTACCGGGCGCGCTACTTTTGGCGGGGCAGACGATAGCAGAATACTGTTAAGTCCTGCCGTGGCTTTTACCCATCGGGTTATCGCTTCAAGTTCGTACGTAAAGTAATTTCCCATGCCTGCCCCCTAACTAAATAGTTTTTGATACATCCTGCGAAATTCATAATCAAGGATATTAGGTATATCCTGTTCCAGTTCATCCATAGCCTTTTCAAACATATGCGCACCTGGTATTACTTTTCCTGTTAATACCATTCCGTCGTCATGGTTCGGTTTGTAATGGAAAGTATGCCCCTTCCAGTATCCCGGAACGAATTGCCCAGCTTTCTGTGTGAAGCCGTCGTTTATGTGTTGAGCGTAAGAAACTGCCGTACCAACAAAGACATAAGCGCGGCTACCAGTTTGCAACTTAAATACGTTACCCTGGCTGCCCATTGACATACTGCCTTTAAGGCGGCCAGTACGTACTGGCGTTAAGTCGTCCAGGTGTTCCAGTGCTCGAAGGCCCGCAGTACGAATAATACGGCTTTGGGTGTTCTCTATTTCACTGTTCTGAAGACTTACCAGCCAGCGCTGCCATTCCTTTAAACCGCTTTGTTCAATGACACGCCGTGCCATTACCCACCCAACCAGGTTATGCCATTGTCAGCTTGCTCCGCGTTCGCAGCATCAAACGCCTTTTTATATGGCAGTAGCATTTTATCGATGGATGCTAGCGGGTTATTCCCTTTTTCCCTGCTGTAGCTGGAAGCTGGCCCGGCTTCGGTTATAATCCCGGTAACATTGTCGGTCTGTGAGGTTTCACCTTCTGCCAATATTTCGAAGGCCGTAGAAACGATTACCTTTAGGTTTTCGTCTACGATAGGCGGTTCGCCGCCGATTACCCCGTAGCAGTAGGCGTTAGCGCGTCCCAGGTACTTCGTTACGTCGCCTACGGCCATGTTGTTAGGGTAATAGTTCGGCAGTTCCGCAGCTGATAGGAAAGCCATAAGTTAGCCCCCTTCTTACTTAATAAGCGCGGCTGCAAAGCCCTGGGCGATTACTGCTGCGATAATATCGGGCTTAACTGCATTGTAAGCAATATCCACGCCAGCTTCTTTTGCCGCTGCGTACAAGTCGTCACGCTTGTACTGCGCGTCTAAAGCCTGCACTTGCTTTTCTTCTTCGGTAGGTTCGTTACCGCCCTGGTTCTTGGCATTCGAGTCAGGTGTATTTACTTCTACTTCGATAGCCTGCGCTTTACCCTCGTTTATAAGGGCTAAAGCGCTCTTTTCGCTAACTTTGATTATTTCCCCAACGGGAACATCAACGCCTTCTTTAGATACTCCCATTCCTGTTACAAGTACTTTATGCATTTCATATACTCCCTTCGACTTATCAGATTTTAGGTTTAAGGGGCAGTCGAAACTGCCCAGGATTTCGGGTACTTATTGCGCCAATACTGTAGTTTGGAAAATAAGATTTGGGTTTGTAATTTTCGGGAACGACGATGCTACTACGTTAATAACCGAACGTGTAGGTAGTTTAAGGTCAATTGTTTCCGCGAAAATGCCTGGTCTCATTTCATTTTCAATAGTAGGCCCAATCAACTGTTCGCCGATTTCGCCGCCTTCACGAAGGAACACACCTTTTTTAGGATTAAGTAGTCGTGCGGTTGTGCGTGCACCAGTATTAGGGTCGCGGTATGTTACTTGTCCGTCCCATGCTTCTACGCCCGGCATATTTCGACCAGTTAGAAATGCGTTTAGCTCCGCGATAGTAATAAGCTTGTCCGATAATCCCGTAATTTGTTTACGTACTAGGGTATCGTTCAACATTCTGTTAATTACAGCTGTAGAAGTTAGATATTGGGCAGGGGTAACGCCGTTTAGATCCTTATACAACGCAACCCAAGCTTCATAATCGGCAAGGATGGTAGGGTTTAAATCATCCCAACGAATAGCTGCGGTCTTTTTGTTAGAAGAAGGTACACCGAAGTCAGTAGTTAGGATGACCCCATCTTTGTTGTAATTTAGCACCCCTTCTGTAAGCGCCTGCGCGCCCATCCATTCAATACGTGCGTCTACGTTCTGCTTAATTTGTACAGTCTTGCCGAGCAACTGCGTTTCCGCTAGAGTGCGTCGTGTAGGGTCGCTAGATTTATCCATTAGCGCGCCTAGTTCTTCTTTTGTTACTAAATAGCCCTGTGCGATATCCGCAATTTCCCCAGATACTTTACGCATTGGGTCGCGGTCAGTTAATGGAACGTCTCCTAACGCCGAAACGATATTTGCCATATCAGCCTGGCGTGTTACGTAAGACTCATGAAATTTAGTGTCAAATGTTTCAACTCGTGGAAGAAACCGCCCCATAATATTCTCCACTTTTACTGGTACGTTTTGAATAAACCGCGTAAATAGCGGATTTGAAAATTTATCGCTGTACTGTGCTAATCCTGCCATGTTTTTATTCCTCCTGTGGGTGTTTTTTGTGGACAACAAAAAGCGACTGGAATCCAGTCGCTTTTATCTACAGATAACGATATGGGTAAAAATTTTTAGACTGTAAGGTAACGGATTTGAGGCGTCGCAGCCTTAAAGCCTGTTGTTACACCAATTAGTTGGCCTTCGTATACAGCCGCGCGAATCAACGCTTGCCCGAAAATCGTATCGGGGTTCGTGCCGTCGTCCTTTACTACCAGCTTGATAGACTGGTCAAGAATCACCGGGTTATCGTGCGTCGCAGGGATATTGCCCGCAGCGTCTACAACGCCCGCCGTATTGTACGGTACGTATTTCTTCGTAGCTTTCTCCCTTACTAAACATTGGCCTTCAAGAATCAGCGCTCCTACAGCGAATTTTGTACCGTCTAGTGTACCGCCGATAGGCATAACCTGGTAATCCGCGCTTGCCTTAATTTCCTTACTTCCCAGTACGGCGTCTTTGCGAATCTGACCGTCATAAGTTCCTGGCATGTTTGATTCCTCCTATTTTTTACTCAAGTTGTCTTTACTTCTTTACTTCTTCACTTCTCTTTACGGGCCTTCTGACTTGATACCTACGCTGGAAAGCATGGCTGCCAACGCGGCGTCTTCTTTGGACTTATTAGCAGGCTTACCACCACTAGCCCCTCCACCAGGTGTCTTCCCGGAGAGTCTACCACTATTCGCTCCGTTTTTATCGTCGTCAACGCCATTATTATCGTTGTCGTCGTCTTCGGGAGACTTAAATAGATTCGGTTCAGCTTTTGCCAGCTTTCGAAGTACTAGCTCTACGCTTCGTTTTTCGGGTACATCGTATTCGTCGTACTCGATCTCATCGGCATAATCGCGCAGAGCACGTACTACCTGGTTAGGATTAACCGGGGTATATTGACCTCCCACATTCCTAAGTACCGCGTTTTCCAGCGTAAGGTTTTTAAGTTGATCGCCCAGGGCTTTCGCTTTACTTGCATCCTTACGAAGTGTCGCTAGTTCCACTTCTGTAACAACGCCTTCTTTGCCTTTTTCACCTTTTACCAGGTTGACTACGTGCGCCATAAGACCCTTATTATCTACGTCCAGCTCGATTCCCGCGGCTTTCAACTCTTTACGCAGAAGGGTACGCGACTTCGTAACTACGATTCGGTCTACGTCTTCCTGGCTGTAGATCAGTTCGCCGCCTTCCGGGGCTTTAGGGTCAAATTTTAATGCTGCGTCGTGTTCTTCCTGGTTAATTACTTCGTCTTCCAGGCCTTCGGCTACCTTCGCGTCGTAAACGTCCTTCGTAATCTTTCCTGCGCGGTATCTTTCCTGCAATTTTTTCAGCCAGTCCATAACTGTATCCCTTCCAGCGCAGTATTAAGGGCTGCCCCTATATGCGCCCCGTTGTTCTCGATACGGGTAAACGAGTTTTTTGGCCCCGTTATCCGGGTATATAGAAAAGGCCCTCATCTGTAAAAGCCTGGGGCCAATCTATTTATTATTTAATTCCTGGCCGCTAGACCCTGGCTATTTGGTAGTGAACTACGCACGGTTAATTTTGCATGGACATATCATCAACTACATATCGTGCAAATTTGCAGCGCGTTTCGCGTCCCTTTTGTATTAGTGTCCAGGTCGGCAGCGGCCAGGCTGCATTAGATAACGGCCCCAGGGGGTACGCTACCAGCTTCGGGTACTTCCCCGGTGTATACAGCCGTGGTTAGTACCCGGTCGATAATCAGCATAGCTGATAAGGCGCTACGTAAGTGCTGGGTTTCTGTCTGCTGCCCTACTGGGCCAACCAGTTCGCCTTCGAGGTTAGCTGCTTCTGCTATTACCATACGTATAGCCGTTCCGTTCCCAGTTAAGCTTCCGTCTTGCCAGGCTATATTTACTTCGTGTGTTCTTATTTTGCCAGCTGCTTCGAATCTCATTTAGACGCCAGTACCCCCAATACGAAGTTATAGTAATCCGGGTCGGATTCAATCTTGTAGCTTCCTGTAAAGACGCTTTCGGCACCCATTGTAAAGATTTCGAAGTACGATGTTTCCTTATTGCCGTAGTCTTTACCCATATACCTCGATAGGAATTTATCGAAGCGCGCTTTTTCGCTTTTAGCGTAGCCGGAAGATGCTAAACCCTCCCCAAGCCATTCTAAGGATTCGCCAGCCGTCCTTCGGTCGTAAAATTCCTTTTCAAGCTTTTTAATTCCGGGTATAACGTGTTCAAATCTATGGCCGAACTCATGTACTGACACACGGGTTAAACTGTCGTCCGTGCTGCCGCTTATCTTGAAATCAGCAATATGCCCTTTAAGACCACCCGAATAATAGCCCCGGCTTACTACCTTCGCATCTAGGTTGTTAAAACTGTGCGATTTTTCTAGCCAATCAGTCGGGTAATACCTCTGCGCCCGCATTATAGCATCTTTCGCCTTGGTATGGCTACCACTTTCCCAATTATGGGCTTTATTGCTACCCATTGGTCTAATTTCAGCCAGCGCCTTTATAGCTTCTTCGCCGCGCAACCTGGTAAGGGCCTTCTTCGCAGTGTCAAGTTCCTGCCGCTTTGCCGTAAGCTGGCGGCTGTTTTCGACACTCCATGTATTGTATTCCTTATACCGTTCATTATAATTCGGGTCGCTCCAAGCCATAGCCAGTATCGCGTCTGTTTTTTCTCTGCTTTCTTCGTATAACGCGTCGGCTTCGTCCGTAAGTAAGTCTATACGAAGCTGTAGGGCAGGTGCTACTTCGGCTACCCTGCGTTCTAATTCCTTCCGTACGACGTCTCCTACTTGCCGAGCCTGCTCTTCGCTATCGACGCCAGCGCCTAAAAGTTGCTTTGTCTCTGCTAGCCACGGTGCTATAACCGCAGCTGCTGTAGTTGCCTTCGCTATTACTTGGGCCGGGCCACGTTCATTTCTACGCAAGTACCGACTAGGATTGTCATTACGTAGTCTTTCGTCTAAATCTATACCCCGTTCCTTCGCATATGCCTGGTAATCCTTCGCTTTCGTGTAAATCCGTTCACCGAAGGCGTCCTGGGTATCTCCGTCACCCCTGGCGATTCGTTCCCCATCCCTTACACCTAAAGAAGCTAACTTAGGTGTCCATTTGCATCTACAATGCGGGTGATTCGGCATTCGGGCACCTGGTATACCCGGCATTTCCGGGGTGTCATACGCTAGATCATATATCTTGCCATCGTTGGCAGCGTCCTTTGGAGCTGTCTTGCTGTCCAGGGTTGCGTTCCAGCGTTTACCTTCCAGCAGATCAGCATTTTGCATGAATAAATGGCTCGCACCCTGCCCCGCTGCTCGATTCATCTCGGTTCGTGCTAGTCTTACGCTATTATGGTAGCCTTCCCTGGCAATATCTTGAATTCGGCGCGCTATCCGCGGGGTATCCCAGCCTTTTTGTATAGCTTCTTCGACTGCTTCCCGCATTTTCAACCCTAAAAAGGCGGTATTTGCACGTAACCGTTGGCTGTACGTATTACCATCGGGTAACCAGGGGTTCGCTAGTACCCCCATTATTTGGGCGCTGGTTACTACCGGGGTAAAGATAGCAGTTTGCGCTGCTTCTTGTAAGCCAAAAGCATTGAAGTATAGGCTATCGATATAAGTGTAAGCCAGGTTATTCGTAAGTTTGTCAGGCTGTTCCGCTTCGCTTACATACCGTAGCAGTTTGCCCAAGTGTTTCAGCGCCCGTTGCATGTTTCTACGTTTGGCGGCCTCTATTGGTTGCCTGCGAATCGGTACGCCGTTAGCGTCTACGATTTCCCCTACTATCTTCGCCATTTCTTCGCCTATAACCTTCCCGGCTCTCTGCCAAAAAGGTGCGATTTCTGCGGCGTACTGCGCTGCTCGCTTGTCCAGTATGTCGTTATACTTGTTTACATGGGCGTCCAAGCGAGCTTCTCGATCCGCTATGGCTTTATCTAATTCCGCTTTCTTCGGTGGCTGCGGATTACTAGCCATAACTTTACGCCCCTTTCATTATGCATCCTCTACCTGGTCATTGTTTTCAACCGTTTTTGTACTGCCGAATTCTCCACCGAATCCTATAGCTGCTGCTGCATCTTTCGCAGCCTGCTCTTTCTGTGTCTTCATTTCGTCCAAAGCTGCCTTCGGATCGGGAATAAACCATAGCAATTCGTATAAGTACGAATCGGGCACAATCCCGGCCATCTGCGCAACAATCTGCGCGATTTCCAGGTAATTCTGCGGCATGTTACGGTTTAGCGTGAAGTCTACCCAACTGGCTATGTACAGCTGTACGCTGGCCGGGGGGGACTGATTCCCGGTAAGTATGTCATAGACTTTTTCTTGGTCTACTTTGCCGTCGTTAACTAAGCGACGCGCATTAAGAAAGTCGGTAAGGATTGCTACTAGATTCTTTACAGCCCCGGTAAAGTAAACTTCCTTCTTTCCGGCCTTAATATCGACGCCCGCATATTTCACGTTGATCTCTGTTGCCGTAGCCCCCGAGAGATCGGATAGTTTCGGGATAAACGCCTTTTCGTGCAGCGTATCCCGTAGCCTATTCAAGTAATTTTCTACGGCCTGGTCGTCCTGGGGCGGTGCGATGAATTTCGCGTCACTCGCGCCATTTTTTAGGGCGATGGCCCGCGCTCTACGCATAGCCATTACTTCGCCTTCGGCTGCATTCTTCGTATTTCCCAGGGTTGCCCCGATGAATACAAGGAAAGCGTCTTGCAAGCGGTCTACCAGGTTCGCCTTATCGCTTATGGCGTTCGCGTACTCGTCTACCAGGTCAATGATTCCCCCTGCCAGGTCAGATACGCCCGCCTTCTTCTTTCTTTCGCTGTAAGTCGCCGGGGTTCCATTCACAAAGACGGAAACCGGGATACGTGCGGCCATGTGTTCGAAGACTGCGGCCAGGTTCTCGCTGGGTGCTTCGTTTGGGTCTAATTTGTATTCCATTCCGTCGTCACTTACCAGCCAGGTAACGAAGCGCTGGTCATATATTTCGACTTTGGTAATGGTCTTCGGCGTTTCTTCGCCCTCTGTATAAACCTGGGTTTCATATGCCCGGATAACTAGGCGCAGTCTGTTACGTGGGTCGTATACTGGAATAATTTCCTGTATCGGGAATTCCTCGTAATCGATATTCCCGGATTCGTCTACCCATCCCAGGCTGGCCGACTGCCCGCCGATGCTGCCCTGGGTAAGCATTTCACGCAATACCCGCTGACCTTCTTCGGTTACGAGAAGTTCCAGTAGTTCTTTTCGGTAAGCTTCCAGCAGCTTCTTCTTTTCCGGGGCTGGCTCGCCTCCGTCTTCCTTGTCTTCGAAGGCCCATACGATGGGCTTCCCCAGCATGTAATCTACTACGAAGTCGATTACCACACCAGCCAGCGTAGCCTGTATTTTATGGTTTATATCGTCACCCCTGGCCTTGTCCCGATTATCGATACTATCCAGGTATCCGTCGTACGCTTTTTGGTATTTTTCTACCTTGTCTTCTTCTAGCTGCGTCTTATGACTGGCTATCACGCCTTTAAGCCATGCATTATTTTCAGCTACCCACTGGGCCGCAGCTGCTCGGGCTTC
Organism: Paenibacillus sp. L3-i20; assembly: GCF_022180385.2. Classification (GTDB taxonomy): domain Bacteria; phylum Bacillota; class Bacilli; order Paenibacillales; family Paenibacillaceae; genus Pristimantibacillus. The sequence continues at coordinate 1,122,887 of NZ_BQME02000002.1, forward strand.
TACCAGGCCCTCTTGTGCTGAAAGTAGCTTCGGTATATTTCCTACCACCGCCATTTTAGCCCCTCCTTTCCGTCATCTTGAAGTTACCCTCCTATATCATCCCGATTGTAGGCCGACGCTTTGCGGCCTTCCGGGTCTTTTATCATGTACGCGGCCCTTATCAGCAGAAAAAGCCCTATAGCTACGTCGTCATGGGGTACATGGCCTTCGCGTCGGGGCTTTGCTGTGTGCGGTACGTGAAAGTTAATCTTTTGTTCTTTTTTCGCTACCCTTACTAGGTTTTCAAGCTGCCAGCGGGCTTCGTCGTACAAGTCAGCCTGCTGCGGATTGTCTGCCGGGCGTCGTGGCATACGGAAAAGGCCACCTTTGACGTAAGAGTAGGCCAGGTATCCCAGCTTACTTTTATTTTCGTCACCTGCGGCCTTGAATTTGTACGCTTCTATTTCCATTTCGGGCATCTGTTCGATTAGCCAGTAAATCAGCGCTTCGCCCAACCCTGTAGCATCCCCGCTGCCACCTGTACAGTTCCAGTGTTTTAGTATTGTCTTTATCTGTAACCGCTGCTGCGTATGCCCTTTGCCTACCCATTGATACCAGGCTACAGGGACTACAACGCCGTCCGGGAATAGTTCGCCTATCGTAAGTATCGTAGCGTCGCGCTTATGGTTCCCGGCTTCTACTTCGTCTGCCAGTTCCGTAGGCTGTTCTTCCTGCCCGGCTACGTCTATAGAAAAGATATAGCTGCTTCCGGGCTTCGGCCCTTGCCTGGTTTCGTATAGACTGGCGAATATCCTGGCTATTTCTTCGTCACTAAAGTATTTGCCTATGGTGTCTACGAAGGTAAGGCGGTACTGCGTTTGTACGGCTATATGATTTTCGCCCAGTCGCGCTACAAGGTTTTCATAGAATTCCTTATAGTTCGCATTCCCGGCTGCTATAACCCGGTCGGCGTCTATCTTAAATACTAGCTTCGGTCTGTAGCCTAGTTTCGGTTCTAGCCTGGCTTCCATATCATAGGCCTGCTGCATCCCCTGGTATATAAAGCTACCCTTCGTCCAAGCAACTCCATAAAGTACGGTCGTCGCATTGTTAAAGCTCCCCATAGGCTGCGCGTCCCGGTTCCATTTTGCTTCGTCTATATCCTGGGCTTCGTCACCCTCTAGCAGCGTGAAGGCTGTCTGTGAAGCGACATTCGCTGTAGGGTTAATAGACAAAAACGCCCATTTATTCGAATCGCGGGGCTTACCTATATGATATTTATAGCCGTCGCTTTTCGTAAATGTGCGCTTCGTTAGGATACTTCCGGCCATGCCGCCCGCGTCAGGGGCGTCAGCGCCTTCTAACCTGTCCATACTGGCCTGTACCTGTGGCTTATGAACGGGCGCGAATTTAACTCCGCTTATCCGTTCGCCATGATACCAGCCATACAATAACAGGTAATGCTGCACGAAGGCGCTTATTTCATTCTTACCTGCCTGGCGGCTTATCATTACCACGATAAACCAGCCTAAGCCCTGTAAAGCCGAGTATATGATAGCGTCGGCTACTTCCAGCTGATAGTCATACGGGTCATTCTTACGAAGTAGCCGCCAGGCCGTCCGTATGTTTTCCCGTAGAAAGAGTTCATCCAGGCTCGCTATCGTATTGTAGGGCAGGGCGTCCCTGGCTTCGGTTACAGTCTTCGGCACGCTTACTACTGTGGGCGCGCCGCTTATTGGGTCTGTATCTGCCAGGTAATCGTATTCGATTAGCTTATACGCGCTGCTGCCGTCTATCATGGCTGTAACCCGGCCAGCTTAATGATAGCGTCAGGTTTTAAGTGCTTATATTCTTGCGGCCTTACTCCTTGCGCCGTTAGAATTTCGATTGCCTGGGCTAATGTTCCCTGTGCCATAATCCGCGCCCCTTTCGTGAAATGTAAAAAGCCGCCCGAAGGCAGCCTATATATGATTCCAAATTTTTCGCGTGATAATGTTCGATATGGTCGGCTGCTTAACGCCGTACTTCGCAGCAAGTGCTTTTCCATTACCCTTCACGTATTCGGCCCGTATGGCCCGTACGTCGGATTCAGTAAGCTTCCTGGTAGCATCCGTAGCCTTGGCTTGGCTTTCCAACCTTCGGGCCTGTTTTATGGTGGTCAGCTGTTCCTGGCTTATGCCGTCTACATGGCCCCATGTTGTCCCGTTTACGATATTATCAATGCTGGCAGGGGAAACACCGTATTCTTTACTTAAGCTGGGGCCATCTTTCTCCCCAGCAGCATAGCTTCTACGAATTTCCAATACATGGGCTTCGGTCAATTTGGCGTTAGCGTGTTTTTCGCCCCTGGGCGTCCGTTCTTGGCGGCCTTTTTTATGGAATTCCATGTAGGCTTCCAAGGAATCGAATTGCCCGGTTAATCCGGCAATATGGCGGCGCTGCGGTGTCTGCTCGTCCATGGACATGTCCCCTATGCTTCTTTCCATATTTTGAATAGCAGAATATCGTCTATCGTCTTAGGATTAACGCCGTATTCTTTCGCCAAGTGAAACTTCTTAGCACCTTCGGAGAATCGCTGGCGTATGGCCCGTACCTTTTCCTTGTCCAGCTTCGCATTCGCGTGGCTGGTAGGGCGGGCGGCAGCTTCGTCCTTCTTCGCTGCCTGGTATTCTTCGATGCTACTATAGTCGCCCATAGGGATATGCCGCCAAGTTTTCCCGGTTACAATGCTTGCTATTGTAGTATTTGAAACGCCGTATTCCCTCGCAAGCTGCTTCGTGCCAACTAGTCCCGGTAGGTACTTGTTGCGTATCTCCATTACCTGGTTTTCATTAAGTATAGCAGTCCTACTTTTTTCGCCCTGCTTCGCTTCGGACTGCTTCTTTCGCGTTTGCGACCTATGCGCTGCTACATAGTCTTCTAGGCTTTCAAATTGGCTAGGTCTCATATGCCCACGCTAGCCCCTTACGAACAAATGAAGTTCGTGGGAGTTTATCTCTTGTAATTTTAATTAAGAAGGCCCTTTCAACTTCTGAGAATTCCCGCGGAAGATATGGGCCAGGAATTCCTTTATTCATTTGCGAAATTATCAGACCTTCAATTTGCTGTGCAACTTCTTCCATACGTTTATCAATCATACGATACCTCCACATTCGTTATCTACAGAGATCATTATACACAAATTGTTATCCATAGTAAACGGTGTAGTTACGGTAAACTGAACCACGCACAGTGGTTTATTCTAATGAACCTGTTTTAAGATTATTTCCCAACATTTTCGGGGCTGTTTTTCGGCGTAGTTACAGGGTTTTGACGCGCTTGTGCTTCGCCGCCCCATGATATGCTTACTTTGCCTTTTGATGCTGCGCGAAGCTCCGCATTAATTTGACCTAGCAGATCGTCGCTGCTGTTAGGGTTAAGTCGGGCATGTTTTTCTATTAATCGACCTAACGTATTTAAAGCCCGGTCTAGCGTTCTATCTTCTAAGCTTCCAGCATGATAGTAACTCCTAGCGCCTTCGCCTTCGGAATACCACACTCTCGATTGAGTGTCTGCATATTTTTCTGCTTCTTCATGAGTTCTCTCAGCAACCCAGCTATCAATTAACTCTAGCCGCTTATCTTGACACTTAACGTTAAGACAATAACCCGGTTTTCCTTCAAGGGCGCCCATTACCATCGTCCGGCCGCAGTCGGGATTAAGGCACTTATATTTTATGTACTTTTCTGCTAGCTTGCGGCTATAGAAGCTTTCCCACTTTTTACGCCAATTTACTAAGTACAATTTTATCTTTGCTTTTAACATGTATATCTCGTGTTGCAAGCCCATTGATTCGGTAACCAGTTCTTCTTCATAGGCAACCTGTTCTGCGGGGCTTAAAGCTTCGCTGTAAAAACCATGTTTGCGCGGGTTATTAGCAACGACAGATTTTCCCTCTTCTGTCTTCGGCCCGGTACTACTGCCCCCACAATATTTACAACGGCCATATCCTGGGTGCTGCGTCCCGGCCCCGGCAGTCGATTTACAAAAGCCTGGCCCTTTTTTCTTCCTGGCCCCGCATGTTAAGACTTCCCGACCCCGGATAATTTCTAGCCTGTTCTTTTGGTCGGCCTTTGCGTTAATTCGGCTTTTCTTCGCCATATCGTAGGCAGGGTCAGCAGCGACGGCAGGCGTATTAAGTTTTTCGTCGGCCATTATCGCGCCCCCTCTATATGATAAAGTTATCTTTACTTCTTTACTTCTTGAAGTTTGTTCCGCAAAACGAAAGGGGCGTAGCCTATAAAGGCCCGCCCCCCGCTATTTTGCCCTCCTTATGTCTTGGGACATAAGTTAAGCAGCTTACCATAAATATACCTTCCATATGCGTAAATTGTCAAGCGTCTACTTTTTCCGACATTATCTTAGCCAATAGCTTGCCTGGCGCGGCTTTCAAGCCTTCCAGCCTTTCCTTCTCTTCGGCGGCGCCGCCATTGATTACCCGGAATAAGTATTCTTCGCCTTGTTCCAGCCCCCGGATAAACACCGGGCGACGTACATTTAGGATACGTAGCGCTTCCTTCTGCAAGATCGGCCGTATATAGGTGAACCGAACGCAATAGAACGAAAAGGACATTTCGCGCCGCAGCTGCCCCAGCGCCTGGTCTAACATAATCTTATTCAGCCGCCCGCCGCTAACGCCGTCGGTCTGTTTCGGGCCGCTGTTTACGATTACTACCTGGCCGTCGTCGATTTGGTCGCCTGCTTCCAGGCTGCCGTAGTTCTCCAGCCAGCGGATGATATTCTTCTTCGATACGTAGCCTTCAATATGCGCCATTCCCCAGCCCCCATAAATTGCCATTAACCCGGCAAAGAAATAAAGACTATATATAATATAAATATATAAATAATAAATAATAATAGTTATATATATATAGTTATTAATAGTTAGTAAGTATAGTATTACTTACTGTTCTTCTCTTTTAATATTTTGATATAAGACTGCTGCAAATCTTAGGGGGGGTCATTTCGCAGTCCGACTTTCGTTTGCTGGCTACTATGCTAAGAGTACCCCCCTTAAGAAACGCGGCATTTATATATCGTTTTCCGCAGGCTGCTTTTGGGGCGTCCAACCGCAGCGAAAGCATTTCGAGCCCCTCTCTATGATATCCGGGGGACTGTCCCTAGGTATCCTTTGCGGACAAGCGTGTAGCACCGCTGATTCGTTGGGTTCGTTCCCACATAGGACACAGTCATACTTACGGCATTTATGTTCGAACGACATGTCCAGCGCTTCAAGATACGGTATACCTAATTTCCTGGCAGCCTCCGCTATTCGAGGGCCTAAAGGAACCGTGTTTTTCATGTATACATGGCCGCCCCGGCACTCGATTTTCCCAGCTAGCAGCATTTCATATGCCTCGTGTTCCCGTCTGCCTAGTTCCTGCAGCCTGCCGCAGTTCATACATACTGTTGTTGTCCCGGCCAGGGCATCGTTCGGCCCAAATGTCTGCGGGTTTGGATTGGAGCAGCAGACCATCGAATCTATTAGCGGCATTCCTTCTTCGCTTAATTGGTCTATTCGCAATACGTTTCTGAAATCCAGGAGTTCTCTATCCAGCACTCCAAAACGATTTATATTAAGGTCAGTGCTATTACCGTCCTTCCAATAAATGCGTATTTTCATCGTGTGCGTTCCCCTCTGACCAATCGTCCTCTATCGTCTAAGCTCGCTACGTATAATGCGTTACAAGATTGCTGATTGCCTAAGTAACGTAAGCAACGTAAGTAGCGTGCAGCGTTAACGCCCGATACTATACGCCTTACTTGATGCAATTCCTTCCCGTTTTTTTTAATGGTCGGACATAAGGTTGTTACAATAACTGCCCGCAGCTCTTCTCCACAGTCGCACCGTGGTATTTCGTAAGGCTTCTTCATTCTTCCACTTCCCCTCTTATCCAGTCGTAGGCTTCCTTCCAAGTTTGGAAGTCGGGGGCATTATCCCCGGTCAATCCAGGGCCGTAAGCCTTTATCGGCCAACTGCCCCAGTGGTCGTACTTCCGAAATCGAACGCCGCTTTTCTTACCGATTGTACGGGCCGAAATTTCGTTGCTTCGGTCAATTAACTCCCGCATGGCGGCCCCCTTTAAGTAGTAAAGTTAGCTTTATAACAGCTTATCTTTACTTATAAATATGTCTGTACCAAGACTTAATTATGGCGCCATTGCTGGTTTCTACGTGGTAAACCTTCGCTGGTCGACAGTTTAATAGCCTTGATGATATTTTGATTACCCGACCTTCCCACGGCTGGGGGGGCGGCGTTTCATTAGATTCTAAAATGACTTCGGTTACGGTAACATGCTGCCCGATTTTGTAGCCCCTGGGGTTATTTTGGTAGATTCTCATAGCTTCGCCTTCCCTTCATCTGTGATTATTACGAAAGGAAGGTTGCAGTCGCCTACCTTTCGTTGTTCGTGTTCTATATATCCTGCTTTCATTAGCTTGCCCATCCATACGTTAAGCTGCGCCGGGCCTAGTCCCCCGGATTCCTGGGTAATGAATAATAGCGCCTTTAATATCCGGGACTCGTTCATGCGTCCCACGTCTTTAAACAGCGAGAACATGCGTCCCATTCCTCCGGCGGGTTCCATATGCCCCGGCTTTCGCGCTTATGACCTCGAAATAAGCATATAAAACCACTACGTTTAAGCCCTATTCGTAGCCAGTTCATCTTCTGCACCTCATTTCTAGCATAAAAGCCGGGTAATTTCCCGCCGTTTCGTAGCGTTAAATATCTCAACACATCCGTTGGCGCCATTCCTATTTAATGTTACCCAGGTATCCCTATGAAGCTGGTTTTGTTCCTTTAAATACTTTAGTGTGCCGTCTTTCCCTTCGAATGTCAGCTGTGAAACCCGGTTATAATCCATCTTGTTACTTAGCATTTTTTGTTCGAGAAGGTGCATATAACCCAGTAAATCGCTTCGCTGAATTTTAACAAGATCGTTCATTCTACGCCCTCCCCGGTACGACTAGCGCCCCTTCTTTTATTACCAGCGCAAGCTGTTCACTGCTATATTCTTCGTACATAATTTCTAACATATCTTCGGCGCGTAATGGGCTGGCTATGGTTCGCTGTCGAAGTTCATTTGTCAACTGCTTCATATCGTGTCCAGTACGATGGGAAAGTTGTAGCAATCGTAAGGTTATTGCCTCCTGGCGCCGTATTTCCGCAGCTAGCGGGAAGTAAGTGATGGCTTTTGTTAAACTTGCAAACCGTTTCATATCCATAGCTGCCTCCTATTCTAGTACGCTCCCCGCAGCGCGGGCTGTTACGTCGCCAGGTCTTACTGGGTCTTCGTTGTGCTGCTGTGCGAAGTCTACTAAGAAAGCAGCTGCTTCGCTTCCTATCAATGTAACAGGTGGGGGAATTACGACTACAGCTTGTCCCCCTTGGTCGGTTACTCCCCGCATAAGATCTTCTAAATTCCTTTGGTCTAAGACATCATGCGGCCGTTTGCCGTCTACTTCTGTAGGAAGGTAGTAGGTCTTATCTCCCCAATCAACGGCCAGTCCTTCTATGCGTAGCTTACGACCCAGGAAGTTCGTACGATCTTGCCATAAGTAGGGTATACCTTCAGGGGCAGCTGCGGGCATGAATTCGGGCAGTTGCCCTATTTCTTTCGCATCTTCTAGGATGCTAGTTACCCATACCTTGTAAGACTTAATTCTGCTATTTACTAGATCAATCGTTAGAACAGAGTCCAAACAATGGAATTTAGCTTCATCTTTCTTCATAAGCTCTTTGCCTACGAAGGCGTCAGCTGCTTTCAAGTTATCGAAGTCTACCAACAGCATTTCGTAGCGACTGGCGTCGGTGATAATTTCAACCTTAATCATACTTTTCTCTCCTCTCTTCGCCGATTAGCTCTTCCCAACATCCCTTACAAAAGGGGGGCTCAATAGGCAAACCCATACAGCCGCACATAATTCCGATGCAACAAAACTGAGGTTCTGGAATGTCAACTTCCTTGCATTTTTTACATTTCATCTTTCTTTTCCCCCCATTCAATCACGTAAACATCTTTCTTTTGCTTACCCCAGTCCAGGGCTTCGTCAAGATCGGCTATATAGAGGTCGATATGCTTCCCCTTAACGCCGCCCCCCTTGTCTTCTACCGTCCGTTCGCCTACATCTTCGATATAGATACGCGTCCCGACTGGAAGTACGGAAAGGTCAGCAGCAATTGTGCGGCCTTCCTCTACCGTAGTCCCGCTATATGTGATTCCGTAGCCCTTCTGCCCTGGCTTCTTCTGCGTAGATTCGTACCCGGCAGTATACGCAGTTACTACGAAAGTGCCCAATCTAGCAACATTATCGAAAATCCTAGGAACAACCCTACCAGTACACCCCGAAGGGCTGATAATCGACGTTGGTTTGCCTGGTGCGCTAGAATCGCTTTCCAGTCCCGGCTGTAGGTCTTGTTTATCGACTTCTCTTTTTCCCAGGCTGCTTGATACTGCTCTGCTTTGCGTTTCCATGATTCCAGTTCCGCTACTTGTAAGCCCTCTTCTACTTCCTGCAAATAGGGGTGTTTCGCCGATTCTTTGTACTGAGCTGCCAAGTACCTGCGTTTGTACCCCTTCCCTTGACTGTGCTTCTTCTTTACCACTAGATGCGCCCCCTATGATAACGGCCAGTATCGCTAGGATTACGGCGACTGGCCGCCAGTTTTCCCTAACCACTTACTACCTCACGCGGGCCTAGCATTTCCGTAAGAATAAGCCGCCGCAATTGAGCTTCATCTTCTTTTATTAGGCCCTTGTCAATAAGAAACCCAATCCATTCCGCTGGTGACAATTTAGCCGCTTGATAGTGAAACCCCTCTTCGTTTAGCTGGGAAAAAGGGTCTCTACCATAGCCCAAATAATTACGAAAGATAAGGTACTGCACCGAATAATTAAACAGGTCAATTACTGAATTCCTTACACCTTCATCCTTTACCAGCAATTCGCCCCGCTTAATCCAGGTGCGGCAGCGGTCTAGCTTCTTCTCGACCTCCCATGCCCATATTGTTCGTGCTGCTTCCGGGCCACGTTCGGCCTGGTACTGAATAAGTGCTCTAGTAAAACGGCTATCGTAGTCCGTATTTTTTGCGACGAATATGGCAGTTGCTTCTTGCAAAAATATTTCCCAAGTTGTTAGAGAGTTACTAGTTGTCATCTATAAAGGCCCCTTTTCTTTTCGGATCATTTGCCCGGCGTATAGCTCGGTTTAGCTTAACTTTGTACATATTGTTCATTTCGTGGGCAGCTTTCGCTTCCGGGCTGTGATTGAAGTCAAGTTCCTGTAAGGTGCGCAGTTTTTCCCTTACGCGTTCTACGCGCTTATCTCCCAACCCATAAACAATAGCTACAGCTTCAAGAGCATGTTCAACGCCTAGGGCGTAGCTGGCGTTATTCATCGCGACGACTTCGTTAGGTGCAAATGCTTTACGGGATTCAAAAGCAGCACCCTTTCGTTCAAATTCCCTTACTTTTTGCCTGTTCATGTCGTGACCCCTTTCGGATGCTCATTTCATGTAGCATTCGCTGGGCCGTTGGCCCAAACACGCCAACGCATTCTGCCCCGGTGTTTTGGTCTGAACGGTGGGGGCTTACTACCCAAGCGATACCGCCAAATCTTTTGTCAATCGTACCCACCACACGACCCGGTGCGTTGCTAATGAATCGCTGTCTATTTTCCGGGCTAGTTCTTTTGAGACTTATATAAATGTTATGACGTCCCATATGTTAAGCCCCTTTCTGAGCTGCGCGTTTTTCTTCTAACCATTTCTCGACACTCATTTTTTGGCCCCAGGCGTAACCTACAGAAGCTTCTGCTTCGATTGGCACAGGGAAACCGGGTATAGGCTCCTTTGTCATAGTGGCCTGTACCCATTTCCAGGCTGCTTCTACTACGTCCGGGTCGTCATCCATTTCGAAAATCATCTCATCGTGTATCTGTGCTTCCATATCCGTTTTCCCATGAATCAGGACAGGAGGGGATTCGCCCAGGTCACGGGCCAGCTGTGCCGGGTTTATGCCCAGTTCGTCAGCGTCAAATGCTAGGTTAGTACCGCGTCCAGTTTCTTCGTATACTTCGTTCTGTGCCTTCTTCATAACGTCAGCTGCGGTTCCCTGGACTGGAGTATTTGACGCCTGGCGTTCTGCCGACTGCCTGGAATAACGGTTTGTACTTCCAATATCGGGCAGCAGTCGAATATATCCGTAGATCGTGCTAACGAATCCGTCTTCGCGGGCTTGCAGCGCTATTTCTCGCTGGAATACCGGGACGCCTGGGTAAGCTTTCTTCGTACCGTCCACCATTACCGCACATTCGGCCAGGGTCTTACGTTGGCCGTAATCCGTCTTAATGGTCTTTTGTAGCGCGTGTTCCGTGCCTCCATAGGCCATACCGAAGTTCGCAGGCTTCGCGTCGGTACGCTCTTGCTTCGTTACTTCGTTTTCGGGCTTATTCGTAATGGCCGCGCCAGTCTTTATGTGCATATCGCCGCCAGTACAGAAAATTTCTATCATAACTTCGTCGCCCGACTTCCACGCCAGTATTCGAAGTTCGAAGCCACTAAAGTCGATAAAGAATAAGATTTTGCCTGGCCCGGCTACGTAGAAGTTCCTTACGCCCAGTTCGTCATTTTCCAGGCGTGGTACGTTTTGACCGTTCGGCTTCATGCTGTTAAGCCTGGAGGTATCCGTCCAGGGGGTATAACTAGCGTGAATTTTCCCGGTTACGGGGTTCTGCCATTTCTCCCTTCCATCGATATGGGACGAAAGAAGCGTACCCATTTTCTGAATCCGGCCCATTAGTTCAAGCAGCCGCAGCCCTGCTTCTTTGTACTGGTGAGGGGGCCTGTTTCGGAGTTCAATGGCTGCCCTTTCTTCCTTAGATAACTCCAGCCATTCCGGGTTATCGGCGTGGTACTTGTCCCATCCTTCGGGTAACTGCACCGCAAGAAGCTTTTCTTCTTTCAAGTCTTCTAGGTTGTTTTCAAGCATGAATTTAATATCTATAAGGGCTTCTTCGTCCAGGGATATGCCGCCCTTATCGGTCGGCTTGCCCTGGGGTAAGTTCATCATTTTGAAAAGCACATGCTTGACCCCGTTTGTCTTCCCTGTCTTCCCTGGGTCTATATCCAGTCCAACGGTCGCTTTAATAAGTTCTTTCATTTCCGTGCTGGCTGCGGCCTGTACGCTCCAAGCTTCTTCGCGCTTCATTTGCGCCAAGTGGTTATCCCAGCCCATACCGTTGTATTCCATAAGGCCGATAACGCGAGAAAATGGCATTTCGATTTCATGCAGCCAAGTATCGTAATTCGTTCCCTGGCGGTCGTCCTTAATCTGCTTCGCTATTTCCCGCCAGTAAAGGTAATGCTGTATGCCGTAGTCGCTATCTTCTGCGGAATACACAAGGCCGTCACCGCTGTCTGCTGCAATTTCGTCGAAGAAGTCTACCCCGTACTTCGCAAGTAGTTCCTTAAACTCGCCCATATTTACACCGAAAATTGCTTTAGTTGCTGGCTTCAATCCCCAGCCAGTCGCGGGCTTTTTAACGTCGTTTAGACGCTTCGGATCAGCGACTTGCAGGCATCGTACCCACATTACCAGCGGGTCGGCGACTGGCAGCAGAATGTATTTACCGTACTTCGCCGCGAACTTAGTTTCGAAGGAAAGATTTACTGCTATCTTTACTATTTTTCGATTACGGAATATACGACGATCTAGCGTATCCATTACAAGCTTCCGGGCTTCTTCACGGCTTAACGTCGGTTCAAATACCCGGCCCGCTTTATGGTCAATGGGTACGACGCGCGATTCGTGCGGCGCAGCTGCCAGGGATACAGTGCAAACTTCTCCCCGGTGGGGGTCTAGTGGCGTCATTAGGTATTCTTCGCGTGCCGTTGCTAGCTGTGCTTCTAGGAAAGTTATTTGTGCGTCAATCTCTAAAGCTTCCGGGCTGTCTAGCTTCTTGGTAGCCGCCATTAGCTCTATTTCTTGGTGTACTACCTTCGGGTCGCATCCTCTATCAAGCGCCAGGGTTTCCCGCATAAGCCGGGTCGTACCCCGCAACGATTCGATTTTCGCATGTGCTTCTTGTTCGTATTCATACCAGGCTTCGCGGGCTGCTTTATTTGCTGCGGTTTCCCAATCGAAGCTGCATAAGCCCAGGTCTTCGCAGCGGTCGGCGTAGGCTTCTAGTTCGGCAAGCGTGAGTATCGCCCTATAGTCCTTTACTTGCTGCTGGGGTGTGGTTGGCCAAACTATCCCGAAGTCGCCAGGTCGTTTCTTTGGCGCTATCGCTCTAGCTAAGGCCGCCCCTGGTACTGACAGCGGCAGGCTTAAATCAGCAGGCTTAACGGGTAAGGCTTTTGCCAGGGTTTTCGGCTGCACGTTTCCAAAAAGGCCGCCTAGTTTCATGTAGATAACACCTTCTTCGCTTATGTTATTTGCAGATAACGGTATGGGTAAAATTTTTTTATCCCAGCCTCTTTCCAAAACAATCTACCCTAACTGCATCATCTATGAGGGCTTCTTCCCTAAACTTTTTCAACTTTTCGATGTAATCATCCAGTTTTCCGATGAAGTCTTGGAATGCTTCCTGTTTCGTGGCTCCATAGCCTATTGCCGAAATATCAGCGTCAATATATACTTCATGTGATTCTGACTTACCTTTCCCGTTGTCGTAGTGCAAAAATTCCCCCATGCCCAAGCCCTCCCATGTTCTTTAGTATTTCAAGTTGGTTATTAATGAATTGGATCGATTAGGCTTGAGTATTGTTCTAATTTTGTGTGGTCATACAAACCAATCCGTTCCGCAATTCGCATCATCTGATTAGGTCTTTCTTCACGTTCCAAGTACTGTAATGCCCCGGCACAATGTTCCTGATCTAGGCTTTTAAGATTCAATGTTTTATGACAAGTAAAAGTCATTCCGTCCATTAAATCAGAAACAATCCCCTCCAAGCGACCTTTTACCAATGTTTTATTGGTCGAGCTCCCCTGTAGAAAAGGGCAATCTTTACATGGTTTTTTAAGGTTGAATCTCAAGATAGTTCACATCCCATGTTCCTTAATATTCAATAGACATCGTTCCCAAAAGACCAATTTCGAGAATCGGCTCTTGCTAGTAGTCTCCTTAGTCGGTGTAATTCTTTCGCTTGTTTCACCGTCAATTCCGTCAACTCGTGGTAGTCTTTCCAAATTTGCGCGGGGATTGATTGTAATTGATCGTGTACATTTATGTGGATGTACAACTCCCCGTCTTTATCTGTAAACTCGTCGATCATCGGCATAGCTCAACCCTCCCATGTCCTTCCATATTGTCCCACCCCTTAGTTACAAATCGTCATCATCCATGTTGTCGAATAATCCTTCTTCGAAAAGCTTGGCTATGAAGGCGTTAAACCGGGCCGTTTTACGGTAGCCGCCGCTTGTTTGCTGAATCATACGCATGTTTGCCAGCAGGGCTATAATGGCCTTACCTTCTTCCTTTTCTATCGCTAGCATGGCTTCGACGTCATTTTGACGAAGGTATTGCTGCTGGGCGAATAGCTTAACGAATTTGTAGTAGGCTAGGTCGCCTTTAAGCGTCGATAGTTCACGCAGCTTTTGCGTAATCTTTCCGTACTTTTCGTCGTCCAGCTCTTCTTCCCTTATAGCTAGCTTCGCGTAGTAGTTAAGGCCGCAGCCTGGCGCATTATACAAACTTTTAAGGTACTCCCGGATAAAGTCTACATGGCCCGGCCATACGACAATTCTTTCACCCGACTCGTCTACGCTATGCGTGAGTGCAGCCAAGGCTACAGATAAGCGGGCAATCTTATTTCGTTGGTCGGAAGGCGACACAAGGGGTACGTCGCTAGCATTACCATAAATCTTCGACAATTCGGTAGCGACCTCTAATATTCTGTCTATCGTGTCGGCATTGAATATTACGTGTTCGGGCTTCCTTGACCAAGCGAAGAGGATAGAATTTTTAAGAGTTTCAGAATTTACGAAACTCGGATATGTTGGCAACTGCCGGGTGTATTCTTCTGCGCTTACGTCGTTCATTCGCATAAATACAGCGAAGTCAAAACGGCGTATATCCTCATTATTGAAAATGTCCCTCAACACTTCGACACCCTGGCCGTAGCTTGCCAGCCTGCGGCCCTTCGGTGGATTCCCGGAAAGAATAGCGCGTACGCGGCAAGGAGTTTCTGCGGTAACTGCCTTTTTAACTTCCAGCCTTCCATCGCTGCGAGCTAGGGTCATTTCGCCGTAGTTCTCCTTTTCAATACCTGTATCCTCGTCTATCCAAATTAGTTCTTTGTCCGAAAGCGGCCATACGCCCCATACGATATACCAGGCCCCAGCACTGCCGCTTTGCTCCATTTTGTAAGTAAGTCCTGTACGACTGGTACTTTCCGCATTTACGCGATTCCCCAGCCCTGTAAACTTCCGTATTCCTTCGATTAGCTCACTTTTTCCTGTACCGGTGTCACCGACTATTTTTAATTCCAGCCAGCCCCTTATCGGTAAGCTTGTCCAGGGTACATTAAAGCGCAGCACGGAATGGTAAGTAAGTAAGACGGCCAGCAATGTTTCGTCACGCTCTACGATTTTCGTAACGTTGTAGGTAAGGTCGGCACATATGGCCGCCAGCTTTGCTTCAATTGCCGCAGCTGTGTAGCTTGCTGGGCGCAGAGCTTCAAGGCTTTCCTTAACACCGTCGTTTAACATGAAACTATCTACAACATCCTGCAAAGGTCTTGCTTCCTTAACCAGTATCGTAGCTTCCTGGTTCTTCGGATGCGGGAAGACATGGCCTGTAATCTCGTAATATTTATTTTCGGTTACGTCCGACTTACCAATAGCGTAAGCCTTCCGCATTACGTAGCGCCCCTTACCTTCTTCGGCATCTGTGCTGTTAGATTCGGCCATAGGAATTACCAGTAATTCTTCAACATTCGTCGTTTCAGAAATCTCTGTGTTGTACTTATTGCAGGCTGGAATTCCCGATATAGTACGTAGGATGCCTGTTATGTTGTCCTTCCCTGTTGCCGTCATTTCCAGCAGTTCCGGGTCACCTATGCCTAAGTCTTTGAAAAGGGTATGGCTGGGAATATCGTATAGCGGGCAGTGCGTCTTTTTGCAATCCTTACGGCCCCAGCAATAATATTCGATTTTCGAAGGTACGATATAAGGCGTATGCTTCTTTCCGGCCACCATTACCTGGGTCTTAACCAGCTTGCCGTGAAGTTCTGCGTCACCCGTATGCGCCAGGTGAAGGCTTACCGATTTGCTATCATCGTTCGTCGATTTCTTTAGACAATCACATAATGCCCCAGCGCAAGCTACACGGTCGTAGTCCTGGCTTCCTGGTATCTTTTCGCCATGCAGCGCCCTAATAAAGGCACAACCAAACTTATAGCCGTTTTCCTTATCGTAGACAGCTTCTACGACGCTGCGCGTATTTGCTACTCGCTGTTCGGCGTCGTATTTACTACCTGCACTGGTATGCTTACGTACCCATTCTTCCAGCAGTTTAAGGGCTTCTTCTTTCGGGTGGCCTGCTTCTTTGTAGTAAGCAGCCAGCTGTACGGTCGCCTGGTTTCGGTCGCCATCCTTCTTCCAACCACCAGTTAAAATATCGGTAACACATACCGGGGGTTTGTTCTTACGGAAGTTAAATTCTTCGGCGAATTTTTTGACGGAAGTAGCAGCTGCTTCGCGCCATTCCTTTTCTTTATCCTCATAAAATAGAACTGCCTTCGGACGCATATCCCGCGCTGCTTTACGCTGCGCCGGGTCTAAAACAGGATAAAGGCGAGGGCCGTTAGCCATGCCCTTAATTTCGTCCAGGGTCTTTGATCGAAGTTCGTCTATGCTTAATTCAATTTTGAAAAGCTTTGTACCGCTATGAATACTGTTAGGTAGTCTCAGCATTCGCGAAGACGTATAAACTACCAGGTCTAGAGCACGAAGGCCTAACCTATGTACCAGGTAGCCCGCAATATGTTTATAAACTTTATGCAATTCGGTACCCGGTCTTATATCCAGGGCCTGGAAGTCTATTAAAATATGAAAACCTTTACTGCCGGAGAAATATAAATGAATGTCTGTTTCTTGTATTTCAAGTTCATTCATAAAAAATTCGATAAGCTTTACTGCGTCTGCCTGGCTTACTGCGGGGTCGCTCTTATAATCCAAGTCAAAATACAAAGGGGCGATAAAGCTTTCGCCCCGCGCCCCCCTGCTTTTGCTGGTATAGCGCTGTACGGTACAAAAACAGTTGAAGTTATTGGCTTCTTCCTGCTGGTACTTTCTGACGCCTTCCGGGTATTCTACCCGCGTCCAGGGTACAGGCTGCCCGCTATCATTTGTATGCCAGGCGTCTACGAATTTATAGTCTGTTATCTGCGGTTCTCTTGCCATGTAGACGCCTACCTTCTAGTTAATTTTATGCTTGTGCTTTTTCATCTTCGGCTACAGTTACGTCTTTCGCGTCAAATTCTACAGCTTCCGGGTCGATACCATAGTCTGCTGGGTTAAACAATCCTAGGCAAGTGAAGTCGATACCTAACCAGGAAGTTTTATCTTTCGTGCGTTCGGCTGTCGTAAAACGCGTTACTACGTGCTTCGCGCTGCTGTTAGCGGGTACGCCGATAGCCTTAAATTTACCGTCAAAGATTGACATACCATATTGGCCCCAACCGAAAGTATCGCCAGGTGCGAAGTTCATAAGGTAAATTTTCGGGCTATCTTCGGGAGTCAAGAATTGAACAGGAACAATGTATGCCAAGTAGCGCAGCTGTAAGTCGCTTTGCTCGTAACGATCAAGTACCGTAGGGTCAGTCTGTGCTGTAGTTTGCAGCCAGTTATCAAGCGTAGCGCGGGCTGTAGCTTCCGCTTTCGCTACCATGCGTTTCCCAATTTGAACTTTTGTTAAACCTAAGGCTTCTTCGGGCAGCAGTTCTTCTTTCGCAGGCAGGGATACGATCAACTGACCCTCTTCAGCTGTTTCCTCACCGCCCCATAGTACCCAGCGTGTTTCACCTTGTGCTACTACTACGTCTATCGTTTCGCCATAGCTTACTGCATCATCGCGAGATTCTACGAAATTACCTTTCTTATTGATTTTCAAGTATTGGCCCATTCTAACGTAATCGAAATCTAGACCCTCATTCACTTCTAAGAACTGCGCTTGTTTCGCCTGGATTACTTCGGCGATATAGTTAGCCCCTACGTTTGCCAGCGCTAGAGCGCCCTTTGGTTGTGCTACTACTGCTTTTTCGTTTGCTGTTGTCATTGTGTAATTCCTCTTTTCGATTAGTTTTTTATGGTTAGGCTGCCGCCGAATACCTGTTATTTGCAGATAACACTATGAGTAAAAAAATTTACCTTTCTTGGGTGTTACGGGCTGCCTGCCGTAACATTACCCCCACATAGATTTCATGGGGTACTTTTCCAGGATGCTACGCAGCTGCGCCGGGTCTTCCTTCATAAGCTTTCCGTATGCCGCCGCCCATGTGCGAAAGTCCGGGCCGTAATAATTATAGAAGGTATCCCATAATTCCCGGTCGGTTTCGTGAACCAGTCGAAACATTTCCAGCGCTACCTGGTACGTATCTAGCTGTGCTCCTGGCGTCCATATCCTTTGTGGGAAAAGGGCTTCTGCCAGCGTGGCGAAGTTGAATTCGATAATAAAATGCAGCTTCACGGACATTGGGGCAACTGCGCGGGCTGCTTGCAGGCGCATTTTTTCGGTAGGTTCTTGCGTCGCCGGGTCAATGCCGTTCGCAAAGTCCAGGTATGCCGCCAGGTGGGCGTTCCCTACCTTTTCAATATCCGCATATAACGGGCTTTCGTATGGGATTTCCGGGGGTAAAACGAATTCCGTAGCCCGGTTCGCCCGCAGCCCGCCGCAGGCCCTCATATTCGCCGTCGTGTACGTTACCAGGTGATCGTAGACGACTTTACTAGCCTTGATTTCGAAGCGCGCGCTTTCTCCCCGGAAGATATTAAGGGCATCGCGTTTCTTTACCAAAGTTAGGGGCCGTCGTACGTTGCTGGTATCGGGCTTACCCAGGTAAACCGCTGCCGCATGGGCCAGGTGTTTACGGTCGGGGTCGCTGTATCGCAGCAGATTTACTTCGAAACTCATTTACGACCCCGCCTTTCTTCCCTACGCTGTTGCCTGTTCTTCGGCGGCGGTGGTGAGGCATACCGGGTTGAATACAGCGGCTTAGGAGCCTGTGCGCCTTGTTGCTGCTGTTCGTCCGCTGCTGCTACTTCATAGGCCTTAACGGCTTCTTGCTGCGCTGTGATAGCCTGTTGGCGCTGTTGTTCGATAACTTCCGGCGTCAGCGGTAGTGCACCCTTCGGTTTGTCGTAGCCTACCTGTGCGCCAATCGGCTGCCCCACTTCGTCAATGTGTACGGCTAGCCATACGCGGCGCGTAAATAGAAGCTTCAAGGCTTTGAAAAACGGTACTTTCTGCGGGTAAAAATTAATCATTTGGATAATTCCTCCTTTTATAGTGGAAGGTCGAAGCCCGGCATATTTACTAAGAAGTCCTTAATGTTGTCCTTCTGTGTGCGCGGTTTCTTCGCCAAGGTGATTCCCAGCCTGGCATAAACCTTTCGCCTGCTTAGATATTGGTCGTAGAAAGTGCCGTCGCTGCCATCAACGTAGTCATACCAAGTCGCTACCTTGTCCGGGTTATTCGGATCGGGCCGCATTATTCTCCCTATCGCTTGTTCGACGCCTGAACCGTTCGCGCTGTTTCTACCGTCACCACGTTGCGGAGTTGCTAGGTGACCGTCGTACAGATTCGGAATATCAAGCCCTTCTTTCACCAGCTGCGACGTGGCGAAAAGTATGTCCAGTTGGCGACCCCTAGCCTGTTCCATTGTTGCTTTGCGCTGCTTTGGCGTTACTTGCCAAGCTTCAAATTCTTCGTCGGTGTATTGTTCGAATTTTGCTTCCCATCGCTTTAGCCTCATGCTAAATCGTACTTCTTGATCGGCGTACCGCTTAATATCGCTTTTACGAATTCTACGCCAGGTGTACTTCGTAAGCCCGCTATGCATAACGGCCATACGTGGCACAAACCCCAACCTGGCCCTAGCAAATGTTTCTACCAGGTCACGCAGTACATACAAGTAACGTACACTATCAGCTAATACAATTACCGCCCCGCCTTTAGGTGCTACTTTGAAGATACTTTCTAGGATATTTTCGGCTACTAGCTTTGCGCGTACAGGGTCTTGGGTAAGGTCTTTTAGCAATCCAATGTAGTCCATATCTTCACCGCCAGCATCTACGCTATTTTCTACGGTTTCACTGTCTCCCGTGATCGCTATTTCTTTACCGTATTCGGTATAGACGAATTTTACTTCGGGCAGGATAAGCGCCCCTGCTTCATACATGCCGTCACGCTTTACTGCGTGGGCTGTAGGCCCTAACCCCGCATACATGAAGCTTTCTAGCCCATCCTTACGCTGCGGCGTTGCAGTAAGCCCAAGTAGATGCTTTGCAGGGAACTTTCCTGCTACTTCTATAAATTGCTGCGCTGGGAAGTGGTGAGCTTCGTCTACGACGACTACGCCTACCATGTTTGCTAGGGTTGCTACCAGCGTAGGGTTTGCCCCTAAGGTTTGTACCGTAGCTACGAAAAGCTTTCCGCTGCCCCAGGTTACTTTTCCTTCGCCAATTATCCCTACTTCGCCCACACCGCCCAGAAATGCCTTTGCTGCCTTTGCGCTTTGGTCTAGTAAGTCCAGGGTATGAGTTAGCCATAAGGTCGGTAGACCCCAACTACGCACAATCCGAAACCCCATTAATGTCTTACCACTTCCTGCGGGGCTTTCCAGGACTCCACCATCTTTTGTAAGTACATCAAGTACGGCAGGCTGTTGATAATCCCGAAGTTCGGGGCCAATCCATTCCCCGAAGTCTACACTGGCTGGTTCGGCAAAGCTATACCGTATGACTTCTTCCGGGCGTAGACCCTGCTCTTTTAAAAGGTCGCGTAACTTTCCTTCGAAACCCCTAGGGGCTACCAAGTCACCCAGGTCGTTATTAAAGATTTCCAAGCGCTGCTGTATTCCGTAAGTCGGTCGGCCCATTTTTTTGAGTTTTACGAATTCCGGGTTAGGTACGGTTAGCGCCTGCGTAATGGCGGCACGAAGGGGGATACTAGCCCCGCGTATGCGTATGTTATTGCTTATAGTGATTTGCAACATTTTACCAACCCCTTTAAGTCGTACGAATTATCAGCCGTTATCCGTGGAAGCTTCGCACAGGGTATAGCGCCCTGCGAGAATTCTTCCAAGGTAACGTATTGTCGTTCTTTGCTTTGCATGTAACGTAAAGCCCTTACTAAGCGGAAGGCGTATGCGTCATCTCGGCCCTTTTCCGGGTTATTGAAGCTTACGAATACCAGTCCAAAGTTCCGAGCCAGGCAGCGGTCAAATAGCAGCAAACCCTTTACCTGGTCGGGTCGTAGGAAACTTAGTTCAAATCGGTCGGATTCAGTCCGTTTGTGTTCGGCCAGTACGTTTACTTCTTCCAGCAGTACGATTTCGTCGGCTGGGCGGGTTCCCCCGCCGCCGTCCTTGATTCTCATTCGCCAGCAGTTCGGAATATTCGCCCAACTGCTTCTAATTTCTGCTTGGAAGTCTTCGCCCCTCTGCTGTCGCTCCTGCTGTAATTCTCGCGGGTCTTTGGCTTTCGGATTCACGTTATCTCTCCCTGCTGCGGTAAGGCAGGCGCCTCTTTTAACTGCTTGATTAACCTTCCTTTACAGGCGCCGCATAAGGTCAGCGACTTAAATGGGCCCGTTATATCGTTAGTTATGCCTATAGTAAATGCGCCTATCCTATTGCAAGAATTACAGCGGCCACCCCCACGCTTTGTGCTAATCATTTAATTACTACCAGCCAAGAATTGCAGCAGCCGCCCCTGTACAAAAGCCTTACTGCGTACCGAATCGCTTGCCTGTACCGCCTTATCCCAGCCGTCACGGGCTATCGATACCTGCACTTCCAGGGCCGCCAATTCGCCTTCGACTTCTGCCAGGCGCTTACGGCTTGCGCTGCTTACCGTCCTGCGGAAAGCGTCGCGGGCCATATCATTAGAAAAGGGATACGTAACGCTGTTCCATTCGACACTTTTACCGTCCGGCTTAAGGCCGTTCATAATAGCGTCGGATTCCTCCAGCTTGATCTTATTTTCTAGCTGGTAGCGTTCTTTCAGCAGCTCTCCCTTATTGCCGTATGCCTCTTCGCGGGCGTCGCCCTTGTTCAGAATGTCGTCTACGCTGGCGTCCAGCTGGTTTACTGTATCAGCCAGGATTGTAGGGGCGAGTACGCGGTAATGCTCCGCGGGAATAGCTCGGGCAGCTGGCCCTATAGTAGCGGCTACTGCTAACTTAACTTCGTCTTCGCTGTAGGCTGCCAAAACGTCTTTTACTGCTGCAAATGCTCCATTTGGATTCATTTCTTTTTATCTCCCTTCGATTGTAAAGAAGTCTTTACTACTAACATTTCGCCGCCTGCCGGGTATCCATTTTCGTTTATGGCCCATGTTCGCATAATAACGAAGCTTTTGCAGGCCTGGCAGCTTGTCTTACATGTGTCTACATCCAGCCATGCGAAGCTTAATTCGGTAAGTTCGGGTGTCATTGGTTCCATGTGTCCGCAATGGTCACAACCTACCATTTCCTGCTGTGGGGTCATTTTGGCATTTCCAGCAGGGTAAGTTCGGTCAATTCTTTTACTACTGATTCAATATGAATAAATTGGGTATCCCTTTGACTTGCGTATACATCCCAATACATAACGTGTAGTTGTAAGGGGTCTGCACTTATAACAATGGCGTTATACTCTTTTTTCTTAAAACGCTGTTCGTCTTTGATAACTACGTGCAGCGGCACCCCCGACTGCAAGACGCTAATATCGAAAGTAGGTCTATTTATTATCATCCTGGTTATCTCCCTTCTCCCATTCTTGCAGTTTCGATTTTTTCCAGGGCAAGCCGTACGACTTCCGGGGCCAACCCTTCTTTTTCGGCAACTGCTTCAATGATTTGGTTTATGTCCAGTCGTACCTTCTCACCGCTGGCGGTCTGAATTAATGCTGCAAAGTTTTCCATAGCGTACTGGCGCTGCTGGTCTTTCTCGATTCGGCTACGGTCTAAAACGTCCTCGCCGGGCTTCGCACTTTGCAGCGGTATAAGTTCGATACGGCCCTGGCCGCCTTCGATGGTAATAAGGGCCACTTGGATAGTTCGGCTTATTTCGGTTTGGCTTGCTGCCAAGCGTGTAAGGCTGCCGGGATTACAGAAGGTAACACCGTCGCTACGTCGATAGATTCCGTACCCGGTATGGTCATGTCCTGTAAATACCATATGGGCCGTAGTCTTTACTTCTTGAACAAGGGTAAAGCGGTCGAAAGGCGGCGTATGGTCTATTAACATGCCATGCGCGATATGCAAGCGGTAAAAGTCGCCCATAGGCGGTAATTCGTATTCCGGGCTATATCCGTAGCCGTCGCGGTCAATATTCCCGCTATACGGCGTAAAACTTATAGCAACGTCGCCAATTATGACAGGGTGCGAAGGGTCATTGATTACCCGAAGCTGCGGTACAATCCTTTCCAGCAGTCGAAGGCTGGTAGTTCCGAAAGCTGCGACATTATAGCCGGGTATATCGTGATTCCCTGCTGTCGTATAGACCGGGGCCGGGGCTTCCGCGAAGACGTCGGCGGCGTCATTAAGTACGCTATTCGCTACGTCGGGAAGGTCAAAGGTATCACCCGGCTGCAAGAAGGCGTTTACCTGGTGTTCTTTACCCAGCGCCCATATCTCCCGTAGCTTCGCCTTCCAGGATTCGGGGTAACTGTCCGTGCGGTTCCTGGGGTTCGTGCCGCGTATATGTGGGTCTCCGAAGTATAGGAATTTAACGGGCATTCGTAATTTCCCCGGTTTCAGCGTCGATTGAATAATTACGCTCACGGTCAAGTTCAGGTAGTTCTGCGTGTACCCGATCCCATAAGACATCATAGACGGCTTCAAATTTCGCTTCGTCGGATTTGGACTTCGCGTCGATAATAGCCTGTTTCTCTGCCAGCTCTTTTTCGGTAGCTCCCAACACGTAAGAACGTCGGCCATTAAGTACGAGCTGCTTTACGTCCAGCTCAGCTAACGCTTCATCTTTACTGATTGCCATAAATTCTTCGCGCAGTTGCGGACTTACTACACCTACTTTTACTTCTGTAGCTCCAACTGCCTTACCGATTTCGCAAATAATACACATAGTTAAATTTCTCCCTTCGGGGTTTGCCCGGTTATATTGTTTTTACTTCGGATTCTTCCCGGCTGTTCAGTGTTACCCGCAGGCCTTTATCAGCTACGGCTGCCAGCGCTTCGTTATGCGTGATAAGGATAATTTGCCGCCCTAACTGTTCACTGTATTGCTTTAGGAAGTAGGCGACGTTCTGCGAATATTCCGCGCTTACGTGCTTGCCTACTTCGTCCATTAGCAGCGGCCCTTGTATTTCTTCCAGTTCCGCTATGCCTAGGCGAAGGCCCAGGGTTATAACGTCTACATACCCGCCGCCATTATCGTAGTCGGGCGGCTTTAGTTGGGTCTTTACGCCGTTCCTGGTTAACCAGTATTCGGCGACTGGCTGTGCGCCCTTGACGTCCAGCACAATTTCGAAGGCGAAGTCGTTACCTGGAAATACTACCAATAGGAGCTGAGTTACAATGTCCTCTATGCGTCCCTTGGCTTGTTGCCTTGCGTAATCGCTTGTCTTTTGCAAAAGAATTTGTACCAAGTCATACTGGCCTAACTTTTTGACAGCTTCCAGGCCTCGCAGCTGCGCCTGGTCGCGGTCAGTTATGAGCAGATCACGCTGGCCGAATTTAGCGGCCAGCTTTTCGCGCTGGGTCTTAATACTGGCCTTCGCTGCATGCAGTCTATACATTTGGTATTAGGTCTTCGACTTTTGATAATTCGGAATCTACCAGGCTTTCCAGGGCTGCGATTTCGGCCTGGGCCGTTTCCGGGGTTACGTTAAGTTCTGCCATTTTAATAGTTACTTCACCCTGTTGGCGTTCCGCTGCGGACTTTTCCGTTTCAGCGATTGTTTGGGCCTTCTTTGCTTTGTCGATGCGTACTTTTGCTAGCTCAATACGTTGTTTAGAGTCCATTTATATACATCCCTTCGATTCGGTTATTAGTGGGCATGGGCTACGGTCTGTTCACATAGTGGGCAAGTGCCCCCAGTTGCCGCCCACGCTTCTGATAGTTCCTTTTCAGCTGCCGCAAGGTCGTTCGCTGCTCGCGTTTCTGCTGTAACCGCGCTGTCTAACGTCTGCGTTTTAATTTTATAAAGGTTATAAAGTTCACGAAGGTTCGCTAGGCGTACCTGTTTTGTTTCAATACTGCTTACCAGGGTTTCGGCTTCCTCTATCCCTTGAAGACTGTCCATAAGGCCCTGGTATCGACTAACACTAGCTGTCGCGGTATCATAAACGCCCAGCAGCTGCCGCATTTCAGTAATCTTTCCGTATCCTTGCTCTACGCCTTCCAGCGTATTTACGGCTACGTCCAGGTCTTTTGTCCGTGTAATTACTTCTGTCGCTCTCTTTACATCGAAATCATATTTGTTATACTGTTCGATAAGATGACTAAGGTTGGCCCGACGGTTTTCTGCGGTTTCTGCTTCTGATAGCAGCCATTCGCAGGCGTCAAGTCCTGCCAAATCTTTAAGGCGCTGGGTAAGAATTTCTACTGTGGCGGTAGCCTTACCCAGTTGTTCGTATAAGTCCAGTAAGCGGTCATACCGTTGCTGGGCTTTTTCTATTTCTACCAAGTCTTCTTCCAGCGCTGGTAACCCTGCCAACTTGTCCAACTTGCGTACGGCCTGCTGTATTGCAGCTTCGGCCCCTTGCCAAGCTGTTGTAAGTTGTTCCAGGTTTACCTTCTTTGCCAAGGCATTGTCGATTTCATCTGTAAGCCATTCGCAAGCATCTAGTTGACGTTTAATGTCGTCTAGGCCTTCGAAAGCTTTAAGCTGTTCGACTTTTCTTTCATATTCTTTGTCGGCGGTTTGTTTCTCGTTCCTTGCGGCGTATGTATCCTTCGCCGTCGATTTTATAGCGCCGTCTACTGCTTCCGTCCCGGCCAACTTGCCCAACACCTTCGCCCCTGCGCTTCCAGGCTCTGATATAAGGAAAGGCGCTGCCAGTTGAAAAGCGAAGTGCAAGTCAACTTCGTAATCTCCGAAGCTACTAGTTTTGATTCCAAGAGCTTCCTTCACCGCCGCGGGTACCTCAGCCTTTTCGAAAGGTTCGTCGTACAAGGGCTTTACCCAGTATTTCGTTTTTCCTTTCCTGCGGGTCTTTGTTATTGTGACGCCATTATCCAGTTTGACTTCTACCCCAGCTTCTTCTGCCTGGCGCTTAATCGTTATACCATCTGATTCGTAAACCGTATGAAGGAAGTCTTCGCCCGAAGGTTCTCCTTTTGTAAGCCATCGAAGCACCCGAATTGTCCCAGCAGTCTTTCCTGCCCCCGAAGGGCCTGTAAATACATTCAAGCCGCCTGCCAAGTCATACTGCCCGGCTACCCATGACTGGAAGCCCCATGCTCTTACGCTTAGTATTTTTGCCATCAGTGGCCCGCCCCCTGTACCAAGAGCTGCGCTAGGTATGCCCAAGCTGCTTCCCGGCCCCGGAGTAATGGGCTAATTACTAACCTTACTCGCATACCGTTTCGCCCCTTTCAATTCCCGCAGCTACTTCGCTGCTTAACTTGAAGCTATTACCCAGTACCAGTTCGCAAGCCGTAGTAGCATCTTTTCCCCCGGCTGCTACTTCGTAAATAGCCTTCATTTCTTCCACATCTCGCAGCTGCGCATCTTGGAGCCTTTTTATTTTGCCGTCCATTGTTGTCCTCACCTCCCTTCAAGCTAGTGCCTGTTAGCTTGCGTCTGCTATCAGTTTTAAAGTGTCATTCCATAAGTGGGTAATAGGTTTTGTACCTTTTCCCCAAGCTGTTAGCAACTCTAGCGCCCCTGTAGGATTTTTTTCTGCTAGTTCGGCTAACTTAACAGGCAAGTACGACATTTTGTGAACTAATTCGACATTTATCGGGAAACCATCGTTTGCTTTCTTCATGTTTGTTATTCCGCCTTTTTAACTATGAATTCTTCAAAAGATAGCCCGTTTTCTTCACAATAGGTATGAAGTTTTCCTAACATTACGGGGCCAGCCTTACTTCCAGCATTTAAAACCTTGTGTAAGTGCGAGTGTTGCACCCCTAGCATCCTCGCTAATACGCGGTATTTACCATCTGCGACCTCTTCCATCAGCTTCCAAAGTCTGTCTATATTGATATTCATTGTAGATAACACCTCCTTCTAGACTGTTAACCACAGATAACACTTTCTGTGTTCCCACATAATACCCTCAATCGTTCTCCACAGTCAACACAAATTTCGACATACGAATAAAATGTTGCCTGTAGAGAACACTTGATATATAATGACAACATCAATTAATTAAAGGAGAGTTAAAAAATAATATGTTTAACAAATCCAGGTTTTCCGAATTGCTTAAAATAGCACAAGGTAATAGATCCCTTAATCAATTTGCTCGGCAGGCAGATGTTTCTAATTCTTATATATCGAATCTTATAAATTGTAAAAATGATAATGCCCCGGAAGCCAAGACCATAAAAAAGATAGCTGACGCTGCGCACAACGAGGTGTCTTACGCGGATTTACTAGATGCTGTAGGACTGCTTACCCCCGATTTAAAAGCTAAAATAGACAGGCTTACGACTTTAAAGGGGCTGGCTAATGATTACGAACAAGCTGAAAAGGATTTAAGCCAGGCAAACCATAAGCTAGCAAAGGCCAATCATTTAGTTAAAGAAGCAGAAGCAGAGTATAAAAACTTAAAAGACTTAGAAAAAATGGGTGCAAAAACAATCGGTCATTTTATCCGTGTACCCTTACTGGGGAGTATCGCAGCAGGGCTGCCATTGTTCGCGGAAGAAAATATTATCGAATGGGAATACGTTGCTAATACCTTTGGAGCAACTGAGGGTGAAGTTTTCTCTTTAGTTGTTAAAGGGGATAGTATGACAGGCTCCCGTATCTATGAAGGCGATAAAGTTCTCGTAAGAATACAGCCCGAAGTAGCTGACGGAGAAATTGCGGTTATAAATGTTGATGGTGAAAATGCCACACTCAAAAGGGTTAAACACATTGAAGGAAAAGTTTTACTAATTGCTGATAACCCAAAATACACTCCTATTTTGGTTGAAAGTGAAAACGCTAGGGTCTGCGGTAAAGTTATTCAAGTCTTGTTTGACCCTAACAAAAGATATTAGGGGGGCTGACATATGCAGTCTGTGATAGAGATTCAGCAGATAGCCGATTATTTCAGTCAGCATAGAGCCGTTTATTATTTCAAGGATATTCCTCCAGGAAAAGATTTAAGGGTATTTATTTACATTCGAGTTTCGACAAAAATGCAGGAACACCGATTCTCTTTGAAAGGCCAAATTCAAGAACTAATCGCCTACGCAAAATCAATGGGCTGGGGAATTGTAGGAGTATACAGGGACGTAGATTCTGGGGGGAAATTGGACAAGGCGGGCCTTACGCAGTTGCTGGATGACGTAGACGAAGATAAGGGTGACATTGTTTTATGTATAGACCAGGATAGGGTCTCACGTTTGGATACCGTAAGCTGGGAATACCTAAAAAGCCAGCTGCGCGAAAACTGTGTAAAAATAGCCGAACCAGGAAAAATAACCGACTTAGCCGATGAAGATGACGAATTCTTTGCCGACCTGAAAAATTTATTTGCCCGAAGGGAAAAGAAAAAGATAGTTAAACGTATGATGCGTGGTAAACGACAACGTACGCGTGAAGGTAAAGGCTGGGGAAAACCTCTATGGGAATACCTCTACGACAAAAAAGATGGTTCATACTCCTTAGACGAAAAATGGTCTTGGATTATCCCCTTAATAGACGACCTGTATTGTGTAGAGGGGTTAAGTGATTCGGATATTGCAATACGCCTTTCCGCTATTACAAAAACGCCTAGCGGTAAAGAATGGAATGCTGAACATATAAGTCGACGCCTAAAATCTAAAGCTTATCATGGAGTTTTAGAAAAGCATTTTGCAAGTGGTGAAACGATAACTACAGAAGACATATATCCGAAATTACGAAGCGAAGAAACCTGGCACAAAATCCAGGCATTACGCAAAGAGAAATATCGTCGCCGGGCACCCGTATTTCCACATATACTGCGAAACATTGAAACGACTTGCGGAAACTGTGGTAGAGTACTTTCCCTAAAACAAAGCGGTGATTCTGCTTATTCAATTCATTATTATTTCCAGCACGGGCGCGAGTACAGGCCAACGTACTCTCCTGATTGTGGCATGTCCATTAATTCGATTCGAATTGAATTTAATTTCATCGCAGCCCTAAAAGATATATTGAGCAGCGAAGACACAGCCAAACGCTACATTCAGTTTGAGCATGGGCAAGCGGATATTGACCAACTTACTAGTGATATCAATTCAACTACCAAGTTATTGCAAGCCACCCAACAAAAAATAGATATGTTGCTCGATTTATATCTAGACGGAGGGTATTCAAAGGATGTTCTTAATGCCAAAAAAGAAGTCTTAGAAAATGAACGTAGTATACATCAAAGTAAAAAGCGGCAATTAGAAGCAAAAAAGGAAGCCCTTTCTGCTAACCAGTTCAACTATTCAACCGTCTACCAGTACCTAGCCGTAGCTGAGAGATTCAATGTTTTGTTAACAGCACAGGAGCAAATGGAAATGGTAGGTACGCTGTTCGCCAGTGGTGTGCTATACGAGGATCGGTTTGTGCTACAGGGAAATATGGCGGGTATCCCTGTCGAGGTTATAATTCCAGTAGCAGATGACCCCTTTGCCTACAGGAACCAGCCGGGCAAGAGAAAGCCCAAACGAGTGACAAAAGCCAGTCTAGGCATGGAAATATTAAAGAAAGATAAGAAAGAGCATATAGAATAATCTCTATACGCTCTTCGTGGGTCTGTACTAGGGTTTATTTTTTTGAAAATAGTTGCTTTGGCATTTAGAGTTACTTCACCATACTGCCTAATTAGCTCGCCAGCTTCCTTTTCCTTATCAACATGAAGCACTTTTAGCTCGACAGCTACGTTTGCATCTGTGTAATAATCCACATCAACCTCACGCACGTAAGCTTTCTTTTCGGGATAGTCCAATTTCTCAACTTGGTACTGCACCCCTTCATGTATATAAATAGCCTCTTCATGTATAAGTGTTGGTGCGCTGAATCGATCAACCTCACCAAGCACACGATTATCGTTAGTCATATCAATAATGACGAAATTTTCTTGAGCTGCTGATCGTAAAGAGATGTTATGCGCCGGGAAAGATTGCTCCATCCAAAACCATCTGCCGCCTGCTTTGTGCAGCACCTTCTCATCGACCAGAAATTCCATCATATCTTCGAGTGACTCGGAACCAAATGTGTCCCCTTGTCGAAACGGCAACTCGTACGCAGCACACTTAACATGATCAATAAGTACAAGTAAATTGTCAGGGTGAATGAGTGCTCGCTCAGGCGGGCGTTCGAAGAAAAAGTCAGGATTTTGAATCATATATTGATCGAGCGGGTTACTGCTTGCCACCATAAAGGTGACAGAGCTTTCTTGTCGTCTGCCAGCTCGTCCCGATTGTTGCCATGTACTCGCAATTGTGCCGGGATATCCATTTAGCACGCAAGCTTGAAGCTGTCCGATGTCTATGCCTAGCTCCAATGCATTCGTACTAACTACACCTCGTATTTCACCGCTACGCAATCCTTTTTCTATCTCGCGCCTAAGTTTAGGCAAATAGCCACCGCGATAACCACGGATCGTCTTAGCATCCAGCTTATTGCGGGTAAGCTCCTGCAAGTAGGTTAACAATAGCTCAACTCTTACTCTACTGCGTGCAAACACTATCGTTTGAACACCTTGCTTCAGCAACAACCCAGCTAGCTTCTGTGTTTCAAGAACGCTGCTGCGACGTATACCCAATTGTTTGTTTACAACTGGCGGGTTGTAAAAGACAATATGCTTCTCTCCCATCGGAGCACCGTTATTGTCTATTAAAGCTACTTTCTCACCAATCAGTTTCTCGGCATGTTCACGAGGATTATCAATCGTAGCAGATGCACAAATAAATTGTGGTGTTGAGCCATAGAAACTGCAAATCCGTTTCAATCGTCGGATTACGTTTGCTACATGACTACCAAATACACCTCGATACGCATGGACTTCATCGATCACAATATATTTAATATTTTCAAATAGTTTTACCCACTTTGTGTGATGCGGAAGAATAGCGGAGTGCAGCATATCCGGATTCGTTACTACAATATGTCCCGCATTTCTAATTGCCGTTCTGACGGTAGGTGGAGTATCGCCATCATATGTATGTGTCTTTATACCAGAATCCATCAAATCAGCAAGAGTTTGAAGCTCAGCAACTTGATCCTGTGACAATGCTTTTGTTGGAAATAGATACAGCGCTCTTCCTTCTTCATTTTCAAGCAAACTTTGTATGACTGGTAAGTTATAACACAACGTCTTTCCCGATGCTGTAGGTGTAACTGCTACTACATGATTGCCTTTCCTAGCAGCTTCATATGCTTCTGCTTGATGCACGTACAATTCATTAATTCCTCGCGATCGCAAAGCTTCACGCCATGCAGGATGTAGATCATCCGGTAGAGGAGCATTTCGGGCCTCGCGTGGTGGGAGTTTCCGCCAATGGGTCACGTTAGCCATTACCTGTTCATTCGTTTTTATATGGTCCAGCCATTCCCCTAAATTTTTAGCTCTGCCCGTCCACCGATTCATATGCGCCACTCCTCTTCCTTGCCTATCTTTATACATGAATGAGATTTTAGATCTCAACTATTTACTTTATCGCTTTTATATTACAGAATACATGTTCGCTCTGCAATGTCATTTTCAGGAGTTATCGACATTTGATTCGGTCGTGGCTCTACGTTTCACTTCAATCATACCTAAATCAAGCGCTGCAATCGTATTGGGAAATACTTTTTTAGCTTCCTCCTCAAGCAGTTCTAACTGCTCATTGCTATATCTTCCGCTAAAATGTGTCATAACAAGCATGTGTGCCCCTGCCTTACTTGCAGCATCAGCTGCTTCCACCGTCGTACTATGGCCATACTCATGTGCTTTCTCCTCGTTGCCAGCAGAAAATGTTGCCTCATGAACGAGCACGTCGGCACTCTGAGCTAATAGGATGGCTGATTCACATGGCGTTGTATCACCTAAAATGGTAACTACCCTGCCCTGAAGCACACCATCTGTCACATCCTCAGGTTGAATAATTGCTCCGCACTGCAACGTTACTGGTTCCCCTCCCTTTAACTTACCATATAGAGGACCAGCTTCTATACCTAGCTCACGTAGTTTGTCAACTCGAAGTTTGCCCGGAGAGTCTTGTTCTGTTACACGATAGCCGAAACAAGGAATTCTGTGCTCTAATGACCTTGCTTCAACTACTAATTTGTCACTTTCATAAATAGTTGCTGCCGACTCATCTATCTCTTTATAGATCAATTCATAATCTAGTGTTGTACCCGTCAGATCAAAGATAGTTTCGATATACATTTTAATCCCATGAGGTCCGTATATTGTTACTGGAGTAACTCCTCCATCGAAGGAACGACTGCTTAGTAGTCCGGGGAGTCCGTAAAGATGATCGCCATGAAGATGCGTAATAAAAATGAGTTCCAGCTTGTTGAGTTTTAGTGGTGTTTTCATAATTTGATGTTGTGTAGCTTCTCCTGCGTCAAACAGCCACCATCCATTTAACGGTTCTGGCAATTGAAGAGCCATTGCTGTTACATTACGATGTTTATTTGGTCTGCCTGCTCCTGTACCCAAAAACCATAGTTTCATCTTCTTTCCGCCTCTCTTCCACACAATTTCCCTATACATGCCCATCATGAGAAAGGAGCCTCCCGCTATTGATCCTGAGATCAACTGTCGGAAGGCTCAATCCTCACGTTAGTGTTAAACTTTCTCCACATTAAAGTACTGGGCTTCAGGATGAGCGAACACCATAGCAGATACGGACGCTTCTGGTTCCATCATAAATCCTTCTGTAAGCTCGACACCAATATCCTCTGGCTTCATCAGATCAAATAGTGGTTCCTGATCCTCCAGGTTTGGACAAGCTGGGTAGCCAAACGATACACGAATACCTTGATAACGAGCACCATGTCGCTGTTTCATCGTCATTTCTGCTGGATCTGGATATCCACAAATATCTCGCATCATATGATGGACGCGTTCTGCCATTCCTTCTGCAACTTCAAGAGCCACAGAATTAAGTGCATGAGATCGTAAATAATCTCCCTTGTCCTTCCATTCATTTGCTAGATCTCGAATACCCTGACCTGCCGTAACAACAAGGAAACCTACATAATCCATCGTTCCGCTCTCCACCGTTTTCAAGAAGTCAGCCAAACATAGATATGGCTCAACTTGTTGGCGTGGGAACGTAAATCGTTTAATTTCTTTTGTAGGATCATTAGGATCATAAATGATAACATCGTTGCCAGACGATTGTGCTGGGAAGAAACGGTACATACCGTGCGCCCTAATATAACCTTCTGTCTGACCTTGTTTCAATATTTCATCAACTGTAGCTTTTAATTGCACTGCTTTTTCATTATTTTCGGCAAGCAGTTTATCAACAGTTCCTTTGAGTCCGAGGTGATGACCAAGAAGCATCTGCATATTTACATACGGGATAACATGCGGAATTGGAACATCACGCAGAACATGCCGCTCCAGATCTGGTGGTGCGAACACCGGTGCATCTGGATTAATTTTGGAACGAACAGCACGTGTAAGTGTTGGCAGTACCTTGGTTTCTTCTTCTGCTGTTGCTCCAGCTAATTTGTATGCTGCAAGTTCCTCTTCCAACCGGTGGCGATGGTCAGGGTCCATCAACTTATTCGCGATATCCAGACCATCCATAGCATCTTTAGCATATAGTACAAGTCCATCGTATTCTGGGCCGATTCTCGTTTTTGTAAATTTGCGAGTAAGCGCAGCTCCACCGACTAGAATCGGAGCATCTATGCCTGCATTACGCATATCTTGCGCAGTTATAACCATTTGTTGCGCAGATTTTACAAGTAAACCAGACAAACCAATCGCATCTACCTTCTCTTTGCGATACGCTTCAATCAACACTTCAGGCGGTACTTTGATGCCCAGATTTATGATTTTGTAACCGTTGTTCGACAAAATGATTTCTACTAAGTTTTTACCAATGTCATGAACGTCGCCTTTAACTGTTGCCAGTATAATTTTCCCTTTAACGGCTGATTCATTCTTCTCCATAAATTGCTCCAAATACGTAACAGATGCTTTCATAACTTCAGCACTCTGTAGCACTTCGGCAACAATCAGCTCATTGTTGTTAAACAGTCTGCCGACTTCCTCCATACCTTTCATCAGAGGACCGTTAATGACTGCAAGTGGAACATACGTTTTTAGTGCTATATCTAAATCGGGAATAAGTCCTTCTTTAGTTCCTTCTATAATATAAGAAGCAAGGCGTTCTTCCAAAGTAAGATTTGAAATCTTTTCTTTTTTCTCTACTTTCTTATTTCGGAAAGCGGCTACGAACGCAGCAAGAGTTTCATCTGTCGTATTATAAATGAGTTCTTCAGCAAGGCGACGTTCTACATCTGGAATTGATGCATAACGCTCCAACTTCTCTGTATTAACAATTGCATAATCCAAGCCAGCTTTAGTTGCATGATAAAGGTAAACAGAGTTTAACACTTCACGGCCTGCATCAGGCAATCCAAAGGAGATGTTACTAAGACCTAGAATTGTTTTTGTCCTTGGGAACTTCTCTTTTATTAGCTTTATCCCCTCAAGCGTTTCCACTGCAGAGCCAATATATTGCGGATCTCCAGATCCGACGGGGAACATATTAGGATCAAAAATGATATCTTCTGGATTAACTCCATATTTATCTACTAACAAATTGTATGATCGTTCTGCCACCTCTAGCTTTGCTTCACGAGAAACAGCCTGACCACGCTCATCAATTAGTATCATAACAACTGCCGCACCATAACGATGTATAAGCGGAATGATTTGTTCAAACTTCGACTCACCATCCTCCAAATTAATGGAGTTAATGATCGCTTTACCTTGCGAATATTTTAACCCAAGCTCAATGATGTGATCATAAGTAGAATCGAGCATGAGAGGTGCTTTGATCTTCTTAACAACCTGTGGCAAAAAGTTATGAACCGCATAGGCTTCGTCTATATCTGTATCTTGCAAGTTAATATCGATGACATGAGCTCCGCCTTTTACTTGAGCACGAGCAATTTCGGAAGCTTCATCAAACTTCTCTTCCTTAATCAGACGTTTAAATTTACGGGAACCAGAAATATTAGTCCGTTCACCGATCATAATCGGACGGTTATCCGATTCAATAAACACAGTATCAATACCAGATACAGCATCGGAATGTTCACCGAGCTTCGTTCTTGGTGCGTATTTCGCCATTGTCTCTGCCATAACGCGGATATGTTCAGGCGTTGTACCGCAACAGCCGCCAGCAATATTCAGCCAGCCCTGTTCTGCGAACGCAGACATCTTCTTCGCGAGTGACTCAGGGGATTCATGATAGTGACCATTTTCATCGGGTAATCCAGCGTTTGGATAGCAACTTACTGCTGCTTTTGCTATTTCGCTAAGTGTTCGTACATGATCACGCATAAATTCCGGACCAGTCGCACAGTTAAGCCCGATTGAAATAGGTTTCAAATGTTCTAATGAAATATAAAAAGATTCAATCGATTGACCAGCAAGAGTTGTACCCATCGGTTCGATCGTTCCTGAAATCATAATTGGCAACTCTCTGCCCAATGTTTCGAAGGCTTTCTTTATGCCAATGCTTCCGGCTTTTACATTTAACGTATCTTGAGAAGTTTCCAAAAGCAATGTATCAACATCTGCTTCCATTAATGCAAGTGCCTGCTCGAAATACGATTCTACGAGTTCATCAAAAGTGACGCCGCCTGTAACGGATAATGTCTTCGTTGTTGGTCCTAGCGCACCCGCTACGAATCTTGGTCTTTCTGGTGTGCTATATTTGTCTGCCGCTGCACGAGCTAATTTCGCTGCAACTAGATTAATCTCTCTTGCCTTTTCAGGAATATCATAATCTGCTAGAACAATACTTGTAGCACCAAACGTATTTGTTTCCAAAATGTCAGCGCCAGCTTCTAAATATTCCTCATGGATTCTCTGAATAACATCAGGACGCGTAAGTACGAGCATTTCGTTACAGCCATCAAGTTCAGGTCCGCCGAAATCATCCTCTGTCAAATCAGCTTGTTGGATCATTGTGCCCATTGCACCATCCAGAATTAGTATTCTCTCCTGGAGCAGTTGTTGTAAGGTCGGTCTCGACAATTTGCTACACCCTTCCCAAAATCGTTACAAAATAGTTTATCAGAATCCACACCATCAGAAAAGGATCATCCATCGACATTCGAGTTCTTTTGATTTATAATTATTATATCATTTAATTTCTATTGGAAAAGAGGGAATGAGCATGGCTGAGATAAGAATTCGCAATTCTGAGGAACGGATTCAAGGAGAAGAAAATGTCCGTGCATTTCTAGATAGTCAAGAAGTGCTCTACGAGCACTGGGATCCAACAAAACTAGATAAAGAGCTGCAAAATAAATTTGTGTTGACTGACGAAGAGAAACAACAAATTTTAGCCACTTATGATGAGGAAATTAATGAATTAGCGGGACGACGCGGCTATAAAACTTGGGATATTATTTCATTATCTGAGGCAACGCCAAATCTAGATGAACTACTTAAAAAATTCGAAAATGTTCATACACATACAGAGGATGAAGTTCGTGCGATTACAGCAGGACGAGGCATCTTCATCATTAAAGGAACAGACGATGTAGGTTACTTTGATGTTGAACTAGAAGCAGGCGATGTCATTTCCGTTCCTGAACATAAAGCTCATTTCTTCACCCTAATGGAAAATAAACAAATCGTAGCTGTTCGTCTCTTTATTGAAACAGAAGGCTGGATCGCTCATCCATTCGCTGATGCTACTTTTCAATCGAAATAATAAATTTCAAGCCCCTCCGAAGCGCCATTTGCCGCTTGAGGGGCTTTTCATTTCATTATTACTTTACTTTTCTTATTGCTCTAATAGTTGAAGAAGCTCTTCCAGATTGGAAATTTCATAAGTCGGTACAATTTCATCATCGCGTACCACACCATGGCGATTGATCCACACAGAAGTCATGCCGATCGTATTTGCTCCCAAAATATCAGTAGTCAGCTTGTCCCCTACCATCATGCCATGATCTGGCTCAATTCCAAGCTTCTCAAGTGAATGTTTAAAAATCGATGCAGCAGGTTTACCTTCACCGAACTGACCTGAAATAATAATATGATCAAAATACGATATTAGTTCTGGGACTCCGTCTAACTTTTCCTTTTGAAGATCTGGAGAACCATTTGTAAGTAAAAGCAGCTTATATTTACCCTTCAAAGCATCTAGTACTTTGAACGTTTCGTCATAAACGAAAGGTCTAGCACGACGTTCTGCAGGGAATTGTTCGGCAAGCGCAGCACCAAGTTCCTCATTATCAACACCAAGAGCTTTAAGACCTAATGTCCAAGCTTGTTTGCGATAATCAGGTGCAATCTTCTGCAACTTGCGGAACTCTTCCTGCTCACCCGCAGTGAAATTTGCCCATAGTCCTTCGAAAGGATTAATACCAATCATCTTAGTAAAAGCAAACGTTTCATATGACTCGTATAAGGCTCTCGCTTCCTTACGAACAGCTAGCTCAAGCTCAGCCGCATCCACGCCAGAAGCAGCTGCTCCTGTTTGACAAGTTGCTTCAAACGCTTCCATTACACTGCGATCATCCCATAATAACGTATCATCAAGATCAAATAAGACAGCTTGTTTCCCCATGATGGTCTCTTCTCTCCCAAACGAATTATTTTTCCTCAAACGTAATGTTGTGTGTTCCAGCAAAAACTTTTACTTTTTGTGTCATTTCATTAGTATCATAACGATTCAGCATACGCGAAAATGTCCAAGGAGCACCCTTTTGTGGGATGACAGTAACATAACCATTTTGAAAACGGAATCCTTTGATTGCTGTTGCTGCAAGGCGTTTGTCACCTCTGAAACGACGGGATTGCACATAATCTTTGCCAATTGTAAAATACGGCTTGCGATAATATAACAATACTGCAAGACCTATATAAAGACTTAGCGTTACCCAAAACATCGCATTTGGTTTATAGTCTGGTACGACAGTTAGTTGAAATGTGCTGAAAAATAGTACAAATACAACTAACAGAATAGGTGCCATAATATTGCGACCCGTAAATTTATCGTTTTTCTCCGTGTTTAGTACAAGTTGACTTGTTCCATTTTTTTTACGATCTTTGTTGACTTTACTCATGTTTTTGCGAACTTTGCGCTCCCATGATCGTGACAAATCCGATTCCCCCTGAATAACTTTTTTAATTTTTTACTTATTAATGTTTTGTCGTATCTTCTTGCTCATCCTCAACGTACTTAATTGAATCTAACTGCTGCTTTAAATTCCCTTTGAAATTAGTGAGATATTGCTGTCTGAGTTGATCCCGTTCAATTGTTTCCTCATCCGTTAGACCTGATGCTTTATTTTTACGAGAAAGCTCGTTAATGCGAGCAATTATTTTATCCATATCCATCGTCTCTGCCCACCCCTCTCTTGCTGTCAAATCTCTACTCCCTACTTTGACATTTCAAAGGTTCAATTGTCAAGGTTATAGAGCCATTCGGCATCATTTATGACATGTATCTTAACGCAAAAAAGAGCGCTATAACCTCCTTCGGGGTCATTACGCTCTTATCAGTCTATGTAGTGTTTATTTTATATGTAGATTTCAAGTTCAAATGCTAGTTTAATTTAGGAATAATTAGCTTCTGCCCTGGCACAATTGTAACAGTAGACAAGTCGTTTCTATTTTTTATCTTATATACAATATAGCCGATATCATCACCCTTCATGGCGTGAAGACTGGCAATGTCCCAAAGCGTGTCACCGCTGCCTACAGTTACAATCTTCTCTTCCAATTTAAGAGGTTCTGTACCTGACGCATCAATAGCAATTAGTAAAAAACTAGTAAAGATAAGAACAGCAACCATAATACTTACAATAAATTTAAATTCCTTGCGCTTAATTAAGCGTGAAGCAGTCAATGTATGTGCAGGCTTAACCATTAGTATTGTCTCCGTATGTATGGAACGATAAGTGCCCTGATTCATTAATATCATAATTAGCTCCCCCAAACATTTGTTCTGTTTTCAGATTAACACGAACAAATGTTTGTAGTCAATATGAAAATACGAACTTATGTACTTAAGAACTTACGTTTGTACGAACTTCGGTTCTGTGTTATAATTTGACACAGCATAACGAATGGAGATGATCTAATTGTCTAAGATTTCCAAGCGGCAAAATTCGATTCTTGAATTTATTAAGCAAGAAGTTCGAGACAAAGGGTATCCGCCTTCTGTCCGAGAAATAGCAGAAGCTGTTGGTCTTCTCTCCAGCTCGACGGTTCACGGACATCTAGACCGTTTGGAGAAAAAGGGATTTATACGACGCGACCCAACTAAACCTCGGGCGATTGAAATATTGAACCAAGAAGATAACAATGTTATTGAATTCCCTGTATCGCAAGTTCCTATAGTAGGTAAGGTTACAGCTGGTATTCCGATTACTGCAACTGAGAATATAGAAGATTATTTCCCTCTTCCATCGCATTTTGTAGGAGACAATAATGTATTTATTCTAAATGTCATTGGTGACAGTATGATCGAAAAAGGCATTCATAACGGAGATTATGTTATCGTCCGTCAGCAACAAACAGCCGACAATGGTGATATCGTAGTAGCAATGACCGAAGATGACGAAGCAACTGTTAAGACGTTCTACAAGGAAAAAGATCATATTCGCTTACAACCGGAGAACTCCACAATGGAGCCTATTCGCCTACATAATGTGAGCATTCTTGGTAAAGTAATTGGACTCTTCCGTGATATTCATTAACGCAAAAAGAGCTGCCCATTAGACAATTAGTCTGGTGGGCAGCTCTTTTTTTGAATTTTGAAGTATCATAGCTTGAAATGTGCTGGGAAACTCAAATATTCAACGTCTAACGGGATACACTTCCTATTTAACGAATTCTATCATACCTAATTTACAGTAAACAACAGTTACATTGCCCTAAATAAACCCAATAGGAGTTATATCCTCATCCGTGGCAGAAATGGAGCCACTTACCGCATAATAGCGATGCTAAAGTTCGTTACGATTTAAATCCTAGTAATATCATTTAAATAAGCTTTTTTGAATTCTTAAGAACAATAACTGAACATTAAGCTATTCAAGTTCAAAGCTGCTTCAAATGAACGGCTTAGCTGAAAATGTCAATTGTTAATCATTTTTGTTCATATTCGTTTACTTCAAATGTAACAATTTTAGAGAAAATAACAAACTCTACCCTGCTTTTAAATGGACCAACGTTCCAAGTTTTTTGAAATGCATATTTAGCTGGCCCAGTTCCTGCATCCTTAGCATCATACCAATTAATAAATGCTCCAACTTC
Source organism: Paenibacillus sp. L3-i20 (assembly GCF_022180385.2). Lineage (GTDB taxonomy): Bacteria > Bacillota > Bacilli > Paenibacillales > Paenibacillaceae > Pristimantibacillus. The sequence continues at coordinate 1,162,705 of NZ_BQME02000002.1, forward strand.
TGACATTGATAAATCATATTCTTTCTCGATACCATTAACAAGAGTAATTACGAGAATAGCACGACCCAGATCGACTGGAAGCACAGCTGTAGCTTCATTCGAATTAGTACTTTCTTTGTCAGCAACTTTTGCTGTCACAACATAATAATAGTTAATACCTTTTTCAATTTTATTATCATTATATGTTAGACCATTAATCCCCTCTGTTATTGTCGTATATGGACCTCCTGGTGTAGTGCTACGCTTTATAGTATAGGTTCCATTTTCTACTTGTCCCCAGCTTAATAATATTGTGTTATTATTAGGCTTTGCACTTAAATTTAACGGTGCTTCGACTCCTTCAAATGGTAATATTTCTCCACTCTCAGCAATGTCTATTGAATCTGTGTATGTGTCTGTAACATGAGTCACTATTACAGAATGTCTGGTATTAGTTAATGTTTCATTTGCGTAAATAACCCCATACGCAGCCGTTCCATTAGCCGTATAAGTCCCCATATCAATATTATCAATTTTCACGTTTACTTTACCCGATGCCAACCATGATCTCAGTATAATTTTTGAACCAGTGAAATCAAACTTAATTGTAGATCCCGCTGTACCATGAATCGAATTATTATTATGCTTTCCAGTGTATCCAGGAGAAGTTGTATCGTTTCTCCACGTTCCAGAGTAAGAAATATTTTGAGTGGCCATTGTCAAATCTACTCTTTTCCAACCTTGTTCAGGTGAAGCTAGCACATCATTCACATTCGCTGCAAGAGCATTAGGAATTAATAAGAAGCAAAAAATAAATAATGAAAATAATAATACTGATGCTTTTTTCATAACCAATATCTCCTTTAAATGTTGTTAAAACTAATTATCGTCAAATACACAAATTACATAATAGCGAATGTCGTCGATTTATTAAAATATTATCCATTACGCGAATTGTAAGAGTTAAGTATGTTATTACGCATTTATATTTTTTGTATGTCTACATTTAGGAAAGCTCGAGCAGCCATAAAATTCGCCTCGGCTACTTTTTCTTTTGACTAGCAAATAACCACATTTCGGGCAATCAAGGTCTTCAGGCTCATTAATTGCAACCTCTTCATGATCAGTATCAGGAGTAACATGATCTCCTACTGCAACCGCAACTAAAGCCTGTGAAGTTTGAGGTTCGGAGTTAATCGCAAGGATCATCTCAATGAGTTGTTCACGATTAATGAGACGGACACCATTTGACTTAGCTAAATTATATGCTTGCTCTGTATAGTCTCTATTTGTAACTACCCAGGCTTCGAGAGCACTATAGTGAGCCATAGCAGTATGAATTTCTTGAACTGCCTTTAAACCTACATTTTTACTATAACGTTTTGCTTGAACAACTATCTTTTTTCCATCCTTGGAGATTACCAAGTCTGCTCCATAATCGCCAGTTGCTTGTGTTACCTCTGCTGCATAACCATGTGCTTCAAAAAGATGACCTAAATAAAGTTCAAATCTTCTTCCATCCATCTTATCGATATCTGCGATACCTGATCTTCTTAGTCGTTCATTATGTTTCTGATTAAGAATAATCATAACTGTAAAATAGATACCTAGAATCGCTCCAGCAGCAATTGAAGAATAGATGAATGATTTGAATATGTAATAGACCCCTATAAAACTACCAAACATCAATAAAAAAACTAGACTTTGCATAGGGTCCAGTTGATCCTTCTTCCTTCTTTTCGCCATTATCCACAATCTCCCTTTATTATTAATTACCCCCTATTATAACTTAATCCATTTAAAAGGATAGTGTTTCAGCGTCATATAATTATAATTATGTATCTCATGGGTAAATGAATTTCACAAATACCCATTAAAAATTTTGATCAATTAATAAAAAAAGCTTCAGAGGCAAAAAGAGGGCATACACGGATCCATTACAGATCATGTATGCCCCTATAATTATTAACCTTAAAAGCTTTGATATAACAAAATACATATATAATTTTAATAAAGAGTCAAATACTGATCTCTTTCCCATTGGTGAACTTGTGTTCTGTACATATCCCATTCAATCTCTTTCAACTCGTAGAAGTGAGCAAGAGCGTGGTCGCCAAGTGCTTCACAGACGATATCGCTCTTAAGCATCTCGTCTAGTGCTTCCTTCAAGTCGACAGGCAAGCTTGGGATTCCTGCATCTATGCGCTCTTCCTCTGACATGATATAGATGTTACGGTCAGTTGGGGCTGGCAACGGAAGCTTGTTCACGATACCATCCAACCCTGCTTTTAGCATTACTGCAAGCGCTAAGTACGGATTAGCTGCTGGATCAGGATTACGTACTTCAACGCGTGTTGACAAGCCACGTGAAGCTGGGATACGGATCATTGGCGAGCGGTTGCTTGCTGACCATGCGACGTAACAAGGCGCCTCATAGCCTGGAACTAAACGTTTGTAAGAGTTAACAGTAGGATTCGTAATAGCCGCCATCGCACGTGCATGCTTCAATACGCCAGCCATGTAGTAACGAGCCGTATCGCTTAGACCTAATTTATCTTTTTCATCATAAAAAGCATTCGTGCTGCCTTGGAACAACGATTGGTGACAGTGCATACCGGAGCCATTAACACCGAACAGCGGCTTAGGCATAAACGTTGCATGCAAGCCGTGAACGCGAGCAATCGTTTTTACAACTAGCTTAAACGTTTGAATTTGGTCAGCCGCTCGAATTGCATCGGCATATTTGAAGTCAATTTCATGTTGACCAGGTGCTACTTCATGATGGGAAGCTTCAATTTCGAAGCCCATTTCCTCAAGCGTCAACACGATTTCACGACGGCAATTTTCACCAAGATCCATCGGTGCAAGGTCGAAGTAACCGCCTTGATCATTCAGCTCCAAGGTTGGTTCGCCGCGATCATCTGTTTTGAACAAGAAAAACTCAGGTTCTGGTCCAACATTCATTGCTGAATATCCAAGCTCTTGCGCTTCTCTCAACGTGCGTTTCAAAATACCGCGCGGGTCGCCAGCAAATGGCGTTCCATCCGGCATATAGATGTCGCAAATCAGTCTAGCAACACGATCTTGTGCTACCCAAGGGAAAACAACCCAAGTGTCGAGATCAGGATACAAATACATATCCGACTCTTCAATACGTACATAACCTTCAATGGATGAACCATCAAACATCATTTTATTATCAAGTGCTTTATCCAATTGACTAACTGGAATTTCAACGTTTTTGATTGTACCTAGCAAATCGGTAAATTGCAAACGAATAAAACGTACATTCTGCTCTTGTGTTATACGTTTAATATCTTCTTTAGTGAAACTCATAGAATCATCTCCTCTTAGTTTCGGCTGCTATTTTACCGTTTATTTAAGAATCGGGACAATTGTCCCTGTATCATTGAAGCTTGACCTGGTCGTTTCTCAATCAATTGTTGCTTAAGCAATCTATGCAGCTGTTGATCTGACATCTCCCGACGCTTCACTTCGGATTGCTCGCTTACAATGGTTGCATCGTCTGATTCCTTTGAAACCGGATTCATAACTTGCTTTATTCCTGCAATGTTAACGCCTTTCTCGATCAAAGACTTAATTTCAAGCAAACGCTCTACGTCATTAAACGAGAACAACCGTTGATTGCCCGCTGTTCTAGCAGGCACAATCAACTCATGCTGCTCGTAATAACGGATTTGTCTGGCCGTTAAATCTGTCAGCTTCATAACGATGCCGATAGGGAATAAGGCCATATTTCTGCGAATTTCATCAGCCATGTCGCATCAACCTTCCAGTTGCTCATTTATAGGTCCATTGTATCTTCGCACTATAAATGTGTCAAGTTGTGTAAGGTTTGATAACAATTAATCCGCTCTCAACTAGTTTCTTTAATGCTGTAAGTACGCCATATTTCGCATGAGCGTAAGTAAGTCCACCTTGCATGTAAGCTATATAGGGTTCCCTGATTGGCGCATCCGCAGAGAGCTCCAAGCTGCCACCTTGAATGAATGTTCCAGCCGCCATAATAACTGCATTCTCATAGCCAGGCATATCCCAAGGCTCAGGCACTACATGCGCATCAACAGCAGCCGCTTGCTGAATTCCCTGTACGAATGCAATCAGATGATCCGCTTGGCCGAATCGTACTGCTTGAATGAGATCAGTACGTGCATCCTGCCATTTCGGCTTCGTCTCGAAACCTAACTCTTCAAATAATGCTGACGCAAGAATACTGCCTTTGACAGCTTGGCCAACTAAATGTGGAGCGAGAAATAGCCCTTGAAACATAGAACGTAAAGTCCCTAACATTGCACCTACCTCTCCACCAATACCAGGCGCAGTCAACCGATATGACGCTGCTAATACTGCTGCATGTGTACCAGCAATATAGCCGCCGGTTTCTGCAATACCACCTCCTGGGTTTTTGATTAAAGACCCTGCCATTAAATCAGCACCAACTTCTGTTGGTTCGATTAACTCCGTAAATTCACCATAACAATTGTCTACAAAAACAAGAACGTCAGGCTTAATAGCTTTTACTCTCTTTACAATCTCTGCAATTTGAGTAACCGTGAATGAAGCTCTCCAATCATAACCGCGAGAACGCTGTACTCCTATAACCTTTGTCCGCTCGTTAATTGCTCCTTCAATACTGTCCCAATCAAGCCCACCATCTGGCAGTAGAGCCACTTCTGAATAATGAACTCCCCAATCCTGCAGCGAGCCCTTGCCATCACCAGGCTTACCAATAACTTTATGAAGCGTATCGTATGGCTTCCCAGTTACATACAACAGTTCATCACCCGGACGAAGTACCCCGAACAACGCACAGCTAATCGTATGAGTACCAGATGCAAAGTGAGGTCTAACAAGTGCTGCTTCCGCACCAAACACATCCGCATATACAAGATCGAGCACCTCTCGACCTCGATCATTATAGCCATAGCCAGTTGATCCAGCAAAGTGATAATCACTTACTTTGTGACGTTTGAATGCTTCAATTACTTTCCATTGATTCCGCTCTGCAATCCGCTCAACATTGCGGAAAGCGGAGCTCGCTTTATCTTCCATGGCTTCAGCCAATTTCTCTAGTTGATCCCAAAGTTGTTGTTTCTCTTGATGTTCGTTATTCATGATCATTTCTCCCTTTATTCCTATTACGGTTAAAGATTTTTTAATGGCTACCCTTAGTGTAAATAAATCCACTCTATTATATCTCAAGATAGTCAGCTTGTCCGTCACAGCAAACTAGCATAATTCTTCCATCTACAAAGTTATTTGATGAACGAAAAACGCTACTTAGACATAAACCACAAACCCAACAAGCGAATGCTCGGCTTTACCGCTCATTCGCTTGCCGCTTGCAGGGTAACACTTATGAGAGCTGCTATATTCATTCGATTTTTGATACTCAAGAAAGATCAATCTTCATACTTTCAAATCTTCCGGGCGTATGGACATGAGTTCACCCTTTGCCGGTATAGAGTTTGAATATTGGTTAATGAGACGCACGGCTTGATGTCGAATTGATTTTTCAATCGTGTTTCGAACAAATCTTGCATTGCTAAAAGAAAACATGTCATTTAACTTTTCTTGCATCAAATACTGACGCAACTTAAACACCGTCTGCGGCAATAGAACATAATCCCGTTCCTTCACCATCAGCTCACCAATCTGCAGCAGTTGATCTACGGAATAGTCAGGAAACTCGATCTGAATAGGAAATCGTGATGGTAATCCTGGGTTTGTCAGTAGAAACTGATCAATCTCAAGCGGATAACCTGCCAGTATAAGCACAAATTGATTTCGGTGATCTTCCATTGCTTTAACTAATGTGTCAATTGCTTCCTTGCCGAAATCTTTTTCGCCGCCTCGAGCTAAACTGTAAGCTTCATCAACAAACAATACGCCACCGAGCGCTTTCCTAACAAGATCCCTTGTTTTTTGTGCAGTATGACCGATATACTCACCAACTAAATCGGCCCTCTCTACTTCGATAAGATGACCTTTCGTTAGGACACCCATCTTTTGAAAAAGTTTAGCCACGATTCGAGCAATTGTTGTTTTTCCTGTACCTGGATTTCCTTTGAAAATCATGTGATAAACCTGTGATCCACCGTTCAGTCCCGCTTCAGCGCGCATACGACTTATATAAAGCAGAGCATAGACCTCGTATACGAGCGATTTCACATTATCCATGCCGATCATAGGCTCAAGTTCCTTCTGGATATCGGCAAAGTGATCTACCGCTGGCAGTGGCTTTACAGAAGGTAATGGGTCTGCCTCATATGCATGAGCGGAAGAACTGCTTCCGAATGAATCATGACTTCTGAGTACCACGTTAATTTGTCGGGAAGGTCTCGTCGTTCCGTTTCCTGGTCCCGATATGACGTGTCCGTTCATCTGACGCATCACCTTTCCTTTGTACAGAAGCTGTGGCGGATTTCCGCACTACAAGCTTATTCTATCTTGTAGCTGCATATTAACAGATTCACAGCAACGATTCAGGAGAGCGAATTCCTAGTGAAATAGTAAGCCAATCCAGCTTCCATTTAGTGAAAGCAAGCACTTCTCTCGTATCATTATAAAATTCATTTAATACTTTGGACTTCACTCCAGCAACACCTTTGGACTCTAGGTCTGCATATGCAGCGATTTCTTTAGCTCGAGCGGCATGATAATCATGTGTAATAACAAGATAAGTTTGTAAACCGTGCGATTCTCCAATGTCACGGCTAAAAATAATATTTTGATAGGTACTGCTCGCCTTTGTTTCTAGTAACAGTTTGTCCTTATCTACGCCTTTCAATAGCAAATAATTTTGCATTCCCTCAGCTTCAGACAAAGTTGACGAAATACCTCCATGACCGCCAGATAATATAAGCCGATCAACGGTACCTTTTTCGAGAAGTAACTTTGCATAATCGAGCCGTTCCTTAAGAGCAGGACTTGGTCTGTCATTCCAAAGAGCCGCTCCGAGCACAATACCCGCATCTGCTTCTGGGTAAGTACTTTCAGCGGTATAATTATTCATCAACCACATTACATAGCCGCACCAAAACACACCTGCAACAATTAACCACATAAAGAAACGGAAAAAGAGCAGCCACGGCCGAAAGACTGTCTTTCGTTTCCGTGGTTTGCTCCTCTTTTGCGCTACAGACTTCATGATTCGCTGAGTTCCCCCGTTCGTTCTCCCAAAGTTTTACGATGCCTTAAACTAAGTGTGAAATACCTGAAACGACCATTCCGAATGCTCGAAAGTAATCGTCCTGCTGTCTTCTTTGCAAGCGCAGCGTCCTTGCTTGTTACATCACCTTGTCTCAGCGCATCTTCCAGCTCATCTTCGTCCATAAGATAAACCTCACCGCTTGGCAGAACGACAACATCAAGATACAAATCATCAAACCACGGTACCTGCTGTTCTGTTAGTCCTTGTGTCTTACAAATATCGATGTACCACTGAACTACGCGTCCCTTATCGTCAAACATCGTTGTGACTACAAAATGCTCACCTTTCGGGAAATGTTGCATCCATAAATATCCTCGGTCTGCTAAACATAATCTACGACCGTTGTATTCCTTCCAAAGCGGCTCTCTAAGCTCGTGAATCCGGTAAAATGTAACAAGCCCTTTAAACTCATCACCATCAAGCGCTAAACACGAATAACTTCTTCGTAAAATGCGACGCCAATTTGCTCGATCAGAAAATTTTCTCTTCATACGGAACGTACCCTTCCGTTCAATTAGACAAACTTTAACACCAACATAAACACTCTATAGAAAAAGATTACCATATCTTAACGTCCATCTCCAGCGAACAGGGAAAATAAACCTAGCTATCAGCCATAAAGCATGACGAAATGGAAAGAGACAGCCCTTCTGAACAGCAAATACTGTCCGAAGAACTGCCTCTTAAACCCGTACAATTATTTACTTCTCTTCAATGCTAATTGATACAATTGTAACTTGCTCAGATGGTACTCCATTTACAACTGGTGTAACCGAAATCTTACGAACAGTATCCATTCCAGCTATTACTTTACCGAAAATTGAATAATTTGGTTGTCTGTTTAAATTTTCAGCATCTGGACCTGTACAAATAAAAAATTGACTGCTGCCTGAATTAGGCGATCCTGTATTAAACATCGCCACAATTCCTTCTTCATAGTCCCTATCTGTTTCAAGCTCATCTGGTATACGATACCCTGCATTACCAGTTCCGTTTCCTGTAGGGTCACCTGTTTGAATCATAAAGGATTCGATAATCGAATGAAATGTTATCCCTTCGTAAAAACCTTCTTGCGCTAGAAATACAAAGTTGTTTACTGTAACTGGTGCCTCATTTGCATAAAGCTCAATCACAAAGCTTCCTTTGCTCGTCTCTACATTAGCCTTATACTGCTTGTTCAGATCAATCGACATCTCTGGCGTTTTATCCCAACTCATAAGCTTAATTGCGCCTTTTGACTGCCCGTCCAAACTTGCAGGTATTGCATCCTTCGACCCGCACCCTGCGAGTAGAAGGATGATTACCATAACAAACAATGTCGCACGATATCGTTTTACGTAAAGCTTCAACTTCTTCAACCACCTATCTATTGCACAGCAGATTAATAGACCTTAGTTTCCTATTCCGATGCTTTCTTCGCCGCTTTCACTTGTCGATTGAGGGACAAATGATCCAGCAGGTACTTCAGGCACTTCACCACCTTCGACTTCTCCCGTACCCGGCTGCTCTGTTTCTAAAGGCGGTAATGATGTTTCAGGAGTCGGAATCCCTCCATCAGTTGGTGTCACCTCACCACTAGGATCAGTTGGTGGTATTGTTTCTGTGGGTTCAGTCGGTATAGGCGATTCAATTGGAACTTCAGGAATAACAAGTTTGGCAATACCTGATTTATCCCTCTTCGTTCCACTGGATGTATCAATTGCAACAACATAATATTCATAGGTCATTCCCGGGAAAACAGTGAAATCATCGACAATAGTTAATGTTCCTGCTTCTGCATATCGACTAAATTCAGCTTCCCCGCTGCCTTTACGGAAAACTTCATAAGTCATATTTGGTTCATCTAGAGGATCCCAACTTATTTGAGCTTTAGATTCCTCAGGAATATAGGTAGCTAGAACATTAGAAACTTTAGCAAGCGGCTTATCTTCCTTCGCTCCTTTAGGACGTTTAAAGCTATCCTTATCAACACCTTGCATAGCTGGCTTCATTACTTTTGCAAAAAGTGCTGCAGCGTCAGATCCGCCTCTCTTAAGCACATGTTTTACATCCGTTTTATCGTAGCCCATCCATACGGCTGCCGTCCACTCCGGTGTATAACCAACAAACCATGCATCTTTTATTCCTTTACCTTTATACCCTTGAATACCATGTTGCGTTGTACCTGTTTTACCCGCAATCGGGCGACCAAAATTAGCTCGTGTACCAGTACCACCTTTTTCAACAACAGCTTGCATCATCTCGGTCAAATACCATGCTGTATCTGGTGACATTAGTTGTTCCGACTTAGGTGCTTTATAAATAAACTCATCTTTTTTTCCCTTAATCTTTGTGATCGTATGCGGATCTACAGACTTTCCACCGTTAGCCATTATACTGTAGGCTGTAGCCATTTGTAGTGGCGAGGAACCACGAGTTAGACCACCAAGTGCCATCGCTAAATTACGATCTTCTTTTTGAAATTTAAGTCCAAGCTTCTCCGCAAACTCAGTGGATTGCTTCACGCCAACCTCATTAAGCAGCCAAACAGCTGCAAGGTTTCGAGAATCTTTCATCGCTTGCGTCATCGATACTGGCGTTGCTCCCCACCTATCTCTCGGACAATAATTGGAATAACATTTCTGGTCATTCGCTAGAATCGTCCATGGGAAAAATTTACCTGTTTCTAGAGCTGGACCAAATGACACGATGGGTTTAATTGCTGATCCTGGTTGTCTTGGCTGTTCAACACGATTCCAGCCCTTCTTCGCATAATCGCGTCCACCCGAAAGCGCCTTAATCTCGCCTGTTCTATGATCAATAATAACCATAGCTCCTTGAACAATTTGTTCATCCACACTAACTTCAAAATTGTCTGGATTATTAAATTGTTCATCCATCGCATTCTGCGCTTGCTTACTTAACGTTGTATAGATGTGGTAACCACCTATGCGTAGCTCTTCTTCAGTCTTCTTCGTCATCTTCATCGCCTCTTCGATGACAAAGTCAACAAATGCATGGTAATTACCGTTTTTGAATTCATCACGTTTAGTAGGTTCCTCATAAACGACAGCTTTCGCTTCTTCCATCTCTGCGGCTGTAATATACTTCTGATCATACATAAGCTGAAGTACTACTGTTCTGCGATTCAGTGAATCGTCAGGATTGTTAATCGGATTGTATCGATTTGGAGCTTTCGGCATTGCAGCAAGTGTTGCAGCCTGCCATAACTCCAACTCATTTAATTCCACCCCAAAATAATAATCGGCAGCAGCCTTAACTCCATGAATACCTTTACCAAAATAAATTCTATTTAAATACATCGTCAATATTTCTTCTTTGGATAGTTGTTGTTCCAGTGCAACTGCGATGGAAGCTTCAGTCGCTTTACGGAAAAAGGTTTTATCCGCAGTCAAAAATACGTTTTTGGCTAACTGCTGAGTAATGGTACTTCCGCCCTCTACCGCGCTTCTTGCAATTACGTCCTTAACGACTGCTCGTCCAATTGCCCAGAAATCAAGTCCTGAGTGTGTGTAGAAACGCTGATCCTCTGTTGCTACAATCGCATTACGCATATTCTCCGGAATTTCTGAAAATTCCGCAACCTCACGGTGATCCATAACATCATACAATCTGGAGATTTCCTCACCCTCAGCATCGTAAATGATGGATGCTTCACCGAATTCGAGCTTGCCACCATGTTCTTCAAGAATTCTTTCTCCATTAAGAATAATGAGCAAGTACCCAATAATCCCGCAAACGATTCCGATTACCACTGTAAAAAATATTCCATAAAACCATGCCTTACCTGATATACGTCTTTTTTTCTTCGTTTGTGTTGTTGTTGTCTTTCTCTTAGGCCGTTCTGCCATGATGAATCCCCTCCTGCATTTCCTTGCATCGTTTCTACTAGCATTTCCACGAAATAACAAGAGCAACCCGCTCAGAGCGGGTTGCTCTTGCGTACCGCTATCTAGTTAAACGAACGACGCTATAAGAAAGTTTCACAAGTAATACGTAACTAGCCCTCAGACGGGTTGTTGTCCGGTTGCATTAGCGATACATTTCGTTGTGGTACGAACGTGGAAATGGCGTGCTTGTACACCATTTGCTGACGTCCTTCACTATCAATAATGATTGTAAAATTATCAAATGCTTTAATTACGCCTCGAATCTGAAACCCATTCATCAAAAAAACGGTAACCGGTATGTTATCCTTGCGCAACTGATTCAGGAACGTATCTTGAATATTGATTGATTTGTTCATTGGACGTAACCCCCGTCTTAAAAAGATTGATTAGAAGTATATTCAAGATGATCTTGAAACTTTCCTGCTATTATACCATGAATTGCACTTAAATTGTTGTGAAAATTTTCTGAAGTATCGAACCAATGAATATCTTTCATATGTCGGAACCAAGATAGTTGACGCTTCGCAAATCTTCTTGTGTCCCTTTTCAAACGCTCAACAGCCGCTTCATAGCTGCATTCTCCACGCAAATAGGCTGCAATCTCCTTATAACCAAGCGCTTGCATAGGTACTGAATTAGGAGCTAGATCATGTTTTAACAACTGCTCTACTTCAGCTACCAATCCTTCTTGTAACATAAGATCGATGCGTAGCTCAATTCTTCTATAAAGCTCTGCTCTATCCATCGTAAGTCCGATGATACATAGTTCGTACGGAGATTCTTTTTTCTGTCCTGCCTGTTGCTCAGAAAAGGTTTGCCCCGTCATATGATGAACTTCAAGTGCACGTATAACTCTCCGCTGATCGTTTGGATGGAGTCGTTCCGCTGCTGGTGGATCAATTGCAGCTAGTTTCGCATGAAGAGCTTCTGCACCATGCTCTAGCGCATATGCTTCCATTTCGGCACGGAAAGCTTCGTCAGAACCATTTTCAGCAAATTGAAAGTTGTAACAAAGAGACTCTACATAAAGACCTGTACCGCCCACAATAAAGGGCAACTTTCCTCTGGCGGCAATATCTCGAATCGCTTCTGTTGCACCTGTCTGGAAATCTGCTGCTGAATAAGCTGCTTCGGGTTCACATATATCGATAAGATGATGCGGAATGTTATCCCGCTCATTTTCACCTATCTTGGCTGTACCAATATCCATACCCTTATAAACTTGCATGGAATCACCGGATATTATTTCTGCATCCCATGTTTTTGCTAGGTTAAGACTTAGAGCTGTTTTGCCAACTGCAGTTGGTCCAATTAGTACAAGCAGCGGTTGCTTGCGTAATGAGATTCCCTTTGCTCGTTCTCCAGCTATTTCATTATGCTGATCCAACATGTATCACTCCATATGCTATCTTCGACGTATTCGCATGCGTCCGCTTAAAGCCTAGTCGCTCAAATTCGCCGCTTCTTTGATTTTCTTTAATAACAACCGTTTTCCTGGCAACTCTAACCGCATGTTCCACAACTTCAGCGCTCAAAGCATCCATATTGGCAATTGTCCGAAATGCACTTATCGCAGATGACTCCATGATCGGCTGTCTGAACATAGGGTCAAAATAAACGATATCAGCGCTCTTGTTCGGTAAATTAGCCAAATAATGAGCATGATTTTTGCAGCTTAAATGAATACGCTTCATAGCAGCATCTACATCAGGCAATCCAGACTCATAAGAAGCAAGTCCTTCCCTCACTAGTGCACACAAAATCGGCTCACTTTCTAGTGCTTCTACACGTCCTTGCTCGCCTACAGCGTATGAAAATACTAAAGAGTCTGCTGCCATGCCTGCTGTGCAATCAATGATATGATCACCAATGCTGCAACCTGAAAGTTCGATCAATGGGTCCGTTTCCCCGCGACGAAGCCGCTTCACTCGCACATAGGCCATACTAGGATGGAAATAAAGAGGTGGTTCGTTTGCATTGTCATAAAACCGAACCTCCTTCTCCGTTGCAATAATGACGCGATTATCATCGCTCATATCCAATAACTTTTGAATAGACGCGTTCCTCCGTGGTATTGCCTTTGCAGACAATTCAGCCGCAAGCTTACGGACTTGCTCGTTTATTCGCTCCGATGGACGCGGAGCTGTCGTAATGATCAAGACATCACCCGCTTAAACATTTTTTCTAGTTGATACGTTGAAAGATGGACAATTATTGGTCTGCCATGTGGACAAGTGTATGGTTGGTCGCAACGAGATAATCTGGCAAGCAACGAATCTCCTTCTTCACGCGACAAGCGATCATTTGCTTTGATGGATGCTTTGCACGAACACATAATTGCAGCTTTCTCTCGTAGCTTCGTAATGTTGATGGACTTTCGCTCAGTTATGAGCAATTCAGCCATCTCTTCAAGAAGTGACTGCTCTTCTCCTTTTGGCATCCATTCTGGGTAAGAGCGAACGAGAAAGGTTTGAGCACCAAAAGGCTCAATTTCAACTCCAGCCTCGCCAAACAGTTCGGTTAATTCACGAAGCTGTGCTGCATCACCAGCAGTAAATTCAAGAGTTAAAGGGACAAGCAATTGCTGACTCGCAGCAACAGGATTCCCAAATTTATGAAGATAGTATTCATAATTAATTCGTTCATGTGCAGCGTGCTGATCGATTAAATAAAGTCCGTCTTCAGCTTGCGCTACAATATAAGTACCATGATGCTGCCCGATCCAGTGAAGCTCTGGGAAGCTAGGAGTTGCTAGCCCTGCTTTCTCTTGATGCTCAACACGATCTTGGTCCATTGTAACCGTTGTATGATCTTCAACCGACACCCGGTTCTCACTACTAGATTGAATCGATTCACGAACTGTCCATTCAATATTCTGACTTTCAGTCGGAGCTTTAATTGAACTGTTGTAAGGCGCATAAAGCTTCTCAGTCGCCGCCTTCGGAACATATTCCCGGTAATTAGCTTGTGAACCATACGAAGGTGAGTAGCCACTTGATCGGCCCTCTGTAGAACTTCTCTGAATCATATCTGATTGAGGACCTTCAGTTGCAGCTGCTAATTTAGAAAAAGCTCCAGAATTAATTTCAGAAGCATTAGAACTTAACTCGTTCGTTGAAGCTTGCTGATCACGATCCCCAATGTGGAACGATATTGCATCTTGAACAAATGCCGGCTTCGAGCGTTCTTGTCTGCCATTCGTTCCTGGTCCCGGGATATGACGCTGTGCCCCCAAAACATCCTTTACAGCACGTTCGATCAAACTTCGCAGCTCAGCTTCTTTACTAAATCGGACCTCCATCTTAGATGGATGTACGTTTACATCAAGCAGTGATGGATGCATACCAATTTCCAGAACAGCTAGCGGATAACGATTGATTGGCAAAAGAGTATGGAAGGCTTGCAGCAGAGATTGATTCACCGCATGACTTCTAATATATCGTCCATTGACAACTACTGTTATCCCGTTCCTGTTCGCTCTAGTTAGCTCTGGTTTAGAAATGTAACCCGTCAACTCATAATCGGCATCAGAAGCAGACACTGGAAGCATCACCTTCGCTGTACTCGTGCCGTATATCGCAGCGATGACTTGCAATCGATCACCTGTTCCTAGCGTACGAAGCAGTGTGTTTCCATTATGCTTTAGTGTAAAAGCAATGCCAGGATGAGCAAGTGCTAATCGGTTAATAAAGTCTGATATATGTCCAAGTTCAGTTTGAATGGACTTCATATATTTCAACCGTGCGGGTGTATTATAAAATAAATCTCTAACGCTCATATCCGTACCTTGAGGAGCGTTCGCTGGCTCGTCAGCTGTTATCGAACCACCTTCAATTAGAAGTCGGCGTGCAAGCCCGGTATTGGTGTCTGCTGAAATACATTGCAGCCGTGATACGGCAGCAATACTGGGAAGCGCCTCACCTCTAAAGCCGAGACTTGATATTCTGAATAAGTCGCCACTTGCAGAGATTTTGCTCGTTGCATGTCTTTGGAACGCAGTCATAATATCAGAGGCCTCAATGCCCCCTCCATTGTCAATTACTCTAATGAGCGTGAGACCACCCTCTTCAATCGTTACATCAACAGTCGTACTGCCAGCATCAACCGCATTTTCAACGAGCTCCTTGACGACGGAGGATGGCCGCTCTACAACTTCTCCAGCAGCAATCTGGTTCGCAAGTTGCTCGTCCAACACTTTGATCTTCGCCACTTCGGATCGCCTCCCTTCGCTAAGTCACCTTTAATCCCGCAGCTTGCTCTTCATTTCATTTAACCATTGCATAGCCATCATAGGCGTAATATTAAACAGATCCAACTTCCTAAGTTCCTCTGCCAGCTGTTCAGCTTTAGGATTTACTTTCTTAAGCTTCGTCACTTCAGATGCTGCTGCCGGCTCTTCAAACATCGACAATTGAACAATAGCTGCTTGAAGGTTAGTTCTAGACTCTGCTACAAGGTTTGAACCTTCCGCTTCATTGTTAGAAGTAGTAGGTTGTTCCGTTCGAGTAACTTCACGCTGAACATATTCAACTTCTTTATCTCTGGAATTGTTAATCCCAACTTCTCCAGAACTCAATTCCGTTTCATCCAATAATTCGTAAGCTCGTCCAATAATAGACTGAGGAAGACCAGCAAGCTGTGCACAATAGATACCATAACTTGTACTTGCCGCACCTGCTACTAACTTCCTTAGAAACGTAACGTCATCTCCACTTTCCTCTACTGCCATACGAGCATTAGTTAGTGATGACAAGGATTGATCCAGATGTGCCAACTCATGGAAATGAGTGGATACTAACGCTTTGCAGCCGATATGGTGATGGACATATTCAATGACCGCTTGTGCGATAGCCATCCCTTCTCCAGTCGATGTCCCTCTACCAAGCTCATCGATAATGACTAGACTATTAGCTGTAGCCTTTTCTGTCATGACTTGAATGTCTTTCATCTCGACCATAAACGTACTTTGGCCACCAATTAAATCATCAGCCGCTCCGATGCGAGTGAAAATTCGATCAACTAGCGGAATAACTGCAAATTTAGCAGGAACGAAGCAACCTATTTGTGCCATGACACTAACTAGCGCTACTTGGCGCATATAAGTACTTTTACCAGCCATATTCGGCCCAGTTATAAGTAAAATGCGATTGTCCTCTTGTGATAACAATGTATCATTGGCGATAAAAGGTGTTCCTTCCAGCATCGCTTCAACGACTGGATGACGTCCCTCTGTAACACATAAATTAAAGCCTTCTTCCACTTGTGGTCTATTGAATCTACGTTCAGCACTAACTGTTGCAAGGGACTGATATACATCCAGCTCAGCAATAATTGCAGCAGCTTGCTGCAGACGATGAAGATGTAGCGCAATATGATCACGTAGTTCAATGAATCTGGCGTATTCCAGATCAACCATCTTATCTTCTGCTTCCAGTATAAGACGTTCCTTTTCTTTCAGCTCAGGAGTAACGTAGCGTTCTGCATTAGTAAGAGTTTGCTTACGCTCATATCTGCCCTCTGGCAACATAGAAATGTTCGCCTTGGATACTTCTAAATAGTATCCAAATACTTTGTTAAACCCAATTTTTAATGATTTGATGCCCGTAGCTTCACGTTCTTGACGCTCCAGCTCAGCGAGCCACTTCTTCCCATTTGTGCTTGCTTCACGCAGCTGGTCTAAGTAATCATCATAGCCGCCTCGAATAAGTCCGCCTTCACGAATAGAAATAGGCGGCTCTTCAACTACAACCGTATCGATCATATCTGCAATATCTGAACAATTGTCAATGCCTTCAATGAGTTCACGAAGTACGTCGGAACCCGATCTCACGCATAGCTCAGTCAATGCAGGAATACGTCGAAGCGACAGCTTAAGCGCATTGAGATCGCGACCATTCGCATTGCCGTATGCAACTCTACCTACAAGGCGTTCCAAATCGTATATCGGACCTAATTCCGAACGAATATCTTCACGCAATATTAAATCACGGTAAAGTGACTCTACCGCATCAAGTCGTTTCCCGATTGCAGCGCTGCTCAAAAGCGGTTTATCTATCCAACGACGGAGCAGCCTCGCACCCATTGAAGTGCCTGTCCGATCTAATAACCAGAGCAACGATCCCTTTTTGCTTCGATCACGAACAGTTTCCGTAAGCTCCAAATTGCGTCTCGTGTAATGATCTAAAATCATAAATTGATTAGGCTCATAAGCTCTGATCGTTCTAACATGTGAAAGTGACCGCTTCTGCGTTTCTTCCAAATAGCCTGTCAATATGCTTACTGCTTGAAGTCTTGCATCGGACAATCGATCCAGCTCACTAGCGTCAAATTGTACGAGCAGCCCCTCTCGTGAGATCGGCGCTCTGGCAGTAAGCGGTAATTGTCTATTCCAAATCGATGAGCCGCTAATTTTGTCTAGCAGCAATTGATCACCTACAACTTCGGAAGGTGAATACACATTAAGCTCGTCGATTAATGCTTCTAGCTGCTCAGGAAATGAAGTAACATACAACTCACCCGTCGACAAATCACAAGCGGCGATACCGAGCATTCCACCGACATTTGTAGTTGCTGCAATAAAGTTATTCGAATTGCTTTCAAGCGACTTCGACTCCATAACCGTTCCTGGAGTAATGATTCGAACGATTTCACGGCGCACAATACCTTTTGCTGTGGACGGATCTTCGACTTGCTCACAGATCGCTACTTTATAGCCTTTATCAATTAATCTGCTAATATAGTTTTCTGCGGAGTGATAAGGGATGCCGCACATCGGAATTTTTCCGTCGCCGCCACCTTCTCTTCCGGTCAACGTTATTTCTAGCTCACGGGATGCGTTGATCGCATCTTCAAAAAACATCTCATAAAAATCGCCCAGACGGAAAAATAAAAAAGCGTCCTTCGCTCCTTCTTTTACTAATAAATATTGTTGGATCATCGGAGTGTAACCGGCCATTCACGTTCCTCCTGAATAATATAGATTAAAGACATGCCTCAGCAGACAATGCCCATATCGCGCAAACATCAGATCTCCATTATAACAAGCGGAACAGATGTACGCTATAACCTATACAATCGGAAGCCGCCATTTCGTTCGTATGTCGGCACTTTCATCCCATGTTTTGCCGCGCCGCGCAGCTTCAAAAAGCGGCTCGATATACGCCGCAAGTGCGGCGTAGCTCTCAGTCGCAGAGATCGTCGACGCGACTGCATCAAGGCAAGCGGCGAGCTCCGTGCGATCGCCGCTGTAATAGGCTGCTGCGTACCGCTCCTCTTGAGCCGGTATGCTCGGTATTCGCAGCGCCTCGCGCGCGCAGAGCAGTGCAAGCGCGAAGGCTGCTTTGGCCGCTGCCGGAGACACGAGCCAACTCGGCAGCGTTCGATACTCGAACCCGCCATGCGGCTGCGGGCGAAAGTCCCCGAGAGCTCCATAACGGGGACGTCGCCCCCGCCCGGCGGGGTCCTCCACTAGCGCGAGCGGGTATGCCGCGCAGCTATCGAGCATGCGGAGCAAGCGCCCGGTAAGCGGCGCTCCGCTTAGGTGAATGTGCCCGCCGAGCGCAAGCCCCGGCACGGGCATTGCTCCAGCGACCCAGCGCAGCGTGGGGTCGCTGATCTTAGTTGCGGCGCGCGCGAGCAGCCGCCGCACGTTAGCGGCAAGCGCGGCCGGCGTTTCGGCCGGCGCGGGCCGCAGTTCGGCGACGGGATAGAGCAGCCGTCGCCCTACAAGCATGGCGTCGGCGCCCGCTGCACCGTAGGCGCCATCGCCGAAGAAGCGTGATGCCGGGGCAACTTTGCCACTCGGCATTAGCAGAACAAACTCAGGATCGGCGCCGATTAGAATGCGCCTCCGATCCGCCATCTGAGCGCTCGCTGCCGAATACCAGACCGCGAATCGCTCTATAGCCGCTGCTCCCTGCCCCTTGTCGCGCAGTAATGGCCATGCGTCTCTGACAGCTACATGCCCATCGCCCCCTAGTGCGATAACGGCCTCTCCAATATCAAGGCCTAGCGTATAAAGCGACCTTACCGCTGTCCGAACAACTCTGCGAAGTGAGGCATCAAGCGGCCACTTGTCAATTGGCAACATCGATTCTGCACTATTTTCTCGAAAGCGAAGCTCTTCACCCACTACCTCGTAGCCATTTCTATCCATTCTAACAATCGAATAAGGCTCCAGATTAACAACTGTTACACGATAGATGCGTTCGCCTGCCAGTGCTCTAAAACTGCTGCCAATACCCGCACGCTTCCATAATCTTCGCCTTTCCTCATCATTAGATCGAACAGCTGCATGCGCTCCTTCGTTCAATATCCATACATTTTCATATTTGCTACCATTGATTGGATGAAGTGCTGAATCTACGATGACCGCATCACCAATAAGTGGTGAACAATTTGATTGTTTTTTGAGGTTAGGATGAACTGACTCGACAGTATGAATGGGTTTCATGATTCCCGAACTTATCTCGTTTTTCATTTTGATTTGAATAAGCTCATCTTCGCTGCCACGCCATAACCACGTCGAAGCCATTTCCATCCGCCTCTTCCCGTTCTACTTGAGATGCCTGCCCTAATCGAACAGCGCATATTTCCAAAAAAAAGGAGGGCTTTCGCCCTCGAATTTGCCATATGAACGGCATATACTACGTTATCCGTACCAGAAGCGGAGATGTTACAATTCGTCGTCTAATAGATCAGGATCTAGATCTTCATAATCACCATCGTCATCGCCGAGGCTAAAGTCCAAATCTTTGTCATCCAGGTCGCTGCAACCACCTGGAATGACAGCTACACATACCTTCGTCTCGGCGATCATCTCAACTGCGAACTCGCGCTCCACTCGAACGATGACGCTAGCGCCATTCGAAGAGATATTCGCTTCGATACAGTTCGGCTCCTGGAGCACTTCCGCGGAAACTTCCTCCGTGGAAGACCTATGTTTAGGATCTACATACGAGAGTGGTACGTTTTCTACGAATTGTACGGATTCTTTGGCTACTTCTGTTTGCGAATTTTTGTTGTACGAATACCAAATGTTGATATCGTAAGTACCGATTACCTCAATACCGTCGCCCGAACGAACCGCTTCATACTGATGGTTGATAATCCACGCGCCCAGTATACTGGTCGGATGATGAGGCGGTGTAACGGTATGGGTTACAGTGGAAAACTTACGACCCTTTCCGCAGACAGCTTTCGTAATGATTTCTCTGCACTGGAGCTGTTTATCTGCAATAGTCATTGATTTAACCTCCTCCATACAATCATTCATTTAAAGTGTATGCAGATCATAGGCGTTTGTTGATTAAACGTGTCTAATCAA
Source organism: Paenibacillus sp. L3-i20 (assembly GCF_022180385.2). Lineage (GTDB taxonomy): Bacteria > Bacillota > Bacilli > Paenibacillales > Paenibacillaceae > Pristimantibacillus. The sequence goes on from NZ_BQME02000002.1 coordinate 1,183,133, forward strand.
ACAAATTTATTTTACATGCCTCTGATATTCTTCTTTCCTAACTGTTCTGTGCAATCACCCTGTACATCATATATATTCAGCTCGCTCAGAAATTATGAAGTATCTATTTATTTTTTTGCACAAAAAAAAGAGGTCTTAAACGACCCCTTTTTTAGGTACTGTTGCTTTCTTCTTCAATCGTTTCGCAATTGCCAAATAGCGATCAACCTCATGTAATAGTGTAAGGAGAGCAGCTCTGAGCTCAAATTCCTCTCTCGTTTTTGGAAGTTCCATAGCTCGGAATTCCACCATAAGTTTGAATACTTCCTGTTCCACTAATCCTTGGTAAACAACAGACTTACAATCGGTTGCAAGTTGATCTAGCAATACTGCAATTAGCTCGGCTTGCGGCAGCTTATCATAGACGAGTGCAAGCTCTGCAATCATCTGTTGGATCGTGTCCAGCTGTTGACGGCGCATCTCAAAATAGGTTGGCCAATAGTTTTCATGATCCCACGGCCGATTTTCCCGATTTCGGAGTGATCTTAGCGATCCCTCTTCAATAACACGGTAAGCCCCTAAAAGCTCACTGCCGTTCCAAATATGTTTTGGATCTCTTAACGTCTTGGCCATTTCCATGAAAATAGTAGCAAAATCTTGCTCAACTTCGTTGCGGAGGACGGTAATCACTTTCTCATCCTTAGGCATGTAAATAAAGTTGATTGCCGTTGCGCATCCGAGACCGACAATGAGAAGAAAGATTTCATTTGTTATATTAGACACGGTTACTTCTCCAAATGTATAGAGATGGAAGACGATAACCGAACTTGTAACAATGCCATCTTTTAAGTTAAAGCGGGAGAGAATCGGGAATGTAACTAAAATAAAAATCGCTACCGCCCAATGTTCAAATCCAAACACTGTAAATACTAATGAAGCGAAAAAAAGACCCAGCACAGAAGCAATAAAACGGTCGAAAGCGCTCCTTAGCCCCTTCATCCGCGTTACTTCTACGCCGAGTATTGCAAGTATACCTGCTGATAGTGGTGGTTCAAGACCAAAATAATGAGCCGTATAAATGGCCGCAATAGTCGCAATTGCTGTTTTAATAACACGTATTCCCATTTTGTCTGTCCTCATATCCGATAAGATGTGTAACCCCATCCTACCGTTCTCGCCAGCCTTCCGTCAACCGTCGTTCTAATATTGCTACCAATTTGTACATAATTGTGGACACAATTGCAATCACAACTAAAGACGATAGCACCAAAGTGAAGTTAAATACTTGGAAGCCATAAATAATTTGATAACCAAGACCTACTCTCGCAACTAAAAATTCACCTACAATAACGCCAACCCAAGCTAATCCAACATTGACCTTAAGCGTTGCGATAATGACAGGGAATGAACCTGGTAATATTACAAGTCGAAATAATTGCATCCGAGAAGCACCAAATAATCGGACAACCTTAATATAGCCGCTATCAATTTCACGAAATTGATTGTATATATTAATGATTGTAATGATAACTGTAACCGATAACGTTATCGCAACGATGGACATAAAACCTGGTCCAAGTAAAACGATAAAGATTGGTCCAAGCGCTACTTTAGGCATGCTATTTAGTACGACCAAATACGGATCGAGCACTCGGGATAGAAATGGAAACCACCATAACGCAGCTGCAATTGCCGTTCCAATAATTGTGCCAAGTGCAAACCCAACAATCGTCTCTGACACTGTAGCACCGACGTGAGGCCACAGAGATCCATCCTTTACCATTTCCCAAAGAAGTTGAAACAGTTTTGTTGGATAGCTGAATAACAAAGGATCGACCCATTTGCTACGTCCCGCTACTTCCCATAGTCCAAAAAATAACAATAAAATCATAAGCTGAGTAAAGCTCACAGCGCCTGACAACTTACGCATCCTACGCTTATGCCTATCATACAGGTTATCCATTAACTCGATCCTATCTTCTTGGAGACCAGAAATGGTAGAAAGCTCTTCTTTATCACCCATTCTTCTCTCCTCCTCCATCAACCGCATCTAGTTCTGCCCACAGCTCCTCAAAAACGGATTGAAATTGTGGCAGTTTTCGCGCAGATATTGGATTTGCAGCTCTAATTTCTTCCGGAATGACGATTTCCTTACGAATATGTCCCGGATTTCGTCCCAATACAATAACCCGATCGCTCATTGCAACCGCTTCAGCGAGATCATGCGTTACTAGAACGGCTGTCTTACCGAGTCGCTGCAATGTTTGTTGTACGAGGTCTTCAAGCTGAAGCTTAATGTGCAAATCGAGTGCCGAGAACGGCTCATCAAGCAAAAGCACTTCAGGTTCAGTCACGAGTGTTCTCGCTAATGCGACACGTTGCCGCATACCGCCAGACAATTCATGTGGATACTTCTGGCTTGATCCTGCTAATCCGAGTTCTGCAAGCCATTCCTCAACAGCTCTCATCGTAGTTTTAGACTTCGTACCATTAATCTCTAGCCCAACGGCAGCGTTGTCACGAATCGTCCGCCATGGAAACAAATAGTCCTGCTGTAACATGTAGCCTACTTTCGCTGAAGGTCCATTCACCTTTTCTCCATTTAGCAGCACTTTTCCACCTGTTGGTGGAAACAACCCTGCGAGTAGGCTAAGTACTGTTGTCTTACCACAACCACTCGGTCCAACTAAGCTGACAAATTCACCTCGTGCAACAGCAAGGTCGATCCCTTCTACTGCAAGCGAAGCTCCTTTATCATTCACATAGACATGTGAGAGCCGCTGCAGCTCGAGTACAGTTGACTGAGTCATTAAGTTGCCCCCTCACATTAAACACCTTACTTTTTGACCGCTGTTATAGCCTTCTCTGCAAAAGATGTGTTCACAAGCACATCATGTTCTGTCCGTTTCTCAAGCTCACCCGCAGATGTAATAACATCAAGAAGATTGTTCCATTCCGCTTCGTCTACGATCGGGTCAGATGCAAAGGAGCCTTGTTGCTTGTAGCGGTCGATTGAGTTCACTAATATTTCTGGATCTACATTTTTAAAGTATGGCAAAACAACATCTGCGATCGTCTTCGCATCGTTATTCGCTACCCATAGCTGTGCCTTGTGGATCGCATTTGTAAATGCTTGAACTGACTTTTCATTTTTGTTGATGAAGCTGCCTTTTGTCATATAAACGGTATATGGCAAATGACCGCTTTCTGTACCAAAGGATGCAACAACATATCCTCTGCCTTCTTTTTCAAAAATAGAAGCTGTTGGTTCAAATAATTGAACATAGTCGCCAGTTCCAGACGAAAATGCTGGAGCAATATTGGCGAAATCAACATTTTGAATTAATTCCATATCCGCATGCGGGTCAATACCATGTTTTTTGAGGGAAAATTCTCCAGCCATTTGCGGCATACCGCCTTTGCGCTGCCCTAGGAAAGTTTTACCCTTTAGTGTATTCCAATCAAAGTTGGTGATTTTTTCTCTTGCTACAAGAAATGTTCCGTCTGTCTGAGTCAGTTGTGCGAAATTAATAATCGGATCATCAGAACCTTGTTGATAGACGTAGATCGACGTTTCGGAACCTACCAATGCAACATCAATAACACCTGACAACAATGCAGTCATCGTTTTGTCTCCGCCAGGCGTAGTTGTCAGTTCAACTTTTAATCCTTCTTCCTCAAAGAACCCTTTTTCAATTGCTACATATTGTGGTGCGTAGAATAATGATCTTGTTACTTCACCGATGCGGATAATCTTCTTATCAGAACTGCCCTTGCCACAGCCGGCAAGCGATGCCGTCACGACTAGAAGAGCCACTAGAAGCAACATTCCAAACACTCGTTTACTCATATTCCAATACCTCCCGCCAATATAGGCAAAAATAGATGTACATCAGCCTATGCAATTGCATGCGGGACGGTGAAAGATTGATTACCTTTCATTCCAAGTTGATTATGTTGAAATTAAAAACTGCCTGGAAACGAATTTCTTCGTTCCAGGCAGCATTAATTGCTTATTATTTCCTTAGCAAAAAAGACATGGCATCAATTCCGTTGAACGCCGCAGCAATTAGGAAAATATAGTTGTCATTACTACCGCAAAAATAATCAAGAAAGACAATAAACTAGAAAAATGATAGCTAATTGAAGCACCGTAATCGTTTGGATACTTTTTAGCTATAAGCAGTGCCGGAATCCAAAATATAATTGAAGCTACAACTGGATAATGTATACCTACATCACCATTTGAATAAATATCCAAGTTTAAAATATTGAATAAAAGATAACTGATTTTGAAATCATTTTGCAATGGAATATTAAATAAAAATCCAAACAGCAGAAGAAGCAACGAAATAGAACCGTAACCAATCGGTTTTTTTTGAGCCAACGAGATCACCCCTAACATATACACCAGAATATCTCAATATTGTATCAATATAGTTGTGGCGAATCAACATCTGGGAGTAAAAAAAGACTGGATTAACGATCGTAACTATAACGATCGTCAACCAGTCTATTGTCATTTCTAATTTACAGCTTATAAATATCCGTATATTTCTTCGTTAAATACGTCACCAAATGCTGAGGATCAAGCGGTTTTCCTGAAATGGATTGAATCAGCTCCGAAGGTGTGCGCATTTTACCATACTTATGGATACGATCAGACAACCATTCTTTAATTGGAAGCAGATTGCCGCCACCTACAAGCGACCACATGCCGTCAATTTCGCGTTCCATCGTATCAGCAATCTGTGCAGCGTACATATAACCAAGTGAATACGAAGGGAAATAGCCAAACGCTCCGCCCGACCAGTGAACATCTTGCAAAATGCCTTTTGCATCGTTTGGAGGAGTAATTCCCAAATATTCCTTATACTTTTCATTCCAGATAGCTGGTAGATCAGCAGCTTTTGCCCCACCATTGAAAATTAGCTTCTCCATCTCATATCGAATAATAATATGGAGACTATACGTCAATTCATCTGCTTCAATCCGAATAAGTGAAGGCTGTACAATATTGTTACCTCTATAGAATTGATCTACAGAAGCATCTAATTGTCCTGGGAACTTCTTCTGAAGTTCACCATAATAGGAATCCCAAAACGGACGGCTGCGTCCAATTATATTTTCCCAGAAAAGTGACTGCGACTCATGAATACCCATAGATGTTCCGGTACAAAGCGTGGTACCAATAAGTGATTTCATAATATTTTGCTCGTATAGAGCATGGCCGCCTTCGTGAATCGTACCAAATAGAGCATTCGTCACATCATCTTCTTGATAGCGCGTCGTAATCCGAACGTCGCCAGGAGTAAGTCCCGTTGCAAATGGGTGTGCACTTTCGTCAAGCCTTCCCGCTTCGAAGTCGTAGCCCATTTGGTTCAAAATATATAGTCCAAATTCCTTTTGTGCAGTCTTATCAAATTTTTGACGCAGGAATGACGTATCTGGCTGATGCGGCGAAGCCGCAATCGCTGCTGCTAATGGCACAAGCTGCGAACGCAATCCGCCAAAAATTCCATCTAGCTGAGCAACTGTCATACCCGGTTCATATTGATCAAGAAGCGTGTCATATCTCGTTTCCTTAGCGCCCCACAAATCAATAAATTGATTTGTATAGTCGATAACCTTTTCTAAATAAGGCTGGAAGCTAGCATAATCGTTTGCTTCCTTCGCTTCTTCCCATTTTGATTCCGATTGAGAAGACAAGATGACATATTCCTGATACAGCTTTGGAGGAATTTTGACACTGCGATCATAATCTTTGCGTGTTTCTAATACTAGTCGCTGATCAATCTCAGTTAGTTCTGAATAAGTGCTCTTTTCTTCCAAAGTAGAAAGCCACTCACCAAGTTCTGGAGAAGTCGACAGCTTAAACATGTCACCAGACAATGAACCGATTACTTCTGAACGATGATCCATGCCCTTCTTCGGTGCACCAGTACGCAAATCCCAATACAACACGCCTAACGCTTCTTCATAACTTTTTATTTTATGTATCGTTTCCTTGAACTTATTTAAAGCTTCTGAGTGTTGTACTGCCATTATTATTTCCACCTCTCAAAAATGATACATATTTATCTGTATTTGTCTTGATCTTAAGGAATGTACTCCTTATAATCATCTTAAACCTAGCGACCGGCTATCGCAATACCAGAAAGTGAGGCACTAAACATGCATATTACCTTTTCTCCAAGTGCTGTAAACAAATTAACCCCTTATTTGGCAGACAGCAGCAAACAACTTAAGCTTCTACATGATACGGAGGACTGTGGCTGTGTTGTAAGCGGAGTTCCAGTGCTCACTCTTATTCATGAACCATCTGTAGATGATCAATTAGCTAATGGCGATCCATTTTCATTCTTTTACGAACCACGTCACGAAGTATTCTATGAACCTCAGCTACGCATAGACTATAATTCTGTGAACAACTGCTTTAGTTTAAAAAGTAACAATCAAATTTATACGACTCATCTGAAGTTCATACCGTAAGTTTAGACCATTACAGGAGGAATGAATTTGAAAAATATTGACCTAATTTTATCGTATAATAAAACTTTTGTTGAAACGAAGCAATATGAGCAATACGCAACAAGTAAGTTTCCTGACAAACGAATGGTCATATTAACCTGTATGGATACAAGGCTTACTGAACTGTTACCGAAATCTATGAACCTAAGAAATGGTGACGCCAAAATTATTAAAACGGCAGGCGGCATCATTACTCAACCCTTCGGCAACATTATGCGAAGTGTACTTGTTGCACTCTATGAGCTGCAAGCTGACGAGGTGTTCGTCATCGGTCATCATAACTGCGGAATGACAGGGCTTAATCCGCAAGAGATTATTTTACATATGAAAGAACGTGGGGTACCCGATCAAACGATCGAAACACTTAAGCATTCCGGTGTCAATTTAATGCGCTGGCTTACCGGATTTGACAGCGTTAGAGATAGCGTAGTAAATAGTGTTAGTATTATCCGCAATCATCCACTTCTTCCAAGGGACATTCTTATCCATGGTCTCATAATCGATCCTGACACTGGTGCTCTTGAATTAATTGATGAAGCTTAATTCGTTTATTTAGCAGTGTCATTCGACACTGCTTTTTCTTTTTTGCCTGAGCGACTCTTCTCTCGCTGCAATAACATCCGAACGATCACGCAATGTATGACGATGGATGATGGCACTATCATCTAAATCACTCGGAGTACCCCATTTGATATGACGAGCTTCACAGTTCCTTATACAAAGTTCTAACAACTCTTCGTCAATTAACTGCATTGTGACATCTTTATAAGGATAAGTTGGGTCGCTCACATTAGCCCGTCTAACTGCCAATTCATCAACAATATGTTGCTGGTGAATGCCATGTGATGCTAGATCAGCGTCTTTCAAGCGTGAATAAGCTTGATCGTACATCATCCTTGCCCCTCTTCGATTGCCTCTTCGTTCATGATAAAGTCCTACTGCAAGCTGAATTAGCCCTACCCAAACATGACCAAGGCCATCATTCGGGTTTTCCTTCCAATACTCCTCCAGCAATTCATGGCATTCAAAATAGTCTCTTGTTGCATGAAATTCGACCAAATAGGTAACATAAGATTCAGGGTATTTGCTCATGTCTACCTCCGATATATTTAATTATTTAATAGTAGAAACATTTTTGAAACCTCCATATATTTTATCCGTATAAGAGGACGATAGCAATTTATCGCTTTATAAGACAAAGCAGAAGGAGAAAGAATCAGATGAAAAAAGGACTACTCGTAATGATGGCGTTAACCTTGTTCCTAGCACTAGGATTTGGACAAGTGGCAGACGCTAAACGCGGCGGCGGAGTTAAATCCCCTAAGCAAAGCTACACACAAACACCTAAGAAATCCGACAGTGCTACACAATCCAACCCAGGTACTAAAGCGGGTACAACTGCTAAAAAACCTGGTTTGTACGGTGGAAGCAGCCTAATGAAAGGTCTTATGATCGGTGGTCTTGCTGGTTTGATGTTCGGCAGCATGTTCGGTGCAGGAGCATTTGGACAAATTATGGGTTTGATGATTAACCTACTTGCGATCTTTGCGATTATTATGCTAATCCGTGTTGCTTTCGTTTACTTGCGTAACAAAAAGAATAACAAACCAGATCAACGGAGACCTTACTAATCGTGAGAATTTATACGGATGAGATTATAAATGCAGTATGTCTTCACATTTCCGAGCGACGCGGCGTTCAACCGACTGATGTCGAAGTTCAACTTTCTTGGGATGAGGAATATGGTTATACAGCAGAGTTATGGGTTTCTGGCCGTAGTCAGTACTTGATTGAATCCAATCTATTGGAAGCAATCGAACAATTCATTTACTCACATTATAACCGCCGTGTATTCCGTTCCGATATAAGACTTGGTTTGAATGAAGACGAAGGCGAGTTTTGGGCAGATATTGTTGGCTAACTTCAAATGATTTAAAGATATAGAGCATTCCGTACAATTTCCTTTTTGGAACATTGTTACGGAATGCTCTTTTTTTACATTCCATTTTACATCGATAAGAAGTTCCAACACTCCCCCTTCCCTTCTTCCACTATTTACAACCCTTCTCGTTAGCAACTACTTCTCTACTATTTACGTCTAATAGAGTAGCTTATTAGAGGAGAGTGATAGGAAAACTCATGTTCAAAAAATTTAGTTTAATAGTCGCGTTGTTTATGCTCGTCCAAACCTTTGCTGCATCTGCTGCACAAGTGACTGAAGCTGCGGCAACTGGGATGACGAAATATCGCGTCTATCAGAATGACAAAGCGATTAAAGAATTTGTCAAACAAGCCGATGCTGTTTACTATGCCAAACAATTTAACTACAGCCATGTAGAGCAAATTTCTGATCGCAAGTGGTTGTGGGACAATTTCCCAAGGTACAAAGTTTATCAAAATGGGGTTTCTAACTCGAAGTTAGATTTCCATACCTATGAAGATGCGCTTAAAATGACGAAAACATTAGCTAATGCGCATATTCGCGACTTACAAAATGTCGGCTTTAAATATGCCACTTACCCAAAGTATCGCTTATATCAAGGCGACAACACGCTCCCACAATGGACTTTTCAAACATTAGACGAAGCGAAAAAAGAAGCAAAAAAGTGGGGCAACGTCCACATCATTGACCTAAATACGAACAAATGGATTTGGGACAATCTTACCGCTGCTCAAATAAAAGCACAAGGTTCTGCCAAAGCTGTCTATCAAATAGTCGTAGATGGAAAGCAAGCACCGAATACGAAATTATTCTCTTTCTTGAAGAATGCAATTGCAGCTTCTGAAAAAGTAGCACACAGCGAAGTTGTACATAGCGTTAGCGGCAAAATCATTCATTCTAATGTGCCTACTTACCAGGTTAATCAGAATGGAAAGCTTGTCAAATCATTTGTTGGACTTGATGGAGCAGTTAAACTAGCTTCTACTCTTGCGAATGCTGAAGTTATTAAGGATAATGCGGTTTTATGGTCAAGTATGCCTTATCTAAATGTTTATCAAGGCGACAAAAAAATTAATGCGTTTCATACACTAAGCTCTGCACTTTATTATGCCAAACATTACGCGAACAGCTCCATTCGTACAATTGATGGAAGATCCATTTGGAATAATGTAAAAGTACTGCAAGTGCTTGGTTGGAATGGAAGCAGTAACGCTTCAACGATATTAAGTCATGTTGCGAACACACAAGGATTATCGATTGATTCTCCAAGCTGGTTTGAGTTAACTGCAGCTGACGGTACGTTAAAGGATATGTCAGACCCTGCTGTAGTGAAAACATTGAAGGAAAAGGGGATTTTAGTTACTCCACTTCTTCACAATGGCTTCGATCGGAAGATGACAACTGCGTTTTTAAAAGATCAGAATGCACAAACAAAATTTATTAACGAGCTTGTAGGACGTTTAGTCCAACTGGGTGTCTATGGACTCAATCTAGATTTTGAAGAAGTTGCCGGTGCGGACAGAAATGCTTATACCTCATTCGTTAAGAAGCTTACAGCAGCAGCCCATGCTAAGAAGCTAAAGGTATCCATCGATCTACCACGTGGCGACATGAGCTGGAATCATCGTACTGCTTATGATCATACTGCAATCGGCGGTATTGTTGATACAGTTATCATTATGGCTTATGACGAGCACTGGAAAGGCAGCGATAAAGCTGGATCTGTTGCGGGATTAAAATGGGTTGAAGAAGGTATTAAAAATTACCTTGATTACGGAATCCCTAGAAATAAACTTATGTTAGGTATCCCCTTCTATGTACGTGAATGGCGAATTGATGCAAGCGGCAAGCTAGTAGATAATCGTGCGCTACTCATGAAGAATTTACCGAAGCTTATTGCTGATACGAAAGCGACTGGTATTTTCGATCCAGAAGCAGGTCAATACAAGTATACGTATCAGAAAGACGGCTTTACCCATGTATTTTGGGCAGAAACGCATGACACTGTGTTAGCTAGAATTAATTTAGCCAAAAAATATGATTTAGCCGGCGTAGCCGCATGGCGTCTTGGTTATGAGGACGCTGAGTTGTGGACGAAGATGCTCCGCGCTAGATAATACACGAAAGCCTCCTATTGGCTATACCCCTGTCAAGTAGACAGATGAACAAGCTATGATACAAGCGCGTGCCGATACTCAATCGGCGCGCGCTGTTTTAGTTTAGCCTGAAAACGCTGATTAACTTGAACTCTTCTTTATACGGTTGAAATACTTTATATTTATTTCTGACAGCTGTTCAGTGACATTTATGAAAAGTTAATTATTTTTTATTTATCCTTACAACCGTCCGAAGTCCGCTTTAAAATTGCCCCACTAGTCCATGGTTCAGCGAATTTGCTAACCCAACGATCATGAATTTGTGTGATCGGTACGGAGTTCAAGTAATGGAACTTTTCACGCCCGCTCTTTCGTGTAGTGATCAAACCCGTTGCTTCCAAGACGCTTAGATGCTTCATGACGCCGTGACGTGTCATATTCAGATGAGCACACAATTCCGAGAGAGTACGTCCATCTTCTTCATAAAGTAAGTCAAGCAAGAGTCTTCTATTCGGATCAGCTAAAGCTTTAAAAATAGCATTTTCTAAATGATCTTCCCGCATATCCGGTGTGTACATCCCCTCTGCTTTACATTCTGTCCAAAAGTGCTTTTCCACGCGGTGATATCCGATAACCTGTCCCAAGACTGATCGTCAGACCAAGATTTTTCAGTTTGCGAACATTTAATTTTAATTTCTCCGTCTCCCAATCGATCTCTGCTGCTAGCTCCGTTGATCTGACACCGGGGTGCTCGCAGATTAGCTTCAGAAACTTTGAGGTCCACGGTCCGGATGAACTTGCTCGATCCAGTCGCCCTAGCCGCGCAAGCAAGTCAGACCATTCTGCTTCGGTCAGGATGTCTCGTTCACGTAGCTCCTCACGTGGGTCATCTCCGATTCTCGTCACTTCTATCCGATAAATATCTCCTTCATAACTAAATGAATCAAGTTCCTTGAGTAACTCTGTACGTGTAGAAAATCCCGCAAGTGCAACTTCAGACTCCGTTATATCTGTGTCTATGATAATTTCCAAAGATTTAATCTCAATAAGCCCAATTGGAGTGTGCAACCGGCTTCCCGGCTTAATTTGCGCCCTTCTCCATCGTCGAAACGCTAACGAAATCGTACCTTCAGCAATCTTCTCCAATATATGTCCTTTAAATAGCAACAGTTAGTCCCTCCACCCGATCGTTTTACTCAAACTACTGTGATTGACAGGTAACTATTTGGTAACTTATTAAACAAGTAACCAATTGATTACATTATATTGAATTCCGTTCATTTTGTCATGCCGGCAGCAAAGGATGAATGGAAATGGGTGGGGTGGAGGCGTGTTTATCCTTGAAACTATACCATATACAACGGCTGCACTTAGAGCCTCAGTTGGATTGGATACTTTTTTTGCGGATGCCCGAGCAGTTGCATAAGCAGCTACTGCTTCTGGACTATCCCCAGCCCATGATTTTGCCCATACTCATAATACACAAGGTGTTTTTATGTATCCATATAACAAACCACATTGGCATAAACTAATTGCATATAATACTAGGGGAGAAGGACATCATTGGTATAATTGATAACTATCTATTTATCGGGTATAACCATTATAGTATCCTGTATGTAAATAAATAAGAAGTAAAGAAGACGATAATCTTAGGTCGACTGATTGCTTAAAAATTATTATATTGTAATAAGAGGAAAATTTGACGACTGTTGATCTAGTAACGAAGCGAAGCTGTTTACAACCTACTTTTAAAGTAACTATAGATGGGTGTAGCAATTGCTATACCCTTCTTCTATATTTATTTACATATTACACCTTGATTTCTTATACGGGAACAGCGAAAGGAGTCTACCATTGAAACTACCAACCTTTACAGTGCTAGAAATCAAGAAGAGTTTTAAGCGTCTATCCAAATCAGAATCAAAATTATTAAAAGAACAGTTTAAAGAGGCCTTTTGTGATACAAATTCAGGGGCATATATAGATTATAAAAGAGAAACCGGATATATGCTTTGGGATTGTATGATTGGTGGACCAATAGCGATGACATCTGATCAAATAAACACGAATCCTCCTTTTACAGGGGATGTCTATGTCTTTTGGGATGCATCTGAGGAAAATAAAGAGTTCCATTTATTAGGAAGAGATTACATTCATAAAATGACATTCAAAGAGTTTATGAACAACTATTACTCATTCCCACAAGAAACCTACATTTTTAATGAAGAATTTAAGCATGCAATCGTTCTTTCACATGAACATTTTCACGAAAACTTACATAATTTATGTTTATATACTTCTGCTGAAAAAGATAATTGGTATAAATTTTGCTGACTTGGATTTCAAGTCATCATCACAATTAAAGAAGATTCTTCCTTTTGATTCTCATATATCCATTCAAATGTAAGTGTTACTAGTTGCAGTATAGCCGTCAATCTACAATTTTATTATAAGCCAGAAGAAAATCAAGTTGTAGACCAAATGTCTTTATTACACCCGACTTTTCGAATTGTTATACCGTCGGACTTCATAATAAAAGTTTTAGAATGAGCCTAAAAATTGAGACAGTCGTAGCCAAAAACGAGAAATAAAGTCCTATACTTGCGTTTTTTTTTAAACTAACGTTCCCGTTAACACAACAATCGTATTCACGAAAGCCTCCCATTACCCTTCGGTAATGGGAGGCTTTTATTCAATTTAGTGGGTTAGTTCCCTTTATTGACTGTCTAATCAAGGGGTTACGATATTGGGTAGTGGTTCGAATTGATCCAATAAAGATATAAATTCGTTCACTTTATGTTGCTCACCCGTCATTTCCAGCTTACCTGATGCTATTGCTTCATCTATCGATTGACTACCGAGCATTATAGCGTAAAATGTGTCTCGGTCGACTACTAATGTTACATTCGGTTGATTATCTTGTCGATCCGCTTTATTAAATAAAACGGAGTTTTCTAAGTGCATCACAAATTGTTCATTTTCATTAGTGATCGTTACATTCATCGTCATTTGTATGCCCTCTGCTTTTGGACCATTAACTCTAATCGTTAACAATGTTAAAAAATCAGTGATGGGCATATGTTCAACTAATCCAGAAGTATCTGATGGGCCAATCTCTCTATTCACACCATTTCTTAGCTCTAATGCACCGGCTAAATAAATGTTGCGCCAGTTTGCTGATTCCGCTTGATAACCCAATTGTTCTAATGCATTTGCTAATAGTTGTTTGGCTTCGGTATGATCCGGGTCAGCCATTACGATATGCTTGCATACTTGCGCTACCCATCGGTATTCACCTTTTTCATAATCGGCTTTTGCCTGTTGAATGATCGCACTTGCCCCACCCATGTATTGAACATATTTTTTGCCACCTTCTACTTGTGGGAGTGGATCTAGGTCGGAAGGATGTCCATTATAGAAGCCTAAATAAAAATTGTAAATACCTTTACTGTTATGCTTTAACGTTCCGTAATACCCGCGATTTCCCCAATATTGATTTAACTTGTCTGGAAGTGTAATCGTTTCAGCAATTTCGTCCATTGTATAGCCATGGTTGGCTAGACGTATCGTTTGATCGTGCATATATTTGTACAGATCACGTTGTAATTTCAAATGATGCAATCCGTTCTCTTTGCCCCAAACTGGCCAAGCGTGTATCATAAGCAACGCATCAATTTCTTCGTGTTCAAATAAATCGATTGTCTTATCAAGAGCAGTTGCCCATAGTAATGCATCTCGCGTTTTAGCACCCCTTAACGTGTACAATTGATGCATGGATTTGTTGGCATTCTCTGATACAAACAACGCTTTGTAATCTTGAATATAGAAGTGCATTTCTGCAGGTGCTTCTGTATTTGGTGTTAATAAAAATCGGAACGTAATTCCATCGATCTCCATCTTCTTAGTCTCTTCCACAATATCAACAGTAGGAATCACAAAACTAAATGTACCCGAACCTAAAACTGGACCAATACCTACAGATACCGATCCGGTAGTATTAACAGGTAATATATTGCCGAACTGATATTGTGCACGACGAGTCATAATCGTACCTAAGAGAACATTTTCACTTAATGCTTCTTTTGTAAAATGTTCTGGAGCAATAATGGGGATGTTAGGATTTGCGGCAAACTCAAGAACTGCCTGGATTCCGGCAAAATGATCTGCGTGACTTTGACTTATAATAATGGCTGTCACTGGTTTTTGAGGTCGGTGGCTATAATATAATTCCATCGCTGCTTTTGCTGATTCTGTTCCAGCTAACGTATCAATGACAATTACGCCTTCTTTTCCTTCAATTATAAATATCGTGACGATTGATTGTCCTCGAACCTGATATACGCCTTCTACGACCTTAAACAAACCAGTAATCGCATGTAGTTGTGAATTTCGCCATAAACTAGGGTTAACCGTATCAGGTATAGGATCGTCTAGAAATGCTAACTTTTCTATGTCCCAAACAATTTCTCCTGTATTGTTTGTAATAGTTTTAGATTGCAATGGTGCGATAAATCCTCTATTAGCGTCTTCAAAATCTTGTTTATCTTCAAAGTTTAGCGTTTTATAAACAGCTTCATTTTCCGCTTTTGTAAAGGTAGATGCGGGTAGAGATGAGGTTATTTTCGAACTTGTCATTTCCGATGCCTCCAGAGAGTTATTCTTCGAGTTTTCCCCCAAATATTGTTTCCTCTGGTGCGGATTCATATGCAATCCCCAAGTATTTATAACCCTACTCTGATTATGTGGAAGACTTGTCACTTTAACCATTGCAGATCCTCATTGATACCGGTACCTTACGGTAAATTAGCAGGCACACCCGTCTGAAAATCCCCGATCTTCCAAACCCCGTTTTTCCTCACAAGTTCAAGTGTATCTTTGTATTTTTTTATCGAATTCTCTCCTCTATGAACGGCAACCTGTATCGTTACTTTTCTTACACCCCTTCCTCTCCATCCTGAATTTAATAGCTTATACTCTTTAATGTCTCTATACCAATAACGATTATTTATCATGTGTTGGGCGTTATAACCAATCTTGTCATGCTCAGATAATTGTTCGAACTCGGGACCAAACCAAAAATAAGAGTACAAGATACTATACTCCTCCTCAATAAAGTCATCATAAAACTGACTAACCAATAAACTGTATTCTTTTTGTTCTATTTTCATCACCCACGAATATCCCCCGAATAGTACTAACATAATAATAAGGAGTAAAATGTAATCTTTCTTTTTCATCAACGCTGCTCCAATCAGAGTCAAATTGATCAATCTATCCATATAACGCTTAAAAGTGGAAAGATGTTAAAACTATTTATTACGATTTGAAGCTTAGTATTCTAGCATTACTTCTTAATAAAAAAAGAGAAGTTCCCATTAAGGATCTTCTCCAGCATTAGACAGACATGACAAGTTGTTCAATTAAATATGTTTTATCATTTATAGGAGAAACTCACTTTTTAACATCCCAAAAATATACTCATCGTGGTGCTGCCCATTTGTGTAGATGACGCTCCTAATTTTCCCTTCTTGCTTAAAACCTAGTTTCACTTGTAATCTAACAGAGCTTTCATTAAAAGCATATACATGTGCTGTAACTTTTTCATAACGTAATTCATGGAAAAAATGGCGCAACAAAATTTTAACAGCATCTGATGCATAACCATTAAGCCTATGATCATGAAATATAGCTACGCCATATTTAAAAGCACCATTTCGAGCATCGCAGCTATGAGCACTAATACTACCTACAATTTTTCCATCTAACGTTTCAATAGCGAGCATAACATTATCTCCATTAGCACCATTTGAAGCTACTTTCTCAGCCCATAACTGCGTTCCAGCTTCTGATCTTGGAAAGTAAATTGCGTCTGATGTTCTAGCTCCTTCTGAATCATAATCATTTGTATGAAACTGCATCCAATCTTCGGCTACGATCGCTCGCAATCTAACTTTTTTACCTTCCCAAACATTCATAAATTTCCACCCCTTTCCACAATAGAAAGGATACCACACCATTAAGCAATGAGAAAAGACTACATTTTTTTCTCTATATCTAATAGTACCGTAGCTTTTGCTCTTATTAGAGGCAAGTTGTTTGTAGATACGTCTTCTTGCGATTTGAAATAATATGAATACCGATTAATGAAACGTTCAAGATTAAAAAGTACTCTTCAATTTCCCCGAGCAAACAACTTGCATTCGTTTTTACTTCATCCAAAGATAGTTGATATGGCTCCACTTGCTCACGCAATCGCACGATTAATGCATAAGAATATTTCAACCAAGCAATTAGTGATCAGCTACAGCTAACAAACTTTCCCAGGCCTTGCAATCGACCAGGCAACCGAGCTCGAGATTCTCTTGTCTTGCTAGGATCGTTCTTTCCCCCGGATAATAGACGCCACTTGATCCGTCGGCTCTTTCTGTTGTATGTATATTACTTATGATTTCATCTATTAATGGTTGAAATGAATGAACGGAGCCCGTCATTGAAGGCTTGATTACAATAAATATTTGCGACGCTTTGTGAGCAGATACGCCCGGCTTTGAATTGTATTCATCCAACAAAAAAGTTGGATTGCCCCCGCTTAACACCGCTGCCATCATATCAAGTGCAATTGCAAGTCCAGACCCTTTCCAAAAGCCCATCGGCAAAAGTCTGCTTGATGCTTTAATATGTGCTGGATCATCTGTTAGTTCGCCTTCGCTATCGTAGCCACCATGAACGGGTAACTTCTCTTTATTATTTTCATATAATTGTAGATTTCCATATGAGAATTGAGACAAAGCCATATCTAACACGATATGCCCTTGTAATCTAGGTATCGCAACAACTAAGGGGTTATTCCCTATATTCATTGTTTTGGAACCCCATGATGGCATCAATGATTCAGTATTTGACCAACAAATACAAATATATCCCGCCTCGGCAGCTTGCCAGCCATAAGCGCCTCCTCTAATCCAATGATTAGAATTACTCATCGTAACCATTCCTATTCCATTTTCTTCAGCTAATTGAATGGCTCGATTTGTCGCAAAATGTGCATTTAAATTGCCAGCTCCACTTTGTCCGTCATAACGTTCAATCGCTCCTAGCTGATCCAAAAACAAGGGACTGGCAAACGGATTGATATACCCGTCATTCACATTATTAATAAAATGTTGAACTCGGTTTATTCCATGTGAATAAACTCCATCAAGATTTGCCTTAGCGAATAACTCAGCACATTTGCTTGCATCATCTTCTGAAAATTTTAGCTTTAAAAAAATCTTCTCTAAAATTTCAATCATAAATAGGTAAGAAACTCTCAACTATCATTTCAACTCCTCATATCACTTAAACGTAAGAGATTGATCCCTTCGTCACTAGATAAAAATTCGATCAATTCTCTAATAAAGTTACATATTCGACAACTGTTTTATGCCATATTCCATGGTCATGAACCCATTAAGTTTTGACTCCTTCACTTTTGCATCTTCTTCCGTTACACCTATAATTGGACACACACCAGGTAAGATCTTTCTACTCTATTTGACGATCTCCGTTTTCGTTTCTAGTAAATATAATAGATTGTTGAAAGTGTTCAGCTTTAACGTCATATAGTCTTCATCCGTAATGACAAAGTGGAGTGCTTTTTGGAGGGAAGCTAATATTTGCACATAAGAAATGGAGTCTATTCCCCATAGATCTTCTAGCTGCTCATCGTATTCAGACTTTAATATCGTTACGTTAAGTTCAGCAAATTCGGATAATAAATTCTGTTCCAACACGTTTAACATATACATTCTCCTTTTATTTAAAAACATAATTTACTAACGAAAGGTTAATACTCTTTAGAAAAGTACACACTCTTACTGCAGGTGGAACATGGAGTGTTTCCCTACATAAAAATCGGAATAGCTTACATTCAATCCTGTGAATAGGCGCACCAGATCTTCCCTCTTATCACAGTTCGTTAATAAAAGCTTGTTCGAGTGTCCCTCTGTATGGATGATATAAAGATTGTTTAATATTCTAAGCAGTTCATGAAGAAGCAGCATTAACAAACCTTCATCAAACATACGATAGTAGTCTGTTATAATGACAGTTTCAAAATGATTGTGTTTTTTGTGCATTTTTAATTTATTGTGGAATGAGTTTTGCTTCTTATCTACTGCAATACTTTTAGGTGGGTGAGTGACATGCAATGTAATGATATCCATCGGAACATAAAACGTTGCCCCAGCCAAAAATAATTGATATGAAAACTCTGTATCCTCCCCAACCATTAAAGCTTTCATCGAACCCACTCGTTTTCATAATGAGCTCTTTCGATATACACATCGCAGCTGACCATCCCATTCTCCAAAGAGCCGCATACGTATTAATTTTGCCATGGCAAATATCAAACAAAAATGATCGGCCATCCTCCCACGCTGGGTCGAATTGCAATTGATCGCATATTTCCTTCATATTTTGCGGCGATAAGCCATCTATTAATTGTAAATTAACAGTTGATGGTTCAGTGCGCAGGTCAATCACTTTGTTTAAAATAACGATCTCTTACGTTTGACTAATTTCTTGATGGATATTCATCACATAGTCAGAAGAAATTAACATACCAGCATCAAGTAAAATGACATAATCCCCATCACTTAATCGAATACCTGTGTTTCTAGTTCTAGCTCGGCAAGACTGTTCATTTCGCTCCAAATACACGTATTTTAGATCATCTATCTTCTCGCTAAACCTCTCAATAATGTCACTAACATTTTCAGTTGAGCCATCATCAATCCCTCACTTCAACTTGAACACTACCTTTAACTGAAGCATCACATTCTAGCCCAGTAGATCGAACCTGCGTACCCTCTTGAAATCTATTTTCAAAACCAAAATCATATTGTTTTTTACTTATTTGTATAATTATAGCTATGCCGTTTGTGGGCGTAAATGGGTTTAAGGTACTTCTTTTAATGACGAATTAAGTCGTTCAATATTTGAAAAGATCTCTTATGCCCAAATGAGTGAAGTGAATTTGTACTGAAACAATTCAAACTATGTCGAAATATTTTTCAATCCTCTTATGGTGAAAAAGATATGAATAAATGGATCAAATGGACATGAATATAAAAACTCCCCCTACAAGTAGGGAGAGTTAAATGGCAAAGATATTAAGGAAACATATTGCCTTTTGCGTAAACATTCAATTACTCAGTATAGTTTATCCAATTTATTTCATCTGCTTTTCCGCTGAAATAATTAAAAACATAGGTCTTCTAAGCTCATCCTTCATCATTGCATCTTTATTTAGCATATCATCGGAAGGAACGGGTTCCTTCACAGCTTTTAATGTAAATCCAGCCTCTATTAAGTCATTGAAATAAGTAGAGATCGTTCGATGATATTTGATAACACCCTTTGCCAAAAAGTTTGTTTCACGTTTACCTTCTGACTGATAATCATCTATCGGCCAATGTAGGCGATTGCCCGCTTCATCAAGAAACCAATCTTGTTCATTACGGGAAGTGAAAATCGGATGCTCGACTGAAAATATAAATGATCCTCCCGGTTTCAAATAATCAAATATCTTCTTACCTATATCCTCGAATGATTCGATATAATGAAACGCCAATGAACTAATAACAACATCAAATTGCTCATGTGCAAACTCGATGTCTTCAATAGGCATTTGTACATAAGTAATTGCTGAGTCATTCGTTTGGGAGCGAGCTTTCTCTAACATTTTTTGGGATATATCTACACCAACTACTGAATTTGCCTGCTGTTCACGGGCATAAAGACAATGCCAACCGAACCCACAACCTAAATCAAGCACATCTTTTCCTTTTAATTCTGGCAGCAAAGATTTCAATACATGCCATTCACCAGCACCTTCAAGTCCTTCAATAGATCGGGTCATCCCACTATATGCAGAAAAAAAAGTTGGATCATCATATTTATTTTGCTTCATTACATGTACATCTCCTAATTGCTAGTTTGTTCATGAATAAAATTCAATACCTCACGTATATGTAAACTCCCCGGCCAATGTCCATTAAACGGATAGTTAATAATTCTTTTTGGCGCATCTACGCGATTATACATGGCGTACACAGATTCAGGAGGACAGATCGTATCTTTAAATCCAACACTTACCAGTATAGGAATTTCTATTCGGTGAGCTAGATTTTTATTGTCAAAATAACTTAGCGTACGTAACACAGTACTTAATTGATTTGGATAATGGGATACATAAGTTGCCCCTTCAGTTATTGAACCTGTCGAATTGAATATCGCCCAATCCATATGGCACATATTCGGAATATCTGCAATTGCGAACGAATGCCTACAGCCCAAAGCGCTAACTGCAAGTGCAAGACCACCGCCTTGACTTCCGCCATTTACTCCAATCCGATTAACATCAATTTCCGGCTGCTCTCTTACCCAGTCAATTGCACGAATGGCATCGGTCACAATATGTTTATAGTAACTTTCCTCTGGATCAAGAATACCTTTTGTCATCCAACCGCTAGTTGAACCATTTAACTGTGGCGTCAGATCACCAGTATCCCCGCTTTGACCACGAACATCAATCGAGAACACTGCTATTCCACTCATGAGGTATGGGGCAAAATGCTCCGGAAGCCCTTTATTCCCATGGTAACCGTGGTAATGAACGATGCAAGGATACGACTTTTTACCAAAAACGGTAGGCACCATATAAATACCATGAATAGGTGTCCCATCAATCCCTTTATAAATAACCCGATATGATTCGACACCTATCATCGGAGTATCCATACTTTCTCTTGTACCTTGTAGAGGAATGTTTCGTGTATCTTTCAAAACGCCAGACCAAAATTCATCCATGTCATCTGGAGTAGTTAAATCCGGCAAGTAATTTTCTAATTCAGATATTTTCTGTTCGATGAAATTCATTTAGACTGTACCCCTATCCTATATCGTGTAAGTAATACTCTCTCGCTGTGATCTTTCAGACCTTGTTTTCAAAATAGAATCAATCAACCACAATCCAGCTGCCCAGCAAAAAAATCCAAACGAAAACCAATCTGATACAGCTAGTTCATCTCTGAAAAAAATACGGAATATAAAAACTGCAAATATGAAGTGTAATAAAAGTCCAACCGACATATAGATCAATTTATTTGATATCTTATAAATAATTATATCCGCTAATAGTGACAATGGAACACCGATTAGGAACGTAAAAATGTTAAAAATCCAATTCGTATAAATAAAAGTGGTAATGTGAAACGTATCACCTTTATAGAAAAGGAGTGTTACTGTCATTATTAACGAAATAAGCAAACTAGAAACAACTTTTCTTCCCGCTTGTTTATTTGTTATCACGGTTATCCCCACTACTCGTTTTATTAAATCTTGTTTGATATAAGACTGAATGTCAAGTTCCTTTATCCAATAATAGTCCATTTCGCTATACCCAATTGTTTTCTTAGCTCTTCACAATCTTTAATCAAGTCTGCAATCGAACGACTCCTCGTCTGCTATTTTCTCAGAATGTAAAACCATATGTTGATATAACATATTTTCTCGTAGTTCTTAGATAGTTTATGTGCTTGATGAGAGATAAAATGAAATCAACTTTCCCCTGAGCCACCATGTAAAAATAGCCTTTTAGATTTTGTTCCGAACGACTTCCGGCACAACTGAGAATAAGACCAGGTTCCTTAAGAAGGTCCTTGTTGCAATAAGGGAAATCGTTGGCGCAAATATCCCCGTGCCGCCTAATGGTGAGATCAAATGTTTCTGGCTTAACCGTGAATGCAAAGTCCTTCCCGCCAACTTTTCCTGACGGAACTAAACTGATTTCGTCCTTTTCCTTTTTGATATCTCCGTTTCCGCATCCTGATAAAACACCAAAAAAAATCAAAAACACCAAACTCAAAATTATTGTTTTTTCCATGAACTCTGCTCCTTCATCTTTCTTCTATACGTCCGCCTCCTCAATATAAAGATTGAATGTTACGTCAGTTTGACAAAAACTAATATCGCAACATTTATTCAAGCGTTGTTCGCTCTGAATAGTGACAATAGTACAAAGCTCCCTTCCAACGATGGATGAGCTACCTAATCAGTAACCAAAACTCAAAGTTTAACCACCTGCCAATTGGAAATAATGAGCCTATAAAACATGTGATGGAGGCTTTATAGTGACTAATAACAATCATGACAATGGGAAATTACCTTTTAGTACCGAATCTTATTGGACAAATACAATTCACTTACCGGAATACCCCAGCCTAAAGGAGGACCTGCAAGTCGATGTCATTATTGTGGGTGGTGGAATTACAGGTATTACTTCTGCCTATCTTTTGGTGAATGAAGGTTTGAAGGTCGCTATTATAGAAGCAGACAAATTGCTACATGGGACGACAGGACATACCTCAGCTAAAATCACTGCCCAGCACGATTTAATTTATGATGAACTAATCCGAAATGCAGGAAAAAACATGGCAAGATTGTATTATGAAGCAAATATCGGTGCTTTAAAATTTATTGAAGAAATAATAAATAAACAGCATATTGATTGTGATTACACTCATCAAGATGCCTATGTGTATGCCACAACAGAGGAATATGCACTCAAAATAGAAAAAGAAGCAGCAGCCTATGAAGAACTTCGTATTGAAGGCAAACTTGTAAATAAGCTTCCTTTCGATTTAAAAATAAATAATGCGCTTATTATGAAAGATCAGGCACAATTCCATCCACTCAAATATTTAGCTCATCTTACACAAATAATTACTGAAAAAGGTGGATACATTTTTGAAAATACAACAGCGGTAAATATTGAGACCGGCGAACAACCAGTAGTTCTTACTCGTGGTGGAGCTCGTGTTACAGGAAATTACGTCCTGTCCTGTTCTCATTTCCCTTTTTATGAAGGTGCGGGACTTTACTCTACTAGGATGCATGCAGAACGTTCCTATATTATTGCTGCAAAAACAAAGAAAGACTATCCAGATGGCATGTATATTAGTGCGGATGAACCAAAGCGATCTCTCCGTTCTGCAACAATTAATGGGGAAAAAATGATTCTTATCTCTGGGGAAAGTCACAAAACCGGACAAGGAGAAGAGACATCAAAACATTATGAGGCGCTAGAATTATTCGGGCAACAAGTTTTTGGGCTAGAAGATGTTGCATATCGATGGTCAGCTCAAGATTTAATAACACTAGACAAAATTCCTTACGTCGGCCCAATTACCTCTGGTCAAAAGAATGTATTAATTGCAACCGGATACAGGAAATGGGGGATGACAAACGGAACTGCAGCTGCCCTTTTATTACGAGATATAGTATGTGATAAAAAGAACAATTATCGAGAATTGTATACCCCTTCCCGCTTCCATATGAATCCAAGTCTTAAGAACTTCTTAGTTGAAAATGCTAATGTTGTTTGTCAATTAATTAAAGGAAAATTAGAGATTCCCCAGAAGACTATACATGATCTATCCAACGATGAAGGGGCTGTTATTGATATTAATGGCCATAGAAAAGGAGCTTATAGAGATGTAGAAGGTACGCTTCATATCGTAGATACAACATGTACTCACATCGGATGCGAAGTTGCATGGAACAATGGTGATCGTTCTTGGGACTGCCCTTGCCATGGTTCTCGATTCTCGTATACAGGAGAAGTACTTGAGGGACCTGCTGAAAAGCCATTACAAAAATACGATTATACAATGCTAGATAACCTTATCTCGGAAGACTCTGGATATTAAATAATGTACACAAAGGAAGCCAAAGCAATGTTCAATTGTTTTGGCTTTCTTTTTTAGTTTTCTTAACTTTTGATGAATAAAACATTAAGCTTTTCATTACAGCTAATTCACTTCCCTGTATCCTTGGTCAGTTCTCGCAAACCTAACGATAGGAAGATAATAGGATGCTCACAAGTTTCTCTTTTTGCATGTAATTAAGCAACTTTACGCTGTAATGCTTGGCTATTTTAGTATGAAATTATTAGTTTGAATCAGCTTCCTACCTTCCTACAATCCAAAGGTTGTATGACCCAATGCTTGAATACGTCTTTATTTCAAATAATTTACAGTTCTCCTCATCATGTAGTTATGAAGACAGATCCATGGAAATATTTTTTGAATCCTGAAATTCTCAAAGGAAATTCAATTAAATCTTCAATGCTTATTACTGTCCACGCGGATAACTAGGCAAGAACACCTCTGGAAATACGATCAACTCAGCTCCTTGATCTACTGCTTCTCGTGTCATGCTGGAGATCATCTCCATCGCTGATCGTTTATCGAACAATATAGCTGCTGACTGAATAAGAGCAACCTTCACTTGACTTTTTTCATCCTATCATCCCTCTCTCTGAGTTGATGCATTTTTATAATAATGAGCCAGTTCAATGATCATCGCACCCATTCGTTCATTTTCAGGTGCAAGCACACGTTTAATTCCTTCTTCTTTGAGCGCTTCTGATGTCACTCTTCCCACTGCAACCGCAAGCACTCGATTGCGGAAGCTTTCTTTGATCTCCAGATAATGACCATTTTGTTTAATATATTGGAACAAGTAGCTAACCTGTACTGCAGTTGTAAAACAAACCGCATCTACAGTCCCTTCCAACATCTCTTGAATAAGTCTTCGGGATACTTCCGCATCAGGTGCCACATGCTTATATGGCAATATGTTCAGAACTGAAGCGCCTTTCTTTTCAAAAAAAGATGTTAACGAAGGCTTCGGTTGACCATGGAGCTGAATAGTAACTCTTTGGCCCGCAAACAGATAACCTTGCAGCATCTTCATTAATCCGTCTGTTGTTCCGTCTTCATCCACAACGATCGGTTCTATACCCTCTTTTTTTAAAAGTGCATACGTTTTGTAGCCTCTCGCTCCAACTCTCGATTCCCGCATAATAGCAATAAGTTGATCACGTACCCCTAATCGCTCCGCTTGTCCAAGCAGGGCATCCAAGCCAGTACCTGTTGTAAAAATAGCCCAGTCTGTTCCGTTTTCGATCCATTGCAGAATATCTCGCTCGACCTCTTGTTCTTGCTGTACAAGCAATCCTTGCTGAGGGCGAGCGATAGGCACCCCACCTTGTCTTTCGATGATCTCGCTTAGTTCCTTTATTTTACGAGATCCGGTTATGACTATTTTCTTCCCTTCCAGTAGTCCTTTAGCCATTCTCTTCCTGCTCCCTTACGCAATTCCGATTTGAACACTATGTTATAAGAAAATGGTAAAAACAAAACCATCCACTTCTAACCGTTTTTATCCATCCACTTTTAGTAACCATCCATTTAATTCGAGTCCGACCCATCCATGTTCATCGAAAAGTAGAACATCTGTCATCGTTAAGTTACATCTATCTTCTGTATTTTCAAAAAAAAATGATATGATAAAAATCACAACTATGACTAAACCAAACAATGGAGGTAAATCTCATGTGGAAACCCGAACGCAACAGCAAAAAAACGCTATATGAGCAAATTGCCGACCACTTGGAACAACGAATTTCGTATGGCGAATATCCACCGGGCAGCCTGCTTCCGTCCGAACGAAAACTGGCTGAGCAACTTGGTGTCAACCGAAGTACGGTTATATTGGCATTTGCTGAACTACGAGCACTTGGAATTATTGAAAGCCGGACTGGCAGTGGGACGCGCGTAAGTAGAACAAAATGGGGAGCAACACCAAAGCATACTCCAAACTGGAGCCGTTATGCCGAAGGTGGCAGCTTCTTGCCGAACTTACCCTTTATGCGGAGAATTCGGGAAGCGCTAACTCAACAACCTTCCCTGATCGATTTCGCAAGCGGCGAGTTATCTGCGGACTTGGCTCCGACCAAAGAAATTACTTTATTAATGAACGAGCATAGCTATACTTCCTATCTGGGTTACGATAACCCTCAAGGATATATTCCACTTAGACAAGCTTTGGTTGCTAATTTGGATCGGTATCGTGATATCAAAACGACTGAGTCTTCCATATTGATCACATCTGGTTCCCAGCAATCACTCTATTTAATAACGCAGTGTCTGCTCTCACCCGGAGATGCAGTTGCGATAGAAGATCCATCCTATTGTTATTCTTTGCCCCTGTTTCAATCGGCAGGACTTCGACTGTTCAGGCTCCCTGTGGACGAACATGGAATCAATCCAGAAGATGTTCGTTCGTTATACAAAAAACATCGTATCAAGATGGTGTTTATTAATCCGAATTATCAAAATCCTACTGGAACGGTGTTTAGTACCGAACGCCGCCAACAATTGCTCGATGTGGCAAGTGAATTGGCACTGCCGATTGTAGAAGACGATCCATTCGGCCTTACGTCTTATGAGGGAACACCACCCTCTCCACTCAAATCAATGGATAAAGTCGGATCAACGATCTATATAGGTTCCTTTTCCAAAATAGCTGCTTCCGGTCTTCGTGTTGGTTGGATGGTCGCCCCCAATTCCATCGTAGAACGGCTTGCGGATGCCAGACAGCAGATGGATTTTGGCCTTAGCGTCATTCCGCAGCAAGTAGCTGCTCAGTTTCTAAAATCGGCCCATTTTGAACCTCATCTGGAACGTTTACGTCTCCAGTTGCAATATAAACGGGACTTGCTCATTGAGGCATTGCAAAAGGAGCTTCCAGACCTCATCTCGTTTATGGTTCCGCAAGGAGGATTGCATCTGTGGTGCAAGCTTGCTCCTGAAGTCCATGACGGCAAATTACTGGAGGAAGCGATACGAAGAGGTGTAGTTTTTGTACCGGGTAGCGTCTATGGCTCGGATTCCGGTTTTGTCCGATTTACTTTCGCAAGAGCTAAGGCCGATCAAATTGGCGTTGGCATTGCCAAGTTCGCAGAAGCATTACGCGAGCTGATTCACGAATAATTTTGTAACAATAAAATAGCGCATTAAAAAAGATCGCCAACCACCTGTTCAAGCAGGTAGTAGACGATCTTTTCTCAATTAGCCCATGTATTAAGCCAGCTTACTTTATCGAAATACAACATTACAGCTAATATAATCATGATGGCGCCGCCGACTTTCATCATCAGGTCGGAATATTTTAATAAACGTTTTACTTTTCCGATGAAATATCCCATTGCTAGAAAAGGTATTCCGAAGCCTAATGCATAAGCCGTTATATGAACAAAAGTTGGCCATGGATCTGGGTTCATTATATTGGTGTACATAATTGCTCCAAATATAGGGCCGATACAAGGCGTCCATCCAGCAGCAAATATGATGCCCGTTACAAATGAGCCAAAACTTTTACCCACGCCAGCTTTGGGAGCATTGAAACGCATCTCACGCATCATGAACTTAGGGCGAATAAGTCCTACCATAAAGCAACCGAGTAGAAATATAAATACGGCTCCGAGCATCCGAATCAAGTCTCTATATAAGTCAAACCATTGCCCCAGCATACTTGCCGAAAAGCCTAGCACATAGTAGACCAATGAGAAGCCTGCTAGAAACAATAACGAATGTTTAAGTACCGCGCTTGAGACGCCATTAGAGCTTCGGGATTGAAGCTCATTCACCGATATTCCGGCAATATAGGAAAGAAAAGACGGATATAATGGCAGAGTACAAGGAGAAATAAAAGCTAATATCCCTCCGCCAAAGGCGATGATTGCGGTAACTTGATCCATACCATTCATTCTCCGATCTACTTACGTACTAGGTTGTTTTTATGAAGCATCTTGGCGAACTTCGTCCATTAAATCTAAAATGTCTTGCGTGCTTTGCAGCTCCCCAGTAATCCGCTCAACAATTTTGCCGTCCTTGTCGACGAGCAACGTAACTGGCAAACCGCTAATGCGATATTTCTTTTTGATTTCATTGTCCTGATCTAGCGCAACCGGAAACTTCAGCCCCAGTTCTTCGGCAAATCGTTTTGCCTTCTCCGGCTTTTCGCCAACATTAATTGCAATGATTTCGACATCGGGCGACTCTGCATAAGCTTCATTCATTAGTGGCATCTCGTTCGTACATGGCTTACACCATGATGCCCAAAAGTTGATTATAATGCCTTTTCCCCGGTAGTCAGTTAAACGAATTGTTTCACCGTCTAAGCCTGACAGGCTGAATGAAGGTGCTGTATCGCCGACTCTTCCGCCTTCTTCATTTCTTGGAAAGCTGCTCCATATGGCATAACCGATAGCAACTGTCGCGAGTGCAAATAGTGACCACTTCACCCATCGTGAACTGGATATGCTATTCATAACCAATCACTCCTTTACTTTTCCAGCTACTATCGTTGTAGTGCTTTTATATCTTTAATGATTTTTTCGTATGGCGTATTTTCCATTCCGTCATATTTGGTGACAACTGTGCCTTTCTGATCGACCAAATAGAAGGATGTGCCGTGGATAATTTGGTCTGATGCTGTATCCTTCGCCACTGGAACTTTAAATGATTGCAGTACAAACGTTTTGATTTCTTCATGTGAATATCCGGTTAAAGCCTGCCAATTTGTAAAATCTGCATCGAATTTCTCCAAATAGCTCTTAAGTGCTGCTGGATTATCACGTTCAGGATCAACAGAGAAAGAGATAATTTCCGCATCTACATTAGCTGATTTTAATTGTTTTTGCAGTTCAGCCATATTAGCCGACATCGTCGGGCAAACCGTTTCACAATGCGTAAAGATCAGATCAGCTACCCAAACCTTACCTTTTAGATCGGACAAAGAAACAGGTTGTTCATCCTGGTTCGTAAATGTGAAGTCATTAACGGGCAAGTTCAATTTATTTGGTTTGCTATTTCCACATGCAGAAATGACGACCAACATTGCACAGATCATAATGGCTAACGCAGCTCTTTTCACCATACAAACTTCACCCTCTTATTTCATTTTGACTAACCACTGCACGATTGCATCAATCTCTTTATCTTCAAGACGGTTCTCATACGACGGCATACCTTGTGCACCTTCACGGATGATAGAACCTAATTGTTCATCGGTTAGTCTAGACCCAACCTTCTTAAGCTCAGGCCCTACCCGTCCGTTCAAGTCAGCAGCATGACAAGAAATGCATTGCTTCTTATAGATCGCAACGGCTTCGCCATCCTCAGGTGTCGTAATACTATCCTTAAGAATAGTATCTTCCACCTTTTGCCCACATGCGCTTAATAGAAGCAGCATTGCAACAGCTAATGCACATCCGTATATTCGCTTCACCACGTTCCCCTCCTCTTTTGCAAGATTACTAGGTTACACAGCTACCATGTTGTACATCATGATCCACATAGAACCAGCAACGATAACAACCAAAATAACAAGGCCGAAGATCAAAGACATTAAATTGTAGCGCGGTTTATTCTCTTCACGAAGATGCATAAAGAACAACAATTGGATACCAAGCTGCAGAACAGCAGCTATCATTAACACCATTGCGCTTGCATTTCCTTCAAGCCAACCATTTAAAACAACTGCGATTGGTATTACCGTTAACACGAGAGATAAAATAAAACCGATCGTATAGGATTTGAACGAACCATGCGCTTCTCCACCTGAATGTGCCGCGTCTCGATTTGCCATTTAGCTCACCCCCATTAAATAAACGACCGTAAATACGAAGATCCAAACAACATCCAGGAAATGCCAGAACAAGCTGACGATGTTGACTTTCCGCTTCGTAACTGGTGTTATTCCTCTTCTAGAAATTTGAATCATAACACCAACCATCCAAACGATACCTACAATTACATGCAAACCATGAGTTCCTACCAGAGTATAAAACGCTGATAAAAATGCACTAGTACCCATCGTTGCTCCCAGAGAAACAAGATGTGCAAACTCATTGATTTCAAATCCGATAAATACAAGGCCTAACACTACGGTTACGCCAAGCCAGCCAATTAGCGCTTTGCGGTTTCCTTTGTTCATAGCGAGGAGTGCAAGACCACATGTATAGCTACTGAATAACAATATAAATGTACTTATGATAATGCCGTTAATTTCAAACAACTCGGCGGGACCAGGCCCGCCGTTTGTGTTATTACGCAAAACGATATATGTTGCAAAAAACGTTCCGAACAGGATAACATCTGTCATCAAATATATCCAAAAACCTAAATTGCGCATTCCTTCCTGATCCGGATGCTCATGATGCTCTGTATGCATGTCCGTTTCATGCGCCTTTCCAGGTGCGTGAGAATGTGCCATTAGTTAATCACCTTGCCTTTCATCGCTTCCGTTCGTTCAATTTCATCAACTTGAACGTAATAATCCGTATCATAGTTGAAGGAATGGGCGATCATGCATATCGCTGCACCCGCTAATCCTGCAATAATAAACGTCTCCCATCGGAATACAAAACCAAAACCAGCTATAAACCAGAAGCCCGACATAATGATAGGAATTCCCGAATTTTTCGGCATATGGATTGGTTCCAGCTTCAATGGTTCAGGATGAACCTCTTTCCCTTTCAGTTTTGCTTCTTTGTTGCGTAACTTTCTTTCCCACCAATCATCTTGTTCAGTCACAACAGGCAGCACTGCAAAGTTATAATGCGGCGCTGGAGATTGAATGGACCATTCTAGCGTTCTTCCGTTCCATGGATCTCCCGTTGTATCCATATTCGCGTGACGATGCTTCACACCATGCGCAATTTGCCACACTTGGAAGATAAATGCGATCCCCATCAGAACAGCTCCGACGGTTGATATGACGTTCATGTCCATCCAACCTTTGTCCCATCCATAAGTGGAGACACGGCGCGTCATGCCCATTAGTCCAAGTACATATTGCGGCATGAAGCATAGATAGAAACCGATATTCCAGAACCAGAACGCCCATTTGCCTAATCGCTCATTCAGCTTGAAGCCAAATAGTTTAGGCCACCAGTAATAAAGACCTGCGAAGTAACCGAAGACGACTCCGCCGATTATGACATGATGGAAATGTGCGACTAAGAAATAACTGTTATGGAACTGAAAGTCCGCAGGTGCAACTGCGAGCAATACGCCCGTAAGTCCCCCTGTTACAAAACAAGGGATAAATGCTATCGTCCATAACATCGGCGTTTCAAATGTAATTTTTCCTCGGAACATCGTAAACAGCCAGTTAAACACCTTGACGCCGGTAGGTATTGCTATCAGCATTGTGGTTAAAGCAAAGAAGGCGTTTACGTCTGCCCCCGTCCCCATCGTAAAGAAGTGATGGGCCCATACAAGGAATGAGAGTCCACTTATAATAATCATGGCGAACACCATTGATTTGTAGCCGAACAGCTTTTTCTTCGAGAAAGTCGCAACAATTTCTGAGAAAATACCGAAGGCAGGAAGTACGATAATATATACTTCTGGGTGTCCCCACATCCAAATCAAATTGATGTACATCATAGGATTTCCGCCGCCATCCAGCGTAAAGAAATGAGCGCCGGCATATCGGTCTAGAAACAGTAGTGCTAGCGTTGCCGTAAGAATTGGGAATGAGAAGATAATCGCAATACAACTCGACAATACCGACCAAGGGAACATCGGCATCTTCATCAATTTCATACCTGGGGCACGCATTTTCAAAATAGTAACGATAAAGTTAATACCGGTCATCAAACTACCTATACCTGAAATTTGGATACCCCAAATATAAAAGTCTTGTCCAACTCCCGGATTGTACATTAACTCCGAATAAGGCGGATATGCGAGCCACCCCGCATCAGGGGAACCTCCAATAATAAACGATAGGTTAAACAACATCGCTCCGGCGAAGAACAACCAGAAGCTAAGCGCATTCAGGAATGGAAATGCAACATCCCTCGCCCCTAATTGAAGCGGAACCATCACATTAAACAAACCGAACATAAATGGCATCGCCATAAATAGAATCATAATTACGCCGTGTGTCGTGAAAATTTGGTTATAATGATCCGGTGTCAAAAAGCTCATTTCTGGCGCAATCAATTGCGCTCTCATAAGCAGCGCATCCACCCCACCGCGGAACAACATCAAAAAGGCGGATATAATGTACATAATACCGATTTTTTTATGATCGACGGTTGTAAGCCATTCCGTCCACAGCCATTTCCACTTCTTGAAATAAGTCAATACGGAAACGATGGCAATAATCGTAAGTGCGATACTGACATCTGCACCATAGATCATTGGATCTCCCGTTACAAAAAATTCGGAAGCGAATTCCTTCACTTTCTCCCACATGAGTAACTCTCTCCTTACTTGTTTTGACCTGCCTTTGTTTCTTCAAGCTCAAACTTTTGTGCATCTTCCCATGACAAGCCATGATTATGCGATGCGCCGTATTTGGTCACGGTCATTTCGAACAACCCTTCAGGGAACGAAGAGAACGTTTGAACTTCAGATGTAGCAGGTTCAGCCAATTGCTTGTAACCTTCTAGCGATAATGGGGGTGATTCGTCTTTGATTCCCTTTACCCATTCATCAAACTCTTCGCGGGAAGTTGCTTCTACATCAAAATACATATCCCCGAAGTGGGTACCCGTAAAGTTGGCGCCGGAACCCCAATATTCCCCTTGCTCGTCCGCTTGCAAATAAAGAGTCATCGCCATTCCTGACATTGCATACATCTGACCGCCTAACTGTGGAATCCAGAAGGAGTTCATCGGAGAATCTGCCGTAATCTCAAATCGGATGGGCACATCTTCTGGAATCTTCAGTTCATTAACCGTTGCTATCCCCTGTTCCGGATACTGGAACAGCCACTTCCAATTAAGTGATGTAACCTGTACCGTTATTGGCTCTTGTTCAGATGCCAATGGTTTGGAGGGTTCCAATGCGTATGTGGCTTTTACAGTAACGACTGCAAGTACTAAAATGACAATAATCGGTATACCCCACCAGATGATTTCGAGCTTGGTGCTATGCTCCCATCGTGGCGTATACTTTGCCTTCCTTCCCTCTCTGTCACGATATCGCCAGACGATAACTGCCGTCATAATGAGGACAGGAATAATAACGATAAAGCATAACAAAGTGGATGTGATCATCAAGTCCCGCTGCTGTTCTGCAATCGGTCCTTTCGGATTCAGCACGACGATATTTTCCGTGCAACCAGTAATTAGTAGCAACATACCAAACATCAGTACCGCTGCAAGCCGCTTGTAGGCTTTGGATAATTTCAAACTTCTCAGCTCCTATCGACTTCCATTCGTTCTTGAATCTATCTCACTTTATAAGAGAACGATAAAGGTGTCACCAGCCGCTGAACGTCAACATACAACCAACCATGTTCAACAAATTGCAACAATATTGGATTGCTTGCCACGCAGTAAACAAAGGTGAAAGTGTAAACCGATTGGGTCGGGCTAATAGACTTCAAGCGCAAGTTCACACCACTATAACCCAATTTCCTCGGATTACTAGCCGTCAAATCAAAAGGCACCGGTCCAACGGTAGATTTCTCTACTATTGGGACGGTGCCTAAATCTCTTCTATTAATCTTGTATGAGATATTTATCTTTTGCAAAGTAGTAATCGAGCCCCTTAACCGGGAGTCCTGCTTCTATATGACGCATGTTGTAGTCCAGCGTATACCGAGTAATGAGCTGCCCAGGCATAAGGATTAGAATTCCTGGTGTATACACATAGATGAACTCTGCACATATATAACCATGAGACTGTATCAATTCCAAATGCTCAACTGTAGAATAAATCGCTTCTCTTGGTGATATTAAAAATTGCGGGGCGGCTGGTATTACCGTGTTATAATTGCTCCGCTCAGTGCCATCGCCCCTGCTGCCCTTACTAAACATCTCAGTCATATGTCGCAACGCCCCAAGCAGTTGTGACACTTCATGCTCGGAATCCCCGCTTTTCCATGCAGAACAAGCTGTCTTCTATCAGTAACTAGCGGTGCGATGTTAATTAAATCAATAGACGTAACCATCCAATCCAACATTTCCCTAACCAGCCGTTGCAACTACCCAACCGGTTTGCTCAAAAGCATAGTCGAATGGTTGGTTACTTTTTGTAAAAAAAGCTTTATATTGATGCAACAATACTTATTTGCACACATTCCTCTGAGTTTGGAGTTGTACACTATGCTTATACAACAAACGTTAAAAGGCGTAATCGTCCCAGTCGTGACACCGTTTGATGATCACGGAAATTTAGATGTGAAATCATTTAAGGAACACGTTAAACGTTTAGTGAAAAAAGGCGTCCATGGTATCGTCGTTAACGAAATGATCGGGGAATCAAAGGTGATCGCAACATCTGAGCTGGAGACACTCATCATTACTGCCCGCAAAGCACTTGGGATAATTCCGTTGATTATTGGAACAGGGCTCAGCAATACGACAACTATTATTAAAAAAATAGCTTGGGCAAAATCACTAGGAGCTGATGCAGCACTTGTTCCCGCTCCTTACAACAATCGTACGTCTCAAAGCGGCATCATTCAGCATTTCCGAGCACTTGCAGAAGCTGAGCTGCCTGTTATTTTGCATGATACCCCTAATTTCACAGGTGTACCACTAGCGCTAGAATCGATAAAAGCAATTATGGAAATGAATCATGTCATTGGTATGAAAGAAGATACAAGCAATATTAAACGATTTTTCAAGCTGGCTCGTTCGATGGACAAACCGGTTTTGTGCGGGGAAGATGACCTTTTTTTCTCGTCATTATGTACGGGTGGAAAAGGCGGTATTTTGGCCAGCGCGAATTTGGATAGTGATCAGTTTGTTCACACCTATGATCTGTTCCGTTCAGGGAAAATTGATGAATCTCGTCAAATCTTTGATCGACTGCTCCCCCTTATACAATTTTTATTATCTGAACCAAATCCCGCTCCGCTTAAATGGCTGCTAGCGGAACGCGGACATATCCGCTCGGATCGCCTTCGAGCAAACTAAAAAGAAGGTAACCCCGACTAGTCGGAGCTACCTTCTTTTGTTGATTACTTAGCAGTTTCAGCAAGCTTAGCGATCTTATCCGCAATATCTTCTGCTTGTAATAGGGATGAAAATGAATCCGCAGCAAAATAATTTTCCATTTCAATTACAATGACACGATTATTTTTGACTGCATCTAAGTTTTTCCACATCATAGGCAACTCAGGTGGTTTTTTGCCTTTAACACTAAGTACAATGACATAATCACCTACGTAATCATTTACCGTTTCCCAAGACACTTCAATACGATCTTTCTTTTGGTCAATAATTTCGCTCTTTACTTTAGGAGCAGGGTTAAGGTCTAACAACTCGTAAGCTGCTCTACCCCCTCTTTCACCATTTTTTCCGATTACCATTAAGAAATCGTCTACCGTAATATAATCCACAATAGAGATCGTTTCATCTGCTGGAATTGCATTTTTAACTTTAGTACGGGCAGCCTCTGTCCGTTTGTCAAAGTCTATGAGCCAATTTTTAGCTTCTTCTTCTCTGTCCAAAATATAGCCCATTGCTGTAATCTCTTCATGGATCGTTGCATATTGGCTTGTATCAAATACGACGGTCGGAGCAATTTTCGAATAGTTTTCATACGCTTCTTTATTCCAAGTGATAATAACGTCTGGCGTAAGCGACAATACTTTTTCAAAAGAAATACTTCCTTCTGCACCAATATCTTCAACTGTTTCCGGTAAAAATGGCTTTAGAAATGCTGCATAGTTCATTTGTGTATTTGATGCTCCAACTGGCGTTACCCCTACAGCTAAGACTGGTCCCAAATCCCAGTCAACAACTATACGTTCAGGATTTGCAGGAACATTAACATCGCCCATTACTGTTGATATTTTTCGCATACTTGTTTCGGATTTTGTTTGATTTGAAGATGTAGATTGTGTTGTTTCCGTACCCACATTTGATTTCCCGCCTGCTGTATTCTGATTAGTTGGACTTGTATTCCCATTTGCACAGGCTGCAAGCAACAACGTTAATACCAGCATCATCGTTAATCCTATTTTCGTTCTCATTCTCTTCAACATCTGTTTGTCCCCTTCAATCTTTAATTGATAATGATTATCACCATCATTATAGCAATCAGAGATATACTTGCCCATGGAGGATACGAACTCTTCCCATGGACGATCTGAAACTAATGATCCCTCCTTCACCATCTTTTTGTATTGAACGGGGGTCATTCCTACTTGTTTCTTAAACAGACGTGAAAAATAAAACAAATCATAATATCCAACACTCTCAGCTATCTCTTGCCCAGTTGCATCAGTTCGGACCATTAAGTCCTTCGCTTTAGCCATTCGAGTTTGAATGACATATTCTATTGGACTTCTCCCAGTACGATGTTTGAACTGTCTCGATAAATATTGGATGCTGTAATTCCATACCTCAGCCAAATACTCAAGGGTAATCGTTTCATTATAATGTTCATGTATGTACTGAATAATCTGTTCAACAGTATCTATTTCTTTAGTAGCAACCCCTTGTAAATGAAGCTGCTTAACCAATGTGTGAACAAATTGATAAAAACGAATTTTCACATGAAACCGTTCAAAAATCTCTCTACGATTCCATTCTTCGTACATCGCATCCACATGACGGTATAATACGACAGGAGCAATTGGTCGGCTAGCAAATTGAAGTTGAAAAGGATTGTTCATGTGATAAAGCTTTAAAATTGCACCACTCGCTTTACTCGGAATATTCCCTCTATATAATAAGTAATAATACGTAACGTCTTCTTGTCCAACTTCTATTCGAATACGGCTCCCTTTTCCCGCATGAAGCAGATAGAATCGATCGAATACATGTTTATCTTCATCAAGCCATATCGTTCCATTCCCTTGTACGACATAAATATAACCACTGGTGGGGAAAAGATGTTGTTGCTTACCATGATTGCTTATATGAAGCTGTCTAATATCTATCAGCTGTATGAATGCGTGATCCCACATTTGAATATACTCTTCCCAGTTCATTCTTTAACCTCTCCCGGCCGACGATCCGCTGAACTCTGCCAGCAGTAATCTCTTATGCAATCAACAATGATCATAGTAGATAACGATAATCATTGTCAACAAAAGCGACATTAAAGGACCTAGGTTAAGTAAAAGCAGCATGCTAAAACGTATAGTTGCTGGAACTTGGGAAAAGTGGATCATCGAAGAGCTTTAACGAATCGCTTCTATAAAGTTGCTCAATCTGCCCTCCATACTTGCTCCAATACAATAACAATCAAAGTACCGACAAGAAGTCCATTACCGCATATATATTGAGAGATTGATGGAAGACCTTGAAATATAGTTTGAGGAAAAAACCATGGTGCCAACTCCATTTAGCAATGTTACACCTATTATCGTTAATCGGCGATTATCTAGCGTCTCTTTTAGAATGGACTATATAGCAATTGCTATCATTTGCACAAATGTAGCCAAAAGAACTGCGCTCGCAATTGGCCCAGGCAATAGAGATAAAAAGTTAACTACAATCAGAAGAAGCGATAACTGAGGTACATCGGAAAGTTAAAGTCTTAATAACGATTAAAAGGCCTCCTAGTTTCTCTGAACTAGGAGGCCTTTTGCTTATCTATTGCAGCGGAATGATAATATTACTACTAATGAATGTAGCAATCCAGAAGAAACGTTACGTATCTATTTAAGCGATAATTAACTTAAGATTAACTATCGATTTATATGGAGGGAAAATAATGAAAACGACTAAATCGAAAGACGGAACAACGATAGCTTATGATGTTTACGGCAACGGCCCTGCACTTATTTTCGTGACTGGAGCAACCTGTTTTCGTTCATTTGAACCGGTTTTGCATGACGCTACAGTGTTTGCAGAACAATTTACCGTCTACAATTATGACAGACGCGGACGCGGTGACAGTGGCAACACATTGCCATACACAATTGAGCGTGAACTTGAAGACATTGAAGCAATGATTAATGTTGCTGGTGGAGAGGCATTTGTCTACGGTCATTCGTCTGGCGCTATTCTTGCTCTCGAAGCGGCTATGCTTCTTGGTGATAAAGTGAGTAAGCTTGTTATCTATGATCCCGCATATTCTCATGATGAGGAAAACCAAAAAGAATTTATTGCATTAAGTAAAGTACTAAAGAAAATGTTAGATCAGGGTAACCATGACGAAGCAATTCGTTATTTCTTGGAGGGTATCGGTATTCCAGAAGAAGTCATTGGCTATATGCAACAATCACCGCAGTGGTCAACTATGCTGACCCTCGCACCAACACTTGCCTATGATACGTTGATAGCTAAAGAATTGCCCCCTGTTGAACGAATATCACAACTTATTACTCCTACTCAAATAATTATAGGCGAAAAAAGTCCCACATCTATACATGAAGTAGCGGACCAAATAAGCAATGCAATTCCTCATGCAGAGTACATTAAACTAAAGGGTGAAGATCATATGCCGAATCCTGAAGTGGTACTGCAAGTTCTCACGCGTTTTCTAAAATAATGGCATGCTAATAGCATTCAAATTACATTGATTTTAAGCACCGTGAGCTGTAATAACTGTCGAATACATAAATAAAAATGTCCTGCACTTTTTCGGTGGGACATTTTTATCTCGCTAAATCAGTATGATTTTTCAAACACATCAATAGGCAAATATACGATTACGGTTGTACCTTAATCTGTTTGACTTTTTATTTCAATTATTCCTTGATGTAATGTAATGATTTTTTTCACAATAGCTAATCCTAGACCGTTGCCGCTAATGTTTCGATTTCGTGAAGGATCTGTTTTGTAAAATCGGTCAAATACAAAATCAATTTGCTCAGGTGCGATTCCAATCCCTGAATCAGTTATGGCAATAATGATTTCATTACCTGACTGAGTAAGACTTATTTCAATATGTCCGTTTGGCGGAGTAAACTTGATACTATTGCCGAGTAAATTCATCCATACTTGATTAAGCTGATCTTGATCAGCCAATATTGTGACCGAATTATCTATATGCAGATCTATTTTTTGTTCTTTGGCCGACCACTGTGGTTCACATGTAACAACAATCCCTCTAATTTGCTCACTCAGATTATATTTAGCCGGTTCGAATGGATGTTGTTCTGAGTCTAATGATGCGAGTTCTAACAGATTGTCGCTAAGTCTAGACAACCTACTGCTTTCTGCGATGATGATATCTAAATAATGATTACGATTAGCTTCGGCTACCAATTGTCTGTTTTTCAATGCCATAGCAAATCCAGAAATAGACGTTAACGGTGTTTGAATTTCGTGGGAAACATTGGTTACAAAATCTTGCCGCATCTTCTCCAGCTGTTTCAGTTCGCTTGCCATCTCATTAAATCCTTGCGTCAATACGCCAATTTCGTCTGTGCTTTTTGTTTTTATTTCTACATCGAAATCGCCTTTTGCTAATCGCTTCGTTGCTTGTGTTAATATTTGCAGAGGCTTCACCAAATATCTTGCAGCAACAACAATACATACACATCCAATCACAATCCCAACTAATAATACGAGCAACATCAACCGATTAATAATCGATTCATTCGAAATTTTGATCTTTGTCGTGTTTTTTAAGTTATAAAATTTCACTTCATCTGAGTTTTTGTATAGATGTATCGGATGTGCAGACACTTTCACCATACGCTGTATAAATTCATCTCGATCGTCTGGTTTTGTTTGTTCATATTGAGCGATTATTTCTTCACCCACTGCAATCATATCATTCTGTCCAATACGGCTTATTTCTTTTTTGAAAAGGGACCTGCCTATATAGAAGGAGGACAATAAACTAATCATAATAACGACCAAAAAGGTGCCAATTACTCGGATGTATAACGATTTGATCATGATAGTACTAACCTATAAGTTTCGATTTGAAAATGTTGCGTATCGTTGGCGTATCGTTCTCTTAGCCGCTTAATATGAACATCGACGGTTCGATCATCTCCTTCATAATTTTCCTCTTATCACTTGATAATTACGACGATTTAGCTCTATACCACCCAGCATTAGCGTTTGTGAAGAGATAATTTGATATCGCTTTAGCAATGCTTTAACTCTCATTACAAGTTCAATCGGATCAAATGGCTTAGTCAAATAATCGTCCGTTCCAAGCTGGAACCCTTTCACCTTTTGCCCCGTCTCCCCTTTGACCGAAACCATCAATAAAGGAATATTCGAATCTAACTGACGAATTTCCTTGCACAACTCCCAACCGTCTACTTTCGGCATCATAATATCTAAAACAACTAAATCGATGCGGTTATTTTCTACAATTGATAGTGCCTCCGCTCCATCACTTGCCTCTTCAATTTCATATCCTTCATTACTCAAAAATAAGGGGATTAACTCACGGATATGAGCGTCATCATCCGCTATTAAAATTTTCACCATGATCGTATATGCCTCCCAAATGGTATCGTGCTCCTGCTAACTTGTTGCATCATTACATCAACCAAACTGCCAACCGATCAGATTCCAATGATAATAAAACAAACACGTGATTAGAGCCGACAATGCAACAAGC
This sequence comes from Paenibacillus sp. L3-i20, assembly GCF_022180385.2. Taxonomy (GTDB): domain Bacteria; phylum Bacillota; class Bacilli; order Paenibacillales; family Paenibacillaceae; genus Pristimantibacillus. The sequence continues at coordinate 1,224,088 of NZ_BQME02000002.1, forward strand.
GTATAATGTACTCGCTTTAGCAACGTCCAATAACTATTTTTCCAAATGAAGAAACTAGAGATGATCATTGCGACGGTCAAAGTAATAAGTATAATCGGCATTACAAGGTAGATCGAAAGCTCTGGTGTTATACGACTAAGTCGATCCAGTAAGTCCATATTTAATACGACAACAAATGTTACGACCAATGATAGTAGTGCCCAGACTGAAGTAACTAACGATAATCGAATGAACCACTTTTGCTCTTTCGGCATCACTTTAATCTCACGCTTACGATAAACGAATCCGAGCAATACGGTGATGAACAGAAATGAAGAAATTCCGATTAAAGTAAACCAAAACTTCGATTGATTAATAAGTGGTGCACGTTCTAGCGGCATGGATGGGAGAAAATCCAGAAGCAAATGGGTGACTTCTCCTGAAGTATCAGTACGGAATCCTATCTGACTTGTCCCACCAACTTCTTGAAATAGATTCGTTTCGACTGGAGCATACACTAATTGCTCTGGCCCGCTTCCAATCGTAAGTCGATTATCTAAAACAGCAATACTTATTTGTGACATAAAACTATAAAACTTATCGATATCCGAATGGTTACGTCGTGTGAATTGATAGAAACCTGAATATTTATTTACTGAATCCTGTAATTCGCCAGTGCTTAGTGGCAGGTCAACATCCTTCAAAGGATAATAACGATCGAAGAACGTTTTTGATAATCCTACTGCAGCTGTTGCACCTTCACCACCACTATATGAAACAAAAATTCCGATCCCTTTATCTGGTACAAGATATAGCTCCGTATTAAATAGTGTATCAGCGCCCCCATGAGAAATAATCCTCAATCCATTCATCTTTAGTTCGTAGAAACCAAGCGTCATGCCGGCATATCTTTGTGAAACTGAAAAGCTAGCGAATGCATGAGCTGTGCCGTTTCAGGTTTAAAAATATTTTTCTCCCCAAAACGACCATCCTGTAAATGGGCAATCATAAAATGAGCCATATCTTGTGCGGAAGCTGCGCCCGAACCCGCAGGTCGGAATCCACCTTCATAAGTTGGCGGTTTAGTTGCAAATTGACCATTCTCTCGCGCATATCCTAGCACCGAATATGGCTCTAATGATGCAGGAATGGGCTCCTGAACGGTAGCATATTTCATATCTAGCGGATCAAATATATTCTTTTGTATATAGTCGTTGTAAGCCATTCCGCTAACTTCTTCTACGATTAAACCTGCTAGTGCAGCCCCAAAGTTGGAATAAGACATCATTTCGCCTGGAGCCTGAACGCGAGCAAGCATATGTTTATTTAGTGTTTCAGAAATAGATATCGGCAACTTCTTAGCGTCTGTTGTAATTTGATAGCCCACACCGCCTTCCTCGAATCCAGCAGTATGAGTCATAAGATGTCGCATCGTAATCGGCTCGGAATAGGATTTTGGTATTTGGACTGTTTTTAAATAAGTACTTACGTCCTTATCGAGATCAATTTTCCCTTGTTCAACTAATTGCATGACAGCTGTCCATGTAAACAGCTTTGTTGTAGAAGCAATTCGGAACAGATTTTTCTCTGGATCAACCCCTCTACCCTCTTCGAGATTAGAGTGACCGTATCCTTTGGCTAACAGCACCTTGCCATCCTTTACAATAGATATTACTGCTCCTGGAATACTGTATGTGTCCAAATGTCCGTTCATTAGACCATCAATAAATGCGGTCAACTTTACGTTATCGTTTAAATCTTCCTCAGTAACCTCTGTTTGAGCTGCTAACAGTTTAGTCGTATGAGTGGCTGATATGGGTATCTGTAACTCTAACAATCCCACCCCCACCAAAGTGACTAATAATACGAATAAAATCGTTTTGCGAGAAAATTTCTTCATAGATGATGTCATAATAAACCTCCTGCTTCAGCATATTTTTGATGCTAAGTTCTTAACTTGCTGATCAGAGCTTATCAAAAACATGTGAACGGAGAATGAATCGATTTACTATTTTTCCCAAAACAAAAACTACCTTCATAGAAGGCAGTTCATTGTGTGTCTGATTAATTAGAGGGATCGATATGATGTTTCTTCATTCAGTAGTTCTGACATCCATTTATATTTGCCCAACCAATTTCTGATTTGCTTAATAAGTGAGATGTCGTCACTCTTGATTTGCTTCTGCCTTCTTTTGGTTTTGATCCATATAGGATATACCCCAATCCCTTACATTTAATAAAATGGGAATTAAGCTTTCCCCCGTTTCTGATAAGGAGTACTCAACCTTTGGGGGTATTTCCGAGTATACTTTACGATTCACAAGTCCGTCTTCCTCAAGCTCCCGCAATTGGCGGGTCAATGTTCGCTGAGTAATATCGGGGAATATTCTTCGTAATTCATTGAACCTTTTGACGCCAAGAGTTGCCAGTTGATGTAAAATAACAAGCTTCCATTTGCCGCCGATTAATTTAACCGTTACCTCCACTGGACATTGAATTTCCAGATTCCCCACTATTACTTCCCTCCTTTAGTATCCAAAATGATACTACATATCTTTTATGTGCGTACTTACATAAATAACATGTTTCTATTAGTATTAACACATCTCCGAAACATTTTCAAACGAGCTTTTTTAAGTTCGGAGATCTAACCGAAAGGATGATGATCATGACTGATAAAAATAATATTCTTGTTTATGGTGCAGCAGGTGTACAAGGAGGAGCCGCGGCGCGAAAATTAGTTACGGAGGGTTACACCATTCGAACGATTGCAAGGAGTAAAGAAAAAGCCGATCAACTTATCGAACAAGGCATCTCTGCGGTCATTGGAAATTTAGCCGATCCCGCTGGTTTGGCCGAAGCACATAAGGGAGTAAATAAAGTATTGCTGCTTATGCCGGTTGACTTTGACCTACACCAAGTTCGTCTTTATTTCCAAAATGCAGTCGACGCAGCTAAAGAAGCTAATATAGAGCTATTAGTGGTCAATACTAGCGTTTACGTACCGGAACAGGTTACGAATACAGCTGCTTTAGAAATCAAAAGAGAACTTATCGACTATGTCAAACAAAGCGGTATTCCCTTTATCATTCTTCAGCCCACACTATACATGGAGAATTTCATTATTCCAGGTATACTTAACAACGGTACATTGGCTTATCCTGTCCCTGCCGAAGAAGCTATCGCTTGGGTTAGTGTTGAGGATACCGCAGACTTTGCTGTTTACGCACTAAATCATCCAGAGCTAGCAGGTCAAACCCTTCAAGTGACTGGTCCTGAAGCGCTTACTGGCAATCAATTGGCTGAGCTATTCAGTCAATCCCTAAAACAAGAAATACAATTCTTTTCCCTACCTGTCGAAACATTTGAGGCCGCTATTAGCCCCATGTTAGGCAAGGAGACTGCTTCTGGGTTAGCAGGTTTGTATCATTGGGTTACAGCGAATACCGCATCCATGCCGCAATCCAATCATGTAGACTCCAAATTACGTTCGGTAATTCCCGGCACTTCATTGACGACATGGGTAAATCAAGCCATTCAACAAGGACTTATTTCCACTGGTGATGTAATTAACCGTTAATCTGAACGACTTTTTGAAGGTCTTCATATAGAAAAGAGTGCTCGCACCTTCGGTTTTGGCACTACTATCAATGGCGTCAATACCTAAAATATTTCTTTCTAACTACGAAAAAAGGACCTCCCATTACCATTATGGGGGAGGTCTCTAAAAGTCGCAGTTTTGTTGCTTCAAGCAACAAGACTGCGACTTTTTTAGTAAACTAATTGATTATGGAGCCTAGGGGGATATTTCTTATTCTATCAAAATCACCAACTAAGGGATGTGTGAATCTTGATCTAATTGCTGATAAAGTATATTCTTCGAAATAGTTTTCTTGACTGTAACTCTTACGTCATAGTTTATACTTATGGTGAGGTGATCAATGATGTATAACGTAGGAAAAATGACTGAACTTACCGGCGTCAGTAGGCGAACGCTGCATTATTACGATCAGATTGGCCTGCTGTGCCCTCATGTTGTGAAGGACAACGGATATCGCGACTACAGTGAGCAGGATTTAATTCGGTTACAGCAAATCCTGTTGCTCAAGTCTCTCGGATATTCTTTGACTCAAATTGCCAAGCTGCTTGGCGTGCAAAAAATGACACAGCAAGAGGAGAAGATAGCCTGGGTCGAATCGTTAGAACTCCAGATTTCCTGGGTCGAAGGCCTGCAGGAGGACCTCGAACGTAGAAGATATATGCTGCAAACGGCAATTCACGCGATAGGTACAAGCGGAAAGCTGCAAGCCAAGGAATTGAGGGAGTTGCTGGATTCACTACAGCATCGGGAAATCGAACAAGGCGTCATTCCTCCCTATTTTGAGAAGAACACATTCACATCTGAGGAAGAACACATTATTTCCCGACTTCCAGTGATGGGCAGTCAAGATCCACGAATGGCAATCTACATCGAACTGCTTGGAGAAATTCGTGCACAGATGGAGATGCCGCCAGATTCCGAACCTATACAACAATTAGCAGAGCGGCTATGGCATTGGGCCCTCCAGATATTCGAAGGCAATGAGAAACTGCTTGAAAAGTATTGGTCGATGCTGTCTCCAAACTCAAGTGGAGATTCGCCAGTTTATGGTCATGATGTCAAGTTAATTGAATATGTGAATCGAATGATGGAAGTTTGGCTTGACGGAAAGGAAGTCTTGCTGAATGAGAAATAGCCGTAGAGCCATTCACTTGTTAATTCACACTCTTATGATTCTTGTTATTCATATTCTGCTGTTTTTGTTCATTCACAGCGGGATCGAACTATCTGATAGGTTAGAACAATTGCGGTTATCGATTATAGAGGGAAAGTCGGGTTACTACCATTCGCAATCAGGTGTATACATCGTAACGTTATGGGCCGTTCTCTATGCAATCGACTGCTGTTCATATTTGTTTGTGCGGTTGGTTTCCAAGCAGAACGAAGAGCATCCCCCACTGCAAAAGACTTCAACTAAAGTGAAAATAGCCGATGTCAAAAAACAGTGTGTATCAGCTGATCAAGCAGGGTTGTCTGCGGCTTATCCAAAACAAACCACACCGGTACGTTCCGGCTGGCTTTATTTACTGCTTGGCGGCGTATTCGAAATTATTTGGGCCGGATTATTAAAAGTAGATATGCTCGGAGGCCCACTCCTAGTGATGATATTTGTGTTCAGCTTTCATTTCCTTATGAAAGCAGCCAAAACGCTGCCATTGGGGACCATATACGCCGTGTTTACAGGCTTCGGTGCTGTAGGAACTATCATTCTAGATATCACGATATTCGGTGAAGCGATACAGCCAATCGAGTTAGGTTTGGTAGCCATGCTCGTCATGTTCATTATTCTATTGAAGCAATCAAGCCATACTACAAGGAAGGACGGTTGACGTATGGGATGGCTATATCTCCTCGTAGCGGGAGGATTCGAAATGATCGGCTTTATCGGATTGAAGCGCTCCTCCGAACGTGAGACATGGGGCAATTACCTCCTCATGCTGGGCGCATTTGCTGTCAGCTTGACTTTACTCTCGATGGCACTGGAAACGTTAGCGCTTAGCGTCGCTTATACTGTATGGGCCGGAATTGGCACGGTGGGCGCAGTCACGCTAGGAATCCTCCTATATAAAGAGCCTATTTCACCGATGCGTATTATATCCATAGTAGGCATTATTACATGTATCATTGCTTTACGGCTGATAGACTAAGATTAGGTATCAAGGGGTGTTTGCTTTTAGTCCCTTCAAACGGGCGAATTTATTGGGATGTATCTCCCCTAGTCTATCCATCAACAAACTGAAAACCACGTCCTAAGGGCATGGATGATTTGTTTATTATGATAGCGCCTAGTGGGATCAAACCGCTAATCACATTGCTGCCAGCGATGTGCTCTCCCGTATGGGGATATTACACTACCCCAATTTATCTAGCTTTCGCTCAAGGTACAATTTCTCTTAATAGTGTCAGCATCAATAAGTACAGTATCACGGTTGGGGGAGTCTATGAAGTCAAAGCATGATAATACCCTGTAATAAATCCTTTACTGACCAAAAAAACCCACCTCGACGGGTGGGGCGTTCAATTCATTCACGATATACACGCATCAACTCATTAAGGCTCAACCGATTCGGCTACCTTCATGGCCTCATTGCCCGAAATCGGACCAGACATGCCATACTGAATGCCGTCAACAACCCAGAACAGCTCCGTGAACTCGGCTTGCTCGAAAATAAAGCCGTCCGCTCCGCCTACTTTGGTCTGTGTGAACAGGTCCGTCGGGAATGCCGCCGGCATGCGACTCGCACTGAATGTCACCGTCTTATCACCCGAGCCGTATGTGAAGTTCAAATCTCTGAGTGGTTGGTCCTTAATTCCGACGCCGACGATCTCGGTCAGCTTGAAGCCTTCCGGAGCGACTTGAGGAACATGCACACCCGAACCGAAAGTTGATTTCGCTGCCTCCGCCGTTCCGAATGGAGTTGTAATCAATTGGGACAACTCCGAACCTGTGGCTCCTCCGTTTCCGGGCAGCACGGTTTCCGACGAATTATCCGTTGGCGTCGGTACTGCGGCGGGCTCTTGCAGCATCGGCAATCCAGTCACTATGACGACTACCGCGATCAGCGCTGCCGCTCCTGCAAGCCAGGCATTCGGAAGAACGAATCGGTGGCGGCTTCTCTGTTCCGCGGCGGCTTGCTTCCTGATCTTCTGTTTAACGCTATCGCTCAATTCCATTTTAGAAAACAACATATCATCCGACTCCTTTTGCAAATGTTGACGTAAATTACGCTCCATGTCCGTCATCGATTATTTCCTCCTTGCGCATTTCCCGAGCCAACGCCTCACGTGCCCGATGCAGTCTGTTTCTCACGGTACCCTCGGGTGACGACGTCGCTTTCGCAACTTCCCGTGTGTCCAAGTCCAGATAATAATATAAATACAAAGCCTCCTGGTACGGCAGAGGCAGACGCAGCATATGCCGCAAAATCTCGCTTTTCTGCAATCTTTTAAGCGCTTCTTCTTCCACGTTGAATGTCCGTCCCCGCTCCATCCGACTGGGATCGGTCGGCTGTTCCGTAAACATCCGCACGCCCATCTTGTCCCGACAAACGTTTATGGCGATCGTCGTCAACCATGTTTTAATCGCGCTATCTCCACGAAACGAGTTCCAGTTGCGATAAGCGCGAAGGAATACCTCCTGACTGATATCCTCGGCAAAATGCCGATCACCGGTATAAAAATAAGCGGTGCGCATGACCGTCGAGCCATAGCTTTCCATCAGCTGCTCTAAAGCTTGAGAGGGATCTTTCGGGAAATTTTCCTTGTTATTCGAGCCGGCCGGCTTCACTGAATTACCACCTCCACCTTTTTAGACGACCCGAGCGTGTTTTTCGCTGCACTGCGCTTTAAATCTGACAGCCCATTAAAGATTTTGCGAATATGAGCTTAAATCCTCATACTCCTTCTAGCTTGAATATCATACGATAAAAGCTACATGAACAGTATGCCTGTTTGATGCGGCTTTTCGACTTCATCTTCGATTTAAAAGTTCCCCAATATCCTTTTATACTAACACTATTTTCTCTACATGACTTCTTCGCTCCCAGCGATATGTCCTAGCGGATGGGGGTATTAATAAGCTCGTTTCTGAGGCTTTGACAACGTTTGGTGCTTCACATTCCCTTAGCCGAAAAGGCTGTCCCTACGATAATGTTGGTGCGGAAGCAACATTTAAAATTTTCAAGACGGAATTCGCTAACCAAGCGCATTTCCTTACGGAAGAGCAGCTTGATGTTGAACTCCATGATTACGACCATTGGTTTAATTATCATTGGATTCACGGAACACCAGATTATCTAACTCCTGTTGAAGCCAGGAGTATGCCCTTATATAAGTGGTTCAGTTTTATGTTGACAATCTAAAAACTCATGTATTCTCGCCTTCCGTCACGGGATGTCAGAATCTTTGATTAAATAACTTACGAAGCATATTCGACGAGGACTTTTAGCTGTCGATTCTGAAGCTGTGCTCCTCCATTAGAAGTACTCCCTTCGAAACCTACTTACCGATTCCATCCACGCGGACTGAATCCCAAGATATCGAAATTTTGATTAAACTTTCACAGAAACTATTTCAATAATGTAATGCTTAGCGGTGGATTCAGACACCGTGCTCCTCCGCATTCGCTTCGTGCGAGCGGTCTTCCCCCTTGGTGGGCTCCATTAAACAATAAAAAAACCACTTCGGATGAAGTGGATTGAATTTATTGTTTGGTGGAGCCTAGGGGGCTCGAACCCCTGACCTCTTCGCTGCCAGTGGAGAGACGGGGTTTTGTACGTTAAGGTAATAGCGGAGGAAAGCCTTTTGGGACAAAGCTTTTTAACTTTTTATGTTTCTGTGTTCGAGTATGCCGTGGCGCTTAAAAATTAAATGGAGTGACCAAAAATGTGACCAGAATAAAACTTTTTTGATCAAAACTGAATCTAAGCTGGAATAACCATATCGTTATGAACAACTACAGAAGCTAATTCTGGTCCATCAATTGTTTGCCAGTAATGTAAATGGTATTCATAATCTATATCTCTTCTCCATGCTTTATCTTCGTTTCTTGATATTTGAGGGCTATTTCCACTTTCATTTATTCTTAATGCATGCACAGAATTTAGATTTTGACTTATTATTGTATCGGCACATGCTCTTAATAAAGAGTTTATTTTCGATTCCTGATGTAGGAAGCCTAAACTACGACATGAATTTAAGAACTCTCTTCCAAATTTCCATTGCGGAATAATATCGGGATCTTGCCCCATTTTAGCAAGTCTTTGATAAATAAAGATTTTCAGTATTTCAGTATATTCGCTTTTCATTTTTGATTTTTTCCATAATATAATTGGACTTATATTCAATAATAAATCTGAAATATGAATACACGAAGTAAAGTCACGTTCAAGTAGCAATGGAAATGATAATGCATTTTTCTCATCATTAAATTCGCAAACTTGTATTTCACTTTTAACACTTATTCTGTTATGTTCTATATCCCTTGATATTAATAAATTATCATTTTCGAGATTTAGATGAGAATCAAGAGCCATTAATACAAGAATTCGCTTGAATTCATCAGTGTAAACTGTAGGCCTTGGTTCTAGATAATCGTCTGGAGCAACCTCAACATCATCAAAAAGAACATCAATTAAATCTAACTTTTCTTCAATTGAACGTAATTGTAAAAGTCCGTCTACCACATCAATGATATCTCTCGCTTGGTAAAATTCATTGAGACCTGTTTTGATTAATGTAGCCTTTAAATTATCCCAGTATGGATAATTATTATATTCTATAAGGATGTCACTTGCTTTTTTGCTTATAAACATCTCTGCCCAATGAATATCTCTCAAGTCTCTCCATGATAAAATGTTCTCTAAATAATATTCTAGGTCTTCAGAGGTTTTAGAATCATTTTCAGATGGGTAAGCAAGGGTGTAAGGGTCAATGAATATTGTGGTCATTCTCTGTTATGCAACTCCTTTTTTCTTTTTGCCATCGCCGCCTTCAGTATTGATGCAGACATCTCTTCACTTTCATCGAAAAAACCTTTAGGCCACTCCTCAATAACTCCGAATTTATTGATTCTTATTGCTTTATATTTAGAATTCCCTCTCTCTTTTTCAACAAAATACAAAATAATATTATTAGTGAAGTTTGAATCTTGAGAAACTACAGTGCGGTATCTTAATCTATTAATTAAATATTCACTATGGGTTTCTACTATACATTGCTTACCAATGTTAGTCATTGAAACAAAAAAATCAGCTAGTCTTGTTTGGACTTTTGGATGCAAATGTAATTCAGGTTGTTCAAAAATAAGAGTTGACCCCTTACTAGCGAGTAAAGAAAGCACTAGGATAGGAAGTACTTGACTGACTCCCACCCCCACATGAGTTAGATCATGCCATTTCATGTCTTCATTAACACTTACCTTTAATTCATGACCAAGCTTCCCTTTATCCGTTGTCTCGACATTACTTACTACTCCCATATACCTCAACCAATCAAGTACTGCACTTATTAAAAAATCATTTTTAACAATGTGTGTATTAGATTCAATATTTAGATCACTAGGTGAAATGTAATCAATTTTAGTATTCTTATGTAATTCAAGTACAGCAGCTGTATGTTCTCCTTTATAACCAACATCACGTGAATCAGTTGCTCCTGCATGTGGATAAATTGGTTTCGGTTCATCTCTTAATGGACCCAGATATTTAACATTATTAGTGAAATAATTAGTTATTGACTCTGAAGCGTAACTGGCAAAGTCAGGTAAATCTCCGTTAAATAAAGCATTTTCAACTGGCTTATTTGATCTCGCCAGCTCTTTTAACTTGGAAGTTCTCTCTAACATATACGCAGTATATTTTCTTTGGTCATCAGCCAATAGTATATCAAAACATCGTTTTAGCTTATCTAATGAAAAAGTCTCGGAAAATCTTATCAAGGCTTTTTGAAACGTAAGCGACCGCTTTTCATTGTAATTTACGTTATTTTCTTTGTAAATGTGGTCAAGGCACTCAACAATTAATTCATGAAATTTTTCTGTTATATATTCTTCATAATCAGTTCCACGATAATAATAACTAGTAGGACTTGAAGCCATATCAACCAACTTGGAAATTTCTTCCTCAACCAAATCATATACTAAGGTTATTCTATTGGGTAAGAAATGATTCATGCTTGCCCCTGCTGGCCTCCCATTGTTGGGATGATTTCTATAATACTTCCTTTCATTCAAATACTCCGGTATTTTTGTTACTTTATATTGCAAAGCATCTTCAAATGAATCTAAATATCTAGGAGATATTTTAAAATCCTTAATACTTTCTGAGATATCTCCTTTCTCAATTGACATTTCTTCAACTTTTTTTTCATTACCCACTTTAACATTGCAACTCTTTAAATGCGGGTATAAATTTGTCATCTCAGTATTTTTATTATAAGTAAAGGTATAATTGCACTCCACAGTTATATTTTTAAAATTCTTCCTTGGCCTATTTCCCAAAAATACCCTTCGAGCCTTTTTATCGGTTTGTTCCAATGGTTGAAGTTCAAATCCAATTGATATATCTGTTGTATCAGAAGAATTTGAAGCAATATCTTCAAATGTCCCTAACCTAGTAATGTGACCATTTAATACAACTGATCTATCTTCTATAGGGTTTTGTATCGTTTGTGTGGTAAGTAACATACTTTGAATTATCGTACTCTTTCCAGCGTTGTTTGCTCCTGTAAATAACGTTAATGGAGCAATTTGCAATTTAGTTTTATCGTTGACAGATTTAAATTGTTGCAGTGTCCAGCTCTTTAGCATAAAAACACTCCTTTAATTGTTGTAATACAAAGAATACTTGTTATACCCCTTCTTCTACGAGAACATTTTCATTATTCATTGGAAAAAAACCATATCTCCCTTGTCTAGTTCCTTTAGTAAAAGAGATGTGATTACATTTCACAACTTTTCCGGGAAGTTCCTTATTCTCTAATATAATAATCTGTTTGTTATCACTACTTTGCGACAATGAAATAAATAATGAATCTTGCATCGACACATCAATCATATCGTCATCTTGTTTACCTTCACCTTTTAGCTCATTTTCCTTTAATGTTGTAACAGGAGAATCTAATAATAACACGCGAGTAAAAGGATGATTTTTAGAAAGTAAATAATTCATCAATGATACTGAGAAAGCAGCATAGAAAAAAGCTCTAAAACCTTTACCATTGCTTTTCCTTGCTTGATCATTGATCAAAATATCCTGTTCTTTCTCATCAAAAGTAACAGTTTCTAGACCTTCATATCCCCACTCAGATAATGTGTTAAATATTTCATCAGTAAATTCTTTCAATATTCCCACAGGTATCGTACTTATATAATTTAATTTAGGCTGTTTTTGTTTTTTAGCTTCGTTTAACCCTATGATTTCTGTGTACTTTGATGAAACTCTTTCATCAATACTCTTTATTTTATTTTGTATATTAGTTACCTCTAAATATGCCGTTAACACGCTTCTTAAGGGAGTCAATTCTCTTAATACCAGTTCTTCAACATCTATCTTGCGATTGCTTATCTCAAGCTCGTATTCTTTATTTGCTAACTCTATTTCTTTAATCTCTAAGTTTGTTGAATCAATTGTTTTACTAAGTTCCGAAATATGTAAATTTATTTTAACTACTTCTTGCTGAGATGCATCCATTATCTCTAATGAGAATTCCTCATTAAATGCATCATCATCAATCTTACTATTACAAATTGGACATTGATTAATATGAATTTGCTTTAGACAATCATCACCATTTTGCAAAAAAGTCAATCTTTCCAAATCACTTTTATATTGTTTATTCAGTATTTTAAATTTATCTATTAATAATGTTAGCTGATTTCTCTGTAAATTAAGTTTGTTTTGTAAGTTTTGTTTGTCAATAATTTCTCTACGTTTTCCCTCAATTAAATTTTCAATTTTTATTATTTCTTCAGAGTATTCATTAATATTGACTACTTTCTCAAAAGAAGCATCCTCTAGTTGTTTCAGTAATATCGTTTGCTCTACACTTAAATTATTAATTTCATTATTTATATACTCGATTTTAGAATCAATTTTCGCCTTTCTGATTTCTGCTTTTTCAATTTCTTCACAATTTATATCATCTATACCTGTCAATAGAAACTTAAGAACTGATTTGCAGTAAGTTTCATCTGGTTTTATTCTGTTGTAAATAGGGGAATCCGTGTCAGAGATTATTTTCGTTTCACTTATCATTGACAAATTGGCAATAGATCGATATCCTAATGTTTTCTTAAATCCACTTTTGTTACTTAGCATAAATTTATTCTCAGTAATCCCCATTAGTTTAAGGAGAAATTTAGAGATGTTATCATCACGGTTAGCATCATGATCTGATTTTAATTTATAGTTTTTAACAGAATAAAAATCATTAATATTCGAATACGCGTAGTATATAGATTTTTTATTTATGAATCTAAGCAAAGTAATCGGATTATCGTTTTCAAAATCTCTCATTTCTAAAAAAATATTTTCATACGCTCTACTCTCTTTAATTTCTTTGAGAGTGTCAGCCCCAAACATGTAATCAATACATTTAAAAATGTAGGATTTGCCTGTGTTGGAAGGACCGTTAATAACATTGAGTCCCTTTTTCAAAACAATAGAAGCATCTTCCATTCCTGGTCCCGTTATTCTCAGTTCCTTAATATAGAAGCCATGCATTACAACACCTCATTCTTATAAGGGAAAAAATCCGAATATTCTTTTCCCCACGACTTAACATTTGTATTTACAAACTCTTTAAGTTGAATATCAGACAACGTCCTAAATCTCTCTTCTACTAAAGATGCTTTACTTAATAATTTCGATGAATATTCATCTGACAAGCCTTCTATAAACCATTTAGTATTAAAGTTTGCTGAGTAAAGAAAACCATCTTCCTCACACTCAATATTTATTAATCCCCTTGAGGCCATTAACAACATCCCCTTTTTTATCGATTCCCTTCGACTAAATAATTCTATAGCCCTTAAAGGGTATTCGGGGTGAAGACTGTCAAAAGAAGCATTTGAGTCTTTAGTATAAATCGTTAAATAATCAAGAAAAACCACTCTATCTAGGCTGAATTTTGAAGGAAACGCAACTTGTAATAAATATAAACTTCTCAAGCCCAATTCCAATGGCGTGTTAAATAATAGTAAATTACTCATTATATCACCCAGATTATTTGATCTTCATTAGCTAAATGATGACAAATTCCCTTTTTGTCTTCATTTGTTACAAAATGTAATTCCCGATCTATAATACTCACGGATAAGTTTACTTTTGTTGACTCATGCATTGTTTTTGTTAGCTTTTTATACCCATCCTCAAAGTCGCCTTTCATGAAATCTTTAATACCACTGTGCATTTCGCTTTTTAAAACTCCAAAATGATCCTCACTTGCAAATATGTCCCTTACAGACCGTTTCAAAGATTCAGCGCTATAAAAATTAATTCGATTGTCATTAAAATCTGTTACCAGTTCCGGTATTGTTTGAAGCGCCTCCAAGTCAATATTTAATTTCTTATATTGAGAGTACGCCGCTAGTACTTTATTAAGATAATTGAATTCATTTTGTTCAGGCATATTCGGAGGAAGCATTTTCCTACCTCTTTGGGGCTTAATTGATCCACCAAATCTAAAATAAAAGTAATTAGTTTTTCTATGTTCTTCAATAATTCTTTCTATTGAATAAGTATCTACAACACTAAAATCAAAGGCCTTGACATAATCAAGAAAAGAACCTTTCAATTCTATTTTTTGACCGCTTATTATGCCATTACTACATTTCGCATCCCACTGGTCAATGAGTCCTTTTCTTATTTCCTCTGGGCTTTTAATGATCTTCAAGAATTTTGCACCAATCCCTTGCGAAGCAATAATGTAGTATTTCTTGGGCATTGGTATGTCCTTATTAAATGTATAGTAGCATAATTTACCAAATTCCAACCAATATGCACTAGGAGTTAGTTTACCTTCATATCTCTTACACTGGTAATAATCATACGACCCATCTATGTATTCTCCAATCACATCACGTCCCATATCTCCGGAACTTCCGATTCTATACACATCTTTATATAATTGCTTTGCGCAAGAAATTGCCCATTCACTGATAAATGCCTCAAAATCATCTGGAGAAAAACTTTTTAATCTTTGTAATGGAGGAATAGGAAACGCAAATACACTAGGATCATTTAATGGATCTATTGCAACCAACTGGGCTAATTCAAAAGTGGAAACAATCATTTTAACTCCTCCTCCAATCCACCTGAAGTAGAATCATTTATCTTAGTAACTTTAAAATAAGCAATATGTACCTTGAAACTATTAAATATCACTATTGATAATTCATTCGACACTTTCTTCCATTTTCCTTTTATAGATGTATAGCTTAACTTGATACATTCGATATCTATTAGCCATAGTGCAGTATATCTCTCGATTTTAATTCTATATTATATTCCTGATACCTATACATGATAGGTAGTCCTCGCCAGAGACTAACTCACGCAAGTGCCGGGCGCGTTTAATTGTGTCCGGCACTTTGTTTTTCCAATTCTTAAATCAGAGGGAGCAGTTTATGAACAACTATCAAAACGATAAATTAAAAAGGCTCGTTTCAGAATCATTAAGAGAAAGACCAGACAGCTATCCAATTCAGCAACTTTTTGAGCAATTCCCGACAACAGCAGAACTATTGGATGTATCAGAACAGCAGTTAGTCAGTATAAAAGGGATAGGCATGGGTAAGGCTCGTCAACTCACTGCCATGTTGAAGTTAGCCAACGCACTAACTGCCCAAACTCAAGATCAAGTGACTATTCGCAGTCCTAAGGATGCGTTTGACTTCCTTGAACCTGATTTTAGATATTCAACTAAGGAGCACTTTACATGCTTGTTTCTTAACACTAAAAACAGAGTGATCTTTAAAGAGATCATCTCCATCGGTTCTTTGAATGCTGCTATTGTACATCCTAGAGAAGTTTTCCGCGCCGCGATTAAACGTTGCAGCGCCTCTCTTATCTGCTCACATAATCATCCAAGCGGAGATTCTACTCCATCTCATGAAGACGTTGAATTGACCAAAAGACTCGTAAGTGCTGGCGAAATCATTGGCATAGAAGTGCTTGATCATATCATTATCGGAGGAAATAGCTATGTCAGTCTAAAGGAACGAGGATTAATGTTAATCTATTTCAGCTACTCTTTGATTATTTCTCCAATAAGTGGCTATGATAGTACTAGAAGTAGTACACCATAGACTTTTTTAATAAGCAGACTTGTATATTTATCGCAAGATGCACAGCCGCGAAGATCACTAACATCTTTGCATTAGCTGCCAATAATAACAAACATTTAGACGCAGACACAAGACAACAATTTAGTTATGTGAGAGCACTATCTTTTTCTCACTTCACTTAATGTTGCCTCGTATTTTGCGTCTTTTTTGTTGCCGAAAAAGGAGGTCGATAGTATGTAATATCGTAAATAAACATGATTTCCAAGAGAGATTCCGAGACGCTTGCTATTTCATTTAAAAAAAGGAGAGAAAACCAATGACTGACTGGTTAATATCCACAATCGAATCTATACGTAATCGTATAATGACTAGAGAAAACCTTGAACCCTCATACGGAAGTGTTATTTATACAGAGTTAGGATTCGGTTCGATGGAGCATTCCGGTATTTATATATCGGACGGTAAGGTAATCTGCTTAGGTGGAGATGGTCA
Source organism: Paenibacillus sp. L3-i20 (assembly GCF_022180385.2). GTDB lineage: Bacteria > Bacillota > Bacilli > Paenibacillales > Paenibacillaceae > Pristimantibacillus. The sequence continues at coordinate 1,240,446 of NZ_BQME02000002.1, forward strand.
GATTCGTCAGGTAACTTTGAATGAATTTACAGGACATATTACGACCTTTAACCATGAAATATATGTTCCCTGTTACCCAGATTGGGATGGAACAATTGGATTTCCAGAGGTTGCCTATAGAGCCTCGGATATGGTAGGCCAACACCGTAATTACAATCTGGTCATGGATAACTGTCACCAATTTTGCGCAGGCTGCTTGATCGAAGATTCCGAAAATTCTATTAATTTTATTTGGATGCTTAAGGATCTTGTAGAGCGTAAACATGGTGAAAAGGTGCTATGGAAAAAGTGGAATTGGAAGGAAAAGTACAACTAATTCAGTTGGAGAACAGGCTAACAAGATTCCTGTTCTCCTTTCTCGTCATAGTTTGAGTCAATGTCTTCCATAATCAATTCATATAAATTTGTCAATTTATCAATTCCCCATTCTACTGGTAGCGTTACAGGGTTAATATTCAATTTACGAAGTTGATTCAGTCTTTTGCTAAATTGATCTGCTGCTTTACTTTTGTTTCTATCCTCTGTGTAGAGTTCTTTTGCTCTCCATACACTTCCTGCAGTATCTACTAATCTAATAAGTCGTTCCAATGCCATTCTCTTTCCTTGAGAGCTTACCTTTTGACGAATCAAATATATAGCATCCTCCATTTTATAGTAATCGCCTGCCCCGACAATCAATCGATAAAACTTCAGCACTTCCTTTTCATAGTTTTCATGGTTCAAAATATCCTTTACAGTTTCACTTATATTCCTTACTTGAGTTTCAAATCGAATTATTCCCCTAGTTTCTGAAAAATCAGCAAAGCTTTTATTAGAGTTACTTTGTCTGAGAACTAAAGTCTCATATCTGTTATACCAATTAACGGTTTTATTCTTACTCTTTAAATAAACATTTGTCTCTGACTCCCAATATTTCCTTGTAATTTCTTCGTTTAGAAAATATTCTGGTACATTGCCTTTTTTAAATAAGATCATATATGTCGGAATAAGATCTTCCTTAACTCGTAAATCAACAGCAAATTCCACTCTACTAGCTTGCCATTGAAAAAAACAAGGTACAGTCAGCCCAAGTAAATCCTTGAGCACATAATTGAAATTTCTGCTAACTTCAATAAATTCTTTTAAAGCCGTAAGTTTGTAATACCCTTCTTGATCTATTAGTAACTTCGGTCTTAATCGTATCTCAATCCGTCGATAGTCCCACTTATTTTTTCTCAACCTGATATCTCGGAAGCCATACTTTGACAAACCGTTTGTCACATATGCGGTCTTGTCATACTTGTCTTTTCTTAACTGACTTCTAGTTCCTTTAAAGTAATTTTGAATTTTCTGAAACGCATCATCATATTCAATACGTGTCATCCTATAGCAAAGAAATAATTTGTCTATCAATAAAAACACTCCTTTGACAAACCCACACTCCCCGCTTATCTTGATGCACAAAAGCAAGTGGCGGAGGGGGTATATTATTTAAGTCAAAGAAATGTTACAGAGCATATAAAAAAGTACAAGGAGCGATTACACCATCCTTGTACTCTTGTAAAGATTTTACATCTTCATCAATTTATTTCAGCCTTCGTTAGAAAATCATTCATGCTTTCTTTCTTAATCATCAACACACGCTCTTTTTTTCCAGCGTATACAGTTGAATTCCGATCTGCTCGTTTAACTCCTGTTTTCCTCTCTTCATTACTCTCAAATATTTCGTATTCGATTAAATACTCGTCAATTTGCTTGTCTTTCATTTTCAAAATATACTGCCTATTTTCGAGAATACCTCTAATCCATTTCCATGTACTAGCATACGGAAGATAAAAATAGTCATTATCTTCCCAACCCCAGTTTTGCTCCTTATCTATTGGCTCTGTATAAAATGGAATGAGCTTATATTGTAATGTATATTCCTTTAGCAACTTAGCAATTTCTACAGGATCTTTTTCTAAACCATATTTATCTTGATTATCACGATCTCTACTATGTAACAAATCAAAAATATGTCTTTCATCAATATGATCAATTGCATCTTCGTCCTCAAGCCAGTAACTATCATAATAAATTTTGACTTCTCTTTTCTTAAGGATTCGCGTAGACAATTTAATAGCAATTCGAAGATATTTATATAAATCCTTAGTATAAAGAAAAAGATCACGATCTAAATACTCGATACTCAGCCAGTTGCCCTTCTCAATTGCTTCATCACTTAGATTAACAAAATTACGCTTATATTTTTCATCACTAAACTTAGAGTAAATGACCAAACCAAGCCCACTTTCATGAATTTCGCTTCCGTCATCATACATTAGTCTATAAATTGGAACAGCAAAGAAATTGCATACTTTAATTACATTTTCCTTTTCTTCTTGCTTAAGTAATACAAGGTTCCCTTCTTCATCGATATGTAGATTTTCCTTATGATATATTCGATTCAATTTCAATATAGTGTCTTCGGTTAGAGATTCAAATTTTGCAGTCTTGATTTTATCAACATACTTTTCAATGAAATCTGACGTTGTATAAATGTCCATACTTTCACCTCATTGTTATTTAGTTCAGGTACGTTCTCCGGTTTAATCTAACGAATTATAAATTATAACCATTGAAACAAATCATTAAAAAAGTAATCTAATTAATGATTCTGTGAAAATACAAATTAGCTTTGACGCGTACAAAACACAATATAATACCTTTTATAATCTACCATTTCAATCTATGGGAACTTAGGAACGAGGGAACTTGGGAACAGCATCTTAGAAAAGAATAGGGTTATGATATTAAGTCTGTATTTAACAAGTCTTGGAATCTATATTATAAAACAGAATATCTATGAAAGGAATGACTACATGTTTGCAAACTATGATGATGTTTTGACAATCGAAGACATGATGGAGATTCTATCTATTGGACATAACAAAGCTTATGAGTTACTTCAAAGCGGACAGGTCAAAGCTTTCAAGATAGGTAAAGCTTACCGTATTCCTAAAATCTGTATTAGAGACTATGTGTTAATTAAAGTACAAAAGGATATCAGATTATATAAAAAAGAACTTGATAACTAGCATGATATAGAATCAGCTTGATAAACCAATTATTACATTTCACATCCTATAGTAAAAAGCAATTCATCTAATAACAGTTTTGCAATCGGCAGGGGCTATGGCTCCTGCTTTTTTGTATTCATATTCATATAGGAGGCATTAAATATGCAGATGAAAGTAAATAAAGACGTAAAAAATGGAACGTATTGGTTTGTAGTTAGCGCAGGGAAAGATGAGAACGGCAAACGAAGACAAATTAAGCGACGTGGATTTCAAACTGAAAAAGAAGCGATGCGTGAAATGCGAAAAATACTAACTCAGGTTGATGACAATAACTACGTAAAAAATTCAAATATAAAATATACTAACTTTCTTGAGGGAGAGTGGTTAGCAAGTAAGGCAATAAAGCTTAGGGACGTGACACTGAAGACCTATAAATCCAATATCGCTAAACATATTATCCCCTACTTTTCAAACAAAGAAATGGGGAAGATCACGACACAAATGATTGAAAAATTTTATGCACACCTCTCTATAGAAACCGGTCTAGCCGAACGAACTATACAAGACATTCATAAGATCATTAAGAGTTCGTTCAAGACAGCAATTAAACGTAAATATCTCTCTTACAATCCAGCAGCTGATGCAGAAGCTCCCAAAGTACCTCATAAAGAAATGTCCGTTTGGAATCTTGAAGAAACCACTAACTTTCTAAAACTTGCAGAAAAAAATGATCTCCATATTGCTTTTCATCTTGCCTTAACAACGGGTATGAGGCAATCTGAAATTTTAGGGTTACGCTGGAAGGATATTGACTTCGAGGAAAATGCTTTGCGTGTTCGTCAAACGTTAAGCCATGATGGTAAGCAGTTAATCACAGATACAAAAACTAAATCCAGTGCTAGAACGATTTCTTTAATCGGAAGAACCTTGGATGACTTGAGGAAACATCAAAAGATTATTAAAAAACAGAGGCTTCTGGCTGGCTCCCTTTATCAAGATAATGATTTAGTGATATGCACCAAATTTGGAAAGCCACTCAATCCCCGTAATCTGCTCCGTACGTTTTATAAACTAATGAAAAAAGCTGATGTACCCAAAATTCGTTTCCATGATTTACGCCATACAGTGGCAACCCTTATGCTAGCACGAAATATTAACCCTAAAGTGGTAAAAGAGATTCTTGGCCATTCGGACATCCGAGTCACCCTTGATACCTATTCCCATGTTTTACCTTCTGTTCACAAAGAGACCGCTACGCAATATGGTGAGATGCTTTTTGCTTAATCTAATAAAAATCCGCTCAGTCAAAAATATTTCAATGAGCGGATACGTTGTTATAGGAAACATGCACACTTACATTTCATGTGGTTTTACTCAATTTTTCCAAATTACCCTCTAAAAAAATGCTATGTGTGACCAAACGTGTGACCACGAAGCAAATCTAAGCAAAATTAAAGTTCTTATACAACAAAAAACACCGGGAATCCCCGGTGTATAAGGTGTTGTTATGGTGGAGCCTGGGGGGATCGAACCCCTGACCTCTTCGCTGCCAGCGAAGCGGTCTCCCAGCTGAGCTATACACCCAATAAATCAGATTGTAGGTCAGCGAAAAAGGGGCAAGCACGACTGTAATCGCCTGCAAGCCCCTCCCTACTTATCTACATGATAGTCTTCAATGTGCAGCCCTAACTTTCGCAGGTTTGCTCCTTTTTAATGTATATATGACTATATTAATGTGTAATTCACCTACACCAACGAGTATCAATCCCATTAAATACGTAGATGTCTTACCTCCACCAAACAAAACATTGTAATACAATTGTACGGAATAGACTCGTAAACGTAATGGGAACGAAAAGCTGAAAGGCATGAACATTACTTAATAGACGTATTAACCTACTTCTTCCTCGCCCTCAGAGAACTGGCTGTTGTACAAGCTTTCGTAGAAGCCATCTTGAGCTAACAACTCATCATGCGTGCCTTGCTCAATAATATCGCCATCCTTCATAACAAAAATGAGATCGGCATCGCGAATTGTCGACAGACGGTGAGCAATTACGAAGCTGGTACGTCCTTTCATTAGGTTCGCCATCGCTTTCTGAATGAGAATCTCAGTACGCGTATCAACCGAGCTTGTCGCTTCGTCCAAAATTAGAATTTGTGGATTCGATAAGATCGCACGCGCGATTGTAAGCAACTGCTTCTGGCCTTGTGACATATTGCTTGCTTCCTCGTTAAGGACCATATCATAGCCGTCTGGCAGTGTACGAATGAAATGATCCACTTGAGCAGCCTTAGCCGCTGCGTAAATCTCTTTATCAGTTGCATCGAGCTTTCCATAGCGAATATTTTCCTTAATCGTATTGTTATACAACCAAGTATCCTGTAGCACCATACCGAATAGCGATCGCAAGTCGTTGCGAGCGAAGTCACGAATATCGGTGCCATCGATCATTATTGCACCCTCTTGAATATCGTAGAATCGCATTAACAGCTTAATGATCGTTGACTTTCCAGCACCTGTTGGTCCAACAATAGCAACTTTTTGTCCTGGCTTTACGCTCGCTGTAAAGTTGTTAATAACAGACTTTTCTGGATTGTATCCAAAGTGTACATCATTAAATGTTACGGAACCTTTAACTTTAGAAATACTTACAGGTGTTGACGTATCTGCCGTTTCTTCCTCTTCAGCCAAAAATTCAAATACACGCTCAGCAGCAGCAACAGTTTGCTGCAAGACATTCGAAATATTCGCAACCTGTGCAATTGGCTGTGTGAACTGACGCATGTATTGGATAAAGGCTTGGATATCACCTACAGAGATTCTGCCATTTACAGCTAAGTAACCACCGAGAATACAGATAGCTACATATCCAATGTTACCGATAAAGCTCATAATAGGCATCATCATCCCGGACAGAAATTGTGATTTCCATGCGGATTTGTACAGCTTCTCATTATGCTCATCGAACTTCTTAATAGACTGTTCCTCACCATTAAATGCCTTCATCACCATATGGCTTCCGTACATCTCTTCGATATGTCCATTTACATGTCCGAGAGACGCTTGTTGGTCAACGAAATGCTTTTGCGACTTCTTCACTACTAACATAATTAAGATCATAGACAGTGGCAGTACGCCAAGCGCCACTAACGTCATCTGCCAGCTAATCGTGAACATCATAATCATGATCCCAATAATACTTGTTACTGAAGTAATGATTTGGGTCATACTTTGATTCAAGCTGTTGCTGATCGCATCAACGTCATTTGTTACATGAGACAGCACTTCGCCATAACTTTTTTTGTCAAAATATTTCAAAGGCAACTTATGAATCTTCTCCGAGATATCGCGTCTCAGATTATAAGTAACCTTCATCGCAACATTAGACATGATATAACCTTGAATATAAGCAAACAATGCACTAATGATATAGAGTGAAACTAGAATGATCATTATTTGACCTACAAAACCAAAGTCAATGCCGTCACCATTACCCGAAATTACATTCATGACACCTTCGAATACTTTGGTTGTCGCTTCACCGAGTATTTTGGGACCCAATATATTAAATATGGTAGATCCAATAGCAAACAGGATGACAAAGAACACTGCAATCTTATATCGGCCCAAGTAAGAAACCAGCTTCCTAAAAGTCCCCTTAAAATCCTTCGCCTTCTCACCTGGCATCATCATGCCTGGTCCACCTGGTCCGCCGCCCATCGGTCCGTTGCTTCTCGGTTTTTTAAACTTGGAGGCTTTATCGCTCATTGCAATTCCTCCTTCGAAAGCTGAGATAAAGCAATTTCTAAATATGTCGGGCTGTTCTGAAGCAGTTCTTCATGCGTACCGATTCCGACAATCTTACCTTCATCCAATACAATAATTTGCTCAGCATGGCGTATTGTATTTACCCGCTGTGCAACGATTAGAACGGTGCTGTCTCCCGTATATTTCTTCAACGCCTGTCTAAGAGCAATATCGGTCTTATAGTCAAGTGCGGAGAAGCTGTCATCAAAAATATAGATAGGTGACTTCTTCACAAGTGCGCGTGCAATCGATAAGCGTTGTTTCTGACCACCCGATACATTGGCGCCGCCTTCTGATATGTTTTTTTCAAAACCAGCCTCATCCTTGAGAATGAAGTCTGTTGCTTGGGCAATATCAGCAGCCAATTGTATTTCCTCATCAGAAGCTTCTGTTTTCCCATAGCGCAGATTGCTTGCAATCGACCCTGACATCAGTATACCCTTCTGAGGCACAAATCCGATTTGTTCATGAAGATCAAATTGTGTTACATCTTTGACATTAACTCCGTTGACTGTAATTGCACCAGAAGTAACGTCATAGAAGCGTGGTATCAAATTAATGAGCGTAGATTTCCCTGAGCCAGTTGATCCGATAAATGCTGTTGTTTCACCAGGTTTGGCTGTGAACGAAATATTCGTCAACACATCCTCAGGTGCATCCTGGTAATGAAAGCTAACATTTTGGAATTCAACTACACCCCTCTTATCGGCTTTAAATGGCTTTACTTGAGCAGGGTCTTCAATAGAAGACTTCGTTAAAAGCACTTCTGAAATACGCTGAGCAGATACCGCAGCACGCGGCACCATGATGAACATCATTGAAATCATTAGGAAGGACATAATAATCTGCATAGCATATTGCATGAAGGCCATCATATCACCGACCTGCATAGCCGATTCAGCAATCTGCTTAGCACCCACCCATACAATAAGGAGAGTAATGAGGTTCATAATGAGCATCATCGCAGGAAACATAAATACCATAACTCGGCTCACGAATAAATTGGTTTTCGTCAAATCATGATTCGCTTTATCAAAACGTTCCTTCTCAAATTGTTGTGTACTGAATGCACGAACAACTGTAAGACCGCTTAAACTTTCTCTCGAAACGAGATTTAATTTATCAATAAGCTTCTGGATGATCTTGAACTTCGGCATCGCCAAATAGAATACAACTCCAATTAACGCAATCAGCAGGCCAACTGCCAAACCGATTATCCAAGTCATGGAGTTATTTTCCCGCATAACCATGATAACGCCGCCCACCCCTAAGATTGGAGCGTAGAACAAGATGCGGATACCCATAATAATAAGGGTCTGAATCTGAGTAATATCGTTTGTTGTGCGCGTAATTAGCGATGAAGTTGAGAACTTATCAAACTCATTGTTTGAGAAGCTTTCAATTTTACTGAACACATCACGACGAAGTTTTTTGGCAACACCAGCTCCAACTCGTGCAGATAGATAACCGACACCAACCGCAGCAGCGGCTCCGCCTAAAGCAATCAGAAGCATAATTAATCCAGTCTTGATAATAAACGTGCTCTGAATCTTGCCTACATCCATTCCAAGTTCTCCGTACAACAGCTTAACAAAAGCTGTTCCCGTCTGAATCTGTATAGCAGAATCCATCCCATTAGCAGCTGCGATTGCTTCATCCAGCTTATCGGCAGGAAGCTCTTGGAATACTGGAATTAGTGCGTATAACTCATTGAAATCAATATTGGACATATCCATCTCTTTGGAAGGAGCAGCCTCGTCACTTGATGTTGAAGCTAACTGCTTCGAGACTTGGATGAAGGTTGAAGCAGCCCTGCCGAAGATTGGATTTAATTCCTCAATAGCATGGCTATCCATGACCTTCAAAATATAAACATTGTTACTTTCCAGAAGGGGATACTTATCGATCAAATTCTCTTCCCCTGCGTTGACAAGTGAGTAATGTCGCTCAACGATTGCTTTATCCTGCTCCTTCATTAAGGAAGTCATCAGCGCAAAGCCATCCTCACTGATTGCTTCTGGTACAGCACTTTCAATACCGCTCTGCTGAATGCCTGTATTAACGATGTTAGACATATATTTAGGAAGATTTAAATCCGACATCGCTTGCCCAAACAATAAGGCTATAGCTACAATGAGCATCACTGTAAAGGGTTTTAAATATTTAGCGAGTTTTACCATAACATGTTCCTTTCCTCTCTAGGACTGACGGTTTTTGATATCATCAATAATCTCGCACAGCTGATCACATAGGGTAATGAGCTGTTCTGTTTCCTCATTCCCAAGTCTTGATACAATTTCATCTGTAAAGGTTAAGAACGCTTTTTTGGCTCTCTTTAAAGCTGCTTCTCCCTCTACATCGAGCATAATATATACAACTCTTCGGTCATTTTTGGTTGTAACTCGCTTAACATAACCTTTATCTTCCATTGCATTGATCATCTGTGAAACTGACGGCATCGTAATCTGCAAGAGCTCACTAAGTTCGGACACTTTAATGCCTGGCGTAGCAGGCTGCTCCTGTTCGAGGGAATGTTCGCAATGCATTCTGCTACTAATGATCCCCAATACATGGAATTCGCGCTGTTTAACAATGTCTGCTGGTTGATGTTTTGATGATACACGTCTTATTTTTGACATGACCTCAATCAGCCGTTTACCTTGACTATGCTCCTGTTCCATGTTCCCCCTCCATTCTATATGGATTCATCCTTCAAACTAGTTAGTCAACCTATTAGTTAGATATACTTTTAGTTAGCTTACCTAAGTATGTCCACAATGTAAATATAATTTTTCACTTTTCGAGATGGAAATTATATGCTACCATAATTGATTTGTAGCCTAACCATTAACTTCAAGCGCTGTTTCCACTTGAGCTCTGACAAGTTAGACAATAGGTAAAATGTGGAGTTAAATCAATACTTTCTCAATACCGAGACACGCTCCACATGTCTGGAGTGCTACAACACAATTAAAGCAATAAAAAAAACGGCATCTCTGCCGTTTCTGATTTAAAGTATTGTGGAGCTAGGTGGAATCGAACCGTCGACTGATCGCTGCTAGCACAGTTACACCCTTGATTTAAAATAACTCAATTCCATTAATTTTGAAATAATATTTCAACAGAATACCCAGAATAAAGAAGGCTGTTACAAAACTAAAGTAATACGTTTTCCTGACCTTGAGCACCTGTAGAAGTTTCTTATTTGTAAAATACAATAACGGGAACAGAACACTTCCAATACATATAATGATCACTACTCCAGCAATGATGGAAAACCATTCTTCTTCAATCATATCTGAGCAAGGATTAATGAGACAAGTAACACCGTATATGGAAATCAATAACCATAGAAGAACATAATAAAATATATAACCGTACACAAAATTAAGAAACGAACTTATGAAATAATAGACATATTTCAATACACGCTGCACCTCGCAGTTCTATTTCTTTCACAACTTTTATATGCGTATACAAGACTATTTAAACAAATTAGCTAAAAACTTCTCATTAAGGACAGGATGGTTATTTTCTAATCGATAGCGGTAATGATTGAGTACTCTAATTAGTTCTTCACCTGCATTTTCTACATCCTCATACATATGAATAAGACTATATTCAAATAGTTCTTTTAGTTTAAAAAGCAACGGCAGCTTTTCAATCATTTCGTCTGCAATGGTGTGCTCTTCTAAATAACCCTCAAATAACAACTTCGTAATAGATTCTCCGTAATCATTTCTATTTCCCCCTCCAGCAAAAGAATATTCAAGCGCCGAATAAATAGGAACAATTAAATCGTACAAATAAAAGTGTTTTTCACAATCTTGGAAATCGATTAGCGTAATTTCAGAATGATTATTAACTAACACATTTTCGAGCCAAAGGTCTCCATGCAATAAACCATATGTATGGCGATCTTTAGATAAAAGCTGAACCTCGTTTAATATCTTTTGAGCTAGCTTTCTAATAGTAGTTTCTTCTTTAGGAATATGATCTAGAAAACGATACTCAGCATTGTCATACCAGTTAATCATATGATTTATTTCATGTTCTTGCTCATATTGAGAGGTAATTCTATGCATTCTGCCAATTTGACGACCAAGTTCTTTAAAGACATCACCCTTCCATTCTGAGCGTGACAGATGAATCCCTTTGGCTGCACCAAAAAGAACGATTGACTTCTCTTCAAAAGACTCTCCCTTTTCGACCAAGTTTCCTTGCAAAGATTTAATGATGGGAGAAATACCAACACCATGCTGCTCCAAATAGCTGAGCCAATTTATTTCTTCCAGCTGTTCTTCAAAGGATCTATAATCTGTGACACGTACATAATATTCGTTAAAATTATTACTGCAACGATACATCTCATTTGTAATTTTTTCTATATGATTAACCGTGATCGGATATTTCGCATTTATCTCTTTTAAAATGATTTGTTCGACTGCTGTTGACATTTGTGAACCCACCTTCATACTGATTCATAACACTGAACTTCGCTAATTTTTAGATGCCCAATCGTTCTTTTCTAATGTATAATAGTGATTTTCTTCGCCCTCAATCTCAATGATACCTTGAAAGTAAAATCCACATTTTTGTATGACTTTATTCGATGGTACATTACTTATAAGAGCAACAGCACTAAGTTCTTGGACGTTTGTATGTTCAAATAAATAATTGATCATTCCTCGAGAAGCTTGAGTTGTGTATCCTTTACCTCTATGATTTTTTGAAATAGCATATACGATTTCACGCTTTGGAGGTAGTAATTCGTCTTTTATCCCGGTACAGCACCAACCAATCAATTCACCATTTACTTTTGAAATAATTGCTAATCGAAGACGTAGGTTGCCAATGTCTTCACCTTTTGAAACGGCGTTGAGAAACATTTTGTTCTCTGGAATTTCAAAGTTTATAAACCACTCTTCCCGTTGATCTTTAGACACGTTCCACCCAGGCAAAAACTCATGAATTTCAGGTTGCCAGGTCAGTTCATGAAATATATCTAAATCTGAAACTAGAAATTCTCTTAAAATTACATCCTTACAGTCAATTATAAAAGTATTTTGTTCAGAGATAGAACAATAATTAATGTCCATCATACATCTCCCTCTATTAACTATACTTCTATTTATAATAACTTTCCAAAGGAACCTAAATGCAAGAAAAAATGACTATAATCATTTTCTATTTATAAACAGGTTTTCTGTAAATGAAAATTATTACGTAGCTAATGATAAATGAAAAAAGACCAATCATAAAACTCTGATTGGTCAAAAACAAGATTATACGTTTCACTAGGTCTTCTTAAGTTACAACCTTTTTAAAAATTCATCAACGTAGGCATATAATTCTTTGTATTACTTAAATGAACATTATGGTCTGGGTCTGACATTTCATAAGCAAGACAATTCCCAATCAGAGACTGCATTTTAACAAAATCATCATCCGTTACTGCCTCGTTGCCATTTGCTTTGATTAACAATACTAGACATTTTATTTCAGGTAAAATATGAAACCATTCTTCATAGTATGCAATGTTACATGCCATTGCCTGAGAACTGAACATCATCTGATAGCCATCTACCGTTTCGGTTAAACTGTTCATGAAGTATTGATAGCTCAACTCCGAATCAAACGCACCTTAATGAAACTCATTGCCTCGCTTAAGCTGGTAAATGGCAGTGGCCAATCTTTCGTCAAAGGATCGATGGTCGAGATTTGATCGGGCGGCAGCATGTTCAGTTTGGCCGGTCCTGCTGCTGATTTATCAAGGATTGCTACTGCTGTTACATACTCAGGATGCATAGCGGCCAAATATCCAGCAATTGTTCCACCCATGGAATGTCCCACGAGAATGATGGAATCTATTTTTAAATGATTTAATAGTTCAATAATGTCGCTAGACATTTCCTCAGTCGTATATTTGGCAATCGGTTTATCACTCAATCCATGTCCTCTTTGATCGGGAGCAATCACTCTGTATTGTTTGCCATAGTGTTTCATAAAATCTACCCATGTTGCCGCTCTTCCCCATCTTCCATGAAGGCAAAGAATAGTCGGCCGTTCCTCGGTTTTTGTATCAAAATAAAACATATTAATGCTCTTCAACTCAGCAATGTTTCTGTATAGCGTGACATTCTCCATACTATAGCTCCCCTACGAACCCCGAATTATTAAAACGAATATCCATTATTACACTATAGAACATGTGTTCTAATGTAAATTATTCTCAAATAACATCACCTTTGGTAAACCAGAAAGCCTGCGATTTACACGGGTTGCAAATCGTACTTATTCTCTTTTTCGTCGATCAGAATAAACGACAGTACTGATAAATCCTCAAATGAGTAAGATTGGCTACAATCAAATGGTTCGTATTATACAGTCATCTTTTCAAGTCAACGAACAACTGGAGATAACGGATATCATCTGATGGCAGAAAAAATGGATCAGCTCGCTTCTTTGCAACCTGGCTACATTGGGGTTGAAAGTGTTAGAGATTCTTGAGGGGCAGGTATTACCATTTCCTACTGGGATAGCTTAGAAGCGATTAAAAATTGGAGAAAACATGAGGCACACTTAGTTGCATCACTTTATATTACATAGGTCAAGCTTGGAACTCAGTTCCAGGCTTTTTTTGCGGAAAATTATTAAATGGTCAGGCAGATGTCCAAGCAAGCGGGTTACTGCCTGCATTTAATAGCTTAGAAATTCAATTAGGAGGTAATTGTCTATGGGTTGTAACTCAACCAGTTCAGCATTAACTTGCTGCTCAGAAAACCAATACGTTCAAGATAAAGTATGTGCACCCTGGAGTGGTACTGTTGTCGCAACTGATGTATTAGTTGTTACTTTCACGAATAACATTACTCAAAATATTGTAGGTACTGGTTATGTACAATATGATGTTGGTCCAGCAGATATCGAGCTCGACTTTCTTGATAGTGCAGGAAATCCAATAAACGCAGCACCTTTTATAATCTCTCCAGGAACAAGTTTAGCATTTACCTACCGCCGCTTTAGCGCTGTACAACTAACATTACCTGGAGCTACCGCTGGCACTTATCAAGGCGAGTTCTGCATTACTACTCGATATCCTGTCTAATAACTAACATTATAAGACAAAAAGGAGGCATAGTATTATATGTGTAATACTTCACTGAGTTGCTGCACCGATAAAATTACGGTACAAGATAAAGTTTGTACAAACTGGGCACTAGCAGCAGCAGGTACTCAAACGATATACACAGACAATATTTCGCAAATTATTAATGGAACGGGATATGTAAAATACGAGACTGGTACTGGAAATTTGACAGTAAACTTTTTCAGAACTGGAGTAGTAGCCGCAATTGAAACAATTGTAGTTCCTCCTGGAGGCAGTGCATCGTTTACTGTAGCAAGATTCAATACAATTACATTAACAACGACTGCTGCAGCTCAAGGCGAGTTCTGTATTACAGTCCGCTACAATTTGTAAATTAATTCCACAAATAATTAAGGTGGTTCTTCGATTTTCTGAAGAATCACCTTTATTAATGTTCATCCACTAATGCTGAATTGGTTTGTAATTGAAGTGTTGTTGATATTACATACTTTCCTTCGATATACGTCGACTCATTGCCTTGTGTTGGTATTTTTACAGAAGTGATACCTTGACCAATATAGTTAGTCGTACTACCTGGCGGTACATAAAGCCGTCTTCTTTCATCGCCTTTTATTAATACTTCTAACGCTTCTGTACTGTTTGAATTCAAGTAAAAGCTAACCTGTGCCACAGTTAATTTGGAATCAACATCAATCTGCCAAATCGTAAATGAAGATTGTATCCCTTGAAGGACAATTGAACCACAACAATCCTTTTCTACAACGAATTTAAATGGTGGGTTTGGCGGGACTGGTGGGCATGGACGGTGATTACAAGTTCGAACAAAGTTATGACACGGAATTGGCACCGGTATTGGTCTACGACAACGATGTTGTAGAAACGGAACAAACCGTCTCTTTTGTTTTCGTTTGATACATCTTCTTTTTTCCTTCATACATTTGGACATACGCTTACGTTTATTTTTACGACTGCTTATTGATGCAGGAACCGACTTCAATGCCAATAAGATTTCTTTTCTTAACCGTTCGCTCCTATTCAGCATACTCCCCCTCTTTCAAAACCGTACCTTCAGTTACCTATAGTAAATGAAAGTACACCGTACATGGTTATACATTTTCAACAATTATTTTGAAATTGACTAATAGCTAGCCTATCACGTCATTTGATGTACAGACCAGACAACTCCATTAACTGCCCCTGTACCTACGTTTACGGATATTGTAAGACCATTAGCTTGATAGAACAGACCAATAACATCACCAGCAGAAAGCTGAACCTCTCCTGCGAGAGTCACAACACCATTGCCGAGAACTGCTCTGAGTGTGAGAATTAACACGATGTTAACATTTAGTACAGGTAACAGTCCGCTCACCAAAATGGTAGCTGTAGGTGTTGTACGTTGGATGGCAAAATAGGGTAGTATCGCTGCCCCTAGTGACACAGCTATAGCAGCTGTAGTTGCATAGTTCACCGTAGCAGATACTGAATACCTTCCAGAGGTTGGTACTGTGTAATTGCCAGTAACTGCATTAAAGTTAGCATTTCCATAATATGGGTTAGTTGTCGACCAGTTTGTTAATTGCGTCGATGCGGATAAAGTAATTGTCGACAGAAAAGCCGAAAAACCCACTGCTAACAAGTTCGGTCCTGATGCTCCCGTCGGACCTGTTGCACCCGTTGCTCCCGTTGCTCCAGTCGGACCCGTAGCTCCCGTCGGACCCGTCACTCCCGTCACTCCCGTTGCTCCTGTCACACCCGTCGCACCCGTAACTCCCGTTGCTCCCGTCGGACCCGTCGCTCCCGTCACTCCCGTTGCTCCCGTCGGACCCGTCGCTCCCGTAACTCCCGTCGCTCCCGTCGGACCTGTCGGACCTGTCACACCCGTAACTCCTGTTGCTCCCGTCGGACCCGTCGCTCCCGTAACTCCCGTCGCTCCCGTCGCTCCCGTCGCTCCCGTCGCACCCGTAACCCCCGTCACTCCCGTCGGACCTGTTGCACCCGTTGCTCCCGTTGCTCCCGTTACACCCGTTGCTCCTGTCGGACCCGTCACACCCGTTGCTCCCGTCACTCCCGTTGCTCCCGTCGGACCCGTCGCTCCCGTCGCTCCCGTCACTCCCGTCGCACCCGTAACCCCCGTCGGACCTGTCGCACCCGTCACTCCCGTCGGACCTGTCGCACCCGTTGCTCCCGTCACTCCCGTTGCTCCCGTCACTCCCGTCGGACCTGTCGCACCCGTCGCACCCGTCACTCCCGTTGCTCCCGTGTCACCTGTCGCTCCCGTCGCTCCCGTCACACCCGTCGCACCCGTCGCACCCGTCACACCCGTCGCACCCGTCGCACCCGTCACACCCGTCGCACCCGTCACACCCGTCGCACCCGTCACACCCGTAACTCCCGTAACTCCCGTTGCTCCTGTTCCTCCGGTCACTCCCGTCGCCCCCGTAGCACCGGTCACTCCCTCGTCACAACCATTACAACTTAAACCACCCGAACAACTGCAACTATTATATGAACCTCCTGATAGATACCCTCTACGATTCGAGTTGTAAAAACCCATTTCAAAATTCCCCTTCCCAGGAAATTTACTTAAGTAAAGTCATCCTAAATATGCAATAACAATAAGGTTAGCTTTAAAAGTTTGGTTATAACTAATTAATGATTAACCAACCCAAATTGCATGTACATATGTCGTCTCAATATAAAAAGGGCAGCCTTCAATTCCCACCATCTCAGGTGGAAAAGGAAGAACTACCCTTTTCAGAAATCCTATTTTATTTGACTACATATTCTCTTAGCTCTGCAATCGTTATTCGTTCAATAAATCTAGTAAACTTCTCTTTTTTCTTCCCTTGTAATTGAAATAACTCAATTAACTTACTAACAATAGGAACTAATTGATCCTTTTGCAAGTTGGACATCAGCAGCTGTGCAAAAGTAGCCTTCAGTCCCTTTGCATCTCCACCAACATAAATATCGTACGAATCTCTCATTTTGACAACTGCAATGTCTTTCAATAACGGTTCACTAGTACCAAGTGCACAACCTGCATAACCTATCTTTAATGGACTTGGCACTTCGTGACCCGCAATCGCAGCGTCCAATACTTTTGCTACATCTAATCCCGCTTCATCTGCACCTCTGCAAAAGTTGCATGTAATTAAACTTTTCGACACAAATCCAGCCGGATGTACTTCCAAACCTACTTCCATTAATTTTTGCCTAACTTCAATTTCAAGATCCTCGTTCATCTTCACATACAACTGTTTAAAAGTTGTCAACTCTACCTTTGCATCTTCCCCTATAATTGTGCCAAGTGCAGCTAATTGTTCCGGTTTGAAAATCGTACCCCCAACACCAAAGCCTGGAGTAACAGCAAATGTTTTTACTGCCAATTTCCCCACTCTCCTAAAATGCAATTATGCACTCTTATTGATTAAACTTTCATACGTTGCAAACGGAGTGCGTTAAGGACTACAGAAACTGAGCTTAACGCCATCGCTGCACCAGCCACCCAAGGAGCTAGAAGTCCAATCGCTGCAATTGGAATACCAATCGTGTTATAAGCAAGTGCCCAGAATAAGTTTTGCTTAATGTTACTCATCGTCTTACGACTCATATATATTGCATCGGGAATACTGTTCAGATCTCCACGCATTAGCGTGATATCAGCAGCTTCCATTGCTACATCTGTACCTGTACCAACAGCCATTCCAATATCCGCCATAGCAAGAGCAGGTGCATCATTGATTCCATCACCAACCATTGCTACCTTTTTCCCTTGAGCTTGCAGCTTCTTAACTTCTTCCGCTTTTCCTTCAGGCAATACTTCAGCAAGTACATGCTCTATACCTACTTGCTTCGCAATAGCTGCTGCAGTCCGCTCATTGTCTCCAGTTATCATGATGACTTCGATACCCATATTTTTCAGACGAGTAACAGCTTCTTTAGACGTTTCTTTAATCGTATCAGCTACAGCAACAAGGCCAGCATATTGTCCGTCAATCGCAAACAACATAGCTGTTTTTCCGGCACGTTCTAATTCCGCCATTTGTTCGTAAGCATGTTCTGCAAGAACATTGTATTTCCCCATTAGTTTCCGCGTTCCAGCTAACACTTCTTTACCTTCCACAACTGCTCGGATACCATAGCCAGGTATAGCTTCAAATTGATCGGTGTTCGGTAGATGAATGCCTTTTGCTTCAATTCCACTTACAATTGCTTCTGCTAAAGGATGCTCTGAATTTTTTTCAGCTGCTCCAATGAGTCTTAGGAACGTCGTTTCATCTATTGATTCGGCTACAACATCTGTTAATTCAGGTTTACCCTTTGTTACCGTTCCTGTTTTATCGAGAATGATCGCATTAATTTTGTGAGTAGATTCCAAATGTTCGCCGCCTTTAAATAAAACACCTAACTCAGCAGCACGACCAGAACCTGCCATAATTGACGTTGGCGTCGCAAGTCCAAGAGCACAAGGACAAGCTATAACGAGAATTGCAATGGCAATTTCCAATGACTTCGCGAAATCTCCCGATGACACCAAGAAGAACCACACTAAAAATGCAACTATAGCAATTGCGACCACTATCGGTACAAAAATACCAGAGATGACATCAGCAACACGCTGGATCGGTGCTTTAGATCCTTGTGCTTCCTCCACGACCTTAATAATTTGTGCCAATGCTGTATCTCTGCCAACCTTTGTTGCTTTTACTTTCAATAATCCATTTTTATTTATAGTTGCACCAATAACGCTGTCCCCTATTTTCTTCTCAACTGGAATACTCTCGCCCGTCAACATTGATTCGTCAATTGCAGAAGACCCTTCAATAACTTCGCCATCAACAGGTACCTTACCACCTGGTTTTACAACAACAACATCACCAAGAATAACTTGCTCGATCGGAATTGTAATTTCTTGACCATCACGAATGACAAACGCTGTTTTAGCTTGAAGTCCCATTAACGTCTTAATCGCTTCAGACGTACGTCCTTTTGCTAAGCTTTCAAACAATTTACCTAAAATTACGAGTGTTATGAGAACTGCACTTGTTTCGTAGTACATTGCAACTTCATGATGAGCATTGCCTACTGTTGCCCATTGAATCGTCAAATATAGACTGTAGAAATATGCTGCTGATGTTCCAAGTGCGACTAAAACATCCATATTGGCACTTTTGTTGCGAAGTGCATTGTACGCTCCAACATAAAAGTGTTTACCTACATAAAATTGTACAGGAGTTGCTAATGCTAGCTGGAACCACGGATTCATAAATATATCTGGCATCCATATCCAAGATGTAAATGAAAAGTGGGTCACCATTGCCCAAAGAAGAGGAAATGACAAAATTGCTGAAAGTAAAAGTTTACGCTTTTGCAGTTTTAATTCCTTTTTACGTAATTCTGCCGGATCGCCTGCCTCTTGTTTCAATATCGCTTTGTAGCCAAGTTTTTCAATTCTATGCAGCATATCTTCTGGCTTTACATCTGATGATTGAAATTCAACATGTGCAGTTTCCATCGCAAAGTTTACTGTTGCAGTTGTCACACCATCCATTTTATTTAATGCTTTCTCAATCTTCATTGCACATGCGGCACAAGTCATTCCAACTAATTGTAAATCAACCACTTCTTTTGCAGTACTGTATCCGAGCTTCTGAATGCCCATTTCTAAATGCGATAGGTTCGTTACTGCTGGGTCGAACGTTACAGTAGCGCGTTCCATTGCGAAGTTAACAGTCGCGTCTTCGACACCTTCGATTTTATTCAATCCTTTTTCAATTCGAGTTGCACAAGCAGCACATGTCATTCCTAAAAGCTGTAATGTAGCTTGCTTCGTAGCTTTGCTTGTTGTGTCCATTGTCATGTCTCCTTTATTTGTAATCAATAAAAAATGATCAATAAGTTGTAACAGTGTAACTGGCCTTGATGGGCGTTTACTTTATTACCCTTCTGTAAATATAATATACCCCCGTATGGTATATGTGTCAATCAAAAATTTGGTTTTTTTTTATTCAGCTCTTATAATGATTCTCTGAATCGTATATAGTTTGTTTATAAGATGCACAACAAATAAGTCTAATACCCAAGAGTAAATGTGCATTGGTAGTGGTTTTAATCTTTACTATATTGAGATAAGGAGCATTATTCATGAAAAAAGTTGAGGTTTATACAACACCTACTTGCGAGGACTGCAAAAATTTCAAACAATTTTTAAAAGTAAATAATATCGCATATACAGATTATGATATAGCTGATCACCCAGAACACGCGGACACTCTCCGCAAAAGATCCGGCAAAAATTTAGTTCCATCTATTTTTATTGACGATAAACTATTTTTTGGCTTCGTGTTTAATCGTCAGGAAATCGAAAATTTACTACTTCCTAACGCATAAAAAATGAGCAAAAGGGAGTCCTAAACATGTTTAGGACTCCCTTTTACTTTATTAATCACAATTAATTAAAAAATGTATCTGGATATTTTAATTCCCCATTTATTGAATTGTTGCTTTTCCCTGCATTTAAGTCACACATCATAAAAACTGCATCCGGCACATCAAATTGTTTTATCTCAAATCCAAAAGCACGTGCCGGTTTAAATCCGAATTTAGGATAATAATCGGGATGACCGATTAGAAACACATATTTATAACCTAATTCAGCTGTCCTCTTTAACCCCTCATGAATAAGTTTGCTTCCTACCCCACTTTTTTGATAATTTGGCATTACTGCGATTGGAGCTAGCACGATTACCTCATAATTTTTTTCATTATCGATTACTCTCGCTTTACTTAGCAATACATGTCCTATAATCTCATCATTTTTTTCAGCAACGAGAGATAATTCCGGAATGAAGGAATCGGATGCCCTAATTTTCTCGACTAATTCAGCCTCATCATTCCTATTTTCAAAAGCAATGTAATTTAATTGAAATACGCTTTTATAATCAGCAGTACTTTCTGTTCTAATCGTAATCATAGTCTAATCACTTCTTTCTTGTTTCATTATTTATTGAGTAGTAACGCTTGATTTATTAGATGCATTAAGTAACACAACCCCTCCTACGATAAGAGCGAAGCCAGAAAGAGTTAATAAGTTAAATGGGTCATTCCATATCAGAATACCGATTACGGCAGTTAATGCAGTCCCAACTCCCGACCAAATGGCGTACGCCAAACTTAATGGAATCGTTCTAAGACAGATCGAAAGACTATAGAAAGCAACAGACATGCCTATAACGACACCTATGGACGGCAATAAAACAGTAAATCCCTCTGACATCTTAAGCATCGTTGTTCCAAATACTTCGAATAGGATAGAAACTGTCAATGCAATATATCCTTTATTCATATGATCACCCCTTCTAGGCTGAACTACCCGTAGATAGCTTCATAATAATGACACCTGCAATAATAAGCACCAGCCCGAGTGCCTTTTTTACATTAAAGTTTTCCTTCCATACGAACACACCAATCATTGCTGTCAGAGCCGTTCCTACCCCAGACCAAATCGCATAAGCAACTCCAAGCGGCAATTCCTTTAACGATTGCGATAAGAAATAAAACGCTGAGCCCATCCCAATAACAACAGCTATAGACGGCATCCATTTTGAAAAACCTTTTGACATCTTTAACATCGAACTTCCGAATACTTCACTTACGATTGCAATAGCTAATAACAGATATGAATTCAAGCTTCATTCCTCCTAATCCGTGTCATACTCATTAATCGAGACATGACTTCCTCAAGCAGTTCCTTATTTAATGGTTCAATCTTATAAAGTACCGAATAATACATCCCATCAATGGTAAGTCTGATGATGCTTACTGTTGCAGGATCAAGATCATCAGAATCCAACCTTCTTAACAAATAGGAGTAATTGTGGGACATGCTTTCAACAATAAATGGCTGCAACAACGTAGCAGACATTACACCTACGGTTAAGGCAGCATTTTGCTCCAAATCAACTCTTGATGCTTGAATATATGCACGGCACCATTTGCCACTCTCGTCAGGATCATTTTGGGCGAATGAATCAAACAACGCATTAAACTGTTCGAAAATGTAAAGAGTCAGCCCCTTTAGCAACTCTTCTTTATTTGGAAAATGATACAGCAGTCCACCTTTGCTAACCCCCGCTTCCTTGGCAACTGCATCAAGCGTTAGCGATTGGAAATCTTCAGTTAATATAAACTTCGTGGCAGATTCTAATATGTGTTTCCGTTTTAACGTTGCTTTCGAATCCAAAAAGCTCACCTCATTTACTGTACCGTCTGGACGGTTTTTTATTATTTTACTATCCAGATAATTTAAATGTCAACCTCACTACTCTATCGATAATTGGTGCATACACAAAACCGTCAATGTGAACCATTTTAAAAATATGCTAAAATAGCCCCTTAAAGGAGGTATGTCAACAATGACATCTGTATCTAATCGAATTAAAACCTATATGGAGCAATATATAGACAGTTGGCCTTTCAGCGGAACGATTCTAGTCGCTCAAGAAGGCGAGATATTGTATAAATTAGCTCACGGACATGCAAACATTGAACATGAAGTAATTAACTCACCTACAACGAAATTTGGAATATGGTCCATTACTAAGTCATTTACAGCAATGGCAATTATGATGTTGGCCCAGCAAAAGCTTCTCCGGCTAGATGATCCTCTGAGTGATTATTTGCCAGCATTCAAAAAGGTTGAAATGATAACGATCCGTCATTTGATGCAGCATGAATCCGGGCTCGTCAATTCTACAAACTTACCCGAATACAACGCTAATTTGAATAAATGGCCGCTTTCACGTGAACAATTTCTATCTGTTATCTTGGAATATCCACTCGACTTTTCGCCTGGTTCACAGTTTTCCTACAACAATACTGGTTATTATTTACTCGGAATTATTATTGAAAAGCTGTCCGGTCTGACCTTCGAGCAGTTTGTTACAAATCGAATACTCGAGCCGCTTGGCATGACAAATACGGGGATGAATGATAGTCGGCGCTTGATTTCCGGACTTGCTTCTTCCTACGACTCATCCGGATATGAACCTGTTCCATCTGAATTTATTGATATGTACGCTATCTCCTCTGCAGGCTGTATGTATTCAACTATCGAAGATCTTTATAAGTGGGATCAAGCGTTTTATTCCAGCCAACTACTATCACAAGAAGTGTTACATGAAACGTTTCATTCGGATAATGCCAAATATGGACTTGGTTGGTTTTTGGATGAATGTAATAATCAAAAACGAATTTATCATGGCGGGGCGTATCGAGGTTATCGAAGTGAGTTGCACCGTTACCCGCAATCTAAAGTGACTGTCATAATTTTAACAAATTATGACTTTGTTCCTGTAACGATGTTAGCTGAAGTTCTTGCTGGTATTGTCTTTGGTGAAGATGTGACTGTACCTCAGCTGCCTCAATCATTTTCGCTAAGTCCAGAAAAAATAAATGAATTCATAGGGACATATGAAGGATTCGGTTGTAAAGCAGTTGTAGAGCGTGATGGAGATGATTTACTTTTCGTATGGAATGATCGAATTTCGAACCCGATTTATCCCATATCAGACACTATATTTCAGCACAAATGGACAAACAAATCTTATTCATTTAAATACAAACCTGATGGAACACTCTCTTTTCTAGGACTAATAAAGACCGAGTAACGATATTTTTTATTTTGTTCACAAGTGATAGGATTGAACATCGTTCTGAGTTGATATAATATACCCATCGACATACGGAAACAGGTGACCGTCCATGCAACATACAATCGAACAACCGAGCATACTAGTGGCAGCTGCCGATTTCATCTCCAGATGCTACTCAGAATTAGGGAAAACTCAGATAGATATAGATGAGCGTATTAACCAAATCAAACACGACATTCAAATGAATGGCTATTATGACCATACTTTTGAAGAGCTTAGCTATGGAGCTAAGATGGCATGGCGGAACAGTAACCGCTGCATTGGCAGACTCTTTTGGGATAGCTTAACTGTTGTGGATGCACGGGAGGTGAATACAGTAGATGGAATGGCTAACGTTCTATTTGAACATATTTCAGTCGCTTCGAATGGTGGAAAGATTCGTCCACTTATTACTGTATTCTCCCCTGTCAAAAGTAATCATGTCTCAACGGGACCACGAATATGGAATCATCAATTAATACGATATGCAGGCTACGTAATGGATGATGGAACAATTGTAGGAGATGCTGCATCCATATCATTTACGGAAACATGTATAGCTTTAGGTTGGAAAGGTGCCGGAACTGCCTTTGATGTTTTGCCGCTCGTTTTAAGTGTGGATGGAAAAGCGCCAACCTTTTTTGATATTCCGAAAGAGCTTGTTTTGGAAGTTCAGATCACTCATCCTGAAATAACTAATTTTGAATCACTTGAATTGAAGTGGTACGCCGTTCCACTTGTATCTGATATGATGCTTGAGATCGGTGGGATTTACTATTCTGCCGCACCCTTTAATGGATGGTATATGGGTACAGAAATTGGTGCTCGCAATCTAGCAGATGAACATCGGTACAATCAACTCCCAAATGTAGCTAAACTAATGGGCCTCGATACGTTTAAAGCTTCAACGTTGTGGAAAGATAAAGCGCTTGTTGAACTTAATGTAGCTGTTCTCCACTCTTTCAAAATTCAAGGTATTACGATAGTTGATCATCATACGGCTGCTCAGCAATTTATGAGATTCGAAAAAAATGAAGCTCTAAACAACAGGGAAGTAACGGGCAGATGGTCTTGGCTTGTTCCACCGCTATCCCCTGCCACAACTCATATCTTTCACAGTACGTATAAAGATGTCATCGTTTCCCCACAATTTTTGCACCGTTCGAAATAGAGGTTCTTTGAACCTCTATAAAATCCTTTTTTCTTCTCTCTTAAAGATCAAAACACAAATAAAATGCAGCTTTATGTTGTCGAATTTGATATTTCTTCCGTATTTATTATCATTTTCACGGAGTATTCAGAGACAAAGTGTAATTTTTTTGATTTTTAGCTTCCTTTTTCTATCAATTTCCTCTATACTAAACACATTCAACAGCATTTGATATTTATTCCACTCGCCTCTCGATCGATCTCCATGAGAACGTTTACATCTACTGCAAGCTTTCTAATCTGCGAAAAAGAATCATCTCAATTCCAACCCAACTTAGACTTTTACTATCTCCCTTGTGTATAGGCTCATCTGAGTTTATATAAATTTTATTTGTGGAAGGAGCATAACAATTCGTTCGTT
This sequence comes from Paenibacillus sp. L3-i20, assembly GCF_022180385.2. Classification (GTDB taxonomy): domain Bacteria; phylum Bacillota; class Bacilli; order Paenibacillales; family Paenibacillaceae; genus Pristimantibacillus. The sequence continues at coordinate 1,265,674 of NZ_BQME02000002.1, forward strand.
TGTTGACTCATTATCACACTCTATACGAAAGGAGAACCATTTAAGTTTTTTTAAAAAGGTCGATAATTGTAAGCGTTAACAAAATAATAAAAACTATTTGGGAGGTTTATTTGTTATGACAATCCTTAATTCTCCACGTCAATTTATTATTAAAGCTTTAATTGCGAGTGGTTCTTTAATCGTTTTATTAGCATGTTTGACAGTTTTCGCTGATAGAGTATCCGCACATGGATATGTAGATTCTCCTGGTAGTCGAGCAATACTATGTAAGCAAGGGCTCAATACAGACTGTGGAAATATAGTATACGAACCGCAAAGTTTAGAAACGCTAAAAGGTTTCCCAGCTGCTGGTCCAGCTGATGGAACAATCGCAAGTGCAGGTGGACTTTATCCTAAACTTGACGAGCAATCCAGCACACGTTGGAGTAAGGTACCAATGGTAGGTGGACAGCAAACGTTTACGTGGAAGTTCACTGCTAATCATGCTACTTCCAAATTCCATTACTATATCACGAAACAAAACTGGGACCCTAACGCTCCACTTACTCGTAACCAGTTCGATCTAACTCCGTTCTGTACTGTAAATTATGGTGGCGTTCAGCCTCCAATGACTTATTCCCATAATTGTAATGTTCCAACTGATCGTACAGGCTATCATGTCATTCTAGCGGTTTGGGATGTTTCGAACACAGTTAATGGTTTCTATAACGCAATTGATGTTAATTTCCCATCTGGTCCAGTTGACACAACTGCTCCAACTGCTCCTGCAACTTTAAGCGCTTCCAATGTAGGTTCAACTAGCGCTTCCCTTGCATGGACAGCTTCCACAGACGCTAATGGCATTTCTAATTACAAAATCTACAACGGTACTACCCTTCTTGCAACTGTGCCAGGTAATGTGACCAGCTACAATTTGACTGGGCTAGTCTCTAGCACTAGTTATGCATTAAAAGTGAGCGCAACTGATCCATCAGGAAACACATCGGCAGCAAGTAATACCGTTAATATCACTACTACTGCTGTTGTAGCTGATACTGTTGCTCCATCCGCTCCTCCAGCACTGCATGTGATGGGAGCTCCAACTTCCACTAGCATTTGGCTTATGTGGAGTGCTTCTACTGATAATGTAGGGGTTCAAAGCTACCGTGTTTACCGTGGAACTACCTTAGTAGCTACGGTTTCTGGATCAACTTTAGATTATGTTGTAAATGGACTGACTCCTTCTACTACTTATACTTACACTGTAAAAGCAGTTGATGCTGCGGGTAATGAATCAGCAGCTAGCAATGTAAGTGGTACAACAGCTGCTGCTCCAACACAACCAGCATGGGCTGCTGGAGTTGCTTATACTACTGGTACTAAAGTATCTTACAATGGTGTTGTTTATGAGTGCAGACAGAACCATACTTCACTTGTAGGCTGGGAGCCAGCAAATGTAGCATCACTATGGAAAGTAGTATAATAGACTCATTATAAAGGCAAAGCCCTTGGTGCAGCGATGCATTACAAGGGCTTTTTTATTGACAAATTTACAGTAATAAATGGATAACTGGTATGAAAAACATTCTATTAGACGACAAAAATCATCTAAATACGAGCTCATTCGACAAACTATTTTATTGTTTTAATTTTTCTCATTTTTTTCATTTACAAATGTTGTTACTTTAGGTATAGTTCTTTATTAAGAACTCATTTGTTCTTATATTATGCCATTTTGGGAGAGATTCCTAATGAAGATGTTGAAAAAAGTAGTAAGCTTAACTCTACTACTAGCATTACTGGCTTTCCCTGCATCAGCCTTTGCTTCCAACTATTCTGATGATTACGGTGTTGAAAGCAAAAAAGGTTTTTTCTCTACCATCTTCTCTTTCTTTGGCGGATCATCTAATGACAACCAAGAGATTAATTATTCAAAGTACAGTAATGATGGGGACAAAGATCGAGACAGAGACGATGACTGGGATGACGACAGTGACGACGACAAAGATGATGACAGAGATGACGACGATGATAACAACTATTGTAAAAACAAAAAAGATCGTTTCTGGGATTGGTTCAGCAAAAAAGGGCGCGATGATGATTGTGATGACGATGATGATGATGACGACGATGACGACGATGATGATGACGATGATCCAGATTCATTCAAAATTTGGAAAAAGTATTACGGTTATTGATTCGGGTTTTCTAAACACATAAAAACAAGAAAAGGGCTTTCTCAGGTTAATAAACCATTCGAGAAGGCCCTTCAACTATGTACTTCAGCTGCAATTTTTCTATGCCTGTGTTACTTCTTTTGCATTTACGACTTTTGCATCATACATCTTAACCGATGAGCTGATTAGATAGCTCGGTGTCTCTGCTCCACGATTTTCACGATGACCAGCTAAATGAACAGGATCTTTTTCCCAATTTTTCCATGCATCCTCAGACTCCCAACGAATCATTGCGATAACTTCCTCGGAATCTTTATTTTTTCTACTTACCATAACAGTACGATCTATTAAACCAGGCATTGTATCAATATGGCCAGCTTCGCCGAATCTACCTGCTACTTGTTCTGCATTACCCGGATGTACTACGATTGTTCTTATTTGTATAAACAAATGAAGTTCCTCCTATATACAATTATTTACTCTTCAACATCATATCGATAACGATTATCAATGTCAACTTTTGCTATTGAAAAAATCTATATTGAATAGCTGCTTTATTGACTACTTATTCATATTTATTCATACTTTTTCAGGCGATAACGATACCCGCAAAAGGAACAACGGAACACGATACTATCTTCGCCGATAATAAAGGTAAAACGATCATCATCTTCCATTTCAATAAATTCTCTGCCATGCTCATCGCGATCTCCTGTACCGAACAATCCCGTTCGATTGCCGCATTCACATTCCATATGCATCATCTCATTTATCCACCTTTTTCCGATTAATCTTAATGCTGCGAAATAATACCGCTAACTATTCGTATGTTTCGTTGATTACTTATCCTCGCTTCGTTATAATAAGCGATGACATTAATACATGACAAGACTTGCGTCTAGGAAGGATTTTTTAATATGTACTTAGCAGATAAATGGAATGACTACGAGGTAATTGATACAGGTGAAGGCGATAAGCTGGAGCGCTGGGGTAAATATATTTTACGCCGTCCAGATCCGCAAATTATTTGGCCCATCGCAGATGAATCAGAGCACTGGAACAATGTAAACGGACATTACATCCGCAGCACTTCTGGTGGAGGACAATGGAATATGGCTACAAAGCTTCCTGAAAGATGGACAATCACTTATGGAGAATTGAAATTTCATATTAAGCCTACAAATTTCAAGCATACGGGTCTATTCCCTGAGCAAGCGGTCAATTGGAGCTGGATGATGGATAAAATCCGTAATGCCGGTCGTCCGATACGTGTTCTGAATTTGTTTGCATACTCTGGAGGTGCTACAGTTGCAGCTGCGGCTGCTGGTGCAGACGTCTGCCATGTCGATGCAGCTAAAGGAATGATTCAGTGGGCAAAGGAAAATGCACAGCTATCTGGCCTTGAGTCTGCTCCAATCCGATATATTACCGACGATGTGTTTAAGTTTGTTCAACGTGAGCAGCGCCGCGGACGTCAATATGATGCAATCATTATGGACCCTCCTTCCTATGGACGTGGTCCTAACGGCGAGACGTGGAAGCTTGAAGAAAACTTATATCCATTTCTGCAAACTTGCACATCCATTCTTTCTGATAATCCATTGTTCCTACTAATCAATTCATATACAACAGGATTATCCCCGTCTGTTCTTCATAATCTGCTTCATATGACGATGAAGTCGAAGTTTGGCGGAGAAATTAATTGTGGGGAAATTGGATTGCCGATAACGAAGTCTGGTCTTAATTTGCCTTGTGGAATACTTGGGCGCTGGGAGTCAAATTAATGCCTATTAGCGTATTGTTCGAGGATAATCATTTGCTTGCTGTTGTGAAGCCTCCTGGCATACCATCACAAGAGGACGAAACGGGTGATCCCGATATGCTGACACTTCTTAAGGAAGATCTAAAAGAGCGTCATCAAAAGCCCGGCAACGTCTTCTTAGGACTCGTACATCGGCTAGATCGTCCCGTTGGTGGAGCAATGATCTTTGCAAAGACTTCTAAGGCTGCCTCCAGGCTGTCTGAGGCGGTTCGCAGTCGTACCTTTGGCAAAACCTACATCTGTGTCGTTCAAGGCTCTCCGGTCAAGCTAGAAGCCCGTTTGACGCATTATATCCGCAAGGATCAGAAGCGAAATCAAGTAACTGTCTTTAATAAGCCAACTGAAGACGCCAAAGAAGCGATACTTTCCTACTCTGTAATTGCAAGCTCTGATCGTTTCAGTTTAATTGCAGTGCAACTTCATACGGGAAGACCTCATCAAATTAGAGCACAATTTGCGCATATTGGTTGTCCTCTAATCGGGGACCTTAAATATGGCGCTGCGAAGCGGAACGACGTAATCGATATTGCGTTATGGTCGACTTCCGTTACAGTTCCACATCCTGTTACAAAAGAAGCATTAACCTTTTGCTCCATACCAGAGCATGTTATACCTTGGAGCTGGTGGCAAACGAACCAACTCCAATCCGCAGCTAATCACTATATCTAAATCGTACAGAAAAGCCACTCCGTCGCCTTCTGTATTATTATGAGAGGACGAACATGTTGAGATGCGCCATAAAAAAACGAGGATTACTTTACTTATTGGATTAAGTCTAGCTTCCATTGCTTTAATTGCTTTTCTCATTTTTCCTAATCTACAAGATGGCTTCTCATTATCGAAAGAAAGCACGCCTGATAATTCACAGTTAATAACCGAAACTTCGCAAAATCAAGAAACGGCTATTGCAGTAACACCTACACCATCTCCTTCAACACCACAATTTGTAGAGGCAGTATGGTTAGGAGTAGGTGATATTATGAGCCACACACCGCAATTGCCAGGTGCTTATAATGAAGTTGAGAAAAAGTATAACTTCAACCCTTACTTTGCAGAAGTAAAGCCGATTTTAGAGCAAGGTGACTGGGTAATGGCTAATTTAGAGACACCTATTGCTGGCAAAGAATTTGGTTATACTGGCTACCCTACTTTTAATGCACCAATTGAACTCGCAGAAGCATTAAAAAATGCTGGTTTTAATCTCTTCTCTACTGCAAACAATCACTCCCTCGATAAAGGTGAACGAGGATTGCTTCGTACATTAGAGCACTTAAAATCGCTGGACCTACAAGCGATCGGCACAGCTTCTTCACAAGAGGAAGCCGACTCGTTAATCATTTCCGAAAAAAATGGAATCAAAATGGGTCTGCTTTCTTACACCTATGGTACGAATGGTATTCCCATTCCGGAAGGCAAACCGTATTTGGTTGCACTGATTGACGAAGAGAAGATTAAAAAAGATATCAAACGGTTAAAAGAAGGCGGAGCTGATCTCGTAACTGTGGCGCTGCATTTCGGTGCTGAATACCAAACAACTCCAAATGAAGAGCAGAAGCAGTTAGCTAGAGCACTTGTAGCTGCTGGAGCTGACATAATAGCTGGCTCACATCCGCATGTGATTCAGCCATACGAAGTTATTGAAACTATCGACGAAAAAGGAAACAATAAGTCAGCACTTATCATTTATTCAATGGGAAATTTCATCTCCAATCAACGTGGTGAATCGAAAGATTATGGCGTTATTTTTAAAGTTAACGTTCGCAAAAATATGACTGAAGGCACGATTGAGCTTACTGAAGTGGAAGCTATCCCGACATGGGTACATCGTTATAAACCGGATAAATCATTCCGCTATCGTATTCTACCTGTAGAGGAAACATTAGCACAAGCTAATGACAAACTTCTAAAAGCAAGTGATTATAAAGCGATGAAAACGGATTTTGAGATGCTTAAAGCTCGACTTGATTCAATGAAATAATATACAGTTGAAACAACAGCCGCTTCCTAATAAGGAAAGCGGCTGTTGTTTCATTTATGTATTGGCTACTTTTCCCAAAAGATAAACGAGAAGCTGTTGATTATGTGAGGATATACGATCTAAAGAATGCTCAATCAGATTGCCACGAATGGTTCTCCCCCGCTCCGCTTCTGCTTTTCCTTTGTGTGACACAGAAATCCAAACAATTCTGCGATCATTAACGTCTCTCGTTCGTTCAATGAGCTCATTTCGTTCCATTCTGTCTAGCAAAGTTGTTATCGCTGCGGGTGTCGTAGATAAATATTGAATCAAATCAGACGGCTTCTTTGGCTGTGAATCAAGCAGCAATTCTAAAACGTTCAACTGTCCCTCTGTGAGCGGAGCAAGCGACTGCTCTAGACTAATCTTCCACTCACGTGTTAGCTTTGTCCACAATCGAGTAAAATCTTCAGAAATCAAACTCCCCACCCGCTTCCTGTCAATTTTGGATTCTATCAGTCTATTATACCAATATCTAATGTCGAATTAAAGATTAATGCAATTAATAGTTTGTGCTATTAATCGCTATTATCTCGAACAGTTTGACAGCTTTAGACATATAATGAGGCGACTGCCCATACATGCGGACAGCGCAGCAATACAGAACGGCATGCCCAAGGAGCGTGATTCCTATGGACGATAGAAAAAATGAAATGATTAGGCGTATTCGCTCATATGGCATAATAAAAGACCCACAATGGCTAGATCGCCCTGACGGGCTAGTTCCATTGTGGGTCATGCTTGAAGTGTTATACGAAATCATTGAGCGTTTCGATCCGCCTAATCAGCCTTTTGATTAAGATCAGGTACAGTCCGAACAAATGTTGATGTTATAACATCGTTTTTGTCGACTGGGAAAAGCAGTCTGCCGATTGATTTACGTTCTTCGATTGGTGATTTCTCCGAATGAGCGATTAGCTTTCCGCCAGAAGCTGTAAGCGCAACAACTTCAATTGCTTTACGGCAATAGTATCCGGCTACAAGCTTGTCTCCGTTCGAGCGTACACGCTTGCCTTCTTTGAATTCAAATGTTTGAACACCTCTGCCGCCTCTACCTTGAATCGGATAATCTAGCAGTAAGGAACGTTTTGCGTGACCAATGTCGGAAATAACTAATACTTCTCCTTCATCATCAGCTACCCAGATCGCTGCAACGATTTCATCATCGTCACGGAGTTGCATTCCGCGCACGCCTGCTGCGACTCTGCCCATTGCATTAACTTCCGATTCCATGAATCGAATACTCATCCCATTTGAAGTGACAAGAAGTATATTTTTTGCACCATCGCTTGGGGTAACACTTATAATCTCGTCACCTTCTGCAACCTTGCAGGCTGCTACTGCCGTTGAACGAGTAGTCGCATACTCTTTAAGCTCTGAACGTTTCACTTGTCCACGCTTCGTAACAAATACGAGTGAAATATTCGGTTCATTCATATCTTTGACAGGTATGACGCTTATAATTGAATCATCTTTCGGAAGAGGGACAATGTTTACAATTGCAGTCCCAGTATCTTTCCATTTAAACTCAGGTATCTGATGCACAGGCAGCAAATAATATTGACCTTTACGTGTGAAAAGTAACAAATTATCTATCGTATTGACCTGCAGCAGGTCGCGGATGACGTCGCCTTCTTTTGCCCCCGCAGTGTCTAATTCGCCCCCGGAACGAGTGAAAGATAACATACTCGTACGTTTCACATAACCATCTTGGCTTAACGTTACAAGAACATCCTCTGGTGTGACAAGCACTTCCAGATTCACTTTCAATTCCTCAACCTCACCTTGAATACCTGAACGACGATCGATGCCAAAGCTATCGCGGATTTCCATCAACTCATCCTTGATAACTCCGATCAGCTTTTTCTCACTATCTAGTATCGATCGTAAGTAGGCAATTTTTTTCTGAGCCTCTTTGAGTTCCTTTTCTAACGAGGTAATCTCAAGATTCGTTAATCTATATAGTTGTAATGTTAAAATTGCATCTGCTTGCCGCTCCGAGAAACCAAATTTTGCGATTAAATTATTTTGAGCATCTGATCTATTTTTGGAAGCTTTTATCGTCGCGATCACTTCATCCAAAATGTTGAGTGCTTTAGCTAATCCTTCAACGACATGAGCGCGATCTTCCGCTTTCTCAAGCTCATATTTCGTACGCTCCGTAACAACTTCCTTCTGATGGGCGATATATGCAGCAAGCATAGGCATAAGACCAAGCTGTTGTGGCGCTTTATTGACGATAGCAACCATATTGAAATTATAAGTGACTTGAAGATCTGTTTTCTTCAACAAATAAGCCAGAATGCCACTAGCGTCAGCATCCTTCTTCAGTTCTACAACGATTCGCAAACCGTTACGTCCGCTCTCGTCTCTTACTTCGGCGATACCTTCCACCTTTTTCTCAAGACGAATCGTTTCCATTGCAGTCACTAAACGTGATTTGACGACTTGATAAGGAATTTCCGTTATAACAAGCTGCTGTCTGCCGCCTCTCATATCTTCTATCGCTGTTTTTGAACGAATGTATATACGGCCTTTACCTGTTGTATAGGCATCGCGAATACCTTCTTCACCCATAATAAGACCACCAGTTGGGAAGTCAGGGCCTTTTACAATACCCATAAGATCCTCAAGTTCCAAACTAGGTTTCAACATATAAGCGATACATGCGTCGATTACCTCCCTCAGGTTATGAGGAGGGATTTCTGTCGCAAACCCTGAAGAAATGCCGCTAACTCCGTTAACAAGCAAGTTGGGATAGCGAGAAGGCAACACGACAGGTTCTTTTGTTGTATTGTCAAAGTTATCTTTAAATAATACAGTTCGTTTATCGATATCACGTAGCAGCTCCAAAGCAATCTTGGACAAACGTGCCTCCGTGTAACGCATCGCTGCTGCCGGATCATCATCCTGCGAACCCCAGTTGCCGTGTCCATCCACAAGAGGATGACCCATCTTCCATGGCTGCGCCATCCGTACCATACCTTCATAAATCGAAGAGTCACCATGAGGATGGTAGTTACCCATTACGTCTCCAACCGTTTTGGCTGATTTCCGATATGGCTTGTCCGGAGTATTCCCTGAGTCATACATCGCATATAGGATGCGTCGTTGAACTGGCTTTAGGCCGTCACGAACATCGGGGATCGCGCGATCCTGTATAATATATTTTGAATAGCGTCCGAATCGATCACCTACGACCTCTTCCAGATACGCCGGTAAAAATTGTTCCAGAGTGCTCATGCTTGCTCCCCCCTACTCCACATATTCCGTAAAGTCCACATTTTCAATAATCCAGCGTTTACGTGGATCAACTTTATCTCCCATTAGCGTCGATACGCGGCGCTCCGCTTTAGCAGCATCCTCGATCTGAACTTGCAGAAGTGTACGGGATTCAGGATTCATCGTTGTTTCCCATAATTGATCAGGATTCATTTCACCTAGTCCCTTATAACGCTGTAACTCGTATCCTTTGCCATATTCCTTTAAATAATTTTGCAATTGCTCATCCGTCCAAGCGTATCGAATCGTCTCCAGCTTGCCGGATTTTCTCGTAATCTTATATAGAGGCGGTTGTGCAATATAAATGCGACCCGTATCAATTAGTGGCTTCATATATCGATAGAAAAACGTAAGAAGCAAAACCTGAATATGAGCACCATCTGTATCTGCATCCGTCATAATAATAATTTTGTTGTAGTTGCTTTCATCAGCTTCAAATTCTGATCCTACACCTGCACCAATCGCTGCAATGATAGCCTTATACTCGTCGTTTTTCAAAATATCAACCAGCTTCGCCTTTTCAGGGTTCATTGGCTTGCCCTTCAGAGGCAAAATAGCTTGATGCTTGGAGTCTCTGCCTTGCTTGGCAGAACCACCTGCTGAATCACCTTCTACAATAAATAGCTCGTTACGGGTATAATCTTTGGATTGAGCAGGCGTAAGCTTGCCGCCTAGGTTAGAGCTTTCACTTTTTTTCTTCCCGCTGCGAATTTCTTCACGTGCTTTTCTAGCCGCTTCGCGTGCTCTTGACGCTTGCACTGCTTTTTTTAGCAACGATTGTGCTACTTGTGGATTTTCCTCTAGAAAAACTTGCATTTTCTCTGTAACGACAGCATCAACAGCACTTCTTGCAGAAGCGCTTCCGAGCTGATCCTTCGTTTGCCCAACAAATTCTACTTCAGACATCTTAATATTAATGACAGCCATCATGCCTTCGCGTAGATCATTGCCTTCCAGGTTTTTGTCTTTCTCCTTTAGAAGCGCCGCCTTACGCGCATAATCGTTCATTACACGTGTGTAAGCTGTCTTAAAGCCCGTCTCATGCGTCCCGCCGCCACGAGTAGGGATTGAGTTAACAAAAGAAGCAAGCGTCTCCGTATACCCGTCGTTATACTGCATAGCGACCTCTACTTCGATATCGTCTCGTTCACCTGCGAAATGAATGACATCATGAAGGACCGTCTTATTTTCATTTAAAAATTGTACAAACTGACTTGCTCCGCCTTCATAATGAAATTGATCGCTCTTCCCGCTGCGATCATCTTTAATAACAACTCTAAGACCAGAGTTTAAGAAAGCAATCTCTTGCAGTCGTTCGGCAAGCGTATCGTAGTTGAAAGAAGTACCGTTTTGGAACACGCGAACATCTGGCTTGAATGTTACTCTAGTGCCCGTACGATTCGTATTACCTATTATCTCAAGGCCAGTAACCGGTTCTCCAACATGCTCTTTGCCTTTATCATCAATCCAATATTCAAACCGCATTTTATGTATTTTGTTATCGCGGAATATTTCTACCTCTAGCCATTCCGACAAAGCGTTCGTCACAGATGCACCTACTCCGTGCAAACCACCGGATTTCTTATATCCTCCACCGCCAAATTTTCCTCCAGCATGAAGAATAGTAAAAACGACTTGAGGGGTTGGAATACCGGTCTTATGCATACCCGTCGGAATTCCTCGTCCATTATCATGAATCGTAATCGATCCGTTTTTGTGCAAAGTTACTTCTATTGCAGAGCAAAACTTCGCCAAATGCTCATCCACCGCATTATCGACGATTTCCCATACCAAATGATGAAGTCCTGATGTACTGGTGCTGCCGATGTACATACCCGGACGTTTCCTTACAGCTGTCAAACCTTCAAGCACTTGTATATCATCGGCCTCATAGTTCCGGTCAGTGGCCGCTGGACTTGTAAAAATATCTATTTGCTCAGACATGAGCTTCCCCCAATCCATCTTTCGTAAATCTCATTGTCATATCTTCAAGCTATTTTAATTCAATATGTCCCCTTTCGTAAAGACACGAAACGAAACGATCAGTGCAGCTAACGCCCAAATCGCTAACACTATTAGTGAAAACGGGAGTGACATTCCGTCAATAGGCGGTGGTGATCCGTCCAAATATGCTGTCAGTTTCAAGTTGACGGAAAATAAATATTTGGCGCTCGTCCAGGATGAAGTCATTGAAGAAAGAATCGTTCCGGCAATAATTCCAGCCATCATTGTGACCATGCTGGCAGCAGTACTTCTAATCAAAACACTGACCATTAGTCCTAATATGGCAACCGTCATCGCAGCAAACCAACATAAACCTGCTTGCATAAGCAAGTATCGCCATTGTGGGATAATATGAACGCTAGAACTATCCACCATTGCTCCATGAACTTCGAATCCAGTAAAAACGGGAGCCGACCATCCACTATAACCAAAAACAAAGCCGGATATAAGGTAACATAATAATACGGTTATCGCAATGGTAAGCGAAACATATAAAGTTAGGGCACATAGCTTGCTCAGCAATATTTTCCACCGTCGCACTGGCCTAGTGAGCAACATCTTGATCGTTCCGCTTGTCTTTTCCCCGGATACGATATCCGACCCGAGAGATAAAATCAACATCGGGATAAATAGCGTAATTGAGTTGTCCAGAAACTCCCTTGTAAACGTTACGCCGCTTGGTTCACTCGGATTGACGTTATGGTCCAAATAATATTGAAGCTGCTGGACTGCGATTCGCCTGCTCCGCTTCCATTCCTCGGGGATTCGATCACTAGAAAGCGTATTTTCTATATCTGCAATTTGCTGCAGTACTCGATTGCGCCAATCCGAATAATGATCCGCATGATTCTTCACTACTTTATATTCGGCATAAGTGAACAATGGGATGAGTACTAGAAGAATTAGAATGACGACATAGAAACGTTTTTTCAGCCATAACTTTAATGTTTCATTTTGTATAAGTGCAAGCAGTCTATTCAAACGACTCACCCTCCGTTAGCGTAAGAAATAAGTCCTCCAGTGTAGGTTCGGCTTGATAAACAGCTTTAATGCCGATGCCTTGGCCAACTAATCGATCTACAGTGCTCGGAATATGATCATCACGCATTATCGTCGTTATAATCTCCTCTTGCTCACTGGAATGGGATGCCGATTCACTTTGATTTAAATCATCATTGTCCAATACGACTACGCTCGGATCTTGCTGCAAAACCTTCTTCCCATCTTCATGAGGCGCGAGCTTCCACTTTATATACCCTTTCGCCTGTTCCATTAACTCTTCCACCTTGCCGGCTGCAATTATTTTGCCTTTATCAATAATTACAACTTTGCCGCAAAGCATCTGGATTTCACTTAATAAATGACTGGAAATGAGCAGGCTTAACCCTTCGCTAGCTAATTGATGTACAAATGCTCTAAGTTCCTTAATTCCCTTCGGATCTAGTCCGTTTGTCGGTTCATCTAGTATGAGTAATTTCGGATGACCAAGCAGTGCTTGTGCAATTCCTAATCGTTGTCGCATACCAAGCGAATAAGTTTTCACCTTATCATGAATGCGGTCATTCAATTTCACTATGCTCGTCACTTCCTGGATGCGATCTGCATGAACACCATCCAGCATACGTGCGAATTGCTCTAAATTTTGCCAACCGGTTAGATAGCTGTACACTTCTGGATTTTCTACGATACAACCAACATGACGTAGTGCTTGTTCGGGTTGCTTTTTCACATCATAACCACAAATTAGAACATGACCACTCGTTGGTTTTATAAGATCCACCAACATTCGAATTGTCGTCGTTTTCCCCGCTCCATTAGGACCAAGAAAGCCGAATATTTCTCCAGCACTTATATCAAAATTGATATTCTCAACGATTGTTATTCCTCGAATTTTTTTGTGCAGTCCTCTTACAGATAAAACAGGCCCATTCATATATATCTTAGCCCCCATATTTAGTTCACTGATTCCAACATCCGAGATGCAATTCGTTCATACCCAAAGTCATTAGGGTGAAAGTGATCGGAGGATAAATAATCCATAATCCGTCCTTCAAAGAGATCAAATGTAGGTACCATGAGCATATTAGGATACTGAAATATGGTTTCGTAAACGTCCTTATTCCACTTCTGCATCTTTAAGCTGGCATCTCTAAGTTCGGGAATATCATAAAACGGATTATAGAGACCCATATAAACGATAGTAGCAGACGGATTTAACTTATTAAGTTGCTTAGCAATATCATTAAATCGGTCAATTGCCGCTTCAAAATCTACCGTTAATTCATCCAAATTCATTGCTGATAATTTACGATTAGCAAGCTTAGTTCTTGCGGATAAAAACAAATCATTGCCGCCAATGCTGAATACGATCAAATTAGCTCTTTTAATGGCATAATGATATCCGGGATCTGTTAAGAGTCGTTCTCTCAGTTCAGTAGTTTGCATTCCATTCACAGCCAAATTGTTAACAAGTTTGACTGGCTTTTTGAACTGAACCTTAAGTCCATCTGCTAGTCTTTGGACATACCCTTTTCCTGATGAGTCGCCGGTTCCTTTAGTTAATGAATCGCCAATAGCAACGATTTTTATTTCTGATGCCTGCTTAAGGGCTGTATTTTCTACAACTTCCTTTCTTATCTCGTTAATTTGCCCCTTCGTTGCAGCTGGCATCAACATATCCTTTATTACAAAGCCGAAACCTACGATAAGTGTGACGGTTACAAATAATGAACAAAAGGCGATAGATGGCCATAAGTACCGATTTTTCATCCATTCTCCCTCTTCAATTGTAAAATAATTAACTTATCTCGAGACCGAAAGAGCACAAGAAAGAAAATATGTGCTTGGTGTCAGTTGTTACCATGGTGTACATTTCTGCACAAGCTTATGCCCTGCATGCAAAAAAAAGAGAGATGCCATAGCGGCAACTCTCTAATTATTTGATCCTAATTAACAATTTTTATAGCTATGCTACCTTAAGCTATTTATACTTGCTCCCTTTAGAATCACTATTCTCGAGCAAGTATGCAAAATCATTTTCTCGAAGCTTCTGTTCCTTTTTCTTTGCTTCTTCTTCCTTCTGGCGTTGCTCTTCTTTTAGATCAGATTCTGCTTGTTTCAATTCATCAGCTTGAGCTTTGAGCTTGCTTAGTACTTCAGCACCTAGCAACTCTTTAAGCGTAATACCTTGCTCCTGACTTGCTCCAGCATCCGACTTCCGTGAAGGCGCTGGACTTTTTCGTTTCTTGGCCATATTTTATCACCTACTTGCTGTTATATTCGATTGACAATGCTTCCGCAGCTATACGTGCAGTTTCTCTTGCAGATTCAGCATCTGGACCTGTGCTGAGGGCGACTGCCATTCTACGGCCAACCTTCGTTTCTGGCTTGCCAAATACGCGTATTTGCGTGTTCGGTACGGACATTGCTTCTTCTAATCCGCCTATGCGGAAATCTGTTGATTCACGATCAGCCTTAAGTGTATGAGAAGCACCTGGCGTCAGCAATCGAATTGTCGGGATCGTAAAACCAAGTATTGCTCTGACATGAAGTGCAAACTCCGATAAATCCTGTGTCGCCATCGTCACCATACCCGTATCATGTGGACGAGGGGATACTTCGCTAAACAAGACGCCATTGTCTGTGATGAACAATTCTACACCATAGAGCCCATAGCCGCCTAGCTCCTCCGTAATTTTCAGCGCTATCGCTTCAGCTTCACAGATATGTTCCTCCGTCATTTCATGCGGCTGCCACGATTCTATATAGTCACCGTCTTTCTGAACATGACCGATAGGAGCGCAATAGCTTGTTCCTGATACGGAACGGATCGTAAGCAGCGTAATTTCGGATTGGAACGTAACGAAGCCTTCCACAATGATACGCGG
Source organism: Paenibacillus sp. L3-i20 (assembly GCF_022180385.2). Taxonomy (GTDB): domain Bacteria; phylum Bacillota; class Bacilli; order Paenibacillales; family Paenibacillaceae; genus Pristimantibacillus. The sequence goes on from NZ_BQME02000002.1 coordinate 1,280,842, forward strand.
TTTCTTCGTACGTCCCCCTTCCATCGCATAGTTCCAGCAGCTCTCAAGCTCCGCCTCAGAACGACAGACGCTCTGCCCTTTGCCCGAAGAGCTCATAATAGGTTTAATTACACAAGGATAACCAAGCGCTTCCGCCGACTCTCTTAACTCCTCAAGAGATTCTGCGAAGCGATAAGGAGCAGTTGGAATCCCTAGAGTCTCTGCTGCGAGACGACGAATACCTTCCCGATCCATCGTTAGACGAGCTGCTCTAGCTGTAGGTATGACCCGATGGCCTTCATTCTCCAGCTCTACTAATGTAGCTGTAGCTATTGCTTCTATTTCAGGTACAATAAGGTCCGGACGTTCATCTTCAATAATTCGACGAATCGCATCGCCATCCAGCATATCTGTTACGTAGCTGCGGTGAGCTACTTGCATAGCAGGAGCGTTCGCATAACGATCAACAGCTATCGTTTCTACTCCGAGACGTTGGGCTTCAAGAACAACTTCTTTACCTAGTTCGCCTGAACCTAGCATTAATATTTTACGCGAGTGTGTCGTGAGCGGTGATCCGTACATAAAAGAAAGAACCTCCTGGACATTCATCACTGCTGCTTTCATCTATTCCCCCATTATCGTAGTCGAACAAGGGAAATAGTATATGCAGAGCTTGAACTTTTTCTTCCATTGTGGAGGTTCATGGGATAAAAATCAATATAATTACAATGTTAATTTCTTGCCTAATTCATAATTTGTTATAAATAACGATATTGTGCTTCAATTAATCCGTTATAAACGCCCTTTTTTGCTAATAATTCTTCATGATTTCCTTGTTCCACTATACGTCCATGATCTAGTACTATAATTTCATCAGCATGACGAATAGTAGATAACCGATGTGCGATCATAAAGGAAGTTCTGCCCGCTAGCAACGTTTTAAGCGCTTCTTGAATTTTGAGCTCTGTTTCAGTATCGATACTTGCTGTGGCTTCATCCAAAATGAGAATTCGTGGATTTGCTAACAAAGCACGAGCAAAGGATAAGAGCTGGCGTTGTCCCATCGACAGTACGTTACCGCGCTCCTCTACTTGTGTTTCATACCCTTCTGGCAGCTCCATTATGAAATGATGTGCGTTCACAGCTTGTGCAGCTTTCACAATTTCCTCTTCACTAGCATCTAAACGTCCGTATCGAATATTGTCACGTATGGAGCCAGCAAATATAAACGTGTCTTGCATGACTAAGCCTACCTGTGCCCGCAAGCTTTCAATTGTAACATCCTTAATATCATATCCATCAATGCAAATGCGACCCTGTACAGGATCGTAGAACCGACACAGCAGATTAATGATCGTGCTTTTTCCAGATCCAGTATGACCAACTAATGCTATAGATTGACCTGCCTTCACATCGATGCTGATTCCCTTTAGAGCTGGCCTATTTGCTTCATACTCAAACACGATATTTTCAAGCGTAACATCACCGTGAATTTCCGGCAATTGTACTGCTTGTTCCTTTTCTGACACGGTTGGTTTTTCATCAATAAATTCAAAAATTCGTTCAGACGAAGCCATAGCGATCAGGAGCTGCGAATACATCTGACCAAGCCGGTTGATTGGCTCCCAGAAGTTGCCGATATAAGTAGCGAAAGCAACGAGCAAACCGACTGTAATGACCTTATCCTGAATAAGTGTTGCCCCGTACCAAAATAGAATACAAGTACCGATAGCTGCTGTTATTTCGATGACAGGACCAAACGATTGATTTAGAGCAGATGCCTTGTTCCAAGATTTAATGTTATCCGTATTCATATGTTTAAAAAAAGCTAAGTTATCCTTCTCTTGCACGTATGCCTGTGTTACCTTCATCCCTTGAATACTTTCATTCAAATGGGCATTAATCCGAGACTGTTTCATTCGAACATCTTGCCATGCGAACCGAATCCTTTTGCGCAGAGATGTAGATACAATAATCATTAATGGTACTGTAATCATAACGGCTAAACCTAGCTTCACATTTAGTGCAAGCAAAATAATGACGATCCCTGCAAGCTGTATACAATCCATCAGCAGATTGACAACACCGTTGGTGAACAAGTCTTGTAGTGCATTTACGTCATTAGTTACTCGAACGAGAACAGAACCAGCAGGACGCTTGTCGTAGAAGCGGAAAGAAAGCTTCTGTATATGCTGGAACAGGTCATTTCTCAGATCGAAAATAACACCTTGACCAATTATATTTGTAAACTTGATTCGATACGTATTCGCTGCCCATTGGATGATATACAAACCTAACATTGCTCCACCGATTAATACTAATGTTGTTATGTTGCCAGTCCCGTACTTAGGATCGACTATTCTATCAATAACAAAGATCATAAGAAAAGGTATCGTAAGACGTGTTAGCGTGCCTAAAAGCATCATTATTAGTACAGGCATAAGTTGGCGACGATAAGGTTTCATATACGTGTAAAGGCGATGCAATTGTGACCAATTAAAAGGTTTTTCTATCGCATCATCGTCTTGATAAACAAATCGTTCATTGCGATTGCGTCCCTTGCCAGCCGTTTTTATACTCATTATACGTTTCTCCTTCTACGATCATGGAAATTAATGACTGACGAAGATTGATCGCTCTGTGGAATAAAATCGGCATATTGAATGTTATATGTATTGCGATATGGACCTGACTGCGCAATAAGTTCTGCGTGACTTCCTCTTTGTACGATTTGTCCTTTATCAAGTACAATTATTTCGTCAGCGTGTCGAAGAGATGATATTCGATGTGCGATTATAAATGTTGTTCTGCCGACCATTAGTTCCCTAAAGCCTGCTTGAATCTCATGCTCTGTTTCCATATCGACAGCACTTGTAGCATCATCAAGAATTAATATTTTGGGATTTCTTATTAGGGCGCGGGCGATCGCAATTCGCTGCTTCTGTCCACCGGACAACCCCATTCCTCTTTCTCCCACAACTGTGTCGTAACCAAGTGGAAGCTCCATAATAAAGTCATGTGCTTTTGAAAGCTTTGCTGCCCTTTCGACCTCGTCCTGTGAAACATCCCTAACCCCATATGCAATATTGTCGCGAATAGATGCTGAAAAGAGGAATGTCTCTTGGAAAATAGGAGCGATCTGACGGCGTAAAGAAGCTACGTCCATATAACGAATATCAATGCCATCAATTGTAATACTGCCATGCTTTACGTTGTATGCACGCATTAGTAACTGAATAATCGTTGATTTCCCTGAACCCGTTGCACCTAACAAACCAATTACAGCTCCTTGTGGCGCATCAATCGTAATATTCGTTAACGCAGCAGATTTGTCTGGATAACTGAAAGTTACACCATCAAACCGAACGTGACCTTTCACAAATTCAGTAGAGATCTCAATTGCATCATCTTCGTTTTTTACGTGAACATGTTCATTGAGCAACCCAATCACTCGTTCACCAGAAGCTTTAAACTGTGTGTAGTTGTTAATATGGAAGCCGAGACCCCACATCGGACCGATAATATACCAAATAAGACTGAAAAATGCGACAAATTCACCTAGAAGCAATGAACCATTAATAACAAGTATGCCTCCAGCAATAAGTAGAATAACAGCACTCGTATTAGCAACTAGCTCCATTACAGGGAAGTACTTCGCCCATAGTTTTGCTGCATCAATTTGATTCGTTTGGTATGCCTCACTTCGAACTGAAAACTTAGATACTTCATGTGATTCACGTGCAAATGATTTAACTGTTCTTACGCCTGTTATATTTTCTTGTACAGCTGTCGTTAAGTTGCTCATTGCCTGTCGCATCTCACGGAATGCTGGATGAATCAATCGTTCAAAGCGAAGAGCCAAAATAATTAATAGAGGCATCGTGATGAGCGTAATAAGTGTCAACTGCCAGTTAAGGTAGAACATCATCCCACCGCCGAACAAAAGCATGAGTACCATATTCAAAATTTGAGCAAAACCGAACCCAATAAAATTGCGGATTGCCTCCAAATCAGCTGTAAGTCTAGACATTAGATCGCCTGTTTTGGCCTTATCGTAATATTGATAGGATAAAGTCTGCAATTTATCATATAATGCGTTTCTCAATCGAAAGGCGACACGATTTCCTAATCGTCCTCCAAAAAATCCATGAAGAAATTGGTTAAGTGCTTTTAGAGAAATGACACCTACTGCAATTAATGCAAGCTGCGGTACGAGATGGAACTTTTCCGGTGTAATCACATCATCAATTAAATAACGCAATAAGTTGGGATATACTAACCCAATTGCCGTTGCAGCCATCAAAAACAAAATCGATGCGATCAGAAACTTTCTCTCCGGCAAATAAAAGGCTTTCAATTGCTTAAGAATGTCCATCTCAATCCATCCCCCTTATCTGAAATTTCTAATATATGAAAGAATATTATCAGCTTCAGTTTAGTGGAGCAAACACGATATTAATGCGTATTTTTTAGTAATCCATCTTATTTTTGCAACAGAATGACCCTTGGTGGTTATTCCTTCCATATCGTCCTAAATCATAAGCAATATGTACCTTTTACTCCTTTTTTGCATCATTTCACACAACAAGCATAAACAGCTAAGCCTTCCTTTGGAGACTTCGCTGTCGTTTCGCGACGAAATATAAGCCCTTAATAAAATAACTAACTTATACATTCTACTATTTATACAAAAAATGCTTTTACAAAATGATAATCATTTTGTAAAAGCATTCAGCTATAATTGCGATGGGATCGTACATCATTCTAATCTATTCGAGATGAATGAGATTATGATGAAGTTTTTTCAACAATGCAAGATCGGCTCCGTCCGTAAGTGAGCTCCGCTTGCCCCCGGCAAATGAACGCACATCTTGATCTAGACGATTAGAAGCAGCATTCGCCGCAGAAATCCACTCTTGTTCATAATGTACAGTCCATTGCTTCGTCACATTGTGCATCCAGCTCTGAAGGGAAGGAGCAAGCAAAGCTTCAAAATCTTTGCGAAGCAAAGTTTTTCCTTCACCTTCAAAAAATTGGCGAGGTGACCTAAACCGACTCCAGAGCCATTTCACTTCAATGCTATTTTCTTCCCAGTCCTTAGATTGCTCCGGAGCAGTAATGTCCTGCTCAGCATCGTAAGGAAGTGATGGATAGCCCTCAACTATACTTTCAACAGCTTCACAGCTATGCTGATAGATCTTTTTTACCGATTCATGCAATGCACGTTCCATACGAAGAGTCGTTGCTAGCAGCTCTTGAGAAAGCTCTCGTTGCATTAATCGTTGAAGCTCTAACCAAGCGGTCCATATGACTCGTCGCAAATCACGGCCGTCATCCTGCAATGTGGCAGGATTAAAGGCAAGATGATAAAACTCACCAAAACGATATTGAAGCCTCTGGATAACATAATAAAGGAGCTCATTAATTTCCTGCTTCAATCCTTCTGGCAATACCGTTTTTCGAAGATCTTCGATTGGAAGCTCCGTCTTCTGCACAGCAAGAACAAGCTCTTTAAGTGCTGCTTCTCTTACAGTTGCGTCACCTTCTGCACTTCGAAGCCACCCTGCTACCGTATCAATCGTACGTTTAAGCTCTAACTCGGCAGAATCAATCGCCATTCGTCCTAGATCATTCTGAATAAAGGATAGAAAGGAATGTTCGAAATCTTCCATACGGGACTGTTCAAGTAAGCTGCTATTGCCGTCGAGCTTACCATCGAGTGCTTGAATGCTCGATACTGGAAATAGTCTCGGCGATCGAATAGCATGCTGCAACAAATTTGTTTCTACATGGTTTAATACGCCTTGAAGCTCTGCCTCATCAGCAGCAAGATCTGAAGCATTAACAATAAAAAACATTTTGTCCAGCTCGAACTGATCCTTCACCCTGCCCAATTGATCTAGAAACTGTCTATCTGCCTGCGAGAAGGCATGGTTGTAATACGTGACAAAAAGTACTGCGTCAGCATTTTTAATATAATTAAAGGCTACTCCAGTATGTCTTGCATTAACCGAATCCGCACCTGGTGTATCTACTAGTACGATTCCTTCCGCCGTTAATTCGCAATCATAATGGAAATCGATTTCACTTACAAAACATGATCGGGACTCATCTGCAACATATTGAGCATATTCGTCTCGTTCAACTTTCAGCTCTTTGCCAAGCAGCGCTTCATGTTGCGCCCACCCTGCTCTTGCTGCTCTCAAGAAGCTGTAATGGGGTCTACCGCCTGTTCCAATCGATTCTGGCTTCAAACGATCGATCGATTTCATTATGGATGCAGCATCAGGCAACTTTGCTTCAGTCGCATTTTCACCAAGGAGTGAAAGCGAATAACGCAAATCGGAAATAACTGCTTCGCTTGATTTCATAATAACTCGAGCCGATCCATGACTAAATTGCTCCGTCGGAGGCATAAGACGATTAATAGCTGCTGTCGTTGGATTAGGTGAAACAGGCAATACTGCATCACCTATTAAAGCATTAGCTAATGACGATTTGCCTGCACTAAAAGCTCCAAATAACGCAATTGTAAACTGGCTGCTTTGAAGACGCTCCGCTTTATCTCTTAATGCTACTGCTGCTGAACGTAAGGAAGTGATTGGCGCAAGAAGCTCGGAAGCGCTGAGCAACTTAGCCGCAGCTGAACGTTGATTTGAGAGTGCGGACATCCCGCTTCCACCTAGCCGTTTCCTGCCAGACTGTTGTTCACTAGCACTAGACTTTTCCAGCATCTCTTCATTGGAAGCATTCTTTAATGTTTGCTCCAAATTACTTTCATTCAGACTAGAAAACGGATGTTTTGCGTTTGATTCCGTAACTAATGATTCAGTATCTCTTGGAACTGGTAAAATCGGTCTGCTCACTGGGGCTGGAAGAAGTGCGTTCATTATTACAGCATGGGTACTAGTACTCTCTTCAATTGCCGCAATTGCATTCAATGCTTTAGCTTGTTGTTCTAAAGCATCCAGCTGTGCCTCAACTTGTGCAGATTGTTCACGATTCGCGGCTGCATTATGTTCAGCAAGCTCATCAACTATTTCTAGCGCCCATGCACGATACATACCTTTAACGTCTGCTGCAAGCTCTTTGCAAAAAATTATCGTATACTCATTGCCCATTACCGCACTCGTTTTAACACGTGCAATTAGCCATGACGAATCAGGTTGCAGACCTGCTGCTGTTGTCAATTTCTTTTCTAGACTATCACTATCAAAATGGATACGCTCAGCAGCGTTTCTTAGCAACTGCTTCACATGCCAATCAATTGAAGCATTAATAAGACTAATGAGCTCCGTTCGGAATACCTCAAGTCTGCGCTCTTGTTCAGCAGCCGTCTTCGCACCTGCGAAAAGCATCCCCATCTTGAACCCTGGCATACGGCTCTCAAGGAATGTATGAGCCAAGTCTCTTAACCCAGCTGGTGTAATGTTCGCATTATCGAGCAGTGATTGAAGTTCTTTGCGAAGCTCGGTACGATATAACTCACGATCGCTTGCAAGCTTTCCAATGGAATCAGTTAGACGAGTTATCTCATCTGAAACGATAGCAGCAGCTTCTTCACCGCCAGCTTGCTCAAGTAATCGTTCGCGATCTATCTCCGTTTGTTCCTCAGTCCATTTCAGATGCGCATTCAGCAAATGTCTAAGTGACGCATCAACGCTGTAGGAGCACAACTCTTCTCTTCGCTCACCGAGAGAGCGGATTAAATCGATTAACTTCTTCCATTCATGATGCGCGTGGTTCGGCTCGCGTAACGACAAATAAACGATCCCCGCTGGCTCTAAGTGCCAAGCCTGGAACGCTTCTTCTACGCTGTTACGATAGGATGAAAAGCTTAATTCTCGATCACGATGTTTATCAATTTGATTAACGATAAAGTATAAGGGCTTACCCCAATCCTTCAATTCCTTCGCAAATGCAAAGTTAATTTCAGACTGGACATGGTTATAATCCATTACATAGAATACGACATCAGCCAAATGTAGAGCCGATTCCGTAGCCATTCGATGTGCATCATCCGTAGAATCAATGCCTGGCGTATCTAATAGCACAGTATGGTCGCCTAATAATTCACTTGGATAAACAATAGATACCGAAGCAAATTGCTCGCCATCTACACAATATTTGTCTAGTTCATTAATCGGAACCTCTGCCTGTGTACTTACTCCGTCCTTCACCTTTTCTACAGACGCGTAAGCTCGTTCCCCTCCACGTATCGCAACGACATTAGCGCTAGTAGGAATAGGACTTGATGGCAGTAACTTTGCACCGCATAAATTATTAACCAAGGTTGACTTACCCGCTGAAAAGTGTCCGCATAAAGCGACAGTAAGCCGACCTTCGGTCAGCTTACTGTTCAGCTCAAGCGCTTGTTTCGCACGAGTATGATCGCCAGCCTCGGACATCGCTGCGGCTGTTGCTTGTAATGCTTCCGCTATGCTTTGTACCGTTATCTGTGTCATCAGCAGCTACTCCTAAACAGCTTCCTCTTCGTCAGATGGCATACAAATTTCAAACACGTTGCCATGCTGCAAGATCATAATATTCCGTTCTCTTTCTTTCATTACAACAACTTCAGGTTTAACGCGCATACGTTCAATGTATTGATCTGGTACATCGCCGGAACCACTTACCGTAATTCCATCAATAACAATATCTTCGTTTTCTTCAGGCGGTGATTGTAGAACTTGCTCATAAATATCAGAAAACTGTTCAAAATTATTTGTATATACGGAAATACACTTCATATTCATCATCCTTCGTTCGCTAATTTAGGTTTCTTAATCCTATTTTTTGTCTTAATCGCCGGCTTCATACGTCCTTTTCCTTCTTTGCAAATATCTAGTAATGGACATATAGGGCACTGCGGATTTTGTGCTTTGCAATGGTAACGTCCGAAAAATATAATTCGATGATGAGTTAACGTCCATTCATCCCTAGGTACAAGCTTCATCAGTTTCTGTTCTACAACAAGCAAAGAATCATCTTCTTTTGCAATAGACAGTCGCTTAGAGACTCGGTCTACATGTGTATCCACTGCAATAGCAGGCACACCGAATGCATTAGACATCACAACGTTCGCAGTTTTGCGACCTACACCTGGCAACTCCGTCAAGCCTTCATGACTTGCTGGCACTTCACCATCATATTTATCGATAAGTATCCGGCAGAGCTTCTGTATGTTGGAAGCTTTACTTCGGAACAAGCCGATTCTCCGAATGTCCCCTTCAAGTTCTTCAAGGGGTACTCCCAAGTAATCCTCCGGACTTTTGTACTTCTGAAACAAACCGACGGTAACTTTATTTACCATCTCATCTGTACATTGTGCCGATAATAAAACGGCAATCGTCAGCTCAAAAGGATTAGTATGATTGAGCTCACAATGCGCATCTGGAAACAGATCGGCTAATGTATCCAGTATATGACGCATTTTCTGTTTCGCATTCATTGTAAGCCTCCACTTAAACACTATCGTTCAAAGTGTAGCGAAATTTGACACGCTTCGCAACCTCAAACTGCTAATTTCATAAAAAAAACTGCCCCGAAGGGCAGTTTTTCACAAAACGTTCCTGTTTTCGTCTAAACTACTATAGGATTACGTTGCATTAACCGTTTGAAGCTTTACCTACTTCTTGTATTTTAACTACAGAGTTACCCACATAAGAGAATACAACGATTGCTCCTACTGGCAATTGAGCTAAAGTACCTTTTGTTCCATCTAGTTTTACAAAAGAAACATCTTGTGTTGAATACTCGAATGTATCATTAACTGTCGTCCTCACTTTGATTTTATTCGTAACCGTGTTCGTAGAAGTTACTTCATATTGAACATTCTGATGTACTCGAATACCTATTGCTTCAATTTTATCTGGCTTCATAGTCATTGTAACAACATCACCAGTTTTTAGATCGGTATGAGCAGCCAGCGGGCGTCCAAAATACTCTATCACGTTAGTGATATAAGGAATTTTTGCGGTTACCCCTTGTTCTGAAACAATCGTCACTACTCTATTTTTCAAATCAACTTCCAATACTTTCCCCGTGTGCGCCATTACAAATTGCATAGAAATAATATTTTTATGCGTGTAACGAATAACTACATTTGCGTTTTGAGTCGTAAGTTTAATAGCATTTGCTAGATCAATACTATTACCTAAATAATCAAATTTGGTTCTATCCGTAATTGTGAGTGCAATTGGTTCTCCATTAGAGTCCATAACTGTAACTACTTTTTTAGCTTCATTTATGTTGAAAATCTCAGCTGCTACGATAACTTTAACTTCTCGATTAGTCACTTTCACTTTCGTCACTTGATCCGATGCATTCAAAGTAAGTTCAACTTGATCCCCATCTTTTACCAAATCAGCAAATCCAGCGTTCGCTAGACCGTTAATTTCAACAGTTGCGCCTGCAGCAACAAATTTAGATACTAATGTGCCAGCTGACTTAATTGTGACTACTTTCTGATCCGCTGATACGAGATCTCCTGTTGCTACTGTTGTAGCTGGTGTTGAAGAAATCACAATTTTCATTGCAACTGGCTTAGTACGGAAACTGTCCTGAACGATTGTAATTTGACCATTCGCTTTAAGATCTGTAATCGCTATTTGTTTTCCTTCTGAGTCTTCAATTGCTACTTCAGAAGTATAATTAATAGGGACTGGCTTATCATTAATCCACATATAGATGATGCTCTCTTCGGCGTTGTACCTTGCAAACGCACCTTCTACAGTCGTTGTACGCTGCTCATCACCTTTTGCTTCAACGTACAATGCTTTACCGTCTTTAGCAAAAATAGTAACGTCCGTGTACTCTTTCAATTCATTCAAAGCTACTGGTTTTTCTGATTTGTAATGGTAGAACAACGTATTAGCATCTAGCGTATATTTTGTATCAGTCTCTTTGCTATAAACAGAAATCGATTGTTCTGTAAGATCAGAAATAACGCCGTCAACTTGTCCATCATATTCAATAGCATAACTTGTTTGTGCTCTACTAAATATTGTTGCAAGACTAGCACGTTTAACATCTGAATCAGGTTTAAAAGTAGTGTCAGTTACCCCTTTTACAAGTCCGAGCTGTACCGCCGCATTTACATAACCTTTGTAACGTGTATCAATGTCTGCCGCATCTTTGAAATGCGATTCCGTGTTCTGCAAATTTGTAGCCGCCGCTTGTTGTCCAATTGCTTTTACAATTAGCTTTGTAACCCATTCACGACTTGCAGGCTTCTTACCCCATTCAGTGGTCTTGTCCGCTGCTGCTAGTGCGTATTCCTCTTCACGGTCTAGTAAGCCCTTGTTGAATGCGAGCTCGATGTAGCCTTTAAAAAAAGTGCCGACAACGAATGATTCACCAAATACAATCATAGAATTTTCATCTACCAAATGGCTAATACCTGCGAATTTAAGAGCCATAAGCACAGCTTCTTGTTGTGAAACACCTTTTTCTGGGTTGAAAGTGGAAATTTTGGTTATATTATCAATGTAGCCAGTAATAACTCCTTGATAATACAGTTTAGAAATATGTTTTTCAGCGTAATGGCCTCCAGGTACATCTGTAAATGGTGTAGTCGCTGCTGCAGCGCTTATTGTACTTGGCACAGTTAACATCGCAGTGCCACTTCCAGTCACTAGCGTAATCGCTAATGCCCCTGTTACAATCTTTTTCCACGTTTCATGCAATGGCATTATTTTGTCTCCTTCAAATTATGTAATTTTATTCCGATTTCAGGATTGGATGTTCAATATCTACATGCCCCATCAAACTTTCAACTGGTTCACCAACAACTAACAAATTAATGCCCTCAATAAATGAAAATTGAAACAATGTCTTTTTTAGCGATTCTACTAATTGAAGCTCGCCAGGCGCACCTAGCCTTGCTTCATCTGGAATATGAATATCTAATGTCAAAACATTGTCTTTGAGATCAACGGAAAGAAAGTGAATCCCCTTCCACAATGAAACGCCGCCTTCTTCATTATCTTTCTGAAACTCAGCGATCGTCTTGTTTATTAGCTCAACTTCATCCTTAGAGACGATATTGATCTTCTGCTCTACCATATTTAATAGTTCTTCGTCTGTACGATAAATAATGACTTCTGTCCCTTGCTCCTCTAACTCCTTGGCTTCATCAGTTGCCTCGGGTGCTTTACTTGCTATAGGGGTTGCAGGAACACTTGAAGTTATCGGATCTACTGTAGACTCGCTCCCAGAGCTCCCTAACTCCGACTTCCCAGTTCCTTGACCCCCGCAAGCTGCAAGAGTAGCCACCAAAAAGGTTGTTGCAAGTAGTACTCGAAAGCTACGATTGGCTGTATTCATATTTATGAACACCTGCTTTCTATTTCAGATTCAAATACTCCTTAATACCTTTAGTGACTTCATCAGCTAGCCTATTCTGTACTGCATCATTGAATAATGCTTTAGAATCAGTACTATTTGACAGATATCCCGCTTCGATCAGAATCGCTGGCATCGTCGTTTGTTTAATTACTTTGTAGCCAGCCTTCTTAACTTTACGATCAGCAAGTCCCATTCCAGCTAGTACATGTTTATGAATAATATCTGCTAGTGGCTTACTATTAGGACGATCATAATAGGTTTCGGAGCCGTTAACACTTGTTTTATCATAGCTATTAGCATGAATTGAAATAAATACATCCGCTTTTAAATTTTCTGCAAACTTTACTCGATCAACAAGCTCTACAAAAGTGTCATCTGTACGTGTTAAATGTACCTTGATTCGCTTATCTTTTTCTAGAGCTGCTTTAAGCTTAAGAGCAACACTCAAATTAAATTCTTTCTCCCAGCGATTCAATGACTTACTTAAAGCACCTGGATCTTTAGCGCCATGCCCTGGATCAAGAACGATGTCATAGACTTCATCTGATTCTCCTGGTAATGGCAATGGAGGATCTACTGGTATCGGTGGTACTACTGGGATTGTTGGTTCGATCGGCACTTCGCTGCTTGGCATAAACGATAGATGAATTGCATTTTCAGTCTCGGAAAGAACATAACCTGTATCTGGGTTAATCATTACAACAAGTCTAGCCGTTAGTGGCGTGTTTGAAAATTGAGAATAACGATACCCGTTCAGTAATGGGTTGTCCATCAAAGTTGTTTCTGACTGACCGTTTACAAAAGTTGCTGAAAGCTCAGGCAAATAGGTTGCGTTCGGAATATCAAATACCATTCTTCTAGGATTTTCTAACAAGAGTGGTTTATTTGGCTTTTGTACTCCTGTGTGCGTAATTGTTATTACGTTTTGTTCATTGAGTGTGACGCCTGATATAATGCCTGTAGGAAGAGCTGGCTTCTCAGGTACAGTTGGATTTGTTGGATCTACTGGAACTAATGGATCCACCGGAACAGTTGGAGCTATAGGATCTACTGGTTCTTTTACCGGCGGTACGATTTTGTCAAACATATGTACTTCACGTTCTGTGTTTTTCCATTCGAAGTCCAGTCCTAATAATTCTCCGACAAAACGGACAGGTACCATCGTTCTCCAATTAATAAGTTGCGGCTTTGATTCTGTCTCCATTATTACGCCGTTTACCCTTACCATTGACTCTCCGATAATGAGTTCGATAACGGTGTTGTCATCTTTGACGGTTACCTTCTTCGTTACCGACTCCCACTCTACTTCATAACCTAAGCCATCTGACAGAATCGCAAGCGGCACTAGCGTTGAACCGTTTTTAATTTGCGGATCAACATCAGACATTAACTGCTTCCCATTCAAATATAGTTTGGGAGGAGCTGCAGCAGCATGTCCAATAGAAGCAAACATGGTGAACAACAATGACAATAACAATACAATGGATACAGACTTTTTCATTTCCCACCTCGATGACTGAATTGTCCGCACGGAATATCCCCATTCGACATGCTTGGACAATATAATAGACGCACGCTGTCAGAAAAAGTTGCGTATATAGGAAAAAAGAGGACAACCTCAATTTTGTGGGGTTATCCTCTTCAATCTAACTATTTAGCCAAGACGAACTGCATGTTTTTGCTCGTATGCTGTAATTTTTTCTTCGTGCTGCAACGTCAGGCCAATATCATCCAAACCTTGCAATAGAAATTGACGACGGTGTTCGTCAAGATCAAATAAAATGCTTAGCCCGTGCTCGTCAGTCAGTAGTTTTTTCTCTAGATCAACTGAAAGTTTATATCCTTCATGCTTAGCTGTACGTTGGAACAAATCTTCTACTTGCTCTTCACTTAACTTAATAGGCAAAATACTATTTTTGAAACAGTTGTTATAGAAAATATCTGCATACGAAGGTGCGATAATCACTTTAAAGCCGTAATCCAGAATCGCCCACGGCGCATGCTCACGGGATGAGCCGCAGCCAAAGTTCGCTCTCGAAACGAGTACAGAAGCTCCTTCATAACGCGCTTTGTTTGGTTCAAATTCTGTATTGATGTCGCCGTTTTCGTGGAAACGCCATTCAAAAAACAAAAATTGACCAAATCCACTACGTTCAATACGCTTTAAAAATTGTTTTGGGATGATAGCATCTGTATCTACATTGACCCGGTCAACCGGAGCTACGATTCCTGTAAGCTGTTTAAATGGTTCCATGTTGGTGTTTCCCCTCTCCTGCGTTAACGTTACTTAATTAGCAACTGCTGTTCTAACTTCCCATTCACGTACATCGGTGAAACGACCGTTCACTGCAGCTGCAACCGCCATTGCTGGCGATACTAGATGTGTTCTACCGCCACGACCTTGACGACCTTCGAAGTTACGATTCGACGTTGAAGCACAACGCTGGCCTGGCTTCAACACGTCTGGATTCATTGCAAGACACATGGAGCAGCCTGCATCGCGCCATTCAAATCCCGCTTCAGTGAAGATTTTGTCCAAACCTTCCTTCTCAGCTTGGATTTTCACACGTCCGGAGCCAGGAACAACAATCGCCGTTACTCTCTCGCTAACTTTGTAGCCTCTTGCAATTTCTGCAGCGGCACGAAGATCCTCGATTCGTCCATTTGTACAAGAACCGATGAACACATAATCGATCTCAATTTCAGACATTGGCGTACCTGGTTTTAGATCCATATATTCAAGCGCTTTTTCAGCAGCTTTACGTTCGTTTTCTGTAGGAAGATCCTCAGGGAATGGTACGCGGGAAGTAATATCTGTACCCATACCAGGGCTAGTTCCCCATGTTACTTGTGGAATGAGCGCATCTACATCGAAATGAAGTACTGTATCGTACTCTGCACCTTCATCCGTCGTTAATTGTGACCATGCTTCAACAGCTTCATCGAAGTTAGCTGGAGCGTACTCACGACCGCGCAAGTAGTTAAACGTTGTAGCATCTGGTGCAATTAGACCTGCACGAGCGCCACCCTCAATTGACATATTGCAGACAGTCATGCGCTCTTCCATTGTAAGGCTAGTAATTGCTTCGCCCGTATATTCGATAACATAACCTGTAGCAAAGTCCGTACCGTATTGTGCGATAACGCCAAGTATTAAATCTTTTGCCGTTACGCCTGGCTTACGCTTGCCATTGAAGCGAACTTCCATCGTTTTTGCTTTGGATTGTTGCAAACATTGCGTCGCAAGTACATGCTCAACTTCACTTGTACCAATACCGAATGCCAATGCACCGAAAGCACCGTGAGTAGAAGTATGGCTGTCGCCGCAGACGATTGTTTTGCCAGGATGTGTAAGACCAAGCTCAGGACCCATAACGTGTACAACACCTTGATCGATGCTATCAAGATCGAACAATGTAACGCCGAAGTCTTTACAATTTTGAGTTAGAGTATCAATTTGTTGCTTGGATATTGGATCTGTAATGTTGAAGCGATCTTTTGTCGGTACATTATGATCCATAGTAGCAAACGTCAAATCGGGACGACGCACTTTGCGCCCTGACATACGCAATCCTTCAAATGCTTGCGGTGAAGTAACCTCATGGACTAGTTGAAGATCGATATAAATGACACTAGGTTTATTCTCTTCTTGATGAATGACGTGATTATCCCAAATCTTTTCGAACATTGTCTTTTTCGCCATTATGCCCACCCCATCGTTTCATTATTGCTGCTGGCAATAATCTACTTATTTAATTGAAGCTATCATACCATGTCTTTCTTCATTGATCTAAGATATAATATCTATAATTGCTATAGGTAATAACTATAAGTCAACTTTCATTATATTTATGCAAATTCGAAATGTGGAGTGAGAATATTCATGGAATTGCGACAACTAAATTATGTCATCCAAATTGCAAACGAAAAAAACTTCTCAAGAGCAGCAGATAAACTCCATATCGCACAGCCGTCCTTAAGTCAGCAATTATCCAAGCTTGAGCAGGAGCTAGGCGTACTTTTATTCAGACGCACAACAAATTCAGTTGAATTAACACAGGCAGGTCAAGTGTTTGTTAATAAGTCACAGGGGATATTAGATGCTGTCGAACAGCTCAAACAAGAGATGGATGATATGGCTCAGATGCGTCGAGGTCGTCTTGTTGTAGGAACTCTCCCCATTACTGGATCACATGTTTTGCCTCTAGTTCTGCCTGTATTCGGAGAAAAATATCCGCAAATCGAGGTTGTACTAGTTGAGGAGACTACTTCGAAGTTAGAGCAACTTACAGCAAGCGGCGGTACAGATTTAAGTCTGCTGTCCCTCCCACTAATCGATAGTTCACTCTCTTGGGAGCCTTATTTGGAAGAGGAAATTTGTGTTGCTTTTCCTCCGCAACATCGTTTGGCTACGCGTAAAGACGCTATTGATATTGGCGAGCTGAAGGATGAACCGTTTATCGGATTAAAACGTGGTCAAGGTTTCCGCCAAATTACAGTTGAGCTTTGTGAGGCTTCTGGCTTTACACCTCAAATTGTATTTGAAAGCAGCAATATTGAAACGGTTCAATCACTTGTCGCCGGAGGGATGGGTATAGCCTTCGTCCCTCAAATGCTTACTCGTTCGCGCGGTACTGACTTTGCTCCACATTATTTACCACTTGCGACCAAACCGACTCGTACTCTAGTTGTAGCAAGCCGGAAGGGTCGTTATTTATCAAAAGCAGCCCAAGCGTTCATTGAGACGTTAAATCAAACGATTAGTCATTATCGTTAAACGAACTTTCGCATCATTTATTTCTTAGAATACAACTCAGAACGACGATCCTCAAATACCGGAATTCTGGTGCGGACTTGGTCTACGAGATCAAGATCGATGTCCGCATAAAGGATCGTCTCCTCCTCGCCAGCCTCCGCTATAATCTCTCCCCAAGGATCGATAACGAGTGAATGACCAAAAAAGTTCGTTTCGCCGCTTTTGCCCATACGATTGCACGCAATAACATACATTTGATTTTCAATTGCTCTTGCCATAAGAAGGGTGCGCCAATGATGCAATCTAGGATGTGGCCATTCTGCAGGGACAAACAACAGTTTTGCTCCATCTAAAGCTAACGTTCTTGATAGTTCTGGGAAACGAATATCGTAACAAATCATCATCCCCGCTTGTTCGCCTTCAATATTTAGCTTGCCATGCTTCGTACCTGCCTTTAAATACTTTTCTTCATCCATTAAACGGAACAAATGAATTTTGGAATAATCAGCAATTGTGTTTCCTTCACGATCAAACGCGTAAATCGTATTATAAACACCATCGGATTTTTTCTCCGCTATAGAGCCGCCAATGATGTAAATCGCATGTCGTTTGCTGAAATGTGACAAGTATTCAATCGTACGTTGTCCATCTGGATCGGCAAGTAGTTCTATCTCTTCTAATGCATAACCTGTGTTCCACATTTCTGGAAGCATAATAACATCAGGCTTTACCTCAGATGTGACAGCCTCCTCTAACATATCCTTGACCTTACCAAAATTGACTTCCGGGTTTCCCGCATCTATGTCCATCTGCAGCAACGCGAGCCGCAATTGTTTCTTCATTAAATACCAATCCTCCTACGCAAAGTTTTTATTTCCCTATAATACCGTCTCATGGTTCTCTGTCAAGATGGGCATTGTAACAAGGTGACTATCTATTTGAACCTACAAAAGGAGTTTTCTATTATGACGTCTAAGCTAATGAAAAAAATTGTCGTTTTAATTGCCGCGATGATAATGATACCGTTAATTAGTTGCAACGTGTTCGCAGCAGCACCAACTGGAGAAAGTTCAACTGGTAATAACGACGCTCTCGGTCCCGTTCAAGTGTTCGACGTATCAGCTGGCAAAGTAGTTAAGACAATACCTAATGACAAAAAAATTCAACGAATGGCTGCCAAATGGACTAATTCAGTGTCAGGTTTATCTCCACAGGCAACGACTGACCATGGCTGTACTTATGTATATCGAATTCCCCTTGCCAAGCCAGCTCAAATTTCTACTGGTGAAATAAACGTTACTACAACCAATTTGTTTCTTTTCTATTGCAAGGACAAGTCACCTTTTCTGCTCGTATTCGATTTACAAAACAAACCTTATTTATTTTTATTTAAAGAGAATATTAAACCATTCATAAAAAAGGTGGGCTTACCTGAAAATCCAAATTAACGTCCCTTCATCCTTTTGCTTCAATTATCCAGTCATTCGTGCTACATTATTGCTAATATCTATTCGAAATGAAAAGTGAATAGTGTAAGTAGTGATGTGGAGAGTGATGAAATGGATGTAGACGTACAGAAACGTCATATTAAACCTGCTGATCGTATGGTAGGTCTGCCAACACAATTTTTTGCCAAGTTAGTAGCTAAGGCTAATGCACAAATTGCAAAAGGAAGAGATGTTATCAATTTGGGACAAGGCAATCCAGATCAGCCTACTCCGCCCCATATTGTATCGAAGCTACAGGAGTCAGCGACAAATCCTCTGTACCATAAGTATCCACCCTTTAGCGGTTATGCATTTCTAAAGGAAGCTGTAGCAACACGTTATAAGGAAGATTATAACGTTGATCTTGATCCAACTACAGAGGTTGCAATCCTTTTCGGTGGCAAAACGGGACTTGTTGAAATTAGTCAATGTCTGCTTAACCCTGGTGATGTTTGTCTCGTTCCAGATCCCGGTTATCCGGATTATTGGTCTGGCGTATCCCTTGCAGGCGGCGAGATGTCGTTTATGCCGCTTACAAAAGACAATCGCTACCTTCCAGATCTAACTGCCATTGATAATGAAATATCTAGCAGAGCGAAATTAATGTTTATGAACTACCCTAATAACCCTACTGGAGCTGTCGCAGATCCCAAATTCTATGAGGATGTTGTCAAGTTTGCTAATGAACATAATGTTGTTGTAGCCAGTGACTTTGCTTATGGCGCAATCGGCTTTGATGGGGTGAAACCAATCAGCTTCCTCCAAACACCAGGCGCCAAAGAAGTTGGAGTAGAATTTTACACGTTGTCGAAAACATACAATATGGCTGGATGGCGTGTAGGATTCGCGCTAGGAAATCCTGATATCGTTGCGATGATCAATCTTATACAAGATCATTACTATTGCAGTTTATTCGGTGGCATTCAGGAAGCAGCAGCTCTCGCTTTAACTGGACCTCAACAATGTGTGGAGGAACTTGGAGCGCTTTACGAACGCAGACGCGAAGCATTATTCGCAGCACTGGATCGTATTGGATGGAGAGCTGAACGTCCCGGCGGATCATTCTTCTGCTGGTTACCTGTTCCGGAAGGCTATACCTCCGAATCATTTGCAGATAAACTGCTATTTGAAGCAGATGTAGTTGTAGCACCAGGTGTCGGATTTGGTACTCATGGAGAAGGTTACGTTCGTCTTGGCTTGTTGACGAGTGAAGCCCGCTTAGAAGAAGCTATCGAACGAATAGGCAAGCTCGGTATTTTCACTAATTCAAGCGATTAGAATAGCTACATAGCTTTCTTTACAGCGCAACTAGATCATGTTATCCTTAATTTAGCTAAATTATGAAACGTGATGACGGGACCAGTAAGTAGTTCAGGCCTTGTTCAGAGAGTAAATTCCATTGGCTGCAAGAATTTACCGTTGGCCCCCTGCTGAACCTACCTCCGAGCGGTCGGCGACAAGCCGAACAGTGCCTACTGTTACAAGGTATTAAGATGGATGACTCGCAAATGATTGCGATCATCAACAAAGGTGGTACCGCGGAAGCCCAGACTTTCGTCCTTTATGGATGAAGGTCTTTTTTGTTGTCATGAAACCAGTATAGGACGGTGCCTTAATATGTCGGAACGTATCGTGGTGAAAATCGGAAGCAGCTCTTTGACCTCCGATGAAGGCGGACTTAATAGGGAAAATATTCATTTTTTTGCTTCTGAACTTGCATCGAGACATCAATTAGGTGAGAACATTATGCTCGTAACCTCTGGTGCAGTAGCAGCAGGTTTCCGTAGAATTGGATATCCTTCGAAACCAAAGGCTGTCCATGAAAAACAAGCGGCAGCAGCAGTTGGTCAAGCACTCCTCATGCAGACCTATCAGGAAGCATTCAGTCAGTATGGTATCGTTGCTGCTCAAATCTTGCTAACTAGAGCTGATTTCTCCAATCGACGTCGTATACAAAACGCATTAATGACGATTGAAGAACTGCTAAAACAACGTATTATTCCGATCATCAACGAAAACGATACCGTTGCGACAGATGAGCTCATGCTTAAATTTGGAGACAATGACAACTTATCTGCATTAGTTGCAGCAATGACCAAAGTGAATATGTTAGTCATCATTACAGATATGGATGGATTGTACACAGAAGATCCTCGTAAAAATCCGCTTGCTGTCAAAATCGAGCGGGTCGATCAAATTTCCGAAGACATATTAAAACTTGCGGGAGGTTCTGGTTCTTCTGTCGGAACTGGCGGAATGCGCTCAAAGATCGAAGCAGCGCGAATCGCCATGCGCGGCGGTGTTAGAGCTTATATCGGTAAGGTTCAATATGATGGTGATCTTTCCCGTGCTATTGAGGGCACTGGCAGAGGCACGTATTTCGATACGAAGCTGAATAGCTTGCCCATGAAAAAACAATGGCTAGGCTTCCACTCCACCCCTCAGGGACGAATTATTGTCGATGATGGTGCTGTGAATGCGTTATTAATTGGCGGCAAAAGTCTTCTCCCTGCTGGCATTACTGATAGTTCAGGCGACTTTCACCCTGGTGACGTTGTTGAAGTATTTAATTCTCAAGGAGAAACGCTCGGTCGGGGTGTGGTCAACTATGCAGCTTGGCAATTGAAAGCAGCGGCTGGCTTAAGCACAGATGAGGTTTCCCGTAGAATTGAAGTAACACGAATTGAAGTCATTCATCGCGATGAATGGATTACTCTTAAATAAATTGGATTCGGGAGGCAAAGAGATATGTTAAGTGAAGTGAGACAAAAGGCAATGCTCGCTCAAGATGCGGCAGCCATTATGAATCGGATGACAACCCAGGAAAAAAATGATGCGCTAATCGCGATGGCAGACGCACTAATAGCTCGGCAAGAAGAGCTGATTGCTGCTAATGCTGAGGATTTACTAAGGGGTGAAAGTCAAGGCACTAGCCCCTCCCTGCTGGATCGACTTGCTCTCAATAGTGAACGTATTGCAGGTATTGCCGATGGGCTCCGTCAAATTGTCGATCTCCCAGATCCTGTTGGTGGGCTGCTTGAATCATTCGAACGTCCTAACGGTATGAAAGTAGAGAAAATACGTGTGCCGCTTGGTGTTATTGGTATGATCTATGAGGCAAGACCTAATGTAACGGTTGATGCAGCAGGTCTATGTCTAAAAACGAGCAATACTGTCGTATTGCGAGGCGGTTCAGCAGCGATTTCTTCAAATCGTAAAATCGTAGAGATTTTAAAAGATGCGTTGACTTCAACAAAATTGCCTAGTGATGCTATACAATTAATTGAAGATTCGGATCGTGCTTCCGTAGGCGAAATGCTAAAGCTTAATGGATTGCTTGATGTCGTTATTCCAAGAGGCGGTGCTGCACTGATTCGGAATGTGATCGAAAATGCTACCGTGCCCGTCATAGAAACTGGTGCTGGCATTTGCCACGTTTATATTGATGACTCAGCAGAACTTGAGATGGCAATTTCGATTGCTTTCAATGGCAAAGTACAACGTCCATCAGTGTGCAACTCCATTGAAACGTTGTTAATCCATGAAGCGGTAGCCAAAACTTCAATTCAAAAAATAGCTCAATCGTTTATCGACGCAAATGTTGAACTTCGCGGCTGTGAGCGTACACTTTCACTGCTCCCTGGGATCAAGCTTGCATCCGATGATGACTACAGCACTGAATACAATGACTACATTCTTAACGTGAAAATAGTCGATAACATAGATGAAGCACTTCATCATATAAGAAAACATGGAACGAAACATTCGGAATGTATCGTGACTGAAACCGAAGAAAATGCTTCCAAATTTCTGCAAGAAGTTGATGCAGCAGCTGTTTATCATAATGTTTCCACTCGATTTACAGATGGGTTTGAATTCGGCTTTGGCGCAGAGATAGGCATTAGTACACAAAAGTTGCATGCACGTGGACCGATGGGCTTACCTGCTTTGACTTCAACAAAATATCGTATTTTTGGCACTGGTCAAATTCGCAACTAATTCATATACAGGAGGAATTGTAATATGTCTCATATCATTCAAACCGACATATCATCAAAGCGCATTTGCTTCTTCGGAGCTGGTTCTATGGCTGAGGCGATCGCTCGTGGACTCATTCATGAAAAGCTAGTGGAACCAACTATGATTTCAATGTTGAATCGCAGCAACGAAACACGACTTAATGAACTGCACGAACGTTATGGTGTGCAAACAATCGTTCAAGGTTCATCGAATGAAGCCTATCTTCGAGAGGCAGATATTATTTTTCTTGCAATGAAACCTAAAGATGCTGTAGAAGCAATTGCTGGGCTTGCCCCATTGCTTCATTCAAAGCAGCTAATTATTTCTGTAATTGCAGGACTATCCATCACTTCAATGGAGCGTTTGCTAAGTGATCAACAGCCAATCGTGCGATCGATGCCAAATACTTCGAGTACAATAGGATTAGGCGCAACCGGCATCAGCTATTCGGATGCCGTAGATGCTGATCAACGTCTCGTTACAGAAGCTATTTTCAAATCAATCGGTCTGAATGCAATCGTGGATGAATCGTTGCAAACATCCATTACTGGTGTTTCTGGAAGCGGACCTGCTTATGTTTACTTTATAATGGAATCGATGCTAAAAGCTGCAGATGAGTTAGGTCTTGAACCTGATATGGCAAGAGAGCTAGTTGTACAAACTGTACTTGGTGCAGCCCAAATGGTCAAATTGACTGGTGAAGCTCCCGAGGAACTGCGACGCAAAGTTACATCCCCTAACGGTACAACGCAAGCTGCAATTGAGCTTATGGCGCAAGGCGGCTTGCCAGAAGCAATTATTAAAGGGATGCATCGATCTGCTACACGCGCAGCTGAGATAGGTGCTGACATGGAAAGGAGCATACTTTAATGAGCCAAGTTTGTGTAGCTACCTATCGGTCCTACGATGATCGTGCTGACTTTCATAAAAAGGCGCTCTCTATTGCAGTTGGTTTAACAGTAGGGAGCTGGACAGATCTACCTGAAGCGCAAAAAGCGGAAATGGAGAAGCATCTAGGTAAAGTATTGTCTGTAGATGTTTATGAGCCGGCGAATCATGCTCCCGGAGAACGTTACGCGGATATTCGTATCGCATATCCAGATATCAACTTCAGCCGCGACCTCCCTGCTCTTCTAGTTACTGTATTTGGTAAGCTGTCGATGGACGGGCGGATTAAACTGCTTGACCTTGATGTATCGGAATCATTTGTATCAGCATTCCCTGGTCCTAAGTTCGGTCTAGAAGGTGTTCGTGGTCTTTTAGGTGTTCATGATAGACCATTACTTATGAGCATATTCAAATCCGTTGTAGGTCACGATCTAACGAATCTGCAAGAGCAATTTTACAAGCAGGCATTAGGCGGAGTTGACCTGATAAAAGACGACGAGATTTTATTCGAAAATCCGCTTACTCCACTTGAGAAACGTGTAGAGGCTTGTATGGAGGCTGCACGAAAAGCGGAAGTGGAAACGGGACAAAAGTTATTGTATGCGGTTAATTTGACGGGACCTACTTCTCAACTTGCAGTTAATGCGCGTAAAGCGATAGATGCTGGAGCTAACGCGCTCTTATTTAATGCATTGGCATATGGCTACGATGTTCTTCATGAACTGAGCAGTGATCCAACCATTAATGTGCCGATTGCTGCGCACCCTGCACTTGCGGGAGCAATCTATCCGTCTCCACAATATGGAATTAGCGCTTCCCTTCTATTAGGAAAACTAATGAGACTTGCAGGAGCGGATCTAGTTCTATTCCCTTCTCCATATGGCTCTGTCGTCATGCCTAAAGAAGAAAATTTGGCTGTTAAGGATGCTCTGTTAAGCCCGCTCCATGGATTACGAGCAAGCTTCCCAGTACCATCTGCGGGTATACATCCTGGCCTTGTTCCGTTAATATTAAAGGACTTTGGCAGCGATGTTGTTGTCAACGCTGGCGGCGGCATTCACGGTCATTCCATGGGAACAGCTGCTGGGGGACAAGCATTCCGTCAAGCGATCTCTGCTACTCTTAACGGTACGCCACTTCAAGAAGCAGCTTATGCGCCTGGGAACGAGGCATTACAAGCCGCAATACAATCATGGGGGATAAAAGACGCATGACAAAACCACTAACATCTAAGAAACGCATCGTGTTTTGCGACTTCGACGGTACGATTACTGTTAATGACAATATTATTGCGATCATTAAACATTTTAACCCTACTGGGTGGGAGCCTATCGCTCAAAAAACGATATCAACTGAACTATCGATTAAAGATGGTGTTGGTCAATTATTCAAATTGATACCTGCATCGATGCAAGAGGAAGTAATTGAGTTTGGAATATCCAATGCCAAAATTCGTGATGGTTTTGCTCAATTTCTTACTTTTTGCAAAGAACAGGACATCGCCTTTTATGTAACTAGCGGCGGCATTGATTTTTTTGTATACCCGATATTGGAGTCATTCGATATCCCGCGCGACCACATTTATTGCAACGAAAGCTCATTTGCAGGCCAACAAATCGAAATATTATGGCCACACACTTGTGACGAGCATTGCAACAACAATTGCGGGATGTGTAAAACGACTATCATGCGCAACTTCCCATCCGATCAGTATGAACGTATTATTATCGGCGATAGTGTAACTGATTTTGAAGGAGCAAAGCTTGCTGATATTGTCTTCTCCCGTTCTCATTTGACTACAAAATGTAAAGAACTTGGCATAGCACATACGGAATATGAAACGTTTTTCGATATTATTGAAGCTATGAGCTCTGAAAGGAAGACAACGTAATGAGTTTTGACCAAATTAAAACCGAAACGAAACAACTTGCACTATCTGAGCTGCGCGACGTAAAGGAGCTATTCGCTTCCCGTGGTTGGTTTCCTGGTACAAGCGGCAACCTCTCTGTACGTGTAGGTGACTACTCACCTGAGCAGTTCCATTTTGCAATTACAGCAAGTGGCAAAGATAAGACGGTACATACACCGGAAGATTATTTGTTTGTTGATCATGAAGGAAAAGCATGTGAGTCTACGTCGCTTAAGCCATCCGCGGAAACATTAATCCATTGTGAAATTTACAGACTGACAGGCGCTGGTGCAATTTTTCACGTACACACTGTATTCAATAATATTATTTCAGAGTATTTCTGGGATCGTAAATCTGTGCCTGTTGATGGTGTTGAGCTCATTAAAGCATTTAATATTTGGGATGAAGAGGCACATATCGATATACCGATCGTGTCGAACTTCACACATATCCCTTCTATCGTGCCAGAAGTAACGGAGTCCATTAACCTACAAATTCCAGGTATTATTCTTAGAAAACATGGCATTTATGCTTGGGGTGCTAATGCATTTGAGGCAAAACGTCATCTGGAAGCATTTGAATTTATTTTCGAATATGTGTACCGCTTTGAGCTATTGAAAAATAGTCAACGATAAGCATCCAATAAAACTGAAGTTGCTTCTTGCAGCTTCAGTTTTTTTTCAAATTGTTGCTTGACCTTAACGTTACGTGAACGTTCATAATGGTTTAATGAGGTGATGACAATGCAAGTTCATCAAGCAGCTAAAGCACTTGGTGTAACGCCAAGAACACTCCGATTCTATGAGGAAAAAGGTTTAGTAGCACCCGGTAAGGAAATGGAAAATGGATATCGCTATTATCGGCAAGAAGATATTGAAACACTTCGTTGGGTCGTTTCCTTGAGAGAATTAGGCATGTCGCTCTCTCAAATTAAAGGAATCGTTGCTAACATAAATAATGCGGATATTTTCATTAGAAAGCTCGATCTTGCTCGCTCTGAACTGTACGCTGAGCTCTCCGATACGATTGATGCGCTCGGTGCATTCGACGCAACGATGGACGCATGGAGACGTAGTGGCGTTCCACAGCTGGATCAAGCGGAACTTTCAGCGAAACGTCTTAGAGGACAACGAGTACTACGTTCATCTTGGAGTGACCGATGGAAGTATGATGAGATCGCCCTTCAATATGGCGCCAAGGCACCGATAATTGCATTATCTAGCTTCATTGAACCCGAGCTTTATGAACAAGCTCTTGTCCGGACTTCGGAGTGGGTTGACCCTCTCGATGGGGAAAATGGTCTAGAGGTTGGTGCAGGCAGCGGAAATCTATCCGTCATGTTAAACTTACCTGGTGTTCAATTAACTTTGGTTGAGCAATCTGCAGAAATGTTATCCATTTTGCGAGAGCGACTACCGCTTACTGATACAAGGCAAGGCAATCTACTAGCGCTTCCGCTAAGCGGCAGAACATTTAACTTTATTGCCTGTAGCTTCGCTCTTCAACACCTTGAGCATGAAGGTCAACTGTTAGCATTAGCAGAGATGGATCGTGTACTTCTAGCTAATGGCAGACTAGTTCTTACAGGTTTTATGAACAACAAAAAAAGCCCAGATAACGTGGATAAGGGGATGACCCCTTCTCTGTTACCTGAGCTTATTGAATGGCTAAAGTGTCATCATTATTCTGTCATAAACGAACAATTAAGCCACGATGTGTTCATTCTTTTTGCTGAGAAGCAGTAATTCCGAGTGAAAGAAAGCAAGGTATTGTATCAATTACTTTGCTCTCCCTCCAAAAAACTTCTGGGAATGCGCTCTAGCTTCCTCAACATTCGTTATTCGATTACGACTCCATTCAATCAATATACGATCGATATAGCGCAAGCTGAGCTTTCCTGCAAATACCGCTTCTTTCAAAGCAAATAATATGATCTCTTCCGTATATCGATCTTGATCGAGCCAGTTGCTGATCGTCTCACATTCCATCGGAGACAATAATCTTCCAAACTCCTGTTCAAAAACAGAAAACAAGTTGGAGACTGGTTTAGTTTCCTGTGCGGCAGGCTGACGTTCAGCTTTTTTTGCCTCTCGCTTCGCAGTAGCAGACCATTCTGCTGCCTTCATCAGCCAACCGCTCCAGTTATACCGCTCTGCCTGCATACCAGATTCGCTATCGATATAATCGTCTATTGTGAGGAAGCCGTCTTTCATTAAACGTCCAAGCATAGTGCCGATATTCCGTACATTCGTACCCATTCGATCGGCTAATTGTTCAAGTGTAGGGAAGTCATTCCTCTCCACATCGGTGTATTGCATAATCTGAAAGATCAGCATCGCTTCCGATTCAGAGATACCTAGACTGTTATAGCTACGTAAGAGCATACTGGGAATGTATATTCCACCTTCATTAATTGCAGCTGCAATGCCATGGGTATATGCCTTCCAAATCTCTTCGCTCATGCGCAGCCTCTCCCCTCATCCTAACCTTGAACGATTTTGTACGTATCGCGAGCTATAAGCAGTTCTTCGTTCGTTGGAACAACCAATACTTTAATGCGCGAATTTGGTGTTGAAATTTCACGAGCTTCTTTGCTTCTCTTCGCATTAAGCTCTTCGTCAAGTTCAATTCCTAAGAACGTGATGCCCTCACATACCGCTTTACGAAGATCAGAAGAGTTTTCACCTACGCCCGCTGTAAACACTAATGTGTCTATACCGTTCATTGCAGCTGCATATGCTCCAATGTACTTTTTAACACGATAAACATACATATCGAATGCAAGCTTAGCATTTTTGTCGCCTTCATTCATTGCTTCCGTTACTTCACGCATATCGCTGCTAATTCCAGAGATAGCAAGCATACCGCTATGTTTGTTCAACATTGAATTTGCTTCGTTCAATGTAAGTTCTTCCTTATTCATTACAAACGGAACAATGGCAGGGTCAATATCCCCACTTCTCGTTCCCATCATTAAACCTTCCAGCGGTGTCATACCCATGCTAGTATCAAATGATTTGCCGTCCAAAATTGCAGCACAACTTGCACCGTTTCCGATATGGCAAGTAACCATTTTTAACGACTCTAGCGGTTTCTTAAGGAAACGAGCCGCTTTGTCACTCACATACGAATGAGAAGTTCCATGGAAACCATAACGACGAATTTTGTGTCTGCGGTAAAGAACCGTCGGTATCGGATACAAATATGAAGTTTTCGGCATCGTTTGGTGGAATGCTGTATCAAAAACAACAACTTGAGGAACATTCGGCATATTCGTTTCTACTGCTGTAATACCCATCATATGAGCTGGGTTATGAAGCGGAGCAAGATCGAATAGTCGACGAATTTCAAGTTTTACTTCTGAGGTTACTAATACAGAACCTTTAAACACTTCACCGCCATGTACGATTCGATGGCCAACAGCATCAATTTCATTCATTGAAGCAAGAACACCATGTTCTTTATGCGTCAGCATATCGGTAACTCTTTTTACAGCTGTAACATGATCCAAAATTTCACTAACAACACGAACCTCTTGTTTATCTGCTGGCTCATGAGTTACGATCGATGAATCCATCCCGATTCTCTCTACACGCCCGCTTGCAAGAACACTTTCGTCTCTCATATCATACAGCTGGTATTTAAGCGATGAGCTTCCAGCATTAATTACTAGTACTTTCATTAGATCCGATCCCCATCCTTGTCATAGTGGAAGAAGCCTACTCCAGATTTGGCTCCTAGATGCCCTGCACGTACCATCTTCTTAAGTACGATCGAAGGTCGATATTTCAATTCTCCATATTCACGGAACATACGCTCAAGTGCTGCAAGCACAGAGTCAAGGCCAAATCGGTCAGCCATTTCGAATGGTCCGTTTTGGAAGGAATAACCGACACGCATAGCGTTATCGATATCTTGGGCTGAGGCAACGCCTTCTTCCAAAACATGAAGCGCTTCGTTTATAAACAAGCAAATTAAACGTGTTGTAACGAAGCCAGGAGATTCAAACACCATGACACCCTTTTTAAGGATGATTTCCTCTACAAAATGTTTCGTTTGAGCAAATGTTTCATCTGACGTCTTTAAACCACGAACGATTTCAACTAAATCAATTTTTGATACTGGATATATGAAATGCAGCCCGATTACTCGTGCAGGCATAGACGTTACGCTGGCTAGCTCCGTCAAACTTAATGTTGACGTATTGCTTGCAAGAATCGTGTTTTCTCCACATATGCTGTCCAAACGTTCAAAAATTTCTTTCTTCGCTTCCAAATCCTCAGTAATCGTCTCAATAACAAGCTCACAATCTGCAAGCTCTTCAAATTGTTTGGCACTACTAATTTTGGAGAGAATAAGTTTTTTCTCTGCACCAGTCAATGCCCACTTCTCAATTTGCTTATCAAGATTACTTTCAATCATTTGCAACCCATAGGAAAGACGTTCATCCGAAACCTCGATGACTACGACATCTAATCCTTTTGCGGCAAGCATTTCTGCAATACCTTGTCCCATCGTTCCTAAACCAATTACTCCAACCTTTTTTATCATCTGCTGTAACTGCTCCCTCTAGATAGTGTCTCAATCCTTATTATAACGAATAAAAAGCAAATAAAGAAGGCGGATGTGTGTCCGCCTTCATATTGTTGAAATTGTAAACGTTTTATGCGGCAGAATATAATTTTAGCATTGACCTGAACGATTCTCCGTCAATACTTTCTTCCTTAATTAGCGTTTGAAGCGAAGATTGGAACACATTTCGCTGTTCCTCAAGCAAATTTTTCGTCTTTGCCATTAACTCATCAAGAATTTCACGGCTAATATCCGCCCACTTCTGTGGAGTCATCATCGATGAATCAACAATGCCAAGCGAAGTTAATCCAGATTCAACTAACGTCTTTACGATGTTCATCGCTTGCTCAAAGTCTCCCCTTGATCCCGTGCTACGATCCCCATAGAACATTTCTTCGGCAGCTGCACCGCCTAAAGCAATCATGATCTGGCTATGAAGAAATGGGGTTGTATATAAATATTGATCTTGCTGAGGCTGATGACGAACATACCCTAACGTTCCGCCTCTTGGTGTTAACGCGACTTGGGATACACTGCCTGGACGCATTAGCTCTGCCATAATAGCATGTCCTAGTTCATGCAATGCGACTCGTTCCCGCTCTTCTATCGACGTTTCACGATCTGTTGTTTCTCCTAGCAACACTTTATCAATAGCCATAATTAAATGCTGCTCTGTAATGACAGGATCGTTTACTCGCATCGCATAAATAGCGGCTTCATTCATAACCGATTCCAACTGCGCTCCCGAGAAGCTATACGTTTGATCTGCAATACGTTCCATCTTAACTTCATCGTCCATAGGCTTATTGCTGGCATGAATGTTAAGAATGTGGAGACGCCCCTTCTTATCTGGCAACTCAACGCCAATATGTCTGTCAAAGCGGCCAGGACGAAGCAATGCACTATCCAGCATTTCTTTCCTGTTTGTTGCAGCTATTAATAGAATTCTTGGTGATTCATTCGCATGAATACCATCCATCTCAGTTAACAATTGATTTAACGTTTGATCATATTCACGATGTTGTCCTCCATCACGCTTCCCACCGATAACCTCAATCTCATCAATAAAGATAACTGCACTTTCTTTGCCCGCTTTCTTAGCCTTCGTACGTGCCTCTTTAAACAGATCTCTTATTCGTCCTGCACCAACACCCACATACATCTCTACAAACTCACTGCCTGATGCAGCAACATAAACAGAATCTGTATATTGCGCTGCAGCTTTTGCAAGCAGCGTCTTACCTGTACCAGGAGGGCCAGCCAGCAAAATACCTTTTAAAGGACGGATTCCTAGCTTTGCAATCTGATCACGCTTAACTAAAAAGTCGAGCGCTTCAACAAGCTCCTGCTTCGCACGTTCTTGTCCGCCAATTTGATCGAAAGTAAAAGAGGAATCTGCCACTTCGCTGCGATTTTTCCCGCTGGAAAAAGCCGTTAGCTTCCCCTTCCCTCTAGCTGTATAGAATACAGCTGCTCCAATTACAGCAAGAAATAAAACAGGCAGCACATTAATTCCGATCACAAATAAAAATACGAGTAAAACGGGCACAAACCCAATCGCTATCTCAAGTGCATACTTACGCATTTGACCACGCTCCCAGTTTCGTTGGTGTACGAGGTAAAACCATATATTTAGCAGCTTTATCATTGCGAATGGTTATATATACATTTGTTTCATCCATGTCAGTAACGAATGATACCCCTTTAACATCGGTTGTTGCTCGCTTCAATGCATCCGGAATTTTAGAGTACATTTTTGTTTCCATCGCTTCTGCAATTTCGAACATCGACTTTTGCCACAACGCATTTAATTGTTCATCTTGCGGCGATTGTACTTGAAGATCTAGCTTTTTGCCTGGTGCAATATCATTACCAGCTTCTGACGCCTTCTCAAAAAGATCACTTAAATTAGCTTGCTGTGAAAGTTCAACTGATAAATGAACTGTATTATCTAAAATGGAAGGTTTCTCTGTATCCACAACACCAGGTACCTTCATTATTGCTTCTGTTAACGGTGACGCTACAACTACTTGTTTATAAAATGTCCATCCACCAAACAATAAGCCAATAGATAGAACTGTTGTAATAACAATCGGTATAAAACGAGGCTTTTTCATCTATGAACCCCTCCATTAGCTTTGATGTAGATTATTATCTATCAGCTTTGCTATACGAAAGTATATCATAGATTAAGTCCAATAAGTTGTTGTAAAAACAGGAAACGGGACCATCAAGGTCCCGTTTTGGCTGATAACTTATATGATTGTATTAATTTCATTTCCTGGTCGAATGAATAGAAATCATAATTAAAACTTTTTGCCCCATCTACTGTGACACTGTAGTAAACTTCCCAAGCAGGATTATTCATTATTACAGCTGGCATAATTCGAATAACTTCCACATCTGGCTTCAACGTTTTGAAGTTGCTTGCTACAGCTTCTTTTGGGAGCGTTACACTCGCATCGATGTTGTGAAGAAGCTCCTTTTCTTTATGAAAAAGATAAATGGACCGATCGTTGAGATCCGTTCCTTCTGTTATCCATACTGTTTGCTCCCAAATATGCTTTTGTACGCTTGTTACTTCCTTAAGCAGATTCGTTGCAATGGCAATTTCTCGGGCTTCTCTCTCTTCAGACCATCTCGGCGTCTGAATATCGCGGAAATAAAATCCGAACCAAATTCCAAATGCAATAACAGCTAGTACAATAACAATTATCCAACGTTTCGACGTCATAAACGGCGGCCGCTTCTTCTCGATTACGCGCATTAGCCCTTTAATAGTCGCTCGAAGCTTGCTTGCGCTTCATAACGAATTTTCTCCTCATCGAGCATCGTACAAATACTATTGCGAACAACTTGTCGTCCATCAACCCATACATGTTTAACATCTCTTCCCGATCCCGAATAAACAAGATGAGATACGATGTCGGTCATCGGATAGAAATGTGCTTGATCAATATCGATAGCAATAAAGTCAGCTTTCATTCCGACTTTAAGTGCACCAATACGATCAGACTGCCAAATTGCTTCTGCTCCGTATATAGTTCCAAGCTTCAATGCTTCAAGTGCAGGAATTGCAGTTGGATCGCCGGAGATACCTTTGTGAAGAAGTGCAGAAAACCGAATTTCTTCAAATAGATCTAAATTGTTGTTGCTTGCTACGCTGTCTGTTCCAAGCGATACTTTCACTCCTGCGTTAAGCATATCGGACAATCTTGCGATGCCACTTGCAAGCTTAAGATTGCTTACAGGGTTGTGAGATACTGATACATTGCGTGCTGCTAGCAATGCAATCTCCTCATCTGTCAAATGAACAGCATGGGCAACTAACGCTGGACGACTAAAAAATCCAAGACGGTCTAAATGTTCCACTGGCCTTACCCCGTAGTCACGAACATTCATTTCTACTTCTGCTAGCGTTTCTGACATATGGGTATGCAATGGTAAATTAAGATCATGTGCCGCTTGAACGAATTTTTCGATATACTCTGGCGGACAAGTATACGGTGCATGCGGTGACAACATAGTCGAAATTCTTCCATCCGCCTTGCCATTCCAATCGCGGGCAAATGTAATTGCATCGTTTAGCTTCGTTTTTTGTTCTTCTTCAGAGCATAGTCCAATAACACCACGAGTCAATATGCCTCGAATACCTGCTTGCTCAGTCATTGTTGCAACCTGATCCATTCGATCATACATATCAACAAACGTAGTCGTTCCGCTGCGCAACATCTCTACGATCGCTAGTGCGCTGCCTGCTTTTGTATCAGCGTCAACATATTTTGCTTCCATCGGCCACATTTTCTCTTGCAGCCAAACTTGAAGATTCTGATCATCAGAGAAACCTCTCAGCAAAGTCATTGCCGCATGTCCGTGTGTATTAATTAATCCAGGCATAAATGCCAGCTTGCTGCCATCAAGCTTTTGAACATCGGGTAATAAGTCTACTGGCGCTTCTGCTCCGATATATGTAATTCGATCATCCGTTATAACCATATGACCGTTAATCTTTGGGTTGGTTTCATCCATCGTGACAAATAGTCCATTTTCAATCCACAATTGCGTCATCATTTCCATCCCCTTCATGGTTTAAATAATATGCTAATCCAAGAAGCTCCTTCGTAAAATCCGCGTTATGTATCCGAACTTCCTCTGGAACACGTAAAATGGCAGGTGCAAAGTTAAGGATACCTTCCACACCGGCAGCTACAAATTGATTAGCTACATTTTGAGCTTCATATGCCGGTACTGTTATAATACCGATTCTAATATTTTGCTCTTTGACCGTCCTTGCAAGTTCATCCATTGGCATAACGACAAGATTATTTACATTAGTGCCAATCTTCTCCGGATGGATATCAAAAACAGCCGTTATTTTCATATTATCTTTGGAATATTTATTGTAATTACATAAGGCATGACCTAAGTTACCCGCTCCAACAAGAGCTACCTTGATTGTTTGGTTTACTTTCAATATTTGTCTAATCTTTTCGATTAAATAAATGACATCATACCCTATGCCCTTACGTCCAAATTCACCGAAGTATGCTAGATCTTTCCTGATTTGAGCAGGGTTCAGGTCAAGTTTAACACCAAGCTCCTGTGAAGAAACAGTTTGAATTTCACGACTGTGCAGATCGTTTAACACTTGCAGGTAAATAGGAAGGCGTCTTACGACAGCCTCCGATATTTTTGCATGCTTCATCGAGCCCTACTCCCCCTTCGTGCTCGGCGCTTGTAGTTCGGAAGTCGGTTTTCCGCTATCCGCCAGCCATTCTTGCATTCGTGTTACCATTTGATCCGTATGCATCGATTCGATCTTTGGTCCAGGTAATGAGTACAAAAAATGTTTGCCATAATAAGTTTCGATGACTCTTGTATCATAAATGATAACAATGCCTTTGTCTTGCGAAGTTCTTACTAAACGGCCGAAGCCTTGTTTAAATCGAATAACTGCTTGCGGAATAGATAATTTCATAAACGGATTTTGCCCTTGTCTCTTAAGCATTTCCGACTTCGCTTCAACAAGCGGATGATTGGGAGGTTGGAACGGCAAGCGTACGATGGCAAGACAGATCAAACCTTCACCAGGGATGTCTACCCCTTCCCAGAAACTACTTGTTCCGAGCAAAACCGATTGTGGCTGCTGTAAAAATCGTCTTGTAAGTTTTGTTCGGTTGCTGCTATCTATTCCTTGACCTAATATGCCGATTCCAATTTCTTCTAACTTTTGTTTCAATGGATCATATACTTGCTTAAGCAGTTTATACGATGTAAACAAAACAAGCATTCTTCCCTTAGTCTCATTCGCTGAATCCGCGATTGAAACAACTAACTTCTGCAAATAATCATCGTCCACATAAGCACCTTTCAGAACAGGGAAATCACGTGGAATAACAACTAATGCTTGCTCTCGATAATTAAACGGTGAAGCGAGTTGAACTGTTCGCAGTTTGCCCTGAGCCTCATAACCAGTCAATCCAAGCTGTTCTTCCGCATATTGAAATGACTTTTGAACCGTAAGTGTAGCTGATGTTAGAATAATACTTTCCTTCACATCGAAAAAGTATTTTTGGAGCTGCTCGCTAACATCCACAGGTGCCGCATATAGCTGTACTGATCGAAACCGATATGCTGCGCTGGCTTCTATCCAATAAACGAATTGAGGGCTATCCAGCTTCGTTAGAAGTCGAAGTTCATCCTTAACTCTTCCTAGATCACGAAGTGCCCCGTTTAGATCTGTAATCGTTGCTTGAACAGTAAGCTCATCGACTCGATCTTTGATGTCATTCATCATCTTTTCCGCCGTTTTTATGACTCTTGCTAATTCTACATGTATATTCCCTTCAACAGTGACAACTTCCTCCCAACCATCAGGAACTGTAGATGAAGTTAAACGTTTCACAAGCGACCCCGTATCCGTCATACCTTCTGCTCCACTTGCAGCAAAGTTGTACAACATTTCGAACAGTTTATCCCAATGCTCTTTTATTTCTTGAAAAATAGGGATAATGGTTTCAATTGTTTCTATCCATGACTGTACATGATCATCATCTTCTTGCTCCAATTTATAACGAAGCGATGGGAGTAAGCCAGTTCGATTATCCTTGTAGAGCCTTACAATAGCCTGCACCAATGTAAAATAATTCACTTGCATCCCAAGATGTTTCCCAGCAACTTCTTCAACATGATGTGCTTCATCAATAACAAGATTCATATATGTTGGAAGTAATCGATGATCTGCTTGAACATCTGTAAATAACATCGAATGATTCGTAATACAAACATCAGCCAAATTTGCCTCATGTTTCGCACGATGATAATAGCAGCGCTTGAACCAAGGACAGGCACGATTCAAGCAGGAATCCGCATCACTTGATACCGTTCCCCAGAAATCGGCTCCCCTGCTGCCGAAGTTAAGCTCTTCCTGGTCACCCGTTTCTGTCTCGCTTAACCAGACAACCATCTGAGCTGCTGTAATGGAATCTTCGATTGGCGAAACCATATCTCCGACATTTATTTTCCCCTCAAACTTTCTTAAACAAAGGTAATTGCCTCGTCCTTTGAATATTGATGCTCTGAAGGGAAACGGCAGCA
Source organism: Paenibacillus sp. L3-i20 (assembly GCF_022180385.2). GTDB lineage: Bacteria > Bacillota > Bacilli > Paenibacillales > Paenibacillaceae > Pristimantibacillus. Next base: position 1,317,398 of record NZ_BQME02000002.1, read on the forward strand.
CATCTCCTAATAAAGGGAGATCACGTTGCCTAAGCTGTTCTTGCAAGTTGATCGTATGTGTACTTACGACAATTTTGCTATTGCTTTGAATGCTGTAATATAGTGCAGGAATTAAATAGCCAAGTGACTTTCCTGTTCCTGTTCCTGCTTCTATAAGTAAATGTTTATCGGAGCTGAGAGCGTCATAAACTTCATTAAACATCGTTGTTTGCGCTTCACGCTCTTCATAATTTTCGAATTTGGTTTGAAATCGTTCTTTAATTTCCGCTAAATATTGCTCAAAAGACATTTCTGCAAGTGGATTTTCTGATGGGCTTATCCCATCACCCCGCGGATGTTTTTCTTCAGACCATTCCCGCGCTTTAAGCGCAAATTGCCGATAATAATCATATTCATTGGAATCGAATACAGTATCTTGTTCGATGCGTTTCTCCGTTTGTTTCAAGAACCAGTGTAGATCCTTACTCTCGTCAATTAACGCAGACAGCCGCTGCACAGTTAGCAGCGGCATCGAGCGAAGTTTTCCTACAAGTTCAATGAAAATCTGAGCGGTCGCCATCGCATCACTGTCAGCTTGATGATGCTGGTGATTTGCGATGCCGAATTGCTCTGCTACAGCGCCTAACTGGTAAGTTGTTATCGACGGATACATGATCCGTAGAAGCTCAACAGTGTCCAACCTTCGGCCTGTAAACGGCATATAACCTGAGCGATCAAGCGCTTGGTTTAAGAAACCAGCATCGAAGCCAACATTATGCGCTACAAGTACTGCATCGTCGAGCAAAGGAATAAGCTGGAGCAGCACTTCATTCAGCTCCGGCGAATCCTTTACCATCGATTCGTCAATGCCCGTCAATTGCGTAATAAAAGGCGGAATGGGAATAGTCGGCTTAACAAATGAGCTAAAAGTTCCAATAATTTCGAGCTGGTCAGAGACGATTACGACCCCAACCTGCAAAATATCGTCTTCAGCGCTATGTCCAGTCGTTTCTAAATCCAAAACAGCATAGTTCATTCCGTTCCCGTTCCTCTCACAAACAGCACAGCTCCGTGCTACCGAAATATAACGATAATTGCCCAGGTGTTCCTTGACAGCTTTTTAAATTATTTAATGAGTCCGTAAAAGCAGGATACACTTCATACGCTTTATTAAACAGCTTTTCTGCTTGGGCCATATTCATGTGAACTGCTTGAATGCACCCAAGGGCATTATAGCCTAAAGCGAGCCACTTCGGAAAGTCCGAAAGTACAATTAGTAGCTGAAAGTTCCGCTGTGCCTCATTCCAATTTTGCATATGCATTTGGCTCATGCCTAGAAACAAGCGGGCTAAATTACATTCTGGAGCGATGGAGACGACCTCATGGAAAAGGGTAGCAGCCCTTGAAAACATAAATAAATTATAATAACCTTGCCCCGTCTTAATCTTGTCTGCTACATCGTCAGGGATAATAAGATCTGACTCATTACATGGAACTGCTGTACTTTTTAATTCCAACGGTGTGGTCGTTTGAAGCGCTGCTTGAGGCGCCAAATGAAGAATCACCTCATCTGTTTCTTGAGACGTGACACCCTGCTCACTAAAAAGATCATTAAAGTCGGATACTTTCTCCTCAAACTGCAACCAATGCTCAATAAAGGCATCGCTCAACTTCTTTAGCTCACATACCTGTTCATTATAAATCAGTCGCTCCTGATCGGTTGCTTCTGGATATAGCTCCACGATCCCGTCGAGCATCTCGTTCATCGATGTGAACATATGCTGAAACATTCCGCATCCCGCCTTCACTTTTGAATAAGGAGTGATACGGTCATTTTTTGTTTGTCGACGTCTTTTCATTCAGCATGGCAACCGTTACATAAGACAGGTATGTTGCGTTAATTATAAATCCGTTTAATTCGTATGAATATAAACACCATTTTTACAATATTGTAGCATGAAGCTCTTCTGTCAAAAGTTGTAGCGGTTTATTATTGCTATCCAAAATGGTAATAATGGGTTTATGAGATTTGGCTTCTTCATTAGTCACTATTGAATAGGATATAATAATGACCTGATCACCAGGTTGCACTAATCTAGCTGCTGCACCATTCAAGCAAATAACGCCGGAGCCTCTTTCACCTGTAATTACATACGTTTCAAGACGAGCGCCATTATTGTTATTTACGATCTGCACCTTCTCATTTTCCAATAAATCGGCCGCATCCATCAAATCTTCATCTATCGTAATACTGCCTACATAGTTTAAATTTGCTTCAGTCACTGTTGCGCGATGGAGCTTAGACTTCATCATCGTTCTAAACATGTTGTACACCTCCGCTTGGACTTAATAAGCTATTATCAATTAATCGTGTAGTCCCAAATTTAACTGCTAATGCCAAAATAATTTGGGACTCCATCCCATTAAGAAGTTCATCTTCAATTATTGGCTGAAGAGATGGATAATGAAGCAGCTCCACATATTCGATGGTTGCTTCCTTTGCTTTCGAGATGATTGATCTAACACGGTCGAGCAGTGCTCCAGCAGACAATCCTGCTTCATGTATCCACTCATCAGCTAAATGTAATGATTGAGATAATACAACCGCCTGAGCACGCTGCTCAGCGTTCAAATAAACATTTCTTGAGCTTAATGCCAATCCATCCGGCTCTCTTATTATTTTGCAAGGTACGATCTCAACATCATAGTTAAGATCATTGACGATCTGCTCAATAACAGCAACCTGCTGTGCATCCTTCATGCCGAAATATGCACGATCTGGTTTCACAAGATTAAATAATTTGCTTACTACAAGACCTACTCCGTCGAAATGCCCTGGTCTAGTTGCACCGCATAACTGACTTGTCAATCCGCTTACCATTACTGCTGTCAATGGCTTAGAAGGATACATCTCTTCATTAGTCGGTAGAAATACGATATCGATTCCGTTTGTCTCAGCGAGCGCAAGATCCCGAGCTTCATCTCTAGGATAACGATCAAGATCTTCATTCGGACCAAATTGCATTGGATTAACATATATACTAAGTACAGATATGTCATTTGCTTCCTTCGCCAACCGAAGCAGACTACCGTGTCCTTCATGCAAATAGCCCATCGTAGGAACAAACCCTACAGACTTCCCATTTTCACGTAAATGGTTAAGATTTTTTTTAAGTTCCTCTTTGGTGCGACAAACGATCATGCAATTGGAACTCCCTTCGGCGCATTAGACGGTACATTAGTTTTCACTGCTCCTGCAGATGAATGATTTGCCCCGACACCATATAAAGACTTTGGTGAAGCTGTCTGTGCCTCAAATACATTGTTCTCCGCAGGGAAGATGCCTTCTTTCACTTCACTTACATAAGATTCAATTGCTTGACGAATAGTCGTACCTATATCGGCGTAAGATTTCACAAATCTCTTTTCAAAATATGGGGATGAATATTGTAATAAATCATGATAAACAAGTACCTGTCCATCGCAGCTTCTGCCTGCCCCAATTCCTATTGTAGGAATCGTAAGCGCTTCACTAATTGCCGTACCAAGCGATTCAGTAACAAGCTCAATTACGATGCTGAATGCTCCAGCTTTTTCTAATGCAAGTGCATCATCCATTAAACGTTGTGCATCTTTTTCCGATCTGCCCTGCACTTTGTAGCCTCCAAGTTGATGAACCGATTGAGGTGTTACCCCAATATGCCCCATTACAGGAATTCCGGCTTGTACAAGTGCTTCTACATCAGCAGCAATTTCTGCACCGCCTTCAAGCTTTACAGCTTGTGCACCGCCTTGCTGCATAATTTTCGCTGCATTAAGCAGCGTTGCTTCACGACTTGCTCCATATGTCATAAACGGCATATCCGTTACAATAAACGTATTTGTAGCTGCTCTAGCCACTACCCTCGAATGATAAATCATATCCTCAATCGTTACAGGTATCGTCGTCTCATAACCTAAAACGACATTCCCGAGCGAGTCACCCACCAAAATAACATCAATTCCTGCCTCTTCTGCAAGCTTCGCGGACGGATAATCATATGCCGTCAGCACGGAAATCGCATTGCGGTCCTGCTTCATCTTCTGCAGGCTTGAGATCGTCAGTCGTTTCCTCATTAGCTTCAACCCCTTTTAGACTATTTTAAACACAAAAAAACCTTTTAGCCGCTGCTAGAAAGGTCCTCGAACGAAAAAGGAAACGATTGCTTGTTGTGCTTCCTCCTGTCTCGGTCCCTACGGCTCAGAGCAGAATATGCAAAACTAAACTTTACCACCATTTTTTCTGCCATTATCAGTGCAGCTCCCGAAGAATACCGCCTGATAATCGTAGTGTATCAAAAAAGCACTATTTCGTAAATGCTATGCAATAAAGAAATCAATTTTCCCCTAATGGTTCGCCCATTTCAGCCGAAAATATAGCTACAATACTACCATCTTCTCGCTTTATACGAATAGCTCCACTTTCCTCTAAACCAACTGGCACGCCAACGAGCTCACCTTGCGGTGTAATAAGCTTCACTGTTTTGCCAATTGATACAGATAACGACTCCCAGAGTGCCAATATAGGTTGAAAGCCTTCTTGCTGGAACAGATCATATAACTGCTCCCAATCCTTTAGAAACTCCGCAATAATAGCCGTTCTATTGAATGCCTGCCCGCCAGCTATACGAAGGGAAGTAGCTCTACTGAATAACTCCTCCGGATAATCAGACTCTAATAAATTAACGCTAACTCCGATCCCTGCTATAATATATTTTAATCTCTCGTCTTCGGCAGCAGATTCTAATAATATTCCGCTAATTTTTTTGCCATCAATGAGCAAATCATTTGGCCACTTAATGCCAATCGGCAGATTAGTAATGCGCTTTAAGCTTCTACATAAAGCAACCGCAGTTAACAATGTAAGCTGAGGTGCACAATGTATCGGTACAGATGGGCGCATAACCATACTCATCCAAATACCTTTTCCTTGTGGCGATACCCAGCCTCTACCCATGCGGCCACGGCCACCATTTTGTTTCTCTGCGATTACTAGCGTTCCTTCTAATGCACCATCCTCAGCGAGTGACCGAGCTAAGTCCTGCGTCGATTTCACCTCTTCGAAGCAAATAATGTTCCGACCAAACCTATTCGAAGTTAATGCTTTAGTTAAAGAATTAGAATCAATTTGATCAGGTTCTTTAAGTAAGCGATATCCAAGCTTTGTAGACGCTTCGAACTCGTATCCAGCCCCTTCTAGCTTCTTAATCTGTTTCCAAATAGCTGTACGGCTAACATTCAGTTGCTGGCTCATCAGTGCCCCGGACACATATTCACCAGGATGATTTCGAAATAATTGTAATAACCATTCATTATTCATTAATAGGTACCTCTTCATTCCATTGATTTGCTAATTCGAGAAGCTTGTCCGTTTCATTACTTACTTCACCAGCAGCAGCAGACATAAGCAATCGTCTAAGCATAATACTTAACCAAGGACCTCCCTCACGCTTAAGATGGCGTTGCAATTGCGATCCCGAAATATTAAGTTCCTTAAGCGTCTTAAGTGGCATTTGATCCAATTCTAACTTCAACCGATCCAATACCACAGTATGTAGATTCGTCGCTGTTGAGCTAAAAGAGTAAGCTACTAAGAGCCATTTCGATGCAACTGTTTCTCCGTACTGAATAATCCCTTCACGCCATGTCAGCAAAAGTTTAGGTTCGTATGACTCCTCAGATAAAATGGATGCATGCAACCTCATCATATCTTGAATTAGTTTCGTTCTATTGCCAGCAAATTTTAATGCTGTCATCGTAGTTAAGGCATCCTTCTCTTCAAAGTTAAACGATAGGAATAGTGTCGCCCATTGTAGTTCAATTTCGTTTAGTTTACTGATAGAGGACAAAGCGTCACTTCTATATAAACACTTATTCTGACTTGTTAATAACTCCTTGAGCACTTCAGGCAAGGCGAGCTTGTCTTTGCAATAAGCTAATAATCCGCTTGCAGCGAGCCAATTCAGTGCTCTAAGTGGATTCTCGCTTTGAAGCATCTTATCCAACTCAGCACGAACTCTTTCCATCGCTATATGAATAAGCAATCCCTGATGTTTCTTTAACGACTTCCAAGTTGATAAAGCGGGTTTATACTTATATGCGCCCATAAACCTAACAGCTCGCAACATCCGAAGCGCATCCTCTTGGAACCGAAGATCAGCATCACCTACACATCTGAGTGTCGAATTTCTCATATCAGCAAGGCCGTTGTATGGATCGTGAAGCTCTCCATTGTCACGGAGCGCCATTGCATTCATCGTGAAATCTCTTCTAAGAAGATCGTTGTCCAAACTACTTATAAACAATACTTGTTTCGGCTTTCTATGAGCTTCATATTGTGATTCTTCCCGATATGTTGTTACTTCATAATGTATGCCTTCAACTATTACCGTAACTGTTCCATGCTGTAATCCCGTTGGAATCGTACGCGGGAATAATTGAATTGTCTGTTCTGGCAATGCGGACGTAGCAATGTCGATATCATTAATTGGCAAATCTAAGAGCATGTCTCGAACGGCTCCACCTACGAATACCGCTTCAAAGCCATGCTCCTGTAATTGCATTAATACTGGCAATGCTGCTGTCATCGTCGCCGTCAGTTGAAATCTCACTGATACAACCTCCGTGTCAGACCAGCTGAGTCATTCTGATCTTATTTGATCGTAATTTATTCACACGCCATTACTGGCAGTTCAGCATCAATACCTAGTACCCGATAATAGATTTGTTCATATTGTGCCGTAATTGAATCATTGCAAAATACGTTTCTTGCTCTATGCAAACAAGCTTGCTTAAATTGTTCATGTAATGCTTCATCGGTTAACAACTTAATCGCATTTGCCGACATTTCTTCGACGTCTCCAATAGCGGATAAATATCCTGTTTCACCGCTCGTGACAAGCTCAGGAATACCACCTGCATTAGATCCGATTGTTGGTACACCGCAAGCCATCGCTTCTAAAGCAACAAGCCCAAAGCTTTCTTTCTCTGATGGCAGCAACAATAAATCAGCAAGTGAAATCATTTGTGCTACATCCTCTTGCTTACCTAAGAAATGAACACGTTCCTCAAGCCCTAGACTCTTAATTCTATATTGCATCTTTGAAAGTTCTGGGCCTTCACCTACAAATAGAAGCTTAGAGCGAACTTGTTTCGATACACGTTCGAATATGTCAATAACATCACAGACACGTTTTACCGGTCTGAAGTTGGAAATATGCATCAATATTTTTTCATCAGGTTCAGCGAAATCGGCCCGCAGCGACTTAACTTCCCTTGGATAGTAGACCCGTTTATCAACAAAATTATAAGTCAAATCAATTGGCGTCATTATATCAAGCAATTGTCTCGTTTCTTGAATTAAATCTTTAGAAACAGCCGTAACCGCATCACTTTTGTGTATAGCTAAACGGATTAAATCTTTTAGAGACTCATCCTGAGCAAGCACAGTTATATCAGTACCATGAAGTGTCGTCACCGTTTTTAAACCATCACCAATCATTTCTTTGGCCAAATATGCGCAAACAGCGTGCGGAACAGCATAATGTACATGAAGCAAGTCCAGCTTCTGCATCTTTGCAACTTGAGCCATTTTGCTTGCTAGTGATAAATCATAAGGCGGATAACGGAATACATAATAATCATTGACTTCTACTTCGTGGAAAAATATATTTTTATGAAATTTACCTAAACGAAACGGAATGCTATGTGTAATAAAATGAATTTCATGCCCGCGTTCAGCGAGCAGTTTTCCTAGTTCAGTAGCAACTACACCTGAACCGCCTAATGTCGGATAACAGGTTATGCCAATTTTCAGCTTTCTAGTCACTCAGGATGCACCTCCCACTCAAGTGGTATCTATATATGTTATTCGATACAGGTTGTACTTTTTGTCAAAATAATGAAACATTAAAAGGACGCTTAATAGCAAAGCCTTCTGCATAGGCATATCCACTGCTGTTGCCGAGCAAAAAATCTCTAGCTTCAACACGAGCCAAATAGCCGTTAGTGAGTGGAGTTTCAACAGAATCCTTAGTTGCAGTAGGATCAAATTGCGATTGATAAGCTTTAAGAGCTGCTTGTTTTGTAGCATATACCTCACTAATATCAACGGTTAATGAAACCGCATCCACGTCATTTATGTAATAATAGATCAACTGTTCTACCTTTACAATAGGAAGTTGGGGCAAATAATTGCGCAGCTTTGCATTAAATACGGCCTCTTCGATCAATTTACTAGTCATCACATGGTCGGGATGACGATCGACCCAATATGGAGCGAATACGATTCGTGGACGCCAGCGTCTTATCTCCTCAACAATCTTTTCAATTGTGCTGCGGTTAGACTCCAATCCACGATCGGGCAATCCTAGATTTGTACGTGCATATAAACCAAGCACCGAAGATGCATGGGCAGCCTCCTGCTGCCTTAGCTCCACGGTGCCATTAGATGACATCTCCGAAAGGGTCAAATCACATACAACTACCCTATAACCCTCTTGCACATGCTTAGCAATCGTTCCACCCATACCGATCTCAGCATCATCCGCATGTGCACCAAACACGAGTATATCAATTGATTCCATTACTCCAACGCTCCTGGCTTATATTTATGGACAAGTTCACGCCATGCGAAATCGCCCCGTTCAACTGCTTTCACTAGTACTTCTGCCGTTGCAATATTCGTTGCAACAGGTATACCTTGTACATCACAAAGTCGAAGCAACGCGATAATATCTGGCTCGTGAGGCTGTGCCATCAATGGATCACGAAGGAAAATGATAAGATCCATCACATTTTCTGCAACTAATGCCCCGATCTGTTGATCTCCACCAAGTGGTCCAGACATAAATCGATGAATGGACAGGCTTGTCTGTTCCATAATTCTCGTACCTGTCGTTCCAGTGGAAAATAATGTGTGTGGTATGAACACATGTTCATATGCGATAACAAAATTAACTAGCTCGTCCTTTTTTCGATCATGTGCGATAAATGCGATATTCAACATGTCGTTCCCCTCTTCTGCTGTCAAATCATGCAGCTGTAGTTAGTCCATAATATGCTCAAAACCGTATATTAATCCACTATACGTCATTACCTTCTTTACCGCTACATTGACACCAGGCATGTAACCAGCTCGGTCATAGGAATCATGACGAATCTTTAAAGTTTGTCCATAACCGCCAAATACAACCTCCTGCTGAGCAAATACACCTGGAAGTCTTACACTATGTATTCTAAAACCGTTATAATATCCGCCTCTTGCACCTTCAACTGTTTCTTCTTCTTTTGGGTTTCCTTGTCTAAGCTCTTGACGCACTTGAGAAATAAGCTCAGCTGTTTTAATTGAAGTACCTGATGGTGCGTCCAGTTTTTGGTCACCATGATACTCAATAATTTCAACATGAGGCAAATATTTAGACGCTTGTGCTGCAAATTTCATCATAAGAATAGCTCCGATGGAGAAGTTTGGTGCGATTAAGCCACCGATACCTTTTTCCTTACATAGCTCGTCCAGTTCTTCGATTTGTTCTGGAGTAAACCCTGTTGTTCCAATAATTGGACGTACTCCGTATTCAATTGAAGTTCTTGTGTTACTGTATGCAGCTTGAGGTACCGTGAAGTCAACAAGGACATCCGCTTTAGCACTACTTAGCGCTTCTTCAAGTGTACTACTTACGATTACACCAGTATTCGGCTTACCTGCAAAAATTCCAGCATCAACAGGACCAGATGAAGGATTCACGGCAGCGACTAGCTGAAGAGACTCATCCTCTAGTACCATCTTAACAACTTCTCTTCCCATTCTTCCACCCGCACCAGTTATAGCTACTCTAATAGGTTGTGTCGACATCGTCATCACCTTTTCCTCATTTTCGTCTCATCGTGGAGCGAATCCGCTCCATACGTCTTTTGCGACTAATATCCGCAAACAATCTTCGAGCAGCAGAATGCTGAGGATCGAGACGTAATGCTTCACGTGCGTGTTCAATTGCCTCATCAAGAAAACCAACTGTCGAACAAACGATAGCTAGTGTATAAAATGCATCAAAGCAAATAGGATCCAAAATAATTGCTTGTCGTAATAGCTCTGCTGCTTGTAATAAATTGGGCGATGCTTCATTAATCAAGCCATTAGCTTCTACTAAAAGCAGACGAGCTTGAATTAATCCAGAATGATATCGATATTCCTCGTTATCTGGCTCAAGCATTTCGGCTACATCGCCATAGACTTTTGCTTTTGACCATTTCCCGCTCCGTGCACACGAAACAGCACATTTATGATAATAGCTTGCATTATTTGGTTCGGTCGCAATAGCCTGCTCAAACCAAAAAATCGCACCTTCAAAATCGTTATTAAAAATAAATTCATACGCTTTCCTAATACATGATTCCCCATCCATATGCCCATCCTCCTTGTACAGGGGTTGATGGTACAGCATATGTTGAGAGCTTGCTTACAGTTCTTCCTCTTTTTTCGTCCACCGATTTGCATCTCGCGTATTAAATTTATGCATCACTTTATTATGTGCTTCCGTCAAATCAATTTGCAGTGAGTTAGCAAAACAAGATAATATAAATAAAATATCACCAAGCTCCATCTCGACTGAGTTTTCTGCCTCTTCGACTTTTTTCGGTTTTTCACCGTAGTAATGATTAACTTCTCGGGCAAGCTCACCAACTTCTTCAGTCATTCTAGCCATTAGAGCTAACGGACTAAAGTATCCTTCTTTGAATTGGCCAATATAGTCGTCTACTTCGCGTTGTATATCTGACAATGATTTCTCCGACATCAACAAGCTCCCTCTCTATCTTTAACCGCACGCCTATATGTTACCGTATTGGCACGTACAAAATCAATAAATTTCACTTTCATAAAGTGTGTTTTATTTTAGCGATTTCACTCCGTACGGGTGTTGTTTATATTTTCTCCAGCCTGTCCAAGTCAAAACAGCCGAAATGATCGTACCAAGAAATAAAGCCCATTTCAAAGGATTAGGGGCAGCAGGTAAAACAATTGCAGGAAGCACTTGTGCATGATCAGCCGATAGGAAAATGCCTTTAATCGCAGAACTAATCCCGTCCAGCGATTCCTCAATCTTTTTATCTACTGCGCTATCATATAGTGTAAGCTTTCTTGCTTCAAGTAACCGGTTTGTATACTCTATTCTTTTCATTAATTCATTCATTCTTAGTTCATTACCAGTGAGAAGAGCAGCCGACTCAATCCTTACCGCATGTAGAGATACACTTTTCATCATTGCTTGTGCTGCTGTAAGATGATTACCTTGCCCTCTCTTCCATGCTTTATGAACCGAGGTTATATCATCAATCAATAAGTTTTCATATTGAAACCAAAGTCCATGCTTCCCTCTAACAAGTGCATCAGTACCTAAACGGATACGAACAGCATGTTCAATCCAATTGGAATTTTTATCTCCACTAGATAGCGCAGCTTGAATGAGATCTGCATCGCTAGATAAAGCAGCCCACCCTTGAGAAGTACCATATGATGTTAACATATCGTTACCGATATGTTTTTGCAGCTTTTGCATTTCTGCATAAGCCCCTTGTCTATTATTCTGATAGGCGGCGTTATATAATGCCGTAGCCGTTTCTTCCATACGGTACAGCTCCTGATATGGACTGTTAGAAAACATATATACTAAACTTCCATCAGGGCTCGCGCTGCCCCACACAGCTCCAGCTGATCCAATCGTCATAAACAAACAAATGACAAATGGTACAATAACTCGCGATTTCATGGACATCCCCCCATAGCTAAATCTATGAAGGGATGTTGGTCGATATACCAGTATTGTTGTTTACTTGTTTCGCTAATCGATAACGCAATGCAATGTATGCCGTACCAAAGCTCAGTAGCGATAAGTTAAAGGTGAACCACTTTATTGGTGTAATGTTATCTTCCAATTCGGCTGGCAATCCAGGATAAATACCATATGTGTAATCAATCATATCATTTAGCAGTAAAAACGCTAAAGCTGCGGTTAATGCCGCTGTCCCCGCCTTCATAAAGCGGAAGTACAGCAATGCTTCAAAAGCCATACCAAGATGAGAAACAATTAACATATAATGACTCCAATTAAGCACATCACCTTGTGCAGCACCTGCAATAATCATTGCAACTGCCCAAACACCATATTTTATTGACCAGACTACAGCTAGAGCCTCTACGATTACTCTTCCTGCTGTCGCAATTTTCGACGCACTTTTATATGGAAACAATAAATAAAAAATAGCTGCAGTAAAAAACAGACTAGATGTTGGTGAGTCTGGTACAAATGGTAGCATCCAAGCGGGCATATTAGCCACTGTCCATACAAGTTGGCTTTCATACCACATATATCCGTAAATCGTACCGCCTAAATTAACGATAAACAACAACCACAAAAATTGACGACTGAGCAGAAATTCGCGACTCCAGAAAAAAGATAGGTTCATGAGTTGTTCCTTTCAAAAAAAACCTGACCGCATAATACGATCAGGTTCCTTCTTATTAATGTTAGCAGTAAAACTACTGCGTTTGTTTAGACAACCAAGTTGCAATTTGGTCAATTTCTTCAGTAGATAAGTCGCCGCCGTAAGCTGGCATTGCACCGCCACCACGACCCTCAGTTACCGTAGTGACAATTTCTTCTTTAGTCATACGATTTCCTACACCAAGAAGTGCAGGGCCCATAGCACCACTTAAATCATTTGCATGACAAGACATACATTGAGATTGAATTGTCGACATAATTGGATCTTCAGGCTCAATAATTGCGGCAACTGGCTTCTTCTTAAGTGGGTTAGGACGTTCCTCACCCTTTTCGTGAGCTTCTTTAGCTTTCTCTTCACGAACATGATGCTCAGGAGTTTGTCCATTTTTCTCCAACATGTGTTGGTAATGATCCCACGATACAACTGTCAAATATACACAAGCTACAAGAGAAAGAATCATAAGAGATGAAGCAATTGGACGACGGTAGAATCTGCGCTCTTTGCCTGTATCAAGGAAAGGAGCTAACAGCAATCCGCCGAACATAATACTTGGTATGCCGATCGTTCCAAGCAGGATGTACTGCTGAGAAACGTATGGATATTTCAAAAATTGATACAAGAACAAGAAGTACCAGTCTGGCATCGGAATAAAAGCCGCGTTCGTTGGGTCCGCAGGATAACCTAGAGGAGCTGGTTCTGCTATTACCCAAACAAGGAAGCCGACAAGCACTACGCAGCCGACCATCCATTCCTTAAGCAAAAAGTTAGGAATAAAGGCTTCCGATTTTCCCGGAAATGCTGTATAGTCCGGCGGTATTTGAACACCCTTGCCCTTTTTGACACGTGTGTCGCCGACATAAACAACTTTCTCGTTCGATTTGTGACCATGAGCCATCATTTAGCCCTCCCTTCGCTTAAAGTGGTCCTGAAATACCTTGCTTCCGAATCATCAAGAAATGCGCTGCCAACATAGCGATCAAAGCGCCTGGCAAGAAGAATACGTGAATCGCGAAGAAGCGAGTCAGTGTCTGCGCACCTACAATGTCGCCTCCGTAAAGGAAGTCAGCGATGTAAGATCCGATAACTGGTACAGATGCTGCGATTTCAACCCCTACTTTAGTAGCGTAGTAAGCTTTGTTATCCCAAGGAAGCAAATAACCTGTGAAACCTAGACCTAACATAATGAAGAAAATCAGCATTCCGACAACCCAGTTCATCTCACGAGGTGCTTTGTAGGAACCAGTGAAAAACACGCGAAGAGTATGTAGGAACATCATTACTATTACTAAGCTGGCTCCGAAATGATGCATACCGCGTACGATTTGACCAAACGCAACTTGATGCTGCAAATAGTCTACGCTTGCGTAAGCGTTAATAATATCCGGAACATAGTACATGGTCAGGAACATACCCGACAAAATTTGAATTACAGTAATAAAGAACGTCAAACCACCGAAGCAATAAACAAATGCAGAGAAGTGATGTGCAGGGTTAACGTGCTCCGGCACTTCATGATCCGCTACATCTCTCCAAAGCGGCGTAATGTCAAGACGTTCGTCAATCCAGTTGTATACGCTTTTAAACATCTGCAGTACGCCCTCCTTAGCTTCTTGTATTTGCCATGATTGGTCCTAAATAAACAAATCCTTGGTCAACTTTAACTTCGTACTCGTCTAGCGGTGAATTCGCGACAGCCAAGTTTTTCCCATCGAAGGAATAACGTGCGTCGTGACAAGGGCAATCATATTCATTCTTGCCATTCGTGTTCCAGAAAATCGTACAACCCAAGTGCTTACACACCGGTGACAGTGCAAAAATCTTGCCATCTGCACCCTTCGAGATCCAAGCTACTAGCTCAGGCTCACTTTCATACCATCCATCAACTTGATGAATTTTGAATTTGAACTCCTGTGGTTCTGTTGTAATCTTGCTCTCTTCTACAACTTTAACCAAGTTTCCTGTACCCTTTTTCACTAACAGTGGGTCCACTGCAAAACGTACCATCGGCAATACCGCGCCACCCATCATAAAAGCAGTTGTGCCGCCAAGCGTATATGACAAAAATTGACGCCGGGACATTTCTTTGCGCTGAACCGGTCGGTGCTCCGTCTCGTGTTGTTCATGATTACTCATCTTCTGTTCTAACCCCCTTTGCCAACCATATCTTGCGTCTTGCCGCACAGCAAAAACACATGACGAACTAGGACATAACTTATAATAGCTTAGGTGCTTAGGAGCGTCAAGAATATGGCCCGATTTTTGCGACATTATGGAAATATCGTTCATCAATTTGTTAGGATTTTGTCACATTTGACCTGCTATGGCATTTGTTTTGCCCTTTTTTCGGACGAATTATACGGAATCAATGTAATTATCATACATTTTTCCCGTTCCATAGGTTACGAATGTGACCCGCTATTTCTTCTTGTGACGGCACGTTTCCATCTTGGTCAGGTTTGATTATTAAATCTGCATTTTCACACTGAATGGACAAGGTGCTTTTTGCTGTAATCAGAATAACAAACTTGAAACCCGATCGTTTCAGATTACTGCACCATTCCTCTAACATGGAATTAAAGCTGATTCCACTAGACACATAATGGCATGCAGGAAACGTAACGACTCGCCCTTTAAATGGCAGCTCAACTAAATCCATAATGTCTCTTAGGCTTTCCAAACATTCAGTAGCTTCAAACGGAGCTTCAAGCCCGTTCATTCCCGTGACTGGCAATAGGCATGTATCTAAATAAGGCTTTAGCTCGTCCCATTGATCATTTGTAATATCGCTAAACTTCATCTTTTTCCCCCCATGACAATGTTGCAAGTATCAACTTTTTTATATTACAAAAAAAAGCTTCCGAATGCTAGACTAGGACTTCTCAGTCCGCTACTAGCAAGGAAGCTTCTTATCACACAATTATTTAAGCTCATTCAACTGCTTAACAAGTCTGTGGAACGTATCCTCATCACCTGAAGCAAGTGCATCGTCAATTGCACTGTTTAATTGATTTGTTTGAAATTTAAGCACCGCTTCATCAAGTACAAGTTCCGCGACCAAACCCAACATTGCTTCATAGGTCACTTTCATTTTATCCATAGGATACACCTCCACACCGGCGTTAAGAGATCCCATACTCGATTCCTTTCGTCACATAGCTCTCCATCGTCTTTCTCATGCGTTGCAAATCATCCTCTGTCAACTCTCTTACGACTTTGGCAGGTGTTCCGAGAGAAAGTGTATAGGATGGTATTTTCTTATTCTCTGTAACAATCGAACCGGCTCCTATTAAAGCATATTCACCAATGTCTGCGCCGTTAAGTACGATTGCCCCCATTCCGATTAATGTGCCTTTGCCTATCGTACAACCGTGGATGATTGCACTATGTCCGACCGATACACCATCTTCTAGAATGAGCGGTTGATTTGAATTAACATGTCCAACAACACCATCTTGAATATTACAATTGTTCCCTATTTTGATAGGTGCTAAATCTCCTCTAAGTACTGCATTGAACCAAACCGTACTATTTTCTCCAATCGTAACATCACCGATCAGTTTTGCTCCATCTGCAATGTAGCAGCTTTCATGTACAGTAGGTAATACCCCTTTGAATGGCACCAACATGAAGAATCATCTCCTTTGCCCTAGCGAATGTCTTAAGAATTGGAGTGATTCTATCAAGTTGATGTACAAAAGTCAATGCTAAAGTGCTTCTTGCCCATCCAGTTTCAATCCACTCCCGGATACAACAGCATTACCTGCTTTTGTCATTCGAATGACCGTCCCATATAGCGGGTGCTCACCTATCCGTAGCAGTCCTATATGCATCATCATCTTAAGTATTCGTTGCTCAAGAATGGAATCCACATCGTCGTAGAAATACACTTTAATGAACGGACTCAGCACAGACTTAACCGATTGTACAGTTACCCATTCTTCAGACAATGCTTGAATCCAATGCACAAGCGACAATAAATTCGTAACTGGCATCTTATAGAGCTTTAACCAGTAACGGTACAATCCATCAAGCTCAGTTGTGAACGATTTTTGCAGCTTGGCTAAGCCAATGTCTGTAACAGTTAGTTTTTCTTCATTCTCACTTATGTATTTTGCGTTGTAGCAGTAATCATACAGCAGTGAAAATCGATCTGGGTAGTGATTGAAATGACGACCATATCCAAATCGCCAAGCTCCTTTTGCCGGAAGCTCTTCCACTACACCCATTTGATCAAGCAACTGCTGTGTAAATCGTTTGTACATCGAACCATCTGAAGTGAGCTGAATCTCGTTTTGATATACATAATGAAGTAAATTTTTCAGATCGTCAGTAATAAGCTCCTGTTCATCCCGATAGATTGGAGGTTCATCAGTATATTGCAACTGTTCTGCAAATCTTCTCCTCAGCGTTTCCCGAAATCTAGCTTTCAAGTCATTCGGTACTTGGAACAAATATCTGCTTGGGCCACTAAAGCCGTTAAAAAGCCAGCCTTGATGTTTAAACCTAGCGATAATTTCCCTTGGGCTAAGAGGCGGCGGTGGTGGGACAACTTTTTTCTTACTCTTTTTTGGTTTGCTGACCACTTCGGACTCTTCTATTATCTTTTCTTCACCGAACCTGCTCTGCTGTACCCGGGCAACCAAATCCTCAAGACTATACGATTGTCTTGATTCAAATAATAAAGAGTTTAAAAACCGTAAATCTTCAAGCTTCATATCGCTAATTTGTTCTTCGAACACATCATGTCTACTGATTCGTGACAGTATAGACTGAATGAGCTCATTTTTCGAATTCCCGTTACACTCGCATCGATACACGCCAGCAATTTTACTTAGCTGTCCAATATCTGCATAACTTAGCATATCCGATAAATTCATAGCACTCCCCTTTCTGCAGAACTCTGACAACTGCCAGCTTCTAAAGCGAGGTTTTACTACTATTATTGGATAATTCAAACTTTTCATACCCGACTTAACTTATTTATTAGGAGATCTATCACCAATTTTTTCTTTACAACAAATTAATAAAAAACTAGTAAAGTAAAATTGTAGCGTAAGGTGCAATAGGTAGTTGACGAATTGCATGTAATTAAGAAGGGGGATTGTTATATAAAAACGATTGAGGAATATTAGAGGGACGTTCTACAAAGCACTTTTGGTGCGACAGTTTATGGACAGCATAAAAAATTACGCTAAGCCATTCTCCTGACGACACCAGTGCAATTTGTAAATCGCAATAATCCAGTTAGGGAATTCGTATATGTTATGCCAAATGAGCTTCTAAATGTTTTGTACAGTTATGAAGTCGAAGTAACCAGCTATTATCTTCTCTCTCCAAAATCGAATAAGATAAGTTACCAAGTTTAGTATCCTGTAAATCGGCACACATCACCTGTAGCATTCGAGCGATAAAGCTACCATGTGATACGATGAGAATATTCCGTCCTGCTTCGTTTTTCATTAAATCTTCGATGGCTTCAAGACCTCGAATGCTGACTGCTTCATCTGATTCTCTGCCAACGCTTTGCTCACGCCAGTCAGAGCCATATCGTTGTAGCCTTTCTGACTCAGTTGTTCCTTCAATTTCTCCGAAAGCGCGTTCTCTTAACCGAATATCAGCCGCCAATAATGGTATTTCCAATTTCTCCGCAATAATTTTTGCTGTTTCATGTGCTCTCATAAGATCACTTGAAATAACGGCATCCCAAATCGCATCTTCTCCACTTAATCTATTTGCTAATGCTCTAGCTTGAGAAATACCTTCTTCATTTAATGGTATATCTGTTTGTCCCTGAATAATTCCTTTTGCATTCCAATCTGTCTGCCCGTGTCTCACTATACCAATTAACAATTCGATTTCTCTCCTATCTCTCGTTGGCAATGCAATGATTAGTTTCGAGTCCTTGACAACCAATTCAAAATTAATAGTGCCATTATAAGTCCTAACATAGACAATGCTACATAATATTGAGGAAATGTAGGAATAACCGTTAGTACAAATGGATCACTTATACTTGCAACTGGAACTTCAGCATAATTGCCTGTAGTGAAATCCAAGTCATCACCAGATGCGTTAACTGCATCAAATATTCCTGTTAACTGCTCCATCTCTTCCTGATGTGATACTTCTTTACTATCAAACAAGAATATAAAAAAGGCACAAGCGAACATCGCCATACATCCAGCAATTAAAAAGGCAATATTTCGTCTGAAAGATTTAGAGAATTGATAACTTTTGCTAGCTATTGGTAAATACCAAGATTGCTCCAAATAGATGCGATCCATAACGTTGCGATTCACTTGTTCTGATGTCCCTATATCAATTGTATCACTGGAATATTGACGAATCAATTGTTCGCTCTCCTGCCAAAACTGAAATTCCTGCGCACATTGTTCACAATCTATTAAGTGAGCCTCAAGCAATATTTTTTCGGTATCGTCCTCGGACATATCACCATATGCACTGAACCATAATTCAGCTTCTTCACATTTCATCACGTGTTCACCCTCTCAAATTCCTCTGCCATCGGCATATGTCCGAAATAAGGCTCCAGCTGTACCTTTACGCTGGCTCTTGCCCGGAATAACAACGATTTCACTGAACTGACAGATTGACCCAAAATATTCGCAATTTCCTGGTAATCAAGCTGTTCATATTCTCGAAGAATTAGCGCCGAGCGTTGTTTCTCGGGTAAGCTATTTATGGCATCTCTAACCATTGTCATCCGCTCATTTTTTAACAGGCGGTGCTCAGGTGCAGAATCCAGCGCCGCAATAGGTTCAAACCCTGCTTCATCAAGCGATACATTCGCCGTTTTCTGTTTGCGTAATTCACTCAGCACCGTATTACGTGCGATAGTGTATAGCCACGTCGAAAAAGAAGCGTCCATTTCACGGAATGAATGTAAACTTCGATACGCTTTATAAAACGTCTCTGAACACAAGTCCTCAGCCAAAAGCTCAAGTCTTGCACTTTTCAACATATGAAAAATAAAAGCCAATATCTTACGCTGGTAACGTCCCATCAGTTCGGAGTACAGCTCGACGTTGCCATCCTTAATTTCACGAATTAATTGGGAATCAGTCATGACAGGCGAACCTCCTCCGCCTGCAATTCATTTCTGGGTCTCTAGTACGTTGTACTAATCCAGAAACAAAAAGTTGCGGTCGATATCATTACTTTTTTTACAAATAAAACACGAGTAGTAATGTATTCGATTTCGAACTTCAAATTCCTTCTTCTTTCGACAAAAGGCTCATAATACTTCAATTAACTGTCAAATCAATTGTTTCTGGTCAAAAAAAAACCACTCCGAGGAGTGGACAGCGCTCATGTTGAGCACTACATGTATTGGATAGGAGTGGAGAGAAACCATACTGTACTCTCATTATATGTATACGCTTCCATTTTGTCAATAAGCGTTTTCATGCCCACTTAAGGAAACATGAAAACGTAAATTTATCATTTTTTACTGATGAACTGAATAACCTAATCCATTTAATAATACGATAGCTTGGTCCAAATACTCTTGATTACGGAAAGAAAGCCTCAAAATGCCCGGCACATCTTCTCTGCTCTCAATAATTTGAAGGTTGCTAAGATTAATTCGATTATTACCCAACTCACTAGCAATCTTTCCAATAATACCTGGATGATCTGGCACGTCTACGTAACAATCATAGACGGAATGTATCATTCCTTTTCTTCTCTCAGGCATTCTGCTTCGGAAATCTCCAGCTTTTTGGAAAGCTTCTTCAATGGAGCTGCCATCCTTTTCTTCCAGCATGCGAACAAACTCATTCATTCCCAAGCTCCAGTCCTTAAGCAGTCTCATTAAGACAGAACGATTATCGATAAGAATATCTCTCCATAAAGTAGGGTCTCCTGAAGCGATTCTCGTTATATCACGGAAACCCCCAGCAGCAAGTGATTCATATAAGTCATTTCCTTCATTGTAGCCACGTACTTGATTGACAAGTGCAACTGCAATAATATGTGGAAGATGGCTAATTGCGCCTACGATATCGTCGTGGGCGTCCGCATCCAGCTTTACAATATTTGCTCTTGTATGAGATAACAGATCAGTAAGGCGCTCAACTGCTTCTGGAGGTGTCGATTCATCAGGTGTAAGCACGTAGAACGCATTTTCGAGCAAATGATAAGACGCTGCCTCTACACCTGTACGTTCAGAACCCGCCATAGGATGGCCACCAATAAAGGTTGCGTTGTTTAGTTGCAGAGATCTCGCAAACGCAGCAACTGATGACTTTGTGCTCCCTACATCCGTAACAATACAGCCATTCTTCAAGTTGCAGTCATTTAGCTTGTCCATATATTCTTGCAGATTGCCTACCGGCACGCACAAAAAAATAAAATCTGCTTGCTCGGCTGCATCCTTGATGGATGTAGTTCCAACATCAACTACACCCCTTTGTACATATTTCTCCACGGAGGACTGACGATTGGAAAATCCGATGACGTTAATTCCCGGCTTACCCTTTAAGCAGAGCGCAATCGATCCTCCTATAAGTCCAACTCCAAATATCGCTACATTGATCATAACCTTTTATTTACACCGTCACTTCCTGCAATACCTGCTCTAGAGCAACTATAAATTGCTTGTTTTGCTCAAGGGTACCAATTGATACCCGTATATGATTTGGATAATGTGTCCATCTTGATCGAATAATGATGCCCCGGTGCAACAACGCTTGAAATATTTCGGGAGAAGGACGTTTAACATCTACCATTACAAAATTACCGTTCGCTGGGAAATATGTCAGGCCCAGTCTGTCGAATTGCTCAGATAAATATCGGATACCTTCTACATTTTTCTCGCGGCAGTAAGTTATAAATGCATCATCTGCTAATGACGCTTTTGCAGCAGTTTGTGCCAATCTAGTTGTATTAAACGGTTCACGCACTTGATTAATAAATCGTACAACATCTGGATGACCTATTCCGTAGCCGATTCGAAGTGCTGCAAGTCCATATATTTTTGAAAATGTACGAAGCACAAGTAAATTAGTATAATCCTTAAGCATACTTACTCCGTCGCTATAGTCGGCATCATAGACAAATTCACCATATGCTTCGTCAAGCACGACAAGTACGTGTGCAGGTACTGACTTCATAAAAGATGACAACTCATGATGTGTGACGATTGTACCTGTTGGATTGTTAGGATTACAGATCCATACAATTTTTGTCTTATCCGATACTTTGGACAACATTGCAGGCAAGTCATGTTTTCCGTCCTTTAAAGGCACTTCTACTATCGTTGCGTTTTCGATTTCTGCATTATGCTTATATTGAGAAAACGTTTCGTCAGCCATTATCGTTTCATCACCTGGCACTAGAAATGCTCTTGCAGTCATCAAAATAATATCGCTAGATCCTGTTCCAAAAATTAAAGCATCGGTCGATACATTTAGCTTATCAGCAATAGCTGCTGTAAGTTCAACACTTGCTCCGTCTGGGTATATATTGCAATTGGACATCTCTTCAATCATTGCACTCTTCGCGTTGTTTGAGAAGCCATATGGGTTTTCATTAGATGCTAGCTTAATGACCTCACTTAAACCAAGTTCTCTTTTTACATCTTCAACCGGCTTACCAGGTTGGTATACGGGCAGATGGATTATATTCGTTTTTGGCAACATTTGTTATTCACCTCATCAATTTTCATAAGTCGTTATTTACACTGTCATTCATTGTCTCATATATGCAAATCGTTTTAAAGTATTTTCACAAAAACAAAATCCTCCCACTTCTGGGAGGTCGATGTAAAGTTTGAATTGTTACCCTTTAAGTCCAGCGACAAATTGTCCGATTTGATTGAGACCTTGTTCACGCGTGTCCGCATTTTCTAATAACAATTGCGCTTCCTCGATCTGGCGGACGATAGCACTTCCAACTATGACTGCGTCACATACGCCCTCGAATCGTTTTACTTGGTCCCTGCTCGAGATACCGAAACCTATGCCGATTGGTAAATCCGTGGCTTCTCTTACAGTCGCTAAGAAAGAATCTATATCACTATGGAAGTCAGTTCGGACGCCAGTTACTCCAAGTGAAGATACGCAATAAACAAAACCACGTGCTTTTTGAGAAATGCGTGTAACTCGATCCTTTGAAGTTGGTGCAACTAAAGGAATGAGATGAACATTGGCAGCTTCAGCCATTGTACGCACCTCTTCATCTTCTTCAATAGGTAAATCCGGTATAATTAACCCGCTAATTCCTTTGGTCTGAATCAGAGCAAAAAACTTCTCTAATCCAAATTGCAGCACAGGATTAAAATAAGTAAACAAAATAAGAGGAATTCGAACACCCTCTTGACGTGCACGATCTGCCATCTCTATGCAATTCAGAAGCGTAACCGTTGTTCCTCTTAACGCACGCTCAGAAGCACGCTGGATAACAGGTCCATCTGCTAAAGGATCAGAATATGGAACACCGAGTTCAATCATATCAGCACCTGATTGTTCCAGTTGCTTGATGATAGCCAATGTACTATCTAAATTGGGGTCTCCAACAGTAATAAATGGAATTAATGCTGTTTTTCCCTCGTCTTTCAGTCTAGCAAATGCTGCATCGATGAGATTCATCCTATTGACCTCCCAAGTAACCCATTATGGCTTCAACGTCTTTGTCTCCACGACCAGATAAACTAACAACAATCACTTTATCCTTATCAAGTGTTGGTGCAAGCTTGATCGTTTGAGCTATCGCATGAGCGGATTCCAAAGCCGGTATAATGCCTTCCTTACGAGACAAAAGCTGGAGCGCTTCAAGTGCCTCTGCATCAGTAATTGGGACATAATCCGCACGACCAGAATCTTTTAAGAATGCATGTTCCGGGCCTATACCTGGGTAATCAAGACCAGCAGAAATCGAATGGGCAGGCTGAACTTGTCCATGATCATCTTGCAGTACGTAGCTGAATGAACCTTGGAATACACCATGACGTCCCTTAGTCATTGTTGCTGCATGTTCTGTTGTTTCTACACCACGTCCCGCAGCTTCAACACCAAGCAGCTTAACACCTTCATCTTGCACAAATGGATAGAAGATTCCCATAGCGTTGCTTCCGCCCCCAACCGCAGCGACAACATAATCTGGCAGTCGTCCTTCTTCTTTCAATATTTGTGCCCGTGCTTCATCACCGATAATACGTTGAAAATCACGTACCATCATTGGATAGGGATGCGGACCTGTTACGGAACCTAAAATATAATAAGTGTCGGTTACATGACTAACCCAGTAGCGTAACGTTTCGTTGCAGGCATCCTTTAACGTACGTGTTCCAGAAGTTACCGGCACTACTTCAGAGCCAAGCAAATTCATGCGAAATACATTTAATTGCTGGCGCTTCATATCTTCTTCACCCATAAATACTTTACATTCCAAGCCAAGCAAAGCAGCAATTGTCGCTGATGCTACACCATGCTGTCCAGCGCCCGTCTCAGCAATAATTTTCGATTTGCCCATACGTTTAGCAAGAACGCCTTGTCCAATTGTATTATTTATTTTATGTGCACCGGTATGGTTCAAATCTTCACGCTTCAAGTAAACCTTTGCTCCGCCAAGATGTTCGGTTAAACGCTTAGCATAATAAAGTGAAGTTGGGCGGCCTGAATATTTGTATAATAACTCACGCACTTCTTGTTGAAATTCAGGATCTTTAGAATAATGCAAGTATGCTTCCTCAAGTTCTAGCAGTGCGTTCATTAACGTCTCGGGAACATATCTTCCACCGAATTTGCCAAATCTTCCGTTACCATCTGGTACTTGTGTCATGTCTCTATCACCCTTCTTACAAATAATTTGATTTTGTCGATGTCTTTGCGGCCATTACTCTCAACTCCACTTGATACATCGATTCCGTCTGGCGAATAATTGCGTACAAGTTCCTGCACATTATTCGAATGTAATCCACCTGCTATATATAGTGGAAGGCCATAGCGTCCCGCTTCTTGCTTATAGGACGCTATCGCTTCCCAATTGAATGGTTCACCTGTACCTCCGCCTGGAGCATCTATCAATATAGCATCGACGCTGTCATTGTAACGAAGCAGTCTCAAAGCTACATCATTGATGTTAGCATCAGATTCAATTTCAACTAGATTCGGTTGTACTGCAAAAACTTTCCACACTTGTTTTTCTGGGTATCGTTTTTTTAACTCTTTACAATAATCTGGAGTTTCATCGCCATGCAATTGAATAACATCAAGTGGGGCTTCAGTCAAAATGTCACCGATTTCTTCGATTGTTGCATTCAGGAACACACCTACTGCTTGAGGACGTACGCCATTTGCTGTTTTCAGCTTGTGTAACGCTTGAATAAGTTCAGCAGCTGTCTCTTTATTTACTTGACGTTTACTTTTTGCAAAAACAAATCCTACCTCATGAATAAGTAAACCATCCATCTCTGAAATGGTTTCTGCGTCCATTAAACCACATATTTTGATACGTGGACTCATTCCTTCACCGCATCCATGAGATCCTGAACAGCCTCGCTAACATTGGAATGACGCATAAAATGTTCACCTATCAGAACGCCATGAGCTCCAATAGATTGTAAATAGGTCATATCGGACCTTCCAGCAATTCCACTCTCGCTTATAATCGTAGCATGTTTTGGTATCATTCCAATTAATTGTTCTGTTGTTTTTAAATCTGTTACGAATGATTTCAAGTTTCTATTATTAATTCCGATCAAAGAAGCTTTACCGAGCTCCAGTACTGTCTCTAGCTCTTCCGCATCATGAACCTCTACGAGTACATCCATCCCAATCGACCTTGCAAGATCGTGAAACTCAGAAATTTGGTTTTTTGTCAGTATGGCTGCAATAAGGAGAATAGCATCTGCACCGATAGCTCTGGCCTCGTAAATTTGTCGATAGTCTATTGTAAAATCTTTGCGAAGCAGCGGTACTTGAACTGCTTCTTTAACTTGCATCAAATATTCATTCGATCCTTGGAAATATTGTTGATCTGTTAAAACAGAAATACAATCCGTTCCTGCCGCTTCATATGCAGATGCAATTGTTACTGGATCGAACTCAGGTCTTATTAGTCCCTTAGATGGCGAAGCTTTTTTCACTTCAGCAATCAATCCCATATTTCTCTTGCGACGAGGAAGTTGCAACGCAGCTTCGAAACCTCTGCAAGGGTCCATTCCTGCAATCTTCACTTCATATTCGGACAAATGAAAGGTTGAGGCTAGCACCTCGACTTCTGCTCTTTTCGTACTCACAATTTTATCAAGAAACATGCGCTAACTCTCCTGTCATTTTAATAAGATCATTTAATTTAGTGAAAGCTTTACCAGAATCTAGCACTTCCGCAGCTATAGAAACACCTTCACGTGGAGATTCGGCCAGTCCTCCAACATAAATGCACGATCCCGCATTAGCAAGTACGATATCTCTGTAAGCACCTTGTTGCTCACCAGTAAAGATATTACGAATTATGGCAGCATTAACCTCAGGAGCTCCGCCAATTACTTCTGAAATATCCCAGCGTGGCAACCCTAAATCCTCAGGTTCAATATCATATGTTGTAACTATGCCGTTCTTAAGCTCCGATATTTGTGTAGCTGCGGAAATGCTAACTTCATCAAGTCCATCATGACTGCTAACGACAAATGCATGTTTTAATCCTAGCTCTCCAAGCACCTCCGCAATCGTACCCGTACGTGAACGATCATAAATACCAAGCAATTGTCTATCGATGGGTGCAGGATTAGCTAATGGACCTAACATATTAAAAATTGTACGTATGCCAAGTTCTCTCCTAGGTGCAGCAACATGTTTAAGTGAAGGATGATATTGTTGAGAGAACATGAAGCAAATTCCAATTGCAGAGAGACACTTCGAAGCTTGTTCTGCTGTTAATGAAATACTAACACCTAAAGCTTCCAACACATCTGCGCTCCCCGTTTTACCAGAAATAGCGCGATTGCCATGCTTGGCAACCCGAATGCCTGCTGCTGCTGTTATGATTGACGATGCAGTAGATATGTTAAATTTATGAATGCCTGAACCACCAGTACCACAGGTGTCCATCACACCTTCAAAATCAGTTTGAACTTGATTGGAATATTGCCTTATAACTTCAGCGAATCCCGCAATTTCATCCCTTGTTTCGCCTTTCATACGGAGTGCTGTGGCAATGGCGCCAATCTGAGCTGGAGAAGCATCGCCATTCATGATCATCGTCATAACCGAGTTAGAGTCTGATCTGCTTAAATGCTGACCACTGACCAGAAGGTTCAATGCCTGTTGAATTGTTATTGTCCTACTCATCTTAACCACGCCCGCCTTTCATTTCAACATCATAATCCGAATTAATGGCAACCATCACGGGTTCAACCGCAGCTTTACGGAAACTTAGCTCTGCAGCACGAATCGCCTTCAGCATTCCTTTTGCTTTATTAACTGTTTCTATATATTCACTTTCAGGTACGGAATCCCACACGATCCCAGCTCCACTTTGGACATATGCTTTGCCGTGTTTGAAAATAATTGTTCGTATTGTAATACATGTATCCATCGTACCGCCAAAACCTAAATAACCGATCGCACCTGCATATGCTCCTCGTGCTTCATTCTCTAGCTCAGCAATAATTTCCATTGCTCTTAGCTTAGGTGCACCAGACACAGTTCCCGCTGGTAAGCATGACACAAAGGCATCAAAAAAGTCTTTATCCTTCCGCAGTTTGCCTGAAACGTTTGAAACGATATGCATGACATGGGAATAACGCTCGATTTCCATATAGGAATCACATCTTACCGTTCCAAACTCTGAGACACGTCCAATATCGTTTCTACCCAAATCAACAAGCATTAAATGCTCCGCACGTTCCTTCTCGTCAGCAAGCAACTCCAGTTCAAGCGCTTTGTCCTCTTCTGGTGTAGCACCTCTTGGCCTTGTACCAGCAATTGGCCTTGTCTCGACTCGATCGTTACTCACTTTAACAAGAGCTTCAGGGGAGGTGCCTACAATAATTTCTTCGCCCATTTTTAAATAGTACATGTATGGAGAAGGATTCATCGTTCTAAGGACACGATACACATGGAGCGGATCAATATCAGTATCTATACTGAATCGTTGTGAAAGAACAACTTGGAATATATCCCCTGAGCGAATGTAATCTTTTGCGCGTTCTACGTTTGAAATAAATTGTTCCTTCGTTAAGTTAGAACTTACTTCACCCAAATCAGGATTAAGCGGTATTGCCGAGCTTGGCGCTACCGCCATTGCAATCGGTTGCTGCAACCTTGCAATAGTTGCATCGATCTTCGCAAGCGCCTGACCGTAAGCGATGGCGATATCACTTTCTGTTGCACCTTGCTTTACATGGACATTACCTACGATTTGGAGTTGCTGTTTGAAATGATCGAATACGATTACTTGGTCGCAGAACATAAATTGCATATCATTCATATTTAAATCATCTACGCGATGAGCTGGTAATTTCTCGTAGTATTGGAGCAAGTCATATCCGAAAAACCCGATCGCCCCACCAGTAAATGGAGGGAGCTCACTGAAAGAAGGACTCCGGAACGAGCGAAGTTTAGATTTCAGCAGCTCAATAGGCTTATCACGCAATATGGTCTGCTCACCTTGAACATCAAGCACCATACTACCATGTTTGCCGTATAGCTTCATAAACGGATCTGTTCCGATGAATGAATAACGTGCCCATTTCGCACCACCCTCTACACTTTCTAGCAGGAAGGCATGATCCTCATTGGCGAAATGTTGAAATAATCTAATTGGTGTCTCTGTATCTGCCATTACATACCTTACGATAGGTATTAAATTGTACGTACCTGCTAACTCATTAATCCTTTGCAACTCATTGGACATGATAACGACCTCCATTTTTCGCAGATCTATTTGTCTGCATTTTGATTGAAGAATAATCTACACATGTCGGAGAGGATTACAAAATAAAAAAACGCCCCCGCCAAAGCAGGAGCGCCTAAATGATGATTCTGAAGATAAGCCTATAACGATAGCTCGTTCACTGTAATGCGGTAAAGCGGAAGAGCCCACAGATAGACTTTCGTCTTTTGTGCGCAAATCAAGCTTTCCCATCAGTAATACGAACCACTAACTCGCTACGCTCATTCCTAAACTCTTCTCATCTCATCTCGGCTAAAAACCCACTCGACTAATCTCACTTATAATTTTAAATATAATTCATTGCATATCCGTACGTCAACCTGTTATTTTATATTCACTAAATCTGGACGAAGCACTTTCGCCCCTGCCAAATATACATGTTGAATCTCAGCTTGCGTTTTATCTGTGTTCACGTGCAACAAAACACGAATACAACGCTTTAGACTTCCTTTGACAGG
Source organism: Paenibacillus sp. L3-i20 (assembly GCF_022180385.2). Taxonomy (GTDB): domain Bacteria; phylum Bacillota; class Bacilli; order Paenibacillales; family Paenibacillaceae; genus Pristimantibacillus. Next base: position 1,346,293 of record NZ_BQME02000002.1, read on the forward strand.
CACTTCAAGTGCACACATTAGCGGCACATATTCCCAACCTGCTAGTTGCCTTATGCTTTGAGCAGGAAACGTTTCGTCCAAATCATTAGTAACTGTGATCATTACGCTACATATATCCGCAGCTACTAATTCATTCTGGGCAACTACTGAACTTATCATCTCCAAAGTTGCATTTGCGATTTCTTTAGCGTCGTTCGCATCTACGGTGATCGCTCCTCGTATTCCTCGTACGCTCATAGCTCTACGTCCTCTCCTTTTAGTTCCATCACGATATCTCTTACCCATTGCACAGGCACATCAGACTTGATCTCTACTTTCCCTATTGCAGTTGGAACAACAAAGACCATTGTGCCTTCGGTAAATTTTTTATCGTGCATCATGGCAGACATAATGGCATCTACATCGAAATGCTCCGGCAATCGGGTTGGAAGTCCACATTGGGCAAGAACTCGCTTCGTTACCGTATACACTTCTTCAGGAGCTCCATATCGAACTCCCAGCTTAGCTGAACCAACCATTCCGATAGAGATCGCTTCTCCGTGTTGAAGTTCGTTATAACCTGCAACAGCCTCAAGTGCATGCCCGATTGTATGACCTAAATTAAGTATCGCACGGAGCCCATTTTCTCGCTCATCCTGAGATACGACCGAAGCTTTAACACTACATCCATTATGTAGCGCATAACCTAGTGCATCTAAATCAAGTTCAAGCAATTTTTGTGCATTATTCTCACACCAAGCTACAAATGAGGAATCCCATATAAGTCCATGCTTCACAACTTCGGATAGTCCGCTGCTAACATCCCTTGGAGGTAGAGATTGTAATGTATTTAGATCGTATAGAACAAATTCTGGCTGGTGAAAAGCACCGATAATATTTTTGGCTTGTGGATGGTTTACCGCTACTTTCCCTCCGACACTACTGTCATGAGCTAGAATAGTAGTTGGTATTTGTATAAATTTAATACCTCTCATATACGAGGCTGCAACAAATCCAGCAAGATCACCGACAACTCCGCCACCTAATGCAACAATTGCGGATTTTCTATCTAGTCCTGCATCCAATGCTTTTGCAACTAACTCCTCAAGCATTGTAAGTGATTTGGAACCCTCTCCAGCAGGGACGATTGCAGTGGCAACCGAATAACCTCCTTGATTTAAAGAAGATTCCACCTGAGCTAAATAAAGAGGGGCAACATTAGAATCCGAAATAATTAATAGTGGTGACTTTTGTCCGATACCATGCTTTTGAAAATAGGTAGAAACCTCTTTTAAGAGGTTTTCCCCTATATAAATTGGATATGAGCGATCGCCTAAATCAACTAGCAGCTCACGCATCGCTTAGTACCGATCCAGTTGCTCAAGGTAGCTATTTACATTCGCACGAATTTCTTCGATTGAATCTCCGCCGAACTTCTCAAGGAATGCTTTCGCTACTTCCCAAGCTACAACATGTTCCATTACAACGCTTGCCGCAGGTACTGCACAGCTATCAGAGCGTTCTACTTGAGCTGTGAATGGCTCTTTTGTATCGATATCAACGCTACGAAGAGGTTTATATAGCGTTGGAATTGGCTTCATTACGCCACGAACGACGATTTGTTCACCATTCGTCATGCCGCCTTCGAAGCCGCCTAGACGATTGCTAGCACGATGGTAGCCCTTCTCTTCTGTATACAAAATTTCATCGTGTACAAGAGATCCTCTTAGTTTAGCTGCTTCAAATCCAATTCCGATTTCGCATCCTTTGAAAGCGTTAATCGATACGACAGCTTGTGCGATCCGACCATCTAACTTGCGATCCCACTGAACATGGCTGCCTAAACCAATTGGCACACCTTCAATGACACATTCAACAATACCTCCGATTGAATCGCCTTCAGCCTTGATTTGGTCAATATAATCCATCATCTTTTGCTCTGTTTCCTTATCAACTACGCGAACAGATGATTCTTCGGTTAAACGAATGAGGTCATCAACAGGCAGTTGGTTCGCAGGTGCTTCAATCTCCCCAATACGAATAACTTGTCCAGCAACTTTTATACCGAACTCAGCTAGCAATTGTCTAGCTATCGCACCTACAGCTACACGGGCTGCAGTTTCACGAGCACTGGAACGCTCAAGCACATTTCGCAGATCTTTTAAATTGTATTTTAAGCCACCATTAAGGTCTGCATGACCCGGTCGTGGACGGTGTACACGACGCTTCTCCTCGTCACTGCCTTCGATTGGCTCAATGTTCATAACTTTCGTCCAATGTTTCCAGTCATTATTCTGAACGACAAGTGCAACTGGTGCTCCTGTTGTTCTTCCATGACGAACCCCACCTACTACATCAGCAGTGTCCTTTTCAATTTGCATTCTACGTCCGCGGCCATGACCTTTCTGGCGACGATGCAGTTGAAAGTTCAATTCCTCGAAATCAATGGTTAAATTACTTGGCAAACCCTCTATAATTGCGGTCAATTGTGGACCGTGGGTTTCTCCTGCAGTCAAGTACCGTAAACTCATACCCAAACTCCTCCTTCAACGCAAGCTTTCTTTCGCCTGCTGTCATGAATTGCCCAAAACATCTTTGCTCATTATAGTATAGCGATGCAGGTTTGACAAGAAATCTTCTAATAGGCGTTGCAGTTTTAACGCTTTACCACAACGAAGAAGGGGCCGGCTCTTTCATCCAACTGGATGGAAAGTAACCTGGCCCCTCCGATATAAGCGATTACAACGTATTCATACTTCGCTCATTATTATGTATTACAGCTTCTGAAGTTAACTGCCAATCATTCACTAGTCTGTTCATTTGACCTTTATCTACTCCAATAATTTGTGCACATTCCTGAATCGTAATAAATCCATGCCGATATGCGTCAATTACTTTCCGCTTATCCATCTCCATCCGCCCTTCTGATCATGTAATGATAATGACTAGTATAGGAATAGATGGAAATTGGTATACATTCATCTATAAGCGGCGGTAAAAGAATGTGTCTGCTGTCTCAAACCCGAATTGGCTTGGCGAAAAAATTTGTTCTGTACTTCCTACAAACAATAACCCACCAGGCTTGAGTGCAGCAGAAAACTTATGATAAAGCTGGCTTTTAGCTTCTTCAGTAAAATAAATCATAACATTGCGGCAGACGATAAGATCATAACCAGAATCAAACGTATCATGCAACAAGTTCTGCTGCTTGAAATTAATTGATTTCTTAAGTACGTCTGATACAAGGAAAGCACCTTCTGATGGTGAAAAATACTTATTTCTGTAATCCATAGGAACATCCCTTAAAGACCGTTCTAAATAACTGCCCTCTTGAGCCTTTTGAAGTACGTTATTATCAAGGTCTGTCGCAAGAAGACTCGAACGTCCAAGGGCACCAAGCTCAGAAAGAATCATTGCAATTGTGTATGGCTCTTCACCAGTGGAGCAAGCAGCACTCCATACTTTAAGCTTCGGAGTAGTTACCAACATTTCAGGAAGAAATCGATTTCTAAGTACGTCCCAACGGACTGGGTTTCGCCAAAATTCTGAAACGTTAATCGTCATACGATCCAAGAACTCATTTAACAATGCCCGATTTTGTTCTATCGCTTGATAATATTGATCAAATGTTGAAAATCCGTGTTTCATTCGCAGCGTCGTTAAGCGTCGTTTCATTTGTGCTTCTTTGTATTGGGAAAGATCAATGTCGGTCTTTCGTTTAATACGTATTACAAATTGTGAGAAGTCCTGATCCTCTGACATGGCGTCCTCCAAGGATAACGGTGAAACAATAGCTTACCGTTATATCGTTTGATCGTAGCTGACTAGTTCATCCTGTGTACAGAAGACACTTTAACGATTAGTAGTTACGTTTACCGACGAAGTATGCAATGTCGGTAAGATTCTTTTTCGCCGTTATGTCGGGTAAATCCTTTAATGCATGTAAAGCTTTTTGTATGTATCGGTTAGCCATTTCATCAGCTAATCCTCCGCCTTCGCTATTTCTGATTAATTGGATTGCTCGTTTTGTATCGGCAAACCCATCAAAGTCACGAATTTTTTGGATTTCTTCCAGTAATGGACCTCTAATCTTTGCATCTTGAAGAGCTAATATAACTGGTAAAGTTACATTACCTTGACGTATATCAGAGCCAGGGGGCTTGCCAATTTGTTTCTCTGTTCCGTATAGATCTAGCAAGTCATCTCGAATTTGAAATGCCATTCCGACGTTATAGCCATAACGATATAGTCGGTTTGCTGTCGTACGATCCACATTCCCTGCTATTGCTCCAAGTTGACAACTAATGGCGATGAGTAGCGCTGTTTTCCGGCGAATACGCAGCATATAATTACGAATCGATTGCTCCGTATTAAAGAAATCACGGATTTGTTCCATTTCTCCGATACACATTTGTACCAATGCCTTCGACAATACTTGATGAATTAATGGATTAGGCAGCCCCGATGCAATTGCGAGCGCTTTACCGTGAATATAATCACCAGTGTACATTGCAATACGATTGTCCCATTTGGACTTTACGGTTAGTTGTCCACGACGCGTCTCAGCATCATCTATTACATCATCATGAACGAGTGATGCCATATGAATCAGTTCAAGAGGCACTGCAATACGCTTCATAACATCAAGCTTATAATCACCGAACTTGCCAGCAAGTAGGACGAATACAGGCCGTATACGTTTCCCGCCTGCTTTTAACAGATGTGTTGATGCCTCACTAAGAAGAGCATGATCATCGGAAACGCTTCGCTCCAGTTCATGCTCAATCTGATTCAAATCACCCTTCATCTTTGCATACAAGTCTAATAGTTTCATTCATTCACCTTTTTGGGGAGATTGTCCTTTATAAAAGCATAGTTCTACTTCACTCTGAAGCAAGTTCAGTTGTTTCGCATAACGGAAATATAGAGCTAACCCCTCTTGAAGTTTATCTCCAAAATCATATTGCAGAGATTGGAAATAAATAGTCCAATAATCGGATTTGCCACCTAGTCGTTCAATCGCACGTTTTACTAGTTCTTCCTGACGTCCAAGATTGTGTTTCTTGGTAGACAACAACGCATCATAAACGGAATGTATACCATCACCGTTTCTTTCTACGATCTCTTTGCGAGCTGCAACTACTGCGTATGTCATACCTAGATTAGTCCAGTTATTCCACTCTTCACCGAGATCCATAACATACAGACCTTCACAATTCCAAGAAGCTGCAATTGCGGGATCACCAATCAACAATGCGGCGTCTGCATCCCTTAACATTATTTCTAAGTTTGGTTCCGTGGGTATATAATCAGGTTTGCATTCGTAACGCATTTCCATAATAATTTTCAGCAAATTTACAGACGTTTCTGATGCAGTTGTCACTGCAATACGTTTAGGTCTTATTTTTTCAATCGGCTCTTTTAGAAACAAAATAATAGAATGTACGCGACCAATTGAACCGACAGACAACTGCGGCATCAATATATAATTTTGAGCAAATTGTCCATATGAAAATGAAGAAATAGCTGATAAGTCTAGCTCACCAACATTTAGTAATCGGTTAAGCTCAGATGGAACACGAGAAATTACTTCAAATGATCGCTCGCGCGCCTGTTTCTCAAATCCATAAAACAATGGCCAAGCGTTTGCGTAATCTATTTCACCGATGGTGATCGGGCGATTGAAGCCCATTATGCTCATCTCCCCATCTTCTGTACAAATCGTGATCTATGTCTATACTGTCTAACACTTTTCCAACTAAAAAGTTAATCATCTCATCCATTGATTGCGGTTTATAATAAAATGCCGGCATTGCCGGCACAATACGCACACCTAATTTGGCTAAAGTCAGCATATTTTCCAAATGAATAACATGTAAAGGTGTCTCTCTTGGTACGAGCAGAAGCTTACGTCCCTCTTTCAACATTACATCAGCAGCTCTTGTTAATAAATTGTTTGAGCTCCCATGTGCAATAGAGGACAACGTTCCCATAGAACAAGGAACAATGAGCATACCTTCAACTCGGAAGGAACCACTTGCAATTGATGCACCAATATCTCCATTCGGATGATAAATGAGATTGCCATCTGTTATGTGTTGACCAAATCTACGTTCAAGCGTCTCGGATCTTCGAACCGTTTCCCAGCCCATCTCTTCCTTCAGCACTCTCCAGCCAGCCTCTGTCACAACAAGATGAACCAAATATTGCTGCTGCAATAATTGTTCAACAAGACGTATTCCATAGATTGAACCGCTTGCACCTGTAATGCCAACAACCCATCTTTTTTGTTTAACTATATTTGCCCCACTCGCTTGAAACGAACCCACTACCATTGCCTTAACACCACTAAATCAACTATCGTGAAAAGAAACAATAAGACGCTTAACGTACCATTCATTCCGAAAAACGCAGTAGGCACACGAGACAAGTCAGTCGGCTTTACAAGCCAGTGCTGATAAAATAATAGTGTAATGGATAATAAAGCGCCTAACAAGTACATCCAGCTAAGCTGTGTCATCCAAAACAGTGCAATAAATCCGATTGCTGTAATGATGTGAAGCGAACGTGCAATCCAAATTGCACCTGTTAATCCAAAACGGGCTGGTATAGACTTTAAACCCGCTTTACGGTCATATTCAAAATCTTGTGTCGCATAAATAATATCAAAACCTGCAATCCACAGTGCAACCGTCCCATACAACAGCCATGCTGCTCCGTTGAACTCGCCTGTTATAGACACCCATCCACCAAGCGGTGACAATGCTATCGTTAAACCTAAGACGATATGACATAACCAAGTGAATCGTTTCGTATACGAATATAATACAAGGAAAAAGACTGCGATTGGCATTAGCTTTAGTGCAATTGGTTCTAAATTAATCGTCGCTAAAAATAATAATCCAAATGAAACAATTATAAATAATAGAACCTCTGCCGACTTAAGTAAGCCTGCTGGAAGCGCTCTACCGTTTGTTCTTGGGTTGTGGAAGTCTATTGCTTTATCGATTAGACGATTAAGACTCATCGCCGCACTTCTTGCCCCGAACATTGCCAATGAGATCCAGCCTATTTCACTCCACGAAGGTAATTGCCCCTCCATCATAACTGATCCCAGAATAGCACCGATGTAGGCAAATGGTAATGCAAATATTGTATGTTCAAATTTAATCATTTCAAGAATAATGCCTAGTTTGCGAATCATAGCTGCCCATCATTTCCCTTCGTACCCATATGCAAAGCGGCAATACCGCCGAAAAACAGATTCACTTCGGTATTATGTAAACCTGCCTGCTTAAATAGCTCCGTTAATTGCTTGGAGTCAGGAAATAATTTCAATGAAACAGGGAGCCACTGATATTCTTTAAACCGATTTGCAATCATCTTGCCGAAAAGTGGCATAATTCGTTCAAAATAAAAATTGTAGATGCCTTTGAATGGTTGCCATGTTGGTTTCGAAAGTTCCAGGCAGACGACTTTTCCACCCGGCTTAACGACACGATGCATTTCACGCAACACTTGCAAATAATCTGGAACATTACGTAATCCGAAACCGATCGTTACATAATCAAACGTGTTGTCCTCATACGGTAAATTCATCGCATTGCCTTGAACCAATTCAATTTGTCTGCCAAGAGCTTCCCTTGCTACCTTCTCAGCGCCAACGTTCAGCATATTTTGACTGAAATCAAGACCGATAATATGGCCTGTCTCACTTGCGCGGGCAAGATCAATAGTCCAATCTGCCGTACCGCAACAAATATCAAGAGCATTCTGCCCCTTCTGAACGTTCATCTTGTACATCGTATACTTACGCCATGCTTTATGTCTTCGGAAGCTTATCACATCGTTCATAAAATCATATTTAGGTGCGATAGTTTCGAATAAGGCATGTACGTGACTTTTAGAGTTTGTATCCACCCTATCTCACCTCATTTCATTTAGGGCGGGTAAGGAATTGTTGATGTTATTATTCAAGCTTTCCAAAATCCCGCTAATTTCTTTAACTAATATGTCCGACTCGAGCTTTGCTGCTACTGCCTTCATTGCTTCAACAGCGAGCTTTAGCTTTTTATTTAAATGTTTTCGAGAATCGTATTTTTCTACCATATCTCTTATAAATGCCCTCTCAAAAGGCATTGAAGTCAGACGATGACGCTCTTCCTCGTTACCTGATTGGAGCAAATACCAATAGGTCCAGCTCTTCTCAAAACGTTCTTTGCTTTCACTCCGCTCAATCTCATCTAGGGCAACCTCGAATCTGCTAACGCCATTAAGTAGCTCAGGCCATAGCCTTGAGAGAGTACCTTCGAGCAATGTTGAAAATTGACCAAACATTTCACTCCTGAGTTGAACTGCGAAGCCGAAGTATTCATCCGCTGTTAATCGCAGTTGCCTCATACGTATATACAGATTCACCTTTAGTCGGTTTACTTCGCAAACTGCGTTGCTTATTTTTGTAATCATCTCGATTTGTCCCGCTTCAGCTAAAAGTTGATAGAAACGAGCACTGAAAAAGTCCCCAGCCAGCACGTTAAGCTGCCTTGAACGCATCTCTTTTTCTGAGCGCCTTGCCGTCTCCGTATCAATAAGATCATGTGTATCCATCCCAAGCTGAACGAGTGAAATAACGAGTGTATATAGCTCACTATGCTTACTCAACGTCGGTTGTTGATTCAGAAATGCATATAACATTCGTAATCTAGGACCTGCTATTGGAGGAAGTTCCGTGTGCGTATGTATCATATCATGTTTCGCATATTGTTGTGTCAATTCTGTAATGCGGTATGTTGTCATGGTAAAAGCCTCCGAACGTAAGTAGCAGGGTTTGCCGCTCAATAATCTAAACTATTATATCACAACTTCGGATCAGAGAATACGAATCCGATTTTATGTTCACCGTTTCGCCCCAAAGGCATTATTGCATGTGTGAAGATTGCGCCGAGTAGCCTTGAGCATTGCCAAACCGCGTCATCCAAGCCTTCGTAAAGCTAAGTCGAAGACGCTTTCGCCAAGTCTCATCATAGGCTGGATTCGCATAATCAAGAGTTTTCAATTCTCTAACGAGCCATTCATCCGATTGCCTCACATCAATTGCTGCAAGAAGTCTTTTTCCATCTTCATCTCTCTCAACTATCCGTACAAGTAGCCTATTGACGTTATCTAGCTGGACGAACGAAACGTTTATTAGCTTCTTAACATCATTGAACCAAGTTTCTGGTCTACCGCCATCTGCAGCTACTAACAGTTCAAGCGACAGCCTTGAATTACTCCACTCGACATGTCCGATCTTTTCTTTAAATGGAATTGCGAGTAAAACATCAACCAGATTCGAGGTAGTAAGATGATCGATTGAACTACTTTTAAATACAACGATATTGTTACGCTCTTCCTCATTCTTCGATAAAGTGCCTATTACCCATACCAAACCTATTGTGATGACTAATGTTAACGCGTAAGCCGTCACAATTGATTTCCTGACTCGCATTGCTGCACCTCCATGCTACTACGAATGAGAACTTGCCATACTTTAAGTTTGTTCAATCCAAACTAGACTCATACTATCAATGGCTTATTCAACATTGTACGAGATTGCATGGACAATTATTCAGCTTGTGCAATATTGCTGAGGTTGTTCCAGTATGAATCTATAAACACAACAAAAAAGCAGGCATCGCCTGCTTCATGTACAATCATTACTGATCCGTTTCTACGGTACCATATTTCGTCATAACGATCGCTTTACCTCTAATTTTGATTGCAGAGGTGTGGTCAGTAAACTGACAGATTAAAACTTCGTTTTTATCGAGCTTCTCTGTATGATGAAATCGTGTATCCTGACCACGTGTCAGTCCGATTACCTGAACACCTTGATCCTTTGCTTTCACTACAATATAATCGCCAACCGTAGGCTCCATGGTGATCCCTCCGCATTTGTCGTTCAAAGTCATCCATGTGAATTATAGTGGAAGTCGCTATATAGTGCAATGACTAGTCTCTATTTTCGAGAGAAAAGAAAGACGCTCAAACAAAAATGCGTTCGAGCGTCTCACCTAAACATATACGTTAATTGGATACAAGGTCCTTAAGAGATTTGCCTGGTTTAAATGCCGGCATCTTGCTAGCAGCGATATCAATCTCCTCGCCAGTTTGAGGATTGCGGCCTTTACGAGCTTGACGCTCGCGAACTTCAAAGTTTCCGAAGCCAACTAGCTGTACTTTATCACCGCTTTGCAATGCATCGGAGATTGCTTCAAAAACAGCATCAACTGCTTTTGTCGCATCCTTCTTAGACAATTCCGTTAATTCAGCAACTTTTGTGATCAAATCAGTTTTATTCATGGTTTCACCTCCTTAAAAGTTTTGCGAAGCAAAACTTACTTCGTAAGCATAGGCTTAGTTTTGCGAAGCAAAACTTACTTCGTAAGCATTAGCTTAATTCTCATCATATCCATCTTATTAACTGAAAACTTCAAATATATACCTTTTGACCGAACAAACCTATAGTAATACAGTGTAATCTCAATTTCAAGTCTACTGCTGGTGAAAACTAACAAAAATACCGCCTCGTTCATTACGAGGCGGCATTTACCATACAATCGAGCTATTAATTACAATATTATCGCGATTAAACCACCTGAGCCTTCGTTTATAATTCTGCCAAGTGTTTCTTGCAGTTTATAACGAGCATTGTCCGGCATCATAGCTATTTTTCCTTGAATGCCTTCTCTTACGATGGAATGAAGTGATCTGCCAAATATGTCTGACTCCCATATTTTGATCGGATCATTTTCGAAATCTTGCATTAAGTATCGCACGAGCTCTTCGCTTTGCTTTTCTGTTCCGATAATCGGAGCAAATTCTGACTCGACGTCTACACGAATCATATGAATGGATGGTGCTGTTGCTTTTAGTCGAACGCCAAACCTTGAGCCTTGACGTATTAGCTCAGGCTCATCAAGCGCCATCTCAGCAAGCGAAGGAGCCGCAATTCCATAACCAGTCGTTTTCACCATTTCGAGCGCTTCTGCGAATCGATCATATTCACGCTTAGCATGGGAAAACTCTTGCATGAGCTGGAGCAGATGATCCTTGCCTCTTATTTCGACGCCTACGACCTCCATTAAGATTCGGTCATATAACTCATCCGGCGCATACAAATCGATTTCAGCTACGCCCTGCCCCATATTCATGCCACTTAACCCGGCCCGAGCAATAAAATCATAATCCATAAACTGCGTAACAACTCGTTCCACATCTCTTAGACGGCGAATATCTTTAACCGTATCACGGACGGAGTTTTCATAATTGCTGCGCAACCAGTGATTATCATTTAGAACCATTACCCAGCTTGGAAGATTTACGTTTACTTCATGCACAGGAAACTCGTACAGCACCTCGCGTAGAACAGATATTACTTCTTCTTCACCCATCGTTGCAACACTCAAGGTGATAACTGGGATATCATACTTCGCTTGTAATTCACTTCTAAGTTGCTGAGCTTCGTCACTGCGTGGACGAGTAGAGTTAATGATGAGTACAAATGGTTTGCCTACCTGCTTCAACTCGTCAATGACACGTTCTTCAGCAACAACATACGAGCTTCTAGGAATTTCTGCAATTGAACCATCAGTTGTGACAACTACACCAAGTGTAGAATGTTCTTGAATAACTTTACGTGTGCCAATCTCAGCTGCTTCTTGGAATGGAATTGGCTCATCAAACCATGGAGTCGTTATCATACGAGGACCATTTTCATCCTCATAACCTTTGGCACCTTCAACCGCATAACCAACACAATCGACTAATCTAACATTCACTTCAAGCCCTTCTGCAACTTTGAGCTGGACCGCTTGATTTGGTACAAACTTCGGCTCAGTCGTCATAATGGTTTTGCCTGCCGCGCTTTGAGGAAGCTCATCTACGGCTCTTATGCGTTCTGCTTCATTAGCGATGTTTGGGAGTACAACAGTCTCCATAAACCGTTTAATAAACGTTGATTTGCCAGTTCGGACCGCCCCAACTACGCCGAGGTAAATATCCCCGCCGGTACGTTCGGCTATATCCTTGAAAATGTCTACTTTCTCCACTGAATATCCCCTCCCAATTGATTTTCCGGTTCGCCGCCATCCACCGGACAAAAGGGCAGGCCAGCGACGCAACTCGTACATACTTTTTGGACTAGTAACATCTTATGTTCAGACTGTCCAAATATGACGATTCAATTTGTGAAAACTTTTTTTCCGGTTAATCCAACTTCCCTTCCAAGATTGAAATATATGAGAATATCGTTCTGACTATGACTATCGAAATCAAAAAAACATATAAAAAAGAAAAAATCCTTCCCAAAGATGCAGGGAAGGATCGAATATTTGTCCTATTACGAATGAACAGCAACCGGTTCACCATTAATAAGCTTATAGATAGGTGCTTTTACAGGAACAAAATCAGATGAATCAACGAGCAAACTTCTAAGATCGAAATTTTCATCTTCGTTAACAGTGCCATTCTTTTGAATCAGTTGCATGATATCAATTCCATAGTCAGTATAAACAACACCATTGTCATCGATAAGTGCTCGCAACGTTTGTCCAGAGAAAACACTACTTATAGTAGGTGCCTTTTGATTCATCATTGCATAGTCAATCTCATAGAAACCAGGGTACATCGCATCCTTTTTCGGAAGCACCCCACCATCTTGAATATGTAGCTTAACCCAGTTCTGAATATCATTCATCTTTTGGAAACTGACGATATCCATTAGCTTTACACGAGGTTTTGTATCTTCATCGATAATAATAAAATAATAATTTCCACCGTTTTCAAAAGCAGCAGTTGGAGGCGAACTCATATAATTTTTACTTTGAAGCTTTGGGAAATCGATTCTAAATTTCTCATACTTAGGCACATCCTGACCACTGTTCAATATCGGCAACAGTTTCAAGTCACTATAATACTGATCAATTGCCCCTTGCACGTTTCGAATCGCTTCCTTGGGAGCAACGTTTTGCTTTAAGTTTTCTTTTGGGTATAGGCATCCCGTTAATGGCAGTATGAAAAGCATGATTGCTATCATCGTTGCCGTAAAACGCAACAACCGATTAGCTCCATGCTTATATTTTGTATTCATTCATAATCCTCCATTCCCTTACCATAACTCATCATCTTGTTCCTTTTGTCTTGCCAACGCTTTAGCTACCGCAGATTGAAGCGGATCTGGTAACAACTCAACATCCGTTTTACCTGAAACTCTTGTTTGGCATGACAATCGTATATTTTTTTCTTCCATGCCAGCAAGTTTGCGTCGTTCTTCATCACCAATAGGAAGAAGCTCACTTTCTGGTCTAACGATGACTTTGCACATAAAACAAGCTGCCTTACCGCCGCAACGAGTCTTAATGGATATACCAGCCTTTCTAGATGCATCTAGAATAGTTGTACCTCGTCTTACTCTGACTGACCGACCGGATGGCCAGAAGAATACTTCAACGTCCATTCCAGCTCACCTTCCTTCTGATCATCTATCCATGAATGTACATGATTAATTGTGTTTTTGGGGAAGTTGTTACTTTCTTCAATAAGGGCAAATGCCGCTTCATGCTTCCCAGGAGCTATCCTAATCGCACTCGAGATCAGTTGCACCCGGTCAACTCTGTTTCTAAGCGCATTGAACCACAACTCATGGGCTAGAGGCACGATATGTACCACTCGCTTCATTTCAATGTTCCCAACATCAAGGGACAAGCCATAACGTCTGAGAACCCTATTTACTTCCGTTCGATATAGACAGCCATGAGCCGTAATTTGAAAACCTCCAACTAGTTCTACACGATAATTCTCGATTAGATAATGACTAAGCGTCGAACGATAAATATCGGTGACGCTAATTTCGGGTTCATCAATAGCGTATTGTTGCAACGCATGGTGAACAAAGGGAATGTCAGCATCATCACAATACAAATCGATATCACGCGGCCCAGATGGCAATCCGATTCCTCGCAGTAGCAATCCTGCGCTTCCACCAAGCATCCATCTATCGCTGCCTGCTGCTTCAATAATAGACGCCAGCGCTGCTCTTATAGTTGAGTCCTCTCTCATGCCGGCACCCCTTTACGTTAGAAATAGGTTTTGTTAGCTGCAGATATGTTTCCTGCGTCCTCCTTGATAATGGCTTGGCAACCAAGACGGTACCCTTCCTCAAACTCCTCAGGCTCTAGACGATCCCATTCTTCGTCAGTAATGCCTTCCAGAAATTCGCCGCCTTCTGTTATAAGGCAACGACAACGAGCACAAGTTCCTCTAGCGCAAGAATAGCTCCAGTCAATATTATGCTTAATAGCATGATCCAGAATAGATAGTCCTGCTTCCGTTTCGACAATAGCTACTTTAGTTCTGCCTTTAAGCTCAATCATTGTTGTAGAAATCTCCTTTAACCATTTCATTTAGTATATGTAACTTTTCATTAAATGATGGAGAATACTCCGTAAATAAATCCGAAAATCAATAATACAAATGCAATAAAAGACAATACAAATTTTAAAATGCCTTTTGTTTTTAACCTAGCAAATGTGATCAAAAAGGCAGCTATCGCCATTAAGCCAATGCCAAGAAAAGAGACCCACATCTTCGTCATCGCGTCCATCGAAGTACCATTCTCCTAATCTATAACGTTATAAGTTCTCAACTATTATAGCACCAGCCAAAAAAAAGGACAAAAGCATAATAGCGAATTAGCGCCTTAAGACGCACTCCATGGGGAGCTTCGCATGCTTTTGTCGAAAAAAATTACTTTTTCATCATCATTTTAACTAAAGTCTCCATACTCGACGGGCTCATCCCGCTCGATTTAACAGCTTTAACAATATCATTGACGGTCGATTCCGGCACTTTTATTTTCGCCATATCTGATACCTGCTTAATTAACTTGCGAAGCTCAACTTCATTTTGCAGGGTTTTGGCATCAACGCCGCTCGCCAATTTCTTAACTGAGTTTTCAGTAATGTTTTTGCCTGTTTTTTTGTTAATTGCGCCAAGAACATCTTTAGGAATATCTTTTGACAAATCGTTCACCCTCCTCAACCTATGAGCTCAATGCATCATATGAAGAGGGCAAACGTTTGGTGTAGGCGCTTGACCTTATCCAATAATTTCGATTTCATGGGTTTTTAATCTGCCCATAAGATGTTCAACAGCCACTTTTGGTGTTTTTCCTTGAAACAATACTTCATAGAGCTGACTAGTAATAGGCATCTCGACATCGTATTGCTTTGCGAGCTCATAAGCTGCTCTCGTCGTACGAACACCTTCAACAACCATGCCCATCTTCTCCAAAACATTGTCAAGCGGTGTTCCATCTGCAAGCATATATCCTGCACGCCAGTTGCGGCTATGTTGACTTGTACATGTTACAACTAAGTCGCCAACGCCAGCTAAACCTGCAAAAGTAAGCGGATTGGCTCCCATCGCAGCACCTAAACGACCGATTTCCGCTAATCCGCGAGTAAGTAGCGCCGCTTTAGCATTGTCTCCAAATTGAAGCCCATCACTTAAACCTGCTCCTAGAGCGATAATATTTTTGATTGCTCCGGCAACTTCTGCCCCAACGACATCACCATTCGTATAAACTCGGAAAGCATTGTTCATAAGCGCATCTTGAGCTTTTTCTGCAGCTTCTTGTTGCTCCGAAGCTACAACAACTGTTGTTGGCAGCTTATTGATAACTTCTTCAGCATGGCTTGGACCCGACAATACTACGATTGACGATAACGGACGACTAAGCTCTTCAGATAGGACAATTGACATACGTTTAAGTGTATCAGCTTCAAATCCTTTTGTTGCATGTACAACAAGTGTTTCAGAAGCTAGGAATGGTGCCGCTTGTTTTGCGACTTGACGCATCGCACTTGAAGGAGCTACAAATAGCGCTAACTCTACATCGCTTAGAGCGTCCTCCATATTTGTCGTTGCAATTATAGATGGTGAAAGTTCACTACCTGGCAAAAACTTTTTATTCTGTCTGTTCGTATTGATATCTGCTGCTTGTTCTGCACTTCGAGTCCATAAGTTGACGATATAACCATTGCTGGCTAAAACAGACGCAAGAGCAGTTCCCCAGCTCCCTGCAACCAGCACAGCAGCACGGCGACCATGCAATGTATTATTTTCGCTCATGAGACGTTACGCTCCCTTCTTGGCACCTAGCTTGTTCTCCGTTCCTTGAATCAGCTTTACAATATTAGTCTTATGACGAATGAATGCGAAAGCACAAATGACTAATGCTCCACTAAGCAAGGGCAACGAATAATCAAACAAAATGATAAAAATTGGCGTAAACGCCGCAAACAATAATGATCCTAAAGACACATATCGAGTCAGTACAATACAACCAATTGCTACAATTCCGGCACATAATGCTGGAACTAATGCGAGTGATGCAAGAACGCCTACAGCGGTAGCAATCCCCTTGCCACCTTTAAAACGGAACCAGATCGGCCAATTATGTCCTATTATGACTGCAATTCCACATAATACGGGTATCCATTCATTGTTGCTAAGCACATGCCCTACATAGATTGCCGCAATACCTTTGGCAATATCCAATAGGAAAACTACTATTCCGGGCCCCTTGCCTAATATACGAAGAGTATTGGTAGCACCAGCATTGCCGCTTCCGTGCTGCCGGATATCTATTCCCTTCACCCATTTGGCAATGACAATGCTGAATGATATTGATCCGATCAAATAACAAAGAACAACCGCGATAATATCCCCTACCAAGCTTCTTCTCCCCTAGTCCTCGTCGGATTTGCGCCTTGTAAAGATTCTTAAAGGTGTACCTTCAAAATCAAACGCTGCGCGAATTTTGTTCTCCAGGTATCTTTCATATGAAAAATGCATTAGATCTGGATCGTTAACAAAACATACGATCGTAGGTGGCTTAGTAGCAACCTGTGTCACGTAATTAATGCGCAGACGTTTCCCTTTATCTGATGGCGGAGGATTAAATGCAACCGCATCCGATACAACATCATTAAGCAAATGAGTCTGAATACGTAATGCATGCTGCTCAGAAACATGGTTAATGACAGGCAGCAGCTTATGTAAGCGCTGTTTAGTCAATGCAGATAAATAAACGACTGGTGCATAAGTCATGAATAAGAAATGATCACGAATACTTTTCGTAAAGTGGCTCATCGTCTTTTCATCCTTGTCAACGACATCCCACTTGTTCACTGTGAAAATAGATGCTTTACCTGCTTCATGAGCATAACCAGCAATATGCTTGTCCTGCTCAATGATGCCTTCTTCGCCATTAATAAGCACGAGTACAACATCTGCACGTTCTATCGCTTTCATAGCACGCATTACACTATATTTTTCTGTTGACTCATATACTTTGCCGCGTTTTCTCATACCTGCTGTATCGATCAACACGTAACGCTGTCCGTCATGTTCAAACGGTGTATCAATAGCGTCGCGAGTCGTTCCAGCAACATTACTCACAATAACACGGTCTTCACCGAGTAAAGCATTCACAAGCGATGACTTACCGACATTTGGTCTACCGATAAGAGCAACACGAATAACATCTTCGTCATAGCCGTCATCTTCAAGTTCAGGCAATAGATTAGTTGCAGCATCAAGCAAATCGCCGATACCTAGTCCATGAGAACCTGAAATTGGAATTGGTTGTCCAAATCCGAGTCCATAGAACTCATAAACCTCATCCATACGATTCGCATTATCCACTTTGTTCACCGCAAGAACAACCGGTTTGCGTGAACGGAATAACATCTGTGCAACTTCATCATCTGCATGAGTTAATCCAGTTTTGGCATCCACCATAAACAAGATAACATCCGCTTCTTCAATTGCTAGTTCAGCCTGCATACGTACAGACTTCATAATTTCATCTTCACCATCAATTTCGATACCACCGGTATCAATGATGCTAAATGCTTTGCCGTTCCATTCCCCTACTCCGTATAAACGGTCACGGGTAACTCCCGGTTTATCCTCAACGATTGCCAGCCGATCACCGACTACACGATTAAATATGGTTGACTTACCCACATTCGGACGCCCGACGATGGCGATAACGGGTCTTGCCATAATTGGTTTTTCACTCCTTCAACAATTCTCACGTTACTCATCATAGCAAAAAAGATCGATCTTGGCTAACTTTTCATATTATCGATGGTCTACAAGAATAATTGTTCCATTCTTTAGGTCATGTGCACTCGCATCCAATATTTTCTCCAGAAGAAATGATGTTTCCTCTAGCTTAGTTTCATCCGGCACAAAAAAAATAGGAGCACCACCTGCTATTTGATCAGAGTGAAGCGATACGATTGCGACAATTTCAGCCATTAGTTTCTGCCTCCTTCTTGTTCACAGGTGCTTCAGTTGGCATACGAACAGCCGATTCCATTATTGGAGCTCGCAGAATGACATCTCTCCCTTTTGTTGAATCGCGCTCTTGTGGCAAAATAAATATAGCAAGCCTTCCATCCTTCATATCAAGCTTAGCCATAGGGATTAGCGCAGGTTCTCCATCATCTCGATATACACCGAGAATAGTTGCTAGATCATAAAGAATTGCTTGGCGTTGTCCCAAATTACATAAAGTAACTTTCGCATTAGGATTAATGGGAGTAAGGATGAAGCCAAGCCCTCTTTCTGCAATGATAGCTTGATTAGACTTTAATCCGACGTTCATAATGTAAATATCTGACACAAATAAGTCTGGTCCATCAATTCGAATATCCGATATCGTAACTTCAGCTATATGAGAGATTGATTTACCTGACTTTAATTTGTACACTATGACAAGTGAAAGAAGTCCAGCTGCAACGCCGAACCATAGATTTAGAAGGATAGCAAATAGGGTTGTAAGGAGAGCCGTCATAATGACCAAATAATTACGCCCCTCAAAAACCATCGCTATTCCTTCAATATATGTTGATCCTCGTCCAACTAGTTCCATGCTGTCGATTTTTGTCAATGTATCTCGTTCCATCTTCCGAACATCTCGAAATTGCTGAGCTGCAAGAGTTAGAAATGTAATAGCTGTATAGTCTTTGTTGAATAAAGCAGGGACCGCCACCGCACCCAGTGCAGCTGCTATTACACCAAGGGAAACATGAATGATGCTCCCATGGGGGTACGTAGGGTATTGCCTATAATCTGTCTTAAGCATTAATAAGCGTGATAAAATACCGAATCCAATCCCGAGTAAAACGCTCATCAAATGATGATTTTCTTTTATAAAAGCTACAATCAAGAAGAACGGCCCCCTTTCAGTTGCAGCCATGCTGCACTTAGCTTTAATTTACCCCTTCGTACTACTCGCTTCATCAAAGAAAAAGAAACTGCAATACAGAGTGCTACTAACAATCCATCCCACCAAGAAAGGGTTCCAATAGCGACATGGTACGTACCTTCCCGGAAAAAGGCCTCTAACCCTTCTCCTAGTGCAGCTCCCCATGTAAGGATCGCAAGTTGATGCTTTATTTCCGTTGTGAAGATGCCGCATATGAGTCCTCCAATGAGCGAAGCATTCCAACTTGACTCAAACCAATGAAACATCGTTTCAATCGAATATAGACTTTTAATACTGCCCATAATCATCGCAAGCATCAATATACATAACAGTAAGTAGCCGCGAACGCCGCTCTCTTTCGACCGCCAGACAATAATTGCGCTTATTGACAATAGAAGACATGCAGCGCCATGAATCTTCAAATTAAGCACATCCTTGAATGGTGCCCACCATAAGGGGAATAGGAGGCTGCACGCCATTATAGCTGTAACCGAAAAAAAGAGATCCGTTCGGATATCGGCGGCAAATACCGACTTCCATCCCGTTGCAAATAGAATATACACATTCAACATCAGTAACACGGTCAAGTAGCCGGGAATCATCGCAAATCTCCTCTCGTATCCCTATTATGCGCCAACAAAAAAAGGCTATTCCTGTGATGATTCACAGGAATAGCCTTTGGACGAAATGATACTATTTCAACTTGCTTAGTTTGTCACCAAAACGCTCAGCTAGCGAGTAGCTCATGCTAGCGCTGTTCAAGCTTACGTTAGGGTTGTTGATTTCTTCCATCTTAGGAGCGCGTGGCGCACGAGGTGCACGGTCCGTTCTTGCTTTAGGTTCCGCTTGCTCTGGAGCCTCTTCTGTTTCTTTGATGCTTAGGCTAACGCGCTTTTCAGCAGCATTGAATTCAAGAACTTTCGCTTGAACTTCTTGACCTTCTTGCAATACTTCATTTGGAGTTTCGATATGACGATGTGCGATTTGTGAAATATGCACAAGACCTTCAACGCCAGGAGCGATTTCAACAAATGCGCCAAATTTCACAAGACGACGTACTGTACCTGTAACGATATCGCCTGCGTTAAATTGGCTTGTAGCAGAATCCCAAGGACCTGGTTGTGCTGCTTTGATACTTAGGCTGATTTTGCCAGCTGCAGCATCAACTTTAAGTACTTTTACACGAACCGCTTGACCTTCAGATACAACATCTTTTGGATGAGCAACATGCTGCCATGAAAGCTCAGACACGTGTACCAATCCGTCAATGCCACCGATATCAACAAAAGCGCCGAATGGCGTCAAACGTTGTACAGTACCATCAAGCTCTTGACCAGCTACTAGGTTAGACATAACCTGTTGCTTGCTTTGCTCGAATTCAGCATCCAATACTTCTTTTTGAGAAAGGATAACTTTTTGTTTTTCTACGTCGATTTCTTTCACTTTAACGCGTAGAGTACGACCTTTGTATCCGCTGAAATCTTCAACGAAATGACGCTCAACCATGGAAGCAGGAATAAATCCGCGTACGCCCACGTCAGCTACAAGTCCGCCTTTTACAACATCTGCTACGACAACTTCAAACACATCGCCGTTTTCAAAACGTTGTTGAAGCTCATCCCAAGCTTTTGCGCCGTCAACTTGTTTTTTGGAAAGTACAAGACTTTCTTTGCTGTCGTTGATGCTAACTACTTTAAGCTCAACCTCTTGACCGATTTCAACTGCAGCAGCAGCGTTTTCCAATTGAACCGAAGACAGTTCATTAAGTGGAATGACACCGTCATATTTATATCCAAGGCTTACGTAAGCTTGGTTATCTTCGATTTTGACGATTGTACCCTTTACAGAGTCGCCTTTTTTCAAAGACACGAAATTATCCATTGCATCTTGGCTTACTTCCTCTGCAACAGTCTCTTGCACATTGATCTCTTCTGACATTGAAATAACCTCCTCAGTTCATACCCCAACTTTATTTAAACCCGCTTGGCAAAGCCAATCCGGTATTTAAAACAATTAATTGCCATGTCGTGCCGCAAGTTCGCGAATTCGAATCATGGTAACTTCTGTAACTTGCTCTAGCATTTCCGATGATGATTCTTCGATAATTGCTGTAAGATCAATAGGTTCACCGTAAATAACGAGCGTTTTTTTGAATGGTTTATAATTCCCTACAATTGCAACGGGAACGATGACCGCACCGCTTCGGATCGCGATCATAGCTGCGCCTTTTTTGGCAGCTCCAGCATTGCTGCGTGACCCCTCAGGGAAAATGCCCATGACCTCGCCTGATTTCAATAGCGTAATAGCAGATTTGATGGCATCTTTGCTCACTCCACCCCTTTTTACAGGGAATGCTCCGACTGCGCGTATACCTGCCCCAAACACTGGAATCTTAAATAATTCTTCCTTCGCCATAAAATATACTTTGCGAGGAACCTTTACACCAATTGTCGGCGGATCAAAATTGCTAATGTGGTTCGAAGCTAATATAACTGGTCCCTCTGCAGGAATATGGTGCAGCCCTCTTGCTTCAAGCCGAAATACTAAAGTGTAGATGGTGTTCAATAGAAATCGGAATATGCGGTATAACATAGTTTACTTCGCCTCCGCCAATTTGGTTCGGCTTAATTTCACAATTGTCTCAACAACTTCGAGAATTGTCATGCCGCTACTGTCCAATTCTATGGCATCCAAGGCTCTAATAAGTGGAGAAATGTCTCTTTGCTCGTCCAATTGGTCTCTTTCAGCAATTTCTGCTTCAAGCTGTTTAAGCGAGATAATGTTATCGTCAGATAACTCCTTATATCTTCTTAGCGCGCGCTCCTCAACCGATGCCGTTAAAAAAACTTTAACTTCTGCGTCTGGAAGCACATGCGTTCCGATATCCCTACCATCCATGACAACACCTTTACGGATTGCAAATTCTCTTTGCATTGTGCTTAGAACTTGACGTACAATTCCGCTCGCAGCAAAATAAGAAACTTGCCTTGTCACATCACGGGAGCGAATGAGGGCTGTAACATCCTCATCATTAACGAATATGGATTGTCCACTTTCGCCTGGCGCAAGCCTAATCTGGAGTGACTCCAGCATTTCGGCTAAGTTATCGTCTTGCTCAGCTGTAATGGATAAGCGCTGAGCGCTTAATGTTACAGCTCTGTACATCGCACCTGTATCGATGTACACATAACCCAATTGTCCGGCGACCATTCTCGCAACCGTGCTTTTGCCAGCGCCTGCAGGCCCGTCAATTGCAATGTTAATTCGGTCACTGTCACCATCTTGTTGCGCCACGTATGGTCATCCCCCTTTAAATCGAGACGGCCTCTTTCTCTTTGAATTGTAGTGTAGAAGTTCAAAGAAAAAGCAGGCATTGCCTGCGAACGTGAAAATTATACCACAGAATGCCCTGAGATGCAAAAGAGAAGCGCTAGTTCAAGCGGGTTCCTTCCCACCGATCTGCGCTCGTTAGCCAATTTCTAATCGTATCATTTTGGACTGCGATTTGTGTAAGAAAGGCTAGTAGTAAAAGGACAATGACTGCTTTTCGCAATAGTCCCGTTACTATATCGGACAATTTCAGCAGCTCTTTGCGACTTCTTTTTTTATGTAGTAGTTGTCGAAGCAATAGGAATGCACCCTCCCAACATGTGGATAGCATTCCGCTTATTTCATAAATTATTCAATACTAGCGATTTCTATATTCCAATTGCTTTTCAAAACAGAATCTAATAATTTTTTGTCTTTCGGAATCGCTAATGCTAATAAATTTAGTCATGACTTCCTTACGTCCCGATTCAAGGACACTTACTCTAACAATCTCTGAATCAAAAGACACATGCTCAACTGTCCCATTTTTGAACGGTAGAAGCAGCCAACATTCCAATACTTGTTCGCTTTGTAGCGGCCACTTACTGTCACTAACAAAGGAAATACCGCCACCGCCGATATCATCTGTATAACAGAGGAATCGTACATGACCCGACATTTTTACTGCTAATTCCAATTCTGCTGGAACTCGCAAAAAGCTTCTACGCTGAACTTTTGTCATCCGTTCTGGATCTGGTTTCATAATTTTCACTAAACGAATGCCATCTTCTTTAAATCCAATCACA
Source organism: Paenibacillus sp. L3-i20 (assembly GCF_022180385.2). Taxonomy (GTDB): domain Bacteria; phylum Bacillota; class Bacilli; order Paenibacillales; family Paenibacillaceae; genus Pristimantibacillus. Next base: position 1,369,708 of record NZ_BQME02000002.1, read on the forward strand.
TGGGAATCAAAGTAATGTTTAACCCCTTCATCCGACAGAAAAAATACGGACAATTCATCACCTAAGTATAAGCGCTTTGTACGTCCTGTCTGAACATTAAGAGGGTATTCGATATGTAGAGATCCACCTTCTTCATCGGCAATACGTGAACGATATTCAATTGCCGCATCTGCTTCGTCAGAAGAAGCGATTTGATAATAAAGCATTTGATTAACTTTAGGCAACAAAATGGCTCCCCTCCCATATATCAGACATTATAGCATGTCGATTGGAGGGGAGCTATATCGATATTAGTCGGAAATTCCCTTTATTTTTTTGATACATCCTTGTCTTGTTTGGTCATCACTTCAATCGTTTCCTCTATACCCGTATCCCCATTAATATAGATGCGGTAGATCGCACCATTGATTTGACCCGTATATTCATAACATAATGTTTCTTCGCCAAGCTCGTTAATTATTAACGCCTGTTCTTCATTTGTTACATTCATTGCTGGATTGATCGCTTTTTTTGCTTCCTCTTTCGATAGTGTTGGTTGCTTCAGCTCACGTTTATGATGTTCATAAACAAAATCATTAGCTTGCAGACCTACTGCCTCACCATTATCTAAAGCGATTTTAACAGTCAGTTTTTCTGGATAAATTAACACATCATTTTGTGTTCCTACGAATGTGAATGAAGCTGAGTTGTTGTAATGGTCATAGCTGATCGCACGCATATCTTTGAAACCATGTTCTACAAGAAATGCATCTGCCGATGCTTTCGCTTGCGCATAGTCAATTTTCGGACTACCCAGCTCGCGCGACTTCATATACCAAATTAACTGACCGCCTTTTTGCGTAAAATCCATTTGCACCTTTTGATTTGGATCTTTTTCGTTCACAAGTGCGGAATACGAAGCGTATTCCGTTCCTTTTGCATTTTCAGCCACTCTAACCTGTGATTGATCAACCTTCAAAAACTCTGCTGCTTTCTTTTGAATGTGCTCAGTCGTAACCATCTCTCCACCTAGCATTTTGATCGTACGCTTTGCGTACATACTGCTCACAGATGGACCCCAATTAAGTTCAGGATATGATCCAACCTTCTTATCAACAGATCTCAAACCATCAGCAACTGCGTTGCTGCCCGCTTCTTTGTCTGATGCAATTGCTAATTCAACATCCATCCAGCGTAGTCGATTGGACAATACATCCTTTTGCATGTTGTGCAAATCTTTAGCGATTTCATCTGATTTCGTATATAGCGTCTGCAACGTGTTGAATTCATCCTTTGACAATGGTTGCTTCGTCAAATCACGAACAGCCGTTTTATATGCAAAATTAGAAATGTGGGATAGGAAATCTTCCGCCTCTGTAAACGGTAAATAACTTAAAGGCAGCTGACTTATTTCATTTTGTGCTTGACTAGTTAATCGCCAAACATTAACTAACCCCTTACGATGATATCCTCCTGAAGTAGAATTGACCGCAAGCGTATTTCCAAGTTGCTCATGAACCTTTTCTATATGCAGGGTCAAATCATGAAAAGCACGCTGGTATTGATTTTCCGCTTTAATCAAAATAGAATTTTTCTCTTGATGCTCTTGGTATCCCCAATAAATTGCGCCAATAAGAAGAATGGTCACAAGTGGAAACATAACTGAGCTAAGTCTACGATACATACAAAAAGCTCCTTTCTAATGCCAAACCTGGTGTTAGTTTGGATTTCAGAGAGGAGCTTTATACATAATTGCATTCTTTTGTGAAAGAAGGAGCATTTTTAAAAACCAGCATGCTCCTCAATATCTAGATCGTTGCTATTATTGCATATGCATTGCCTAAAACCAGTGTCGATATAATCTTTTTCACGTCTTCCTCGTAAAACAAATTTTTCGCCGCAGACGTTGCAGCGAATCGTCACTTTAATTCGAGCCGCTTCCATCTTTACCTCCCAATAGTCTTTATATGGTCAGTATAGACGGAACAGCTATAGTTTAATCTCACCTTTGCGGCCAATAAAACGGAATGGCGATCTTGCGTTCGCCAAAGTCATTTTACGAAGTCCCCAGATCCATAAGATAATCATAAACGGTACGATAAACCACATCCAATGATGTTTTGCCATCAAAATAATCCAATCGTATAAGCCATGAAGAACAAAAGGCAATATGAATGAGATAATGATGTAGATGTTAATTCCGCTTTTCTTCTTAAACTTAGCTCTACCTAAATAATATCCCATCATAATACCAAACAATGCATGAGCAGAAACTGGCAATAAAGCTCTAGCAAACAATGTTCCGATGGAAGATGGCATATAGATCGCATAAAGTACATTTTCCATCGTTGCAAATCCTAATGAGATGGATGCAGCATAAACAATTCCATCATATGGCTCGTCGAATTCCATATGGTTATAGATAACATGATACAACACGAACCACTTCAGAAATTCCTCTACCCCTGCAGACATAACAAAGGCCGAAACAAATGGATCATCTCCAAGCCACAATTTCAATCCGTGCTGTAGAACCATAATCGGTACAACTACTAATATTCCAAGGATAAATAACCTGAGCACCATATGAAATGGCTCTGAGTCATAACGATCCCTTAAATATAAATAAGTTAGCAATGAAACCCCTGGTGCCACTGCTGCCGTTAATATGGAAAATACAAGCATTTTCCCCCTGCTTTCTTACACCCACCCGCGGTATCTGACTGCCTCCGCCATCTTTCGCACTCCTGACATATAAGCAGCTAGTCGCATATCAACTTTGCGGGTTAGATGAATTTCATATACGTTTTCGAAGCCTCGAATCATCATCACACGAAGCTTATCGTCAATTTCTTGTTCACCCCAATAATAACCTTGGTTATTTTGTACCCATTCAAAATAAGAAACAATTACACCACCAGCACTTGCAAGAACGTCAGGAATAAGCAAAATCCCCCGCTCCGTAATGATTTTTGTAGCTTCAAGTGTAGTTGGTCCATTAGCTGCTTCTACAATGATGGATGCTTGAATTCGAGGAGCATTTTCCTCTGTAATTTGATTCTCAATTGCCGCTGGCACTAGAACATCGCAATCTAGCTCAAGTAATTCTTCATTCGAGATCGTTTTAGGATATAAATTCGTTACATTTCCAAACGAATCGCGACGATCAAGCAAATGCGGAATGTCGAGTCCATCCTTATTATACAATGCTCCGTTCACATCGGAAATGCCTATTACACGAGCTCCTGCCTCATACATAAATTTGGCAAGGAAACTGCCCGCATTTCCAAATCCTTGAATGACGATTCGAGCACCTTCGATAGGTATATTTTTCAATTTAAGCGCTTCATGAATCATAATAACTACACCGCGGGCAGTTGCTGTCTCTCTACCTTTGGAACCGCCGAGTACAATCGGCTTCCCTGTAATAAATCCAGGAGAATCGAACTCGCGAATATGACTGTATTCATCCATCATCCAGGCCATAATTTGTGAGTTTGTCATCACATCTGGTGCAGGAATATCTTTTGTTGGTCCTACGATTTGACTGACTGCTCGTACATATCCACGGCTAAGTCGCTCTAGCTCTCTAAATGACATCTTGCGCGGATCGCATATAACGCCACCTTTACCTCCACCATAAGGGAGATCAGCGATTCCACATTTGAGACTCATCCAAATGGAAAGTGCTTTAACTTCTTTTTCCGTTACAGCTGGGTGGAATCGTACGCCTCCCTTAGTTGGGCCAACAGAATCATTATGTTGAGAACGATAACCTGTGAATACTACTGTCGAGCCGTCATCCATGCGCACAGGAATGCGGACAGTTAGCAGCCTCATAGGCTCCTTCAATAGATCAATCATATCCTGTCCATAACCTAATCTCTTAAGTGCTTGTTCAATTACTACCTGCGTTGACTCCAACACATCGCTCATTTGTCCACCCATCCTGTTCTGCGTCGTTTTCTACAACTAATATGAACTCCATACGGACATCATATTCTATTTTCGAGTCTATAGGAAATATAAAAATAAAGAACATCTCGCAGAAGTGAATTTCTGCTGATGCCCTTTAACGTGGTGCTAGATTAAGTCAATAAAGAAAATGATTGCAGATTTCCTTAACCGCATTTCCTGGCATTATGACTTTTCCATACTCTTCTAGCATTGCATGTGTAACTGAAGTCGCTTCCCCATACTCAGCAAGTAATGCGATTACTGCATGATACCTTGTAGGTTCCACTCCTGTAGGTTCAAAAACTAAAATCCACTTGCCGTTGTAGGAATATAATCTCCCACCCTCGGTAAGTTGTGATGCTTTGAGCTGCTTGGCTACGGATATGACGTCTTCGAAGTCACGGAAAGCGAACATAACGACGTCGCTTTGTTCCATCGTTACTTCCATATCATATATGTCATCTTCCATTTCATCATCGTCTGTTGAACGATCGCCGGCTGCGTTATTCGTTTTGCCACGGGTTACATTAATAACCATCCCTTGAGCAGGCATAGCAAGCACTTCAACCGCAAGCGGTCCGCTCGCGTCAAAACCAAGCTCATTATAGGCTTGATCCATCATCTCTAAAAATAGTTCATGAAGTTTGGGCGGTTCACGCCACATATCTTCCTTTTGGATCCCACGTTCCGACAAGTCGTCGAACGTCAGGAATATCCGTATTCTATCCTGACTAAGTCGTTCGATTTTCATGACAGGATCCTCCTTTGCAGCATCTGTCTTAATAGAATATGAATCTATTGCTCGTATGTGAATAAAATGGTCTCATCCACTATGTAATTACTTTATCATGTCTGCAACTTGAATGCACTATTATTACACGAAAAAAGAATCGATTTAGCAGCCACTCAAACGTGGACCTACTAAACCGACTCCATTTCGTTACCTATTAACTCAATGAGCTAACGAAGACGATTCCGCTTTGATCTTATCTACTTCCTGCTTCAGTGCAGGGTCACTTTGAAGCAATAATTCAATTTGTTCCCAAGCGACTGCGGATTTTTTTGCGGTATCGTCTGTAGACTTTGGGACGACCGTCGTAACTTCATCCTTCCAATCAGAACGCATCATCTTTGTCACCGATTTGTTAACTAAATTAGAGCATAAATCTGTCATTGCGCTGGAAGCGAAAGCGAAAACACCTGGTCGCTTCTTGGAAATATATATTGTAGCTGCAGCGCCAATCAATCCGCCAAACAAAAGACCGCTTAACTTCATAGAGCTGGACACCTCTCTCTTACTTCAATTTCATGACTTAGTGTGGCTCCTTGAACAAAAAATCATTCGATATAAATTAAGGAAAGCCAGCTAATCAAGAACAGATCAGGATATGATACAATATGAACGGCTCAATTTAAACCCAAATAATTAATGGAGGGTAAAGATGCAAAAACTTAAAATATCCACGCTGATTGTTTTACTGGCTGTGCAATTAACAGGCTGCAGCAGCACAACAACAGATTGGCCTCTAAATGGCGAAAGTAAAGCGGCTACTACTCAAACATTAAACCCAACAAACAAGCAGGTGATGGCTATAGAGACATCCTTACAACCATCACCAACGCCAAAAGCAACAACTAAAGTTGATCCCACCACAGAACCTCTCTATAAAATGAATAAAGTATTTCGGTTCGAGCCAATTGCGGAATCAACAACAAAAAAAGCCGTTCTTTTAACATTTGACGACGGTCCTAATGATGAGAAAACACTAACAAGCATTCTGGATACACTAGATAAGTATCAGGCTAAAGCCATTTTTTTCGTAAATGGCTACCAAGTGAAACAACATCCTGAGCTGTTGAAATTAATTCATGAACGTGAGCAAACAATTGGCAATCACTCTTATGACCATATTAGTTTGCGCAAAGAAAATAAAGATGTTGTTGAGAAGCAATTGGCAAGCGTTCAAACTGAAGTGAAACAGTTAACTGGGCAAAAACCGAGGTTTTTCCGTCCTCCTTACGGTGAAGGCAGTAATGTCGTTAAAGAAATAGCGAAAAACCACGGCATGTTATACATGACGTGGTCTAATGGATCACTCGATTGGGATAAATCAGCCAAAAACAAACCAGATATCGTAATTAAAAATGTAATGGAACAATTGCATCCGGGTGCAAACATTCTTATGCATGAATTGAAATGGACTGCGGAAGCTCTAGATCCGTTGTTATCAAAAATTGAAGAAGAGGGCTATTCATTCATTAATCCCGAGACAATTGAAGTTAAGTACTGAACTTTTTGCCATACCAAAATAGAAAAGCGACTAGACATACAAATAAAATAAACAATACGTTGTAATACCATTTATTTACTTTGTTAACACTTGAAGGATGTTTTTTGTGTCTAGGCGGAAGCTCAATCATCTCATCGGATTCGTTCGGCGGTTGCAAAAGCTCATCCGCCTTTTCATGTTGTTGTGTTCTTGATGAACGATTATGCTTTAATTTCCTGCTCATGACTCCCTCCTATAGCGAATGATGAGACCCATAATGAGGTCAATTACAAAATGAGCAATGATTGGAGCCCAGATCGTACCGCTTTGGATGTATATCCACCCAAGCCCGTAACTGATCGAAAATACAAGACCAGTCGGAATCCAGTGCTTCAAATAACGAACATGGATTGCAGCAAAAATGATGCTGGTCCAATATGGTCCAACTGCATGTTGGATCGCACCGCGGAACAATAATTCTTCACAGACGGCAACAACAAACGAAATGACGACAATGTGCCATATAGGGCGATTGCCAAATATTCGGTCATTCACACCGCCGTCATCTGCTGCATCTTCAGGTACCCACCTGGAAATAAGCAGATCAATAACGATAACTGCCGCTGCTAATCCAAGACCCCACCATATAAATAATATCGACGAAGGGATAGAAAAAAGTTCGATAAAATTTTGACGCTGAAATAAAATCCATATGATACCGATAATAAGAGTAAGTCCTTGTGTAGCGTATAAGTTTATAAGAAGCATGCGGTCGTCAATTTCATTAATATTAACCTTTCGCACCTTTATATTACGTATATCAAATTTTTTCATAGTTACCCGCCTGTCTGTAATAATTGTCGTATACTCATATTTTTATACATAGAAGGAGATTATCATGGAAAAACGATTAACGACCTCAGCAATGTTATTTAGTGTAGGCTTTGTATTTATGCTCGTCTGCGCAGTTGGAGCCTTTTTCTACGGCGTCAAGATTGGCTCAGAAAAGATGGAATTGAAGTACAACGCCGCTGCCAAGCAAGATGGAGAAGCTTCTAAACACGCAAATAGTCCATATCAACAACAGGATTTAGTATCTTTCTATCTTACTGTATATTCGCCTTATCGTGAATTTCAAAACGAATGGTTTGCAGCTATGACCAAACTTTCAAAAGGACAAGCGGTCGATATTTCATCTACCTTTAAAGAATTAGCTAAGCTCGCTGATAAGAAGTCGAAAGACGCAAGCTCATTTGATATGCAGAAGTCACCGTTGTTAGGTGAAGCTCAAGTTGGATATATTCGTAGTTTAAAAAAGTTTAAGGAAGCCGCAGCAAAAGCAGCGGGCACTAGCTCCAAGGTGAATGTAATTGAACTTTATAAATCCATTTTGAATGAAAAAAATTATACACTAGCTGCTGAGGAATCATTAAACGCTCAACGTGCTTACTTCCATGCCATTCAGAAATGGACAGCAACTATTGATCCTGATATTCCAAGTGAATATAAAGCATCGGCTGGGCTAAGTACGACACAATGGAAGCAACTGCCGATAGCAATAAAAAACACGATAATTGTCGATTATTTGGTTACACGCAAGGAACTAAACACTTACTATCCACATGATATGACAAGTCGTATAGACGAATTTATCGAATCTGGGCAAGCTGCCAAAATGAAGTTGACGACATTAACCGGCATAATTGACCTTCTCATGAATACAGAAGCTGTCGATTTGGGAGACTTCTCGTTGAATAAAGGACGCTTCTATCAATCGGAAGTTTTGCCTCAACTCCCTTTCTTCTATCCAGAGACTAATTAACGGTATTTCCTCGATTACGTTGCTTGAATCATAACGAAATTTTCACAAATGATCAAGTTTCAGCATTGCATTATAGTGCTGTAATGCTATAAAATAATAAAGTCCAACTCGTTCGTAGACTGAACTCTTTACCCGGGCGCTGCACAGCGATGCGGGTTTAGAGTTTTTCTTTTCATATTCTTGCGAAGCAATCATTGCATCGCCAATTCTAGGAGGCATGTTCCACATGTACAAAGTGCTCGTATCTGATCCAATTAGTGATTTGGGTATCCAACAGCTTGTCGAAGCAACAGATGTAATCGTCGACAAAAATCCTGGTCTTAGTGAAGACGAATTAGTAGCCATCATTGGTGAATATGACGCTCTTCTTGTCAGAAGTCAGACGCGCGTAACTGCAAGAGTGATGGAAGCCGGCAAGAAATTAAAAGTCGTTGGACGAGCTGGTGTAGGTGTTGACAATATTGATTTAGAAGCCGCAACTAGTCGCGGCATTATTGTCATTAATGCGCCGGACGGTAACACAATTACAACATGTGAGCATACTTTTGCAATGATGATGGCAGTTGCTCGTCACATTCCTCAAGCCTACATGAAAACGGTTAGTGGCACTTGGGATCGCAAATCTTTCCTTGGTGTTGAATTAAGAAACAAAACGTTAGGCGTTCTAGGTATGGGCCGAATCGGTAGCGAAGTTGCAAAGCGAGCTAAAGCATTTGGTATGAATATTTTGGGATATGATCCGTTTATGACTGAGGAACGCGCAGAAAAGCAAGGTATCAAGCTTGCAACTGTTGACGAAATTGTTCGTCAAGCGGACTTTATGACTGTTCATACACCACTTACTCCTGAAACCCGTCATATGATCGGTAAAGCTCAATTCGGTGTTATGAAGCCTGGTATGCGTATTGTTAACTGTGCGCGCGGTGGTATCATTGATGAATTGGCGTTAGTTGAAGCTATCGATGAAGGAATCGTTGCTGGTGCAGCCTTTGACGTATTCGAAGTTGAGCCTCCAGCAGAAGATCATCCGTTCCTGAAACATCCAAAAATAATCGTAACACCACATCTTGGTGCGTCTACAGTTGAAGCACAAGAAAATGTAGCTATCGACGTATCCGAGCAAGTTCTTCATATATTACGTGATGAGCCGTTCACTAATGCTGTGAATATGCCTCCAATCCCTGCAAATCTACAAAGCAAGCTGCAACCTTACTTTGCGCTTGGAGAAAAGCTTGGAAGTTTTATCGCACAATCAACAGAAGGAGCTGTAACTGAAATTTCTGTCAGCTATTCTGGGGAACTCGCTGAAGTCGATACACAACCACTTACTCGTTATATTGTACGCGGTGTTCTTGCACATCATCTGGGCAGTGATCAAGTTAATATCGTCAATTCCTTGCATCTTGCTAAGCTTCGCGAAGTTAACATTGTGGTACAGAAATCTCATGCAGCAAAAGACTTTACAAACTTAGTTACTGTTGCTCTACGTACAAAGAAAGAAGAGCATGTTGTAGCTGGTACTTTGCTAACAGGATATGGTCCGCGCATTGTACAAATAGATAAGTTCCCTGTAGATGTTACACCTGAGGGCAACCTCATTCTAATCTCACATAATGATAAGCCCGGTATTATCGGCAGAGTTGGTACTTTGTTAGGCAACAATGATGTCAACATTGCAACGATGCAAGTTGGACGTCAGCTTGTAGGTGGATCTGCTATCATGGTACTTCGTGTAGACAAAGGTACACCTAAAGAAATTTTGCAACAACTAACAAGCATGTCTGAGTTAAACACGGCTAAAGAAATCATTCTTCCATAATAATATGTTTCACGAACAACAAGATTAATCTTGTTGCTTCAACAAAAACAGCGTCCCCTAGGGGGGACGCTGTTTTTTCATTCTCTCTTATTGGACAATATTCAATCTGCATTGACATTATTCATGTGCTTCGACAGGAAGCAGCATCGTAAACAAAGTGCCTGCTTCGGCGGAACTTTCAACAACAATTTGACCATCATGCAGATCAATTAAATTTTTGACAATAGCGAGTCCGAGTCCAGTTCCACCTGACGAACCTCTTGTTCTAGCCTTGTCTGCTTTATAAAACCGTTCAAAAATATAGGGGACATCTTCAGGCGGAATGCCGTGGCCTTCGTCCTTTATATTCAATTGAATGTAAGCTGTCCCGTTAACAATTTGATTCTCACCGGATATCATAATTGATTTGCCAGCAGGCGTGTGTCTCACGGCGTTGTCTAGCAGATTCGTTAGTACCTGCTCCAGACGATCTTCGTCGCCCTGCTTCATCGTCAAAGGTATATCAGGAATTTCCATATGAAGCGTAAGTTCTCGTTCTTTTGCAAATACAAGAAACTTCCGATGCACTCGTTTGACAACGTTACGGACATCTACCTCTTGAAAATGCATATCTACATGGCCGGCTTCTATCCTAGCAATATCAAGAAAGTCGTTCACCAGACGTCCCATACGAAGCGACTCATCATAAATAACTTGAACTAACTCTTTTCTATCCTCTGGTGAAACAACAATATCATCTAGCAATGCTTCACTATAGCCTTGAAGCATGGACAAAGGTGTGCGTATCTCATGCGAGATATTAGCTACAAAATCTCGACGCAGCTTATTAAGCTTATGCTCCTCTGTCACATTACGTATGACGGCTACAGCGCCGCGCACGACCCCTCCAGATTGTAGTGGTGCCATTACAACAGACCATACGTTGCTATGCACATGCACCTTTCCAGTAAGATCTTGACCTTCTTCTCTTACATCCTGAAACAGCTGTCTGAGCGGCATTGGAACACTTGAATAAGAAGGTATCCCATCTAACGATTCTTCCTCCCATGCTGACTCAAAGGATGACCACTGTTTGATGAGCATATGTCCGCTTGGATTTGTCAAAATGACTTGTCCTTCTGCATCAAAAGTAATGACGGAGTCGCCCATACTTCTTAACACGCTCGCTAAATGATTTTTTTCATGATTCAAATCATGAATGAGTTTCTCCAGCTGCTCAGTCATATGATTGAATGTATGAGTTAATTGGCCAATTTCATCGGACGAGCGAATATTAACTCGTGTACTGTAATCGCCTTGTGCGACCGAATCAGCCGCATGTTTCAGTTGCAAAAGCGGCTGCTGAATTTTGGCAGACAGGAAAAAGGCAAAAAACGTTGATAGTAGAAATCCGATGACAGCTGTAATGATAAATAGTAGCTTGATGTCATGTGAGTTATCATCAAATAAAATATCAATGTATTGCAACAAAAATACGCCTAAAATTAATAGAACTACAGCAACCAACAGCATAATAGTCGCCCAAAGCTTTCCTATTACACTATGCCATAATAATCGGGCCATTCGATCCCATAACTTCATTTATTTCGGAACCTCAAGCTTGTAGCCAACGCCCCATACTGTCGTAATCATCGCTGCTGCTTCGGTTGATACTTTATTCAACTTCTCACGCAATCTCTTTACATGAGTGTCTACTGTACGCAAATCACCAAAGAACTCATAGTTCCAAACATCTTTAAGTAACTCCTCACGGGAAAATACTTTATCCGGTGAGACAGCTAAGTAATGAAGCAACTCATACTCTTTTGGCGTTAGACTAACTTCTTGTCCTCCTGCTGTTACACGATGAGCATCATGTTCAATAACAAGATGAGGAAACACGATATTGTTGCTTGTATTAAGCTCTTTTGTCAAAAATGCAGTTGCGGAAGATCGTCTAAGAATTGCTTTCACTCTATAAATAACTTCACGTGGGCTAAATGGCTTCACGACATAGTCGTCAGCACCTACTTCGAAGCCTTGTACACGATTCATTTCCTCACCTTTTGCTGTAAGCATGATGACAGGAGTTGCTTTAATCTGACGTAGACGTGAACATACTTCCACTCCATCAATTCCTGGCAACATTACATCAAGCAATATGAGTGCATAATCTGTGTTAGACGCTAGTCTTAGAGCAGATTCACCGTCTTCTGCCTCATCTATTGTATAGCCTTCCTTCTCCAAATACATCTTAAGCAGGCGGCGAATACGTTCCTCATCATCTACTACCAAAATACGGTTCGAGTAATCAGTCATTCGAAACAGCTCCTTTCATTAGCTACATTATACTCCAGAATAAGAATGTAATCCTGCAATAATCAAGTTAACACCAATTAATGTAAAGAGGACGATAACAAACCCGATAACTGCTAACCAAGCTGATCGCAATCCCTGCCAGCCTTTCGACAGACGGAAATGCAAATATGCACTGTAGAACAACCAAGTAATAAGTGCCCATACTTCCTTTGGATCCCATCCCCAGAATCGGCCCCAAGCAATTTCTGCCCAAATCATTGCAAAGATTAGTGCACCTAACGTAAATATTGGGAACCCGATCGCAATTGCACGATAACTAATTTCATCTAGATCATCCGGATCAATACCATCCATCATAGGGTGTATTACTGCTCCCATCCGCTTACGGAATAGCAGTCGAAGTAGACCATATAATAATGTACCCGCAATAATCGACCAAACAACTGTATTTAACTTACGACCTGCATTAATACCATCCATCCAATGTGGTGCCTCAAACAATGGCTTATCCATACCAAGGAATGATTGAATATTTACAATTTCACTGTTGTATGGTTGTACAATTGGCGGCAAATAATAATTGACTGTTTCAATCTTCGATTGTTCAGCGCCATTAGCATCAATTAATACATTTTCTTGTGTGAACTGAGCTTCATAACCCGCTGCGCGAAATCCGAATACTGCTATGATAAAACCGATGATAACGATGATCGAATAAAGAGTGAACTCTACCCAAAATTGCGATCTACGTGCTTTTTTGGTAGTATCATCAAAATTAACAACTCTTAGTAAGTACATTAACCCTGCTGCGAAACCTACTGCAAAAAAGGCTTCACCTAGAGCTGCAGTCGTTACATGCACCTTTAACCAAATGGAGTTCAGTGCTGGGATGAGCGGCTGAACTTCTTGTGGGAATACCGATGCATAAGAAACAATGATAACCGTCAGCGGCAATGCGAACATACCTAAAAGCGGCTTGCGGTACATAGCATGTATGATAGTGAAGGCAATCATAATAGCCATTCCTAAAAAAGTCATAAACTCATACATGTTGCTCGTAGGAATTTGCTTCATCGGACTTCCGAACCAACGAGTGAAGAAAAAGGTAAGATGTGCCGCAAGCCCAGTACTGGACACAAAAAACGCAATTTTACTCCAACGCTTCTCATGCTCTTGTGGATCACGATTGCTCCATTTCTTGCCCGCTATAGCGATAACATAAAACATAAATGCGAAGCAATATAGAAAAAATGCCGCCATAAACGCATCGCTGCTGAACTCCAATAAACTCACGCGTTATTCCCTCCGTTATCTAGCTTCTTCGGGTCAATTGTTACCCCTATTTTTTTCAAGGCGGCGGCAACATCTGCTCTCATGCCAAACCAGTTTTTGTTCGTATGTGCCCCAAGCGAAAGCTTGCCGTTATCAATACGAAGCCAAATTCTACGGTGCTGCCAATAGGAACCTAGAATAAGTCCTATCATTGAAAAAACAGCTCCAACCCATAGGTAAGGCAATGCACGATCTATACGAACATTCAAAAAGGTTGTTGCTTCCGAGAAATCAACATTTTCCATGCCATCTACCCGTATTTCAATTTTTTCCGCAATTTCACGATTAATTGTATCTTGAGCAAACTTCACTTTATCCTTTTGCATCGGGAAATACATATAAGGTTCTCCCTCTTTTGCAAGCCCTGGTCCCTTGACAGTAAACACAAATGCAGGCGCTTTCGGATCTCTAGAGAGAGTAGTAGGTTTGCCTTCGCTATTTAATGCAAACTCCATGTAATTAGCATATAAGTCGAGCGTGTAAGGACCCAGCTTATATTGCAGAGCAGCATCCTTCATTGGTAGATCAAACGGACCGTATATTTCTCCAGTACGCTTGTCCTCCAATATCGGCTTTACACCATTTAAACGCGGTGTTAGATCAAAGTCGAATTGATAGAGCTTTAAACCTTTATGCGTCAATGGATCATTAACGATAATGTTATGTTCCTTGACCATTTCTAATACAGGTTTATTAAGCGGGTCACTGCAATTGCTTACGCACTCATATAGTATTGCTTGAGTTTCAAATTTCTTCGCTCGGTTGACTCCCTGCAATTGATCAGGCAACTCATCATCGCTATAAAATTCAACTGTAAACTTTTCGCTTTTAATGTAATAGTTTGTCCCAGTAATATGTACAGTGTCTCCGTCTGGGATAGTAACATAATCATCCATCTGCCATCCTGGGATGCTGCGTGCTAGTATCGCTAACAAGAAGAGGATAAGACCGATATGATTAATATATGGTCCCCATCTGCTGAACCTATTCTTTTCGGCTAATAAAGCAGTACCTGTTCCTTCCTCAAAATGAACCTTGTACCCTCTGCGCTTCAGCTGTTCACCAAATTGTGCTACCCAAGTGCGTTCATCCGTGTCAATGTCGGCCGTATAGGCAGTCTTCTGACGTAAAATGAATTGCAAATGTTTGCGAATTTGTTGCTTCTTTAAAGCACGATAAAGCGGTAATACGCGATCCAAACTGCATATTACTAATGATGTTCCGATCATTACTAGAAGAGTGATGAACCACCAGCTCTCATACGTATGGGATAAACCCAACACATAATAAATTTTACCTGGTAAACCATATGTCTCTTCGTAATATACGGTGGCATCAAAATTGTTGATAAACGTGCTTTCCTGCGGGTAAATTGTTCCAAACATAGCCGTTATAAACGTCAATACAATCAAATAGATTGCAATCTTTACCGAGGAAAAAAAACTCCATATTCGGTCAATATAATTAGGATTGCTCTTCTGTGAACGCCTTGCTACACCATCATAACGCATTTCAAGCGGCTCGTCCGAATGCTGCATCTCTTTAAGCAACGGTTTGCCGCATGATTCACAAAGTACAGTTCCAATTGAATTTTGATGACCACAATCACATTTCGTATTTTCAACTGCTAACACATGATGACCTCCTACAGCTGTAACAAACGTTCAACTCGCTCATTAATATCTTTTTCTAACATTCCTCCGACAACAACCTCCATCAACGTTCCATCGGGCTTGACGAAAAATGTAGTAGGATATTGGCGCAAACTGTAGCTGCGTTCTGTTTTACGATTTACATCTCGCAAAATTGGATAGGTCAGATCGAAACGATTAAGAAAATTATTAACTGTAAGCGTATCCTCACTTAAATTAATGGCGAGTATAACCAGCCCACGATCTTCCCACTTTTCGTATTGTCTCTGGAATTCTGGCATTTCTCTTACACACGGTTCACAGAATGTTCCCCAAAAGTTAATAATGACGGGCTTACCTGCGTAATCATCAAGTCCCTTTACCCCGCCGGTCATATCAGCAAGTTTAAATGCGGGCGGTTTGCTGCCAACTTTTATTGGACCTGACTCTTCTTTCCCGAACAGCGTAGTTCCAATTGCGTATCCGCCTAAGAGTAATACAGCTAATAATATTACGATTTGGACAGTTTTCCGCGATTTGCCCATTTTATCTTCACCACCAGTCCCATTAGCACGACTACTTTAGCTTCATTATAACGAAAAGTCGACGGCAATTACTGCCGCCGTCGATTACTTTTTATGAACTTTATGTGTCTTAACTGCACTGTTTAGGAGCTCTTGTACTTCTCTTTCGGTTAGATGACGATACTTGCCGCGAGCAAGATTATGAAGACTCAAGTCGCCAAATTTGATGCGTTTTAGACGAATTACTTTATGATTAATCGCCTCAAACATTCTTCGAACTTGACGGTTACGACCTTCATAAATCGTAATGGAAATGGTTGCTTCTTTCTTAATGGTATCAACATCATGATATTCCACTTCCGCAGGTGCTGTCATGCCATCCTCAAGCTTAATGCCTCTTTGTAATTGCTCAAGCGCTGAACCATGGGGCACACCTTTTACAGTTGCGTGATATGTTTTCGGTACATGGTGACTTGGGTGCGTCAGCATGTTTGCGAATTCACCATCATTTGTTAATAAAAGCAAACCTTCCGTATCATAATCTAGCCGGCCAACAGGATAAACCCGTTCTTTAATGCCCGGCAAGAAATCGGTTACGATTTTGCGTCCTTGCGGATCTTTGGCGCTTGTAATTACACCCTTGGATTTGTTAAGCATTAAATAAAGCTTCTGCTCACCGCGAACGGTTTTTCCGTTTACTGTAATGACATCCGTAGCCGGATCTGCTTTTACTCCAAGTGTTGTTACTTTCTCTCCGTTAACTTCAACGGCTCCTGACAGGATAAGCTCTTCGCATTTGCGACGTGAAGCAACCCCTGCTTGTGCTAATATTTTCTGTAAACGTTCCACTGCTTTCACCTCACTCTACATCATAACGATATAGCGACAAAAGCACAAGCTCAACCATTAGAATATGTAAAGGCAAATGGCAATTGCAGCAAAAAAACCGACAATATCCGAAAATAATCCTACTTTTAAGGCATATCGTGTTCTTCTGACTGCTATAGCACCAAAATACACGGTTAGTACATACAGCGTTGTGTCTGTACTTCCTTGAATTGTTGATGCAATTCTCCCAATCATTGAATCAGGTCCATATGTTTGAATAAGATCAGCCGTGAATGCTAACGAACCAGCGCCCGTTAATGGCCGCAAAATGCCAAGCGGGAGCACTTCACTTGGTATGCCCCACCAATCGAACAATGGCCGCACAACAGAAAGCATAATTTCCATCGCCCCGGATGCTCGGAACATACTGATTGCTACCATCATCCCAACTAACGGCGGAATAATGCTGATAGCTGTACTAAACCCATCTTTAGCACCTTCAACAAATGTTTCATAAACGGGAATTTTCCTTCTTAACGCGGCATAAAGCGGAATAAACACGATTATGGCAGGTATCATCCATGATGACAGTTTTGTAAAGAGATCATACAAGCTCTCCACCTCCTGATGACTGTAAAGGCGTTGTATGTTTACTCGGTTTCTGTGACGGTGGCGGTAATGGAGGAGCCTTTGAGCGACTGCGATACCATCGATCAGCGGCAATCGCAGCTGTTGTCGCCACAATAGTAGCAGCAATTGTCGTACCAATGATTTCAGCAGGGTTAGCAGAGCCGTAGTTCATGCGTATTGCAATCAAGGTAGTAGGTACAATTGTAATGCTGGAGGTATTGAGGGCAAGCAAAGTGCACATTGCAGGAGTTGCGGTATCTTTGTCGGGATTCAGTTTTTGGAGTTCTTGCATCGCTTTAATACCCATTGGAGTTGCTGCATTGCCGAGTCCGAACAAGTTAGCGCTAAGATTACTCATAATGTATCCTATTGCTGGATGATCTTTCGGAATGTCTGGGAATAACCAGCGTACAACTGGTCTAAGCAACCGTGCAAGTTTTTTTAACAAGTCAGCATCTTCAGCAATCCGCATCATGCCAAGCCAGAATACCATAATGCTTATCAAGCCAAAACTGACGGTGACGCCAGACTTTGCGCCATCAAAGGCAGCCTGTGTCACCGTATCCATTTTGCCAGTAAAAGCTGCAACAACAACACTTACAACGATAAAAAACAACCATATCCAGTTCACCATACGAACATACCTCCCCTACAAACAATAACATTGTCCAATGTGCGTACTTGCTCCTTTTCTCCCAAAAGGACAAATTCCCGCATCATCTTCACTATTTTAGAACGAATTCACTTATTTATTTGGCAGTTGCAATCGTGCACTCCCAGTGTCATATATGGGCACAACACCTATTTTTTGTCCTTTTAAATAGAAATGTAAATGACCGCGCTCACCTAATGCATATTGTGTAGTTGCAGCATCAATCAACACTAATTTGGAATCTATTCCACTCTCTTCTTCAAGGTTAAGTGGGTAACTAAAGCTTTGACCAATTGCATAAGGATAACCAGAAATTTCATTCCCTTTCTCTACAATCGTTCTTAATGGGAAATGTTTGTATCCCCAATCGAGCAAATTGCGATGATCCGCCCAGTCATCACCATCATTAATGGTAACGGCTGCAAGCTTCTGACCATTGCGAGTTGCTGAGCTGACTAAGCAGCGAAACGACTTTTTGGTGTAACCTGTTTTAACACCATCCGCTCCTTCGTACATCGCAAGCATTTTGTTTTTATTTTGCCAACGATAATCCCATGGATCATGCGGGTTAGGAGCTTTTTTTTCCTTTGTACTTACGATTTCTGCAAAAACTTCATTTTTGAGTGCATAAGCAGATAGCTTGGCCAAATCATTTGCTGACGAATAGTGCTCATCATCATCTAGCCCATGCGGATTCATAAAATGTGAATTTGTTAGCCCAATTTGGATCGCTTTTTCATTCATTAAATGGACAAAACCTTCCTCTGAGCCGCCAACATGTTCCGCAATTGCTGTTGCAGCATCATTGCCTGAACGAAGCATTAGTCCATAAAGCATATTGCTTAAGCTCATTTCTTCATTCAGTTGGAGATAAATAGATGAGCCTTCCTTCCCTACAGCGCGCTTAGACGTCTTCACCATATCGGTTAAGTTCCCATGTTCTATGGCAACTATTGCTGTCATAATTTTGGTCAGACTGGCGATTCTCATTGGCGTATCGCCATTGTTGCTGTATAGCAGCCGACCAGATTCAACATCGATAAGCGCTGCTGCTCTTGCATTTGTCCCAATTGCATCAGGCGACGCTCCTACACTTTCTGTCGGAATTACATTAAAACTGACCAAAGTGGAGATTAGAAAAAAGGCTGCAAATCGGGTAAGCTGCTGCTTTGTAAAAATCATGTTGTTCTATACTCCTCTCGGTGCAATAACATCATTTGTTCTAGGTGTACATGCTACATTAGTATATGCTTGTACTTGCCTCGGTAGACGAGTCAATAACAACTAAAAAAATTAAAAACTGCCCTTGCGGGCAGTTTCAAACTTATTTCAATTTAGATACTTTGAGAATCATCTGTAACATGACCATCTATGATGGTCGTTGTTGTTTCAGTAAATTCTGTATTGCCCGATGGTTGCTTCATCATACTTTGAAGCTTATCAAACACCTTTGGAGCCGAATCGATAACTTTTTCAATAAGATGCGTTCCGTTATCAAGTGGCACAATTTTAACACCTTGTGTTCCTACAACCAAGAAGGCAATTGGCGTAATAGATACTCCACCACCGCTACCGCCTCCAAATGGCAATGAAACTGTCGAGTGATGTGCATCATTTCCAGAGCTGCCATGTTTATCAGCACCTTCAGTTCGAATATCGCTGCCGCCAGCGACAAAACCGAAGCCTACCTTTGAGATCGGCATAATAATACTACCGTCTGGCGTTTGAACAGGGTCACCTACAATTGTATTAACATCAACCATCTCTTTAATATTTTCCATTGCGGTTTGCATTAGGCCTTGAATAGGGTGTTCTGCCATGCTTTGACGCCTCCTTTCCATTTCTTCATGCGAACTAATAATTGCAGTCCGGCAAGAATAGCATAACCGAAGCGGATTTGAGCTATGCACGACCACTCTGTTGCAAAAGCAGCCTTTTGAAAATTAGGGCTAACTTCCATCATTGGTTGTGCCTTCACATGAACCATCTGTGAAATAACGCCAATGATAGATGTTTTGACCGACCACAGTGATCCTGTCGCCATTGCAGTCCACATCGCATCGCCTGTTCCAACTGCTGTAGACCATTTCCATTCCGTAATGTTCACTTTAGATAACGTACCTCTTATCCACCCCTTCAAATCACGTGTAATATAAAGGATGTGTTTAAACTTATCAATAAAACTCGTTACTTTCTCAGCATCAATTTCATCATTAAACTGTTTCCACGTATTTATTCCAACATCAGACTGATTTACTTCTTCCTCCAACTTGAGCGATTTTCCTGTAAAACGTACATATGGTATTTTGTATTGGTAGCGAATCAAACCAAACAGTGCTCTAATATTTAGCTCCGCATCTTCATCTTCTCCTACCCATCGCACTTTTCCATTCACAACGATAGGAGATGCTAAAATTACGATTATGATGAGCAAAAAAAAGAGACCGCCTGCCATCATCCAACCGTAAGGGTGACTAAGCATCTCAATGCTTCCTCCGTTCCCTAATATAGGTTGAATATAGTATGGCTCTGCGGTCAATTCTCATTCTTTCAATTCATCAATTGTTAATTGACGACCATCGAGTCTGTCAAATAACATCTGTGTTTGCTCATCCAAAGCATCATCAACATCAACATGTTTAGGCTCTGGAAGCCCTTTTATTGAAGCTAATCCGAAGTAATCTAGAAATGATTTCGTCGTTCCATATAAAATAGGTCTGCCTATCGCTTCAGCTCGTCCTACTTCTTCAATCAAATCTTTGGAGACTAACGATTGAATGGCCCTGTCACTTTTCACTCCGCGAATTTCTTCAATATCGATCCTTGTGATCGGTTGTCTGTAGGCAACAATTGACAACGTTTCTAAAGCAGCTTGTGACAGCTGTGCCCTTGTTGGTGAATAAGCCATTCTCTCGAAATATGGGGCATGCTCGGGATGTGTAGTCATCCGATAAGCAGATGCCACCTCTGTAATTTGTATGCCTCTTGCTTCACGTTCTAAATCGCGTTGAAGATCATAGACAAGCTCTGATGCGAAATCGGCATCAAGCTCCAATATGTCGGCAAGCTGACGTTTTGTCAAACCTTCGTCCCCTGCCATAAATAAAAGTCCTTCAATAATCGACTTCAGCTTCTGATAATCCATTTCCGTCGTTCTCCCCTCTCCAATGAATGACGATATCGTCAAAGAGCGAATGTTGAAAACAACGGATATTTTTCATCTTCATCAGCTCCAAAATCGCAAGAAACGTCACGACGATCTCATGTCTATTCATATTTTCACGAATAAGCTTTGAAAATCGTACCGTTTCATGTTGCCTCAGCACATCTACAATATCTCTAATTCGATCTTTAACTGATATTTCATCACGTTGAACTGTTGCAATAACATTCCTTCTAGCTGCTCTTCGCAGCGCTTTCTGGAATGCAGCAACAAGATCCGAAATATGTAAGCCTTCTACTGGATTAACCTTCTCTTCCTTCTGGAATGGAGTCATATCTTCCGGCTCTCTTGAGTAGATTAAACTTTGTTCAAGCTCCTTCTCGCGCAACTGATCGGCAATTTGCTTAAACTTCCGATATTCAACGAGCTTTTGGATCAATTCATCACGTGGATCGAGTCCATCATCATGCCATTCTTCATACTCATCCTCAAAAATCGGAGGCTTAGGCAGGAGTTGCTTACTTTTAATCGCAAGCAACGTCGCCGCCATAACAAGAAACTCACTTGTTACCTCAAGCTCAAGCTCCTTTAAGGCATCCAAATACTCCATATACTGAACTGTAATTTCGCTGATGGACACTTCATGAATATCAATCTCTGATTTATCGATCAGATGAAGTAACAGATCCAGTGGACCTTCGAATGCATCAAGCTTGTAAAGCACAGACACTAGCGCAACCTCCCGCTTAACGCAGCTGGAGAGATTAACCCTGCAGCTGCTTTGTTAAATTAGCCATTTCGATAGCGGTAACTGCCGCTTCATATCCTTTGTTACCTGCTTTTGTACCTGCACGCTCAATTGCTTGTTCAATTGAATCAACGGTGAGAACACCAAAGATTGTTGGAACTCCTGTTTTAAGAGCTACAGCTGAAACTCCCTTTGCAGCTTCGTTGCATACGTAGTCAAAATGTGGTGTTGAACCACGAATAACAGCACCTAATGTAATTACAGCATCGTACTTTCCGCTTTCTGCCATCTTCTGTGCGATTAGCGGAATTTCAAATGCACCTGGAACCCAAGCAACTTCCACGTCCGTTTCTTCAGCACCATGACGTTTGAATGCATCAAGAGCACCACCGAGCAGCTTTCCGGATATAAATTCGTTAAATCTACCTACAACTACACCATATTTTAAACCTTTTGATACTAAATGTCCCTCATAATATTTCGTCATGCTAATAACTTCCTCTCAGTTTTATAATTTTTGATAAAAATGAATGCATATTATTACACTTCAGAGCCTTCAAATCGAAGCATATGTCCTAACTTAGCCTTTTTTGTTCGCAAATAATGTTGATTGCTTTCATTAGCTTCCATCTGGATAGGCACACGCTCTACAACTTCAAGACCATAACCTTCAAGCCCTTTTATTTTGCGTGGATTATTTGTCAGCAATTTGATTTTCCTTACGCCAAGATCTTTCAATATTTGAGCACCGATCCCATATTCCCGTAAATCTGGAGCAAAGCCCAACTTGATATTTGCTTCGACCGTGTCAAAGCCCTGCTCTTGCAATTCATAAGCTTTTAACTTGTTAATTAAACCTATACCCCGTCCCTCTTGACGCATATATAGCAATATGCCGCTGCCTGCAGCATCAATTTGACGAAGTGCAGCATCTAACTGAGGACCGCAATCGCAGCGATGTGAATGGAATACGTCGCCTGTAAGGCATTCTGAATGAACTCTTATTAGTACAGGTTCATCGGAGTTAATCTCCCCCTTAACTAGGGCTACATGCTCCTTTTGATCAACCTGGTTCGTATAAGCTATCGCTCTAAACTGACCAAAGTCAGTTGGCATCTTCACATCAACAGCTCGTTCAACCAGCTTTTCCTTCTCATTGCGATATCGAATAAGCTCTTTAATTGTAATAAGTTTTAATCCGTGTTTTCCTTTAAATTCAATAAGGTCAGGAAGTCTCGCCATCGTGCCGTCTTCTTTAATAATTTCACAGATGACAGCAGCAGGAGCAGAACCACTTAGTTTCGCTAAATCAATTGCCGCTTCTGTATGACCTGCACGACGGAGGACGCCTCCTTCTTTTGCAATTAGTGGGAAAATATGACCTGGTCTACGGAAATCAGCAGCTCTTGCTTGAGGATCAATTAATGCCTTTACTGTTAATGAACGTTCATATGCAGATATGCCCGTTGTCGTGGATGTATGATCAATCGACACAGTAAAAGCAGTTCCATGATAATCCGTATTTTGCGATACCATAGGTGGTAAATCAAGATCATTAGCGCGTTCTTGTGTTATAGGAACACAGACAAGACCACGAGCTTCAGATATCATGAAGTTTATTACTTCAGGTGTCGTTTTGTCTGCCAGAGCGATTAAATCGCCTTCATTCTCACGATCTTCATCATCAACTACGATAATCGGTCTGCCGCTTTTTAAATCTTCAACAGCATCTTCTATTCGGTCGAAATAGTCTTGCTCAGTATTATTCGCATCCATCCCGATTCCCTCCTCTATATGCAGCTCATTCTCTTTTAGAGACTTGAGCCTGCTCGTGCCGTTAGTAACAAATTACATGAAACCATGTTCCACTAAATAGGCTGTAGATAACTTTGAAGTCTCGCCGCGCTTATTCTTTTCTGGTTCCTTGTAATGAAGCAGATGATCCACATATTTGCCGATAATATCGCTTTCTATGTTTACGGTATGTCCAGAATATCTATTTTGCAGTGCGGTTTGGGCTAATGTATGAGGAATGATAGATACTGTAAATCCGTCTTCCGTCGTATCGACGACTGTTAGGCTTACTCCATCGATTGTGACTGAGCCCTTCGGAATAATATATCGAAGATTATTTGGATCAGTTAAACGAACGGTAAAGACTACAGCGTTAGCATCCACCTTACGAGATACCACATGCCCTGTACCGTCAACATGCCCTTGTACGATGTGCCCACCGAATCGTGCTCCTGCTTGCATTGCTCTCTCCAAATTAACAGGTTCACCGGTCTTTAGTTCATGCAAACTTGATTTGCGATACGTCTCCGGCATCACATCAACTGTGAAACTAGATCGGTCAAAAGAAGTAACCGTAAGACAAACGCCATTAACAGATATGCTGTCTCCGAGCTTTACATCCTTTGTTACAATAGCTCCGCTAATCGTTATAACCATTGCTTCGCCTTGCCTCGATACACTCTTTAATTTGCCTACTTCTTCAACTAATCCAGTAAACAATTAATCACTCCTTCCTGTCAGACTAACTGCTTGTATAAATAGGATATCCAGTAACGCAAATATCGTCGCCTGCCATTTCCACCTTTATCCCTTTTAACTGAATTGCGTGATCCATTAATGTACGCCCCTTAAATGCAAAGTTTTGCGGTGCGAGGTCTCCACCAATAATTTTTGGGGCGAAAAATAATATCACTTTATCAATAAGTCCCGCTTCTAACATTGCACCGTTAAGTTTGCCTCCACCTTCGAGTAAAATGGAACCAATTTCTTGTTTGCCGAGTTCACTCATAGCGTAAAGCAAATCAACTTCCTCTCCATCTCCGCATGAAATAATTTCAATTCCCGCTTCAATAAGTTGATTTCGTTTAGTTTGATCGGCTCTGCTAGTAGTTAAAACAATAGTTCGAGCCGAATGATCAGTTACAACTCGTGCCGTTAAAGGCAATCTTAGCTTAGAATCAACGATAACTCGTGCTGGATTAATTGCTGGTACTACAGCTCTTGTCGTTAATTGGGGGTCGTCTGCTATCACTGTGCCAATACCGACCATAATACCGCCATGCTGATGTCGAAGCATATGTGTTTGTTCTCTCGCTACAGCTCCTGTAACCCATTTGCTATGACCAGTTTCAGTCGCAATTTTCCCATCCAATGTGCTTGCTGTTTTTAGAGTTACGAATGGAAATGATGACGTAATAAATTTGTTGAATTTCTCATTCATTTGGAACGACTCAGCTTTAAGCAACCCAACTTCAACGTCTATTCCATGCTCCAGAAGTCGCTTAACTCCTCTTCCAGCAACGACTGGATTAGGATCAGTTGTTGCTACGACAACTCTTGATGCTTTAGAATCAATAATTCTGTCACAGCAAGGCGGTGTCTTACCATGATGACTACATGGCTCAAGCGTTACATAAACAGTCGCACCTTCAGCAGCATCACCTGCCATGTTTAACGCATGAACTTCGGCATGACCTTCGCCACGTTTCAAATGTGCACCAATACCAACTATTCTTCCATCCTTCACAACGACACATCCCACAACTGGGTTTATGTCCGTTTGGCCTGAAGCTTTAGCCGCCATATCAAGCGCAAGACGCATGTAATACTCATCATTTAATACATCTAGCAAAACAGAAAAACCCCCTCACCGGCTTGCTTGCCGACAGGGGGGTTAAGATTGTGAGAACAACGACAGATTGGTTCTAATTTAAGGATCTCAAATGCGATCACAAAGAGACTGCCTTTATGCAGTCAGAACCAGCACTTCCACATTGTCAAAAAAACCCATCCAACTTGTGAGATAACTCACAAGAGAACAAGCTAAATAAAACAAACGTAGCCTGCCGAAGCTTCTCCTTCTCCCATCCAGACTTTACTGTCGGTCCCGGAATTACACCAGGTCCACCGTTCCAATGAAACAAAGGAGCACTCTGCTCACTTGTAATCACTAGCCCGGGTCACGGACTGACGGAAGTGCATCACGTACGGTTGTCCGTTCCGCATTGCATTCCGATCACCGCCGGTTGGGAATTTCACCCTACCCCGAAGGAAAGCTAATTAATTTATTTGTGTTTAATAATGTTTAGATCGTGTCATATGGTGATTAGAAACCCTTATTCTTAGGGGTTTTTGGTCTTTTTTTAAGATATCGTATCCCATCATGTCAAAGCATGATAAGTGATTGCCTGCCAATATCCTACCAAGCTCCACTTTAAACCCTACCAAGGTTCCTACCAGAAAACCTATCACTGCATGTGGCTATTCAAGCTAAACATTGATGAAATGTTACCACCTAAAAAATAAAAAAGCAAGGATTTTCATCCCTGCTTCTTTTCGCCCTCTAACCATACGAAAAATATTTCTTTAGAAACTTTAATCATTCTGTTCTTCCCAACCCGTCTTGCCGTAAAGGGTGGCTCATTAAGAAATTCATATGTCGCTCTCCTGCCAATGCCTAAATTTTTTTGAATATGAGGCGGTTCCAGAACTATTGGAAGTTCATCTTTTGATATAAGCATTGCAATTCCTCCCCTTTGTTACCTCTAGTGATCTGTATGATTTCAACCGCTTATCCTACACCTTCAAAATAAGCTTGTCTGCCATTATGCTGATACTTTTTTATGAGCACACTGGACCATTACATCAACGCTACCCTTTTGCATGTTTAGCATGTTGGCAATATACTCATGTGGAAAACCCTGACCTTTTGCCAATATCAAGACCTCCCGCTCTATTGAGCTCAAAATGTCCAACACCTCTTTAAGCTTGTGTTGCTCATCCTCAGTCAAAGTTGATGCGCTACGGCTATTGGTTGGCCTTCAATCGCAAAATATACTGTAGCTGAGTAAACAAGTAACACGATCCATGCACCGATAAATCCCCATCTCCATTGCTTAAGCCAACGTCTCAATCGAGATGCATCCTTTCGAACTTGTAATGTTTACTGAGTATTTAATGCCTATAGGATAATAGCGACATTCTCTCTTGCTTCCTGCTTTACAGATAAGCTCCTTGTTGACTAAGTTAGTCATGATTCCGCTTAAGCTACTTTGACTATTGATGACTAGCTGCAACAATTCTTTCATTGAGATTCCTTCGTTAGCTTCAATTAGTTTTAAAACACCCTGTTGTCTTTCTATAACGACGACCATTTATCCCTCCTCTCTCAATAAATCGACCATATGTTCTGTTTTTAGGCAGCAGTTATCCATCAGATCAACAAGAGTGACCTATTTTAATGTTTCTTCATGTAAAGGGCATATTAGACAAGTAAGAAAAGGAGGGACAACCAGTGCTAGATGAAAAAAATAAAAAATTAAAGCAAGAACAAGTTGAAGCAAAGAAAGAAAAGGATGTGCCAGATATAAAACCGGGATTTGATTATATATGGGGTAGCGATCAAGATGACTTAGTTGAGGGCACGGAGGAGTAACATCCTCCTAAACTCCTTTAAATTAAGACCTGTCTACCTTCCCATTCGAATCGCCCACCTTTATCATGAATAAAACGTTCTCCACTCTCGCAGTCAATAACAATGAAATGTGTCTACTGCGAAAATATCAAACAACTAAAAGGAAAGTCACATATATGCTACATATGCTCAGTAGTACACATTAATCCCTTAAAATTGGGACAAACTACTCTAGTTGTTAAACCACTATTTGAGGAGAGATAAAATGGGCATTTTGAGCGGTAACCCAAAAGATGAACCTATGCACTATGGTGAAATCTTTAGTGTCTGGACGGCCTCTACTGTAGCTAAAGGTGCAGTATCATGTTACCAAGCCTACTTAAATCATGCCGGAGACAAAGAGCTAAAAAAAATACTGGATGCTCTTATTGATCAAGCTAAGCTAGAGATTAAAGAACTCGATACTCTGCTTACTGACAATGGGATTACTCCTACACCAGCGATGCCTGAGAGACCCCCAGTTAAACTTGAAGACATTCCAGTCGGCGCAAGATTCTCTGACCCTGAAATTGCCGCTATAATTGCGGCTGACGCATCATTAGGACTGGTAGCTTGCAGTCAAGCTATGGGTCAGTCAATTAGAGAAGATATTGGAGCATTATTTGCTAAATACCATCTCACGAAATCAGCTTTAGGTTTAAAAATACTCCAGTTGAGCAAAGAAAAAGGTTGGCTTATCCCTCCACCACTTCAAGTAAAGCGACCTGAACATAATTAGTATCCGGCCTGCCCTTAGTGGCAGGTTTTTTTAATTACCTAATGATCCTCAATATTCAGTACAGTGTTCATATTGTAATCGGCAATCTTTTCATTGGAATATTCAGATCGTCACTGAAACCAACTTGACTGTGAAACCATTTGGCTCCAGCATGATTGAAAGCAATTGTGGCCAGATCAATCTCTTCCATATCACAGCATTCAGCTTCTTGAATCTGTTCTTCTGAGAAACCCGCAGCAATTAATTCACCATGATTATCCTCGGAGTTCTCGGTAAGGACATACTCACATTCCTCGCCTAAGCATGACCAATCAACAATTTTCATCCTGTTTAATACTGCGATTTTTGCTTTACCTATTACCTCCCATGTATTTGATTATTCAAACGCCAATTAAAATACATAGAGCAGGAAACTAAATTATTTGTTATTCGTATTATTAATCAGTTAAGGAGAGATAAGATTTCACTAAATATAGTTCATTAATGAGGTGTGGATTTGTCATCATTATTACTAATGGTTTTTTCATTTAATTTTGCTCTCCTATGTTTGCACGAAATGGATGCAATAAGAGCCAAAGAATGGAAGATGTTTCTTATTCTTAAAGATATGGAAGATAAACGTGCATTCAAAGTATTTACAATTCTTCATCTACCACTATATACGATATTAATATTTTCATTTGTAAGCCATCATTTTTTATCTTTCGTAATAATAGATCTGTTCATAATTTTTCACGTATTAGTACATTTTTTCTTTGAGAAGCATCCAAATAATAATTTTAAAAATTTTTACTCAAGAATGATTATCTATCCAATGGGCATATTAGGGATCTTGCATCTTCTTGGATTAATGTATGTATAAATTCCGTAATCTATTGAACTGACCGTTTATTCGCCAAACGATCTAGCTAACAGAGATAATTGTTTGCATAGACGGTAGTTCAATTAACGAGAGACAGTCCAGGCGTTTATTTTCTGATGATGACCTCTTGCATGTACTCCTCACACTTGTCATTGAGTTGTGCAAATATATACCGTATTTTCATCCTATCGTTCCCAAGCTCCTCAATATTCATGAATCTTCACGGCAAATCGTTGAAATATTTTCTCGAAATCGGCTTTTGGAAAACCATCTTCATACCTTCAAACGTAAGACGAAAGTATGTTTTCCCTTCCGTCCATCCAGGACTCCTTGTTACCAACCCCTTGTCTAGCAAATCGCTCCAGTTCAGTCTATTACCAACGCAATAGTAGTAATTTGTGGTTGATTTCTTCTAGAAATTCAATCCAAGCGCATGATTAATATCACTAACCTGTTCTTTTGTAAGCTCGATAGTTTGTCCCCCAAATCCTCCCTATGAAGCGCATATCAACCTCGTTTTTAAAACTCATGCAACAACTTTTGTACTCAATTTCAAAATTCATCATCTCCAGTCCAATGTATTTATCTGTTTTTGACTGGTATATTATTCCAATCAATCGAGCACCTTAGTTATTGATGCCTACAAATATTAAAACAAGGAGTTTTGTGCATGGACCATATTGTTATTTTAATCAGAAGTTTTTCTGCATTCGTAATTCTCATGTTAATTGCAAGAATATTGGGGAAACAAACACTTTCCAATATGAACTTTCACGAATTCGTGACGGCGGTCATATTGGGTGCTATGGCAGCTAACTTTGCATTTAACGAAAAGATACAAGTCATCCACCTATTAATAGCCCTGTCTGTTTTCACAATTACTTCTTTTGCTTTATCAAAACTGTTTCTGAAATATAGAAACTTTAAGATGTGGACTGAAGGAACACCAACCGTTCTCATAGAAGGGGGAAATATTCTTGAAAATAACTTAAAAAAGAATAACATGACTATGGATTCTTTAAACCAGCAGCTTCGCCAGAAGGAGATTTTTGATATAGAAGAAGTGGAATACGCCCTCCTTGAGATTAATGGAAAACTATCTGTTCAAAAGAAAAAAGAACTACAAACCGTGACATTAAAAGACATGAAGTTAAATGCAGGTAATGCCACTCAGTTCCCAATTGAGCTTATAATTGACGGACATATTTTGGTTGAGAACTTAAACTCCAATCATATTCCCGAATCATGGTTGCTATCTCAACTAAAGTCTCATGGCACAAAATTAGAGAACATATTCTATGCCGTTAAAAGCAGCAATGGTCAGCTTTTTTTGGATGAATATAAAGATAAAATTAAACATCCGATTGATAAAGAATAGTATTTTCATTAATCTAACACTTCACCTCCTCAGGCAAACGCACATATATTAATGCAGGTGAAATTGGGAGGGAACAACATTTGGATATCAATAACGATTTACGTGATATCGAAATCGCCAAGCTGGCTTTTATAGGAGCCTCGATTGCTACAATAGGCGATGGGATAGCCGCGCTTGCTGCAGGATTGGCGCTCGACGCTTTACAACAAGATTATCAAGCACTTAATAATAAACGTAATTCAGCAGTTATAGGATCTTCTCAAGAACAATTAGATTATTTTATAAACGAATTAGTTAAGATCAGGAATATTGCCGATTGACAAGAATCCGTATATTAAGCTTAATCAAACTTTGATTCAAAAGGAGTGAATAAGATACAATACTACACTAGGCAGCCTTCTACAAATATAAAGATTGTTGCCGATTTAACCAAAGCTTTAAATGGTGAGTTTCACGCTATTCACTGTTATGAGCAATTATCAAATCAGGCCCCAACACAAGAAATTAAAAATCGAATCCTTGAAATAAGAAATGACGAAATTAGGCATTATCACTTGATCTCCCGAATATACACATATCTAACAGATATGACACATTCTCCTCAACTAACTGGACAATGTGCCGCTAACTTTAGAAGTGGAGTGCTTGCATCATTTAAGGATGAACAAGAAACAGTCGATTTTTATCATAAAATCGCAAGAGAAACCAATGATGCTTTCATCAGGGAGACGTTTCAACAAGCCGCATCCGATGAACAAAATCACGCAGTATGGTTTTTGTATTGTTTGAATCATCAATAATCTGCCGGCACTTTTGCCGTTTTTCTTATTGCGCATTATGTGTCTACTGCGCAATTTCCCTATTCGTTTAGTTGTATCGCGCTCGCTAACGCTTAGCTTTTCCGCACTGACGACATTTGTAACTGGTTTTACGAGTCATACTCCACATGTAATCGTGGCCGAATAAAATACATTTTCAATTCATTCATGTTCACCGCTTATTCATAGAATTACTTCGTCACTTCGTCGGAATTCACACTACTTCCTGTGCGCTCTAAGCTTTTCTTGCAGATCGTGCATTGTTATTCCTGCCTGCCCAATTTCTTCTTTAAATTCCTTCGGCACATCCGTTTGCTCCAATATAAAATTCTGTCACAATGACCTCCTGCTAAATTTGTTACATCGATCGTTTGACCAATGCGAACAATAACCGGTGCTGGGCTTTTTATGACTAACTTCATTAAACCGCGGGCTATTCTTCGTTTTGTATTATCAGCTAGTTCCTTCTTTCGAGTGAAATGCTAGGGCAAAGAATAGACCAATCAATGACATCGTTCGCCTCCGACGAATCGAGCTTTCTGTACGACTTATGATAAGTATCCAACAAACCTTGAAGCCTTATAAACGAGTAAAAGCAAGTGGTAAGAATCAAAACGCTTCTACCTGACGCTCTAAGTGAGATTAAAACGCATAGGACTGCAAGTATTAAATTGCGTTGGGAACAAATACAACAATGTGAAAACGAACAGGATTTAATGAAGTTACAGAAAAATTACGAACAACGTGATTTAGTACTTTGCCAACCAAACGGTGACCCAGTTAGCCTTGACAATTTTGATAAGTTTTTTAAACGGATATTGAAAAACACTAACATGCGTGTAATCCGTTTTCACGATCTACGACACATTTGCGCTTCCCTTTTATTGGGTGCTGGAGTTCATCCGAAAATCGTGCAAGAACTTCTAGGTCACGCATCGATCAAATTTACACTAGACACATATTCTCATATGTTACCTAACATGCAAAAGGATGCTCTAATAACATTGGACAAGCTTCTAAAATAATGTCCCATAGAGTCCTGTGATTGCTTTTTATTATTAATACTTTCCTACCAAAAACCTTCCAACACTCTATTTCGATCAAAAAAAACGCCACAAACCCTTATGTATCAAGGTTTGTGGCGATTTTCAAATTAAATAATTGATCTTCCTGCCCAGCAAGAAAAACAATTACAAATGTATAACTAAATGCAAATTATTAAACATCCAAAACTTCAACCTTTTCCATCTTGTCTCCGCCTTTAAGTGCGTCAACAAACTCCATACCTTTTGTTACTTTGCCAAACACTGTGTGTCCGCCATCAAGATGTGGCTGTGGTTGGTAACAGATGTAGAATTGACTTCCACCTGTGTTGCGTCCAGCATGAGCCATAGCAAGAGTTCCGCGCTCATGTTTGTTAGGATTGATTTCACAATTGATTGTGTAACCAGGACCGCCTGCACCGCTACCATTAGGACAACCGCCTTGAGCTACGAAACCTGGAATAACGCGGTGGAACGACAATCCATTGTAGAAACCATCGTTTACTAGTTTTTCGAAGTTTGCAACCGTATTAGGAGCATCCGTATCGAACAAGTCCAAATGAACTTCTCCACCGTTTGCTAGTTTAATTTTTGCTTGTTTTGCCATTTTGCATCTACCTCTCTTTATCCGAATAGTACTACGTTACCAATTTTGCACTTACTTCGCAAGTGTGGATTTTTGCAGTCTTACCGGAATAACGTCATTGCACACAATATTGTCCAGAGATTCACGCTTAACAGCTAGATCAGCAGAGCCATCTTTGACAAATACTACTGCTGGACGACGTATACGATTATAGTTGCTCGCCATCGCATAATTGTACGCACCTGTACAGAATACAGCCAACAGATCTCCGCCTACAGCCTTAGGAAGCTCAAGATCCCAAATAAGCATATCACCGCTCTCACAGCACTTACCAGCGATTGATACGGTTTCTTCCACTGCATCATTTGCACGATTCGCCAAAATAGCTTCGTATTTCGATTGATATAATGCTGGACGAGGATTGTCTGTCATACCGCCGTCAACTGCAATATATTTGCGAACACCCGGAATGTGCTTGCTTGTCCCAACTGTATATAACGTTGTTCCTGCATCTCCAACCATACTACGACCTGGCTCAACCCAAATTTCAGGAAGCGGGAAATCTGCTTTTGAGAAATTTGTTTTGATCGCATCTGTAATCGCGCCTACATATTCACTAATTGGAAGCGGAGTGTCTCCGTCTACATAACGGATACCAAAACCTCCACCCAAGTTAATCACTTTAAACGTTAATCCAAGCTCAGAACGAATGGAAACTGCAAATTCGGATACTTTATCTACAGCCATACGGAAGCCTTCAACTTCGAAAATCTGTGAACCAATATGTGAATGTACTCCAAGAACGATTAGATTGGATAAACCCATCGCTGCTACAATCGCTTGCTTAGCGGAGCCATTTCCTAAATCGAAACCAAACTTGGAATCTTGTTGTCCTGTCGAAATATAATCATGTGTATGTGCTTCTACTCCTGGTGTAATCCGAAGCAAAATGTTTACTTTTTTGCCTTTATCACCAGCTAATGCATTAAGCAAGTCAAGCTCGTTAAAGTTGTCCACAACAAAACAGCCGATTCCTGCATCTAACGCCATATTGATCTCATCTGGTGTTTTGTTGTTGCCATGGAAGTGAATACGTTCAACTGGGAACCCAGCTTGCAAGGCAGTATATAGCTCGCCGTCGGATACAACGTCTAAAGAAAGTCCCTCTTGCTCAGCAATCGCACACATTGCCATAACGCTAAAGGCTTTACTCGCATAAGCCACTTGAAACTTTAATCCGGAAGCTTTAAATGCCTCTACATATTCGCTTGCACGTTTGCGAATTAATGCTTCATCCACAATATATAACGGCGTGCCGAACTCCTTTGCCAAATCGGTTACGTCACA
Source organism: Paenibacillus sp. L3-i20 (assembly GCF_022180385.2). GTDB lineage: Bacteria > Bacillota > Bacilli > Paenibacillales > Paenibacillaceae > Pristimantibacillus. The sequence continues at coordinate 1,403,601 of NZ_BQME02000002.1, forward strand.
ACCACCGATCTCTAAATGACCATTAGTGTTAATGTTGCTAGTTCCATGTAGAAACATTGCTACCCCTCGCTTTTCTTCTACTGCATTTAGTAGACAAATTTTGGTTTGCATCTATAGCAACAGTATAACGCAAGAGGGGCGCATCCGAAATGGATAATTTCACATTTCATTTGTATTTTTGCACAATTACTACTAATTCGGCATCTTGTCTCTTTCTTGCGGACGCAGGATGTTAGGTCTTGTACGATTATGCAAAACGGGTTGGCGGATTATAATATTCCAAAGCGCTTTTGCATCGAATGGTATGATAGGCCACATGTACGGTCTATTCACTGAACGTTCATTGACAAGGATGAGCATTATAACAGTTGTTGAAATTACTAATCCCGCAACATTAAAAGCAGCTACTGCTGATAGTAGAACTAACCTAACGATACGATTCGCAAGGCCTAGCTCATAGCTTGGTGTTGCAAACATACCAATCGCAGCAATAGCCATGTAAAGAATGACTTCATTGACAAAAACACCTGTTTTTACAGCGATGTCACCAATCAATATAGCAGCAACAAGCGACATTGCAGTAGCAAGCGACTTGGGAGTATGAACAGATGCCATACGCAGTAAGTCAACGCCGATTTCAGCTAAAACAAATTGGACATACAGCGGTATTTTCCCTGTTTTGTTAGGACCAATGAACTCAAATATCGCCGGCTCAAATTCAGGATGCATAACAAACAAAAGCCAAAGGGGCAACAAAAACAGTGAAGCAAAGATGCCAATAAATCTAACCCACCGTAAATAGGTTCCGATAAATGGCGTTTGCCGATTTTCTTCAGCATGCTGCATGAGATCAGCATAACCTGTAGGTAATGTCATAACACTCGGAGAAGTGTCTACAAAAATTGCCACTGCACCCTCCAGCATATGAGATGCTACTGTATCTGGCCGCTCCGAATAACGAACGAGCGGGAATGGACTCCAGCCTCTTTTGATCGTTGCTTCCTCAAGCTGCTTGTCTGCAAGAGGCAATCCATCAATTTTCACCATTGCTATCTTTTCTTTGATCGACTTCAACATCTCTTTATCGACGATATCATCTATATACGCAATGCAAACATCTGTCTTCGTACGTTCTCCAACACTGACCAGCTCGTAACGAAGCATTGGATCACGCAATCTTCTTCGCACCAAAGAAACATTGACCATTAACGTCTCAATAAAACCATCGCGGCTGCCTCGTACAACCTTTTCTAAGGATGGCTCCTCCAAACCTCGTGCAGGGAAGTTTTTGGCATCAATTTTGATCGCTTGCGACTCGCCATCGATAAACAATGCAGTCCCACCGGATAAGACACAATAGATAAGATTGTCCCAATCGTCTTCCAGGTTCACCTGTGCCGCCGGCACATAAAGATCTAGAAAAGAATGCAGAGCTCCACTATCTAAGTCCTCAGAATGGAGATAGGATAGCCTCTTCAACACCTCGGTAAGTATTTCTTCTTTCACTAGACCATTCATGCAAAACATTACTGTACGTATTTCACCAAAGGTCATTTCTCTAACGACAATATCGAAGCTTGTCTTATAGCCAAGCTCCACTTCTAATCGGTGAAGCACCTCTTCCAAATTGGATGGAATGCCCCTTTTCTTTTTTTTATCGCCTTCGCTCTGTGAAGATGAATGTTGTCCAGCAGTATGTTCTTTTTGACTCGCTCCAAGAGCGTAGCTCCCGCCTTTTTGCGACTCTTCTTGTTGTTGTTCCTCCGACATCTTGCCTTGCGGAGAATTCTTTTCATCATCGCTAGCATCTTGCTCATTGCCATCCTGATGTTCACTCATTTGCTGGTCACCCCTTTCAAATTAATCGTTAAACTACCACTGAAATACGAGCCAATCAAATAGTGACCCTAACGTCTTTCCTAATACCATGGCCATGACCAAACTCGCAATAAAACGAGACAGCTTCATTCGTTTTGCCAATATCGGCAATACATTCATCACCTCGGTCAGCGCAGCAGCTAACATGCCTACAAATATGCCATCGAATAATCCTGAAACACTGATTAAACTTACATAAGGCAGATTCAGTCTCCAATCCATAAAATCTGCAAATGTCCAATACAGCGAACCACTTACAATTGCTGTTTCGAACCAAATAGACATTCGGAACGCTCTGGCTAGCTGCGCTAAGCGAGGAATGAGGTCAAATACGATAAGAAGAGCAACTAACCCGCTTCCTACCGCTAAGCCGCCTGCAAGACCTAATATGGCGATAAAAAGATTAGAAGCCAATTCAATCATAGGGGCCGCCTTCTTGCTGGTCGATATGATTTTTTTTGCGCATCTCATCTGCAATAACATAATCATTTAAGTTTTCTTGATACATAAACAACTCGACCTCAAGTGGATTCGGTTCCTCATTAAACCGCTTTTTAAACAGATGGTTGAAAAATAGTACCATGCCTAAACCGATACCAACCGAATAAGGAATTTGGAACCAGAGCGGATGATCCTCCCGTTTCCCTGTTATTAGTTCAACAATTCGAATATGAACATCTTTCATATTCACATCCGTATGAAAGTTCATAATCGCAAGACCTGCGCCGAAAAAAAGTAGAAGCCACGCCAGTACAAGAACAACATATCGCGGCTTAACTGGCTTATCGGCAACCATCAGTAGCACCTGAGGGTCACCGTAAGGCTCAATGGCAATATTGGGCGTCATTTGCCGCAACGATTTTACAATTTGCAAAAGATCGATAACGACGCGATTTCCATCTGATTTGTCATGCTTGTAGAGTACTAGCTCTGTTAAACGTTCCTCCATTTCTTCATCATCAGTTAGTAACCTTGCTATTTGCCCTAGTGTCACCGTTTGGGACGACTTTATATATATTCTTTTTTTGAGACGCAGATAGAGAACTGAATGGCTAGAAACGTCCATATGTCATCATCCCTTCTGCCTAAACTTGGTGTGATCCCCATTAGTATGAGACGAGGAGGATAAGGATACTCAGCCAATTTCATACAATCTGAATTGAATAAACTACCAATTAACAAAAAAAAGACCAAACCGCCTACTGGGCGATTTGATCTCGTATCGTTTGTAATATTTTTTTCTCTAGCCGTGAAACTTGGACTTGAGAAATACCTAGCCTGCTTGCTACTTCAGATTGCGTCTTGTCCCGGTAGTATCGTAAAAATACGATTAACCGCTCGCGCTCATTTAATCCCTCAATTGCTTCTTCAAGAGCCATCTTATCAAACCAGCGATCTTGAGATTCATCAGCTATCTGATCCATTAACGTAATAGGATCTCCGTCGTTTTCAAATACGGTCTCATGAATCGACGTTGGCGGCTTATTCGCTTCTTGTGCGAACACGACATCTTCTGGCGTAATGCCTAGTCGTTCTGCGACTTCAGAGATGGTAGGTAGACGTCCCAATGTTTTTGACAGCTCGTCTTTCATTTTTCTTACTTTATTAGCTGTCTCTTTCAGTGATCTACTTACCTTCAATGTTCCGTCATCTCTTAGGAAACGTTGAATTTCTCCTATTATCATAGGAACCGCATACGTTGAAAACTTTACGTCATAAGACAAATCGAATTTGTCAACAGACTTAAGCAAACCAATACATCCAATTTGGAACAGATCTTCTGGCTCGTATCCCCGGTTGATAAAACGCTGAACGACTGACCATACGAGTCGAATATTACATCCAACTAATGTATCCCTAGCCACCGTATCACCAGATTGGCTCAAAGCGATAAGTCGCTTAACTTCGGCATCATCCAGATAAGGCTGGCCTGATTGCTTCAAATCGACATTCATGAGGCTCAACCCCTATGCCCTAATTATAGAGCGCTTTTTTTGACTCGATGCGTTTCAGCATTTCAACGCGGGTACCGCCGCCCACTGTACTAGAAACTTCGAAACGGTCCATGAAATTCTCCATAATCGTAAATCCCATACCTGATCTCTCAAGCTCTGGCTTGGACGTGTAGAGCGGCTGGCGAGCAAGCTCCACATCTTCTATTCCCCGACCATCATCCGAGATGGCGATCGAGACAGTGTCTCGATCAATAGTAGCTACAATCGTTACTGCACGAGTTGCATCACTCTCATAACCATGAATGATAGCATTCGTAACAGCCTCTGATACCGCAGTTTTTAAATCATTTAACTCTTCAAGCGTTGGATCAAGCTGGGACACGAAAGCAGCAACAGTTATCCGTGCGAATGCTTCGTTTTCCGAACGGGCACTGAACGAAAGTTTCATTTCGTTTTTCCCTGTCATGACACCACCTCCAAACTCGAAATAGCAGTTCGTTCGTTGTCGTGAACCGATATGATTTTGAACAACCCTGACAATTCAAACAATCGCCGAACCGCAGGATTGACATCGCATACGATCATTTTTCCACCTTTGCCCTTCACTTGTTTGTACCTGCCCAAAATGACACCAAGCCCTGAACTGTCCATAAACTGAAGTTCCTTAAGACTTAAAATGACATGATTGACGTTGTCCCGCAGGAGCGATTCTTCCATCTTGAATCTGACTGTATTTGCGGTATGATGGTCAAGCTCTCCATGAAGCCGTACAATCAATACGTTGCGGTAATGCTCCAATTCAATTTGCAGACTCATTATGCTGTTCATCTCCTTTTCGGGTAATGGTTACACTCGCCGAGATAAAACTAGCAATTCTCCAAATGAGCTTCCGATTCCTGCACACCGACAAAACTAGAAGCATACCGCTATGAGATGACAAAAAATGTAGGTAATTAACACTTAATGGAACAACCCGCTAGCGGAACGCTTCAACATGTTCCACCAGTTAGCCTTCTTTACTGACTGGGGTGATTCGATATCATATTCCTTTAATACCTGGTCATCTTGATAAACAATTAACTTTCCTAATTGTTGTCCTTCTTGGACTGGCGCTTTTAATTTCCCATCGAGCTTAAGTTCATAACGAATGTCTTTTGTTGGACTGCCCTTTTTCAAAAGTACGCTGTAAGGCTGCTTAGCAACTAATGAGAGTTCTGATTCCATCCCTTTTTCAACTTTAACGGTACCCATCGTCTCGCCTTCTCCGATAATCGGGTGGTTTATATATTGGGCAAAAGAATAATCAAACATTTGGGAAACCTCTACATTGCGCTGCTTCGTTGTTGGTTCACCCATAACGACTGCGACGACTCGAAGATTGTCTCTCTTTGCTGTTGCTGATAAACAATATTTTGCTTCACTAGTAAACCCCGTTTTCAATCCATCAGCCCCACTATAAAACCGAACCAGCTTATTTGTGTTCACTAGCCAAAATGGTTTTTCTGATGTTTTGCGCAAATAGTCTTGATAGAGCCCTGTATATTTGGTCACTTCACTATGTTTCAAAAGCTCTCTCGACATAACTGCAATATCATGAGCAGAGGAGTAATGACCTTCTACTGGCAAACCATTTGGATTAACAAAATGTGTATCGTTCATACCAAGTTCTTGGGCACGTTTATTCATCATTGCCACAAACTGAGGCTCGGTTCCGGCAAGCTTCTCTGCCATCGCAACGGATGCATCGTTACCCGATGCAAGCGCTATGCCTTTGATCATGTCATCAACGGACATTTCTTCGCCTTGTTCCAGAAAAATTTGAGAGCCACCCATCGATGCTGCATATTCGCTCGTACTTACTTGGTCTGTTAGCTTAATTGTACCTTCATCCAGAGCTTCCATAATGAGGAGCAACGTCATAATTTTTGTTATGCTCGCAGGCGGGAGCTTGTCATGGCTATTTTTCTCATAAATGACCGTACCGCTCTCAGCATCCATCAAAATAGCTGAACGAGCTGACGGTGCCAAATCTGCGGCTAATGTACTATTCGGTTCTTGCTTCTTCTCTTCTGCAAATACAGATATTGGCAACAGTAACGTACAAACCAATGCCAATGCAACAAATGATGTCATTCGACTATTCAACGTATTGTCCCTCCTGGTAGATATGTGTTGTGATGCGATACCATTTAACGACACAGATCGGATATATTTTCCTTTTCAGTGTTGACGAATGGTATGCAAATTATTCCACCAGCTCCCAGAACAATGACGATACTTTTGCAAAGGGACGTCTAAAGAGTCGTTTTTCTATTGTTAAATAACATTTTTATAAGGAGAAGAGTCGTGCTTCGTTATACGATCGACGCATTTATTTGATGATGAAGTCACTTGGTAATGGTCAGTTACATCAATTGCATCGATTTTAACGGCTCCCAATTATCGTCCAATAGGTTTTCTAATTAAAAAAGCCTGTTGAGGAGATCCTCAACAGGCTTTAAACACACTCATGTGCCGTATTTACATATGACTGACTATAATCTATTCGCTATATCGAGTTATTCCGTCAACTGTTACGACAGACAATAATAGAGGTCGCTCAGATGGTTTCTCTTGGTTGAAGGTGTAAGCACGTTTAACGCGTTCAGCTACTGCAGCAGTATTTTCATTCTGCTCACGAACATGAAGTGTTACGAGCGATTCACCAACATTAACTGCATCGCCAACCTTTTTACGAAGAGTTATTCCGACTGCGTAGTCTATGACAGCTTCTTTTGTCGCTCTGCCCGCTCCTAGCAACATAGCGGACAAACCAAGCTCCTCTGCCTCTATAGCCTGTACAAAGCCAGATTCAGTGGAAAGTACCTCAACAGTATAAGGCGCTGTAGGAAGCTTGCTAGCGTCATCTACAAAGCTGTCATCGCCGCCTTGAGCTACAATGAACTCACGGAATTTAGCTAATGCCTCACCATTGTCAAGTTGTTTACGCAGAAGAGTCATAGCTTCATCAAAGCTAGATGCTTTGCCGCCTAGAACAACCATATGAGCAGCTAAAGCAAGACTAAGCTCCGTCAAGTCTTCTGGCCCTTGTCCTCTAAGCGTATCCACACACTCTAATACTTCAATCGCATTACCGATGGAATAACCAAGTGGTTGATCCATATCACTAATAACAGCTGCTGTCTGACGGCCAACTTCTGATCCAATCGACACCATAGCACTAGCTAATTTCTCAGCATGTTCTACTGTTTTCATAAACGCGCCGCTGCCTGTTTTTACGTCCAAAACGATGGCATCCGCACCTGCTGCAATTTTTTTACTCATAACTGAACTCGCAATCAACGGGATTGAATCTACCGTAGATGTTACGTCGCGAAGTGCATATAATTTTTTGTCTGCTGGCGCTAAGTTGCCACTTTGTCCAATAACAGACAAATGAATATCGTTTACCTGCTTGATGAAATCTTCACGGGATAATTCTGTATGGAAGCCCGCAATTGATTCCATCTTATCAATAGTACCCCCTGTGTGACCAAGACCACGTCCTGACATCTTAGCTACAGGAATACCTACTGAGGCAACTAGAGGACCAATAATAAGTGTCGTCTTGTCACCTACACCACCTGTACTATGTTTGTCTACTTTTATCCCATTGATAGGTGATAGATCAACTTGATCGCCGGAACCCGCCATCGCTAATGTTAGCGCCGCTGTTTCCGCACTTGTCATTCCTTTGAAAAAGATCGACATTGCCAATGCAGACATTTGATAATCAGGAATATCACCTTTGCTGTAACCATTTATCAAAAAAGCAATCTCTTCCGAGTTAAGCTCTCCGCCATCACGTTTTTTATGAATTAAATCTACTGCTCTCATGTTGTCCTCCTCAGTCCTTGTGCAAGTTAGGTCACTTTAGCAAGTGTACGGCGTTCTGATTGAACGCGAACAATAATTTCATCGAGCGTTTGACTAAGTACCAAAACGTCACGATGCAACAAATTTTGTTCTGTTATAGCCGTTTTTACCATTTCGTTGCGCAAACGCTCTAGTTGTAATAGTAAATGTTTGTCCATTTTTAGGTCCACTCCATCTTTCTATGATCATGGACATTATACGACGAACAAGCGGTAAAACACTGTCATATTGAGTCGAGTCAATTGTTACAATTATGTTACAAAGACGATTACATTTTAGCAATTAATGCCGATACAAGGTTCAAAAATTGGGACTTGACATGCTCAGCTGTTTCCATAACTTCATCATGTGACAAAGGTTGATCCAAAATACCAGCTGCCATGTTAGTAATACAGGAAATACCGACTACTTCCAAGCCCGCATGACGTGCTGCGATAACTTCTGCAACCGTCGACATTCCGACAGCATCTGCGCCAAACTGGCGAAGCATGCGGATTTCTGCTGGCGTTTCATACGTTGGTCCTAGCAAGCCAACATAAACCCCTTCTTGTAAGGAGAATCCTTGAGCTTCTGCAATTTCCTTAGCAATTGAACGAAGACGTTTGCTATATGCCTCAGACATATCTGGGAATCTAACACCTAGCTCATTATCATTTGGTCCGATAAGCGGATTTTTTCCGGTGAAGTTAATGTGATCAGAAATAAGCATCAAATTACCTGATGCAAAGTCAAGATTAATGCCGCCAGCAGCATTTGTTACAAGAAGAGACTGGGCACCGATTGCCTTCATTACTCGAACGGGGAACGCTGTCAATTCTGGGCCATAGCCTTCATACATGTGGAAACGTCCACGCATAAGCACTACGTTTCTACCAGATAATTTTCCGATCAAAAGCTCGCCAGCATGGCCTTCTACAGTGGAAACTGGGAAATGCGGAATGTCATGGTATTGAATCGTTACAGCATCTTCAATTAGATCACCAAGTACACCTAAACCGGAACCCATAATTAAACCGATTTCCGGTGTAATATTGATTTTCCCCTGTATGTACTGTGCTGCTTCTTTAATATGTGCTCCTGTTAATTGATTCATTAGTAATTCCTCCTAAAAGTGATTATTTAGATTTCTAGTTTGGCTAAAAAGCTTTGTCCGTTAGGTGGAGCCACAGTTCCAAAGTTGTCTGCAATCGTTGCTCCCAAGTCAGAGAATGTAGCAGAGATCGGAAGTTCTTTTGTTGATCTGAATGCAGGACTATATAAAAGAACCGGTACGTATTCACGAGTATGGTCTGTTCCTGGATGTGTTGGATCATTGCCGTGATCGGCTGTAACAATAAGAAGATCTTTTTCTCCAAGCACGCTTTCTAAGTTAGGAAGTGCCTGATCGAACTCCTCAAGCGCCCGAGCATAACCTTCAGGATCGCGACGATGTCCGTACAGGGAGTCGAAATCAACCAAGTTCGTAAACAATAAGCCTTTAAACGGATTTTTTAAGCGCTCAATTGTTTGCTCGATACCGTCTGCATTGCTTTTTGTTGGTGCAAACTCCGTAATTCCTTCGCCATCAAAGATATCGTTTATTTTGCCAATGGCTATTGTATCATATCCGCCGCCTTTTAGTGAGTCCAAGACTGTAGGTTCTGGCGGCTTCACAGCGTAATCATGACGATTAGATGTTCGTTTGAACGAACCTGGCTCGCCTTTATATGGTCTTGCAATAACACGTCCTAATGTGAAGCGTTCGTCCATTGTCAGTTCTCTTGCAATTTCACATGCACGATAAAGCTCATCTAATGGGATAACATCTTCATGTGCTGCAATCTGAAACACACTATCTGCAGACGTATAAACGATCCATGCACCGCTCTTCATCTGCTCTTCGCCAAGTTCATCCAATATTTCTGTTCCACTTGCAGATTTATTACCAATTACTTTACGTCCCGTTCTTTCTTCGAAAGGTCCGATTAATTCCGGAGGGAAACCATCAGGAAACGTTTGGAAAGGAACCGTAAGCTTAAGACCCATAAGCTCCCAATGACCCGTCATCGTATCTTTTCCTACCGACACCTCTGCCATCTTGCCATAATAAGCACGAGCTGGTTCATCAGCAGGTTTCCAGTTCGCTATCGGAGCGATGCGATCTAGTCCCCAGCCTCGCAAGTTTGGCAATGCCAAATCATTAACACGTTCAGCAATATGTCCTAATGTGTGAGAACCTGCATCACCAAAATCTGGTGCATCAGGCAATTCACCGATACCTACACTATCCAATACAATTACAGCAATACGATCAAATTTCATTTTCCTATTCCTCCCTATCCATCCTCAGAACTAGACTTAACATTACTGTTAAGCTCTGGGATGAGCGCTAGTATAAGCTTCTTTCATTCTTGTCTTAGACACTTGCGTATACTTGAGCGTCGTTGCAATATCAGAATGCCCAAGCAACTCCTGTACCGTTCGTACATCTGCTCCGTTGTCAAGAAGATGCGAAGCGACAGAATGCCTAAGTGTATGAGGAGTAATTTCCTCATTAATTTTTGCTTCTTTTGCATACTTTTTGATCATTTTCCAAAAACCTTGTCTTGTCATTCTTGTTCCTAAGTGATTTAGAAACAATGCTGAAGCTGGCTCTCGTTCAGTCACTAATTGCTCTCTGCCTGCATCTAAATAAGATGCTAACGCAGCACTAGCATGACTTCCAAAAGGTATTACTCGCTCTTTCATACTGCTACCTATGCACTGGATATATCCTAGTGACAGATGAAGATGCTCTGTATTCAATGACACAAGCTCTGTAACTCGAATACCTGTTGCATACAGAAGCTCCAACATTGCTTTATCACGTTTGCCGGTAGCGCTTTCTGTACTAGGTGTATCTAGTAAAGTACTCGTTGTAGCAATTGTTAACACGAGCGGAGGCTTCTTCTCCTGTTTTGGCGCCTCCATATGTATAGAGGGGTCTTGAACGATAATGCCACGAAGAGCTAAATAATGAAAAAATGCCCTCACAGATACAATGTGCCTTGATATTGTAGCTGCCTTTCGTCCTTGTTCTTTGAGCAATGCCATGTATTTGGAGAGATGATGTCTTTGCACCGACTGCCACTCCGTTATGCCTTGATCCTCAGCGTAACAAATAAAGCGCACTAAATCCCTTTCGTAGGATGCCAGTGAATTCGCAGAAAGCCGTCTCTCCATCTGCAAATATGAAATATAAAGGTTCAATTGAGCTTTCATTATAACTCCCTTTCGCAGATGTCGCCATAATGACTATATGTTCTTGAGAGGGATTCAACATTCGACATTAATTATCCTGCTTTTTCATGCAAATGTCACTCTAGTTCGTCATTCCATTATTCACCATACCAATAAAACCACCGAAGTCGATCAGCAGAATTGCCTTGTTCCGGTGATTCTACATCAGTAATAAATACTTTCATCGCATCGCCTCGCGGCTTCTGATAAGGATGAATAGGTGAGATGACTTCAACAAGCAATCGATATCCCCCGGCAGCAAAAAAGAGAAGAATGAGGAAAACAATAATAAACAAGATACGATTCAACCAGCCCCGCAGCGAAAACACCATTCGCAGCTGCCTCCTTTCGATATGGACGAGCTACTGACACTGTCCCTATCACCATATGTGGAGGCAGATGCGAATATGATAGACTTCATTTTCTACCGTCAAGTTACTTTTAAGAATTACTTTCCAAGGCTTTTTCAATTGGTGTATATGAAAGCCCTGTAGCCTTTGCTACTTGTTCATTTGTCAACAATCCACTATGGGTATTGACACCTTTTTGCAGCGGCAAGCTCCTCCGAAGTGCATCCAGACCACCATTTGCCAACTCCATTGCATAAAAAATCGTTACATTCGTTAGTGCAAATGTAGACGTTCTTGGTACTGCACCTGGAATGTTTGAAACAGCATAATGTATTACCCCATGTTTGATATAAACAGGGTCTGTATGTGTCGTTGGACGATCTACTGTTGCAATGGATCCACCTTGATCAACAGCCACATCAACAATTACTGATCCTTTTTTCATACGCTCAACCATCGGCTCTGTAACTAGATGCGGCGCTTTCGCACCCGGAATAAGTACAGCTCCAATAACAAGATCAGCTGTACTAACAGCTTCTGCAATATGATATGGACTTGACATTAGTGTTCGAATTCGACCACCAAATACTTCATCCAAATATCTCATCCGATCCGCACTCTTCTCAATAATGACCACATTAGCTCCTAGTCCTAAAGCCATTCTTGCTGCATTAGTCCCTACAATACCTCCACCGATGACAACAACCTCAGCAGGGGGTACTCCAGGAACACCACCTAGCAGAACCCCTCTGCCGCCATTGAAAGCTTCTAGAAATTGTGCTCCAACTTGCACAGCCATCCTTCCCGCTACTTCACTCATTGGAGTGAGAAGTGGCAAGCTGCCATTATCCAATTGTATGGTTTCGTAAGCAACTGCTGTTACACCGTTATTGACTAGTGCTTCAGTCAAGTCTGGTGCAGCCGCAAGATGGAGATACGTAAATAATAGAAGTCCGTTTCGAAAATATTGAAATTCCGCTTGAAGCGGCTCCTTCACTTTCATAATCATGTCTGCTCGTGCCCACACTTCAGAAGCCTCAGTTAAGATAACAGCCCCTTCTCGACTATAATCATCATCCCCGAAACCGCTGCCGCTACCTGCTCCAGCTTCAACTAATACTTGATGTCCAGCAGAAGTAAGCATGATTACTCCCGCAGGTGTAAGCGCTACTCTATATTCGCTCTGTTTGATTTCTTTTGGCACACCTATGATCATAGTTTCAAGCCTCCTTGTTGATCGTCCTCAGCGATACCATCTCCAGCATTGGCCTAAAATATGTGTATGCAAGGATAATTAAAAGAGAGACTAACCCTAAAATTTACTTAAAAAGCCAAAACGGCTTTGCTCTCCATAAAATGGATTGCATAGCCGTTTAATTTGTAGGTGGATTTTCATTTTTCTCTCTGCAGCGGCGACATACGCCTTGGAAGTCTAAACGGTGATCTACGACAAAAAATCCGTACTCTTCCTCTAGTCGTTCCTCTAACGGAAGTAGCCAATCATCTTTAATCTCATCCATAGATCCGCATTGTACGCATATTAGATGATGATGATGATGTTTGTTGCTATCCGTTCGCAGATCATATCTCGCTACTCCATCGCCGAAATTAAGCTTCTCGACAACATGCATCTCACTCAATAACTCTAATGTGCGATAAACTGTTGCAAGTCCAATTTCCGGAGCTTTGTCCTTGACGAGCATAAAAACATCTTCAGCACTTAAATGGTCTTCCTCATGCTCTAACAATACTCTCACGGTTGCTTCTCTCTGCGGGGTCAGCTTGTAGCCCTGCGATTGCAACTGTTGCTTTATCTTCTCAATCCGGGCTTCCATGATTTCCCCCCTGCCACATGTCTGCGCCTATACCAGAAAACGTTTCCTTTCATTATAGGTGCTAACCAGTAGGAAAGTCAAACATTATGCTGTCAAAAGATGCCGTTAAGGGGCGAAATAAATGGAGCAGCCCAGCTGATGATCGTTGGTGAAATATAGGCTTCTAATAATGCAGCTCCCGCAAATATAAACATCATAATAATTGTTGTTGAAGTCAGAGCTCCTAACTGAGGAAGGAGTTCACCTTTTTGCTGAAGGAGTCTATTTCGTACAATAAAAAGACCAAATGTAATAGCTGCAGAACTCGTAATGACAAGTGCAGGAATAATTATAATATTTTGCGGTGCAAGAGCTACTAATGAAAAGAGAACGCCTTTCCAAGCATATTGCTGCAACAACACACCTATTGAAAATCCAATAAGCGTCCCCTTTAAAAAGTTCAATATTAGGATGAAAGGAATGCCAACAACCGTAACGCCTAACAGCCAAATAAGCATTAGCCATTTAAAATGAAAAAAGAACCGATCCCAAAATACATCCACCTCATTGGAAGCGACCCCTCCATTCATCAACTGAACATAATGACTCACCTCCGCAGTCAACTCTTGCTGCTGCTCCAAAGTAAGTGCGTTAACAAGAAGAGCCCCAAAAATGCCGCCAACAACAAAAAGCACGGACACAAATATGTAAAGGTTAAAATTATTTTTCACAACAAAAAGCCCCCTCACAAGCAACATGAAAATAAACAGAGCTACAATTCATTCTAAAGCAAATCAGGGAATGGTTGTCCTCTTGTTCATCCTATGCTTCTGGCGGGGCTCCTATGACGAGTGAATGGTTTACAACTTATCTTTCAATAGATATAGCTTCCAAACATATATGGCCATAATTGTTTTGGCGTCACTAATACGTCCTGTTGCAATATAGGCATCTGCTTGCTCTACTGTAATGGCTTCAACCTGCAAATCTTCATCTTCGTCAAAGCTTTGTTTTCCTTGCTCAAGCTCATCGGTAAAATAGAGAAACAACTTTTGGTTAGAAAAACCAGATGCCGTATAGAAAGAGTTAACGAGCTTTAACTTCTTCGCACGATACCCTGTTTCTTCTTCAAGCTCTCGACCCGCTGCTATAAGAGGGTCCTCGTCTTCTTCAAGTTTTCCTGCAGGAATTTCGATCTGAGATTTTTCAATCGCTTTTCGATATTGGTCAACTACAAGTAACTTTCCATTTACCAAAGCTATAATTGCTGCTACTTGTGGGTGTTTGACGATTTCCCGGTTGACTGTAAGCCCATTAGCGAGCTTCACGGTGTCGACCTGCAACGAAATCACTTTTCCTTCATAGATCGATTCCGTGTGGATTGTATCTTCCTGCCATATTTCCGGCTTTGGCAATTCTCCCATTCTGAATCGACTCCTCAACTTGCCTTGTGAATAAACAGCATATCTTGTCCATCGTCAGCATACCTTTTCAGTATTAATCAAAAAGGAGATGAATGCTATGAAACAATATATTGCACCTGAACATTTGCGTATCGTAGGAAAAGGGTGGGAGATCCGTCATCAACTGCGTAAACTCGCTGCTGCTTCTGGAGGAATGAAACTAGTTCCATTCACAAACGGACTCCCGCCGATAAAGGTAAAGCTAGGTAACTCCAGTACTCCCTCTACTCCAAAAGAGTAATTAGCTTAAAGCAGCTTGTTTAATGATTTCAACAACTAATTGAGACGTTTTCACAAGATCTTCCACTTTGATTTGTTCCTTTGTAGTATGAATGTATTCATACCCGACAGCTAAGTTAACCGTTGGCAATCCTAGGCCATTAAAGATGTTAGCATCGCTTCCGCCGCCTGAATGGAATGTTCTAGGTGTAGCTCCAATTTCAATGATCGCTTTTTTTGCTAATTCAACAACAGCATCGCCATCGCTATATTCGTAAGCAGGATAAATAACTTCACTATGGAACTCTCCGCGAGCGCCATATTCTTTTGCAGTATTTTCAACTGCTTCCCTCATTGCAACCAACTGTGCGTCAAGCTTGTGCTGTACAATACTGCGCGCTTCTGCGTCAATTTTCACATAGTCGCATACGATATTAGTTGCTCCGCCGCCTTCGAATCTGCCGATGTTCGCAGTAGTTTCCGAGTCAATACGGCCAAGAGGCATTTTTGCAATTGCCTTCGCTGCAACCTGAATTGCACTTATTCCATCTTCAGGATTTACACCAGCATGCGCCGATTTTCCGTACATTTTAATTATAACTTTAGCTTGTGTTGGTGCCGCTACAGCAATATCACCGATCGAACCGTTTGAATCCAGTGCGTATCCAAACTTCGCTTCTAGCTTCGAAGCATCAAGTGCTCTAGCTCCAAGAAGACCAGACTCTTCCCCTACTGTAATAACAAATTGAATTCGACCGTGAGGAATATCTTGCTCTTTCAATACTCGAATGGCTTCAAACATAGCAGCAATACCTGCTTTATCGTCAGCACCCAAAATGGTAGTTCCATCGCTGCGGATATAACCATCTTCATCCAATTGCGGTTTAATGCCATTGCCAGGAGTTACAGTGTCCATATGAGATGTAAAGAAAATTGTAGGTATTCCTTCGCCCCCTTTATTTGCTTCAAGCATTGCAAATAAATTGTTCGCTCCATGACCCGTTTTTGCCGCTGCGTCATCTTCGCTTAACGTTAGTCCCAAATCCCCAAACTTCTTCTTCAAAACGATACTAATCTGTCCCTCATGCTTCGTTTCACTATCCACCTGCACAAGCTCCATAAATTCTTGAACTAAACGATCTTTTTGTATCATACTATTTCCTCCATTCATTATTTTCGTTTACAATAGAACTATAAGGTTAACCCTACCACTTACCTAGAAAGGAGATCTTCCTTATGCGTCAACAAAAAATGATTCGTCTAGTAGCCATCATCGTAGCTGCAGCTCTTCTAATTACTACCCTATTTGCTGGTATTGGCTCTGTCTTCTTGGGCTAAACGCTACTGCAATTAAATTGGTTAATAAAATACGGTAGTATACCTTTAGAAGCTTCTTCAACTGTCATTGACATTCCTGTAAGATCATTAAATGATGTTACACCGTATTGCTGGATTCCACACGGTACAATACCGTTGAACCCTTCTGAGGCAATGCCAGACTTAATATTGAGCGCAAATCCATGGCTCGTAATAAAGCCCCTCCGATGACGGGCTTTATTAAATTTGACGCCAATTGCAGCTATTTTCTCATCGCCGACCCATACACCTGTATATTCCGGTTTTCTCCCTGCTTCTATACCATACTGTGACAACCAATCAATAATGACCTGCTCTAAGCTTCGTAAGTAAGCGTGGAGATCTAGTCCAACGGCATCAAGGTACAAAAGTGGGTAGCCAACCAATTGCCCAGGACCATGATAAGTAATGTCGCCGCCTCGATCAATTTCAAAAAGTGAGATTCCACGCTCGCGCAGCTCCTCTTCACCAAACAATAGATGCTCGGGATGTCGATCGGAGCCCATCGTATATGTAGGTGGATGCTGAAGAAGGAGCAGCGTCTCAGAACGCTCCTCCCGATCAATTTGCTTTACAAATTCCTTCTGCATATCCCATGCTTCCCCATAAGGAAGCATTCCGATGTACTCGGCTTCCAAACGTCTAGAGTCAGTTTTTGCACCTGTCTCAGCCATGATGGTTCCCCTTCTCTAGTACAGTTTGCTTTCAATCGTAAAGCTTTCCAAGTTTTCCTTCACACGTTGCAGGAATCTACCACATATAACCCCATCCAAAATACGATGGTCTAATGATAAACATAGGTTCGCCATTGATCTTACCGCAATCATATCATTGATAACAACAGGTCTTTTCACAATCGATTCAAACGTTAAAATCGCTGCTTGTGGATAGTTGATAATCGGATATGACAAGATGGAACCAAATGAACCCGTATTGTTTATTGTAAATGTGCCGCCTTGCATATCAGACAACGTTAATTTACCATCACGCGTCTTACGTGCAAGCTCGTCGATTTCCTTCGCCAGTCCTGCTACGTTTTTGTGATCAGCATTTTTGATTACTGGTGTTAGGACCGAATCTTCAGTACCGACAGCAAGTGAAATATTAATATCGCGTTTCACAATAATTTTGTCTACAGCCCAAGTTGAGTTCATGATCGGATAATCTTTGATCGCATTAACGACTGCTTTTAGCAAGAACGCTAAATAGGTTAAATTGACCCCTTCACGTTTCATAAACTCATCTTTCAGCTTGTTCCGAAGGACGACCAAGTTCGTTACATCAACCTCAACTGTCGTCCACGCATGTGGAATTTCACTGACGCTTTGGCGCATGTTTCGAGCAATCGTATTGCGAAGCGGTGTCACATCAATAAATGTTTCTCCGCGGCCTGGATTTTCCGAACCTTGTACTTCAATCTTAGGTAAACGAGGAGTTTCAGACAGATGAATGCCTGAAGTTCTTACCTGTGCTTTCGGATCGATAGTTGATACAGGCTGTGTACCCGTTGATTGATGTGCACCAGATGCTACAAATGCCAGCACATCTTTGCGAGTAATACGGCCTCCTAGACCGGTTCCTGTTACATCTGATAACCGAACGTTATGTTCTCCCGCTAATTGCTGAACTGCTGGTGAGAAACGGTTGCGCATAGGTGCATTCTCATCCGCCAACATCGTAACAGCAGCTGTTTCACTAACGTTAGCCCCTGACTGTGCAGGTGCAGCACTACCAGATTGTTCTTCGGAAACTTCCGTTTCTATTAGGCAAATAGAAGTACCAACTGGCACAGTTTCGCCATTGCCGACCAAAATCTTCATAAGTGTTCCAGATACAGTTGAAGGCAATTCTGCATTCACCTTATCCGTAAGAATTTCACAAATTGGCTCATAGATATCTACCCAATCACCGGGCGCTTTCAGCCATTTGTCTATTGTTGCTGATACCAATGATTCTGCAAGTTGTGGAACAGTAATTTCTATTAATGTTTTCATTTCAACCAACTCCCAACTGTCCAAGCTTTAGCAAGCTCTGCGGATAGGTTAATATAACGCTAAATTTCTCATAGCTTCTTTTACTTTATCTTTGTTAAGCAAGAAAAACTTCTCACCTGGCGGATTAATTGGCATTGCAGGAACATCCGGTCCACACAAACGCATAATAGGCGCATCCAGCTCGTAAAGCAGTTCTTCTGAGATGATAGCCGACACTTCAGCTCCAACGCCACCTGTTTTATTATCCTCATGAATAATCAAAACTTTACCCGTCTTACGGACCGATTCCAAAATAGCTTCCTTATCAAGCGGCTGCAATGTACGAAGATCAAGAATATGCGCACTAATTCCTTCTTGCTGCAGCTCTTCAGCTGCTTGCTCAACGAAACGAAGCGGCATACTGTATCCGATAACGGTAATGTCTTCGCCCTCGCGAAGAACATTGGCAACGCCTATTGGAACAATATAATCATCTTCTGGAACTTCCCCATTTACTAGCTTGTAACATTTTTTATTTTCAAAATAAATGACTGGATCCGGATCACGAACAGCAGCTTTAAGCAGACCCTTCGCATCATATGGACGATAAGGTGCCACAATCTTCACACCAGGTGTACCAAAAAATACTGATTCAGGACATTGCGAATGATAAAGTCCTCCGAATACGCCGCCACCAATCGGTGCTCTTATTACGAGTGGGCATGTCCAGTCATTATTGGAACGATAACGAATTTTAGCTGCTTCACTAATAATCTGATTTGTTGCTGGGAACATAAAGTCAGAATATTGCATCTCAGCAATTGGTTTCATACCGTACATTGCTGCTCCAATAGCTACTCCAGCAATTGCAGATTCAGCTAGAGGGGTATCCATAGCACGCATTTCACCAAACTGCTCATGCAAGCCTTTTGTCGTCGTAAACACGCCGCCTTTTACTCCAACATCTTCACCAAGAACGAACACATCCTCGTCCCGTTCCATCTCTTCTTTCATAGCTAACCGAATCGCGTCAATATAATCCATTACAGCCATTAACGTCGCCCTCCTTGCTCAGCATCATTCGCATAAACATGCAACAGCGTAGATTCCGGAGTTGGGAAAGGCGCTTTATCGCCATATGCCGTTGCTTCATCTAGCTCTATACGGATAGCAGCATTCAGGTCGGCTTCCAGCTCTTCATTCCAAATCCCACAGTCAACCAAATATTGCTTAAACTTAGGAATACCATCCTTTGAACGATGCAAATCGACCTCTTCTTTAGTCCGATATGCTAAATCATTATCAGAAGTGGAATGTGGCGAGATACGATACATCATTGCTTCGATCAATGTAGGCCCTTCACCAGCAACCGCACGCTCACGTGCTTCTTTAACTACGCGAAACACTTCAAGCGCGTCATTCCCATCGACCTGCAAACCTGGGAAGCCATATCCTAGCGCTCTATCTGCAACCTTACCGGCAAGCTGCTTGTGTATAGGAACAGAAATCGCATATTGATTATTTTCGCACATCAAAATGACTGGGAGCTTGTGTACACCAGCAAAGTTGCAGCCTTCATGGAAATCACCTTGATTACTGGAACCTTCACCAAAAGTTACAAAGCTAACAAATGATTTTTTCTTCATCTTAGCTGCAAGTGCAATACCTACAGCATGTGGTACTTGTGTCGTAACTGGGCTTGAGCCTGTTACGATGCGAAGCTTCTTCGATCCGAAGTGGCCCGGCATTTGTCGCCCGCCGCTGTTAGGATCTTCTGCCTTAGCGAATACGGATAATAACAAATCACGAAGTGTCATACCAACTGAAAGAACTAAACCGTAATCACGGTAATACGGTAAAAAATAATCATTTTCTCGATCAAGTGCATAGGCAGCAGCAACTTGAGCCACTTCTTGTCCAATCCCGGATACGTGGAAGTTGATCTTGCCTGCGCGTTGCAACAATAACATTCTTTCGTCAAACTTTCTTGCTTTAACCATCATTGCGTACATATCAATAGCTTGCTCGTCGCTAAGCCCTAATTCTAAATGACGCTTGTTTTGCACTTTTGCAGATACTTTGGTCATAAAGGTATTCCTCCTTATTTGCCAGCTACTATAACCTGGTACTAAGACCTCGTCTTACTCATTATAACCGCTTTTCGAACAAAAAGAAAACCGCCTTACTTAAAAGGAAATAGACTTCCCATCAACAGCCAACATCGCTTCACCAACAGCTTCTGCAAGCGTTGGATGTGGATGCACCATTGACCCAACTTCCCAAGGTGAGGCATTTAACCAACCAGCTAATGAAGCTTCAGAAATTAAATCTGTAACATGAGGTCCAATCATATGTACCCCCAATATGTCATCCGTCTTCCGATCGGCGATCACTTTCACAAAACCTTCTGCATCACCCAAAATCAGAGCTTTACCAATTGCCTGAAAAGGAATTTTCCCGATCTTCACCTCATGCCCTTTTTTGCGAGCACCGTCTTCTGTTAAACCATATGAAGCAATTTCTGGACTTGAATAAATACATCTTGGAATGGCATGATGCGGCACCTGTGCTTGTTTTAAGCCACAAATATGATCAACCGCCGTCAATCCTTCATGAGCTGCCGCATGGGCAAGCTGTACACCACCGACAACATCTCCAATTGCATAGATATGCGGCTCAGTCGTCTGCCCGTATTCATTGACTTCAATATAGCTGTTGTTCACTCTAATATCGGTATTTTCCATGCCAATACCTTCGATGTTCGCAACACGACCTATAGATACTAACATCTTTTCGGAAGTCAAAACAACGTCTCCGTCTGCAGTAGATGCTTTAATGCTAATTCCTTCTTCGTTAGCAATGTAGCTTTCTGTATTCAGTTGTACGCTAGTCAATATACGGACACCTCTACGGCGTAGTTGCTTCGAAAGCTCTGTGGATACTTCAGTATCTTCCCCAGGCAATAATCTTGACCCTGCCTCTACTAGCGTTACATTAACGCCAAAATCTATAAGTAAAGATGCCCATTCGACGCCAATTACACCACCGCCAACAATCAGTACTGATGCAGGAAGCTTTTCCATTTCAAGTGCATGATCACTAGTCAAAATATGTACACCATCCGATTCCAGCCCAGTCAGTTCTCTTGGACGTGATCCAGTAGCAATAATTAAGTTAGTCGAAACAACAGATTCCATCTCGCCATCTGCAAGTTCAACTGCAAGAGAACCGCTTTTTGGAGAAAAGATCGAAGGTCCTATTACCCTTCCTCTGCCGTTAATAATTTCAATACCGTTTTTTTTCATTAGACTTTTAAGACCACGGTGCAGTTGCTCGACTGTACCTTCTTTACGATTTTGCACTTTACCAAAATCAAGTGAAATAGCTCCATCAGCCACATTAATACCATACACGCTTGATTGTAGCAATGTACGATACACTTCTGCACTACGTAGAAGTGCCTTACTTGGAATACATCCCTTATGCAAGCAAGTACCACCCAGCTTGTCCATTTCGATTAACGCTACTTTCTTGCCCGCCTGCGCTGCACGAATTGCTGCTGTATATCCACCCGGACCACCGCCAAGAACTGCTACATCTACCGTTATTGCCATAATGTCGCCTCCAATAATTACTACAATATATGATTATACCTCAAATTCATGCTCAGTCTATTATGTATATCACACAAAAGCTCCAGTTCCATTGTACTTGTTTTCCACTCGTATTTCACGTTCTACTTACAAAATAGACACCCAACTCAGAAAAAGGTATGATAGGAAAGTAAAATTGTTAAAACAATATCCTTTTATAGTCAATGAATAAGGAGAAGTTAAGTAATGAAATTAATGATCTCTCGTTTTATCGCCATTTTGTTTCTAGTTATCCCTGGTTTAACTGCATGTTTTGGCTTTTTGAAAATAAAAGATTCATTGTTTAATTATTACTCCCAGTTCGGAAACGATGCGATCACGCCTAACTTCGAATGGCTTACCTTTCTTCTTGGGGTCCTCATGTTCGCTATAGGAGCAGGCTTCATTGGAGGCTGGATCTTCTTCCGAGATCGCAAACGTAATTATGTAGCTCCTAGATTTAAAGAGAAGCGCCCTCGTCCGCCAAAGCCGCAAGGCTAGCGTCGAAGGCGCTTCTTTATTTTACATTGCACAAATAATGTGGACAAAACATTACACTTTTCACAACTTGTTTTGATCCCTATTTAATATTGCTGTCATACAATGGGTTCAACGACAAAAATGAGGTGAAAAGATGAACATTGTATTTGATGTAATTGTTAATGGCAAGATGACAGAAACGATCCGCCCGAACAAATCTCGCATTAGCGAGCTGCAAACTTTTATAGCGGAAGAGTCAGTCAACCTTATTCGCAAGTACGGTAATAACGTATACTTGAGTCGCCGAGTTGAATATTAAAAGCCAGCAGTAATGACTACATACTGATGATATCTGTGCCAGCAGTAATGACTACATACTGATGAAATCCGTGCCAGCAGTTGTCATGCGCTTCCGCTCCTTCATCCAGCTGAGGCCTATTAACGCTAGTGAAGTTGCAACGATGAACATCGGTATAAAAAACAAATGTGAATGATAACCCTTTATAAACAATGGCAGCAAATAACCAACTAGCGTAGCCATTAGCATAATAACTTCATATAAGCTCGCTCCAAATCCACTTCGATGAACAAACATCCGCTGCACATAACCCATCGCTACACCAAATTTAATTGATACAAATAAAGAATATATCGGTTGGATAAGAAAAAACATTGGCAGAGATGACGTTGCAGAATAAACAATGTAGCCTATAATGGCGCACAATCCTCCGATAAATAGCACCTTTTTTGTTCCATATCGCATAGCCCAGTAACCCGCAAGCGTCATAAACAGCAGCTCGAATATCGCTTGTATACTCCACAAATAAGACATCAATTCAGCTCTGCCAAACGTTTCCTTAACGACAAGGGGCAAATATAAACCTCTAATTGCATCAGCACATGCCAATAACAAAATAGCAAAAAGCATCATAAGTGAAAACGGTTCGCCCGAGGCTCCAGAAACTTGTGACGGTTGCCTATTCTTCGTTCCGTCTTCCCTATCTGGTCTATATTCGTTATGGATCAATAGCAGCACAAGCAATATAGCATATCCGCAAAAATTGCCCCAGAGAACGCCTTGAAATGTTGCGATTACATACAGATTTGCACCAATCAACAATCCTACAAAAAAACCAACACTTAAAGATGATCGTAACCAAATTAAACACATCTCGACTAGATCAGGCGCATATTTCGTAAAATGCAAACGTGACATCGCAAACATTTGTCCCATTATTAATCCTGATGGCGCGCTTGCAATGCTCATACTAACGAGCGCTTCCTCAAAGCTATCGGCTCTCATATAAAATAATAACCCAACCATACATATGATTGCAGCGAGCATGGCAAGCAACTTCTTGCTTCTCATTCGGTCACTATATGCTCCGACAGTAATGGTCACCACCATATTTAGCAGTCCGGAAATGGCAAAAACAGCAACAATTTGACCTTTTGTTAATCCAATATGATCGCTTAAATAAATCGAACTCATCGGTGCAAGAATTCCGAGTCCAATGCCATAAAAGAATAAACACAATATTAATCGCTTTGCTCCAGTTACGCGGCTAAACTGTCTTAAGTCCGAAAACAAGCTCAATTGTAATTCACCCATTCTTTCATTTTTACAATTATTAAAACTATAGCATATCGCCTATTTATTTTACATTATAATAAATCATTTTAAGTTGTATTTAGAAGGTTCTATAAGATATGGTTATTCGTAGTAAATCAAAAAAATAAACAGGAGGTAAAATGAACTCTAAAAACAAGTCAGTACGGACACGTTTGATACTTTCAATTCCATCTTTGATTTTCCTAATTATAATGTGCAGCAGTATTTTCTGGATCTCTGATCTTTTTGTTGAAATGGGTTTAAATGCTAAAGATCGTTCTTATATTAACTTAGTAGTAGTCGTTACTTTCCTCATTGGTCTTCTCACAGGAAAACTTCTTGCTGTTCTTCAATCAAAGTATAAATGACGCTCTAACTTCACAAATTGATGAGTTAAAATATGCAGTTTGAAAGTTCCGGGGGCTGCTGCCATCAGAAAGCATTGCATTTAACAGTATTCCTATAATCATAGCAGTTGTAATTGTTGTCGCTGTAGACTTATTGCGCATACCTAAAAACAGAAAATAAATATGAAAATTAGTTTAGCTAAAATCATTTTTTCGCGTTGTAAGGGAAAAGCAAATAAAGTTTAATGGTTTTACTTTTATAATCTTCTAAAAAAATACCATTTCATTATTGGGTTTGAGAGCCAATAATGAAATGGTATCCGTTGAACTATTATTGAGATTTCTTAAACATTACTCATCCTTTTTCGCTTGAGCGAGCTTCTTTTTCAACTTTTCTAGCTCAATGTCTACTTGCTTCGACTGATCATTACTTTCACGCTCATGTAATTCCGGAACAGAATGATTAAAGTGGGAATTGTCATCAACTGCGGCTTCTGTCTGAACATCTTTTGTGTGAAGGTTTTCTGACCGATTATCAACCCTCTGATGTTTTTCTGTCCGTTCCTGCTGCTTAGATTGGTTATTTCTTTCAGCCTCTATCAACGATGCTATCGTATCCTCACTAGGTATAATGCCTGCATCAGAAGTCGGCAACTCCACTTGTTCCTCACTTTTAGAGACAGTAGTGACAACATTTCGTGTTCCGCTGATTCGCTCGTAGAACAAAAGTTTATCACCTTTGAGCATGCTCCAAACGATATGAACCGCAAATACTAGTACAACCATAAAAATAATGATCCTTATACCAACAACAGCTTCGATTGGAATATCACCATAATCAGATATGAAGACCAACAATCTAATCGTACCGAAAATCCCAAAATAGAGCAGTGCATAACGCTTCAGCAAACCTTTCCATGAAATGAATCCTTTTGTATCACGTTTATTATCCTCAACGATATGAATACGTGTAATCCATTTCCCCAACGTCCTGCCGCCAAACATTGCAGGAAATGCAACAAAATAAATAAGTACGGCTATTCCTGACGCTATCATCCAGAACGAAGCTGAGTCTGGGGTTGTTCCTAAAGCTATTGAACCTGATCCATATAAAATAATGTAAATGACGCTAGAAACAATCATCAGAACAAACATATCAATTGCAAACGAGATGCCGCGTCTAATCAGGCCCACTTTCACTTCATTCAGATTAACCTTCTCATCTAATTTGTCTGATCGAGGTAACAAATAATTAAGAATTGGCGCTACAATAAACCCTATAATAACTCCGCTTGTATTCAAAATAAGATCATCAACATCAAATAACCGGTATGGGCACGAATAGAAGCCATATAGACCTGTTACTTGTGTTGTCTCATAAAAGAGCGATACGAGAAAAGCTATAAATGCAGTACCTATCAACCGAAATCTGAAATAATATCGCAAAAAAATACCAAGTGGAATCATTAATACTACATTAAATATAACTTGCAGAAATGATCGTTCCTGTAATAATGCTACATATGAGGACATGCTGTTCCAAGCAAAATTAGTCTCTCTTGCAATATCACTTACAAACGAAAAAGGCTGCAATTGCATATAGGACCAGATAGATCCGTATCCTGTGCAATTATCTATTACCTTGGGTAATGGCAATATGACGAGATAATACGCGGTGATAGAATAGAGCAGCAATGAATACAAAATAACTGCACGCAGCTTATTCACATAGCCATATTTTCTGTACTGCACAATCAAAAATGGAATAGTAAGTGCAAAAGCTAAAAACGGAAACGTAAAAAACGCCTGCTTAATAGGAAATAAATAGTCATTCATGTTGCTAGTTAACCTTCTTTCTTCATCGTTCAATTCCGAGCCTAATTCCTTTCTCCATAGTAACATAGCTTTATTGGATTGAATCTAACAATAATGTAAGGTTTGCCTATCATTGCAACAAAGTCATGCTAATATAGACATTATTTCTACACCTTATGTTAACTAAAGATAAAAAGCCCTGTAAAAAGCCGAATTGGCTTCTACAGGGCTTTCGCGCGTAACTCTCTTATGAAACCTTGTGCTCAATTCTTAGCTTGTCAGCCACCATCGCGATGAACTCCGAGTTAGTAGGCTTGGACTTGCTAATGTTGATTGTGTAGCCAAAGAGGTGGCTGATGCTGTCAATGTTACCGCGTGTCCAAGCTACTTCAATAGCATGGCGGATCGCACGTTCAACGCGGGAAGGCGTTGTTTTGAACTTCTCTGCGATTGCTGGATAGAGCGTTTTCGTAATTGCTCCCAAAATCTCGATATTGTTGTATACCATCGTAATCGCTTCGCGCAAATACTGGTATCCTTTAATATGAGCAGGTACACCAATTTCATGAATAATGCTTGTAATGTTTGCATCCAGGTTTTTGCCTTTCGCAAGCGGTACGACGTTCGATTTAATTGTCGTAGTTCCAGTGCTATAGCTAGCAGTGGATGAGAACGTTGTGTTGCCAACAAGTTGCCGAATACGATTAGCCAATATATCCATATCAAATGGCTTCAATATGTAATAAGAGGCACCCAATTGTACAGCTTTTTGGGTAATGTTTTCTTGGCCAAATGCTGTAAGCATAATAATTTTTGGCATTGGCGACAAGTTCATTTCCTTTAACCTCTCCAACACACCAAGTCCATCCAAGTGAGGCATAATAATATCAAGGATCAACACATCTGGTATATTTCTTGTATGTTCCAGATGTCTGATTACCTCTTCACCGTTATACGCAACACCACTAACATTCATATCACTCTGTTCCGATATGTATTCCGATAACAAGTTTGTAAATTCTCTGTTGTCGTCTGCTAACAATACCTCGATCTTATGCAAAGTCTAATCCTCCTCTAAATGATATTTATGTCATCGTTCATTTGCTGTCTGACTAAAGTTTTCGACACTCAACATAGAATTCCTTCTGTCGAAAATCTTTTTTCTTTATTTTTTTGGAACATTTCGATATAATAAATAATTTATTGCATTAACCGTACTTTTTCGGGTTTGTTCGACAAATTTCAAATTGATCTTTGATAAAAAGAAACGCCTCATGCAGAATAGAAAATCTGCAGAAGACGTTCCTTTAATGCCTAAGAAGCTCAAATCACTTATGCTGCTTCACCAGTACGTTTTAAAGAAGATTTCAATAAAACCCCTGCATCCTGAAGCATCCACTCGATAAAGCATCCATATCCAGAAGATGGATCATTAACAAATACATGTGTGACTGCCCCAACAAGCTTACCATCCTGTAAAATTGGACTACCTGACATTCCTTGTACGATTCCACCCGTTTTACTTAGTAAACGCTTATCAGTTATCTTTATTACCATACCTTTTGTTGCTGGTCCTGATTGCTTGGATACATGTACAATTTCGATATTGAAACGCTCCACCTTCTGTCCATTAACAACAGTAAGTATTTGAGCTGGTCCTTCTTTAACATCCTCAGCAAATGCTACAGGCAAAGATTTAGCGCTGTAACTATGTGTAGGCGCTTCATTCATCTTCCCGAATATTCCGAAGGGTGTATTTCGTTCAATATTGCCTAATATTTTTCCTTCTTTGACGAACTGAGCTCTTTTTTCTCCTGGTTCGCCGGTTTGACTTTTGTTTATGGAAATAACATTTGATTGAAGTATTTGACCTTCTCCTACCTCAATAGGTGTTTGTGTATCCATATCCGTTATAACATGTCCCAATGCCCCGTAGACGCCTTGATCAGGTGCATAAAAGGTTAACGTTCCAACTCCGGCTGCAGAATCACGAATATACAGACCTAATCGCCATGCATGATCATCAGCATCATAAACAGGGCTCAACTTGGTCTGATTAAGCTGCCCACCTCGCTTATATGTTACTTGCAAAGGCTGCTTATCATTTCCAAATCTTTCGCAATGCTCACCAACTTTATGAACTTCATTGATTGGCACATTATTAATACTTACAATCAAATCCCCCATCTTTAAGCCAGCCGCTTCTCCAGGTGATTGCTTGGCACCTTCACGATCCATAACCTGATGATGTCCAACGACTAATATTCCAGCAGATTTGACCTTGACGCCAATAGTCTGTCCTCCAGGTATAACACGAAGATCAGGTACGACATTGACTTTAATCGTTTTGAAAGGGATTTTACCAAATAATTTCACTTTCATGTTGGTTTGACCGCTTTGATTTGGCTGTAGTGAAAATGGTTCGTTCAAATTAACGGATAAGGAATGCTCCGAAGTTCCGTTAATTTGCAGCATTTGTGGATCTACCGTTACCTCCGCATGTACGGGTACTCCATATTGAAGTCGCTTCATTTGGCCAGAGAATAAACGTAGTTCATTCGGGAATGCGGCAAAATGCTGAAACGGAGTGGAGAAACCAACCGTACACACGAGGATAACGAGAACCAAGCCAAACCATCGCTTCCGTTGATTGGAGTTCAATGATTTCACGCTCCCTGTCATTCCATCGCATGACGAAAAAGGATTAATCGCCAATGGCGTACCTTTAAGTTACCCTTCGATCCATCTTTTATGTCCGCAAAAACATTCCCTTATTACCTACCTTTACGCTCCTTTCAGTCCATGTGCTAAATCAAGCATTTCTTGTGCATGATGCCTTGTTTTTTCCGTTATTTCCACCCCGCCAAGCATTCGTGCAAGCTCGTCAATCCGCGCTTCATTAATGAGTTGATTGACGGATGTAGATGTCCGCTCTCCAATCACTTGCTTCTTAATTTCATAATGATGGTCTGACATGCAAGCAACCTGAGGTAAATGTGTGATTGAAAAAACTTGACATTTAGCAGCAAGTCTAGATAATTTCTCTGCAATTGCCTGAGCAGCACGACCACTAACGCCAGTATCCACTTCATCAAAAATAAGTACAGGTATTTGGTCAATTTCAGCAAATATACTTTTGAGTGCCAACATAATACGCGACATTTCTCCACCGGAAGCAATTTTATTCAACGGCTTGAGCGGCTCACCAGGATTAGTGGTGAGCATAAATACAGCAGAATCGATTCCATTAGCATTCATCACTTTTCTTATCGCTGAATAATCTTCCTCTAATGGTCGATCTAATTGAACTTGAAATTTAGCAGCTGGCATTTGAAGTTGCTGCAACTCGACTTCAATCGATTGCGACAATCGTTTCGAAGCATGTAGACGCAGTTGCGACAGTTCATTAGCAAGTTCAGCCACTTGTATAAATTTTTCTTCTTCTTGTTTACGCAATTCTTCGAGCAGTTCATCACGGTTTTCGATTTTATCTCGTTCAGCAGTTGTTTGCTCTAAATAAGCCAATATATCAGGTATCGTTTCCCCATATTTACGTTTTAATCCATTAATTAAATCCAGCCTGTCCTCAATATTAGAAAGCTCCTCTGGATTGGATTCGATCCCATCACGGTAATTACGAAGCTGAAATACGGCGTCTTCTGCTTGATAGAACGCAGATTGCAGCTGTTCAAGCATAGGACCAAGTACTTCTGAATCATAACTTTGAATATCATTTAGCTTTGATATTGCTTTGCTGAAAGCATCTAACCCCTTGCCGCCATACATCAACGCATAAGCCTCTGACACGGCATCTATACGCTTCTCAGCATAAGTAAGCTTTCTACGCTGATCAATTAATACGTCTTCTTCTAATGGCTTAAGATGCGCGCTTGTAATCTCTTCGATTTGAAAACGATATAAATCGAGCATCTGCACATTGTGGCGAGTAGAATCTTCAAGCTCCTTAAGTGAATTACGCACCTGTTGCAATTGCTGATATACATTCTTATATTGTTGCTTCCGTTCAAGCAACAGATCACCACCAAACAGATCAAGCCATTCCAAATGCTGATCCGTACGCAGCAAAGATTGATGTTCATGCTGGCCATGAATATTAACGAGACATTCACCAATTTCCCGAAGCATTGTAATCGTCACCAGTTGACCATTCACACGGCTGCTGCTTTTCCCTTGAGAAGATAATTCACGTCTAATGACTAACATTTCTTCAGAGCTGTATTGAACGCCTAATCGGTCAAGTTGTCTCCATACTGGATGTGTTGGCACTAAATCGAACATTGCCTCCATCTCCGCTTTATCACAACCATATCTAACCATGTCTGCGGAGCCTCTTCCACCAACAACTAAGCTCAGCGCATCAATGATGATTGATTTACCTGCACCTGTTTCTCCAGTTAACACATGAAATCCACGATGAAATGTAACGCTTACTTCTTCGACGACAGCTAAATTACGTATAGATAGCTCGCGCAGCATGGTTTGATCCCCTCTCTAGTTCATTACGGCAAGCAGTCGTTCTACGATGAGTTCGCTCTGCTCCGTAGTACGACAAATAATAAGTATCGTATCATCCCCACAGATCGTGCCCATCACTTCTGTCCATTCCATATTATCGATCATTCCACCAATTGCATTGGCAGTCCCCGGCAAACATTTCAACACAACTAAATTATTCGAGAAATCGATATGCGTAAAGTGATCAAGCATCGCTCTTTTTAGTTTATGTATAGGATTTTGTCGTTGTTGTTCCATTGGCATTGAATAAATATATCGGCCTTCTGTCACTGGCACTTTAACTAGCATCAGTTCCTTAATATCTCGTGATACTGTCGCTTGAGTAACTTGCATACCTGAGCCCCGCAGCGCTTCAACTAGATCTTCCTGTGTTTCAATTTCTCCACCCATAATGATTTCTCTAATTTTAAACTGTCTCATGCTTTTCATATGGTACCCCCATTGATAGTTAATCTCCAAGTTGGAAAGTAATTTTGCGAATGATGCCTTCCTTTGCATCTATAAACAACACACCCGTACAGTCCGGTAGCAATAACGAATATACCAGCAATCTATCCCTTACTCCACTAGCCGTCCAATCCATTGGCAAACGGTCACGTGCAGTCTTCACCACATATGTGCAGTCTTCTTTCTCTGCAATATAATCAATATATATTCGAGAGCCACTTCCAAGTGGCGTATCATCTAACTCAATTGGGATAGGAATTACATGTTTGCCTGATGAGACAACATAACCTGATCGCTCAAGCAATGATACATTCTCATCATTATCTCCAATTGCGCCTCCCTTACCGAGCTTAATCCGATTCACATTAACCGGAGTATGCAACCATCGATAAAAGGCTTTGTATGCCCATATTGCAAGCAAAGAGCCTGCGATTAACATAATTAACCAATCTCCATACGTTTCTATGGCTAACACCTCATTCACCATTGGTCATACAATGAAAGCGAACGTTTGTTTGGTATAAGTTTATCAAATTATGGTCCCGCATGTAAAGTAAAAAAAGATGCCTTACAGTAATTAAACTGATCGGCACCCTTCCTGGTTGCAATTAATTATTTAGTTATTTTGAATGTCCCATTTGCTTGCTCCACCAATTTCTTTAGATCAAATTCATTTGGCACGGCTTCATTGGGTTCATTCATCCATAACCAATATGCGAGAAACTCTATGTTCCCTTCGCCACCAGTAATCGGAGAGAAAGTAACATTTTGTAATTTAAAACCTAGTTCTGACGCGTTATTGAGCACATTTTCAAGTACTTCTAAGTGAACACTTGGCTCTCTAACGACACCAGACTTGCCTACCTTTTCTCTGCCAGCTTCAAATTGCGGTTTAATTAAAGCCACAATTCCTGAACCTTCTGCCATAAGTGTCGATAATGTAGGCAAAATCAGCTTAAGTGAAATAAATGAAACGTCAATACTTGCAAAAGTTGCTGGAGGACCTTCCAACTGCTCTGGCTTCAAGTAACGGAAATTGGTTCTTTCCATTACATTTACTTTCTCATGCTGTCTAAGTGACCAATCCAATTGGTTATATCCTACATCGATTGCATATACATAGGATGCCCCGTTTTGAAGAGCACAGTCCGTAAAACCTCCAGTGGAAGCTCCAATATCCAACATTACTCTGTCTTCGAGCTCAATATTAAACTCGCGTATTGCTTTTTCTAGTTTCAAGCCGCCACGACTGACATAAGGATGGATTGCACCCTTTACCTTAATGTCAGCGATACGCGGAACTTTCATTCCACTTTTGTCTATTGGCTCGTTGTCAACAAGTACAAGACCTGCCATCAACGCTTTTTTCGCCTTCTCCCTACTATCGAAGAAGCCTAGCTCCACAAGAAGCACATCTATTCGTTCTTTCTGAGTGGTTGTCATGGGTCTCCTCGATCGTTACACTTGCTCGGTAACGCGTTTATTGCTGACAGCTAACATCGAGCGCAATTCAGTTGCAACACGATGGGCTGTTAAGCCTATTTCTTCACGTTGCTGCTCTATAGAGCCATGCTCCACGAATAGATCTGGAATGCCAATAATTCGAACAGGAACGTTATATAGACCTTGCTGCGAATAGAATTCAAGAACAGAGCTACCAAAACCGCCTAACTCTGAACCTTCCTCCAACACAATAATCTTTTTGCCCTGTTCTGCTAATGACAATAACATTGTCACATCCAGCGGCTTAATGTATCTTGCGTTTACAACTTCTACCTTAACGCCTTCAATCAATAATTGATCGGCCGCTTGTTCAGCCACACCAATCATTGGGCCAATTGCAAGAACAGCAACAGCATCACCTTCACGAAGCGTTTCCCATGTGCCAATTGGAATCGGCAACGGATCAGCGTCAATTTCAACACCAGCTCCGTTTATTCTTGGATAACGTATAGCAATTGGTCCTTCGTTATAAAGGAAAGCTGTTTTCATCATGCGTCGCAGCTCATTCTCATCTTTAGGCATCATTAGCACTAAATTAGGTAGATGACGTAAAAACGCAATATCATATACGCCTTGATGTGTCTCTCCATCTGGTCCAACAAAACCTGCTCGATCTATTGCAAATACAACGTTTGCATTTTGCCTGCAAATATCGTGTACGACCTGGTCATACGCTCTTTGAAGGAATGTTGAGTACACGGCGTATACAGGCTTAAGACCCTCCATCGCAATTGCAGCAGACATAGTTGCAGCATGTTGCTCAGCAATTCCAACATCAATCATACGTTTTGGATATTTTTTTGCAAAGTCTAGAAGGCCCGAGCCTCCCGGCATTGCAGGTGTAATAGCTACAATTCGCTCATCTTGATCAGCAAGCTCAATGAGCATGTCGCCAAATACTTTCGTATACATTGGCGGCCCTACAGAATTGACCATTTGGCCAGATTCAATCTTGTATGGCGAAGCACCGTGCCACTTATGCGAATCAGCTTCAGCAGGTAAATAACCTTTTCCTTTAATCGTAAGTACATGAACAAGTACTGGGCCAGGCATTGCATCTGCTTGCTTCAAAATATCGATAAGCCCTTCCACATCATGTCCATCCACTGGACCTAAATATGTTAGTCCGAATTGCTCGAACAAAATACCGCTGACTAGCAAATATTTTAGACTGTCCTTTACGCGCTCCGCTGTTTTTGCAAGCTTCCCGCCTATCGCCGGTATTTTGTTCAGCAGATGCTGAAGTTCATCTTTTGCTTTATGGTAGTGACGATCGGTCCTTATTTTACCTAAATAGTGATGCAACGCACCTACATTGGGCGCAATAGACATTTCGTTATCGTTAAGAATGACAATCATCTTCCGTTGCTCATGACCAATATGGTTAAGTGCTTCTAATGCCATACCGCCTGTAAGAGCACCGTCACCGATTACAGCAACTACACGATTACTTTCACCTTTTAGATCTCTGCCTAACGCCATTCCCATTGCAGCAGACAACGATGTACTGCTATGGCCGGCTTCCCAGACATCATGTTCACTTTCAGCTCTTTTAACAAATCCACACAAGCCCTTGTATTTGCGAAGAGTATTAAATCGGTCCATACGTCCTGTCAAAATCTTATGTACATAAGATTGATGACCAACGTCAAATATAAATTTATCATCCGGACTATTAAATAAGTAATGCATAACCAAGGTCAATTCGACGACACCCAAATTGGGAGCAAGATGACCTCCTGTAATGGATAATTTCTCGATAAGAAACTGTCGGATTTCATCGGAAAGCTGCTCTAGTTGAGCAACATTTAGCGTTTTCAAATCTTGAGGTCCATCTATTTGATCCAGCAGCACGTTACTTTCCTCACTTTCGAGAACAGCTATTAACTGTCCTATACACTTCTACATTTTACCTATTATAGCACAATACCATTCAGTTGCCCAATCACTTGAACAATTGTAAAGTCTGTCAATGGTCCCGTTGCACTAAATAATCGGCAATTTGCAACAATCGTTCAGGCTCTGCAAGGTTTGCTTCTAAAATAGCAGTTTTTGCTTCTTGAGTTAACTTTTTAACTAAAGCTACGCTCTCCTCCATCCCTATAAGGAACGGATATGTTACTTTTTGTTGAGCGACATCACTATTCGTTTTTTTACCAAGCTTCTGCTCATCACCAATCAAATCCAATATGTCATCTTGAATCTGGAATGCTAAACCGATATTCCGTCCGTAGAGGGCTAACTTTTCTAGCTGACTTTTATCAGCTCCGCCAACTCGACCGCCAGATACAACAGAAAATACAATTAAATCGCTTGTTTTGTGCAAATGTATATACTCTAACTCGCCAATAGCGGTAATTCCTTGTTCCCCAAGCATGTCTGCGGCTTGCCCGCCAACCATGCCAGATGCTCCCGCAAGAGTAGCCAAATCTTCAACAATTGCCAATGCTATCTCAGGGCTAACATCACTTTGGCGCGCAGCTTGTGGAATTAAACGAAATGCATGTGTAAGCAATGCATCTCCAGCAAGAATTGCCATCGCTTCACCGAACACTTTATGATTTGTAGGTTTTCCACGCCGATAGTCATCATTGTCCATCGCTGGCAAATCATCGTGGATCAAAGAATATGTATGTATATATTCAACAGCACATGCGATAGGCATTGCACTTTCATAGTGCAATGATGAGCCATTTATCGCTTGAGCTGCTGTCAATACAAGGGCAGGTCGAATTCGCTTACCACCTGCATCAAGAGAATATTGCATTGCATCACGAAGCTGCTGTGGTACATCCCATTCTAACGGGAGTGAAGTTTGAAGCGCCAGCCCAATTTGGGCTGCACATTCTTTCAAATAAGTTGAAGTTGCGACGCTAGCGTTCAATCTTATTCCCCTTTGTCTTCGTTTGCTGCAACAAACGTTTTTTTCTCGAAACCTTGCTCTGAATCGATTAACAACTCAATTTTACTCTCGACTTGCTCTAGCTTACCTCCACACAAATGGGAAAGCTTCATACCTTCTTGAAACAATTCGATAGCCATTTCTAAAGGAACGTCACCGTTTTCAAGCTTGGCAACGATAGACTCTAGACGTTCCATCGCTTGCTCAAAACTAAGCTCATCGCTCTTCACTGCTTTTTTCATCGTTCGAACCTCCTGTTAGGGATTGAACGCGGCAAGTCATTCCGCCATGTGCCAGTTTAACTTGAACGTCATCGCCTACCGTTACATCTTCAATGGATTTTATTAACCGATTCTTGTCCACATCATATACAAGACTATAACCTCTTGCCATTACTTTTAGTGGGCTTAACGCATCAAGTTGCTTTATCCCGCTTTGCAAACGCAACTTGCCTGATTTCACCAATGCAGTTGATGCGAGCTCCAACTGATGTGTTGCTCCACTTAACCTCTTAGCCGCATAATTAACGCGCTCACCAGGATGATGTGCAGCCAATTGCGATTGTAGCTTGGCTAGTCGTGCATGCTCCTTCATTGTCAAACGAGAAGTTCTCTCGTTGAGCAATTCCTTCAAACGATCAAGTCGTTGCGCTTGGTCCAACAAATATCTGCGAGGATGTAAGAAAAAAGGTGATCTTCTTACTCGTTGCAAACGTTCTTTATCAATTCGAACAGTTAAGCGCAATGCTGCAATTAATCGCTGCTCCAACCGATTCTTGCTCTGCAAAAGCTCTGTTATTTGAGGAACCGCAAGCTCAGCAGCAGCTGTTGGGGTAGCAGCACGCAAATCAGCAACAAAATCAGCAATCGTAAAATCCGTTTCATGACCAACCGCACTAATAATTGGAATATCGGATTTCACTATCGCTCTTGCAACTGCTTCCTCATTGAATGCCCATAGCTCCTCAAGTGAACCTCCGCCACGCCCAACAATTAATACGTCGCATTCTCCAAATCGGTTCATCGCTTCTATTGCATTCACAATAGCAGGTGCCGCTTGCTTTCCTTGAACTAGAACAGGATAAATATAGATTGGTATTAAAGGGTATCTACGCTGTATAGTCGTAATAATATCCCTTACAGCCGCACCTGTAGGTGAAGTTATGACACCAATTGATTTAGGAAATGGCGGCAATGACCTTTTACGGGCAGAGGCGAACAAACCCTCTTGTTCCAGCTTGCTTTTTAATTGCTCGTACGCAAGATATAAGCTGCCGATTCCGTCAGGTTGCATCGCCATTACATAAAACTGATAGTTACCATCTCG
The DNA here is from genome assembly GCF_022180385.2 of Paenibacillus sp. L3-i20. Taxonomy (GTDB): domain Bacteria; phylum Bacillota; class Bacilli; order Paenibacillales; family Paenibacillaceae; genus Pristimantibacillus. The sequence goes on from NZ_BQME02000002.1 coordinate 1,440,382, forward strand.
TTCAAAAACAGAAATGTTTCCTCTTGCAATAACTTTAGTACCTTCACGAGGAATAAAAGGAAGCCGTGTATTATGAGAAGCAAACATGACGCATTTCAGCTTACTATCGCTATCTTTAAGAGTAAAATACATATGACCGCTTGAATGATGGGTGAAATTAGATATTTCTCCTCGCAGCCAAACATCACCTAATACATGATCCGTTTCTAATTTCATGCGAATATATTTATTGAGCTCCTTGATGGAGTACACTTTTGGATTAGTTCCCATTAGAAGGTTTACACCTCGATTCCGTTTGCCCTTTTAGCCGCCGTAATCGTGTTTTTCATTAACATAGTTATCGTCATCGGGCCAACACCACCAGGAACTGGTGTAATGTAACTAGCACTATTGATGCAATCATCGAAATCAACATCGCCAGCTAACTTGCCATTTTCAAGACGATTGACCCCAACATCGATTACAATAGCTCCAGGTTTTACAAAGCGGCTGTCGATTGCTTTAGCTTTACCAATTGCAACAACAAGGATGTCCGCCTGTTTCGCGATAACTTCCATGTTAGTCGTTCGAGAGTGGCAAATTGTAACAGTAGCATTCTCGCGCAATAACAACATTGCAACTGGCTTGCCAACAATGTTGCTTCTACCAATAACGACTGCATGTTTGCCCGCAATGTCCACACCGCTCCGTTTTATTAGTTCAATTACACCTGCAGGTGTACATGGCAATAAACTATTGTCACCAATAGTTAAATTACCAACACTTTGCGGATGAAATCCGTCCACATCTTTGTCTATATTAATAGCATCAATTACTGCCTTCTCATTAATATGTTTAGGTAGCGGAAGCTGAACTAGAATACCGTTTATTGAAGATTGTTCGTTCAGACGATCAATAAGTGCAAGTAGATCCATCTCGGATGTATTTTCATCTAAACGATGTACCTCCGAATAGATTCCTAGCTGCCCACATGTTTTTTCTTTGGAGCCTACGTAAACTTTGGATGCAGGGTCTTCACCGACAAGTATAACCGCTAAACCGGGAATAACGTTTTTTTCTTTCAATGCGGTAACTTCTTGAATCAACTCGCCCCGTATTTCTTCAGAAATCTTTTTTCCTTCGATAATGTGTGCGCTCATAACCGCTTCAGACTCCTTTATCCTTTAAGTAGCTTTTTCCCCATAAAAATAATGTTCTATTCTTTTAGTTCATCAATTTCCTGCAACAATTTACCTAAAACACCATTGACGAACTTGCCCGATTCCTCTGTCCCGAAATGTTTTGCAACTTCAATAGCTTCATTAATCGCTGCAACTGGAGGTACATCGTCTCTAAATACCATCTCATAGCAAGCAAGTCTTAGTACTTGTCTATCTACTCGAGACAATCGATCTACCTGCCAACCAGTAAGATATTGTTGAAGCATTCCATCTATAACTTGCTTATTTTCCAGAACGCCGTTCACAAGCTCACGTACAAACTCGTCTGTACTTCCGACTTCTGATGGATCTGCCTCAATTTCATTTTCTTGGCGAAGTTCCTCCATAAGCATATCAATCGCTTCTGACGGAGTTACCTCATTCATTTCCAATTGATAAAGACTTGAAACTGTAATTTCCCTAGATAATCTGCGTTTCATGTGTTCTACACATCCGTTCTTGCCAAATATTTTTTCAGAAAAAAACTATGATCTCCTCCCTGCCCCTAATTAGCGGCTGTCCGAAATCCGGAGTACGGAGGAGACCACAGAATTATCGAAATGGACGAAACCTATCTTGCAGGGCGTACCATAACCTCTGCCAAGAAAATAATTCTCCATTCATTTGCTCTTTCATTTTTCCAATCGAATAACCGATGAAGACAAGCAGTGCTACAAAAAGCATGTCCCAGAAACCAAATGCTAAATAGATGATTCCAAAAAACAAACCCACTGCTGCTCCAACCAAACGTTTCCAATAGATTCCCCAGAACTCCCTCCACATCGGTAAGTTCACCTCTATTCTACGCGGCTTTTGAATGTATTTGCTTGAATAACATTAGCAACAAACACGGCAACATTCGTAACTGGTATTCCCGTGATTTCTTCTATACTCTCTTTAACAGCACGCTGAATTTCTTCAGTTAGAACTGGTATAGCGTGTTCACCATCTATTATTGCACGAAGCACAATTTCAAGACCAGCATCTGTCGCTCGAACTCGCGCTTTTATATCCTTAACACCACGCTGCTTGACTGCAACTTTTAAGGCTAAGTTTTCGATTGTTTCAATGGAAATACGAATGTCTCCAAACTCTGTCCGTTGATCAATCGATTGTGTTGAAGCTGAGTTACGTTGAAGGGATACAATGAAAAATCGGGCACTAACAAGAAACAAAATAATACCCGTCACTCCAACAGTTAGTGAAATGGACTCTTGACGATAGAAATCGCCCAATAGATCAACCATCATAGTATCCGTTATCCATCCAAACCCCAAACTTATCATGAACACCGATACAATCCCGATGACGATGCTGTACAAAAACAAAAGTAGCTTGTCCACAACTTTTATCAACGCAGCCATTCCTCCCGTCAGACCTAATGAAAACCCCCTTGTGCCGAGCGGCATGCCCAATCACGAGGGGGTTGTACGAATTCAACGCTTTACACTTTATTATTTGACTCTGTTAATGCTTTCTTCCTCAACAAGCTTTTCAGTAGGCTTGAAATAAACGTCATGGATATGAACATTCACTTCCACTACATGCAGACCTGTCATCATCTCGATTGAACGTTTCACATTGACTTGAATGGCTGAAGCAATCTCTGGAATTTTGTTGCCGTATTCAACAATAATTGATACGTCAACTGCAGCTTCCCTTTGACCAACTTCTACCTTCACGCCTTTGGACAAATTTTTGCGACCGAGCAATTCAGCAATACCGCCTGCAAAACCGCCACTCATCCCAGCTACGCCTTCTACCTCAACTGCAGCAAGACCAGCAATAACTTCAATAACCTCAGGTGCAATCTGAATCGTACCGATTTCTGTTTTTTCATAATCAGCAGCTATCGTACTCATGTTCGTTGTACACCTCCCTAATATTGCGTGCACTTGGCTCTAGCCAAGCATTGATCCGCATCTTATTTATATACTATAACATTCAGCCTGAAATATGACAAACTAAAGAGACTTGTTTACATCTCTGCTGACAGTGAGATCAGATGCATTTATATCATGCTCTTCCAGAAATTTAATATCAAAATCCCCTTGTACAAACTTAGGATGATTAAGTAATTTAAGATGGAACGGAATTGTTGTACGAATACCTTCGATTGCAAACTCAGACAGAGCACGCTTCATTCTTGCAATCGCTTCTTCACGTGTAGATCCCCAAACAATTAACTTTGCAATCATCGAATCATAATGTGGAGAAATCGTATACCCAGGATATACTGCACTATCAACTCGCACCCCTGCTCCGCCAGGTGGCAAATAAAACGGGATATGCCCTGGTGAAGGCATGAAATTGCGTTCTGAGTCTTCCGCATTAATACGACATTCAATAGACCATCCATTAATAGATAAATCCTCCTGCTTGAATGAAAGAGGATTGCCTTCCGCAACTCTGATCATTTCTTTAATCAGGTCAACGTTCGTTATCATTTCTGTAACGGGATGTTCAACTTGAATACGAGTATTCATCTCCATAAAGTAAAACTTGTCATCCGGACCAAGAAGAAATTCTAGTGTTCCCGCTCCTGAATATTGAACTGCAAGAGCAGCACGAACAGCAGCAGAACCCATCTTCTCACGCAATTCAGGAGTCAAAATTGGACAAGGAGCTTCCTCAACCAGCTTTTGTCTTCTACGTTGCACAGAGCAATCACGTTCGAACAGATGCACCGCATTACCATGCTTGTCCGCCATAATTTGAATCTCTACGTGCTTCATGCCAGTCAAATACTTCTCCAAATATACGCCTGCATTGCCGAAAGCTTTTTGAGCTTCTTGCTGTGCTGTCGTAATTTGAGTAATTAATGAATCCTCATCATCTGCAATACGGATGCCTTTGCCTCCGCCGCCTGCAGTCGCTTTAATAATAACGGGATAACCGATTTCTCTAGCGACAATGATTGCATCATCCATGTTTTCGACTAGTCCATCAGAGCCAGGAATAATAGGCACATTAGCTGTTTTCATCGTAAGCTTAGCAACAGCTTTATCACCCATTTTACTAATTGCTTCTGGTGAAGGACCTATAAACGTAATATTACAAGATTCACAAATTTCAGCAAAATCAGCATTTTCTGCTAAGAAACCATAACCAGGATGGATAGCATCACATTCTGTTATTGTAGCAACGCTCATTATATTCGTTAAATTCAAGTAGCTATCTTTAGATGCGGTTGGACCGATACAGTAAGCTTCGTCCGCAAGTCGGACATGGAGCGAATCACGGTCTGCTTCAGAATAAACAGCAACTGTGCCGATTCCTAGCTCACGACAAGCACGAATAATTCGTACTGCGATTTCACCACGGTTTGCAATTAATATTTTTTGGAATTTCACGTAGGAACCCCTTTCAGACGACAGTTTCCCTATTGGGAACAAAAGTTTTAGTCCGCTTTAACAAGAAACAGCGGCTGGCCATATTCAACTAGCTGACCATTTGAGACCAACACTTCAACGATCTCACCTTTAACTTCTGCTTCCAGTTCATTCATCAGTTTCATCGCTTCCAAAATGCAAACGACAGACTTCTCTTGAACACGGTCACCCGCTTTAACAAAAGGTCCTGATTCCGGAGTCGGTGAACTGTAGAAAGTACCGACCATCGGCGAAACGATTTGATGAAGGTTTGCAGCCGGAGCTGGAATCGGAGCTGCTTCTTGAACAGCTGGCTGTCCGCTAGTAACTACAGGAGGCTGTTGTGGAGCCATCGCAAACGGAGTTTGTGAATATGTATGCGTAATTGGAGCCGCTTGCACATTCACCACTTCAGTTTTTCCTGGTTTACGGATATGCAGACGTGCTCCTTCGTTTTCAATTTCGAGCTCCTGAACGGATGTTTGATCAACCAACTTGATCAATTCTTTAATCTCGCTCAACTTGAACATGAACGTAATCACTCCTCTTCTTCACATAACGTTTAACATTATAACATAAAAAAACAACAAGACGAATCATTTTTTGTACAAGCCACCATTTCTAGCCCATCCGATCAATCAGTTACAATTATGATCTCATCTTCGAACTGGCAACTAAATAGTAGAATCACGAAAAACTCCGCTCGGATCGGCTGATTGCCGGTGTCGAACGGAGTCAGTTAAAGTACATTAGTTACTTATTGCGGAACAGGCACAAATTGTACTGAAATACGATCTGCATTTACTTCCATTGCAGTCATAACTTGATCGATTATGCTTGCTGCTTCTTTCTTCTCTAGCTTATCGCTAGTAACAACGACTTTGAATCGATCATTCTCTTCAGAAATCAACGCTATCTTATATTGTTCCATAAGCGCAGACTCCAAATTTTTGATGCGATCGAACTTCTCTTCCAATTGAGCCATCTTAGCTGATGCTGCAGCAGATTCCTCCTGTTTAAGGTTCACATTAGCAAGTTCCGACAAAATTTGATCATTCGCATCGGAATAACTTTTTTCACGCTTTGCAAGCAACTCACTGAATAATCCGCCTTGAGCAAATCCTTCTTCCTCCAATTTGTTAAGTACTTGCTGGTTAACTGCACTAATTTCGTTTACTCCCGTTGCTTTCATCACTTCGTCAACAACAACTTCGCCGCTCCCTGCTACCTCAGTTACATTTTGTTCCGGTGTTTTGCTGCCCGACAACTTATCAGCATCGTTCATGTCTTGCGTGAACAAGTAATAAGCGGATAAAATCACCATCAAACTAAGCATCGAAACCAGCCAAATTGTTTGTCTTTTTGTATTCATATACATCCTCCTCAAAGTTTTGTGAAGCAAAACTTGCTTCGTAAGCATTAACCCAAAGTTTTGTGAAGCAAAACTTGCTTCGTAAGCATTAACCCAAAGTTTTGTGAAGCAAAACTTGCTTCGTAAGCATTAACCCAAAGTTTTGTGAAGCAAAACTTGCTTCGTAAGCATTAACCCAAAGTTTTGTGAAGCAAAACTTGCTTCGTAAGTATCCATACTATTGCTTGCTTGGCACCACTGAAATACGACTAATCGGAACGTCTACACCTTTTTCTACTGCATTGATAATCAATCTTCTGACCATGGCGTTTTCTGCACCTTTTGCTACAATGATGACCCCACGGATTTTTGGATTAATCGTTTTGGTTATGATAGGCTTTTGGTCACCCGATACTTCATTCAAAACAACTTGGCCATCCTTGCCAATCGAAGTAATATGCCTCACTCCCCCATTTGGATCATTTTCGTTTGTGATCGTTTGTGTTTCTTGCTTATGTCTTTCAACGACGATTTCCTCAGTTGAGTCAATCGTGACCATCACATCAACAGTACCGACACCAACGATTTTCTCCAAAATCTCCTTCATCCGTGTTTCGAGTGTTCCTTCAATAGATTCAAAGGGAGAATTAGGGGATGTTTCTTTATTGGAGGTTCCATCAACCACAGGCAAAGGGTTCGTTTGCTGAAGTGAGGGCTCTACCCCTTTATAGGGTAAAAAAGAATTTATAAGCATGAGAACAGCTCCAATCCCTCCCACAATAAGAAGAATTCTGAGAGTCCGAACACGCTTGGGCCCGCTTGGACCACCACCTATTGCAGACTCTAATCCTTCTAACCATTTAGCCATTCCAATCATCCTCCTTCCCTTCAAATCCTTCACTTTGGAACATTTGGATCAGCTCGCTGACGGATAAAGATATTTTTTTTATGAACGCTCCAGCCTTGCGCCAAAACGCCTTGAATGGCGAGTGTTTCCGCCTTGTTCACTTTGATGTAGCCTACTCCAGCTTCTTCTTTATTCGATTCACTTGTTGCTGCTGGATTAACTTCAACACTTTCAACCTCTATATTTACAGCTACAGGTGCAATTTCCTTAACACTCGTATTCCCTTGTCCTTCTGAATCTCTATTAATTTGTGCCTTTAACGAAACGGTGATTGTCCCAATTTCGGGAACAGGATCCCCTTGTCCTTGTTTCTTCCAAGTAAGTTCAACATCAACCGATTCCACTTGATTTCCTGTCTGTTTTTCAATTTCCTTAAACATTGCTTCTTCTAGCGCAAGTTTTGTTAGCTTTGCTGCTTCTTGATTTCTTTTACTTCGAATTTCATTTGCTCTATTTTGAATTTCTTCAAGAGTCGGCATCTTCACATTGCGTTCCATCGCTTGTTCATTCCAAATTTCCATCCCAGCATCTAATCTTGCACTCATATCAGCTTGCAAGAGACGAAGAATTGGCGAAAGTATCGTAAGCAGTATAAACAATCCGATCACAAGCCTTGCATAACGCTGCATAGCTTTGTTCGGGAGCATCAGCTCTACCAATACGGCGAGTAGGATGACCGCAATAATATCTCTAAGCCAATCGCTTAACCACGCCATCACATTGAGCTCACCTCCCCCAAAGTTTTGCGAAGCAAAACTTACTTCGTAAGCAAGTGCGAAGCAAAACTTACTTCGTAAGCAAGTGCGAAGCAAAACTCACTTCTTAAGCAGCAGCGAAACAAAACTCGCTTCGCAAGCAATTACAGAGCAAAACTTTCTTCGAAAGTCTATTGCTCAACGAACCATAATTGCAGCATTACCAGCGGTCAAAATGATCGTTACTGCCAAAAAGAACATGAGACTAACAGCAGCAAGTGCAGCAAACACGTATATCATCGTCTTACCAATCGTCTGCAAGCATCCCACGATTGGAGAGTCGCCAAGCGGCTGCATAATAGCGGCCGAGATGTTATAGATTAGCGCTAGCGTTAATATTTTTAATGCTGGAAAAGCACTCAAGAACAATAATATGATAACGCCCGCTAAACCAATTGCATTTTTTGCGAGCATCGAGGCCGAAATAACCGTGTCTGCCGCATCCGAAAACATTCTGCCCACTACCGGAACAAAGTTGCCTGTGACGAACTTAGCCGTTCGTAAAGTCACTCCGTCTGTTACTGCTCCAGTTGCTCCTTGGACTGAAATAACACCTAGAAATATAGTAAGCAACACACCAAGCAGACCAACAGCGATTGTTCGAAGTAGATTAGCAAGCTGTGTCACTTTAAATTTTTCTGACAAGGCACTGGCGATATGAAGCACAGCAGAGAAAAACAATAATGGAAATACAATCGTGTAGATGACGGTACCTACAACATGGATCATAAAAATAATGAGTGGATGCAGAACCGATACCGTAATTAGACTACCCATTGAAGCAAGCAACGTGAGGAGAAGCGGCACCATAGCAAGCATGAAAGTAATCATGTTTTCAATAGCTTCTCTTGCGTAACCAATTGCCACATGAAAGCTGTTGACAGCTATAATAACAAGCACCATATATGTGATCGAATATGCAACTTTACTGATCGTATTTCTTTCAAAAGCGTTTTGCAGCGTCTCAAGTACCATACTAAATACGGTTAGCATAATGATTGTGACGAGTAGTTTTCCATTGTAGAGCACCTCATGCCATAAATACTTGAGCAGTCCTTGAAACACGTCCAACAGATTCATTCCTCCGCCCGGCATAAGCATTTCACCGAAGCTTGGTACACCTTGATCTGGGAAATAGCCGCCATAATCACTGCGGAGCTTGTTCCAATAATGCTCGACAGGTTCTGTCCCAAGTCCGCCAAGCTGTTCTTCTGTCAGTTCTTTGGCTGTAGGTGTCGTAGTCGTTCCATTAGGCTCACCTTCAGCTTTGCTAATCGAAGACATAAACGAGAAGCAAAATAATGTAACGAACAGGAACAGCAACAGTTTGGCCCTGCTTCGCATGTCACTTGACGGCAACATATTGGTCAACTCCCCGCCGGCAGCAATCCGATGACGGTCTCGACAATAACGCTGATAATCGGTATAGCCATGACGAGAATGAATACTTTGCCGGCAAATTCTATTTTTGAGGCGATGCTCTCTTGCCCCGCATCTCGTACAATTTGTGCTCCAAACTCGGCAATATAAGCGATTCCGATTATTTTCAGCACCGTCTTCAAGTAAATAGAGGGTATGCCGGAGCGATTCGCTAAATCTTCTAATACTGTAATGACTGCTTCAATCTTGCCGATTACATAAAGAAAGATAAAAAGTCCTGTAAATGCTGCTAGAAGGAAAGCAAACATCGGCTTCTGTTCTTTTACTACTAGTATGAGTACGGATGCCATTAAGCCGATGCCGACAATTTGTATAATCTCCACTTCGTTCACCTACTGGAACAAAAAGATCGTTTTGATTTCCTGGAACAATTCATTGAGCATCCGAACGACCATAAACAAGACGACTACAAATCCGATAACGGTGACCCAATGCGCCATGTCTTCCTTTCCCATCTGCTTCAGAACGGAATGAATCATTGCGATGATAATGCCGATCCCAGCGATTTGAAATATGGCGCTAACATCGATATTCATAAGCAGCGCACCCTCTTACACCATCAAAATGACGATCAGCACAGCGAACAGCACTCCGAGACTTTTCCACATTTTCTCATATCGTCCTTGATCGTCTCTTGCTGCGTCCTCTTCAGCTTTAAGTTGTAATAAAGCTAGTCGCAGATGTTTCATTTGATCCTCTTTATCGCTTATGCCAAGTGTTGATCCGAGCCGCAGAATGACTGCCTGCTCGTTACTTTTCATAGAAGTTTCGCCCCAATGGGCTTTAATCGCTTCTCCCCAGCTCTCTTGAAACGACAGTCCTTCCGCCTTCAATACACCTGAAGCTGCTGATCTTAACATCGAGGCTAGAGGCTCGGATGCAGCATCTGCTGTCCTCTCTAGCGCCTCAGGAAGTGGCGTATGACCATAGCCGATTTCCGTTTCCAGCCTTTGAAGTACATGTGCAAGCTGCTTCAACTGCTTTGGTCGTTCGGAAAATCGTGCAGCCTGTTGAAAACCAATCAATGTGCCTGCAAGCAGTATGAGGACTGCTCCAATCAACTTCATAGCTCATCAACTCGGCTTCGCCCCATGATGCTGAGAGAACCATGAGCATGTATATGTTCCTTGCCTCTTGTTGAAGGGGTATCCAACATGGTTTTTGCGCTTACAATGCGATGCATGACTCCGTCGTTTGTTCGCTTCAACTCCACTATTTGCGTGAATGTCCCATCCTGAACCAACTTCAGAAGTTCTGGTCGTCCTTTCGCATCATGAATGTCAAAGGCATGTGCAGTCGCAATGACACTTACCCCTGCATGGCTCGCTTCACGAATTGCATCAGCATCCTCCGGCCGACCTATCTCATCAACAATCAGCACCTCAGGGGACATCGAACGAAGAAGCATCATCATTCCTTCTGCCTTAGGACAAGCATCCATCACATCTGTTCTTGGACCAACATCAAAAGTAGGTATGCCTCTAACACATGCTGCAATTTCAGATCTTTCATCAATGATGCCTACTTTTTTACCACCGCTTCCATTAGAGTCGCTGCCTGTCCAAAGTCCATAACTAGTTGATCTAGCGATATCTCTTACCAATGTTGTTTTACCTTGCTGAGGCGGTGCCAATATGAGTGTTGAACTAATTGATCCTCGCGTTCGGTCTATCAGCTTAGGCATAAGATGCCTAGCAGCTCCTATGACTTCACGCGCGATTCGGATGTTGAAGCCCCCGATATCCCGGATTCCCCGCACCGTTCCACCGTCTAGAATCGTCCGACCTGCAAGCCCGATTCGATGTCCACCCGATACGGTAATATATCCTCGCCGAAGCTCCTCTTCCATGGCGTATAACGAATAATTCGTTATTCGCTCCAGCAGCTTTCTACACTGCTCTGCAGTTGGTTTGAACGCTCCATCTGAGAGTTGTCTGAGCGCCCCGTCAGTTGCCACGAATTTGGAAATTCCTCGGTAAGCGATCTCCAGTGGTCGATCTTCCCGAATTCTTATTTCTTCAAGCATCCCTTTGACATCTAGAGGAAGTTGATCAAGCAGCTTTTTCACCTCTAGCGGCAATAAATGCGATACATGGGATAGCATACTTCCATCACTCCCCTTTGATTGTCTAACGTCGTTACATATGTATGCTTGTCAGATGAAAATATGTCTTTCATTTCTGTTTCTGCTAGATTTGTAATCTATTATTTTTTCAATATGCCAATCATCAAACAAGTAACACCAACAGCCACCCAAATAAACTTCGAAGCAGAAAGCTTATCAGACAGACCTACAAGACCAATAGTCGTTGTTGCTATTAGAATTAGCGGCCCGATTAATGCCAGCGATGAATTTACGATAAGTGACTTTTCGATGTCATTCATTCGAAGCATAATTAATGCTGCGCACAGCTCGATGCTGCCTGACAATATTCGAAGCATTGCCATACTAAGAACTATTTTGTTCAACACATTCCGTGGACCTCCTTTCACTTTTATGGATGTCTTATGTATATGCTTGCTTGTCTCCATTTCATGCAGGGCACCTGCCTACATGTGGCAGCATATAGTAAATAATTAATCGATCATGCAAACAATTACGATTAAATGATTCAAGAAAGAAGGAATTGTGTGATGCATGTCCAGGTCATATCCAGTGTGAATGAATCATGTTCCGCTAAGTTTCATCATAAAACGGCACTTGTAATCGATGTGTTGCGCGCAACAAGCACAATTGTAACGGCACTTTCTGCCGGTGCAACAAGTGTAGTTCCTGCCGAAACGGTTATGGATGCCAGGGCGATGCAGCTTCCTGGCGATATTCTTGGGGGAGAACGTTTTTGCCGGAAAATCGCAGGCTTTGACCTTGGTAATTCACCAAATGAATATACAGAGCAAAGTGTCGGAGGACGCAGAATCATTTTGACTACAACAAACGGCACACGTGGCATACACAAATCAATGCGAGCTGATCATATTATTGTGGCGTCATTACTAAACGCAGAAGCTTGTGCTCGATATGCATTGGAACTGCGCCGGGATATCGTTATTCTGTGTGCTGGAAGTCATGATGACTTTGCAATTGAAGATGGTTTATGCGCAGGCTTGTTACTCGATTGCTTAAAGAAACAAAGTAGTAATCCAATAGACGTTGATGACTTCGGCCATGCGATGCATTCTCTTTATCGTGATCGAGCAGATAGAGTGTTCGAAACCCTTCTGAACAGTCTCTCTGGTAAAAGACTGCAAAAGCTAGGCTCACGTGATGATATTGAAACTTGTTCGACAATTAATAAAATAAATCATGTACCCTATTTGAATGGTGATCAGCTCATACTTCGTTAATAATTTTGCGGCAAAAAAAATAGAGAGGGCATCCCGTCTGGGACACCCTCTCCTTTATATTGGTATAAAGTTATATAAGTACTATCTGCGTTCCGACGGTCCACCTACGAATGCTTGCTCATCTGCGTCTAAACCGTAAACAGTATGAAGCGCTTGAACAACTTCTTTAAGAGGCTCAGATGCGATGATGCATGAACATCTAATTTCAGAAGTGCTAACCATCTTGATGCTAACTCCCAACGAGGAAATAGCTGTGAACATCTTCGCTGCAACACCCGGATTACTAACCATGCCTGCTCCGACAATGGATACTTTCACTAAACCTGCTTCTGAAGTTGTCTCCCTGTAAGGTACCGTTTTCCGATTTCCCTCAATGACCGAGATTGCTTTATCTCTATCTTCGCCGGATAAGGTGAAGGAAAAGTCCGCTTTGCCATCTTGAACACCGCTTTGAACGATAATATCTACATCAATGCCATTATCAGCGAGTGCACTGAACACATTCGCAAGTACGCCTGGCAAATCTTCAACACCCAAAATGCTGATTCTTGCTACATTTTTATCAAAAGCAATTCCGCGAACGACCACGCCTTGTTCCATGACCGCATCCTCCTTCACACTTGTACCTTCATTTTGTGTAAAACTTGAACGAACGACAAGACGCACATTATTGTGCTTAGCATACTCAACAGCACGAGGGTGCAAGACTGCTGCACCAAGATTAGCTAGCTCCAGCATTTCGTCATATGAGATTTCTTCAAGCTTGCGAGCGTTTTTTACTACACGTGGATCAGTCGAATAAATACCGTCCACATCCGTATATATTTCACAAATATCAGCATTGAGTGCTGCTGCTAATGCAACCGCAGTCGTATCCGATCCGCCTCGACCCAGTGTTGTAATATCACCGGTTTCGCTCATTCCTTGGAAGCCCGCTACAACAGCGATATTACCGCCTTCCAAAGCTTTAAATAGTCGATCTGGCTTAATATCGGTTATTTTCGCTTTTCCATGTACATCATTTGTGATCATGCCAACTTGCCAGCCTGTAAATGACTGTGCCTTACCGCCTAGCTGATGTATGCTCATCGAAAGCAGCGCTATCGATATTTGTTCACCTACGGTTAAGAGCATATCCATCTCACGAGCAGGAGGGTTAAGGTTAAGTCCCTTCGACTGATCAATTAAATCGTCTGTCGTATCTCCCATCGCCGAAACAACAACGACGATGTCATTTCCACCTTGCTGCCTTTCGATAATGCGCTTTGCTACTCGCTGCATTCTCTCAGGCGTTCCAACAGAACTACCACCAAACTTCATCACGATCAAAGACAACGCCGTCCACTCCCCAACCCCGACATATACATACAAGTTCATATTATACCATAGCAGCCTTATTCGTGGGTATATCCAATAACAAAAAAACCGTCCGATTTACTCGGACGGTTCTTATGGAAGTGACTAAGCTCTTGAGATGTATTTGCCTTCACGTGTATCAACAAGAAGCACATCGCCTTCGTTAATAAACAAAGGAACTTGTACACTTAAGCCCGTTTCAACTTTTGCACTTTTAGTTGCGCCTTGAGCCGTGTTACCTTTAACGCCTGGCTCAGTTTCAACAACTTTAAGTTCAACGCTGTTCGGCATTTGAATGCCTAGAATTTCGCTTTGGTAGCTGGAAATGTTAACGTTCATGTTTTCTTTCAAGAAGTTAAGTTCCCACTCCAATTGATCCTTGTCTAGGTTGAATTGGTCATAAGTTTCATTGTCCATAAACGTGTACTCGGAACCGGAGTTGTACAAGTACTGTACAGCGCGGTTTTCGATAATCGCACGGCCGATTGTTTCACCTGCACGGAACGTTTTTTCTACTACGTTGCCATTACGCAAGTTTTTTAGCTTGGAGCGAACGAATGCCGCACCTTTACCTGGCTTAACATGTTGGAAATCTAGAACGGTATAGATGTCGGTATCTACTTGTACCGTTAAACCTGTCTTAAAATCGTTTACTGAAACCATCGCTGATTCCCTCCTGAATGAATAATCCTTACCCCAAGCAGATTAGCTCTTTCGGGGATGAGGTTAATATTTTAATACCGGATTCCGTAATAACGATGTCATCTTCGATCCGTACGCCGCCGAAGCCTGGAATATAGATGCCTGGTTCTACCGTTACTGTCATGCCGGGGGTTAAAATCGTTTCGCTAAGTTTGGACAATCTTGGTGCTTCATGGATTTCCATACCAAGGCCATGCCCGGTTCCATGACCAAAGTGATCGCCATAACCATACTTCGTAATAATATCACGTGTCAATGCATCTGCTTCTCTTCCCGTCATACCCGGACGGATATGTTCAAGGGCATGAAGCTGAGCTTCCAGTACGATATTATGAATTTCGCGGTGTTTATCACTCGGCTTGCCGATGACAACTGTACGAGTCAAATCAGAGCAATAGCCTTTGTAATAAGCACCAAAGTCTAATTTAATGAACTCATCAACACCAATTATACGATCACTAGCAACACCATGCGGCAATGCTGAGCGCTCTCCTGATGCTACGATAGTATCGAAAGATGAGCTTGTTGCACCGTTGCTGCGCATGAATACTTCCATTTCCAGCGCTACATCAGTTTCTCTCATACCACTGCGGATAAGTCCAATAATATAAGCGAAGGTACGATCAGCAAGATCAGCAGCTTCTTGCATGACTGCAAGCTCTGACTCATCCTTAATCATTCGTAGCTTCTCCACAAGTCCAGCTGTTGGCTTAAGCTCAATATCACCTAAAGTGTTCGTCCATTGAACGAATTCTCCATAGTTTACATGATCCTGCTCAAAGCCAAGCTTTCGTATCCCCAATTGTGATAGAACTTCTCTAACATCATTCAGCGGATCAGTTCCATGCTCGATGATTTCAAATCCAACTACTTGCTGGGCCGCTTGTACACGATATCGGAAATCCGTCAGCAGATAACTTTTCTCAGATGTAATAAGTACAAATCCTGATGATCCCGTAAAACCGCTAATGTAGCGACGGTTATAAGGGCTGCCGATCAATATTGCTTCCAATTGCAAGTCATCCAAAAGCTTTCGAAGCTGGTTTACTCGATTCATCGTCATCATTTTCTCCCTTTCAAGCCTTGCTATCGCCGCTAGGCACTTGCCCTGCAATCGCATCCAGTGCAAGCACATAACCTAATGCGCCGAAACCGGCAATTTGACCTACTGCTATTGGGGCTACCACTGATACGTGCCTGAATGCTTCCCTCTTATGAATATTGGACAAGTGTACCTCAACGACAGGTAAAGAAACCGCAGATAGTGCATCACGAATCGCATAACTGTAGTGCGTCCATGCTCCTGGATTAATAATTATTCCGTCATCGTTGCCATATGAACTATGTATACGGTCAATCATTTCGCCCTCATGATTTGTTTGGAAAAAAGAAACCGAAATATTAAGTTCTTCTGCCCTCTTCCTCACCAGCAACTCAATTGCAGCTAGTGACTCCTTGCCGTAAACACCAGGTTCTCTAATGCCAAGCATATTCAAGTTAGGACCATTCAAAATAGTAATTTTGCGCATACCAGCACCTCCTAAGCAACCGTCATACATCTATCGTCGAAGATCACTAGACATTTTACCACAAATGTCCGCTCCTTGAGAAGTAATATGTCAAGACTTCATTGTAACCGGCTCTCTTGAAACTTCATCAGTGAATTCAAATGCGATGGAATAACCAATAAAAACACCCCATAACAAGAAAATACAGAACTCTGTATAGATCGTATTCCAACCAATTTTCGTGATCCATTTCATCATTCCAACTGCTGGCCCAATCCCAATAAAAATAATAACCCACCACACTAACCCATACAATACACCTGGCCAGGGACCTTTAAGTTTACGGAATAAGGCGATATATAATAAGGCTGCTACAATAGAAAATAGTATAAAGCTACCTATCCCATATATGACACCCCAACCTGATTTCAGAAACGAATGACGAAAAAATGGATCGAGAAGAAATCCAGGTACTACTTTTGTAAACTTCATACTGTAACAGAACCAGTGTATAATTCCCCAAATTAACCCTCCAAAGAAACCAATCTTAATCGCATATAACCATTTATTTGTTTTATATTGTTCCTCTTTCTCTCTACCCTTCTGCGATTGAAGTTTTTTCATCCCTCTATCTCCTTCTGCATGAAATATTAACCCTGTAGATACTAGTATGTGGATATGCGCGCATATGTAATCACAGCTCTCAGAAGGGACCTCTGAGCAATTTGACGATTACTCGCAATTACCTAAGAGATCAAGTACAATAGAAACATAAATTCTAGAGATATCTCATTGATGAGATATACGCTATCAAGGAAGGTGACATGCACTTGCCGCAAGATTCTCGTAACATATATGGCGGACAAGCAGTTATTGAAGGCGTTATGTTTGCAGGCAAACACGTTAACGTAACAGCTGTCAGACGCAAAAATGAAGAGATCGTTTTTTATGAAGTGCCTCGCGCATCTCAAAAGTGGGTACAGTATTTAAAAAAAGTACCACTTCTTCGTGGAGTAGTTGGTATCGTTGAATCCAGTGCCAAAGGATCACAGCATCTAAATTTCTCGATGGAAGCATACGCAGAAGATGAAGCTGAGGAAGAGTCGAAGAATAATCCAACAGCAGCAGTAGTCAAGGAAACAGAGAAAAAGAGCGGCTTCAGCCTAGGTATGGTAATCAGCGTCGCAGTTGCTGGCGTCTTATCCTTCATATTCGGAAAGCTGATCTTTACTGCTGTACCAGCGGCGTTAGAAGAATTATTGTTCAGCGGGTTATTCGAAAATAAAGTCGGTCATAATTTATTAGAAGGTCTTATAAAAATTATTTTGTTGCTTGCTTATCTGTACTTCATTTCTTTGACACCTTTAATTAAGCGGCTGTTCCAGTATCATGGCGCAGAGCATAAAGTAATAAGCGCTTATGAAGCTGGTGAAGAACTTACGGTCAGCAATGTGCAAAAGTATAGTAGACTGCATTACCGTTGTGGTTCCAGCTTTATCGTATTTACAGTTATCGTAGGCGTATTCGTATACTCATTGCCTTTTTTTGTTTGGGAATCAATTTGGGAAAGAATTTATATTAGAATATTATTGCTGCCATTAGTACTTGGGTTATCCTATGAAGTGTTGCGACTTACAAACGCTGTCCGAGAACTTCCAATATTGCGTTTCCTCGGCTATCCTGGCCTATGGTTGCAACTTCTTACAACTAAGGAGCCTAAGGACGAACAGGTTGAAGTATCCATCGCCTCATTCAATCGGATGCGCGAGTTGGATGCTCAAATAACAGCATCGAAATAGGTACATTCGTAATTCGTAAATGGAAAGGTGTGATGGCGTTGTTCAAACGTTCGAAAGGATTTAGTATTGGAACAATGATTATATTTACTCTAATGGCGATAGGATTAATTGTTGGACTGAGTCGGAATGCCGGCTCATTACTACTACCTATCATCGTATTGGGGGGAATATTTCTCCTTTACAAATATCCACCATCCTTCCTCAACAGAAGTCAATCACGGCATAATCGATCCCATGTTGTGCAGAGTCGCACTGTCCCTATGAAATCAAAGAGGGATCGGCCACGATCAAAAACAGTTCCATTTAGAGTAATCGAGGGTGGAAAAGACGACGATGATCGTCCAAAATACCATTAACAATTAAATCAAAAAAGTGGCTGCGCAGATTAAAAATCTGCACAGCCACTTTTTTGTGATCAAATAGGATCTACGATATTAACTACTCCGTATCCATTTCTGATCTAAGAGCTTTAAGCTCGTCCATTCTCTTGCTATCGCGCTTAAAATATTCAACCAACGTTTCAATACATGTAATTGAATCCCAGCTAAGATGATGTTCAATTCCTTCTACATCTCTATAGATATTCTCTTCTTGTACACCAATCGTCTCAAGAAAAGACTCCAGCAGATGATGTCGATCTACAAGTCGTTTACCCATCTTCTTACCTTTATTGGTTAAAACAAGTCCACGATACTTCTCATAAATTAAGTAATTATCCTTATCGAGCTTCTGGATCATCTTCGTAACAGAAGACGGATGAACCTCCAAACCCTCGGCTATATCTGAAACGCGCGCGTAGCCCTTCTCATCTATAAGCTTATAAATACGTTCCAAGTAATCTTCCATGCTCGGAGTCGGCACCTAAGAACCTCCTAACCTTGCTTCATCATCTAGTATTCTCAGCATCACTCTAAGTATCATACACTTTTCAACTAGCGAACTGCAACTTGATCAACATTAACCCTAAGTTAACTATGCTTAAAACTGAAGCCACTGTGGAGTAATTGAATTTAACCAAATTGTTATTTTTATCATCTGATCCGTGAATAACAATATGCCCATTACTATCATAATAGCTCCGCCTACCTTCATGACAGTAGCGGAATATTTAAGAATCCAACGCGCCGTCCCAAGGAAAAAGGCAAGTATAAAGAACGGAATTGCAAAACCAAGAGAGTAAGCTGTTGTAAGTTGGAACCAAGTCCCTGGTTCAGATGCCGCTAGACTAAGTATAGCTGTAAGTACTGGACCTGTGCACGGAGTCCATCCCGCTGAAAATCCAATACCGAATATGAATGAGCCGAAATAAGTAGCTTTTTTCGGAATAAAGTTCATTCTCCGCTCTTTCATTAGTGCTCGTGGTTGAAAGATACCAAGTAGAAACAATCCCATCAAAATAATTAATATTGCAGACAATTGCCGGATTAAATCATTATATTCGCTGAAAAATTCACTAAACATATTCGCTCCATAACCGAGCGTGTAATAAATAATACTAAAACCTAAAATAAAAAATAGCGTATGCGTCATCATTAGCATACGTTTCCCCTTCGTAATTTGGGAGTCCTTTATCTCAGAAACTGATATTCCAGTTATGTAGGACAGATACGATGGATAAAGCGGTAAGCAGCATGGTGAAATAAAGGAGGCAAATCCTGCACCTAATGCTAACCAAATATTAATATCTGACAACCAAGATCACCTCTTCTTACGAGAATCGTTCCCCATCAACGCCCTGATTTAACTCCCCGACGGAACAGGAGCAATAAGAGCAAAATTGCTATTAATAGTAATACAATTGTTCCTCCCGGAGCCAAATTCCAAACTCCAGCAACAATTAAACCAACAATAACGGCAACCTCACCAATAATTACGACAGTAAATATACTTTGCTTGAAGCTTCGCGCGATAACTAAACTACAAGCAGCTGGTATCGTCAATAAAGCAGATACTAACAAAGCACCAACAATTTTTATAGAAACACTTATTACTAGAGCTGTAAGCACGCTAATCATAACATTATAGAATCTGACGGGCAACCCGCTAACCGCAGCAGCCTCTTCATCGAAAGTAATGAGAAAGAGCTCCTTTACCTGCAGACCAATAACTAGTAGGACGATCGCTGTTACTCCACCAATAATATATAAATCTGTATTGTTTAACGTATAAATACTTCCGAATAAATAACTGTTTACGTTCATTGAAAAGCTTTGACCCAGCGTGAAGAGCAATGAAGCAAGTGCTATACCGCCTGACATTATAATAGCAAGTGACAATTCTGCATACGTTTTATAAGCTTTACGGAGTTTTTCGATTGCGAATGAAGCAATTATGGCAAAGATAAGTCCCATTAGCAGCGGATAGACGCCTGTTAAAAAACCTAATGCTACCCCCGCTATAGCTACATGCGACAAGGTGTCACCGATCATTGACAACCTCCGCAAAACTAGAAACTGCCCTATGAGTGGTGCTGTAATTCCAATAAATAAACCGCCAATTAATGCTCTCTGAAAAAATTCACTAGTTAGAATCTCCAACCTGATTAACCTCTCTCCCTCTTTCCATTTTCTTTCGCAATCCTTTAAGACTGTGAGCTAAATTATTTTCTATACAATCTTGTGTCTCATGAGAATGTTTAATATAAAGTTTTAACTTGCCCGAAGTTGAAGCAGGTTCCTGTCCTAAATATCCTTTAATCATTTCCATATCATGCGATACCATCAAAAACGTCATATTGTGATGTTGATGCATATGTTTGATCATATGGAAAAAGCTCTCTTGCGTTTCGGCATCAATGCCGACTGTAGGCTCATCCAATATGAGCAGTGATGGGTTGTTAATAAGCGCTCTTGCCAAAAACACTCGTTGCTGCTGTCCTCCCGATAGTTGACCGATTCTTTTTTCACCTAAGTCAACAATACCCATCGCCTCAAGTGCATCTATCGCTTTTGTTTGATCGTCCTTAGTTACTCTCTTAAACAACTTCGAACGACCATATAATCCGGACAATACAACTTCTTTAACTGTAGCAGGGAATTGCGGATTTAAAGCATTTTTCTGTGGTACATATCCGATTCGATCCCATTGTTTAAACTGCTCAATAGGCTGTCCGAACAAGCGAATGCTACCCTTACTAGGTTTATTCAAACCTACGATCATTCGTAGTAAAGTTGTCTTACCAGCACCGTTTGTACCAATCAATCCAATGAAGTCACGTTCCTTCACTCCAAAGCTTACGTCTGTCAAAACGGTTTTGTGCTGGTACGAAAATGACACATTTTGTACTGATATGACTTCATTATGGCAGCTCGCATTTGCCTCTGAACGTTCATTCATAGTTAACATGATTCCACTCCTAACAACAAAAATGGAGCTGAATCAGCTCCGAATTAGTTAATGATCTACTCTATTGTAATGCTTGCATCAAATTTTGCAAGTTGTGTTGCATGAGATTCAAATACGTTTCTCCTGCCTTCTCTTGCTCCTTCGTTAAACCTTCCAAAGGATTAAGCACCATCGTCTTTACTTTTGCTTCGCTAGCAAGCATTGTAGCGAGTTGATCCGAAACAAGCTCTTCAAAGAAAATATATTTAACATCATTTTCCTTCACAAACTTAGCAATTTTTATAATGTCTTGCGCTCGTGGTTCAGCATCCGGGTTTATTCCCATAATTGCGGTTTGCTTTAAATTGTAGTCTCTTGCCAAATAGCCGAAAGCATGATGAGATACGACCATATTCCGTTGCTTAGCTTTTCCTAGTTCTGCAGTATATTGATTATCCAATGTTTTAATTTTATCTAACACAACCTCATAGTTGGCAGTATAAACGTCTGCATTAGCTTTATCTGCTAACACTAAGCTATCTTTCACATTTTGGGCCAATATTAATGCGGACTTCGGACTTACCCATGTATGAGGATCTATATCGCTAGAATGGCTGTGACCGTGTTCTTCCTCACTATGGTCATGAGCTTCTTCTATAAGCTCTGCATTACTATTAATAAGCGGTATACCCAAGCTCATTTCTTTCGTCACTACACCACTATCCGAAGACAATCCCTTTAAGAAATCATCAACCCAGGTCTCTAGTCCCGCTCCATGATAGAGAAACAACTCTGCTTTAGATGCTTTGTTTAGATCCTGACTCTTGGGTGTCCAATCATGCGGTTCTATACCTGCTGCGATAAGATTATCAACTTGAACATGTTCTCCACCAATTTCAGTTGCTAAGTAATAGATTGGGTAAAAGCTAGTTACTACGTTAAGTTTCTCCACCACTGCTTCGGCATCTTTAGTTGGAACGACTGTTGTTGAGGTTGGCGTCTCATTATTGGGAGTGTTCGTTTTGCCACATGCAGCAACAACTAACATTGCACACAATACGAGTACTATTGATATCCATTTCGATCGGAATTTGTTCGTTTTCATCTATTATTCTCCATTCTAATTGCTGTCGTCTTCTCTTTATAGTAATCGTTATGATTACGTTTAGAATTATACGGCTGTTATTAGCCCATGTCAATATACAATTCATACAAGAAAACAAATATAAATTCTACTATGTTCTTTGCCCTTCAGTACTAGCTTAGTACAAAAAAAGTCGTTCCATACCCTAAGCGGGAATGAAACGACTTCTATATACATGACATTTCTCTTACTTAACAATTGCCCCATTCGGCATTGAATCTGGTACTGTTGCAAGAGTTAATTGATCGCCATGGGAAGCGGCGAGAATCATACCTTGTGACATTTCACCACGTAACTTCACGGGCTTAAGGTTCGTCACACATATAACCTTTTTCCCTACAAGCTCATCTGGTTTATAGAACTTCGCTATTCCGGAAACGACCTGACGCTTCTCATAACCAAGATCGAGTTGTAGCTTCAGCAGCTTATCTGCTTTGGCAACCGGTTCAGCAGACAATACTTGAGCTACTCTTAGCTCTACCTTTGCAAAGTCATCAATCGCAATTTCTTCTTTGCCCTCTTCTGCTCCAGCAACTGACTTCTCAATGCTCGCCGAAGATTGAACAAGCTCTTCGGATTTAGCAGGAGTACCACCGCTCATCGACGATGCAATAAAAGCGACTTCCTCTTCCATTTCGAGACGAGGGAATATTGGTGAACCTTTACTGACTTTCGTTCCACCTGGCACGCTGCCAAATGCGCGCATACTTTCCCAACTTGTAAGCTCACCATCAGCTAGGCCTAGTTGCTCCCACATTACACGAGGCGAATGAGTGAGGAATGGTTGCAGCATGATAGAAATAATTCGAAGAGATTCAGCTAAATGATGCATAACAGAACCCAATTCTTCTCTCTTCGTCTCATCCTTAGCAAGCGTCCAAGGTTGTGTCTCATCGATATACTTATTCGTACGGCTTACAAACTGCCACAATGAGGTTAGAGCTACTGAAAACTCCATTCGCTCCATTGCATTTTCAACTTGTTCAATTGTTTCTGTCGCTAATTGTTGAAGCGAGGAATCAAATGGCGTCACCGTACCAGAGTATGCTGGTACAGCTCCTTCGAAATATTTGTCGATCATCGCAACGGATCTGTTTAATAAGTTTCCTAAATCATTAGCCAAATCAAAGTTGATGCGTTCTACGAAGTTTTCAGGAGTAAATGCACCATCTGCACCGAAAGGAACTTCGCGAAGCAAGTAGTAACGAAGTGCATCAAGACCATAACGTTCAATTAGCACAACAGGATCAACTACCGTTCCCTTTGACTTCGACATCTTCCCTTCTTTTGTAAGCAACCAGCCATGAGCAAATACTTTTTTAGGTAGAGGTAGTTCCAAAGCCATTAGCATAATTGGCCAATAGATCGTATGGAAACGTACAATTTCTTTACCTACTAAATGTACATCCGCTGGCCAAAATTGTTTGTACTTATCGTCTTTCCCTTCATCACCGAAACCAAGTGCTGTAATGTAGTTAGACAAAGCGTCAATCCATACATAGATAACATGCTTCGGATCTCCAGGAACTTTAATTCCCCAATCAAACGTAGTGCGAGACACAGCCAAGTCTTCAAGACCCGGTTTAATAAAATTGTTGATCATCTCATTTTTGCGGGATTCCGGTTGGATAAACTCAGGATGATCCTCATAATATTTCAGAAGACGATCCGCGTATTTGCTCATCCGGAAGAAATAGCTTTCTTCTTTGACTAATTCTACTGGTCTTCCGCAGTCAGGGCAGTTTCCGTCACTCAATTGTCTCTCCAAAAAGAAAGATTCGCATGGCGTACAATACCAGCCTTCATACGTACCTTTGTAGATATCATCCTGCTTGAGCAGTTGTGCAAAAATCTTCTCAACAACTAGCTTATGACGCTCTTCCGTTGTACGAATGAAGTCATCATTAGAAATTTCAAGCTTAGCCCATAGCTCTTTTATTCCGACAACAATGTTATCAACAAATTGCTGTGGTGTTTGATCCTTTTCTTTAGCCTTACGCTCAATCTTCTGACCATGTTCATCTGTGCCTGTCAAATAATGTACATCGTAACCGCGTAAGCGCTTGTACCTAGCCATAGCATCGCCCGCAACCGTTGTGTAGGCATGACCAATATGGAGTTTGTCACTTGGGTAATAGATTGGCGTTGTAATATAAAATGATTTGTTCGTCATGGATAGTTCCTCCTGTTTTTCTGAATACCAGATAATAATTTTGCGCATTTTCCCAATTTCAAAAAACGCAAAAAACTCCCGTCCAACATGGGACGAGAGTTGTTACTCACGTGGTACCACCCAACTTCCAGCTACGCTCCATATCACTCTAGTGTTCCAAATCTAGAGCAATTAAGCCGGTTCGCAACTGCTTCATACGTCGCCTTCTGACGACAATCGTCATTAACGCTGACGTTACGCCTCTCCCTTACCGAATATGCAATCTCGGCTCGAAAGGGGGCCTCCAGGACCATATTCCAACATTGCCCCTGCCGGCTTGCACCATCTTGCCCGGCTCTCTGCGAAGGGTTCTCCGTTGTACTCATCCATTCATCGGCTTACTTATATTTCACAAATATATCTAATTCATTGACATGCTGTCAAGCAAGGACAATTCTTTTTTTGTGCATGTTACCCTATTTCTCTGCTGCACGAGGAGCAGCGTCCGGTACAGGATCAAACCCGCCGGGGTGAAACGGATGACACCGACCAATTCGTTTGGCTGCAAGCCAAGCTCCTCTGGCCGCACCATGCTGTTCAATTGCTTCTAGCGCATATGCAGAGCAAGTAGGGTAGAATCTGCACGTTGGTGGTTTCCACGGTGAAATGGCCTTGCGATAAAAATGGACTGGCGCCTTTACAATACGCCGCATCATTCGCTTATCACCTTTCATTGCTGTTCTGCTGAAGCTTCATCCTGGAAACATTCCTTGCAGTATCCAAACACTTCAAATTTGTGCTTCACTACTCGAAATTGTTCCGGTACTGTTGTTTGTTCCATTGGGCAGAACTTAATGGGATATGTGATTCCACATTGCAAACATATCATATGATGATGGTGATGTTCTTCCCTGCAATGCAGTTTAAACTTAGCACCTTCCTCGAACACAACCTGCTCCAGCACACCCAGTTCTTCCATCACTCTCAAATTACGATAAACAGTATCAAAGCTTAAACCGGAATACGTTTTGCCCATAAATTCATAGACGTCCTTCGGCGACAAGTAACCTGGCGTTTCCGCGAACAACTTTGCTAGCGTCTTACGTTGATCCGTAACGCGCAGCCCTTGACTCGACATTCGGCTAACGATCTCTTCTATAGTATGCATTGTCGATCCTCCGAATATGAAAGTTTCTCTCTTTATAATGCCGAAAAAAAGAACTCTCGTCAATGAGAGCCCCTGTTATCCATTTATCTTCATGTTCATAACAAAGCTAGCGCACATCGCAATGAATAATATAATCGTAATCACAATTAATATTTGACGACGTGACTTTAATGATTTAAGTTTTTCGGGAGCAGCCGCTTGTGACTTCCCTTCCGTGTAAGCTCTTTGCATAAACAAAGTAACAATTGCGGATGTAACAAATAATATATTCACAATAAACCATACTGCGGTCCAGAACAATCTCATACCCCCAAGGTTAACCCTTAATCTAGCTCGATCGACATCGTCATATGTACCATTTGTTAAGTATAAACATAAACACGCTAAAGCTTACAATCGCACCCCCGAAGCAAAACCAACCTACACGAAACTTTTGCTGGAACATACGAAGAATTCCAAAGCTCAATAAACCAAAAATGAGCAATAGAAATATAACTCCAAGTATAAACAACGTAGACGATACGCCGCTTACATCAACTAATGACATGACGACACTCCTTCTTCAGCCCAAAATATTCACTTTATTAGCCATTATAAGGGATACACCGTTCATTATCCAGCCGCTGTAACAACTAATTCCAGACTTTTTCGTGACAAATCGAAAGAGCGCATCATTGAGATACGCTCTTTTGCAATATACCAATCTAATCCCACTGGATTTGACACTCTACAACTTTACGGTTTCTTATTCTTTTACGTAATTTAACATAAAGAATCTCATCTTTAACCGAAGTGCGGCATATCCGAGGTTGTATGAGCTTAGACAGCTTTACAAGCTCATGCTTCCCTCCAGGGAGTCCTTCGATTCGGAGCATATCCTCTCGGACAAGTAACCTAATCCCACCACGGACATAACCAGGAGGCAGCTTGAATTTGACTACGATATATTGCTTCGATTCTGTAATCGTTGCAGAACGGGAACCGGTTATATGACCTGCTACATCAGGCAGAGCTTTGGTCATCATTTT
The DNA here is from genome assembly GCF_022180385.2 of Paenibacillus sp. L3-i20. Lineage (GTDB taxonomy): Bacteria > Bacillota > Bacilli > Paenibacillales > Paenibacillaceae > Pristimantibacillus. The sequence continues at coordinate 1,466,931 of NZ_BQME02000002.1, forward strand.
CCGAACGAAGTGCTCTACCCAATCTGGTTCACGCAGCACTTCGAAGCCTCGAGGCAGCTTTTGACCCTCCATCCACCGTTCAAGATCCTCCCATTTCGAAGTCATTCCACAATTCACCTGCCTCCTATCTTTCTCTTACCATATGCGAATGCCTACTCACAGGATACATATTCATCGGTAACCTCTAGGCGAATGCCGCATAGAATATCAAATATCGAGAAGATGACGGGAGTGATGCAAATGCCATCAGTTGTCGGTTTTGTCAAAATTGTAAGCGTCGGATCAGCCTCAATCGTTCAATTCGGCGATACCGTCCAGGTGTCACCTTCAAGCAATTCCAAAGCCTACGCAGGTTCCGGTTCATTCTTAACGGGAAGCTTAACAAATTCCAATTCCGCTGTTAGTGCTACTAATTCGGTAGACCCTGACCTTCAAGATAATGTGAACAATGAAATTGGTAATGGGGTGAATGCAATTTGAGCTGGACTATTCATCAACAAATTACGATTCATCAATTACGTGTGGACAGCGTATCGAACAGTTCTGTCTTGCAAGTTGGTAGTGCTGGCGCAATTCGTTCGTTGTCACAGCTTTATAATAGTGGAGGATTTACTGGACCAGCGCCACAACTAGGCGAAGAAAATCCTCTGTCATTCGTTCCATTACCAAGCCCAGCTCAAATATAGATCAATTCGTTCGCATGGAGGGGAATTACAAGATGAAAGAACAAAATCAGCTTTCTCCATGGCAGGTCTGGTCCAATGCTGTTGAGCAAAGGCTTAAGAATAACAAATTACAAATCGAGCAATTGGAATGTACAGTGGCCGATCTATGTGCTCAGCTCAAGAAGTTGGAAGCAAAACCAACCTATAATATCGAAAGCATTGAATACCACTTTGACCAGCTTAAAGTGGAAAAGCTTGATGGTACTCTTAACATTGGAATGACTGCTCCAGGCATGGGAGGAAATGGTGGGAATGGAGTAGAGCCATTCTCAAGCAATATCGAGCAACTCTCCGTCAATAATCAAAACCAATATCCATCAGCTAGCCCTGCTATTACGCCGCCCGAAGGACCCTATAACGATATTTTCAGGAAGCTAAATCATTTTCTTGATAACGATGCCCCCCACTTACTCATGCAACATGAAGATGCATTAACACTGCCTCTGGACCCCTATCATCGCAAAATAATAATCGAAGATGTTCGGAAGCAAATGCCAACCCGTATTCACTATTATTTGCAACGGATGAAGAAAGAAGATAAGGAGGCACTCGACGCATATCCTAATCTCCTTATCGACGATGTATATGGCAAAACAAAACAGGATGCAGAAACAGCGATCAGTGCGTATATGCGACAATTGAAAGAAGGAAATGCACTGCCGGGAGGACTTTAGTTTATGGTGAAATTTACAGTAATCAATCATTGCCTCACTGTTGGTGAAATTGATATATTAGGCGTTTCGAGTGCGTCGATGCTGCAAGTTGGAGATACCGATCAAGTTGCGCTTTATTCAATGTTCGACACGCCGCCGGAGTCAGTTATTGTTGGACCGCTTGCTCCATTGCCAGAACCAAGAGATGGAAGAGACGCAATTGGTGAGTCAAACGTTCATGGTGAATAGTGACAGTGAACAATGCAACTGTGGTATTTTCCCTATTCGCACTTCTAAGGTTGGTATAATAAGCGTTATTAACGTGTCATCCTCCACAACCATCCAGTTTGGTGACCGAGGAGAAACAAACGCCAAACTACGAGCTCTTGCTGTTCAAAGATCAACTGATCATGCCTCTTCGGGTAAAGTTTATTTCGAATCCTATCGTATATTTGACCGCCCTCGTCCAGAGCTGAATGATCCTGTCTTCGAAGCTGGAGATGCGATCACCTTACATCGGATGAACTGCTCCCCAGCTATAGTCGTAGGCTGCATTCGAATAATTGCAATCGGTGCAGCCTCAAGCATACACATTGGCAACAGCATGCGTGTCATTCAGGACTCTAGAATTAAACATATACGGCAGTTCCCCATTGATCAGCCGCCGCCAACCTAACACAAAAAACCGACCGAAATTTTTTCGGTCGGTTTACTCATTACTGTTCCCTTAATTTAAGCGCTTTATATTTCGCTCCGTACCTGCAAACACTTTGCACAACTGTTGCATGTGACCAAGTCAACGGTGCGACCGACAAAGGTGAACCATCATATGGATTAAGCTGTTCTGGTAATAAGCCACTTTGTAGAGCATGCCTAGTAACCCATTCCAGCGTTCTTTTAGGTTCTTCTAGATCTTGCAGCGATTGTGCGGAGTCAATCTCGAAGTTAGCCACCCAAAGTGTACAAATAATCCATGGATTACCCGGTACTTTTTCAATATCACCCGATTGTTGGAAATAGTAGTCATTTGTATATCTTGCAATACCACCAATATCCGTTTTAATTTGAAGTCCTTCTTTAATTGACTTCATCGTTCTAATAACTCGATCGTCGTCCACAGGCAATACACCGAATTCAAAAATACCGAACACACTACTCTCAAGTGTCATATCTTTCACCCAACGATTTTCCTTTTGAACAAGCCCACGGGCAAATCGACCTGACTCCTCATCCCACAAATGAGTAATAATACCTTGTTTAATCGTTTGGGCTGTACTTTTGTAATGATCGCTCCGTTCATAATCACCGAATAGATCCGTAAAAAATGACGCTGCCATCAAACCACCATATACTGATGCCGCTGTATACGTCCATATACCATAGCGCTCCTCCCATAAATCATAGCTGGGCTTCGGCAATGAAAGTGAGGGCTCCATATACTGACTTAAGAAGGATGCACCTTTACGGATCAAATTGCTATAAAGCGATTGCGGCAATTCAATCACACCATGACGAGAGTAGTCCTTCCATAAAGCAAACAGCACAAGTGCCGTTTCATCTTCTTGAATAGGCAGTCTTCTGCTGCCTTGCACGATATAAGGATGCCAGCTCGAGCCTACCGTTCCATCTGGATTGTATTTGTGATACAAATACCCATCAGGAGACAGCGCTGTCGCGCAGAAATGAAAAAACGGCGCAATGACGCTTTGATATCCAGCCATCGACATCGCATCGGCAATCAATGCACCATCTCGGGGCCACATATAACTATAATGATCACGGTTGTACTGCAAAATATCGGTATCATTAGCTGCTAAGATAGCTCCGCGCTCATCCACTTGCGTTCGGACAAGCAACAGGCTTAATTTAAACAACTTCACAACTGACTGCGGCAAATCTCCCAAATCATCATCTGATCTGCGCAGCCAGTGATTCCAATAAACGACCATCCGACTTAGAAGCTTCTCAGGATGATTGTCATGAACATATTGGTTTAGCTCCTTCACTTCCTCAAGGTTACGACCAATAGACATCCAATAATATATCGTTTTCTCAGATTGACCCTCCACCCGCGTGCGGAAACTTATCGTGCTATCTACAGATCCCTGGGCAATCGTATTGCCCATTAATACACCATCCTCGGCGTCCCTCCATGTACCTTCGGCCGACTGAAACCTTTTGATTCCTGTAGAATATTGCATGATCCCGCCTTCATCAGAGAAGCCGTTAAACATAAAATAATTGGAACGTTTGTAATGATACAAGCTATGATTCTCAGGATAATATACGGCAGTATCTCCCACTTCGGAACCATCGATCATAAGATCCTGGTGGAAAAATAATCTGACATCCTTTGCCTGATCCGTTCGATTCCGCACTACGACACGTTTAATGTAAATACACTCTCTCTGATGTATACCATCGTTCATATACAATTCCACACCAAGTCGATGATGTCTTGCTACAATATTCGTGACCAGCGAATCCTCAATATAATCAAGTTCGAAGCTCCATTCCGGCTCATCAAGCCAGGAGAATACTCCTTCCACCCAAATACCTAATCGGCAATAATGCCCACCGACGTGATTCAACTGACCAACGTATGGATAATAAATATCACGAATGTAGCAGTGTTGATCCAGATTAAGCAGCATCTTTCCGTTGCCGATTACAAGATGACGGGCCATCTTTCGTTCTCCTTTCGGTGAGGGAGCAGTTGTGAATATACGTTCAAATAAGCTTTTGCCGACACATCCCAGCTATAGTCTCCACGTGAGACATTGTCCACGATCTGCTTCCACGTTTCCTCATCGTGATAACTAGTAATTGCACGTTTCACTGTATCCAAATAATCATGAGCATTATAATTAGAAAAGCTGAAGCCATTACCTTCCCCGGTATATTCGTTATATGCCTGAACCGTATCCTTTAGCCCTCCCGTCTCCCGAACGATAGGAACGGAGCGATACCTTAGCGCTATGAGCTGACTTAATCCGCAAGGCTCGAACTTTGACGGCATAACAAACATATCAGAGCCTGCATAGATTCTACGTGCCATTCGGTCACTATAGCCCCACCATACAACAACTTTGTCAGGATAACGTCTTGCAGCATCTGCGAAAAGCTCCTCATAACGCCATTCTCCCGCTCCAAGTACAACGAGCTGAACTTCTTCGTGTAGCAGATCATCGAGCGTTGCTGCTATAAGATCAATGCCCTTTTGCTCAACAAGTCTGGATACGATGCCTATAAGCGGAATGGTTGTTGATTGTGGCAGTCCGAGCTCCGTTTGTAGATCAATCTTATTTTTACGCTTACGTGAAAGTGAGTTCCGGTAAGGTGTATGAAGCGATAAGTCATTCATAGGATCATAAAGGTCTTCATCTATTCCGTTAACGATACCAACTAGATCACCGGCCCGATAACGCAGAAGGGAGTCTAAATTTTCACCATAATAAGGCGTTTGAATTTCTTGTGCATACGATTCGCTAACTGTTGTCAGCTTGTCCCCATACACTATTCCACCCTTCATACAACTTGCAGCACCGTAAAACTCAAGTTTTTCTGCTACAAATAGTTCATCTCCAGCTCCTGTCAACTCCTTCAACAAATCGATCCCGAAAATACCTTGATACTTTAAGTTGTGAATCGTAAAAACTGACTTTGTATATGCCCATGCAGGATCATACGCATATCTTGTTCGAAGTAAAAACGGTATTAGCCCCGTTTGCCAATCATGGCAATGCACAATGTCTGGATGAAAATCCATATAGCGAACAGCTTCCATAACAGCAAAGGAAAAGAAAACAAATCGTTCTGCATCGTCACCGTATCCGTACAGCCCTCTGCGCTTGAAGTACAGCTCATTGTCGATCAAATAATAAGTGACATCAGCAATTGTAGCCCTCAAAAGTCCGCAATATTGATTCCTCCAGCCAAAAGAAACTTGAAATTCGGCAATTCTCTCAAATTGGTTGATATATTCATCTGCTATTTCCTCATATTTAGGCAATACGACTCTAACGTCAGCTCCCCGTTTGTTCAATGCTTTCGGCAATGCTCCCGCTACATCCGCAAGACCGCCTGTTTTGGCAAGAGGCACTGCCTCTGAAGTGGCGAACAAAATCTTCATCTTCTCCCTTAACCCCCTTAAGAAGTTAAAGCGGCCTATGCGACCGCCTCAGCACTTAAATCAATTTTCTTTTGCCAGCCAAAAACGGAGAACTGCCTACTCCACGAATGTCACGAGCTTCTTCGACTCTCACATCTTTATCCAATATGCTGTAATGAACTTGACTATTTTCGCCGATTTGACCATTTTGCATAATGATACTATCCTTGACGATTGCACCTTTTTCAACCTGCACACCTCTAAACAGGATGCTGTTGATGACAGTACCTTCGATGCGACATCCGTTACCAATGAGCGAATTTCTCACCTTAGAACCAGATGAATACCTTGTTGGAGGTGCATCTTTAACTTTTGTATAAATAGGACCCGGCTGGAAAAACAATTCACGCCACACATTAGGTTTTAATAGATTCATATTATGTTCATAATAGCTTGCAAGCGTGTTAACGACGCCCAAATAACCTTCGTATTGATATCCGTATACATTCAGTTGATCAAGTCTAGAGAAAATAGCATGTTTATCGAGATGATCATGCCCCTGAGCAAGTGACGTTTCTACTAACTCCATTAAAAGCTCTTTGCGCATTACATACATCTCCATTGAAGTTGTATCGCTAAGCATACGACCGTAATGGTCCTGAATAGCTGTAATTCGGCCATCAATACCCATCTTCACTTTGCGAGCCTTCCCTGCTATTTGCTCACCTTGTTTACAAACAACTGTAATATCTGCACCCTTCTCCAGATGGAAGCCAATAACATCTTCAAAATCAATGTTGCAAACCATATGACTTCTGGAAATTACGACATATTCGAGCGAAGAACGTTTGAAATAATCTCTGTGCTGGTAGAAATGATAGAGATCGCCTCTGCTAATCTCTTGAATATCATCTGTAGCAGGCGGCAAAATAAATAATCCACTTTGGCGATGCTGTAAATCCCAATGTTTCCCTGATCCAAGATGATCCATTAGCGAACGATATTTTGTATGTGCAAATACAGCTACATTATTAATCCCTGAATTCACCATGCTGGACAAGACAAAATCAATTAAACGATATCTAGCGCCAAAAGGTACCGTAGCCAAGCAACGTCCTTGCGTCAATCTCTCCAGCTCATCGGTTTCATGAATAAGATTGATGACCCCTAATACTTTATGCTTCATGATTGTTCTACCTCCAGCAGTTGATGTTCGATAGAAACATATTGTTCCACCGCAACAACAGTAATAGCATCATCATTAGGATCACCAATCTTAACTCCCGCCTGCACAACAGCACCTTCGCCAATAATAGCTCTATGAATATGTGCTCCAGCACCTATCCGAACATTCGGCATAATAACAGACTCCGTAACTTGACTACCGATTTCTGCATGAACACCATAGAAAAGTACAGATCGGTCCACGAATCCTTCAAGCACACAGCCCTCTGTTACAAAAGAAGACGTAACCTCCGCTGTCTCTGAAGCATATTGTGCTGGACGATTCGGACTTACAGAAAAAATACGCCACTCAGGATCATACAAATCAAGAGATGGCTCATCTGCTATTAGATCCATATTTGCTTCCCATAGCGATTCTATCGTCCCGACATCTTTCCAATACCCTTTGAATGCATATGTATGTAAACGCAATCCATCACGCAGCATCGCTGGAATAACATCTTTACCGAAGTCATTGCTGGATGCTCGGTTGGACTCATCATAAATTAAATATTTTTGAAGTGCCTTCCAAGTGAAAATATAAACACCCATCGAAGCGAGGTTACTAGTTGGGTTTTTTGGTTTTTCTTCAAAAGCTAAAATACGATCCTCATCATCTACATGCATAACACCAAATCGACTTGCTTCTTTCCAATCAACTTGAATCCCTGCTATCGTGACATCCGCCTCGCAGCTTTTATGATGCTGCAGCATCAGATCATAGTCCATTTTATAAATATGGTCACCCGATATAACAAGCACGTATTCCGGATTATAACGCTCGATAAAAGCCATGTTCTGATAAATGGCATTTGCTGTTCCCTTGTACCACACTCCACCCCTTTGCTTTACATACGGCGGCAATATGGTCATCCCACCATCACGACGATCAAGACCCCAGGGACTGCCGATTCCTAAGTATCGATTAAGCTCTAGCGGTTGGTATTGCGTCAGTACACCTACGGTATCAATGCCTGAATGGGCGCAATTGCTGAGCGTGAAATCGATAATGCGATATTTCCCGCCGAAATATACTGCCGGTTTCGCTAAATCTTTTGTCAATACACCAAGTCGCTTTCCTTCGCCTCCTGCAAGCAGCATAGCGATCATTTCTTTTCGGCCCATGGACACCAACTCCTTCTTAAATTGTGTCCCCCATTTGTGGAATAAGCAGCAGAAATGTGAGTGGGGGTAAATGAATGGAAATACTTTGTTCGCGACCATGCCACATAATTTCTTCGCTAACGTAGCAGTCCCTGGCTTGTGTTACCCCTCCGCCAAATTGAACATCGTTGCTATGTATAAGTGAGCAATAATTGCCTGGCTCAGGAACACCAATACGGTAATCGTGATAGTCATTTCTGGAGAAGTTTGCAACGATGATGGAAATGCTTGAAAAGCCACAACGAATAAAGGATATGACTGATTGCTCCCAATTATGAACATCTATCCAATTAAAAGTTTCTGGATCACTGTCCCTCTCCCAAAGAGAAGGCAATGAGCGATAGGTTTGATTGAGGGTTTTTACGAAATGTTGCATCTTGCGGTGAGAGTCATATTGCAAAACCATCCAATCAAGCATGTCACCATCTTTCCACTCATCGAATTGCCCCCATTCGCTCCCCATAAACAGAAGCTTTTTGCCTGGATGCGTCATCCAATAACCGTACAATAGTTTGAGCTGTTCAAATTTCTCCTCATAGGAGCCTGGCATTTTGTTTAAAAGTGACTTCTTCCCATGTACAACTTCATCATGAGATAGTGGCAGAATATAGTTTTCTGAGAAAGCGTAGCACAAAGAGAATGTGATCAGATGATGATTATGAGGTCTTTCGCTAGGGTCCAGCTCCATGTAACGAAGCATGTCATTCATCCAGCCCATATTCCATTTGAAATTAAATCCAAGGCCTCCCATGTAGGTCGGTGAAGTAACAGCTGGCCATGCGGAGGAATCCTCTGCCAGCATGAGTGTTTCGGGAAAATAGTGAAATACAGTCTCGTTGAGTTTCTTGAGGAAGCGTAGAGCGTCTAGGTTGTCTCTACCGCCAAATTCGTTGTAGGTGTACATGTGGTGTGGTTTATCCATATGCAAGTTGAGCATATTGGCGACGGCGTCTACTCGTAATCCGTCAATATGATAGATGTCCATCCAAAAAATTGCGTTGGAAATGAGGAAGCTAACTACTTCTTTTCTAGAAAAATCGAAGGACAATGTCCCCCATTGCGGAAGTTCTGCACGATTATCATCCCAGCCCTCAAAAAGAGGTGTGCCGTCAAACAGTCGAAGTCCATGATTATCTTTGCAGAAATGACCGGGAACCCAGTCAAGTATAATACCAATATCATTTTGGTGGCAGCAGTCGATGAAATGCATCAGCCCGTTTGGTGTCCCATATCGGCTTGTGGCGCTATAGAAACCAGTGATCTGGTAACCCCATGATTGATCTAGAGGATGCTCCATAACAGGCATTAGCTCTATGTGTGTATAGCCCATATCCTTCACATAGGGAATGAGATCAGCAGCGAGCTCTTCGTAGGTATAAAACAACTCCTTGCCTTTGATCTTCCAAGATCCTGCATGAACCTCATAGATGAGAAGTGGATTCGTATACGGTTTATTTCGCTTTTTATGCTGCAACCAATCTTCATCGCCCCAAGTGAAGCTAGCTAATTTCGTAACGACAGACGCAGTCCCTGGCCTGAGCTCTGTGAGGAAAGCGAAGGGATCTGCTTTACGAATTGTTATACTATCACTTGTCGTTAACTCATACTTGTACAATTCACCTTCAAACAGTTCAGGAATAAAGAGTGTAAATATGCCAGTTGTTCCAATCCGAATCATACTGTGCAGATTTCCCTCCCAGTCATTGAACCCGCCAATTACGCGTACTTCAGATGCTTGAGGTGCCCATACAGTAAATCTCACACCTTCGATTCCATCCCAAACGATGGGATGGGCTCCCATAAATCGATAGCTATGATAAGAGGAACCTTGATTGAATAAGTACAGATCTTTCTCAGATAATCCATACAGCAACGTCTCAATCAATCGCAGCTTCACCTCCCAAAAAAAGTAATTACGCTTATTATACATACTTCTGTGAAAAAAAACAGTCCATTTTCATAGAACATCACTTGTCACAGTAGGTCTGTGTCATAATACCTCACGTTTCGACGTGATTTTCATCGCCCTATTTCATTAAACTAAACTCATAACTCGTTGAATATAGTAGTGTTTAGAGCAATAGCCTTTTGTTTTGGCGTTTTCTTCACATTTCACCCATTTGCAATTGACAGTTTTCTTAACACGTAAAGGTCTAACCACAAATGGATCGCCGTGCCGCAGCTTTCTTTGATGATGCATCGCACATAAACATTTGGCTTTGATAGGCTTTGAACAGCCTTCGATGCTGCAATAGTTCACTTGATGTTCCTCCCTGTTCAAATACATATCCAATAACAACATCCCTATGGAATGGCTCGCACTAATATTATCGGGAAATGGTCTAGTAATAAAGTTCTCTATGAGCCAATTAGGACGGGCAAAACGAGCTCAACACTCGTAATGCTACGTATAAGCCCACTTCATGCTATGAAGTTTAAAATATTAAAGAAACGACAAAAGAAGTGAAAAAACCCCATTTATTGTTTCTTGTTTAGGATAGCCCCTTATTCTATACTTTAGTTCTATCAAACGAGTGTTTAAAGTAAGAGGTGCCCTAATTTGTCGATCCATAAACAATTATTTCAATTACTTGATCAGCCTATGTTAATTTTGTCCCAGCAAGATGGTATCGTGAAGATCGAGGATGCTAACGAGGCGTACTCTCTATTAGTTGGGGAAACGATTGATAACATCAAATTAACAAAAAGCTCATTCATTACGGACAATTATTATATTGATTTGACTAGACGGCTAATTAAAAGTGAAGTTACTATAGCGACTAGATCAAGTGAAGCATTAACTGTTCGCATAGAACAAATACCTTTATCAAATGATCATAAAAGCAATAAGAAAAGAGCGTTTATAATCGTTCAGGATCTGACCGCAAATTTATGGATAAATAAGCAGCTTGAAAAGGGCAAAGTGATATTAGGCGGCATCATCGATAAACATCTACATATTCGATTCCTGCGAGATATGATGACGTCCTTGTTGCTAGAACCGGATCATTCTCCTAATGACATATCACTGTTGCAGTTTCTTGCAGAACACGAACGACAACATGTGTTGTCGATTATGGAGGCGATTTCAAATACTACACAAGAGCAGAACATCACTTTACACACGAGCAAGCTCAGTGGCGTACAGCTTGAGCTTGAGCTGACGATTACCCCCATATTGAACGGTTATAATCAAAGTAATGAGTTTGCTTTTGTCATTTGGGATTTGCGTCCAATAGATGCAGAAACAGATTCAGCAATGAAACTTAAAATTTGGATGGCTAAAAGAGACATATCTACTGGTCAACTATCAATAGCTACCGGAATTTCTCAACAAACGATATCAAAACTTCGCAATGGTAAAATTGAAAAGCCCCAAAGGCTAACAGCTGAGCTGATCGCCTCGGAGCTTCAAGTTGATGTCCATGACATATGGCCTGTTATACGCAAATAGAAACTTTTGATATTTCTTTATTGTAAAAAGGGTGTCAATTCACCCCGATAGAAAAGTTGCAGCTCATGCATGGCACGGGTACAAGCGGTGTAGAATAATTTTCTTTCGTTCTCTAGCGAATATACATCGCTTGATGCATTACAAATGATGACAGCATCAAACTCCACGCCTTTCGCCAAATAAGACGGTATGACGACAATTCCTTTCTGGAATGTTACCGTTTCTTTTTCAATAAGTTTTAGTTGCGGACAACTATCCGACAACTGTTCACTTACTTCTTTGCTCTCTGCAGCAGTTTTACAAATAAGCGCAACAGAATCGTATCCAGACTCTATCCATTCATTTAACTGCTTGCCAATTGTTGCGATCATTTCAGAGTCATTTTCAAACTTCACTATGACTGGCTCACTACCGTTGCGATTAAACGGCTGAATTTGATCTCCGCCAGATATTATGCTACTCGTAAACTCCACGATTTGACGAGTAGAACGATAACTCCGATGCAAAATAATTTGTTCCGTTTCTGTTGTATCATATAGCGTGGATAATGTATGGAAAATGTTCCCTGAACCCGCATGTGCAAAGATAGATTGATTATAATCACCTAGTACTGTCATTTTGCAATTAGGAAATATTTTTCTCAAATAATGATATTGGAACGCTGAGTAGTCTTGCGCTTCATCGATAAATACATGCTTAACCGTTGTATTCGTTTGGAACCCCTCAAGTTTCTCCCTCAAATACAAATATGGAGTAGCATCCTCATAGGGCATTACGCCCCCTTCCAAACTCGACAATGTTTGGCTTCCGATCGCATCCCAGTTGCTAGGAACTTTAATGGAATTCCTTGCTGCCTTCTGCAATAACGATTGAACTTCTTCACTTCCTTTAAACAGAGCTTTATAGATCGCTGGTACATTTAAGAACCTTCCTAACTTGACTCTTTTTCTAAGTATCTTAAACTTCTCCTGCACAATCTTATTCGCAAGAAATACATGTTCTGACTGGAAATCTTCAAATGACGTCTCCGTAAACTTATTATTTTGTCTAAGCTCTTGGTACGCCTCCGTATAGACATCCGCGTCAAGAAGTTCTATCTCCTCTTCCACCCACTGCTTCTTCACTTCAAGCTTTGCTAATCGCGTTAGCTCCTTAAGCAACCAATTCGTTACTGTTTTTAGCCGATTAGGGATGGAAACACTTCGATCCAAGGAGTAAAAGTGCTCGGCAATCGCATCTTTTCTTATTAATGCACGACCTCTAAACATGATCGAAGAAAAAAGGAGGCCGGATTGACCAAGTGCCGCAGTGTAAACGTCCATAAGCTCCATATAAGCCACTTCGGACTTGTATGAAATGCTATCTATTCTAGCTCTATAACCATCATCATTATAGGCTGTAAGAGTATATTCCATTTGTGTAAACGGATCTTCCAGCGCAAAGTCTTTACCTAATCGATGCTCCAAATACTGTTGGTACGTTGTTTGGCCCATATTTTGTTCGCCAAGTTCTGGAAGGACAGTTGAAATGTAACTATTGAACAATGGATTCGGCGAAAATAATACGATTTGATGTGCTTGAAGTGATCCCCGATGTCGGTATAACAAATACGCAACACGTTGTAGAGCTGCTGATGTTTTCCCACTGCCCGCCGCTCCCTGGACAATAAGCAACTTCGATTTTTCATTTCGGATAATCCGATTCTGCTCTTGCTGAATAGTAGCCACTATACTTTTCATCTGTGCGTCAGATTGCCTGCCAAGCACCTGCTGCAACAGTTCATCACCAATTGTTACGCCTGTATCGAACATGCTTTTAATTTGGCCATCTCGAATAATATATTGACGCTTTAATGTCATCTCACCACGAACATTCCCACCTGGTGTCTCATATTCAATTGGACCAGGACTAAAATCATAATAAAGGCTTGATACGGGAGCTCTCCAATCATAAATGAGATAATTTTCGCCAGTATCATCCAGCAAAGAACCAATTCCGAGATATACCGGTTCTATATCCCTATTCGAACTGCCATCTTCCTTAATATCGATTCTCCCGAAATAGGGCGATTGCTGTAATCTAAGCAACGTAGTAAGCTGTTGCTCCATGTGCCGGTAGCTTCTTTCCCTTTCGGACAAAATCTCTGCTTGTTGCTTCATACTTGCGAATGTTTCCGCTGCTTCGGCAGCATCTTCCAAGTTAACCGTTACATCGTCCCAAAAATTTTTGCGGACATCGACGATCTCACTTTTGGAGCCACTAATTTGATTTTGTAAATATAAAATTCGTTCTCTAATAACGTCACTTAACTGATCCACGCGCAGCTGCTCTTGCTGCCATTCATTAGTTGTATTCGACATAAGAACCTCCTTGTGGCATAAAACCGATATCATCGATCATTACTTTACCTAGATTATTTTTAAAACGAAACACAATCGATTTCATTTCTTGATCAGAATTGTTATCAGCTGTATCGACAGCATTTGAATCCCCTTCTTTAATGAAACTTTCAACCGGAATTATATAAGTATGCATTGCTGCCTCAGCAGCGTGTTTATATTTATTATCTTTCACATAATGCTCCAAAAATCCCATCGAAAGAAATGATGCATACATGGGAGATTGTACCGGCATAAAATCATTTAAGTTTAAGCTTGTTTCTTGTCCCGCATGATTAGTAATGACAATCTCTAATTCTGGCAAAGAGGGCAGCATCTGCAACTCTTTTGAAGGAGAATTTCCCACTTTTTCGGTATCTTTTGAATTTGTTTCTTCATTATAAGAAGCCAAAAGTTCCCACTCCATATTCGCGATAGAAAAAACTAAATTCCCTCCACTTAAATCACCAAGTCGATTATTTAATTCAGTAGTTAATTGGATCTCATATGTTGCCCCCGCTTTATCCCATTGCAGAACGACACCTTTAGTCCCTTTACTATTTCCATCCCGATCTAAAGCAGATACGATTTCATTTTTGAAAAAGCCTATTCCACTTGTTGTCGTTAACTTAGAATTACTGGATTCGAACCGATTAATCTCTTTAAATTCAGCTCCCTCATATTTGCCAACATATTTCGTATCGGGAAGCCATCCAGCACCACTTCTATAGTCCTGAAATAGAGCTTTGTATTCTGACTTATTATGGAGAGTAGCCTCTAAAAAAGCGGAAATATATACTTTCGCAATTTGACGCTGACTCTCAGGCTCAAGCATTCCTACATTATTTAGTAATATTCCACCTGGCAACCGTTCGTCCATTCTACCCCAGTCTGCATTAAACTGACTATGATTAGCATTGCCTATATAAAGCGATGCTTTAAACTTTTCTGATTGCTCACTGAACGTCGTCCTATTATATTGCCGATCTCCATAAAAAACATTAACATCAGCATCTCTTGCACCTTGAATCGTTAAATAATTTATATTGCTTAAGTTCGCTGATTTGTCATCCACCACTTTATCTGTTGGGGCTATTGCAACTACCGACTCAATATTCACCTCATCTAAACTAGCAAATGACTTATCTTCGGCAAACCAACGATTTTTGTCTGCTGCCATCGCAACAGCCTGCCCTCCTCTGGAATGACCAATTAAAGCAACTTTAGCCCAATCAACCCTTCCTTGAAGTGGATTATTCGCAATAAGACCGATATCCATGTTTTGAAAATGTTGTAAATGCTTCAGCATCAACCATGCTCTCATTTTCATATCATCATTCGGCAAACTTGACCAAACTGAAAAGTTGAAAAAATTAGCATCAACCGAAACAGCTATCATCCCTCGACTTGCAAGTAATTCCCCTAAATAACTATAGCCACCATCCGAGAAATATTCCATAAGATGATTGCCATGAACGATTAATACTAACGGGAATTCCCCTTCTCCAACTGGCATCCACACTCTGCCGTTGATGGGAATGGCCCGCTCATCGAATCCCCAAAATAGCTTTTTGAGCTTCGACCATTCTGTAATATATTTTGATGCATCTACTGATGTCGAAAGTACATCCGTCTCGTTACCGAATATAGAACGGTGCTTATCATTTCCGCTACCATAATTGAATGATTGAACCTTATAATCACCCTTAACGGAAGGATCTGAAGTCATTTCCTTTACGATTGTGGACGGTATCTTCACCTCATCAACGGAACGTGATGGTAGAGGTTCTGGTGTTGGCCATTCCGAGAAAACACTAAGCACACCGATAAATGCCGCTGTCATCCCAACAATCATTATTTTAGGGATCTGTCTCATCCTACTACTGATTAGTCCGGAAATCATAAAACCAAATAAAATTGCGCAGGTTGAATACAGCAAGCTGAGACATAATGACATTTCCACACCAAGTTCGGTTAAATACAAAATAATGTACATTTGAATAAAGATATAGGTCCATATCGCTAATAAACGACGTGGTAACGGCAAATAGAACATAGAAAAGAGATAAGCAAGACAATACGTTACAATTATCATTAAAGCTACATTCACTGATGATAGAAGAAGCATATCCAAAAAAGTTCCTAAACCTGTCGGAATACCGAAAATTGCAATAGCCATAGCGAGCATGCTGAATAAAGAAGCAGCACCAGCTGCCATACGAGTTACTTTGCCCTCACGATCATGCCTTACACGATATCGTCTGTGAAACCATAACTTAATCTGCTTAAGTCTTGATGTTTGTATGGTTACTTGTTCCATTCATCACCTTTGACCGTCAGCCAATATCTCTCGTCCTTCACTTCAATCTGTACCGGCACATCAAAAAAGCCGCTCATACGTTGCGATGTAAATAAATAATCTGTCCGATCTGCTCCATAGACCTCACCTTGCTTTAATAGCAACGCATTTTTGAAGCAGGGCAATATTTCTTCTATATGATGTGTCACATAAATGAGAGTAGGTGCACTTTCCTCGCTAGCAATAGATGATATCATTTGTAGTAATTGTTCTCTTGCGAATAAATCTAAACCAGTACATGGCTCATCCAAAATGAGTAGTTTTGGATCATTCATTAACGCTCTTGCGATTAGCACGCGTTGACGCTCACCTTGTGAAAGGGTATCGTATGTACGATTTTTCAGGCTACTACATCCAAAAGTTTCCATAAGCGCTTCAGCCCTGCTCCAATCAGCAGCATCATATGAATCATATATACCAATGGTGGCATGTTTGCCGCTTAATACAATGGGAAGTGCCCGTTCACTCCCATGCAGTCGTTGCTGCATCGACGTACTTACCCAGCCAATGCTTTTCCGTAAAATGCGTAAATCATATTCGCCAAATGTGTGTCCAAGCACATTGATATTACCCGTAGTCGGCCATATGTAGCCATTTATTAAATTCAGCAGCGTCGTTTTTCCAGAACCGTTTAGTCCTAATAAGCACCAGTGCTCCTTATTATGAACTGACCAATTGATATTGTTTATAATCGTTTGATCTCCACGTTCCCACGATACATTCGACATTTCAATAATCATGTTTTCCCTCCGGCATCATTATGGAATCACTCTATTGATAGTTGACCTACTATTCTATCATAAATGGAATCCAAAGTAACTGAAAGCAAAAACCCTCCCCTTGTCAGGGGAGGAGGCAAGTCCAACTTATTACGTTAATGCATAATATAAGGGTACAAGAATGATATTAAATGTAACTGCAATTATTCCGATCGTCATTGCCCAGCCACCAAGTGCTCGCGAACCTTGACGATAAGCGACATAACCAAGCACTGCAGCTGTCGCACCCATTAGTACCGGCCAGATAAACATTGAAGCAATGGCGAACAAAAGTGACACAAAGCCTAATGCCCCTCCACTGGTGTCTGCTTCAACTTCTTCTGTAATTGCTTCAGTACGATTTACATCTCGGTTTGTTAGAGTGACTGGTAAGCCGTGAGCAAACTCTGCACCCATTTCTTCATTAACATTGGGTAACTGACTCGGTAAGCCACTATTTGTTGGCCTAAAGCTTTTTTCATATTCGCTTTTATGAGCACTGCTTACATGTTCATCGTTATGATCATCAATTTGTTTCATTCGTTATTCACTCCTTCGGTTTAAAGGTGTGGCAACAAGTAGCAGCAGATTGCTCCGCTTGATCTTGGTGAAACAAACCAAGATCATCACCCGCAAATTCTTCATGGAAAGAATGAGATGAATGCTGATCGATATCGATTTTTATTTCTTTTGCTCCGCAGTTATTGCCTTCCTTCCAAAAATGACAATTAGCTACACTACAAGTTACGCCTTGTGGCATAAAAAAATCACCTCCGCTACTCAGTGTCCCTCGAGCGGAAGTGATTCATTCTGCCTTATTTTTGTCCTTGCATACGACGTTGAGTCATATAATCGCTTTCGTAATAGGACAAATCATCGCGCAGCTCTTCATAAATTTTCGATATGCTAAGCACGACATTGCGCGCTTCACGAATTGGTTTGTATCTGAAGCGAATAGCATCTTGACCTGTGTATGCATAACGGCCATCTTCAGAGTAACATTCGTTTTTAGGATAGAAAAAGGCGTTTACACAATGATGGTAAACTTCGTATAATACACGTTCTCCAGAATCGGTATCGAAATTAGGCCTTCTGAGCAATACGCCCAATTTCTCGTTGGTAACTTCAGAATATACCAACAAATGACGAAGATCGGACAATAAGCCTTTATAAAAAAGTTCGGCTCCTTCTCCTCCATCCTCTCCGGTCAATTGAGACAACGCATAATTATTCAAAAATGGTTCAACCTGAGCAATCGCCCCTTTAAGCTTTTCGCGCGTCGTTTCAGTTAACGCTTTGACATTAGTTGATGGCATGGTGGTGAATCCCCTTTCCTAATTCCAAACAAAAAACTATAAACACCAATATCGTACCACATATTCCATTGAAACGGTACTGGCGTTTACTGATTTGTCCGCATAATTTCATCCCTACAATCGGAACCTAACTATAAGATGTTTGCTTAATCACTTATTACTGGAGGAGATGCCGAATGCGCAAATCATGGTTAACAACAGGTGCCATTGTCGCCGCAGCAGCACTGCTAATTCCCGCAGTACTTATTTTTACACCATCAAAAAATAAGGAACAACCTCAATCGATGTCATCAACAGCAAATAAGGAACAGATGCTTAAACTTTCAACACTTCAAAATGACATGAACAATACTGCATTGCTTACAATGACTGAAACTAAAAAGGATTTTTGGAACGTATTAAACAATGCAGCTAAGGACTCACCTGAGCAAACTTCTGAAAAAATTAAAGCGCTGATGGATGAGCATACACATGTAACTTATATAAGCTTGATGTCTAATTCTAAAGCAAAACATTTTGGACAAATTCCAGAATCAAAATCAGGCATAGCCAAAACATATGCAGCAGAAGCGTCAGCTAAAGTAACAAAGGGCACTGCCTATGAGTCTCCACCCTTTGAAGGTACAAATGGCAGCCGCTATGTTGTATTAGGCGAACCAAGCAAAGCTCATATAGGAATAGGAGTAGTCGGCATAATCAAACAAGATATTCTAAAAGCTGTCGAGCTGCATCAAAAAAGAAACTTAAGATTAATTCCGTATCCAGCAGAAGGAAACTACCGCATTGAATCGGTCATGCCGAACACAACAATCGATACAACAGTAAAAACAGGCGAGGACAACGGCAATGCAAGTCATTATCATATTCGAGATGCTGTAGTTCATGTAAGAAAACAACTGTCTAAACACGATATCGATAAAATAAACAGAGATATTAATATGGAATCAGTGCAGCAAATTGGAGATACCTATGTATTCCGCTCCAAAACGCTTGAAACTAAAGTTTTAATGCAATATTTTGAGCAAAATTGGAATCCTGAATATGTAGAACCACATTACTTATATCTGACAAATGATAATAATAAAGCAACTAGCACAACTGCTCCAAATGATGCACTATACTCTAAGTACCAATGGAATTTACCTTCCATCAAAGCGGAAGCAGGCTGGACCGTATCAACAGGAGATGAAGGTGTAGTTATCGCTGTTTTAGATACAGGCATTCAGAGCAATCATCCCGACTTGAAAGGTCGGACTGTGAAGGGCATGAACATCGTAAACAAGGACGCTGCGCCGAATGACGATGTTGGTCACGGCACTCATGTCGCAGGCATTATTGGTGCATCCGTCAATAACGGAGAAGGTGTTGCAGGAGTTTCTTGGTTCAACAAAATTATGCCAGTTAAAGTATTGGATAACAGTGGGGCTGGCTCCACCTATTCTGTGGCTCAAGGTATCATTTGGGCCGTTGATAATGGTGCAAAGGTCATCAATATGAGCCTTGGCAACTATGCACAAGCTGACTTCCTCCATGATGCAATAAAATATGCCTATGATCGTGATGTTGTACTTGTCGCAGCCAGTGGCAACGATAATACAGAACGTCCCGGATTTCCAGCAGCATATCCAGAAGTATTTGCCGTAGCCG
Source organism: Paenibacillus sp. L3-i20 (assembly GCF_022180385.2). Classification (GTDB taxonomy): domain Bacteria; phylum Bacillota; class Bacilli; order Paenibacillales; family Paenibacillaceae; genus Pristimantibacillus. The sequence continues at coordinate 1,486,720 of NZ_BQME02000002.1, forward strand.
CAACTAATAATAAAAAGGAAAAAGCTTCTTTCTCTAACTACGGCGATTATATCGATGTAGCAGCTCCTGGAGACAGCATCGCAAGCACATATCCAGGAAGCCAATATGCTGCATTGTCAGGGACATCTATGGCTAGTCCACATGTCGCAGCATTAGCTGGCTTAATCCGCTCTGTAAATCCAGACTTAACGAACAAAGAAGTAATGGAAATTATGCGAGTATCTGCTCGTGATCTTGGAACAAGCGGCAAAGACATCTATTTCGGTTACGGAGAAATTGATGTTGATAAAGCACTCCATGCTGCCGCAACGTACAGCAGTGCGCTTCAGACATTCCCACAACAAGTAAAACGTAAATTAGAACGGTTAAGACGCTAATGAAATAATTCTCGGCAAAACAAAAAGCGCCTCTTCATCAAAATGATGAAAGGCGCTTTATCTATACATGTAGATGTATGAAATGATCAATTAAAAACTATTTTTGTAATAGATGAGGTTGTCCGTATATTATCTGAATTCAAAAATGAACTTTTTTCTAATACATTCGAACTCCATACCAACGCTTTCAGCTAAATGTTTAGAAGCTTCATATCAACACCAATGGAAAAGTCGACTGCTCCCAAATGAACACCGTCTTCTTTTCTAAATATACCAAATATATAAGTGATATCGTTCGATGCCTATTCTTGATGAATATTACCAATCCAGTAAACCATTCAAACGTACATTCACTCATATCCTACTTGCCTGAATCATGTCTGTGCTTAGATGGAACACGCTTATTAAACTCATTAAGACAATTCTGATAATCGTCTATTTCTAGTCGTCGTATTATCAATCTCTCTGTATGTGAGTTAATGTCGAATTTCTCCAAATGTCACTTCTATAATGTAATACTTCGTTAATTAGGTCGTGCGGAAAGTTTGCCGTAAGCCGGGTTCTGTACTTCTAGTGGTACAAACGGGAACGACCCTCCCACTGTAAAGCGACAATCATCTATCTAGGCCATACATTGCTGAATGGCTCCAGCAACCAACCCGGACGCGCCTCGGGCTAAAGCTGCAGCTTAGGGGCTGCTGCGTCCTCTCGGTCTTGCTCCAGATGGGGTTTACCAGGAACGTAGTCACCTAAATTCCTCGTGGTCTCTTACACCACGGTTCCACCCTTGCCTGTGCTGCTAACGCAGCCATCGGCGGTCCATTTCTGTGGCACTATCCTTCAACTCGCGCTGACTGGACGTTATCCAGCATCCTGCCCTGTGGAGCCCGGACTTTCCTCTCGCAGCAACAAGGCTGCCAGCGATTGTCTGTCAAACTTTCCGTAGAGAACTAAGTATACAAGGTTTGAGCAGAAAGCTCAACCCTGATTTCTAACAACATTTAAAGTTTAAAAGAACAATCCCTATTTATTTCTAGATAAAGGTAAAAGGCTCCGTGTTTAAGGAAGATGACACTACTTCTGTGTCGTATTTCCCTTCCTCCAGCTTTTCTATCAACCACTCCGCAACCTTGACCTTCATAACCTTCTCAATGTTATGACCAGCGTCGATGATAGAAATTCCCGCTGCTAATGCATCATGAGCGGTATGATAATCAATATCTCCCGTTACAAGCACATCAGCACCTGCGAACGCTGCGTATCTAACATATTTAGCACCGGAGCCACCTAATACAGCTGCCTTGCGGATGTTTTTATCCAATGGGCCAACTACTCGAAGCATCGGCACATCAAATGTTTTCTTTAGACCTTCGGCCAACTCACCAAGCGTAGAAGGCTGCTTTAGCTTACCCGAACGTCCAAGACCAAACGTTCTGCCCTTCAGATCAACAGCATACAAATCGTATGCCACTTCTTCGTATGGATGTGCCTTTAGCATTGCTTGCACAGTTTTGCGATGGATGCTGTGAGGAACAATCGTTTCAATACGAACTTCATCAACCTTCTCTAACTTCCCTTGTGAGCCAATAAAAGGTGAAGTACCTTCACCAGGCTTAAAGGTTCCTGTTCCTTTAATGTTGAAGCTGCAGTTATCATAATTACCAATCTCACCAGCACCTGTACGCCAGATTGCTTCAAGCACAGCTTCATGATGACTTTCTGGAACAAATACTACAAGCTTATAAAGCTTATCAGTATGAACCTCTTCCAAGCAAACTCTGCCTTTTTCCTCTATACCAACTTGATCAGCTAACCAATCGTTAATACCACCATCAGCGACATCTAAGTTCGTATGTGAAATATATACGGCAATATCATTTTTAATGAGCTTTTCGTATAGCTTTCCAGCTGGAGTATTCGTATCAATCTTAGCTATTGGTCTAAAGATAATGGCATGGTGGGCAATAATCAAGTTTGCACCGACAGCAATAGCTTCATCTACAACCTCGTCAGTGACATCGAGTGCTATAAGCGCCTTAGGAATCGGCTTACTTAATGTGCCTAGCTGAAGTCCAATCCGATCATTTTCCACCGCATAATGTTTAGGAGCAAGCTGCTCCATATATTGAATTACCGTTTGTCCGTTTGCAAACAATTCAGCACCCCCTCAATCAACTTCATCTCAGCTTGAAATTGATCTCTCTTTACTGCTGATTCTGGAAGCTCAGATCCGCTAAGCTGTTTACATATCCACTCTAATTTTTGTAGCTCACTGCGCCACTTCTTCACTAAAGCTTCATGAGGTCTACGCAGTAAGTATGGACCCATTCGAATTAAAAGAGCCGTCAATGTTGGTTTCTCTAAATCCAATTGAAGGAATGAACCGTCATATATCACTTCATTTTGCTTCTCTGCATCATCAGATAAGACAGCATGTATTACTTCATATATTTTTCCATCCTCTTCAAGAATGGTTTCGTCCTTAAGCAACCATCCTCTATTTAACAGCCATATTCGAACAGCATCTTCGCCTACATTAGGTTGAAGAACAAGTTCCTTCACACCTTCAAGCTTGCCAGAAGTATAACCTGCCTCCAAAATATCGCTCATAAGGCTTCCGCCCATTCCAGCTATCGTCACTGTATCCGCCTCGTCTGGAGCTAATACAGCTAATCCATCCCCTTGACGAACTTCTAGACGATCAGATAAACCAGCATCTGCCGCTTGTTTTTTAGCTGCCAGCATTGGACCAAGATTAAGCTCACCTGCAATGGCAGACGGGCATTTACCGCTTTGTAACAAATATACGGGTAATAAAGCATGATCCGAGCCAATATCTGCGACTCGATTGCTCGGCGTTATATAATCTGCAATTGTTTGCAGACGTTTTGATAATTTAATCATTATGCTACCCACACCATCCATTGCTTTCGCAATGTGAAGAGAAGTCCTCCACCGATTGCGATTTTTATTAATAGCTGAACTTCCAGCCATACTGATTCTTTTACAATAACTAACGTATACAGTTCAGGCATGAACCATGCCAATGCACAAGTGACAAATAAAATACCGGAAACTGGTTTTGTCCAGCGATGTAAAAACCAACTGCTCCAACCGAACAATATAGCTAGCGGCAACCAATACAATTGTATTTCATACCAGGTCGGTATGTCCGTAAACCTGGATAACATCCAACCATAGACAAGCAGTCCAGCCAACCAGCCACAAAGATGAAGAACTTGTATTCTAGCCATAATACCATACACTACCCAAAATATTGAACTGAATGCAAGAAGACCTGTTCTAAAGCCCCAGTGATGTAATCCATGCAGTTCTTGTATGTGTAATCCACCACCTAAAAGCAACAGCATGCCAATACCCGTTAATGCCAGACTAAACGCTTCACTGCGGTTACGCAGACGCTTTCCAACCCATAGAAAACCGACTACAGATGCCGCCAATACTGCTATTTGCAATACAGGATGAAAACGGCTAAAATAAAGCACAACGAAGGAAATTAAGGTAAAAGTTCCAAAAGTAAACAGCCATTGTTTTCCAGTGGCCTTCTGTACAGCAGCTATTGCTTTGCCAACCGTATGTAGTGGTGGACCTGAATCTCGTTGCTCTTCCGGGTCAACATAAAGATTAAGCAAAAAATCACAATATTGATCGGGAAGCAACTTGCTTCTCCGCCAATGATCAATCTCTCTTACAATAATTTGCCGACGTTCCTGATTCATATAGTTGATATCCTTTCAGCACGATACATTCCCTAGTTGGAAAAAAGACCTCGCTGCAAGAGCAGAAAGGTCGTTGTCAAATCTATGCAATTATTCAAGGAAATCTTTTAGTCGTTTACTACGGCTCGGATGACGAAGTTTACGAAGTGCCTTTGCTTCGATCTGTCTAATCCGTTCACGAGTTACGCCGAACACCTTACCTACTTCTTCCAACGTTCGGGTACGGCCATCATCAAGTCCAAAACGCAAACGTAATACGTTTTCTTCACGTTCGGTCAACGTATCGAGAACATCTTCCAATTGTTCCTTCAAAAGCTCGTACGCTGCTGCATCAGCTGGTGCCAATGCCTCTTGGTCCTCAATAAAGTCGCCAAGATGTGAATCATCCTCTTCACCAATTGGCGTTTCTAATGAAACTGGCTCTTGAGCAATCTTCATAATCTCGCGAACTTTCTCCGTGCTAAGTTCCATCTCAACTGCAATTTCTTCTGGTGTCGGTTCGCGTCCGAGTTCTTGCAACAACTGACGAGAAACACGAATAAGCTTGTTGATGGTTTCCACCATATGAACTGGAATCCTAATCGTTCTAGCTTGGTCGGCAATTGCACGAGTAATTGCTTGGCGTATCCACCATGTTGCGTAAGTACTGAATTTGAATCCCTTTTGGTGATCGAACTTTTCGACCGCTTTAATAAGACCCATGTTACCCTCTTGAATTAAATCAAGGAACAACATTCCTCTACCTACATAACGTTTGGCAATACTGACAACAAGGCGAAGGTTAGCTTCAGCAAGTCTACGTTTCGCTTCTTCGTCACCATTTTCAATTCGGATCGCAAGCTCAATCTCATCATCCGCCGAAAGTAGCGGCACGCGTCCGATTTCCTTCAGGTACATTCTTACAGGGTCATTGATTTTGATTCCAGGCGGCAAAGCCAGATCATCGTCGAAGTTGAAGTCGTCCCCTTCACGTTCTTGTTCTTCCCCCGAAGCAGCCCGAAGTGGATTTTCCTCATCATTTTCATTCAGCACCTCAATTCCCAAATCATCGAGTTGCTCGAAAAATTCATCGATCTGTTCTGGATCTTGGTCAAAAGGAGATAACTTCTCGATAATTTCTTTGTACGTTAAGGAAGATCTCTTTTTACCATGCTCAATCAGACTATCCTTGACCTGATCTAACTTTTGTTCTGCATCTAATTCAGTATGTTGATCGTTCGCCATGTTCCGACTCCCTCCTCCCTAGAAACATTCTTGAAGTCAACTTTTCAGCTGTCTCTCTAGGGTTATAATCTCAAGTCCTAATTGCGCAGCCAATAAGGCGTCACCAGCACGTTCAGCACGCACCATTTCTTCTCGTTTGTGTTCAATATCCCGAAGCAAAGGCACCTTCTGGATCGTCCCTATAAAAGCATCCATTATTGTCTCATCAAAAGGAATATCGCCGTCCATCATTAAGATGGATGACGCAGTCTCTTCGAGACGAACATCATGTAAGGATTCAATAAACCGAGCGGCATCCGGTTCATAGCCTCCTGCATAATAAGCGTATAAATAAGCAGCAAGTGCTGCATGATCCTCTACATTAAAAGAATCGCCAATTCGATGATGAACCGCCAATGCTACGTCCTGATCCCGCATCATTACATGCAGCAATCTCCGCTCCGCGTACGTATAGGCCGGCAGAAGTTTAGGCGCTCCAGACGTACGGCGCTTTTCATTCCTACCATTATTCCACGAATTGTCGTTATTATCCCCTCGCGGTCTTTTTTTTAACAGTTCTGCACGGATACCATGACAGTCCTGCTTGAGGGAGTCAAGTGAGATATCGAACTCACGAGATAATTCCTTCAAATAAACTTCACGCTCTGTAGAAGAATCGAGCTCAGCCACAATTTCTACTGCTTCCATAAGATAGTTTTTTCGACCTTCTTCTTTTAGCAGTATATGGTTTTTCCTAGAATATATAAGCTTAAATTTTGTAACGGAGACAGGCTCATCAATAATATCTCGAAGAAATGCATCCGGACCATTTTCACTTATATAATCGTCGGGGTCTTTCCCTTTAGGCAGCATGGCAATTAGCACTTTAAGTCCTACAGCTTGAAGCATCGGAATCGACTTAAATGCAGCAGCTTGTCCAGCATCATCGCCATCATAACAGAGCAAAACTTCTTCTGCATGACGCTTCAAAATAGAACAATGCTCTTCCGTAAGTGCCGTACCCATCGTTGCAACTCCATTTAATACTCCTGCGCTCCATGACTTAATAACATCCATGTAGCCTTCAAACAATACGATCCCTTTGTTTTTCCTGACGGTTGGCTTCGCAAAGTGCAGATTATATAATGTTCTACTCTTCGTGAATAACATCGTCTCGGGAGAATTTAAATATTTTGGCTGCCCGTCCGTGATGATCCTTCCACCAAATGCAGAGGGTTTGCCGTTGCCATCCCACAAAGGGAACATGATCCGACCTCGGAACCGATCCACATATCCACTGCCATCATTTTTGGCTGATAATAATCCGCCCTTCTCCATCAAAACAGGATCGAACCCTCTACTTGTCAAGAAGCGTGCCAATACATCCCATTCGTCAGGTGCGTAGCCGATCATAAAATGATCAATTAATCGGTCACTCAAACCTCGTTCACGCAGATATTTTTTGGCTCCGTCTCCTTGCTTCGTGTTGTTCAGCAAGTAATGATAGAACTTAAAGGCCAGCTCATGGGCTTCAATGAGTTTTTGACGATTCGGGTCTTGTGCCGAAGCATTACCGCCATCTTGTGATGCCCATGTAACCGGAATACCACTTTCCTCTGCCAAAATTTTGACGGCTTCTGGAAAGGAATATCCCTCCATTTCCTCCACAAAACGAATGACATTACCACTTTTTCCGCAACCGTAGCAATGAAAGATCTGCAATTCCGGTGTAACGGTAAACGAAGGGGTTTTCTCAGAATGAAATGGACATAACCCCTTCATATATTTTCCCTGCTTCGTTAGATGAACGTACTTCCCGACCGTTTCTACAATGTCATGACGTTTTCGAACAGCGTCAATGACGTCTTCCGGTATTTTACCGTATGTCATCGTACATCACCTTCATCCTAGTAACACATGCGCAAACGACTGAATAAGTGTTTCAACTTATTCAGAATCATTTAACGGTGAATCTAAGTCAAAGCAGGAGAGGAACATAAAGTTGTTTGGATTTTGTATAATATTCGCTAAACGTCATGTTTCTCCTGCTCGATAAGCAAAACTTTTGTCAACTTTTGTTGAAAGGTTATCCGATCGCTCGTTGTCATTGCCCTCGGACCCTTTGTTCTGCCGCCATTTCGCCGTATTCTAGCGCTCTCATGTCGTCTTTCCATTAAATAGTCAATATTTTCATCGGTGTACTGTTCGCCTCTAGGCGAAAGTACGATTGCACCTTTACCTAATGAAATACACGCCAGACCAAAGTCTTGTGTTACAACGATATCACCCTTAGATATATGATTAACAATATATAGGTCGACAGACTGACTACTTCGATCTACTTGTACGATCTGAACGCCATCTTGCGGACTCATTCGATGGTCATGAGAAGCGACCATGCAAACTGCAACATCAAATGCTCGAGCTGTTTCCGCAATCTCCGCTTTGACCGGACAAGCATCCGCATCGACAACAATGGTTTGCTTCGTTGCACTAATTTTCGATCACCGCTCATTTAAAGTTTTTGTTGCCTTATTATTATATACGGCAGTTCATCAAAAAAATCCTGCACATCCATTACTGAAGTCGAACATATTCCATGATAAGACTTGCCGTTTCCTCTACAGCTTTATGCGAAACGTCGATAACTACACATCCAAGTTTTCTCATAACTTCTTCCGCGTAATGTAGTTCCTTCTCGATGCGATCAGTCGTTGCGTATGCAGCCGTATTTGGCAATCCTAACGCTTTTAGTCTTTCTTTACGAATGACATTTAGATAAGAGGTATCAATCGTAAGGCCAATAATTTTAGACTTAGCAATTTTAAACAACTCGTCAGGAGGCTTCAGCTCCGGAACTAACGGTACATTAGCTACTTTAAACTTCTGATGGGCCAAATACATGGACAACGGTGTCTTAGACGTGCGGGACACACCAACGAGTACAATATCAGCCTTTAGAACCCCGGAAGTATCTCTTGCATCGTCATATTTTACTGCAAATTCAACCGCCTCAACTTTACGGAAATAATCAGCGTCAAGAACGTGGTTAAGCCCAGGTTCTTGACGAGATTTTTTGCCTGTTCTCTGTTCAAGCGTCTCAATGAATGGACCTAATAGATCAATCGCTGCAATTCCGCTTATTTCAGTCAGCTTTCTCATACTATCGCGAAGATGCGGCATAACGAGCGTATAAAGAACGATAGCATTTGATTGCTTCGCTTGGTCAATAATACGCTCCAGAGTCGATTCATCCGTAATAAATGGCGTTCTTATTATTTCTGCCTGAATGGGGTGAAATTGTGCGATTGCCGCACGAACGACAAGTTCGCCTGTATCGCCAGCAGCATCGGATACAACATATACGATAACTTCCGGCTTACTATTTACGTTTGGCATGTCACATCACCTCCTTGAATTGGCTTGACGGGTCTACCAGACAAGCTTTGAAAAATCAGCAACTTGCGATATATCTTTTGCAATTCCGAACAATGTTGCAAGACGATTACTTTTCACATTTTCATCAGGAGCCATAACCATTACACTGTCAAAATATGTGGCAATCTGAGGCTTAAGACTAGCTAATGTAGCAACTGCAGCCATCATATCGCGACGTCCAATTGCATCTTCAAACACAGCTTTTTGCGCTTGCCATTCTTCGTACAATTCCGACTCAGCAGCTTCACCGAATAATGAGGGATCTACTGTAGACGTTGTTGCTTTAGAAGCCAGGTTACTTACACGATTGAATGCTTCTACTGTAAGCTTGAATTCTGCCTTTGCATCTCCTGAAGAATTGACCTGTACTGCAGCAGCACGACTTTCAATGAGTGCTGGACGATTGAAGTCTACTGCCATAACCGCATCTACTACATCATAACGATACGACTTTTCAGAGAGCCAATTTTTCACACGCAATGCAAAGAAGTCATTTAGGTCTTTACGAATTTCATCGGCAGATCGTTTCAAACCTCTTTGCTCGTGTACTGAAATAGCAATATCATACAAATCATCTAGTCCAAGCTCCAAATCAAATGCTAACAATATAGAGACGATACCAGCCGCTTGTCTGCGCAAGGCATAAGGATCTTGTGAACCTGTAGGAACGATGCCGATTGAGAAGCATCCTACAATTGTATCTATCTTATCAGCAAGGCTGACAACAGCTCCTGTTAACTCTGATGGGACACTATCACCAGAGAATCTAGGTTTGTAATGTTCATTGACAGCTTTTGCAACTGCCTCGTTTTCTCCAAGCTTGCGTGCGTAATCTTCACCCATAACGCCTTGCAGCTCAGGAAATTCTCCAACCATTAAAGACACTAAATCGAACTTGCAAATAGCTGCAGCACGAGTAATGTCTTTAACACCCGTCTCATCCACTACAAGCTTTTTCGCAATAACTTCTGCTATCGCAGTTGTACGATGCACTTTTTCCGCTACTGTTCCTAACACTTCATGGTAAACGATTGCCTCTAACTTAGTAAGAGCATGTTCAATCGTCAGCTTATGATCTTCCTCAAAGAAAAACTTAGCATCAGACAGCCTTGCACGAAGCACTTTTTCATTACCCTTTGCCACTAGCTCAATCGAACGAAGGTCCCCGTTACGTACTGTAACGAAGAACGGCAACAACTTACCCGATTGATCAAGAACAGGGAAATAACGTTGATGCTCCCTCATTGAAGTAATCAATACTTCTTGCGGGATGTTAAGGAATGAAGAGTCAAATGTACCAAACAATGCGTTTGGATATTCTACAAGAAACAATACTTCTTCAAGTAGATCTTCTTTTATTGCAATAACCCAATCCTTCTCTTGCATCAAATCATTGATTCCTTTAACGATTAGAGCTTCACGTTCAGTCAAATCAACAATTACATTTTGCTCACGAAGTTTTTCCTTATAAAGCGCAGGCATAGGAATAATCGTATCTTCACCTAAGAAACGATGACCACGGGATACGTTACCCGTCGCTACACCAGTAATTTCAAACGGAATGACATGCTGACCGAATAATGCGACCATCCAACGAATCGGACGAATAAAGCGAAGCTCATAGCTGCCCCAACGCATATTTTTTGGGAAAGACATCGATGTAATAATACCGCTGAGTCCATCTGCAAGTAGGCCAGCAGTTTCAATACCAATACTACTCTTCTTTGCGTACACATATTCAACGCCCGCTAGTTCCTGAAAGTATAATGCTTCCGGTTCTACACCTTGACTGCGCGCGAATCCAAGCGCTGCTTTACTCCAGTTGCCCGCTTCATCTTGTGCAATTTTGCGTGATGGACCTTTAGCTTCCTCATTGCTGTCAGCTTGTTTTTCGGCTACATCATTAACAAGAATAGCAAGCCTTCTAGGTGTTGCATAAGCTTCTACAGAACTGAATGATATGCGTGAATCAGTTAGCCACTTCTCCGTTTTTTCTTTCAGTTGGTTCATCGCTGCACGAACGAATCTAGCCGGTACTTCCTCAAGACCAATTTCAAGTAATAAGTCTCTAGTCAAGTTACTCCACTCCTTTCTTAAGCAACGGGAATCCAAGACGTTCTCTTTCTTCTAAGAACGTAGAAGCACATTGACGCGCCAAGTTTCTTACTCGCGTTATATATCCCGTTCTTTCTGTCACGCTAATTGCTCCGCGAGCATCTAGTTGGTTGAAAGTGTGTGAACATTTCAGCACATAGTCGTACGCAGGAAACACAAGATTATGATCCATTGTTTTTTTAGCTTCTTCTTCATACATGGAGAACAATGTGAACAACATCGCTGTATCCGATGTTTCAAATGTATATTTGGAATGCTCGTATTCAGGCTGTAGGAACACATCTCCGTACGTGATTCCATCAACCCATTCCAATTCAAATACATTTTCTTTTTCTTGAATGTAAGAAGCAAGGCGCTCCAAACCATACGTTATTTCAACAGCAACTGGATTAGCATCAATACCGCCAACCTGCTGGAAGTAAGTAAATTGCGTAATTTCCATGCCGTCCAACCACACTTCCCAGCCTAGTCCCCATGCGCCAAGTGTAGGGGCTTCCCAGTTATCCTCAACGAATCGGATATCATGATCTTTTGCATCGATACCAAGACGTTTAAGACTTTCCAAATACACCTCTTGAATGTTGTCTGGCGACGGCTTCAAAATAACTTGGAATTGGTGATGTTGATACAGCCGATTCGGATTTTCACCATAACGACCATCATTCGGTCTACGGGAAGGCTCCACGTATGCTACGTTCCATGGCTCAGGACCAATCGATCGTAGAAAAGTCATCGGATTCATCGTGCCTGCACCCTTCTCCACATCGTAAGGCTGTACCAAAATACAGTTCTGTTCCGCCCAAAATTGTTGAAGCGTCAAAATCATGTTTTGAAAATTCATTTCGCTCGACTCCTTTATCCTCGATTATTTGTCCTTTAAGGACAATCGTTCTGGAGCAAACATTGTTTTGGCAAACTAAAAAACTCTCGCCTCTACGTCTGCTCCCAGACGTAGGGACGAGAGTTATAATCCCGCGGTTCCACCCTACTTGGTCATCTTGTTCGCAAGACAACCCTCTTTTATCCGTAAGACTCCGGAGCGCCTTTCGTTATGATTGTCCTACCGGGCTTTCACCTTCCCCGATTCGCTAATGTTGTCGACAGACCATAACTACTTTCTCCATCATTGTCCAATATTCATAATTTACTATTTTATGCGGATCATGTCCAAATGTCAAACTAATTTATCGAGCTGATCAAGAAAATTTCTTGATTTAAGTACAATACCCAGTTGTGTATCCATTAGCGCTCGCATACAAAGCTTCAGCTCAGCTTTAGTCTCATCTTTTAGAGCAATTGAGCCAAGCCTTCGCATATCCATGCCCCGGAACAGACGTAGCAGCTTATGTACTCCTTCACTAATTGGCAACGCAGCAGAATCACGACTGGTACATCGTGTACAAAATATGCCTCCAGCATAGGCCGAAAGTCGAAACGGGCCCACCCTGTTTCCACAGTTTACACATTCATCTAGCTCGGGTGCATACCCAGATAGATCCAGTATTCGCATCTCAAAGAGATGCGATACGATTTGTGCATCTTTCCCGTCCTTCATTGCCGCAAAACATGCTTTTAGCTGCTCAAAGTGAAATCCAGTTGGTTCATCATCTTGAATCGTTCTATCAGTCAATTCTGCTGCGTACGAAGCATATGCCGATAGATCCAGCTGGGAACGCAAATCATGGTGAGATTCAATAATCTCACCATGATTAAGCGTTCCAAGTCCAGTCGTCCCTCGGAAATATTGATACTCTCCATATGTGAAAGGCTGTGCGAGCGAGGAATGCCGACTTTTAACTTTTTTGGCTCCTCGTATAAGAACGCCTGCTTTTCCATTCGTTTTTGTAAGCAGCGTTACAATCTTATTATTTTCCCCATAATCCATACTTCGGATTACTATACCTTCTACGCGATACAACATTCCGGTGTCTCCCCCATGAAACAACCTTCATTTTACCCGATGCAAGTATATGCAACTATACTTACTCCAGATCATCTAACAATGAAAGCTCATCGTCCTGTTTATCCAACGCATCAGAGTGTGTAGATAATCCACTTTGATCCATTTCCTTGTAAAGCATGAAGGATTCGACATCCCCGGTCAACGTAAAATACTTCCACGAAAAATCTCGCATACGTATTCATCCCTTTCCGCCTCGGAAATGCTGCTCCAGACGTTAATAGGATGCGATAAAAGTTGCTACGATATGCTTAGTAAATTACGTCAGTCGTGGCGGAATCCAAGATCTTTAAGTACTCTGTCCTGATTACGCCAATCTTTTTTCACTTTAACCCATAATTCCAAATAAGTACGTGAGCCAAGAAGCGCTTCAATGTCTTTACGGGCTTGCTTCCCAACTTCTTTCAGCAACTCTCCGCGTTTTCCGATAATAATACCCTTTTGGGAATCCCGCTCGACGTAAATGACTGCGCCGATATAAACAACACCATTTTCTTGAACGCGCATATCCTCGATAGCGACCGCGATAGAATGCGGAATTTCTTCACGAGTCATGTGTAATATCTTTTCACGGACAAGCTCAGCACAAACAAATTGCTCCGGGTGGTCCGTAACTTGATCTGCTGGATAATATTGAGGACCCTCAGGTAAGTATTTAGAAATTTGCTCCATAAGTGTACTGATGTTGTTGCCTTGCAAGGCAGAAATCGGAATAATTTCCGCAAAACTATGAAGGGCGTTATATTGTGTAATCATCGGTAGAAGTTGCTCCGGCTGTACCTTGTCAATTTTGTTCATGACTAGAAACACTGGAGTTTTCACTTTTTTTAGCTGCTCAATAATAAATCGATCTCCGCCTCCTAATCCTTCCGATGCATCGATAAGGAAAAGGGCTGCTTCTACTTCTTGTAATGCACTCTGAGCCGTCTGCATCATATAATTGCCTAGCTTGGAAAGAGGCTTGTGTATGCCTGGCGTATCCAAAAATACGATTTGCATATCGTCATTTGTATAGACACCATGAATTTTGTTACGCGTAGTTTGCGGTTTGTCCGACATAATCGCTATTTTTTGCCCGATTAAATGATTCATAAGAGTGGATTTGCCCACATTAGGTCTTCCAATAATTGCAACAAATCCAGAACGGAATTTTTTCGCTCCCGTTTTATTAGTAGGTGTTTGACTCATTATTATACTTGCTCCTCCTTGTGTAAAGACGACGGCGTAAATGCGCCTGGCAGCAGCTCAGCTACAGTCGATATTGCAAAGTTCCCCTTCAGATTACCCATAATTACAGGCATATCTGGCTCACATAGCTCAACCAATACTTGTCTGCAAACGCCGCAAGGTGTAATAGGTCCATCTGTATCACCCATAACAGCAATAGCTTGGAATGATCTAGCTCCTTTTCCATCTGCAATCGCTCTGAACAATGCTGTCCGCTCCGCACAATTAGTTGGACCATAAGCGGCGTTTTCCACATTACAGCCGTAATGTATATGACCATCTTTATCTAATAAAGCTGCACCTACTTGAAAGTTTGAATAAGGTACGTATGCACGCCCCATAGCTTCCTTAGCAGCTTGTAGTAACGTTGTGTATAACTCTGAAAGATTGTTATTTTCCATCTCATATGCTCCTCACGATTCATGCTGTCATTTAATAAAAATTAGACGCCACAAGGGCGGCCCAATAACGAGCAGCCCCACTATTATCGCACCAAACGTTGCGGCAAGTACTGCCCCTGCCGCAACATCTTTCGCTATTTTGGCGATTGGATGATGATTGGGGCTTGCTAAGTTCACTGCCTGCTCTATTGCAGTATTAACTAGCTCGGCGCTAATTACAAGTGTTATAGCAAAACAAATAATTGCCCATTCCACAATACTGAGTGATACGATCGTTCCTAGACATATAACAACAAGAGCTGCGACGCAATGAATGCGCATATGTCTCTCCGTTCGAACAGCAAAGACGATTCCCGTCAGTGCAAGCCATGCACTGCGTACAAATCTAAGCATTAACGAGTCAATCCTGCTTTTTGCAGAACCGCTTCCTGCTTCTCCGTCATAACCGCTTCTGACGCATCATCTTGATGATCATAGCCAATTAAATGAAGGAAGCCATGTACGAACAAAAAGGCAATTTCTCTTTCCAACGAATGTCCATATTCCTCACTTTGGGCAACTGCACGTTCTACAGAAATAATAATGTCGCCGAGCATACCAGAGATTGGGTCTACTTCATCTTCGTTTTCAACTTCAAAAATAATATTTAGTTCATCGACGCCATCATCCTGCATTGCAAATGATAACACGTCTGTCGGTCGATCAATACCCCGATATTCAAGATTTAAAGCGTGGATTCCTTCATCGTCAATAAATGTTAGTGCTACATCGCCATCAGTCATACCTTCTGCTGCTCCAGCAAGTTGCAAAAGTTCCGTCAACTTCTCAATCCAGTTATCGGGAATTTCTACTTTATTCTGTTCGTTGCTCCAATCTAATTGCAAGCTCATTCTAATCGATACGCTCCTTCGTCTTTACATCATCCGGATATTCAATACGAGAATGGAAAATACCAATAATACTTTCCTTTAACGACTGAGCAATTTTATCTAATTCCTTCAATGTCAAATCACATTCATTGTATTGATTGTCATCTAGTCTGCTTTTAATAATTTTGTTAATCATCGCTTCAATCTGCTCAACTGTTGGATTACGAAGACTACGCACTGCAGCCTCTACACAGTCTGAAATACCAACCACAGCTGCTTCCTTCGATTGCGCTTTAGGACCTGGATAACGATAGTTTTCCTCTGTAAAATTAGGCTGTACTCCTTGTTCCTCAGCTTGCTTAAGCGCCTTATGATAGAAGAACTTAAGCGAAGTTGTTCCATGATGCTGCTCTGCAATATCACGAATTGGTTTTGGAATATTATGTGCCTTTAGCATGTCCACACCATCTCTTGCATGTGCCACAATTATCGATTTACTTAACTTTGGTTCAATCGAATCATGAGGATTTTCAATATTGGACTGATTTTCGATAAAGTAATTCGGCCTCTTCGTCTTCCCGATATCATGATAGAACGAGCCAACACGGCACAATAGGCCATCTGCACCGATTGCTTCCGCCGCAGCTTCAGATAAATTGCCGACCATAACACTGTGGTGATAAGTTCCTGGTGTTTCTGTCAGAAGCTTACGCAGCAATGGATGGTTCGGACTCGATAATTCTACCAACTTAAGCGCAGATAAAATACCGAATGTAATTTCGAAAAACGGCATTAAGCCAATAACTAGAATAGCCGTGAGCAAACCGCTTGCAAATGCAAAAGCTACCGAATAAATAAACGGCAACCGTTCCAATTGTTCCGACATCATTAGAATAGTCATAACAGATAAGGAGCCAAACAAGCTAACCATTATTCCAGCTTTTAGAATCGTCGAGCGCTGACTGGCTCTATGGATCGAGAAAATTGCAGCCAATGAAACTACGATAATAAAAAAGCCATATTTGAAATCAAACATTTGGCTAGAACTCGTATTTAAAATTATGCTGCCTATAATCGTGAAAATAAAAGAGCTGATTATGGCTAGATGCATATCTAGTAACAATGTAATGAGCATAACACCTAACGCAGCAGGTGCTAAAAATCCGGCGTACGGCGCAGTATCCGTCTGTGTTAATGCTATAATTTGAATCGTAATAATGTTAATCAAAAAGATAAGCCATAACATTAATAGTTGTGCATTGTTGTATTTTGGTCTTAAACCATTAATACCGCCAGACTGATGCAAATAAACGTACAACACAACAATTAACATTAGTGATAAAATAAACAGTCCTGCCTGAGGAAAATAATTCCTTTTGTCTTGCAGCAATTTAGAGTCAGAAAGGAACTTGTACATTTCAGGCGTAATGGTTTCGCCTCGTTTAACAATAATATCCCCTTGATTGATAATAACGGGCGGCGTATTTTGTTTAGCTAACACTCTCGCTGTATCCGTTAATTCCTTATCAAAGAACTTATTTGGCATAATTGCAAATCGAGCAAGTTCCTGAACGATTTCTCTTTCCGTACGATTCGACAACGAGCTCGCATTTACTAACTCAGCTACTTGCGTGCGTGCTGTCTCAGCTTCTCTCAATTGTTGATCCGCCATTAGTTTGCGGACGATTTCCTTTGTAACTGTACGCATTTCCGTTAGCTGATCGGATGTTAACTGAGGCATCTTATAAAAAGTCTCTTCGGGAATCTTGTATTGCTGTTCTTTAGCTACAACAGACATTTCGCCAAGAAGTGATTCATTATATTTACCATCACCTGAATTCGTTTTGACAAAATTATTAATGTGCGCAATATAACGATCTGGAATTTGACTACGATAAATTTCAATCTTATTTTGAGTAGTTACCTGATCATCTTTATTGAGCTTTTCAATGTGGATAAAAATTTCGTCGACTAACGTATCATTGCGCAAGGCCACTATACTGTAAGTATCCTCAATTTCGTTCGCCGCTTCTTCTTCAGCATGCCGGGTTGCTTTCTCATCCTTAATTTGGAATGGTGCTTTTATATCCTTTTCGCTTGGAGAACCTTCCGAGATATCATACGTTTCTGGAATGACATGCGGCGATAAGCTGAAATAAAAAAGCAGCACGAACATAACCATCAGCATCCATCTAACAGTGGGATTTTGTCTCCAACCTCCCGCCATTACAGGCTTAATTACGTTTCCCTGTTTGCTCGTACCGTTTTGGCCCATGCGACAATCATTCCTTTCTAGGCTTTATTCTCGGCATCCCAATTATAAGCCATAATTATTTTTTGCACTAATGAGTGTCTTACGACATCTGATTCAGTAAAAAAGATCAAGCCGATTTCTTCGATATCTTTCAATATACGTTGTGCTTCGATTAATCCAGACTTTTTGCCTCGTGGCAAGTCAATCTGGGTTACATCTCCTGTTATAACCATCTTAGAACCAAAACCAAGCCTCGTAAGAAACATCTTCATCTGCTCTGGCGTCGTATTTTGTGCTTCGTCCAAAATAATAAAGGAGTCATCTAAAGTTCGACCCCTCATATACGCCAGTGGCGCTATTTCTATTAATCCACGCTCCATCGCCTTAACGGTCTGATCCGGTCCTAATACGTCATGCAACGCATCGTAAAGCGGCCTCAAATATGGATCAACCTTCTCTTGCAAATCGCCAGGTAAGAAACCTAGGTTTTCTCCTGCTTCAACGGCTGGTCTTGTCAACACGATCCGCTTCACTGCTCCTTCCTTCAGGGCAGCAACCGCAAGTACAACAGCCAAATATGTTTTACCCGTACCTGCTGGACCAATTCCAAATACAATATCACGTTTACGTATCGTTTTTACATAATGGCGTTGGCCAATCGTTTTAACTAATATTTTTTTGCCGCGAAACGTAGATGCGATTTCCTTCTTAAACAAGTCTAGCAGCTCATCTGCTTGCATTGTGCGCGCAAGTTCAAGTGCATATGCAATGTCACGCTCTGAAGGCGTATAACCACCTCTTACGAGTTGTAGAAGGACATTGTACAATTGTTCGAGCGAATCCACCTCTTGAACGGGACCTGAAATGACGATTTCTGCTTCACGAGAAGTGATCGATGCTTCCATTGCTTCTTCTACCATTCTCAAATACCTATCCTGAGGTCCGAATACAGCCAAGCCTTCTGCTCCATTTTCGAGCGAAATCTTTATGATTTTCGTTTCATTTTGCAACAATTCTCAATCTCCTTGCATCTGGACTAATGTCATTTCCTCTACGATAGATTGTTCCACTTCAAAAAGAACTTTCATATAAACTTTACCATTGTCCGCCTTTTCATGCAAAACAATTTCGCTTACGACACGTGCATCTGTGCCACTTGATTCAGTCATTTCTGCTTTTGCTTGCAACAATCCGATACTCTTGGCTTCTTCCTGGGTCAACTCTCGTTCCTGCAACTCAGACTCCATAATGGTCTCCTTCATTCGTCCGATTGGGAGTGACCAATTTCTCCATGATACTTTCTCCTCATGCCTTATCGTTTCAACATTTGAAAACGAATGACCTCCATAGCCGCTAATTTGCAAAGATCGTGAACCAAAGACTGCATGCCACTTTATCTTTTTCTCACCCGTATATACTTTCATTTTTTGCATCATTGGTGCTTCAATATCGAATTCATACCAAACTAGACCTCGAACCGTCCCTTTTGCCACTACCGTGCGTGAATTACTTTCTGATCCGATTGTCCCCGAGATAAGAGTTTGTCCCTTTTTGACGCGCGTATTTTTCCTGACTACAGGTCTTCCGGTCTCTGCGATAATCTGGGTCACAACTGCGTCTGTTGACGCTACTAAATGCCGCGGGTTTTGAAGTGCAACCCCTTCTGGAAGTGTCATCTCTACTACCTGAATTTTAACTTTAGTTCCCTTCTTCTCAACGCCAACCCAAGTTGTCCCAGGCAATGCATTCACAAGTCGTCTGGAAATTACATCTGCGTCTTGTAGACGGAACGACCACTGCATCGCATATAGCCCTTCTTGCCTTGCAGCTTTCAATATATCATCCTCAGTAAGTTTTACATTACCTTCTACATCTACACTCCAGACAAGAGATGATAACATAAAGATCATACCAAAAAATAATGCTATGCCACCTGTGAACCAAACACGACGTTCTGCTCTCACAAGCCAAAACGGAAGACCTCTTCGCTCGATTACATGAATGCGACAGCCTGTCTCCTTTAAATACGGTCGTAAACGAAAAAAGTCGCTAACGGATAATTCAAATTGCAGTAACCCTTTGCTTGTCCAACGAATTGCAGACAGCTCTAAGCCGCCTGCAAGTGCCTTATTTACCAATTCCGCAGGTTCACCACCTCGTGCATGAACAACAACGACTCCCTTTACCCACATTATACTTTGTCCCTTCAATCTGTTCTCCTCCTCACTCATTATGGAAGCAGCTGAATGCTGGTTATGACTCCTTCAATAAATACTTCCTCAGTCCAAATGGTCCTAATGACGAGCGAACTTCCGTTTACCTCTAGCTGTCCTTTGCTAAGTGCGAGGCGAAGGCATTCACTGGAGAAATGAACAACCCCCCGATGATTTTCAATATAGAGCTGTCGGTCCCCAATCATCGTAAGTCTCGGTAAATCAAATACGACATCTTGAGGCATATCTAGAAGCTCAGCCGTCATCTTGTGAAATTTCCGTTTCAAATGGCGCATTGACGTATCGTAGCCTCCTCAAGGTTTGCAGCGCATACTGGCTTCGTAAGCTTAGTACAGCTCAAACACAACTATGACGATAAACATGTGCTATACCAAATTATGCTAATACTCCTTCAAATATGAGATCCATTACAAATATTCCAAGCTGCCTCAGCTTTTTTCATACATGGTTTTCACAGCAAAAAAAGCCCCCATCCCACAAACGTGGAATGAGGGCTTATATAAGTGGAACGTGAATGATTTGTTACTTTCGATAAGAGCGTTTAGCTCTAGGTGATCCAAGCACTTCAGACCATATAAATGCTTGTCTCAACTCCGCTTTAGATAAACGTGGTTTTGAAGTTCGAGACGTCTCAATCGATTCCCGTCCTTGCGGGAATGATTGTCCCCCTAAGCTCGCAAATGACGGTCTTGATGATCTCTCTGGTACAGAGTCACGATTACGATCATGCATGCCTCTTCTATAATCAGAATTAATTCCATCAAGTTCCTTCATTTCATGTGAGGTTCCCTCAATGCTAATCTCAGAATCAAGTCGAGAACGATATACAGTCTGATTATTATGTTGTGACTGAGAAGGATCTAACTGCTCTGATAATCCGCTGCCATCGAGCTTAGGCGAGCTTCCCGTACCATGTTTCTCCAGAGTACGGTTTGGATCCAATTGACCAGATTCTTCTCCTTCGAAACTTGGCATATCTGACTGCTTATTCTGTTTCTCAGGTTTTTTCAAAAATTTATAAAGAAAAAACACAGCTCCAATGACTACATAAAAGTTTTGAAATAAAAATTCGAGTAATTCCATCTTACCTTCACCTCCAAGGAACGACCGTTAGTACCGGTTACCCTCATAGAAAGTAGTCCGCTATTTATTAGCGTCCTTCCTTGTCATCAATTCCACCGTCTTGTTCCCCGATTGAAGATCTCATCTTTGTATCAGCTTCAATATTTTTCAAGTTCAAATAATCCATTACACCAATCTTACCGCTTCTTAGCGCCTCTGCCATTGCAAGTGGTACCTGTGATTCTGATTCAACAACTCGAGCTTCCATTTCAACAACTTTTGCTTTATTCTCTTGCTCTTGCGCTACTGCCATTGCACGACGCTCTTCGGCTTTAGCTTGAGCAATCTTTTTATCTGCTTCTGCTTGTTCTGTTTGCAAATGTGCGCCTATGTTTTTGCCTACATCAACGTCAGCGATATCGATCGATAAGATTTCAAATGCTGTCCCAGCATCCAAACCTTTTCCGAGAACCGTTCTGGAAATAAGATCTGGATTTTCTAATACATCTTTATGGGAATTTGAGGAACCTACTGTCGTTACGATACCTTCACCTACACGAGCAATAATCGTTTCTTCACCAGCACCACCGACTAGTCGATCGATATTAGCACGAACCGTTACACGAGCTTTAACTTTAACTTCAATACCATCTTTAGCTACAGCTGCAACGATAGGCGTTTCAATAACACGTGGGTTAACGCTCATTTGAACAGCTAGAAGCACATCACGACCAGCAAGGTCAATCGCAGCAGCACGTTCGAACAACAATGGAATGTTAGCACGTTGTGCTGCAATCAATGCGTTTACAACTCGGTCAACGTTACCACCGGCCAAAAAGTGACTTTCCAGTTGGTTAATGTTAAGACCTAGACCAGCTTTAGTCGCTTTAATCAACGGATTAACAATACGACTTGGTACAACTCTCCGCAATCTCATGGCAACAAGTGTAATGATGCTAATTTTAACTCCGGAAGCCAATGCCGATATCCAAAGCATAATCGGGAAGAAGCTCAAAAATACAGACAATACGATTAATCCTAGTACAATAAAAATAAGCAGTGTAACGGTTGAATCTAATCCAAACATAAATAGTACCCCCATCTTCGCTCACATAAGTGAAGCAACTTTTTTTGGAAATCATGACAATAATATCGAACACCTGTATTTACTAAATAACCTCTTTTACAAAGATCCATGTACCTTCTGCTTTGACAACTTGAACCGGACGATTGACTGAAATAAATTCACCTTCAGTGACGACATCTATCCGCTCACCATCAATTAAAGCTATTCCTGACGGTCTCAACGTTGTTAATGCAATACCTTGCTTACCAACAAGCGATGAACGATCATCAGCTGACAGGAACCCTTCTTCTGTCGTTAACTGCTCGCGCAATATAAATTTGTTCCATACACCACGGCCCTTATTTGACTTAGCAAAAAGGTATACCGGCACAGAAGCAACGACTAGAGCTACAAACAACGATATAAATCCTGATGTTGGACTTGGAGCAGCAATAACTACACCTGCAACTAACGATGCACTGCCCAGCAATCCTAATATTCCAAAGCTAGGTATAAATAACTCTAGAACTAATAATATCATACCTACAATAAATAGGACGATTGACTCCATTCCGGCAAACCCAGATACATAAGAACCAAAGAAAAACAATCCAAACGCTATTATGCCCGTAATACCTGGCGCTCCATATCCCGGTACTAACATTTCAATGGCAATTCCTGCGATTCCTAGTATAAGAAGGATAGTTGTTACAACAGGATTAACGAGAAATCTTGCTACATTTTCAGCAATAGATGGTTCGATTTCGATTAATGTCCTGTTATCAAGCTTTAACCAAGTAACAACCTCCTGCACCGATTTTGCAGTAAACTCTGAATATCCAACTTTCTCAGCATCTGAAGCAGATAAGGACAATATTTCTCCTGCCTTCTTATCCCGACCGATGGATTCACTCATATTAATTGTAATGTTAGTGTCTACCATCGCTGCTGCGATAGAAGCATCCCTTCCATTCAACTTAGCTGCAGCGCTCATTTTACCAACCCAATACGAAATTGTCTTTGGATTCTCAATCAACGCTCCTTCACCGTTTACTACAGCTGCTGCTCCAATCACACTTCCTGGCTGCATAACGATGTTGTTGGCGTTCAATGCGATATACGTGCCAGCTGATACTGCCTTTCCCTCAACAAATGCCGTTGTAGGAATTTTACTTGACCTAATAAGCTCACCAATTTCACTTGCACTTTCTACTCTTCCACCCAGCGTATTAATAACCATAATAATATGCTCGGCGTTCGCTTCTTCCGCTTCCTTGAATGCTCGTTCTAGAAACGAATGCAACCCTTGCTCAACTGTATGCTTGACCGGTATTACAAAAACCGATGTACCAGTTTCCTCCGTTTTACCAGTTACGCTTGTGTCAGCAGAAGCTAACGGCATAATGGCCGTTCCTAGCGTAAGGCAAACGAGTGCAAAGAGCATAAGGGGAAAGAAAACAACCTTTCTCAACCAGCCTGTTCTATGCAAGTAAGGCCCTCCTCTTTTCGAATACTATTCCCTAATACGTTAAAAAGCCTGTTTTGTTTCATTTTTCTCATAATCGATCACTTTTAACTGTATCAACATAAAAAAACACCCCTAAAAAGGGGTGTTTTGCGAGTTAGTACTTTGCTATTGCAGAAATTGCTGTACAGCTTGATTTACTAGTTTACCGTCAGCGCGACCCTTAGTTTTTGGCATAAGAGCGCTCATAACTTTCCCCATATCGGCTTTGGAAGAAGCACCGAGTTCTTGGATGGTCTGCCTTACTATCTCTTGAATCTCTTCTTCAGTTAGCTGTTCAGGAAGGTATTGACTAATAATTTCGATTTCTGCTTCAAGACCCGTAACCAAATCCTCGCGGCCGGCTTTTTTAAAATCTTGGAGGGAATCTTTACGTTGTTTGATCTCACGACTCAATATATCAAGCACTTCATTATCGTCCAAAGGACGCTTGAGATCAATCTCCAAGTTTTTTACCGATGCACGCATCATTCGAATTGTGCTTAGTTTGAACTTTTCCTGACTCTTCATGGCTTGCTTCATATCGTCGGTCAATCGTTCGCTCAGGTTCATTATGCAAGGCTCCTCCTAGAACTTTCTCTTACGCGCAGCCTCAGACTTCTTCTTGCGCTTAACACTTGGCTTTTCATAATGCTTGCGTTTTTTCACCTCAGCCAAAACACCGTCTTTTGCGATGGAACGTTTAAAGCGGCGAAGCGCAGCATCAATAGTTTCGTTTTTGCGAACTTTAGTTTCAGACACCAGTTTTCCCTCCCTCCGAAACAGACCGTCCAGAGCTTTAACACGGTTTATCAAATTTCATTATAAGGTAAACTGAAAGCAAGTGTCAACTTACGTTAGTTTGCCAATAATGTGCTAAGCTTCTGGCCGCCCAGCAGATGGATATGCAAGTGGTAGACTACCTGTCCTCCATCGCTGTTTACGTTGTTAATAAGCCGGTATCCAGCGTCCGCAATCCCTTGTTCCTTCGCGATTTGTCGAGCTGCGGCAAACAGCTCTGCGATCAGATCAGCATCCTCATCCTTTACATCGTTCATTGTTGGAATATGTTTCTTCGGAATGATCAATATATGAACAGGAGCGGCTGGCTGAATGTCTTTGAAGGCCAAAACTCGTTCGTTTTCGAAAACTTTAGTCGACGGAATCGAGCCTTCGATGATTTTGCAAAAAATGCAGTCCATTGTTATTCTACCCCCTTACGAATCCTTATCCACTATCATAACGAAAATTTCGGCGCTCGTCCAATAAATAAGCGACGAAAGTCAGGCTTGGCCTGATTTTCGTCGCTTAAACAAGAATCAATAGTAATAATATGGAAGTAATGACAAAGCAAGCAGCGATCCAAAGGGGAATCCTCTACGAAAAAAGCGTCTTGGATAGAATCCTCCACCAAAACCATGACCGAAACCATGGCCACCATGAAACGGTCTGTTGCCGTAATCGTTTCTTCCGTATTCGTTAGGACAATATGGAACAGCTATATAAACCATATCTTCATCGACGTGCTCCACAATCCCGTCACAACATACTCCATCAATCGTCTGAACCATAACGTAACGGTGCATATGCTGCTCACAATGTTTCTTTTTGTTCGATATATCCACTGCCGCATTCTCCATAATATTCAGCCTCCCTGTTGCTTCATATTATGCAGGAATGGGCATTTGGCTACTGTTAAAACAGACTAGTTTTACATCACTTTCCATTTGTATAACTTTTAATTGTATTGTGTAGAATAGCTGCAATATCAAGCCAGTCATAACCGCCTGATAGTCGGATAAGTGCGTTACGGTTACCTTCCATGGAAAAATGGAATTTATTCACTCCAGTAGATAACTCGGTAATAACTGCTTTTGCTGCCTCAACATTTTGCAGTTCCTCTTCCTTAAGCGCTCCGTTCCCATCACCGATACTTCGTAATTCTTCATGCATCCGTTTAATCAAAGCATCATATTCGCCAGAAGCTTGAGAAAATTCCTCACTCGATAACTCCGCTGCATCCTTCATCAACACTGCTAGTCCACTCTCATTCTGAACAAGAGCTTCACTCAAATGTGACGCAGTTAACCGAGCACCTTGAGCGTCAATAGTGGACATCTGCTGGATTTGAGCGATGTATTGACCCCAATAATCCATATCCTTTTTACCATTAGCAAAGCCATCAAAAATTTGTTGACCCGCTTCTACTTTTTCTCTTTGCGAATATTCAATATTTTTAGTCGAGTACAGTACGTTCCCCATAATGCTCATAACTAATAGTATTAAAGTAATTGGCAGCGCTAACGGACGCCGTCTCGTTTTTTTGTCCCCCAAGTTTCTCCCTCCATGCGATAAAAGTAAAAATTGCTTTACAACTTAACGTTCTGGGCGCCGTCAAAGAAAAACACGTAACGCTCTTCAACCTTCCGGCCAAGAACCGCTTCAATAGCCTCTGCATAAAGCTCCAATTGGAAGCGATGGCGTTCTGCTGCTTGAACCCAATCCTTCTTGTTGACACGATCCGTCTTGTAATCTAGAAGGACGACACCTTGCTCGTCTTGAAAGAGACAATCGATAACACCTTGGATCAGAATGGACTCATCCTTCACTTGTACATCAGCTGTTCCGTACACTCTACTCGCTGGAAACATACAGCTGAACGGTACTTCTCTGCGAACCCAACTCGCTTTTTGCAGCCTCTGTCCTAGCTCACTATCATAAAAAGCAGCAACAGATCGAAGATCTATAGCCTCAGATTGCCGACTTGTTAGAAGCCGTCTGTCAATCATACCTGCAAGCGTCTTATTAAGAGAGTTTTCGTTAATGATCCCACTGAGCGGCACATGCTGCATAAGTAGATGATTGACTGAACCTTTCTCTGCAGCAGTTAGCGACTTCTCCTCCATGAAGGAAGGTCGTCTCAAACGAAGTGTAAAGTTTTGTTGCATACTCTGATCAATTACTTCAGTCAGTTGCTCCAACTGTTCCTCATCAGGTTCTTGTAAGACAGAATGGAGACGCTTCATCTCCGTTACCGATGTTTTCGCCGCCAAATCTTGTGCAGCCTTGTGAGGATATTGCCAGCCTAATCGCTTGCGCAACTCAACATCTTCTTCTACATCTTCTAACAAGGCTAGTGAGGTTATAGCTTGCAAACGCTCTGTAAACGTAGCATTTAAATTATTATTCTCTTCTGCACTTGCTGCTGCAGCTTCATTTCCAAACAACGATGCCGGTACAATCTGCGCTACCCAAACAGTATCTGAATCGCCATTCGATTTAGCTTTATGCGCTTCTGATTGAGGATGTATAGCGGCGCCACTATTTTGAGCAAATCCAGCTACAGCAAGTGGGCCCAGCCAATCCATAAATGATCTTGCAGTCGCTACTCGGAAGTCAGTTATGTTCCCATTCCCGTCCAATGACTGTTCCCAGCGTTTCATCTTTTTGGCAGAGTCAGCAACAGTCCCGACTAAAAACATTTTCTCTTTAGGTCTAGTGAGAGCAACATAAAGAATTCGCATTTCCTCTGCTAGAAGCTCCATCCTCAGCTTCCTACGAATTGCTAGAAAAGGCAGTGTGGGAAAACTAATTCTTAAATCAGGATCGACAAATTTAGGACCAAAACCAAGCGTTTTATGTTTTAGAAACGAACTTCTCAAGTCCTGTTGGTTAAAAAGTTTCCCTAATCCCGCTACAAACACAACCGGAAACTCAAGTCCCTTACTTTTATGGATGGACATGATACGAACAACATCATCTTGCTCGCCTAACGCTCGTGCTGTTCCCAGATCTCCGCCACTATCACGCATACGCTCGATAAATCTTAGAAAACGAAATAATCCACGGAATGAAGTGGCTTCATATTGTCTTGCACGATCATGCAATGATCGTAAATTAGCTTGTCTTTGCGCACCACCTGGAAGTCCACCAACAAAATCATAATAACCTGTTTCACGGTAAATACGCCACAATAATTCAGCCAGCGAGCCTTGTCGTGCTTCTGCACGCCAGCGATCTAGACTATCTAGAAAACGGGAAACTTTTACTCTTGATTCCACTTCTAGTTTATCATCACTTGCGGCATGGAGAACAGCGTCATAATAGGATGTATTGTTTGATTTAATTCGAATACGTGCTAGTTCCTCTGCAGTCAGGGAAAACAGTGGTGAACGCAGCGCAGCTGCAAGTGGTATATCTTGGTATGGATTATCAATGACACGCAGTAAAGAGAGCATTGATTCTACTTCAATCGCTTCAAAATAACCGCTGCTGAGCTCAGCATAAGCGGGTATCCCTTTCAACTGAAGCTCTTCGATTATGACAGGAGCCCATTGAGTGGTTGCACGAAGAAGAATAACGACGTCACGCCATTCCAGCGGACGATAGCTATGTTTCTTACTATCGAAAACTTGAAAGCCCTTATCCATCAGTTCTCGAAGCTTCTCACCGATCCAGCGAGCTTCAAGCTGAACAACTTTCAGATCCGACATCTCTTCAGAACTGAATTCCCCATCTTGATCCACATCGGCATCTTCCTCGTAATCGATTGCCAATCCATCTTCCTCAGATTCACCATTGTCTGCTCTATCCAACAAGGTGATCTCCACCAAACAGCTGTCCTCGGGTATTGGCTGCGGGAAGGTAGCTCCGCATACAAGCTCTGCACGGCTATCATAATCCATCTCAGCTACATTCTCACGCATAATAGATCGGAAGACGTCGTTTACCCCATCAACCACTTCATTACGGCTGCGGAAGTTTCGTGCAAGATCAATTCGTTGTCCCATTAAAGGGCTGAATGATGAAGACAATTGGCTAGATTCTCTAACCTTTTCTGAGGCTGCTTCAGAACGTGTGCGATAAGCTTTATATTTATTAAGAAACAAATTGGGTTCAGCTAATCTAAAGCGATAGATGCTTTGTTTAACATCACCAACCATAAAGCGATTGCCGTTGCCGCTTCGCTCAATCAATGAGACTATCGCTTCCTGCACCATATTTGTATCTTGATACTCATCGAGCAATATCTCGTCAAACAATTGCTGATACTCCAGTGCAGCAATAGATGGCATCAGATTGATTGGTGTTGAAGCTTCGTCTCGCAAAATGCGAAGACAATAGTGCTCCAAATCACCAAAGTCGAGTAATCCTTTTGCCCGTTTCGCAGTTTCATATCGTTGTCCGAAATCGATGACTAGATCCGAAAGCGTACTCATAAGTGGAGCTAGTTCCTTCAATTCTTCTAGAAATTGTTCCGCTGTTCTTCCAAACAGTTCATCTGTTAAGCCGTTTACAAGTTTTTTTGCACCTTCGCGCAATTCCTTCGCTTGCTCTTGTAATGACTTATCATACTCATCACCACGCATAGCTTTAAGCTTGCCAAACGATACGTCTTGGAACGCTTCTGCCCAATAGGTCCAAGTTGTCGAATCCACTGCACTAAGAAGGCTTTGGATGAGACTCAAATCCTCTTCCAACGTAGCTGCATATGGAGCGGGTCCCGCAGGTAATTTCGTTAAAGAAAGTGCTTGTGCAACGAGTGAAAAGGCTCCTTCTAACGAAAGTGAAATATCACTTTTAAGGCTTTTTACCCAGTCGCTCTCCTGCAGTTCATCTATCGAATCGATTTGAAATGCTCCCGCAGTTTCTTTAAGCCAGTGAGCTGGCCAAGGGTGACTTTGTGCAAAATCATATAGTTGCTGCACAAGATGATACAGCGGCTCATCTCCACGTTCACCACCATATCGGTCCGCTAGTGATAGAAATGCACCACTATCGTCAGCCTCTCCACTGTACTTGTGCTCAAAGAGCTCATCCAGTACATCCAGTCTCATTAGCTCACTTTCTGTTTCGTTCGCGATTCTAAAGCCTGGATCGAGACCAATTAGCGGATAATATCTCCTAATGACATCGAGACAGAAGGAATGAAGAGTTGTTATTGATGCTCGTCCCATTAAAGCTAGTTGTTTACGAAGATGCTCTGATTCTGGGTTCTTATCCAGTTCCTTCTCTAACGCGAGACGAATCCGATCCTTCATCTCTGCTGCGGCAGCTTTTGTAAAGGTTGCAACGAGCAGGCGGTCTACATCTGTATTGGATGATATTTTGCGAATAATACGCTCTACTAGAACAGCAGTTTTCCCAGATCCAGCAGCAGCAGCAACGAGTACATTTGATCCGCTGGTGACGATGGCTTCCCATTGATCATCTGTCCACGTACTATTTTCTGGTTTAGGCGCTCGAATTACACTATGCATCATCCATCACCCCTCTCCAGCTCACGCCAAACATCTTCTTTGCCAGACTTGTTCAGTTTTCTATAGTCATTGCCTTCAAATAGCGGATCAAATTGGCATACCGCTTTGTAATCGCAAAATTGACAAGGCGTTTTACCTCCCAGACGATAAGGCTCAATAGAAACATTGCCAGCTTGAATGGAGCTGCCGATACGTCCCATCATTCCTCGTACAGAGCGACGAAGCATCGACCATTGTTCATTTGTTACGACAGACGAGCTGCTATAAAATCCACCATCACGTTTCAGTGCAACTGGCAAAAGTTCAGAATGACCCGTGTCAAGCTCATCATCCATTAGACGAATAATTTCCGCATCTGCCGTAAGAAGTCCACGCATCTTGAATCGCTTCAACAGCTTATCTGATACATCCTGCGGGGATTGTCTGTTGGAGAGCGCCAACAATGGATTATGAACGTGAAAATAAAGAACTCCCGCAGGCGATGCAGGTTTGCCGAGCCAGCCTTGAGAATAAGTAACCAATACATCTAAATAAGTCAACATTTGCAAAGATAAGCCATGAACGACTTCCTCTAGCTTCAATGAAGTAGAGCTCGATTTATAATCAAGTACTCGGAGGAGAAGCCCTTCCTTCGTCTCTGCGCCATCAACACGATCAATACGTCCGATTATTTCCATCTCTGCTCCGTTATCCAGCGTAAGAACGAGAGCTGGCAACGTCCCACTTGGACCAAAATCGACTTCAGTAGCAATCGGCTTAAAGTCTGCTCTTCTTGCATGTTCACCTAATATAAGCGCAGCTTGTGCCACAATTTCTTTTAACTTTCGAGCAATAAATTGGAATCTGCTGCTACTGAGCAATATTTGAGATTGCAGCTTTGGTGCAATTTCATCAACTGTATTTGAAGCTGCTGCTTTTATTTCATTATTCGAAAGTTTTCCCCAGTTGCTCCCAAGTCCGTTTGCAAGCTTACTGAGGGCAGCATGGAATAATTGACCTACGTCAGGTGCTTCCAGCTTATATAGCTTACGTTCGCGAAGCTTTAAGCCGTGTATAGCGAAGTGCTGGAACGGACAAGAAACGAATCGTTCCATTCGAGAGACGCTTACTTGCATGCGGTCGCCATACAGTTCTCTTGCAAGGGCAATAGGTAAATTAATTTCCCGATTATGATAAGTTAATGAATTTGTTAGTAATTGCAATTTAGGCTGCCACTTCGGACGAATAGCAAACCAATTGTACAAATCCATCCATAACGGGGCAAGTTCCGCCCCTTGCTGCCAGTTTCTCAGTGATGTAATGAGATAAGTCATTGCTCGTTCTGGATGAGCTATATAGGTACGCTGCATATTTATAGACATTGATAATGTTGGTTCAGCAACGACTTCGTTTACATAAATACCTGGAAATAACGAACGTATCCCTCTTATAATTTCTGAAGGCAGCAAACTTTTACCTTCTTCGTCTGCTTGCGCCCAGCTGATCCATAACCGTGAACTCGGTGTCGTTAAGGCGTTATAAATCATAAATCGCTCATCCAGCAATCGTCTCCGAACGCTCGGAGCCATGGACATCCCATCCTCAGTCAGCTCATCGCGTTCGGATTCCGTTAATATTCCATCTTCTTTCACCCGCATTGGCATTACACCATCGTTTGCACCTAGAACATAACAGATCCGAATGTTTCCTGATCGGGTCCTATCCATGCTTCCTACTAAAACTTGATCTAAAGCAGGCGGTACTGCTGCTAACTTCAAACTGTCCAATCCTGCCTCAACCATTCCAGCGAACAACTCTGGAGACATGGACTCTTTCCCAGCAAGCTCAACGAGTTGATCCAAGAGACTCATTACATTGTCCCAAAGCTGGCGGTGAGTCCGAGCTCGCTGTGTTTTCCCACTTTCCATGTCTTCATGACTCCAACGCTCTAGTCGATCTGCAGCGTTAGAATGATCAAGAAGCACATATAATGCTTCACACATCCCTATGACATCAGTTGCTTTGCGAAGCGAATTACCAAATTGCTCAAGGAGTGGAACGATGGATTGTCTAGCTGTCATTACGACATCAAATTCAAGCTGCGACTTATCAGAAATGATTGTTTCCATTTCGTTTTCTTCGTCTAATGAAACAGAAACAAGCGGTTTCCAGCTCTTGCGGTCAAGCCATTTCCAACCGTCGATGCCTGCTGCAAGCGAATAATTTTCCAATCTGTCGAACCAATCGCGCGGTATACTTCCGTCAACTGGGAAGAGCATTTCTGTTTTGATGCACCGAAATACAGCATCGTATCTCCAGCCGAATAAAACAGTTTCCAGAGAGGAACGAATAAACTCCACCAATGGATGATGGAGTGCCTTTTCCTTCTGATCGACAAAAAAAGGAATTTGATAATCGTCAAAAACAACTGTCAAATAGTCGGAGTAATCCTCAGCATTCCGCACTAGTATTGCTATATCTCTCCATCTTACATCCTCATCTTGCGCTCGCCGTAAAATATCTCTAGCGACAGCCTCTACCTCGGATCTCCGATTTGAGGCTGCTTGTAATGTGATGTTGTAATCAGCCTGTAGCCCGTCAGATGGTAATTTGTCCGGCAGTAACATAGGAAGACGTTTATCATAGTGTCTCTCCAAATGACAAAGCATAGCGCTATTTTTAAATCGTGCTATTTCACCATCATTTAGATTAATTAAGGGTAGTACTTCTACGCCGTTTGCCTCTGCAATAGCTATTATCTTTCCATACGTTTCTGCTGTCGGATGAAACAAATCTAGTTCATGCGGAGCTTCTCCCGCTTCGTACCCACGGTCAAGAGTAAGTGTAACGGTTACTTGTGCAGCATTTGCAAATAGCGTCCCCAGTGCATCATATTCAGTAGGAGTGAAGCCATAAAATCCGTCTACCCATATGATTGCATCTTCCATAGAACTGGCTTCCGCGTAGCTTTCTTTTAAATAATGCAAATAATCCTCAGCATCAATATACTTCCCACTCAGCTCAGACTCCATATGTCCCCAAATAACAGCAAGGTCATGTAACTTTCGCTGCAACAAGCGCGAACGCGAATCATTCGTCTTAACTATTAATTCTTTCAGGAGGTCAGCAGACATGCCATATCGTTTCCATTCTGTCAGCACTTCCGCAAGTCTATCGATAAAACCTGGCTGCTCTGCTCCGCTTTGAAACAATTCCAGCTGGGAGGAGAATCGGTGAACAATTTTATATAGCAGCATATGCTTTCCTGTATCGCCAATTGGGACTAATGCTGTACCGCCCGTCTCTTGCATAACACGAAATGCTAGTCTGCGAAAACTGAGTGCTTGCGCTCTTAATGTCCCGCGCAAATCTCCTTCTTGAAGCAGTGAATATTCCGTTTGGAATGTCGCTTGCTCCGGTACTAACATGATAAGCGGCGGACCGTCAGGTTCAGCTCTTAAACGGCTTTTCATTTCAGCTTGGCAATAGCTTGTTTTC
This sequence comes from Paenibacillus sp. L3-i20, assembly GCF_022180385.2. Taxonomy (GTDB): domain Bacteria; phylum Bacillota; class Bacilli; order Paenibacillales; family Paenibacillaceae; genus Pristimantibacillus. Next base: position 1,519,907 of record NZ_BQME02000002.1, read on the forward strand.
CCTGCCCCTGAACGTCCAATAACAATTTGAAGTGACATCCGTGGTTCTCCTTCCCTCGCTGTATGAAAAAATTACAGATAATAATTACTTGCTCCGAACCTCAAATATTGCAAACTTCAAGTAATGACCTTCTTTTACCCCTAAACGCTGTGGATGATCTTTGCCTGCAGCTCTCCATTCCACAAGTCGCAACAATTTGCCTGCGTCGCTCGCAGCTTCTTGAATTGACTCTAGAAACAATTCAGGACTCATATGGTAAGAACAACTTGCTGTTACAAGATAGCCCCCTTCATTGACAAGCTTCATCCCTTGAAGGTTAATATCTTTGTAGCCCCGACTTGCACCTGCAATTGCATGCTTCGACTTAGCGAATGCAGGAGGGTCCAATATGACAACATCCCATGTACGACTAGTACTTTCAAGCTTTTGGGATGTATCCACCCCGCCAGCAGCACGTTTCTTTCTTTCATCCAAGCCCTTTACTTGCGTTCTCAAATAATCAAAGGCATCAGCAACAACGAACTCAACTCGATCACTGAAGCCGTTGCGATCGACATTTCGTTTTGCCGTATTTATTGCATGTTCAGACACATCTAAGCAAGTGACTTTTTTTGCCCCGTACTTACAAGCGTGAAGAGTAAAACTTCCCGTATGGGCAAAACATTCCAATACAGTCGCACCATCCCAATATGGGAATGTGACCACTTTTCCGTTAGCGTTGACAGGAACAAGCCCTGCTGACTGGTCTTCTGGGTGAGTTTGAAGCTTAATACCACTTCTTTCTCCCCATCCCCTCATAAGAGGTGCCGTTGCAGCTCTATTCTCACGTTGATCGAAGAAATATCCTGTTTTCTGCCCATCAACGATATCTACCTCAAGCTTTAATCCATTTTCTTCAATTTCAATAATGGGAGGGCAATCGCCATAAAGTACGCCTGTACGCTCCTCAAGCCCCTCTAACTGGCGAACGCTCACATCGCTGCGCTCATAGATACCTTGCGGCTTGAATACCTCTACTAATGCTTCAATGAGATCATTACGTACAATATCCATCCCTAGCGTCAGTATTTGCACGACTAATACGTCACCAAAACGGTCAACGATTAGTCCCGGCAAGAAGTCTGCCTCCCCGTAAACGAGCCTGCAATCGCGATCCGATACGAATCGATTTCTATGTTCTTTACATTGTTGCAATTTGGCAATCAAAAATGCTTTGTCCAACTTTTCGAGAGGCGAATAGGATACGATTCGGACAGTTATTTGTGAGCTTGGATTCCAATAGCCCGTCGCTAAATATTTCCCCTGATGAGTTACAACATCCACTAATTGTCCTGCTTCAGCACTGCCCTCTAATTTATCGATTTCACTTGCAAATACCCATGGGTGACCTTGTTCTATTCTTTTTTTACGTGCTTTAATTAGCACAACTTTAGGTTGTTGATTCAATGCTTTACGTCCTCTCTATTTGCAGCTATGTATAGCTTGTCATGCATGTCTCTTATTAAGCATACCTATAAATAATGATTTCACTTATTTACTTAAACTGCCATCCTTCTTTTAGAAAAGGAGACTGAACAAATGATTCAATCCATCTTTCTGCCCATGGTGTTCGGTTTCACGGTTTTCATGTGTGGCATGAAACTGATGGAGCTAGCGCTACATCGTCTAGCTGGCCCATACTTAACTTTAGTTCTCCAGCGTTCGACCGCGACGCCTCTTCATGGCTTGGCCATCGGAACTGCAACGACAGCTTTCCTTCAAAGCAGTACGGCAGTAACGATCATATCCATTGGTCTTGTCAATGCACGACTACTTACATTCCCTCGAACACTCGGGATTATATTAGGTACTAATATTGGTACTTGCCTAACTACTGAGCTTATCGGATTAAATATTCATCGGATTGCTCCTACGCTGCTAACTGCTTCTGTCGTTGTTTGGATCATAACCGCCCTATTTGGTGAAATTCGATTTATCCCTCGTATATCCGAAATGCCCTGGCTAGATACTGTACGTTCCATTTCTGTCGCTGTATGCGGATTTGGACTGTTGTTATCAGGGCTATCAATCATGCAATCCATTGGACCTGCAGTACAAGAAAGCGGCATGTTTGCCTGGTTTCTTGAGAGGGCAGCAACTAGTCTATGGTGGGGACTTGCTGCTGGAGCTATATTGACTGCTGCCATTCACAGCAGTGCAGCAGTTATTGGATTGGTAATGGGCTTTGTTACGATTGGTGCCATGCCGATTGAGCTTGGAGTTGCTCTAGTACTTGGAGCAAATATCGGTACGTGCGTAACTGCCCTTCTTGCATCGATCGGTGGGTCAAAAGCAGGAAGATATGTAGCCTACTCCCATATTCTTCTCAATGCTGGAGGAGCATTATTATTTCTACCGTTTATTGAAGGACTAACAGCACTATCTGCTGCGATATCCCACACTCCTGCATCACAAATAGCACATGCCCAAACTATTTTCAACATTGCCAGCTCATTGTTTGCTCTGCCATTCTGCTACATGAAATCATTGCGCAAGCTTGATCCTGTCTAAGCTTATTGCCCAACCGACAGACCAAGCAATTGCAATGCGCCAGCAACAATTCGAAGATTATTATCGTAACCGGATTGTTTCTGCCTTCTCCAAGCTTCCATAGGGTCAAACCAGTCTACCCCGCGTATCTCTTCAACTTGGGCTTGATGTGTTCCACCCACTGCTTCAACCAAATAATAGTGAACTTCTTTATTAACAGTACCGAACTCGGCATGCTCATATTGGTATTTAATTTGATCGATTGATGCGACAATGACGCCTTCCAGCCCGGTTTCCTCAGCAATTTCTCGCAATGCTGTCTGCTCTACGGTTTCTCCTGCTTCCATCTTACCTTTTGGAAGCGACACTTTCCCGTACCGATCCTGAATTAGCTGAATCTGCAGTTGCCCTTGCTCATTATGGCGGAATACGACACCACCAGCTGAAATCTCCAACATGTCCCTTCCCCCTTGCAACATTTACGCTTTAGTATATGCAGCAAAGGATTCCTTCATCTTTTCTCAAATAATAGAAAAGGAAAGGAATCCTGCATTTGTTTCTACGTTAAGCTTGTATCGCTTCTGGACGTTCATATACGAACGAATGAATGTCTGTTTCCTCTGAACGCATATCAGCGTCTAGTACCCTTAACAACTGACCACGGCATTCATTTACACCAGCTTCCGTAATCTTCACTCGGCATAACTGACCAATAAGATCAACAGTACCATCAAATACGACTTGAATGTAATTATCCGTATAACCCATAACCAAACCTTGCCCAGGTGCGCCTTTGTAATCACGTTCTGGAATAACGTCAAGCACCTTGCCTACGTATTGTTCTGCGTACTGAAGTTGCATCTTTTCGGATAGGTCGATAAGTTTATGAACACGTTCATTTTTGATCTCATCGTCCACTTGCTCATCCATACGAGCTGCTGGCGTGCCTGTACGTTTCGAGTAAGGGAAAACATGCATTTCAGCAAAGCGCAATTCTTCCATGAAACGGAAGCCGCTTTCGAACATTTCTTCCGTCTCACCAGGGAATCCAACGATAACATCTGTTGTAATCGCAACACCTGGCATAGCCTCATGCAGACGCTTGATCTTAGCTGCGAATTCCTCCGTCGTATATTTTCTCCGCATCCTTTTCAAGACAGAGTTTTCTCCTGCTTGCAGAGGAATATGAAGGTGACGGCACATCTTGCTGGAACGATTCAACACATCTATCATTGCATCGTCAATTTGGCTTGCTTCTATTGAGCTAATACGAATACGCTCTAGCCCTTCAACTTTGTCTAAATCCCAAAGCAGACTAGTCAAATTATAATTTTCCATATCATCGCCATAACCGCCAGTATGAATGCCAGTCAATACGATTTCTTTGTAACCTGCCGCAACTAGTGCTCGTGCTTGCTCTAATACGCTCTGCGGCTCACGACTTCTTGATAATCCACGGGACCAAGGAATAATGCAGAATGTGCAAAAGTTGTTGCAGCCCTCTTGAATTTTCAGGAATGCGCGAGTTCTTTCTGCAAAGTCTGGTACATCTAGTTCTTCGAAGGTGCGTGTTTTCATAATGTTGCGTACTGCGTTCACAGGCGTTCGATCGTCTTGAATTTGTCCAACAAAGGACATTATTTTCTCCCGATCCTGCGTACCAATAACCAAATCAACGCCTTCAATAGCCATGATCTCAGCTGGTGACGTCTGTGCGTAACATCCTGTTACTGCAATGATAGCATCTGGATTACGCCTAACTGCTCGGCGTATAATTTGACGACTTTTTTTGTCACCTGTATTTGTTACTGTACATGTGTTGACTAAATAAACGTCAGCAGTAGATTCAAAATCGACCTGCTCGTAACCTTCATTTTTAAATAGCTGCCATATCGCTTCCGTATCATAGAAGTTAACTTTGCAGCCCAGTGTATAAAATGCAACTGTTGGCATCGTGGTCATGCTCCTTCCATTGCGCCGGATTCATATAATAAGCAGGTCAAGCCTACTAGCCCCGCCGTTTCCGTACGTAATATTCGTTTACCTAATCCTACAAGAATTGCTCCTGCAGCTTCCGCTTCCACCGCTTCACGTTCTGAGAAACCACCCTCAGGTCCTACAAGGAGTACTATACGTGGATTTTGGACTACCTCATCACTACTCTTCTCTCTTTCAAGCTTCCACTGACGAACGGCATTGGCAATACCCTTGCCGTGAGCGGCTGCGCCTTCTCGCTCATAACAAAATAGAGCAAGATCGAATTCACCAATTAAGGTAAGCATTTGACGCCAGCTCTGTACAGGCTGAATAGATGGAATGCGATGACGATGCGCTTGTTCCGCAGCTTCCTTAGCAATTTTACTCCATCGCTCTATCCGCTTAGCTTCCTTCTTACCGTCATATTGCACAATTACTCGCTCTGATTCAAATGGTACAAAGGAACTAGCGCCAATTTCTGTGCCCTTTTGAATTACGAGCTCCATCTTATCCGCTTTAGGAAGTCCCTGCGCAATTGTAATAGACCAAGCAGGCTCGCTGTCTTGCAACAACTCTTCCTCAGCTTCTGCCCGTATTTCTTGAGGAGAAGCCTCAAGAACAACTGCTCTTACTGATCGGCTAACGCCGTCACAAACAATAATTTGATCATCAGGTTTCATCCGCATCACACGAGCTGCATGGTGCGCATCTTCGCCCGTTATAGTAATGATGACGCCTCGAAATTGCTCCGGCGCTACAAAGTAACGTTGCATTTTAGCAGCTAACCACCCTTATTTATATTCCAACCTTCATAATAGCATTTATTCCTTTAAGAAATCTATTTGAATCTGATACCAATCAATTGGTGTGAAAATAGAATTAAAAAATTGTATGAGTGCTACGAATATATTACTGGTTAAACCTAGAATTGGATCAAGAGTTACTTCACGAAGGGGAGGAATAAATACAATCAACAGAAAAATAATCATACCCCAATGTAAGTTTTGTTCCATCTTGTACCTAATTCGCAGTGGCAATAAATCTGCGATGATGCGAAAACCATCAAGCGGCGGCAACGGGATCAAGTTGAAAATAAATAACAACAAGTTAACCGTTATCAAATAATAGAAAAAGGTCAACAGCGCCATATACACGCCTTCTGAACTAGAGCTCAGTACACCCATTTGATTAAGAATGTAAAAGATCAACATCCCAAACGCACCGAGCAATAAATTGCTGACAGGTCCCGCAGCAGATACAATGATACTCATCGTTCTACGATACTTAAATCTACTTGGATTAACAGGAACCGGCTTTGCCCAGCCGAACCCTACAACTAACAATAAGATCGAACCCAATAGATCAAGATGAACCATTGGGTTCAGCGTAACTCGCCCAGCTTTGTATGCCGTGTCATCACCGAATTTATAGGCGAAATAAGCATGGGCGAATTCATGTATAGTAAATACTAACATTAGTACGAGAACGATAAATGGCAGGTCCTCAATGGGATACCACAGAAAACGCTCCATTTAGTCCACCTGCGGTTTTCTAGCCACAAATGCAATCCAATCCTCGTCACGGCGTTTCTCAATAATGTGGAAACCAGCATCAATTAATCCTTGCTCAACAACAAGTTCCTTGTTCTTGTACACACCTGATGCGATATAAGTACCGCCTGGCTTAAGAGCTTGATAAACATCATCTAGGAATAGAAGTATAATCTCTGCCAATATGTTAGCAACGACAAGATCAACAGGGACCGTAACACGAATAGCAGAACCTTCTGCTACAGTTGACTGTTCTTCTCTTAAAACGCCTAACAAGTCACTAAGTCGAACTTCTATTTCTTCAGATAAATTGTTCAGACGCACATTTTCAGTGGCACTGGAAACAGCTATTGGATCTAGATCGAGAGCAAGCACACTTTTAGCGCCAAGTCGACATGCACCAATTGCCAATATGCCTGAACCTGTACCTACATCAATCATTTCTTCTCCACCGCGCACGACAGACTCTAATGTCTGTAAACAAAGCGCAGTTGTAGGATGTGTACCTGTACCAAACGCCATGCCAGGATCAAGTTCGATAATACGCTCGCCTTCGCTCGCCTCATATTCTTCCCATGTCGGTTTAATTGTAAGTGAGTCTGATACACGAAGCGGCTTAAAATATTGCTTCCAAGCATTTGCCCAATCCTCGTCATCGACTTGCCTCATTTCATATACAACTTCACCTGTATCGATATCGTAATCTTTTAGTTCAACTACACGAGGTTTAAGTTTCTCTAACAATTGTGCTGTATCTACATCTTCAGGGAAATAGCCTTTAATAACTGCTTGTCCCTCAGGTATATCGTTAAGCGGCAGTTCATACCACTGTCCCAGTGAAGTATCACGAGGTTTATTTAGCGTGCCGGATTCCTCAATTGATACCCCGCCAGCACCTAGTTCATGCAAAAAATTCGAGATCATCTCAGTTGCTTCTTCTGTCGTGTTAATTGTAAGTTCGTTCCATTTCATATGTATTGCCTCCTAAAGTCAAAAATGCCTATCCTCTATTGTACACTAGAGGGACTCCTCAGCACAAAAAATGGCCTAAAAACCGAAATCGGTTTCTACGCCATTTTACTTTTTTCGATTCAACATTCCTTGGAATTATTGCTCCTCAGCACGTTGATCAGCTTCGTTTGCGCGTTGGTGAGCTTTACGATCAGCCTCATCAGCTAGTTCTTCAGAAAATTCCACATCTTCATTTTTCCCAATTGGAAGTTCAGCGAAATTTTGTTTCTCCAAATCTTTGTTATCATTAGTCATGATTGAACCTCCTTTTCATTTTGATAATCAATGCTGCACAATAATAGAATGCACCATCATTAGAAAAAATATACAAAAAAAAGACGTTCCGCGCTATTCGCCGCGGAACGCCTTTTTCATACGTTCAAAAATAGATTCGTGATGCTCGCCTTGCTCATTTGTTGAATGACCGCTTAAGCTGCCAAATTGACGAAGCAACTCTTTTTGTTCATCCGTTAGATTCGTTGGTGTTACAATCGTCACTTTAACATGCTGATCGCCCGTTCCATGTCCTCTAAGCTTAGGTACGCCTTTACCCTTTAACCTAAAATAAGTGCCCGTCTGCGTGCCTGCAGGTACTTTCAACTTCACTTTCTCTGTCAGCGTAGGAATTTCAACTTCATCCCCAAGTGCTGCTTGAACGAAAGTAAGCGGTACTTCACAATAAATATCGTCGCCTTCACGCTCGAAGAATTCATGCGACTTAACTCGAATTACGATATATAAATCACCGGCAGGACCTCCGCGAAGACCGCCTTCACCTTCGCCAGACATACGAATTTGTGCGCCATCATCAACACCAGCAGGAATATTGATTTTGATACGACGTTGCTTTTTCGTCTTACCTGCGCCATGACAAGTTCCACATTTTTCGCGAATAATTTGTCCAGTTCCACTACAATTTGTACATGCTCTACGGTTAACCATACGACCAAATGGCGTATTTTGAACAACCTCTTGTTGTCCAGCACCTTTACAAGTCGAACATGTCTCAGGTTTTGTACCAGGCTTTGCACCCGTGCCAAAACAAGTGTCGCATGACTCTGTTCTAGGAATTGTAATTTCTGTTTCTTTGCCGAATACAGCTTCCTTGAACTCAACAGTCATCGTATATTGAAGATCGTTGCCTCGTTGTGGTGCATTTGGATCACGTCTTCCGCCGCCACCGCCAAAGAACATATCAAAAATATCACCGAAACCGCCGCCAAAGTCGCCAGCTCCGCCGCCGCCCATACCTTGATTCGGATCAACATGTCCAAAACGGTCATATGTTGAACGTTTACCCTCATCACTGAGTACATCGTAGGCTTCTTTTACTTCTTTAAACTTTGTTTCTGCATCCGCTGCCTTGTTAACGTCTGGGTGATATTGCCTTGCAAGCTGTCGGTATGATTTTTTGATTTCATCATCTGAAGCACCTTTTCCAAGACCCAGCACTTCATAATAATCTCGTTTGTTAGCCACTTGATCTCACCCCCACGTTTAATAATAATGTTGCCATAACGCACGAAAGGAGGTCAAAGACAGGAAACGCCTGTCCTTGACCTCTCGCCCGTTTCCTCTTACTTCTTATCGTCCACAACTTCGTAGTCGGCGTCAACTACGTTGTCTTTACTTCTTGCATTGGCAGCATCGCCTTCAGCTCCGCCCTCCGCAGCGCCCGCTTCCTGCGAAGCTTGCTCATAAAGCTTAACAGACAATTGTTGTACAATTTCTGTAAGTTCTTCAGTTGCAGCAGTGATTTGAGCAACGTCATCAGTTGCAACAGCAGCTGTAACTTTTTCTTTAGCAGCATTAGCTTTTTCGATTTCAGAAGGATCAACTTTATCTCCCAAATCTTTAATCGTTTTATCTACGGAATAGATAAGTTGATCTGCCGCATTTTTCGCTTCAACTAGCTCACGTTGTTTACGATCTTCTTCTGCATTAAGCTCAGCGTCTTTCATCATTTGCTCGATTTCAGCATCGCTTAGGCCGCTGGAAGATGTAATCGTAATTTTTTGGCTTTTGCCTGTTCCTTTATCAAGAGCTGATACGTTAACGATACCGTTAGCATCAATATCAAAAGTAACTTCGATTTGTGGTACGCCACGCGGAGCTAGTGGAATATCATTTAGCGTGAAACGTCCAAGCGTTTTGTTGCCTGCTGCCATAGAACGCTCACCTTGAAGAACGTGAATTTCAACGCCTGGCTGGTTATCAGCATAAGTTGAATACACTTGTGACTTGCTTGTAGGAATTGTTGTGTTACGGTCGATCATTTTCGTAAATACGCCGCCAGCTGTTTCAATTCCGAGTGACAAAGGCGTTACGTCAAGTAGTACTACGCCCGTAACATCGCCTGTCAATACGCCCGCTTGAACTGCTGCACCTAGTGCTACAACTTCATCCGGGTTAACGCCTTTATGCGGATCTTTGCCGATAAGCTTTTTAACAGCATCTTGAACGGCAGGAATACGAGTTGATCCACCTACAAGTACAACTTTATCAATATCATTAGGTGTCATACCCGCATCGCTTAGCGCTTGGCGAGTTGGTCCTAGTGTACGTTCAACCAAAGTAGCGGATAGCTCGTCGAACTTCGCACGAGTTAGATTCATCTCAAGATGCTGAGGAACTCCGTCTACCATTGTAATAAACGGCAAAGAAATTGTTGAAGTCATAACGCCAGACAATTCTTTTTTCGCTTTTTCTGCTGCATCCTTCAAACGTTGTACTGCACCTTTGTCCTTGGAAAGATCAATACCTTGATCCTTCTTGAACTCAGCTACAAGGTGATCAATTACAACTTGGTCAAAGTCATCTCCACCAAGTTTGTTGTCGCCGCTTGTTGCTTTTACTTCGAAGAAGCCATCACCAAGCTCAAGAATGGATACGTCGAAAGTACCGCCGCCAAGGTCATATACCAAAATCGTTTGATCTTCTTTTTTCTCAAGACCGTATGCAAGTGCTGCTGCAGTTGGCTCGTTGACAATACGCAATACTTCTAATCCTGCAATTTTACCAGCATCTTTAGTAGCTTGACGCTGACTATCATTGAAATAAGCAGGAACTGTAATTACCGCTTGTGTTACTGTTTGTCCCAAGTATGCTTCTGCATCTGATTTAAGCTTTTGCAAAATAATCGCAGAAATCTCTTGAGGTGTATATTCTTTTTCGTCAATTTTTTCTTTGTGGCTTGTGCCAATATGACGTTTAATAGAGCTGATCGTACGATCTGGGTTTGTAATAGCTTGACGCTTAGCTGTTTCACCTACTACACGTTCTCCATCCTTCTTGAAACCTACAACAGATGGTGTTGTGCGGTTACCTTCTGGGTTAGGGATAACAACTGCTTCTCCGCCTTCCATAACTGCAACGCAAGAGTTTGTTGTTCCTAAGTCAATACCAATAACTTTACTCATCGTTTGAGTCCTCCTTGTAAATTAAATTCTTATATAAGCGCCGACGAGTTCAAATAAACCACTAATCTTCACTCGACTCGCATCTAATGTCATCTCCAGATATACTAACTGCTAACTTTTACCATAGCAGGACGTAGTACCTTATCCTTCAGAATGTAGCCCTTCTGAACTTCTTCGACGACAATACCTTCTTCATGCTCTTCGGATTCAACTTGCATAATTGCTTGATGGAACTCAGGGTTAAATGGCTCACCAACAACTTCCATTGGCTTTAATCCTTCTTGCTCCAACGTTTGCGTTAATTGACGGAAGATCATGTCAACACCTTTTGCCAATGACTCAAAGTCATTGTTAGCAGAAGAAGCCACAATCGCACGTTCGAAATTATCAACAATCGGAAGCAATTGACCAATCAATTTCATTGATGCATATTGTCCAAGCTCTTCCTTTTCCTTCACTGTACGGCGACGGAAATTATCGAAATCTGCTTGTGCTCTTAAGTAACGTTGCTGTTGCTCCTCCAATTGCTTCACAAGATCCTCGTAGCGTGTATCAACATTCTCCTCGGAAACCTCTTGCTCGCCTGCAGTTTGCTCTTCAACCATTTCTTCTACTACTGTATCCATTGCTTCATTATGTTGTTCCTTCGTACTCACCATATCACCTCCTTCAAAAGTTTACTTATACCATCGACTGAGCAGCGTGCCCATATCTTTGGACATTAAATCAAGCAAGCTAATTACTTTACCATACTCCATTCTAGTTGGACCAAGTATCCCAATCGTACCAAGTGCCTCACCATCAATGGAATACGTAGCTGTAATCAAGCTGCAATCGCTTATCGCCTTGTGGTCATTTTCTGTTCCAATACGGACTTGTATACCTGAAGGGAGTGCTGAGAACATTTTCATAATCGTTGGCGTTTCATCAAGTAGATCAAGAATCGTCTTCACCTTATCTACATCCTTGAATTCAGGCTGAGATAACATGTTAGTCGCACCACCAAGAAAGACCCTCTGTTCTTCGTCGCTTGAAAGGGCGCTGTCGAGTACACTGAGCAACTGCTCAAAATGATCGACATGTCGCTCAAGCTCCTGACCAACTTCGCTATAAAGCTTTGCCTTCAATCTTATGAGAGGTACACCAACTAACTTCGTATTCAGGATGTTAACCATCTTTTGCATATCGTCCAATTTCAAATCCGGTGGAATTGAAATTGTCCGATTCTCAACATGGCCCGTGTTCGTAACGATAATCGCAACTGCGGATGTTTCGTTAAGTGGGATAAGCCCAAAATGTTTAAGTGAAGTGTTATATAGCTCTGGTCCTAACAAAATCGACGTGTAATTCGTCATGTTCGAGAGAATCATTGCCGTATGCTGAATAACTTGTTCCATTTGACTCATCTTGTCTGTTACGAATGAACGAACAACTCCCACATCTTCGTCGTTTACTTGCTTCAATTGAATCAAGTTATCGACGTAATAGCGGTATCCTTTCGTGGATGGTACGCGTCCGGCTGAAGTATGTGGCTGTTCCAAAAATCCCAGCTCTTCAAGATCTGCCATCTCATTCCGTATCGTTGCTGGACTGAAGCCAACATCTCCGCGTTTTGAAATGCTGCGTGAACCTACTGGCTCTGCAAAGCGGATATAGTCATCTACAATAGCATTCAAAATCATCCGTTGTCGATCCGTCAGCATCTCTATCCCTCCACGATTTTCATTGGTTCTTTGTCATTCAACATCCATTTCGTTAGCACTCAACTCCAATGAGTGCTAATCACTAATACAAAAATACCAAACCAGCTTCACAATTGTCAAGTCGGTTCGGTATATTTAGGTCATTATTTTCATAGAAATCACTCGAAAATCGCAATTATTAGTCCAATACACGCAGTACAGCTATTTCATCGCAAGCATGCTGTTTCGGGCAGTTGACACAATCTTTCCATACCTTCTCAGGAAAAATATCTTTGTCAACAATACTGAAGCCATTTCGTTCAAAAAAGGAAACAGCATACGTTAATGCCATTACCTTTGTTATTCCTTGCAGCTTAGCTTGCTCCAAAAGACCGTCAACTAATTTGTTGCCGATGCCTAGACCTTTATAACCTTCCGTTATGCCGAGGGATCTAATCTCAATTAAATTATCTCCCAGCTTCATCAAGGAGCCGCATCCAACCACTTCAGTGCCTATCTCAGCAACTACAAATGTATCGATCATATAAACGAGAGCTTCGCGGGTTCGAGGCAGCATAATACCTTGCTCAGCGTAGCCTTTGATCAATTGAAATAGTGATTCAACATCGTCTGATGTAGCTTTCCTACACATAACCTCTACCGCCTGCATAATTGCCTGCACCTCCACGTGTTCTCGTTCCAGATGAATATGAATAAATATACATCAAAACGAATAAACACTCAAGAGGGAATTATCTATTTATTCCAATAAAGGCACCAAACACTTCATTGCCTAGCAGTACTCCTTGATTTGTCAATCTATAGACAGTATCATCTTCTATTTCCAAACGCTCTAAAAGACCATTTTGAAGTAATTTGTCAATAACAGAGCCAAAGAATACTTCAAGTTTATGTTCAGGAAATTGCTTCGCAAAATTAGAAGATTTAACTCCTTCTCGCAATCGCAATCCAACCATCATAAAGTCTTCCATCGCTTCTTGTTCAGAAACATCAAATGTTTCAAGACGCGGAAGCTTTTCTGTACTCGCATCAATATAAGGTGTAATACCCTTTAAATTGACGTGACGAGTTCTATTCGAATAGCCATGAGCTCCAGCTCCAAGACCATAATACGCTTCATTGCGCCAATACGTTGAGTTATGCCTACCCTCAAAGCCAGGTTTTGCAAAATTGCTTATTTCATAATGTGCATAACCGTTTTTCTCGAGCTTCTCCATTAATAGAAGAAACATATTAAACTCCTCTTCTTCTGGAGGCAATGGCAGTTCATTCCGCTCGTAGAGTTTATGGAACAACGTATTTTCTTCCACTTTTAAGCTATAGATCGAATAATGCGGAAGACCAAGCTCCATTGCACGATCAACACTATCAGACAAATGCGTTAACGTCTGCCCCGGTAAACCGAACATCAAATCAATAGAAAGGTTATCAAATCCAACCTTCCGAGCATTTTCAATACTACGATATACGTCGTCTACATTATGAATACGTCCAATCTTTTCAAGCAAACCATTATCAAACGATTGTACTCCGAAGCTGATCCGATTTACACCGCCGTCTCGCATCGCTTGAAGCTTATCTATATCAGTCGTTCCGGGATTAGCCTCTATTGTAAATTCCGCATTTTCCACTATCGGGAAATGTTTGCGCACTGAATTAAGAAACCTCCCCATTTGCGGAGGTGTCAGTACAGTTGGCGTACCTCCACCAACAAATACAGTCTCAATTCGGCTTGGTGGCAAAGTTTCAATTGTTCGTATCATTTCCTGCTCCAGCGCATCCAAATATTGATCCACTGGCTGTCCCTTTAAAACGTAGGAAGTAAAATCACAATAGTGGCATTTATTCGTACAAAAAGGGATGTGTATATATAACGCCTTCGGCGCATCATTTTCAATCATAGGAATTCTCCTCCCACTACAAAAAATGAAGGAGAGCTGAGCTCTCCCTCATCGAAAGTTCGGTTTAATCTTCGTCGATTTTCAGTACGGCCATAAAGGCTTCCTGAGGCACTTCCACGCTGCCGACTTGCTTCATACGCTTCTTGCCTTCCTTTTGCTTCTCAAGCAACTTACGTTTACGGCTAATATCGCCGCCATAACATTTAGCAAGTACGTTTTTGCGCATCGCTTTAACCGTTTCACGCGCAATAACTTTTGTTCCGATGGAAGCTTGAACTGGAACCTCGAACATTTGACGAGGAATAAGTTCCTTCAGCTTCTCACAAATGATCCGACCGCGATGATACGCACGATCACGATGGACGATAACAGACAAAGCATCGACTTGTTCACTGTTTAGCATGATGTCCATCTTCACAAGATTAGACCTGCGATAGCCTGAAATTTCGTAATCAAATGACGCATAACCCTTAGTGCTTGATTTAAGTTGATCAAAGAAATCGTAAACGATTTCTGACAATGGTAATTGGTAAGTGATCGTTACACGATTCGTATCCAAATACTCCATGTTAACGAACTCACCACGTTTATTTTGACAAAGCTCCATAATCGCACCTACGTAATCATTCGGGACGATGATTGCTGCTTTAACGTATGGCTCCTCAACATATTCGAGTTTAGCCGAATCTGGATAGTTCGATGGATTATCGATATCGTACGTTTCACCGTTAGTGAGCGTTACTTTATAAATAACGCTTGGTGCTGTCGTAATGAGCGGAATGTTAAATTCTCTTTCAATACGCTCCTGAATAATTTCCATGTGCAGCAATCCAAGGAATCCACAGCGGAATCCAAAGCCTAGAGCAGTAGACGATTCCGGCTCGTAACGAAGAGATGCGTCATTTAGTTCCAGTTTCTCAAGTGCATCGCGCAAATCGTTATAATCCTGATTTTCTATTGGATACAATCCGCAATAAACCATAGGATTAATACGACGATAACCTGGAAGCGCCTCTGGTGCTGGACGTTTGGCATCCGTAACGGTATCACCGACACGAGTATCCTTCACGTTTTTGATACCAGCAACTACAAATCCTACGTCACCTACTGACAATTCGTCAACGATCGTCATACGCGGTTTGAATGCGCCAACCTCAATAACTTCAAACTCAGCTTCAGTAGCCATGAAACGAATCTTCTTACCTGCACGAATATGACCGTCAATAACACGTACATATACGATTACACCTTTATAGGGATCGTAATGCGAGTCGAAAATTAGTGCTTTAAGCGGCTCATCTGGATCACCATTTGGTGCTGGCACTTTAGCAACAACCTGCTCCAATATTTCTTTAATACCGATACCTGCTTTGGCAGATGCATGAACAGCCTCACTGGCATCAAGTCCAATTACATCTTCAATCTCCTGCTTCACACGATCAGGTTCAGCGCTAGGCAAATCGATTTTATTAATAACAGGTAAAATCTCAAGACTATTATCCAAAGCAAGATACACATTAGCAAGTGTCTGTGCTTCAATACCTTGTGCCGCATCAACTACGAGTAGCGCTCCTTCGCATGCTGCCATGCTTCGCGAAACCTCGTATGTAAAATCGACATGTCCCGGTGTATCAATTAAGTTAAGCAAATATTCTTCGCCATCATCTGCGCGGTACGTAAGTCGTACAGCTTGCAGCTTAATCGTAATACCGCGCTCACGTTCCAAATCCATTTGGTCTAGAACTTGCGCTTGCATTTCTCTCGAGCTTAGTGCACCAGTATACTCAAGTATCCGGTCCGCCAGCGTCGACTTGCCGTGATCAATATGAGCGATAATGGAAAAATTCCTTATTTTCTTTTGTCGGTCACGAACGTCTGTCATGCCTAACCCCCACACATTCCAATAATTCTAATCATTCTTCCTATTATATCAGTTTGTAGGAATGACAGCAATGAAGGTTTAATGGAACAATCCTTCAAACAGCGATCCGACGAATCGAATACCGCTGCTGGAGGCTGATTGGAGCAATCCAGATGTTGAATCTGCAATTTTGTTAACTGCTGCATCATTTTCTTCATAAGGGATACCCGGCAGACGCGGATGGTCAGTTTCTAGGTTAGATTCGTCTTCATATGCGATCTGCCTAATCTGTTTTAACTCCTCTTCTAACTCTGCTATTCTTCTTTCTGTATCCGATTCATAAGTTGAATCTTCGGGCGCTATTTCGATCATCTCTTCACCCTCAATCGGTCCATATATACGTTCAATACCTGTATTTGACATTTCGAGACCAAACAAAACGATAAAGGTTAAAGCACCTCCGAGAAGGAGCCACTTCCACGGATTACGCCTCATTATGCATCATTCCTTTCCGGATACTTTTTTTGCTTCAAAATAAATTTCAGAAACCACTTCCGCCAAAGCATCAACCGTTCTGTATGATTCCTCAAGCGTATTCTCAATGCCGCCGATTTCAATTAATGCACTATCCGTTGCTAATGATTGATTATACTCAGCATTACCCGTATTTTTCCCCCATATTCCTCTTGAAATGCCAGGGTATTTTTTTTCTAATGCCTTATGAATTTTTGTTGCAAATGCTTCATTTTCTTTCCAATTAGGATTTTTATTACCTATTACAAAATAAACTTGCGCATAACTTTTGCCGTCAATATCTATTGTTGTATATTTTCTTTTTTGCGAATCTCGATGCAAATCAAAGAAAAATTTCAAATCTTTGCTGCTAGCAATTGCTTCCTTAACTGTTTTCATAGAATACTTGTAACTTAATTCATACCGGAATCCTTTAATTTTTGACGGATAATCCGTATCTGAATGAATTGTTCCAACTCCTTCTTCTTGCAGCTTTTTAGCCAAACGTTTACCTAGCATCGTAATATTTTTTTTACTTGAACTTGCATCCTTTGACTCTTTATCAATTTCCGGGTACCATGACTCTCTATTGTGAGAATGATAGATAAACACTACTTTTGAATTTTTGTTAGCAGGTGTACTACCTTGTCCTTCCTTACTTCCCTTAGTAATTTCTCCCTTTAACTCTCCGCCATTTTCTGGCCCTTCTGCAATAGGTTCAGTCGGTACCTGAGTACCTTCTTCTTCTCCGAGCCCTTCAAGTGGATCATAGACCGGCGAATGATCTTGAGGCCCTACATCTGTATCAGTTCCGAGCCCCCTTCTAATGAGGAAGGAATCATCGCCTCCCATGCCTGGCAATTCCCCCGCTAGCATACTGCTTGGATCATTAGGATTAATGTTCGTAAGCGTACGCATTAAGAACACACTAATATCTTTTCCGGTTAGGGATTCAGATTCCAAGCTACTCTCAAAAGATGGCATCTCCATCTCTAGCATATCTCCGAACAAACCACTTGATACCGATGCAGCAAATCCCTTCATAGAATGAATTGGAGACTGCGATGACTGCTGATGAACCATCCCTGCAACACCAAGAACGACAAAAAACAATGTTGAGCTAAATGACAGCAAGGAAAATGCTCGGCCAGTAACAAGCAGTTGTCTAACACTACTCGTATCCCTTAATATGCTCAACCAAATAGGAAATCGTTTCCTCATTTTGTTAACCTCCCATTTTGCACCAAACTAATAGTAGCGCTGTTAATCTACTATCAATCTATGAGAGATTACATATTGATAGAACCAGTAGAGTAATATTGTATGGCATCCAAACCTGGTAGTTATACAATTTATTGCATCATTACATCCTTGATAAAAACACAAGTGCATTTCTTACTCGATATGAAAAAGATGTACTCCATCCTATATAGATATTGAAGATATACTCTACATTGAAAGCGCTATATTTGTTATAGTGGCGGTAGGTACCGCTAAAATAAAAATTTTGCAATTTAAAAGTTAAATCACTTAAACGTATTCAATTTGCCCATAAAAATCATTCTTTTCCCCTGATTTTAATAGCTATGAGAGGTGGTGAGGCTCTACTTAACTATTATCCCAGCTATGTTGAATTAGAAACTACCATTTGAAGGAGGATCAACAATGATCTATGTAAGTAAAGTTGTAAAAGGGTCAAAAATAACATGTATCTATTTAGCCATTCTCGCTTCACTGCTAGTCATTTCTTCGCTTGGGGTGCCCACAGCGCAAGCAGCTGTCGATCTCTCCTTGCCGAATTGGAGTACAGCTGGTTATAAAGGCGGGCAGTCACTGCCAACAACTGGTACGATCATTGACCTTACTACAAAGGGCATTACAGCAAGCGATGGTGTTGATGATTCAAATGCCCTACAACAAGTCATTAATGACATTCGTAGCGGTGTACTAAAGGCAAACGGGCAAGTTATCAGCGAATCCAATCGGGCTATTTTAAAATTACCCCTCGGTCAAATCGACTTCAATAAACAAATTCGTGTGGATGCAAGTTATATTACGATTCAAGGAGCTGGCAATGATCCAATAACCGGGACTAATATTGTTTTTAAACCAGCAGTTACATACTCCGAAGATCCTGCCAACCCCGGAGCTCCGTTAATAGATGGGAAGCTATGGCCCGGATATGCAGCGTTTCGGGTTGAAGATCGGACCAAACATGCCAGCGATCAAACGTATGAGGGCAGCATCAACTTCCACTGGCTAAGTGGACAAAGGGTAGCTACGAGCGGAGGCGGCACGAAGGGCAGTACGCACGTAAAGGTTGCCTCCGGCAAAGGAAGTACATTCCAAGTAGGTAACACCGTTTATGTAGGAGCTGCCAATACCGTTCCTTTTTATGATCAAATGCAAGGACCGCAGCAATATCGCTACAACGGGCATATGCGGACACAGATGTTTACAGTAGTCAGCATCAGCGGAGATACACTTACACTTGATAAACCTTTAGAGTTTGATGTTCCATTCAGCAACGGTGGATTGCTTCCTGCTGATCCCGGCGGTTCTAATTCAATTTACTATAGTAAAGTAATGAAGGTGACAGCCGTTAAAGGTGTCGGGTTCGAGGATTTCTACTTTACGCAAGACATTTCCTATACCCCTTATGCCACTACGATAAACGCCAATGATTACGATGCAGTAACAAATCCGGGCGGAGTTGGCCTTAAATATAAAAATGAAGCATTGGAATACGCAGTGCATGGCATTTTGTTCAAATGGTCGCAGGATGGTTGGGTGAAAGGGATTCGTACGTATATGACGGGTTCCCATCCGATCGTAACTGAATTCGCCAAAAATATGGAGATACGAAACAATATTATTTTCGGCTCGTGGAATAAAGGCAAAGGTGGGCACGGCTATGTTCGGGGCTCCAAGCTGTATGACAGCAAAATTATCGGCAACACAATTGATCGGGTACGCCATCTAACCCTCCAATGGTCGGCAACAGGCAACGTCGTACAACAAAATACACTTACAACAGATATGAATTTGCATGGCGGCTGGGAACGGAGAAATTTAATCGAACAAAATACGATTACTATTCCTTTTGAACACAGTTCGTGGGGTGAAGGTGAAGGCGGTCAGGATGTTTTGGAAGGTACTTGGTATCCGATTTGGTATGGTGCCGGACTTCACGCTACAAAATGGTCAGGATCTACAGGCGAGCAAAATGTTTTCTTCAACAATACCATGTCCAAACAAGAGACAAAAGACGGGCCTTATGTCAGCTACGCTCCTTACAATCAGTTAACTGCCATCTACCAAATGGGATGGGATGGTTCAGGCTGGAGTCATTTGCAAAAGCCATCAGGTACGTTTATCAATACTTGGGGCAGCAATGAAAAAAGCGATTTCAGCACCTCGCCGAATAAAGGCGTTTATGCGTGTTTAGCGTATACGGGCATGTCATTGCTTGAAACTGGTACAGCGACCAACACATGTACGAGTACAGATACTGAGGCTCCTACTGCTCCTACAAATTTAATTGCGACACCGATTTCGAGTTCTCAAATTAATTTAAGCTGGATGGCAGCAACAGATAATGTAGCTGTTACTGGTTATGAAGTTTATCGTGGCGGTGTGTTAGTCGGTGAAGTAACTGGCACATCTTACAGTGACATAAGCCTGTCAGCAAATACATCCTATAGCTACAGCGTAAAAGCTAAAGATGCAGACGGCAACGTATCTCTATGGAGCAATACAGCTCAAGCAACCACACAAGCCGGAGGAGGCAATGGTACCATCGTACTGCTAAGTCCGACGGATGACTCCTATGTCCAAGAAAATAAGCAAATGAATAACTACGGAAACACAACAACGATGGCGGTTAAAACCGATATTTCCCAAAATCGTTATTCCCTACTTAAATTTAATTTAAGCAGCCTTACCGGAACCATAACGAATGCGAAGCTTCGTATCTATGGCAGCTCCTCGTCTACGACAACATTAAACGCTTCCGAGATAGCAGACTCTTGGTCGGAAGCAACTTTGACTTGGAATAACAAACCCGCAACTGGAATTTCAGTAGGTTCAGTCGCTATGAATACAATCACAACTTATTACGAGATTGATGTAACAGCGTACGTTATCGCTCAAACGGCAGGAGACGATATGGCTTCGTTTATTTTAAGTGAATCAGCAGGCAAATACACAACATTTAATACTAGTGAAAACACATTAAACAGGCCAGAATTAATTATAACGAATTAATCTGCGGGTATGCGCCAAAGCATCTGGAACTTCTACTCTACTTGCTTCCGAAAAAGAGACTGTCTCTAAAGCCATGAATATGGCTGCGAGATCGTCTCTTTTTACGAACAAAAAAAGCTTCCAGCCACTCAAAATAAGTGACAAGAAGCAAACTTTTATAAGCTCTTCTCTACAATTTAATGTGTATATGCAGCTACGTTATCAGTGTCAACAGCTTCATGCAATGAAGCATTTAATCCGCTTGCAATAATATTGGCTATGTCTTCGATAAATTGATCGACTTCCTTAGGAGTAACTAATAAGTCATGACCAATTGGACTAAGAACTTCTTTAACTAATAGCAGTCGCTCATGTTCTTCCATTTCGTTCAATAATCCAAAAATTTTGTTGTTATCGCCCTTTTGCGCCTCCATATGACTACGCATCAAATCGAACGTATTATTAACAATCGTAGATGCATATACAACAGTCGGAACGCCAATCGCAATGACAGGTACGCCTAAAATTTCACAAGTCAGTCCCTTACGCTTATTGCCAATACCTGAGCCAGGATGAATGCCAATATCTGCGATTTGTATCGTCGTGTTCACTCTTTCCAGTGATCTTGATGCTAACGCATCGATCGCAATGACCAAATCCGGCTTTGAGCGGTCTACAATGCCTTGTACGATCTCGCTGGACTCGATTCCAGTAGTACCTAGAACGCCAGGAGCAACTGCGCTGACAGGTCGATAGCCCGGCGCAACCTGATCTGGCATTAATTCAAAGAAATGTCTCGTTACCATCACATTTTCTACGACAAGCGGCCCAAGCGCATCCGGTGTTACGTTCCAGTTACCAAGACCTACGATAAGTACGCGAGCCGTCTTGCTAATAGACAATCGTTGGAGAAATGATTCAAAGTGCTTAGCAAACTCAGTAGCTACACGATCCTGCAACATCGTATCTCCATTACGTAAGCCCGGCACCTCTATTGTGACATATTGTCCAATCATCTTCCCGATTGCTTGGGAGCCCTGTTCATTTTGAATATGCAACGCTGTAGTTTTAACCCCATCAACTTCCGTTGTTTCCGAATGAACACCCGGTATTATTCCTCCGCTCAATCCTTCGGCTTGTTCTTTAGCCTCTAACGCGAGGTCAGTTCTTACATTATATTTTTGCAGATCAAGATCGGTTTTCATAATGTACATATCTCCCTTCGAACCTTTGTACTACCGTTAGTGTTCGCAACAGTTGTATTTTCATACTGCTCACACTACTTTTACAATTGATAATGCGGAGCTTTGCAATATTGGTTACTATTGCTTTTTGTACAGTCGCATGATAATATATTTTAAGTTGTGTTGTTTAGGTTTATTGCCATAAACCACTTTGAACAGTAAGCTCTAATGCTTGCGATGAGAAGTTTTGCTGCACAAAACTTTTTAGGAGGTGAATTCCATGCCAAACATTAAATCTGCGATTAAACGCGTTAAAACAAACGAGAAGCGCCGTGCTTTGAACGCATCCCAAAAATCTGCACTTCGTTCGGCCGTTAAATCTGCTGACCAAGCGATCGCTGGAACTGATGTAGATGCTGCTAAAGCGGCTCTTATCGTTGCAACGAAAAAGTTGGATAAAGCAGTAACGAAAGGCCTGATTCATAAAAATGCGGCTGCCCGCAAAAAATCACGTCTTGCAAAGCGTCTTAACTCTTTGTCCGTGCAAGCGTAAGCTTCAAGTACATCAAGCGTAAACAGCTAAAGCCGTCCTTTGGAGGCTTAGCTTTCGTTTCGTGGAGAAATATAAGCCTCTTATAAGATGAAAAACTTATAAGTTCTTATATTTTAAACGAAAAGGCTTCACCTTCCATTTGGAGGGTGAAGCCTTTTCTAACTTCAATAATGAACTATGCAGTAACTAATACAATGATAATTAAGCACCCTTCTCAAGGCCTAACGAAAGAAGATACAACTCAAGGCCAAGAGTCTTTTCGATAACACCTGTTTTCATCTTGTAGTCCAATTCAGCAAGTGATGCAAGCAATACCCCTAATCTCGCTGGAGTAAACTTACGGCTTTTCTCTGCCGCTAATTTCACTGCATATGGATGTAGTCCTAGCTGACCAGCCATCTGTTGCGGTGAATAATGATGTCCCTCCAGCTCTTTGATTTGAAGCATGATTCTTAGTTGTCTCGCAATTAATGCAGCAATTTTGATTGGTTCCTCACGACGGATAAGGAGCTGATGATATAGCTTCATCGCTCGATCAATTCGCAATTCTGCAATAGAATCTACAAGCGCAAACACATCTTCCTCTACGGTTGCTTCTGTTAGAAGGGCAGTTTGCTCTGCGTCAATGACACCGCCTGCTCCTGCATGTAGACAAAGCTTGTCCACCTCTTGCGAAAGTTGACCCATATTTATCCCAACTCTTGTTAACAACATTTCAGCCGCATCTTCTGTTAACCGTCTATTCTGTTCTTCAGCTCGTTTCATCATCCATCGCTTTAACGCCGGAGCATCAAGCTCTGGAAAAGCTACGATGGAATTCCGATCCTTTAACGTCTTGACTAGCTTACGCCGCTCATCCAACTTATCAGCATGTACAGCAAATACAATTATAGAAGTGTCGAGTGGACTATTCATATATTGAAGTAACGTTTCTGGGCGATGATCTACCTTCGTATTTTCTTTCCCTCCAGCAGCCATCACTGTTGAATCACGAATGAGAATGAGTTTTCGTTCAAGGAAAAAGGGCGGTGTTTCTGCTTCAAGCACAGCTTCATCAATGGAAGTTTCAGAAGTATCGAACTTCGTAACTCCCATCTCCCTCTCTTCGGAAGTAAACAACTCATTTGTAAGTGCTTCTACGAATTGACTCATTCGATAACGATCTTTCCCAAATAAGACGTAGATAGGTCGAAATTTCTTGCTTTTGATTTCTTTAAGCGCATCTTTTACATCCATTTAATGAGCTCCCCTTACCAAAAAATCAGCCAATGATAGCAACCTCGCTAATAAAGTCAACGGCAACAAAGGGATGAGCCTTCATGAGGTCTCATCCCTTTGTCTTTATATTAACATTCACAAGCAGCTCCATGGTACTGCTTGAAGAATGGTCATACGACGCGATTCATACGTCGCAGACTTTTCTTTAATTACATAATACGCAATATTGTGCCAACTTGTGCAAAAGCATGTAACATTAACGAGTTGCCTTTTCTTCTTTCCAGTTGGATGTCTTTATGACGTATTTTTCAATAGCTCCTCTATCCAGATGAACCTCATAGGAAAGTTCAGAACCATCTTCCGACCAACTCAACTGACTATGTTGTCCATTTTTCCTGGAAGTCTCCTTCACAGTCTCACCATCACTTGCAGTTACAACTATAATGGAGTGACCACTAACGCGAGCAGTAAATTGTCCATCTGGTGAAGCGAATTCCTCAACTCCAGCAATGCCGAAATCAGAGCTATTAGGTTCTTTCTTAGTTACTTCTAGCTCATCAATCGAAGTTCCTGTGATCGAAGTAGTCTCAGTGCCAACTTGATCTGTTCCTATTACCCCTTCCAAGGAAGGTTCTTCATTAACTAGACCTTTTCCACGTTCAGTACCTCTAGTGGCATTAAAATCGATTTGATTTTTCTCCGCTATAAAGGCAGATGGAACTTTTGCACCCTCGACTAAAACATCTTCCGCAGCAGCGTCTCCACCAGGATCTTCTGATCTGCTGCTTAATGAAGAAAGACTCTGCTCATCACCATTCGGACTAGCAATCTTCATATCTGCTGAAAATTGTGATTCACTACTATTGTCCTTTATGCCCAAATCAGGAGGGTATGTCACTAGAAATAAACCAGCAACTACACCAGCCGCAATAATACCGCCTAATGCTCCCCAAGATGAGAAACGGCGATTCCGCTTTGCTCGACGTGACTGTATTGGAATGATCGACTCTTCGATTCGTGCAGGATGAGCAATATGACTACCCTTCTCACTAAGTAGATCAATGCGCATTAGCTCTGGCATTATCGCATCTACCAAGCTATAGCTGGGCACCACTTTCGGTAAGCTAGTAAGCTCGATCGATAATAGCTTCATTCGCTCGAACATCGCTTCGCAGTCCGGACAATGTCTCGTATGAGCCAATAAGACTTCCCTCTCGCTTTCGCTGAGATCATCGTCAAGTTGTCTTTGCATTAGCTCCATCACCTCTTGACAATTCATCCCCGGACACCACCTTTCTGATAATCATGAAGTAACGTTTGCAGCTGTTGTCTAGCTCTAAATAAGTACGACTTCACTGTATTAAGTGGCAAATCAAGCGAGTCCGCAATTTCGTTGTACGAAAAATCTTGCAAGTACCGAAGTACAACAACCATGCGATGATGCTCCGGCAATTGTTCGATCGCATTGCGAATGTCCTTTAAGGCGTATGAGGACATAACTTCTTCCTCAACATTCTGCTTCTCGCGGAATACCAATTCATGCTCATCGATTGAAATTGTCGGTTTACTTCTTCTAAATTTGTCGATACAAATATTCGTTACTATTCGCTGAATCCACGTTTTGAACTGGGCCTTTTCTTCATAAGAGCCGATTTTCGTATAGATTCGAATAAGTGCTTCTTGAGCTGCATCCATCGCATCCTGCTCGTTATTCAATATATAATAGGCTGTCCGATATACATGTGTTTCAATCTCACGCAATAGAGTTATTAAAGCGTCGCGATCTCCCGATTGGGCGGCTTTGATTATGCCGGGCTCCACCACGAAGGATCCTCCTCTCTTGCAACCTTACTGACGGGGCGGTTGCTATAAAAGTTGCAGTAACATACATTAAAAATTATATTTTTTTAATATTGTTCATCGCTAAATGATAATTTCAACATCCATTAACTTCAAAAGTGTCTTAAAAATGAAAAATCTATCAAAATGCATTTCAGTTAAACCTGTAAAAAGCAGCGATAAGTAGACTTAAGACCTCAATATGTGTGAATTGCACCTTCAAGCATACCAAAATATTAGTATTCCGTATATAGATTCACCTATTTTCTACAAGTAGGCCCGTTTCTGTAACTCGAAATACTACCTCTCCATCATAATCGGTTCGCCATAACAATGATTCGTTTTCCTTTAAACGACCAAGTACATCAGGATGTGGGTGACCATATGTATTCGTTCCACCAACGGAAGCGACTGCACCAATTGGTCTGAAATAATTAAGCCATTCCTCACCGGTAGAATAGCGACTTCCATGATGGGCAAGCTTCAAAATAATGGAGGTCGGTTTAACTGCATCTTCTATTGTACGAATAATTTCCCGTTCTGTCGCAATAGCTATATCACCCGGGAACAAAAAAGTATATCCATAAATTGTGATCGATGTAACTAGACTATGCTCGTTCTGTTCCTCTATGAATAAAATAGGTTTCGATTGAACTGTCCTAGGCCATAACACACTTACATTCGTCCTAATGTCTATCTCAATTTCCATTCCAGAAGTAGGAGCATACATAGGAATATCGGCTTCAAGTAAGCTCGTAATTAATTCTGTTGCATCATTTGCATCCTTCAAGCTACCATTCCACCAAACTTGCTTGATTGGAATATGTTTAGATACGGCAATTAATCCTCGAATATGGTCACTATCTAGATGAGAGATGATTAATAAATCAATTTCTTTCACACCTCGTTTCATGAGCAAAGGCACAACAACTTTTCCCCCTACCTCAAATGGATCTTTTCTCTTGCGCCATTCTTCTCCCGGCTTTTGAAACGATAACGTTCCCCCGCCGTCGATTAAAATATGTTTTCCTTCTGGAGTACGAATAAAAGCTGAATCTCCCTGTCCAACATCCAAAAAGCTGACAACTGCGTCTCTATTCATAATATCTGGAAAATAAGCAAATAGAAGCATAGCTGCCGCAATAGTTAGATGAAGAACCCCGCAATTCAATAATCTCCTCATCCCAGTACTTTTTCCTTCTGATACGCATATGTCATCCTGAGCAAACAATGGAGCTGTAGTCTCAAAGGAACCTTTCATTTCCAAAGCCAGTAGACGATTATCCACTTCCGGCTCTCTTAATGAATTCAATTGATCAAACATTCTAAAACAGGAAATGAGAAGTAGAAACCAGCCCGCTACCCACCATATCGGAGGAGAAGCCCATATCGTTCGGAATGAATCAAGCTGTGCAAGCCAATCAACTAGAGCAAATGAAAGTTGATTAGCATATACAGAAAGTGCTGCAAAAAGTTTAGCAGCCCCGATCCAAAACAACGAAAGAAGCAGTGCGACAGCTCCAAGCGGCATGACAATAAAGCTGATAAATGGGACAAGAATTAAGTTTGCAAGTAAAGAAAGTAAATGAAATTGATTGAAATAATAAAGGGTAACCGGAAATGAAACAATTTGGGCTACGACTGTTACGACCAACAAATCCATCAACCAACCATATCGCTTTGAATGAGGGAGAGATCGGCGAATTGGCGGTACACCAATAATTAAACCTAACGTAACGATGAAAGAAAGTTGAAAACTGACATTGTCTAAATAATACGGATCCAAAGCAAGAAGAACAACAGCTGCTGCAGCTAATAAATGCATACCGTCTTTCAACTTCCCTAGTCTAGCAGCAATGAGTCCGAGCACTGCCATAAGTCCAGCACGCAGCACAGAGGGTGATGCCCCTGCAAGAAGTACATATAATGGAACAGCTATCATAAGCGTTGTTAACATTCGTTCTCTCGGCATGCGAAACAGCTTAAGCAAACCACTGAGGGCATACATGAAAACTGCAACATGCAACCCAGATATAGCTAATATATGCGTTAACCCTAACCGCGAAAATTGTTGGAACTGTTCTGGGGCGAGATCCTCGCGTATTCCGAGGATAAGCCCCTTCATATATCCGGACTGTTCGGACGGATACAATCGATCTAGCTGCGCGCCCAGCCATGCGCGCGCAGCGTCGACGCGGCCCATAAACTCGGCCGCGTAATGTTTGCTCGCCGCCGCATAAGGCGTAACGGCGGCGGTGCTCTTGACCTTGAGCAGCCAGTGGATTTTCTGGCTGCTCAAATAGCGGCGGTAGTCGAACCCGCCGCTATTGGTTGCAGCAGCCGGCCGCGTTAGCTCGCCGGCTATGCGCACTTGGTCGCCGCGCTGCCAAGCCGCGGCGATGCTCTGCTCCGGCTGCGCGCTTAGCCGCAGCTGCACGAGGAAGCGCTCGCGAGCATTGGCGAGCGGCGGGTGGCCCTGTACATGGATGGCGGATGCCTCCATGTGGAATTGTACGCGGTCCCCGTCGACCTCGACCGCGGATATAATTGTGCCGTGAGCGTCTGCGGCATACGCCGCTCTCGGTCCATCCGCCTCGGCGGCGGCAAGCAGCGACTGGAGCGCGGTCACATTACGCGCATCGGTCCATTCACGCTGAACAGCCGCCAGACATAATGCAAGCAGGCAAGCGAGGGCTAATCTCTTTGTCGCAAGCCTGCTCAAGACAGCTGCTATCGCGAGCAATGCCCCTGCTCCCGCTACAAGCAGCCCTTCATGCAGCCCAAAGTTCGCTGCAGCTGCGCTACCTGCAACCCAGGATGCGGCGAACCAAACGATTGGCCTTTTATTCATGCTCATAACTTGCCTCCCATTTTTATAAGTACATGCATTTCCCGTTCAAAACAAAAACCTCCAGCCGCATCATAAGATGCGACTGGAGGTTCCTCCTCCAAAACTAGGTTAACTAAGCTCCAACTCATAAATAGACGTGAGAGCTTCTACATACTCTCTCCAGCACAACTTCCATCTTTATTATTGATCGTTACTATATTCCCATCGTTTCCGGTTATCTCTATTGCGTAACTTCCATCCCAGCTTGAGCGGGAGGCGAGTAATGAGTCAATTGACGGAAACCTATGCCTTTATGCTCCATCAAGGCATATACCTTTTCACTATCCTTTTGATACCCTCTGTGGTATACAATTTCCGTCACACCACTATTCGCAAGCATATTAGCACATGTCCAACAAGGCTGATCCGTTACATAAACAAGTGAGCCTTCACGGTCGGCACGATCAGTGAAGAGGAGCAAATTTTGTTCTGCATGGATCGTACGAATGCAGCGCTGTTTCTTCTGCACCTGTTCCAAGCCATCAACCATCTTTACTTCAATCTCTTCAGTAATCATACAGCCCGCTTCCAAGCAATCTTGAACCCCCATTGGCGCTCCATTATAGGCAGTTCCAAGCAGCTTCTTCCCTTGAACTAGCACGGCGCCAACATGTCTGCGTGGACAGCGGGAACGGGTTGAAACCATATAAGCAATATCCATAAAGTAAGTGTCCCAATCCTTGCGGATGGCATCAGTTGTTTCGATTTTCATTTCTTCCTCCCTATCTCTTGCTGCTCGTGCACTCTAGTTGCTAGTTGTATGAATCTATTACTTGTCCTAAAGAATAATCATATTATCCTTGTTGACTTAAAGCGATTGCTTGCTCCAAATCAGCAATAATATCTACAATGCCTTCCGTACCGACCGACAACCGCAGCATGCCGGGAGTTACCCCTGCCCCTAGCTGCTCTTCTGGAGTAAGCTGCAGATGAGTTGTGCTTGCTGGATGAATAATTAATGATTTCGAATCACCGACATTAGCCAAATGTGATAACAATTTCACTGAATTAATGAATTTTTTGCCAGCTTCTACTCCACCCTTGATGCCAAAGGTCAAAATAGCGCCGCTGCCATTAGGCAAATACTTCTGAGCATTTTTGAATGATGTATGACTAGGCAGACCAGGATAACTCACCCAATCTACAGCTTCATGCTTTTCTAAGTATTGTGCTACCGCCAGTGCATTTGAACTATGGCGCTCCATCCGAAGATGAAGTGTTTCAAGTCCTTGCAGCAAGAGGAATGCATTAAACGGAGATAGTGCCGCACCCATATCACGAAGCAATTGAACTCGTGCTTTTATAATATAAGCTATCGGACCAACCGCATCTGTATAAACAACGCCATTATAACTTGGATCCGGTTCAGTTAGACCAGGAAACTTGCCGCTTGCTTTCCAATCAAACTTACCGCTGTCCACAATAATTCCACCGATAGAAGTTCCATGACCACCAATAAACTTAGTTGCTGAATGAACAACGATATCTGCTCCATGCTCAATAGGCCGGCTTAAATATGGACTTGGGAACGTATTGTCAACGATAAAAGGAATACCGTGTTCATGCGCGATTGCAGCAACAGCTTCAATATCAACTACATCGCCTCTCGGATTTCCAATTGACTCCGCATAGAGAGCTTTTGTTTTGTCTGTTATCGCTGCTCTAAAATTGTTTGGATCTGCAGGATCTACAAATTTGACCGTTATGCCTAACTTCGGTAACGTCGTAGCAAATAAATTATACGTTCCTCCATAGAGGCTTGTCGCTGACACAATTTCATCGCCCGTACCTGCAATGTTAAGAATGGAATAGGTAATTGCGGATTGCCCAGATGCAACAGCTAGTGCAGCAGGAGCACCTTCTAATTCAGCAACACGCTTCTCCAGCACGTCTGTTGTAGGATTCATGATGCGTGTATAAATATTTCCGAATTCCTGTAACGAAAATAAACTTGCAGCATGATCCGTATCTCTGAATCCGTACGATGTCGTTTGGTAGATTGGAACTGCTCGGGACATCGTTGTAGGATCAATAGATTGACCTCCGTGGACGGATAGTGTATCAAGAGAGAGTTTTCTTTCTGTTGACATGACCTTACTCCTCCTCAAAAGTAGCGTGAAGCAAATCTTACCACGTAAGCCTTTGCCAATCACTCACTATAGATTTAAGCAGCCCCTACATAAAATGACTACTCATTTCCATTCTCTCACAATCATGGGTGAGCTACAACGCTTTCTTTCAGTCCTTCAAGCAACTTCTTACCTATACCTTTTACACGAAGAAGATCATCCACATTTTTAAATAAACCATTCTTCTCCCTATCATTAACGATCGCTTCTGCTTTCGAAGGACCAATCCCCTTTAATTGATCCAGTTGTTCCTTCGTCGCACGATTGATATCTATCTTTCCAGTTCCATCCTTACTGACTGCTTCTTTAACACCCGGATTATTCATTGTGTTAGCATCCGTTTGCTTGTGTCCCTTAGTATCTTCTGCGTTTCCTTTAATAGCTTTTTCTCCATCGTTAGCGATCGCTACATGTTCTTGACTTGCAGCTTCATGCTGTTTACTTGCAGTCTCATTTGTTGAACCTGATTGTTCTTCTGCGGAGCCTAACTGTTCTTCCGATAATTTGGCCGAGTGATCTAATGACGCCTGCACCGCTTCATTAAGTGGAATCCATTCCGCAGTCTGTGATGATTTATTACCCATCAATGCAGCTACAAGTAACAGTACAGCTCCTAATAAACTTACTCCCATTAGCAATTTAGAACGAGTAGATGAACCAACTTTTCTTGTTTGAACGGACATTAACTTCTTCCCTTCAACATATAAATTGATAGTTCGTGACATATAAAACAAGTCTTATGGAATAGAATAAATGAGCAAATCATATCCGCATCTTGGGTAGTAGGAGGGCTTTACATGAATGTTGGATTTATCGGAATAGGTTCGATGGGAAGCTTGCTGATCGAATCGTTTATCGCATCTGGCGCGCTATCGCCCTCAGAAATTTCAATTAGTAATCGAACTTTCTCCAAAGCGCAAGCGCTAGCTGATCGGTACCCGGGTATAAGAGCCGAATATACGAATGCTGAAGCAGCAATGGGTTGCGATATCGTTTTTTTGTGCATAAAGCCGCATGAATTTTTCCATGTTGTAAAGGATATTAAACCAATCGTCCGAGCTGAACAAATTATTGTATCGATTACAAGCCCCGTTCTCGTCTCCCACTTAGAAGGTGAGCTGAATTGTAAAATAGCAAAAGTCATTCCTAGTATTACTAATCAAACCTGGAGTGGAACATCACTATGTATTTATGGTGATTCAATCGGTGAAACCGATAAAAAAAGACTGGAATCTTTGTTCACCCATATAAGTGAGCCTCTTCGCATTGACGAAAATTTTACTCGAATCGTGTCCGATCTTTCTAGTTGTGGTCCTGCGTTTATGGCCTTTTTTCTTCAGCAATTTGTTGATGCAGCCGTTGAGGAGACAGGTATTCCACGCGAGATTGCCCTTCAAGTAGCATCCAATATGTTGCTCGGCACTGGCTTACTCATTACTGAAGGAAGAATGAGTCCTACTGAGGTACAGGAACGAGTAGCTGTACCTGGTGGAATAACAGCTCAAGCACTCCATATGTTAAGACGAGAAACGGACGGTATTTTCAATCAGCTTATCCGTACAACCCATGCTAAATATAATGAAGATTTGATCAAGGTTACTACCGCTTTCTGCGGCGAAGAGGTGAACGGACAATAGCTGTGCATCAGCTAAAGCCCGCTCACCTCTTCGGGTTCGCGATTAATTCGCTACAATATTTACAAGCTTGCCTTTTACAACAACAACCTTGCGAATCGTCTTGCCAGAGATAAGTTCTTGCACTTTCTCCATCTCTTTCGCGAGCGATTCCATGTCAGCTTCGTTTGTATCTGCTGCAATGGAGACACGCTCTACGATTTTCCCGTTAACTTGAACGACGATCTCTACTTCTTGATCTACTGTCCAAGCTTCATCAAAAATCGGCCATGCTGCATAGGAGATCGTTTCGCTAAGACCTAATTTCTCCCATAGCTCTTCTGTAATATGCGGAGCGATCGGCGATAACATTTGTAGGAACTGCGCCATCGCTTCTTTTGGAAGGTGGTCCGTCTTGTACGCTTCATTTACAAATATCATTAATTGGCTAATGACAGTGTTGAAACGCAAGTTTTCGTAATCATCAGTAACCTTCTTAAGGGAACGATGCCATACCCGCTTAAAGGCATCCGAAGTTTCACCATCGTTAAACTTCGTACTAAGTGTACCGTCTTCATTCACGAACAAGCGCCATACACGTGCAAGGAATCGATATGAACCTTCTACACCATTGGTATTCCACGGCTTAGTAGCTTCAAGAGGGCCCATAAACATTTCGTACATACGTAATGTATCCGCGCCAAATTCGTTTACAATTTCATCTGGGTTAATGACATTACCGCGAGATTTAGACATCTTCTCATTGTTCGTGCCTAGAATCATTCCTTGGTTTACAAGTTTTTGGAATGGTTCTTTTGTATGCACAACACCGATATCGTAAAGCACTTTATGCCAGAAACGAGCATATAGCAAATGCAATACGGCATGCTCAGCTCCACCAATATAAAGATCTACAGGAAGCCATTCCTTCAGCTTCTCTGGCGAACAAATTTCATTTTCATTTTTCGGATCAATGAAACGCAAGTAATACCAACAGCTTCCTGCCCATTGCGGCATCGTATTTGTTTCACGACGCGCCTTCATTCCTGTTTCTGGATCAATCGTATTTACCCATTCAGTCACATTCGCAAGTGGAGATTCGCCCGTTCCTGATGGTGTAATAGCATCTACATCCGGCAATAAAAGCGGCAGCTGGTCTTCTGGTACAGGCTTCATGCTTCCATCTTCCAAATGAAGAATTGGAATTGGTTCTCCCCAGTAACGTTGACGGCTGAACAACCAATCGCGCAGACGGTATGTTACTTTCGCTTTACCTTTTCCCGTCTCAGTCAATCGTTCGATCATTACTTTAATTGCAGCTTCATTGTCTAGACCATTTAATAGATCAGAATTGACGTGTGGTCCGTCGCCAGAATAAGCTTCTTTTGAAACATCTCCGCCAGACACTACTTCAATAATTGGCAAATCGAACTGTTTTGCAAACTCCCAGTCGCGTGAATCATGTCCAGGAACTGCCATAATAGCACCAGTACCATAACCAGCAAGTACATAGTCTGCTATCCAAATTGGAGTTTTCTCTCCATTTACTGGATTGATTGCATAAGCACCCGTGAATACGCCTGACTTTTCTTTCGCCAAATCAGTTCGTTCGAGATCACTCTTACGTGCTGCAACAGCCTGGTAAGCCTCAATCGCAGCCCTCTGCTCATCATTTGTAATGACAGCTACAAGTTCATGTTCAGGTGCAAGCACACAATATGTTGCTCCAAACAACGTATCAGGACGAGTTGTAAAGACAACTAGCGATGCATCATGACCTTCGATATCAAAGGTTACTTCTGCTCCTGTCGATTTGCCAATCCAGTTGCGCTGCATATCTTTAATGCTTTCAGCCCAATCTAGCTCATCCAAATCGTCCAATAAACGATCCGCATATTCTGTAATTTTAAGTATCCATTGGCGCATCGGTTTCCGAATAACTGGATGTCCTCCACGCTCACTCTTACCATCGATAACTTCCTCATTAGCAAGTACAGTTCCAAGTACTGGACACCAGTTAACTGGAACTTCAGCTACATAAGCAAGTCCACGGTTGTATAGCTGTATAAATATCCACTGTGTCCATTTATAGTAGTCTGGGTCAGTTGTGCTGAACTCACGATCCCAATCATAAGAAAAACCAAGTGATTTGATTTGGCGACGGAAGTTGTCAATATTTTTGAAAGTGATGTCTCTTGGATGCTGGCCTGTTTCTAGAGCATACTGCTCTGCTGGAAGACCAAATGCGTCCCAGCCCATCGGATGAAGAACATTGTAACCCTTCATGCGTTTGTAGCGAGACATAATATCAGTTGCCGTATATCCCTCTGGATGCCCTACATGCAGCCCTGCTCCTGAAGGGTAAGGGAACATATCAAGCGCATAAAATTTTGGCTTATCAGAATCCTCTTTTGTTTGGAATGTCTTATTCTCATCCCAAATTTGTTGCCATTTCGGCTCAATCGCTTGCGGATTATAGCCATGGCGTTGCGGCTCTTGACTCATCATATTTCCTCCTAATCTTCAATAACAAACATAAAACCTCTCGCCCCCAGCGAATTAACGCTAGGGACGAGAGGTTATTCTCCCGTGGTACCACCCTAGTTAGCGCCGGACAGTCTTTGTCCTACGCTCACTTGTCACCATTATCGCTGGCCAGTCGGTGCGTTTCGTCGTCCTTTGCAAGTAAAGACGGTTTAGCGCACAGCTCCGAGATGAGTTTCCTCGCGCACAAAGTCCGGCTTTCACCAACCGCCAGCTCTCTAAGCTTTGTAATCGCAAGTACTGATTCTCTTCAACGCTCCATATTCAAAAACATTTACTTGTAATTATATAAGCCGCTAAGTATACGTGTCAAGCGACTTGCAGCCATTCCCCCAATTACATTTATGAGGTCTTGATATGTTAATGCTGCGACTAAAGTCCAGACAAATGTTAGACCATAGTCTATTTTTCTAAATTATGGAATGACTTAATGTAATAATCGAAGGAAAAATTTTCTTTTGAGAGGATGAATGAATCATGTACTCGTTAGCTCTTCATAAGAAACGAAAAACTTGGATGGCACTACTTGTTGCAACTACGCTTGTTTTTACTATGTTTTCACTACCCCACAAGGCAAACATCGAAGCCGCTGCTTTCACGGGACCTTCAGATACAAAAGAAGTTGAGACGTTTGCCGACGCTTTTTTTAATCGCCCAGAAATAAAGGAAAACCTAGTAGGAAGCTCATTTGTTGTTGTAAGCGGCAATAATGTTTTGCTGAACAAAGGTTATGGAATTGAAGACTTAGAAAGTAAAAAGCCTGTTGATCCTAACAAAACTATCTTCCGAGTTGCATCCATTTCAAAACTATTTACAGCTACATCTGTCATGCAGCTTGTAGAGGAAGGGAAAATAGATTTGGATGTTGATGTACAGCATTATTTAAAAGGACTAACTATTCCGAACAACACCAATACAAAACTTACTATGCGACATCTATTAACACATACATCCGGCTTCGATAAAACCGATACGCTAACCTCCTCGTCTGCAAGCAAGGCCAACTATCCGTTAAAACAATATTTGAAAGATAATATGCCCACCATCGTGCGGACACCAGGAGAAGCTTACCGTTATGATAATCTAGCATCTAATTTTCAAGGGCTGATTGTCGAGCAAGTAACAGGCAAACCATTTGAACAAGTCATTGATGAGAAGATATTGCAGCCATTAGGTATGGAAAATAGCGATTTTCGAATGTCGGAGAAAGTGCTCGCTCAATTAGCTACAGGTTATGATGCAAATAAAAAGCCATACCCCGATTATAACCTAGTACCAACGATTGCACCTGATGGGGGATTTTTCGCAACAGGTACCGATATGAGCAAGTTTATGTTAGCCCACTTAAATGGCGGCAAGCTGGGAGATAATCGAATTTTATCGGAAAATACATTAAAAGAAATGCATCAAACACAAGTCAGCATTCATCCTGAACGTCCAAATATGACATTAGGTTTCGAAATGTTTTTTCAAGAACATTTTAATGGTCAGTTCGTCATTGGAAAAGGCGGCGACCTTGAGGGTTACCACTCGTGGCTATGGCTGTTGCCTGAAAAAAAAGTTGGAGGATTTGTTATTACTAATAGCGACTCAAGCAATATAAGAGAACAATTGTTTGCTGCATTTATGGATCATTATTATCCTAAATCTGATGAAGAACACTCATCGATTACACTTACTAAAGCTCAATTGATACGTTATGAAGGCACTTTCCGTTACTTAAGATTTCCATTGATCTCTTTCAAAATAAAAGCTGAAGAAGGTTTTCTGACCGTCATCGGGCCAACTCGAACAATAAAATTAAAACCTATCGGTACAAACTTATTTCAAGATGAGGGGGGCAAGTTAGCAGCTTTTAAAGAAAATGAAACTAAAAACATAACGTATTTGTCTTATCTGACGGACGATGCCTGGTCGGAACGTGTTCAGCAGTTGTCTGACTTTACCGATGTGCCGCGTACTGATCCTTTTTCAAATGATATTTATTCGTTACGAGACCTAGGGAGCCTATTAGAACCAACTTCTTCTCATTTTCATCCAAACAAAAAAGTAACACGTGCGCAATTCGCAGCACAACTTGTTCGATTAATAGGAGTTATGGAATCGACTAATACATCATCTTTTGTTGATATCAAAAACAATCGTTATGCTCCTGAAATTCAAACTTTGGCAGACACGAATGTAATAAATGGTACAACAGCTCATACTTTTAGACCGGACCACGCTATTACAAGAGAAGAAGCAGCTGTAATGATTTATCGCTTCTCACAAATAATCAGTTTCACTGCAGTTCCCGCTAAACTAATTGATAAACCGTCACCATGGGCAGATGAAGCCGTACAATTTATTGTTGCATTTGGTTTGCACGGTCCAGAGGTTAAGGCTACAGAAGCTGGGACAAATTTTCGGTCGAAAGAGTTTTTGCTTAATAAAGAAGCCGCTGCAATGCTAAACTCATTTGCTCAATTATTTACATCTGGAATAGGCATATAAAATATAAGACTGCCCGACCATCTGCTGTGAGATGTGACGGGCAGTCTAGTTTCAAACTTTACGATCCGCACCTGCATACAAGCCAACAGCTCCATACGCAATAGACACTGCAATAATTAATAACAATGGGATACTCCAATTATCCGACCAATCATGCAATACTCCAAACAACAATGGCCCGCTGGCTGCCAGCAAGTAGCCGATGGACTGTGCCATGCCCGACAACTGGGCCGACTCCCCGCTAGTACGTGTTCTAAGTGCAAAGAACATAACTGCAAGTCCGAAGCCGCCTCCCACTCCTAGACCTAATATGATCATGCTGACAGGTACTGCTGCCGATCCCCCTAGAAGCAACAATAAATAGCCAACAACAAAAATAGATGATATAGATAATGCAATACTTCGTTGACTAGAACGCCTTCCTGCCATAATTGGAACGATAAAAGTTGACAACATGCTAACAAGTTGCATAAGTGCTAACATCCAACCTGCATGAGCAGTATTTAATCCTTTATCGACTAATATTAATGGTATCCAAGTCACGTTTACATAAAAACAAAATGATTGTAAACCAAGAAATAAAGACACCGACCATGCAAGTGGTGAGCGCCATATACTGACCTTTGTTTTTTCATCCTTTTGGACAGAACTCGTTTGCAGTATGCCTGAAGTCCCTCTCAGGCCATTCCAGCTAATTTGCGACAACCATACGATAGCTGCAATTAGAGCGACAAGCGAAGTTGCTGCAAGTGTAACTTGCCAACTGAAGCCAAACCCTTCAGTCAATGGAACACTAATCCCCGAGCCAATTGCTGCACCTAAGTTCATCGAAACGGTATATACGCCTGTCATTAATCCGACTTTATTCGGATAGTCCCGTTTAACAAGACTTGGAAGCAGTACGTTAGCGACTGCAATCGCAGTACCAAGCAAAGCAGTTCCCAAAAATAATGCGTAAACGGATGGGAGTGATCGTACAATGATTGCTGCAGTCAATAATATTGATGCTGCAAATAGAGAAAACTCCATGCCGAGTCGAGCCGCAATTTTGGGTGCAAACGGAGAAACAAAAGCAAACGCCAATAATGGTAATGTTGTAAGAAGCCCTGTCATGCCACCTGATAAACCCATCGAAGAGCTGATTTGATCTACAATCGGTCCAACTGCTGTAATCGGTGCTCTCATAATAATTGCAACTAGCAAAATACTGAGTACGAGCAGCCAAGAGCGATTGTTGCTTTTTCCCGATGCTAGTAATGGCTGATAACCCTGTTGCTTCTCTGCTGACTGATATTCACTGCCCATTACTTTTGTAGTCCACCTTTCCAAACCATTACCTAAACATTACTTGTTATTCTGTCGTTTTTTTAACACGGTACCAATAGTCATAGCTATATTTAAACCCAAACTTATCGTATAAACGGCTGGCAGCAACATTTCCTGTCACGACTAGCAAATAAGCATTATCAGCTCCGTTTTCTTTAGCCCACATCAACAACTGTCTCGTCAATTGTTCTCCATATCCAAGTCCTCTAGAAGCAGGTTCAGTTACAATATCGTATAGTCCTGCCCATCCTTGTTCAATAACAACAGCTCCGCATGCAACTGGTTTCCTATCTTCTAACAAAACAGCAAAAGCTTTGCGTAAGGGCTGATCACTCATCATTCGCCTAGTCGTTTCTCTTTGATGCTCATTTAATCCTTGCATAACCGCAACAGCATCAAGCCAAAACGAGGTCGGCTCCGTCGTAATAACGATTTTAATTTTCGGATTTATTGCTTCGCCAACTTTGGAAACGCTGCCCGCCTCACTATTCATTGGCTCTACAAGATCACGTAACGATGCTGTTTTTACGGTCGTGTGATCGAACATAATGTACCCTTGTTCATCTAATCGATTATCTAATTCTTTTGGTTTCGAAAAGGGAGTTATTTTGAATACAGTCGCAAGATCACGCTCCCTGTACATCTCTTCGCATCGTTTTATTTTGTCATCCAAAGCTAAGGTGTGGCCATAGATTGCATTTATTGAATTCGATCTTTTTGTATAACCATCTGCGAATCGAAGCAACCAGCCGTCATATAAAACGGTTTGCAACGCGGGCCAGCCATTCAAACTCATTTCCTCAATATTTTTTCTAATATCCATAAACGACCTCCACTCACTTCAATATTTTAATTGCCTTCATACTCCGATGCTGCCTTTATGTTGAATCGTTCTAAATGATCGAATAGTTTCTCTTGCAGGAGCACTTCAACTTGCTTCTTCCCTAACAAATCAAAATGCGGATATTGATCACGAGCGTGGATATAATGCGGATTCAATCCATTACTCCTACACCACTCTGATAGCTTATCCAAATTTGAGCACCCAACCTTTGTTACAGTTTTCATACCTGGAAATCTTGGATCAAGCCAGTAATGGGTAAGAAAAGCGATCTCTCCTCCAGCTACTGTAGATTTCCATCTAATCATTTCATCTCTGGATATACCGAACGCCATTTCTCACCTGCTCCTTAGGCCTTTTCATTTTATATCGCCAACTGATAAATAATATTTTTATAGTGGTCAAAAAAGCTAAAGTAATGCTTATCACATTTGGTTGATACAATTCCAATATATTGTGATAATAGGAGAGAACAAAAGATGAATGAGCTTTTTAATCAATTTAAAAGCTTTGCATTGCCGATGATATCGAATCGCTACATCCAACATCTCATACCCGGAATGGACAACCAGTCCCAATTCTCTTCCTAGGTACAATTCATTATTTAATGTTGGCATTTTTTGTTAATTATACAAAGATGACATTAGCTCAATCTTACAGGTCAAATGGGATAAGTATTGCTATCATTCAGAATAACGTTATGGTAAAGAATATAAAGAAACACTTGCAGAAACGGATGGACATGGTCGATGGTTTAAATGGAAGCACAACTAAGCCACTGACTCATTTCCCAATATATTCTAAATTGAGACTACTACTTAACATTGGTGAAATCGATACTCTTCACTCTACCCACTTGCCCGTCCTGCAGCCTCACTTTAATGCCATGCGGATGTCTCGGTGAATTGGTCAAAATGTCTTTGACAATACCTTTAGTTAGCTTTCCTGTGCGCTGATCTGCTTTGAGCACAATATAAACTTGTTGCCCTATCTTTATATCTGAACGAATTGATCCGGTCATATACTCTCATTCCTCTTCCTCTTAGATGTTGGCTATAAGCATATCATATGCAATATGAAGATGCACTTGTCGTGGACACCTGTTATACTTAGCTTCATACGAAAGATGAAAAGAGGAAAATTCAAGTATGTCTAACACATTTCACGCTCTCGGAGTTTCTCAAGAGCTCAACGACTTATTGAAGCAAGCCGGAATTACAGATCCAACTCCAGTTCAACGTCAAGCCATTCCACTTCTACTAAGCGGACAAGACGTAATCGCTCAGGCGCAGACTGGTACTGGAAAAACATTAGCTTTCGCTCTACCGATATTAGAGAAGATAAATGTAGAAAAAGCGCAAGTTCAAGCACTTATTCTTACACCTACGAGAGAGCTAGCTATTCAAATCACCGCTGAACTGAAAAAATTAGCGCCCGCATTCGGAGCTAACGTACTTGCTGCTTATGGCGGTCAGGACGTTGATGCACAAATACGCAAGCTGCAACGTGCGCCGCATATTGTCGTAGCGACACCGGGCAGATTAATTGATCATATGAATCGTCAAACGATTAACTTAGGTAAGTTATCCATGCTCGTATTGGATGAAGCTGACCAAATGCTTCATATGGGCTTCTTGCCTGATGTGGAAGGCATTATTTCTCAAACGCCTAGAGCTCGTCAAACGATGTTGTTCTCTGCAACAATGCCGGATGCGATACGCCGCTTGGCAGTTGAATATATGAATTCCCCTTCAGATATACAAATACGCAGCACGAATGTCACACTCGACAGCATCAAACAGCTTGTCGTAAATACGACAGACCGCGGCAGAGAAAAAGCGTTAATCCATTTGCTTGAAAGACATCAACCGTACTTGGCAGTTATTTTCTGTCGAACGAAAGTTCGTGCTAAGAAGCTTAATGAAGCACTAAAAGATCACGGATTTGCTTCCGATGAACTTCATGGCGATCTTACACAAGCGAAACGGGAGCAAGTAATGAAACGATTCCGTGATGCTCGTCTTCAAGTTCTCGTTGCAACGGATGTTGCAGCACGTGGTCTAGACGTTGAAGGTGTAACTCACGTGTACAATTACGATGTTCCGATGGATGGAGAAAG
Source organism: Paenibacillus sp. L3-i20 (assembly GCF_022180385.2). Lineage (GTDB taxonomy): Bacteria > Bacillota > Bacilli > Paenibacillales > Paenibacillaceae > Pristimantibacillus. The sequence continues at coordinate 1,561,365 of NZ_BQME02000002.1, forward strand.
TTACATCCACCGTATCGGCAGAACTGGACGCGCAGGCCATAATGGAATGGCAGTAACACTTGCCACTCATTATGACGTAAATAAACTTGCAGTTATAGAAAAAGGAATAAATGCTCGTCTTGAGCATCGCACAATAGATAGTGAAGGCGAACTTTCAACAGCTTCTAAGAGCCCAGCATCATTCGGCGGTAAAGAACGTGGACGCAGTGGAGATAAAGAATCCGGACGCGGTGGTCGCAGTGAAGGTGGACGCGGTCGTAGTTCATCGGCTGGTGGACGCAGCGGTCGTGGAGAACGCAACTCGTCTGAAGGCGGTCGCAGCAATGGTCGAAGTGAACGCGGAGCTTCGGAAGGTGGACGCAGCGGTCGTGGATCAAGAAATACAGCTGAAGGTAGATTTAGCCGTAGTGAAAACACTTCTTCTGAAAATGCTTTCGCTCGTAATGCGGGTGGCGCAGGTCGCCGTCGCAGCAACGACGCTGATGGAGGAATCCAAGAGCAACAACGTCCTTCAAGATCATCCAGCGGCAGAAATGGTGGTCGCTCCTCGTTAGGTCCAGATTCACCAGTTGCAAATCCGTGGGGAACTGCAGAAGCAAAAGAACGTGGACGTTCCGGCGAACAGAGCTATGGCCGTGGCGCTTCACGTGGACCTAAAAGAAGTGGCGGACCATCATCAAGAAGTCGTGGCGGAGCAGAATCAAACGTTAGCGAATCACCTCGCGACAGAAATGCTGGAGGATCAGGCGGTACAGGCAAGCCTAACCGCGCTGGCAGCAGGCCATCTGGTGGTGGCGGACGCCCAGCAGGCAAAGGAAACTTTGGCGGTAACCGTAATTCGAGCGCTCCTAGAGGACGAGGAAGATCATAATTTGAAACAAAAAAGTCTGTTCACGTTTTACGTGACAGACTTTTTTTCATCCTATATTCAGCGATTTCGTTTATCCCGGATGACGCATAATTAGTTCATTGCAAAAATATTGCACAACTTCATGTGGCGTTTCAAAGTATTCGTCAGGAGATGCGGTAGACAAAATATCTCGTCTTCCATCGCCCCATAATGCAGCTCCGCTGACCATCCCAGCTGCGCTAGCTGCAATCATATCCGTAGGCTGATCACCAATATAAGCACATTCTTCCGCTCGATACCCAATCATTGCAGCAGCCAATTGCAGCGGGACAGGACTTGGTTTATGAAATTTCGTATCTTCTTGCCCTATAATACATGAGAAAAAATGCTTTATTTTACTATTCTCTAGCTCCTTAAGGACATTAACTCGTGTTTTGGCAGATACGACCCCAAGCTCATATCCATTTCTCGCCAGATCCTCGAGCATGTCGATCACGCCATCAAATAGAACAATAGAACTGGAATTTGCATTATAATATAAGGTGGCTGCTTTTAAAATGTTAGCCCCATCTTCAGGATATAACAGTAACATCACTTTTGCTAACGGTTTTCCTTTGAGAATAGCTAACTCTTCTTCTGATGCTTCCCTATTAAGAATAGAGCGGAACCCTTCCCTCATTGCTGCTGCCGCAAGCTTTTCGCTGTCAATCAGTGTGCCATCTAAGTCAAATAGAATACACTTCATTTTGGCACACCTTCGTTGACCCAATTCAGGTTATTCTTAAAAACAACTCTGCTAGTTCCATTAGTAATCAGCTTTGTCTCTACGTCCAACAATTCATCCAAGTCAGATTCATAAGTACTCAAATTCTCGAACCCCTTTATCTATAATTTCCAAATATTGTAGCATAGATGGATCAATAAAAAAATAGATAATTAACAACGTTTATGTAAGTGCATTCATTACCGCCTTTAAGCCCAAATGTACATGAATTAAGACATATGTCCAATCCATTCGGGGCAAATAACATACACTATCGTATTCCGAAAGCAAAGTAACTTAACTTTAGTAGCTATACACTAGCTTAGGAAATTTTATTCTAGGAGGAATTGGCATGTCTGCACTACATGGAGGCTTTACATCGGCAGGGGTAATCCTGGTTCTGTTTATTCTTCTAGTCATCATTACGAGGACTTTTCTGTAATAAACAATCAACTTACGCCTATATCGAAAAACCGCCAGAGATTAGCTCTGGCGGTTTTTCACGTGTTTATTAATTTACTTAAGGGCATAATGACGTATTGCAGCAGCTACTCCACTTTCGTTATTACTTCCTACAACCGCGTCCGCTGCTTCTTTCACCATATCCGGTGAATTACTCATCGCGATGCCAATTCCTGCGAATTGCAACATAGAAATATCATTATAATAATTGCCAATAGCCAATATTTTCTCTCTAGCAATACTACGACCTTCGGCCAATTGACGTAGAGCCTCACCTTTACTTGCACCTGGATGCTGAACATCTATGAAGAGATCCCCGCTTCGAATGATTTGCAGATTTGGAGAACGTTTCTCCCAATAGCTTTGGACCTCATCCATCGATTCTTTTGTCCCAAACAAAGTTAGCTTCACTAGTTTATCAGGCAACCGCTGGTCGATACTCATCAATGTTGGTTGTACATTATGGAACTCATACATAGCTTTAGTCTCTGGCGTTAACATTTCCACATACATCTCAAAAGCAGTATTTAGATCATAATGGATATTATTCTCTCGACAGTAGTTAATAAACTCACCAATATAAGTTTGATCAATATCATATTGAAACAATACCGCACGATCAAACGACTGAATAGTAGCAGCCCCATTATGAGTAATTAACGTGCCGCTTAGCCCTAACTCCTCTAAAACTGGCAATGCTCCCATCGGACCACGGCCTGTGCATAACACAATTTCCGCACCCCTTTGTGATGCTTCACGCACAGCTTCCTTAACATCTCCTAGCAGTTCATGATCATCTGTCAGCAGCGTACCATCTACATCAAGCGCGATCAACTCATAGTTTATTCCCATAGTGACTGCACTCCTATCTTTTATTTACATCTCTATCTCTCTATCCCACGATGAGCACGAAGCAGTTCCACTTCCTCGTCAGTTAATTCTCGATATGAACCTTCGGAAAGTGATTCATCTAAGCTTAGCGGACCCATCGCTATTCTCTTTAAGGTTAGCACCTTTTTACCTACTGCATCAAACATACGTTTTACTTGATGGAACTTTCCTTCTCTAATTGTAATCCTAATGAGTGAACAAATTCCTATAGGCTCTTCTATTTTGTCCAATATGATTAAGTCAGCCGGCATAGTCAGATAACTATCATCTAACTCTACCCCTGCGGTAAATGCTTGTTGATCCGCTTCCCCAACATCTCCCCAAACTAACGCTTCATACGTTTTGTCTACATGCTTACGCGGTGACAATAGCTCATGCGCCAATTGTCCATCGTTCGTAAGTAATAATAAACCTACAGTATCTTTGTCCAGACGTCCAACTGGGAAAGGACTAAGCAGCTTATCATGATCTTCTAGCAAGTCGATAACTGTTCGCTCCTTGTTATCCTCTGTAGCTGATATAACTCCTTGCGGTTTATTAAGCATCAAATAGATGACATTACGATACACAACACGCTCACCTTCAAATGCAACCTCCTGCACGATTGGATCAACAATGAGGCCGCTATCCTTCACAACGAGTCCGTTTACTGTTACTTTACCTTGTTTCACGGCTCGCTTTATTTCACTTCTTGTCCCATGCCCCATATTTGAAAGCAACTTATCTAATCGAAGTTTCTCTGCCACTTTAAACTAGCCTCCATCCTGCCGACAATTCATTTTTCAACATCCCATCGGCATATTTACCCCAACCAATCGGAAAACCATCGACACAAATTAATGCAAATCCTTTAGGTTCTGCTCCATTCTGGAGGTGCAACTGCTCTCTGTCGACAAACAAGGTTTCCCCTTTTAAATATCTTATAACGTCATCTTCATTTGAGCTAAAGCTAATCGACCTAGCAGCATCCGTCCGAATAAGGCCAAGCGCTAACGCCTGTGAAGGGTGGAATCTTCCTCTTATCGCTTCTCCAGCAAGCCATCCTGCTCGTACAACCTTTAACCCATCAAGCGAAGGAACACCTCGCTGACCAATATATACTTTAGCTCCAAAAATGACGAGCTTTTCATTCTCATCTAGCACCAAATTTAAATGCTGATCGCTGAATGCTTTCCATGCTTCTTCAGGGCTGAGCTCAACTACGGGTGGTTTGCTCCCACGCGTCATTTTTTCATTCCGCTGCTTTTTACTTTTAGACTTCATTGAATAGGACATCTGAGATCTTTTCTCTTCAATATTAGTTATTTCTCCGTCATGATTCCGTTCTCCACTACGCTTCAATACAGCAACATAATGACCTTCGCCTTCAACTTTATGAGGCCATAATCTTACTGTACCGTCTAAGCTCCGCGTGTTTTCTGTGCCTAGTTTGCTAGCAATGTCTTCAGCAACCCAGTCTAACCTGCCCGGACTTAGCCCACCATAATGATGAACAGGTACCACAGAAAACTCTGGGTGCGTGACCAGAAACGAGGCAATTTGATCTTCGTTCTCTTCAGGAGAAAAAGTACATGTAGAATAAACAAGCATACCGCCTGGTGCAAGCATCTCAGCAGCATAAACTAGTATGTCCCGCTGCATGATCGAACATTTCTCAATTGAATGTCTCTCCCAATCTGCTGCCATCGATTCATCTTTGCGGAACATACCTTCCCCAGAACAAGGAGCATCTACTAATATTCGATCGAACCATCCTCCGAATACTGGTGCTAAATTAGATGGCTCTTCATTTAGAATAACAGCGTTTCTTATGCCAGCAAGCTCAATGTTTTTGGCTAATGCTTTCGTTCTTTCGAATGCATTGTCATTCGTTACAAGAACTCCTTGTCCCATTAACTTCCCTGCAATTTGCGTTGATTTACCTCCGGGAGCAGCACATAGATCGAGTACTCGATGGCCAGGTTGAACATTAAGCAGCTCAACAGGCAACATGGCACTTGGCTCTTGAATGTAATAGAGCCCCGCATGATAATGAGGATGTTTGCCTGGTCGGTCCTCTTCCGTATAATAAAGCCCATCCTTCACCCAAGGAATTGGCCGCACCCTGTCCTTCATCGGTGAAAGCTTCATCCACTCATCTACGCTAACCTTCAAAGGGTTGATTCGAAGACCATACACCCGTGGATCATCGTAGGAATTCATAAATCTCTCAAACTCATCTTGAAGTAGCTCTTCCATCTTCAATAGAAATTTTGCTGGTAATATGCTGTTCATGCTGGTCCTCCTGCCAAATATCGATTACTTCTTCTCATCTACAAACACAATCCGCTTTGGTATATAATAAAAAGTAAGTGAGGCAATAAGCCATCCTTAGGCTTGTCCATTACAACTAAAATGGAGGTTAATTAGTAATGAAAAAGAAAAAAACAAAGTTTAAAATGATTTATGTGTATATCGGTATTATTATCTTTTTGTTCGGATCTATCTTCGTATTAAACAATTCAGGTAAAAAGAATGAACTTTATGCTAAGTCCGTATCCGATTTAAATCCTGCAACACGTGCGCAACTGGATGATCCCAACTATCAGAATATCATATTGCCGAAAGAATTGGACAAGAAGGTTGCCGATAAAGAAGACTTCTTCGTGTATATGTTTGCATCAAACTGCGAGTATTGCAAATTCACAACGCCACAAATCAAACCAATTGCTGATGGAATAGGTATTGATTTGCCGATGTTCAACTTGCTTGAATTCAGAGACTATGGAACTAAATATGGTGTTGAGTATACACCAACACTTCTTTACTTCAAGGATGGTGTTGAAGTCGATCGTCTTGAAGGAGGACTCAAACAAGAAGGAATGACCTCGGGCAGTACTCTTGAAGACTTTAAAGCATTCTTTATCAAAAATTCAGTACCTGAGGTGAAATGATGAAACCTAACCGATCAGCTAGTGCCGAGCCTAATGGGGTGAACCAACAAAACACCGGCTCCACATCTAGAGGCATAATGTATGCCATGCTGCTCGGATTTGCTCTTATTACACTACTCACTGCTTGTAGCATGGGTAATGACAAAGAGAGTGGTCATACTGAGCTGCACGGCTCAGAAACTTGGGAAAAAACAGCATCACTGAAAGAACAACCCGGATTTCTCAAGGACCACACAAAACTTACTCAAGATCTATACGCTGAAGTACACAACCATACTGATCTAATGGGCGGCATTAACTGCTACTGCGGCTGTATGGCGGGAACGGAAATTGATGAACCTCATGATTCCTTGCTCCGATGCTACATTACCGAACATCCTGCTGATGACGGTACGGTCACATGGACAGATCATAGTACCAGTTGCGGTATTTGCAAAAAAGAAATGGAAATGATCGTCAACTTAAGCAAGCAAGGAAAAACGGACGATGAAATTCGTGAAGCCATAGATGAAGCCTTTAAGCCCAAAAACGTAAAGAGCTGATTAGGCTTTAGCCACTCCACGACACAACAAAACCTCCGATCTACTGGTAAAGTAGAACCGGAGGTTTTATTTTTACTTGGGACACCTCAAATTAGGTTTGTCCACTCCTCTTCGCCTTACTAATCGATATTCCAATGTCAGTTGCTAAACCGTTTAATCGGGGATAATCCTCGAGCTCGAACAGTTCATTAAATTTCATCTGGAATTGTGCAGCCTCACGGACTCTATTATAAAAGTACAAATCTTGAATGCCATTTAAAGCGCGTGAGACAACATTGGATTGCTCTTCAAATTCCGTTTGAGCATCCAATATTTCTTGTCTAATGCTAGTCATTTCTGTATCCAGATGGAATGCAGCTTCGGCTGCTTTTTTTAGTCGAATGCGCACATCATCTGGTAAGCTTTCTTTAAATTTATAGTTGAGAGAATGCTCGATTGTTGCCCAGAAGTTCATCGCAAGTGTGCGAATCTGGATTTCTGCAAGCACTTCCTTATAGCCAAGCGCCGTTTGAACCGGGTATTTTACGATAATATGGTAGCTTCTATAACCGCTATCCTTGTAATTCGTAATGTAGTCCTTCTCGTAAACAAGCTGCAAATCTCTGCGTGTTCGGATAAGAGCCGCAACTCGATGAATATCATCTACAAATTGGCACATAATTCTTATGCCAGCTATATCCTCTATTCCTGTATCTAGCTGATCAGGAGCAACCCCAAGTCGTTTCGCTTTTTCCAAAACACTAGATATCCGCTTTGTTCTACCTGTTACGAATTCGATAGGAGCATAAGCTTCTCTAAGTTTAAGTTCCATTCGCATCGTTTTGAACTTTACCTTTAATTCTTCGACCGCTTGCTCATAAGGCTGTAAAAAAAGACCCCAGTCTCTACCGTCCATCCGGCCGCCTCCTGTTTCTAACGATGATCTGCGCCCACTGCTTCGGCAATATTACGGTAACCATCCTTGCGTAAACATTCTTTAAGTCCGTTTGTAAGCTCTCGCAGTAATCCAGGTCCTTTATAAATAAGAGCTGTATACACCTCTACCATTGAAGCCCCAGCGCGAATTTTATCGTATGCATCTTGTGCAGTAAAAATGCCGCCAGAACCGATGATTGGCATACGTCCACCGGTATATCTGTACACAGAAGCGATCACTTCCGTTGAACGATCCCGCAGTGGTTTACCACTCATCCCACCTGCTTGTGAAGCATTAGCATGTGTTAGTCCTTCACGTGATAACGTTGTATTTGTGGCGATGATACCTGCTACACCACATTCCACAATCGTATTTACCGTGTGCTCAAGTTGCTCCTCAGACATGTCTGGTGCAATTTTCACCATAACTTGCTTCGGAATCGCTTTCCTTGCAACTGCTTGCGCTTTCATCTCATCCATGACAGTAACTAACAACTTGCGCAGCTCGTCCCCATGTTGAAGATCACGTAACCCTTGTGTATTCGGGGAACTAATATTAACGACGAAGAAGTCGCCATGATCATAAAGGGATCGAATGCAGGATTGGTAATCTTCATGTGCTAACTCATTTGGTGTATTTTTATTTTTTCCAATGTTGACAGCTATCGGAATACGATTAATTTTTCGTTTGGATAATGATGCTGCCATCGCATCTGCACCTTCATTATTAAAGCCCATCCGATTTATAAGTGCTTCGTCAGCTGGAAGTCTAAACAATCGTGGAAGATCGTTACCTGCTTGACCTTTGGGAGTTACTGTACCCACCTCTGCAAATCCGAAGCCAATACTCGAGAATCCATCCGGTGCTTTCCCGTTTTTATCCAAGCCTGCAGCGAGACCAATGGGATGTGGGAATTTCAAGCCGAGCAGTTCCGTTCGTAGTTCTGGTGATTCCGACACGCCATACATAGCGTTCATCAGTCCAGTCATTCCAGGTATTTTGCTGCCAGTGGCCAATCCATCTATGACGACATGATGAGCTTTTTCGGGATCCATTTTGAAAAACATCGGTTTAAGTAAATATGTATACAGCAAAAAATTCACTCCGTTCCACGTTGTATGCTCTATCCTACAGTTTATCGCTTTTGCGACAAAAAGAAAAGAGCTTACAGTAACGTATTGCTTACTCAGAATGTACATACCATGTTGCGACACTAGGCGAAAACGATTACAATATAGGCATATGTCCCACTTCTATTCATAAAAAGAGAGGTTGATTCTAGTATGGGCGCAGCCAAAAGAAAACCAGCAACAATGAAAGTAAAGCCTAAAGAAGAAGTCAATAAGAAAGCACTAATATGGATTGGTTCCATCGTATCTATTCTATTCATCGTAGTTGCAGCACTACTCATTTTCTCTTAGTATGTAAACTTATTTTAACCATTGATATACTTTTGCGGGATTGGTTTCGTTCTCCTGAGGCTCCAGCTGGAATCGTTCAGCCGCTTCCTTGGAATTGGGCGGAAGCGTCCCGTTTTTTATTTTCACCACTGTTCCTAGTGGTACTAAATCGTATAATTCCTCCACATCCGCCTTACGTAATCGAATACAGCCTAATGACTCATCTTTTTCAATACTATCAATATCTCCCGTACCGTGAATGGCGTACAACGTATTGGATAGCGCCATACCTCTGCTGCCAAAGATACCATCATCACGACCGTTAGGATTACGAACCTTCTCACTAATATAGAAGCTCCCCTCTGGTGTTCGATCTCCGCCTAACCCAACTTTATAACTTCTAATGACCACATCATTTTGCACAACAGCTAGTCGATGTTGTGAGGTGTCGATAACAATTTCAAGCGGCTTATTCCATTTTTGTTGAAACAGTCCATTTGTACCAATACTGGATTTGTTGGACTCGTCATCTGACGTCTTTAGTGGATGATTTTGATTCCCTCCAGAAGCTGTTGATTGTGAACCATCATTTGAGGACGTCTTAAGTTTTGACAATACATCTGGAAACATTGCTACCATTCCTTTGCCTTCTCCAGACAGAATGTTGTTTGGATATGGACGTATTAGATCCTTCAATCGTTCAGGCCACTTTCCATTCCGTTCTTTAAAATGATGAATTGCACTAGATAATGTCCAATGCATCTCCTGATTTTTTTTCCATTCCTTAAATGGTTTACTGGCATTATTCGTATCACCCGGCTCACAAACACAGCTATCTCGATCAAACATAGTTACCTGAGCCTTACTGCCTGTCACATTGCGGTTAAGGCTCATTAGAAACCGGACATTGCCATTCCACTGTCTCCAGCCTCCCTTCTCCTCTAGCCGAATAGCAAGCGTAAGATCGGGCGCTTCCTTACCAGCTGCTATTATAGTATTCATCGCATAACCAATGGGCTGCAATTGTTGTTGCGGTACCATAACAACACCAACAGCCGGAATGAGGGCAGAATTGTCTGTAACAATTTCTTTCGGAGAGTCCTTAAATATAAATTCTTTAGCTGGGATAAGAAGTGCAAGAAGCAGCAAAGGTATTGCTATAAACAATGTTTTACGCAGCAGCTGTTTTTTCTTCTGTTTTTTGTCCCATTCCTTCAATTCTTCTAGCTGCGCTTCACCAAGAGGATGGCTTTCTTGTTCAAAGGCCTCGTATATATCTCCGGCCTGAATAAAACAATAATTAGCTTTCGCCTCTTTACCCGCTTGCAAATAATGTTTTCCTAGTAAATACCAACCCATTTTATTGTTAGGATGCTGCTTCACGAATTGTTTCAAATAAAGGATATCCTCCGGCTGATCCATCCTAACCCCTCCTACTTACGATCTTTTATACTTTATATCGGCAAAGGAGGGGCTTTCATCCAGAGTATACGGCATATAAAAAAAACTCCCCCACTCCGTCAAAACGGTTGTGGGGGAGTTTGAAAAATGTATGAGAAATAATTGCTAGTTAGCCCGGTGCATTAAACGGCTCATCTGCAATTTTGATGGAATCAGTAGGACAGCCGTCACAAGCATCCTGCAAGTCATCAAACATATCATCAGGAATTTCTACATTACCGCGGTTGCAGTCGTTTTGGAAAATAACTTCTGCTAAGCCCTCGTCATCATAATCATAAATGTCAGGAGCAGTAGCTCCGCAAGCGCCACAAGCAATGCAAGTGTCTTTCTCAACCCATGTGTATTTTGCCATGGTTTTTCCCTCCTTTATTAAATACGGAATTATTCCGATTCATCATTAAAAGACCAGAATAGCTTGGTTCCTCACTCATCAATATATAACAAACTATCGTCCTTTTGCAAGGATGTTCCACGAATTCGTTTGTTCCTTATTAAGGTTGAAGGATCATCACCTAGCATACCTGCTGTCAGAACTGCATCCTCTCCAAATTTATCTCGAAGTGCATCCATCGCCTGAATAAGTGCTTCTTTCCGCGGTTGCTCTTCATAGTTGAACAAGTCTAATTGAAGGGCTGTTTCATTGAGTGGTGATAGGTTTTGCAAGGTTACTCCTAATAAACGTATAGGATCTCCTTGTTTCCAATGTCGAACAAATAACTTGCGAGCTTCCATATTTATTTCTTCAGCCGATTGTGTTGGAGCTTGAAGTGTTTGCGAACGGGTAATCGTTACCATATCCGGCCTTCGTATCGTAATCTGGATCGTAGAAGCAACGAGCTTCTGCCTCCGAAGTCTTCTGCCAGTCTGGTCCGCTAGATTAAGCAGTACACGAAACACATCATCTTGATTGCTAATATCGCTTGGCAACGTAGTCGTATGACCAATAGACTTGTTTCGTTCCCGATCCGGATTAACTAGCGAATGATCAATACCATGCGCAGCCGACTTCATCCAGGCTCCAGTAACGCCGAACTGCTTAATTAACATATTTTCGTCTGCTGCTGCTAAGGCACCTATTGTCATAATGTTTAGTTTCGCCAGTTTCTCGGCCGTCTTACCACCTATCCCAAAAAGCGCCCCACACGGCTTATTCCACAATAGATGCGGCACATCACGCAGACGTAACACCGTTAGCCCATTTGGCTTCTTCATATCGGAAGCCATCTTCGCCAACAGCTTGTTAGGCGCAAGACCGATCGAGCATGGAAGTTGCCACTCTGACATTACTTTCTTTTGCAGAGCATCTGCAATTTCTAACGGTGTTCCAAAAAGTTTGGAGCCCGTAATGTCCATGTAGCATTCATCGATCGATACAGCTTCAATTAGTGGTGTAAATGATCTGGCAATAGACATAAATCCATTGGAATATTTGCGGTACAGGTTAAAGTCTGGCTTAATCAAAATTAGCTCTGGACATAACCTTGTCGCTTGTCTTACGGTCATTCCTGTCTTTACGCCTCTCGACCTAGCGACATATGAGCACGTCACTACGATTCCTTTGCGCTGCTCCACACTTCCAGATACTGCTGTCGGCTTATTTTTATAATATTCCGGCTCTTCAGCTTCATGCACCGAGCAGTAGAACGCATTCATATCTAGATGGATAATCACTCTGCCTTTAACAGGATAATGATCATTAACATTGCTCATAACTGCTCGTTTCACCGCCCTTAGTCGGAATAATTGCTTGTTCAATTTCTATTGCATTCAGCATATAATTAGGCAGGAAGCAAGTCAATGCTGGCATAATTGTGAAAAAACAGACAATTCCCTCTCTACTTTAAATAGATAAAGTGTTATAATCTTAAATTATGATTTGAAAAGGTTATCAGTGAAGGAGGCGTCACAACAAATGTCCGATAATATCTCAATCTTTGACACGACGCTGCGTGATGGAACTCAAGGCGAAGGGATCAGCCTGTCCGCAGACGATAAGCTAAAAATTGCCCAAAAGCTGGACGCGCTTGGAGTACACTATATTGAAGGTGGAAATCCTGGCAGCAACAGTAAAGATATTGAATTTTTCCAACGTGTCAAAACATTAAATTTGACCGCTCGGATAACGGCATTCGGAAGTACTCGCCGCAAGAACAGTATTGCGGAGCAAGACGCAAGCCTTCTACGAATCGTTGAATCTGGCGTTCCCGCTGCAACTCTTGTAGGCAAGGCGTGGGATTTCCATGTTCACACCGCTCTTCAAACGACATTGGAAGAAAATCTTGCAATGATCTACGATTCCTTTGCTTTTCTAAAACGTAATGGCATGGAAGCCATGTATGACGCTGAACACTTCTTTGATGGTTACAAACATAATGCTGAGTATGCGATTGCTGCACTGCGCAAGGCTCAAGAAGCAGGAGCAGATTGGCTAGTTCTATGTGACACTAATGGAGGTACTTTACCAAGTGAAATCCATGAAATCGTTACAAGAGTGAGAGAACAATTGACTACTCCGATAGGCATTCATACACATAACGATTGTGAGCTCGCTGTCGCAAATTCATTAGCAGCTGTACAAGCTGGTGCTCGCCAAGTGCAAGGAACGATCAACGGCTATGGTGAACGTTGCGGCAATGCGAATCTATGCTCAATCATTCCAAATCTTCAAATAAAGATGAAATATAATTGCCTGCCAGACGAGAAGCTGAGAATGCTAACAAATACAGCACGTTACATTAGTGAAATTGCTAATGTGAATATGCCTGTAGGTCAAGCTTATGTCGGCAACGCAGCATTTGCCCATAAGGGTGGTATTCACGTATCCGCAATAATGAAAGATTCCAAGACGTACGAGCATATTAATCCTGAGCTGGTTGGTAATAAGCAGCGTATTCTCGTTTCCGAGCTTGCCGGACAAAGTAATATTATCTCTAAGGCACATGAGCTTGGATTAGATATCAATGCAAATAACGATAAAACAAAACAAATCATGGAGCAGATCAAAGATCTAGAACATCAAGGCTACCAATTCGAAGGTGCCGATGCTTCACTTGAGCTTCTTCTTCGTGACGCCTTTACTGAAACGAAAGAAATTTTTAAAGTAGAATCCTTCAAAATGCATGTAGAAAAAACGAATGGTGAAATGGTTTCCGAAGCAATTGTTAAAATAAACGTTGGCGGACAGCAAGTTTATACAGCTGCTGAAGGTAATGGACCAGTCAATGCACTTGATAATGCTCTTCGAAAAGCTTTAGTACAGTTTTATCCGAAAATTGAAGAGTTCCACCTTACTGATTATAAAGTACGTGTTATCGATGAGAAAGATACGACTGCGGCGAAAGTACGTGTTCTCGTCGAATCAACTGATCTAAACAATACTTGGTCTACTGTTGGTGTTTCCAGCAATGTCATTGAAGCCAGCTGGGAAGCATTGCTCGACAGTGTACGCTATGCGTTGTTAAACATGGACAAAGTCGAAAGTAACGTGACCGATTCTACAGAACGACTTGGCCTAATCAACCACTAATTGTAATTATTCATTCTGAAACTGCCTGTCATAGAGAAATCATCTACGGCAGTTTCTTTTTTTTTGAGCTCAAAGCACAAAAAAAAGGACAGGGCAGCATGTTCATCTGCACTATCCTACTTTTAACACTTTCGTACTTATGACCACTTCTTAATTAATCGTTCCCATTCTTCATACGTAATTACGCCATTAATTCGTTCTCTAATAATACCTTCGTTGTCAATCAGGAAAGTAGTTGGGTACAAATTGACCTTATATTGATCCGTTATTTCTCCTGTGCGATCCATCAAAATCGGGAATGTAAACCCATGATCGTCCACAAACTTTCTAGCAGCTCTTTCCTTATCGTATTTCGTAGAATTCACGCCATACATAGCTATTGTGTCACCATAATTTTCATGCAGCTTTTGCAAGTCTGGTGCTTCTAGTTCACAAGGTCCGCACCATGAAGCCCAGAAATTAAGAAATGTCAGTTTTGTTCCCTTTGCACCGACTTCATGTGGCTTATCGTCTAGTGCAGGGAGCTCGAAGCTCGCTGCTTGAAAACCTGCTTTGGGCTTGAAATTATCACCTGCTGACGACTCCGAAGCCGATGTAGAATCATCTTGAGCATATTGATAAACGGCTAAGCCTGCGAATAAAAATGCAACGATAAAAAGAGTTATTACATTTTTCATGCTGTTCCTTCCTTCATAGAAAAATTCATATTTCATCCATCGTAACACGGGTAGAATGGAAGCTCAAGCCAGAGGGCAGGTTAGCCATAAAACCGTCACTACTCAATTTCACGGTTATGAAAGATGATGATACGTAAATGACAGAGTCCAATTGGCGCAACTATACAGCCTTCGCTAGTGTACCTTTCGTACTTGTACTCGGCAACTCCATGCTCGTACCTATTACCCCCGAAATGGCGAAGCAAATGAAACTGACCAAGCTGCAATCAAGTCTAGTCATATCTATATTTTCACTTACCACAGCATTATTCATACCTATTATCGGATATTTGTCCGATCACATGAAGAGAACGTCCGTTATAATACCAGCACTTGCTGTTTAAGGTATTACAGGTATTTTGACAGGGATGGGGGCAATTTGGGAGTCGTACAGCATACTTATGGTAGGCAGAATCATTCAAGGCGCTGCTGTTGCAGGTACCGTACCTATCGCAATGGCACTTGCAGGAGATCTTTATATAGTTTACGATTTCTTGGTGTTGCCGCTGGACCTCCTTTATTCAGCTTTGTAGCCACTCGTTCGGATACATTGCTTTTTAACATTCTAACCATTATTGCTTTATTTGTGTTATGGGGTGTAACTTCATTCCTTTATCCCACGAAAATAGAAACAATGGCTTAATATCGTTATACTCATGGTATACTGTTGAAATGATAGAACTTTCAAAGAGGTGGAGTAACTTAATGCGCTGGAATGAACCTACTATCAAATTGACTAAAAGCGCATTTGACGATCTTATTCGCATAAGCAGCTTGGCATTGCCATTCGAAGCATGTGGCGTTGTTGCACGGAGCGAGCATGGGGACGCAGCAGATATTATTTTACCGATCAGAAACGTACACAGCAGTCCTTCCAATTCTTTTAAATTTGATCCTGAAGAATGGACGAACGTATTTTTTGCAATACAAAGAAACCGACAAACACTTGTCGGCATCTATCACTCTCATCCACAATCAGCACCCGATCCATCACTACGAGACTACTCAGGATTTGTACCAGCATCAGATCTGTCCTACTGGATCGTTTCATTAAATTCTGAACTCCACCCCCTCGTAAAAACCTATATGAAGACTACCGACTCATTCAAGCCGATACCATTAGTGCTTACTTAAATAAGCATACAAATCACCTAGTGTAAAAATGTTGCGCTCAACAATTCGATTCAAATAATTTTGCCAGAGCTTAGCGGTCATAATAGAGTCGTGCAGTGCATGATGACGATCAATAATCGGAATGTTGCTGCTCGTAAGCAATTCATCTAAGTCGTAACTCTCACGATTAGGCTCAAGCCACTTCGCAATCATCATCGTATCCAAGACGCGATGATTCATATGCACCTTAGAAGTTCGCCATAAGGCGGCATTAAGAAATTGTTTGTCATGTCCCGAAGCATGAGCTACCAGTAAACGCCGGCCAATAAAAGCCAAAAAATCATGAAGTACCGTGATAAGATCAGGAGCATTTTTGACCATTTCATTTGTTATCCCTGTTAATTCGACGATATTTTCTGGAATATTTCGTTTCGGGTTAACTAAATGATAGAAGCTTTCTTCCTCCAAAACTTGCCCGCCTCTAACAACTACTGCGCCAAAAGAAATAATTTCATCACCGTTATTTGGATTAAATCCAGTCGTCTCCAAATCGAAAACGACAATTTCCAGCTCTGTAAGAGGAGTTTCAAGCAAAGATTGCTTACGCTGCTCCCGATTTGCATTACGAATATATGCCATCTGTTGCGCGTTCTGTGAGCCAAGCATGGAAGCAATGGCAGGTGTGACACCGCCCATTTTGTATAAGCTCCACATACGACCGACGCCTTTTTGCTCCTTCAATCGACTCCACCGCCCCACTCTTACATAAAGCTGCCCATTGCTTGCTTATATGCAGCCCGCTGTAATCGTTTTCCTTGCTTCAGACTACTTTTGAGCTCATCAGTCATTTCCTTCGACAATTTGCTGCTATGCAGCTTTCCGTTATTCGTATAAAGGCCTTCGTTTTGCAATTCTGTGGTCATCAACCTTAGTGCCAAAATAAATTTGAATGACTGTGTAAACAACATCCCATCATTTGACGATATTTTTCCTGCCTCAATTAATTTATTTATTCTTTCCAGCGTTGATGTTGCGCGTATATTAGATTGTATGGCCATCAAACGGATGGAATTAACCATCGGAATGTATGCACCATATTTGATATCAACACTGCCTGCATCTTCCCCATATCGTTCTTTCAAAAGCTGACCAAACACACCAACTAGCACCTTATGACGCATCGTATTTTCGGTCATTCGCCTCAATATAAAGGGATGTTCGAGTGTATCCGTATAAAACATATCTTTCAAACAATCGAGAAGCTCCATACTACCGTATACGCATCGTGCATCTGCGATAATTAATAAATAGCGAACTGCTTCCCATTCGGGCTCTTTGAACCAGTTTTCAAGTACTTTTCCCCACTCATTTAGTGAGCGACACCAATCCGCATTGTCACTAAGCACCTTTCCTTCACAGGGGGGATATCCGATATCAATCAAATTTTTTACAATAATTTTACATAGTAGCTGAAAGTATTCCCTTACCTGTTCCTTGTTGTCTTCACAATCCTGATAAACAACACCGCTGTCCTGATCACTAGACAACGTTTGCTCCATCCGTCCACCGCTGCCGAACAGTAGGTAAGCGTATGGCACGGGTGGAGAACCCCTCCCCAGCTGTGCCATTTCCGCCTCAGAGATCATAATCGCCTTCGATATGATAGCATCATGTATCTCATTAATTCCTTCATTCACTTGTTCGATCGGCCGTGTAGGGAGGAGGACCTTCATATGATCGTTTACTTGATCCCTCAATGAACGCAGCGCTTCTACATGATTAGCAGAGCTAATGCCTTTGAAATGCTGTGATCGCAACGAATCTCCCATACGCCGCTCTCCCCTTCGGTCAGTCCATTATTTCAATTAACCTTTAATGTCTTGACCTGGTTTCTTCAACTGTTCAGGATAACCATATGCTCCATGCTCACTGAGGTCAAGTCCTACAATTTCTTGCTCCTCTGTTACTCTAAAACCCATAATTAATTTCATTCCTCCTAGAACAATAAAGGATGCAATTAATACGAAGCCACCTGCAAACACGACGGATTCCAATTGAACAAGCAGTTGCTTCCAGCTTCCAGTATCAATCAAACCGCCTTGACCAACATTCACTTTTTCAGCCAATGCTTGCGTAGCAAATATACCATTCGCAAGCGTTCCCCATATTCCTGCCATACCATGAACAGAAAGTGCATAGATTGGATCATCGACTTTAAATTTTTCGAACATTTTTACACTATAAAATACGAGTACACCCGCAACTAAACCAATTACAACTGCTGCCCATGGATCAACAAATGCACATGATGCAGTAATAGCTACTAACCCAGCAAGCGTACCATTCAACATTGTAGTAATATCTGCCTTACCTGTAACAGCCCATGATATTACAAGCGCAGCTACGCCGCCTGCTCCAGCTCCAAGCATCGTTGTAAATGCAACATAAGCAAAAAATCCGTCGCCAATTGCAACCGTGGAACCTGCATTAAATCCGAACCAACCTACCCATAACAGTAGTACAGACAACGCGGTAAACACTTGATTGTGACCTAATATTTCATTAGGTGAACCATCTTTGTTGAATTTGCCAATACGCGGCTTAAGCAATACAGTTGCGACAAACGCAGCTACCGCTCCAGTTAAATGAACAACTGTTGATCCGGCAAAGTCTTGTGCACCATGTTTTGCAAGCCAACCTCCGCCCCAGATCCAATGAGCTACAACCGGGTATATTATTGCAGTAAAAAATATTGTAAACACGATATAAGAGGACAGCTTTGCGCGTTCTGCAAATCCACCCCACGCGATGGACAAAGAAATCGCTGCAAATGCTAATTGAAAGAGGAAAAATACTGCTGAAGGATATGATGCACCATCTGCTGCTGACGTACCAGGATTAAAGAAAAACTCACCCCAACCGATAAACTTAGCAAGCACGCTTCCTGCATTATCACCGCCGAACGTAATTCCATAACCGATTGCCCAGTAGATTAAACCAGCTAATCCGACAGTGAAAATTGTTTTTCCAGCTACATGGCCAGCATTTTTCATTCTTGTAGAGCCTGCTTCTAGCAGAATAAATCCACCTTGCATAAGAAGAACGAGAATGAATGACAACATAATCCAAAGAGAGTTCAGCCCCATATTCAGCGTATCACTGGATGGACTTTCTGCAAAAGCAACTACTGGAAATAAGATAGACATTACACCTAAAACAAAAATTGTTTTCTTCATGGATACGGACACTCCCTTTAATGTCATATTTCCTTACATAATGTGAAAGACTTATTGCCATTATAGTTCGGTGTGTCAGTTTTGACAATAATTTATTTCAATTTCTTACAAAAATATCTGATAATGATACAAAACATGACATCATGCTCTTAGATGCGAAAACGAGATAAGTACAATAGTCACAAAATACTCTGATCCTTCGTTTGACTGGATGGATTGTTACTATTATCATTACTTTATATAGAAAGATAAGTAGAGGCGGTGAAGCGATGGGCGCGATCACATTATACCGGATCGGCGAACTGTCCAAGTTAGCGGCAGTAAGCGCTAGGACAATTGATTACTATACAACAATCGGTTTAATCGAACCTGCAAAGCGATCCGATAAAAACTACCGGCTTTATTCTGATGAAACTTTGCAGCGACTTGAACGTATTGAGGAGTTGAAAAAAGACAAATATACGTTAGATGAGATTAAAGCCAATCTAGACAGCTGGAGTAAGATCACACCCGAGGAGCAAATATCTCTTAAACTAACGGAGATTCAGCAGCATTTGTCACAACTAGAACGCGAGGTAAAAGAACTTGAACCCGTCATTAAGCAGCTTAAGCCAAGACAAGCTGACCGTTTATATACACGTTTGACTCCTCATACTGCGGCGTGTATCGAAGCTCTCATGCTGTTAATGAATAAAAGCTCCCTCATGTAACGGAAACTTACAACTAGATGGAGGATGATACGATGTATGTACTAATAATTGCCGCTTTTGCATTAACGATATGGGCGCAGTTCCGTGTGAAAGGAACATTCAAAAAATGGGCTCAAGTACCAGTTGGGAGTGGACTTACAGGCTACCAAGCTGCAAGACGGATGCTTGATAATAATGGTCTGCATGATGTCCCGATTGAACCAGTCCCTGGTGCATTGACTGACCATTATGATCCTATCCACCGTGTTGTTCGTTTATCCGAGCCAGTTTATTATGAAAACTCTATCTCCGCTGTTTCTGTCGCTTGTCATGAAGTAGGTCACGCCATACAGCATTCAGTATCGTATCCGTTTCTGGTGGCGCGTCATCGCATATTCCCTGTCGTTAACTTTGCATCAGGTATTGCCCCTTTCTTGTTAATTGGGGGCATCTTGTTCCAGGCATTTGGACTTATCGGTATTGGAATTGTATTTTTCTCCATTGCCGTAGCATTCCAGCTTATCACATTGCCTGTTGAATTTAACGCTAGCAATCGAGCACGTGATCTTATGATTGCTGAAGGTTTTATAACAAATGATGAAGAACGTGGCGTAGCGAAAGTACTTAATGCAGCAGCATTAACTTATGTCGCCGCGGCACTCCTCTCATTGCTTGAGCTTTTCCGCTATATAATGATTTTCACACAGAACAGGGATTAACAATACTTCTCTCAAAACAACAAGAGCCCTCCAATGGTCGTCTAGACCGCTGGAGGGCTCTATTCATACAAACAACTCGATTATAAATCTCGGTCTTGGAAATACCTAAGCAGGAAGCTGTGAAACACTTTAGCAACTAGAGGCAACTTATCATTGCTACGATGAACAATACCAATTGTACGCGTAACAGATGGCTCGCTAATCCTTACCTTAGCAGGCTGTAAAGGCCCTGTATGATGAAGCGCTAATTCTGGAAGCAAACTTACTCCCATCCCAGCTGCAACTAACCCTCTAATCGTATCCGTCTCCTCGCCCTCAAATCCAATTTTAGGTTCGAATCCAGCGGATTGACATGCGTCCCAAACAATTGGACGAAGCGAGTAGCCTTCGCTAAATAATACAAAATCTTCATCTTCCAATTGGCGAAGTTCTATCGTTTTTTCATCAGATAATGGATGTCCGGGCGGCAATATAGCGTAAAGCTCTTCTGTTAGAAGCACCTCACCACATACTTGATCATGCTCCTTCGGAAAAGGCGAAATAAACGCCAAATCGATATCCCCCTTCACCAAATCTCTAATTAACGAAGGATACATTCCCTGCTTAAATCTGAACTTGACGTTCGGATGCAACTTCCGAAATGCAGCAACAACTTGCGGGATCAAAGAAATCCCTAAGCTATGAGGAAAACCTAAACGAATTTCTCCTTTTTCAGGATCAAGAAATTCATGAATTTCGATAACCGATCGTTCCAAGTCCGCCAATATGACTTCTGCACGCTTTAGAAACAACGCTCCAACAGGTGTAAGTTGTAGATTTCTTCCCTTCTGGACAAAAAGCTTTACCCCTAGCTCTTCTTCCAGCTGATGGATCTGACGACTTACCGCCGATTGAGCAACATGAAGTTCCTCTGCCGCCTGTGTAACATGCTCTTTCCTTGCTACTTTCACAAAATAATGAAGTTGACGAAGTTCCATACTGTCCGATCTCTCTCCCGTAGTAAACCCTAATTTTCAGTGCTTTTATATTGTTTCCACACTTTCGACCGATCGAAAAGTCCGTAAAGCAAAAATCCTGAAATAGCGCCGCCTATATGTCCCCATAGATCTACTCGGCTCGCAAACACAGAAAATACAACTCCAAAGCCTAATATCATATATACGGTTTTGCGAGATGCTATATCAAGCATCGCCTTGCGAAAGATGGCAATGAATAGAAACGCACCATAGATGCCATAAATTGCGCCTGATGCACCAACTGCCAAAAGGTACTCCTTATTTAGCGCCACTGTCATGAGCGCAGATATGAAATATCCTCCTATTCCCGCCAAAATAAAAAACGGGATATATCGCACCGTCTTCAACAGACGCTCAAGCGGTGGCGCAAATACCACTATTGCAAATAAGTTAAAAAACAAATGGCTGAAGTTTGCATGCAAAAAAATAGCCGTTAAATATCGCCATGGCTCTAACAACCCATAAGGATCTTCTGGTGAAGTGAAAAATGCTCCATACCGAAATAAAGTCTCACCATTAATCGGCGTGCCAGCTAATAAAACAATAATAAAACTAATAATATTTAGACAAATAATAATTGAAGTACCCGGATAAAACTTTAAATATGATCGAAAGCTCTCGTAACGTAAAAAAATCATTTTGTTTCCTCCATTCCAAACACCATTAATTGGACAACGATGTTTTATAACGCTTATAATAAATCACGTATCACTTAAACCATCCCAAGGAGGAATAATAATTATGACACAAGAACGCGCTGGCGTTGCTACTCTTAAGGGCAACCCAATCACATTAGTCGGCCCTGAACTAAAAATTGGGGAGGCAGCTCCTGATTTTGAGCTTAACAAATCATTAGTTGAGACGGTTTCTTTGCAAGATTATGCTGGTAAAGTTAAACTTGTTAGTGTTGTACCATCCATCGATACAGGCGTATGTGACGCACAAACGCGTCGTTTCAACGAAGCAGCAGCATCACTTGGTGACAATGTTGTCGTACTTACAGTTAGCGTTGACACGCCGTTCGCACAATCTCGCTGGTGTGCAGCAGCAGGCATCGATAAAGTTGTTATGCTGTCTGACTACAAAGAAAATAGTTTCGGAAAGTCATATGGCGTACTTATTAAAGAGCTTGCCCTAGACATGCGTTCTATTTTCATTATTGATAACAACAATACCATTCAATATGTTGAATATTTGTCAGAGATGACTGAACATCCAAATTACGAGCAAGCAATCGAAGCTGCGAAAGCACTCGTATAATTTTGTTCCCAGTAACATAAACATATTATACTGCAAACAAAGCGAGTGAAGGATATCCTTCCTCGCTTTGTTATGTATTAACTATTAACTTTAAAAGCCGAAAGCTTCTTATCTAATGCGCGGTATAGATCAATGATTACACGATAATTGGATCCCAAATCACCCAAGGAACCTCTGGATGCAGAATAAATATCAACAGCCGAAGTTAGTGGTCCTACACTTATAACTGAAACCGTAATGTCCATCGTTCTGCCAAAAGATGTACGTCTCTCCATCACAATCTCCCCCACAGACTGTACCTCGTGAAGAATTTTGTAGCCTTGTATCTTCTTTAGTGTCGACACTACTTCTTCCCAAGCCTTGTCCTTTGAAAGCTTGTAAAAGCGTGATTTCAACACTGGATCTTTAGCCTTGTCACCTGTTTGTTCATAACTACGCAGTAGCCCGATTAAGGTCCGCTTCAACAACAACGACCTCCCCCTCTAGCATCTATATACATTACTTTTAATCATAACATGTTTTTATATATGAAAAAAGAGCAATTACCGGATTTCTCCTGGCAATCACTCTTAATTGTAATTATAAACCCGCCTATGCCGTCCGACTTACATGTTTCTGAACCCTGCTCTCGCAGGTGGGTGTCCGCAGCAATACATTTGAGATCCCCTTTAGGGGGCATGTCAGCCGTATGGCAATTTAGGTCTCCCGTGAAACAGCCATTGGTTCAAAACAACGAAAAGCCGCAACGAACATCGCAGGGTATAGTTATTATAGACCGAACAGAAGCAAAAGTAAATGTTAAGACATTGTTATTTGTTGGATTCCTTCGAATCGCCCTTCACTAAATCTTCACGATTCATTTCCGCTACCTCTTCAACCGCTTCCTCTTCATCCTTTTTCATCTTTTCGGCTTGTTGCTGTAACTTCATATAAATAATATTAAAGTTCCAAAAAGCAAGAAACGCGACGATGCTTCCCATGAAGAAAGGAACAAGAAAGCCTACATGAAAGAAACTGATATAAATTACGAAACCACACATAATTGCTGTGGAAAAGGAACGGAAAGGCTTCCCTATCGTAATTAACATCGCATTTTTCAGCAATTGGAACATCTTCATATGATAATGAACCATCATTGAGAAAAAATTAAAGATAGAAACTGCAAGTAATACGAACAATGCCATAAAAGCATACGAGATGATTGCTAATTGATTTTTATATACAATAAAATCAACAATTAAAATGATGAATAATAACGTATACAAGAAACCGCCAATCATACTTTGCTTGTAGTTATCCTTATAACCACGGAAAAATGTTTTAAATAACGGGGCGTCTGTCTCACCCATAACCCACTTACGGGCTACTGTAAACATCGCTGCCGTTGCAGGGAATAATGTTAATGGAGCCAAAACACAAGTAACTAAAAGAGGATAAAATAAAAAACTCATTAGTCCGTATTGTTCAATTTCCACTTGCGTTAAGTTAAACAGATATAATCCTGTCGATATCATAAACAGGACAAAAGGTAACGAACAAACGATCCACAATAAATTAATTACCGACAACCTCATAATCCATTCGGAGATTCGGTAAAATCCCCCCATTAGTCCTCTTACTTCCATTAGCTCTGCCTCCAGAATAAAGCAATTTTCTCGCTTCTAGACTAAATTACAGCTTGACATTCGTCCGCCCAAATTTCACCCTATAGGCCACTGTCTAATCCTATTGGAACATTTCGCATAGGATGTATTGTATTCACCCAAACCGATGATTAAAGGAGGTTGCTATTATGAGCAACATAGGTCACGGCTTAAACCATTCCACAGGCGCAATCCTAGTTTTATTTATCCTTCTGGTCATCATCACTAAAACAATTCTATTCTGATCCACTCCAGTGGAAT
Organism: Paenibacillus sp. L3-i20; assembly: GCF_022180385.2. Lineage (GTDB taxonomy): Bacteria > Bacillota > Bacilli > Paenibacillales > Paenibacillaceae > Pristimantibacillus. The sequence continues at coordinate 1,585,762 of NZ_BQME02000002.1, forward strand.
GATAGTAAACAAAGAAAACCGGTGAAATACGGATGCCCGCAAGGCATCACGGACTTCACCGGTTTTTGTTACATATTAGTTATCTTCTGATGTGCTTTTAGGACGACGAGCTTCGCTGCTACGACCTTCACTGCTACTGCGGCCTTCGCTGCTGCGCTTGCCACCGTAACCGCCGCTTCCGCCGCGACCTTCATAACCGCCACGGGAGCTACCGCCACCGTTGCTGCTTCCACTGCTACGTCTGTCATCACGTCCACGATAACCTCCGCCACCGCTTCCGCCACTACGTGATCCGCCACCATAAGAGGAGGAAGATGACGAGCTGCTACGGTTAAATGGACGACCATTGGAACGGATATCCGGTCTACGTTTTTTAGCACGTAGCGGTTCTTCCGGAGTCAATTCAACTTCAACGTTTTTCTTCTCGCCTGTTAGAAGCTTAATCGCTGCTGCAAGAAGATGAACGGAATCGTATTGCTCAAGCAACTGAATACCAATCGCTTTGTACTCGGAGAACTCTTCGTTCTGAACAACTTCAATCAGTCGCTCAGCTGTAATACGTTGTTTGCCCTCAATTGCTTCAGCAATGCTTGGCAATGGTTTGCGAGTCATACGTTGACGCGTTACGCGCTCGATGAAATGCAAGTGATCCGTTTCACGAGGTGTAACGAACGACCAAGCTGTACCTTCTTTACCTGCACGGCCTGTACGACCGATACGGTGAACGTAGCTCTCAGGATCTTGCGGCAAATCAAAGTTAATAACGTGTGTTACGCCTGAAACGTCAAGACCACGTGCTGCAACGTCTGTTGCAACTAGAACATCAATGCTTCCATCGCGGAACTTGCGCATTACGCTGTCACGTTGATTCTGTGACAAATCGCCATGCAAACCGTCAGCAGAGTATCCACGTTTTTGTAGTCCTTCGCTTAACTCATCAACACGACGTTTCGTACGACCAAAGATGATTGCAAGATCAGGTGATTCCATATCAAGCAATCTGCTAAGTGCTTCGAACTTCTGACGCTCATTAACTTCGATATACGATTGCTCGATCGAAGGCGCAGTAATTTGTTTAGGGATAACAGAAACGTGTTCTGGGTCCTTCAAAAATTGTTGTGCGAGCTTCTGAATGTTCGCTGGCATTGTCGCCGAGAACAACATCGTTTGACGTTCAGCTGGTACAAGCTTCAGAATGGACTGAATGTCTTCCATGAAGCCCATATCAAGCATTTCATCCGCTTCATCAAGTACAACAGTTTGTACATCTTCAAGACGGATTGTCTTACGGTTAATATGGTCAAGCAAACGTCCAGGTGTTCCGATAATGATTTGCGGCTTCTTCTTCAGCGCGCGAATCTGACGGCCAATTTCTTGACCTCCATAAATCGGCAACGAGCGAAGGCCTTTGTATCGAGTAAGCTTCCCGATCTCTTCAGCCACTTGAATAGCGAGTTCACGGGTTGGCGTCATAATTAGTGCAACGATGCGTTCCTCGCTAGTTGGAATCTTGTTAATTAGCGGGATTCCGAATGCCGCTGTTTTTCCAGTACCGGTTTGGGCTTGGCCGATAAGATCTCTGCCAGTCAGTGCCACCGGAATCGATTTGTCTTGAATCGGGGTTGATTCCTCGAATCCAAGTTCCGTGATTGCTTGCAACACTTTCGGTTCCAAGCCAAATTCAGCAAATGTTTTCAAACTTTTCTCAAACTCCTTCTATCTACAGCCTACTTAAGAATATCCAAATCATTATAGCACAGATAACACTGTGAATACCAGTTAACGATAGAAAGCCATACTAAAACAATTGTTAGTGACGACATAATGCATTGGAGCGATCGACTTGAACCATCATAAACGCCGATATTTATTAACTTTACCGATGATGACTCTCGGTTCGCTGCTTGTAGCCGTAGGTTTTAATCTTTTCCTTATTCCACATCAACTTCTAAGTGGCGGTTTGTCAGGTATTTCCATGATGATCGGATATTTAACTGGAGGAAATATTGCATGGTTATATATGATCCTCAACTTACCTGTTTTGTTGTGGGGTTGGTTTGCGCTTGGCAGAAGGTTCATTCTATGGAGCATGTACTCAGTACTTAGTGCAACGCTATTTCTTCAGATCATTCCTGTCGCAAAAATTGCAAATGATATCGTGCTCGGGGCAGTGTTTGGCGGAATAATTATAGGTTTTGGAAGCGGCTTAGCGCTTCGATACGGCGGCTCTTCTGGGGGCTTTGACATTATAGCTTCCATCGTAACGAGAAGGCGTGATCTGCCAGTGGGCATGATAATATTCCTTTTGAACGGATCTGTAATTGCCATTCTCATCTTTTTTACACAAGATTGGAATTTAGCGCTATATTCACTTGTAGCCATCTTTTCTGCAGGAAAAGTGGTAGATATCATTCATGTGAAGCATATTAAAGTTACAGCTTTTATCATTACCACAAAAACAGAGGTGCTGCTTGCAAAACTTCTTACACACCCTCGCGGCATAACAATAATAAAGACGCGCGGAGCATTTTCATCCAGTGAAAAAGATATGCTCATGACCGTAAGAACGAAGTATGAACTTAATGAATTATGTAAGGCCATCATAACAATTGACCCGCATGCTTTCATCAACATTGTGGAAACCGTCGGCATAGTCGGTGATTTCAGAAAGCAAGATCCTACATAACTACGCAGGAATGGATTTTGCCAGTAATCGCTATGTTTTTGAAAATGTTCCTGTTATAATGTGTATATCCCATAGCTTATTGTTTCATGCCATATGTTTTTCCCTATTGCTCTATAGTTTCTAACTATTAGTATGAAAGGGTGAGGCTAAGATGGATATGGAAACGGTCAAATTGTCACAAATTGTAGAAAGACTTGCCCCAGAGCTCAGTTCATTTCTCACCTCTCGTGAACTCGATATCCCTATTGTACTGCGAGATGGAATAGCTTTGCTCGAACCTGCCGATGCCATGGAAATTGTACAACACAGCATTTGCAATGGGCAAAGACAGGCTTTATTACAATGACAGTTCGGGAAATACCTATTACCAATGCGCCAGTCGATACCTTATCGGCTGGCTTTTTGTATGTAACAACAAAAAAAGAATGACCCGAACAACTTGTATGTTTTATAATTCAAATAGAACAGCTGACGGGAGAGAGGGCAAAATGGACATCATCATTTCTACTTTTATGTTATTGTATAGTCTGCTCACGGGTAATGGCGAGGATAGCGCCACTGCAAAGCAATTAGCTGTCGCTTACCTTAACGCTGCCGCAGGCGAAACCATTGTGCAACCCGACACACAGAACTTAACTCCCAACGAACCAGGCGGTCTTCCAGCCACAGTCAAAAATGATCCGCAGCCGGAGACCCAGCCAATCAAAGGTATTTATGTAACGGCACACAGTGCCGGTGGTGAGCGTATGGATTCATTACTTAACTTACTTGATGAAACAGAACTTAATAGTATGGTCATCGACATTAAAGATGACAACGGTTATATTACTTATCCAACGACAACTCCGGAACTTCTTGAAATCGGAACAGCCAAAAAGTTTATTGGCAACATAGAAGAATTAATGGAAAAGTTGAAGCGTCATAACATTTATCCAATTGCACGTATTGTTGTCTTCAAAGACACCGTTCTTTCCGTGAAAAAGCCAGAACTTTCATTCCTTCAAGCAGATGGAACCATCTGGAAAAATGGTCGTGGGGAAAGCTTCGTCAACCCCTATCGCCAAGAAGTATGGGATTACAATATTGCACTTGCGAAGGAAGCAGCTCGGCTTGGTTTTAAAGAAATACAATTTGATTATGTTAGATTTCCTGAAGGCTTCGAAAATAGGGCTGATTCGCTTACATTCAACAAAACCGAAATAAGCCGTGTTGATGCCGTTGCCGGGTTTGTTAAATATGCCCGTGAGCAGCTTGAACCGCTGGGCGTACGCGTTTCTGTCGATATATTTGGATTTGCAGCTTCCGTTCCTGCTGCTGAAGGAATTGGTCAAGATTTTGTGAAAATATCCAATGATGTTCATGTCATTTCTCCAATGATCTATCCAAGCCATTACAGCACAGGCTGGTTCAAGCAGAAGACGCCTGACCGGAATCCTTACGAAACAATAAAAGGTGCAATGGACGATACACATATTAAACTTAAGGACACAGGTGAATTAAAACCAATTATTCGTCCATGGATTCAGGACTTCACTGCAAGTTGGCTTGGTAAAGGTAATTACGTCAAGTACGGTAAAGTTGAAGTTGAAGCTCAGATCCAAGCATTGCTTGATAGTGGTGTTAATGAATATCTTCTATGGAATGCTGGCAACAAATATACTCCTGATGTTGATTACAAATAAGCACAAAAAAACTGACGGCTAGTTACTCACCGTCAGTTTTTTTGTGCTTAACTTATTATTATTGAGAAAGACGAAGGGCTAAATCATACATGTCTGTATCAAATGCTTTTTTCGTATTTGTTACTACATCTATATCTGTTGTCGTAAGTTCTCCCTTTATAACACCGCATGCTTTTCCAGAATTACCTGCAATCAGCTGTCTCACTGCAAAGTCTCCTAGTCTGCCCGCTAAAATACGATCAGCTGCTGTTGGCGTACCACCGCGCTGAATATGTCCAAGAACTGTAACTCTAGCCTCGATACCGCTAATTTCAGTTATCTGTTTTGAAACGTCATCACCTTTTGCAGCTCCCTCAGCTACTACGATGATACTATGGCGTTTGCCATTTGCGAAGTTCGTTTTCATACGTTCTGCCACTTCGTTCAAATCAAACTGCACTTCAGGTACAAGAATCGTTTCAGCTCCACTTGCAAGACCCGCATACAGAGCAATATCACCACAATGTCTTCCCATTACTTCTACAATGGATGAACGTTCGTGTGATGACATCGTGTCACGAATTTTGTTAATTGCATCGACAACGATACTTACTGCTGTATCAAAACCAATCGTTACATCCGTAAACGGAATATCATTATCGATTGTGCCAGGCAATCCCATTGTTTTAATTCCTAGCTTACTAAGCTTATTCGCACCTTGATACGAACCATCTCCACCAATAACAACTAGACCATCAATACCTCTTGCTCTAAGTACATCGGCACCGCGCTGTTGACCTTCAGGAGTCATAAACTCTTTGCATCGAGCCGTTTGAAGAATTGTTCCTCCACGCTGAATAATGTCGCCAACACTTCGTAAGTCCATAGGACGTAAATCATCATTTAATAAACCTTGGTAACCGCGTTGAACTCCATAAACTTCTAATCCATGAAATAATCCACTACGAACAACTGCCCTTAGTGCAGCGTTCATACCTTGTGAATCTCCACCACTTGTCAATACTGCGATTGATTTAACTGAAGTCATCATTAATTCCTCCATACCATTGAGTAGTGTTAAGCTTGTTGTTTTCGTATCCACATGCTATTAACGAGGAAAAACAGTCTCGTAAGTGGACTATTCTTCATCAATTGCTTAGATACTTTACGTACATCGGATTGATGACGAACTTTTGGATCAGACAAATAAAGAGCCAACAGTCCTTCAATAATCAATCGATGGAACTTCGAACCAGGTAAATGCTTAACGTCTTCCCTTGCCCTGTTTACAATCGTTCCTATGCGTTCAACAAGCAGACTTTGGTTGTCATAGTAATTACAAAAGTTAAGATCGCCGCCTACTTGATCTTCTTCTTGATCGATCAAGTAATCAAGCAATATATGTAGACCACACACATGCGGGAAATAAATGTGGCGAATACTCTCTGCATCCTTAAGCGATAATTCCTCTTCACTAGCTGCCAAAAACAACATAAACATTCCTAATGTTGAACCTGTTGCAGCAGCGAACTCATTCCATTGTAGCTCTGGATAGTTGTTTTGGTGACGTTCCCACCATGATAACAGCTGAGATTCTCTCAAGTCCTTATGAATATGCTTGTACACCTGCAAGTCACCGTAAAGCGCCACAAGTTCTGTAACATGAATTTGGACATTACGATAAGAGGGCAGCTGTGCGACATTAATTTGGCAAGTTTTTACTAGATGATGAAGATAACCCCCATCATTTTTTTCATCACGATATTTGTAATAATCTTTAATCTCTGCATCGGGATTAACGGCGTCAAGCATTGATTGATGCAGGAGCCGGAAATCTTCAGGATCAAGTGATGTGCTTCTATCACATAAGTTATCCAAATAATCACTTATCGTCTGCAAAGCAACAATGAGTGGGATAAGTACATGAAGATACTCCAAATTTGCCGCAGCATATACGCCGCCGCCTTGACAATGAAACTTTTTGTCACTCATACTATTGAGCGCTTGTGTTCGTAGTTCAGGATCAGGAATACGATCTGCTATTTTACGGAGCTTACTCAATTCCTTCTCAACTTCAGGAAGCACGTATTTGTATACGCGATGCATGAGTTTAATAGGACCTTTCGGCATTGTTTTACCCGATAATGTTGTTAGTCTCACCCTCGCACCTCCTTGTGCAATAATCCATTCATGAATGTTGGCGCGATTCCAATTCCTGATTCATCCGATACCAGATTTGCAGTTCATTTATTCGGCTTGCATATTCTGCTATCTCATAGGTTAATAGGCATGATCGCTCAAAGTTTTCTTCATCATTTAGCTCAGCTTGCTTCTCATTAATGACATGTTCGAATACCATTATTCGATCTGGAATGGAACCGCGAACAAATTCCCATTCCTCGATTATACCAATCTGATCGCAATAATTATATTGCTCCCATCCCATTGTCAAATAAGGAATATATATGCCAAGCCTTTCACTCCAAACAAAATGGTCACTCACCGTAGTAAACCTCCACATTAAATGTACCATTTCAGAGGTCAATAATCCAGCCACAAATACAAATGCAACCATGATATACTAATTAACATTGGATAACAATTAGTGGGATGGAGTGAACCTTCAGCTATGAATGCACCAGACAACACAGGAGTCATACTATCTTCTACCGCCAAAAAAGAAACATGGGCACTTCGCTCGTTTAGTTTCTCTGCTTTTTCTACTCATGCGTTAGTTTTATCATTTTTACCTCTATTTTTTATGTCAAAAGGTTTCTCTGAGAGCCAAATTGGCATCTTGTATTCATCGGGGCTATTTGTTTCCATCTTCGCAAACATAATTACAGGATTAGCTAGCGATAAATATAGAACCATTCGCAAAATACTTATCATCTTGCTATTCGGACAGCTAGCTATGATTTCCTTGCTCATGCCGTCTAACAATTTTATTATCATATGCGCCGTTATGACAGCCTTTTATTTCTTTCAGACACCAATAAATCCGCTAAGCGATAGTCTCATTCTACTCTCAAGCCAGCATACCGGTACACCTTATGCACTCATTCGTATATTTGGCTCACTTGGTTTTGCTCTTAGCGCTTATGGATTTGGCCTTTTACTCAAAGTTATAGGATCAGAATGGACGTTAGTTGTCATTTTATTTACGATACTAACTTCCATTATATTAGCTTTCGTTATTAAAGACTATCAAGGACAAGCTCGAAAGATGGAGTTTTCAGGTTTTTTCAAACTGTTAGGCAAAAAAAATGTTCTACTCTTTTTCTTTCTAATTCTGCTCATTTCAATCGCTCATCGTATGTATGAGAGCTTTCTAGCAGTTACAATGCGTCAACTTGGAGCGAGTGATTCCACGATAGGACTCGCACTTCTCGTATCGACAAATAGTTACTGATACCACCAAATGAATAAACATAAAAAAAGGAAGCCTCATTTTCAAATGGCTTCCTCTTTTTTTTCATTAACTACCCCTCTTATAGCTACCTCAGCAAGTGTTTCCAAAAAAACTTTCTTATCATTAATTGTTGCTGGTTTATTGGATCTTATAATACCGATTTGTCCATGTTTTCCTTCTATTACAAACGCAATCTGTTTTTCTTCACCATCATCTTTACCTATAAACGATATTTGATTACTCTCAGGAATACTCATCGCATCCCCTCCCAGTAGCTTGAGAAAGTTGATCCATACAATATATTCAGTAGTGCTTTTCCTAATCCGCCTCTTTTCAAAATAAAGTCCCCTGCCATCCTGCTGACATTTTTTTATGTGCCCGCTTGACCATCACATCAACACTACCCTTTTGCATGTTTAGCATGTTGGCAATGTACTCATGCGGGAAACCCTGCCCTTTTGCCAGAATAAAGACCTCTCGCTCTCTAGGACTCAAGATGTCCAATACCTCTTTTAGCTTGTGTTGCTCGTCCTCAGTCAACGTTGATGCGCTACGGCTGTTTGTCGGCTGGATGTATCGCCCCATGATCGTTGGATCTACTAACACCGTCCGTTGATAAATGCTCCGCCTATCAATGCCCCTCTTGGAGCCTGGTAATCGTCCTGTATGCAGAAAATTAATCGTAAAGTTCAAATCCGCGGTTATTTCAGATATTTCATTAATTCGCTCAATCAGAGCAGGAAACTCACTCTTTAATCGATTCCGTTCTGCCTTATGTTCTTTTTTGGCGAGATCTTCGAGCACGATTTTCGTTTTCGATTGGAGTTCAGCCCTAAGTGCGTCACGCTTCTCCTGCCACACCTTCAAGGTATTCTGATAATCTTTTTTCAGGTCCGCTAGGTGGACCATAAACCCCCGATCATCTAGCTCTGGTTTAAACGCTTTGCCCACCTCGCTCACCCCTACTTAAAAATGATGATGATTAACCAACTAATCGCAAAATAAAAGGTCAATGAAAAAGCAATTAATACAATCCATGCACCGATAAATCCCCATCTCCATTGCTTAAGCCAACGTCTCAATCGAGACACATCCTTTCTTACTTGTAATCTCATGCTTGTCCATGTATTGATTAAGCACCAACTTACTAATGCCAAGAAGTGCTGCAAGCTGTCGACGTGGTAAATGTAAATTGGCATGTAGGTCTTTCAATTTTTCTTCTGTCATTTCTATATTTGATAAATTGTTTAATAGTTCGTCATTGAGTACTCCCCTTGGGGTAATATCACTTTTTACTGAATAATCAACGCCTGTAGGATAATAGCGGCATTCTCTTTTGCTTCCTGCTTTACGGATAAGCCCCTTGTTGACTAAGTTAGTCATGATTCCACTTAAGCTGCTTTGGCTGTTGTAGACTAACTGCAACAATTCTTTGATTGAGATTCCTTCGTTAGCCTCAATAAGCTTTAAAACACCCTGTTGTCTTTCTGTAACAACGACCATTTATTCCCTCCTGACTCAATAAATCGATCATATGTTCTATTTTCAGGCAGCAGTTGACCCTTGAAATAGTCATTTGGCTATTGATGCAACATAATATTCAGTCGGTGTTCATATTGAAACGTCCTCTTTCGATCTTACCCTTGAGGTTATTAAGTACACTTATCTGCCCTCCTGCTCTGTGCCACTTTGAAGAATCGACATGATGCTTTTCTTGTTTCCCTGTACATTCAATGAGTAATAGATCGATTTCGTGGAGCAGTTTTAATTTATCGAGCACGTTTATCCCTCCATGTTCTTCCGTATTCAATTTTGTTACAAAGTAGATACGACCATAAATTTTTAATTCCATCCGTTCTTTGCAACTTTTTTCAGAAGCTTTACTTGTCATGTTTTCACCCTATTCTTTTACTCCATCTCACCATAAACGAAGATCAGCATTGCCTTATTCATGTAAGCGAATGTAATGCTCGTCCACATTCCCGCGAGGTCGCCAGTGATTCCGTTATAGATGGCAAGCAATAATTGAAGGATAGCCGTTGCGTGAGTCAGCTTAGCGAAAATACTTAGAACCTCCATTCTTAGCGCACCTCCTCAAAATAGTGTTAATTGCTTGCTATACTCTGCTGCTACTGGATTGATCCAAAGGACTTCGGTGCGAGCTGTACCATTCTCGATAATCTGTTTTTGTTCTTCTCGTTGCCATCCAGATAGGAGCGAGTCATACATTGGATGCGAGTAGCCTGATAAAATGACTGCGCCTGTGTGCTGCAGCAACGCATGAATGAGTTCCAAATGGTCGTTATCGGACATTTCATTTTCGTAAATCTTCCCGTTTCGAGTATCTAATAGGTAAGGCGGATCTGCGTAAATAAAAACATCTGGACGGTTGTATCTTTGAATGACTTGTAACGCTGGCCTATTCTCGATCTGAACACCCTTTAATCTTTCTGCAACTTCTATTATTTTGTTCGGTAGATCATTCCACTGCTTCACTCGGTAGGAATCGTCTGCCGTACCTCTGCACTTCCAACCTGAGATAGAACCTGTCTTCACTCTAATTGACTGCCAGCACCGAACCAGAAAACGCCTTGCCTTTTCAACTTCATTCTCCGATGGCTTATGAGAGTCCAAGTATTCTTGTCGCGAATACGGAGTCCAGTGAACTAAGTCGGATAATTGTTCTGGTGAATCCCGAATCACTTTAAAAAGATTAATAACGTCACAATCAATGTCATTGATGGTCTCTAACCCACTTGGTTGCTTATTGAATAAAACTGCACCCGACCCGAAAAACGGCTCAAGATAAACTTCATGTGGTGGCATATGGCTTATTATCCACTCTGCCATACTCCACTTACTGCCAGGATAATGTAATATACGTGGTGTTTTCATGGACCCTCCTATTCTCACGACTCTTTAGTGGTCGTCCATGGAGATTCAAAAACACATCACCGATTACACGACCTTGATCGTCATAAATGATGTCCCATGGGATGTCGTTAAAGTAAGAATCAACCATTAGATGGCGCCGCCTCCTTAAAGCACCTTCTCTTAAAATCAAAATTCATTCGTTCAAGTTTTCCTCGCACACCGCTAGCGCTCTTATCCGGTCCTAGTGCGGTTGCGATTGTTTCATATCCGTATCCTGCCTGAGCCATTTCCTTAAGCTTAGCAACTTGCTCTGATGTGTATTTAACGTGGTTATTTAACCTAACCGGATGAAATTTAGAATTAAGGTCGTACAACCGTCGACGGATAGAAGTCTCTGTACGGTTTAACTGTTTAGCTAATTCGGGATAAGTTATGTTAGGCAGCCTCACGAGTTGAAGCAGCTTTTGATCTTCTTTTGCTTCCCATGCTGTTGATTGCCATGTACGTTGCGATCTCAGTAGGTCAGCGTTTCGTTTTACTTTCACCCAATTTGGTTCAGGCCCCAACATGTTCTCTTCCATCTTCGCTAGATTCAAGAGTTCTTTATGTTGTTCAGCCCATTTCCAAAATTCCTTGTAACCGATTATCCAAACTCTTGCTTCTGACACAAAAATCTTCTTTTTGGCTGGCATCTTATAGCGATTGATCCAGCCTTTTAAGATGCTGTACTCACGACCTAATGCTTTAGCCAATTGGCAAATGGTTATTCCATCAAAGTTCATTCGAGCATCACCTAAGCCAATATGTTCAGCCTTTTGTTTGACTGAGCTCATATTTCTATCAAGTTTTTGGGCGATTGCCTTAAGACTCACCACGCCCCAACGATTCTCTAAAAATTCAACTTCTTCTTTTGTCCACTGTCTGCGAGACATCTGCTTTCTCCTTTCTTTGCTTTGGTGTGGGCCAATTTCAATTCTGCAACGGCTTTCCTCGTTCCTCTGGCTCTCCTAACCTCTGCCGTTCCTCTTCCGTCAACATTCTTAAAGTAACCTCGCTATTAGCTGGTCGATCTACTTCCAAAGTTGGTCTCGCAAACGGCCTGTTTCTACGTGGTTTGGCATCCTTCATCGTCTGAATCCCGCTGGTCTATTCGTGTACCGTTGCGGCTTCCCTGATCTCTTTTTATCTCGACGAATCATTTCGTTTTCAGCGTTGGTCTTATCTGCTTGAGTAGCCATTGGATCATCAAATCGAATAATTGCCAGTTGGACGTTTGTAGCTTTATCCCAATCCATTCCAAACACCCCATTTTAAGATCGTATGTTCGGTTTTATGACAGCAAGGTTCCATTAAATTAATGCTTAAGTGTTTATTTCGCTTTCTTCTTTTTCTCAGGTGGATTTTTTATCGCTTGCACCACTTCTTGTTGCGTTTGATTGATTTGTATTGCCATATTCGACTTTAGCGTAAAGGCAATCTGCGCTAAAACAAATGCATCTGTTACGTTATTACTCTTATTTTCAAATCCCCATCGTTTGTAAATCGGTACTGCCATACCATCTTTCGGGGTGTTTCCCTTGCCTGTTGCAAATTTCTTGAGTTGTGAAGGCGATGCCTCAATAAAAGGGATGTTGCAACGAAATAAAGCCATTCTGATTCCCCAACCGATACCGCCAAGTTGAATGGCTTGCTGAGATGCAAAGCCAAATCCCTCTATGCAAATGATGTCATCATGCTTGATATGGGAAATGATTGAATCAATCTGTGTTGCCATACGTTTAGGATCTGTCTTGCCTTCGCCCTCGATTTCCTTTGCTACAATTACATTCCCGTCTACGTCTAATGCCACAAAACCAGTTCGAGTCGACGGATCTAATCCAATGAACCTCATTCGCTTCCCTCCACCATTCCGATTACCTTGATCGCTCTAGGTCCAATGCGCTCGATGTAACTTTTTTTATAAAGCTGATTAATATGCCCTTGTACAACCGAGGGGGATAACTCAAGTAATTTGGCTATCTCCCTTACGGTTGGTGAGTAGCCATTCTGTTTATTGCATGTGTCAATGACTTCAAGTACAGTAGCTTGTTTACTACTAAGTTTCCTTAACCCCTTTAAAAGTGGTTTTGGAGGAACTTTTATGTTTTGTAGTTTCAGTAACTGCTCAAACATATCAAGTACATCTGCATCAGAATATAGACCAGCGTCAACCCAACGTTCAAACTCTTCTTGGTTGTGGAAACCCACACCATTAATCACAGCTATCTTCTGCGGTCTGGACATTACATTAAGCAACCTTTGGTTATCAAGACTCATCTTGGTCATTACCATCACCATCAACCCCCACATTTTGACTCGCTTTTTTTGGATCAAGCATTAAGATTTCACTTTCCCCTCGTCGAAGGAATAAGGCTATACAATCCTCTTTTGATAGCTCATAAGATCTCAAGTAGCCGCCACGCTGTCTCACCCAACGTTCAGCTAGTGCTTTATCAAGGGTGTAGCTTATCCAGTCAGTTTCATTTTGACGGTGTGCCCTATAAGCAACGATTTGATTAGGTAATAAATTAAATGCTGTTAACTCCGATGGTTTCATGATCGAGGTTAAACGGCTTTCCCTTTTGTCGTCGCTAAACAGTCGCTTCCACTGATTTAAATCACTATGACCTGAATAGCTAACCCAAAGTGTAGAGAGTACAAACCAATACCAGTAATTACTAAATACTTCTTTGCATTTATCGAATGAAAAAATAGCAGTGGGAGTACCTTCATACTTTAAAATTATCTCTATAGCTTTGCGTTCATCTTTCGTACTACCTTTCCAGTCTTTGCTGATGTCATTCATCTTGGCTTACCTCCTCTTTGGGGGATAGCGCCATACATGCAATTCGTCCTTTATCAATCATTATTGTAGGTGTGATTTTCATTGGCCCGATAGAGGATGCATAGTGATTTTCGTCAGCGTAGATGCGTAATGCTTTCCGCAGTCTCTCTATCTCCCCATCCTTGTCTGCTATCTCCTTATGAGCTTCCTCCGTAATGGAAATAAGAGACTCAAACGCTTTAGCAGTAGTATCCATTGCATATTCCTTCAGATGCTCAATACGGTATCTTGCTTCGCTCATGACTTGCTGGATATCCCCGTTCATATCGTTACCTCCTAATTGATTATGCGGATCCAAACTCTCGTAAAATAAACTCTTTAACCTTTGCAATTTCACTATCTTGTATAAGAATCTTTTCTTCGGAATGTGTTGCATGAAAACTTATGGTGTCATGTACATACTCAGGGACTAGTTTCTCTATATCTTCGGGATACTCTACAATTTCTTCCCAATCCGCCCAATGCGAGGCTACTTCTTTGCTGATCTCAAATTCCAATTCTTTGCTCTCTTTAGGAATAGGTAGCTTTTGCCAACAACAAGAACATAGATTCTTCACGGTTTTATATTTCACGGTAACTGTATGACTCACGTTGATTCCTCCTCGACTAATCCATTTCTGTTATCTTCACATCCAAGATTTTCTCAAGAAGTAGCTTTCCAGCATCGGTAAGACAATAGATAATCGCATCAAACTGTTTAAACTGTTTTGCGTAACCTTTTGAAACTAACTCTTCCCAACTCGGGCACTGTTCGTCACCATTGTTAAAATAATTCCTGTATGCTCTGTACTTACCTCGCTTTACATGCTTCTTGTCGTATCCTATGCAATGTTTCATTTCATCGATCTGATTAAGTGTTATTGTTTCGCTCATGCCGATTCCTCCATTTACTTTTTCCCGTCAAGCTTACGAGCCAACTTGATAAGTTCCTCCATCTCTTCGTCACTTACTTTTTCAGAAGTTGAATTTTCAGAGACAATAGGAATATGTTGTTTACCTGAACGTCCTTGATAACTCGTTCCTTGCACCGGCTTTTCATAGATATGTTCTTTCTTGGTTTTGCCCTCCGAAATAAATCCCTTTAAAGTATTAATGGCGTACTTGATCGATTTATCCGAACCTTTTTTTATAGCTGCTTCAATTACTTCAATATCCACTACTCCGATAAAAGAGAATATCTCTTCAAGTTCGTATAAAGTGTACTTTTTAATCTCACATTGCTTAACGAGAGCGTGGATTTTATCTTTAAAAGATTCAATTTCATTAAACGAAAGTACGGGCGGTGTATACTCTCTTTCTTTATTTTCCTTTCCTTTAATTTCTTTTCCTTTCCTTTCCTTTAAGGCATCGTTATCCACAGCGTCTGCATCTTTTTTTGATGCATTCGCATTTTTCGGTCCTTTATTCCATCTAGCATCGGCTGCTTTTTTAGCTTTTTCAGAACGTTCGTTCTTCAATTCCATTCTGATTAGCAATGAATTACTCCAAAAATATTTGCCATCAGATGAAAATAAATTAAATTCATTAATACAGTCGTCCACAAATGATGCAATTGCATGTGAATTCGAATGCATTTGCATTGCATACGCATTGAATGCGTATTTACTATGCATGTCCAATTTATACTCATCAGCATCACGCATCATTTCAACTAAAATCCAATACCAACCATAACCCTCAGAGCCGTAGACACCACGCATGGCTGTAATTTTTGGATCATGCCTAGCATTGCTATCATGCGAAAAATAATAAGCTTCTTTTGCCAACCTTCCCTCCCCCTCTTACCTGTCATCCCGCAGCCATATAATGCGCCGCTCATAGTTTACTTTTACAGGTGTAAAGCCTGGATTCCCACGCTGGAAGTAAACAGCAACCTCACGCCTAAACTCTTCCCGATCAGTATGGTAGAGCGCCCATATGCGCTCCCCCACACCTGATTGTGCCAATGGCTTATTGTTATCTATCATCGTGATAAGCCCTTTAGATAAGTAGTTGTTCCAATCTCGAGTACCGACCGTTTGAAGCGTATCCCTGCCGGCTCTCTATCAAGCCATAAGTGGCATGCATTGCAAGCATGGAACAAATCATCAACTGTAGTTTTATGAGGTATTATGCGTCTGCCGATGGTGTGCGCCCTTTCAGTTGCTTGTGCTCCCTTACAAAGATGTCTGACCTCACATAATCCACCTGAACGTTGTTTAAGATGCTTGTCTACTTTGTTGGAGATATCGCCCATCTGGCGTTGAGTTGGCTTTGTTCGTACCTTTCGAACCTGTTCCTCTTTAGAGTAAGGACGAAAGGGGAGGCTCATTCCTGACCATCCTCTGCCACATCTACGTACTCAGCGCTCCAATCTGTAACGTCAATAACTTCCGACATATCGACGTTTTCAGGCACTTCCCGCTTGATCGTGCCATCTGCACTAAGTTGACGGGCGAACTCTGTTGATTTCGGAGCGTACTTCAAGGCTTCTTTCAAAACTGTCTTTTTTGCCATGCCTGGGAAGTCTGTTTTCCACGGTGAGCTATGACCCTTTTTTACTGCTTGGGAATACTGCTGTGAGTGTTTTTCTATGCGATCTGTTGACCATACAACGAAATCACTTCCTCCATTATGAAGATGATAGACAGCATAGTATTTAATTGGGTCTCCTTCGGGTTCATCTGCTGGAACGTGTATGAGGTCTTTAAACAACCCGTACTTAAAATCAAATTTGTCATTAATGTAAACCTCATGGGCGTAAATAGCCTTGTACTTATCAGTTCGTAATGCGAGTTCTATGAGCCCTTTATAACCAATTTCGAACCGCGCTTCGTCAATCCATTTCTCTTTTCCATCAATCACACGCTTGTTTTTTGATGGAATAAGATAGGCTTGTCCAAGTGGTGTATTCGGCTCAAGACCTAACTGAGCTGATTGCATAAGAGCGGCTATAATGCTCATTTGATCACATTGCATGAGTTTAGGATTAGTGCGAACAATTGTTGTAGCTATGCGGACGAATCGCTGTACGCCTACCTGTTCAGGAAGCGCACGTGCAAATTCACCTTCTAACGTTTTGATAAGATCAAAGACCGTCTTTTCCTTCTTTTCAGGTACATTCCCCGTTGCTTGAGCAAGTTGGTTTTTTATAATTGTTTGATCTACTGCACCAGCCATTTATTCATCTCCTCCAATAACTCGAAATGCACGGCTCTTTTTGCCAGTCTTCCAAGTGAACCTTAAATCACCTTGCCAATAGGCCTTTTCAGCATCGCCCATCATTCCTTTAATTTGATTCTTTGCTGTATCTTCAATCATTTCTGCGTTCTTCTTAGCTGCCCTAGCTAAGTCAAGATTCCTAATAATTTCAAACGCTTCTACAGGCAAATCAACACTTTTGTCGTCTTGAGATTGTGGGTACATATCTTTGAGGTATTCAGTATCTTGGTGTGAAAAAGCTGGAGGTTCCTTTGCTAAAACGTTGTTTTTCCAAAAACCATGTTCAACATCAATGAGGTTCTTAATTAGTTCCTCATCTCTTTCGATCACTCGCCATTGAAAGTCCCAGCCACCTATCAAAACGGCGATATACCACCGATCCGCACCAGTGACAGCCATATAATGATTGCATTGGAGGATATATTCTGTAGGTGCCTGCGTTCCTTCCCAGTCACCTTTTGCGTATTCGCTTGTGTTTTTACACTCAAGCCCTGCGTTTTGACCAGGTAGCCAACGATCAATGTTCGCAAGCATAAAGGAGTGTTCACGATGCTGGAAGATTGCGTTCTGCTTCCACGCTTTCATGCCGGTATCTTCTACAAACCAATCGGCAATCAGAGACTCTAGCTTGCGTCCTGCAAGCATTTTTGGGTTATCTTCAAGTGGCGGTAACTCACCGATTTTGTCTAAATAAACAGCCATAGGGGACTTATACCGACTAAGGCGACATAATGCCGCAACATCACTTCCACCGATCCCTTTTCGCCGCCAGTCGAGCCAATCGTCCATAGACATGTTCCTTGTGTCAGCGAGTCTTAAGGCGTTCATTTCAGTCCTCCATCCCTGCGCTTTTTTCTTCTGCACCTATTCGTTGCATTAGGCAGCGTGTATCGCAAAATAGTTCATCTTCTAAAACAACAACTTCATCACCAAGGAATATTTCAGCTCTACACTTCTCGCATTTACCTACGAGTGCTGCAGGCTTTTCTTGAGAATCGGGTAGTCCATATGCAAAACGGTCAAAATTCATAAATACACATACCTTAGTGCGATAATCATGAAGTACAAACCAAGCAAAAGAAGATTCGATGCAATCATAGAACGTGTTGGGTTGTAAGATCCTGCGGCAAATCTAATTAACTGAATGAAGAAATATAAGCTACAACTGAAACAAACAATGACAAACAGAATATTGATAATTTCCAACTCAACTCTTCCCTTCTTGCCAGTTACCGTGTATACTGGCTGTGATTTGTTTGTTATGTGGCCCTAAGCGACTCCGACATCGCTATGGGTCTTTTTAGTCTCCAATGGGACCATCTACCACGATTGTTTTGTATTGATAGACTACTGGTGTATCTTCAATTCCATCGATGCTACAAATCAATTCCTCGTCCTCGCCGATGATCCGCAACTCATATTTTGACTCATTAACTACCGGCTCAATTTCAATAATTGCACGGCCGTAAGCTTCTTTTCCTACCTCGAACTTAAGCATTGTTGTTGGTAAAAAGATCGTAACTGCATGAATAATCGTTTCTTTTTCCACTGCTTTCATCTCCTTTTTGGGCTCAAATAGCCGATTTTGGCAAAAAAATAATAAGCTAATGCTACTTCGATCGTTCTACTGGCACTAAAGCTAGGCTTACTTTAATAGCTCTATCGATACGCTTCATGATGTAATCAGGAGCTACACCAACAAGTGACTCCAAGCGCTTTTTATCAAGTGTGCGAAGCTGCTCTAGCATAACTACCGACGACTTTTTTAATCCAAACTCCTGACCAAGATAGACGTGAGTTGGAAGATGCTTTTTAATTGAGTCTGTAAGAGCTGCCACAATTACAGTAGGTGAAAACTCATTGCCAACATCATTTTGGATAATCAGTACCGGTCTACTACCCGACTGTTCTGCTCCTTCTCCAGCTCCGAACGTTGAATACCAAATCTCACCACGCCTCATAGGGTTATTCTCCTTTCAATTTTAATTTGATAATATCTCGCCAAGTCCCCACCTTGTAGTGCTGCAAAAATTGCTCAAATGTGATTCCAAGTGTCAACCTGATATCTCGGTTTACAAAGTAGTTGCCAAGATAATTTAAAAGTTCATCCGACATCTAAAACCCTCCATGCATTTAATCGCATCTTGTAACGGCAGTATTGTTTATATGCATGAGCACCTAACTTTGGCATACAATCTGCTTTTGCTCTCTCCTCTAGTTGGCTAAAGTACATACATTTGTTTAGTAGTTGGAGTTTAGTCAGTAGAATATCTCCTCTCTATTTGGGATCAATCTTATAACGGATAGCCATTTCTTTAACAATTGCTAGATAAATTTCTGTTAACCTAGCATCTTGAGCAATTGCATCCATTTTTGTAACCTTGTCCACTTTCGATTTTGATACCCCTTCAAATGCCATTCCTTTTTGAATGTTGGTAACACGGATCGAGAGTTTACATTTCGCTCGTTCTTCCAGTTGGTCGTAACTTTCGTTGCGAACATCCTGGTATGCTTCGTGTCCTCCACGCTGTATTGCAATTTTATTAATAAGTGCGTTCACCTTACTGCGCCATTCGGTTGGATTAAGGCTCAATACTTCTGTGATATGTTCCTGCTTGTCCTCTACTGCCGAAAGCCTACGATCTTGTTCGAGTGCCTGTGTCGCTATTGCCGCAAGCATCTCAGCTCCCGTCATAGGTGGAAGAGATTTCTGTTTAACCGAATAGTAATCATCAATCAACATTTCATAAGCTTCCCATGCTTGATCGGTATTTAGTGACTTAGCATGCATCCATGCTCCTTTTTCGGACCAGAGGTAGAGTTTACTCACTCTGCTAACCGATACGGAATTTGCGTATTGGTTTCCGAACTGTTTTAATTCATCGCCTTCGATTACGAAATAATGTTTACCAGGAACATAACGATCTTTGTTAGCGTTAAAGTTTTCTGATACCCTGCGACCGTCCGTACCGAATGATTCTGCAAGCTGCGATGTCGTCAACACTCGCTGACCTTGATGTTCCACAGGAGTTAACTTACTCATTTGAGTTGACCTACACATGCCATGCACACATGTTTACCTTTCAGAATTCGGGATACATTAAGATCACCACAGAATGTGCAACCAGGTTCATATTTTTTCAATACGATGGTATTCCCTTGCGTAAAAATCTCAAGTCCGTCATTCTCACCAATACCAAAGCTAGTTCTCAATTCCTTCGGAATAACAACTCTACCTAGGTCATCTGTCTTGCGAATAATACCTGTTGATTTCATTTGATCCTTCATTTCAATTAGCCCCTTTAATCGTTATAGGTATATTTACTGCGGGTTTTGAATAACTTAATTATAAAATGTAATTTAAAATAACATTTTAGTGGTAAAAAAGTCACTAAAACGAACATACCGTCGCTTGTGTGATTTAGAGTAACGTATTATAATTAGGTTGTCAGACATACATTTTTTTACACTACTTCCGCTTCTCGAAAAAGTGGAAATAGTTGGTTTAGAACTTATACTTCTCACGCTCCGTCTTTTTAATGAGTGTAGTGGGGTTTTGTTTGGTATTACTTGGATTTGATACCTCCTTTCGGTTCTGTGTGAAGATAATAACATGTTTACAAAAATTACGTCAATACATTTTGTTATTTTAAATTACATTTTTTCAAGGATGGGATATTTCATGGCGGATACATTAGGATCTCGGATAAGACGTTTACGTAAAAAATCTGGACTAACGCAAGAAGAAATTGCAGCAATGCTAGGTAAGACTCGGCCAGCCTTCACACAATACGAACTTGATAATAATGTACCTCCAAGTGAAACTCTTTCGCACTTGGCTAGTATACTGAAAACTTCTACTGATTACCTTATGGGTGTTTCACTAAGTTCACAGCCTGCAGATGCAGAAGATAGATTCGTTGATCAACTTGACCTTTCTGATAGTCAACTACTTACTAAATTCGATCTTATTTTAGATGGCGAAGTACTTGATAAAGAGCAATTCAAGATGGCAGTTGCATTCCTGCGCACCTTGAAAAAATCTTCTGAATAAGGTTTCGGAGTATTTTTAACTTCTCCGAAGCCTTTAATTTTGCTAAAATTTCTTTTAGGTCTACAACTTCTTTTTTATCATCTTGTTCTTTATCCATAATTGATTCCCCTTTCAAATTTTAGATGGAGGTTGTGGAATGGCGCTCGAACGTGTAGAGTGCCTGCTTCGAGAATTAAGGACCAAGCGCGGTTTAAGTCAAATTGAACTATCTAAGCAACTTAAATCACGTGGAGTCAATGCTTCCCAGCAGCTTGTCTCACAAATCGAGCAAGGGAACAAACCAATGTCCCGTTTGATTTGGCGAGGCTGCTCGCTAGTTTTGGGATATCCTATGGAAGCATTCTATGAATGGCCCCCCAATCTTGAACAGCAGGCAGGAGAGAGTTAATAGACTCCTCCACACTTCGATTCACAACTAGTGCAGTTGTATAAACCCCCCGTCAATAGTCTAAAACTTCCATATATCCATTAAACACCCAATGGTTTGATTTTACAATACTTAGATGGAGCGCTAATTGGTCGCCATAATTCGACTAAATTCGATTAAAAAATCCCACCTTCGATAAAAAGGCGGGATATCTGTATATTTTTGTTTATTCTAATTTAATAAGAGTGCTCTTTTTGAGTATTCCTCAATAAGCCATTCTCGCTTCTTCCTTGATAAAATAATGGTATTTCCACTTTCGAAATATACTTTGTAATAAAAAAAATCAATCTTGATGATGTTGTCTAGATTTGCGATCGCACTTCGATCACACTCTCGAAAGTTGTATCCCGAGTTATTGAGAACATCACACCAATAGGTTAATGTGCCTGGCATAAATAGCACCCTATCTTTTATATAGAACTTAACACCTTTTTTAAGCTTGTAAGCCTTAATGTAGTCAATATCTTGGATGTTCTGAACAATTAGACCCTTTGTACCTCTTTCATCGTGAGTTAATGCGATCACAAAACCATCCCCCATTTATTGTTATGCTAACTCTTCTGGAAGGTCTTCTTGATATAAAAAAGCCCAACAATTCCAGTTAGCTACTACTACTGCCTGCAAGACCAATACATAGCCTATACTTGAATAAATTGCACTTCTGATCATCCAGCCTCACCTCCCTTCTCTAGACGACGAATTAAGGTAAGAGACTGGAGTAATAATGCGCTTGAAATGATTGGTGATAGGATAATGAAGTTAGTTGCTGCAAGGAGAATCGCAGTTATTCTAAGATGATTAAAGTATTTTTTTGGGAACCGCGTCTTACCTTCTAATCTAGAAGGAGCAAATAGTATTATTAATAATACGCTTGCAAGTGTAAGAATGTTGATTATTAATTTCGGATAATCTGAAAAACTGATTGCTGTTACTACAATAACCGTTATTACAATGCACATTTCTGTCGATTTGAGGTGATAACCGCCAGTGAATTGACGCATAATAGCAAAAGTAGTTAAAGCAATTATCATATTTGGTAATTCGTCGGTAATTAGACCTATTGTTACTATAAGTGCAATAGTAGGTACAACATTAAGATAGTAAGCTATTGCGTATCTGATACTTTCTACTCTGTCCTCATGCTCAGGCGCTTCTTTGACTACATGATTTGCGATAGCTACAGAAAGCTTCTTAATGATCATCCTCTTGCTCCTTTTTAATCGCATAGTACAAAAAAACTGCAAGAGAAATTATTAAGAATATGACTGCAAGATCAATATTACGCAAATAAACAATTTCTATTAAAAAAATGGTAAATCCAATTGCAACTGCAAGTACAATCCACTTTTCCCACTTAAATTTAAACTTATCGTATTCCTTTGTGAATCCGAAGCCAAATGTATAGAGCAACTTACCAAGTCCAATGCCTACTATGCCAGAAACCACTTGACCAAGCGCCCTATTACTTTCTGATTCACTCGCTGCTTCCAATCCACCAAACATAAACATTACTACAATTAATTGAATAAGCATGTATATTCCGTAACCCACGATGGATGTAAACACCGCTCCGACAAACGGTAATTTGGTCACACCAAACATAAATATCATCAAAAAAAACAAAATTAGCAAAGGTATGAAAAGACCATACTCTGTCTCATAGATAAAGTGCACCTGTAATCCCATCAAAAGAATAAATAATAAGGATGGCAATAGATATTCTTTAAGATCAAATCTGAATATGTAAAGTGTAAGCCCAAAAATAGCAAGTCCTTCAACAGACCCGATTAACATTGACATTATAAAATCCCACACGCTCACCAGTCCTCACTCTACATTTTGCCTTTTTTTGTAAGTCTTTTTATCCTTAAATTTTCTACACTTTCTTTTAGAATTAGATGTCCTCCTTTTGCCTCTCTGTAAACAAGAAGACCATTGTCACAGTACCTTGCCACTTGTCTACTTGATGTCTCAAGTCGCTCCGCCGCCTCTGTCGTTGTATAAACTTCAAAGAGTGGATTGTTGTCCACTTGTTTTCCTCCCCGATTGTTTTTGTCTCAATCGAGACATTACTACTTTTTAAAAAATGTCTCGATTGAGACATTTTTGGGGATAAAATAATGTCTCAATCGAGACATTTACAATATATCATGTAGTAATTCGAACTGTCAATAATTACTATTAAATAAAAGACTTCCTACCTTACCGGGGCAGGAAGTCTAGTGATAAACCTTGCATAACCGTCCTTATTCTTAATAAGATTTAATGAGTTAAAGCGTGGTAGCCGTAATAAATCTTCCTCTGAGTATGGATATAATTCAGACTTCAATTCCTCAAAATTCTTTTTATCACAACCACTTATTAACATGTAACTTGCATTTGCAGAGCGGAGCTCATCGCGAATATGTTTGATTTGATTGAGATAGTGAGCGGAGATAATCGGCTTAAGTCCAAACTTGGCATATTGACTCAGTTTAGAACGCATGTATTGCTCGGTATGCTGGACCTGATATAACTCATCGACGATCAAGTTGACCTTAACCATCTTACTACGATCCCCACATAGTCCTTTAGAACGCATCTGCAAAGCAAGCCATATCTTAGTGCTCCAGTATGTTGTATAAACATCACGCTCCGAATCAGTACCGAACATGTCTGACGGCATACGTATACAGATAAGCTGGTTCTTTTGCATCTCTTTGACCAAATCCACATTCCCGCGGGTATCTTTATCAAGCATCCTTTCCACGTATGCGTTTTGTTCTAGCTGGTTCAAACGATCAATAATACCCACAATGTACGTTTCTTTTGTCCCAATCAAGACTCCTTTTTTGTCATAGTCATCAATCTCACCGAGCCATCCCACATATTTTTTCAAGTTCCCCGATTGAGTCTTAGGTATTGCCTTGATTAACCGATCGCGAACCTCATGGTCTTGCAAGCAATCAAACACATTACGAATGCTACCGCCACTTATAAAGGTCACCAGTGAAGCGCTAATAAGGTAACGTTGCATCTTAGCTGATAGCTTTGTTTCGTCCTCATTGATCGCATTAACCAGTGTCATGAGCTGTGTGGTCTGCTTCTTGGCGTTGTCATATGCTTCAAATGGATCAACACTTACTCCAACCTCGTTATAACCAAGGCCTTGTAAATTACGTAGATCATTGCAGGCAATAACGAGCGTCTTATCATGTGGGATTGCTGCAGACACCTCTCTGCTTAACTCACACTGTCCAACAAAATCAAACATAATGACACACTCACCGGCTTCAATTGCATCTTTGCTCAGATTACCTATTAAAGTAGATTTGCCGGCACGGGTAGGACCGATAAGTACCAAAGTAAGGTTTTTGTATTCTCGATCATCCGATAAAAAAGCTTGCTGCGAGTGACCCCGATAGACGTTATCCCCTATACACATAACCCCTTGCTTAAGATCATCTGGTATTTCTGTCTCATGTGTTTCTACTCGATCAATAAAGTTATATCGCTCGAGCATTTCACGCCCGGCCAGAGCGATAAAGTTTTGCGCTTCCTGATCCCCTATCTTATTTCGGGCAGCATGTATGTCACGATCATTAAAGGATAGCTGCTTCCTGTACGGTTTATAAATCAATCGATTATCCTCGGTCACGGTGTCAAACGACTGCGCTAGGCTACGAGCTGCATTTCGTTGTCGGAGTGAATCTGCGCTTTCTGCCATGACTACAATTTGTGTATCTATGATGGTGCTAGTAGCTTTTTTTGATGTACTCTCGCTGATTTTTCGTGCACCGTTCAATCTCTCAATCAAGCTTTCAATAATGTTGTTATCGCCATCTTTTTTCTTTTCACCGCTTAGCGTTTGAGCAATTTCCTTAAACATGAGGTCCATAAAAGATAGTACATATTTTAGCGCAAAGGACGAACCGAATTTATTGCGATCTACAGGCATTCGATTGTTCACCTTTGTGATCGTAGCTTTATATAGATGCCTCCAGCTCACTTGATTGATTGGTACAAAGTTATAGAAGATGCCGAGTTTGTCTCCCTCCTCCAGTAGCTCAACAGTATTTAAGTTGCTACTTAACAGATCATTGCTGCGACGATCCGCTACGAGACTTAATGCGTCCTCTTTGTCATAGACAAGTTCGTATTTTGTTGCCCTTTTCCCGAACACTGGCAATTCAACAACAGCCTCAATTGTCACACTGCCCCATACGTCAGAAATCTTTTCTTGAAAATACCCGACATATTGTTTTGGTACAATAAAGTAAAAATCAACTTTACGCTGCTCCATGTAGATGTAATATGAGACTTTTGGAGGGAGAGCATATCTGTACTTGGTCCCGACTACAAACTCCCTCCCAAACGCTTTTATTACCTCTTCCTCTTCTGCTTTTAAATTTTTCATGGTGTTTGTATAAATGGCCGCTATCGCCCTTGCTACTTTATAAGTGCCTTGATTCCGAATTGAGTTATTTGGTTTTATTCGCAGATAAACATATTCGGGCTGTACAATCTCAAGGTACTTGGTGATTTTAATTGATTTCACTGCGCAGCACCTCCAAGTAACATTCGTATAACCGAGCTGGCCACAAATAACAACCCCGACCATCGAAAGCCATCTTTAAGCCCTGCCACACCTAAAATGATTAGTGCTGCGCAACCGATTAGCCCAATACCAAAACTCAAATCAAAAGCAACACTTGCTGCAGCATGCAGCCAATCAATGATATGCGTTTTGGCACTCGATATAATTTCTCCCTGCGTGTGACCTGTCGCCTTTTCTATGATCCACATTGCCGGTCCTTTTACGCCGAGAATAGACGGTCCTGCAATCTCACCTGAATAGTGTTGAACAGTATTAAGCAATGGCGTAGGGTCAGCGTATTGACTATCATGCATCAACCCAAAATGGAGATGCGGCCCCGTACTGTGACCGGTATTACCGCTAAATCCGATCAGATCCCCCACATCAATGTGAGCACCTTCTTTGACACTTACCTGATCGAGATGTCCATAAATCTGCACATCTCCGTTCCCATCCTTAATGTACACCCCTTTGCCCAATCCACCTATATTATTTACTACCCTCTCTACTGTGCCAGATGCGATACTGTGGAGTTCCGTTCCTTTTGGCATAGCAAGGTCAATCCCATTGTGAATTCGCCCGTTGCGTATCTCTTCCAGTGCGCCAAATTGTGAGCTTACTCTAAATTTCATTGGCATCTTAAGTCACATCCAAGAAAAGAGTTTCAACCTGTTCGAATGCCCAAGGCAAACCGAGCAGCACAACATAAACGAGGAGGTAGGACAAAAACGATTTTCGAGCTGTGACAAAATCTCCTTGAACCGTAGCGTTGATCGTGTCAAATCCACCTTTAATAATAATGACCCACTTACCGACATTAACGAGTTTGGTATAGATCATTTGAGCTCCAGCATCAATACCACCACTCGCCGCTGATACGATGTCAATTCCACCAAGCATTATTGCCAGCGTAATAGCACCAATGCGATAAACGGTTTTATTGCAGTCAATGTGCTCAATAATGATTTTTGCCCCTGCCTTAATCCTCTCTAATAATGACTTAACCTCCTGTGACATAGGGTTTACACAAGCAGATTGCCAACCAGCCTCACACATCCCTGTCGATGTTAAATAAAATTTCACACTGTCCTACCTCCTCGTACGTGCATTATTCTGCGTTGACGCGCATATGCTGAGGGTAATCCGCCCGCAGCGCCTTAGCCGATTTGCGCCCATAGGAATTCATCCAATAAAACTCCCTAGATCAAAATCTCCACTATCTGTTGGTACAATGACTGGCCGACTCCCCGTTAAAACAAATCCAACATCAAGATCACGTTGTACTAACCTCTTCAAATAGGCTGATTGATTGGATTTACCTTTGACATAGTTGTATAACGTCAATTGGTCCTGATCGAGCACGTTAAAAACTACCTGGATACGTTTTTTTAAAATGTCAGCCATATAATTTCCTCGCAATCATGAAAAATGCTTTAACATTTGAGTAAAGTGGATCTGCGGCAAGTAATTGGCCGTTAGGGAAAAACTCCGCTTTCAAATAAGGAAGGATAACTTCCGCACCACCCCCGCATAGATACACCACATCCTCTTTACCCCATTTTTTATTAATTGCCTTTGTTCCGATCTGGCGAGCAAATGCTTCGATATTCAAATTAGTTTTACTTTCCATTCCCTCTGTAAAGGTGAAACTACCCTTATTTAGAAACTTTCGATTTTTCAATGTTCCATAATTCACACTGCCGCTACCAATATCTATTATCCGGACTAGCCCTTGTTCAACGGTAAGCAACCCCGCGGTAGCTCCTTCTGGTGTAACCTCGCATCGATTAATAATGATGGTCTTGGCTTTTCCGTTTATAGTTAGATCGTGACGGCGCTGTAGCATGGTTTTAATAGCAATCTTTTCAGTTTCATTGTGCGTTTCAATTGGTTGACCAACCACGATGTTAAATGATATGCCTTCACCAAATTGATGAAGGGCTATTAGTATCCGAAGTATTGCGTCAAAATGTGCCTTTGAATCATCTCTCCTACTTTCCGCATACTCGCTTTCCTCCGCAAGCGTCCCTGCGAATCCTTTCTTTCCCTCATACTCCCACTCGTACTCAAATTGAGCATGTTCAGACTTGAGGTTCCGCTCCAATTCATTGATTCCAATAGCGGACGGAAACATTATTAGTTGCTTTCCGTCATAAAACTTTGTGTTCTTTCCTCCAGCATCGATTGCGGCTATTCCCATATAAGCACCTGCTTTCTGGTTGTGTACCTAGTTGCTCAATCAAACAGTTTTTCATGTGTTAGGTGATCACCTAGTTACACAATATGTCGAATGCTTGGTTAACTTTCCGATTTTTCGGAAAGAGTACGAGTATAAATTTTAAGAGACTCGTCCAAACTAAACGCAACTAGATTAGTTTGGAGGTATGATGTGCATGTTTGGGATAGGAAAAAAACGTACAAAATACGGAGATTTTCTTGACATTAATATGATTAAGCAAGAGCGCATAAGCGAAGAAACGGGGCTGCATAGAGACACCATTACACGTGCCTGTAATGATCAAGAATATTCGGTGAAGAAAAGTACGAGGAAACTGCTTACAGATGCAGCAAGTAAATTATCAAAGAAGAATGTTAAACAAAGTGATTTTTGGAGTTGACCACCTTCGGGTGGTTTTTTATTTACATGCACTTATTTGCATGATATTATTTGCATTATTGGATAACATTAACGAACAGGAGGTTGCGGCGTAATGCACAAAAACGATATTCAAATAAATATGGTTTTTGGTGAGCTCACTACTGTCAAAGAAGATACTGTGCGATTAAGAAACGAAGTTGCTTGGATATGTAAATGCTCATGTGGTGAAGAAACGAAGGCAACTAGAGGCCAGTTAGTTAAAGGAACTAAAAAGTCTTGTGGATGTTTGAGAAAGAAGTCCCCAAAAAATGTTCTCGATTTAGCCAATCAAAGATTTGGTATGTTGGTGGCATTAGAAAGAGCAGGCAAAACCATTAACGATAATGCTCTTTGGTTGTGCAAATGTGATTGTGGGGGACACACAAATGCAAATGCAACAAGCTTAAGCAAAGGTGATGTTGTATCATGCGGTTGCCAAAGACCTACACAAATGAAGAAAGCCAGAGATGTACTAACTAATGAAAAGTCCGTAGATGGAGTGCTAGTTCCAAATCTAAAAAGTTCAGTGAGAATCGATAGTAAGAGTGGTCATAAAGGTGTAGCATATCGCCAACGTAAAGGCAAAGAGTACTACGAAGTTAATCTTTCGATTAAAGGAAAACGTTACTTTGCAGGCCCGTTTAAGAAAATTACTGATGCTATAGATGCAAGAAAGCAATTAGAAGAAAAATATCATGCTCCGTATATTAAAGCGTTGGAGGTTCGGGAAAATGGACAAAGAAGTAATTAAACAATGGATTCAAGACAACTTGGTTATGCAGGACGAAGCACGGAAAATCACAAAACAATCTGTCTCAGGATTCAATCAATCTGTATCAACAGAACAAATCCTGCCATTCACAGAATTTGGGGAAGTCCGAAAAACAAGGCTGTATCTGCGTGAAGATTTGGAGCATTATGAAAAGAATAAAAAGAATCGTACCTAGAAAATTAATTTAAATATAATTATTTACATGTAATTAACTATATGTTATGATGAAATCACAGCAAGGGACGACATGGGGAGCTGACAGCCGACAAAGGGCGGCGAGTTGATAAGGAGAACTTATGATAAAAGTATTCTACGAGAACATTTTGGTTGGCGAAGTTATCACAAATCAGTCGATGACGGTTGAACAAGCACTAGAAGCAATTGGATTTGACGAAGATGTTTTTCTTGCAGAACATGGTTGGGATGATCTCGACTACAACGAATTTCGGATTGTTTAACATCAATTACTTGTCCTTTTCCTGAAATTACAAAAAGCCCCAACGGGGGATAGTCCGTTAGGGCTTATGTCTAACCTAAGTTAACAAGTTTCAATCAACATGGGCGTATAGCCCCTGACTACTTCACATGCATTAAATGAGTGAGAAATGAATACAAATGGACGTAGGAGCGTGGTGAAACGATGAAATCTAAAACTGAATCATTGCTTCGAGTAGGTAAGCCGAAAAATCACGAGCATGAGTGTATTTCCGATATTTCCAAGTTAGCTAATCAGGATAACAAAAAACGTTCTATTTTTTCGCAATATTTCGATTTTGAAATTAATTCAGACCGCCTATTAGAAGTTTCAAAAGGGAATAAAAAATTGGTGGACGAAGTGATGCAACTTGTAGAGGAGCATCAAAAAGAAGATAGATCCATTAGTGGTTTTAAAAGTATACAAACGTTTTACATAACCAAGAAGGATGTCGACGACATCCAAGAGTGGATACACGTAGTATTTGACCATGGGCATGGCGTGACGCTCATTGCTGGACGGGTGGGTCGTGCTGATCACACTTACAAGCAATTCATGGACAAATCCAATATTTACTCAATGGCAAACATGATGCAAAATGGGTAATTGGGACGATGCAATTAACATTAAAAACACAAAAATAGCCCGCTAACCATGATGAACCGCACCCAAAAAGTTGGACACATGATATACTAGTCCAGGCAAAGGGGTGCGGTTTTTTATTTATGAATAAATACAACAAGGAAATTCGACTAAAGGTTGTTCATGAAGTTCTTGAAAATGGTTTATCAGAAAATGAGGCAGCTCGTAAATATGGAATGAATCATGTCACTGTAAATCAATGGGTGGCTGCCTACATCAACAATGGTGAACATGGCATGGTGGATAAAACTACTAAACGTACATTCACTGGAGAACAGAAGTTGTTTATTCTAGAAGATATGCATAATAACCAATTAAGCTATAAAGGAGCTTCTAAAAAGCACGGAATAGCAGACAGCGCCATTCGCAAGTGGAAGAAACAGTACCTTACAGATGGAGCTGACAGCCTCTATATAGATCGTCGTGGCCGCAAGAAGAGCAACAGTGAACCTGTCCAACCAGCAGGGTCTAATGTCGATTCTGTAGAGGATATGGAGCAAGAAAATAGGCGTTTACGTATGGAAGTTGATTACCTAAAAAAGTTACATGCCTTAGTTCAGGAAAAGAGAAAGTTACGAATGAGGAAAAGGCTTTAATCATTTATGAACTAAGGCATAAGCACGATGTTAATAAACTTGTGAAAATAGCGAGTATTCCACGAAGTACTTATTATTACCATGTCAAAAATCGGAGCAAACCCGATAAATATGCAGAGGTCAAGGTTGCTATGGTATATATTTTCAAAGAAGAATTAAAGTGTCGTGCAGGATACCGCACCATGACTAGAGAATTGCAGAAAACGAAGAAGATTAACCATAAAACTGTACAGAAGCTTATGAAAGAGCTTGAACTGTACTGCATGGTTCGTAGGAAGAGATACCGCTCTTACAAGGGAGAAGTAGGTAAAATAGCTCCAAACGTCTTAGAGAGAGATTTCAAAGCGGAGAAGCTCAATGAAAAATGGGTAACAGATGTTACTGAGTTTCATTTGTTCGGAGATAAAATTTATCTTTCTCCTGTCATGGATCTATACAACCAGGAGATCATCAGTTACACCGTTTCCCATAGTCCTTCATTATCTATGGTATCTAATATGCTTGAACAAGCGATGAATAAGCTACCAAAGAGGCATAAGCTAACTTTCCATTCTGACCAAGGGTGGCAGTATCAACATAAACATTACCGCCATACCCTTAAAAAGAATGGGGTCATTCAAAGCATGTCTCGAAAAGGAAATTGCTTCGATAACGCTGTTATAGAAAACTTTTTCGGCATTCTCAAAACAGAACTTTGGTACATACAAACCTTCTCATCCACAGAAGAGTTTATTAAGGAACTCCATGAATACATACATTATTATAATCATCGTAGAACTAAGGAAAAACTAAATGGACTGTCCCCAGTAGAATACCGGCTACAGTCCAATAACGCAGCTTAATTAAAGTGTCCAACTTTTTGGGGTCAGTTCATGATGGTCGGCGGGCTTCGTTGTGTTTACTACTTTTTAATCGTCTGCTTTACTAGCTGGTGAGATAACACCGTAGCTCCAGTAAGAAGTACGCCTTGTATTACACCCTGCACTACATCACCAACGACTAGGATTCCTCCCACTATTCCAAACACTAGTAGTACCCAAGGAATCGACCAGTCAGCAACCTTCGGCGTATTCTTAAGCAGCAAGCCGATAATAAAAAGCACCGGTATAAGCACCAGTGCTTTTTCAGTGATATATTGGATAATTTCATTTTCCATTTTCTATTTCACCCCCTCTCGTAGTAATCCAAGCCGATCCAGCAAAGTAGCAGTCTGCGCTCTCGTTAATGGCTCGTCCGGAGCAAATCGATCAGAGGTCACGCCATTCATTACGCCGGCTCGTTTAGCCTTAACAATCGCTTTCTCTGCCCAATGACCATTAATATCATTGAACCCCTCGACGATTGAGACAGGAGGCTTTTCTTCTGGTAATGGATCTAGCAGTTTTAATTCCCTTGTTACATTGTCTAGCAGCCATTGCCATCTGCCACTTTTACGCAAGTCTTGAGGACAATCTTTTCCAGACCACTTGCTATGCTGCACGACTGCTGACAACGGTAAGTTAAGAGTAAATAGCAACCACGCCGTTAGCTTCGCTGTATTTAACCAAGCGACCTCTTGATTGATACCCGCGTGTTCGCAAGTCTCAATACCAATAGACTTCCTATTACCAGGTCCCGAAGCTCCGTCCCCTGCATGCCATCCACTCTCGTCAGTAGGTAAGTGCTGAATAGTCTCATTATCATCAACAGTGTAATGCCATGATACTGGCTTACTTGCGGCAGTATCTCCCTTGAGATATTTCGCATGGTCCTCCGCATCTGCAGCTTTGTTCCCCGTTTCATGGATAGTAATGTATTCGGGTTTCATTGTATAACCCGTTCTATTCCCTCGACCTTTCGGGATAAAATTCTCTTTAATATTGAGTTCTTTCATCGGCTTAACCTTACCTCCCTGTTTAATACATAATGTTGCTCCCATTTTACGGCCACTACCGTTATCAGCAGGCCACAAGTAAGCACTGCCGCCGCCGTCACCATTAAGAGCTTGCACACAGCCCAACGCACTCATAATAGCTGTGAGTGCATTGAGCGTGACCTTACTCAGCGTTCGGACAATAACAAGTCTGTTGTCAGCCGTAACACCGTGTGCTATACGTACGTGCTTGGCGTTGTTTGCCCATATACTCGGATGGAGTTGGTCACGTATGACGCTGTTTGCAACTACATTCTTCCCGTTTAAAAGTAAACGCGGTGACCCTTGTTTGGCCCATACTGCAGTTTTGGGAGCCTTGCCGATATGAAGCGACCCATCGGACAGCATGTAGAGCTCTTCCCGCGGTATCGTTTTGTCGATGTCTCCATTAACCACTTTGCCATTAACGATCACTCGACCAATCGGGATACCGTCTTTAGTGTGGGCATAATTAAGGTTAGCTGCTACTGTAGCACCTTCTGCTATGGCAGTCTCTTTGACTGTCGCTCCTGTTTTTGCAGCCACAAAGATATCATCAACTTTAGGGTTGGCAATAGAGTAAATGATGCTAACGCCGTTTATATTGATGGACTTGATCATTTACCACCACTCCTCCATAGCATATTTAAAAGTGCAATAACGACTCCACCTACAATTGTCGTACCCGCCCAAAAAGTGATTTTGTCGATACGATTTATTCTGTGATGGGCCGATTCTGATTTATCGAGAGCTTCATCAGCGACTTTGCCTGCTTGGACTACTTCTCTCTTTACATCGGACATACCATCAACCTTAGTACTTAGCTCCCGAATATCGAGCCTTACATTAACCATTGTTTCGTTTAATTTATCCATCGGGTTGTCCGACATCTACTTGCCCCTCTCTGCATAAAAATAAGCCCTACCGTTTAGGTAGAGCTTTGAACTAAAGATTGTTTATCTACATATGAGTTGAAGATGTCATTACTCGATTATTCGCAACGGTGCCGTCACCATTACCAGCAACAGCCACAAATTTATCATTTCCGAAACAAACGGATCTCCAATATCCTGTGGCATTCCCTGTACGCATTGTCCATGTAATTCCATCATAAGATGTCATTACTCTTGTTCCAGTTCCTGTAGTACCTACTGCAGCAAACATTCCAGCACCATATGCTACAGAGTACCAATTAATATTTGATGCACTTGTTCTT
Organism: Paenibacillus sp. L3-i20; assembly: GCF_022180385.2. Taxonomy (GTDB): domain Bacteria; phylum Bacillota; class Bacilli; order Paenibacillales; family Paenibacillaceae; genus Pristimantibacillus. The sequence goes on from NZ_BQME02000002.1 coordinate 1,619,767, forward strand.
ATTGTCCAGTTAATCCCGTTAGGTGATGTCATTACTCGATTACCTGTACCAGTAAATGAAACGGCTACGAATAATCCATCTCCATAACAAACTGATAACCAGCCATTATCTGCCGCACTAGTTCGTGAAGTCCAACTAATACCGTCAGAAGATGTCATTACTCTATTTCCAGTACCGCTACTGGCTACAGCTACAAAAATTCCATTGCCAAAAACAACAGAATTCCAATCATTATTGATCGGTGCAGCTCTAAGTGTCCAATTTATTCCATTAGGTGATGTCATTACTCTATTACCTACTCCAGAATCGGATACAGCTACATAAATCCCATTACCATAAGCAATTGATCCCCAACCAATATCAGCAGGAGTTGCTCTCAATGTCCAGTTAATACCATCTGGTGATGTCATAGCTCTATATCCCGCAGTTGCGTTACTAGTTACTGCAACAAATAATCCATTGGCATAGAAAGGAGTCCACCAACCGAAATGACTCGTTCTCAATGTCCAGTTAATCCCATCGGTAGATGTCATAAAATTTGTTGATGTTTGTTCAGTTGAGAATGCTACAAATAATCCATTGCCATAACAAACTGAGTTCAAATCAAGTTCAGGAGTAGAGCGTAATTCCCACATAGCTCCTGCTCGTATTGCTGGAATTTTTTTAATGTTATTAGCCATTACTGTATATGAAGCATTTGCCGCTGTCGGTACTTCTCTACCAGTAATCACAGCGGCAACTTCTGCTTTACCGTCACTGGCAGATGTAAAAACCTCGTTTATAGCTGCTACAAGGTTCGTCTTGTTCGACGTTGCTAATGATGCCTTATTTCCAACATCGGCATTTGTTGCAAAATCACTATTTATGCCAGTCCATATTGGTTGCCATGCAGTCCATGGGCTACTATTAACTTTATTTCTTATAAATGTTTCGGAATCTGTTGTATATGCTTTTTGCCATATCCAGTTATCCCTATTATTGTGTATTCCAAAATCGCTTACTATAACTTCAAGTACACCATATAACATTCCACCGCGCCAAGAATTTGCAACAACAGAAGCAAACCCATACTTGCCATGTGTTAGTGCGGCATTAAAGTCCGTAGTTGAGCCATTCGTTCTTAAGTCAAAATCACTAGCATGTTTGCTGTCTAGTAAATCGACGTTGAGATATTGGACTGGAGTTGTGGAATACACCTTAAGTGGCGCTGTACCTGTTCCTACAACTGAAACATATTGACGCGCTGTAATGTCCCCTTTACTATCCCTTGCTACTATTGAGTCAGCATCTTGCACCCACGAAGGCGGCATGCCATGCAATTTATCTGCATCTAAGCCACTGTTAGCACCGTCATTGCTTGAATCCCATGTTGTCACCCATGGCTGCCATTTCCCATTGTTTTTGATTCGGTATCTATTTGAAATATTTGCATTTATTGGTGTATGTCTTTGTAAAGCATAGTCCGTACGACCAAACCAGCTAATGTGTTCAAGATACCCTTGATTGGAGCCATTTTGTCCGGGGAATGGACTACCAACGAAAGTATCGGGCGTACAGTAAAACCCATTTCCGATGTGTGTGTCAGCGTTTGTTACACCTGTATTACCGCCATAGCGGTAAAAATCACTACTACGTAATCCATTAAAAAATTCGGAATTGAATCGCTCAACTAGCGTTGTGGATTGTGTCCAAAACGGTGCTGTTCCCTGTGGGGCACTTGATGCAAACCCGACACCCGCAAGCCATCCATCGGCAGTCCTTTCAGCTAAAGTACCAGGGATAGCCTCAGAAGTCGCTCCATGTGCTCCGGTTGTATCATTCATATGAGTAGTTAATTGTGTTGACACACCAGCAACTGCGCTATTTGCCTCTCCTGCATTCTTAATCGCCGTATTAATTTCTGTGCCAATTTGATTTAAGTCTGTGGGCAGTACAGTATCATCCAGTGCCCAGTTAGTTTTTGCCATTAACTTGTCACCTCTTTTACCTCAATTGTTTGCATTAACATTGTATCTGCTGCTATTGGGACGTTAACGGGATTAGTTGATAAAACTACATTATTTGCGTCCTTAAGTTCGATTAGCGTTATAAGTGATACTCCACTTACTGGAACTAGATAATTTATCGCAACAGTTCCACCCGTGGTGGATTTTTTAGCGAAATTAGTTATAGTATAAGTTCCATTTAGCACTACCTTTGCGATTCGACTATCTACATAACGAGCAGCATCACCAATCAATTGAGTTGTAATCATTTAATAACCACCTCACTCCCCAGTGTTGCAAAAGGCTTCTCTCCAACTTTCCATGACCCTAGTTTGTAATTCCATGTGACACTTTTTCGAGAGATGCTTTCTTTAAACCCAATCTTTTCACCGAGCGAAGTTGATTGCTGATACAACATATTAGCCGGCTTAACTATGTTGATCGTATAGTGCACCTCACGAAAGAGGAGTGCATTTTCAATATTTGTCATGACTGATATGATAAATTGCTGAGAATTCACGGTAACAATAGTCATGCCAACCCCAACTAATCTATCTAGTTGCTGTTGTAAATATCGTATTGTAAACGGCGGCTTCGTTTGATTACGGTTAAGTATTCTAAGCCTTCGAAATTCCAGCGATTCCACGTTTGGGTCAGCGTTAATACGGCGTATTTTCTCTCGCCGCTCAATTGCTTCCACACTACTAGTCATTACAAATCGATTGTCCAACAACTGGTTTATTGCAGAGTCGATATTATTTAGTTCCTCACTGACCGTTACATCAAGCTCTCTAAAATCCTGTATATCACGGTAAAACTCAGGTAAGTGTTTAACTACTCGATTAGCCACTTAATGTCACCGTCCCAACAACAGGAATCCTATCTACAGCCATAGTTACATTAGCAGCCGTACCATTCAGTTTTGTTCCTGAAACGTCAACTACTCCAGCGATCGTGAGAATGGCCGCATCAATCATGGCAACCCTAACTACTGTTTGATCTTGTTCGGCCCAATCTTGCCTTAACTCTAGTAAGTAATTACTGATAGCATTAGTTATGGGGGCTTGTACCTGTCCAACTGTAACTCCTGCTTTTAGGGTGAGTACAGATACGAAGTTAATTATCGTATTTTGTACTCCGACAATTGAAACAGTATGGCCTATAGGTGCAGTACCCATGCCCTTCCCACTATGTCCAACTGGGTCAATAATCATTTGTGCTGCACTAATAAGCGAAGTGGTAGGTTGACTCCAATCAGAAGCAATGATTGTGCACTTTACTGTGCCTCCACCATTCCATGTGGGGTAAACCTTTACCCCACCAATACCATCAATCTCATTTACCTTTTCTTTATAGTCTGAGACATTACCCCCAAATGGTGGTTCGTTAACAAAGGCATAATACCTTGCTCGTAAAGTCTCGTCATCCTCTTCGTCTTCACCAGGTATCAAAACTTCTCCCAGTGCAGCCGTTTCTAAACCGTTAATATACACAATCGGAAGTAGCGCTCCAAATTGCTTATTACCGTTGCTTCCGGACTGCTCACAGGTCATTTCAAATACACCTGTACTTATTTTTGAGGTCGCTACAAAAGTAACGTTCTCTATACTAAATCTACTCCCAATAGGTATATCTATAAGTGCACCGGCATTTCCTGTAAACGTGCCTTTACGCCTTGAAGTCGTTGCCGGTGCACGATTAACCCCATCTTCTGCAGTAATTCTAGATAATTCCTCACCCGTACTTGTATCCGCAAATGCTAGATTATCGTTTATGCCTAACACAATATAAGCTTGGGCAAGTTCTGCCGCAGAAGGTGCTAGTGCATTATAAATTAAGCTACCCTCTCTTTTATCAATTGTGTCAGGAACACGATCTAGCATTCGTTGCAAGATAAACTCATAGGTTAAATGCTCATACAATTCGGCCCACCTCCTGCCTCTGTTCAAACGTGCCTAAACTAGTAACAACTTGACATGTTACAAGGGCCCTGTCGCCTATTGTTTCGATTCGCAGATCATCAATACTTAAAATACGATCATCTTGAGATAGTGCTTCCTTTACCATCCTCGACATTTCAGAACGCATAAATAATGGCCCTAGCCCAATCGCATAGTCAAATTCATGACCAAAATTTGAGCTATAGATTAGGTGAGCAAACCGTTTTGTGTTAAAGATATTAAAAACCGTTTGCTTAACTGCATCTAGTCCATCAACCATTCCTGATATACGCCCTCTTTCAAAATCAATTCTCCATGTTAAAGATGGCTGCTGAACCTCTTGTACAATATCACTATTCAACGTACTCCCTACAGGTATCAATCTAGCCCACCACCCTATCCATAACTAAAAACTTTTGACCACCTTGAATTCGTAGCAAGAGCACTTTGTCACCTTTTTCTAGCCCCCGACGAATGACGAACGGTTCTACTGGTAAAGCTGCTGTAGTGTTCTTGTTAGCAGTTCCGCTGTCACTTGAGTCGGTGTATTGGTGAGTATGCCGTAAATCCAACACCAACCGAGTTAACGACTCTGGCACAATTAAAAAATCCGCACCGAGTGTAAACCGTTGATCAACGGTTACTTCGAGCGGATCTTCTGATTTTATAACGCCCATAAGTAAATTCACGGGGTTAGAAGCTTCAATTGCGTCTCTTGCTGCATTTTTAATTGTTGATAATAGGTTACTCAAGATATCACCTTCATGTCGACTTGCATGGTATGGTCAACCCCTTCAAAACGGTGGGTGCACTCGTCAACGAGAAATGGTTGGTTAATAGCATACTCCGCTATCATGATCGGTACGTAACTTCCAGCTCTAACCCTAACGTCACCGATAGCTGGTATCTTTAATGACTTCGACTCCCGATTGTGAAGTTTAATTAATTGATCCATTAATTGTGTAATTTGAGCTTCATTCATTTTTTCGTCTACAGATTGATACAACTGCAACGTTCCCCATCGAGCAATGTTAGTACTGTCCTGAGTAATAAAAACCTCACGCTTACCAGATTCTTTGTTGTCTTTGAACAACTTGACTCGATTGTAAGTGCTCTCGTCGATGCTACTCTTAAGTTGATAATCAGTCATTAAACTACCATCACCTATGATAAAATCAACGAGTAAATTTTCAACATTTCTAAGCGTTAATGCCCCGAAGTCGTCGAAGAGCACATAGTTTTTTCCTGAATTTATTAATGTGAGATCTAGTGCTTTCGTGCCTATATCAATAAGTGTCTGACCATCTTCTATCATGGTTGGGATTTTATAAATCGTATCTTCAATTCTTCCTATCTTCAAATTGAAGTCCTTTGCAATTTGCTTAACAATATCGGAAGCTGTCACATTTGCGAACACATATGTTTCTTTATTTAACAGATAGCGAATCTGATCATAGCACTTAATTTTCACTGCTTCATCTTTGCCGCCATCAGAGTTAAAAATGTAGCCATAAAAGACATTTGCACTGTTGTATCTAAACCTGACAACATCGCCATTGTTATATGTGAAAGCTTTTTCTTCATATAGTGCATTTTTAATCAAAGTGAAATCCAAGCTACTCGGGCGACCAACCCGACTTGTTTTCCATGTTATACTGGACACAATTTCTGACACATCCCATACATTTCCGTTCTTGTTGTCTATAATCATCTCTATCATTGCGAATCACCTCGGTATTTTTAGAGATTGACCAATACGTAATGATTTAACTTGGGAGTCGGTTAATTTGTTCAATGACTGTATTTCCTTCCACCTCGCACTTGCACCTAACGTTCGTTTCGCTATGGCCCACAATGTGTCACCAGCCACTACCGCATATACCTTAGGTGGCTGAGTATCGTTGGGCCGTGTTGCAGGGGCAGCGACATATGATTTTGATGTCCCCCTTGATGCTCCCTGTATGGAAATACGTCGAGCAGCGTAAAAAACATACTTTTTAAGTTTAAGCGAATAGGTTATGTCTCCCCCGTGTCCTGCTGTCTCTTTCCAGTTAAATGACTCGATACTTACTGCTTCATTTATTTCAAATGATTTACCATTAGCATATTTTTTGCCCGTATAAACGAATCTAATTGGTCGTTTCGATTCGATCCATTTTTCAATGTCTTCAACGTATGCTTTAGGTGTACGTGGACTTTCCACGGAGAGATATGGATATCTTTGTGCAGGAAATATCCCTTCGAAAGAATATTGCGTAAGGCTACGAGCTTTAATAACATTAATTTCACCAAGCTTTATGATGTCGTAAGTTTGTCCATTACTACCTTCGCTTGCTTCAATGCTTGACGGGTTAATTGGGAGTTGAAAGCCATCATCTTGATTATTAATAGATAGATACACCCCATACTTACTCAATCCTAAACACCCCTTTAGCGCTTGAAGCTATCTCTTCCGTTAGCTTATTAGTAATATTTGAAACGATTTCATCAATAGATCTACCATCTTGGCGTATATACGTGTCTCCAAATGACATTTTAGGAGATAACGAAATGAAGTTCTGGATGTTGTTCATTTCAGCGATTTCACGCATTAGCTTAAGATCTTCACTACTAATATCCACCGTGTCATTGATCTTGCCTAGCTCCCCTACCTTGTCTACATTACCTATATCTATAGCATCAGCAGCGCCAGAAAAATCAAACGGTTCCTCATTAGCAACTTCTTTTTCAGTATTCTTAAGTGCTTCGTCAGCGGCTCTTGCCTTCATGCTCTCTTGCAATTTCGCCTCACGTTCCGCTGCTTTCTCAGCAGCATTGGCATAGGCTTCTGTTTTCTTTAAAGCAACGATATCATTCATACCAGCTGTAATTTTATCGAAACTAAACTCTGCAGATATCTCGTAGGATTTGCCACTTACTTTATTCACTAATTTCAGCACCGTATTCATACCTTTTATGATTCCGTTTATTACTGTATCGTAAATTTTCCCAATGCTATCAGCCCACCATTCAAACGGTGTCATTAACCATTCTGCCAGTTGCCAAAAGTACGCCGGAATACGATCAAAAAAGTTTAAAATGCTATTCCACACTCGCATTAACCCCTCTGCAAATTTATCATTTGTCTTCCACAGTTTAACAATCCACGTAATTAGACCAATGATTACGGATATAATTAAGACAAATATATTAGCCTTCATCGCTGTATTAAGTGTTCGCCATCCAGCAGCTAATCCTAATGTCGCAGCGGTCTTTAAAGCAAATGCGATGGTTCCTGCTTTAGTAGCCGCCGTTGCTATCGCAGTAGCGATTGCTACCGCCTTTGTACCTATTGCCATAGCTCCTAGCGCTGTTGCTACACCCCAAATAATAGGACTAATCGTAGGCCAGTTATCCGCAAAAAAACCATAAGTTTGCGCTACCGCATTTAAGAGCCATACCGCGGCTACCGCAACAGCTCCAAAAACGTTACCCAAATTGCTCAGGTTTTGTTGCGTAGCTGGATCATTAAGCATTTCGCTAATTTTAAGGATAGCTGGGCCCATCGATTTGAGAGCTGTGTTGCGTATTTGATTAGAAATATCACCGAATGTTTTGGGCATTGAATCTAACTTTGCATTTATATCATCAGCAGCAGAAAACATGGCTCCCTTAATGATGTCAGCTGTAATTGTACCCTCTGCCGACATTTTTTTAAGATCACCCATCGATTTTCCTGTAAACTTCGCAATTGCTTGTGCTAGCATAGGGGCATTCTCCATAATCGATCGAAACTCATCCCCTTGCAACTTACCAGATGCCATCGCTTGCGATAATTGATACATACCGGATTGTTGTTCCATAGTAGACGCACCACTTACACGGAATGACTTTTGCATAAGTTCAGAAAATGCGACAAGTTCGTCATTGCTCTTAAATGCATCTTTGGCTAATACGCCCATCTTTCCGATTACGCCAGCCATATCCGTATAGCTACCCCTAGAGCGATCTGCAGCAGCGAATATCTTATTCTGGAGTTCAGCTGTCGTCTGTAAGCCATCATTAATCATATCAATTCGAGCTAGGCTATTAACATAGCTGTCACTAGCTGTAGCTATTCCCTGAGCTCCCTGAAAAGTTAAGTATGCAGCTACCATGCCTTGAAAATTGGAAAGCATATCAAATGATTCCTTCTTACCTCTACGCAATCCAGAATTAATTTGATTTTGTTTACTAGCCACTTGGCTAAGAGTATTATTTGTTTGATTTAGTGTCTGATTATTGTTATGGATGGTGTTATTTATTTGGTTGTAGTTGTTGTTGATGACTTGTGTGAGATGAATAATTTGTTGATTTTTACTCACTACTTGGTTTTGGTCGCTAATTGTCTTTGCTGGTATCAAACTATTCCCTTTAGACGATGACATAACTTTATTCAATCGTTCTGCCGTACCTAACAAGGATTCCATACGTTTAATTACTCTATTTAAAGTGTTGGACATGCCATCTATCATCTTTAAGCTTGACGTAACTGATGCGATACTATCACCTCATTTAGAAAGGAATAAAAAAACACCCCAAAGGGTGTCATTTAAAATATGTCATGTCGTATGTCACTTTATAGGTCGCAGCAATATCTAAAGTGGTCACCCATAGATCGTCAATTTTATCATCTATTGAACCGAACCGTATTGATCCACCATTACTATTGACCGACATTCCTGGTGTCATCTTAATGCCAAATAACTCAGGTATTTGTTGGTCATTACTATACTCATCGGTACTACCATAGTAAGTTAACCTTACGACTTTGTTATCGATTATTATAAATTCAAATTTGTTATTCTCATAAGTAACGTCAGTAGCCTCGTACGTTCTACTAGGTGCTTTAAAGTTCCATCCTTTAACAGATTCGGGCGTACCCATGATATCCTTAAGCTCGGTAAGTGTGATCCCACTAAATTGCGATGCATTAATTATTACATTAACCTTTGACGCTTTCTCAGCGCTTTGAGTGATATCCTTGTTGTTAGCTGTTTCTGGAGCTGGTTCGATCGCAACAGAGACTATAAAACTAATAAAAAAGATCAATGACAAAAAGAATGATGTCAATGTCATGGTCTTATGTCCCTTCGTTCTAGTACGTTTTTTACTAGCTACTATCCAAAGAATAGCGAATATTACTAAACAAATTCCAGTTAGTAGCCATACGATTCCAAAGAGATCAGTCATAGGAAACCCCCTAATAATGGTAAATGCAATTCATTTTACCACAAGTACGAGGTTCCTACTATTTGCGTTTCAGTTTTTTTGTTTCTTCATTGTCCCTTTTTATTTTTATATCTATAGATGCCATTACAAATGCTTTTTCTCTCCTCGGCAAGTCGGCAAACACACTTGGGAGTATGTGTAGCTTATGGAGGGCATAGTGAGCATAGTTAGCCTCGCCATCGCCCTCCTCTATTAGTTTTTTGCCTCTTCTACCAATTCTGAAAGGTCTAATTCAAATCCACTCAGCGTTTGAATTTGATTACTCAGCTCAATTATTTCACCGGCTAGAAGCACTTTGTTCAAGTACTGCGAAGGGCTAGTACATTTTAAAGCCTCGATGCTAGCAGCAGACTTGAAATCTGGTTCGATTGTGTGGTTAATAACCATTTGTTCGTTAAAGGTTTTATTATCAAACGCAACAGACCGTTTTCCTTTCCTGAGATCAGTTTTTGTAGACTTCTTCCGTAAATCTTCAAATTCATCACCCGTCATTCCTTTGATTTTAAATAAAAGCAAATTACCTTTATCATCCTTAAGGCGTTCTGAAATAGGCACCTCTTTTGTTATGTTATCGATTGGATTGTTATTCAAAAACTCCTGTAATGAACTCATAATTACCTCCTGGTATCAGGTATCTATTAGACACCTGTAATTGTATTGAATTTGTCTAACAAGTCGTAGTCACTAAATGTGAATGGAATTTCCTCTTCCAGCATATCATCACTACTTGTGTCAAATTGTGCTGCAGTAATACTATCTATGTTGCAATTTATCAACACGACCGTTTGCTTTCCTGTTGAGGAACTAGGGTCTTCATTTGTAACTTGAAGATCAAACCAAAAGTCCTGTCCAGTCTTAATGTATCTGTGCATCAACAGACGAAACGCTGATGTGACATAATAGACTGTCATTGAGCCGGTTCCACTCCAGCCCGTTGAACGTTTTGGTGTATTCACCTTGCCGAGAACAGGTACATCAACCTTATTTTTTTCAATTGTTGATTCTAGTGATTTTGCATAAAACAATTCTTCTTTTCGGCCATTAATTATCGCAAAAGCTTTAGCATACTTACCACTTACTGCATCTGACTCTCTAAAGAATGTCATTATGCTGCACCTCCCACTTTAACCAACACATAAATTTTCTCGATACTATCTACTGGTTGGACGTATGACTCGATATACACGCCGTCTGATTGTCCATCAGCTACAGATACGGTTATATCAGTTTGTGAATCAAAGTTCTCCACTGCTTCAATCCGTTGCAACAGTTCCATATGTTTGATGCAATCTCCCTTCAAGAGGTTCCTGCCATCTGCATTGTTCGAAACCTTGCCCAGATAGAAATCAGAGAAAATACGAACAAAATCATTATTAATTCCATCAAGAACACGAATCACTCTGTTTTTTCCAAACTGCTTACCTTTTGCTGGAGTGAAACTTTTAAGTGAATTAATGTCTTGTTCGACTATTGCCCGTTGATTGCTCAAGGTAAATACGAACTCTCCAGCTTGAAGTGCTGCAACGATCTGACTGTGCGTATAACGCGGTGAGACATCAACAGCACCGTCATACGCCGAATAAGTTAACGACTGGTTGATTTGTGCCCCCGCCGTTGCTCCTGCTACCCACGCAGTTGCTTGAGCCGCTGTAAGTGTTGTTCCATCAGCAAGTACCACACCGTTTTTAACACTGATAACTCCCTCATAATCAGCAGTAGGGTAGTTTTCTAAAACGGTTTGTAACTTTTTGCCCTCAACATCTCTTAGTCGTTTGCAAAAGCTTGTGAATATTCCTTTCAGCGTTGCATCTACACCCGTGTAAGCTAGTGTATCGAAGTTATGAATTTCAATGGCCGCCATGTAGTCTGTGAAATCAGCGTTAGTTGTCGTACCATTTGAACCGCCCTGCAATGGCACACCAGCAGAAGCACTTAACGCCCCTGTTCCACTAAAGTTAACCCAGTCATTAGCTTTAAGCGCTCCAACGTTAGGCACTTTAATTTGTTCATCTACCAATGCACCAGATACATAAGTCATCACATCAAAAGTGCCTGCTTGATCAACATTAGCCGCACTCACAATTCGAATATCATTTCCCCGAATACCGCCATACTTCGCTGTCATAGTCAACGTTCCTAGCGTTGCTGTCGCATTAGTTCCAGCATTTAAACGATAGAGAAGTAATCGTTTAGCTCTTTTCAAAGACTCACGTATTAGCAGCATCTCACTAGTAGCAAGCGAATACCCTAATGTACTAAACGTATCCGCTCCAGCGTCAACAGCAATAACCGTCTTTGCAGGACCCCATGACATTACTAGCGGGATAGTCACTACACCACGATCTCCTACAGTTCCGAGTGGTTGTGGCTCAGAAGTGAAATTCACGTATACGCCTGGTCTTTCCTTGTTTGTCGTTGTCCAGTTTCCAGATGCCATTTATCTTGCCTCCTTCTTTAGATACTGCTCAATCTTCCGTTTAGCATCATCCACAGAGTATAATTTATCGTCATCTAGCAGTGCGGTTAAGATGTCTTTCTGGATAGGCATAAATTGTTCAGACCCCAATAATCGGGCCTTAGTAAAACCTTGTACTTCGGTCACGGATTTATTACCTCCTTATGCTCAAGTGTCTGCATTAATGGATATTGTGGTTCTTTGCGCCACACTTTAAAGTTATAATCCACAAAAAAATGCAATACATCTTCGATGATCACAATCCTCATGTTCTTCCCTGCACAAGAGCGACCACCTATATTTATCAACTCTAGTACGCTTGTTAACTGCTCGCCCATAGCGTACATGTCATCATTTTTTCTGCCATCGGCAAAATAGTGAATATCCAGTGGGTGATATCGCATGTACCTGTTATTTAACTCATGACTATGGCTAGGCTCAAGCAGCTTAACAAAAAAGCCCGGTGGTTTTAGCCCTTGTTTAATCTCTTCATCAAATATCGGCATTAACGGAAAAGCCACATCAAGAGCAGCATGAACCGCATAACGTACTTCATTAAATGTCACTTGACTCATGCTCAGCCCCCCATTAAATCATCCAGTAGTCTAGTAACATGTTTATCGTAGTAAGTCTGTAATTCACGTTCGATTTCCTTCATGGATATTGTCATCATAAACCTTCCGTCCACCCAGCCAGTGAGGTCTTTACCTGTCCGATGTCCGTACTCAACAAATATGGCGTATTCCGTATTGTTGTAGATTTCCACGACAAAATCGTTCCCATGACGCTCTACTTTTCCAACCATCCAGCTGCGGCGTAATTCTCCCGTTTCACCTAATGGTGTGCGTGGTTTGATTTTACGTTCCGCGCGAAAAGCTACTTCAAGTATGAAATCATGCATAAACTTCTCAATGATTCCATTTTCCATAGATGTCCTCATGTGATTGGTCATACGTTCTAGCGCCGAGAAATCAAATTCTCCCCACTTCAAAATTAAGCCCATCCCCTAAAGGATAGGCTTATCTCTTGATGGCTACTATAAGGCGGGAATGGCTTTCCTGCTGTATATGATTCCTTGCGACCTGTAGAAGCCCTCACAACCTCTATTAAGTCGCCTTGTAAAATCTCAATCTCTGGTGCAATAAATAGTTTCGCATCGAAAACAACGTCATTCTGCGCCTCAGTCTGTCCGTTCTTAGGCAATCCTGCTTTTGATAGTTTGCACTTTAAGTTTTCGAACAGTTTTTGTGGCTCGAGTCTCGTAGTTTTCTTTATGGGATCTTTAACACTGCGATGACGAAATATCGTACAAGTATCCTCATACATGCGCTCTATTGACTTGCGATGTTTAGCGTAGTTAATCCCCATCCTACCACCTCATTTTTCGGTAGCGGTTTAGATCTACACGGTAATTTGTAACTACATCCTCAATACTTGCTTTTGAAGTATTCGTAATTCCTCTGCCACTACCACCAGATGAAGTATCGCCCACACTGATGTTAACTGCCCCATCACCCACCGTATCCGCAATCTCTGAGATATGCGGCAATTCAATCCGAACAACGTCGATAGTCATTGATGCCCACACGTATTTGAGTCCATCAGGTACGTTATCAAGTCCGCAATAGTGCATGATCCGATACCCTATTTCATCGACGTAGCTAAGAATTGAAGAATGATGTTCTGCATCTTTCAATCCAAGTCGGCGGTCCACTATTTCAAGTACTGCCATATTACTCATCAAATTCACCTACTCCGGGAATCGAATTAATCCTTCGGCTAAGAGCTCTTCTGCTTCTTCCTCTGTTAATGAGGACTTCTCTCCCTCTTGATGCAGACCATCTGTGTATCGGACATTTTTAGTCCAAATAACCTCAACTTTTTTGGGCTTCTTTTTCTGTTCTTTATCTTCGTGTTTAGCTGCCATCTTAGCTGCCTCTTCTGCTTCCAACTTCGCTTTCTCTTCGTCACTCATATTTCATTCCCCTTTCAAAGTGAAAGAGAGGCCTCGGCCTCTCTTATGATGCTACTTTCGCTATAAATATAGTGTCGATTTGTTCAAATGATGGAAGCACGATCTCGGATACTATTGCCTGAACATTAACAGGGTGTGCTTCCTTAATCGTCGTTATTGCAACACCAGTACTGACTATTTGTACTTCTGCCGAAGTTGCTCCACTCAATAGATCAGCTTCCTCAGGCGTAGTACCATACCAAGTGCTGCCCAAATTACCTTCCGGAAATAGAGTGAAATAATCATCAGGGTAAAACTGGTGAGTGCTACCATCAAGCAGTGCATATTTTTTGTTATACACAGCGATCGACAACCCGAATTTTGTAAGAAGATACTGGCGCATTGTTGCATCAGTCACGATAACATTTTGCCATCCAACAGGGTTCATGTCTTTTAAGAAGCCCTCATTTTTCATGATATAGCCCCATGTTTTACGAGTACAAAGACCGCGTTTAGGACGAACACCTGTGTCGCTCTCAATCTTATCTTGCCAGCCAGTGATATGACCCGCAATATCGGCCAAAGGATTACTCCATTTCTGAGCAGGGTCAGCAATCGTCTCCATATGATCAGCACTCATACCATAGTTGTAATCATGGTCTTGGCGTGTCTCAGCGGACGTAATACGAATTCGGCCACTGGATAATAGCTGCATGATCTGACGCTCAGGGATTACCTCAGCACCAAGCACAAGCGCCCCAACGTCATTAAATATCTGACTTAGCAAAGGCATAATGTATTGATCATTGGTATTATCCTGCAAGCGGAGAAGGTCCTGACGATCTTTTTCCCCGATACGCATAGCCTCACGGAAGAACGGCATTTCCGTTTCAACTTTGCTAAATCCGATACGGTCACGCAATGTTGCCTTTGTATCAAATGCGGAAGGCTGTAGTGATACTGGTAATCCACGAGAACCTTTGATCCAGCTTAGGTCTAGACCTAATTTCTTTCTAGCAGGAAACAGCGTTGACCCCAAGTATGGAACGGAATTACTAGGATTGTTAGCCATGAACGTAGCAATCGCATTGGCGCTAACGTAATCAAAAATTGTAGGCATGTAATAGCCCCTTTCTGCCCTTTAGGCAAGGAATGTAATTTGTTTAAGTGCGGTAACTTCTGCAGCATCTGGTGCAGCAGGTAATTTTGATCTATTGATAAATCCATGGATGACCATTGCACCTGATGCTGGACCATAGGTAACATCTACATCATCAAAAAGAACCCCCTCAGCGTTTGACACACCTGTGGTTGTTACTGCTTTTTTCACCTTTGTAGCTGGTGTTGTAAGTGTGCCACCCCCTACAATCGTTCCTGCTGGCACAATCTTTTTACCATCCACCACTACCACTCCAGCATCATCAACAGTTACTGGGATAGCAACGTAGTGGTCAGGGAACTTGAGGATGCCCTTCTTATTCGTATAAGTCGTTTTAATAAATTTACTCATCTACAATCTGCCTCCTTATCATTCAAAATAGGATTGTTGTGCTTTTGCAGTGTCCGCATTTGTCTTGCTAAAATCTGCTATTCTCTTACCAAAATCACTTGCAGCGTTACCACCGCCACCATTACCACCTGAGCCGCCGCTTTCGTTAGGTTTTGTACCCTTGAACTGAAATTGATTGCCGCCCTTATCTTCCGGAACAAACAAAAAAGCCTTGCTCGTTTGCAGGGCTTTAAACTGATCATCGAAACCGCTTTTCACATTACCGGCCTCATCCAATTCAATTTTCGTTTTGTCTATCAATCCAGATACGAGGTCTACATCATGCACCTTACCAGACAGCGCCATTTTCAAAGCTGTGTTGGTTTGGAGCTCCTTAAGGTCAGCATCGTACTTTTCCTGTGCGATCTTGTTCTCACCTTGTAACTTATCAATCTGATCTTTCAGAGTTGCATTGTCACCCGCTGACTTCTTTAAGTCTTCGAGTTGTTTGTCACGATCTTTGATAGATTCATCAGCAGCCTTTTTCGCATCATTGATCTCTTTGAAGCGATGCTCAGGAACCCAACCTTTATAATTTGTTTCCACACCTCCTACAATAGCTGTGATCTGAGTATCTGTCAGACCCTGTGCTTTCAACAACTCTTTTAACCAATCCATATCTCATCAACCTCACTTGGTATCCCGGTTGTGTCCGGTTAATTTAAATGGGCCGTGGTAGTCTCAGCCATGGCCCAAATCAGATGATTAATTCTGTATATTCCGCTAAAAAGTCTGTAGATTTAGCGATCGACAATGATCCATCTTGCTTCTTAACGATAAAATCGCTTATTCCAGCTACTAAGACATCATATGAACTACGGATAACTCTCAACTTCACATCTTGCGGTGCCGTGTAGTCTATCGATATAGGCCATGCTACAAAGTTAATAATCTCTTGAACATGTGCCGGTTCAGTATTAGTAAATTGAAGAGCTGAACAGATTACTTTCCGCTGATACTGTTTTACAGGCACTCTCACACCTCCTATGAAACATACTTATCGTGCCATTGCTTGTATGTCATGTTGCCAGGTACATTGTATTGTTTGCCGTCTGCGCCGCGGGCGATTCGTTCGCCTACACTTATTTCATCTTCAAAATAAGCAGTCGTAGTAGAGCGACACCTAACGTGTAACGGCGGGAAATTGACTCCAACTTCCTTCTCAGACAATTTAAACACCTTCTTATCCATCCATTGACACTTATCGCTTGTTCGACTGTCTAAGGTAGCAAGGAATTCATACTTCCTAACAATGCCGCTCTCCTTGTATGCAGCAAATGAAGCTTCGTTTTGAATATGGCTTGCTTCTGTGCGTACTAAGCGCTCGGCAGACTTCTTTCCAACTTCCATTCGCTCGGCTAAATTAGCTGCAACTTTCTTGCTGCTTTCGCCGCGAATAATCGATTGAGTAAATTCAGTCTGTAACTGCTGAACTAGTTTAGTGTTATTGCCCCAAATCCTCTTACTAAAGTTGCTCTCTTGCCATGGGCGATGGATTATTGTATCTACCGTTTTTTGATCTACTTTAGCAAATGAAGCGCCTATTCCTACACCCTTTTGCAGCTCAAACAAAGTACGATAATAGGTATCCGAATATACATCCGACAACAAAGCTGTCATAGCTTTATTTTGCGCTGTACTTAGATTTTGAATAGATGCTTCAACTTGAATCTGCAATGCCTGTAAACGGGTAACACGGACCTTATAATAGACGTTATTAAGTATTTGGGTCCAACGTCCATCAGGATTATCTTTAGCAAGCATGATAAACGTTTCGAGATCCATGTTAAATTCCTTTAGTTCCGATCCGTTTAACATCTTCCTAGCATCTCCAAGCGATATAAAGCCATTGTTGTTAGAGAAGCGCTGATAAAAGACCTCAATGTACCGCCTTATCTCTATCATAGCGCGGTCAAACTCTAGTTTTAATTCACCTTCACTATAATGGTCTGCTTTTGCATGCTGTGCTCTTGCTAGCTGTTCTGCACGTATACGCCAATAATCTTGAGAGTTCATTAGTCTTCAACTCCCGATGGCTTAGGAGCGTTAGGTTCTTTATTCGCATCCCTATACGGGTCCAAATCCTCCAATTCCTTCTCACGCTGCAACTTCACTCTCTTAAGCTCTGCCTGAACATCCGTCACATAAGGATGTTGAGCAATAAGCGTTTCGTCCGACAGTATACCTACGCTATCCTTAATACCAGTGATTATTGCTGCTTCGTCAATTGGCATATCCTTGTTAAAGATAAATTCAACTTCTTCTGCAGAGTAATCAGTACCAGTAGTGTTGTGTATATGGGTGTCAATGAACCATCTCAGTTGCTCAAGGCTTGCTTGGAACTCCGTTTCAACCATGCTGCAATCAAGGTCTAGGTCTGAATATAAGAAACGCAGTGCTATTCCAGACGGTGCACTACCGATCTCTACGCCTTGCGTATCCACTCCCCGACCAAACTCATAAATGTCTTTTCTATTCTGTTCTTGGTGGTTTTTGTATGCTTCTGTGTCGATCTCAATACCCACAGTTTCAATACCACCATCACCATCAACAAAAGCTGTGCGGTATTGTGAAATATTCCTCCTGAACTCCCCGCCATTCGTGCCTGCATAGTTCTTAACGACATAGATACTATTCGGTAAGTCCTCCAGATTGTTGCTGTTATCCGATTTCTTTTCGTCATAGTCATCTACTAGTGACTTTATTAATTCAACAAGAGACTGTTCTTCCTCGTTATACTTCCAAGCAATAAACGGGATGCGTTCCCAGTTTAGAGCTTTTTCTTCCTTACCATCGCTAGCTAAGAAGTGTGAGCCTATTGCCCCTGCTTCTACATCAGGAACAAACCCCGTTGCTCCAGTAGTGTAGCGCCTTACCCCGTTCAAATCCCAAAACTCAACCTTCTCACTAGTGGTGCGTTTCAGCCCTTCGTAAACTTCGACGGTGTACACTCGAATGATTGCATCAAGAATCGTGTGGTCTTCATCAGCCCATAGCGGAATGATTTCCTCGCTGTTCATTTTCTTGAAACATAGTTTACTTTCCTCATCGTAATAAACATGCCACCACGCAATACCTTTATTAACTGCTTCTTTTTTTGTTGATTGCAGTCTGCGTAACATAGCCTTGTTGAAGTGTGTTTCAAGTTCTTCTTGATAAGTTTCGTTATCACCTTGTATAGTGAGCGGCTTGCCTAGTAAGTAGCTGACTTTCTGATCTACGAGCTTGCGAACAAACCCGTTAGCCAATTTGTTGTTTGCCAAGTTACCAACTACTTCTAACGCACCACTTTGCCCTATCACAGTTCGTACACGATCGTCTATATCTGTCTTATTCCTATAGTAGCGAGCACCGATGTCCATCCACTTACGTTTTTCAGAGCGTTTCCAGTCGTTTATCTCTATATTGATGATTTGCTCGATTGATGCTGCGGAGCGCGCACCTCGTATAATGATGTTATTAATCTCGCGCTGTTCCTCACCAGTGGGCCATAATGACATTTACATTCTCCTTCCTAACTAGCGTCAGGGAAATAAACGCCTGATTTCTTTTTAACGATTGTCCTCACAAAGTAACGATCACCGTCCATTTGATGGTCGTTTTCTTTCACTGGCTTATCTTCACCACGTGCTGCCGCTTTCTCATCCCATACATAGGATGAAAACTCCCGAAACGTCTCAGTGCAGCAATCATTGTACTTGATCAAGCCCTCTACCAAAGCGGAAGCTACATCACGTATCCCGTCAATCACGCTATTATCTGCTTGAATAACGGGGAACACGCCACGTTTTTTTATGGCCGCTATAAAAGAAGCCGCCGAGGGGTCAATTATTACACCCTTAAGCGACAGCTTGCCTACAAATTCTATGAGATCGTCACAATACTCTTCATCTGTTTTCTGCCGGCTTTTCTTACGTCCGTCATAGTGGTATTCCTTCACCTTGTACCATACGTCTTGACTCTTGCCCCACAATCCGAATGTTGTTGGGTTTTGTGTGCCGTAGTCGCAGCTTACATAATACTGCTCATACCTTCGTTCAATCGTTTTTCTAACATGCTTATCCTTATCAAACATGTCGTAGATAACGCCTTCTGCCATTACCCATAAACCAAGAATGTAGCGCATATAGAACACACCGCTAAACATGCGCTTGAAGCGATCTTTTACTCTTTCGGATAACGAAAGGTTATCATCCATTGTAAAGTGTAGGACTAGAATCTTCTTTTCCTTGGCTTTGTCGATGTAATCTGTTTTAAACCAGTGATACGGACCACCTGGATTACAGTTAAAGAATATCTTTGCCCCTTGATCTCCTGTTTCAGCGGAGCAACGACCAATTGTTTGCTTCACAAACGATTCAGGGAATAGCGCTACCTCATCCAAGTATGCACCAGCTGCTGTAAGCCCCTGTAACGTGTCTTGACTGGCTTCGTTATTTGCTCCGAACAAATAATACACATTAGAGCCAATAGCTATGTGAGGATTCTCCGATCGATGATAGTGATAGTCAATCCCCTTGGCAGTCAATATTTGAAACATCGGCTCAATTACATTACGCTTAAGAGCACCCATGGACTTTCCTGCGAGGATGAAGTTCTTGTTCTCATGCTTCGCCAATGACCAGGTAATGAATGAATCTATCATTGAAATTGTCTTACCAGAACGAATAGCTCCCTCGGCAATTATCATGTCATAATTCCGATACTTACTACTGTCTGTCCACCACATTAGGAGTTTCTTTTGTTTCAGGCTAAAGGGCTTAAACTGAAATGAAGTTGTTCGCCGCTTACGCTTCATCGTCAATTACCTCGTCGTCTGCAAACACATCTTCTGCTCGAGCATCTAAAGTCGCTTCATATCGTTTACTTGCTTCATGAGCATCTTCCCCGTCATTTTCACCTTTGAGAATCTGCAATTCATGCTTGAGCTTTTCAATTCGCAGCTCTTTTTCCTTATCAATTAACTTGTTCTTCAAATCGATTGCCCTAATTTTCTGTGCCTGCACACGTGTTAGGGCTTCTTCAATACGAAGAATATCATCAACTGCTCTAAATGTTGTTTCCGCAACCTCAACAGTAACCAATTCTTCCTTCGTGGTCGCTACTGTCTTAGTTAGCCCTGTTCTTTCATCATGTACAGGGTATGCTTCCTTTTTGGTTCGAAGTTGCTGGAGAACACGACGTTCACTCTCTGTTAACCCTTCCGTCAGACGGTTTATACGCTGCAGCATTCGGCGTTCACGAATGGTCAATAGTCGTATTGACTCGTCTGTCTGTTGCACTGGGTCTGTGCTGATACCATCAACTAACTCACGTTCCAAATCATCCAGTGTATCAACCCATATGGATTCAAACTCTCCAGTTCGCACGGCTTTCTTGTTCCCAAATGGACCACCAGTCCCACCAGAGTTACCTATAGCGTTCTTATTACCCTTAGGAGCGCCCCCATTGTTCCCTACAGCGTTTTTGTTACCCTTTGGCGCTCCCTTTCGTTTAGTAACGTTACCCTTATCATCTATGGTAACGTTACCTTTCAAAACGTCATCCCATTTGTCTAGGCTCTTCCACTTCCTAATCTGTGTTTCACCAAGAGCTAAAGTAGCTGCAATGTCCTTAAGCTTCATATCGCCATTGCTATCTAGCCACATCTGCATAGCTTTCATTCGATCAGGGCTACGTTCTCTCGCCACTACAAGACCACCACCCCCGACTTTATCATATCTCGTCTTTCTGTAGCTCTATATCCAGTTCAATAAGCTTACGCAGATCATCAACACTATTTATTTCGATACGATTGTCTTGAAAGTCCTTAACCCATCGAGCTATAGCTGCCTTAATAATTCGTCTGTATTGTTCCTTTGACTCCATTATTCCCTGCATAACTTCTAACTCATGTTGAGCTATCAAATCATCGTTTGGTGTTCCCATTGCTGTTCCCCTCGGCTTTCCGTTATTATGGAAGCGAGATAGCGGATTCTCGGAAATGCCACGCGTGGCTCGCCGCTATCTCTGCCGGGGGATACCCTGGTCTATGGGAGGACGTTTGCGCGTCCTCTTTTATTTTTGAAACCATTGCAAATATATTTGTTCCGCAATACGCTGCATCATTACTGGCGGTACGCTCATACCGCAAACGTATTGCACACTTGCATCCATAAAGTCATAATCTGACGGAAATGTTTGCATTCTAATGATGTCTAAGTCAGAAATGTGTCTTGGAACATCATCACGAAGAAATACCGATGAACTGGCTAGTGTATTTGCTACCTTCTGCCCTTTTAACAGTATCGTGTTGAAGTTGCTCATCTTTCCTTCCTCACGCTCTGTCACATCACCCATATTCAAGTCCCTTGGTCTCTTCAAGTGCCAGCGAGCATATGTCTTGCTTTCAGGGTTAATGGTCGAGCCATCACCAGTACGGATATCTCTATATAGAACGGGTGGATCGTTAAAATTCAATTCTAAAGGCGGCAAGCTCAGGTCATTCCTTGTAGCTATAAAAAATAGACGTTCCCGTTTTTGCGGTACGCCCATTGTTGCGCTATTCAGAAGGAATAGTTGTACCCTGTAGCCCATTTTACGGAGCCTCGATATAACTAGGCTTACAAACCCCCTAGCTTTACCAATCATCATTCCTTTAACATTCTCAGCTATGATTACCTTTGGACGAAGCCTTTCAGCAACATCTAGGAAATCGAAGAATAAGTCATCTAATTGCTGAACAGCCTGACCTTCACGGAATGCATACTCTCCACCCCATTTATCCTCCCTTACACCTGCAGTAGAAAACACACTACATGGTGGCGAACCATCTAATACATCCAAATTAAACAGCTCTGGAGGGATCTCATGATCCGGCAGCAGCTTAAACTGTTGAATCGGCATTAAAAAAGAAAACCGCGGGTTATGGTTCTTTTTGTAAATACGCATCATTTGTGGATCAATCTCCACGTTTCCCAACACTTTGAATCCTGCACGTTTATATCCCATCGTGGAGCCGCCACCACATGCGAAGCAACTAAATACCGTTCTTCCGTTTTGCGGGACTCTGGCGAGGTCAGAGAGTTTCCATTCCCATTGTGGGATCATGCATCTACCTCAGAGTCAAATACAAAGCCGCACCGTGGACATTTACAATCAAAGTTCTCTTCGTCAAATTCAGATATGCTTAACTCTCTGTTTTTGAAATCTCCTAATTGATCATCTATAGGCTCTGTAAAATCAGCGAGTAAGCGGTTGATTTCCGAGCCATCATAACCTGTAAGCTCAACATCTGCTCCATTGGATTGCAGTTCATCCAAAAGACGGGCAAGGCTTTCATCATCCCAACGACCTGTAACCTTATTGAGTGTAATGTTGAGCAATTTTTCCTTTTCGTCGTCTAAATCAACGACAGAAACGTCAAGCTCCGTATTTCCACTCTCATTCACCATTATCTTAAATCGTTGGTGTCCACCTACCATATTCCCTGTGCGTTCATTCCAAACGATCGGCTCTACATAGCCAAATGTCTCTATACTCCGCTTTAACTTCTCGTATTCGGGATCACCTGGTTGCAAATCAACTCGGGGATTGTATGTTGCTGCATTTATCATGCTAATGTTGATCGTTCTTATCTCCATTATATCCCTCCGTAGTGTTGAGTTGGTTTTCTGGACTCTTCCAATTACTTAAAAGTTGCTCTTCCTGTCAATAATACCGATTTATTACCTGACGAATCTATCATTGTACTCTCATGATAATAGTTTCCATTTAAATCCATAGTGTCTTCTGGTTCAAGTTGTATCATGAAATCATTTGGTTCGCCCCCATCTACTAACTCAATATCTAAAGGTATCTCTTTAATTAAGATTTCTGTTGAATCGAAAGGGCTCTTCCTCAGTGACCACCGTATGGACGAGCCTGTAAGATTTAATCCTTTACCTTCTTCTGTGACAGTTACAATCAAATTCTTTGTCTCACCAGCGAACATCGTGAAATTCTGTGAAACCTTTGCCATCACGACATCCCCTTCTAATCGAATGTTCAACACTCTCTCAGCCTCAAGCCTTATAGTTCCTACTTGCAGCTGGCTTTCATCGTAAGCGCCCGTTAGTGCTAAGTTTCCACGTTTCATAACCTACGAGCCCCTCCCCTTGGTACCTCTAACTAACATTTCCCCGTTAATTAAATTTGTTCTTGTTAAAGAACGAACAATACCTTAATATCGAATTAGTACATCTTACCTACTTTTAGGAGGACTAATTGTGAAACAGAGATTTGAAGAACTAGATTCATTAAGAGGGATAGCTGCAATGTCGGTTTTAGTCTTCCATTGTCTAATATCCTTCCCTCTCTTCTATAATGCGAACTACAGCCAACAGTTTTCGAACAAACTTGTTGAGTTTTTTACAAGCACTCCACTTAAACTGTTGTGGTCTGGCAATGAGCCTGTCTTATTATTCTTTGTTTTGAGTGGCTTTGTGCTAGCCTTACCATTTTTAAAAAGAGCTGACTCACCTGGCCCGGCATATTGGACTTACGCCATAAAGCGATTTTGCAGAATCTATATTCCATATATCGCAATTATGGCCGTCTCAATTATTATCATGACAGCATTCGCAAACCACTCTCCGGATACAAACATGAGCCCGACCTATAACGATAGATGGGATCATGCTGTATCAATTAAAGCGATTGTCGCTTATATTCTCATGCTAAACTACGATACGACGAACGTGAACGGAGTCGTATGGACCCTTTTCCATGAGATGCGCATTTCATTAATTTTCCCATTATTAATGATCGCAGTAGTTAGATTCTCGTGGATTAAGTCACTTCTCTTAACATTCACTTTTACCGCAGTCGCATTTGTTGCAATTGGTTACTTGTCCAACTTCACACCCGACGGATTAACCTCAGTAGCAGTTTACTCACTCAGGGAAACAGTTTATTATACCCCCTTCTTTCTACTAGGAGCCGTTCTTGCCAAATACAGAACAAGTTTGACTTCGATCTTTCAGCCCTTCAACCGACTTGTTAAATGGATGCTGACATTACTTTCTCTAACTCTCATAAGTAATAACTGGCTATTTTACACACTCTCATTCAAACAACCCATTGCACAAGATCTCATGACTGCGATCGGAATTTTATTACTATTCATAATAGTTATAAGCTCCAATACAAGATCTGTTCTAACGACGAAGCCTTTATTATTTTTAGGGAAAATATCATATAGCCTATACCTCGTACATATACCAGTGATTATGTTGTCGAGTTTATACCTGAGTAAATTTATCTCAATGCAAGTAGCATTCCTTCTAGTCCCTGTTATTTCAGTTCCGATCGCTTACTTCTCATATAAATTCATTGAGCTACCTTCAATTTCCGCGGCACAAGTATCAATTAAATGGTTATCAACTCGTAAGTTAAGTTCATTTAAATTGATTACCCCCCAAAAGAAACCAATAATTAAATAGGTTATCTAGTAAAGTAGATTTTCGTACCATCAGCCTTTTGAAAAAAAGGCTCTTTGGTCGTGTAATCGAACCCAATAAACTCCCCTGAATCCGCTAAGATTATGCTGCTGCTTTTTCGACCATTATTAACTAGCTCAATGTCTTTATCAAAAACTTGCTTATGCATATGATAGTTACCGTTAACTACAACCAATTCTTCCATCGAGTCGCCAATCATCAAACCGTTCTTCGCATGGATCCCATTCTCTCCAGTAAAGTAGACCTTCCACTTTGACCCAGTGTAGACCATGCTACTGCGGTATAAGCCGGTCCCGTAAAATGATTCCCTATCCCCGTTCTTCTCCAGAATCACTTTCTTAAACTTGAAGTTAAGTCCATCTATGCTAGTGCAATAGATAAGCCGTTGTCCTACTCTTGTATGATAGAGCAGATGATAAACGCCATTTACAAAGAGCAAGTCAAGGTGCCAAGGGTTAATGTAATTATCGAGCTTACATATGACCTTTGGTGTCCAATTGATTGCGTCTACGCTCTCTGAGTATGCAACCTGACAATACCCTCCTGGCTCGCCGTCTATTTCGTCGTCAATGTACCACATACGGTACTTTGTGCCGTCCCAAAACAGGGCATGTGAGCGAACCATTTTACCCACTGGTGAGTTACCAAACTCCAAATCTATAAGTGTTTCTCTAGCGCTCCACGTTACGCCATTACTCGATATCTTACGGATGATCCATGTAGGTTGTGGATTACCGGTCCCTGTCCAATTTTTGTGACAGATACGATAAAACACTTCCATCTTGTTATCCTTAAGCACTAAGTGCGGATCACTAAAAAAATCCGAATTGTCTATCTGAGGATTAGTCAGATCGTCAATCGGATTTACAAGTCCTTGTGGTGCTCGCCAATCAATGCCATCGTTTGAGCAGTATATATGAACGCTCTCCCAACGATCTCTATAAGGTCCAATGCCTATAGGGTACGGGGTGTTAGCCATCCAATATTTATATCCATTCCATCCATTAGGTACATAAAGAACTGAAGGATGATAAGGTTGATTTGTCTTTGAAAAGTCAGGAATATACAACGGGTTTTGCGCTTGATGAATGAAATGTTTGTACGTCTGTTTACTCAGCGCTCGAACGTCTTGCTCTGCCCCAACTGTCTTTGTGTAAAGCGTGCTCCTGTCATCTATGACCGTTACATTACGAGCCATAAAACCTTCTAGCGGCGTTCCCCATGTGTTTGTTCTGCGATCGGCAATAAAGCCTAAACCGCTACCATGAGAGTAGGATTGAAACTGTCTTAAGTCAGATGGAGTAAGTACTAAGTAATCAATAAACGATGTTGCCCCACTCTTTTTAAGGCTAAGTCTTATGCTACCATCTGTCGTCCTCACTAATCTAAGTCTATCCCCGTTGTTATGTGTCAGCTTATCCGTTGTGAGGGCTGTGAACTTAGCCGACTTAATCATGGCAGACCCTTTTTGATCTCCAATATCATATTGTGTCAGATTTGGTCTTAATGTAATAACAAGCCCCACTGTCTTATCTCCACCGATTAATAAGACTTGACTGTTAGACTTACCGCCAAAAAAGACATCAAACTCTACTGAGTTAGCATCAATATAAACTGGCCGCAACGACTCGCCTGACCCTAGCATTACATTTAGGCTTTGGTTTGCGTCCATAAACACAAGGTCATCAAAATCATCAGGAAGCCATGGGCTCCGTTGAACAAGGTTATGCACCCCATCTCCAGAAGATCCTCCACCGCCTAATGCGGAGCCGTTAAAGGTTGGTACTCCTCCACTCTCTCCAAATTTATCGAGCGTTGATCGATTTGAATGTGTGTGGCTATTTGGATCAGGACGAGACTCGCCGCCCCTATTTGTTGACCAACCACCCATGAAATAACCTCCTTACTTGAGTGCGTTAAAGTTACGTGTCCGCTCAGCCGCTGTAAGCGCACGGTTATAGTATGCGGCGTTTTTAGTAACTGCAGTTTGATTACTACCATTTTTCCCACCGATAGTTAGGCCTTTGACTCCACTACTATCAAAGTTTATATTGCTACCACATGCCACTTGCCCTTTGAGCACATTATCGATATACAACGACAA
Organism: Paenibacillus sp. L3-i20; assembly: GCF_022180385.2. Lineage (GTDB taxonomy): Bacteria > Bacillota > Bacilli > Paenibacillales > Paenibacillaceae > Pristimantibacillus. Next base: position 1,646,483 of record NZ_BQME02000002.1, read on the forward strand.
GTGAGATGCATCCCTGACATAGACTATATGGTAAAATCGATCATTAGATATTGCTGTATTGGTAGACTTTGCAATCGTGATATATGAGTCAACGGAAGTAGATGTATTACGTCCAAAGAAAGTAGTATCCAATTGATACCCGCCATCGATACGAAGTCTTACTCTTGAGTTGCTATTTGCTTCCTGCTGCCGAGAAAGCAGATTGATGTACTCTCCCATAACTTGTGCTGTTAATACCAATGTAAATTGCTCGGTTCCATTAAAGTACTTATTCGGGGTTGTAATTGCACTATCATTAACGGGGTTATTTGCGTAATAGATAAGCGAAGCATCCTCTACATGGCCCGTTTCGATGACTGTCGCTTTGGTTCTCGCTGTTACACTAACCCCATTAGCCACATTACCCGACAAGTCTTTTGCTCTGACGCTAAAACTATATTGAGTATCAGCTGATAGCCCCGTTACATTGTAAGTAGTGCCGGTCACATTAATCAAAAATACACTATCCTTGTATATGTCATAACTCGCAACATCTAAAGACACAGAAGCAGACCAAGACAGCGTTAGGCTAGTTTCTGTGTGATTGGCAGCTGCTAAGTTTGTAACTTCTGCTGGAGCCGTTGTATCAGGAGGAAGTGTATTGCTTAAAGTAGTAACATTGACTGATGTACCCGTCGAGATGTTTCCAGAAGCGTCCTTAGCTTTAACCATAAATGTATAGCCAGTTGCTGCAGTCAAATTTGTGACGCTAAATGTTGTTGTCGTCACCGCAGCTAATAACGTCGACCCTCTGTACACCTCATAAGCTGCAACATCATTACTCACACTCGCTGTCCAACTTAATAACACACTCGTCTCAGTTGGCGCACCCGTTAGGTTAGTTACGCTTGTAGGAGCTGTTGTATCAGGTGGTTGACTGGCATTTAGCGTTGTTGCCGTCACTGATACACCACTTGATATGTTGCCCGCATTATCCTTAGCTTTTACTGTAAATGTATAGGCAGTAGCTGCTAAAAGCCCCTGGATATTGAGCGAGGTTACAGTAACGCTCTGCACTAATACGTTACCGTTGTACACCTCGTAAGCTACTGTATCCTGTGACGTCGAAGCAACCCAACTTAACTGCACGTTTCTCTCACCAGGTACACTCGTTAATAACGTCACATTCACTGGTGGCGTCGTGTCTGGGGGATTAACAACTGGGGGAATATCCCCGAAAATACCATACGCCCGAAATTTACCGCTGGCCGTTACCATAACAGTCGTAAATGGTTTGAAAGACTGCTCAAACCCTTCCGCAGAATCAACTTCTATTACATTACTTCCAATTGTCACCGTTAAAGGATTGTTGCCAGTGTTAGAAATCCCAAAGCCGACAGCTTGCTTGGAAAAAACCTTTGTTGTATTTGCTGATCCCGTAAAGTATTCATCTGAATAAACACTCTGCCCGCCACCCACACTGAGCGGAGTTTTTCCATCAGGACCAAAAACAACTACTGGGGTAAAAAAGCTTTTGCCATCCTCAGTAATCCGAATAGCTCCAGCACGTTTTTTTAAGTCCTCAGGGAAAACAAACCTTTCTTCCACAGTTAACACCTCGTTCCTGTTAGTATTCAAAGAAAAAAGCCACCCCTTAGGGTGACTATAAGTTGTATTGACTGACCAAATCAAACATGCTATATTATTGGCAACCGAAAGCATCGGAATCGAGTCGTATGGGAGAGCATCCCCGCGGCTCTTTTTTTGCTTTTACGACTTACCGCCCGCCATCTATTACCAAGAGTTTACCCATTAAATTCGTCATTTGCAGCACTGCTTTTTCAGTATGTACAGGCCATCGATCTCCGCGCACTGACTTAAACACAGCCAAACTATTCGGATTATCAGGATCGGTTGTAGTAATGTAATTGATATCTTCCGAACATAAAAACTCTACTTTTCCTTCACTATCTTCTGCAATCATAAACATAAATTCATGATTGTCTGAATCTGACGGGAAAGTTACGAGTTCATTAGGTATGACAAATTTGGCTGGCTGTCCATTTTGTTGGTTAAGTAATATTGTGTATGCAACCTTTTCGGTCATTGAAATCACCTCCACTTAATTATTCTATCTAAGTAGAGAGTTTCCTTTTTACCAATTCATCATACTAGCTAATCAGTTTTAAGAATTGATACTAGCACCCTCGATATCTTTTATATCAAACCACTCGCCATCGACCATGAATCGTTTTTTCAATTGATCCACTCGATCAACTACGCCGACTATAGTTAATTCTTCAAAAGGATGATACATGCGAAGAGTGATCTGTTGCCGCATTGCCATAGACTCGGAAACATCCCTTGAAATGTCTTCCCATTCTTGTTCATCAAGACTTATCCTACTTCTACGCTTCGACTCTTTGTCATAATCATTCATTGCTTTCCTATGCTCAGGCAATATCATTCGACTAGATTCCCATAACCCATTTCCTTCTAGCTTTTTACGTTGTGGCATTGCCATAAAAACACCGTCCTCATTATTTGATGTTTTTATTATATGCGAACAAACGTTCTTAAACCAGTCTTGACATTAAAAATAATTTGCCCCGCAGCTAAACAAAACGGCGGCCTCACCAACTACGGGGCTGGCCTAGACGTAGCCTAATCCACTTAGGCTTGTTCAATCAATTTTTGGTTTTTAATGCACATCGCCAAACGCTCCAGTTTAGTTTTTAGGACGCTGTAGATTATCTCGCTCAATTGTATGAGTCGAGGTCTAGCGTCTATAACGGTTGAAACCTGAGCGTTTGGCGACGAGATATGAGAGCGCCATCGACATCAACTACATTTGATAATCATTTAGTACTCTCACTATTAGATGGCAGCTGATAGACAAAAAAACGCACTTATAAACTTGTCCTATGTAACTATCAAAGAACAATATATGTAAAGGGCAGTGTGTACGACTGCCACGTGGCGGAGTTCCGCGACCATACCGTTAGTTTCAACGATATGGTTTCGTCCACTTCCGTTGTGGACTCATCAGGCGGTTAATCTAGATAACGAGACATGCTAATCGAGTACTGCTGCTTAATCTTCTCGAAAGCATTTATTGTAACCTTATAACTGTTCAAACCAGGTCGGCTTGTTTCTTGTTGGACGATACCCCGCCCCTTTAGTTCAAGCGAAGTGTAAAGGAAGTAATGGTTGCCATAGTGACTTAGACTCGCTTCGATCTGAGCATTGACTTTTCGCTCATCAAGTTCTGGCATATACATGTGTACACCCTTCACAATTCGATCTGCTGGGAACTCAATTACTTTTGACATTTCAATATCCTCCCTCACGTTCGCCCGCCGGCTTATTTGCGATTTTTTAAAGCCTTAACCAATCCGATCAAACTAACCCCTAAAGCTGCTACGATGATGACCCATGTGATTACTTCCATCGCTCTTCCCTCCATTTATTTTAATCATGCTATATGTTAAGATTGGGTGGAGGGAGCCTCTAACTCCCTCCTAGGAACCTATTTACGTTTGCGTGTGCGTGTGGTGCGCTGGCGTCGTTTGGTTCCTTTTTTCTTTGTCTTACGGCTTGTCCGACTTACAATGATTGCAGTGTAGAACTGAATGACCGCCGTTAAGAGCAAAACCCAATCTTTCATTTTCTCACCCTTTCGGGAAGTGTTATATCAACTTCCTAATACAAATATACCACTTGTTGATACACAAGTCAATACAATGTATCAACTAATTGATATTTAATTTTAGTTAGCTTATACTAAATCCAGGGGGTGTTACTTTATGATTATCAATCATCTAAGTGAAATTTTGGGACGTAAACGACTCAGTCAACGAGATGTTGTCAGAGGCACAGGACTGGCAATCAATACTGTTGCTGGTTTATATAATGACACTGTTAAACGTGTAGATTTGGAGACCATCGAAAAGTTATGTGTCTTTTTAGATGTATCAGTAGGAGAAATTTTTGAGCATAAAAAAGAGCAGGAAGCATAAACCTTCAAGATTTCGTAGTACACATGAATTAAATATTAGGAGCTGTAAATATGGCGTACATGTCAAGTGTCGATTTTCTAAAAGCCAATGGTGTCGTGAGCATCTTGAACTATAATCGAAAATCACGGAAAGAAATTGATCTAGAACGTAAAACGGGCGAAGATACATTGAAAAATATGCGAGACCTTATGGATCGCATTCTAGCACCTTTAGGGATACCCTATATACAGATGGATGAAATTGGGTCAGGTGATAAGATTGAAAGTCGACCTGTTTTTCAAAATGTTCTTAAACTTCTTGAGCAAGGACTCTATCAAGCGATTGCAGTTAAAGAAATTAGTCGTATGGGGCGTGGAAGTTATGCTGATATGGGAGTTATCTATGACCTTATTGTAACGAATCGCATTTTTATAATAACTCCATCTCGTGTATTTGACCCGAAGAATGGATCTGATACACGACAGATTAGATTTGAATTATTTTTTGCACGTGAAGAGTTTGAAACAACCAGAGAACGATTAACTGGGGGAAAAATAACTAAAGCCATGGAAGGGAGATGGACAGCGGGAAAAGTACCCTTTGGTTATACTCGGAATAAAAACACTCGCAAGCTTGAAATCGACCCTGAAAATGCGCGTATTATTAGAATCATCTTTGATTTGTTTGCTTACGGAATTCCTATTAAAGGGTCGGACAAGAGGAGAAATGTTGGTTCTAGGTCAATTTCAACCTATCTATTGTCTCAAAAAATACCTACATCTACCAAGCGAGGTGAACGCTGGTCGACTGGAGTTATCGAATCAATTTTAATTAACGATGCTTATATCGGTACAGTAGCTTATAACCGTACGGAAATACTGCCAGACGGGACTAAAATAGAAAGACCATTAGAAGAACATGTTATTGTTCACAATGCTCATGAACCTATTATCGATTTAGTGACTTGGAATAAAGCACAAGCTAAACTCGCACTTGATACTGACGCACCTCGAGTTAAATTACAGGCAACTATAACAGAGCTGACCAGCCTCTGTGTTTGCAAAGTATGTGGTTACAAAATGACAAGAAATCAGCGGAGAGAGAAGTATAAAAAAAAGGATGGGGAAATTTCCATCCACAATAAAGATTTTATGGTTTGTAGATACTCACAATGTACCTCAGTAAAATATAATTTAGTCCTTGATCAATTAGTCGAAACAATATCCTATTTAAGAGATTTAAAAGATGATGAAATTGAAACTACACTTCTCTCGATTTCATCTAGCAGTTCTGACAACCGACCTAAAGAATCAGTCAAGGACATTGAGCAATATATCGAAAGACGAAACACAGAATTAAAAACAAGATTGAAATTCATTAGAGATAAATACGAGCAAGGTAAATATGACGACGAAGAGTTTGAAGAAAGCAGAAATGAAATACGCGATGAGCAAGCCAAATTAAAACAAATGCTCTTTAATTATAACGAACAATCATTAGATAACAAACCTGAATTAGATATCGCAAAAGTAAGGGGAAATTTCAATTCTGCTTTACAGATTTTTAACAACGCCGTAGATCCAGAAGATAAGAATAGAATTTTGAGATCCATTTTTGAAAAGGTTTATGTGGAAGTAATCGAAAAAGGACGGCGTAATAAACCAGGTAAATTCATACTTTATCCTGTTCTAAGATACAGTTTTATTTATGATGATTTCTTTTTGGTGTTATGAGTAACTCATCGTATCAGCGGTAAGTGAAATTCCGATTCTCTTTCTACTCGGCAAATATGGTCATAAATTTAAAGAGCTACCGCTACTCATGTTTGCTTCCATTATGTATGGGCTCAGGCTTTGGTTTCTAAGCCAAATAACTGATCCAAGTTGGGTCGTCGCAACCCAACTTATGCACAGCGTCTCTTTTGGCATTTATTTCTCTACAGCGCTGCGATATATTTCACAGCTTATCCCTGACGAGTTCCGCGCATCAGGTCAAGCAGTATATACGATCATTTGGACAGGGTTGGCAGGAATTATTAGCGGTGTATTAGGAGGGTTCATCTACGAATCATTCGGACGTGCAATTTACTATCAAACAGCTACTGGAATCGCTGGCGCAGCAGCAATTGGCTTCCTGCTCTACCACTTCAGTCGTTGGAACCGATAAAGATGGAATATTAATCTTGTCTTGTGTGGAAACAAGCGTAAACTGCTAAAGCCGTCCTTTGGAGGCTTAGTTTTCGTTTCGCGGAGAAATATAAGCCTCTTATAAGATGAAAAACTTATAAGTTCTTATATTTTAAACAAGGACCCTCCTACTAGTGGAGAGTCCTTGTTTTTATTGCCTTGATTTGCTGAATAGAGACAATTACATTTATCATTAATAATGATTCGATTTCTGGTTTTAAATTTCTGTAAAACGGATCATACTTTAAGACTTTTTTCGAATATGCAAATAGTGCTCGGAACCAGGAATAAATGGTAGATGCGAATCTCTTCGTTCAACTATTCCACCTTCCGAACTAATGAGTTGAATGAGCTCATCAAGACGATCATAAGGCTGAAATTGCAGTGTAATAAGAGGGTATATCCGAATTTGGCCATTTGGTTTAAGTACACGCAACATCTCTATAATTGAAGCTAGATGAAATGTAAAATCAAATTGAGTACCGTAGAGAAACATAAAATGACTGCACAACACATTAGAAAATGTATTATTTTTAAAGGGAAGCACAGGGAGCTTACCATCAATATAAAAACTGTTCTTATTCTCACGCTGAACATGATCTGCAAACTTACTCAATGCATCCAAGCGACCTCTTCGATGAACATCTGTTGAACCATAATAACTCCAGTCAAAGTGTTCCTTAAGCGCTTCTAGCTTTGCCGTTGACGTTTCGATTTCTTGGCGCGCCTCAGTGACCAACTTATTAACATCACCAGCATATCTAGGATCAACTGCGTAAGCATCATAACCACGTTCTCTTGCTTCAGCTATGAACGAGGAACCTCCTGCTGCAATATCCAATATTGCGCCTTGCTTTAGCTCAGTATCCGTTAAGTCAAACATACTAAGGTACTCAACATAACTTCTGCAAGTCATAGCAACGCCAACTTGCTCATACTGTGGTTTTTCCAAATAAACCCTCTCCTCGTCTCATCTCGTCTCATCTCGTCTCAACTAAACTCTACTCAACTGGTATTTCTCTGCATAAATAGCCCATCAAACAATTGACTCAAGAGACGGTTCGTATTGCTTACCGTCCCCATAATGGCTATCATGTTAACTATACTATAAATCAAATATCTAAAGGTGGCTATTTCAATGTTTAAAAAACATCAAATTTACAAAATCGACAATTACAATATGCTGACAGTTGTTGTACAGGGAAAAACTCTAATTGTCAGAGAAATATCAGATCAATGGGGCGAAGATTGCCACACATTCGTTAGCCGTCAAGAAATGCTTCACTGGGCAAAAAATCGTTACCGCGCTGAGCAATTTGTAGGTCGCGAGGAAGAACTAGAAAGCATTATGAGCAATTTAAAAGAAGTTTAAGCGGATACCACCATGTAGATAGAGCTGTTCTTAAAACCCCATGCTTCATGTGAAGGAATTGTAGCATGGGGTGGCGAACATAACGATTGAGTTCTTTGCATAGTTAACGATAGGAGGCTGTTTTACGAACATGGATCCAAATTCATCAACTATTATTTTCATTATTGCGGCGTTCTCCCTAGGCCTCGTAGTTATATTGAAGCGGGACACATTACCGCCAAAAATGCGGCGCGGGATGGCGATTGTCTCCATCTCACTCATCGCATTTGCCTTTTTCCTTATTGTTTATTCACTATTCAAAATGGGTACAGGAACTTCTTAGTTTTATTGGTAGGCAGACTAGAAATATGCTTACCATCTTAGAATAACTTCCTCTTCAAACGGACATAGTAGCGACAAACTGTGTTTGAGAGGAGAAGCTTTGATGAAATGGCTGTCTCTACTGCTCGCTATTACGCTTACGCAAGGTGTTGTCACCAATGATCAATTGATAGACCTTGCTGGGCAGAAGCAATCTATCTTATCGATACCAAGGAGGAATACGATGAATCACATACCGAAACGTTCAGAAACGCCGGCTGAGCATCGCTGGAAACTGGAGGATCTGTTTCCGTCCCAAACCGCTTGGGATAAGGAATACGCATCTGCTAAGAAATTAATTAAAAAAGCTGCCGATTATCAAGGTAAATTAAATAATGCAGCGCAGCTAAAGGCTTGTTTTGAACTTGAAGACGAACTTTCGCTCCATGTTGAACGACTTTATGTGTATGCCAACATGCGCCATCATGAAGATACAGCTGAACCTGGTTATCAAGCATTATCCGACAAATCCAAAAAGCTAAGTGTAGAAACAGGCGAAGCGTTATCGTTCGTAACACCGGAAGTGTTAAGTCTCTCCGATGGTGAGCTAGATGCTATGATCGGAGACGATTCATTAGTGAAATACCGCCATACTTTAGAAGAGATGCGTCGTCAAAAGGCTCATGTTCTTTCGAAAACAGAAGAAGCACTACTTGCTCAAGTTGGCAATGTCAGCTCGGCACCAGGTACTATCTTCGGCATGTTGAACAATGCAGATTTGAAATTCCCTAAAGTGAAAAATGAAGCTGGCGAAGAAGTAGAGTTAACTCATGGCCGCTACATTCAATTTATGGAAAGTAAAAATCGTGAAGTTCGAAAAGAAGCTTTCAAAGCGGTATATGATACATATGGCAAACTAAAAAATACGTTAGCATCTACTTTAAATGCAAACGTTACTAAAAATACTTTCTACTCAAAAGTTCGCAAATACGACTCTACCCTAGGCATGTCGCTCTATGGCGACAATATCCCGAAGGAAGTGTACACAAACTTAATTGATACGATCCATAAGCATCTTCCACTTATGCACAGATATATGGAACTGCGCAGAAAGCTGCTCGGTGTTGATGAGTTGCATATGTACGACTTGTTTGCTCCCCTCGTAGAAGAATTCGACATGGCGATCAGCTTCGAGGAATCCAAAAAGATTATTCATGAAAGCTTAAAGCCGCTAGGTGAAGATTACTTAAATGTACTTCAAGACGGCTTTAACAATGGCTGGATCGATGTGTATGAAAATGAAGGTAAACGTAGCGGGGCATATAGCTGGGGCGCTTTCGGAACACATCCATATGTGCTTCTCAACCATCAAGACAACTTAAACAGTATGTTCACTTTAACGCATGAAATGGGCCACGCGCTGCATTCGTATTATTCAGATACGACACAAAACTATCGTGATGCTCAATATACAATTTTCCTTGCTGAAGTCGCATCCACACTTAATGAAGCGCTCCTGATGGATCACTTATTAGGCAAATCGACAGATGCAAAAGAAAAGATGTACCTTCTCACTTATTATGCCGATCAATTCCGTACAACCGTATTCCGTCAAACGATGTTTGCTGAGTTCGAAAAAATCGTACATGAACGTGCAGAGGCAGGAGAATCACTTACTCCTCAGGAGCTAAGCAAAATCTATTACGATTTGAATGTTCAATACTACGGACCTGGAATGGTCGTAGATAAGGACATAGAAATGGAGTGGGCACGGATTCCACACTTCTACAACAGCTTCTATGTTTACAAATACGCAACGGGCTTCTCAGCAGCTACAAGCTTCTCTAAGCAAATCTTAGAAGAAGGTGCACCTGCAGTAGAACGTTACCTTGGATTCCTTAAGAGTGGCGGCAGCGACTTCTCAATCAACATTTTGAAGAAGGCGGGCGTTGATATGTCTTCACCTGAGCCAATCGAGCAAGCGATGAGCGTATTCGAGGAGCTAATTGGTCAGATGGAGCAACTGACTAGCAAGTAAATAAGAAGCCTTTTCCCATATAGACCACTATGAACGAATAAAGTGTAGTTATGCACTTAATTAAGTCACTGTTCAAATATATTTGCGAAATAAGTTTCATGTTGAACATAGTTATTTGTTCTCGAAGTCCCAAAAAATGACGTTGTCTCCTTTCGCAAATTACGAATCCATAAAAAAATGGCGTTGCCTCATTTCGTAGATTACTCTACTTAAAGGGCAACGCCATTTTTTGCTCCGACAAATCGCAGCACTCTTTAACTCGTCAGTACAAAGCAACAATCGTCAAGCACCTTAGCAGGCTAGAACAATGCACCGATTGCAAAGCCAAGCAAGCCAGCGAAGAGCGACGACAGCAGGTTTACCCTGTCGTTGTTCAGCGCTGCGAAGCCGCGTATATGCCGCGTCGCGGTGCCGCAGTGCGCGACGCGCTCCGTTTCGCTGCCGCATACTTGGCAGCGGAACATGGCCTGGGCTGTTGCGCCGAGCAGAGAATCGGCGAAAGCGCCGACCAGGCCAGCGGCGGCCGCTGCGACGATGAACGCCGTCGCAGCGGCTTCGCCGCCATAGCCCGCAGCAACGCCACCGGCTTGCTGCGTGAGCACTTGCAGCAGCGCGGCAACGGCGCCGATGAAGACGGCGCCGCCAAGCGCTGCTGCGCTGCCGAGCGGCGTAACTCCGCCGCTCGTGCCGGGCACTACCCGCTTGCCGCTCGTAATAGCTCGCGGCGCAGTACGACTTAGGGCTCCTATTTCAGTCGCCCACGTATCCGCATTCACGGATGCCATCACTCCGATGTATGCAAACATCCATCCCTCATTGGGCCAAATGGCATGAGCGGCACATAAAAGCAAGCCCACGCCGCCATTCGCCCAAACTTGCCCAGCATCACGCCTGCTGCCCTTCGCATATTTTGCTTCGGCATCTTCCTTCGCCTTCGATCTTTTCTTCCACTTCGACCAGAAAGACGAGGAGATAAAAAAGGCGATCAGCACTCCGAACCAAATAGGTTCGCCTAATGTTATAAATCCTGTTCCCATCACCATCGCTGACCAAGCACCTGATGCTGACAAGGAACGTGCCCGATATGCAAAAAATGCAGCTAGACCGCTCCCAATTATCCCGACCAGCAGTCTTATTAACCAATCATCTATCAATCCAACCAAGATCTTCACCGAGCCTTCCTGCAATAGCACATAAAACGATTGTACGTTGAGTTATTTCCTAAACTTATCTAATAGCCCAGAAAACGTTCTCCATGCTACATTTGGATTCATTGCTTCCCGCCACCGATCAGGATAGTTCGTACATATAAGGAGATTAGGATCAAGAGTAGCCGTATTTCGAATGGCTTTTTTATCATTAATTGTCCACGCCATCGTTTCAATTCGAGCTTCTTGAAGCTCCTCAATCCGAGCTTTGTTTAATCTTGAATAGCCAATAGAGAGGAAGTCCGATTCGATCTCCGCAAGTTCCCTCGTTAACGTATTACGCCAGCCATCCAAAATAAGACCTGTACGTATCCCCTTCGAAAGTTTACGAATACGTCCAAGCGTTCCCATATGAAACGATGTCAACACAACATCCTTAGTAGCTCCATATGCATAGATGCGCTCTAGTACTTTCTCTTCGATCATGGGATAACGAATTCCATCTGTTTTTAGCTCGATATTAAGTTTACAGCGACCTCCATATTCTTTCAAAACAGTATCCAGCGTAGGAATAGCTTCGCCTTGATATTTCTGCGAGAACCAATTACCTGCATCAAGCGATGCGAGCTCTGCTGCTGTCCATTTCCTTACTTCCCCACGACCGTTTGTCGTTCTTCTTAACGTATAATCATGAATAACGACGGGTACTCCATCTTTCGAAAGCTGTACATCAATTTCAATCCAATCAATGTCAGGCGCTTCAAATGCAAGTCGTATCGCAGACATCGTATTTTCCGGTGCGCGGCTAGACCAGCCTCGATGGGCAACGCACGGATTTCTCATTTTCTCAATCCTCATTTCGGTACGATAGATCCATCTTCCTCAAGCTTTACCCCAAACGATATTGACGTTAGTCGATCAAGCAATGCTTTCGCATCTTCACCTTCGAGCGGTGTTGGCTGAACTTCCGTAACAATCATCGGATTAAATGATAACTTACAATCAGCTTCCTTCGTGCAACTTGCATCAAGCACACCTGTTTCAGCTAGGGCACCTTTTGGATAATTAGTGAACACAAAATTGCCTAAGCTATATGCAATCCATTTCCCTTTATACGTCTCAAAGCCTTGCAGTACATGCGGATGACTGCCTATCACGAGATCAGCCCCCGCATCTATGTATATACGTGCGTTATTCTTTTGGTAAGGTTTGGGTTGATCTGTTTCCATTTCACCCCAGTGGACCATCACAACGACGATGTCCGCTTGTTTCTTCGCACTTTCTATCGCTGCTGCTGCACGTTTCGTCTCATACGTTTCCGCAATTCCTGCAACATTTTTATCCGCCTTCTGTTCGGCAAAAGGTATAACGTTGCTTACACCAATATAAGCAACCTTGATCCCTTTAACTTCTTTTATAACTGGAGCAAAAGCTTCTGTATCGTTATTTCCAGTGCCCATATGGCTTATACCAGCTTCGTCCAAATGAGTAATTGTATCAACCATTCCTTCTACTCCTTGATCGAGCGCATGGTTGTTAGCTAAGCTAAACACATCAAAACCAGCATCACGAAGTGCAGGAAGTGCTTCTGGCAATCCTTTATATACATATTTATTGCCCACTAGTGGCGTTCCACGTTTCGTAATAGGAAGCTCCAAGTTTCCAGCTAACAGATCCGGTTCACTTAAATATAACATTGCTTTCTCATAAGGAAATCCGTAGCCGTGTTGAGTCATAAAAGGTGTAACATATTCTCCTGGCAGCAAGTCGCCTACAAAGGATAAGGTGACTCTCTTATCTGCCTCTTCAATTGTACCTTCTGTAGCATTATCGGTACTCGTTGGCAAAGGCTCCTCGGACTCTTTTACTCCGGGCTTCACTACTTCAGAAGAAGGTTCCTCTACTTTAGGTAGATCCTCGCCTTTTTTCCCATCGCTAGTTTTGTTTACGTTAGTCCCAGTCTGAGAATTGCTATTTTCCCCATTCTCTTGACTCGCTATAAAAGGAATCCAATCCCTCAGTCCTGCTTCTTTAGCATAAACCAATACAACACCTATTATGATAATGCTGCTTCCTAGTAGAATTAGTGTAAGACTTAATCGTTTGCGAAATCTCTTTTTTCGCTTTTCTTTCTCATTTTGACGAGAATTCGATCTGGATAATGACATTGAAAGACTCCTTTACCTGATAAACTATCATTCAGAAAAGCTAGACTTCCTCATTATACCTTCTCTTTTCTCTTAAGCGAAGCTAATATTGTCCTATTTCTTCTTCGGGGAAAAATGACTTTTATTCTATTGTTTGAGCAGAACAGCAGCAGCTTCTTTCCCTTGTCGTATACAATCGGGCAAACCTACACCATCGAATGCAGCACCAGTTACCCATACGCCAGGGAGCTGTTCTTTTAATCGGGTACGCAAAGTACTCATATTATCTACATGGCCAACAGGATATTGAGGCATAGATTGATTTAATCTCGTTACTTCTGTAAATATAGGTTCCGCAGTAATCCCCATTGTTACCCGAATATCTTGCCGAACAGCAGCAATAAGCTCATTATCTGGAAGCTTAATGCTTTCCTGATCCTCCGAATGACCTACATAACAACGGAGCAACACTTTATCATCTGGACTTGTATGTAGCCATTTGCTCGAAGTCCACGTGCAAGCAGTAATATGCAATCCTTCTGAACGCGGAACTACAAAACCTGAACCATCAAACGATAAGCCGAATGTACTCTTTTCGAAAGCCATAACGACATTCGCTACCGAAACGTAACGGATATTACGAAGCTCTGGGCAATCTACCAGTGGCTCAAGTAAATCTGCTGCCGCAAACGCAGGCGCGGTCATTACGATGCGATCAGCAAGTAACCGTTCACCGCTGTCCAATTCAATCCCATATCCGTTAGCCTCTCGCTCAATACGAGTTGCTTTCACACCGAGACGTCGTCCCACATCACTAAGGGCATCATCAAGACCATTAACAAGTGTAGATAAACCTCCCTTAAACGTTAGAAACGTACTTCCAGGTGCATGAGGTGATGCTGCGGCTACTTTGCGATTATGCTGCATTCCTTTGATCAAACTTCCGAATTTACGTTCGGAATCCGCGAACTGGGGGAAAGTTGCCTTTAAACTGAGCTTCTTCAGATCACCTGCATAGATTCCTGCAAGCAATGGCTCTGCAATTCGTCGCATTACTTCTGTACCGACTCTTCGCTCTAGGAAACCACCTAGTGATTCATCTTCTTGGCTAGCCTTTGATGGCAAGAACAAGTCGAGCAATGCTCGCAACTTCCCGCCCCAAGAGAGCAGACCCGTCATTGCAAATGGTCCAATTTCAGTTGGAATGCCAAGGACAAGTCCCGGCGGCATCGCAAACAGCTTCCTTTTGTGCATAATATATGTCTTTTTGGCCTCTGGATTCGTAGCTGTTAATTCACCTTCTAAGCCAAGTTCTTTCGCTAGGTCGACAATAGCTAATTTACGCGCCAAAAAAGAGTCCGGCCCCTTTTCGATAACGAAGCCATCCTTCTTGAGCGTATTAATTTTGCCACCTAGCGTTGGTGCACCATCTACGATTGTAAGATGTACCTTTTTACCTAATCGCTCCGCTTCTCGCTGCAAATAAAAAGCGGAGCTCAGTCCGCTGATCCCCCCGCCAATAATGACAATTCGATCAATCGTTTCTGTACTCCGCATCATATTCATTCCTCTCCAGTCACGATCATCGCATCTATGATCGATTCAGCCAATGTTTCCATATATAGTGGATCTTTATTTAACATTGCAATACGTTCAAGTGTCATTCCAAGCTTTTCTGCTTCAGCCTTAGCTTCAATATCTAGATCGTAGAGCACTTCCAAATGATCCGATACGAAACCAACAGGTGCTACCAATACCGCTTTAACATCCTCTTGTTGCAGCGTAGCTAGCGTCTCCAATATATCTGGGCCAAGCCAAGGCTCTTTCGTCCGACCTGCGCTCTGCCATGTAAATTGCCACTCCGTTATACCAGCAGCATCCGTTATTGCAGCAGATGTCTCCATCAACTGCTTTTCGTACGGATCACCAATCTCTCTAATCCGTTCAGGCAAGCTATGCGCACTAAAGAGAACTTTAACTTTCTGTTCTCCTCCAGTTACTTCCACAAGCTTTTTCAAACCATCCTGTACACGTTCCGTTAAAGCTTTAAGCAGCTTTGGATGAAGGTGATAGCTCTCTACAAACGACATCTCAATACCAAGTTCGCTTGCTTTTTCCTTAGCTCTCTTAATGTAACTACCTACGCTCATTGTAGAATAATGAGGTGCAAGTACGATGCCGACAGCTCTGCTTATACCGTCTTGAGCCATCGCATCAACGCCGTCCTCAATATATGGCTTAGCATGTTTAAGACCTTGGTAACATGTATATTGACCCGGAGCTATTTGCTCAAGCTTGTCTTGCAGGCCTGCTACTTGTCCATTCGTATTTTCCCTTAGAGGGAATACTCCACCAACAATTGCATCATAACGATCCGTTAATTCAGCAAGCTGCTCCGATGTGGGTGGGTTACCGCGTCTAATATGTGTGTAGTAAGCTTCAACATCTTGCATGGATTCAGGTGTGCCGTATGACATTACTAACACGCCAATTTTACCATTGCGATCAGACATTGCTTGTCGCCCCTTTGTTCTGTGCTTTAATAGCTTTCTCGGAATACGTATGGATAAAGGCTGTCAATTCAGCAAGCTTTTCTAAAGAAGCTTCTGGGAAGAGACCATGCCCCAAATTAAATATAAAACCTGGATCTGTGATACCTTGATCAATAATTTCAGCAGCATATGATTCAATAACGCTCATTGGCGCTGTCAATATTGTAGGATCAAGATTTCCTTGAACCGCAAACTTATGATCTAACCTTCTGCGACCTTCAGGTATCGACACACGCCAATCAAGGCCAATTACATTTGCCTTAAGGTTGTGAAGCTCAGGTAGAAGCTCGCCAGAGCTGACACCAGGGAAATAGATTTTCGGTTGTGGCAAATCCGACAACTCATCAAATATTCTTTCAATCGTCGGCAGTACAAATCGTTTAAAGTCAGCAGGTGCGAGCGCACCAACCCAGCTGTCAAACAATTGGAACGCTTTGCCCCCAGCAGCGACATGTGCACGCAAGTAGGTAATAACCATATCACCAAGCTTACGCATAAGTTCATGCCATACTTTTGGTTCGCTATACATCATTTCTTTTGTGCTCAAATAATTTTTGGACGGTCTGCCTTCAATTAAATAACTTGCAATAGTGAATGGCGCTCCCGCAAATGTAATAAGCGGCACATCTAGCTCGCGATCCAATATACGAATTGTTTCAATTACATGACCCAAGTCGCCTTCAACATCGATAGGTTTCAATCTCTCCACATCCGCTGCTGATCGAATCGGATTATGGATGACTGGACCGATATTAGCAACGATATCGAAGTCAATACCGATTGATGCTACAGGGTTCATAATATCAGAATATAAAATAGCAGCATCCACACCTAACTTGCGAACCGGCATTAGTGTTACCTCTGCCGCAAGTTCTGGCTGCTTGCAAATTTCAAGTAAAGAATATTTTTCTTTAATTTTACGATACTCAGGGTCATACCTTCCTGCTTGTCGCATATACCATACCGGCACACGATCTACGTGTTCCTTCATGCTTGCCCGTATGAAACGGTCGTTATAAGACATTCCCGTTCCTCTTTTCTATGTATTATTATCTGCTACCATTATGCCCTTTTTCCCGTACCCTAACAACTGCCAATACACCGTCTCCTATGACAATAGTATGACAATCACGAACCGGCTGCTTGAGGAGCAAATAAAATAGACAGGAACAACGTCCTGTCCGCCTCTAATCATTGTTACATTCTATTGTGTTTTGTTAGTAAATAAATGTGCATATTGCCCCAATATATAAGTACGAATATCAAGATCAATTTCATAAATAGGCTCATCCAGATTAATCATCGGTCTCTCCTTTATATTAGGATGATCCTCTTCAGCCTGCTTTCTTGACTTGTGCGTAATTACCCACTTCATATTTTGATAAAGCCTATCATGCTGATGCAAATGGTTGATAGATGATAATATACCTTCTCGATTTCCGATTAGCTTTAACTTAAAAACAGGTTCTATCATCGTACCAGTTGGCGTTTGTATACCGGGACTGGAAATTTCATTTGGGTTTGGTTCTGTGTTTCCATTAGGACCTGTATTCCCACTAGCTTGCACTTGGACCGCACCATTATTATCTAATCCAGATTGATTTAAATAAGTAACATAAACGTTTGAAATGGCTGCAACTTCTAGGAAATCAAGCAGTACATCTGAATCTTTTCGTTCGAACGGAGCTCTGATTTTTAATTTGTCAACATCCGATTGTGGAAGCTTTTGCAGCGTATATGTATCAGCTAGTTGAAAAGATTGCGCGAGACTTTCTTTTAACATCAACTCATTTTTTGTTGTCTCACGCCGCTGGGGTAATGTTACTAATAATAACATTGCGACATTCACTATTAAAAATATAAACACTACAATAATTAACACAATTTGCATTCGACTTAAAGAAGCTCCAGCAAGCAGGTTTTGTCGTTGAAGTTTAATCATGACGGTTGACCTCCTGCCTTTTCTAAATGAATGGCCAGCTTTAACTTATAGATGTCTTTTTCTTTTTCACCGTTTGATTGGTCAGCATTTTCAGCATCCTCATTATTTTTACTTAAATATGTAGTATCAAGTTTTACTTCTTTAAGCCTATTATCCTGCTCAAGCTGCTCAATATATTCAATCAAACTTTCAAGTTTTTGAAATTCAAAATCAATAGTTAGTTTATTAAACTCATCTGCTGTCAAAAGCTTAATAATATCCTGTTTCTGCAATGGTTCTACTACCGCAGATATGTACGGCGCCCAGTCTATGCGACTTTTTTCATTTTTTTCAATAAACATTTTGGCATCTGCATATGCATTTCGTTTTGCAATTAGTTCGCCATTTTCTTTTAAGTCTTTAATCTGAATTTCTGTTTGCTTTGTTACTTTATCGAACACTTCTGCTTCTGTTTTCCATTTTGAAGCGAGCACCCACTGCACAACAATAGCGATTGTTAAAATCAAAGCTAATACAATTAGAATTAATCCTTGTGATGGTCGAGGTGCCTTCTTTTTGGGCGGGAGTAAATTAATCGTTCCAACATTCCACATTACTTTCCACCCCTTAATGCAAGACCGAGCGTCACAGCGTATACTGGTATACTCCATCCACTCACATCAACATCCATAGGTAGACTATCCCACTCTACTTGACACACCTTTGGAGTCAGCCCCTCTTGCATCATCTCAGTTAAATGAATCATATTGTCACTAGGTAAATCTCCAGTTAACATTATACTTTGAAAAGTTTGCTCACTTTTTCCTAATGAATAGTAGTAAAAGTTCATTAATCTATCAATCTCTTCAATTAAATCCTGTGCCGCATTTGTGAATAATTGTTTTGGATCCGTGTAGTTATCAAGCCAAACATTTCCTTGTTTCACTTCACTGCTCATCATTAGTTGAAAAGGTACTTCAACGAGTCTCGACAATCGGATAGCACCGTTATCAATAATAGTAATTTCGCTGCTTAGTTCATTCACGTTTACGATCAAATAACAATTTGCTTGTAGATCTCTATTACTTTGTGTAAGCAGCCGTAACAGTGAGAATGGCTTAATCTCAAAACTGATTGGTTTAAGTTTAATACTCTCGAACATATCTGCATATTGACGCAAAATGTTTGTAGACGCTGCTACAACGAGTACTTCCGCTAGTTTTTCAACCTCGTTATTCGCTGTTTCCGACGATCCTGATTGTGAGCTTGGAAGCTTCACAAAATCATAATAAGGATCTTCAAATGCTAAGTGAAGATTATTATTCATTTCAAACTGAACGAGCTTCTTTAACTCCATATGTGACAAATCCGGGAGCTTCAAAGTACGAACCATCACCGTTTCGCTAGGCACCGAGAAATGAACATGATTCGATAAAAATTTATTAGCTTTTAATAGATTATCAATTGCCTCCCCAAGCTCTGTGGCATCAACGATTTTACCATCCTGTAGCAACCCCTCTTTTAATGGTGACCTTGCATAGCGGACCACATTATTGTTGCCTTTTCCGTCAGTAAGCAACTCACATGCTTTTATTTCTTTTTCTGTCAGCTCAATTCCAATACTGAGTTGTTTACCTGCTAAGCTACGCAACAATGATTTAATCAATGGGATCCTCCTTCTATAGTACATATCAATCAAAAAATACTCTTAACTTATTAACCTGTAATACAGACTGCTTTTTCGTTTGTATAATTAATAAATTTCGTTGTACCTCCAACCATAAAAGCATTCATTTTGTTATCCGTATTTGCAATTGCAACTTCACTTATCGAAGCATTTTCATAAACGATAAAATTGCCGTTCACTACAAGCTTTTTCGTCCCAGCTACAGCAATAGTAAAATTTTTATCAGCTATTAAGTCTGTCCCAACAACAATGACATCAAGATTGTTGCCAAATTTCATATCGTTACCCGACACAAGCGCGCCACCAATTTGCAAGTCTTTAACACGATTTGAAAATTCCATCGTTTTCTTCGAAATAAAATTTCCACCTACTGCAAATTTCTCGATTGTATTGTTAAATTTCATTGACCCCTTAATTAACATAGAACGATTTACCGTCCAATTTTCTATCGTACTGGCTTGCTCCCCAATCAGGTCCCCCCCGATTATTAGATCTCCTTCTACTTGCAGATCATATGCCGTATTCTTAAAAGTTAAGTTGCCTCCAATAATAAGGTCACCTTTTACAATTAACTTATTAACAGGACCTCCTGAACCAATTATGGCATCTCCCCGTACATAAACCGAGTCTGAAAATGTTAGCTGTTCATTTGGGGTATATACAGCTGATCCAATTGCAGTCTGAACATTTAGTATGGTCAAGTTTCCGCCGACTCTCGTCTTGCCATTAACCGTCGTTTTTTTTGATATATTTTCTGCAAAAACGAGATTACCTGCTGCTTCTATTCCGTCAATCAATGTTACATCTGAGCTGGTCCCTATAATATTTATGTTTCCTGCATAAGCGCCCACTTTGCTAGATCCATTTATTACTTTATCCGTTAATGCTGTCTTGTTATTGTTGATTGTCGCTACATCTTCTAATCTGCTTGCATTTGTTTGTTGGAACACTGTCGTTAAGTAGTGTTCGGATTGTTGACCGAAGTCTGCTCTGAATTTAACCGGGTTATAACTATGGTCAATAAAGTCAGTACTAGGAACCGGACATTTTACAAATATTCGATCATTTACAGGATTATTTTGTATGACTGTTTTATGTCCTGGTATAGGTGGTTTTGTTGGTTCCGGTTTAGTTGGCGGTGATGTTACTTCTGGGATTTCCGGAAGTGCCTTTAAAGGATATTTCAATTTGCTGACTCTTTTTTGATTACCTTCTCCGCTTTGCGAAGTAAAGATAACAGCTATAGCTTTGCCTTCTTTTTCCTCCCATTTTAAAACTACTTTTCCGGGTCCAGATTTGAATTCAGCCAAGTTAGCCACAGAATTGTAGATTGCTTCAACATCTTCCTTCGTATATTTTTTATTCGTTTTTGTTTGTAGATTTTCATATAATCGTCCAAATACAGAATAAGCAGAGTGGGCTTGTGTAAAGGCAATTTCTTTATTTCCTCCCGTCTTGGCCTGCAACAAACCGTTATTCGTTTGTAGTACAAGCGGGGCTATCATTATCGCAAGAACTACGATAAATCCGAATGCTATCATCAAAGTGCCGCCCTTTTCGGACTTAATATATTTTTGCATTGCCTTCCCTCCTGCGTTCCTATATTCTATTAGTAAACCTATAGGTTTACTCTAAATTTATGGAGGTTCTCGATGAACAACCAAAAAGGATTAACATTAGTTGAGGTGCTAGGTACAGTCGTTTTATTAGGTATAGCTATTCTTGCAATTACTTTTGTTTTACAGCAATCTACGATACATTCCAAAGACAATGAGCAGCAAGATCGATCCGTACAAATTACAAGATCAGTATTAGAAGAGATTAAAAACAATTCACGACTAGGAACTGCTACTATTTTTGATCAGAATGTTAACTTATCGCCATCGAGCTCAACTGTTCAGTCTATTCAATATCCAAAAGTAAATCCGAAATATACTATTTCTATTTCAATATCAAATTCTACTTTTAACGATCTAACGATAGCTAAAACGGGTGGAGATCTAATTATTCCGTTGAAAAACATATTTAAACTAGTAAATGTAACTAGTGCAAACAAGGAAACTGGCAAGCAGTTTACACTGAAAGCATATGTAGAATTCAGCTAATTGAGGGGTGTCCTTATGCGGACCATACAAAATGAAAAAGGATTAACTCTTGTTGAAGTAACTGCGGTACTTGTCTTAACGTTGATCATTTTAAGCTCCCTCATCTATCTCCTGAACCATACGAATGCAGGGGTCAAAAATGTGAAGTCGAGGGAACAAATTATGCAACAATCACGAATGATAACAGAGCATATCGTAGCTACGGTACGCGATGGTTTTATTATGGAAAACGACATTTCTACAGACCTTAAATTAACTAGTGGAACCCAAACTATAAAATACAAGTTCGATAACAGCACTAACACATTAGAAGTTGAGTCTAGTGATACAGGAATCACCCCAACAGATTCAAAGAAACTAGTATTATCAGATCAAGTATATTCCATTGGCTTTAAAGTATTAGATGGTGAAATGGAAATCACTCTGACGATGATTTTGCCTAACAATGCTACGTACACAACTTCAACGATTGTTAATTCTATTATTCGAAAACCTAGTAGTTAAATTCATAGTCGTAAGTCAGCAGTAAACATTACACTGATACATTCACATATGTTAGTACATATATAGTTAGTCTATAGAGAGTTGCTTTTGGCAGGTTTATAATGAACATAAGCGTTTAAACTAAGTCAATCAACTGATATACCATCCGATTAATCGATCCCCCCACCAATAAGCACACAACGCTCCTACCGCTATGTAAGGGCCAAATGGTATCGTAGTCCCTTTGGCATGACGACCTAAAGCCATTAACAATATTCCGCCAATCAGACCAATCACACTAGATAAAAAGAGGCTTAGCAATGTTAGCTTCGTCCCTAGAATCAACCCGATAAAAACGTATAACTTAATATCTCCCCCACCCATTGCTTCTTTCTTCAATAGGTAACCCGCTAACAAACCAATCGCAAGCAGCGCCCCACTTCCCGCAACTGCACCAATCAAATAATCCCAAATCGGCAATGGATGAATGAAGAGCCGTATAATAACGGCTCCCACCACACCCCAAGCAACTACAACATTCGGGATGATCATATCTGTTATATCTGTTTGCACAATAATTACTAGAATAGAAATAAGGAATAATGAAGCTATTAGCTCAAGCTGCATTCCATAATGATAGGCTGAGTAGGCAAACAATAGCGCTGTGATTGGCTCCGCAGCAGCGTATCGCCACCATGTCAAGTTCCCACAAGAAGAACAACGCTTTTTTGAAAAGACTGCAATAATAGGTAGCCAGCCTGCTCTATGCTTCTTATTGACGCTTTTGCCAGACACACAATAAATTGGAGGGAAGTGGGATAGCAGTCTGCTATCCCACTTGATTGCAATTCTATTAAGCACCCCGCCAAGCAGTAGCCCTAAGAAAGTAACTATTATTATGAGCGAAGGTGTCATGTTCCAAATCCTTTATTAATAGAATTAAATAGATAAATATATTTCCCTATGGTTTAAGAGTAACTTTCCAGTTGCCTGTTGGATCGGCAGCTACATTAAAGATTGTTCTCTTATTCGCAGTATTATTCCAACTTGGATCCGCAACCAAATAGCCCTTCGCTACAAGGGTAGTCGCAATTACATGGTCTCCAGCTATTGTAGTTGTAGCTGTTGTTGTATTATTCGTCTCTAAATCCAAGATATAACGTTGAGCAGATTCAACTATAAGCTTAGCTGTAGCTTTATCCGCATTTTCTTTTGAATTTGCAATTGTATTACCTATCGCTGGAATAGCAATAGCCGCAATAATCCCCACAATAACCAATACCGCCAATAATTCGATTAGCGTCAAACCTTTTTCATTTCTTTTTAGAACTGCCAACATAAACATTCTCCTCTCAATTTGAAAAAACAATCTATTTGGTAATGCAGTAAAGCCCTTAGAGATAACCTTCCATCATCTTAAACGTTGGCATCATGACAGCCATGACGATAACGCCAACCACTCCCGTAAGGAGTAAAATCATAAGCGGTTCTATCAACACTTTCAGCCTGTCTGCCATCTGGTCAACATCTGCTTCGTAGAAGTCAGCAACTTTCTCCAGCATCTCTTCGATTGCTCCTGAGCGCTCGCCGATTGCCATCATTTGGACGACCATTGGCGGGAACAGCTTGGACTCTTTGAACGTATCAGCCATCGAGTTTCCGCTTACCACTTGATCCTTTACATCGTTAATGACTTTACCGATAGCTGCATTGTTGACAACATTGGATACAATTGATAAGCCTTGCATCAATGGAATCGCAGCCGCAAGCAATGAGCTGAATGTACGGGAAAACCTTGCAATAGCTTGTTTATGCCAAAGTGTCCCGAATACAGGAATCTTGAGCAGGAAATAATCTGTCCGTTGTCGCCCCTCTTCGGTGCGCCTTAGCAGCTTCCAAATTAGACTCGGCACAAACATCGATGCAATGACGATGTACCAATAACTTTGAATAAATTCACTTGTCGCCATTACAATTCTTGTCGGAAGGGGTAACTCCATTCCCATTCCTTCGAAGCTGGTTGCATATTGCGGAATAACAAACAACATCATGAATATAACGACTAACACCATCATAATAAGCATAATGACGGGATAGATCATCGCTGACTTAACCTTCTCCCGAGTGTTTCTTTCTTTTTCGAAGAAAACGGCTAGTCGTTCAAGCATAATGTCCAAATTACCTGCTATCTCGCCAGCATGGACCATCGAAACAAATACAGGACTGAACACAGTTGGATACGCCGAAACTGCATCAGAGAGCTGTTGTCCGCCTCGCATCTTCTCTGCTACTTCATCCAAAATCTTCGATAGTGTCTTGCTCGCAGTTTGATCTCGGAGAATTTGAACAGCTTCTACAATGCTGACACCAGCGCGATACATCGTTGCCAATTGTCTGCAAAATACAGTGAATTGGTCTGTCTTCACCCGAGGACCACCAAGCGATATTTCCTTATACAACGTCGTATCACTGGCATCTACTATGTCTGTGACCCAAAGTCCTTTTTCGCTGATTACCTCTCTAGCTCGTTGTATGGAGACTGCTTCAAGCATGCCAACTGATTTTTTGCCACCGGCTGTGACGGCCTTATACCGATACTTTGGCATTCCTACTCCACCTCCACATCGCATTGCTTAATGGTTCAAAATTATATCTCTGCTAAACCAGGTAACGTTTCACGCGCTGCCTCAAGTGAAATTAATCGCTTCTGGATGAGATCCCGAAGTGAATTTTCCATCGTCAGCATGCCAAGTGATCGATTGGTTTGCATCACGGAACGTACTTGATATACCTTCTCGGATCGAATCAAGTTCGACACGGCTGGACTATTAATTAATATCTCAAATGCGGCTACACGACCGCTGCGATCCATTCGAGGAACAAGTCTTTGAGAAATAATTCCGAGTAATACTGACGCTAGTTGTATTCTAATTTGTGCTTGCATGTTAGATGGGAACACATCAATGATCCGATCAATCGTCTGAGGTGCATCTGTCGTATGAAGTGTACCTAACACTAGATGCCCTGTCTCGGCTGCTGTAATAGCTGTACTTATCGTATCGAGATCACGAAGTTCTCCCACCAGAATGACATCTGGATCTTGTCTAAGTGCAGCCCTTAAGCCTGATGCAAATGAAGATGTATCTAGACCAACCTCACGCTGATTAACAAGTGATTTCTTATGATCGTGTATAAACTCGATCGGGTCTTCCAGTGTAATGACATGTGCATTTTCTGTTCGATTCAGGTGATCGATCATAGATGCAAGTGTAGTCGACTTCCCGCTGCCAGTTGGTCCAGTAACAAGAAGCAATCCTTGAGGTTTACTAATCCATTCCTTAGCAATGGTGGGCAATTGCAATTGCTCCATTGTAGGTATAGAGCTCGGCACGATACGAATTGCTAGTCCAACACTACCGCGTTGCTTATAAGCGTTAACCCGAAAACGAGATAATTTTGGAATACCATATGAAAAATCGACTTCCCCTTGCTCCATCAAACATTCATATTGCAAATCCGTCATTAGTTCTCTAGCTAGGCTATGTGTTTGATGTTGATTTAGCAAAATAGCATTCATCGGCTTCAAACTACCATGTATTCGAAGTAAAACGGGAGAATTAACTGTAATATGTATGTCTGATGCACCCACATCATATGCTGCTTGAAGCATCTGCGCTGCACTCATCGTCCAATTATCCATTTCTAACGCTGTCAATGTTGTTCATCTCCTTGCCCAAGAACACGGAACACTTCGGAGAGGGTCGTAAATCCTGCGATAGCTTTGCTTAATGCATCTATCATTATTGGGATCATCCCTTGCCTCAAAGCATGTGCATCGTATTCATGATCTGACGCTTTGGCCATGACCATTGATCTGAGTGTAGAATCCAGACTCAAAACCTCGTGAACTGCTATTCTTCCCTTATAACCTGTCCGACCGCAATTGGCGCAGCCTCCGCCTCGGAACAACTTTTCCTTGGGTAATCCACTCGACTCTAGTATTGATGCTTCTTCGTCATTCGGTGTATACGAAATAGAACATTCCGTACATATCCGCCTCAAGAGACGTTGTGCGACGATACAATTAACAGATGAAGAAATAAGGAATGGCTCTACTCCCATGTCGATAAGTCGACTAATAGAGCTAACTGCACTATTCGTATGTAATGTACTTAATACAAGATGGCCTGTCATCGCTGCTCGAACAGCAATTTCTGCTGTCTCTGAGTCTCGAATTTCTCCGATCATAATGATGTTAGGATCTTGTCTAAGAATAGATCGAAGCCCTCTAGCAAACGTGAGTCCAGAAGTTGCATTTACTTGAACCTGATTAATTCCTTCTAGTTGAAACTCAACAGGGTCCTCTACTGTAATGATGTTGACATCATCACGATTCAAATGTGCTAAAGCAGAATACAATGTAGTAGACTTACCACTTCCCGTTGGGCCAGTTATAAGAATAACGCCATGAGCGCCCTCTATGCTGCTGCGGAACAACTTTTCATTCCGGGTTGAGAAGGACAACTTCGTTATATCTGCTAGAGAGTGTCCCAAATCCAATATACGAATAACGACCTTCTCACCATGAATGGTTGGCAATGTCGCTACACGAATATCCACCTTACGGTAATCAATTTCGAGCTCAACCCTGCCATCTTGCGGCAGCCTTCTCTCAGCAACATTTAAATTCGCCATAATTTTGATCCGCGCTGCAATAATCGCATGCATTCCAGCAGGTAATGTCCGTTCTGTACGTATAACTCCGTCAACCCGATAACGAACACGGAAGTTGCTGTCCTGAGGATCGAGATGTATATCACTAGCTCCGAGCTGTACAGCCTGAGCAATAATGCCATTCACCGTCTTAACAACTGGCGAATCCTCATCCTTAATGGCAGTATCTTCATCCAAATCCCTAAGCTGAAGATTTTGTGTGATTTGTTCTATTGTGTCTTGTAAGCCATAGTACCGATTAATAGCGTTGACAAGCTCATGTTTGGAGGCAATCACAGGTTCTATTCGCAAACCTGTAGCAATGCGTATTTCATCAATGGCGAAGTAGTCCAGTGGGTCAGCCATAGCAAGCACAAGCTTATTACCCTCTATTCGTAATGGAATAACACAGTGCTGGTCTGCAAGCTTCTGGGAAATGAGGCCCACGATCTTCGGATCAATTTTATATCGAAATAGTTGTACGTGGGGTATGCCAAGCTGAAATTCCAAAGCTTCGATAAACTGCTGCTGCGTTATAAACTCCATAGAAATAAGAGTATCGCCCAGCCTCATCTTCGTATTACGCTGCCTTTCAAGTGCTAATTTCAGTTGCTCTTCCGTTATTAAGCCGGACTCTAGCAACAAATCTCCGATTCTTTTGCGGGCAGCCGACATCTCCATCACCAACCAATAGGTATTTTAACCTAATCATTATTTTGAAAACCAATAAGTTTACTACTAATTTTAAACAGTATTTCGGGGTTCTGTCAATGACTATAGTCCTATTAATGGGCTGAATTGTCTATTTAAATTAATTAAATCGACAAACTTTCTCGGATATTAAAAAAAATAGCAATAAAACAAATAAAGTCATAGGAATTAGTCCCCATGGTCTTATCTATTTAATGCTGATTTTTTTACTTAACCGACGCCTTTAGTGCATATTGAAAATTGTTAATATAGATCCGACAAAAATGCCGTTACATCGACACTTTCGCTTTACTTAAGACATAATTCGACTGATTATTACGATATCACTTCTCGCTGAACAAACACTTTACACACTTTTTTTAGGCATTTAGACCTATAAATATGCACCAATATTTGCGTTAATAAAAAGAAATTATGGTATACTATCGTTATGGAACAGTGGAAAAAGAATCTAATCGTCTTATGGTTTGGGCAGTTTCTGGTAATGGCCGGAATGACAATGATCATCCCTTTTTTGACGCTTTATTTACAATTTGAACTTGGGCTATCCGATCCCCATGAGATCGGCGTATGGGCTGGCGTTATTTTTGCTGGAAACTTCGTAACTGCGTTTATTTTTCAACCGATATGGGGCAAGCTTGCTGACCGATACGGCCGTAAGATGATGCTTCTTCGTTCAGGATTCGGTATGGCTATCGTCATGGTGCTGATGGGCTTCGCTACTAGTCCTTGGCATCTTCTTTTGCTTCGTATGTTGAATGGAACTATTTCGGGCTTTAATCCTGCTTCCATTGCACTTATTTCGGCAACGACTCCTAAGGAACGCATGGGGTTTGCGATGGGTTCTATCCAATCAGGGGCAATGGCCGGAACAATTCTTGGGCCTTTTATTGGAGGATTGCTTGCAGATGCGGTTGGCTTTAGACCTATCTTCTACATTACAGGAGCATTATTATTTATTGCTTCATTGTTAGCTTTGTTCGTCGTGAAAGAATCCTTTGACTTAGCTAAGGCTGCGGCTCGTGTACAAACTTCCGTCATTGAAGGATTTAAACAAATTAGTCGCATTCCTCAGTTAATGGCTCTCTTTGGAGTAACATTCCTTATCCAGTTCGCAAATATGAGCCCAATGACATTAATACCGCTTTTTGTACAAGATCTTCATGGCAGCACGCAAAACATCGCATTTCTTGCTGGGTTTGTTGGAGCTGCAACTGGTCTGTCTAATATGATTGCATCGCCGATACTAGGGAAATTAAGCGATAAAATTGGTGCAGAGCGAGTGCTCGCCGTGTCGCTTGTTGGTGCTGCGCTAGCCTTCATTCCACAAGCTTTTGCTGAAACGGTATGGCAACTTGTGCTTGCCCGCTTCGGATTAGGCCTATTTTTGGGTGGACTCATCCCTGCTGTTAACGCTTTGATACGTACATATACCCCTGACGGAATGGAGAGCCGAGCTTACAGCTTCAACACAAGTACGCTCAGTCTAGGCAATATGGTCGGGCCAATAACAGGCGGAGCATTATCTGGATATATTGGTATTCAAGGCTTATTCTTAGTTTCTTGTGTACTAATGCTGCTCAATGGAGCTTGGGTGTGGCTATCACTACTGAAACGGAAATAAACTGTCTAAATTCAGCTGCAACACAGAACTCGATGTTAAAAAGCTAGTCCTTGAAAAGCTACCTTGTGTAACGAATTAATTTAAGTACTCCTCAAAAAATAATGAAGATAGCTTAATTTATGGATTTTATAGACACTTTTTACAACTATCATATATTATTGATATGAGCATCATTGTATATGATAGTTCTCTTGATCCATTTAAGGGGCAATTTATTACTAGACATTTTATAGAACCCAACATACGTAGATTCAGTCGAAATTTTTACATTGACTGTAAAAATTAAACTGTCGGTCGGATAGACGAGAAAATGAAGTTGAGGTGATCGTATTTGACTCGAGGTCCCGACTATTTGTTAGAAATAAAGGGTCTTTCACAGACGTTGACCGATGAGAAATGGGAATGCATGGTGATGTGGCGAAAGAAAATGTTTGAGTTTGTAAGGAACCGAAATGAAAGTGTCTTCCTAAATGGACCAGATAAAAAAATGATAGCATTATCCTTTGATGACGGACCTGATTTAACGGTGACACCCGGAATTGTTAAACTATTAAAAGAAAGGAATGTGCCGGGCAATTTCTTTTTTACTGGTATCAATGTAGAAAAACATCCACAAGTAGTATTAAACACCTATCAAAACGGCAACCTCATACTATCACATAGCTACAAGCACGATGATATGACATCATTGGATAATGACGAAATCTACATGGATATAAAAAAAACAGAGGCAGCCATTGAAAAGGTAATTGGTCTAAAACCTGCTATTCTTCGGACTCCTTACGGTGAAACCGATTCAAAAGTACTTTCAATAGCCACACAAGCGGGATATAAAGTAGTGTTATGGTCTTTAGACACATTAGACTGGACACAAAAGCATGATGTTAATATGATTGCACAAAACGTAATTAGTAATGTTAGAAATGGCGATATTATATTAATGCATTCACTTGAGGACTTTACTTCCAATGTAAGTGCCTTATCACTAATCATAGATGAACTAAAAAGACAGTCTTTTGAATTTGTAAATCTAGAAACACTGCTCGGAATAAAGGCGTACCAATAAACTCCGAAACTGTACATTAACACACCTGTCAATTATAGGAATGGCCTATATTGTTCTGGTGCGACTTAATAACCAAAACCGAAAGAGGGCACTGAGTTATAGGTAGATTAATCTACTTATCATTCAGTGCCTCCTCACTTTCTTCTATCCCTTTACTCTTGCAATTGCGAGCCCATCATAGCCTGGCAAAATAGTGCTCTCAAGCCGCTCATCCTTAGCTATCGTTTCATTAAAGGAGCGCACAGCTTTCACTGCAGGTCCTTGCTTCGCCTCATCTATCGTTCGTCCGCGCAATAATATGTTATCGCCTACAATTAGTGCTCCTGGTTTAGCAAGCTGAATCGCATAATCTAGATATACGGGGTAACCTTCTTTGTCCGCATCAATAAAGAAAAAGTCGAAGGTACGTCCTTCCTCTTTAAGCTTCGCCAAACTTTCCTTAGCATCGCCGATTAAATAATTCACTTTGTCACCAAGCCCTGCTTCAATCATATGTTTCTTGGCAACTTCAGCATAAGCAGGCAGCAGCTCCAAAGAAATGAGCGATCCTCCTTCATTCAATCCCCTTGCGAGACATATACCGCTATATCCTCCAAGCGCGCCTATCTCTAGCAGATTACTTGCGCCAGCTAATCGTACAAGCATCGTTAGAAGTCTTCCGTAGCCGTCTGCGATGGAGATGCTGGGCATTCCATGGCTTTCAATTCCTTCTTTTACTAGCTCAAGCATATGATCCCTCTCATACAAGGAATCTACATATTGCTCTTCAATCGACATTTCTAATTTCTCTCCTTAAGTACCTATTTGTAAATGTATAGCCGTATCGCCTATACTTAATTGTATGTTTTTTATAAGGTACGTTACAAGTGTAAGGGGCTGAAACAGCCTTGGCGTCTTTTATTACTAATGGAAATGAGTGTGCAAGATGAAACAACTGCAATTAATTGCTACTTCCCCAATGGGGCTTGAGGCTGTAGTCGCACGTGAACTAAAGGAGCTGGGCTACAACGATTTGCAAGTGGAGAATGGACGAGTTAACTTCACTGGCGGACTAGCGGACATTTGCCGCACCAACCTTTGGATGCGTACAGCAGGCCGTATATTAATCAATATGGGAAAATTTAAAGCTACAACCTTTGAAGAATTATTCGAAGGTACGAAAGCACTCGATTGGCCGGATTGGATACCGGAGGATGGTGAATTCCCCGTTAACGGACGTTCGCATAAATCTCAATTATCCAGCGTTCCAGCATGTCAGAGCATCGTCAAAAAAGCGGTTGTAGAAAAAATGAAGGATCGCTACGGCACAGAATGGTTCGATGAGAATGGCGGCAAGTACGTTATAGAAGTTTCTATTCTAAACGATGAGGCTCTACTTACATTAGATACTTCTGGTGCCGGTCTGCATAAACGCGGCTACCGCCCTGCTTCCACAGAAGCACCGATTCGTGAATCTATGGCAGCAGCTCTCATCCAGCTTAGCCGCTGGCGTCCTGAACGTCCCTTCTATGACCCTTTCTGCGGCTCAGGAACGTTCCTTGTTGAAGCTGCAATGATCGGATGGAACATCGCACCAGGAATTCGTAGAAGCTTTAACAGTGAAACATGGAGCATCATACCTGAATCACTTTGGAGCGAAGCTCGCGAAGAAGCTTATGATTCAGTTAAAGACGATATTCCGCTGCAAATTGCAGGATCTGATATTGATCCACACTCTATTGATATTGCGGAAGCAGCGATTAGACGTGCCGGGTTTGCAAAAGAAATTAAACTAAACGTCCTTCCTGTTTCTAAAGTTAAACCTCAAGGAGATTACGGCGTAATTATTACGAATCCTCCTTATGGCGAACGGCTTGGCGATGAAGCAGAGGCTGAAGCGGCTATTCGACAATTCGGACTAACTACACTCCATTACCCAACATGGTCCGTATTCGCAATTACTCCTTCTTTAAAGGTTGAACATTATATGGGTCGTCCAGCTGACAAAAAGCGCAAGCTATTCAACGGTCGTATTCAGTGTGAGTACTATCAGTTCTTCGGTCCACTTCCTCCAAGGGAGAAACGGAATGACTAACGAGCACCAAACGATTAGCGGTCGTGTGCTTAACAAGCGTGGAATACTACAGAACGGATTAAGCCATATTCTTATATGGCTTGACCGGCTTGTAGTCGTCGATCTTCTGCTATTTGCTGCGGCAATGGTTTGGAAACTTTATTTGTTTTCCAAGCTGTTATCAGTGCTTTATATGGATATGAACAAGACGGATGCCATCATTGAGGTGGGAGCCGTACTTTTAGTATCCTTTTGGACGCTACTCCTTCCAACTCGTGGGAGAATCCTGTCACTGATCGGCTTAAACATCGTTCTTTCCTTTTTATTGTTTGCTGATGTGATCTACTATCGCTACTTTCAAGATTTAATTACAGTACCTGTTCTATTGCAGCTTAATCAAGTGGAATCGCTTGGTGGAAGCATTACAAACTTGCTTAAGCCTGGTGATTTCTGGCTGTTTGTTGACGCGCTTATCATCCTTCCATTTGCCGTTTATGTCATTTGGAGAGGTCGTTCCCATCTCCGAATTCCTCGAGACAAACAAACAACACGAGTAACTAACCCAACACGTCGTCTCTCTCGCAAGCTAATGATTCGTTTTGGCACCAGTAGTGCAATCATGATGCTTGGGTTCTCACTTTTTTTTACTAATGTTAATCACGCAACTGAAACATGGGCCAAAGGCTTGTTTGAGAAAAACTGGTGGAACTTAGCCATTTACAATGTTGCAGGCGGTCTTGGCTTTCACGGCTATGATGTTTATCGTTATGCTAAGCTGAATTGGCTTGGAGCAGGAACAGTTACAGCCGATCAAAAATCAGAAACAGAGTTATGGATGATCGAGCGGGGTCAAGCAAGAGCTGAGCTTGAGAACGATCCTTTATTCGGCGCATACGCTGGTAGCAACATTGTGATGGTACAAGTAGAATCGCTACAGAACTTTATGATTGGCAAGTCGATTGGCGGCCAGGAAATTACCCCTGTCATCAACGAACTTATGAAAGAAAGCGCATATTTCACTCGCTTCTATCACCAGACTGCGCAAGGGAGAACTTCTGACGCTGATTTTGCAGCCAATTGCTCCCTTCTGCCGTTGAAGAGCGGATCTGTGTTTATTCAATACGCTTCTAATGATTTTGAGTGTATGCCTGAGCAATTAAAGAACAACGGCTATGCGACAACTGTGTTCCACCCTTATCAGGGCGGATTCTGGAACCGCAATGTCATGTACAACAACATGGACTATGACCATTTCTACAGCCTTAACCATTTCAAAAAAGATGAGCCAATTGGTTGGTCTGTTGGCGACAAATCCTTTTATCGGCAATCAATGGATGTCATCTCTGAACAACAGACTCCTTTCTATTCTCTAATGATTACATTGGCAAGCCACCACCCGTACAAATTGCCTCTTGCCCAGCAGGAACTGAATGTAGAAGAGCTGGATGGGACGATGATGGGCAAATATTTGCAGGTCATTCATTACGCAGACGCAGCACTTGGTGAACTCATTAAACGATTGAAAGCTGAGGGGCTTTGGGAGAACACTATATTTGTCGTGTACGGAGATCATGATAGTGCGATACAAGAGTGGGATCAATACGATCGATTTATGGAGGATACTTCAAGTGAACTGCAGAGAGAGCAAGTGACAAAGCAAGTTCCGCTGCTCATCCATCTTCCTGATGGTGCAAGAGCTGGCAGTTTTCATTCCGTAAGCGGTCAACTTGATATAGCGCCAACTTTGTTGCATTTGCTCGGCATGTCGACAAAGGAGCCGAATATGCTTGGTCTTCCATTGCTGACGAACAAGCAGAGTGAGACGAGGTTGCTTGTACAAAGAGATGGCACATGGACAGATGGCCATCGTTACTTTCTCCCATCCACAAACGGAATTCCGTCTAATGGACGATGTTATTCGGTTGAATCGGGACAGCTACTTGATACAACCACTTGTCTTCCTGTTAACGAAAGTGCCAACTATGAGCTTCTCATATCCGACAGAGTTATTACAAATGATCTTCTTCGCGATTTCAAGCAACATGGTGCAGTTGAGGCCATCAGCGATTCGCCGAGAAAATAATCGAAATAAGGCTTTCGTTAGCCGCACAGTTAGCCGGTTAACAAAGGCCTTACTATTTCCCCCAGCAATCTACTTATCGTATTCATCCAGCCATTTCAAAACATCGTCCAATTTATCGACCGGAACAACATTTAAACCTGGAGCCGCATCAATAGCATCCGAAGCACCCTCTTTGGGAACAAAAAACACATCTGCATCGGTTCGACTAACTGCGTACGCCTTCTGCGGAATTCCACCTACCATGCCGATCGAACCATCCGCCTCAATCGTTCCTGTCCCTGCGACGTTTAATCCTTTAGTTACGCCACCTATAGTTAGTTGGTCGATAAATGCTAATGTTAGCATCGCACCATGAGACGGGCCACCTACATGAGCGATGTAGTCGTTATATGTAACTTCTCGAGGCGTATCGAGCAATACTTCAGTCTGAACAGATAAACCAATTACTGCTCGATTAGCGTCTTGTTCCGAGGGCTTCGTCCCTACATTGACGGTCAATGTCTCATTGCCTCTTCGTGCCGTTACCGCAACATTTTGCCCTGACTTAACACTGTCACCCATATAGGCGATCATATCCCCGGCGTTCTTAACCGATTTGCCATCCAACTTATCGATGATATCGCCAGCTTGCAACTTGCCATCTGCCGGACTATCTTTAACAATTGCAATGATTCGTATCCCATTGCTTACAGCACCTTTACCGAGTCCAACCTTCTCCATAGCAATTGCAGCAGCTATACGATTAGCATCCGTTTTCATCGCTGCAACCTGTGCATAAGTTTCCGATATGGAAGGCTCGTCCGCTTGAACCGGCTCAAACTGGTAGAGTGGGAACATTCGCCCGAATAATCGATCTGCAAACACAGCAGGACGATCAAACACGAGTACACCATTGATTGTACCTACTGAATTACCACCTGCCACATGTCCATAACGATTCAAATTAAGCGTCATCCCAGGATAGGTCACCTTATAACCAATTGGATAAAGCAACAAAACAAGCAGAACTGCAATACTAATAAACGCACTGCCGTTTCTCCACGGAAAGCGGGTACGCTCCTTAACCTCTGAACTCAATAAGTCAATGAAGATCAAAACAACTGTCGTCGCGACAAAAACAAGCAACACTAACATCGATTTGGGAGCGAACGTGATCAATCCGATTATGATGCAACAGAGTGCGATTATTGCCACTCTTATCATTCGAAGCATTAGCGGTACATTTATTTTAGACAGTAACCAAAATGCACCTATTGCCCAGCTTAAAGGAATTAGACATAAACCGTAATATAGCCAATTTATAATTTCAATCCACTGCACACCTTCTTTTGTCGTAAGTGGTGCTGGCAACCATATCAATTCTGCTCCAATTAGACAGCAGATTGCTCCAACTAGTCCGACATAATAAAGAAGCGTGCCGCGATTAGTACGTTTATTCAAATAGAAGCCTCCTAAGCTCAGTCAACAATCAATGTATATGCAAAAAAGACAAGAGTCGTGCACAATAACGTCTCACGTTCCCTTGTCTATAGACAAGTTTTTATTTTATTGCAAACGATTCAACTCGAGCGAACTACAAATCAATATCTACTCTGTAAATATTGTCGTTGCTCTTCGCCAATCCCTCTGTCTCTTGCTTCACCTTGCTCGATCTCCACAATGCGTTGTAACCACTGAGAAGGCGACTGCCCCAAATGGTTGGCACGGTCAAGTAATTCCGCATAATGGCTGCTTTGCTCATAACCACCTAATCTGCGAATGACTGCAATATAAGTTACAACTAGCTCTCTGGCGGCGCTTGGCGTATAGCCATATCCTTCAGCTAACGCTTCTGCAATACCGCGCTCATACAGACTTAGTCTCACTTGCGTCTGAGGCGTCCCCATATATCCACCTTCCTCCCGCATAAATATGATACCCAACTAGCGCAAGATGTGATTCCCATCGTTCCGAAGCGAATACAACTTGGTTACCAAGCTTAAGCGCATCCAGCTTGCGGCCTTTCTGTGATCTTACGATTTGATCATAAAACCAGTCGTCGTTTTTGTTTAATTGTAACCCTTTATGCACGATTTTTCCAGTGTCATTGTCGGCCATAGGGCCAATAATTATATCTGGATGAGCAGGGCAAGGATCAAATCCCTTTGTCGATGCTTTACGATGACTATATACGAAGGAAGCCCAAGCTGGGGAATCTGAAAGAAACAACAGCGGCTCCACATTAGGCGGAAGACTTGCGAGCTCTACGACAAGAACACATGGCTTTCCTCCATCCCATGATTCCTTAGCCGTTTTGTGTGCCCATCTTCTCGCTTGAGCGATTGATATCGTTGTGTAGAATCCTTCACCAAAATCTTTCCCTGGCCGCCAGTAACTTGAATGAAGAAGCTTCCTGCTAAATGAGTCTATATTGTTACTCGTTGTTCCATGATAAAGCAATTGCGGTGTCGTAATATCCATCCGTTGCTCCTTCCTATTCGAGCAAAATATTATATTAGGGCCTAAACAGACAAAAAACCCAACACATACTCTCGTTGTTGGGTTTCATCGCAGGCTCATTATTCATTTAAAATGGATGTGAATTATTTCTTCAGGTGGACTAGCGCCTTTTCGATTGCCTCATCTTCTGTAGCACCTTTTATATAACGCCCATTAATAAAAACGAACGCATAACGGGCACATGGCCCGCAATAGGATTTACAGCTTACTTGTTGAATGTCCGCGTCCGGAGCTAGCTTCTTAAGCTTGGCCATCGTTGATTTCATTTGCATAAACTTGCACTTATCACAAACTTTAATATCGTTCGTTGCCACTGTTCATCGTCCCATTCCGCTTCGCATGATGCGAAGCTTAATGATCTCCATGGTTGCCTTTGGATGGATTCGAAATCGCGAAACCCTCTTCCGGCACATAGAAGTAATCAACTCTTACACCATCAAGATATGCGTTGTCTTTTTCCAAAATGACATCGATCTCTTTGTCCGTCGACACAACTACATCCTTATCCGTCGGCTCATCAATTCCCATGCCATAATGAGCGTGGTCTCCGTGTGAATGTGTCACATAAACACGAAGCAGCTTACCTTCGTTCTCAGGCTTGTCTAGTTCAAGCTTTATCATCTTCGCCGCATTGCGGGAAATTTTACAGTTCATTTCATTCCAGCCCCTTCAATGTTCGCCCTTCGACAAACGTCATTATTTTATATTATACTTCTTCCCGGTCCTCTGGGCAAACCATTCTGCAATAATCATTGTTACAGCAATATCATCGATTGGTAAGAAGGGAAGAGCATCCGGCATAACCCAATATAATACAACAGGAATGACGAACAACAGCTTGTCCTTTAACGATACATCCCTCGATTTCAATAGCCGGAATATGAGAGAAAATGTCTTCTGCCAATGTCGAAGTGAAAGCAACTTACGCATGTCGCACACCACCTTTGCTGAACTTACGTTATGCTCAGTATAACATAGCCTTCAGCTCCTCTCCTACTGGGCGAAAGTCTGGAACGGCTTCCAAAACAAACAATCGCTTCGGCTTTACAGCCGAAGCGATTCCAGAAGTAATGAACGTATTTCTGGATAGATTGACTCAAAGTTGCTTAGTGGCAATGGATTTTCGCCGTAACCAGCTTCAACTGTAAATCCAGGGCGACGATAACGGTATATAAACCAATCCTTGTAGCCTGCATCACTTCCACTGAGCTTAACTGGTGTATATCCGCTTGCTGTGCCCAGCTTTCGTGCCAACACTTCCGCATTCGCTGGTTCACAATCTCTGTAATTCCAATATATTTCACGTCCTTGCGTATGCAGAGCGATAACCGTATCGAACTGGACCCTTTCCGTCATTTCCGCAAGTGCGGCTGCTTCTGGTTCACTTAGCGGGTATGGTCCAGGATAATCCCGCGGAGCAGGTCCCTCAACACCTCTTCTCTTACACTCTTCCTCCCAATAGGCAGGAAATTGATCATTTAAATCGACTCCACGAATATTTGCCTTCCAGCCGCTGAAATCCGTTAGTCCACCATTCCACTCGATTAACCTCTCGTATAATGGATGCGACTTATCTGCGCCTCGCTGGGCAAGCTCGACGCCATCTGGGTTCACCATTGGGACTGCCCATAATGTCGTCTCCCTACAAAGCTCCGCAACGATTCTTCCGTCTAATAAATATCCACTCCTATAGGCCTCTGCCAGTTCCGTAACAAATCTCATAAGTAACGCGGAAGTTATCCATTCATTAGCATGGAATGATGCATTAACATGAACATTTCTAGGTCCACAGCCGCATCGTAGTGCTATAATTGGTTTCCCCATCACACTGCAACCAATCCGGTAAGCTTCAATAAATGGATTATTAGTTGCGAGCTGCTCGCACTGCTTCATCATCGTCTCATAGCTATACCCTTCGCTCAATGAAAAGTGACACCCCCGTTACGATGGAATGTAGTCTTCCTTATCATATGCGGGTTGCATCATGTCCTATAATGAATTGCAGGCAGCAAAAAGCCGTCTCCACGTAGAAGACGGCCATGCCAACCCATTGCTAGCTTATATTAGGAACCTGCCAGACGACAGGAGTCAAATCAATTTGTTCACCTAACCACTGCTGAGCAATCATCTTAAACATAAGCGGATCGCCACTGCAGAAAAATTGATGTACCGGTACTTGATCGTTCCTTGCTAACTTTCGTTTATCTTGCAAAATCGTACTAATCTCGCGTGCTGTTTCATCAGCTGAGCTAATTAGATTGACTTCACTTCCCATTACCTCGGAGATCGTTTCCGAAAGGAACGGATAATGCGTACAACCAAGAATTAAACAATCGATAGGGTAACTCCGCATATGTGCAATTGAATCCCTTACAATATCATAAGTTTCTATCGAACGAAAATTACCTCGTTCCACTAACGGAACAAATTGCGGGCAAGATTCACTTACAACTTGTATGTTAGGAGACAACTCACGAAGCGCTTGCTCGTATGCGCCGCTTTTGATCGTACCATCTGTACCAATTACTCCTACGCAACCTGTCATCGTCTTGCCAATGGCTGCACGGGCACCTGGGTTAATTACACCCACGACAGGTATCGCCACTCTAGAGCGTATGTCAGCAAGCGCAACAGCTGTTGCGGTATTGCATGCAATTACTATCATTTTGGGTTGAAACTGAATTAAATAATCGACGATCTCTCTCGTAAATTGTACGACTTCCTGGGCTGTTCTCGGGCCATACGGGGTACGCGCCGTATCTCCGAAATAAATAATCTTTTCACGCGGCAGTTGACGCATTACTTCTTTAACTACCGTAAGACCGCCTACGCCGGAATCAAATATTGCAATCGGTTGCTGCACAAACACACCGCTTTCTTCAACAAGATGAAATGATTCCTAGTCAGAGACAAAATAGCATATGAAGATTGCTTAGAAAACGTACCTACATCTTATCGCAAAATCGGACAAGGATCAAGAATAGTGAAAAGAACAAGACAAAGAGCCGAGCGCTGGGAGAATAGCGCTGGCTCTTCGCCGTTCATTCCACATACCGCTATAGCTGTTCCTTCGTGTCAACTTCTGTCACCGCATTATCAGTCGCATCGGACGTTTCCAAAGTTATGTCATCGTTAGTTGTTTCGAATGTACTTAACGCAAGTTCATTGTCTGATTCAATATTCGTTATTGTTTCTGTCGTTGTGTTAACGTCCGCTGTCTTTTCCTCATTCACTACTGCGGCCGAACCGGAAATCGTTGCAATTGCTGCCGTCGTATTGTCGTTCGTTTCCGACTTATTGAACCCTTTAACGCTGCTTACTACATTTCCTGCAGCTTGCTTTGTTAAGTCAACAATATGGATAGCCTGGTCGCCTATCCCTCTAGCGAAGCGGCCCGTCTGCTCGCCTACTTTACCTGCTGCTTTAATTGTACCCTCTCCAACCTTCCGAGCTTGAGAAGAAATATCTTGACGCAGTTCCTTGCCCGGTTTTGGAGCCAATAGCAATGCTGTTATAGAACCAAGCACACCTCCAGCTAGCGCACCAAGTAGAAATCCTTTTGTTCCTTTTCGTGTTGTCATATTATTATCGCTCCTCTTGTCCTTAGAGTACCCTTCGTCTTAGCTCATTGATTCAGAATTTGCCGGCACGTTCGTTTTAATCCGTGTTAGAATTATCCTTCCGGCGAGTTTGCCATAGTTGCCATGCCGTTAACCCCAGCTCTGCCCATTGCACAGCTTCGTCAACTTGACGATTCTGAGCAATTCTTTCTGCATGTTTCACTGCCGCTCCTGACAACGTCGATGTAACACGCTCTACAGCTGACGTCGTATGCTCAATTGTACCGCCGACTTGACGTACAGCTTGGACGAGACCATCAGTACTGTCGAGCCCACGCTGTACTGTTCGAACAGCTTCGTGTGTTGTCTGCAAAACAGCTCCAATCTCCGCTGATAGCTGATGCATATCCCTCTGGATTGCCACTGCCGACTTCTGCACTTCGGCCAGACGAAGTAATAAGGATCGGATAGCTAATAAACCCCCCGTAACCAGTAAAACAAATGCTCCTGCTGCCACTGCCGCACTCCATTGCGCCACTATAACAAACCCCTCCTCTCCGAGCATCTGCATCGCTCCTGCAACCGCAAACTAGACGAATGCCCATTAACGTAATGACATTATAAGCAGCATGGGCTTGACTTGACACAATACATTTGGATAAAAAAGAAGCCCGCTGCTATAGCGGACTTCAATCACAATATTCACTTCTATTTCTTAACTTTTGCTTCCAATAGAGTAGCTGCATCTGCTGTCCCCTTTGGCGAGACATTCGGTACGTTCGACTGTTACTTCAAGCAGTGAGCGGAACAATGCAAGCTCACAGTTGCAAGCTTGCCCATACTTTCCTGCAACTCCAGTAATGGGGCAGTTGTATTCATACAACATATATTCGTTATCGTTTTGTCGTTCAACCTGAGCCATATACCCGCCTGCATTTTGAATAACTGCCAGCTCATGTACACGTTGCTCCAAACTTTTTCCTTTCATTCTCGGCGAGTAACGTTCGTGCAACTTACGTTTTCTCCCCTCGAACATCCGGTCGATAAGTGGAGCGTACTCGGGATCTTCCTCAAGCTCTGCAAGTAAATCGATCGTAAGTGTATGGTAGTTTTTTGGGAAAAGATCATCTGCCGCTGCTGTAAGCTCAAACATATGAAGCGGTCTACCCATTGACTGACGGATAGACATAATATGAACACTGCCTTCTCGCTCCAGCTCATACATATGCCGTCTTATCGCCATCTCAGTTAATTCCAGCTTAATCGATAACTCGTTTGCACTCATACGCCCGCTCGTCTTCAGAAGCAGCAATAT
The DNA here is from genome assembly GCF_022180385.2 of Paenibacillus sp. L3-i20. Classification (GTDB taxonomy): domain Bacteria; phylum Bacillota; class Bacilli; order Paenibacillales; family Paenibacillaceae; genus Pristimantibacillus. The sequence continues at coordinate 1,688,023 of NZ_BQME02000002.1, forward strand.
TCGTTCACGCGTCGTACCGCCAGCCTTTGGATCTTGGCCATTCGTTATGTCTCTTTCGCTTCGTTTCATGCTGCCACCTCCACTCGCAGGCTAATCTGCTTCGCACTTTCTATTACTTTAGCTCCCGCTCCAAATAACTTTCCACGGAACTTTTAAATGTCGGAAGCAGCTCCATTAGAACACTCGTTAACGGGTGTAGCTCAGTCCTTTTCCAACTATAATACTCCTGTACAATCGGCTTACGAAGCTTTACAAGTTGGATTAAAGTTTCTTGAATGTGGGCTGGAAACGCACCTTCCGCTCCTGTTATTTCGATAATATCTTCATAACTGCTTGCATCTCTCATCAAAAAGCCGTCGATCAGATAACTACCGACATCCGTAACGATTTCTATTGCTAAATGAAGCGCACGCTCCTGCGCGAGTCCTTGAATTTTATCTCCACGCCAATCTGAAGCTAACTCCTTCAGTACGTCTGAAAGTTCTGGAATTGCATTTAGGCGGACCGCAATTTGTTCCTGATTCACATAATACATAGTCTATTCCCTGCTTTCAGCTTTACTTCTTGCGTTTCGCTTTTTGTTTCAGCCATGCCACCATTATGATGCTGCTTATTATAACAACTAGCAAATAAGTCAACATCTCATATACATCTCTCATCTCAGCCATAATTGCTTAACCTGCCCCTCAGCTCTCGAAATCTACGCTGACAGATGCTTCGCGCGCTTGCAGCATATGTTCAATGACAATTTTGTGCTCGGGATGAACTTGATACGCTTCCAGATCAGCCCTCGATTCAAACTTTGTTATAAGTACAATATCATAAGACCGTTCGGAATGAAGAAAATCAATGCCAACTTCAATATGCTTCAGTTGTTCGATCTTGCCTTCCATATTGCGCAATACGGAAACGGTACGAGCTACGCTTTCTTCGCTATTATCCTTAAGCTTAAAGCTAACGATATGTGTAATCATGAATGATGCCTCCTGGGTATGTATAGTTTCGCCATTGGCGCTAACAGCATGAGTTTTGTCCTTTTGTCACATAATAACCTATGGCATTGCATTACGGCAATCTTTAGTTAAAGGAGTTCACCGCTTATGCGCTATAGATTCACAATCATCGCAACCCTTATCGGAATTGCTATCTGCGCGTTTAATTATACGGGGTATGATCCGCATAATATGATTTTCTTCATGCTCAGCATTCCCGTATGGATATCCAGTTTTTTTGTTGATATACATGAGGTAAGTGTACTGCTTATGTACGCATTAACTATACTCACTTGGGGGTTGCTTGGGTTCATTGCAGATGCGCTAATTGCTCGTGATCGGAGAAAAAGCGGCAGAACCGCCTAATTCTTCCTCCTAAATAACTAGATTATATTGAAAAAGGAGCCTTTCGGCTCCTTTGTTCATTTATATCTGGATTATGCAGCTTCGATGATTAGCTTAGCTTTCATCGTTTTGTGACCTACTCCGCATGCGATTGAGCAATAAATAACATATTCACCTGGCTCTGTAAATTCTAGTTGCGTTTCAGGTGTGTCATTATCTAGTGAAACTTTCAGCTCATCAATCTTAATACCGTGTACGCCGCTTTTATTTTGCAGCTTCATGAGAACCTTGTCGCCTACTTTTGCTGTAAATACTTCTTGATTAAAAGTAAAATCATTTGATGCCACAATTTTCATGAGTGAAACACCCTCAGGAAGGCTAGCCGACTCGTCTACCGGCTTATCCGGCATATTGAATGTGAGCAAAAACACGCCCAGTAACGACGCCGCTGTAAAAACTATGAACATAATCCATTTGTGCATTGCCACGTGCTCCCCTTTACGATCTTAATGTCCACCTCTTATATTACATAAGATCGTCCGAAGTTCTCAACCTTAAACTGCGGAAAGAGGAAATATTTTTTTTCTTTTTTGACAAATCAATGAACAATTTTGACCTATCGAGACAAATATTGCTTCAATTCCCGTTCCGACTCTGCTTTTACGAATGCCCAGAGCATAAAAAATTGATGATGGTAACCTCGGCAAACATACTTCGTATGCATGCCATCCGCTTCCTGCTTCTCTTCGTACACCTTAATGCCCTGTACTCGGAACTGTCTGCGTGTATCAGCTAAATCAAGCAGAACCCGATCTTGAATGCCGCGCAGAAACGATTCGTAGAAACGAGGGAGCTTAATGCCCGATGTTCCAATTACCCGAATATCATGATCCAATATGCGCATAACAATGCCTAATAGCACGTAACGTTTAACTAATTCAAGCTCTTCTTCCCTCTGAATGGGCGGAGATGAAGTGATACGAACCTCGCCCAGTCCTTCTACCTTGTCAGCGGCCATTGCCACCCCTCCATGCATATACAACTGGTTTCATTCGCAATGATGCATCTCCATCACCTCAAACATGAAACCGAACATCTGTTCTTATTATATGCAATAGAAGCTTACTTATGCAAGCAGAAATAACCGCAGCAACTGCTGCGGCATGATGGGAGTTGTTATTACTTATTCCTTAGCACTTCAATGATCCTCCGAATGCGATCCGGCAGCGGAAGTCCCAACCTGCCATAATTTTCAGTAATGGAAATAAGTTCATTCGCAATATAGAAGTAAATGGCTGCTCCCATCGTTACACCGCTTGTATCCATCAAAACATCTATTCGATGTGCAAGTAATATGACGAGCAGCATCAAGCCTTTTCGGGCAAGCCCCCATGAACCTAGTGCACTACTTAAACCTTTGCCTTCCGTTAACGATGCAGACACGCCAGTTATATAATCTACTGCGATAGCTACTAATAAAAAAGTTAACGACTCCGTCCAACTGCCGAATGCAAACGTGATGATCGAGCCTAACACACCAAATACAGAGCAAATCCATACCATTGACATTGCTCGCCACCTCTTTTCTCTCAAGCGATTCGAGATACTATATGCATCTAAATGATAGAATGATTGTCGACTTGTCCCTTACATTATCATTTCCTTCAAAAAAGGCGTTTGCCCCCGTTCCATCGTTGACCTTACTCCCAACGTGGACATAAATAAATAAAAAAACTGACCGTCATATACGACGGTCAGCTTCCATTTCAAATATTCGATTAGCAAATACAAGCAACTATTTTAGGTAGACTCACCATGAAGATAGTTAAAGAAAGGCACATCCACCCAGAATTGGTATGGAGTTATGGTAGCCTCTGAATCAATTGCTTTAAAACCCTTCACTACATTTTCGGAGTTTTCATTCAATGAGAATGCGTGAACCGTGTACGGACTATTCGGGTCTGTAATAAAATTATTTGTAATCACTTCATAATCCGCTAGTTTTGTAGCAGAGAAATACAGCGGCTGCCACCATGAGCCAGCAATTAGTCCAGGCTGATTTTCTTCATCTTTTTTCGCATAGGAGAAAATGACATCTTGGAACTTTGCTTTGTCCTTAGCATTGGAAAACTCAAACTCCAAATCATATTCTTTGGCATAGACGATAAAATTGCCGTTTTTAATTTGAACGACGTTAGGACCTGGATTTCCCCACTCTACCAAATGAACATAAGCAGATGTCTTTGGTTCAAATTGCACCTTTGCGTCAAGTCCCTCACTGCGCAGCAAGCCGATAAGCTGAATGGCATGGGTCAGATCAGAATGACCATAGGTCAGCGACAATGTATCTACAAAATTAGATTCAAATCTGGAATCCTTCAGGTTGTATCCTGTAATTAGTTCCTGCTCCAGCGCCGTATTTACTAGCTTTTGAAGTTTCGGTGCGTCGATAATATCAGAAGTCGCATACGCTTGGTTTAGCTTTGTAATGATATCTCCGTCCGAGACATACCCGATATAGTTTTTGTATAGCCCTTTAGCTTCCAGCACTTTTCCAAGCAGCACGTTCGCCAACTCTTCGCTAACAGCAGCCTTCGGATTCAGTCCTTCTTTGTAATAAGCCTCTGGCAGCACCCCTGTATCCACAGCCGCCGCCAATTCCTGAGCGACCTGCTTACCGAGCCCAGCACTTGTAAGTTTCAATTCTTTCAGCACATCTTCTACTTTGTTCGAAGGGTATGTATAAGCAAGCTCTTCAAGATCTGCTGCTCTAACTGCAATAGAAATAGCAGCTGCATTCGTTAGTAGCTGATCTCCTCCAATTGCGGGTCCCTTTAAAATCCCCTTCTCGTACAGGGCAGCTGCTGATATGTACAATGGGTCTCCCGCTGCTACATCCGAGAATGTCGCCTTATTGTCTACAGCCTCATAATCTAGTACGGAAGCTACCGCTGCTATAAAATCACCTTTCGTTACCTTATCGCTCAATTGAAGATCAAACTTATCTTCTAAAAATAGTTTGTATTCCACAGCTCCGATCGTTTCTGTACCAGTAGACGCTAGTGCCGCATAAACGTTCGCTTGTGAAAACAGAAGTGTAAACGCTGCAAGAGTAGTTACTACCCACTTGCTGCCCTTTGATTTGACCAATGTCATTATGAAGACCTCCTTGAGAGTAAAATTAATCCCTATTATCCAATCGGAATTAATGGTATTGGTGAATTATAGCAACCTCTCAAGAAAACTGTCAACCCTAATTATGACAATTCTTCATGTATAGCTATGTCTTCCATCTCGCGAAAGTTCTCCTCATCGGCTATGCTTTGAATGTCGTCAGAAGCAATTGAGATGTAGCGGTAGCCATCAGCTTGTGCCTTCCTCATCGCTTTCTCCTTCATAAACCTTGGACTTCCGACGCCGCCATCCTCATCGTAAACTAAAATAATACCGTCTGTTTTGCGAAGCATAAGCTCGTCTCTAGCTGTAAACTGCCAAACACCTTCATACTCCCCTTTTGTCACAGAAGCATAATAATCTACACCGCCCAGCAACTGCTGAAAGTACGTTTTCTTATCCTCCTTCCAACTCTCCTCAGGATTACTATATGCGGTTAATATAGACAGCTTTAAGTTAGGATATTGACGTTTCAGCGTAATAACTGCTTCACATGCCCACAAGTCTACACCGTACTGCCCTGGTGTAATAACCCATTCCAACCCTTCCTCCAGCAGAGGGATAAGCTTATTTGTAATCGCCTTTTGGATAAAGGCAATTCCTTTATGTTTTTGACTGAATATATTCAGCTCATGAGCGCGATAACCTGTAATCAATACATTTTTCATTTGCAACATCGCCTTTACGGAGAAATAGAAGCCCTTTATAAGATAACATACTTATAAATTCTTATATTCAAACATACAGATCAAACCTTATATTTTCAAAAAAAAGACCATGCAGTATTGTCCGCATGATCTTCCCACCTATTGTTCCATTCATTAACGATTATCTATTTTCTCTGGATACATGTCGTGATTCATTAAACGATGCTCCGCAATTGCTTCATATTTGGTACCTGGACGACCCCAGTTGCAATAAGGATCAATCGAGATGCCGCCGCGCGGCGTAAACTTGCCCCATACTTCGATATAGCGCGGGTCCATAAGAGCAATCAAATCATTCATAATAATATTCATGCAGTCCTCATGGAAATCGCCATGATTGCGGAAGCTGAACAGGTACAGTTTAAGTGACTTGCTCTCTACCATACGCACATCAGGAATGTATGAAATATAGATTGTCGCAAAGTCTGGCTGTCCGGTGATCGGACATAGACTTGTAAATTCCGGACAGTTGAATTTAACAAAATAATCACGGCCCGGATGTTTGTTGTCGAAAGATTCGAGTATTTCTGGTGCATAGTTAAACAGATATTGTGTTCCTTGATTGCCAAGAAGCGTAACGCCGCTCAATTCATCCTTGCTTCTTCCTTCCATTGTCAAGCACACGCCTTTCTCTATTCAAAATAATGATGGTATATCACTTTTCGCTATACGCCTTTTTTGTTTCCCCATACCCAAGTATGAAGCTGCGGCAACACATGTACACGGTTCAGAGACTCATCACCCATCGTCTGCTCGATTAGCCACTCATACCGTTCAACGAGATATGGCAACATGAGACGAGGCTCCATCTCCGTCAAATTACCGTTACCCGCTTGCAAATAAAATGGAATATCGGGATAACGTTCATGTGCCAGACGAGCATAATCAAGATCCTTCTCATCAAATACGACCGTTTTCAGGCAGAAGCTTCGTCCACCCTCGCGCAGTCGTGCAACAATATCGTCAAGCACTTCCCAATTTGTTGTCATGCCTGAGCTCGGCGGCTTAGGAGACAATGTCAAGTCGTCGATATCTGTAAACCAAGGCTGCCAGCGGCTTCCCTGTGTCTCCAACGCCACTTCCATGCCACGCTCATGAAGCAAAGCAACAAGCTCACCAAGCTGCGGCAGAAGAGCAGGATTACCCCCGGAGATCGTCACGTGATCGAATAAGCGACCCCCGACGAGCTCAAGCTGTTCCAACACCTCAAGTGCGGATAACAAACGAATGTCATCCTTGCCGGTGCCATCCCAAGTAAATGCTGAATCGCACCATGCGCAGTGATAGTCACAGCCTGCTGTACGGACAAACATCGTTTTGCGCCCAATGACTTTCCCTTCACCTTGAACTGTCGGTCCGAACACTTCCATCACTGGAATTTTTCTTACGCTAGACATTAGAAGCCGCCTTCTGCTTCGGACGGTAGATACAATAACTTGTTGGTGTTTCTCGAAGAAACACTTGCAGGCAGTGCGGACGATTAACTAAACCATCTAGGTACTGCTGAACAATTTCATAAATCGTTCTTGCGACTACTTCCGTTGTAGGAAAACGCTCAGATACTGTATCATCAAAGTTTTCTTTGTCATCATTTAACAAGGTGTGGTCGAAGCGATCGTGAATGAGACGTTTGATAATCGCAAAGTTAATAAGAAAACCCGCTTCATCCAGCTCATCACCAGCGACAGTTACATTCGCATAATACGTATGTCCATGCACCTGCTGGCATTTGCCCGCTATCTCGGAAGGAACATAATGGGCGGCTGCAAATTGAAAATCTTTGTTCAATTCATATTGATAATCATGATGCACCGAAGGGTAAATCTGTTGTAGCATTATACTTCCGCTCCCCTCGAAGCTCGAACCGCCAAGTAGTCTTGAAGACCCTTGCGACGCAAATGACATGCCGGACAATCGCCGCAGCCATCAGACTTCACGCCATTATAGCAAGTTAATGTCCGTTCACGAACGAAGTCGAAAGCATCCAGTTCGTCGGCTAGCGCCCAAGTCTCTGCTTTGTTCAACCACATAAGCGGTGTATCAATCACAAAGGGGTAGTCCATCGATAAATTCAATGTCACATTAAGCGACTTAACGAATACATCACGGCAATCGGGATAACCGCTGAAGTCGGTCTCACACACACCAGTTACTATATGTTTAGCTCCAATACCTTTTGCTAGCACAGCAGCGAAAGTAAGGAACAGCAAATTCCGTCCATCTACAAATGTGGTAGGAAGTTCGCCTTCTTTTTCCTCAATCGCAATATCATCTCGCGTGAGCGCATTCGGAGCTAATTGATTTAATAAGGACATATCTAGTACATGATGTTTAATATTAAGATCTTTTGCTATTTCCGCTGCACAATCCAGTTCTTGCTTGTGCCTCTGTCCGTAATTGAACGTAATTGCCTCAACCTCAGAGAATCGTTCTTTTGCCCAAAATAGGCATGTTGTACTGTCCTGTCCACCACTGAACACGACTACTGCTTTTTCTTGTTTTACCATCATGTATCCTCCTCTCGATAATGAGAAGACGGAGCTCCGCTCAAGCTGTCAAGTCCATATAAAACAGGAAACGGCACGCGTAGCTCATTAGAGCTCTCGCGCGCCGAACACAAAAACGACGATGCCTATGTACACAGGCTACCGTTTCGTTTTAGTTTTTTATAGAGGGAGTTCGCGAACCTCTCCCGGCAGCATCTGTCCATAAGACATTGCAATAACCGGATTTATTTTCAATTGTTCTACGGTACTATATCACAGCTGAGTCGCGTTGGAAATAGGGATTACTGTACAATTACACCTCACGTAATGCAGCTAGCGTCTCTAGCATATGCTCGATCAGCTCTGGAATATCCTCCATCTGCTCCTCGTTAATCCGCCTGTCAAAATGTAGCTCGATAACGTTATTATAAACAGCTTCACTACTGCCAAAAATACGACTAAGTGTCTGAACAGGTTTCTGCTCCGGCTGCCATATCGTCATCAGGCTCCGTTCAATGGCTTCGCACTGCTTCACTTCATCCGTTATTTTCATATAGAAACGAAGTGTTAATCCACAGGCTGGAGACATACCTTGTTGCTCCAAAATTTCAGCAGCGATATCCTTCAAGGAAGCGCTCAGCACAATTTCTGCAATCACCCTCTCTTCTCCCGCTAGGCGAAAGGAAAGAACGGACTCCCGTGACATGACCGCCATGTCAAGCAAGTCTTTACGTCCAATAATATCGACGGTGCGATCTAACGTGTCCAGATCATAGAGCTGATTTTCAAACGCTACTTTTAAATTATCAAATACGATAGGGTCAAACATCGACTCACCTCACTCTATAGAACTAGATAGCTGAGCGGTGTAGGCCGCTTGCAGAATCTGTTTTAGTTTATATGAATAACCACTTTTCATCAAATCGAATAAACAGTGACAAAGCTGGGCTACCGTTTGCGTTAGCTGTAGATTTCCGTATACTTATATATAGATCAGATTACTAGAACTTCTTACCATATTGAAGATCGAGGTGACCCCGTGGAAGAGTTGAAACAAGCCTATCAAACAATGGGACTTGATGAGTTTGCAACAAAGGAAGAAGTAGAAAAGCGATTCTTGACACTGTTGAGACGTGAACGGGCAAGAACGAAGCACTTAGAAGCTAACAACCTTACTTCCAGCGAGCAGAGCGAAGAGGATTTCAAGCACATTTCAGCAGCATATCGATTCATTCTCGCCAATGACGATCGGAAAGTTGTGCAAGCTTACAATGAAAAGGAATACGGAAAATACAAAAACATGGCTGGAAAAGCCCAGAAATTAGATCATTTCTGGCGATATTACAAAGTACATACTTTAGCTGTCATCGCACTTATCGGAATAATCATTTATAGCATTACGAGCTACATTGATCATCGTGAGGAGCAGAAATATTTGGCTAGCCTCCCTCCAATTGACGTAAGCACAACCTTCTTCGGAGATTTCACTCAACCGGTAGGGGAATACGAAATGACAAAAATTACGGATTCTATGTTGAAATCATTCCCAGAGTGGAAGCGTATAGAATCATCGATCATTTTGGTACCGGGAGACGACTTAAACCAGTTAGGTCATTTACAAAAAGCAATGGTAACATTGGCAACAGAGGTTCACGATATTTATATTATGGATCGAAAAATGTTCGGATGGGTCGGAGCCCAAGGCATATTGATGGATTTGGAGAAGCAGTCTGAACTTGCCCCTTGGCTTACTGGAGATCTAGCTAAGAAGTTAACAGTTGAAGGCGATACGCAGGAACGCATTTACGGTTTCGATCTTGCAAATACAGCGCTCGATAAAGACCTTCCTCTGCATAATCGGGATTTGATCGTCGGCATTCATGTCAATGCCAAAAATCCAGAAAAAGCAGTGCAATTTATTAAGACATACTTGGCGGCTTCGCCGCAAAAATAAAAAAAGGCAAGCTCCTAGCAGGTATTGACCTAGACTCTTAATCGAGGTCAATACGGCTAGCGAGCTTGCCTTTTTGTTAAAGGTTCTGTCTAGCTTTTAAGTTGAAAACCACTTGTGATGAAAATGAGTTACTGACACCGAAGTGTTACCTCTATATCTTGATTATAATTTCCGAACCCTTTACCAAACAAGGTAACTCCTCCGCAGTTTTTTGCCGTTGCACTGCAGCTTATTCGAAATAGTATCTCTTTGTCATAGGATAATGCCAATTCCTCAATTGTAATGCCAGATACTTTAATTCCATCTATAAAGGAACCCTGATGTGTAATTCTAATCGTCTTCATTAAGCCATGCTTCACATTTTTGTACCACCATTCCGGTGTATACAGACCACGAGTGCCCCCGAAATCTCCCGGATATGTCCAAGTTCCAACTTCTCTGCCATTAATCGAAAACACGATGTCTGACGGCAGATGGTTCACTGTACATGGTGTCTCCGAACAAAGTTCAAGTGAAATCTCAAGCGATGCTGGCCGTTCATTATTAACCATATAGTTAGGAATTCGATACTCAACATAACCCGACCCATACCAAATGACTTTAGCTTCGACATGCTGTGGATCTGCAAAATATCTAGGGTCGTCGCACATGCCGATCATGCCTGTAGATGAAGCAAGACCGCATGTAGGCTTTACCTCATAAGCAGAATAAGCACCGACGGGAACTGACACGACATAGCGACTATGCTCTTCCTTGGCAGGATTCCCTCTGAATAAGAGGGTAGCATGCGTTAGATGAAGGAAACACATCTTTTGCATACCGCGTTTGCCTGCCATCAATTCACTGCGTACAATCCCCGCTTCCTCAAGCATATGTATATGTCTCGTTACGATAGGAGACTTTATGTCTAGCGCCTCGGACAAGCTTTTAATATTCATAGGCTTTTCATCCAAAAGTTCTATGATCCTCACGCGTGTTTGAGAAGAAAAACATTCCAAAAACTTCATATTGCGAGTGCTTACCTCTATTTCCATCCTTGCTTTCCCTCTATTCGATAGTTTCTCTGTATGGCTATTATATAACTTTAAAGGTATCGTTTCAATCCTCCTTCGTCAGCTTGACAGTGCTAATAATATTCAATAAAATTAATCGCGAAAGCATAACATAATCATTATTACATCACTCAAAAGTTAACGAATGCTTAAGGAGGCGCACAATGAACAACTTTCAATTTCATAATCCAACTCGCATCGTATTTGGTGAAGGCACAACAAGCCGTCTCGGAGAGCTAACTGCAGCTTACGGAAAGTCCATTCTTCTTGTTTACGGCGGTGGCAGCATTAAAGCGACAGGCTTATACGATCTTGTCATCAGTCAGTTATCGGAAATAGGCGCAACCGTACACGAATTAGCAGGTATCGAGCCTAACCCAAGACTAACGACTGTTAATAAGGGAATTGAGCTTTGCCGTACACATGGCATCGAGTTTGTCATTGCTGTAGGTGGCGGAAGTGTTATCGATGCTGCCAAAGCGATTGCAGCAGGTGCACTGTACGAAGGCGACGTTTGGGATTTCTTCACAGGTAAAGCCACTATTAAGAAAGCGTTGCCCCTCGGCACCGTTTTGACACTGGCTGCGACTGGTTCAGAAATGAACGGCAACACTGTAATTTCCCATTGGGATGCGAAGCTTAAGCGCGGAGCTGGCAGCCCGCTTTTGAATCCTGCGTTTTCTATCCTTGATCCATCACTAACGTATACTGTACCTCGCAATCACACGGTATATGGCTCTGTAGACATTATGTCGCATGTATTCGAGCAATATTTCAGCTTGACCGAAAATACACCTCTTCAAGAACGGTTTTGTGAATCCATCCTGCAAACTGTAATTGAAAATGTCGAGCCTGCTCTTGCTGATCCAAACGACAAGGCTGCTCGCGCCAACCTAATGTGGTGCGGAACGATGGCGCTTAACGGCGGTCAAATTAGTCTTGGCATGGTCAATGATTGGGCTTCCCATGGAATTGAGCATGAGGTTAGTGCCATTTACGATATTCCGCATGGTGCTGGGCTAGCTATTATTTTCCCCAACTGGATGCGTTATGTTTACAAGGAGCGCCCGGATCGATTTGCACAATATGCGACACGTGTTTGGGGAATTGACGCTACAGGCAAAACAGAAGATGAACTTGCTCTAGCCGGTATTCAAGCTACACGTGACTTCTTCACTCGCATTGGAGCAGAATCGAGACTAGCAGACTTCGGCATAGGCGAAGAACAATTAGATCGTATGGCTGAAGAAGCAGTTCGTTACAGGGCTATTGGTTCCTTTAAAGTGCTTGAAAAGAACGACGTCCGCGAAATATTACGCTTATCACTATAATCATTACCCACTTAGGAAGGGGATTTAATTATGACAATCGCGTTAACAGAAAGCACACAACTTAGCAACGGAGTTAAAATGCCATGGTTCGGTCTAGGCGTATGGAAAGTAAAGGACGATGGCGAAGCAGAAAATACAGTTAAATCTGCAATCGATGCAGGTTACCGGAGCATCGATACAGCAGCAGTATACGGGAATGAAGTTGGTGTGGGCGCTGGAATACGCAGCAGCGGCGTCCGTAGAGAGGATATTTTCGTAACTACGAAAATATGGAACGCAAACCAAGGGTATGAATCCACCTTTGCAGCGTTTGAGGAAAGCCTGTCTAAGCTTGAGATGGATTATGTCGATCTTCTGCTCATTCACTGGCCGGTAAAGGACAAGTATAAGGACACTTGGCGTGCGCTCGAACAAATTTACAAGGACGGAAAAGCACGTGCAATCGGCGTTAGCAATTTCCAGATTCATCATTTGCAAGACTTGATGGCTTCGAGCACAATCGTTCCGATGGTGAATCAAGTAGAATACCATCCCCTGCTTACTCAACAGGAGCTTCATAACTTTAGCAAAGAAAATCACATTCAATTGATGGCTTGGAGCCCGCTTATGCAAGGTAATCTTGATCAAAGTGTGTTAGCAGAGATTGGTGCAAAGTATGGCAAATCACCTGCTCAAGTCGTTCTTCGTTGGGATTTGCAAAATGAAGTAGTAACTATCCCGAAAACAATTAATCCGGAGCGTTTGAAGGAAAATGGGGCCATTTTTGATTTCGAGCTAACAGCCGAAGAGGTTGCTCGCATTTCTTCACTAAATCGTAATGAACGATTTGGACCTGATCCAGACAACTTTGACTTCTAGTTTTCAACTCGATCTAGTAAACTTTGTAATTTTATACGAATAATACAATATGTGCGCAGGATTCACACTCCCCTTTGTCGAAAAGTATTTATACTATTCATTCGTAAAGGGGGAGTGTTTTTGAATATGAAAATGAGAGCCCGGATTGCGGGTTTAGTTGACTCAGCTCAATGGACAAAGGAAATGGAAGCTTACCGATCGATACTTGAACGTGTAACAAAACTTCCCTTGCCGGATAAAATGTTACTTTTGTATGTGAAGGATTTGGATGATAAGGAAAAGTTGACGATGGCGTTAACTTTAGAATTCCCTTTTGCAAAGCGGGAATTACGGAAGTGGCCGGAAATGCTGTTCGTCAAAATGCTCCGGATGAGTATTTTGCAAGCCAACAAAGATATAGTAGCCAAACGCAGACTGCTGCTTTCTGTCCTACATACCATCCCAAACTTATCCGAAGACAATGAAACGGATCTCACAACAATACTGGAAGAAGAGGAACAACAAATTGATAAGGATGGTTTTTGGGCCTATTATTGGACCATTTATTTCCACACTGGGAAGGATGATAATAAGGAGCTATGGGCCAAAGAAACAAAAAGGCTCTCAGAATGGAAGCTGTCACCCCATCATGAAAGAACAACGCCTACAAATGCAACAAACACAGCCACTGCCACCGCAGACGCCGAGGAAAACAAGTATGAGAAAAAAATTGCCCTTCTTGAAAGCTTATATGCAAAGGAAACGGCCCATCGACAACAATTGGAGCAGAACATCGCAATTAGAAACAAACATCTGCGCATGAAATCAGAAGAACTTGAGCGGCTCAGCATCGCTTTAGACCGACAAAGACATGAAGTTGAGCTATCCGAAACCAAACACGAAAAGATGACTCAAATACAGCAAGAGCGCGAACATCGTTGGAAGCAGGAACAAGATGCTTGGGTGTCTGAGCGACAAATGTTCCTGAACACGATTCGTTCTCTAAACAGCAAACAAAATCAGCTTGAGAGCACGATCGAGTCTCACTCGAAAGAGATGTACTTCCAAAATAAAGACAAAGCTGTTTTGAAGCAGGCCATATCAACAATTAAAGACAAGCTAAACGATCAGCACGAATTGATTAATCGATTGACACTTTGCCTTTATCAAGAAATTGAAGAGGTTGCCTCAGCTCAAATAAGTACAAATGACAGCCGCTTCAGCATAGCTCGCGCCCGTATTCGGAAAGCATTGGATTTAGCTGATGCTTTAGAGGCTTATCAAGCTCAAGACCTTCAAGTAAACCCAACATCGCAACAAGAATCTACCGACAATCAACATAGACATGCTTTCACCGAAAAAAGTAACGATGCTGAACCGTCCCATCCACATATACCTACTGCACACGTACATAAGGGCAACACTACAGCACCACCCTCTATTCGATCTAATGAAGAAGCCTCATCATTAAATGGAACATTTTATCGACGTGATCATGGAGGCTATATTAAACTTGAGAACAATGTAACCTTTAACATTACAGAATCGATCGTTTATCAACATGGTCTTCAGCACGAAGCAGAATTGCTTTGCACACCTAGTAAACATCATGGAGCATCCATTCATTATGATATACAACTGCTCTTTCAGGGTGATGACACCTACTCCCCTATTCAACAATTTGACGGATATATTTCGCTAGGTGACGATCAAATTTGGTATTGTGTCGATATGAATCATGCCGAAAATCGATTCCATATCCACTATAAGGATATCGAAATTCAAAAGCCGTCCAATGGAGATCCTTGCACCTTCAACGTCATGGATGGTGGTCATATCGCCCGTATAACGAAGCTGTACCGGCTTGCAACAGGGCAAAACAAAGGTACTCACCCAGCAGAACTTGATCCAACAAGGTACAAGCAAAGCAGAGATAAACGAAACTCAGCTTTACCTAGGCAAAAGGTTCAGCCATTCCTGCGAGGCAGTACCATTACAATTATAGGAGGACTCCGGAAGTGGTTTGAGGAGGTTGTGTTAGAGTGCGGAGCTGAGCTCGTACATGAAAATGGTGAACATCCCGAACGTGTTCAATCCGATTTAAGGCGGTCACAAGCCCTTTTCCTTCTCATTTCATCCACATCTCATCGTGCGACATGGGAAGGCATTGATATTGCAAAAGCACACGGCATCCCTCACTTTGTCATTCAAGGGTCCAAATCTAATCTGCGTATGCTTCTATGGGACAATCGTGAATTGATTCAGAGTGCCAATCGTTAAGCATTTTCAGTCTATACAATGACACGTCATTAATTATTAATATTTTTTCATTAATTTCTCATAATCGCTCATTTAGCATGATTACCGCTGGATTATCGTTCTCATAGAGTAAAATAGGCCCTTTTTCCGTGTGTTATAGTGATAACATCAAACGAAACAGTAGAGGATAACCTAACATCATGAAAAACATAAGCTTGTTTAAACGCATTGTAAAAATTAGCACTTGTAGTGCTATTGTATGGACTGCATTTACTTTTGGGGCTGCTAATCAAGACGTTTCTGCTGCAAATCCTGCATCACTTGAACTGATTGAAACGAGTAAAGATTACATAGGAACGCCATATCAATTCGGAGCAAAACCAGGAAATACGAGCGCATTCGATTGCTCATCTTTTACACAATATATGTTTAAGCGCTTAAACATTTGGCTTCCGCGTACATCTGCGGCTCAAGCTAGCATGGGAACAAAAGTCGATAAAGCTTCTTTAAGTACAGGAGATCTCGTTTTCTACAAAACGAATGGGAAATCGATTAGCCATGTGGCAATCTATGCCGGCAACAACCAAATCATCCACAGCGCCAGCAGCAAGGGCGTTTCCATTGCAAATATGAATTCAACCTACTGGAAAAGCAAATATGTAACTGCAAGACGAGTAATTAAATAATTGGTAATATAATAGACGAAGACAGGCTCTTAGTGGAGACTGTCTTTTCTATGTAGGGAAAGCTATTTCATATCTCGTAGGTAAATAACGGTTTCATTTACGAATAATTCCCTTGCAGTTGCAGCATAATAGCCTCAAGAAGGAGGCTGAGAATAGATGGCAAAGGGATCAAATCAACTTCTTGTACCACAAGCACGTGCAGCGCTTGAGCAACTGAAATATGAAATCGCAGCGGAACTGGGTATTCAACTTCCGCAAGATGGTTATTACGGAAATATGACCACTCGAGATATCGGCTCTATTGGCGGCAATATTACACGCAGACTCGTCCAAATTGCAGAACAACAGTTAACAGGGAATCGCTAATCAAGTGTAAACGGCTAATGCCTTCCCTTGGAGGCTTAGCTTTCATTTTGCGGAGAAATATAAGCCTCTTATAAGAAGAAAAACTTATACGAGGCTTATATTTTGAAACAAGCAAAAAGAGAGCGCTTCCGCGTTCTCTTTTTGCTTTTATCCTTTCTTTTGTGCGTAAATATCGGTAAAATGGGATAGAGTTATTTAAGATACATAGATCCTTGTCACTTTATTAGAGAAAGGAATATCCCAAATATGATTATTCAACCCAAAACACGCGGTTTTATTTGTACGACAGCACATCCAGAGGGCTGTGCAAGCCAAGTACAACGACAAATTGATTATGTAACTAGCCAGCCTGCTATCGAAGGACCTCGCAACGTTCTAGTTGTAGGTGCTTCAACTGGCTACGGCCTTGCTTCCCGCATCGTCTCTTCTTTTGCTGCTGGAGCGAACACCGTTGGCGTTTATTTCGACAAAGCTGCTGAAGGCGCTCGTACTGCTTCTGCAGGCTGGTATAATTCCGCTGCATTCGAAGAAGCAGCAGCGAAAGCTGGACGCAAATCCTACAGCATCGTTGGCGATGCTTTCTCAGATGAAATCAAAGCAAAAACGATTGACCTTATTCGTACTGAGCTTGGTCAAATCGACTTAGTCATTTACAGCGTTGCATCACCAAGACGTACTCATCCAAAGACTGGGGAAGTATTCTCCTCTGTCATTAAGCCGCTTGGCGGAACATATACGAACAAAACAGTTAACTTCCATAATGGCGAAGTTACAACTGCTACAATTGAGCCAGCAACGGAAGACGAACTGCGTCAGACGATTGCAGTCATGGGCGGAGAGGACTGGCAGATGTGGATTGATGAGCTTGGACGTGCAGGCGCTCTAGCAGAAGGTGCAACAACTGTTGCTTATTCTTATATCGGTCCAGAAATTACTCATGCTGTCTATCGCGAAGGAACAATTGGCGCAGCCAAAAACGATCTAGAAGCTACAGCTCATCGCCTGAATGCTCAACTAGGCACGAATGGTGGACGTGCATTTGTTTCCGTAAACAAAGCGCTCGTTACGCAATCCAGCTCTGCTATTCCGGTTGTACCTCTTTATATTTCTGCTCTTTACAAAGTAATGAAAGAACAAGGCATTCATGAGGGCTGCATCGAACAAATGTATCGCTTATTCGCTGAGAGACTTTACGGTCAAAGTGAAACGCTTGTTGATGAAAAGGGACTTATTCGTGTGGATGATTGGGAAATGCGTCCTGAAATTCAAGCAGAAGTAGCGAAGCTATGGGCTGAATTGACGACAGAAAACGTATATGAACTTTCTGATCTCGAAGGTTATCGCCGCGAGTTCTTCCAGTTGTTCGGCTTCCAAACAGACGGAATTAATTATGAAGCAGACACAAACCCAGACGTTGCAATTCCAAATTTACGATAAGCCACACATGCAAGAATGGAGGGCAATATGCCGAAGATTAAAGTATTTTCAGGTTCATCCAATGAGCCATTAGCGATAAAAGTTTGTGAACAACTAAATATGCCACTAGGCAAAATAGCTATTTCTCGTCTTCAAAGCGGGGAAATCCATGTATCTTATGAGGAATCGCTGCGAAACTCCCATGTATTTTTAGTACAGTCATTATCAAATCCGGTTAATGAGCATTTGGTAGAATTGCTCGTCATGATTGATGCAGCGAAGCGTGCTTCCGCCAAATCGATCAATATCGTTATGCCGTACTACGGATATGCTCGTCAAGAACGTAAGTCAGCGCCAAGGGAACCTATCTCCGCTAAGATGGTCGCTGATATATTGACAACTGTTGGAGCAAATCGTATTATATCTGTCGATTTGCATGCCGATCCAATCCAAGGCTTCTTCAATATTACGGTGGATCATTTGACTGCTCTTGATTTAATCATTGATTATCTCAGACAAAAGGATATCAAAAACCCAGTTGTCGTATCGCCTGATGCTGGACGCGCAACTACTGCTGAGAAGTTAGCAGGTCTGCTCGATTGTCCGTTTGCAATTATGATCAAAAATCGTCCTGCACACAATAAATCCGAGATTACTCATATTATCGGTGAGGTTGAAGGTATGACGCCGATTATTATCGAAGATCTAATTGATACTGGCAGCACAATTGTGAACGTAGTAGAAGCACTTAAGAAACGTGGAGCAGAAGATGCTTTCATCTGTGCAACTCACGGACTATTTTCCGAAAATGCAGTTGAAAAGCTAAACCATCCTAACATCCAAGAAGTTGTCATCACAGATACGATCCTGCTTGACCAAGATCGTCCTGACAAGTTTATTGTGCTTCCGATGGCTCCATTGCTAGGTGCCGCTATCAAAATCATTACCGAAGGCGGTTCCATCGCAACGTTGTTTAAAGTTGAATAACATATGTACAAACCAAGGGACGTCTCAAAGTCATAGTCAATGACGATGCGACGCCCCTTTTCCTATGCTGCTTGCATTACAAATATCGTCTAATATAATCGACTTCTTGCTGGAGCCCCTCTTCCAAACCGATAAGCGGCTTATATCCGAGTAAAGTTTCCGCCTTCCCAATATTAGCCCATGTATGAACGGGCTCCCCTTTCAAACTCCCGATTCTCATAATATGTGCTTCTTCTCCCGTTAACCTCTCAAGCATTCGGATCACATCAATAATCGTTGACCGCTGCTTCCCCCCAATATTAATCGTTTCACCAATCACATTTGGCGCTTTTACTACAGAAGCTGTTGCTGAAGCGCAATCACTGACAAAAGTAAAATCTCTGGACTGGAATCCATCCCCATACAACGTAATGGGCTTTTTCTCCAACAGCTGGCGAATAAAACGATGAAAGGCCATATCTGAACGTTGCCTAGGACCATACACAGTAAAATATCTTAATATGACGATAGGAACACCTTCATTACGCCAATACACACGGCAAAGCTGCTCACCTGTTAATTTCGTTACGCCATATGGTGACAATGGAGTTGGCAACGCATCTTCAGATACCATTCCTGTTGTGTCTCCATATACCGATGAAGTGGATATAAAAACAAACTTCTTCATGTTTTTCCCTACGCAGGCTTCGAGCAAATGTTGAGTTGCGCTAATATTGTTGCGAACATAATTTGCAAAGTCGGAACCCCAGCTATTCCTCACACCAGGTATACCTCCTAGATGATAGACGATATCGACATCAGCAAGTATTTCCTCCCACTTTACATTCATTAGATTTTCCTGATGAAATGTAAACCGTGAATGATCGATGATTTTTTCCAAATGCCGCGTACCAATCAATACCAGCTCATCTCGGACTAAAGCATCTATTCCGATAACCTCATAATTTGGATTGCTCAGCAATGCTTCACAAAGATGAGAACCAATAAATCCTGCTGCACCTGTCACAACAATTTTCACGGACGCCCCACCCCTACATAACGAAGACCTCCTTGCTCAATAGCATCCCTATCAAGTACATTTCGTCCATCCATCACAAGTTCGCCTCTCATAACCCTCCTCACTTCCTTCCAGTCACCTTGGACTAGTTCTTGCCAGCCTGTCGCCACGATTAGCGCATCTGCTCCATGTACCGCTCCCATCGCTGTGCTGGACCAAGTAACACCGTTGATTGGCGGAGCAACCAATGGATCGTATGCTGTCAGCTTGCAACCCTTCAATACTAATCGTTCTATCAATGCGACCGCTTGTGAATAACGAATATCATCTGTATTTTCTTTGAATGTAGCTCCCCACACAGCGATTTGTGTTTCCTCGTTTAATGATCCAATCATACTCTCAAGCTTTTCAATATACACATCGAGTTGTGACTCATTAATCGACGCGACCGTGTTTAAGAGTGTAAGAGGCACTCCCTTGGAAGCTGCAGCACCGATAAGTGCGTTAACATCTTTCGGTAAGCAAGAACCTCCGTAACCGATACCCGCTTGAAAAAATTTGCCTCCAACTCTGCTGTCCATCCCTATACCCAATGACACCTTTGTTATATCAGCTCCATAAATATCACATACTCTTGCTAACTCATTAATAAATGACAGCTTCGTTGCAAGGAATGCATTGGAACCATATTTTATCATCTCTGCTTCCGTTCTCCCGGTAATAAGCGTCTCCGTCTCAATGCCCGCATATAACTCTCGTACCGTTTCTATTGCGATAACACTATCAGCCCCGATAACGAATCGATCCGGGTGTAACGTATCAAAAATTGCTGTACCTTCTCTCAAAAATTCAGGATTAGACACCACGTCGAAAAGTTCCGCGGAGACTCCTTGTTCTTGCAGAAATGAAACTGCCCAATTTCCCGTCCCTGGTGGAACTGTGCTTTTCATAATAATCGTTTTATGAGTTTGAATGGCATTGCTAATCATAAGTAGAACACTTTTTACATAAACAAGGTCTGCCGTTCCATCCGAAGCAGAAGGTGTGCCAACTGCAATCATAATCACATCATTTGCCGACAAACCGTCTTCTACATCTGAATGAAAAAACAGCCGCTTCTCCCGCCGATTCATCTCCACCATCTCGTCTAAACCAGGTTCGAATATCGGGATTTTCCCTTTATTCAACATCTCGATTTTGCTTTCGTCTCGATCTACGCAATAAACCTTATGACCAAGCTGGGATAACACAGCGGCTGTGGTCAGACCCACATACCCTGCGCCCACTATACAAATATTCATTAGCTGCATCCTCTCTTCGCAACCTCTAGCACTACACTATCTTGTGCGCCAGCGGGCAAAAAGGAAACGGCGTTTAACATAGTTACCTTTACAAAACTTTTGAAAATAGGGCAGTACATTTGCCCCTTTTTCCAGGTAGACATGCTTCATTCCCCGTTTCAGCAATATACTGATCCTAAAGGAATCACTATGAGAGGTGATGTTATTGATTTATAGAGCCATCATTCCAGCCGCTGGATATGGCATCCGCAATTTGCCTGTCACCAAATCGATTCCGAAGGAAATGTTTCCCATTGGTGGAAGGCCTACTATTGAATATATTGTGGAAGAAGCTATACTAGCGGGAATAACAGAAATCCTAATTATTTTGTCACGTAATAAAAATGAAATTATGAATTATTTTGATCGTTCCATTGAACTAGAATGTTTCCTTACCGCAAGAGGCAAAGAGCATCTAATCCCAACTATCACTCCGCCTAAAGTCAGCATCCAATATACTCGCCAACATGAAGCGTTAGGTCTCGGACATGCCGTATTAATGGGGAAATCATTTGCCGGAAATGAGCCTTTTGCAGTGCTTCTCCCAGATCAAGTAAGCCTTCAACGCAAGTCGATGCTTATTCCTTTAATCAAAACCTATGATACGTACTCAACTAATGTAATAGGATTGCAGCATGTTGAACCTGCACTGCTCAAAAACTACGGTGTCGTCGCTGCACAAAGGCTCAAAAACCGGGTCTTTGATATAGAATCGATTGTAGAAAAACCTAAAAAAGATCCACCTTCGAATCTAGCAATCATGGGTAGATATGTACTAAGGCCTGAAGTGTTTGAAGTTTTAAAAGATATAGCTCCTGGACAAGGTGGAGAAATTCAACTAACAGACGCCCTAAGTGAACTTTGCTCCACTAGCGGTATGCTTGGATATGCATATAAGGAAAGATGGTACGATACAAGCATTGAGCAGGACTATTTGAAAATCCAAAAGCAAGCATACCTTATGAAATTGCATAATAAACATTAAGAGTGGTTGTGCATGTCTATATTATCGTTGGCGCTGGGCAGGGATTGATTCGCATGTGAAGTTAATTCCTGCTACTTGTACAAGAACAGCAGCAACTACACCACCGTTTGACCAATGAAGTTTCTCCATTTACAATAAGAGTTACTTTAGATGCAATGGAGGAATTGTTAATGCGTCGAGAAGTCTCCCTCATCATCGTTATTCTACTAACTTTGTTTGTTGTAACTAGTTGCAGCAAAGCGAGCGAACAATTAGACTCACAAGAAGATCAATTTGTCACTAACACAAATCACATAACAACTCCCCCTACTTCTGAAGCTCCTTTTACAAAGACTACTCCCGCTCCAGAGGCACCCAACAATGACAATATTCAGCTCCAACTAGATTCGATGACTCTAGAAGAAAAGGTTGGTCAACTTGTTATAGTAGGATTGAATGGCACCACCATGCAGCCCGCTACTAAAGCCATGATTAACAAATATAAGGTCGGCGGTTTTATATTGTTCAAAGATAATATTAAGAACTCCGATCAAACAATCAAGCTCCTTAACGAACTCAAAAAAACGAACAAATCAAACGTTTCTCCATTATGGTTGAGTGTTGATCAAGAAGGAGGCAGAGTACGCAGATTGCCAAATGAGTTTGTAAAAACTCCATCTGCCGGTGCAATTGGAGATGTTAATGACTCTACTTATACGTATAGCATTGGACAAGCTCTTGGTATGAAGCTTCATGCTCTTGGCTTCAATATGAACTTTGCGCCTGTACTCGATATTAACAGCAATCCAAAAAATCCGGTCATCGGTGATCGTGCATTCGGTACCGATCCACAATCTGTAACTACTCATGGCATTGAGATGATGAAAGGCATATCATCACAAAATATTGCTGCGGTCGTGAAACATTTCCCTGGACACGGCGATACTGTGGTAGACTCCCATTTCGACTTGCCTATAGTTAGTAAATCGCTCAAGGAGCTCGAGCAATTCGAGTTGTTACCATTCGTCAAAGCGATTGAGGAGAAAACCGATGCTATTATGATCGCACATTTATTGATGCTTAAATTAGATGATCGTAACCCAGCCACTATATCTAAAGAAGTAATTACAGGATTGCTCAGAGAGAAGCTTAACTATGAAGGTGTAATTATTACCGATGATATGACGATGGCTGGTCTAATGAAAACGAATAGTATTGGAGAAGCATCCGTTAAATCCATTTTGGCAGGCAGCGATCTCATATTGGTCGGTCACAAGGACGAACTACAGCAAGAAGCTTTAGTTGCCCTGCAGACGAGTGTTCGAAGTGGTGAAATTTCAGAGGAGCGCCTTAATGAAAGCGTATATCGACTGCTGAAGCTCAAGGGAAAATATAAAATTAGCAATAACTTAAATGAAGCTATACAGCTCAAACCAATTAACACGTTTATTAAGTCAGTGTTGGATACAAATAAATAAAATTATTGCCTTCGATATGTTGGGTCAAAGTCATCAATCAAACCGCTCTTTTTTAATTCTAACGAATCCAGGTAGCGTTATATAATATTTTATAATAGAAACTGAGCTACTTTTATCGAAATAGCGATTCTAGAGTTCGTTAGAGCGCGAAATAGGCCTATGTTGATCAAATAAGAGTAACTGGGTTCGTTAGCCATGGGAGATTGGCTGTTCTCGCCCAATCTAGAACTCAGACATTTTCTACTTCGAAGCTTACCGAATGCGAGCTTAAGTTAACCGATGAGTACTTTCTCCTCTGGATAACCGATCTTACTGTCACGTTGTCTCCGCGATAAAGCAAAGGCTAGAGTAAGAGGTCCTAATCGTCCAGCGAACATCGTAAACATAATGATAACCTTACCAACGGGAGACAATTCCGGTGTCACTCCAAGTGACATCCCTACCGTGCCGAACGCTGAAGTGGCTTCAAACAACAGATCAATAAAATCTTGACCACCTTCCGTAATGCTAAGTACAAATGATACAACTAGCACAAGTCCAAGTGAAATTAATACGACCGACAAGGCGTTTAATACAATGCTGGTACCAATTTTACGCTTAAATATATGCACCTGATTGCGTCCACGAATATTACTGTACATGGCAACTAAAAGCACCATAAATGTATTCGTTTTAATACCGCCGCCCGTCGACCCGGATGAAGCCCCGATGAACATGAGAAACACCATCAAAAATTGAGTTGCAGTTAATAATCCTGTAAGGTCGACGGAATTAAAGCCCGCCGTTCTTGTCGTCACACTTTGGAAATAAGCTGCCCATAACTTCTCGCTCCAACTTAACCCCCCAAATACAGCGGGATTAAACAATTCCAGAATAAAGATAACAAGGAAACCTCCAAATGACAGCAAAGCAGAAATAATAAGTACAATCTTCGTATGGAGTGCAAACTTGTTCCATCTACGCTTTTTGTAGATATCTACAATAACGATAAATCCGATACCACCAGCAATGAATAACATGGAGATAACAATATTAACAATCGGATCTCCAACATATTGAACTAAACTATCTTGCCATAACCCAAATCCTGCATTGTTAAAAGAAGAAACCGAATGGAACAATGCATAATAAGCTGCTTGACCAAGACCAAGATCAGGTATCCATCTTAGCCATAAAATAAGCGCACCTACCGCTTGAAAAGAAAGTGTAATAACGACGATGCTCATGACAAGTTTAATAAGTCCCTGTATAGAAGACGACTTTGTTGACTCCTGAAGAAATACTCTTTGCTTTAAACCGATTCGTTTGCCAAGAATTAGAGCAATGATAACACCATAAGTCATAAAGCCCATTCCACCTATTTGAATCAACAGCATAATAACAACTTGACCAAACACGGTAAAGTCTTGACCAGTATCAAGCACAACCAAGCCCGTAACGCATACGGCAGAAGTAGAAGTAAACATGGCATCAAGCAATCCAATTGTGACACCCGTTGTGGAGGCTACAGGAAGAGCCAATAACAAACCTCCGAGTAAAATAATAATGGCAAAGCCAAGAGCGATCAATTGATGAGGATTGAGCTTTGGTTTATTTAAATTGGTAAACGGCATAGCTCCTTCCTCCTAATCCTCAAATGTCCTCTCGAATCGTGCAATATCAGTGTTTTTTCCAATTATGACCAACATATCCCCTTCAAAAATTATTTCATCCGCGTGAGGAGATACAACAAGTTCATTGTTCGTTCTGCGAATTGCCATAACACTACAGCCGTATTTAGCTCGGAAATCTAACGTCTTAAGCGTTTTTCTTCCAAATGTATTAGGCGCAATAATTTCTACTAAACTATAGTCAGGAGATAACTCCAAATAATCAATCATGTTTTTTGAAGTAACTTGATGTGCAACCCGTACACCCGTATCGCGTTCAGGATGGACGATATGGTCCGCTCCTACTCCTTCAAGCACCCGCTGATGATAATCGCTAGTCGCTTTTGCTGTAACGAATTTCACACCCATATCTTTTAAGATGAGAGTTGTCAAAATGCTGGATTGAAGATCTTCGCCAATAGCCACAATCGCATGATCCATATTACGTACACCAAGCTCTCGCATCACTTGATCATCCGTAGAATCACCTTGATATACATGTGTTAATACTGACGCATATTCTTGAACGATCCGTTCGTCCTTGTCTATTCCCATAACCTCGTAGCCAAGCGACATCAG
Organism: Paenibacillus sp. L3-i20; assembly: GCF_022180385.2. Lineage (GTDB taxonomy): Bacteria > Bacillota > Bacilli > Paenibacillales > Paenibacillaceae > Pristimantibacillus. The sequence continues at coordinate 1,713,622 of NZ_BQME02000002.1, forward strand.
CGTCTTTGTCACGCTTCCTCCGAATCTTCCTAATCCAATGACTACAAATTGCTTTTTCATCTTGATGCAGCCTCTCTTCTTCTAAATAAATGTGGAAAAATGAACAGCAAAAAACCACAGAGAAAAGGATCTCTGTGGTCGAATTGAACACGAGTGGTCACACTTCATCTCTCGATCAACGCTTGCGAGGTTAGCTGTCGGATTCGGGATTCGAGAATTCCCTACCATACTTATGGATTCACCCCTGCGACGTTCAATCGTCGCTTTGGTTCCCCCGCTCATCTTACGGATGACTCAGCGTTTCTGTTATTCAGCTATAGGCTTATGCTACTCCTTTCTAATTCAATTGTAAAAGAGCATTCCCGTCATGTTTGGGCTGTATTCGTTGAAAAAACTATAATAGAACGCTTACATGCACCGTTTTATCATCCAATCGCTGATTATCCATGTTTTTTGACGATTATCGTTAAATTTACAAATAAAGACTTTATTGATCTCCATCTGTTGTCAGAAGAAAATAAAGGATTAGACTGAAGAAGCAGCATTAATCTAATTAGCAATTATCCGATGTTAATATCTTATGTTACAAATGACTACATATAGATACACACTTATTAAACAGCTATAATATGCGAAGAACCTAATAGCTTTAGAATAAAAAATTTCAATGATTTTTAAGGGGAGCTTAACCCCTAATAATATTTGTTCAGTTTACTATTAACAATCCAAGGAGCTGTTACGTTAGATGAAACAGATTACTCTTCGCCAATCCCAAAATTCCGATGTTGAGACAATTGCTAATTTACGAACAATTGTACTACGAAATGATTTAACTAGGTTAGGAAGGTTTGATGAAGAGAAAGTTCGTCAACGCTTCCGTAATTCATTTGACTCAGTTTACACTTGGATTATTGAGTCAGATTCTTCTTTTGTTGGCTGCGTAGCTCTAAAACCAACGTTAGATGGTTATTTATTGGAACATTTTTACATTCATCCCAATTACCAAGGTGAAGGGGTCGGTAGTCATGTATTAAAAAGATTACTGGAACAAAATGATGTAAAAGGAAAACGTGTAACATTAAATGTCTTACAAGGAAGCTCTGCTAGACGTCTTTATGAGCGGTTTGGTTTTAAAGTTGAAAGTGAAGATCTCATAGACGTTTACATGTCTGTGAATGTAGAGGGAAATATTAGAACAGTCGAAGGAATGTAATACTCTTCTTCCTAAAGTGATATATTTGTTAATTCGAATCTCAAATAAAAATATTGCATGTTGAGCTCCCAAACGGGTAATGTTAGTTTAATAAAACAGCGGCAGTCTAGGACTTTATTTTCTAGCCCATGGCTGCCACTGTCTCTATTATTGGGACCAGTCTAATACTTATTTTACGAAGTCTGACGATTTTATAATTAGAAAACCTCGTCGGATCATCCTCTTCAGTCTAGCACTTTATTTCACTTGATCATCTGTAAAGACACGCTCATACAAATAATCAACGATATGTTTCGCTTCCATTCGGAACGGTGGCTGATGCTTCTCGATTCCAAGCTTCATCTGGAGCAGGCATCCAGGATTACTTGTCAGCATATAAGCAGCATTCGTATTCGCAGCATGTTCCATCTTATGCTCTAGCAACTGTCCAGCCATCTCTGGCTGAAGCACATTATAAGTGCCAGCTGAACCGCAGCACCGATCTGATTCCTTCATCTCTACATAGGTCGCCCCTTCAACGCTGCGCATTAATTGTCTTGGAGAATTTGAGCTCTTCATCACGTTGCGCAAATGACAAGAATCTTGATAAGTAATCGATACTAATTTACCAGCATCCTTATGTTCCGAAAAAGCAGGAATTCGCCCCTTTTCAACGATTAGTTTGCTGACATCAATGACCCTCTCTGCAAACCAAGATGCATCCTTGCGAAGCTGAGGATCTCCTTCTTCATGCATCAAATGATCATATTCAACCAGCAATGCACCACAACCACCCGCATTCGAGGCAATATAGTCTATGCCTGCGCCTTTGAAGACATCAATATTAACTTTTGCTAGCCCCTTCGCTTGGTCCATCTCGCCACTATGTGCATGAAGTGCGCCACAACATACTTGCGCCTCAGGAATAACAACGTCAAAACCTGCTTCTGAAAGCAGCTTTACTGTATTAACATTCGTTCCCGCAAACATAACATCCATAATACAACCTCTGAATAAGGCAACCCGCGCAATAGCCTCACCCTTAGCTGGATAAAATGTACCAAGCTGCTCTACGACTCCTTTTGAAGTTGACTGCGGCAAAATACTTTCCATTTCCCTTAGATGTTGAGGAAATAATCGCATGATTCCTGTTCCTCTTGCTAACTTCTGCAATCCTGACTTCTGATAGAAGCCTAGAGATCCACCAAGCAGCTTTAAGTTACCACGCTTAGGAAACACACCTTTAAAGAGCAACTTCCGAAGTCCTTTAACCGGAGCACTATGCTCGGCATGATCTTCGATCGCATCTCTTGCTTGTTCAATCAATTGGCCGTATTTCACATCGGCTGGACACACTGGTTCACACGCTCTACAGCCGAGGCAATGATTCATCTGATCCTGAAATGCCTGATCAGGGTCCATCAGTCCATCAGCTACCGCCTTCATTAAGGCGATGCGACCACGCGGCGATTCTGGTTCAACGCCTGTTTCGCGGAAAGTCGGGCAAGCTGGCAAACAAAAGCCGCAACGCATACAATTCGTGAGCTGATCATAATCCAGCTTGTTCAATAACGTTTGAGCCAACGGATTTTTATGCTGGATATTCGGCTTATTGATCACATTTGTATTAGCCATGCTGCAAAACCACCCTTTTTTTCGTTTCTTTGGCGAAGATCTTGCCTGGGTTGAGCAAGTTATGCGGGTCAAACGCCGCTTTAATTCCGCGCATAACCTCCATCCCTGGTGCGCCTACCTTCCATTCCAAATATGGCGCTTTGACAATGCCAACACCGTGTTCCCCAGTTATCGTACCGCCAAGTTCTATCGAAGCTTCGAAAATTTCGGCAAAAGCTAGCTCTACTCGGTGAATCTCTTCCGCATCTCTAGCGTCGGTTGTCGCAGTAGGGTGAAGATTACCGTCACCTGCGTGACCGAAAGTAGCGATGGTGACATTATATTTTTTGGCGATTTCATTAATACGCAGTACCATATCAGCTATTCGTGACCTCGGCACGGTTGCATCCTCCAATATCGTGGTTGGACGAAGACGAGCAAGCGCAGTAAAGGCACTTCTACGAGCAGTAAGCAGCTTCTCAGCTTCCTCTCGGCTCTCTGCCACATCAATACGATCAGCCGATTCCATCGCACAAATTTCTCTAATCAGCTCGATATCTCTTTCAACTGTCTCAGGATCTCCATCCTGCTCAATTAGAAGAATGGCTTCCATATCAAGCGGCAGTCCGAGCTTGGCAAAATCATCAACGACACGAATCGTTGGATTATCCATAAACTCAAGCGTAGCAGGAATAATTCTAGCTTCAATAATACGTGATACCGTCCTCGCAGCACCGTACAAATCACGGTACATCGCAAGCATCGTCTTCTTAGCTCTTGGCGGAGGAATAAGCTTAAGTGTCGCCTCTGTAATAATTGCGAGTGTTCCTTCCGAACCAACAAGTAACTTAGTCAAATCATAGCCTGCCACATCTTTCATAAGCTTGCCGCCGGTCCGGATGATACTGCCATTTGCTAAAACTGCCTCAAGACCAATAACATAATCTTTTGTAGTTCCGTATTTGAGGCCACGTAGACCACCTGAACATTCTGCTATATTCCCGCCGATCGTACTAATTTTCATACTGCTCGGATCTGGTGGATAAAACAGACCTAATCCTTCTATATGTGCGATCAGTTCTGCAGTAATAAGTCCAGGTTGTACAGTGGCCGTCAAATTTTCTAAATCAACTTCCAAAATGCGGTTCATACGATGCATAACCATAACAACTCCACCATGTGCAGGAACAGTTCCTCCACATAAATTGGAACCTGAGCCTCTACTAACAAGCGGAATTTTATATTCATGAAGCACCTTCATAATAGCGGATACTTCTTCGGTTGAAGCTGGATAAATGACACCATCGGGCAATGACTGTAACATTGGAGTGCCATCGTAAGAATGAGCAACTAACGCCTCTTTGTCATCGCGAAAACGAGTTCCCCCAACGATAGCACGCAGTTTAGCAGTTATTTCAGAATTTAGCATAAGTACCTCCAACAAATAGAATAAGGATGAATATACACTAACAAAGTTGCAGATAATTGATCAGGTCATCAGATGACTTTTCAAATATTATAGCTTATGCTTATACTAAAATACAGAGTCTTCTAGCCAATATTATCAATCATTCATTAAATTGAAGCACATAAAGGAATAGGAGACGGTCATTTATGCAAAATATGCGGATCGAAACGGAAAGAGGACATGAAATTGTAAGCCGATTAATCCTTGAACGGATCGACAATGGATATTGGGAACCTGGTAGCAAACTCCCTTCAGTTGTAGATTTATCAACAGCATTCGGCGTTGGTCGTTCCACTGTACGTGAAGCGCTTAGTGCACTGAAAGCTATGGGCTGGCTCGATATTCGGCATGGCGGCGGTACATTTGTAAAGAAAGTATTGCCGACAGCACATTCATCGCACGGTGGTGGGTCGATATTTCAAGAAGCGGATTCCATACTCGAAATATTGGAAGTTAGGAAAGTGCTTGAAGCAGGTACGGTTTCACTTGCAGCAGAACGACGCAGCGAAGAGGATCTTGAGAAGTTGTTAATCATATTGGGTAAAATGGAGCAAGCTTTGCTCTCAAATGATACCGCTCAAGGTGAACAAGCTGATGTAGAATTTCATGCTGCAATTGCAGCCGCATCCAAAAACTCGCTGCTCATTGGACTTATGGACTCATTGTCTCAACGACTCGCTGAAACAATTGGGAAAACACGGGAACTGCGGTTCTATCAAGAAAAAGCAAATGCCTTGCGACTACTTGAAGAGCATAGAATGATATTCCATGCGATCGAGCAGTCTAATGTTGCGGAATCCACAAGACTAATCAGTATCCACCTTACAAAGGTTGAAGCTGAGCTTAACACGATAATCAGTGAGCAAAAACAATCATAACCGGATAAAGTTAACTAAAGAGGTCCGCTTACAATACTAGGAGAAGCAACTACGCTGAAAGATATGTTAAAGAGCCCTATTCAAAGATCCAATTGGATCTTTGAATAGGGCTCCTTCTAGATTGCTTATTCCGCTACATGACTCGAATCCATATACACTGCTTCCCACAGATGGCCGTCTACGTCCTGAAAGCTCGCTGAGTACATAAAACCGTGATCAATCGGGTCTTTGGAGTGTGAACCCCCTGCGTTCAAAGCACGGCTCACAATTCCGTCTACCTCTTCTCTGCTGTCCACTCCGATAGCAAGTATAACTTCTGTAGAAGTAGCAGCGTTTGCAATCGGTTTGTTAATAAATGTTTTGAAATATTCTTCTTGTATTAACATTGCAAATATATTTTCTCCAATAATTAAACAAGCTGCATTATCATCTGTAAACTGCTTGTTGAACTCAAACCCAACTGCGTTAAAAAAATCAATGGAAGCTTTCACATTTTGCACGGGCAAGTTAACAAAAATATTTTTTGCCAAAAGGGCCATCTCTAATCACCTCATCGTTTAGTAGGAAGTTATCCCCTCGTCCTAATTTACCATAAACTTATAATACCATTAGATTAATTAAAAAATTCAATTCAAGACAAACCAAACTTAACGTCCTCTCCCCAATAACAACGTAAGCATCTTCATCGTTTCTTCCATTGAATCTCTAGTATCTTCCAAATGAGCCATCCATAGCGCAGATTCGTTCAAGGCACCTGATATAAAGTGGGCCATCGCATCTACCGACACATCACCTAACACTCCCTGTTCCTTCATAAAAACAAGTTGCTCCTTCAAGTGACGTAGCGAATTCTGTTCATCTAACTCACGCCATACGTCCCAACCTAATACTGCAGGTCCTTCAACGAGCAATATTCGTTTATTCCTTGGTTCAATAGCTGCACTCAGAAACGCACGACAGCCTTGCAATAGCTGGTCCATTAAATCGTCGCTTTTAGAAGCTTCTTCCTCTACCCGCTCCCCAACCTCTTGCTGAACGGCTTCGAGTACAGCGTGAAATAAACCTCTTTTGTTGCGAAAATGATGGTACAGCGCTCCTCTAGTTACATCGGCTTCCGTCGCAATCTGCTCCAATGCAACTTTCTCATACCCTTGCTCCGCAAATTGTTTTCTTGCAACATCGATCAGTCTGCGGTTTGTTTCGTTCGCATCGTCCTTCGTCCTTCTCATGAAACTAGCTCCTGTCTACCATACCTTTTCATTAAATAGCTCACTTAGTTCCTCTGATGGCGGGATAATTGTAATCATATCGATAAGAATACCATTAGGATCACAAGTAATAAAATGCCTCTGACCAAAATCTTCATCTCGAATATTAAGCAATAAAGGAAGTTTACCTTTCACAATCATTCTCTCGTATGCTTCGTCCACATTTTCAACTTCAAAATTCAGCAGTAATCCTTGCGTACGTTCACGGTATCCTTCAGGAATAGTCTCATGTGCCGGATCAAGCAGCGCCAGCTCATAAGACTGCTCACCTTGTATAAGCTTTAAGCTAACATACCAATTAGATTCAAATACAGGAACAAATCCAAAATGCTCCTTATAAAAGGATGAACTTTCCGATAATTTCTCAGTCATAATGACAGGATAAAAGCTGTTTGTTTTCATTGTTTGCACGCTCCCCAATTTTATAATTCGATCTTCGGATATATGTAATTTAACATACATTCAGAATGTATGTAAATATCTCAAGAGCATTTATTCCATTTTTTATGATCTCACAGTTATTTATGGGCAAAAAAACCTCCGAAGAGGTTTTTTGCTACAATCGTTATTGAAATATTTTACGAGTTAAATCGTCCCCTTATTGTAGAAGCTGCTTCAAAAACTGTCCCGTATAAGAAGCTTCAACTTCTGCCACTGTCTCAGGCGTACCTTCTGCTACGATGAAGCCCCCAGCTGCTCCCCCTTCGGGACCAATATCAATAACCCAATCCGAATTCGCGATCATATTGATATTATGTTCAACAAGTATGACCGTATTGCCAGCATCAACAAGCTTGTTAAGCAATATCTCTAATTTACGAACATCTCCAGGATGCAGACCAGTGGACGGCTCATCGAGCAAATACAACGTGTGCTGGGAAGTCTTTTTGCTTAATTGTTTCGCTAGTTTGATCCTTTGTCCCTCGCCACCCGATAACGTGTTAAGTGATTGACCCCATTTTAAATACCCAAGTCCAACCTCTGACAACAGTTTTAACGTATCATGAATCTTTTTCTGCCCCTCAAGTAAAGTCATGCTTTCTTCAATGGACATATCAAGCAGATCTGTTATGCTATGACCTTTATAAGTAACAGCAAGTACTTCTTCCTTAAAACGTCTGCCGCGACAAGCGGGACAACGCACTTCAATATCTTGCAGAAAGTGCATATGCACGGATACAACACCTAATCCTTGGCATTCCTCACATCGACCACCTTGTGTGTTGAATGAAAAATGTTTAGCTGTTAAGCCAGCTCCCTTCGCTTCCGGAAATCCAGCAAACCAATTTCTTAAATGTGTATACACATCCGTATAAGTTGCAATGTTAGAACGCTGCATGCGAGACAGTGGTGATTGATCTACCATAATAACTGGTCCCGCGTCCTCCCAGCCTGTAATACGTTCACAACCATCCGGTTTATCCTTTTCTGGTCCTGACTCAGCAAGAAGATCGAATAACAAGGTGGACTTACCAGAGCCAGATACTCCTGTTACCGATACTAGGCAACCAAGTGGGAAAGCAGCCGTAATGCCTTTTAAATTGCGAAGATGTGCATGATGGACTGTTAATTGCTTACCGTTGCCTTTTCTACGTGTTGACGAATTGGAGGAAGCTTGTTTCTCTCTAAATATGTTTCCTGTGACGGATTTCGGTTGGTTCATTAGCTCCTCAAGACTTCCTTGACCAACCACTTCCCCTCCAAATTTGCCTGCTCCAGGGCCAATATCAATAATATGATCGGCAGCACGCATCACTTCCTCATCATGTTCAATAACAAGAACAGTATTACCGAGATCACGAAGCTGCTTTAGCACCTGAATGAGACCACTCGTATCGCGCGGATGAAGACCAGCTGTTGGCTCATCCAAAATATATAAGACGCCCGTCAGGCCTGAACCCAATATCGAAGCTAGTCTCAGTCTTTGAGCCTCTCCCCCAGATAACGTAATAATCGGACGTTCAAGTGACATATACGATAACCCGGCATCAATAATACGTTTCAAACGTACGATCATATCGTATAGAATCGGTCCAACAAGTATCTCTTCCTCAGTCGATAATTCAACCTTCAACTGCTCCAGCCATTCTAAAGTGACACCTAAAGCACGTGAAGAAGCCTCATGTATAGCAAGTCCATTTACTTTGACAAGTAGGCTTTCCTTACGTAATTTCGCACCGTGGCAACTCGTACAAACTCTCTGCTTGAACAGTGAAGATTCTGTTGAGTCTCCACCTTTTTCGCTATATCTTCTCCAGATGCTAGTTACTACACCTTCAAACTTTCCTTGCGTTACCGCTTTAGGTGGTTTCTTATTTGGAAAATGTGCGACAAACGTCTCGCTCTCCGCACCGTAGTAAAGCAAATCAAGCATGGCAGTGTCGTAGTTTTGTAGTGGAGTATGTTCGTCAAAGGACAAGCCGTAGTAAAGAGCAGCCGCTTTTAAAATAGACACATTATAGTCGACATACATCCCTTGCCATAATCTAATCCCCCCATCACGAATACTTTTTTCTTTATCAAATAGGGCATCTATATCCAAGCTTGCTACATGACCAAGCCCACTGCACTCTTGACAAGCACCCTCTGGTTTGTTGAACGAAAAGTGAGACATTGTCAGTTTGTCTAGCGAATGACCGCAAGCCCCACAATGCACCTTCTGATTATAGTCAGTATCGTCCTCATCATCTGAGACAAGCTTGGCACTTGGCTGCCCACCAATAATAGGCTTGACGCTTTCGCCACAGGCAGGACATGGACGTTCCCCAAGCTTTGCATAAAGAATACGCATCAACGTATATATATCAGTGACAGTCCCGATCGTTGAGCGCGGGTTACGATTAGTAACATGCTGCCCGACACTAATTGAAGGGGACAAGCCTTCGATGGCATCCACTTTTGGCTTGCTAACATCTTCGGATACCATCCCCATTGATTCCATGTACTGTCTTTGACATTCCCTTTGTAACGTATCCATTGCTAAAGTAGATTTTCCTGAACCCGAAGGCCCCGTTACAACGACCAACTTATGCTTAGGTATTTCGAGCGAAATATTTTTTAAATTGTTTTCTCTTGCACCACGAATTTTAATTGTTCCGAACACCTTATAGCCTCCTTGACTTTCACCAATCATTTGACGATCAATTTCATTTTACAACATTCATGCAAATGCAAAGGTTAGGACAATAAAAGGTTAAATAATAAGACTTTCTTTTTAAAAGTTTGCCACATTACTTTAATCTTTAAATTCAATGTTAGAAGCTCATTTAACTTGTCACAGCGCTTGTCACACATTTATGCAAAAAAACGGACCCCGTTGTCAACGTGCAACAACAAAGTCCCTCCTTGTTTGACTAGTTACAAATGGAATCCAGATTCAGTTTAATGACGTCAATGATTTTATCCCTGCTAATGCGCTCTGGATCTAATAGTGCGTGTAGTGCAATACCATCAATAAGCGCATATAATCGCTCAATTTCGAGTGATAGAACTAAACCTTTTTTTAATAACTCAAACTGATCCATTGACTCCATTAAAGAAAGCAAGCCCTCAATCAGTTACTTTATTTGGCCCAAGTCCGAGAAAAAATAAGGTGAAAAGATAAATGAACTCCGCTCCTTATCTATTAACAAATACACCTATAGCTTGATTTCTATACATGAAGCAACCGCTATTACCCGATCTTTCTCACATAGAGACGAACAATAAACATTTATACGATTATGAGCAACTCTGACCCTGACAACCACTTGTATCTAGCGTATGCCCGCAACCTGTTTCAATGTCTAGATGGCTAGTATTCAGCGCATTTAGCTCAATTTCAAAGCCCATATCTTCGATTAATTGATGGTCATCTTTAATCTCTTGCCCTGCCGTCGTCAAATAATCACCAGCGAATAGCGAGTTCGCGGCATATAACGATAATGGCTGTAGACCTCTCAAGTTCACTTCACGCCCACCAGCAACCCGAATTTCTTTCGTAGGACAAATAAAGCGGAATAAGGCCAAAACTTTTAATGATTTAATAGGTGCTGTAGTTCCCGCATTCTCCATTGGTGTACCAGGAATGGCATTCAGGAAATTAATCGGAATCGAATCGGCATCCAATTCTCGAAGTGCATAAGCCATTTCTACAATCTCTCGATTACTTTCACCCATCCCTATAATGACGCCAGAACAAGGTGACATGCCGCTATATTTTGCCCGCTGAACCGTCTCAACACGCTGATCATATGTATGAGTTGTTGTAATGGAGGGATAATTTTCTCTACTTGTGTTCAAATTATGATTATAACGGTGTACGCCAGCGTCTGCTAACAGTTCTGCTTGATTTTCTTTCAAAATACCAAGACATGCACAAATTTTCAATGGCATCGTTTCCCTTATTTCCCTCACTGCTTCAATAACTTGACGAAGCTCTCGATCTGTAGGTCCTTTACCTGCAGCTACTATACAATAGGTACCCGCTTTGCGAGCTAGTGCTTCCCTCGCTCCTGCAAGTAGTGTTTCTTTATCTAGCAACGAATATTTTTTTACCGGCGCTGTCGAAACAATCGATTGTGAGCAATAGCCGCAGTCTTCCGGACAAAGACCGCTTTTAGCATTAATGATCATATTGAGTTTTACTTTTTTTCCGAAATAATACTTTCTCACATAGAAAGAAGCTTGCATAATTGGTAATAATTCATCATCTGGAGCTTCCAAAATAGCTAATCCTTCATCTACTGTAAGAAGTTCACCAAGAAGCGCTTTCTCTGCTAAGGATTCCCAATTTAATGTTGATTGGCTTATATTCATAAGAATATCCTCCTCTATTCGATTCATTCACCCATATTGTAAACTAATTTTAATATAATTTGGTTAACAATATAGCTAAGTAATTTTACCAAATGAGTGGATAGCTGTAAAGATGCTTCAATTGGAAGAAATTGTACTTTGACAAAGATCTTCTATCTCTATAGACTAGGCTGAGTGAAGTTGATAATCATTATCACCAAGAGAAAAAGGGGAGTTTCAAAATGAAAAAAATATTATTACCATTTGCTCTAATATTGATGCTGCTAGTCAGCGCTTGTGGTGGAGCAAACAGCAATGACCCTGCAAAAAACACAACTAGTACAGCCAAGCCTTCTCCATCCGATAACAAGACTGGAACATTTACATACGAATCTCAAAAAGGACCTGTAGTCGTTCCTGCGAATCCACAACGTGTGGTCGTTCTTTCTTCTTTTGCCGGTAACGTAATGGCACTGGGTGTAAATCTTGTAGGTGTTGATTCTTGGTCCAAGCTTAACACTAACTATGACAAATATATTAAAGACGCTGCGGAAGTTACGGATGAAAACCTTGAGAAGATCATCGAACTTAATCCTGATCTAATCATTGGCCTAGACACGATCAAAAACATTGAGAAAATTAAAGAAATCGCCCCAACTGTAGTATTCACTTACGGTAAACTTGACTATTTGTCACAGCATGTTGAAATTGGAAAACTACTAAACAAAGAAAAAGAAGCTCAAGCTTGGGTTGACGACTTCAAACAACGTGCTCAGAAAGCTGGAGTAGAAATTAAAGCGAAAATCGGTGCAGACAAAACTATTTCTGTAGTCGAAAGCTTTAACAAACAACTATACGTATTCGGCGATAACTGGGGTCGTGGCACGGAAATTCTTTATCAAGAAATGAAATTGGCTATGCCTGAAAAAGTAAAAGCAAATGCTTTGAAAGACGGATATTATGCGATATCTCCAGAAGTTCTTCCAGACTACATGGGTGATTACGTTATAATGAGTAAATATACTGAGAGCGATATGTCGTTCCAAGAAACAGAGTCATACAAAAACATTCCTGCAGTAAAAAACAAACAAGTTTTTGATGTAAATGGCAATCAATTCTATTTCAATGATCCGCTTACATTGGAAATCCAACTGAATTTCTTTATTGAAAAGCTGTTGGGTAAATAATTTTGTGGGACAACTACCTATGACAACAAAACGAAAATTACCTTATGTATACAAACTTATTGCCGGCATTGTTTTTCTTGCCGGCATGTTTGTTGTATCGATCACACTAGGAGCAGCAGACATTTCTATAAAGGATATTTGGCTGGCGTTAACTTCAACAACGGTTAACAAGGACATCCTTATTATTCAAGAAATTCGACTGCCAAGAGAAGTAGGAGCAGCTTTAGTAGGAGCAGCATTCGGAGTATCAGGTGCGATTATGCAGGGAGTAACACGTAACCCTCTTGCTGATCCTGGTCTTCTCGGCCTTACTTCTGGTGCGAGCGCTATGCTCGCTATCACACTAGCCTTCGCACCTAATCTTAATTATTATGGCATCATGATTGCATGTTTTATTGGTGCAGCAATCGGTGCAATCTTTGTTATTGTGTTGAGTACAGCAAAGAGAGGCAAGGTGTCACCATTTCGTATTGTCCTTGCTGGCGCTGCCATTTCCACCTTTCTAATCGCTGTTACTGAAGGTATTGGACTTTATTTTAAATTATCTAAATTTATATCTATGTGGACAGCGGGCGGGCTCATCGGTACAACTTGGGGGCAATTAGCTCTAGTCGCACCCATTGTTATTGTTGGTATCATTGTTTCCATCATCTTTTCAAAGCAACTGACGATTTTAAGTCTCAATGAAGAAGTAGCTATTGGTCTTGGTCAAAGGCTTACGCGAATTAGAGTACTATTATTTATTGTCGTTATCCTTCTTACAGGTGCATCAGTAGCATTGGTTGGTAACTTAGCTTTCATCGGACTAATGATTCCTCATATCGTTAGATCCATTACAGGTACAGACTACCGATACATTGTGCCGATGTCTGCAATAATTGGAGCGGCTTTTATGCTGTTAGCTGATACTATGGGACGTTTAATCAATGCACCCTATGAGACACCTGTCGTTGCTATCGTCTCCGTGTTGGGCTTGCCATTCTTCTTATTCGTCGTACATAAAGGAGGCAAATCCTTCTCATGATTCAAAAAGCAATTATTCGCAAACAACGTCTACTTGTTTTTGCCTGCTTAGCATTAATTGTAGCTACCGTCATCATTAGTCTAGGGCTCGGTTATTCTACTGTTTCATACGATCGTATACTACCGACCTTACTTGGTGAAGGAAGTTTTAAAGAAGAATTTATTTTGTTCTCCATTCGCTTGCCACGAATCATTGTCACTTTACTCGCTGGTATGGCTTTAGCATTATCAGGTTCTATTTTGCAGTCCATTACTCGTAATGACTTAGCCGACCCAGGAATTATCGGTATTAACTCAGGTGCTGGTGTCGCTGTGGCTTTGTTTTTTCTGTTCCTCCCTTTAGAAGCAGGAAACTTTGTCTATTTACTTCCTGCTGCTGCTTTTGTTGGAGCATTGCTAACAGCTGGCTTAATTTATTTGTTTTCATTTAACAAATCAGAAGGTTTAAACCCTACCCGACTTATACTCACTGGAGTTGGCTTCTCGACTGCTCTATCTGGAGTTATGATCGTGATCATCTCTTCAGCTGAAAGAGCGAAGGTAGATTTTATAGCGAAATGGATTGCAGGTAATGTGTGGGGTGCCGATTGGCCCTTTATATGGGCTATCTTGCCATGGCTAGCCATTCTAATCCCCTTCACCCTGTATAAAGCTAACCAATTAAATATATTAGGTCTTAGCGAGCCAGTATCAATAGGAGTTGGCCTTCCTGTAGAACGAGAACGTATCAAGCTTCTGCTAGCCGCAGTTGCACTTGCTGCTTCGGCCGTCTCCGTTACAGGAGGAATTGCTTTCATTGGCCTAATGGCGCCTCATATTGCCAAAGCGATGGTCGGTCCTCGCAACCAGCTATTTATTCCAATCGCTATTCTGGTAGGTGGATTCCTGCTGCTGCTTGCTGATACAATTGGACGTAATGTACTTGATCCTGATGGAATTCCAGCAGGTATCGTCGCTTCCTTAATTGGTGTTCCTTACTTCGCTTACTTGATATTGAAGAAATAAATGGAACAATTATTGATAAAGTGACCTTCAAACTGATCTTAGTTTGAAGGTCACTTTTTTCTACGCTCTTCAAACACTATCTATTTTCTTCAAACACTATCTACTTTCTTCAAACGATATCTCCTCTCTTCAATCAATAGATGGTGGATTATGGCTATTCATTGAAATATTAAAATAGTGATAGTGACAATGTCATTAATTAAATCATTTAAATAATTGTTCACTAATCAAAGTACTACACGCCCTCAGGCACAAGTAGGTAAATTAGACTATCTATATGGATTAGAGCTCGATCATTTTGTGTCGAATTTTGTTGTTATTCGTCATAAAAAATAGACAGGTCGGGTCTATTTTCAGTATATACAAATTATTTCGAAAATTTTATACTATATGGGAGTTATATTTCGAAATTTTATTTCAGAATGGATGTGGTAATCGGCACGCTTCTCTCTACTGCTCGTATTGAACGATCCAACCTATCTGAAAGGAAGTGCTGGTATGTATGTACATACAAGGAAGAAGACAAAGGGCTTAATTCTCCTATTAGCATTTACAGTTATATGGGGGACATTGTTTACAGGTTTTGCAGATGCAAATGAAGGTGAAGCTTTACCCGATCAAGTTCTGCCAGTCGAAGAACAAATCGACACCATTACTGACAATATTATTGAAGCGCCCCTGCCAATTGATCCTGAGGCAAGCTTCGCTATAGCTGCAAGCCAATTTCAGCTCATTGAAGATTTTGAAGATGTAAGCGATATCACTATTTCAGAAGTCCGTACCGTTCCCGGTTCTACGAAGCTAAATCATAGCACTCGTCCCGGACCAGTTCAATATGGGAGAGCTTCTGGACAATTCAACTACAATTTTACTGGAACCGAAGGAACATCGGCATCCTATATGAATTTTAATGGTGCCTCTGGTCGCATATTAGACGGCTACCCAAAAAAGCTTGGCATGTGGGTGTATGGAGATGGAGCAAAACATTGGCTGCGCGGCATGCTTGAGGACAAAAAGGGTGTAAAACCCTATCTGGATTTTACGGTAACAGGCGGATTAGATTGGAACGGCTGGAAGTACGTAACCGCTAATGTACCAGCTAACTTAGAAGCCCCTATTAAACTAAGACAAATTTATATTGCTGAATTAAACAATAACAACAAAAATAGCGGAACTCTTTTTTTCGATCAATTGTCTGCAATTTATTCGAATTCTTCTATATCATCCATCGATTTAACTGGTTTGCATGGACTAGAAGTTGGAGAAAAATTGCAAGCTCAAGTACTTGCTACAACTAACGGAGCCGTTACTCTCGAAGATGTGACCACAAGTGCAACATTTAAGAGCAGTTCTGATGCTGTCGCTATCATTAATGAAGACGGTGAAGTCGAAGCAACAGGCCTTGGAACTACAGTCATTACAGCAACTTATGGTGATTTACATGCCAATTACCCATTAACCGTTAGTGACACACCAGTATTGGCAGAAAGCATTGAATTAGAAGGCAGTATTCATTTAGAAACCGGAGCTTCAGAAAACATCAAAGCGTATGCTTTTTATTCCGGTCAAATGGAAGCGGTTGCATTGAAGTCTGGTATTACTTACACAAGCAGTTTGCCAGAGGTAGCTTCAATTACAAACGATGGAATTGTAACCGCAAGCGGAATTGGAACAACTACTATTTCAGCTTCTTACGAGGGCAGGTCGTTTACTTATTTGTTAACGGTAAAGCAACCCATTCCTATACTCCAAACCATCCGGATAGCTGACTTAACACCACTCACTGAGGGAAATACGAAAACCTTGAGTGTATTTGCTACCTACTCAATGCTTGGCGAAGAGATTGATGTAACCAATAAAGCTCAGTTTCAAAGCAGCAATCCATCTACGGCAACTGTAAGCACAGAAGGAATTGTAAGTGCAATCGCGGCCGGAACAACAAAAATCAAGGCAATTTTTGAAGGAAAGGTAACGGAATATTTACTCATCGTAACTTCCCCCAAGCAATTGCCTAAACGCGAGCTTCGTGCTGCGTGGATTGCCTCTGTTGAGAACATAGACTGGCCCAAAAAAGAGGCCACAACAGTAGAAGAACAAAAAAGCGGGTTTATCGAACTACTGGACGATCTTGCAGATAGCGGCATTAATGCTGTTATCGTTCAGATCAAACCAACAGCAGATGCGTTCTATCCTTCAAAATATGCTCCGTGGTCGGAATGGTTGACCGGCACTCAAGGAAAGGACCCTGGATATGATCCTCTTGCCTTTATGTTAGAAGAGGTTCATAAACGAAATATGGAATTCCACGCATGGTTTAATCCATATCGGATCAGCATGCATACCGATCCCAATAAACTAGTCGATAATCATCCAGCTAAGCTAAATCCGGATTGGGTAGAAAACTATGGCGGCAAATTAATTTTCAATCCTGGAGTACCTGAAGCAACAGAGTTTGTCATCGATAGTGTAATGGAAGTAGTGAACAATTATGATATTGATGCAGTCCACTTTGACGACTACTTCTATCCTTATCCCGTTTCAGGCGCAGACTTCCCAGATAGTGAGGAGTTTGCAAAATACGGTGTAGGCTTTACCGACAAAGCAGCATGGCGCAGAAACAATGTCGACACGTTAATTAAAGGGTTAGCTGATGAAATTAAAGCAAGTAAACCATATGTAAAGTTTGGCATTAGTCCATTTGGAATATGGCGTAATAAAAATACAGACCCTACTGGCTCTGATACGAACGGACTTCAAAGCTATGATGCCTTATTTGCCGATACGAAGGGTTGGCTTGAAAAAGGATGGCTCGACTATATCGCACCACAAAACTATTGGCATTTCGGTAACGGGCCTGCCGCTTACGAGAAAGTACTTGACTGGTGGAGATCGATTACAAAAGACCACAACGTTCACCTTTATATCGGTCAAGCGATGTACCGGGTAAACACTTGGGAAAATCCCGAAGAAATGGCTAATCAGTTACTTTATAATCGCAGCTTCCCAGCTGAAATAGACGGCAGTATGTTTTTTAGCGCCAAAAACGTCGTTAACGTTCCCGATGGAATAAGGGACACAATCGTCAGTGAGCACTATCGTTTCCCAGCACTCCCTCCTACGATGCCATGGCTAGATAATGTCGCTCCGAAAGCACCTATATTAACATCGGCGATTAAATCTCAGATTGGAACTGCACATTTGATGTGGGAGGATGTGGATAAAGAAAGTGACGCAACATATTACGCTATCTATCGTCAGGAAGGATCGGCGCCCCCAGATATATCGAATGCTGAACACTTGTTAACAACAGTTCGTAAAGTTAATGGTGCAGGAGAAGCAGTTACAAGTTACATCGATAAGACAGTGTCCGAATGGAACAACTACACGTATGCCATTACTGCACTGGACCGATTGCACAATGAAAGCTCGGCAAGTGATTCAAAAACACTTGTAAGCGTACCGGGTAATCCAAGACAAGAAAAGGTTATGGCAATCAGCGCTGCTGAAGGAATTGTTGAGTTAGAGATTTCAGGGAAACTTAAACTTGCAAAGGACTATATCGTTCAGCAAAAGTTGGGAGATACAGTCGTAACACGAAAGCTTAACGAAGTAATGGTAGGTGCTAGCAATATTACTTTTCATCTAAATGAACGAAATGAAATCACCAAAATTGAACTAATCGGTGAAACACCGCGTAACACTATGCGTGTTGGCATTAGGTATACCATTAATGATATTACTGACTTAACTCAACTTGATCATGAAACAATCGAGTTCACATCTGAGAAGCCAATCCGTTTCGTTGATAAGATCGGGGCTAAACAGTTCGAAATTGATGCAAATACACGTATCAGCATGATCGTTTCCAGTGGAAGCATCCGAATCGAGCAAAATGGAGTCAAATTGTACGAAACAAGCAATCGGATATACATCTCTCCTACTGTTGATTCGTCACTGATAACAGTTGCTTCCCTGAAGCGAGCGAATGGCATTCCGAAATATCGTGGTCATTTCGAAGTCTCCCTGTCACCTGTTGCAAACAAGCTAAGATTGATCAATGAGCTAGATATCGAGCAATACTTGTATCAAGTTGTACCAAGTGAGATGCCTGCATCATTTGGACTAGAAGCATTAAAGGCTCAAGCTATTGCAGCAAGAACCTATGCGCTCACCGATTATTTAGTAAGTCGTTTCGCCGATCGTGGCTTCCATATTGATGACAGTACATTAAGCCAAGTTTATAATAATAGCGTTGAAAATGAGATTACGAATCAGGCGGTTGATTCTACTGCTGGTCAAATTATGTTAAGTAACGGCATGTTAGTTGATGCTAGGTTCTATTCAACATCAGGTGGGTATGGTGCATCTAAGCATGAAGTATGGGCGGATACCATTACGAACAAATTTCCAGGTACACCGATCCCTTATTTGATGGCAAGAAGTTATACGAACACTCCGGGAAATGACCAAACGATGCTAAAGATTGATACCGCAAACGAAACGGCTGTAAATAGGTTTTATAAAGACTTATCTCATACGGGCTATGATTCAGATTCTCTTTATTTCCGATGGAAGGTTGGGCTTACCCGTTCTGAGCTTGAAGCAACGATTAGTAAAAATATAAAGCTCCGTTTCAACGCTGATCCCCACTCCATCTTAACGAAACAGACTGATGGCAGTTATGCGAGCAAACCAATTCCAGCAAGCGGAATCGGTGAGTTGAAGAACCTTATTGTTCATAAACGCGGAGCGGGCGGCAACGTCACTGAGCTAATTATTGAAGGCTCCACCGGCACTTATAAAATAGTAAAAGAATTCAACATCCGCTTTACTATCCGTCCTAATAAAACGGATGCGGCAAGTACAACAGATATATTAGCATATCGGGCAAAAGGCGCCTCTACCGACTATGACCCTGCCGCTACATTAAAAAACGCCAGCATTCTTTATTCAGCTTTCTTTACATTCGATACCGAACGAAATAAAGAAGGTGTCATTGAACGTATTACATTTTTCGGCGGTGGCAACGGTCATGGAGTCGGCATGAGTCAATATGGTGCTCAAATGCTCGTCAAAAAGGGCTGGACATACTCTCAAGTACTGAATGCTTATTATGCCAATATGACGATCACCAAGTTAAATGCACCTATCATCACGAGCATAGCGGCAACTGGACCCGACACTCTTGTTGCGGGCAATACAGCCAGTATCAATGTTCGTGGTTCATTCTCGAATGGTGAAAGTATAGCTGTTACCACTGGTGTTAGTTACGCTAGCAGCAACGACACGATAGCAACCGTTCATGCTGATGGAAAAATAAGTGCTAATGCGGCAGGTGTCGCGATCATTACTGCAACTGTGGGAAGCTTTTCTACCCAGCATACAATAACGATTCGTCCCGCTCCGACTGATCCCGGTCCAGGGACTTGGCCTGTAAATCCAGGTACTGAAACCAAACCTGAAAAACCAGACCCTAAACCAGAGGCAGACATACAACTGGTGGACATTAAAGAACATTGGGCTAAAGAAGCAATAAAACGAGCTGTAAAAATTGGCATTGTTAAAGGATTTGACGACAATACATTCCGTCCTCAAAGAGAAGTATCCCGCGCTGAATTTATTACACTTCTTATGCGCGCATTTCCAAGCTCAGAGAGCTCAACGTCTACGCTTGGATTTACCGACACAAAGGATATACCAACATGGGCGTTGGCATCGATAAAAAATGCCGTTTCTGCAGAATTGATTACCGGCTATGACGACAACTCGTTTAAGCCCAATAAACCGATTACACGGGCAGAAATGACAGCATTAATCGTGCGTGTTGCTGGGCTTCAACCAATCAGTGATTCTTCTCTTACCTTTATTGATAAGGATAAAATGCCAAGCTGGGCACGCGGTTACATCGCTGCAGCAGTAAAAGCAGGCTTTATGCAAGGGCGTTCAGGAAACAAATTTGCTCCTGCCGCTATGTCGACTCGTGCTGAAGCTGTCGTACTCCTTTTAGCCGTGCTCGACTATAAAGAAAAATAGGAAGTAAAGATGGGCTGCCACTCTAAGTAGAGCAATCTACTAGATGGCAGTCCATTTATTTTACTCTATGGACACCTACAACTTGTCCTACCTCGCCGCTTATTATCACTTCCACAGAAGTTGTTTTGATAGTTCCATTGCTATAATAAGCAGAATAGACGAATGTAATCGGACCATCCTCCAGCTTTTCAAATGTCTCATACCATAGCTCCCCGCCCCAAGTCGTTTTACTCCCTCCTACTAACGACAAGTTTACAGTAAATTCACCAAAGGATGCTTCAACTCGATTAGCAACTGTTGAGCTTATAGTTGCGGTCGTATCCGCAAAGAGAAGAAACTTTTCTCCAGCCCAATACGTGTTATATCCTCGAGGTGATTCCTCATTTCCACTCTTCTTCGTATTATATTTTTTCCGATGTTCGTTCCAAATGTCAGTATGTTTAACAAAGCCTGCTACACTCAGCGGCAATACTTGTATCGACTTAGAAACTTCCACCGGCTCTGCTTTCCCATCACTAACCGTTAGCTTCATCGTCCATATCCCGACTTGTTGTAATTTTTGTGATGGGCCAGTATTCGGATACGGATCATTAAAGGAGTAATCTGTTATCGATTTCACTCCTGTTGGGCTTTTCAGCTCATAGCGCAAAGATAAGTTATCCTTATCCGGATCATTTACTAATGAACTAAATGTCACTATGTCGCCTTCGTAAACCGGCTGCGGTGACCACGTGAAATCAGCAGTAGGCGCTTGATTCGTCTCAATATAGAAGTATCGGACCGTGCTCCAATCTCCCCACTCAAATCCGTCATGTACTCTGACTTGAACATACATATTCGTCTTCTCAGGCAGATCGATGCTAGGGCTCCACAATATATTTGCAAGATTAACCACTTTCGAATCTAAAACTAAATGTCCACCATAACGATAGATCTGCACCTGATAACGTTTCTGAACATCCTGATCCCCATCTCCATACGCCCACATGAAATCAGGACGTAATACGGTCATCTTCGTTGGATTGCTCTGATTTGTACTCTCAGGAGTTGTAATTGTCGCTGTTGGTTTGCGGTTGACAATCATAATTTCCTGTTCTTTCTGTGCAGTAGCTCCATGAGAATCTACTATTAATTGACGAATCGAGTAAGTACCAATCTTGTTGAAGCTTGTGGTCCAATTGGTTCGAGAAGTACTTTTGATCGATTCTGGACCGTTCTCCGACTTGTTCCGAACATAATAGGTATGAGCAAGATTCTCTCTAGCCCCGTCCTCTTTATCACTTGCAGTTGAATCAATGGTCACCGTCACACCGCGATATGTAGTAATGTGGGACTTTGTAAATCCAGATATGGGTGGTGTGTTAAGTGCAGCCTTTTTTCCCACAACTAGTGATCGAATAGCCCACCCACTCCATGCGCCGTATTCATCTTTCACCGCAAGTGCTACCTCGTACGTACCTGTTTCCTGTGGTGTGACAAGCTTCTCTGGAACATATTCCCCACTAGGTGTAATGTAATAAAATCGTTTTTCCATTATCCCTTTGGTCACTTTATAGTCAATTCCCGTATCCTCAGTTGAATAAACGGCAGCTGATTCATAACGATCTGGATCAAGGCTACTGTCTGTCCAAAGTACTCGTCCATCATATGACCTTTGAACAACGGTAAAGTTAGCAATCGGTCTACGATGAACCGTAATATTCCGTTTGAATTCATTGGAGTATTTACGATATTCGTCAAAGTCCTTACTTGGCATTAGATAACTTGGATGAGGATCATCTCGTCCTTTAAGTGCAATAAGGTAATCCCCTACCTTATCCAACTTTAGGTTACCAGAAGTAATTGTTTTTCCATCGAGAGCCGACTTACCTTGATTATTGATAAATCGTTCTTTGTGGTACAATTTCCAACCTAATTCAGCCGCAGGATCATTTTCGGGATCTTTGAATTCTATATTGTCCGTTTTGATTTCTGCCGTGGAGTCTTCCTCTAATATGGCGTATTGATTGGACCAAAGGTTAAGATCTTCCAGTGCTTTATATTGAAGTTGGCTGAATGTAATATGTGATTTGTTAGCCCAATAACCAAAAAATCCATCTTGATACTCATTGTCTGTTGCCGTTAATATCGGGATATTATTTAGCCAAACTTCAATCTTTTCACCTAAAAACTTCAATCGAATGTTGTAGTCCGTTTTATCTTGCATTGGATACGTTCCTGTATCTAATTCAGTACGCTGTCCATTTATATATTTAGCAAGGACAATATTTTTTCCATCCGCTTCTATTGCATATCGATTTTTGGTATCTTTCATTCGGAATGAATACCCAAACCATTCTTTGTCATAATCGATTTTGTCCATACGATAGCTGAATTTGACTTCGGCATGTACCATCTTTTGCGTAGACATAAATTGTCCGCTTGTAAAAGGATTGGAGATTACAGCTGGTCTGGTTGAAGGCGCTCCTATGGAAACATTTAATCGTAATAAGCTCGTATCGCTTGAACCATTGGGTGCTTGCTCGGCTTTATTCAGTGATACGTATACCCCGTCCATGAAATACTCACCCATTAACTGTTGCCCGTGATTGCAAGGCACGCCTACTCGTCCTACGTTATTACCTGCACTATCTTTGACATTATTAAAGCCAGATGTATAACTTCCAATGGTACATGTAGCTCCATCAAGAAACGATGTTCGGTTGCCGTCAATGGTGACTGTACTATTCGGCCCAGAAATCCGTGCACCATTCCAATTTAATGAATAACTGGTTGGCGCATCATAGCGGTAATTCCCGTAATGGTACATGGAAAGATCATCGCCATATTGGGATGATTTACTTGTTTTAAGTTGACCAGTGGAAGCGTTAAGTACGAAAACTTCTTCATATCCTCCTTCACGGTTTACAATCTTGTCATAGTAAACCTTTGCTAATACCTCATTGTTGCTATAATCAAATACTAAGCTAGGCATTGTATCAGTAATATTGTAAAAGTTCACATACGAATGCATTAAAGTTGGACCCGATATTTGGTATGGAGTGAGATATTTCCTCCAAGCTATGCTGTAGTCTGAATTATACTTCGTTACATTCAAATCACGATATTTCGAATACGTATATGCATCAGGATATGTCCACGTTTGATAACTGTATATCGAACCCTCTGCATCTACCATGAAAGGACTAACATTAAACGAATAGTAACCCTTACTATCATTAATGTCTTCCGTTTGTATTTTATTTGGTGAAGGAAGTGTCACATTCGCAACTACCTTTAGGTTAGGATCATATTCGATCCACTGTAAGGTTTGAACACCATCCTTCTGATTTATACGATAGGTAACAATGTTTTTTCCTTTTGCATGACTAAACGTCACATTGACATCCGTACCCGGGACATCCGTTGATTTTTTCAATAACGCACCTGTCAGTGCATCATAAACAGATATAACGTCCTTATCGTCGTTAGGTGTTTCATGAATATAAATATATTTATCCGCTAACTCCCACGATTTCAATGTTGTATATCTCGTAATTTTGAAATCATAAGGCTGCTTATTACCCGAATATCGATAACTGTAAAAGAATTCATTCGGTTCAAGGTATTGTTCAACTAGTTGTAATTTACTCGGATTTAATGCGTAGAGTTCCCATTCTTTTCTGGAACCGTCCCAACCATCTACGTCATAATTTTTATTGAAAAAAATATTCTTTTTGTTTGATCTAATTTTAAATTTTGCTGCATCACGATACTTGTTGAACGTTTGAAAATGTTTGTTCGATTTTGGATCTATGATCGGTAATGAATACGTTGGATTCAGTGATTCGCTTGAACGATAGGGTGACAATCGATTATTACCGAATCCATTATTGACCATCCCAGTCATTTCGAAAGAATCCCGATTCATTGCAAGTCTCGATTGGCTAAAATCATAAAACACCTGCTGCTGCGGACCGAAGTTTCTTCCTTCTCCAGCAACAAGATTTTTTTGATCGATGCTCCACAACGACGATTTGTTTCTTACTTTTGTGGTGCTATTGATATCGTAGACGTTCCATTTCATCATTTGTCCTGGTGTGATAATCGAATAAGGATCAAGGTCTGGTTGCTCGTTTTTCCCTTCTAAGTTAAAGGCAACTTCCGGAGCATCATTAATGACATCTAGCGTCATTTCTGATTCTGTAACATCTAACGTATCATCCGTACGCCCATAATCTTCCCTTACTTTCGTATAGAATAAGTATTTGCCTACCCGGTCTGGAGTGAATGGAAAACTTAGCAACGTTCCACC
Source organism: Paenibacillus sp. L3-i20 (assembly GCF_022180385.2). Classification (GTDB taxonomy): domain Bacteria; phylum Bacillota; class Bacilli; order Paenibacillales; family Paenibacillaceae; genus Pristimantibacillus. The sequence continues at coordinate 1,738,360 of NZ_BQME02000002.1, forward strand.
AATAATCGAATTCCACTGATCATCTCCGAATCCATTATTTTTACTATCATATTTAAACTTGTATTCAAAGCCTGTAATTTTATCATCATCAGGACTGACGGAGCGATTAATGACTTCGATCGTCTGCTTTCTTATGCCAATAGAAGGTACTTCTAGTTTTGCAACGGGCGGAAGATCAGGTTTCACGATGATGGAGCAATTACTAGGGCTAAGTGATTTCAGCCCTTCTGAATCGTATACATGCAGCGAAACCGTAGCGAATTGATTTGTGTTCGTCTCATTCACATAATGTGGTAGACGTCCGATCCATTCATCCCTAGCGTGATTGATTTTCCGTCCCATAGGGCTAAAGCTTTCGCTAGAATCAAATAAATTGGTTGCAATTGATCGCATTGATTTTACACTGACGGGGCACTTTGCAATCGGGACTGGATTTTTCGGTATTACCTTAATGGACGTAGAAGCGCTCGTCGTTAATCCCCATTCGTCTCGCATTTGGGCAGTGACATGATGATAACCTAACACATCCATCGTTACATTATGGTAGCCATCTGTATATTCGTCGTATTTGCTCGGTAATGATTGAATAAAAGGTGAGCCATTCGCTGTATCAAAGCCCATAAAGTGTAAGGAGTCGCCATCTGGATCAGTCGGCGTTGGTACTGAGGGATCATCAATATAAACCAGATCTAATACCGTACCTTCTACTACCTCTCTAATGGGTTGTATCTTATAGTGAGGATGAACAAATCCAATTTTGAATTGAGGAGGATTGTTGCCTGCCATATCATTGACAGTTAATGTTTTGTGCCCTGTCCAGCCAGATTCTCCGCAGCTGGTCTTAATGTTAATGCTAACGGTGTGAGAACCTATCCCTATTACCCAAGGATAACTGCTAAACGTGTAACTTGTATCGGTGCTTTGGCCGAATATTGGTGAAGTGGTATATGTTCCACCTCTTTCAATCTTGTACCTGTGTGATTGATACGTACAACCAGCCATTACAAAGTTTTTTGGTACAAAGCGGAATGGCTGCCGGAAGTTTATCGTATCTGGAATGATATCGAAGTCTCCTGAAAATCGTGGTGCTTCCTTTTCATAAAAAAAGGTCACATAAGCCTTTGTCTGAGTTCTACTCAGGCTCACTGTGACCGTATTTCCAGATTGTACTGTATCGCTGTAATTGCTGTAAGACACATTTCTGCCGAGTACCTTTCCGTGGGTTGGCTCTGCATTTAGAATGCGAGATAGTGGCAATGGATCTGCAAATGGCGTCATAGACTCTGTTACTTTTACAAAGCTTCCAGTTGGTCCTGTTCGTACCATGTGACGCACATTGATCTGAGTTGGTTCATTTTCTTTTGGTCCCCACTCAACTACAATCTTTTTATCTCCGTAGCGATAAGTCGTTGCTTCCAATTGGAACTTAAAAGCTGAATACCACCACATTTGTCTCGCCCCGGGACTTGCCCAGTCTTTATAAAATCCTTTTTTTTCAGAGTCTCCTCCGAAAGTTTGCTCAAAATAAACCATAATGCTGTTTTTAGATATTACTTCAAACTTGCCATCATATTTCGTTGACCGATCATATTTTCCAGAACAAGGCGAGGTTGTATTATTGAAACCACATTCCTTATGTATATCATTTTCCACTGTTTTAGCCGGATCAACCCCGATGTTTACAGGCTTAACGGTATTCTGAACCACAACTTTTTCATCTATCGAAGGCTTTACATCTTCTCCGTCAATGTAATAGGGACTATCCTTTTTAAGAACTAAGGTAAGTAGATCATCTGTACAGTTTGGGTATGCTTTATATTTCCACTCATCTTCAGGAGCGGAGGGGCATTTTCCACTATCATTATGTCTTATTTTTCTAGGAGTATTTGCTCTCCATAGATCACTGCCACTTGAACGATCCCAATAATACACACCACCATGGGTGTGACTTCTTGTTGTTCTTACTAAAATAGATGTTCCTTGAATCGTATCCAGTCCAGCAAAACTTTCTTTTCCTAGCCAGTCACCCGGTACATCTCGGAGTTTTTTTCCATCTGAATTTTCCCAACGAATATTAGTAATTACTTGTCCTTGTATTTTTCCTGCTGTGAAATTAACAGTCATGCTTGTTTGATCTCTGTAACTGTACTTATCTGTTGCAATATACTTTTCCCCTTTTTCAGAGTAGACCGTTTCAGGAGTTGTTGTTGCGGCTTCTACGTACCCTATTTTCCATCCATATATCAAGACTATAATAGCCAATGTGACAAACAACTTCTTCATTTCCTCACCTCCATTCATTTACTTACCGAAATGTGTTGTTGTACCGAAAAAAATCGTATTGCTTATGTTCTCTCCGAATGATGGACTTAAATAAAAGCTGATAGAAATATTTCGATCTGGGTTGTTTTTACTTCCTCCGATGTTCTCGTACAATTGATATCCAGTATTAGGAATAGCCCATACCATAACGCCTGTACCTATTCTTTTTTCAGCATTTGATGGTCTACGTGAGCTAATATGTCTAAAAGCTTTTTCTTTCGTTTCAATAGGGAACGGTTCTATCAGTTTGTGATGCGGATACGGATTTGGTGCTTTGTAGCTTTGGGTTGTAACATCAATGATTCCTGGGTATTGCTTACCTCCATTATTGGTATACGTCTCATATTCGATGTACATTGCGTATGCATCGTTAGGAAGTTTCCCATCATATCCAAAAGTCATTTTTGAAGTGGCAGGAAGCAACTTGCGATAAGGATCTTTTGGATCGTCAAGATCAATAAGAATAATTCGTTTTACTTCCGAATGAATAAGAGAATTTTTAAATACCAGATTCTCCAGCTTATAGTTTTTCTTCATACCGCTACCTTTTGGATCATTAAAGATGTGCGGTGCAACTGTAAATGCATTCGTCTTTAGCCATTGCAATTCCGCCTCAGAAGTTGCATATTTATCCAAAGCAAGCTTCTTACCTTCTTTTAAGCTTAATATCCGCTCAATTACAGTTACAGCTTGTGCACGTGTTGTTGAACGCTCTAATCCGATTTCATTACCACCAAATCCATTTAAAACACCTCGATTGAAAGCCTCGAATACTAGAAACCCCTCGTAGTACTCTCTCATAAACTCATCGGTGCGAGTCACCATGTTATTAGTAGCAGTAAGTGGCCATCGATTAATCTCTACTTCCTTTGTTATTCCCGAAGACTCCACAGTTTTAAGCGTTTCATCAGCACCTCTTACCGCAAGCCAAGCCATGTGACGGCGACTTATATCGGCAGTCATATGCCACTCTGCAAAATCCGCATCCCCTTTATACACACCAGCTTCTTTTACCGCTTTTACATATGTTGTGTACCACAAACTTCCTTCCGAATCATGTTCTAAACCTAACGCCTTTACAATCATTTTTATAAACTGTGCTCTCGTTACTTTGGCATCGGGCCTAAATGTTCCATCCGGAAAACCATTCACATAACCCTTCTTTACAGCAATTTCAATTTGCCCTTTAGCCCAATGTTTAGAAATGTCCTTAAAGCCTACTATTTTTGCATTTGCCGCCTGTATACCAGTAGCAGTTTGTAGTGACAATAATCCTAGCAACAATACAATAGCTAAAAAGTACCCTTTCCATTTTGACACCATATAAAAACCCTCCCTAATTTATTAGTAATTAGCGTAATCTAGTAAACGTTTTCATAAATAAAACAATCATTCCTATCAATTTCAATACATACCCTTCAACCCATATAACGTGATCTTGTTGTATCATGATTTTATACATCCTGCCAATTACTTTATCGACAGAAATAGCAAAAAAGCACACTTCCTCCCAGCAAACGATGGGAAAAGCGTGCTTCGCTTTTGTTGATCTAACATAAAAAATACTACACAACTAGATCAGTGTCAATATTATCCTCTTTTAACTTTAATAATAAGCTTCTTCCGTAACCCACGTACTCGAGAAACTAACAACCATCTTAAGGATAACTCAATCCAAATCCAAGAGGGAACTCAGCACTAAGCGTAATCGGTAATTTCCCTTTAGGCTTCGCACCGAAAACAACTTGAATCGCAGCTTCCCACGATACTGGAATTGCCGTGATCCAATACCAATTATCCAACGCATAAGTTGCAACATAAGCCCCTACTTCTGGATAACCTAAAATATCACTTGGATTTCCAAGCGAAACTGCAACAACCGGTTTCCCTGTAGCCAGCAACTCATTAACTAATTGAACTTGCCCAGCTAATAATTCACGATCAGAATAAGTGCACACAATAATTCGATCTGCCTTGGCTGCTTGCTTGATCGCTTCCGCTATTGCAGCCCCAGATGCATCTAGCTTCTCTCCTTGAGCTTCAGCTATTTGATAAGAAATTACTTTCCCTTTACTAATGGCCTTGACTGATTCCGCAATTTCATCCGCATAGGCAGCACTGACAACAAGTGTCGTTTCATCGGTTGCAGCATCAAGCGGAAGAATGCCATCATTTTTGACAAGTGTTATTGAATCTAATGCGATCTTTCTCGCAAGTTCCGAGTGATCTGAGCTACCAACGACTTCGCTCGCATTTGCTTCATCCACTAATCTATTTTCAAACAGTTTCATCTGAAATTTATAGGTTAATATTCGAGTAACTGACTCATCTAATCGGCTTCTTGCTAACTTTCCATTGTCCAGTGCCTTATTTAGTGCATGCAATGTTTCGGTCTGGTCGAACTGAGAGCCGTTAGCCATAACGATATCCGCTCCAGCATTAATCGCCATTACAGCCGCCTCTCCCGCTCCCCAATTGTTCGTAATAGCTTCCATTACCATCGCATCCGTGACGATAATGCCTTTAAACCCTAGCTCTTCACGCAATAATCCGGTTAATACTTTTTTTGACAATGTCGCAGGCAAATCAGGGTCGATCGCTTCCAAAATAATATGAGCTGTCATTATAGATTCAATGCCTGCATCAATAACCGCACGAAATGGTGCAAGATGTACGTCCCTCAACACATCTTTGCTATAAGAAACTTTTGATAACGTCGAATGCGAATCAAAGCCAGTATCTCCATGGCCGGGAAAATGTTTTGCGCTGGAGAGCATACCATTCTTTTGATACCCCTTAACTTGGGCAACAGCCATCCTACTTACTGCCTCTGGATCTTCACCAAATGAACGTACACCAATTACGGGGTTCAGTCTATTGGAATTAACATCGGCAACGGGGGAGAAACTCCAGTGAAAACCCATTGCTTTTGCTTCGATAGCAGTCATTTCTGCAACCTGCTGTGCATACGTCGTATTTTGTGTGGCGCCTATCGCCATCTGTCTCGGTAGAACGGTTGCTTCTCCTGGTATACGTTGTGCTGCACCGTACTCCATATCACCAGATATAAAGAGTGGAATACCTAATCGTGACTCACTCGACCACTGCTGCAATTGATTGATAAACTGGGTTGTTTCCAAGGCTGACTCCGTCCTACGGTTTAATAGAACACTCCCAACACCATATTCCTTAACCATTTCGCTAGAAAATGTATTGACCCCATAAGCTGGAGTATACATAACGAGTTGACCTATTTTTTCTTTATCATTCATCTTTGCAATAAGACTCTTCACCTTATCCTCAATAGAAGTTACATCACTACTGGAACTTTCGACCGGAGTAGCACTCGGCTGGGCGGCACTTAAATTGCCGATAGGTTTGTTTGATTCCCCTATATCACTTACATAAAAAATAACTGCTGCAACGATGATGACTATAAATGCGAGCCCAAACATGCCTCTTTTCTTCATTGTTACCTCCTTTTAATATGTAGTGACAGCTAATCCTTTTATTTGACATTTTATAGTAAATGTAATTAAAAAGAAATGTAATCATTTATTTTGAATGTGTATTCAATTAATAGTCAGAATATTTTGAATAATAACTTCTTCAAAATGATCATTGGGTTCAAGCTTTTGATTTTTTTCTTCAAAATGTCTTCATAATAATTGCAATAGCGCAATACACTGAATTCAGATGGAAGGAGGAATTTTTTTAAGCTTGTAAGTTTTCATCTGGAGTCGCACGCTTTATGAGAACGCTTTATTCCATGAAGCATTCGCTCTCCCCCACTATGAGGAGGTTAGTTAATGACAACGAAAGCTATTCGTTCATCACGTTCGACCGTCAAACAATTTGTAATGTACATGGGTATTTTGCTAGTAGCCGCAGTAGCCTGTACACTTTTTGCACAACAAATCTCTGCTCATGGTTATGTTGAAGGACCTGCAAGTCGTGCTGCACTATGTAAATCTGGTCAAAATACGAATTGTGGACCTATTATATACGAGCCGCAAAGCCTAGAAGCAGCAAAAGGATTTCCTAACGCAGGCCCGGCAGATGGCCAAATCGCTAGTGCAAATGGAGCATTCCCTACACTTGATGAACAATCAGCAACACGTTGGTCTAAAGTGAATATCACTGCTGGACAGAGAACTTTTACATGGAAGCTAACTGCAGCACATGCTACTGCGAGTTGGAAATACTATATTACGAAAACAAATTGGAATTCTAATGCGGCACTTACTCGAAATTCCTTCGATTTAACTCCATTTTGCTCGGTTAATTATGGCGGTGCACAACCTCCATTCTCCTATTCAAATAGTTGCAATGTACCTGCTCGTACCGGTTATCATGTCATCTTGGCAGTATGGGAAGTCGCAGATACTCCGAACGCATTTTATAATGTAATCGATGTCAATTTCAGTGGATCTAATCCATCTGACACACAAGCACCAACAGCACCTTCGTCCCTTACTTCTCCTTCCAAAACAGCAACAAGCGTTTCCTTATCTTGGGGAGCATCTACCGATAATGTTGGCGTCACAGGCTACCGCATTTACAGAGGGTCTACATTAGTTGCAACTGTGACAGGTACAACGCTCAGCTACAATAATGTGGCGTTAACCTCAAATACAACCTATACGTATTCGATTAAAGCTATCGATTCAGCAGGAAATGAATCGGGTTCAAGCAACTCCATTTCAGTTACAACTTCCCCGTTCACAGGCAATGATACTCAAGCTCCAACTGCTCCAGGGGCACTACATGTTATGGGGACACCTACATCAACAAGCTTACAGCTAATGTGGAACGCTTCAACCGATAATGTTGCCGTTACAGGATATCGTGTCTACCGTGGCACAACATTAGTAGCTACCGTTGCAGCTAATGCTACTTCTTACACTGTGACGGGGCTTACTGCAAGCACTAGTTATACTTTTAACGTACATGCAATCGATGGGGCCGGCAATCAATCAGCGGCAAGCACTGTAAGCGCTACTACTGCTGGAACAACGTCTGCAATTCCATGGGCGGCCAATGTGTCGTATGCACCTGGTACACTTGTTTCCTATAATGGATTAGTTTATGAATGCCGCCAATCGCACACTTCCGTAGTTGGATGGGAACCACCTAATGTCGCATCTCTGTGGCTTCTTAAATAAGAAGGAATATGATTCATAACTCAATTACTTTCTAACATTAAAAGCCACAACGAGTCCTAACTCGCTGTGGCTTTGCTGTGTGCTCAATTTTAATTCCATCGTATTTAACTTTCTACTCTCTCCTCATTACAGTGCAACACTGATCATATAGTAGTAAGAAACAGCGCTGGAGGTACGTTCATAATGAGTCAATTGCTCCGCGATATAGATACAGAAATTAATCGTATTACGAACAATTTGCTAGAGCAACAACGACAAGATGGATCATGGCATTTTTGCTTTGAAAATGGTACATCTATAGACGCCTACATCATCGTTCTCTTTCGTACATTAGGCGTTCAAAACGACGACCTGATTCGCAGACTTCATGATCGCATACTTGCGGAGCAGCAAGCAGATGGATGTTGGAAGCTGTATTACGATGAAAAGGAAGGCAATCTTTCTACTACAATCGATGCTTATTACGGAATACTCTATTCTGGTTATAGCGGGGCAACGGATGATTCTATTCAACGCGCCGAACGCTTCATCCGATCTAAAGGTGGTATCCGAGCCGCTACCAGCATTCTAACTAAAACAATATTAGCTACTACTGGTAATAAAAAATGGCCGCTATCCATCTCATCTATTCCACTAGAAATACTACTATTCCCCCCTTCTTTTCCAATTAACATCTTTCAATTTTCCGGTTATGCAAGAGTACATCTCATCCCTATGTTGATTATGGCAGATCGGAACTTTTCTATTCAAATAAACAATACCCCTGATCTAAGTGGTCTAACTTTAAATCAGAGGACAGAAGATGAATTACAGAATGACTCAGAAGTGAAAAGCAACGAATATCAAGAAATGATGGGCAACATGCGGTCAGGATTAAACCGACTAATCGGGGCTACCGGATATATTCATGAAGTAGCAACAAAAAAGGCCGAACAATTTATGTTGGATCGAATCGAAGCGGACGGAACCTTGTACAGTTATGCCAGCAGTACAATCCTAATGGTATTCGCCCTGCTTGCTCTTGGTTATGAAAAGGGACATCCTCATATCACCCATGCAGTACAGGGTTTAACCGATATGCAGTGGCGAACAAGCGACAAAACAACGATACAAAACTCTCCATCCACGGTTTGGGATACAGCGCTATTAGCTAATTCCTTGCAAATTAGCGGTGTTTCATATGAACATACAGCAATACAAAAAGCAACTGCCTACCTGCTCTCGAGACAACAGACCAAATATGGTGATTGGAGCAAGCATAACCCACATGCTAGACCCGGAGGCTGGGGATTTTCTGCAACAAATACGATTAATCCAGACATTGATGACACAACTGCTGCACTTCGAGCTATAAAAGGTATGTCTCAAATCGATGCTTCTTATCAAGAAGCGTGGAACCGTGGTCTAAACTGGATTATCTCTATGCAAAATAAGGATGGCGGCTGGCCAGCTTTTGAAAAAAACACAAACAATCGCATGTTAACTTGGCTTTCGATCGACGGTGCTAAGTCTGCTGCCATTGACCCTTCAGAAGCCGACCTTACAGGGCGTACTTTAGAATATTTAGGCCAATTTGCTGGACTTGATATACGCCATAACTTTATAAAGCGTAGTGTAGATTGGCTCTTTCATAATCAAGAAAAAAACGGCTCATGGTATGGCAGGTGGGGCATCTCATACATCTATGGTACATGGGCTGCAATAACAGGACTAAAAGCCGTTGGTATTCATTCAAACCACGCATCCGTGGAGCGCGCAGCTAAATGGATCTTAAATATACAAAATGATGATGGCGGCTGGGGGGAATCCTGTAGAAGTGATCGACTTCAACACTACGTGCCATTAGGGGTAAGTACACCTTCTCAAACAGCTTGGTGCTTGGATGCATTAATTGCTATTTACCCAAGACCAACAGTTGAAATAAAAAGAGGTGTTGAAGCATTACTTGCATCGCTGCATAAGGATGACTGGACAACTACTTACCCTACGGGAGCAGGCCTTCCTGGCAATTTTTATATACATTATCACAGCTATCGATATATTTGGCCATTGCTTGCACTAGGGAATTACCGTAAGAAGTATCGTAATGATAGCGAGATGACTGAGGGGAATTCCCACTGACAACACTCATGCAAAAGAAGCCATTTGGCAAATGCGCCAAGTGGCTTCTTTTTTGCTGGTAAATTATTTTGCGAAAAACTCGATTACACCAAACTCTAGACCATCTATATCTTCACAATAAGCAAATACTCCAACTTCAGGAATATCCATTTTTGAACTAGTCGTTTTACCGCCTGCTTGCTCGATTTTACTTAAATATTCATCAAGATTTGCAACATGTATCGTATTTATAGTCCGTACTGCATCCTCTGAAGCTGCTTTCATTAGACCGCCATCAATTCCTTCATCCTCAGCAGAACCAGTTATAATCGACCAATATCCCTCCATCATCTCTTGAAACTTCCAACCAAAAACTTCTTGATAAAAAGCCATTTTTTTCTCTGGATCTTTTGCTTCGATTTCAAAATGAACAACTCGTGACATATAGTCAGCTCCTCTTCATCCAGTAGTTTATTGTGATCCTGAGTTAACAATAACTCAATTATGGGAGGCTGACTTCTTCTAGTTTGCTCTTTAATCTATTTTATCCTCGATAAAGTTTTGTATCAGTATGGGGAATGAAATAAGGATAGGAGGATCATAAAATCTAGGCGATCGAAGGGACACATTGCTATTGCCTATCATTTTTCCATTTTCCACAACAATTTTTCCGCTTGCTTTCCCTCGCAACGAATTTTGTGGATGTAAGTACTCATCAATTGGATCATCCCATGAAAAAGCGATCGCCAACACGTAATAGATTCCATCGGGAACATTTGGTATGGCATAATCGCCTGAACTAAATACTATCGTGCATCCTATTGGCTTCCCCATAGGTATTGGTTTTGGAAAAAGACCTACACATATCATTCCCTCTAAATTTCCCGGAACTTCCACACGACCCTCTACACTCGTACGAGTATTTATTTTCGTTTTTAATTGTATCTGTTGAAGTTCTTGAAGTCCCAACATTCTATCCTCTATAAAAGCTCTAAATTGTTGTGGAGATAAGCCGATAAAACGAGAAAAGTTAGAAGAAAACGTTCCAAAGCTGCTATATCCGACCGTTTGGCCAACTTCTGTCGCTGTCGATTTAGATTTTAATAGAAGCTTTTTACTCCATTGAAATCGAAGGGCTGATAAGAAAAGACGAGGTGGAATACCTGTAACTGAGCGGAAGATTCGGTCAAAATGGAATGGGCTATATGAAGCAGCGCTAGCCAATTCCTCTGAAGAAAGAGAGGCGTCATCCAGTCGATTGAGCATCTGCCGAATAGCTTCTCTAACTGCATATTCATGAGAAGTTTCTACAGATTTAACTTCACAATCATTTTCCTTTGCTTCCTGCTCAACCTGATACGCGGGTCTATTCACAGCACTTCTCCTTCCACAGCATATTCTTCAATTACAGTGACTAACATAATGTTTATACAGATTATAGCATATAAGGGAATGTGATCTGCTTCATTTGTTTTTACATGCCAAAAAGGCACCCGCTAAAAATCAGCGAGCACCTCCGCCATGCTTGAATGTTGGTATCATCCGCAAAGTCAATTGTTCTATCAGACTTAACTTTCAATTTTAACGCTTGAGCAACAGATATTTGATCCCTTTCACTTTGCCGCCAACTATTTCTAACCTTATAAATGCTCCATTATAATGCCAGCAGTCTCTTCAATCGCCTTATTCGTTACATTAATAACCGTGCAGCCAAGCTCCTTCATTAAGGATTGACCATATTCCAGCTCATCAATAATTCGTTGAAACGTCGCATATTGCGAGCCATCTGGCAGCCCTAGCACTTTCAATCTCTCCGCACGAATATTGAGAATATGCTCAGCATCCATTGTCAGTCCGAATATACGTCCGCTCTTAATTTTGTAAAGCTCGTTTGGTACTTTCACCTCGGGTATAATTGGGAGATTGGCGGTTTTTATCCCTTTGTGTGCCAAATAAATACTAAGTGGCGTCTTCGAAGTACGTGACACTCCAATCAATACGACTTGAGCTTGCAACATGCCGCGAGGATCTCGGCCATCATCAAATTTTACCGCAAACTCAATCGCTTCTATTCTACGGAAATAATCTTCATTCATCTCATGCAGTAGACCAGGCTGCCGCTTAGGTGCATAACCGTACGTATCCACAAAAGCTTGAAGCATCGGGCCCATAATATCTACTGCACGTATCCCCATTCTTATCGCATCCGACTTCATCGCTTCCCGAAGCTCAGGTTGAACTAATGTGTAAGCAACCAATCCGCCTAGCGCTGCTGTTTCCTTTACAATAGCTCGAACTTCCTCTTCCGTACGAATGTTACTATATCTCTTTACAATAACATCCCGTGAATTAAATTGACGAATAGTCGCTTGTGCAACAGCCTCCGCTGTTTCACCTATCGAATCTGAACAAATAACTAAATATTGTTGCTTGGTTAACATCGTTGCCCTCCGAGCTTTACCTTTGCTTGCGCAGCTGCAATTCTTGCCAGTGGAACTCTGTAAGGGGAGCAGCTAACATAATCCAATCCCGTTTCGTGACAGAAAAATATTGACTCCTTGTCACCTCCATGCTCACCGCAAATACCTGTTTTTAGCGTCGGCTTTGTCGATCTGCCCTTCTCGACCGCCATCTCTACGAGCAATCCAACACCTTCGGTATCAAGTACTTGGAATGGATTGTTCCGCAACAATTCATGATCTACATAATGGCTAAGAAACTTTCCTTCTGCATCGTCACGACTGTAGCCAAAGGTCATTTGAGTCAAATCATTTGTACCAAAAGAAAAGAAATCAGCATGCTCGGCAATTTTGTCGGCGGTTAAAGCAGCTCTAGGCACCTCAATCATCGTCCCAATCTTGTAAGATTGCTCCTCCTTATTCGTGCCAAATACAGTATCTGCAGCACGCTCAACCAACTCACGCATTATCTTCAACTCATTGACATGCCCAACTAGAGGAATCATAATTTCAGGGATAACGACTACTCCGTTATTCTGGCAGTTTAAGACAGCACGGAATATAGCGATTGCTTGCATCTCATAAATTTCAGGGAACAGAATACCTAGACGACAACCTCGTTGTCCCAACATTGGATTCATCTCATGAAGGTTGCGTACTTTACGAATGAGGATATCCAGTTGTTGCTTCTCTCTACTGTTTCCTTCATTAATACCCCCATGAGTCATCGTTAACTGTTTCACAATCAACTCTTCCAAATGTGGCAAAAACTCATGCAACGGTGGATCAAGCAGCCTTATCGTAACTGGAAATCCATTCATAGCTGTAAAGATACCTTCAAAGTCGCTTTGCTGCATCGGCAGTAATTGTTCTAACGCTAGTTCACGCTCCTCTTTCGTATCAGCCAAAATCATTGCCTGAACGACCGGCAAGCGATCCGCAGACATGAACATATGCTCCGTCCGGCATAGTCCAATTCCTTCCGCACCAAACTCCCTTGCTTTCAAAGCATCTTCTGGCGTATCTGCATTTGTCCGAACGGCCAAATCACGAATGTCATCCGCCCATTCAAGCAGTTCTTCTAACTCAACTGTAATTTCAGGCTCTTTCAATGTTACTCCGCCCAAAATAACTCGACCAGTTGATCCATCGAGAGTAATCCAGTCGCCTTCATTAACGGTGACAGATCCTGCTACAAATAATCCTGCTTCCTTATCAATACGCACTTCCTCACAGCCGCAAACACAAGGCTTACCCATTCCACGCGCAACCACAGCTGCATGGCTCGTCATACCGCCACGACTTGTCAACACACCTTCTGCTGCAATAACGCCATGAATATCTTCTGGACTCGTTTCCATGCTGACGAGGACAACTTTCTTGCCCTCACGTGCCCATTCTTCAGCCTTATCTGCGTCGAATACAATCTGACCTGTAGCTGCACCTGGCGATGCGGGCAAACCTACAGCAAGTACATCTAACTTCGCATCCTCATCAATTGCCCGATGTAGAAGCTTGTCCAAATGCTCCACTTCAATTCTGGAAAGTGCTTCTTCACGAGTCAAAATACTTTCATTAGCCAAGTTAACTGCCAGTTTAACTGCCGCTTGCGCCGTTCTTTTACCATTACGTGTTTGCAAAATGAACAATGTACCATTTTCGACTGTAAATTCGATATCTTGCATGTCCCGATAGTGAACTTCCAGCCTTGCCGCTGTTTCTGCGAGCTGCTTATAAATGTCCGGCATTTCCCGCTCCAACTGTGCAATCGGAAGTGGCGTCCGCACTCCAGCAACAACGTCTTCTCCCTGCGCATTAATCAGGTATTCCCCGTATAGCACTTTCTCTCCCGTAGAAGGATTACGTGTAAACAACACACCCGTACCGCAGTCATCGCCCATATTGCCAAATACCATCGATTGTATATTAACTGCTGTTCCTTGATGGTCTGGAATGTTATAAGCTTTCCGATAAACGATTGCCCTGTGGTTGTTCCAACTACGGAACACTGCTTCTACCGCAAGTTCTAGTTGTTTGTTTACATCTTGAGGGAACTGTTGCTTAGCTTTTCTTACGATTAGTTCTTTATAGGATTCAATCAATTCTTTCCAGGCTTCCACTGGCAAATCTTTGTCTTCCTCAATAGAGAGACTATTTTTCTTGCTGTGAAGCAGCTTCTCGAAATAAATGCCTTCAATGTCAAAAACAACGTTGCCAAACATTTGAATTAGTCTTCTGTAACAATCATAAGCAAAACGTGGATTTCCCGTCTGTTCAGCGAGCGCTTCCACAGTACGATCATTAAGTCCAAGATTTAGTATTGTATCCATCATGCCAGGCATAGAACTGACCGAACCAGAGCGGACAGATACAAGCAGCGGGTTATCACTGCCGCCGAATTGTTGACCCTTTCTTTCTTCCACTTGAGATAAAGCGCTCTGAACTTCGTCCATTAATCCATTCGGCAACGTTTTCCCAGCGCCATAATATTCTCTGCAAGCTTCCGTTGTAAGAGTAAATCCAGGTGGAACAGGAAGACCTGCATTTGTCATTTCAGCAAGATTGGCTCCTTTACCTCCAAGTAAAAGCTTCAGCCCAGCGTTTCCTTCTTCAAAGTGCATAACTCTACTCTGTGTCATCCGTCGGTTCCCCCTGATTATTCGCAATGTCTATGCAATTTTCATGACCGCAATTTAAGTAGTAGAACATGACTTTCTCCGTATCCAATGTGTCAATAACCGTGTTGCAATGCCTGCATAGGATAGCGCCTAAATTCATCTTGCTGCTGTAGTTGCCCATTCCTTTACACCTCCAACAGTGATAGATCTGCTCACTAATTGTGCCAAATCCATTACTCTGCACGAATAACCCCATTCATTGTCGTACCAAGCAAGTACTTTTAATTGATCTCCGCTCACCATAAGAGATGGTGCATCTATAATAGCTGAATGTGAATTTCCAATATAATCGGATGAAACTAGAGGTGCATCAACAACGTCTAAGCAAGCCTTTAAATAAGTAGAAGCCGCTTCAACAAATGCTTGTTTAACATCTTCTACTGTTGTTTTCTTCGATAAATGTACTGTCAAATCAACAAGCGATACGTCCGGTGTCGGTACACGTAACGAGATTCCTTGAACAACCGCTGCTAGATGCGGCAATACATCCCTTAGAGCTTTCCCAACACCTGTAGAAGTAGGGATAATGGACTGTGCACACCCGCGCGCTCTTCTAAGATCTTTATGAGGATTGTCCATATGATTCTGATCGCTAGTATAAGCATGAACTGTAGTCATCCAACCTTGTTTGACGCCAAATGCCTGGTCCAGAACATCTAACACAGGTGCTACACAATTTGTTGTACATGAAGCGGCTGATAAAATGCGATGTTTCGCAGGATCATAATTTTTATCGTTCACGCCCATAACGACTGTAAGGTCAACTTGTTTGCCCGGAGCTGTCAAAATGACATGTTCTGCTCCAGCTGCAATATGCTTTAATGCACCTTCACGATCATTAAATTTGCCAGTTGCATCTATCGCTATCGCTACGCCATATTCCTTCCATGGCAGCTTTGTCGGATCTCTTTCCATTACATAGTGAACCTTGTTACCGTTAATAATGAGATTTCCATCCTGAGTAGTTACTTCTGCGTCCCATGTACCATGTATAGTGTCATATTTCAATAAATGAGCAATCGTTTCAACGGGATAGGTGGAATTCACCACTTTAATTTGAATCTCTTTTGAATTTGTGGAAAAGGCTCTACGAATAACCAATCTTCCGATTCTTCCTGTGCCGCTAATTCCTACTCCAACCATTGTAACCATAACCCCCTGTTGTTTGTCAGATTTAATTAATACATAACATATATTATTTATGACACACTATTTAAATATATGCAACATATAAATTAATTTAAATGGCATTAATACTTTAATGTACGTCATATATGTGGAGGGAGATGGAATGATCAGCTTGCATCTAATAAATAAAACAACTAATTGTATAGTGATCATATGCAAATACCAATAATATTGACATCATGTCATAATTATAATATAGTTAATTACACAATAGTAGACTTTTCATTAAGAAGAGGTGACATAATTGAAAGCGATTACGCCAGATTATTCGTTGGAATACGCCAAGCAATTAGATCATGCGGATGAAATAGCCCATTTGCGTGAAGAGTTTATCGTACCTGAAGGCATCATTTATATGGATGGCAACTCCCTTGGACTAATGTCCAAACGTGCAGAACGTACAATGTTCGAGCTTGTAGAGTCTTGGAAAACACAAACAATAGAAGGCTGGACGCAAGGTGAACGCCCTTGGTTCTTCCTTCCAGAAGCTCTATCCGATAAGATGAGAGCACTTGTCGGCGCTGAACCAGGTGAAGTAAGCATTACTGGCTCCACCTCTACTAACATTCATCAGCTTGTAGCAACCTTCTACCAGCCAGAAGGAAAACGCACCAAAATTATGGCTACGGAACTTGATTTCCCAACCGATATTTATGCACTTCAAAGCCAACTACGATTAAAAGGCTACGACCCGGATACAAATCTTGTACGAGTAGCTAGCCGCAATGGTCGAATTATTGAAGAAGATGATATTATTGCAGCAATGACAGATGAGATTGCATTAATTCTTCTCCCTACTGTTCTTTATCGCAGCGGTCAACTTCTGGATATTAAACGATTAACCGCTGAAGCTCATGCTCGCGGCATCATTATCGGATTCGATGGTTGCCACTCTGTCGGCTCCATCCCTCATTATTTTAGCGAATGGGATGTAGATTTTGCCCTATGGTGCAATTACAAATATTTGAACGGTGGACCCGGCAGTGTTGCATCTCTGTATGTAAACAAAAAACATTTTGGCCGGACACCAGGCTTAACAGGCTGGTACAGCTCGAACAAAAGCAAACAGTTCGACATGGATCATTCATTAACGGTTGAGCATACTGCTGGGGCTTATCAAATCGGAACTCCGCATATTTTCAGCATCGCACCATTAATTGGAGCATTAGAAATATTCGAACTGACTTCTATTGAAGCAATTCGCACAAAATCATTGCATATTACAAAATATATGATCCAATTAATTGAGCATGAACTTGAGGGGCTTGGATTCTCAGTAGCCAATCCGCTCGAAGATGAGCGTCGCTGTGGTCATGTTAGCTTGGAGCATGACGAGGCGATTCGGATATGCAAAGCGCTTAAACAAAATCATATTATTCCAGATTACCGCGCTCCCAATGTCGTTCGTTTAGCACCAGTAGCTCTATACACAACTTACGAAGATGTATGGAAAACCGTACAAATTTTGAAGAGTATTATCGTAGAGAAGCAGTACGAAGGTTTTGATGCTAAACGGGGTGTAGTTGCTTAATAACTTTTTTACAATTTAAAAGCATACATCAAGTAATACTATCTAATTAAACCAGCGGCAGCTATGGACAAGTAAATAAAGTCCTCACTGTCGCTGTTTGATTAAACGTGGAAGAATCCTATTCTTGGTACTTCGAGTGATTATGACGCTCACATTCGAACAAATAACAACTTGTACTCATCGATGTATTATATTTCATTTGTGGGATATAGCCAGATGATATGTGTTCGAACATATTCTCATATTCTCTTTTTTCCTCAATTAACTCCCGAATATGCTCTTCTTTATCTCCTTCAGTCCAGTCATCATCGCAAATGTCTTCTTTAGCTTCGCGAATGTCTTCTACTTTTTGTTGAATGACTTCATTTATATGATCACGAGCAAGATTTGGTTTGTCACTTTTAATTAGAGCATAAGCGTAACCACCTACCCAATCTGGTGTCTTCCAATAATTTTCCCAGCCTTTTTCGAACCATTGGATTGCTTCCTCAAAGTAACCTAATTCAACGTACAATTCTGCTATTTCAACTGTACCGACAAATTCATCATCCTCTTCAGAGAATGTAGCTAATCTATTTAATGCTTGCTCGTTTCTACCAAGCTCGATCAAGCACTTAACATGGCTATACAAAGCATAATCCGATTTGTTTGAACACATGAGAAAATAATCTGATGCCACTTTTAAGTGTCCTAAATGATAGTTTGCTATAGCTAAATTATTATACGCTTCATTTGAAGATTGTATTGATATGGATTGATGCAATGCGTCAGAAGCTAATTGCCACATTTCCATTTCGATATAGATTTCACCTAATAGATTAAATGGAAAATGTGATTTGGGATTTAAATCGACAGCTTCTTTGATTAATTTTAAAGCTGCTTCCCTGTTGCACTCCTCATGAAAATAAATCCAAGCAAGGTTATTTAGCGATTGAATATTTCGAGATTGTTCCACAGCTTTTTGGAAGAGCTTTAACGCTTCCTGATATTCATTTTTTTCAAAAAACTCGATAGCCCTTAAATTTATGCTCAAATAACGTATCCCCTTAATCTGATCGATATTTACTTCCATCTCGACTCTTATTCCAATTCTTTTGAAATGTTTCTATATTAAAAGCCTATTCATTATGCACATCGTTTACAAGTAAAAAAATGATTATAATTAAATTAACCCCTGATCTTTAGGAAAGATTCCTTGAATAACAGATATAGCTTTAGCTTTTGATAAGTTGATGTACTCGATAATTTGTTCAAAATGATATACCTCAAGCTCACAGTCTTTATTTTGTTCGATAATATCAAAATCGTTGTACATACTTTCAATAAACATTTGTAAATCTTCAGAAGTAATTCCTTCAATCTCTTTAGGAACAGTATCCATTCCGAGCCATTCTCTTAGGTTACTATAGTTATAATGGCACAATAATTTCGTATTCATTTTTCTAAAATCTGAATGCCACTTTCCCAAAAAGCTTGGGTCAGAATCTTGTTTTCGCTTAAATCCTTGTGGAAAATAAATAAATTCCATCCAAACAAAATCAGAAACTAGAAAAGTAGAAGATCCAATTAAGCGTGTTCTTACGTCAGATAAGGGGATGTTCCTTCAAAAATATAAAAACTATTCTTTAGCAATTGTTCATTACAATAAATTTCAATAAAACAATACTAAAAAGAAAATGGCCGCTTACGAAATCTTATCATTCGTACAGCGACCATCTTTAACTTTTTGAGGCAACTATCATCGATATAAAAGCTGCAAAACTATTTTTTCGCATGACTTCTAGCATGAGTGGATGGCGAAAATGAAACGATATATTTCCCTACAAGTTCTTTCCTTACTTCTTCTGTTAATGCCAATCCCTGTTTATTATGTTCTTCTTCAAGTTCGATTCCATTTGGAAATATTTCATCATTACTCCAATCAATCCATTCACCATATTTATATACCCATTCCATTAAATTCGACTTCAGATCGGTTGAGAGGGGGATCTCTTCTATCCACAAGTTACAACTACAATGATTACACCATATAGGATCGGCACTTACATCTCCTTCAACTTTTAATTCAAATGTTTTTTGTTCACATAAACAATCCATATTTAATATGCTCCTTTAAATTTATTGAACTCCCGCAAGTCCGAAGTAAATCAGAAAAAGGTTGAAGGGTCTACTATTATCCATACAAATAATGCGATATTTAAACAACTTACACATATACCACCTATAAGATAACCTTTATAAGACCTATTTTTCTTTTTCAAATACATGATAAATGGCAACAAATACACCCATTGATAAAAACCAACAAATACATGATTATAAGTAAATACACCATCATCAATGATATCAATTAACATCAAACCATACGCGCCAAAATAAAACACAATTACATAAATAAAAGTTAAGCCAAAACTTAATATAAATTTCTTATTTAACATACTTCACAACCCTTTTTGAAATCAAAAATCATTCACACGGTTGTTTTTCATGATGGATATCAAAAGTATACTTTTCTTATTCGATGTTGTATTCTCATGCTGCCTGTTATCTAGAAACGAAACCACACCAAATATTGTTGCAAATACTTTGTTACAACACCATTGAATGGTCAATCGAACGTTTGACAGTTAGCTTTCCCGCCTCGTTTACAGGCTTTATGTTCAGAGATATTTCTTCCCCTTTCTGAGAAGAGAAGACAAGAAAATAAATAAAAGTGCTACCACGGAAGGTTTGTACCTTCTTAGGCAACACTTTTGATCTAAAAGCATGCATGATAGTCGCTCCGTGAGCGACATCACCCACTACCATTATTTACAGCTAAATGACACGCTGCCAAGTCCCGAAAATTGCGCTGCAATTGTATCTCCCGGTTCGAATGCGAATGCTTCTGTAATTGCTCCACTTAGAATTACATCTCCTTTGCGTAATCCAAGTCCACGTTCGCCAAGCTTATTGACAGCCCAAGCGACAGATACAGCCGGATCACCAAGGACAGCAGCACCAGCCCCTGTCGCAACAACTTCGTTGTTTTTCGTAAATACGATGCCGACTTCTGGCAAGTTTACATCCTGAACGGGCACCATTTTACTGCCGATCATAAATTTAGCTGAGGAGCAGTTGTCTGCTACTACGTCTGGTAGTGTAAATTTGAAATCCAAGTAGCGACTATCGATAACTTCGATTGCAGCAGCTACGTATTGCGTAGCACGCAACACATCTTCACCTGTCACGTTAGTACCTTTCAAATCTTCACCGATAAAAAAAGCAATTTCCGGCTCAGCTTTCGGATGTATCAGAGTGCTAAAGTCTAGCTGCTCCCACTCTAGCGCAAGCATGTCGCTCGTTAGCTCTCCATAAATCGCTTCAAAAACACCCATCATTTGCTGCTTAGCTTTGCTCGTAAGTCCAAGCTTATAACCGATAGAGCGTGTTCCAGTAGCAATTTTACGTTTGAGCAACTCTTCTTGCAATTCATATGCTTGTTCCATCGTTAAATCTGGATATTTATCTGTAACTTTAACAACTTCTCGGCGATCTCGTTCAGCTTCGAACAAATACGTTACGATTTCATTTTCTATTTCACGAGTCATCTCCATCATTTATTGCACCTCGCTTTTTCTTCTATCTGCTAGTTCAGCTGCTACGTCAATAATCATATCTTCTTGTCCGCCAATAATGCCTCTGCGGCCAAGTTCGATTAAAATATCGCGAGAGTCGATACCGAATTTTTTCCCCGCACGCGATGCATGAAGAAGGAAACTTGAATACACTCCAGCGTACCCCATTACGAGACTGCCAGTAACAATTTCTTGTGGGCGCTGAAGCAAGGGACCTACAATATGCTCAGCCAAATCCATCATTTTATATAAATCGATTCCGATATTTAGACCTAAACGATCCAATACAGCAACAAGCACCTCTGTTTGCGTATTGCCCGCTCCTGCACCTAAGCAACGAACACTTCCGTCAATACGAGTTGCGCCTTCTTCGATAGCTACCAGCGTATTCGCAACTGCAAGTGATAGATTGTTGTGCGCATGGAAACCAATTTCAATAGATAACGATTCTCTCAACGCTTCTATCCGTTCCCGAACTTGATGCGGCAACATGGCGCCGGCAGAATCCGTAACATACACAGCTTCAGCACCATAACTCTCCATTAATTTCGCTTGTTCAACAAGCTTTTCGACCGGAGCAGTATGAGACATCATTAGAAAACCTAACGCTTCCATACCAAGCTCTCTCGCCATATAAAGATGCTGCGCAGAAACATCTGCTTCCGTTACATGAGTTGCAACACGGACAAGGCTTGCACCTAATGAACGAGCTTGCTTGAGCTCATGAACCGTCCCGATTCCCGGCAGCAGCAATACAGCAATTTTCGATTTTTTGCTCTCATCAACAGCCGCTTCAATAAGCTTCATCTCATCAACGAGCGAACGTCCATATTGCAGCGTCGAGCCGCCAAGACCATCACCATGACTAACCTCAATGTTATGAACGCCCGCATCATCAAGCGCACGAACAACATTGCGTACTTGAGCTTCTGTAAATTGATGAGCGACCGCATGACTGCCATCTCGCAAGGACACTTCTGTAATTTGGACAGGCTTATTACTTTTTCGAATCATCACTTTACACCTCGCTCTTGGCAATGTTGTTGTCTGCTAGACGGTTTTTTGCATAATCTTCCGCAACTCTTACAGCCGCCGCTGTCATAATATCTAAGTTGCCTGCGTATGGAGCGAAGTAATCTCCTGCACCTTCTACCTCTAGAAATACGGATACACGATTGTCGTCAAAAATAGGCTCTTGCTTCAATCGATATCCCGGTACATAATCTTTTACTCTATCAACCATATCGTAGATCGCTTTACTAATCGCAGCTTGATCCATATTTCTCACTTCACAATAAACGGTATCGCGCATCATAAATGGAGGTTCAGCCGGATTAAGAACGATCAGCGCTTTGCCTCGATCCGCTCCACCAACCTCTTCGATGCCACGACGAGTCGTAATCGTAAATTCATCGATGTTCGCGCGTGTGCCTGGACCAGCGCTTTTGCTAGAGATCGTCGCTACGATTTCTGCATATTCCACATCAGCAGCTTCATTAATCGCATGGATAATTGGAATCGTCGCTTGCCCGCCGCATGTAATCATATTGACATTGGTTGCATCAAGATGTTGACCCATATTTACGACTGGTGAGAGGAACGGTCCTACTGCTGCTGGGGTTAGATCAATAACTAGTTTGCCTAGCCCTTGCAATACTTCATTATGTTTCACATGCGCCTTAGCAGAAGTTGCATCAAAGACGATATCCGCTAGATCTGGATTGTCTGCAAATGCCTGAATCCCATTCGAAAATGTCGCATAACCACGCTGTTTCGCCCGCTCCAAACCTTCAGAGTTCGGATCAATCCCGACAAGCGCAGTCATCTCTAGCCACTGACTTCTTTCTAGCTTATACATTAAGTCTGTTCCGATGTTCCCGGAGCCGATTATAGCTGCTTTTATTTTCCCCATCGTCATTACCCTCCTACTGAAATGAAACGGATACCGATCCGATTGAGCCGAAGCGTGCTTCGATATAATCTCCCGCTTGTACAGCTACTGCCCCTGACAATGCCCCCGGCAAAATAATTTCCCCAGCTTTAAGCGATATTCCGAATTCGCTAAGTTTATTAGCTAGCCATGCAATCGCATGTGCTGGATGCCCAAGTGCTGCTGCACCTGCTCCCGTTGCAAGCTGCTCGCCATTTTTGAAAAGGATCATGCCAAGATCTCGAAGATCAATGTTGTCAATTGGCGTTTTTTTACCCCCAACGACGACTCTAGCAGAAGAACCATTGTCAGCTACCGTATCAATCAGTTTAATCTTCCAATCTACAATTCTACTATCGATAATTTCTAAAGTAGGAACGATATATTTGGTTGCCATTAATACATCTAGGAAAGTTACATCAGGCCCCGAAAGATCACGCTCAAGAATAAACCCGATTTCTGCTTCGATGCGCGGTGCAACAAATTCACTAACGTTTACTGCGCTTCCATCAGCAACTTCCATATCATCAAGCAAATGTCCATAATCAGGCTCATTGACATTCAGCATCGTTTGCATCGCTTTACTTGTAAGACCAACCTTTTTGCCGATAATTGTTCGCCCTGCTGCCTGCTTTACTTTAACAACTTGCAATTGCACATTGTATGCATCTGTAACAGTCATATCTGAATAACGTTCTGTAAAAGGGGCGATAGCGACTTTCGTCGTTTCCGCTTCAATTAGCTCCGTTGCTAATATATCGATGTTTGGCTTCATAGTATCGACCTCTCTTTTCTCCTAAAAGTAAAGCGGATGGTGACGAATTCGTCACCATCTTCATTTATAACTTCATCGTGATCGATTTTGCTTCTGTGTAGAAATCAAAGCTGTGACGACCGCCTTCGCGGCCAATTCCACTTGCCTTCGAACCGCCAAACGGCGTCCGTAAATCGCGGAAATACCAGCAATTAATCCAGAATAGTCCAGAGTTAACCGCAGCGGCTACTCGGTGTGCACGGCGCAGATCATTAGTCCAAACGACACCTGCCAATCCGTATATCGAATCGTTAGCTATGTGAATTGCTTCTTCTTCTGTTTTGAACGGAATAACGACTAGAACTGGTCCGAAAATTTCTTCTTGTGCCACACGCATCTTGTTATCAACATCATAAAGTACAGTTGGCTTGTAGAAGTTGCCTTCGCCAAGTCCTTCAACACGAGTACCCCCACAACCTAACTTAGCGCCTTCGGCAAGGCCGATCTCCACATACTCATGAACAGATTCAAGATGCGACTTCGATACAAGAGCTCCCATATCTGTGTTTTCATCCATCGGCATGCCGACTTTGATCTCATTCACCACTGCAATAAACTTTTCTAAAAACTTGTCGTATACGCTTTCATGAAGCAACATACGAGAGCCTGCCAAACAAATTTGTCCTTGATTGCGATAGATTGCATCAATCGAGCCTTTCACCACTTCATCCAAATCAGCATCCTCAAACACGATGTTAGCTGACTTGCCACCAAGCTCCAATGAAACTGGAATAAGTGATTCTGCTGCATTGCGCATAACCGTCTTGCCAGTACCCGACTCGCCTACAAAGGAAATGCGGCGAACATGCGGATGGGATGCCATAATCGTACCGACTGTGCTGCCAGATCCAGCGATAATATTGAGCACTCCGGGAGGAAGACCGGCATCATTGGCAATTTCACCTAATACAAATGCGCTTAGTGGCGTATAAGATGCGGGTTTAACGACAACGGTGTTGCCCGCTGCAAGTGCTGCTGACACTTTCCATGTCATTTGCATAAAAGGCAAGTTCCAAGGAATAATGATGCTCGTCACACCAGCTGGAGCATATTTTGTATAAGACATCATACCTTGTTTCTCATAACTCTCAGCATGATGATATAGAGCCATTTCAGCGAAAAAGCGCATATTCGACGCCGCTCTTGGAATATCGAATCCAAGGCTTTCTTTGATCGGCTTGCCAACATCAAGCGTTTCGAGAACAGCAATTTCTTGGCGACGCTCCATAATCATATCGGACATGCGGCATAAAATTTCGGCTCTTTTTTCAACCGTCATCGTGCTCCACACGCCACTTTCAAACGTACGCTGCGCTACCTCAATTGCTCTTACCGTATCCGCTTCATTTGCCATTGCTACTGTTGCAAGCTTCGTGTTTGTTGCTGGATTAATCGTATCGAACGTGTTGCCAGAGATGGAATCGACGAATTCACCGCCGATAAATAACTTCGCATCCTTTACAGCAGGATTCGCTATAGTTCCATGATTCACGTACAGCACCTCCTACTCTTCAATTTCGAGAGTCATTTCAATTTCAATCGCAGTTCCATTAGGCAATTGAGCCATGCCAACCGCTGAGCGGCCATGCTTGCCCTTTTCACCGAACACTTCTACTAACAAATCAGAAGCTCCGTTCATTACTTTGGGCTGTTGTATAAAGTCTTCGGTGCTATTGACGAATCCTAAAATTTTTACGACACGCTTCACCTTACTTAACTCACCAAGCTCTTGTTTCACGACCTTCAATAAATTGATCATCGACTGCCTTGAAGCAAGATATCCTTCCTCAACTGTGAGGTCGCGACCTAATTTCCCGTTATATTCATCTACACCTTGCCCCGCCGTGAAAAGTAGATTACCTGCTCTTACACAAGTAACGTAGTTGCCTACTAATGGACGTGCAGGTCCAAGCGTAATACCTAATCTCTCTAAATTTTGCTCTGGTGTTGTCATCACTTGATCTTCCATGCTGCTCACCTTCTTATTCAGGTTTCCATTCGTTAACTTCTTCAGACATTTGATGTCCACAAGATTTGCATGTGCGAGTTTCAGGATTGGAATTAAAGCTATGGATGGCTGCTTTTACTTGCGTTTCAATATCTACTAGCTGAACACTTACACGGTGCATCTCGCTATTGCAGCTTTCGCAGAACCATACGAAATCTTCTAACTCGCCAAGATCGCGCTTACGCTCAATAACTATTCCGAATGTATCTGCTACGCGGTGAGGTGAATGAGGTACCATTGCTGGCAACATAAATACTTCGCCTTCATTAACTGTTACTACTTTGCGCTCGCCAGTTTCAGTAATACATTCTACATAACAAGAACCTTTTACTTGATAGAAGAACTCATCAGAAGGATCGATGTGGAAATCTCTGCGTCTGTTCGGTCCGCCAAGAACCATTGCGATAAATTCGGAATCTTCCCAAATCACTTTATTGTTAACCGGAGGCTTAAGCTGTTCCTTGTTTTCTTCGATCCAGCCCAAAAGATTAAACGCAGTTAATGATTTCGCAGTTGCCATAATAAACCCTCACCCTCACCTATTTTTTGGTTAATCAAACGCTTTCATAAACTCACTATATGATAATATTGACACAGTGTCAATATTAATATTGACGATAAGTCGGTTTTATCTAAAGTTCACTGCAATGGGCAAAAAACCGCAGCGTCCCTTAAGGGGCTACTACGGTTTTTCTCCATCCAGACTGCTTATTTGTTAGTCAAAAGAATCATTTTTTTCACTTATTTCAAAACATCTTATTAGCTACTCACAACAACAGCTTTTTCTACTTGATTCCATGCTGCTTTTGCCCCGCTTGCTTGTTCAACAAATGATAGAGGAATAAAGGTTGTTCCACCCTGTTTTACAGGAGGAAGATCAAATGTCTGCTTCGTGCCGTTAATGGTAACTTCCTTATTCCCAATTTGAAGCTGAATTATTGCTCCGTCTTTTACTGCTGCAACAGAGCTAGTGGCTTGATCCCATTTAATTTCATAGCCCAACTTTTCAAAAATAGCACGGAACGGCACATGCGTAACACCATCTTTGAAAAACGGCTGCGCATTAGTTGCCAGCTCTTTCTCGAAATCATTGATCTGAAGACTTGCATTAGGAAGTGTTCTAATTGGCTCGCCTAATAGCGGTGTGGAAAGTGCATACATGCCGTGACCTGAGAATACCCAAATCAAATTGCGATCCCACTCTACGAACGTACCATGTACAGGATCGGATTGATCGGACATATACGTTTTACCGTCATCACCAGTAAGTTCACCAGCCATCTTCGGAACGAAGTATGCAGCAATTGTTGGTTTCATTGGATCTTTCAAATCAAACATTTGGACACCAGCATTGTAAAATGCATACGGCATATACTGTTGACTTGGCTCGCCCGGTTGCACTTCAGCATAGCCTGTACGTTTTGGCCCGAAGCTGCCGCGACGTTGACAGAAGTCCGTGAACGGAGCATCTTTTGGCGCTTCCGGACGTGGCATTACTGTTGCAATCTTAGGTTTAAGCGGATCTCTAACATCAATCGCATAAATTTCTTTGTACGGCTCATGGCAATCTTCACTTAATGGATAACCACTGTAATAAACCATACCTGTCGTTTCAACTTTACTTACGTCGATGTTATCGCCTTCCGTACCAGCAAAGCTCATCGGCATTTCCAGATGAGATACAGTCTTCATGTTAGCCGGATCGGTAATATCAACGATGTAGAAGCCGAAGCCGCCCATCGCTGCATATCCGTATTTACCGCCTTCTTCAACTGGTTTAGGAATAAACAGCGGCATTCTGGAACCCATCCAGCTCGTTTTGTTACCCGAACGCGGATTTTTATTGTATTCGGCTTCTTCGCCAACTTTCTGACCTGGTGCAGACCATACGGAAAGTTTTTTAGGTTTAGTCGGGTCGGAGATGTCGTATGCAATATGTGCGCCGGAGTATAAGTATGTTTTGTACTCTGTGTTTGCATAGCTGTCATCTGGAGCACCAGCTACAAATAAGTACTTGCCGCCATCGTAAACTGGAATATCTTGGCATCCTGAACCTTGTTGTTTCTTGTCTTTGGAGTATACGCTGGAATCGAGCGGCGTTTCGGAAAGTACTTTCCAGTCCGTCCAGTTCGGGCCGTTTACTTCATAAATACGGAAGCCACGTAGCATTTGGAAATCACGGATTGCTGTTACTTCATCAGGATTAGTATATTTATTCGTAATTTTGCCGTAGCGTGGTACTTCGTAACATTGAACGGCAATGTTTTTGTCTAGCTCAGCGTTGTATTTCACATTAAATGGACCAAACTGATGTTCACCAGCTTTTTTGTCGATCCACTTCGTCGAAATATGTTTTACATCTTTAACATCTGTAATGTCGAACAAGTTGTACTGGTTTGTCTCATAATCGTACATATAACGACGACCATCTAGATCAAACGAGGTTTGCCAGCTATGGCCGTAGCCAGCTACAAACGGATAGAAAGCTTCTACCTTCATATTTTTAATATATTGGTTCATATCTAGATACGGCAAGCTTCCATCGAATGGCTGTGGTCCTTCATTTTCTGGCATGACAGACGGATGTGTGAATACACCTGTTTCTTTATTGTAGCCCCAGCTACTCGGATCTGGTTCAGCAGGCTCGCCCGGAAGCCTCTTGTGATCTTCATCAACTGGGTACGGTTCGCCTGCATTTGGAGCATTGACATTAACTCCAGTGCGCGGAGCTTCAAAGGTGCCGGAACTTGTTTTGTCTGCAGCAGTAACAGGTAAAATTGGTGCTAGGAACGAGCCTAATACGACTGCCCCGACGAGAACACCAGAAACAATGCGTTGTCCTACAGTTTTTTCCATCGATTCATAACCTCCATGTAGTAAGTATTAAATCAATTTTGCAACCGTTTACAAAAGTAGACCGCCCCGGCAACCTCCTTCATCTTCAAAGGTATAATTCCAGAATCAACCTAACAATATAATTATTATGACATGATGTCAATATAATATTTTTCTTGTAAAGACACGTTTCATATGCGTCTTTAAGCACTTGAACAAACAAATGTAACTTGAAAGATAGAAATCCACGCCACATTTTGACACAATGTCGATATTCTCGCATTTGGCTAACGAACCCAGGAGTTCTTATTTGCGCAAAAAGTATCACTTTTAATTTGTAACGAACTCCAGAAGCCTTATTCCGTTAAAAACTAGTTAGTTTCAGCTCCAAATGGAGCAATAGCGTTGCTGAGGTTCGTTAGCGCACAAAAAGTATGTTTTTCAGCAGGATAAGGTACATACGATTCGTTAGAGCAATTTCGATGCAGACAATAGCAAAAAAGACTGCCACTTCATGCATACGGCAGCCTGATGATAGATGACGTGCAACTCATGAACTTGCACAGCCAAACAACTTTACAATCTACGAGCAAACTCACGAACTTGCACAGCCAAACGTCTTTCTAATCTACGAGCAACTCATGAACTTATACAGCCAAACGTCTTTCCAATCTACGAGCGAACATGGAGAGAGTAAAATTAACGATGAAGTACATGAAGGTAACTAGCAATAACATCGGTACAACAAACTTAACATCGTTATTGTAAATAACTTGAGCAGCTCGCATCATCTCTGGAAGCATAATAACGATCGCAAGCGAGGAACCTTTCATGATGGATGTAAATTCACTCACAATTGCTGGGATCATACGTTTTAAACCTTGCGGGAGTACAATATGCCAAAGGGTTTGTACATAATTTAAACCCGATGCTCTTGCAGCTTCGATCTGCCCTTTGTTGATTGAAATTAGTCCGCTTCTTACAATCTCGCACAACATAGCTGAGGCATAAATCGTAAGTCCAACAACAGATGATGCAAATACACTTAATTTAATGCCAACTTCAGGGAGCGCAAAGTAAATGAAGAAAAACACGAGTAATAACGGAATGTTACGAATTAAGCCCACATAAATGGCGAACATTTTATCGAGGACGGGCACCTTCGCATACCTGGTTACTCCCATAACCGTACCCACTAGGAAAGCAAATACGATGGAGAGGATAGATACTTCAATAGTGACAAGAAATCCTTTAAGTAGATACAAAAGATTATTACTGGAATAAGCACCTATGAAATCCATGACAACTCTCCCTTCTAATTACTTGCAGAAAATTTGCGCTCTAGATAGCTAATGAAGAAACTGAGAGGAAGCGTAAGTATTAGATAGAATAGAGCTACAAAAATATAAACATCAAACACAACTGCCGTTTTAGAAGAAATAATGTCAGCATAATACATCAAATCTTTGCCGGATATTGATCCAAGAATGGCCGAACCCATCACCAGGTTCAGAAACTGGCTGCCCAAAGGCGGAATGACAACTTTAATGGCTTGTGGCAAAATAATATACCTCATCGTTTGAATGTACGTTAGTCCGGATGCACGACCTGCCTCCACTTGCCCCTGACTTATCGATTGAATACCTGCACGAATCGCCTCTGCAATATACGCACCTGAATACACCGCTAAACCAAAAACTCCGCTAACAAAAGCGTCTAACTGAATTCCCATCGCACCTAAGCCAAAATAGAAAAAGAAGATTTGAATAATTAATGGGGTATTTTGAATGACCTCCGTATAGACGGTTGCCAAAGCTTTCACAATCTTGATTGGAGATATCTTCATAACAGCAACTATAATACCAATAACAATACTAAGAAGCAGCGCAAGCAGACTGACTTGAACGGTTGTTGTAAGTCCAGCCAAAAATTGTTCCTTATGTTTGATTAAAATAGAAAAATCCAACATCGATCTCAGTCCTCTCCGCTTCTAGATGCTTATGGAGAAAGAGGAATGAATGAACGCATTCATTCCTCTACATTCATCATTCAGGTTTTTGCTTCAACCATTTTTCATAAATGGTTGCATACTCGCCGCTATCTTTAAGTTTCTTTAGTGCAGCGTTTACAGCATCAAGCATTTCTTTGTCGCCTTTTCTAACTGCGATTCCCCAAGGCTGATCTTCAATAACGCCGCCTACTAGCTTGTAGCCAGGGTTTTCTAGTGAAAGTCCCATTAAAATAGCATTGTCAGTCGTTAGAACATCGCCTTTGCCTGTGCTAAGTGCAGTGAAAGCTTCACCCAGATTTTCGTATTCGGATACATCAGCTTCTGGTGCTTTTTGTTTGATGATTTCTCCGTCTCTTGTACCTTTAACCGCTATTACTTTTTTACCTTTAAGATCCGCTATACCTGTAATTGTGGAGTTTTCTGCAACTAGAAGGGATTGACCTGCGCTAAAATATGGATCAGAGAAATCAACTTCAAGTTTTCTCTCTTCGGTAATCGTCATCGTTCTAACGATAATATCGATTTCTCCATTTTGCAGCATCGGAATTCTTGTTTTTCCGTTGACTTCTTTGTATTCAATTTTATCGTCAGCGCCTGTGATGTCTTTTACGATAGCTGCTGCGATATCTAAGTCAAACCCTTTTGTTTTACTGTCCGCAGTGTCGATGTAACCAAATGGGAATGCATCAGCACCAACACCTACTACAATTTTTTTCATGTCTTTTGGAGCTGTTGCCGAGCCAGATGCAGGTGCGTTGTCTTTACCACAACCAGTTACGCTTAGAGCCAACATTGCTGCAATTACTGTGAATCCCAACTTTTTGTGCCAATTCTTCATACGTAAATCCCCCTCATTAGCATCTATTAATGAACCAGAATTCGACTAAGGAACAGTCTTGCTCTGTCTTCACTCGGATTAGAAAAGAATTTCTCTGGCGTTCCTTCTTCGACGATTTGACCTTGGTCCATAAAGATAACGCGATCGGCTACTTCACGAGCGAAGCCCATTTCATGAGTAACAACAACCATCGTCATCCCTTCTCTTGTCAGCGCTTTCATAACATCCAAAACTTCTCCTACTACTTCGGGGTCTAACGCAGAGGTCGGCTCATCAAACAACATAACTTTAGGTTTCATAGCAAGCCCGCGTGCTATCGCTACACGTTGTTGCTGTCCACCAGATAAGTTTGACGGATAAGCGTTAGCTTTTTCTGGGATGCCTACCTTTTCAAGATAATAATTTGCAAGTTTCTCAGCTTCAGGCTTGGACACTTTTCTTACCTTCATAGGGGCAAGTGTGATATTTTGCATAACAGACTTATGGGGATATAGGTTAAAATGTTGAAATACCATTCCAATCTCTTGCCGCATCACATTAATATCCGTATTTTTGTCCGTAACTGTATGACCATTCACAACCAGCTCGCCAGAAGTAACTTGTTCAAGCTTGTTAATGCAACGGAGCAATGTACTTTTCCCTGAACCTGACGGTCCAATAATAACGACTACTTCACCTGCTTCAATCGTAAGATCGATATCTTTGAGAACATGATTCGAACCGTAATGTTTATTTATTTTTCGAAATTGAATCACATGTAGTTCCCCCAATACGGAAAAATTTCGCTGCATTCCCGCCAAAGAGAGCGGCTTTCTGTTCATTTGTTAGGTTCAATGCTGATTCAATGACATTTCCCGGTGGTACTTCTCGAAGCAGGAACGGATAATCGGAGCCCATCATAATTTGCTCGTGACCGAATCGATCGATCATAAACTGCAAGTTCAGCGGATCAAATACTAGGGAATCGTAATACATCTTTTTTGCGTAGTAGCTTGGTGGATGAGTTGTTAATCGTAGATGCGGCCACACTTCCCAGCCTTTATCCAGTCTCGGCAATATGTAAGGAAACGATCCTCCCCCATGTGCGAAACACACTTTTAAGTTCGGGAATCTTTCCATAAGTCCACTCCATGCAAAAGTAGCTGCTGCCAATGCTGTTTCACTTGGCATACCAACTGTATACATAAAGTTGTGGCGGGGCGTCCGATCTTTCCCTAACGTTTCCCAAGGATGAATGAAAATCGGAACATTCCACTCCTCAGCCATTTTGAAAAACGCAATGAACGAAGGATCATCCAAATTTTTACCATTGATATTGGAACCGATTTCAATTCCATTTAAGCCTAGTTCATGCATACACCGATCCATTTCCCGAATAGCTGTATCGCTATCCTGCATGGGAACGCTTCCAATTCCAGCAAAGCGTGAAGGATTAGCCGCAACTGTAGCAGCAATAAAATTATTTTGTATATGTGCCATTTCTAAAGCTTCTTCTTTTGTAGCCCAATAACAGAAAGTAACTGGGATAGGAGAAAGTACTTGCATATCAACGCCTTCTCGATCCATGTCCTCTATTCTTTTATCCGGACTCCATACCTGGTCTGTTACATCACGGAAAGACTTGCCAGCAACCATAATCGTAGCGCCACATGTACACGTTCTATTTAGTGTCGGCCAACGCTCTCCTCCATATTTAGAAGAGAAATCCGGCAAGCCCTCAGGAATAATATGTGTATGTGTATCGATTCTCACAAGATGAACCTCCTTATTTAAAGGGATAACTTTCATTATGATAGTGTTATACTCCGATTCGAAAAATGACATATTGTCAGATTTCCAAAAAAAGAATACCGTCATTCCAGAAATAAGGTATAATGACAAATGAATCTGTCGAAATGGTTCGTCTGTATTAACTTTATCCTGTATATCTATCATATTATGATGATTGTGACACCATGTCAATAACAATTGTTTAAATGTGGTGTTGGGGAGGTTGATGTGTAATGGAAAAGGAAATTAAGGATACTGATGGTCGTCATCTTAGATCGAAACTAACTAGACAAAAACTGCTTAAAGCAGCTAGAAGCGTTTTTCTCACAGATGGATTTCAAAATAGCACCATTAATCAAATTATTAAATTAGCAAAAACAGGTTATGGAACGGCATATACTCATTTTACTGGTAAAGATGATCTTCTTATCGTATTGATGGAAGATGTCATGCAGCAGTTTTTCGAGATTGCTAATTATTCCTTCCACCCTACGTCCAAGGAAGAAGCACGTACGGTCATTAAAAGCCAAGTACTTAACTTTTTTCAAATTGCTGAGTCAGAACGCGATATGATGAAAGTATTCGCTGAAGCAATGGGGCTATCTGCTGCTATTA
The DNA here is from genome assembly GCF_022180385.2 of Paenibacillus sp. L3-i20. GTDB lineage: Bacteria > Bacillota > Bacilli > Paenibacillales > Paenibacillaceae > Pristimantibacillus. The sequence continues at coordinate 1,772,241 of NZ_BQME02000002.1, forward strand.
ATTTGAAATGGGAAGAAATTCGGCACAAGCAAATACAAAGCATTACGAACGACATCACGTATTCACAAACTAAGGGATTAGCAAGAAAAGATTTAAAAGCTGAACTTGTCGCGTGTCAATGGTTTTATTCCAATGAGATGTTCCAGTGGGACATTGTACACAATCGTCATACAAGTTCGCTCGAAGAAATTGCAGATTCGATTACCACGATGTATACAGACGCGCTCTATTTATAAGAGCTCCGGGCAACCCCCGGTTTTCTTTTTGCAATAATATTGACACGTCGTCATATTTATTTTATATTGATGCTGAGTCAACTTTATCGCACTTAAATGACTAAGGGGATGAACTAAACTATGATAATTGGAGTTCCTAAAGAAATTAAAAATAATGAAAATCGTGTCGGAATTGCACCTGCTGGAGTCACTGCATTCATAAACAATGGCCACGAAGTTTGGATAGAAACAAATGCCGGGGCAGGAAGCGGCTTTACAGATTCTGATTATGTAGTGGCAGGAGCTACAATCGTATCCTCCCCCCAAGAAGCTTGGGCTGCGGATATGGTCATCAAAGTTAAGGAACCGCTTGCAGAAGAGTTTGGTTTCTTCCGTGAAGGACTCATCCTTTATACTTATCTTCATTTAGCGCCAGAAGCAGAGCTAACAAAAGCATTAGTTGATCGTAAAGTCATTGCTATTGCCTATGAAACGATTCAATCCGATAATGGCGCGTTGCCGCTTCTTATGCCAATGAGCGAAGTTGCAGGTCGGATGTCCATTCAAATCGGCGCACAATTTCTAGAGAAACCGCATGGCGGCAAAGGAGTTCTACTTGGCGGAGTTCCAGGTGTATCGCCAGGTGAAGTTGTCATTATCGGCGGCGGAATTGTAGGGACAAACGCGATTAAGATGGCTGTAGGTTTAGGCGCATCTGTCACTGTACTCGATGTAAGCCCTGATCGTCTTCGTCAACTGGATGATTTGTTTGGCGGCCGCATCAAAACATTAGTATCCAATAGTTACAACATTGCAGACGCTGTTAAGAAAGCTGATTTATTAATTGGCGCTGTTCTTATCCCTGGCGCACGCGCACCTCGTTTAGTTACAGAAGAAATGGTAAAAACGATGCAGCCCGGCTCTGTTATTGTCGACGTTGCGATCGATCAAGGTGGCTCGATTGAAACGGTTGACCGCATAACGACGCATAGCAATCCTACCTATGAAAAACATGGCGTTATTCATTATTCAGTTGCAAATATGCCCGGAGCAGTTGCACGCACATCCACGATTGCTTTAACAAATGTAACGATTCCATACGGTATTCAAATTGCAAATAAAGGCTTCAAGCAAGCTGCGCTAGACAGTAAGGCAATTGCAAAAGGAATTAATGTTATCGAAGGCGAGGTTACTTATAAAGCAGTCGCTGATGCGCATGGCTATAACTATGTAGATATTAACGACTACTTGTCCTCATCTACTCACGTCAGTGTATAAAGGGAGACCATCCATTATGCCAATTGTTACGATTCAAATGATGGAAGGCAGGACACCGGAGCAAGTGCGATCACTCATTTCCAGTGTGACAGATACGATTGCGGAACAATTAAATGCTCCGAGGGAACGAATTCGTGTCCTTGTCACTGAAATTCCACCAACCCATTGGGGAATTGGTGGCGTACCAGCTTCAGAGAGTCGTTGAGCGGAGAGTTACGTTATATTAATTTCCAGCAGATTTTTCTAACCATTTTCATTTACGGTGATATTATCCCTGTTAATGAATGTGGTTTTTTTCAATTATTTAGCCTACATATAACATTCACAATTGGATCGGCTCTCAAATAAAGGAATTTAGCATATATTGTCGAATCATGTAGAGGGAAATGTGCATCATATTTATTCCAACATAGAGAGGGGTTCAATTATGAAGAAAGAACTTTTTAAAACCACTGTTCCTAAAATGTTCAAAGTATCATTTTTTGGGAAAAATCTGTTTTTATCCACATTGAACATCGTATTAATCGCACTCATCCTCATTACTGCAAGCTACTTTATTCAAGAAAGGGTTCTGGTCAAAACGTTAAATCAGCAAGCAATTGGTTATGCTGCGCTTGCAACAAGTCAATTTGAACTTGCCGACGTAAAAGAAGCTTTCAGCAATCACGATGTAAAAAGTCCGCTGCAACAAAAATTCATTCAGACAATCGCTCATTTTACAGCAAAAAACGAAAGCGTATCACAATCCTATCTCTACACTACAGACATCTCCGATGGCAAAAATCCGATTTTGCTTGCTGTTCCCCAAGACTACATTGATGCTGGTTATGGACCCGGCTCAGATTACGAACAATCCCCTGTCATGATGAAAGTACTAAAAGATATTTTAGTAACCAAAACTGCTGAAACGACTGGCATTTACAAAAACAGTTATGGAGAATGGCTAACGGTTGTTCATCCTGTTTTGGATGAAAAAGGTGAGGTTATTGCAGCATTTGCATTGGATTTGAATGCTGCTATCGTCTCCGATGGCAAAAAAGAGTTGCTCACTTTAACGATATCTGTGTTAGTCATTGCGCTGCTCATAATATTGCTCATTCAATTTGTGCTGCTTCGCAAGCTGCTCTCCCCTATTAAAGATTTGAATGCTGCCTTCCATAAAGTAAGTGAAGGTCAATTGAATGTAAGACTAGAAACAAAAAGAACAGATGAGCTAGGTCAGCTAAGCGACCGCTTTAACGAAATGATAACAGGACTCCGCGAAATGATAAGTGGTGTCCAGCAAAACGCGCTGCAAACGACAGTACATGCCAACGAATTAGCAAACAATGCAGAAAACAACTCGAAGTCGCTTGGAGAAGTATCCCTTCGGATACGCGATGTTGCTTCTGGTGCAAGAACACAAGAGCAGGTTGCTCTAGAGAGCTCCCGCTCCATGGAAGAAATGGCCGGCGGAATTCAACGAGTTGCTGAATCAGCTTCACTCATGGCAAGTGCATCTGAGGAGATGTCAAGCGAAGCATCTCAAGGCAATCTTTATATTGAAAAATTTATCGCTCAAATGAATGGCATCAATAATACCGCTCAGCAAACGTCACAATCTATGTCTTCATTAAATAAACGTTCAGAAGAAATCGCACAGTTCGTAGAAATTATTGCAGGAATTGCTTCGCAAACAAATTTGCTTGCGTTAAACGCTGCGATTGAAGCTGCACGTGCTGGTGAACAAGGAAAAGGATTTGCTGTTGTTGCTAGTGAAGTAAGAAAGTTAGCGGATCAATCGCAGCAAGCAGCTTCCCAGATTGGAGCAGTCATCCATGACATTCAAGAAGAAATTAAAATTACAGTCAAATCGATGGATGACGGTTCTGTAGAAGTAAAACAAGGGATGTTAATAGCCGAAGAAACCGGGGAAAAATTCCAAGGCATTTACATATCTACACAGCAAGTTACCCAATTAATTCAGGAAGTTTCCGCTATTGCCGAAGAGATGTCCGCTGGGTCAGAAGAAGTTGCATCCTCTGTTATGGAGCTTTCAACGATCGCAGCAAGTTCATCCAAAGCAGCAACTGATGTTGCTTCGGCTGCGGAAGAACAACTAGTAACGACGCAGGATGTTGGCGCTTCGGCTGCTACACTTAACAACATGTCCAAGCAACTTCAAGATTTGATTGGGAAGTTCAGATTGTAAGCTGGCACACGTTTATTCCACGTAAAAAGAAGCACAAAACCGTGAACTGTGACCCACAAGAAAGACACTTTAAAAAAAGTGCCCTTCTTGTGGGTCTTTTGTGTTTTAATCAGAGTAATGGTGAGGGGCGGAATGAAAATATGAGGAATTTGAATCGTAAGTTATTCACTGAAGAGAATAGAAGAAGATTAGAAGCGAATCCGAATGTACAGCATGTATCGGAGACAAACATTGCATACACGCCTGAGTTTAAACTCTCTGCGTTAAGGGCCTACCAAGAAGGGGAAACACCTGTCGAGATATTCCTTAAGGCTGGCTTTGACCTGAGTCTCATCGGTCACAAAAAACCCAAGAATAGTTTAAAACGCTGGCGCGACATATACGCGAAGTTTGGGGAATTAGGGATTCAAGAAGATCGGAGAGGTAAAGGTAGTGGTGGACCAAGGCCCACCACTGACTTGTCTGCAGAAGAAGAATTACACAGAGCGAGAGCCAAAATTAAATTATTAGAAGCTGAGGTAGACTTTCTAAAAAAGCTAGAGGCGCTCGAACGGCAGAAAAAGAAACGTTAACACCTTCCGAGCGCTATGAGATTATTAACCATTCCATCCGAACGCATGGGCTACAGCGTATGACGCGTTTTCTGTGTGAACTTGCTATGGTAAGCACAAGTGGGTATTACAGGTGGGTTAAAGCAGAACCATATCGACAGCTCCGAGCAGTTGATGATGAACAGGACATACAACTCATCAAGCAACACTTTGAAGCATTGCGGGGTAGGGCTGGAGCCCTCGTAATCAAGATGCGTCTGGAGCAAATCAGCGGTGTCATCATGAACCACAAGAAAATTCGTCGTCTTATGCGCAAGTTCAATCTCGTTGCGGAGATCAGACAAGCGAATCCGTATCGGAGAATGGCCAAGGCAACACAGGAGCATTTGACATGCTCAAATCTTTTGAAGCGTCAGTTTGACCAAGGAGAGCCAGAGAAAGTATTCCTCACCGATATCACATATCTGCGGTATGGAAGCGGCCAATGGGCATATTTTTCGTGTGTAAAGGATGGTGCAACCAGACAAATTCTTGCCGATTACGTCGCTACTACATTAGAGCTACCACTTGTCGAACAAACGATTCATCGCTTGTTGGAACGGCTAGATGGAAATGTTCATCCCGAAGCAATCTTTCACTCTGATCAAGGCATGCACTACACGCATCCTAAGATACAGCTTCAAATCAAGAAAGCTGGATTTAAGCAATCCATGTCCCGTAAAGGTAACTGCTGGGATAATGCTTCGATGGAATCATTCTTTGGGCATATGAAAGATGAGGTTGATTTTAAAGATTGTCAGACTATCAATGAGGTAAGGGCACGTGTAACTGATTACATTGCCTACTACAACTCCGAGCGGTATCAATGGTCGTTAAAAAAGATGACCCCTGACGAATTCAGAGGTCATCTCCTTGCTAGTTAAGACTGAGGTTGTTTATATAAACTGTCTACAATTAGGGTCACAGTTCACCGATTGGTTTTGATGCTTCTTTTTTCTGCGCCTAATTCAGTTAGCATATTAGCTGGATAGCTCCATCCATTCCTGCATATAACTCTCCAGCTGCAATTTACGTTTTTCCTGCTGAAGCCATATCTCTTCAAGCTGTGCCCCATCGTTTAGGCCATCAAGTTGCTGCATTTCCAGCTCAACTTTTTCAATTTCTGCTTCGATAGCAGCAATTTGCAACTCTAGTTGCTCACAACTCCACTTCTTTATTGATTCGGTCTTATCGTTGTTTTTAACATTGTTTTTATCATCATTTTTAACGATTCGCTCCGGCGACTTTACTCGACTCGTCTCTTTTTTTATTGTACTGCTGCTGGATTGCTGTCTCAATTCTAGCTGGCGAACCCGTTCGTCTCTCTTCTGCCTATAATAATCAAAGTTACCTGGATAAGAAGTAATTCCACCATCTGCTAGCGCCCAGACACGCCCTACTAGTTTATTTATAAAATAGCGATCATGGGAGATGACGAGTATTGTTCCTTGGTACCCTGCAAGCGACTCCTCCAACGCTTCTCTAGAAGCTACATCCAAATGATTCGTTGGCTCATCGAGCAACAATACATTCGGCTTCTGTCTTACAAGGAGCGCCAGTCGTAGACGAGTCCATTCCCCTCCAGATAACATAGATAGCGGCTTAAACACATCTGCTCCATAGAACAAATAGCTGGCTAGCACATTTCGCGCTTCTCCTTCTTCAAGTTCACATTCCAATTGGAAATATTGAAGCAACGTTCCCTTGGTTCCTTTTTGTGGTTCTTGTTGAGCCAAATAACCGATTTCCACTCGAGCTCCAAGCTCAACCTTACCAACATCAGGGGCAACCTCTCCTAGAAGTACTTTGAATAACGTCGACTTCCCTGAACCATTATCACCAATTAATACAACTTTCTCCCCATAATATAGGTTTTCTGAACAGTCTTTCAGTATTTGTCTATTCCCGAATCGTTTCGCAATACTTTCAAACGACAACACATTTTTACCTGATCGATCACTAGAAGATAGTTCAAATTGCGCCGACTTTCGTTCCAAAATAGGACGTTTCGTCTTCTCCATTCTTTCCAAAGCTTTCCGAATAGAAGCTGCTCTCTTGAAATACTTCTCATTTCCAGCAATTCTGCCCCATTCCTCGAATCGGCGGATCGATTCTTTCATCTGCTTTATTCGCTTCTGCTCTTCTTTGTACTGAGCAAACTGCTGGAGCAGTCGTTCTTCCTTTTCCTTTACATACCCACTATAATTCGTGTGATAGATTTGTGCTTCTCCATCTTCAAGTTCAATCATTGTCGTTCCTACCGAATCAAGGAAATATCGATCATGAGAAACGATGACAACTGATCCTTCATATCGATTAAGAAACTGTTCGAGCCATTCAATACCTTTCATATCCAAATGATTCGTCGGCTCATCGAGAAGCAACAACGCTGGACGCAACACGAGCTGCGATGCCAGTACAACTTTTGTTTTTTCTCCACCAGATAATGTGTTAAACAACGTTTCATTGTAATCCTCGTTTATTTGCAATCCAGTAGCTACTTGCTCGATCATAGTGTCTATTTCATAACCGCCGCTGAGCTCGAATTGATCTTGTATGACCGCATAGTTTTTAAGCATTTTATCCATATGTTCAGGATTGTTAATCGCATCACTACTCGCCATCAGCAGTTCGATTTCCCTTAATTGCTTCTTGCAGTTCATCAATTCTCGGAATCCAGATGCTAACACCTCATAAACAGTCATCGATTCAAACTCATGAGGTATTTGCGGCAAATAACCGATTTTCAAATCCTTCTTGATCGTCAACATACCCTCATCTATATGGTCATGCCCTGAAATCAATCGAAGTAGCGTAGACTTTCCGCTGCCGTTACAACCAATTAGACCTATCCGATCATTTTCTTGTATTTGAAGTGTTACACCATTTAGTACTAGACTTGCACCGTAATATTTTTTAATTTCCTGACCGTTAACAATAATCATTTAAAGAGCCTCCTATGTGATGAAGACCCTAGCTAAAATACACAAAAAGAGCCGCAGCAACAAGCCCGCGACCCTTTAGGATAATAAAAATCCGTTGTGGTTAAAGTAGGCGTCTTCTCGCGAATGGTTGGAACGTATAGGTATTAGTAGACAGACTGGTTCCGTTCGAGAAAAACGTATGAACGATGCCAGCCATCGCTATAGGAAGCTGACTAATACGGTTGTTGACCATTTCGTGATTCACCTACTTCACCTCCTTCAATTTAATCAATTCACTATATCACAAAAGAGATTGTCCTTGCAATACTTGGAAATGCATCGTTACTTCCAGATACAAGGGGCAACTTTAAAGATTCGTCTTATCGGATTAAAACAGAGTTAAGCATATACGGTTGTTTCATTAATAACGGTTATTTGAGCGGTTTTAATGAATATAGCTAAGGTCACTCATGAGGGGTGAGTGACCTTTTAATGACCTTATTATTAATCTAGTATCTTAGCTCTTACCTGCTTTTAATGATGTAGCAATTGGGTTTGTACTGTGCACCGTATAATCTCCGACTCCCCAAGGATAAGTTGGATTTACATTAGTCGGAAAGTTAGTGTACGTTCCGTTCGCATTTTTCACTTGAACAGAAGTGAATTTTGCATTCTTGTAACTATTTTTATCTTGATTGTCATGTGTAGAGTGAACCATTTTTACTTTTGTGGAACTGTACAAAGTGCCTTTTGATTTTCCGACTGGAAGCGTGTAGGCTTCTACTCCATTAATATACAATGATGCTGTATTGTTTAGATTATTAACAACTTTAATATTAATTTGATCACCGGCTACTGGTTGATTTGCAAGAGGAGTAGTTTTAGTAGATTCCGGCTCTGTGTCAGCTTGACCACACTTCAGAAATTTATTCCACCCTGTGTGGGGTCTATAAGAGATCCCACCTTCACACTTATTATCAAGCCCTAGATAGAAAGCAACATAACTTCCATCGTTAGAGACAACGAGATTACTAGGAATAGTAATATAACCGGCAACACCATAGTAATTAGAAGTAGATGTTTCTAGTCTTACTGCGCCCTCCCCAGTTGCAACAGCGAAAGCACTTGTAGAGACAGATAACAGCATAATAATAGATACTACTAAAAAAGTTAATTTTTTCATAAAATTATCACTCCCTAATTATGATTTGATGAAACGACAAAGAATAGTTTCATATTTTTACGTAAATAGTAACAACCCTCAAAAATAGTAAAACTTTCTTTATGTAAAAACTATATACTATTAATCGATAGATTGTAAATAAGTAAAATAAAGTAATATCTATTTAATGCATATCTAATTAAATTTAAGAGATTAATCGGTAACATAGCTGCCCAAAGCATCCAAGTGATCGACCCTCGTAGCACAAGTAGCATTTTTTTGACTAAATCAGATTTGGTTAAACCTCCATCTCCGTCAACAGGCTTGGGCTAAAAGTTGTAGAACAAAGGGTACTACATGCCATTTTGCATGACAGCTTGCAAGACTACTAGATTCATACACCAGCTGTACGTTTTTGTAGAGGAGTATACTACTTGTCCTCCAAATTAGTAATTGTTTACTAAATTAATGATAAAGACTATACTTGCAAAATATAAGTACGCACTTTTTCGTTCAATACTCACCAGAAGGGAAGTGTCAACCTGAGCATCTCTACATCAAGGTATGAGCTAAATGGAAAATCCTATCTCTGTCCGATTGAGCTGTCCGTAGCAGCGTTTTCCGGTAAATGGAAAATAACAATATTATGTATACTGCTTAATGGAAAAAAGCGATATGGGGAACTTAAAAAATTGATTGATGGCGTCAATCACAAAATGCTTGCTGAACAATTACGAGAGTTAGAGGAAGTCGGCATTATTAAGAGGGAGGTTTTCCCTGTGGTTCCTCCAAAAGTGGAATATGAATTGACAGAACTTGGTGAAGGATTGCGTTCGGCTATTTATCTATTGCGAGAATGGGGTACACAATTCGAAAAAAGGGAATAATCGTATTGATTACGCCAAAATAGCGTCCGTTCTAAACATCTGAACGGACGCTATTTGTATTTCATTACGATAAAACTATATGTAGATTACTTACCATTTAGTAAGTATTATCCTAAATAGTGCGTACTTACATTTATCTAGTTAATTGTTTATGCTTAGAACCGTAAATACAAACTATTCTGGAGTGAAAAATATGAAAACAATAGTTATTGTTGCCCACCCGAATATATCTTCGTCACGTATCAATAAAGCATGGGTTGAAGAATTACAAAAGCATGAACAAGTTACAGTTCATCAGCTGTACGAAGAATATCCCAATGAGGATATCAATATAGCAAGGGAGCAATCGTTACTAGTAGCGCATGATCGAATTATTTTCCAATACCCGCTCTACTGGTACAGTTCTCCCTCACTATTGAAAAAATGGTATGACACCGTGCTTCATTATGGATGGGCTTACGGTCCTGACGGTGATAATTTACATGGGAAAAGTATTGGGGTTGCCATTTCTACTCACGGAACTACCGAGTCCTATCAGCCTGGAGGCTCCAATTTATATACAATTCAAGACATTGTAAAACCCGTAGAAGTACTCGTTAATTTTGTTAATGCCTCCTACTTACCTCCGTTTTCATTACACAATTCATCCCACATTTCTGATGAACAGCTAGAGCAAAGCAAACAAGATTATGTAAAGCATTTCGAATTAGCATAACCAACAAAACCGCTATTGGTTGATGATCTCACAGTTTAGAAACTGTAGAGCGAACCAATGGCGGTTTTTTGTATATAATCTTAGGTTATGTCTCATTATTCTGTGCGTCGATTATAAAAAAATTTATCTAATAAACAAAATTTTATGTATAAATACAAATAGGCTTACTTTGATTTATGAGGCCATTTCTAGTACTATAGTAGTATATTTTCATTCACAATTCATGGAGGTTGAGCAGAATATATGCTAAAAGTCACAAAAAAGGCATTTAGACTAACCATTCGCAAGAAATTACTCATCATGTCTTTATCTCTGCTAATACTTCCAATACTCGTATTAGGGGCAGTCGCCTATCACATTTCTGTTAAAGAAACAGATGCATTAATTGAAAGCAAACTTAGCTCCAGTGTTAATCTAGCAATTGAATTAATTGAAAATATGGAAACTTCGGTTCAAGCAGGTCAACTCTCAGAGGAAGAAGCACAAGAACAAATTCGAACTTTATTATTAGGAAGTAAAAATGGGGATGGTACCCGTCCAATAAATAGAGCGATCGATCTCGGACCAAATGGATACTTTTTTATAATTGATCAAAAGGGAACACTTCTTGCACATCCCGTACTTGAAGGTCAAAATATTTGGGACAAGCAAACATCGAACGGTACTTTTTACATACAAGATCTAATTAAAGCAGCATTAAATGGTGGCGGTTCTACCTTCTATAATTGGCCATTGCCAAAAACGGAAGGAACAGTAGCGAATGGCGGGGCCGAAGCTCTAAAAATATCATACGCAAAACTCTCAAATTCTTGGGATTGGATCATCGCAGCTGGATCATATATGAAAGATTACGATTCAGGTCAAAAAAATATTACACAAGGGATAATAACAACTTTCATCATTTGTCTTGTGCTTGGTATTATTGTATTACTATTATTTTCCCAACATATATCTAAACCAATTGTTCGCATTGCCAAAGAGGCTGAACGGATCGCTCAAGGTGATTTAAGCGGTAATGAAATTTCCATTCGCAATCGGGATGAAATCGGACAACTAGGTCAATCTTTTAACTTGTTATCAGCAAATATTCGGCAATTAGTAGGTAATTTAACGTTAAGCTCTAACATCTTGGCATCATCATCTAAGCAATTATCTGTAACATTAGGAGAAACAAATGATGCTCTACATCAGACTTCATCTTCAATTAGTGAAGTAGCCAACAATAATGAAATACAAGCTAATACTGCTCAAGAGACTACTAAGTCGATTGAAGAGATGGTGAAAGGTATTCAGCTAGTAGCAGAATCGTCTACACATGCGTATGAAATGTCGGTACAGACACTCGAAGAAGCTGACGCAGGCAATCAGCTTATTGTGAACTCATCCTTACAAATGAAAGCAGTAAGCGACACAGTTGAAGATATTAGCATCGCAATTACACGACTCAATGATCATTCTGATCAGATTGGTACTATCGTAGAAACGATTAAAGGAATATCTGACCAAACAAACTTGTTGGCCCTTAATGCAGCAATAGAAGCTGCTCGTTCTGGGGAGCATGGTAAAGGGTTCGCCGTAGTTGCAAACGAGGTGCGTAAACTAGCAGCACTAACTAGTCAAGCAGCAGAACAGGTTTCGGAGATGATTCATGAAATACGGAGCAATATTGGTATTGCACATCAATCGATGAGTAAAGGCCAAGAAGAAGTTGAAGCAGGTGTGCATTCTATCGAAGAAACAGGGAAAGCTTTCGAACGTATATTGGACGCTACACGAACGATAGTGGCTCAGGTTCAACAATCTTCTTCCGCTGCACATCAAATGTCTGCTAGTTCCGAGCAAATGTCAGCCTCAGTAATAGAGGTTGAACAGTTATCATTGCTCTCAGCAGCTTCAGCTCAAACGGTCTCTGCTTCAGTGGAAGAGCAACTCGCTTCCGTAGAAGATATTGCAGCTTCGGCTCGTAGATTGCGCGATATGTCAGATGAAATGCGCTCCATCGTAAATCGCTTTAATTTAGAATAACTGGAAGTGGGCCGTCATAATGAAATGGCGGCCCTTTTCACTTCTTCAACAATCGCTTTGATCCCCTGCTCGATTTGCTCAGGCAACGCACGTGAAATGCTAATACGAATATACTTTTCCCGCTCCAAATAATCTTTCAAATAAAAATCTTTCCCTGATCTAACACGAATCCCCCTCTCCATTAATCTCTTTATCAACTGCTCTAAATTTACGGCTAATGGAATTTTAAATTGTACATAAATACCTGAATGTATTTCCGATATTTCAATTAAGCTATCAACGTTGTATCGTTTCACCGCTTCATTTAAGATGCTTACTCTTGAACTATATTGAAGAGAAATTTTGTACTTATGGCGTTCATACATGCCATTATTAATGTAGACTTCAAGTGCTGCTTGAGACAACAACGAAGTGTCGGGATAACTGTTGGCTGCAATATAGGTATCCCGAATTCGATCAGGCATGACGGTTGCACCCAATCTCAAACCAGGGAAAACGATCTTCGAAAAACTTTTTAAATAAATGACATGACCACTCGTGTTATACGAATAAATAGGGTTATACTTTCGTTCCTCGCCCAAATCCGCCATATAATCATCTTCTATGACATACACATCATATTTGCTAGCCAACCGAGCAATTGTTTTTCTATCTTCAGCATTGTACGAAGTACCGAGAGGATTATGGTATCTCGACATGGTATAAAAAAATTTAATATTGTCATGCTTAAAGCGCCGCTCCAATTGTTTCAAATCTATTCCTTTCGCTGAACGAGCAATGCCCTGTACGGGCAACCCCTCAAATTCAAGAAACCGCAAATAAATATCATAGCTAGGCTGTTCTACCAAAATAATTGACTTTCCGTTCGGAAACGGCATTTTGGCTAAATACTCAAGCACAGGCTGTATGCCAGAAGTTATGAAAATACTTTCTTTATTTGCGAACACTTGGTCACTAGCTAGGTGAGTAACTAATGTGTTACGAAGTTTCTCTAACCCTTTTGAATCGCCATACGTGAACAGTTGATGTCTATATACGTCTATTGCTTTGTTTAAACAATGCTGGAAATCCAAATACGGGAATACGTTGACGTCGGGCAACGCGGAGGAAAAATCAATCTTATTCGCATCCAACTCATCGACCGACTCTTCTCCTCTTTCGACTACGTAATAACCACTTTGCGAAATCGAATATATTGTATGCTTCTGTTCTAGTTCTTCATAGGCACGAATAATCGTACTAATGCTGCACCCGTATTGTTCGGCAGCACTTCGCACGGAAGGCAGTTTCTGGCCTGGTCTGTAACTGCCGTCCTTTATTTTTCGTTCCATATCAGCAACTATTAACAAAAATTTCTTCAATTGACTCTCCTCACTTCCTTCTGTTCATTATATAAGATAGAAAGAACTGTATCGATACAGTTTCTCCAAATTGCCATTGTTTGGTTTATTTGTTGGCCTTATCATTTAGATACCGGAAGGAAGTTCGCGAACACAATATCGATACTCCAAGAAAGGTGGACAACATGAATGCAAACAATGAACGCAAGCTTGCTTATGTAGCGATCATACTAAATGCGATTATCATTGGGTTCTCTTTTCTTTTTACGAAAGTAGCGCTCGAGCACGCTGCTCCCATTGATACGCTAACTTATCGATTTATATTGTCATTTGGGATTATGTCGATTCCGGTTCTACTTGGCCTTGTTAAATTGAATTATCGTGGCAAACCACTTTACAAAGTGTTGCTGCTCGCAACTATGTACCCGCTCGGTTTTTTTACTCTTCAATCGTTTGGTCTGCTTCACGCAACTTCCTCAGAGGGCGGTATATTGTACGCTGTAACACCTATACTGACGATGATAGTAGCAGCTTTATTTCTAAAAGAAACGACTACTATACTACAAAAGGCTTCCATACTACTGTCTGTGTTTGGCGTTTTGTTTATCTTCATTATGAAGGGCAATTCAATTGATTTGGGAAACATTGCAGGAATAACGCTTCTGTTTCTATCTTGTTTAGCTTTTGCAGGTTATGGTGTACTCGCTCGCTCACTGATGAAGACATATCGTCCAGCAGAAATCACTTACTTAATGCTTGGAATCGGATTTGTTTCGTTTAGTATCCTATCGATTTCACAACATGCAACTGCTGGAACATTTAATGAATTTATTACACCACTAACGAATTCCACCTTCATCTTGTCGATTTTATATCTTGGTGTGTTGTCATCCTTGTTAACTGCTTTAATGTCAAACTACGCTTTATCCAAAGTTGAGGCTTCCAAGGTAAGTGTATTCTCCAACCTCTCAACTATCGTATCCATCGGGGCGGGAGCCATTTTCCTAAACGAACAAATCACAATCTATTCGATAATCGGATCAATACTGATTATAGTCGGTGTAATCGGAACGAATACATTGGGACGAAGATCTGTGAACAAAAAAATGGTTATCAAAGAGCAAATTGAAGTATAACGATATTCCATTCAAAATAAGGGAGTTGTATTTATATTGACTAATCAAGTACAGTTCGATTTGTCCACGATTGTTCGAGAACGACATGCGGTTAAACATTTTGACCCTACTCATCAATTGAGCACAGAAGAAGTTATATATCTACTCGACACCGCTAACTATGCACCTTCCTCATGGAATCTTCAACACTGGACTTTTCTAGCGATCACTGATCAAGCAGCCAAAGAAAAACTTCTACCAATTGCTTATGGGCAAAAACAAGTCGTAGAAGCATCAGCAGTAATCGCAGTATTGGGAAATTTGCAAGCTAATCGCAATGCAGAGGCTGTTTTCGGTCCCGCAGTTGAAGCTGGACTGCTGCCAGAAAAGGTGAAAGATAGCTTAATCGAGCAAATCGAAGGCGCCTATGCAAATTATGCTGGACTTCCTCGCGAAGCTGCCATTCTCAATTCATCACTTGCTGCTATGGTGCTTATGCTGGCTGCAAAAGAAAAAGGGCTTGATTCTTGCCCAATTGGCGGGTTCAACGGTGATGAATTGATTAAAGCATTCAACATCCCGGATCAATTTGTACCTGTTATGCTGCTTCCAATCGGTAAGGCTGCGATAGCTGCACATCCATCTTCCCGCATGCCAGTAGAGCAAACGATCGTCTGGAACGGATTCTAATAGCAGGAAAATAAATAATGATCGGAGGGATAACTAATGAATGAATTTGATCTATTATTTCGCAGAAGAATTAGTTTCCCTGCTAACGAAACAATCTCTTTTGAACGGTTGAACACTGTACTTGAACGAACAGCATTAGCTATTCCATTTGAAAATTTGCGTGTGTTCGAAGGAAAAAGAGATGCTGTCACTAAAAACTATTTAATTGATAAAATAATCGTAAATAATGAAGGGGGGCTTTGTTATGAACTAAATGCGATCTTATATTTGTTTTTGATGCAGAATGGGTTTGATGTCCGTTTAACAAGAGGAATTACCTTCAAAAGTGACACTCAACAGTATGTGACTCTTGGAAAAACACATGTTGTAATATTGCTTCGTTATAATGATACTACTTATCTTGTAGATACTGGATTTGGTGCGAACCTTTCATTAAATCCTCTTCCCTTGAGTGGGGAAGTATTCACTTCAACCAATGGCGAGTTTAGAGTCAAGAAGCTGTCAGATGGACCAAACGACTATGCTTTTGAGATGAAGATCAAACATAAAGATACCGATTGGAAAATTGGTTATGCTTTCGATTCATCATACACGTTTACGGACTTAGATGAGTGTAATGAAGTTCAGTCCACTGTTATCGAACATCCAGAATCTACGTTTAATAAACATCCTTTAATTACAAAGCTTACTGATCAAGGAAATGTAACGTTAACCGATACTTCTTTTACTCAATGGGTGAATGGTGATGTTACTAAAGAGGAAGTTGACATTGTTACGTTTAAAGAGCTTTTAGAAAGACACTTTGGCATACGAAAATAAAACATCCGCTACAAATATGGATAGAGGTCAGATATTTTCTGAGGCTCTATCTTTTTTTGTTGTGATAGATAGACTGATGCTCGGTTCCATATCTATATTTAAGAATACTATATTAAGAACCATCACATTATTGATCTGAGTTTGGTTGAAAACGAGAGGTGAAACTTATGTCAAGCAGCGCAGACTTTGGTTGTTCAGGCGGCTGTGGTTCCATACCTATTAATGGATCTCCTGCTATCTTAACAACTCTAGTACAGAATGGATCATCCATTCAATTACAAGGTTTTTCCAACATCACATTAGCTGCTGGTCTATCCTATCTTATCGAATATAATGCACAATTCAGTATGCCAGTAATCGGGCAGGTCGCATCTGCTCAATTAACTCTGAATGGATCAATTATTCCGGGATCTCAAACGCTATCGTTCCCAGCAACGATTCCTCCTGGACTCAATACTCCAGTCTCAACTGTATCCGGTGGTGTGGTATTCAATACGCCAGCTACTCCTAATCCAAGTATTGTACAGCTCATTGGCTTCCCACCTGCTGGTATTCCAGGTATTAACTTCAGCACAGTTAACATTCGTATCGTGGAACTTGAAAACGCAAGTGGGAGTGCAGTAACTAACAACAACGCAGCAATGTATGGATTCGGTTACCAAGATGTAGGATCGAATCAACCAGTTGCATTTATAGAAGCTAATGTTGTCAATGGATCCGGCATTCAACTTGACCCTGCTACGAGAACTTTTGTTACATTAGCGCCGAATTCTACCTACTATGCTTCCTATAGCATTATCGCATGTCCCGAAGCGCTTGGAGTAACTGTACGAGTTTTATTAGCATTAAATGATATTCCTATGTATCAGAGTTTAGCCGGAACTACTGCAATTCCAGATTTAAATTCCGAATTTACCGGTGCTTCAGGTTCAGCCGTAT
The DNA here is from genome assembly GCF_022180385.2 of Paenibacillus sp. L3-i20. Lineage (GTDB taxonomy): Bacteria > Bacillota > Bacilli > Paenibacillales > Paenibacillaceae > Pristimantibacillus. The sequence goes on from NZ_BQME02000002.1 coordinate 1,789,131, forward strand.
TTAATACCGGACCCGGGACAAATACATTGGAATTAATTAATACGAATGTAAACACTATTAAATTTGTTTCTGTAGCACTTAATATTATGCAAATTGGGTAGCAGCCGCTGTCGTGTAAAGGCAGACAGTCACAAATAAACCTAGGTCTCTTTTACTCAGAGGCTTAGGTTTATTCTTATTATTTAGCAACTGCTTTCCTATCATTTAATGATTAGATTTTAAACTTGGACAAATCATTAAGCAATTGCTGCACCATATCACTAAGCGATGTTAATTCTGTGTAATTAACAATAGCTTTCTTTGGGAAATACAGGATAGATTCAAGCGGAATAGAAAATACTACCACCTAATCGCTTACAGGAGGTATAGTTCTGATGGATAACAAAACAAATGATGCAGTCACACAACCAACTAATAATGAGAAACAGGAACAACTGAACGCCTATCGTGTCCAGAACGATGGGCAAACGATGACGACGAATCAAGGCTTGCGTGTGGAGGATGATGAACATTCTTTAAAAGCTGGTCCCCGCGGTCCTACAATAATGGAGGACTTTCATTTCCGGGAAAAAATGACTCACTTCGACCATGAGCGTATTCCAGAGCGTGTCGTTCATGCAAGAGGTTTCGGCGCACATGGTGTATTTGAGTTATATGAATCGATTGCAGAATTTACTAAAGCAAAGTTTCTAACAGATCCTTCACTCCAAACTCCGGTGTTTGTTCGTTTCTCTACCGTAGCAGGCTCCCGCGGCTCCAGCGATACAGTCAGAGATGTTCGTGGATTTGCAGTGAAATTTTATACAGAAGAAGGAAATTATGATCTTGTAGGCAACAACATGCCCGTATTTTTCATTCAGGATGCCGTTAAATTTCCTGATTTTATCCATGCCGTGAAGCCTGAACCTCCAAACGAAATTCCCCAAGCTTCTTCAGCACATGATACGTTCTGGGATTTCGTTAGTACGAATACGGAAAGTGCTCATATGATTATGTGGGTTATGTCTGGACGAGCGCTGCCACGCTCGTTCAGAATGATGGAAGGTTTTGGTGTACATACGTTCCGCTTTATTAATGAAAAAGGAAAATCACATTTCGTTAAGTTTCACTGGAAACCGAAATTAGGGGTTCACTCCTTAGTCTGGGATGAGACGCAGAAAGTAGCTGGCAAGGACCCTGACTTTAACCGCCGTGACTTATGGAACGCCATTGAGCAAGGAAACTATCCTGAGTTTGAGCTCGGAGTTCAAATTTTGAAAGAAGAAGATGAATTTAGCTTCGACTTTGATATTTTGGATGCAACAAAACTATGGCCAGAAGAAGTTGTGCCTGTACGGATCATTGGCAAAATGACTTTGAATCGCAACACAGACAATTTCTTCGCAGAAACAGAACAAGTTGCGTTCCATACGGGTCATGTCGTTCCAGGAATCGACTTTACAAACGACCCGCTACTGCAAGGAAGATTGTTTTCCTATACGGATACGCAATTGCTCCGACTCGGTGGACCAAACTTTGCAGAAATTCCGATCAATCGACCGATCGTACCTGTTCATAATAATCAACGGGACGGAATGCACCGGATGATGATCAATCCAGGGCAAACGAGTTATCATCGGAATGGTATTGCTAATAATGCTCCGGCTCCAGCATCACAAGAGGATGGCGGATACCGTCATTATGAGGAGAAGGTCGACGGACGGAAAATTAAGGCTCGAAGCAATAGCTTTGACGATCACTACAGCCAAGCCGCGATGTTCTGGCATAGTATGTCTGATGTGGAGAAGGGTCAGATCGTAGACGCATTCCGCTTTGAGCTTGGCAAAGTGATGTCCAAAGAAGTGCGTCAACGTGTAATTGATGTTTTTAGTCAAGTAGCAGAAGAATTAGCAGAAAAAGTCGCAGTAACTATCGGAGCGACAGCAACTAAAGGAGTTGCTGCGAAACCTACTTTCATCTCACCAGCACTAAGCATGATGAATACAGTCAACACTGCCGCAACACGTAAAGTTGCTATCCTAGTCGGCAACGGCTTTTCGGCTGCGGAGGTTAATCAACTGAAGCAAGCATTAACCGAGGCGAAAGTAGCGGTAGAGATCATTAGTAAAACACAAGCTCCAATACAAGGGGACGATAACACAACGCTTGAACCTCATCAGTCATTGCTGACAGCTGCTTCTGTACTTTATGATGCAGTCTATGTTGCTTGCGGACGTCAAAGCGTAGATGAGTTACTAAGTGATGTGAAAGGGGCAGATTTTGTAAGAGAAGCTTTCCTTCATTACAAGACGATAGCCGCTGTAGGAGAAGGTAAGGAGTTGCTTGCTGCCGCAAGAGTTCCGGTAGAATATACAGGTGCTAGCGGTTCTGAATCAGCTGGTATTCTAATAGGGGCTGGGCATAATGGTAATGCAGATTTTGCAGCTTCATTCATTGCAGCGATTGCTAAACATCGTCATTGGAATCGAAAACTTCAGCCATAGTCGCTGAGCTAGAAATAATTCGAACGTACAAAAGGACCATGCAAGGATTAACCCTTGATGCTCCTTTCTATGTTGGTGGGCTTCATTTTCTAGAATTAAAATCTATTATTTCACCTATTACTGCCTACGGCAGTAATGTAAGAGTAAAAATGTCAGTGAACACGTTAAACTGTGCGGACTACTACAAGTCCTTTTTAGTAAACAGATATACCGTTAAGTAATAGGAAGCAATAAATAATAATAAGCTAGCGGCCGAAATAAGAACTATCATTAGATCAATATTAGAACCTTTTTCATTAATCATTTGCATAATCATTGCTGTAGGCTGAGCCAATGCAATCAGAATTAATATGAATATACCATTGATAATACCAGCTCCTTTTTTACTGAGCGAATAAAATAACGGCATATAAATTGAAATAAGAAGAAGCAGTATTATTACTGGGACCAGTATATCGATGACCAAATAGTCTGGTTTGTTAAGCTCTGGCAAAGCCTGTTTGACGAGCATGTGAACGGCGTAAGTAGCAATAATCCCTAAAATCGTAATCATGATTGCTGTTACGTATTTGGCTTTAACAATTTGTTTGCGGCTAACTGGCAACGTGACCAGAAAATTATGGTTATAGTTTTTAATATCTACCATCGTAACAACACCAATTGAGGCGAAAGCTGTATAAATAGCTATGATGTGAAAAGACGAATCTTTTCCAATAAAAAAGGCACTAAATACAACGAGATAAAAAAAACAGAGTCCTATTGAGCTCTTTATAGCGATGAAGTCTTTCCGAAGCAAATTAACCACGAATACGTCCTCCCTTGGCGGTAAAATATATGATGTCCTCTAAGGAGGGATTATCGAAATAGGCTAGATTTCCAAACAATTGTAAAGCTTCTTGTCTATTATCTACTAATCCTTCAAATCCAACGGTAGTCTCACGAATCCCGACAAACTTTTTTCTAATATCTGAATCAAGCAGCTGTAAGTCGCCCTTCACGATCGCGTATCTTTCCAGCACATCATCCTTTGATTCACTAAATACGAGCTTTCCACGATTGATGAAAGTAATGTAGTCTGCGATACGATCTAAATCTGTTGTGATATGGGTCGAGAAGATTATCGAGTTTCTTTCGTCTTGCATTAAATCCGCAAGTAAATCAAGTAATTCTCTTCTAAATACAGGATCAAGTCCAGAAGTAGGTTCATCCATAATTAATAGCTCTGCCTCATGGGATAAGGCAACCGCAAGAGAAAACTTAACTTTCATCCCCTTGGATAACTCTTCTATCTTCTTCTTTGGGGACAACTCGAATTGTTCAAGATAACTCTTAAACTTTGCTTCGTTCCACTTCTTATAAAAAGGTGCAATCATCTTCATAGAATCACGAATTGTAAGATGCTCATAATAAAAACAATCGTCTGACACAATGCTAATTCGCTCTTTTATATCGACTTCTTGTTTCGGCATATTGCAGCCCAATATTTTTACAGTCCCAGAGTCAGGGCGGATCATACCGAGCATCATCTTAATTAAGGTGCTTTTACCAACACCATTTGGACCAATTAGTCCGGTAATATAACCTTTTTTCACATCCAAAGATACGTTATCGACTGCGAATTGAGAATATTTTTTCGTTAGATTTCGTACTTCTATTGCGTTCATGGGGTCTGCTCCTCTTCAAACAATATAGTTAGATGATTGATTAAGTCTTGTTGACTCATACATAATTCCTTACTTTCCCGAATCATTTCCATCATTTTCTCTTCTAGTCGTTTCATACGCTGCTCCCGAATGAATAGTTTATTTGCTCCTGATACGAAACAACCCTTACCCACGACAGAGTCGATTAGCTTCTCATTTTCCAACTCTTCATAGACACGTTTGGTTGTAATTACACTTACTTGCAAATCTTTGGCTAGTTGTCTTATGGAGGGAAGGCTGTCTCCTGCATGCAGCTCACCGCTTAGTATGCTTTGTCTAATCTGATTCATAATTTGAATATAGATCGGATCGCTCGATGCGTTGGATATTATTATTTTCATGATTTTTCACCACCTGCTGTCAATTCAGTGACTACCGTATATATATAATATATACACTATTCGTATTTTTTGCAACTCATAAATGACTTATAGTTTAGAAAAGGCGTAGTACAAGTCATCACATCTAGGATGTATAATTCCCACAGCAATGTAAAAAAGCCGATTACCCACATGAAATTGGTTACAAAGAACAGTTTGTTTTTCAGAAAATGAACGATATATTTTTCCAAGAAGCCGGAATCTCGCCAAGATTCGTTTGCCGTGTTGACGAACCTTTCCATATTATTTGGTCAGAAAAACGTTTCCTCTCCCTTGCTGCTCGCAAATTTTGCGATTTTATTATCGACTATTATTCAAATGAATAGCAATTGAAAAGAAACGAAGGTTTATGTCTTCTGTTAAGATTGAGATATAAATAGACTGACACTTACTGATAGGGGGACAAATATGTATGGCAAAAGTTATTTTGGACATAACGATGTCACTGGATGGATTTATTGCTGCTTCTAACGGTGATCCCGCTCCAAGGCTGCATCAATGGTTTTTTGCTCCGTCTGGTACTAGCACAGAAGTTATCGATGAACAATTAAATACGATTGGCGCAATTATTATGGGGAGACGAACCTATGATATTGGGGATAAGGTTGATGGGTTTATTGATAATCCCTTCGACGTCCCTCACTTTGTATTAACTCATCATACTCCTGCGGAGCTCGCAAAAGGTGCAACAGCGTTTACTTTCGTAACAGATGGTATTGATAGCGCACTTAAACAAGCTTCATCTGCCGCAGGTGATAAATATGTTTGTGTGCTGGGTGGAGCTGATATTGCACAACAATATTTAAAGGCGGGGCTCCTTGATGAACTTCAAATTCAAATCGTTCCTACTCTACTTGGTGAAGGCACACGACTATTTGAACATATCGGTCAGGAGAGTATTGAATTAGAAAGTACACGTGTTATCGATTCCGGCAACGTAACACATTTGCGATTCCGCATCATTAAGTAGAATCACCCACAACTGTGAGACAGTTATTTAACTTGTTCACACAAAAAAGCCTCTTCACCTTATCAGTGAAGAGGCAATTCTTTTCATCATAATCCCAATTATTTATTTGATGCCGTTGCGAGGAGCTCATTTGTAATATAGTCCAATTGACTGTTCAGAGAGAACAAATCGGTATAAAAGAATAGTCCGAACTCGGCTTCAATTACTCTACCTTCTTTTACTGCGGGAATACTGCTCCATATCGCATTATCCGAAAGGTCGTCCATTCCTTCCCAAGAGCTGCGTAACAAAATATCTCCTGCAAACTCCGGAAGCACCTCCATTGAAACGTTCTCACTCATAGCTGCTTTTGCAACATCAACTTTCGCTTGAATAATCTCTGGAGCCTTCATGCCTAAATAGTCATATACAATCTGAGAACCACGACCGTATTCCTTACTTTCGATAATCATCATTTCTTTTACTCCGCCTTCGAGTATTGTAACTGTCTTATCAAGTACACCAGATGAACGAAGTTTTTCCCTGCTTTCTTCCACTTTCCCATGGAAATCGTTTAACAATGACTGAGCCTCTTTTTCCTTGCCAAATACTTCACCAAGCTTCAGAATCCGTTCATTTGTTGTTACCTTATCGGTTGGAATAAGAACGGTAGGTGCAATTTTATGCAACATATTATAACCCTTCTCAGACGAAACGATAATCAAATCCGGTTCAAGCGATAATACTGCTTCAGGATTGACTTCATCATGATGACCTAACGTTTGTGTATCTTTTAATTGCTCTGTAAATGCAGCACCGTCATATATTTCAGAAATACCGACTGGATCAACACCTAACGCCACTATATCTCCCAGCATATATAATACAACAACACGTTTTGGATCTGCTGGAACGATAACATCTCCTTTTACAGTAGAGACTGTACGAGTTGTTTCTTTACTCTCGGCTTCAGAAGTTGTAGCTGCCGTTGCAGATATAGCTGATGCGGATGGAGATGGAGAAGCACTAGATCCAACGTTTGCTCCCCCTCCAGAACAAGCCCCAAGCAGCAATGTTAAACTGAGTAATGTACTCAAGATAAGTGATGATTTCTTATTTCTATTCATGTTCGAAAACCCTCCGCCATAGTATTGGTAATGATTATCACTACCAGTTAAACTATAGCCTCGTAATCGAAGTCCGCCAATGGACAATTTAGCGCCTGCAAATGGACTATTATCCGATGCGCTCTTCTCTCGCATCGTTAATTGATAACGAGTAGGCGACACCCCCGTCTGTTTCTTGAACAATCTGCTAAAATAATATTCATCTGAGTAACCGACATGCTCTGCAACAACTCGCAAAGTCGTTCCTGTCTCGAGCAATAATTGTTTGGATTGTTTAATCCTATATTGAATAAGATATTCGATTGGGCTATAACCGGTTTGCTGTTTAAACTTCGTCGATAAATAACGTGGACTATAGTTGAATCTATTCGCTAAATAATCTAGGGTAATTCCCTCATGATAATGGTTATGAATATAACGTATGACTAGCGTTACAAGATCAGCTTGACCGTTACCAGTCCTGATAATGTATTGGTGCCGTAACACTTCATGAACAAACTGATAAAATAACCCTTTAATTTCTACGCTGCCGTAACTGCCTAGACTATTTAAAGTCTGTTCCATCGAAGACATTAATAGAAGCATTGTTCTCGGTTCTTCAGGTTCAAATCCGAAGTGTCCCTCGAAGGGGCTTTTTCGATCCAGCAGTTGTCTCAGTTCTCTCCAACCGGAGAAAGCAAGCTTCGCTCGATAAAATAACAAATAAAATTCGAACTCTTCCTCTGCCTCAATCATCATACTCATGCCCTTAGCACCATGTAGTACATAATAACGTTCTATTCGATGAACGTGACCATCCAATACTAGATTCGCCAAACCACGAACACCGTAAATAAAGCCGCTAGCGGGGAAGCGATACTCCAGCCATTGCCCTGAATTCATTACACTGCGTCTAATATCAAAAACTTTAACCGCTGTATGATTCCAAAGAGCGATTTGTTCATCGTATTTCACGTTGGTTCACCTCTAATAATGTCCCTTTTCACTTATTATAAATGAAAATTATTCTCAATGAAACAAAAAAGAGCATCCGCATGAGAATGCTCTTGCCATCATGAATCAAAAACCCATTTTCGATAGCCAGTCGGTGAGTCGCACTTCTCTTTTTTTATTATCCTCGTCACCTTTTATATATTTTCCTAGCAGTAATTCATCCACGATGCATCCATCTATCATAAATAAAACACGCTCCGATTTTGCCGCAACTTTAACATCATGCGTTACTAATAGAATCGCTGTTCCTGACTGATTGATATCCGCTAATATATCCATTATTTCACTTGCAGATTTGGAATTAAGTGCGCCTGTTGGTTCGTCACCGAATAATATATCGGGGTTATTAATTAATGCTCTGCAAATGGCAACTCTTTGTAATTGTCCGCCCGAAGCTTGCGAGATATCATTGTTGGCTAGCTCTGCAATGCCTGACCTCATCATGATTTCTTTTGCCCTATTATTAATATCGCTACGGCTTCGTTTTTTCGCCATATAAGCGGTTAATACAATATTGTCGAGAATAGATAGATTTTTTAAGAGATGAATGTTTTGAAAAATAAATCCCATCTTATTTAAACGTAAATTAGATAGCTCAACTTCAGAAAACGATGAAAGTTCCTCACCAGCGAATACAACACTTCCCGTACTCAACTTATCCATACCGCTAATGTTATACAGAAACGTCGATTTACCCGACCCCGAAGGACCCATTACGGAAACAAACTCACCCTTTTTTATTTGCACATTAATGTCTTTCAAAACATGTTGTTCATGATCTGGACTCAGTAGATACGATTTGCTTAGTTCTTTCGCTTCCAAAAGAATCTCCATCGATTGTTCACTCCTTTATTCAGCATTTAGCTCCGCTATACTTGTTTTATTCATCGATTTCATACTTACATATGCCGCAGCGGTTACGGCAATCATCAGAACAAGTGGACAAATGACGTAAGCTTGTAGTGGATCGATTGCGAACTCAATTTTGGAAGCACCCATAAACGAAAATAAAGCCCCTGCTACACTTTGACCCCATGTATTAGAAATAATTGATCCCACAATGATACCTATTCCTAGTACTGCTAAAGATTTTGTAACATATTGCATCCGAATCGATTGCAAGGAAAATCCTATACTTTTCATTATTGCAATCTGAGCCGAATCTTTCGCTACAATCATACGCAGAAACAATGAAGTAATAAGAATAGATACAAGTACCGCTATGATGATGGAAACGGTTGCCACAAGTTTCAGCATTTCAATCGTATTGCCTAATGTTTGGCCTAAATACCCTTTTAGATCGGTAACTCTCGCAGTATGGAAAGCTTGCCCGTATTCATTGGTTTTCTCCTGTACTGCTACATGTGGTTTTACATCAATAATAGCTTCGAATCGAAGTACGGTTTCAGGCTGGAATGGCAATACTGCCTGTGCTGTACGACCGCCATTAGTGACATCTTGATATATACCGCTAACTGTCATTCCTAGTTCTTGTCCATTCACAACTAAACGAATAACATCTCCGACCTCTTTGTTCATCTCATTACCGTTTAGATAGGATATTGCGATCTCATTTTCTCGAATCGGTGCTGCACCTTTTACATACTCCAATGGGAAAATAGAAAAGTCACCTGATTCAACCGATATATTTTCTAAAATACCATCCTCATTTACAGTTTTGAGCGAACTGGTCTGCAGTAACGAAAACTGTTCTACATCCCTGTCTTCTTTTAAATGAGCAGACAAACGCTTAAATTCACTTACGATATTATCTGAATACTGCAAATCAATTCGTATATCACTTCGCTCAATACCTATATAAGTGTTGAAGCCAGAGGATTGCAACGTATTTAATAAATGAAGCGGCACAAGAATGATGAATGATCCTATAATAAACACGAACAACAGTAATCGATACATTTTAAACCGATCGACGACATCTTTTAGTCCTAAAAAGACAGGCACATTCAATCGTTTACTCTTATGCAACGGTAATGTTAACAATCTCTTCTTCTTTCGTACAAGTCCAACCTTCCCCGATCTAAGCGCCTCTACTGCGGATATATGCTTGAACATGTTGAGCGTTCGCATACAAAAGAACATAACCATTATAAATAAAAGTGCTACTGCAACAATCGGTATCGCATGTAATAATAATCCCTTCGCGGCCTTGCCAAAATATAGTTCAATATTTGCTGTAAATAGTCCGTTTACTACTAAAGAAACACCATAACCAACTAGAGATGCCATTGCTGCGATAACTACATATTTTAACAAATACATTTTTTTTATATCTCGATGCCCAATCCCAATTGCCTTCATCACCGCAATCTCTCTGTAATCTTCTTCTATGGCAGCAAGAATCGTAAACCTTAAACTAAAGATAGCGATAAGACTTAACAAAAAGCTGACTAACAACACCACTGCAGCCAAAATACCATCTGTAATTGCGTTAATCATTTTGAACAACTGATGGTCAAGAGTTGGGCCAAGCTTTGGTAAATTGGATGCTTGATAGTTATTTCTAAACTGGGTCAGTTTACTCGTATCAAGCAACTCATATTCGATCAAATATTCGATCTCGCCAACATTACTTTTTAACCCTTGCCAATCCGAATCACTTATCACAAACCGTTTGGAATGAATGATGGATGGGTTCATTTGAATATCTCGGACAAAATCAACAACAGTAAACGCCATTTCAAATGTCCCATCTCGGATAGTGACTTTATCGCCGATTTTCATATTTTTGTGTTGCATATAGTAGATTGGAACTGCAATTTCTCCCTTATTAATCTGTAGCTTCTTATTTTCCATATCTAGCAATATGTCCATCTTCTCATTTTGGGTCACAAAACAATGGTCCATTACACTCGTGCTCTCTGGATTCGCTGCATCAGCTAAATAGAGGTTTAATCCGTCAATGTTCAGCATCTCTACCGTCTGTTGTTGTTTCACAAGCTTGTTATTTGCAGTAAAACGGTCAATTGCAGCCTGATCAATTTCTCCAGCATGCATTTGGACAAAGTGTGGCGCTTTTGATTTCGTAAGCTGAGCATTCATTGAATGAAATAATTCTGTGATCAAATTAGAGCCACTGGCAACTAACAACGCCGAAAGAGATACAAGTAGAAATAGAGTAATCGTTAAACTTTTATTTCTGCGAAAATCTTTACGAAGCATTTTGATCAACATCTTGTCAGAGTACTCCTTTCGTCCCTCTATTTTTTTAACCCCATGTTAGTTCCCGTTCATGTGATACTATCATTTTTGCTAATAACACCTAGAATATAGCTAAAACTGCCTGGTGCTGCTCCTAGCGACTTTTCCATAATAGAAGTGAATGCTTCAGCTTTTCTCATTAACTCGTGAGGCTCCCATTGAAATATTCCTTCATCAAACAAAAATTGTGAAGAGACAAGTAGAAACTGTATCGTTTCCTCAGGGTAGTCAGTGGTGAAAGCTCCCTCCTCAATACCTTGTTCAATCACTTCGGTTAAAATTGGTGTCAATTGTAGAATCGTTTCTACAAGGCTTTTCTGATGCATTTCAGCGTTATTCGCTTGGTGCAGTTGTTCGATCATTTGTTCCTTCCGTTCACTGTCGGGTTTTTGCGCCATTAGAATTTGGAACATCTTCTCATGGGCTGTTAGATCCGAACGGGATATGATAGCTTTGGCAGCTAATACCCCCCCTTCGATAAACCTCATCACGATGGCATCCATTACTTCTTCTTTCGATTGAAAGTAGTAATAAAACGTACCCTTAGCAATACCAACCATCTGTAAAATGTTATTTATCGTTGTTTTCGAGTATCCTTTTGTACCAAATAGCACCTCTGCAACATCTAAAATTTCATTTTTTCGTTCGTCATGCTTTTTTATAATTCTCAAACCAGCACCTCCATGTATATAGACCGACCGTCGGTCTATTAAATAGTAACATCATCCAATTTGACCGTCAAGATCCATAAAAACAAAAACCGTCCAATTCCACCAGTAAAGGATAGCGCCGATTTAAAATTAAGTTCTATAGGATGAACTTCTACAATATGAATGGGAATGTAAGTAAATATATAGAAAATTTGGAGGGAACGCCATGCCACAAGAATTAGTAACAAGTATCAGATCTGAGAAAGCTCCATTAAGTGGTCAGAAACATCGTTCGAGCGGAAATTTTAGTACAGAGGTTCTTCCTCCGGGTACAAAAAGATTACGATGGGAAGTAGAAGGCGGAGGAGTAGACGAGTATGACATCACATTTGATGTCAAACGGGATGTGTCTGCGGGTACAGATCCTACGGAATTAAATGATGTGATTAGTGGAAATACTTCGACCGTCATATCGGCAAGATCACTTTATATTGCCAATCCATCTGGTGCTACGTCTTCATTTTTAGTAAAAGTGTATGCTATTTATTAAGACACCTAACTTTCAATAATAAATGCACCACGTTCACATTCTGGGACTGGCGCCATAGCCTGTGACACATATGAAAACACCCCCAAAGATTGCAACCATATTGTAAAATATGGAGGCAGCATTGGAGGTGTTTTTTACATTTCTTTTAAATAGGAACCAATTATATTTTAAATTTGGACAGATTATCGAGCAATTCCTGCACCATATCACTGAGTGAAGCAGATGCTGCACTAACTTGTTCCATGGAAGCGAGCTGCTGTTCAGCTGCTGCGGCTACGCTTTGTGCTTCGGCTGAAGCCTTATCTGCAAGCTCAGATTGATAATTAACAGTCGCAGATATTTGTTCTGTACCTGCTGTCATCTGCTCCGAAGCTGCTGAGACCTCTTGAAGTTGATCATTCACGCGTACCACTTCTTGCAGAATTGTTGTGAAGAGAACACCACTTACATGCACAGCATCAACACCAACTTTGATCTCTCGCACACTTTCCTGCATTGAAGCTTCGACTTGTCTTGTCTCAGCTTGAACTTCACGTAAAATCATTGCAATTTTACTCGATGCAGACTTAGCACCCTCAGCGAGCTTCCTAACTTCACCGGCAACCACCGCAAACCCTCTACCGTGCTCGCCTGCTCTCGACGCTTCAATTGCTGCATTTAATGCAAGTAAGTTGGTCTGCACACTAATATCCGTAATCAATTGAATAGCACTGCTAATCTCATCCGTTTTGCCTGCAAGCTGACGTAACGCTTCTTCTGTATGTGTAGCAGTTTGCTGGATGGAGCCCATCTTCTCTACTGCCAGCTGAATTCGCTCATTTCCGCGTCTTGTTTGGTCTGCTACTTCCTCTATGGATGCTGTAACCTCACCGCTCGATTCTGATATTCGCATTACACCTTCAGCCATCTCGAGTATGGCACGTGATGTATCCTCAGATGTACGACTTTGTGTTTGCGCACCTTCCGCTACAGCTTGAATCGATTCTGCAATTGTTTCGGAAGCTCTGCTTGTCTCGGCTGCCCCTGCCGTTAGTTCTTGCGAGGTTGCACCTACAGACATTGCGAGATCGGATACTTGTCTAAACATATCTCTTAATTTTTGAGACATTGTGTTAAAGGCTTCTTCCATCTGACCAATTTCATCTTGCGTACGGACAACAAGCTGTCCCCTTAAATCCCCTTCTGCCATTTCTTTCATCTTGCCCATCAGAGATCGAATCGGACTTACGATCATTACTTTTACCATAATAAATACGATTACACCTAACAGCAGCATCGCACCTACTGTCATCACCATTGATATGACCCTACTGCGCTCAAAGTTTGCAAAAATTTGTTCCTTCTCAACTGCTGTTTGTGTAAGCCACACTTGATCAGAGCCAGGAAGATCGAGCGTTTCAAAAGACCTCAAAACTTCTTTATTTTTAGAGTTTATTGTATAACCCGATGATGCCTTCCCATTCATTAGGCTATCCCACAATTTAACCTTACCTGGATTATCGCCAAAGTGCCTACCAATGGAAGTTGAATCATTTGGATTTGCTATATATAAGCCATCCCCGGTCACCAAAGATACATAACCGCCAAGAGGTTTGAACCCAGCAGCTGCCTCCTGCAATCCGCTCATTGATAGATCTATTCCCACGATGGCTAATACTTCACCTTTATCATCTAGAATCGGCTTCACAATCGTACTAATAAGTACTTTCTTACCAGATATCTCATAAATGATAGGATCTATGTATTGCAATTTCTTCGTTTTCTTCGTAACTGAATAATAATCTCCTACTCCTTCTTGCATATAATCTGCTAATATTTCTCGCTTAATCGCACCTTCATCACGTACAAAATAAACGTTAAATCGCCCGGATGGGTCAATTCCTTCTTGTTTACTTGAGGCAACTTCTACATCTTTTCCATCAAACGCATTAGGCTCCCAAAGTGTATATACACCATGTATAGTTGGGTTTATCTCTAATATATTTTTCAATAGCTTTTCCGCATCATCGCGGTCCGCTACCTCACTCAAACTGATTAAAGATTGAGATAACGTCGTTAGTGTAGATTCATAACCATGCATAGCGGACGTAATAAGTTGAGAATAAGCTTTACCAGCACTACTTGCTTCTATTTCCGCCTTCTCGATGCTCACTTTTTTCAAAGTGCTTAAGTTCACCATGCCATAGACACCAAATACAACAACCAGAGCGATCAGTAAAAAACAAATTAATTTAGCTGATAATTGTAACTTTCGGAAAAACCGCATTTGCCCCGCTCCTTATAATCGACTTCACTCTACATTAATCGACACAAAGTGACAAAAAATGAACAGATATACTCTTTAATTTTTCAGGTAAAAATTTCATTACAATTTCGTTAATCGAGTAACATTGGGAACGTAAAAACTCCGTCACTATTAATTAGTGACGGAGCTTGATTAAAAATGTCTTATTTCGTATTAACAGATTGGAACCATTCATTAACTTCCTTCGTTACTTGTTCGCCGCCGTTTGCTTTCCAGCTAGTAACGAAATCATCGAATGCATCTACAGGCAATTTACCGTAAACGATTTTATTGAATGTTTCTAGCTCAGATTGACGAAGCAAGTTCCACTTTTCAATCATTGCAGGAGTTGCTGCACCAGTAAAGTAGTTTTGTTTACGAACGTCAGCTTGTGACATTACAACTTTTGCAGCATACCAGTTTTCTGGTTTGCGGAATAGTTCTTGTTGCTTCTCATAAGGAGTCTCAGCTTTCTCGCCGTTCGCTAGCTTCACTAGAGTACTCATGTAAAGGTTAGGAATACGAGCTGGTCCTGTAATGTATGGGAATTTGTCGAAGAAACCATCGATTTTTTCTTTTTCATTTGTAGGTTTACCATCAATAATATCCCAGTCATAACCTTTAGCGAAACCATATTCGAAGTTGCCGCCTGCTACTGGATTAGCAAGATTTTCTAGAAGATAGTTATAGTAAAGGAAGAACGCCTCAGGATTTTTTGCATCTTTATTAATCATAAAGCTACTGTTAACACCTGAGTTTTGCCATTTCGTACCAACATGGCCATCTGGACCTGCAGGAACTGGGTAAGCTTTATATTCGGAACCTTGAACGTTTTTCATCAAATCTGGAGCTGGCCAGTCTGGAACCCAGTTAGCGCCAGGCAAGATGCCCGCTTTTCCACTTGTCCAAATTTCAGCTGATTTACCTTCATCCCATAGTGCGGAGTCAGGATGTACATAACCTTTATCCATCCATTCACGCATCTTAGCAAGTGCTTGCTTCGCTCCTGGATTAACTGAGCCGTATTCTAGATTACCGTTTGCATCTTTATTCCATTGCTCTTGAACTGAGCCATAAGCTCCGAACAACCAGTCAAGTCCGCCCATCCAAGTGTTTGTATTGTTTTTCATTGAAATAGCTAATGGATAAACATCTTTTGCAGCTAAGCCATCAGGATTTTCATTTTTGAACTTATCCATAATAACTTCTAGATCTGCAATTGTTTTTGGTGCTTCAAGCTTAAGTTTTGTCATCCAGTCTTCACGAAGCCATAGAAGTGTGTTGTCATTGTCCGTATATTCCAAAATCGGCAAGTTCCACTTCTTTCCGTCCTTAGTGAACGGGTACCATAGCTCAGGGTTATTGGCAGCATGCTCTTTCCAAATTGGACTTGCATACTTTTCGAACAGTTCTTCAACTGGAAGGAACTGCTTCGAATCAATAAGTTGATTCGTCAATACTGGATCAGTAGGTACAAATACGAAGTCTGGCAACTTCTCACCAGAAGTAAGTGCTAGTTGAAGCTGCTGCTTGTATTGATCAGCACCTGCTGGATACCACGTGTTTTTATATTTTAGACCTAGCGTTTCAAGCATCCAACGGTCATGAACATTGTTTTCCTTTGATTCGCCCTTTGTATATTCCTTAGGCATAATAACGGTACTAATTTCAATTGGAGGGTCGTACTTGCCCTTCTCGAACGCAATATCACCTTCGGATTTCGTTGTTGCAGTTGTGCCAGGATTCTCAGCGCCCGAGTTTCCTTTGTTATCGTCTTTACTGCAAGCCGATACGATGAGCATAATGGCAATTAGAGGCAACAATAACTTCTTGAATTTACTCATTTTGATTTCCCCCTGCTGTGTAAGTTATGTTCTAGTATTACTTTACCAATGGGTATAGGAGGCCATCTATATGATATTTTCAGTTTCCATAGGACTATGTTAGGTTGTTAATTTCCTTCCCTATATTCTTGCGGTGTAGTTCCGAATTGTCGCTTAAATACTTTGATGAAATATGCTGGGTCCAAATAACCGATATCCGCACTAATCTCATACACCTTTTTATCCGTTGTTTTTAGCTTGTGACATGCCGTCTCCATTCGAAGACGCGAGACGAAATCACTTACCCCTTCTCCCGTTTCAATCTTGTACAGCTTGGACAGATGGGTTGGGTGAAGGTTTACATGGTCAGCTAGTGCACGAAGCGATACGTCGAGATGTAAGTTAAGCTCTACAAACTTCTGAATTTTCTTCACATATAACGAACGAATATCCTTCACTTCACTAGAAGCTTTTTCCTTCAGCTTGCCCATTGTGTCAAATGTCCAACTCCGAAGTTTACCGATTGAAGAGAAAACTTCTCCGTTTTGCAATAATTCAATATCTCTGCCAAGAAGACTTTCAAGCGAATGTCCGTTGCGATGGGAGTAATGAGTGAAGGTGGATGCAATCAAATACCCCGCTTCCAAGCAATGTTCCCAAGAATCGGACCACTTCTGATCCAGTTCAGCAAATACTTGAGTCAACTTCTCGTCCACCGAATCCCATCGTCCGGCCTCCAGCAAGTTTTTTAAACTAGGGGGAGCATGGATTACGTCCAAAACCCCTTGCGATACTTGCCGGTCATGGTCGTCTGCCCGCATAACAAATTCTCGTTCGTCTCCAACGATTTGCCTGAAACAAGCAAGTGCATGACGGTATTGGTGGGAAAGTTTACTCGGAAAATCGAATGGCTCCGTCATTACTACGGACAGTGATCCCTTCAAGTATTGCTTTACTTTCGCTTGGAGCTGTATAGCTGCTTTTTCAACTTTCAATTCTTTAGCAGCGCTTGGAAGCTCCTCCTTGAACTGCAACAGAAATGCGAGATAACCGTGTTCTTCTTTCGCGCTCCATACATATGCAAATTCGCCAAAGATCTCCTCAGCAATATTCATAATAGCGAATTCCATTAAATGCTGCCCGTTACTTCGAAACAGTCCATATTCCTCTTCTATTCGAACAAGCAACAACGCACATTCACCAAAATGAAGTGGAAGGTTATAACTTTCAAGCTTTTTATCCCATTCATGAGCTGACAGTTGTTCTCCCCGCAACGCATTTAACAACAATTGACTGCGTAATTGAGGCAAGCTTTCTCTAAGAATCGTTTCAATTCTTTCGTAAGAGCTCACGTTCCCCCACTCAGCCTCTAGTTGCTTAATCGCTGATTTCACTGCACCGAGCAGTTCCTGATCAGTAGGTGGTTTTAACAAGTAGTCAACCGCTTGGTTCCGAAGAGCTTCCTTCGTATATTCAAAGTCCGAATATCCTGAAAGGATAATACATTTTATCTTTTTGTCACGATTGCGGATTTCTTCCATCAGCTCAAGTCCTGTCATCTCTGGCATAAGAATGTCGGAAATGACTATGTCAATTGGATGAATTTCAATTAACTGCAGTGCCTCTTGTGCGGAATATGCTCGATGAACTTGTTCAATTCCTAGTGTATGCCATGGTTTAGTCGTAGATAGGTTATCTACCCAATGGGCTTCGTCATCAACGATGATCATTTGCATGTAATTTTGCTCCTTCTTATTGGGATGGATGATGCTGTACATCGCCAGCATTGAGCTCCCACACGATTGTGGCCCGAACTCCTCCAATTTCCGATTTAGTAAAAGTAAGATTCGATTTTCCTCCGAACAAATGAATAATACGTTGGTTCGTATTCCAGAAGCCGTACCCCATATCTTCCCGAAGTGGTTGACTCATACTAGCGTTCAGCATCTCTAACTGTTCTTCTGTCATTCCTGGTCCGTCATCCTCTACAGAAAGTTTGCAGAAACCCTCTTCTATTTGACCGGTAATTCGAATTTCACCTGACGAAAACGTCTTTCCAACTCCATGAATAACTGCGTTTTCTACAATTGGCTGAAGCATTAATCGCGGTACTTGCTGTTTCATCATTTCCGCTGGAATATCTATGTGATAATGAATTCTAACGTTACGAAGTTTCTGAATGTCCAAGTAATTAACGATTAAGCCAACTTCCTCACTCATGAAAGCTGTTGGCCGCTCTAATCGCGTCATGTACCGATAATAAGCACTTAGATTGTGCCCCATTGAAACGACTGCCTCTTCATCCTTCATTTCTGCCATATTGATCATATATCCGATACAATTGTACAAAAAATGCGGATTGATTTGAGCTTGCAATTGTTTTAAAGTCGCTTCCCTTACTCTAAGCTTCTCGTTTAATACATTATCAATTAACTCTTGAATTTGCTGTGACATATCATTAAACCGATAAAATAAAAATGCAAACTCATTATTTACATTCGATTCTATTCGCACCGAGAAGTCGCCCTTTTGTACACTTTGCAAACCAAGGATTAACTTGCGAATTGGGCGTTGAACATTCCGATAGAGCAACACCGAAGCGGAAAGCCCAACAACAAAGAGCAAGCCCATCGCCAAATAAAATAAATTACGATTCTTCGATAACGGGTCCAATATTTGATCGAGAGGGACAATATCTACTAAATGCCATCCTAACGAAAACGATTTCACAGAACTGATCAAGTATCGTTTATTCTCCAGTTCTACAACTTCCTGCATCGTATCTTCAAGTTCTATCCCATCTAAATAACGAACAAGTTCACTCGACAAATCCTCACTAGCACTTCGATTTAAGATCGGCGAATTTCCATTGTGATAGAGCAATGGATCACCTTGACCGCCTGTTTTATACGCATCTAGCATATTTTGAATATTTTCATGATAAAAGCTAGCTTGTACGACTAAATTACTGCCTATAAGAGCATCTTGTTCTCCGAAAGAATCGGTATAAAACCAATGGAATGCCGCCGGCTTTTCTGGAGTGACTGCTTCCCCATCACCATAAGACCATCTACCGGTAACATTTCTTTTCAAATATTGCTCTTCATACTGCACCATTCTATCAGCATTCGAGATAGCCTCTTTGTTCAGTTGTGAATATACCGTGAATTCTACTGGCCAAATATTCATAACCCCTGATTGGAGCATCATCTTTTCTTGAATAACAAATTTTGTCTGCATCCGATCATAACGATCATCCCATATGTTCAATCCATTAAATTTACGTACGTTCGGATCTCTTGAGAAGGTAACGACAAAATCCATCGTTTGATTAATCCGCGCTTCCATTTGGCTCGAAAAATAGGTCAACTGTTTCAAATTCGATGCTTGAAGCTCTTTATCAATAACTGCTAATGAAGCTTTGTTTGAGTATGTGAAAAAGATGATTACCGGAATAAAAAGGATGATAATCAGCCAATTTATTTTCGCAAACAAGCTCATTTTAAAACCTAACTTTCTTCTAATCATGCCTATCCCTCTTCCAACCATCATTTATCTTCCCCCCGAAAATTCCATAACAAAACCCTATCGATCCTAATAAAGTCTTATAGTTCGATGATCATACGTGTTGGTATTATATATAGCAGGGCTTCGCCTTATATACAAATGAAATTTTTAGAAAGGGAGAGAATAATGGACCAGCTAACTTCAACACATCCCAATCTCAAAGCCTCACGGAAAACGAAGAAGAGAACAGGTTACAGAATACCTTGGATACTTCATTTAATGGTGCTTCCAGCTGTAATATCCGTTTTCATTTTTTCCTATATACCTATGGGCGGTATCGTTATGGCCTTCCAGGATTATACGGCTGCACTTGGAATTACAGGCTCTCCATTCGTAGGTTTAAAGCATTTCCGGTACATGTTCGAAAATGATTACTTCTTAAAAATTACGCTGAATACCGTTATTTTTGCTTGTTCCAAAATTGTTTTGAATTTATTTATTCCATTTATCTTTGCACTATTGTTAAACGAAGTTCGGAATATGGCTTACAAAAGATCTATTCAGACACTCGTTTACCTGCCTCACTTCCTGTCATGGGTTACACTAGGAGGAATTCTGATTGATCTGCTTGCCCAGACCGGTATTATCAATCAACTACTGACTGCTCTCTTCGGTACTAAGCCTATTTTCTTCTTAGGAGATGGTACTTGGTTCCGACTTACTATCATTTTCAGTGATGTTTGGAAAGAATTTGGTTTTAATACGATCTTATTCCTTGCCGCACTCGCTGGAATTAATCCTGCCCTGTATGAAGCTGCCGAGGTTGATGGCGCAAGCAGAATCAAACAAACATTGCATATTACGATCCCTTCGCTAACTCCGATACTAATTGTTATTGCAACGCTTGCACTTGGTAACGTACTTAACGCAAACTTTGACCAAGTATTCAACTTGTATAGCCCAATGGTCTATCAACAAGGTGATATCATTGATACATTTGTCTACAGAGAAGCTATGCTTAGCGGACAATTCAGCTTTGCAACTGCTGTCAGCTTGTTCAAATCACTAATCAGCCTAGTCCTAATTATTGTTTCATACCGTCTAGCTAGTAAATACGCTGGATATCGTATTTTCTAATACGAATCGATCGAACTATTTACTTGAAAGGGTGACCACTTGTGTATCATAAAACCGTACCATATCGCATATTTAGCGTGTTCAACTATATTTTTCTTGGCATAGTTTCAATTTTATGTTTGATGCCGCTCTACCACTTGCTCATGGTTTCCTTCAGTGATACCGCAGCAGCCAACGCAGGACTTGTTACGTTGTGGCCCATCGATTTCACCCTTGAGGCTTACGCTCGTACATTCGAAAATGATAACTTTACAACATCACTAATGGTCTCACTTAAGCGTACTATTCTAGGTACAGCAATGGCACTTGTAGTTAACGCAATGGCTGCATACGCTTTGTCCAAGGATAGCCGTATATTCCATGGTAGAAACGTGTATCTCTGGTACTTTGTCGTTACTATGTTATTCAGTGCTGGTCTTGTGCCAGGCTACATTCTAATACTAAAACTTGGCCTTCTGAATAATATTTTCGCATTAATTTTGCCAGGACTCGTTGCTGTTTATAATGTAATTCTGCTATTGAATTTCTTCCGCTCTGTACCTAAGGAACTAGAAGAAGCAACCTTTATTGACGGCGCAGGATATTTCAGAACCTTCATCTCGATTTATATTCCAATCTCAATGCCAGCTATTGCAACAATTGCATTGTTTACGATGGTGGGACACTGGAATGCGTACTTCGACGGACTGATCTACATGAAGGGCGTAGAGAACTTGCCGCTTGCCAGCTTCATGCAAACATTAATCGTACAAGGCAGTCAAACTGGCTTTGATTTATTACAAATCAAAAACATGTCAGAGCGAACACTTAGAGCATCGCAAATCTTTATAAGTGCTCTTCCAATCCTGATCGTGTACCCATTACTACAACGTTTCTTTGTAAAAGGTATTGTTATAGGTGCTGTTAAGGAATAACATCTTGTACACAAGCAAATAGCGACACAATTGGGGCTGTCCTTTGGGACAGCCCCTTCGTATTGTTTAGATGTAAACTTGATGCTTACAATTATCTTTTTACTTTCCGTTAAACACTATTTCTCTAATCGGAATGGAAGTGCTGTATTGGACTTGCTGTTCGGACCTACGAATGCAACAAATGCTCCTGCATCGCTATCATGAGTAAGATCAGAATGGTAGTAACGCAACTGGTTCTCCGAAAGGACAAATTCGATCTCCTTGCTTTCTCCAGGCTGAAGAGCCACCTTACGATAATCCTTTAGCTCTTTAACTGGACGTACAACCTCACCTGACATATCTCTAACGTATAGTTGAACGGTCTCCACACCAGCAACGCTGCCTTTATTCGTCACCGTAACAGTCACTTTAATCGACTCTTCTACCGTTATAACATCTGATGATAATTGTGCTGCACTATATTCAAAATCAGAATAGCTAAGGCCGAATCCAAATGGCAACAGCGGTTCATTAGGGATATCTAAAAATTGAGATACATAACGAACCTGAGCATCTGGAGCACCTTGTGGACGTCCTGTGTTGTAAGCATTGTAATAAACAGGTACTTGACCTACGCTATATGGGAATGACATGACCAATCTTCCGCTTGGATTCGCATCACCGAACAAAAGTTCAGCTACTGCACTGCCCGCTTGTGAACCCGGGTACCATGCTTCTAAGATCGCATCTGCTTCTTCGTACACACCATGCAGATCTAATGGACGTCCATTGAATAGTACAGCTACCATTGGTTTATCTAACTCTTTAAGCTTACGAACCAACTCAAGCTGAATATGTGGCAGACGAATATCAGCTCTGCTTGCTGCTTCACCGTTCATGTCCGAATGCTCACCTAATGCGAGTACAATAATATCTGCATCCTGTGCTGCTTCAAGAGCAGCTTGCCATTGCTCTTTCGTGCCAGTCTCAATGCCACAGCCTTCTGCTACTAGCAGTTGTCCATGTCCGCTTAACTTATTGTTCATTCCAGTCGCAAGCGTAACTGCGTCTTCCTTAGCGCCTGTCCAAGACCAAGGACCAAGTACATCATTGTTTGCTGCAAACGGACCAATTAGTGCGATCTTATGATCACGCTTAAGCGGCAAGACATCATTATTTTTGAGCAGAACACAAGATTTTATAGCCAGATCTTGTGCAACTTCGCGATGTTCCTCGCAGAATACGATCTCTTTCTCTCGCACTGGATCAGCAGCACGATAAGGATTTTCGAATAAACCAAGCTTCTCTTTTAATTGCAAAATGCGTAGGACCGCCTCGTCGATAAGCGCTTCATCCACTTCTTTATTCTCCACTAGCTCGGACAAATGCTTCACATAACAAGCCGTCATCATTTCGATGTCTACGCCTGCTTTGATCGATTTAAGCGCTGCTTCAGATTCATCAGCAGCAATTCCGTGAGCGATCAATTCTCTAACTGCTCCCCAGTCGGAAATGAGAATACCGTTAAAGCCCCATTCTTCCCGCAGCAACTTTCTCATTAACTTAGAGTTGCCTGTCGCAGGAATACCATCTACTGTGTTGAAGGATGTCATCACCATCTCACAGCCCTCATCTAGTGCTGCTTTATATGCTGGCAAATAAAACTCACGCATCTGACGATCTGAAAGATCTACTGTGTTATAGTCACGACCAGCTTCAGCAGCACCATACGCTGCAAAGTGTTTCACGCAAGCGGCTACTCTGTCCATATCATTTGCAAGATCTTTACCTTGGAATCCTCTTACGAAAGCTTTAGAAAACTCAGCGTTTAGATATGGGTCTTCTCCGGTTGATTCTACAACACGTCCCCAT
This sequence comes from Paenibacillus sp. L3-i20, assembly GCF_022180385.2. GTDB lineage: Bacteria > Bacillota > Bacilli > Paenibacillales > Paenibacillaceae > Pristimantibacillus. Next base: position 1,812,704 of record NZ_BQME02000002.1, read on the forward strand.
CTTGGATCACGCACTAGATCTACCATCGGTGCGAAAGTTACATGCACACCAGATACAGCTGCTTCCTTGGCAGCAATTTCTGCGCTTTTCTCCGCAAGATCCATATCCCAAGAACATCCAATTGCTAATGGAACTGGGAATATCGTTTTGAAACCATGCACAATATCCGCCATCATCAAAAGAGGTATGCCGTGACGATTGTAATTAAGATGTGTGCGCTGTACATTAATAACTTCTTCCGCTCCAGCTATACCTAGTACCGAACCAGAATTATGAACCGTTTCTTCTTTAATGCCAAGGGAATCCATCGGTCCTGTAATTAGTCCGTCACCGTGCGCACCTTCATAGAAAGGTACCGCCAGTTGTATAAGCTGAGCCACTTTTTCATCAAGTGTCATTTGTTTAATTAATTCATCTAAATTCACTTTGTTACTAGCTACGTTTGGAGTCTGTTCGTTTTGTTTTGACATCATTAGCACAACCTCTCTTGTTGTCATTCACAACTTAATCGAAACGTTTCGATTAGTCTATAATTGAATTATAATTGTCCCTTTCTATTGCTGTCAAATGGAATATAACGAGTATTATAGTGCTATATAGAGGGGTTGAATGCCGTTTCCAGTTCGGTTATAGTTAAAATCTAAACGTTTCACCAAATATTGTAGAGGGGCGAGGTCTTTGGTTAGTATTAAAGATATTGCAAAGCAAGCCGGCGTCTCTATTTCGACCGTTTCATGTGCACTTAATGGCAGCGATAAGGTAACGAAAGAAACGACAGCCAAAATATTAGAAATCGCCCAGCAATTAAATTACGTTCCCCATGCTGCTGCTCGATTACTCAAAACCAAAAAATCAAACATGATTGGTATTTTTCTTACCGATTTCAATGGCAGCTTCTACGGTGATCTATTACAAGGCATTAAAGACTTCCTTAACGCTAGAGGCTATGATTTGCTCGTATGCAGTGGGCCTCAATCACGCAGGTTAATTGCTGAGAGAATGATCGATGGGGCAATTATTCTCGATGTCACGTTCACCGATGAAGAACTCATTCAATATATGAACCAAGGTCATAAGGCAGTTGTTTTAGATCGTGAAATACAACATCCACATATTAACCAAGTACTTCTCGATAATAAAGCAGGTGGAACACTTGCTATGGAGTACCTAATTGAACAAGGACATGCCAACATTTATGTCGTAACTGGCCCCGAAGGCTCGTACGATGCTGGCCAGCGTTTACGCGCTGTTAAACAAGTGATCGAGCGTTCGCCACATCTATCATTCCATGAAGTAAAGGGTGACTTCAGTAAATCATCTGGCGAACAAGCTGCAAAAATCATCGCAGCCGAATATGAACAACCTTCCGCGGTATTCTGTCTCAACGATGAGATGGCAATTGGCTTCTACGGCTATATTCACAATCATACTGATCTCGTAATAGGCGAGCATATTCATCTTATCGGATTCGATAATATTGAGCTGTCACAATTTGTTCAGCCTAGACTAGCAACTATCGATTATTCTATGCGGAAGTGGGGGGCACTCGCTTCAGAGCAGTTGCTCAAGATGCTGTCTGGTGAACCAATTGAGCACGAACGAGTCTATGTTTCATTAGTTAAAGGAGCGTCCGTTGCTCCCTTTCATGGCGAAGCTTAAACAACAATTACGAATGGTGAGCTCGGATTAGTCTCTGACTCACCATTTTCAAATGGCAGATTGGATGATTAAGGCATAATTGCTTGCATATAAATGACATGTCATTTATTATCATAGATAAATAGATGACGCGTCATTTAAAAAAGGAGATGTTCCCTTGACTACTATTCATGTATGGCATTGCGGGCAAGTGTACGTTGATCAAGCTCTTGCTTTTCGGGAAAAATTGCTTCACCCTGCTCCTTATACCGGTATTCTTCGACCTAAATCCAAAAAAAACTGGGTGCCCGTATCTACTTACCTCATTCAACATCAAAAAGGGAATATACTTATCGACACTGGATGGAGCGAGGAAATACGAACTTCTCCAAAAAAACATTTAGGATGGTTCTCACATGCCCTATTTAAAGCTAAGCTACTTCCAGGTCAATCTGTTCGGGAGCAATTATACGCTATTGGACTTCGTCCAAAAGATTTAGATATTGTACTGCTCTCACATCTGCATGTTGATCATGTAAGTGGGATTAAGGATTTGATAGACTCTAGTAAATTTTTAACTAGTGCTATTGAATGGAAATCCGCCAACAAAGACGTTGGCTATAACCGCTCTATGTGGCAAGATGTTCCGATACAAACCTTCGAGATGGAAACCATTCCGTTTGGTCCGTATAATAAAGGAATAGATTTATTTCAAGAAGGTACCGTATATTTAGTATTTACTCCCGGACACAGCAAAGGTCTTTTTTCAGTTATGGTGAAGACTGATGGAGGTTGGGTTCTGATTGTAAGCGATGTAGCTTATGCTGAACGATCATGGAAAGAGAGCATTATTCCCGGTATAACAAGCAATGCCGAAGAAGCGCTTCGGTCACTCCAATGGGTTCAACAATTTTCTTTACGAGATGATTGTCGCTGTATTTTAGCTAATCACGATCCAACTATTAAACCACACATCATTACATAAACGGAGGAAACACTATGGCACTATCCCACTATGAATTTGATCGATTTCGTCATTCACTAATAGCTGCCCAAAGGCTCGGTAGCCGCCAAATCAGCGAATACATGAAAGCAATCGATCTGACTCCTTCTCAATCTGAAGTCATTCAAGTGTTAAAACGATGGCAGCCCCTTTCGCTCAAAGATCTAGGAACACTGCTTGTATGTGAGAAGGACAGTCCTTCTCGTTTGATCGAGCGGCTTGTTAAAGATGGTCTTATCGATAAAGTTATGAATCCAGCTGACGCTAGATTTGTTCTCTTGCAGTTAACAGACTTGGGTCAAGAAAAAAGTCTACAAATCGAAGAGATTGAAGAAAAGCTACGAGGGAATTTAGAAAAGGTATTTAACGATGAAGAGTTGTCATTAATGAGCTCAACACTAGAGAAGATGCTAGTTCACTTCCCCGATGCAGAAACACTTCGGAAACGTGGATTAATGAAATAATTTCGGTGGCTAGGAAGATTTTCACTTGTGTGAGAAAAATGGTTGTCGAGACTGGCTCGACAACCATGATAAAACTTAATGTGTAAGTTCCATTTGCTTCTTTAAATTAGCAATCACAAGTAGTAGTTGAATAAGTGTGTCCATTAAGACAACGTATAATACTCACTTTACCATACTTTGCTGGTTGCCCGTCTGGACTACATTTGGATCCACCAGTGCAATAACTAGCAACTTCTTCACACATTGATTTCAACTCCTTACAGAAGGGGCTAACTGATTATACGGTTACTGCATAAAATACAAATAAAATTACTCCCACTATATTGGAAATTTAGCAACTACAAACATAGGCCTCCCATTTTTCTGAGCAAAATGGACCCGCCATATCATAAACAACTTTATAATAGCGAGGATTTCCTGAATCGTAGCAGGGAATAGATGTGCAGTAAGAACCTGAATCACATGGCATATTATCACCTCCTCTTGAGAAGCCACTACTTACTATAGCTTTGTTGCATCAAATAAAAACAGAAACAATAATGCTGCTCTGTTAATTTTATTTAGCAAGAACAAACACTAAATTGGTGCACAACTTCACATTTATAGTCATTTTGTTCACCATCCATCAGTATAAACATAATTTATGAATTAATTGTTTAGCAACTACAAGAATGAGATTCACTTGCATGCTGGCATTGATAGCCATGAAAAGTAACAGTCGTTTGAACCCATGCAGGTGATCCTGAGCTATAACATTGAGTGCCAGTACAATAACTATAAGAACCACAATTTGGCTGAGACATATTAACACCTCCTCTTATCGTATTAGGAAATCTATATTATGATTTCTTATTACTAGAATATCCCTTGCTCTTGATTTAGTCTGTTGACTATGAGTAACATTTAAAAATATTTGTCAGTTGAGATAAATAGTTAAATAGGTAATATTTGCTATGTATAGAGCAACAAAGTACTTCATCATAGTGTTGATTATGAACAAACCTACACGTAATACATATGAATTTTGTCTGTTGTACGAAGAAAATAAAGTATTAGACTGGAGTCATTGATTTAAGGCAGTTTTGGGTTTGAAAATCGTCAGTTTTCGAAAAATAAGGTTTAGACTGATCCATTAATAAATGCAGCGGCAGTCTAAGACTTGATAAATAAAGTCTTAGACTGCCGCTGTTGTCGTTTAACTAACGTTACCCGTTAGTTTAACGCTAAAATATATTCATTGTAGTTTTTCACCCATAACCTATTGAAAATAGAATTGCAATTTGCCACAATGAAATGGCTAGTGGAATAATTGATAGTAGTTTAATCCACTTCTTTTTAGTTGCAAATCCAATCGAAAACATTACTATTCCTAAGATTAAGACTGCTATGATAGTTAAAAATGACATAGTTCTGCCCCCCCATCTCGAAAAAAGCTCGCCCAACATCTTACAAATCAATTGTAAATAAAACTTATGTATAAGACGAGTACCAACTTTATTTAGTACCTGTTGTTGTATTCCACTAACCTGCCCTTTAGTTTAATAGCGGATCATTAACGCAATCCGCTGCTAATACACAAGCTAAAAGAATCTGCGGTAAAGTTCTCTCCGGCGTTCGCCGCGGAGCTGAGCATAGATTTGCGTGGTTGACGCTTTTTCATGACCTAACATACCTTGGATGAAATCCAGAGGTGCACCGTTATCTAGTAGCTGGCAAGCAAAAGTATGTCTAAATCGGTGCGGATATACATTCGCATCGATTTCTCCTCGATCTGCAAGCCGTTTTAAAGCCCATCTAATCGTAGGAATGGCCATACGCTTAATGGGTTGGGTTTCCGTCACGAACAATGCTTTACAGGTATCTTCACGACTGGCGAGATACTTCTTTAGCCATATCTTGCACTCAGTTGTGAAGTAAACTTCTCTCTGTTTTGAACCCTTGCCAATAACTATCGCAGAGCAATGTTCCCAATTCAGATCCTCAATGTTGATCTTCTCTACCTCCCCAACACGACAGCCAGTACAGTAAAGAAACTCGAGCAGAGATCTTTCCCTCAATGACTGACAAGAGTTCTTCAAGTGAATGACATCTTCTTCAATTAAAAACTTAGGAATGCGCTTATCCAATTTAGGTTCTCTTAATTTTAGTGAAGGATTTGAAGTCAGGTAAGCTTCTTCATAAGCGTAACGGAAAAGAGAACGAACAAACCGAATACGATGTCCCAGGCTGCTCGGCTTTAACCGATCTGCCTGTTTCGCCAAGTACTCTTTTAACATTGTTAACGTTATATCAGCTATATCATGGTCACCAAGTTCCGACATCAGCATTCTATGCTGAAGGATATACGCTTTTAATGTCTTCGGACTAAATCCTTGAATACGTTTGTCAGCCTCATATGACCGCCACAACTCACTTAGATTCATAACAAAACCTCCCATTTAGAAGCTATTAAATCTAGTTTGCTTCTTATGGAAGGTTTTAATCTGGCCTTTTTGATCTAGCATCTCCCGTTAGTTTAACGAAAGGCTATAGTATTGTGTTGTCAGCGGCAAGAGAGCGCCCCCATCAGTCGTTATCCAAAAATCCATCAGGGTTTACAAATTAACCGCACGATATTAAAAAAAAAAGCGATACGGGCAATCGCTTTCCTACACCTAAATTAGATATGTAAACTCCAATATTATGAGATACAATAGCTATAGCAAAAGTACCAAAATCAATTGCAAAGTAGATTTAAAATGACTTTTATATCTACTGTAATTACGGACAGGTACCTTACTGTTATGGCTGACCGGCGCGCTACTAGTATCCTGCCAGATGGAAACTATGGTGATCCTGTTGCTGAAGACGCACAGAAAATCATTCAGGTCTCTAAAAATTCGTTTTATGCGATCGTAGGAGCCGTGGAAACGACACTATCATTCATGCAAGTTACTAAATTTGAAGACACCATCTTTACGCGCCTTGGCATCATAAAAGAAAAAAATATAAATCCATGGCTTGATGAAAATAAAAACACTCTACTAAGTGTACCAAGCTCATTTCAGTTCATCTTTGGAGGGCTAACTTCGCTTGGGACATATAAGGTTTACTCACTTGATAGCAAGACCGCTGAGTTAAGCTACATTGAACGTGAATCGGGGAAACTCAACTACAACGTTTTTTCAAGTGATTGTTTTCCCTACCAAGGTGAAATCGCGGCGATTTGGCTTGAAGAAATAACCACCATGCATCCTCACAATACTAGTCGCGATATGATTAGGATACAAAGTGAACTAAACGACAAAGTTGCTGATGTAGATAAATCAGTAAATAAAGCGAAAACCATATTTGTGATTGATTTTGAAGAACCGGCACATCCATAATGAAACCTCATATCAGGAAAGGGTGGAGATCAAACTGCCCGTTAGTTGAGAAAAGCCAGTGCGGTAGACCTTTCGGTATTGAGCTATCACGTCAATCTTTCGGAGATAGTTTTACTTATTTCTTCAGGGTTTTTAACATCAATGATTAACTTTGATATTTTAAATTTACCAACAAGAAAATTATTCATGTCAAAATGAAGGGTGTCAACCTCATTATTAAAAAAGTAGAGATGATAATCTCCATTGAATCTAAATAATCCATTTCTTGTTCCTCCAAAAGAAAAACCATAAAGCTTGAAAGCATTTGGTATGGGTCTACCTGTTGTTATCCCCTTAATCGAAGAGTATGGTATTTGCAATCCGTTATCTAATTTTAAAAAGGGCGGATTTCCAAGATCGATATTTAAATGGGTTTCCATTAATTGAATTGTACGTTCCATTCGTTTAGCCCACCATTTCATAACGCTTTAGTATTTTTAAAATATATTTTCATATTATACCATATATAATCTTATTTATAGAATTTAAGCTAATTTACCCAAGAACTGAACATGCAAGCGAATATTTCGCCGGTTGCATGATGGAATACTACATTATCCTGCCAGTTAACTTAATGAAGCTTCTGCTAGTCTAATACTTTATTTTCTTTGGACATCTGTAATAGATTGTGTAGTAATACCTATCCAAAACAAAACTTTATCATCAATAAAAATTTTCCCTCGCTATTAAACTTTATCATTCGACAAAATGAACCAAAATAGCTAATCTGATTTACAAAGTCATATCCCCAAAGTCCTAGTTAGTGTTTCAAAAGTTATTTATCGGAAAAAATAGTTGCATTTTCACCTCGCTTTATGTCAATATTGGTTTAGATTTATTGAGCTTTCTATCGGTAATACCTCATAAGATCCCTATTAAAATGACTGTTCCTCTTAGATATACAAAACATCAGGATTCGCAATATTAAACTCAACTTTCCAAATGAGATCACACACTTGATGCCACCAATTTATTAGATCTGCATAAAGAAACAATCTAATAAAAAAATTTAACGTGTGAAGGAGTAGCTGCGTTGATAGATATCCGTATTGATTTCGGCCACCGAATAAAGGAGCTACGTAATCGGGTAGGTATGTCCCAAGAGTTATTAGCACACCTCGCAGAATTGGATCGAAGCTATATAAGCTCCATTGAAAGTGGACAAAGGAATATTAGTATTGTAAATATTGCAAAGATTGCTAAAGCACTAAAGATTACAATCCCTTATTTATTTTCAAATGAACGATTTTGTATTACTCCAGCCTATCAGCAGCAAGATTCCAGAATTCCATTTGTCGATAGATTTATGTATTATCTCGATTACGAAAAAAATGTACTCGCTTTTCAAGTCACAGGTTTATTTTCTAGTTATAAGGACTTCGATTACTTAGCCTCAACGATACTTGGCATTTGCCTTCGTTACGGAAAGCGGAATTTAAATATAATGGCTGATTATAGATATATGTTAAGTGCAGATGGTCAACCTGCTGCATATTCACCTGAAGTTATGGAACGTGGTGTGGTCTTTCAGCAAAAGTTATTAAAATATTGTAACAAAGCTGTCGTACTCTGTAACAGTGAGTACATGGTGCAGCAGTTGAACTATATTTCAAAGGAAAGTGGAATGTCACCGCTCCACTTATACGGAGTGGATGAGGAGATTGTTGCGAAGGCATTTAACTATCTCGGCATCTATGAAAATAATATTGTTCAAGTAAATAACTATTTACCTTGCATGCGGAATGTATCTATGTGAATGATACAACTATAAACATATAGTACTACTTTGTAATTATAAAAAGAGTGCCGAGAAGCAACTAAGCTTTCTCGACACTCTAACTACTTCAATATTCAGTATTGTTAATTAAGGTCTACTTTGTACTTTAAAAGGTTCTGTCGCATCCCCTACCCAGACAAGGCTCCCTATAGGAATATCCATTTCTTTTCCTAGCTTTATAGCAACACGACTTTTGTATTGCTCGTTTTGATTATCACTGGGTACTTCATCTGTTGTACTAGTAGATGGGACTTGTGAAGTTGTAACTTCCGAATTAATTGGTTTATCTGTTGATTGCGTATCGATCGACGCATTTGTTCCTTCAGCTTTACAAACTCCTAAAACGGTTAACTCTCTAAATATAACTTTTTCTGCTTCCGAATTTGGAAACTGAATCGACAACTCTTCTGGTTTAAAATTTTTGCAGATCAATTCACTTTTAAACTGAAACACAAGAGAAGCATGCGCTTTTTCTCCCACTGCAGGTTGCAATTGCTCTACAAATACAATTGTATTTGACCCGTCAGCAATGTTAGTTTCGGAAGAAGGCGTAGGTGAGGTTGTCGTTACTGGAACATTCACAATCTCTTTATTTGTATTACCATTACCCGAGAACGACATCACAATACCAGAAATAATCATGATCGTTCCTAGAGCGAAAGTAAATAAAATTAACGTTTTTGAACGATTTTTGCGAAACATCCGTACAAGCGGCGAAGAAAGTTCTAGTTGTGCTTCTTTGAAAATAGCTTTAAGTCGATCTCCACTCTGATCAAAGTATTCCTTCCAATTGCTTCTTTTTTTCAGCGCTGTAGGATCATGCTCTACGAAATATTTAATAATTGCTAATTTATATGCAGGAACAAACCCTCTCGACCTCATGAAATGGGTATGTGACTCTGTCCATATGAAGAAACGATAAACCGTCTCCTTTTCAAAGCTTTTCCCATGGATAAAGTCTATTAAACTATTATAATCTATCACTTCAAGTTCTGGAGCACGAAGAAAGGCCAGCACAAGCTGTGGAAAGTCGTCTGCATTCAGTCCTGCAGATAAAATGTGACGACCAACGCCCTGCACACGATTAACTTCCTGTGATGTTAATTCATCAAACAATTCCTCATTAGGCGCCTTTTGTGAAAACCAATTATATAAAGCGCCAAGCATACGGGCTACTGCACTCTGATTAGAATCTTTAAGTTCTTTATTCCAACGCTTTAATCGCTCGTTATCACTCATAAACGTTGCTTGCCGTAGCGCATCCCTAGTTAACTTCTCCGGCTCAAGTCCCGTTAACATGGACGAATAGACGGCGATCTCAAGCTCTTTCACCAAGTCTATAACCTGGTTATCCCCTCGTTCATTACTTTGCTTTGAGCTTGTGTCAAGCGCCTTCAATTGCTCCAATAGTTGGTTGGATGCTCCAAGTGAGTAACGTTCTTTTGCTAACTTCAAAACTATATTGTCACGTGCAATCGTATAAAACATCTCATACTCATATAGCTTGGGAAACGCTTTACCCCATTCCACAATCGATGAAACCATTCCTTTAAAAGAGGTTGCCTTTAGCTTTCCTGTTAAATAAGGGAAGAATAAACGATCTGCAAATCTACCTTCATTCACAATTTTACTAAAAAAGGCTTTGCCTAACGTCGTATGACCTTCAATTATTTCAAAGAAAGAGGAGGCAGAATTTTCATCCCCACCTTTAATGGCATTGGAGATCGCATATATAAGAAATGCAACAAGCTTGTTTTCAATCAATTTGCCTGCGATTCCATAATAGTCTCTTAATATAAGGACAGAATCCTGCGATGGGATAGCACTATTCAATAGCTTATCATATTCAAGATCAAAGAAAGACAGGAACAAATCATTCAACTGTACCTTAGTATCAAGTGCACCTGGTGTGCTCAAATAGTGGAGTGCACTACTAAGTATTGCTATTTGATTGTTAGCAGTTCCTAATTCGTCGCCTTCTATGCAACGATACAAGACACATAATTCATGATAGCTAGCTGGAGATTGAGCTTGTTCAGCGCCCATATCTTCAAGCATTAAAACTGCCATTTTACAACATTTCTCTATCTCAACTTTGTTATTTAAATTTGCCCACATATAATTGAGGTAAGGAAAATCCAGTCCATCCAAATCAACATTCAAAATACGATCATTTGCTAAGTCAAAAATAAACTCCTTCTCTATTTCACGCTCAACAGAGCGCAGGCTGCTCGACTCCACAAAAGTAACATGTATCCCTTTCCGACTAATCGGTTCTTTTGAATAAGTCATAAATCCTAATAGCTTACGATGAGCATGCGGTAAGCAGCTGTATAAGACAGCGAGCAGTTCCTTTGCGCTATTCGAAAGTTCACCAATAGGAACTGGTAATGAAATATATACTTTTTTCTTGCCGCCAAGGGATGCCATTACCGCATGTAATAATGCTTTAAACTCCCTTTCACCTATTCCTAACTTCGTTAGCAGTTCACTAGACGATACTTCACCTTTACTACTTGAAGCTTGAGGAAGACGAGGAAGCTGTTCTATTTCAGTTCCTAACTCTATCGAATAGCTCTCTACAAATGCCGCTGACAGCAAACTCATATAATCTAGATCAGCCTTATCATCGTAATTCGCAGGAATAATATAGTGATGAGTAAAAAATGTGCTGCGCAGTCCTGTGAAATCAGCCTCCTGATAAACACTTCGACCCAGTACAATTTCTCCGTTATCCAGTTGAATAAGATGCAACGCCTCAGGATAAGCATTATTATCCCTTTCACCGCGAGCTGTCAGCTCAGCAGGCGCATCATAAACACATAGAGGATGAAGCACCTTCTTCACAAACGAAGAGTCTAACCCACTTGATTTCGCAATCGTGTCATACCCTTCAGTAGAGCGGAATATGCCGCGCCTCTCACGAGTGTACATCTGTTGCTGAATAGCAGTGCGGGGCGTATAGTCTGTCACTATTCTCTTCTCCCCTCAATATAGTTCAGCTTGTACAGCAGCCAAATAAAAGGCTCATCCACTCGAATAGGGCTCACGACTGTCTGCAGCTTCTGATCCACAGGATTACTACCTAATGCAGATACGGCGTAATAGGCTGTGTCTGTAAAATAAACATCCATCGTCCCCTTAAAGGGGCGGTCTACCTTTTCGATAAAGCGTCGAATTTCACCGTCAATATTTTCAAATTCAGTAAGGTTAAAATAATTACGATGAACCATATTGTTAAAAATGTTGCTGTTGCTCTTAATGTATTCACCATCTTCATCTTTGAGCGAATGCAGCATATCACTTTTTGTCAGTACAACAGCCGTTGGAATATCTGTTTTCCCTTTGTCTTGGTGAGCAATAAAGTCGCCAAACATCGTCAATACCACATCGCGTGGCTCATCATACTGCGACACCCATTCTCCACGTGTATCACCATGCTTAATTCTAATTTTGTCACGAATGGAACGAATTTGCAGCGGATCTACCATAAACAAAATACCAGCTGAATTTTTAATATGTTGACCGTGCAGACCAAGATAATCTTGCTCTACCATACCTTCACCCGCTACATCAAAAAATACGAGTGTCAAAGGCGGCGTCTCTTCGTCCTTAAATACAAATTGGAATATAAACGGTTCTTGCATCTTCTCCTTCTGGGTAGAAGCAAGCAAATCACCGCGCTCAAACAAAGGTTCTTCATAGTTCGTACGGAACTTCCGGCTAATCTCAGCATTTAATGGCATACATGCAGCGTTAAAGTGATCTGCCGTTGTATGTTGGAGCGTATGAATGAGTGCAGTCATGTACACAGATTTACCGACCTGTGAAGCACCAATAATAGAAATAATGTTGCTTGGCACTTTTCCTGCTGTTATAGGAATTTCATTATGACATTTCGGACATAACCTTCTGCGAGTAAGCTCCCCATATCGATCACGAAGCCCAGTGAGAACATGACCAGAATAAATATGTTCCTCTGTCGGTACATCTTGCGGGCTAATTACAGCTTCAATATCGTGTAAGGAATCAAGCCCGAAGCGCTCTCTGTATTTGTTCAGCTCTTCATCTTCGCCTAATGCAAAGTCTTCATCGTCTTCACGAGAATGTGAAGCACGGAATACAACTTCATCTGGTGCAAATTTACTGAAGCAATATGGACAAACAATATCATAAAATAATGGCTTTGGCTTACTCTCCGGCTTTTTCCTAAATAGATCCATAAGACCCATATCCCATCACTCCTTCTCCAAGGTTTGCGAAGCAAACCTACTTCGTAAGCATTATCTTTGGTTTGCGAAGCAAACCTACTTTGTAAGCAGCATCCAAGGTCAGTGCAACTAACCTGCCCTGCTTGCACGGTTTATCTCGAAATTAATTCATACAACTGTCCATGTGTTCGACCATCAGCTAAAAACAAACGAACATAGTCCGATTTCCCAACCTCAAAAGTAGGCAGTATGTTTCTTCCCGCTGAGAATGAGGCTACAAAAGGATATAAGATGCCATCTTCTCGGTTTGCTGGATAACTTCCACTTTTTTTCACATAGCACAATACATCATTCCCAAGAGCTACTTCCGTATTTACTTCGATCTGAATACTCTTCTGTGTACGGAATAATCCGCCCTTTTCCGAGATGGAATAATAGACTTTAGCTCTTCCAGCACTTATTTCGATCGTATTATCTCCCTTTGGCTGTTTAAGCAAATATGAACCATCTTGGGACTCAACAAGAGCATACACAGTAAATCGATACAGGCGGGCGCGATCAAGTCGAGTAACGTATCCGTTATTCGCTTTATATTCTGCTTTTGTGTATAGATTAAAGTCATCGTTATGTTCAATCTCTTCTTCTGAACCGTTCAAAGCGAGCTTGTTTATATAAACTGCGTCGACTCCTCGCGGCCACGTAAAGCGCAATGTGCAACGATCCTCTTCAAGTGAACGCGAAAGTCCTGTAATAAGGGGTGAATCTTCTTCTGCGATTATAAACTGCATGTTCTCCATCCCCTCTTTATTGTAAAAACAATTCACTAAAAGCCATGACTGCGTCCCTCTTTGCCACGTCCACCTCTACCACTTGCAACAGGGCTCTCTATCGCTCCACCTTTATCCCGTCGAGTGTTTTTGCGCTCACCTACTGGAACAACTAAGGTAAACAGGGAAATTACTGCGGCAAGTACAAGTGCAGCGATCAATCGGTACATCCCATCTGTAAACGGTACACCCGACAATCCCGCATTCAAAATAAGACCAGAGATCAAACCTCCGACAATCCCGCCAGAGCCAAAGCTAAGTGCTAAGAAACGGTTATCGAACATTAGCCCTAATGCTATTCCTAAAGTTAATCCGATAATAACAAAAGACAAGACACGCAAAAATTTATATATGGAATGCTCATCTGGTGCATTAGCGTTAATTGCATGAAGCATCCGATTATCGATTGTCATATAAATATTTTGGAATGCGTCCGCAAGTCCTTCCGACTTAGAGACATCATAATATTTCCCGCTAGTAGATTCTGCTATCTCTTGAAGCAAAATAACACCTTGGTCATAGCCCATTTTGAGCCCGATCGTATGAATTGCAATGTTTTGGCTTTGAAACTCACTAATTTGCTCCGTAATATTAGATTCACTGAATCCGTCCGACAATAAAATAACCATCGTCCCACGTTCTGCAAATTCCTTCTCTTTTATAACAGCTAAAGCTTGGTCCAGAGCTGCACTATAGTTCGTTCCACCATCAGATACTTGAATCGTATCAATTACTCCATAGACACTCGATTTCTGTTCTTCTGTACCTACATTCGCAAATGGCATTAACAATTCCGCTGTATCGGCAAAAGTAACAATTGCTACCCGCTTTTCTTTATCCATTTCGGCTATTAGCCCCTTGGCAGCTTCAAAACGATCATTGTTAGGATCTGTTTCAAGCATGCTGCCAGAATTATCGATAACAAGTACGATATCTCTTACCTTCTTCGTATCACCGAAATCAAGACTATAAATAAGCTGGAGTACAGCACCTATTACAAACATTAGAACAAGTGTAGCTGGAACTAGCAGCTTCCAAGATATATCGACATATCGTTGTCGCCATGAGTGTCCATTTAACTTCGGTGAAACGAGTTCCGCAATTAGACAGGATAGACCAATACTTAAAGCAAGTATGCCGAAATAAAGTCCAACGACAACGTAGCTTGGCCAATCCTCTGGCAGCGTAAGCATGACAACCTCGCCAATTGCAAACCCAATTGCTGCACCTAATAAACTAAACAGCAGAAGCAGCATATTTATTTTCCGTTGCATGTTGACAGCACCCTCTCTCCTTAACTATTGATCTAATACCTAATTTGATTCGTTTATCGAAGAATGGAAAGCTCAGATTCGTCAATCGAATGAAATTTATGGCCATCATGCAAGTAAGCTACATAGAACACTTTTGCATTTCGGAAATAAATAAGATCTTCCATATGAAAACCGCCCATCAAATGAAGCTTCTCTACCTCACTGCTGCGCTTTTCATTCAAACATCCGAGCTTATGAATGCGTGACGCTTCATCCATTCCGAACGCATAACGAATAAATTCACTGCTTCGATCTCCGAACAAATACTTTTCTTCATAACGATTTTTGTGCATATAATCGAACAGTCGAATATTAATCGTCGCATTGTCCTCTAGCATGCGGTAAAGCTGCTGAAACAGCTCCTCCTTAGGCAATGCTTTCCGATTATTATAGGACACAGACACATTTGCTCGCTCCAGCAATTCTTCCTCAAACGATAAAGCGAAACGTTCAGTTGTAAAAATGTCTCTTCGGCAAACGACAATCAATCTCTCAATGAACAGGGATTGTTCCTGCTCCAACAGTTCCGCTACATTCCCTATGTAACGTTCCTCAAACAATACAGATGACCCGCGTTTCTCCTCAAGTTCTAGAACAACATCTGACGTTACACGTTCGTAATAATCAAACACATTTTGCCCGATATAGTCATCTCCTAAGGAAATGCTTTGCTTCGCTGCTGTTTTTAATTGAGCTCTTAGATCATGCAGACGTTCAATACGAACACGGTACCATTGATTCAAATGTTCAAGCTCAGCAGCAATACGTCGATAAAGAGTAAGTTCCGCTTTCAGTCGCAGCACTTCATATCGCAGTCCGTAGACTCCCTCTAAGAAAGCATTGATGAAGGAGCGTACATTTCTTTTGTCCATAAAAGGAATCCGTTGAAACTTCAAGTTCTCAACTCGCGTAGCACTTGTTACCTCAAGCTCTTCTTGGGCATGTTCAATAGCTCGGGTAAGATCTCGAATTTTTTCGCGGACAGCTCCTATTACTTCACCTTTCCCATCACTATCGTCTGTCCACTTGAACAAATGAAACAAGGAAATATTCGTATTTTCTTTCATGTTCCGAGCAAGTGTAGCCTTGATGTCCTCGGCAACTTTTAATCTTTCAATCAGCCGTTCAGTAGCTTCTACAAAATGTTTGTTGAAGAAGGTATCGCAACCATTTCCATATAAGGCGTGCTCTGCTTCTAACAACGTCATACCTCGTAGTTGTTCATAGCTAACTCCACTCGTGATAAGCCCCTTCAAATCTTCAAGCCGATCTGCTCCAGGAATTAAGCTGTTGCTTCTTGCAGCAAGTGTTACATGATCTACTCCGAAGAAACGAAGCTTCTCCTTCTGGTCAAGTTCTTGTACAGCCTGCAACCTTACGATGACTTGGTCAAAGAGGTGGTATAACACTGTTAATGCAATGGCATATGCGGGACGCTGTACTCTTGCTAAACCAGCCGATACATATCCCATTTTACCGGATTCAGCCTTCAAACTATTTTTAAAAGAAGTGTTGTTATAGCTTTCTCCGCTGAATTGATTGCTGGCATCTTTGCGACTTCGATTTTTCAATAACATGACTCGGCAGATGATTTCATAATTCTGCTCCATACCATTAAGGGCAGTCATTCCTCTTTCATTGCGATCTGATAACAAATAAACGAGATCAAACAGCGCGGATGGTCCATGATTTACTTGTATCGTTAATCCGTCACCAGTCAGCTGAAGAGGTGCGCTGTACGTGAAATCAGGCCGCTGCACCCGCTCCAACTCTCGTAAGAAACTAACGCCTAATGCTGCTGCATAACCAAATGAATCGCCTTGTTCTCTCTCTTGAATTAGAGCGAATAAATCCATCTGAACCGACTTGAACAATGTGCCAAATATTGATTGTGCTAACAGCGTAATGTCAGGCATCAAAATATTTATTGGATCATCAACACGTGTAATTACTGCTAGATGAAGGCGATCAAATGATGCATACATCCGTCCATAATCACCGATTGTATCGTTAATCTGGCGGAAGGTTCGATTAAGCAGTATCAAATGATCTCTACTCGAAAAAAAAGTACTGCTTAATCGTTCACGCTTTGTCCGTTTATCGACAAGCTCTGATGGAAGACCCGTCAAAGGTATTGTAAATAGATTTGCAGAAGCTTCGTCCGAATTTGCTGATTCACTTACAGATGCGCCAGTTGATACGTGACAATAAACAACACCCCTGTTATTCGCCCATCTTAGCGCATTGGACTTCATCATAGGTTCAATTGCTTGCCCAGCCTCATCACCAACAAATAAAAAGACAGTTGGATAATGAATACTGCTCTGGTCATCTTCCGACCCTTTTAATCTTTGTTCAGCTGCCGAATAATCGGCAGCAAATTGTTCTACCATATCTCTCATCCTTACTTCAACTTTCTGCGAATATCATGAAGCTTGGCAGACATCCCTTTGTAAAACTGATACAGTTCCTCACCGTTTGCCAGCTCAGCCCTCTCATATTCCAGACGCTCACGGGCATCAAGGTATATGCCGAATAGATCATCTAGCTTAGTAACAAGTACCGAAGTATCTTCATTAGCTGTAAGTTCCGTCACCCGGCGGCCAGCTTTACGCAGCAATGTGTTGCGGCTTTTTTCATCTAATGCACGGAAGCTTTCGAACACATCATATTCAATATAGTTGCCACCCTTCATCAGGTTGGCAAACGGCGACCATGCTTCCTCTTCGGCATCTCGATCATAGACATATAGCGCTCCGCGCTTACAAATTGTATCTGTATACAAAGCCTCAATAAATTGCTCCAACCACTTCTCTTCACTTTCATGAAGAACTAACAATCCTTCTAGCTCCTTAATGGAAGCTGCGATTGCATCCATCTTCGCAAGCTCCTCACGAACTTTCCTCAATTGTTGAGGTGATCGGATCAAATTTTCTTGTGCCAGCTCTTCTGAATAACTACCGAAAATATCCTTTGTCGACTCAACCTCTAAGCCGCCTGCCAACAATCTCTTCAGTTCTATAACCGCACACTTCACTTCACCCAAGTTCGGCTTTGCGCTTTCCAATTGCATAGTGAATGACTTTAGCACATCCGACAGTTGGAAAGGTTTAGTAAACCGAATGTTGTATCGATTGCTAAGCGGATTGTCGATACCCTTCTCGGCAATAATTCCATAGTTCACCGCACTCGCAAACTCCACTCGAATTCTTGCGTTATAGCTCTGCACCCGGGCATTCACATATGTTTCTCCCCATGACTTCTCAGGGATTGGCGACGGCAAGAAGGTCCAATTATCCTTGTCGCTCTGAACAAGATGGCGTCCGATGCCTTCTTTGTCCAAAATCGTACGTTCATAGCTCTCTTCATAAACTTTCAATGGAGTATAAACAAAAAGTGGCACACCGTTTTTCGTATTGAGCCAGAAAATTCGATTGCGAACTTCACTTTCTTTTATCGTAAAGTGGGACTTGCCAATCGAGCTATTCTGATAGTTACGAATCCCCCGCAGTATGCTAGGCGCCTGTACAGGAACCGATACGAAGCCCCATGAAGGAACATGTAAATTACCTGCACTATTGCTAAGATGGAACACAGGAATCGCTTCCTCATCCAGCTTGCTCGCAATATTACGCTCAACAAATTTTTCAATTGATTCATCATTGCCATATTTCATAACAAGGAAATCTTCCATCGATTTCGTAATCAAATCTCCGAACTTATCCGTCAAAAATTCTGAGATTGAGCCGACAATATCGATTTCTTGCTCCTTGACCCATAGATTGGAATGATCAAGCAATTCCCGGGTAAAGTCACGAATGAGATCCTCACCGTCTTTATTGTCCATCACTCGGCTGATCACATTAGATATATCAGGCACACTAACGATATTCCAATAATACGTTTTGTTGCCTTTATGGTCTCCTTGCTCTTCACCACTCGTTAGTATTTCACCGTTTTTCGCAAAGATCGTATTAAGTACATTCAAAATTTCAGTGTATACGTTATAAATACGGTTATTCTCCGCATTAAGAAGCTCATATAAATCTTCATAAAATTCGATCATGCGCTCCATCCGCTCAACATCTGCACGGAGCCAATATTCATTAATTTTTGCTTCGATATAATTGTTCTTTTTCTTATCCTTGGATACAAAAGCGCTCTTCGCATCGCCCATTCTCTCATCTGCTTGATCTCTGGCCGCTTCAATTTCACGTGGAAGTCTTTGCAAACCTTCTTTAAGCGATTCAATATATGAAAGCAACATCTTTAACAAACAAAAGCCTTTTTCCGTGTACAAAAGTCGTGATACATAAAAAGGACCTTGCTCTGGATGAAGAAAAATCCGACGTATTTGATCCTTAAACTTCTCAACGCTTTCACCTGGAAATTGTTTCTTCGCTTTAATATATTCCTCACGTGCTCTAGTCAAAAAATTCAGCTCAAGCTCAGTATCCATGTTGACTGCTTGCATCTTAATGACATTATTGTAGCTCATACGTTCACTATTCTCGAAGCCAGGCAGCGGCTCAGGAACGCGAGCATCAAACGTCTTCATCATAGACTCGAGGTCAATCCCAAGTTTGTGGACAAACTTCTCCACATCTTCCTGTGACGGTGCTTTGTGGAACATTCCTTCCATCTTTTGAAACAAGCGATATGCCAAATATGTTGTCATCTCTTCAATCGGCAATACTGCTGACGAAGCACCAATGATGTTGTAGTCATAGTTAGCAGGGTACATCTTGTTCATTTGGGCGATATTCGTTCTAATGTTGCTAATATAGTCATGTATCGCAAACTCTTCACCGGATTGTTTCTCTTCACTCGATATAAAGTTAGTAATGTTCTCCGCTGTTACGTTCATGCAATAATCGTAAGCATTGTCCAATAGCTTGCCTTCTGTATTCGTAGCAGAAATAAGATGACATAGATTAAACGGCGGCAGGGGTGAATTTACAGACAAAATGTTGCCATATTGCTGCTTGAACCGTTCTCCTCTTGCATCTACGTTCATCCAATAATCCAATTCTTTTAACGCTGCATATCCATTTTTCTTAATATATTCTCTTGTATGATCACTTAAACTGTTGTTCGCAAGGTTGATGTCCGGTGTGAACAAATAGCCTAATGTATTGACTCGATCGATTCCTGCAGCACCGTGATCACGTTCAATAATGCCTCTTACAATATAAGAAATATCGAGGAAACAGCCGCTGCCGGTTCCACCTGATAATCCCGTTAGAAGAAACACCATCAGCTTTTTATTTGTACCAACAGATAACGTCTTCACCTTTTTATCAATGCTTTGCACAACTTGGTTAATCTTAGTGAATAAAAGTAATCTTCCTGCTTGACGGACCCCCGCCGCACCGTTCATACCATCCGTAATACTTAACTCAGGAGAAAGCCAATCCGTTATATATGGTTCCAAAATGCTGCGATTTTGCAACAATCCCCCTACTTCGGCATTTGATAGCAGTACAAATTCATTAATGGGATCGAGACCGACCCCTTTATATTTTTTGTTGCGATCCTGTTCATTCGTCTCAAAAGCGAGAAACTCTACATTATCGGGCTTGTCACGCTTTCTTTTGGAAATTGGGTCCTCCGGCAGTTTAAATCTGCGATTTATTTGATATTTCAAACGGAGCAGCGCATCGATACCTGTTCCACCTAGCCCAATAATAAGGATTGGATTATCAATCGTATCTACTCTGATCTTTTCACTGACGATACCCCCGCCTAACGATACATCCAGCTGCTGTATATGCTCTCTAACGATTGGTTTCATTGCAACTTACCTCCTGGGTTCTAGTTATACGAGATATTCGATATAGATCGTTTTGTCTACTTGTGTAAGTGTAACCGTAATTCGATCACCGCTCTGAAGCTCCAGGTCACGCCCTGCAACTATCGCTCTTCCGAACTTTTCTACCTTACATATGGAGTCATTCACTAACAGCACGCGATCATTGTTAGCTGGCTTAAAAATAATTTTTTCTGTTTCCTTAAGCTCAGGAGCAAGTTGCAGCAACTGATGCAGCTGAAATTTACCTTTAAAGTGGTGTAGCTTCTTATATTGGGGCGAAGATTTATCCCCTGTATTTTCATCTCGAATTTCAATAATCAATTGTCCAACGAAACCACGACTTTTCTCCTTAAGTATCCGCCATAACCAATACCCAGCAGCAAGAACGACAATAGCAACAATTGCTCCGATGACCACAATTAATGTTGGAAACGGCTTATCCTCCGCTGTTTTGTCAGGCTGGTTAGTCGGCTTAGCTGCTCCAGTCTTCGCAGAAATGTTAAGTGCAGCGCTCTCGCGGAAGAAGCTTTGCTCCTCTGCTCTCACTTTAATTTCATAATCATTGCTGTTAGCAATTTTGTATTCCCCTTGGAAATAATCGTCCGTCGTCTTCATTTCTATTTGTTCTGTTTTTCCAGTCGTTAAATCTTTAACGTACATTACAGCCTGCATGTTGCTGTATTGCGATACATCGCTCAGCGGTTTGCCGCCACTCGCCAAAAATGCGTTAATTTCAACCTTGTCACCTTTGGAGAAAGTTGTTGATTGAAGTGGTGAAAGCTCTAATGTCAAATCATAATTAAATATCAAGTTGACATCGATCTTATCCTTTGCAACACCTTTGACCTTGAGCGTCCAATCTCCTTCGATTGGCTGCATCAGCTTAATTAAAGAATAGCTCTTCGACTTGGATAACAAAGCATTCTTCGATGGAATAGCAACGGTGTTGCCACTCGGATCAACGAGCTGCGCATCAACTGGCTTTGCTGACATAATCGAAATATTAGCTTCCAGCACATTGCTGTTAGGAACAGTTATTTTTACGTCTTGATAAGATCCATTAGCGGTAAACGAGTTGACTGGAACAATATTCAGTTCCAAATGACTAGCAAATATTTCACTTAAAATTTGTGGTAAATCATCTGCTGAATCCGTTACAAACGATTTACCAGCTGTCTTTTTGGAGAGATCAGCAAGTGCAGCTTTGTTAAGCTTACCGTCAGCGTTAAGACCGATTGTGTATATCGGAATACCGCTGTCTTTTGCCCCTTTCACCGCTTTATCCATATCTGCATTCGATTCAGCTTCTGTCCGTCCGGACTTCGGATCAAGCGAGTTGTTCCCATCCGCTAATAGAATAATGATTGGCTCACGATTGGGAGCTGCCCCATCCTCTAATATTTTCACAGCTTCCTTCACACCAACAGAAACGTCCGTATACGAACCTCTATCTATTTGATCAATAAATGATTTTAAATTTTCTTTATCCTCTGCGGAACGAATTTCTAGCAGCGCTTTTTCACGTTGAATTTGATCGGTATAAGCGACGACGCCAACACGATCTCCCTTCTCAGACAACATATCGATAAACATTTTCATAGCTTCATTACCAATCTTGTCACGATCACTGTTATCCATAGAATGACTTACATCAAGAACTAGGACAGCATCAATTTTGGATGCTCCTCCAGCTGCTGCTATAGTCGTCACACTGCTGAAACTCATTAAAACAACAAGTGCTAGTATGATAGAATAATGTACATATTTTTTAAGTGAAATCACGATAGTCCTCCTCGGTCATATTGCTAATTGACGTAATTAGTTCAAAAGTCATTGTTAGTCATGCTTGCCACTATGATGATATACTATCAACAAGTATACTCGATCGAATTCCAGAAATCACTTCTTTTGTCATATTAGGGAGGCACTAAAATGGTTACATATATTGTTATAGGACTCATCGTTTTTATCGTTGTTATAAAAGCTATACAGTACCGTTCATTAAGGAAACGCGCTCCTTCGGAGGAACAAATAAGCAAGCTTGTATTGTCCATATTAAAACGCGGGCAGAGTGATCTATAATGATGAAAAAGATAGCCGTAACTTTACAGCCTTATACACCTGCACGTTATCCCTATCAAAAACTTGAAGTATGCCGAAAGTGTGATCATTTTACCGTGTTAGGTGATACGGTTTGTACACATTGCGGTAAATCTACACTTCAACCAGTCGAGAAGCGAGCCGCTGTCACCGTACAAAAAAAACTATGGAAAACGAGACTTCTCCTTCTTCTGCTCATTGGAATTGGAATTCCCTTTAGTACTTCTCCTTTAGAGATAGGACTACTCTTAGCATGCGGCATTGCATTCCTATCACTATTATGGACGTTGCAGGTTAGATCCACCCCTGCACTTAGACGAGTACAGCTACAGAAAATGTTTCAACAATATGCAAATACACTCATTTCTGGCCTAGTGCGAGATCATCAAGCTGCCTTCACAGTATTCCAACAAGGTAACAAACCTTTAACTTATGTGATGTTACGAGAAATTGGGGCACTTGTGCAAACAGATCAGCTACGCTTGGAACAAATTATGCTCCTGCAAACTTTCCGTCTGCGTAAAGATATGGATTTGATGTTAGAGCCACTGTTAATGGAAAAATTCAACGTTGATCTTGTTGCCTATATCGGAGAGCTTGCCAAAATTAGGCGCGATCTGCTAAAAGAAAATACATTCCGTTATGTACTTCAATATGAAGCACAAATATTAAAACTACCTGATGGTGAAGCCATCCTAACCAGCGTTGCAGGTGCTGCTGTGCGCAAGAAACGTTATCTCACTTTATATCCCTACTTATTAATTCGTTATTCACGCCTGCTTCCAAGGGATCGTTTCCTGCGGTTATATCGAATCATTAAGAGCGATACCCTAGTCCGATCGGGACCATTGTACGATGAGGTTATTCGCATTTATGAAGAGAAATACCACCTAGACTCTGATTTCCGTAACAACTAATTTATCAGTCTAATCGAGTTCCATTCAGCATACAGCGCTCATAAATAATCGAAAACCTACTTTAGTCTCGACAGATGCCAGACTTTAGTCTAGGTTATACCGCAACAAAAACCACGTCCGAAAGACGTGGTTTTTTCGTAAATCTTTATCAATGGGGAAAGCAAACAGTTCCTAGCAAGTACTCTACGCTATATGGCAGTAGTAGCTACTTTTTCTTAAACAATAATAGACCCACGATTAAAACGGTTATACCTACTGCTTTTTGGAACGTAAAAGGAACGATCTCAAGTCCAAACCAACCCGCGGAGTCCCACCATAATGCACAAATGAGCTGCGAAGCCATTACGATAGATATTGCATAACTGGCTCCTAGTAGCTTCACTCCATTTACGACACAAATGACAACGCCTACCCCAAGCAATCCACTAAACCAATACCAAGTTGGCATGGAGTCTAAAGATAAAAAACTTGTCCCTTCAATGAGCATTCCCATAGCAAACGACGCTAACATCCCCATACCTAGCACTAAAGTCGTTGTCACCTGAGAGCTTACTGCTTCGTTCACTTTGTTATTAAACATCGTTTGAACACTAATCAACGAACCTGCTGCCAAAGCCATCATGATGCCTACTATCATAGTTTAGTTCTCTCCTAATTCCTATTTCATAAATATTACGGCCAGCCACATCGGACAAACCTTTCCAATCTCTCACAATAAGCAGTCCTCTACTCCGTTCCACCAATCCTGTAGAACAAAAGCCTCGCAGAACTCGGTTCAAATGCCGGTAACTCGTGCCGATGAGATTAGCAACATCCTTTAAACTCTCTATGCTTACGTGTGAATGTGATTCCAACTCTTCTTCAGTTGATACAGAAAGTAAATAACTCGCTAGCCTAACTTCTACGGGATGCATAAGATTGAAACTGAGAGACAACGACTTCAGATAAAACTTTTGGGTCACCATATCGAGCAAAAAACGAAGAAACGGCGCTTCCTCTCCATACTGGCTTAGCCAACGCTTATGAAATGCAACTGTTTCTACTTGCGTAACCGCAGTTACCGTATTAAGATTTTCCCCGCCTCTTACACATTCGATTTCTCCAATGAATCCGAATGGCGTATTAAAGCTTAACAGCAATGTTTTACCTTCCAATGAGGTTGTATAAACCTTTACTTTCCCTTTCACCAGCATGTATAAGTAATGTGGTTCTTCGCCTTGTAGACAGAGTGCCTCATTAGGCTCAAAACGGTGTATGATCAAATGTTCTCTTAACGATTCTGGGAATACATTTTCTAGTTTATACTCTTTGATATATTGATTTATTTTCTCATTGTCCTTCATTTCTTTCATATCCGCCAATCCCTCCGAAAGCGGCTATAGCATTCCTTATAGTGTTAAACAAAGGATACCAATAACCATTAAGCCTAAACCAGTCCATTGCACAGGTTTTATACGTACTTGCGCAGTTCCGAACCAGCCACTTTTCTCTAACATTATAGTTACGACCATTTGGGCAATTAATATAGCCGAAATCGTCAAAGCAGCACCGTTCATGTGAAATGCCTTAATATTGCTGAACAGAATAAAAGCCGCAAATGCTCCACCAAAGTGATACACTGGCTTCACTTGATTGAGATTTCTCCAAGATTGATCGCGAAACATTAACATAATAAGTAGAGCTGCTATAAATCCAGTTCCTTGCGTAAGCGTAGCTGCCTGCCACGTACCAATCCTATCACCAATGGCTGCATTAGCAGCTCCTTGCAAAGTCAGGAACACCCCTCCTAGACATGCATAGATAACACCCTTCATTCGTTGTTCCCCCTTGTCTTTAACGCTCATTCCATTAAACGATAATTACGAGTTGCAGGAAAGGACATATGTCCTCAACTCATTATCAACTAAATTAAGCTATCCGAATCAAAGCTGGTTCACAAATCAATAGGGTATGCCATCACTTGGACGGCACACCCTATTTTTAAAGATTCATGTTCTATTAAAGTTTTAATTGTTCTACTTGATTTTAACTCCACTTAAACTAGCACCATTTACAAATACTCGTTTTATATTTTGTTCGACAGTTGGATCAGCTACTAATGGGGGTGCTTGATGCGGCTTGGTGCGTGCATCGATTATGAGATTATCACATCCCCAATGCTTATGCGCATAATAACCATTCACGCCGTGAATATCATGAGACGGGTTGCTGCGTGTGAACGCGGCCCATAAAAAGTTATTAACTGTCGCACTCATAAATTCGCTGTCATCACACAAAATGATCATCGGACATGACGGAATCGCACCGCGCTCACTAATTGCGTTACTGAGTTCATTTATTTCCTCTTGTACTGCCGTGTAACTTACAAAAGCAGGTCCTTGAATCGCCACAATCCCTGGCATGATCAGTTTGACCGCTTCATATCCCTTTATTCCTTTTAGTCCATTCGGTACTTCCTTACACAGCTCCCGCTTCTTCTGCCCTACAGCTGCAAATACAACCTTACTCCCAGTATTAAGTCCGGTTCCTGAGTAATCTAACGTATCAATCGTTGTATTGGTTTGAAAATGAATATCGCGATGAAGATCAATCCGCTCCAGCATATATGTTAAAAATTCCTCAATATGATGCGTACTTAATCTGTCCTTCTCATCGGCTGCAATAAACAAATATTTGGCTAAGCTTAGTTGACCTGTTCCGAGTATCCGATTAGCAAGGGTCAAAATCTCAGCAGGTTGCTTCACCTCTTGATAAGGTGTGTATCGCTCACTGCCAATTGCAAAGAGCAATGGGTGGACGCCTGCTGCATCGACTGCATGAACCTCTTTTAACCCTGGAATCTCTTGCTTAATTGCTCCTCCAGTCAGCTCATGGATAAGCTCTCCGAAAGATGTATCCTCTTGCGGTGGACGACCAACGACGGTAAATGGGAAGATAGCTTGTTGTTTGGCATATACTTTATGCACTCTCATGACAGGAAACGGATGGGTAAGGCTATAATAACCCAGATGATCGCCGAAAGGACCTTCCGGTTTCGTTTCACTAGGGTGGATTTCGCCTGTAATAACAAAGTCCGCATCATTGCTAATGCAATGTCCTTCAACATAGCTGTATCGGAAATGGCGCCCTGCAAGCAGCCCTGCAAAGGTCAACTCACTCATCCCTTCAGGAAGGGGCATTACCGCTGACAATGTGTGTGAAGGAGGACCACCAATAAATATACTAACTTTGAGAGGTTTCCCTAGTTTGTTCGCCTTGTCCTGATGCACGCCAATACCGCGGTGAATTTGATAATGAATGCCCACTTCTTTGTTCAACTCATAATCATTGCCATCGAGCTGAACACGGTACATCCCTAAATTGGCGTTCATAATACCCGGCTTATCTAGATCCTCGGAATACACTTGAGGTAAAGTGACAAATGCGCCACCATCCATCGGCCAACTTTTTATTAATGGAAGATCAGAAATTTGGATTTCCTGAAATCCCGAAGGTAAACCGCTAGATGATTTGATAGGCAATGCTTTTTTGGCAGCTAGTCCTGTACTAACATGTTTGAAGGGGCTTTTGATCGCCTTTATCGGATCGTTGCGAAGTGCGATAACATCTTGGGTTGACTCAAGCGTATCACGGAATATAAACTTGCTGCGCTCAAGTGTACCAAAAAGGTTAGATAAGGCACGATACTTCGAACCCTTCACATTTTCAAATAATAACGCTGGACCTTCTGCCGCATATACTTTCATATGAATAGCTGCCATTTCAAGATTGGGATCTACTTCTTCATGTATCCGAACCAAATGACCATGTTTTTCTAAATCGATAACGCATTCTTCCAAGTTGCGATAGCTCATATTTAAACTCCAATCTATGTAAGGAAATAATTTCATTTTTAAATCCAATAACCGTTCTGCCACAGTGGATCAATCTATCGATTCATAGGTGTACATCTTTAGTGAATTACTCTCTATGTATCTTAATTTATTCTATTATATAAAGCAAAAAAACCTTTCCCCTAAAGGAAAGATTTCCGATTTTTGCAATTGTTCCACGATCTCGATCTATCGACTCATTTAACTCCGTAAGTGAGCAGGTTTCGGGCAGGCTAAACAATATTCGGAAGAGATTTCGTAATACAAGCAGCATGTTTTACGTAATTTATTTGTAGTATCACAAATAGTTGTATTATTCATCATACTCACAAACTGAGTAAGGGGATTCCGCCGTTCCCCAAACATGCCCGCTTCTGCTATCCGTACAATATAATCAAAGTCCTCATGAATAAGCACTTTTGCTGCTAAATCTTCTTCCCTATCCGACTCTTCTTCGTAAACCCGAATGATTCGTACAAACGCATTTTCCCATAGAATCGCCATCGGTACCCCGCCAACCTGAGATAAAGAACGAAATACTTTAGTCAGATGATCTGCAAATATAGAACGGACTACGTCTTCCCGCCACTTCTGCCTCGCCCCTGCTTTTGGTTCCGTAACCGCATATTCACTAAGGTGAAGTTCGGGAAACTTAGAGCCGCTCACATTGCCTGCACCACCATCAGGCGGTTCCAGTCGACAACTCTCTAAAGATAATATCAATCCTTTGTTGTAGACTGTCATCGAATAAAGGACAGGTGCAACCGTTAGAAAAGCATACCTTTTTCCTAGCATCGATGCCGTAACTCTCCTTGACGGAGAACTTATATTTCGTGATAGCTCATCTAGATAAGTTTCACATTTCACCCAATCAAGTAAATGGCTCGCTAACAAGGATTGCTCTGAAACATACGGTTCATCATCAGGAAAAATACTGAATCGAGTCTTTAAATATTCCAACTCTACACTCGTCAGTAAATTGGACATATTATGGAGTACCTATGAACGCTTCTGTAATCTGATCAACCACCATATTAATGGCAATTGGACCATAGTAGGCAATCCATAACGTTGTATCTACTTCGTAAACTCTATTATTCTTAACTGCATCAATAGACTTCCAAACTTCAGTGCTTTGGAACTCTTCTGCCAATGATTTGAACATATCATCCTTGAGCAGGAAGTAATGGTCAGCACCAACATCTGACATGGCCTCCAAAGAGATATGATACGCAGTATCCTTCTCAACCTTTACTTGTTCCGGAGCCGTTAATCCCAAATCATTATACAAAATTGCTGCTGTGCGATGACTAGGTGTATGTACTCGAATCCCATCATCTCTTGGGCGAATTAATGCAACGCTCTGCCCATTCAGCTTGAGGACCAAATCAGCCTTCAACTTATCAACCTTCTCCTGGTACGCTTCCAAAACGGATGCTGCTTCCTGCTCTTTGCCTACAATTTTCCCAAAAGTAACTAGCGTATCTTTCCAATCCTCATTCCGATTCAGCATAATGGTCGGAGCGATCTTAGTTAAGCTCTCATATATTTCTTCTTGAAATTCAGTACAAATAATAAAGTCAGGAGCCATGCCTAAAATAGCTTCTAGATTTGGTTCATCCTTCGTTCCAAGCACTTTTACATCTGTTAACTTATCCATTAAATAATTCGGGAAATCCGACGTATCCCCAGCTGCTGTAACACTCCCTGCTGGCTGCTCATTTAATGCTACCAGTTGATCAACAAACTGAGTATCGAGCACAGCAATCTTCTCTGGGCGTTGTTCCAACGTATATTCACCCTTCATATGTTTAATAACTACTGGGTAGGATTGTTGCGTTGCCTCTACTGGCTGGGCACTTGGTGATACTGTAGAGGACTGAGTTGTTTGATTGGCATCTCTACCATTGTTCCCTGTACCACCACCAGTGGTACATGCACCCAACAATAATATCAAACTTAACATCAAACTAATTGCTAACATTGGTTTCGTACTTCGATTCATGTTTCGAACTCCTTCGCCGTATTTTCGATAATGATTATCATCTTCAACACTATACGAAAGAATATCGTTCGAGCCAATGGAATTCTGCGACAAATAGGATGGATTTAAACGACAATTGTACCGATAATGAATTGGTGAAACGCCAACAAACTTTTTGAATGCACGGCTGAAATAATAATGGTCTGCATAACCAACAGATTCCGCTATCACTTTAAGTGTGGCGTTCGTGTTCACTAGCATAGATTGCGCATGACCCATTCGAACTTGAATTAAGTACTCCAACGGACTAATGCCTAGCTTTTCCTTAAATAAGCGCTGTAATTGTCTTGGCGTGCAATGAAGTACACTTGCCAGATCATCAAGACTGATGGCGTCCCCATAATGTTCCTTCATGTAACGAATCGTTTGACTTACGTAGTCCGGCTGATTTGTAGATGCTCCCGTGCATCCATTGAATTGCTGAAACAACTCATACACAAACTGATGAAATAGTGCTCTCACATGAAACTTCTCTAATTGAGCATCCAACTGCCATTGCCGGTTCATGTGTTCAATTCTCGATTGGATATTAAGCGGATTAAAGGGGGCAAATCCATATTGCACTTGAAAGGGATTGTTATTCTGATACATGGTTAGCAGTTCTTTCCGACATGGCAATGCCATCATTGCTTTGTAGAATATTAAATAATAGTCGAGTCTCTCTACGACTTGGAAGATATCTAGAGAAGCGCCCTTACCAGCATGACATACATAAACACGATCTATAACATGTTCATTTCCATCGATTCGAACCTGTGCTCCACCATAAGTTGCGATTAAAAATGCGCTTGCTGGTAAACGGAAATTTTGTATGCTTTCACCCTGTTGGACGAAAGACCGCCGAACATCAAGCACCCTTATCGAAGCATGATTCCATAGCGGCAGCTGTTCTAGTAATGTCACTTCGTTCACCTTCCATGTCCGATTGCTGCTTTTATCTCTTCTATTATAGTAATAACCATTTTCATTTTCAAAGATTAAATTGTATTTATTTACTAGGCACTATTTTTTATTTACGATACTTCTCATCGCTCGAATCACAATTCGTTTAGTTTCTTTTGTATCCGAACCCTTCGCCCACTGATTACAGATGTCCATTACCCAGCTGGGATTTGTTTTACTTGCATCATTTAGCCAATTGCTTACTGAATCCTGTACATATTTGCTTGAATCAGACTTAACAAGTTCAAGAAGCGGCAATGCAATGCTCGGATCTTCTTTTAAGGCTGTAATATGTTTAGCCCATACACCGTGCGGACGTGTCAACTCAATAGCAAACCTTCTAATGTTCGCATCTTCATCACGAGCCCAATCTACTAAATAATGAACAGACTCATTTAGCTGATTAATCGTTGCCTCCCGCATCGCCATCCAAGCAATTTCACGTACACCAAAGTGAGAGTCAGCCGCAAATGGGCGAATACCTACTAATTTTTCATTTAAACTCAATTGCACATTAAGTCCTATCATATAAGCAGCCCAACAGCGAACACTGTCTGAATGGTGCTTAGCCAAAAAAGCATAATGCTGCAAACGATCGGGTTCAGTCATATCTTCTAAGTGCACTAACCACTCATGAGCAATTGCCGGAATTATTTTCATCACTTTCTTTTCCGACATATGTGTTACCCTTTGTATAATTGCTTCAGACTCTCTCACTACCCCCAGCTCATCCATCACATTTTGCAAAAGTACAGTATGGTCTACAGCCAGCCATTCCGTTAAATTAACGGTTTGTAATTGTCCTCTCAGTAACAATGCAATAACCTCAAGGGGAATATCGCTTATCTTTCGGGCACCTTTTCTATTTAAAATTTCATTACTGATCAGAGGTTTACCTTCATTATGCATAAAAAAACTTCCTCTCTTATCCGATTTGAAAGATATGATGACTACTTTTTCATCCCCATTATAAGTATCACTAAGGAAAAAAGATGTAATCTCATTCACAACTCGGTTTCTGAAAGGAAGTCTTTGATTTTCTATTTTATACACCTGGCTAATATTTTCTCGCGATTTATATGAATCGTTTTGAAACCTGTATGTATTACACCTTCTTTTACAAGCTCCTGCAATGCAACAGTAACAGCTTCCCTGCTTGCTCCTATCAGACTAGCAATTTCTTGATGAGATAATGGAATATCGATTAGTGCATAGTTATCGTCACTCTTAATCCCATGTTCGTCGAATAACTTCAATAGAACAAATATCAATTTATCATGTAGACTTCCGACAGCTAAATTTTGTGTTAGTTGGCTCATACTTTTAATACGGCTGCTTAAAATACGCAATAGCGACATCAGAAATCGTGGCCTATAGCTAATAAACTCCTCGAATCTAATGTTATCAATAAAACAAATATGGCTTTCTTCCATCGTTTCTATATAATGCGCTCTCGTTCCAAATGATATCGTTCCAAGTTCGCCAAACACATTGCCTTCGCCTAGTATGTCCGACGTAAACTGTTTACCTTCTGCACTTAATTTATATAAGCGAACCTTCCCTTTTTTCACAAAAAATAACCGCTCACTAAACGTTTCTGGTCTTTGAATAAACGTTTGTTTAGGAACAATTGTAATTGAAGTCAGTTCGTCCATCTCAATTAAATCATTCCTATCTAATGCTTGAAGCAAATCAAACTGTGATAAATATTGAATGCTGTCCATTGCTTCTCCAGAATTAGTCATGTTGTTGTACTTACCGCTCGGTAACTCGCTCCCGTATTCACCAAGGATAACTATTTTAGATTGCAACTTAACGTGCACCTCACTTTTTAACTGCTCTAAAAATATGTTTTATAAGTTCGCTGCTATGCTATACGTCTCCAAATCAACTTTTTTGGTTGCTCCTTTTTGATCATTTAACTAAAGAGCTGATTGATTAACCGAATAGTAGCATGAGCATATCTCGTCGTCAACAACATCGAATAAACCAAACACTTTATGGTCTGTCCCGGTAAAAAGGAACCTCATTCACACGGCGATATTTGGTACATATTTACGGCTTGTACGGACAAACTATGAATCGGGAAATGAAAGGAGCATCCAATGTGAATAAACGATATGACCAAGCTGTTAAATTACATGGCAAATCATCTGATTTCCTTCACTTTGTATATCCTACTCCTTCTTTCACCTTTTATATTTGTTATTACAAAACGTTAGTTAATAGCAACAGCCTAAACCAATATATTTTGCCTACTGTTCATGGATTAACAAATACATCTATCCAAAAAATTTATGAGGAGCTTCCTTTCTCTGACCGAACCATTCTGACTGATTATGAGGAAATGACAAAAAAACTTCTAATGGGTTATATCATGCTTTTTAACCCAACAGAAGATGCTTGTATTGCGCTTCAAGTTATTCAAACCGAATCTCGTTCGATAGAAGCTCCCCAAATTGAATTCAGCGTTATTGGGCCAAAAGAATCTTTCATCGAATCATTGGATACAAATATTATGCTTATTCGTAGACGGCTTCCTCTAACTCAATTAAGGGTTGAAGAGTATATAATCGGCAATGTTACGCAAACGCGATGTGTTGTGATGTACATAGAAAATATCGCAAACCCCATCAATATTGCTCATATGGTGAAACGGATAACTAGCCTTAATACCGATGTCATTACAGACAGTACAAGCATGACTCAACTAATGGAAGACAATAAATATTCGTTATTTCCTCAATTTATTGAAACAGAGCGTCCGGATCGTTTAGTACATGTGCTATCGGCGGGAGGAATTGCTGTTATTGCAGACGGCTCTTCTCAAGCCTTTTCTGGCCCCGCAACACTTGGACAATTTATTGTTGCTTATGAGGACTATTACTTGCCTTGGCATATCGGGTCATTTTTTCGTATTTTGCGCATCTTAGCTATTTTGTTTTCTATTTTAATTACTCCGATGTACATTGCGGTGTTGACTTATCATTACCAGCTGATTCCTACTCTATTGTTAGATCCGATTATTTCATCTAGAATCAGTCTGCCTTTTCCGCCTTTTATGGAAGTGATTTTTATGGAGTTAACTATTGAGTTATTGCGTGAAGCTGGTGCGAGGTTGCCATCCAAAATTGGACAAACGATCGGCATTGTAGGCGGGATTGTCCTTGGGACAGCGGCAGTACAAGCTGCTCTTACGAGCAATATTTTGCTAATTTTAGTTGCTCTGTCAGCTTTATCATCGTTTACCGTTCCAATTTTTCATATGAGCAATACGATTCGTGTATTGCGATACCCGTTTATATTCGCTGCTTCTATGCTCGGTCTTGTAGGCATTTTAATTTGTGCTTGTTTTTTGCTCACTCATTTATTGCGTTTAAAGTCACTTGGCACGCCATTTCTACAGCCATTTTATCCTCTTCGTCCGCAGGATTGGATGGATTCAATCATTAGGGCACCTTTAAACGACTTCAAAAACAGACAAACGCTTAATCGACCACTTTTCAAAAGCAAAAAAAGAAAGTTAAAGCCATTGCAGGATATTGATGAATAAAGGAGTTGCATCATGATGAAGACGGCGTACAAAGTTCCAGAACATTTGACCATACCGCCTTCATCTGTTTTTTATTTAGCTTTTGGAGCGCAAGCAGGACTCGATTATTTAACTTTCCAGCGAAGAATTGCTATCATTGCCGGTCAAGATGGTTGGATCGCTATTATTATCGCAGCTCTCGTCATGCATATTGGCATTTGGTTTATGTATGCTTTGTTAAATCGTGAACAAACCGACCTTATAACCATCAACAAGCGGATGTTCGGCAGCATAATAGGGGGTATTTTCAACTCTGTTTTAATTATAAATTTTTTGTTCGTAGGTGCCCTTAGCGTACGGTTATATGCGGAAATCATAAAGATTTGGATTTTTCCAGACCTGAAAATAAGCATACTCATCTTTCTCTTATTGCTATTAGCCTATTATATTGTATCGGGGGGATTCCGTGTTATTGTCGGATTCTTTTTGTTTGCCCAATTATCGATAGCTCTTATCGTCATTTACGTTAATCTGATGCCTTATTATTATCCTTCAAATTTGCTTCCTGTCTGGTCACATAACATGACTGAATTATTCGAAGCCTCTTGGAGCATGTTGCCAAGTTATCTTGGCATTGAAGCGCTACTTATCTTTTACCCCTTTATTAAACATGGGAAAAAGGCTCAGACTTGGTCCCACTGGGGAAATGTCGTTACGATGGTCATTTATTTAATGGCATTTATCTTTTCAATCATGTTTTATAGTCTAGAACAATTAAAAGAAGAGCAATGGCCGATCTTAACATTGTTTAAATTTGTTGAACTGCCCTTTATGGAACGTGTAGAATTTATTGGTGCTTCTTTTCAGTTATTTCGGCTCGTTCCGCTGCTATCCTTATATGCTTGGATGGCCATTCAATCCACTAAACTACAATTTCATTTTTCTAAAAGAAAGACGCTTCCTCTTGCACTTGTTTTGATCCTTGTGTGCAGCTTGGCATTTAAAGATACGGAAAAAGTTATGGTTTTTTATCGGATCGCCAGTTATTTCGGATTTGCGCTTATATTTCTTTACGTTCCTATTCTCTTCCTTATATCGAAATTCAAAGGAGCTGTAAAGTCATGAGATGGATCATTTTTATTTTGATGGGCTGCTTATTGACTGGCTGCACAGTGAGGAAAGAAATCGTAGAAGATATTTATATTGCGTTAGGAACTGCTGTAGATTTGGAAGAAAAAGTGCCGACCGACGACTCGCACAGTGATCATAGCAGCAATTTGTACCGAATTACGATAAGTGTTCCTACCTTCCACAGCGATCATAAAATTGTAAGTCAATTTTACAAAGGAAAAGGGGATAACTTAAAAAGTGTATTAATGAATATGAACCATACTAGCGACCAATATATTTCAACTAGTAAATTCAATATACTTCTCTTTAGCAAACCCATTATCCAATTAGGTATTCAAGATTTTACTGAAATATTATCACAAGATCCTCTGTTAAGTGGCAGAATAACTTTAGCGATGACGACAGGTGCTGCCGATCGAATCTTCAGTACGCAGTTCCCGCATACGAACCAGCCGCTCGGACGTTATCTCTACCAAGTGATTGAAAACAACACTCGGACGTTTGGATTGCCGCGCATGAATCTTCACCAATTTATTTATGAACTGAAGGGGGAAGGAATCGATCCCATCATGCCCATCATTGACATCGTTGACGAACGAGTGGCTTTAACCGGAATTGCATTATTAAGGGACGCTGCTTATGTCGGAAAGATGTCTTTGGACGAAACCTATCCTTTTAGCTGGATGAAACAGAAACGTACCGAAACAAGTTATTTTAAAGTAAGACTAAAGGATCACGATGAAATTTCCATCCGCAACTTAAAAACAAAATTGCGGCATCATTACTCTGAGGCAAGCAAAGAAATGACACTGTATATCCGAATGACAGGCAAACTTATGGAATCAAATGAAGCCGAACCACTCGATATGACTCCTGCAGAAATGGACAAAACGATGACAAATCAACTTGTTAAAGAAAGTGAAGCTTTAGTGAAAAAGTTTCAAAAATTGCAAATAGACCCGCTCGGTCTTGGCAATTACGTTAGAGCCCATTCAAGAAAATGGAGCGAACAAAAGTGGAAAGAGCAATATTCTGACATCAAAATAAAAGTTGTCATCGATAGTACAATTGAAAAGTGAACGGTATTAGCTAAACATGGAGATCATTTGAACACAAAAAGGAGCTGCCCATACGACAGCTCCTTGTCTAACTTTATGGTGTCACTACACTTTTATATCTGCCCTATCTTTTTTTCTACAATGCATGCTCCCTTGCCTTCATTCACCGACCGTTCATACTTATCCCTTGATAACTCAATCCCAAATTTCCCTAGGATAACGAATTGTTTGCCATCTAAAAAACAGCTTCAATATCAGTAGACGAAACTACATACAAAAAAACAGTTATTGTTGCGGTGAATCCTCTACTGATTTATGATTGTTACTACTTTAGAGTGAATTCCGTCGTGCACCTCACTTTTTGACTGCCCTATGTATAAGTTTTACAAGTTCATTGCTATATGTCTCCAAATCAACTTTTTTGGTAATTGCGAAGTTCAACATATATTCACCAATAGCACCTTGGATCATATTGGCCATGACGTCCACTTGGAAATGATCGAATTCTCCTTGTTTCTGTCCTTCATGCAACAACTGCACAAGCTCCAGCATAATGAGGTCTTCATCATCATCATTTTCATTTATTTTATAGTACGGAATATTATCTGGTGTTCTTGCATTAAACACGATTTCTATAAGCGCAGTATAACGAGCTGGGTGTGTCCCCTGATAAGCAAGACTTGCCAATATAAATGCTTTAAGCTTGTCCGTAGATGAGCTCTCTTGATTAACTCTCTCCATAATATAAGCAGTAGATTTTTCGACTAATTTCTGAAGCAGATGGTTCATTAGATCGTTTTTGTCTGTAAAATGATACGAAATTAACGCCGTACTAATGCCTGCTCTTTTCGCTATTTGAGCTAAGCTTGCATTTACGTAGCCAATATCATCAAGGGTTTGGATTGCAGCTTCAATCATTTGCTCGCGTCTTGCTTCAGCGATAAAGGATAACTTTTCGTTCTGGTTGTTAGGTTCCTTCATAAAATCTCCTTTAAACAAGAAATTTGATCACTTAATCAGCAACCTGATTTATAGAGCAAATATTATCATATCAATATTTTTCAGTCAATTTGTCAATTTCGGATCAAATCAATACAGTCTAGGGAACAATTATTCCCCATACTTACCTTTAATCAAATACACGCCCTGCGAGGCGTGCTTAATCCCACATATTTCGGTTTGCAAAATTCCACGTGTACACTTGCTCTTTTCCAGCCACCGTATAAAAATAATTGGTTACCGTTCTGTCTTGAAAGGAAGCCACGCCCAAATTATGCTGGCTTACATATTTAGAATTATATGCATCATTGATACGTTGTCTGAACGGGCTGTACATATCGTGTGCAGATCTGAGAAAAGTATGAATGCTTTGCCGTGATTAAGCTGAGTAACTGACAAGGGGATGGCTATCAACATAATAAACTGTGGTATACGCGGGTATATTTCACTGATAAAATCAAAAAGAAAACTTCATGTTTGAGAAAGAAATTGGATAAATATTCGTGAAAAAGGTTGTGGTTTCCTGCACTAAGAGGCAGCTACAATTTAAATAAGATCAGAAGTGCTACAATTAACTTAACCATTTGTGTATGTAGCACTACTATTTATACTTTGTTAATACTTTTTTAGTAGCCCGTTTAGAGTAATCATTTAAAATGAGTTAATGTACGAATCAATGCAATACAAAAGAAGAAAGGATGGGGAACTGCGTTGCGATTTTTATTAATACTATTATCACTAGTACTCTCTGGCTGTCAGGTAAGTCCAGATCATTCCATAACGAACAAAGAGCAACAAGCAGCCCATGAGGTGAAAAAAATCAAAATGGAAAAAATGAATGAACAACTGCTAGCGGCAACTAAACGCGGAGATGAAGCTCAAATAAGCAAACTGCTTACCGATGGAGCCAATATTAATGCAACTGACAAAAGTGGAAGAACTGCTGCAATGATTGCTGTACACACAAACCAACTTCCTGTTTTTGAGTTATTGGTGGCAAAAGGGGCGGACATTAACATCCGTGATGATCGTTCTGACAATCCACTTCTCTACGCTGGGGCAGAGGGAATGCTCCCGTTTGTTCGGGCATCAATTGCTGCTGGAGCGGATACAACCATTACGAATCGATATGGGGGTACTGCGTTAATTCCTGCTGCGGATCGAGGACATGTGGACATCGTTAATGAACTGTTGACTACATCTGACGTCCATATTGATCATGTCAATAAGCTTGGCTGGACCGCTCTGCTTGAAGCAGTTATTCTTGGTGATGGCGGGACTAACCACCAAACAATCGTAAAGCTATTAATTGATCACGGCGCTAATGTAAATCTTCCAGATTCCGATGGCGTTTCTCCATTGCAACATGCCAAAAATAAAGGATACACAAATATGATAGAAATGTTAGAGCATGCAGGGGCAAAATAATGCTATCAACGATTTTTAATGTGCATACCCATTTGCATGACCCTGTGCATGACTTTCCGGTGCAGGGTCTCTTTGTGTTAGCTTTCTTTTAGCAGGAAAAGTAACGTAATCTCGTTCACAACATCTGCATGCTCGATCGTTAGTGAATGACCTGCGCCAGCAATTAAATGAGTCTCTAGATCTGGAATGCAGCTCTTCGCTTTTACTATCGCTTTGTTAGCGGGGTAAATGACTTCTTTATCCCCTATTAGCAGCAAAGTAGGCGTCTGGAACCTTTGGAATTCCGCTTTGGAAAAGACGGAGGGCATTAGCTGTAAAAGCGGCTTGGCATTGCTATAACCTGCGATAACTTGAGAACGAAATATGGGATGAAGCGGCTCTCCCTTGCCTGAAAACCATTTAAAAGCTTTGTCGACCCACTTCTCCGATTTAAACAACAACGCTGGATATATTTTGACGAAAAATTTCAGACTCATTCTATAAAAGGTTCCAGCAGGCGCATAAAGTAATAACTTCGAAACCCGCTCTGGATAAGCAAGTGTAAAGTTTAATGACAAAAAGCCACCCATCGAGTGGCCTGCCAAATCTACCGTTTCTACATGCAGCCCGTTTAAAACTTCTAATAACCACTTTCCTGCATCGATTCTATTTTTTATGGCAAATTCGGGCTTGCTTTTCCCAAAATCACCCATTACATCAATTGCATAAACGGAACGTTCTTTAACTAGTTGCTTCATATTGGGATACCACATCGTACTGCTCATAGTCATACCATGCAGAAGCAACAACGGCTTCTTATTAGGATCACCGAAATGAATAACATACGTCTCGCCAAACGAGGTTGGGATATAGCTTGATGTGAAGTCCAGTTCGAACATACGTAAACTATTCTCGTAATAATTATAATATTCTTTTTCAGTCTGTTCATTTCTAAAAATAGATCCCATCGAGCTTCCCCATTCCCACCATATCTTCTAGCTTCCTACTGTATAGTTTACCATTTTTTACAACATCAGTAACCCCGTCTCTACCCAATGGTCATGATTTCCTTTAAAAAATGCTCGACCTTTTGGATGAAAATTTATTTCCTTAATTTTAACTCTATTTATATTTAAGGTTTATGCAACGCTAGTGTTATTGAGTGAATGGATCATTTAATCTATACCTGAATCCGTGAAGATCACTTACTAAAATCAATAGATTTTAAGAGATATCAGGAGTAAAATTGAGATAACAACGTATTTTTTACGATTGTTAATCTACACCCCTGAGGTGAGTGCTGTGAAAACGACATTCAAGCTTGAAACGTCCAGCGACTATTTAACTTCTCGTGCTGGTCTTATTATCATCGGACAATTATTAGCTGCTACCCATATAAATAAACGATTGAACCGTTCCGTTATCGATGACGTAAACGTTCCTCTCATTTCTCATGCGGATAACGTTCGTGTTTATTTAGGTCTTCTTTGCCAAGGAAAGAGCGACTATGATCACATCGAACCCTTTCGCAAAGATGAATTCTTCCCGAAGGCACTTGGTATGTATAAGATGACCTCTGCACCGACGATGCGCCAGCGATTTGATCAAGCAGCTCCGAGTAACCTATGGCAAACCAATTTACTTGAGGAGTCTGCCGATCTGCTCAAACGGGTTAAAGCACCCCTTCCTCCTGTTCAGGTAAACACTACCGCGGGTGAAGTGAAGACTAAATGCCACTCGATCTTGATGTCTCTCCCTTTGACAATTCAGGAACAAAGAAAGAAGGTGTGTCGCGCACCTACAAAGGCTTCGACGGCTACTCCCCGTTTTTTGCCTATCTTGGACAGGAGGGCTATTGTGTTCATGTGGCACTCCGGGAAGGGAAAACCCATGTTCAAAAAGAAGCGGATGACTTCATTGATAGGGCGCTTCGTTATGCAAGGCGAGTGACGGACGAAAAGCTGTTCGTTCGCATGGACAGCGGTAATGATGCTGCAGACAACTTAAATCTTTGTCTGGATCATAAGGTCGATTTCATTATTAAGCGAAATCCACGTAAAGAACAACCCGAGCAATGGCTAGATCTTGCTAAACGAGAAGGACGCAGCAAGGAGGTCCGACTAGGAAAGCATCTCTATGTGGGGAGTATGGTCGTGCAACCTGATCGACTGATTAAGCCTGTCCGCTTGGTTTACCACGTGACCCAGCGAACCACTGAACGAGATGGCCAAGCCTTGCTCGTACCAGACATTGAGCTTTCATTATATTGGACGACCTTGAATGGGGTAAGCGAAGAGCAGATTACTGACCTGTATCAAGACCATGCCACAAGCGAACAATTTCATAGCGAGATTAAGTCAGAACTCGACTTAGAACGTATGCCTTCAGGCAAATTTGCTACGAACGATCTCATCCTGCACATGGGTGTGTTTGTGTACAACTTACTTCGAATCGTTGGTCAAATTGCATTGACAGACATGGATGCACCAAGAAAGAAGAAAGCGGTGTTTCGACAGCGCATACGAACAGTTATTCATGATCTGATGTTAGTTTCTGCTAGGATGGTCACCCATGCCCGGAGTTTCAAGCTGTGCTTCGGCCGATGGAGTCCATGGTTCCCACAACTTCGTCGTCTCTACTTACATTTCTCTTGATGAAGAACGTTCATATTTAACCAATTCGGAGCTTCACAACACGGAGCTTCTCCTTTGTGTTGCACAATTTGAATAGTAGAACTTATTGATACAGAAAGGGTAGTCATGGCTGATGCAATTTGACTACGTAGAAAGAAGCATCACGGATTCAGGCTATATTTATTTTGTCCTTAGATGGTTGAATTTTATGTTCTTTTTATTTTTAAATATTCCCAAAATAAAATATTGTTTACATATTTACAATTATTTTGTTTGTGATATCATTTATCTTAGGTGACTGGCCAGCATCTAACTCTATTAACTAGATTCAATGTATTTGGTATAACGAATGAAAAACTAAATGAGCGGGGGATTTCTATGAAAATCAAAAAAATGTTTATGCTACTTATTTGTATGACTATGCTACTTACTTTCTCTAATTCCGCATACGCAATCTCAGGCAATTGGGATACTCAGGATACTGCTGCCGTACTGCAAACTAGTAATGAAGTAAGGAATCTATGGCTAAGCGAAGAAGCTGATGAAGATTGGTTCCAATATACAAACACTACGGGAAGTAACCAATTTGTTTATGCTTCTTTAGACGGTACTAACATTGATCCTGCTTGGAATCTGTCATTCAAAATAAAGTACTCTAGAAGCGTTGAAACTAACTTACTGCAAGGTACTGGAGGTCGTT
Organism: Paenibacillus sp. L3-i20; assembly: GCF_022180385.2. GTDB lineage: Bacteria > Bacillota > Bacilli > Paenibacillales > Paenibacillaceae > Pristimantibacillus. The sequence continues at coordinate 1,854,488 of NZ_BQME02000002.1, forward strand.
ATTCTAAAACGATCAGTAATATCCTTCTTCCTCATGGTGCCACTATCTTCTACAAAATAAATCTTGCTGGTTCAACACATGCTACCGACATTAACTATAAGTTAACCCAACATGCAAATTAATAAATATAGGCGATTGGTGAATTCAAAAGTATGACCAGTAAGTTGAGTTGCTTTGTTTCACATTTGTCACGTTAGTTTATAAAACCAAAGAAACCGTAACTCCTTAAGATGGTGGTATACTATTCAACCATTTGTTGGAAGCGGTTTCTTTTTTGTTCGAAAAAAATGATACATACTAATCGACAGTCTTGAATAGAAGGTTTTAAAACTTGAATTCCTATTGATGTGGGGAAGAGTTTTGAAAGGTTCATAAAATTATCATCTACATCTCAATTATTAAACACCTATGGAGAATGGGTGGTTGCACTATTTAAGGTTTTAAATAAAGATTTTTAAAAGAAAGCCCCTGGATTGTTGCTGATAATAAATGGTTCCTGTGTTCTGCAGGAGTCATCTTTATTAATGTCCACTGATTTCGATCTGTATTGTAGTACTCGATATCGTTTTCGATGCTATCTCTTAACATAAATGATTACTTCATGATAAATATTACCTCTAAACGCTCACTGAGACTGTCCAGTGTACGTTCAACGATTGTCATTTCCAAGGTTTCGATAGGGATTGGCTTGACGCAATGTAACAACTGGCCCATACTTACGCCAGATTTCAAGAACAAAATAAATCAGGGCCATTCCACTCGAACTGGAATGACCCCGATCCTACTCTTTTAACATGCTGTCAATCAAAACTAAAGTAATGGTCCAATCGACTAACTACACCTTATAGATCAGTCCAGCGAGCAACAGTATCTTGCTTCAACTGCGCATCACTTGTTACCGTATACGGACGAGGAGTAACGTATCCCCCGGTATTTGATAATTCTATAGTACCCCAAGAGCCTCTGCTGAAATTATAGTGGAACGTCGTTCCGATAGGCACATTAAGTGTAATGCTGTACGTGCCATTTGTATTTCTTGTCATTTTAAAGTTCGGATCATTTAAAGACCAGCTGTTGTTCAGACCATGAACATACAGATAAACATCGGCATTGGCAGGCGTATTCGCAGGTACAGAAAGGACAATTGTTTGACCTTGTTGCAAACTAGTCGTCACGGAGACAGCATTACTAGCAGCAGATATATTGTTTGAAGCATCCTTCGCTTTTATAGTAAAGGAATACGTTGTACCATCTGATAAACCCACTGCCGTATATGTGGTGCCTGCAGTCGAAGCAATCTTGGAGCCATTTCGATAAACATCATATCCAGCCACGCCGATATTATCTACTGAAGCTGTCCATGCCAAATCAACACTTGAATGGGTTACATTTGACGAAGTAAGATTCGCAGGAATACTAGGTGCAATCGTATCGCCCGATGCAGCGGCTGGTGCAGGCATGTTGTCGATTATGTTTTTCAAGTTAGGTAACGTACCGATTTCATCCAAGCTTGGGTTCGCTGACGGAGTATTATAAGTTGTATTTCTCAATAAATCCCTTACTTCAGTTGGTGAGAACGGAACACCATATTTTGCTTTTGCTATCCCTTGTAATGAAATGACAGCTGCTGTAACGATTGGAGAAGCTGAAGATGTGCCGCTAAAATACGTCATGTAACCTGTTGTTGAATTTCGATCAACCGCGTCAAGTGTATGTACGTTATGACCATAGCCATAGTTGTCGATTCGGCTGCCGTAACTAGAGAAATATAAGCGCTCATGAGGTGCAGCAGAACTTGATGCGCCTACTAATATTGCACCAGAATCTCTAAAATCAGGGCTGTTAACATTTAATATTAATTTACCATCGTAATCCCGATATGTATCCAGATCGACAGAACCGTTTGCACCAGCCTCAACAACAGTTATCCCTTGATCTGTGGCGTAACGGATAGCATCAAATTCAGCTTGAAATACTTCCATCGGCACATATTGACCATTCGAAGTACCAGAAGTAGATTGTGCCTCTATCAAAATAACGTCGCCTCGTTGCAACGCTGGAACAGATGCTAGAATTGCCGAAGCAACACTAATTGATCCATCAATCCGTCTCCATGAATTCACCTTTGGCGTTGCTTTGTTAGCTAATCCAATATGACCAATTGAATTATCTACTGCCGAAATAACTCCTAATACAGCAGAACCGTGACTAGCAGATGAATCTACCATGTAACTAGGCAAAAGTTCGATATTGTGCGCTGCAAGATCCTCATGATTAAGTGCCCAGCCTTGTTCAACATCGACATAAGTAATGCCTTTTCCATCGCCACCCTCAAATTGCCATGCATAAGGTGCATCAATACCTCCAGGTGCAACTTGTCCATGCGCTTGATTCAAATAAAGTGGATCATCGTTTGGCTGGACCGGCGTTGTATTAGGAGCATAAGGAATTATCGGATCTGCAATTGCCACCGGAGCCAAATAAGCTACATCTACAAGTGGAGACTTATTCAACTTTGCAAGTAACTCCTCTGCATTTACACCGCTTGGAACAGCAGCAGTAAAGTATTGGTGAAATAATGATATGCTGCTATCCACCAACTGTGTCTTCACATCGAGATTATCAAACAAACGATTCAACTTAAGGTCTTGATGTTCGATTAATACGCTCGAAAGCGAGGCATCTGTTGTTGACTGTAGCGCTCGTTCCGCACCATCGTAATAAGGAAGTTGTGCTTCCGGTTTAAATTTGATAACAATTTCTCCTGATTGATTTGCTTGGTCCGCTTTCGTTACAACATTTGTTAGTCCTTCATCCGCTGCAAAGACAGGGACATTACCGTTAACCACAATTGATACAAATAATAATACCGCAATCATAAAACTAGCTATCCTTCTTTTAAACATTGTCCATCTCTCCTATTCTCTCTTTTCAAATCTCATTACTATCCCATCAACCCTCGATTCTCAACCTATTAAAACTTGAAACGAGGTTGAGAATAATTCTATAATCCTCATAAATGGGAAGTAATGAGAATAAATATAGACGATTCTTTTTGGGAACACTGTCGAATTGAATCGATGAAAATAGCAAAATACTTCCTATGGTATTAATTGTCATAGAATCGACAAATATGAACACTTAATTAAACAACACATTCACTACTCTTCTAGTAATGTCACTTATTTTCCACGCAACAAAAAAGACGCATCGGTCGTAACCGTGCGCCTTACTTACTATTTGTGCAGATGATGTAACTTGTCTGGATTCATTACGATATAAACATCCGATATAACGTGTCCTTTTATTTGGAATGTAATAACTGAAAATGTTAGTTTCCCCACCTTAATAGCGATACCCGGGCTGCCATTAATTCGAAGTACTTCACATGTAAAGTTCGCAGGTACTTTGGGTCTGATTCCTGTAAAATAACGCACAACAAGATGTTGACCAATAATCGGACGCAAAGCCGCATTTGCTTTTCCTCCGCCATCCATATGCAAAATAGCATCCTTCGAAAGTATTTCCAGCAATTTATCCAAATTGCCTGTCATGAGCGCATTTGCAAATTGCTCCGTTATCACATTTGTTCTCTCCACAGGCGGAATTTCCTTACCTGAAACTGAGCCAATGCTCCCTTTTGCTCTGAAATAAATTTGTCGACAGTTTCCGCTGCTTTTATCAACGATGACAGCAATATCTTGAAATGAGTAATGAAATAGCTCTCTCAGTAGAAAAACAATCCGTTCCATAGAAGACAACTGCTGCAATAGCAGCAAGTATGCAGTGGACAGCGACTCTTTTGAAATATACAGATGAAGTGGATCATTGGTTTGCAAACCATTTGCAATAAGAGGTTCTGGCAGCCATGGACCTACATACATTTCTCGCTGCTTGCTAGCTGACTTTAATTTGTTTAAGCATTTATTCGTAACAATTTTACACATATATGCTTTCATAAACTTGATATTTACTGGTTCTTCTTCGTGTAGTGTAATAAACGCATCTTGGACAATATCTTCCGCATCTGTGACACTGCCCAACATTTGATAAGCAAGCGAAAATAATAATGGCTTCAATTCAACATACAGCTGTTCTGTATTCAATTAACCCGCCCCTTTATTATTTGCATGTTGATTTATTATTGCCAATGCGGCTCTTCTAGCGCTGGCAAGTACGGTGTCCACTAATACCTCTCCCTCATGTCCAGTCCAATCACCTGCAACATAAAGTCCCTTCATTTCTGGAACTTCGGGGCCAGGATATATTCCCTTTTTGTCAATGGAACAAAAATCGTTCGAAACGGTTATACGTGGTAAAAACTGGCGAGCCTTTTCTTCCTTCCGCCATCCCGGCTGTATAAGATCCAATGCTTGCTCCAATTGCCGTTCATCTTCCTTAGGGTTACTGGGATTTTTCCCGAGCAACTTGACCATATGAATTACGGTTAAATCTCCATCTTCACTATGGGTTGCAACGGATGTTGGGTTGTTATAGAAGATCGGTGCATCTAACCAAAACCCGGCTACGAATGACGAAGTTGACTGTGGCAAGCGACTTAATACGAGATCTAGGCAGGCCGCTTTAATGGTATGAGCTTCTTCCTTCCAATGGACCAAACTTGTTTGAGCAGCGCCCTTTACGAGCTTACAAGCATCTGCCGGTCCTGTAGCTATAATCACGTATGAGGCTGAAATCGAATCTCCATTAGCAAGACGTAACTGAAATCCATCTTCGCTTGAAGAAATTTCACCCACCGAATGACTTGTCATAATAGTAACTCCGGCACGTTCTGCCCTTTGTTTCAAATCATTTACTAGACTAGACCAGCCTCTATCCATATAAAAGGCCTTTCCACCAAACGTGCGTTGAAGTTGCCTAACCGCAGTTGAGGCCAAATGTAGCTCAGGATGGGGTACAAAAGTATTTGTCCGTGATATGGCATATACAACATGCCGGATCATCGGATCAGTAATCTCCCTCTCCGCCCATTCCCGAAAGCTTATTCTGCCAAGTTTGGATGTATCTATTTTACCAAGTTTATACATGAACTTGGCAAGCCCTACTTTCCCGGTCAATGAAAACAACCTCGAAGTTAGCAACTGTATTGGACCTGTCGGCAATGAATAGATATTATTGTTCCATATAGCAGCGACAGAAGCCGGCGGATTAGCGCCTCTCAGCTCTACTCCAAGCTCCCTAAGTACTTCTTCACCCTTCCCATCTTGATAAAAGGCATGTACACCTAGGTTGAGATATGCTCCATTCTTTTTCATCGTCAATGCTCTTCCACCTAGCTCAGTCGACTTTTCCGCTAGGAGCACCGAAAGACCCGCTTTAGCTAAATAAATAGATGCTGTCAAACCAGATAATCCACCGCCAATAATGACCACGTCATAAGTTGTTTTTAATACGTTCATGCAAATCACCTCATCTTTTTGCACATATGACAAATGAGTGGGGTGTTTTGTTACAGAATGGTTTGCTATATGCAAAATAAAATGAATTCTCCGCATTATCCAATCTATTCGCACGCAAAAAAACGGCATTTCCGCCGCTTTCGTGCAACAGATTAGTTGGTTCAACAAATCAACCAGATTAGTCTACATGATCTATCGTAATTACTACATTCCCTTTTTTATGACCCTTATCAACATATCTATGGGCCTCAGCAATTTGATCCAGCGGATAGTGTCTATCTATTACTGGTTTAATTTGACCTGCTTCTAGAAGATCTCTGAGAAATAATAAATCTTCCGTACTTGTTTTTACGATTCCTTGTCTAACCGACACGAACATCCCACTTGGAGCTAATGCTTTTTTACAAACCGATTTGGACTTTTTTCCAACTGCATTAAAGATCAGATCATAACGTTCATCGTTTATTGTAAAATCATCTTTCGTGTAATCAATTACTTTATCAGCTCCTAGTGATTTCGCCAGTTCCAATCGCACCCGAAGCACCGTAAATAAGAACTTTTTGCTCGCTTTGCAGCTTTCCTTTTTTCAAATAATATAGGGCTGATGTTCCGGCAAAAGGAATGGCTGTGGCCTCCCTATACGTTAAATTATGCGGCTTTAGTGTCACAACACTATCTCCAGATATGCTTAAAAATTCAGCATGAGCGCCGAAACGCATTCCCGTGAGGGCGTAAACTTGGTCGCCTTTTTTAAATCGTGTTACCTCTCTTCCTATCGATACAACTTCTCCGGCTAGTTCTACTCCGAGTATTGGTTTCCTTGGAATTGTAAAACCTAAAACGATTCGCATCGGAATCCAAAATAATACAGGGCTTTTGAAACCTCGAACTCTACAATCCCCTGAGGTTACAGTTGTCGCGTGTACCTTAACCAAAATCTCATTGTTTTACTAAATTATTATTTAAAGTTTCTCCTCTGCGTACAGACTCTAAAGGTACATCTGAAGAACTAAACAAGATTTCCTTCATCCATCAAATGTAGTAGGATAAGGTATCAATTAAAAGGAGTTTAGAAATGGTTTTAAAACAAATAAGAAAGCCAACTATCTTGTTACTTCTTCTATGGGCTGTACTTATGATCATTTTCAGCTTTGCCGATTTGTCATTTTCAAAAGCCGTTTATGACGAAACGAATTCTTCTTACGGCGCATTTTTCGAAAAGTTTGGTGCTTTTCCAGCCTATCTGCTTTTATTCGTATCCGGCAGTATTCTCTTTCATACCGCAAGATATGGCCAGTCCGCTCAACTTTTACTGATTCGTCTAGTTAGTGGGTTATCGACGATGATGGGTGGATTTGCGATTATTCATAAAGTTTTAGCGGGACTATTCGATCTGTCTCCGCGGATGTATATAGTTGTATGTTTTATCGGTACAGTCGTCGTTTTACTCGTTTTCCAATGGCTGCTGCATTTTGTACCTATACAGAAACTAGAAGCTTACAATCGGGTTGCATGGGCGTGTATGATCATTGTTATCGCTGAGATGGTCATTGTAAATGTCCTGAAAATGGGTTGGGGACGGATGCGGTTTCGCAATTTGGGTGACGACCATTCACAATTTACGCATTGGTTTCTGCCGCAAGGTTTCCGTGAGCCGACATCACAAATTTATAAATCTTTTCCTTCCGCACATTCTGCGAATGGATGGGCAATGGTTGCATGGATGTTGTACATGCCTATCAAAACGAAATGGCGAAATGTCATGTTAGTGATGGCAATTGCGTGGGGATTACTTACTTCATACAGCCGAATTGTGATGGGTGATCACTTTGCTACCGATGTGTTATTTGGTGGTTTTGTAACGATCTGCTGTACCATTGTCATATGCAAAATTGTGAAAGTTGATCTCTATCCTGACTCTACTTTATTGGAAAAAAAGTAGACTTTTCATGTACTCGGGAAGTTTTCATGACGATTACAATGATAAATGTGTCTAGCTATGTTCATCCCTTTGCCAACACCCAGACACATTTTGCCTAATTAACCTAGGCTAATAAAATGTTACAATAGGGTAAGTCCAATTACACTAATAACTAGGAGCATAACAAGTGAAGTCACATCCAATCCACATCTTACGAGTAACAGGTCTTTTAGATGGTATTTCATTATTAGTACTACTTATTGTCGCTATGCCCCTTAAATATATATGGGGACTCGACAAAGCCGTATCGATTACAGGAAGTATTCACGGTGGAATCTTCATTTTATACATGCTTGCCATACTCTATGCTGCTATGCGTATGAAATGGAGTTTACTATGGCCAGTAGCAGCACTTTGTGCAGCTTTTATACCATTCGCTAACTTTTTTCTGGATAGGAAGCTCAAAAAAGCTCAAACTAACTATCAAATAAAACCATTCAATTATGCACTACTCGTATACAGTATAGTGTTCTTTTCATTTTTGGATTTATTTGCACAGTTGCCCGTTATGAGTACCTTCGCAACCTCGGTTGGTGCTAGCTCATTTATTGCAGGATTTGTTATAGGATTATATTCATTATCCAATACGCTTGGCAACATTTTATCTGGTATTATGACTGACAAGGTCGGACCCTTCAAAATGTTAATGATCGGTTTGTTATTCTCAAGCAGTGCTCTATTGTTATATCATTTCGTCGAAACACCTCTCGTTTTAATTGTTGTTCGAATCATACATGGATTTGTTGCTGGATTAATTGTTCCAGCTGCATTTACATTCTCTGCGAATACAACGATCAACGAGCAGCAAGGACAGAAAGTAGCATTCATCGGTACATTTGTAGGACTTGCCGCCATTATTGGTCCAGCTTTTAGCGGCATTATGGCAAGCAAAACTTCCGTACCATCTGTCTTTACTTATGTAGCTATATTAGGTTTTTTACTTGCTATTTTGTCTGCTATTTTCCTTAGCAAATATAAACCAACAAAAAAAGAGAAGGACAATAGATCCACCCTATCTTCTAGATCGCTCTTTAATTCGGGTGTCATAAAAGCTTTTATGGGTGCCTTTATCTTAATGTTCTCTCAAGGAGTAATTGCTTATTTGCTACCTCTTCATGTGATGACGCTTGGATATGATTCTAGAATTAGCGGAACATTAATGAGCACTTTTGGAATCATTTCTATATTAATTTTTGTACTTCCAACTAATCGGCTATTTGATCGGATTGCCCCATCAAAAACGATGGTAATCGGAATTGCTTTAATGGGTATAAGTCAGTTGCTTCTGAGCCAATCCTCAACTGCATCAGCACTTTACGTTATTTTAGGATTATACGGAGTCGGCTTTGCATTCTTATTCCCATCTATTAATACGTTGCTGATCAAAGCAACACCAGTTGAGATGCGCGGGAAAGCTTACGGTTACTTTTACGCTTTCTTTTCTCTAGGTGTTGTTGCCGGCTCTTCCGTATTAGGCTGGCTTCCCTTCTCCATCACCCATGAATTTATTATTACAGGAATCTTTTTGTTGCTATGTGCTGCATTTGTAGCTTTTAGCAAGCAAAAAAATTATGCGTTCAATAACTAAAATATGCGCAAAAAAAACGGCCAGTGCTGGAGGGGTGAACCCTCTTAGCACTGGCCGTTTTAAAATATATGATACAATTATTGCATAGCCTCTACGGTATAACCTTTTTCTTTCAGAAGGTCGATAACTAGACCTTTTTGTACATAATGACCCGCTCCTACAACAACAAAGGAAGTATTCTCTCCTTCGCGCTCCAATAATTCAGCAAGTTTGATTGCCATCTTTTTGTCTCGATCACCGAATAGAAGCTTGTTTGTATCGCTTTCAGCGCTTCCTTCTGGTGTTGTTAACACTTTCAACAGACCAGCCTGATCACCTTTAACCCAAGCAAGCTGCATTTGTTTCAACTGCTCTCCAGCTTCATCTCTATCAGTATCGGACAAGAATGCATCCAGCAATGCGTTTAGTTCCTTCTCCTGCTTTTCTGCAGGTACACTAGCGAACAAATCAGCTTGGAACTTAATTCCCTCAAGCTCATGAACTGGCTTAGCCGATAGGAGAGCACTCGTTAGGAAGTAACGATCGACACCATGAAATTGCGCCATTTGACTTTCTTCAAAGGTACCGTAAGTATATAGCGATGATAACGTGCTAGAAATAGCAAACGGCTTGTAGACGTCAAATGTTTCTGCTGGTATTTCTAGCTTAGTAAGTACTTTTTGCAACTTAGCGTAAGTATCTGCCGATACAGAATCCTTCAATGAAGTTCCTTCTTTATACAACATCGTCTGAGCGTAATAATCCATGTCTCCAGCTACAATATCTGCTTCAACCCATAGCTCGTCCGATGTATTGTAGGCATCACGTACACTTTTATGCATTGGATACATATCAGTAATACCAGCATGAATGGAGCCAAACAAATACAACGTATTTTTTTCATTCGTTACTTTCCACATCAAACCTTCAGCACCGCTGTCAGCTTTGTCATAAGCAAATTCGATCAATCTAGTTGCAATTACAGCTGCTTGTTCTACTGTAGAAGGATTTGATAAACCAAGGCCTGAACCATTACCCTGAACTATTCCTTGTTTCTGCATGTAGTCAAGCGATGTATCTGTAGTAACCGCAAACGTCTCTGGCAATTCATAGTTCGTTAACAGCTTGTAGAAAGATGTAATGACACTTTCTCTAGTAATAGCTTCCTTACCTGAGTGAACGACAGATAAAGTTGAATCTTTTTTCTTGAAGCCAAGCTGATCTAGTTTTGTTGCAGTTGCGCTCATCAAGGAATTGAATTTATCTGCTGTGATAGCCTTTTGGAAAGTGCCGTCCATATACCATTGTGGAGGAAAAATCCCATATTTCTCACCTTCGTTTAAGGTGCTGACCGACCATGGACTAATTTGTGGAACCGTTACTGGTCCTTCTGCTTTAACTGGTATTACATGGCCTAGTAGGAGTGACAAACTCAGCGTACCTACAGCTGCCCAACGGCTAAACTTACCCCATTGCTTTGTTTCTTTCATGTTCTTTCCCCTCTCAATGCTAGTTTATCTAATATATTGGAAATACAATAGTAAATTATACCATAACACTTTTCCTATTCCCATCTAGTTTCTCTATTAAAATAGGTAGGTTTTCGTAATAATTAAATTTCTTTTTATATAAATATTTGGTTAATTGAGTTATTCATACATGTTTGAGAGTAACCAAGACTACTTCATATAATTAGCTGATTACTCCGCCTGTTATTACGATATCCGTATCACTTATTAAAGTCGTCTCAATCGTAGTTATGAGTCCCTTGACGATCATCTCTACAGCTCCTACACACAAAATAAGATGAGGTTCTATCTCTTCTATAGCGCTATACAATCGATCCAATGACTTTTGAAAAACAGTTGGCAGTTTACATACTTGTACTTGATAATGAGCCGACTTCAAATGACTTAGAGCGTACACAGATTCCCAGGCTGGGTTGATCAGCTCTCCTCCGAATGGATCGAATCCAGTTACTAATACCTTTTTCATGTTATTCCCTCCATCCCTCTACTACTTAGTAAAATATGGGTCTCCATTAATATAGCAATTATATGATTGATGGACCATTTATTAGTTGTTTCATGCTACCGAACTAATGACCATAAAAAAACCACGTTTAAGAAACGTGGTTGGATAATCACTATGTGCTCATTTGTATTCTTTCAATCTAGACAACTAATTCAAGCTTTTGTACTCTTCATGATTACCATTTGTTAAACAACGGGCTCGGACCATCATGTGTAGGAAAAAGTGGCAACACTTCCTCTGCTAACTCCTGAATGATTTCCGCAGGAGGCCGACTAGCAAACTGCATTCCAAGTGCAGCATGATTGACCCCCGCTGCCTGCCATTCTTCCAAAAGCTGAATCAAACCCTTTCGTCCAGTTCGCAATATGTAACCACCACGAAGCGGCGTACGAGGATAATTGACATCCTCCACTAGATCTATCCATTCGTTGGTCATATGAGGCTTGAACATCCCTGCTGGTATCCTTTCACGCCAATCACTTATCTTTTTTGCAAGCCTGCGTGGACCCGTTGCATCTGCTGTTGCATCAGGATAAGTAAGCCAACCATCGCTATGCTCGGCAATCCAGTCTAAAGATTGTCGGCTCGAACCAGTCACAATGAGCGGTATGCTGCCGGTTGTAGGCTTAGGGAGTAACTGAAGACCTCCCATTTGTCCTAAGGAAGATTTAATCGTGGGGCTTCGATGATGAATAAGCTCGCGGAAAAATTCGACCGTCTCACGGAATCGGATATCACGCCTATCAGCGTCCATTCCATAGGCAGGAAACTCCCCTGCTCGATCGCCAGAAGCAATACCAAGTACTAGTCTCCCACCTGATAGTACATCAATTGATGCTGCTGCCTTGGCCAAATCTATCGGATGACGAAGAGTAAAGATCGCACTGCCTGTGACCAATGATACGTTCTTCGTCCTTGCAGCAAGATAGGATAAATAAACAAAAGGATCGAACACTTGTCCAGCATCTCCAAAAGCAGGATCAAATAATGGAACATCACGTACCCAAACGGCAGAAAATTTTTGTTGGTCGATCTTTTCTACTAGATCAGCTTGTCCCGTTAATACATCCATGTGACCTGAATAAAATTTAAGTGGCAAAAATATACCGATTGTTAGTTTATGAGGAGCAAACATGCGACGGTAGCCAGCGTGTTCACTGAAAGCATCCCCCAGCGTTGCCGACTGCTGCTTTGTCTCCATTTGATCAACAGAGCTAATTATTTTGTCCAATACACACGCCTCCCATAATAAATGTAATCCAGTCATTGTGTTGATACTTTCAAATACGACTGGAAGTGTTACAATTGTAAGGGTTAACTGACACCATAAGTAGTGACAATTCTAAATTAATGTATAGGGTCAATTTTGAGAGCGAGGAATATATGAATGATAGACATGACGGTGCTTTTTAATGAAAATGATGGGGAATCGCTCTACTCTCAGCTATATCAACATATCAAAAAAGAAATTTTAAATGGAAAGTTAGCAGCCAAAACAAGACTGCCTTCCATCCGATCACTATCCTCTCATCTTCATATTAGCCGCAATACTGTCGATTTAGCCTATCAACAGTTGCTAGCGGAAGGTTATGTTCAAAGTAGACCGAGAAGTGGATTATATGTAAATGATCTAGAACTGGAAACATTGCCTTTGTTACATTTAAACAACATGACCTCGTTGAACATTGATGTTCCTAACAGTACTTCCATTCACTATGATTTTCGATATGGGGATATAGATGCAGATCATTTCCCTTTTGCTACTTGGCGTAAGTTATCTAATCAAAGTTTGCATCAGAACCAACTTGAGCTGTGTTCTTACGGTGATCCTTTAGGTGAACCTGGACTTCGGTTAGAAATTGCTAACTACCTGCACAGTTCTAGGGGAGTAAATTGTTCACCTGATCAAATCATGGTTGGCGCTGGCATTCAATATTTGCTCGGAGTGTTGTCTGGATTATTAGGGGCTAATAACAATGACAGTATAGCGATGGAAGACCCTGGATATGATGGTGCTCGAACAATATTTCAACATAACGGTCTAAAGATCCACCCTATTCCACTGGACGATGACGGGCTAAATTTACATAAGCTGTATGATAGCACTTCGCGCATTGTGTACATTACCCCATCCCACCAGTTCCCTTATGGGATGGTCATGCCGCTTGCCAAAAGAATGCAATTGCTGAAATGGGCCAAGGATGAAAATGGCATCATTATTGAAGACGATTACGATAGTGAGTTCAGATATGTCGGTAAACCGATACCTTCACTTCAAGGTTTGGATACATCGCGACGTACTGTATACCTTGGAACCTTCTCAAAGTGTCTTCTTCCTTCATTGCGCATCGCCTATATGGTACTACCGCCGGCCTTGCTAGACATTCACAGTAAAATAGGCTACCAATTATATGACCAAACTGTTTCGCGTTTTCATCAGAAGACACTTGAGATGTTTATGAGAAATGGACATTGGGAAGCTCACATTCGCAAGATGCGCAATGTTTACCGACAGAAGCAAACTACGTTGGTTTCCAACATACAGACAATGTTTGGCTCAAAAGCGACCATAATCGGTCAGGATGCTGGCCTTCACATATTATTACGTGTGCATAATGGCATGGATGAAAATACATTGATTCAAACTGCAGAATCGGAAGGGACTAGAGTCTACCCTGTATCGCAATTTTGGGCACAGCGGACTGCGGCAGAAAGTTCGATGGTTCAGATCGGTTTTGGTGGTTTGAATAACGAGGATATAGTAAAAGGTGTTCTTTGCCTACAACGAGCTTGGTTTAGTTAATTCGAGTTGTATGTAGAGTTGACGATGGGTGGATATCATCAAAGCGTATTACCTAAGAAGTTGCGAATCGTTAGTGTGATATCCGTTCCCATCCTTATTTTTGTACAATGCTTATACGGGTAATTTCATTATGAAGCCCTATTTGTTGAGAAACTCTGTAATTGCCTCTGCAAGCTCAGCAGGTGCCATCATAATAGCAGCGTGATCTTGACCACTCAATGTACTATGTTCAACGTTTGACAACAGTTCACTCAAAGCTTTGGCAGCATCATGGAAAAAGGGACTACTATTCTCGCCCGTCATAACCATTGCCTTAGCTTCCACATTCCATTTATTAGCTGGCAGAGAATTTCCCTGTTGAGTAGTTCCCATAACTAGTCCATCATATGCCAATGTATGAGCTAGACCTTCCATGGCTTGCCAAGATGGATCCATTTTCATATATTCAACAAATTCAGCTGGCACTCCGGCTGCTGCTATCATAAAATATTCAACTGCCTCGCTGCGTTTGCCAGCTTCGATCAGGTTATTGAGATGTTGAACATAATCTGCAGGTACTGGAGGGCGACTATCGTTGATAATAAAAGGTGGTTCATACATAAAAAGCTTCGTTACTTTATTGCCTAACTTACTGGCTGCTTCTAGGGCCAATACTGCACCAGAAGAGCTCCCGAACAAGCTTACTTCGCCGCCTGCTTCATTAATTATCGCTTCAATATCCTCAACTTCACGCCCAACATCATACGGTAAAGTGTTAGAACTATTGCCACGGCCTCGACGATCATAATTATAAACTGTGAAGTTTTTAGCTAGATGTTCAGCAAGCTGTGAAGCGCCCATATGATCTGCTAAAGCGGATGCAACAAGCACAACTGCAGGACCATTCCCTTGTTTTTCATAGGCAATTTCAGTTCCATCTTTTGAAATAATCGTATACACTATTTGTTCCCCCTTATATTTGATTCAAATATTGTTCAAATCGTTCGATAGCATCAGTATAACCTTCAATCATACCTATTGCTTCGGCAGTCTCAAGTTGTTCAACATTAGCGAATTGGGTAGTAATAGAAAGTCTAGTACCTTCATTTAGTTCCTCGAATGCAACAGTCGTCAGCATCTCACTACCTTCAACGACGTTCCAATTTTCATCAGCAAACGAGTCCACATAAACGAGTTTTGATGGTTTTAATACTTCGCGATAAGTGGCTTCGCAGAAGGCTATTTCACCTTCTCCATCGTCTGGTGATAAACGATAACGCCACACCCCTCCGGGGCAGACATTCATTTCGTAAATGGTAGCTGTCCAGTTTCTCGGTCCCCACCAACGAGCAACATGCTTCGGATTAGTCCAGCCTTGCCATGCGAGATCACGAGGCAAAGCTACAATCCGCTCTACGATGAGTTGTCTCTCCTCGTGATTTCTGACGATTTGGGTTTTCCTATTCATTATTATCAAGCTTCTCCCCTCTTTGAATGTCGAGCATATAGTCCTCGAACCTGTCGAGTCGCTCTTCCCACAGTCCGCTGAATGAATCAAACCAAGCATCCAGCTCTTGAAACGGCTGAGCTTCCAGACTATATATTCGCTGCTGCGCTTTGTGACGAACAGATACCAATCCGGCCTCACTCAATATCCGCAAATGCCGAGATACTTGTGGCTGACCGAGATCTAGTAACTGCACAATTTCGCCAACCGAGCGCGATCCTCTCTTTAAAAGCTCAACAATGTTAAATCGATTTGGTTCGGCAATAGTAAGTAGTGCTAATTGCATCGCTGATGTATTCATGAATTAAATATACACTTAAGTGTATATTCACGTCAACGTATATAAAAATCAATAATTGTAGAAATAGGAATTGGGGTAAATAGGTGGATAACTCAATTATTGTGGTATTCAGATCTTTCTTAGCCTATTATAGATTAGTTGATCCTTTTGCTAAGGAGGTATGTGGTGTGGCAGATGCTATAAGTCCCGATATTAATTATCCAATGGTCAAAAATCCAGCTGGAGAAGTACAACTAAGAGACGATCGTACAAAAAGGTTCTGGACGACCGAATTAAAACCATTTTCTCTCGCCCAATATCCTTTAACTATGGATGTGTACTGTGCGATTACGGGAAAAACGTCCTCTAGAGATAGAAATCGAATGCCGGTCGTAAATATTTCATGGAACGAAGCCATTTATATATGCAATCTCCTTTCTCAGAGGGAGGGGTTGGATGAGTGTTATACGATAGATGCTGACAGTGACGAGGTCGTTTGTAACTGGACATCAAACGGTTATCGACTTCCTTCAGAAGCAGAGTGGCAATACGCATGCAAAGCAGGGACAGTTGGTTACAGATATGGAGAAATAGATAGTATCGCTTGGTATAGAGGGAATTCAAAAGGTGACGTCCACGACGCCGGGACGAAGAAGCCAAATGCGTGGGGTCTGTATGATATGCTCGGAAATGTGTGGGAATGGTGCTGGGACTTATATGATGAGAATGTATATGGCACCTATAGAATCTTTCGGGGTGGCAGCTGGGCTGAAGAAGAACGAGGGTGTGGAGCTACATGTCGTCGCCGCAGCCACCCTTCATTTTGCATCGATGACCTTGGGTTCCGTCTTGCTCGGTCACTTTAATGAGGATGAACAAATTAGTATTGATGGAAGGTCTCCCTTCTACGGGAAAGTCGACGAATGCGGGCATCTTGTTATCTCAGCTAGTGAGAAATGGGAGCATTTCGTAAATAATCAGCTTCACTTTAATCCCGTGTTGTTTCGATATGAAGGTAATACAATCATTATAGATGGTGAACAACTATGTGATAAATGGACAACTAAAGGAACGATCTTTGTACAAATGTAAAAAACACATGATCGCTTATATACTAAATGGTTGTCATGTGCCTGTTCATTAAAAAGAGTAGCCCTCATAATTAAGGAACTGCTCTTTACCCCTGCCACCCCTTGAATTAGTTAAATAAATCACGATACAATTTTCCCTAATCGAGCTACTTTTAATTTTCGCACGTAAGAATAAACTAGCCATCCAATAAATGAACCACTTACAACATATATGATATCATTTACATTTAATGACCCTGTTTTGGTTATAAATTGTACCACTTCAATAATCAAACCTACTATAGTTGAATAGATAACTAATTTGTTCAGGGTTGAAGCTTTAAATAATATCGGAAGAAAACATCCTAATGGAATAAATAATAAGATCACACCTAATGCTGTTGTAAAGAAAGTAATGTCAAAAGCATTTCTATTTGAAACCCAAAATATAGAATTGTAGATCTCTCGATCGATATTTTTAAAGGGGATCAAGTTAGAAGCATAATCTCCCCAATCAAATCTTAATGTGATCCCTCTTCCGTAACCTTCTGTATACACTAATCGATCATACTTACCAATGAACAGAACCATAACCAAAAACCATATGTAAACACACAAAGATAACCATAATGATACTCGATAAATTTTTTTGAAGGGGTTTAATTCAGACTCTATCTTTTGTTGAAATAGCTTAAAGTCTCCAAAGTCAAACACTGCACACTTTTCTGCAATATCGTCTGTAAGCCCTTTCTCTACATAATCCTTCTTCAATAACAACAGATGGTCTTGGAACTCTTCAATTAACTCTTGTTTTGTATTCAAATCGCAATCAATTTTTGATGAAAGCTGTTGCAGGTATTGATCGATATGACTCATATTGTCCCCTCCGTAACATTAACAATCATGAGATTAAGATCCTTCCAGTGACTAATCTTCCGGGTCAATTCAATCTTACCGCTTTCCATAATTCGATAATATTTTCTTCTGCCACCATCGATTGTTTCTCCCCAATAAGATTCGACGAAACCCTTATTTTCTAAACGTTTTAAGGCAGGGTATAACGTCCCTTCGCTCATATCATAAAGGTTATTACTTCTTAATTTTAAGTTTTTTACAATTTCATATCCATACGAATCATGTCTGTTTAGTTCAGATAACAACATAATATCAATACTGCCTTTCATCATTTCCTTATCCATGTCAACACCTCCAATTCAGAATATATAAATTGTAATACAATGTACATCGCATTACAAGTTATAAAATCAAAAAAAGAGGGATTCTTCGCCCCTCTTTACTATTCCTTTTATCTAAGTTAACACGTTGCCCACCCGTAACCTCGATATAATTACGAAGTAAGGCGGGTCTGCTCCCCAATCATCTCCCAATCCGAAGATGTATAGCTCCCCATAAACCATAAAGAAACGCCTTTAAGTTCATAAAACTTGGCGAGCCATATCTTCTTGGCAATACTTTGTGTATCCTCATAAAATAGTTCATGGCTACCGCGTTCATCAGTGAATGTAGCTTTCTTTAAATAATATGGGATTGCCCAAGTGCTTTTCACATCAGGCATCGCCAGACGTTTTTCTACTTCTGCGATAGCTGGATTAAGTGCAGAAGCCGTTACGCCATCTTTTGTAATCCATTGATTAGCCTGTTTCGAAATGCCCAGCACCAGTTTCTCTTTTGGTATAAATTGAAGTGCCGTTACAACAGCATCGTTCACTAATGGTAATGGCGCTGAAGGCAGCTTGTCTTTGTCATATGTGTAGTCATGAGCCATTAGAATAACCGTATCAGCAAGTTTGCCAATTGCCTTCAAATCATAACCTTTGTAATAATCAATTGGTGGAACAGCGACAGACAATGTATGAGTGCTTAACTGACCTTTCAAATCTTGAAGAAACTGGACATAATCAGCAGCACTACCCGCTTCCTTTAAGCCTTCGAAATCAATACTTACTCCTGTAAATGAATAAGTGGGATCATTTAAAACTACTAGTAAGGACTCAATAAAAGCCTTCTGAGCTACCTTATCCTTAAGGAAATCTTTCAAATTACTATTGTTATAGAAGACCATAAGTTCCTTAGTAACTTCAGCAGAATCAGCTGCTGAGAGAGCCTCCTCATAACCTTTAGGAATACGATTAACCGTCTTGCCAGTGTTCAATGTTGCACTTCCAGCACTACTATACTCCAAATGTGACCATCCAAATATAACATTGGATAATAGATTCATCTGATTAATCGCTGAGAAGGATTGAATGGCATAATAACCGGTGAAATCTATCTTTTGCCCCGAAACTCGCTTATCAATTAATCGATAGATTACGGCTGCCGCTTGTTTACGAATCAGCGGTTCATCAGGTTTAAAGCCAGATGAATCCCCTTCCATAATTCCTCGATTAGCTGCGTAATATATGTAAGGTTGCATAGCGGTATCTATTGCTGAATGATCCTTAAATGAGCGAACATCCCGCTCCTTCTTCCATTTTGTAGACAACCATTGCTTACGTATATCTTCCTTTTCCAAATCTAGCAACGATTTGCCTACCAGCATTGCAACCTCTTGTCTTGTAATTGTCTGCGTAGGGTGCAATAAACCGTTTTTATCTAGCAAACTATCAAGCCACTTTCGTTCAGAAGCTACTGAAATAAACGCCGCAGACCAACGATCCTTTGCTACATCCTGTGGAACACTGCCTACTAGCGAATCCGATTCCAACTGACCTGCCATTACAAGCAGCTTTATAAAAGCTTCCCTGGAAAGGTCGTTATTTGGTCGATAGGTTCGATCCTCGTAGCCATTTATAATACCTAATGTAGATAATGAATAAATAGGGTCTCGTGAATAATCATGCTCCTCATCCTTAAAGGGGAGCAGCTGAACATTATAAGCGAAAGCACTATTCGTAAATACCATAACAAATAAGACAACTAATAAACTTACCCTCTTTAACATATTAATCCCCTTTCATTCCCTTATCCATGTTGATCAATGGAGTTTAGGTGCAGCCCATGTACTAGACGCAAAATGAAGAGGCAATGTTACACAATTATCCAATTGAAAATATGTAACCTCTATCATATATTTAGGGAACTAATTTTACGGACATTAAATGATTAATATTTGACAGGTTATATAACGATACATAGGAGCCGTAATCGTGGTTGGAGGCGTTAGATCTATTGTTCTTAATAAAGTTGAATTATGATGAAAAATGTTGCCCTTTGATGGCATCTAGTATTTTAGGTGAAATGGCTTATGAAGCTTCTGCCTGTGTCGAGAAGCCAACTACTGTTCTATTCATACCCGTTCACATCTTTCAAAAGTGGATGAATACCTAAACAAGCTTCAGACAACTTATTATTAAATCGTTTGCACAGCGGATACTCATTATGTCTAATCTAATTGACAACATGTTCTTCAAGTCAATAAGAAGCTGAATCAATGGAGCTTGAAACTGCCCGTGAAGTAATTAGTCGAACAGTTAAAGCTATGGAAAAAGAAGGTCTGCTACAATTGTCACGTGGGCATATCACTCATATTGAATGAACAAAGCTAATGGACATAATCGATTAAGCCATCTATTCCAGCAGCTGAGTATAGCTTATTCGTATAAGACTGAATTGGAATTAGAGTGCTGCCGAGTAGGCAAGCACTCTTTCTTTCATTTCCTATTAGCTATGCACCCCCCCTGCCAATCGTGGGCAATCACGATAAGGTCCAACCGGAATCTGTATCAGACTAGTTATTCCTTGTGAAGTCATCTCGTAAATCTCATCACACACTCTAGCATCAAATCCGAGGAGCGGATGCCCCCCGATCCCGATAGCGGATGCCGCCAATAGTAATCGCTGCACGAGCATCCCCGCTTCCATCTGTTGAATGCGATATCCCCTAAATCCCAATGCCGTTGTGAGATGATCCCGATCCCCTGCTACATGAAAGCATAGCGGAACTTGATAGAGATTCACATTGTCGGAAGGCATCCCCTCTTGCAACCTGAGCCGATGATCTCCTTGACGTACCCGACGCAACATATGGGCAGTATTGTCATAATGGTACGCGCCATCAGGTATACCATCAACGTTATGCAAACAGACGTACAGAGAAACGCGAGAAACATGTTTTTCTTGTGCGCCATCCAAATCATTCCGATACCGAAAAGAAGCCGTTGCCTCCTGCAACAGGACGGCCAGCTGCTCTTGGCCTATCTTGCCCATAACAAAATCACCATCCGGTGAAAAACGCTTTCGGCTTACTGTCGCTAGATCATACGACAATCTCTTTACACAGGGCAGAACTACGGCTTGAACCTCTCGGTGAACGATTCTCCCCTCCTCCATTTGCAGGGAAGGCCGAAACGATTCCAATAGAGATGATTCGTTCATCTTGATGAGCATCGGAAACGCCTTGACCGTACGAGACCTGATGTAATGATCATGGTGAACAGTTGCCAACTCCCGGCACAATTCGGCGGCAGAACTTCCCTCCTCAACCTCATTTCTATTGACTAACCAAGGGTTTGCAAGCTCCACTGACAGCGGAATCACCGCATATACACTCTCCTCTTGTTCCGATAATCCGAGGAGATGATTCATGGCCCGATCAAGGAACTGGAAATGCACGCCCGACGTAAAGCCGAACCGCTTTGCCACTTCCAAAAGCTGACCAATCAACACACCTGCATCCAGTCCTTGCAGACGGTAAGAAAAGTTATTGTATTTAAAAAAGTTTTTCCAAAACATTGTCGATACGAACACAGCGCCAAAACAAGCCGACACGTCACAGCGATTGCCTAGAGACTGCACTAAATAGGAATCGAAGTTGCCTTCGCGCAGCAACACCAAACGGTGGTGTGCCACATCATAATGATAGACTCCCTCAGGTAAATCTTCTAGCTTCAGATACACGTATATTTCGCTCGGGTACAATGCTCCCCCCGACGGAACAAACCGCCGGTACAACTGCAACAGGCCATCATTTTGCATCATTAAATTGGAGACAGGAACGGACTGGGACAATCCAGTGAGCCCGTATATGTACCAGAGAAAATGACCCATTCGATGAAGGTCTGGCTTTTCTGATGCTTCGCCATCTACGAGCGTTAACGGCACTGCCGGAGATAACGGAACGACTGGCAAACCGCGGTAGAGCTTATACGCAAGCGGCCCATCCTCCCAATCCACTACCGCCTCCGGTGGTTTGGTCTTCTCAATGTCATAATGCAAGTTGTGCAGAAATGCTTCAAGACTCATGCTTCTCCCTCCTGACAGGAACAAGGGTGAACTAATACACTTCACGTTTCATTTCCCCTGTAAAACCTATGGAAACGGATGCGGGTATGGATTGAGAAGTTCTGGGCTTAGCGGCTGCTTAACGTACCCAAGTTCCACTGGCACCCTAAATACCCGCTCCAATCCTGCTACGCGGGTAAAGTGATGTCCAAATGTCATCGGCAACATCCCTGGGATCAGCACTTTCACGCAATGAAGTCCATTTCTAGCGATTTCCGGCGCTGTCAGATCCACCACAACCACATCGAGATTCAATTGTCGGAACGTCTTTAGAATATCCTTCAGATCATCCGTTAAATCAGTTCGCCTTGCCGCCTGTTTAAATTCCTCTTCAAACTTTCGCAATACGCGATTGTCATCCAGTAAAAATTGCAGGCGCTCCTGTGCTTGCGGTAAACCGTACAGCAAAGAATGATCCTCCATCTGCTGCACTTGGGAGGAATCGCGGAGCATCCGAACATAATCCTCCCGGTTTGACTCGAATTTCTTATCAAGATTCAGAACCATTCCGGCCAATTCGTGTACCGCACCTTTCATCGCCCGCAGAGGATCAGGATGAGCTCCGGCCGCACAGATGAGATTGACTCCTGTTTGTTTCCTGTTTTTCGCTACCGCCCAAACACTCGGAATCCCATGCTCCATAGTCGAGTTAAAGAAATGTACATCAAACCCCGCCACCGCTCGCATTCGATCGAGCATCAATCGCAATTCTTGGTCGTTAGCAGAGTAAGGATCAAGGCGTGGGAGAGGCAGCTGCGCATACCAAGTCATCAGAAATGAATCCCGCTCTACCACCTCCAAAATCCCGTAAAAAATAGCTTCTTCCAAACTTCCACCTAACGCGCATCCATTAGAAGACTCGAACACGAATCCATGTCCGTGGCCCATGCTGTAGTAGGCGGTCTGTTCAGGAACCAAAAGTGGACGCTCTTGCAAAAATGAATAACCCCATACCCATGGGATAGGTTGCTCGGGATCAAACGTTCTGAACGGAAATCCCGGCAGAGCGTAATGTTCCTTCGTGTGCATCCCTAGCTTGACAGGGTCGAGTGCTTGATCTTTCAATTTGCGAAAACTGTCATAAACTACCGTCTGTTTGCCTCGAGGTGCTAGGCCGCAGTACCTCTCCAATCCCTCCATAATGGCGGTCAACTCACTGGTCGCATAGGAATGAGTTCGACCTGCCGTTCCCACGTCCTCAGATAATAACGGTAGATTCACACTGGCATCGGCAAATGGCGAATCTAGGTCAACCATTCTTCCATTCAAAAAGCCTGTCCGGTAATCCAGATAGTCTTTGGTCAGTACTTTATTCAGATCATCTATCGTACGGCAGCGATAACTATCTGAACTAGTCTTCGGACTTGGTTGCAGCGAAATATTAGCTGCTGTCGATGAATCTTCCGGCAATTGACTGCAAACCGAACATAACGGGTCAGGAAGATAGAAGTGACGTGTACTCTCCAGTGATTTCAGATTGATCAAACATACATTACCATCCGAATGAACCTGTTTTCCTTGTAACATTCTCTGTGCCTCAGCCACCAGAAGGTGAGCTACCTGTAAAAGTCCAGTACGCGACGCCCAAGCATCACTCTGAATTCTTTCGCGATCCAACAGTCTTTGCTGCAGCGCTCGCATCTCCCTACGCTCGCGTCCCGCCATGAGGAGCCGCATATCTGCACACTGTGAGCAACCCCGTATACCCGGAGTAACTAAAGGTCCAATTACTCCCTCGCCAAATGAAACGAAGCCGCGCAACCAAGGGATGCCGACTGATTGCAGCAGCTCTTCTGCCTTTTGATGAACGTCAGGATACCAAGCATCGTGCAGTACCAGCACCAAACTAACCTCTTTCAGAGCCCCTGCCTCGAAATCGGTTTGATGTACAATCTCGAATTGATCTGAAAGTTGCCCGTATACGTGGTCCGCGAGCACCCCCTCTCCCACAATCATAACGATAGCGCTCACCGGAACCCCTCCTCTCGCAACATCACACCAAATACCCCTTCAATCTCCTCTTTCAGAAACGGTTCTACAGCAAGATCGAAGACCAAAAGCTTCTTACCGTTCTGCTCTAAAACCTGTAAGGCGGATTTTAGAAGATCCCCTCTTGCTGTCTCTTCACTTAATGGAATATCAAGGCTTTGCGGTAATTGTCTGGACAAACGAACGGATGAAACCTCTACTACTTGCGGTGTGAGACTTTCCTTTCGGTTTTGTGCCTCTAATAAAGCCTGTTGCAAAGCATCCCGCAGCGCTAGGGTCACATTCAAACCTACACCACCATACCAGCGATCATTCGTACCGACCCACATCACAGGGAATCCAGATACTTTCTCTCCCATTCCAATAATGGGTGCTTCACTCATCGTCGTCAGACTTTGCAAATAAAACTGGCAGTGTCTATCTTCTATTGCAGACAACTGTACTCGAAAGACAGCAGGAAATGGATATGCCTTTTGCTTTCCCAGCATCTCGGCCAAACACCTCTGCAACCCTCGGCCGATGCCTTCCTCAACCGTTTCTCCCGCTCCGACACCGATAAATTCCTCAGGTTCTATTCTATTGCCTTTTGTTACCCGATCGGATGAAAGTGGCGAAACGAGTAAGCTAGCCATTCGCGATACATATGCTTCTATCCCTACTAGCCCTGCTTCCCGCCTAGCTTCTTTATGTGTCAAAGCATTACAAATAATTTCTGGCAGCAACTTTGCCGGCCCATCAGTTAACGGATCGACTGCCTGAACGCGACACTGAGAAAGAGGTAGCTGATTCAAGTTCCCTTCTTCCCAACTATGGAAAATGCCCGATACTGTTGATGTCAATCGACTGAAATACGGAAGCAATCCGTCCTCACTTTGTTTTGAGCCCCGTTCAAGCTGAGTAGCGAACTCGTGACCCAGAGCAGTTGCAGTACGTCCAGTCACAAGCGGATGGGGCATGAACGAATGCCATTTCCCTTCCAATGTCTCCAGATTAAGCAGGAATAATTGATCGCTCCGCTCCGAATCGTTCACTCCTGTAATCTTTTTAAATAATTCAAACACGACGATATTCGCTAACATCGCTCCCGCAGTCGAAGAAAAGGTATGCTGCTCGGAATCTTTACTAATCGCAGATTCGTGTATGCGACGCCTAGCTGACTCCCAGCATCCCTCGAAGTCCGAGTGTACGAACTGACCCACCAAACCAACCTGCCGCAGACAGACAGCGGGAAGAAACATCTTCTTCTGTTCCTGACAAGTCGCATGAAGCAGCTCCAGTTCCTCACTATCTCCGTCCTGCGACACATACAATATTGAATCAAATGGCTTCACAGCTTCCCACCAACGACTAGCCCCCTCCTGCTGCAGCGTAAATTCCTCTACCGCTATCTCAGGATCTGTTTGACGAGCATGTGTTGCAAGTTCCAGCATCCGCTTGCGATCCGTCGTTTCAGAGTCCGTGACTAGTACACAAAACGTAGGTAATCCAGAATCAAGTAGTGCAGAAAAGGCCGAGATCAGGAATGGGCCTGAGCCAACTACTAATACTTTGGCATTACGATAGGACTGAAACCGGTACGCACCAGAATTGCCGAAATGGTTCAGAAACTCAATTTGTGAAGCATACTTTTGGGCTATTTGTTCCGACAGTTGATGTGGAGTGTCTTGGCTCACATCTTGTACAAATCCATTACGATGCAGCATTTCTGCAATTTTATATACCTGGTTCCGATGTTCGTCCGATAATCCGTCTGTCACAACTTCCAGACTATGCTCCCCGTTGAATATCGGTATCAGTTTTTCAATCCATTTATCGATCATTACTCCTTCCATGCGGAATGAGCTTACATTATTACGAAAATACACACTGCCGTTTGTGTTAGGGAGAAAAAATGTATCTCTTTTCACCTTCAGTCGCATCGAAGCGTTTACACTTGTCATTCGATTCCTCCTCCCGATCTACCTACTCTTCACAAGTAATCCTATGTACCGCTATTTGTCCCTCATGTCTTATTCTTTAAGGAAAATAAGCATGAAAAAGCCCCTGCGCCTGCAGGAGCTTTCCTCTTCCTATTAAGTAGCCTCTATTTACGTTTATAACTTACAACGGACATGATTGCTGTCTTATAGCGACTGCTAACTCACCGTCCTCCATGTCCTCCACCACCATGCCCACCTCCACCATGTCCTCCACCATGACCTCCTCCGTGGCAGTTATGGCAGTTATGACAATTGTGGCAATTATGACAGTTTTGACAGTTTTGACAGTTGTGATGGCAACGATGGCAGTTTTGACAGTTGAAACAGTTGAAGCAATTGATGCAATTGAAACAAACGAAGCATAATCGACCATCGTACTGACTTTGAGCGTTAAAAGGTGTAACCTCGCTTGCGTGAAATTCAGAAACATTCAAATTGTTTAAATCTTTTTTAAAATCGTTCATTGTCCAACCTCCGTTTAATAGATAGTTGTGACGACTGCACACGCTGCCGCCGACAAGATGAACAGGTCTAAGGCGATCAAGAAACCCCTCTGTGAATTTCGCCCATTCACACGAATACCTCATGACAACATATGGAATCAGCTCCGCTCTTGTTACTGTTCCAAATGACTATATTTTATTGCTCTTCCTAAAATCATTCATCGTATCAGCTTAAATAAAGAATCGATATGGTGTGAGAGAGAAATGAATCAAGTTCGGATGGCACTCATCTCCTATTGCTTGCTGATCCTCATAAAGCAAGCAACTCGACTCGTATAAACGGCAATTAATTAGAGAAGCTAGCGAACAGTATTATTTTGAGAAAAGTTCGGCTTATGTGATGAAGTTACAGAGTATCGATTGTGGTTTTGTTACGATAGTCTCAAGAAATGCAACAGTTGGTCACAGCTTCGGCGGAACTGTTATCGCAAAAGTCGCTGAGGATGTTGCTGATCGCATTAAACGTTTGGTCTTCTTCGATGCTTTTATCCCGAGGGATGGACAAAGCTTAGTCGATCAAATGTCTGAGCCCGATCTACATGCGCCAGCAGGATCATTGTTCCAGAGACTTGATCTCAAGAAGTTTTACAGCTTAGACCGGAAGAGATTAAGGTGTAATTTTCTTATCTCAAGACAATAATCAGGGGTGTCCCAAAGCCGCGCTACTGGCTTAGGACACCCCTGATCCTGGAATATTGAAATAGCTAGTGTTGGTTTAAAACAAAGTTTGATTACAATTTTTTATAAACACTACATCTTTTTTTGTAATCTATGCTAACAAGAAAGATGCTTTCTTTATAAGAATAATATAGCTACCGGAATGTCGACTAGATACCTAGCAAAAACTATCATTATCAATGCATAATCAAAAAGTAAATTTAGCGAAGAGGGAATAAAGATGTAAAGAATCTTTAAACCTCTTTATCCGTCTTTTTCTTATATAAATATGGTAATATTGAAATTACCCCAAGGACAGCTAAACATGATCCAATCCACAACGGAGTTACAAAACCATATCCTTTACTGATTCCAAGACCACCTAGTGACGAACCAATAACAATACCCAGTGTAATAAAAGAACTATGAACGGTATTGATCATTGTTCCATTACTAGCTGTTTTCATTACTCTCGCAACCATAGCCGGATTCAATGCAACACCAGTTAAACCAATAAAAATCGTAGAAATAACCGCAATGTGTTTATTCTCTGCACCTAAAGCAAATAAAGACAATGCCACTATTAATATGATCAATCCGCTCACCAATATTTTCATTGTATATTTATCAGCAAACTTGCCAATTACTATATTCCCAACTACCGTCGCACTACCATAGAGAGCAAGTAAATATGGAATACTTGCACTTGAAAAGCCTGTGACATTAGTGAAAATAGGAGTGAAATAACTAAATGCTGCAAACGTACCACCAATAATAAACAAACTTGTTGTGTACGCTGCCCAGAGATGTCTGTTCTTAAAATGCATAAGTTCGTCTTTCCAGTTAAGTTGCTCTTTATTTGATAATGATGGTAGCAACCATTGGATCATAATCCCTGATACTAGCACAAGAACAGAAACAGCCCCAAAACTAATACGCCAGCCAAAATATTGCGAAATAACGGTTGTTATAGGTAAACCTAATACAGTTGCGAACATTAAACCTGCAAGTACAATTGATGCAGCTTTTCCCCTTGAATCAGAGTGAACCAATGTTGCAGAAAAGGAAATCGCGACTCCAAAAGCTGAAGCTGAAGCAATACCAGTTATGATACGTGAAATCATCATAATATCATAGTTCCAAGCAATAGCTCCGAGAGATTGACCAATTAAAAATACAAACATTAAAAACAATAATGCTTGTTTGCTGCGCATTCGTAAGAGAATTGCAGTTAAAATGGGGCCTCCTACCACCATTGCTCCTGCATAGGCTGTAATTAAATACCCAATAGATGATACAGAAACCTGGAATGCAAGAGCAAGTTCGTTCATCATACCTGCAACCATAAATTCTGATGTAGTCATACAAAAGATTGCTAATGCTAATAAATAAATAATCGATGGCATAAAAACACCCCTAATCCATTATTGTAACGGTTGGTACAAAAATAGCGTTAAAAAAGAGCGCACTAAGCGCCAAAAATAGACTCCATTGTTCCTTTGATAACCTGTTCAGCTAACTTCTGATTTTGCATCGATACATTAAGGACACGGAATCCGTAATAACTGCTTAAAAGCAGACTAGCCAATTCTTCAGCTGATTGATTCTTTGAAATTTCACCTGTTTGTAATCCTTCCTCTATTACTGTTTCAATAGCTTGTTTAAGAAGCTCAACATGCTTTGAGAAAATTTCTTGTACCATTAAATCGTTTTTAGCACGTTCTACACTGGCATTAATCAATAAACATCCTTTTTGATCAATATTCTCAAAGTCTTCTTTCAATGCCCATTCAAAAAAATTACTTAATCGTTCTTTAACTGGAATTGGAGTATCTAACAATTTCTTTTGTTCCCTAATCCCCATTTCATGGTAGCGTTCTAATACTTGTTTATACAGTTCATGTTTACTTCCGAAAGTATTGTATAAACTTCCTTTTCCAAGTCCTGTATCACTGCATAAATCTTGTGTAGAACACCCCTCATATCCTCTTATCCAAAATGTTTTCATTGCAACATCTACAATTGAGGAATAATTAAACTCTCTCGGTCTGCCACGATTATTCAATCTTATTCTCCTCTCATTTTAAAGATAACATTAGTAGAATACACCTTTTGTACCAACTGGTCAATAAAAGTGTTTTATTGTCACTTTAAAATAAAATTTGATTATTTAAGATTACGAATAATTTAAAATAGCCCCTTATTTTATTTATTCACTTCCCCAAAAATCATTGAATCTGTCATCATTTCTGTAGGAGCCTTGTTATCCGTTAGTATCGTTCCTTTTGCCATTTGCATATTTGATACAACATTTAAAGTCTCAGGCCATTTCTTACGCACTACTTCCAAAGCATCGTTAGCGTTGATTCCATTTAATTGATCCAACGTCAACGGATTCATTGCACCTAGCAGCATATAATTGTATTGCCCTTGTGCTCTAACTAAATATGTGTAAGGGAACACTTGATGAACGGTTTTGGCAAATGAAGCCAATAAACGTGACTCCGAAGTGGTGGCATTAACATTCATTGCTATTACGCCATTTGGTGTTAAACGTTTACGTACAGATTGAAAAAACTCCGTTGTGGAAAGATGAAATGGAACATAAATTTGCTGAGAATAACAGTCGACTATAATAACATCGTAACGTTCATTCGTATGATTAATGAATACGCGGGCATCCTGCGTAATGATAGTGGCATCTTCAGGTTCTAAACCAAAAAAACGAGGTCCAAGCTTCGCCACCTCAGGATCTAATTCCACGCCGGTAATTTGTAAATCAGGGAAATGGGGTTTGACGTATGTTGCTAATAAATGCGCTACTGATCCGCCTGCAGAGCCAAGAACGAGTATTTGCTTGGGTGAGCCCGTTAAGAACGGAACTAATGTGTAGTCACTGTAGTAATCATCATACGTTAATGGATGACTCACCCGATGTATAGACTGAATGCCGCCACCTTCATTATAAACAAGACTTGTATCACCCTTTTTATTTTGAATGACACGGATGTACTGGTATAAGGAGTCTTTAGCCCATAGAAGCTTTCCTTCCCTGTTCGATGTGTCACTGTTATTTGTTATGAGGTAGATTATTAATGGGAGAAATACTAGCGCATAAATCCATTTGATTCGATGATTTCGAAGACCCCACACACTTATAATAATAAGAAAGCTGGACCATATAAATATTGTTTCTTTTGATCCCAAAAAAGGAATCGTAACAAATGCCGTCCCGAATGTCCCAACCAAGCTCCCCAGTGTAGAACATGCATACAGATTTCCTGCAATCTTTCCAACATGTTCTGTTTCACGAGCAATTAATCGTATAGCAAACGGGCTAACCATTGCCAGTAGAAATATGGGGGGAGCAAACACGATAAGTACAGCAAAAAAAGAACAGATAATAATCCATATCGGCGTGTTCATAATTCCTGCTGAAAGTAATGGGAATAGAAATCCTCCCCATAGAGGCAATAATGATGTAAGAACCCCAGCTGCAAGCGAAAGAATCATTAGCAAACTCCCACTTGGTCGTTTGTCTGCCCATTTGCCTCCAATCCAATAACCCAATGATAGCGATAGCAAAATAAGACCAATAATATTGGCCCATACTACCATAGAGGTACCGTAATATGGAGCTAGAAAGCGAGATGCTGCAATTTCTAGCGCCATAACGGATGCTCCAGTTATAAATACATACACATAAAGAAAGGTAACCGAATGTTTAATTTGCAATCGACTGCCCCCTTTTTCCCGAAATAAGCCCACAATGAGCCAGTTGTATTCATACCCTTTTATTCACAAATTAAATTACTTTCATACATCAATAAGTCCACTCCCAGATAGTAGTAAGTTCTTATTTAACAGTCCTATACAACAAATAAAGCTGCCCCATCAGCCTTTAGTGACTGTGGAACAGCTTATATGCAACTTTTACTTATTTATTTCAATTAACCTTATGTTTCTTACTTACTCTGCAGCACCATCGGCTTCGGGAAGTATCCTATATTGACTGCATAGTTAATCATGTTGTTCATAAACTGCCCATTAGGCTCCGCACAACGAATATTGGACTGCTGCAAAAGCTCACTTGTAGACTCACATCCGTAGCGGAACGGAGAATCCTTTGCACCGTCACCTTCCAACTGAGCTATTGCCAACTTCACACCTTCCGGATCTTTGGAATATTGATCGTTAAACAACCACTTCGTATATTCCTCTGGAGCAAGAGTCTCGATCTCATAACCATATGCTTGGATCATTTCGATCCATTCGGAGTAGGCTACTGATACTGGATTGCAAATATGGAAGATGCGTCCTGACGTGTCCGAACGAAGCGCAAGGTGTACGATCGATTGACCTGCATAATTGATTGGCGTAAAGTCGACCTCCCAATTCGCTTCTGGCGCTTTCCCTAACAGCAGCATCGATTTGATCATTCGATAGAAGGAGTTGCTGTCGATATTTTTTTGGAAAAGACCTGTTTCAGGATGGCATGACAAGTTACCCGCTCTATATATATTGATAGCAAGACCTTGCTCTGATGCACGGACAAGAACCTTCTCAGCCTCCAATTTGCTGTTCGTATACATGTTGTCTAAACGAAGATCTGAAGTAAGCTTCTGCCCCTCAACTACAGTATCCCACTGTCCGCTAAAAGCAAGATCTTCTGGTATGCCAAGCGTCGAAATATGATGGAATCTTATCTGCTTCTTACTTTGCTGAGCAATCTCGATCAACGAGAGCGTCCCCGCGATGTTCGTTCTGGCAAACTGCTCTTCATCTCCGAAATGTCTAACGTCCGCTGCACTATGAATAATCGCATCCAACTCATTGATAAGCATATGTCGTTCTTGATCACTTAGCCCAAGACCTGGTTGCTCCAAGTCTCCTTCAAGTGCAATAACACGCCCATCCATCCCATCTACGAAGCTTGCGCCGAAGAAAAATTCCATGCTGCTTCGTATACGCGCAATACCTGGCTCCAATCCTGAACGAACGAGACAATAGACGACAGCCTCGCTCTGAACTAGCAACTCACGCAGCAAATAGCTGCCTAAATAGCCGGTCGATCCCGTCAATAGCACCGCACTTGGTGTTGCAAAGCTCTGCTCTTTCGTACCTGCAACTTGAAGATTAGGATGCTCATGCAGAGAAATAACCGGACCTGTGTAACGTGGTAAACCGGTCTTATGATGCTCTTCTAATGCCAGTTCCTCAATACGGATCGCGATTGCTTCAACTGTGCGATATTGGAAGAAATCATTAATTTTCAAACTCGGGTAATACGGCTTCAATATAACGAGAACTTGAATGATTGCAAGTGAGTCTCCGCCAATCGTGAAGAAATCATCACATCTCGACACTTGATCAAGCTTGAGCGCTTCTTGCCACGAGCGGGCTACATTCCATTCAACATCTGTTACCGGCTCTTCATAGCTCTCTTCCGTAGACTGCCCTGCACGATGCTCATAATTGATTAATCCCTTCCTATCAATTTTGCCCGTAGGTGATGTAGGCATAACATCCAACTGCACGATCCACTTCGGAACGAAATAGGATGGAAGCTTGTCCCCCAGCATTCGTTTGATCACCGCTCCTGATATGCCCTCTCCTTCCTTAGAAGTAAAATAGCCTACAAGCATATTTTGACCGTCGACATCCTTTTTGCAAATGACGGCTACGTTCTGTACGTTAGCAATTTTGGCAAAGCTATCTTCGATTTCTCCAATTTCAATCCGATGTCCACGTATTTTAATCTGTGAATCCCGTCGTCCGACATAATCAATTGTTCCATCAGGAAGCAGCTTGCATATATCTCCGGACTTATATATTTGTCCTTCTCCGAATGGATTAGGAATGAATGCCTCTGCCGTTTTTTCTGGCTGCTTCAGATAACCCTTAGCAAGTCCAACTGTTTCAATATATAACTCACCATGCACGTTAACTGGGCACAATTGATTTTCTTCATTAACAATATACACTTTATAATTATGAATAGGCTTGCCGATCGGAACATTCGTCATATTGTCCGAGATATAGCCCGTTATTTTATACGTTGTTGTGCACACTGTACATTCGGTTGGACCATACACATTGACAATATCAATGCCGTCCTGGAATTTACGCTGGAATGCCCTTACCTGCTCGCCGTACAACAATTCACCTGCAACTGTAATAAGCTTGACCTTTGCTAATTTGAGGTAACCCTCGCTAGATAGATAAGTAGATAGCTGATTAAAGAAAACGGTAGGCAAAATCGTAATAATTGTTGTTCCCGTTCTTTCGATAGCGGATGCAAATTCCTCCACCGATACTCTCTCATCGTTCGAAAGTAAATAAAGATGCGCTCCATAGAATAAAGCTCCAATTGTGTCCCAAACGGAAGCATCAAAGCTATAAGTAGCAAACTGCGTTAGAACATCACCAGGTTTGATCTGGCAGTCCGTCCTAACGGTTTCTCCAAGATTAACAACCCCTTCATGTGCAATCAGCGCACCCTTTGGCCTGCCCGTTGATCCGGAAGTATAAATCACATAGGCCAAATCTTCCGACCTTACGCTAACCCCTACATTTTCATCACCCTGATAGGTGTCTGTTACTCCGGAATCAATTGCTATAATTTCCTTTACTGAATGTACTTGATCGCAAAGCTGCTCTGCCGCACTTATATATTGTGACTTAGTCAATATAAATGCCGATTCCGTATCAGAAATAATATAACGGTTACGATCTTCAGGATGATCCGGGTCAACAGGAACGTACACACCACCAGCCTTCAATATACCAAGCAAACTAACGATCAGGTCAAGGCTGCGTTCCATAAAGATAGTAACAAATTCGCCTTTTTCAAGACCCTTACTAGTGAGCATTTTTGCCGTTTGGTTAGCCTTCTCATTAAGTTCGCGGTATGTAAGCTGACCATAAATAGAAGATAAAGCGATTTGCTCTGGGAACTTGGCTGCCGCCTCCTCGAACATCCCATGAATCGTCTGATCTTTAGCATAGTCCCATTCGGTATTGTTTAATTGCTCGTAAATTTTAATATCTTCATCCGTCAAAATATTTACTGCAGCAATGAGGTTACTCGGATCAACAAGAGCTGAATCAAGCAACTTCATATAGTAGGACATAAAACGATGCACAGAACTTTCCTCAAGAACTGACGTGTCGTAATCCACCTTTATCCGCCACTTACCGTTTTCCTCTAGCATCTGCCAATTAAGCAGCTCCCTCTCGGGCTTAATTGTATGCCCGATTGAAAAGCGAGTGTCGAAATCAAGATCGGCATTAACTCCGACTGCCAAGCAGACCATCATATTGTTCACAATACTTTGAAACGTTCGATTGTCTTCCTCAAAATGAAGGGACACAGGTATTTCACTATGTTCATTCAAGGCCAACCCTACCATAATGTCGTGCTCTCCTGATAAGCGATAAAGCAATGAAAAATAGACAGCTCCAAGCAGAGCTGCCTCTTTCTCTCTATTAAATAGAGCTTTATGCATGAGCTCATTTACCCGTTCGCTTAACGACAGCTCAGCTGATGTGAAAGAAAAAGTACGATTGTGACGCATACGATCAAGTGGTATGAACAACAGGGAATTCTCTTGCGCAAATTGATTAGTTCCAAGCATGTTTTCAGTCATAATAGTAATTTCTCCTTACAGAAAATTATCCCCGCATCAGCTCTGATGCGAGGAATCATATTTATGTTTATCTAAGATGTGTGTGGGTACCTATTAATCTTTATTATTTAGAACGCACTTGGAATTGATTTAGTAGCGCTTGAAGCTCCTCTGATAATGTCGAAAGATTCGTAGATGAATCTACAATGACATTCATCGCTACTTTTTGCTCTTCTACTGAATCCGATATTCTTGAGCTGTTAAGCGCCGTAATTCCAACTGACTCGGATAAGTTCTCTGATGTTGCGATTAGCTCTTGCGTACTCGCAGACAGCTGCTCTGTCGAGCTGGATACCTCTTGAATTTGGTGAGAAACGTTCTGAGTTGCTTGCAAGATTTCATTAAGCAACTGTCCAGTTGTATCTGAAATAATTAAACCTTCATTTACTACATTCGTTCCTTCATTCAATGCTCTAACCGCAATTTTGATTTCCTCTTGAATCTCTTTGACCAAATCAGAGATTTGACTTGCAGAGTTGTCCGATTGCTCAGCCAACTTGCGAACCTCGCTTGCTACAACTGCGAACCCCTTACCATGCTCACCAACTCTTGCTGCTTCAATAGCTGCATTAAGTGCAAGCAAGTTCGTCTGACTAGAAATGCCCGTAATAATAGATACGATATTCTCAATTTCTAGAGAACGACTTTCGAGCGATTTCATTGCATTTGCAGATTCGCTAACGAAACTCTGAATTTGTTCCATTTGGTGCATTACTTTTTTGACGACCGTATTTCCTTCGATCGACTTCTGCTCCATTTCATTTGCTTCATCTGCTACCTTAGAGGAATTATTTGCAATCGTAACAATAACAGTCGAAAGCTCAGACATCGCTCTTGTAGATTCTACAGATGCCTGTTCTTGATCAGCGATTCCATTAGCAATTTCCTTAACGCTTGATGTAATCATACTCGTATTTTTGCTATTTTGATCAGATATTTCATGCAGATTTTTAGCTGAATTTGTAACTGCGTGCGAAGTACGCTGTACTTGTACCATCATATCGTTAATACGATGAACCATCTCGTTGAACTTCTGATTAACAATTCCTAAATCGTCGCTGCCTGTTTTTAACTCGACATTCAAATTACCGTTGCTAACTTGACTAATACCACGTACCAGTTCCTTAATCGGATTAAGCGTCCAACGCGTCATAAAGTATTGAATAATGAAAACAACAATTAAGAAAGCCGCCATTATACTAATACCGTTGACTAGTAGCTTATGCAATCCCTCTGGTACAGCAGTAGCATCTACATCCGCAGCAAAAAAGGCGAAGACCTTTCCTTCCTCGTTCGATATTGGATATAGAATTGTCGTCCAAGTGCCAAAAGTATCGTCGTAGAAGCTCGTAAAGGCCGGTTTCCCAGTCTTCAACATTTCGGTAACGGCATTTGCCATAGCTTCTGGCTGCTCATACATATCACCAATCATTATTTTCTCCGCGGAGAAAGCTTCAACAAGATTTGTCGGCATCGCAATAAGGGAAGTTTGATTGCCTCCCACTAGTTCAGTACCGAATATGTAAGCTTGGGCAATATTAGGGTTATATTTATGGACCTGGTCGAACTTCTCTTGAAGCACCCCTTGCGCTGCTCCTTCGTAGCTCTTTTGACTGACAGCCTCGTTAACCAGCTTAGGATCAATTTCATCAGCCCACGTTTGAGTAATAGCAGTAATCTGTCCTTGCAACTGATCAATTAGAATACTTTTTTGTGTCATATAACTAGAAGTAATTAAGACGGTACCAATCAGCAAAATATTAAAGCAAGCTAACAACAACGTTTTAGTGAAAAAAGACATTCGTTTTACCCATTGCATCGTTAATGCTCCTCATTTCTAATTCTATTTCTACTTCATAAAAAGATTAAATCTAACTGCTTTCCACAACACGCTCCTATCAACATGCAAGAATACATAATAATCATATTTGACTATATAGTAATCCGCATAATTCCATTCACTTACACAAACTACTTATTATTATCGTACTTTATAACTAAAAATTGAATAGATTAAGGAAAAATTAAGGCGAAAACAACTGGTTTTTTATTATAACATGAGTTAATCTCACTTTTACAGGTAATAATAACTAATCGAAAAGTCTTATACAGATACAGACTTCCAGGTCTATAGAACCAATTACTTTACAAAATGATTAGTTCATCTATCTTTCAAAAAAAGAACTCCTGCGTTTTTGTTACAACGATACTCCGCACGTTATTTCGTTAAATTTATCGCCAGACAATGAAAAAGTATAAACCCTCCCCTATAGGGCAGGGTTTATACTGCATTTATTACGAGTTTGGGAGGCGTATTTCATGCATCTAAATTACTTGCAACTAGGAAATCAAAATAATTATTCGCAATGGTGGGTATCTGTTTTGATAGGCTGGGGATTGTTCGTAGTTGCTTTGTTTCTAGCTACTTTAGCAGGTACAGCCGCACTTCGCGCAGGAGTTTCCGAGCTCATGAAGCAATGTATACAATCAAGCATAGTCACTTATCACTTTACCATTTGCTCAAACAAACAGCTAGTAAACCACTCCACACTATTGGACTATCTCGATGGAGGCAAGCGATTCGTTGGCGTGAGCAATGAAGTGATGGATTATATCGAACGTATTTTGGAGTATTTTAATGTTCCTAACAAGTAGTCCGGTTCATATTAGCATTCAAAATACTTTAAGTCATCGCTTTTAACATACGTTCCAAAATACTTTTCGCCTGAATACGTGCTTCTGACGGGTCATTTGAATGTGCGATACCAATTGCTGCTTCTGTTATTGCTCCAAAAAGAATATCATTCAGCAATTCCACAGACTGCTCTTTGATATAGCTTGACGCCATCAACTCCATTAGAAGCATAGTCGACAACTTCATGACGCTGCGCTTTTCTTTTTCTCTCCATTCCTTCCAGCCCAAAATAGCAGGCGCTTCCTGAATGACAATTCGTCGATATGCAAGTTGAAGACAACCCTCCAAGTATGTATCTATAGCTATCATCGTTTTTTCCCAAGGATCATCTTGTCCGTCTATTGCATTTAGAATTCGATCCACTATCTCTTGAAGCAGTCGATCTACAACTTGCTCGAAGAGATCTCTTTTATCTTTAAAATGATAATACATAGCTCCTTTCGTTAATTGTTCTTGCTTTACAATTTCATCAATCGACGTTTTTGCATATCCAATCTCTGCAAATCGCTGCTCCGCTCGACGAAGCAGTAATTGCTTAGTCGTTTCGACATCTTCGGGTCTTTTCAATTTTCTTTTCATACCATTATTATAACGCTTGCTTGAAGTGTTAGAAACTCATTTTGAGGCATAACATACTTTGGGTATGTAAAACATACCCAAAGTATGTTATGTTGTTTTCAAGACGATTTGAAGGGGGAGATTACATGAAAGAAGCACAAATTGAAGGCGGAAGGATCAAATATCACGACTATGGCAGCGGTCAGGCTATCGTCTTTCTGCATGGTGCACTGAGTAATGGAAACACATGGAGAAAGGTATTACCGCTTTTAGCTCATCAATTTCGTTGCATAGCACCTGACTTACCATTCGGTGGACACTCTGTACCACTAAATGCTGATACAAACTTAAACCCGACTGGCATTTCAACCTTGCTAAAGCAATTCATTGATACACTTGAACTTGATAACATTATTCTCGTAGGTAACGACACCGGAGGAGCTTACGCACAAATTTTTGCTACGACATACCCAGACACAATATCCCAATTAATTCTTTGTAATACGGATGCATTCGAAGTGTTCCCTCCGAAAACATTCTCCCTCCTCAAACAAGGTGTTAAGATCCCTGGATTCACATGGTTAATGGCTCAAGCATTTCGTTTCAAACCATTATTAAAAACATCACTTGTGCTGGGTTTACTCTCACATACCTTATCGAAGAAGGAGTTATCGGAGCTTTATGTACATCATTTTATTCATCAAAAGGGCGTTCGGGAGGATTTTATTAAAGTCGTAAACGGCTGGTCAACGGACTACACTTTGCTAGCGGCTGAAAAACTTGTCAACTTCCAGAAGCCTGTACTCGTTATATGGGGAGCCGATGATACCAAATTGTTCCCGCTAGAATTAGGTCAGAGAGTATATTGTATATTTCCAAAGGCACACTTCAAGGTCATTAATCACTCACTTACCTACGTTCAAGAAGATCAACCAGAAGCATTTGTAAATGGCCTACTAGATTTTCTGCATCCTCAAGCTATTTAACTCGCCTCAGCTAGTCTTTGCGCTTTTGCTATCCTTATTGAAGAAATAGCATAGACAACTAATGCAGTCCAAATAAGGATAAGACTAATATACATTACTGGACTAATGGTCTCTTTAAATACAAACACACTGAGGAGAAGGGTTAATGTCGGACCAATATATTGTACAAATCCGATCATAGACAATGGCAGTTTCCTTACAGCCTTAGCGAACAGCAACAACGGTGTAGCAGTCATCACTCCTGATAACAACAGAAGTAACAAGGAGGATAACGGCAGCGACCACGCGGTATCAAGATTTGACATGCCGAGATAACTCCAATAAATAATCGCAAGGGGCAATACGATCATCGTCTCTGTCACAAGTCCGATTGCCGCATCTATTTTTAATTTCTTCTTAGCAAGCCCATATAATCCGAAGCTTAAAGCTAAAGAAACCGATATCCATGGAAAACTTCCATAATCGAATGCAATTAGTAATACAGCAGTACCAGCTAACAGAATTGCGATCCACTGACCCCCGACTGGCTTTTCACGGAGAAATATAATTGCTAGTACTACATTTATGAGCGGAGTTAAATAATAACCAATGCTCGTTTCCACCGCTCTTTCATTGTTAACTGCCCAAATAAAAATTAACCAGTTCGCAGTTATGAGCAAGCTACTATAAATTAATGGCAGCACTGTAGCCCTTGCTGTAATGGTCTGCTTTAGCTCGTTCCATCGCTTCTTAAATACAATAATCCCAGCAACAAAGACGAATGACCATACAATCCGGTGAGACAATATTTCACTAGCAGGCATCTCATCAAACCACTTCCAATAAAGAGGGAGCAATCCCCAGATCGTATAGGCAATAACTGCATAAATTAATCCCGTTCTCATCATAAACACAACCTATTCTATGTCACATTCGCATAGATAGAATCATACCACTTTGAGCCTGAATAACAACTTAATATCAATATATTTCCATTTATTTTTTAAAAGAAATTGTAAACATCATTTATTTACGATCAAAGCACTGTTAGTATTTGGGGACCATTATCAGTAATTGCGACGGTATGTTCATACTGAACGCATATAGACTTATCGATTGTTCGAGCAGTCCAACCGTCACTTTCTACAAAAGAGCGCCAACTGCCTAGCGTAAACATGGGCTCAATAGCAAGAACCATACCTTTCTTCAATTGCACGCCGTGCCCCTTTTTTCCATAATGAGGAACGCTCGGTTCCTCCTGCAATTGTTGTCCAACTGCGTGGCCAGTAAATTCTCTAACGTTGCCATATCCGAATTGATTGGCATAAGTGTCTATTGTATATCCAATATCACCTATCCGGTTACCTGCCACCGCTTGCTCAATGCCCAGCATTAGTCCTTGATGACATACCTGCATTAGCTTTTCAATATCTGGAGCAACACTTCCTACCGCATATGTCCAGCCCGAGTCTCCATGATAACCTTTATAAAAAGCACCAACATCAATGGTTACTACATCACCATCAACTAGAGGATTCGCATCAGGAAAACCATGACAAATTACATCGTTTTTGGCGACACAGATAGAAGCCGTAAAACCGTTATACCCTTTGAAGCTTGGAGTTGCGCCGCGTGAACGTATCCTCTCCTCAATGTATTTATCAAGTGTTAATGTCGTTATCCCTGGTTTTATAGTTTCCGCCAAAAAAGCATGACATTCTGCAACGATACGTCCCGCTTCTCGCATTATCTTTATTTCTTCATCGGATTTCAGAATAATCATATACCTTCTCCTCTTTAGTTATATTTCTAAGAACATAATTGTAGCGATTACGGCACTTGGAACTGCAAAACTTAGTTATTTGGGCTCGCTGATACGGAATAAACCAACTGTCACATTGTATGCACTTTTGTAAATCCAGCCCCTTTTTCTCCATTGTCTCAAGTAAGCTTATAATCGACTCCATGTACATTCGTTTTAATTGATCAGCTGCGTCAATAAATTCCGTGTGAAACAGGATTTGTTGCTGTACTTCATCGTTTCGCTCATCGTTTGACCCATAAATAGGCGATTTCACTAATGTAGGAATAATACTTACTTTCAGGCGAACAGCTTGATATCTTTCAAATAGCATATTAATTGCTAGCAACAACGATTGATTAATAGGATTTTTATTCTTAACGGTTTCAGCGAGATCGAGCAGCAGTTCCTGCATATCATGCTCCATACTTCCTTTTTCCACATGGTGATTTTTAAGATCATTTATTACAGTTAGAAAATAGTTCTCACGAGATAAGGTAGGACTCATTGTACGACACTCCTTATTTATACTCAAAATTAAATGGATTGATATCGTTAATCCATTTATACCAAAAAAATGTTCAAAGATCAACCATCTTACCAAAAACTCGATTATTAGTATCGTACTTCTGGCATAGTAAAGAATTACATTGAGGAAGAAGATAACAAAAACAGGCTGTTTTAGTCATTACCAAAGTAATGACTGAAACAGCCTGAATATATGGATACTCCACTTAGTTTAAGAAAGGTTTGGTATGGTCATTTCAATCAATCGGTTACTAATTTTGAATATATATTGAGATCATTAAACTTTTCATTTACTCTCTCATACTGTCTAAGTGTACCCTCAAACGTAAAGTTTAGATTTTGTAAAAGCTTTATTGAATTCACGTTTTCGGGTTCAACTTTTGCTTCGATCCGATTCATATTTAATGATGAGAATCCATATTCCAGCAAAGTACGGATAGCTTCGGAAGCGTATCCTCTTCCCCAAAATGATTTAGCAATATCATAGCCAATTTCTGCTTTTTGATTTTCAAAATCCAAAAAATTATAACCACAAGTTCCTATAATTTCATTGGATTCTAATTCGATAATTGAGAAACGAATAGCTTTGTTTTCTTGAGAAAGTTCATCAAGTATTCTAATCATTTCTTGTGCCTGAGTTTCATCTGTAAAGTTACTCACATTCATAAACTTAGTAACATCTGGATCAGACCAAATTTTAAACAAACTAGATGAGTCCGACATCTGCATTTTTCTCAAATGCAATCGTTCTGTGTACAACTGAGTAGTCAATACTTTTACCTCCATTATTGTTTAATAGGTGGGATAAAATATTAACATCTGCGCATAATTCAGTCCCTTCATTAATAAAGATGCATTCATTATACTTGTTCATTGAAATTTTATCCAGTTTACTGTAGCTCTCTTTTATTTTGGCCTGCAAAGCTATATTTTTTTGTGCAGTAACCACAAAAAAACCATGAAACCAAAATATGGCTGCATGATCTTTTTTTGTGGTAGAGATAGGAAGGTACTTGTTAACCCTGTCGAAGCTGCTCAATTTAATTCCTTTTAATAGATTACTCAATCCATTGAACGAACGATTCCACATAGCGCTTAACGTATTTACGAGTTGCTTCGTCCGTCACTCTGCGACTTTCGCTGTCTATCTTATTCATAATATCGGAAATAAACATTTTTTGAAAAGGCATCACATGCGTTTGAGTCGCTTCCAGTATTTGTCTAATTTGTTGCTGGGCGAGTATCGTACCTTTAGATCCTGGAGTAGCACCAATAATTACGATAAAGTTGAACCGATTCCAGTTCGTTCCCACGATCGAGATCCGCATTATATAGTGGGAGCTCACCTAACGATATGTGCTCATAATCGGCATTATCCACAAGTTCAGGAATCGTATTTGCGATCATGCGATTAAACGAATTTTCCCTTAAACTTCCTACGATCAAACCTATTTTCTTGGTCATTATTCTACCCCTATTCAAAAGTATTGCTTGTCTTCTGCTTCGTTAAACAGATTGATTTTTTTGAGCTAATTTCAAGGGAGTAACATCGTTTCCTTCCTCGTCTACGATTGTTACAGTTTTTATTGTTGATTCCACTTGACCACGAATAGCTTTCAAATAATCCTGTCTCAGAGAAGCTTGCTCGAGTTTTTCTTCCACTGACAAACCGATCACACGTTGTTTTCTGCTCAATTCATTTATTCGACCAAGAGTCGGAATCATAACATTCACCTCATATCATTTAGTTAAGAATAATCATTTATCTTTAATTTATATTTCTTAAATTAAAGATAAATGATCGCAACATGTTTGTCAATCCTCGCTCCACAATATGACTAATGAACAGTTAACCGCTCCGCATAGATTCATTGTACATCCATTTGGAGCAGCAACTGATCTTACACCTTTATCACGAAATTAAGATTTAAGCCATGCATTCGCTAGTGCTATGGCGCCTCTTGTTGCAGCCGTATCAGCTAGCGCATTCAACATCACAAAATCATGGATAATACCCTGGAAACGAACTGCCGTTACCGTGACGCCCGCTTTCCGCAATTTGTTTGCATAGGCTTCACCTTCATCGCGCAGAACATCAGCCTCTGCTGTAATAATTAGTGCTTCTGGCAGCCCTTCGAGTTGTTCAATCGTCGCACGTAGCGGCGA
This sequence comes from Paenibacillus sp. L3-i20, assembly GCF_022180385.2. Taxonomy (GTDB): domain Bacteria; phylum Bacillota; class Bacilli; order Paenibacillales; family Paenibacillaceae; genus Pristimantibacillus. Next base: position 1,897,962 of record NZ_BQME02000002.1, read on the forward strand.
AGCGTAAATCTCTTCCCTCTCGCTGTTATTTGTCGTATATTGATCCCAGAACCATGCCATCGCATCACGACGCAGGAAGTAACCTGTTTTGAATTCATGGTAGGATTCCGTATCATTACCTGCATCAGTCACAGGATAAAATAACAATTGCTTCTGAATCGCCGGTCCCTTGCGTTCCTTCGCGAGAATCGTCATAACGGCGGCCATATTCCCACCGACACTATCCCCGGCTACAATAAGACGCTCAGTATCCATACCTTCATCTTCACCGTTTTTTGCGATCCATTGCAGAACTGCATAGATCTCTTCAATAGCCGTCGGATATTTAGCCTCGGGAGATAGACTATAATTCGGGAACACTACACAAGCCTCAGCTCCAACGGCAAGCTCCCGAATTAGACGATCATGCGTATGTGCATTGCCGAATACCCAGCCAGCTCCATGGATATATAGAATGACGGGCAATTTGCTCGGTCCGTTTTGCGGACGAACAATACGAATAGAAACCTTCCCACTTGGGCCGCCTTCAATTAGCTTGTCCTGCATGTCCACGCTTGGCTTTACAACCTCACCACTTTGAACATCATCAACAGCTTTTCGACCTTTTACAGGGCCAAGATCAAATAGATATGGCGGATTTTTCGTTTCCTCCACAAACTTCATAGCAGCTTCTTCCAGTACAATTTTGTGTGATTCTTTTTTTGTCATGTCTAATCTCTCCTTATCCATTGAGTTAGGGTTGTTACTCTGACTTGATCTGCACCATTAGCACATAGCGAGCTACGAAACCTTGCCAAGCCATCTCCTTCGTTTATAATTATTACCCAAACTTTGTCTCAGTGACGCAATAAGTAGGAAACATTGAACAAGCGATTCACACACGATACTGTTTCGCAGCCAGTTAAGCGCGGATTATGTAACAGTGACTTTATTAAGCTAATACTGAATTATTCGAACAATTTGAGAAACTAGCTAGATAGGAGAGGTAAACGACTTATAAAATATCTAAGTCGCACTGTAATTAGCCGTCATTTGAGGTTTGCTAAAGAACCTCCAAGCAATGATCTAATCGTCTATATAAAGCATTGGATCTTTCGAAGAACGGAGGTTCTTTATGATTAAACCTGAGGGCTATAAGTCACATTAGACGGTTTGTTTGCACGGTGAAGATCCCGAGTAATATTCTCACTTTATCATCTTAGAATGTAAGTAAAATAGCCCTTCTTCCGAACAACCATATATTTGCCTCTTTTTCATAGCACCCTGTGTGATATCAGGAGATTATACTTTTTTCCCTATCAGAGTAAAGCACATAGGTATTTTCGCTTCTTTTTCCAAATGGGTAAAGATACAGGAAATATCATAGTTGTGTTCCTCAAATTCACTAATTTGGATACCACTTTGGATGATTGCATTGAAGATGGAGGCTAACGTATGACTGAAGCTGTAATTGGTTTTAGATTCATAGGTCGTATTCCCGACATAATCAATACCAGTATTGTTGATCCATGGATCATTTTTGAAATATGAAAAAGCTATTTTCATAGGATCTTCAAATTCAGGATCACCTTCCATAGCCAGCATATTTAACATTGGATGCATTTCATAAATAACGAGTTTTCCGTCATTTTTAAGTAAAGTAGAAGCGATATTAAAAAATTTATTTAAATCTGGAAGCCATGTTAATGCTCCAATAGAGATGTACAAAAAGTCATATTGATTGCTATAAACACCTTCAATGTCATAAACATCCGAACAGACGAAAGTACAGGGCAATTTTGAAATTGTTGCAAGCTTCTTCGCTTCCTCAATTGCGTGATCTGAAATATCAAACCCCGTGCCACTTTGTGCGCCTAGGTTAACCAGAGACAACACTTCCCTGCCATTGTTACAGCATAGCTGTGCCACGTTACTTCCTTGCAAACCTAGTCGTATAAATGTACGAGTGATGTGTTCATCAAGCGTGGAGAAGCCTTTTTCTTGAAAAACTTCACTTAATCGGATGGGATTGTGCTTCTGATGAATACCATTGACTTCGTTCCAAGCTTCGCGATTGGCTTGGGTATATTTTTTAATACTCAATTCGCTCACTCCTTTATTAAATAATAAATTTGTAATTTTTGATCAGAGCAGTCAATAAAAATTATACTTTATAAACAAAATTCCAATAATCTATATATACCAAAAAATATCAATTCATACAAATGAAAATAGTTTTTCCAACGAAGTAAGCGACGCATCGATAGGACCGACCAACAACAAGCATAAGAGGTTTCAAGTTCAGATAAGTAGGCCATGGAACGATTCGTTATCGTCGAAGGGGACTTCTCGTAGACCCCTATATTGTATTTAGTTCTTAATACAATTTCGAATAAATTATAGCTAGTGAATTCAAGTAAATACTTGGAAGTTGAATAAATGACAAAAAACTGCCTCTGGCGGTTCCAGTGGCAGCTTGTAGTCGATTAAATTTCAAATGAATTATTGCCTAATAAGATCGATGTATCAGGTGGAGAAAAACTTTTATATCCTTTAATTTATTTCACATATTTTAGCGATACGATATGATTTATCCCGTTTTTTTCGGCCTTCTTTATAGGAATGGACTTCCGTTTATATTCCATAAACCCTAGCTTTTTATACAGTTTCATTGCGGCAACATTCGTATCGGCTACATCTTCAATTAAATATTCTTTATACGGAGTATTATCGACAATATGCTGGATGACGAGTGACGCCGCCCCTTGGCCCCTGTATTGGAGAGCTGTTCCAACAAACTCAATCGAGCATTTATCTGGCGAACGATTTTCCAGAAGAACTTCAAATTCCTTTTTCAGAAAATATCCGGCAAGACTCCCTTTAAAAAAACCAAGATGCCTTCGTAATTCTTTTTTGTCGAGTATCACCGCGAGTGCGGTACCATCCGTGCATGCCGCCATGGCAGCAACTGTATGGCCAGCTAGAGTAATATAAAATTGATCTAACACAAACATATGGGCAAATGCTTTTGCAATTTTGTTTCTATCTTTGGAGAAAAATCCAAGCCACTGCGTAAACCCATCGGCAAAAATTTCTGACATTTGCGTCCTACAATCCATATCCGCTTTGTCTGCTCTGATCACCATGAACATTAGCTATTCTCCTTTCGTATACAGGAATGCCGTAAGGATAGTTGGTGAAGGCATACTAAAGTTACTTCTCAGTAGAACCTTCATCTCAGCCAATCCTTGAATGGCCGAAAAGAAATATAAGGCCATCTCATACGATTCCCCAGTACCAAATTCACCCATTTCTTGTCCTCGCTTAATTAGATTGGACGTTGCTTGCAACAACATGGCATTAACCTGGGCAACCTCGTTCTCATCTTGATTTGCTTCTCCCTTTACAAAAAACGATTGTGTCATCAGAATCGTCAAATTTGCTAGCTCATTTCCTGATATCATATCGTTGTATACGTCATGGACAAACTGATTTATTAACTTATTTGGTGATTCGTCCGACTCGAAAAGATCAATCGTTTTTCTTAATCCACCAAGTGCAAACTCTACCAATTCATCAAACAGTTCATCTTTTGTTTTGTAGTGCCTATACATAAGACCGACGCTAATTTCTGCCTTATCGGCAATTTCCTGTACATTCGTTGAGCCGAATCCTTTTAAAACGAACAACTGCATGGCTGACGATTGGATCTTCTCTTTTGTAGCCTTGCGCATTTCTTCAAATTGAGCTTTCGTCCGAGGCATAAGTAGTCCTTTTTTTGAATGAATTTTTATTCATTATAACATGAAGTGAATCGGAGATTCAATACTTCTTATGAACAGTTGATCAAGACAAACTGTAAGGTTCATCCCGAATAAAAAACGCAACCCTCATCAGGTTGCGTTGGTGAATAATATTTGGTGGAGCCTAGTGGGCAACAACTCGTATTTAGGGAATCAGTCCATCATACATGTTTAGAAGTTTGAACTTCCATTAATTATATTATCCCTTACTCAATAACATCCTGAGTGTGGCAATATCGTTAACCGATACTAATTGCTCAAGGTTTTCAAATATCTTTTTCTCGTCCCAATTCCACCATTGAAGCTCCAACAACAACTGAATTGTATCATCACTAAAACGTTTCTTAATAGGAATTGCAGGATTGCCCCCAACAATTGAATAGGGTTCAACGTTTTTTACAACCGTTGAGTTTGAAGCAACAATTGCTCCGTCACCTATCATTACTCCAGGCATAATCGTGACATGTTGTCCCAACCATACATCATTGCCAATTAAAGTATCACCTTTGAAAGGCAGTTGCTCTAGCGTTGGAGTGACCTTTTCCCAGCCACCTTCAAAAATATTGAAAGGATATGTTGTAAAACCATCCATCCGATGATTAGCACCATTCATAATAAAAGTAACCCCTTCAGCTATAGCACAGAACTTACCTATAATCAGCTTATCACCCAAAAAATCATAATGATGCTGAATATTGTTATAGAAATTTTCTGGTGAGTTTGTATTGTCGCTGTAATATGTATAATCGCCAATTTCAACATTTGATCTACTTGGTAAATTTTTTATGTAACAAACTGTTCTAACATTTCCATTTGGATAAAGCTTATTTTTATCTGGAGCTACAGTCATACGTACACTTCCTGTCTAATAAGTTATTGACCTTGCCCAAGTATTTATCACTACCTAATATAGCTGTAAAAAGCTCAGTTACAATTATTACCTCAATATAGGCTTATGCCTGGCTTCATTACGACACAATTGCAGCTCTTTATATATTATCTTCAACAGTAAGTACATAAAGGGGTGTTAATTCCTATCACTAGAAATTAGCACCCCTTTTTCTTTTATGTTTTCTTATTCAGTAGTTGTTGTTGCCTCTGGAGAAGGTGCAACCTCTTCCGTAGTTGCCGCTCCTGCCGTACCTTCTGCTGCTTTCTTTTCATCCTTATCCGGTACAGATAACAACTCTTCACCTTTTATTTGAATGATTTCAAGAGCTTCTTTTATTTCCTTTTTGCCATCTTCGACTTCTTTTAGCTCTTGTCTCATCATGTCATAGAAACCCTCGTTGAATGCTTTAGGCAGCCTATCATATTCTAGAGAAGAACTGTTTTTCGAAGGCTTCAGCTTATAAAACGCTGCAAAGTTGCGACCTTCTTCGTCTTTAATATATTTTGTATGGATTGGAAAACCATTATAATTCGGCGTTTTTGCTTTTACACGAGCGTATTCTTCACTGGAAACATAAGAAATAAATTGCCATGCTGCATCAGCATTAGGTGAGTCTTTGGCAATACCAAAAATGGGGTCGTACCATGTATTGCTGCTTTCGTCAGGGAATTGCTCACTTACAGGTACTGTAACAACGTCCCAATTTTTAACGACACGGCCTTCTTCTTTAATATAGTTTGTTGCTTCATTGATCTGGGAAAGGATATAGTTGCCGTCAATGGACATAGCCAATCGACCACTGATGAATGGGTCTCTTAACAAGTGATCTTCATAGGAGAAGTTACTACCCATCATATTATTTTCTTGGTTATCTACATACATTGACTTTGATTTAATGGCATCTACAGCAGTTTGAACAGCTTTTTCCCAGCCTGTAGTATTGATGCTCATCTTTTTCGTTGCGGCATCAACAAACTTTAATCCCTCAGAACTCGCCAAAGCTGAACTTAACTGATGTAAATCACCGCTATAGCCAACTTTCAATCCATATATGCGTTCCTCTGGCTTCCCGTCAGTCGGGAATTGTTTAGCCAGATGTAAAACCTCTGACCAGGTCATTTGATCAGTTGGATATTCTATATTGTGTTTGTCGAACAAGTCTTTGTTGTAAAACAATACTTGGCTGCTAACTGAAGATGGCAAACCATATAATTGACCGCCGCCGAGCTCCTTCATATGGTCAAGCATACCAGGAATTAATCCTTCAGTTTGGAATTTATCTTTAGTCATATAAGAGCTTAAATCTAGTAGAGTTCCTTCTTCTGCTGCTTTTCCATAATCTTTAATATCCATCATAATAAGATCAGGTTTTTCTCTTTCAATTAATTCTTTTTTCTTTTTCTCGGGATCGAACTCTTCTCCTTCGGCCCCACCTTGATTATTATAAAGCTCCTGTGTAGAAACAACTTGAATATCTACATTAGGATAAATTGCAGAAAACAACATGCCGTAATGTTGGAAAAACTGACCTTCATCATAATACATAACTTTTAAAGTAGAGACCTCATTTTTTTTCGCATCTTTGTCCCCGCCGAAGCTGCAACCAGCAAGCATGGACGCTAGCAATATGACTGGCATAGCTTTTTTCAACAACTTTTTCATTAGAGCTCCCTCTTTCGTTGTATAATTAACTAATCCAATATGTAACATATTGTAAACGAATACTATTGCAATAATGTTGCGTTTTAATGAATAAAATTACAATTGAAACCAAAAAACTAACGTATAGACCTGTCAACAAGGTGTTTTTGATTAAAATGAATAAATGGGCACTTCGACTAGTTTTATTATAACTAATCGAAACACCCGTTATATGCTACTTCTATTTTGTTTCTTCAAAAATGATTAACTTTGATTTTGTTGGATTTGTTTCTAAAACATTTCATAACGTTGCCTAAAACAATTTCCCCCGAATCGCCTGACAAATAAAAAAAGGGATCTTCAATATTGAAGATCCCATTGTAATTAATATGGTGGAGCTACGCGGAATCGAACCGCGGACTGATCGCTGCCAGCGACCTGTTTTCCCCCTAAACTATAGCCCCATATTTAATGTTGGTGTTTGTGTAATCAACTAGGTGTCTGCTACCAGCTCAGCTGAGTCTCCAATTACAACAAGATTGATCATATCACGTGAGGTAAATAGTGTCAATTAGTCACTTTCACTATGACATTATTCTGAGATCATGTCACTATGGCACATGATCAACTCCACTTAAACACAGCAGTCATGGAAAGAAGTCTAATCATATTTTATGAAATACAGTGAAGAATGTCTGGAATTCCACGTTCTGAAACAACGTACAGTTTCATCGCCACCAAGCCACCTGAAACGGTGGCTTGGCATAAACGCAAACATAACATTTTCTCAGACGATTGACACTATTCTCCCCCACCATTGAGCGGATGCTTGGACAATAAGTTGTTTAGTTCTTTCATAAACATGTCGATATCCTTGAACTGGCGATATACCGACGCGAAGCGTACGTAAGCTACTTCGTCAACTGGATAGAGCTGACTCATAACGATGCCGCCAATTTCACTGCTATCGACTTCAGCTACTGCTGTTGTACGAAGCTCCTTTTCAACCTCGGAGACGATCACTTCAAGCCTTTCAACGGGAACAGGACGTTTCTCACAGGCCCGAATCAGACCACGCAATATTTTGTCACGGCTGAACTCTTCTCTGCTACCGTCCTTCTTAATGACAATTAGAGGTGTCTCCTCAATCATTTCAAAGGTTGTAAATCTCCTGCTGCACTTCTCACACTCACGGCGACGGCGAATGGATTTATTTTCGTTAGCTGGTCTGGAATCCAGCACTTTAGTTCCTGCATAATCGCAATATGGGCACTTCATAAGGACATCCTCCCTTCCTCTACATTAGTTATTTAAACAATTCTAAAAAATACCATACGTTTCCTGTAATGAACTTTGGAATTTCGCACATAATACATTTACCAACCACGAGGAGGTGAACATCAATGAGCAACCGCAGCAGCAACCAATTGGTAGTGCCACAGGCTTCCGCAGCTCTAGACCAACTGAAATATGAAGTTGCACAAGAGCTTGGTATCAATCTTTCTCAAGACGGATACTACGGTAACCTTACAACGAGAGAAGCAGGCTCCATCGGAGGTAGCATCACTCGTCGTCTAGTACAAATCGCAGAGCAATCTCTAGCAGGTCGTCAATAATGATTCATTTGTATGAATAACAGAACGCTTTGGAGTGGCTCGTCCAGAAGTGACGACCCTCCAAGGCTTCGTTGTATGTTCTAAGTTAAGTTTCAAAAGCTTGGATATAAGTTTCTATACTTATTATAATAATAAATAACCCTTTGTACATAGTGACGAGTTTCTCCAAATGGAATATCCTTGACAGTGTCCATCTCCCCATTCCAACTACCTGAATCGAGCCACTTTCGGACATTGCCAGGACCTGCGTTATATGCCGCAACTGCAACAACTACATTTTGGTCAAATTGCTTATGCAATGAGCTTAAATACCAAGTTCCCACTTCGATACTAACATCGGCACGATGTCGCAACTTATAATCATCAACTGCCTCAAATCCTGCTTTCTGTACAACCCACTCTGCTGTGCTCGGCATTAGCTGCATTAAACCAAGCGCACCTTTTTTTGACTCCCTGCCTGTTTTAAAATTGGATTCCGCCCGAATAATCGCAGCTACCAAATGCGGCTCGAGCCCATAAGTTAAAGCGCTTGCTCGTATATCATCTTTATAATGGATTGGATACATGAACGAAGCAAGCCAATCCGATTTAAAAAATAAGATTGCAATAAGTCCCAGCAGCACAATTAACAAAAATCTTTTTTTTAATAAAATGTTCTTCATACTATTTCCTTGACCTGACTTTCCCAAAATTGAAGCACTTGCTGCTTTGTTTCTTCGAGTGAACCGCTATTATCAATAACCCAGTCCCCACGTTTGCGTTTTTCTTCGATATCAAGCTGAAGAGATACCCGCAGCTCGGCATTCTCACGCGTCATCCCATTGCGCTTCATTAATCGTTCTATCTGTAGCTTCGCTGGTACGTACACAACCATTATACCTTCGTATAAATGTTCTTGCTTAGTCTCATACAGTAAAGGCACATCACCTATGACTAGCTGCAGTGGATTCTGCTCGACATAACTATGTATTCGCTCTTGCATACGCATTCTAATTGCAGGATGCGTTATTGCTTCAAGCTTGCTTAGCGCTTTAGCATCATTGAATACGATAGCACCAAGCGCTGGTCGATTCAGTTTTCCGTCTGGCAGCAATACTGCTTGTCCGAACAAGGAGGCGATCGCCTCTAATGCCGGTTCACCGGGAAGGACGATCTCTCTTGCAATGACATCAGCATCTACCAGCTTAGCGCCTAGATCGACAAGCATTTCACCAATGGTGCTCTTGCCGCTGGCGATACCACCAGTCAAGCCAATGATCATAGGTTTCACCCCCAATTATAACAACTTCATAATGCCCATCATAATTAATAATATACCTGGCAGGAACGACAATGCCTGCATTCCTCGCTTCGCTGCAAAACGAAAGCCTATCGATGTACCGCTCACTAGAAATAAAGCGCTTGATATTGCGATCACTACAGCTGTAATGAGAGCTGGAAGACCAAGCAAAGCTGCTCCTAAGCCAGCACCTAATGCGTCAAGTGATAAGGCGACCCCAAGCATTATCGCCTCTGAGGCGGAAATGACGCCCGAACGGTCAACGTCTGCCGCTTGTGGTGTACGCAATATTTGAATAACTAATCCAAGACGTTTCAGTTCGAGCAAAATAACGGGTGTTGCTTCTACTCGCGCTTCAGAGGGACTACTTTCCAAACCACTTGCTTCATTAGCGCTAATGCCTGCTTTTTCTTCATCCAGCGTTACATCCGAATCGTTCGTATGCTTACTTCTCAATAGCTGAAACAGCGCCCAACAACCTATGACGATCAGTATAATAGCTCCGATCAATTTGGCAGCAGATTCTGAAATATATCCACTTAGCCATCCGCCTGCTTGCATAGACAACCATATAATGAAGCCCGAGCAACAAGCAATAATAAACACCGATAGGAAAGGTATACGAATTTTCCTTAAACCGTAAGTCACGCCAACTCCGAATCCATCCAGGCTAACGGCAAAAGCAAGCACGACCAGCGATACCATATGTGCAATCAACCCCAAGCTCCTCCCCGCATAACGGATGCCAACTCATGCAAGGTGCCAATGTGAGGACATCCGCCTATCGTTCGTAACATCATCATATGCGGGGGAGGAACTGAGGTGCAGAATTTTACTGATGCTGCACACTGAATAGAACTACTTTGCTGACTTAGTTGGTTGACATTTCTTGCAAATATGAGTTCCTCTGCCACCGACAACAAACTTCTCAATCGGCATACCACAGCTTGGACAAGGCTCATTTTTCCTACCATAGACATTAAACTGATGCTGGAACATCCCCATCTCTCCTTGTCCATTTACATAGGACTTGATGGATGAACCTCCCGCTTCTACTGCTCGTCCCAGCGTAGAGCGAATAGCATCGTACAGCTTATTCCACTCTGCAGAATTCAAGCTGTTAGGTGTACGTTCAGGATGTATGTGCGCCATGAACAAAGCCTCATCAACATAAATATTGCCGAGCCCAACGATAAGCTCCTGATTTAACAACAGCGGCTTAATACTTGTTGTCCGCTTCTCCAACTTCTCACGAAGAATCTTTGCCGTGAAATCTTCTTCAAGCGGTTCAATTCCAAGTTTATTAAGTGGTGGAAGCAGCAAATCGTCCCCTGTTTTGAATAAATGCATCGTACCGAATTGACGTACATCCTTATAGCGGAGATCCGTACCATCGTGGAAATGAAACAATACATGGTTATGTTTCTCGACTGGATCATCGGATGCAAATACGCCATAACGACCTTCCATCCTTAAGTGCGACACAAGCACAAGCCCGTCCAATATAATACGCAGAAACTTTCCGCGTCTCTCTATAGTTTGAATCGTGTGACCTACAAGAGCATCAGCAAACTGCTCCGGCTCAGCAGGTCTCTGTATAATTCTAGGAAGCTTCACCGTAACGGAAGTGATCCGCTTGCCGGCAACAAGCTCGATTAATGTTCTTTTTACTGTTTCTACCTCTGGTAATTCAGGCATCTCTTCTCACCTCAACTCCCATTATACTTCAAAAGGGGCGAATCCGCCCCCCTTAAGCTTACTTTGCTTCATACCAATTATCACCGAAGCTAACATCTGCCTTAAGCGGAACATCCAGCTTAAGCGCACCTGACATCACTTCTGGTACAAGCGTCTTCATTAATTCCAGCTCATCCGCTGGAACTTCAAAGACTAGCTCATCATGTACTTGCAATAGCATACGACTTTTTAGTCCACGCGAGCGCAGCGCTTCATCCATTTGAACCATAGCAAGCTTAATGATGTCTGCTGCAGTTCCTTGGATTGGTGTATTCATCGCAGTACGTTCCGCGAAGGAACGCAGATTAAAGTTCGACGCTTTAATCTCTGGCAAATAACGGCGGCGATCGAGCAGCGTTGTCACGTAGCCATCACTCTTCGCCTGAGCGACTATATCATCCATATAGCGGCGAACACCTTTGAATACGTTGAAATATTGTTCAATAAAGTGAGCTGCATCTTTACGCGTAATCCCAAGATTTTGCGATAATCCGAAATCACTTATCCCATAAACGATACCGAAGTTGACCGCTTTCGCAGATCGTCTCATATTGCTATCCACTTCATCAGCCGTTACACCGAATACATCCATCGCAGTTTTTGTATGAATGTCCATATCATTAATAAACGCTTCTTTTAAGTTCTCGTCACCTGAAATGTGAGCAAGCACTCGAAGCTCGATTTGGGAATAGTCGGCTGCCAATATGGACCAACCCGGCTCAGATGGAACAAATGCTTTACGGATTTGTCTTCCCTCTTCCAGTCGGATTGGAATGTTTTGCAAATTCGGAAATTGGCTGCTTAATCGACCTGTTGCCGCTATCGTCTGACGATAATACGTATGCACTTTACCTGTTTCCTTACGTATCTCTTTAAGCAATCCCTCTACATAAGTGGATTGCAACTTCGATAGCTGGCGGTAATGTAAAATTAACGGGATGATATCATGATAAGGAGCAAGCTCCTCCAGTACCTCAGCATCCGTCGAATATCCTGTTTTCGTCTTTTTCTTAGCTGGAAGTCCCAACTTATCAAATAATATTTCGCCAAGCTGCTTCGGAGAACCAATATTGAATTCTTGCCCTGCATGTGTATGGATTTCACTAATTAAAACTTTCAGCTGTGTTTCGAGCCCTTTTCCTAATGTCTCAAGCTCCTCATTCTTTACACGAATGCCCTGATGCTCCATTCCTGCAAGTACACGAGAAAGCGGCTGCTCCAGCTCAAAATAAAGCTTAGCCATGTCCGTACGCGACAGTTCTTCCGTAATAATCGGCAGCAATTGTCTGACGGCATCGCCCTTCAAAGCGAGGTGACGGAACAAGATGTCGTTGTCCGGCACTTTAAACTTAGCACCTTTGCCATAAACAGACTCATCCGAGGGTAAACCATACAATCCTTTACGATCATAAATCGCTCCAAGTGACAACGCACTTTCTGTAGGATCAAGTAGATAAGCACCCAACTGAACATCGAAAGCTGTTCCGCCAAGTGAATATCCCGCCCATTTGAGCGCCAACTCCGATTTGTGCATATCAAAGCCATACTTTGGAATACTTTCATCCGCCAGCCATTTTCTCAGCCCTTCAGCCTGTGGCAGCTGCAATGCCGCAAAAGGCAATACATATACATGATCCTCCAATGAGAATGATAAGCCAATTATCTCTGCATGATGAGGGTTTTCTCCAATTGCTTCTATGTATAGTCCATGCTTGTCCGACGTCGAAAGTTTTGTTAACAGCTCGTCAAACTTTACTAATTCATCGTCAACATCAATAATCGTAACTTCTAATTCTGCCGCAGCTGCTTTAGCTTCTGTCTCCGTTGCTCCGCCATCCTTCACGCTTAGTCCGAGTCTCTCCATGAGCGACTTGAACTCCAGCTTGCGGAACGCTTCACCAAGCTGCTCATTGTCATAACCAGCATAACGAATTTCTTCTGTTCCTGTCTCTAACGGTACTTCTCGGAAAATAGTTGCCAACTTCTTGCTCATTACAGCGTCATCGCGATGATTTTCAAGATTTTCCTTCAACTTGCCCTTCAGCTTGTCCAGATTGTCCAAAACATTCTCGACAGAATTGTATTCATGAAGCAGCTTAAGTGCAGTCTTCTCACCCACCCCAGGGACACCTGGGATGTTATCTGATGTATCTCCCATTAGACCTTTAAGATCAATGATTTGCAGTGGGGCTAACCCATACTTTTCTTGAATAGCATCTGGCGTATACAGATCAACTTCACTAACACCTTTACGCGTAACAGCAACTGTAACCCCAGTTGATGAAAGCTGCAGCATATCTTTGTCGCCTGTTACAACAATGGTTTGCACACCTTGCTCATCTGCTTGCTTCGTTAATGTTCCAATAATATCATCCGCCTCATAACCCGAAAGTTCGAACTGGGCAATGCCGAATGACGTAATAAGCTCCTTTAAAACTGGGAATTGTTCGGATAACTCAGGTGGTGTCTTCTGTCTTCCGCCTTTATATTCACTGTAGCCTTCATGTCGGAACGTAATTTTGCCCGCGTCGAAAGCGACGAGTACATGAGTTGGCTTATGCTCTTCAAGCAGCTTAAGCAACATCGTAGTAAAACCGTATATTGCATTCGTATGTTGTCCCGCAGAGTTCGTCAGCGGCGGCATTGCAAAAAATGCCCTGTACGCGATACTGTTTCCATCAATTAACATCCATTTATCCATATGTTTCATTAGCACCTCACTTCAATACTATCCTAACTACTATCATACCACAAAATGGGCTTTTCCCAAGCATCGCAACTGACGTCCGATACGGGAAAAGCCCATTTTTGTTTATGCATTTAGATCTGGTCTGCTGCCTGTTACGAGGTATACGACACTTTCACCAATATTAGTTGCATGATCGCCGAACCTTTCCATCGAACGCCCCACAAATGCAAGTAATGAAGCCTGTGCGATGTTACGAGGATTTTCCATCATAAGCATCGTAAGCTCTCGTGTAATCTGACCAAACAGCGCATCTACTTGGTCATCATCTTTAGCCATCTTGTAAGCTAAATCCACATTTTCATGGATAAAGGATTGAATTGATTCATACGTCATCGTCTGAACGACTTCGGCCATGCGCGGTAGATCAATTAGCGGCTTAATCAGTGTCTGACCTTCAAGTCTCAGCACAACCTTCGCTATATCAACAGAAATGTCGCCCATTCTCTCAAGGTCGCTAGCAATGCGGAAAGCTGACAATATTCTACGCAAATCTTTGGCAACTGGCTGCTGGGTTGCAATCAGCTTTGAGCCTAGCTCCATAATTTTTTCTTCCATATTGTTTAGCTTCGGATCTTCGTTAATGACGACCTGAGCCCGCTTCATATCCACATCCTTTAATGCTTCCATTGACTCCACAAGCGCATGTTCAACGAAATTACCCATATCTACAAGCAAATTATGAAGCTGCTCCAAACCTTGATCGAACTCTTTCCGTATCGTCATCATTCGAATACCCCCTATGAGTTAATCTTTGCCACTATTTATTAGGAAAATTAACCGAAACGACCGCTGATATAGTCCTCTGTCCGCTGATCTGACGGGTTGGAGAACAACTTCTCTGTTTCCGAATATTCAACGACTTCTCCGTTTAAGAAAAATACAGTTTGATTGGAAACACGTGCCGCTTGATGCATGTTGTGGGTAACCATTACGATTGTGTAGCGATCTTTAAGCTCCTGAGCCAGCTCTTCGATCTTCAAAGTAGAGATTGGGTCAAGTGCTGAAGTCGCTTCATCCATAAGCAATATGTCTGGATTAACAGCAAGTGCGCGAGCAATGCAAAGTCGCTGTTGCTGACCGCCTGATATGCTTAGTGCTGAACGTTTCAAATGATCTTTAACTTCGTTCCATAGAGCAGCCGATTTTAAGCTAGTTTCAACAATTTCATCTAGTTGCTTTTTATTTGTAATTCCATGCAGTCGAGGACCGTAAGCAACATTGTCGTAGATCGATTTCGGGAAAGGGTTCGGCTGTTGGAACACCATGCCCACTTTTTTGCGTAGTGTCTCCACATCAACTTCGTTGGAATAAATGTCAGTTCCACTTATTGATAAGCCGCCTTCAATGCGAGTGCCCGGAATCATATCATTCATTCGATTTAATGTACGAAGCAGAGTGGACTTGCCGCATCCTGATGGCCCGATAAAAGCTGTAATAGCCTTTTCCGGTATCGTTAACGTGACATCCTTCAATGCATGGAACGTTCCGTAAAATAAGTTCAACTTGTTAATGTTAATAAATGCTTCCATGTCGTTCCCTCCATTATCTGGACTACACATTTTTTTGATATTTGTTACGAAGCAGAATGGCTGAGAAATTCATCAACAGCAACAATACAAGAAGAACGATTATGCCACTTGCAGCAAGCTCTTTAAATTCTAACTGAGGTTTAGACAACCAGTTGTAAATTTGAATTGGCATGACCGTAAATGAATCTGTAAGTCCATCTGGCAAAAATGCTACATACGTCAGTGCACCTATCATAACTAATGGCGCAGTTTCTCCAATAGCACGAGACATTGCGAGAATGACACCGGTCAAAATACCGGAAATAGCTGAAGGTAGAACTGATCTTGACACAGTCTGCCACTTCGTTGCACCAAGTGCAAACGATGCATCTCTTCTCGACTTCGGAACTGCTCGAATCGCTTCCTGAGCAGACACGATAATGATCGGCAATACAAGTAGCGTCATTGTTAACGCACCAGCGATCAAGCTTTTTTCAAGAGACAACAATCTGACAAACAAGGTTAATCCCAAAATGCCATATACGATAGATGGCACACCTGCAAGTGTACTAATATTTAGCTGAATAAGACGAGTAAAGCGGCCTTTTGTTGCATACTCCTCTAAGTAGATCGCTGCCCCAACTCCGAATATAAAAGAGATAGGAGCCATAATAAGAAGCATATAGATCGTACCTACGATTGCCGATTTCATCCCTGCTCCCTCTGCTTTTCGTGAAGGGAACTCCGTAAACAAGCTTGGCTGAAGTCTAGCAATACCGTCTATTACAATATCTATCAAAAGTGCACTCAATGCGATTACACCAACTGATGTCGCTAGTACAAATAAGAGATGTAGTATAAAGTCTGTTCTTCTGCGTCCTGCAATCTGACTTCTATTCGCATCATGGAATATATTCATTCTAGTATTCCTCCCTGAATCGTCTTGCAATATATTGGGCAAGAATATTAAGCAAGAAGGTGATGACGAACAAGGTCATTCCTACTGCAAAGATGGAGCCATACTCGATCGAGCCGTGCGGTGTGTCTCCAAGACTAACTTGAACGATATAAGCAGTCATCGTTTGTATACTTTCCAGCGGATTAGCCGTCAAATTTGGCGTTGAACCCGCGGCCAGCGTTACGATCATAGTCTCACCAATCGCTCTTGAGAATGCAAGCACTGCGGATGCTACGATTCCAGAGAAAGCAGCTGGAACTACAATCTTCAATGCAACTTCGAAGCGAGTTGCGCCTAGTGCATACGCACCGTCCCGCAGTGATCTTGGTACAGCAGACATCGCATCTTCGCTAAGTGAGCAAACCATCGGAATAATCATAATACCTACCACGATGCCTGCACTTAGTGCGTTAAATATGCCTGCGCTGTTAAAGATCGATTGAATAATCGGTGTTACGATACTAAGTGCAAAGTACCCGTAAACAATTGTTGGTACACCTGCAAGAACTTCTAAAATGGGCTTTACGATTTTACGTACCTTCTTTGGCGCATATTCAGACAAGTAGATCGCACTCGCAAGTCCAATCGGAACAGCAACCAAACAGGCAATGACTGTAATTAGCAACGTTCCAGATAGAAGTGGCAATATGCCATAACTTGTCGGTGGAATAAGTGGTGACCACTTCGTTCCGAATAAGAAATCTGAGATCGGTATTGTTTTGAAAAATTGGTACGTTTCAGTCGCAAGTGTGATGACGATTCCTAACGTCGTTAGAACAGACACAATCGCGCAGAAGAATAATAATACGGGCATAATTTTATTCATTACGCTGACTCTACTATTTTTGAACGGGTTGACCGCTCTAGTCATAGATTGCGCTTCTTCTTTTGTCGACAGAACATTGCGCGGCATATGGCGATCCTCCTAAACGTTTACAATTCATTTACATATATGGCGAGAAAAATGTGATGTCCCTCAAGACACCACAGAATCCTCATCACCGATTAGCTGCTATTCTAATTATTGAATTTTAGCTGCTTCTTCCTTATACTTCTCGTCTGGCAGTGATACATATCCAACTTCGCCAGCCATCTTACCAATGTTATTGATATAGAAGTTTACGAATTCTTTCACTTCTTTGCGCTCTAGCTCTTTATCACTCACATAGATGTATAGCGGACGAGACAATGGAGCATACGTACCGTCTTTAATCGTGTCATACGTAGGTGAAACTGGGCCTTTGCCGCCATCGATTGGAACTAGTTTTAGCTTGTCTTGGTTCTCTTCGTAATAAGCGAAGCCAAAGTAGCCAATTCCGTATTTACTGCCTGATATTCCGACTACTAGTGAATTATCATCCTCACTGAATGTGATTGTATCTGTATCGTTGCGAATGCCCTCTTTGTGCAAGATTGCTTCATTGAAATAGTCATAAGTTCCAGAATCCGCTCCTGGTGAGAACATAACGATTGGTTCTGCTGGCCAAGTATCACGCACTTCATTCCAAGTCTTCACTGTGCTTCCTGTTTTGAAAATCTTGTTTAGCTCATCAACTGTAAGGTGATCGATAAAGTCATTTTCTTTGCTGACTACAACAGATAGTCCGTCATAAGCTACTGAAAGTTCTTTAAATGAAACGCCGTTAGTTGTGCATGCTGCAGCTTCTTCTTCTTTAATCGGACGTGATGCATCCGCAATTGCAATTTCACCAGCACAGAACTGTTTAAATCCGCCACCTGTTCCAGAAACACCTACTGGTACACGTACATCAGGCTGCTCTGCTCTGAACTCCTCCGCTGCTGCTTCCGTCAAAGGGAAAACGGTACTTGAACCGTCTACTTTAATTTCTCCTGTTAATTTGACCGAATTTTCTGTTGGGGTAGTTGTCGCCGAGTTGCCCGAAGTTGCTCCGTTTTTTGAATTAGTTCCACTATTTCCGCACGCTCCTGTGAACACTAACATTGCTGCCATCACTAATGTAATAATTCCTTTAACTTTTCCCGTTTTAACCAACTCTATCACTCCCCAATGTTTGGTGTTCTCTTTGTCGTTTACAAGTTCTATATTACTGGTGGTTTGTTAATCGAGTATTCCCGTTTTGTTATCGCAATGTTAAATGTTTAATAGGCCGAATATGCTATAATAGAACTCTCGACAGGCAACATAATATGAGCCGCGATAACCTATGCAAATACATTTACAGAACAAGGAAAGATACATTGGAGGATGTCATAATGGTAAACAAACAAACCATATCGGAATCGATAGATCAACATGCAGAAACATTTCGCAACATTTCATTAGCAATTGGGAACAGACCTGAGCTAGGTCATGAAGAGGTATTCGCCTCTGGATTGTTAAGTGAGGAGCTTGAGAGACAAGGATTTGTCGTTGAGCGCGGAGTATTGGGACTTGCAACCGCTTTTATAGCGGTTCACGATACAGGCAAGCCGGGACCTACAGTCGGCTTCTTATGCGAGTACGATGCATTACCCGATCTAGGTCATGCATGTGGACATCATCTTATTTGTTCCATGAGTGCAATGGCTGCTGTTGGACTAAAAGCAGTTGCTCACGAACTAGGCGGTATCATTCGTGTATATGGAACACCTGCAGAAGAGACAAAAGGGGCAAAAGTTCCGATGTCCGAGGCTGGTCTATTTGACGATTGTGACTTTGTCCTTATGGCGCATCCTTATCATTCCTATGAAAGATCTGGTAAATCACTTGCACTTGATGCCATTCAATTCGAGTTTACTGGTGTCGCTGCTCATGCTGCTGCTAGTCCGCATGAAGGTGTCAACGCTCTTGATGCCGTTATTTCATTATTCAACAGCGTAAATTCACTTCGCCAACAAACAAAAAGTGATACGCGTATTCACGGCATTATCGACGATGGCGGAAGTGCGCCGAACATTATTCCTGATTACGCTTCGGCTAAATTTTATGTACGTTCTGCTTCTCGTTCCTATACAAATGAACTTACTGCCAAAGTAATGAAATGTGCGGAAGCTGCCGCACTTTCAACCGGCTGTACGTTACAAACAAACAACTATGAGTTTTCATATGATGAGTTAATAACTAATGAAGCACTTTCCAACCAATTTAATCTCAATCTAATCCAGGCAGGAATTGCACCTGAAGAAATTGAGTCAGGCAAAGATAACGGTTCTCTAGATCTAGGTAATGTATCTGTTCGTTGTCCTGCGATCCATCCTTACGTAAAGATTGTAGAAGAACGATTCATGCTTCATACTGATGCTTTCCGCGATGCGGCCATGACTGAAAAGGCTCTTGATCGAATGATTTTTGGCGCCAAGATGCTGGCAGGAACTGCCTATGATGTCTTCACGGATTCCGAACTTCTTGCCCGAATTCGCAAAGAATTCAATGAGCAAGTAAACGCAACAAGTATTCATTCTTAAGAGGAACGTGATGAACATTCATAGCCAGGAGCAAACCCATCTTATTACGCAAGTCTGCCTGCTTGCAGGAAAAATCATTTTGCAAAACGGCGGAGAAACTTACCGTGTCGAAGATACAATGGCACGAATTGCGTCAGCGTACGGCATTAACAGTTCCCAGAGTTTCGTAACTCCAACAGGGCTTATATTCGCCATTGACGGCTACACGCAGATTACAAGACTCATTCGTATTTCAGATCGTTCTACCAATCTGCTCAAAGTATCGCTTGTTAATGATATTTCAAGACGAATATGCAGTGGAGATCTTGAAACGGAGGAGGCTCATCGCCTTCTTCAGCAATTAGATGTCACTTCTTACGACTATTCTAATAGGCTTAAGGTGCTCGCATCCACGATAGCCTGTGGATGCTTTGTCATTATGTTTCAAGGAACCTGGGCTGATTTTTTGCCTGCGGCATTTATAGGTGGATTTGCTTATTTATTTTTCCTTATCGCACATCATTTTGTTCCAATCAAATTTTTTGCAGAGTTTATGACTTCCATTATGGTCGGTCTTCTTGCTGTACTAGCTGTTCATCTGGGGTTTGGGCAAGATCTTGATAAAATTATTATTGGATCCGTTATGCCGCTTGTTCCTGGCTTGCATATTACGAACGCCGTTCGCGATCTAATGGCAGGACATCTCGTCTCGGGGCTGTCTAAAGGTGCTGAAGCCTTCTTAACTGCATTTGCAATTGGGGCCGGCATCGCAACAGTTCTGTCCTTTTATTAGAAACCGCGGAAGGAGCATAACTGCTCATGTACTTATTTGCTCAATTAATTACTAGTTTTATATCGTCTGCCGCATTTTCATTCATATTTAATGTGCCCAAGAAATTGCTTCCATATTGCGGTACTGTTGGTATGCTCGGCTGGGGCGTTTATATTGTCGGAACGATGCTTGGTCTTGATACTATTCCAGCTACACTTATTGCATCTTTTCTTGTAACGATTATTAGTCAATTGTTCTCCAAACTTTTTAAAACTCCAATTATAGTGTTTAGTGTGTCTGGCATTATCCCTTTAGTTCCTGGCGGCATAGCCTTTGACGCGATGAAACATGTTGTGGAGAATCAATATGATACTGCTGTGCAACTAGCGGTGAAAGCTTTTATGATATCGGGTGCAATCGCGATTGGTCTTGTTTTCTCAGAAGTAATTAATCAGATTATTCGTAGATCTGGACGCTGAAGGAGGATGGTATAGTGGAGGCATTCAATGAGAAAGTAGCATATGAAAATCCGCTGCTGTCGCTTCATATTTTTCGAACTGTTAGGGATGGTCTAGGATTTTCCAATTGGCATTACCATAAGCAGTTGGAATTGCTTCTTATATTAGAGGGTGAATTGGACGTATATCTCGAAGAAGAAACGTATCAGATGAAAGCAGGCGACCTCATTATTCTAGGTGCATCTGAGCTTCATCGAGACCGCAGTACCTCTCGACTAGATTACATCGTCCTACAGTTCGATTTGGAACAGTTTTTTGATCATAGCTCGATCCCATATATCCGCTATTTCACAGAGTCGCATGTTCCGCTTAGCAAAGCAAATTATATTTTCCAAGAAAACAATTCCATCAAGGCGCAAACAGCTAAGTGCATCCAAGAAATATTAAAGGAAACAAATCGTAAAGATACAGGGTATGAGCTCGCAGTTAGCATACTCATCAAACAAATTTTGCTGCACTTGCTTCGCGGCGACACACGCAAGGTGCTTGTTGAACAGGACAATTTCGACAAAGCTCGTCTAAAGCCTGTGCTCGATTACATTGAAAACCATCTAGCTGAACGAATAGCAGTCGAAGAGGTTTGTAAGATCGCTAACATGAGCTACTATTACTTCGTCAAATATTTTAAAAAGACGATTGGTCTTTCCTTCACTGAATATGTCAATTACCGCAAAGTGAAATGGGCAGAACGATTATTGCTAACTAAAGATTTAAGCATTTCGGAAGTGGGTGAACGTATCGGAATGCCGAATATGGCTCATTTCTACAAAATGTTCAAAAAGTACAACGATTGCTCGCCCAAACAATTTCAACGAAAAATGCTTATGTGGCAAAAGAATTAGCGCTCTACAAAACGTTAATCAAAAAAACTCGCATCCCTATAATTTAGGGCTTGCGAGTTTTTTTGGCATTACGACCTTGTAACCTACACCTCGAATAGATTCTATCTGGACAGATTGCTGACCGAGTTCCAGCTTCTTGCGCAATGAGCTGACATGAACGTCAACCGTTCTTTGTCCCCCAATATAGTCAAATCCCCATACGACGTTCATCAGATCATCACGTGTAATAACCATGCCAGGTCGCTGAACGAGATAAAGAAGCACTTCAAATTCTTTTGGTCTTAGCTGGATAGGATCTCCATTAACGACGACTTCATATTTTTCTGGATAAATGCTGAGTTCTCCAACAGTAATCACTTTTTCATTAGACAATACAGGTGGAAGATCATCCTGCTGCGTACGTCTAAGTACGGCAGATACACGGGCTAACAATTCTGCAACGCCGAATGGCTTCGTAATATAATCGTCGGCTCCGTGTTTAAGACCTTGTACTACTTCTTCCTCTGCATTACGAGCGGTAAGTATAATGACAGGTGTACGCACTCTATTTTGGCGAAGACGATTTAACACTTCAAAGCCATTTAGGCCCGGCAACATAATATCCAATATAATCAGATCAAATGTTCCTTGAAGCGCCGTCTGCAATCCTTCACCGCCATGATCGATAACCGTCGTCTCATATCCTTCTTGAGTCAAATTGTAAGACAACAATCTTGCTAACGTCGGTTCGTCTTCTATAACTAGCACTTTATGCGACATTTTGACCTCCAAAACTATACAGAGTGGCGTTCAATTTCGACTCCATCTCTAATTTCACATCATTCACCCATTCAGTTTAACATGGTTTTATAATTTAATGGTAAACCTTTTTATTGGATAATTGGCAGTTCTATAATGAACGTACTGCCAACTTCAGCGTTGCTTTCAACAGATATGGTGCCTTTATGCAATTCCACCAAATGTTTAACAATAGATAATCCAAGCCCTGTACCACCTGAACTGCGCGAGCGAGCCTTGTCTACACGATAGAATCGTTCGAATATACGCGGAAGATCTTTTTTAGGAATGCCAATGCCCGTATCTTTGATTACTATTCTAATGTGATCGTTGTCCGGCTCATCAATTATAACCGAAACACTACCTCCCTCAGGGGTATAATTAATACCGTTGGAAAGCAGATTCATCATAATTTGACGCAATCGATCCTCATCAGCTTCAACAAACAAACCAGGTTCCATTTTGCAATGCAATTGAATTCCTTTTTGATTTGCTTCTGATTCCAATACCCTAAATGTTTTCGAAATAAAACTATCTAGCTCAACAGGCGAGAAAATGAGCGGAACACGTCTTGATTCAATCTTCGACAGCTCCAATATATCTCCGATCAAACGATTTAACCGTTCGCTTTCATCATAAATAATTTGAAGAAATGTTCTTGTCGTTTCTTCATCTTTTACCGCCCCACCTAGAAGAGTCTCAGCAAAACCTTTCACTGCTGTAATTGGCGTCTTAAGCTCATGTGAGACGTTAGCGACAAACTCACTTCTCATTCGTTCCAGCCTGCGTATAGCTGATACATCCTGTAGCACAAGCAGCACACCGCCTAATTCACCTGGTCCGCTCTGACTGATTGGCACCAGATTAAGCTCTAGCAATCTCTCCTCGGGGAAATAAAACATAATTTCTTCCCGTATATGTCTTCTTGTATCAAGTGACTCCTGAATAATTTGCGCTAGCTCATATTGCTGCTTAGCCTCAACAAAGTGCCTGCCCACTAACTCACGAGCCGAGAATCCGAGTACTTCTTCCGCTCGCCGGTTCATTAGCAATATTTGACCCTTAGCATCAATCATAACGATACCATTGATCATATTCGCTAAGACGCTTTCTAGCTGACTTTCATTTTGTTTTATACGTTCCATTTGAATCTCAAGGCTATCAGCCATCGCATTTATTGCAACGCCTAACTCACCGATCTCATTTTGCTTTGTCACTTTAACACGTGCTCTGTAGTCCATATTTTTAATTTTTTTGGCTACTTTAGTAATTTGATCAAGCGGTCTAGTCAATCCAAGTGCAATACGGTAACTTATAAGCGCCGCAAATAGAAATAGTAGGATCAAACCACCTATTAGTACCATCGTCAATCTGCCGATGCTTTGATCAACTTCAACCAAACTCATTGCCATACGGATGACATGTGGTTCCGTAATCGAGGCATTCGCGACCGGAATAGCGACATACACCATCCTCTGATCCATCGTTTCACTTGGTCTAACGGTTCTGCCAATGCCATTGGCGAGAGCAACTTGAACTTCTTCGCGTTCAAGATGATTATCCATCTCATGCGCATCATAATCGGAATCCCCAATAACAACGCCATCACTTCGGATAAAGGTTAAACGAGCATCAGTAAGCTTCTTAAGCTCTTTTGCTTCACTTGTGTAATAATTAATCAACCCTTCAATATCCCCAGATCGCCACTCCATCTTAGCAGCAATAAGCTGCATTTGGCGGACCATGTTATCCTCTAGCGCATTAATATGATTATTTTTAAAGGTCGTCATCATCAATATCCCTGCTGCTGATACAGACAAGGCAATTATTGATATCATTATAAATGTAAGTCTCGTTCGAAAACTGTTCAATCCGTTTCACTCCTTAACAAGGGGCATTCTCGTTTGGACAATAGCGTCCATTACTCAACTGCTTTTTGTAGATTCACAACGATTATGTTACATGCCTTTTGCTTGCTTTGCTACTCTTCTGTTTATTAATTTTTTGTAAAATGTAATGGTGAACAGTTGCCAGTGGTTGTTGAATCAATATAGATAACACTACTGGAACGGCTGCTAATGGGCTAAAATATGCTAAAGCAAGTACTATTCCGAGTGAAATATTTCTCATTCCCGTTGCATAAGAAACTGTAATTTGCATCTTGCTGTCTCTGAAACCCGCTGTACCGACAAACCCAAGTGCATAACACAAACTAACAAGGACTACGACAATTGGCACTAACATTAACATGTCCTGTTTAAGCTGTCCTACGAATGGTGCAATGGCAGAAGCGTTAAGTGCCACCACACCGACAAAACACAGTTTTGATATTGGAGCTGTAAATGGTTTTGCCCGCTCCTGAATCCTCCCCTTCGACCATTCGTGCAAACCAACGCCAATTATCGTGGGCAATACGATAAGTATTGTCAAATCGAGCATGAGCGGCAGAACCTTTACTTCGATAGCTGAGTCAAAAAATAGGTGAATCGTTGCTGGCACCACAAGTGGACTAAGAAGGGAATCTAATACGACCATGGCAAGTACTAAGGGTATATTCCCACCGGACATACTTACCCATAGCACCGTCGATATACCTAGAGGAATTACCGTAAATAACACTAATCCAATTACATATGGCGAATCTATGCCAAATACGGCTACTCCAATGCCATATGCAACTATCGGTGAAATAACATGTGCCAAAAAGAATGTAAGTCCCATAACAGCCGGCTTCCGCATCACTTCCTTCAGCTGACTAAGTCCGCAACCCATTGCCATCGTTAATGTGACGAAAGCAAATAAATAAGGAACAGCATGAACCATGGGCTGCAATGTTGAAGCAAATAGGAATCCTAATACGAGTGAGCTTGGAATAATTAAAAACATCCACTTTTCGAAATAATGGTTAAATGCTAGACCAAACCTCTCCACAACAATCCCTCATCCATATTATCTAGTCTCGTTCTTTAATAAGCCTTATAATAGCATAGACATAGTCTTGGTAGAACACTTCCTACAAAAGAGAATAGGTGGTGCAATTTGAAAAACAGTCGTTTCACTAACGCGATCATCGGTATGCAATATGTTTCACGGTGGAAGGAATATTCACCGCGGTATAAGGACAATGCTGCTAGTCATAGTTTTCGCTGTGCATCCATTGCGATTCTCATTGGCATTATCGAGGAGAAGATATACGGTCAATCCCTTGATAAGTTAACGATCGTCGCTAGAGCGCTGCTTCACGATTTGAACGAAACAGTTACAGGCTCTATTAAATATGTTACAAAAAAAGATGCCCATGTTGCAGAACATATACAAAAGCTAGAAAACGAGGTTAGCAAAGAAATCGTTTCGTATTTATCCAAAT
This sequence comes from Paenibacillus sp. L3-i20, assembly GCF_022180385.2. GTDB lineage: Bacteria > Bacillota > Bacilli > Paenibacillales > Paenibacillaceae > Pristimantibacillus. The sequence goes on from NZ_BQME02000002.1 coordinate 1,923,805, forward strand.
CGCTGCAGCCGCATTTCTACGACTACATTGTAGATGCAGAAGACGATTCCTATATCGGAAGGCTTGTCCGTGGGATCGACTCATTTGACGCAATGTTATTTTGCAAACGGGAGTACGAGCTGGACTCAAATCCTTACTTCAAGCTCAAATTTGAGCAATTGCAGGGCGAACTTACCCAATCCACATGCCAATCCATCACATGGTTGCTGGAAGCGCTCAGGAACGAAGACGGCGTGCAGCAATTTCTTAATCACATACTCAATTTGGATCTCATTGAACGCTGGGGCGGGAGCTTTAACCTCATTCCGGACAATGATGCCACCCACTCTTTTCGTGTGGCAGCTATGTCATTGTTTAATGGACTGCTAGAAACGGAACGATTCGGGGGGCAGAACATCGATCTTTATCGGCTGCTTGGCAAGTCGATTATGCACGACATTGTAGAAGGTGTTAGTGGAGATGTAGCATCTCCCATCAAAAAATCTTCACCCGTCATCCGAGAAGCGTTCGAGCAATATGAGCAACAGGTAGCGAAAGAAATGGTGCTCAAACTGCCTCTCTTCTTCCATGAAGAAATGATGGATTTCCTCGTTCACTCCAAAGATAGTTCATATGAAGGACAACTAGTTGATATTGCTGATAAAATTGATGCTTTAATTAAAAGCAATCTGGAAATGCGAAACAATCCTCATTATGGGGATAAATACTATAAGCAACTCGTGCATATTCAGCATCATTATGAAAACCCATGTGTAATTTTCTTTCTTGCTTACATTCTTCATGATCTTACTTATGATCATTTTGTCAGATGACCTTTTACGACAAAAAGCAGGTTAATACATCGCAGGAGGAATAGGCATGGATTCCTTTCGAAGGTGAAGGTCTTGTTCTTTATTTTGAAGCAAAATTGATAAATGACAATGAGATTTGATAAAATGATTAAATGATAATACGGTTTAACAAAAATAATCACTTTGGTTATGATGCCTTTAAGATGTTATTTATTCACAAATATTAAGTATAGGTAGGTGGGAACTACGTGGAAGTTTTTTCAGAGTTTTTGGAGAAAATTGATAATCCGCAACATCGGGAGCGAACAGAAGAAGTTTTTGCTTGGGTAGCCAAAACATTTCCAACTTTACAGCCAAAGATTGCGTGGAATCAGCCTATGTTTACCGATCACGACACCTTTATTATTGGCTTTAGCACAGCCAAACAACATTTAGCTATTTCACCTGAAGAAGCAGGAATTAATCACTTTTCTGATGAAATTATTCGGGCCGGCTATGATCACACAAAAAATTTGATGCGTATACGATGGAGTAGTCCGGTTGATTTTTCATTACTCGAGAAAATGATCCAGTTTAATATTAGCGATAAGGCAGACTGCTCAACATTTTGGCGCTAATGAAATAAAAGCAACCAATTAAAATACAAAAGTGGCGATGCAGAGGTTACCCCCTGATCGCCACTTTGTCGTTTCACATATATTATTAATCAAAGAATCTATAAAAAGAATTAGTTCAAAGGAGCACTCCAGCCAAATGGATAAGCTGGTGAAATTTCAAGAGGAAGCGTTCCTACAGGCTTCAAATCACCTAACAAGACTTTAGCTGCTGAAGACAAAGCTAATGGTCTGCACTCATATACAGCTACATACGATTTCACTTCAGGGTACAGCAGCAAATCTAATGGATTACGAACTGAAACAGCGACTACACGATCCCCTGCTAGCTTAATTGCTTCAAGAGCAATATCTCTTTCCTGCGGATGCTTGGAAGCGTCATAGGTTACTACGACGATTTGTTCGAAACTTTCAATACCATCCAGCGGATCTTCGCTATTCATCTTCCGTTCAACAATAGTTGCACCGTAGTGTGATAGGAAATCCCCAAGTGTACCGTCACCAGAGAGCATCTCATCTGCAACAGATACTGGTACGATATCTGGCCATAGTACCAAAGTTCTTACTTCACGTTTAAGCGGCAATGAAGCACCTTCGTTTTTAACAAGCGTTACAGAAGCTTCACTCCACTTTCTAGCAACTGCCTTGTTTCTATCTGTTCCGATTTCGCCCTTTACTTGCTCCCAAGGTGTAATCTCTTCTTCCAACTGCAATTTTTCTTTCAAGCGCATTACACGCTCTACCGCTTCATCGATACGCGCCTCAGATAATTCTCCGCTCTCTACTGCCGCAGTAACTGCTTCAAGCGCTGCTAGCTGCTTCGAGAATGTATGGCTCACTAATACCATATCGGCTCCAGCTTTAATCGCTTTAATGGAACCTTGTTCAGGTCCATAAAACTCATCAATCGCACTCATCTCTAAACAATCGGTTACGACAACTCCATCGTATCCAAGTTCTTGACGAAGCAATCCCGTTAGAACTGGTTCGGACAATGTCGAAGGGACGCCTGTTGCATCAAGTGCTGGCAAGCATACATGCGCTGTCATTATGCAGTCCGTTCCCACTTCGATAGCAGCTCGGAATGGCAAAAGCTCAATTGCATCTAACCGCTCACGGCTATGCTGCAATACTGGAAGTGCATGGTGGGAATCAACAGAAGTATCGCCATGACCAGGGAAATGTTTTATAGTAGCGGCCACACGTGCTGATTGGTAACCTACTACCGCTGCTGCTCCCAGTTCAGATACAACTTCAGAACGATCACTATATGATCTTACATTAATGACAGGATTGTCAGGGTTATTATTGACGTCAATACAAGGTGCATAATTCATTGTAATTCCTAGCAAACGAAGCTCTTCACCGCAAATACGTGCCGTTTCTTGCGCCGATTCAGCTTGTGCTGTAGCCCCAAGTGCCATATTTCCTGGCATAAGAGTTACACCGTCTACTAGTCTTGCTACCATTCCGCCTTCTTGGTCAATTGCGATAAACATCGGCGGTCTACCAGCCTTTTTTGTCAATTGCTGTAATTCAACGGACAGGCTATGTACTTGCTCAGCATCCTTAACGTTACGTGTAAAGTAGATTGTTCCTCCGATTCCATAGGAGTCAATAAGTTCTTTGATTTGCTCTGTTGGCTCATAACCATGGAACCCGAATACGAATAATTGACCTATCTTCTCTTTTAAACTCCAGTTTCTCCACTCACCATTGCGAACCATTTCATTACACCCTCTCACAAATAGTCGAATTATAAACTTTCTTCACTAGCCTCGTTAGCGCTAAGCTCCCGACATTGAAATTTACTGCGGTAATCAGTTGGATTGTCGCCGGTATATTTCATAAATACCTTTGTAAAATAACGGCGCTCCGCATAACCAACCTCTTTAGCTATTTGAGCAACGCTTCTCTGGGATTCGGCAAGCATAATTTTCGCTTTCTCCATTCGTTGACGAGTAACATATTCAATGAACGTTTCCCCATAAGTCTGCTTGAACAATAAGCTAAAATAGGAAGTGCTTAGTCCTACATAAGTCGCTGCTTCCTCAACGCTTAAATCACGGTAAAGGTTGCGATCAAGAAACAACTTTGCTTCAGCCATAGAATTTTCAGACTGTTTCTTCTTGTCTATTGATCGCTCGGAAACTGCATTAGTAACTTGCTGAATAAAAACAAGCAAGTCTTTAATACCAAAGCGACGATCTAATCTTCGCCACAATATTTCCTCTTGCTCCCGTGAGAAAACAGACATTTCTTTCATTTCCCTCATCAAATGAAGAACGAAGAAGTGAAGCAGCGGTTTGACCCTAGCACTGTTATGCTCATTCAAATGCTGTAATTGTTGTGAGATGCTTTCAACTCCAGAGTCAATCGCATTGCTATCCCCCCGTTTAACTGCACTGATCATCTTCTCAGCAGTAACCCAGAAAGCTTGATCTGCACTTGTAGACCTTTGATGATCCGACGGGTAGAACGAAATGGTATCATGTGCAGGAGTTAACTGCATTCCACGTTGCACAAGTTTAAATGCCCCTGATAGATCATCCACCCCAGTAAACTGCCGGTAAATACCTGCATTCAGCGACAGCTTTACATGGTTCTTAACTGCAGTAAGCAGCATTGAAGCCCAACCTTGTATCAATTCATTATTGAATATAACGGATTTATCCGTCTCTATCAAGACACACCATTCGCCATCCCTCGTTTGAATGACAGCATGATGTAACCCATTCGTTTGAAGCTTCTCCCTTAGTACATTACACACAGCGAAATTCCATAGCTTTCGTTCTTTGTCAGGCCAATCACGCCAATCCTTTGTTTTCTCTGAACTAACATCAAGATCAAGGACAATCATGACATATTGCTGTAGTCTGAGCTGCTGCTCATCCCCAGTGAAGAGCCAGTGACTGCCTGAGAAGTCTGTGTAGTCCATAATAATATCGTAAAGGATTTTTTCATTGGCTAGATCGATCATACGACCAAGCTTCTGCTGTTCCTCCAAGAGTTGTTTCTGTTTATTCCGTTGGCTGGACATAATACGTGCAATAACACCTGTTAATTCATCATACGGAATCGGCTTTAAAACGTAATCATTGACCCCATATTGAATGGCAGCACGTGTATATGTGAAATCTTGATATCCAGATAACATAATAATATCGCATGGCATTTCTTTTTCTCTTATTTGCTTAACGAGCTCAAGTCCATCCATCACCGGCATCCTAATATCACAAAGGAGCAAGTTTATTGATTCCCGCTCCATAATTTGAAGAGCCTCCACGCCGTTTTTAGCGACTCCTGCAACGGTTAATCCGAGCATTTCCCAGGGAATAACCTTTTCCAAATTTCTAGTAATGTGTGCCTCGTCATCAACGAGGAGCACCTTGCCTATCATAGCCCCTCACCTCTGCTCTTAGGTATTACGCAACGTATCGTTGTGCCGCAGCCCTCAGAGCTGCAAATCATCATACCATAACCTGCACCGTAATGGATGCGCAATCGATCTGCAACATTTCGAATACCTAATCCCCTTCTCTCGCCCATCTCAGCTTCATCATGTTTTTTACTTGAAGGGCTGTAGCCTTCTGCAAATTTATAAAGGACACTATGATTTATTCCAATTCCATTGTCACTAACTATTATAACAAGCTGATGTGGTTCAACTGTAACTTTAATTGAAATTACACCTTGTCCATCCAAATAACCATCGAATCCATGTTGAATGCTGTTTTCAACTAATGGCTGCAATGTAAGCTTAAGTATCGTGTAATCAAATACCTCTTCTGGAACATCAAGCTCATAAGTAAATAAATCCTCGAATCGATATTTTTGAATCTCCAGATAACTTCGCACATGTTCAACTTCCTGCTTAATACTTATTTCCTCAGAATGATGCATACTCGTGCGCAACAAATTGCTTAAACGACGAACCATTAACATGATTTTGCCGCCCTCATTCTGTGCAGCAAGTGCATTGATTGACTCCAGCGTATTAAACAGAAAATGCGGCTTAATCTGAGCTTGCATAAGCATCATCTCAGCATGCTGTTTTCGTTCCTGTTCGTCCCTTACTTCAATGAGCAGATCACCAATTCGCTCTACCATACTGTTGAAGCTATTAGCGAGCAACACCGTTTCGTCTTTTCCTTGTGCTGTTATCCGTATATCTAACAATCCTTGCTCAACTAATCTCATCTTACGAACAACTTTAATAATTGATTTAGCTACACGATTGACGAAAAAAACGTTAAACAATACTGCTGAGAGTAGTCCTATAATAGTAATCATACTGATCCACTGTACGAATCTAATATTTTCATTCGTTAATGAATTCCAAGGCTGAACCGACACAAGTATCCAACCGTTTCTATCTAATTGATAGGATGAAACTAAGCTGTCAACCTCGTCAAATTTCATTCTGGAGCTTTTATAGTTCTGCGTCAACTGTGGTCTTGACTCAGTATAAAGATCAATGCTCTTCCCGTCATATTGCTTATTACTATCGAGCATGATTAGACCCTTATTATTTAGAATGAAATATCGTGCCCCTAAAGATTCCGCATCCGGATTTTGAAATGCCTTTAACATGCTGTTAATTTCTTCCGTCTTATATTGGGTGACCAAAATACCAAGGTCATTAAACGATTCCATGTCCTTAACTACACGCATCATCGTAAATAACGGGGGGGTCACCCCAGTAAGCTCACGTTGCTCATACGGCCCAATCCATAACGGCTTGCCACCTAACTTAATGACATCGTAGTAAAGTGGATTTTGCTGTAAATCCCCAAAAGAAATTGGCTCAAACGTAGTTGGATCATTACGATAGGATGTAAACCTTGTCCCATCACTCGAATATAACACAACAAAACTTACAGCAGGATGTTGAAACAATATTCTACTCATTTCTTTCTCTGCTCTATTAATTTGTATAAGGGAACTCGGTGCAGCAGAAGACAAATCATTGTGCTTTAGTGTGCTTTGAACTTCCGAACTGATTACATTTCCATTCGAGAGTTGATCCATCTCTCTGAAAAAGTAAGAAATATTCCCTCCAATTGCTTTCAGTGTTATTTCTGATTGTTCACTGTATTTTTCCTCCAGCAATGATTCGGAGTTCATAAAAGAAAAGATACCAAGACCAATCATAGGAATAATGATAAGTGATATAAAGGCAAGCATAAGCTTAGGTCTCAAATTCATTCCGCTATGCCTCCTAATTACTTATTACTTTGAAACTCAGGTGGATTAGTACTGAATCCGGAGGATTTCACCTGTGCTGAATTAGCCTTATTTTGAACAGCTTGAATTTTCTCTGCAACCTGCTGCGGCGTTTGCAATTTACCAAGTAATTCTTGCAACCCTGATCCAATCTCCGCTGTTACTGAAGGTTGTACAATAGCATCAAAGGCAGGCCATTTGCTAGTCGCTTGAGACATAACTGTTACAATTTCGTTCATTAGCGGATCCATATCAGAAGAATCCGTCATCTTCATAGATGGAAGCAATTTATCTTCCATGAACGCTCTCTTTTGTACATCTTCATTAAAGTAATTTGCAATAAATAATTTTACCGCTGCGATTTGATCCTCTGTTAGATTGGAAGAGAAACCGAATCCATTGGAATAAGAAGAATTAAGAGACCCTTGATCCCCCATTCCATTCGGTATTGCAGGGAAAGAGAAAAATCCGATCTGACCTCTCAATATTCCTGCATCCATGCTTGTGAAAGGGTTTGCATCCCACGTACCGGTAAATACCATCGCTGCTTTACCTCGCAACATATGACCTGCTTGAGATGAATAAGGCAACGCTAACACACTTTTTGGGAAATATTCTCTATCTACCAGTTCTGAATACGCTTCAAAACCTTTAATAAAGTTAGGGTCTGTCCACTTTGCCTCGCCAGTTAACAGATCATAAAAAGCATCGATACCTACATGTCTTTCCATAATCGTATTCCATAACATGCCTGCGACCCAAGCATTTTTTGCAGCTAGACCAAATGGTGTATAACCCGATTTTTTAATTGTTTCTGATGCCTCTATCAGCTCATCCCATGTTTTGGGGATTTCGATCCCAAGCTCATTAAAGATTACTTTATTATAAAATACACCTTCACTATAACCGCCATAGGGAATGCCATATATTTGTCCATCGATTGTGAACTCAGCGAGACTTTGAAACTTATCTATGAGATTCAGCTCTTGCAAAATCGGTGTGAGGTTCAACATTCGATTAGCTTTCACATACAGCTTAATATCTGCGCCTCCGAACACCTCAAATATGTCAGGCGGGTTACCTGCTACCATCTCTTGCTTAAGCTTTGTATCGCGATTAACAATTTCGTCAATACCTTCTAACTTAATCGTTATCTCAGCGTTCTCAGCCATTGTCTTCGCTACTACATCCTCAAGTAAACGCAAACGAGGCTCACTTGATTCTTTTATCTGAGTATGTCGTAGTGAAAGTGTAACTTCCCTGTATTTATTAGTTTCAAGCTCGCTAGGTGGTGGAGTTTTATTTTTACCGCAAGCGGACACATTCGTCATTAAAACAATAATTACAGCGATTAGGACAAAGCGTTTCTTCACGCAGGAAACCTCCTCGCACGATACATTGCCCCCCTACTTCGTCATTACTATTATAGCCTCTTCCATATGGATGAGACGAGAATAAAAACGGCTGATAGGGGGATACATTTCTATTTTATTGACGAAGCTTCTCTGTAATATGTTTAACCTTTTCGTAAAATTTCTTCCACTGCTCGTTAGCATGTGGTGGTCCCAATGACCCATCAAAGGACCTGCTTTCATTATTTCGGTCACCTGACGACTCATTAGATTGACTTGGATGATAGCTTGTTAGCTTAAGCCGGTTAGCTCTTTCACGCAAGTTTTCCTCAACCATTCCGTCTCATCATCCTTTCAACCAGCCTTCACGCAGCGCAAACAAATCTTTGAGCTCATCTGTACTCAATTCAGTAATCCAATTTTCTGATTGGCCGACAACTTGCTCATTAAGCGACTGCTTACTTTCGATCATTTCATCGATCTTCTCTTCAAGCGTTCCAAGCGATATAAATTTATGCACTTGAACTTGCTTCGTCTGACCGATTCGGAAAGCCCGATCAGTAGCTTGATTTTCTACAGCTGGATTCCACCATCTATCATAGTGGAACACATGATTTGCGGCAGTAAGGTTCAGTCCTGTTCCTCCTGCTTTGAGAGATAGTACAAATGCGCAGCATTGCTGCTCCTCCGATTGGAACTTTGTGATCATATCATCGCGTTTAGCCTTTGGAACGCCGCCATGTAAATAAGGCACAGGCATACCAAGCTGTTCTTCAAGCATACTTTGAAGCTGCGCACCCATCTCTACATATTGAGTGAAAATTAAGCAACGTTCTCCTTCTGCCGCTATCTCTTCACACATCTCCAAAAGTCGAGCCATCTTGTTAGAACGATCTGTTCCCCAAGCTTCGCTCCCAGTTTCTTTGAGCATTAATGCAGGGTGGTTACATAACTGCTTTAGCTTTGTTAACGTCGCCAATATTAAACCTCTGCGCTGCATAGCATCGAGCTTATCAAGCTTATCCATTAGATCGGAAACAATGTTTTCGTACAGTGCTCCTTGCTCAGCAGTCAACGTCATATAGCTTTTAGATTCTATCTTATCTGGAAGTGACAATTGTATAAGCGGATCCTTTTTCACCCGGCGAAGCATAAAAGGCTTCACCCAGCGCTGCAATCCTTCAATTAGTTCCTTATCTCGTGTGCGTTCAATTGGAACAACGATCGCTTTACGGAATTCCGTTATCGTACCTAAGTATCCTGGGTTAATGAAGTCATAAATTGACCATAGCTCTGTCAATCGATTTTCCATAGGTGTACCTGTTAAAGCAATTCGATGATGTGCGGACAGTCTTCTGATCGCACTCGATTGTTTTGTGTAAACATTTTTAATATTTTGTGCTTCGTCAAGACATAAAGCATTCCAAGCTACAAGGCTAAGTTCTTCTTCATCTAATTGGGCTAAGGAATATGAGGTAATGAATAGATCTGCCTCTCCAGCAGCTTCCTCTAATTCCGCTCCCTTTAATCGCTTGCTGCCATAATGGAGCATAACTCGCAGGCTTGGGGCAAATCGTTTCAGTTCCTTCTCCCAGTTTCCAATAACTGATGTTGGACAAATAAGGAGTGATGGCCCACTAACTTCATTCTCCATTTCCTTAATAGAAATGAGATACGCCATAAACTGTATCGTTTTCCCTAGGCCCATATCATCCGCAAGCACACCACCAAGACCAAATTTTCTAAGGAACAGAAGCCATGAAACGCCTTGTTGTTGATAAGGTCTCAGCTCGCCCAAGAAAGTATCCGGTGGATCAACTAATGGTATTTGAGAGATATGTTGTAATTGTTCAAGCCAAGCCGTTAAATGTTCATTCAGTTCAACCTCTGCCCGTAGCTCAGCTTCAAGATCTCCTCCAATGTCTAAATCAGAACCACCACGAAGGTGCATCTCAAGAACGTCACGGAATGAAAGACCCTTTCTCTTCCCTACTCGCTTCAGCCACTGCTTTATTTGTTCAACATCTTGTGGATCAAGATGTACCCATTCATCTCCAACTTGGAATAAACGACGATTTTCTTCCGCCATCTTAAGGAACTCGCCTTCGGATAAGTTGACATCTCCTAACGCAAGCTTCCAATCGAACTGCACGATTTGGTCGAGTCCAAACATGGATTGCGCAGAAGACCCCACCGAAGATTTCATCTTAGCCTTTAATCTGAGCTTCCTGGAACGAACAGCTTCCCACCATGCTGGCAACAGCACTGGACTTCCAGCTTCAAGCAGAGCTATACTGCCATGCTCCAAAAAGGTCCAAGCTTCCTGCTCGCTGAGCACTTCCTTAAGGTCACCCATCCGTAACTCGTCTTCCAGCTGTGGGAGGACATTAATCCACCTAACCACTTCTTTGTCCATCTTCGAGCTTAAAAGTGGATGCCACTCCTCAGGTATCGAAATTTGTTCATCCGTCTCCTCAGCTACCCAACCCGTACTCTTTGCATCCCGCCCAATAGGGAACCATGCGCCACCTTCACGGCTTTGCAATACAGGCCGCAGCCTCCATACGTTCCCACCGCTAGGTTCAACTAGCTGCAACGCTGTTCGAAATGGAAGCATATCCCTTTCTATGCCAATAGCGATGAGCCATTCCTGTTCATCGGTTCCTTTACGTCTCAATACACCTTCGCCAGACTCTGCTCCGATAGAAGTCCATATCGCTTTCAATTCCTCATCAGCCAATAGCATATCTTCTACAGCTTCACCCAGCCAGCTGCTAATGCCAGTGTCTCCATTATTGAAAGCATCTTGTAGTAAAGCTTCCCAATTCTCTTTTCGTTCCGATTCCTCATCGGGGAAATACGCCATCCAACTCCGATTTGATTCTGTCCAATTGACCCAATCTGGTACGAACCAGCCGTTTATCAAGATGTGACGTATATGACTTGCAAGTTGAATCATAACGGAGAGCCTATCCGTCCAGATTATATGCAGAAGCCTAACAGGTGCAGGCGATGACAAATAGTCAATTGCTAGTAAAGGAGAAAGCTTCAATATGGAATGACTACCCATTCGTAGTTCCTCTACATCCGCTCCATACCAAGAAGCTTTATGCCAAGCAAATAATAAAGAGCGCAGTTTGCCTTCTGGCTGCTCCTTCCGATCCAACGTATTGATAAGTAAAGCCGATTTGCCTTCTTCTACACTCCATGCACCGTCAATTGTAATTTGCCTTGTGTTAGTGAATGTCCTCATGTTACAACTTTCCCTTTCCACAACTCTTCCTGTAGCGCTCTAAGTCTTTGATACTTCGCAACAAGCTCGATTAGATAGCCCTCCCACTTCTCTGTTTCCTTCGATGCCTTATATAGCTTTTCAAGCTTTTTCAATTGTTTCGCAGCCATCCGATAGCCTTGCCTATTTCTCGTCCCTATCGCCGACTCAATCGATTGATGATAAATAGGCACTAATGTATGTGGGGCAACTTTAGCTACCTCCCTAAGCTCAGGTGCATTAATTTCCTCAGGTTTAACACCAATAAATAACTGTAAATCAGCCCATTCCTCATACCTCTTTGCATTTAACCAATGCTCTGACAGCTCGATATAAGAATATGGAAGCATATCCGTCATATACGCCGTCCATATAGGCAAATCTGGCCTAGCTTCATCCGCTTTTCGACAGAGCGACATAAATGGCCCTATATTACGAGCATTGCGGTTATTAGAAATACGCTCATTTAGGAAACTCATCCATTTGAGGGCGATATCCCATTTGCCCTCCTCTATCCTCTTTGCAACACAAGGATAAATGATTTTTTGTGAGCGTTCAAACGAACCTAAAACAAAATGCTCAATAGATTGATCATCCTTATGATCAAAAAAATACATCTTACCCGCAGCGATATGAATAAAGGATACGTTTCTTGACTCATCCTTTGGCAATTGTAATTCCAGCAGCAATCTTGATAGCTCTCGCTCATACCATTCACGGTTTACCGATAATTTCTCACAGAAACTTAAATAAAGAATACTCCAATCAAACAATTGTTTTTCAGTGAGCAACGCTCTGCCTTTAATATGAACGACCAGACCGTCACTCCAATCAAGTTCCTGCTGACTCATTTCTGTTGGTTCAAGATCTGAGACAAGAGTATTACAGTGCTCAACCCAAGGTTCAGCCATTCTTATAAATGACATCTCATGATAATAACGACTGAAGCTGTCTACCGTTAATATCGCTCGTTCTGCCTGCTCCATTACAAAAATAATTACGGTTGCCCAATGCAATCGCTGGAGCGGTTTCTGCCAATCTTTAGCCAACCCTTTTAAACTAGATAATAACGGCTGGAGCGGATGAAGCGAATGTCGACACTTTTTCCATGTCTCGCCATGCTCCGCCTCCATCCATGTAAGCCAATCCTCTAATGTATCACTTTCATTTGGAGGCATTAATGATTCCGTCCGTTCAGTACCATCCTCTGCCTTAACTAAATTTCTCGCTGGTGATAAGCCTAACAATCTAAAATAACATTGCTCGGCCCCTTCTGGCCCGCCTTTGTGCTCGCTGCAATATTGAAGATACAGGGCAACGATATGCTTGCAAAGTCCATCGTACAAACAAGTACAATTGCTGTATCGGAGATGCTCAGCATCAATGACTACCGCATACAATTCTGAACCTTTTACAACGCCAGTTAATGTACTATGAACCGTCGCCTGTACATTTTGCACCTGACCATTTTTATAATAACTCCATCCCCGCTTAATAATGGGGCTTGATATATAATCACTAAGTTGCTGTTCCAGCACAGAATGCAGCTTCTCAAGTAGTCGCATGGGAGAGGACCAACACCTTTCTTCCCGTTCATTTGCATTCTTATTATTATATCAAAAAAACGCCATCACGACGAATGCTTTCGGCTCTGATGACGCTTCATATTTGATTACACAAGAACATAAACAGTTATAGTGGCAGCTTCACAACAAAAGAAATTTTATCTGGGGCATCGACAACTACATATGCCTCACCCTTATAACGATCTGCAATTGTCTTAACGATGGAAAGTCCGAGTCCTTGATGCAGTTGCTTCTTAGTAGAAAACCCTGCGACAAATAGCGGTTTTGCAGCTTTTTCTGCTGCATCCTCACAAGTATTAGTAATTTTCAGTTCCAGAGTATGCTCGGACTGTGTTCCAACTAACATTACCTCTCGCTTACTTTCTTCATACTTCATCACTTCATCAAAAGCATTATCAATTACATTTCCCAATATTCTGTTAATATCTAAAGTTTTCCCACCCATACCCTCAATATGCAATCCGTTAAAACAACATTGGAAAGCAATTTTATAACTTTCTGCTTGTGATATTTTCGATCGAATAAGGGCTGCAATAGCTGGATTCCCTATACTAATAATGTCGTTCATTTGACGAATTTCACCAGTGAGCTCTTTCGTATAAGCAATTAACTCATTGTGCTTATTTAGTTCAGCAAGTGAATGAATGGTTTGTACATGATTTAGAAAATCATGCCTTTGAGCACGTATCGAGTCAAACATACTGTTTATTTCTTCTGTATATGTTTCCTGTGTGACGCTAACCGCTTTTTCCCTTGAATGTTTATAATAGCGCATCGCTACGATTGCTATTAATAAGCTAATAGCTGTAATTAACAAAATAACAAATCCTAAATTAAGAAATTGCTTGTCCAACTTACTCGTTATGATGCCATGATCGGATACGATGGACAATACATAACTCTCTAATTGTTGACCCTTTTCATCTGCGATACTAAATCCTTTGCCTTGAACAGAAACAGGAATAAACATTTTGTAAATATCACGACCGTCAATCCATTCCTTCATCGTAAGTACTTCTTTTGTACGATAAGCTTTATTCACAAACTCAGCATCTCGTTCTGATTTTATCGTATATGAACCGTATAACTGTGGGCGCTGTACAAGATGTTCCTTCAGCTTGCCATCCTCTAACTCTTTCTTAATTCCGTGAGGAAATGTAGTCGGATTCATTAATGTTATTTCTATCAAAGATTCACCGTGCTTCGTCAAATCTTGAATTAATCGATCGACACCAGTAATTCGATTGTATTCTTCCTGCGTTTTAAAAAGAACATAGGGGTCAATGATGTAATTGGTTGTTCCATCATAGTAATAGCCCCATTTATATATTTTACTTGGATCAGTTGCAGATATTTCAAACGGTCCACCCCAAAAGTTAGTCATTTCCTGACCTAGCCATTTTTCGCTATTCACTTTTTGGTCAAATAAGTCGCTAAACTTACTATACCAAGGTATCCATGTTTTCGTACCTTTGTTCAATTGGGTTGGATCGGAGGAGCGATACAAAATGATATCTTCTTCTGTTCTTTTTAACAAACTAATGTGTTCAATATCTAACTTCATACTAAGCTCCTCAAGCTGCTCGTTCGTGACCTTTTCTACATCGGGGTCAAGTGCATATTGAGCAGCAATAGCAGCAGCACGAAGTTCTCTACTAATTTGTTTCTCAAATTGCTCTGATCCTAGTCGCGACTGCTCAATTGCTAATTCAATTTGCTTACCTAATGTGAGCATCTCAAGTTTATGATCTTCTTCTAACGTGTTTTTCGTTAAAAAATAATACGCTGTATTATTTATAAGAATCAGCACAATTACTACGCTGATTGACATAAGCCATATTTTGCGCTGCATCTGTTGTATTTTGCTCCTTTCCTTATCATTTTTTGAACAATAAACGAACCGCCCACTTCCGCTCTAGCCGCTTTCTGTATTTAGGCAATGATCTATAAACACGTAAACCCTCTTTAGCAGCTAGCTTTGCTTCCTCATCTTGGCCGAGACCTTTGTAAATAGAAGCAAGCCGATCATATCCTTCACAGGAAGACGAATGTATCTCTTGAAAATCATTTAAATATTGCAATGCTTTTACTGTGTTGTCCTTCATATGAATAGTTGCAAGTCGTAAGTAAGGCGCACCAAATTTAACTCTTTCATTTATTTTAAGAGCTTGTAGTATGCTAGCTTCCCCTTCATCTAAACGATCCGTCTGCAAATAACAAGTACCTAAATCATCCCAATACTCCGCTGACTCTACTAGCACTCTTTTTAAAGGCTCTAAGGTTTGCAAAGCTTCTTTGTATTTTTTTCCGACAATGAGTAGACGAGCTAAATCGTGTTTTGCTGACACATCATTTGGTGACATAACTATATGCTGCTTTAACTTGCGTATATTTGATCGGCGCTTAATGGGCTTGAATATACTTGGGGTTAATCCTAAAAATCTGCGATCAATAATGTATAAAATAATGAGCAACACTATAATCGCAACAAATGGATTGCCTAATAGCCAGCTTAGCCATAGAAATAGGAACGTAAATTTGAACATCTAGTCCTCCGATTTACCTATTTTATAAATAAACACTATTTCAATCATATCATATTGATTTTCAACTTTATTAAAATGATACAAATTTACCCTATTATTGTCGCATAAAAAAGGTATGGAAATATCCGAGGAACTGGGACGTTCGACGGATAGGCTGATAGAGTCCTTAATTGATCAAAAGGAATAGGGTCTATTCCATCGCTTCATCTCATGAGATGATTATGCAGAATAGACCTTCAACTCAAATTACTCGACTAATGTTTGATCATGCATAAATAACTTTCTTTTTCTAGCTGGAATTCGAATATTTACTGACGTACCAATACCCATTCGACTATATATCGAAACACCGTATTCGGATCCATACTGTAACTGAACCCTCTGATGAATGTTACGAATACCGAAGCCGGTTTCACTCTCATTCGTAGCAATCATAATTTCTTCTATCCGCTCTTGACGTACACCGAGTCCATCATCAATGATTCGATACAAAATAGTATCGCCTTCTTTATGTGCCACTATCTTTATATGAATTCGATCTCCGCTCCAAGCATGTTTAAGCGCATTTTCGATAAATGGTTGAATAATAAGTTTTACCGTTTCATATTTCCAAATTTCTGCATCAACATCAAAGGTAACTTCAAGTCGATGCCCATATTTAACTTTCTGAATTTCCAAATACGCATTGGACTGCTCAATTTCAGAATATACCGGTATTAGAGTCCTGCCTGAATTTAAAGTTAATCGGTAAAACTTAGCGAGCTCAACTACCATCTTCTGCAGCTTCTCGTTTTCCCCGAATTTCGCCAATCGATTTATCGACGATAATGTATTATAAAGAAAATGAGGGTTAATTTGTGTTTGAAGCATTTCGAGCTCTGCTTCTTTCTTCTGTAATTGTGTTAAATAAACTTTATTAATTAAAGCTTCAAAATCTTCCCCCATTCCGTTGAGAGCAGTAGCAATTTGTGAAAATTCATCCTTGCCGCGATATGAAATACGCTTATGTAAATCACCTTCCCGGAATGCATTCAACACAGATACAAACTTTGTAATTCTTTTGGAAAAATAACGAGAAATAAATACACCTGCAAACGTAAATAGTACAAACCCAATGACGCATATAAAAATAATTAAGTTTCGTACCTTAGATGCTTCTTGCTCGATGACATTCAATGGAATATGCGCAACAATTGTCCAGTCTTGCTGCAGCATCTCTTCTTCAATTGTTAAATATTCACCACTAGAAAATGGGTCGACCGTATTATTGTTTCCTTTAGATACTTCCGATATATGTACTTTTTTCTCTGGCAGACTTGATGTAAAGATCAAGTTGCCATTCCTATCCCTTATAACTATTTTGCTGCCTGGACCGAGCTTAGTAAAATCAACGCTCTCAAATAGCTCATCCTTTTGGACGCTAAACCTCATGACACCTAGTTCCTGCGGTTCTGGGTCAGTTATACCTGAATGAGTCATATCTAGGTCGACGATTCTGCGAATCATTGATATTCTGTTTTGACTTCGATCTTCCTCAACTTGTTTCCAAACCATGGTCTCATTATATTTCTCTATTGGCAGTGTTTGATACCATGCTTCGCTTTTAATTCTTTTCAAATGATACATATAAACAGACTGTGCGTTCGTTTCTTCTAAATGGTTATAATATTTTTCATCAATTGTTTCATTTTCAAAATAAACAGATAGTCTAAGGTTCAATCCAATAGATTTTGATGCATTGTCAAGCTTTGGCATAATTTGCTTCGTCATACGATCATTTATTAGTTTCGGAGAATTAAGCTGTGCCCTCAAATCCTCCACAAAAGCATAATCTTTATATATGATCGAAGATATACGTACCATATCGTCCGTCTTATAGGCTACATTGTCATTAATCTGCTTGAGTGTCTCTTGTATATTGGAGCGAGTCTGCTTGCGCATGGAAGCTTCATACATGGAGTGTGACACATAGCCGTTGACCGAGACCAGAATAACAGTAAATACCAGATAAGACAACATGAGCTTATATCCGATTGGTAAGTATCTGGATTTTTTTCTAAACTCACGGATTGCTTTCATTTATTCACCTCACTACTGCTCTTTCTTTCTATACTCCAATGGTGTCATACCAAATTTCTCTTTAAATTGTCTGCTAAAGTAGGGCAGATAACGATAGCCAACTTGATCTGCGATTTCATATATTTTGAAACCAGGCTGTTTTAGCAGTTCACAAGCCTTTTCCATTCTTAATTGTACCAAAAGCTCATTAAATGTATGCCCAGATTTCTCTTTTATAAGAAAACCACAATAACTAGGAGAAAATGAGAAGTGTTGCGCGATATCCTTTAAAGTTATGTTTTCACTCATACGTTCTCGAATCGTTTTCATAACGTTACGAATGAATTTACTATCTTTTGTATTGTTTTTTTGATGCAAGCGCTCTGAAATTTCGAATACACGATGAACAAGCCATGATCGTATATCATTAATTGTTTCAAATTGCATAAGGATATCCAAATTACGTATCTCAATTCCTAGCAGTTCGAATAAATCCTCATTCATAGCACTTAAATGTTGATCCAGCTTCCATATAATATAGTTAGATAAATTATGTACGGTAAACTTCGAACGCAGACCTGTTGCGGATTGAAATAGGTTCTCGAGTTCATCATATATTTGAACAAGCTCATATTCTTTCATTGCTTTCAGCAATGCGTTCATTCGTACATCTAGTACTCGGGCATCTAGCATAGCTGGTTCTGTACTAACAACTTCATACTTAATAATGCCCCCTTTACCAAGGAACATCTTTCCTTCGACAGCTTCTATCGCTTGTTGAAAAGAAGTAGGCAACTGCTCAATCGTCTGTACAGGAGCACCTAATCCGGTTGTAACCGTTACTGTTAATCTACACTTAGCTGACTCAACTAAAGTTTTAACTGTTTCATCTATCCGATCTGCTTCCAGTAATAATGCCACACGATGGGAATGCAATTTACAAAACGGAATGTTGTCATGAAGTCTAACTGCTTCATTCAACTGTTGCAAAAAAATTCGAGAGTTTTCTTGCTGCATAGCTGTATTTCGCTCTACTCTAGAGAATTGATCCAATTCCATAATGACAACGCATAAAGGCCACTTCAATTTGTCCATTTGATGTGAAACGATTAGTTTAGACATAAATTCTTTATTTGTCGTTTCTTCCCCTTCAAATAAACGTACAAGGAGTTCGCTTTTTGCAATTGGTATCATCTGCTGATACGCTTGCTCAACCTCACGTTGCTTGCACTCTTCATCAAGATCTCGTTTTACTTTCATTAGTGAAGCAACCAGTTCACTATCATCCATAGGCTTTAGTACATAGCTGTATGCTTTAAGAGAAAGAGCTTGTTGAACATAACTGAACTCTTGAAAACCGCTTACAAAAATAATACGCATATTGGGCTTCCGTTGCAGTGCTATTCGAGCTAATTCTAGACCAGACATATATGGCATATTCACATCGCTTACTAATATATCAATGGGTTGCTGATCAAGCACTTCACATGCAGAAAGTGCATTATTAACACTTCCTTTGACCACCATTCCAAGCTCAGACCAAGGAATGAATTGCTTCATGCCCTCTAAATCTAACTCCTCGTCATCTACCAGCAATACGTTGTACATGAAAACATCCCCCTTGAATTATTCATGCCAATCATTTCTCTTTTATTGCATTAAGATTTTGTTCCCATTTCTTTGTAAGGAATGTTAAGTACATTTGAAAACCAGCTGCCATTGATTCTTCATGAGCTTTATCTAATATAGCAAGTACTTCTTCATCTGTTTCACCAAACATAGCGTCTGATCTTGCCTTGAGCCAAATCTCCTTAAGATTACGATAAATCAAACCTTCCTCAGAGTTAGGTGCCGGCATTAAATTGATAAACTGTGTATGGTCTCCTTGCGATTTCCAAGTCACTAATTGCTGCCATTTTGTTGCCCAATTTTTTTGTTTTTCAGGTAATGTTGCTTCGTATTTTGTTTTTGTACTGTCTAAATATTCTGTATTTCCCACCCACATCATATCCCCTGCTATAGCCTGAATCTCAGCTAATCCATTCGGATCAGACCCGTATCTGCTAGTGAATTCAGGAGTAATACCATCCTCTTTAAATCCGTTCCAAAATCCTTCCGGGCCTGGTGGTCCCCACATTTGTACAGCGGAACCTTCATGACCTGTCATCCAATCAAGCATTGCAAAAATCGCCTCTGGATTTTTTGCACTAGTAGAAATTGTAGAGACATTCCATCCCAATATATTATATGTGCCCGGATAAATTTTTTTGGGATCCAAGCCTTCCTTATAAATTGGATCAATGAAGAAATAACCATCATCTGGATTGCTTATGGATAACGCAGCATCTGCGGGCATTACCAACCGCATTGGATCTGCACTAGCATGTACAGCTACAGTTCCATTCATCAGCTTCTCGCTAACCTGATATTCCGTTTGTGTCAACGCATTTTGCGGCATTAAGCCTTCACGCATTAACTGCGCTACAAATAAGGCAGATTCCCTAAAACCCTGATCCTGATAGATAGAAACCATCTCATCATCTTTTGTTACTGCAAAGTATCTTGTGAAGCTATAGTTTTCTTCTTTAAAAGAAGAAAATAACTGGTCAATTCCGTGCCCTTCCGTTGCTTGACCTGTTTCGAAGGGAATTACATTCGGATATTTCTCCTTCACAAGCTTCAAATATGTGTAAAGATCATTAATTGTTTCTAGCTTAGGTTTACCGAGTTCCCTATAAATTTTTTTATTTACAACATAACCCGCATTCCCATATGGATTTTCCGAATAATAATTTGGAAAGTAATAAATTTTCCCATCAGGAGCACGGAGTAGATTCAATATTTTTTCTCCAGCCCACTTCTTTAGATTTGGATATTTCTCAATATAATCATCTAAAGGTACCAGCAATCCTGCCTCTCTCAGACGCTCCAAATCCGCATCTTTTTCACCCCAAATAATATCTGGCAGCTGATTGATCGCGACCATTGTTTGAAGCTTGTGCATTGCGTTTCCATCAGAACTTATGGATTTAATATGTATGTCAAAATTGTCTTTAATCCACTCTGATGACGGATCAGCTCCCCAAGCAGGCATTTTATAGTTATTATAAAGTCCATAGAAAGTCACATGAAGTGGTTCTTTACCTAATTCATACAACACATTACTTGGCAGTTTTTCTACTTTTACATCTTCAGGTTTCAACGTTGGAGACGGGTCTAATATTTTAGGCTTACCTGAATAACTGCAAGAAACTAGCATACATACGATTAAACTCCATGAAAATAGCTGCAGGAACATTTTTCTCCTATTGTTCACTGACTTACGCCTCCCCCGATAGATTTGGTATATTAAATCCTTATCGACCTAATGATACCAAAAAACGAAATAACATTATATAGCTTTAAAGGATAACAGCAAATTAGTAACCCATTTAAAAGCTACAATCTTAACGTATGCATTGATCTCTGAATTGAATAGAGAAATCCCAGAGGATTCGAAAGAACCCTCTGGGATATCAACAATTAATAAGTGATATTATTTACCAAGTAGTGCTTTCTTCTTTTGCCATTCAACAGTACGCCATTCTAGCAACTTGTTGTAGCCTAATGCTTGAGCATCTGCTTCAGCTTTATCCAAAATTTTATCTACATCTTCAGGAGTTTTAGCTTGGGAAGTTGCTGCAAGAACCTCTTCTAACATGTCTCCAACTTGTTGTGAAATATCACCTAGCTCATCATCAGCTGAAGGTGTCAAGTTTTTGTACTCTGTAAGGTCAGTACCTGTAGGCCAAGTAATTTCTCTTTGGTATTTAGCTTGCCAGTTTTGTTTTTCTGGAGGCAATGTTTCTTCATATTTAACTTTTATTGGATCGATATATGCAGCGTTACCTACGATTTGAATGTTACCATTATCTGCTTGAATTTTCGCAACTGCTTCTGCATCGTATGCTGCTGTGAAGATAGGATTACCATCAGCGTCGACTCCATCCCAGTTTCCGCCCTCTGGTCCAAAGAACTGAAGATTCATACCTTCTGGACCTGTGTACCAATCCAAGAAAGCAAATACTTTTTCTGGATCTTTAGCAGCTTTAGTAATAACTGCTACGTTCCAACCTAGTTTGTCATTTCCACCAGGGGAGATTTTATTTTTATCTAGACCAGCTTTGTGGAAAGGCCATGTAACGAAATATCCTTCATCAGGATTTTTCTCTGAAAGTGCAATGTTTGCTTGGTTAGCAAGATCCGTAACGTTGGAGCTTGCATAAACTGCAACACGGTTTGTAAGCAATTTTTCTCTTACGTTGTCCTGTGTTTGTGAGAAAGCATCTTGTGCCATAAGTCTTTCAGTGTAAAGTTTGGAAACAAATTTTTGTGATTCACGGAAAGTTGGATCTGTGAATACGGAAGTCAATTTATCGCCAACTGGTACACCAAGCAACTGTGTTCCGATGGAGTCATAAATTGCGCCTTCTTTAAAAGCTGTGTAAAGTAACGCTACACCTTGACCATCTACTGCGCGGCCTGGCTCGTAAGGAATAACTTCATTGCCATATTTTTCTCTAACTTTAACCAAATAATCATAAAGCTCTTCAATTGTTTCTAGTTTCGGCTCGCCAAGTTCTTTGTGGATTTTTTTGTTGATTGCATAACCAGCTGTGTTAGTTGATCCGTCTGTATACCAGTTAGGGAACTTATAAAGTTTGCCATCTGGAGCACGTAGCAAATCAAGTTTCTCTTTGCCAGCCCATTTCAATAGATTAGGATACTTTTCTAAGTACTCGTCAAATGCAACCAGCTGTCCAGCCTCATAAAGGCGGTCAAAGTCAGGCTCCATACGATCACCCCAGATTACATCTGGAAGATCTTTACCAGCGATCATAGTTGTCATCGCTTCTGTATTAGCACCTTTTGCTTGAATAGGAACAATGTTCAATTGTTTGTTCTCTTTCAACCATTTTGTTGCTGGATATGCATCCATACCAAGGTAATCAATCCAAGCATAGTGGAAGAACAATGAGAACTCCAACGGTTCAGAACCAAATTCCCAACCCTTGGTTGCAGTTGCTTCGCTTGGTGCAGGACTTTCACCTGCAGCACCTTCAGATGCTGATGGTGAAGCTTTAGGCTCGGATTTGCTGCAACCAGCTAGTATGGTTGTCAACAGAAGTACAGCTGAGACGATAAGCAGTAGCGACTTTCTCTTCTTCATTGAATAAGCCCCTCTCAAATCATAATATTTATGTCTAAAGCGAAAGACCGCCCCAAACCAAAGGAATTTGTTACTATTCTTTTAAAGAACCAACAAGTACACCTTTAACAAAGTACTTTTGCACGAATGGATAGATTAACATAATCGGTATTGTAACTACCATCATCGTTGCATTCGTAAGTGATCTTGACGTAACCGTTTGCATCGCTTGAATCCTTGCAACCGATCCTGAATCCAAACCAGACAATTCAACGATGTTCGCATTTAACAAACGTCTTAATACAGTCTGTATTGGTAACAGATCAGGATTTTTGATGTAGATACTAGGTACAAACCAATCATTCCAATGCGCAACTGCAGTGAACAATGCCAAAGTTGCTATAACTGGACCCGATAGAGGCAATATGATTCTGAAAAAGATACCCCAGTTGCTGCAGCCATCTATTTGTGCTGACTCCTCTAGCCCATTTGGCAATGATTTGAAAAACGTACGGAATATGATCATATTCCACACACTTACAAGTCCAGGGATAATGAATACCAAAAATTTGTCATACAATCCGATTGATTGAATGAGAAGATAAGTTGGAATTAATCCGCCGCCGAAGTACATTGTGAATACGAAGAACAACATATAATAATTGCGACCCATAAGGTTACTTCTTGTCATTCCATACGCAATGATCGAAGTTACAAAAATTGCTGCTATCGTACCTATTACAGTTCGGTAGACTGATATCATAAATGATTGAATTAACGATTTATCTTCAAAAACAATCTCGTAATTTTGTAATGTGAAAATTCTCGGCCAGAATGTTACTCCACCCTTTGATGTATCAAGTCCTTCATTGAAGGATACTACCAACCCGTTCCAAAATGGATACAGGGCGCTAAAGGACAATACTACCAAGAAGGCATATATCGAGAGCACCATTAGTTGGTCACTAAAGGCTAATCGTTTAAATCTCAATGTAGGTCGACCCCCAGTATAATTTCAAGTTTTACCATAAGCTGTTACCCGATCTGCGAGCTATATAGTTCGCCATTGTCAGCAATCCAATGCTTATAATTGCTTTAAACAATCCTATTGCAACAGCAAACGAATATTTCGCATTTTGCAAGCCGACTCGATAAACATAAACATCAATTACATCTGATACAGGTCGCAGAATCGCATTTTCAGCTAGGATTAGAATATCTTCAAATCCTGCATTCAACAGATTTCCCATCGCCAATATCATAAATATAATGACAACAGGCATAATGGTTGGCAGCGTTATCAAATAGATTTGTTTGAATTTAGTTGCACCATCAATATCAGCTGCTTCGTATAAATGGGGATCAACACCAGCAATTGCTGCTAAGTATACGATTGAAGCAAATCCAATGTCCTTCCATACATTCGTAGACACAAGAATAGTCCAGAAGTATTCTTTCATACCAAGGAAATGTAATGGTTCTTCAATAATTGAAAGTTTGGTTAATAGTATGTTAATACTACCGTTATCTGTGGAGAGCAATGACATTACAAGGCCGCCCACGATAACCCATGACATAAAGTAAGGTAAATAAGTAATCGTTTGAACAATCCTTTTAAATACCATATGACGAATTTCGTTCAACATTAGCGCCAATATGATCGGAGCAGGGAATCCTATACCAAACTTTAGTAAACTAATAACGATTGTGTTCCGCATGATCGTATCAAAGTTTGGAGCATTAAAGAATGCTTTAAAATGTTTGAGTCCAACCCATTCGTTCCTTTTGTCAAATATGTCGTGCGCTGTAAAAATGTCGTAATCTTGAAATGCCGTCAATATTCCGTACATCGGAATATAAGCAAAAACAAATACAAGTAAAATTCCTGGCCAAACCATCAACTGTATATCCCATTGTTTCATCAATCGTTGGAATTTAGTTTTGTGGTTAATATTGACTGTATCCGGCGGTGTTGATGCGAACTGCTGTTTCGTCGTTGTCTCCGACATGAGTCTCCTCCTATAGTAATGAATGTTGAGCTTTTCAGACCAACTGCCTCTATTCAGACGAGCAGTTCTGTGCAGCACTAATTGACTATAATCATTCTACCTCTGCACTTCTATTGAAACGAGATAACAGATACTCGATTTCTTATAGTTCAACGTGGAAATATTTCTAGCAAAATGATACTTATTAACGATTTTTATACTCATCGACAAAATGCAGCATAGACAAAATATATAAACCTATCTTTCGCATACAGAAATTGGTTGAATCCGCTAAATTATTAATTGTTTTCCATTGAGTCTAAAGATAGAAACGTAGTACCGAAAGCAATGATCTTCTCTGGAATCTGTTGACTTTCCTCGAAAATTGAAGAATTTTTTTCATAATTAAATGCAAATAACATTAATTTTTATCATTTTAGACAAAGAAAAAGACAGCATATAAAAATATGCTGTCCCAATGCGAAAACTTATAATTAGCATGTAGAAAGGGCAATCGCCCAGACAAACGAGAATGGAGAGGATATCGTATGTTAAATTTGTAACTCCCCAAGCTTAATTAGCTCGACAACCGCTTGCGAACGACCTTTTACATTCAATTTTTGCATCACATTCGAAATATGATTGCGAACGGTTTTCTCGCTGATGAATAATTGCTGCGCAATATCTCTAGTCGTCTTGTCTTGCACCAACAGCTCGAATACCTCTCGTTCACGATGCGTCAGTAAAAACTTGCTCTTATGGTCGCTTCCCTTCAAGAGTAAAGCAATACTTTCACCCGTTTTAACTCGTATTAACTGCGTTTCTTCTATTATAGCGTTATACCCTTGTCTTTGTTGGGTTTAGTGATAGTCCCATACAGCTCCTCTTCATTGTTGATCACCTATCATAACTTCCTCTGTTTGCATCAAATTTGCATCATCTTCATTAATTGCATCACTTCATTTGCATCAAAAAAGACAAGAGCATTATTGCCCTTGTCTCGGTCCATTAAACCAATTGTCAAACGACTCTCTAGGTATTTTGATTTTCTTTCCTATTCTAACAATATGGAATTCTCCAGAGTGGGCCAGCTTATATGCTTGGTTAATGCCGATGCCTAATTTTCTTTGTATGTCTGATACTTCGTAAGTATCACTCTCATAACCCTTTATCTCGCTCATCTTCACTCACCTCGATTTATTATATTCACGAGTGTTTTGTCCGAATTACTCTGCTTCACCTTTTTCAACGGCTATATCAAGCGCAAGCGCCAATTTATAAAAAGCCTTCCATCTTATCTTTTGGTACGTTCCCCCACTTATAGGTGGATTAAATATTTGCTGATATACAGTCCAGTCATAAACATAGTCGTCCTTCATGTATCTTTCTTCTATTAAGAGGCGTTCTTTTGGATGCAGCTTAGCAACAACTCTTTCAAGTTTGATGCAGAAAGCTCTCCTTGCCGCTGGAACGTCTACATTATGAATAGCAATCTGCGCTGTTTGGTCGCTGGTTACGTTAGTTGGACCATGTGCCCGTTCTGTATAGCCAGCTGTCAAGCTTCCTTCTCTTTCCTCAAAAGCAACCATCTTAAATATCCGATACTTTTCAAGGGCAGATTCAACCGCCTCTTGCGTCTTCTTGCGATCCAACTCGGGAAGTTCAAACCCCATTTGCATCTGCACCCTATCACCCCTAATCATGAGCCCCAGCCGAAACCAGGGCACAATGTCTAACTTAGTATGATTGCCAACCAGATGTAACCAGCGATTATGGCTACTGAGATCAATAATCCGAGAAGCCATAAATCAAAAGGTTCTAATCTTTTAAGCCAGCGCCTCACTCTAGATCGTCGCTTTCTGCAGAAGTAAACGGGAGCTCTTCTTCATCAACACTGTGCATTGGATCTTCTTCGTCCTCACCCTCGTAGTCATCCATCGAAGCTTGATTCACATCTAGATTAACCGTTCCATCATTATTGATCGTACCTTTCAATCCATCTCTGTAAGTCTCCTGTTGCTCCCTAAACTCATCTATATCCATCTGAGATTCAGTAATCGTCAACTCAACATCAGCTCCAGCAAGTTTATAAAATTCATAGGAGTGCCTATTCGATGCACCACCGTTAACGATGAAATCTAATACCGTTTTCTTCGAATCTTGACTCTTCTTCACAAACTCGGCAGTCAGTGGTTCAAGATCGCTTATTTGGAGCTCAACTACTTCACGGCACATCATGTTTAGCTCGGGCAACTGCTCGTCCGATCCGTGAACATAAAACTGGACAAGCTCCTTTTTCGAATCCTTTGTTTGTTTTTTGAACTTTGCTTTGATTTTGATTTACATATTAACCGCTCCTTTAATCTTCTTTATTCAATTGATCGATTTCCAGCCATGAGGGGATCACTTTACTAATTTAATTCTGCTTTTTTACAGCATTTTTCTTGATTAAGTACCTCTCGGGGCATTGGTTTATTTTTTGGGGGCATCTGAGATGAAGTTTTGCACATGGAGTGAAATTTCTTGATACGGATTTCTACTGGATATGAAAAGCAAAGGAGGTATCCAGTATGGAATTTAAATTCAAAACTAAAAAAGTTGAGATTTTGATCAATATCCCTGCTAGAGTACTAGTTGTTATAATTAGTGCTATTTCAGGAATGATGTTCTTATAATCTCTCTTAGTCACGGGAGATCTTGATATATGAGATCTCCCCACTGATACTCATTTCACTTTTCATAACCGACCATATGTTCTATTTTCAGGCGTGAGTTGACTGTCAGTTCGTCGGAAACGTCTGTTTTCATTGTCTATACAGTGCTATAAACTTAGCGTCTAGGTTTCTCCCAACCATTTATAAGTGCCTCATAATCCCAATATCCGTAAATTACACCCTCATAATTATTCTCTGTTTCAGCTACTCTACTTTTAATGGCGTAAGCCCCATAGAATACGTAACAGTCTTTCAGCGATTCAACGTCTTTGTATGTGACAGGTACCAATTCTTCGCCTAGTAGCTTAGCTGCTTGCTGATAGCCACCAGCCCACCATTGTCCGTAACAATTAATAACATCACCGTTATCAAGCTGTATATCAAATTTTCTACCACCAAAAGCATAGAACCCCGGACTAGGATTGTCGTAGTAATAACAATGTACAAAAGTACATGTACTATCCAAACCGATGATTAGGTTGCCTTCTCTATAATAAGTGAATTCAATGGGTTTCTTTAGGACAAAAGCTATTCCCTGATTGAATTTAACAATTGCTTGAACATCGTTATCCATTAAACGTTCATCCTCCCATGTTCTTGAATCTTCAAGCTTACTCTTTAAACTTTTCGTTTAAGTTATGTTTGATTTACAAATCTTCCTTCTATTGCAAAGCAAATGGTACAATATGAATTGAACACAATTGAGATAAGGAGTGCTAAGATGAGCGCATGCATGCTGTCTGATGAAAATCGCAATTTCATTGTATTATGCCAAGAATGTGAGAAAAGGCTATTTGATATTAAGAACAAACTAGAAGTTCATAATAAGAGATTTAAGCTTACCTGTGAATCAGGACATATAAACAATATTCTAATTAAGACTAAGGAAACATTGAGATCGGCAGTTTTGAGTAGGAAGTCCGAAGAGACATTGCTATTCTTTAGAATTGATTCAAATGGCAACGAGCACGAGTTTGCTCATTACAACCACATGTGTTGTTACTGAGTATTTAATCATTCGCCCCTTGCAACCATTATGTCGTAATGACCGTTCCCATTGTTCTCGCCGGTGTCAGTACATCCATTGCACAAATCAACTCACGGCGAGGTTCGCGGACTGGTAATCCGTTTGCTTTCCCCAACCGATAATCCATCCTCATGTTCCTCAATATTCAATATGTTTCATAGTTTCGTCGGACTGCGACATAGTCAAAATGTGATTTACCTCTTCTTATTTTTTTCATGTATTCTGTTCTTAAGGAGGTGTGAATTTTGGTTACGTATAAACAAATTACTGAATATATAAAAAAGGAATATGGCTATACAGCTCAAACTTGTTGGATTGCACATATGAAAGAGATTTGCGGATTAATTCCTAAAAATCTTTCTAGGGTTAAAGCATGTCCGCCTACCAAACAGAAAGACTTTATAGAAACTTTTAAGCATTTCAATATGATTTAGTCCGTTCAAGCTTAGCAAAAGTTGCTAAGCCTTTTTTATTACTGCGCTTTTTGGGTCAAATAGTAACTTCCTTGAAAAATACTAGTATCATGTCACTTGGGATTTCAATCCAGAGGCTTTCGTCCTCGATTTCTAAACGCACTTCCCCACCAACAAGCCTGTAGTCTTCTTCCTGATCTACCCAAATGCCGCCCAGCTCGATTAACACGCCGCCTTCTTCAACGGTAAACCCATCGCCATCGCATCTGTCAATGCTGAAACCTTTGACACATTCGTATCTTTTCAAATCCCTCTCACTCCTTCGCAATATGTGTCTACTACGCAATTTCTGTATTCAATATTGTATCGATTCGTTGGGAATTGTAGGGCAGAAAACAATCTTGATCCCAATGACCACTAAACCACCATTTTCCTATCATCTCTTCGCAATCATCCCAAAGCCAAACTTCTGTTACAAATGGATCTATTCGAATCTCTAATCCGTGTAAAGTGGCAATACATTCTTCTAACTGTTCATCAAATCGAATGACGTTTACTTGGATATGTTCACCCACATTCAAACCTCCTTGATACGTTTGATATTCATTTAATTACCTAATGGCCCATTCCTTCACATTGAGTTCGGGCAAGTATTCTTGAATTTCATCGGTTCCAACCAACCTCATAACCTTCCTGCATTTATGCCATGACCAATTTTTGGGGGCTTCATAACCCGCCATAAGAAGTAAATCACGCCATGTCTCCTGTTTAGCCACATGAACACCGCCTATTCATTTATTCCGATTCACCATAAACGAAGATCTAGCATGCTCCAATTACTGCCAAGATAATGTAATGTACGTGGTGTTTTCATGAACCCACCTATTCTCACGACTCTTAAGTGGTTGTCCATGGAGATTCAAAAACACCTCACCAACAACCCGACCTTGATCGTCACAAATGATTTCCCATGGGATGTCGTTAAAATAAGGATCATTCACAGAAGCATCCTTTTGACTCTCCTTCGCCTTGCGCCATATCGATTTACGTCCATATAGACTTGTTGTCAAAATGCCATATTGCTAACTGGATGTCTGTTGCTTTTTCCCAATCGATTCCAAACACCTCCAAAATAAAAACATATGTTAGGTTTAAAGGCAGCAAAAGTCCATTAATTTAGTTATTTGTAGCATTTAGGCTTGAATCAATTTCAGTTCCTCTATCAACAGATAGAATGTCTTTCTGTCACCTTCCACCAATGACTTATCAATCTCCTGATTTAGCTGCCTAATGCGATAATCCACTAGCGCTTTATCTAATACCATTTCTGCAAATAAACCGATCATGACGACATATTGTTGTGTTTTGCTCATGGATCGCACATCCCCTTTCTATACTAGTTAGCCTTATCAAGAATCGCTTGGATGACCTCCAACTGCTGAGGTAAGGTATCTATCAGTGGTTTGTACTCACGCAGCAAGTAGAAGTTAAGAGCTGCTCTAGCAATAATATAAGCATCGACCACGTTATCCGACTTGTGCGTGTAGCTAAAGAGCTCCTTAACCGAATCTGCGACTGCCTGTTTCTTCTCTTTATCCTTTAATCGTACTTTACTGCCTGTCGCCCCCTTCCAACCCGTAACTCCGACATACTTCTTCGTGTGTGCTGGATTGATTTCGTGATATCTCAATTCCTTACGATGGATCATCCCTCGCAAACCACCATGAATCATTCCAGTTGTAATACCTTTCTGTGTTCCTGCTGCTGCTTGTTCAATCAATATTTCG
This sequence comes from Paenibacillus sp. L3-i20, assembly GCF_022180385.2. Classification (GTDB taxonomy): domain Bacteria; phylum Bacillota; class Bacilli; order Paenibacillales; family Paenibacillaceae; genus Pristimantibacillus. Next base: position 1,954,366 of record NZ_BQME02000002.1, read on the forward strand.
TTTTTGGGACTTAACAGCTTGTAAAGCTGATTTTCTAAGTCGACCAATTGCCCGATGCTTATGCCGCCTGGTTCTTTCTTCCCTTTGCCTTGCAACTCAACTTCGAGAAGTACTTCGCCGAGTTCATTCAGTGCCACAAAGCCGGTCTTCGTAGCCGGATCAATGCCAACAAACCTCATTACCCTTCCTCCCTCATTCCTAAAATCTTTATCGCTCTTGGTCTACCGCCATTACGATCGATGTAGCCCTTCTTCTCCAAGCGCTCTAGATGACCGTTAACAGTCGAAGATGATTGTAGTCCTAGTGCATCGGCAATCTCTCTTTGAGAGGGTGAATACCCGTGCTCCCCGATGAATTGAACGAGGTAGTCGAAAACCTTAGCTTGCGTACCCTTGATTTGCTTAAGCCCATTCGCTAGTGACTTTTTCTGAGCTTTTAAACGATCATTCTCTGCGGCATGCTCAGTTCTTAACTGTATAATTTGCTGGTTCAGAAGATAATTCCGTCCTTCTGACTCTGCCGCTATCTTCATGTAAGTGTCAGTAGCGTTGTAATTGTATTGAGCCACTCCCTTTAGTCGTTTATTCTCTCGACGATAAGCTCGCAGTGCATCCTTCATCTTTGAGATGCTTACCGCTACGTCTTTATCGAGACATTCGTTGATTTGGGCAATGAGTTCTTGGTCAGTCACTAGGCAGCACTCAAATTTCCTCTAGAGCATCTTTTGCACAATCAATTGCTCCGTCATCATCACTATTTTCAATAATCGATGTTAACCCCACTATCAATCTATCTCTTTCCCCTTCAAGCCTCTCAGCTGTATCTGCAATTGTCACACCGTCAGTAATTGTCTTACCCCACTCTGCAAGCGTCAGGTCTCGTTGCTCTATCGCTTTTCCCTTCTCTTGCTGTCGAAGATCTATTTCCTCCATTAACAAAACAACTTGATCCACGCTTAGACTACTTCTCCCTCTGTCATACACAACGTCAATTGCGTGCATACGTCGTATTTCTGTTATCCTCTGCTCTCTATCTGTAGCCATGTTCTTCCTCCTTCAACTCCGACTCAACACGCCGTTTATACTCATCAGTTTGTTTATAAGCGTCCTGTCGCTCACAATAGATACACGGAGCGTCATGATCCCATTTATGCCGATTGCACACTGTCATAACCCCAACACCGCCAATAAGGCGTGTATCTGCTCACGGGTGTATTGTGTTGTCATTCAGAGACCCCCTCTTTTCAATAAGTTGTTTATTTCACGATTATGACTTATGAAAACCTATCTCTTATGATTCTATATACCTATATTTCAATATGTGCTAGTATTACAGAATCACACTCACTGGGGGAATTTTACTATGAAAAAATCATTTTCTATCGTTTTATCCTTTCTATTACTATTTGTGTTGATGCCAACAACTCTATCTGCTGAAACAGCTTATAGTGTCTATGTAGATGGTGTAAATGCCAAAGCTACTGTTGCTATCAAAAACAAAGTTTACTATGTTGAGCCAAAAGCTATTTTTACTACTTCTGGATATACATACACTTACGACATGAAAACAAAATCTTATGTGGTTCAAAAAGGGAAAGAAGCAAAAATTTCTTTTAAACTAAATGATAAATCCTACTTAGTAAACGGAATCAAAAATCAAATTCAAACACCTGCTCTAACCATTCAAAAGAAGACTATGATCTCGACTGAATTTTTTGCTAAAATAACTGGAAAAGCACAAAAAATATCTTCTGCTGATAAGATTATTAGTTTTGGAGATTACAATCCTTCTGAACTTGGAAACATTAAGGGTGCAATAACTTGGCAATACAATGAATATGTTGGCACCAAACCTGATGTAGGAGCAAATGTAACATTAATCCCAACTGTAGTTAACAAAATAGTAAATGATACTTTTTTCGCTCTTACATTGAAACAAGTAGATCAAGGCACAAATGGTATTTACACAACACTTGTTGATGGCAACGGAGACTACAACATTGATGATGTGCCAGCAGGTAAATACTTTTTACTCATATCTTCCAATAATACAAATAGCGACTTAACGGTTGAGAAGGATGACATGGATACACTTTCACAAATTTTTGATAAGGAAACCATGGAAATGCTTGAACTCAACTTAAAACTCGAAAAATATGAACTAAAAACGATTACGATTAAAAAAGATAAAACTATTACAGAGAGTCATGATTTTGGGTATACCTATTTCTAAATTTACGAGCCTACTTTTTAGTAGGCTTTTTTCTTTATTTCCTAATTTGATTTTAGATCGTCCATTACATCCCCGTTCATATCGTTACCTCCCATATTTCAAATCCAACATCGGTTGACTCCAAGGGATCTGATCAGCGATTTGCAAGTACTCTACACGAGCAGTCTCGTATGACATGTTACGCCCACCTGTAAACCACTTCTTTGACTCAGTCCTGATAGTGTCCATATGTGTCTGACAGAGCGGCACAAGCGAAAACGTGCCGATTGAAAGCGATCTGCAATCAGGGTATCCGCATCTTTCCAAGGTGATCTCTCCTTTCTCGGTCTCGGTAATTTTCGATCAGGGCACACATTCGGTCGTATTTCACTAGAGCCATTTCAATCACACGCTCTTGTTTTCGCTTTTCCAAAATCGGCATGAATGGATTCTTAACCTTAGTTTGGAGCTCCTCGATTTTGATAGCTGAAAATACGATGTACTCCAAAATGAGTGTGTAATCGTCTTCCGTGTGAATTACATCCGGTATTGTCGGGTACTCGTCTTTATTCATCCGTGGATAGCTCATTTCTTCGCACCATCACCAACAGAATCTAGGTCAGCATACTTGCCGAAGTTTTTAAGAAACACCATCTCCACAGTTCCTAGTGGTCCATTTCTCTGCTTAGCAATTATGATCTCGACAATGTTTTTCTTCTCTGTATCCTTGTTGTAGTAGTCATCCCTATGAAGGAACACAACATTGTCTGCGTCCTGCTCAACGCTACCTGAGTCTCTTAGATCACTGAGCATCGGGTGTTTGTCTTGGCGCTGTTCTACGCCCCTACTAAGTTGTGATAGAGCATTAACCTTAACCTTCAATTCCCTCGCTATCCGCTTGCACGTCTTGGAGATATAAGCTACTCGTTCCTGTGTGTTGGGAAACCCTTTTCGCTCTCCAAAAGTTGAAGGTAATCGATAAGAACTAAAATTTTGTGAATGCCTATTTGGGCAAACTTTTTCTGATGACATCCTTCAAGATACTTCGTCCTCTATCACCTGTACCTTTAATCATCTTGTAGTTAAGGCGTAGCAATGGAATCTTATTCGCCCAACAGTAAGCTTCCTTCACTTCATCTCTCTTCTTTATCAACAACAACCTCTCAGTTCCTCCCATGTACTTAGTGGCTCTGAAATGTTGTTCCCCATCGTATTCAATGAGGAAATCCAGCTTAGAGTCTTTGTATATAGCGAAGTCAAAGAACAATGGATTCTTATATCGACATCCATCTAGCCTTACCTCTCGCTTGTACACAACACCTAGTTCATCTAGTATCTTGCAAATCAAGATCACTGTTGCTGACATAGAGTTCCTACTACAAAGTCTGCACCCTCGTCCATTCAGAAGAGAATCTGCACGTTTATTGATGATTTCACCACAGATTGAATGCTTTACTTTAATCGCTTCGTGCATGTTTTCCCACGTACCAATGACCTCAAACTCATCACCCCATATCTCTTTAACTTTGTTGACAAACTTATCATGAGTCCATGCTGGTTCACGTTTAGGTTTTGGCGGCCTGTTCTTTGCTTCTTCCCTTGCCTTCCACAGTTCACAGTTGCAACCGCGTTTACCGTATAAAAGATCATCAGGCCTTGCATTGAATTCTCTACTACACCTACACCTGAGCCTTGTGGATGTCTTAGCGTCGACATACTCACCTATCAAAGAGTACTTGTTCCCAAACTTCTTAGAGAGCCTAGTGATAAAATCAGCAGTCAACTTTTCGGGTGTTTTTTGTGCATTCCTTCCTGCTTGTGAATTCTTGATCCGTGAGCAGTGTACGCATCCATAACGTATTGCCTCACTTGCAGGCTTATTGCTCTCATTTCCGCAGCTACTACATTCAATAGATATGATAGATTGAGATCCATTGTATAAACTCTTTAAGGTTAAGGAGTGATTCCATTTCATATCAAAACGCGCTTTATATTCTTCTGGAGTTATGAACTTCATCGCTCCTCTAAGTGTCCGAGAAAACAAAAAAAGGCCCAGCACTCAGCACCTGTAATAGCGTACCGAACACTGGGCCTCTAAGGGTCTCTCGTTCATTTATTTTCTTGGTATAAAACGTTCTTGTTCTTCCCTGCGAACGTTAGCGATTAATTGTTTCAGTTCATCAAGTGTGAATACGTACATCTCTGACCTAAACTCAAAAGTTCCCATACTATAAATCCCCGATGATACCATCTCCTTAGTAAGACTTATTTTACTTGAATTTTGAAAAGCTTCTACTAATGAATGAGCTATATCATTCTTTACCCACTCTTCCAACTCCCTTTGTCCTATCCTAGCTGCTTCTTCAACACTAAAACCATGTGTTGCTACGAATCTTGGCTCACTGATTCCGTCAAATAGTTTGGACATCTAGCGTCTCTCCATTCATGTTTATTTAATTTTGCGAAGCAAATCTACTTGTTCTTTTAATTGAGCAATCAGTCTATCTCTTGAGCTGAGCGCAATAACATGGTTGATAGGGTTATTCATTAAGTACCCGTTCATACATCCATTAACAAAATCCAGAGCGTCTTCTGAGCTTATTGGCAAATAACTTGTCAACTCCGACAACTCCTTATCACTCTTCGGGCCTACCGTATTGATAAGTTTGCAACGTGTACATACGATCTCTGCTCTACCCTGTATCTTTGCTAGCAGCTTATTACAATCGCTACACCGGAACTCTTGGAGCATGGTCCTCACCCTTTCTTATAACACGTTTTACACTTCACATTCCGCTTGATCCACTGGAGTTGCTGCTCAACACCAATATGCTCATACACAATCTCTCTGCTCTGACCTTCATGCCCGCATTTGTAGACCACATCAACCGTTTGCACAGTCGGGCTTCGTTTCGACTCGCGCGCCGCAATATTATTCTTTTGTATCTCTTTCCTGCTACGTTTCATTAATGCATCATCTCTTTTTTGGTTTAAAAGGGTATTAAAAAAAGCCACCTTCATATTAAAAGTGGCTTCTTCATCTATTTATCTATTTATACTCTTATACTTTATAGCACGTATGATAGTGCGAGCGTCTTTAAAAACGTATGAACCCAATTAGAGATAAGGGGCTTTACCGCCCCTCTGCCTATCGGCATTCACCTGGACAGATCGGCTTACGCCGACCGTTTGTTTTTACGATCTTTTTTTTATTTATTAATGATTAAAAGAATGAAGAGCACGCATAATCGCTAATGCTCATGCGCTGCGTATGGCACGCTTTAAAAGAACTTGTACTTAGTAACTAGAGAGGAAGAACAAGTCCATTATACTGAGAAATGATCGTGTTATCCAAACCCGATTTAAGGTCAAATTCGCCCAAATTATCAGAACATACGTTTGGCTAGTGTTATTTACTTCCATTTTCATAGGATTGCTCGATTTATCGACTACTTTGATTCTTAGATATGCAGTTTTATGGTAACTTGGAATGGATTTTGAAACACCTTGCGACCATACAGGGTAAGGGATTTCAGCGATATATGAAACAGGACTTGGAACTCCCAACCAACACAAATTTCAATGCTATACATTCCCATCTCTATTATTCCGATAATGATGAGAAAATAATAATGGGAGTTGTTTGAATGATTTTAACATTTTCAATAATAGTAATTCTTCATCTTATTTTCGAGATTGTATTTACAATTAGAAAAGCAAAGAAGTTAAACAAGCCTATGCAGAAAATCCACACACAAACATCAAAATATTATAACGATATACATAAACAATATTTGGCGTATAAACATTTAACACCAGAAGAATTTCGAATAGTTAAACTTGGAGTAAGAGCATTAAGTCAAACTAGTCCATTCGAGAAAATGATGGACGTATTTACAAAAATACTGTTTACTACTGGTTTAACTCTAATGACACTAACATTGGCTACCTCTTCAACAATTCTATCCCTCTTAAATAACGAGAAGTTTATAGATGACAAGACTAAATGGAAGGAAAATGTCCAAGAGATTGTAACTACTATTGGGAACTCTTCGTCTGACGGATTTGAAAAACTACTTACTTTAGCTGCTGCTGTAACCTTAATGACTATATTTCATATATGTGCAACTCAAATGAAGAATGATTATATTTCACAACATCTAGTAGTAATCGATGAGGTTGAAAAAGAGCGTAACCTTGAAACCGAGCGTACACAATCTACTATATAATACTTGAATATGAATTCATCTAGTTTTACCAACATTATAGAATCACACTTTTGACTATTATTTTCCTAATGTAAGACAACTAAATCTAGTAATTCATACTAGACTTTTCAATTAACTTCCAATAGAATAAGGATATTACCAAAATCCCAGCACTTAGGAGGTTTCACGTGAAAAAGAAGTTCAAGGTTACTATTGCAACTGCCGCTATTACCGCCATGCTCGCCGCTACATCTGTATTTGCCGCTCTTCCTGCAGATCGATATGAGAATAATGACAATTGGTACAGTGCCTATCCAATGTATATTAATGAATCGTCAGAATTTATATTTGGTACCTTTCACAAGGTTACTGACGCGGACTACTATTCCATCACTGGTGGCCCTAGTTACAACACCCAAGTAGTTTATTTCACCCCACCCGATAATAAAGATTACGGCTTTGCAGTGTACAAGAAAAGTGATTTCGAATCTGCTCCTCCAGGCAGCGGGGTTATGCCAATAGTCCACAAAGTAGTTAGTAACTTTGATACTTCTACTTCTGGGAATCCGGCAGACCTTTATTTCGGAACTGAACCTGGTGTTACTTATATAGTTAGTGTTGTACCATTTCATTATAATATCCCAACTAACTCTTACAACTTGTGGACAGGTGCGTTCAATCAATAAATTACTCGCCCTCTTTCACCGGAGGGCTTTTCTTTTTTCAAAGCTATTAAGACATGAATTTCTTCATCGCATCAGCCATTACGCGCTGACCTTCTTTGCTTGGATGCAATTTATCTGCACTATGATACAGGGTAAAATTAAACTCATTAATTCCCGATGTACGATGTAAGTCGATTACAGGAATCGAGTAGTACTCCCCGATGTTTCGAATTGCTTGAGCGAAGTCAGCCAAAGTTGCACCGTTTCCGTTAGGCCCATTATGAAACCAACCCTCACCGTTGTCTGTTGTTGTGTGACCCATAAACTTCTGGATCGGTGTCACAAGGAACAACTTAAGATCAACATTAGTGGTTAGCAGCTTTTTGACTACAAGCTTATACGCTCCATAAAAAGTTGTATTTGCTATGTCGTTAATCGTTCCCAATGGCATATTCTTTGAATGGTCGTTTGTACCTGAGAAAATAATCGTATAATCCGCTTGGTAATTAACTGTCTTAGTCCCATCGCTTCCGTCATGGACCACGTTATACACTGACTTAAATTGGTCTGTCCCATCGAGTTCGGGAGTCATCCGAGATCCACCGATAGCAAAATTAGTGATCTTGAATCCAAGCTCGCGCTCAAACGCTCCCGTCCACCGATCTCCCCGTGTCAGAGATGTGCTCCCGTTTCCGTCCATCGAAATCGAATCAGCAAAAACATTCATCGTTTTACCCGTAAATCGAAGTAATCTATTACCTTTGGTGAAAAGCCCCATTGATCATAAGGCACAAATGCACTCGGTAGACTCAGGTAAGTTCCTTGGACAACCATTAAGTTAGCCATTTTGTCTTTTGGACCTGATACCCTCAAAAATGCTGCACCGACTGGGCTGTCATTTTGTTTACCAGCTGCAGCTGTATTTATACCCCCGGCTGCCCAATGACCAGAAATGAACTGTTTACCGCTGTTATACCACGCCCATAATAGATAGTCAGCACTTGTTGTATAGGGTAGTTGTTGACCAACTGGAATGAAGCCGCTTAAAGAGTTCAGTTCATTAACAGCAATTGTGTTTACGGTCGGATCGGCAAACCCCTTCCCCTGCTCAACATCAATAGGGTTTAACAAGTTGATTGAATCGCGGATAAATAGATCAACACTCGCCCCACTGCTGCCACCGATTGCAACTCCGTTAAACGTTGGTTGACCACCGGCTTCACCGAATTTGTCTAATACGGACTTATTTAGATGCTTATGACTCGACTGACCGCCTTTTGTGTTTGGTGACCAACCACTCATGAATCACCCTCCTATTTCAGAGCATTAAAATTTTGCGTTCTTTCAGCAGAAGAAAGCGCGCGATTGTAATATGCTGCATTTTTTAGATTTACGTTTAACCCTCCACCACTCGTACCACCTAGTATTAATGGTTTTGTACCGCTACTATCAAAACTAATGTTGCTACCGCACGCAACTTGTTTTTTAAGTACGTTGTCAATATACAACGATAGGTAAGAATCATCACTTACAACCACTATATGACAATGCCTACTGCTATCTAATATTGTGTCAACTGATTTTGATAACGTTATATAGACGTCTGCCATAGTAGTGAGGTTTTTACCAAAGAACACTATGTTAAGTTGGTATCCTGCATCTACTTTAAAGTTGATTCTATGGTTAGTAGAGTTTAATTGGTCCCTTAGTAATAAGTTTGTATATTCACCAGGAATTCTACCTGTTATCACCCAAGTGAACTGTTCACTGCTATTGCAGAATCGTTCTGGACTCGGTAGGTTACTCTTGTTAATAGGTGTCTAGGAAAAGTATAAAAGCGATGCATCACTAATATGCCCTACTCCACCACTAGGCGTTTGAGTAGTTGCTGTCATACTCGTTCCGTTAGCAACGTTACCAGCTAAATCTTTTGCCTTTACTGTAAAAATGTACTGAGTACTCGCAGTTAAACCAGTTACCTCATAGGATGTCCCTGTCACGTTTGTTAGGAATGTACTGCCTTGAAAAATATCATAACTTGCTATATCTGACGATACCGAAGCAATCCAAGTCAATGTAACTGTAGTCTCAGTCGGGTTTGTTGCAGTTAAATTTGTAACGTTGACAGGTGATGTAGTATCCACAACATTTGCTGTTGTTGCTTGAATTGTAGTTGCAATCGAACGATTACCAGACCCATCAATAGCCACTACTCGAAGAGTATATTTTGTAGCAGGTGTCAATCCGCTAACAGTATACGAAGATGCAGTTGCACCAATAGAGTTTGTTACAATGTTAAAATTATTACCATCAGTGGAATAAGCACATTCTTGTACAGCAACATCCGTAGATGATGATAGCTTCCATGATAGCGGTATCGACGTACTAGTAGGTACACCCAGAACTAATTGAGTAATCTGTAATGGTGGTGTTGAATCTACTGGTGTAGCAACTGTCGTCACCACGATCGACGTTCCAATTGCAACATTGCCAGCTTCATCTCTAGCCTTAACGTAGAATGTGTATTGCGTGTTTTGAGTAAGATTTGTCACGTTATAAGATGTACCTGCAACAGACCCTATTAATGTTTGACCTCTGTACACATCATAACCAACTGTATCCGGAGAGACTGACGGTACCCATTGTAATGTTACAGTTGTTTCCGTCACTCCCATAAACTCTAAACCCGTCACGTTTTCGGGTGCTGTAACATCGATAGGTGGTGTGATAACAACAGCAGCTGACGCTCCATATTGTTGTAATACATCGATAAACCACTCACCAGAAGCAACTATACTCATTGATTTAAAAGGCTTTTTGAAAATTTGCTCAAAGACAGGTCTTGTCACACCATCAATCGTAAAAGTCATACGAGATTCACTGGCATTAAAGATAGCCACTCCATGCATCTCTTCGTCAAAAACCTTCGTCATGTTGCCTGTGCCACTAAAATAGTCAGAAGATACTAATTGAACCGACTGGGCTTTGTAAGCACCACCAGACACCTCGACAATCTCCCAATTTCCTTCTCCGTTGTCCAGTGCCTGGTTCCAACCCTGAGCAGGAAATGTGTTCCCTATCCGTATCATCGGTTTATCCATGTACCCCAAATTTTCCGCCTCCTAGTCCAATGTGTTTAAAACAATGATTTCTATATAACCAGAAGTCGGGAAGGTCTCTCTACTCCGATCAGGATATGTAACCTCAAATTCGCCACACATGTTTCCAATCTGATCCGTTTCCCCTGGCTCAAATGCAAATGCTACTCTTCCTTTAACAGCATCCAAAATAAGTGCTTCACGATTGATGAGTAGCTTACTAGTTATATTTTCATCGCTCAACTTGTAGTTAGGCGGTGCAGTAGCCATTTTAAATCGAACAGCACATCCTTGGAGTGGTATTGGTACTCCTTTAGGACTTTTTAACGTGGCTGCTATTGGCTTTCGTGTATCGCCTTTTTTGATATAGAGGGTCACTAGTCAACCTCCTTCTTCTCAGCTACAGGCTGCGCTATACCAATGAATGAAGTCAATGTCTCTATTTTAATAATCTCGACCTCTACAATGTTTGCGGTAGGTTCCAACTCGATGCCGTCTAAGTTTAGGTCTTGAAATGTAGGCCCCTTCACACGATCACTCCTTTTTGGGCAAAGAAAAAAGCCACTCGATTGAGTAGCTTTTTTACATCATATTTTCCGATTTAGCTAACAGTTCCATTTCCTTCAAAACTTTTGCTGCCTTGATCTTGCCAAAAATTAAGTTAAAATTAAGATCATCAAAAAAATTGTAAAATGCGAATTTAGATAATAAGTTTTGACGATTTAATTCATTGTTATTATATAAAGAGTTATAGTACAGAAATACCAACTCATGAGGTGTAATCTGGCCCTTTAGAAAACTAATATATACTTGTTTTTCCGAAAGAGTAAGTATTTTTTCGTTATTCACAAAATCAATCACTGTCAAAATGTTTTTATAGTAATGTTCTATTGCCACACCATATTTTTTATAAGTTTCTTTAAATGCAAGTTCTTCAACTTTTCCACCGGAAGACTGCATTTGCATTTCACTTGCAAACTTTATAAAGACGATACGCCCTATTACTGAAGAATAATCAATTGAGGTAACTATTTCATTGTGTATGGACAGTAAATTAAAAAAAGTTGTTTCAAAACGTTGCCTAATCATTTGTTCTTTTTGACCGGCTAATTCTTCAGTTGATCTCCTGACTTCCTCCCTCTGAAGCGATAATTCCTGTCTCTGTAAAGCAAGCTCACTCCGTTGAATATTTATAGTATAGATCAGCCCAGCAAAAGCAAGACCAGAGAACAAAGAATTGATGGCTCCAAACATATCACCAAAAGTGCCCCGTCCATCATCAGGACTAGAACCATAATATAACTGAATTAATAACCCTGACAGACCCCAAAATAAAAAAACCATTATACCAATCCAAATTAATGGTCTGTAAGTCTTCATATGCGAAATCCCCCCCCTGATTTTCGATCTATAACATTTCAATATACAGGAAGGAAATTCCTCTTTTCATGTCGAAAGAGCTAGAAAGAAAGGAGAGTGTAAATTGAAAGCAAAGAAGTCTTTTCGCAAGCAATCCAGAGACTCAGTTGGCTCATACATCATTAAAATTTTTCTAATAGTAGCTGTACTGTATGGACTATATCAGTACTTGGAATATGCTCTTTTACAAACTGCTGAGAATGCCAAAAACTTTAAGGTGGGATAAACATGTTTAAATCACAGTTTCCGCTTATCACCGATCGTCATATTAATGCTGCTATGTTTAATCGTACACCCGTTGTCGCCTCACATGAGGGTGAAGAACTGGACAACGGTGGCACAATCGAGAAGAACGACAGACACACCGTTAAGATTAACGGGATGTACTATGTAAAATCAGTAGGTCAGTTTAAAATCCGCTAGTTACCCTTCTAGCGAGGAAAGCATCCTCGCACCCTCTATATCTTTAAATGGGAACCATTCCCCATCTACCATAAACCGTTTTTGATGTTGGTCGATCCGCTCTACTATTCCTATTACCTTCGGGTGCTCATATTTATGAAATAAGCTTACCTCGATCTGTACATGTGACATAAAAGACTCGGTTAACGCTCTTGTTACCTGTTCAACCTCATGTTCATCCAAGTTTACTCGATGTCTAAGATTGAGTGTCTCAGCTTGATAATTCAAAGCCTTACCGTGTTCGGGCAACATCATCCTCGATGATTCCCACAGTCCGTTTCCCTCTAATTTCTTTCGCATAAATAGTACACCTCCGAATATCTGATGCCCTTATTATATGCGAACAAACGTTCTTTAAACAGTCTTGACTTTTAACGAGGACGTATCTTTGCAGTCGGCTTGCAAACATGGCCATATTCATCGTAATACCATCCTCTAGACGATTTTCCTCTACATTCCTCAGTTTGACACCACTTACCTTTTGATACCTTTCGGCAATGAGCACAATTGAAAACGTCTTTCTTTTCTGCTGTTTTAAACGTGGACTTGATCATTTCCCAAAGCTTCATCCCGCACCTACTCTTTAATTAAGTCGACCGTTTACTTCGGCAGGTCGCTAGCCGCCGCGATTCGCTCCTTAATCCCCTGCGGTCGAGAATAGAAGTGATAGGAGTCTCGGACTGACAGAAGCATGACAACATCTGCCCACCGGAGGAGCGACGTATCGAAAAAGAGAGCCGGTCACACTCGTAATGTGGCAGCTCTCTGGAGATAGTTTTTTTGATCCTGCACTGCGTTCTCTGGGTCCATGCTTAACGCAGCATACTTAAATCTGACCGGAGCTCTCGTGCAGGGTATACCGTTTCAGCGTTTTTGTGGGGAGAACAGCAAACGGAATAAAGACAAACTCCCACAGTAATAGAGTGGATTGAGGAATCGAACCTCACTGATCGCATAGGCTAGCGATTGTGCTACCCGTTACACTATTTCCACATTGTGCCTCACCCTGTTACACATCGCAGAAGGTGAGGAAGAGTTCTTAATTGATTACTCGTTTCTTGCAATTGCTGCATTAGCCCAAAATACAGCTTCTTCTAGCTTAGTTAGTGCCAATGACTTTTCCCTTGAGTTCGGTGTTAGTTCATCAAAAGCAATAGCTAATCCCTTACCCAATGAACGGATCGCCTCATATTTTGCTGGCTGACCCTCTTTAGGAGGATGATACGAAAAGTTGTTTTCGATTGTCTGATTCATTCTTACACCTCGTTCTATTAATTGCCCCGCAGCTACTGAAATAGGGACCAACCAATCTACGGGGCTGGTCTAGACGTAACCTAATCCACTTAGGTTTGTTCAATTCAATTTTGGTGTTAATCTGTTAAATTATTAGCACATCACCAAACGCTCCAGTTTGATCTATATGACGTTCTAGTTTTACCAGCACATTTATATGTGCTGGAGTCTAGCGTCTGAGATAGTTGCAACCTGAACGTTTGGCGATGAGCTTGAGTGTACTTCCGACAATCAAAGCATCAACTACATTAATCGTCATTTGTGAACCAAGGAAACAAAAAAGAACAGTTGCCCGCTTGTACTACCCTTGCGACTATTACGTCGGCAAACAGGTAAGTGGTTGTGTCGGGTGCTGCTCTCTTATTCGATATCCTATAATATAAATATATCAGGTTTATATCCTAATGGCGCACAGTTACAAAGTGATTTTTCACTAAAATGTAAGCAATTAATAGTAAACAAATTTTAGCTTTTAATAAGTTCACAGAGCTATTGAACAAATCTATTGAAAAGATATAGGAAAACGAATTGTAATATATCTCGTCAGGACAAGCGAACGCAAGCTTTTCTTACAAATTATTTTCACAAGTCAATCCTACTATTGCCTTATTTCGAAAGTAAGTGTTAAGCTTCATTGAATACTATTGGAATATGAGGGGATAGAAAATATGGAATTTTTAAATAGCTTTACTGACGTATCAACATTTAAAGGAGCGGTTGTTGCTGGGTTAGTAAGTGGCCTAGTTTTCTTCATCGCCGGCTTCTTCACTGGAAAAACCTCAGTTCAAAAAAAATATGCTCGCATAAAAAACGTGGGCAACAACAACGCCAATTATGTGAACAATGACAAGAAGTAGGTGTTTCCATGCTTAAAAAACTCTTGAATAAAGCGAGAATTTTCAATAATGGTAATAAAAATCAGAACATCGTTAATTCCCCAGGTGCAATGATTCTAAATCGCTCTTTTGGTGAAGAACTTCAATATCTCGTGCGAAAAGGACAGTACGATGAAGTTGCAGCATTAATTAAACAATCTATAAACGGAGCATCTGCTCAACATCCAGCATATCCGCACTGGAGGTATGATATAAAATTAAATAATGGTCAAGTGTCGATTGCACATGTACCTAATTCCCCCAATGCAATACACACGCATCCGTTTCGGAGTCAAATGAAGCTCATCTTACCAAACGATTTTAGGGCAAGATTTAAAAATTGGAATGAAGCATTGCAGTATTCGTACGAAAAACAAATTACCTTTGAATTCGATGCTAAATCTATAGAGACATGGATTGGTGACAAAGCCATAGAAAAATATGAGTCAGAAGATGGCACTAAACAGATAAGAGTAAGCATTGAACCACAGGAGTTTCCACCACCTACACCAATGCGACTTTATCTATTTGAAGGATCTCTTTCATATGATTATTTGATTATGGGTTTAAAAGAGATAGACGGTAACTGGCTTATTTTAGACAATAGTACCCAAAAGAATCCGCAGATTAACATCACTGTTAGCATGAATCCAACCACTAATGAGGCAAAAATGCTTATTGATTTGTGTAGTGATAACTCATTAAGTGCAAAATCACAGCTTCATTATTGCTCATTTATGCAAAGTATGAAAACGAGCTCTTTTGCACTGAAATCACTTGAACATAATGTTGACATCATGGTTGCTAAAAAGTGGACAGTTGATGAAGATGAAAAAGAATTGGCCTCTTGTATTTCCTTAATGTCTGATTTAGTTGCTATTGAAAACTTTTTCGGAGTAGAATTCACATTACCCACTCACTTGACTGATGAAGATGATGACTTAATACACATTCTTAAAAAAGCAATAAACGGCACCAGCACAAATGGTACATTTTCCGCTCTAGAAATAGATGCCGATGTCAATCAAGCTAAGACATTAATTGAATTTTTTGAAGAGAAGAGCAGTGGATTCATCTTTAAAACAGATTTCAATCAAGAGATAATATTATTTGGAGTTAGTGTTACACTATTAAAGACGGAAACAACTTATAACTCCATTATAATCAAGGACTTCGAACGCTTTAAGTCGAAAACTCTTCTAATGGATAATGAAGATAGCATTAAAGTTCATTTAATTCCATCAGGAATTGATGAGAACAAATTAAGTGAATCCTATTCAACGAGCAAGAAGATACCAGGGAATGAAGAAGAGCAGGAGGATTAACCCCTCACTGCTCTTCTTCTACTTTATGATCAAACTTAAACCGACGAATCGCATCCCAAACGGCTATTTGCTGCCTGCTGTAAAAATCTCGTTGATCTTTAATCCCCACAAGAGGAGCTTCAATGACTTCACTAGCAAGCTTTAACTCAGCATTAGCAGCCATCATTTCCAGCGCATGGATAACGATCGACTCATACTCCCCATCCGATAACTTACTTTTGTCGTTCAGATAGTGCCAGTCTACACCCCTTCGTCTTTTAATCCCCTTGAGTGCTAAAAGATTACCATCGAGGATTGATAATGCACGTTCCGCTACTCGACCAGTATCAGAAAGTGCGCCGATCAAAATTAAAGCTCGGTCTCGGATAGCCTTAACTTATTCATCACGGATATCGTGGATCGGCACGCCTACGTCAGACTCCTCACAAGTCCTTACTCGCATTGCATTAAACCTTTCAATCTGTTCACTGTTGATGACGCTATAATTGTACTTACCTGAATATGTGTCAAACCAGTATGTCCACAGTGATGATGCCCGACCGTCCCAACCAACCAAATAATCAACGACTACCGTTTTTGAATTTTCTGCTGGATCTTTTTGTATCTCTTCCTCGGTTAATCCCTGCAGATCGACATACACCCGATAGCTCATTACCTCACGAATTATTTGTTGTTCCTCAATCTGTTCCCAAATAAATGAAGCAAACTCATGATTCGTTAGTTCATGCAACTCTTCATAATTGAATTTCATGAAGACACTCCCCTTCTTCCTTTTCAACTTCAACCACGAACCCTACTGTTCTGTCCAATGACAAAACTGCTGTTTCTTGACCGGTTGGAAGTAAATGTGAGTATGTGTTAAGTGTAGTAGCAACAGTAGAATGACCCAAGAGTTGTGAAACAACACGGATATCTTCACGCTCGTTAAGCATGATACTAGCACTTTGATGCCTCAAATCATGGAACGTAATGTTTGGCTCATGCTCAGGCTTAAACTTATCACAGAGGGTATACCATGTTGCCAGTACTTTAGAAGCTCGTGCTGGTGTCCCTAGTCTTGAACAAACAACATAATCATTATCTTGATAATTGCTTCCTAAGTTCTTTCTTTCTATTCCTATGATATCTTGATGTTCACGTAAAAATGCTGCAGTTAGAGGGGATATACTTATAATTCGATAACTGCTCACATTCTTCGTACTCTTTTCTTTTGCTGTATCTTTCCTTAAACTACGTCTAATTTTTATTATATTTTTATCAAAATCGATATCTTTCCATTTCAATCCTAGAATCTCTCCTTGGCGCATCCCAGTCATTACCGCCAGAAAAAATGCAATCCAATAACGAGTACTTCCTTTACTATTGGAAAGTACATATTTCACAGAATCATTGCTCCAAATCTCACGTTCTTTCTTTTCTACTTTCGGTTTTTCACTCTTCTTTAAATTTGAAGTTGGATTCTTAATTATAAGACCTAAAGCTTCTGCGTCATTAAGCGATGCATCGACAGTTGCATACATTCTTTTCACACTTGCATCTGCTAGTCCTTCACCTTCACGTTTTCCATCTTTTTTTAAATGCGAAATAAATTTTTTGATATCAAATGCGGATAGTTTGGATAACAAGATATTTCCGAGTTCTTTGTCCTTGATGTGGCAATCATAAAATGATTGATAGAGTTTAGTAGTCGTTTCTTCAACTTTATGAGCGGATAACCACTCAACAAAATATTCTCCGTAAGTACCCTTCGCTGGATCGAAATGTACACCTCGGTTCATGTCGGTGGATAATGCTTCTCGTGCTTTTTTAGCTTCGGTGCGTGTTTTAAATCCTCTCCGTGTCTTTCGTTTACCATTAACCATAACTTGAAACCACCAAGGCTTACCGTTCTTCACTTCCTCGTTAAAAAAAATCTTTTCCTTCGTTCTGCTGTCATCTTTCTTCTTAGCCATTAGAGTCATCTACCCCCTCGGAATCCCGTTATACTATTCATATTATCCAGATCTACAAATTTGCATCACTTTTGCATCACTAGATAAAAAAAAGAAAAAAAAGCCCAATAAATCAAGGCTTTTTTAGTATAGGGTATTTCCCTTCAAGATTTGTCACCCCTCCTTGCTCGGGTTTTTATGGTTTAACAAGGGCAAGGGATACAGTCAACTTATCATATGAAGGGGGCATATCAATGGTGCTCTCAATGAGTAAAATAGGCGCAATTGCACTTTACTGAATCATTTCATCTCTGCATGAACGATTAAACGATGTGTTGGATCAACAACAGGATCACAAGTGATCAGCGTCAATCGCTTATCCGTCTTATTATAGTTGAGTACAGATACATCTGTTGGTTCTACAATTGAAATTTTATTTACTGTATATGTAAATGTTTTTCCACTCGTTTCAATTATAATTTTGTCATTAACCTTTATCTCGTTTAAACGATTAAACAATCGTCCCTTCGCACGCATTCGGTGAGCAGCAATAGCAGAATTACCTACCTCACCAATAGCTGCTGTTTCTTTAAGATGTGCCGCTGCATATTTCAAGTTTTTTTGTGTAGCACCTTCTAGCACAGGTAACTTCAATTTGATGCTAGGTATTTTAATGGTCGCAATAGCATTTAACACAACAGAAGCTTTTTTTTGTACAGGTGTTTCTAAAGGTTCTACTGAAGACTCTACAGATGTCTGCTCAGGATCAGTTGTCGCTGATGGAAGTTGCTCACTATTACCAGTCTCCTGCTCGAATAAGGAAGTGAGGTCGTCATATTGCTCCTGCGCCTCAGCCTCTGCTTCCTCATTCATTTCACTTTCTTCCCATTCTGCCATCAGCTTTTCTTCCTGACGGATATCGTACCACTCGCTTGCTTTTGGATAAAGAATAATCAATACGCCTATTATGACAAGTCCAAACGCTAAGAGCTTCCTCAAATGGATCACCCCGTTTCTACAGCACTTTTATTAACAAATACCCATCTTTTTGTACCATAAAAGTTTAAAACTACAATAAGGGCTGTTACAATTGCCTTCGCTAGTAAGTCCGACAGACCGATCACTTCGGAAGCAAATGCAATTAGCATAACTGAGAGTGTCAACATAACACCATTCCAAAATAGAAACCTTAGCCTACGCTTCCATCCCTCAGCTTTGCTGTCGTCTTTCCGTTCTGCACGAAAAGTAATTGTACTATTCATAATATAACTATTGGTCATACCAGCAAGATAAGCCCCCGCTTGTGCACCAGCATAATGGACATTCAAACCAACTAACAGCATAAAAACGAGAAAATCAATCGTGGTGTTCAGCACACCAATTAAACTAAACTTTATAAATTGTATGAGCCATTTACGGCGTCTCTCATCTAACATAATGCTTAACTCGCTCCGTCTCTTCAATAACACGTGTGTCTTCACGATCAGTTTCTTTTGACTCATAACCTTGCACTTCTCGAACGATATAAAGCGGACGATTTTTGGACTCGTCATAAATCCGTCCAATATATTCGCCTATAACACCAAGCAATATAAGTATGATGCCGTTAAACAATAAATTAAGACCGACGATCGTTGTCCATCCCGTCTCAGTTGTATTGGTAAACAGCCTCTGGTATATAACAATAAGTAAATAGATGAAACTGCCAAGTGACAAAAAGAAACCTAAATAGGTAGCGATCTTGAGCGGCTTATAAGAAAACGAAGTTATTCCATCAAGAGCAAATCTGATCATTTTCCTCAGTGGATATTTCGTTTCTCCTGCAAACCGTTCTTCACGTACATACTCAACACTCGTCTGCCTAAAGCCAATCCAGCTTATCAACCCGCGTACGAAGCGGTTTTTTTCCTTCAATCCTCGAAGCACATCGCATACTTTACGGTCAATTAAGCGGAAATCTCCTGTATCAAGCGGAATATCAACATTCGTCATACTACGCAGTACACGGTAAAAGGCCATTGCAGTTAATTTTTTAAATAGCGTTTCGCCTTTACGCTTTAATCTGCGGCCATATACAACTTCGAATCCCTCTTTCCACTTATCAATCATATCGAGAATTACTTCAGGAGGATCTTGCAAGTCTGCATCAATAACTATGATTGCATCACCCTGTGCATAATCCATTCCAGCCGATATCGCTATTTGATGTCCAAAATTTCTTGAAAAGTCGATTAGACGAACGTTTGGATCAAGATCACCAATACGTTTCATCAGCTCCACAGTTCTATCCTTACTTCCATCATTAACGAATATGAGCTCGTACGGCTGACCCGCAGAATCCATCACAACCTTCAGCCGCTCATACGTATGCTCTATAACAGCTTCTTCATTATACATGGGTACTATTATACTGTAGGTTACCGATGCTTTCATGTCAAAACTCCTCAAATCCATTTTTTAGAACAACCAGCTAGGAAACCAACGCAGCCATGTATCAACATACCACTTTGAAACAGTCATTCCGGACAAAGCTGGGTAGAACATAATGAACAAACCTAATGCTGCTAACATAAATATATTTCTAATCCTTGAGAAGGCAGGTTTCTTCTCCTCAATGACCATAAATATATACACAATACTAAGTATGCTAAACGGCACCATCGCAAAATAATGATAAATAAATGTTTCTCTAGTTACTAACATCCACGGAACATATTGCGATAAGAAGGCTATCCAGAGCATATATACTGCTTTGTCTCTACGCTTAATGCTCAGAGGGATCGTTATTAACATCGTTATAATTCCCGTCCACCAAATGATCGGGTTACCCATTGCAACGATTGTCGACTTCATTCCTGCTGCAAGCTCGCTCCCAGAATAATACCATAGTGGTCGTTGAATGAACGGCCATTCCCACCACGACGAAGAAAATGGATGTGAGGACACTAGCTTACTGTGATAGCTGAACATATGAACTTGATATTCCACAAGCGCTTTGAGCGTAAAGCCGCCCTCCATGACCGAAAGTACTGGAATATAGGATAACGCATATATACCAGCTGGAACTGCAATATAGAAAATGAGACAAACGGCCAGCGTCATCAAAGTATACTTTGGAAAAACCGTAATCATTCTCCGAAGAACCGCTTCATCCATTTTTGTATCCGTAGTCCCGCGTTTTAGCATTCTTTTTGCTGCTTTGTATTCCTTATACCGTTCAATTAAAGATATTGCGAGCATAATAGCAAGTCCAGCACCACCATAGAGTACAATCCACTTCGATGCTACACCTAAGCCAAAGAATAGCCCGGCCAAACCAAGCGGAACAAACGTTGCCGCTATTTTTTGTCGATAAAAGTTCATCGCTGCATACTTATTCATAAAATAGAACATAAGCATAATAAAGAAAACGCCATACACATCAATTGTAGAAATTCTCGTTTGTGTAAAGTGCATAAAATCTACTGCTAACAGACCACCAGCAAATGCTGCATAGGCTGTTTTCTTAAATATACGTTTAGCCATCAAATACATGATCGGTATCATCGCAATTCCAAAGACAGTACCCGCTATTCTCCATCCAAATGGATTAAGGCCAAACAACTTAATACCTAGAGCGATAATGAGCTTACCAAGCGGAGGATGTGTATTTTCATAAGCAACAATCCCTTCAATATGCTCATAAGCAGTGCGGGCATGATAGATTTCATCGAAATAACTGCCCTTCATATAGTTATGGTTATACACCATCAGATCTTGCTCATCAAATAACGCATCCAAAGAACCTCTTCTTGGTTCTCCAGATTGCTCGCCATTAATGGCTACAATCGGAAGAGGCACTTTACTTCCTGCCTCATAAAATGCAAGTTCTAACATGGAAAAACCCGTTTCTGTTACTGTTAGCTTCACATACCTTGCCTCTTGGTCAATTTTTTGGCTTCTCCAAGAAAAGACAGCAACATGATTATTGTCTACTTCAAGAGTATTTGTCCAATTGTCAGGTGTCATGCCAAATTCATATTTGTATTTTCCAGTTCCTACACCGCCTAGACTTGTAATACGCTCCAAACGCTTCGGCTCGCCAAGATCAACATAGAAACTTTGACCCATTGCATCAGGCTGCCAATCAGTAACAGGTCCCTTCATTGAACCTAATCCTGCAATAGCGACAATGGCATAGATAGCAGTAATACAAACCATCCAATACCAGTCTTTACGTTTCAGCAGCTTTTCTTTTGGTTTGGAACTTTCTAAACCTTCATTTTCAAAATCAGACAGAATGAGATCGTCCTCCTTTTCTTTCTCTTCCGATGATTTCTGCTCAAGCGTCAAGAGGTTCCCTCTTTTATAACGATCGTAACCAACATAAAGTGTATAAAGTAGCAGACCGATATTAACTGTAGAACAAACAATGACTATACCATCCATCGGAACATTAGATGTATCTTTGCTGTATGCCAACACATAACTCATATTTATAAAATTGGTAATTGAAAAGCCGAAAAACAAATGTAATATTCGACGATCAAGCGACTGGATATAAGCAAATATACTAAGCAACATGATCGGGAACATATATCGTTCATGCATCTTCGTGACAACTATAAATACGACAGAGATCAAAATCATTGCAATAAAAAACGAACGATCTTCCCTTTCTCCATCTCGCTTAGCACTAGCAAAAGCAAAATAAACAGCGAGAACTACTGCGACCAAGATAAATAAATTACCCCAGCTCTGATAGCTCATGAATAGCCAATTTTCAGTAATTGGCTTCCAATTAGCATTACTTAAAGAATAGAGGTTAAATGCGTTTAATGTTGCATAAGGGTATGAAGATAATGTTTCCTTATATAAGTTGAATAAACCAATAAGACCACCTTGACTCCAAAAAAACGGGAGAGAAAGAAAAATAAAAGTTCCAAAGCCATAATAAGCACTGACAGCGACTGCTCGCCATTTTTTGTGAATAATAAAGGCTAACAATAAAACTGGCATAAAAATGAATGCTTGCGGCTTAATAAGTGCGGCAATCGCATACCAAACGGATGCCTTGCCAAAGCGCCGTTCAGCAATTCCACTAATAGCTAAGACGAGAACAAGAGCAAATACCGAATCAACCTGTCCCCATGCAGCAGAATCAACAATTATTGCTGGGTTAAACAACCATAAGATAGCTAAACCTACCGCTGTAATTGAACTCAGCTTCTTTTTGGCTATACGGAATATAAATGCCGCTGCAAGTAAATCAGCTGCGATTGCCGGAAGCTTATAAAGAAGCAATATGCCGCTAGAACCTTGAGTAATCCCAAGCCACTCTTTAAGATGACCCAAGATGAATAACACATAAATATAGCCTGGCGGATAATCAACAAAAATATCAGTATGATAAAAACCTGATATTCCTTCCTTAACTACATGTTCGGACCAAAAGACAAACAATGCAATATCGTTGACATAACCTTCATTTGTAATGGCCAAAATAATTCGAATGGCAAGGGCTGCTGCAAAACTACCAAATAAAAGAATAGGAAGCCATTTCCTGCGTCTTTCAAGCCAAAGTTGATCTCTAAATAATTTAGTGTAGATGGCAGCAAAGAGCAGCGTAAATAATACTGCAATGAGTAACGGTTTCAAGATAGAAACTGTTACCTGTTGCTCTTTTGCTTTCTCTCCCTCTACTTGGGAAGCTTCAAGTAAAAATACTGCAGCTCCTTCTGGTGCTGAAGACACTTCTTCCACCGAAAGGGCATCAAACCACGCCTTGCCTTTGTTAATACTCCCATAACCGCCTAAACTGGCGCCAACCATTAATTCCTTTTGCCCCTTGCCTGTTTTACCGTAATACTCTAAAAATGTCCACGCACCGCTCGTTCCATGAATCTGCGGATACTGCACAGCCACTCCATCAACGTATAAATGTGCACCAATTGCGTTAGCACTTATTTCTTCTGATTTTATATAACCCGAGAATCGATACAGTTTATTTTCTTTAACTTTTACCTTCTGCACGAATCGAGCATGATTTTCACTGTTATTTTGTATAACTATCGACGAAGCGCCTGAATATGGATCTTCCGAGTCAATTCCATATGTTGTCGCACCTTCATCCTTTACCCACGCTGCTTTTATCCAATGTTTAGGCATTTTATTATCAATCTGTTCAAAGTCGCCATTAACTAATAAATTTTCAGCGGCATAGCTCGTAAATCCTGGCAGAAGCAGGAAGAGCAAGAGCATAACAATAATCGTACGGGAAACGCCATTACTCATCTCCATCACAATCCCCTTCTATATCCAACAAATATAATATGTATTACAAACTCATTATCACTTTATCGAATGCAATCCCTAAGGTCAATTAAAATAACAAAAAACAACAAAAAACTGACTAGCACTTAGGCAAGTCAGTCTTATAGCCACAACTATCTTTTACTCGATTAATCCTGCTTTCTTTCTGCTCGTTTGTGAACTATTTAACCCGCTTTTCGGTGGAGCAACAGGAAATACTCTCTCTGCTAATGCGTTAAATTCCATAACATAATTTTGTACTGGATAACCCATATTCACATCGTTCATATAGGCATTCATTCGGCCGACAAAGTCTGGATGAGCTGACACATAAACATGGTCTATATGTGGCCTTATTTTTTTTACAACTGCTGCGATTTCTGATACAAGCTCGTCCGTTAACCTCTCTTGCCCCGTAGACAGGCTGCTCATTTTTTTCCCAGTTGCAGCACCTTCCTTACCAAATAATCCAATGTTCGTTCGGCTCATCATTTTGCTGTTAGCTTTTTGATCCTTCTCTACCAGTGAAACTGCAACATAAGCGTTATTATCGGCTAACATGACGTACGATGATTTTACTGCCTCAATCCCTTGCAATCTGTCGGCAATGTATCCGCTCATTTCTAAATGATAATTTTTATGAGACCCGACAAGATTATTACTATTTAACCTTCGCCCATTAACACGGTTTCGTTCGTTCATTCCATCGTCAGCGAAACGTTTATCTCGCAGGAACTCTCCTCCCGAATGATCATTAATGTTATTTGTGCGAATATTTTTGTTACCCAAATCACCTTGCTTGTCCATACTACAGCCATATAACATCGTCCCGAGCAAAAGACTTGCTGATAGAACGGTCCATTTTTTATGCATGAGATAACCCCCTCATCAGATTCCACAGCAATGTTCTATTCGAAAGCATGTGCTTATCGTTCGCAATACTTATCCCTCATATTCAGCAGATTGACATCTGGATGTAAATTCAATATGATTGGTATCAAGTATTAGTATCAGGTGCTAAAATATACACAATAGTAAAGGGCGTGCTGCGAATGACTTCTCATAATAAGGGAGAACTACTACGGTCCAATGCTAAAATAACAGCGATCGGTACTTATGTGCCCGAACGTAAGTTGACTAACGAGGATTTAGAGAAACTTGTAGAAACGAGTGACGAGTGGATTGTTCAACGAACGGGTATTCACGAACGCCGCATTGCCGCTGAGAATGAAT
The DNA here is from genome assembly GCF_022180385.2 of Paenibacillus sp. L3-i20. Taxonomy (GTDB): domain Bacteria; phylum Bacillota; class Bacilli; order Paenibacillales; family Paenibacillaceae; genus Pristimantibacillus. Next base: position 1,979,377 of record NZ_BQME02000002.1, read on the forward strand.
TTACGAGTGATCTTATATTTAGCGCCATTACGAATATGATTGACCGATATTCCGTCAACATCGAAGATGTTGATTATATTATTGTAGCAACATCAACTCCCGATACCATCTTTCCAAGCATGGCAGCCAGAGTACAGGAACGCTTCGGTGTAACCAATTGCGGAACGATTGATATTCAAGCAGCGTGTGCTGGATTTACCGCAGGACTCCAGCTTGGGAACGGTATGCTTTTGACAGGCATGTATAGAAAAATTTTGGTAGTCGGGGCAGATGCTCTATCAAAAATAACCGATTATTCGGATCGTACGACATGTATCATATTTGGCGATGGTGCTGGAGCTGTAATGATGGAGAGAACATCTCAGGAACAATCAAGCTTTATTGCCACTTATTCTGACACGGATGGCAGCGGCGGTCACAACGTTTACCTTAATAATTTGTCAGCGTCTATAGGTGAACATCCAATTGCAACAAACGGAAAGCTTGTCCAGAACGGCAGGGAAGTTTATCGCTGGGCGATTAGCAGCGTTGCTGAAGGGGTTAGGAAGCTCATTCATTTAAGTGGACTTACAATAGAAGAGATTGATTGGTTCGTACCGCATAATGCCAATCAACGCATTATTGATGCTCTAAACGAGCGCATTGGGTTTAAAGAGGATCAATCGTTATCAAGTATTGCCCATTACGGCAACACTTCTGCTGCTTCGATTCCACTTGCTTTAGATGATGCAATAAAAGATGGACGAGTACAAAATGGTCATACATTGTTGCTTCATGGATTCGGTGGAGGCTTAACCCAAGCCGGAGTCGTTCTTCGCTGGACCCTATAATAAATAATAGAGAATGCTCTTCAGCATTCTCTCACATATGGTTAGGTGAATCTATTTGGGGAGAAAGGCAATAAGCTTGTATGATGCATGTTTCCGTCAAGCATATCACCTACTAATCGAGCAGTGACTGGACTAAGTAAAATACCATTGCGATAATGACCGGCAGCCATTATAACGGATTTTTTACCACCTACTGTACCTAGTAGCGGTAACCCGTCAGTCGTTGCTGGTCTAAGTCCAGCCCATCGATGTGCCGTATCTCGAGCAGCTAGAAATGGAAACCATCGTTCACTGCTCTTAACCAATCGATTGATTCCTTTCTCCGTCACACTCGTCTGGAATCCTGCCACATCCTCTGATGCTCCACAGACGATGCGACCATTTCTTTTGCCTACCCAGTAGGCTTGACTTGAGAAGACCATATGTTTTAATTCTTCCATGCTGCCATCATAGGAACAAATTTGCCCTCTTATCGGATGTATAGGTATTGTGATGCCTAACCAGTGTTCAAACATTCCAGACCATGCACCTGAGCAAATGACAGCTCTTTCCGCACGGACAGCTCCTAATAACCCACTAGTCAGAACTGATACTTCTCCTTCTTCACTAAGATCGAGCGATAATATATTACCCGCACATTCGAAAAATTTGACGTCCAGTTTTCTACATGCTAACTCCAATGCTTCCACGAGCTTAGGTGCATAAACATGACTTTCTTCCGGATAATAAATGGCTGCGATAGCTTCTTTAGAAAGATTCGGCTCAAGATTATGTAATACAGAACCTTCAATAAGCTCCGCTTTTGCGCCCCATTCATTATGCCAGCGTAGTCTGGAGTGGATAGGCAATAAATCCGCTTCGTGTTGAAATACGTTTAAACTGCCGCTCCTTAACCACTGGGCGGAAATACCTGAATGCTGCTCCACTTTATTAATCCAATCAGGGAACTGTTTCAAGCTGCTTAAACAAAGTCCAAAAAAAGCATCTGGTTGCTCTGTATTTTCAGAAAAAGGTGCCAACATCCCGGCAGCAGCTCCAGAAGCTTGACCCCCTAACCGTTCGGGCTCCACTAATGTTACGTTATATCCTCTGCATGCAGCTTCGAATGCACAAGATAAACCAATGATTCCGCCCCCTAAGATGAGCACTGTCCCGGACATTAGCCATTTCCTCCTGCTCCACTGCTGCGAGCGAATTCCGGAAATAATGATCCCGCTTCATCGCTGCTTGCGGAAGCATATTTTTTCTTCGGTATACGACCTGCTTTATGGGCCATTCTGCCAGCTTCTATTGCGAGTGCAAAGGCTCTAGCCATTACAATTGGATTCTTAGCTTTCGCAATAGGTGTATTCGCCAAAACAGCCGCCGCACCAAGCTCCATTGCTTCCGCAGCATCCTTCGGCGAGCCAATTCCCGCATCTACTATAATGGGTACTTTGGCATCTGCGATAATAAGGGAGAGATTATACGGATTAAGCAGTCCAAGCCCTGTCCCGATAGGCGATGCTCCAGGCATGACCGCTGATGCTCCCGCTTCCTCTAGTCTTTTGCACAAAATAGGATCATCTGAAGTATATGGCAAAACAACAAAACCTTCCTTTACGAGCTGCTCTGTTGCTTTTAATGTTTCAAATGGATCTGGTAGTAAAGTGATAGGACTGCCGCTTATCTCCACCTTAATCCAGTCGCCTAGACCAGCTGCTCGTGCTAATTTGGCAATGCGAACAGCTTCCTCTGCCGTTCTTGCACCAGACGTATTAGGTAAATAAGTTAACGTCCGTTCACTGACGTGTTGGAGAATGGAATCGTCTTCAGCATATTCCAGATTTACCCTCCTAACCGCAAAAGTTATAACGTCCGTTCCTGAAGCATCGATCGCACCTTGTAGCACTGCTGGACTAGGAAAGCGACCTGTACCAAGAAAAAATCTAGAAGTTAACTGCTTTCCTCCTATTACAAAAGGCTCTGCACCAACATAGCGATCCATGTCGTTAGCCACCCCCAACAAATTGAATGAGTTCAATTTTTGCACCATTTGATAACTCTGTATCAGACCACAATGAACGTTGAACAACTGCACCATCTAGTTCCAACACAAGTCGCTTGCTGCTTTGACCTAACTGCTCGATGAGCAGCGCAATATTATTAGCAGTAGTTGTATGCTTCTGTCCGTTCAGCGTAATCTCTTTTGCTGATGAAATAATACTGGATGACTTCTGGGCAAACTCAATACGTTCACGTAACAATTTGCACATCTGCGCAGGATCATTGTCACCAACAACTGCTGAAACAGCACATATTCGTAAAGCTCCGGCCGCTAAAACTTGATCTATATTTTGCAGTGTTATTCCACCGATTGCTACGAATGGAATTGAAACTTGATTTGAAGCTTCGGTGATATACGATGTTGTTACTGCTGCACGACCAGGTTTCGTATCTGTGGGGAATACTGGACCTACGCCAATATAATCAGCCCCTGCTCGCTGTGCCTCTATCGCTTGTTTAATATTATGAGTCGATATACCAATAATTTTATTTGGACCAAGCAATGCTCGTGCTTGTTCAATCGACGTATCTTCTTGACCAAGATGAACGCCATCGGCATCAACTTCAAGCGCTATATCAACATAATCGTTAACGATAAAAGGTACGTTATACTTTTTTGTTAACAATCTAAGTTGTTTCGCTTGCTCTAGCACTGTTTCCCGTGTTCCAGTTTTGTTTCGAAGTTGTAAAATATCTGCACCGCCGATAAGCGTCTGCTCCATTACTTCAAGGAGCGATCTTTCTGGATGATTGTTTTCAGCTGTAATCACGTACAGTTGGAACTGACGCCAATTCGAACTAGCTGTCATCTCTTAGTCCTCCTCTGCCTATTGCGACTAGTCTTCTATCTAATCAATTCACCAAGCAAATAATGCTCGCATAATTGGATTGCTTTAGCAGAATCTACAACACCTTGGACTAATACTCTTCCATCAGGAAAAAGCACCAAGCTTTCCCCGCTTCTTAAGCTCGCTTTGACTAAATAGCGATTTACAGTGAGCTCACAGTCCATTCCCTCAAGTTTTCTTCGCATCAAATCCAATTCTATTTGATGAGGTAAAGTAACTTGAACAGAATCTCTTCCGCATAGCACAACCGTGCTCTCCATTTTGATTGGGGCAATCCGCCCTTCAGAAGCCCCTACTTTACGATTGTTACGTGCAGCAGTATCACCACAATGTGAACATTGATTTGAGGGAGCTGGTAGACTAGATTCATGAAAATTAAATTTCCACAAATCTGCGCTGACCAAAGACTGCCTAAGAGCATCTCGATTGCCGCTTAGCCATTTCAACACTTCAATTGTTTGAAGCGATGCTACAAATTCTACAGCAGGGGACAATACGCCGACTGTGGAACAATTATCCCCTTCATCTGTTGAATGTTCCTCGCCAATCAAACAACGTAAACAAGCTGTTTTGCCTGGTACAAGCATAGCGGACATTCCGTTTGAACCGGTAACACCTCCGTAAACAAACGGAATATTCAGTCCATAACAAACATCACTAAGCAGAAGTCTTGTAGCAGCATTATCCGTACCGTCCAGTACAATATCTGCACCCTTTGCAAAGTGCCAAGCTGTATGTGCATTTACATCAGCTACATGAGCAACAATTTGAATCTGACTATTAATTAAGCGGAGCTTCTCCGAAGCAGCAACCGCTTTTGGCACTGCCGCTAACGCATCAGCTTCATTAAACAGTACTTGTCTTTGCAAATTGCTCGGTTCTACGAAATCTCGATCGATGATTCTAACTTCTCCGACCCCAGCACGAACCATGTGTTGTGCAAGTGACGAACCTAATGCTCCACATCCGACAATGAGCACGCAGGATTGTTGAAATTCCACCTGTCCATGGGGTCCAATTGGTGCAAACTTCGTTTGTCTCGAATACCGATCCTGCCACAAGATATCGGTTCCATTATGCATAAATCGAACTCCCGGCCGCCTTAAATGAATCCGACTTTTCTTTCATGCCTGCTTCAATCGCTTCCGTTGTTTCCATCCCGTTCTTAGCCGCATAGTCCCGTATGTCCTGTGTAATGCGCATGCTGCAAAACTTCGGTCCACACATAGAACAAAAATGTGCAGACTTCGCTGCTTCCGCTGGAAGTGTCTCATCGTGATATGCCATTGCACGTTCTGGATCAAGAGACAGATGGAACTGATCCCGCCATCTGAATTCAAAGCGAGCTTTCGAAAGTGCATTATCACGAAGCTTCGCATGAGGATGCCCTTTTGCTAAATCGGCCGCATGGGCTGCAATTTTGTATGTTATAACGCCTTCCTTTACATCCTCCTTATTCGGCAATCCAAGATGCTCCTTCGGCGTAACATAACAAAGCATTGCTGTCCCAAACCAACCGATCATTGCTGCTCCAATTGCTGAAGTAATATGATCGTATCCTGGTGCAATATCGGTCGTTAGTGGTCCAAGTGTATAGAATGGAGCCTCGTCACAAACTTCCAATTGCCTCGTCATGTTTTCTTTGATCATATGCATCGGTACATGCCCTGGACCTTCAATCATTACTTGAACATCATGCTTCCAAGCTATCTTCGTAAGCTCACCTAACGTTTCGAGTTCTGCAAACTGTGCTTCGTCATTCGCATCCGCAATTGAGCCAGGACGCAGTCCGTCACCTAGCGAGAAGGAAACATCGTATTGCTTCATAATGAGACAGATGTCTTCAAAGTGTGTATATAAAAAGTTTTCCTTGTGGTGGGCTAGACACCATGCAGCCATTATCGAGCCACCACGTGAAACAATGCCCGTTACCCGCTTCGCAGTTAGCGGAATATATCGAAGTAACACACCGGAATGAATAGTAAAATAGTCGACACCTTGCTCTGCTTGTTCGATCAAAGTGTCTCTGAACACTTCCCAGCTCAAATCTTCAGCATTGCCATTCACTTTCTCTAATGCTTGATAGATCGGCACTGTACCTACAGGTACTGGAGAGTTGCGTACAATCCATTCTCTTGTTGTATGTATGTTTTTCCCCGTCGATAGATCCATGATCGTATCAGCACCCCATCTAGTTGCCCAAGTCATCTTCTCAACTTCTTCTTCGATTGATGATGCAACTGCGGAGTTACCGATATTGGCATTAATCTTGACGTGGAACCCACGTCCAATAATCATCGGCTCACACTCTGGATGGTTTATATTTGCTGGAATAATGGCACGACCAATGGCCACCTCATCCCTAACAAATTCAGCAGACATACCTTCTCTGATCGCGATATACTCCATCTCTGGCGTTATAATACCTTTGCGAGCATAGTGCATCTGTGTAACATTCTGTCCTTCTTTTGCACGAAGCGGCCGTCTTGATTGTTGTGGAAATAGTTCAGCACCACGTGCAAGTGCTCTTTCTTCCGATGTGAAGCCATTATCTTCAGGCTTGATTTCTCTACCAGTATAGGATTCAACGTCTGCTCTCTCCGTAATCCATTCCTCTCTAAGTAGAGGAAGCCCTGCTCTTACATCAACCGTATATTCTGGATCAGTGTATGGACCGCTTGCATCATAGACACGTATAGCATCATTTGCAATTTCTTCACCATTACGACCTTGGCTTGGCGACAGAGCAATTTCTCTCATTGGAACTGCTATAGACGGTTTTGACCCCGTAACATATACTTTGCGACTGCCTGGTAGTGGTGTTGTCAACATAACAAAAAACCTCCCGAATGGAATTATTGGAATTCCACCTGGAGGCACACACAGTCATATGAGAAAGTTAGAGGACGTTGCATTTCTAATCACTTACTCCCGAAATCAGCTGATAGTTACTATATCAGAGACTAGAGCAATATGAGCAGCTGCACACACTTTATGCGGAATCACTGCTAGAGCGAATCCGTTCGTCCCACTTTCCTACGCTGGCATGACCCAGATCAGGTTCAAAGGGACCAAAGCAAATGCTTTATCTCAGCCTTTCGGCGCCCCTAGTGGATTTCCTTGTTAGACTATAACGCCAGCCGAAGACGACTGTCAACTTATTTTTACAACTTTATCTTGTTTTGGAACAAACCCGCCTGCTTAGCCGCCATATAAATGATGACGATAAGCGGTCCAATAAATACGCCAATAATACCTACCAGCTTAAAGCCCACATATAAACTAATTAATGCCGACAAAGCACCTATTCCAACAGAATCACCGAGTATTTTTGGCTCAACAACGCGGCGGAACACTGTAATGACTAAGAACAATACAATTAATCCAACGCCTGTAAATACATCTCCAGTAAGGATCAAATACGATGCCCAAGGTACAAGAACTGATCCTGTTCCTAGTATTGGCAATATATCTACAATAATGATTAACAAGGCGATTGCCATCGGATATTTAACATCCAAAATAAGCAAGCCGGCCAATGAAAGAATATAAGTCATCGCGCTAAGAATGATTTGTGAACGAAGAAAACCAAATATAGATTTTCTTAAGTTATTTAATACTTGATCAACTTGAGCTCTTGAGGATTCTTCAAAAAATAATAAGAATGAAGACTTCATCGTATTTAGACTGAAGCTAAACATATACACTGCAACAAAAAACACAATGAAGAAAATAAACATGCCCGGCAATGTTGATGCAAATACTACAACTGTACTGGACAACTTTTCTACCAACGTTGATATCGTATCCGTTAATTTTAATAAATAAGATTCTAACGTCGTAACCGACTCTGGAGGCAATGTTTGATACATCCCTCTCATATCGATAAGTAGCTGATCAAAAAACTCGATGGCATTTTCAAAATAATGAGGAAGCTTATTCATAAATGCAATGAGCTCCGCTACAATCTTGATGCCAAGCAGTACGATTAACCCAATAAATATAACAGTAAACAACGTACACGTTATAACGGCAGATAGTAGCCGATTCATCTTGAAGCGTTTCATCATAAATCCATTAACTGGCTCCAGAAAAATTGCTACAATGAGTGCGAGCAAGAACGGCGCACCTACTGTGAACATCAAATAAATAAGAAACAGACCTACTGCTATCAGAATGATCGCTCGTATAGACATGCGTCCCCCTCCTCCCTTTACTACTATTCAAGTATGGCGCTTCGCATGTGAAAATTATCATTTTTGTAATACATATCTTTTACGAGCAAATTCGGCCCACAGCAAGAAGCAGCAGGACAATGACAATTAACACTGTCAGCAAGCGGGTGCACTAACCAACGATCAAACAGATCATCCAACTTTGAATGAGCAATATTACCGAATGCAGGTACATCTGAGAAGTCCGTTACGAATACATCCCCAGTAAATAAATTAACATTTAGACGGTTCCGTCCATCTGGGTCGTTCCGAACGGTCGTATTGGGCTCATTTGCTAGACGCTTAAGAAGATTTCTTTCCTCTACATCATTACTGCAATGATAGAAAGGAAGGGTGCCAAATAACAGCCACACGGAAGGGTCGCGACTTTCCAGTAAAAGCTCAATTGATTGCCGCATCTGCTGACGTGTTATGACGGGCAGATCTTTAGCAAAGGAACTTGGGTACATCGGATGCACTTCATGCCGCTGACAGCCCATCTCTACAATTAGACGATGAATTTCATCGATTTTGTCAAATGTACGGTAGTTAATCATCGATTCAGCAGATACCAACACACCTGCATCACTGAGTCTTTTGGCATTGTCTATCATACGATCGTATAGTTTAGCCGCAGCGCTAAGAGAAACGGTATGACCAGCTTTTGCAAAGCCCACTTGGTGAAAATCGTTAGCGTTCGTGTAATTAAATGAAATATGCATGACATCCAGATATGGAGCAAGCTTCTCGTATCTACTATAAGGAAGCGTCACATTGGAGTTAATTTGTGAGCGAATACCACGGCTCCTAGCATACTTAAGCAACGGAACCATATAATCGTTAACTGTACGATCAGAAAATGTCGGCTCTCCGCCTGTAATACTGATTGTTTCTAAATGTTCAACTTCATCCAGCCTTTGCAGCATTGATGCTAAAGGAATTTTGTCCGGCTCAGTCATCACTAGCGTATCGCCAACAGCACAGTGTTCACAGCGCATATTGCATAGATTAGTTACAGTCATTTCGACACTAGTCAATCGATGTTGACCATACTTCTGGAGTGATCTTATTGGGTCCCAAGGATCATTCATTGGGGTAAGTAGCGGCAAGGACGATGATACGGAGCTACGTGAATGTATTGGTTGTGTATCTACTATGTTCATATTTTTCAGCACCTGACTTAATATCTTAATATTTTTATCTCTTTCATTGTAATGTTAGATGGGGCAGGAAGCAAATAAATCCGCGTCTTTATTAGCATATCCCTATATACTGGAAAAGAAACCAACAGTCTACCTTTTGTTCTAATTATGATGAAATAAAGCCACTTTCCCCAGTAACTTTTTCCCAAAATCTCACGCTTGACTACAATCCCTATAGTAATTATTGTTAAATGAACTACTATGAAAGGTTGAGATGTCAAATGATTACAACGAGCCCTGTCGTACTTACAGGTAATAAAGTGCAATTGCTGCCTATGGAACTTCATCATAGCGAGGGCATATATAATGCAGGTAACTTTCCTGAAGTTTGGTCATTTGTTAGAACTCGTGTAGATTCACTTGAAAGCTCAAGCGCGTATGTGCATGAAGCTTTGGAACAACAGAATGCAATTCCTTATGTCATTGTGGATCGAGAAACTGGGCAGTTAATCGGCTGTACTCGTTTATTTAATATTTCTGTACCTTATAAAAGCTTGGAGATTGGATCTACTTGGCTAACCCCCTCCGTATGGAGAACTTCAACTAATACGGAATGCAAATATTTGATTCTTAAGTATTGCTTCGAAACGCTGGGAACCATACGTGTACAACTCAAAACAGATAGTCGGAATACGCGTTCCCAAACTGCGATCGAGAGACTCGGAGCAGTTAAAGAAGGCTACTTAAGAAATCATATGATACTGCCGGATGGATATATTCGTGATAGTGTTGTTTACAGTATTATTGACCGTGACTGGTCAGACGTTAAACATCGTCTTGAGACATACTTGACTCTTTAATCTCACATTAAGATGTCCATTAATTCATTCGGCATTAGCTCTTATATCCTAATATAAATACAAGAGAGGAGCCTAGTCGGCCCCTCTTTCTTTGATCCATACTGTACAGAATTTGTTGTATGTACCTATATATTAAGTTGTAAAATGCTATACAAGTTGTGCATCCGTTTCTTTCTCGTTTACTCCAACAATCATCATTGTTAGTTGTTTCGATAGATCGATTTCGTAAGGTGCTTTCAATTGTTCTCCCGCTTCATTATTTAAAACTCGAACAATGGGACGATGAGGGTAACTGCTATTAAGATCAACAACGATACCTCGCTCACCAGTATGAAGTTTTACGGATATCCCTATAGGATAAATTGCTACTTTGTCACGGAATTGTTGCAACATACTTTGCTCATAGAGCGTTCCAGTTCCAGCATATAGTCGTTCCATCGCATCATGCGGCAATATCGGCGAGCGATAAACTCGATTAGTCGTCATCGCATCGTAGGAATCTACTAATCCAATCCATTTGGCATAATCATGAATTTCATTTCCTTTAATACCTCTAGGATATCCACTACCGTCCAGCCTCTCATGGTGCTGAAAAGCACAATGAGCAACGATAAGAGGTAAATTAGGCTCATCCTTTAATAACTGATACCCCATTTGCGCATGACGTTTCATTAATTCGAACTCACTATTTGATAAAGTGCCAGGTTTTTTAAGTACATCTGTAGAAATTTGCGTCTTTCCTATGTCGTGCAGTAATGCTCCCATGCCAAGCGTCGTCACTTCTTCACGAGAATAACCACTGGACATTCCGAGCAATGTCGTATAAACACAAACATTTAGCGAGTGCTGAAACAAATAATGATCTACAGTACCCATATTCATGAGCATAATCATTGCATCTTTATGATTAGATAGATCGTCAATAATTAGATTCATCATTTGTTTGAACGGTTGAGCAATGTATGGAAAAGTAACCCCCTTCTTTTTGTTAGGGCGATCCATCATTTCTCGAAAACTCGTTCGTATTTCTTTAATGGCTACTCGGAACGTTTCCTCACTAATAATTGAAGGTGGGGTAATATCATCCGTACGATGATCCTCTACGTAGACATATTGGACACCACATTGTTCCAGTCTTGTAATTAGACGTGATGTTAGTTCCATATGATCGCCGAGAAGGACGATACCATCTTCTGAAAATATTTTTTTTGCTAGCCTCATACCCGGCTCACACTGCGAAATTGGTAGCAAGCGCATCTTCTCGGTCCTTTCCTAAACGTCCTCTGTACAATTACTATCGGAAAAAACCGCTTATTATTTTAATTTAAGTGAAAAATCATAAATTCGCAACCATTTTATCCTAATTATTCGACAAAATGTGTCAATTTCCCTTCTAATTAGATTGGATTGCACCAGTTTGATGCCATCTATGCTCATGGCAGAGCTGAAGGGACGCTGGAATTGCAAGTTCATGCTCGATTACATCTCTAATAAACTGGGGTAAGTAGTAGTCAAATTTCTCCGCCTTGGAAAGTGACTCATAGCCAGCTTTGAAACTGAACATATCGATTGAACCAACTGTGTACAACTTTGCATCCAAAAGTTCCTCACCATTTACTTTTACAGAGATTAGTTTGTTCATAGCGGGACGCGTATTGTCATATGTAATGTTCATTCCATCAACTGCGAGTTTTCCGAGCACTACACCACGAAACCCATATCCTTTGATTGGCTTGCGGAAAAAATCCTCTAGTAGAGACTGCTCAAGTGCAGTACGAATATATTCCCCTGCAATAATCATTCGGCAAGGATTAATTGGCGAAGGACATAACGCATGGAGTTCGCCCGAAGTAACGTCACCTATTGATAAACTTCCCAGTAATTGACCAGAGTTGACTAACCCTATCTCAGCATCCGTCCATTTTCTTAATCCTGCTGCAAGCAAATTGCTAAATGGGGACTCCCTCTCTGGGTTTTGAGTTAAGGGGACAGACAAAGTAGATACCACTCGACTCAAGCGATGGCGACTAATTTCTCTATATTTTAAAATGATGTCGTAAGCTTGCGCTTTCTCCTGAAACGCTCCTGTAGGTATACACTCGCCTTTAAACAGTGGACGACCCGTCATTTTGTCAATTGTAATCTCAACTCGCCCTATGTAATCGCCAAACTTACCTGCGGCGCATATCGTCGTATCTCTAATAACTAATGGTTCTTCTAAAAGATGATGTGTGTGTGCACCCAAAATGAGATCTATACCGTCAATTTCCATTGCCATCCTCTGATCCAATGGCAAACCAAGATGCGACATTACAACGATAACGTCCACCTTGCCTCTAAGCTCTGCAACTTGAGCACGGATAGCTTGTAGCGGTTCTGAAGTCGTCCAGCCAAGCAGCAAATAAAACTCATAAAAGTTAGCGGTAGCACCGATTATTCCGAAGTTGATACCGTTTTTATCAATGATTGTATACGGATGCATCCATTCTGGACGTTCACCTGTTGAAGTAAGCTCCATATTTGCACATACAACTGCTGGCTGAGAGGGCTGCTTATAAAGATTGGATAGTACTTCACTTGAGTAAGTAAGTCCTTCATTATTACCTAATGTAACTACCTCATATCCCGCTTCGAGCAAAAGCTCCAGGTTAACCATTCCATCGCTGCCTTCTGTTTCCTGACGCATACGATCCATATGATCACCGCAATCGACTGCGAGCACACGATCTGCACCATTGGTTCGCCTTTCCTCTGCAATAATAGTGGCGATGCGTGCAGCGTTCTCCAGTCTACTGTGAATATCATTACTATGCAGAAGTACCACTTGAGCCTGTGAGCGATCCGTCAAATTAAACCACGCCTCCTCATCGCTTTAACTAGCCGCCTATTTGCGACATACGTCGATCAGTCGGAACATGAGTTTGAGCACCATTCAATAGTCTTGCTGCCATCTCATGGTTTTCCGGCTTTATGTCCATCGATTTATAAAAGATATCCCGCATTGCTTCCGAATTTCCAAACGCATCCTTTACATTGAGCTCATCAACCCAGTATAGACACGGCTTAATATTTCCATCTGCCGTCAATCTCAATCGGTTGCAATTTTTGCAGAAATGATCGCTAATCGGATGAATCAGACCAAAAGAGCCTACTCCACCCTTCATCTCCCAATCTTCCGAAGGACCGTTCCCATGAATATCATCTCGTTTGCTAATTTCATAATTTTGTTCAGTTGCTATTTCCAAAACGCGAGACAGCGGCAAATAGTGATTTCTCCAATTTTCATCATCATGACCAATTGGCATATATTCAATAAATCGGACATGAAGCGGTTGTTCGTATGCAAGCTTCAGAAACTGTGCGATTTCATCTTCATTCACATTTTTAAGTAAAACACAATTCAATTTGATAGGATGAAAACCTACCTCTGCAGCTGCTTCAATACCTTCCATAACCCGCTTTAAATCCCCGCTTCTAGCAATAAACTTAAATCTTGCAGGATCAAGCGTATCCAAACTTATATTAACGCGGTTTAAGCCCGCTTCCTTTAGCGCTTTTGCTTTGTTAGCTAAAAACACACCATTTGTCGTAAGTGCGATATCCTCAATGCCAGGTATCGCTGCCAGTCTTGCTATCAATTGTTCCAAATTTGGTCTAATTAAAGGCTCTCCGCCTGTTATTCTTAGCTTCTTAATGCCTAGTGATGCTCCAGCCTCTACTACTTCCACAATCTCAGGATAGCTCATTAGATTCGTGGATTCCGTAAATTCAACGCCTTCCTCTGGCATGCAATATAAGCAACGCAAGTTACAACGATCCGTTACCGAAATACGCAAATAGTTATGATTTCGTCCAAAACGATCCGTCAAGGTTTGCATAATGCGCACTCCTTTCTGTGTAGCCTCAAGCATAACATTTTTCGTTCCTTTATGGTATTCTATTAACGACTTTACAACATCGATACGAGAGGTTTTCAACTATGAAATTTCAATGGAAAATAGCTTTATTCGCAGGTTTGCAAGAACGTCTTGGCAGCAGTACACTACTCATTTCTTCGGACCAAGACGAACTGACAGTCTCTCAATTGAAAGAAATGATAACAGCACAATTTCCGGAGCACGCAGCATTGATTCAAGTCTCATTTATCGCACGCAATCATACTTACGCTCTGGAGGACCAATCACTTCACATTCAAGATGAACTGGCTATGCTGCCGCCTGTATCTGGTGGTGAAGATGAAGACAGTCCTATTACAGAAAATCCTGTAGATGAACTATATGTTATAACAGATAAAGCCATTCTTGCAGATGCGGTGTTAGCTAAAGTAATCGTAAAAGAACACGGTGCTTCTCTAGCATTTGTTGGTACGACACGGGAATGGACACAAGGTATTCAAACCGTACATCTGGAATACGAAGCTTATGCTCCAATGGCAATTGCTATGATGCGCAAGATCGGTGATGAAATCGCCCAGCAATGGCCGGGTTCACTTTGTGCGATTAGTCATCGAATTGGAGTTGTTGACTTAGCTGAAACAAGCGTTGTTATTGCCGTATCTGCTCCTCATCGCGATGAATGCTATAGCGCAAGCCGTTATGCAATAGAACGTTTGAAACAAATTGTGCCTATTTGGAAAAAAGAAATTTGGTCAGACGGCTCCGAGTGGAAGGGCAGTCAGCAAGGTCCTTGGAACCCAACAATTCCCCTATCCAATTAACAGAGGAGGTTACTTACTATGAATCAATCAGAGAACAACTATGCTCAAGACCCCTTGCAATTAATCTCTGAAAATCTCACCTCTTCATCTAATAGATATTCTAGACAAATCCGTTATGCGAACATCGGTGCAACTGGACAAAAAGAGCTCGGTCAGGCTCGCATTGCTATTGTTGGAATAGGGGCACTTGGATCAGTTATAGCGCAGCATCTTGTTCGAGCAGGGATCGGGTATGTTCGGATAATCGATAGAGATATTGTAGAGTGGAGCAATCTACAGCGACAGATGCTTTATACAGAAGCCGATGCACTCGCTCTCCTTCCAAAAGCTGAAGCTGCTGCAGCTCATCTACGAGCTATTAATAGTTCCATTTCAATTGATCCAATTGCAGCAGACCTCACTAGTCAGAATGCGGAAAAATTGCTTTCTGATGTTCATCTTATATTGGATGGTTCGGATAACTTTTCCGTCCGTTACTTGATCAATGATTACAGCATCAAACATAACGTACCCTGGATATATGGAGGAGCTGTTGGCTCTTCCGGTATGACGATGACCATCTTACCGATGGAGTCGCCTTGTTATAGGTGCATGTTCCCAGAACCACCGCCACCTGGGACGACAGACACATGCGACACAGCAGGAGTCATTTCACCTATCATTGATATGATTGCATCCATACAGGCCACAGAAGCACTCAAGCTACTCACTAGCAATCACCAGGCATTACATCGCACATTGTTACAAATAGACCTTTGGAACCACACATGGCTCCCTCTGAATGTCTCAGGAGCACGTCGTAATGATTGCCCCGCATGTGCGCACAATCACTATCTATTTTTGGAAAGCAATAGGCAAGAACCGATTGCAGTTACATTGTGTGGACGACAATCCGTACATATAACTCCAGGAATATATGCAAAGCTTGATCTAAACAGCATCGCAGCAAACTTCACGAAAATAGGGAACGTTGAACAAAATCCTTATTTGATTAAGCTACATCTGAATGATCAACTTTCACTTATTCTGTTCGCCGATGGCAGAGCAATCGTACAAGGGACCGAAGATTCGACAAAAGCAAGGTCGATTTATGCTGAATTATTAGGTAATTAGTAGCATTTATGAGTCCCTCATATTGCCATCTAGTGAATTGATTGCTACTATTAATGCTAATTATACCTCGTATACCTTGCATACGACTATTGAATGATAATAATTTCCAGAGGTGTCACTATGAGGATTCATGTTACGGACTTAATAGACGGTGATCAATTACGCGGCGATATCTTTAATCATTATGGGCTGCATGTACTTTCCAAAGGTACAAAATTATATACAACAGAAGTTTCTCGTCTTCTTCAACACCAAATCGATTTTGTTGATATCGAAGATCGAATAATAACTGTAGATGAGGTTGCTGCACGAACACTAGAATCTACCGCTACACCTAAATGGCTGCCTACGGTACAGCCCATTTACGAAAACGCTGTCAAGAGTTTTGAAAGTTTCTTCTCTACAGCCTTAGAATTTGATTCTATTGATAGTGAAGAAGTTCAAGCAATTGTTCAGCCGCTTCTGAACAATCTTCAGCTCGAGCGTGACGTAGTTTCGATGTTATTACTTCTTAATACAGAAGATGATTATACCTATCAACATTCCGTACAAGTTGGCATGTTATCGTATTATTTAGCTACTTGGTTAGGCTATAGCCTCTCGGAAGCTTCAATGATTGGAAAAGCAGGATTCCTTCACGATATCGGTAAATGCAAAATCGATGACGCCATTTTAAATAAACCAGGAAAACTAACCACTGAAGAATTCGACGAAGTAAAGCGCCATACGGAGTATGGACATACTATTTTGATGAAATCCTTCAATGATCCGAAGCTTGCAGTTGGAGCACTTCAGCATCATGAACGTATGGACGGAAGCGGATATCCTCATGGCCTCGTAGGAGATCAAATTCACCCAATTTCGAAGATCATTGCTGTCGTCGATATTTATAGCGCAATGATATCAGCTCGCGTATACCAGAAGGAACGTGACTTGCTATACGTATTAAAGGAGCTTCATCGTTTAAGCTTCTCTCAATTAGACCCAACAACTACACATACGTTCATTAAACATATGATTCCTAATTTCATCGGTAAACGTGTCCAGTTAAACAATGAGGAAATTGGATTAATAATTATGACTCATCCAACCGAATTTTTCAGACCGCTTGTTCAAATCGGCTCCCAGTTTATCGATTTAACAATCGAACGCGATTATGAAATCAAACACGTTTATCTATAATAAATAATGTACAAAAAAGGCCCTGCTTACTGTGATATAAATCACTGCAAGCAGGGCCTTTCAATGTTATTGTTAACCGATGGAACCTTCCATCTCAAACTTGATTAGACGGTTCATCTCTACTGCGTACTCCATAGGAAGTTCCTTAGTGAACGGTTCGATGAAACCCATAACGATCATTTGAGTAGCTTCGTCTTCACTTAGACCACGGCTCATTAGGTAGAAGAGTTGATCTTCAGAAACCTTTGATACTGTCGCTTCATGCTCAAGAGTAATATTGTCATTAAATATTTCATTGTAAGGAATCGTATCCGAAGTCGACTCATTATCAAGAATTAGTGTATCACACTTAATGTTTGCTTTAGCTCCATCGGAGTTACGTCCGAATGATGCTAAACCACGGTAAGTTACTTTACCGCCATGTTTACTGATCGATTTAGAAACGATAGTCGAGCTTGTATCAGGTGCCAAATGTGTCATTTTTGCGCCTGCATCTTGATGTTGACCTTTACCTGCTACAGCAATGGACAATACCATTCCTTTTGCACCACGACCACGCAATACAACAGCTGGGTATTTCATAGTCAGCTTGGAACCAATGTTTCCATCTACCCAATCCATTGATGCATTCTCATCAGCAATCGCACGTTTTGTAACGAGATTGTAAATGTTTGGAGCCCAGTTTTGAATCGTAGTATAACGTACGCTGGAATCCTTTTTGCAAAGAATCTCAACAACCGCACTATGAAGCGAGTTCGTGCTGTAAATTGGAGCTGTACAGCCTTCTACATAGTGTACAGAGCTGCCTTCATCAGCAATGATCAATGTACGCTCGAACTGACCCATATTTTCAGAGTTAATACGGAAGTACGCTTGAAGCGGAATTTCACAACGTACACCTTTAGGTACATAGATAAAGCTTCCACCTGACCAAACCGCACTATTAAGCGCAGCAAACTTGTTGTCATTTGGAGGAATAATTGTACCGAAATATTCTCTAAGCAGTTCAGGGTGTTCACGAAGTGCAGTGTCAGTATCTGTAAAGATAACGCCTTGCTTCTCCAAGTCCTCTGCCATGCTGTGATAAACTACCTCGGATTCATACTGAGCTGATACACCAGCAAGAAACTTTTGTTCTGCTTCAGGAATACCTAGTTTATCGAAAGTTTCCTTAATTTCTTGAGGAACCTCTTCCCATGTCTTACCTTGTTTCTCGGATGGCTTAACATAATATTGGATTTCATTGAAATCCAAATCATCCATGTTGCCGCCCCAGTTAGGCATTTCCATTTTGTAAAATTGCTCTAATGATTTCAGACGGAATTCAAGCATCCATTCAGGCTCGTTTTTCATCTGGGAGATGGTACGAACGATTTCAGGCGTTAACCCTTTACCCGACTGGAAAATCGCTTTATGCTCGTCGCGGAAGCCATATTTATAATCTTCCATTTCCGGCATTGACTTTGCCATGGTTTTTCACTCCTTCAAAGTTTTGAGTAGCAAAACTTACTTCGTAAGCATCAGCCTAGTTTTGTGAAGCAAAACTTACTTCGTATGACTGTTACTGCTTCTCGTTTTCATTTTCAATCCCTTTGCGAAGCGCGTTCCATGCTAATGTAGCGCACTTAATTCTCGCAGGGAATTTATTAACACCGGATAAAGCTTCAATATCTTCAAGCTCTTCGAACTCTACAGGCTCACCCTTCATCAGCGCTGAAAACTTCTCAGCCATGTGGATCGCTGACTCGAATGATTTACCCTTTATAGCTTCTGTCATCATCGATGCGGAGCTCATACTAATGGAGCAACCTTCGCCCGTGAACTTAGCATCAGCAACTTTACCGTCAATAACTTGAAGCTGTAACGAAATACGATCTCCGCATGTCGGGTTGTTAAGATTGATCGTAACCGATTCTTCATTCAAAGTTCCACGGTTGCGTGGGTTTTTATAATGATCCATTATTACTCGACGATATAAATCATTCAATTCCATGACCGAAGAACTCCTTTGTTTGTATTAACGCATCGGCTAAACGGTCAATTTCATCTTCAGTATTATATAAATAGAAACTCGCTCTAGCCGTTGCCGAAACATTCAACCAACGCATCAAAGGCTGGCAACAATGATGTCCTGCTCTTACTGCAATACCTTTCGAATCTAGGACGGTAGCTACATCATGAGGATGAACATCCCCTAAGTTGAAAGTAAGAAGCCCTACGCGATCTGTTTTAGGTCCGTAGATCTCAATTCCTTCAATAGTCGACAGCTTATCATAAGCATATGCTGTCAGTTTTTTCTCATGACGGTCGATTTCGTCCATACCGATACTCTCAAGGAAGTCAATTGCAGCTCCTAAGCCTACTGCTCCAGCAATAATTGGAGTTCCGCCTTCAAAGCGGTAAGGAATTTCTTTCCACGTAGATTCATAAAGATCTACGAAGTCGATCATTTCCCCACCAAATTCAATTGGCTCCATCTTATTCAGCAATGCCTTCTTCCCGTAAAGAGCGCCTATTCCGGTAGGTGCGCACATCTTATGTCCCGAAAAGGCATAGAAGTCGACATTAAGATCACGTACATCCACACGCTTGTGAGGAGTACTCTGCGCTCCATCAACTACTATTACTGCACCATTGCGGTGTGCAATTGCTGCGATTTCCTTGATTGGATTAACTACTCCCAGCACATTCGATACATGGGTAATGGAAACTACCTTCGTATTTGGCGTGATAGTAGATTCAACATCATCAATAGAAATCGTGCCATCAGGTTGTAATGGAATATATTTCAATGTAGCACCTGTTGCTTTTGCAACCTGTTGCCATGGTATAAGATTACTGTGATGTTCCATTGGCGTTATAACAATTTCATCACCTTCGCCGCATACAGCTCTTGCGTAGCTTGAAGCGACTAAGTTCAGAGCAGTTGTTGTGCCTCTGGTAAAAATAATTTGTTCGGGCGTTTCCGCGTTCAAGAATGCTGCTACCTTAG
Organism: Paenibacillus sp. L3-i20; assembly: GCF_022180385.2. Lineage (GTDB taxonomy): Bacteria > Bacillota > Bacilli > Paenibacillales > Paenibacillaceae > Pristimantibacillus. Next base: position 1,999,321 of record NZ_BQME02000002.1, read on the forward strand.
CTCTAGCACCTTCAAAAGCATCGGTTGCTCTAGATCCAAGTGTATGCACTCCGCGGTGAACATTCGCGTTATCAAGCTCATAATACCGATTGACCGCATCAATGACGGAACGCGGCTTCTGAGAAGATGCCGCGCTGTCCAAGTAAACGAGCGGATGCCCGTTTATCTCTTGATGCAATATCGGAAATTGCTCCCGTATCGCATTTATATTCATCCCTCAAGCTTCCTTTCAAGCAAACGCTCAAGCTGTTCGCGTACCGCTACGACCGGAATTTCCGATACAACGGGAGCCAAGAAACCGTGAATAATTAAGCGCTCAGCGTCTTGCTTAGTTATACCGCGTGATCTCAAGTAATACACTTGTTCAGGGTTTACTTGTCCTACACTTGCAGCATGACCTGCTGTAACATCATCTTCATCGATCAGAAGAATTGGATTTGCGTCTCCGCGAGCTTTCGGGCTAAGCATTAAAACTTTTTCTGTTTGCACGCCGTTAGCTTTTGTAGCACCGTGTTCAATCTTCGTAATACCGTTGATGATCGCTGATGAAGAATCCTTCATTACAGCACGAGTAACCATGTTACTATCCGAACTTTTGCCGAAATGAACCGCTTGTGTTGTAAGACTCATCTGTTGCGAGTTTTTGCCTACGCTGATTACTTTTGCATCAGAAGTAGAACCTTTACCTAGCAATACAGATTTAGTGTCAGACAACGTGTTACCGTCGTTCAAGTCACCAATAATCCACTCTACACGTGCATCGTCTTCGATAATTGCACGACGAATCGTCATATCAACGCCCGCTTCGCTCATAGAATGAACGGAGCCAAAACGTACTAAAGCACCTGGTTTAACGAATACTTCTACAATAGAAGGTTGTACAAATGGTCCCGCGATCACTGATTTGTCAGTTACAACGCAATCAACATAAGTTACGCGACTATTCGTATCAGCAACGATTACGATATGCGGAGCAAAAGTTGCTTCTGCATTGTCGTTATAAAGGATTGCTTGTAATGGAAGCTCAACTTCAACGTTTTTCGGAACGTATACGAATACGCCGCCATTCCAAATCGCTGCGTTAAGAGCTGTCAGCTTATCTTCATCCTTCTTAATAGCTTGGAACAAATATTTTTGAACGAGATCACCATGCTCCTTGCATGCTGTCTCCAAGTCTGTAAAAATAACACCCTTGTTCGTTAACTCAGCTGATAGCTGACTCCATACTACTCCAGAATTGCGTTGGACTAATAAGTTTTCAGTACCTTCTGACACTAATTCACGAACATTTTCTGGAAGATCGTCTACTGAAGCTACTGCTACAGGAGTTTCATAACTTCCTACTGCTGTAAGATTCCAACGTTCAATACGAACTTTCTCCGGCTTCGGCCAAGCGATTTCGCCTGCTAGCTCAGCAGCTTCACCACGAAGCGTTACAAGCCAATCTGGCTCGCCTTTGCTCCGAGCAAGCGCCTCTGCTGAGTTGCGATCAGTCGGAGTGGTTAGTTGTGTACTCATTCCATATGCCCCCTTCTCCGATTAAGCCTGGCCAACCGTTTCGTCTACGATTCCTAGTTCTTCTTTAACCCAATCGTAACCTTCGTTCTCAAGACGTTGTGCAAGCTCAGGTCCACCTGATTTCACAATACGACCTTGCATCATAACGTGTACAAAATCTGGAGTTATATAATCAAGCAAACGCTGATAGTGAGTAATGATTAGGAATCCACGCTCTTCTGAACGCATAGCATTAACACCGTTAGCAACGATACGAAGAGCATCGATGTCAAGACCGGAATCGATTTCATCAAGAACAACGATTTTCGGATCAAGAAGCATCATTTGCAAAATTTCGTTACGTTTTTTCTCGCCACCGGAGAAACCTTCGTTCAAATAACGATGAGCAAACTCAGGGTTCATTTCTAGTTCTTTCATCTTGCCTTCCATTTGGCGGATGAATTTAATGAGCGAAATTTCGCTGCCTTCTTCACGACGAGAGTTAATCGCACTGCGAAGGAAGTCAGAGTTTGTTACTCCTGGAATTTCACTTGGGTATTGCATTGCAAGGAATAGACCTGCGCGCGCACGCTCGTCAACTTCCATCTCAAGCAGGTCTTCACCGTCGATTGATGCTGATCCAGCAGTTACTTCATATTTAGGATGACCCATTAGAGCAGAAGCTAGTGTACTTTTACCTGTACCGTTAGGTCCCATAATGGCATGGATTTCTCCACCCTTAATTTCAAGGTTGATTCCTTTTAAAATTTCTTTTCCTTCGATCTCAGCTTTCAAGCCGTCGATGACAAAATGTGTTGCCATATTATACTGATCCCTCCAAAGGTTGGTTTAATTCATAGAGTTGTTGATTCTCACTGATTCTCAATAATCATTTTAATATAGTTTTTGTTATAAATCAATGTGGGATATGGCTTTTAACCGTTTCTTTCCATAATAATCAGCTCCATTAACCCATAAGTGCATGCTTGATTTGGTCTATTTCTTGGGTCAATTGTTCATCGGACAAAACAGGTCTCATCGCTGGTAAAATAAGTTCATCCTCCAGTCTTACCCAAGATTTGCATCCATTATAAGCGTCTCTCATAGGAGCGAACACAGGCTGATCTAATTTATATACTTTCAGAAGAAGTAGATGAAGTGGTTTCTTCCTTTTCCATTTCAAACGCTCTTCTGCAAAAGTATCTGTCCATATATGCAAATGACGCAGTTTGTCCAACGTCTCCTGATCATTTATTTCGATATCTTGCACAACTTCTGCATAGGCTTCAAGTTTAATTTTATCCTGTAGCTCTGTCCATTCCTTCAGTGTCTCATCCATCGCATCTCTATTGCCTTCCTTAAGCAATTCTTTCCTCTGATGCTCATAGGCAGACATTAAATAAAAGCTATCACTAATTAATTGGAAATCGCGTGTTTCTTCTATTATACCGCCTTTACGCATGATAATAATTTGATTGCCTTCAAGCAATGCTTTGACAGACACTGCCCATTCCTTTAAAGCAATTGGTTGACGTGTTATTTGCTCATTCATTTCATATCCTCCACCCTAATTATGTATATAAAATATTATTCCTACATGTTTACTAGCTATATTTTGAAAAAAACATAGCTTTAAGTCAATCATTAGCCTTATAAGGTATTCCATGGTGAAATAATTTCTATTATACTATTAGACATGGTGTCTGAACGATAACTTTATTCGGAGGTGGACAAGCTGTCTACATATCATCCTTTAAATGAACGAGAAGCCATTGATATCGCGAGTAAGTTAGACGGTTTCTTCCCTTCTAACGCTTCCTTGTCAAGTAAGGAAATCGGCGATGGCAACTTAAATCTCGTCTTTCATATTACGGATAGCATAAGCGGCAAAAGCCTAATCATGAAACAAGCATTGCCTTATGCTAAAGTAGTTGGCGAATCTTGGCCGCTCACGCTCGATCGAGCACGTATCGAAAGCGAAAAGTTAATATTGGAAGGCGAACTAGCACCAGGATTAGTGCCAGTCGTGTACCACTATGATCCAGAGATGTATCTAACGATCATGGAAGATTTAAGTGACCATGTTATCATGCGTCAAGGCTTAATGAATGGGACGAAATATCCGGTGTTTGCAGACCATATTTCTACCTTCATGGCTCGTACATTATTTTTCACCTCTGATCTAGGAATGAATCAACAAGACAAAAAAAATCGTGTGAAAGCTTTTATTAATCCAGAATTGTGTAAAATAACGGAAGACCTTATTTTTGATGATCCATATACGAATTCTTCCAACAACAATATTCCACCAGCTATTCGTGACGCCGCTGAGGCGCTTTGGACGGATCAAGACTTACAACTTGAAGTTGCCGTACTCCGCGACAAGTTTTTGACAAATGCACAAGCATTGCTTCATGGTGATCTCCATACTGGAAGTATATTTGCAACTCCTGAATCAACTAAAGTTATTGATCCTGAGTTTGCCTTCTATGGTCCTATGGGATTCGATATCGGAGCTGTATTTGCAAATTTACTACTGAACTTCGTTAGCCAAGAACATTGGCAGCAAAATGATAGCGCACGTAATGACTTTAGAAACTATTTATTAGATACTATCCATGATGTATGGAATCAATTCGATAGCAAATTCCGTGCACTCTGGAACACTAGCAACATAGACCGATTAGCATCTTCGACTAACGGCTACCAAGATTATTACATGGAACGCCTGCTGCAAGACACGATAGGTTTTGCAGGAAGTAAGATTGTTCGTCGAATCGTTGGACTAGCACATGTAGCTGATATTGACCGTATTCCAAATGATGCAACACGTGAACAGGCACAACGCATCGCACTGCAAATCGGAACAGCACTTATACGTCATAATCGTAATGCCAAATCGATACAAGAACTAATCGATATCGCTAAAGTATCTATCAACAGCAATCTACAAGCAGAGAGGAACTAACAGCATGAGTGAAAATTACGTTGGCTTGCAATCCGTTATTTGGACGGGAGATAAGCTCGATCTACTAGATCAAAGGCTTCTACCGGAGGAAATCATTTATTTACCTTTAACAACATCCGAGGACGTATGGGAAGCTATTCGTCACTTGAAAGTTCGCGGAGCACCAGCTATCGGTATTGCAGCAGCATACGGAGTTGTATTAGGCAGTCGGTCTGCTGATTCTGTGGATAAATGGCTTCATGCAGTACTTAAAGAAGCGGAGTATCTTGCAACTTCCCGACCAACTGCTGTTAATCTATTTTGGGCACTAGATCGAATGAAAGCTGCAGCTACTCGCTTTGTTCAACAACAACTATCTCTTGAACAGTGTATTGATTCATTAACGAAAGAAGCAGTCACTATTCAAAGCGAAGATGAAGAAACAAATCGTCTTATTGGCGAACATGCGCTAACTTTGTTTAAACATGATATGGGCGTTCTAACACACTGTAATGCGGGTGGACTTGCTACAGCAAAATACGGTACGGCGCTCGCTCCATTCTACCTCGCAAAGGAACGCGGCATCGATATTCGCGTGTTCGCTGATGAAACTCGTCCTGTATTGCAAGGTGCAAGACTTACTGCATTTGAGCTTCAACAAGCAGGTGTAGATGTAACACTTATCTGTGACAACATGGCCGGTATGGTAATGGCAAAGGGCTGGGTTGACGCAGTTATCGTTGGAACAGACCGCGTAGCAGCTAATGGAGATGTTGCGAACAAGATAGGTACATATAGCGTTGCTGTTCTTGCTAAAGCGCATGGCATTCCGTTCTATGTTGCTTGTCCGCTTTCTACAATAGATCTTCAAACTCCAACGGGTGCAGAAATTCCGATTGAAGAACGCAATGCAGAAGAAATTACAGAAGGCTTTGGCAAGCGAACTGCCCCTCAGGGCATTAAAGTTTATAACCCTGCTTTTGATATAACGCCACATGAATATGTGACTGCTATCATTACAGAAAAGGGTATCATCGAAGCTCCATTTGAAGAAAATTTACGCAAGCTATTCCAAACTTAGATCAAATACATGAACAGCCCCGCGCCAATCAAGCAACTAAGAAATACGTTGCTAACGATTAAAGTCGGGACTGTTTTTTCTTTAACAGACTATAGCATCTTACGAAGCGCCTCTGATCCCTTCATTCCAGCGACGATACCAAGCGATTCCGCTTTATGCGTCACTGACTCAAGAGGAGCCTCCATCAGTTCATCCAGCGTACGTACGCCTACTGCACGTCCAGCAATAATGTCTCTATCCCGCAGCCGCTCATTAAGAAGCGACACATCGAGTGCTCCGCACATAATGTATCCTCGACCTGTCGAAATTGACAGGAGCGTCGTTTTGGGCAGTTTCACTTCAACTCCGAGAACGGTCTCACCACTATCCAGTGTGTAAGGAACCATCCGCATCATATCGCATCCACCTCCTTCGACTTTATATTGGGGGTGCCCTGCACTCCAAAACAGTATATGCAAATCTTGTTCTACAGTGTGAATGAATGCTTATTTTGGGGATTACATGAATGATCCTTTTAGTGGTATATTAAAGAACATCAAAGTAAGTTCGGAGGCAGCCGTAAATGACTAAGCAGCAAGAAACCAAACAACGATCCTCTTATGTCTTTAATTTGGAAATTATGATTGAAGACGAGCATCATACGACCGCCCTTGAGCGACTTTTACACGAATTAAACCAATGTAAATTTGAAGATTTTCGGATAACTGCTGGAATAAAACTTGGGGAGCTTATCGAACAACGTCTTTCAGCGGCAGAAGTTACAACACCAATTCCTATAACATCAACTAATCAATCCATTATGGATAAAGTAGCTGAGGCCAACGGTTCTAGTTCTGAGCAAATTCGTACTTATATGAAAAATAATACTCTCATTCGTCTCATCGTAAATAGAGGTTTAGGCATTAAGCTGAACATACCTTGCCGAATCATTAACATGGATGATCAATCAAGTCTAATTACGGTATACCATGTAGATGAGAAGCAAGTATATACTTTCCGCTTGAATGAAATCGAAGACTTCATCGTTTAACTGCTTGCAAGTACAGTCACTAATCATTAAAAAAAGCGATTGGGCAGTTAAAATGCTCAATCGCTTTTACTTTGTTCGATTATCCAGCCTTCAACATCTGCTCAATGTTCTCACTTGATACAGGAGGGCTCCAGAAAAACCCTTGCATTTCGTCACAATGATGTTTCCGTAAAAACTCCATTTGCTCTTCTGTCTCTACGCCTTCTGCTATTACTTGGATATTCAGATTATGAGCCATTGCAATTATAGCAGCTACAATCTCTGCATCACTTGGGTCCTGTTGAATATCCCGAACAAAGGAACGGTCAATTTTAAGTCGATCAATCGGAAAGTTTTTCAAATAATGGAAAGAGCTATAGCCAGTACCGAAATCATCTACACTAATCCCTACTCCAAGATCAGTTATCGCTAATAAACAGCGGGACACATGACCAACATCAATAGTCATTGACTCCGTAATTTCTAAATCCAAATACTTTGGATCTAGACCGCTAGTTTCTAGCACTTCTGCTATTCTGCTAGCAAGATCATGTTGCAGAAATTGTCGTATCGATAAATTAACAGAAACCGGTATAGGCGGCAGTCCGGCATCCTGCCATTCTTTGTTCTGTCGGCATGCCTCCTGCAGCACCCAATCACCAATCTGAACAATCATCCCACTTTCTTCAGCCAGCGGAATAAATGTTCCTGGGGATAATAAGCCTCTTACAGGATGTTTCCATCTTACTAACGCCTCTACTCCTACCATACGCCCACTAACTAGATCATATTGAGGTTGATAATGAAGTATAAATTCGCTCCGCTGAATAGCTCTATACATTTCATGTTGCAGCGTGAGTCGTTCAAATGAGGAATTGCTCCAGCTTTCGGAATATAAGAGGCAATCATTTTTGCCGCTTTCTTTCACTTTAACTAAAGCCATATCGGCTTTCTTAAAGAGCGTATATCCATCATCCTGATCATTAAAATTAGTCACTAATCCGATACTTGCTGTTATATGTATTGGAAAGCCTTTAAGCTCATAAGGTTCTTCAATGGATTTAAGAATGTTACGAGAATGGTCGAGAAGTTGTTCTTCTGTTTGAATGGAATTCAGAAGTAAAGCAAATTCATCACCTTCCATTCTTGCAACAAAATCCTGTTCTGCTAATCCTCTATTCAATCTTTCAGCAACTTGCATTAGTAGCATGTCACCAAATTCGCGCCCGAATGAAGCATTTACGAGCTTGAACCGATCTAGATCTAAGTAGCAAATACCAACAAGTTGTTGTTCTTCTTTAGCTCTTAATAAGCTTTCTGTAAGCTTTATCTGGAATAAAGTGCGATTGGGCAGTCCAGTCATATCATCGTAATAGGCCATGTAGCGGATACGCTCAACATTTCTTTTCCTATCGCTGAGATCATGACTAATCATTACAGTACCAATAACCACTTCATCCTGAATCATTGGAGAACAAACAACCTGTAGTTCAAGGGGGAATCCGGATCGATGAGTAATGTTAATATTACTCTGATTCGTTTCACCGCCAAGCGCTCCATCAAGAGACTCCTGAAGCTGGGAACGACTTCCTGGATCAATCATTCGCATAATTGGTTCGCCAATAACTTCTGTTCGTTGGTAGCCAAGCATCCGACTTGAAGCCTCGTTCATTTCCACAACTTGTCCGGTGCGATCTAATATTGCGAGTGGTATTGCCTCTGATCGAAGCAATGTTTCTACAATTGCCGTATGATATTTGTGGATACTGCTTGAAGGATTATACCTTAAATAAACGATGATCGCCGTTGCTAATAATGAGACTGCTACGGCTAATGATGTCCATCTGTACATCGCATTTGAAACTACTAAAAATGATACAACAACCCACACTGTAGCCAATACCGTCAGAACTAGGCTTGTCACCCGCGGATCATTTAAGGGCAGCAATTTGCGTTGCTTTCGTATTTCAGGCAAGTCATCCATTCGTTTTGCCACACACAAACTTCCTTCCTCTAAGTCGAGTCAAGCGTCAGCTAGCTATATTATAAACGAATTAGACTATTTGGCATAGAAATATTTACTAAAGTTAAGTAATCTTTTAAGGTAATTTATCAAAATTTGTCGAATTAGTTCGAAATAACCCTAATAATAGTTATTTTTTGACTTGTTTTTTGGCACCTGCAATTACAAAGCCCCAACCAACTAGCATCGCAAGTCCACCTATAGGTGTGATCATACCTAACTTAGAAAACTCTGTCAGTGATAACACATAGAGACTTCCACTAAATATAATTGTACCTAAAAAGATCAATCTGCCGCCTATTTGCACTTTCCGACTACCATCCACCATCTTGTCGAGCAACGCTATTAACATGAGTCCTAGGGCACTATACATGTGATATCGAACTCCTGTTTCGAATACCTCCAAATAATGCTCTGACAGTTTCTCTTCCAAACCATGTGCTCCGAAAGCACCTAATGCGATGGCTAAAACAGCATTTACAGCACCAATAATAAAGTATTTAGGAAACATATGTTTTCAACCCTTTCAATTTTGTGTATAATTCTCCTAAGCATATGAAGGAGAGATTGAACGAATGGATAACGATCAAAACAAACACGAAAATATCAATAATGCAACTAATAACGCAGGCTTCACTCCATTTGCTCCCGTACCTGGCATGGATAACAATCCGCCACAAAAACATTCGGGACTTGGAATTGCTTCATTTATTTTAGCATTGCTAGCAGTGATCACCTTCATTTTGGCTATCGTTGTAGCAGGTACTGCAGACGAACTGATTAACTCCGATCCATTAGCACTCGAACAAGCGTTTTCGGAAGAATCTGCTGCAATGACAACAGCTATTAGTATGATATTTTTAATAATTGCTTCCGCTGGACTAACATTCATTGGTCTTATTTTAGGTATTATCGGTGCTTGCATTAAAAATCGCAAAAAAGTATTTAGCGTGATCGGAATCGTGCTGAACGCTCTGATGCTTCTTGGCTACATTTTACTGTTTGTTCTAGGAATAGCTGCTGCATCTACTCTTGGTTATTAATTGCGTTTGAATGGGTCTGCTTGCGTCTACTTATTGAGGCGCAAGCAGACCTTTTTATTTTACGATAAACTTGGTACGGCTAAAGCCTTCCTTTGACTTACTAACCTCTAAATATGCTGGAAAAGCTTCTTTTAACTCTCCGACATGGGATATAACTCCGATCATTCTACCCGCACGCTGCAAGTCGACTAATGCGGTTATAGCCTTATGCAATGACTCCTCGTCCAATGAACCAAAACCTTCATCAATAAGCATCATTTCAATTGAAACTCCACCTTGATGGGATTGAATGACATCTGTCATTCCAAGCGCAAGACAAAGGGAAGCGTTAAACTTTTCTCCTCCTGACAGCGATTTAACATCTCGGTTTTGTCCTGTGTAGGAATCGTACACATCCAAGCCTAAACCACTTTGCTTGCCTCTTGACTCCAGTCTGTCACTCCGCTGCAATTGAAATTGTCCGTTCGACAGCTCATGTAACCGAATATTTGCCATCATTAAAATTTGATCCAAATATTCAATTAATATATATCTTTCAAATGACATTTTCAGCGAGTTATCGCCCTTCAGCATTTCAAATATATCCATGATTTGCTCAAGCTTCGCTTCCATGTCAGAAATTTTAGTACCTGCCCGCCGAATAGATTGTCCTAACCGAAGTGCTTCTTCCTTATTTCGTAATGAACTTTGCTCTAATCCAATGGAATCTTCAAAGGCTTGTTTTAATCCATCTAGAGCTTGCTTAAGATTCGATGTATCAACTCGTTCTTTACCTTGAAGTTCTTGCTCTATTAACATAATTCCCTCAACCAGAGCTGCAACCGTAGCATGATATTTATGGATCTCTTCTCTCCGCTGCTTAATTAGCTCTTCACTCATCGTTGCTGCACGATAATCAATTATAGTAGAGAAGCCAGCCTTATCGAGCTCTTCCTTCAATCGGAGGGCGGATGTTTCTGCCAGCTTTGAAGTCTCTTCCCATTGTAGTTGCGCTTGTTCCCCATATGCTTTACACTCAGCAAGTTTTGCAGTTGTTTGTTGCAAAATATCCTGTGCAGACTTCCACTGTTTTTCGAGTTCATTAAAGAACTCCCTTTGTATGTGCAGTTTACTCTTCATTGACTCTGGAGAACGTAACATTTCTGGAATTCTGCTCAGTTCCTTTTCCAAATTCGCTTGTCTAACAGTACGATCCACGGTTAACGTTTGTTGATCTAATCTTATCTGATCCCGGTTATTTTCTAGTCTTTCAATATCCTTTTCAATTTGTTGCAGCTTGTTTTTCAGTTCATTTAGTCGCTTTTCACTCTCATGCAGAAGGTCAGTTTCCCCCTTGAGTTCCCTCCATTGTTGACGCAATTGAGCCTGTCTACTCTGGAGTTCCTGCAATTGTTCTAGCTGCGATCCTTCCAGGTGTATTAGAAACCCTTCCTCCTCAAGCTCATTCATACTGACTTGTTTCGTTGATGCGGCGGACGCAGCTTCTGCTTTCACCCTCATAAGCTCGCTCTCGATTGCTGTCAGTGTCAATTTCGATTGCTGTAGACGATCTCTTGATGGAAGTTCCTCCGCCAATGTTGCTTTTGCTGGATGTTCTTCGCTTCCACATACCGGACACGGTTTTCCATTATGAAGATGTAGTGCAAGCTCGCTTGCTTGACCTTCAATCCATAATAGTTCTAGTCCATCGTATTCAGCCTTCGCTTTTGCAAGAGCAGCTAATCCTTCGCTCTCCAAAATAGAAAAGCGCTTCATTTCTTCGGATATTTCGATTAACCTTTTTATTTGTTTGCCTTGTTGCTCCACTACACGCATCTGTGTCATTTTTTCGATTAAAATGGAAGATGTTGACTCTATTGTTCTTATTGTTAGCTGAGCCGTGTTTCTCTCTTCTTTACTTTGCGTCAATTGAAGTTCTAGTTTTATTAATTGTTCAGTTGCTTTTTTTTCCTCAGCAGCAAGTCTCTCTACCGATTCCGTCTGTACTGCTAACGAATTAACAACTGGCTCAAGCTCAGTTAATCGATGCAGCTCTTTTTCTGCATTACGACGTTCATTATCTTTTTCCATTTCCAACTTATACTGTTCCATTGCTTTTTCATAATGCTGTGTAGCAGCAACTAGCTCGGTTTTCTTAGTTTCAGCATATTTCCGTTTTACTTGGCTATTCACTTCTGCCAATGTAGCATGCTCAACATAAGGTGATAAGGCCGCTGCTTTCGTAGCAAGTGCCAGCTTTTGCTCCTTCTCCGCAATAACTATTTCTTGTTCCTTAAATAATCCCCTTTGAGCCCGTCTAACCTCAAGCTCGTCGTAGCGAAGGTTAATAGCTTCAGCTTCCTGAATTCGTACCTGAAGTGACTCGAGCTCACTTGAAAGTAATAATTTAGCCCTAACAGCGGACTCAACTTGCTCAGCGTAAAATTGTGCTTCAGACTCAAGTGCCTCGACAACTTGTAATGTGCTGTACACCTCTTGGTTAAAAGTTGCTGTAATCTTGCTGCCTTCACGTTGTGGCAAAGCTTCTTCTGCTTGACGTATTATTGCGGATGAACTAGCTCTTTCTGCTTTAAGGGTCTCCTGCATTTCCTTATGCTGCAAATAAAAACGATGCTCCAGCTTTTCATAAAGCTCCGTACGGAAAATTCGTCTTAAAATATCTTCCTTGTTGTCAGTATCTGACGTGAGCAGCTTACGGAACTCTCCTTGAGGAAGCATTACGATTTGGCTAAATTGCTCCTTTGTCAGAGCAATAATCGTTAACAATTTTGCGTTTACTTCTGTTGTAATAAATCGATCAACTGCAGGTGTTTCGACACTGTCTATAAGCTCATATAACTCAGCTTTTTCTCCCGTTTCGCTGCGATTGGTTCCCTTGCGATGTTTCATTTGGCGAAAAACTTTATAGGACTTATTTCCGACAGCAAACTCAAATTGAACTGAAGTATGTGTATCTTCATCTGCAAAATGGCTGCGCAACATGCGTACATCAGCACGATCCTCACCACTTGCCACGCCATAGATAGCAAAACATATGGCATCAAATATCGTCGTTTTACCTGCCCCTGTATTGCCAGATATAACGAATAGTCTACGTTCTCCTAGTTCTGTGAAATCGATCGTCTCCGCATTTCGGTATGGACCAAATGCCGTCATTGTTACTCGTAAAGGTCTCATTGAGTTCCACCTTCTTCACGAAGCAAAGTACCCAATTGTTCAGAGAATAGCAACTTTTTCTCATCAGAAAGCGGCAAACCTTTTACTTCTTGATAAAAAGCTTCAAATAATTGCACCGGATTTGTTTCACTCCTACGCTGTAATACTTCAGTTCCAGCGATGTTTCTAGCTTCCATTTCCGCCGATTTGGTCAAATTCCGCCTACCTACATGCATCGCATTAGGATAACTAGCTCGCACCTTCTCCATAGGGTAAAGCACGGGGTGATCACTAAGGAGCGTTACATATACATAATCCTCATTTATAGGCTGTTTCTCGAGATCATCTAAGGTAACTTCTATACTTCTCAAATCGCGTTGAGGCTTAAGCTCCCTTTTCTCAACAACAACAGAACCATCTCCATCTATATCTACTATATAAAAGCCTTTCGAATGGTTTTCTTCCGAAAGAGAATATTTTAAAGGGGACCCCGCATATCGAATCGTATCATTCAATACAAAATGTGCCTGGTGAAGATGTCCTAATGCCGTATATTGGAAGCTCTTAAAGTACGTAGCGCTAACATGTTCAGCTCCGCCAATCGCTAGTGGGCGCTCTGATTCACTCGTATTATTTTCGGGTGCTCCTGTCGGTGTAACGAAAGCATGTCCTACAAGTACATGTCTAGCTTTAGAATCTAATCCAACTTCTATACGATCAACAAGCGCTCTCATTGCGTCATCATGTGTTCGAATACTGTCATCACCCAGTACATATCGCACTTGTGCCGGATCTGCATAAGGAATTAAATGAAAATGAACTGCTCCAAACGTATCGTTAATGACGACAGCTTTATTATTCGCCCCTATTTCTCCGGCTAAATATAGACCACGGCTTTCCATCATTTTCGTCCCGAAGCTTATTCGATCAGGGCTATCATGATTACCTGCAATGGCTAACACAGGGGTTTCAAGATCAACAACAATCCTTTCAAGAACTTCATCTAAGAGATCAACTGCCTCTGTTGGAGGAACAGCTCGATCATATAAATCACCAGATATTATAACAGCATCAGGTCTCTCCGCTTCAACAGCGGCCATAAATTGCTCGAGCACATAACGCTGATCTTCTGTCATATAAACACCTTGTACAATTTTGCCTAAATGCCAATCAGCCGTATGAAAAAGCTTCATTCTTGCACTTCCTCTCTTACAGCATCGTAACACTGCAGATCTCAACTATCATTCTAACACTGCTCACATTCAGTCGCCAGACCAAGGGATGATTGCACGTGCTAATTAGCTACCATAATGCTAGTTTAATAGAATTAGACTAATTTTGTTCACATAACATTCCTTCAATTGAATATATTGAATAACAATAACGTTAAGCAAGGTGGTGTTCCGAAATGAGTAAATCGGACAAAGACATGTTCATTGTTTCACGCGAAGATTGGTCGCTGCATCGTAAAGGCTATCAAGATCAAGCCCGTCACCAGCAAAAAGTGCGGGAAGCGATAAAACAAAACTTGCCCGATCTTGTCTCAGAAGAAAGTATCGTGATGTCTGACGGCAAACAAATCATTAAAGTACCGATTCGGAGCCTAGATGAATTTCGTTTTGTATACAATTACAATAAAAACAAGCATGTTGGGCAAGGTGACGGCGACAGTCAAGTAGGTGATGTGCTCGGTGTTGATCCCTCAGCAAAAAAAGGCGGCAAAGGAGAGGGTGCTGGTGATCAGCCTGGCGAAGATGTCATGGAGGCTGAAGTTACTTTAGCCGAGCTGGAAACAATGTTATTTGAAGAATTGGAGCTTCCTTTCCTAGAGCATAAAGATAAAGATCAATTGGAAACGAAAGAATTTCGTTTTAACGATATTCGTAAAAAAGGCATTATGTCCAACATCGATAAAAAAAGAACCATTATCGAAAATATTCGCCGCAATGCTACATCCGGTCAACCCGGTATACATGGCATTAGTCCGGATGATCTCCGTTATAAAACATGGGAAGAAATTATTAAGCCGCAATCCAATGCGGTTATATTAGCGATGATGGATACATCTGGAAGTATGGGTTCATTCGAAAAATATTGTGCTCGCAGCTTTTTCTTTTGGATGACTAGATTTCTTCGCAGTAAATATGAGCATGTTGATCTCGTATTTATAGCCCATCATACAGAAGCCAAAGAAGTTACCGAAGAAGAATTTTTTACGCGCGGGGAAAGTGGAGGCACAATATGTTCATCTGCTTATCAGAAGGCGCTTGAAATTATCGACAATCGTTATTCTGATACGGGATGGAATATATATCCTTTCCATTTCTCTGACGGAGACAACTTGACCTCAGACAATGAAAGATGTGTCAAGTTGATCGGACAATTAATGGAGCGCAGCAATATATTTGGCTATGGTGAAGTAAACCAATACAACAGAAGCAGTACATTATTTTCAGCTTATAAAAATATTACGGATCGAAAATTCATGTATTCCATCATTAAAGAAAAATCCGAAGTTTATAAGGCATTAACTACTTTTTTTACAAAACGTACAGTTTAACTAACATCAACTTCTGCCTTGCAGTTAGTCTGACAGGCAGAAGTTTTTTTGGCATTTTCACCGAAAGATACGTCGATGATTACTATAAAAAAACCTTTTTTCCGCAAGAATGACAGATCGACGTAATTTTTAAAATCAATTATCTTTCTTGAACATATAATGACAAACTTTGCGAAATATATTGTGTATAATACAGCTATAGTTTTGAGATTATTTCATTTGGAAAGGAGCTAAAGGATCTGTTCACAATCACATCCATTACATCTTTCTTTAGTGAGCTGATATTGCCAGGAAGTAAATCAGAAATTCGTTATACTCCCAAACAATTTGTTATTTTCGAGACAACCCGGCCTCTTCGTATTAAATGGAATAATCACTTGATTGATACTTCTGATCAAGATATCATGATTGGACAAACATTTGAAATTATTAATGAAGGATTGCACAGTGTAAAAGTAAATGGCGTCATATTCAACAGTTTTCATGATTACAATCTACTACATGTTTCCCAATTATCGCGAGAAGCTGTCCCCACTCTGGTAGACTTGTTTCATTCCGTATTGGAATTTCACGAACATTCGCTTTCACAGGTGCAGGAAGAGATTGAGACAATATGCCAGAAATTAATCGATAATGAATCTGAATCGATACATTCTGTGGATCAGGTTAAGCGATTGGCTGGAAAAATTGATAAACGATTAATAATCGTCCACCGTTATATTTGTCTAAATTACGCCATTCCTATTACTTTACAGCACCTTGCTGATCTTATTCATTACAATCCCGTTTATTTAAGCAATACCTATTCTAGTATTTTCAAAATTTCACCAATGAAACATTTGCAAGCCACACGTATGAGAACGGCTGCTGAATTGCTTAAGAACACACAGCTCAGCATCAAAGAAATTGCGATTTTAGTCGGATATATAACGAATTCACAGTTCACTACTATTTTTAGAAAATATTATTTTTGCACGCCTAATGAGTTTAGGCGATCATTATATACTGATTTGAATGAAAGCGGGGGTACTCGCTAAATGTACGACATTTCCCTTACAATCGATGAAATTATCATCCGATTTATAAATATAATTATCGGTCGAGACACACACTGTAGTTACTCTATGAAAGAAGATCTCATTAATTATGGGCTAGACTCTTTAAAAGTTGTCGCTATTATCGTTAAATAAGAAGAACATACTAATTTCATTTATGAAGACGATGAACTATTATTTGAGAACTTTAACAATATTCAAGCTATTATAACTCGCGTGAAATGGAAGTTATCCTTGAACGAGGCATAATCTAGCTAATAAAAAGAGAACCCACCTTCATGTAAAGTGGGTTCTTCTTTTATTAAAACTACTCACAATAGACAGAAAGATTCCATAGCGAATATCCGTATATCGTTGCTTTTGTTAAAGCTAATACTTTAATGTAACGAGCAGTGCAATCCAAATTCTTAATCGTTTCTTCTCCACCTTGACCAATATGTTGAACGGCAACTTCCGTCCAATCTGAAGCATCTTCTGAAATAAGAATGACATATTTCTTGGCGTAAGCATCTTCCCAAGTTAGTTTTATTGAAGTGAAAGCTGTCAAACTGCCAAGATCAACATATATCCAGCTTGTTTCTTCTGCGGGATCACTGCTCCATCTTGTATCAGTATTTCCATCAACGATATTTTCTTTACTAAATAATTGATTTTCTTCAGAAGATGAATAAACCGCTCTGTTTTTCGCTAAATCCCCGCTTTTAATAGCTTCGGTTGTTGACAGCAATACGGAAGAGCTTGATTCACTGAAATCACCAAATATACTTTTTGATTTTACCGAAAATTCATACGTTGTTTCAGAAACTAAATTTGGAACAATCAATTGATTTTTTTCTACGTCTGCGAACCAATCTCCATTTTTAAATAGCACATATGAATTGATCCACGTATCTTCTTCTGGTTGGTTCCACGCAACCGTTATACTTGTATCTGTAGCTGCCTTCATATAAACTTCATTCGGCGGGAATACTGTTTTGCTTCTTTTTTTATTTCCATGCACAAGATGATTTACTTTTGAAAACGAATTTTTTAATAAGGAGTACATCTCCAACTCTAAGTTTTTAACTTTATAAATTCTTTTGTAGTTGGTCTCACGATTAAGTTTTCCATTAATCATAAATCTAGAAAGAGAAACTTTTATAAATTCAAATATTTTCAGAATCTCTGAACATAATGCGATTGCATCGTTTGATAAATTGAACCTTTTTAAATATTTGAGAAACAATAAGCGCGATCCTGCGATAATGGCTATTGAATCGTCCAAATGATGTAGTACATCCATGTGTGTTTGATAATCGGAGCCAACTTCTTCGAGGTGAACAATTAATTTGTCATAAAAAGCAAAATCATCGGTGTAATCTTTAATGACCGTTAGAAACTTTTCTTTGAAAACGTCTAACTTATGGTCAGAAACTTGATAATGTTCCGTGCTTAAATAGGAAAGATATTTGATATCTGAAGCGTTGCATCCTTTTTTTAGCGTACTATATTCATAGTGGAGATTCGTGTAACTTGGGATATCCTCCAGTATAAACTCATCCTTATCTGCAACATATCCAGTAACTAATAAAGAATGACTGAGTGCAGGATCATAATCATTTGAGTGTGTCACCGAGCCGTTGTCTATCCATATAAAAACAGATTGACCCTTTTGAACAAGTGCTATAAGCGTTTCTTTTACATTCGCAAAATCTTCAAATGGAATGACTATTTCATTGATTCCTACAAACGACCAACTATATCCGACACGCGATTCAAACTGCCATCTTTCCTTTTTTTGCAATACCATTTCGTTATATACATGTTTCGAATCCTCTAAAGCGTTAAAGAAAAAGTATTCCAACAGGATGCCCTTTGAATGGAGATAATTGAGCTCTTGCATTTTTCTGCAAGCAATATAATTGAACAAGGGGTTACCAAATACAACGTCCATAACATTTCACCCTCTTTGTTTTCTGTAATGTCACTAGGATATTAGTTCAGCTACAGTTGCAGGCGGAAGATATTCTTTTAGCTCGTAATACATCCCAGTCTCATCAATAATTTGTTGAAACCATAGTGCTTGTTCATTTGCGGAAACTTTTTTAGTCTCTAATATGATTTTTAACAAATCAAGAGATTCTCTCATTTGAGCAAGCGTTGGCTTCTCTCCCATTTCTTCGATTAAATCTTGGATTTCTTGAATTCTTCTATACGATTTAACAACTTTGCTTTGATATTCTTCGTTATCCCAGTTCTGATTAGGTGTGGCAACAGCAACTGCAAGGCATCTCGTTATAATCGTTGGAATATGCTTTTTCAACCCCGGGTATTGGGACAATATCTGCTCTACCTTTTTCCGATCTTCCTTGGAACCGTAACAAAGAGCTTCAATTCCATCTACATTTGCTTTGACCATATTAGTCAGCACATTTTTGGCACCCATCTCTACCGCAAGTGTTACTCCTTTTTTCTTCATATAGTGCATCGTTTTTTCCCATTGAACAGGTTTCGTAAGGTGGAGAAATAAATTGTTGGATATTTTTTCGGGATGGGCTGTTGGTTGTGCATTAATATTTGTAATGACGGGATATTTAAAAAAGCCATATTGGATACTATTGAGTTTCTCTGACAGCTCCTCTGCCAACTTCTGCATTAATGGACTATGAAAAGGCGCACTTGCAAGTAATGGGGTTACTTGTCCTCCATGCTCCAGCAATAGTCCTTCGAGCTCCATAACTGAATCATTATCGCCTGAAATCGCCGTTTGATTGCCCGTATTATAACAAGATATGGATACCTGTTTCCCTTCAGTCACCATCTTCTTACAATCAGCCTCTACTACGCTTCTTTCGACACCGTCTATAATGGTCATAGCGCCTATACCATTGTCAGCGTACTCATCTGTGAGCTTACCTCTATAATGAGTAAGTTTTATTGCATCATCGTATCGTATCGCTCCAGCACAAGTAAAAGCAGAATATTCCCCTAAACTATGCCCCGCAAGAAACTGGGGTACAATTCCAAACTCCTGCATATAAGCGCGAAAGCTCGCAACACTGGAAGCTAATATGGCTGGATGGGCATTTTTTGACTTGCTCAACTCCGCAAGTGAACCATCAAAGCAAAGTGATGTAAGATTGTATCCTAATACATCGTTTGCTTCCTCGAACGTTTGTTTGACGATTGGATATTGGTCATACAGGCCCTTAGTCATCCCCACATAATGTGAACCTTGGCCCGGAAATAAAAATGCGATCTTTTCCATTACTAATTCCTCCCTATTTATGTATGTTTCGAATGGCAAACTATTGCTGCACAGTACTGTTCAACGTAATGTATGAAGGTACACTCTGAATGCGAGAGAAATCATGTTCGAGTATAATTACCCCATCCCTTTGACCTACTTCATTAAAACCAGCAAATTTATAAGTGAGCAGCATCATTCGATTCCGATCTGTAGGTACAAACTCTGCCCGCAAAACGTTTCCTGAATCGTGAGCCAACTTGGCAATATAATTTAAGGTTACGCCCCCCACTCCTCTAGAGATGACACGGCAGGACATAAGCAACAGCTTCAAAACCCATACACCTTCCTTGCATTCTAATAACGTTAAGCCAATTTTTCCGTAGGTTCCGTATTTATCTTCCAATCCGGAGATGAGCAGCTTATGATTCGGCGAATGACGGAATTGATCTAATTCTTCATAAGAGTACGTGTAGCCTGTTGCGTTTAATTGATGAGTCCGTACTGTTAATTCCTCAGCTCGCTTTAGATCATCCCCTTCAACCGGAGATATTGTAAATACCATGCCAAGCATGGATAGAAATTCTTCTTGCGACCCTTCATAGTCGCTTTCTATCTGATTTCTTACAATATCATTTCTATATAATTGACGGCGATTTTTGGAGTCATCGGTAATAAACGTCGGATTCATTTCTGGAAAATCCAACAGCGATATTGTCTGCGCTGCATCGATACAGAACACATCGGGATGATAATACTTCACTTCTTCCAGCTCAAATGGCTGGTCATCAATAAAAGCAATTGTGTCTATTCCAATATTAATCGACTCTGCAATTGTTTTGATAGAAGTAGATTTATTGTTCCAATTGATTTGCGGGTAAATAAAGTATTCGTCAATTCCAAACTCCTTTAATTTTCCCATGGCAACTTCATATTCATTTCTACTCGCGATAGATTGAAGAATGCCTCGTTCATCCAATGTTTTTATTACGTTCAAAATATGAGCATGGAGCTCGACAGTAGTGTCTTCTAATAAAATCCCATTCCAAATCGTATGATCTAAATCCCAAACCACACATTTAGCCCTGCGCAGTACCTTATTTTTTTCTATATCTTCAACTTGAGTGTTCATCACGATCATTCCCTTCGAAATTATTGAACTGATCTCAGCTCCTGGGCAGCAATTAGCATCTCGTGCATTTGTGTTGTACCTTCAATGATTTCGTTAATCTTTGCATCGCGATAATATCTTTCAACAGGATAACTATTGTGACAACCATTAGCTCCATGGATTTGGACTGCATCGTTTGCTACCTTTATTGACATTACGGAAGCAAAATATTTAGCTGCCCACGTTTCCATAATGCTGTCAGGATCGCTGATATCTTTTAAATAAGCTGATTTATAACATAACAACCTTGCCGCTTTCACATTTACTACCATTTCCGTAATCATTTTTTGAATGAGTTGATTGTCTCCGATTGGCCTTCCAAACTGAACTCTATTGCTGGCATATTGCAATGAAGCATCTAAGCATGCCTGGGCAAGTCCTACACAGCCGCATGCAATTGTAAATCTGCCATAGTCCAAGCAGGACAATGCAACATGCGATAGACCAGTTCCTACTTGACCGAGCCTATGCTCAATTGGAATGATACAGTTGTCCATCGTTAATTCAGCAATCATCGATGCCTTAGCACCCAGCAGTCCAAACATCGAATTCGCACGAAATCCTTCACGATTCCTCTCCACTATAAACGCTGTCGGTTTCCCATCACACTTAGCAAATAAGAGAAAAATATCGGCAATTTGCCCCATTGTGATCCACTTTTTTTTGCCATTTACAATGTAATGTTCATCTTGGAGCAGGGCTGTCGTCTCCATACTTTTAGCATCGCTTCCAACTTCCGGCTCTGTTAATCCAAATGCTCCTATCACTTCACCGGCAGCTAATTTCGGCAGCCAATAATCCTTTTGACTCTCCGTCCCCCATCGCAAAATGGCTAATCCAGCCATCCCATGGACAGTAAGCAAACTTCTTACGGATGAACAGCCGCGTCCAATCTCTTCGTTCAAAATACCCAACGTAATGTTGTCTAACTCCATTCCGCCATACTTCTTAGGCAACATAGATCCTAAATAACCTTTTTCAATCATTTTCTTTATTAGTTGGGGATCAATTCGTTCTTCTCGGTCGTTCTGAGCAGCATATGGAATAATTTCTTCATTTGTAAATTGTATAAATTCCTGTTGCCATTTCAGTTGTTCGGTTGTCAATTCTATTTTCAACGCATTCACCCCTGAAACTATATTATGAACTTTGATCTACAGTCGTCTTTTCTTGAATTAGACTAACCATTCGATTAATGGATCTGAAATTGTCCTGATCCATATCTTTGCTCTCAATAACGATGCCAAACTCTTTTTCTAAAAACATCACCAATTGCATCGCAAACAAAGAATTAACGAACCCTAATTCGAAAATATCTTCATGATCTTCCAATGCACGTTTGCGAAAAAATCGGAATAGAAACGCCCTGATTTTCACTTTAATCTCTTCCATATCATTACACACTCCTATCAATTAGTTGGTCACATCTTTGCTCATATTAATAGCTGTAAAACCCTTGGCCGCTTTTTCTGCCGTGCAATCCCGCCTCTACCATCTTCTTTAGTAAAGGACAGCAACGGAATTTGGAGTCCTGATAGCTTTCATATAACACATTTAATGAATGGACAACTGTATCAAGACCAATGAGGTCTGCTGTCTCAAGCGGTCCCATTGTGTGTCCATAGCACTTTTTGAATATATCGTCCACCTCTTGCGGGCTCGCAACTTGATCTTGCACAACAAATGCAGCCTCATTCATAAACAGATGAGATATTCGATTCGACACAAAACCAGGGTAGTCATTAACCAAAATAATATCTTTACCCATTTGGCCCATTAGGTCTTCGACGGAAGCAATGCATTCATTTGAAGTATGATAGCCGCGTATTACTTCAACCGTTTTTTTGGCTGGTACCGGATTCATGAAGTGGGTTCCAATTACTTTATCAGCACGATTCGTTAATGCTCCTATCTTAGTAATGGATATGCAAGAGGTGTTGACCATGAATATACAAGCATCATTACAAATAGGATCAATTTCTTTATAGATGCTTTCTTTCACCTCCCAACTCTCCGTCGCATTTTCAATAACAAAACTGACATCATGCAAGGAATGATACGTTGTACTAAAGCGAATTCTATCCATAATCACTTCCGAGTCTTCCGAGCTTCCGGAACTTGACCCAAAAAAAGTGCGGAAACGAAGGTTGTTTTTTATAACTGCTTTGGCTTGATCCAATCTCACTTCCGTAATGTCAATTAACACGACCTGTAGGCCCGATTGAGCCAAACTTTGAGCAACACCACAGCCCATAACACCCGCGCCGATTACTCCAATTTTCATCACTTCTTTATCCCCTCTCTATCCGCGATAGTTTCTATTGACTGTTCAATGACTTGACCCAAAAGCCGATACGTTTTATCTACATATTGACGCTCTAGTGTATAAACTAGATCTAGCTGTTCAGTAAGGAAAGCTACTGCTTTGGGCGTAAGTTTAGCTGCAAAAATCGATTTTGCTACTCCTTTTCTGATCAAAACCCATACATCTAAACTTTCATCGACAATTCCTTTAAGCTCAGCCATATCGCGAGATAATTGTTCATAACGGTACTTTTCTACAAGTTTTGCATTTATGATTTGGTTAAGCGCGTCAATCAAACTATCAGCGTATTGTTCAATGATCAGCTTCCCGGACAATGCATCTTTTATAACATTTGCAAAAAGACTCAGCTGTTCCAATGCGCTATAAACAAATTCCTTTTTCTGTTCCATAATGGATGCAAAATGCTGTACTTCGTTCCCAGTAAACGATAGTGACACTACTCCGCTCTCATTTTTTTCAGTAAACTCGTAATAAGTATGTTTGCCTGTATTAAATTTAAAATATCCGTTGTATCCTTCTACTATATCTTTGTAGCTGACCCAACACTTTTCATAAGTTAAATTTTCTATATCGTCATGTTCGATGACACAGAACATTTCTGCCTCATCGTTGAAGCCAATGACAAGCCATGAGTGAGGCCAATGTTTTTTTAAATACGTATCCTTGCGGTTGGAAGCATAATAACTATCGAGTCGTATAATTACCGGCTTATTGGATGAGATTGAAGCTTTCAGGTCTTCTACTACTGAATGGCTCACTATTTTTGAATCAACCTTAATATTCATCTCATCCAATACTTGTTCAACAGGCGCAGCCGTATTGTAGTCCACCTTAAACGTCTTAGTGTCCCTATCAAACTCATACAATATGACATCTTGAATTAAGATAGGAAGAATGTTTTGTTGATAATAATGAACGACAGGGAACAATGAATTGTAAAAACACTCTTTGTAAAATAAATCGTTAAAAGGTTCAACTAAATGCTCATTAGCAATCATGACGACTTCAGCTTCTCTTATCGTTGCAGCACTGGCAATGTTCACTGAGACTGGCGAAGCAGGAACTGTACTTCCTGTAATTCCTGTATTCCCCATTAACCGATTAGCAAACTTCCTTACGGTAGGGAATCGATAAATGTCCTCACTCTCAAAAACAATCCCCGCTACTTCCAGCTCCCACTCCAATTTCACTGCCTTTAAGGAGTGCCCTCCAACATTAAAAAAGTCATCATTTACACCGAGATGTTTGACATCCAATACATTTCTCCAAATTTCAAGCAACGTTTCTTCCAATTTATTAGCAGGGGGTTCCACTAGAACGCCATTACGGCCTATTGCATATGGATCCGGCAATGCGTTCCGATCAACTTTCCCATTCGGCGTATAAGGCAGTTTTTCCATTGTGATATAAAAAGATGGAAGCATGTATTCGGGCAACTGAGAAGACATAAACGCTCTTAATGTCTCTACTGGAGGAGAATACGATGAAACATAATAAGCGCAAATGATGTTGTTCCCTTGCTTATCCTTCTTTGCCACACATGCAGCAGCAGCAATTGAATCAAAGGATGTAAGCACATTTTCCACCTCACCAAGTTCGATCCGATACCCTCTGATCTTCACCTGTTGGTCAAGCCGACCTAAATATTCAATTTCTCCGCTTGAAAGTCGTCTGGCTAAATCACCTGTCCGATACATTTTTCCACCGCCCGCAAACGGACAATCTAGAAACCTATCGGCATTCAGTTCATCTCGTTGCCAGTATCCTTTTGCAACTCCATCCCCAGCAATACATAATTCTCCCGCGACACCTATTGGAACTGTCCTTAACGATTTGTCCACAATATACATTTTTGTGTTGGAAATAGGTCTGCCTAAATTTACAACTGCTGCATGCGTTACATCTTTGATCGACGACCAAATCGTTGTCTCCGTTGGGCCATACATATTAAAGATTTTTGCTTGGTTAAATTTTCGTTGTATTTTTTTTAACAGTTCCTCCGGGAAAGCTTCTCCACCAACCATAATTTCAGTTATACAACTTAAATTACTTTCGCCATCCTTTTCATTAACAAAAAGTTGCATACGGGATGGCGTTGCTTGCAACATCTCTACTTGATTATCAAACAACCATTGTTTCAATTGTGCAGAATTCTGCTGCTCATCTTCACTTGCTAATGCAACTTTCAACCCTTGAGTAAGCGGCAATAATGTTTCCAGTACAAAAATATCAAAAGATATCGTTGTTAAAGCCGCAATTATTTTCCCTTGCTTGAAGGGAAGCCTGTCCGTCATTCCTTTAAAGAAGTTTATGACTGAACGATGAGATACCGATACTCCTTTTGGTTTGCCTGTTGAACCAGAGGTATAGATCATATAAGCCGTATCATCTGAACTGTTTATGTTCGTTAAGGAAAGCGTTGAATCGACTGAACATAAGTAATTGTTGACGTCTATCGTTTCTCCACTAAATGCTACTTTGCCAACTAAGCTGGTATCTGTTAGTAGATGGTTCGTCTCGCTATCATCCAACATATGTTTGATTCTTTCGATAGGGTAACTTGGATCAATGGGGAGATAGGCACCGCCAGATTTCAGTACGGCAAGCAGCGCTGTAAGCATATTGGGCGACCGGTTCATCATCACGGCTACAACGCTGTTGCGCTGCACACCTTTTTCTCTGAGCTGGTAAGCAAGATGATTAACCCGAATGATTAGCTCAGCATATGTAAGTCCGCTTTTTCGGAACCAAATAGCTACTAGATCACCACTCAACATTGCTTGATTCTCAAAAAGCTCATGTATCGTTTTATCGCATTGATAAGGAATCTTTGTATTATTGAATTGTGATTCGATCTGATGGATTTCCATAGAAGTTAACATCTGAATTTGTCTTAGAGGTATACTTGTCTCTTCCAATACTTCTTCAAAGAAAGCAACAAGATGATGGTAAATGCCTGCAATAAAATCACTTGAATACATTGAACGATCATATTCGATTCTTAGTTGAAGGCTCTCCTCCGTTTTTAACAATCGAAAAATGATTGTCCCTTCGACTTCCTGCAAGCGAACTGGCACATGCAGCGTATTCATTAAAACAATTGTTTTGAAATGGGGTACTGCAGAATCAGCTTCATCCTTCAGCAAACTTACTATTTTGCGAAACGGAATGCTGCTGTTTCTTTGAGCCTCCTGAAAAGTACGTGCTACGAGCATAAGATAATTTTTGAAGGTTGTATTTTCATCGACTTCTACTTTGATAGCCGTTAAGTTCAAGTCGGCAGCGATACCATTTCCTTCTGCTTTCAAGTCTGCTGGCTTACCAAGCATAATTGATCTATCGCCTGCATACCGATGAAGCAAATAAGTAACACCCGACAAAAGCAATGAATAAAGACCTTGTTCAGACTGTCGACACAGCCTTTCCATTTGCTCAACCAACTTTGCTGGAAAAGAACGTTGATACACATCTTCGATTAACTCTAGATTTCCCCCTACATCTCGCATATCACTAGGAAAATAGCTCATTTCAATAGAAGAACCTAGTTTATTCAACCAGTATTCTCGCTCTTCGTCCCACCTGCCACTGGATAAAAGGATATTTTCTATAAATGCGTCCTTCATCCTGCTTCCCTCCCTCCTCTAAATGTTTCATTGATTTAACATAGAATTAGAAGTAGAAATTAATGGTTTCATGTTCATTTTGTTGTGAACGCCACGAGAGTTGGTCAGATAATGTAATGTCTTGAATTTGCATATCCATCTGCTCAGAAATATGTTCCACTATACTTACATAATCGAGGAGCATTCGCTGAATGGTTTCATGATCAAACAGTTTTTTGGAGTATTCCAGTCTGAATTGGAGCCCTCCATCCCGCTCCAAAGCCTCAAATGTTAAATCATAGTCTGTTAAATTGTAGACCTCTCCATAAGATTGGCCATGTAAGTTATTGGATGAGTCTGTTACGGGATTGTTCTGAAAAACAAATACAGTATCGAATAGCGGGTGACGATTCGAACTTCTTTTTACGTTTAATGAATTAATCAACTCATCAAGTGGATAATCCTGATGATCGAAAGCTAGTAATGCAATCTTTTTAACTTCAGCGAGGTATTCCCTAAATGTCATTTTCTTGGCTGGTTTAACACGCATTGCGATCATATTAATGAACATCCCCAGCATTCTATCCAGCTCACGTTTTGGACGCCCTTCTACAGGAGAACCAATGACAATATCTTCTTGAGCACTATATTTAGATAAAAGAATCGAATAGACTGCCAATAACAAAATATACAGTGTTGAACCACTAGCAAGCACTTGCTTTTTCAACTTATCGGTTAACGCCTGATCTACAAAATGGGTCGCGACGCTACCTTCAAATGTAAAATATTCAGATCGAGGGTAGACGGTAGGTACTTGAAGGACTGGAATTCCATCTTCAAATACGGTTTCCCAATATCGTTTCTGCGCTCTCATAAAGTCTGATTGCATACATTGCTGTTGCCAATCTACATAATCTTTATAGTGATAAATAGGTTTAGGAAGAGATTCTCCTCTATATAATTGAACAAGTTCCTTCATGAAAATATCCATCGATACGCCATCGGTAATAATATGGTGAGCGTCATACAATAGGAAAAATTTATCTTCCTTAACTTTAATCAAGCCCATTCTAAACAGTGGTGGCGCATTTAAATCAAACGGTTGTTTGAAGTTATCCATAATATGCTGTGCTGATTTTTCATTTGCTTCCCAATAAGCAAGTTCAAAATCAACATCTTCTCTAATTTGTTGAACAATCTCCTCACCTTTGATCATTACTGCAGTCCGCAAAATTTCATGTCTTTCAATCATTCGACGAATCGCAAGCTCCATTCGCTCTGGTTCTACCCGATATTCGAGGATAGAGACTCTGTATTGATTATTGCTTACCGAAGCAGGCTCCCTTTTGTAAGCCAAAAACATTCGTTTCTGTGCATAAGAAACCGGGTAAATGTCATTAGCTTGCACGTTCTGCAATACTGGATATTTAATTGAACTGGATGCTGAAGGCTTATTAGCCATTTTGCTCTCCAAATGTTCCGACAGTTGGATAATGGTTGTATACTCAAATAACTGACTAATGGAAACCGTTTCAAATATCTGTGACTCCAATTCACCTTGAAGCTTCATTAAAACTAAAGAATCTGCTCCCATTTCAAAAAAATTATCGTAAATATCGATTTCATCGAAACCGAATACCGTTTGGCAACATGTAGCAATCTTCATTTCCAACTCTGAATAAATGCCATTCTCTCGTCCAGTTACAATACCCCCGCCTGTACTTCGTTCTTTCACTGCATTTTTAACCGATGTTGGTGCACGTTTTTTCGATTTTTTTTGTGCTAGCGCAAACATTATGTCATCTGAACAGACCACACCTGTACGTTCAAGCAGCAGAGAACCTGCACCCTCGTAATTGATTTGTCCAATTAGGGCTTGCTTCACATCGCTGCTCAGCAAAGAAGCAAATCCTTCAATTCCTTTGGCAGTTGGCAACGTTTTGAAGATTGTATCCATAACATGACCGCTATTAAATGCCATTCCTGTTTCTTTCCATGTTGTCCAGTTTATTGAGAGGAAGCGTTTCCCTGCTTTATGCCGAGATGCAGCGTATGAATCCATATAGGCATTAGCAGCTGCATATTCCCCTTGTCCGAAAGCACTGAACATCGTTGCAACTGAGGAAAACATAATAAAGAAATCCAAAGGCTGACCAGAAGTCAACTTATCTAGAATCCAAGTTCCGTAAACCTTAGGCGAATAAATCGCTTCAAACATACTGTCGCTTCTGTCAGCAAGCGGCCCATCATTAGATAATCCAGCACCATGAATAATGCCGTTAATGACACCGTACTTCCGCTTCAAATCGGCTATCACTTTTTCCATTTCGGAAAAGTCACTAACATCTGCACCGATTAATTCAACAGTAGCACCTAAAGCTTCGATATTTTTTATTGCACGAATTTTTTTCTTAAGTTTCTCTGAATCATTGCCCTCCAGCACTGTATCCCATTGTGTGCGAGCAGGCACTGTGCTTCGGTTTACGAGAGCCAATTTTACATTCTGCCTTGAGGCAAAATAATTAGCAATCTCCAAGCCAATACCTCCAAGCCCGCCAGTAATGATATAAACACCCTGTTCTTTTAAAGGCAGATGGTCGGTCTTTGTTTTTTCAATTGAAATTTCAGTAAACATTTCCGTAAATCTTTCATTATTCCTATACGCTGTAGCATAGTCGTTACTAGTTGAGTGCAGCTCATTAATAAGCGTAGTGAATGGGGTAACTTCATCACAATCGATAAATCTGCATTTTAAATAGGGCTGTTCTTTCATGATCACTTTTCCCATTCCGTAGACAGAGGCATTGTCTGGGATAATCCGTGGTTCATCTCCACTAACCTCTTTGGCATACTGGGACAGAATAAGGAAATCGATTTCATTGTGAATACCTGCGTTAGCAATTGATTTAGCTAAATAGAAAAGACTATATGCACCAACCTTTTGCCGTTCCCTTAGGCTTTGCACTGTGTCTTCATTGGATGTTGAAATCCGTGTAAATAAATGAACGATTTGGCTGATGACGATCTCTTTAAGATCACCCATTAATCTCATATAACTATCCTTGGAACCATCAATCTGGTAACTGTAGCTGGAAAGCTTGTTGTATATCATTTCATTTACTAAATCGACTTCAATTACGTGCTCATGATGCATACGGAGCGAATTAATGACCATACTCCCCGTTTCAGATCGATCTTTGAAAATGACGGCTGTGCCTTCTTTATTATTTCGATTTGATAGGGAGAAAGTTTCGTTGCTTTTCCTCCACTCCATTCCATAGAACAAACCATCTTCATTGCTCTTATTGGCTACTGCCGATGGCATATCCAGCCAACAGCTATTTTGTTCAAAAACATATAATGGTGCAGCTATTTTGTTTCTGCCTTCACCTCTATACAAATCTTCGCAATTAATGTCAGCACCATTAACATATAATTCGCAAAGTTGTTGAAGAACGGATATATCCGTTTTTCCGCTTTGAATAAACGCCGTTAGTTGCTGTGCTGCTGTACGAGAAAGTTCCATTCTTTTTGCTTCTTTTATTTCGTTGGCCATTAGTTCTTTTTTGTTGCTGGACACAACTTTATGCGAACCGTACCACATATAGTCATAATTTTGTTCGCCTAATCTGCTGCCTGCTAGCCGGCCTATCTTATTTTGCAAATCTGCCTTGTTCTCAAAAATAATAGCAATACGCTGTGAATAGTGACCTCTGCCCGTATTTGCCGTGTAACATAAATCTCTCATTAAAAGGGGCTGCTCTTTATTTAGAAACGGTATGTAGCTTTCGATAATACCGCTTAAAGACTCGTTGCTTTTTGCTGACAACAAAAGCACGTTAGGATGGCTACAATACGGATCATTCATAATTGTTTCGGGAACGTATTCTTCCAATACGATATGGCAGTTTGTTCCGCTTAACCCAAATGCGCTTACTCCGCATCTGCGAGGATGATGAGCTTGCTCCCAGTCTTTTGTTGCACGATTTACATATACGGGTGATTGGCTAAAATCAATCGTTTTGTTTGGTACATTAAAGTGAACAGACGCTGGTATTTTTTTATGCTTTAACGATAAAGCCGCTTTGATTACACCAGCAATTCCAGCGCATTCGTACAAGTGACCTACATTGGTTTTCACCGTACTAATCGCACAAAACTGTTTCTTTTTTGTATGTTTTTGAAAGGCTTTTTGCAAACCTTCAATTTCGAGTGGATCTCCTAGTCGTGTTGCTGTGCCATGTGCTTCAATGTAAGATAGCGTATCCGGTTCAATACCAGCATCTTTCCAAGCCTTTAGTAGCACTTCTGCCTGCGCGGCTGAATTTGGAGCAGTAATGCCAATCGATGCCCCGTCTTGATTAACAGCACTACCCTTGATCACAGCATAAATATGATCGCCATCTTTTTTCGCCTTGCTTAGCGGCTTCAAAAGAATAGCAGCGGAACCTTCTCCCCAACCTGCACCTTCAGCAAATGAATCAAATGTTCGAGTCCTTCCGTCCGCTGCCTCAACACCAAGCTGCAAACCTGCATTGTCCAGCGGCAGAAGGTTTATTCGAATTCCGCCTGCCAGCGCCATTTCACAGTCGCCATTCCGAATGGCTGTACAGGCTAAATGAATAGCAACTGAAGAGGATGAACAGGCGGTATCCAAAATGAGAGTAGGGCCTTTTAAATCTAGTAGATAAGCAATTCTAGCCGGCAACATCGCAGCAATATTACCTGTTAAAGCTGTGGAAGCAGATGCCGGGTCTGTATCCAAAATCATCGTGTGATAACTTGAACTGCTAGAATATCCTGTATATACACCAGTGTTGCTGCCCACCAGCTTCTTGCCTCCATACCCTGCATCTTCAATGGCTTCCCATGCCGTTTGCAAGAACAGCCTCTGGGCCGGGTCCATGAGAGCTGCTTCTTTGGGAGTGATTCGGAAGAAGCTATAATCAAAGGAGTCAATCTTATTCAAATACGCACCTGGCAAATATTTTAGTTCCCAGTCCAAGTTATCCAGCTTGCTTAATAAATAGCTATCGATTTGTTCACTTCTTTTGACTGGGAATGAACCCATCAATTCCATCCCTAATTCGATGTTGTTCCAAAATTCCTCAGCGGATTCCGTTCCAGCAATACGGGACGACATCCCGATAATTGCAATGTCATCCTTACTATTTTGCTGCCCATCCCGAACCATGGCGACCAACTGAATGGCGTCCTCTTTAGCTATTTTTCCTTCGGTTGCTTTCCTCAGTATATAGTTGTAAAGATGATCCATATCCATTTATCCTCTCGGCAACAATAGTATTCAACTTCATGTGTTTGGTTTAGTCAGACGATCGATGGCTTGTTCGATTGAGAGACTTCCATCATAAATATCATCAAATAATTTTTTGGTGTCTTCCAATGTGTCCAGACCTGCACTGACTTGTTCGAATAATTGTTCCCCATCATCCGCTCTAAACGCTGCATTCTGAAGATCATCGTCTTCTTCAGTTACCATTTCGGATTTAAGGAAATGATATAGCTTATAGATTGACGTGTATTCAAACAAATCTAGCAATCGCACTCTACCGGGATATAGTTTCTCTAATGAAACATGGACTCTGCTAAGTAGAATAGAATCTCCGCCAAGCTCGAAGAAATTATCATAAATATCAATTTCATTGAAACCTAGCACTTGGCAATAGATTTCGGCAAGTTTAGCTTCCGTGTCATCATAGTCATCTCCGTCTTTTCCCGTTAGCTTGATGTCACCTTCAATCATCTTCTGAGAAGCCTGTTGTCTCGCTTCAAGCTTTCTCCACGACTGCTTCAATGCAGCTTCAATATGGGTATCCATGTATTGCGGTACTAAATCAAGCTCCCACAATATATCCGAACCAAAGTTGATTTCTCCAACTAGTACATTTTGCACACGCTTATTTAAGGCTTCGTCGAAAGCTTTCATCGCTCTCGCAGTAGTGAGCGCTTTAAAGGCTCCATCGGCGTTAACGCCGAACTCGACTCCCATCCCTGTTTCTTTCCATACTACCCAGTTAATCGATAAAGTCTTTTTATTTCTAATACTTCTGAACTTTGAATAAGCATCAAGAAATGCGTTGGCAGCTGCATAATCGCCTTGCCCTGGAACTGCAAATCGAGAACTCATCGATGAGAACATAACGAAAAAATCCGGTTGATCTTGCTCGGTTAATTTGTCGAGAATCCAGGTTCCTGTTATTTTCGGATGGACAACTGCATTGAATACTAGTTCATCCTTAATATAAAGGAATCCTTCGCCCCCAACCCCTGCTCCATGCACAACACCATTAATTCGTCCATATTTTTCTCTTAACTCATTTACTGTATCTTCCATTTTTGTGCGATCGGCTATATCAACACCAAAACAAGTAACAGTAGCGCCGATCGCTTCAATTTCTCGCACTGACTTAATCCGTTCAATGATTTTGTAATCCGTCCGGCTGTTCTGACTTACAATTCCATCCCACAAATGTTTATCTGGCATTGGGGTACGATTCAGCAAAGCAATATTGACATTCTTTTTGGCTGCTAAATACTTGGCAACTTCTACTCCCATGCCGCCGGTTCCGCCTGTTATAAGGTAGACACCTTCTTGTTTGATCTCAACCGGTTGTTCTGGTGCTGTTTCCATAGCGTATTCCTTAAATTTCTCCACATATCTTTCGTTTTCACGGTAAGCCACTTGATAGATTCCCGAAGGCATATTCATTTCCTGAATTACTGTTTCCATTGCCGTCTGATCGTCGATATCAATACAGCGGCAAAGGAGATTCGGCAATTCCAATCTCACTGACTTCCCAAGTGCAAATAAGGAAGCATTCCAAGGATTTATAATAGTTTCCTTATTTGTCACGGCATCCACATTGTCGGATATGATCACCATATCAGCTACTGCACTCAATCCAACCGTCGCTACCGCTTTGGTGAAGTAAAACAAACTGTAAAGTCCGCGAAGTTGGGTTTCCTGAAATCCATCCCAAGTATTTGCTATATCTTCCGGCACAACACTGAAAAGATGTATGATCTTGCTCCACTTTCGATGTTTATTTTCTTTCAGCAATTTAACATAATCATCTACTGTGCCGCTAACATGGTAATGAGACTCCGCCACTCTCTTAAACTGATCTCTCAGATAAACTTTTACAACTTCTTTTCCTTCATCCATCCAACGTTTCGTTAGTTGTTCACCTAGGCCTTTTTCATCCAAGAAAATAAGAATAGGACCATCTTGAGGGGCTTTTTCTACCGCTGGCAGATCTTGCCTAATCCATTCACCCGCATAATATAAACCGCCTGATGAAACTTCATTTGCGATTTCCTCATACTCCGGTGTTTCAATCCAACATCTTTCTTTTTCATAGGGATAAGTTGGAAGGCTGATCCTGAATAACTCTTCTCCAACATATAGCTCCTCCCAATTTACTTCAGCTCCACTTATAAATAATTCAGAAAGACGCTCCAAGTGCTTACTGTTAATTCGATCCCCGTCCACGTATTCAGCAATGAATGCCTCGGCTTCCTTATTCATTTGAATGCGCTGCTTTTCAACAATCTCACCAACTGCTCGGTTTGATTTGGACTCTGATACGACTTTATGGTAACCGTAGTAAACATGCTGCAAATTCAATTGTTCAAGATCACTCGTTTCAATCACACTCAGTTTTTCATTTAAA
Organism: Paenibacillus sp. L3-i20; assembly: GCF_022180385.2. Classification (GTDB taxonomy): domain Bacteria; phylum Bacillota; class Bacilli; order Paenibacillales; family Paenibacillaceae; genus Pristimantibacillus. Next base: position 2,033,711 of record NZ_BQME02000002.1, read on the forward strand.
TCTTCCATACTTTCAACAATGAGAGCTAATCGATACGCATATTGACCCCGACCCGTATTCGCCGTATAACAAATGTTGTGAATGTTGGTTCGGCCTTCATCAATAAACGTTCGTTCTTTATACTGTTTAACCAATATCTGCAATGCAGCAAAATTATGAGCAGATAACGTTAATAGATTAGGTTTTTTCTTAACTATCGCTGTTGCATGATTTGTTTGCTCTGCATATTCCTCCAATACGACATGACAGTTCGTTCCGCTCATTCCAAATCCACTTACTCCGCATCTTCTAGGAAATCCATCTGTTTCCCACTTTCTTCTAGTTGTATTTACATAGATCGGGGAGTTGTTGAAGTCAATTTTCCGGTTAGGTCTGTTGAAATAAATATTTGGCGGAATTTCTTTATTTTTGAGCGCTAATACTGCCTTTATCACACCTGCAATTCCGGCAGCTTCTCCTAAATGCGTAATATTCGATTTAGAAGACCCAACCGCACAAAATTGCTTTTTATTTGTAAATTGTTTAAACGCATTTTGAATGCCTTGTATTTCGATTGGATCTCCTAATACGGTGGCCGTCCCATGCGTCTCCAAATACGATATCGTTTCAGGATCAACAGCTGCATCTTCCCACGCTTTCACCATTACAGCTTCCTGTGCAGCAGGATTTGGCGCAGTTAAACCTACAGAACTGCCATCTTGGTTAGAAGCACTCCCCTTAATCACTGCATAGATTTGATCCCTGTCTTTAATGGCTTGTTTAAGCGGCTTGAGGACGATTGCGGCTACACCTTCACCCGATCCCGTCCCATCCGCATAGTGGTCAAATGTACGGGTTTTCCCATCTACCGATTCCATGCCAATGCCCCTAGACTGTCCTCTGCGATAAATAGGTAATAAATTCAACTTAACACCACCAGCGATAGCCATATCGCAATCTCCCATACGAATGGATTTGCACGCCAGATGTACAGCAGTAAGGGAGGAAGAGCAGGCTGTATCAACAACTACGCTAGGTCCTTTTAAATCAAATAAATAGGAGACCCGACCGGTAGCGATTGAAGCCGTATTACCGATTAATGACGAAGCTTCCGACTCAGGCTCGATTTCACTGATGATGCGATGGTAATAAACCATTGCAGAGGCGAAGCCCAAATACACACCTGTATTCGTACCATTTATTTTGTTACCACCATATCCTGCATCTTCGATAGCATGCCATGCTGACTGGAGGAACAATCGATGATGGGGGTCTGTTGTGCTTGCTTCTTTGGGTGGCAATCGAAAGAAGCGATAATCAAACTTATCGATATCTTCCAAATAGGTGCCGCGCTCAAACTCTATCGCATTAGGCGGATATCCTTTAAACTTAATAAACTTTTCGATATCCTTTTTCCTACTATCAGGAACACCGCCGCCCAAATCCAGCCCTGATTGAATAGCTTCCCAAAACTGCTCGCTGCTTTCTGCCATCGGCAATCGGAAGGACATTCCGATAATCGCAATTTCTTCATCTGTATTTTTTTCACGCTGTGGTCTGCCTTCTTTTGTCGGTGCTGCTGAACTTTTGCTAATTATATAATTGGCCAACTTGGAAATTGTTGAATGTTCAAACATGTCAGCTACCGTTAATTGATTCGGATAACTCTTATCTAATTCAGAGTGAATACGCATGAGCAGGATGGAATCCGCCCCTAATTCAAAAAAGTTGTCGTAAATATCGATTTCGTCGTACCCCAACACTTCCTTGCATACACTCGCAATCCTTTTCTCTGCTTCACTGAACGTGTCCCCATCTCTTCCAATAAGGCGCACATCGCCATTACTGCTCTTCGCACCTCGTTTGGAGGCGCTGCCAGTGTCTTTGATCTGTTTCTTGTTATGCTCTAGTTGTTGCTCCAACGATTTCGACAGCTTAACAGTAGACTTTTCTATCAAAGCTATACCGAGCCTGTCGAAATTAAACTCCCCTATCAGTGCTCTGCTCGTTTTTTTATTTAATAGTGTTGTGAATCCTTCAATGCCTCTTGCTGTCGGCATTGTTTTGAAAATCGTCTGTACAGCTGCACCTGTTGCTGCTGCCATGCCCGTTTCTTTCCAAGTCGTCCAATTGATCGTCAGCGTTTTCTTTCCTAGTCTGTTACGATAATGCGTGAAGGCATCCATATATGCATTTGCTGCAACGTAATCTCCTTGAGTCACACCACTAAAAATAGTAGCAACGGATGAGAACATTACAAAGAAATCAAGATTATCCTGCTCCGTCAATTTATTTAGCAGCCAAGTTCCATTCACCTTTGGCAAAAGCACTTCTCGCATAACATATTCCTGCTTCTCAGCAAGGAATTGATCGATAGCTATTCCAGCTGCGTGAATGACGCCATTAATGGCCTTATACTCACTGCGCAAATGATCAAGTACGGCACTAAGCTCTTTCTCATTCGATGCATTAGCCTGATAATAATGAACTTTGGCTCCTAATTGTTCAATTTCGCGTATAGCAATAATCTTATTGATAGCCCCCAGATTCTTTCCATCAGCGATAATGTTGTCCCAAGTTTCTCTTTCCGGTAATTCTGAACGATTGACTAGAGCAAGAACGATATTGTTACCGCTCTTTGACAATGATTTGGCAACTTCAAGTCCAATTCCTCCAGCTCCACCGGTAATGACATAAACGCCATCGTCCTTAATCGTTACCTTATCCTCGGGAACATTATTTATATCTATCGCAGTAAATTGCTCAATGTATCGAACACCTTTACGATAAGCTACGCCGTATGCTCCAGAGCTGGACATTATTTCAACTGTCAGTAGCTCCAATTCTGTTTCTGCATCCCTATCAATACTTCGTACAGAAAATGCCGGATGTTCTTTAGCCATAACTTTCCCAAGGCCGTACAGTGTAGCATTTTCCGGCTTAATCTGCTTCTCCGTACCGTCTACCTCATGAGCGTATTCCGTTACTAAAACGATATCCAGTTTCTCATTTGGTCTAGTTTTGTTCCAAGCCTGATAAAAGTAAAAGAAACTAATGAGACTATGATGTTGACTGGCTTCCAATTGCTCTATGCTCTCAATTGGACTCCCTCCCGCTGCCGACATCAGATGAATAAATTTAGATAACGACCAATCGCCGATTTCGTTCAGCAGAGACTCATAATCGCTTTGTTTGTTGCTGATCGTATAAGAAAAATCGCTATGCTTCTCAAATTGATCGCCCAACGTTACGATGATCACTTTTCGATCATTTTTATTGCACTCTTGTACAATTGCTGCGTTAATGTCCTGTGCATATCTGTTATCGCTATAGATGAGTACAGCTCCTTCTGATGTGTCGACAGCACTTGTACCTTCAACGGCAGTCCATATCGGTTCGTAATAAAGCGTATTAGCCGATTCATCAATCCCTGTTTCCCTTTCCGGGAAATCTATCCAACATCGGTTAGACTGAAAAGGATAGGTAGGCAAACTGACACGCCTTCTTTTCTCCCCCTCATAAAGCTCGTCCCAGTTTACTTCAGCCCCATTAACATAAATAGAGCAGAGCTTTCCAAGCAATTCTGCATCATCCCGTTCTGATTGATTCCAGCCCGTCGTTATCTCCTCAGCAAGCGAACTAAGCTCTTTTTTTTGCTGTTCGCTTAGTTCATTGTTGCTTGGTTCACTATTTGCACGTGCCATTTTGTGATAGCCATAACATGCCCATGACTCGTCGAGCGTTTCCAGCTCTTGATCATAGCAATACTGTAGTTTTTGTATGAAGTCCTCCACATGTGTTGCGATAAAGGCAAGCCGATGGGAATAGGAGCCTCTGCCTGTATTCGCAGTAAAGCATATGTGGGACAACGGCGGAATACGATCCGTTTCTTTCATATAGTTGATATATTGCTTCAAGAGATCTCTTAGTACCGGCATGCTCTTAGCAGATATCGTAAATATTTCAGGACTGTCTGGAAGTACATCAGCTGCTGAATAAACAGGGGCCTCCTCCAATACAAGATGACAATTCGTGCCGCTCATCCCAAAACCACTAACCCCGCCTCTGCGCAGATGACCCGATGTTGTCCAGTCTCTTAACTTTGTATTAACATATAGGGGTGAATTACTGAAGCCGATTGCTTTATTCGGTTTTTGAAAATAGATAGATGGCGGAATTTTTTTGTTTTTGATAGAAAGCGCCATTTTGATCAAACTGGCAATACCAGCAGCTTCACTTAGATGACCAATATTCGTTTTAACTGAACCGACGGCACAAAACTGTTTTTTATCGGTAAATTTACGAAACGCGCCCTCTATACCCTTAATTTCTATCGGATCGCCAAGTTTTGTCCCCGTACCATGTGTTTCAATGTAATCCAGTGTCTGCGGATCAATTCCCGCTTCTTCCCAAGCCTTCTGAAGGACTGACGACTGCGATGTTGGATTTGGAACTGTAATGCCTGCTGTTGTGCCATCATGATTGGCAGCATCACCCTTAATGACAGCATAGATGTGATCTCCGTCCTTTATCGCTTTCTTCAAAGGTTTGAGAAGAACGGCTCCCGCACCTTCGCCAACACCTGAACCATCAGCCGCATCATCAAAAGTTCTTGTTCTCCAGTCGCTCGATTCAATTCCAATACGAATATTTACATCATCAATTGGAATAATATTCAACTTAACACCGCCAGCTAGAGCCATATCGCATTGCCCTTGTTTAATAGCTTGACAGGCAAGCCCAATTGCAATTAATGCGGATGAACAAGCAGTATCAACGACAAGCGCAGGTCCTTTCAAATTCAAAAAATACGAAATTCTGCTAGCAGTCATTGCTTGCATATTTCCTACAGTAGAGATGGACAACAACGTTGGGTCGATATCATAAACCATTTTTGCATATAAATCTTTTGGACTTTGGGTGTATCCAAGATATACGCCTGTTTTGCTCCCAGCCAGCTTCCCTCCTCCATAACCCGCATCTTCTATCGTTTTCCAAGCTTGCTCTAGAAATATTCTTTGGTGTGGGTCAGTTAAGCTAGCTTCTTTAGGAGGCACACGGAAAAAATCGTAATCAAACTTATCAATATGATCCAAATATCCGTACTCGGGATATCTGACTGTTTCTTTATCGATCCCCATAAATTTGACATAGTTATCATTGTCTACACTACGATTAGGAGGAATGTTTGCTACACTGTCTAATCCATTCTGTATGTTGCTCCAATATTCATCTATATTCTGGGCACCAGGCAGTAATGCGGACATACCGATAATTGCAATATCGTCTCGCACTTTTGTATCGCTTTGCTTAAGCATTGCAATCATTTCTACAGCTGTTTCCATATCAATTTTCCCGCTGGATGTGTTGTTGACGATATAATTATAGATGTTGGTTTGCAAGCATCTCCCCCACTTTCTACTATAATTTAGGTTGCTATACTCATCATGAAAAGTTAAAGACCCTCACAATTAGGTAACATTACTTCATAATTCAAATCCATTTCAGAAAACTTTTTTTGAAGTAGACTTTTCACTTCACTTGTTAACCCCTGCTCCAGCAACGGCACAATTTCAGGATAATAATAAGCGAAGCCAAAATATATTTTGTTTAGGTTGTGTGGATTAAACCGATTATGCAACAGTTTTGTGTACCTGTTTTCCCTCATAAATTGATCCCGTAAACGCGGCTCTGGCGACTGTTTGTGATACTCTTCAAAATGATGCAATTCGATTCTTTTTTTATTAAAATAAACCACTGAAATTTTTTTTCTTAATGCAAAGTTAATCGCCTCTTCAAGTTTGTTAATAATAGGCTCTCCTTTATCATTAAGTGATGTATTGCAAAGAATAGGAACTCCCGTTTCGTTATTGAAAATATGAAGCAGCTCATACAAATCTTTATTGTCTCTTTCATTTACAGTCTGAATTCTTGAAGAACGATCCAAGTGTAGAATGGCTGGTACTTTTGCTGCTTGATCCTCTTTAATCGTAGATGTCTGGAGCATGTAAGGTGAAGGCAAATCTTCAACAAACCATTCTTTCTGATGTTCTTCCATAACCAGCGGCGCAACAGGACGCCACCATTCCCGTTCCTTTATAATGTTTAACTTATGTTTGGCTTCCGGATTTCTAGGATCTGCGAGCAAACTTCTGTTCCCTAGTGCACGAGGACCAACTTCTGAACGATTATTGAACCAGCAGATGGGCCCTTGCTGAATATCGATGAGAAATTGCTCCGGATGAAAACTGTCTTCCCTCTTAACAAACGATTGATAGTCCGACATAAGCTCATGAAGAGTATGATCATTGTCACCGTAATACGCATTTTCAAAGTTGAAATTGAATTGTCCAACCTTTTTATAAAAAGCATACAGAGCAATACCTAATGACATACCCGAGTCATTGACGCATGGGGGCGCGATAAAACTTTTAAATTTGTATTTATTCATCAAATGCGAATTGGTTGGGCAATTAAGGGCGAAGCCACCTGTTAAAGACAGATGTGTTTTTTCGGTATCTATTCCTAGCTCACGAATTGCATTTTCTACATTTTTCTCCATAATAGCTTTAGAAATATGTTGAATGGCATGCATGACAAAAGCTATTTTATTTTCTTCATAGGTGAAATCAGGATGAATAGCTGAGGGAGGTTGCTTGTCAAAGTCTGCTTCTATTTCGTTAAACAATGAACTTAGCTGGATATACGTTTGATATGAGCGTGTGTCTGTCTTTAGGAGAAATAAGGAGTCATTCATATAATTTTTTTCATGTTTAATATCAATTGCACTACCTAGTGCCATTAAAGATCCTTCACGCATGTCATACTTTTTGGAGGCATATCCCCATAATGGGCCAGGTGAATAAGCTGGTAAATAAGTGATTTTCCCTTTATCTACATAACAACCTGGATAATAATATTTAGCGTACTCTTCAGAATCTGGGTCCGTGTTGAATTCAGGACCGCCATCGACGGCAAATGCCAGTATCTGCTCATGTTTAAACGTATTCGAATGCAACATAATTCCTGAGAAAAGATGCCATATTCCGTGATAAGCATAATCTGGTTGTTCAGGAACGGGATGATAGTCATCAACAGTTGAAATTCTAGGAGAACCCCATATTTCCACCATATCATCGACTGTTAACTGGTATACAGCCAGCAATTGATTAATAAACTCCACAGCATGTTCCGTGTTCAAAAAAGCGGAGTCATGTTGTTTAAATCCTGTAATACGTTCAAGCTCCCAGAAATGTACCAATGTTACATCGTCATTTTCCTTTAAATAAAGGGAAATATTATAGTCATGTCTATTCTTTATATTAAATATATGTCTATATTCATCGATGGTAATATAAACGGATAAATAATATCCATCCCGCATACGAACACTCCTTAAATAGTATTAGTTTAGGGCTGTGAACTAATCATGATGTTTTTCTTAAGCGTCTCATATTTCAGACCCATGTCTTTCGATCTCTCAAATAGGAATTTGTCCACTTCGTCTTCTTGCCCTGCTTTCAACATCTCCGTAATCTCAGGAAAAAATATCGCAAACCCAAAATATTTTTTATCTAGCTTAAATGGGTTGAATCTACGATAAATTAAATCTGTATAACGGTTTTTGAATATAAATGTACCCCTCATTCTTGGCTCTGACTCCTGCACCTTGTACTCGTCAAATTGATGGAACTCAATTCTTGTTTTATTAAAATAAACCACTTCTATTTTTTTTCTTAGAGCAAAGTTGAACGCTTCCTCAAGCTTATTAATAATAGGCTCACCCCTGTCATTCAATGAAGTATTGCAAAGGATCGGCACTCCCGTTTCCTTATTAAATATGCTCAGTAGTTCATATAAGTCGCTGTTGTCTCTGCCATTGACCGTTTGAATTCTAGATGATCGATCCAAATGCAAGATGGCTGGTACTTTTGCTGCTTGCTCTTTTTTAATCGTCGAAGTCTGAAGCATGTACGGCGAAGGTAAATCTTCTATAAACCATTCATTCTGATATTCCTCCATAATTAATGGTGCGACCGGACGCCACCATTCACGTTCTTTAATGACATTTAATTTGTCTTTTGCTTCCGAGTTTCTCGGGTCAGCAATCAAACTTCTGTTCCCCAAAGCACGTGGACCAACCTCCGAACGATTGTTGAACCAGCAGATAGGCCCATTTTGAATATCAACTAGAAATTGTCCAGCATCAAACCTGCTTTCCTTTTTTACAAATGGTTCATATGCTTGTAGTAGTTCAGATAGTGAATCATCGTTGTCCCCATAATAGGCATTCTCAAAGTTAAAATGGAATTTGCCTGCTTTTTTATAGAAAGCATACAATGCAATGCCAAGCGACATGCCGCAATCGTTTACGCAAGGAGGGGCAATGAAACTTTTAAACTTAAATTTGTTCATTAAATACGAGTTCGTTGGGCAGTTTAGTGCAAACCCGCCAGTTAAGGAGAGGTGCATATGTTCAGGATTTATTCCAAATTGAGCAATCGCTCTTTCTACGTTTTTTTCCATAATTACCTTGGATATTTCTTGAATAACATTCATGACATAAGCTATTTTGTTTTCCTCATAAGTAAATTGGCTATTTAAAGCTGATGGATGCAAGTTATAAAAATCTTCTTCTACCTCGTTAAAAAATAGATTTAGTTGCGAACAAATTTCATAATCCGACCCTTTTTTGAATAAGAACAAAGAATCGCGGACGTAGCTTTTAACATTTTGAAATTCAATTGCGCTTCCGAGAGCCATCAATGACCCTTCACGCATGACATACCTCATAGAAGCATATGTCCACAGTTGCCCTGGTGAATGTGCAGGGAAGTAAGTAATTTCACCTTTATTCACATAACAGCCCGGGTAAAAGTATTTCGTATGTTCTGCTGAAGATGGAGCCACATTGAACTCAGGGCCGCCGTCTACGGCAAGAGCTAATATTTGTTCATTTTGAAAAATGTCCGTATGCAGCATTATTCCAGAAAACAGATGCCACATTCCGTGATACGCATACTCCGGTTGTTCAGGCACAGGATGGTAGTCGTCTACCGTCGATATTTTTGGAGTTCCCCAAACTTCAACCATATCATCGATAGTTAACTGATAAGTAGCTAACAGCCCATTAATAAATTCAATAGCATGTTCTGTATTCAGGAAGGAAAAATGATGTTGTTTAAATCCGGTAATCCGTTCTAATTCCCAAAAGTGCACCAGCGTCACTTGATCTTTTTCTTTCAAATAAAGGGATATATTAAAATCATGTCTATCTTGAATATCAAATACATGACAATACTCATCAATGTTAATATAGGTTGATAAATAGTATCCATCCCGCATATCATCACTCCCTCTCAGTTTTACTGCTTCCTTTCGTTCTTCTATAAACCTTCGATATCGCTTAAAGCGTCTTCCAGACTTAATGAACCAGTTGCCAGTTTCTCAAATATATCTCTAGCTTCTTGACGGATATCTTTGACAGGCAACATTTCTTCGATAGGCTCGTCCCGATTATTTATAAAAGATGCAAGTTTATGAACTGAAGGATATTCGAACATGTCCGTAACACTTACGACGTCAGCATATTTTTCATCAACCAATTTGTGAATTCTCATTAACAGCAACGAGTCGCCGCCTAGTTCAAACAAACTATCGTGGATATCAATCTCTGGATAACCGAGTATTTCTGAAAATATTTTGGCGATATCATGTTCTGTTTTGTTGTAATCCTCTTCTCCTTTCCCTTTTAATGTCACATGAGCTGGCTTGACCACTCCCGTAGCATGTTTCCCTTTTGGAAGGACGATCAGCTTCCCTTTATTAATCATTGCAGAATCAAAATTGCCATTAGATACAACTGCGTTTTCAATGTTATTTACTTTTCCGTTCATCAACCGGTTAATATGTTCCCATAACTCTGCGGTTAAGTTAAATGGCAGTGCGTGGAACAGAGATAAATAGTCTGGACTCTCGTTTATTTCTCCGATCAAAACATTCGATATATTCCGGTTTAATACGGTATCCAAACCTTGAATCGCATAATCTGTAGCAATCGCTTTATAAAAAGAATCTACATTGATTCCAAACTTTACAGACATGCCAGCTTCTTTCCATGAAACCCAATTTACTGCCAGCGCATGATGATTGTTTTTTCTTCGGTAAGCGGCAAAAGCATCCATATAAGCGTTGCCCGCGACATAATCTCCTTGCCCCGCCTCCCCAACTAATGCAACACCTGAAGAATGCATGACGAAGAAATCAAGTTTATCTATTTGGGTAAGCTTGTCGATTATCCAAGTTCCGGTCACTTTAGCATGGATAACACTTTCGAATACGCCAATATCTTTATTGAATAAATATCCAGCTCCTGCTATGCCCGCTCCATGGAACACACCATTAATCCGTCCGAACTGTCCCCGTATCCCATTCAGTATTGATTCCATCGTTTTCATGTCAGAAACATCTGCATTGGCAACGATGATTGTTGAACCCATAGATTCGATTTGTTGAATAGTCTGTATTTTCACTATCCATTCTTGCTCAGTTCCGCTTTTTAAAATGGACTCCCACTCGCTCCGCATTGGGAAACGCCGACTAATCAACAAAATAGTTGCATTATTTTTTGAAGCTACGTATTTGGCCGTTTCGAGCCCTATCCCGCCTGTACCTCCAGTAATGATGTACACGCCAGTATCTTTAATAGTAATATCCATTGGCGTATATTGATCCGGATTAATGGGCCCAAACTCTTCAACATATCGAAGTCCATTGCGATAGGATACTTGGTACTGGTCTGTAAAACGTTCCATTTCCACTACAATGTTATCAACGGATACGTGGTCATCTACATCGATCGCTTTGCAAACTAGATGAGTATATTCCTGAGAAACTACTTTTCCAAGTCCTACAAGCGGTGCATATTCTGGGCGAATCCACTCCTCTTCGCCTGTAACCGCATTAAGATTGGATACAAGCAGAAGAAGATGCATCTTCGTGTTTATCTCATTTTTTAAGATGGCTCTAGTTAAATGAAATAAACTAAATACCCCTGTTGATTGACTCGACTCTAGTTCAGTTAAGGAACTGATGCCGCTGCGATTTGACAACCCGCAAATATGAACAATATGCGTAATATTTCGTTTGCTCATCTCCGCAAATAATTGATTGTAATCTGCTTCTGTCAAAGAAATCGTGTAACTGTCGTTTTTCATTCGTACATAAGCAGATCCTATTGTAACTTCTATGACTCTTTTGCCTTGTGCTTGAAGTTTCGCTATTAATTCATCTACATAAACAGGACTATTTCCCTCTTTAATAACAAGTACTTCATCTACACGTACCAATCTGGTGTTTTCCTTCATAGGCTCTGAAATCCAATTAATGGCGTAGAAGAGATCGCTTTTTGTTTCTTGTTCCCCTACATAACCTTTTTCCGGAACATCTACCCAACATTTGCTGCGTTCAAACGGGTAAACGGGCAACGGCAATTTCTTCGGTTTTTCAGCTCCATACAAAAACTCCCAATCTATTTCGGCCCCTTTTATATACAGCTCGCAAATGTGCGCCAAATGTTCCCTCGACAGATCGCTTCGATAGTTGATCATATAAGTCGCTACTTCTGCACTTAACAGTTCTTGTTCCCTTAAAGGCAGGTCACCGAGACCCAATCTTTCCTTCTTGGAATCAACAACCCGATGATAGCCGTAATAATATGGTCCGTTTTCATCAAAGCTGACAGTAGCCAACTTGCTGGCCAAATCTTCTGCACTTTCTGCAAGGATCGCCAAACGATGGGAATAATGTCCTCTTCCCGTGTTAGCTGTATAACAAAGCTCGTCTAAACTGCACAATTTGTTAGAAGCAAGGTATGCTGCATACTCATGTACTAAGATGTGCAGCGCTTCTTGAGATTTCGCTGATATCGCAAACAATCCTGGGCATTTCCCCTCAGCTCTCACGTCATCTAAATCAGGTGCTTCCTCCAAAATGAGATGACAGTTCGTCCCGCTAATTCCAAAAGCACTGACACCGCATCGTCGAGGCTGATCTCCAGCAGGCCAAGGCCGTAGTTTCGTATTGACATACACTGGCGATTCCTCAAACGCAATGGATCTATTCGGCACATTGAAGTGAATCGATGGGGGAAGCTGCTTTGTTCTAAGCGCCATTATTGCTTTGAATACACTTACGATGCCCGCCGCTTCGCTTGAGTGGCCAATATTTGTTTTGACTGAGCTTACAGCACAAAACTGATTTTTTGTTGTATGCTTTCGAAATGCAGACTGAATGCCTTGAATTTCAATCGGATCTCCCAAACTCGTGCCTGTACCATGTGTTTCAATATAAGCTATGGATTCCGGATCGATTCCAGCGTTTTCCCAAGCCTTCAAGATGACATCTCTTTGCGCCTGTGGATTAGGTGCTGTAATACCTGCAGCTTTGCCATCCTGGTTGGTTGCACTGCCTTTAATGACAGCATACACGTGGTCTTTATCCTTTAATGCTTTACTTAGCGGCTTTAATACGAGAGCTCCAACACCCTCTCCTACACCCGACCCTTCGGCATGTTCATCGAATGTCCGAGAGATGCCATCGGACGACTCAATTCCGGTTTGCATATAAGCCTTATTCAGCGGGACGGTATTAATATTAATACCTCCCGCGATTGCAAGCTCACATCCTTTATTGCGAATAGCTTGACAGGCTAAGTCAATGGCAACAAGTGACGATGAACATGCGGTATCAACGACCATGCTTGCACCTTTCAAATCTAGTAAATAGGAGATTCTACTAGGAATAACAGCCGTCAAATTGCCAACAAGTCCAATAGATAAAGCGCTGGCATCCGTATCTTCGATGAGTTTGGCATACATATCTCTCAAATTGCTGGCATAACCCACATATACACCTGTATTTGTCCCTTGCAATTTGTTTCCGCCGTAGCCGGCATCTTCAATTGCCTGCCAACTCGTTTCAAGGAAAATTCTTTGGCAAGGATCCATGAGACTAGCTTCCTTTGGTGACAACTTAAAAAATTTATAATCAAATTTATCAATTTCATAAAGATATGCACTTTTGTTATATCGAATTTCTTCTTCAGGCAACCCTTTAAACGCAAGATAGCGGGATATATCATAACTTCTAGAAGGGGGGAAATCTGTGATGCAATCCACTCCGCTTTCGATGATCTCCCAATATTCCTGTAAGTCATCTACAGAAGGAAGTTTTGCAGCCATTCCAATAATCGCAATATCCCCATCGTCTCGTTGATCCTCATGTTCAAGCAGCTTGATCAAATCGATAGCTACCTGCCTGTCGATTTTTTTCTGTTGAACGCCTTCTACGAGATATTTGTAAGCTTTCTCCATTCTCATCCCTCTTTTGAGTTACCTAGATTCTGAAGCACCTGATCGATACTCAAAGTTCCTTCGTCCAGCTCATTAAAAATACGGTTCAGCTTCTCATCCAAACTAATCTCTTGATTGGTTAACTGCGCCGCTCCCACCTTCACGACACCTTGATTTCCGTCACGTTTTTGTTGAATAAATCGTGATAATTTATATACTGTTGGATATTCGAACAAGTCCGTGACCGTCACTTCCCAGCGATGACGTTTTTTTAGTTGCTGGTCAATTTGTTTAATAATGAGTGAATCTGCACCCATTTCAAAAAAGTTTTCATGAATGTCTATTTCATCAAAACCTAATACCTCTCTACAAACTTGTGCAATCTCCTGCTCTGTTTCTCTATAATCGCTAAATTCACTTCCAATTAACTTAACCTCGCTGTCTACATCGAAAGAAGGTTTTGCCTGCTTCATATATTTCAAAGGTTTTTGAACGCTTTCTAGTCTTGCCTTTACTTTGTCCGACAACTGAATGCCGTAGTTGTTCAGCCAATGCACCATTTTGCTTTCGAGATTTAATTCTCCGATTAGGACACGCGTCAACGATGTGCCCCATGATTGTTCCAAAACCTCCATCGCATAGGATGGGGCAATGCTTTTGAAAATAGTATCTACTTGGAAGTTATGATTGGAAGCCATTCCTTTGTCCCTCCAAGTGGTCCAATTGATCGTAAGTTGTTTGCGCCCATCCTTAGACCTCAAATCAGAATATGCATCCAGGTAACAGTTTGCAGCTACATAATCGCTCTGAAATGCCGTCCCAAACATTGTAGCCACAGAAGAAAACATAAGGAAAAATTCAAGATTATCTTCTGCTGTCAGTTCATTCAACAGCCATGTTCCATATACTTTGGCACGAAAACCTTCTATAAATGTGTTCAAACTCTTCTCGGCAATCGATTCAGTAGTGGCAATGCCCGCGCCATGGACAATTCCTTTTATCGCCCCATATCGAGATCGAATCTCCTCAAGCATAGCTGCCGTTTGGTCAGCTTTCGATACATCGGCCTGATAACAGATTACGCTACAGCCCTTTTCTTCCATCTGCTTAATATCAATAATTTTCTCGCATAGCTGACGATCAGAAGCTTGATCCAATATTGTATCCCAACTGATCCGATCTGCCATAGCTGAACGATTAACTAATACAAGTTTGATTTTCCCCTTCGACGCTAGCAGCTTTGCCATTTCTAGCCCAATGCCGCCAGTTCCGCCAGTTATAATATAGACACCATCATTCGTTACGGAAAAAGCATCTCCACTAGTGGCAGCATCCGCCTGATACAATTCCGAATATTCATCAAAAATTTCCACAAATCGCTGACCATTTCGATAAGCCACTGCTTGAGTATAGTCGTTAACATGCAGTTCCTTTACTAATTCATCCAGCTTCATTCCTTCGTCCATATCAATAATGCGGCATCTTACATTAGCGTATTCCTTAGGCAATATTTTGCCTAAACCAAATAAGGTAGCATGTTCCGGCCTTAAGACTTGTTCATCTCCGGTCACTCGATTAACATTTTCCGATAGGAGGATTACTTCTGTTCCACCTTCAAACCCACATTCCATATAGGCCTTCATAAATAGAAACAAACTAATGACGCCCCTACTTTGACTTGCTTCCAAATGTTCAATGGCCGTTACATCCGATTGCTTTAAAGTCCCACAATGAATAATTTGCGCAACCCGCTTTTCTCTAATCGAGCATAAACATTCCGAAAAATAATGAAGTACTCGCCTTTCTTCTACAGCTGCATCTTCTTTAACTGCTAGTTCCGGAATAACAATCTCCAAAACTTGCTTTCCAGATTGTTTAAGTATCTCTACCAGTTGCCCCGACCAGCTGTGTTTCTCCAGAAGAACAACAGTAATACCATGCTGATTGCTATTAAAATTCTGTTCCAATCGATCTTGTCTTTTCCAACTCATCGTGAAGGTTGCAGGTCGGGTTGTTGAGCTTAGTTCAACTGCCCTTTTCGGTATATCAACCCAACATTTAGTAGGCTCGAACGGATATACAGGAAGATGTACTTTCATATAATGATTAGCTTCGTACAACAGCTCCCAATCGATGTCAGCCCCGTCGATATATAAGTTTATAATTTTTTCCATGTAAAAATCAGGTATTTTTGAATTTGAACAGGATCGTACAGCAGCATGAGCGGCTTCATTGAGACTATTTTTCTCGCTTTCAGTTAAGTCGCCTTCATTTTTAACCAAACGTTGATCACTAACAGCTCTATGATAGCTATAATAAATGCCATCAGATGATAGCTCTTTGTAGTTGCTGGACTCCAGCACTAAGCTGATTTTTCCTTTTAGCTCTGAAATGTCTTTAACTATAAATGCGATACGGCAATTATAATGACCTCTACCAGTGTTGGCTGTATAACAAATGTCAGCTAACTTCTCTGCGTAGTCCGAAGTCAGAAGTTCAGCATAACGATGCAGCAATCTCTGAAGAGAAGCCATACTAATAGCGGAAAGTGTGAAAATATGTACTTGCGAATCGTCCGAATATGCCACCGACTCCGCTTCGAATTCGTTGTATTCTTCAATGATCATATGACAGTTCGTTCCACTCAAGCCAAAAGAGCTAATTGCTCCCCTCATTGGCTGATCTGCGACCTCCCACTTTTTCAAATGTGTATTGATAAACAGAGGAGA
This sequence comes from Paenibacillus sp. L3-i20, assembly GCF_022180385.2. Taxonomy (GTDB): domain Bacteria; phylum Bacillota; class Bacilli; order Paenibacillales; family Paenibacillaceae; genus Pristimantibacillus. Next base: position 2,049,771 of record NZ_BQME02000002.1, read on the forward strand.
ATCGTAAAAATCAATTTTTGGATTCGGCGTTTGGAAATACATCGTGGGCGGTATGACTCTATTTTTTACCGACAACACAGTCTTAATAATAGAAGCCATTCCTGCTGCCTCATTTAGATGCCCGATATTCGACTTGACCGATCCTATAGCACAGAACTGTTTTTTGTCTGTGTATGCTTCCATCGCATGTGTTAAACCACTAATTTCGATTGGATCGCCAAGCTCGGTTCCTGTGCCATGCGTTTCAATGAAAGCAATGGACTCAGGATGTATACCAGCCTTTTCCCATGCGTGTAAAATAACATCTGTTTGCGCTTGCGGGTTTGGCGCCGTAATCCCTATTGACGTACCGTCATGATTTATAGCGCTTCCCTTAATGACTGCGTAAATACGATCTTGATCCGCCTTTGCCTTGCGCAGTGATTTTATGAAAATAACGCCTGATCCTTCACCTACGCCTGAACCATCGGAATAGGCATCAAATGCTCTCGTTTTTCCATCCTTTGACTCAATTCCAATTTTATTGTGCTCATGGTCGACAGGAATGAGAAACAGCTTCATTCCCCCTACTATTGCTGCATCACAATCGCCATTCCTGATCGCATTACTTGCCGTATGAACGGCAATAAGAGATGACGAACAGGCTGTGTCCACAACCATTGTTGGTCCTTTTAAATCAAGTAAATGCGATATTCGGCTAGGCATCATAGCTGACACGTTGCCAACTATCGACTCTGACATAAGAACAGGATCAATATCCGTCAATAACTTCTGATAAGAATCACGTATAACATTGGCGAATCCGACATAAATGCCAGTGCGGCTGCCGCGAAGCTTATCTCCTCCGTACCCTGCATCCTCTATCGCATTCCATGCAGATTGCATAAACAATCTTTGACATGGGTCCGTTAAATTCGCTTCCTTTGGCGATATTTTGAAAAACCGATAATCAAAATGATCAATGTTTTCCAAATATCCTATTTCCATATACTTCGTTTCTGAGGTAGCTGCTTGCCCTGTATAGGCCAAATGCTCATCCATAAATGCCCGTCTTTCTGAGGGAATCGGCTGCATACAATCCACTGCATTTTGGACATTGATCCAATATTCTTCGATTGAAGATGCACCAGGAAATTGAGCAGACATGCCGATTATGGCAATATCATCATCCCAATTCTCCTTTAAATGCCTTTGCCCTACTTCTTTCTTCTTGCTTGCTCCACCCTCATCTTGTCGATTCAAAAAACCTGCCAGCTTAGAAATCGATGAATATGCGAATAAATCAGCTATAGAAGACTTTTTAGGAAACTGGGTGTCTACCAATTTATGCAAGCGATGAAGTTGGACCGAGTCCCCGCCTAATTCAAAAAAGCTATCGTGAATGCTAAGTTCTTCATATCCTAAAACTTCTCGGTATAAATGAGCCAGCTTCTTTTCAATTTCGGAATAACTGCCCTTGTTGCTTCCTACCAATTTCACTTCCGTATCGTTTCTAGCAGCATTCTGACTGTAACTGTTTCTTTCACGCTGCATCAGATTGTTCTTTATAATATAAGCCATTTTTTCTGGCAGACGGAAGGCAGCATCCTTGCTAAACAATTCCAAACTGTCATGACTTTCCGTATTAAGCTCGCCTATTAAAATACGTGAATCGTCATTTGCGATTACCCTATCGAAAGCATGTAAAGCCTGCGAATGCGGCAATACTTTAAATACCCCGTCGATCGCAGAGCTTTTCCCCTCTGCCATTCTAGCGCCTTCCCATACGACCCAATTGATAGACAACGCATGTTTCCCCATCATCCTTCTATAGCTGGCAAAACTATCTAAATAACAGTTTGCGGCTGTGTAGTCCCCTTGTCCCATTTCACCGCTAAGCGCTACACCAGATGAGAATAGAACAAAAAAATCAAGATGATCCTCTTTTGTAACTTGATCTAATATCCAAGTTCCCATTACTTTAGGCGATAATACATTGTGGAACTGATTGGTTTCTTTTCTGACGAGAAACCCTTTGCCAGCAACACCCGCCGCATGAATAACACCGTTAATTTTCCCGAATTTCTGTCGCAATTTATCCGTAATATCGCTCATAGAATCTAATGAAGTTACATCGATGGTGATGCACTCGACATGGGCACCCATTTGAATGATGTCCTGCAACGCCTTAATCTTCGTATACAGTGCAGATCCGTCATTGTTGGACAAAACATCTGCCCATTCGCTCTGTTCAGGTACAGGTGTACGATTGATTAACGCAAGATTGACGTTCCCTTTCGAAGCAAGATGTTTCGCCATGAGGAGCCCCAAGTTTCCTGCTCCGCCAGTAATGATATAAACTCCTTTATCTTTTACAACTAATTGGCTGTTTGCCTCAGGCTTTATAAATGCTTCCTTCATATGCTCTACATATCGTATGCCATTTCTAAAAGCGATTTGATACGTATCTTTTTTCTTCTTCATTTCTGCGATTACATCATTTTCAGTTGCAAACTCATCAAGATCAATCGCCCTGCATAGGAGATTGGGATACTCGATGCCAATGACTTTGCCAACTCCAAAGATTGTTGCGTTTTCTGGCTTTATACACCTTTCTGTACCAGATACCTGGTTCACACAATCAGCCACAATCAGCATATCGACTTTGTGACCAATCCGACTTTTTATTATCGCTTTTGTCAGATTGAACAAACTATACACACCGAAGTTTTGATTGTATTCCAACTCTCCCACCGTTGTTATTGCCGAAGACTGATTCAGTGCGAACATATGAAGCACTCTAGTAATTTCTAGATGTTTAACTTCTTCAATCAGTTTTATGTAATCTTCTTCCGATTCCCCTACGGTATAAGACATAGGACTTAGCATCTCATATGTTTTAGCTTGTTTTACTTCAATGCATCGAGCGCCCGCCTCAGTAAGCCGTTTCACTAACTGTACCCAATTACCCATGATGAGTATCGTTTCACCTTGGAATGATAACACCGTCTCTTCAGCAATCTCTGGAGACCATTCCATCTTATAAAACAATGCTGCGTTTTCCTTATTTATTTTATCTGGAATAGTGATCCAACAACGCTTCCGTTCAAATGCATAACTAGGAAGGCTAACCCGCTTCGCATTACTGCCGTGAAACAATCGATTCCACGCAATGGTTGCACCTGCCGTATACAATGCGGCAAGTTGCATGAGCAATTCAAAACGACTTTTCTCCATTCCAGACTGGTACTGTACAAGCAGTTTATTTGCCTGCTCTGTCAAACTATTTTTGTCCGCTGCTTCTTCTTCATTTTCACTGTATACAAGCCATGGGTAAGCCTGACTATTAATCGGTTTGCCAACTAGCAGCTGGATTTTAATTATTGCATCTTCTAGATCATTGGCCATAATAACAAGCCTAACTGGATGATGATCACGCCCTGTAGCTAACGTGTAGCAAATATCAGAAAATGAACGTTGTTTATTTTTGGCGAAATGTTCACTGAATCGACTAATGAGTTGAATCAATGACTTTTCGCTTTTTGCTGATAAAATAAACAAAGCAGGTTGTACCGTAGTATTTAGATTCAGATCCACGTTTTCCGTTAGTTCGTCATACTCTTCCAAAACGACATGACAATTCGTGCCTGATAATCCAAAGGAGCTCACTGCGCAGCGCCGTGGTGATTGTTCATTATCCCATTGCTTCGCTGCCGTGTTCACATATACCGGAGAGTCTATAAACGGAATTCGGTTATTGGGAATATTAAAATGAAGGTTAGGCGGAATAACCTTGTTTTTTAGCGCTAATGCTCCTTTAATTATTCCAGCCAATCCTGCACAGTCATATAGATGCCCGATATTCGTTTTGACAGAACCAATTGCGCAAAACTGCTGTTTGTCTGTGAAATTTTTGAAGGCATTTACGATTCCTTCGATTTCAATAGGATCGCCTAACTTCGTGCCAGTACCATGTGTTTCAATATAAGAGAGAGTTGAAGGATCAATGCCTGCATTTTTCCAAGCTTTCATTAACACATCTGTTTGCGCTGAAGGGTTAGGTGCTGTTATTCCCATTGAAGCTCCATCTTGATTGGTAGCACTGCCTTTAATGACACAATAGATATGGTCTTTATCTCGTTTCGCCTTATTCAATGGTTTCAGCATTATGGCAGCTACGCCTTCTCCCATGCCAGAGCCATCTGCCTGTCCATCAAATGCTCGTGTCTCATCATCCGATGACTCGATCCCAAGCTTTAGAAACTCTCTATCATGCGGAATTAAATTAACCCGAACAGCTCCAACAATAGCCATCTCGCACTCCCCTCTTCGGAGTGCCTGACAAGCCAAATCAACTGCTACTAAGGAAGAGGAACATGCCGTATCCACCGTCATACTTGGTCCCTTGAGGTTAAGTAAATACGATATTCTACTAGCAATGATAGAAGATAAATTACCTGGCATAGAAGCTGGCAATAATGATGGATCAATCTCTTGTATCATTTCACGATACAGATAACCTTCCACATCACCGATATGACCAACGTACACACCTGTATGGCTTCCAGAAATCTGCTCAGGGCTGTATCCACAATCTTCAATAACACTCCATGCAGCTTCCAAAAACAAGCGTTGGCGCGGGTTCATCAAGAGTGCTTCTTTGGGAGGTATATTAAAAAAAGAATGGTCAAATTCATCTATGCTTTCTAAAAAAGCCCCCTTGGCATATGGAATGGATTGATCATACTTATTGGAAAACTGTACAAAGCACTCTGCATCCTTACTTCTCTTTTCGGGAAACGTTGTAACGCAACTTATCCCATTTATAATATTTTCCCAAAATTCATCCGTATCCGTTGCCATTGGGAAGTTTGTATGAATACCAACAATGGCCATATCTTGATTTGTCACTTCTTTAATTGCTACTGTAGAAAGTTCATCTTGGCTCTTAAGCCGCAGCTTGCTTATATCCAACTTGTTCGATTTCATATTCACCCCAACTTTCTAAACGCAATGAGTAGGAAGTGCTGCATCGTCAACTTGATTAGAAATATCAGTCACCAGCGTTATGTATTGTGTTAATAGTTCTTTAACTTTACCTTCATTTAATCGATGGAAGTTATAGTCACATATAAAGGAGATTTGTGTTTTCTCAACCTTGATCTCCAGCAAAAGATCAGATAATTCCTTTAATTGACTAGTAACGTAAGTTGGAAATTGTGTTATATACGGAATCAATCCTTGCTCGTTATGATCCCGATGTCTATTTTTAAAATCTTTTGTTACATAGTTTTGCGTGCTTTTATAATCTTTTTTTGCATAGTTTACACTTGTAAATAGATCCTCCAGATGATCAAATTGATCAAAATCTATATCAATGGAACCAAATAGTTCTTCCCCTTTGCCAATTTGAACTGTTAGTAAATGTTCTCCTGAAACTTCTCTCAGCACGTATATAAATATAGATGCTAAAACATCCCATACATCCACTTGAGATGATATAGCCATGTTTTGAATTGCATTAGTTGTTCGTTGATCAAGTACTGCTTCGAATGTTTCTACCGAATGGCTATTCGAATCAAAATAATTGCCTGGCATACGAATGGAAGGTACAAGGACACTTTCGCCACTATCAATAAATTGAGTAAGTTTTGCGATAGTTGGGTATTTATACAAATCTGTTATTGCAATTTCAATACCAAAATGTTTTTGCATTTCGTCTATAATTTTCGTTAGTGCAAGTGAACTTCCACCACTATCATTAAAGTTTTCATGTAAACCTATGTTGTGACCCAACACATCCCTGCAAATATAAGCTAGTTTATATTGTGTATGTTCAGCAACGAACGCCATTTCCTCCGCTTTTATCATTTCTAATTCAGTTAAAATTGAATCAAATTCACCATTCAAAAATTGCCCAGCCAATTTATAACGTTGTATCTTTCCGCTGGTCGTCTTTGGAATAGATCTTGCAGGCAATACGTAATCGATCATTATTCCCAACCGATAATGGATATGATCTGCTACCTGCTTTGCTAGTTTATAAAATGGTTTCAATTCCTTTTTCCTGAATTGTAAAACTAGGAGTACTTCATCCCTATTACTAGATCGTTTTCTAACACCGCAAGCTGCCACTTTTCCTAACTCTATGCCGTCAACTTCTTGGGCGACTCTCTCAATATCATGCGAAAAAACATTTTGCCCATTAACAAACAAAACATCCTTTTCTCTCCCTACAACTACGAGTCGTCCCTCATACATAAAGCCTAAATCGCCAGTATTTAACCAGCCATTATGATCGATCATTTCAATTGAAGCTTCCGGGTCGTTATAATATCCTTTTGTTACACTATCTCCTCGAATCCTGATATAACCGAGTGTTTCGTCTGCCAGCTCTTGCCCTTGCTTATCCGTAATATTGACCTCACAACTTTGGATAGGATATCCGACATCGGCATAGAGAATACTGCTATTATCTTGACGATCCACTTTATTGACAGGCTGTCCTACAAGTATTGAATTGTGATCCAATGAAACATATTTATAATTTTCGCCTCTATACGTCATACTTACCCCTACAGTACCTTCTGCAAGACCGTATACGGACTTCAGAGCTGAACTTTTCAATCCATACCGGCCCATCTGGTCCAAAAATTTCTCAGTAATAACCGTCGAAATAGGCTCCGCTCCGTTGCATATATAATGAACATTAGACAAATCCCATTTGTAATCATGGTCACTATGAAAAAAAGTTAAAAAGTGATTGTAACCAAAGTTTGGACTAAATAAATAGTTAACTCGATGTTCGTTCGTTTTCTCCATCCATAACAGTGGATTTCTTATAAACAAATCAGCAGGCATTATATATTGATTGGTCTGTGCTAATGAATTCGTAATATGCATGCCTATCAATCCCATGTCATGCGTTAGCGGCATCCAACTTAATGCGGCTTCCTTCGGCTTAATTTCCCACCTTTCACCAATGGCATATGCATTCGATATCAAGTTATGATGCGTTAAAATTACTCCCTTCGGATCACCTGTAGAGCCAGAAGAAAACTGTATAAAAGCAATATCATCACGTTCAGGCTCAATAATTTCAAATAGTCCTTCTTTGATATCTATTTGTGAAGTATAAATATTTTTTTGCTTCATCTCGTCCAACTGCCCGCTATACGAGGGACTATCCAAAATAAATTTGTTCAACCCTTCCACAACTTCATTTCCAACACTTAATAAATAGGGATTATTTAATTTGGACCAGACTTTAAACACTTTTAATCTCGTTTCATCGTTGTATCCTAACGTTATTGGCACCGGAATGATACGACCCATAATGCAAGCCCAAAAGTATTCTATAAAGGTTTGGTTGTCCGCAATCTGAAACAACAATTCCTGCCCTGCCTGCATTCCATTTCCTCTCAATCCACAGAGCAAGCGCATAGCTCGTTCATAAAGTGACTGATAGGATAAAAAAACTTCTTTGTTTGAACCATTAATAAACGTTATTCCACAATCCGTAATCGCTTTATTTCTGATAAAGATATCTTGCAAATGCCCATGCTTTTGCATGATAAAAACCCCAATCAAAAATGATTTGTCGAGCTGCTATATTTTTTCTGAAATATCCTTGGCTGGTATATATCCTTCTAATGTGCGATTGATATGTTGAAGCAGGCTGTCAAAACTATCATTAATATAGAAATGACCACCTTTGAACTTGTGTATTGAAAACTCGCCTGTTGTATGGGTTTGCCATTCAATCAAATCTCTTTGATTGACGTCATAATCTTTGTTGCCTGTGACCACATTAATCGCAGCTGTGAGTGGTTCCCTATTTTCGTTATACGTATAGGTTTCCATGAGCAGAAAATCTGATCGCAATATTGGGATAAACGCTTCTACCATTTGTTGATTTTCGAAAAGCTCTGCAGTCGTACCTCCAAGTTCCAATAGTCTTGCTTTTAATTGAACATCGGGAAAGGAAGAGTCAACCATCCCATCCCGTTCAATATGGGGTGCCCATCTTCCAGACATAAACATAACTTTCGGTTCCTTATTACTACGTTCTTTCAACATATGAGCTAACTCATAACTTAACAGGCATCCCATGCTATGACCAAAAAAAGCAAAAGGAGCATCATCTTGAACTTCATTAATCATCAACTCATATAGATCCTCAACAGCATCGTGGAAAGTTTCATAAAAAGGCGCTTTTAATCGATTTCCCCTGCCTGCAAGTTCGATAGTCTTTAATTCAATACAACTGCTCAATTGCTTCTTCCATTTGTAGTAATACAACGATGAACCTCCAGCAAAGGGAAACGTAAACAATTTTAATTTATTCATTATCGTTGCACCTTCACTCCTTCGCTGCTCCAACCGCTACTTTTTCAAACGGTCTTAAGTTAACTAATCTTAACGACCAAAGATCGATAACGGCATCGATGATTTTTTCTGTTTCCGTACTGGAATGTCCAAATTGATCCAGCAGTTCCCCTAATGTTTTTACCCCATCCGATTGTTCTAAAATGTGAAAGACATCCATTGAAATGTCCTTTTTGTACTTATTTCCAAAATGAAGTCTTATTTCATGAGTGGTCTGCTTCGCTCCATCTTCTGTATATCCTACAGACTTTTTTAGTTCTGCATTAAAAGGCCTCTTCGGCACCATCTGCAAATAATCCATTTTATCTACTGCTTTCTTGTCCACTATATAATCGCCAATTACTAAATGATGTATATTGGTTGTTAAAAAGCTAACAATTGCATCTTCTTCAGAGTTTACAATCGGTTCTACATTATTATTAAAAGATGTATTCAGCAAAACAGGTACATCTGTCAGTTTTCTAAATTCGTTAATCAATGACCAATAGCTGTCATTCGTCTCCTTCGACACAGTCTGCACTCGTGCCGTTCCATCAATGTGGGTGACTGCGCCGAGCAAGGAGCGTTTTTCTTCTCTAGCATTTAGAACAAAATTCATAAAAGATAATGGAGCTTTTGTTTTTGGTACATCATAATATTCATCCACATATTCCTCTAGAATGGATGGTGCAAATGGCCGGTAGCCTTCTCTCTTCTTCACCATTTCATTAATGATACTTTTATTTTCAACAGGTCTTGGATCAGCTAGAATGCTGCGGTTGCCCAGTGCTCGCGGTCCGAATTCCGATCTTCCTTGTACCCAACCAATGACCAAACCTTCTGCAATCAATGAAGCGGTAGATTCCGCAATATTAGTTGCCTGCTTAAAACTAACAAAGCCTTTCCAAACCTCTAGTGTCTTACTTAAACTTTCGTTATCTGCAATAGACGTTCCCCAGTAGAGGTGATCCAGTTTTCCTCTGCCATTTTCCTCATTCAGCTTTTCAGCCACATATAAAGCCCCGCCCAGAGCGTTGCCAGCATCATGTGCAGCAGGTTGAACAAATACTTCATCAAATAGACCCGAATACAATATTTTCCCATTCATTGAGCAGTTATGCGCCACACCACCTGACATACATAACTTCGTATGCCCTGTCGCTTCCCGGTAATAAGTAAGCATGTGCATAACGATAGTTTCTAATGCTTCTTGCAGCGCAGCGGCAAGATCCTTATGCTCCTGAGTAATTGGCCCTCCTTTTTTTCTAGGACTCATATAATCAAAAAGTGCCGTAGACCACGCATAATTTATTTTAAATTTTCCTTCTGGCAGTAACGTATATGCTTTTTTCAGCATTCTTCTAAATTTGCTAGGATCGCCATAAGGGGCGAGTCCCATAACCTTATATTCATCGTGCGGGTGATAACCTAACAATCGAATTATTGCAATGTAGAAAGCTCCCAAACTATTATCGTTGGATATGCGATCAAGCACTTGGAAATTGCCGCCTTCTGCACTAATTACATATCCCGCATAACCTTCTCTGGATTCACCATCTATTGTGACAGTCAAGCTTCGGTCGAAACCAGACATATGATGTGCACTTGCAGCATGACAGATATGATGATCGACAAAAACAATATTGTCTCGATTAAATATCGTCCCGTCATATCTATAGATCATATCCAGCAGTAAATCTTTTGTATTTTTAAAGGTAGATTCCCGGTAAAAAAAATCATCTCGAATAAGGAGATCACATTCTTGTTCCCTTGTGGACAACACAAGTTTATCAATATCTGCATAACTAACGCCAAAAGACTGTAAACAGAAATTAATGGCATGAATAGGAGCTTTTCCAGTATGTTTAATTCTGCTCAGTCTTTCTTCTTCAATTGCCGCAACTACAATACCGTCTTTTATTAGAACCGCCGCAGAATCATGAGAAATCCTTCCATAATCAAACGTTTTTAGATCCTCATGTGGATATTCCAGTCCTCCATGAATACTTAAGATTAGCATAATAACCCTCCAACCTATTGTTAGTCGAGCAACACTTTGCAGCACATTTATTGTAACCGCTTTCTAATTTGCCAAATGTTGCAGTTCATTTTTTTTGTCTTGCATAACATGCAGACGGCTGTAAACACCGCCTATTTGCAACAATTCCTCATGCGTTCCTTGTTCCACTATACTGCCTTTATCAATAACCAAAATCATATCGGCTTGTTTGATAGTAGACAGACGATGAGCAATAGCCATAGTCGTTTTCCCTATCATTAACCGTTCAAGACCTTGTTGAACTGCTTGTTCGGATTCAGAGTCAAGTGCAGATGTCGCCTCGTCAAGCAACAATATAGGAGCATTCTTTAACAATGCTCTAGCAATCGTTATTCTTTGACGTTGGCCTCCAGACAACCTCGCTCCCCGTTCTCCAACTAATGTCTTATATCCGTCTACTTGCTCCATAATAAAATCATGCGCATATGCAGCTGTAGCAGCCTCTACAATTTCCTCGAAAGTAGCATTTGTTTGACCATATCTTATATTCTCTTCAATCGTCCCTTCGAAGAGATAACCATCTTGTGAAACATAAGCGATTTGATCTCTCAATTCATCTAATGAATAATGATCAATTCGTTTGCCATCTACAGCAATTTCTCCTTCGCGGAGTTGATAGAAACCTAATATAAGCTTTACGATCGTACTCTTGCCTCCCCCGCTTGGACCAACAAGGGCAACTAGGTCTCCTCTTTTCACATTAAAACTAACACCATTTAATGTACTTTCACCATCAACATAACTAAACGACGCTTCACGAAAATCAATCATACCTGCTCTAACGTCATCGTGGTTATCATCTATCGATGTAAGCCTTTCCGGCTCAAGGTCTGTATCCAATAGTTCAAATACTCGGGTAGCCCCTGCAAGCGATGATTGCAAATTAGCCCAAAAACTCCCCAAATGACGAAACACATTCGTTACATGGTCTAACAAAAGAATTAAAGAAAACAACGTTCCAACTGTAACAAGACCTTCGATAATCATTAGCGAACCAAAAATAAACACTCCACCGTTATTGATCCACATTAACAAAAAATTTGTACTGTTTAATGTGGCGTTCCTTTTGGATCGTGATATGGATAATTTGGCTAACCATTCATTCGTTTCCTTATACTTATTTATCATCACTTCTGAAGCTTGGAATATACGGCTTACATGAGTCCCAGCAATAGAGTCCATTAATCGCTCCATCTGTTTGGCTGTACTTTCTTGAATGGCAGTACTTATCGCACGTAATGGCTTTGCAAATCTAGCATTCAAGTAGATCGAAAATATGCCCATTACAATTAATGCTAACGAAAATCGCCAATCTAGATAAAACATCACAATTGCTGAATAAACTCCTGTCATAACTAATGATAAAATTAATCGCAAATTTTCAGTTAAAGCCGTTTCAACACCACCTAGATCACTATTTACTCTAGAGATGCTGTCACCACTATGGGTATTTTCAAAATAAGAAACAGGCAATCGCTCTAAGTGCTGATACACGAACAGTCGGAAATCAATCATAATCGACTTCACTGTCTTGCCGAACAAATATTGAAATAGTGGAGTCAAAATCATAAGGCCCGTAATAATTAAAGCGAACCAAAAAGTTATTGTTAATAAATTATCCATACTTTTGTTAGCTATTGCATCAAGTGCAAACTTCAGCAAGAGAGGGAACACAATTGCTAATATCGAATCCATAAAGCTTATGCCGATTAATCCAAACAAATAAGATTTTTTTCTTGGAGCGATTAACTTTACGAGCCTTGAAATTTCGGAACGATTATTATTCGCCATCATCTAAGCTCCCTCCCCTGCTATCGCCGAAGGGGATTTCCCCTGATGAATAAGTTGATTATTGTATAATCTCTTGTATGCACCGTCTTGAAAGAGCAGTTCAGCATGTGTTCCACTTTCAACAATCCGACCATCGTTCAACACAATAACTTCGTCCGCTTCAATGATTGTAGACAAACGATGTGCGATAATAATTACTGTTTTGTCTTTCATGATACGCATAATTGCTTCTTGAACTAACATTTCTGATTCCGTATCTAGCGCTGAAGTCGCTTCATCCAAAAGCAGAATTGGGGCATCCTTAATTATTGCACGAGCTATTGATATTCGTTGCTTCTGGCCTCCAGATAGATTAACCCCTCGTTCTCCAACTAAAGAGTTGTATTTATCCGGTAAAGACATAATATAATCGTGAATATTAGCCATCTTCGCAGCTCTTTCTACATCTTCCATACTTAGCTCGTTTCTACCGCAAGTTATATTTTCTGCTATAGTCCCTGTAAATAGGAAGGTTTCTTGAGATACCAAAGCCATTTGTGATCGTGCATATGAAATTTCCCATTTGGCGAGAGGTTCATTAAACAATTTAATAGAACCGCTCTCGTGATTATAAAATTCAGTGATCAGTTTAAAAATAGTTGTTTTCCCTGATCCGCTAGGTCCCACGAATGCAACTATTCTTCCTTGTTGCAAAGTAAAATGAATATCATCCAACGCTTTTTTATTCCCATCGTAGGAAAACGAAACGCCTTCAAACTGTAAAGCAGGAGAATTAGGCAATATAAGAGGGCGTCCACCGTCTGTTCGTTCCTTTTTTTCATCAAAAATGTTGAAAAGATGCTCTGCTACCCCAGCCGTTATTTTGTAACTGCTAAAGTAATTAGGTAAAACGGCGATGCCCGGGACAAGATATGTAAGCAAATGGGCAAATGCGACTAGACCGCCAGTAGTAAATTGACCCTTTATGACCATGTATCCGCCAAGTAGGAAAAATAATAAGTAAGGAAGGGTTTGTGCAACTACAGTTACAGAGCCGATAGCTGCTTTCCTTTTCTCAACCTTTAATGATTCTATCAACATTTGATCAAGTATAACTTTGAATTTATTAAATAATGTCTGTACTAGATTGTACGTCTTAATCATATGAATGCCGTTAATCGTCTCTTGGACAGCGGTGTTGGACTTTGCTATGCTGAGTTGAAGTTTAGAGGAGTAGTCGTTTAATGGACGGCTAATGTAATTCGTTAGAATAAGCATAAGAGGCAGAAATATTAAAATAAAAATGAGTAGTTTCCAATTTAAAAATAACATAACGATAATGCTTGCGCTTAATCGAATAACTTGAAATACAATTCCCATAAGATCATTTTTAATAAAATTTTCAATCGCTGCAATTCCATTAGTTACTCGGGAAACGAGGTCCCCTGAATGATTTGCTTCCATGTAGGAAATCGGCAATTTATCAATATGAGCACTAAATTTATTTTGCAAATCACGTGCAACACCTGCGCTATAACGACCAGATGCATATATTTCAAGAAAATTCATTATAATTCCGACTGCGATGTAAACAAGCATATATTGTATTGCAACAATTAATTTTTCATTATCGCCGGATAGAGAAGAATTGATTAAAATATTTAACAAATACACTAAAAAGGTATCATTAGCTGCGATAGCTATTATACTAACAAGTTTAACGATAACCCAGAATCGATAAGGAATAAGAAACGGTATTATCCTTCGAAAAGGAGAAGGTGCAGGCCGTTGTCTTGCTTCCTTCATAATTAAACACCTCCCTCATTAAAATAGTAAATATACTACTACTATGAGTTTTAAGCGCTTTCTTTAATGATTACTTCGATATATTCTCTTAGACTCTTGAGTGTAGAGAAGTTTTCAGTTCCTAAGCTCATATCTTCAAACTCAATCTCAAACTCATCTTCAAGAGCAACTATTAGCTTGATGAATGCAATAGAGTTAATTCCAAGATCTATAAAGCTCATATCTATCATGCTTTCATCCACTGCTTGCTCCAAAAAATTTTTCATAACCTTATTAAATCTGATTTCAATTCCATTTATAACTTCTAATTGCTCATTCATCATTATTCCTCCTACAATAAAATAAGTTCACCCTTCTCAATTAAGAACGTTAATCCACTCCCTTATTAATGCAGTAAAGAAACTGGCCGCACGATATTTTATTTTTTAAATGGCTTATCGTGCAGTGAAATTGAACAAGCTGATTTTAAGGAGGAGAGTAGTCGGATAGCAATACGCTTGATCATGAAGCTGTCACGCATATTAAACGATATCATTCTACAATTAATTGCACAATAGCATCTGTAAAACTGAATAAAACCTGTATTTCTTTTAATACCGTGTTTCTTCGCTAAAGCTCCCCATTAGCTGAAATTTTCTTTTTATTTATTCCAGTAATTAATCTTTAGAACGCAATAACGCACAAAAAGCCTCTTCTTGTTGCATGTAAGAGGCAGTTTGTGAATAGATTTATCGCAGTATTTAAGGGGTCAGCTTTATTTCGTATTGTTGAGTCATATTTAGATCGCGTAAACTTTTAAATTCATAACCTTGCCTTCTTGCTTCATCTATTATGCTGCCAAGGGCATCTGCATTGTCTTGGGACACAGAATGAAGCAATAAAATTGCACCAGGATGAAATTGTTTGGTGACCTGCTCAAATGCATATTGTGCACCCTTTTGAGCTCTCACGTCCCAGTCTTTATAAGCGATGGACCAGAATACGCTGGTGTAACCCCAGTTTTTACTTTCTGCAAGCACTTTTTCGTTAAATATACCTCTCGGAGGTCTCAAATATTCCATCTCCTGCTGACCAGTCATAAGCTGAACCTGCTCTTTTACCTTTTTAAGCTCATTCCGAATCATTTCCTCCGAGAGTTGCGTCATATCAGGATGACTCCATGAATGGTTGCCTATAATATGTCCTTCATCCACCATTCGCTTTAACAGATCCGGTTGATCCTTAATGTAATGACCTGTTACAAAAAACGTGGCTGGTACTTTTTTTTCATTCAATACATCCAATATTTTAGGCGTAAGACCATTTTCATAACCATTATCAAAGGTCATAAATAGTTCATTACGAGTTGTATCACCAAGAAACAATGCTCCATGCTTTGTAATGATCGGTTTAAAACCTTCCTCATCAATAGAAGGTAACTTTCCCGCCACGCTTTTTTTGAAGCCAAAATGGTATACGTTCGGCTGTGCTAATACCGTACTCACACCGCTTCCGTATAAAACAAAATAGGCTGCGATAAGAAAGCATGAAATGATCCGCAATTTTTTCAGTCTCAATAAATTCTTACTCCCCTCGTCAATTATAATGCAAAAGCTGTTATTGTTGCTCGTAGCTCTTACTATTACCTAGATGATTCACAATCATTCGTTTATTTAACAAGGTTTTCGTGGAATAAAAAAAAGGGAACTTCTTTTTAAAAGAAGTTCCCACATATTAATTAGATGGTCGGGACGACACGATTTGAACATGCGACCCCCTGGACCCAAACCAGGTGCTCTACCAAGCTGAGCTACGTCCCGAATACTTTATGGAGCGGAAGACGGGAATCGAACCCGCGACCCTCGCCTTGGCAAGGCGATGCTCTACCGCTGAGCCACTTCCGCAAAAAAAATGGTGCCGTCGAGAGGACTTGAACCCCCAACCTACTGATTACAAGTCAGTTGCTCTACCAGTTGAGCTACAACGGCACATTAGTAACGATTATTTAGTTAATCGTAATTGGTTGCGGGGGCAGGATTTGAACCTGCGGCCTTCGGGTTATGAGCCCGACGAGCTACCGGGCTGCTCCACCCCGCGTCGTTAAAAAAATGTTGGTGACCCGTAGGGGACTCGAACCCCTGTTACCTCCGTGAAAGGGAGGTGTCTTAACCACTTGACCAACGGGCCATACTATTTTGCTAAGAAAGAGAACGGAGAGAGAGGGATTCGAACCCTCGCACCACTTACGCAGTCTAACCCCTTAGCAGAGGGTCCCCTTGAGCCACTTGGGTATCTCTCCATGATTGGCTCCCCGAACAGGACTCGAACCTGTGACAACTCGATTAACAGTCGAGTGCTCTACCAACTGAGCTATCAGGGAATAAAATTCAGTGCTTGCGCCCTGAAAACTGGATACGAAAGAATAGCTTGAGTTACTTTAGCTGTTGTTTGTAGGTTGTATGACCCAGGTAATTTTCTCATTGTCTTCGACAAGGAAGAAAACACCGATACAAACGTTATAGGATAAGCCCTCGACCGATTAGTATTCGTCAGCTCCGTACATTACTGCACTTCCACCCCGAACCTATCAACCTCGTCGTCTTCAAGGGGTCTTACATACTGGGAAATCTCATCTTGAGGGGGGCTTCACGCTTAGATGCTTTCAGCGTTTATCCCGTCCGTACTTGGCTACCCAGCTATGCTCCTGGCGGAACAACTGGTACACCAGCGGTACGTCCATCCCGGTCCTCTCGTACTAAGGACAGCTCCTCTCAAATTTCCTACGCCCGCGACAGATAGGGACCGAACTGTCTCACGACGTTCTGAACCCAGCTCGCGTACCGCTTTAATGGGCGAACAGCCCAACCCTTGGGACCTACTTCAGCCCCAGGATGCGATGAGCCGACATCGAGGTGCCAAACCTCCCCGTCGATGTGGACTCTTGGGGGAGATAAGCCTGTTATCCCCAGGGTAGCTTTTATCCGTTGAGCGATGGCCCTTCCATTCGGTACCACCGGATCACTAAGCCCGACTTTCGTCCCTGCTCGACTTGTAGGTCTCGCAGTCAAGCTCCCTTATGCCTTTGCACTCTTCGAATGATTTCCAACCATTCTGAGGGAACCTTTGGGCGCCTCCGTTACATTTTAGGAGGCGACCGCCCCAGTCAAACTGCCCGCCTGACACGGTCCCTCTACCGGTTTCACGGTAGTAGGTTAGAACTCCGATACGATCAGGGTGGTATCCCAACGTCGCCTCCACACAAGCTGGCGCTCATGCTTCAATGGCTCCCACCTATCCTGTACAGATCGTACCAAAGTCCAATATCAAGCTGCAGTAAAGCTCCATGGGGTCTTTCCGTCTTGTCGCGGGTAACCTGCATCTTCACAGGTATTAAAATTTCACCGGATCTCTCGTTGAGACAGCGCCCAATTCGTTACGCCATTCGTGCGGGTCAGAATTTACCTGACAAGGAATTTCGCTACCTTAGGACCGTTATAGTTACGGCCGCCGTTTACTGGGGCTTCGGTTCACAGCTTCGGATTGCTCCTAACCGCTCCCCTTAACCTTCCAGCACCGGGCAGGCGTCAGCCCGTATACTTCGCCTTACGGCTTCGCACAGACCTGTGTTTTTGCTAAACAGTCGATTGGGCCTATTCACTGCGGCCCCCTCGGGCTATTAACCCTACCGAGGCACCCCTTCTCCCGAAGTTACGGGGTCATTTTGCCGAGTTCCTTAACGAGAGTTCTTCCGCGCGCCTTAGCATGCTCTG
>NZ_BQME02000002.1:2072500-2448316 GCF_022180385.2 Paenibacillus sp. L3-i20
ATATCGTTCAGAAGCCGATTCCGCAGATTTAAATCGTTCTATGGCCTATTTTCTTAAAGATAATGGCGTGCTTAAAGGAAATGTTGAGGAAGTACTCGACGTCTACTTTCATCATTGCTCAATCCAAGTTACATGCGCAGACCTTGGGCGTATGGCACTTGTACTTGCTTTTGACGGGACAGACCCAATAACAGGTATACATTTAATTCCTCGTCAATATGTTCAAATCGCCAAAACGTTTATGGTTACTTGTGGGATGTACAATGCTTCTGGTGAGTTCGCAATTGAAGTAGGATTACCCGCGAAGAGTGGCGTGGCCGGGGGAATTCTTACGATGGTTCCAGGGAAATATGGCATAGGTATAATTGGACCTGCATTAAACCCTAAAGGAAACAGTATAGCTGGCGTTCATTTACTTGAGACAATGTCCCGTGAAATGGATTGGAGCCTATTTTAAACAACATAATCAAACTAAGATAGCCAACTAAATTTGTGATAACAAAAACAAAGGAGCGCGAACAATTGTTCACGCTCCTTTATACATAAAAACTTATATGTTACTTATTGTTATTGCTCTTCAGATAAAAAGAATGCGTAGATCCTCCAGCTGTCATCATTCATCTTTTTCAACAAGTAGATGCCATCGTTGGATACATCCGTCTTACTTGTTTCACCATCTTTATCAGTTGATATTGAATAAGCACCTTTTGTTGACTCTACTATAGCAAACCGGTCTGTCTTATCAAGAACTGTTAATTGTTGCTCACTAGTTATTTGGAAGCCAATGTTGACCCCTTCACTTACTAACCCAATGAGTCCAGCATTATACTCAGCATCTACAGCTAATTCGTAGCCTGTAAAATACTTTTCAGACAATTTTTCCAGTTGATCAAATTGCTTCGAGTTAATGATTTCGATAGCCTCTTTCTGTGAATTCAAAACGTTATCAAAAAGAACTTTGTCCGTTGGCAAATCACTCATTTGCAAATCGAGTGCACGTTGCAACATAACAACAGCCTCAGCACGTTTCGCGTTTGAGAACGGTCTAAACTCTTGCTCCGTCACCCCGTTTACAATTCCTATCTCATACGCAGAAGCAATCGATTCTGTAGCATAATAGTTAGGAACATCGATAAAGGATGTCTCACCCAACTCTTTATTAAAAGATACGGAATTTTGGAATGCTCTTACAACCATCGTAGCAATATCACCACGATTAATGAATTTATTAGGCTCAAATTGAGACTCTCCAACACCATTCACTACACCGAGTGAACTTGCAATCCGAATGGACTCGTAATACCATTCATCCTCTGTAACGTCAGTAAATGACTTACCTGCTTGATTGCTCTTCAATGATAGTGCTCGAACTAACATAGTAACAAATTCAGCTCTTGTAACGCTTTTTTCCGGCTTTACAGTTACAACACCATTATAATCCTCATAACCTTTAAGTAAATCTGCTGATACAAAATTATCAAGTTCATTGTATGCCCAGTGCTCCTCAATATCTACAGGGAAGTACATTTCCAGATCAACCGGCTCTGCCCCATAAGTCGTAGTAGCTTGTGCTGGAAATAATAGTGCGACAGCTAGCGTAAACGGTAAAATTACTGAAAAAATCTTTTTCAATTTGATGTTCCCCTCTAAGAAAGTAATAATTGCATTCAAGTAGAATATCTAATTGAGGAAGTACTGTCTAGCGGTAAAATGTGGACAGACGTTTACTCATTTAATACGAACTGCGATTTTACTAATTTTCTAAAAAACCCATTGTGACGAACAAGTTCGTCATGGGACCCTTTCTCTATAATTCGACCATCCTGCAAAACAATAATTTGATCTGCTTGTTTTATCGTATTCAATCGATGGGCTATAACAAAGCTTGTGCGTCCTTTCATTAATCGTTGCAGTGCCTCTTGAATTTTTATTTCCGTTATCGTATCAATACTGCTTGTGGCTTCGTCCAATACGAGAATTGTTGGGCTTGCAAGAATGGCTCGAGCAATCGCAATCAACTGTTTTTGACCTTGGCTTATACCCGCTCCGTTCAGCTTCAATCTTGCCTCATAACTCCCTTTCATTCGCATAATAAAAGAATGAGCATTCGCTTGAATAGCAGCTGCCTCAACTTCTTCATCAGTTGCTTCTAATCTACCATAACGAATATTTTCTCGAATTGTCCCTTCGAACAGAAATGGATCTTGCAAAACAAAGGCCATATGACTACGTAAACTTTCTCGTTGTACCTCATTAATATTGTAATTATCTATTTGAATCTGCCCAGAGAGCGGCTCGTAAAACCTACAAAGCAATCCAATTAGTGTTGTCTTACCCGCTCCAGTAGGTCCTACGAAAGCGACAGTCTCCCCTTTTTTTGCTGTGAAACTAATATCTCTTAATGCATCACTCTCTGTACCATAAGCAAATGATACATTTTGAAACTCCACTTTTCCTTCTATATTATGTAGCTTTATAGTGTTCTTTTCATCGGCTTCCTCAATTTCTTCATCCAAAATATGAAATACTCGCTCAGCACCAGCTATTGCAGATAGTAACGTATTCCACTGATTTGCTAAGTCATTCAAAGGACGCGTAAATTGTCTCGAAAACTCCGCAAATATAACGATAATGCCTATAGTAATGGATGAACCTTCCAATATTAGTAATGCGCCGATACCAGCAATAAGAGCAAAACTTAAGTTGTTTAGCCCAT
Organism: Paenibacillus sp. L3-i20; assembly: GCF_022180385.2. GTDB lineage: Bacteria > Bacillota > Bacilli > Paenibacillales > Paenibacillaceae > Pristimantibacillus. The sequence goes on from NZ_BQME02000002.1 coordinate 2,075,217, forward strand.
TCATTAGCTTTGGAATGAATCCAGATATCGTCTGAGCCCAAAATCCCGAGGCATGGATACGTTCATTACGAATTCTAAATTGCTCAATAACTGTTCGTTCTTGTGAAAATGCTTTGACAATACGTTGACCCGACAAGGTCTCCTCCACAAAACCATTCATATCTCCAAGATTGCGTTGCTGCACCCTAAATAATTGACCTGTCTGACTCGTAATCCACTTCATACCCAATATCATTAGTGGTACAACAATAAACGTAATCAATGTAAGAATAGGACTAAGCGTTAACATGACTCCAATAATACCTACTAATAAAAGAACGCTTGAAAATAATTGGATGAAGGAACTATTGAGTGATGAACTTACATTTTCAATATCATTCGTAACACGGCTCATTAGTTCTCCATGCTGACGTTTCCCGAAAAAAGGAATAGGGAGCTTGTGCATATGGTTAAATAAATCTCTACGCATCTTAGTAATTGTTTGCTGTGAAATTTCAATCATCCATATGTTCTGAAGCCACATTGTAATTGCATGAAGCGCATAAACAACAGCCATCCAAATCAAATACGGGATAAAACCACTATTATTCTCATGAAAAAAATGATCGATTGCTGTACCAGCTAAATAAGGACCCAGCAATGAAAAAATCGTACTAACAACGATCATTGCAACGACTAAAATAAGCTTCGAGCGATGTTGGATCAAATAACCCCATATTCTCTTCAGAGTTCCGATTGCATCTTTCGTTTTGGGCTTGCGCTTAGGTGAAACACTATTCTCGTTAGATCTCGAGTCACCTTCAGTAGCACTGGGACGGGAATAACAAAATGGCTCCTTCAATTGTTTAAGCATTTGACACTCCCACTCCACCAAATTGAGATATATAAATCTTGTAATAAAGCTCGGAAGTGCGCATTAATTCTCCATGTGTCCCGTAAGCTAGCAGTCTGCCATCATCGAGAAGCAAAATGGCATCCGCATTTATAGTCGAACTAACCTTTTGAGTAACTAGGAATGTCGTACATTGAATTTCCTTTAATGAATCAAGTAGCGCTCTCTCCGTATGTACATCAAGTGCGCTTGTACAATCATCTAGCAACAATATTGTCGGTTGTCGTATTAAAGCTCTCGCTATCGTCAGCCTTTGCTTCTGTCCACCCGAGAGATTTACCCCTTTTTGTCCAATCATAGAATCATATTGCATCGGCAACTTCATTATCGTATCGTGAATTTGAGCCTGGCGAGCAGCCTTCATTATCTCCTCTAATGTAGCGTCATCCTTGCCCCATCGAATATTATCCGCAACTGTTCCTGAAAACAGCATGATATCCTGTGGGACATAACCAATTCGTTGTCGCAATCGCTCAAGCTTAATTAATCTATTATCAGCACCATCAATCGTTACAATCCCGTCTTCAACATCATACAGACGGGGAATAAGTTGGAGGAGTGATGACTTCCCTGACCCCGTTGCTCCCATTATCGCAATCGTTTCTGAAGGAGCTGCTCTGAAGCTGATGTTTTCCAAAACAGGGATCTCTCCCTCTGAATAACGGAATGTGACATTACTAAACTCTACCTCTCCAAATTCAAGCTTTGAATTTTCATCTTTATTCGTATCTTTTAAATCTATTTCTGTTAAAACAATTTCTTCTACTCGCTGTGCTGATGCTTTCGCCTTAGAAAAGTTTACTACGAGCATAGACATTAGAGATAACGCTCCGGTTGCTCTCGTCATATAATTCAGGATAGCTACAATTTCTCCAACTGTAGCATCATTGGCATCCAGTTCTAAGCGACCGAACCAAAGAACAGCAATAACGCTTGCATTCATAACGAGAAGAATAATCGGCATCGTTAACTCAGTCAGCCTCATTGCCATTATTGTCCGATTCATAAGTTCTCCGCTTGCATTGCCGAAGCGGCTCGACTCATGCTTGATTCGCACAAATACACGAATAAGTCTCATTCCAATTAAACTCTGCTGCATGACTCCGTTCAATAGATCCAACTGTTGTTGTACCCCACGGAATAAGTTGCTTCCCCGCTTCAGTACCCAAACAAGAAATATAGCCAAAAAAGGAATAGCTGCAGCAAACCAAATAGCTAGTACTGGGTTTACGACAAAAGCCATTATAATACTGCCAACTACATATAAAGGTGCACGGAGCATAATCCTTAATCCCATAAATATCGTATTCTGCAATTGCATAACATCATTCGTTAGTCTTGTAATCATAGATGATTCAGGGAACCGATTAAAACTAGCATAGGAAAATGTCTGAACTTTCTCAAAAAGTGTTTTCCGCAGATCGAAGCCAAAGCTTTGACTAACATGGGCAGCGTAAAATGAACTAAATATACCTATTACAAATGCAAGGATGGAGCACACTAAGAGTGCACCTCCCCACATAAACACAACATTCAACTGATTTTGTTGAATTCCATCATCAATAATTTTTATCATCAAGTAAGGTTGCAGCAATTCCGTAACTAGCTCGATGAGCATGAGCAAGATAGCAGCGACTGCGGCAATACGATACTTCTTTAAATGTGAAAAAACGGTACTCATCTCTGCACCTCCCCAATTCATTTTAAATAAACTAATAATCGCTTTCTATCCCAGATTGATGGTATTATGCGTATATGTTGATTTCTGTTTTTATTATAACGCTCCATAATTGAATTTTCTCTCTTTGATTTCAACAACTGAAACTAGGGATACTATCTACTATTGAATAGGGATAAATTCCTACTTTTACCTCTTAAGTATTGAGTAACGAATCTAATTAGACTACTATTGGACTATATACATTTACAATTTATTAATATTTCCTATTCTTTCACTACATTGCAGGAGTTGAGAACATGAGCAACCGTGCACGTTCTATAGAAGATGCAGCTAAACAGTTCGTCAACACGTTAAGACATATTGTTGATGTCAACACGATCTGTATCTCCCTATATGACCAGTCGATGATCAATCGCGTTATTCACGCTTATAATAGAGAAGATATGTACATCGCAAGCGGTATGCCTATGCCAACTCTGCTAGCAGCTACAACGATGGAACCTCCAAATGGAAACACGATTATTGACATACCTAACCTATTGGAAGATGAGCGAACAGTCTCGTCTGAACTCGCCATTCAATACGGCTCACTTGCTATTAAAAGCCTTATTATATATAAAACTGAAAACAATGCACCTATCGGATCATTTAGTCTCATACATTCAGCACCATTTCAGTTATCACAAGTACAGCATGAAACGCTATTATCCATGTCTGCATTATTTGGGTATATGGTCGAATTAGAAAATGCAAGTTTAACAGACAGTTTAACAGGCCTCTACAATCGAAGATATTTGTCTCATCTCTTCAATAGCGGTTCGGACAAACTGTACAGCGTTTTGTTTATCGATATTGATGATTTTAAAGAGGTCAATGATATTTATGGCCATGATACTGGCGATGCTCTGCTACTAGAAATTGCTGGTAGGCTGAAACATAATGTTCGTAAAACAGACGTTCTCATCAGATACGGTGGAGATGAATTTTTAATTTGTTTCCAGCACTTAGTAGATGATCAGGATTTGAAGTTTGTATCAGACAAAATAGAGCATTCCCTTAAGGAACCCTACTCTATTGATGGTAAATTGATTAGCATTTGCGCAAGTGTCGGTGTTAGCTCCAGACAAGGCGGCGGTTCGACACTGCAAGAACTTATATCTGATGCTGACCAGTCTATGTACACAGTCAAAAATAACGAAAAGAACCAATGACGCTAAGCGTTCAAAGGTTCTTTTTTTATTTCCGAAGATTGAAATTGATTAAGATGAATTTCACAAATAGTACCTTGATTCGGCTTACTTCTAAACAATATCTTCCCATCCATAGCTTTCACTAAGCTCATAACGACCATAAGTCCTAGGCCCGTACCGCTTTCTTTTGTCGTAAAATATGGCATTCCAATCCGTTTCAACTGTTCACTGCTCATTCCCACCCCAGTATCCCTTATGAGAATTTGCACTTGATTATGTATAACTTGTGTGTGAACGGTCAGCAAACCGCCATTTGTCATAGACTCAATCGCATTTTTCATAATATTAAGCATACATTGCTGAAACTGTTTTGGCTGAGCATTTATGAATGGCTCCATCTCAGACATATGATGTGTAACGATTGATATATTCATCTGTACGGAATAGGGCTGCAACCACTGAACTATACTATCTATCTCTTGCTTAACATCTAACCTCTTCGCAATCTCTATGTTTGGTTTGGAAAAATTCAAATATTCTGTAATGATCTTATTCGCATGATCTAGACCTTCCAGTGCATATTTGCGATATCGCTCGAAATTTTCTTTTGAGAGCTTATCCACATTCATTAGCTGAAGAAAACCTCGTGCTGTTGTCAGTGGATTTCTAATCTCATGAGAAATAGAAGCTGCTAATTGACCCACGGATTGATTCCTTTCAGATAAAATAAGCTCCCTGCGAAGGCGAGCCTGATTTTTTACGAAAAGGTACATGAATGGTATTAGTGGGGATGTAAGCAACGTTGCTGTAACAAGAAATCCCAATTGATTAAAAGGCAATAGTGGTTTTTGTAACCACTGTTCTATCGCAATAAATACAGCCATATAAGTAGAAACCGATAGAAGTGAAAACAAAGCCATACGGCCAAATGATTCCCAGCGCAACTTTCGTATCAAAATAGTACCTAATACGATTAGCATTGTGCTGCTCGTGATCATCCCGATCGGCTCATTTCCGAATAAATATATACCACAAACTACAAACATAATATTGGCTAGCACGCTGGAGATGTAACCTTTTATAAAAATGGTCATTAATAAAAATAACGGAGTAAAAAGTAAGGAGAAAATTAATGGACCAACATCTTCAGTAGTTGCATATATGCCGATTAAAGCAAATCCTATTGCCACATAAAGAAATTGTCGTTGTCGATGCTGAAGTTTAAGTTTGGATATAAGGACTAGATAAGTAACACAAGCTGCAAAAATATATAACCAAACATGTATCAGAGGGCTCCATAACGATTCAATCACATACGCCAATCCCTTCATGCGTAATTCTATTGAAGTTATTCTCATCATTTATTATCTATTTATTCGACATTTATCAAAATATCCCTTCTATAAAATTTCTAGTTTCTGTTTGTTCTTCATATCCTTATCTAAAAGATCATACATATGGTATGAAACGTATTTACCTATTCGGAGGGATGATTGATGAAGCAAGATGAGATGCGCGAGCTAGAGCGAGCCATCGATGAGATTACTGAAATTGCTCAAGGCTTCGGCCTTGACTTCTATCAAATGCGTTATGAAATATGTCCTGCTGACATTATTTACACGTTCGGTGCATACGGTATGCCTACTCGTTTCAGCCATTGGAGCTTCGGCAAAACCTTTAATAAGATGAAGATGCAATACGATTTTGGCCTAAGTAAAATTTATGAACTCGTCATCAACTCTAATCCTTGTTATGCCTTTTTGCTGGAAGGAAACTCACTTATCCAAAATAAATTAATTGTCGCGCATGTATTAGCTCATTGCGATTTCTTTAAAAACAATGCACGTTTTGGTGTATCTAATCGCAATATGGTGGAGAGTATGTCCGCTACCGCTGATCGAATCCATCAATATGAAATGCTGTACGGTTCTGAGGCAGTTGAGAAATTTATTGATGCTATTCTTGCAATTCAAGAACATGTTGATCCAACACTAATTAAACCGTATCAGCTGGACAAAAAACGGTACATTGAAATGAACCAAAAAGAAAACGATCGTTCATCAGGACAATTGCCGAACACCAGCTTTGAAGATTTGTGGGACCTTGATTTAGATGCTGCCGCGGAAGCAAAAGCACTAGCGGAGACACAGAAGGCAGAGGCTAAACGTTTTCCTCCTAAGCCGGAGAAAGACATTATATGGTTCATAGAAGAGTATTCCCCTATTCTTGAGGACTGGCAACGCGACATACTAACGATGCTGCGCGATGAGATGTTGTACTTCTGGCCACAGATTGAGACGAAGATTATGAATGAAGGCTGGGCTTCCTATTGGCATCAACGCATCTTGCGCGAGATGGATTTGACAAGCGATGAGACCATTGAGTTTGCTAAACTTAATTCATCCGTCGTTGTCCCATCTCGAAATAGTCTTAATCCATATTATTTGGGTTTAAAGATATTTGAGGATATTGAACGTCGCTGGGACAATCCAACGAAAGAGGAGCAAGAGCGATTCCATCGTGTTCCTGGCAAGGGGAAAGAGAAAATTTTTGAAGTGAGGGAAAATGATTCAGACATCTCATTTCTTCGCAATTATTTAACAAAAGAACTTGTGGATGAGCTGGATCTTTACATCTTTGAGAAAAAAGGACCTGAGTGGAAAATAACAGATAAGTCATGGGAAAAAATTCGTGATCAATTGGTATATTCCAAAGTAAATGGTGGTTTTCCTAGCTTGCTCGTCAAAGATGGTGACTTTAACCGGGTAGGCGAGATGTATTTGATTCATCAATTTGAAGGAACAGAGCTTGACCTCAAATATGTGGAACGTACACTTCCTTATGTAGTACAGTTGTGGGGGAAAAATGTTCATCTCGAAACGATTGTCGAGGATAAACGGATCGTATTTTCCTGTGATGGAAAGAAGACAAGTCGAAAGTTCCTGTGAACTTCGTTTTGGCAGAATAAACGGAGGGCTCCGATGGAACCCTCCGTTTATTTTTAATATAGTGTAAAATTATCAGAAACTAAACAACCTATTTATTGGAACTTTCAAATCATTGAATATAACTGATTGGATTGATTCCTGCTCCGTATACAAATGACTCACCTGGTAACTGCCTTCCTTCATTGTATATACATGAACCGTTCGATTACCAGGATCCACGATCCAATATTCCTGAACGCCATACTTTTGATATAGGTTAAACTTCTCATTAAAGTCTTTCAATGCAGTGGAAGGAGACAGAACCTCAATGATTAAAGTAGGCGCACCGTGACATCCGCTCTTGGATATTTGGTCCTTGGAACAAACAACTGAAAGATCTGGTTGAATGACATGCTCTGGTGCTTCATACTCTTCACTTTCACTGAAATACACATCAAAAGGAGCAACAAACACATAGCATCTCCGATTCTGAAGGAATGTCCTCAAAGCGAAATGAAGCTCTCCTACAATAAATTTATGCAGTGAGGTAGGAGCTGGAGTCATGTTATAGGCTTTGCCGTTAATTAACTCCCACGTTCCGTCCCATGTCAACCAATCTTGATAAGTATGGATTTTCTTCTCATCTGGATTTGACACAATGTTCGACCTCCTTCTGATTTTTCGTGTGAACTTTTACTAATTGTACCATGATCAAACGGATGTTTGCTAATTTTCACTCGCTCATTACAAACAATATTATCTGATTATTAATAGTGTTTCATCTATCTCGCAAATTTTGACAGAGGGTTTAACAATGCCATCTTTCATAAAAAGCAATTTACATCTTCGGATTCCCTTATCCAAAATAAGTTGATTATTGCTCATGTCTTTGCCCATTGGATTTTCTTTAAAAACAACGCCCGTTTCTCTAAAACGAACCGAAACATGGTCAAGAGCATGACGTCAACCGCAGAACGGATTCGAGAATTTGAAATTACTTACGAAATCTTAGCTGTGGAGCAATTCAGCGACGCCGTCCCTTCCATTCAGGGGCATGTAGATCCTTCGATTGTGAAGCCTTACCAAATGCCTAAATATGCTTATATGTCTTCCTTGAAGAAACAAAAACCCTCCACTTCAACAACGTTACAAACGCCATATGATGATATTGGGTTGCTGGAAATCTCGAATGATATGGCAGTTAATCAAGATCAACGCATCTTGCGCGAGATGGATTTGACAAGTGATGAGACCATTGAGTTTGCTAAACTTAATTCATCCGTCGCTGGGACAATCCAACGAAAGAGGAGCAAGAGCGATTCCATCGTGTTCCTGGCAAGGGGAAAGAGAAAATTTTTGAAGTGAGGGAAAATGATTCAGACATCTCATTTCTTCGCAATTATTTAACAAAAGAACTTGTGGATGAGCTGGATCTTTACATCTTTGAGAAAAAAGGACCTGAGTGGAAAATAACAGATAAGTCATGGGGAAAAATGTTCATCTTGAAACGATTGTTGAGGATAAGCGCATTGTATTTAGCTGTGATGGAAAGAAGACAAGTCGAAAGTTCCTGTGAATTCAAGCAAAAAAACTTACCATCCCTTATTGGATTACCGGCCTGCATAGTGGCAGTCGATTAAGACAAACATAAGCCGGAAACCAAATTCAACGCAGAGAGGGATGTTCGCACAACATGAAAAAAGCAGGAATATTAACTATTATCTTTGCATGTTTTACATTCGTATTTGCACTGCCGGCCGCTAACGCAAATAACTTGAATGCTTCGCCTCCAGCTGGGACGGTAGACACGAATGTGAACCCTAACACGAACAAGATGAACACGACGTTTACACAAGACATCAATCGTGGATACAACAACATGAAATATGATGTCAATCGTGCAACAGACCAAATCGGTACCGATATCAATCGTGCTACTAATCGCGCAGAAACAAACTTGAATCGTGGTGCTAATCGTGTTGAAAATGGAGTGACTCGTCCATTATCAGTACGTGATTACGATGCTTACAATACTGACACTCATCGTACTAAAATGATGAATAACGGAACATATCGTACAACAGCTACAACTACACCTACACGCGGTTTTAGTTGGGGCTGGCTTGGATTGATTGGCTTGTTTGGCCTTGCTGGTATGAGAAGTCGGGATCGCGATCGCGTATAAACCAATACTTTCAAATTAGTATGATATAACAAGAAACCTTCAGCAATGACTGCGATAGTCATTGACTGAAGGTTTCTTCATTCATTAGACTAATTTCTCGTTAGTGAATGAGCAATAGCTCTCGCTAGTGCAGAAATGTCTTGTTCGTACATTTGCACATTATAACCTTTAGCAGCCCGTACATTTACTGCTTTTATCTTTTCATGCAGTTCCACATCGGAAGTAACATAATAGTTATACTCCGGATACTGCCACTGCAGTGCGGAATACACTTGCTTCTCGATTATTTTTCGTTTGCCAATATTGTCGATCCCGATTCCTACCAACACTTCAGAGTAACTCATGGCGATGTCGGCGTTCTCCACACCAGGAACTTGCTCAACAATTCGCACAAGCTGATCACGGTTAATGCGACCTTCACCCATGTTGCTTTGACTTCGCATATGCAGCTTATTTTTATCTTCTGGAACAGTCTTATGAGCAGTATAAGGCAATCTAGTTGGGGACACAAATGTATTAGGCTTTACTGTGCCTTGTCCTTCGTTATTTGCCCCACCCATACCGCAGCCGCCCGAAACAACTAATATTCCGCCTAATAATAGTGCAGACACAGCTCTCTTTACATGTAATTGCATCCTTAAGCACCTCCGTATATGTATTAACATTTACAGAGGATACTTAAATATACATAATCGCCGAGACCGCCTATTATTCGGATTGATTTAACCCTTTCAAATCCTTCGTTACTTTATCCACCATCTGTACAAATGAAGCCAGCTCTTGTGAACGAGCTGCTTGATTTCTTGCTTCTATTGATGTTTGCTCAGACTCATGACGGACATCTCGCAGCTTCTTCTCAATTTCCGATAACTTCGTCTGAATTCCTTCTAATGCATTTCGCGATGATGCGGCTAGCTTACGCACTTCATTCGCCACAACCTCGAACCCTCTGCCATGTTCTCCCGCCCTAGCAGCTTCAATTGCTGCATTCAAGCCAAGTAGATGCGTCTGGTCAGAGAGCCCGCGTATCAGGGTTCCCATTTCGTTAATACCATCAAGTTCTCCACGCAATTCTCCTAATAAGGTGTGAGTCTTATCTTGAGATTGCGAAGTAGATATTGCGGTTGCTGCAATGACCTGTGCACCATTATCCAGCTCTACCATCAAAGAGGCAAGCTCTGAAACAGCATTTGTCACTGTAACTAGCATCGTAGAACGTGAATCGGCCAGCTCCTGAATACGATATTGTTCATGTTGATTGTACGCCTCAAGTACAAATTGTGCATCCAGGTTAAACATCTTCGTCAGCGCATATACGACTGTTTGCCATTTATCAGGTATAACACGCCTTAATACATCAGTTGCAATATCCAAATACGACATATAAGCACCTAAATACCAGTCTGTCGTTAGGCCAATTCTGGAATGAACCGCTCCGATTCGAATTCTATTATCGATAAAAACATGGTCTATAGTGCCATCAGCAAGTGACAGCCAATACACTCTTTGTGTTTCTTTTAATCTTTCCACATTACTTACCTTTGCAATGATGGCAACTAATTCCGGTTGATCTTCTATTCTGTCATAAAACCGATCTACAACCTCATCTACTATTTTTTGAAAAACAGGCCTGTAGCTTTTCAGCAATTGTAAATCCTGCTCACCAATTCCGGTATAATCAAGTTGTTTTCGACGATCTGTAGTTACGTTAATCAATGGAGTACGTCCCCTTCTACAATTTAAATTATAATATGTATTCTATTATATCGACATTGTACTAGATTCAGGCAAGCCCTACATAGCTTTTCATTATTTTAAATAAAAAAAAGAGCCTTTGCCCGGCTTTCGGACAAAGGCTCTTCCCTCACTAACGGTTAAGAAGACTTCCTACATATCTTAGCAACTCGTTTGCACAGACCGGGCAGTAGAGATGCTCATCAATTAATCGTTTAGTTACTTCATTAATTCGCTTCAACTGACTTTCGTCAGGTGTTTTTGTTGATGTTGTAATTTTCACAATATCTTTTAGATCGGTGAATAATTTTTTCTCAACTGCTTCACGCAGCCGTTCATGACTGGTGAAATCGAACTTCTTGCCCTTACGCGAATAGGAGGATATCCGGATCAAAATTTCTTCACGGAATGCTTTTTTCGCATTTTCCGATACCCCAATCTGCTCCTCAATGGAGCGCATAAGTCTTTCGTCCGGATCCATTTCCTCACCAGTCAACGGATCTTTAATTTTCGCCCAATTGCAATAAGCCTCGATGTTATCCAAATAATTTTCGAAAAGTGTTCGTGCAGATTCCTCAAAGGAGTATACAAACGCTTTTTGAATTTCTTTTTTTGCTAAGCCATCATACTCCTTACGTGCGATCGAAATAAAATTCAAATAACGCTCGCGTTCATCCTTTGTAATAGAGGGATGCTGATCCAGTCCATCTTTGAGTGCTCTTAGTACATCAAGCGCATTAATACATTGCATATCGCCCTTTATGAGCGCACTGGAGATACGGTTAATTACATACCGCGGGTCAATGCCTGACATGCCTTCTTCAACATATTCATTTTGCATTTCTTTGAGATCTGCATCTTTGAACCCTTCAACCTCTTGGCCATCGTATAGACGCATTTTTTTGACCAGATCCATCCCTTGCTTCTTTGTCTCTTTAAGTCTAGTCAGAATGGAGAAGATGGCTGCTGCTTTTAATGCATGAGGAGCGATATGGATATGACGCATATCGCTGTGCGAGATCAGCTTAGCATATATTTTCTCCTCTTCCGAAACTTTAAGATTGTAGGGAATCGGCATAACAATCATACGTGACTGGAGCGCTTCGTTCTTTTTGTTGCTAATAAATGACTTATACTCGGATTCGTTAGTATGAGCAATAATAAGCTCGTCGGCTGAAATTAATGCGAATCTGCCCGCTTTAAAATTCCCTTCTTGAGTAAGTGAGAGCAGGTTCCACAAAAACTTCTCATCACATTTCAGCATCTCCTGAAACTCCATGAGACCACGATTCGCTTTATTTAATTCCCCATCGAAACGATAAGCCCTCGGATCAGATTCAGAGCCAAATTCCGTAATCGTCGAAAAGTCGATACTGCCCGTTAGATCAGCAATATCTTGTGACTTAGGATCAGACGGACTAAAGGTACCGATTCCTACTCGGTTATCCTCTGAAATAAACACCCGCTCCACCAGCACATTTTCGATATCAGCACCATATTCGGTTTGCAGCCTCATTTGACAAGATGGACATAAATTCCCTTCTATACGAACACCCAACTCTTTTTCAATTTCAGGTCTCAGCTCATGCGGAATAAGATGAAGCGGATCTTCATGCATTGGACAACCTTTGATAGCATACACTGCCCCACGCTGTGTTCTTGAAAACTTTTCGAGACCTTTCTTGAGCATTGTAACAATTGTCGACTTCCCCCCGCTGACTGGTCCCATTAGTAACAATATCCGTTTGCGCACTTCAAGTCGTCTGGCAGCAGAGTGAAAATATTCTTCAACCAACTTTTCCACTGCACGATCCAGTCCGAATATTTCTTGCTCAAAAAACTTATAAGACTTATTACCTCCTACTTCCTCAACCCCATATGATTCGATCATTTCATAAACACGCGCATGGGCAGTCATTGCAGGGGAGGGATCGTTCCTCAATTGCTCCGTATACTCCTTAAATGTCCCTGTCCACGCCAATCGTTCACTTTCTGCCTGATATTCAGATACTCGCTTGAAAATGTCCATGCCTTGCCTCCTCCCATCGCTTCCGCTCTCCGCTATTCCTTCTCCGCTCGGGATTGATTCCAATCGATGACCACGTGGCCTAACTTTTTTTGAAGTATTACATACCTATGCTTATTCCACTAGGAAATTGACCACTTTTTTATTCTGCTATTCCTTAAATATCGACAATGAGCACTTTTCCTCTGGTATAATGAGGTCAACAATTTTGGAGTTGCGTATTTATGAGGAAGGAGGCAGCGAACTTGGCTGTCAAGCTTGAAGAAGAATTGTATAGTCCAATCAAAAGCTACTATGAACAACGGGGATATATTGTGAAGAGCGAGGTTATGCATTGTGATATGGTCGCCCTTCATCCTGAAAGAAATGAAACTGTCATTATCGAAATGAAAAAAACATTCAATTTAGCCTTGCTGCTCCAAGGAATTGAGCGTCTTCGCCTAGAAAATAATGTTGTGCTTGCTGTTGAACGCAATCGCAAAAAAAGCGGCGCAGTCAATCAGCGTTTCGGCGATTTAACTGAGCTTTGCAGAATGCTTGGCCTTGGACTAATGACCGTAACCTTTTTTAAAACAAAATCGCCGTTCATTGAATGGTTATGCGAGCCCGGAGAATCTCCACAAAGAGGTATGCGACATCGTAAACGAGATCGCTTGTTAACGGAATTTAAGGAACGCAGCGGCGATTACAACGTCGGGGGAAGTACGGGCAGGAAACTGGTCACTGCTTATCGAGAAAAGGCTTTACGCTGCGCCTATGCCCTTCAGAAGAAGGGTCCATCAGCACCAAGAGAGGTCGTTTCGTTTACAGGTTACAGTAAAAGTGGGAATATGCTCCGTAATAATGCCTACGGATGGTTTCAGCGAATTGAACGCGGCAAATACGCCCTGCTTCCACAGGGCGCTGAAGCATTGTTACACTATCAAGATGTATTAACTGAATGGATCGAAAAAATTAACTTCGAACCGTAAATTCTCCTATTGCTTCAATCAGGCGTGCGATACCTTGAACGGTGCGTTCGCCTTTATTATGTGAGTAGTTAAGCCGAGCTGTGTTACGCATAGGATTATCCGCATAGAATGAACTACCTGGTACAAATGCTACACCCTTTTGAACGGCATTACGAAGTAATGCTTCCGCATCCAAACCTTCAGGCAATTCTACCCAAATGAACATGCCCCCCTTAGGCATTACCCATTTCAAATCTGGCAGTGCTGCCTTTTGAAGCAGTCCATGCATCTCAAGCATCCGATCCCCATACTCCTTCGAAATGGAAGTAATATGCGCATCCAGATCAAAGTGACTTAGCAGCTGGCTTAATATTTGCTGATCCATCGTGCTGGAATGAAGATCTGCCGCTTGCTTCGCCTTCGCTACCATTCGTATTACTCTGCTGTCACCAATTGCCCAACCCGTTCGAAGTGCTGGTGCAACTGTTTTGGAGAACGTACTCGTGTATATTACAGATCCATCTTTCGCTGCGCCTTCAAGTGAAAACAGGGTCGGAAAGTGATCTTTTGCATTAAATTTAATATCTCCGTATGGATCATCTTCTATGATGAGCATCTCATATTGTTTACAAAGAGCGAGCATTCTTTTACGACGCTCCAGACTCCACACCCGTCCTGTTGGATTACCGAATGTCGGTACGGCATATAATAACCTTGGTTTATGCTTCCGGATTAACTCCTCCGCCACCTCAGGAATAATTCCATTTTCATCGCTGTCTGCAGCTATTACATTCAAGCCGTGTAGCGCGAACACTTGCAAGCTTGCTAGGTAAGTCGGCTTTTCGACCAAAATTGTATCTCCCGGCTCAGTTAATACACCAACAAGTAAATCAATCGCTTGCTGAGAACCAGTCGTTAATATCATTTCTTCTGGTGTTACTGCCATACCTTTGACAGCCATTCTTGAACAGAGATGCTCTCTAAGCGGAATATACCCTTCCGTCAAGCCGTATTGCAATGCACTAGGCCCTGCCAAAAGAACACGATCGGCTGCTTCACGAACTGCTTGAACGGGAAACATCTCCTCAGCAGGCAGTCCTCCAGCAAACGAAATCATATCTTTACCTTGAGTTAGCTTCAAAATATCTCTTACCGCGGAAGATTTTAACTGCGACACTCTTGATGAAAAACGGTATTCCATGGTTGTCTTCCTCCTCATACAATTCGCGTTACTTCATTAACTTTTTGCTACTTTCTTAAGTTCGTCTTAGCATACTCATATCCTCTATGTTAACAATGTGTTCACAACTTTTAAAGTTTTCTTTTTCGTCATGGTTGGTTATAATATAACTAGTTTATTGGAGGTGTCAAGAGAATGAACTTTTTGATCGTAATGACTGTTCTTGTATTGTTTCTTACCGCGATTCTAACCAGTTCCTATAACGATGATAAGACAAAAGGACTTTAATCCTTTGACCGCCAATCATGGAAAACAAATGAAGCTTCCCGACTAAGTATAACTTAGGTCTGGAAGCTTCATTTCGTTTTCTAAAGGCAATCGAATTAGCATTCAGTCAAAAGTTCTGACTAACGCTTCAAATAACCCATTTCTTCCATGCATTCTCCGCAAACATAGCGCTCTTTGAAATCACGCACTTCATTCATTGAACCACAGAATACGCATTTCGGACGATATCTTTCAAGAATGATGTGATCGCCTTGAACGAATATTTCAACGGGGTCGCCCTCGTTCATCAAATATCGTTTACGCAATGATTTCGGAAGCACAATACGTCCAAGCTGGTCTACTTTCCTTACAACACCTGCTGGTTTCATCAGTTTCACCTCTTTTATGTCTAGTTTGTTAGCAGTTAGAGAAACCTTTGCAATACTACTGTTTCGACAAAAATCGAGCAATTCCTTCCCGCTAATTTAAATTCCAATATTCACACAATTAGCGCAACCCCGGAAAGCCCACTTGTCTAAAAGCCTCATATACAACTATTGCTGCAGAATTCGACAAGTTTAAGGAACGTACGTTGTCTGTCATAGGCATTCGGATACAATTTTCGAGATTAGCTTCAATGATTTCTTGCGGCAAGCCCTTTGTTTCTTTTCCGAATACAAAAAAATCTTCGTCCCTATAGTGGAAATCCGAATACAGTTTTGTCGCTCTAGTGCTTGCGAAGAAAAACCCACTCTCCGGATATTTTTGCACTACCTCATTAAATGAATCATGGTAATGAACTTGAACGGAATGCCAATAATCAAGTCCAGCCCGTTTCAATGTACGATCATCCGTATCAAATCCAAGCGGCCTGACTAAATGCAGATGTGTTCCTGTCGCAGCACAAGTTCTTGCAATATTACCTGTGTTTGCTGGAATCTCTGGCTCTACTAAGACGATATGAAATGCCATGCCTCTAAACTCACCTCAAAACACTATGATTTAACATTCGCTTAACGTACCGTTAATCTTTGGCGAACTGTCTACCATCATACTATATAATATAGTAGGTGGCAAAGGAGCTAAGCAAATGCAGAAAAAAATATTAATTGTCGATGATGAACCTTCCATTTCCCTATTAATCGAATTTCACCTGAAACTAGCAGGTTTCGAGGTAAGATGCGTAAGTGATGGAGAAGCTGTTTTTGATATGTTGCAGCCTTTCCGCCCGGACCTCATCGTCCTCGATCTAATGTTAGACAAAATGGATGGTATGCAGGTTTGTCGTAAACTACGCGGGCAAAATAACGCAGTACCCGTAATTATGCTTACTGCATTACAAGATGTGTCAGACAAAATTGCCGGTCTCGATAATGGTGCAGATGATTATATGACAAAACCTTTTAGCCCGCATGAGCTTATTTCCCGTATTCAAGCTATCTTTAGAAGATTAAAAACGCTACCAAGTTCGACTGAAGACACCTCGTTCATTATCGGCGGACTTCAGGTTCAAGTTGCGCAGCGACAAGTTTATTTAGACGATAAACCAATAGAACTTACACCCAAAGAATTCGAACTTCTCTTATTTCTTTGCCAACATAAAGGAAAAGTATTAAGTCGCCAGCAATTGCTACACGGCGTCTGGGACTATCATTTCCTCGGCGATACTAGAATTGTTGATGTGCATATTAGCCACCTTCGGGATAAGCTAGAGAAAAATGCCCGGACACCACAATACATTAAGACCGTTCGCAACGTTGGTTACAAGATGTACAATTCTATTATTAATGAAACTTCAATGGCTTAAACGATAAAGAATGACTAATGATCCCTCTTATAACCCAGTACTCACTCGCTTTAGCATTGTAAAAACGCCCGATCATCGGTCTATCGATGATCGGGCGTTTTGTTATAAATTGAGCATTAACCGTTTTGTTTCTGGAAATGTGTCATAAATTGTGCAAGTGCTTGGCAGCTCTCAAGCGGAACTGCATTATAAGTGGAGGCACGTAGTCCACCTACATCTCGATGTCCCTTCAAACCAACAAAACCTTCTGCTTCCGATTCTTTAATAAATTTCTTTTCCAATTCTTCATTGCCTAAACGGAAAGTAATATTCATTAATGAACGACTTTGCTCCTGCGCACAGCCTTGATAGAAACCTCCGCTGCCATCAATTGCATCATAAATAAGTTTCGTTTTGTCGCGGTTGAATTGCTCAATTTGTGCGACGCCGCCCTTGCTCTTAATCCAGTTCAACATTAGACCGACCATATAAACAGAAAAAGATGGCGGTGTATTATATAAAGAATTACTTTTCGCATGTGTATCGTAACGTAACATCGCAGGAATCGACTTCGGGCTGTCTTTTGCCAAATCGTCCCGAATAATAACAAGCGTCACACCTGAAGGACCTAGATTTTTTTGTGCACCTGCATAGATAACTCCAAATTTACTTACATCTACCGGACGGCTTAAAATGTCGCTCGACATATCTACGATAAGCGGTATATCCCCCGTGTCAGGAAACTCATGGAACTGAGTTCCGCCGATTGTTTCATTTGAAGTCAAATGAAGGTATGAAGCGTTCGAAGGCACTACAATTTCTGAAAGACTAGGCATACGCATAAAATTGTCGGACGCTGTCGTAGCGGCAACAACTGTTTCTCCAATTAATTTTGACTCTTTAATCGCTTTATCCGCCCATGCACCTGTATGAACATATGCAGCTGGGTGTCCGTCACGCAATAAGTTCATTGGTAACATAGCGAATTGTGTGCTTGCTCCACCTTGAAGAAAAAGAACGTGATAGTTGTCTGGAATGCCATATAACTGACGTAAAAGTGACTGCGCCTCATTATTAACTTGCTCGTACGTTGGGCTTCTGTGGGACATCTCCATAATAGACATGCCTGCACCCTGAAAATCTACGAATTGCTCTTGAGCTTGCTGTAACACTTCCAAAGGTAATGCAGCTGGTCCTGCGTTAAAGTTATATGCACGTGTCATCCTTACGTCTCCACCCTTCTTCTTTTTGTATGATATCGATATAATAGCAATTTTGAACGACTGCATCAAGTAGAAAGTAAATAATATATGGAAAAAGTCGAACATACGGCTGACTTTCTTCATCAAATATTCGGATTTAGATTCTTGTATATAGAAAAGAAACGAGCCCGATGGGACTCGTTTCTTTATTTACTAGATTGAGATTAGCAACCGAAGTATAGGCTGAACTCATGTGGATGAATGCGGATTGCAACTGCTTTCGCTTCAGAACGTTTAAGTGCAACATAGTTATCGATGAAGTCTTGAGTAAATACGCCGCTTTCTGTAAGGAAACCGGAATCTGCTTCAAGAGCGTCAAGCGCTTCTTCAAGAGATGCAGGTACGCTGCGGATTTCTTTTTTCTCTTCTTCTGGAAGATCATAGATGTTTTTGTCGAATGGTCCGTATCCAAGTGCAACAGGATCAAGACCTTTCTTAATGCCATCAAGACCAGCAAGCAACATTGCTGCGAAAGCTAGGTAAGGGTTAGCCGTGGAATCCGGAGTACGGAATTCGATACGACAGCCTTTTGGCGTTACAGCAGCGATTGGAATACGAACAGCAGCAGAACGGTTACCTTTAGAGAATACAAGGTTAACTGGTGCTTCGTAGCCAGGTACTAGACGTTTGAATGAGTTTGTACTTGGGTTCGTGATTGCGATCAATGCAGGAGCATGATACAAAACGCCTGCAATGTAGCTCATAGCCATTTTGCTTAGGTTAGCGTACTCTTTGTTATCGTAGAACAATGGAGTGTCGCCATCGAAGATGGAAGTATGAACGTGCATACCGCTTCCGTTGTCACCGAACAATGGTTTTGGCATAAATGTTGCTACTTTGCCCCATTGACGAGCTACGTTATGGATAATGTATTTATATTTTAGTAGGTTATCAGCTGTTTTAGTTAGAGTATCGAAGCGGAAGTTGATTTCAGCAGAACCTGCAGTAGAAACTTCATGGTGATGACGTTCTACGCGAAGGCCGGATTCTTGCATCAAACGAACCATTTCGCTACGGATATCTTGTTGGGAGTCGAATGGAGCTACTGGAACATAGCCACCTTTTACAGGAATTTTAAAGCCCAGGTTGCCGCCTTCTTCTTTTTTGCCAGTATTCCATGCTGCTTCTTCGGAATCTACTGAGTAGTAAGAAGTGTGCATCGAGCTTTCATAGCGAACATCGTCGAAAATGAAAAACTCGGATTCTGGTGCAAAAAATGCTGTCGTACCGATTCCAGTTGTTTGCAAATACTCTTCAGCTCTTTGAGCGATACTACGCGGATCGCGATCATAACGCTGACCATCTGGAGTATGAATGTTACACATTACGTTTAGTGTTGGATGACTCGTAAAAGGATCAATGAATACGGAATCTGTATCTGGCATCATAACCATATCGGATTCTTCGATACCGCGGAAGCCAGGGATTGAGGAGCCGTCGAATGCTACGCCGTTCACGAAAGTATCAGCGTCAACCTCTGTAGCAGGCAACGTGATGTGATGAGCACCTCCGGAAAGATCTACAAAACGGAAATCTACGAACTGAATGTTATTTTCTTTGATTTGCTCCAAAACTTTTTGAACTGACATCTAAACTTCCTCCATTTCCGAACATTATTTGATGTTTGAGTATCCAATGTTCATAAAATCTCTCTAATCCATGTCGTTATTATAAAACTAGATTTCAACCTCCGTCAATAGCCATGTCAGGTATTTTTTTGTTTCATGTCAGGAAAACTAACAGCAATCTTATTCCAGTAAAAATGAGAGCGTTTTCGCGGGTATTCATAAAAAAACCGCCTCCCTTAACGAACGGAAGGCGGATAAATTTATTGATACTAGACGATTTTCCATTCCTTGAACGCTTCAGAAGGTGATTTGTCAGTATTAAATTCCTTGCCCACAATTGGGGCAAGCAACGCAAGATCTTTTAACAAAGCTGCAAACTGATCAGGGAATAACGATTGCACACCGTCACCGGTCATTGAATTGTCGGGATCAGTGTGCATCTCGACAATCAGCCCGTTAGCTCCTGCTGCTACAGATGCTTTTGACATTGGCTCAACAAGTTCACGACGGCCCGTCCCATGGCTAGGATCAGAAATAACAGGTAAATGGCTAAGTGATTGCAGTACTGGTATTGCCGTTAGGTCCAGCGTATTTCTTGTATATGTCTCAAATGTTCTGATGCCTCGCTCACAAAGCATGACGTTAGGATTTCCCCCCGCCAAAATATATTCTGCTGCATTCAAAAACTCATCATAGGTTGAACTGAAACCTCTCTTAAGCAGTACTGGTGTTTGAATTGTCCCCAATTTACGCAGCAAATCAAAGTTCTGCATATTACGGGTACCAACTTGCAAAATATCGGCGTACTCAGCACACACATCCACATATTCTGGTGTCATAACCTCTGTTATCGTTAAAAGACCGTGCCTCTTGCCAGCTTCAGCCATCATCACTAATCCTTCAACACCCACACCTTGGAAGCTGTAAGGTCCTGTTCTTGGCTTAAATGCACCACCACGCAGCACTTGTCCACCCGCTGCCTTCACAAGTCTTGCAATCTCATCGATTTGTTCTGCTGTTTCTACGGCACATGGCCCACCCATAACGACTAGGTTTTTACCACCAATTTGTACACCTTTAATATCTATAATTGTGTCGTCAGGATGAAAGTCACGACTTGCCAATTTGTAGGATTTAGAAATCTTGACCACGTTATCTACACCTTTCATTTGGCGCAGCTGCTCTGCAAGTGTCGGATCAGCATTTCCAATAATTCCGATTACTGTACGATCCGTTCCTACTGATACATGCGCCTGCACGCCAGCGTTTTCAATATGGGCAACAATTTCTTGGATACGGTTCTCTTCAATATTTGATTTTGTTATGGCGATCATAGTTATCTCTCCTTATATTATCCACTATTTATAATTTAATCAGGGTTTTGCTTCATTCCAATAAATCACTTTCGCGCTTTTATGCTTTTTGGCTTTTATGCTTTTAATCGCTAAAGTAAATATACCGAATTTCAAGCTACTAGTCAACCCCTTCTTTGCTGATTTGAGCTAGAAAAAAAAGCCTGCAAATCTATCGTTCCAAGTTGGAACGACTGATTTGCAGGCAACTAAGCCACTTATCACAAATAAATTTATGATGGATTAGTAGCTGTTTCCTTAGGCTCAGCTGATTTCACGCGAATATTAGGAAGCAGCTTGTTCATATTGACGGTTCTTACAATTTCCCATGTTGAAGGATCGCGGTAGTCATATTGTTCCAAATACGCAATAACTTCCTTCGTAAGTGGTGTAGGCGTAGATGCCCCTGAAGTAACTGCTACACGATCCAAACCATAAAGCCATTCTTGCTCAATTTCACTAACATCAGAAACTCTATAAGCCTTCACACCTGCGATCTCCTCTGAAACCTGTGCTAGACGATTAGAGTTATTACTGCGCGGGTCGCCAACTACTATACAAAGCTGTGCAGTACCTGCTTGATCAGCTACTGCCTCTTGGCGTACTTGAGTCGCCAAACAAATCTCATTATGCACCTCTGCGTGTGGATATTTCTCCACTAGCTTTTTTATAATGATGCGAATATCCCATTGGGACATCGTCGTTTGATTTGTAATAATAATGCGACCTTCCGGTACTTGAAGATGTTCAATTTCCTCTTCGGTCTCGATGAGATGAACAAGGTCCGGAGCAACACCAACTGCACCTTCAGGCTCAGGGTGATTTTTTTTGCCGATATAAATAATATGATAACCTTCCGCTGTTTTGTCACGGATTAGATCATGTGTCTTCGTAACATCGGGACATGTCGCATCAACGACAGATAATCCCTTCGCCCTCGCAAGTTGACGAACTTCTGGTGATACGCCATGGGCAGTGAAAATAACTGTTCCTTCTTGTATCTGATCCAAAATTTCGAGCCGATTAGCACCATCTAGCGTAATGACTCCTTCTTTCTCGAAGGCATCCGTCACATGTGCATTATGAACAATCATACCAAGAATATAAATAGGTCTTGGTAATTCCAAGTTTTTGGCCGTTTGCAAAGCAAGCACCATTGCATCGACAACCCCATAGCAATAGCCTCGCGGCGATATTTTCACTATTTCCATCTCTTGCACCTGCTTTCTGACAAACCGCTGAATAAGGAAAACTATCCCTCTACTAAGTCTGTTTCTTTCATTATAGACGAATCTCCGCTCTCAGAAAAGTCTATAGGTAACCAAATCGTGAATATAGAACCTTCATTCACCCGAGTAACGACTTCAACAGACCCATTATGCTCATCCAAAATCCACTTTGCAATCGATAAACCAAGACCCGTGCCAACTGTTACTCCACGTGATTCATCAGCTCTGTAGAAGCGGTCAAAAATATGTGGAATCTCTTTTGGGTCCATGCCAATGCCTGTGTCCTTAATAATCCACCCAATGTGATCGTCATTTCGAATAGAACTAAGTTCCACATAGCCGCTTGGCGTGTATTTAAACGCATTTTCGATAAAAATAAATAGCAGTTGCTGTAAATAATTGTGACTTCCATTCACATGGAACCCTTCAAGCATAGTTAAATCACCTTCTCGCCATTCCGCGGTACGAGGTAACAATTGAGCTCTGCGCACAACCTCCTCTGTCAAAGAATACAGATCAAGTCGTTGCTTTTCCATCGTATGCCCCGCATCAGCACGAGCAAGTGAAAGTAAATCACCCACTAAGCTGCTCATTCGTTTCGCTTCTGCCGAAATATCTGACATTGCCTCGTTCGACAAATTCCAATGGTCAGCATTTAGAATCAATCCTTCTGTGCCGCCCGAAGGGAGGTTAGATGGCTCAGCCCTGCTCCACATCTTCTCCAGCAAATCAATGTTGCCTCTAATTGTCGTAAGTGGCGTACGCAGTTCATGTGAAGCATCAGATACGAACCTTCTCTGTGCCATATACGCTTCATCAAGCTCATTATATGCTTTTTCCAGCCTTGAGAGCATAGAGTTGAGCGTATTCACTAACAATCCGATCTCATCCTTAGGACCTTCCAAAGGAATTCGCACACTAAGATCTGATCCCTTCTCGATCTGTTGTGTTGCCCGTATAACTCGACCAATGGGACGTAAAGCTTGACGTGCAATTACGAGCCCAACCGTAAAGGCGATTAAAACGACAACCAATGAAGAGAAAATAAGTGTTGTGCGTAGTCCACCCAAAAACTTTTCTTCCGTGTATGCAATGGCCCCAACCTGTAACAATCCAACTAGCTCATTTTCGATTGTAAGTGGCCTCTGGTAAGTGACCATAGAATATTTTGACTTCCCAATACTTAGTGGTATCTGTACAAAATCATCTTGGGGGTTAGTAGATGCCTTTGGGAAAGGAATTACGATATCTTGCTTCTTTAAATTGCTAGATTGGCGAATATCTCCTTCCCGGTAATTAACTAACTGTATATATATATCTTTATCTTCAATTCGTTGATCAATATCGAGATTTAGCGTATTAAAATAGTACTGTGCATTAATTCCCAGATTATCACTTTGCCTTTTTACTTGTTCTCGAAGATCATCGTACATCGTCCAATTAATAAATGAATACACAATTATCCCGAATACGAGCAGCGTTACCGCAAGCAGGCCTGAATACCATAATGTTAGACGAAGCCGAATAGACATTCCTTATCCCGCCTCTCCTCTGAGCACATAACCTGTACCACGAACAGTCTGAATGACTCGTTTGCCACCGCCATCCTCAAGCTTCTGGCGCAACATTGCAATATATACCTCAAGAACATTAGATTCTCCGCTAAAATCGTAACCCCATATTCTCTCCATAATCGCGTCTCGCGTCAAAACACGACGAGGATTTTGCATAAATAGAAGCATCAAATCATATTCTTTGCTCGTAAGCTCGATTCGTCTGCCAAAGCGGACAGCTTCCCTCGCATCCATATCCAGAACCAAATCATCGAATGACAATTGATTGCTTGTATCTTCAAGCTTGTCCGATTTTCTGCGAAGCAATGCCCGTACTCTAGCAAGCAGTTCCTCTAGTGCAAAAGGTTTTACGACGTAATCATCAGAACCAAGGTCAAGTCCCTTCACACGATCAATGACATCATCCTTGGCAGTCAGCATCATAATCGGAACGGAGCTGCCGCTCTCTCTCACTCTACGACAAACTTCCCATCCGTCAATCTGAGGCATCATGACATCTAATATTAGTAAGTCAGGCTCTATATTGAGCAGCACCTTTAATCCCTCAACACCGTTAGAGGCTGTAGTCACCTCATACCCCTCAAAAGCTAAGCTGCGGCGCAGCATTGAAATAATTTTTTCATCATCGTCTACTACCACGATATGTGCTCTCAACAAATATCCTCCTCTTCGTTACAAAAAAGCGCAGAGACAACAAACTCTGCGCTTTTTTTAAGCATGAATTAATGACTCAGCTTATTCAAGTCCAAACACGTTCCTGTCGCCGATTTCGACTTCAATATTTATCTCTTTTCCTTGACGGAAAATGTTAAACTCGACCTTCTCGCCGACCTTTTTAGATTGAATTTCTTTAATAAGTGACTCACTTGTAGTGAACTTTTTGCCGCCAAGACCAAGAATAACATCATAAGCCTTTAAATCAGCGAGATAAGCTGGAGAGTTATAGTATACGCTTTTCACAATTGACCCTTCTACCTTCTCTAGACCAAGTTGCTTCGCATATTCCTCTGTCATATTTATTAGTTCAGCACCAATAAATGGTGCAGGCTCTTTCGGAACCTCTTTGTTCGACTTAAGATTATCAAGCACTCCAAGAATAGTACTCGTTGGAATTGCAAAGCCGATACCTTGAGCCTGTGCACTTACAGCGGTATTCATACCAATAACTTCACCATTCACATTAAGCAATGGACCACCGGAGTTACCTGGATTAATGGAGGCATCCGTCTGTAATAAATGTTTGTAATTCCGTTCGCCATTCGCATCTTGAATATCGATTGGACGTTCCTTGGCACTAAGCACACCTGCCGTAATCGTGTGATCGAATCCGTATGGATTACCGATCGCTATTACCCAATCGCCAATGTTTATTTTGTCAGAGTCACCTAACGGAAGCGTCGGGAAAGGCTTATCTCCTTTAATCTTCACAACAGCTAGATCAAGCTCATAGCTGGAACCAAGTAGTTCAGCCGTAAATGGCTTGTCATACCCCTGAACCGTAATTTTAATTTCTGCTGCATCTCCAATGACGTGCTGATTGGTTAAAATGTAACCTTCCTGATCAAAGAAAAATCCAGTTCCAGCGCCTACTTGCTGCATCTGGCCTCCCTGTTCTTGCTCTGGTTGTGTTCTTTCAGGGCCGTTGCCACCGAAAAACTGACGGAAAAATGGATCATCTAAAATACTGCCGCTGCCGCCACCGTTTGACTGCGTGCTCACAAATGTCTCGATTTTAACTACTGCTGGACTAGCTGTCTCAAATAACTTAGCAATGTTATCGGGACGTCCAACTGCTGTAGTTGCTGATCCACCATTACTAGATGGTGATGTTACAGTGGAACCTGAGCCATTAGAACCCGATTTAGTTGTTTCTACTGCTCCTCCTGATGAGAACCAATTACGTGTGTCAGCACTATACATAAGTCCCCCTACCACGAGCATACCTGCAAGGAATGAGAGGAAAATGGACTTAAATGATGTGCCACGCTTCTCCTTCACTTTCCATCCAGTGTTGCCTGCTGCATGAGTCGTTGTAAACGTTCTAAGTTGCGGTGGCTGCGATCCATTTACAGAACCCTCTGTTGATCCTGAGGCCATATTGCCTTCCTGATGACTAACATGTCCCCTATTCTCATTTGATTTTGGCCCGTATGCATAATAATAAGATGGTTTTGTTTCACTCTCGTTTATTCTATTAGACTCATTCGTTTCATCTGTACGATTTGAATCTTCTGAATTAAAGAAGTCGTCATACCCCTTTTTGTTGTTCTGATCATCCATATACGTTCTCCCCCAATCGGCTAATTCATATTCGCTTTGCATATACATTTATTTGTTAGTTCTATCATGCACATTCTACCTTAAAACAATCTTAATTACACCTGAATCCTAGATAATTTTACACTCGTGAAGTGTCTACTATAAACTTTTTCACTCACCTTTTACAGCCCCAAAATAAACGAAATAGCAAATGGAACATAAATATAAGCTCAATAATATATTAAAATTAATGAATTTATTAGTGCAAAAAATGAAGGAGCTGTCTCAAAAGTATAAATACTTACTTCATGAAACAGCTCGCATGATGAAAAATGGGAGAAAATAAGGAAATGGCGGTGCTAGGGAGGTTATCCCTGCACCGCCATTTCTGGCTTTTGGTCTATTGCCGCCTTCTTGAGCAGATTGTGGGCGAGCGAAAGCCACCCGACCTCAAGGCTTACTTTCGGCAGGCCTCGAAGCAGAAAACGCCGGAATCCCCGGTTGTTTTTCAGTTGTCCAAATACGCTTTCCGGTTCGATCATTCTTCGAACCGACAGCGCATACCCTTCCTCGCTCTTGAGTTTCTCGCGTATTTGTTTCTTGTAACGCAGATACTTCAGGCTCACGCTGATTTCTCGGTTTCCTTTGGCTTTTGTACAAGCCTCTTTGAGCGGACAGCCTTCGCAGTTTTCGCTTCGGTAGTGGCGCTTCCGTAACTCATATCCGCTTTCTGTCGTTTCCTTACTTTCATAGCGAAATAGTAGGTTACGCCCAGCAGCGCACGTCCATATGTCTTCGGCTTCGTCATACTGCCAGTTATCCAACTTACTGATATCTTGCTTCCACTTCTTCGATTTTTCCTTGTGGTATGTGCTGTACTTCACCACTGTTTCTAGTTGTTCGTTTTCCAAGTAAGCGTAATTTTCTTCCCCGCCGTATCCTGCGTCCGCGATAACTGTTTTCGGTATATTTCCCAGAGTTGCTTTTACCTTCTCTAAGTGGGGCTTGAGGCAACGTGTGTCTGTCGGGCGCTGGTGCAAACTGTAGCCGATAATGAACTGGTTTTCCGTTCCGATCTGTACATTGTAGCCAGGTTTGAGCTGGCCATTACGCATGTGATCTTCTTTCATTCGCATGAAAGTAGCGTCGGTATCGGTCTTGCTGAAGCTATTACGATCTCCGAGAATCTCCTGCTGTACTTCGTATTTTTGCAAGCGGGGGAGGAGGTCTTTGCGGATTGCCCGAACTGTTTTTTTCAATGGCTTGTCCTTAGGTTTCTCTTGTAGTTGCTCCTCTAGCTGCTTTACAGCCTCTTCCAGCTTTTCGCTGGTGATCTGTGTGGACTCGCCGAGTTCAGGAAGATCCCATCCGTGATGTTCTTGCTCTTCCTGACGCTCAGATTCTTCAATGGTAGCGAACAAAGTCTGGACTTTCTCCTGCAGCCTCGCCTTCTGTTTCACCACCGCTTTGCCCCAGACAAACGTATAGCGATTGGCGTTAGCTTCAATCTTGGTTCCGTCGACAAAGTAATGTTCAAGCCGCACGTATTTCTCCTCAGCCAGAAATTGTAGAACGGCGGTGAAGACGGTCTCGAGCACCGTCTTCATACGTTCAGAACGGAAACGGTTGATGGTGCGAAAGTCCGGCTGTTGTCTGCCTGCAATCCACATAAACATGACGTTTTCACGGACCGCTTTAGCGATTTGTCGAGACGAGTAGATCCGCTGGGTGTAGGCATAAACAATAACTTTGGTGAGCATTTTGGGGTGGTAGCTATCTCGGCCGCCACCAGGGTATGCGGAGGCAAAGATCCTGTCGCTAAGTCGGTTCACAGCGGCATTTACAATACGCACGAGGTGATTTTGAGGAATGTCATCCTCCAAATCCATTGGCAGGGTAAGTTGGTCCATGGTATATTGAATGTACAAAGAAATCGCTCCTTTTGGAATGGTTGGGTGGTACCTCCATTTTACCAAAAAGCGATTTCTTTTTGTTTATTCAGAACAAAAAAAGCTGTCCCTCAGGTCACTTTATGACCTTTTGGGACAGCCCCTTCATTTTTTTGTATATTGGTCGAATGATTAATGTTCTAAAATGCCATAAGAACTGCATAATTACGAACACGCCTCACACTACAACCTGAAATGGATCGACTATTAGAGAAGTAACGTCAACCACACCAATTATTAATGCTTATAATAGCCCCTAAAAAGAAATCGTTGTTTCAACTTCACGCATCAGTTCTGTTCCTCGTTCTATCCAATGCTGTTCTATATCTGCATCAGGATTTACAGGGGACTGGAACTGATCAAACATAGCTCCTACAACCCTTACAGACGCTTCGGGATCATTGCCTTCGTTATAAAGATGTTTTAATACATATGGCTGCTCAAAACGAATATGAGCAATACTTTCTGACTGCTCACTATCCAAATGACCGTCCGTAACTTGAAAAGGAATTCTTAGCCACACTTTGTTTTCATTATCTAGCGCTCGGTCGAAAGAACCTCTGTTATAATCCCAATTGCCGCCAAGTGTGAACTTATGTAATGCCAAATCTCCTTGTATTTCTGTCAATCTTTTTTGTTTGCCCTCTATATTGGACGAGATGGGAATCATCGTTACAAACCTCCTACTCCTAGCTTATGTTATCTGCTATAGGGTAGTATGCCCGTATCACGCCTCTCTTATGTGCGATTAGCCCAACCTTTGCGATGGGCGAGTACAGCTAGTTGTGTCCGATCGTCCAGCTCGCATTTCATTAGAAGGTTGCTAACATGTGTTTTTACCGTTTTAATACTGATATGAAGTTCATCTGCAATCTCTTTGTTTGACTGTCCGTCAGCGATTAGCAGCAAAACTTCCTTTTCCCGCTCCGTTAATCCTTCGTCACCTGACTGAGCAGTACGTTGTCGTAATCCTCTTGTAAGGGCTTGCGAAACATCTGTCGTCATTACTGGCATACCTTTGTATGCTCCGTTGATAGCGTAAATAAGTTCCTCTGCAGAAACAGTCTTGAGCACATAACTTACTGCTCCAGCTTCAATTGCAGAATATACTTTATCATCTTCAAGAAAACTCGTCAGCATCACGATTTTGATTGCATCATACTTAGCAATAATTGCTCTTGTCGTTTCTATGCCGTCCATCTCAGGCATCATCAAATCCATAAGTATAATATGAGGTCGATCTTCCTCGTTACTTCCATTAAGCCACTTCAACGCCTCATTACCATTGCTTGCTTCAGCTATAACCTCAAACTTAGGCTCTAGCATCAAGTAGGTGCGCAAGCCAATCCTGACCATATCATGATCATCAACAATCATTATTTTTATCGTACCCTGTCCACTCATCGATTCTGCTCTCCTCGATATATCTTAGGTATCGTTACTTTAATTCTTGTCCCACTGCCCACTTTACTTACAATATCAGCTGTTCCACCAAGCTTCTGAGCACGTTCTTGCATCGTAGATAATCCGTAAGATCCTGGCTTAACTGTATCAACCCTAAAGCCCGCTCCATCATCAGCAAGCATCATCACAACCTGACGCTCCGTATCTGCAAGCGTCAGTGTGCAGCTAACTGCCCGCGCATGTTTCACTACATTTGCCATAGCTTCTTGAACGATTAAAAATAGCTGATGCTCCTTAGCCTCACTGAGCTGCTCCGTTAGTCGCCATTCTAGAACACCCTGAAGGCTATTCTGACGACAGAAATCAGGAAACCACTTATCAAGTGCTTCTTGCAGTGTCCTGCCTTCGAGCTCCATCGGTCTTAGCTGAGAAATGAAATTTCGCATTTGTTTCTGAGCTAGATTAGACATTTGTATGAGTTGCTCCAATACGGCGACGGATCGCTCATGATCAACTTGCTGCAGCTTGGGAAGAGATGAAGCACACATATGAATAGCGAATAATTGCTGACTAACCGTATCGTGCAAATCGCGGGCTAACCGTTTCCGCTCTTCCAATACGGCGGCCTCATTTGACGCCGACTCCTGTAGTATATTTTGTTCACCCATTCGCTGTAGTGTCAGCATCTTCTCTTCCATTTGCTCTGCAAGCTCATTGAACTCCCTGTAAACAGGTACAAAGGAATGATGTCCATCATCTGCTATTCGCGCTTCGAAGTTTCCATTTACAGCTTGCTTAAGCGAAAGATGAAGTGTGTCCATCCGACCACCAAACCGTTGTGCCGCCCAATAGCCGAAAGCACCGCTTACAATCAGAACGACCATACCTGACCAAAGCTTGAGTTCCAGCAATCCAGCATGATCCATCATCAAATACCATAGTACGAATGCAAGTAATACGGATACGGTGGAAGCAATAACGAACATACTGATAAGTTCCCATTTCCCACTGCGCAAAAATCGAACCATCATCGCTCTGTTACCCTACCTTCGTTACACGCGTATCGCCGATAAAAGTACTGACGATAAGCTTGATCTTTTTGTCTGAATCCTTATATCTTGGTGACTTTGTGTCTACGCTTGTAAAGATGCCGCCTTCCTTTTGACCTAATATTTTTACATCACCCATAAAAGCGTTGGACACAACACGAACACCTAGCTCATAGTCATTAGGTACATACACTTTTACGTCCCCAAGAAAAGAAGTTATATTAATTTTTGTCTCACCAAAAGGAATCTGAGCCTTCGTTAAATCAAGTACTGTGTCTCCGATAAAATGAGTGATATTAATTGGTTTCAGCTCCCAATGATCATGCCCCATATGGATATCACCAATAAAACCAGAACGATTGATTACACTTGGATCATTTGAATTCCAATACTCAACATGCTCTTTATTACGCTCATCTAAGCGTTGCTTTACTTTACGTCTTTTTTGTTTTCCATATTCTTGCTGCAAGTCCTCGTCATAGGAGTTACTTTTAGTAAACTCATCTGTGAAACTTGAGCCCTCCCTTTCGCTCTCCTCATCTTCATCATGAAAGCTGCTTATTCCATTTGGATCGGGATGTAATGGCGGAGCAGGCGGCACCTCCGATTCGTCTGCATAAGGAC
Source organism: Paenibacillus sp. L3-i20 (assembly GCF_022180385.2). Lineage (GTDB taxonomy): Bacteria > Bacillota > Bacilli > Paenibacillales > Paenibacillaceae > Pristimantibacillus. The sequence continues at coordinate 2,106,305 of NZ_BQME02000002.1, forward strand.
GATAGGACTTCCATTCATCTGACGGAGGATCTTGCGGCTTAGAGCGTGGTCTCCAAATCATCCGAAGACCTACAAATATAATAATAAAAGGAATCAGATATGGGATTACATCGCCGATGGACCAAAAAAACAATCCTAAATTATTACCCAAAAAGATACCGCCAATAAAAATCAAAACGACTCCTAACCACCTGGCTCCGATTTTGCGACCGCTCATAAGAAGTTGTGACGCCCCAGAGTATATAAGAATACATGGCCAGAACGTTGAAAACATTTCGCCAATCTCCATCGTTAAAATACCAAGCTGCTTCAGCAAAAAGATTACGCCTACGGTTATGATGATGCTTCCAGTAAAAAATCTGTTTGCGAAATTTCCACCCATACTGCACAACTCCTTATACAATTGCATGTTTGATACTACTAGTATACATAATAACCTTCTTTGACATAAGGGACGACCGATTGAACTTCACCTCAGTCTCTAGACCGAGGTTAAGGAAAATATTCCTAGAACTTACACTATGTTGTTTTAGAGCGATCCCAACAAAAAAGGAGCCATTCGGCTCCTTCTTTGCTATAACATTATTCATGTTGATCAAATCATGTTACTGTTGGTTTTGTTGGTTTTGATTGTTTTGTGATACTTGATTTACTTTTTGATTCGCTGCTTGGTTATTAGCTGCTTGATTGTTTGCTGCGTTGTTCTGGTTGAATTCTTCAGCGAATTCAGCATTGAATTTATTGTTTTGAGCGGCCTTGTTGTTTTTGTTTTTAGCCATTGTATTCACCTCCCCGTCCACCCTTAGTATGGCGAGGTTGGTCTTTCTTATTCAGAGGTCTAAGATTCTAAATAAGACTGTGGAATTGGCTTGCCGACCTCAATTGCACGGTTAATATCATTAAGCCAAGCTTGTGTCAGCTTGCCAGTACCACGTCTGAGTACTTGAACACTGACCGTCTTTTTCCCCCATTGCTGATAAACTTCCTTAATCGTTTTAAAGTAAAGGTCTATTCGGTTTCCTTTTATAGCTGATCCTGTATCTGCTACAACCCCATATCCATAACCAGGAATATACAGCAGTGTTCCAATTGGAAATACTTTTGGATCTGCAGCTATCGTAGAGACTTGATCTCTTCTAACTTTGACACCCGAAAACGTAATTCCGTATCCAGGGTGACCTGGTCGTTTTCCAGTTGACTCCACACCTGCCGTATACCCAGTAGCCACTACTTCGATTTGCTGCGGGGCCGGTTTATTCGTTTGCTTATTACTGTAAGTCGAAGCCTCAGCCAGACTGATCATTGGCATAGATCCAAATACGACAACAGCAGCCAGCAGTGAGATGATCCATGTTCTTGCATATAAAAAAAAGCTTGTAACCATGTGGGCAAACTCCTCCTCAGAAGAATAATGCCCTTATGGTACAAGCTTTATGCGCGGAGCGTTAGCCAGCGCTATTCTTTATCTTCAATTTGTTTCTTAATCAAGCTGATCAGTTCAGCATTAGGGAGGGCACCAATATCACCTTCACCGCGCTTCCTTACGGATACAGCTCCTGCTTGCATTTCATTTTCCCCTACAACAAGCATATACGGCACTTTCTCAAGCTGCGCCTCACGAATTTTGTAGCCAAGTTTTTCATTCCGAAGATCATTTTCTACGCGAATACCCGCTTCTTGCAATTGCTCTGATACTTGTCGAGCATAAGCTTCATAGACAGTTGATACTGGAATTACTTTTGCTTGTACAGGTGACAACCAAAGTGGAAGAGCTCCAGCGAAGTTTTCCAGCAAGAAAGCAGTCATACGCTCCATTGTACTTATAATACCGCGATGGATAACAACTGGACGATGCTTCTTACCATCTTCACCTACATATTCCAATTCAAAGCGCTCAGGAAGCAAGAAGTCAAGCTGTGCAGTGGACAACGTTTCTTCTTTTCCAAGTGCTGTTTTAATTTGAACATCAAGTTTCGGTCCGTAGAAAGCAGCTTCTCCCTCAGCTTCGAAGAATGGCAACTCCAATTCCTCTACTACTTCAAGAAGCATACGCTGGGACATTTCCCACATTTCATCATTTTGGAAATATTTTTCTGTATCTTTAGGATCACGGTATGATAAACGGAAACGATAATCTTTAATGCCAAAATCCTCATAAACTTTGCGAATTAAATTAACAACTCGAGCAAATTCTTCTTTAATCTGATCTGGACGACAGAAAATATGAGCATCGTTAAGTGTCATAGCACGTACACGGTGTAATCCTGTTAACGCCCCTGACATTTCATATCGATGCATCGTACCAAGCTCAGCAATACGAACCGGCAAATCACGGTAACTTCTCATATCGCTTTTAAATACCATCATATGATGTGGACAGTTCATCGGACGAAGAACAAGTTCTTCGTTGTCCATAATCATCTTAGGGAACATATCTTCACTGTAATGCTCCCAGTGTCCGGACGTTTTGTACAACTCTACGTTCGCAAGCACTGGCGTGTACACATGATCATAGCCAAGACGCTCTTCCAGATCGACGATATAGCGTTCCATCGTTCTACGCAGCTTTGAACCATTCGGCAACCAAAGCGGCAAACCTTGGCCAACTTCGCGCGAGAACGTAAACATCTTAAGTTCACGACCTAGCTTACGGTGATCACGCTTTTTTGCTTCCTCAAGGAAGTGTAAATGCTCGTCAAGCTGAGCTTTTTTAGGAAAAGCAGTTCCGTAAATACGTTGCAACATTTTGTTTTTGGAATCTCCACGCCAATAAGCACCAGCAACGCTAAGCAATTTAAACGATTTAATTTTACCTGTGGAAGGAAGATGTGGTCCACGGCACAAATCGAAAAACTCGCCCTGATCGTATAACGTAATCACAGAGTCTTCTGGAAGATCGCGGATCAGTTCCAGCTTTAGATTGTCATCAAGCTCGGTGAAAATGGCAAGAGCCTCATCACGACTTGCTACACGACGACGAATTTCTAAGTTTTCGTTAGTAATTTTCGTCATTTCTTTTTCAATTGCAGTCAAATCTTCAGGTGTCAGCGATTGCTCCATATCGATATCATAATAGAAGCCATCCTCAATTACAGGACCAATACCTAACTTGACGTTACCATAAATACGTTTGATCGCCTGTGCAAGCAAATGCGCTGTACTATGACGATAAACCTCTAGTCCATCAGCGGAATCCACTGTTACTATTTCAATTGCCGCATCGGCATCGATTGGTGTATATACGTCAACGACTTTACCGTCAATTTTGCCGGCAATCGCATTTTTTTTCAAACCTGAGCTAATGGAGCCCGCTACTTCTTCAATTGTTGTTCCAGCAGCGTATTCTCTAACCGCGCCATCTGGAAAAGTTACTTTAACATTCATTTCCTTTCATCCTCCCGTTATCCTCTTACAAGCACAGTCGCAAAAAGCGCACAAAAAAAGCACGCATCCCGCAAAAGGGACGAGTGCTTGCCGACTCGTGGTTCCACCCTACTTTAACTGCGCGAATAAACTTACCCGCATAACAGTCCTCGTAAATATCTGATAACGGAGATTTCCGGTACAGCTTACAACCGCCGCTTGCTCTTAAGAACAACTCAAACGGGTTCATCCGTACAGCTACAAAAGGGGTACACTCGCTTACATATTGGAAGGAAATTTCAGCCTAGTTTCCTCTCTCTGCTCCAAATGTTACTAACGAGCACATGTCTCTTGTCAATGCTGTTCAAACTTATATGTTCATCATTATATCCCTTCATAGCTATAGAGGTCAAGAGTTCCTTCAAGGTTAGGGCTGTACCCATTCATCAAGTGTACTTGTACAAGCAGAACATTGCACACATACTTTAACTCTTCCATCAAATATCGTCTCAATGGTACGTATCACGCTTAGTTCGGGATGGCGAGTATGAACTGTAATCTGTTTTGGAGACAAGGAAATAAGCGAACTAATAACCATATCTTCAATGTTCATCTCTGTTTCCAGCATTTCAGCCACAATTCGATCAGCTGGTGGTTTAGGCTCAATGATCTGGAAACTTTCGTTATAGATTGTAAAGTCATGTCCACCTTTATGAAGCAGATGAACAAACGGCACCTTCGTTTCCTGTAATTGGACAAAATATTTCAACAAGGAAATAAACTCCTGATATTGCTTGTCAAGAACATATTCATCTAGTGCATACTCAACAATTTCGATTAGTTCAGTACGATAAGACAGGAGTCGGAATGTAATAAATCCTTCTATGTTCAATTCTGTCTGTTCGGCTAAATACTTCTCAAGCTCCTCTGATACTTTACCCTTCCGCCTTTTACGGTCTCCTTCATGAAACCGATTGCCAAGTCCATCCCATTCCTTCCCATTTAGAAGCTCATAACAATACCTCTCGATAACTGCAGCTTCCATGGACGGATTTTTACGATACTTTTTCCTAATGATGCTCGCTAACATTTGGGATTCAAGCTCACTGATCACATATTCTGCAATAGCCTCAGCAGCTGATTTGTAGAGCGTTGGTCCATCCCTATGAAGTTGAAATTGTGGTAATTGCGCTTTGCAGCCAATATGCTGTGACTCTATAACGTGATATTCAACGCCCACTGCCGTATTTTTTTTACCAGCAGTCATATGTAAATCAACGTTTGCTTGCTCTGTCAGCAACATCCGTAATTTGTTAATTGATCCTTGAAGATACACAGGTAAAGATATTGTAAACAAGTCCATGCGCTCACCCCTTCCTTCCGTTACAGTATATGGCCTAACGGCGACGTATATACAGGGAAGAGTTTGGGATTCATCTTACAATTATATGGACAATTTATCTGTATGTTTCCACTAAACGTAAAAACGAGCTATTCAGGGACGCATCCCAAATAGCTCGCATAAATATTTATAAAAAGAAATTCACTTTAGTTTTGCATAACGAAATCGAGGTCAGCCTTATCCATTTCTTTATACATTCTCAATATATTATATTTGGTATCACGCTGAGCTGGAATTTTACCAACTTCACGAATGAGTTCAAGTATAAGTTCAATATTTACTTTATGTGTAGTACCAGCAGCGGATACAACATTCTCTTCAATCATAGTACTACCGAAGTCATTGCAGCCGTATGACAGAGACAACTTACCCATCTCTGGACCCATCGTTACCCATGATGATTGGAAGTTTTTTATGTTATCAAGCATAATACGACTAGCTGCTACTATACGCAAATATTCCTCAGGCTTGGCCTTTTCTAGTTTGAGGTTTGTATTATCAGGCTGGAAAGGCCATGAAATAAACGCCATAAAACCAGGCGACGGATACCCATTCGCCTTTACTCTATCTTGCTCATCTCGAATTCGAAGCATATGAAGTGCACGTTCTTCGACAGTCTCACCAAGGCCGTATACCATAGTCGCAGTTGTGTTCATCCCATGACGGTGAGCGGAATTCATAACATCCATCCAATCCGTCCATGAACCTTTCATTCGACTAATCTTGCGTCTAGTGCGATCATCCAATATTTCTGCACCGCCGCCCGGCAATGAGTCGAGTCCAGCTTCATGAAGCTGGGAAACTACCTCATCAAGTGATAAACCGTTCGAAACAACCTTCATCTTCTGAATCTCAGCAGGGGAGAAGGAATGCATTGTTATACTTGGAAATCTTGCCTTAATTTTCTTTAGCAGATCCAGATAATAAGTAAATGGCAGATCCGGGTTCGTGCCGCCCTGCATTAATATTTCTGTGCCGCCCACGTTAACTGTCTCTTGAATTTTATTTAAAATTACATCGTCATCAAGGACATAACCTTCCTTGGAACCAGGCGCTCGGTAAAATGCACAAAACCGGCAATAAACATCGCACACGTTTGTATAGTTCACGTTACGTCCAACAACAAAGGTCGTTATCGGCTCAGGATGATGTTTCAACATAATTTGATTAGCTACATGACCCATTTTCTCAATCTGATCGGAAGCTAGCAGTTCCATACCTTCTTCTAACGCTATCCGCTCGCCTCTTAAGGCTTTATCCAATATTCGGTCTATCGAGCTCATTCGCAAGACCTCCTTAACTTTGTTCTCGAATTAGTTGCAATACTTAATCCTAACATACATCATTCTGACTAGTCATCCTCAAGCTTTGACCCATTATGGCAAAATAACGAAAGTTGCCTCTCCTACGAAAAAGCGCGGTATGCTTCATTAGAAACATACCGCGTCATTTCTTATCTATATTAATGTAGTTTTTTGCTTTATAAGCGTGTTATTCAAGTTCTTGCCTCGCTGCTTCCAAGGCATCGCCCAAATCTGCAATTAGATCATCAATATGCTCAATACCTACAGAGAATCGAAGAAGTTTATCGTCAACGCCAATCGCTTTACGAATTTCCTCAGGTATATCTGCATGTGTCTGCATAGCAGGATAGGTCATGAGCGACTCAACGCCACCTAAGCTTTCGGCGAAAGCGATTAGCTTAATATGCCTCAGGATTGGTTCTACATATCGAGCATCCTTTAGGCGGAATGAGAAGATACCCGTGTTTCCTGAAGATTGTTTATTCTGAATCTCATGACCAGGGTGATGCTGCAACGCAGGATAATATACTTCCTCAATAGCTGGATGTTCCATCAAATATTCCGCAAGTTTCGTAGCATTATATTGGTGACGCTCCATACGAAGTGCAAGCGTCTTCATGCCTCTCATAAGCAACCATGAATCTTGTGGACCCAAAACAGCGCCAATAGAGTTATGTAGAATTGCCATCTCCTTCGATAGTTCCTCACCTTTAGTAACGATAAGTCCTGCTAATACATCATTATGGCCGCCTAAATATTTGGTAGCACTATGAATTACGATGTCAGCCCCTAGCTCAATCGGACGCTGCAAGTAAGGTGTTAATAACGTGTTATCTACTATAGTAAGCAATCCCTTTGATTTAGCCCAGCCGCATACTCTTTCCAAATCTGTAATCATCATAAGCGGATTAGTAGGCGTTTCGATCAATACTGCTTTTGTATTCGATTGTACCAATAATGACATTGCGTCTATATCATTTGTATCAACATAGGAAGCAGTTACACCAAATCTAGACATAATTCTCTCTAAAAGTCGGTAAGTACCGCCATATAAGTCAAGCGAAACGATGAGATGATCTCCTTGACTGAAATATGCGAAAATTGTTTGCAGGGCAGCCATACCCGAACTACACGCAAAAGCTGCATCTCCGCCCTCTAATTTAGCAGCGGCTTCTTCAAGCACAGATCTTGTTGGACTTTTTGTACGAGCGTAATCAAAACCTGTACTTTGTCCTAATTGGGGGTGGCGAAATGCCGTTGCCTGATAGATTGGAAAACTAATAGCTCCTGTTACAGGCTCTTTTATTGAGCCGATTTGTGCCAACTGACTTTCAATTTTCATAATGTTTCGCAACTCCCTTTTTCAATTATTAGATGCCCGCGCCGAGATCATATGGCGTTTGCTGATAAACATAATAATTCAACCAATTAGAGAACAGAAGATTAGCATGGGATCTCCAAGTCGATAGAGGCATACGATCGGGATTATCTCCCGGGAAATAATTTTTGGGCAACTCAATGTTCATGCCTTTGGCAACATCACGATCATATTCATATTTAAGTGAGGTAGGATCATATTCGGAGTGCCCAGTCACGAAAATTTGTCTCCCATCACGTGATGCTACAATATAAATGCCAGAGTCTTCAGATTCCGACAATATTTCTAAATCTTCAACAAGTTCAATATCTTCGCGTCTTACTTCAGTATGACGCGATTGGGGTACAAAGAAAACTTCGTCAAATCCTCTTAATAACTGGACATTACGTTTCTCCACTGAATGCGAATAAACACCAAATATTTTTTGATCTAAATTATATTTAGGTACACCAAAATGATGATAAAGTCCTGCCTGTGAGGCCCAACATATATGGAATGTCGAAGTTACGTACTTTTTGCTCCAATCCATAATTTCTTGCAGTTCTTCCCAATAGTTCACTTCTTCAAAAGGCATGTGCTCAACAGGCGCACCCGTTATAACAAGACCGTCATAATACTCGTGTGAAATTTCGTCGAACGTTTTATAAAAGGATTCTAAATGATCCGCTGATGTATTTTTGGATGTATGGGTTCTTGGATGCAATAAAACAACTTCTACTTGCAGCGGTGTATTACCAATTAGACGAAGCAACTGCGTCTCAGTCGTTTCTTTAGTAGGCATTAAATTCAATATAGCAATGCGAAGTGGGCGAATATCTTGATGATAAGCAGTGCTTTCATCCATGACGAAAATGTTTTCATTACTTAATATTTCTTTCGCTGGTAAATGATCTGGTACTTTAATGGGCATACTAATCACTCCTAAATAAAGTTTGATAAAACAAAACTCACTTCGGAAGTTGGCAATAAAAAAGACCCTTTCTGCGTGAGAAAAGGTCGTCTGCTCGGAAAAGAAGCCATCCGCCTCTCTCATCTCTCAGAAACATAAATGTTTCCGCAAGAATTAGCACCGTGCATGTTATGCCGGTTGCCGGGCTTCATCGGGCTAGTCCCTCCGCCTGCTCTTGATAAGAAAGTAGTCTATTCAATTGTTGCTGTTCCAATTAATTTCACTTTAATGCATTCTTCTATTCCCGTCAAGAAGGGATCTGCATATACTAATGAAATGGAACCTCTGCGGTTATTTGACACTTGAATGTTCTGCCAATGCAGGAGTATACTAGACAAGAATTCGGACATTCAATCGACAATAAAGGAGTGTACAAGGACATGGAAGGTGATCGACCGAAGCCCGAAACAGATTCTAGAAGGCCGCTGTCTGTCAGCACGGAGCAAACAATATTCTTCCCGCGTTCCCACACACTCCCGTTGTGGACCTGAACCCGGAAAAAATTAATCTATAACAGTTAAGCTCATTTCTGACCGGCAGTCTCCTGTATGATGCGAGAGGAGAAACTGCTAATGAAAATAAGACATGTAATAAATGGTGTTTTCACACAGATTGAACAAATTGAACAAGCACTTGTTGCACCAAGCGAAGGCTTTTATTGGATAGATGCCGATGTTGAGGACTTAACTATTCTTCAGCCCTTGTTCGGCATGCATGATCTAGCCGTTGAAGATTGTTTAAACGAAGAGGAACAACGTCCCAAAATCGAAATATATGAAAATCATTACTTTATCGTTGCAAACAGCATACGATTTGACGATGAAGAAATTTTCCTTCGTGCTCTCAACATCTTTTTGGGTCGCCACTTCATCATTACAGTAACTAAACAGAAGATCAATGAGCTGCGATCACTGAAACCTATTCTTTGGGAACAGGAAGTCAGCAGACCTGATCAATTTCTATATTATTTAATCGATTTAGTCGTTGATAATTATTTCCTGGTTGGAGATCGAATCGATACTCGGATTGAAACTCTGGAAGTAGATATTCTCATTCACACGAAGAAGTCGCATCTAAACGAAATTATTGGACTTCGCAGCGAAATTCTTTGGGTAAAAAAGATGCTTGGCGCTCAGCGGGAACTTGTATTCACTTTGAATAAAAAAGAACTGAAGTTGATCGATGACCAGCTGCAGAAATATTTTAGTGATGTATACGAAAATGCATTAAAGATTGCTGAATCATTCGAAACATACCGCGATCTAATGGGCAACCTTCGCGAAGCTTATCAATCCAGTCTTTCGAGTCGCGCCAATGAAATCATGCGTGTGTTTACCGCAATTACGACAATATTCATGCCACTGACCTTCCTCACCGGTATATATGGAATGAACTTTGATAGGATACCAGGTTTACACTATCAGTTCGGAGCTTATATCTTGCTTGGCATAATGTTAATCTTGGGATTTGGCATGTTTTTCATCTTCCGCAAAAAGGAATGGCTCTAGTTGCCTTTCCTTTTTTTGCTGTGTGCATATTTATTAGATATAATGGATATATGACCAGTGAACATTCGCTATGTTGAAAGGGGGAATACCTGGACATGAATATTAGCCAATTAGAAACTTTGCTCACTATTTCCAAAACAATGAGCTTTCGAAAAGCTGGTGAGCTTCTCAATTTGACACAGCCTGCTGTATCTGCTCAGATCAAGAGCCTTGAAGATGAGTTCAAGACCGTATTGATTAACCGCAACCAACCCGTAACACTGACCGACCACGGCCAAGTATTTCTAGAACATGCAGAACGAATGTTAACGATTGTAGAAGAGCTGAAACAGAAGCTCGATGATTTAAATCATACGCCTCAAGGTCATATTTTGCTCGGAACAACTTCATCTATAGCTATACAAATTTTACCAAGAGTCCTTTCCTACTTCCAAAATCAATATCCGCTTATTAAAACGACGATTCATACGATGCCGTCTTCTCAAGTAATGACCAGTGTTGAAAATGGTTCCGTTGATGTTGGAATCACCTATTTAACCGAAAAAAATCCAAACGTTTCCTCATCCGTCCTTTATTACGATACTTTCGAACTTGTTGTATCACCAGATCATCCAATGAGCAACTTAAAACATACGACAGTAGACAAGCTAAGAGATATACCGATGATTATGTTAGCTCCCGATACGTTAGGAAGACGATTCATTGATGGAATTTTTCGGAAAAACAATATCCAACCGAATATTGTAATGGAACTTTCCAGCAGTGAGGAAGTTAAAAGGATGGTTGAGATTGATCTTGGCGCTGCTATTGTCTCCAAGCTTTCTATCCCAACGGAACTAAAGTTAGGCACACTCAAAAACATTAAAGTTCATGAACTGGAAACAAGTCATCCCGTAGGCGTCGTATACAAATCGGGACGATATTTGAATACAGCCATGCAGCAATTTCTTAGCGATTTGAGAGGTATGCCGGAGCATCAATTCATTAGCAGTGAGTAGGAGTGATCAGTTTGAAGTTTGATTTACATACCCATCATTTTAGATGCGGTCATGCGGACGGCAATATTGAAGATTACATTATTGCTGGAATTGACGCTGGTTTACAGGTAATCGGAATTTCAGACCACTCTCCATACTTCTATCACAACGAAGACCAGCCATTTCCCGGCGTTGCGATGGCAAGAAGCGATTTTGCGAATTATGTGAAAGAGGTACTTCGCTTAAAGGAGAAGTACTCGGGAGATATTGAAGTACTGCTTGGCATGGAATCTGATTTCTACCCCGAACATGCTGAAGTCTATCGTAATGCGTTTAAAGGGATACCTTTCGATTATATAATCGGATCTGTTCACAAGCTTGGTGGAGTAAGCATCTTTAATCGCAAACGGTGGAGCAAGCTTGATCCTTCACTACATATCGGTGAAAAAAATAACTATTACGACCTTATCAAACAATCAGCACGCAGCGGTATGTTTAATGTTTTGGGACATATCGATGCAATGAAAGGCTATTACCCGGCGTTCTCCGATATTCCTGCACACGATGCAATTGACGATGCATTAAAGACGATTGCGGAATGTAACGTTTCGATTGAAATCAATACTTCGGGAAGTACAAAGGATGTTGGCGGATGGTATCCTTCAGATGACATTTTGGAGCGAGCATTGCACTTTGGGGTTGAAGTAACTTTTGGGTCAGATGCTCACGTTCCAAGTCGTGTTGGGGATGAACTAGAGCTTGTTTCGGAGCGACTCAAGGAAATAGGCTTTAAGCATTGGGTTTTTTACCGAAATCGGGTACAAGTCAATGTTCCATTGTAAACATAGTCGATGAGGGGGGACGTTACGTTCCTCCTTTTTTTGTGTGTAATCAAATAACCTCTAACGTCATAACTTTTCCGGGCAAAAAAAAAGTGGACCCGCACGCAGCGGGTCCGAAGAGTTATATTAAAAGGGGGTCTTGCTTATTATAATAGCCCATCTATGTGATAACGGAGTAACAGCAATATTTCAATTGTGTAACAAATTTAGGAGCGTGGCATGCAATGTGGTTATTAACTGCTATCACAAGCGCACTTTTATTCGGACTTGCAAGCCTGACCTCTCCTCTTACGAATTTGAATATCGTGATTGTTGTTGCAATGTCTACTTGGTGGTATAACAAACCTCTCAGTGTGATGCAAGCTATTGGAATTTTGTTGCTTATGTTAGCTGGGTTAATATTCATTCGTTTATAAAGTACTTTTAGGCTTCGGGAGCTATATGTACTTACTTTTAGTTTGTTAGTATGCTACAATAGAATTACAAAAAGCGGGGTGATTCGGTTGGATTATTCGACAATGTGCCCAAGATATGAAGCTGCGGCTGATCTGCTAGGGAAAAAGTGGACGGGAAGAATTATTCGGGTTCTCCTTGGTGGTCCGAAGAGATTTAAAGATATGAAGGAACAAATTCCCGAAATGAGCGATAAAATGTTAACTGATCGAATGAAGGAACTGGAGATGTGTGGCATTGTCATTCGTCAAGTATATCCAGAAATGCCTGTTCGAATTGAATATGAGCTAACACCAAAAGGAAGAGATCTGCAGCCTGTAATTGAATCCATTCAAGCTTGGGGCGAGAAGTGGATTTCTAGTTGCTAATCTCCAAAACAAAAACCCGCCAATTCGGCGGTTTTTTTTGTTTGAATTAGGTTATTATGCGATAAAATATTATATTTCAAAAATCAGTGTACATGAGAATCATAAATGGAGTAATTGAGCCAAACTTCTCCGCCACATGTTATGTAATCTCTTACAATAACAAAATGAACAACGATTGGCCTTTATTAGCCCCCTCTTCCCTTAGTAGGATAAAAACTAATGTTTAGCTACTGGTAGTTTCAAAATTAAGCTTCAGGATAATATATGAACACATTTTCAAGCGACAAGAGGCCGATAATCCAATTATTAGCGGGCGATTGACAAATAGCATCCAATCCATTACCATTGATAATAATTATCAATATCATATATAAAAAAAAGTCCAACACCCAATCGCGCCGCGGCGATCGAGTGCTAGACTTCTTAATATCGCAGCAACACTGCGATTGTAATTGCACTAAATACCAAGCCATTTCTTAAACAGATGCTTCGTAGTGTCCTTGTTCATAGCAGCAATTGATGTCGTAAGCGGAATGCCCTTCGGACAAGAGCGTACACAGTTTTGAGAGTTACCACAGCCCTCAATACCACCATCAGTCATAAGAGCGTCTAGACGCTCTTCCTGATTCATCTCGCCCGTAGGGTGAGCATTGAACAGGCGAACTTGCGAAATCGCTGCAGGCCCGATAAAGCTGTTACGATCGTTAACGTTAGGACATGATTCTAGGCAAACACCACATGTCATACACTTCGACAGCTCGTACGCCCATTGACGCTTCGACTCAGCCATACGAGGTCCAGGACCAAGATCGTAAGTTCCATCAATCGGAATCCATGCTTTTACCTTTTTCAAGGCATTGAACATACGCTCACGATTGATGACCAAGTCACGAACGACTGGGAATGTGCGCATTGGCTCTAGCTTGATTGGCTGCTCCAGTTTATCAACCAAAGCGCTGCACGCTTGACGCGGTTTGCCATTGATCACCATTGAGCAGGCGCCGCATACTTCTTCCAAGCAGTTGGAATCCCAACATACTGGTGATGTTTTGGACCCATCAGCCTTGAGCGGATTACGCTGAATTTCCATCAAGCCGCTAATAACGTTCATATTAGGACGATAAGGAATTTCGAATTCTTCCGTATATGACTGTGATTCCGGTGAATCTTGACGAGAAATAATAAACTTGACGGTTTTGGTAGCGACAGTCGTTTCAGCCATGATTAATCTCCTTTCTTCTTATCAGTAGAGTAATCGCGCTTACGAGGTGCGATAAGACTTACGTCGATATCTTCATAAGAAATTTTTGGGCCTTCAGGAGTCCACGAAGCAATCGTAGATTTCATGAATTGATCATCATTACGATCAGGGAATTCAGGTTTGTAATGCGCTCCACGGCTCTCGTTACGCATTAATGCACCTAGTGTCATCGCTTCAGAAAGTTCAATCATATTCCATAGCTGACGAGTGAATGCAACACCTGCATTGTTCCACTGTGCTGTATCATTAATGTTGATGTTGCGGTAACGCTGTTTTAATTCCTTAATCTTGCCGATTGTTGCTTCCAGCTTATCGTTGAAACGTACAACCGTCATGTTGTTGGTCATCCACTCGCCAAGCTCTTTATGAATGACATAAGCATTTTCTGTACCATTCATGCCGATAATGCTGTTGTATTTCTCTGTATGACGCTTTGTATCACGATCAAATACAGATGACGAAATATCTTCAGCAGATTTCTTAAGGCCTTTAATGTACTCAACCGCTTTTGGTCCAGCAACCATACCGCCGTAAATAGCGGAAAGCAAGGAGTTGGCACCTAGACGATTTGCACCATGATACTGGTACTCACACTCGCCAGCTGCGAACAAACCAGGAACGTTGGTCATTTGATTGTAGTCAACCCACATACCGCCCATGGAATAATGAACTGCCGGGAAAATTTTCATTGGAATTTTCCGTGGATCGTCGCCCATAAATTTCTCGTAAATTTCGATAATACCGCCAAGCTTAACATCAAGCTCTTTCGGATCTTTATGAGACAAATCAAGATAAACCATATTCTCACCATTGATGCCTAGCTTCTCATCTACGCACACATGGAAGATTTCACGAGTCGCGATATCACGAGGTACAAGGTTTCCGTATGCAGGATATTTCTCTTCTAGGAAGTACCACGGCTTACCGTCCTTGTATGTCCATACACGACCGCCTTCACCACGAGCTGATTCTGACATTAGACGAAGCTTGTCATCCCCAGGAATAGCTGTCGGGTGAATTTGGATAAACTCTCCGTTTGCGTAATTAACGCCTTGTTGATATACCGCACTTGCGGCAGTACCTGTATTAATAACTGAGTTTGTTGTTTTTCCGAAAATAATGCCAGGACCGCCTGATGCCAAAATAACTGCATCTGCACGTACTGTCAACACTTCCATAGAACGCAAATCTTGTGCCGATATGCCGCGACATACGCCATCATCATCTAATACAGCGCCAAGGAATTCCCAATGCTCGAACTTGTTAACAAGTCCAGCTGCTTCCCAACGACGAACTTGCTCATCAAGTGCATATAGCAATTGCTGGCCTGTTGTAGCTCCCGCAAATGCAGTACGGTGATATTTTGTACCGCCGAAACGACGGAAATCAAGCAAACCTTCAGATGTACGGCTGAACATAACGCCCATACGGTCCATCAAATGGATAATACCAGGTGCTGCGTCACACATTGCTTTAACTGGAGGCTGGTTAGCTAAGAAGTCTCCACCGTAAACAGTGTCATCAAAATGCTCCCATGGTGAATCTCCTTCACCTTTCGTATTAACCGCACCGTTAATACCGCCCTGTGCGCATACGGAGTGAGAGCGCTTAACCGGTACAAGGGAGAACAAGTCAACGTGTACGCCGGCTTCCGCTGCTTTAATAGTCGCCATCAAACCGGCAAGTCCGCCGCCGACTACGATAATTTTATTTTTTGCCATTACGCTTCGCTCCTTGTCTTCAAAACTATCCGATGTTCGACCATGCTAGTACAGCACTTGCAGCTTCTTTAAACTCGTCGCCGCTGAACGCAATTAGAGAAAGAATAAAAAGTGTAGATAGTACTACAAACACGCCCATACAAATAAATGATGAAATGCGTTGTGCTTTCGGTCCAATCGTAATACCCCAGCTAATTAAAAATGCCCATAGACCATTGCTGAAATGGAATACAGCAGCTAGAACACCGATAACATAAAGCGTAAACATAACCGGGCTGCTAGCTATATGGTTCATCGTTGAACCAAGCTCTTCATGAGTAATATTGCCTAAGTACACCTGCATTCTTGTCTGATACACATGCCAGAAAACGAATACAAAAGTAATCACACCTGTAACCCGCTGAGCTGTAAATGCCCAGTTGCGGCCATACTGGAAGCGCCCCGTATTCGAGTTCGATTGATAGGCGACGTATAGACCATAAATACCGTGAAACAATAGCGGGAGGTAAATCATGAAGATTTCTAGAAATGGCAACAGCGGCATGCTGTTGATGAGCTCAACACCCTTGTTAAACCCCTCAGGTCCACGCTCATGTGCTTGGTAGTTCGTCAATCCATGCACAACAATGAACCCGCCCAGTGGAATAATCCCGAGAAGCGAGTGCAATTTGCGCGAGAAATACGAATTTCCTTTCATTTTTCCTTCTCCTTTCAAGTCTGTAATTCCCATTCTGTAGTTAACAAACCATTCAACATTGTAACGCTATCTTCTACCCCCGTCAACAATTGTCGACACATATTTGCCACACTTCCATCCTACCCTTTTTCAGCTTATAATGGAATTGCTTATTGTTTATAATTTCTTATAACAAAATGACATAAGGGGACCTGTATTGCCATGTATGAGGAGCTTGAAGTATTCACTGTAATTGTCGAGCAATCAAGTATGAATAAAGCTTCCGCTCTGCTTAATCTATCACAACCTGCGCTTTCGCGAAAAATTGCTAAGCTCGAAGGAGAGATTGGCGTCGAGTTGTTCAGACGCGTTGGAAAAAGATTGGAACTTACCCGAATTGGGCAACTTACTTATGAACATGCTTTAGAACTAAGGCAACTTCATCGGACTTACATGGGCACAGTAGCAGAATTTACAGCGACAGGTCGAACTTCATTGACGATAGGAGCCAGCCTAACTACACTGCAAACGACATTGCCTGATCTCATTCAATCACTCACATCCGCTCACCCTGAATTTGATATTAAAGCAGTAACGGGCAAGACGCATGAAATTATTTCCTATGTGAGAGAACATAAAGTAGATATTGGGATCGTCGCCTCCAGCATCGAAGATTCCTCTTTACGCTGCATTCCATTATTCGACGATCATCTTCTGCTGGTGTTACCGCGGAATCATGTTGTCACAGAAAAGGGATCGCTTCATATTGAAGATTTAAATGGATTGCCTATGATATTATTTTCAAAAGGCACCTGGTACCGTATTATGACTGATGAGTTATTCGACTCCTACAAAATTTCGCCAGACGTTCGAATGGAAATCGATTCCTTTGAAGCCATTCTAAGGCTACTGCACACATGCCGTGCTGGTACATTGCTACCAAAATCGTATATGCGTGAACAATTGCTTCAGGATAACGATCTTATTGTTGTGCCGATTAGTGAACTGGAAAATGCGAAGCGGACAACCTCTCTTATTCATGTTGACCCTGCAGCATTAAGTCCCTCCATTCGTCTATGCATCAATGAAATAGCAGCAAAATTTAATTGATATAATTATTGCCATATTAGATCCACCGAATCCATACATATTAGAAAACATACTTTCTGACAAGCACCATTGGATAAATCAGGTATGCCTGTGATAAGGTAGTGAGAGGTCAAACAAACTTACATAGTAGAGGTGAAGTATGACAGAACAGATCAAATCGCAAGAATGGAAAAAGTTTATTTTGCCAGCTATTATATTGGCAGCAATCTTTATTTTAATGGAAATTGTTCCCTCATTTGTATCCATGAACAAACATGAATATGGCGGAAAAGCAATCGAAAAAGCTGTCGCAGAGCAAAGGGCAATGGATTTTGCCAAAGAGCAAACGGGCTTGCAAATTAGTTCTGCAAAAGTTGTACATCAGTCTAATAAGCTGGTAACAGGCTACATTGCTAAAGAAAAGCTTCAAGAATCTTTTGAAAAAAAATATGATAGTCAATTTCCAACGGATACGTTTCAAGTCAACGTAAATTTTGCAGACAAAATGGGACATGGTTTCGTTTATATACACATGTACAACGAAAAAATTGTTGGTTGGAACTTTAGCGTTATTCCAGTAAATAAATTAGGTTTAGATGAGCAAATGGAAGCTATTCAGCGCTTTTTGCTTGGAGGACAATTCAATGGAACTGCATTAAATGATGAAAAGTTCTATAATAACGGTGAGTGGACTGCTTATCCTAATGGCTATTCGATTGGAGAAGCGAAACTGAAATTAACTGCTCGAGCGGAGTCCATTAACGGGCAAGATGTGATTACTAACTACAAGCCTGAATTTATAGTTCCTGACGATTACAAGGATTACGTAAAAGAACAAGATACATTGGCTGGTTGGCTTACTGGCGTAGGGTACGTACTAACGAGTATTTTGTTAGGAATACTTGCGATCATCTATGCAATCCTGTACCGCAAACATACTTCCTTTAAATATGGCATAGTTTTGACTCTTTTCTTCTTCATTTGTTATCTAATTATGAATTTGTCCGTTATGGACGGACTTATTGCTTCGCAAGGTGAAGAACCTATGCAAGAAGGCATGATTTTGTTCACACAAATAATGACGGTTATTCTAGCTATTCCATTAGCTGCTTCCGTATACATCTCAATTGTTGCAGGAGATGGCTTATGGAAAGCTCAAGGCCGTAATCTATGGCCTAGACTCCGTGAACCGGGATATGGCAATTATGTATGGCGTAGTATGGGATTATCCTATTTGTTTGCTATCATCCTGTTAGGCTTGCAACCCATTTTGTTTTTTATACTTGAAAAGTTAATCGGTACTTGGGGCGCTAGTGATGTGACGATGTCCCCTTACAATATTAGTGTGCTGTGGCTAATGCCTGTACTTGCTTGGGCAGCTGCCATTATGGAAGAAGCAGTATTCCGGTTTTTCGGTATTGGACTATTCCGGAAGTGGTTCCGCCATACGTTTGCAGCCGCAATCTTCCCAACATTATTCTGGGCACTTGGGCATGTGCTTTATCCTTTCTACCCATCAACAACTAGATTGTTTGAGCTTATGATCATTGGCTTACTTTTCAGCTTTATATTCGTTAGATACGGTTTTATAACGGCAATGTTTACCCATGCGATCTTTAACAGCGTCGCAGTTGGAACCTCGATGATTATGGTCGGTACGGCGACCGATATCGTCTCAGCAGTGTTCTTCATTCTATTGCCGATATTAATTGCGTTTGTTCTTAAAATATGGAGCAACAAAAAAGGAACGAACCCGCCGATTACGACGGATCGTCCCTTAGAGCAGCAATAATTTCTGCAGCTAGCTTATCACCGATTGAGAGAGGCCTGAAGTCTTCGACTGAGGCCTCTTTTATTTTTTTGAGGGAGCCAAAATGCTTTAACATCGCCTTACGTCGTTTCTCACCTATGCCTGGAATGGAGTCCAAGCGTGATTCCACCATAGATTTAGCTCGTGTTTCACGATGGAATGTAATTGCGAATCGATGCACTTCGTCTTGAATTCTTTGGAGCAAATAAAACTCCTGACTATCTCTCGGTAGCGGTACAATTTCTGCTGGATCACCAACCATAAGCTGCGCAGTTTTATGCTTAGCATCCTTCACAAGACCACATACTGGAATATACAGACCCAGTTCATTTTCTAGAACGTCAAGAGCAGCTGTAATCTGCCCCTTACCTCCATCCACAACAATTAGATCAGGCATCGTAAGGCCTTCCTTAAGCACCCTCTCATAACGTCTGCGGATAACCTCTCTCATCGTCCCATAATCATCTGGTCCAACTACAGTCTTTACTTTATACTTGCGGTATTCTTTACGATCAGGCTTGCCGTCTGTAAATACAACCATAGCCGAAACCGGATTTGTCCCTTGAATATTAGAGTTATCAAAAGCCTCGATTCGATGTACCCTATCCATACCTAGCCAGTCCGCAAGCGATTGTGAAGCCTTTACGCTTCGCGCCTCATCTCGCTCGATAAGTCTAAACTTTTCATCCAGCATTACTTTTGCATTTTCCTGCGCCATACTTACAACTTCGTTTTTACGCCCTCTTTGCGGCATCAGCACTTTCACCTTCAGCCAGCTATGAAGAGAAGCAATAACTTCATCTTCTTGTTCTTCATCGGAATCGACCGAACGAGGTAACAAAATTTGTTTCGGCAATGCAGGATTATCACTATAATATTGCGTTACAAAGGTCATGAAATCATCAAACTCTTCTCCGTAGTAAGGGAACGTTGTACCGTGACGCTCGATAAGTTTACCTTTTCTCATATACAAAATTTGTACACACATCCAGCCTTTATCAACCGCGTATCCGAATATATCCCGGTCCATCGCATCCGACATCGTAATTTTTTGTTTCTCCATTACAGCGTCGATTGCTATGAGCTGATCTCTATATTCCTTCGCTCGCTCAAATTCAAGCGCTTCAGCTGCTTCGCCCATCTTACGCTCCAGCTCAGCTTTTACAACATCTTCGCCGCCATTTAAGAAGCGAGTAATTTCATTAATCATCGTATCGTAGGTTTGCTGCTCCACTTCGTACTCGCATGGCGCAACGCATTGTCCCAAATGATAATACAGACATACTTTGTCCGGCAGCGTTTTGCATTTGCGCAGCGGATACAAACGGTCAAGCAGCTTCTTCGTTTGTTGTGCTGCAAAAGCATTCGGATAAGGACCAAAATATTTACCTTTATCTTTTACAATTCTCCTCGTAACTTCAAGCTTCGGATGTGCTTCATTCGTAATTTTAATATATGGAAAGGTCTTATCATCCTTAAGCAATACGTTATAACGGGGTTGATGCTGCTTAATCAAGTTGCACTCCAGTATAAGTGCCTCCATGTTGCTTGCCGTAACGATAAACTCAAAATCCACAATTTCAGAAACTAACTTTTGCGTCTTTGCGTTGTGACTTCCAATAAAATAAGATCTGACACGATTTTTGAGCACCTTCGCCTTGCCCACATATATAATAACGCCATCTCGATTTTTCATTAAATAACAGCCAGACTTGTCAGGCAATAGAGCTAATTTATTCCGAATGGACTCCTTAACTGCCGCTTGATCCTTTGGGTCCATTTCATCTATTTGGTCCATATCGATTCCCCTCCGATTACCTTTCGCTTCTGTTCACATTTTAGCATACTCATTGTCCATTTTGTTTTACAATTATGACCGAAAGCTTCTTTACAATTGTTTAGAAGTTTGGGTATACTATTGAAAGTACTAGGTCTAGGCGTATGCTTATGACGAAAAGTTTGCTCTGCAAGCTTTGAAGGGAGACGTCAACGATGGAGAACGTTAGAGATCCGCGCGAACATTATAACGAAGAACCCCGTCATGATTTGATGGATGTAGTGTTCGGCTTCGGAGGCATGCTTGCCTTCATGACTGTTGTATTTGCAGTTGCGGTAATCGTAAAGTTTGTAATCTCTTAACAAAGGGAAAAGCTCCGAACTTTCGGCAATTAGCCGTTTAAGCTCGGAGCTTTTTTATATTGGATACGCAAACTACTGCACAGCTCTTAATGACTCACTTTCTGCTGATTGTTGTCCTTTATCGCGGGTGTTAGTTGACTTAGCCCCTTCTTTCGAAGACTGCTTCTGAGCTGCCGGTGTATCATAACGAGTTCTTTCCGTACGATCGATTTGAACGATCCGCCCATCATGAACGGTAATAATAACTTGCCCATACTGTAACCCGCTCACTTGATTCAAAATTCTATCCTGCCACACTACATCAACTTCTAATGGCTTTGCCATATAAATCCCCTCCATATTATAAAATTAGTCGGAATTATGTCGAACTTGTATGATGCGCAGCAGATTTCCACTCTACTATCGCTTTTACAATCAACGTTACAACAGCAAGCATCACTAGTAATGAGGCAACGGCAAATGCAGCAGAAAATTGATATTCGTTATAGACAATTTCAACATGCAGCGGTAAAGTATTTGTTTGCCCTCGAATATGACCTGACACGACCGACACGGCACCAAATTCACCCATGGCACGGGCATTGCTTAATATGATTCCATACAGCAACCCCCACTTAATATTTGGAAGAGTTACTCGCCAGAAGATAGACCACCCACGTGCCCCAAGGCTCGCTGCCGCTTCTTCCTCCTGTACACCCTGCGCTTGCATAAGCGGGATTAACTCCCTAGCCACAAACGGTACCGTTACAAATATCGTCGCCAGTACAATACCCGGTATTGCGAATATGATCTGGATGCCTTGATCATCTAGCCATGGACCTAAAAACCCTTGTGCACCAAATAATAGTACATAGATAAGTCCTGCAATAACAGGTGATACAGCGAAAGGAAGATCAATCAGCGTAATCAAAAAGTTTTTACCTTTGAAACTAAACTTGCTGATTGCCCATGCTGCTGCAATCCCAAAAATCGTATTTATGGGTACTGCAATTAAAGCAACAATTAATGTTAGCTTAAGAGCTGATAGTGCATCAGGTTCTGACAATGCTTTAAAGTAAACAGAAGCACCTTTCCTGAATGCTTCAACAAAGACAGAAGCAAGCGGCATTACTACGATGAGTCCCAAAAATAATAATGCGATTCCAATGAGCAGCCATTGAACGAACAAAGGCTCAGTATTATGCTTTGGCCGTTTAGAATCTTCCTTTGGCGCATATACAGTTATAGCACCAGCCATATTGATCTCCTCCTCTAACCCTGAGATAAATGCTTAGCGATCTACTCTGCTCAATCTGCTATCGTACGACGATTCATTCGCCATTGAAGCAAATTAATAATAAGCAGCATGAGGAACGAAACAATTAACATGACGGATGCGATTGCTGTTGCTCCCGCATAGTCGTATTGTTCCAGCTTCGTCATAATAAGCAGCGGCGCGATCTCTGTTTTGAGGGGCATGTTACCTGAAATAAATACAACTGAGCCATATTCCCCAATCCCTCTAGCGAATGCAAGAGCAAAGCCGGTAAGTAGTGCTGGCATAAGCTCTGGCAAAATCACTTTCCGGAACGTACGCAATCGGTATGATCCTAACATAGCTGCAGCTTCTTCCGTTTCCTTCTCCATATCTTGCAAAACAGGCTGCACGGTTCGAACGACAAACGGTAAACCGATGAATACTAAAGCGATCGTAATACCAATTTGTGTATAGGCAACTTTTATACCTAGCGGCTCAATTATTGAACCTACCCAGCCTGACTTAGCATAAATAGTTGTTAAAGCGATACCTGCTACTGCTGTAGGGAGTGCGAACGGTATATCAACCAGGCTGTCTATAATCTTCTTCCCGGGAAACTTATACCGAACTAGCACCCATGCAACTAGCAGACCAAATACTGCGTTAATTAACCCCGCCCACAATGCAGTACTGAAGCTAACCCGGTACGAAGCCAGAACCCTTGGGTTCGTAATCGCACTCCAGAACTCTGCCCATGTCAGTTCAAATGTTTTGAAAAAGATAGCTGCAAGCGGGATGAGGATGATTAAGCTTAAGTAAAACAACGTAAATCCTAGCGACAATCCAAATCCCGGCAGCACTCTACGGTTTTTGGAACCTTTCATGAGAAGTCAGCTCCGCTCTATCGAAATCTATTATTTGGCTCCTGGTGTATAAATTTGGTCAAATACTCCACCTTCTGCAAAATGCTTCGTTTGAGCTTCTTTCCAGCCGCCAAAATCCTTATCGATGCTAAGCAGCTCTAGTGCAGGGAATTGATCTTTGAATTCGGCTGCAATAGTTGCATTCGTAGGTCTATAGTAATTTTTTCCGGCAATTTTTTGACCTTCATCAGAGTACAAATATTTCAAATAAGCTTCTGCTACTTCACGCGTTCCACGCTCATCAACAACTTTATCAACGACTGCTACTGGAGGCTCAGCCAAAATACTAAGCGAAGGGTACACGATATCAAATTTGTCTGGTCCTAGCTCGTTAATCGAAAGGTAAGCTTCATTTTCCCATGCAAGCAATACATCACCAATTTCACGCTCAACAAATGTTGTTGTTGATCCGCGTGCGCCAGTATCAAGCACCGGTACATTTTTGAATAACTTTGTTACAAAATCTTTAGCTGCTGCTTCGTCGTTATTGTTATGTTTTAACGCATAGCCCCAAGCCGCAAGATAGTTCCAACGTGCTCCGCCCGATGTTTTTGGATTAGGAGTAATCACTTCAACGCCATCTTTCAGCAAATCATTCCAATCCTTAATGCCTTTCGGATTTCCTTTGCGTACAAGGAACACAATTGTTGATGTATATGGTGAGCTATTGAGCTCAAATTGTGACTGCCAATCTTTCTCAAGTATTCCTGCATCCACGATTGCATCAATATCATAACCAAGCGCAAGTGTCACAACATCCGCTTTCAATCCATCGATAACCGCGCGTCCTTGCTTACCTGATCCACCATGCGATTGATCGATTTCAACCTTTTGATTTTTTTCTGCTAGCCAATGAGCAGCAAATGCTTTATTAAATTCTACATATAATTCACGAGTTGGATCATAAGAAACATTGAGTAGTTTAACTGGGGCTAATGGTTCGCTTTTATTTTCTTCCGGAGCAGTTGAACTTGATGGTGTCGTTGTCGTCTCTGGTGCTTTTGTATTTTTCTCTGCATTTGTATTGGAACCTTGTGAACCACATGCTGCCAATACCACTGTCATCATTACTAATAATAAAATGGATTTCAAACGAACCGAAGTTTTTCTCATCTTCTCTACACCCCTTGATTGATATGGATAGGGTAGTGTCAATTCCGGTTCGTCCGGTCATTAATCAATTATTCCTACCTGATTAGTTGGTTATGAAAGAATATTACCAGTCATCTCCATTACATGTCAATACCTAATTTGGAAATTTGATATTTGCTATAAGAATATTTTATACATCAATCGTACCACTCAATTTGCATCAAAAAAAACCTTTACCGCAAAGGTAAAGGTTTTTACAATCAGTAGTCGAATCATTTCCGTCCGCGTTTGTTTTCGCCTGTCACCATTACAACTTCTACATATGGGCGGATTCGATCCATAATACGTTGCCCTTTATGCAACTCATCCCCATCCTTGCTAGTGAAGCTGAAATGCTTCTCAAGCGCATCAAGTTCATAGTTTGAAGTGTAAAAGGTTGGCTTACGTTCCATTCGATAATTGAGTATTGCACCAAGCACATGGTCACGTACCCACGGATTTAAATTTTCCGCTCCAATGTCATCAAAGATAAGGAGATCGGTTTCCTTCATCATTTCAACCGTTTCCTTCAATTTCGCTGGTTCATGCATTAGTACCTTCAAATCTTCAACAAAATCAGGCATATAAACAATGACACCAGAATGTCCGACTTTAGCAAGTTCTTGCAGCAGATAACACATGAGAAATGTTTTCCCCGTACCGAAGCGCCCTGCAAGATAAAGACCTTCTTGGTTTAAGCCGGTTTCTTTTGTACGGTCAATATAGCGTAAAATTTGTCCAACTGCCTTAGCACGCTCCATATCATTCGTTAAAATTTCATCCGAAGAATATCCTCTGCGGAGAGCAGCATCATCCACATAAAAGCTGCGAATTCGGCTTCGTATAAGCGTTTCTGACTCTCTTGCAAGAAACTTCTTACATGAAACTTTACGATCATATAGCTGAGCTCTTCCATTTAACGTTTCTGAGCTTAGCAGCGTATAATGCCCCTCGTAGTCATTGGGGCACTTATCGAGCCCAGGACAATTGGTGCAATTTCGATATTCCGTTACATACTGGTGCACTCTGTTTAAGTTGAGCCGAACGGCTTCCTCGTCCACTTCAGGATACTTGTCTCGAAGCTTCTCGACGAGGGGATCATGCAATAGATCCGTGAGTTTTTGCGCCGCTTGTTCGGTCAAGGATCTCCCTGCTGGCCAGGACTTCAGCAAATCACCAAGTGATTCCACAGATTTTACACCTCGTCTCTAAGATTTGCCGTCAAGCTTGCGAGCTAGCTTACGCAGCTCCTCCATCTCATCAGCTGACACAGAAGCAGTTGACTGAACTTCCGCTACAATCGGTATAGAAGGTTTGCGTGAAATTCCACTACGTGCTCCGCCCGCTCTTGTTCCATTTCTTCCACCATTGTAGTTGCCGCTTCCTACCGCATTAGCAGCTTCTTTACGCTTTTGTTTGTCTTGTTCAAGTCCAGCTTGATCCCTTACATAATGGACAGCCTTCTCGAACGTATCAATTCCCTTCATGAGCATGTTAGAAGCAACTGCATCGATGAATGTCTTCGTTACACGGCCTGCATCATTAGCTCCCAAAACATAATGAATAAGGACATTAATAACTGGTGTCGCCAATCGATAATTCAAGTCAATACGTTCAAATACATTTTCTATCCAATCCGGAATTGCACCCGGGAAAAATCGTTTCAAATATTTTGTATGCGGCTCATTGCGCATTAGCATATTGTATTGTTGCACATCGCAGCGTCCTAATAATTGATTAGGTACAGGCAAATAATGCTGCTCAAGTACTTCGAACTCTTCTTCTTCCTCTTGCTCCTCTGGCTCATTATCATGAACGGGAGTGTTTGCAAGCTTGCGCTGCTGTTCCCCTTCACGCTTTTTATCTTGACGATACAGTTGGTTAGCTCGAAGCTGAAGTGCATCCATTTCGATTTCACCATTATGTCCGAATATACCGTCCTCATCCAAAAGACGGCAAACATGAACAACAGAAAGGTTATATTTGTATGCAACATAGTTCACTTGCGCAAGCCCTTCTGGGTTGTTGCGCAGTCGCTCAACATACGACCTATTGGAAGAATTGCGCGGAAACCGTAAAATAATTTCCCCATAAGGTATTCCTGCAGATGCCAGCTCCGGTCGAACCGTAGCTTGACGAGTTGGCGCTACTTCAGTCAGCGCCTGCTCTAGCTCAGAATCAAAAGATTGCATGTTTAGCTTAAATAGCTCATAAAAAGGAACCGAAATGTTCTCTTTTGTTAATTGCGCTTGTGCTAGCTCATCAGGTTCATTCGCACCGAAAGACTCTCGCAATGAAATAACAGCATATTTCCCTACTTTGTCTCGAAGTAACATAGCAAGATGCATGTTTCGGAAAAATTCGGCAGGCGATAATGGCTGTGATAGTTCATACTCATAGATGACATCCCCTTGCTCTGGAACACCTAGACGTGAAGTCTGAAGCAACCCAACTGCTTCTAGCTTAGACGTTTGCTCAATAATAAATTTACGGCTCTTCTCATTCATTTCTAGTCCAAGACCAAGAAACAGCTTGCGCTGAGGCTCAAGTTCTGAATAACCTGAACGACCATCTGCAATACCGTGATAAAGTTGTTGATATAATGAAACGGCGAATGCTCCAACCATTGGCTGATAGATTAAAGATAACATTTTATAATCAAGGCTACTTAGCGAAAAATCCCGAAAAATGTAGTAGCGGTGATGTTCAGTAAATTGCATGATATGGTTAATTCGCATCGTCCCGCCCCCATCTCTTACTTTCTTTCTATCATTTTAACATATATTCTTCGGATAAGGGCGAGTCGAAAAATAGAAAAATCCCCCGAATGAGGGATTTTCGTTTAAAACATTTTGTAGCCGCCTTTGCGCAGCGCCTGAATCGCCCAACCGCTCACGTATGCACCGATCAAAGCACCTGTTATTGGGATATAATAGATCAGCGTGTAGGTTCCGATATTATCCAAAGTCGGATTAGCCGTATCTTCCCAAGGTGACCAGATTGCAAGTACAATGATAACGATTACGAACAAAATAATGGGAAACCAAGTTGTCTTCAGTAACATATTGAGAATAAACCCAATACCAAACATCATGACAAAAAATAGCACAGTTGCTATTATGATTTGGATAGCGTCGATCATAATCCAAATTACCCCTTTCGTACTATGTTATTTAGTTTAATGAAAGCTATTAACGAAGTCAATTAGCACTGTTCAAATGTCACAAGACCGTCATTTGCTCATACTGCGAGCATTACGATACAATACAAGTAGCCTTTATAAGGACTTGAAAGGAGCGATACGCTATGAGTGAAGTAGCACAAACATTAGAGGGCTGGTACGCCCTTCATGACTTCCGCAGCATCGATTGGACGGCATGGCGCTTAGCCGATGAAAGTGAACGTAAACGCGCATTGGACGAGCTTCATACTTTTCTTGGACAATGGTCACAACTAGAAGAAGAGAAACTCGGCAGCACTGCCGTTTATTCTATTGTTGGACAGAAGGCTGACTTCGTTTTCATGCATCTTCGCGAAACATTGGAAGACTTGAATGCATTAGAAACAGCATTTAACAAAACTACTTTCGCTAGTTTTACATATCCCGTACATTCCTATGTAAGTATAGTTGAGCTTAGCAACTATATGGTGAAGCCTGGTACGGATCCAATGGAAAATCCAGAAATTATTGCAAGATTGAAGCCAATTCTACCGAAGTGGAAACATATTTGCTTCTACCCGATGAACAAACGCCGTTCCGGCAACGACAACTGGTATATGCTTGGAATGGATGAGCGTCGTACGATGATGCGCAGCCACAGCATGATTGGTCGTCAATATGCTGGTAAAGTGAAACAAATTATTACTGGTTCTGTCGGTTTTGACGATTGGGAGTGGGGCGTAACTTTGTTTGCTGAAGACGCACTACAATTCAAAAAACTGATTTATGAAATGCGTTTCGACGAAGTGAGTGCACGATTCGGTGATTTCGGTGATTTCTATGTTGGGAACATTCTAGATGCTGAGAAGTTCACTACGTTCCTTTCCGTTTAATTACTATTTGCTCGAATTGATCTGCTAATACACGTAACAAAAAGGTCTTCACAGAAACGGCTTTACTGCCGCTTTAACGTGAAGACCTTTTTGTTTATTCCTCTTCGACTTCTGCCTCAGTGCTCAGCTTCTTCGCATCCAGGTACTCCTGAGTTGCTTTGTCACGAGCACGTCCTTTATCCTTCAGCCGTTCAATAGCGGGCTGAATGAGCAGATCAACTTCTTGCTGCACCGTATAGGCCAAGTCATAACGAGTTTGTGATTCGAGATAAGAACCAACTTCCATTAAAGCGTTATAACGGTCTAGCTCATCTCTCGTCAATAAGCCGCGAACTTGTACGCTGCAATGTCTCATTACAAAATTTTTCCTTTTTTCAGCACAAGTGGAATACCGCCGATAATGAACAGGTAACGAAGATCGATTAGCTTCTTAAGCCAAGCTGCAACACGACCTTTGTACTTTTTGCCGAAAGCGACACCGATTGCTTCACCTTTACCAAGCGATGCAACAGTACCTTTATTTGAATATACAAATGTTTTTGGCGCTTGGTTACGAATTGAAGCAACCAAGTTATGTGCGCAAATAACACCTTGCTGCATAGCAATTTGTGCAGTTGGTGGGTATGGACGACCTTCAGGATTAAACATCAAGGAGTTGTCGCCAACTACATAAATGTTTTCGTTGCCAGGGCAACGAAGGAATTCATCAACTTTAACGCGTCCGCGCATAGTCTCGAACCCAGCTTCCTCGATCAAACGATTACCACGGATACCGCCAGTCCAGATAACAGTTGCGGATTTAATTTCTTCGCCTTCACCTACAATTACACCTTCTGGCGAACACTCTTTGATTGCAGTTCCGATACGGAACGTAACACCTTTTTTGGTCAATACGTCCATGCCGTATTCTACAAGCTCAGGATCAAAACCAGGCAATGCAGTTGGAGCAGCTTCGATATTGTAGATTTTAACTAGTGTAGGATCTACGTCGAATTGCTTGCAAAGCTCAGGAATACGATCTGACAACTCTCCTACGAACTCAATACCCGTGAAGCCGGCGCCGCCAACGATGAAAGTCAAATAATCTGTACGGTGCGGCTCGCGCTTGAAGCGTGCAAATTGATATTCGATATGCTCACGGATAAGGCGAACAGAGTTGATGCTTCGAATGTTCATTGCATGTTCAGCAAGACCTGGAATACCGAAAGTTTCCGGCTCTCCGCCTAGACCGATTACAAGATAGTCGTAAGACAATGTACCGTCTTCAAGAATAACCTTTTTGTCTTGAGGGCGGATTTGTACAACCGTTGATTTTACAAAATCAATTTTAAATTCATCGATCAACTTGGAGATGCTAACTCGTGCATTTTCAGGGTTGTCAGTACCAGCAGCCGGCATATGAAGATGCGTCGTAATGTAATGATAGTCATGTTTGTTAACTAGCGTTACGTCCGCTTCGTTATAATTCAGTTCTTTTTGTAACCGAAGCGCCGTTAATACGCCGCCGTAGCCCGCACCAAGAATAACAATTTTTGGTATGTTGCTCATCGTAGAATCCCATCCATTCCTTATTTACTTTTGATTGGCGATATAAAAAATCCCTCGCTTACAAGGCGAGTTCGCTTAACAAACATTGTGAAAAATTACACAAACAAAACCATAAAATAATTATGTTACTAATCAGTTTGTACTTGCAGGTGACCTTTTATCACGATATGACAAGAAAGCATCACTCACTATAAATGGAAAACTTACTCCACATAGACAAACCTCATATAACTGTTACATACATCAGACATATTACAGACATTTCACGAAAAGTTCAATAGTTAATTATACAAAAAACTTTGGAACATTGTTAAATATAATTATTTCCTTCCACGGGGATGAAAGATTATAATTGGTTAGGTGAGGTTCAATACAATGGAGGTGCTAACTTTGTCAAATACGGAAACAACCATAAGCTCGGTTGATATTATTATAATTGGCGGCGGTCCTGCAGGAATGTTTGCTGCATTCTATGGAGGAATGCGACAAGCATCGGTTAAAATTATTGAAAGTATGCCTCAATTGGGTGGCCAACTTGCTGCACTTTATCCTGAAAAATATATTTATGACGTAGCAGGCTTCCCTAAAGTAACTGCACAGGAATTAGTCGATCGATTGAAAGAACAAATTAATCTTTTCAAACCTGAGGTTTGCTTAGAAGAAAAAGTTATAGAAGTTATTAAGCATGACGAGAGATTATTTGAAGTAAAAACAGATAAGTCTTCCCATTATGCTAAAGCTGTGATCATTACAGCTGGAGTAGGCGCATTCGAGCCTCGCAGATTAGATCTTCCTGAAGCATCTAGATTCGAAGGGAAAAACCTTCATTATTTCGTAGGAGATTTACAACGATTTAATGGGAAGAAGGTCCTTTTGAGTGGCGGTGGAGATTCCGCAGTTGATTGGGCGCTCATGTTGGAACCGATTGCTGAAAGTGTTACCCTTATTCATCGCCGTGATAAATTCCGTGCGCATGAACATAGCGTGGAAAACTTAATGAACTCGACCGTAAATATTGTTACACCAACAGAAATAACTGCCTTACACGGAGATGACCGAATTACTAAAGTTACATTATCTCATGTGAAAACAGGTGAAACATCAGATATCGAAGTTGACGCTGTTATCGTTAATTTCGGCTTTGTATCCTCTCTCGGACCAATCGCAGAGTGGGGTATTGAAATACAAGGCGGTTCTATCGTTGTAGACACTCGTATGGAAACGAATATTGCCGGCATCTTTGCCGCAGGCGATATTACTACTTATCCGGGTAAGCTGAAGCTTATTGCCGTAGGTTTTGGCGAAGCGCCAACTGCAATTAATAATGCAAAAGTATACGTTGATCCTACTGCGAAGTTGTCGCCTGGTCACAGCAGTAACATGAAGCTATAATTAATGAATTCTGGAATAATATTTTAATTCAAAAGGGTATCCTAAGCTTGGCCAATCGGAATCACGAACTGATTTCGTCTCATATGCGCCCAAGGAGGATACCCTTATGTTTTGTCCCATTTGCAATGGAATTGAATCCTATCAAGGTTATTGTATTTCTTGTGGAGATAACGAAGCGGACTGTGGTCGAATCTCAGATTGGACTGGTCCTTATGCACCTTACGAGCAAATTATGGAAGGTCATCTAAATCAGCGGGAAGCTATGGAGTCAGAGGATTCTTGCTGTCACATCATCTATTGCTCGAAGTGTCAGTCCTCTAGAGAGGTTTTTATTTCTACTTGGCATTGTTATTTAAACACGTTGACTTAGAACGCTATCAATAACGTTAATATTAAACATTAAGCTGAGTGTCTTTGAGCGGATAAATCGACGTTTCTACGTTTTAACTCTATCGCTAACATACGTATAAACTCCGGTTCCAGCTTAAATTCTATAGCTGCATAATAGGTATCAACGAGAAGTTCATCTGATAGATGATCCATCATGTCCCCTCCTTCCAACTGCCCTTATATTTACAGTTTTTAGTGTATCATGCAAAGTAGAACCTAAACAACCAGCGGCATTATGCACACCTGCATGTGGATACATTGTGTATGAACTGTGCATACATTTAGAATAACGAGCATTGACAGCGTGGATAATGTGGATATGGTTATCCACATCCTTTTAACTTCAAAAATCAATAAAAAACTTTAATAGCATTTCCCATCCCTATTAATGGAATATTTTAACGTCATTAAGTAGCTTAACCTCATACATTGTACCTAAGCGCAAGCGTATGCATTGCTCTTTCATTAAAAATAGGATCATCTCTGGTCACTAAGACCTAACAAGATGATCCTACTTTATACATCGCAGTGCCGATATCTAGCGTCCCATATACCAACATTTCATCAATGAGGCCGCGTGTTCACTTCAAAGATCCATACTTTCCCTTGCCTATCAATACCATAATCAAAACCTAAATGTGAGATTCCCGGAAATCTCTGCTCTAAAACTCTTGTAGAAATGACCGTTAACTCCCTCATCTTACGTTTCTTCTCCTTCACGTAAGCATGCCCTAAGGAAGCTCGAATACCTTGTCCCGCAAGAACCAAATCTCCGCCTTGGCTTAGATTAGTAACAAATAGTCCCCGCTTGGCTATTCGACCAACTAAGGAACGATATTCCCAGCCTTTAAATGTCTTTACATATTTAACTCTGTAATCGATCGGGCGACCGTTCACAGTTGCCAGGGCTATTCCTTTTTGGATCAAATAATTCCGTCTACCCATCCTACTACGCAGAGCCGTTACTAATCCTTCAAAACTTGTAAATCGCACAGATCGTTCCTTGAATGTATACGTAAACCCAAATCCGGATCGTTCTACTTTAATAACGCCGTTGCCGCCTGTTCCAACTACTGGTTTAATAACGACCATGCCGTGCGTATTCAGCATGTTTCGCAGCTGCGAAGATGAAAAATGACTAGTCGGCGGTACATGCGGAACAAGAGCCCGATGTGAAAGCAGCGCCTCCGTTTTGGCCCATTTGCTTGCAAGTTGCCTCCCGTCATGATTAGTCAATTTAGCCGCACTCCTTTATCGTTATTATCATCCTTTACTATATGTCGGCAATTGCCAACCTTCTTGGATGATTGTCGATAACAAGCGACGTTATTCCGATTGTTTCTCCAGTGCGGCTTTGAGCTTATCAGCTAAACTGTTCGCCATAGGTGTATTATCACTAAATTGCTGCACAAGCTTCTGCTGTTCCCTTCGATTAATCCGACTTCCATCTTTGTCGCCGAGCATTTCAATTACGTTACATGGCTTGCACTGCGCATACTTGCCAGCTTTACCCGTATGCATCTCCATTTTTTTATGGCACTGTGGACAACGCTTATTGAGCAAAACTGGCTCAGCTGCTCTGCGATAGGTACACTCTCGGTCAGAGCATACAAGCGATTTGCCCCGCTTCCCTTTAACTTCAAGTAATGGCTTACTGCAATCAGGGCAAATAGAGCCGGTCAAATTATGCGGTTTGTATTCCTTTGTTTCTCTTTTTACTTCAGCGACCCACTTTATCGCTTGTTCGCGGATACCCCGCATAAATACTGCAGCATCTCCCTTACCTTTGGCAATCCGCTCCAGCTCACTTTCCCAGCGAGCAGTCAGTTCAGGACTGCGAAGTTCTTCTACCACTAGCTCGATAAGCTGCTTCCCTTTCCCTGTAGGCGCTAATGTATTTCTTGTTCTCTCAATCGTATCCGTAGCTAGCAACTTCTCAATAATGTCGGCACGCGTTGCTGGAGTGCCAAGTCCGTGCTTCTCCATTTGTGTTAACAACGTTGCTTCTGTATATCGTGCTGGCGGCAGTGTGCGAAGTTCCTTAACTGCTGATTGCTTTAGTGTTAATGACTGACCTTCTTGAATAGATGGTAACGTTTGAGATCGCTGACGTTCAGCTTGAGCTATGTCAGCATTCCCTTCAGCTTCCTCATCATTTTCATCATAGAGCGACTCACCGCCCCCTTGGTACAGCTCCTTCCAACCGATATCCTTATCCATTTTACCTTTCACATAAAAGCGTTCCCCACCAGCAAGTAGAGTGACACTCGTTTCGTCATATCGATAGGGTCCATAGAATAAAGAAATAAATCTTCGGACTATAAGATCATATAATCGTCGTTCTTCGTTAGTAAGTGCATTTAAATTCACATATTGTTCCGTTGGAATAATAGCATGATGATCGCTTACCCGGCTATCGTCGACGATTCGTTTCGTAATTTGCAACGGTGACCGGAGACATTTACGAGCTAGAGGGGCGTAAGGCCCTACTGCAACACTTTCTAGTCGTCCCTTTAACGAAGAGACCATATCACTTGTTAAATGCCTGGAGTCTGTCCTCGGATAAGTAACGATTTTATGTTGCTCATATAGCTTTTGCAGAACGTTGGACGTTTGTTTGGCAGAGAAGCCAAGGCGTTTATTCGCATCACGTTGCAGCTCAGTGAGATCATAGGCCTCAGGATGCGGTTGTGACCGCTCCGTAGTACGCAGCTTCTCAACTACAGCATTACCTGCTGTGCTTGCTCTCAGAGCAACCTTATCCGCCTCCTCACGACTCCATAACCTGCCGTCATGACCATCCTTCTGACGCCATTGTGCCGTGAATCCACCAAAGCTAGCGCCAATGGTCCAATATGGCTGTGATTGAAACTGGCCAATCTCATTTTCTCTAACCATTAGCATAGATAACGTTGGAGTTTGTACGCGGCCTGCTGCTAATTGCGCATTATATTTCACTGTGAGCGCTCTTGTCATATTAAGACCAATTAGCCAATCTGCCTCTGCTCGACATACTGCGGATGCATAAAGATGGTCATAGTCCTTACCTGGTTTAACGGACTTAAAACCTTCTTTAATCGCTTGATCAGTCTGTGAAGATATCCAAAGTCGCTTAAACGGTTTTTTCCAATTAACTAGCTCCATAATCCAGCGTGCAACAAGTTCACCTTCGCGACCTGCGTCAGTCGCTATAATGAGCTCACTGATATCACTTCGTTTGCAAAGCTGTGACACTGCTCGGAATTGATGAGAAGTTTCTTTCATCACCTTTAAGTTCATCTTATTAGGCAACAGTGGAAGATCCTCCAAATTCCATGTACGGAATTTCACATCGTAATCTTCTGGTTCTGCTAATGTGACCAAATGTCCAAGTGCCCAAGTAACAACATACTTTGGCCCTTCAAAATAACTCTTTTGTTTCGTTACGCAGCCAAGCACTCTTGCAATTTCTTTCGCAACACTTGGTTTTTCTGCCAATACTAGTACTTTCATTACGATCTTCTCCCCAATCTTCTTGCGCTAGGGACAAGATACCACAAGCAAATAACCCATGCAACGCTGACCTTATCCATTCAACTTTTGTTTCTGTCGACGGAGGGGAGGCCATTGAAAGTAGGTTGCCGCTCGCCATATCCATTCAAGTGGCCCCATTACGAAATACTTCAGCCAAATTACACTAAATAACATTTGAAAAACAAGTATCCCTATACACAATGATAACGACTCCATGAGTCCAATACTTTTAAATAAATTCATCCAATGGCCAGCAATCAATACGAGTACCGTCTGTCCGATATAGTTAGTAAGTGCCATCTTCCCCAATGCTTGCAATGGCTTTAGCAATTTGCGAATCCATTCTGCTTGCAGGAGTACAAGTAGAATACCGATGTACGCAAAGGTTACTAGCGAACTGTTCCATACACCTATTTTCATATAAGTTGACGCCTGTTCCATAATGGGATCATTGGTTCCTTCCAGTATAAAGAGCTGAAACGGAGCCGCAGGTGCATATTGATATTGATAAAATAGGCTTGCTGCTGCAAGTACTGTAATAATTATCGTACTTACAATTATTGCTTTACGGTGCTTCGCTAGCTGCTCAATAAATGTAAATTGGCCTGTGGCAATCCCTAAAAGAATATAGGGTAATGGCAATAAACCTTTAATACCCATCATTGAAAACAAAACTAACAACACAATGGCTACGATTAAGTTAATTTCTCTCTTCACTTTATACATTGGAAGCAAAAGCAATCCACATACGGCATATATCGTTAGTGCCTCACCCGGATGAAAGAAAGAATGAACAATTCCAAAACCAAATAATACAAGAAGTCTTCTTAAAAATAGCAAATAGCCATTTCTACCCTTGGCGTTAGCTCTCGAAATAAACATATAAAATCCAATACCGAACAGAAATGAAAAGATGCTAAAAAATCGAGCTTCAGCAAATAGATACAACATTTTTTGATAAGTCTCTCCAGCCGAATCGGGTGATGGTGTAGTAATGTCAAGCAGTGCAATAACATTTAGCAATAAAATACCAAGGAGAGCGAACCCTCTCAAAAAATCCAGTTCATCAATGCGACCCTTAATTTCAAAACGTTTCATAATTTCCTCCTGAGGCAAAAGTATTTCTCAATATTAATTTCATTTGTACAATCGAACCATCGATTTACCTTACAAACATACAACAATACTGAAAGAATCAAACTCATTTTACAGATTAAAAGATAGTAACTCTATCAGAGTTGGTTACTCTACTTCAATTATGCTATAGTTTTATAACACTATTATTTCTATATTAAGAAGGAGCATACGCCCCATATGAATTTCCGTATCGTTGCAACGATTACCGCTTTCTTTTCATTCTATGGTGCACTCGCAGCTTATATCGGCTGGAACGGCTGGCTTTTCCTTTCCGAATTAACGGGCATGAAACAGTCAATTCCCTATACTGCCATAGTTATCATTCTTGCACTTGCCTATTTGCTTGGACGAATGGGACAATCCACACGTCTAAGACCAATCGCTGAACCACTCAAGCTGTTAGGTTCCTATTGGTTTGCCATTTTGCAATATGGGGTTCTTCTACTGCCAATAGCAAATATTGTGGCACTTTTGTTGAAGTCGAGCGGTGCTTCTAAAGAAATGTATATTATTGGAGTGGGAATAGCG
This sequence comes from Paenibacillus sp. L3-i20, assembly GCF_022180385.2. GTDB lineage: Bacteria > Bacillota > Bacilli > Paenibacillales > Paenibacillaceae > Pristimantibacillus. The sequence continues at coordinate 2,143,397 of NZ_BQME02000002.1, forward strand.
GTAATCGCAATTTTGCTCGTCCTTCTCTCGATAGGTTCCAGAAATGCATGGAGTCCCGTCATTCGTCATTATGAAGTAAATGTATCAAAGCAAGCAGGCAATAGAAAAACACTTCGTATCGCAATGGCATCGGATCTGCATTTGGGTACGGTTATTGGTAACAATCATCTGGAGAGGTTGATTTCGAAAGTAAACGAAATCAATCCCGATATCATATTGCTGCCAGGAGATATTTTGGATGATGATCTAACGCCGTTTCTCCAGAAAGGAATGTCTGCGACGCTTAGTAAGCTCAAAGCTCCACTCGGTGTGTTTGCAGTGACAGGTAATCATGAATATATCGGCAAAAAGGTTCCCGAATTCGTAAAAACACTCGAAGCTATCGGCATTCGAGTATTAATGGACGAAACAGCAGTCATTGATAATAGCTTTATCGTTATTGGTCGCAAGGACAAAGTAGCGGCAAGCTTGGGGCCTAATGGCAGAAAATCGATTGCTGACCTGATTGCTCCACTAGATCCTTCATTGCCGCTAATTATGCTGGATCATCAGCCGACAGATCTTATTGCCGCCGCTGACAACGGCATCGACCTTAGTCTTTCAGGACATACGCATCGTGGACAAATGATGCCAAATCATTTGATAACGAAACGAATGTTCGAACTGGATTGGGGTTACAAGCGAATAAAAGAGCTTAATGCGGTTGTGTCATCTGGCTTCGGCTTCTGGGGACCACCTATCCGAATCGGAAGTCGCTCCGAGGTTGTTCATATTGAAGTAAATTTTCTCTAAAACAAATAAAACTGCTCCACTGTCATAACAGACAATGGAGCAGTTTTTGTGTTAAATGTATACATGGAAGTGTTAGCCTTGGTTACGTGTACGATAAAGTAAATAAATAAAGAAAGGCGCACCAATTGCTGCAGTAAATACTCCAACTGGAATATCAAGCGGAAGAAATGCCACTCGGCCAATGAGATCCGCTGAGACAACTAGAATAGCCCCGATTAATGCACTTACAGGCAACACCCTGCTCATAACAGGTCCAATCAGCTTACGGGCCATATGCGGTGCGATAAGTCCTACAAAGCCGATGACACCACCAATCGAAACCGCTGAACCCGCTAGCGCAACACTAAGCAGCAGCAGCAAGAAACGATGACGCTGCACAGCACTTCCTAAACCTGTAGCCAATTCATCACCTAGCAGTTGTACATTAATGTGACGGGTACTTAAAGCAACAATTAGGAGTAGCCCCACTGTCCAAGGCAACAGCGTGAACACATTAGTCCATGTCGTTGCATAGATCGTTCCGGTCAGCCATATGTATGCGGATGACGCAGAGTAAATAGGACTAAAGATCAGCAAGAACGATGTAAATGCCGAAAGAATCGATGCAACTCCTATACCAACAAGAACAAGTCGTATAGAGCTGACACCGCCCTTCCAAGAAAGAGCATAGACAACTAACGCCGCAATCAATGCACCCACCATAGCCGGGATAGGCAGTAGATGGACGCTGAACAGACCCGGAAAACGGGTTAAAAATAATACAGCACCTGCTGACGCCCCTCCCGTTATACCTACAACATCAGGAGCCGCTAGCGGATTGCGGACAATCGATTGCAATATCGCACCGGATACAGCTAAAGATGCGCCAATAAGCAAGCCAACAATTAAACGTGGAGAACGTAATGTCTGTACGATAAAGATTTGTTCCCCATTACCTTTACCAAAAATTGCTCTCCATACTTCCATAGGTGTAATAAAACGCTCACCTAACATCAAATAAAGAGCTGAAATAAATACTAATAATAACAGTAATCCAATAACATAAATCGACGTAGAACGTTTCGGCTTTATTAGTACTGTGCTCTGCCCTGTAACCGCAATTCCTCTATTCATCGCTTCACCATCCCCTTTCTAGCAAGATAGATGAAGAATGGAGCACCTATTGCTGCCGTCATAAGACCAACCGGTACTTCAATCGGGAATAATATAAACCGTGCTGCAACATCAGCAAGCAATAATAAGATTGCACCAAACAAAGCACTATATGGAATGAGCCACCGATAATCCTGGCCCACCACTTTTCTAGCAATATGCGGAACAATAATTCCTACTAGACCTATTGGTCCTGACACAGCAACTGCACTACCAGCTAGCAGTACAACAAGCAATGCTGCAATAATTTTCACGGAAATAATATGTTGACCAAGTCCCTTGGCTGATTCTTCACCCATGAGCAATACATTCCATTGCCTGGACATCAGAATTGCTCCGATCCAGCCTATACATAAATAAGGGAGCACTGGAAGCAAAGATTCCATCGATCTTCCCCCAACAGATCCAGCTAGCCAAAACATGACATCCTGCAAACCATTTTCATTCAGTACCAGCATTCCTTGTGTAGCTGATGAAAAAAGGGCTGTCATAGCTGCCCCAGCCAAAATAATCTTCAGTGGGGATAAGCTTTCCCTACCCAAAGAACCAAGAACATACACACAACCTGATGCGACTGCCGCACCTCCAAATGATACCCAAGTGAGCACATTCATGTCACGGACATTTAATATTGTAATAGCGAAAACGACTGCTACTGAAGCACCTGCATTAATGCCTAATATACTTGGGGATGCCATTGCGTTTCGTGTTACTGCCTGCAAAATAGCACCTGCTAGAGCAAGGCTTGCTCCAACTGTAGCTGCAATTAATGCACGCGGCAATCTTGAAGTTTGTACTACAACCTGATCCATATCAGTATTGTCATAGTTTTTGAATGCTCCAATGATGTCCTGCCAGCTAATAGGCAGAAAGCCATATTTCATGCTGCATAGAAAACTTACAACTAACACAAATACACTAATAAATAGACCAATCACTCTGTAGACGTTCCCATTTGTCAATTGTCTCATGTTATTTCTGTTTCCTCTCATGGTTATGAATATACACGAAAAGAATGAGCCTCGAGGGCCCATTCTTTCATGCTATAAATCCATGTTTTATCCACGTATTATGTTAAAACAGTTGTACTATTCTAGACCGAAGTAGAAGTAAAGATCGTCTAGCATAAGTTTTGCTGCCAATGGACCTGCAGACAAGTTCCAAGTTACAGCATTTACTTTATAGTAGTTACCTGCTTTAACGCCCTTCAGGTTTTTCCATAGTTCGCTGCTTGTCCACGTTTTTTGGTGTTTGTAGATTGCTCCATCGCCTTCCCAATCCGTTGTAAAGTCGAAGATGTAATCTCCATCAAGCAATCCAACTTGTTCATTTGAAGTAACTGGGATAATGTCTGTTTCCTTGTCTGCTGCAAATTTCACTTGCGCAGCAGGTGATTTAAATCCTAGATCTTTTAAGATCAAGTAAGCAAAACCGCTGTAGTAAGCACGTGCACTACCATTCGGGTTAACACGAATGATTGATACTGTTGAGTTTTTTACGTCTGCAGGCAATTTCTTTTTGAAGTCAGCAACGCTAGCATTCCAACTAGCCATAAACTTAGCAGCAACATCTTCTTTATTCGTTACTCTGGAAACAACGTCAACACTTTCTTGCCAGTCAGTGAACTCTTTAGTTACAACTGTTGGAGCAATTTTGCTAAGTTGGTCATAAATTTTTTCATGACGCCATTTTGAAGCAATAATTACATCTGGCTTAAGTGCAACGATAGCTTCAAGGTTCGGTTGTTGCTCGTCACCAAGTAGCTTTGTTCCGATTAGTTGAGGACGAATGTACTCATAGAATGGTTGTTGAACGATAGATTCAACAGCACCTACTGGTTTAATTCCCAACATTACGGAAGTGTCCACTGCTCCGTTGTACAATACAACAACACGTTTCGGAACAGCGTTTAGTTGTGCTGTGCCAAACTCATGTTTGAAAGAACGTTTTGTCTCAAGAACAGCTGTTGATGAACCATTGTTCCAGTTCACCCATACACCTAGTGATTCACCAACAAAACGCAATGGCACAAGAAGGCTGCCTTTTTCATTAACTGGTGCTGCATCTAGAGTAACCGCTTTTCCATTGATTTTTGCATTTTTGCTGCCTTGTGAAAGCTCAACCGTTTGATTTCCTTTAACGATTGTTGCTTTTTTTGTTTTTTGATCGTATTTAACTTTACCGCCAAGTGATTCAGATATAGCGCGATAAGGAACCATCGTACGTCCATTTACAACTTTCGGGCTAACAGCAAAGCTTTGTGCCTTGCCATCGATCGTTACATTTATTTTTTTAGCTGCTGCTGTAGCAGCTGTAGCCGGTATAAGCGCCACAACAATTGCAAGACTTAACATAGAAATAAATAATTTCTTCCGATTAAACATTCTAGTAATCACCTGTCCCTTTTAATTTGTAAATGCCTGTTTTACTTCTCGTAACCCTTGGTAAAGCGAATAATCAAGATCAACAAGCAGCGTTTTGTCCAACTCTTTTTCTTTCACTACTTTGAGCAACTCACTAAGATCCTTATTAATTTGATCGTGGCGCTCTGCTTGATTTCTTGCTACTTCCTCTCTTATTGCCTTCCAGATCGCTGCCATACTGTCCCCTTGCCGAACTGCTTCTTCCTTATCGTCCGATTCTACTGCAATCTTGAACGATTTAATTAGACTAGACATATCATTTAAAGCAGTAGGCATGTCCGTTATGTCTGCTGGAGCAATATCGGCGAAAGGATCACCCTTCTCGTTAGAAGAAGACTTCCCCTGTGCAACGTTCCCTGATGCTGTTTCCTTATTGCCCGAACTTGATGTGCCGCACCCAGTTAATAAAATAAAGGTCAGAATCAGGAGCAGCCATGAGAAATTACGTTTTTCGTAACTGTCTACCTTTTTCTTTACTGAATGATTAATAATGATCTTACAACCCCCAGCCTTGTGTGAATGATAATCATTTTCATCATTTATTGTACTAATCGACAAATTTCTTTTGTATACACGATATTGCCTTATTCATATGGACAAAAAAATCAATCGACCACTTTATGTAAACAATAGTTGCCCTGAAACGATAATATTGCTAAAATCTTAATTGATAATAGTTATCAATTAAGATTTTTATATTTCTTTTGCAAAGGACTGTGTCCCTGTGAATAACAGCACCTATCAATCTTGTTTTCCCGTTGCGCTTCACTCGCTTTATTATAAAGGAGGCTTTCGGTCAGAGCCTTTCGTACCTATTAACAGTACAATTGGAATTGTACATAGCGGATTAGGGATGTTGTTTTTTGGCGATAACACCTCTAGTCCTCTCAGCGAGGGAGCATTTTTTTTCATTCATAGGGATGAAAGCAACTTTGAGTTAATGGCAGACCCTGGCAGCACTCTTAAATTCACCCTCGTTCAATACAATGTTACGCTTTTAAATGAAGATCAAGCCGCCGTATCCAGCTTATCGTTTCTCCATAGTGGAGGTATCGTTCACCAAGCTGCATCCGCTTTAACTGATACACTTCTTTCACATCTGCGACAGGCGATGAGTTCTAGCGGTGAATTAGGTTCCATGCACAGGCAGCTAACACTTTACGAGCTGTTGCTCCATCTGCATGCGCATCAGCGAGTAGCAAGCAGAAATGTAAATGATTCTATTCAAGCAACCATACATTATATGGAGCAGCGACTTTCCAAGCCATTACAAATTAGTGAACTGCCTCAATTAGCAGGCATGACGCCAAGTTCATACTGTCGAGCGTTCAAGAAAATGACTGGATTAACACCAGGCAATTATATGACCAAGCTCCGTATGCTTAAAGCCAAGGAGCTAATGACTAATGAACATGCAGCTTTAAGAGATATTGCAGTCACAGTCGGCTATCAAGATGAGCTCTACTTCAGCCGCGTTTTCAAAAAGACGGAAGGAATATCTCCATCAGTCTTTTTGAAGCGACGAGATCGTAAAGTAGCAGTCGTCAGCAGCCTTATTTTGCAAGACCACCTGCTAGCTTTAGGAATTCTTCCAATCGCTGCTCCAAGTTATCCGAACTATTTCACTACGCCCTCGGGATTTCCTAGTTATTTGCATGATCGTCTCGATGGAACAATCGCACTTAACGCAGAGAGCCCGATTCGTTCAAGCGATATAGTTAAACTATCTCCAGATCTCATCCTTCGAACGAGATTAAAGGATGATCTCAGCGATAAACATTGGGGTGAAGATGCTAGCGCCTTCTTTATCGATGATTCTACGAGCTGGGAACAGTATTTCCGCAGAATCGCTACTCATCTTGATAGAAAGGCGGATGCTGAACGTGTAATTAGAGCAATGTCCATTCTTGAGCAAGACGCTAGACGCAAGCTGGAGCCTGTCACAAAGGAAGGAAAATGGACTATCGTTAGGTTTCTTCCAGGTAATTGCAGACTATATGGAGTTCGAGATCATGCGTTTACAGAACTATTTTACAATCGGCTTCAATTTAAACCTGATGAACGTGTAACTCACGGTTCCTATATGAATGATGCATTTGATCATCTCGTACAGCTCGATCCCGATCGAATATTAATTATTTGGAGCGAGGAGCCTGATGTTAATGAATTTTCATCCGACCCTAGGTGGCAGGAGCTGAGAGCAGTCAAAGGCAGTCAGGTCTATTATCCCGACAGCAGGGAATGGGATCCATGGGGACCTATTGGCAGAGAACAAATGATAAAAGCGATGCTCCGATACTTCGGAAGATTATAATGGAGTAGGAAAATATATATGTTAAAAAGCGCTATTCACAAGTAGTGGATTTAAATCGAAGCTGAATATAGTAAGAATGATGAGTTATAACGAAATTATTGCAACAATCTGCATGCAAGAAAAAAGACGGTCACCACTAGTAGATTTCTCTACAAAGGGTGACCGCCTCGCATGTTAGGCTGCAGTTCCACGAATCATACTTTTCATATAACTTCTACTTGCAAGAAGGAAGTAGATCGTCTGCATACCAACATAAATACCAATTACAACAAAAGAGTATATCCAATTTGAAGTTTCCATTAAGTTGTCTAATGCCGCCATAGCAAACAATGCATGGCTTATGCCAACGATACATGGTAGATAAAAGATTATACCAATTTGAGTGACTACAATACGGCGAATTTCTTTGCTCGTCATCCCAATTCTAGACAATCCCTTGAATTGTGCTTGATCCTCTTGGATTTCTGTGAACAACTTGAAATAAATCATGCTGCCTGCAGCAATAAAAAATAATAAGCTAATGAACATACCGATAAATAAAGTGAGAGATACCATTTCCTTCACCTCAGTAAATTGCACCGTACGGCTAAAATCGCTTTCTTCCTTCAACTCTTGTGGAATTAGCTTCGCAAGCTTATTAACTGTCGGCGCAGCCTTTTCCCAATTAGCCAGCTCATAACCATAGAATACAAGTTGTTCTTCCTCAGAAACCTTCGTAAGAAGGTTCATATACGATAAGTCTTCCATTACAAAAGTTACGGAATTCGATGTAATCCAATTGTTCATTACAATCGTATTTGATGAGTCTGTAACGGGAATTTCTATCTCTTTTCCATTTATTTTCCCCTTAGCAATACCTCTCCCAAAAGTTGTTTGCTCAAAGTACGGATATAAAACCAACATCTTTCCACTTTCAACTATGATCGATTGCTTTCCTTGATATTTAGCCATCTTATTGTAATCGGAAACAGAGATAATCATTGCATGTTGCTCATATTCTGATCCCTCGTTAGTTCCAATTCTAGATCCATTATCAAATTTCACAGAATATTGTTCATATCCAATTCCAATAACTTTTGCTTCATATTTAATGCTGAGACCATCATTCTGAACAATTTTACGTAATTCATCAGGGTTAATCACTTTTTGAGTATGCAAGCCACGTTCCACATAACTAATTGTATACGGAGCAGATTTCACTACTTCTTGTTTGCCTTGAATATTCATAAGGTACACGGTACCCATGGCCGTCATTATAACTGCGCTTAGAATAGATACTACAAACAATATGCGAGCATTATCTTTAATTTTATAACCTAATTGTGCAAAAATGAGCATATTCGTTCTTTTGTAATAGATACTATGACGATTCTGTACAACTCGCAGCAACACAATGCTTAATTGTGTAAATAATAAGTACGTCCCAACAATAACTGTAATCAAAATCGGCATAGAAAAAATGACAAATGTACGAACTGTCATAAGTACTGCCAAACTATAACCTGTAATAAGACATAGTACACCTAAAGTTACAAGCCATGGAGAATAAACAAGTTTTCCTTTTGGTTGCTTTGATGCACCTAGAAGCTCGATAATTTCTGTACGTCTCATTCGTAGTACTGTCCAAACTGATATGACCATAAATAATGTAAAAAAACCACCTGCGGTCATCCAAACCGCTTTCAGCGGTATAACAAAGGATATCGTTGTATCTAGACCAAGTAATGCTGCTAATGCCATAAAAAAGAGTTTGCTAAACAAGACACCTAAACCAATTCCTACAGAGATCGCCAATATCGAAATGACAATATTTTCATAAATAACAAGCTTCCTAAGTTGAGCTTTTGTCATACCAAATAAGGAAAATAACCCAAACTCCTGTTTCCTCGTCTTAAGAAATGCAGAGTTAGAATACAAAATAAATAAGAACGAAAATATGATAATAATGTACAAGCAATAAAGCATCCCCGTACGGACTTTTTCAGCGGCCATAATATTTCCATTCAATACATCAGGATGCATAATAAATGCCGCATAAATGTAGAAAATGAGAACTGAGAATACACTGCTCAGGAAAAAAGCGCTATAGGAACGCCAGTTGCCCCTAATATTACTAAGTGCGAGCGAACGGAACGTCATCGAAATTCCCTCCCAACACACTTAGTGCATCCAGTATTTGCTGGAAGAAGGCCTGACGATTAGAACCACGACGAATTTCTGAGAAGAACTTGCCGTCTTTTATAAAGACAATTCGCTGGCAGTAGCTGGCGGAGAATGGATCATGAGTAACCATAAGTACAGTAGCTTTAAGGCGTTCATTCATTTCTTTAAGAGAGTCCATTACATCTTTGGCCGATTTAGAATCCAAATTACCAGTCAGTTCATCCGCAAGTACAAGCGAAGGTTGATGAATAATCGCACGTGCTATTGCTGCGCGCTGTTTCTGGCCTCCGGACACCTCATAAGTGCGTTTTTCCAAAATCGCTGCAATTTGTAGCATTTCAACGATGGGCTTCAGTCTTTGTTCGATCAATTTCGGAGACATACCTTCCATTACGAGTGGGAGAATAATATTTTCCTTAATCGATAACGTATCAAGTAAATTAAAATCTTGAAATACGAAACCTAATTCACTGCGACGAAACAATGCCAGCTTATTATCAGTCAGCTTCGTTGGATTGATTCCATTAATTTCAATTACGCCTGAAGTCGGGCGGTCAATCGTTGCCAGCAAATTAAGCAGTGTTGTTTTCCCGCTCCCTGATGGTCCCATAACACCAACAAATTCCCCTGCTTCTACCTGCAAATCAATATTTTCCAATGCCGTATAAACGACATTACCTTTACTGCTATATACTTTCCCAATCCCTTGTGCACTAAGTACGCTCATCTTTTGTAATCCCCCTCGGAATCTTAATAATGTTTGGCTCTATGTACCGAGTATAAACTTGCGGGGGAATAACAACCCATCGATTTCCCTTTCATTCTAATCTTGCTAACCTTACATTATTGTCACCCGATTGCTTTTATCCCATTACATGAATACCACTGGGTTGAAATTGAATAGTAACTGTCGTTCCTTCACCAAGCTGGGATTGTACAGTAACAGTATGTCCAAGACGAGAACAAACTCGTTTCGTCAAATATAGCCCCATCCCCGTTGACTCACCAGTTGTTCGCCCATTTTCCCCTGTAAAAAAAGGATCGAAAATGCGAGGAAGATCGTGTGGAGCTATTCCAATACCTTCATCAACGACTTCAAGTGTGCCCATTCCTTCACCTTGTGTTGTTAAACGGAATAACAAATGCTTGCTGCCCTGTTTGCCTTTACTATATTTAATCGCATTACCAATAAGTTGATTAATGACAAACAATATCCACTTTTCATCCGTCTCCATCCATGCTTCACCCTCTATCCGAGGAAAGATGGAATGTTTTATACATAAACGCTTATGCTCATTAATTGCGCTCCGTATCTTCTCGTGTAACGCTACTCTTCGCACATGGAGATCCAGCTCGAACTTATCCAATCGTGCCGTGTACAACATCATATCAAGACCACGCGTCATTCGCTCTGTCTCTTCTTGGATACTACTAATTAAAGCCCTCTGCTCCCCCTCCGAGCTTGGTAAATCATGAATGGCTTCCTGCATGTGTAAATCAACAACGGATACAGGCGTCTTCATATGATGCACCCATTGTAAAACAAAGTGGTTATGGAGTTCTTGCTGACGGCGATATTTGTTCAGCTCATTCAAGTAAGCTCGATGCTGCTCTTGAAGTAAGCTAGACACCAGCTTCTGTTCAGCAGTTACGACAGATTGAACGATTGTTGCTCCATTCAAATCATCGGAACGCTCAATCGCCTCATTCACTTGCTTGAAATAATAGCGCTGCCTCATATAGTCAACTAAAAGCCATACCCCGATAACAAAAAATGAAAGGGCTACAAAATATGATATTGTCCCCAGATCGATAAATCCTGGATACCGCGCATTTTCCAAAAAAAATAAAGCACAAGCAAGTGCTATAACGATGAATAAGCACAATACATATAACAAACGGTCTGTTAGGAATTTAATTTTGGACATACGATTTTCACTTCTACTCATTTCTCCTCACCTTCACCAAGCGGTACAGTAGAGAGCTTATAACCTTGTCCACGAATCGTCTCAATTATTTTCGGCAGCCCTATTTCCTCGAGCTTCTTACGTAGTCTGGTCACATTAACAGTTAGCGTATTATCATCAACAAACTGAACATCATCCCATAGCGCTTCCAGCAACTGCTCACGAGACACAATTTGCCCCGGCTTTCTCATAATACACTCAGCAAGCAGTCCTTCGTTTTTCGTGAGCTCTACACGCCGTTTCTCCCATTCCAGTTCGTTCCGACTCATAAATAGTGTAAGACCATGAACAGATAGCACGGATGAATCCTGTCGATTCTCATAGCCATCACTATTTGATTGCTCAGTTGTAACATTACCTATCATAGGAGCGTATTCCCCATACGCTCTTCGCAAGCTGCTACGCACCTTCGCCATTAATAGCTCCAGCTGAATAGGTTTCGTTATATAATCGTCCCCTCCATTTTCAATTGCCATGACCTGATCCATCTCACCAGAACGCGCCGAAATAAAGATGATAGGCAGACTTGAACGAGTTCTAATCTGTCTACACCAATAATAACCATCGAAATACGGAAGGTTAATATCAAGAAGCACCAACTGCGGATCAAATGCGAGAAGTTCAGGCATCAACTCTTGAAATTGGGTCGCTGTCTCAGATATGTAACCATATTGTTCCATTTTACTTTTCAAAATCGATGCAATCTTCATGTCATCTTCAATTATAAATACGCGATACATGATGTCTAACTCCTCCTAAAGGTCTCACTATGATGGGGTTATTACTCAGATTAATAAATCCATAAGTCTTATCTTTATAGCTTGTACAAAATCTCCTTCATCTAATTTAGTATTATAAGCAAATGTTGTAAGAGGAGTCGAATGAATCGTTAAATGATTCAGGACAATCCTACATCTTTTGCGAATATAAATGCAGCCTTCGCATGTAGCGCGAAGGCTGCTCATTCATGTTATACTAGCAAAACAAACTACACATTACCGTTATTCACGCTTATCCCCTTTGACTTGCTCTGTTTGCCAAATCGTTGAGCAACTGTACTCTTTAACCATGGCAGCAAATATCGATCAGCACCGAAGCGACCGGCATTGTTTCCAGCAAGGAGAATAAGGAAACCTAGCAATAATAAATATGGATTGAGACTTAGAGATCCAGAGAACATAAACGTAAAGTTCATCAATATGCCAAAAAAGGCCGCAGTCAATGTTAGAGCCCCAACGATTAATCCTATTCCAACAAGAAATTCTCCCCAAGGGATTAATATATTTATGACTTTTATATTTGCGAGAGCTATATGCTCCAGAAATGCAACATATGTTGGATATAACATATCACCTGTCGCTCTGTCTGCAATGGGATTAGATAAAGCATTTTTAATAAAGCCCGATGCGTCAAACGCCGTATCTCCAGTCAACTTACCCCAGCCAGAAGTTAACCATTGGTATCCCAATAAAACTCTTACTATCGTAATTATCCAGGCGGTCCAAACTGATTCACTCCAAAGCTTTAACATCCGTCACCACTCCCTTTTATTTACCTCATTTGAACAATTAGGACGAGCCAGTTAAGCGCTTTCATAATTTTAAATGAATCCACTTCTTCCTTATCTCCCCCCTTTCCCCAGGTTAACTGTATGGCTACACAATTAGCATCATTCCTTTCTTCGTTAGATGGAGCCCCTCTAGTCGTGAATGTCGGTTACTGACTCAACAATAGAATAGATAATTTTCACTCATTTGTATATAAATGTTTTGAAAATCGACAAAAATTATTTTTATTCTGGTTGACAATATGACAATCAGAGTTCTTATATTCATACAAAAAAACAGCCATCGTAATTGAACTGTGACCCTAATTGTAGACAGTTTATATAAACACCCTCAGTCTTAACTAGCAAGGAGATGACCTCTGAATTCGTCAGGGGTCATCTTTTTTAACGACCATTGATACCGCTCGGAGTTGTAGTAGGCAATGTAATCAGTTACACGTGCCCTTACCTCATTGATAGTCTGACAATCTTTAAAATCAACCTCATCTTTCATATGCCCAAAGAATGATTCCATCGAAGCATTATCCCAGCAGTTACCTTTACGGGACATGGATTGCTTAAATCCAGCTTTCTTGATTTGAAGCTGTATCTTAGGATGCGTGTAGTGCATGCCTTGATCAGAGTGAAAGATTGCTTCGGGATGAACATTTCCATCTAGCCGTTCCAACAAGCGATGAATCGTTTGTTCGACAAGTGGTAGCTCTAATGTAGTAGCGACGTAATCGGCAAGAATTTGTCTGGTTGCACCATCCTTTACACACGAAAAATATGCCCATTGGCCGCTTCCATACCGCAGATATGTGATATCGGTGAGGAATACTTTCTCTGGCTCTCCTTGGTCAAACTGACGCTTCAAAAGATTTGAGCATGTCAAATGCTCCTGCGTTGCCTTGGCCATTCTCCGATACGGATTCGCTTGTCTGATCTCCGCAACGAGATTGAACTTGCGCATAAGACGACGAATTTTCTTGTGGTTCATGATGACACCGCTGATTTGCTCCAGACGCATCTTGATTACGAGGGCTCCAGCCCTACCCCGCAATGCTTCAAAGTGTTGCTTGATGAGTTGTATGTCCTGTTCATCATCAGCTGCTCGGAGCTGTCGATATGGTTCTGCTTTAACCCACCTGTAATACCCACTTGTGCTTACCATAGCAAGTTCACACAGAAAACGCGTCATACGCTGTAGCCCATGCGTTCGGATGGAATGGTTAATAATCTCATAGCGCTCGGAAGGTGTTAACGTTTCTTTTTCTGCCGTTCGAGCGCCTCTAGCTTTTTTAGAAAGTCTACCTCAGCTTCTAATAATTTAATTTTGGCTCTCGCTCTGTGTAATTCTTCTTCTGCAGACAAGTCAGTGGTGGGCCTTGGTCCACCACTACCTTTACCTCTCCGATCTTCTTGAATCCCTAATTCCCCAAACTTCGCGTATATGTCGCGCCAGCGTTTTAAACTATTCTTGGGTTTTTTGTGACCGATGAGACTCAGGTCAAAGCCAGCCTTAAGGAATATCTCGACAGGTGTTTCCCCTTCTTGGTAGGCCCTTAACGCAGAGAGTTTAAACTCAGGCGTGTATGCAATGTTTGTCTCCGATACATGCTGTACATTCGGATTCGCTTCTAATCTTCTCCTATTCTCTTCAGTGAATAACTTACGATTCAAATTCCTCATATTTTCATTCCGCCCCTCACCATTACTCTGATTAAAACATAAAAGACCCACAAGAAGGGCACTTTTTTTAAAGTGTCTTTCTTGTGGGTCACAGTTCAAATTTTTACAATGGCTGTTTCCTATTTATATATTAGAAATTTTGATCTTGTTCGCAAACAAAATCACCATTTAGTGCGGATCAGATTTTCGACAATGGATTTAAGTTCTCCATCATGCTGCTCCTTCTCCCCATCTTCACCTTTTATTTCGATTCGAGTAACATCAAGCTTATAGTCTTCTCCACCTGCTGGAGCGAAGATAAGTTCTTGCTCATTCTCTAATCTAACGTTATAGCCGATTTGTTTGAATGCTTCAATAAAATCTGTAATCGTTGGAGCCTTGTCCTCTTTCAGCATAATTAATGCCCGCAGCTCCTTAGTACTATTGCCTCTAATTACTTTAAAGTGGAAGATACATTCTCTCATAGATTGTCTGTTGCTCCTCTAGCTTTAGAATCACTGCTTCCAACCCCATTGTTTTTCTTCTTTATAAGCTTTACTCCAACATTTCTTTTTAACCATGGAAGTACATAACGGTCAGCTCCATAGCGGCCTGCGTTATCACCAGCAGTCATAACGAGAATACCTAAAAACAACAACCAAGGATTGCTACTAACTGTTCCGGCAAACAAAAACATGAAGTTCATCATAATGCCGAAAAACGCTGCCGTTACTGTAAGGGCTCCAAGTATTAAACCAAGCCCAACTAAAAATTCTCCCCATGGGATAATTATATTAATAAGTTTCACATTTGGCAAAACGAGATGTTCGATAAATGCATTATAGGTTGGATATATCGCTTCCCCTGTTGCTTTATCCATAACTGGCTTTGTAATCGCATGAGTTAAATAGCCGCCTGCATCAAACGATTCGGAACCAGTAATTTTATTCCATCCAGCCGACATCCACTGAAATCCTAATACAATCCGTACAATTGTAATTAATCCCGCTATGTAGCGATTGTTTCTCCATGTGTTCATTAACATCTGTCATCACTCCTTCTGTTTATGTCCCAAGTATATACGGGAACATAAATGATGGATGTGATATAAATCACACTTACAATTTATCAACAAAATAAATAGAGTAGACAGCTCGCTTAGGCTCGGTACTAGTAAATATCGTGCTCCAAAATTACTGTAACAATACTATTGATGTCCTGAATACACCATTTGAAGATCGTATCATCAATGAAAAAAAACTCCTTACACATCGTCCATGTAAGGAGTATTCCATTCTATACTAGCACTCGCCAGCCTCTGAAGGCTTTCCTGCGTCTACTGCTGTACGGAATGAAGATCCACATCCGCATGTTGCGCTTGCATTTGGGTTCTCAATCGTAAAACCGCCGCCCATAGCAGACTCTTTATAATCAATAACTAGGCCATGCAAATATTTAATACTGTCGCCGTCGACAACGATCTTTAGACCTTCTTGGCTTAGTAGTTGATCTCCTTCGTTCTGCACATCATCAAATCCCATACCGTAGGAAAATCCACTGCAACCGCCTTCCTTAACACCAACACGCAGGAAAAGATCGGGTGATTCTTCTTGCTCCAACATTTCTTTTATTTTTTCAGATGCTAGTTCACTAATTGTGATCAATTTACATCCCTCCATCCGTTACTCAATCATTCACTTACTTATCCATAGTATACTCCACATTGCTTACTTCCTCAAGCTAATTGGTCTCTAGCTAGATTTCATCCACGCTTACCTTCTTCGCACTAACTTGTATGACTTTCTTGTTGCCCGAGTTACGTGTGAGGTTTATAATAGTTAGAGCTTATTAAAACGTTATTTCAAGTTATTTTTTTCACAAACTAACCTGTAACGTACCACAATGATATGAAGGAGGCTTTTCCATGAACGTTGTTTTACCAACACAGGAAAACCGTATGCAACATATTATCGAAAAAGTGCGTCATGGTCAGCGATTGACTTTGGAAGATGGCGTTTTCCTATACGAGTCCGACGACTTGCTTACGATTGGTCAACTTGCGAACGAAGTCGCAATGCGCAAAAACGGTAAAAAGGTTTATTTTATCGAAAATATGAGTCTGTACTTCACTAACGTATGCGAAGCACACTGTGCTTTCTGCAATTTCCGTAAAGATGAGGGTGAAGCTGGTTCCTATACGCTTTCTGGTGAACAAATGATCCAATATGTGGAGCAGCACTTCCATCCAGGTGTTCGTGAGTTCCATATTGTTGGTGGACATAATACCCATGTTCCATTCCAATATTATGTAGATTCTCTCAAAGCGCTGAAGGCACATTATCCGGATGTCACGTTGAAGGCATATACTGCGGCAGAGATCGACTTCTTCTCGCGCATTAGCGGACTTAGCTACAAGGAAGTATTACAGGAGCTTATGAAAGCTGGACTAGAGTCGCTTACTGGTGGCGGCGCCGAAATTTTGTCCGATCATTATCGCAAAAAAATGCGTGTTGATAAAGCAGATGTTTCCCAATATCTTGATGTACATCGCACAGCTCATGGATTAGGGCTTCGCACTCATACAACGATGTTGTATGGATCAATCGAAACAAAAGAGGATCGAATTCGTCACTTGATTCATATTCGTGAACTTCAGGATGAAACAAATGGCTTCTTGGTATTCATTCCGCTCTCTATGCAACCGATAAATCCGAGAGCTGGCATTAGGCGGCGCAATTCAGCATTCGAGGATTTGAAGACGATTGCAATTAGCCGATTAATGCTTGATAACTTCCAACATATTAAAGCCTACTTTATCAACATCGGCGTTCAGCTTACACAAGTAGCATTAACTATGGGTGCTTCTGATGCGCACGGAACAATTGTTAAAGAAAAGATCAGCCATGCAGCTGGAGCATTAACTCCAGAAGGCATTACTCGCGAAGATCTGATTTGGCTTATAAAAGGTGCTGGACGAATACCTGTTGAACGTGATACTTTCTACAATGAGATCAAAATTTACGAATGATTAAACAAGCGGCAGTAGGCACAACCTACTACCAACATCACGAAGCGTGGAGCTGGGAAACCAATGAGAAAATTAGTCATTTTAGGAGGCGGCTACGGCGGAGCTGCTATTGTAAATGAACTGTTAGAAAAACAACTGCCGAGTGATATTACGATTGAATTAATTGATCGAATGCCTTTCCAAGGTTTGAAAACAGAGTATTACGCGCTTGCAGCGGGCACAGTATCCGACCTAGAGTTGCGTGTAAAATTTCCATCTGATCCACGTGTTCAACTAACTTATGGTGAGATTACAGAGATTGATAAAGAAGCGCAGCTTGTCATGCTAGAAGGGCAAGATCCGATTTCTTATGACTGGCTTGTTATTGGACTTGGATGTACCGATAAGTACCATGGTATTGAAGGGGCAGAACAATACTCGACGAGTATCCAAACGTTCTCTGCTGCAAGAAGAACTTATGCGCTGCTTAACGACGTTAAACCATACGGACAAGTTTCTATCGTAGGTGGCGGACTTAGTGGCGTAGAGGTCGCATCCGAGCTTCGTGAGAGCCGTCCTGATCTTAATATCCGTATTATAGACAGAGGTTCGAAGGTGCTGTCCTCTTTTCCAGGCAGACTTCAAGATTACGTAGCAGAATGGTTTACAGAGCATGAGGTAGAAATGTGGGGCGGGGTTTCCTTATCTCGCTTGGAACAAGGAATTTTATATAATTCCGCTACGTCAAGCTCATTCCATACAGATGTAACCGTTTGGACAGCAGGTATCCAGCCAGTTGAACTCGTTCAACGCATCGACCTCCCAAAAGACTCTCAAGGTCGACTAATTATTAATAATTATCATCAGCTTCCGGACTTTACTAATATTTATGTTGTTGGTGATTGTGCTGCATTGTCGCTTTCACCAAGCGGTCAGGCTGCTGGAGCCCAAGGAAAACAAATTGCTGAAGTACTTCATGCCATTTGGAATGATAAGACTCCAAAGCTTGGCCAAATAAAGTTAAAAGGTGTTCTTGGCTCGCTCGGCAAAAAAAGCGGCTTCGGTATAATGGGAGGCACTCCAATTCTAGGCAGAGTGCCCCGACTTGTGAAGAGTGGTATATTATGGCGCTCTAAGAGACATCTAGGTTAATTGAATGTAACTTAAGCATATGCTCTTGCTTACAAGTCATCAATGAGCCTATCTAGCGCTTCTTTATCCGATTCTTGTTGTTTGAGAGCTACAAGTATCAGCTCATCAAGTTCATCTACGGAATCGGCAGCTACAATTGTTCCTTCAACTAAAGCAAACGGTTTTAAATAACATTCGCCGCAATTGCCAAGACATCCGTATTCGATTACTTCAAAAGATTCATCTTGCTCTAATCGGTTCATAATCCGATCAGTACCATGGTGCATATTGCTGGCGCAAAACTCGATCATTGGTTTGAACATAAGAATCACCTTACTTTTTATAATTGCGGATTACGATCCATTTTCAATTGCTTCACTTTGTACTATAATAGGGGAGAAAGGAGTTGATTGCAATGAGTGAACAGGTTCAAGATACAATGTATGATGAGGTTTTAGACGTTCTTGATAAGCTTCGTCCATTCCTGCAGCGGGACGGCGGCGACGTTGAATTGGTAGATGTTGAAGACGGCATCGTTAAACTTCGTCTAGTGGGTGCATGCGGAAGCTGCCCAAGCTCCACGATCACGCTTAAGGCTGGTATCGAGCGTGCGTTGCTTGAAGAAGTAGATGGCGTAATCGAAGTCGTTCAAGTATTCTAACACATAAAGAGTCTTATCCAGAGGGGAAGCCTAGCTTCCTCCTCCCCGGATAAGACTCTTTTTTTGTAAACAATATTAGAACATTCCTTTAATATTGGCTCTAATTGGATCAAAGCCACCGGTAACATCTATCACATTGCCCGTTAGGAAATTAGATTTATTTTCGCATAGGAACAATATGACTCGGGCTACATCTTCTCCTACACCGGGTCTACCCATAGGTGTCTCAGCATCATAATCTGCTTCAACATCCTCGATCGATCTTTCCTTGTTAATGCCTCTAATATCTCCAGGTCCAATTAAATTAACGGTTATACCAAACGGTGCTTCCTCAACAGCTAAAGACTTCGTGAAGGAAACTAATCCCGTTTTTGCTGCTGCATACACCGCACGATGAGGCCAAGCTCTAGCTTCATTGGCATGTCCAAAGCCAAAATGAATAATTCTTCCCCATCTGCGTTCACGCATACCAGGCAAAAGTCTGTGATCAAGCAGCATAACACTCAGCAGGTTGCCGTGAAGCAGCTTAATGATCGTTTCTTCATCATATTCGCTGAAGAGACGCCGCTTACGGACAAATGGACCTGCATTATTAACGAGTATATCAACTCCGCCAGCCCATCGTTCTGCTTCATCAGCTAACTTATGAGCTCCATCAATCGATGTAATATCTGCTTGTACAGTTATTGCCTTAACGCCCAGTTCTTCGATCGTTGCCTTTACTTGATGTGCTTCTTGCTCACTTTCCAAATAATTAATGATGACATTACAGCCTTGTTCAGCGAGCTGCAATGCGGTCCGTTTACCAAGTCCTTTGGCGCTTCCTGTCACTAATGCAGTTCTGCCCTTAAGTTCCACGAGTGTTCACCCTCCCCCGGAATTATACGTGCTTGTCTCTCATGAGTTTACATGCATATTGAAAAGTTAATCGTAACGATTCAATCGTCATTAATAGGCATCTGGCCAAATCATCGGCTTGCAGAGCTATATTTTCTAACTGTATTTCTTCACCATACATACGTTGATTTTGAATTAAATCATCTTGCATTTCGGAGTTCATATAATGAATTTCTGTATTTCTTCTTTTTCTAAGACGATTCATCGGTTCTTTATATAAATCCTTGATGGCACTGAGTTTCCAAGTCAGATTAGGATGTGCATTACGCTCTCTCATAAATCTAAGGACAGTAAAGTAGGAAAAGTGAGGTTTGATCTTCTCTGTTTCCATCTCAAGCAGATCATTAAGCAGCGTGCCGAGTTTATCAAGCAAAGAAAATACTCTAATAAAACTATTTTTGTCGAAATAAACATAACGTTCGTAATTCAGCCGCTCTGCCTCCTCCATTCCTTCAACAGAAATAGAAACGATACGTTCTTTAAACCGTAAGGCAGCATATTGACTTTGCTCAAGCTCCCTGAGAGATGATCGTAAGCCTAATGTCCATATTTCGAATTTGCGCAGTTTATTATTATGGTCTTGTCCATCCTTAATCCGTTTCACCATAATAGCAGCAAATTGATCCATTAAGGAATAGGTCTCCGTCAATGTCTCATTCCGTTCATTCTCTGGCTCGTCAAACATGAAATGAAGCATGATTCATTGCCTCCTACAGTTTATATTCGCTCCAATACCGGGTAATGCAGAAGGGCTGCCCTCACAATCGTGAAGAGCAGCTCTGGTCCTTCCTTTGCAATTACAGGTCAATGAATCTCCGCAAACTTTAAAGTCCTACATACACAACGTTCATTATTGCTTACGTCCTTCTCTCAATCTCCACGAACGAACGACTATATCCATTAGTATTCCGAACAATGCAACTATAATTAAATTATGCAGTAAGCTAGTGAAAATAAATACATTTTCATTGTCGACAGTTGCAGTTAAAAGCGCACCACTAAATACTTGTGCAATAATTAAAATCAACACCCATTTTGCAGGCTTCGTCAATCCGTCTTCTTCAGCAGTTACTTTTTTGATGTGATAATACATTCCCGCAATCATAATTGAAAGAATGAGCGCACCTACACGGTGAATAAAGACTGCTCCTGTCGCGCCATCCATTTCAGGTATAACTTGACCGTTGCAAAGCGGCCAACCTTCACAACCACCTGCTGTATCCGTATGACGAATAAAGGCTCCTAAATATACGACCACATAACAGAAGATTGAAACTGCTAATGCTCTAGGGTAAATAGACCTTGGGACAACAAATGTTTTTTGTGGTCCATTCTTCACCCGGTATGCCCATATAACAAGCAACATTGTTGCAGCGAACGCAACTAACGATATGCCGAAATGAATCGCCATAATCGGTGGTGATTGAGGCCACATTACG
The DNA here is from genome assembly GCF_022180385.2 of Paenibacillus sp. L3-i20. Taxonomy (GTDB): domain Bacteria; phylum Bacillota; class Bacilli; order Paenibacillales; family Paenibacillaceae; genus Pristimantibacillus. The sequence continues at coordinate 2,164,560 of NZ_BQME02000002.1, forward strand.
GCTGCTGCTCCCATCAATGCTTGTACAACAGTAAAAATCAGTGCAGAACCTGAATAAAATAATGCTTCTTTAAAATCTTCGCGGTTACGTTTGTATTTCCTGTAAACAGAAATCGCAACACCTAATACAAGTATACCTTCCAAGGCACTTACAACCCGGTGAGAGTATTCAATCATTGATTCCAACGTATAAGCGGGAATAAACTTACCGTGACACAGCGGCCAATCATCACCGCAACCTCTTCCTGATTCGGTGTTCGTAACAAGAGCTCCGGCAAGAAGTACAAGTAGCATTCCGATGCACGCTGCAACAGCAAACGCGCGAAAACGGCCGGTTACCATAATAAATCACCTATTTTCCGTATAATATGACAGTTCAATTATATCGATAACTAAGGGCAAAAGCCATGTTGAAAATGTGACACTTCCATGCTAGAAATCTTTTTAAAAAAAGGAAAGCCCGTATGACGAGAGGTAATTAACCTCATCTTCATACGGACTTATGCTTCTGCTTGTACTTCGCTTAGCTAAGAGAGTTGCCTACTGCAATTGCACGATCAACAAACTCTTCAATTTCTTCGCGAGTTTTACGCAATTTACTAACGAAGCGAATAACTTCTTTACCGTTTTTGAAAGCGATAAAGCTTGGAATTCCCAAGATGTTAAGTTCGGAACACAGATCAGGTAAATCATCACGATCTACTTCAAAAAACTGAACCCGGCCCTCATACTTGTTTTCTAAATCAGGCATAAACGGATTAATATAATGACAGTCTTTGCACCAAGTTGTTTTGAATACTGCTATTGTCAGTCCTTCTCCAATTGTTGCTTCACGGAAAGCAGCATCAGTCGTTAGTTTGTTCATGTTGCACATTCCTCCCTAGCTGTAAGTAATGACATTTATTTCACCTTAATTGAGCCTTATAGTTCACGTTCAATTGTTAGCACCTTCGCTGCTTCATCTACTGGCTCCCAATTAATTTCTGCTCCAAGCGCCTCTGCAAGCTTACGAGCTGGAACATACATGGAACCATTAAAATTCACTACAGGTTGCTTCCACTCTACCTTCTTACCATTGATGAGGGCAATGCTGCTTCCTGATTGAATGACGATTTTTGTATTTGTCGCTTCATCAAACACGGTTACTTTTTTTGTAGCAGGATCATAAGTAACTGTTGCTCCGAACACGTCAGCAACATCACGTACCGCTACCATTGTAATGTAACTAGGCATGATGATAGGTGCATTGTAATAATCATCAGAGAATGATTGATAGCTTTGTTTGTTTAAATGAAATTTATTTTTCAAAAGATCATGGATTTGAGAGTTCTCATCAAACAGCTTTAACGTCTGATAACCTTGAAGTGTAACAATGTCTTCAACAGCAACTTGGTTATTCGTCAGAACTGGTGCATTCGCCTTAACAACACCATTTACATTCCAACTCTCTGAAGTAGATTTCAATGTGAAACCAAATGGAATAGCTGGCTCTTCTTCACTTGATTTAGGAGTAAAGCTTAGCTCAAATTGTTGCTTACGAATATCTAACTTGCTATCTACATAAAAGTCTGTTTTCAATACTAATTCATCTGTTAATGCTTCTTTGAGCATTTCATCTTCTGACTTGTCTAATTTGCTTAACTCTCCTTGCAATTCAATCAACATTTCTGATAGTGCTTCGGATGATTCCTTCGCGAACTCATCTTCAGTCATTGCGTCTAGCTCTCCGCTATTAAAAGGATCTGCTTCGCCGATCGATTCCCAAATGTCAGGATTAGCCGCCAATACTTTTATAATGCCCGAAACCATAGCATCTAGTCCCGCACGATCAGCAACAAGTGCATCTACATACGATTTAACCCAGCTCCACATCTCAGGTCCATTTAACGACGCTTGAACATGCATCAATGATGTGCTCACGCCATTTATTGGCTCGTTAACAGCATTTACTTTAATATTTTTCGGATTAGGCAAATTGTTAATACCATATTCACCAACGATATCGATTAGCTCTGTTGAGACTTTAGCAATTGATTCTTCGTTTTGTTTAGTGGCTTTAGTATAACCTTCGATCTCTTCAAGTTCCAAACCACTTATTTCAAGCAATTTTTCTCCAGTCACATCGAAAGTGAAAGGTTCCTTTGCACCATCAACATCAATAACTAGCAATTTATCATTGGCTTGCATGTCAAAGCCGATTTCCGTTTCTGTTCCTAACTTTAGACTGCCTTCAAGTGAAAAATGTGTTTTATCCTGCATTTTCACATTATCAAGTTGAATCTTTACTTGAGACAGAAGATTGTAAATCTCCTTATCCTCTTCGCTACTTTCCTCTAGCAAAGCTTTATCCATATGTAATTGAAACTCTAATGAATGATTGCTTTCGCTCGTTGTAACTTTAAGTGCATTTTTGAGTGTTTTGTTCAAATCTAAACCGCCAACTGCTTGGCAGCCTGCAACAAACAATAATGTCAGCACCAATAGAACAACCGATGCCTTTTTAAACTTTAAGGACATTTTCATTATACGATTTCTCTCCTTTAATTCTTTTATTGTCTACTAGACTTAACCTATTGTACTAAACAAGTGAGTTCATTGTAAATGTAAGGATCAACAGTGAATTCCCACCAATTAACAATATTCTTCTACAGTGATGATAAGTACTCTGAAATAAAAAAGACTCATGCGTAAGGCATGAGTCCAGCAGTGCCTGTTACTTCAGTTAACCAAAACTTCGATTGAAAATGCGCATCACTTTAAATAGTGGTTTGCGCAGCACTCCAGGTAATGTAGCAGCATCTTCAGGTGTAATGACTCGCAGCACAATGAGTAAAGTTACATAGAGGATACCTACAACAATTGATGCTGTTGCTGCTGCTGCAAAGTAGGATAGTTTATCGTGCAGGCCCTCTGTCAAAGCAAGAACTCCTGCCTCTGCACCCCATCCAGCCAATGCGGCTGTTGCAATAGCTACAACATAAGGCAACCAACGTTTGCCTAACACAACTAACTTTACTTCTCTGTTAATCCAGCGAAGATTTAATAGCGTTACGACGATGAAACAAATAGTAGAGCCGATAATTAGACCAAATACACCTAGGAATGGTGCAAGAGCAATACTAATGATTACTTTTAAAAGCAATCCAATTAACGTATGTTTCATCGAAACTCGTTGCTTACCCATTCCATAAAGGATAGAGTTGGATGTCATCATCGTAATTTGTAGTATCGTTCCGGCACATAAAAACGCAACTGCTTCATAACCACTTGGAGATGGAAATAACAGTCCTGTAATGGAATAAGCTCCAATCGTAAGCAACAATGCTATAGGAACTCCTGTAAAACAAACGACACGCATTACGTTTGATGCTTGGCGCTGCACTTCCCCAAGATTTTTGACCGAATACGCTGTTGCGATGATCGGTATTATCGAAGCACCGAGCGCAATTGCCAAAATCGGCGGAATACCTGCAAGAGACTGCGCTTTACCACTAAAGTCACCCATAACATCCGTAGCAACAGCATGTGAATAAAAAGGTTCTGTAAGTCTCATAAACAAAGATAAGTCAAATAAGTAAATAAAATTGATCGCCATCGAAGTTACAAGTGAAGGAAGTGACATCGCTAATATTTCTTTATATATTGTTCTGAATTTAAGAGTAGATACGGATTGTTGAGCAGCTTTTGGCGACATCATTGCAGTAGATGCTTCACCGTTAAACCTGTTGCTAAGCTCAGCATCTTGTCGTTTCAACTTACGTGCAAACATAAGCATAATCGATAATGCACCAATACCTCCAACAAAACTACCAAACGATACAGCAGCTACGCCCCACCGCTCGCCCCAACCAAGATTAATCACTAATAAACCTAATCCAATACCTACAAAAACACGAAGAAATTGCTCCACAATTTGGGACGTTCCGCCAGCAGACATCATCTGTCTGCCTTGGAAATATCCTCGCATCATTGCGATAATAGGGAAAAATAATAAGGCAGGTGCAATTGCTCTAATCGCAAGATCTGCATTAGGCTGTCTTACGATAACATCCGCAAAAAATGGAGCCATAATAAATAATGATGTGGCAAGTATTAAACCTGAAACAGCGCCAAATACAAGCGCAGCATGATAAATACGTTTTGCTTCGTCCACTTTGCCAAGAGCATAACGTTCAGATACCATTTTGCTTAAGGCACTTGGAAATCCAGCTGTAGCAATAATAAGAAGTACTAAATAAACTTGGTTCGCAACGCCGAAAGCTGCCATTCCTTCAGAAGTAAACATGTAGTCGAGCGGTATGCGCTGGAATAAGCCGATAAATCGAGCAACTAATGCCGCAGCAGCTAGTATGAGTGTACCTTTAATTAAAGAGTCTTTTTTCAGCATGGTTGTAACTTCTTTGTCCCCTTATTCTACTGTAGAGAGCGAATTTATTAGTCAGATTCGATCGTTCTTAAGTAGCTATTGTTTAAAATACAAGCCAAAGGATAAATAGAATAATCATAAGCAATTGCAAAATGATTTTGACTACAACGCTTGTAAACAGACCTACTAGCGAGCCCCAGCCTACCTTTAATGAATGTTCAAAGTTTTTACCTGAAATCATTTCACCGATAACTGCACCCGCGAATGGTCCAATAATTAAACCAAAGGCCGGGATGACAAACGGTCCAAAAATAAGTCCAATTGTACTGCCGACGATCGAGGCTTTGCTTCCCCCGAATCGTTTGACCCCCCATGCGCTGACCGCATAGTCCGCGACAAACAAAACGACTAGAATTAACGTTTGAATAATCCAGAAGAAAACTCCGAACTCACTAAATGAGAAGAAAAATCCATATACAAAAAATGCACCGTAGATGGCGACTACTCCTGGTAATATCGGATAAATCGTACCCGCCATACCGATGATGAAGAGTATAATAATTAAACTCCAGCCCAAAATATCCACTTTCTTGTCCCCCTCCTACATTAATACCCTAAGACAATACGTACTTCTTAATGATTTCTGCAATTCCATTCTCATTATTCGTCACTGTTATAACATCGGCAGCATTTTTAACCGCCTCTTGTGCATTACCCATAGCAACACCTAGCCCCGCTTCTCGAATGGCAGCAATATCGTTGAGGCTGTCTCCAGCAGCTACAACCTGAGACATATCAATGTTCATCCATTGACATAGATCCTTGAGTGCACTTGCTTTCGAAATGCCTTGAGGATTAAGCTCAATATTATGAAGCGAGGAATTTGTAATCTCTAGCGCTCCCCAGCTCTGAACTTCAGCTAATATACTTTCACGGGCAAGATCATCCTCCGTATAATAGCCGAATTTCAACCAATTAAAAGTATCATAGTTATGTGCAGCGTCAAACCAGCGTTCTTTATTATAAATGGTTTCTGTTGTATACGCCCAAAACCACGTCTCTCCATATTGAAGAGCAAGCTCATGCAGACGCTTCACATAATAAGGACTAAGCTCGGTACGCTTATGAAGCACATGTGGCCTAGTCCAAATTTCGCCGCCATTGACTGTAATCATCGGCGAATCGAGCTTCAACTGCTCTGCGAAAGGCAATGCGCTTTTAAAACCTCTCCCTGTAGAGAAGCTTACGGTTACTCCAGCATCTATCGCTTTTTTGATCCATTCAGCGTTTTCACTACTGATCTCGCTCTGATCATTAAGCAATGTGCCGTCCATATCTAATGCAACTAGCTTGTACTTCGTCATACTGCCCATCTCCTTATCCGATCATTGCGTACAGTTTATTTTATCACAAATCATCAAAAAAAGGATGGCTCCCAAAGTCAACTGAAATTGACTACTGGAGACACCCTCTTATATAACATATACTTTGCTCAAATTACTTAGCAACGTTAACACTTTCAAGCGACAGCTTACGTTGTCGAACCTTACGGACAACAACACCATGCGATGGGGAAAATAGAAAAGCTAATACGAACAATAGACCCGCTCCGCATACAATACAACCTGCAATGGATGCATCTAGCATGATCGACGCTCCGTAGCCAATGAACGTACTTGCAATACCAGTCACAATGCTGAGCCCGATCATAACACCAAGCTTATCCGTTAATAAATAAGCTGTCGAAGCTGGAATTATGAGCAATCCTACAACTAGAATAGCACCGACACTCTCGAACGAACTGACCGTAGCCATCGAAACTAATGCCATCAGTAAGTAATGGAACAATGCAACTGGTATACCTATTGCAGCAGCTAGTGCAGGGTCGAACGCACACAACTTAAACTGCTTATAAAACAATCCAATTACTGTTGCAATAACGACAAGCGTTATACCAAGTAGCCATACTGCTTTTGGCCCCAAATTAACGCCGCCAACCTCCCAAATATTCCAGTGCACAAATGCTATTTCACCATACAATATCGCATCTTGATCCAAGTGCACTTGTCTAGCAAATAGGCTGACCAATATAACGCCAATAGCAAATAATGCGGTGAAAACAACACCGATTGAGGCATCAGATTGAATACCGCTTCTTTGAAATAATCCGATTAAAAAAGTTGATAAAAGACCAAATAGAAGTGCAGCAAACATCATAAGCAACGAATCTCTGGAGCCGCTCAGAAGAAAAGCGATGACGATACCAGGCATAACGGAATGACTTATAGCATCACCGATCATCGCCATCTTACGGAGCACGAGAAAAACACCGACAATTGCGCAACAGGCAGCTACTAAAGAACCTGTCAACAAGATCCAAAAGTCACTCATAGTGCCGTCTCCTCCTTCATCCGTTCTCTCCTGATGACTTCGCCCTCCAATTGGAACTTTCTTTTTACTCTAATACGTAATAGTGCCTTAGCAAGTAATCCACGCTCAGGACCAAATAATATTGAAATACCAAAAAACAAAGTGGCTGCAAGCACGGTTACTGGTCCTGTAGGCAGGTTAGAAACGGATGAGCTAACCCAAGTGCCAAGCGCACCGCTTAAAGCACCGAAGAAACCGGCTAGAGCAACCATAATACCAAGGCGATTCGTCCAATATCTTGCTGATACAGCCGGAGTAATGAGCAAGGCAGCAATGAGGACAACACCTACCGCTTGAATGCCTACTACAACCGCAACTACTGTCAAGAGCATAAGTAATTGTTCTAACAAAGCTACGGGATAACCAATACCTTTAGCAAAACCAGGGTCAAAGGAAATTAATTTGAACTGTTTAAATAATAATGTACATATTGTAATTAGAGAAACACTAATGATCGACATAATAACGACATCCGAACCAACCATGGCGGCTGCTTGCCCGAACAAAAACTTATCTAAACCGGATTGATTGCCATAATCACCATGCTGGATAAACGTCAAAAGTACAATACCAAGACCAAAGAAAGTACTTAATACGATTCCGAGCGCAGCGTCCTGCTTCAATCTGGAATGCCTCGTTATAAATCCAATACCGAAAGTAGCAATAATACCTGAAATAGTTGCTCCTACAAGAAATACGCCAATGGATTTGGCACCTGTCAGCATAAAAGCAATACAAATGCCTGGCAATGCTGCGTGGGCAAGCGTATCTCCGACCAGACTTTGCTTGCGCAAATATGAAAAACTGCCGATAACACCGCTACTCAATCCGAGCAACAAACAGCCAAGAAATATCCATTGCATATTCGGATCTGCTAACATATCTATAATGTTTTTCATGTATGGACACCCCTGTCAACATTGCTACTCGAAAGGGCTGCACTCTGATCCAAAAAAGCTAATCTCCCACCGTACGTACGCTGCAATTGATCATGGGTGAATGTAGTAGCTGTTGGACCGAATGCTTGCAACTCGACATTGAGCAGAAGAACAGAATCGAAATAATGCTCAACCGTTGCCAAGTCGTGGTGAACGACAATGACCGTTTTACCTTGCTTTTTTAGTTCTTGCAGCAACGTAATAATTGCCTTTTCAGTTGCCGCGTCTACACCAGCAAAAGGCTCATCCATAAAATAAAGCTTTGCATTCTGAGCAAGCGCCCTTGCCAAAAATACACGTTGCTGCTGCCCACCAGACAATTGACTTATTTGTCGATCAGCGAAATCTGCCATTCCTACCTTATCCAAACATTCAAGGGCAAGTGCCTTCTCCTTCGCTCTTGGTCTTCCAAACCATCCCAATCGTCCATAAGTCCCCATAAGAACAACATCAAGTGCATTCGTAGGAAAATCCCAATCAACTGACTCTCGCTGTGGTACATAACCAATTAGCTTCCGCTGAGATTTGTAGGGCTTCCCGTAGACGAGTACCTCTCCGCTAATACTTGGAATTAATCCGAGTGCTGCTTTCATCATTGTTGATTTCCCTGCCCCATTTGGGCCAATGACACCAATCAATTCGCCTTCTTTCACTTCGAATGTTACATTCCGAAGAACAGGTTTCTTCTGATAGGCTACACTCAGTCCATTAATAGTCAGTGGTGCAACAGTCGCTGTCCCTGACGCTAATTTTGTATGGGCTGTACTCATATTTATCACTCACTCTCGCTCACGCATTTATCGTTACTTCAACGATTTCACAATCGTATCTATGTTATGTTTAACCATCCCGATATAAGTACCTTCTGGCGTGCCTTTGTTGCCCATTGCATCAGAGAAAAGCTGACCACCGATAACTACGTCATGACCTAACTTCTTAGCCCCCTCAATAACCGATTCTATTGATTTCGAGGATACACTTGATTCAATAAACACACCTTTAATTCCATTTGTCACAAGGAAGTCACGCAACTCACTTACATCTTTAGAGCCATATTCCGACATCGTATTCATTCCTTGCAAACCTGTTACTTTCATTCCGTACGCCTTGCCAAAGTAACCGAATGCATCATGTGCCGTTACTAATATCCGATTTTTCTCCGGTATAAGCGCAATCTGCTCCTTCGCGTATATATCAAGCTTCTGAAGTTCCTCTAAGTAAGCTGTTGCATTTGCCTTATAATGTTCTGCATTAGCGCTATCTTTCTCGATTAGTGTGTCACGGATTACTTCAACTGAGGACATCCACAGCTTGACGTTAAACCAAATGTGAGGATCATGGGTCGTCCCACCAACAGATGCACCACTCTGTAATTGCGTTTCGTCCAGATTGGAGGAAACCGCAACAACCGGCTTCCTCTTCTCAAGTCTCTCGAATATTTCTCCCATTTTACCTTCTAAATGTAATCCGTTATAAAAAATGATATCTGCATCATCCAGTTTCCTTACATCACCTTGTGACGCTTTGTAGAGATGGGGATCAATACCTGCTCCCATTAATCCAGTCACTTCTACGTAATCACCACCTACTTGTTCGGCAGCGTCCGCAATCATTCCGGTTGTAGTTGTAATTTTTAACTTACCGCTTTGGTCAGATTCCTTGCTCTCATCTCCGCAAGCAGATAACATAGCTGCCGTCATCGTCAAAAATACTAGTGTCATAATTAAGCGTTTCATTGCTGCAGTTTTCCGTTTACCCTTTTTCATATAAGAATCCTCCCATTGACCCTCTTTTGGGGCCGATTTATATTATTGAACAATCCGCTCGTTGTTGCCCTTGTCAACTTTAATTAGCCATGCGCCTTTTTTTTAATTATACACAAAAATGTTTCTCTTGTGCAACATTTTTTTATTAGCACAAAAGACGACAAAAAAAGATGATCCCTGTCTAACGACAGGAACCATCTTTTGCTCGTCTTTTATGGGTTGAACTTATTTAGGTAGGTACTATTCCTCATTAGTCTGACCTGCGTTTGTACCGTTTGCTGTGTCAGTTCCGGTATTACCTGATGGAGCTTGTGAAGTTCCATCGGTACTGTTCTTTAATGCAACGTTGGGCACACCGGTCAAACCGATTTCTGCATCATAAGCATCAAAAATCTTTCTAGCGATAGGTGCTGCACCATAACCTCCGAAGCCGCCGTCTGGAACGACAACTGCTACTGCAAGTTTCGGATTTTTGGCTGGTGCATAAGCAACGAAAACGGCGTTTTCAGCAGTACGCTTAGCTACATCCTGCTCAGAAGTTCCCGTCTTACGCATAAAATCATGCTGAAATCCATCGAAACCTCTCACACTTACTTGGGACATACCCTTTTCAATTTCCTCCCAATACTCTACTTTCATATCGACAGAATTCAATATTTCAGGTGTATATCCTTGAATGACTTTACCGTCTGCGTCTCGAATTTCATTTACAAACTGCGGTTTCATTCGTTTGCCTCGGTTCGCAAGCATCGCTGTATATTGAGCTAGCTGCAACGTTGTGTAACGTCCTTGTTGACCAAAGGATGCTTGAATAAGAGCAGATTGAGCACTAGCAGCTTTTTCCTCGGCAAAATATTCTATTACGCCTTTCGTTTCACCAGGTAAGCCGCTCCCGGTCAACACACCTAGTCCAAATTGCTTCATGTAATCATCCCAAATCTCAACGCTCGATTTGCCGTTTACTTCTCCACGTCGGTATAACTTATCCCCGATCATCGCCGCCATAAACGGGTTGGATGATTTTTCAATCGCAACAGCCCCATCAATCGGTCCAAACACTTTACCTTGTGAGTTACCGATTCTTCTTTCATGACCTTTACTACCGTAATAAAATGCTCCTGTATCTGGATATCTAGTTTCTGTAGTAAATAGTCCTTCATTTAATCCAACCAGCACCGACAAAGGTTTAAGTGTCGAACCTGCTGGTACAATGGAGGAAGGATGTTTATTCCTGTCTGCGTCTGAGTAAGGACCGTATACTGTTCTAATTGTACCGTTCGGAAGAACATAACCGAAATTCTCATAATCTTCGGGGCTAATACGACCGCCTGCCCAAATGTTCGGATCATAATCCGGCATACTTGCCATTGCGACAATTTTGCCAGTATCAACTTCCATAGCAACCGCAAATCCGGTTTGAGCAAATGGTGCTCTCTCGTATTTGTTACTAGATGTACGTATCACACTCAAATGCTTCATTATTGCTTCTTCTGTCTTTAACTGGACATCTTTATTTATCGTTAAATACAAGTCCGATCCCTTTTCTGGAGTTGTAATACGCATCGGACCAATAATATGTTCTTTATTGTTAACTGGATATGACTTAACTCCGTTTTTGCCTCGCAAAACATCCTGGTACATAAACTCCAGTCCATCAAGACCAACTTCTTCTTCTTCTAAATATTTTAACGTTGCGTCCGTTTCACTTCGCTTATTTTTATAGAAATCAACATCTAAGCGTACACCTTTATATTTCTTTAAGTATCCAACAAGCTGCACCGCTATCGTATCTTCGTCATAATTACGAACGCTTTCTTCTATCACTTCTATTCCCGTAAATTCCGTTCTGTTCTGTAGGAAATAAGCTACTTCAGCATTTGTGAGTCCTGACTTGATACGTCTTGGGGTAGAGAGTGTGTTACGTATGAATCCCAAATCCATTTGACGCAAAATATCGTCAACCGTCATAACTTTATCCTTTCTACCATACTCGGTAAAGATTTTTTCTAATTGCTCAGCTGTTTCTCTTGCAATGTCTTCTGTTTTTGCTTTTTTGGTTGATGGCTGAAGACTATAATACAACGATTGCGTCGACGTTGAATAAGCAATTGGGTATCCCTTCGAATCATAAATATTGCCTCGAATAGGTGGAATTGGGTTTTCCCTTGTCCCTTTCTTGATGCCTTCAGCGCTTAGCGTCGAACCTTCTACAAACTGTAATACAGCAAGCTTAACAATTAACAAACTAAATAAAGCAAATGTAATAAAGAAAAATAAGTTCAAACGGAATGAGAAGTTCCGCCGATTGTCAACATCACGTTTTTGTGGATCATCCTGCATATCATTCACTCCTAAGTCCATGCAGGCTAATAAAGCCTACACCTAACTATTATTTTTTGCTTGATCAATAAATTGCTGGATGGGACCTTCCAGCTTCAATGTAAAGGAAGGAGTACCACGAAGCGATACTTTCACTTCACTATCACCAGCCTTGCCCTTTAGCTCGATATTTTTAGTGGTGACCGTATAAGTTCCGTCATCATTCACGGTGTACTTCGCTTCTTTCGCTTCCCCAGCCATTGCGCTAAACGCTTCATCCTTCATGGTATCTATCACCTTAGTGCTTACCACTTTCACATCATCCAGCGTATAACCGCTGTACAACACCAGTCCAACAACAACAATTGCAACAATAGCCCACTTCAAAACCGTTTTTACAATCCGCACTACGAGAAATAATATGATTAGTCCAATGACTAACACAAGCCAGTTGTCTTCCAGAAACGTCTTCCAAGTTTCATAATCATAAGATGCAAAATCTAAAAAATTCATGTTACCCCTCCATTATATCTCTTCCAATATCTCATTACAAAATATTATAGCCTACGTAACATAGAGCGTAAACGCTATCTTCCTTAATCTCCAGACATATCCTGTCCAATTATAACGTACAAGTAGATATCAAGGAAATGAGCAAGGAGGCTTTGCCCGTGAAAACTGCACTTTGGCTTTATTTATTTCTATTTGTCGCTTTTTTTGATCTGCATGCGCAATATCCTATTCTTACTCCATTCGCCATTTCACTAGGAGCAGCGCCTTCCTTTATCGGATTAATGATGGGCATGTATTCGATTACCCATCTACCGGGCAACCTTATAGCTGGATTCGGCGTCGATCGTTACGGCAGTAGACTATTTATCGTGTTCAGCTTATTCGCTGCAGGAGTAATTTTGTTATTTCAAGCATATGTAACAAATCCTTGGCAATTACTTCTTCTTCGCTCCATTAGCGGATTTGTACTTGCCTTCCTGTCCCCAGCTTGCCTAGCTTTATTAGCTCGATTAACCGATGATCGAGCGGAGCAAGGCAAACTTATGGCTGGCAATGGGCTCGTCCATACGCTAGCTTCCGTCGTTTCGCCCGCTGCAGGTGCGTATTTAGTCGCAAAGATCGGATTTGGCACAGCTTTTACTGTTCTTGGCTGGATACTAATCGTAACAGCCCTCTGCGCATTGGTATTCATTAAAGACATCCATCGCAAGCTAGACGAGCAACAAATCCCAACCGACAAACAACATATACTTTCTAAACATAAGGTTAAGAAAGAACAAGAAAACGCGATTCCTCTGCCGTGGCTTATTTTTCTATTGCCCGTAGCCATTAGCTGCGCACAAGGCATATTATCGTTTGAGCTGCCCCTGCTTGCAAAAACAACTGATGCAATGATGACTACCGGTTTGCTTTTTTCTGTCATAAGTATTGGTGCACTAGTGACGTTAAGCATGTTTTTCTTGAATCGTTTTCCTGCGTTTTATCGCACGCTTCTAGGCGCCCTTAGCCTTGCACTTCTGTATTTCAGCATTGCTGCAGCAGTTCCTGTTCCACTGGCAGTAATGTTATTTGGGGTAGGTATGGCAAAAGGGATTATACTTCCTGCACTATCCACATTGCTTATTGAAATGAGCGGCGGTGCGCGCTATGGACGAACCTTCTCTTTGTTGTCTATCGCTTTCTCTGTTGGCGCATTCCTTGGACCTATGCTGGCAGGGCAATTGAGAGACTATATTTCACCCTACTATATTGCTTTTATTGCTTTAATGATCGCATTAACCATTATGCCATTATACAAACTGCGACCTATCTCCTCGCCGCCAAACACCCATTTTAAAGGCGTATAGGTATTCGCACAAGGCATTCGTCTCACCCGCACATACAATACGGTGAGTCAAGTGACCAGTTAACCTACCGATTACAATACCGGTCATGATGACTAACGACGCTGAGCGAAAAGAAAGAGGGTGACTCCATAGATGTCATGCGCAAACTCTGTAGATAGAGGCTTTGAACATAATCACTCCAGAAATGTCGGCATAATTCTCGTATTGTTCATTTTACTTGTCATTATCGTATGTTCTGGATTCTGGTAAGCTGATCATAACTTGATCCGAAGCAAGCGACAGTTACTAAACTGTACGCTTGCTTTTTCATTTAGTGTACTTTTGGTGATACACTATTCTTATACTGTTATTACATGGTTTAAGGAGGAACAAGATGGATATTGCCATAATCGTTGAGGGTAAAAACGATAAAGCTCGATTAAGACGGGTGCTGCACAATACCATTAGTATTTATTGTACCTTCGGCACACCTGGTACGGATCAACTTGAGAAGCTGCGCAAGGACATTAACGATAGTCATGTGTTTATTTTCACTGACAATGATTCATCAGGGCGAAGAATTCGCCGAATGATACGAGATTTATTTCCTGATGCTGAACATATTTACACTAGAAGAGGTTATTCGGGGGTAGAGAACACTCCAGAAGACTATTTAATTAGCCAATTAGAAAAAGCGGGACTCGATGCGCATATTATTTATCCTGCGCCGAGCCCCGCTTCCATATGGAACAAACATGAATTTTAAAGCAATTTATTAATTTGTTGTACGATGTAATCGGGAGTGAGTTCTAAATCACTGCCGTTTATCCATTCGCGAATTTGTCCATCTCCATCAACAAGTGTAATAATATTGAAATGGGCAAATTCGTTTGTTTCTTTATCCTTCATTACACCAACCTCAAAACTTCTGGCAAGATCAATCGTCGCCTGTTCTTCGCCCCTTAGAAAATGCCAACCATCGAATTCAGCGGACGTGTTGTTAGCAAATTCACGGATGACCTCCGGTGTATCACGCGTAGGGTCAAATGTAATGGAGATAAGTTCTGCTTTTGTACCAAGTGTCCCTTGCTCTCTAAGCTTCTCTTGAACTTGAGACAATATGAATGTAGTTGGCGGACAAACATCCGGACAATTAGCAAAATAAAAATATACGAGTCTCGCTTTACCTTTAGTTGATTCTAAAGATACAGCTTTTCCATTGATGTCATTCATCTCAAAAGCAGGAGCTGCTTGCTGAATAGGCAATGGCTGCTCAGCTTTCCATACGTAAGTAAATAGTAAATAAATACCCATTGCTAAACATAATGCTAAGACTGCAATTTTAAAGCTATGTTTACGTAAGAAACTCAATTCCATTCACTCTCCCGCATCCTATTACAGCCTTATTTTTCACTTCCGTTAAAGAGCACCAATCATAAAATATTAAGTAAACGTCGTATTGGCAATCATCGCAATAAAAACGATCATTAAATAGTTAACTGATATTAAAAAATTCGTTTTGGCCCATTTCTCTGTATCCTTAGCAGATATTCCACCAAGGGTATGGAATAACCAAACTAGGCTGAGTATAACCGAAATGATTAAGAAATAAATGCCTACATAGTTGTAAGTGTACATAAGTACAACCGTTGGAAACAGAAGCAACACATAAGGAATCATTTGAAGCTTCGTACGCTTAATCCCTTTGACAACTGGTAATAGCGGATATCCAGCTGCACGGTATTCCTCAACACGACGAATAGCAAGTGACCAAAAGTGAGCAGGTTGCCATAGGAATAATAATGCAAAGAGCAACCAAGCGCCTGCGTCAACTTCACCCGTTACAGCACAATATCCAATTACAGGAGGCATAGCCCCAGAGATACCGCCAATTGACGTACTCCATGTCGATGTGCGTTTAAGCCACATCGTATAAATAATGATATAAACAAACCAACCTAATAGACCAAGCCAACCAGAAATCGGATTTACCAGTGTAAATAATACTGTAATTCCTGCAACACCCATAATCATGCCGTATGCAAGAACCGAACTCGGCTTCATTCTGCCCATCGGCAACGTACGATTTCTAGTACGCTCCATCTTCTTGTCCAGTTCGCGATCCCAGTAGTTGTTCACTACTGTGGCCGAAGCCATCGTTAGCGTAGAACCGATCAACGTCCATATCAATAGCAGGAAATTAATATCCCACTTAGCAGCAACCCAAAAGCCTCCCAATGCAGCGAACATGTTCAGTTGCAGGAGTCGTGGTTTGGTTAATGCAATCAAATCCTTCAGCACGAAGTTAGCCTCCCAAGTTATGCGACAAGGCGCTTAACACGCCTATCTTTCATTGATGAATCGACTCTAATCATACAGAAAAAAACCTACTGTGACAACGTTCCCCGCCTTTGTTCAATAATTCGACACTCAATATGTGACAATTCAATTTCTATTTCATTAGTAACCAATCCTCCCATCCTTCAATACAATAACCATGTGGTGTAACGCCTATCAGATCACGAAGGGAAGTGAGGGGTCTAATCTATGGCTGTTATCAAAACGAACGCTGAAGATACGAAGATGCTCGCTCGTCTGCTTAGAGCTGAAGCAGAGGGTGAAGGTGAGCTCGGCATGCTAATGGTTGGCAACGTCGGTGTCAATCGCATACGCGGCAATTGTCTCGATTTCAAAAACATACGCTCCATTCCGGATATGGTCTATCAGAGCCCTGGGGGCTTTGAAGCTATCCAAAAAAGCTACTTTTATCAAAAGGCGAGAGAGAGTGAAATTCGCCTAGCTAAGCGCGTTATTAGTGGGGAGCGTCAGCATCCTGCTTCCAATGCGCTTTGGTTCTACCGACCAACAGGCGGTTGCCCAAGCACATGGTGGGATCAAGCCAATAGCGGACGATATAAGGCACATTGCTTCTTCGTTCCTCAATCCGGTGAGTGTCCTGCCGTATTTTAAGAAATAATTTCTAAAGAGCGAAAGAGAGGATTAACAAGTATGAATAATAATTACGGTTACAAACAGCAAGTGAGCATGGCGAATATGGGACCGAATGTGTCGCCCTATGGAGCCAATCAATCCTATGGTTATGGCGGAGGTTATCCGCAATATGCTCAGCCATACTATGCGCAACAATCTGCGACTATATCAGCAATGCAAGCTCCGAGTTCTACAGTACCTCCAGTGCCTAGCGGTGCCTTTGTTACACCAAGCGGCGGAAGTATTGTTACAGTACCTGCTACTGAAGAATCCTACGTAGAAAATATTCTTAGACTTAATCGTGGTAAACTTGCTACATTTTATATGACTTACGAAAACAATCGGGAGTGGAATGCAAAAATTTTTAAAGGTATTATCGAAGCAGCAGGTCGTGATCATATCGTCATTAGTGATCCTTCTACGGGCATGCGCTACTTACTACTCATGTTGAATTTGGATTACGTTACATTTGATGAACCAATTAAATATGAATATCCGTTCCATGGCAGCGTCGTAACACCTAGCACTCCAATGAGTAGCTAATCAAGAGGAATAGTATCTCCCCCAAATACTATTCCTCTCAACATCCCACTATGATGTGATTGTAGTTATCGATTTGAATGTCCAAACATTCAGCTTCGCTGGTCCGCCCACGATCCATTGCGAAAGCTCGAACCACGGAGAACGCCTACTTGCGCGTTCTTCTTTTATTTGCTCCGCATTCTCTTTGCTATCTGTCGTCCAAACTTCCACAAACAAACATGGTTGATCTGTTCCTTCATACACATGGACATGAAGTGCTGTCTCCTGTTGAAGCTTAGTTGATGCAGCCAAATAAAGTTCTCTTTGTTCGGGCATAATACGATACTCCGCAAAACAAATGTACATATGAATTGGTGCTCCTCTCACTTATATTGATAAAGTTCCCTTACTGAGTGAATACTAATCCTAATCATTTGAACAGGGGGACTTCACCATATGGATACTGGTACACATCTCGTCATGGGCATCGGACTGGCAGGCTTAGCAATGGTAGATCCAGTCGTTGCAGCAAACCCAACTATTTTGACAGCAGTACTTATCGGCACAGTAGCAGGATCGCAAGCACCAGATCTCGATAACCTTCTCCGGCTCAAAGGAAATGCATGTTATATTCGAAACCACAGAGGTATTTCCCACTCCATTCCCGCTATCTTCATTTGGGCAATAGCAATTACTGGATTGCTTCAATTACTTTACAAAGGAAGCTTGCCTTGGCTGCATGTCGGAGGGTGGGTGTTGCTATCTGTTGCTCTTCATGTATTTACCGACTTATTTAATGCTTATGGCACGCAGGCGATGCGACCGTTTAACGAAACATGGATCTCTTGGAATATAATCCACATATTTGATCCCGTTCTGTTCACAGTCCATATTATAGCCATTTTACTTTGGTCAGCCAATCTCGTAAATCCAGCTATGTTATTCCCGATCATGTATTTGTTCCTTACCGTCTACTTCATATGGCGAACAATTACTGCGAAACGGACAGTGAAGTGGCTTCCTAGCTTGGATAAAACACATAAAAAAAGCGATACCTATTTTGCAATACCAACGATATCTCTTTCTATATGGAATATCGTGAAGCAATCCACTGATGGAACCTTCTCCGTTGGCAATCTCCGCGGAAGATCATTGAAGTGGCTCGACAAAGTTCAGTGCTCCAGCCATCCGGCGGTGGAAAAATCAAAAAATGATGCTGGCATTCGATCCTTCCGATACTTTACGAGCTTTGCATGTGCTGATGTGAAGGAGCATAGTTGGGGCTACGAAGTAAGATGGTCTGATGTAAGATATCGTCATCGCAAGCAATATCCATTTGTAGCCGTACTTCTTATGAACAAACAATTTGAAACAGTCGGTTCTTATGTTGGCTGGTTAAGTGATGATCGATTGATGAAGAGATTACGGATGGATACGTATTAACATTGACTAGACTAAGCCCCTTCCTGCACAATGGGAAGGGGCTATAATTCTACTATTGGACTTGAAACGTAAAACGAAGCCCAAGGTTTCCCTTGGGCTTCGTTTATAGATCAATCATTGTGTATGAGAAGCTATTGACGGTAGCCGCCGGACAATTGTTGCTCCGCGATTTGGACAAGCTTCTTCGTAATGTATCCTCCAAGCGAACCTGCGTCGCGCGTTGATACGTTTCCGTAATAGCCATCTGCCGGGATTTGTACACCGAGTTCTTGCGCTGCCTCAAGTTTTAATTGATTCAGTGCTTGCGATGCTTGTGGGACAATTAGTTGGTTGCTTCCTGCCATAAGGTATTTCTCCTTTCGTCCTCTGCACTTTTGATGTATTGCAAGCTTGCAAAGTTATTATGTGCATCGTCTTAAAAACTATGCTTCATTCTAAAAAATATTTATAGCGGTCTCAAATTGTCTAAGGAGTGTTCTATAATTGTCTAAACCACTATCACTGTTTTTTGCTTCTTTATCTATCTTGTTTATGAGTGCAACCGCAATCTCCATCAGCCATAGCGGCTGGCTAGTCTTGCTTTTTGGTTTGCTTTCCTTTTTCAGTGTTGGCGCAGGCTTTATTACAAAGGCACGTCTTAGAAGAAAAAATCAAGAGGCTAAAACAAAAAATAACAATTGAATTCTCTCTAAAATGTTATGCAAAATAAAAACAGCCACCGCATCATTGCCCACGGTGGCTATTCGTATGTTATTTTATCCTCTTGGATTCAAGAAACCCATCTTTTCTTTTACTTCCGCTATCGTCTTCTCAGCTATTAAAGATGCTCTTTCAGCACCTTGTTTCAAAATGTCATGGATTTCGCCAGTACGACGAATTTCATTATATCTCGTTTGTATAGGTTCTATTACAGCAACGACATGCTCCGCCAAATCCTTCTTGAATGGACCATAACCTTGTCCATCGTATTTAGCTTCAATCTCATCTAAAGACATTCCTGCACAATGAGAGTAAATCCCCATCAAGTTACTAATTTCAGGCTTATTAGCAGGATCATACTTCACTTCACGACCAGAGTCTGTCGTTGCACGGCTTATTTTTTTTCTAATAACATCAGGAGGATCAAGCAAAGCGATAAAACTTCCCACGTTAGGGTTGCTTTTACTCATCTTCTTGCTGGCATTATCTAATGACATCACTCGTGCACCAACTTTAGGGATAAACGGTTCCGGAATCGTAAATGTTGAACCGAAGCGTTGATTGAAACGATGTGCAAGATCTCTTGTTAGCTCCAGATGTTGCTTCTGATCATCGCCTACTGGTACAAGATCAGCATTATAGATCAAAATATCAGCAGCCATAAGTGCAGGATAAACAAAAAGTCCTGCTCCTACAGAATCCTTACCTGATGACTTGTCCTTGAATTGCGTCATCCGTTCAAGCTCACCCATATTGGTCAGAGTAGTAAATAACCAGCCAAGCTCAGCATGAGCACGGACATGAGATTGAACGAATACATTAGCTTTTGCAGGATCGATTCCAGCAGCAATAAACAAAGCAGCGACAGACTCTGTTTGTTCCCTAAGAGCGCCCGGTTCTTGCGGAACCGTCACCGCATGTAAATCCACAACCATAAAATAACATTCTTCGGTATGCTGAAGCTTAATAAAATTTTGCATAGCACCAATGTAATTGCCTAATGTAAGTTGCCCGCTGGGCTGTATACCTGATAATACTTTTTTCATCTCATTCATTCTCCTTGCTTAAAAGTGCTGATTTTGCATTAAACCCGATTATAACCCTGCTTAATGTAAAGTCAAGGAGCGCTACTTTAGTTCAATCACTATTTAATTGGACAAGCTTAAGAAATTTGTCCTATCGTCAAAACAAGCAGCATAAGATATACTACAATTATGAATCGTAATTATTACAATTAAGAAAGGGAATAATTGCATGCGACAATCGATCTTCCGGTATGCTACACCTGCATTAGCAACAGGCTGTCTTATTATGATTGTATTAATCGCTACAAATCGTGAGTTACCCGGTGTCATTACTTCCATCTTTCAAACAGCAAATTTACAGTCCTTCAAAATTTTATTTATAAGCATCATACTAGAGGCCTTTCCATTTATTTTGCTCGGTGTATTGTTCTCATCCCTCTTACAGGTGTTTGTTACGGATGAGATGATTCGCAAATTTACACCACGTAACCGGATTGCGGGCGTATTATTCGGTGGGCTTCTCGGTATCGTCTTCCCATTATGCGAATGTGGCATGATACCTGTCATCCGAAGATTAATTCGCAAAGGAATGCCTTCCTACATTGGTATCGTATATTTACTCGCTGGACCTATCGTCAATCCCATCGTATATACGTCAACATTCACCGCTTTCCGTACCACACCTCAGATGGCGTACTCCCGAATGGCATTAGCTTTCGTAATTGCTATTATCGTTGGCTTACTTTTTGCGAAGTTTTTGAAATCAAGTCCTTTACGCGGGGATCATCATCAACTACAAACAAACAATGCTGCACACAATACGCTTCACACTCCTTTTCAAATGATAAGTGGACAAACGAAAGAAACGCCAACAGGTAAAATTCGAGGCAGAGCATCCGCAACACTTGGCCATGCTTCAGATGAGTTTTTTGAGATGGGTAAATATTTAATCTTTGGTGCATTCCTTACTGCAGTAATCCAAACAGCAATCGACAGAAGTACGTTAGTTCATTTCGCAGATCAGCCCATGTTCTCTTATATTTTTATGATGATTTTTGCATTTATTTTATCGATTTGCTCTACTTCCGATGCTTTTATTGCAGCTTCATTTAGCGGCATATTCCAGCAAGGACCACTACTTGCATTTCTAGTGTTTGGACCGATGATTGATTTCAAAAATACACTAATGCTGCTATCCACTTTTAGAATCAAAATAGTACTCATACTTATTGCGCTCACTGCCATTTTGACTTTTGCGGGAGCATTATTAATGGAGGTGTTGTTATGACCCATCACCTTTTACGGGGAACCATCCTTACTGGATTCTCCTTACTAATTGTTTACTTGTTCCATACAGGTGAAATTTCACTATACATAGCACCTCGAATGGAGCTGCTAGTCAAAATATCCGCAATTGGGCTATATGCTGCTGCTGCATACCAGTTTTATGCTGCTCTGCAAAAACGAGTGCACAAGCATACTGTAGATTGTGGATGCGGACATGAGCCTTCGCCTTCCAAATTGAAAAACACAGTTATATACAGCCTATTTATTTTCCCGCTGCTCATAGGATTTCTGTTCCCAACTGGAACACTTGGTAGTTCTCTCGCTGCCAAAAAAGGAGTAAGCTTCTCAGGAAATGAGTCTATCTCACGTATTGAAGCAGTTGAGGTAAGCTCAACCGCAGGACTAGACGAATTATTCCCGTCAGATGAGTACACGATCGATCATGCGAACTATGGGAAGATGCTTTACGGTCAATCGCTCATTCAAATACCAGAGGAGCAATTTATAGAAACGTTAACTACATTAGATCTGTACAGAGAAGCTTTTATGAATAAAGAAATAGAAATAACCGGCTTTGTCTATCGTGAAGAAGAAATGGGACCCGACCGTATTGCTGTTAGCCGTTTCGCCATGAACTGTTGTTCAGCCGATTCATTGCCTTATGGATTAATGATTAATTGGCCTCATGCGAATGAATATAGTGAGGATGAATGGGTCACAGTTAAGGGCAAACTAACGACATCTATCTATAATGAAAATGAAATTATTACAATTGATGTAACCTCTATTAAACGTATCACTGCACCAGCATCGCCCTATGTATATCCTGATCTTGAGTTTGGGCTATAATATTTCAAAAAAAAAGAAGCAATGGCTGCTCTTCGAGGCGGCCATTGCTTCTTTTTATTGATAGTCACGTAATATTTGCGGTTGTCTTACTTGAGGAACATATTTATTATTCCATGTAGCCATATTGTAATTCGATTCATAGAGTACGCTTGCTGACCATGAGTTTGTGCTAGCACGAACGGAGAAATCATACAGAATCTCGCCATGCGTCCAATCTCGTCTATATTTCAGCGCATCAATGGCCATCTGACGAAAGTCATGTACTTGATTAAGCGACAATCCCTTTTCGCAATCCTCGATCTTCCCATTTTTGCTTTCGATGGGATGATGTTTCAATCCGAACTTGCCGACAGCATTGTTACGAATGTGAATTAAAACTGTTCCCGCTGAAGCGTTTGTCAATTCTCCTTCCAGCTGCCGAAACACAAAATCTACTTGTCGGGCAAGAGAGACCGAGTTTATTTCCATCATTGAAACCTCCTCGAATGCGACAATTTATCTTTTAATCCGACAACTATTAACTAAATCCAACATCGAATTGTTTATATGGTAGCACCTATAAATATATTGTTCACCGAAATTTTTTGTAGTATTTTCCGAAGATATTACTGCGCTTTTATACCTATATAAATAAGTCTAAAGACCCCCGCAAGAGGAACTAATTCCATTTCGACAATTATAGACCATTTTCGCAGAAAGTGTTATAATATGGTTATTCTATATAAAGGAGCGCTTACATAATGATTCAATGGTACTACTCGCAGTCCGTGCGCAATAAACTATTGATTACCACTTATTTAAATTTAGCGCTATTATCTATTATTTCAATTATTATTACAGTAATTATTGGCGGCAACGTGCTTGCGATCGTAATTGGAGCTATCATTTTCGCGATCGCTGCATACCCTATTACATCCTTTATAGAAAAATCAATTACCCATTCTTTTGACGAAATATCATCTGCTGCATACCGGATCGCAAAGGGAGACTTCACACACAAGATCGATACTTCAAGCACCTCAGGCTCCGGTGAATTAGGCCACTCCTTCAATAGTATGGTAGACAAGCTCCGTGATATTTTAACAGAAACATCCAGCATTATTCGACATGTAGCTGAAACTAGCAGAAGCATCTTCGACAAGAACAACAGTGTTCAAACGGCAATGGAACAAGTTGCAGCATCAGCTAATGAATTAGCTACTGGTGCCAACGAAATTTCGGAAGATGTCACAGATATGAGCGTATCCATCAACGAAATTGAAGAAAAAGTTGCCGCATACGCACATTCTACGAAAGAAATGAATGAGAGATCCGAACAAACGATAAAGCTTGTCGACAAAGGTAAAAATGCTCTTGATGTTCAAGCGACAGGAATGAAACGTAACATTGACGCAACAGCTAAAGTATCCGAGACGATTGAAGACCTAGCACGTAAAGCACAAGGCATCTCAGCCATTACAACTACAATTTCCGATATTGCAGAGCAAACGAATCTATTGTCCCTGAACGCTTCAATTGAAGCTGCCCGTGCAGGTGAGCATGGCAGAGGATTTGCTGTCGTCGCACAAGAGGTACGTAAACTTGCCGAAGAATCTACTGCTTCCACCAAGCAAGTATTTCATCTTGTTAAAAGCATCGATGAAGGGATTAAGCAAGCAATAAGTAATATGAAAGTAAATGAAGAGGTTGTAAATATGCAGGCTGATCATATTCGACAGTCTGAGCACGTGTTCATGGAAATCGAACAAAGCATTCAGTTTATTACTAATCAGATCTATGCATTCTCTCAAGAAAGCGATGTAATGTTGGAAAGTGCACAAAAAATTTCAGGAGCAATTCAAAATATCTCCGCTATAACACAACAATCAGCTGCAGGTACGGAGCAAGTTTCCGCTTCCATGAACGAGCAAATCGCATCCGTGCAAGCAGTTGTTCAGGAGACAGAACGAATGTTGTCTATGGCTACTCAGCTCCAAAGAACGATTCAAGTATTTAAGATGAAATGATGCGTATGCAAAGCCTGCATTCATACTTATGAATGCAGGCTTTTTTGTTTCGCCCTCCAAATGGGTATTTCATCGCTCCACGCATGAATACATCGCACGACGGAGAAAGTACATATACACCATTACAAATTTGATAAGAACGGATGAAGGGAATGCCAAAACAAACTACTAAATATTTGAGAAGACTTTTATCGTTAATGGTAATTTGTGCTGTTGTAACTACGTTGCTTCCCGCTTCATCTATTCATTCAAATGAAACGATAGATGTATTTGTTCCTCAGCAAACGAACGATACCACTGTCAAAAAAAAAGCTAAGAAACAACCTTCACCTAACCGTAGCGGAAAGCAAAATGAAAATCGCAAAAAAAATCAACCTCCCAAACGAGCTGTCAAAGTTTCATGGGTTAAATTGCAACAACAATACCCTGGCGCTTTTATGATGAGTGGGTCACGCTCTCAGAAGAAGGTGGCACTAACATTTGATGATGTGCCAGATCCAAGATACACGCCCGCTGTATTAGACATTTTGGCAAAACATCATATAAGGGCTACTTTTTTTGTTGTTGGCGATAGAGCTTCTAAACATCCTGCATTAGTCAGAAGAATTAAAAATGAAGGGCATATTATCGGTAATCACTCCTATAATCATGCCATTTTCTCCAAATTAACTAATGCACAGTTTCAAAAACAAATTTTACAAACTAACCGAGTTATTAAAAACATAAGTGGTTTATCTCCAAGGTTAATTCGACCTCCTTATGGAGATCTTCTACCGCAGCAGGTAGTATGGGGCAAACAAAATGGCTACACAATTGTAAATTGGGATGTCGATTCGGAGGATTGGAAGAAAAACCCTAGCAGTGACGTTGTCATGTCAAACATAAACCGGACACTTCAACCAGGATCAATTATTTTGCAACATGCTGGCGGTGGCGTTGGCCAAAGTTTGTCAGGTACGATTGAGGCGCTGCCTATTCTTATAGAAGAACTACAAGAAAAAGGGTATGAACTTGTCACATTGCCTGAGCTATTGGGGAAACGAGCATATCGTTAACGTCAAGCGCAAACAGCTCAGTCATCCACGGAGGGCATAGCATCGTTCTGCGGAGAAATAGCAGCCTTTTATAAGATGACTCTGTTATAGAGACTTATATTTTCAAAAAAACCGGCTAGCCTCATCCCCTGATGAGCTGCCGGTTATACTTGTGTATTATTTCAAAATATAAGCTTGAACGTTCTGAATACCAAACTTCATCGCTTGTTGGGTTGAGCCAGGAACAAAGATATCGATACGATTACCTTTAACCGAACCACCCATATCTGTAGCAGTAGCTATCATTCCACCGCTAGGTAAGCCATTGTAATTATAACCTGTAATATAAAGTTTCGTACCAAGTGGAATCATCTTCGGATCAACAGCGATTGTTCCAACTTTAAGCTTGTTGCCAAAGTAGTCTACCGCTCCCCATCCTCCATTCTCGGAGGCAGCTGCCGTATATGCTGTAGCTTTCACTGAGATTTGTTTCGAGTACGAATGAACATCACCACTTGGAGCCATAACAGTCTTGTCACTTGGCAAGATTGTTGCATTGTTAACCGAGTTAGGTTTCGAGGTTAATGCTCCAGGAATAGTAACCTTCATACCAACTTGCATATTAAGCGGGTGAATTGATTTATTAGCGTCCATAATCGTTTTCATTGGAACTTTGTATTGAAGTGATAACTTCCAGAATGTATCATTGCCAATCACGGTATGTGTGTGTGCTGATGCTTGTGCTGTACCTGCGGATAACGCGATTGATAATGCAATCGCTGCGCTTGCTATTATTGCCTTTTTCAAAATGAGTTACCTCCAGATTTATTAAGTAGATTGGAACGTTAAAGGTATATACCTTTAACGCTCCATAATATATTGATATGTTATTAACCGATAAACATTTGAACCCATTCGCCGTTAACGTAACCGACACCTATTTTAGTAAAACTTTTGTTCATGATATTAGCGCGGTGACCAGGACTATTCATCCAATCCTGCATAACTCGTGCCGCAGTAGGTTGTCCCGATGCGATGTTCTCACCTGCATAGTTGTACTTCACTCCAAAGGTACGCATCATGTCAAACGGTGATCCGTAAGTTGGTGATGTGTGGCTGAAGTAATTGTTAACGTCCATGTCTCTTGCTTTTTCAGTTGCCACTTTATTTAATAGTGCATCCGTCTGAAGAGCAGGCAAGCCCGCTTTAGCACGTTCTTTGTTTACTAATTCAACTACCTGAGATTGAAGCGTTCCCGTTTCTGGAGCAGGTGTTGGCTTCTGTGTCGGCACTGGCGTTGGCTTCTGCGTCGGCACTGGTGTCGGCTTTTGCGTTGGTACTGGCGTTGGCTTTTGCGTCGGCACTGGTGTCGGCTTTTGCGTCGGCACTGGTGTCGGCTTTTGCGTCGGCACTGGCGTCGGCTTTTGCGTCGGCACTGGCGTTGGCTTTTGCGTCGGTACTGGTGTTGGTTTCGTTCCACCAGCTGACGGCCATTTAATAGTGATGCCACCAATATGGACGTTAAATTTACCTAAGTCTATTCCGTATTTCTGTGCAATATCGTTGAGTGATTGAAAGTTCATATAGTAGGTTTGAACCTTGATGGTAGACTTGATAATTGGTGATGCATCAGCCTTTGGAGCAGCTATACCTGTTCCGATCATCGTCGCTGCAACTACGCTGGCTACACCAATACGTATAGTTTGCATTTTCATAAATCGTTTCCCCCTGAGCATGATAGTTTGTATCGGTTGTTCCGATGCCACTTATCTTAGCATGGGGGTATAGTCGTTTCATGACTCAAAGATTTCCAAATGTTCGAAAATAGTGCCTAACTCTATGCCATTCCTGCATTATTAGAATCTACTCATCCGTAGAAACAGCACAAAAAAACCTCTTTTAAGCTAAATTTAGCTTGAAAGAGGCCTTTGAATTTACGCTATATATTACTCGTTTACGCGAATAAATTTACCCGTTTCTTGAGATTCGAAAGCGCACAAAATCACTTTTAGTGATGCACGTCCTTCTTCTCCACATATCGATGGTTTCGTATTTGTAACAATACTTTCGATAAACGCGTCAACAATTCCACTAGTTAATTGTTTTTCATTAGTCGAGATCGCACCAACTTTATGTTTTTCAATAGTACCGTCACGAAGTTCTACGATAACTTGATCATCCGGGTGTGTGCCGATTTTTAAGACACCATTTTCACACCACAATATTGTACTATTATCTTCTCCTCTATAGTACGTCCAGCTTGCTACAAGTGTACCAATTGCACCGCTCTCCATACGAAGAATACACGAAGCGTTGTCGTCAACCTCCGTATTTTCCTTATGCAAAGTTCCGACGAATGCGCCTATTTCAGCAACTTCATCATTCAGCAACCAACGAATAAGATCAGATTTATGCACACCGAGGTCACCCATTGCGCCCATTATTGCTTCTTCCTTGCGGAAGAACCAACTACCAGCACCATCAGCACTCCAAGATTCCGGTCCAGGATGGCCAAACGCTGTACGGAACGTTAATACTTTGCCTAGAACACCTGAGTCCAAAATTTCTTTTGCCTTTACATGTGGCGGCATCAACCGCTGGTTGTGAGCAACCATAAGATGTACATTATTGTCACTTGCTGCTTTAATCATTGCTTCTGCTTCTGCATCTGTAACAGCCATTGGCTTCTCTACTAAAACATGTGCGCCTGCTGCTGCTGCATCGATACTCAATGAAGCATGCAGCGCATTAGGTGTACATACACTTACAGCATCTGGTTTAACTTCCGCAAGCATTACCTTATAATCAGCAAAAGCTTTGCCTCCATGCTGCTCTGCAAATTGCTCTGCACGCTCAATAATTGGGTCAACGAATGCAACTATCTCCACGTTAGGATGTTCTGCATATTCCGGAATATGACGATACTTAGCAATTGAACCACAACCGATTACAGCAATACGTATTTTTGACATTAGTTTTCCCCTATTCTCTATAAAAATTGTTTCAAATAATTAGATTTAAGCCAAACATAACTTTCTTCGACAGATTGGATCGGTGGATTTGCGCATTTGTCCTGCTCAACGATTAACCATTGCACCGATGACTCCGATGCAGCCTTAATTATTTCGTTGAGCGGCAGGGAACCCCTTCCAAGTTCAACCGTATCAATAGGCTGACCCGCTTCCTTTGAACGGAAATCCTTCACATGTAACAACGGTAGTCTAGTGCTGTATTTATTAATATACGCAATCGGATCGATACCGGAATACTGAATCCAGCCAATATCCATCTCTATTTGTAAAAAAGCTGGAGATGTTCGCTCATACAACGCATCAAATGCAAATTGTCCGTCAATCATCACTTCAAATTCAAACTCGTGGTTATGATATGCGAATGTGATACCTTCCTCACTAAAGCGCTTACCGTAACGCTCGAATGCAATGATGTGATTTTGCCATGCTTCCGCATCACGTAGTTCTGAAGGAATCCACGGGCAAACCGCATATTTTGCTCCAATTGTTTTAAGATATGAAATTTCTTCGTCTATGTTGCTCTCGAGCCTTTCGAGTCCGATGTGACTTCCAATTGGCGTTAGTTTCAACTCATGAAGCAAGTCGCGCATTGCCTCCGCTTCAATATTTCCATATCCCGCAAATTCTACACCTTCGTATCCCATTTCCGCAACTTTACGCAATGTTCCTTCGAAGTCAGCTGCTGTATCTTCTCGTAGAGTATACAACTGTAAACCGATGCCGATCCGTCTCATTTGAGTTTAACTCCCCTATGATGGATTTTTTGTTAACATTCAATGTGTCAATTTGCCTTATGCGTTTCATTATATAGAGCAAATGCGCTCGAAAACAGTTATCTTGTTATCCTATTCTTATGTGATTTTGTCTTCTGCAATTTAGTAGATATCTCAAATTATCTTGCAATATTCGCATGGCGATTGCGTCACACATTAAGTTATGCTTTTTAAACTTTGAACGGGTAATAATTCATGTCTAGTAGATTAGTTGTCAAAACATAATTTCGTACCCATTACATAATCCTCTGCAAAAATATTTGTAGAATTGTTCATTTTCGTGAGACTTTTGCTTAAATCGCCCGTAGTAAGTTGTATATTTGAGTCATTATGAGAAACTTGTAATGTTTTGCTCATCCAAATTTAAGAATCATTTAATATTTATCCGTTAGACTAAAAAGAAACCCTTCAGAGGATGGAGGCATTACCATGAAAACCATGCTGATCTTTCAGAATAAAACAATACCTGTCTATTTAACAGATACGAACAAGCAATCTGTAGAGAAACTAACTACCGTACTTAATCGCAAAATTACGACAGGTAAAAATGCAGTAAAAAAATGTATTACTTCTTTAATTAGTGTCGAAATTGTAGGCAGTGAGGCTACACTTCATTCTTATTATGAACGCGATACGTTAACTATCTCTTTATATTAAACTTGTATATCAAAAAAGAAGGAGCCCTGTACATTTAATCATACAATGTACAGGGCTCCTTCTTAGAATGTTAGATAGCACTAAGGACCCTTTGCAAGCACTAAGGGTCCTCTTTCGAATGCCTCATTAATTTGACTGTTACGTTGCTAGCCCTCGCAAAAAACGATCTATCACAAACGTTATACTCGTATCTACTCCTATAGCCATTCCAAAACCACCGCTTCTCTCAATTGAAGCAAAGCCATGTAAAATACTTCTTAATCCTCTAACAGCATGAACAGCTTGCTCTTCAGGTAGCATATAGGATGAAAGTGCAATAACAAGCGTCTCTACTATCTCTGATCCAAGCCGCATCTGCTCGGGCTGCTCCTCTGTTGGAGCACGAAGCGTCATTTCGTACAAACCAGGATGATTCCGTGCAAATAGTAAGTATGCATCAGCAATAGAGAGAATGGACTCAATTCCTTGTTTCTTAATGGCAGCTGTTTTTATAGCTTCACTTAATTGATTAAGTCCATGAGTCGTCAAGTGTGATTTCAATGCCGGCAATCCATCTACATGATTATAAAGTGATGGGGATCGTACACCTAAACGACTAGCCAGCGAAGCTAAAGTTACTTCTTCAACCCCGACTGTATCGGTAATTTCTGCCGCTGCTGCAATAATAACGTTCAAATCCAATCCTCTTCTAGGTGACATGATTGTTCGTTGTTCCTTTCCTCGTTAAGTGTTGCTCAGCAAGTCTAATTGCCTCTTGAATTGCATTTTCCGGACGGGATAACATTTTACCATGCCCTACTGCAAGTACATTAGGCTTTAAATGAGCTAGTTTTCGTGCACTCGCCAAACTTACTTCTCTGTTCCATGTTGCAAGCGACGGAAATGGGAATGACAATCTCATTTGACCTGCTACCGCTATTCCACCTCTTGTCTGAAAAGCATCTCCTGCAAATAGATGCCCACTTCGCTCATCTAAAAATGCCATCGAACCTGGCGTATGACCCGGTGCAGCTATTGCACGTAAAGAACCAATTTTGACATTATCCTTTAGAAAGACATCCGGCTCTGTTTTTACATTAGCCGGAATACCACCTCGAATCGGGTAGTTACTCTCCTCTTTGCTTAATGATTTATCTCCGCGAAGCAATCTTGCATCTCTCTCTGATATATACACTGTAGCATTAGGTAATCGTTCCTTCAAACCATCTAGTGCCCCAACATGATCATTGTGAGCATGGGTCAACACAATTCGAGTAATTGGTTTCCCGACAAATTCCGCTGCTTTCATTATTGCGCCTACGTTATTAGGTAAAGCAGCATCTATCAATGTAAGCTCATCTTCTTCTTCAACCAAATAACAATTTACTGGAAAAAGAAGTGGTAAATACGTTAGTTGTACTACATTTCCTTCACGAATTAATCTCATATGAATGTCCGCCTCCAAAAACTAATGTTGTTAGTTTTATAATAAACTAATGATATTAGTTTTTCAACTGCTTTTTTTCATTTTCACTTTTTCATTCATAATAACTGTCAAAACCTCTATATAACAAACGAAAAAGCAGCAGCCAAGGAACCCCCATGGTCTGCTGCCACTATCGACTATTTAGCATCATATCTGCCATAAGATGCAGCGAACTGCTTCATTTTATTATAGGCTTTCCGATCCAATTGTTTGAGCGGGTGAAACTGTGGATGATTAGAGTTAACCTCCAGTATCCACAACCTTTGTTCCGTATCATATGCGAAATCGATTCCCATCTCGTGCATTCCCTCTTTTTGGTTACTGAGCACTTTGGCAACTTTTAAAGCCGCTTTTGTTAACTTCTTACGTCTGCGTTCCCGATCTTCGTGAGATAGATGTAATTGCTTATGCAACTTATTCAGCGTATAGATCGAACCTCCTTGATAATAGTTGGTTACAATCTTATTCGCTGCACCTACCTTTACCATGTATCCCGTACAAGTCCAAGTGCCGCCTGGCTTACGCTGAACCATAACTCTTATATCGTAGGATCGATTATTCACTTTATCGAGTCTAACACCTTGCTGAATGATCAGCCTATTATGTTTACCTCTATTAAGCCGCTCATATAAACTGGCAATTCTATTATAACGACGTGAAACTTGTCTTTTTCCAACCACTTCTTGGAGCAAATAACTATCATTTATCCGATTAATTTTGCATATGCCAATTCCAAGTGAACCTACATCTGGCTTCACATAGAGTGATGTAAATTTATTAGTCATCATCTTTAAATTGGTTTGTGTAAAAGATACCGTTCGTGGTACATACTTGCCTACTCTAGAATCACCAAGCAAATAATTACAAACACGAAGTTTACCTCGTATTGTACGGCTGGCATAGTTTTTTTTGGCCACTAGTTTCACCTCTATACACTATATGAGATGAAACTATGAGCGACATGTATGTTCGACTATGGTTAATCGTGTAATTTTAGAAGTTTGCTAGTTCACAGCGAGCAGCTAAAAGTTATTTACCTAACAGTATTTTTGCATATTCAGATTCAATTGGTATCATAATGACAGGGTCATTTTGAAGAGTGACTGTATAACTTTCAAGTGTCCGATACAAATTGTAGAAAGCAGGGTCTTTGCCATATGCGGTATTGTATATAATTGCAGCTTGCTGCTCACCTTCAGCAACAATTTTCTTAGCATCCGCCTCTGCTTGTGCTAATAATTCTGTTGCAGTACGATCCGCCTTAGATGTAATTTTTCGTGACTCCTCATCACCTTCTGACAAATAACGTGCAGCTATAGACTGACGGTCAGATATCATTCGATTGTACACACTTTGCTTATTGCTCTCTGGGAGATCGGTCCGTTTAATTCGAACATCAATAATTTCAACCCCATAATCATCTCGCTTAAGCGCAAGCGCAACATCTTGCGTAATCTCGTCATTAATATTTCCTCTTACTGTATTTTCACTAATGATGACATCGTACTCTACCTCTGACAGCTTTCGTCTAACAGAGTTATAAACCGCTTCATCAATACGCTGCGCACCGCCGCTTACTGAATTTACCGTTCTAATAAACTTCTCTGCATTAGAAATACGCCAGATCGTATAGTTATCAACAAGTATTGGCTTTTTATCTTTAGTTAATATTTGTCCTGGATTGCTTTCAAAAGTCATTTGGTACTTCGGCAACGTTGTCGTATTTTCAACAAACGGCAACTTGAAGTTTAGACCAGGTTCCTCAACAGTTCGGATCGCTTCACCAAACCGCAATACGATTTTGTATTCGCCTTCTTTTACAATAAACATCGAACCTGCACCCAAAACAAACAAAAGTGCAATACCAACAGTAATTAGCCAATTTTTACGTTTCATTGTCCGTTACCTCCTTGCTCTTGCTTTGCCTCTGGTGTTGCCGTTTTACTTGAATCTACTTTTTCGCTTCCTTTGAGCAACTCGTTTAGCGGCAAATAATTTACCGTATCACTGTTTGAATTCGTAATAAATATTTGTGCATTAGGAAGGATCTTTTCCAACGTTTCTAATATTAGACGACTTTCCGTTACGGCCGTATTTTTAAGGTATTCACTGTGGATCGCATTAAACTTGGCTACGTCGCCTTCTGCATTCAATATTCTAGATTTTTTCTCCGCTTCCGCTTGTTCAAGCAGCGCCTGTGCTTCACCACGAGCTTTCGGGATACGATCATTTTCGTATTTTGCAGCATTATTGATTTTTGTGTTTTTTTCCTCACGAGCGTTAGTTACAGCACGGAAAGCATCCTCTACCTCTCCGCTTGGCGGTTCAATATCTTGGAATTTCAAATCGATTATTTGTATGCCTGTATTATATTTTCCTTGAAGTTCAATTAATCGTTCGCGAGCCAAATCCTGAATAGCTGTTTTTCCATCTGTAATTGCGTAATCGAGCTTTTGTGATCCAATAACGGAACGAATCGATGCACTTGCTGAATTACGAAGGAATTGCTCTGGATTGCTAATGTTATGTAAATAATCACGTATATTGCTTATTTTCCATGTTACTACCGCATCGGCAGAAACAATATTTTCGTCGCCGGTAATCATCATTGCTTCATCATCGACTGATGTAGAAGTACCGCCACTTTCTCGATAACCAATCGTAATTTTTTGAGTCAGCTCTGCGGGAACGATTCTAACTTCTTGAATAGGGTAAGGCCATTTGAAATGTAGACCAGAGTTCGTTTCATGAGTATACTTTCCGAAAGTTAAAATAGCTGCTCGCTCTTGCTCTTGCACCGTATAGAAGGTTGAAGAACCAAAATAAATTAAGATTGCCGCTACTGCAATTCCTATAGAAATCTTCTTAACCGTACCCGGCTTTAGCTCCGGCGGTTTTCGATTAGGATTTGGCTGAACGTTTGGGTCGTCATTCATAATGCTCAATACAATCTCTCCTCTCAAGTTACCATGCTCATAAGTGTTTATACGATTTCCCCATGATCTGGTCGCAATTTTTAAGGTTATTTTAAGGTTCGAAGCGTAATGATTCATTTCTATTGGACTCTTTATATGAATGGCTAAAAAACAATTCAAAGGTGACCGTACAAAAGTAAGGGACTATACTCAAGTCTCTACACTTGAGTATAGTCCCTTATTTAAAGTCTATTACTTCTTGTTTTCCTTCAACATTTCACTAATAGCACCGATACTTCCGAGCGTTTCTACAGCCCTCGTCGGTATAAATACTTTGTTCGCTGGTCCGTTTGCAATATCCGATAAAGCTTCTAACGAACGGTATGTTAACACATTTTCATCGAGACCTGCTGATTTAATCAGTTCAATTCTAAGCTTCTCCGCCTCTGCTATTGACTGAATAGCCTTAGCCTCACCAAGCGCTTCTAATTCTTGTGCTTGACGTTGACCTTCGGCCTGACGAATACGTGCTTCCTTTTCTCCTTCAGCTTTCAAAATCTTACTCTGCTTATCGCCTTCTGCCCGTAAAATCATATCTTGTTTCGCAGCCTCAGCTTCAAGGACTAGTGCACGTTTGCTTCGTTCTGCTTTCATTTGCTTGTCCATAGCATCCTGAATATCGGCTGGAGGCTGAATATCAATAACTTCAACTCGCTCAATTCTAACGCCCCATTTTTCAGTGGCTTCATCTAGTGCTACTCGGATATCAGTCGATATTTTTTCACGACCAGACAACGTTTCATCAAGCTCCATCTTGCCGATAATTTGCCTCATCGTCGCTGTACTAATATTTCGCACACCATATACATAATCGGATATTCCATATGTAGCTTGCTCAGGTCCTGTTACCTGATAAAATATAATCGTATCGATCTTCACTTGTACATTATCCTTCGTAATTACAGTCTGAGGAGGAACATTAGCTTGTTGAATACGAAGATCATGATATGTTCTGACATGGTCGATAATCGGTATAAGAATATTGATACCTGGTGTCAAAAGTCGACTAAACCTACCTAATCTTTCAACAACACCAATTCTTTGTTGCGGAATGATTTTTACTGATAATGAAACAAATACTACCGCAATTAAGATAATTATAATTGTTATTGTTAATCCCATATCATTACCCTCCTCGTCTATTCACATGCAGTATAGCGCTTCCTCGGCCAACAACAATGATGGATTCACCCTTCTCAATTGTTTCATCTGATAATGCACTCCAAGTTTCGTTACCAACCTTCACAATTCCAGGTTTATCGGTTCCTACTGCCTCCAAAACAGTTCCACTCATACCAACAAGCTCATCAACGGAATCTTTAAATCCTCGTGAATGTTGGATTCGACGAGTAAGCGGCTTAGTAAACACTGTAAGAAGCAGAGCTACTGTGCAGCCAATAACAACCTCGAGTAAGAGGGCACCCGGAGCTATTACATCAACAACTGCTGCTGCCAACGCACCAATACCGAGCCATAACAAATAGAAGGTTAGCGTCAGCATTTCTACAACGATCAATAGTCCTGCTACAATAAGCCAAATTAACCAAAGTTCCATCGAATCACCCACCCTTCAGAATACTGTATTCGTCGCAGATGAGAGTAAGACCTAACAACCTCAACCGTTTTTTTGTGCATATAGAAATTCCTTAACAGCTTCGCTTTTAAATAGCATAATGCTTGCAATTGCTCCATAAATCACTGGAAAAGAAATATAACAGCGATTAGTCCTTCTCTCTGAGCAACACTATAAAATACTAATCGGAAATCAGCGTCAATATCTTTTTGCGGCAGTGGCAACGTTCCCTAGATAGCTGTCAACTTATTCGCAACTACGTTTTAATTTCATCTATTGTAAAAAACAGTCGCCTAAGATCTGCGATCGTCAGTAAATTTGCAACATCCCTTTCAGAATAATCTCGATATTCACGACCATTCTGTAGTGTACTTTCAGGCTGAATAAGTCCCTCTTCTACGTAATAATTGATTATTTCGGAAACATTCAACAATTACTCTAGTTAACCAAATAAAAAAACCTCCTTCACAAATAAAGGAGGCGGCTTCCATATTAACAACCAGCTAGAAGTAACATATGCGGTGAAACATATTTCTATAATCAGGGGGCTTCCCCTTTATATTTCCCCATATTCTTAACGCGAACGTGTACTTGTATTTCCCCAAGTGAATCCTCGCTCAAGAAATACTCATCACGTTCAGTTAGCTTTTTAAACTCATTAGGGTTCGAACGATAGAGCGCCTGACCTAGTCGAAATGGATCACATTGAAGCTTTATTGCTTTTCTGTACGTTTCAATAATTTCTTTTTGAATGGCAATAGCTACTTCTTTCTTAATTTCTTTAAGAGTAATGTTTTGAAGTATTTCAACGATATGACCATTGGCATAAACATGCAGATCAAATTTAACTTTCCCATGTTCTATTTTTGGAATAATCTTCATGTGAGGATTATTAAACATAATGACACCCACCGGAGACTTATTACTTGGAAATTCAAGCGTTGTTCGATCAAGGTGTCGATCCCCCCATCTTACACCACTTAGTTCCTTCTCAGACATCCAACTAATCATTTTATTGTCGCGAAAGAAGTAGCCCCCTGAGATGTTAAACATTTCTTTTGATTTTTTATCCTCCTTCCAATCCTTATTATCACTATCGATTGAAGGAATGATAGCCGGTTCTCCTGGTTCATTCAAATTTGCAATAAGCCGATTACTGGTTACTTGCTGAAGGATTGAAAGGGTTGAACTTGTCTGAGCAGATGAAAACATCATCGTATCTAATGGTGACAAATTCATGAGTGATTTCTGTATGAGAATATCATCCAGGTTTCTTTTTGTACCATAGATCAAAATATTGTAACGGACTTCCCTATCACGATTAATAGCACTGTATACATCGGTAACCCCTTTTTTTAACACTTCCTCTGTCATTACAATAACTTTTACATGACCCCAAAAAAGTGACAATTGTGAAGTACGATTTACATTGGATAATGCATGAGCTATTGTATTCCCTTCTCCCTTTCCTACCCACACAGGAACTGATTTTCCAATTTGCTGCTGCTCATAATGTGCGATATTAGAGAAATTAAGAACTTGCGCATACACAATCCATTTTCCATTCTTATAATCGACCCCAATTGCTGTTGCATAGGCAACATTTTGGATTTCTGGTTTAGTTGTACAGCCACTTACAACAAAGAGACTTATCAACAGAATACAGATCATTCTGTATACAGTCATCCCTTGTCCTCCTTTTGCTTATCGCTATCAACGGTATTAAGTACTCCAGGTCTCTTTGTAAGCATACCCCATGGCACTCTCAGAAACGAAAATACCGCCTCTTTAAGATTAAGCGGAGAGAACGGCGCCAAATAACTAATGCCGAATGAACGCAGACTGCCCATATAAGCGACCAGAAGTACCATCCCCAAAATAACGCCATACATTCCAAGAAACGCAGACAGGAGGAAAAAAAACAATCGCATAATACTTATTTGGGTACTAAGCGTCTGATTCACAAGAGTTACGCCCGACACCGCAGTAATTGCACCTACCACAACGACTGAAGGAGATACTAAACCAGCTCGTATAGCAGCATCACCAATAATTAGTCCTCCGATAGAAGTTAATGTTTGACCAATTGCATTCGGAAGTCTAACCCCCGCCTCACGAAAAATTTCCAGTAACATAAGTAGCAGAAACATCTCCATATGTGAAGACAACGGGAGTCCTAATCTTGTTAATGAAATCGTCGCCATTAAACGCATTGGTATTTGATCCTGATGGAAAGACATTAATGCAACCCAAATTGCAGGCAGGAATATAGAGAGAAATAAACTAATTCCTCTAATTATTCGTGAGAAGGACACGTAGGCGAAGTTAAAGTGCACATCTTCAGGTGATTTCAAAATTAATGACAGCCCTGCTGGTGCAATAAGTACCATTGGAAGTCCGTCTATAATGATAACCAATCTGCCTGA
Organism: Paenibacillus sp. L3-i20; assembly: GCF_022180385.2. Taxonomy (GTDB): domain Bacteria; phylum Bacillota; class Bacilli; order Paenibacillales; family Paenibacillaceae; genus Pristimantibacillus. The sequence goes on from NZ_BQME02000002.1 coordinate 2,202,973, forward strand.
TAACAAGCTATTCATTGCAAAATCCGGTCTCCCTGTGAAATCCATTACGGGCAATAATCTAAACTTTGTATCGGACAGCAGTTCCTCTAATTGATTGATGCTAAATATTCCATCAACATCTATTTTTTGAATGCGACCTTGTATTTCCTTTAACACATTTGGATTAATAATGTCATAGAAATAAAGTAGCGCTACACGTGTTTGGCTCCTCCTACCAAGTGTAACGTTCTCAACATGGAGAGAAGACGATCTAAGACGTTTACGGATCAAAGCAATATTTACGGTAATATCTTCAACAAACCCATCCCTTGGCCCTTTTATCGAAATTTCTGTACTAGATTCGAAAGGCTGTCTCGTCGGTTTATCCCCAATATTAACGCTGAGCACTATATTCTCTTCAGTAAAAAAAAGTAAAAGATCCCCTGAAAACAATGCTTGAGACAGTGATTCTTCAGATACATCAGTCAGTGCTGAAATAGACAATGCGTTAGACAACTTACTCAGCGGATTATGAAAAGAGCCTTGTTCCGTGTAAAGTTGCTTAAGTTCAGGAAAAATATACTTTCCAATATCCGCGCTATTCGTCAACCCCTCGGCATACACCATTAATAGGCTTATGATGCCTTCCTCACCAAATTCACATGCTTGAATCTTCACATCTGAGGAACCAGCAAATTGAGATTTCAAGCTCTCCTCATTCCAGATAACTGTTTTTTCTACTAATGGGTCGTTCATGCTTTCTCCTCCTTTTTAGTTGACCCAAAAATAAGAGCAACAATGATCCAAACAAGTGAGAGCGATAAAAAAACAATCAATGATATTGGCATGTAATATTTCTCCATCCATAAATAGAAGGCATATTCATTCACAGGAATTAATGATAAAAGCAAATAACTAGCCATAACGATAAAGATCGCCCAATGGCGACTTCGCGCTTGTTTCAGCGGCAGCAATTCCACAAATACAAATACAGATAAACTGATTCGAATGCAGGCACCAGATAACCACTGGAATATTGATAAAAAATCCAAGTGCTCAATAAACTGTCCTATTTGTACAAGTCTCCATTGCTCATAAGGAGATGCCATCTGATGTGCAGCTTCTACAGGACCAAATTCAGTTATTGCGCCGATAATAGGACCTATTGAAATAATAATTGAAAATAATCCATACGAAATGAGCTGCCATGCTCGAATCTTAGTCTCCATATGATGTTGGATCAAAAGCAATACCAGCAATTCTACGAAACCAGCTCCCGCATATACCATTCCATCTATAACGGGGCCCCATCCATGCTCCAAAACAGGCCTAAGAAGAGAATAATCTTTCATGGGGGAATTAAATGAGCTAACAAAAATACCTAATGCAACGACAAACGGTAAAAGGACGCCGGATATAATTGCAATAACTCGAATTCCCCATAGTGAAATTACTGTACAAAATATGATTAAAAACGATACAAGTAATAGCTTTGGTGAATTGGGCAAATAATTAGTTATGTGCCATGTCGCAGTATGAATAACTGTCATTCCACCGATCAAATATATTCCAATACTAATTGGAGCAAGTAAAAAAAAGGCGCCGACTGGCGTAACTCTTCGAGAAAACCACTTTTTCAATTCTTGTTGACCAGTCCGCTTCATAAGCCAGACAAGGAGCAATATCCATATAAGAAACATACCGCCAGCTACTAAAGAAGTTATCCATGAATCCCTTCCCGATGCGGCCAAAACCATCGGATTTACTATGACATGACTCATAAGACCATTCATTAAGGAAAACATCATAAATACTTGAACAAAATTAATTTTATTGTTAGTAATTTTCACTCCTGATCACATCCAGATAATTAAATCGCAGATAAGCGTTGCATTATTTTGCCACAACCACAATTTTCTATTCTGTTATAAAGTTCAATTGTATGAATTTCTGCATACGATTTTTTTGCAAATATAAGTATTAGTTTACTCATATTACAGTCTCAGCTTGTGTGTTATAATGTATTGCCGTCTACATTCATCCATTGTAATTAGTCGGTCGCTTATAAGAGAAAAGTGGTAATATCAGATCAATTGAAGGGGTCACGCATGGAGAAACAGACACAATTAAAAGCAAATATCGTTGAGTTAAATGTTGTAAAAGCAATCGCAATACTGGCTGTACTCATTATTCATGCAACAGCGGATTCGCGGGTAAACGTACCCTGGGGAAGCGTTACTGCACCATTTTATTTATTAATCAACTCACTTAGCATGTTTGCTGTACCTGTCTTTATATTTATTAATGGACTTGTATTGTTTTATCGTTATAAGGACGATTGGACGCCTAAACAAGCGTTATCGTTTTATAAAAAACGAATCAAATACATTCTGATTCCATATTTAATCTGGTCAGCTATCTATTATGTGTACTATCAGTGGCTCCAACATCAGTCATTTCAATTCGATTTGAACACATTTGCAAATCTTTTGATTTGGGGTAAATCAAGTTATCATCTTTACTTCATGGTCATTGTCATCCAGCTTTATCTGTTTTTCCCCATTTTAATGACAATCGTGAACAAATTTAAATTTAAAGCTTACCACATGATTGCGCTTGGTCTGCTTGTACAAGGTCTGTTCTATTATATTCACCACTGGATCAAGCCTTTTTCCCATGCTGCATCAATGATGCCAAATTACTTTATCGTATTTTGCGTAGGTGCAGCGATCGGCATGTCCTACCAATCATTTTCAAAAAAGTCGAACCAGTTATGGTGGGTATTCGGATTAGCTGTATTTGTTGGATTCGTATATATTCTAATACTGCTCTCTTCCCAAGAAGGTGGAGCAAGTTATCCGGGACCTGTATATGTTATTCTATACACTCTCTACGCTGTTCTAGTAGGAATCAGCTTAATCTGGATTGGCAAAATTGTTTGCGAACGTTCCACATTCCTCACTCGTTGGATTTTAGCTTTAGGCACAGCTTCGTTCGGTATTTATCTCGTACATCCTTTAGTACTATCTGAATGGCGAATGGCTGTGAACCTCATTCCGCAGCATTCCTATTATCACATTTACAATATAGCAACATTGCTTCTAATTATCGTCATTCCTTGGCTTATCGTGGTTTGTACAAAAAGAATTAAATTCTCTTGGTTATTATGGGGAAGATAACTAATTAAACATGAAATAAGCCCTATCTTCGATAGATGCATGCTGTACGCATTATATCGAGATAGGGCTTATATTTTTAATTGCTAACTAACCTGCTCTACTTCTTCTACCTCTACTTCTTGATCTACTTCTTGATCTACTTCTTGATCTACTTCTTGATCTACTTCTTGATTTACCTCTTCATCTACTTCTTGATCTACATTTATTTCTTCTTCCAGGTCTGGCGCTCTTTCATACTGCTCAATTTGCAGTTCCAGTATTGTTGCTGCAGCTTGTTTGTATAACGTTCGCACTTCTTCCAATGTTATCTGAAACTCTTTAATTTGAGGAATTGTAAATAGACCACTTGTTAAGTGCGCTAATATTTCGTTCGCTTTGGTCACTTGTTCATCATATAAATTCTGTTGTACGATTAATTCATCTAATATTTCGATGTCCGTCATTTCTTGAACAGGCTTTGCCGCATTTACTACAGATACGAACAAAAAGAGACTCATCAAAGAAACTAAAAATATGATTTTTTTAATAGTCCTTACCTCCTCTAATATATTACCACATTATACCATGAAATATTGAAAACTGTTAGTAATGCTTCCAAATAGAAAAAGCCTTTGCTACGCAATAGTTTATACAGTCTCTCTGGCGCCTTTATCTCTAACCCGATTATACAAAAAGAAGCCATCCAAAATTATGATTATGCGATGAAAAAAGGATAGAAATACGTAAAAATCTGTGGATAGCAATAGTATGTGGTCAAACATGGGGTCATTGCATGGTGTGAGCTCAATTCCATACGATGGGTTTTATTTTTAAACAAAGAAAAAACCCTTATGTATCAAGGGTTTTGGAAGTTTTATATTATGGTGCGGTAGACAGGATTTGAACCTGCACGTCCATTGGACACTACCCCCTCAAGATAGCGTGTCTGCCGTTCCACCACTACCGCACAATTGAAGTTGTAGCTTTTCGTTACCAGCCAACTTCGAGGGAAGATAAAACTGGTGAGCCATGAAGGACTCGAACCTTCGACACCCTGATTAAAAGTCAGGTGCTCTACCAACTGAGCTAATGGCTCTCATAATTGGAACTGAACTCATATGAGCCATTCCTAAAGAGTGTAAATGGTGACCCGTAGGGGACTCGAACCCCTGTTACCTCCGTGAAAGGGAGGTGTCTTAACCACTTGACCAACGGGCCATACTAATTATCGATTCGCTTTTTGGCGACAAGAATGATTATATCAGCTTGTACCATGGAAAGCAAGTCTTTTTTTAAAAGTTTTTTCAACCTACAATCCGGATCAAAATTCGATCAATCATTAAGGTTTTTGAGCAATAAAAAAGACCGATGCTCGGCCTCCTGTTGCAATGAGTCCTAAGAAAAAATGTGGCGGAGAGAGAGGGATTCGAACCCTCGCACCACTTACGCAGTCTAACCCCTTAGCAGAGGGTCCCCTTGAGCCACTTGGGTATCTCTCCATCTTCTGGCTCCCCGAACAGGACTCGAACCTGTGACAACTCGATTAACAGTCGAGTGCTCTACCAACTGAGCTATCAGGGAATAGCAATTAGTGACTTTTAATAATTTATCATGACTCCACTATATTGTCAAGCATAAATAATTTTAATTTCCCTCGACACTTTCCACATGCGTAACGCGAAGGATCTAGCTTCCTTTTTCGAAGATACTCCATGCCGCAATGACTGCAAACTAATTTATATCGAAACGCATTTCCTTTCTTCCCCGCCCTCTCCGGTAATGAATTGCAGTATCTAGAACCCCCTACATATGCAAGCAATTTTTTGAAGTCCATATCTCTATGACGGTAGCCTCGTTTCATTATATGGAGATGATAATGACAAAGTTCATGCTTTATAATTTTTTCAGTTTCCTCATGTCCAAATATGTCTAATTGATGAGGACTAATCTCGATATGATGAGTTACTGTAAAATAACGCCCACCCGTTGCCTTCAGCCTCGAATTAAATGTAGCCTTATGTAGAAAAGGTCTTCCGAAGGATTCCATAGACACCTTCTCTACCCATTGTTGCAAAGCAGTATTATCCATAGCTTGTCCCTCCCAACTACTTGAATTTTAACGCTTGCATGCGCTACACTGTCAAGTAGGAAATAACAATTGCAGCAACAGATCGAAGGGAGAGCTTTACGTTCATGGCTACCATGCGTTATGTATTATTGAAAGATCAACATTCTATCGCCTTTGTCGAAATGCCAGCTACTCACGCTTACCAGCTAAGCGCATTAAATCTGCGCTTACATAAAGAACTTGATAAATTAACAGCGAATAATGTACCTGCCTTGCCTTATGCGATTGCAGAATGTGACAATGTAGAACTACATGATACTTCCATTGCAATAATTGCAGGTCTCGAATACATTAATGGTCTAGAGAAAGATTTTGCAACTGTACAAGAGAAATCCTACCCGCTCATTTCACTCCTTACAGAAATTCGTGCCCTTCAAGCTCAACTAGAGCAATGGTATGAAGAATATGAAGAAGAACAGCAGAGCTAATATTGATTAATTTCTATAATTAACGTCCATTGGTACATTTGATTGGACCTGCACGGACATCAGCCCTCCTCCATATGGTAGAAGATCAATAGGTTATGCCCCGGGAGGAGGAACATGCGTATGCCACAGTGGCTTTGCAATCAACTGATGCGCGCATATCAACAGAAAGACCGAAAGCAGATCAAGTTACTTAATGATTGCTGGTATTTCTATCGCACGAAACAGGGTTCAAAGGAACAATGCAACGAAACTGTCTTTCAATAACTATTCCTTCATAATTAAAACAAAAACCCGGTTCTCCTCCTACTAAAAGAGAAGCCGGGTTTATGATTTTCAACCTATTTCATTTCATTAAAGAAAGCTATCTGATCTACAGCTAGTCGAGTTGTAGGATGCGCTGGAGTCGCAGCTTTACCAATTGGCAACATTAGCGTTGGAAGATAACGTTCATTGATATTAAACAATTCAACTACTTGAGCACGATTATAACCGCCCATCGGTACGGTGTCATACCCTTTTGCACGAGCAGCAAGCATTAATTGCATGGAAACTAGACCAGTATCGAATACTGCTATTTCCTTCAAACGTTCAGCCGGAAGTGCCATATACTGCTTCGTAGTGTTAGCAATCATTCTATCCTTTAACTCTTCTGTCACATAACCCGCTGTCGCAGCTGAGCTGTATATTTCATCCACCTTTTTGTACATCTCAAGGTCAGCCAAAACAATAATTACAGCAGAACAATCTGCAACCTGCTCTTGATTATAAGCGATAGGCAACAACTTAGCTTTCAATTCAGCGTCTGTCACAACAATAAAACGCCATGGTTGCAAATTTGATGATGATGGTGCTTTTGTAGCTATAGCAATTAATTCACGGATTTCTTCATCAGAAATTACTGCGGTGTTATCATATTTACGGACAGAACGGCGTTCCTCAAGAACGTTAAAAAATAATTCATTTTTCTCAGTTTGAGCTTGTGAGCTTGAAATTGTCATATCATTATTCCTCCTAAAACTTTCACATCATTACTTATAGTCCTTCAATAATACGAATAGTATGAGTATAATCATTTGACAAACTTTTGTCAATTAACTTACCTTTTTTCATTAACTTTTAATTCTTGCTATTTTTCTACTAATTACTCCAGTTTTCAACAAGGTGTGATGATACTAAATAGGCTCGTCCACAAAAATGATGGACGAGCCTATTATTAATTTGGTTGTTTCATCGTAAGACCTACGCGACCCTTTTTCAAATCAACACTTAACACCCATACCGTTACATTATCTCCAACTGATACAACATCCATCGGATGTTTCACGAATTTATCGCTCAGCTGGGAAATATGGACGAGACCATCATTTTTGATACCGATATCGATAAACGCTCCAAAATCAATTACATTTCGAACTGTACCTTTCAGCTCCATTCCAGCTGTCAGATCTTCGATATGAAGCACATCGGTATGGAAAATTGGCGGTGGCAGCTCTTCCCGTGGATCACGACCAGGCTTAAGCAGGCTATCAATAATGTCTCTAAGCGTCGGAACACCTACCGCTAGCATGACAGCTAAGCTCTGAACATCTATTTCAGATAGCTTCGTCTTTACATCATCGCTGCCAATCGCTTTGAGCTCAAGCCCCAGCTCCTTAAAAAGAGTGTCTACAACTTCGTAGGATTCAGGGTGAATAGGCGTACGATCAAGCGGATTAGTTGCTTCTGGGATACGTAGAAACCCTATACACTGCTCATATGACTTTGCACCGAGACGAGGCACCTTCTGAAGCCCTGTACGTTTGACGAACCGACCATTCTCTTCACGAAACTTTACAATATTTTTGGCTAACGTGGCGTTAACCCCTGCTACGTATGAAAGTAGAGAAGCCGAAGCAGTATTTACATCTACCCCAACATGGTTAACCGCTGACTCAACAACGCCGCCTAACGTTTCATCAAGACGTTTTTGACTTACATCATGCTGATACTGCCCTACTCCGATCGCTTTCGGTTCAATTTTCACCAATTCTGCAAGTGGGTCCTGAAGTCTTCTGGCGATGGAAACAGCACTTCTCTCAGCCACATCCAAATTCGGGAACTCTTCTTGAGCTAGCTTAGATGCCGAATACACACTGGCACCCGCTTCATTCACGATAATATATTTAATCTCAGCGCTAGCCTTCGTCAGTCCCGCTTCATTTCGTTTGCTAAGTAAATTAGCAATAAACTGCTCCGTTTCCCTTGAAGCTGTACCATTACCAATAACAATTAATTCAACTTTATACTTATCAATTAAACCGTTAATTAATTTTTCTGCTTCAATTACCTTGTTATTAGGAGGAGTCGGATATGATACGGCTACCTCTAGCAGCTTACCTGTGTCATCAATGACTGCAAGCTTACAACCTGTCCGGAATGCAGGATCAACTCCAAGCACGATATTGCCACGAACAGGAGGTTGCAACAATAGATTTCTAAGGTTCTCAGAGAATATGGTAATCGCATGTTCCTCAGCCTTTTCCGTCATTTCTCCACGTACCTCGCGCTCAATTGAGGGTGATATGAGTCGCTTATAAGAATCTTCAATTACGGCTTCTAATACTTCACGTACTGCCTGTGCGGTACCGTTTCGCAGCAACTTCCTGCGTATATGCTCATAAATTCTATCTGCTGGCGTATCAAAAGAGATACGCAGTACTTCTTCACGCTCACCGCGATTAATTGCCAATATACGATGTGGCGGCAGCTTGCGAATCGGCTCTTGATAACTGTAGTACATTTCATAAACGGATTCCTCGGCTTTGTTTTTCGCTTCGGTACGAAGCAAGGTTTGCTCGAAAGTAAACTTCCGCACCCAGGAACGGATAGAGGCATCATCCGCAATATTTTCTGCGATAATATCCATTGCCCCTTGAAGTGCATCCTGCGCCGCAGTTACACCCTTCTCCTCGCTCACATAACGAAGTGCTTCCGTTAGCGGCTCTCCTTGTCTCGGCTGGGACCAAAGCCACTCCGCCAATGGCTCAAGACCTCGTTCTTTGGCCACACTTGCCCGCGTCTTACGCTTCTGCCTATAAGGACGATATAAATCCTCTATCTCTTGAAGCTTGACTGCTTGCTCGATACCTGCGCGCAATTCGTCTGTCAGCTTACCTTGCTCGTCAATAAGCCGGGCAACCTCGCGTTTTCGCTCTTCTAGATTACGCATATATTGTAGTTTCTCTTCGATCGATCTAAGCTCATTTTCGTCGAGCTCACCAGTCATCTCTTTCCGATAACGGGCAATAAACGGAATCGTATTCCCTTCATCGAGAAGTGCAACTGCAGATTTCACTTTTGAGATTGGGACAGAGAGTACCGCCGCGATTGCAGCAATAATTCGTTTACTCTCCGCTTCCTTCTGCTCATCTGTCAGCTTCACCTTTGCTGTTGTTTCTTCCAAAGCTGTAAATGCAGCCCCTTTTGTCGTTTCAGCCAAATGCGATACACCGTCCTTTAATTTATGTATTGACGCTATAGAAGCATTCCCGTCCGTTGCCAGACTAGAATGCTCCCTAAGTTATGCTGTATATGGATTATTAGCCTTTTCGAACCCAATTGTTGTGCGACCACCATGACCTGAATACACGATGACATCGGAATCCAGCTTATAAAGCTTCGTTTTGATGGAGTCATACAAATCTCTTTCTTTTCCTCCGGGAAGATCCGTTCTGCCTACAGACAACTTAAATAGAACATCCCCCGAGAAGAGATGGTTTCCACATAGGAAGCTTACACTTCCTGGCGAGTGTCCCGGTGTATGCAAAACACGGAAAGTGTGACCTATCATGTCTAACGATTGACCATCTGCCAGAGCGAACTCAGCAGGCTCGGTAGATAACGGCGGTGTCACATCTTGCCAGCGCATCGAACCATTTTTACGAGGGTCCGTCAGCCAGTCCGCTTCCAAATCATGAATATATACAGGACATCCTGCTGCCTTACGCACCTCATCAACTCCACCCATATGATCAAAGTGAGCATGAGTAAGTAAAATTGCTTCAATCTTCGTGTCAGCACTTCGCTCAAGCAATCGCTTTGGATTCATTCCAGGATCGATAATGATTCCCTGCTCTTTGTTCCCATCGTTCACAGTAAGGAGATAAGCATTCGTTTGAATTGGTCCGAGATTAAACGTCTCAACTTTAAAATGTGCAACTGTCATAAGTTAGAACGACTCCAATAAAATACGCAATTCTTTCACGATGTCGGCATGATAACCCGTTCCATCTCCATAACGACGCAAAATTTCTTGACGTGTAACTGCCAAATTATCTTGATAGTCAGAAGCTTCGCGATCTGGGTTCGCTGTTTTAAATGCAATCATTGGCTCCTGAACGAATTTCGATCTTGGTCCCCATTGTCCGAGAACAGCTCCACCCGTATCAGCAAAAATGACAATTGGAATTGCTCGACCACCCATAGTTAAGTATTGATCCATCGTTTCCATATGTTCTTCAATAATGAGAACTTCCGTTGGTATACCGCTATCTTCTAATGCTTTGAATACTACTGGTACATTGCGAGCTACATCGCCGCACCACTCCGCCATTAGAATAAGGCAACGAAGATCGTCACGATTGTTAAGCGATTCAAAATATTCACGGTCGTCTTCTGACGGCCAACTGAATTTTTCCATCCACTCTACAAATTGCTCTTTATTTTTGTTCATGCCATCAACAAATTGTGCTGGGCTAATACCTTTTCCGAGTTTGTCTGCTACGTTCTTGCTCATATGTATCCCTCTTTTCAGTAAGTTTAATTTTAGTCCGTATTTATCCTATCTATTATAACTTAAAACTTCTTTGCTCTGCGAACATACAACACGGCAACAACAATAACTGCAATTGCTATTAGAGCATATACAAAGTTTGAATATACATCCAAAACTTCTACAATTCGAGTCCAATTGTCTGCTACAGTAACTCCAATGGAAACTAATATAACATTCCATATGAGTGTCCCGATTGTTGTAAACAATAGAAACGGTACAAACTTCATGCCTGACATCCCTGCAGGTAATGAGATAAGGCTGCGAATAAGCGGGATCATGCGACAGAGTAGTACTGCCCAGTAACCGTACTTATCAAACCAAGCGTCTGCTCTTCGAATATCTTCTTTTTTGACCCGTAGAACACGTCCATAACGATCGACTATTTTCTCCAGTCTCTCAACGCCAAGCAACTGACCGATAAAGTACAAAATAATAGCACCGATCAATGAACCAAGGGTCGCAATGGCGATTACTCCTACAGGAGTCAAACTCGTATAAGTCGTCATAAATCCACCGAATGTTAATATGACTTCGGATGGAATAGGTGGAAATAAATTTTCAAGCGCGATCATAAACAATATTCCAAAATAACCGTACTGCTCCATAATATCGGTAATCCAGCTTTCCATGCGTATCCTCCATCCAATATGTGTGATCCTCTAATATGTGCGTAATCACCTCTATTATCTTAACATACTGCTAGGACATCCTTCCACTTTAGTCATCGAAAGACAAGCCCTCGCATAGACTAGCCTCAACAATGAAGAAAAGTGAGGTGTTTCATAATGTTTAAATCATTTGTCATCAAAAAAAGAATGCTCCAAGTTTTTATCGCAGCACTTGCTCTGATCATTGCTGCTGGTGTGTACATCAAATGGAATGGGGCTCGAACCGTTAGCAGCCAACCGTCGGAGACACGCATCTTTGAACTTGTTACTGGCGAGTTTAAGTCAAAAACAGAAGATGGAAAAGAAATTGAATCCTATGTCTGGTCTCCCGGAACTATTATTGTAAATAAAGGTGAACGAACTGAACTTCGCATCTCCGGAGTAAATGGTATCAGCCATCCTTTCGTTATAGAAGAACTCGGTATCGAAGGTGAGGTGCATAAGGGGAAAACAACAAAAGTAACATTCACACCAGATAAAGAAGGCATATTCCCCATCCTATGCTTGACCCACAAGGATATGCACAGCGGCGGACCTATGGTCGGCTATATCGTCGTCGAGGACTAGCGTATTGCAATAGGCTGCTGGTGACCTTCACTCTTCCTCCCGCATACATATGGGTAGAGAGGAGTCGGTATACTTTTGAAGACTAGCGCGCAAAAGCACTCACAAGATTTACCTTCAGCTCGCAAAATTCGCAGGTCTTGCAGCAATGAGCTTTACCGTACTGTAAAGAGATTGAAGCTATGGATTTCCAAAGAAAAGATGGATCAAGCCGAAACGATTTATTTGAAAAAGGTTGTAGCAAACTTACATTGGATCGTTGAACATCAAAGCAACCGGAAGGCGCAGGCTGACTGGTGGGATGCCAATGTTAGTGAAGAAATAGCGGGATTATGGGAGGTTGACCGTATCCGTTTGTGTGAGGCTTTCCGTGATGCATACGGTGGGTAGTGAGGCCGATATGGCAAGAAGAGCCCTTGAGATTACCGCTATAACAGCGGACATCACGGGCTCTTTCATTTGGAGCAGTATTATAAGCGAATAATCTTCCTATTCCTTAGCTTCTTTTAGACGATCAACGGATACAGTCTTAGTGTTAACTGGATTGTTGCCAACCGTTACGGTTGCCATACCATTTGCCTCATCTACATTTTCGATCCAGACGGAATCACCCTCCAGATGGACAGCAAACGTATCCTTGGACTCGTAGATTTGCTTAGCTCGCAATGTTTCCATCTCTATTCTCCTTCCAGCTTTTCTTCCATTGTATCTGTCGTAGACTCCGCAATTAACCCATTATGCAAAGTGACATTCCCACCGCCTAATCCTTCATTGACCATACGGTCGATATCCATATCAAAATCTTCTCGACCTTCATTATGCGGCTCAGCTTTGGACTGCTGCAATTGTTCCTCATTCTGCTCTTCACTCATTGGGCTCGCCTCCTTATTTCCAGATGCTTGGATCTTACTGAAAAAATATGCCCGATATGAGATAAAAACATGCATATCATGCTGGAGTCGGCTACCCAATACCTATAACAAAGGGGAAAGCATATGCATCAATTCTTCAGCGGCTTTCTGTTTTTTTGATCTGCGCTTAAAAATCTCAAGATCAATGGGCTCACTATGTGCTAAATCCTGCAAAAAATCCGCTTCAAGCTTACGGATAGGATGCTCATCAAAGAGTAGAGCCAGAAGTTCGTAATTACTAAATAAGCTTCGCATATCCAAATTAGCTGTGCCTACTGTTGCGAGCAAGGAATCAACTATTAGCACCTTCGCATGAATAAAACCTTTTTGATACCGGTAAATTTGCACACCTGCTTCAAGCATATCCTGAACGTATGAAAGTGTAGCGAGCAGCACTAGCTTAGAATCGGATATACCCGGAATAATCAACTTAACCTCTACCCCGCTTCGCGCTGCGATGCGTAAATTTGTAGCTAAGCTTGGATCGGGGATAAAATACGGTGTTGTCGCGTATATTCTAGTTTTCGCTGCTGCCATTGCCGAAGCTAATACTTCAACTATTTTCTGATCATTAATGCCTGGCTTCCCTGGTACGATTAGTACACGTTCTTCTCCATGGCAATAATTTCTCGGAAAATAATGTTCATTATCGGGCAATTGAATATTAGCTGCAGAAAACCAATCCCTCATAAATAATTGTTGAAGCTGATAAACGGCCTCACCGTTTATTTGCATGTGTGTATCCCTCCAAAAACCTAGCTTCTTGTCGAGACCAACGTATTCATCACCGATATTAATTCCGCCCAAAAAGCCTACCTTTCCGTCTACTACTACAATTTTTCGATGATTACGAAAGTTTATTGATCGGTTTAACAACGCTTTACGCGGTGGAGAGAAGCAAGCGGTATGTGCGCCGGCATTATGTAATCGATCTAGAAATGTTTGATCAAGGCCCAAGCTGCCAATTCCATCATAAATAACTCGCACTTCAACTCCTTCGTGTGCCTTTTTCACTAATGTCTTTAGAAACTTACCACCGATACCATCGTTTCGAATTGTATAATAGTCCAGATGAATATGATGGTTTGCATGATGAAGTTCCTCAAGTATAGTCTCGAATGTTTCTTCGCCATTCGTTAATATTTTTGTTCGATTTTGACCTGTAATCGGAAAGGGTGTAAGCTCAGCAAGCAGGGAGAGAAGACGAGCTTGCGATTTCAAACCTTCATTATTCATTTGTTCATCTACTTTCTCATGAACAATCTTATTTATATTAACGTAATTCTCATTATTGTCAGCATTATTACGCTTATTCCCTATACGTTGCTTGATCCTTTTGCCAGCAACCACATATGCTGCAAAACCTACAAACGGGCAAACCATTACAATGAGAAGCCATGCAATCATATGAGCTTGTCGTCTACGCTCAAGCAGCAATATTACTGCAAATTGGAAAGCGTAAGCTATTAATATAATCGTTAAGCAGACAAGCCATGCAACCATTGAAACACCTCATCTCTTATGCATGTCATGCCAGTTCCAACATGTTTAGTTTAAACAGGGGGGCTACAGCCTATACTTTGGCTCAGAAAAATTGATTACACATTTTATCGACTATAAATAGATGACCGACATTAGTATAGTTGCTTCAATAGGGATTGTCGCAAACCTCAACTTGGGCGTGCTTTTTATAACTTTTGCCAGCTATGGCTCATAATTATTAAGAAGTTTTAAGGTATGTTTTATACCTTATGAGAATAAATAGTCATAGAACGTTTTGCACGACTATATCATCCCTCGGAAGGAGAAAAATAGTGAAACGAGCGCGGAAGCCAACATGGTCATTTGTTGTGATGCGCGGCGCTGACAAGTCTGTGAAGCAATTCTCTGTATCGAAGAGATCAGTTATAGTGGCGCCTGTAGCTGCTATATTAGCCATTACTGGCTGCGTTGCAGGTCTACAGTTAAAAGCTGCATATGAACTGAAGCATCTCAAAGAGCAATTGACCTCCCAGTCTGCACAATTCACACAAACGATTACTGGAATGGATCGGGTAATCGCCGGGAAGGATGAAGCGATCGTTTCCCTGCAGCAAGAGATACTATCACTGTCGCGCCAAGCGAATGAGATGAAAGATAAGATGGATGAGCTTGGTCAACTAGAAATAAAGCTAAAGCTATTTATCGAAAAGTATGGCGGCTCCGTAATGGAAACTACTAACGATACAGCTGATGACGATAATTCCGCTAGCAACGCTGCTGCGAAGCAGAATAGAGGAAGTGTTCGCGCTTTATCTGCTAATACGCCAATAACTGCACGTCCTGTTACCTATTCAACTTCTCCGAATAATATGATGGGGATTGCCTCGCTTGCTCAAACAACATCTCTCGATTTGCAAGCACTAAGCGAGATGGTTGACTCCATGGAAGTATCGATGGAGCAGACGTTAAAGCAAGCACAGAACAAACGGATGACCGTCGACGCTCTCCCTTCATATTGGCCAACCCGTTCTAAGCAACTCACTTCTAGCTTCGGTTATCGAAGTGACCCTTTTACAGGGCGAGCTACCTTTCATGCAGGTATCGACATTAATGGCAACAGCGGCGATGCTGTTTTTAGCGCCGCTGACGGTACCATTAGCGAAGTAAGCTTTGACTCTCAGCTCGGCAACTACATCATCATTGATCATCTTGGCGGACTCCAATCTGCTTACATGCATTTGAAGCAAACCGATGCCAAAGAAGGCGATATCGTCGTGCGTGGAGAGAAAATCGGTCAGTTAGGCAGCAGCGGAAGAAGCACTGGCCCACATTTACATTTTCAAATCATGCAAAAAAATGAACCTGTCAATCCTTTAAAGTATTTAGCGCAGCATAGCTGACAGGTAATAGGTAGGGTACATACTCCCCATCCATTAGCCAATACTAAGGAGGTTTGCGTCCATGTTTAAGGAGAATAAGCGAGTCATCGCAACAGACACCCTAATCGGTCAAGGGACGATTGCGGAAGGAAAGATGATCAGTGAAGCTAATTTGCGCATCGAGGGTGAGTACCGGGGAGATATTGAATGCCGGGGAGATTTAATAATCGGTGAATGCGGAATTGCACGTTCCAATATTATAGCCCATGACGTTACACTCGCAGGCAAGCTGTTTGGAGATATCGTTACAAAGGGAAGGTTAATCATTACAGCATCAGGTCATTTAACTGGCAATATTACAGCTCACTCACTTATCATTCAGGACGGCGGTATGATTAATGGAAGCTGCACGATGGAGCAATTACCAGAAGCAAAAAATAGCTCCTTGGCGGAAAACTCTGCCTCCCAAACGAAAAATGAAAGCAAAGGCGACTCCAAAAACGACTCACGCTCCAAGTCCCGACAAGCGGGCTGAGCTGTAGTTCACATATTTAGTATAAACGCTTAAAACCTATGAAAATCAGAAAAATGGTCCCGATTTTTCTCCTAAACAGAGATTAAATTCGGGACCATTTTTGTTAAAAATTAATATGCATATACTACGCAGCTACGTCTCTTTTATTGAAAACATACCATGTAATTGACATAAAAACGACATAATAACAAGCTAGTACAGATAACGAAAATGCTAATGTCATATCTCCATGAGGTATTTCAGGATTTAAATATGGTGTTAAGTATAAATGAGCAAATAATAAATAATCTACCCACTTGTATGGCAATGCCATAAGCAGCAGCATTAAATTATTTACAATCAGAACTAGAAACAACGAAATTCCGATAGCTAAGCCGCTGCTTCTAAAAATCGTAGATATCATAAAAGCAATCGTAGTGGTCATTATTGTTGTAATAAGTGATAATACATAATACTGGATTATATATTCAAAATTAGAAGTTCCCATTGGCATAATTAACTGAGGTACTTTTTCCATTGTATTAAACAAATCGAAGCATATCCAATTGACCAAAAGGCTGCTTACAAGTAACAGGAAAGCTAATAAAACAATAAACATCACAGTTGCAATGTATTTGGACAATAATATTTTTGTTCTGGACCACGGTCTAATAAGTAACAGTTTAATTGTCCCCGCAGTAAACTCCTCTGCGACAATACTCGCTGCTACAATAACCGTAAAGATAGTTATGAGCAGAAACAAGATCGATGACTCTTCTCGAACAACCGACCACATAGATGTATAGTCGCTTCCAAAGATACGCCACATAATCGAAATAATCAAAACGAGCCCAACGAGTACACCCATCATTATGTATGTACGTGGACGTCTATAGATTTTCATATTCTCGTTATGAACAAGATTGAAGAAATCAGCCAACACTCTCGCCCCCTGTTACTTCCAAAAATTGATCTTCTAATGACTTCACATGGTCGCGGATACTATATACCTTTATGCCTGCGATGACGAGAGTTGCATTAACAGCGGCTGCATACTCCTTGTCACCTTGAATAACGATATGGTTAGATCCCGCGACTTCTGCTTTTTGTCCTGCCGTTATAATTGCATCGATTGCAGCTTCAGAACTGTTAACTTCAAACATTACTTGTGATATCGATTCATCAATATTCATTCCTTGAATTTGTCTAACATCAATCAGTTTGCCATTTTGAATGATGGCGACTCGATCACACATTAGTTCCATTTCGGACAACATATGACTAGATACAAACACCGCAATTCCTTCATTTTTAGCTAAATTACGGATATAATCGCGAAGTTCTCGTATGCCGGCAGGATCTAAGCCGTTCGTAGGTTCATCTAGTATAAGCAGTTTCGGGTTATGCAAAATAGCTTGCGCAACACCTAGTCGTTGACGCATACCTAACGAATACGTTTTTACCTTATCATGAATTCGACCCTCTAAACCTACTAATCCCACAACTTCCTTTACCCGATGCGATGTGACGCCAGGTATCATTCTTGCATAATGAATTAAATTTTGATAACCAGTCAAATATTTGTACATCTCTGGATTTTCGACAATAGCTCCAACATGTCGGATTGCTTTTTCAAATTCTTTCGAAATACTGTGACCATCTATAAAGATCTGTCCCGAAGTTAATGACATAAGGCCTACCATCATTCTTATAGTCGTTGTTTTCCCTGCGCCATTCGGCCCTAGGAAACCAAATACTTCTCCACGCGGCAAATCTAGAGTCAATCGATCAATTATAGTTCGTTTGCCAATTCGCTTCGTTACTTCCTGTAAGCGAACGATGATCTGCTCCATACTATGTATGCCTCCCCAATTGCATCTTACATACTCTGTAAGATGTATTCAATTCCTTCATTATATACGAGACAGGAAACAATTGTAATATATTATTCGACATAACGATAGCAAACAGGAAATTCTGTTTCTCAAATAAAAAAGAACCTTTAGCCCATTCACTTGCGCATTTAAGGTTCTTTTGATCAAATCCTTTCAAACTAGACATATGCTTATTTTAGCAAAAAAAAAGACTCGAAGCATCAATCTGCTTCGAGTCTTCAGTAATCAATTCAACCTTTACTAGCTGAGAATTAATGTTTGAAAGATAGACGAGCCCATGCATCGCATAGTTGTCATTTATTTACCACCTGCACGTGCAAGTTCACGTTTGTTTGCTTCGAATGCCGCAAGTAAAGCATCTCCGCCTTGAAGACCAGTATCTTCTGCTTTACGTATTTGCTCAAGCATCCGCTTGTAATCTTTCGGAATTACCTTCACAAATTTCGTTAGCGCTGCATTCCAATCATTCAGAATACGATTACCGATTGCGCTGTCCGTATATTGAACATGCTGCTCGATCAATAAGCGAAGCTCATCCATATCGACTTGCTCCTCCAGACGCTCAAGCAACACCATCTCAAGGTTTGTATGATTGTAGAAGTCGCCCTTCTCGTCAAATACATATGCAACACCACCAGACATGCCGGCACCGAAGTTGCGTCCTGTTTCCCCGAGTATAACAACACGACCGCCTGTCATATATTCACAACCATGATCGCCTACACCTTCTACAACTACATTTGCTCCACTGTTCCGCACGGCGAAGCGTTCACCTGCAATACCGCGAATGTAAGCCTGACCGCCAGTTGAGCCGTATAATGCAGTGTTTCCGGTAATAATATTTTCCTCTGCTACAAAAGTCGCTTTAGGTGACGGTGCCACAATAATTTTGCCGCCGGATAAACCTTTACCGAAATAGTCGTTTGTATCACCTTCAACCGAAAGCGTAATTCCCTTAGGTACAAATGCACCAAAACTTTGGCCTGCTGTTCCAACGAAATGATACCAGATCGTATCTTCCGGCAATCCCTCAGCGCCGTAGCGACGAGTAACCTCAGAGCCAAGAATTGTACCTACTACACGGTTCGTATTCAAGATTGGGAACGTGCCGCGAACACTTTCTCCATTCTCCAATGCCGGAGCAGCAAGTGGAACAAGCTTTTGCATATCAAGTGTAAGCTCAAGACCATGATTTTGCTCCTGAATACAACTGCGAGATGTCCCTTCAGGGAAATCACCTTCATACAGAATACTGGACAAATCAAGACCTTTGGCTTTGTAATGAGTAACAAGCTGCTTCGATTCAAGACGATCAACGCGTCCGACCATTTCTTCAATCGTACGGAAGCCTAGCTCAGCCATAATTTCGCGCAGTTCCTCCGCGATAAAGCGCAAGTAATTTACAACGTGTGAAGGATCGCCCATAAACTTCTTGCGGAGATCAGGATTTTGCGTTGCAACACCAACCGGACAAGTATCCAATTGACATACACGCATCATGATACAGCCAAGAACGATTAGTGGTGCAGTGGAGAAACCGTACTCCTCAGCGCCCAGTAATGCAGCGATTGCTACGTCACGTCCGTTCATCATCTTGCCATCTGTTTCTAATGTTACACGATCACGCAAGTTGTTAAGCATTAACGTCTGATGCGTCTCAGCCAATCCAAGCTCCCATGGTAAACCTGCATGACGGATTGAACCCATAGGTGAAGCACCTGTACCGCCGTCGAAGCCGCTGACCATAATAACATCTGCACGACCCTTAGCTACACCAGCTGCAATCGTTCCAACGCCAACCTCAGAAACAAGTTTTACGTTAATACGAGCACGTGGATTCGCATTTTTCAGATCATAGATTAGCTCAGCCAAATCTTCAATCGAATAAATATCATGATGCGGCGGAGGTGAGATCAAGCCAACACCCGGTGTCGAGCCACGAACCTCAGCAACCCAAGGGTATACTTTAAGGCCTGGCAACTGTCCGCCCTCACCAGGTTTTGCGCCTTGCGCCATCTTGATCTGTATTTCATCTGCATTAACTAAATAATTGCTTGTAACGCCGAAACGACCTGACGCTACTTGTTTAATTGCACTTCTTCGAGAATCGCCGTTAGCATCCGGAACAAAACGCGCCGGATCTTCGCCACCCTCACCCGTATTGGACTTGCCGCCTAAACGGTTCATCGCAATTGCGAGACTTTCATGTGCTTCCTTGCTTATTGAACCAAATGACATCGCACCCGTTTTGAAGCGTGTAACGATTGACTCAATCGACTCAACTTCTTCAAGCGGAACGGAAAGACTGCCTGATTTGAAATCCAGCAAAGAACGAAGCGTTAGATGTTTTTTGTTCTCCCCCTGGATAAGAGCAGAGAACTTCTTGTAAAGCTTATAGTCATTTGCACGGGAAGCCATCTGCAGCGTATGAATGGTCTGCGGCGTATAAAGATGATCTTCTCCATCCTTACGCCATTGGTAATCACCGCCAGAATCAAGCTCCTTCTCAGAACCCTCTTGATCTGCAAAAGCACGGTTATGATGCTTAAGCGTCTCTTCGGCAATGACATCAAGTCCGATACCGCCAATTCGGGACTGCGTCCATGTAAAGTACTCGTTAATAACATCCTCACGAAGACCCAATGCTTCAAAAATTTGTGCACCGCGGTACGATTGGATTGTCGAAATACCCATCTTGGACAATATTTTTACGACGCCTTTAGTTGCCGCTTTAATAAAGTTTTTGACAGCTTTCTCATGTGATACGCCTCTAAGCATACCTTGAGTAATCATATCGTCCAGTGACTCGAATGCTAGATAAGGATTAACTGCATTTACTCCATAACCTAGCAAAAGTGCAAAGTGATGAACTTCTCTTGGTTCGCCTGACTCAAGTAAAATAGCTACTTTTGTACGCGTACCTTCGCGAATCAGATGGTGATGCAGAGCTGATACAGCAAGTAGAGCAGGAATAGCAGCATTTTCTTTATCCACGCCGCGATCAGACAAAATAAGCATATTATGGCCTTTACTAATGACGCGGTCTGCTGCCTCACACATTTGTTTTAATGCTGCGCGAAGACCATCTTCTCCTTCACTTGCAGTAAAGAAGATCGGAAGAGTAATCGATTTAAAACCAGGACGACGCACATGGCGAAGCTTGGCGAATTGTTCATTAGATAGAATCGGAGTATCAAGCTTTATATGACGGCAGCTCTCCGGCTCAGGATTTAGCAAGTTACGCTCTGGACCAATTGTTGTACCTGTTGCCGTAATGATTTCCTCACGGATAGCATCGATAGGCGGATTGGTTACCTGTGCAAATAATTGCTTGAAATAGTTATATAGACGTTGTGGACGTTCCGACAATATAGCAAGTGGAGCATCGTAGCCCATTGAAGCAATCGGCTCTTGGCCGCTGCCTGCCATTGGCTCAAGCACCTTGCGAATATCTTCGTACGTGTAACCAAACGCCTGTTGGCGCTGCTGAACGGTGTCATGACTAGGATCAGGCAGTTCAGGCGCTTCAGGCAGATCATCCAGATCGACTAGATGTTCATTAAGCCATTCTCGATATGGATGTTCGGAAGCAATCTCTGCTTTCACTTCCTCGTCGGAAATAATTCGGCCTTGTTCTGTATCTACTAACAACATACGTCCAGGACGCAAGCGGTCTTTGTATAAAATATCTTCGGCAGGAATTTCAACAGTACCCGCTTCAGAACCCAAAATAATATGATCATCTTTTGTTACATAGTAACGAGCAGGACGAAGTCCGTTACGATCCAACACCGCACCAATTTGTGTACCGTCTGTGAAGCCCATTGCTGCAGGACCATCCCACGGCTCCATCAGTGTGCTGTGATATTCATAAAACGCTTTATGCTCATCACTCATGCTCTCATGGTTGGACCAAGGTTCTGGAACCATCATCATCGCTACATGCGGCAATGAACGGCCAGAGAGATGTAGAAACTCCAACGTATTGTCGAACATTGCAGTATCTGAACCATCTGGGTTTATGATCGGTTTAATCTTCTCTAGATCGTCACCGAACAATTCTGTTGCAAACATCGTTTGACGGGCATGCATCCAGTTCACATTACCGCGAAGCGTATTAATCTCACCGTTATGAATTAAGTAATGGAAAGGATGTGCGCGCTCCCAGCTTGGAAACGTGTTCGTACTAAAACGGGAATGCACTAAAGCAATAGCAGAAACTACAACTTCATTATTTAATTCCGTGTAGAAAGAGCGGACTTGCTCTGTCGTGAGCATTCCTTTGTATACGATTTTTTTTGTTGAAAGGCTGGAGAAATAGAACATATTGCCTCCATCCTTGCCAGCATATCGAATCGCAAGCTCAGAACGTTTACGGATAACATATAATTTGCGTTCAAAAGAAAGTCTATCTTTTAATTCTGCATTTTTGCCAATAAAAACTTGACGAACATATGGTTTCACAGCTAAGGCAGATTTGCCAAGCTTGGAATCATTCGTTGGTACTGTTCGCCAGCCGATAAGCGACTGCTTCTCTTCCGCAATAATACCTTCAAGCTCACGCTCAATGGCAGAACGTGCTGTTTCATCTTGCGGCATGAAGATCATCCCAACAGCATATTCACCTTCTGCAGGAAGCTGAATCCCTTGTTTGTTCATTTCAGCAGCAAAAAACGCATGAGGAATTTGAAGCAGAATACCCGCTCCATCACCCGTATTCGGTTCACTGCCTTGTCCACCGCGATGCTCCATATTCTCAAGCAAAGTGAGGGCTTGACTGATTACCTTATGTGATTTTTCACCTTTGATGCTGGCTACAAAGCCCATTCCGCAAGCATCTTTCTCATTTTGCGGGTCATAAAGTCCTTGCTTAGGCGGCAATCCCAAAATATTTTCTTTCATTGTGCGCAACCTTTCTATCAGAAGATTTTTGGGTAAGCAATGTAGATTTGTAAATAAACAGGATTGATCACTTAATTGGCTTCATTTTTGGCTTGGAATATCATAGAATGGTAGGGGGCGAGGCACACCGGCCTGCTCCTTGCCATTCCGCTTGCCATCTACCGTTGCTAAGCGATTATTATATGATTTTAACATCAGGGCAAATCGGAATCAATTTAATATTTTTATTATTGCGATAAGGAATGCTTAATAACAAGACTAGATTCCTTGTCTACATATTAAAATGAACCGTTGTTTTTAACTATTTTATCAGAAGGATGTGTTTAATTTGAATGGACAATTTGGGAAGAAGTTTACATTATTCACCGCAACTCTCATGACAGGAGTTCTATTAACTGTTAGTAGCGCTTCAGCAGTACCTGGAGATTTGCGAAGAACACCATTACTCGATACCTCGGCAGTAGTTAACAGTTCTTATGATGTTGTCGTCCTTGGCGATTCAATCTCTGCTGGCTATGAACTAGGCTTTACCGAAAAATCAATTCCATATGGTTATGCGGAGCATGTTTATGAGCAGGCCCTATTTCAAGGTTTCCGAGCGCAATATAACAATTATGGAGTGCTCGGGCTTACATCGAATGGTTTAAACAAATGGTTGAGCGCTGCAGCATTAGGGGAAAATGTATCTAAAGATAGTGTTCAATCCAATTTGAAAGATCCTCGTGCTGACGAATTTTTTGCTAAAACAGATCTGCTTGAGAATCATATTCGTGAAGCTGAGCTCATTCTCATTTCGATCGGAGGCAATGATTTCCTTCAATATATGGACAAGCTTGATCCAAAAACAGATGTAACAACTTTACCCGAATCGGCACAAAGTGAGTTGAAATCAGGACTGAGTTCAATTATTTCTAATTATGAAACCGAGTTGTCTGCATCGTTAGAGAATATACATAAACTAGCTCCAAACGCTAAAGTCATTATTTCCAATCAATATTTGCCCGTTCCATTTCTCAAAATAAAAGGAGTAACTACTTATCTCATACCGGAAGCAACCGCACTATTGCTAAAAGACGGTCAGACGCAGCTTCTAAAACGTCTAAAGTCTGTTATTACTCAATATTCAGCAAAAAAGATGGATATAAAAATGGCTGACTCGGCAAGCGTAGTTGATACAAACATACTCACTTATACAAATATTGATAAAGGTGATCCTCATCCTACTGCTGCAGGATATGCCGTTATGGGCAAAGCATATACAGAGCAATTGTGGGGAGATTACAAAACAGTAAAACCTCGCAAGAGCGGTGTGCCAATTTCTGTTGTAGTTAACGGTGAAGAAGTTATTACGAAATATTCGCCTGTTATTAAGAAAGGTCGTACATTTATTGCAATTGCTGATATTACTGATGCGATAGGTGCAAAGCGATCATGGGATGGTCCTACTAATACTGCGACAATTCAATTGGGAGAACGAACTGTGGAAATTACGATCGGGGCTAAGACGATCAAAATTGATGGTAAAACAGTCCCATTAAACGCTGACCCTGCTTATTTGCAACAGTTCCCCGGCGAGAAAAAAACGTATGTTCCTCTCGCCGCATTATCAGAAGGTCTTGGCTTACATGTGACCTATCGAGATACATTGAAAACTGCATTCATTAATAACTAACTTACTTGTAATCTTTTTTCAGTTGCTCCATAAGTTCAAGTCCTTTTGCCGTCCAACGATTAAGACGGTCTAGAGCCTCAATTTCTGCTGCAACAGCGTCGTGAAGTGATTCGCGGTAATCAGGTACATTGCCCGTATATCGCTTCACGTCTCTAAGCAGCACTGTCGTTTTTTCCGTGAAGCTTAACGCTCTGCGCTCATGGAACATCGCAACATCCGGATCATAGGGCTGATGTAGATCCCCTTGCTCAGGATGCTTAAGTACAGCTAACACTTTGACTAGAGCTCTAGGACCATTTAGCTCCACCAGCTCTCCTGCATAGTGTCCCGAACGTACCTCTATCTTCACAATTTCTCCTACTTTTAATTCATTTTCTACAGAACCACTCGTCGACATTTCATAATTCCTCCTATTATTCGTCATCATAAGAAAGGTTGCATTTGTAATAATCTTATATGAGATAACTTTAAATGTACCATAATTTATTGGCAAGACTTACATCAAGACTTGTATTAACCTGACATGCAAAGTAATATGGAAATAGAAAAGTGGGTGAACATATGCGTAAGAAAAGAGTGCTACTGCTCTCAGAGGGATTTGGCTCAGGCCATACTCAGGCAGCTTATGCACTCGCGGTTGGACTCAAACAGCTATGCCCAAACATCTCAGCCAGAGTTATAGAGCTTGGTAACTTTTTAAACCCAGTAATAGGACCTTTAATCATTTCTGCTTATCGTAAGACGGTAAGCTCGCAGCCAAAGATGGTAGGCCTAATGTACCGCAGTAATTACAAAAAGCCAACTAATCGTCTCGCTCAGCTTGCACTACATCGTGTGTTATATACGCAGACTACACAAGTTATCGCTCAACTAAAACCAGATCTGATCGTATGCACACATCCCGTCCCGAATACAGTAGTAAGTCGACTTAAGCGGCTAGGTCTCGATATACCTCTATATACACTTATTACTGATTATGATGCTCATGGCTCTTGGGTCAATCAAGAAGTTAATCATTATTTGGTCGCTTCCCCTGAAGTAAAGCATCGTCTCATTGAAAAGGGAGTAAAACCAGAGAGAGTGGAAGTAACGGGTATCCCCGTTCATCCAAACTTTTGGAATACATACAGTAAAGAAGAGGTTCAATCTCAATATAAATTGAAAGATATACCTACTGTGCTCATTATGGGCGGCGGATGGGGCATCTTATACGAGGACAATGCATTATCCTATATGACTAAGTGGCGTGAGACAACTCAGCTAATATTTTGTGTAGGATCTAATGAAAAGATGAAGGAAAAGATGCTTGCTGATCCACTATTCCAGCATCCTAACATTCATATAATAGGATTTACACATGAAGTGCACAAGCTGATGGATGTCGCTGATTTACTTATAACAAAGCCTGGTGGTATGACTTGTACAGAGGGTATGAACAAAGGATTGCCAATGTTATTCTACGAGCCAATTCCTGGTCAGGAAGAAGAAAACTGCGAATACTTTATTCAAAGTGGCTTCGGGGAAATGTTGAACTCTAATGACACTGTAGACAAATGGTTTCAACTCATACATGACAGAGAAGCTGCAAGTGAATTCCGCAAAGAGCTGCTGTCTAAACGTAACTTACAATACGATGCAATGAGATGTCCCAAAGCCGTTCTGCAATTTATGCAGTAACGGCTATATTTTACTACAATAGTAATCATAAGCGCAGACTGAGAAAACATATTCAACTAGTTTAACTAAAAGGGAGATAACACAATGCGATCACAAATGACAGATGGAAAAACGATTATTTTAAGGTTAGAAATTGATACGAATACTGCTCATTTCAGTAAAGCAGCAACTGCAATTGAACAAGCGAAGGGTGATATCGTCGCAATTGACGTCATCCACACTGACAAAAATAAAAGCACTCGTGATTTAACTGTGAAAATTTCGGAGCAAGGCGCTTCGGAACGACTAACTGAAGCACTTCGTTCAGTACCAGGTATTCGTTTGCTTCACATATCGGATCGTACTTTCCTATTGCACCTAGGCGGCAAAATTTCGATCCAACCGAAGACACCAATCCAAAACCGGGATGACTTGTCCCGTGTATATACGCCAGATGTCGCTCGTGTCTGCAAAGCAATTCATGAGGAGCCGACTAAAGCACATACACTTACGATTAAACGAAATACTGTCGCTGTAATTTCAGACGGAAGCGCTGTACTTGGGCTAGGTAATATCGGTCCATTAGCTGCAATGCCTGTAATGGAAGGTAAAGCGATGCTCTTCAAGCAATTTGCCGATGTTGATGCTTTCCCGATCTGTCTTGATACACAAGATACTGAGGAAGTAATCGCCGCTATTAAACATATGGCTCCTACTTTCGGAGGAATAAATCTGGAGGATATATCTGCTCCACGTTGTTTCGAAATTGAGCAAAGACTTCGCAAAGAACTAGATATTCCCGTCTTCCATGACGATCAACATGGCACGGCAGTCGTTCTTTATGCTGGACTACTTAATGCGCTCAAAGTGACTGGCCGCGAGCTTAGTGAAGCACGTATCGTCATTTGCGGAATTGGAGCTGCAGGAACAGCTTGTACGAAAATGTTGATTGCTGGTGGAGCACAACATATTATTGGTGTGGATCGTGCTGGCATACTGTCCGCAGATGAGTCATACGACAACTCAATGTGGCAATGGTATGCGGACAATACGAACCAAGAACGTCGCAAGGGTGGTCTAACAGAAGCTTTGGTAGGAGCCGATGTATTTATTGGTGTATCCGCAGGTAAAATACTTAAACGTTCAAATGTAGAAAGTATGGCACCTCAACCTATCGTATTCGCTATGGCTAACCCAGAACCAGAAATTCGTCCTGAGGAAATCGAGGACATTGTAGGTGTATTTGCTACAGGTCGTTCGGATTATCCGAATCAGATTAACAATGTATTATGTTTCCCTGGCATATTCCGTGGAGCACTTGATAGTCGCGCTTCAACTATTAATGAAGAGATGAAGCTTGCTGCTGCTGAAGCTATCGCTTCCGTTATAAGTGAGGACGAGCTTAACCGCATGTACATCATCCCAAGTGTATTTAACACTAAAGTTGTAGAAGAAGTACGCCGACGCGTCATCGCTGCTGCCCAACAAAGCGGCGTATCACGCCGTAATGTAAGGGAATAGCTTCTAACGTACTACGAACCGTAAAGAGGGTGCCTTTCAAAGCCATAGGCTTTAAAGGCACCCTCTTTATAGTTTGGTTATAGTGTCAGCCCCTTTTTACATTCTCTCTTCAAATGCGGATGAAGCTTTCTCATTTCTGCGTCTCATAAAAATAACTATCCCCGTACATGCCATAATCAATCCAGTCGCCACGAATATCCAGTTGATTCCGAGAAATAATCCTAATAGCCCGCCAATTAACGGTCCTAGCATTGAGCCAAATTGATTGGCGCTTGCAGTAAGTCCGAATGATCGTCCTCTGAATCGCTCATCCGTATTTTGAACCATGAGCGTATTGATGCTAGGTACTACTCCAGCCATAAACAATCCAAACACAAATTGTACGAGTGCAAACAACCACAGCGCCTCTACAAAATATTGCAAACAAACAATCATACCTGCACTCAATAAACATAAAACGAGTATGCGATAATAGCCCTTTTTTTCACCAAGACGTCCCCATAGCGGTGAAGCGATTATTCCGGCTATTCCAATGATAGATAAAACTAGTCCAGCTGATAATGCGGCACCTTCATGCCCACCTTGCAAATCTGCAATATGGAGCGCAATCAATGGTTGTACCATATTAAATGACAACTGGAATACGACGAGAATAAGCAACATATGTATAAGCGCTCGATTTTGGAAGGCTACACGATACGTTAACGGTGCTTCCTTTGCAGCTTTTCCCTCTCCATTCGACTCTGCTTTCCCTTCCTTGACCCAAAAGATTACTGCAATTGTTGCAATGAAGATAATGATCGCAGCTGCAATAAATGACTTTCGCATCCCAAAGGCTTCCGCTAACAGTCCCCCGAATAAAGGTCCCAGAATACCTCCTGTCATCGCTCCTGCTTGCATCATTCCAAGACTCCAGCCTAACTTTTCTTTTGGCGCTATCGTAGCTACAATTGACATGGAGGCAGGTACAAAACCACCAACGAAACCATGCATTAAACGTACGCCTACTAGCTGCCATGGCGTCTGAACAAAAGCAATTAAAGCATAAATTATTGCAAGACTAAGTCCAGCTCGAATGACCATCTTTCTCTTTCCGTACTTGTCCGCAAGCATACCCCACAGCGGCGCCATAATAGCTCCCATCAAAAATGCAGAGGAATGAACAATTCCCGCCCATAAATTTACTGATCCTTTTTCCACACCTAAATCAAACAAAAACAACGGAAGAAATGGAACCGACATCGTATAGCTTGAACTGCAGAACAAAACACCAAACCACAAAATCCACATTGTGCGCTTCCAAGATGGCATGAAATGCTTCTCCTTCCAATAAAATTCTGAACATCCGATTCACAATTACATAAATCAACTATACGCCTCCTACACAGCTACTTCAAAAAGCAAACGATACCGCAATATGGAGGAAATCGAGGACAGGTGCTGATTAAGTATTCCTAATCGAGCTACAACCAAAAATTTCATTGAAACCAGACTCTTTCTGAAACGTAGCCATTATAATGAAATAAAATCATAATTTATCACTTCGCTCTTGATGACAACATTTTAGCAAATGTGACCAATGTACTGTTCTCAAGGCGACTATCACTCAACTGTATGCTATACTTAGCAGGAAAGTTGAACGAAAAGGAGCCTACTTAATGTTTCAAGCTATCATAGATTTCCTGAATGATTACGGCCCCTGGGGATTATTTGCACATTCGTTTCTGGATGCAGTTATATTCCCGATCCCTGCATTTTTCTTGCAGGTTTCGTTAAGCTTATTGGATCCATCATCTGCACTATGGCTCGCTACGGTTGGATATATTGCTTGTTTGCTAGGCACACCGGTAGGTTACTATTTGGGAAAAGTAATGGGCAAATCCGTTCTTTATCGCTTTCTTAAGCCAGAATGGATAGACGCTGCTACTGCCCGCTTTCAAAAAAATGGCGAGGCTGCCATCCTTATCGGTTCATTTACTCCAATTCCATTTAAAGTGTTTACCATTCTCTCCGGATGTTTAAACTTCCCGCTTTGGCGTTTAATGGCGTATGCTGCTATAGGGCGTGCAGTGAAATTTTATGTCGTTGGCGGATTGTTCTACTTCTATGGAAGAGCAGCAGAATCAATGGTTAAAGATGTTTCCTTGTATATTTTTCTCGGCGGGGTCCCGTTAATTTCTTTGATCCTATTCATAAGAAGCAGAATTCGCAAGAAAAAAGCTGCACGGGAACAATCGTCAGAAGTTATTAACTCAATCACTGATACAACTAAGATACAAAAGGACGCATAACAAACGCACTGCGCTGAAACATTCCGATGGATAACTAACTTACAATCTATTAAATTTAAGGCCCTTATACGATACAAACTTATATTATATTTTCAAAAAAAGACCGCCAGCCATAATGCTCGATTTGAGCAAAATAGCCGGCGGCCTTTTTTGTGAATGGTGACATTTCACCTTATGTTACAGCTCGTCCCATTCTATAGAGCACTTCCTCCGAACAAGAAACGATGCTCCCAATGTGTTCCAGTAATACTGTTCGTTTTTACACCGCCGCTCTCCTTGGAGTACGTATGAAGAATTTGTCCATTACCTAAATAAATACCTACATGTGTTATCCGTTGTGAAGATTTATTAATGCCACTGTAAGAAGATGCACTTGATCCTTTATAGGACATAAAGAACATAAGATCACCGCGTTTAAGCTTACTAATGGATGTTACTGAATTACCTTTGTTTTTCACATAATCGCCTTGCTGACGGGAATCGGAAGGCAATTTAATGCCAACGCCATCCTTAAAGGCTTGTTTTATAAAGTCAGAGCAGTCAAATGTTGTTGTTGTATTTCGATTAGAACCGAACTCATATGGTGTTCCTAAATACTTCATCCCAGCTGAAATGACCTTTTCAGCAGAGCTGCTTGCTGGTTTACTTGGTGTTTCGGTTCCTCCGCCGTTAGAAGTTCCGCCGGAATTGGATGAACCCGAATTATTGCCATTGTTGCCCGAACCAGTAGAACCTGTTCCAGTCGATGGTTTATTTGCATCAAGTTTCGTGTATTTGGATGAAGAAGAAATATAGCCAGTTTTTCCTTTTGAATCACTTACTTTATACCAGCTGCTATTTGCTTGTTCAACAATAGATATTTTTTCACCTTTCTTCAACATGCGAATAACTGTCCCTGCTGATGAAGGTGCAGTCCTCATATTAACTCCCCATATTACTTGAGCAGATTGGGTAGCTTGTGCAGCTTGGATAGGTTGTGCTGGATAAATAGTTACGGAACCGAACAACAAAGTTGCTGTAATCGTCGCGGTTGCCAGTTTGTGCTTCATGGTGTATTTCATCGAATACGCCCTCCCTTGTAGTGGTTGCTGTGCCGTTGTCGGCGCTGAAACCATTGTAAGTCGGGAGCACTAGTACAAGCATCCACCATTGTTCCTAAATGGAGGAGACCACAATTGGGAGTATCGTATTACACAATTTTGCTAAGAGAAAATTAATAAAAGGCATTCTCTTCATGAGAATGCCTTCATTATTCAATGCCCACTTCACACGGAACCCAAAGCGTCATTGAAGAACATTATATGATTATTTGCTCCTAAACATTAGGACTTTCTCATACATATACTAGGTCTAAAGACTCATTTTCGGAGAAGTCGATTTCTTTTCCCCTTATTTACCATGAGATCTCAATGCCCTTTTTGTGAGCTATTATCAGATATCCGGACCGTTGCACCACTACTTTCAAGTGGTTCTACATGCACATGGACACTCAAGATGTTATGCTTACGTCCCATTATGCGTTCGATATCGTCGCAAATCCGGTGACTCTCAATGAGTGTAAGCTCGGGATCTACCTGAACAATTACATCAACTAGTACGTTGCTACCATGAATACGTGCTTTTATATCTTTGATCGTATGAACACCTTTAGTTTTTGCAATTGTTGCTTTGAGTGCAGTCAATTCCTTCTCATCAAAGCCGTCTGTCAGGGCATGAGTTGAACTGTAGAAAATCTCCCATGCTGTTTTGCAAATAATGATACCTACCAATAGCGCAGCAACAGGATCAAGCCAAGGCAAACCAAACTGTGCACCTATTATACCTACAGCGGCTCCAATACTAACAAGTGCATCAGATAAATTATCTTTGGCTGCAGCAAGCAGCGCTTGATTGTTTATTTTGCGAGCTAGCCTGCTGTTGTACATATAGACGCCATACATACAGAGTGCACAAAATAGCGCTACTCCAGCCGTAATAGGATTCGGCGTTGCAAAATCATCAGCAAATAGCGACTTGACCGCACTAATCAACACTTGAATGCCTACACTCGCCATAATGAAGGAAGCGACAAGCGCTGCGATTGTCTCAGCACGGAAGTGTCCATACGGATGATCCTTATCTGGCGGCTTCTGCGATATACGTAATCCTATCAATACTGCGACAGACGCAACAATATCCGTTAAATTGTTGTAGCCGTCTGCTACAAGCGCTCCTGATACGAACCAATAACCTATTCCAAGCTTAAGTGAAGACAATGCCAGATAAGCCACTATGCTGACCCAAGCACCCTTTTCACCTTGTTTTATTTCATCATACTGTGTCAGTGTAATGCCCTCCTGCCAATCACTAGAAAATGTCTATCGGTATCATACCCGATTACTCCTATGTGGGTCTAGAGAAACAGTGTTGACCTAATACGTACTTTTATGCACTGGGGCAAAAGAGTAGGACAGGGGACAGACTTAAAAGCGTCTTGTTAAGCGATAAAAGATTATTATGGCACAAGCGTAAACGGCTAAAGCTGTCCTATGGAGGCTTAGCTTTCGTTTCGCGGAGAAATATAAGCCTCTTATAAGTTGAAAACCTTATAAGAGGCTTATATTTTTAAAAAAACCGTAAAATACGCGGGATGAAATCAGTTTTGGTTATAAGCATTCAATAAACTTAGAAAGACCCTTTTCAAAGCTGCGATAACCCTCATCTCCTAGCTCACGTCGCAGCGTTTCGGTAAATTCCTTTCGCATAGCCTCATGAGCCCAGTAGGCGATTTCTCCCCGCTCCTTAAGGCTGACGACAACTGAGCGCAGGTCAACTGGATGGGCATGGCGATGGACAAAGTCCTCTCTCTCTAAGCGGGACACGATTTGTGTCGCTGCCCCTTTTGTAATGCTGAGCTTCATCGCCAGCTCACTCATTAGAATACCTTCGCCGCATCCGATAACTTCAATTGTATGCATTTCTGAAGGCGTAAGCTCTCCTGCTTCCCCAAATGTTCTCGGCTGACGCTCCATCCTGCGAAGCTTATGAATTAACTGACCAATCACATGCTGTTGTTCCAAGTTTGACATGTCTCCTATACTCGATTCGCTAGATTTCTTATTTTCAAACTAGTGTATCGCTCCTATATTGTCAAGACATGCTTAGCGAACTGATCAGCCTTCTACCACCGAACCAACATTGCATTGGAAAAAGCGACTTCCTAATGCATTTGCCATTCTTAAACTAACTTCAAATCCCGTGCAGTGAGAAACTCCGATTCGCTCCACATTCATGTCTATCAATGCTTGGATCGTTTTTTCTTTCTGATCCTCACTGACAGTCCACAAATGTGTCCCTCCAATTACAGTATGGATGCGGTTTTCACCTGTTTTTTGTTTTGCATAATTTAAAATATTTATAATGCCAGCATGGGAACATCCTAAAATAATAAACAGTCCATTATCTGTACGAATAATGACCGACTGATCGTCTTCTACAGGATCAATAACATAGCCATCATCCTTTTTGATCACAATATCAGTATCGCCAATTTCAAAGTCATTTGTTCGCGGCACTTCTCCTGTCAAATAAATGTTTGTAGCAATTTCAACAAAATCACGATTGTACATAAAGCGAGCCCCTGCTGCTTCCAGCGTTTCCTTCGAATGCGGAATACCGATATAACGATACCCATTTCGAACGAGATATCCTTCTTTGAATAAATGAGGATGGGCATACACTGGAACATCGCTACGTTTCATCTCTTCCAGGGCGGATAACAGCCCGCTTGTATGATCACAATGATGATGACTCAAAATAACGGCTGCAAGATCTGACCATTTCTTATTGAAAACATTCATATTGTTAATCAGTGCTTTCCCCTGTCCTGTATCAAACAAAAAATTGCCATGCTCTGTTTCCAAATGAACGGCCCAGCCGTGCTCCGCAATTGCTCCAAGATTGCCAAAAACGGTGTTCTCGCAAATTACTGTAGCTTTCACCATTGCTTCATTCTCCCCTTTTCATCTCAAATAAATTGCCTATCTCTTCGTTTCAATGGATATGTTGCTTTTCCATATCTGATTTTAGTTTAGTTTATAAACTATACTAAAGTCAATTGCTATCCTAATATTTTTTGCACAAATAAACATAAAAAAAGTCGCTCCAAGAAACTTACTCTCTTGGAACGACTTATATGCTAGTTATTCAGCGTACATACGCTCACGAATCGCTTTTACTTCTGCACTCTCAAGATACTCATCATACGTCATCATACGATCGATCACGCCGTTTGGCGTAAACTCAATAATTCTGTTTGCAATCGTTTGTACGAACTGATGGTCATGAGAGGTAAATAAAATTGTACAATCTGTATCCGTCAAGCCATTATTCAATGCTGTAATGGATTCCAAGTCCAAATGGTTCGTTGGCTCATCTAGAATGAACACGTTCGCGCCTTCAAGCATCATCTTAGACAGCATACAGCGCACTTTCTCGCCCCCGGACAATACGCTTGCCTTCTTCATTGCCTCATCACCTGAGAACAACATACGGCCAAGGAAGCCGCGTAGGAACGTTTCATCTGGGTCTTTGGAATATTGACGAAGCCATTCCACCAAATTCATATCCACGCCATCAAAGTAGGAGGAGTTGTCTTTAGGGAAATAAGCACGAGTCGTCGTTACGCCCCATTGGAAGGTACCTTCTTCCGGCTCTGTTTCACCAGCAATTACTTGGAAGAATGTCGTTTTCGGCAAGCTGTTAGGGCCTACGAATGCGATTTTGTCACCTTTATTTATCGTTACAGTAAAGTTATCGAATTGCTTCACGCCGTCAACCGACTTCGTTAAGCCTTCTACAAGCAGCAAAGACTTACCTGCTTCACGCTCGCCTTTGAACAAGATAAACGGATATTTACGATTGGATGGACGAATGTCATCTAGCGTAATTTTATCGAGCAACTTCTTACGGGAAGTAGCTTGCTTAGACTTCGATTTATTGGCGCTGAAACGTTGAATAAACGCTTGCAGCTCCTTAACCTTGTCTTCTTTTTTCTTATTTTCGTTGCGCATAAGGGAAAGTGCAAGTTGACTGGATTCATACCAGAAGTCGTAGTTGCCTACATACATTTGGATTTTGCCAAAGTCGATGTCTGCGATGTGCGTACAAACCGTGTTCAAGAAGTGACGATCATGGCTGACTACAACAACAGTACCTTCATATTTGGAAAGGAAATCTTCGAGCCAACGAATAGATTCAATGTCCAAATGGTTGGTAGGCTCATCCAGCAGCAAAATATTAGGTGTACCAAACAAAGCTTGTGCAAGCAAGACACGAACCTTCTCATTACCGCTAAGTTCCGCCATCTTCTTATCATGCATGTCTGGAGTAATGCCAAGACCGTTCAACATTTCAGCAGCTTCCGACTCTGCTTCCCAGCCATTCATGTCGGCAAAATCTGCTTCCAATTCGCCAGCACGCATGCCGTCTTCATCGGTAAAATCTGTTTTTGCATATAGAGCATTTTTTTCGTTCATAACTTCGTATAGTTTTTTGTGACCCATAATAACTGTCTCAAGAACTGCGAAATTATCATATTCGTAATGATTTTGTTTCAATACAGCAAGACGCTCGCCCGGCGTAATATGCACATCACCTGACGATTGCTCCACTTCTCCTGATAATATTTTTAGAAAAGTAGACTTGCCTGCGCCGTTTGCGCCAATCAAGCCGTAGCAGTTACCTGGCGTAAACTTAATATTTACATCTTCAAAAAGTGCGCGCTTCCCAAATCGAAGCGTTATGCCACTTGTACTAATCATAGTTACAATCCCGTCCTTCACTACAAAATCACATTTTCTCGAACTATTATAGCATAGTCTACCTAGAAAAGCGCATCAATCGCCCCGTTAAAAATCAAAAAATCAACGAAAACAACTAAAAACAGAGCATGGATTGGAATTACTCTCCATACTCTGTATCCGCTCATACAACATTCCCTATAATTCATCGTAGGAAACAATAGCCGTAAAGTGAGAGCTGCGCCGAATTCCGTATTAATTCCAGTGCAGTTTTACTTCATTACCCGTTCTAGATGACTCGTAAATCGCATCCAAAATACGGTTATTCGTATAACCTGATAGAGCAGACGTAATAGGCTGCTTATCTTCTCGAATACACTCTACGAAGTGACGAATCATTTGGAAACGATCTTCCTCGCCCTCAAGCGGTGTAATCTCACGTTCAACGACTTCGTTGTCAACATGTGTGACATAAGTGCCCCTATCACCAACGATGGATACTCCACCTTTAGTCCCCATCAAATGAATGAAGGGCTCCTCGGTCAAGCCTGCAGAATGAGCAGCCCAACTTACGTCGAGTGACATTGTAGCACCATTCTCAAGCTTGATCAACGCAGATGCAAGATCCTCTACATCATAGTAGCCTTCCCAATTAGGCGTACCCCAGTTACCGATGCCTTGGCGCTTTGGGCCAAACTCGGCATAAGTCGAACCGTACAGGGATACTGGCTTCGGATTGCCCATTAAATATAGGGACAGATCAAGCATATGAACACCAATATCAATTAATGGGCCGCCGCCAGCTTGGTCCTTACGAGTAAACCAAGAGCCCCAGCCTGGTATCCCTTTTTTACGTAGCCAACCTACTTTTGCATTATAAATATGCCCAACGTCGCCATCATCGATATATTTCTTCACAGCTCGGGATAACCCTCTGAACCGTAATTGGTGCGACATCATAAGTATTTTGTCCGACAGCTCCGCTTGCTCCAAAATAGAAAGAGCCGACTTCGAATCGATTGCCATCGGCTTCTCCAGCAGTACATGCTTTCCACGCTTCAACGCTTCGATTGCAAGGGTTGCATGGTATTGGTTCGGAACTCCAATAACTACTGCATCGATTGATTCGTCTTCTAATAGTTGTTGTGGGTCAGCATGAACAGTAGCTATTCCATGTTCCGCAGCCCGTTGCTCCGCCAAAGGTAAATACGTGTCTGCGACAGCCGTCACCCTTACACCCTCTACCCCAGCAAAGCTGCTCATATGAATATTCCCTATAGCTCCTGCGCCGATAATACCCACATTAATGTATGATTGACTCATCGTTTCGTTATCCCCCTAGTTGTATACACACTTAATATATAATGAATGATTGTGTATTAATGCTCCGTTAATCTCCAAGTTTCTCCATGCGGGAGAATAACGATTCTATCTTCTTTTATAGTTCTTCGGCATCTTTCAGCTTCTAATCGGTCAAGTGCTTCACGAGGCGTATCATCAGCCAGTTTAAATGCTCCGTAGTGCATCGGTACAAACCAACCTGCGCAAGTATCCTCGAAAGCCTGAAGAGCTTCCTCAGGCGTAACATGCTGTGGTCCCATAAACCACTCCGGTTCATAGGCTCCAATCGGCATCAGGGTTACGTCAATGCGGAATCTGCTTCCGATCTCTTTGAAACCGTCGAAATAACCGCTATCGCCTGCAAAATAGATTGTTGGCGAAGCTGATACGATAGGACGTTCCGCAACATGAGACAATTTTTTAGCGCTGACTAGATCTTTTGTTTGTTTAATTGTTTCCTTTAGGCCGTACGATGAAATTGCTGCTTCCCTATAAGGGGATAACGCAGCCTCGGCCTGTTCCTTGCTCGGTACATGTTCTCCGCTATTCTCTATTGTTGATTGCTGCACCTCCATAACAAAGCCGCCCCAATGAGAGAGATTCGTATCCCATGGATTACGACGTGCCCAGTGCTGGGAAGGTACAAAAGTAAACTTAACTCCTCTAACCGTTACAGCTTCCCACCAGTTTAGTTCCTGCACATTCGTAAAGCCCCTTAGTCGCAACTTGGCGCTTAACCCTGCAGGAACGAGTATTTGCTTCGCGCCAGCAAGTTGTCTAAGGGAGCTAATATTTAAATGATCATAATGTGAATGTGAAATGAGGACAATATCGATTGGCGGTACATCCTGAATTGGTATTCCCGGCGGCGACAATCTTTTTTGAAAAGCCATTTGTCCAGCCCATATTGGATCAGTAACAATATTTAAGCCTGCTAGTTGAATAAGAAAAGTAGAATGTCCAATCCACGTTATGGATGGTTGCATGTTGTTTTGATGCAAAAAAAGCACGTCGGGCTCTACATTAGGTACTCTATACGAATAATCCTTCAGCCTTAGCTTACGGATTCGTTCTTTCCGCCACCGCTTGAATTGTTTTAAGGAATTTTGCAGCTTCACCGGATTTTGGTTCACAAATCTTTTTATCCGCAACCTTGCCTTCCTCCAATCCTCTTCCTACCATATATTAAAGATACCAAGTGATAGGTGTGCAATGCAAATGCTACGTATACTTTTGAAGTATTACTGCTTCTCCAATAGTCTACTCACCACTTATGCTTGGCGTTATCGTAGACTGGGATTATCCGCTACTGTCATGGTATAGTAGTGGGATAGCATTAAATAAAGGAGGAATCTTCTCATGAAGCTTATTTCTATAGAGCCGACGCCGAGCCCCAACTCCATGAAGCTTAATTTGGACGAAATGCTCCCACGCGGACAAAGAATTACTTACAAGGCAGCAGAGGCAGAGAATGCCCCAGAACCTCTCAAAGGGTTACTGCTGATCAACGGTGTACGGAGCCTATTCCGTACTGCTGATTTTATCGCACTCGACCGAAAACCTGGAGCAGATTGGGCACGTATTCTTGCTGATACTCGACAATTACTTCAAGGATCAGAGGATGAAGCATCTCCTAAAGATGGTCAAGGTACAATAGCATCAAGCTTCGGCGAAGCACAGGTGCTTGTCCAAATGTTCCGCGGCATTCCGATGCAAGTGAGAGTTCGTATGAACGACAGCGAAGCACGTTCAGCACTCCCAGCTAAATTCGGAGAGGCAGTTGGACGAGCTGCTGGCTCATCGATGATAAGAGAACGCAAGCTTGAAGAGTATGGAGTAAGGTACGGAGAACTGGAAGAAATCGCCGCAGAAATTGTACGTGAACTAGAGGCTTCTTTCACAGAAGAAAGATTAGAAGCACTCATAGCAGCTGCACTACAAGGAGCAGCAGAGCAACAAGAAGAGATCATTGCACTAAGACCTGCTCCGTTATCATTAGAAGATGCGGAGAAACAATTTGCATCGGAAGATTGGCAAATACGTTACGCTGCGCTTGATCGGTATGTCAGCGCTCCAGAAGGTATACCACTGCTAGCGAAAGCTATTCATGACGATAACGTATCCATTCGTAGGCTCGCAGTCATTTATCTCGGCGATCTTCGCTCACAGGAAGCACTCCCGCTTCTATTCGAAGCATTGAAGGATACTTCTACTTCCGTAAGACGGACAGCTGGAGATACATTGTCTGATCTCGGGGATACCGCTGCAATTGGTCCCATGATTGAATCTCTTAAGGACAAAAACAAGCTTGTACGCTGGAGAGCAGCCCGTTTTCTTTATGAAGCAGGTGACGAAACCGCAATCGATGCATTAAAGATCGCAGCCGAGGACGTCGAATTCGAAATTAAACTGCAAGCTCAGATCGCACTAGAGCGTATCCAGCGAGGCGAAGAAGCAGCAGGTTCTGTCTGGCAGCAGATGACAGCTGCCCGCAGCAGCCAAGAGCAATAAACAATAAAGCCGCTTAAGCTGTCTACTACATGGGGGTCGATCCCATGGACAGCCTGAGCGGCTTACTTATTATACCTACTATTCATAATTCAGATGGATATTAACGATTAAGGAATCATCGCTACCGAATGGTTCATAGCTTGCACGGTAGCCTACCGCAACTCCTATTCCTTCAAAAGCTGTCTTTAACACACTTGGAAATTCCGTTCCGTTTGTATAACGGAACTGCAAATGGCTTGTGCGAGCACGAACAGCAGAATGGATCGCATCACGCAGCAGTTCCTCATTGGATACCGTGTTTTCCTCATCAAGCCAGTGTAAGCCAAGCGACAACTTAAGCTTGTTGTATAGTAACGCTTGTACTGCCCCACTACTTGCTTGCAACTCATTTAGCGTATCCAAATAATTTTTGTTAGCAGCAGGATATTGCCTAGTCCACTTATGATCCACACGAAGTTCCTCATCCGTTTTTAAATAATAGGAATAGCGGATTTTGGAGTCTTGGACTCCAACTGGATCATCCCACGTTAAATCAAGGTGATACCAATTGCCGTCAAGTTGAACCATATTCCAAGCATGCTCACCCGTGTTGACAGAACCCTCTGCAATTAATACAGGAATGCCAGCTTTATCGAGCATTCGATACCCTAGCAAAGAATAACCTTGGCAAACCGCTTCCCCTAATGAAACCGCGTTATATGCGGTGTAGTAAGATAATGATTGATCATATTGGACTTCTGTAACGATCCAATCATGGATGGCTTTAATTTTCTCATGGTCGTTCATTCCAGGTTGCAGTATTTGCTTCATTGCTTCGTCTACCTTGCGATCTACTTCAGCCGTTTCTTCCTTGGACTCGCGATATCGAGCTTCTACAGTAATTGTTGAACGATTACCAAAGCTGCGAATCGTATACAAATAAGAATCCAGTATATACGCCGAATAGTCATCATGCCTCAAGGAGGCACGAACAATAGCGGTCATATTATCGGATAGTTTCGTTTTATTACCAGTGAATGTTGCAGAAAATCGTTCGGAACGAGATTGAAAACCAGCAGCTAGCTCCAATACCAATTCCTCATAAGGAACCAGCTCATTCAAAGAACTATCCAACTTATTCAGTTTGATCTCGTCGCCGCCTTCCGTTTTTACACGGTCATCTGGCTCACTAATCGCTGGAAACATGTCCGTATTCGCATATAAACTATATGCGGCAACAACGACTAGCAATAGAACAAACAGCTTAAATGCACCTTTTCGCATACTTTCCCCCTCGACTATCCAACTTCTGGCATGATACGCTCTTATTCCTACCATCATATGCTTGTATACAGGAATGATGCGTAAGGATCAACATTTCTGATTGTATCGTCTCTAGGAGAATTCAGGGCATATGTTCTCTTAGCAAAAGCTAAGTAGTTGATCTATTGCTCTTTGTTGAAAATGATTGTGCGAGGAATGGAAGCACAGCTTCCCAAAATGTACTATCTTGCTCAGAAGCACTATGTCCTTCTGTGTTTACAAATATCGTTTGGATCGTCCCTTCCGGCATTTCACTCGAAAGACTTCTCAGTTCCTCCGAAGTAATAAACGTATCTCCATGTGAATGAATCATGAGGACAGGCTGTTTATTATCAGCAACTGGACCCGCATACTTTCTCAAGATCGATGGAATATGAGCATTACGGAACTGGGCTCTTGATATGTTAGCCCGAAGCAGCCATATCGTTGGGATGAGGTACGCTAATGGAAAAAGAGGCAGCTTTTTTCGTTTCAACTCAGCTTCCATCATCGTATCAAAGTGCACGGGCATAGAATCCGTAATGATCGCATTTACTCGCAGTCCCTCAGCCATAGCAAGCAATGCTCCGAACCCGCCCATAGAATGTCCTAACACGGCGATTCGCTGCGGGTCTATGCCGGTCAGCTTGCGAGCTTCTTTAACAGCAGCAATGACATCATCGCGGAACATGAGTGCTGACGGCGCCTTTATAGATTCGCTTTCACCATGACTTCTAGCATCAAACATGAGGACAGCATAACCCGATTCATACAATGGCTTGGCATAGCGCAGTACACGGGAACGGTTAGATCCCCATCCATGTGCAACTACGACAAGCGGAGTTAGTCCCCTAGTATCATTGTTTAGATTTGAAGGCCGTATCAACCATCCTTCAATCGTAAGCCCACTGCTTTCGAAGACTAATGGATTCCATTCGGCAGCTATTTCGGGCTCCCTTTCATTTGGTACTTTACGAGGTTGTTGGCTTTGAGCTCCCATCCACCATATCAGTGCTACCGCAATCAACAGGATAGCTCCCATAATTAAAACATAGAACCACCATTCCGTTAATATCATTCACACTTCCCCCTTGGGTTTACAAATCATGAACAGCGTCTACGAAAGCCCGTGCTCGTTCTGTAACTAGTTCAAACTTACCTTCTTTAATCCAATCCATTTGAACTAACTTGCCACCCATACCTACAGCATTTGCACCAGCATGGAAATACTCTTTAATATTATGGAGATCTACCCCACCGGTAGCTATAATTGGGATGTTCGCAAGAGGTGCACGTATTTCTTTTAAATAACCAATGCCAAGCGTCCCCATAGGGAATAGCTTAACGGCATCTGCTCCTGCTTTCCAAGCTTTCACCATTTCCGTTGGGGTCATAACACCCGGCCAAACAGCAATGCCGCGTTCCTGTCCATAAGCGATTACAGCTTCATCCAAATTAGGAGATATTAAAAATTGAGCGCCGGCAGCAACTGCCATTTCTGCAGCCTCTACATCAATTACCGTTCCTGCACCGATGAATGCTTCTGATCCAAAAAGAGTGCGCCAGCGTTCAATCATACGAGTGGCACCTTCCGTATTCATCGTAATTTCCATTAAGCGAATACCGCCATCAATGAGTGCTCTTGCCGTATTATCGGCATGACGATCCTCAATACCTCTAAGTATAGCAACAATTTTATGTTCTAATAGCTTATCCAGCATTTCACTCATTCTAATCATCCCTTCATTGACAACTTCACAAGGTTACGTCCAATAAT
The DNA here is from genome assembly GCF_022180385.2 of Paenibacillus sp. L3-i20. Taxonomy (GTDB): domain Bacteria; phylum Bacillota; class Bacilli; order Paenibacillales; family Paenibacillaceae; genus Pristimantibacillus. The sequence continues at coordinate 2,245,624 of NZ_BQME02000002.1, forward strand.
GCTGCAAAATTTTCAAAAATAAGTTCGGGAAAGGCAACTGCTCCATATCTTCCTTTCCAATCCAGCGATACATCAAAGCTTCACCGCTTCTATCCTTAACATCCCTTACTAGGTAAGGCTCCGTTGACTCCGCTGCGAGCAAATGAGAGTGAGATAAAGACTCTTCGCCCAGATCGGTCACGTAAACTCGCATTTTCCAAACGATATGACTAAAAATATGATCCGCATCCATTAGCCAGCTCTTAGGTCTAATCAGCAGTCCAGTATCCTCTTCTATCATACGTCCCAATAGCTCTGCTAGCTGGCTCTGCTCTTTTGGAGCACTGTCGCTGAACCAACCGATCTTATCATCTGCAACTTGAAGATGCGGCAACTCCCACATCTGAGCGAGCAGCCCTGTAGCTGGACGTTGTCTGACGAGAATCTTTCCTTCGTTCTCCCCTTTGCCCAAAACGATTACCGCTGATCGATATTCCTTACGCGGCGCTTTTGCTTTCGTTTTAATTGGCAACTCAAGCTCTTTCCCCATTATTCTCGCTTCACAATGTTCCATCACTGGGCATGGCAGGCAGCTGGGTGATTTGGGGGTGCATACTAATGCTCCAAGCTCCATCAAAGCTTGATTAAAATCACCAGCGGCACCATCAGGTATAAGAGTTACGACCAGCTTCTCAATGCCGACTCTTGTCGCTGGTTTCGCTATGTCGTCCTCCAGACAGAAAAATCTGGATAATACACGCATAACATTTCCATCTACAGCAGGTTCCGGTCGATTGAATGCAATGCTCATTATTGCTCCGCTCGTATATGGACCTACACCCTTTAATTCGGATACAGCAGTTTTGTCATCGGGTATTATACCGTCATACTTCTCCACAACCATCTTTGCGCCTGCTTGCAAGTTCCTTGCTCGTGAATAATAACCAAGTCCTTCCCAGCACTTCAGAACCTCTTCTTCAGGCGCCTCCGCAAGTGTACGAACGGTTGGGAATTTACTCATGAATGTATGATAATACGGTATGACCGTGTCCACTCTAGTTTGCTGCAGCATAATTTCCGACACCCAAATACGATAAGGATCTCGGTTTTTACGCCATGGTAAGTCACGGTTCCCCGATCTATACCATGTCAGCAGTTCTTTACTGAAATATGATTTGGCAACTTGCTCTTTCATTCTCTTCTTCCTACCTCAATTCCCAGTTCCGACATATTTGCACATCCAGTCACACGAATGGCTACAATATCGGTTGTTTGTTCTACGTCTATACTCTATTATACGAATTATAACCCTATTTAACTATGAACAACGTATGAAAAATGGAAGGAGGACTCGCTGTGCCCTCAATACATATTACTTTAAAAACAGTCAAATTGCTTATTGCCACTTTACTTTTACTAACTCTAATCGGATGTGGGGGAGAAAGTCCAGTTAAGAAGTCTGCTGGCAAAGCACTTCAAGACGCCCCTTCAGAAGTCGCAGCACTTTATAAGGCTCAATGTATAAGCTGCCATGGTAGCGAATTACAAGGACGAGTCGGAGCAAATACAAACTTAACGGGAATAGGTTCCCGCATGAGCGAAGACGAGCTTTTGAAGCAAATTCAAAATGGAGAACGTACGATGCCCCCATTCAAGGATACATTGACTTTGGAAGAAATTACTTCATTAGCCGAGTGGCTCTCAACTAAAAAATAATATTGTTATGTTCGTTAAAATGGATGGATAGAACTCCAACAACAAAAAATGCTGTCGGCACTTGAACTGTGACCCACAAGAAAGACACTTTAAAAAAAGTGCCCTTCTTGTGGGTCTTTTGTGTTTTAATCAGAGTAATGGTGAGGGGCGGAATGAAAATATGAGGAATTTGAATCGTAAGTTATTCACTGAAGAGAATAGGAGAAGATTAGAAGCGAATCCAAATGTACAGCATGTATCGGAGACAAACATTGCATACACGCCTGAGTTTAAACTCTCTGCGTTAAGGGCCTACCAAGAAGGGGAAACACCTGTCGAGATATTCCTTAAGGCTGGCTTTGACCTGAGTCTCATCGGTCACAAAAAACCCAAGAATAGTTTAAAACGCTGGCGCGACATATACGCGAAGTTTGGGGAATTAGGGATTCAAGAAGATCGGAGAGGTAAAGGTAGTGGTGGACCAAGGCCCACCACTGACTTGTCTGCAGAAGAAGAATTACACAGAGCGAGAGCCAAAATTAAATTATTAGAAGCTGAGGTAGACTTTCTAAAAAAGCTAGAGGCGCTCGAACGGCAGAAAAAGAAACGTTAACACCTTCCGAGCGCTATGAGATTATTAACCATTCCATCCGAACGCATGGGCTACAGCGTATGACGCGTTTTCTGTGTGAACTTGCTATGGTAAGCACAAGTGGGTATTACAGGTGGGTTAAAGCAGAACCATATCGACAGCTCCGAGCAGCTGATGATGAACAGGACATACAACTCATCAAGCAACACTTTGAAGCATTGCGGGGTAGGGCTGGAGCCCTCGTAATCAAGATGCGTCTGGAGCAAATCAGCGGTGTCATCATGAACCACAAGAAAATTCGTCGTCTTATGCGCAAGTTCAATCTCGTTGCGGAGATCAGACAAGCGAATCCGTATCGGAGAATGGCCAAGGCAACGCAGGAGCATTTGACATGCTCAAATCTTTTGAAGCGTCAGTTTGACCAAGGAGAGCCAGAGAAAGTATTCCTCACCGATATCACATATCTGCGGTATGGAAGCGGCCAATGGGCATATTTTTCGTGTGTAAAGGATGGTGCAACCAGACAAATTCTTGCCGATTACGTCGCTACTACATTAGAGCTACCACTTGTCGAACAAACGATTCATCGCTTGTTGGAACGGCTAGATGGAAATGTTCATCCCGAAGCAATCTTTCACTCTGATCAAGGCATGCACTACACGCATCCTAAGATACAGCTTCAAATCAAGAAAGCTGGATTTAAGCAATCCATGTCCCGTAAAGGTAACTGCTGGGATAATGCTTCGATGGAATCATTCTTTGGGCATATGAAAGATGAGGTTGATTTTAAAGATTGTCAGACTATCAATGAGGTAAGGGCACGTGTAACTGATTACATTGCCTACTACAACTCCGAGCGGTATCAATGGTCGTTAAAAAAGATGACCCCTGACGAATTCAGAGGTCATCTCCTTGCTAGTTAAGACTGAGGGTGTTTATATAAACTGTCTACAATTAGGGTCACAGTTCACACTCAGGGCCAACAGCATTTTTTCATATCACCTCATCACGATGGGGTGATTATTTTATATGTTAGTATCCGATAAATTGTCCGTTCAATTTGGGTGATCTGGCTACATGCAAGACAGCTGGACCGGCATATGTCCAGTTTGTCTCCCCCATCTGTGGATGGGTCGGAAACAAATCACCACGAATGAGAAGTAAATCATCTCCCCAATCATCGCAATACAATCCATCATACTGCACCATATGTCCTGTTTTAAACCGGCGCTTTACCCGTTGCTCCCGAAGTTCTCTCATAGTCATGCTCCTTCCACCGCATACTTCTACTATCTAATACATTCCAAGTATGGGCGAAAGGTGACTATATAATGCGTTCTACGACAGCAAAGGCGGAGGCAATATCACGTTCATGAGTTATCGTTATGTGTATGCGAACAGTGTTAGGGTCCATTTTCAATCGTTGCCATGCTCCATCGCTTAATTTGCAACTAGGCTTACCAACTTCATCACGAATAATATCGATATCTTGAAAACCGAGACAAGTCCCAATACCACAACCAAATGCTTTTGATACGGATTCCTTTGCCGCAAATCGTCCAGCCACATATTGATGAAGACGGGCCCCGCGATAAGTCGCGGCAATTGCCCTTTCGCTCTCTGTCAATATTCGCAATATGAAACGTTCCGCAATTTTCCCTTCTAACATCTCAGCCACTCGATGAACAGCTGATAAATCATGTCCAATGCCAATAATCACACGAACACCTGCCTTTTCCTTGATGGTGACATTAGCAGATGGTCGTGAGGTTGTCAACAATTACATCCTAGTATTCAGCCGGATAACCTTTATTCTTTTTTGCTACTGCGCTCAAAATGATGGGTTTCTCCTGTTGAATCTGTAACATCCACTGTCAACATACCGGTGTCGGCAGCAGTGAAGAAGGTTCCTTCTCCTTCATAGTTATACTTCGTAAATCCAGGGAATGAATACGGCTCATTTTGTAGCGGTACAGGCTGAACCGGCATTACAACTTTGCTAGTACTAGCCTTATTACTTGATCCGCCCCCATCTTTGATGAGAGCAACGTTAACTGTTTGTGGAGCTTCAAGATTCTCCGGCAGCCATACGCTCAGTCGAACGACTTGAACATCGCTATCATCCTTTGGATCTACCCTTAACGTCATATGAGCTTTTTCACCCATAACATGCCAATAGATCGGCTCCATACCAGGCGTCGCACTAACTTGTGGTGGAGGAGAAGTTGTAGATAACCAGCCAGCTAAAACAATTAACCCAACAGCCATCACGATTTCTGCCCGAACACCAATAATTAATGCCCTCGTGCCTTGAGCTGCAGATCGCAGCTTGCGATGTAGTGCTGCAATACCAACAATAAGCAGCAATAAGATGGATTTAGCTAGGGCTAACTTGCCATATTCACTCTTCCAAAGCTGTTCCAATGCCGTAAGTTGATCAGCCGTCAGCCATATACCGCTTATTACGATTACAACAATGCTGGATACCGCCCATTTCGAAAATCGCTCCGCTGTCACATGCAATTGCTCGATGCTATTCCGATCATAAGTAAGCGACCAAATACCTGCTAAACCACCCACCCAAATTACGGCGGCAGCCATATGAATGCAGTGAGCGACAATTGCTGCTCCACCTTCAGATATCGATGCGTAGGCATGACCCGTAAGCGGGAATGTAACTACAGTTACTACTGCAATACCTATTTTCAACGGATTTGCCCATATGCCATCCCTTTGCGGAGCAAATGCCAAAATGAATATTAGTATTGCTGCTGCCGGTCTAAGTAGTGCGACATGCCCTACCATCGTTGATGTAACTATTGTGCTCCACGGGATGCCGCCAAACTGCTCTACTAACATGTTGATTCGGTAACATCCCGATGCAAACCAAATCAATGCGGCAACTATCATAACGATACGTTCTGCCCCTAATGTAAAACCCTTTGGAGATTTCGCTTCTTTATCTCTCCAAAGAACGTAGCGGAAAAATAATGAAGCGCCTAATAATATGCCTGCAACAACATCCCATATACGAAGCACTACCATCAAGCGTTGACCGCCTGAATGATCATGTTCTTGTGATTCATCCAGAGACTCTGCACTTGCTCCCAAAGCAATGCCTTCGCCTTCCATTTCAAATCCGTAATAAGCATCCGCTGAGACGAAGCCAGGCAAACATGCCCACAACATAACTAATATGCTAATGTAAACGTAACGTTTCTTCATAAGCAGCCCTTTGTACAAAATCCCATTTCAAAATTAACCTCCATTAGATACAGACAGTAGTACTTATACTATCATTGACTAAACAACTCGACATGACTCGAACGGGCTATATAGGGTGAAACAAATGTGAACTAACTGATTCATCGCCACTTACCAATATGCGGCCATATTTCAATATATGTTTTAATTGACTTGTTTTGGACGCTCAAAAAAGCCGTTCTAAGATACATGTATCTTAAAACGGCTTAATGTATGAGGAACATTAGATACCCGGAATCGGGGATCTTTTATGCTCCGTTTTTAAATATTGCTTTTCCAGCTTCTCACGGACTGCATCGGCTATTTCTTTGCCCTCTAGGTAATCACTGTTATCATCATATTTGATGCCAAGCTCATCTTCATCCGTTTGGCCTTCCCAAAGCCCAGCAGTTGGTGCTTTGTGCAGCACACTGTCGGGTACTCCGATATGTGCGCCTATGAGCCGAACTTGACGCTTGTTGAGTGTGCTGAGTGGAGTTATATCTACAGCTCCATCTCCCCACTTTGTATAAAAGCCTGTAATAGCTTCGGATGCATGATCGGTGCCAACTACTAGCAAATTCAAATCGAACGCTAGCGCGTATTGCATGACCATACGTGTTCTTGCCTTGACATTACCTTTGCCGCCGCGACTAATATGACGGTGGATACCTAGCTTTTTGAAGCTATGTTCTACCTCAATCGCCATTTCGTCTACAGCTTCTCCAATATTTGTCTCCACCTTATGCGTAAGAGCAAATGCTTCCGCAACCGCATAGCTGTCCGAAATATCGGATTGCTCAGCATATGGCTGGAATACTCCCAGCGTCATATATTCCTTGCCAGTTTCCGCACTCAGTTCATCCGTCGCGCGCTTGCACAAACCAGCAGCAACCGCACTATCGAGACCTCCACTAATTGCAATGAGCAGACCTGTTGTACCGGAATTCAGTACATAATTTTTCAAGAAATCTACCCGCTTGCGTACTTCCACCTCTGGATCAATTGAAGGCTTCACACCGAGACGTTCAATAATTTGCTCTTGTAATGTCATATGGCAGCTCCTATTAAACGCAATATTTATCGAATGCTTCAGTCAGATCAGCAGCAATATCAGCTGCAGAACGATTCTCGATTTGATGACGCTCAATGAAATGAACTAACTCTCCATTTTTCATCAAAGCGATGGAAGGTGATGATGGAGGGTACGGTGCAAAATATTCACGAGCTTTTGCTGTTGCTTCTTTATCTTGTCCTGCAAACACTGTAAACAATTTATTAGGTGTAACAGAATGTTGCAAAGCTTGAGCAACGCCTGGACGACATTGACCAGCTGCACATCCACATACCGAATTGACAACGATGAGTGCAGTACCTTCTTCATTCGGAACGTTAGCTTCTACATCTTCTGGTGTACGAAGCTCCTCAATACCTAATTTTGTAAGATCATCACGCATTGGTTGAACCATATCTACCATATATCTTTCAAATGACATCGACATGTTGACACACTCCTTTAATATCTTGAATTTAGCTTATATTATACCGTTCCTTACGAAAAGAAAGCAACCAAAGTCATTTCTTTGATTGCTTTCTTAACTTTGTGCCACTTTGGAATAGGAATACTCCATATCATCAACACTACTATGTACTTTTTCAATTTTTGATATCTTAAAAGTAATAATAAAAGTTGTCCCAATTCCTTCCACGCTTTTTATATCTATTCGTCCCTGATGGCGCTCAGCGATACTTAAGCAAAGAGGTAAGCCTAATCCAGTTCCATTTGATTTGGTTGTAAAAAAAGGCTCAAATAAGTTCACCATCTTATCTTGCGGTATCCCGATCCCATTATCCGAAATATGTATACTGACTTCTCCCTCAGTATGATGTGTGGCAATTCGGAGGATTCCCTTCTCTCGCATTGCCTCCATCCCGTTTCTCGCAATGTTAAGCAACATTTGCTTCACTTCTCGATCGTTCAACATCAAAGGCGGCAGCTCAGGGCACAAATCAACTTCTACTGTTTGTCCCCTCATATTCGCATCTGCTTGCAGTAATGGAACAAGCTCGTTAATACTTGCATTCAGCGATGTGGACTCCATCTTAAGCTTCCTATTTTGGGCAAGAGACAGAAAGTCGTTAATGATAAGATTAGTCCGATCCAGTTCATTCAATATAATTTTGAAGTATTCATAGTGGTTCTGCGGGCTTCGTTCTTGTATGAGCTGTACAAATCCTCGAATGACCGCCATTGGATTGCGTATTTCATGTGTTATACTTGCAGCCATTTGTCCAACAAGGCTGAGTCTTTCCATCCGTCCAATCTCTACACGGAGTCGACTAAGCTCGGTCGCATCCTGCGCAATTAATACAGCTCCTGATACGTCATTGTTGGTCATATCACGCAAAGTTACATTGGTGTAAAATACCATTTTTTGATCATCCGTATTCGTTAGCGTAGTATTCGCTTTGTCATGCAATGCTTTATCATGTAATGCTTGTTCTAGAAGTTTGGAACTAATATTGCTTTCCTTCGATCCAAGGGCATCTCTGTAATGAACGTTCTTTAATTCATCTACACTTGAATAATTGTTTTGCAAACTAAGAAGATTCAAACACTCTTCATTTACGTGCGTAATAATACCCTCTTGATCTACAATCATAACAGCCAGTGGAGCTCTATCTATAAATTGTTGTAACTTTTCGGCTTCGTTCCTATAACTGGAAGATAACTGTTTTACTTTAAAAAGAAGTTGCTGCTTCTCACTAATATTTTCAATGATATAGATTGAGAGCCAGCTAGCCAAAATAAGTCCAACTACCGAAACTAAAAAGTGCATTGTGATTTCTGATAGGAGCTGGACATTTTTCTGCGACATAAATATGATCGTACTGATGAGCAGATATATACCCAAAACGCTAATAAGAACAATACCTATATTTTTTTTGCGAGCTGCAGGAACTGCCTTATAAGAGTTACTGATAACAAGTAAAATAGCTGTAACAATTATAATAAAAATAATAAATAATATTTTTTCGCTGAGACCTACTATTGTTACAACGTGCAGACCTGCATATAACAGGGTTAGCCCAATGATAGCTCTATAACCACCGTAAAGTGAACCAATCAGATATGGAACAAGGCGAAAATCGACCTCGTTTTGATGAATTACTGAGGTGGTCAACATACATAGAACGATAGATATACCACTCATTATTGCAATAAAATTCTCGAAACCCTTCCAGCTATGCTCCTTATTATGCAAAAGAAGAAAAGTAAATACTGGTAAGACGGATAAGAAAAATTGGAGTAGTAAATCCTTTATCAATATAGGCTTAGCCTCCTTCTAGAAACATGAATCGTGCTATTATGGAAGCTTTACATTCAACCAGTTAACAATTTTGCTTACTGCCTCGTCACCATTTGTATCGTTATGAAGTTCATGCAGCCCACCTTCAATAGATTCCCAATCACATTGTTCACCTAGGCTAATTCCGAGTTGCTTACTTGCTTCATAAGAAGTGACACGATCACCAGTCCCATGCATAAGCAGCAATGGTACATGAAGATCCCTGCTATGTTGAAGAGCCCATTCACCTGCGGCCTGAACCTCGATATACGTTTTTGGAGTGATTGTTGTATGATTAAGCGGATCATCACTAAGCGGAGCGATATTGAGCTTGCTTGGACGATACAAATCTTCTTGTTTCAAAGGTGTAGACATAGGTAGGCTCGGCAAAACAACAGCTACCCCACGTCCAACCCATTCTTTGATCGCAGATGGTTTAAATGCAAGTCGCAGCCAAGGGCTGGCAAGAATTAATCCCGAAATTTCTGGCTTATGTCTAAGTGCGCAATTGAGTGCGATATTTCCACCCATACTGTGTCCATATAAAAACATCTCAAGATTAGGATGTCTATTGCTAGCTTCCTTCATAACGCGGATCGTGTCATCCAATGCAGCGCTCAGCGAAATCATATGTCCACGCTTTCCTTCCGATCGACCATGACCCTGATGATCAAACGCAACTACGATATAACCTGCATCGGTTAATTGCTTGGCTACAAATTGATAACGTTCTCCATGCTCTCCATGTCCATGACAAATGACGACAATCGCTCTAGAGGTCTGATCCACTGGCAGCCACTCCCTCACATAAACCCTCTTGGCACCAGCACCTAATGTTTCCCATTCTTCACGCAACATTACTTATCCATCTCCTTGCCCGAGTATAATAATTAAATTATACTTTAAACCATGAAATTGAATACAGAAAATGTTGCAGGAATATAATCGATTTTGTAGGAGTATGAAAATGAACTATGATGTAATTGTAGTGGGAGCCGGTTCATCCGGACTAATGGCAAGTGTATCAGCAGGCGAGTACGGCGCCAAAGTACTGCTTTTGGATAAAGGAGACAAGCTAGGACGTAAGCTTGGCATTTCTGGTGGCGGCCGTTGTAATGTTACTAACGCAAAGGAACCTGATGAACTAATCAAAAATATTCCAGGAAACGGAAAGTATTTATACAGTCCCTTTGCTGTATTTAATAATCGAGATATTATGAGTTTCTTTGAAGGTCTCGGTATTCGGCTGAAAGAAGAAGACAATGGACGCATGTTTCCAGTAAGTGATAAAGCTAAAACTGTAGTCGATGCTTTAGTTAATAAGGTTCGTGCGCTTGGAGTAGACATTTCTGTCAACAGCCCCGTTGAGAAAGTGATTTATGAAAATGGCAGTGCTGTAGGTGTTAAACTGAAATCGGGTAAAACTATTCGTGCAGGAGCTGTCATCGTAGCAGTAGGCGGTAAATCTGTTCCGCAAACTGGTTCAACAGGTGACGGATATAGTTGGGCAGAGCAGGCAGGGCACTCTATCGTAGATCTCTTTCCGACAGAAGTACCGCTGACATCTAACGATTCTTTCATTCGCAGTAAAGAGCTGCAAGGGCTCTCCCTGCGAAATGTTTCCTTATCCATCTGGAACGCAAAAGGCAAAAAGGTCATTCAACATGATGGAGATATGATCTTCACTCACTTTGGTATATCTGGTCCTATTGCGCTGCGCTGCAGCCAATTTGTAGTTAAAGGACTAAAGCAAAGCGGTGCTGAGTCCGTTAAAGCAACGATTGATCTTTCACCCGATTTATCTGCTGATGAAGTGTTTAACCAAACATTAGAGTTATGCAAAATTGACTCTCGCAAAAGTATAAAAAATGTGCTCAAAGGTTATTTTCCAGAAAAGCTTATCCCCTTATTGCTCCAGCAATCTGGGCTCCAAGAGCATGTAACTTACGATAATATTCCTAAGCAAGCTTGGTTAGAGTTGGCCCGGATTTCTAAAGCTTTCCCCGTCATGATAAACGGAACATTGTCTATTGAAGAAGCTTTTGTTACTGGGGGCGGGGTTAACCTTAAGGAAATAGATCCGAAGTCGATGCAGTCAAAGCTCATGAACAACTTATATTTCTGTGGGGAAATATTAGACATCCACGGCTACACCGGCGGATATAACATAACTGCTGCCTTCACAACTGGTTATAATGCTGGTAAACATGCGGCAGAGAATAAGTTGTCGTGAGTACAATAAGAGGAATCAGTTTTGAACTGATAACAATGATTTTAGAACGAGGTTATCTGTATGGTAATTAGTCTATTCATTCCACCGTTCATCCTAGGTGTTCCTCTAGATATGTAAACATAAAAATGACGTGCCGGTTGGCACGTCATTTTTTGCATTGTTTACGACATTTGCTACTCGAAACTTAATCTTTTGATTACGTAGTGAACGTGAACTTCTATTGGCGTGTTTTTAGATATGAACATCGCCAGCTAAATGATTGTACTCCTCCGGGTCAGGCAGAAACTCATTAGCATCATTCGCCTTGGCATTCCAATTATGAAGTTCCTCTTCATACACCAAGTCCTCATTAACGACATGAGCAGGAATCGTTATTGCATTAAGCGCATAAGTCGTATTTGTAATAGCTTCTGCCGCAATATGCGTCTGCTCCACCAATTGACCGCCATGAGATTGGGCAATTTCGAGTGCTGATGTCAAATCACTGCCTTCAATATGAATATGCAAGCGACTATTGTTATGCATAACGGGCTCATAACCAAGCTCCTGCAGCATATTGCTTGCTAAATCAGCACTTTTGCTATCACTAAAGTCGAACAATATAGCTGATTGTTGTGACAAAAAACATCTCCCTTTCAGTAACTATTCCATTGTGTTCAATAGTTCTGCTTTTAGCATGCCAACATACTAGGGAAAACATTACTGCTTATTAACAATCTGAGCTATTTTTTATTGCATCACTTATATTTTTAATTCCGCATGTTTGATTCCCGAAGATTCGATTTGGATAGTCGTATGCTGGAGCTGGAACTTATCTTCTAGAAGTTTTATCGCTTGTTGCAATATAAGCTGACTATCTGAGCCATCTTCAATACGCAGATGACAGGTCAATGAGTCAATTCCAGATGTTACGGTCCAAATATGCAAATCATGCACATCAAGAACACCATCGATTGCAAGTAAATCAGTATTCACCTTATCCGAATCTATCGTATCAGGAGTCCCTTCCATCAGGATATGAATCGTCGATCTAATAATTCCCCAAGCACCCTTCAAAATTAACAAGGCAACTACAACACTAATGATTGGATCAGCGATATACCACGAAAATAATTGCATGAGCAAACCTGCTACTATCGCACCAACTGAACCAAGAGCGTCCCCAATAACATGTAAGTAAGCGCTCCTTACGTTTAGATTGCCTTTCACGTCACTCTTGCGCATAAGAAACCATGCACTTGCAAGATTTGCTAAAAGTCCAATACTAGCAATGATCATCATGGAACCGCTGGCTACTGTCGGAGGTTCACTAAACCTTTCGACAGCCTCTGCAATAATAAATCCTGCGATAACAAATAATGTAACGCCATTAAGCAATGCAGCTAACACTTCAAAGCGATGATATCCAAATGTTTTTTTGCGAGTAGCAGCTTTGGCAGCAAGAAACATAGCAGCTAAACTAAGTGCTAGTGCCCCAGCATCGCTAAGCATATGACCCGAATCTGACAACAATGCAAGTGAATTAGTAATCAACCCACCAAAAAATTCAAGAAACATAATACCAGATGTAATAATCAGTGCGATTAATAAACCTGCCTTATTATTCGGACCATGATGATGGTGATGGCCATGACCGTGATGATGACCATGGTGACCATGGCTATGGCCGTGACTATGGTTATGACCAGAATGATCGGACCCGTGTGTAGTTAACCCGCTGCGATCAGATTCATGATCGCCATGCTTACAGTTCTCATGTCCGTGCTCGTGTTTATTACTCATACTATTTCCTCCTGCCTTTAACTTAGGTTCGATTACAACATATGAACACATGCTCATATGTATTATATGGTATCAATTCCCTTTGTGCAACTGCTATTTATTAATCCCCTGTTTCTGCCTTAGGATACACCTGGAATCGATATTCATCTTTAACCTATTCCCATGGAGAGTGACGTTGCTACATTTTCTACAGAGCAAAAAGACCATATTATTCGTTCACACACTCTACTAAGAGTTGTGAACGATTAACATAGTCTTTTAATTGTACTATTCTCATTTAATTCTATATGCTATCCATGCTTTAGATGCTGAAGAGTGAGAACGATTAGCTGCTCTACATGATCATCATCCAAAGAATAAAATACGGTCTTGCCCACTTTACGACGCTTCACAATTCGCATATTTCGCAGCAGCCTTAATTGATGAGAAATGGCAGACTGACCCATCACGAGCACTTCAGTCAAATCATGTACACATAGCTCTGATTGAAGAAGTGCATGAATAATACGTATCCGTGTCGGATCGCCCAGAGCTTTGAATAGATCAGAAAGCTCTACAGCAGTTGTATCATCGATAAGTTTACCTCTAACTGTTGCAATATCCACTTGTGTCCCTGCACATGTATCCTCACATGAAGCAGAAGCTACTCCAATATCTACATTATCCATCTTTCACCCCACCAAACCTGTACTGTTTAAAGCCCATTATAGCACGATGTCCAAATGATTTCGTACAAATGATATTTTATCTTCAAAAAGCTTTCCCCAAGCGTAAACGGCTAAAGCCGTCCTTTGGAGGCTTAGTTTTCGTTTCGCGAAGAAATATAAGCCTCTTATAAGATTAAAAACTTATAAGTTCTTATATTTTAAAAAAGCAGATTGAACACTATGAATTGTACTTATCTATTATTAAATGGTAGAATCAGCTATTTACCGCATACATAATCAACTAGATCAGTCTCAGGAGGAAAAGATGACAGGAAAAACACATCTTGCAATTGGGGCAGCTATTGGAGCTGCTTCAGCAATCTATTATTCATCCGATCTTGGCGAAATGGCTCTTTTTATCGGGGTCGCGGGATTTTCAGCATTATGTGCAGATCTTGATGGTCCAAGCATGCTCACAAGCAAACTAACGAAGCTCAGCAAACGGATTCGCGAATTTTCACTATGGGGAGCCGTATTGTATCTCATTTTGATCACATACTTCTTCTTATCCGGTAAGACCATCTCGCCAATTATAGCTGGAGGCAGCTTTGCAGCTGTTCTAGCTGGTTTAGTTATGAAACAAGGATTTGTACGAAATGCACTTGTTAGCATCGTTGGTCTATATCTCATCTATCATGGATTTTCTCACGAGCAAACGTGGTTAATGGGACTTGGATTATTTGTAGGCTGGGCGCCTTGGCTCAAACATAGAGGTATGACACATACACTGTGGATCATCCCGTTTTGGGGATGGATTGGATGGGGACTTGAGCAGGAGCTTGGAGTAACCGGATTAGGAGTAACTGCAATGCTAGGCTACATTTCCCACCTCGTAGCAGATACCCTTACGCCAAGCGGCGTAAAGTGGCTGTACCCTTTAACAAAAAAATCATTTAAACTGCGCCTAAAGTAAAAATACCTGTGCTCCTACACCACTTGGTGCTGGAGCACAGGTATATCGATTAGCCATTAAATCAATTATTCCTCAATGGGTAATTCCAATTGTTCCTTGCAAAATGCGTCCACGAACGCCTCTTCTTCAGCTTCCATCTCCATGTCTACATATCCATTGGTGGAGGCGTTAAGAAATTCATATTTTACAATTCGCGAGCTGCCGTCTTTCTCTTTCACATAAATAACACGCAATCTTACGCCTTCTTCTAAATAAAGCTCGTCATCCTCTTCCACTTCTAGATCAAGAAGAAGCTCATAACGATCTCCAGATAAAATACCGAACGGGTCCTTCATGTTCTCGATGCTGAATTCTTGAATGCTAAACATCTTTTATCTACCCCTTATCCCTAACAAAATACGTAAAGGCAGCCTGAAGCTCATTAAGAAGCTCCAAACTGCCCAACACAAACTTAATTTAATTGTATCTTACATTGCGCTTAACGTCTCTGTCAAAACAGGAACGATTTGCGATTTGCGGGATACAACGCCTCTAAGCAATGCTTTGTTATCATCCAACGTTACATTGTATGCTTTTTCTACTGCGTCTGTTTTGCTTCCAAGCGCAAGCGCGATGGAATCGTTGTTAAGGATATCAGTAACAACAAGCACGAACAGGTCAAGACCTTTAGATGCAATAATTACGTTCAATGCATCTTCAAGCTCAGCTTGGCGGTTCAATACATCGTTAGTGTCAACCGCGTTAACTTGTGCGATTTCAACTCTGTAGCTGCCCATCGAAAATTCTTTTGCATCCAAGGAGATAAGCTGTGCAATCGTCTTGTCGCTAAGATCAGCGCCTGCTTTAAGCATGTCCAATCCATATGCCTCTGCATCAACGCCAGCAATTGCAGCAAGCTCACGCGCTGCAGCAACATCTTGATCTGTACAGGTTGGTGATTTGAACAACAAGGAATCAGAGATGATAGCAGACAACATAAGACCAGCAATTTCTTTGCGGATGGCTACGCCGTTTTCTTTATACAGTTTATTCAAAATTGTCGCAGTACAACCAACAGGTTCAGCGCGGAAGTAAAGCGGTCCGCTTGTTTCAAAGTTAGCAATACGGTGGTGATCGATAACTTCTATTACGCGCACTTTATCAATATCATTTGCGCTTTGTTGGCGCTCGTTATGATCGACAAGAATAACGTCTTTTGCTTCGTCTGAAACATTTTCTACTAAACGTGGTGCTTCAATACCGAAATAGTTCAATGCATATTGAGTCTCTCCGTTAACTTCGCCAAGACGAATAGCTTCAACGTCTGCGCCCAACTTGCTCTTCAGCTCTGCATAGGCGATAGCCGAAGTAATCGTGTCCGTATCCGGGTTTTTGTGACCAAAAATAAGTGTTTTTGTCATTTGAAATACTCCTTAATCGTTTTTTTGACCTCGGTGAAACGTCCATCCCGCTTCGGTCTACTAATACAAATCTTTTACTATAAAAGATTATAACTGCTAGTTCACCTTATTCCTATACCTTTACACTGAATTAAACGCAAAAAATTACATTTGGCTCCATTTCCGACAAAAAAGGCGCTTCACAAGTCGCTAAACGACTGTAAAACGCCTTTATTTTTATCCTCTAAACTTCTTTAGGAAATTAACGGCAAGTTCAATATCTACTTCTGGATTTGTTCCTACTTCACGTTCGATAGTCAGGTAACCCTTGTAGCCAATATCATTCAGCGCCTGTAAGTAGCCGTTCCAATCTACGCCACCTTCACCAAGCGGCACTTCACGGAAAGCTGATCCCGATTCCGCCATAATAGCAATTTTCTCATGATCAAGCTCAACCTCATAACCGTAATCTCCATATACGTCACGCGGATCGATATGACCAAGCTTAATGCCATCCTTTGCGTGAGTGTGGACGATATAATCTTTAAGATTGTATACGCCTTGCACGGGGTCATCTCCAGTTACCATGACCATGTTCGCAGGATCAAAGTTAACAGATACACCCTTTGTACCTAAACCATCAAGAAACGATTTCAATTGGGCGGATGACTCTGGACCAGTCTCAATCGCAAAATATCCATTCATATCACTTGCGAATCGGCTTAACTCTTCGCAAGCAGTATGCATCGTTTCATAAACTCGGCTATTGTTATCTGCTGGTACTATTCCAATATGAGTTGTAACGATATTAGTACCTAGATCGAACCCAAGCTCCATAATTCGTTTGGATTTCTCAATTTTCTCTCTGTTTTGTGCAGGGTCTTGGAAGCCATGTCCACCTAGATCTCCTACCAGTGCAGAAATTTCTAGACCTAATGATTCAATATAAGCCTTCCATTCCTTTCTAGCAGCAGGTGAAAGATTAGCAGGATCAAGTTCCCCCTTCACCGCATAAATTTGTACGCCGTCTGCGCCTACCTGCTTTGCTTTTACCAATCCTTCCTTAACACCAACCTGAAAACTATCTACAATAACCCCGATTTTGTTCGTTATAATAGGTGCTGACATTGCTCAACTCACTCCTTCATTCGTCTATTAAAGTTCCGCCCAGAGCTTCTGTACATAATTAAAAGCTATCTTTGTAGCTTGTTTGCATTCTTCCATACCCTCGAATTCAATAGAAATGTATCCATCATATCCACTTTCTTTCACAATTCGAAGAACATGAGGCATATCGATATCGCCCTGTCCTACTATTGCGCCCCGCAGCCAATTGCCATTCGTTGAGTTGAACCAGCCTTCGCCCGGATTACGATATGAAGGACGACAATAGAAGTCTTTGACATGTACCATGGATGCGAGCTGTATATTGTTCGCTACAGCTGCTGCTGGGTTTTCGTCGACACATAAGAAGTTACCAACATCAAGCGTAGTACGGAAGTTCGGCCGATCAACCGCTTGAACGATAGCCTTAACACGATCACTTTGCTGAACGAAGAAACCATGATTTTCTATACTGGTAGTTATGCCGTATTTGTCCGCATACTCTGCAATCTGGCGGCAAGCCTCAATTAAACGAGGCGATTCAGCAAGATAATGACCAATTGAGAAATCTGTTATAGCAGTAAAATCTTTAGGAATGGCGATATCATGACGCATTCTAGTAATTCCAAGCGCCGCACATGCATCTACCTCACGCTTTATCCTTTGCAGCTCAATCTCCCAATCCGCTTCGCTAAGTCCAACAAAGTTGCCGCCAACCGCATAATTAGAAAGCTCAATTCCATTCCGCTCCGCTGCCAGTCTAATTTCCTCTATTAAGTTTGGATTATCCGGAAATGAAACATCAATCGGAACAATCTCCACATGATCTGCACCGATACTTGCGATATAGTCAATAATACCCGGCATCGTTAACTCGCCCGACAAGTAGGCATTATGCAAGCTGTACGTGCTAACGCCAAGCTTCATAGTTTCACTTCCGATCCACTTGCAGCCGACTCATAAATACCGCACAATATTTTCATTATTTCTACGCCATCTTCAACCGGACTAATCGGCTTTGTGCCATTCGTAACATTATCAATAAAGTGATTGATCTCGTTTTGGAATGCACTTTCAAAATGAAAGCCCTTATGATCCGTTTGAGGATATGAGTTAATGATTGTATTATTTTTTTCCGTTACGATAACGACCTCAGGATCAATTTCCATGCCGCCTTTATCTCCATACAGCTTAACAAAGCTTTCATTGTCCTTGGCATGAATCGTAAAGCTCGCTTCAACTGCAAGAGATGCACCATTTTCAAAGCGAATAAGAGCGTTACCCATATCTTCAACTGTATTTTTGGAAGCGTCATAATCTGCTGCTTTATAGAAGGACAAATGCTCTACATTCGAACGATTCCCTAACTTCCGATACGTATTAGCACTTACGGATACAGGCTTTGGACGCCCCATCATGTACCAACAAAGATCAATAACATGTACGCCGATGTCGATAAGCGGGCCGCCGCCTGATCGCTCAATATCCGCAAACCAACCGCCAGGATTGCCTAATCTTCTAAATGCAGTCGCTTTAGCATAATAGATCTCTCCGAATTCTCCGCTTTCCGTTAAAGATTTAAGCATCTGAGCATTAGCGTCATATCGACGAACGAATCCAATTTGCAAAATTTTACCTGAATCTTCAACAGCACGTTGCACTTGAAGCGCTTCCTCAACTGTTCTGCAAAGTGGCTTCTCAACTAGCACATGCTTCCCAGCTTGAACTGCTGCGATACTAATCTCCGCATGAGTGTTATTCCAGGTGCAGATGCTGACTGCATCAATACCAGAATCAGCGAGCAATTCGTGATAATCGGTATAAACCTTCTCCGCACCATACTTCTCTGCTGCAGCACGTGCACGCTCTTCATTCAAGTCGCACACCGCATAGATGATTGCGTTTGGATTATTTTTGTATGCATCAAGATGTAATGATGAGATAGAGCCAGTTCCTATAACACCGATTTGTACTGGTTTCATTGTTAGTCTCTCCTTAGCGAATCGAAATGGACACCTATGTTGTAAGCCTTTGCATGTATATACTTTCGTATTATAATGGTTTCATAGTTTAAAGCCATGTAAAGGTGTGCGGTTTGTTTGTACAAATGTGCTGTTTGAAAGCGAGGTTCAAGATGCTGAATAAATTTGAAGCATTGCGTGAGACGATGAGTATGCCAGACCCCCGCTTCCCGATCAAGATGCATAAATCACACTTCCAGCAAGCAGGTACTGTTATATTTCCTCACCACTGGCATGAGCATCTTGAATTTTTATTTTTTGAATCCGGTGAAGCCATCATCGAATGCGGCTCTACACCAATTATGGCAAAACCCGGTGATTTGATCGTTATTAACAGCAATGAGCTGCACTACGGCGTGAGCTTATCGTCAGATGTGATCTATTACGTGCTTATCGCGGATATATCCTTGCTGCACAGTCAGTTCGTTGATGCCGCTGAAACAAAATTTATAGCACCCATTACACAAAATCGACTGCTGCTTCATAACCATATTCGGGGTGATATGGCTACAAGCGCTTGTATGCTCTCCTTAATCGATGAGCTTGGTAAACGTGAATTTGGTTATGAGCTTGCAATTAAATCCGAGCTTTATCGATTGCTAACGTTGCTGCTTAGGGGCTATGTCGCAACCGTCTTATCGAGGGATGAATATGCTGAGCGTATCAAAAATGTTGAACGGTTCGAGCCTGTATTTAGATATATTGATGAACATTACACACAAGAACTATCTATAGAGAAATTGTCGGGCATTGCTGGCCTTAGCCGCTTCCACTTCAGTAGATTGTTTAAGCTGCTAACAGGACGCACCGTCACGGAGTACATTACTGCTGCACGCCTCGACAGAGCAGATTACTTGCTGCGTCACACTCCTCTTACAGTTTCCGAGGTGGCTTCAGCAACCGGCTTTAACGATATTTATTATTTCAGTCGCACTTTTAAAAAACATAAAAAGATTCCCCCATCTAAGCTGAGAGAATCTTAATAACTATTTCAATTTGAAGCAGAGATGACCTTTCTCTGCTTTTTCATTTTCATATGTAAAATATAAATTATAGTCTCCAGCTTCATAAGTCAAAAAACACTCTTCTCCTTCTCCCATATTCGAAGTGTTTTCAGAAGCAGGCTTGCCGAATTCCAGTGGAATCTGGCTCTCCATATATTTTATTCCATTTTTCTAAACTATCGCCGATCGCAGGACCTACCCCTTTCAACTTTCCAGCTACCGCTTCTGCTAACATATCTGCGTCCATTGCCAATTTACACGGCTTTGAAGCAAAATCTTCCCGTTCATTCTGAGTAGTACAACCTGTAACTAATAATACAACTATTATCATTACGAAAACCCAGCGACTTTTCATTTCGTCCCCCTAAAGGAATCTTTATTAGAGATGAAACGTTTGTTCTCTGCTAAAAGTTGTATCACCTTAGACACTGTGGACACAAAAAAACCGCCCCACAGAATTTAACAATCTGTGAGACGGTTAACCATTTATTCTTTTACGATAGCATTACGCGTTATAAAACTTCTCCAGCTCTGTAACAACATCAGCCAATACACCATCAACCAACACTTGACGTTGGGGCTTATTAAATAGAGAAGCAATTTCCGTAGGGAAAGACTGTTCAATGCCACAAAGCTTAATAGCCTCATCGAACTTAGCTGGATGTGCTGTAGCAAGTGAAATCGTGATTACTTTGTCTCCTCCGCACTCCTCATGAGCTGCTACACCACAAGCAGAGTGTGGATCAAGCAAATACCCGTATTTCGCTTGATAATCGGAAATCGTATCCAAACATTCCTGTCCACCTACACCATGGGCAGCAAACTCTTCCTGAACTCGACTAAGCGCCTCAGCAGAAATTGAAATCTCGCCTTCTGACTTAAATTGAGCCATTAAGCGATTAATCAGCTCTGCATCTTCACCAAGGACATAATACAAATAACGCTCGAAGTTGCTCGCCACTTGAATGTCCATGGAAGGACTATAAGTCGAACGGAAATCACCCGGCATATACACGCCTTCTTGGATAAATCGCTCCAAAATATTGTTTTCGTTCGTAGCCAAAATTAGCTTGTTCACTGGAAGACCCATTCTCTTCGCCAAGTAACCAGCAAATATATCACCGAAGTTGCCTGTTGGAACGCTAAAGTTAACCTTCTCGAAGGAACCTGTCGCTTTCGCAACTTGGAAGTATGAATAGAAGTAATATACCGTCTGCGCAAGAATACGCACGAAGTTAATCGAATTGATTGCAGCTAGGTGGTTAGTTGACTTAAACTCTAGATCAGCAAACAAATCTTTGATCATTCTTTGACAATCGTCGAAGTTGCCTTCAACGGATAAATTAAGTACATTATCTTCCTCCACAGTAGTCATTTGCAGTTCTTGCACTTTGCTGACTTTGCCATTTGGGTGAAGAATACAAATTTTGATACCCTCTTTACCTTTAACACCTTGAATAGCGGAAGCTCCCGTATCTCCAGATGTTGCTCCGAGAATATGAATTTTTTTGTTTTGTTTAGCAGCTACATACGTGTATAGCTGACCCATAAACTGCAATGCGATATCTTTAAATGCGAAGGTTGGTCCATGGAACAGCTCAAGCAAATACAATTCGTCATTTATGCGTCGCACTGGTGTCACTTCAGGATCACGGAAAGTTGAATAACTTGCTTCAACCATTTCTTTCAGATCTTCATCCGGAATTTCACCATTCGTATAATACGAAAAGATAGCAAGTACAAGCTCCTGATAACTAAGCTCCTGCCATGATTTTAACGTTTCCGTCGAGATTTGTGGAATTTCACTTGGAACTAAAAGTCCACCGTCATCCCCTAGTCCCATCATAAATGCATCGATAAAGCCAATTTTGCCTACTTTGCCTCGTGTGCTGATGTACTCCATCTGTATTTCCTCCTACATGCCATCGCGTCGCGCGTGGATTAGCTCTTTTAAGCATTTTATCATCGTTTGCGTTGAAAATCGAATATGTATTTAAAAATAAGTCAAATACCTAAAAGTACACTGAATTAAGCTATTTAATATATTGGTTTTATATTCCTAAAAACCTATTAATATCTCTCATCGTTTCAGAAAATACCACTGGAGGAACCTGATTTAAAGCTAACAATTCACCCGACTTACCAATTTCAAAATTGACTCGTTTCAACGTAATAGTCGTTTGATTATCATCATGATGGCTATTCAAACCTATTTCTATTTTAACTTTTACATCGAACCTGTTGTAAGTTTTATTCATTTCTTTTCTATCAATTACCCAGTGAAGCTTGTTTATAGTTGAGCGCATCCCATACAACATGAATGTCTTCATCATAAACGTCTTCATATAGTACTCATCTACACGTTCGGTTGTCTCCAGCAAATAAAGGCCGCGATGTATTTGCTCAAATGGCTGTGATTTACCTATGGACTCGTATTCGTTCTTCCAACTATTCAAGGTGTCATTCGCAGCCAAATAATAAGGATGGACCACAACGAAGCTGTCATTGTCCCCCATCGAGCATATTTTCCCAGCAAGCGTCTTTAAACTACCTTCATCCATATCTATTAAGCCCATGGCTTGTCCACTGCTGAACACTATGGTCCGAAGATGTGCTTGATTAGAGGGGCTGCTCCATAGAAGTTCCAATTCCCACAGGGCTAGATGTAGTCCGGCTAACATCGCTTCCTCCAGCTCAATACACATCCTATCGGAAGGAATGCTGAACTCTGAACCTTCATTTATCTCGCTTTCCATATGCCATGAAAACGTTGTTTAAACGTTTCATCATCGTATTCGAAATGCCTTAGCATACGTATCCATTTTTGTAAGAAGCAAAAAACAGCCCACTCTCATATACCCGGATGCGTACAGAAGATCACTTTTTGAAAGTGTACATCCTGTAAGCAGCCGTTAAAGAAAGAGGACTGTTTAATGTTGGTTGTAATTGTAGTAGTCTGTTAGTTATTAGTCGAATGCAGGAACAACTGCACCTTTGTATTTCTCGTTAATAAATTTTTCTACTTCTGCACTCTTTAAAGCAGCAACGAGCTTCTGAATCGCTTCGTTTTCTTTATTGTCGGGACGTGTTACCAAAATATTAACGTAAGGAGAATTTTTGTCTTCAATGAATAGCGCATCTTCTACTGGGTTAAGATCTGCTTCAAGCGCATAGTTCGTATTGATTGCAGCAATATCAACTTCGCTCAGTACACGCGGCAATGTTGCAGCTTCAATCTCCACAATTTCAAATTTACGTGGGTTGTTTTTAATATCCGCAACCGTTACATCTACTCCAGCGCCCTCATTAAGCTCAATAAGTCCGTGCTGTGCTAACAAAAGAAGGGATCTGCCACCATTTGAAGGATCGTTCGGAATCGCAATTTTTGCTCCATCCTTTAATTCTTCGATCTTTTTAATTTTGTTGGAGTATACACCAAAGGGCTCTACATGAACGCCAGCAGCTTTCACCAAATCATATTTTTTATCTTTATTGAATTGATCTAAGTACGGTGTGTGTTGAAAGAAATTAGCATCGATCTGCTTCTCAAACAATTGTACGTTCGGCTGAATATAATCGTTAAATTCAACTACTTCTAAGTTAACGCCTTGCTCCTTCAGAAGTGGAATTAGGGAAGTTAATATTTCCGCATGTGGGACTGGCGTTGCGCCGACTTTAATCGTTACTTCTTGCGCAGCTGGTTTTTCTGACATGCCGCCTTCAGCACCTTTTTTGTCCTCAGTTGCTTTGCCGCCATTCCCACCGCAACCTGCAAGCATTACCGCAAGTGCCAACAATACGAACCATACATGTGATCTTTTTTTCATCATAAATCCCTCCGCTTTCTCACGTTTTCTATGTCAATTCTACTTCCGACTGAAGTATCGAACTAGCCCGTCTCCAATCATCTGCAGCACTTGAACTAAAACAAGCAATAGAACTACCGTTACAAGCATCACGTCCACTTGGAATCTCTGGTATCCATAACGCAGTGCTAGATCACCTAGTCCTCCTGCTCCAATAACACCAGACATAGCCGTGTAGGATACGAGCGTCACAGCCGTAACTGTCGCTGCTGCAATCAATCCACCTCTTGCCTCTCTAAGTAGAACTTGAAACACGATCATTGACTTGGATGCGCCCATCGCTGTCGCAGCTTCTATCACTCCACGATCAACCTCACGCAGTGCAGATTCCACTAAACGTGCGAAGAAAGGAGCTGCTGCAATAACAAGCGGCGGAATTGCACCTTTAACACCGATAGATGTTCCTACAAGAATTTTCGTTAAAGGCATAATCATGATCATCAAAATAATAAAAGGAACAGATCGGAATATATTCACAACGAACGACAATATCGCATAAGCCACTTTGTTTTGCAATAATTGTCCCTTTGACGTTAGAAATAATACAATTCCAAGCATAAGCCCTAATATAAGTGTAAAGAGCAGTGAAAATACCAGCATGGACATCGTATCTTGCGATGCTTCCCCTATTTGCTCCCACCGTACATTTTCAAAAAATCCGTTCATATCTCGTTCACCCCTAATCCGTGTTGCACAAGCTCATTAATGATCCTGTTCACATCAGCATCACTGCCTCTGAGTTCAACGACGAGTTGCCCATAAGGGGTATCCTTCATCCGGGAAACTGTTCCTTGCAATATCGCAAACGTAGCATCTGTTCCCCGAACAGCATCATAAAGAATCGGTTCATAGGTTTGCTCTCCGCGGAATGCAATGCGTATAATTCGCCCTTTTGCTTGATAAGTTCCGAATGTCTCTTGCCCAGGTGTCTCAATCACTTCATTCACAAATTGTTTTGTTACACTATTTTGTGGATCGAGGAATATATCGAGCACAGTTCCAGTCTCCACAATTCTACCTTGATCCATAACTGCAACACGGTCACAAATGGCACGAATAACGTCCATTTCATGCGTAATGAGCAATATCGTAATGCCCATCTTCCTGTTAATGTCTCTGAGTAATGCAAGTATGCTCTCTGTTGTTTGCGGATCAAGAGCTGACGTCGCCTCATCACAGAGCAATACGTCCGGTTCATTAGCAAGCGCTCTAGCTATCCCAACCCGCTGCTTTTGACCACCTGACAATTGTTTGGGGTATTTATGTTGATGTTCTCTTAATCCCACCAGCTCAAGCAGTTCATCCACTCGTTTTGCAATTTCCGTAGGAGATTGCTTTGATACTTTAAGCGGAAATGCAATATTATCTCGAACCGTTGCAGTAGACAACAAATTGAAATGCTGAAAGATCATTCCGATCCGTTTACGTCGTTCTTGTAGCCCCTGCTCTTTTAACAGCATCAAGTTATTCGATCCAACAATCACCGTTCCACTTGTCGGACGCTCGAGTAAATTGACACTGCGTAATAAAGTACTTTTACCCGCTCCAGATCGACCAATAACACCGAATATTTCGCCTTTCTCTACTTTCAAATTAACATCGGTTAATGCTTGGAAGAAGGTCTTCTTAGATGTTTTATATATTTTATTAATCTCAATCAGTTCAATCAGTGGAAACACTCCCTTGCATGGTAAATCCAACATTTCCTATCAACTCACTTGGTTATGATAGAACATTGGTCTCAAAAAAACAATAGGTATTTTGATGGAAATTTATTGAAGTCGTCGTCATTTACTAGGGAAATATGAAGTGTGAGCTGCTATTGCAGCAATAAGATTCCAGCGGAGGTAATATCATTATAATAATTATTAATGTTCCTCAAAATCTCGGAGATATACTCATACATTTACCCGTAACGTAATGCTTCATCCTTCAAAAAAGTTGCTTACATATTTTAAGCTTCCAGCGCAAAAATGTACAGGTTGTTTATATCCAATTTATGATTAAAATAACTTTACAGCGCCTCATACGCTTGCCCATTTCGTAAAGGTGCGTTACAATTTTTCTACATTTGAGTTCCTAGGGACTTAAAAGATTAAACAGCGAGCAGGTGACTATAAGTTATGATCGAAGTTAAAATATCCGCACTTAGCAGCGGGCCACTTAGCGGGGAGTTCAATAGAGGAGTATTCGCTACTCAAAATATTTCAAAGGGCACCCTTATTCATGTGGCTCCCGTGATCACTTATTTAAATGAGGATCATGAACATATAGAAAAAACAATTATTGCAGACTATTCGTTTAATTACGGCGCAAATCACAGCGCTGTCTGCTTAGGATATGGAAGCTTGTTCAACCATTCCTATACACCAAACGCTACATTTGAGCTTAACTTTGACAACCTCTCCATCGACTTCTTTGCTCATACGGACATCACCGCTGGCGAAGAAATTCTAATTAACTACAATGGCGAAGTTGATAACAATGATCCTTTATGGTTTTATGAAACAGACGAGGAAGAAGAGAAGTCCGAGTAGAGCTAGCTTAAGATATGAAGTGCACCCCTTAGAATAGACATTGGAAAAACCCCCGGGTTATTCCGATGAAATTCTAGGGGGTATATTTTTGTGGCGGTTAAAGGGCAAAAGTTCAAGCATTATGAAGATACAACGAAAGTAGAGGGAATACGCTTGCACGCCGCCTGAAAACGTAGTGTCTTTGTATCGGTGTAACCTTCATATTTGGAAGTAATTTTAGTTAATATTTTGTCGCCAGAGCGGTAACTGTCTACTCTACTGAGTCGAAAATCCCCTAATTCTCCACCCGACTTCGGTCGATTCCAAATTTCATTGGATGTATTCGGGTCTTTCTGTAACTCCTGCTCGAATAGTTTGGGCTGACCGTCGGCATTTGTGTATGTGTAAAAGATACTAGTTACAGGGTGATAACCTGTATATGTTAGTACATGTGGATCATTATATAGACGCATGCTTCCTCGCATAGTATCAAGTTCTCGAAAGCTTAGCCTTCCGTTCACATAATTCGTCCACTTTTCATCATGATATTTATATTGATAATGAATGGAAAAACCTGATTCATCTTTAACTTCTTTCAACAAAAGAAAATTATTATACCCCCATGTTCGACTATCATTAACCATGATTTTTGAATTTTCATGACCACCATCAAAGATGACATTATAATTACCCTCTGTATCAGCATAATAATCGTCTTCCATATTATATTCAGCAAACCAGTTGGCCATATCATAATAAGTATATGATTGCAAAGTCTTGTTTGTAAGTTGATCAACTACTGATACTAAATAGGAGTATTTAGTCGGAACCATAACATAATCTCTATAAGTCTGTATGCTATTATACTTTAAGTCTTTAAGTATAGATCCATCTTTACCTTTTACCACTAGACGAGTTTCCGGTCTTTTAAGAGGATCGCTGGGCATTGTGATTTCTATTTTTCTCCCAACTGAATCCGTTATTATCCTTGTAAATAGTCGATGTTCAGTGTATGGCATCTCTACGCTGGTGCCACCGTATCTGATTGTATCCCCGTAGATATTTGATTTTGAACTTATCGGACCATAACTCTCGTCTCTACTCTTAAAAAAATTGTATGTTATTTGATCGTCTAAGACCAATAAATAAACTGTTCCATTCAAAGCATTAATTTCTGTGTATTTCACATTTCGATCAGGATAGTTATAAGACCGATCCTTAATACCATTATTAAATTCATAAGTAGTACCATCTTCGAGTGTAAATGATACATCTCGCTTAATGTAATTTGCACCATGATCACTCATATTGTAATAGATATATTGGCCATATTTACTCGGAATATTTGTACTGTTTTTAGCCTGTTCTACTGTTATTTGATGCTTACTATGGAATGGCATTTCAGGATAACTGTTCATATAGGGGATATTAAACTGCCAACCCGCTGCAATAGAATTACGACCATCACCTAGATTATGATAATCTTCATATAAAACTCCATCAGGAGAGTTGGCAATAGGATGATACTCGGCAGCGCCTTCTGGATAACTCCACGGTCTGTGAGATCTCTGTGTTTCAGTTTTCGCATTAAGCGAGTTATATGAACGGACTAATTCAAAGTCCAGTCCCCGTTTACCTGGTAGAAAAACATCTACTACTCTTTGGGCACTTGTTCGGAGCATCGGATCATAAGTATCATGAGTATTTTTCGTATACTTGAACTTATTCTCGATCTCCGTATACTTCCCATTCGAAGCCATCAAATTCGCAAATGATCTAACTTCTAAACCATTTTCTTCTTTATTGTTTTCAACTACTGGATCATTGCTTTGCTTGCGAAGAAAGTCTTTGAACTTCTCTGGATTTTTTCGCCTATAATAACTCTGATAAGTAGCAGGCACTAACTTGTTCATCAGTTCCAACTGATCAACACTCATTGCACTCATCATGTTATAGATGGTTTGTTCATTCAAATCCAGCATAGCAAATAGACTATTTTGATCTAACAAATCATTAAAAGTTGAATCATAAAACGCCGCTATGAGCAGCATCTCATTCGTAAATCCTGCCAACAAAAGAGGATCAAATTTATTAACCGATCCGTCTAATGCTGGCAAGGTAGGAATAGGCACTGTAGGCGTTGGAACAGGTGCCGTTGCTGTTGATACTGTAGGCGTTGGTTCAGGCACCCCTTGTGTTGCAACTGGTATTGTAGGCGACGGTTCAGACACCTCTGGTGTTGGTACTGGTATTGTAGGCGACGGTTCAGGCACCTCTGGTGTTGTTACAGGAACTGTTGGTGTCAGTACTGATGTTGTAGGCGTAGGTACAAGTACCGTCGGAGTTGGTTCAGGTACTATTGACGTAGGCACTACCTCAGCCGTTGGCTCCACTACTGGAGTTGCAATTGTCGGAACAGACTCTTCCATCTGCTGATTTTCTATAACAGCTTTTGGTTCCTCCTCGGACGCTTGCATAACATTTGGAGCACTTGTAAAAACGATAGATAAGATAAGTAAAATGGCAATAACTCTGTTAAACTTCAATGTTGAACGCTCCCTATTTCTTTTTAATGACACTGATCGATTTTATTTTAATAATATTAATGATGTCTATGATAAATTTGGGTATTATCCCACTTTACATATTTATTACGACTAAATTATTCAAAAATATCTTTTTCGACTAAAAAAATATCTTTTTTCAGCCAAAATATTAGCTTGTAATTTATTCTAAACATCGATAATTGCAACATAATCCACCCACCCCACGTTTGAAGAGGTGTGAATTCACATAACATACTAACAATTAGACATCTAGGAGATGAATGACGATGAAGAAACGAGTTTTGAACCTTTTGATGGTCGTTGCGATGGGTATTGCACTTACGGCATGTGGTGGGGAGCAAGCAAATAAAGATGTAAATGTGGATAAAGGGACGAATACATCCACTACCGATACAGGTGCTAACAAGGATAAAGATAAAGAACCAGTTAAAGAAACAGAAACGGATAAAGAAGCCGGTAAAGGCGACGAAACAGAGGGAACAAAAGCTGGCTCTACCAATGAAATTGTCGAAGCAATCTTGGCTAAAGTGGAGCAGCCCGTTCAAATGCCTATCGAAGCTGATAAGCTCAAGGATATGTACTATCTCGATGCTGCATTGCTTGAAGAATATACGATTAAGACTCCTATGATGAACGTTAAGACGAATGAAATAGCCGTATTGAAAGTAAAAGATGCTAAAGATATCCCAGCTGTAGAAGAAGCGATCAAGAAGCGTGCTACAGATGTGCAGAAGCAATTCGAAACGTACTTGCAAGATCAATACGAAAATGCAAAAAACTATAAGCTAGTTACTAAAGGCAACTACATCTTATTTGTTATCGCGGAAGATGCGGACAAGATGGTTGCAGAATTTGAAGCTTTAGTTAAATAACAAAGCGATATGGTATTTAGTAGTCTTCTATTTTTATTTATCTTTTTGCCGGCAGTGTTACTGCTCTACCATAGCTCTCCTTGGCGCATCAAAAATCTCGTTTTGTTCAGTGCGAGCCTAATTTTCTATGCCTGGGGAGAACCCATCTACATTGTGCTTATGCTGGTATCTACCACTATGGATTATTTCTTCGGCTTGTTACTGGACAAGCCGAAGTCCAGCAACTTCAAGCGCAAATGTGTCCTAATCGCCTCCATTATTATTAATTTGGGCGTATTGGGATTTTTCAAATATGCTGACTTCCTCATCATAAATGTGAATGCATGGCTAGGAACAAGCATACCGCCGACGGATCTTCCGCTCCCAATCGGCATTTCGTTCTATACGTTTCAATCGATGTCTTATATTATCGACGTTTATCGTCGTACATCGAAGGCGCAACGAAACTGGGTCGACTTTGCAACTTTTGTATCGTTATTCCCACAGCTCGTAGCTGGCCCTATCGTGCAATATTCAACGATTGCAGATCAGCTTCGTCATCGCACAGTCACTAACGAGATGTTCGCTGAAGGGGTTAGACGTTTTACGATCGGTCTTGCGAAGAAGGTGCTCCTTGCCAACAATATTGGATTAGTGTGGAACGAGGTCTCGGCATCAAGCTTGGATTCACTGCCAACGTTAACAGCTTGGCTCGGTATTGTTGCTTTCGCATTCCAAATCTATTTCGACTTTAGCGGTTACTCTGACATGGCTATAGGTCTTGGTCTCATGTTCGGCTTCCGTTTCAACGAAAATTTCAACAGACCTTATACGGCTCAGAGTATAACTGATTTCTGGCGCCGTTGGCATATTTCGCTTAGCACATGGTTCCGTGACTACGTGTATATACCGCTCGGCGGCAATAGACGAGGACTGCTTGTGCAGCTGCGTAACATTTTGATCGTATGGGCACTCACTGGTATTTGGCATGGGGCTAGTTGGAACTTCCTGTTATGGGGGCTTTACTTCGGTATTATTCTCATTATGGAGAAATGGTTTGCACTATCACTCCTGCAACGACTGCCAAGATGGCTCCGCCATAGCTATGCACTTGTACTTATACTAATCGGCTGGGTGTTCTTCGCTTTTGACCAGATGCCAGCAGTTTGGTCGTACTTCTCAGCCCTGTTCGGGATGAACGACACTGCGCTATGGGACGAGCATTCATTATATTTACTGTACACAAATGCAATATTGCTCGTATTGCTAGTCATTGCATCGCTGCCGAAGCGAGACGCTAACAAGCGACCGCTCCTTCATCCAGTGTTAGCTCTATGTTGGCATGCACTATTATTGGTCATGTGTATCGCTTATTTGGTTGACGCGACCTTTAACCCGTTTCTGTATTTCCGCTTCTAGCTCAAGAGGAGTTTACATCTATGAAAAAAACAACAGATCGATTATATGTATGGGGATTCGTCTCCATACTAGGTATCATGTCACTCGCTTTTTTTATTATGCCGAAAGAAACATTCTCCGAAATGGAAAACCGAACACTGCAAAAGACGCCCGAGTTAACATGGGATCGCGTCGTTTCGAACGAGTTTGCAAAGGATACAGAATCCTTCATCTCTGACCACTTTCCATTCCGAACAGAATGGGTAGCAACAAAATCAATGCTGGAACAATTAAGGTTGCAAAAAGAGAACAACGGCATTTTCAAAGGGGAAGATGGTTATTTGTTTGAAAAGTTTCAGGAACCCGACTACGAGGAATTGCAAAAATATGTGGATGCAGTAAATAAGTTCGGCTCCAATCATCCTGATGCCAAAGTATCGTTTATGCTATCACCTACCTCAGTCGGTGTTCTTTCCGAGAAACTGCCTTGGCTTGCTTCGGTATATCCTCAGCATAAAGTGAATGATTATATTGAGGATCGTGTTGATGCCAACATGTCGTTCCTGAACGGCTTTGACTTCCTTAACCCTGCTTCGACTAATGATGAGAAACCGATTTTCTACAAGACAGATCATCACTGGACAACATATGGTGCTTATCTAGCTTATCGTGCATATGCAGAGGAGATGGGATGGAAGCCGCTGTCTGAAGCGGATTTCAACATCTTTACTGTTACAGATTCTTTTCTCGGCAGTTATCATACACGTGGGCAATTCGGTGCAACAAAACCGGATTATATTGAAGTTTATGAACCGAAAGTGCCCGTTGAGACGAGTATGTATATCGCCGACAGCGATAAAACGGTAACAAGTTTATACGACGCTAGCTTCCTAGGTAAAAAGGATAAATATTCTTATTTCCAAGGCGGCGTACATGCTTTAATGAAGCTAACAAATGGGATCGACCAGCAAGCAGTAGATCTAAATAAACTTCTTATTGTTAAAGATTCCTATGCTCACAGTATGCTGCCGTTTCTAACGAACCATGTAGAAGAAATCCATATGATCGACATACGTTTTTATAACGGGAACATAAGCGATTATATGGAACAGAACAGGATAGACGACGTTTTACTGCTGTTCAATACTTCCACATTTGTAGGAGAACGCAACTTGCTTAAGCTCAAGTACTAATCAATTACAGAATATCGTACCATTTTCAAAATAGTTCCAACTGTTCCGGGCCAGGTGGCGGGGTTTCCAATGGATCTCTCCCATCCGGCCTTTTCAATCCCAGCATCGTCATGAATTGCTTGGCGTTCGCCGCAGCATCCCCACCCGAATTATTGTTAAAGATTACGGCAATCTCCTTACTTTGCTCTTGTAGCTGGGCCATCTTCTCCGTCCATTCTTCAAGCTCTTCCTCGGAATAGCGATATAGATAACGAACCTCTCGCCAATTAGGACCACCGCCATTGTTCCAATTAGATGCATTGCGTCCATGAAATCTAACAATAGACAGCTTGTCATCTGTCGCTTGAAGCACAGTCGGAATACTTCCAATACCTGCTTGTGGTTCATCACAGATACTGTGAATCCAGCCTTCCTCTTGCATAAAACCGAGCGTCCGCTCTCGCATTCCACTTTCAAACCAGCTCTGATGTCTAAACTCTAGAGCACTTGGAATACCCTCCATCCGTCGTTTCATTGCACGTAGCTCTGCAACATTTTTGCTCGTACAATCGAACCAAGGCGGATATTGAAATAAGGCAGCAGTTAATCTCCCCGCAGCAATTGCAGGCTCTAACATATGGCGAAATGCTTCTGCCATCGCTTCCTGATCAGCATTAGCAGCGGCAGCTCCGCGCTGATGACCGGTCATGCCTTGATAAGCTTTGACCACGAAACGCAAACTATTCGGTGTATTATCGACCCAAGCTGCGAATCGTTCACGCGACTGTATTGCATAAAATGTGCTATCTACCTCCACGACAGGAAAGTGCGAGGCATACACGTTAAGACGATTAGCAGACTTCGTCCCACTAGGATAGAGATCATCATGATCGCCCCAACCTGCTAGCCCAATATTAATGTCCATCTCCATATGCCTCCTATAGGAATAGGCTGCCCTCAAGCAAATGAATCTACTTGAGCACAGCCTATTATTATAAATCGTACCTATTAAGCTTCGTTACTTTGGAAAGCTCGATTATAACACCCACGACATACTGGTTTGTAATCCTCGTTGCCGCCGATTTGAATCTGTTCCCCAGAGTTTACTGGCTTCCCATCTCGGAAACGAATGACCATCGTTGCCTTGCGATCGCAATACCAGCAGATCGTTTTAATTTCTTCAATCTTATCGGCTTGAACGAGCAGATTGTAACTGCCCTCAAACAACTGATTTTGAAAATCATTTTTTAATCCAAACGCCATGACCGGTATGTTTAGCTCATCAACTACTCGTGTCAATTCAATAATGTGATGCTTCTTTAGAAACTGAGCTTCATCAATCAGTATACAATAAACACCCTTGTCCCCTAATTCAGCAACTCGAGACTTAACATCCTCAAACAAGTTCGTTTCCTCACTTACTGGGAATGCCTGACGTTCGAATCCTACTCGTGAACCTACACGATCTACGCCGCCTCGAGCACTTACTGATGGAGAGTATATGAGAACTGGTTTCCCTTGCTCCTCATAATTATAAGCTACTTTAATAATTTCAAACGATTTACCGCTATTCATCGTGCCATATTTGTAATAAAGCTGTGCCAACAGAGATCTCCTCCAAAATCATTTACATATCTCTATTATACAGCTTTTGCAGCTTCCTTGTCTTTACTTCCAGACATGAACCAACCAACTACTGCGATTAGAATAAGAACTACATAGAACGTAAGCTTCCAGAGCTTAGATTCTGCAAAATCATGCGAGATAACATTGATTGCTGGATGAGATAGCGTATGAACTGCAAGCTTAACACCTACCCAGCCCACAATCGCAAATGCTGCAATTTCAAGATTCGGTCTGCTTTCAAGCAACTTCACAAATAGTGTTGCAGCGAAACGCATAATGATCAAGCCGACGAATCCGCCTAGGAAGATGACGATGAAATGTCCACCGTCCATACCGCCGATCTTCGGCAACGTCGTAGTTGGAAGTGCTACAGCAAGCGCAACAGCTGCCAATATAGAATCTACCGCAAATGCGATATCTGCGATTTCTACTTTAATTACGGTCATCCAGAAGCCGCTTTTCTTAGCATCTTTCTCGGAATCTTTTTTTACAGTTCCTTCTTGCTTCTTAATCATAACTTTTCTAAATATATGATTAAGTGCAATAAACAGTAGATATAAAGCACCTATTGCCTGAACTTGCCATACATCTACTAGGAATGAAATGGCGAATAATGAAGCAAATCGGAATACAAACGCCCCTGCCAAACCATAGAATAACGCTCTCTTTCTTTGCTCATCCGGTAAATGCTTTACCATGATCGCTAACACCAAAGCGTTGTCTGCTGCAAGCAAGCCTTCTAGTGCTATAAGAACTAGAAGCACCCATCCGTACTCTAACAATATTGCTAAATCCATGTTAGTTCCTCCTAAAAAATTAATAATGACCTCACCCATACTCACAGCCACACAAAAAGACCTTTGCCCGATTAATTAATCAGACAAAGGTCTCGCCAACAACGTATTTACGTTGCCAATAAAGCCGGAGAATATAATTCTCGGAATGACGACTTTACTGTACTAGCTACTCCCCTTTGGAGTAATATGTGATTGTAATGAACATGAACTTGTCGTAATGAAGAACAATACGTCGCTGTTCCAAAGATGGTTTCACTTTTTTTATTAGAAATTAATATTTTTTTTGTTATGATAATACTACAAGTATTTCAGCAGTACTATTGATAGACAGAAAGGAAAGTTTTCATCATGCCGCTTCAAGAACTTAACGAACCCCAATTGATTGAACTGAGCCAAGCAGATATCGGCAAGGCCGCTATCCTTTTTACCACTCCGATGTGCGGAACTTGCAAAATTGCAGAACGGATGTTAGAAATTACAGAAGTTGCGGGAGTTTCTTATCCCATCTTCAAAACTAATATTAACTTCACACCTCGGTTACGCGAGCAGTGGCGAATATCCAGCGTTCCTTGCCTTATCGTATTAAGAAATGGAAAGGTCATCAATCAGGAGAATGCGATACATTCCGTTGATTATCTATATAAGCTATTAAAGGAGTAATCATTTGTCTAGATTATTTCAGCATATACCCGAGCACTTCATGCTGATGAAGTATTGAGCCAATCTAGCTAACACCTCTTCATCAGCATACGATACTATTGAAATATTTGGAATTAATATTGCATATGCCTTGTGTTAATCGGCCTTAGAACAGACTCAATCTGTAATCTATGAGGCTCTAGAAATGCAGGCAATGCTAACGTCTCTCCAAGATGCTCCAAATCCTCGTCCGTTTCGAAACCTGGACCATCTGTTGCAAGTTCAAGCAATATTCCATTAGGTTCACGGAAGTATAAAGAGTGGAAATAGAATCGATCTACAAAACCAGAATTCGGCATTCGCACTCTATTCAATTGCTCAATCCAATCCCGCAGCTCCTCGTCATTCTCCACACGAAATGCTACATGATGAACGCCGCCATAACCTGCAACTTCCCTTGTAAGATCATGCCGCTCTTCGATATGCACCTCTGCTCCAGTACCGCCTTCCCCCGTTTCATAGACGATAATATCAGGTTGATCTTTGATCGTTGAAGCATACTTTCCTTTTTCTCGGAAGCCTAAAAGTCCTGTTAGTACCAGCGCAGTTGGCTCATGATTCTGAACAGT
This sequence comes from Paenibacillus sp. L3-i20, assembly GCF_022180385.2. Lineage (GTDB taxonomy): Bacteria > Bacillota > Bacilli > Paenibacillales > Paenibacillaceae > Pristimantibacillus. The sequence goes on from NZ_BQME02000002.1 coordinate 2,281,687, forward strand.
TAAGTGAACTGGACCTAACCCCAATATCGCGGACTCTGATGGTACAGGACTATTTACCCATGGTTCACCTGCCGCAATACCACTATTGCCTTCATCAGAAACGAGAATAAATCGTTGTCCTTCTCCATCCCGGAATGCCAATGTATTACGGCCCGCTCGAACAATTATTTGATCATGCTCAACATTAAATTGCGCTAGTCTGCTCTGCCAATACTTAAGAGCATGATCATCCTTCACACGAAGTGATAACGCAGAAACACTGCCTACCCCTTCACTGCTTTTTGTTGCCATCGGCATTTCAAAAAAAGTAAGCTTAGTACCTGGGTTTCCTTTTCCATCGCCATAAAAAAGATGATACATCGAAGTATCGTCCTGATTTACTGTTTTCTTCACCAGTCGGAGGCCAAGCACCTTCGTATAAAAATCAAAATTAGCTAGCCCATTTGCTGTAATTGCTGAGGCATGATGTATTCCCTTCAGATAGATTTCCCTGTGATGCATAACAGACATCCTCCCGGTGATTGATGACGAATACAATATGTCAACCGAACTTACACTTATATCCATCAGTTTAAAACTAAACGGATACAGCGTCAATAAATGTTACTTTAAGCCTACTGCTTCTATATCCATAAAGGTAGGTTGCACAGATGCACAAAACAACGCTAGCATACATTGCTTTCTCACCGTTCCTCTATTACTATTGAAACAGTACAAAACTAATAGATATATTATTGAGGAGAACAAAGATGGCTGACTTTCAACATATACCTCAGCGGCGACAACCAGCCGGCTTGCCTCATACCAGACCATCAAATAGAAGAAGGAAAATTCGCAACTGGATCTTATTACTTTTTATTCTATTGATCGTATCAGCTATTTGGACAAATGGTTCCGATAATATTGGAAGGCTTATCCCTTTTCTAAAAAAAGACGCACCTCCAATCACTGAGCTACATCCCATTGTAAAGCTTAAAAAGGATGAACTTATTGCCGAAACAGAAAAGATAGGCATTACGATTCTGATTACAGATGACTTCCGAAGTCATAAGGATCAAGATGTGTTATATGACAAAGGTAGAGAAACAGAAGGTCCAATAGTCACTCATGTCCGCGGTGGCGGTTCCTATCATAATTACGGATTAGCAATTGACTTTGCACTCAAAACAAGCAGGGGCAAGGTCATTTGGGATCTTGAATATGACGGCAACAAAAACGGGTCGGCTGATTGGCTTGAAGTAGTAGACATTGCAAAACGACTCGGATTTAGCTGGGGCGGCGATTGGGAAAATTTCAAAGACTATCCTCATCTGCAGATGGACTTTGGGTACTCCATTCGTGAGCTACAACGAGGACATAGACCAGACGATACGCTGGAGGCCGAAGAATAATCCTCTTTTTACTAGTTACCGTAAAGCATATTTAATAAGTAAAACAAAACAGGCTGTGCAGAAGCTTTATTGCTTCTGCACAGCCTGTTTATGTGATTCACAAACGTAATGTATTATTTTGATTAACTTCAATATAGTAGCTTACGCCACTGCTTTAATACGACTGAACTTTTTCATGGACAAGAACAAACTACCAGCTAGTACCACTGCTCCTAGTACATATGGTGCATTAATATTTACATCGAACAATATTCCTGCCACAGCCGGACCGAATATGTTGCCAAGACTCATATACGCATTGTTCATTCCTGCTACGAAACCTTGTTCATTACCAGCAGACTTGGACAACAACGTGTTAATCGCAGGTCGCATAATTGCTGTTAATGTAAAGAAGAAGGTAGTTAGAATCATTACATAAATGAAGTTACCTGACACCAACATTAGCAATAGTGTTACTGACGATAATAGTAACGTCCAATTAATTAGCTTCTGCTCACCAAACTTATTAATAAGCTTGCCGATATACAGAGCTTGAATAATCGTTCCCGCCAATGCACCAATCGTAATAACAATCGCTATTTGCTGGATCGTATATCCAAATTTCTCATCCACAAATAGTGGGAAGATCACTTCAAAATTAATTAGCCCGAACGTCAATGTGAAGATCAACACAAGCAATACGAAGTATGATGCTTTAAATGACTTAGCGAACTGCTTAACGATATTTTCACGCTTTTCCTTCTTGTTACGTGCGGCCATTCTTAATTCAAGAGACAGTGACTCTGGCACGAATAAGAGAGAGCCAATTGCCGCTAAAGCCCCCACTGCTGCTGATACATAAAATGGTGCTCGAAGTCCAAGTTCTGCAAGAAATCCGCCTATCCCTGGACCAACTACAAAACCAAGGGACATCGCAGCCCCAAGCATGCCAAGCCCTTTACCACGATTTTCTTCTGTCGTTATATCTGCAACATAAGCAAGCATGGATGGTATCATTGCAGCTGCTCCAACGCCCCCGATAAATCTGGAAAGATAGAGCCATGATACATGATCTGCTAGTGCAAATACTGTATTTGAGATTGTGAAGAGCGTAAGCCCCAGTACGATCATGATCTTCCGTCCATACTTGTCCGATAGGTCTCCTGCAATTGGAGAGCAAATAAATTGCGTAATACCAAAGGCCGCAATTAAATATCCTGCTGTCTTGCCTCCTGCATTAAATTCCCTAAGAAACTCGGGAAGAACAGGAATTATGAGCCCTATTCCAAGCATAGCGATAAACATGTTAACCATTAACAGCATCATTCTGCTGTTATTTGTATTCTGTTTTGACATTGAAGTAATCCATCCTATTCCAGTGAATGATTCTAATTAGTCTGTATTTCAAAGATTGGAAATAATTTCGTATGAACGGAGGCGAGCAGCATGATCAAAGATATGAGCAGCTACCATAACTTCATTGGCTCCGGTAGCTTCAATATAGGTTTCCAGCTTTTCTTTCACTGTAGCTGGGCTCCCTGCAATAGATGAACCAAGTTGCTGTTGAAGCGCATATTTCTCTTGCTCCGTCCACAGACCATCCATACTGTGAACCGGAGGAGGCAGCGGAGCACGACGATTTCTAATAAACCCTAAAAAATACTGTTGCAGTGTTGTTGACAAATATGCCGCTTCTTCATCCGTATCAGCTGCTACAACGTTTACTGCGACCATAGCATATGGTTCGGAAAGCATAGCCGAAGGCTTGAAGCTGTTCCGATATAAATTCATAGCTGGTACGGTATACGTTGGAGAGAAGTGTCCCGCAAACGCAAATGGAAGTCCCAACTCAGCTGCTAGTCTAGCAGAGAAATCACTCGAACCGAGCAGCCAGATTGGTACATCTGCACCTTCGCCGGGGTATGCACGTACCGGCATTGCTGCTTCCGCTCCTGACGGATCTAAATAAGCGCGCAGTTGCTCTAATTGCTCTGGAAAATCGCCTCCGTTCCCGCCTCGTTGACCTCGAAGTGCTGCTGCTGTAAGCCCATCCGTACCAGGAGCTCGACCTAAACCTAAATCAATTCGCCCTGGATACAAGGCATCCAAAGTGCCGAACTGCTCTGCAATAACAAGGGGAGCATGGTTAGGCAACATAATTCCACCCGCTCCGACGCGTATGGAGGAGGTTCCACCAGCTACATGTCCGATAACGACTGAAGTTGCAGAGCTTGCTATACTCGGAGAATTATGATGCTCTGCCAACCAGTAACGTGTATACCCTAAACGCTCCGCATGTTGAGCTAGATCTAACGTATTTCGCAGCGAGTCAGCAATGGTGCCTCCTTCTATAATAGGAGCAACATCAAGTACGGATAAAGGAACACCAAAAGTAGAGTGTGTTTTATTCGGTCGCACATAGGAATGTTGTTGGAAGGACATTAGTTTCACCGCCTATGATTTTTGAAAAGTAATTACTGTAATTATATTTTATACAGTTTCAGAAGTCAAACCACAGTCGTAATCATAAGATAACTATTTTCCCCTTAATTATTGGCTCTATTCCGATGTATTGCTCGCAGTAATCCTATTTTTGAACAACCGAACACGATAAATCGATGCTGCAACAATGATACCTAGAATGATGCCTGATAAAAGTGAAACAACACCCATACCAATATAATTTGTGCTCGTAGTCAATGAAAACTTTAATCCGACAACGATAACTGCTACTACAGCTACAGTAATCCAAAACAGAATTTTATCGCGCACGGATACACTGCAAGTATCTCCAGCTGGCTTTGTTCTTTTGAACAAAAGAAGTACGAAGATCGCTTGAATAGACAAGCCTAACAAAGACAAGCCATGCTGGAAAAACTTGAATAGCGGATAACCTATAACCTCCAATTGCAGGAAGGTGCTCCTCATGACAAAATACCCTGTTAAATGTGTAAATCCATCGATAATGACATGTGAATAAAACCCGATTACAACGGAGATTATGAACACAATCCAATTACTAATCTTGTTCATTCGCCATGGGTAAGCACGAATTAACTGTTGTGCTCTCCGATCAATGCCAAGCCATGCAGGCATATGAGCAGCGATCGCTGACTTAACTAAATAATGAAATAGAAAGGCAAATACAATACTTAACGGTATCGCTTGAAAAATTAAACCCATCGTCGAATGACCGATCGTTTGATAAGGTTCGAGTGCAATAAAATATTCGAAGTCTGGTGACATACTTCCAAGGACAATACCTGTCAAACTAATTGCTGTTGGCTTTACAACCTTAAGCGGTGCTGCATACAAGGGATGGGCAAAGGTGAATGGCACTTTTAGCGCTCCTAACTTTCATATTTTAACGGTTCACTTCCGATACTTCTCACTACATTCTTCACCTTACTATGGACGTGTACCTTTGCGATTTGGTTACAACATAAATAATTTACGTATTAATCTCCGATCCTTTTTGCAAATAACTGATATCAACACAAATACTGTATTATAATGAAGCTTACTGTAGTTTACTAACCTTCGCTTAAGAAGGGATATTTTTTAGAGCAAGGAGTACTGGTGCCATGGGATATCAACTAACGGAGCGGATAATTAAGCTGCTTTGCGGACCGGATAACTACGAACGTGGTCAAGCCTATTGGCGTGACGGAAAAGTAACTTGCAGCCGTACCCACAAGGATCGAGAACAATATACCGCTACTATTACTAGCAACAAAAGCTATTTCGTCAGCATTGAAATAGATAATAATAACGACATAGATGCGGAGTGTTCATGTTTAGCCTTTTACGCTGACAATTATTATTGCAAGCACGTAGCCGCTAGCTTATTGTGTCTGCACCATGAGCAGCACGGAGACAATAGACGGCCAATCAAATCATATAGCTTGGATCTCGGTAGCAATAATTATGAAAGAAATTCTGATCAACAAATTGTAGATAATTTGCTAAACCTATTTTATGAAAAACCTAAGAGGCCGATCAGCACCGGTGTTCTGCAAGATAATCGAGAATTGTTGAACGTAGAGTTCGCTTGTCAACTTGTTCCTTATGGTTATCGTAAGCATAGAATTGGAATCGAATTGAAATTAGGTACCCAGCGTTTATATATCGTGCAAAAGATAGTCGATGTTCTTGAGCATATCCAGCTCGGGAAACCCTATTTTTTCTCCAAGCTATTTACGTATAACCCTGAGTCGCAGCGTATAAGTGCCGAGGATGATGCTATCATCAAACGGTTAATTAAAATTTGTACACAAGAGCAATCATTCAAAGAAACGATGCTGCACAGTGCTACTGATTCCGTTCGCTCTGCTGCTAATGAAAGATTACTTATAATCCCGCCCTATGCATGGGAAGAGCTGTTACCCCACCTTCAGAAAACATCCAATGTCGTTATTGTACTGAATGAGATTCGCAGTAGGCGTAACGTAGCAACACGTTTCGAAGGTCTAGTTGTAACGGGAGAAAAGCTCCCGCTTCGTTTCTCATTTGATCGTGATGAGTCAGGCATAGGATATACCCTTACTGCACACGGAATCCATGAACTTACTGTTATTGATGCGTATGGCATGGCATTCAGAGAAGGGAAGCTTTATCACGTAACTGATCGTATGCTTAAGCAATTCGCTAATTTAAAGCAATTATTTGCTGGTGAGCTTGACAATACTGAACGAACTTCTCTTCATATACCACCTAATCAAATGGAAGCCTTTATGGAGCGAGTTGTTCCTGGTCTAATGAAGCTTGGAATCGTAGAATTATCTGAAGCTATTTCGGGTCAAGTACATTACCAGCCACTTAAAGCAAGAATGTATTTAGATCGCTTACGTGATCGATTGCTCGCAGGATTAGAATTTCAGTATGGCGATATCATTATCAATCCATTAGAAGCGGTGGACAAGCATAGAGGAACAGATCGTATCCTGATGAGAGATGGTGAACGAGAACGACAAATATTAGCTATGCTGGACGATGATCGTTACGGTAAAACCGAAGGCGGCTATATCATTGAGAGCGATGATGCAGAATACGAATTTCTACATCACCTAGTGCCTCAGCTTGAGAAACTATTAGACATCTATGCTACTTCAGCCGTCAAGCTTCGACTCGCTACAGAACATGTTCCTCCCAAACTGTCCATTACATGGGATGATCGAACAGATTGGCTGGAGTTTAAATTTGAACTAGATGGTATTCCAGACAAAGAAATTAAGAAACTTGTACAAGCGATCGATGAGAAACGACAATACTACAAGCTTCCGAATGGGGCATTAATGCCGCTTGATAGTGCAGCCTTTCAAGCAGTCATTCGCGTTATGAATGGCGTTGGTCTTCACAATCTCGCACTGCATGATGACTCTATTCGATTGCCTGCCTTTAGAGCGCTGGCACTTGTAGACGTGCCGATACAGCAAGGTACAATTAAACTCGGCAAGTCTTTAAGAGAACTGCTCGATAATATGAAAAATCCAGAAAATCTTGATTTTCCACTTCCCGTAGGGATGCCATCCATATTACGAGATTATCAAAAGTTCGGCTATCAATGGATGAAGACACTTGCTTATTATCGATTTGGCGGAATTCTCGCAGATGATATGGGGCTCGGCAAAACAATTCAAAGTATCGCATTTCTATTATCTGTTCTTCCATCTATTAGAGAACAAGGTTTGCCTGCTTTAATTGTTGCTCCTTCATCGCTTATGTACAATTGGCGTAATGAACTTAAAAAATTCGCACCACAAATAAAAGTTGTCATCGCAGATGGAAATAAGGAAATAAGGAAAGATGTACTAGACGGTGACAATAAGGAACTTCCTGATGTCATTATTACTTCCTATCCTCTGCTCAGGAAGGATGTAGCGACGTACACATCACAGATCTTTCATACTCTTATATTGGATGAAGCACAAGCATTCAAAAACTATACAACACAAACGGCGCAAATCGTCAGATCACTTAAGGCAGAGTTCCGCTTTGCACTAACAGGTACTCCAATTGAAAATCGGCTTGAAGAGCTTTGGTCTATTTTTAACGCCGTTTTCCCACAACTATTTCTGGATCGGAAAGCGTTCGGTGAGCTGACCAAGGAAACGATTGCGAAGCGCAGCCGTCCTTTCTTACTTCGACGCTTGAAGTCGGATGTATTAAAGGAGTTGCCAGAAAAGATTGAAACACTGCAAGCATCAGAGCTTCTGGATGATCAGAAGAAACTATATGCTGCTTATTTGGCCAAGCTACAGGAGGATTCACTAAAACATTTAGACAGTGGTGACTTCGGCAAAGAACGTATCAAAATATTAGCTGGAATAACGAGGCTTCGCCAGCTTTGCTGTCACCCGTCCCTATTTGTCGAGGATTATAAAGGAAGCTCAGCAAAGTTCGAGCAGCTGTTTGAGATTATTGAGGAATGTCGCAGTACGGGTAAACGGATGCTTATCTTTTCTCAGTTCACCGAGATGCTTGGGTTAATTGGGCGTGAGCTTGGCTATCAAAGTATTCCTTTCTTCTATCTAGATGGGAGTACACCAGCTTCTGAACGTGTTGAGCTATGTAATCGATTCAATGACGGTGAACGAGAACTATTCCTGCTTTCGCTTAAAGCTGGTGGTACTGGTCTAAATCTCACAGGAGCAGATACTGTTATTTTGTACGATTTGTGGTGGAACCCGGCCGTTGAGCAGCAAGCGGCGGATCGTGCCCACCGCATTGGACAACGCAACGTTGTTCAGGTCATTCGTCTAGTTGCGCAGGGGACAGTAGAGGATAAGATGTATGCACTCCAACAACGCAAAATGAATCTTATCGATGAAATTATTAAGCCCGGCAACGAGGCATTGTCGTCCCTGTCGGAGCAAGATATTCGTGAAATTTTATCGTTAAATGGGACATAGAGAACTATCATTGAAACGCGCACAAAAAAGTCATTGTTTTGTTGCATTGAGCAACAGAACAGCGACTTTTTTGTTGTTTATAAACCGCTACTAAGTGATTTTCCCCTTGCCTATATCCGTTTCACCGTAATAGCCTCGCGTATTTTCATCATAGCATCCTTACCTTCTTTGCCCCGCTTCAGCAAAATATTAACGTATAACACATCAACTAAAGTAAGCTGTGCGATTCGTGAAGACAGCGCTTCTGATCGATAATCTGTTTCCTCACTCACAGTATAAAGTGGAATTTGAACAGAAGAACTAAGTGGTGACTTAGCAAGATTAGTGATAGCAATCGTTTTGGCACCTGTTGATTTTACGATGTCCAAAATATGAAGGATGTCTTTGGATGAGCCTGAATGAGAAATGAGCACCACACAATCTCGCTCCGTCAACTGCGACGCAGCCATTAGCTGAAAGTGAGTATCGATCACTGCTTGTACCTTTAATCCTGTTCGCATCAGTTTATGGTATGCGTCCATGGCGATAACACTTGATCCGCCGCTGCCAAAAAAATGAATAGATTCTGCCCCAAGCATCATGTCAACCGCCTGCTGCAGATGCTCCTCGTTAAACACGGCTAACGTATCCTCTATCGTCTTGATATTGGCTCTACACACTTTGGAAGCAATCGTATCAACTGAGTCTCCCGCATTTACTCGCTCATGGATATCTTGCATAGGTGAAATCACTTCTGAAGCAAGAGCGATCTTCATCGCTTGATAGCCCTTATAGCCAATTCTAGTACAGAAGCGGAATACTGATGAATCAGCTACGTTTAAATCTTCTGCCAGTTGGTTAATAGAAGAGTGAATAATTTTATTAGGATTCAGCAAAATATAATCAGCAATTTTCCGCTCTGTGGCACTGAAATTAGGGTACAACTTCCGTATCGTAACCAAGCAAGCTTGATGACTCATTTCCATCGATTCCTCTCCTAGACGACTTTGATATATTATACTCCAAATCGGCTTGGAAAAAATATTTTTCTAACAACTATTGCGGAAAGAAATTTTTTTCATATAATTAAGCTATAACGAAAATTTATTCCTTACTATGATAGGAGACCAACATGCAAATAGGAATGATCGGCTTAGGAAAAATGGGATATCAACTTACACTTAATTTGCTTGATAACGGATTTGAAGTTGTCGCTAATGATGTAGATCCAGCGTCCGTGAAAAAAATTTCCACTGAAGGCGCAGAGCCAGCAGAATCAATTGAGGTACTGATCAGTAAACTTGCAAAGCCGAGAACGGTTTGGATGATGGTGCCAGCAGGTGAAATAACAGAATCCGTGTTTCAACAGGTACTTGGCCTATTGGAAGAGGGAGATCGCGTAATCGATGGCGGGAATGCACATTATCGCGATTCAGTTAGACGCAATGAATTGTGCAAGGAACGCGGTATTTTCTTCTTTGATTGCGGAACTAGCGGTGGTGTAGACGGTGCTAGAAATGGCGCTTGCGCCATGATCGGCGGAGATAAGGAAGAGTTCACTAAAATAGAATCGATCTTCAAATCTCTTACTGTAGAGAACGGTTACCTGTATGCTGGTGAACCTGGAAGTGGACATTTCCTGAAAATGATTCATAACGGAATTGAATACGGCATGATGCAATCCATTGCAGAAGGCTTTGAACTTCTAGAGAAAAGTCCTTTCAATTACGATTACGAGCAAGTAGCTCGCGTGTGGAACAATGGCTCAGTTATCCGTTCATGGCTGATGGAGCTTACGCAAAATGCATTTTCAAAGGACAGCAAACTGGATGGAATTAAGGGTGTTATGCACTCTTCTGGCGAAGGCAAATGGACAGTTGAAACAGCTCTTGACCTAAATGCTGCTGCACCTGTAATCGCACTATCTCTAATGATGCGTTACCGTTCCCTTGAAGATGATACCTTTACTGGTAAAGTTGTAGCTGCATTGCGCAATGAATTCGGCGGTCATGCTGTAGAGAAGAAGTAATTTATAAGTTCAGTGAAATTAAATCGTACTATTTTCTGGAAAGGGACGACCTTATGGTTCTCCCTTTTCTCCAATGTATGGGAGGTAAAACGATGAGTCAATTAATGATTGGTGTCGATATCGGTACAACAAGTACAAAAGCTGTACTATTCAATCGTGATGGGAAGGCATTAAGTCGCCATGGAGTTGAATATCCGCTGCTTACACCTACTCCTGCTACTGCTGAGCAGGACCCTGAACTCATATTCCAATCCGTACTTACAGCTATAAAACATTGTCTAGTGGAAGGTAACGCTACTGGGGAGGATGTTTCATTCGTATCCTTCAGCGCTGCGATGCATAGCGTGATTGTCGTAGACGGCAAAGGAAACCCACTTACCCGCTCAATTACGTGGGCAGATAATCGTAGTGCTGCTTATGCGAAAAAGATAAAAGACGAGCATGATGGGCATAACATCTATCTTCGTACAGGTACCCCCATTCATCCGATGTCACCACTTGTCAAACTTGTTTGGCTAAAAAATGAACGCCCTGAGCTATTTAAGCCTGAACATAAATTTATTTCGATTAAAGAATACGTATTCCATCGATTGTTTGGTGAATATGTAGTCGATTACTCAATCGCTTCCGCTACTGGCTTGTTCAATATTTTCCAATTGGACTGGGACGAGGAAGCATTGCAGCTAGCAGGAGTTAGTCCTGAGCAACTATCGAAGCCTGTTAGTACGACACATGGCATTAAGGGTCTACGGAGCCAATATGCAGAGGCAACTGGACTAAAAGAGGACACGCTCTTTATCGTTGGTGCTAACGATGGCGTACTTTCCAATCTTGGTGTCAATGCAATTGAACCTGGCGTCGTTGCGGTAACAATAGGAACAAGCGGTGCAATACGAACGGTGACAGATCGGCCAGTAACCGATCCTAAGGGTAGAATATTTTGTTACGCGTTAACTGATAAGCATTGGGTCATCGGCGGTCCGGTCAATAATGGCGGAATGATCTTCCGCTGGGTTCGCGATGAGCTTGCAAGTGCAGAGGTTGAAGCAGCAAAAAGATTAGGTATTGACCCGTATGAGTTACTGACTGACATTGCAGCTACTATTTCTCCAGGCTCAGAAGGACTCATTTTTCATCCGTTCTTAGCTGGAGAGCGCGCTCCACTCTGGAATGCTAACGCTCGCGGCTCTTTCTTCGGACTTGGCATGCATCATAAGAAGGAACATATGATTCGTGCAGTACTTGAGGGCATTGTTATGAACCTTTACACTGTTCTACTTGCTCTTGAAGAATTGATCGGAAAACCTACCAGCGTTCAAGCTACCGGCGGATTCGCTCGTTCAGAGCTATGGCGTCAGATGCTTGCTGATGTGTTCGATCAGGAGGTAACAGTGCCGGAAAGCTTTGAAAGCTCCTGTCTAGGTGCTGTCGTTCTTGGTATGTATGGGCTGGGTGAAATTAGCTCGCTCAATGAGGTTAAACGAATGGTTGGCGGTATACATACTCATAAACCTAACCAAAGTGCAACAGATGCTTACAATGAGCTAATGCGAATTTTCATTCGCCTACCAAGATTGCTAGGCGAAGAATATGATGCGATTACAGCTTTTCAAAATAAACATATGTAAGAAATATTTCTAACACATTCAGGGCTGTCCCATCCGTAGAAGAATCTACGATGAGGCAGCCCTTCTTGCGTGGTATAATAACTGCTGAGATTCAAATTGATTAAATGCTGCTAGGAGTGAAGGCAATGAAGCTCGAACGATTGATATCCATGATATATATGTTGCTGAATAATGATATTGTGTCTGCCTCTGAGCTTGCCGAGAAGTATGGCGTATCACAACGGACGATCTATCGAGATATCGAGACTATCTGTGCTGCGGGTATCCCCATTGTCTCCTATCAGGGAGTTAATGGCGGGTACGGAATTATGGAACAATATAAGATGGAGAAGAGCTTGCTTGGCTCGTATGACGTTGGATCGTTGGTTAGTGTACTGCAATCGATATCCACAGTGTTTCAGGATGACAAAGCATCAGAAACGATACGAAGATTACAAACGATTCAAGGCAGCGAGCAAAATACAACCTTTTCTATGGATATAGGAAGCCGTCCTGTTTACAGAAAATCTTTGCAACTGCTAAGAGACGCTATTTCGTCGCAAACTATCGTCCAATTCTGCTATATAAATGCCAAAAATGAACGAGTGGAGCGCTCAGTCGAACCACTCAAGCTGCTCTATAAATTCGACTCCTGGTACTTATTCGCTTTTTGTAAAACGCGATCAGATTATCGAGAATTCAAATTATCTCGCATAACAGATTTGAATCAAACAGGGCTACATTTCCATAACAACCATACGATGAATGACAATGAACCTCAAGATTATGTACATCCAGACCGTGTGCTGAACAACGTTGTTATTCATATTTCTGCCACATCACTTGCACGAGCACTGGATCAATTACATATTGCGGACAAACAATTCCATGAAGACGGCTCACTTACGATGCGACTTCAAGTCGATGACCGTGCTATGTATCATTGGCTTGTAAACATCATCCTAAGTTTTGGAGAAGATGCCGAAGTCATAGAACCTGCAAAACTTCGGGTACTGCTTAAAAGTAAATTCGAAAAGATGCTTAATCGTTATAGAGACAATTAGATATAGATTAATCTATAGTTGTCCACAAAAAAAATGCAGCCCTCGATAGGAGAACTGCATTCACTATTTTATTAACTTATAGAGAAATGTAATCTAGTACATAAGTGTTTTCATCTGTCTTATCGAAGTAGAAGTATATATAGATGGAGCTAAATGCATCCCAGTCATCTGGGTAAAATTTATAACTAATATCTACACTGTATTCACTTTTATTCGTGCTATTAATTTCTAATTCATCGGCTTTTATCGCTTGAAGTGCCTTACCGTAGCTCGCTATTGTCTTATTGTCATTAACTTCTTGCGAGCCCTTTACTTCTTTTTCAAATTTATCTTTAGAAAATTCACGACCACTAACATAGTTTTTACCTGTTTTGATCGCTACATTATTGTCAACATACGCTTCAAAGTCGGAAGTATTTCCCGTTTCTAGCGCTTTTCCATACATCTTAATGATTGCGAGAGCATGCTCCTTTAACGTTCCAGCAGCTGCGTCTTCTTCATCTACATTTAGAGGGTACGTAAAGATTCCTCCAGTACTCTTAGGTATCCCCGTGCTGTTGCCAGAACCACTCGTATTCCCTTTATCGTCTTTGTCATCTTTATCGTCTTTATCGTCTTTATCATCCAAATAAGGCACACCATCATCAGAGCCATCAATCGTTATTGTCAAGTTTTTTCCGTTATAATCGACCTCAGCACCTAATGCATTACCTACTGCTCTAAGTGGAACATACGTTGATCCTTTGTATACCAACGCAGATAACTCTTTTCCAGCAGCATCTTTAGGTTTCCACGCTTTTCCATCAAGCAAAAACTTAATGTTGTGGTTAAGTGTTGCTTGAACTTTCTCTACTCCTGTTGATGCTACTACGCCTACAGTTCCGAACACTAAGCTGCAAGCTAGTAATGATGCTACAAATACTGATTTCTTCATATGCATTTCGATGTTACCTCCCAAAATAACCTGTTGTTTATTAAAACGCATTGATGGCGAATTAATCTTTTTGACATCTCTAGAGACTCATGACAGGAAATATTCGACAAAATAATTCAAATTCCTCCTTTTTACTTGGTTAAAAATTCCTAATATTATTTTTTCCCCTAGTTAATTACTGTAAGTGATACAAAAAATGCAGCCCCCGGATGGAGAGCTGCATTCATTCGTTTATTCACTTATTGACTCCATATTTCTTAACTTTATTCTGAGTCGGTACTACGCAGACATACTCATTGTAAACTGAGAATGGGTTGTATAGGTGTGTGAAGCTCTTATCGATGGCATCGAATATCCAATCGCAGTAATAACAGCAGGTGCTGAATGATCCCTTTGCAGCAATCTAATCAAGGCGTCAACATCCCCATGCGAATAAGCAGCCACTAATTGCTGCAAATGCTGAATGTGATCTGCTTGTTGTGCAGGCTCAGCGCCCTCTTCTAGAAGCTCCTTCCTAATCCCTTCCAACGTCTGACGAGCACGATAAAGAGCTGACTTCACAGCGCCCTCAGTTGTTTCCAGCAATTTCGCTGTCTCTTCGATAGAATATCCTAGCACCTCGCGAAGAATAAACACTGAACGTTGCAGTGGTGATTGATAATGTAAAATGCTCTGAAAAATGGACTGCACCTCCAATGTGCAGCTTTCTTGCTCCACGTCCGGCTCATACATTCTGCTTAAACGATCCATTAATATCGTTTTCCTTCGGCAAAGGTCTATCCATCTATTTTTAGCGATTCGCAATAGGAATGCTTCTGGGTTGACGTGATTCCAAACCATTAAATTCCCTACCGCTCTCACCCATGTATCTTGTGACAAATCTTTAGCGTCTTCAATTGAACGAGTCAGCATAAGACAATATCGCAACAATGTCTCCTGTAGAGCTGTTATTTCCACTTCCGATTTGTGCTTAATCCCTATCGTACTTTTCTCACGCATCTGTAATCCTCCTTCACCAGCACTTCGCTTTTTTTTGGCAAGCAGCATCTGTGATAAGTATACGTTTAGAATAATTAAAAAGATACGCGAGTCAATCCATCTTTTTTTCAATGATATCCGTATCCTTATGACGCATGTATTCGTTTTTCAAGTGTTACATCAATTCGAATACATGGAGGTTTTTTCGATGAGCATACCTATCCCTTACGTCGTGGAACAAACGAATCGCGGTGAAAGATCCTATGATATTTATTCCAGATTGCTCAAGGACAGAATTATATTTATTGGATCTGAAATTGAAGATCAAATGGCTAACAGCGTTATTGCCCAATTGCTATTTCTTACAGCTGATGATCCTGACAAGGACATCCATATGTATATTAATAGCCCCGGCGGCTCCATAACGGCCGGCTTCGCTATCTTTGACACGATGCAATATATCAAACCTCATGTTCAAACGATATGTACTGGATTTGCAGCATCCTTTGGTGCGATGTTGCTCCTAGCTGGTGAAAAGGGTAAACGGTTTGCACTTCCTAATAGTGAAATTATGATTCACCAACCACATGGCGGTGCACGCGGGCAAGCTAGTGACATTGCTATTAACGCCAAGCGGATATTGAATTCACGAGCGAAGCTGAATCAAATTACAGCTGAACGAACAGGGCAGACGATAGAACGTATCGAGAGGGATATGGATCGGGACTATTTTATGAGTGCTGAAGAAGCTCTAGAGTATGGGATTATCGATAAAGTCATAACTTCACTATAATAGATTAGGTTAATAACGGGGAGACAATCACCTTTGGTCAAAAGTACAAGCGAATGCTATTCCTTTCTCATAGCATATAGTACTTTACAAGAAGAAGGTGAATGTAATGGCTAAGAACAAATTGCTGTTCAGAACGCCACGTGAGGGCTTTAGACTACGCCCCGGCACTACTAGAATAGTGACAGAAAATCATCATCATGATCATCACCACCATCATCACAAAGATGAAGATCAGAATAACGACAACAACAACAACAACAACAACAACAACAATCAACGCAATCGTGGCATTGATGTAAGAAAGTACAGAACGATTCGTGTTAATGCTGACAATCGATTTACTTCTGTTTCCAGTGTTGTCTTCTCACTAGTTATTATTGAGAACGGCCGTAGAGTTGGTATTTTGGAAAGATTCAGGCTTGCACCTGGTGAGACGTTCTCCAGAACGTTTAATGTTCCAGGCGAATTTTTGGAAATTAGAGCACACGCATTAAGAAAAAGAAATTGTAGAAATAACAGAAGACGCGATACGATCGATGTATCCGTATTTGGGCATAAGTGATAACGAGATTAATAGCGCATTAGAAATAAGAGACCGAGCAAGCTTAAGATGCTTGATCGGTCTCTTTTTAATATTCACCAGCTATAAGCAAGCAATTAAACTATACCATTACTTTGCAAATATCATTCGTAAATTCAACTGGATCTTGAATTGGCAAACCTTCAATCAACAACGCTTGATTGTACAATAGCTGCGTGTAGAGGTTGAATTTCTCTTTATCTGAACCATGTGCTTTTTTCAATGAAGCGAATACTTCATGATTCACATTAATTTCAAGCACTTTATCAGCTTTCATATTGCCGCTATCAGGCATTGCTTTCAAGATTTTTTCCATCTCGATGGAAAGATCTCCTTCGGTGGACAAGCATACTGGATGACTTTTCAATCGCTTAGAAGCTTTAACGGTCTTAATCTTACCATCAAGCAAGCCTTGCATCTCGTCAAACAGCGTTTTATTATCGTTTTCTTCTTCCGCCGTCGTCTCGTCTTTTTCATCCGACTCAAAGCCAAGATCGCCGCTTGATACTGATTTAAACTCTTTTTCCTTATAGTTCATAATAATTTTGATTGCGAACTCATCAATATCATCCGTGAAGTATAAGATTTCATAACCCTTGTCCAAAACAACTTCAATCTGTGGCAACTTCTCGATACGCTCGATAGACTCACCAGCTGCGTAATAAATATATTTCTGATCCTCAGGCATACGCGATACGTATTCATCCAAACTAACTAGCTTCTTCTCTTTTGATGAAGAGAATAGTAGCAGATCCTGCAAATCACCTTTGTTCATACCATAATCATTGTACACGCCAAACTTTAATTGACGGCCAAATGCTTTGTAGAACTTATCGTAATTGTCGCGATCATCTTTAAGCATGCTTTGCAGCAAACTTTTAATTTTGCTTTTAATATTTTTTGCGATGAGCTTAAGCTGGCGATCATGCTGCAAGAGCTCTCTTGATATGTTCAAAGAAAGATCCTCGGAATCGACCATACCTTTCACGAAGCTGAAGTAATCCGGCAATAGATCCGCACACTTGTCCATTATAAGTACACCATTCGAGTAAAGCTCTAGTCCCTTGGCATATTCTTTTGTGTAATAGTCATACGGCGTATTTTCTGGAATGTAAAGAATTGCGTTGTATACAACAGCACCATCCGCACTTATGTGAACATGCTTCAATGGCTTATCAAAACCGTAACGTTTCTCTTCATAAAAAGCAGTATAATCATCTTCGGTAAGCTCATTTTTATTTCTGCGCCAGATCGGAACCATACTATTAATTGTTTGCTCTTCCACAAACTCTTCAAGTTCTTCTTCACTGCCTTCAAGAGGACGTTGACTCTTCGTGTCCATCTTAATCGGATAACGAATAAAATCAGAATACTTTTTAATAATCGCACGTAGACGATATTCTTCCAAATACTCGTCATACTGATCGTCTTCGGTATTCTCTTTAATTTTAAGAACGATCTCCGTACCAACGCTCTCTTTTTCACCTACTACAATTGTATAGCCGTCTGCACCTTTGGATGTCCACTTATACGCTTCAGCGCTTCCAAGTGCTCTTGTTGTAACGATTACTTCATCAGCTACCATAAATGCGGAATAGAAGCCAACGCCGAATTGACCGATAATGTTATGTCCATCTTGAGATTCATTTTCTTCTTTAAATGCCAATGATCCGCTCTTAGCAATGACGCCAAGATTGTTCTCAAGCTCTTGTTGCGTCATACCAATACCTGTATCTGTTAACGTTAACGTTCTATTTGCTTTATCTGCTGTTACTTTGATGTAATAGTCTTCCTTATTAAAAACAAGACTGTCATCGGATAACGCCTTATAATATATTTTGTCTATCGCATCGCTGGCATTAGAGATAAGCTCCCTCAGGAAAATCTCTTTCTGAGTATAGATGGAATTAATCATCATCTCCATCAATCGTTTTGACTCTGCTTTAAATTGCTTCTTTGCCACAATAAATGCTCCTTTCAAAATAAAATTCCATTATTATTCGAATGTTTCGTTAGCACTCATTTAATCAGAGTGCTAACACTTCCTTTTATATACCATAATTTCTTTTTAATTGTCAAGAAAAAGGACCACATTAACCAGCAACTTGGTGCTGACAATGCAGTCCTTATATGTTCCGCTACAAGTTCGAGTTACGCATATCTTTGAATAACATTATGAAGAAGTGTAGCTACATGTTCTGGGCCGCGTTCAATATCTGATTGAGATACTGTAACTCTTACGAAGCTTTCGTCCATGTCCATTGCTTCTGCAAACATGCCGAACAAGCTCGATCCTTTACGATCAATTTGGAGCAAGAGCTCAAGCTCAGTAATCCGATTACGAAGAAATACAAGTTCTAATTCGTCTAGTCGACCACGGTAAGGACCTGATTGTGGTACAAATTCGAACTCCTGTACAAACGGAGAAGCATCTCCAAGACGCGGTGCATATACCGTTTCAGCTTCTCTTAGTCGGAAGCCAAGTGACTCAATTGCTCTCAAAACAACATTCATAGGATTCGATGGAATGACTTCGATGCGATCATTGTCCGTCGGGTCCATAGCAGAGCGAATATCTGCTGTTGTTTTGATCCATACCGGAGTTCTTCCGATAGATAGCGGTGTATTTGGGGCAAGTCGGAATGAAAAACCAATTTCCTTCTTCTCATTAGGCATTACAGTTAATGGAGGCGCTACTCGGATTCTTCCAAGCTCAACATTTTGTTGTACTTTACTATCATTAACTTCTTTCACGTAGTAAGTCATGATGGACAAATCAATACCTTCGATCTTTTGCTCCACTTGTCCACCTTCAATACGAACAACACCTCGAATATCCTCGCCGGGATAATACGATGTTTTCTCAAGAAGTGTATCCACCTTTGTAGCCCCAATTCCTACACTGGCCATCATTCGATTAAAAAATGACATTTTGATTCTCTCCTTCGAAAAAATAGTAATTTGCAGATTAGGAATAGTTACATCTCTTATCATACCAAATTTATTGAAGGAAAGACCACTCCCCATTAGAGAAGCTTCGTTTCGATTGCTTCTATCTCTGCGCATATGTCCAAATGCCAAGAAACATCTCCGCAATCGTAAGCGATAAAAGCTAGAGACTTCAAGGAATCAAGCTTCCGAATAAGCTCTAAATTTACCGATAAGCAGTGAGAAAGTTCTTGCTTTTCAAGGGGAGACAGATGTTTAAAATCACCAAGTTGTTTTGCTTTGAGTGCTAACTCCGCAAGTCTGCGATGTACAGGGTGAATTCCAATCATGACGGATAACCTACTTTCGGGCTGGAAAAATGTTCATTCCTTCTAATCATTGCCCCAAATCGCAGCTATCACACCTGACACTCTTATGATGATGAAAGTTATTGTTGAATGACAACCCATTTCAAATTATAATTGGAACAATCTTGCAGATAGGATGAATCCGGGGGTGGAACTACTATGAATGCATTAGAATACAAAAACTTTTATGATGCTGTTGGTAAATCTATCGGATGGGATTTCAGCAACGTGAAATCAGTATCAGACGGGGTACTATGGGACTTTTACAATGAAGTAGTAAAGCACTGCAAGAAATCAGATCTATTACTTGATATCGGTACTGGTGGCGGAGAAGCCGTATTATCTATAGCAGACTCTGCTCTTCTTTTGGTGGGAATTGATCTCTCTACAGGAATGATTGAAACTGCAACAAACAATTTGATTCAGTCTAGCAAACGTAACATACGCTTTATGCAAATGGATGCTGGGAAGCTTGAGTTTCCTCAAAACTTCTTTAATGTAGTCTCTTGCAGACATTCCGGGTTTGATGCAAAAGAAATCGCAAAGGTGTTAGCCAACGACGGCGTGTTCCTCACGCAGCAAGTTGCAGAAAACGATAAAATCAATATTAAACTTGCCTTTGGAAGAGGACAAGCTCTTGGCACACCAGAGAATACGTTAAAAGATCGTTATATTGCTGAATTAGGTGAAGCTGGATTTACTGATATTCAGACACTTCAGTTCAACTCGGCTGATTATTATGAAACTGCGGAAGATTTGATCTTTCTACTCAAGCACACGCCGATTGTTCCTTACTTTGGGCAAAGCGCAAATGATTTCGAAATACTTGAACGCTTTATTGCAGATAATGGAACCGAAAGAGGCATTAGGACAAATTCAGCACGATTTATGATTATCGCGAGGAAATAAATCATAAGTCTAATGCAAGGGATACTCGATCGTCGAGTACCCCTTTATCGAATTATAGCTCGCATTAAAAAATCTTGTATGTCGCTGTAGCTTTTTGAAGAAGCGGTTGGAGTTGCTTGAATGACTGAAACTAAATTACTCTCAGACATAACATTGATCTCCTGGCCACCAGAACCTCTAGCACCATATCCTCCTGGTAGTAACCACCATAGGAAACCATATCCATTCGTTGATTCATCAATTGAAACATTTGTATAGACAGGTGCTGTCGCTTGTTTTACATAATCGGAAGTTACGATCACCTTGCTTTTCCATGTCCCTTCTTGGGCAAATAACATTCCGATTTTGGCTAGATCTCTGGCTGATAAGTTAGATCTTTCTTCACCAACTGCCGCATGATAGGATATCCCACATGAACTTCGCGGCCACTCCTCGCTTGCAATTTGAAGCGGTTCATAAAGATGCTTTTGCACAATATCATACGCTGTTCCTTCATAAGCTCGCCCAATTAATGCAGATAACAAAATAACATCCCACTCTTTATATTGAAAATGTGTGCCAGGCACACTGTTCATGTCAATATCGGAGATATGTGCAATCCAATCCTTTGATCTCATCATTTGTGCTAACATCGGACAATGATAATGAATACCTCCGTTCCAATAAATACCGGATGACATCGTAAGTAGATGGCGAATCGTAATAAGCTTGTGAAAGGGATGTTTGTTTAGCGAGAATTGTGGAAGATACGCCCCAATTGGTTCATCTATACTTTTGATATAACCCTTATTCAGACTAATTCCTACTGCTATGGAAAGTATGCTTTTCCAAACCGATCTTATATGATTTTTGCTTTGCTCATTACACTTATTATAATAGTGCTCGAAAACAATTTTTCCGTCTTTTACAACCAGAATACTGTTTATTAGCCGATACCTCTTTTGCTTAATATAATCATCTACCTGTTCGAAAATGTTATTGTTCATTCCTACTGCTTCAGGGGTAGAGAACTTCCATTCATCACTCATACATTCACCTGCTCTAAGTATTTCCCAATCATTGACTGTTCGGTTTCCGTTAATTGTTGCGGTGTACCTTGTGCAATTACATATCCTCCACCGCTTCCTCCACCCGGTCCCATTTCGATAATGTAATCACAGTGCCCCAGTACAGTAGGATCATGCTCCGTCACAATAACAGTGTTCCCGCTATCAACAAGCTGCTGCATTAAATCTATTAATCGTTCTCTATCTGAAAAAGAAAGACCTGTTGTCGGCTCATCTAAAATATACACATTGCCAAATCCCTTATGCCTGCATAGCTCCTTTGCAAGCTTAATTCGTTGAGCTTCACCGCCAGAAATCGTCGGTGTCTTCTGTCCAAGAGTCATATATCCGAGTCCAACACGTTCCAGCATCATCAGAATGTCAGCAGCTATTTTGTCATAACCATCCGAACCTTCGTTTCCGAAAAACTTCACACCTTCAGCTACACTCATCGCCATTATATCTATAATGTTTTTGCCGCCCAGCGTGACGCTTAAAGCTTCCTCAACATAACCTGTTCCGCTGCACATCTCACATTCAACATCTAGCCAATTGCCATGTCCAACATGAAACTGTGTAAAGCCTTCTCCCTTGCATGTTCTACAGCCGCCTTCGGAATTAACCGAAAACATCCCACTCGTATAACCGTTGTCAATCGCTTCAGGCGTCTTGGCAAATAGAGCGCGGACTCGATCTGCAATTCCTGTATATGTAGCTGGACAGGATGATTTGCTTCTGCCTATTGGTTTCTGATCAACAACGATACATTTTTTTATATGCTCCGTCCCGGTTACCACGGTCCCATCATCTACTTGGGGCATGTCCTCTTCATTTTCATGTATAAGCTTGCCCTTTAACAATGTCTTCAACTTTGGCACAAGTGTAGCATTGATCAAACTCGACTTGCCGCTGCCTGAAACGCCAGCGATTCCTACCATTAACCCTAACGGTATAGAAACAGTAACATTACGTAAATTGTGCAAGTTGGCATTTGCTATTGTAAGCAGCTTGGCATCAGTTAACGGTTTAAAATATTGTTTGGTATTCATTGCTTGCTCGCCTGATAAATAAGAAGCTGTTCTAGATTTGTTGCAAGTCAGGAACTGTTCCAAGGTGCCTTGGAATATTCGCTCACCGCCGTGTATCCCAGCATCAGGACCTATATCGATGATATAGTCAGCAGCATGCATAAATTTCTCATCATGCTCAACGACAATGACCGTATTACCACGCTCAACAAGGTTTTTTATTATTGTAATCAGCATTTCCTTTTCGGACTGGTGAAGACCAATTGTAGGCTCATCAAATATAAAGGTGATAGAATCCATCTCCGCAATAATAATCGAAGCGAGAAACAGACGTTGAACCTCTCCACCGGAAAGCGTAGGCAGTTGACGTGAAAGTGACAGATGATGTAAACCGACATCAACCATACATTGAAGCTTTGTGATAATATCGTCGATCATATTTTTGCCGGGTAATTGATCTTTCTTATTCTGGAAGAAAACTAGCAGCTCATTCAAATACATATGTTCAAACTGGGAAATGGTCCTACCCGCAATTGTCGTGTGAATGGCCTGCTCACCAAGACCTAGACCCTTACACTTTGGACATGTAATTGGAGCTGCATTAATCCCCCACAGAATAATTTCTTTGTCTGCCAAGTTGTTACGGATATTTTTGCTTGTCCAATGCTTCTGCATATCATGAAAAACAACGACCGCCCCAACAAAGCCACTTTTGCGACAACCATACTTAAAAAGAAATAATATCTCCTCTGACAGAGTACCAATTGCGGTGTTAACATCTATTTGATAAAGCTCGCAGAACTTTTTGAAATTGCTCTTGTGATGTCGATGCTTCATTAAGAAACCATCGAAAATATGTTTAATCAACATGTCCTTCTGGATTATGGCATCTTCGTTTATCTCATGATAGCGTCCACTACCTAAACATTTGACACACATGCCTTTGGCAGAGTTTCGTTGGAAAAACTCCATCGAAAGTGGCAGGTTATCATCGTGTTCCGGATCACGCTTTCCATGTGAGGCGAATAAAAGAGCTAACAAATTGCCAACCTTCGATCGTGTGCCTACTGTGCTTCTTGGATTGGATTGACGAATAATCCGCTGCTCCACTGCTACTGTAGGAGACAAACCTGTTATCGAGTCAAATTTCGAAGTAACGTCCGTCATATATTGAGCTCCAGAAAATAAGAGATAACGACGTTTCCCCTCTTCATACAACGTGTCAAACGCCAAGCTAGATTTACCACTTCCCGACACACCTGTAATAACAGTCAACTTATTGCGTGGTATGCTTACGTCGATACCCTTCAAATTATGTATACTTGCACCTTTGATTTCAATACATTCACTTCTCACCTTAACACCCCAATGTCACTGGATTTATAGCAAAGTGTTAACTATTTATTTACAATTCCACCACTTCAACATAACGTACATACGTTCTGTTGTAAATAGCTCACTTTGAGTAATAACACATTCTCAAATAACAAAAAAAAGCTGCAGAGCATAATCGCTCGGCAGCCTCTTGAAAACATATTATCTAATTGTTAACGAATTCCACGTTTCTTCAAGCCATTGATCGAACTCGTCGCCCTTTTGACCTTCGTACGTGTCATACATGTCGATACGCATCTTTTTAAACTTCTCACCGAATTCAGCAACGGTATGGTCTTTCGGCAAGCTCTTTTTAATTCTAAGCATAATTTTGTTCGATCCTTTAAATGAATCGCCTTTTTTCTTTGCTGGCATTTGAACATCTTCGCCTAGAGTTCTAAGAACACGGTAAGCAGCCTCTTGAATTTTGTACACGGAATCATTATTCATTCTGTGCATCAATACATCGATGGCTTTCTCGTTATCAAGATTACCTAATTGTTCAACTGCAGCCAAGCGCTCTCTCCAATTAGATGTACGATTAGCTAATACTTTCAGTTGCTCATAATCCAAAGCTATTTCAGCTTGTTCTTCAATGTTTTCCAAGTGATCCAACCCATTCCATTTGTAATTTTAAACCTGTGATCAACCGATACAATTAGACTTTCCAGATCTAAGTTAAACATCATACGTGATAGCTATAATTTACCCATAAAAGACGGGTTATTTCCCGAATCGTCTCCAGTTGAACTCAACTACTTGAAGATCAGTTTCACATATTAGACTTCATTATATCATGCCGCTTGTCATACTTGATAGGTATTGTGCGTTTTGCTGTCGAATTAGTCTTTTATGATAGTCACACAGGAGGTCATACTATACTTAATTATACAAACACAACAACTGAAATTGCAGACAGTGGAACAGATACTGTCATTTTATCAGTAGGGGCTACTGAACAATTCGGCCCTTTTCTTCCTATGCATTTGAATACTTTAATTGCAGTTATGCCCTGAACATGTCAAAACGAGGTCTATGGGCTCAGACATCCCTTCCGAGAATCGTGCTTTTGCAGATTTTATGGGATGGGATAAACTTACCGAGGATGGATGCTGGGGAAAATTTGAAGAAGGCAGCTATTCTGATCATGAATTAAGTGAAAAAGGGAAACTATTTTGGGAAACGTTTATTAGCAAAAGAAGCGAAGGTTTAAAACAATTGCTTGAAGAAGCTTATCGGAGAAAGATGATGTAATAGAAAATGCTCCAAGAGAAAAAGTAAACGAATTGAGGACTTGATTACAATAAATAAGGCGACCATCCCCCTCGAATGTTGGGGAATAATCACCTTTTCAATAATCTTCTGAGCTAAACAAGCATACCCGCGATTGCTGCACTTAGCAGGTTAGCTAATGTTGCTGCAATAACTGCTCGCAGTCCCATCTCAGCGATATCTTGTCTTCTTGAAGGAGCAAGTCCTCCCATAGCACCGATGATGAGCGCAATACCAGCCAAATTGGCAAATCCACATAGCGCAAAACTAATGATGACTACACTTTTAGGAGACAAGTTCACAATTTCTGGTGCAAAAGATGTATATGCTACAAACTCGTTTAATACAAACTTTTGACCGATAAACGAACCAGCACGTATTGCTTCATCCCATGGAACACCAATCATAAAGGCAATCGGCGCGAATAGGTAGCCAAGCATCTGCTCAAGCGTCAAAGAATCGAAACCAAATATGCCGCCAACCCAGCCAATAATAGTGTTAACTAAGAAAATAAGCGAAATGAATGCCAGTAGCATTGCACCGACACCAGCAGCTATTTTCAAACCTTCCGAAGCTCCTCGAGCAGCGGCATCAATGACATTCCTTGATTCTGTATCTTTTTCGAATTTAACATGATCGACCCTAATTTGCTCCGTCTCCGGAACTATAATTTTAGCTAGCAACAACCCCGCAGGTGCTCCCATGAACGCCGCTGCAAGCAAGTAGTCAATTGGAACGCCAAGCATTGCGTATCCGCCTAGAACAGCACCTGACACACACGCAAGTCCCCCTACCATTACAGCAAACAACTCTGACTTCGTCATGCTCTCGATGTAAGGTTTAATAACAAGCGGAGCTTCTGTTGGACCTAAAAAAATATTAGCAGCAGCCGACATCGATTCCTTCTCGCTTGTCTTAAGCGCCTTAGCTAATAATCCACCAATGATGCGAGTTGCCCATTGCATAATGCCTAAGTAATATAAAACTGATATTAAAGCAGAGAAGAAAATAATGATCGGCAATACTTGCAGTGCAAATGTGAAGCCGACATTATCCGCACCTAAAATTCCGCCGAACAGGAACTGAATTCCCGCATTTGATGAATCAATAACTTTTTGAACGACCAAGGCTACATATTCGAACATTTTTTTACCAAATTCCCATTTCAAAACGATGAACGCAAAAATAAGCTGGATTGCAAAAGCGCCAATTACCGTTCTCGGTTTGATCGCCTTACGATTTTTAGAAAAAGCAAACGCAATTAAAAATATTCCTGATATTCCAAGTACTCCCCAGATGTATTGCATAAACATATCCTTTCTTCATCGCCCAATGAACTGAATGTAAGTGCACCGAGTGAAACTGACCATTTACTATAGTAGAAAACGACATTTTCACTGCTGTAGTTCTGATAACCTTTTTCTTCTCAAGTTACTATTGCCATTAAATGCTGTTATTCATTCATGCATCAGATGGTGTACCTGATTTTTTCCATTAAACAAATAAGAGGCCACACAATTGCATAGCACGGGCCAAGAAAATCGGCGCTTACATGCTTGCATTCTGCAGCCTAGTACTCACTACCTTTTCATGTTAGTGGCACTTGTTTTTCACTTTCTAACTTACTACTAAATCAATAATCATCCCTCTTTCTATATTTCCTACTTGATTGAATGAACCTCCCATCCAAACAACAAGTACTTTTTTAACTTTTATAGTATGAATGAAGCGCTATCAAAATAGTAGACGCAATTTATTCCATTTGAAGCGTTACATCATCTGTACAGATTGCACCTTCTGCGCTTACATTGAACAACATGCTATGTTGATACTATTGAAAAATAAGATAAGGAGGAGCCATGATTGGAAACAAATAGATGTAATTTAGTTAGGTTAAATAAAAATGATTATGAAGATTGAAGAAAATGTATACCAACGAGAAAGTAAGAGAGCTCCTAGGTGGGACGATCCCTGAGGAACATACATTAAATAAGTTTTTGGATACATTAAAACGCTCAAATACAGATTCTTTTTTTTTGGTTATTCGGTTGAAAAGCAATAATGAATTTATTGGAATAGTGTCATTAGATAACCATATTGATGGTATAAACACTGAGATTTCATACGAATTGCTACCAGAATGGGGGACACAAACAGCTAATCTCTCTTCTTGTAAGTTATTAGAGAGAGTAGGCATGAAATTGGAACAGACGGTTCTAAGATATGGTGCTGAACAAGAAATATACATTATTGCAAAATAATGGTTTAACTCCCCTTACACACGTACTTATTCAATTAATAGAGTACATTAGTATACTAATCACAGAATTCCGAAAAGCTAATATATAACAAAAAGAGGGGTTTGATGCCCCTCTTTTTACTATTTCGGCCAATATAGCGTAACTATTAGTCTTTTTTGATCATACATGTTTAATTAATTAGTTCTATGAGCATTCATTTTCTTACCAAGCAAGACCAAAAAGTCGAAAGTGATTTCTAGTTTCGTCTTACCCAAGACTTGTTGAACATTTTCTTCTGATACGCCCCAAGACAAAGGGGTCATACGGACCATCTGCTCAATTTGCTTATTATCCATTGTTGCACTGTACTGAACACCCTGGATGTCAACAAGATCAAAATTACGTTTAAAAAGCGCTATTGAACTTTCATTTGAATGTACACTTCTATCTGTTTGTTTGTAAAATATCCCTCTTAGCTCTTGAAGGTACTTACTTCCGGGGATAACTTTCATAACCATTCCATCATCCTTAAGCATTCTATGAAACTCAGCGTAGTTGGATGGCGATAATATATTCAATATGAAATTGAATTGTTTATCCGTAAATGGGCAATGTGAGAGATCCACAACGCACCAGATTAAATTAGAAAAACTTCGTGAGGCAATAATAATGCCTTCTTTCGAAATATCAATTCCTGCTCCCAACAAGTTACATTGTGACTGTTCAACTACTCTCTGTTGTATAGCAGACAAATGTGACCCTTCACCACATCCAACATCTAATATTTTTATTGGTTTACTCACTGGTTCCAAGTCCAACATTATATTTTCACAAATCCGATTAATTAACGGATCAAAAAAGCCGCTTTCGTTAATCATTTTTCGAGATTCAAACAGTTTTTTATCATATTTTGTTTTAACGGAATGCGTCAACAAGTTTACATATCCCTGCTTAGATAAATCAAAACAATGATGATTGGAACAAATTAAACTGCTAAGATTTACTACTTCCACAGAAGTTGAACATATTGGGCATCTAAACATGTCTTCATACTGGGAGAGAAGACGTGCGTTTATAATCTTTTTATTGTTTTCGGACAACACAAAAACACCTCATTCATTCGTAATTAGTAAATGAAAAAGGCACAGTTAAATAGACTCAGGTCATATCTTTAAAAATGACTTGAGCATAAATAATCTGTACCTTCCATTAACGTAAACGAATGAATTTGATGATCATGAACAAACATCTCCTATTCACAATTGTTAGAGAAGGGTGATACCGCTCCCTCTGTTTAGTATAACTATAGTGAGATCTGTTTGTATACTTCACTATTCCCTTACTAAAATAGACCGCCCTCATGAAAAGGTATGCGGTCTATTATTTACAGTATAGAGACTTAATAGCTCGGAGTTTGCCCCAATTTCATCGTACCGTCAATTATCACTTTTAATCAATAAATATATAAAGTAAGGAGCACCAATTAAAGCAACAATAACTCCTGCTGGTATTTCAGCACATCCAGTTCAAGAGGATTACGAATAAGTAAAGATACAGTAATAATTAGCTAATGCAGCATAGGCAAATATGGCTTTTATTAAGATTGAACAGGCGCATATATTTGTGTATTCGCAGGAGCTTCCTGATATGCCTCATCTACAAACATGATTTTACGTTGGATTTGCATCAGCCCATTTACAGTGCGAAGCGCAATCCAGGAAAATACTACGCCTATACCTGCGTACACCATATATTGCTGATTATAATTCCAATCCATTTGAAAATAACTAAACAAACTATTTTCTAAAATATCAACCTGTATCTCATTCATCAAAATAATATGCACGATTGGTAGAGCGAGTAATCCTAGTCCTAATGAAATCACCGTTACCGTAATTACAAAAAATACGATGCCTGTTACAAACTTTAGCAATACAAGTAGCAGATTTCGAACGAATAGCCCACTGTCAAATACTCTCGTCATTTGCTTCAACCAGCTCTGCCCAGCTTCATACTGTTGATTGTAGGTAAACGGAACTGGAGGAGTAGGTAATCCCAAAAATTGTCTAATCAAGCTTTGTTCAAATTTCACAATCTCATTCAACAACTTAGCTACTCCAAAAAATAGCGGTATTCCGATAAAGATTGGAGCTAAACCAATTGATAATGCAAGTCCCGTTATCATTACTGTAAAATAGATAATCCCTAACGGCAGAGATAACAAAAAATAGAAAATAGCTGCATAGGTTCTGGGATTAAAAAGTACCCGATTCGTATTGCCTGTTGACGATTGTGCTGTTGCTTCTATTGCCTTCATATTCAAACACTTCCTTTGCCTTCATTAGTCACGCTCTAAGTTATACCCCCATTATATCTGCCTTATTTTCCAGACATAACCGCCTCAGTGGGTATCTGAATGCTAGACTTTAGGCTAGGCTCAGATAAACTTATTGAAGCAAAAAGATGAATCTTGTAGACTACAAATTTCTACATTTCCACTTTCCGTTGCTTCCTTATATTCAGCATGAACAGGTTCAAGAATGATTGGCTACCAGTAAAAGTTCTTTTGATTTTCATTGTGTCACTCCCTACTATTTGTGGTCGCTCCGTGTAAAGAGAAAGGTGTGACAACAGTAGCTCCAGCTATACAGACAAAACTTTTATGAACGTGTTAAACTATGGTTTTATACTAAATTGATTGGTTGGTGACTTCGTTGATTACAAATCTTTATTTTGTTCGACATGCTCATTCTACTTATTCCGCCGATGAATTAAATAGACCCTTATCAGAACGTGGAAAAGAGGATGCTAGGAAAGTTACTGAGTTACTGAAAAATGAAAATATAAATGTCCTAATTTCAAGTCCCTATAAAAGAGCGATACAAACTATTGAAGGGTTAACTGGAATATATGGTGATGAAATAGTCATAGAAGAAGACTTTAAAGAAAGGTTATTATCTGAAAAGCCCGTCGATGACTTTGACAGTGCAATAGCTAAGGTATGGGAGGATTATTCCTTTTCTTGGGAGGGGGGTGAATCCAACATTGTTGCCCAGAATAGAGGAGTTCGAGTGCTCGAAAAAGTTTTGGAACAATATGAAGGTAAAAATATAGCAATCGGGACACATGGGAATATCATGGTATTAATTATGAATTATTTAGATAATAAATTTGATTTCACATTTTGGAAACAGTTGGATATGCCTGACATTTATAAGTTAAGTTTTCACAGTCAGAGACTTATTGAAGTAAAACGCATTTGGGACAGGCGTTAATTATGTAAGAGCCCTGTTCATAGGGTTTGGAAAAATACTGTGTTTTTATATACGGGCATAAACATCTCCTTAGGCTGTTTCTACATTTCTTCTTTGTAGAGTTCAAATACATCAGCAGGGTAAGGTTCTAAACTTAATAACAAATAGAGCACGTTGAAGTGCCCTATTAGATACAATTATTTTCCTAAGTATGTCTTTGCAAGTGCTACCAAATCATCCTTTGTTACGTCTCCGCTTATTTCTAAAGAAATGACGTTAAGGTCAGCCGTTTTGTAATTTACTACTAGATAATTATCATTTCCATTGCCTGTAAACATAGCAAGTACATCATCCGAGATTTGAACATTTTCCCATGGACCATCCCTATAGGTCATGGACAAAGTCTTGCTAGGATCTTTTAGAGTCTTCGTCATTTCAACATTTAAATCTTGTTCGACCACGATATCCGTTTGATTCAACAAAAATATATCGTAAAATCCACCTAGATACCATTCATCTGCTGACTGCACTCGATAATTTGTATCCTTTTGTACTACACCAAATGATTTAACAAGTGTAAATTTGCTCTCTTGTGGTCTCAACAGAGGGAATGAAGACTGTTTCACTGCTTCATCTACTGCTACCGTCTCCCAGACGTCTGCTGAAGTTGATAAAGCAGTCTCAAGTTTTTCTTTATATGATTGTTCATTGCTGTCAGCAGGTATGGATGTGCCCGTTCCATTTTCACTGATACTAACTTGGATTCCATTCCATTTTGTATTGAAGAGAGCGGCAGCGCTAACAGATGCAGTTGAAATAAATACCAATGCACAAATCGCAAACCAGACTGGGCTCATTCTAAGTCGCTTCCGTTTTTGAATACGGTGATTATCATTGAGGGAATGTACGTTTTGCATCACTTTACTGGCTATGTCGACTTCGGGTATCTTTGTCTCCCTCATTGTTTGAATTAAACTATTAATGTTCGAATCTTTGTTCATATAGTGATCCCTCCAATTGGGTTCTACTTCTTTTTAACTTCATCTTAATCCGTTCAAATCGCTTTCGCGCTGTAGCAGAGCTAATATCCAAAATCGTAGAAATTTCTTGAAACGGTCGATCTTCGATGACTCGCAACACCAATATCTCCTTTTCAGCTATGGTCAAACCCTCAAGCATTTGCAACTGTACATCGGATTTATCTGAAAATGTTTGTTCGGCGCTCTTCACGTTACCATCGTTCCTAAATAACGGCATCAAAAAGTACCATTTTCTTTTCCTTTTGAGCATAGTACTGCAATGATTCGCAGCAATCTTATACAACCATGCCAGCAATAAGTCATCAGTGTCATGCCGGTAATTTACCAAATTCTGATATGCCTTAAAAAAGACCTCTTGCGCTGCGTCTTCAGCTTCCTGCCGATTTTGAAGCATGAAATAACAAAATGTAAATATTTTTCTCTCAAAATGCCGAACAATACTCTCAAATGCATCAGGATTACCTTGTAGAACCTGTTCGATCTGTATCTTCGTCTCCATGATTACTAACCTCCTTTCTCTTTTTAATTTCATGTGCCTTCACAATGTATAACTATCGAGGTGGACTTAATGTGACCAGTTGGTATAATCTTTTCGAGTAATTCAACTAAGTAAAATCGTCAGGTACAGTGTAATTGGAATTTATAAATCTATAATGAACGGCATTTGCTAGAACACTTTTTAAATAAATAAAACATTACCGTCGACCTCTTGCAGTATCCTTCTATATTCTATCTGTACTTCTCTTATTTACAAGTAAACACAAAATTTAAGAGCCTTTATATCCATCCAAAAAAAAAAGTCCAGGTATGTTCACCTGAACTTTTTAAAGTACTATCAAATTATTGAGAGACCCGCTGTTCTCATTTCTCTACTTAAATCAGGTCAGATTCTTGCAAAAGTCTCTGAATAATAGTTGCAACCTCAGCCCTAGTAATATAAGTTTTCGGCGCCAGCTCATCCGCACTTCGTCCAGCTACAAGACCAGCTTGTACACTGTCTGCAACGTCACTGTATGCCCAGTCGGATACGTTTGTCACATCTGCAAACGGACGAAGTATTGCATCTGACGATAGATCTGACAACTTTGCCTTCAGCCCGGTAATCGTCATCGCTCGGGATAGAATCGTCATAGCCTCTTCCCTAGTAATTTTATCGTTCGGTCGGAATGTGTCGTCCTCAAACCCTCTAATCAATTGATACGCATATGCCGTGTTGATCGCACTGCTGAACCAACCCGATGTTTTTACGTCAGAAAACTGCGTTGATCCATTTTCCAGTTTTAATCCCAATCCGCGTACTAGAATAGATGCAAACTCACCTCGGGTGATATCGCGATCTGGACTGAACAGACCTTCGCCCGTACCGTCAATGACCATCCGTGATCCCATGTCGTTAATGGCAACCTTCGCCCAATGATTTACAACATCTGTGAACTCGAGTGGATGCCAAACGACGGTGTATGTGCTATTGGTTAAGCTGTTGATTTGAGCATAATACTTACCATCGAGTATAACGATCTTAGTTGGTACGTGGCGAACCGTCCCATCTGACTCAACAACGACGCCTGTCGTAATCTTATTGGGATCAATACCAGCTGGGATGGCAATCGATCTTTCCACATAAGCATTAAATTTCGTTACTTTAACACTTGTATTTCCGTATATGGCTCTAATCGTAAAATCCAATGGCGGAACGACAAGCGTGAACGTACCATTCACAGCCGCATTCTCTACAACTTTTAATGTATCCTCGGTTGGTGCGGCAATTTCGATTTGTACATTGATGTCTTGTAAGGTGACCGACTTGCCAAGTTTATCCACTACAGCTCCGATATCGATTTGTTGTGCGGGAATCGTATACGTCACTTGGTCCGTCTTAATCGCTATAACAGCTTGCTTACTTTCCATGCTTTTAACCATTTGCCCGCTCAGTTCACCAATCATGACATCTGACTTCGTATTGAATGGAATTGTGACAACTGTTCCTTGGCCCTCCGCAGCGAGCTTTTCTTCCAGTTTCTTCTGATTGACGGAAATAGTTCTAACATGCTGGTCGTTTCGCTTGCTTGTTGTGGCTGTTCCTGCTTGTTCAACTTTCCCGTTAATCAGTACATCAACACCATTATTGGTTGCCAGTGGTGATGTGGAAGGCGTGCTGCTTCCCTCACTTGCTGACGATCTCGGCACAACGGAATTAGATTCTGAAGAGGATACGCTAATTCCGGCTGCATTAATTGCTTTTACCGTAAAGGTGTAGCTCGTACCGTTGCTTAAACCTGTAATGACAATCGGGCTTGATGGTCCGGTTGCGACCTTATTTCCGGGAGCTATCGTCACTTCATATCCAGTAATCGTACTTCCACCGTTTTCAGTTGGAGCCTTAAAGGTTATGGTAGCTTGTCCGTCCGCCGCAATCGCCGTCACATTTGTCGGTGCTACTGGAGCTGTTGCCGGTGTCGCGCTTGCCATATTAGATATCGCACCCAAACCGCCCTCGTTACCTGCCTTTACTACAAAATAATAAGTTGCACCGTTTATCAAGTTCTGAATGCTGTAAGTAGGAGAAGTGACAGTCGCTACTTCTACTTCGGAATATTCGCCTGAAGCTGTCGCTTTATAAATGTTGTAATATGTCGCTCCCGGTACTGCATCCCAATTCAGGGTAACCTGACGATTGCCTCCGACAGCAGCTAGGTTTTGCGGATTGGCAGGAGCATTCGGCAAGTTTACAGATTGCGTGACGTTAAATGTTACAGGTGTCATGTGATCTGCCGATACCGTGGCAGTTACAGTGTAGGTGCCTGCTTTCAGACCATCTTTTGCTTGAATCGTAAAGCTTGTTGATTCCATGCTGTTTAAGTCAGAAGCTGGCTGCGTAATTACAAAATCGTTACTATTTACGCCACTAAGCTTTACCGATAAATTCGTCAAAGTGCCTGTACCAGTATTTGTGATGGCGATAGTTTTGGTGTCTTGGGTACCAGATACGTACCCCTGAGTAAGTACCGTTAACATTTGATTCGTTAGAGCAGCAATCGTATAGGTAGGAGCTATCGGCGCTGCGGTGACCGTAATCGTCGCATTCCCTTTTTTGCTGATGTCCACTGTTGACGTTGCCGTAATCGTATAATTACCAGGCACTGCATCCACTGCTATTGTCACGTTACCTAAACCGTCAACGGACACTTTGTTGCTGGCATCACTGCTTGACCAAGTGACCGTCGTCGCCGCTCCGCCAACGGCATCTACTGTAGCGGAAAGTTGCATATTGCCACCTTGCACAACATTTTCGCTAGTAGGGCTGACGATCACGCTATTAACCGCTGGCGCTATCGGCGCTGCCGTAACGGTAATCGTCGCACTGCCTTTTTTGGTGCTGTCCACCGTTGATGTTGCCGTGATTGTGTAAGCTCCTGGCGCTGCATCAGTTGCAACTGTCACGATTCCCGATCCATCCACGGACACTTTGTTGCTGGCATCACTGCTTGACCAAGTGACCGTCGTCGCCGCTCCGCCAACGGCATCTACTGTAGCCGAAAGTTGCGTGTTGTCGCCTTGCACAACGCTTGCGCTAGCAGGGCTAACGCTTACGCTATTAACCGCTGGCGCTATCGGAGACGCAGTAGCAGTTATCGTCGCACTTCCCTTTTTGCTGCTGTCCACCGTTGATGTTGCCGTGATTGTGTAAGCTCCTAGTGCTGCATCAGTTGCAACTGTCACGATTCCCGATCCATCCACGGACACTTTGTTGCTGGCATCACTGCTTGACCAAGAGACCGTCGTCGCCGCTCCGCCAACGGCATCTACCGTAGCGGAAAGTTGCGTATCGCCACCTTGCACAACATTTTCGCTAGCAGGGCTAACGCTTACGCTATTAACCGCTGGCGTTATCGGAGTCGCAGTAACAGTTATCGTCGCACTTCCCTTTTTGCTGCTATCTACCGTTGATGTTGCCGTGATTGTGTAAGCTCCTGGCGCTGCATCAGTTGCAACTGTCACGATTCCCGATCCATCCACGGACACTTTGTTGCTGGCATCACTGCTTGACCAAGTGACCGTCGTCGCCGCTCCGCCAACGGCATCTACCGTAGCGGAAAGTTGCGTATCGCCACCTTGCACAACATTTTCGCTAGCAGGGCTAACGCTTACGCTATTAACCGCTGGCGCTATCGGAGACGCAGTAACAGTTATCGTCGCACTTCCCTTTTTGCTGCTGTCCACCGTTGACGTTGCCGTAATTATATAATTGCCGAGTGCTGCATCCGCACCGACCGTCACGTTACCCAAACCATCCACGGACACTTTGTTGCTGGCATCACTGCTTGACCAAGTGACCGTCGTCGCCGCTCCGCCAACGGCATCTACCGTAGCGGAAAGTTGCGTGTTGCCACCTTGCGCAACATTTTCGCTAGCAGGGCTGACGATCACGCTATTAACCGCTGGCGCTATCGGAGCCGCAGTAACAGTTATCGTCGCACTTCCCTTTTTGCTGCTGTCCACCGTTGACGTTGCCGTAATTATATAATTGCCGAGTGCTGCATCCGCACCGACCGTCACGTTACCCAAACCATCCACGGACACTTTGTTGCTGGCATCACTGCTTGACCAAGTGACCGTCGTCGCCGCTCCGCCAACGGCATCTACCGTAGCGGAAAGTTGCGTATTGCCACCTTGTACGACACTTGCGCTAGCAGGGCTAACGCTTACACTATTAACCGCTGGCGCTATCGGAGCCGCAGTAACAGTTATCGTCGCACTTCCCTTTTTGCTGCTATCTACCGTTGACGTTGCCGTAATTGTATAATTACCTGGCGCTGCATCCGCTCCGACCGACACATTCCCCGATCCGTCAACGGACACTTTGTTGCTGGCATCACTGCTTGACCAAGTGACCGTCGTCGCCGCTCCGCCAACGGCATCTACTGTAGCCGAAAGTTGCGTGTTGTCGCCTTGCACAACGCTTGCGCTAGCAGGGCTAACGCTTACGCTATTAACCGCTGGCGCTATCGGAGCCGCAGTAACAGTTATCGTCGCAGTTCCCTTTTTGCTGCTATCCACCGTTGACGTTGCCGTAATCGTATAATCTCCCTGTGCTGCATCAGCCGCAACCCTCACGATTCCCGAACCACCCACGGATACTTTGTTACTGGCATCACTACTTGACCACGTGACCGTTGTCGCCGCACCGCCCACTGCATCTACTGAAGCAGTTAGCTGCTTGCCTCCGCCCTGCATGACGCTTGCACTAGAAGGGCTGATGTTCACGCTATTAACCGCCGGCGCTAAAGTAACCGTAATCGTCGCGTTGCCCTTTTTGCTACTATCTACCGTTGACGTTGCCGTAATCGTATAATTGCCAGGCGCTGCATCAGCCGCGACCCTCACGATTCCCGAACCACCCACGGATACTTTGTTACTGGCATCACTACTTGACCACGTGACCGTTGTCGCCGCACCGCCCACTGCATCTACAGAAGCAGCTAGCTGCTTGCCTCCGCCCTGCATGACGCTTGCGGTGCCCGGGCTGACGCTTACGCTGTTAATTGCAGGAGGTAATGGTGCCGTATATCTACCCACCCGTACTTGTTCTTCCGTATTGTTCTTCTCTTGCCAAGCTACGTATAAAACATTATTTAGTACAGCCACAGCAGGAAAAAAAGATGATTTCGTTGCATTTACATTCACACCGTTCCAGTTTGCTTCGGCGCTTCTCCAAGTGGTACCATCATACTTTTTTACACGAACTTTAAAAAATGAACCTGTACCGGTATGTTCTTGCCACACCGCATACAACTCGTTGTTGACCACAGCTAATTCAACATGGTGACCTCGAAAATTAGGATTGACGTTTATTCCATTCATACCGCCGCCGTCAATACTCGACCAAGTGGTACCATCGTATTTTTTCACTCGAACTTGATTATCCGTATTACCGATTGGCTCATCCCATGCCACATATAAGGCATTGTCGACAACAACTACCGACGGATAAGTCGCGCTTTTTGAACTTACCATATTCAAACCAGTCGTACTGCCGTCTATAATCGTCCAGCTTATACCATCATACTTTTTTACTCGTATTTGATAATTAGTTCCAGAAACTTCAGAAAAAACTAGATATAAGTCATTGCCTAATACACTCATAATAGGAAAACCTGCGACTCGTAACGGATTCACATTTAAGCCGGTTGCACCGCCGCCATCAACACTCGTCCACTCAGCACCGTCATACTTCTTTGCTCGAACTTGACCAGCCTCAGTCCAAGTAGCATACAGAGCATTTTTGTATACAGCCAAACTAGGACCGAATGCATCTTTAGAAGCATCTGCATTTATTCCGGCCAAGCTTCCTCCTTCAGCGCTTATCCAACTCGTGCCGTTGAATTTCTTGACCCGAACTTGATTAAGGGACGATGTAACCGCTTCGGTCCATGCGATATATAAAGCATTATCAAACACGACCATTGTAGGTCTGGTTCCGGCTTTGGCAGCATTTACGTTCAACCCATTCGGGCCGTTGCCATCGACACTTATCCAGCTCGTTCCATTATACTTCTTGACTCTAATTTGATTGCTAAATGCGCCTGGAACGATTCTTTCTTGCCAAGCAACGTAAACCTCGCCATTCCATACAGCTGTTCCAGGGTATTCCCCCCTATTTGCGGGATTTACGTTCAACCCATTGGCTCCACCACCGTCTATTAGCGACCAGCCAGATGCAGCCGATGCCGTGCCGCCGTTTGCTAGAATCGGTATTAATAGAATCATAGCTAGTAAATAATGCAACACTTTTCTTAATCTATCAGTTTTCTTGCTTCTTCTCTTTATTGATATCACTCTTCATCTTCCTTTCAAAAGTATCGTTCAGTCACTTAATTCGTTAGCTCAGCATAACCGACGTCACCTTAAAAAAACCTTAAAAATCGACAATATTCCTCATAAAAAAGAGGCCTCACCTTAAAAAGATGAGAACCCCTTTCACAATTCGACACATTTTGTTAAATTGGCGCATCAGGAATGCGAATAGTGACCTTCGTACCATATCCCAATTCACTTTCCAACTCTAGCGAATTTCCATATTCGTATTTCAATCGCTTGTTGATATTTTGTAAGCCTACCCCCTGTGACCCGTCAGAATCGCCCCTTTCAAGTAGCGTTTTCAACCGTTCAGGAGTGATTCCAACGCCATCGTCGGCCACAACAAATTGCCACATCCCATCCAACTTTTCCGCCGTCAACGTCACCGTGCCGCCATCAATCCGATCGCCGATACCATGGCGAATCGCATTTTCTACAAGCGGCTGCAACAGAAGCGGCGGCATGTGTACACCATAAGCAGTCTCTGCGATATTATAGTTAAAACGAATGCGATCTTTAAACCGGGTTCTTTCAATTTCTACATACGTTCGAATAAGACTGAATTCTTCTGCAAACCCGATACGCTCCTCCGTATTACTAAATCGGAAGCTTCCTCGCAAGTAATCAGCGAGATCGGCAATCATCTTCCGTGCGCGCTCCACATCCATATAGCTTAAGGCCACAATACTATTCAGCACATTAAACAAAAAGTGCGGTTTGATCTGCGATTGCAAAAATGCCACTTCCATATGGACCGCTCGGCCAAGCGACTCCTTCATCGCGAGCAGACTGCCGATTCTTGCCTTAAGCTCCTCTAAATCGAAAGGCTTCGGCAAATAATCATTCGCCCCCGCTTGAAAGGCAGCCACTTTATCTTGGGGCTGTATCGCTGCTGTCACCATTAGGACAGGTAGCTCGAGCAGCGAATATCTTTTGCGAATTTCTTGGCAAACTTCATAGCCCGACATGCCCGGCATCATGAGATCAAGAATAACGAGATCAATTCTACCCAATTGATCGATCTGCTCCAGCGCTTCAAAACCGTTTTTAACTGCAATCACTCGATAATCGAGGGGTTGCAGTGTGTCCAATAAGACTTTCAAGTTCACGTATTGATCATCGACGATAAGAACTGTATGTTTGCCGTTTAAATTCACATGATAGGGTGTAACGAAGGAATATTCTGTTTCCTTAGGCATGACCTGTGGGCTTAGATAGGACACGGTCAATGCTGCTTCGCTTTGCTTATTGGCAATCGGAAGCGTGAATGTAAAAGTCGAACCGACTCCACGCGTGGAAGCAACAGATAGCTTACCCTTTTGCAGCTCGACCAGTTGCCTCGCGATCGGTAGCCCTAATCCGAAGCCGCGGTGCTGTGCACTCTCCAGCGATTTGAACGGTTCAAAGATGAAGGGAATGTCTTGAGGCTCTATACCTTCTCCTGTATCGTGCACTGCAATTTCGAGCTTGCCTTCAAGTTCTCTCCCAGTAACGACAATCCTCCCGTTCTCCGTATGCTTGATTGCATTGTCAAGCAGATTTCCAATAACTTGGCTCAGACGAATTTCATCGGCATAAGCGGGAGGCAACTGCGCAGGAACATCGTTCACCAATTGAATCTGTTTTTCCATACAGAGGTAGGAATAAAAGCGCACTTGCACCTCCGCAATAGAACGAACATCAATGGGTGCTGGTACGATTATCAGCTCGCCTTGCTTCAGTTTAGATAAGTCTAAGATGTCGTAAACGAGCTGTGAAAGCTTCTTGGTAATGTCGGTAATTAACTGAAGCTTCTCCTGTTGCTTGGCAGTTGGTGGGTGTTCCCCATCGTTCAACATCGACCTTGAAATATTCATCACCCCGTGAAGAGGCGTCTTGAATTCATGCGAGGTTCGTGCCAAAAAATCATCCTTTAACTTGTCCGTTTGCAGCAATTGCCCGGACAGCTCCTCAATTTTTTTGAATGCGTTCGAGAACCGGAGCGACATTAGAAGCGCTAGCATCAGCAGAACAAGAAAAGGTTCAATAGGCGCAAGTGAATAGATCGGCACGCCGAAATAAACATTCATATTTTGTTTCAGCACCAGCGCATTCAAAGCCAATGCAGCAACCGCCAAATACCCGCTCCCCGTTACTTTGTGCAGGGCTGTATATACGAACACATATGTGGCATACAGCAACGAGATCGTAACGTATAATGATGTCAATTGACGAAACGGCCCATTTGCAAGCTGGGAGGCGAAGCCTATATTCAGTAAGACAAGAATCACCCCTGCGGCTAGACCGCCTCGCGTGAGCCATTTCAAGCAATAAGGCCGGAATGCAGTATATACATACAAAAAAAATCCAACACCTACCCCAACTGTCAAAACCATCTGTATGCGAAAATAAAGCCAGAACGGTAACGGACCGATCGCATCAAATAATACTCTCTCTCCGCTAACGCTTGTAAATGCAGCGATACATACGCAAACGATGCCAAACACCGCAAGTGATACATCATTTCTACGTTGGGAAAATAATCCGATAAAATATAATCCCATGATCAGAAATGCGGTTAACGTGATCCAATCATGAGCCGTAGCTCGATCGCGAAGCCCGGCAATTTGCTCGGCCTTGCCTAAGAGTAGCGATTCGTAAATTCCACTGCTTACATGAAATTCATAGTTAGCCACTTGAACCAAAATTTCATTCCAGCCCGGCTGCAACGTAAAGTAGCTGACATACGGTTTGTTAAGTGCCCTGTAACTTTGCTTCTCTGCTGGATTCCCGCTGGATCCGACAATCTTTCCATTGACGATAATCCGATTGGAAATCAGAATAGACGCTGTTTTCAATCCGTATACGGTGCTTGCATCGTCTATTCGAACCCGTAAACGATAAGTAGCCATTCCAATTGTATCCATCTGCTTTGACCATGATCCAGGAACCCGAATCATTGCAGATTCTCCCCCTCCTATAACATCAGGAGAGAGTGAGCGCTTTTGACCCAGCAGCTGGTCCTTATAAAATTCCCATTGTCCATCCAGACGTACACTTCCATCTTCTTCGAATTCCCATGCGGTTAAGTCCATCATTCCATTCATCGCAACAGGCATGGACTTTTTATGGATAGAGACGTAAGTCAACAGCATCCCATAGGTTGCAACCAAGAGTGATAGTGTGATAACCGCCGCCGCTAATTTTTTTCTCATTGGCTTTGCCGCTCAGTCTTGTTTTTCGCTTGCTCAAATAACCACAACGTCTCTTCCTCCAGCTCAGTTCCAAGTTGAAAACGTACCGCATGTTCCAATTGCATACATACTCGATAGGCCTCATTTCGATTACCCTGCTTCAGATGAAGCTTGATCAACTCACGCCCATCGATTTCGGAATCAGGAGTAAGTTGCAATAGGTTTTGCATGCTCTCCATTGCAAGCGTCAGATTGCCCTGACTTTGAAAATGTGTGTACCATTTGCGAAGTACACGGACATACAAGCTTTTGATCTCTAGTTGTCTTGCGATGGCCCAGCCAAAATCGCAAGCTTCCATATATTCGCCTTTGTACATCTGATTCACTTTTTTGTAAGCCTTTTCATCTATATCCTCTTTAGACAACATGTCACTTAGCAACTGCTTAAATTCGATTACATCGACCGTCAGCCCATCTAAAGTAATCCCAAACCCTACATCCGCTTTATGTATATGGATTGGAATGTGATGCTTCGCCAAGCTACTCCTTAAATAGGAGAGGCATGTATATAAATACGTTTTCGCCTTATTCAGATCATACCCCGGCCACAACGCCTCAATAATTGATGCGGTACTTACAGACCTTCCTGCATAATGAATAAGGAACGCGCAAAGCTCCTTTTCCTTCTTTGTTTTCCAGGTCAGCACCTTGTTCTCGTCACTCGACAAAACAATATGAAAGCCTCCCAGACAACGAACGGTCGGTGTGATGCTTGCGCTTTGGCGTATCTGAATGACGGACTCTGGTAAAGTTTGTTTAATGCGCTCAATCGTGTTCTGCAATCTATCAATCGTAAGTGGCTTCAGCAAATAGTCGATCGATTGAACTTCAAACGCTTCGACCGCATATTCCGCATATGCCGTTATAAATACGATTGGTATTTTAGGAAGCATACCTCTAATCTTTCTAGCAGCTTCCGTTCCCTTCATCCCCGGCATTTGGTTATCTAGGAATACT
The DNA here is from genome assembly GCF_022180385.2 of Paenibacillus sp. L3-i20. Taxonomy (GTDB): domain Bacteria; phylum Bacillota; class Bacilli; order Paenibacillales; family Paenibacillaceae; genus Pristimantibacillus. The sequence goes on from NZ_BQME02000002.1 coordinate 2,324,439, forward strand.
GCATCTACAGGGGAATTACCTAAAGCTTCAATCGCTTCTATCGGATTAATATACCTTCCTATTACATTAATATTCCCAATTTTTTCTAGTAATATCTCCAACAAGTTCAACGCATCTTCTTCATCATCAATAAGCATTACACGAATCATCGGTTCTTTTCTCCTCAAGATTATTGCTAGATTCCCTATTACGCACGGAGAACATAAATTCAAATATTTACTATAAACCCGATTGATATAAAAAGAAAGCATTTATTGAATTCGTGATATAAAAACAGGGGAATGGCTGAATGGAACTGGGTTTCCCCATTCTCCATGCAGCCATTCCCCCTGCTTTAAAAAGACATTATTCGATGCAGCGCTCGCCATGCAAATGGAAATCATCAATGGATACAAGAACGGCAGCTTCCGACCTGATATGCAGATTACTCGTGCGGAGATGGCGTCGATGATCGCCAAAGTATTAAACTCGTTACGCAAATACAACAAGCGGCCTTGCTGATGACGAAAACATCCCGACGTAAGCGAACGATTCACAAGCTCGGTATTGTGAATCGTCGCGGCGGAAATAACTTTGTTCCGAACGACACAGCAACGCGTTCAGAGGTGTCGTGATGCTGCTCAAAATGTTGGAAGTTCCGGAGCAAAAATTAATTTATAAACATTAAGAACGTTGGTAGATATTTCAAATAAAGCCAATTTCATTAGATTGAATAATTTTAATTTCCTTGTTTTTTCACAAATCCCAATAAATCATGAAGTGTTCTTACAAAGTCACTCCCAGTTAAGCGCCCCATTCCACCATATGCACAATCCATTTCATTATATTGTGAGACTCGATCTTTTCGAATACTTGGTCCGGCGATTAGGACAGGAACCGGTTCACCTGTATGTTCTCCAACTTCGCATGGAGTGGAATGATCCGCCGCCAAAGCCAAGTATACGTTATCAGGTAGTTTTTCCCTAATCATTCCTACCATCTGATCGAATAGTTCTATTGATTTTGTTTTTTCAAGCGGCTTATTATCGTGGCCTTTAACGTCAGGTGCCTTCATATGAACGTACACGATATCATTGTTAGCTATTTCCTCTATAGCCAGTTTCGCTTTTAATTCTATATTCGTATCAATGTTACCAGTCATACTGCTATCCGTAAAAGTCTTGTAGCCTGCTAACTTGGCAACGCCTAATACAGTACTTTCGCCTGCTATACAACTCACATTTATGTTTAGTTTCTCGGCTATTGGTTCTATATCTACCATCCGGCCGGCTCCCCTTGTTAAAATAAAATTAGCCGGTAATTTCCCTGCCGTAATACGTTCTACATTAACGGGATGCGATGATAATATTTCGTGGGCCTTCTTAAGGAATACATTTAACAGGTATGCTGTTTTTTGGGCTTCCTTGGATGCATCCTTAGGTTCTATGTGATGATAAGGTTTTCCATCGTTTGGAGCTTTAGGATCAGAATCACTGACTTGATCACTTAAACCGTCTCCGCGTAGAATTAGTACTGCACGATGCTCCGTAGCAGGCTCTAAATAAGCGACTACCCCATCTTCAAGCTCCATACCATTTATAGACTTGGCTATTTCATTAGTTTTCTCGCGAATTCTTCCTGCGCGGCGGTCAACAACAATCCCGGCTTCATCTACTGTGGCAAAATTACAGCGTAATACAATATCCCCCGGTTTTACTTCCATTCCGATTCCGAGTGCTTCAATAGGGCCCCGGCCGGGATAATGCTGTGGCTCGTAACCGAATAATATTAAATGGCCCATATCTGTTCCCACAGGGATACCGGGAGCAATCAGATCCATCATTCCTGTAATTCCTTCTGAAGCCAGATCATCCAGATTCGGTGTCCGGGCATATTCCAATGGTGTCTTATTGCCTAACATTGTATGGGGCCGGTCTCCAAGCCCGTCTGCAATTGCCATTATAACTTTTCTGTTTATCATGGTGTTCTCCCCCTAATCCTATAGTCCCAATAGACCAAACCAAGTAAAGTAGCCAATACATATAACGGTTGCACCAATAAAACAAGTTACAATCGCATACTTTACTTGATCCAAAACAGAGAAGAAACCACTCGAAAAATAAATGGTATTTACTTTTGAATGCGGCGGAAGCGTAATCGTAAATGTCGTCGTCATAGCGGCAGCTAGCGCTAATGGTACAGGGTCCATACCTAGCGTTTTTGCTAAAGCAATGAAAGCTGGTATCAAAATCGTTACCCGAACCGTTTTACTCGTAAAGATAAGATGGCTGTACATCGCAATGAATATGACGACTATAGCTACCATCGTATGTGACATCTTGTCGATTCCTAAACCATCAACTACTTTATCGATAAGCCATATTGCGCCACCCGAATCATCCAAAGCATTTCCTGCTGCATAAGCACCAGCTGCGAATAACATCAATTCCCATTTGATGTTTGCATCCTTCCACTCCAGCATTCCCACTCTTGGTAGCAGACAGAGGATAGCAGCAAGAACCGCTGTCTGTGCCGTATCAATCTCAAAGCCAAACCAGCCTAGATGATAGTCTCCTGTAGCCCACAAGAAGACAGTTAAAATAAAGATAGCCGTTGCTTTCTTTTCAGCTACAGAGAAAGAACCTAATTTCTCTAGTTCCCCCTTAAGTGTATCCATTACATTTTCAAAATTACCTTCTTTTTTTACAGAGAATAGTTTCAATCCAATGAAGAACGTGATTACCATCGTTATGATAGCAGCAGGCATTGAGGCAAAAAGCCAATCCATATATCCAATGCTGCCACCGGCTTGCTCGTTAATGAAACCGACTGCAATAATGTTCCCTGCAGTAGCCGTCATGACACCCGATGTAGCAAGGGCATCCGCTTGCAGACCTTGAAGCATCATCACTTTACCAAGTCGGCTTTTCCCAGGGATGGCTTTATAGACTTCCAATAAAATTAAAGCAATCGGCATCATAAGTGTAGCACGTGCCGTCGTAGATGGAACAAAAAACGCTAATATAAAGTTAATTAAAACCAAAACTGCCAAAGTTCTTGTCGGTGTTTTACCAAACGCCGTAACCATCCATAGCGAGAACCTTCTACCTAAATTAGATTTCATCATAGCTGAAGTTAAGACAAATGCAGAAACCATTAACCAAATAACGTCAAACCCTAATGTTCCAAAAGCTGCTTTCGTACTACTAACGGCCCCAACTAATGGAAGGCACAGAATCACAAGTAGCGATGTTAGATAAATCGGTATTGGAGTTGTAATCCACATGATTAATGCACCGGCAAATATCGCGATTGATTTTTGCGCTGCAGGATCTAATCCTTCCGGATTAGGCATGAATAGTAATATTAGAACAACAATAATTGCAACAGGAATTCCCCACTTTTTCATACCGTTCTCAAAACGGCCATTCTTTTTTACAGGTGGTTCATTCCCAACTTTTCCGACTTTTTCATCAGTCATTTTGAATCCCCCTTGCACTAGTATTGGTTACGCTTTCATTATATCAACCCTAATCCATAATACAATTTGATTTGTTTTTGAAAATCATAACGATTCCTTATAGTTGTTTACTACAGTTAAACTTCTTAATTATCACAACTGTATTTGTAAGAACATTAACCCATTTGATATAATTTTATAAAATTAAAAAAGCATGATTTAGAAGGGGCGGTTGGATATGAATTTAATTAAGCTGCAGACATTTATAACGCTGTCAAAATGTTTAAACTTTACTGAGGCGGCAGAGCAACTTTATTGTTCACAACCAGCTGTAACTATGCAAATTCAAAGTTTGGAGAAAGACTTGGGGTTTCCGCTTTTTGACCGTATCGGAAAAAAGCTATTCTTAACCAACCAGGGAGAACATTTTAAACCATATGCCGAACAAATCATTAATCTCGTTCATTCTTCAAAAGAGCATATAAAGCAGTTGGACAACTTAGCTTTCGGAACACTATCCTTTGGGGCAAGCAATTTCGTTGGGGTATACCTTCTTCCTGCTGTTCTTAGCAACTTTACCAAAAAATATTCCGGTATAAAGATCAACATGAATATTACTTCATCAACACACTTAATTAACATGCTAGAATCCAACAAAGTGGAATTATTGGTTCTCTCGAACCGAATACCAGTTGATGAAAGTTACTTCGCAACGAATACTTTTCATCAAGATAAACTTGTTCTAGTCGTCAATAGCCAGCATCATCTTGCTCAACGTAAAGAGTGTTCTTTAGAGGATTTAGTAAATGAAACGATGATTTTGAAACCATCTAAATCAGCTACTCGAGATTATCTTGAAGGGGAATTTAGAAAACATGGATTTGATTTTCCAAAGTATATGGAGATAAGTAGCTTAGAAGCAATTAAGCAAAGCGTCATTCATGGACTTGGCATTTCGGTTGTCTCGGATTTAGCAATTAAACAAGAAATTGAAAACGGATTATTAGTCGAGGTTCCAGTAAAAGGAGTGGAGTTTCAAAGGGGCGTTATGTATGTATATCGCCGTGGTACTCATCTTTCTCCAGCAGCAACAGAATTTATCGCGCTTTTGGATCAAATGTCCCTTAAATAATTTGCTGACCATGGGCTTTTATTTAATTTATAGGCGTCAATTCCTTCCCATCTTCAATGCTCTGTAGAGTCATGAGAAAAAAAGGCATCTTAATCTTGCGAGGAGGAATTAACATTCTATTGCAAGAAGCAAGATCAGTATAAGAAATCGCAATTTGACTGCTTAATCACTGTTCTCCATAAGTCCAAAATCATCATTAGAATATTTGGGAATGGTGCTTTCTCCTCCGCTTTCCTCCTTCATTAAATCAATTTTAGTTAAACTTTCATTTCCATTTAACTAACGTTCAAATGCTTGTAATTTATCTTCGGCAGTAACTTCAGCCATAGAAAAACTGCACCTCCAATTATTAATTGGTGTCTAACAGTTGGGGTGCAGTTCTGAAGGGTTGGGCTTTTCATTACTTAAATGTCTCATTTCGTATCATCAATACTTCTGCCTCCACATGTGCCGGGTATACAGAGGCAACATATTTTCTAATTTACCAATTTCCAAGTATATGATATATTCAACTTAAGTAATGTGAAAGTTTTCACAATATGTGTGATTTTTTTCACAATGAGGAGGATTGCTATGATGAATGAACAACTAGTGTTAATCGGAAATGGCATGGCAGGCGTAAGAACGATTGAAGAAATTTTGGAACGCAACTCCACCAAATATGAAATAACGATCATTGGCGAAGAGCCATACACAAACTACAATCGCATTATGTTATCCAATGTATTGCAGAAAAAGATGACGGTCGATGAGATTATTACCAATCCAATGCAATGGTACAAGGATAATGGCATTCGGCTCGTTCACCACGATCCTGCTGTACGAATAGATACAGAAAACAAACGAGTAACAACAGCAGGTGGAACATGTATAACGTATGACAAATGTATTATTGCTACAGGTTCAAGATCCTTTATTTTACCAATTGAGGGTGCACATCTTCAAGGAGTTGTGGGCTTCCGCACGATTGACGATACCATACAAATGATTGAGAAGGCTAAAAGTTGCAAGCGAGCAGCAGTGATTGGCGGAGGATTGTTAGGCCTTGAAGCAGCCAAAGGTTTAATTGACCAAGGCATGGAGGTAACTGTTGTTCACTTGGAAAAATGGTTAATGGAAACCCAGCTAAATGAGCAAGCAGGACAACTGCTGAAAAAGGATTTGGAGCAGCAAGGCATTACGTTTTTAATGGAGAAAAAAACAGCTCGCATATTAGGAACAACTAAAGTAGAAGCACTTGAATTTAGTGACGGTACTGTTCTAGAAGCAGATTTAGTTGTGATGTCCGTTGGAATTAGACCCGTAACAGGAATAGCAAGGGAAGCTGGTTTGAACGTTGAGCGCGGAATTGTGGTCGATGATTTTATGGCGACGAGTGCTGAGAATGTCTATGCTGTAGGTGAATGTGCCCAGCATAATCAAATGACGTATGGACTTGTGGCACCACTTTATGAACAGGCACAAGTGTTGGCGGATGTTTTGACAGATCGAGTAACTGAGGGCTATCGAGGCAGCACTGTTTCCACCTCTTTAAAGGTATCAGGTTGTGATCTCTTCTCAGCAGGAATTATCCATGAGAGTGATGATATTAAAGGAATCGAGGCTTACAATGGCTTGGCTAATAGCTATAAGAAGCTTTATATACAAAATAATAGAGTAATTGGAATTGTTCTTTATGGTGATACTTCTGAGGAAAATCGATACTATAAAATGCTGCGAGATAGGATTGATATTACGACACTCAATCCTGTGACACTGCTGGCTTCAGCGGGTGGTGAGGCAAGCATGAGTGTTGCGGATTGGGACGATGCAGATACGGTGTGCGGCTGTAATGGTGTCACGAAGGGCACAATTGTTCAAGCGATTCATGCTAAGCAATTAACATCTGTTGCAGAGGTTTCACGTTGTACAAAGGCGGGGAATTCCTGTGGCAAATGTAAATCTACCATCAGTGAACTATTAACTCATGTGATAGGAGATAAAGTTACTAAGGCCCCTACTGGTATATGTGCTTGTACTCATTTAACGAGAGACGAAATTGTACTGCAGATCCATCAAAAAGGCTTAACGACAACGAAAGAGGTATTCCATGAGCTAAACTTCCGCAACGCTGAGGGATGCACCAAATGTCGTCCTGCAATCAATTTTTATCTTCATGTTACGTTTCCCAATGAACATATTGATGAAAAAGAATCTCGATTTGTCAATGAACGTATGCATGGCAACATTCAAAATGATGGTCGCTACTCTGTCATTCCAAGAATGCGAGGTGGACAAACAACGCCACAGCAATTGCTCAAAATTGCACAGGTTGCAGACAAGTATCAGGTCCCGCTTGTTAAAATAACAGGCAGTCAACGCATTGGCCTATTTGGCGTAAAGAAGAAAGATCTGCCTGAGATTTGGGAGGAACTGGATATGACATCTGCTTCCGCCTATGCCAAAGCAATGCGCTCTGTCAAAACATGTGTCGGAGCTAATTTCTGTCGATTTGGTACGCAGGATTCCATGGGACTCGGAATTAAACTAGAGGAGCGCTTCGAGTTTATTGACACACCGCATAAGTTTAAAATGGGGATTTCTGCTTGCCCTCGCAGCTGCGTAGAGAGTGGAGTGAAAGACTTTGGTGTCATAGGCCTAGAGAACGGCTTCCAAATTTATATAGGAGGAAATGGTGGAACCGAAGTAAAGGAGGCAATTCTTCTAACAACTGTCGAGACTGAGCAAGAGGTTATTGATCTTTGTGGAGCGTTGATTCAATACTATCGCAAGACGGGAATCTATGCGGAACGTACTGCACCATGGGTAGAAAGACTAGGTTTCGATCATATCAAATCTGTCTTGCTAGACCAGGAACAGTGCAAGAATTTACTTGCAGAACTGGATGAGGCAGTTGCTGGCAAACGCAATGATCCATGGACAACTGTTCGTGAGAATGAAAACATGGAAAAAGAACTCTATACAGTGGGGAGAAGATAACAATGACTCTAGTCAAGCAAAAAGTATTTGTCGCACATTTTGATGAGATGCAGCAGCGAATTGGACGTGAGATCGTTGTAGATGGCAATAGAATCGCAGTGTTTCGCCTGCTGGATGATCGTGTTAAAGCAATTGGCGGGATTTGCCCGCATACGCAAGGTCCGCTTGCTGAAGGCATTGTTTCTGGTGAATATGTGTTCTGCCCACTTCGTGATTTCAAGGTTTCCTTGCTCGATGGAACGGTTCAAGAACCAGATGATGGATGTGTAGCAACATATGACACTTCAATTGATCATGGCAAAGTATACATCTTTGTTTAGCAATTATTACACCCCAATAAATAGAAGCTTTGAACCCTATGTGAAAGAGGAATGTATATGTACAAACAAAACATAGAAACGATTGCTGAAGCAGGTGCAATAAAGCGTGATTATATGAAGCAGCAGCCGCTCGGATATTTTATTGCAACTTTATTTGCCGGAGCCTATGTCGGATTAGGTATTATTCTTATTTTTTCTCTTGGAGCACCGTTAGCTCAAGTGAGCTCGCCCTACCAATCGCTCATAATGGGAGCAAGCTTCGGGATCGCACTGACCTTAGTTATTATTGCCGGAGCAGAATTGTTTACTGGCAACAACATGATTTATACTGTCAGTACTTTATCAGGGAAAACAACGATAAAGGATACTTTGTCAAATTGGGTCATTGTATTTATCGGAAATTTGCTAGGAGCCATTATACTTGCCTTACTTGTAAAAGCATCAGGACTATTTGATACTGCACCAGCTGATCATTTAATTTTCAACTCTGCTTCCAAGAAGATGACGACCCCCTTTAGTGAATTGTTTTTTCGAGGGATACTCTGTAATTGGTTAGTTTGTTTGGCCATTTGGATGAGTATGCGTTTAAAAAGCGAAGGAGCAAAAATGTTCGCCATATGGTGGTGCCTATTTGCTTTTATTGGCAGCGGATATGAGCATAGTGTTGCAAATATGACGCTTCTAAGCGTTGCAATGCTGCTGCCTAATCATCCTGAAGCCATTAATCTAGCAGGCTGGCTTCATAATATGCTGCCTGTCACACTTGGAAATATGGTCGGAGGTATATTGTTTGTAGGCTTGGCATATTGGAGAATTTCACCCGTACGAAAATGAGTTTGGTTAGCGAATTCTGTTTTGAAAAGTTTGAAAGTAGCTTCCGCTACAGCGTTATCGTAGGGACAGTCCTTTCTACTAAGGGATCTAGTGATGCCAAATGTTTTCAATGCATCGGTAACAAGTTCTGCATTCTTCTTTGAACCGCTGCTAAAGCCTATGATTTCACGGTTAAAGAGATCTATAAATAAGCATACGTAATGCCATCTGCCAGCTACACGTACGTAGGTTAGATCGCTGACGACAACAGCAAGAACTGCTTACATTAGCGATGAACAGGTATTGAAGCAATTCCTCCAAAGGCTTATCCAAACAATCAAAGTATTCGAGGATTGGAATATATCTCCAATCCTCTCCATTCGAATTAAGATACAGTTTATTGGACTGTATCATTTCTTTCAAATCTCACTATCACCTCCACATGTTTAGAGTAGAAAGTATGAACAACCTAAAAGATGTACTCCCCCATATGGATCAATCTACAGATTACTTCGGAAATTGTCGATATAATTAGTATTCCACAAAATATGTAACGTGATCAGAACTGATTGACGTTATACTCACATCTCAGGGGGGACATCTTATGAAGGTTCGAAATCATGCTAGAATTATAAAATTAATCGCTATTGTATCTGTTATTTTCGCTACTGTACATTTTCCAGTTACCTCCTATGCCGAAACCGTTAATTCTAGTTTAGTCAGTGAAACAAGCAACTCCAATGACATTAATACCGGTATAGCAAACTTAGACTACAATAATAACGATATTTTAGCAGTAAGTGGTGATGAGATAGCTAGTTTCGTTCCAAAAGAAGGAATGAATTCAAATGGCAAATTTGTAGTCGTAGAACGTAACAAAAAGTCACTTTCAACTTCTCCAATAGATATTTCAATTATTGACTCTATGGCTAATCGCACTTTCCCAGGAGCATTACAACTTGCAAATCAATCTTTTGCAGAAAATAAACCTAGTATATTACTTGCACCTAGAAAACCTTTGACTATTAGTATTGATTTGCCAGGTTTAAAAAATGAAAATTCAATTACTGTGAATAGTCCAACATACGGTAATGTGTCTGGAGCAGTAGATGAGCTTGTATCTCAATGGAGCGATAAGTACTCAGCAACCCACACTTTACCTGCACGATTACAGTACGCAGAATCAATGGTTTATAGCAAATCTCAAATTGGAAGTACTCTGAGCGTTAACGCTAACTATCTTGATTCTACATTAGGAATTGACTTTAATGCGATTGCTAGTGGAGAGAAAAAAGTGATGGTCGCGGCATATAAACAAATATTTTATACGGTAAATGCGGAACTACCTAACGATCCATCAGATCTGTTTGATGCTAGTGTTACTTTTAACGATTTACAACGTAAAGGGGTAAGTGATCAATCCCCACCTGTTATGGTATCAAATGTAGCTTATGGTAGAACCATTTATGTGAAATTAGAAACAACCTCTAAGAGCAAAGACGTACAAGCAGCATTTAAAGCCTTGCTTCAGAATACTGCCAATGCAGAAGCGAAATCCGAGTACAAGAATATTTTTGAAGACAGTTCCTTTACAGCTGTAGTATTAGGCGGCGATTCGCAAAAGCATAACAAGGTCGTTACAAAAGACTTTAGTGAAATCCGTAATATCATTAAAGATAATGCGGAATTCAGTCTAAAGAATCCAGCATATCCAATTTCATACACAAGTGTTTTCTTAAAAGATAATGCAATTGCAGCCGTTCATAACAATACAGATTATATTGAGACTACAGCTACAGAATATTCTAAAGGTAAAATATCGCTTGGTCATTATGGCTGGTATGTCGCTCAATTTGATGTATCCTGGGATGAAGTTTCTTATGATGAAAAGGGTGAGGAAGTACTAACACATAGAAAGTGGGAAGGAAGCAACCAAGACAGAACAGCTCCTTTCACTACAGTCATTCCTCTGCCACCTAATGCAAAAAATATAAGGATTTTTGCGAAAGAAGCTACCGGCCTTGCTTGGGAGTGGTGGAGAACCGTAATTGATGAGTATAATGTTCCATTATCTAGTGAGATTAAAGTTGAAATTGGAGGAACGACATTAAACCCAACAGGTGGTATTACATTTAATTAGTTGTGAACATAAACGGCTGAAATCCTTTTTATTAAGGACTTCAGCCGTTTCTCTTTTTCTTATGTTTGAATTATGAATCCCCCGCCCATTTAAGTAACACTGTACACTCTACATGTGTCGAGTGTCGGTCACTGTAATTTAAGCCGTAAGAAGAGCGGTGGCGGCAAACTTATAATGAATGTTCACCGAGCCATCCGCTTGAACATCAATCTTATTAACAAACCGATGAACCATTTCGGGCGTCAGTTCACCCAACTTCATGAACTGCTTGAGTTCTTTCTTCAATCGAACGATACTTTCCCCTGTACTGTTGTTACCTTGTAGAGACTGGAAGCCTTTTAACTGGTCTTGTAGGTTATACAGTTCTGCATTCCCACTCTTTGTTGCTTCCTTATAGTCGGTCTCAGTAATCGTGCCACTTGCTAACAGTCTAATTAACCCTGTTTTTTGTTCCTTTAACTTCTCAATGCACTTCAATAATAACTGTTTTTGCTTCTCTGCTTGCTTATTTGCTTGCAAGGTCTTTACCTCTAGCCGTACCATAACGTCTTTCTCATTAAGGCTCTCCACACTTTTGCGAATGTCAGCGAGGATAACCCCAATGAGTTCCTTTTCCTTCACGCTATGCTGACTACATACGTGTTTTCCATGCTTATAGTAATTGCCACATACATAGCCTTTGCGATATTGGACGTACCATTGAGCCTTCCCACAATCGGCACAGAAAAGATAGTTTGTAAAAAGATGTTTCTTAGCCTTGGGCTTTGCTTGTTGCCGCTTTCGATCCTCCATATATTGCTGTATGGCTTCAAAGTCCTCTCTTGAGATAAGGGCTTGGTGGGCGTTTTCAGTAATGATTTGCTTTTCCTTTGGGATTTCTTCACGTACCTTTGACGTAACGCTTACTGTTGTTTGTCTTCCTTGAACTAAGTCACCAATGTAATGAGGGTTAGTCAAGATTTTCTTAATAGAAGTACCTTGCCAGTATAGCCCTGCATTTTTCTTACCGATAACTTGGGCAGGTGTTGGACATCCTTCACGGGTCAAAGTACGTGCTATTGCATCAAATCCCTTGCCTTCTAAGTACATTCGGAATATCCTCTTTACAATGTTCGGTGAGTCATCCTCAAGCTTACCGCTATTCAGTCTGTATCCATACGGTGGTACAGACCCTTTAAACTCGCCTTTCCTCGCCTTACTGCTAAGGGCGGCTTTAATTCTAGTTGATGTACGTTGTGACTCCTGCTCATACATCCAAGCATAAAGCCCAAACATTTCACCTTTACCCTCAATAGTGTTAATTGCATTATCTAATGTGACGATGTCAATTCGGTTGTCCCTAGCCATATCTCTAATTTGATAGGACAGCCCACCGTTACGAGCAAGGCGTGAGAGTTCTTTTGCAACAATAACATCAAATTTTCTTTCCTTAGCATCCTGTATTAGACGTTGCAAATGTTCTCTCTTGCTAGTTGTCCCACTTTCAACGTCTATGTAGAAGTCAAATACATCCCAACCCTTATCCTCTAGGTACTGGAAGAACAAACTTCTCTGATTCTCTAATGACGTTTTTTGTTCTTCTTTATCTGTCGATACTCGAATATAAACTGCACATCTCATAGTTACGCAACCCCTTCACTATGAGATGTATTGGCGTTACCTTTATTATACTGGAAAGCTACTTCTTGTTCTATTAATCTGTCAATCTCCGAGTTAATAAGCGGCATAAGCAGTTCATGAAATGATATTGCATCTCCATAAGTTCTTTCAACTTTCATATGTGAATCCTCCCTGAGCGTTGTCAGGCTAACAATCGCGACAGGGCATTAAATAGTTGCGATTTTTTTGTTTTAGCAAATTTACTTGAGTCTGGTGACATTACAAACGAGCAGACTATCAATACCGACAGCATAATCGATAATACAACCTAATTAGCCCATTTATCAGAATCCGATTTTCAAAATATTGCTAGATTCAATCAAGCAATTACTATCCTGTTAACTTACAGTTATCCCCTTGTTTCTCCTGAAAAAGGTTACCTTTGTTCTCTGTCCCCTTCCCGAACTAAAATGACCCGTATTTATCAGATAATTATTGATTTTAAGTTTTTTCTACGAGTCTTCGTTAAACTTACCGCCTGATTACTTATATTGTGTTTGTAACTAATTCACAACCGAAGGGGACGGTCTTCATGGAACGCTTATTCACCATCAAAGAAGCAATGGAAATCCTAAATCTTTCGTACACCACGGTGTACGGCATGTGTAATAATGCTACTCTCCCTAGCGTTAAGGTAGGCGGTAGTATTCGTATTCCTCAAGAGTCACTTCGTAACTTCATTCTCAATAACACTAAGGGAGGTCTGTAACGTGGATGACATGAAAACGTTTCTAGGCCGCTTATACTCCGCCGATGAAGTAGCAAAGATGTTGAACATTGAAAAGGTCACTTGCTACAAATGGCTCAACGAGGGACGGATTAAAGCAATGAAGTTAAGCGGTTCACTATGGAGAATACGAGAAGCTGACTTAAGAGCCTTCGTAGAGCACTCTATTAATGAAGGGAGACGGTAATCATGGATAGGCTTTACACACTAGCGACTATTGCTCATAAACTATCGGCTTCTAATCGCGGTCGGCTCGTAAGTGAGGATACCGTAATGTCTTGGGTAAGGAACGGTTCATTACAAGCTGAGCGAGTACCCCCTAACAAGCGAGGATATGGTCGATACCCCTACTTGGTTGAGGAAGCCCACCTAGTAAAAGTGCTTAATGATAAGGGATACGATTCTTCGCTTATCGTGTCGAATACATAGTTACGCCGACTCAACTGCTTCAATAATGCAAGAAAGCCCCTGCTGAGTGAAGGCAGGGGCAATAAAGAAAGGACGTGCCTTTATTATAAGCACTTCCCTTCGCAACTAAACGCCCACATGCAACGATTACTATAGCATGAGGGTTTTTTTACACTCTAAAAACAAAAGGGGGATACTTGCATGTTGTTTGAAGCCTACGCTAAAGTTCCATTGGTTATTCTAGGATGTCCCTTCTTAGACAAGCCAGAAAAGCTGTTACTATCTCTATTGATAAATCAAAAGAATATCTATCGTCAAAAAAGCACCGAAAATGAGTTCAAGATTAGTCAAGGACGCTTACAGATTTACACAGGCGGTATGCAGACCCGAAGTATTATCCAATTGGTGGATAAGAAACTTAAACCAACAGGATTTGTTACACGCTTTGGAGTAGACAACAATGATTTCTATGTCGAACTTTCCGATTGGAAGAACCATCCTTGGATACTCTTCACCAGTGCCAGTATGGATGCGATGAATCCGACGAAAAAAGTATTCAACAAGAAAACAGAAAGTGCGGCATGGAATGCCTTAAATCAAGTCAAACAAGAGGAAGTTTTACAGAGTGTTACTACTATTGAAGAAGCAACCCACCTAGTTAATAAAAAGTTAGCTACATTAGCTATGGTTACAAAAGAAAAGCACGAACCACCTAAAGTAGCTGTTAGCCAAGAGAACTCTGGGCAATGGAGTGACCGTCAGTTTGTCATGTATTTCTTCAAAAAGTACCAAGAACATACGGGCAAAGAACACAAACGAATAAGTATGTCTACCGCCCAAAATTGCTTCTACACATTGCGTAAATACTATGACAGCGATGACAAAATTAGAACTCATATTAATTCATTCCTAAAAGCGTACACCGGGCGAAAAGGTTATGATCCTCTAATATTCTTATTAGGAGACCATGAGAATGTCTTCCAAGTTCAATTCTATATCGATCATGGAGTTCTTGCTTCAGAACACGAACAAGAAAAACCCAAGTCACGAGCAGTATCCTTCTAGCATTTCCAAAGCGCATAATTGCGCTTTTTTGTTTTTAAAAATGAATTACAGTTCATTCGAAAACGAACTACAGTTCACAACTTAATGTACCATGGTTCATATTGTATGAACTACAGTTCATCGAAATATATCATAAAGCTTAGAGCCGTAAGGGTTCGCTGAATACAAATAAAGAATAAATAAAGAATAAATAAAGATTTCAAATCTGTGCTTCGCAGATTCGTGGGGTTGTTTTCTTTCAGTTATTAGAAAAATAGATTATGGATTAAATTGCTTTCGTTATTCTTAAGAACCTCAACAGCCGCCCCGGCGTTGCTTTTTAAAACTAACTACTTGTCTAACTTTATGGCCGTAAGGGTACAGCGCCTATAACTGAACGGATTTCTTTAAATCGGCGGATTAGGTATAGACCCTTCTACTGTTACATCTTACCTTTACCAACCTCCCCCATTTTCTGCTTGTACCAGATGCGGCACAGCCGTCTTTATCATAGCTTTTACTGAGCCGAAGCATTTTCCAGTAAAAGCACATACAAAGCTAGGATATATCTGTATTCCTGCTGAGTCTCCGCCATTCGGGAACAGCACACGTAAGAATGACTCTAGAATTCTCTACTACTTCGGGGGTGACAGAATCCTCGTAGTAAGCAACGATAGACAAAATCCCCTCTACTTTCTTCCTGTTTACTTTCTGATACTCTCCATGATTCAGGTCACCTATTTCATAAGTGACCTCATTCTCATTTCTCATTGAAGTCACTTTATTCATAAGACTCTGAATGTAAGCCGTTACCGTTGGCTCTCCAGATAATTCAATTTGCTCCCATTGTTCTTGTGATAAAGTTAGAAATACCTTTCGTGTAATCCATGTGCTTTACGTCCTGATTCTACTCGTGCTCCGCCCCTTGGCTTAATCCCTCTCCCCTAATGAATAAAGTAATCTTAATCATAATTTTATTGCGTAGAAATATTGCGCGGAATATTAATTCCATGCTATTATTAATCTAAAGACTATCCTCTATTGGAGCGAAACGTGCAAATAACGGGCTGAAAATATTGCGCAGAATTATTTAAGCCCATTTTACAGGGAGAGATAAGTATGTTAGACAAGTTCATTAGTGATGGTTTACGTGGTAAAAGTGAATCAACAGTAAAGACCTACCACCACGCTCTGCAACAGTTCAGCCAGTGGCTTGACGGTTGCGGCACTACTTTAGAGAATTTCAGTCGTACTGATGTTCAGCAGTACATTACATACATGGCAAGCAAGAAAAAGACCGCCGCTACCATTAACAAGGTCTATAACGCCATTAAGAAGTTCTGTCGGTGGGCTAAGAAATTGGATTGCATTGAGGAAGTCCACATAATAAAAGCCCCTGACTATAAGCAGACCGCCCCGAAAGCCCTAGACAAGCTTGAGCGTAAGCGGCTTGAGCGTGAGATAGATAGAAGTGGCAACAAGCGTAACTACGCCATTGTTAAAACTTTACTTCATACAGGTTTAAGAGTATCGGAACTTGTAGCACTAGACAAGTCGGACGTTGATTTAAACGAACGTAAAGGCGAGTTGAGAGTTAGATCAGGAAAGGGCAACAAAGCCCGTACATTGCCCTTAGACGCTGATACAAGGTGGGCTATCAGAAAACACCTTGAGGAACGGTCAGACGATAACGAAGCCCTGTTCATTAGCAACAGAGACAAGCGAATCAGCGTCAGAAGCGTTCAGCATCTTTTAGAACAACATGACCTACACGCTCACCAACTACGACACACGTTCATAACAGGACTTGTCAGGGCCAATGAAGATATTGCAGTCATTCAATCCTTGAGTGGTCACAGTTCTGCCGATATGATACTACGCTACTCGAAGCCTACTGAGGAGGATAAAGTCCGGGCTATTGAAGCACTTTATAATGACTGATAAATTTAAAATTAAGCTGAATTGCTGATCTCTCATATTTGAATGGGAGAATGGCGAATGCTTTGCTTCTTATTCCGATAGCCATGATATTTTCGAAAAATCTTTGTACGAAAAGATAACATCATTAAAGGGGAACAATTTCATTTATATGAGTTGGGACCAAAAGGAAGCAAGTGATTTGCTGAAATAAGAAATGTGTTAAGTTCTAAGGAGATCAAAGCATTTTACTTTACAATAAACATATAAAAAGTCCATAATAGAGTGTTTATAGTACACTGGCATTGCCTATGTATCTGAATTTGTTAAAGGAAGGGATTCTTATGTCATATTCAAAACAAAATAAAACAGGTGTCGAACTAAATAGGCTCTATGAAGAAGATTCCCCCGTTCATGATTGGTACAGATTTGTCTTGTCATATCCACCTCATTTAGTCAGGAATTATTTGGTTGATTTTGGATTGAATAAATCTCACACTGTATTAGACCCTTTTAGTGGAACAGGAACAACACTTGTTGAGTGTAAAAAGTTGGGGATTAATTCAATTGGTATTGAAGCTAACCAAATTGCTCACCTTGCTTCTAAAGTAAAAACGAACTGGAGTATTAATGAAGATAAGTTGCTTGAGCTATCTAAAACAATCGCGGAAGAAGCAGAGCATATCTTACAAAATTATAATGCAGAATATAAAACACTAACCGAAGATCAAGGGAAGCTTATTATTAATAATTCGATTAGTCAAATCCCGTTACACAAAACACTCGTATTGTTAGAAATAATTATGAAGTACAAGGATAACGAACTCACAGATCATCTTTTAATTTCACTCGCTAAACAAATAGTGTTTTCATATAGTAATCTTAAATTTGGTCCGGAAGTCGGAGTAAGTCGAGTCAAAAAGACAGACGCTGACGTAGTTGGTTTGTGGTTTGAACAAATTAAAACAATGGTAAGGGATATTAAACAATTTAAAGGAATGTCCGCTGTGAAATCTGAGGTAATTCTTGGAGATGCAAGAAATATTAATACGCTGATTCAAAACGAATCAGTTGACGCAATCATTACATCACCACCATATCCAAATGAAAAGGATTATTCAAGGACAACCAGACTTGAATCAGTCATTCTAGGCTTTATTAAAGATAAGAGTGATTTAAGACGAAATAAAGAACGTCTCTTAAGGTCAAATACGAGAAATGTATATGTTAGCGATAATGATGAAATTTGGATTGAAAATAATATTTTAGTCAGAGATCTCAGTCGGGAGATTGAGAACAAAAGAATTGAGCTAGGAAAAACATCAGGTTTTGAAAAATACTACCATCGTGTAGTAGAATTATATTTCGGTGGCATTGCAAAGCATCTTGAATCAATGAAACCAATATTAAGACCGGGTGCGAGATTAGCGTATGTGGTGGGTGACCAAGCTTCCTATTTCAGAATCCATATTAAAACCGGTGAAATAATCGCAGATATTGCAAGCACACTAGGTTACAAGGTCGATAGAATTGATTTGTTTAGGACAAGACTTTCAACAGTAACAAAAGATAATCTTCGTGAAGAAGTAGTAATCCTGACATGGATGGGATAATGAGGAGCTGAGCAGATTGGAAAGTGTAAAGCCAGAAAACAGGTATTCGGCTATAATCGAATATATTTTTCATGAAAGATATATTGATGGTATTGAAAGGGTTGAATTTAAGCGTACAGACTTCGAAACGACCGCCGAAACCTTAGGCATAAAGCTACCGAAGAATTTAGGGGATGTAATATATTCGTTTAAATTCAGAACTGCTCTCCCAGAGAGCATTGTGAATAAAGCACCGTCCGATAAGGAATGGGTGATTAAAAATGTTGGCAGAGGAGAGTATGCTTTTGTGGCGACTAAAGTGGCGAGGATTTTACCTGATACTATGTTGTTAAACGTAAAAGTTCCAGATGCTACCCCGGGTATTGTACAACTTTTTGCACTCTCAGATGAACAAGCTCTATTAACAAAGGTCAGGTATAATAGGTTACTAGATATTTTTACTGGAGTTACGTGTTACTCACTTCAAAACCATCTAAGAACAACCGTACCGGGGATTGGGCAGGTTGAAACAGATGAAATTTATGTAGGCATTGATAAACAAGGGAAGCAATATGTTTTCCCTGTACAAGCAAAAGGTGGAAGTGACGAGCTTGGTGTTGTTCAAATTGAACAGGATATACTCCTTTGTCGTAGTAAATATCCCGATTTGATTTGTAGAGCGATTGCTACACAGTTTATTAAAGATAATTTGATAGCTATGTTTGAATTTGTTTTGGATGGAGATGAAGTGAAAAAGGTAACGGAAAAGCATTATGAGTTGGTAAGCTCAGATAACCTTAGCAAAGAAGAAATTAGAAAATATAATGAACTACCAGATCAAATATGAGAGTTTAAGGCTTTCACTTTGAAAGCTTGGACTTGTTAGGGCTAATGAAGATATTGCGGTCAATCATATCTGAGCAGTCACAGTTCAGCAGACATGATATTGCGTTACTCCAATCTCACTGAGAAGACAAGCTAAGAGCCGTTGAAGGTCTGAATAAGGATTGATTTTTACTTAGCAAGGACAATACTTTGTTTATGCCTTACGGGGCTTGCATGGGCTTCTAAAGAGCCCCCTCCATTGCCGATTGAATTGGTGTTTGATGTTGCGGCAGAGTTTACCCTCCTCTACTCCGCACCAAATTTTTCTAAAAGGTCATTATACGCACATTCTTCATTACGATTATCGGATTAATTTTTCTAAAAACATTCATATCTGCTTTACCTTACATGTTCGGGTAAAAAAAAGAGAGGGGCTTATCGCCCCTCTTTACTATTTCCGCCAATACATCTCAACTATTAGTCTTTCCTGACCAACAGTGAGCAACACTCCACATGTGTCGTCCAAGGGAACATATCCACTGGAGTAACCTCAACCGTTTTATATCCACCATCTTCAAGAACGCGTAGATCCCTTGCGAGCGTTGATGGGTTACAGCTCACGTAAACAACTCTCTCTGGTCTGATCTCAAGAATCGTATCCAACAGCGCTGGATCACAGCCCTTGCGTGGAGGATCAACTACGATAACATCAGCTTCGATGCCTTCCTTGCGCCAGCGAGGGATAACAACCTCTGCTGGACCTGCTTCGAATGAAGCATTTTCAATACCATTTAGCTTCGCATTCCGCTTAGCATCCTCAATCGCCTCGGGAACAATTTCAACGCCATATACATGACCAGCTTGACGAGCAAGGAATAACGAAATGGTGCCGATGCCGCAATAAGCATCGATTACTTTCTCCACACCAGTTAGCCCAGCATATTCCACCGTTGTTCGATAAAGCGCAACTGTTTGTGCAGGATTAACTTGATAAAATGATCGTGCGGAGATGGCGAACCGAATTCCATCCAGCTCATCATAAATAACGTCGCTGCCCCATAGAACACGGGTCTCGTCCCCGAATATTACGTTTGTATCCCGCTCATTTACATTTTGTACAATGCTCTTAACATTCGGCAGCGCTGCACGAATATGCTCGATCCACTCAGGCTGTCTTGGAAGACGCTTGCCATTTGTCACAAGAACAATCATCATCTCACCGGTTACTACGCCTGTTCTAGCCATGACATGGCGGAGTACACCTTGTCCGGTTTCTTCGTTATAAGGAGGTATTCTAAGTTCTCTTCCGATTTGCTTTACAACACGGATCACTTCGTCATTATCGTTATGCTGAATGAGGCAATCATCCATATCAATAATACGATGGCTACCGCGCGCAAAGAAACCAGCAATCAACTCATTGTTCTCCCCACTGGCACCTACAGGTACTGCTGCTTTATTGCGATAACGCCAAGGATCTGACATCCCAATGGTAGGATGCACAACAATGCCAGCATTTGTACTATCAGTTTTACTTGTACTGTCATTTGCACTTTCAATTGCACTTGTACTTGTACTTGTACTTGCACTTGTACTTGCACTTGTACTTGCACTTGTACTTGTACTTTCATTTACACTTTCAGTCATACTTGCAGCAGCCTGCGCACTTTCGCTTCCTTCGCCCGCAACCGCAAGTTTACCAATCCGCTTAAGGTTATCTACAACATGCTGACGTTTCCACTCAAGCTGCGCATCGTATTCAAAATGCTGGAGTTGACAACCCCCACATTCTTTATAAATATCGCAAGGCGGCTCAAGCCGATCCGCACTCTTTTTAGTCAGCTCCACTAACTTAGCATAGCCGTACTGCTTCTTAAGCTTCATTACCCGAACACGAGCGGATTCACCTGGAAGCGCACCTTGAACAAAAAGGGTAAAGCCGCCTGAGCGGCCTACCCCTTCTCCATCATGAGTCAGACCGATAATATCGACCGTGAGCTCTTCATTTTTTTGAAATGGCGCATTTGTTTCAGGCTTTGCAGCTTTTACATTTCTAGCGCCTTTTGTATTTCTTCTAGTCATATTGTCTCCGCTCTTTCCTAGCTGGCATTGATGTATATTCGTTTAACGATAGGTCGATTCTCCCGTTTCATCCGCAAAAAGCTGCAAGTGCGAAGGCAACATAGAAAATTGGCAAGGCAGCACCCCGCCATAATCACCATCCAGATTAAGCTGTACATAGTCCGGTGTCGTCACCTTCAAATTATCAGTCCGCAAATGAATGACATGCGGATCACTTAAATGCTCCCCGCGAAGCGCTAATGTAACTAATCTTATAAATTCAGCAATATTCATCTTTTTGATCAATAATACGTCAAATAAACCATCATCAAGCTTGGAATCAGGAGCAAGTCGCTCAAATCCGCCAACAGAAGTGCTGTTACAGATGAGGAACATCATAAATTCATCGTTAAACTCTCCTACGCCTTCAGCAACGATCTTGAGTTCTGTAGGGCGCAGACGTGTCATCTTCTCTAGACCCTTCATATAATACGCAAGCTGACCAACCATCGTCTTCAGCTTACTAGGGACATCGTAAGAGAGCTCCGTTAACGAACCACCGCCAGCGATATTAATAAAATAACGTTCATTCGCTTTTCCGATATCGATGGGTCTTGTATATCCTCCAATGATAAGATCGCAAGCATATTCCCAATGTTTCGGAATGCCTGTAGCTCGTGCGAAATCATTAGTCGTACCAACTGGCAAAATACCTAGTGGAGGACGATTTGGCTTATTTGCCAAACCATTAATCACTTCACTAAGCGTACCATCTCCACCAGCTGCGATGACCATATCGTAACCCCGCTCAGCTGCATCAGCAGCGGCTAAGATCGCATCACCTTCACCAGTTGTCGCATGGCAACTCGTCTCGATTCCACCTAGATCAAGTCGCTGCAAAATGTCGGGGAGACGTCTCTTCATTTCTTCTCTTCCCGATGTCGGATTATAGATCAGTCTTGCACGTTTCATGCAGACCGGCACCCCCCTTATAAAACGTAGCTATTCCCTAATATTTAATAACCAATTCGAAATACGCCCCTCAAGCCATCCCTCTATTGCTGAATTGGGGAGCATTGCTTCTCCATTATATTTATACACCAGTCCCTCTAATCGTGAAGGAATGACATGTCTTGTGAAATAACCTTTGCTCAAAAATAAAGGCACAACGATGACGGTTTGATCCGCACGTTCTTGCCTCATTGCAATAAGCTTCGCCGATGCTTGATCCGGCAACAACATTGCATATTGTCCATTTGCGAAGCCGCCTAATTCACGTACACGCTCTACCATCCTAGAAAGTCCAAGTGCCCAGCGTTCATGAAATATTGGTTCTTTGCTTCCATGACCGATTAACAACAACGCTTCTTTACTGGGTTCTTCGGAAAGCTCAGCTATATTGTTAAGCAGAAGCTGGGCGATTTCTTCATCATCATCAATAGGCAAGCCATACGTTATATCTGCTATAAAGCGAAACTGCCCCAGATCACCTATCAGATCAGAAATCGGTGGTATACCGAATGCTTGTCCAATTTCATCAACATGGGTACTTCCCGATGATATAAATAAAGGCAATACATACATTTTTGTAACACCAAGTCGCTCAAGCTCATCTATTCCATCCTGAATGAGTCTGCCTTCAACGATTTCCAAAAAAGCCGAAACAACAGGTGCTTCGAATTTTTTAGCTATTGCCATAACGGCTTCGTCAACAAGTCGCACCCATTCCGCTTCTCTTGACCCATGGCTTATAACAAGGATACCGGGTTTCATAGCGGTAATCGCTCCTTATCTGCCTAAACGTTCCAATGACATTTTGTATCCGTCATTACCATAATTCAAGCAACGCTTCACGCGAGAGATCGTCGCAGTACTTGCTCCTGTCTCCGCTTCAATTTGGTTATATGTACTTCCCTTACCTAACATACGTGCTACCTCTAGTCGCTGTGAAAGCGATTGTATTTCATTTACTGTGCAAAGATCATCGAAAAATATGTAACACTCTTCAACCGATTTTAAAGTTAGTACGGCTTCAAATAATTGATCTATCGCTTTATCGTTCAGCTTTTTGAGCTGCATATGCATTCACTCCTAAAATTACTATTGCTTTCATTGTATAGGTTTAACTGTTTTTTTTCAAACATTACCGTATTCACGCTTTAATGAGAGTTAGAATGACATTAACCTAAACACTGAATGATGGTTACTTGGAAAACAACATCTATAATTTTATTGCAAAACCGGGTCATTCGTCCAATCCGTATGTTTGCCTATGCCATAGACTATTATAAAAAAGGGTTGTGATCCGTTTGAATCATTATTATCCACCCGGTGAAAGCAACCATCATAGCAATGGGCAAAATGATGGTTTCAGTCATCGTCAAGGCCAAAGTCAGCTCGGCCATCCCTATAATGGCTTGCACGGAAACTTTGGTTACAACGGAGACATGGCTTCTCCGACAGTGCATATTTCAAATACTTCCCCAAGTCAAAGCTTGCTTCCAGCGGTCGTTCACCATTCTACGAATCAACTGACTGAAACAAACATTGAAACACCGAAAAAAGGATTTTCTCTTGCAAATTTGGCCAGCCATGCTAATTTAACTGAAATAAAAGGATTTGTCGATCGTATGGGCGGCTTAGACGGCATACTAACTACTGTAACTAAAGTACAGAAAGTTGTAAGCAGCGTTTCACAAATTGCCCCACTTGTAAAAGTGTTTATGGGCTCCTTCGGCAAAAAATCTGCTTCAAATGATGATTCCAATAAAGAATGGAAGCCAAGAAGACGTAAAAAACGCAAGTCTGGTTCTGGAAGCACTGGTCCGAAAAACGGTAGTGGTTCTAGAAGACGAAGAAATCGACCTAGAAAATAGCCCTCTGGTTACGTTAATAACTGCGAGCATAAACACGCAAGAAGGACAGCTTCACCCTTTAGCTTAGCTATTGGGATTGAAGCTGTCCTTTGTTCATCTATACAAGTCGAATTCTATAGGAAAAGCACTTTAATAATCCAGAAGAACAACATTGCAAGTAACATTGTTATCGGAATTGTAATAACCCATGCAATCATGATTCTTCCAGCTACATTCCACTTAACTGCCGAGAAGCGTTTTGCACTTCCTACACCAAGGATAGAGGAGGTAATAACATGTGTCGTACTTACCGGCAAGTGTAGTGCCGTTGCTGTAAGAATAACGATTGCTGAACCCATATCTGCAGCGAAGCCATTAACTGGGTCGATTTTGAATATTTTTGTACCCATCGTTTTAATAATTTTCCAGCCACCGACAGAAGTTCCTAATGCCATTGCAGTTGCTGCGGAAATTTTAACCCAAAGAGGAACATCCATATTATCTTGAACACCAGCTGCAACTAGAGCGAATACGATAATACCCATCGCTTTCTGAGCATCATTCGTACCGTGGGAGAACGATTGGAACATAGCTGTAATAACTTGCCCAGAACGGAATCCCTTATTAATTTGATGCGGACTAGAGTTTGCAAATATTTTTTTCAATATCCACATGAAGATGAAACCTATTGTAAACGCAATAAGCGGGGACAATAGAAGTGCCTTCATAATGTTGGTAATTCCCTCACTGTTAACAGCACTTACTCCTGCACCAGCAATTACTGCCCCTGCTAGTGAGCCAATCAATGCATGTGAAGATGATGATGGAATACCAAACCACCATGTTATAAGGTTCCAAGCAATCGCTGCAAGAAGCGCTGCTATAACGATCTCTACGCCGAACTCCAAATCAGCAGGATTGGCTACGCCGCCGCCGATTGTTTTTGCTACGCCAGTAAACGCCATAGCACCTAAGAAGTTCATAACTGCTGCCATAAGTACTGCTACTCTTGGTTTAAGTGCCCGAGTAGAAACAGATGTTGCAATCGCATTTGCAGTATCGTGGAAACCATTAATAAAATCGAACGAAAGCGCCAAAAAGACGACAATCCATAAAATATATATTTCCATGTTGACGACTCCTACCCTTTCACATTAGCTATTGCGCATAATGATCGATTCCAACGTATTAGCAACATCTTCGCAATAGTCGGTCGTTTGCTCAAGTCTTTCGTAAATTTCTTTACGTTTGATGAGCTCAATTGGATCTTTTACATTAGCGAACAACGTTGTAATGGATACACGAAGTACATCATCAGCTTGATTTTCAAGTTCATTAATTGCGATGGTGTGCTCACGCATAGCAAGAAGTTTCTTCTGTGTTAGTAAGTAAATCGCATCCTTGATTTGGTGCGACGAACGTACAATAATATCTGCAAACAATGTGATGTATTCATCTTTCTCACGGATGTAGTACATCTCGAAACGGGAAGCACATGCTTCAATTCCATCAAGTACATCATCAAGTGATTTTGTAAGTGCCAAAATATCATCACGTTCAATTGGTGTAATAAAGGTTTTGTTTAGTTCTTTAATGATCGTATGTGTATACTGGTCACATTTGCTTTCCAGTTCCTTCATACGTTTAGCAAAAGCTGAGACATCCGACAAATTAGATACTCCACTCGCAAAGTATTCTACAGCTTCAACTAGAGTGTCTGCCATTTCTTCGAGCGTTTTGAAGAAAATATCTTTTTTCTTAAACATGTCAATCCCCTTTATCGACTACAAAATTTAGTTGTCCTTGCCACTTACATGAATCAGTTTACAATGCAATTGTTAACGCTGTGTAAACATCCATCAAATTTAATCATATTTTTTCAACGATAACAAGTAAAATTCATAATAAACTCGGTTTTTGTCGAAAAAAGATGTCTGTTTCATGTAATCTTCATATTTGCATCGCTAATCTTATTATCAACATTCAAACCAAACCATTCATACATAGTGTTGCCAACGCTTTAATTTGTTACCCATGTGACATGCTCAGACATTGTTGGCTGATTCGGTACGACATGAATATACGTTTTGCCAGGGAGGAATGATATTTCATTCCCATCTTTGCTGAATCGAATCATTCC
This sequence comes from Paenibacillus sp. L3-i20, assembly GCF_022180385.2. Classification (GTDB taxonomy): domain Bacteria; phylum Bacillota; class Bacilli; order Paenibacillales; family Paenibacillaceae; genus Pristimantibacillus. The sequence goes on from NZ_BQME02000002.1 coordinate 2,350,490, forward strand.
GTCAGGGCTACGAACCCATTCGATGTCGATCTTTTTCCCTTTTTGGAACAAATATGCTGAACCGCCCCGCTCCAAATCAACGCTTATTCTGCCAACATTATCAAGAGTCTTATGTGTTGCTTCAAATACAACTAAATTGGTAGCAGATAATTGCTCTTTATTATTCAGATCAATATGAGGCTCACCATTAATAGACCTTTTGTATAGTCCTGCTGTACTGTCATATAAATAACCTACTTTATAACCATCCATCAGAAACTTAATCGAAATATCCGTCGCTGACTCTGCAGTTGCTTCTACACTTCCCGTTATTGTTCCATCTGGATTAAATATGTATTTCGGTGAAGGCTGATCTTTGGTATACCCTCTTTTATCAGCGCCTAGACGGAGTTTCTCTAAATCAGTGTACAAATTGTGTGGTGCCCTCCGATCTTTACTTCTCCAAAAATAAGTACCTGCATTCGAAATTTCGTCTAGATATGGCTTTTTTTGATTTTTGAGAATGCTGTATGCTTCTGGACTTCCACCTGCATGAGCCATAACTGCTCCATAACTATCAGCTATATCGATTAAATATGCCCTGTTACTTCTGACGGGGCCAATCGTATTCGTAAGTGCATCTGTACTTTGAAATATTGCTACTAATCTAGTAATGCCTCCCTCTGCAAGTACCTCCCATATAACATCAGCACCGGTCAAGCCCGACTGCGGACGAGCAGCAGAGAAATTATTTATCATAATTGCCATCGGACGGTCTAACGCTTCCTTCTCACGACCTAATCCTGTCAATGGCGCAGTGAACGGCAGTGGTGTCTGCTCAGCCACATTTGAGGATGTTTCATTAGGTTCAGTAACTCCGTTTGTTGCAGAAGGATCGATCTTAGCGTCCTTTCCACCGCTGCATGCACTTAGGATAAGAAAAATAGAAACTATGCTTATTGACACCCATACTCGCAATCTCCTATTCATGAAATTCTCCTCTGCTAGATTATTAGATGCAACTGAAGCCGCTTTCACTCTCTATTTAATTTAATCATAGTTGCCCTAGTGTTGTCTCGATATAAATTCTCTAGAACTCGATTAAAATTCCAAAAGCTGCACATATTATCTCTATCTCCCATTGGAACGAGGTGATTGTAATGAGCAGAGGGAGCACTTCAATTAGTATTTGGATGTCATTTTCAATTGTAATATTAAGTGCTGGTCTTGTTTCTCACGTGATGTCAATTCCCGTCATTTTGGGGATATCGGGGCGTGATTCTTGGCTTTCGGTCATTATAGCAGCGCCACTCTTTTTACTTTGGTTAATTACTGTCTTTGGCATCATGAAGCAAATAAAAGGGCAAAGGCTACCTGATTGGATACATAGAAAATTCGGCGTCGTAACCGCTTGGATATTCCGATTGTCTGCTGCTCTTGTTCTCTTAATTTCTGGCACCTATACATTGCAGGATACTTCAATGTGGATATCAACAACATTTATATTTGAAACACCCTATATGGTAACTATATTAACGGGTGCAGCTATCGCATTATTAGCTGCGTATGGAGGGATCCGCTCCATTGCATTAACATCAAGCGTCTTGCTGCCGTTAGTCATTCTGCTCGGTTACTTCGTCTCGATTTCAAATGTAAAATATAAAGATTACAGTCTCATGTTTCCTATTTTGAATGAAGGCTGGATGCCTGTTTGGAAGGGTGCATTCTATGTTATTGCTGGTCTATTGGAAACATGGATATTAATTCTGTTTCAGCATGAATTAAAGAGCAAAATGAAATTATGGCATTTGATTATATTGGGCATCTTTTTAATTAGCATGACCATTGGACCTATAATTGGTGCTATAACGGAGTTTGGACCGGATGAGGCTGCGAAGCAGAGGCATACTGCTTTTGAACAGTGGAAAATAATAAGTCTGGGCGATCTGCTTCAACATGTAGATTTTATGTCCATTTATCAGTGGCTCTGTGGTTCTTTTACCCGTATCTCTATAGCTCTTTATCTAGTTGTAGATATGCTTGATATTCGAAAGCCACAACGTCGTCTACTTGGATTAACTATTGTAACGCTTGTTATGGCAATTATCGCTTATCAACCATGGCGAGATGATCAAACACTTACTTATTTGCAGCGTTATCATATGCCAGGATTATTTGTTTATGTCGTTGGAATTACTTTTTTGTTAGCAATCGCAACTTTAGTTACACGTGAGAAACGAAAGGAGAAATCTACAAATGGAGCCTCCAAAAGATGATGATATGGAACAAATTTCATACTTTGATGAGCATATTTTGCGCAATTGGTTCAAATTTAGCGATGACGTAATTATTACTACACAACATTTCGGCTCACCATCAGCCACTGTGCCTTCCATATTCATCTATTGCAGCGGAATGCTGATAACAACTGTTTTTAATGAATCCATATTGCCAGAGCTTCACAAAGGATATGAAAAAACAAAGTTCATTCGGAGAGAAGATATTAATCGCGAAGTGCCATTAAGATGGACTGCTTATGATTTCCAAAGAAACAAAATAGATTCAAATGTACTCGCCTCCCACGTATTTGAAGGACATTTGTTATTTTGCTTGCCCACTTTGCAAACCATTTGGACGATTGATATTGCAAAAGTCCCTAGCCGCATGCCGCAGGAATCGGCAACAGAAATTTCGATCCGTGGACCAAAGGATGGATTTATCGAGGAATTATGTATCAATGTTTCACTCATTAGAAAGCGATTAAAAACATCCACGCTAGCATGCGAATATTTCACTGTAGGCACCAAAACATTGACAGAGGTTGCACTGCTTTATATGAGAACAATTGCAGATTCAGAAACAATTGACCATATACGCAACAAGATTGATCACATTCGTATGGAGCATATCATTACGACTGGTGATTTAGAAGAGCAACTGGCACCTAGCGGATTTGGTTTATTTCCCAAAACACATTATACAGGTCGGCCCGACTTCGCAGTTGATTGTCTGCTGAATGGGCGATTTGTCATTTTGGTAGCTGGCAATCCAACAGCGATTATTGCACCTGTCAATTTGTTCTTGCTAATGAAATCACCTGAAGACTCTTATTTCCCAGTTATGTCTGCCAATATCGGACGAGTTCTTCGCTTTACAGGATTGCTGACAACTATATTTTTGCCGGGGTTCTATATTGCCTTCAGCACTTTCCATGCTGATCAAGTCCCCTACTCTTTGCTCGCAACTATCGCTTTGGGGAGACATGGACTTCCAATGGAATCCGCACTAGAGATGTTTTTCATTATGTGCCTGATGGAGCTTTTCCGAGAAGCAGGCGTAAGGCTGCCCAGCTCGATTGGTCAAACGCTGACCGTTGTAGGCGGTCTTATTATAGGAGACGCTGCTATTCGCGCTGGACTTGTATCACCGCTCATGATTGTCATCACTGCAATCACAGTCGTATCCGGTTCCACACTTGTTAATCAATCACTAACTAGCACTACGATCATATTGCGTTTTGCCTCCTTTATCATGGGAGCCATGCTAGGCATGTATGGTTTTTTTCTTTCCTTCATCCTGTTTGTCATTTATTTGGCGAACACACAATCATTCGGTGTTCCATATTTGGCACCTGCTGCACCTTTAAAGTTAAATGAAGTTGTAGGCGCCTTTTTCAGACTGCCGCTTAAGTGGAGAAAACGGAGGCCAAGTTATTTAAAAACACCAAATCCAAACAAGAAAGGATCTCAGCCTTGAAGCGCTACCTTCAATTATCGATGCTGCTCCTAATCTTAGCTTGTACATTGTCAGGTTGTTGGAATGCCTCTGATATTGAACATAAGGGTTATGTCAAAGCACTTGGCATTGACTATCAAGGGGGCGAGTTTATTGTGCATGCGCAGTTGCTGAAATTTTCGACGATAGCCAAGTCGGATTCCAGTGCAAGCGGCGGCGATTCTGGTCCTTCTATTGATCTTGGGAAAGGACATGGTAAGACATTAAATCTAGCTACTGATGACCTGTATCATACATCCCAAGTCACAATTGCTTGGGGGCATCTGTCATCTCTTATCATTTCAGAACAAGCCATGAAGGCTCAAGGAAAACATGTCATAGAAATGCTGAACCGATATCCCGAAATACGATACAATACATGGCTGTACACAACAAAGGAATCGATGGAGGACATTTTATCAACAACCTCTTTGTTTAAGTTACCACCTATTTTCTCTATTCTGCATGATCCTAAACCGAACTATGATCAAAATTCTATATTACCGCCGATTCTCTTGTTTAAATACATTGCGCAATATAATGAACCCGGTATTACATCATATATTCCAAGTATCGGGGTTAATAAGAAGCAATGGAAACAACCAGTTAAAGAGATGCCCCTCCTTATGTTAAAAGGTGCTTACTTTCAATCTCCAACCAGAAAACAAGTTTATATAAGCCGAGCAAAGCTAGCTGGCTTTGAATGGATGCATAAAGAAATGAAGCGTGCGCCGCTTAATGTAGCACGGGATGGAGTTGAATATTCCCATCTCAATCTTTCTGATCCGAAAATAAAGGTTAAAGCAGTAATCCAAGGGGATGATGTCTTATTTCATATCAGTACCAGTTACAGCGGAGCTATGTTCGAATATAATGAACCTCTCCCTTATCATGAAATGACACAAATCGCCGAAGATCTAGTCAAAAAACAAATTATGAATGTATACAAGGAAGGACTTAAACACGAGATCGATATATATAATTTGGGGGATGTGCTACGGCACGACAATTTAAAACTATGGAAGCGATTATCGGATAATGGAAAAAAACTTATCATCCACAACAAATCTATAGAGAAATTAGAGGTGAAAATCAGCATTCCTTACAACGGGAAATATAAGCGACAAACTTAATTAAAAAATGGCAAGGACTTAACTACTGCGTCGTCCCTTGCCATCTCTTATTGTCCAATTATTAAATAGACCAATGATGCCATTCCTGTTGCTTACGATCAAGTCCAGAAAGCCAATCGGAAGTAACACGTATCGCTTCCTCTTGGTGAACACTGCTGGAATACGTATGATTCGCTTGAAAAATAATTTCTTTATCGCATAAACCTTCACTCCGTGTCCAAAACACTTTTTGATACAAGAAGCTGTAATCGACAGGTATAAGATCATCACTTGTTCCATGAACAATAAACACTTCTCCGCCAAATCGTGTCGCTGATTGAAAAGGCTGATGCTGCATGAGCGAATCGAAAAAGATTGGTTTCAGTGTATATCCAACATGATCCGTTTTGCCAGTCTTTATTGCTTCATCATAACTGTCTCTACCGACTATTCGAACAATATCATTATAGGGGTAAGCAACTGGAGACCATAAAACAAGTCTTTTTACACGCTTATCCTTGACAGACGTCATAATTGCTACTGCACCGCCCAAGCTGTGACCGAGTAATACGATGCGATGCGGATCAACACACTCCATATCTGTTATATAATCAATAACGGTTCTAGTCTGATCCACCATAGAATCAAATCCAAGAGAACCATAATCCCCGTCACTTTCACCGCAACCGCCATAATCAAACCGAATAACATAGTTGCCTTGCTGAGCTAAAGCTCTAGCAGTTTTTACGAACAAGCGATCCACACCGATTCGACTTCCAATAAACCCGTGGCAAATAATGATCGCTTGTTTCTTCCCTGAATCTTTAGTAGTTTCAGTATTACTGTCATGCGCTGGATAATGAAGTGTAGCCGCAAGATTTAGCCCATCATGCTTTAGCGTTAATTGTCTCTCCATCGGTACAGCCTCCACAATTTTATATTCGATAATTCCTATGTGTATACTATGAATTAATATTATAGTAACATCGTTTCAATAAGCTGTCAATCTTTAGCACCTATGCTTACCATCACATTTTCACTTGGTATTCTACAATATAATCCGCATAACAGACGCAAAGATGAGCAAAATAAAGGGACTAAACTAAACACAAAAGCTGAACCTCTAATAGAGATCCAGCATATAAGGAGGACATTATATGCCCACTTGGATTGCTTGGTTAACTGAAAATTGGTTGTCTATCATGTTGGCATCGGGTGCAGTTATTGCCGTTGTTTTCGTTATCATTAATCGGAAGCTTCTGTTTTACAAAGAATAGGCAGCATAACCTTCACCGTTGTTCCGATTCCACGTTCACTATTAATCGTAATTTCACCGCCATGAAGTTCAACAATTTCTTTACAAATAGCGAGTCCCAGACCAGATCCTCCATAGCTGTTGCTTGACTTGTAGAACTTGTCCATGACAAAAGGGAGATCTTCCTCCGTTATTCCGCTTCCTGTATCTGTTACAGTCACAACAGCTCCTTCAGCGCTTACAGCAGTAGTCACTCGAACAGTTCCTCCTGCAGCAGTAAACTTGAAAGCATTATCGATCAAATTGATAATGACCTGTTTAAGACGATTTGCATCTCCTTGTACTAGAATCGGACTGCTTTCCAAAGTTGCCAGCAATCGAACTTTTGTGCCTTCTTCTCTTACTGCCAATTGATGAACTGTTTCTTTCACAGGGCCATTTAAGTCAAGCATCTCTGTATGTAGTTCCATCTTCCGCTCCGACAGCTTAGAGAAATCGAGCAAGTCTTCCACAAGCCCCGATAAACGCTCCGTTTCTTTGCTAATAATCGATAGTCCAAGCTTCACTTCCTCATCATCGTCCGTTGGTTCACTTTCCTTTAGTGTCTCGCTCCAACCTTTAATAGATGTGAGTGGTGTACGAAGTTCATGGGAAATAGACGATATAAAATCATTTTTCAGCTTTTCACGTTTGTTAAGCTCACTCACCATGACATTAAAGGTTTCGGCTAATTGTCCGATTTCATCATCGCCTCGTTTACTTGCCCTTCTTGTCCAGTCGCCTTCAGCCATATAACGGGCAACTCGCGTTAGTTCTTGAATGGGTTTAACGATTCGCTGAGCAAGTACAATACTAAGTCCAAGAAATAGTAACACAACAGCAAAGCCTACAATTGTAGCCATCTGTATAATCTTCTGAACCATATTGTCTACACGCTCAATCGAAGACGTATATCTGAGCATAGATACGACTCTAGCCTCATTCCAAAGTGGTACTGTTACAGAGATGACACGTTCACCAAAGTAAGGATCTTCGCCAGTCCAACTACCTTTATATCCATTCATGGCCGTTTTAACATCCCCGGTTGAATAACGAATATTAGGGGAAAACCCATCTGAATCGATTCTAATTTCTCCATTACTGTTTAGAAGCTGGATCCGTGTTGTGCCGCTCTCCACCATATAATTAAGCAAATAATCAGCTTGATCCTGCAGTGTTTGCGATGACAAAGAACGATTATGCAGAGAAATAGCCGTTTCTACACGCTGCTCAACGGAGCTTTTGGCGCTTCCATAATAATAATTCCACATTAGAGCAGCGAATGCTGCACCAAGAACGCTGACGACAAGCACAATAAGAAGAAGGTAACTCCATACCATTCTTGTTTGTACGCTTCTCACCCAGACACGCTCCGTTTCCACCGATAACCATAGCCCCATACCGTTTCCAAAACCGATGGTTCAGATGGATTGATCTCGATCTTCTGCCTGATTCTTCTAATATTAACATCAACGACCTTAAGATCTCCTACATAATACCTTCCCCACACCTCAGACAAAATATGGTCACGGCTAATACTCTCACCTTCCCTCTCCATCAGGAGACGAACAAGCGTCCATTCTGTAGGCGTTAATATAATCTCAATCTCATTTTTCCAAAATCGTCTCTCAGAAACAGACAATCGAAAAGGGCCGCTCAATCGTTCCGTTGAACTGGAAGCAGACGACACGCTATTATTAACCGAACCCAGCTCTGATGGCTGATTGTTAGTTTGTCCAGTTGTTATATCTAGGGGAGCCTCTATGTTTTTATGAGACATATCATTCCCCTCAGTAATAGTGATCGTTTGTGGCTCCGCATTCATTCTTCTATACAATGATTTAATGCGAGCGATTAGCTCGCCAGGGCTAAATGGTTTCTGTACATAATCATCTGCACCAAGCTCTAGTCCAAGAATTTTGTCCTCTTCTTGCGATTTTGCTGTTAACATAATGATTCCCATCCGGGGAAAGCGTTCTCGGAGTTGTTCACATACTTCAAAGCCACTAATCGTTGGAAGCATAACATCTAATAAGGCGATGTCGAATGGACCTTCAGATTGTGCAAAAGCAATAGCGTCCTCACCATTCTCCGCTTCAATTACTTCCATATCATTACGCTTCAAATTAATTCGAACGAATCCCCTAATTGACTCCTCGTCCTCCAGTAATAGAATCCGCACTATTAGTCACCGCCACTCATCATTCTTCATGTTCAATTTCAAAATAAGAAGGAAATTCAGATTCAACCTTAAGCATGTCCTCAAAATCAGCCTTCCATTTATCCGGCAACTCCGTAGGAGCTTCTTTCTCGAATGAAACAACATACATATTGCCGCTGTCAGATGCTAATGCTCGGTACGGTCGCTGCTCTTCATGCCATACAGACTCGACTGCTTTCCATTGTTTTACTGGAACGACGTAAATTGTCGCAAGATCTGCCGATATTTTTTGCTCAGCATTCCAGTATTCAAACGTTACGATGCCATATGATGAATCAGGAGGCTTGCGCATCGTATATCGATCTCGCCACGATTCAGGAATATTGACTTTAACCCCATAAGTATATTCGAGATACTGCTCAGCTACTTTTACAAACTGCTTCTCCCCATCCCACTGTATCCACTCATTAATCCAAGTTGTTTCAGCGTATGAAATATCTGAATATCCCGGAGCCTCACGTACCCATTGCAATTCAATAATACCATCGTTATTTATATCTTCACTCATTGTAGGTTTTCCGCTAAAACCTTCATGTCCTAATGATCTATCAGGATAAACTAAGCTTAAATTATTGTTCTCCCAGGCGTACATATATGTCAGCATGCTATGGGCACCTGTATTTCCTTCAAGAACGATTCCTTGATGGCGTTCCGATATACTCCCAATTAACATACGCTCGAAAGAATTAACGCCTTCCGGAAGCTGTAGTTTTAATTGCTTCTTCATATCGTTATTACTCCACGTATACACCGATAGATAGTACGTCGGAATAGCGATCTCACCACTGCTACCTATTTCTGTAACAACTGCAATATCCGTTAAATTGTCTCCATCTATTTCCCCAACATCAACCAAATAATAAGGCAATGAGCGAGCTGGCGGCAGCGTCCATCTGCCCTTTTCATTTCGAACAGCCTTCGACTTATAAGAGTAGACCTCTAATACATTCGGACTATCAAATCCGCCGATCCATCCAGTGAGAAATTCCGTCTTACCATCTTTATCTAAATCAATAAGCTTAAACCATGCGATATCTCTCGCTAATGATTGTTCGATTACGACAGACTGCCTCCAACCATCTTCACTTTGTTTCATCACCATTATTTCTGGTGTACTGTACTCGTTGTAATAAGTCACAACCGCTTCTTCTGTTCCATCATTATCCAAATCGATTAAACGTATCGCTTCTTTATAATCGTCTTGTTCAGGAACCATCAGTACACTATAGTTAGGAAGAGCCTTCATAATAGACGCCGACAGTTTCTCCTTATCAGCTGCAATTGCAGGCTTCTGCAATAAATCAGCAGGTGCAGCCGTATAGCTGCACCCAGAAGCAATAAGCGGAATAACAAGCAATGCGAAAATTAGATTTCTCATTTGAACCTTATTCCCCAGTCGGAAAATGGAATAAAGAGACTGCTTCCGCTTCAACATGCACTACTCCTTCCACTCTAAAACCCTTATGTCGTTGGTAACTCTTCTACCGTAACAAACGAATATCCGCGCTCCTCTAGATCATCAATAGCACCGGAAAGCATATTTACTGTATTAATAATATGTTTGCCTCCGAAGGAATGCATTAATATTATACCATTTGGCTTTGTTTCATTACGAATCATGTCACGCATGTCTTCCACCGATGTGCCTGCCCAATCACGTGTATCAACAGTCCATCCAATATGTTGTTGATCCTTTTCCTTGAGTACTCTCATAACCGTGTTCGAAAGAGCGCCATACGGGGCACGGAACATAGATGGCTTATATCCTAAAACATTTTCTATAGCATTATCCGTTTTTTCGATCTCGGATAAAATTTGCGACTTAGATAGTTTTCTTAAATCTTTATGTGTTTGAGAATGATTTCCTATGGAATGTCCTTCATCTACCATACGTTTCAAGATGTCTGGATACTTCTCAACCTGTGTTCCAACTACAAAAAACGTAGCTTTAACACCTTTTTCCTTTAATATATCCAAAATAGCTGTCGTATATCGGGTATCAGGTCCGTCGTCGAAGGTTAATGCTACTTGCTTTTCATTTTGATTTGGCTTAATTGTTTCTTCAGTTGGCGGTTTCTTTTCAATAATTGATGATTCTGATCCACCATTACCATCGGTTTCAACATCAGGTTTAATTTCATTTTCAGAACCAGTATCTTTATCTTTGTTGCCACTTGGTTCAGTCGTTTCTTTTTCTTTGTGGCTGTCTGGTACGCTGATAGGATAGTTATCGCCATCGACATTACCTTCTACTACACCACCAACTAAATCTTCTTTTGCTGATGTCTCTTTCTCCGCCATAGGTATTAATGCAGACAAACCAACTGATTGACCAGCAGCGCAGCCACCTACCCATAACAATACTGCTGCAAATACGATAAACAATGCCATTCTACGACGACGTTTTTTTGCAAATTCCATCTGAATCACCTTCTATTCCGCTAATAGATTAATCTTAACGGAATAGTAGTTTCAGAGAGTTACAAATTAGTAACATGTTTCGTGCTCATCAGACGAAAACTTCCCTTAAACAACAAAAAAGTTGCCTCAAAAGTAGTTTATACTACCACTAAGACAGCCCCTGTTCATTTATATAAATTGAAAAGTGATGCCAAGCTGAAAACTACAATTATTTTCAAGGGGTGAAAGTTATTTACCGAAAATAAAATTTTCTGGCTAAACTCGAACAGCGCTCTCCAATTGAGTATCGGAGAGCGCTGGCAGCAGAGCAAGTCAAATTCTAAATTCCTCTGAACTTTTTATGAGATTTAAAGGGATGAAGAAAAACTTTATTACTGATTCATATCACTTTTTGTTCTTCTTAATATAACCGGACAATAAAAAAGCAATTCCGATAATTAAAGAAATGATAATAAAATTACTAGAGAAAGGTGTTTCAATTTTATCAAAATTAAAGTCATATGATCCTGCAGGCTTAGCAACAGTAAGTATTGCTGCAGTTACATAATGGATACCTTTTTGAGCAATTAATAGTAACGCACTTAGTCCTATAAAAAATAATCCTACTATTTTATCCATCATATAGTCTGGATAGCAGACGCCACCACTGCATTTTTTTTCTTTAAAGACATAATAACCATTTGCCATCCCCTCCGATCATCTCTTTGTCCACATAAAAATCTATAAAATAAGTTTCTTCAAAAATTACATTTGTAAGATATTTTTCACAAAATACTTCCTTCCTTTTATTTTTTTGTGATTATGTGGGAGAAACCAAACACTTTTTTTGTTTGACATTGACCACACTAATATCGCCTATGGACTGGTTGTAGGCCCTGTTCAGATTGTCACTGGAAGTTTGAAGCTTTGCATGCGACGAAGAAGCCCATGGATGCCACAGTCAAAACGAATTTTTAAATTTCGCGGATTCAGGCGAACTATACCTTAGTATTAAACATTGATGGATATTAAATTTATTGATAAAATTACCAATATTACGAGGTCAAGGAGTGCTTATATTGAACAAATCGTTGCTTGCAATAATTTGTAGTATTATTGTTGGGGGATCTATCTTAGCAGGGCTATTAATTATCAATAGTTCGATCAAAGCTCAATTAAATAAAGAATCAACACCAGTAACACTAACAATGCCGATGCAAACACCCATTGAAACCCCTTCGAACCAAAATGTTTTATCTAAAAGTGATTTAGCAGTATATCTTATGATTCCTGAAAAAACGATCGATTACATCATAAAAAAAGACATTGAAATTAAAACTATATTACCAGGTTCTTATAACACCTATCAATTTATCCCCTACTATAAAGTGCCAAGTGGGGAAATGATCTTCATGAAAAGTGAAGTTGATAAATGGCTCGAATATAAAACACTAAACATAACTGACTATTAAAATCATTTTACAGTTGTAACCCCGCATCAGCACATAATAACGTCACACTCTACTAGAAGAAGCCCGTCGCTCAAGTTCTACTTATGAAAGTAAACTTGAGTGACGGGCTTCATTTTACAAAAAATAGCACTTACATTATTCTACACCAAAGCTTTCGCTGCAATATCTGTGCGGCTCTGTTTGCCTTCAAACTGAATGACACTTACAGCTTCATAAGCGCGAGCACGTGCTTCAGCGATATCTCGACCAAGACCAACAATACCAAGTACGCGTCCACCATTTGTTACGATCTCGCCGTCTTTAGCAGCTGTACCTGCATGAAACACAAGTGCACCTTGCGCTTCTGCTTCAGCAATACCAGTAATGACGCGACCTTTCGGATATGATGCCGGATATCCTTCCGATGCAGCTACTACACATACAGCTGCTTCATCAGTCCACTCGATATCAAGTTCACCTAAACGGCCATTCATTGCGGCAAGCACAATATCGACTAAGTTTGTTTTTAAACGAGGTAGGACAACCTGTGTTTCTGGATCACCCATCCGTGCGTTGAACTCAATCGTCTTCGGACCATCCTTCGTTATCATTAGACCAGCGAATAGAATTCCTCGGAACGAACGACCTTCACTGACCATCGCCTTAGCTGTCGGTATAATGATGTTAACGATAGATTCTTCGATGATAGCTGGATCAATATGCGGAAGTGGTGTATATGTACCCATACCACCCGTATTCGGACCTTTGTCACCGTCAAAAATTGTTTTATGATCTTGTGCTGGAACCATAGGCTTCACCGTTTCACCATCAACGAACGCTAGAATCGACATTTCTTGTCCCTCTAGAAATTCCTCAATAACGATCTGATTACCCGCTTCACCAAATACTTTGTCTACCATTGCCTCACGAAGAGCTTGTTCAGCTTCTTCCATCGTAGCTGCTACAGTAACACCTTTACCTGCTGCCAGCCCATCTGCTTTAATAACAATTGGCAACGATTGCTGACGCAAGTAAGTCGATGCTGCTTCATAATCGGTGAACGTTTCGTATTTTGCAGTAGGAATATTATATTTCTTAAGCAAGTTTTTCATAAAAATTTTGCTGCCTTCGATCTCAGCTGCTAACTTATTTGGTCCAAAAGCAGGAATTCCTGCCGCTTCAAATGCGTCCACAATTCCATCTGCAAGTGGATCATCTGGGCCAACAAATACAAGATCAATTGCAGTATCTTTTGCAAATCGAGTCAATTCGTCGAACTGGGATACCGCTATCGGAACACATTGTGCCAGCTTGGCTATGCCCGCATTACCCGGTGCGCAAAATAGTTCCTTTACTTTTTCACTTTTCTTAAGCGCCCATACAATTGCATGTTCACGTCCGCCGCCGCCAATTACCAAAATACGCATATCCGTAAACCTCCTTAAGATTAAAAGATTGCAATATTAATGTTTAAAGTGGCGAACACTCGTAAATACCATCGCAATACCATTCGCATTTGCAGCAGTAATGGACTCCTCGTCCTTTATTGACCCGCCTGGTTGGATAATTGCTTTAATTCCAGCTTGTGCCGCAAGTTCAACCGTATCGCCCATTGGGAAAAATGCATCCGAAGCAAGAACCGATCCAATTGCTTTCTCGCCTGCTTGCTCGATTGCAATACGTGCCGCACCTACACGGTTCATCTGTCCAGCACCAACACCAACAGTCATATCGTCTTTAGCTAGCAAAATAGCATTCGACTTTACATGCTTAACAACCTTCCAACCAAACAGCAATTGCTTCATTTCTTCCGCAGTAGGCTGGCGTTCTGTCACAACTTTCAAATCAGTTTCATTCAAGCTATGAACGTCACTTTCTTGAACGAGCATGCCGCCGTCAACAGCTGTAACTAACCATTCAGGCTTACGCTCCGCCGCTGCCGTCAGCTCACCAATTTTAAGAAGTCGGATATTCTTTTTCTTCGTCAAAATATCAAGCGCTTCTGGTGTAAAGTCTGGAGCAATAATAATTTCAAGGAAAATGCCGCTAAGAAGTTCAGCTGTATCCGCACCAATCATACGGTTAGCTGCAACAATACCGCCGAAGATAGATGTTGAATCTGCTTCGTAAGCCTTCTGATATGCTTCGTGAATTGTTGTTCCGATACCAACGCCGCATGGATTCATATGTTTCACTGCTACAACCGCAGGCTCTTCGAACTCTTTAAGAATGGAAAGCGCAGCGTTCGCATCGTTAATGTTATTGTAAGAAAGCTCTTTGCCATGCAACTGCTCAGCTGTAGTCACATTGCCAGTTGGTGCAAGCGGTTTGCTATAGAAAGCAGCCTTCTGATGCGGATTTTCTCCATAACGTAGATCTTGCACTTTTTCATAAGTAACGGTATAGGTTTCTGGCAAAGGTTCGCCCATTTGTTTCGAGAGGTAATCTGCTATAAGTGCATCGTAGGATGCTGTATGACGGAACACCTTTGCAGCAAGACGTTTGCGTGTCGCAAGTGTAGTATCGCCATCAGCTTTTACTTCTTCAAGAACAGCACTATAATCATTTGCATCGACCACTACGGTAACAAATGCATGGTTCTTCGCAGCAGAGCGAAGCATTGTTGGGCCGCCGATGTCGATATTTTCGATCGCATCTTCGTAGGATACATCTGGTTTAGCGATTGTTTCTTTGAATGGATATAGATTAACGATAACGAGATCGATATAATCTAAGCCGAGTTCCTTCATCGCCTTCTGATGTTCTTCGTCATCACGAACTGCAAGAAGACCGCTATGTACGGCTGGATGCAACGTTTTGACACGTCCATCAAGAATTTCAGGGAAACCCGTTACATCGGAAATGCCGATTACGGGAACACCTTCCTTCTGAAGCAAGTTGAACGTGCCCCCCGTAGAAATAATTTGTACACCTTGGTTCGCCAATTCTCTTGAAAACTCCACAATACCCGATTTGTCGGACACACTAATTAATGCTCTACGAATTGCCACGCAAATACCCTCCTTGTAATAGTGAAGCTAATTACCTTATCGAAACTTTCCTACCATTTATCGTTACAGCACCTGCTGCAATTAATCGGATTACACTTGGTAACAATTCCTTCTCAGCAGCTTGGATACGCGGGGTCAACGATTGTTCCGTATCGTCTTCCATAATCTCTACAGAAGTCTGTGCAATGATTGGACCACTATCAAGCCCGCCATCAACATAATGCACGGTTACTCCTGTCGTTTTTACACCATATTCGACCGCTTGCCTAATCGCATGCATTCCTGGGAAAGCTGGCAATAGGGAAGGGTGAATATTAATCATTTTGCCAAAATAGGACTCTACGATAACAGGGGTCAAAATCCGCATATAACCCGCTAACACGACTAGATCTACTTGACGCTTACGGAGCTCTTGCACGATGAGCTCTTCATAAGCTTCACGAGACGGATAATCCTTTGGGTTGAACACAAAAGCGTCTACTCCCGCTTTAGCTGCCCGTTCCACCACAGGAGCAGACGGCTTGTCACAAACAAGAAGCTCGACGGTGACATCGAGCTTCCCTTCTCGCACGGAATCGGCAATCGCTTGGAAGTTAGTGCCTTGTCCCGACGCGAACACCGCAATGCGAAGAGCCGCCATTATACAACAGCTCCAGTAAACGTCACGATACGGCTGCCTTCCGTAACAGTACCGATTCGATATGCCTGCTCTCCAAGTTCAGCAGAAACACGCAGTGCTTCTTCCGCTTGATCAGCAGGTACAACGATAACGAGACCGATACCCATATTAAATGTCGTGAACATGTCACGATTCGTAATCTCGCCTTTTTTCTGCATCAAGTCGAAGATCGGGAGAATTGGCCATGAACCAACCTCGATATCGACATTAACGCCTTCTGGAAGAACGCGTGGAATATTTTCAATAAAGCCGCCGCCTGTAATATGCGCCATCCCTTTAACCGAAACTTCCTCAATAAGTTTCAAAGCTTGCTTCACATAGATGCGCGTAGGTTCAAGAAGAACGTCGCCAAGCTTCGCTCCGCCTAGCTCTTCGATTTGTTGATCTAACTTGTAGCCTGCTTGTTCCAGCAACAAACGGCGAACGAGAGAGAAGCCATTGCTGTGAATACCACTGGAAGCAAAGCCAAGTACAACATCGCCCGGTGCGATTGTTGAACCATCAATCATTTTTTTCTTATCAACGATACCAACCGTAAAGCCAGCAATATCATATTCATCCGAGGAATACATGCCAGGCATCTCAGCAGTTTCTCCGCCAATTAGGGCGCAGCCAGCTTGAACGCAACCTTCGGAAATGCCTTTAACGATTGATTCAATCTTCTCTGGCACAACTTTACCACATGCTAAATAATCAAGGAAAAATAGTGGTTCAGCGCCCTGTACGATAATATCGTTCACGCACATTGCAACTGCATCGATCCCAATTGTGTCATGCTTATCCATAGCAAAAGCAAGCATCAGCTTCGTGCCAACACCATCCGTGCCAGAGACGAGCACTGGCTCTTCGTATTTGTCCTTGTTTAGGCCAAACAATCCGCCGAAACCTCCGAGCTCAGCCATCACCTCTGGACGGTAAGTCCGTTTCACGTGCTTCTTCATCCGTTCAACCGCTTCATTGCCTGCGGCAATATCAACGCCTGCATTTTTGTATGCTTCTGACACCCGGGGTCAACTCCTTCTATATTTTCAGTCTCACTATCCTCTAGTTCGCAGCCCTATCTCTATATACTAACAGCCGCAACTTTTATCCGAATTCTCATCCACTACAGTTGGATAATCATTATCGAAGCAAGCTAAGCACATGCCGCGATTATGTTCTCCGTCATTACCGCCAACAGATTCTACAAACCCTTCATCACTTAGGAAAGCGAGCGAATCCGCATTAATTTCCTTCCGAATCTCTTCGACCGTTCGGTAAGAAGCAATAAGCTCCTTGCGATCCGGTGTGTCGATACCGTAATAACAAGGATTTTTGAAAGGCGGGGAAGTGATTTGAACATGAACCTCCGCTGCCCCTGCTTCACGAAGCAAGTTAACGATTCGACGAGATGTCGTTCCACGAACGATAGAATCATCAATCATGACGACACGTTTGCCTTCAACAACTTTGCGAACAGCCGACAGCTTCATCTTGACACCTTTTTCTCGAAGCTCTTGAGAAGGCTGAATGAATGTGCGTCCTGTATATTTATTTTTGATAAGACCAAGCTCATAAGGAATTCCTGTTTGCTCTGCATAACCGATAGCAGCAGAAATACTGGAGTCTGGTACGCCGATTACGATATCCGCATCAACAAACGATTCAATAGCAAGCTGCTGACCCATACGTTTGCGAGCGGAATGAATGTTGATGCCATGAATGTCGCTGTCTGGACGAGCAAAGTAGATATACTCCATTGCACAAGTCGCACGACGCTCTACCTCAGCGTAACGATCTTGACGCATGCCATCTGAATCCAATACGAGCAATTCCCCCGGCTGAACATCACGCATATACTCTGCGCCAATCGTCTCGAATGCACATGTCTCAGAAGAGAACACATAACCATCACCGATTCGTCCCATCGCTATTGGGCGCAAGCCATGCGGGTCAGAAGCAACAAGCAACTTGTCATTTGTCATAATGAGAAACGCAAAACCTCCAACAATACGCTGAAGTGCTTCCTTTGCAGCCGTCTCGAAATCTTTCGGCGAACGGGCAATTAAATGCGCAATAACTTCCGTATCGCTGGATGTTTGGAAGATGGAACCAGCCATCTCCAATTCCCTGCGAATTTCTGGTGCGTTCACAATGTTGCCGTTAGTGGCAACTGCAAGGTCGCCGTCACGGTAACGGAAGATAAGCGGCTGAGCGTTAGCCAGCTTGCTTTCTCCCGCCGTTGAATAGCGAACATGCCCGATGGAACGGTCGCCGGCTAACATATCCAGCTTATCCTTATCGAACACTTCTTTCACTAAACCCATCCCACGATAAGAGTTGAATTTATTGTTGTCCGTTGTATCAACCGTACATATTCCAGCACTTTCTTCCCCACGATGCTGAAGCGCATGAAGGCCGTAATACGAAAGATCAGATGCATTAGGATGACCGAACACTCCGAATACGCCACATTCTTCGCGTAATTTATCAAAGATATCGTCACGGCCAATGCCCTCGTTATAATGGTTTCCAGTCCATAGCCGAGGTTTCTCGATTACTTCATTAGACACGGAATCGCATCCTTCCAAACCTTCTCCAGTTGTTGAACTGGTGCGTTGATGCCAGCTTTACCGTTTACTTTAATCGTTACATTGCTGCCCGTTACTGTACCAATAGTTGCATGAACGACTCCTTGCTCTGTTAGCCAAGCATTCAAAGCTTCAACTTGATCCGGCTTAGCCGATAGCAATATACGAGATTGTGATTCGCTGAACAACAAGTGGTCAGGGCGCAGATCGCTAGTTAAGTTCACCTCAGCACCAATCGCCCCACTAATACAAGATTCAGCAATAGCAGCTGCAATACCGCCTTCAGATAAGTCATGTGCAGATGCTACAAGACCTTGTTGGATAGCGCCTAATACTGCGTTTTGCACTTTTTTCTCAGTAGCAAGATCAACAACTGGCGGGCGGCCAGAAGGTGCGCCGTTCATTACATATTGCAATTCACTTCCGCCGAACTCCGCTTTCGTTTCACCTAGAAGAACAATTGCGTCACCTTCGGACTTAAACTTTTGCGTCATAATGTGATCAATATCGTGAACTAGACCTACCATTCCGATTACTGGCGTTGGATAGATAGCGCCTTTTGCATTTTCATTGTACAAGCTGACATTACCGCCGATTACTGGTGTATCTAGAATGACGCAAGCTTCGGACATACCGTCTGCGGATTTCTCCAATTGCCAGAACACTTCTGGTTTCTCAGGGTTGCCAAAGTTCAAGTTGTCTGTAACGGCAAGCGGTTCCGCACCGGAGCAGACGATATTACGAGCTGCTTCTGCTACAGCGATACGACCACCCATTTCTGGATCAAGATATACGTATCGACCGTTACAATCTGTTGTCATCGCAAGTGCTTTACGTGTTCCATCCACTAATACAACTGCTGCATCAGAGCCCGGCTGTACAGCTGTTGCAGTACGAACCATATAGTCATATTGATTGTAAATCCATTCTTTGCTCGCAACTGTCGGAGAACCAAGAACCTTCTCAAGTGTGCCAGTAAGGTCCGTTAACTCAGCAAAAGCCGATGCGTCTATTGATGCATTTTCACGGTAGTATTCTGGCTCAGCCGAAGGTTTGTTGTACACCGGGCACTCATCTACAAGTGCTGTAACCGGCATATTCGCTACTTCTTCACCTTGGTGGAACAGACGAAGACGACCGTCATCTGTCACTTTACCTACCTTGGCACAAATGATTCCCCAGCGATCGAAGATTTCCATTGCTTGTGCTTCATGCTGTGGTTCTACTACAAAGAGCATACGCTCTTGGGATTCCGAAAGCATCATTTCGTATGGTGTCATGCCTGTCTCACGCTGCGGCACTTCATCAAGGTATAGCTCAAGACCGTTGCCCGCCTTTGATGCCATCTCTGCACTGGAACAAGTTAGACCTGCTGCACCCATATCTTGAATGCCTAACACGATGCCGGAGTTAATTAGTTCAAGCGTTGCTTCCATAACCAACTTCTCCATGAACGGATCGCCGACTTGGACCGCTGTACGATTCTCTTCTGACTCATCAGACAGTTCAACCGATGCGAATGTAGCACCATGGATACCATCGCGGCCAGTTGCCGGACCGACATAGAATACCGGGTTGCCTACGCCTTTTGCGACACCACGTTGGATTTTATCATGATCAATTAGGCCTACGCACATTGCGTTAACGAGCGGATTGCCCTCATAGCTTTCGTCGAACATCACTTCACCAGCAACAGTAGGAATACCGATGCAATTGCCGTAGCCAGCAATACCGCTTACTACATTTTCGAACAAATATTTCACACGATCATTGTTTAGATTGCCGAAGCGCAAGCTGTTAAGAAGAGCTACTGGACGAGCTCCCATTGAAAAAATATCACGGATGATGCCGCCTACACCAGTTGCTGCACCTTGGTAAGGCTCGACCGCAGACGGATGGTTATGCGATTCGATCTTGAATACGACTGCTTGATTGTCACCGATATCTACGATACCAGCGCCTTCACCTGGTCCCATCAGAACACGAGGTCCTGTAATCGGGAACTTCTTCAGGATTGGCTTGGAGTTTTTGTAAGAGCAATGCTCCGACCACATAACGCTAAATACGCCAATCTCTGTATAGTTAGGTTTACGTCCAAGAAACCCGCAAACTAAATCATATTCATGGTCCGTAACACCGAATTGCGTGTAGATGCGTTGATCAGCGATTTGATCCGCTGTCGGTTCTTTAGCCGTTAATTGCTGCGCCATGTTGTTCCCTCCATGCATTCAAAATCGATGTAAACATCCGTTTGCCGTCCTCTGAACCAAGCAGTTGATCTACTGCACGCTCAGGATGTGGCATCATGCCGACTACGTTTCCTGCTTTATTGCTTATCCCTGCAATGTTGTCGATGGAACCGTTCGGGTTCGTATCGTCAGCGTAGCGGAACACGATCTGATTATTGTCTTGCAGCTCTGACAAAGTAGCTTCGTCACAATAATAGTTTCCTTCGCCATGAGCGATTGGAATATGAATAATTTCGCCTTGCGAGTATTGATTTGTAAAAGGTGTATTTGCGTTAACCACTTCAAGAGGCGTGCTATGGCACCGGAACTTAAGTCCGTTGTTACGGATAAGTGCACCCGGCAATAGGCCCGCTTCCGTCAAAATTTGAAACCCGTTGCAGATACCAAGAATGAACTTACCGGCCTCAGCAGCCTTTTTCACTTCAGCCATTACATTAGTAAATTGCGCAATTGCGCCGCAACGCAGGTAATCTCCATAAGAGAAACCACCCGGAATTAGAATTCCATCATACGAGGATAAGTCCGTTGCAGTATGCCACACATAATCGACTGGTTCGCCGAGTGAGGATTGTACTGCTTTATAGCAATCAATATCACAGTTGGAGCCTGGAAATACGATAACTGCAAACTTCATCGCTTATCCCTCCAGCTCAAAACGGTAATCTTCTACGACAGTGTTAGCAAGCAGCTTCTCGCACATTTCTTTCAAGCGAGCTTCTGCCTCCGCGCGGTCATTCGTATCAAGCACAACCTCAAGATATTTGCCGATGCGTACTTTACCGACCTCTGCAAAACCCATTGAGTGAAGCGCGCCTTGAACTGCTGTTCCTTGTGGATCCAAAACGTTTTCCTTAATCGTAACGTAGACGGTTGCCTTCATAATTGCCTCCTGAAATTGGTCGTTTTTTTGTTTGCTTACTTTTGTGAAAAATAGCTTACAACTCTATAAATACGAATCAGGTCTATCAAGCGTAAACGGCTAAAGTCGTCCTTGGGAGGCTTAGCTATCATTTCGCGGAGAAATAAAAGTCAATTATTGAAAAGCAAAATTATAGATTGTTATGTTTTTAAAAAAGCTCTCAGGCAATCGCCTAACTAAGTTCTGTCCCCGTTAAGAGGCGATAGATTTCACGGTAACGAGCTGTAGTCGCAGAAACAACTGGCTCTGGCAACGGATCTGGCTTACTGTTCTGATCCCAATCGGAACCTAGCAAATAAGTTCTAACCGGCTCTTTGTCCATGCTATCAATCTCAACATCGAAAGCATAGTTTCCTTCAGCCCAGAAGCGCGATGAGTCTGGTGTAAAGATCTCATCTATCAATATAACTTTCCCATCGATAAGACCAAACTCAAATTTACAGTCTGCTAAAATAATGCCGCGCTCCTTACAAAATTCATGCGCGAAGCGGTATAATTCTATGCTTCTGTCTCGCAGTTCAGCCGCAAGCTCTGCACCCACCATTTCTACCATTCGCTCGAAAGGAATGTCTTCATCATGACCGACATCATTTTTGGCTGCGGGGGTGAAGATCGGATCGATGAAACGCTCATTTTTCCGAAGTCCCTCTGGCAACTCAATACCATTGATCGCAGTTGACTTCTGGTACTGTCTCCAGCCGCCTCCAGTTATATAACCGCGGACGACACATTCGATATCGATACGTTCTGCCTTGCGCGTTACCATAATGCGGTTTCTCAGAAGTTCTGGAGCAGTAATAATATCGCCCAACTTCTCAACATCTGTGTGTACGACATGATTGTGCTGAATATCCTCAGTAACGCCGAACCAGTAAGCAGACAGACGATTAAGCACATTGCCCTTGTCAGGAACAGCCGGGTCCAGCACATAATCAAATGCTGATATCCGGTCGGTAACAACAATCAGGAAATGCTCCCCCAAATCGTACAGCTCACGCACCTTGCCTTTATAGACAAGGGGCGCTTTTACATATTGTACTGCCGTAGACAAAGCATGCGACTCTACTCCCATGAACGCTAACTCCTCCTTAATTCAAGCCCAAACGTGTAAAGATTGTATCTACATGCTTCAAGTGCCATGCTGGATTAAAACAATCTTCTATTTCTTCGGCGCTAAGCACCGCTGTAATTTCTTCTGTAGCTTCAACAATGGAGCGGAATTGACGTTGCTCTTCCCACGCTTGCATCGCACGCGGCTGAACCGTATCGTAAGCCTGCTCACGACTTAAACCTTTATCAATTAACTTCGTCAATACGCGACCTGAGAACGGAACACCATACGTTGCGCCCATATTGCGCTTCATATTTTCAGGGAAGACAGTTAGGTTATTGATGATATTGCCAAGACGGTTAAGCATATAGTTCAGAAGCATTGTCGAGTCTGGCAAAATTACACGTTCTGCCGAGGAATGGCTAATATCACGCTCATGCCACAACGTTACGTTTTCGTATGCAGTAAGCATATGTCCGCGGATAACACGGGACAGTCCGGAAATATTTTCGCAGCCGATTGGGTTGCGCTTATGCGGCATTGCCGATGAGCCCTTTTGACCTTTAGCGAATCCTTCTTCAACTTCGCGAACTTCACTCTTCTGAAGCGCACGAATTTCTGTAGCGAATTTATCCAGTGAAGTTGCTACAAGAGCGATTGAAGCGACATATTCCGCATGGCGATCACGCTGCAACGTTTGTGTTGAGATTGGAGCTGCCGTAATGCCAAGCTTGTTACAAACGAACTCTTCTACAAAAGGATCGATGTTAGCGTATGTGCCAACTGCGCCTGACATTTTGCCGAATTGAACGCCGTTTGCCGCATGTTTGAAACGCTCCAAATTACGTTTCATTTCTTCGTACCAAAGTGCCATTTTTAAACCGAAAGTAGTTGGCTCAGCATGAACGCCATGTGTACGCCCCATCATAGGGGTATCTTTATATTGAATGGCTTTTGCCCGCAAAATATCGATAAAACGTTCGATGTCCTTGAGCAAAATCTCGTTCGCTTGGCGAAGCAAGTAACCCATTGCTGTATCAACAACATCTGTTGACGTTAGGCCGTAATGAACCCATTTGCGCTCCGCACCTACTGTTTCGGATACTGCACGAGTAAATGCGATTACGTCATGACGAGTTTCAAGCTCGATTTCATAAATTCGATCCATATCAAAGCTTGCCGATTTACGAAGTGCAACAACATCCTCTTGTGGAATTACACCTAGCTCTGACCAAGCTTCACACGCACATAGTTCTACCTCTAACCAAGCTTTAAATTTATTTTCCTCTGTCCAAATAGCTCTCATTTCCGGTCTGCTGTAACGTTCTAACATAATAAGTTCACGCCTTCCAAATCTTAGTTTCTTCTATCCATTCAAGCGCCGCTTCAATTGTTGGACCAAGCACATTGATATGACCCATCTTCCTCTTGAACACTGCGTCCTTCTTTCCATACAAATGAATCTTTGGTGCTACATGCAATCGCTCAGCGACTACATCCCTTACAGCTAGCTTCTGGAGCAATGGCTCCATATGCTGACCTAATACATTTACCATAACGACAGGACTAGTCAGTGTCGTATCCCCAAGCGGCAATCCGCATATCGCGCGTACATGCTGCTCGAATTGCGAGGTGTGGCAAGCTTCCATCGTATAGTGACCGCTGTTATGCGGTCTTGGTGCAAGCTCGTTTACATAAAGCTCTCCGCTTGCTGTAACGAACATCTCTACCGCTACCAGACCAACAGCGCCTAAGCCCTCCGCAATTTTTATCGCGAGACGTTCAGCTTCCTGTTGAAGATCCTTGTCGATTCTCGCCGGCACGATAGATAGATGCAAAATATTTTCAATATGAATATTTTCCGCAGGAGGGAATACTTTTATTTCGCCTTTTGAACTTCTCGCTGCGATCACTGAAATTTCTTTTGTGAAATCAATAAACTGTTCAAGCACTAATTCTGTTTTAGCCAGAGATAACGTTTCAAAAGCTTCTATTATTTCGGATTCGCTACGGATAACCCACTGACCTTTACCGTCATATCCGCCTGTTGCAGTCTTCAGAACACATGGTGTTCCAAATCGAGCAACCGCTTCACGAAGCTCTTCCACACTGCAAATTTCGCTATACGGTGCAACTTTGACACCCGCTGCCTCAATTGCACGTTTCTCACGAAGACGATGCTGAGTCGTATAGAGCAGCTTACTGCCTTGTGGCACATAGCTTTCTGCAAGCAGCATTGCTGCTACATCTGCATCTACATTTTCGAATTCGTATGTGATAACATCCGAACGCTCCGCCAGCTTGCGCGCCGCATCACGGTCATCATAGTGGGCTACAATTTGCTCTGCAACTTGCCCCATCGGTGCATCTTCGGTTGGGTCTAAGGCTATAAACCTATAACCCATCGCACTTCCAGCGTTCGCCAGCATTCGACCAAGCTGACCTCCACCTAAAACACCAATCGTTCCACCTGGCAATATTGTGTGAATGGTGGACATTCTCTCGAACTCAGCCTCTGTATTTCCAAGTTGCTTCAGCGGCTCGTCGGTCATGTAACTCATAATGTCTCACTGCTTTCAAGTACTTCTTGCTTCACACGCTCACGTCGTGCCTCAACTCGGGCTTGAATCTCAGGATCGAATGCGCCAAGCATCTGTGCTGCGAGCAATCCTGCATTAGTGCCTCCTGCATTGCCAATCGCAACAGTCGCTACAGGAATACCACCTGGCATTTGAACAATAGAAAGTAATGAGTCCAGTCCGCTTAGATTGGATGACTTAACGGGAACGCCAATAACCGGCAAAATAGTCTTCGATGCGACCATGCCGGGCAAATGAGCAGCTCCACCAGCTCCTGCGATAATAACCTTTAGCCCTCGCTGAACTGCTGTTTCTGCATATTGGAACATAAGATCAGGTGTCCGATGTGCCGATACAACTTTTTTCTCGTACGGAATATGAAGCTCCTCAAGAATATCACAAGCTAGTTTCATTGTATCCCAATCCGACTTGCTGCCCATGATGACGCCCACCTTAGCAGACATTTGTTCAAACCCACTTTCTATAATTTAAATTTATTCATGCCCTATGAAAACAGAAAAGGCCCTATAGCTATCATAACTCGATATGCCATCGGACCCGTGCGGCTGTCCCTATTGCGAAGTGCAAAAGCGACAACACATTAATGAATTCGACACTATACGCATACCACTGTACCACAGACAGCACAAGGCTGCTCCTTATGAGAGCAACCTCGAAACGATCAACGGGTCATTCTTGCAGCATATAGATCCAAATCGGTTTAAAAATCATGCCACTAATAAGTGGTAGATTTACAACTGAATTAGAATATCGATTCATCAAGCTCGTAGTCCAGAAAATAAGGTTTCCGGGTAGAGACATTCGGGCCTTTCCCAAATATATACGAGATTGCAATTATGGGCGGCATGCTCCGCCTCAAATCTATTCTAGTTTATCGAATCGGTTCTGTACTGTCAACAAAATACGAACATTAAAGATCAATCAATTGTGAAAGTTCGTTTTTTAGTCTCAAATACAGCTTAATTATAGCTTCTGCTTCCCAATATTACCAGCTCTTTTCCCTATATACCTGTTTTCTATGTTTATGACTACAAGAAGCATAAATTGAATACATATGAATAAACAAGCGTAAACGGCTAAAGCCATCCTTTGGAGTCTGTAGTTTTATTTATGATCACGTTAATCACGTTCACTATCATAAAACTTAAGCCCACGCTTCCGATGTAGTTTTATTTATGATCACGTTAATCACGTTCACTATCATAAAACTTAAGTTCACGCTTCCGATGTAGTTTTATTTATGATCACGTTAATCACGTTCACTATCATAAAACTTGGAGGAGATTCAAAATGCACATTCACACAATCAAGAGGGGAGATACATTGTGGGATCTCTCTCGGAAATTCGATGTTCCACTGGAGCATATTTTCGTTGCAAATGGCTTGTCGAATCAGAGTCCGCTTGTCATTGGTCAAGCCATCATTATTCCAACTTCTTCAGGAGGAGGCACACATACAGTTGCTGTAGGGGAAACTCTGTGGAAGATCGGTCAACGCTACGGTGTTTCTTTGCAAGAACTGGTTAAAGTCAATAAAATACATAATCCTGCACTCATTTATGCTGGACAAGTGCTTTCTATTCCGTTACCTCACAAGCCCATTATTGAAGTGAATACCTATACAGAGAAATTTAATGATTATGGGGTTAATCTAATCAATGAAGTCGGCGATTACTTAACCTATCTCAGTCCTTTCAGTTATCGCATTAGGCCTGATGGCTCGTTAATGCCTCTTGATGATACAGCTATCCTTCATGCTGGCATCGAAAAAAGAGCTGCTCCTATGATGGTCATTTCCAATTACGAGGGCAGCAATTTCAGCCCGGAAATTGCACATATAGCAGTCGCCGATCTTAACATCCAAATTGTTATAATCGGAAATATCCTTACCGAGATGAAACAAAAAGGATATATGACACTTCATGTTGACTTTGAATATGTACCGCCAGAGGATAAGGAGTTATTCAACGCATTCCTCCAAAGACTTGTTAATACCCTCCATTCATTTGGTTATCTCGTGTCATCTGCGTTAGCTCCTAAGCTAACGGCAGAGCAAGCAGGAACACTTTATGAAGCTCACGACTATGAGGCACAAGGGCGAATTGTAGATTTTGTTATTCTAATGACCTATGAATGGGGCTGGTCAGGTGGACCGCCAAGAGCAGTTGCTCCACTTAACGAAGTAGTAAAAGTGTTAAATTATGCACTTTCCGTTATTCCGCCGGGGAAAATAGTGTTGGGAATGCCGCTTTACGGATATGATTGGCCGCTGCCTTACGTTCAAGGCGGACAGTGGGCTCCCTCTATCAGTTCCTTTGAAGCGGTAAAACGTGCAGCGAAGTATGGTTCAACTATATTTTACGATGAGTCTTCACAATCTCCTTATTACAATTATTATGATGAAGAGGGTAAGCCACATGTTGTGTGGTTCGAGGACGCTCGAAGCGTGCAAGCCAAATACGATATTGTGAAAATGTTCAAGCTGCGAGGAGTTAGTTTCTGGGTACTTGGCGTTCCTTTCCCGCAAAACTGGTTTGTGTTAGGGGAGAACTTTACGATTAAGAAGCTAGTATGATGACTTTAATTAACTCTAC
This sequence comes from Paenibacillus sp. L3-i20, assembly GCF_022180385.2. Taxonomy (GTDB): domain Bacteria; phylum Bacillota; class Bacilli; order Paenibacillales; family Paenibacillaceae; genus Pristimantibacillus. The sequence continues at coordinate 2,378,393 of NZ_BQME02000002.1, forward strand.
GATTAATATGAGTCTTGCAATCATAAATTAAAGAGAGATCCGTTTATCCAAGTAAGGATGAATACGGATCTCTTCTTAGTATTACAACTTTGGTGCGGATATCATTGCTTGTTCAAATTGATAACCAAAATTTGTGTTTACGATAAATGCACGGGGCACATCAGATATATTCCGTATCGAAATTGAAAAGTTCGGGCTGAAATTACCTTAAAAAAAGGACGAACCTGCCAACTTTAAAGTTGCACAGCGTTCGTCCTTTTCAACTCTTAGTAACAGCCAAATATGACAACACAACTTATTATATAGATTGCAATTAATGAGATCATCAAAGGACTAAATGATAAGATCGGAACGCGAATGGCTTGATTCGGCTCAATTAAGCGGAGTAAGCGATAATTGATTGCTTTATCAGCAAAGGCAACACCAACACCCTTATTTGTGCTCATTTTCGACCATTTTACTAACACTGTTGCAAGGTCAACGGGTGACCTCATATATTGAACAGCAAATTGATCAGCTTCTAGTTCAATCCACACGTTAATATAATGCGAAAATCGCTTAAATATTGGGATAAAAGGAAAACTGCTTATCATCATTTTAACAAGTAGCATCCGAAGTGGATCATAATGTCGACAATGACTGTACTCATGAAGCAATATTGCAGAAATCTCTCGTTCCGAGAAGCTTGATAGCAATTGAGAAGAAATAATTATTTTCGGAAATAAGAGACCCGATGTGACTGCTAATATGGAATTATGCCTAATGACAATAATCTCTTGATCCAAATGCTTATATTTACTATTAAGTTGTAGCGATAATTTCTCATGACGATTGGCGCATATGTACTTTTTCCATTTTCGTTCTAGTACAAGTTGTTTACATCCTGTAACTACCACCATTACGAGAGTGTATGCAATTAATACATTCAAACCAATCTTCGCCGCTGAATGCAAAAAAGTAAGTTCACTTAAAGCAGCTATACAATAATGTAATAATCCCCAAGATGAATGAAAACCAAAGACCGCATGAAGAACATATATAATCATTTGGGCTCCAACAAATCCGCTAACTACAATCATAAGCAGAAAAATAATATGATGACTTTTAAGTTTCATCTTTGTCACGCTTCCACTGATTTATTCGCTCTTCCATCAATCGCATTAACTCCGGATCCGTTTGTTCAAATGCGTCAAAAAAATGATTAACGACCATTTGTCCATATTCCTGAACCAGCTCTTCCGTTACGATTTTTGTCTGCTCATTAACAAATTGTTCTTTACTCTGTACAGGCGCAAAACTACTCGTTTTATTTCTACCTTTTCCTAAAGAAGTTTTCGTTAAATGCCCCTTTTCAACAAGGCGATTCAGCACGGTCATGACTGTATTAAATGATAGTTCTTCAGTAAGCAAAGATTGAACCTTCTTAATGGATACTTCTTCACTTTCACTCCAAACAATCGCCATTATTTGAGCTTCCAGTGAACCAAAAAACCGATTTAATCCTTCTTCATTTATTTTCATTCGATGTATCTTCATACTAGCAACTCCTTCTCAACCACACATACTACTTAAAAAGCAGAAGGGAAACTTCACACCTATGCTCTTACAAATTGTAGTTGTTTTTGGGAACATGAGTCAAGAAGAGCGGTTATCCAGCCATCACTATCCCTTTATTCGCAATTTGAGTCCAGTTCAATCCAGAATCGTTGCTAATGAAAACATCCTTATTGGAAGTAGCATACGCAATTTCATTGCTCTGTATCGGGTTTTGTGCGATATATACAATTACACTGTCTGAATCATCTGATGGAATCGAAACTTTTATTAATGAATCTCCCTTCTGATGATGCAAAGTCCCACTTCCTCCGATAAACAAATCCCCTTCCTTGCCAAATGCTATTGCAGTTACTTCTAAATTCAAATCGAGCTTTTGAAATTGATCACCATAATCGTTCGATAAGTAAACACCATCATTTGTCCCAACTGCGACCGTCCCTGCGTTAGTAGGATGGGCAGATATGGAAGATACTGCGCTACCCACACCGTTTATATTACTTTTCCTCCAAGACTTTGTTTCGTCCTCTGTTACATACAAACCGGATTCTTTCATTCTCTCATTAGGTCTATTGTTAATAACGTATATTGCATGTGAATAATATCCAACTGCCATCCCGTGAAAGTCTTCAACTCCGTACAAATCTAACATTTCGAGAGTTTCACCATAGTCATTGCTTTTCACAATACCTAATGGATTTCTGAGCTTAGATCCAAACTCTGGGTGACCACTGCTATAGAAACCGTTATCTGTCATATTGAAACCCATGTAATCATGCTTTTTACCACTTAGCGTCTTCCAACGTCCTTCTGAATAACTGACTAACCCTTCGTGAGCAGGGATTAATAATTGAGATCCGTCATTTGTAAATCCTAGTCCATGCACATGCGTCAAAGTAATATTGCTCTCTTTTGAAGATTTGTTGACTGAAACAAGTACAACGACGGTAACGATAACTAATACTGAAACTACTAACGCCCATAACTTTTTATTTGAACTTTTTCTCATAATAGATCCTTTCTATTTCCAATATAGTTCACCCAACTATTCGCTTTATGTTTCGATTGACACATTACACTACATATTGTAGTACAAAAACTTCGTTCAGGTCAAAGGAATAATTCTCTACCATTTGTGAGAGAAAAAACATGCGCACCAGCAGCGCCTATACTCGTGAAAACAAAAAAAGAACAAGCTCTTATCTCGCGAAAGATTAGCTTGTTCTCTTATATTCATTTAATGCTCTTTATTCGTCATATCTGCATATACTTCCTCAGATATTACTCGACGAGCCGTTACATACCTTTTTGCATAATAATCTTCAGATAGTTTGCTGATGCGCACACCTTTACTGCTAGAGGAATGAGCAAACTTTCCGTCACCTACGTATATACCAGCATGTGAGATATCTCGGCCATTTGTATTGAAAAATACTAGATCACCATGCTTCAAATCTGCTTGATCTACCTTCGTTCCTTCTTTAGCTTGATCCTTTGATGTTCTTGGGAGATCCACGTTATATTGATCAAATATGTACAAAATAAATCCAGAGCAATCAAAACCGGCAACAGTCGTCCCACCCCATTTGTATGGTGTTCCAACTACTTCATCGACAGCATGTTTAACTTTCATCCCATCTGCAAACATACTGCCTGCAAATGTAAAAAACATTACCCCTACCAATAATGATGCAAAAATCTTCTTCAAAAAAAACGTTCTCCCTTCGATGCCTACGAGGTTAGCTAAGGGTTCGGAAGAAGGTTTCCCTATAATCTTTGACGTTCAGATTAATTCACCCAAGTGGATCCCCCGTTTCCTGAATCGGAATTCGGCCACATATAATTTTTATTACTTCGTTTATACTACACTATATAGTTCTTTTTTCTCTACCCAAATCCTACCTTTTAAACATTAAAAAAAATTAATATCAATAATGTTAAATGAATTATTGAATTAGAAGGATTCACCTAAGAGTTAAGTTTTCAAATTCCTTTATTATATAGTAGAAGAACAAAAAAACTGCCTCACAAATAGATTCCTCTACTTGTGAAACAGCCCTCAATCAGACTCTATTATTTAGTTTCCTAAATAGCCACTTAACTTTCAAGCCAAAGCGTTTTGTTCTCAACCGGCGTACGCTGTGCAGCTAGAGCTTTCATATCGGGATATCCTAAATAAATAAAACCTACGATCTCCTCGTCTGCTCTCAGTTCAAATGTATCCTTCATGAGTGGGTCGAACATTGGTGCTCCCGAACGCCAAATTGCACCTAAACCATATGCATGTGCGGCAAGCAAAAGATTTTGCACAGCAGCTTGTGTTGCTGCAAGCTCCTCTGCGTACACTGCTCTTGGATCATCAGCAGGTGAACAGATTGCTGCAATAACAACAGGCGCACGATATGCTTTTGATCGTTCCTTCTTCAATCGATCCTCTAACTCGTTTCCTTCAATTCCAGAAGAAGCTGCTGTTACACGGGCATAACCTTCACCCAGCTTTGATCTACCTTCCCCGGTCATAACAACAAATCGCCAAGGCTGCGTATTATGATGGCTAGGCGCCCAAGATGCTGATAGAAGCAAGTCTTCAATAATTTCCCGCTCAACTGGATCACTCTTGACTCTGCCAATTGTTCTACGCTCACGAATGGCTTCCAAAACACCAACTTCGATAGCTTGGCGTCTTAAATTTGCTACATTCGATACTTTTGTCACGATCAACATCTCACTTTCATCTATATTAGTTCAGCCTGCTAGCTTACACTAGCAGCTTAGCATTACTTCTTTTGAAATAAATATTGATATTCCCCGTAGCCTTCCTCTTCCAACTTGTTCTCAGGCACGAACCGTAAAGAAGCAGAATTGATACAATAACGAAGACCAGTCGGCTGTGGTCCATCATCGAATACATGACCTAGATGTGAATCCCCTTCTTGGCTTCTCACTTCTACTCTTACCATGAAATGGCTCGTATCCGTATGCTCGACAATCGTTGATTTCTGTAGTGGTTTCGTAAAACTCGGCCAGCCGCATCCAGCATCATATTTATCCAGTGAGCTAAAGAGTGGTTCACCTGAGACGATTTCGACATAAATGCCGTCTTCCGTATGATCCCAATATTCTCCAGTAAATGGTCGCTCCGTACCATTGTTTTGCGTTACCTCATATTGAATGGGTGTTAGTTTTCTCTTAAGATCTGCGACATCCTTCTGTACTTTCCAGTGACCTGCAATAAAGGAGTCTCGTCCTGAGCCTTTACGGTACATTTTGTAACGATATGGATTTTTTTTGTGATAATCCTGATGATATTCCTCTGCCTCATAAAATAGGCCAGCTTGTTCGATTTCTGTTACTATCGGTCCGTCGAATCGTCCACTTTCTTGAAGCTCCCGCTTAGACGCCTCTGCCGCTAAACGCTGATCCTCCGTATAATAGTAGATTCCAGGTCGGTAAGAATTGCCCCGATCATGGAACTGTCCACCTGCATCTGTAGGATCGATCTGCCGCCAAAAAATATCGAGCAACTTTTCATAAGGAAAAATAGTTTCGTCATACGTAATCTGTACTGCTTCTGTATGTCCTGTCGTGTGTGAGCACACTTCTTCGTAAGTTGGGTTAACAGTATGTCCACCTGTATAACCGGATACGATTGATATAATTCCCGGCATTTCCTCAAATGGGGTGACCATACACCAGAAGCAGCCACCTGCGAACATCGCTAATGATTTATTCGATAACGGCTGTTGTTCCATAACAACCATCCTCTCTAAGCTTTGATAGTGATTCTTATTCCTATTATACATGACTTGAAGTGTGCTTCACAAAGTTGTATGCGTTATCATTTCTAATATGTTTCTATGAGGAGGCGACATCAGTTAACCCCTTTGTTACAATAAGGTTACATCCGCAACCTTTCTGCCCTATTTGTGCGTTAGAGTAAGTGGTCAAGCACTTGTTTTCATTGGTTATTCTTATTCGTATATAGTTAGCCGCTTCGCGTATAGGACCTCCACTTTCAGTTCGTTCACCCATACTTATAACAATAATAACTAGCAATAGAGGTGAATGAATAACGATGAATGATACTAATATCGAACACGCAACATCTGGCAGACAAACTGCTAACACTCGCAAAAAGAGAAACTCGACAGCTTTTCTCGTTTTCTTAAGCATTTGGATTCTTTTAATTGGCGGTGGAATCTTCGGTGCCAAATTATACACAGATCGAATGCAGCAAGAGATTACTGCTGATGTAGAGAAGCAAACGGCAGCACAAATTGCGATTATGCAAAAGTCTTACGATGAACGCCTTACCAAGCTCGAAACAAGCTATAAAACGGAAATGACTGAGCTTAAAGGAAAAGTTGACGCGTTGAACGAACTGTTAACCTTCACAAAAGATAATGCAGATACAAAAACGGACAACAGCAATAAACTGTATACGCAATTAAATGAAGTGAAGAAACAATTGGATGAACTGAAAAAAAGCTTGGACGTCCTTAAATGAAAATAACTGTAAAAACGTTAAATCGTACTGCATTACTGGCTATAGCGCCTTTTGTCGGAATTATGCTCTGGCTTCTACTCTCCAGCTTTGTTATTGAAGTTTCTGAGAAAGCTATGCCTAAGGCTGACTTTAAACAGCCATCACTAACAGGGAGCTTGTTGAAAGAAACATCATCTGGGCTTGATCAAGCAAATAGCATTGCTTTTCATACTCAGAAGTCGATAAAGACACAGCTTGCGCTTTATAAAAAAACAAATGCAGAGATGAAGGCAATTGCTACTATAGCAACGACACAAGCGAAGCGGCCGCACGAAATTTACGATAAGAAAATAACAGCAAAACTAGGCAAGCCAGTTGCAACGATTTCTTCTGATAAGCTGCGGGCACAGCTGTTTTATATGTATAATGCAAACTTCAGAAGTTACGCGGTCAAAATTAAACTAAAAGCCGATGACGCTATGAAGATGGTACTTGGCGGCTCAGAAGTTGGACAAGCCCAAACGACAATGCAAGCAGTGAAGTCACATAATGCTGCTGTTGGTGTTAACGCTGGTGGATATGCAGATGGACAAGGCAAACGATATCCGCTTAGCAATACAATTGTGGATGGAAAGTATGTGACTGGATTCGAAGCCTCTTACGCGGATTTATTTTTTGTTGGTCTAAACGACAAAAACAAACTGATTGGCGGCGAATTTACAAGTAAAAACCAACTCGATGCAAAAAAACCGAAGTTCGGCGCTTCATTTGTACCCGTATTGCTGCGCGGTGGGGTTGCTCAGCCTATTCCGCCTAAGTGGCAGACCAGTCCGAAGCGTGCTCCTCGCACCGTTATTGCAAATTACAAAGATGATCAATTGCTCATCCTCGTAACAGATGGATACAATGAAGCAGGGAGTACCGGTGCTACACTTGAAGAAATACAAACTTTGCTCAAGCAATATGGCGCACGTGATGGATACAACCTTGATGGTGGAGGTTCGTCTTCACTCGTCTTTAATGGAAAGCTCATAAATAAACCATCTGACGGATCATTACGCAGATTACCAACTCACTTCTTGTTTTTCAAATAAGTTAGTTGGGATTGCAACTAGGCAGAATAACACAAAAGTAGTGCTATCCAGCCTAATTTATGAATTTAGCATAACTAATAAGGGAAAGGGGTAGCCGATAATTGGCTACTCCTTTCCCTTTAATTGAAGGGCAACTTTTAACATTTCAATGTCTCGTTCGGCCGCTAACAACAATATCTCTGCTGCTCGCTGAGTAATAAGCTCAAATATAACTCTGTCCCCCGGCTTCATCTGAGCAAACACAGCAATATCGACTGTAGCTACATGAGCAACTCTCGGATAACCTCCTGTCGTCTGCCGATCTGCAAGCAATACGATAGGATTGCCGTCAGGCGGTAGTTGTATCGTCCCTATTGCTACCGCTTCAGATAGAAGCTCGGAAGTAGAATAAAGAGGCGTTAGCTTTTGATCACTCTGGAGCCTATATCCCATCCGATCAGACAATGTGTCGATACGGAAGATGCCACCGAATAATAAAGCTCTAGCTTCATCCGATATCCCTTTACTATGAGCGCCTTCTGTTACCCGCACGACATAGAGGGCTCTGTTCGCAATTGCAAATTGGCCGGCATGCCACGTGCACCTCCATCTTTTCTCATGAACGGCACTAATCAATTTAGCTGACAAGGAAAGTGAAGCAATCTTTTTCAACTTAAGCCTATCACCAGCTTTTATTGCCCTGCCCTCATATCCACCTAGTCCACCTCTTGTATATGTACTTCTGCTACCCATTACTTGTGGCACATCAAATCCACCTGCTACTGCAAGATAGGCTCTGCATCCAAAGCGACTTGTCCCAAGCTTTATAACTTGTCCCTTCTGGAGCACAACTGGTCTCCACAGCGGCAAAACTTGACCATCGACAGTAGCGTTCAAATCAGCTCCACAAAGTGAGATCAACAATTCACGTTCAATTAGAAACTCCCCGCCGGCAAGTGTTAGTTCAAGAACAGCTTCGTTCTCTTCATTTCCAACTACGATATTAGCTACTCTTGCCGCCCCTAAGTCCATCGCACCTCCAACAACGATACCAAACCTTTGATGTCCGGTTCTTCCTAGATCCTGAATCGTTGCAAGCGTACCGGGCTTCAATACAGTTATTGTCATTAGACATCACCCTCCTAAACAATTGGAGCTACTTCATTTTCAGTGCTGAACCAACCTTCAAATTGCTCCTCTGTAATAGGTACAAATACGATCCGATCGCCAGCTTCAAGAAGGCTAGGTTGATCATGATGTGGTCGAAATAGCTCAATCGGCGTTCTACCGATGATTTGCCATCCTCCGGGCGTTGCTATCGGGTAAATACCCGTTTGCTCGCCTGCAATACCAACACTTCCAGCTGGAGTAACGGTTCGCGGCGTTCCTCTTCTTGGTGTTGCTATCCTCTTCGGCATACCGCCTAAATAAGGAAACGCAGGTGCAAAACCGATCATATACACCAAATAACTTCCACTACTATGTAGCGAGATAACCTCACTCTCCGTCCTGCCGCAATGTTCAGCTACTGCTCCCAGATCAGGACCATATTCCCCTCCATAACAGACTGGGATACGAATTATTTTTTGGTTATCGTTTGAATTGCTAATTCCATCCAGTGTCAACTTGCTCAATAATTGGTTCAGTCTCGTACACATCGTGTCATAAATCGTTTCGTGTCCAGCCTCTTCTCTTCTCCTACTCTTCCAAACTTGAACAGGATTATAATGTATCGCTACTGAGGCAAATGCAGGAACGATATCATTTATACCAACAATGTCATTATTCTGAAGTAAACGGGTCACAGCGATTACAATTTTGTGAGTGTCCTCGTTAATCGTCGTACCAAGACGTATAAGAACACAGCTATCCCCTAGTGGAAACAATTCATATTGGATCAATTGTTTAGTCGAACTTAACGACCTAATATCCACTTCTCCCACCCCATTTCTACTGTGAAAAAATTGAGCAATAACTGCCCAGTCACTCTCCCGCTTTAACAATCCGTATTCCTGACTCATGCAATGTTTTCTTCAATTCAATGATATGATTAAGTGCTCCCGGCGAATCACCGTGGACGCATACCGTGTCTGCTTTCAATTGTAGTAATCCACCAAGCCTTGAGTGAACCGTACCCGTCTTCACCATGCTTACGACTTGGGCAGCTGCAACGCTTGAATCAGTTATTAGAGCACCCTCGATATCTCTTGAAGTAAGTGTTCCATCATCTTCATAGGAACGATCTGCAAATACTTCGTTCATCGTTTTCAGACCTATTCTCTCTCCAACACGAATTAACTCACTACCTGATAGTCCATACAGCAACATAGTACCGTCTACTTTGTAGATCGCTTCTGCTATAGCATTCGCTATCTTGGGATCAACAGCAGCCATATTATAGAGGGCACCATGCGGTTTAACATGTGCGACCCGTCCTCCTTCAGACTGAGCGAAAGCCATCACTGCACCTAATTGGTAAACCGTCATCTCATAAGCTTCCTGTGCACTAATGTCCATTTTTCTTCTTCCGAAACCAGCCATATCAGGTAAGCCAGGATGTGCGCCAATTGCCACATTATATTTTAACGCAAGCTTCACAGATGATCTTATCGTCGATGCATCTCCACCGTGAAAGCCGCAAGCAATATTTGCAGATGTAATGTGCTTCATCAGTTCGTGATCCTCACCAATACGAAAAGGACCAAATCCTTCTCCCATATCGCAATTTAGATCAATACGGTACATCTACTATCGACCCCTCCGCTTATTATTATCGTAATTATACCTTAATGAGTCATAGCGTTTGTATTATCTTTATTGGGAGATAACAAGGCCGCGAACAGTTATGAGACTACTTATCTCTTTGTAAAAGCAAGGAGTTGATACGATGCTCACTTTTTGAAAGTTAATGCGTTAGGTGCTTTTTATGCCTTTATCTTATTTATCCAAGTAGAACTAATGGTAACTGTTTATCGTTTAGCGAGAATTATAGCTAACGAATCCAGAAACTCTTATTTGATCAAAATGAAGCGGTTTTGAGTTGTAACGAATCTCAGTAGCGTTATTCCGTGAAAAAGAGCTCGTTTTCCACCCAATGTTACTCTTTAACGCCAATGAGGTTCGTTAGAACCAATGAATCGAGGTTTTCGGCATAATTAGCGTTATATGGTTCGTTAGACTACGGTTTGTTACACAAAATGCAATCAAAAAAAGAACAGCAACTGACTGAATCAGCGCTGCTCTCCCTTCAACTATCTACTATTTACTATCTTTCATCTACTTCTACTATCTACATTTTCCAACGATTACTCTCCACCCATAAACACGTAGCGGCATATAATTAATATTGCAAGAATCCACATTAGCCAGTGCACTTTGTACTTGCCTTTACCTGCTAGATTAGCAACTGACGCAAGCAAGACGTACGACACGATACCAAATGAGATACCGTTAGCAATGCTGTACGTGAAAGGCATTAGCGCAAGTGTGAAAAATGCTGGAATACCATAAACCAAATCAGAGAAATCAATTTCTTTCACAGATTGCATCATCAACACGCCTACAATAATAAGCGCTGCTGCTGTCGCAGAGTCTGGAACAAGTGATACTAGCGGTGATAAGAAGATTGCAAACAAGAAGCAAATACCTGTTGTTATTGCAGTCAGACCCGAACGTCCACCTTGAGCAATACCCGCTGAACTCTCGACATATGCGGTAACTGTACTAGTTCCTAGTATTGCTCCACCGCCTACGCCAATTGCGTCAACCATCATCGCCTTACCGATGCGTTTTTTACCTTCTTCAGGGTTTTTCATAATACCTGCACGGTTAGCTGTACCAACCAATGTACCGAACGTGTCGAACAGTTCAACAAACGTAAACGTTAGAATAACTGTTATTAGACCAACCTCGAAAACTCCGGCAAAGTCAAAGTGCCAAATATCCATCTTCGAGAAGTCTGGAACCCATGTTTTACCTTCAAATTTTTCTTTAACATCTACATGTCCGGTAAGTAATGCGATAATCGTCGTTCCGAGAATTCCGAACAAAATAGCTCCCGGGAATTTTAGTACCATCAGTATCGCGATCAACGCAAGCGCAATAATGGTAAATACGACTGTCTCGTTATGAAAACTACCAAGTTGAATAACGGTCTCTGGACCAATTACTGGAGTGAATGAATTTGCCTTAATATCAGTAAAGCTATTTACAGCAATTGTCATTAAGCCGCTGTTCTTTAGACCAATAATTGCAATAAACAATCCAATACCTACTGTAATCGCATGTTTAAGGCTGTCTGGAACTGCAGTTATAAGCATTTGACGGATTTGTGTTACGGTCAAAATAATAAAGATAATACCAGAAATAAATACGGCTGTAAGTCCCATCGCTGGACTGATTGGCGTATCCGTCGCAGCAGAAGCAATAATGACAGAAGCAAAATAAGCGTTTAATCCCATACCCGGTGCAAGCGCAACTGGAAAGTTTACGAACAAGCCCATTGCAATAGAGAAAATACCTGCTGCTAGAGCAGTTGCAAGGAATACGCCAGTCCAGTTCAAACCAGCAGGCTCCAAGATCATCGGATTGACAGCCAAAATGTAAGCCATCGTCATAAAAGTGGTTATTCCTGCCATAATTTCAGTTTTTACATTTGTCCCCAGTTCCTTTAAGCGAAAGAAACTATTCATTTTGATAATACCCTCCCAAAATTGTGTTGGAACAAACAAAAAAGCCCATAAAAAAACGCGTAAGACGCATTTCTCCAAGGCTCTGCAAAAAGGGGAATAACGCATCGCTAGACTTAAGCGACAACGTTATTCCACTCTCCTCGTAGCCTGATCATTTACGGTGATCTAGTAGAGACTCTCAAGCCGATTCTTGAGATTATACGAAAAGGTATATGCGATTGTTGTTTTCCGTCTCCAATTTTAAAGAGTAAACGAACATCTTGTCAACAATTTTCACGAATATTCGATAAACTTTTTGCAAAATCATTCGTAAAGGGAACGTTTTCACATAATTTGGAAGGGTTAACCAGCACTTTCGATGACAAATATCAACAAAGTAATTATTACAATTGGTACCAATAAAATGATCCAGCCCATCGGTCTAGCAAAGTTCATCGTCCATCCGACGCCAAAACGCTTTTCCACAAATATAGATGGATCTTGCGGATTAAAGTACAATTGACCTAGCTTCCAGTATTGATCTTGGTCTCCCATTGGCATCGATTGTGGCTTCGACGCACCATCTATTTTAATACGACTACCGCCTTGTCCCGTAATGATAGACAAAACAATTGCATATAACACGATTACTCCTGAGGCCACCAAAGTAATAGTTGTGACTGCATTGCCTCCCCATCCTTGCAACATGCCTATCTCAATAAATCCGAACATTACCATCATTACAAAAGCAATTGTAATGATATAAACAGACCAGTATAGACGGAATTTAACATTGCGAGCTATCGAGCCTTCCGGGTCGCTTGCTTCAACAATTTGTTTGCTTCGACTTATACCGAAATTGACTATAATAAAAATGATCAACAGAAAGCCTTGAATAAGTGCTGGCCATAAAACAGCCATATAACTCCGCTCTACGCTTCGACTCACTTCCCCGTCCATTCCAAACTTCATCGGAATTTGTTCAGGAAATTGTTCATAGTTCAAAACGCCAAATAGTATCGTAGCCAAGATGAGAAGAACATGTGGAATAAACCAGAAATAGGAGACGGTAAGCTGCGCATTTCTAAATTTCGTATTGATCATTACCCGTTGAACCGAATTCGTCATCCAACTCTTCTCTGCCTTAAGTTGTTTAACCAAATAATGTTGCTTCAAGTAAATGACAAAGGTGAACAATATATAACCAAGTACATGACCCATAAGCAACATACCCCATTGAAATTCATCCGTCGCTTTATTGGAGAACCAAAGAAGAGATGCTGTAATCGCTACACCGACTCCCCCACTAAGCCATAAATATTGGGATTTCAGCTTCACAATCGCAGAATCGTTCTGAGCCTCTTCCGGAATCGTTACACCAAAACTTTCTATTTTCCGCGTCAAAAGGGGTATTAACGTCATTATAAAAGTAATCGGCACCATCAATACAAACACTAGCAGCAACATCATTCCATTACTCATCCCTATTCGCCTCCTTTAATCATGTCCGAAAATACTTCAAAGCTAATTTCATTAAACTGCTCTTTAGTCATTCCTCGGCAAATCGCTTCCGCTATTAATGGTCGAAGCTGTTCTTTCAGCCGCCCTCTGAAATGTTCGTCCGCCGCAGGAAAAGCATCTGGCTGAATGACTACACCTTGCTTGCGATTGATTTGCACATAGCCTTCTTGCTTCAGCAAATGATAGGCTTTGTTGACCGTATGCAAATTGATTCCCAAATCAGCTGCCATACTTCGTACGGAGGGTAAAGCTTCTCCTGGTACAAGTTGTTTTCTTGCAATCCCTTCAATGATGCCATTAACAAGCTGGGTGTATATAGGAGTCTCTGACTGAAGGTCTATTCCAAGCAACATTTCTCTTCACCACCTTTTCATAAACATACTTTTAGATGACCAACCTTTTATTCACCTCATTCATCTATCTGTTATATATCAAGTATAACAACTATAACTCATATATTCAACACCTAATTTTACAATTACCTCCTAAGTCTTCATTTGAGATGGTACATATTGCAAAAAAACCGAGTGATATAGCGGTCGCTCCGTAAAAGCAGCTGCCGAAAATCACTCGGTTATTTGTCCAATCAATGGGATCATTCATCTAGAAAAATGATTGCCATTTATCTTTTAATCGAGACATTAATGTTTGTCCTGCGTTTAATTCAGTAAGCGCAACGTCCCACATGACGACATTTGTATCTGGATTGGGATCATCATTCGTAATCTTTATGGTAACTTTATTAGCACCGTTCACGTCCACTACGAAATGTTCGGGCTGACTCCTATCCCTATTTGCTTCCATATCAGATGCATGAACTTGTTTATCGTCTATGCTAATAGCTATATTGCTTTTCCCATTGCTTCCCTCTTTAACAACCTCGTCGGGAATAGCACCGTAAAATGCTATTTTATTATAGTTGCCGTTTAGTTCATACGTAAATTCATTCATTCTACTATTTTTGCTACTATACCGATTCATTACTGGAACAATCTTCTCACCAGCTACTTCAAAGCTAGATAACTCTTCATCCCAAAGTACAGAGCTATCCCTTGATGAAAGTTCATTCAGTGCGACGACTTTCCCTCCTCCATGTTCAAAATATTCATTCGCTCCGTCCACAATAACGATGACTCCCAGAGAAAGGATGCATGCTGCCAGTGCTATTTTGAGGATGCCTTTGCCTTTATTTCGATCATGGCGTACAAATCGTTGTGCGGTAAAACCAACTGCAGCCCCTAATGTGTTAACGATAATATCATCAATATCAAATATTCCTAGTCGGGAAAGCATCTGCATTGTTTCTAAAAACGTGATAGATAAAATAAACAGACTAATAAATCGAACAAAGTTAATACGATACAAGAGCGGGATTATTAGCCCAAAAGGTAAAAATGCTGCAAAGTTGCCAAACTCGAAAAGCCAAAATTGATTAAATCCTTCTGTTGGAAGGCTAAGAGGAATATATCCTGGTGTGAAATTACCAATAGAGCTAGAGAAACCTTCTCTGCCAAAGCCTACATACATGAAATACACGATCAAAATAGTGTACAGAGCCAAAAATAAGAAAGTAATTTTTCGCAAATTCCCTTGATAGATCATAGGTTCATCTCTCTTCTGCAAAGCTATTACTGCCTGAACAACTACTTGCTCAACCATTGTTGTTTTTAAGTACGCTTTATCGGTTTGTATTGTTGCTGATACTGTTATTGTAGCGAGTAAAATTAATGTGCGTGTTAAGCAATCCTTAATATTACCTGAAGATTTCCGTTATCTTAATAAGTCAATTTAATAATGGCTCCTAACTCCAAACTATAAAAAAAACACGCTAAGCCTTCGAGAAAAACTGAAGGTTTAACGTGTTTTTTAGTTATATTCGCAAATATTGGCCGCTTCAGCTATTACTTCTCCGAATAAAGTAGCCTATTCCTTATCAAAAAAATTCGGAAGATATGATTTGTTCGCTTCCAACATTTCTTCAAGCAATTGCTTAGCAACGGATACACTTGGCACTAGCGGATGATGAACCAATGCTTGTAGTGCTATTCCTCTATCACCTGTGATCGCTGCTTCTATTGTGAGAGACTCATACGTTTTTACAGCATGGAGCAGACCCGTTACTTGCTCAGGCACATTTTGCAATGGGATTGGAATTGGTCCTTGTGCTGTTACGACGCAGTTCACTTCAATGCTGGCATCCTCTGGCAAGAAGTCAATTATGCTGCCATTGCGGACATTTAACGTCTGAATATCACGTTTGTCCGTGTACAGCGAGTGCATCAAGTTGACAGCCGCTTCTGAGTAATAAGCACCGCCACGTTGCTCAAGCTGCTTCGGCTTTTCGCTCAAATTAACATCCTTGTACAGCTCAAACAATTCCGCTTCTACACGACTAACCACATCGGCGCGTGTTCCGTTTTTCTCAAGCGACTCCTTCATATCGGCAAACATCTTGTCCTTCATATAGAAATAACGCAAATAGTAAGTCGGGATAGCGCCAAGGGAACGAAGGAAATCCGCATCCCAATCAAATGCTGTTACATTTGAAGCCGTATAATCACGTCCAGAGCCTATAAGCTCCGGCAGTTTATCTTCACCGTTAACGTAAGCGGCAGTCACCCAGTGCAAATGGTTAATACCAACAAATTCAGGAAGCACATCTCGCTCCGTCACGCCGTATTCTTTTGCCAAAAACTTATAAAAGTTAATTGGCGAGTTGCAAAGACCAACTGATTTTACTTTGCTGTATTTGTGAACGGCCTCGGTCACGATGCCGGCAGGGTTCGTAAAGTTAAGAAGCCAAGCATCAGGAGCAAGTTCCTCAATGTCTCTACAAATATCCAAAATAACAGGTACCGTACGCAACGCCTTGAACATGCCGCCAGGTCCAGTCGTTTCTTGACCTATAACACCATGTGATATTGGAATATGTTCATCACGACGTCTTGCCTCAAGCAACCCTACACGCATCTGCGTGGTAATAAAGTCCGCTCCAGCAATTGCTTCACGGCGATTAAGAGTTAGCTTTACTTCTATCGGAAGACCAGATTTCTCTACCATACGCTTCGCTAATTCACCGACAATTTCAAGCTTATGGCGTCCTTCTTCAATATCAACAAGCCATAACTCGCGTATTGGCATTTCGTCATAACGTTTAATGAAACCTTCTACAATTTCCGGGGTATAGGATGATCCGCCACCAATAACAGCAATCTTTAATGCTTTTTTGTTCAACATAATGAGCAACCTCCCTTAAAATGTAATTTTTCTTAAAGCAGCATCCGTTTCCGAATCGATAGTAATTTCTGCACAATCCATAGCACTCATTACAGCTCCAATGACTGGATCGATAGTAAGTCTCACTATGCTCGCATGAGGCGCAACTTCCCGAACCGTCTCTTCTATCGCCTCAACCATGTGAGGAGAACTTCCGCGCGACATTACACTGCCAGCCAGTACGACATCAAATCGTTCGTTCTGCATACCTAAACGTTTGATCAACGCATTAACAGAATTGCCATGCTCACGACCAGCTTCTACTAAAATTTTAATAGACACTTCATCACCCTGACTCGCAGCTTCGAATACAAGTTTAGCCAAATCCTTTGGCGGTTGTTTTCCATTGTCGAGGGCGTCGTCATACATTTCTTTCACTGATTTATATCCAAGTTTGTGTGGCACAAGATCTTTAAGAATCGTCGGTTCCTCGCGTCTTTCCCAGCTGCGAATTGCTGCACGGAACGCATGTATAGCTAGATCCGTTCCTGAGCCCAGCCCATCTCCGAACATATAGCCAAAACCTCCGTATTGAAGCTCATGGCCTTGCGCATTGCGGGCAGCAGCATTAAAACCTGTTCCACTAATAATGACAGCACCAAACGATTGATGAGTGCCAGCACGCATGCCAATCATCGTATCACATGAAATAGCATATCTTTCATAACCTAATGAAGCGACCATCGGTCGCAGTATTTCATAATCGGGTTCCCGATCTGCACCTGCTAATCCGAAATAGGCATAAGTAACTTCTTCCTTCGAAACTCCAGCACTTTTAAGCGCCTCGTTACATGCTGATTCTATATTCGTACGTGCTGCTTTGAACGCTGTCTGATGATTGCCGTTACCACTTAATCCTTGGCCCAGCACGTTTCCTTTCTCATCTACCAGCAAAGCATGTGTCTTACTGCCGCCTGCATCAATCCCGAGAAATAATATAATGCCCACGCTCCTTAGCTGCTTTGTGTTACTTTATGTCGTTTTATATTTTAATTCTAATACAAAAAACATCGTTCCTCTAATGAAAAAGAACGATGTTCTGATACTATCTTACTATGTATTAATCTCTAAGTTCCGATGGTAACTTGCCAATATGCTGCTTGAATAACCGATTGAAATTTGATAAGTTCCGGAAACCACACTCAGACGAAATGTCTATTATTTTATTATTTGTTGTTTCAATCAATTCCACTGCTCGTGATAATCGGAGCTGGATCAAATAATCCATTGGAGATGTGCCAACTACTTGAGTAAACAATGTACTGAAGCGAGAGGTACTTAGGTGCGCCCTTTCAGACAGCTCCTTCAGCGTCCAACTATACTCGATCCGCTCTTCCATTTCATGAAGCACACTGCGAATAGATTCCATCCCTCTTGCATGATATGATTTGCTCTCTGTTTCTTTTGCAAAATAACGATTTACGTAAGCTAAGAAGCTAACTAATTTCGCTCTAACAATCGCTTCATAATGGGGCTCTTTACGCATGTATTCTTCCCGCATTTCTTTAAAAATAGTGCTCAAGCGCCCAAGCTCAGGATGCTCCCGATCAAGAACGTTGCTGAACTTCACGCCCATTTCACGGAATGGAATGAGCAAATCAGTATCATATCGTTGCTCCAGCGCCAAGTATGCGGGGTTGAACATTAAGACGCCTATAACAAGAGACTCCGTTTCAACTGCGCGATGAAGATCGTTGGAATTAATTAATACAATATCACCTTGCTGAAACTCATAGCGACTGCCATTAATAAGATAATATCCACTGCCGCTATATATATAATTAACCTCCAGAGGCGTATGCCAATGAAGCCGTTGAAACGGTGGGCTAACCCCTTCCGTTTGCGACATAATAATGGGAAATCCCTGCGGCAGATCAATCTGATCTCTTATGATCGTAGGGAACAACTTCATGCATTAATCCTCCTTAATGGATAACTGGATTACTGCAAATTATAGCAGAGCGTCGCTACTAAAACATTAAGAAAGCTCTTGGGTGATTTCGTGCTATGGGACGCTCTTCAATTGGTGGCTGACGCAATCGGTTTTTGTAAATATGCTTCTCATTATTTTTCGTTTGCAACTTGCGTTGTTTTCATATATTCCTTATCAAAGTCAGCTTCCGTAATATTAAGTGCACCATATATAGATGCATAAGGATAATAACTATATCGTTTGTCTTTGTATGTATAAGTTATTTTCGGTCGAATGATATAGAATCTATATGAAGGTTCTAATCTACATTACGTTTATGCCTCAATTCATTAATCTGAATGGAAATGTTAATTAACAACTAATTATATTAGGACTAATCCTCACATTAATAGCTGTAAGCTGGTTTTTGACGTTAGTATTTTTATTAGGTCATGTGAAAGAGTGGTTGCGTAAACCTAAATTTCAAACCATCTTTCAAAAATCTACTAGCGTTATGCTAATCGGATTTGGAGTAAAAATGGTCATTTAAGTTAAGTGCCATAGAAATGGGACTGTCCCACAGTAGATTTAATCTACTAGCGGGACAGTCCCTGAATTGGCTATTGATTAGAAAGTGATTGTTTATATTGCGTCCATAGCGTATTTACGTCTATTCCAGTTATGGATTTAATTCGAGCTTCTTTCCAAGCAATAATTTGCTTTGGATTCAAGCCGTAAGGGATCAGACTTGTTGCATTTATATCACGAATGAATCCATCATGTTTTGTATCTCCAATCCAGCGAAAGAAGTTCGCTGGACCATTGCTATGCCAATCTCCAACCGGAGTAATACCATAACGATGATGGTAACCCGCTTCAAAACGCAAGCTGTCCGCTATCCCTTCTATATCAAGGTTGCTATATTGATAGGCATGTCCAAGTTCGTGGTAGAGAAGACCGATAATTTCATCGTGAAGCTCGTTTGGTGCAACGGTCGCAAGAAATTGAGAACTGATGCCTATCGTCTTAAGCTCAGCATCTCCAGATATCCAAGCAAATCCTGGCTGGTCCACAATGTGCAACGCTATTTTCTTCATTCTAACAGGCATTTCTGCTGGACTATTATAGAAAATGTCATTTGCTTTGCGCAGAACTGCTAAAATTTCTTTCTCAGCATGGGGAAAAGCTTGTTCAAATGCTGCGAAACTAGCTATGTTCTTTACTTCGATTATCGGGTTCTCTGTATGCCACATGTCATCTGTACGAGAAAACTCTACTTCCGACAATTGAATAGAGAAGCCGCTATTATTCTTGATATTACTCAACTTATAGTAACGATAAGCTGTTGTATTATCATTCAATAGGTAGTGCTTACGTTGATGCCGAAACTTAAACTTTTCATCGTTTCTTGTATCTAGAGTTGTCCAGCTAGTGTTATCATTCGAGCCTTGTAGAACCCAGCTTTTTGGATCGGCATCAGTAGACATGTTGTTCGATTTCGCCGACGCAAGAGCATATCCATCGATTGTCACTGCTTCACCGAAGTCGAATTGCAACCATGCCGTATTGTTATACGCCATCCATTTGGTCATGCTTTTTCCATCCACCAGATTTGCTTTGAGATCATAAGGAGCATTTTCTTCACTTGCCGTTACTGTGGGCTTAATCGTTTTAAACGTTTGCACCTCGCTGCCGAATAATCCAATTTCAGCTATTTGCAAAATTTGATTGTCCTCATTCTGATTCGTAAAGTTATCAAACTTCACAAATTTATAAGCAGTCGTATTCACAATAGTATAAGTTTTCTTTTGGTGCCGAGTAGCGAATGTTTGATTTTGTTGTGAATCTAGATTAGTCCATGTAATCCCATCATTCGAACCTTTTACTACCCAACTTTTCGGATCGCGGTAAGGCTCATCTTCAGCAGATGTAATCGTATAATAGTTTATAACCTTTGGTGCGGCGAATTCGTATTGCAGCCAAGCAGGGGAATTAAATGTTAACCACTTTGAAAAAATATACTGATCAAACGCTTTATTTCGATCTTGGTGAGTCCCGTATTCTCCACTTGCAGTTACTGTACCACCTACAGCCAAGTTAACTGGATCAGTGATAATTGTTGTTTCAGCAGCATCTGCAACACGAATATCTACATTACTGGCAATACCAAGTCCTATTACAGCTGCCAAAACTAGTTTTCCAAATTTCTTCATCATTTGTCATCTACCTCTTTTTTTAGTTTGTAGTCTGGAAATCGAAGTGATATTTAACTCTTTGAATTCACTCCTCCCCTAATTTGTAAAATCATATCATGTATAACACAATTTTCAAGGGATATTATCGTATTAAATTGAAACTAGTTACTACTTAGGTCTCCCTACCCCGAGGTGGATTTTTTTTCGTTATACGGGAAAATCAACTGCTTGTGTAGAAGTTCTATATAAAGATTTTTTGTAAGGGAGTGGGACGGATGAAGTTAACACCGCAATAGGTAAACATAATTTGCAAAGGTGATGAAGAAATTGCCAGTTACTTCCATGCGCTGCTTACGGTTGTAGATCAACAAGCAAAACGAATCGAGATTTAGAAAAGCGTGTGCACGAATTAGAACGGCAACCCGGTCAAAATAGCAATAATAGCATAATGCCTCCTTCTAGCGACGGTTTGCGTAAACCGACGAATCTGCCTATCCTATCATCTTCTTGATTCCTTGCAACTAAAATTACACTCGGATGTACGTAGAATTCCTCTTAAATCACCTTATTTCATTTTTTATAAATTCACCATAATTTTACGAACAATGAAATGAATCATTTTCGTTAGCTTATCTACTGACATTGCATATTGCTTGCTGCTACTTGTGATACAAGAAACTAACACCAAGCATTCATTATTGAAAAGCTTCTTCTTTTCTTATAGGTACTCTGTTGCAGTATTCACAATTAAAATATGAGACATATTTTATTGAATAGTTTGAACTGCACCTCAAATCTATTGAATAAGAAAAGCCGCCTCAAGGGCGGCTTCTCTTCATTTATTTTTTTGTAGCTTCGTAAATAAATACCTGCTTTCCACTCGTTGGCTCTTTTCCATACTCGTAGTCAGCGGATACCGTTACATCAGTGAAACCTACACTCTCAAGAATATACTTAAATTCCTCTACCCCATACCACCGAAGAGCAAAACGTTGCAGTTCTGTCTGAATAAGTTCCCCATTACGCCACTTCTCATATTTTAAGTAGCTGACCTCATTTTGTTGAAAGAACAAATCAGCTTCTACAAGCTTACTTTCCATTGTAATGATATCACCATTCGGAAGATGATATGTCGCTGAGCCATTCCATTTCCCTATATCAGAACTGTTAAATTGATTGTCTGGTAAAAATAAATCCATAATAATTCGTCCACCGGATTCCAAGTGCTCATATAGACGTTTTAAAACTTCAATTGACTCCGAACGTTGTTCTATTAACAGAAATGAACCGCCTGGAACAATAATCGCTTCATATTTGTTAGGTAAATCCAATTCCTTTAAGTCTGCCCGGTACAAATTGGCTTCGAGACCTCGATCTTTACAATGCTGTCGGCAAGTATCCAACATCTGAACAGAATAATCCACGCCATCTACAAGAAGACCAGATTCAAGCAGCGGAATAAAAACTCGTCCAGAACCAACCATTGCTTCAAGTACCCGCCCCTCACAATGTTTCAGTCTCTTTTGGTAATATTCAATATCCCCGTTAAGCGACTGCCCGATTTTTTTCGTTAGTTCATAAACCTCAGTGCAAAGCTCACCATAATAACTAAATGACATGTATCTTTTTCCTCCATACTCTCTTTTAATTAGCTGATTTAAATGTAAACGACTAAGAAAATATTGGCAATTGTGCAGTTTGTTTTAAATCAAATAGTACCTCCTGCTTGAGATACGATCAACATCCCACAACCTAGACAGCATATCCATCATTGCCACGAAATTTTATTGTTGACAACAAATTACATTAAAAGTATATTGAATATATCAAATAGATATATCGAGTTGATACATAAAGGAGTTAGCTTATGACTGAATTAGTTATATTAGGAATGTTGATTCAAGGAAAAATGAGCGGCTATGATATTAAAAAAATTACAGAGCAGTCTGTCGGAATCTTTTACAAAATGAGCTATGGAAGTCTATACCCCGCCCTCAAACGTCTTCTGGAAAGTGGGTTCGTAACGGAAGAAGAAACGAAAGACAGTAAAAACAAAAAAGTGTACAGCATTACAACCGACGGACAGCAGCATTTTATGAAATGGTTAAGTGAACCTCTTCAATCGAACAAACGCGAATATTTGATCAAAATCTTCTTTTATGATTACTTGGATGAACCAACAAAAAAGCGCAACTTAATGACATACCAACAAACGATCGCACGTAACATTTCACAAATGGAAGTTGTGCAATCCATCGTATCCAAGGAACTTGAGCAACTGGAAGATAAAGACGCTTATTACTACCGCGTATCTGTCATGCATTATGGTTTACACTTTTTCAAGATGGAAAATGAATGGCTAAAAAAAATAATCGAAAAAGAGGAATTTTAAATGAAAACAACGGATAGCTTCTTTATAAAAAGACCTATAGCCACTCTTATTTTAATCGAGCTTATGCTTATCATTTTTGTTGCCGGAGGCAGCGCCTTCACATCGATCGCTGAGATTACACATCCACTAGCTCTAACCATTGGCTTTATTCCGATTGCACTATTTCTTGTTATCTACCTGACTGCAAAAAAACAATGGAACACCTTTTATTTCACTAGTCTTTCTAAACTAACAAAGCAACAATGGCTCGAATACTTACCACTGCTGCTCATATTAATCGTATTATTGATCGCTAATAAAGGCTTTGAACCTGCTCCTTTCTCATTTTTCGCATATATGCTTCTGTCCCAGTTATTTTTAGTTGGGTTTGTTGAAGAAACGTTGTTCCGGGGAATAATGCTGCGGGTTCTTATGCCAAAAGGAAAAGCTATTGCGGTCGTCGTTTCCAGCGTATTGTTTGGAGTCACCCATGCTTTGCAGGCACTAGGCGGTCAATCGTTAGAAGATACCATTTTGCAAATTGTATATGCGTTAGTTCTAGGCTTTGTACTGGCAATGCTCGTTTTGAGAAATCGCTCCATTCTGCTCGCCGTCCTCTTCCACGGTTTGCATAACTTCCTTAACTTCACTGGAAATGATCCTGGCACTCATCTTTATTCCTATATCGTTATCGCAATTCTCGTCATTCAAGCTCTATGGCTAGTGTCTTCATCCAAAAAAACGATGGTTCAATCAAACGTTATTTACTCCTAGTTGCAGGCGACAGGGATGGTCGGTTTTCAATAAGTAATAATAAAAGACTGGTGTATCGGATAGCCGATGCCCCAGTCTTTTTGAAATCCATTACTCGAAAATAGGATTAACGCTTTCTTTTAAAGAGATTTAACTTCTTCTTAGGCTTCGTTTCTTTTTCAACTAGTGTATGCATGAGGACAGGACATTTGGGGCCAGGAAGAAAAATCAATAAGTTGAGATCCTTATGATTCACAAAACCATCTCCTTCATTAGTTGTCGATGCCATTTTATATTAGCATAGATGTGATGTCGAATAATCGCATCTCATAACCAGAGTAGGAATATTTCATCTTATTCATTTTCAATTGTAGCAAAAGCTTTAAAATAGACAATATAAATCAGTACAGGAACTAGCTCATTGAGTCTCCTCAATCCAAGCAATACGTTTCGCTTTTAATTGAGACACCTCTTTTTCCGCATTGCTAAGTTCAACTTCGAGAGACTTCACTACGATTCTTAGCTTTTCAAGCGCCCTTAGTACCTGTTCTTGCGCATCTTTAATACGGCCTTGAACAAGCCAGTCGGAAATCAAACCGTCAAACCAGTAATCCGCCATTTTAAGTGTCCCACTTATATCGATATGAATATTCGTCGACTTATCAAGATCAGATAACTCTTTATGTAAGTCTTGCAATTGGCGATTTGCATTATGAATAGACGTTTTTGCATCATCTATATGCTCATGCTTAATATGAGTGCTTAATAAACCACCATTCGCCCACAAATCCCAGTTGCCCCAGTTCTCCGCTTTTTCCAAATGCTCCGAAGCATAAGTTAGCGAGGACAGGACGCCACGACCGGCAGAAAGTGCCTCTTTTATCTCCTTAAGCAGTAAGCTTTTGTGCGAAATATGTTCTTCCATCTCCTCCAGTTCATCAACTGTATGTGGGGAATTACGTAACGCAGTTTCCTTCCTTAACATCAGCTCATTGTAATCTGAGCCTGCGTTCGAAAGACTAACATATTGCTCGCCAACAGCTAGCAGCTCCTCTTTAAGTTCCTTAAGAATTTGCTTGGCTTCTTGAAGTTTCAGTACTGCTATCAGTTCCTGCTGACGTTCAAGTTCAAGTTGATCCGTCTTGCTTCTCAATATCGTATGAAACAAATTCATTAGAGATAACCTCGTCAGTTTCTCAACATCCTCTTGCTCCATCTCCAGCTCCACTTCCAACTTTACGATTAGTACTTCCTGCTCTCTGATTCGCTTATTCAAATACCGCTGCTTCTCTACAACTCTGGACAGCTCATGCATCCGCTCTTTTATTTCTGTGAAACGCTCAAAATCTAACTCCTCAGACATTCCAACCCTCCTGTTCAAAATCGTTCTCTCCATCTAACCTTTAACGACTTTTACTGGAAAAAGTTTCATTCCATAACTGGCTGTCATCCAACCTTTCTATTCATTTCCTCTATTATTTCTTGGATTATGGTCAAAAAAAATACTCCCTTCTATTTGCTAAACAACGCAAACAAAAGAGAGCATATTTTCACATTATATTGGTGCAGGTGTACGTAGAATATCAACATCACCAACGTCATAACCCCTTTTATTACAGAGATTATGAGCGATTGATGACATCTAATAGTTTCAATCTATTCCCACTCAATTGTAGCTGGTGGTTTCGATGTCACGTCATAAACGATACGGTTTACGTTGTCTACTTCGTTAACGATACGTACTGAGATTTTCTCAAGAATATCCCAAGGAATACGTGCCCAGTCAGCTGTCATGCCGTCGATGGATGTTACTGCACGGATACCTACTGTGTAGGAATACGTACGAGCGTCGCCCATTACGCCAACACTCTTCATGTTAGGAAGAGCCGTGAAGTATTGCCAGATCTCGCGATCAAGGCCAGCTTTAGCGATCTCTTCGCGCAAGATAGCATCGGACTCACGAACGATATGAAGCTTGTCCTCTGTTACTTCGCCAAGAACACGGATTGAAAGACCCGGGCCTGGGAATGGCTGACGCCAAACGATTGCTTCTGGAAGGCCACATTCTTCGCCAACTTTACGAACCTCATCTTTGAATAGCGCTTTAAGAGGCTCAATAAGCTTGAACTTAATATCTTCAGGCAATCCACCAACATTGTGGTGAGATTTGATTGTTTGAGCTGTAGCAGTACCGCTCTCTACGATGTCTGTGTAAAGCGTACCTTGTGCCAAAAACTCAAAGTCATCCAGCTTGTCCGATTCTTCTTGGAAAACGTAAATAAATTCGTTGCCGATAATTTTACGTTTTTGCTCTGGATCTTCTACGCCCTTCAGCTTGCCAAGGAAACGCTCTTGCGCATCGATTTTTAGAACTTTCATATCGAATTTGCCTACGAATGTTTCCATAACGCCCTCTGCTTCGCCTTTGCGCAGCATACCGTGGTCGATAAACATACAAGTAAGCTGGTCGCCGATTGCTTTATGAAGAAGAATAGCTACAACGGATGAATCTACGCCGCCAGAAAGCGCGCAAAGCACCTTTTTGTCGCCAACTTCATTACGGATATCACGAATTGCATCTTCAATAAACGATTCCATCGTCCAATTTCCATCACAATCACAAACGTTGTAAAGGAAGTTGCGAATCATTTCATTACCAAACTCCGAGTGACGAACTTCTGGATGGAATTGAACTGCAAAGAATCCACGATCAGCATTGCTCATTGCTGCAATTGCATGATCTGAACTTGCATCTAATTTAAAGCCTTCAGGCAATTCAACTACATGATCGCCATGACTCATCCAAACAGTTTGAACCTTGTCAAGACCAAAGCCGATTTGTGATCCTTCTATAAATTCAACTTCCGCCTTACCATATTCACGTTTGCCTGCACGCTCAACTTTACCGCCCAGTTGATTCGACATAAGCTGCATACCGTAACAAATACCGAAAATTGGAATGTTCAAATCATAGATCGCAGGGTCTACCATTGGTGAATTTTCTTCATATACACTAGCGGGTCCTCCCGAGAATACAATACCCTTCGGCTGCAATTCACGGATCCGTTCTACTGATGTATTATACGGCAATAGCTCGCTGTATACGCCCAAATCACGAATACGGCGTGCTATAAGTTGGTTATATTGTCCTCCAAAATCCAGAACAACGATCATTTCATTTTGCTTAGTCATTACCGAGCCTCCCTCAATTGATGTAGTAATTATATATAAGGCGCTTTGAGAGAGTCAAGGCGCAGAGCATATCCTGTCGAATATGTAACACCGTACCTTAGAAAACTATCCTAGGGAACGGTTTTTTTGGCATTAATGCTCAATTATTACCCAAATAACGTCTTTGCGCCTTTGTTTGACGATCGAGCGTACGATCCTGCTTCAAAAGTTTGATGCACACCTCTCGAAGCTCATCTATTGTGGGGGCATTTGGTAAATACCCAGGAGCACTATAGTTCGCATCCTCTAGCCAATGCGTTAACCTTATTAATGTGCTCTGCTGCTCCGTATTCATACGTTCACCAAGCGAACTCGTCAACTCTCGCAGTGTCATATGACTAGCTTGACGATGCGAAGCCAATGCTTCCGCTCCGCTCAGTCGGCTGCGCAGCAATTCGATGAGTGCTTCCGCCACATCGATAAGACTTTCCCTCTGCCGCTCAGCTCCGCTACAGGCAGCCTTCGCCGTTGCTTGGCGGCGCGGTCCAAGCGCCGCAGCTTCGCTCGCAGCGCCAAGCTGCTCCCGCTGCGCCGATGCGCTAGCCGCTACGCCGCCGGGCAGCTCGCTCAGCGCTAGCGCTGCTCCGGCTAGCGCAGGCGCCCCAAGCCGCGCGCTAGCCGCGCTATAGCGGCGCAGCGCGAGCCGCAGGCGCAGCCGCTTGCGCTGCGCCGCAGCTATTGCTGCGCCTGCTAGCGCCAGCGCGGCAGCGCCTACGCTAGCTGCCGCTAGTGGCGCAGCCGCAGCCGCTTCAGCGGCGCTAACCGCACCGCGGGCGATCGCTTTCGCCCCGCGCGCAAGAGCTACGGCTGCTTGCTCTCCCGCCGCCTCAAACCTGCTGGCGAGCTTTGCAAAGCTCAGCTCGCCACCACTTTCCGCAGCGGCTCCGCCATTCGCTGCGTCCCTACTGCCTTCCCCCGAGCCAGCGCCGGGGGAAGACGCAACTGCACTCACGCCATCAAAACCTGGTGTCGGATCAAACGGCACCCAGCCTGCGCCTGGGAAATACACTTCCACCCACGCATGAGCATCCGAGTTTTTCACCTCGTACTGCGTATTACCTGCCGCGAGTGAAAGTTCCACATTTTTAGCAGTCGCTCCGTCTTTTGCTTGAACAACAGTACCTGGAGTAAAACCTTTCACCCACCTAGCAGGAATGCCCTCTGCGCGAAGCATAACAACCATTGCCGTAGAGAAATGAACACAATAACCTTTTCGCTGCTCGAAAAGAAAGTGGTCAACAAAATCTGTTCCAGCAGGAGGAGCTTTACTATCTGTTTTCGTATAGGAGAAACTGCTCTCTAGAAATCGCTCAATCGCCTTTACCCGGTCATAACGACTTGTGACTCCTCCACCAGACACTTCTGCAGCCAAGGCAGCAACACGACTAGGCAGTGAATCTGGCAGCTGCAAAAAAACCTCCAACTCATCATCACTTAAATCCTCAGCCTCAGCCTTATCTTTCTCATTTGCACTTGTCTTTGCATTTCCTTCTGCATCTGCCCCTGTACTTGCTCCCGCACTTTCATCATTGGAACCTAATCCAGAAGTTAATTCCTTATTTTCTTCCCCAAACTCAAATCCGCTTTCATCCAATGCTTGAAGCTCATCTTCCCCCGTAATTGGCAAGTAGCTTTCTATCGTATACTGCTCTACTATTGTCATTTCTGATTGTGCATACAAGCTGTCTATGAGATCATTTTTTAAGTAACTGCCAAGCTTCCGCCTTGGATCTGCAGCGATCATCTCAGTTACTTGAACTGGTTGTCCAGATGCAAAAAGCGGCATTGCAGCAATTGGATTTTCCCATGTTATTGTTTGTTTAATAAGTGAACCTTTCTTTTGGGTGGTCCCCCCTGCAAACCCGCTATTCCCCTCTGAGGTCACTCCCGTTTCACGTACAGAAGTACTACTAGTTTGTACTGGCAATAGTGTCAACTCACTAACATCGTTACTCCAGCCGCTGCCATCATAAAATGACTTCGATTCACCACGCCAATTGGCTCTAATGGATGAATAACCATTAAATACGACAGTAGAGTCATCGCTTAGCGATGCACCAAGCTTTGTATCATCAAATCCATAACCTGTTAAGCCTTTGCCTAGCTGACCTGCCTTTGAGTTTCTAAGTGCCGCAACAGATGCGCCATCCGAGTTTATTGCATCTATCCCCTGTTGTAGACGTTCCGTCATCGCAACTGTCCACGCAGCAGGCGCCAAATCAGTTTCTTTTTCACCACTTGCAAGAAGTGAGAAGCCAACAATAATTAACGTTAAAAACAATGAGCCAGCTAACCAACTGCGATCTACACCTTGCAGTCGACCCACGCCAACATCCATCATACGTCTGACACGTGGCAATGC
Source organism: Paenibacillus sp. L3-i20 (assembly GCF_022180385.2). Taxonomy (GTDB): domain Bacteria; phylum Bacillota; class Bacilli; order Paenibacillales; family Paenibacillaceae; genus Pristimantibacillus. The sequence goes on from NZ_BQME02000002.1 coordinate 2,407,797, forward strand.
TACAACTGCCGCTAGCAAAAGACCTTCTGCTGTTGTACGCAATAAACCTGACATAACATCCATACCTAGCCATATATGCAGTGTTACCAAATAAAGCAGTGTTATTGCAGCAATGCTTAGCGCAGTCTGCCTTAACCATATTAATGATTGTAATGCTGGTGCAAGCAGCGACCAGCCGACAAATAATAAAAGTGTGCGAATTTCATCAGACATTGCCCATAGTCCATTTTGTATAATTAACTGGACCTGTTCAGTGAGCAAGACTGGAAAAGCTATCAACCAATCTAAAACACTTTGGTTGTCACTCTTAAACAATAACATCAAGCCTGCCAATACAATTACAATATTGAGTGGTATTGTAACACCCAAAGACAGTCTGAAAATACCAGTGAGCAATATTAAACCTATGACCATCATCAGCGGAATAGGCTGGAAGATAAGGGACAATTGGCCTGAGTTGCCCCATGGGAGCAGCCATTCTGCCAGCAGTCCAAAAAGAAGCAGTGATGTTACGCCACGAAATGCAAAAGACCCTTCATACTCCTTTTCATCATCACGATCCGCACCCTTTACTTGATTACGAATCAACATTTGTTCCTCTAATCTGTCGTTGTCTGCCTGTTCACTTTCGGTTCCTCTCGCTTGCTCTTGCTTCGATCCGCTTACTATTTCTCCATTCATGTCTAGTGATGAAAATTCATTGATTTCCCTATTCATTTCTTTTGATGAATATTCATCCCACTTATCAGATGGCATAGTCGTTCACCCCTTCCTCAGAAGAAGCCCATGTTTCCATGCCTTCGGACATATGCACCCAATGTACTTTCATACCGCTGCCTTCCAACTTTCGGCTCTGCTCCCGCATTGCAAATGTTGCTACTGAATGGCGGACGATCAAATAAAGCTCAATCCCCATATTATGCTCAGTTGCATAATCAGCTAACGTCGACAAGCGGCGATCGTCTTGCCAATCGGGGGAAAACAACTTTAATGTTCCACCTTTGATCAAACGCCCGCTTATTTCACTTAAGCGTTCCACTTTGAAAGCGTTACTGTCGACACGAAGATAAGCAAGCTGATGTGTTAATTCGGACATATTTGCTCGGCGATCAACGCCTGCTTTATTTGCAATTTCGTATATCCAATCATTTGTTATTACTGTAACAGAATGTCCTTGCTCTACGTTGTCCTTAACACTCCGTAACGCCCAGCTAATACATGTATCAAATAACCGATTATCCCCTTTGTATGCATCCCTGTACTGATCAATCAATATGTATGTGTGTAATAATTCAACACCAGAGTACACCTTCGTAAATAGCCCTCGTCCTCTTGCTGCTGCTCGGAAGTCTAAGTTCCGCAGCGGATCACCATCTCGGTAAGGACGGCTATCAGGACCTGCGCCTGCCCATGCAGACGATACTGACGATTCATTTAATCCCATTATCATGCTCGAACGATTATTTTTTATATGCTGAGGCAAGTGCCCCTTCACTCGTCCATCTTCCCCCACTGCTTTTGCCTGTAATAGTAATTGCATATGAGGTACCGCAGGTATAACAAGAAGCTTATTCTCTTGAATTATCGTTCGCCTAATTGCCGTCATGCCAAGCCAATCTCCAACGATTACGGAAATGGGTGAAAAGCAATGAACACCTCTTGTTAGCGACTTAAGCGAATAAGTGACTTTCTGTTCCTTACTGAACATTGGTACATGCACGGATCGGAAGTAAACTGGGCGTTCGTCTATGCCGCTTTCATTTCGTTCACTATCCTCTATTGCAATCCAAACAAAAGGTATGCGCCAAGAGCGTTGAAATGTTATTTCAATGCAGGCATCCTGCCCTTCCACTACTTCTACAGAAAAGGATCGTCTAGTAGCATCTAATCCAATCGAAGCAACTAACGGTAATAAACCACTAACGACAATCAGTCCTGCCAGCAAAGTTAGAGCATACCATTCCACAGCTCCTCCACGATGCAATACGGCTACAAACGAAGCTATAAACGCGATACTTATAAAAAACCAGACGCCCCATCTTGTTTGATAGACTGCTTTCTCTCTCATATCGCTAATCGAAATTGTAATTTCACGTTCACTCATCTCGATTTCCTACTTCCAAAGCCGACGCCCGCTTCTGGAGGATATGGCGTATCTCGAATGATACGACGAATAACGGATGACTCATCCGAGTGAGCAAGACCTGCACTGCTGCGTAAAGTTAAGCGATGTGACAATACTGCTTCTCCTGTAGTAGAAAGATCATCTGGAATAACATATCTGCGTCCCTCCAGATATGCACTTGCCTGTGCGGCCCGCAACCAATCACGAAGCGCCCTTGGACTCAGTCCCAGCAATACATCATTAGAACGTCTCGTTTCTTCTGCTACACGAACCATATACTCTAGCAATGCTGGATGGGTGTGACCTTGTCTCACTTCAGCTTGCATCTGCAGCCATTCTTGAATCGCTATAACAGGTCTGATCCGATCCGGCTCTATTCGTTTACCTTCTGCATATTGCTCTAGCATCCGCTTCTCATTGCTCGCACCGGGATAACCAATTGTTAGCCGCATCATAAATCGATCCAGCTGTGCCTCAGGCAAATGACTAGTCCCTTCGAAGCTAAGCGGATTCTGAGTTGCTATTAGCATAAAGGGAACTGGAAGTCGCCTCGTTTTCCCTTCTATCGTTACTTTACGCTCTTCCATTGCTTCAAGAAGTGCTGATTGTGTTCGAGGTGACGTTCTGTTTATTTCATCTGCCAAGACGACATTACCCATAATTGGACCTGGACGATATACAAGTTCATTAGTCCGAGGTTCTAGCACTACCCCGCCTACAACATCTGCTGGCAACATATCGGATGTAAATTGAATTCGTTTAAAGTCGCCGCCTACCGCACGTGCAAAAGCTTGAGCGAGCATCGTTTTTCCGACGCCAGGAATATCTTCAAGCAGCACATGTCCACCAGCGAGCATCGCGACGAGTGTATGTCTGATCAACTCTTGCTTCCCTAGCAATACTTGCTCTACTTTAACTAATAAGCGATGAAGCAACACTTGCGGTGCCTCAGGCCAGTGATTAAGCGCATTTAATTGAGGTTCATGTTCATTGCTTTCGGATAATTGGGAATTAATCATCGTGCTTTCGCCTCCTGAAAAATAAATCTATCTATTTCTCAGGTTCCCCACTTTACTCCCAATTTAGACCTGCTAGATTCTATTATTATTAAGCTTTCTCTTACTCTTCGATCCAAACCTCTCTGTGATCGCTATTGTAAACATAATCCTCAATTGAAATGCCAAATTCACTAAGTGTAGCTCTAATTGGAACATTAAGTTTTTCTGCCGGGCTTTGAGTAGTAAGTGCATCCGCATCAGCAAGCCAAAATACTTGTTTCCCTTGAATATTTGCTTCAATAATGCCAGACTTCTGATCCATCTCTGCTTCCCCGCCCAACCACTCCGTCAGTTTCTTTAATGGAACATGGATAGAACCTTCAATTAGTTTGTATTCCCCTGCTCCCAAAATAAGTTGCTCATCTCCACGATTTACAATTAATGAAGTACCCGCTTCTATTTTATGTTTCCGTTCACCACTACCATCTAGTCTATCAGCGAACATCTTTAACTTATTTTGTTGGCTGCTTGTTACTGAACCCCTGCTCCACTTCAATCGTTTTGCTGTTTGAAATTGCATAGGCTTAACACTTTCATCCAAAACGTCAAATTGATAACCCAATCCTTTATAATAACTAATAATCTGTGGCAATGCCTTTACCGATTGTTCATGCCCCACACTGTCATGCAGCAATACATTTAGCGTGTTTGCGAGCTTAGAGTTCTTCACATTTGCCACAATCTCATCAGCTGGTACACCCCGACGTTTCGAATCACCACTGTCTACATTCCAATCGTGTACCTGATAACCCGCTTCAGCTAATGCATCGAAATAACCCTGATCAAAATTAGTATGTGTCCCGCCAGGAGCTCTAAGCAGCGTTGTGCGGATACCTGTCGCATTATAGATCGCATCATCCGTTTTCATAATTTGCTCGGCAAATTCGCCGAAACCTCCGTACAATTGTTCATATTTATGATTAAAGGAATGATTGCCAACAGCATGACCTTCTTCTACGATTCGTTTTGCAATAGAATGATTTTGTTGTACTTGCTCACCAAGCAGAAAAAATGTAGCTTGAATACCCTCGCTCTTCAAAATATCCAAAACCTTAGGAGTATGCTTGCTTGGTCCGTCGTCAAACGTCAAATAAATGGTCTTCCCATCTACTCGCTTATCTGGCTTCAGATTAGTATTGGTTATATCTGACTTTTTGCCTTCTTCTTTGGAAGATACAGCTATCCCCTCCACGTTCTCAATAGCTATTTCTTCCTCAGGAATGATTTGAATAGGTTCCCCGAGCAGCGGCTGAGTCTCATATTGATAGGTCACTGTGCTAGCTGAATAGGATTCATTACTGATTCTAGCTGCCTCCCCCTTATAAATCAGGCTACCGCCAATTTGCAAAATGCCAAACCAAATTACAACTAAACAAATGGATGCTTGTATGAATCTCCGCATCGTCATTGCCACCCTTCTCTATCATGAAAATAATTGCTTATTATCGATTTGATAGAGTATATGAAATCGGATTCTAGTAAATGACAGCGCTAATGATAATAATTTGATTTAAAAATAACAAAAAGAAGCCTTAAGCATCTTTTACAATGCTTAAGGCTTCTCACTAGTTCATAACGTAAATTCACAACATTTTTGTTAATCTATTTGTTTAACTCTTTTACTGCTTCAAGCACTTCAAGGGCATGACCCTTCACTTTCACTTTGCGCCATTCACGTACGAAATTACCAGCAGTATCAATTAAAAAAGTTGATCTTACGATGCCCATATATTCTCTGCCATACAACTTCTTCATTTGCCAAACCTCGTATTGTTCGCACACTTTATGCGCCTCATCTGAGAGGAGCAGATAAGGCAGCTCCTTTTTCCCAATAAAGTTCAAATGTGATTTGATTGAATCCGTGCTTATGCCAAGTACAATCGTATTTTCGCCGCTGAATTGATGATATGCATCCCTCATGTCGCATGCTTGCTCAGTACACGTTGGTGTCATATCCTTCGGATAAAAGAAGATAACGACATTTTGTCCTCGCAAGTCCATAAGCGAAACAGTTTCACCATTTGATGCTGGCAGCTTAAACTTAGGTGCTTTTTTCCCCATTACCAAAGCCACTGCTTATCCCCCTCAATCTTTACGATCCTGCTCCACGATATTTCTTGACGCCATGGTTCCAAATAGCTAGTCCAACGCTAAAGAAAACAATACCTACTACCGGTGTAAGCATCGCTAGCTGCGACAAATCATCTGACTTCTTTTCCAAAAAGTAAGATGCCGGAATAACACCAACAAATGCGAATGGAAGCAGCCAAGTTAACACAAATCTAATTAGTTTATTATAAATGTTAACGGGATATCGTCCATAATTTTGAATATTGTACATGAGTGGAACAATACCAGTAGGCGCATCGGAATAAAATGAAATAGCGCTGAGTGCTGTGTATATTCCCGCATAAATCAAAACTGCGCCAAATACGAACATAAGCAAGATGAACAAATCTAGTATCTCGAATGGTAATCCCATTTGAGACCAGCAATACGCCATAATGCCTGCTCCAACGAATGAGCCGATGAGCGACTGCGGATCGACGTTTTCAAACAACACTTGAAACAAACTATGGGCTGGCCGCGTCAAAACACGGTCCATTTCCCCCTTCACAATATAGCGCTCGCTAAAGTTCCAAATACTAAAGAACGTACTAAACACGCCATATGGAATCATGAAGAACCCATATACGAATACAACCTCAAGCTCCGACCAGCCGCCGAGTGACGCCGTATGTTGAAATACGATAAGAATGAATATGAGGTTCATCCCCTGGAACAATAGATCTGAGATGACCTCGATCCAGAAATCGGCACGATACGTAAGCCTTGTTTTGACATAGTTTTTGATATATTCCCAAAATAATGATGCGTATCTCATTTCGCTTACCCCCCTTGGACAATGAGCCGTTTACGAGCTGCACGCCATGTTAACCAGATTGGAATAAGCAACAGTAGAAACCAGAAAAGCTGGATCGACAGGACGCCTGTTACTTCACTAAGCGGAGTTCGGCCTGTAAATACTGAGCTTGGCAAATACGTGATTGCTTGGAATGGAAGCCACTGCATAATTTCAGTCAGCCATCCAGGGAAAAAGGCGATTGGAACAACAACCCCTGAAAATAAATCGACCATAACCCGCTTCATCCGCATCATGCCTTCATTATTTTCCACGAAAAAGGCGAACAGACCAGTCAATATGTTGATCTGCGAATTAATCAAAAAGCTGAAAAACAACATAACGAGATAAATAAGCCAAACGGTCGGATCAGTTGGCAATGATACTGGGAAGATCAAACAAACGATTGCGAGCCCCGGAACCATAAACAATAGAAGTCGGAATAATCCTTCGCCAAAGCCCTGCATCATCTTAACAAGAAGATAGGAATACGGACGAATAAGCTGAACGGCTACACTGCCGTCACGTATTTCATTGGCTATCTCTCGATCTAGATTGTTAAAATAAAAAGCTCTTGCCATCCACGACACAGCAATATAGGTAGTCATCTGGGCTACTGTAAAACCTGCAAGTGTATCTTGATCTCCATAGATTGCTTGCCACAAGAAATAATATGCGCCGATATTGATCGCATAAATAATGATGCCGCTATAATAATTCACGCGATAAGCAAGCATCATTATAAATCGGATACGAATAAAATCGATATAAGCGCTCATCATGATGAAGCAACTTCCTTCTTCGTTGTTTCAGCAGAACCCGAGTGATAAATACTTCTAACAATCTCGTCTGTGTTTGTCTCAAATATTTTGATATCACGAATGTCTGCTCCACCCACAACTCTTGCCATTGCATCCGAGAAGCTAACCTCATGCGGCACAAACAGCTTCGCTGTCAAATCATTTTCTATCGTCCAGCTCGCATCTATCCCGTCTGTGAGGGCTTCGAGCTTAGCTAAAGGCGTTTGTTTTGTAAACTGGAACTGAATTTCGCGACCTTTGCTCCACTTCGTCTTAAGATCGTCCAAGCCTCCATCATAGATGATTTTGCCATCATCAAGCATAATGACACGCGAGCAGAGCGCTTCGATATCTTGGAGATCATGTGTAGTCAGCAAAATAGTTGTGCCCTCCTCCTTGTTCATTTGCATAAGGAAGTCACGAATTTCCGTCTTCACAACGATATCCAAGCCGATTGTAGGCTCATCTAGAAACAAAATAGATGGATTGTGTAGAAGGGATGCAACAAGCTCACATCTCATCCTTTGTCCAAGACTCAGCTTACGAACTGGTCGATTAAGCAATTCACCAAGTTGCAAGCGATCGACCAAATTATCTAGTCGCTTACGGAAATCAGCCTCTGATACTCTATATACCTTGCGCAGCAGTTGGAATGATTCTATAACACCGATATCCCACCATAGCTGAGAGCGCTGACCAAAAACAACGCCAATCCCATTTACAAACTTTTCTCTATCCTTAAAAGGAACATACCCATTCACTTTAATGTCGCCTGCGGTTGGCACAAGAATGCCTGTGAGCATTTTAATTGTCGTTGATTTCCCTGCCCCGTTCTCACCGATATAACCGCAAATCTCGCCTTGAGGAATTTGAAACGAAATATCTTTAACTGCTCGAACCTCATTATATTCACGCTTAAACAAGTCTTGCAGTGCGCCTGACAAACCTTCACGGTTTTTCTGTACGCGGAAGTCCTTTCGTAGGTCCTTCACATCTATCGCTAACATTTTTATGTAGCAACTCCTCTTCTGTCGACATTTCCTGGGAAATAACGATTTTATTGTGCCCAAAACGATAAAACTTGCAACTAGTCTACCAAGAGCTTTATAATTTTATGATATGTAATCATACATCAGTTATCTCTATGCGTAAATGGTGCAACCCTATGTGCGCCTGTATTTGCGAACGGCTACCCTTAGCCGCAATCGGTTCTGCTGATTGCAATATCTCCTTAGCCAATACACACGTATAACTACAGCTGTCTGACCTACTTACATGGATGTATTACACAAAATTGTCGTAATTGAAAGGAGACCTACAAACGCAATGCGTACACGGTCAGATGGAAAGAAAAAATTTCGATGGAAGTGGCTAATTATTATCCTCTCCATCATCGCTGCTGGTATTTTGACAGTATCGATCATATGGGGCGCTGGTATATATAGTGCTTTGGACAATTTCAAAAAGACACCAGAAGAATCCATTTTCAAAGACATCAAACCAGAAAATGTTGTAGAAGTGCCTAAATGGGAAGGTAAAGAGCGAGTCAATGTTCTGTTGCTCGGCGGCGATGCACGAGATGCCAAAGACGGAGATATCGCAAGATCTGACTCCATTATGGTCGCTTCTCTTGATCCGGTAACGAAAAAAGCTCATCTGTTCTCCGTACTTCGCGACACATATGCGGAAATTCCGGATCATGGTGACGGCAGAATTAACTCCGCCGTTACGATTGGCGGGCCTCCGCTAGCCATGAAAACAGTAGGCGATCTGCTTGGACTTGAAATTCAATATTTTGTATACACCGATTTTGAAGGCTTTAAAGCTCTAATCGATACCATTGGCGGAATCAACTTTGAAGTTGAAAAAGACATGCGTTATAGAGATAACGCTGACGGGAATCGTTACGACATTGATTTGAAAAAAGGTTATCAACTTCTAGATGGTGATAAAGCACTGCAATATGTACGTTTCCGTCATGATGCGATGAGTGATTATACACGTACGGAAAGACAACGAAATTTCCTCGGCGCAGTGGCAAAGGAAATGAAATCGACTTGGAATATCGTTCAAATGAAAAAAATATTAGAAAGTGTATCACCTTACATTGAAACTAACTTAACAGTTGGCGATATGCTGAAGCTAGGTCAACTTGGCGTAGAGAGCACGGTTGGCGGCTCAGCCCAAATCCCTCCGATGGAGCTTGTAGGAGAGAGACATGTTGGCGGCGCATCCGTTATTGGGATACGTGATACCGACGCATTGATTGGCTACGTACAGGAAGTGTTGCTCAAGGATGATACGTTGCCGACACCATCTGAATCATCTTCTCCTAATGGAGAAAGCAGTAGTGAGAGCACTAACGGTACTAGCGAGCGCTCAAGTAATGCTAGCGAGTCAAGCAGTAGCCGGTCGTCTAGATAAATGACCATCCACCTTTTGTTAATATTTTAATGATACTTAACCACATTAATGGACAGCCTGCTCGAACAACGAGCAGGCTGTCCTCTCCTTGTACAACAATCTCTTTTTGAAAGGAATGTAAAGATGAATTCAAACAGACCCACTTCCGAACATTTATATCAAGAAGCACTTAAACATATTGTAGGAGGCGTTAATAGCCCCTCCCGATCCTTTAAAGCTGTAGGCGGAGGCGCTCCTGTCTTTATGAAACGTGCTGAAGGCGCTCATTTCTGGGATGTTGATAATAATCGTTATATCGATTATTTAGCTGCGTACGGACCAATAATTACAGGACATGCTCATCCGCACATTACAGAGGCAATCGTTCGTGCTGTACAGAATGGTGTCCTATACGGTACACCTACTGAACTCGAAATCCAGCTTGCGCGAATGATGAAAGAAGCAATTCCATCACTAGATAAAGTTCGCTTCGTCAATTCCGGAACAGAAGCAGTTATGACAACAATTCGAGTTGCACGTGCTTATACAAAACGCAACAAAATCATTAAATTTGCTGGATGCTATCATGGACATTCCGATCTTGTTCTAGTCGCCGCTGGTTCAGGACCATCCACTCTTGGTATTCCAGACAGTGCGGGAATTCCAACTAGCATTGCACAAGAAGTCATTACCGTACCATTTAATGATTTGAAAGCACTTGAAGAAGCTCTGCAACGTTGGGGTAATGAGACTGCGGCAGTTATGGTGGAACCTATCGTCGGCAACTTCGGCATGGTTATGCCTCATGAAGGTTATCTGGAAGGGCTGTGCAAGCTAACAAGAGATGCAGGCGCTCTCGTTATTTATGATGAGGTCATCAGCGCATTCCGTTTCCACTATGGTGCTGCTCAAACATATAACTTCTTTGCGGATCATGCAGCGATTGAACCCGACTTAACCGCACTTGGCAAAATCATTGGCGGAGGACTTCCGATCGGTGCATACGGCGGTCGTCGTGAAATAATGGAGCAAGTTGCTCCACTTGGCCCTGCTTATCAAGCAGGAACGATGGCAGGCAATCCTGCTTCAATCTCAGCTGGTATTGCTTGTCTTGAAGTACTGCAAACACCAGGTATTTATGAGCGTATGGATGCTCAAGCAACAAGACTTGCTAAGGGACTCGGCGATGCAGCGAAGCAACATGGCATCCCTCTTACTATTAATCAAATTCGTGGCTCCTTCTCAGCTCATTTCTGCGACCACCCTGTCACAAACTATGACGAGGCGCAAAATACTGATGGAGAAATATTCGCTAAGTTTTTCCGTCTCATGCTTGATCAAGGCATCAATCTTGCTCCTTCCAAATATGAGGCATGGTTCATGACAATTGCCCATACAGAGGAAGATATCGATGCAACGATTGAAGCGGCGAACAAAGCGATGGCTGCACTATAAGAGAGCACTTCGAAGTTGCTGTATAGAGAATCTATTAACGAAGTTGTATAGATCGATGCAGAAGTTCAAATAAGATCGAATCATGATGAAAGAAAATAAAGTATTAGACGTAGACGAATCACAACTATAAATACAGCGGCAGCCTTGGACGAGAAAATAAAGTCCTAGACTGTCGCTGTTTTGTTAATCTAACGTTCCCCGTTATAGCTTTTATTCTTCAACTTCAACGATCACATTAACGACAGATGCATCGTGGTTCTTAATGCGAAGTGGTGCTGTAAAGGCTGAAATGAGCTTTTTTCCGATCAATGGCGCTGGATTAATGTCTTCATAAATAAGCATTGTCGGCTCTTCATACTTTTCGTGGTCTAAGAAGGCATGGTGGACAAAATATCCATTACCTTTTGCTTCTGTCAAATTTTCGATACTCAAAGTATCAATGGCCACCGCTTTGCAGTTTGGCAACTTCGTACGAATGTATTCGGCAGCTTCTGGGGAGACAGCTGGGAAATTATTGGCGTATTTCTCAAAATCCGTTTCCCGGTGTTTCCAAGTGCCCGTATTAAAGATCAGAATATCCGCTTCATACAGGTCTTCATATTCCTCCATCTTTTCGATGGTGATAAAACCGTTTGGGCCAAGAGGACAATTGATTAATAGCGGCTTTCGGTAGATGAAGTCTTCAATTGGAACAGCATCTATTCCCTTACCGTTATTCAAATGATGCCACGGAGCATCCACATGGGTACCGGCATGAAGATAAATACTTAACACACTTCCATTCCAGTCATCCCCTTTGTCCAAACGCTCTCTAGGCTCTATTTTCACTTCTGGCAATCCTGGATATACAGGCATTCCTTCATAAATGGGGTAACCAATTTCCACGTATTTCGGCATACAGAGACGCTCCTCTATGTGTATAACTACAAGCTCCGTATTAAAACTTCCTACTGGATTTAGTTGTGACCATATTCAAATGTTGTTGTGTCCCGTGAGTTCGACATTGTCTCTCAAGGCACGCATTCGAACCCGGTAACTCTTATTTGAGTTACTGGGAACATCACTCCACCAACGGTTTAATCTTCGGAAACACCTTTAATGCCGTTTTGTAAAAGACATCTTCGTGGTACTCTACCGGAATTAGCTCTTTCACGAACTGAATATATGGTTTGACAGGAGCTAGCGGCCAATCCGTTCCAAACAGAAACTTGTCATAGTTATCACAATACGTGATGGCGTGACGAAGATGGGAGAAGAAGAGCGGAGAGTCCTTAAGCCGCTCGCAATTAGCCGTATCCCCTACCATTAAGCCAGACAAATCGGCAAACATATTACGATTTTTATATACGACCTCGGCTCCATCCAGTACCCACGGATCACCAAAGTGAGCCATCATAAAGTTTACATCCCGATGCTTTACTGCTACCTCGTCCAATGCGAGCGGATGGGAATACTTTAACAACCCTCGCTCCGAGTATGTATCACCCGTATGGAACACAACAGGCATCCCATATTGGGCAGCCAACTTGTAGATCGGATCATATACACTGTCATACGCATAGAAAGGATAGTAGCCTAAATAAATTTTTAGACCGACGACGTTCGGCTTTTGCAGATCTACTTCTATCCTTGCCAGAGCGGCAGCATCCAGCTTAAAAGGATTGATTCCAAGGCAGTAGACAAGCTGCGGCGGCAGCGCATCAGTCAGATCAAGCCCCATTGGTGTAATAGACTCCGCATCAGGAAAACCATCTGCTTTCGTTTCCGTCAAACCCATGCCGATTCCTAATACAACGTTATTTTCCGCATATTCTTGCAAAATGCCAGCTACAGAATAGTCTACAAACGATAGTTCCTTAGCTGTGCGATGGAACTCGGCAATTTGTGATAAATGCATATGTGCATCAATGATTTTCATTGTGAATCCTCCCTTGATCGTCAAACCGTATTGCCCGTAAGTCAGACAACGATTCGGATGGAATCGCTTCATCTGTTAACAGGAAAAAGAGGGGTGAAGTAAAAGTAACACTGTCGTTTGGCAAATTCAGCTCACGTACGACCGAAGCACAAGCCACTTCCTTATTCGAGTATACTTGCAGCTCCGCCCTATCAAGGTCAGTTACAATTTGCAACTGATCCTTTCGAGAAGAAGAACCAAAGATATAGTCGGACGCTTCGTTAACGGACAACTCACCTTGTGCCAGCTTATAGCGTAATTCCTCGCCCGCAGACCCTGTTGTTTTTAGCCAAACGTCTTTGTCTTCGTCCTCTGTTTGCAAGAAGATGTCGGTAGTCCAGCTTTTACCGTCAAAGTACGTTCCCGTACTTTGAACAATCTCTACCGTATGGCAAAGAACAGGTACACCAGGAAGCAGCAAGAAGTATTGATGACAAGTGAGACCACGATATTTCTCCTGCTTATTAACAGAATAACTCATCTTGATACCTTGCCAAACGTTTCCTCTATTATCAACTAACTCGGCAAAAGAAGCTTCTCGTCCTTCTTTAACCATTGAGTAAGCACTTAGTCCCTCAACATGATTGCTAATCCCGCCTGTCCATGGGTTCCACCATGATTTTGGCTGTCGTTTAGGGAAAGAGCTAGCTAGCCACTCCTTGCCGCTACTGACTAGTGAGTAGATCGCCGAATAAAACTGCGGTGCCCCTTTTATTTGTATCAGACCGTTGTCTGCGACTAGAACTTGCTCACCGTGCTCTTCAACGTATTCCATACTCACTTTACCTTGACCGATTGGGAATACAGCTCTGCTCAATTGAATATCATGGGTGGCAAAATGTCCATCTACATTTACGATGTCATATGAGCCTTCACCCGCAGTCAGCTTGAAGCTGGATTCTGCCTGTTCCTCGTCTTCCGTTATTAGTTGCGATTGATCGGAAGCCGCCACCTTATTCAGTGACGCAATCAATTCTCCATCCAAATACTGCCGCTTATACTCCTTTACGAGAACATCAATTACTTCTTTAGCGACAAAAGGGTTATGCTCATTAGCACTCATCTCAAGATGAGCTGTTAGGGAAATATCAGCTGGGAGAGCTTCCTTCTGTGCAAACGCACGGAACTCCTTCCAGTTGGAAAAGCCCCCATGCGAAAGGTAAAACGGGCCGTACGTTTTGTTGCTATGTGGCTCAATAATGCCCAGATTAGTTTCTATGGACACATTCCAATGTTGAAAATCAACGCGGTATTCCTCTGGCCAGCACATTCCCCATGAACCATCATCATCTCTAGAGAATAGCCAATTTTCATTAAGTAGTTCTCCATCCCAATAGTCTAAATCACTGCCGTAAGATGCTGGTACTTCAACATATCGACCTTGATATGGCAAAATGGGTCGGTGTAGACTATGGAAAAATCCTTGGGATATCCAGAGCTCAGCAGCCGTTTTGTCTGAAGAAGTATTTGTTACTTCTATCCTGTGCTCCACCGTACCATCTCCAAACAGGAGTGTTTTTACGATCAGCCCGATTTGAGGATAGGCAAGGGATCTAAAGGTGATGTTTATGCCGACTGCACTCTTTTCCTCTATGAACACTACTTTTTCGGCACGTTTTTTTGAAAATTCGCTCGAAAAAGGTTTACCAAGCTTGGGATAGCTTAGGAAGGTCGGTTCCATGCCAGTACCACTTGAGATCGTTATCTCGTTATCTTCTTTGCTCAAAGCTAGTGTGTAGTGACCGTGATTAATCTGCCAATTTTGCTCTGTTTCCCCAGCCAGCATAATACCTAGTCCAGTGAAAGCAACACCAATCTTTTTTGTAAAAGAGACGAAACTGCCATTTGTCAGCTTTGCTCTTACCGGTAGATCCGCCTCATAAAAGCCATGTTCAAGCAACTCAACGGAAAGTGGGAGTGAAATGCGTTGTTTGCCATTCAAACGCAGGGTGTGACTGTTCTCCTTAAGTTTGAGAAAGGATCGTGCAGGCAATTCAAATGAAAATTCAGCTTCCTCAGCAAAGTTATTTTCTATATCGAGATAAACTGTCGCTGTTCGTCCCGGATAGGTCAAACCATGTACATGCATGGAAAGAGAAGCAGGAAACTTAGGTACAATCCCCACTTGGAATAGAGCTGACTTGCCATTAATCAATACATTTGTGCAAACACGAGGATGCGTGCGCCATACGCTCTGTTCTTCTGTAATTTCATCTACAAAAAAACTAGCAGAAAGTGATGATTCCCCTGTTACCACAAGCGTGTGCTCGTACTCGAAGCGGATATTTCCACTATTTTCACCCTTTAACGAGATTGCTAGTGGCTTACCTGACTTGTTGATAATTCGGTAGTGGATCGTATACTCACGGCCAAAGACAAGCTCTAACTTCTCCACCTCAGCCGATAGCAAATAATCATCTGTCTCAATTAGACGCATACCACGGCCGAGTCGCTCAAACTCTACCCGCAAGTTCGTTGATTCTTTCTGCCATGAGTATGTGAAATAATCAAAGTCGTTATCCTTGCGTCCATCTGGCTCAATTACGATTTCCCTCGTCGAGTCCTTATACCAGTCAAGATCATTAAAATAATCAGCAATCGCTTCTGTACGAAGCACCGTAGGAATCATGTTCATCAGATGCGTACAATCGTCTCGATCTTCCCAGAAAAATCCAAACTTCTTATATAACGGAACAGCCTTCGTATTTCCTGCCCATGTATAGAGATCAAGCCTTGGCCAACCAAGCTGAATCGTTTGTTCTAACGCACGGTCAAGCAGCAACCGACCTACTTTTTTGCCATGATAATCAGGGCGCACATTAAGTAAT
The DNA here is from genome assembly GCF_022180385.2 of Paenibacillus sp. L3-i20. GTDB lineage: Bacteria > Bacillota > Bacilli > Paenibacillales > Paenibacillaceae > Pristimantibacillus. Next base: position 2,423,325 of record NZ_BQME02000002.1, read on the forward strand.
GGAACGTAGAGGGCACCCGTATCTTCCCTGTATTCCGCTAAGCTGCAATAGCCAACAACCTTTTCTCCATCTATCGCTAAGTAAAGTGCTAGAGAATCAGAGCTCGATTCATCCTGTCTTATCTGTTCAGCTGTAGAGATTGAGTTCCCGCCTCCCCAGCTATCCCGGCTGCTATTCCACATATCTGCTACTTGTGGGGCCAGATCAGGGTGGTACGGAACGATAGAAATTTCATTCATATTTATTTGCACCTCATCTACGTTGCTAATTTTTGTATATCAAATAAGAGTAGCATCATCTATTAAATGGATAAAGGTAATTATTTACTATAGCAGTTTTAGACAATAAAATATTGCCAATCTCAAACTTCTTAATACATAAAGCGCATCACTCATAGTTATTTATATTTCATCGCTACTAGTCGATCATCAATATTGGAGGGCTGACCACGTCCATCTCGATTGTTCGTAATGAAATATAACATGCCATCTCGCAGTTCCAAATCTCGAATACGTCCTTCTCCCTTATGTAACACTTCCATCACACCACTCTCAGGTGTATAGCGGTATATCGCCTCACCGCGCAAGGCAGCGATAATTAAACGCCCCTTGTCATCTATAATCGTTCCCGATGGTGCAATCGCTTCATCACCTGTGTGGTATATTGGTGTTATCATGCCTTCTTTCTTCGCATCCCCGATGATATCCGGCCAGCCGTAGTTTTTCCCACTGTCGATCACATTGATTTCATCATGACCACCAGGACGACCAGAAGGTCCATGTTCTGAGCTATATAGCGTTCCATCCTTCGTCCAAGCTAGACCCTGAGGGTTGCGATGTCCATAGGAGTAGACGTAAGAGTCAGGCAGCGGATTATCATCTGGAATCGAACCATCCAGCTTCATTCTTAATATTTTGCCAGCAAGGCTACTCTTATCGAGAGACAGATTTTTTTGTTCTGCATCCCCAGTTGTTACATAAAGATGCCCATCTGGTCCAATTGCAATACGACCGCCATTATGATAAAGATCACCCGGTATATTTTCCAGTAAAATACGATGCTCCGCCCACTCTGCACCCTCTATCTTCAACATAACGACACGATTTAACGTACTTCCATTATTTTGATAAGTATGATAAGCAAAGGCTAGCCCTGTTTCATGAAAGTCCGGTGCAAGAATAAAACCTAAGAAACCACCTTCTCCATCATGATGTACAGGTTTTGTAAGACGAACTGCTTGCCTGTTTAGCTCATTATTTTCTATCTTCAAAATGGTTCCTTCTCGTTCGCTAACATAGATCGTGTTGCTATCAAACTCTATCGACCATGGAATACGAAGACCTGAACCTACTACGGTATAATCACCCTCTACTATTGGTGCACTCGTACTCTCTACCGATGTTGTCGGTTTAACAGTTGTTGAACTTTCCTGCTCACTAACTTGACTCGAAGGAATGGGTTCAATGTTACTGCTGCTGCATGCTGTTACGATAACAAGGCAGCTTGTCGCCATTATTATTAACTTTATTTTCCTAAACGACATTCCTATCCGCTCCTTCATATCTATTTGTTTAAAAAAAGACAACATTAAGCGATATCCGCCCCATGCTGTCCATTTTGTATATCACTATTCTTTTGTATCTGCTTTAGCAAGAGCATGTAGCAACTCATCGTGAATGTGTCCATTCGTTACCATAATATTGCGAACGCCCAGTGTATATGATTCACCCTGTGTGCTCGTCACAGTCCCACCCGACTCTTTTACCAGCAGTGCACCTGCGGCCAAATCCCAACTATTCAATCCAATTTCCCAAAATCCAGTTAAACGCCCCGCTGCAACATAAGCCATATGAAGTGCCGCTGATCCAGCAATTCGCAAGTTGCGAACTTCCGGTGCAATGCAGGCTATTTCTTTTAGATTAAGAGGTAAAGCATATTGCTGATCAGTCGGAAGTCCTGTAGCAATCAAACTTTCTCGCAGCGTCTTTTCTTCCGAAACTCCCATTCTTTTGCCATGTACATATGCGCCTTTGCCTTTCTCAGCTACGAACAGCTCATCTTTGATAGGATCATATATAACGCCCACTATGACCTCACCCTTATAAGCTAGCGCTATGGACACACAGAAAAAAGGAAAACCATGTACAAAGTTTGTTGTTCCGTCGATGGGATCGACAATCCACAAATATTCTGCATCGCTAACATCCTCAAGTGCTTGTACTGACGCTTCCGGTCCTGGTTCTACCCCTTCTTCTCCTAGAAAAGAATGATGAGGAAAGTGTGTTCCAATTAAGTTACGTATTAATCGTTCCGAACCCTTGTCCACTTCTGTGACAAGATCATGCGATGAATGCTTCAATTCGAGTCTAGAGTGATTACCAAGCTTAGTCGTAATCCACTCTCCAGCTTTCGCAGCACAGTTGATAGCGACAGCAGTGAAGCTTTTGCCGCCTACAACAAAGGCGTTATTTTCTTCGTTCACGCTCTATCACTCTCCCTTGCTCCAATTCTATGATTTGGATTCTTATAATATCGCTTATCTTATTGCAATACGTAGTGATTATGTTACAAGTTTCGCACAGTTGCGTTAATTTCCACTAATTCACATCGCTCTAATGCCTTCTATAATTAACTGAGCAGCTAACACAAGCAGTGTAATTCGCAGCAGCCAAAGTAACCATTTGCCACTCATCCGAAGCGCTATCATAGCACCAAGCTTGCCTCCAATCCATGCGCCAGGTGCTAGAGCAAGTACAAGCAACCAGTTAATTTCACCTAGAACAACATGCATACCGCTTCCCAATATAGAAGATAAGAAAATAACAAACATAGAAGTTGCTGTAGCTATATGAGGAGGGAAACTAAACAGAAGCACCATTAATGGGACAAATAGCGACCCGCCACCAATCCCAAATAATCCCGATATGAGTCCTACGCCAAACCCAATTGCAAGCGCAGGAACTACGCCATAACTATACGTGTGCTCCTTACCAGTTGCATCCGTAATTGTTCTAACGACTGGCCACTTTTTGTTAAAAGGCTTCATATAGTCACGAGCTATAAGCAACCCCGCCATTAGCAGCATGAACAGACCAAACACGAGTTGGAATGTACCCGCTTTCAAATATCCTGTTATAGCCGAACCAATGATTGCTGCTGGCCCGCTTGTAATGAAAAATAACATAGCCGTTCGAAAATCTACAATCTTTCTCTTTGCATAAGAGAGTGTTGAAGCAAGTGCCGTTACGATTAACACAGTTAATGAAATACCAACTGCGGTAGCATGATCAACTGGCTGTCCGATTAATGATGGTGCAATATAGATAACGGCGGGAACGATAATGATCCCGCCGCCTAGCCCAACGATACTGCCGAACATTGCTGCAACAACGCCAATTAGAACTAAAACGATCCATTCCATAATGAGTTGTCACCTTTTTATCGACTATTTTGTTATTACAGAGGAGTAACTTCTACTGTTCCACCATCAAGAACACGGACGCCTTGACCGTTCTGCTCAAGCTCCTTCAGATCCTTCATCAATTGAAGCAGCGCTGCGTCCTTGCTCTTTGCTTCTAACATACAATCCAGATATGCGGTTTCACGCGCCGCACCTCTGAGGAAACGAAGGAGCGGCTCAGCTTCAACAAATTCTGCATGTCCCCTTGGATCGGTAACACTTTTTGGACTTGAGGCATGAATTTTGGGAGGAAGCTGACTACTATCTGACAGCCCTAATCTCACCCGCTCCAATTCCCAAGTATGAGCAATGCGAGGCCATAACCCTTCAATAAGCTCGTCCTCTTCAACATCTCCCGGATTTACGGCATGATGATGAATATCGAGAACCATGGGAACACCTACGATTTCTGCAGCCGCAAGTGTCTCCCGCACATTAAACGTTTTGTCATCATTTTCGAGAGTTACTCTGTTCTTATAAATAGGAGACAATCGACTAAACTGAGTAATGAAACGTTCACTTGCGGCCACTTTATCTCCGTAAGCGCCACCCATGTGGATATTATTTTTGGCCGTTTCATCTAAGCCCATTAGCTCCAACATTCGAACATGATGGATTAAATCCTGCTCAGACTTCAGCAATACCTCTGGGCGAGGTGTACTAAATACGCAGAAATGATCCGGATGAAACGATACCCTAATTCCTTTCTCCTGCGCATAATGACCAACATCACGAAAAGCTGGAGCAAGAACCTCATATGGATCCCAAGGAGCTACTCCCTCATGTGTCGCAAGTGGTATTAGCTTCGAAGAAAATCGGTACATCGCTATTTCGTGCGCCTTGCTATGTTTCAAAATACGGAGCGTGTTCGTCAAATTCTCTTCTGCAATTCGTTCTAATCTGCGAATGCCTGCCTCTCGATCATCGAGCTTGGAAAGCGTCGCATAGGTCATAGTTCGTGAGGGTGACGCATTTTCCAAAAACAGGCTCATCGCTACAAAACCGAATCTGACGATCATCGTTTAGGACCTCTCTCCAAAAAACATTTCGTAAGCCAGCGCTGTTTGCACTTTTGCTTCTTCAGCCGTCAGTTTTCTTACAAGCTGCATCTCAACTTGTGTTACTTCTTCACCTTGAAAATTGATTTCAGCAATCGATGCCGAAATACGTACAATTGCTATTGCTTCATTGTTCGGTGTATAAGCAATAACTTTCTGTCCAGTCGGATAGACACGGAATCCACTTTTGACCATCTTCCCCTTGCCATATTCCAACAATTCGTAAAGCTCTTGCTCCGACTTAAATTTACAAACGGAGTTGAATTCAGTTGCAAATCCCATATCATTTCCCCCTATTCCGATAGTTACAGCGATTCACCTGTGAAATCGATGCGTTGTTTGTCCGCATGACGCTCAAGTGCGAGGTTGATTAATGTGCTTAGGAGCTCTTTATAAGGAACACCTGTCTCACGCCATAGCAGTGGGTACATACTGAACGGTGTGAAGCCAGGCAATGTATTTACTTCATTTATGAAAATGACGTTGTCTTCTTTACGAAGGAAGAAGTCCACGCGTGAAAGACCAGAACCATCAATAGCTTGAAATGCGCGAACAGCCATTTCACGAACTGATTCAGTAACTTCAACTGACAGCTCAGCCGGAATAATCATTGTCGATTTGCCATCGATATATTTTGCCTTATAATCATAAAATTCATTAGAAGGTGCAATTTCACCAGGAACTGAAGCTTTAGCATCATCATTGCCAAGCACACTAACTTCAATCTCACGCGCATCAACAAACTCTTCGACTATTACTTTTCTATCGAAACGGAAGGCATAATTTACTGCTTCAACAAGCTCTTCACGGTTTCTAGCTTTGGATACGCCAACACTTGAACCTAGGTTAGCTGGTTTTATAAAACAAGGATAACCTAACGATACTTCACACTCCATAATGAAATAGGACGAGTCCTTCTCCCACTGTGTACGGTTAAAGTAGCGGAATACACATTGCGGAAGTCCTTCTTGTGCAAAAACCTTCTTCATCATTACCTTGTCCATCCCTACTGCTGAAGCAAGAACTCCTGCTCCTACGTACGGAATGTTTGCCATCTCGAACAATCCTTGAATTGTTCCATCCTCGCCAAATGTTCCATGAAGCAACGGGAACATAACATCGATCGTTTCAATATGCTCATCGTTGCTTTCAGTAACACTATGACTGCTAATCTTTGCCTCTTGTACCGCTGTTGGCACAGCTCTTGAAGCTGCTCCATCAAGCGTGTGGAACAAAGGAGCCAGCGAGTGATTCGAGGAACCACCCTCTTCGCCCCCGAAACGCAATGTTTCTACACTATCTGGCGCTGCAAGCAATACATTCCCTGACTTCCACTCGCCTTGCTTCGAAATATAAAAAGGTTTAATTTCGTATTGGCTATAATCAAACTCACGCATAACAGCAAATGCCGTCTGCAATGATACTTCATGCTCTCCGGATTTTCCTCCATAAACAAGACCTACTCTTACTTTGCTCCCCATAGCATATCCTCCGGTACGATTAAATTTCATGCTCCAATCAAACTCTAGCCCATCGGACAACCAAATGAACAAAACCACTTTGAAGCTCATGACTATATACGATTACAACAAATTAGGAATATGAAAAAAACGGTATTTTGTTCCCTTCGTCCATGCATACGAATCGCGATAGTCCCAATATCGGTGCCTGCTGGCGACTGTATTGGCGTTAACTAACGGTTCTCCTGCTGAATCAAACGCAGTGACGATTGTGCTGTGCTGGTAACGGCCATCTCCGTTCCAATCGTATGTAATTACGTCGCCTAGTTGAAGTTCATTGGCCGATTGTACGTTGACGGCTTGAAGTCCGGTTTTGCGCGCTGCGGACAAATAAAGAGACAATGCATTGGAGACAGACCAGCTATAGCTCCACCATTCACCGCCATTGGTTCTTCCTTTATACCACCAACCGCTTCCCCTTTTACCAGTATAGTTCATAGGAGCACCGCCTGCAAAGATGCACTGAGAGACGTAATTGGTGCAATTATCCTCAAATGTCTCGTAGCTTGGATTGCCTTCATTCCACCAACGATCCGCAAAAGCAGCAACCAAATCTCTCCTGTAGCGAATCCCTCTTGTTTTGTTTTTGAATTGAGGCATTAGGTCATAATTTAAGAATGGACTAGATGGTGCTATAGGTGCGATATCAAAATCTGACGGGCCTTCTTCCTCTCCCCATTGATGAACGGAAGCACCATAGCGTGGCCTGCGCTCAGCAATGATTGGCTCAACCTGAAGCACTTCCCATTGACCGTTGCTGAGTGAGAGCCAAAGTCGTTCGTACTCGTATCGTTCTTCCATATAAAACCGCCCAAATTGCTCCATTCTTCGTTTTATATGGAGTCTGAGCAGCACTGAAATTTCATGTGTTGATTCATTAACTCGGATAAGTTCGGCTTTCGTCTCACTCCCTGCTGGTAAAGCACCTCGCAGGAGGTCACGATCACGAATACGATCGAGTCTGTTGCACAATCGTTCCTGATGAATTCGATCAGCAACAAAGTCGGTCAGAACACGAGCATGCTGTTCTGTTTCCGCCTGATTATAAAGATTCACATATCGCTCTAGAGCAGACTTCCAGCTTTTTTCCTTAGTCGAGGATGCTTGTCTTGGGGAATCAAAAGATTGCAATAGTCTACTTAGTTCCTGTTTTCGTTGCTGCGTAGGCTGCTCACTTTCTACATGTATATCTTCTTGTTTCTTTCGCTGAATAACTGCCGTGCTTGACTTCGATTGACGCTTTGACGAAGCAGCTGATGATGAATGGCCTGATTTAGTCGAATTAGTCTTGCGCTTCGCCCGCTGATTGTAAGTCACGCGGCTACCTGACTTTGACATCGCGTTTCCCCCCTGACTTAGTCTTCGGCTTTGCTTAGTCGCCTAAACGGCACAGAATGACTGCTTCATTATATGATCGCCGGCAGCTTTTCATGTAACATTTCGCTTCTTACATTTCTATAAAAGCACCCTCAGAAAGGACATAATTGGACTTTACGGAACGACTATTTTAAAGCTATACTATACGTATAAGGTTTTTGAAATTGCGTTTCATCTAATGAAACAAACATTTATCCCCTACTAACTGAAATGAGGAGAATAGCGATGTCTAAACAAAATCAGTACTCCGTTCGTACTACGCTTGAAGCCGGCGGAAATTCGTATGCTTACTATCGTCTAGGCGGATTGGAAGAGCAAGGTCTTGGCGATATTTCCAAGCTTCCTTTTTCCATCAAAGTTTTACTTGAGGCAGCAGTTCGTCAATTCGACGGCCGCGCCATTACACCTGAACATGTTAAACAATTGGCCAACTGGACAAAAGGCCGTGAAGACAAAGAAATTCCTTTTATCCCTGCACGTATCGTTCTTCAAGATTTCACTGGCGTACCAGTTGTCGTTGACCTTGCAGCAATGCGCGACACAGTGAAAAAAGCTGGTGGGGATCCTAAGAAGATCAACCCGCTTGTACCCGTTGATCTTGTAATTGACCACTCCATCATGGTTGATGCTTTCGGCAGCCCTGAAGCTTTGGAGTACAATACAAAAGTTGAGTTTGAGCGTAACGAAGAGCGTTACCGTTTCCTTCGCTGGGCACAAACAGCATTTGACAACTTCCGTGCAGTTCCTCCGGGAACAGGTATCGTTCACCAAGTTAACCTTGAGTACCTAGCATCCGTAGCAGCTACAAAAACAATTGACGGCGAAACTGTCGTTTACCCGGATTCTCTTGTAGGTACGGATTCTCATACTACAATGATTAACGGACTTGGCGTAGTTGGCTGGGGCGTTGGCGGTATCGAGGCTGAAGCAGGTATGCTTGGACAACCTCTATACTTCGTAATGCCAGAAGTTATCGGCTTTAAGCTAACAGGCAGCTTGGCAGAAGGCTCAACAGCAACTGACCTTGCACTGACTGTTACTCAAATCCTTCGTAAAAAAGGCGTTGTAGGAAAATTCGTAGAGTTCTTCGGTCCTGGTCTATCCAACATTAGCCTTGCTGACCGTGCAACTGTTGCAAATATGGCTCCAGAATACGGCGCAACAGTCGGTTTCTTCCCTGTTGATAGTGAAACACTTGATTTCATGCGTCAAACAGGTCGTAAAGATGAGCAAATCGAGCTTGTTGAAGCTTACTACAAAGCACAAGACATGTTCCGTACAGATGCAACTCCAGATCCAATCTTCACGGACGTTGTTGAGCTTGATCTATCGACAATTGTTCCTTCCCTTGCAGGTCCGAAACGTCCTCAAGATCGTATCGAATTGACTGCTATGAAGGAAAGCTTCAACAGCATCATCCGTACGCCGATCGACAAAGGTGGATATGGTCTAACGGAAGAGAAAATTGAAGAAGTTGTTGCTGTTCAACATAACGATGGACAACAAACAAAAATGAGTGCCGGTGCTGTCGTAATCGCTGCGATTACAAGCTGTACTAACACTTCCAACCCAAGCGTAATGCTTGCTGCTGGTCTTGTTGCACAAAAAGCAGTAGCACGTGGTCTAACAAAACCTGCATATGTGAAAAGCTCACTTACTCCAGGTTCACTAGTTGTTACTGAATATTTGATTAAAGCAAACCTAATCGAGCCACTAGAAGCTCTTGGCTTCCATGTTGCAGGTTACGGCTGTGCTACATGTATCGGTAACTCTGGTCCGTTGCCAGACGAAGTAAGCAAAGCGATTGCTGACAATGATATGACAGTTGCTGCTGTACTATCCGGTAACCGTAACTTTGAAGGTCGTGTTCACGCACAGGTTAAAGCGAACTATCTTGCTTCTCCACCACTTGTAGTTGCTTATGCACTTGCTGGAACAGTTAACATCGATCTTGCTATAGATCCAATTGGACATGACCAAGACGGTCAACCTGTATTCTTGAAAGACATCTGGCCAACAAACGCTGAGATTAAGGCTGCAGTAGCTTCTTCCCTTAACCCAGAAATGTTCCGTTCGAAATACGAAAACGTATTTACACAAAACGAGCGTTGGAACGCAATCGATGTACCTGAAGGTGAAAGCTATGAGTGGGATGCTAAATCCACTTACATCCAAAACCCTCCGTTCTTCGAAGGTCTTGGTCCTGATCTAACAGATATTGCGGATATTCCTTCAGCAAGCGTGCTTGCACTTATGGGCGATTCCGTAACTACTGACCATATTTCCCCTGCTGGTAACATTACAGTTAACAGCCCAGGTGGCCAATACTTGATCGACAACGGCGTAGAGCGCAAAGATTTCAACTCTTATGGTTCCCGTCGTGGTAACCATGAAGTTATGATGCGCGGTACGTTCGCTAACATCCGTATTCGTAACCAAGTGGCTCCTGGTACTGAAGGCGGCGTAACAACTTACTTGCCAACTGGTGAAGTAATGTCTATCTACGATGCTTCCATGAAGTATCAAGCAGAAGGCAAAAACCTAGTTGTACTTGCTGGTAAAGAGTACGGCACTGGAAGCTCCCGTGACTGGGCAGCTAAAGGAACTTTCTTGCTCGGCGTAAAAGCTGTTATCGCGGAAAGCTTCGAGCGTATTCACCGTTCCAACTTGGTTGGTATGGGTGTACTTCCACTTCAATTCCCAGAAGGTCAAAGCTGGAAAACACTTGGTATTACTGGACGCGAAACGTTTGATATCTCTGGTCTATCCAACGATGTTCAGCCTAGCCAAAACGTTAACGTACACGTAACTCGCGAAGATGGAACAACTTTCGAGTTCCCGGCAATCGTTCGTCTTGACTCCCTTGTAGACGTAGACTACTACCGCAACGGAGGCATCCTGCAAACGGTGCTTCGTCAAATGATCGCTGCAATGAAATAATGAATTAAGCGTAAATGGCTATAGCCGCCCTTTGGAGGCTTGGCAATCATTTCGCAAAGAAATATAAGTCATTTATACAATAACAAACTTATAAATTGTTATATTTTGAACGAAAAGACGTAGTTGATGTTGTCTAACATCTGCTACGTCTTTTTTGTGTGTTTAGCTATGAGTATATCTGTTATGCCTTACCATCATACGAATTAACGAATCATCGTCCCCATACGTTTAGCCGCATCCATCATAATTGGTGCATACTGACGCATCGTATCCATCGTCATTCGACTTGCAGGACCCGAGATAGAAAGTGCAGCAGCTATGTTCCCCGCACGATCAAAGATCGGTGACGATAATGCAGCGGCTCCCGGCTCACGTTCCTCGAAGCTTGTTGCATACCCATTAGCAAGTATCTCTTGCAGTTGCTGACGATATTGAGTCATTTCGATGTAAGAAGGCCATGTCGGTGCATGGGTTAGACCCTCCTGCACAACAGGATCAGAGTATGCGATTAACACTTTACTAGATGCACCCGCATATAGAGGAAGTCGTACGCCGACAGGGGCTACTCTTCTAACAGCTTGATTGCTTTGAACTGCCTGCATTCTAATACGCTCTGAGCCGTCTCGAACATAAATGCTTACCGTTTCTCCCAGCTCATCACGAATTCTAACCATCTCTGGAAGCCATATAGTCGCTTGATCATCTGTACGAGATAAATTAGCTGATAGCTCCCATACTTTTAAGCCCAAATGGTAACGTTCAGTTGAGCGATCACGCTCAATAAAGCCCTTCTCTTCAAGAGTGGCAAGCATACGATGCACAGTGCTCTTATGAAGTCCTACATATTCAGCAATTTCAGTCATCGCCCAATCGGTTTTAGATGTGAAGCACAACAATATATCCAAAGCACGATCTACTGCACGTACTGTTGATTTACCTTCCTCCATGCCCTCTTCCCCCACTTTTCATATTCCAAAACCATTTATATTTATATATCGTCTAAGTTTCATCGAATGAAACTCTCTTTCAAAGTCAGTGAAATTAATTCTCATTTAGTATACCTTATACGTGCCGTTATCGTAAAGAACTTCTATTACATTACAGGACGATTACAACCAATTAACAATGTGTCGACATGAATTGACAGGTAGTCATCTCCAAACTACGATTAAAGTAATACACCTTTAATAGCGCTTACATTTCAATTTAGTATGATTTCCTTTTTCTTCTAAATGAATTGTACATCAATAAAGCTAGCTGACATCATCATGAGGGAGGGCTATCGAATGAGTACTTCAATTACTACAACACACACAATGGAAAGCTATGCTCCTAGCGTTCCTGCTTTTCCGATGAAGCTACCCTATCCAACTTCGGCTCCTGCTGTAGGATCATCGAAAAGACGTAAACATATTTTCGTTGCATCTATCGCATCTCTGCTTGCCTTATGTTTTATTCTTATTATAATCTTTCATGGTTATGTTGCTTGGATGCTGGCTAACCCTTATGTCGCTCCGCTGGAATCTAATCCACAGGAAGCAATCCGCACAGCTTATGAAGACGTAGTCTTCGCTAGCAATAGTGGTGAAACTACCGTTAGCGGGTGGTATGTACCTGCTGTTGATCTCGAGAATGAGCAGTCAAACCCAGGTGCAGTAGCTGCTTCTAACCGTACAGTCGTGTTCAGTCATGGATATGGAGCCAATCGTGAAGAGAACTGGGTCCCAATGTACGAATTAACAAGATTGCTTCATGATCTTAATTATAATGTTCTATTGTTTGATTACGGTTATGCCTCACAGCAATACAAAGCTCCTGCTACAGGTGGACGTGAGGAGTCACAACAGCTCCTAGCTGCAATAGACTATGCGAAATCCAGAGGAGCAGATGACATAGTCGTCTGGGGCTTCTCAATGGGTGCAGGGACAGCACTTCAAACAGCGCTACTCACGGATGAGATTGACGCGATGATTTTGGACAGTCTTTTTATTCCGAGTTCAGAAACGCTATTCGATAATCTTAATCAATTTGTACCGCTGCCACGTTTCCCTTCTCTCCCGCTAATCGAGACAATGATCCCCCTTTGGTCAGGAGGAAGCTTTGGATCAATTCCAGCAGAGCAAGTTGTGGCTAACGATTATGCAATGCCCATTTACATTATTCATGGGACAAATGATGTCAAAGCTTCGCATCATACAGCTGAAGCGATAGCCAATAATCAGCGGGACTCCTTAACCCGATCTTGGATTGTAGAAAATGGTCAACATGAGCTATTGTTCCGCAAACATCCTAGAGAATATATTCAACGCACAGCCCTTTTCCTCAGCCAAGTAGAAGGGCAACTGAATGAAGCACGAATTCATTAATGACGACTATAAATAGGAACAAAGAGCGAGCATGCTTGTCAGATGTACGAATGTACGTCTAACTAACATGCTCGCTCTTTTGTTCACTTATTTATTGGTCTTTAGTTCTGTCCATTACTTAAGAAGTGCGAGAAACTCAGAGCGTAGCGCTGAACTAGAGCGGAATTCACCACGAACTGCCGATGTAACTGTGCTGCTGCCCGTTTTCTTAATTCCTCTAGAGCACATACATAGATGCTCACCTTCCACAACGACCATTACACCATGTGGTGAAAGCTCTTGCTCCAGTATATCTGCAATTTGTGAAGTAATTCGTTCTTGTACTTGCAAACGACGCGTAATCGCGTCTACCAGACGTGCAAGTTTACTAAGTCCAACGATCTTCCCGCTTGGGATATAACCGATATGAGCTTTACCGAAAAACGGCGCCATATGATGCTCACATTGGCTATAATATACGATATCTTTTACGATAACGAGTTCTTCATGTTGTTCATCGAATGTTACGCCAAGCACCTCACGAGGATCAACCTCATATCCTGCGAAGATTTCTTCATACATTCTTGTAACCCGAGCAGGTGTCTCAAGCAAACCTTCACGTTCGACATCTTCTCCAACTAGCTTCAAAATCTCTCTGACATGATGTTCGATTTGTTCCCGGTTGTTAGTAACCTTCGAATTGACGTAATCTTTTTTACCCGCCATTCGTTTCAACTCCTTCCGGTATATTCATTTACAATTTATTTACGTGGAAACTTTTGATTTTTCATCATATTTTGAGCACGGTTCATCTGTTGCTTGTTCATGTTGTACCCCATCTGTTTCGCCATTTTCTGCAGCATCTCAGGATTACTTTGCATCTTCTCGATTTGCTTGCGCAAGTAGAATACTCCTCCGAAAAATCCGCCAACTGCACCTACAATTAACGTAACGATAGGAATTACAATATTGTACCACTCCATCTATGTCACCTTACCCTTCATTTAGTATGAAATATTATAAATTACATCCCTGTATCATAGCATGTTCATGCTTGTTCCGCAACGAAATAACGACAGCATTTCCCAAGCAAAAAAGATGAATTTACGGGTAATTAGGGTTAGGTTTGTAACACTTCCAAAGCTCGGCTAATTGCCGCATTCGCTTCTTCGTCGGTTTCTTTCATTAAAGCTAAACGGAGCGCATCCTCAGCAAGCTCGCCACCAATCCTGCTAAGTGACCATGCCGCCGTTCCTCTCAAAACGGGTCTTGGATCAGATTCAAGCACACGAATAAGATCAGGTACCGCACTTGCTTCCTTGAAGTTGCCTAATGCAATAACAGCATTACGCTGAATTGGCTTTCTCCCACGCCATGCGGAAGAAGTAGAGCCATACCGTTCCTGAAATTCACGATTTCCTATTGTAAGCAGCGGTACTAGCAGAGGTTTTGCCAGCTCTACGTCTGGCTTCAGCTCAGGATGCTGCGTCCAGTTTTTCCCTTTATTTTCTGGACAAACGATTTGACAAGTATCACAGCCATAAAGTCGATTGCCGATCTTGCGCATATATTCATCCGAAATCATGCCTTTCGTCTGAGTAATAAACGAAATACAGCGCTTAGAATCTAACTGCCCAGGACCAACAAGTGCATCTGTTGGACAAGCATCTATACATTTCGTACAGGAGCCGCACCCCTCTGTGACCGGCTCGTCCGGTTGGAGCGGCAAGTTTGTAATCATTTCACCTAAATAAATCCAAGATCCCAATTTGGGCGATATAATAGAACAGTTTTTCGCACTCCAACCTATCCCTGCCCGTTCTGCTACTGCTCGATCTGATAACGCACCTGTATCTACCATACTTTCTGAGCGCATCTCTGGTACACGCTCCAGAAGCCAGGCATTAAGTTTAGCTAGTCGATCTCGCAACACTTTATGATAATCGTCACCCCAGGCTGAACGAGACATTATGCCTCTACGGGCACCTGGTTCTGACTTTGGTGGGTCAATCAGCTTAGAGGGATACGCAACGGCTATAGCGATAATACATTGCGGATCATCAAATAGAAGTGCGGGATTAGTTCGTTTATCCAAATCTGATTCTTCGAAACCAGATTCTCTTCCAAGCTCCCGGTGACGAATTAAACGTTGTTTCAGTGTTACGAAAGGATCTGCGGCAGCGACGCCTATGGAATCAATTCCTAGTTCCTTTGCCGCTTCCTTCATTTCTTGCTTCAATTTGTCCCATCTATCCATCATCATCTATAACCGCTTAATCGCTTCGCGAGCCAGTTCATCGCATCGATTATTCCATTCGTTATCACTATGTCCTTTTACTTTTACATACTCAACAGTGTGCTTATTCATTAATTCCCACAACTTCTTCCACAGATCTTGATTTTCTACAGGTTCTTTTTTACTATTCTTCCACCCATTACGAAGCCATCCATGAATCCAGCCCTTCTGAAAACAGTTCACTACATATGCGGAATCACTATAGACTGTTACCTTGCACTTTTCTTTCAATAGCTCAAGTCCTTCAATAACTGCCTGAATTTCCATTCTGTTATTCGTTGAATACTTATCTCCGCCCGAAATTTCCTTCTGATGTCCGCCATAAAACAATACAGCTCCCCAGCCTCCAGGGCCTGGATTACCGGAGCATGCACCGTCTGTATAGATCATCACTTCCTTCATTTTGTACCTCCATCAGCCAGTCATAAATGTACGTTAAAGAGCTTTTATTTTATCGAAAGGCCACAGAATAAAGTCTGCTCTTCCTTGAATAAGTTTTTCAGGCACTGCGTTAAATGTACGACTATCGAGGCTAGCTCCAGCATGACGATTGTCGCCCATTACGAAATAGTGTCCTTCACTTATTGTTTCTGGTCCGTAATTCATATCTTCAATTAACGTATCTGTATATGGCTCGTCCACAACCTCACCATTCCTATACAGTTTTTCTCCAGAAATTTCGATACGATCACCCGGCATTCCTACAATTCGTTTGACGAAAAACCTTTCATGACCTGCCACGCCCTGCGGGTCCTTCAATATAACAATATCGCCTACCTTCGGACTTCCGAATAAATAAACAAGCTTATTAATAAAAAGCCATTCTTGTTCCTCAAGAGTTGGCTCCATCGAATGTCCATCTACAGTTGATAGGTTAAATACAAAGTAATGAAGGATAAGAACAATAACAAGGGCAGTTACAATTGTTTTTAGCCAGTCAAGCAACAACGTAAAAACTTTCATTCATCCACCTCACCGAATACATCCATGAATTTCTCATAATACGCTCTAGCAGAATCATCCGAAAAGGGGGTTCCTCCACGTTCGATTCGATCCAGCAATATGTTTAATCCATCCCGTACTTTATCTTGAACCGCCTGAGGATAATGATAAAGCACCTTATGGTGTTCGTATTCATCTTGATCGACAATATATTTGCTTCCGTCAGCAGTCCGAATTACATCCAAATCATAATCAATATAAGTAAGAACTCCACCTTGTAAATAAGGCGGCGATGTAATATTACAATAATAACGAACGCCTCCAGCTTCCAATAAAGCAACTATGTTAAACCATTGACCAGGAATAAAAAAGGAGACGGCAGGAACTCTGCTTACCCATTGTTTCCCGTCGGCTTCTATGATTGGAGTCTGACGATTAATTAGAACAATAAGTGATTCTTCTTGATGTTCAGCACTCAAATATTCATTTGGCACGACCCAGTTCTGTTGCCATAATCGATGAATATGACCGTTATGCTTAAAGCTTTTGATTATACACTGTTCATATCGTTCCATGCCTGTTCGTGCACCTCAATTTCCTTATAATAATAAGAAAAGCATATCTGAACACCAATTGCAATGGCGCAGATATGCCTCTCATCAAATACGAATTGCCGTAACGTCTACTTATCCCGCTACAATACTGAGTTTCTGGAACGACTTGAAAAAATCTGTAGCATCATAACCCATCGATTCGTACAACGGCAGTACAGGCTCATTATGCTCGTCCGCAGTAATGAGAATTTTACTAACGTTTCGTTGCTCGAAGCGCTGACGAAGCGATGATACTAGCAATTTACCAATTCCACTCCGCTGATGTAGGGGTGAAACGGCAATTCGATAATAATAACCTTTGTTGTTATCGATCGTGCCGATAATCATTCCTACGATTTCTGATTGATTGGAAGCGACCAAAACGAGATCACTGTCCCATGACAATTGCCTCGCAAATGCTTCCATCGTTTGCTCATAGCATTCTGTTGTTAAAACTTCTTCAAGCAATACTGTTAGTTGCTTGTAATCGGACAACTGGAAGGAACGAACATTCATTCAATAACACCTTCTATATCATGTCATAGTCTCGTACCTACTTATAATACGACATATAAACCCGAAATCCTTCTTTTTTATCGTAATTCTTTTAAAAACATTAATAAATCGCCAATTTACTCTTGAAAGCGCTATTATTTAAGCGCTTACAATGATTTAATCAATTTTATACCTCATTAAATAACCTTTTCATACTAATATTTTGAATAAATTGGCGGGAACAGTGTTATGCTACTGGGGTTAAAGCGGTGTCGACTTTTTCAACACCAATGTTGATTTATTAGTTTGGATAAGAGATAATAAATATGTTCTAAACTATATAATATTCCAGGAGGTAATGAATAATGGCACATCAACTACCTGCTCTACCTTACGCGCACAACGCACTTGAACCGCATATCGATGCAACAACGATGGAAATCCACCACGGACGCCATCACAATGCATATGTAACTAATCTAAACGCAGCACTTGAATCAGCTCCTGAGCTTCAGGGCAAATCAATTGAAGCATTGATCGCTGATCTTGCAAGCGTTCCGGAAGCAATCCGTACTGCAGTACGCAACAACGGCGGCGGACATGCTAACCATAGCTTGTTCTGGGAAACAATTGCTCCTAACGCTGGCGGAGCACCAACTGGCGCTCTTGCAGCAGCAATCGAAAGCGAACTAGGCGGCCTAGATACATTCAAAGCTGACTTCGCTAAAGCAGCTGCTACTCGTTTCGGCAGTGGTTGGGCTTTCCTTGCTGTAGCTAACGGCAAATTGAAAGTATACAGCCTTCCTAACCAAGACAGCCCGATCATGGAAGGTGAAACACCAATCCTTGGTCTAGATGTTTGGGAGCATGCTTACTACCTAAACTACCAAAACAAACGTCCTGATTACATCGCAGCGTTCTGGAACGTTATAAACTGGGATGAAGTTAGCAAACGTTACGAAGCTGCTGTTAAATAAGCATTCTTCGACAAATGGATATCATCCTAGCGATAACCGAAAGATGAGCATCCAATATACATAGACGAAGCCTCCGCCAATACGTTTGGTCGGAGGCTTCTCTTCTATGTAAATGGAGCTAATTATATAAGCACTTTTGCAGTTCGATAATGACTAGGCGTACAATTATGGCTTTTGCGAAAAACTTGTGTAAAGTGACGAACGTCTGGATAACCAACTAATTCCCCGATTTTCGTAATCGTAAGATTAGAATCCATTAGCAGTTCCTTTGCTCGCTCCATACGCAAGTTTGTTACATATTCCTTATAACCAATACCAATACGTTGCTTGAACAACTTACTAAAATAAACAGGATTAAGATACACGATAGAAGCCACCAATTCTAATGACAAGTTTTCTTTATAACTGCTTTTCATATATTGCAATGCTGTATCAATGGCATCACTTTTGCCCTTCATCGATCCATGATCTACTTCAGCAATAGTAGATGAATTAAATTTCCTTATTTCTTGTGGAATTGCTCCAAAATCGGTTAGCAGCTCGCTCATATAGAGCAGATACGGTACTTTCAGACAACGACTTAAATAAGTAACCGCTCCTTCACGGAAACAACGAGCTGTATATCCTTCCTCTAGTGATAGTACACCCGCCAAAAAATCGCCGTCCATATTGACGATAAATCCCTTACCATTCTGACTCATATATTCCGTCATCACATTTTCTACAATAAAATTTTGCAGCGTTAATTGTGGGTTGCATTCCAATTTGACAGCAATCAAATAGTACTGTTCGTACTCTTTGCGTATTATAGTAAGATCAAACCTGCCGATATCGAGGCCTTGAATCCATCTTCTAAATACGGCTTCGCGCAAATAGTTTAAATTCAGCTCAAGCAAATCCTGATCTAAACCTTTACTTTGCTCATGGAGCCAATTTCTATGTAAGTCAGTGACTGTTTGAACAATTTGATCCTTGCCAAAAGGTTTGAGGAAATAGTCTTTTGCGCCAAGCCTTAGTGCTTCCTGAGCATAAGCGAACTCGGAATGTGCAGATATGACGATCCATTTGATATCCTTGTACGTGTGACGTACCTGCGCCAGTAATTCTAATCCATTCATATTCGGCATCATTATATCCAGAAAAACAATATGGACTCGTTCAAGGAGTAAAATACGCAGCGCGTCTAATGCAGAGGCCGCAGTGGAAACCTCTATTTCTTCAAAGGCAGTTTGGATCGTTCGTTTCAATCCTTCACGTATCGTTTTCTCATCGTCTACAACAAGAATGTGCATACCTTCACTCCCCATGGCACAACTACTGCGAATTAATTACGAAGTTTCTTAATAGGCACAATAATTGTCACTGTCGTACCGATGCTTACTTCACTCTCTATTTGCAATCCATACCCAGTACCATATTCCAATATCATTCTACGATGTACGTTTAGAAAACCTGCTCCTGATCCAGAGGATTTCCCATAAATAGCTGGTTCAGCTGATAAACTCTTTCTCTCCTCTTCGAGCAGTTCATTCCACTTTAACTGCTCCGCTCGTTTAAGTGATTGCTGGAGCTCCTTTAGCTTCAAATCTGGAATTCCAACTCCATTGTCACGCAGCAGAATACAGATTGATTGCCCTTCTTCAATTAATGAGATTGAAATTTTGCCTTCACTTGCACGTCCTGACAGTCCATGGATGACTGCATTTTCAATTAATGGCTGAAGGGTCATCTTAGGCAGCGGAGTTATTAGCCACTGTTCATCAATGTTATGCTCAACAAATATTCGTCTATCGGAGCGAGCTTCAATGATCGTCATATAATGATTGATCTGCACAAGCTCCTCTTCAAGGGAAGCTACCGAGTTTCGCCAATCACTGCTATAACGCAACATTCGGGATAATGAAAGAATAAGATTCGCTAACTTCTCATTTTGTTGTTCATCGAGAAGCCAGTAGATCATCTCTAAAGTATTGTATAGAAAATGAGGATTTACTTGCGACTGGAGCGCATGTATTTGTGCATTCTTCTCGCTGGCAGCCACTATTTTGTTACGCTCCACTAAGCCGTTGATTTCGCTAACCATTCGATTAAAATGATCATTCAAATAATTCATTTCATCATAAGATTTCGTTGGTTTGGGCTGAGTGGTCAGATCACCTCGTTCTACTCGTCTCATTTCATTCACGATCGTTTTGATCGGCTTTGATACGGAACGTGAGAGGAACGCTGCTAACAGAGTCGTAATAATAACGATCACAACGGTCACGAGCACGAAGTACCGATTCGCCTCGGCTTGTTCGAGCTTAGCTACCGGTTTGGGAGTAAGCGTGAGCAGCTTCCAACCAAGCTTATGCTCTTCTGCGATTACGATGAGATGACTTTCATTGCTTGCATCTACAGCTTTATTATCAAATTCATATTGATCAAGATCTAGCATGCTTTCCGGCAGCGTCTCATCGGTATGAGAAGATACCAATAACTGATTAGCATCTGAGAAAACGTAAGATCTGCTTTTCGAATTAATCGTTAAATTGTTCATCGATGATAGGAAGGTTCGTGGATCAGCTTCGATAATGATGACTCCAAGAGGCTGAGCGGTAATCAGATTAGTTATTAATCGACCATACGTAAATACCGGATCTTCACGTACAGTTAGAGATTCCTCTAACATACCGCCCCACACCATCGTTCCATCGGATTGCTGCAACCTCGTAAGCCACTCTCCTTTTAAAAAGGCAGGGTTGATGGAATGAGTAATCGATTCATAACTATATACGTTACCTCTATTTGATATGATATGAATACCTTTCACATCGTTATGGCTATAAAATATTGTACCCAGTGCTCCCATCATAAGAAGTTGCTTACTGAACTCCTCTTGTTCATCGGGTGCTTCCTTAGAAAGAAGACGCTGAATTTCTACATTGCTCATGACCGACTTCGTTAGACTATCGAAACCTCTAGCCAGCAATGAAAAACTGTCCATCGCTTGTGAAGTGTTGCGTTGTGCAGCTTCACCTACCTTCAGATCAATTTGTTCCGTTGTGTAATGATAAAAAAGGACAGTAAGCCCAAAGAGCAGCACTAAGGTAGACAGCAAAATCCAAATGAGCAAACGAGAATGAAAAGTATTGAACCTCAATCGCTTCATTTCGACTCGACCTGCCTCTCATCCTATTAGCCTTTGATTGCTCCAGCTACCATTCCTTTTGTAATCTTATCCGATAAAACAAAATAAAAAGCAATAACTGGAAGAGCCCCTAACACAAGAAAAGCTCCGATTGCACCGTAATTAGCGGTATATTGTCCTACGAAGCTGTTAATTCCGAATGGAAGCGTCTTCAAGTTGTCGGAAGAAAGAAAGGTCGAAGCAATAATATATTCGTTCCATATCGATATAAATGTAAGAATGAGTACAGTCATAATTGGTGGTACTGAGATGGGGAAAATGATGGAGAAAAAGACACGGTAAATGGACGCTCCATCAATCATTGCTGATTCTTCTATTTCATGCGGAATACCTCTTAGAAATCCTGACAAAATAAAGACAGCAAGCGGGATAGAAAATGCGACATATGGGATAATGATAGACATATGTGTATTTAATATATCGATATTTTTGAAAATAATCATAAGTGGCAGCAGCGTCGACTGAATGGGAATCATTATGCCAATTAGAAATAATAACATGATTGTATTCCCATAACGCCATTTGAATCGGGTAATCGCATAGGATACCATACCGCTCAGAATAATTGTTAGTGCTAAAGTAATTATCGTCACCCATATGCTATTGCCTATATATTTCATATAACTGCCTGAAGTGAAAGCATCACTGTAATTTTGCCATTGCAGCTTCTTAGGCAAAGAAAAAAATTGTCCCGACATTATTTCACTATTCGTCTTCAATGAGTATAACAGCAGCCAAACGAGCGGGTAAAGCTGAGTTATCGCTAATATCCCCATAAAGATCCATGCACCGATACGTCTAATAGATTGTAGATCCCTCATGCTAGTCTCCTCCTTGCTCTAAGAACTATTTTCTTCTGCTCGTTTGAAAGCTAAATTAAGCAATACTGTCATAACTAAGCAGAAAATAACTAAAACCGTAGATATCGTACTTCCGTAACCATATTTGAACGATTTGAAGGTCATGTAATACATATGAGTCGAAATCACTTCCGTCGAATTCGCAGGCCCCCCGCCCGTCATAACAACGATAAGATCAAATGCCTTAAGCGATCCAATAACGGCGAGTACAACTGATATTTTTACGACTGGAGCTAATAACGGAAGAGTAATATAACGATCTGCCTTGAACCCATCGGCACCATCAATGCTGGCAGCTTCGTATAGATCGTTCGAAATATTTTGCACACCGGTAAATTGTATAAGAACGTGATACCCGATATATTGCCAAAAGATAACGAAACAAAGAGCGAATATCGCATATACAGGATCTGCTAGCCATATTTTAGTCCAAGATTCGAGACCTATACTATCCAGCAACCCGTTCAGCATACCACCTAACGATACCGGATTATAGACAGCCATCCATAATTGTCCGATAACTACAACAGATAAAATAACAGGTAAAAAGTAACTTGAGATAAGTAAATTCGGTCGTTTCACATAGCGACTAAGCAAAATCGCCACAAAAATTGCAATTGGAATTTGTGCTAGTGAAAATAGTGCAATATAAAGTGTTCTAAGTACAGATGGCCAAAAAATAGGATCTCGTGTGAACAAATTTACATAGTTGTCTAAGCCTACAAAATCCCGCTCCCCCATACCAGCCCATTCCATAAAGGAATAATAGATAGACACTACAATCGGTACGAATACAAATGACAAATAAAATAATAAACAGGGAAGGACGAATAGCGCTAACGTCCGTTTGTTTACTTTCAATACTCCGTTCACACACGTTCCCTCCTAAGCTGTATTAGCAAGCGTAAACGGCTAAAGCCGCCTTTTGGAGACTTAGCTGTCGTTTCCGCTGAGAAATAAAAGGGAACCCTTAGGTTCCCTTTATCGACCTGACATTATTGTTTGTTGTAAGCTTCCCATGCCTTCTGATGCTCATTTGCAAGATCTGCAACTTGAACATCCTTAATTAACATGCTCTGCAAACCAGTCAAGTGTGTCTGCGTAGTAGTAGGCTCAATAACATTGTCAAAGTTCATGTCTCCACCTTTAATTTCATTAAAGCGTTGCATTGCATCGATAGCAAGGTCAGAATATCCAGCAGCTTTTAGATCACCTTCCACCTTTAAAGCAAGACCTACTGCTGCTTTTTTCTCGAATGCAACCTTAGCATAATTCTTAAAAAAATACTTCAAAAGCTTTTTGCTTTCTTCTAGATGGTCGCCGTTAGCACCAAGTGCGTAGGCTGTTCCAGGTGCGATCACATAATCGTTTGGATTCCCTTTACCCCCTACTGTCGGGAACGGCAAAAAGCCAATCTTTCCTTTTACAGCTTCCGATGCATCGATTGAAGAGATTTCCCATGAACCCATAAAGTACATAGCTGCCTTGCCATCGCGGAAATGTTGGGAGGACGTGTTGTTGTCATAAGTTGCAGCTCCTTCTTGATACGCACCTGCCTTAATCAAATCTTGCGTTTTTTGGAGCGCTTCAATAAAAACAGGATCATTAAAGTTTTTGTTGCCGGCTACTACCTCATCAAGAAACTTCGCACCACCATTCACCCGTTGAAGCACATTGGTAAACATGAATGATAGAGGCCATTGGTCTTTTCCGCCTAGTATCATTGCTGGAATACCTGCCTCTTTGAATTTAGGAACCGAAGCAATAATCTCTTCAAACGTTGTTGGAGGCTCCACTCCTGCCCTCTCGAACAACTCTTTGTTGTAGAAAATGCCTGCTATATCCATGCTATATGGCAGTGCATATACACTTCCATCAAAGGAGTAATAATCGAGCACTCCCTCCTGAAACAGTCCCTTCATCTCTTGATCCAAAATATCATTGAGCGGCAACAGTACTTTTCCATTTGCAAACGGTTGTAGCTGCGCACCTGGGTTAACCATCGTAATATCAGACACTTCACCGGATGCTGCTTGTGTTTTCAGCTTCACTTTTTGTTGCTCTGTGTCGAGTCTATCCCATTCTATTTTTACATTTGGATTTTCTTCCACATAACGATTTACGAGTTCCTCTTCAATCTGATATGCAGGTGTCGTTTTGTCTGTCTGCAACGTTTGGAAGGTCAATGTCACTTTTTTGTTTACTTGCTCTGAAGTTTTGGAGCCAGTATTACCTTCTTCTTTTTTTGTACTGCTGCAGGCTGTTAATGAAATAGCCACTATTGCTGCAAGCATACAGTATATCGTTCGCCTCTTGATCATTTTGTTTCCCCCCTGTAAGAATCAGTAACCTTATATCTAACAGTACTCCTTGCCATCATTTTTCGGTATACATAAATTCAACTTCTTATGTTGACTTTTTCAATCACATTTCTTCTCAAACTACTCCACACGGGATAGGCATATGCCGCATAGGATACATCAGGATAAATGCCTAATGAAATTGTGAAGGAGACTGATTGCTCGAATGACACATACTTACGACGATGCTAACGTACAGTCGAATGAAGTATTACAGAGGAAATTCGCGGTGGCCGGCAGCGGATGTGGATGCACTGAACAACGAGTTGTATTCCAAATTCCAGGTGGAGGCCCTGGTTGGTTTCCTCCGGGACCAGGACCATGGCCGGGTCATCCAGGTCAGTGGCATCCAGGACCGTGGCATCCGGGCGGCGGACATCCAGGACCGTGGCATCCGGGCGGAGGGCATCCAGGACCGTGGCATCCGGGCGGCGGACATCCAGGACCGTGGCATCCGGGCGGAGGGCATCCAGGACCGTGGCATCCGGGCGGCGGACATCCAGGACCGTGGCATCCGGGCGGAGGGCATCCAGGACCGTGGCATCCGGGCGGCGGACATCCAGGACCGTGGCATCCGGG